>NZ_CM142702.1:0-5304207 GCF_054897735.1 Pseudomonas sp. PB3P13 | reverse complement strand
ATGAAATCAGGGAGTCGTTTGCGAAATGGGCCGGCATTTTAACAGGCTCAGCGAATTGTGCTGCTCTCTGCGACTTGTGACGCAACAGGCTATCTATATTTGCCGGTTTTGTTACTTTCACGCAGGATACGCAACGAAATTGCGGCTAATGTTCGCGATTCGAGATACAAAGGCCTTGTTTGATCACTGATGTCGTTTGGTCATAGGTGGGTGTAACGGCATAATGCCGCCGCCGACCTCATTGCAGAGTCTAGGAGCTAGCTTGTCTACGCCTGTCGAACCCTTGCGTTTGCTACTACTGGCCGAAGAGTCAGCGTGGGCAGCGTTGTTGCGCGAGTGTCTGGCTCCGATGGGGAGCTCGGCCGTGCTTATCAGCGCGCCGAGCTGGGAATCGGTCAGCACTCTGTTCGATGACAACCGCAACGCGGTGTTGTTGACATTACCCGAACTTCAGCCGGCCCCCGGCCGCTGCAGTCTGCCAACGGTATTGCTGCTGGAGCACGAGCCCGCAGCGCCGCCCGTTGGCGTCAGTGACTGGCTGGTGCGCGATCACCTTGATCCGGGCATGTTGCGCCGTTGCCTGCGCCATGTGCGTGAACGCGGGTTGCTGGAACACACCCTGCAACGTCTGGCCGAGGAGGATCCTTTGACTGGCATTGCCAACCGCCAGGGTTTTCAGACCTTGCTCACCGCGCGGCTGGCTGAAAACGAGGGCCGCGGTCTGGCGCTCGGTCACCTCGACCTCGACAATTTCCGCCACGCCAACGACGCCCTCGGCCATCAGGCCGGTGACCGGTTGATTCTACAAGTGGTTGCACGCCTGAAAAGCCAGCTGGAAGTGGGCGATCAACTGGCACGGCTGGGCAGTGATGAGTTCGCCTTGCTGATCGACACCCGTCGCGCGCCGCAACGCGCCGAGTGGATGGCCGAGAGAATCACCGAAGCTTTGGCCGAACCTTATTGGGTCGATGGCGAAAGCCTGTTGATAGGCTCCAGTCTTGGCATCGCTCACGCCCGGGCGCAGGCAGGCGCCGACCCGTTGATGTGGCATGCGCACATCGCCATGCAGCAGGCCAAAAGCACCCAGGGTTGCACCTTCCATATCTTCAACGAACGGATCAATCGCAACGCTCGCAGCATGGCCGACCTCGAGAGCGAGCTGCGCCGAGCCTTGCGTCGCGACGAACTGGAGCTGCATTACCAGCCCCGCCTGAATCTGAAAACCGGCGAGATCGTCGGCCTCGAAGCACTGGTGCGTTGGCGGCATGCCGAGCGCGGCCTGTTGCCACCCAGCGAATTCGTGCCGCTGGCCGAACAGAGCGGACTGATCGTGCCCCTGGGTTACTGGGTCATTTCGCGTGCCTTGCGCGACATGCAGGCCCTGCGTGAGCGCGGGCTGCAGGCATTGCACATGGCGATCAACCTGTCGTTCCGGCAGTTTCAGGACAGTCAGTTGCTGTCGACTTTGAGCCGGCTGATTGCCGAGCGGGGCGTCGAGGCGCAGTGGCTGGAATTCGAACTGACCGAAACCGCCGTGATGCGCCGCAGCGACCTGGTGAAGCAGACCATGGACGCGCTCGGACGTCTGGGCGTACGCTTTTCCCTGGACGATTTCGGCACCGGTTTTTCATCGTTCGTGCACCTCAACAGCCTGCCGATTGCCTTGTTGAAGGTCGACAAGAGCTTTGTCGGCGGCATGGAAGGGCGTGAAGAGAATCGCAAACTGGTTCACGCGATGATCAATCTGGCGCACAACCTCAACCTGGAAGTGGTCGCAGAGGGCGTGGAAACCCCAGAGCAACTGGATCTGCTGCGCGGGTTTGGTTGCGATCAGGTTCAAGGGTTTCTGATCAGCAAACCTTTGCCGCTGGCAGAGCTGGTTGAGTATTTGAACTTTGGTTCGGGCCAGCATGCAATTCTGGACGTCGTGAGTTAACCGCTCTGGCGTCCGGCACAAAACCAGGGAGCGAGTGGGCGGCGATCCGACTTGCCCGCTCGCTCCTACGCAGATTTCAGTCTGGCTGGGCGATCTGGAAACCCTGTGAAAACGGCTCCCGCCGGATCATCCGTTTCATCTTCCATTCAAACGCGAGCGTCAAACTCACGGCTGCGCACGCCAGCCCCAGTGCCAGGCCCCACCACACACCGGTCGGGCCTGCGTTCAAATGGAAGGCCATCCACCACGCGGCAGGCGCACCAATCAGCCAATAACAGCCCAGGCCTATCAGGAAGGTGGTCCTGGCGTCCTTGAGCCCGCGTATGCAGCCCATCGCAATGGTTTGCGTGCCGTCGAACAGCTCGAACCACGCAGCCACGGCCAGCAGGCTCACCGCCAGGTTGATGACTTCACGGAACGCCGGGTCGTTGTGGTCCAGAAACAAACCGATCAACTGGCTCGGCAAGAACCAGAACACCAGCGCAAAGCCGAGCATCGCCGCCGCACCGAATGCAATCCCCACTCGTCCCGCCAGGCGTGCCTTCAGCAGTTGTCCCGCGCCATAGTGCTGGCCGATACGCATGGTGATTGCGTAGGACATCCCCGCCGGAACCATGAACGCGACCGAAACGATCTGCAGGGCAATCTGATGCGCGGCCAGTTGCGTACTGCCCATGGTGCCCATGCACAGCGCCGCGAACGCGAACAGCCCGACCTCCACAGCGTAGGTACCGCCAATCGGCAGGCCCAGGCGCCAAAGCTCTTTCAGATACTGTCGATTGGGCCGCGACAGCCCCGGGAGCAACGGATAAGCCTCGTAGGCCGGATGCCGGCGAATATGCAATGCCAACGCGACGGCCATCACATTGGCGACGATCGCGGTTACCAGGCCAATGCCCACCAGGCCCATCTTCGGCAGGCCGAACATGCCAGTGATCAGCGCATAGTTGAGCAGGAAGTTTGCCACCGTACCGGCAAGGCTGATGATCATCACCGGGGTCGCCCGGCCAATGGCGCTGGTGAAACCGCGCAAGGCCATAAAGCTCAAATAGCCGGGCAGGGCGAAGGGCAGGATCAGCAAAAACTGGCCCGCGGCCTGAACATTGGTTTCAGTCTGGCCAAACAGCAGCAGCACCGGTTTGAGATTCCACAGCAGTAATCCCGCGACCAGCGCCATCAACCATGCCAGCCACAGACCGGCCTGCGTCAGGCGCGCGGCACCGACGATGTCGCCCGCGCCCCGACGGATCGCCACTAACGTGCCAACCGCCGCAATCACCCCGATGCAGAAAATGGAAACGAAGGAATAGGTGGCTGCGCCCAATCCACCACCTGCCAATGCCTCGGGGCTCAGGCGCGCCATCATCAGGGTGTCGGTGAGGACCATCAACATGTGCGCCAACTGCGAGGCTATCAGCGGCGCCGATAGCCGCAAGATGGCCCAGAGTTCAGTACGTGCTGGATGCTGCATGATCATCACGCTCGACATATTTGGAGGGACAGGCAAGCGCAGATTCTCGGCGCTCTGCGGCGTTTGCACAAAGGGATAAAAAGGATGGGTTGCATGAGTCAGACTCATGCAGAGATTTTCTGCTAACGTCACTCGGCCTCGCTGCAGGAGCTTTCCCAATGTCTCGCCGTCTTCCTCCCTTGTATGCCCTGCGCGCATTTGAAGCGGCAGCGCGTCACAGTTCATTCACCCGAGCAGCCGAAGAATTGTCGATTACGCAGAGTGCGGTCAGTCGGCACATTCGTACACTCGAAGAGCATTTCGCCTGTCGGCTGTTTCATCGCAGCGGGCGCAATCTACAACTCACCGAGTCGGCACGATTGATCCTGCCAGGCGTTCGTGAAGGGTTCACCGCCCTTGAACGCGCTTGCAATACGTTGCGCGCCGAAGATGACATCCTGCGCATGAAAGCCCCGTCCACCTTGACCATGCGCTGGCTGTTGGCGCGGCTCAGTCGCTTCCGGCATCTGCAGCCCGGCAATGAAGTGCAGTTGACCAGTGCCTGGATGGACATCGACAGGGTGGACTTCAATCAAGAACCATTCGACTGCGCAGTGATTCTCGGCAACGGAAATTTCCCACTGGATTGGGAGACCACGCTGCTGTTCCCCGAAGAATTGATTCCGGTTGGCGCGCCCAATCTGCTGGATGATCAACCCTGGGATATAGCGCGGCTGGCAAGCACTGAATTGCTGCACCCGGCACCGGACCGGCGCGACTGGCGCAATTGGCTGGAGCGCATGGGCCTGGCCGATCAGGTCTCGCTCAAGGGCGGGCAGGTGTTCGACACTTTGGAGCTGGGCATGATCGCCGCAGCCCGTGGCTACGGTGTGTCCATGGGTGATTTGCTGATGGTGGCCGAAGACGTGGCGCAAGGCCGTCTGAGTTTGCCGTGGCCGACCGCCGTCGCCAGCGGTGAGAAATATTACCTTGTATGGCCGAAAACACGTCCAGGTGGTGAGCGAATGCGCCGCCTCAGCATCTTCCTGCAAGACGAGGTAAACGCCATGGAATTGCCCGAGGTGGAGCATTTGAGCTGAATCGTAGAGCCGCCACGATAGAGGCTTTGCGCCATACCCCGGTTATTTACTCAAGTATTCAGGTTTGCCGCCGAAAATCTGCAGGTGGAACCTTCGTGCAGGTTCGATGTAACTCCCATTTTTGGAAATATTTTGCCGAGCGTGTGTCGTGATCAGGATGATCCGCTCGCTTGGCCAGGAGCTGTCATGTCTCAACCTCGTGCCCGGATTGCCTCACAGCTTGGTCTTGCGCTCGCCGTGATTCTGGCGATTGTGATTACCGGCAGTACTCTGTTCGCCTTGCGTTCGCTGGATACGGCCAACCTCGCCACTCGCGAAGAGCACCTGGCCAGTGAGGCCCGCTTGCTTGCCGATCAGTTGAGCACTTTTCACGGTACTCTGCGCGAAAGCACGCAGCGCCTGGCAGGGCTGTTCGAGACGCGCTTCACTGAGGGCTTGACCGTGCACGCGGATCAGCCGGTGACCGTGGCAGGCACCCAAACGCCGGGGCTGCACCTGGGCAGCGAAGTGTTGAACAACAACTTCAAGGAAGTTGACGAGTTCAAGAAGATGACCGCCGGGGTTGCCACCGTGTTTGTACGTAGCGGCGATGAATTCATTCGGGTCAGCACCAACGTCAGCAAGCAGGACGGGACCCGCGCCATCGGCACTGTGCTCGATCATGCGAACCCGGCTTATGCACGCTTGATGTCTGGCCAGAGTTTCGTGGGTCGTTCGCTGCTGTTCGAACGCCTCTACATGTCGCAATACACCCCTGTCCGCGACAGCGCCGGTAAGGTGATTGCCGTTTTGTACGTAGGATTCGATTACACCGACGCGCAGAATGCGCAGTTTGCCAATTTGAAACGCTTCCGTATCGGTCAGACCGGTTCCCTGGCCTTGCTCGATGAACACAGCAAATGGCTGGTGCCGATTGCCGGTGTGCAAGCGCTGGATCAAGCGGTCCCGGCCATCGTCGGCCTGACGAAAACGCCTGGCAAGGGCGAGTTCTGGAGCGATAAGTCCGAAGACTTCTACAGCGTCGCTGTGCCGTTCGAAGGCGGCCCATGGTCGGTCGTAGCGAGCATGCCAAAAGCAGAAATCAGTGCGGTAACCTGGAGCGTCGGTATTCAATTGGCAATCGGCAGCCTGTTGGCGATGTTGATCGCCGTCGGTTCGGCCGTGTGGTTGCTGCGCAGCAAGCTCGCACCGCTGGGTGATCTTGTGCGTCAGGCCGAGGCCTTGGGCGCCGGCGATCTGAGCGTGCGTCTGAACGTTTCGAGCAATGACGAAATCGGCCAATTGGCACGTGCTTTCAACCAGATGAGCCAGGCGCTGTCGACCATGGTCGAACATATTCGCAAGGCCTCGCATGAGGTCAACAGTCGCGCCCAGGCGTTGTCCGGTCTGTCCGGCGGAGCCTATGACGGCATGGAGCAGCAGTCTGGCGAGATCACCAGCATGGCAGGCGCGGTGGAAGAATTCAGCGCGACCTCGCTGAACATCGCCGACAACATGGGCAGCACACAGCGCCTGGCCCAGGAAAACGCCCAGCAAACCCAGATCGGCCGTACTTCGATGGACGAGGCGTCCTCGTCGTTGGAGCAAATTGCCGGGGCGCTGAACAGCACCGCGACGGTCATCAACACCTTGGGCCAGCGCTCCCAGGAAATCGGCGGCATCGTTGGTGTGATCACTTCGATCGCCGAACAAACCAATCTGTTGGCCTTGAACGCCGCGATTGAAGCCGCCCGTGCCGGCGAGCAGGGTCGCGGGTTTGCGGTAGTGGCCGATGAAGTGCGCAACCTCGCTTCGCGCACGCGTCAGGCGACGGATGAGATTTCCGGGATGATTCAAAGCATCCAACAGGAAACCGGCAACGCCATCAGCACCATGGAGCAGGGCAACGTGCTCATGCAGGAAGGCCTGTCGCGCAACGCCAACGTGGCGTCGGCGCTGGCGCGGATTGATGAGCAGAGCCGCTCGGCCGGGCAGCAATTCGCTGCGATCACCACGGCGACGCAAGAGCAGAGCAGCACCGCGACGTTGCTCAGCAGCAATCTGCAGAGCATTGCGCTGGCCAACAGTGAGCAGCGTGAAGTGGTGTCGAATCTGGCCGTCACTGCCAAAGAGCTGGAAAGCCTGGCTGCGGAGTTGCGAGCTGAGGTCGACCGCTTTCGTTGAGTCGACCTCGAAGCCGCCTTCGCAGGCAAGCCTCGCTCCTTGAAAACCCCCGAGCCTTGTGGGAGCGTGGCTTGCCCGCGACAGGATCGACTCGTTCGCCGTGTCGACCCTGATCCAGAAATCGCTACGCTGGAAAACGTCAGTTTGTATTTGGCCGATACTGCAACGCTTCGGCCAGGTGTGCCCGGGTAATGGCATCGACCTGCTCGAGGTCGGCCAGCGTCCGCGCCACCTTGAGCAGCCGATGCGCCGAGCGCAGCGACAGTGTCAGTCGCTCACACGCCGTTTCCAGCCAGTTTTCATCAACGGTGGATAACTTGCAGTGCCGGCGCAGTCCTGGCAGGTCGAGGAAAGCATTCGCGCAGCCTTGGCGTTTATGCTGCCGCTCCCTGGCGTCGGCGACCAGCAGCGCGGCCGTTGCAGTGTCATCGCCCGGTTTGAACGCTGGGTTCAATGCCGTGGCTTCCCTGGCGACGGTCAGGTGCAGGTCGATACGATCCAGCAGCGGCCCCGACAATTTGTTGCGATAGCGCTGAACCATGTCCGGCGTGCAACTGCACTTGCCACTGGGCTCGCCAAGATATCCGCAGGGGCAAGGATTCATCGCTGCAACCAACTGGAATCGCGCCGGAAAACGCACACGATCCTTGGCGCGGGAAATCACGATATGCCCGGACTCCAGCGGCTCTCTCAATACCTCCAAAACCTTGCGATCAAACTCTGGCAGCTCATCAAGAAACAGAACGCCGTGATGAGCGAGGGTGATTTCGCCGGGTTGTGGTTTCGATCCACCGCCCACTAATGCCGGGCCCGACGCCGAATGGTGAGGCTGGCGAAACGGGCGCTGCGGCCAATGGCTCAACGGCACACAACTGGTGACGGATTGAATGGCCGCCACTTCCAGCGCCTCATGTTCGGCCAGCGGAGGCAGCAACCCTGGCAATCGACTCGCCAAGAGTGTTTTACCCGTACCCGGCGGTCCGCTGAACAGCAGGTTATGCGCTCCCGCTGCGGCAATCAGCAAGGCACGCTTGGCCGAGATTTGGCCCTGCACTTCATTCAGGTCGGGGTAAGGTTTGCTGGCATACAGCAGACCGTTGGAGGCGTAGGGCTCGACCGGCGTGTGACCATTGAAATGGGCGACCGCTTCCAGCAAATGATCCACTGCGAACACCTTCAATCCCGATGCCAGACACGCCTCCTCGGCATTCGCCCGCGGCACCATCAGCGAGCGCCCGGCTTTGCGCGCCGCCAGTGCCGCCGGCAGCACCCCCCGCACGGCACGCACCGCGCCGGATAACGCCAGTTCTCCCAGGCATTCGATGTCATCAAGCGTGAGCGTCGGCACCTGCACGCTGGCTGAAAGAATCCCCAAGGCAATCGCCAAATCAAACCGTCCGCCGTCCTTTGGCAAATCCGCGGGGGCCAGATTCAAGGTGATCCGCCGCGCCGGAAATTGCAGGCCCGAATTGATGATCGCACTGCGCACCCGGTCCTTGCTTTCCTTCACCGCCGCTTCCGGCAAACCGACCATCGTCAGCGATGGCAAGCCGTTGGCCAGATGAACTTCAACGGTGACGGCAGGCGCATCTACGCCTATCTGGGCGCGACTGTGGACGATGGAGAGGGACATGGTCGTTCCTTGAACTGAAGAGCACCGCTTCCTGCGGTTTTTTCAAGGGTAGTCGGGAGTCGGGGGTTTGGCGTGGCGGTGCAGGTGTCAAACTTTCGCAGGATGTTGCTGGGGCGCACTTTGCGCAATGGCCCGATGAAATAGGGCCAAACACTAAAAGGTCGCAGCTTGCGGCATCTCCTGCAGGGTGTCTGTTCAGTGGGGACTGATAGACCGAGGTGACTTCATTCGCGGGCAAGCCCGCTCCCACAGAGAGCCGCGTTCACAGATGAGCGGTGTGTTACTCGCCCGGCGGATTCAGCTTTGCTTCCATCTCGGCGACTTTCGCTTCCAGACTCTCCAGCCGCGCCCGGGTTCGCGCCAATACAACCATCTGGCTATCAAATTCTTCGCGGCTCACCAGGTCCAGTTTGCTGAAGCCGCTTTGCAGCAATGCCTTGAACTGGCTTTCGATTTCGCTTTTGGGCAGTGGGGTGTCGCCACTGAAGAGGCGGGAGGCGGTGCCGGTCAGGGCGTCGAGGAAGTCTTTGGGCGCGAGCATGGCAAATGTCCTGGAAACAATGGCGGGCAGTGTATCACGCAGTGTCCAGGGTCAATTCCAACGCCGGCCATGCACGGTTTTCGTGCATGCGGACGGACGGTAATGCACTGTTGTGGTGCGTCACGGCAGCTTCGCACAACGGCGACGGCGATCAGCCAGGGTTAATGCATTGAATTCAGCGAATTCATGGGAGATGGCAAGCTTTCTGCTTAGTCGCAAGTGACCCATGCACTGATGCAGTCGATGTGACGAATGCAGTGCGCCAAGCGGAACGGGGGAAGTGTTTCGTGCGGAGTGGTTAGCTGGCGTCGGACGCGCGATACAGGCCGACGATGCGTTACAAAGCCAGGCACTGCGCTTAGACTTGAGACGGGTTTGTTTTCCTGGGGCAAGTCCACCAATTCGGGAGAGAGTTTTCATGAAGCTAGTCACTGCCATCATCAAGCCGTTCAAGTTGGACGACGTGCGCGAGTCGCTGTCCGAGATCGGCGTGCAGGGCATTACCGTTACTGAAGTCAAAGGCTTCGGGCGGCAGAAGGGTCACACCGAGCTGTATCGCGGCGCGGAGTATGTGGTCGATTTCCTGCCGAAGGTGAAGATCGATGTCGCCATTGACGACAAGGATCTTGATCGGGTTATCGAGGCGATAACCAAGGCTGCCAACACCGGCAAGATCGGTGACGGCAAGATCTTCGTGGTCAATCTGGAACAGGCGATCCGCATCCGTACCGGCGAAACCGATACCGACGCAATCTAAGCCGCCACAAACCCCAACGCCCCAGGAGAAAACAATATGACTCTGCGTAAATTCGCAGGGCTAGGAGCCCTGTTGTCCCTCGTAATGCCCAGCCTGGCCACGGCGGCAGACGAAGTGGCGGCCCCAGTCCTCAATTCCGGCGACACTGCCTGGATGCTGACCTCGACAGCCCTTGTGCTGTTCATGACCATCCCTGGCCTTGCACTGTTCTACGGCGGCATGGTTCGCTCCAAAAACATTCTTTCCGTGATGATGCAGTGCTTCGCCATCACCGGTCTGATCAGCATTCTGTGGGTTATTTACGGCTACAGCATCGCGTTCGACACCACGGGTATGGAGCAGGGCGTCGTCAACTTCAATTCGTTCTTTGGCGGCATGGGCAAGGCGTTCCTCGCCGGTGTCACGCCATCGAGTGTGACCGGTCCCGCGGCGCTGTTTCCTGAAGCGGTGTTCATCACCTTCCAGATGACTTTCGCCATCATCACCCCGGCGCTGATCGTCGGCGCGTTCGCCGAGCGGATGAAATTCTCCGCAATGCTGATCTTCATGACCATCTGGTTCACCCTGGTCTACGCGCCGATTGCGCACATGGTCTGGGCCGGTAACGGCGGCCTGATGTGGGACTGGGGCGTGCTCGATTTTGCTGGCGGCACCGTGGTGCACATCAATGCCGGTATAGCGGGTCTGGTGGCGTGCATCGTGCTCGGCAAGCGTAAAGGTTTCCCGACCACGCCGATGGCTCCGCATAACCTCGGTTACACCCTGATGGGTGCGGCCATGCTGTGGGTCGGCTGGTTCGGCTTCAACGCCGGTTCCGCTGCGGCCGCCAACGGCACGGCCGGGATGGCGATGCTGGTCACTCAGATTGCAACGGCCGCCGCTGCTCTGGGCTGGATGTTTGCCGAGTGGGTCACTCACGGTAAACCAAGTGCGCTGGGTATCGCTTCGGGGGTAGTAGCGGGCCTGGTTGCGATCACTCCGGCCGCTGGCACCGTGGGCCCGATGGGCGCGCTGGTGATTGGTCTGGCAGCGGGTGTGGTGTGCTTCTTCTGCGCCACCACCCTGAAACGCAAACTCGGCTATGACGATTCGCTGGACGCCTTCGGCGTGCATGGTATCGGCGGCATTCTCGGTGCGATCCTCACCGGTGTTTTCGCAGCACCGTCGCTGGGTGGTTTCGGCACGGTTACCGACATCGCCGCACAAGTCTGGATTCAGTGCAAAGGCGTCGGCTTCACGGTCGTCTATACCGGTATCGTTACCTACATCATTCTCAAGGTGCTGGACGCGGTCATGGGGCTGCGCGTAACCGAAGAAGAAGAGGCGGTCGGCATCGATCTGGCTCTGCACAACGAACGTGGCTACAACCTGTAAGACACGACTAAAAAATCTGCCCGGCTTGCCGGGCATTTTTTTGTCTGGAATTTGTCAGTGAAGCATGGCTGAAAGGTTTTTTCGTACGCGTTAAGCAGCGTTTACGACAACGGTTTTTGTACGGGCAATGGCTTACATGATTGAAGGATTATTAGGGCCTTTGTTTTTTCCCAGAGCGCGCTAGAATGCGCCCCGAACGTGCGGAGAACTGTATGTGGCAACAGACTCTGATTACTCTGCGGGCGCGGCCCCGGGGCTTTCATCTGGTAACGGACGAGTTACTCGCCGGGTTGCCTGAACTCAAGGCATGTCGGGTCGGTCTGTTGCATTTGTGGCTGCAGCATACCTCGGCGTCGTTGACCATCAACGAGAACGCCGATCCGGCGGTACGCCGCGACTTCGAACGATTTTTCAATCGGCTGATCCCACAAGGAACAGCCGACTATGAGCATAACGACGAAGGCCTGGACGACCTCCCGGCGCACTTCAAGGCCAGCGTACTTGGCTGTCAGCTCAGTTTGCCGATTTCGGCGGGCCGACTGGCGCTGGGAACCTGGCAAGGCGTTTATCTGGGCGAGCACCGTGATCATGGCGGTGCCCGTAAAGTCCTCGCCACCTTGCACGGTGAAGAGGCATGAGCCGCTGGTTGCCAGCGGTTGTGGAATTTTCTCCGGCGGCCGTCGACAGGCGGCGAAGCTGGGCTATAACTAATCTGCTTTTCGAAAGTCATGAGGTAGAACATGAGCGACGATGATCTGGAAAACGACGAACTCGAAGTAGGCGACGACGACGAAACCGAGGAAGGCCTTGAAGCGGCAGCCGAAGACGTCGCCGAAGACGACGGCGGTGATGCGCCCGTTCCGGTTGCCAAAGGCAAGGCCAAGGCTGCGGTATCGGTCGATGAGCTGCCGAGTGTCGAAGCCAAGAACAAGGAACGCGACGCCCTGGCCAAGGCCATGGAAGAGTTCCTGGCCAAAGGTGGCAAGGTGCAGGAAGTGGAGGCCAACGTGGTCGCCGATCCGCCCAAGAAGCCTGACAACAAGTACGGCAGTCGGCCTATCTAAGCATCTGCCCTTGCTTGCTGAAAAAGCCTGCCGTCGCTGCGGGCTTTTTTATGGGTGGGTAAAAATGTTGAGTCCGACACAGGTCCCTGTGGGGGCAACTTGCTCGCGAAGGCGGTGTGTCAGTCAGCATCATTTGTGAATGTTACGGCCTCATCGCGAGCAAGCTCGCTCCCACAGGGGTAAGCAGTATTCTTAAGTTCAGTGATGGGCATTCCACCGCGCCAGCAATTCCGGTAATTCGGTCAGGCTGCGAATTTCGGCATCCGGTGCTTTCTCTGCCTCCCACGCCTTGCCCGTCGGGTTGAACCAGATTGCGCGCCACCCCGCCTGTTGCGCTCCGGCAATGTCATCGCCGGGATGATCACCGATATGCACCGCCGTTTGCGCCGTCGCACCGCCACGCTGCAGTGCCTCATGAAACAGGCGAGCATCAGGCTTGGCGATGCCGATGTCTTCGGCGCACAACGCAAACTTGAAAAAATCCGCCAGTCCCAGCCGACGCACATCGGCGTTGCCATTGGTGACCACGCCCAAGGCGTAATGGTTAGCGAGAATCTCCAGAGTCGGCTGCACGTCAGGGAAAATTTCCAGCTGATGCCGCGCATGCAGAAACACTTCAAAACCCTGATCGGCCAGGTCTGCCGCGTCGGCATGGGCATAGCCGGCATCCTCCAGCGCATGCAACAGCACGCGCCGGCGCAACGCGCTGATGCGGTGTTTGAGGCTCGGCTCTTCGCCCAGTACACGCTCACGAATTGACCACAAATGCTCCACCGGTACTGCGCCCAGATTCGGTGCGTGCGCGGTCAGCCATTCGCGCAATACGGCCTCGGCACTGACGATCACCGGAGCGGTATCCCACAGGGTGTCGTCGAGGTCGAAGGTGATCAACTGGATAGTCATTAATCGTCGCCCTTAATACGTTTGGCCCGTGGATGGGCACTGTCGTAGACCGTCGCCAGGTGCTGGAAGTCCAGGTGGGTATAAATCTGGGTGGTCTTGATGTCAGAGTGGCCGAGCAATTCCTGCACGGCACGCAGGTCCTGAGAAGACTCCAGCAAATGGCTGGCGAAGGAGTGCCGCAGCATGTGCGGATGCAGGTTCTGCCCCAGCTCCCGCTCACCCGCAGCTTTGACCCGTACCTGAATCGCCCGCGGACCCAGGCGCCGGCCTTGCTGACTGACGAACACGGCATCGTCGGCAGGATGGGTCAGCGCGCGCAAGGGCAACCACAGTTCCAGCGCTTCGCGGGCTTTTTTGCCGACCGGTAACAAGCGGGTCTTGCTGCCTTTGCCGAGCACCTGAACCATGCCGTCCGCCAGATCGAGCTGATCAAGGTTGAGCCCGGTCAGTTCGGACAGTCGCAAACCCGAGGAATAGAACAACTCCAGAATCGCCTGATCGCGACGGGCCAGAAAATCATCCTCGACAGCGCCTTCGAGCAGTTGCAGCGCGCGGTCGGTGTCCAGGGTTTTCGGCAAGCGCCGTTCGCCTTTCGGCGGTGCCAGGCCATTGGCCGGGTCATGATCGCAGAGGCCTTCGCGGTTCAGGTAATGATAAAGCCCGCGCACGGCCGAGAGCAGGCGCGCAAGACTGCGCGAAGACTGGCCTTGCGAGTGCAGGCGCGCAATCAGGCTGCGCAGCCGCTGGATGTCCAGCGCAGCCCAACTGCCGATGTTCTGTTTGACGCACCAGCCCAACACTTTATCCAGGTCGCGGCGGTAGGCATACAGGGTATGAGGCGACACCTGCCGCTCACTGCGCAGGTGTTCGCAGTAAGCGTCCAGTTGCCGTTCCATGCTCAGCGCACCGAGCGCAGAGGGTTGTTAACCCTGGGCAGCACGCGGCCCATGACTTCGGCGATGTAACTCAGAAATAACGTGCCGACCGAGCTTTTGTAGTGCTGAGGATCCCGGCTGGCGATGGCCAGAATTCCGTGAATGCCTTGATGGCTGATGGCGACGACGGCGGTCGAGCCGATCTGCTTGCGCTGTTCTTCGCCAAACAGAAAGTCCAGTTCGTGCTCGCGCAGGCTGCCGCTGACGCTTTTGTCTTCGGACAGCAAACCGCCAATGGCGGTTTGCGCATCGGCGTGGGTTACCCAGCGGCCGACCGGCATCGGGTTGTCGCCCAACAGGATCAGGCTGACAAACGGGACCTGAAAATCCTGACGCAAACTGTCTTCGACGCTGATCACCACGTCTTCCAGGCTGGTGGCGTCCATCAGCGCAAGAACCAGGCGGCGGGTCTTGTCGAACAGGCGGTCGTTGTCGCGGGCCACGTCCATCAGGTGTGACAGGCGATGTCGCAGCTCGATGTTGCGGTCGCGCAGGATGGTCATCTGCCGTTCGACCAGCGAGATGGTATCGCCGCGCTGGTGCGGGATGCGCAACGTCGCGAGCAATTGCTCGTGCTCGACGAAGAAGTCCGGATGAGCCTCCAGGTATGCGGCAATTGCCGCCGCCTCGAGGCTTTCGGAAGGGGATTCGTCGGGCTGCAGGGCGGGAACCTGGGGCTTGTCGGTCATGGGTTTGACTCACTCAAAGACGCACTTGTCCTTCGTAAACTCGAACTGCCGGGCCGGTCATCAGGACCGGTTGGCCAGGGCCCGCCCATTCAATGGACAGACGCCCGCCGGGCAGGTCGATCAATAGCGGTGAATCCATCCACCCCTGGCTGATTGCGGCCACTGCGGCAGCGCACGCGCCGGTACCACAAGCCTGGGTTTCCCCGGCTCCGCGTTCCCAGACGCGCAGCTGCGCGCGGTTGCGGTCGATGACGTGGAGAAAACCGACATTGACCCGTGCCGGGAAGCGCGGGTGATGTTCGATTTTCGGCCCCAGCTCATGCACCGGCGCGTTGTTGATATCACTGACCCGCAGCACGGCATGAGGGTTGCCCATGGACACTGCGGCGAGATCGACCGGCGTGCCGTCGACGTCTATCTGGTAACTCAAGGCCTGTTCCGGCGCATCGAAAGGAATGTCGACGGGCACCAGGCGCGGAGCACCCATGTTGACGCCAATCTGACCATCGCTGCGCACATCCAGCTCGATGATGCCGCTTTTGGTCTCCACACGAATCTGCCGCTTGGCGGTCAGGCGCTTGTCGAGCACGAAACGGGCGAAACAGCGCGCACCGTTGCCGCACTGTTCAACTTCAGAGCCGTCGGAATTGAAGATCCGATAACGGAAATCCACATCCGGGTTGCTCGGCGCTTCGACGATCAGTAACTGATCAAAGCCGATGCCGGTGTGCCGGTCGCCCCATTGCTTTGCGTGTTTGGGCAGAATGTGCGCGTGCTGGCTGACCAGGTCGAGGACCATGAAGTCATTGCCCAGGCCGTGCATTTTGGTAAAGCGCAGCAGCATGGTTTTACTCCGGCAGCAGGCTTTCGCCAGCAAACAACTCGGCTACCGTCTCGCGGCGACGCACTTCGAATGCCTGATCACCGTCCACCAACACTTCAGCGGCACGGCCGCGGGTGTTGTAGTTGGAACTCATGACAAACCCGTAAGCACCGGCCGAATGCACGGCCAGCAGATCACCTTCTGCCAGGGCCAGTTCACGCGCTTTGGCCAGGAAATCGCCGGTCTCGCAGATCGGTCCGACGATGTCATAGACCCGGGCAGCGCTTGCGCGCGGGCGCACGGCCGTCACGTCCATCCAGGCCTGGTACAGCGCCGGACGGATCAGGTCGTTCATGGCGGCGTCGACGATGGCGAAGTCTTTGTGTTCGGTATGCTTGAGATACTCAACCTGAGTCAGCAGTACACCGGCGTTGGCGACGATGAAGCGTCCCGGCTCGAACACCAGCGCCAGGTCGCGACCATCGAGTCGCTCGCGCACGGCTTTGATGTAGTCGGCCGCCAGTGGCGGCTCTTCATCGCGATAGCGCACGCCCAGCCCGCCACCAAGATCGATGTGGCGCAGATAGATGCCGCAATCGCCGAGGCGATCGACCAGGCCCAGCAGGCGGTCGAGGGCATCGATGAAGGGCGGCAGGGTGGTCAGTTGCGAACCGATGTGGCAATCGACGCCGACCACTTCCAGGTTGGGCAACTGCGCGGCGCGGATGTACACGTCCTCGGCGTCGGCAATGGCGATGCCGAACTTGTTCTCTTTGAGGCCGGTGGAAATGTACGGGTGAGTGCCGGCATCGACGTCCGGGTTCACCCGCAGCGAGATCGGAGCGCGAACGCCCAGCTCGGCGGCGACCACCTGCAGGCGCTCCAGCTCGTCGGTGGACTCGACGTTGAAGCAATGCACGCCGACCTCCAGTGCACGACGCATGTCGTCACGGGTCTTGCCGACACCGGAGAAGACGATCTTGTCGGCGCTGCCGCCGGCGGCCAGTACGCGTTCCAGTTCGCCCCGGGAAACGATGTCGAAACCGGCGCCGATACGCGCCAGGACGTTCAGCACGCCCAGGTTGGAATTGGCCTTGACCGCATAGCACACCAGGTGTGGCACGCCGGCCAGCGCATCGGCGTACGCCAGATACTGGGCCTGGATGTGGGCGCGGGAATAGACGTAAGTCGGCGTGCCAAAGCGTTCGGCGATGGCGGACAGGGAAACCCCTTCCGCGAACAGCTCGCCGTCACGGTAGTTAAAAGCGTCCATGGCGTTCCCTTAGTAGACGTCGTGCTTGTGCGCCTTGGAGGCAGGCTGTTGTTGCGACGACTTGGCCTGCTCGACCGGGTCCTGATTTTCGTCAGGCAGGTACAACGGACCTTTTTGACCACAGGCCGAAACGAGGCAGGCGACCGCGACGAGCGCGGCAAGGGAAGAGATCAGGCGCTTCATGGCGAAATCCTTGAAAATACTTTAATTGCGCCGGAGTATACCGGCCACCCGGCAGCTTGCCTATGCGACAGGGCTCCCGTCCGGCGGGGCTTGGCGCAGTGCCGGCCAGTTATCTGCAATCCCTGGGGAGCGAGCTTGCTCGCGATGGCGCAGTATCAGTCAACTTTATGTTGAATATGATGGCCTCATCGCCAGCAAGCCCGCTCCCACAGGTTTCGTGATCCGTCGGTTATCCTTTGCAATCGCCGGGGCTCGGCCGTATCTTGCGGCGCTTGAGCGTGACTAGACATTTTTTGAGGTTGCCGTAATGAGTTTGACCGAAGCCCGTTTTCACGATCTGGTCGATGCCACCCAGCAATCGCTGGAGGATATTTTCGATGAGAGTGACCTGGATCTCGATCTGGAAAGCTCTGCCGGTGTGCTCACCGTCAAATTCGAAAATGGCAGCCAGTTGATTTTCAGCCGGCAGGAGCCGCTTCGTCAGCTATGGCTGGCGGCAGTGTCCGGCGGTTTCCACTTCGACTACGACGCCGAGAGCGAGCGCTGGATGTGTGACAAGAGCGAAGAGCAACTGGGTGAAATGCTTGAACGCATCGTCAAGCAGCAAGCCGACGTCGAACTCGATTTCGAAGGTCTGTGAGTTCGTGACCCAGCCAGCACCCGCTCGTGCGCCCAAACCGCTTTACAGCAATATCAGCTCGGCGGTGCCGTCGCCGTGCAGTGGCGTGTGCCGGCTGGATGAGCAGAAAGTCTGCCTGGGGTGTTTTCGTCACGTCGAAGACATTCGCGAGTGGCGCTCGGCTGATGACGAGCGGCGCCGGGTCATCTGTGCCCAGGCTGCCAATCGCAAGGCCCTGGCCTAATCGCTTTTGTGGCGAGGGGGCTGGCCCCGTTCGGCTGCGAAGCAGTCGTGAGCCTTTGGGGTTTGCCTCTCAACCCGACGGGGGCAAGCCCCCTCGCCACAGCGTGTATTCCCCTCGTCTGAAGCGCCTCCCCCTCCTGGCTTGTATATTTATTGAGCTGTGATAGTGTCCGGGTACGCCTCAACTCATCGAGGTCCGTGAAAACCCCGCCTTTTTCTGGCGGGGTTTTGCTTTTTTCGTGCAGAAGAAAGGAGTCTGCCCTGATCATGACCGCACCTTCCATCACCCTTACCCGTCTGGACGTCCAACGTCTGGAGCGCCTGATCGACAGCCTGGACGACACGCTGCCGGGCGTTATCGCGCTGCAAACCGAACTGGATCGCGCCGATACTCTGGTCGGTCACGAAGAAGTGCCTGCCGATGTCGTGACCATGAATTCAACAGTGCATTGCCGTGAAGAAAGCAGCGGCAAGGACTATCACCTGACATTGGTGTATCCCAAGGACGCCAATGCCGACGAAGGCAAGATTTCCATTCTTGCACCGGTCGGCAGCGCACTGCTGGGCCTGAAGGTCGGCCAGCACATAGACTGGCCAGCGCCAGGTGGCAAGACCCTCAAACTGACCCTGCTTGAAGTGGAGTCGCAGCCGGCCAATGGCGGCGCATTTCCGGAATAACTGTCCTCAGATCTGTTCCAGCGCGTCATTCAGCGCGCGCTCCAGATCAGCCTTGTAGCGCAAATACAAATTGCTTGAGCTCTGACCATCACCGAGCAGGCCCGACAGATCCAGGTCGGTGATATAGCAGCGATAGCGTTCGATTTCGCGACGCTGCTCGACGATTTCCCGGGCGACCACATTGAACAGGTGGTCGCCATGCTCCAGCTCCGAAAATTCCTTTTGATTGCAGTACAACGTCACCTGCACCTCATCCGCCGCGGCCTTGCCGATGATCGCCTGCACATCGTAGAACGGCTGGTTGACCGGCGTTTGCGGCGCGGCGCGGGCCTCGACCCGACGGGCGCGCGCGGGGCCGGAAGGCAGCAGCTGGTAGTACAACACTTCCAGTGTCTGCGGCTGGGCAGCATCCATCGGCAGCAAGGCGTCGCGCCGATACACGATGGACTGTAGAAAACGCTGCAGCGGAACCAGCAGGCTTTGCTCGTCGTGATAAGGCAGTCGCTGTAGCCACAGCGCATTGAACTCATCCAGCACGTACAGATCGGCCTGATCATCCTGGATCCGGTAAAAAACCTGCAGGCTTTCGGGCTGACCCATGGGCAGAATCAGCGACAGGTCATGGTCTTCCAGTGCCATTGGGTCCAAGTGCAGCGGGCTGTAGGCCGGCAACTCTTCGCCGAGGTAATCGCACAGCGCCGGCAGTGTGGCGAGAGCGACGTGATGGACTTGGCCCGGCACCAGTTCCAGCACGTGATAGTGCTGCTGGACCTGGATCAGATAACGATGATTGAGCCTGCTCAACAGCAGGTTTTGCGCAGTGTCGACGATTTCTTCGACCCGTCGGGCGATGAACTGCGCGCGGTTATGGCAGAAACACCGGACCCGCAGGCTGGGCTGCTGCAGTCCCTTGGGCAGGTTGTTGAGGTAATCGCGAACACAGTCGAGCAAGGCGTGGGGGCCGTCAAATCGGCTGACCATGACCTCGTTCCAGCTATTGAGCGTGACCTGATCCAGGGTCAGCACCAGATTCTCGCGAACCCCTGCATAACTCAGTGAATCGGTGCGCTCGGTGGTCATCAGAATATTCAGATCGCGATGATGCTTGAGCGGATCCACGCCGACATTCACCAGCATCAGCACTTCGCTCGGCACACTGGCGCGCAGTAATGGCTCTTCGGCGAGCGCAGGCAAGGGCAGCGCGACACTCTGTTGCAGGCTGCCGAGCAGGTTGAACAGCTCGAACTCGCTCAGGTCGGTGGCGCCCGGATGCAACGCCAGACGCGTGCTGCTGTCGATCACGCCGTTGCGATGGCACCAGGTCAGCAATTCCAGCAGATGCCGACTGCGCTTGATCGGTGCAAAATTCTCCCACTCGATGGCGGTCAGACTGCCGTTGTACAGGCCCCACTGAGTCTGGCCCGGTTCTTTCTTGTCCGGCGCATGCACCAGCGTCAGGGTGTCTTCAGCCAGGTCCGGAGCGATGCCCGGGTTGATGAATTCGACTTTGTTCGCCTTGCGCTCGAACGCTGCGTAAAGGCGCCTGCCGAGCACATTGAGGTCGCGCTTGTTGATCAGGCTGACGGTTTGTTCGCTGCGGGCGAGCGCGAGCAGAAAGCGGTAGCTGTAATTCAGTTCGTTGACCACCGCGCGCCGCTCGGCGCCGACCTGACGGACTTTCCACTGGCTGCGGCTATCGAGCAAGGCCAGCTGGCGGGCGTCCCAGTTCCACTCATGGGCCAGTCGCTCCAGCAGCGAACGTTGCCAGCTTTGCGTGCGGCTGTTGCCGGTCAGTTTACGGTTGACCTTCAAATACAGCGCGCGGCGCACCAGCTCCAGCCGCTCCGGCTCGCGGCGGGCAATGAGGTATTCCTCAATACGCCGATAGACCACGATGTAGGGGTCCAACTCGTCGAGGTCGAGTTGATTGGCAAACACTGCTTGCTTGAAGCGCAGGCTCAGGCAATGAACCTTGGGATGCTCGCTGGCATAAACCTCGATCAGCAAAAGCTTGAGCACTGACTTGTAGGGCGATTCGATACCCTTGAACAATTGCCAGAGCCCGGCACCGATGAATTCGCCCGGCGGGATATACGCCATATGCCCCAGGTCCAGGCTTTCATCGGCGCGGATGAATCGTTTCGACAACAAGGTATGGGTGTAGCGGTCGTAGGAAGATTCTTCGTATACCGGCACCAGCCACCAGATTGGTGTGCGGCCGGCCAGCCAGATGGCCGTGCGGTAAAACTCATCCAGTAACAGATAATGCTGGGTGGTGCCGCAGTCTTCCGAACTCAGTTGCGCGTCACGCTCGCCGAGTACGAAGCGGGCGGGATCGATCAGGAAAAAGTGCGCTTCAGCGCCCTGGCTCGCCGCCCACAGTTCCAGGAGCTGGCATTTCTTGCGCAGCTCGGCGAGTTCGCTTTCGTCCAGATCGGGGGCGTGGCAGACCCACACATCCATGTCGCTCTGATCCTCCTGCGCCAGCGTGCCGAGGCTGCCCATCAGGAACAGCCCGTGGATCGGTCGCGGCGGATTGCTGCCGTGGCGCGGCTTGTAGGAAAACGAACGGGTCAGCCGTTGGGCTTCGGCGAGCGTGTTGGCATCGGGCTCGAAGCTGGACAATCCGGCGGGCGTACTGCCCGAGACATACCCTGGCAACAGCGGATGATTGACGTGAAAAAACAGCGGCAGCAGGGTCAACACGCTTTGTTGGCGCGTCGACAACCCCTCCATGGCGCGAGCCATGCGACCTTCATTCAGTTTCAGAAAACGCGCGCGCAGTTGACTGAGAACCTTACGGTCGATTCCCTCGTCCAGATCGGGGCGGATTTCGTGGGTGCGGGTCATGTCAGCTCAAACCGGCGTGCAGGGCGCGGACGTATAAGGTCTCAGGATGTCGGGCAGTTTAGCGCCTCGTTCTCCGGACATTTAAGCTGAATTTGATTTAACCATCGGATTTCTACCGCCAATCCCGACCGCTAGAGTGAGTGCGCCCGCGCAAATCCCGTATCAGGATTTTGCGCGGGCGATACGCCAAGGCTCAGGCCGTTTGCGGAACGCTCAGAATGGTCAGCAGTGTCTGCACGTTTTGCGCGGCGTCACGACCCAGACTGGTCAGGTAACCGCCATCAGGCTGGTCGATCAGCTCTTTTTCGTACAGGCGTTGAGCGGCGGCAATGGCTTTCGGGGCAGCGGTCTGATGAATTTTCAAACCTTCCTGGGAACTGTCCAGGTTGAAGAGTGCAAGGATTTCCAGTTCGGCAACCAACTCAGGGGTAAGCGACATAAGGACTCCAGACTTTCTAGGAATTAGACGACAGCGCCCCTAAAGTGAACCCGCTCGTGGCGCATGTCCAGTGCTCGAGACAGGGTTTTTTCACACCGTATATTCTCTGTAGAAGCAAAGCTTGCTCGCGATGAACCTGGAGCAGGTCGTCTGACCGGCCGCAGCGCGGTAATCGCGGGCAAGCCATGCTCCCACGGGAACGGGGGATTATTTCTTTTCCGGCGGCAACTCTGGCAAGGCGCGCAGCGCTGTTTCGTACCATTGGGTATTGAACGCGCGGTCTTCTTCCAGAATCGCGTCGATTTCCACCGCCAGAACGTGCGCCATGAGATTCAGAATCTCGTCACGCTCGTAACCCACGAGTGTCAGCTTGTTGAAAGTGGCCTTGGCTGCTGGCGGGTTGTCGCTGTCGATTTGGTTCTGGATCGCTTCGGTCAATGTGGTCTCGGCGAACTCTTCTTCGTCCATCTCGATATCTGTTGGCTCGCTCATGGCAGGCTCCTCAAAGTTAAGGCGGTCAGTTTACCTGCATTCAGCACGGTGATGCTGTTGGCAAGACAAGCTCCGGCGTTCTATAAACAGCACTGCCAACCCCCGCACGGCCTGGAGGCTTTGAAATGATCAAGCTTTATGGATTTTCCGTCAGCAACTACTACAACATGGTGAAACTGGCGTTGCTGGAGAAGGGCCTGCCGTTCGAGGAGGTGCCGTTTTATGCCGGCCAGACTCCCGAAGCACTGGCTATCAGCCCACGGGGCAAGGTGCCTGTGCTGGGCGTCGAGCAAGGTTTCATCAACGAAACTTCCGTCATTCTCGAGTTCATCGAACAGAGTTCGCAGGCAACGCCGCTGCTGCCGAGCGATCCCTTCGAGCGCGCTCAGGTGTTGGCGGTGGCCAAGGAAATCGAGCTGTATATCGAGCTGCCGGGGCGCGCCTGTTATCCCGAAGCGTTCTTCGGCATGCCGGTGCCTGATGCGATCAAGGAAAAGAGCAAAGCTGAATTGCTGTTGGGTTTTGCCTCGCTTGAACGCCACGGCAAGTTCTCGCCCTATGTCGCGGGCGGAAGCCTGAGTATTGCCGACCTGTATTTTCTCTACAGCGTACCGCTGGCCTGTGGAGTAGCGAAGAAGCTGTTCGACCTGGATTTGTTGGCGCAGATGCCGGCGGCCAAAGCCTTGCTCGAACGTCTTGAACAGAACTCCAATGTGCAGCGGATCGCTGCGGATCGGGAAGCGGCGATGCCGGCGTTTATGGCAATGATTGCAGCCAGGCGCTGACAGCACGGGCGGCCTTTGGGGCGTGTCAGAGAATTTGCAATCTTTTGTCCCATAAGGCTGCGACCCTTTTAAAACCGTGTCTCCAGGCACTTTTGTCTCATGCGGTAATAAGCAAACGCGTACAGGATTTTCAGCAATGTTTACCTTGGCCATCGAATCTGTATGGTCAAGGAGACCCGATGATGCTCAAGCTTTACGGTTTTGCAGCAAGCAACTATTTCAACATGGTCAAACTGGCCCTTCTGGAAAAGCGCGTGCCTTTTGAAACGGTCCCGTTTCATGGCTGCCAGAACCCGGAAATCCTCGCCGTCAGCCCGCGCGGAAAAGTGCCTGTGCTGGAAACCGATCAGGGTTTCCTCAGTGAAACGGATGCCATTCTCGATTACATCGAAGAGACGCAACGCGGGATTGCTCTATTGCCCGCAGACCCCTTTGCTCGTGCCGGCGTGAGGGCTTTGGCCAAGGAAATCGAGCTGTACATCGAATTGCCTGCGCGAGTCTGTTACGTCGAAGTGTTCTTCGGCGGCAGACCCACGCCCGAAGCGTTAAAAGCCAAGTCCGAACGTGACCTGATCAAAGGATTCACGGCGCTCAAACAGCGTGGGCGATTTGCGCCGTACGTGGCGGGCGAGCAATTCACCCTGGCCGATTTGTACTTTCTGTACAGCGTCGATCTGGCGGTGGAAGTTGGCAAGCGATTGTTCGACGTGGATTTCCTGGCCGATATGCCTGGCGCCCGGTTGCTGCTGGAGCGTTTGGGCAGTCATCCGAATGTGCAAAAGATCGCCGCTGACCGGCTTGCCGAGGCGCCGGCATTCCTGGCACGCGTACAGGCAGTCGGCCGGGCCACCGGCCAGGCATGAAAAAGCGCGATGGCCGGGCAGCCATCGCGCTGTTTTTTTGCCTGGTGTCTTAGCGGCTGGCGAGCAACGCCTGGCCGCGAATCACCGCCTGCCTGACCTGGGCCGGCGCTGTTCCACCGATATGGTCGCGGGCATTCACCGAGCCTTCCAGGGTCAACACGGCAAACACGTCCTGATCGATCTGGTCGCTGAATTTACGCAGCTCTTCCAGGCTCATTTCCGCCAGGTCCTTGCCGCTTTCCACGCCGTATTTAACGGCGTGGCCGACGATTTCGTGGCAGTCACGGAAGGGCAGGCCGCGGCGCACCAGGTAGTCGGCGAGGTCGGTGGCAGTGGAGAAACCGCGCAACGCTGCCTCGCGCATCATGGCGTGTCTGGGTTTGATCGCCGGGATCATGTCGGCAAACGCCCGCAGCGAATCGCGCAGTGTGTCGGCGGCATCGAAAAGCGGTTCCTTGTCTTCCTGATTGTCCTTGTTGTAGGCCAACGGCTGGCCCTTCATTAGGGTCAGCAGGCCCATCAGCGCCCCGAACACACGGCCAGTCTTGCCGCGCACCAGCTCCGGCACGTCCGGGTTTTTCTTTTGCGGCATGATCGAGCTGCCGGTGCAGAAGCGGTCAGGCAAATCGATAAACTGGAATTGCGCGCTGGTCCACAGCACCAGCTCCTCGGAGAAGCGCGACAAGTGCATCATCGCAATGCTCGCGGCCGCGCAGAACTCGATGGCGAAGTCGCGATCGGAAACGTTGTCCAGCGAGTTGCCACCGACTGCCTCGAAACCCAGCAACTGCGCGGTGTATTCGCGGTCGATCGGGTAGGTGGTGCCTGCCAGTGCAGCGCTGCCCAGTGGCATGCGGTTGGTGCGTTTGCGGCAGTCGACCAGACGTTCGTAATCGCGGCTGAGCATTTCGAACCAGGCCAGCATGTGGTGCCCGAAGGTCACCGGCTGGGCGGTTTGCAGGTGCGTAAAGCCCGGCATGATGCTTGCGGCTTCGCGCTCGGCTTGCTCCAGCAGCCCTTTTTGCAGGCGAGTGATTTCAGCCAGAATCAGATCGATTTCGTCACGCAGCCACAGGCGAATATCGGTGGCCACCTGATCGTTTCGGCTGCGTCCGGTATGAAGTTTTTTGCCGGTCACGCCGATGCGGTCGGTGAGGCGCGCCTCGATATTCATGTGCACGTCTTCAAGGTCGATACGCCAGTCGAACTGACCGGCCTCGATTTCGCCCTGAATGGTTTTGAGGCCATCGGCGATGCTGTCGCGCTCGGCATCGGTCAGTACGCCGACCTTGGCCAGCATGGTGGCGTGGGCGATTGAGCCCATGATGTCGTGGCGATACAGGCGCTGATCGAAAGTGACGGAGGCGGTGAAGCGGGCGACGAAGGCGTCGACGGGTTCACTGAAGCGGCCGCCCCAGGACTGATTGGTCTTGTCAGTGCTCATGAATTCGCTCGTGTCTGCTGAAAAAGATGACGTTGAAAGCTGCCGCGGATAATAACAGGGTTGCCAACCCTGGCGTTGACACTGGTCGACACGATTTCCTCGGTCTGCGGCCACGGGTGTGCAGGGACTCTGCAGGAATTACGCAACGATATTTTTCGATTGAGCAATATCGCGCCGGCAACCGTCTACAGTTGGACAGTAGGCTCAGCGCACGTCCTGGCGCTTTAGCGACTATAAGAAGAGGGGGTGTTCAGATTGTTGACCAGCAAACCCTACGGCGATGCCTCGGCAACGCGGGGCCGGGCCGCCAAACTCAAGACAGTTGAAAATTTAGCCGTCGGTCTAACGGCACTTTTTGGCCTTCGCGCCAGTCTTAGCGTGGATCGCGGTGACGGACGTCACTTCACTTGTCTACGCTATCCTTGTGCGAGACTCACGCAGGAATCCAGCGCAATATGAATGTCCTGATCGTTGATGACGAACCCTTGGCCCGCGAGCGCCTGAGCCGAATGGTCGGCGAACTCGAGGGATACAGTGTCCTGGAGCCCAGCGCCACGAATGGCGAAGAAGCGTTGGCACTGATCGACAGCCACAAGCCGGATATTGTTTTACTTGATATCCGCATGCCGGGCCTTGATGGTCTGCAAGTAGCTGCCCGATTGTGCGAGCGCGAAACCCCGCCAGCCGTGGTGTTTTGCACGGGGCCCGATGAATTTGCCGTGGAAGCCTTACAGGCCAGCGCCGTAGGCTATCTGGTGAAACCTGTGCGTACAGAACAATTGCATGACGCCTTGAAAAAAGCCGAGCGGCCCAATCGCGTTCAGCTCGCAGCCTTGACTCGTCCCGCCGCCGAAACCGGCAGCGGTCCGCGCAGCCACATCAGTGCCCGTACCCGTAAAGGGATCGAGCTGATTCCGCTGGATCAGGTGGTTTATTTTATCGCCGATCACAAGTACGTGACCTTGCGCCACGAAGGCGGCGAAGTGTTGCTGGATGAACCGCTCAAAGCCCTTGAAGATGAATTTGGTGATCGCTTCGTGCGTATTCATCGCAACGCGCTGGTCGCCCGCGAACGTATCGAACGCCTGCAGCGCACGCCTCTGGGGCATTTTCAACTGTTCCTCAAAGGTCTGAACGGTGATGCATTGATCGTCAGTCGCAGACACGTGGCCGGTGTGCGCAAAATGATGCAACAGCTTTAATTCGCAGCAACCAGGCGAATACCGCAACCGAATACCGGACGTTCAGGGCCAGGGAGGCCAGGTATTACCTGATACAAGTCAAAGTGGATTTGGCTGAGCTGTTATTATCCGCCGTATCTATTCAGTACGGATTGATCCATGTCCTCTCGCGAAATCCGCATCGCCACCCGCAAAAGTGCTCTTGCCCTGTGGCAGGCCGAATACGTCAAAGCGCGGCTTGAAGAAGCTCATCCGGGCTTGCTCGTAACGCTGGTTCCCATGGTCAGTCGCGGCGACAAACTGCTCGACTCGCCACTTTCGAAAATCGGCGGCAAGGGTTTGTTCGTCAAGGAACTGGAAACCGCGCTACTGGAAAACGCAGCCGACATCGCCGTGCATTCCATGAAAGACGTGCCGATGGATTTCCCCGAAGGTCTTGGTCTGTTCTGCATCTGTGAGCGCGAAGATCCGCGCGATGCCTTCGTTTCCAATACCTGTGCCAGCCTGGATGAATTGCCACAAGGCAGCGTCGTCGGCACCTCCAGTTTGCGTCGTCAGGCGCAGTTGCTCACGCGCCGGCCGGACCTGGAAATACGCTTCCTGCGCGGCAACGTCAACACGCGACTGGCCAAGCTTGATGCGGGCGAGTATGACGCGATCATCCTGGCGGCGGCCGGCCTGATTCGTCTCGGATTCGAGGATCGCATCACCACGGCGATCAGTGTCGATGACAGCTTGCCGGCCGGCGGGCAGGGCGCAGTGGGCATCGAATGCCGTAGTGCCGACAGCGAAATCCAGGCCTTGCTGACGCCTTTGCATCACGACGACACTGCCACGCGCGTATTCGCCGAGCGAGCACTCAACAAACACCTGAACGGTGGTTGCCAGGTGCCAATCGCCTGTTACGCCGTACTGGAAGGGGAACAGGTCTGGCTGCGTGGCCTGGTAGGTGATCCGAACGGTAGGCTACTGCTGGGGGCTGAAGGTCGGGCGTCGCGAGGGGATGCCGAAGCGTTGGGTGTCAGAGTCGCCGAAGACCTGTTGAGTCAAGGCGCCGATGACATCCTGAAAGCGGTGTACGGCGAGGCGGGTCACGAGTGACCGGCTGGCGCCTGCTGCTGACGCGTCCTGCGCAGGAGTCTGCGGTGCTGGGCAGCATTCTGGCCGAAGCGGGGATTTTCAGCAGCAGCCTGCCGCTGATGGAGACCCACCCCCTTGCGGTCTCTGCCACAATGCGTGAGGTTGTCGAGCACCTGGAGCGTTATTGCGCGGTCATTGTGGTCAGCAAGCCGGCCGCCAGAATTGCTTTGGCGCTGGTTGCAGAACTCGGCGCTCAGGTGCCGGCTGTGCAGTGGTTCAGTGTGGGCGCGGCTACTGCGCAAATCCTCGAGAATCAAGGGTTGACGGTGTGCTTTCCCGCCGAGGGTGACGATAGCGAAGCCTTGCTGGAAATGAGTGAACTGCGCGAGGCGGTCGCCAAATCCGGTTCTCGCGTGTTGATCCTGCGGGGGGAGGGCGGACGCGAGTTGCTTGCAGAGCGGTTGCGCGAGCTGGGTGCCAATGTCGATTATCTGGAGTTGTACCGTCGCGAGTTGCCGCAGTACGCACCGACGACACTGCCCGAGCGGATCGAAGCGGAACGCTTGAACGGGCTGGTGGTCAGCAGTGGACAGGGTTTTGAGCACCTGCATCAATTGGCTGGCGATGCCTGGCCACGATTGGCGCAGTTGCCGTTGTTTGTTCCAAGCCCAAGGGTCGCCGAGCTGGCACGCGCCGCCGGGGCTCAAACAGTTGTGGATTGTCGTGGCGCCAGTGCCACGGCTTTGCTGACGGCGTTACGGGAGCATCCCGAACCCGTTCTCTAATGCAAAGGATGGATACGTGAGCGAAACAACCTTGCCAAAAGATGACGTCCAGCCCGTGCTCGAATCGCCGGTTGATGCTCCGGTTGGAACGCCGCCACCTGCCGCAGCGTCGCGCCGGGGCAACGGGCTGGCAATCGTCGCGCTGCTGTTGGGCGCCGCCGGTGTAGCCGTGGGCGGCTGGGGAGTCTGGCAAGTGCGTCACCTGCAAGCCAATACCCAGCAACAGTTGAGTCAGGTGCAGGCGTTGAACGATCAGGCGCAGAGCCTGAAACTCAACGAACAACGCCTGACGGCTCGTCTCGCAGAAATGCCGGCAGCTGACGAGCTCGAGGCGCGCAGTCGTCTGGTCGCGCAACTTCAAGTCGATCAGCAACGCCTGAACCAGCGTCTGGAAACCGTGCTCGGCGCCAGTCGCAAGGACTGGCGTCTGGCTGAGGCTGAACACCTGTTGCGTCTGGCCAGCCTGCGACTATCCGCCTTGCAAGACGTCAGCAGTGCCCAGGCGCTGGTGCAGGGTGCCGACGAAATTCTCCGCGAACAGAACGACCCGGGTTCTTTCGCCGCGCGCGAGCAAGTCGCCAAAACCCTGGTTGCCCTGCGCAGCACCGAGCAGCCGGACCGCACGGGTCTGTTTTTGCGACTGGGTGCGCTGCGCGATCAGGTCATCAACCTCACCGAATTGGCGCCCGAGTACAAGGACCGTGGCGAATCTTTGCTGGGCCTCACTGCTGATGGTGACGGCACCAGTCGTTGGGAGCAGTGGTGGGACAAGATCTCGCGCTACATCCGCATCGATTTCAACGCCGACAAGAATGTCCGGCCGCTTCTGGCAGGTCAGGGTCTGAGCCAGGTGCGTCTGGCGCTCAGCCTCGCACTGGAGCAGGCGCAATGGGCGGCGTTGAACGGTCAGGCTGCGGTGTACACGCAGGCACTGGCGGAAGCGCGAGATGTGCTTGCGGGAAATTTCAACCCGGACAATCCACAGAGCAAAGTGATGCTTGAGCAGGTCGGCGAGTTGAGCAAGGAGCCCGTGACGGTGGTCACGCCGGACCTCGCCGGCACGTTGAGCGCGGTTCAGGGTTATCTCGAACGCCGTAACGTTAACGCCGTCGATTCGATCAAGCCGATGGAAAAACCTGCCGCAAGCTCGGCGCCGGAGGCCACGCCATGAAGCGCCTCTATGTGATCGTGTTTCTGGTGATCGCTGCCGCTGCTGTACTGGGGCTAGCCATCGCCGAGCATTCGGGTTACGTGCTGGTGGCTTACAGAAGCTTCCGGTATGAGTCGAGCCTGTGGGCGAGCCTCGCAGTTGTGGCTGTGCTCTGGCTGCTGTTCTGGGGCATCAAGGCGCTGATCGAGTTGGTCATGGCTTCCAGCGGTGTGGTTAATCCCTGGTCGCGGCGAAATCGCAGTCGCCGCGTTCAGGTCGCGATCGAACACGGTCAGCTCGATCTTGCCGAGGGCCGCTGGGCCAGTGCGCAACGCCATTTGCATCGCGCCGCCGAAGCAGAACGTCAGCCGCTGCTTTACTACCTCGGTGCCGCACGTGCCGCCAACGAGCAGGGAAACTATGAAGAAAGCGACAGCCTGCTGGAGCGGGCGCTCGAGCGTCAGCCGCAGGCGGAGTTGGCAATTGCCCTGAGTCACGCGCAGTTGCAAACTGATCGCGGCGATACCGAAGGCGCGCTGGCTACCCTGCAGGCGATGCACGAGCGTCATCCTCACAACGCACAGACCCTGCGTCAGTTGCAGCGTCTGCATCAACAGCGCGGCGATTGGTCCGCGGTGATTCGCCTGCTGCCAGAGCTGCGCAAGGACAAGGTTTTGCCTGCGGCAGAACTGGCCGAGCTGGAACGTCGGGCGTGGGGTGAAAACCTGTCTCTGGCGGCGCATCGCGAAGAGGACGGAACGGTAGGCCTTCAATCACTGACCCGTGCCTGGCAGCAACTGACCTCCGCGCAACGCCAGGAACCGCAGTTGGTGTTGGCGTATGCCGAGCAGCTGCGACAGTTGGGTGCTCAGGCCGAAGCCGAAGAGATTTTGCGCACCGCGCTCAAGCGCCAGTACGACAGCCATCTGGCTCGTCTTTACGGATTGGTTCGCGGCAGTGATCCTGCACGCCAGTTGCAAGTGGCCGAGGGGTGGCTCAAGGATCATCCGGCCGACCCAGGCCTGCTGTTGACGCTGGGTCGCCTGTGCCTGCAAAGCAGTTTGTGGGGCAAGGCGCGCGACTATCTCGAAAGCAGCCTGCGCGTGCAGCGTAACCCGGAAGCCTGCGCTGAGCTTGCAAGACTATTGGCACAACTGGGCGATACCGAACGCAGTAATCAATTGTTCCAGGAAGGCCTGGGCTTGCTGGACGAACGTCTGCTGGCGGCGCCGTTGCCTTTGCCGGCCCACGTGTAATGATTGCTACCTGAAGCAGCTGGCGCAGCCTGCGTCCGGCTGTTACATATCGCCGTGGAGTGGGCTTTTTTGCACAGGGGAAGTTCTCCATTTCCTACACGTTTCTTCCGTCTTCAGCAAAGTCCTACAACGGTTTACATCTTGTCCGGTCGTTTCTGTCGGGATTTCCCTACATGTTTGCAGAAGTGTCGCGGGTAGTGCGTCTTGAAAGGCGGTCGCGCTTTCCTCTACCGTAACCACTTGTCTCTACTGGTACGGAAAAGCCATGTCCCCGGCCTGCTCACGCTCCTTGTTTTTCATGGTTTTCATTGCCGGCTCCATGGCCCTGGGCGTTTCCTATTACCTGGAATATGCCGTCGGCCTGCAACCTTGCGGTCTGTGTTTGTTACAGCGAGTTTGCCTGGCGATGCTCACGGGCGTTTGTCTGTTGGCGTCAGTGCACGGTCCCGCACGTTTCGGCACGTTTGTGTATTGGTTCCTGGGACTGATGGCGTCCTTGGCGGGTACGGTGACTGCATGGCGTCAGGTGCTATTGCAGACTGATCCGGCAAAACAGTTCGCAACCTGCCCAACCGATCTCTCGGAGCTGTTCGCGACTACGCCGTGGACGTGCGTCGTGCAACGGCTGTTCGCGGGAGCGGCGGATTGCGGCCGAATCAGCTGGACCCTGTTCGATCTGAGCATTGCCGAGTGGAGCCTGCTGTTCTTCGTGGCAATAACGATCCTGTGTGTCTACCAGGTAATGCGGCAGGTCTGGATTGTCTGTCAGCGCCCTGTCAGCGCCGAGTCGTCGCACCCCACACTGGTGGGCGATTAAACACTTGTATGAACTTTATCTCCTGCGTACCTTGATGCCATTGGCGTGCGGGCATAATCTGGCCGGCACGTGTCATTGGAATAATGTTGCTCGAATGGCGCTCCGCTTGACCGATTTCTGATTTCCGGAGGACGGTCGGTGTAGAGCAGCATGACCCACAAGGGAAGAGAGATCACCATGCTCGAAAGTTGTCAGAATGCTCAGGAACGCTGGGGTGGAGTGCATCTGCTGATCGATCGCTGGTTGCAGGAGCGTCACGAACTGGTTCGGGCTTATGATGATCTCGGCGAAAAGCCTGAGGCGCTGAGCGAGAATCGCAAACCGTTGCAGGAATTCTGCGGAGTACTTGTTGATTACGTTTCCGCCGGGCACTTCGAAATCTACGAACAGTTGACCGGGGAGGCCAAGGCCTTCAACGACACGCGTGGTCTGGAACTCGCCGATACGATCTATCCGCGCATCGATGTCATCACCGAAAAGCTGCTCGCCTTCAATGACCTGTGCGACGAAGGCAAGTGCGTTGCCGAGAAGTTCAAGGAACTGGGTGGACTGTTGCATGAACGCTTCGAGCTGGAAGATTGCCTGATCGAAGTGCTGCACACTGCTCACAAGGAAGAGGACCCGGTTCAGGCCTGAACCGCGTCACGCAAAACCTCAAAACGGTGCGCTCGGCGCGCCGTTTTCGTTTCTGTCATTCAGCGGGTCGCGCCGCGCAATTCCACTTCGAAAATCAGCGGTGTAAAAGGCTCGATCAAGTCGCCGGCACCGTCTGCGCCATAGGCTTGAGCGGATGGAATCACCAGCCGCCATTTCGCGCCGACCGGCATGTTTTGCAGCGCGCTGCGCCATCCGTTGATAACACTGTCGAGGCTGAACCATTGCGGCTGGCTGTTCTGATCGAACACGCTGCCGTCCGGGAGTCGGCCGACATACAGCACCTGTACCCTCCCGTTGGGCCCCGCTTTCGCACCGGTACCTGGGGCCAGCTCTGTCAGCAGAATTCCATCGGCCAATTCACGAACCCCAGGTCTGGTTTTTTCCTCGGCAAGAAAACGCTGTTCTTTTTCGACGGCAACTTCACTCTGCGGCGTGGCGTGTTTCAAGGCGGTCTGTGCTTCGTGCTCAGTCAGGATCTGTTCGATCCGCTCATCTTTCAACGCCAGTGGTTGTCCTTTGTAGGCTTGCTGCAAACCTTCAACCAGCGCCTGAAGCTGCAAGTCGGGAACCTCTTGACGCAGGCGTTCGCCGAGGCTTGCACCCAGACTGTAGGCAAGATCGTGAGCTTCGTTTTCAGCGGATTTCTCCGCAGCCTGAGCTACTGAAAAAAACACGCACAGCGATAAAAAAAGGTAGCGCGGCATGGGCACTCTCCGACCTGAGATGCGGCGGATTATGCCAGTGTGAGCGGGTTAAACGGTGAACTGGATTCAAGCGCGCGTGGAAGATTTTCGCTCAGTTGCAACGTAGCGCTTTCGATACTGTCAACATGCCCTAGCGGCGGTATCAGCAGAGGTCTAGTATGAGCCGCACCCACGTCAGCCAGGAGGTAAACCATGTCGGCCACCAAGAAGCCTGTAAATACTCCGTTGCACTTACTCCAACAACTTTCGGGCAGCCTGCTCGAGCATTTGGAAACCGCTTGCTCGCAAGCCTTGGCTGATGCTGAAAAACTGCTCGCCAAACTGGAAAAGCAGCGCGGCAAGGCCCAGGAAAAACTGCACAAATCCCGCACCAAATTGCAGGACGCTGCCGCGGCCGGCAAAGCCAAGGCGCAGACCAAGGCCAAGGGTGGGGTCAAAGAACTTGAAGACCTGCTTGATGCTCTCAAGGATCGTCAGTCCGAAACACGTAACTACATCGTCCAGCTCAAGCGCGATGCTCAGGAGAGCCTGAAACTGGCCCAGGGTATCGGTCGTGTACAAGAGGCAGTCGGCAAGGCGTTGTCCTCGCGTGCGGCCAAGCCTGTTGCAGTTGCTGCCAAAAAATCGGCAACTAAATCGGTCACCGCAAAAGCTGCGTCGACTCCTGCCGCCAAGGCACCGGTAAAAGTTTCTGCCAAGCCTGCGGTAAAAAAACCAGTCGCGGCCAGCGCGGCAAAACCACCGGCTAAAACCACCGCCGCCAAATCCGCCGCTGCGAAATCAACGACTGCGAAAACACCTGCTGCCAAACCAGCTGCGAGCCGCACGGCTGCTGCAAAACCGGCAGCTAAAACCGCAGCCGCACGTTCTGCAGCCAAGCCAGCCGCCAAACCTGCCGCGGCTAAAACCGCAGCCAAGCCGGCGGCTAAAACCGCGGCCAAACCTGCTGCCAAAGCGGCCGCAAAACCGGCTACTAAAACAGCAGCCGCCAAGCCTGCCACCGCAGCGAAACCTGCAGCCGCAAAACCAGCTGCAGCCAAGCCAGCCGCTTCCAAACCGGCAGCGAAACCTGCGGCGGCCAAACCGGCAGTCGCCAAACCGGCTACCAGAACCGCTGCCAAGCCGGCGGTGAAAAAGCCGGCTGGTGCAACCAAGCCGACTGCAGTGCCTGCTGCCAAGCCAGCGACTTCAACGCCATCGTCGCCGGCCGCTTCTGCGCCAGCAGCAAGCACATCGACGACTGCCACATCGCCAACGCCTGCGGCCCCGGCGAACAGCAACACTCCAACCAGCGCTTCCTAAGTGCCGGTCAACGCGACGCGCAGCTGATGCAGCGCGTTGCGATCCAGGTTGGCGGCACCTGCCGCCACACCGTCCAGCCAGGCTGAGTGATCGGTCGCCTCATCTTGCGGCCAGTTGATCGCCGCCCGCTCCAGACGCAATAACAGATGCCGCTCGGCTTCCAGCTCCAGTGCTTTCACTCGTTCCCGCAGATCGCGCAGCCCGGCATCGTCGTCAGCTGCGGTTTTCCATTGCACGCGCAAGGCTCGCAGTGGCCGCACGACATCCGCTTCCCACGGCTCAGACACACTTTTTAGCTGCTCCAGCCGTTGCTGGCTGCAGGCTACGCCGCGTTCCGCCAGCCATAACCCACACAGCAGCACGCACACGTTCACCCCCGACGACTGCAACGTCAGGCACGCCGACTCAACGCCCGGGCGGGCATAAGTGCCAAGGGAAAAGCTCCACAGGTCAGAGGACATAGTGCTACTCGCGCCAGTTGCGAGCGAAGCTGGTAGACTCCGCCGCCATTATGATTCGACTTCAGAACCTGACTTTACAGCGTGGCCCGCAGCGTCTGCTAGAAGATGCCGAGCTGACCCTGCACGCCGGCCACAAAGCCGGCCTCATCGGTGCCAACGGCGCCGGCAAATCGAGCCTGTTCGCTTTGCTTCTGGGTGACCTGCACCCCGATTCGGGTGACTGCTTCCTGCCGGCCGACTGGCGCATTGCTCACATGCGCCAGGAGATCGACACGCTCGATCGCATCGCGGTCGACTATGTGCTCGATGGCGACTTGCGTCTGCGCGAGGTGCAACGCGACCTCGCTGCCGCCGAAGCGGCGCATGACGGTGCCGCTCAGGCCCGCCTGCACTCGGAACTCGACAGCGCCGACGGTTACACCGCCGATGCCCGGGCCCGCAAGTTGCTGGCCGGGCTCGGGTTCACCAACGATCAGATGGATCGCCAGGTAGGCGATTTCTCCGGTGGCTGGAGGATGCGTCTGAATCTGGCGCAGGCCTTGATGTGTCCTTCGGACTTGCTGCTGCTCGACGAACCGACCAACCACTTGGACCTCGACGCCATCATCTGGCTCGAAGAGTGGCTCAAGAGCTATCCCGGCACCCTGATGCTGATTTCCCACGACCGGGATTTCCTCGATGCCGTGGTCGATCACGTCGCCCATGTCGATCAGCGCAAGATCACCTTGTATCGCGGCGGCTACACCGCTTTCGAACGCGCCCGTGCCGAACGTCTGGCCCAGCAGCAGCAGGCGTACGAAAAGCAGCAGGCGCAACGTGCGCACATGGAAAGCTACATCGCCCGCTTCAAGGCCCAGGCCACCAAAGCCCGTCAGGCGCAGAGCAGGATCAAGGCGCTGGAGCGGATGGAAGAGTTGTCCGCCGCCCACGTGGACTCGCCGTTCGACTTCGTTTTTCGCGAGTCGACCAAGATTTCCAGCCCGCTGATCGACCTGTCTGATGCCCGCCTGGGTTATGGCGACAAAACCGTGCTGGAGAAGGTCAGGTTGCAACTGACCCCGGGCGCGCGCATCGGTTTGCTCGGCCCGAACGGTGCAGGCAAGTCGACCCTGATCAAAAACCTCTCCGGCGAACTCGAGCCGCTGGCCGGGCGTTTGACTCGCGGCGAAAATACCGTCGTCGGTTATTTCGCCCAGCATCAACTCGACTCCCTCGATTCCAAGGCCAGCCCGTTGCTGCATTTGCAGCGCTTGGCGCCGACCGAGCGCGAGCAGACCTTGCGCGATTTCCTCGGTGGCTTTGACTTCCGTGGCGCACGTATCGATGAACCGGTGCTGAATTTCTCCGGTGGGGAAAAGGCGCGTCTGGCCTTGGCATTGATCGCCTGGGGCAGACCGAACCTGTTGCTGCTCGACGAACCGACCAACCACCTCGATCTGGAAATGCGCCTGGCGCTGACCATGGCCCTGCAGGAATTCACAGGCGCGGTATTGGTGGTCTCCCACGATCGTCATTTGCTCAAGAGCACCACGGATAACTTCTATCTGGTGGCCGATGGCAAGGTCGAGGAGTTCGACGGCGACCTTGAGGATTACACCCGCTGGCTGGTGGAATATCGTCAGCGCAACGCGCCGGTCAGCAACACGCCGGTGAATCCGGACAAGACCGACAAGAAGGCTCAGCGTCAGGCCGCAGCCGCGCTGCGTCAGCAACTGGCGCCGCACAAGCGCGAGGCCGACAAGCTGGAAGCCGAGTTGGGCAAGCTGCACGAAAAACTGGCGAAAATCGACACCAGCCTTGGCGACAGCGATATCTACGAACCGGCGCGCAAGAACGATCTGCGCGATCTGCTGGCCGAGCAAGCCAGGCTGAAAGTGCGCGAAGCCGAACTTGAAGAAGCGTGGATGGAAGCCCTGGAACTGCTTGAAAGCATGCAAGCGGAACTGGAGGCGTTGTCCTGATGGAAGGCTTCACGCTGTCGATGTCGCCCGTCTGGATCGAACCGATCTGGTTCACCGTGCAGATCCTCCTGATTTTGCTGGCAGGGTATCTCGCGCAACGATTTGTGGCCCGGGGCCTGACGCGACTGGGTGAGCGTTATCCGTTCCCGCCGCAATTGCTGATGCCTTTGCGTGGCGTGTTGCGCTGGCTGATCATGGGCAGCGCGCTGATCTTCGTTCTGGAGCGGCTGGGCGTATCGGCCACGGTGCTGTGGACGGCCTTGTCCGGGTTCGTGGCGGTCGCTGCGGTAGCGTTTTTCGCCATGTGGAGTGTGCTGTCCAATCTGCTGTGCGCAGTGCTGATCTTCACCGTCGGCCCGTTTCGCATTGGCGATGTGGTCGAGCTGGTCGACACCACCGACAAGCCTGGCGTCAAGGGGCGAGTGGTGGCGATCAACCTGCTTTACACCACCTTGGTCGAAGCTGAAGATTCGGGGACTGGCAGTGCGATGGTGCAAGTGCCCAACAACCTGTTCTTCCAACGCTCCGTGCGGCGCTGGCGCGGGACCGATGTGCTTGCGTCGAGTGGTTTCGAGAAGTAGATCCTTTGGTGCCTGACACACCGCTATCGCGAGCAGGCTCGCTCCCACATTGAACCGAGTCGTTTGCTAACAACGCGGTCAATCTGTGGGAGCGAGCTTGCTCGCGATAGGACCCTCGCAAACTTATCCAGCAAAAAACCCGTAGTCATCTCCCCAAAGCCGCATTAGCTTAGGCATCTGTCACAAGTCTGAGTCGAGGTGTGCAATGGAGCTTCAAACATGGCTGGCGTTTTTTGCCGCCTGCTGGGTGATCAGTCTGTCTCCCGGTGCCGGCGCCATTGCGTCGATGTCCAGCGGTCTGCAATACGGGTTCTGGCGCGGTTATTGGAATGCCTTGGGCCTGCAAGTGGGTCTGGCGATGCAGATTGCGATTGTCGGTGCCGGGGTCGGCGCGATCCTCACCGCATCGGCCACCGCGTTCTACGCGATCAAATGGTTTGGCGTGGCGTACCTGGTTTATCTGGCGGTCAAGCAATGGCGCGCACTGCCCAGCGACATGAGCGACGATGCGCCGGTGCGTCCGATGGGCAAGCCACTGGTCCTGATATTTCGCGGTTTTCTGGTCAACATCAGCAACCCCAAGGCATTGGTGTTCATGCTGGCGGTGCTGCCGCAGTTCATTGACCCGCACGCGCCGTTACTGGCTCAGTACCTGATCATCGGCGTGACCATGGTCTGCGTCGATCTGGTTGTGATGGCTGGCTACACCGGCCTGGCATCCAAAGTACTGCGCCTGTTGCGTACGCCGAAACAGCAGAGGCGCATGAACCGGACTTTTGCCGGCCTGTTCATCGGGGCTGCGGCATTCATGGCGACGTTGCGCAAAGCGCCGGTGTAAAACCGTTCAGGCAAAGAAAAGTCGACCTCGACAGGTCGCCTTTTATATTGCCGACCGACCACCAAAATCAGCGCAGAACCACCGGCGCCGTATCGCGGGCAGATTATTGCGCGGCGGTGCTGGCCGCGATTGCACGTCATAAGAGGGTATTGGGCGACGATCATATTGCCGGTCTGTCCGCGGCCAGGCGAGGTGCGCGGTGGCCAGAGAGAGAGACATCGAAAGAAATTGTTACAAAACTTGAGCGGAACGCATTCGAAGTGAACAATGTATTACTTCGTATTTCCAAATGAGAGCCATTCATGACTGCCTCCTCCCGATTCCTGGCCTGGCTGGCGCTGCCAGTCATCGCGTTTTGCAGCTTCAATGCGCTGGCCGAAACCGCTGAAGGAGCGCCCAAGGCTCTGCATTTGCTCGACTACATCGGCGCCGACTACCCGGCAACGGTTGAGGCAGGCAAGGTCATCGATGAGTCGGAATACCGCGAGCAGCAAGAATTTCTCGGCGTGCTGCAAGGGCTGATTGTCGAGTTGCCGCCCAGACCTGAACGTGAAGAGCTGGAAAAAGGGGTTGGCACGTTGCGCGCGGCGGTCGCGGCCAGGCAGGACGGCGCAGACGTCGCCCGCCAGGCGCGGCAACTGGGCGCAAAGCTTGCCGTTGCCTACGAAGTCAGCCAGGCACCGGTGATTACGCCCGACCCAACGCGCGGTGCGGCACTTTACCTTCAGCAGTGTTCGGTGTGCCATGGCGATACCGGCGCCGGTGACGGCCCTGCCGGTGTTGGCATGACGCCGCCACCGGCCAACCTGCGCGATGCTGCGCGGCTGGATCGCCTCAGCCTGTATGCGATCTACAACACCGTGGCGATGGGCGTCGAAGGCACTGACATGCCGGCCTTCGCCGATCAACTGGACGATCGCCAGCAGTGGGACCTGGCGACCTATATCGCCAGCTTCAGCGCCGATCCGGCTGCCGCTGCATCCGAAACGACCTACAACATCGCCGACCTCGCACGTCAGACGCCAGCCGAAGTGCTGGCTGCCGAAGGCTCGCAAGCAGCAGCGACATTCCGTGCCCAGCGTGCGCAACCGCCGCAGGTCAAACGTGGCCCGGGGCAATTGCTCGATTACACTGCGACAACGCTCGACAAAAGTATTGCCGCGTATCGCGGTGGCGATCACGACCAGGCGTATGACTTGTCGGTGGCGGCGTACCTGGAAGGTTTTGAACTGGTCGAAAGCTCCCTCGACAACGTCGATGCCAACGTGCGCAAGGACACTGAAAAATCGCTGATGGCTTACCGCCAATCGCTGCAGGACGGCTTGCCGGTGGCCGAAGTGGAGCAGCGTCTGGACGCGGCCAAAGCCAGGTTGAAAGAGTCGGCGGGCCTGTTGGGCAGCGATGGCCTGAGCTGGTCGTTGAGCTACATTTCCGGCTTGCTGATTCTGTTGCGTGAAGGCCTCGAGGCGATCCTGGTGCTCGCCGCTATCCTCGCGTTCCTGCGTAACACCGGTCAGCAATCGGCCGTGCGCAGCGTCAACGTCGGTTGGGGTCTGGCCTTGGTGGCCGGTCTGGCGACGTGGGCGCTGGCGGCGTATGTGATCGATGTCAGCGGTTCGCAGCGTGAGTTGCTGGAGGGCGCGACGGCGTTGTTCGCCAGCGTCATGGTGCTGTGGCTCGGCGTGTGGATGCACGACCGCCGTCACGCTGCAGCCTGGCAGGATTACATCAAGAGCAGCCTGGTGGGCGGTGGCGGGCGTTTTGGTTTTGCGACGCTGGCGTTTTTCTCGGTGTATCGCGAGCTGTTCGAAGTGATCCTGTTTTACGAAACCCTGTGGCTGCAGGCGGGCCCGGCCGGCCATAACGCGGTGCTGGCTGGCGGAGCGACGGCGCTGGTGTTGCTGGTCGGGCTGGCATGGGTGATTTTACGTGGCTCGGCGAAGTTGCCGTTGTCTCTGTTCTTCGGCATCAACGCCGCTTTGCTCTGCGCGTTGTCGGTGGTGTTCGCCGGGCATGGCGTGAAAGCGTTGCAGGAAGCCGGCATTTTCGGCACACGGCCTGTGCCGTTCTTTGATTTCGACTGGTTGGGCATTCACGCCGATGCGTATTCGCTGGGAGCGCAGGCGGTGGCGATCATTGCGATCATCGTGCTGTATGGCCGGAGTCGGATCGCCGAGAAGCGTCGGGTGACGGTTTCCTGAAGCATTCGCTGCGCTCACCCTCGCGAGCAGGCTCGCTCCCACCGGATCGCGTATAACCTGTGGGAGCGAGCCTGCTCGCGATTTTTTTGAGAGGTAAACACAATGCGCGTTTGGATCGATGCCGATGCCTGCCCTCGAGCGGCCAAGGATCTGGTGGTCAAGTTCGCCCTCAAGCGCCAATTCGAAGTGGTGCTGGTGGCGGGGCAGCCGCAGATCAAGCCGGGGCTCGCACTGGTGAAACTGATCGTGGTGCCGAGCGGCCCCGATGCAGCCGACGATTACCTGGTGGAACACGCGGTGCCGGGTGAGCTGGTGATCTGTAGCGATGTGCCGCTGGCCGACCGTTTGGTAAAAAAGGGCGTGTCGGCGCTGGACCCACGTGGCAAGGAGTTCGATGCGCAAAACATGGGCGATCGGCTGGCGGTGCGCAATTTGTTCACCGATTTGCGTGAGCAGGGGCAGCTGAGCGGCGGCCCGGCGCCGTTTGGCGAGCGTGAAAAGCAGGCGTTCGCCAATGCGCTGGATCGAATTCTTACGCGCTTGAATCGCAAGTCCTGAGCCTGGCAACCTGGTGGGAGCGAGCTTGCTCGCGATAGCGCTCCGACAGCCAACTCGTGTGCTGGATATCTTGGCGTCATCGCGAGCAAGCCCGCTCCCACACGCGAATCGTGTTACTCGTCGTTTTCGTGGGTCAGCTCAAGCACCCGGTCGACCAGTTTGTTGATCCCGGATGCCGCCTCGCTGATCGACTGCGCCAGCATGTAGGCCGGTGTGCTCACCAGTTTGCGCGCCTTGTCCTCAACGATGTCGGTCACCGCGCACTCGGTGTGCGTGGCGCCCATCTTGTTCATTGCTGCGGCCGTGTCGGCATCATTGCCAATCGTGCAGGTCACGCCCGGGCCGTAGATTTTCGCCGCCAGTGCCGGCGAAATGCAGATGAGTCCCACCGGTTTACCGGCCTCGGCAAAGGCCTCGGTCAATGCCAGCACCTGCGGTTGCACCGAGCAACCGGCACCTTCGACGGCAAAGTTCGACAGATTCTTCGCCGCTCCGAAACCACCCGGAACGATCAGGGCATCGAAATCCTCGACGCTCGCTTCGCGCAGATCCTTGATATTGCCCCGGGCGATCCGCGCCGATTCCACCAGCACATTGCGCGACTCGGGCATCTCTTCGCCGTTCAGATGATTGATCACATGCAATTGGGCGATGTTGGGTGCAAAGCACTGCACCTGGGCGCCACGCTGGTCCAGACGGAGCAGAGTGATCACGCTTTCGTGGATCTCGGCGCCGTCATAGACGCCACAGCCGGAAAGGATCACTGCGACTTTTTTGCTCATGGTCTTTTCTCCTTGTTTATGGCGTTAAATGTCCACTAATTTGTCACTCGTTGCCATAGGGTTAGTTCACGGCTATACGTAGGATCTGTCCTCAGGATTCTGATCAGGACGCGCCATGGACTTCATTCTGTATGCGGTGCCGTTTTTCTTTGTGCTGATCGCTGTCGAGCTGTTGGCCGACCGCTGGCGCGGGGTCAGCAATTATCGTCTGGCCGACGCAATCAACAGCATCAGTACCGGCGTGCTGTCGACCACCACAGGCCTGCTGACCAAGGGCGTTGGCCTGGTCACTTACGCGTACGCCCTCAAGCACCTCGCGCTGTTCGAATTGTCCGCCGACAGCGTCTGGGTTTGGGCCTTCGCCTTCGTGCTGTATGACTTTTGCTACTACTGGCTGCATCGCCTGGGCCATGAACGCAACATCCTCTGGGCTGCGCATTCGGTGCATCACCAGAGTGAGGACTACAACCTCTCCACCGCGTTGCGCCAGACCAGCACCGGCTTTCTGCTGAGCTGGATTTTCTATCTGCCGATGGCCGTGCTCGGCGTGCCGCTGCTGGTGTTCATCAGCGTTGCTGCGTTGAATCTGCTGTATCAATTCTGGGTGCACACCCGGCACATTCCGAAACTTGGCTGGTTCGAGTGGTGCTTCGTTACGCCATCCAATCATCGGGCTCACCATGCACAGAACGCTCTCTACATGGATCGCAACTACGGCGGGGTGTTCATTATTTGGGACCGTCTATTTGGCTCGTTCCAGGAAGAGGACGATAACGAGCCAGTGATTTTCGGCGTCACCACGCCGTTGGCGAGCTGGAATCCGTTGTGGGCCAATGTGCAGTTTTATGCGCAACTATGGGACGACGCCCGACGGGCCGAGAGCAAGTGGGACAAGCTGCGGATCTGGTTCATGCGCACCGGGTGGCGTCCGGCAGACGTCGCCGCCCAATACCCGCTGAGCAAGCCGGACCTGCGCCAGTTTCGCAAATACGAAGTGACGCTGGACGGACGTCAGCAGGTATACGTGCTGCTGCAGTTTTGCATCTACGTCGCACTGGGCAGCTACCTGATGAATGTCGAGCAGCAGCTGCCGACCGCGGCGCTGGTGCTCGGCTGGGGTGCAGTGGCGTTGGGTCTATTCGTGTTGGGCGTGGCGCTGGAAAATCGCCCGTGGGCGTTGAAGCTTGAGTGGCTGCGGCTGGCGTCAAACCTGCCGCTGGTATGGCTCGCCCCTCTGGTCGGGCTGTGGCCCGCCCATGCAATCGGTTGGGTTGTGCTGCTCAGCTACAGCCTGCTCAGCGCAATCGGCCTCTACTGGTGCAGAAACCGTCTCACTCGATGGGCGTCGTAGGTCCGGCGGTTTTGGTCTGTTCGGCTTTCAACGCTTGCTCATCGGCGTAGACCTTCTTCGCCAGACGGGCATTCTTGAAGCGCCGACGCAGCCACAGCCCCACGCCGAGCACAAGCAGTGCACCGAGCACCCACAACTCGTATTTCTTCACACTGCCCAGCATGCCTTCCAGCACTGCGCCAAAGTGATAGGCCGCAGCGGCCAGGGCACATGCCCAGATCGCTGCGCCAATGCCGTTGAGCAGCAGATAACGTGCGGGCGGATAACCCGACAAGCCAATCGCCACGGGCATGACCGTGCGCAAACCATAGACAAAACGGAAACTCAGCACCCAGATGTCCGGGTGCCGGCGGATATGTTCCAGCGCCCGGTCACCCATCAATTGCCAGCGTGGTTTGCGCGCCAAAAGCTTGCGGCCGTGCTTGCGTCCCAGGAAATACCACAATTGGTCACCGGCATAACTGCCGCAGAACGCCACGATCGCGACAATCTTGATGTCCATGTAACCGCGGAACGCGAGAAAGCCTGCGAGCACCAGGATGGTTTCGCCTTCGAAGAAGGTGCCGAGAAACAGGGCGAAATACCCGAATTCCTGAAGAAATTGCTGGAGCATTGTCTAGGTGCTGGCGAAATGAACGCGCAGCCTAACCCTTCGGGCACATTGATGAAAGTGTGCAGGGGTGACTCGACGTGAACATTTCCTACACGGACAATGGAACGCCCCCTGGTCACAGGGCTAAGCATAACTGTCATCTGTTCGTCATAATGGCCGCTTATAACTGTCACGCTCGCCCGTCAGCGCGGGCTCAGGAGTCTGCCGTGAGTTTTACCCCCGCCAACCGTCTGTTCCCTGCCACTCGATTGCGCCGCAACCGTCGTGATGATTTCTCGCGCCGACTGGTCCGTGAAAACGTCTTGACCGTCGATGACCTGATCCTGCCGGTGTTTGTGCTGGACGGCGAGAACCGTCGCGAAGCGGTGGCCTCGATGCCGGGGGTCGAGCGGTTGACCATCGACCTGTTGCTGGAAGAAGCGGCCAAGTGGGTCGAACTGGGCATTCCGGCGCTGGCGCTGTTCCCGGTGACGCCGCCAGAGCTCAAGTCGCTGGACGCGGCTGAAGCCTGGAACCCCGAAGGAATTGCCCAACGCGCCACTCGCGCCTTGCGTGCGCGCTTCCCTGAGCTGGGTGTGATCACCGACGTCGCCCTCGACCCGTTCACCACTCACGGTCAGGACGGTATCCTCGACGAAGAAGGCTACGTGCAGAACGACATTACCGTCGATGCGCTCGTCAGGCAGGCCCTGTCCCACGCCCAGGCCGGCGCACAGGTCGTCGCGCCCTCGGACATGATGGACGGCCGCATCCAGGCAATCCGCGAAGCCCTTGAACTGGCCGATCACGTCAACGTGCGCATCATGGCTTACTCGGCCAAATACGCGAGCGCCTATTATGGCCCGTTCCGCGATGCGGTTGGCTCGGCGTCAAACCTGGGCAAGGCCAACAAGGCTTCGTACCAGATGGACCCGGCCAACAGCAACGAAGCCCTGCACGAGGTGGCGGCCGATTTGTCAGAAGGCGCGGACATGGTCATGGTCAAGCCAGGCATGCCGTACCTGGACATCCTCTACCGCGTCAAAGAAGAATTCAAAGTCCCGACTTTTGTGTATCAAGTCAGCGGCGAATACGCCATGCACATGGCGGCAATCCAGAATGGCTGGTTGAGCGAAGGGGTTATCCTTGAATCCCTGACCGCTTTTAAACGTGCAGGCGCTGACGGCATCCTGACCTACTTTGCCGCCCGTGCTGCTCAACTGTTACGAGAGCAGAAATAGCCCTCCCAGGAACATTTCATGAATACCGAAGGCCTCACTGAAGTTGCCGTAAAAGAAGCTCTGCCCGTGGTGGAGCAAGTCGTCGAATCCCCGCCGGAACTGGAGCCTGCTCTACCCGCGACCGTGGCCGAAACGACGGCGGCGCCAGCGATTGCCATTCCCGGCCTGGATGACAGCAGCCTGTACATCCATCGCGAGCTCTCGCAGTTGCAGTTCAACATCCGTGTGCTGGAACAGGCGCTGGATGAGTCCTATCCGTTGCTTGAGCGGCTGAAGTTTCTGCTGATTTTCTCCAGCAACCTCGACGAGTTTTTCGAAATTCGCGTGGCTGGTCTGAAGAAGCAAATTACCTTCGCCCGTGAACAGGCCGGTGCCGATGGCCTGCAACCGCATCAGGCGCTGGCGCGCATCAGCGAATTGGTTCACGGTCACGTTGACCGTCAATACGCGATCCTCAACGACATTCTGTTGCCGGAACTGGAAAAACATCAGGTCCGCTTCATCCGTCGGCGTCACTGGACCACGAAGATCAAAACCTGGGTACGCCGCTTTTTTCGCGACGAGATCGCGCCGATCATCACCCCGATCGGCCTGGACCCGACGCACCCGTTCCCGCTGCTGGTGAACAAGAGCCTGAACTTCATCGTCGAGCTCGAAGGTATTGATGCCTTCGGTCGCGATTCCGGGCTGGCGATCATTCCGGCACCGCGCCTGTTGCCTCGGGTCATCAAGGTCCCGGAAGAAGTCGGCGGGTCGGGCGACAACTACGTATTCCTGTCGTCGATGATCCACGCGCACGCCGATGACCTGTTCCAGGGCATGAAGGTCAAGGGCTGCTACCAGTTCCGGCTGACCCGTAACGCCGACCTGGCGCTGGATTCCGAGGACGTCGAAGACTTGGCCCGCGCTTTGCGCGGTGAACTGTTTTCCCGCCGCTACGGCGACGCGGTACGTCTGGAAGTGGCTGACACCTGCCCGAAACAACTGTCCGACTACCTGCTCAAACAGTTCAACCTGCACGAATCCGAGTTGTATCAGGTCAATGGCCCGGTCAACCTGACCCGTCTGTTCAGCATCACCGGCCTCGACAGCCAGCGCGAACTGCAATACCTGCCGTTCACGCCGCAGATTCCGAAACTGCTGCAGAACAGCGAGAACATTTTCAGCGTGATCAGCAAGCAGGACATTCTGCTGCTGCACCCGTTCGAGTCGTTTACGCCGGTGGTCGATCTGCTGCGTCAGGCGGCGAAAGATCCGCATGTGCTGGCGGTGCGTCAGACCCTGTACCGCTCCGGCGCTAACTCGGAAATTGTCGATGCGCTGGTCGATGCCGCGCGCAACGGCAAGGAAGTCACGGCAGTGATCGAGTTGCGTGCGCGGTTTGACGAAGAGTCCAACCTGCAGCTGGCCAGCCGTCTGCAAGCGGCCGGTGCGGTGGTGATTTATGGCGTGGTCGGTTTCAAGACCCACGCCAAAATGATGCTGATCCTGCGTCGCGAGGCGGGCGAGATCGTCCGTTACGCGCACTTGGGGACGGGCAACTACCACGCCGCCAACGCCCGTTTGTACACCGACTACAGCCTGCTGACCTCCGACGATGCCTTGTGCGAAGACGTCGGAAAACTGTTCAGCCAGTTGATCGGCATGGGTAAAACCCTGCGCATGAAGAAGCTGCTGCACGCACCGTTCACGCTGAAGAAGGGCATGCTCGACATGATTGCCCGCGAGACGCAATTCGCCCTCGACGGCAAACCGGCGCACATCATCGCCAAGTTCAACTCGCTGACCGACCCGAAAGTCATCCGCGCGCTGTACAAAGCCAGCCAGTCCGGTGTGCGCATCGATCTGGTCGTGCGTGGCATGTGCTGCCTGCGACCGGGAATTGCCGGGGTCTCGCATAACATTCACGTGCGTTCGATCATCGGCCGCTTTCTTGAGCACACGCGGGTGTTCTACTTCCTCAATGGTGGCGAGGAGCAGATGTTCCTTTCCAGCGCCGACTGGATGGAGCGCAACCTCGACAAGCGCGTCGAGACTTGCTTCCCGGTCGAGGGCAGGAAGCTGATCATGCGGGTCAAGAAAGAGCTTGAGCTTTATCTGACCGACAACACCCACAGCTGGAGCCTGCAGGCGGACGGTCGTTACATTCGCAACACGCCAACCGGCAACCAGAACCCGCGCAGTGCGCAGGCGACGCTACTGGAACGCCTGGGCAGCCCGATTCTGGCGGTGCGTTAACACGCCAGAGGCATAAAAAATGGCGATCCCTGCGGATCGCCATTTTTTTTAGCTCAATAACTGTGGCGGGAGAAAATCTGTGGCATGGAAGGATTCTGTGGCGAGGGGATAAATCGCCTCGCCACAAAGTCGGATTAACGCACGTTCAAGGCAAACCCCACCCGCATCAGCCATTCCGCCTCCAGTGCAAAATCAGCCTGGGTCAACTGGTTTTCGTCCAGCCAGTTGTCGGGGAACAGGACATCCAGACTGTCGCCGCTGGCACGCAGGATGACCTGAGGCATTTGCTGGGTGCCGCGGATGTGATGGAACAGGATCGCAAAGCGCAGCAATACGCACAGGCGAATCAGTTTGATACCGTCATCGCCGAAATCGGCAAACTTGTCCCGGGGAATGTTGCGACGGTGGCCACGCACCAGCAGCGCGAGCATTTGCTGGTCTTCGCGGGAAAAACCGGCGAGGTCCGAGTGTTCGATCAGGTAGGCGCCGTGCTTGTGATAGTGGTAATGAGCGATATCCAGGCCCACCTCATGAACCTTGGCGGCCCAGCCGAGCAGCTCGCGCCAGACACCGTCGTCCAGCTCCCAGTCTTGCGCCACTTGATCGAAGGCGTGCAGGGCTTTGAGTTCAACGCGCGCGGCCTGATCAAGATCGACGTGATAGCGCTCCATCAATGAGCTGAGCGTGCGCTCACGGACGTCTTCATGGTGGTGACGGCCGAGCAGGTCATAGAGCACGCCTTCGCGCAGCGCACCTTCGCAGTGATCCATGCGTTGCAGTTCGAGGGCATCGAAGATGGCTTCGAGAATCGCCAGGCCGGCCGGAAAAATCGCGCGGCGGTCAGGCTTGATCCCTTCAAAATCGATTTTTTCGACGTCACCCAGCTTGAACAGCTTGCGCTTGAGCCACGCCAGACCTTCGGCATTGACCTCGCCAGTGCCGTGCCCGCCGGCCTTTAGCGCCAGGCCGATGGCGCGGATAGTGCCCGACGAGCCAATGGCTTCATCCCAGGTCAGGCGGTGCAGGGCGTGTTCGATGCTCATGATTTCTAGCCGCGCCGCCGTGTACGCCTGGGCGTAGCGGGCCGGGGTGATTTTGCCGTCCTTGAAGTAGCGCTGGGTAAAACTGACACAGCCCATTTGCAGGCTTTCGCGCAGCAGGGGTTCGAAGCGCTGGCCAATGATGAACTCGGTGCTGCCGCCGCCAATGTCGGCCACCAGGCGCTTGCCCGGTGTGTCGGCGAGGGTGTGCGAAACGCCGAGGTAAATCAGGCGCGCTTCTTCACGACCGGAGATAACCTCCACCGTGTGCCCGAGGATTTCTTCGGCGCGATGAATGAATTCGTTGCGGTTGCGCGCTTCACGCAGGGCGTTGGTGCCCACAATCCGCACGGCGCCCAGCGGCATACCGTTGATCAGTTGGGCAAAGCGCTTGAGGCAATCGAGCCCGCGCTGCATGGATTCTTCGTTGAGCTGGCGCTCATCGTTGATGCCGGCGGCCAGTTGAACCTTTTCCCCGAGACGTTCGAGGATGCGGATCTCGCCGTTCCGGGCCTTGGCCACGACCATGTGAAAGCTGTTGGAGCCCAGGTCGATTGCGGCGATCAGGGACAGATTCTTGGCTTGGGATTGCGGCATGGTCAGGGGGTCTCGGTCGATAACCCCGACATCCTGCCACGATCAAACGCTGACGCCAACGCGCATCCTTCAAAGCAATGACCCAACACCCCCTGTGGCGAGGGGGTTTACCCCCGTTGGGTCGCGCAGCGGCCCTTTGCATTCTTCCTGGGTAACCGTTTCTTCAGGGTCTACGACTGCTGCGCAGTCGAACGGGGGCAAGCCCCCTCGCCACAGGGCAAGCCGGGCAAGCCCCCTCACCACAGGGTTAAGGGCCGGCTTCAACCGTCCCGATAAAATTTGCCAACTCCGCCGTCTGCGGCCGCGCGAACAACACCCTCGGGTCTCCCACCTCATGCACCTTGCCCTGATGCATGAACACCAACTTGTCCCCCACCTCCCGGGCAAAACGCATTTCATGAGTCACCATGATCAGCGTCATGCCTTCTTTGGCCAGTTGGCGAACCACACTCAGCACTTCGTTGACCAGCTCCGGGTCCAGCGCCGAGGTAATCTCGTCACACAGCAACACCTTCGGCGACATTGCCAAGGCACGCGCGATGGCCACGCGTTGCTGCTGCCCGCCGGACAGTCGATCCGGAAACGCATCGAACTTCTCCCCCAGCCCCACCCGCTCCAGCATCTCCCGTGCGAGTTCCGCCGCCCTGGCCTTGGGCACCTTCTGTACCACTTGCGGCGCGAGCATCACGTTTTCGCCGACGGTCAGGTGTGGGAACAGGTTGAACTGCTGGAACACCATCCCGACCTTCTGGCGCAAGGTACGCAGGTCGGCGCGGGCCGCATCGAGGTACTCGCCGTCGACTTCGATAACCCCGTCGTTGATCGACTCCAGTCCGTTGAGCGTACGCAACAAGGTGGATTTGCCCGAGCCGCTGCGACCAATGATCGCCACCACTTGCCCTTCCTCGACGCTCAGGTCGATGCCTTTAAGCACATGGTGATCGCCGTAATATTTATGCAGGGCGGAAATTCTAAGCAGGGGCATGCAGTCTCCTTTCCAGGTAGCGCGCACTGAGCGACAAGGGGTAGCAGAGCAGGAAGTAGCCGAGGGCGACGAGGCCGTAGACCATGAAGGGTTCGAAAGTCGCGTTGGCGAGCATGCTGCCGGTCTTGGTCAGCTCGGTGAAACCGATGATCGAAGTGACGGCGGTGCCTTTGACCACTTGCACCGAGAAGCCCACGGTCGGCGCCACGGCGATGCGCAAGGCTTGCGGCAGGATCACGTAACGCAGTTGCTCCAGCGGGTTGAGCGCCAGGCTCGCTGAAGCTTCCCACTGGCCGTTCGGGATCGACTCGACGCAACCGCGCCAGATCTCCGCCAGATAGGCGCTGGTGAACAGCGTCAGCGCCACCGCCGCCGCCATCCACGGCGAAATCTCCACCCCGGCCAACGCCACGCCGAAGAACACCAGGAACAGCTGCATCAGCAACGGCGTGCCCTGAAACAGTTCGATGTAGGTGCGGGCGACGTTGCGCGGCAAGGTTTTTTTCGAAATGCGCATCACCATGATCAGCAAACCGATCAACCCGCCGCCGATAAACGCCACCAGCGATAATGCCAACGTCCATTGCAGGCCGGTCAGGAGGTTGCGCAGGATGTCCCAGAAAGTGAAATCGCTCATTGGCTGCTCCGGGCGATGTAGCGGCGACCGATCCAGTTCAGCAATTGGCGGATCATCAGCGCCATGCACAGGTAAACGAGCGTGGTCAGGGCATAGGTTTCAAACGCGCGGAAGTTGCGCGACTGAATGAAGTTGGCGGCGAAGCTCAGCTCTTGCGTAGCGATCTGCGAGCAGACCGCCGAGCCGAGCATGACGATGATGATCTGGCTGCTCAACGCCGGCCACACTTTGCCCAGCGCGGGCAGCAGGACCACGTGGCGGAAGGCTTCGAAGCGAGTCATCGCCAACGCCGCAGCGGCTTCGAGCTGGCCGCGCGCAATAGCCTGGATGCCCGCACGAATGATCTCTGTCGAATACGCGCCGAGGTTGATCACCATCGCCAGCACCGCGGCCTGCCATTCTGAAATCTGCACGCCCAGCGATGGCAAACCGAAGAAGATAAAGAACAGCTGCACGAGGAACGGCGTGTTGCGGATCAACTCGACATAGACCGCGAAAATCGCCGCAAACGGGCGAATGTTCCATGCCCGCACCAGCGCGCCGACGATCCCCAGGCCGACGCCGAATACGGCGCCGATGGCCGTCAGTTCAAGGGTGAACAGCGCACCGCGCAGGAGCAGATCGGTGTTGTGCACCACCGGTAGAAAATCGAACTGATAGGCCATGGTCCCTCTCCCTCCCGGCGATCACAAATCGGCCGGCAGCGGCTCTTTCAGCCAGGTTTGCGAGTTCTTCTCCAGCGCGCCGTCGGTCTTGGCGGTGGCGAGGATCTGGTTGACCTTGCCCAGCAGCGCCGGCTCGTTCTTATTCACGCCGACGTAAACCGGTGAGTCCTTGAGCTTCACTTTCAACGCAGGCACGCGCTTCGGATTTTTCTCGGTGATCGCCACCATTACCACGTTGCCGCTGGCAATCAGGTCGACCTGACCGGCGAGGTAAGCAGCGATGGTCGAGTTGTTGTCCTCGAAGCGTTTGATGGTCACGCCTTCGGGCGCCACGTTGCTCAGCTCGATGTCTTCGATGGCGCCACGGGTGACGCTGATGGTTTTTCCTTTAAGGTCATCGAGGTTCTTGATGTCAGCATCCGGCGGGCCGAATACCGCCAGGTAGAACGGTGCGTAGGCGCTGGAGAAATCGATGACTTTCTCGCGTTCGGCATTCTTGCCCAGGCTGGAAATCACCAGATCGACCTTGCCAGTGGTCAGGAACGGGATGCGGTTAGTGCTGTTGACCGGTGTCAGTTCGAGTTTGACTTTGAGTTGGTCGGCCAGCAGTTTTGCGGTGTCGATATCGAGGCCGCGCGGCTTCATGTCCGGGCCGACCGAGCCAAACGGCGGGAAGTCCTGCGGCACGGCAACTTTGAGCACGCCGCGCTTGACCACATCTTCCAGACCATCGGCGTGGGCGGGTGCCTGGCTCAGCATCAGGCTGGCGAACAGGGTAGCGAGGAGGGCGATGTAGCGCTGGGTCATGGCGAAGCTCCGAATCGGCTGAATATGATGTCTGCGATTCGATAGAGCACGGGCTGTGCCAACAGCTGATCGGGCCGCTGCGAGCCTTGATTTTGTTGGTCTTGCCCCTGAAGCGTGTTCAAAAAATTAGCGGTCACGCATGCACCGCAACAGTGCATCGCGCTGACGGCTGTTCCCGCGATGGTCGAATTGAGCTATACCCAAACTCATCCGTCACCATAGCGAGACTCAATCATCTGCGGCTTCCTGAACCGGGGAAGGGCAGCTATGATGGGCCACGTTTTTTTGCTTACAACCTGGAGACTTCCATGAGCAGCGATCTTATCAAACACGTTAGCGACGCTAGCTTCGAGGCCGATGTACTCAAGGCCGAAGGCGCTGTACTGGTCGACTACTGGGCTGAATGGTGCGGCCCGTGCAAAATGATCGCTCCAGTCCTGGACGAGATTGCCGAGACTTACAAAGGCAAGCTGACCATTGCCAAACTGAACATTGACGAAAATCAGGAAACCCCGGCCAAGCACGGCGTGCGTGGTATCCCTACGCTGATGCTGTTCAAGAACGGCAACGTTGAAGCCACCAAGGTCGGCGCACTGTCGAAGTCGCAACTGGCTGCTTTCCTCGACGCCAACATCTAAGCGTCATCGTAAAGTGTCCGAAAAAAGGCCCCGCATATTCAGGCTGTGTGAAAACCTAGCAATCTGCCGCCGGGTTTAAGAAAATGCCCGTATCGCAAGATACGGGCATTTTTCTTATGCGCTACATCCAAGGTGAAGATCGTACGCAGGGCACTCTGTTTCCAGTCTCACTGGACGAACTCATTCCCGAAGACCATCTGGTTCGGGTGATCGAGGCGTACATTTCTCTGCTGGACCTTGAGCAACTCGGGTTCGACAAAGCTGCTCCCAAAGCAACCGGGCGCCCTTCGTACCATCCCGGCGACCTGCTTAAACTCTATCTTTACGGCTATTTCCAACAAATTCGATCCTCCAGGCGGCTGGAAGCGGAGTGTCAGCGCAACGTCGAGGTCATGTGGATGTTGGGCCGATTAGCTCCGGACTTTAAAACCATCGCCGACTTCCGGCGCGACAACAGCGCAGCTTTTGTCGCGACATGCCGTGCGTTTGTTCGATTTTGTCGGGGAGCCGGCCTGATTGCTGGCGAGTTGGTGGCCATCGATGGCAGCAAGTTCCAGGCCGTGGCTTCGAACCGAAAACAGATCACCCCTAAAAAGCTCCAACAGCGCGAGGCAAAGCTCGACAAGCGTATTGCGCACTATCTGGCTCAGCTTGATGAAGCTGATCGCGGCGAGCACAAAGAAGCTATTGATCGTTCTGCTGTGCAGACGGCGCTTGAGAAACTGAAGATAAAAAAGGCCAATAACCAGACCTGCCAAGTGCTGATGCAAGCTCAAGGTCTGGTGCAGCATGTGGTGGGTGAGTCCGACGCGCAAAAAATGCGCACCCCTTCAGGCTCGCGTATTTCCTATAACGTTCAAAGTGCGGTTGACGCAAAACACTGCCTGATCGTGCACCATGAAGTGACTCAGGAAGGAACCGATAACCGCCAACTGGAGCCGATGGCCAAGGCTACCCAAGAGGCGCTGGAGCAGGCCAAACTCAGTGTCATTGCTGATGCGGGTTACTCCAACGGCAGTCAATTCCAGGCATGTGAAGACGCTGGCATCACTCCCTATGTCCCGCCAAACCGAGCCGTTAATACCAAGGGTGATGAAGAGCAAAACTTTGATCGCACACTCTTCCATTACCACGAAGAAAGTGACAACTATCAATGCCCAAACGGCAAGATACTCACGCTTAAAGCCCTCAACAAAGGAGACCGGGTCTATCACGCCGCCGTCGACGACTGCACTGTTTGTCCGCTGAAAAACCGATGTACCAAGGCCGAACGCCGATACGTCACGCGTCATGCCCACGAAGCCGCATTTGAACGAATGGAACGGCGCATGAAAGCCAATCGAGACATGATGAGCCAGCGGCGATCTATCGTTGAGCATCCGTTTGGGAACCTGAAGCAATGGTCTATGGGCAACGCCAGGTTTTTACTGCGTCAACTGAAAGGCGCTCGAACGGAAATGGCGCTTGCGATACAAACGTACAACCTGAAAAGAGCCATAAACGTGCTGGGTGTGCGGAGAATGATGGAATTGATGGGCTGAAAAGCCCTTTTTTGCTTTTCAAAACCGGAAAAGCAAATGCCCCGACAAGTCGGGGCATTTGCTTTTGACCGGCACAGGCTGCGTTTTCACACAGCCTGATATTGCGGGGTTTTTTCGTTATTCAGGGCTAGACGCTCCGAAACTCAGGTGGTACATTCGGCCCCGCACTGGTTTCTCCAATGCCCCCTGCAAGCCGTCGCCGACGCACTCCTTTTCGAATTAGTACGCGATCCTGTCGCCTTCTCCGCGGCGCGGCCTCATTAAGCCAAAAGCTTAATTTTCCCCCCTCCATAAATGATTACGTCATTCCTATATGAATCTGACTGAACTCAAGCAAAAGCCGATTACCGAACTGCTCGAATTGGCCGAACAGATGGGCATAGAAAATATGGCCCGTTCGCGCAAGCAGGACGTGATTTTCTCCCTGCTCAAGAAGCACGCGAAAAGCGGCGAGGAAATCTCCGGTGATGGTGTGCTGGAGATTCTCCAGGACGGCTTCGGCTTCCTCCGCTCCGCTGACGCTTCCTATCTGGCCGGCCCCGATGACATTTACGTCTCGCCGAGCCAGATCCGTCGCTTCAACTTGCGCACCGGTGACACCATCGTTGGCAAGATCCGCCCTCCCAAGGAAGGCGAGCGTTATTTCGCACTGCTCAAGGTCGACACGATCAACTACGATCGTCCCGAGAACGCGAAAAACAAGATTCTCTTCGAGAACCTGACCCCGCTGTTCCCCACCGTGCGCATGAAGATGGAAGCCGGCAACGGTTCCACCGAAGACCTCACCGGCCGTGTCATCGACCTGTGCGCCCCGATCGGCAAAGGCCAGCGTGGTCTGATCGTTGCTCCGCCGAAAGCCGGCAAGACGATCATGCTGCAGAACATCGCCGCAAATATCGCTCGTAACAATCCTGAAGTTCACCTGATCGTTCTGCTGATCGATGAGCGCCCGGAAGAAGTGACCGAAATGCAGCGCACCGTGCGCGGCGAAGTGGTTGCCTCGACGTTCGACGAGCCGCCAACCCGCCACGTGCAGGTTGCCGAAATGGTGATCGAGAAAGCCAAGCGCCTTGTTGAACACAAAAAAGACGTGGTGATCCTGCTCGACTCCATTACCCGTCTGGCTCGCGCCTACAACACCGTGATCCCGAGTTCCGGCAAAGTGCTCACCGGTGGTGTCGATGCCCACGCCCTGGAGAAACCGAAACGTTTCTTCGGTGCCGCACGGAACATCGAAGAAGGCGGCTCGCTGACCATCATCGCTACCGCGCTGGTTGAAACCGGCTCGAAGATGGACGAAGTGATCTACGAAGAATTCAAAGGCACCGGCAACATGGAACTGCCTCTGGATCGCCGCATCGCAGAAAAACGCGTGTTCCCGGCCATCAACATCAACCGTTCCGGTACCCGCCGCGAAGAGTTGCTGACGGCCGATGACGAGTTGCAACGCATGTGGATCCTGCGCAAGCTGCTGCACCCGATGGACGAAATCGCCGCCATCGAGTTCCTGGTCGACAAGTTGAAGACGACCAAGACCAACGACGAGTTCTTCTTGTCGATGAAGCGCAAGTAACTCGCAGAAAGTCAGCAAAAGCCGGGGAAACCCGGCTTTTTGCTATCTGATTGTTGATGAATCGGCAGTTCGTGGTTCTGAATAGAGGGGTTCGGCGCTAAACTGCCTGCCCCGAACGCCACGGCCAACACGAGGCTCACGCATGCAGTATCGCGACTTGCGCGACTTTATCAGCGGCCTGGAAAAGCGCGGCGAACTCAAGCGCATCCAGGTTCCGGTGTCACCAGTGCTGGAAATGACCGAGGTCTGCGACCGCACTTTGCGCGCCAAGGGCCCGGCGCTGCTTTTCGAAAACCCTACCGGTTATGACATTCCAGTACTCGGCAACCTGTTCGGAACCCCCGAGCGCGTAGCGCTGGGCATGGGTGCAGAAGCCGTCAGCGAACTGCGCGAAATCGGCAAGCTGCTGGCGTTTCTCAAAGAGCCCGAGCCACCGAAAGGGTTGAAGGATGCATGGTCGAAGCTGCCGATTTTCCGCAAGATCATCGCCATGGCGCCGAAAGTCGTCAAAGACGCGGTCTGCCAGGAAGTGGTCATCGAAGGCGACGACGTCGACCTGGCGATGCTGCCGGTGCAGACCTGCTGGCCCGGCGATGTCGGCCCGCTGATCACCTGGGGCCTGACCGTCACCAAAGGTCCGAACAAGGACCGCCAGAACCTCGGCATCTATCGCCAGCAAGTCATTGGCCGCAACAAGGTCATCATGCGCTGGCTCAGCCACCGGGGAGGCGCGCTGGACTACCGCGAATGGTGCGAGAAGCATCTTGGCCAGCCGTTCCCGGTATCCGTCGCACTGGGCGCAGACCCGGCGACAATTCTGGGTGCCGTCACTCCCGTCCCGGACAGCCTTTCCGAATACGCCTTTGCCGGGCTGCTGCGGGGCAATCGCACCGAGCTGGTGAAATGCCGCGGTAATGATTTGCAAGTGCCGGCGACGGCCGAGATCATTCTCGAAGGCGTGATCCATCCGGGCGAGATGGCCGACGAAGGTCCGTACGGCGACCACACCGGTTACTACAACGAAGTCGACAGCTTCCCGGTGTTTACCGTGGAGCGCATCACTCACCGGATCAAGCCTGTCTACCACAGCACCTACACCGGTCGTCCTCCGGATGAGCCGGCAATTCTGGGCGTGGCTTTGAACGAAGTGTTTGTGCCGATTCTGCAGAAGCAGTTTCCGGAGATCACCGACTTCTATCTGCCGCCCGAAGGTTGCTCGTACCGCATGGCCATTGTGACCATGAAGAAGTCGTATCCCGGCCATGCCAAGCGAGTCATGCTGGGTGTCTGGTCGTTTTTGCGACAGTTCATGTACACCAAGTTCGTTATTGTCACTGACGACGATATCAACGCGCGGGACTGGAACGACGTGATTTGGGCCATTACCACGCGCATGGACCCCAAGCGCGACACGGTGATGATCGATAACACGCCGATCGATTACCTCGACTTTGCCTCGCCGGTCTCGGGTCTGGGCTCGAAAATGGGACTGGATGCTACGCACAAATGGCCGGGCGAAACCACTCGCGAGTGGGGCCGGGTCATTGTCAAGGATGAAGCCGTCACCCGACGGATCGATGACATCTGGAATCAGTTAGGAATAGATTGATGCGCGTAACCTTGCAGCCTTCCGGAGCCGTGCTTGAAATCGAACCGGGCGAGCGAATTCTCGATGGCGCACGACGTCTGGGCTTTGACTGCCCGCAAAGCTGCCGCAACGGCAATTGCCACGTATGCGCTGCGTTGCTGGTTGAAGGTCGCGTCGAGCAGTCCGGCACAGTGCGAGACCATGGCGAGTTCTACACGTGCATAGCGCAGCCGCTGGAAGATTGCATCGTGCTTTGGGATGGCGTGCTCTCGCTGGGCGAGTTGCCGGTGCGCGGCCTGTCGTGTCAGGTCATCGAGTGCAAAGATGTCGGCGGTGACACCATCCGCGTGCATCTGCGTGCGCCGGCCGGAAAACCGCCGCGCTACCACGCCGGTCAGTACCTGATGATCGAGCGCGAAAACGGGGAGAAGTCTGCTTTCTCTCTCGCGTCGGCACCGCATTCGGGGCGCGACCTGGAAATTCATGTGCTGGCGCGCGAAAGCAGTGCGCTGAACCTCATCGAACAGCTGCGGCGCAATCCGCTGGTGCGCATCGAGATGCCGTTCGGCGATACCCACCTGGCGGAATTGCCGGACGGTCCCCTGGTGTTGATCGCCGCAGGAACCGGCATGGGGCAGGTCCACGGTCTGATCGAACACTGCCGCGCCGCAGGCTTCAAGCACCCGGTACACCTGTACTGGGGCGTGCGTCGCCCGGAAGATTTTTATGAAATCGAACACTGGGACGAGTGGCTGAAGTTGCCGAATCTGTTCCTGCATAAAGTCGTCAGTGATCAATGCGGTTGGGAAGGGCGCTGCGGGATGCTGCATCAGGCGGTGTGTGAAGATTTCGCTGAACTGAAAGCGTTGCATGTCTACGCCAGCGGCTCGCCGGCGATGGTTTACGGCACGCTGGATGCGCTGGTAGAAGCGGGGATGGATGCCCATCAAATGCGCGCCGACGTGTTTGCGTACGCGCCGCGATCTTGATCCGCGATCCCTGTGGGAGCGAGCTTGCTCGCGATGTTCGTCAACGATAACGCGGGATACCTGAACGCGCGCGGGCTCGCTCCTGCATATAACTTCTCATATAGCCGATCGGTATTTATAAAATAATATAAATACCGGTAGGTTATATCCCGTTCAGGCGTTCATTTAACTTACTGTGCCATGGCACTTAAATTGCCTGAAAACATATGTGCCTTATTGTTTCAGCGGTGCGTTCTATTTCGAAATTCTTTATTCGCGGGGAGCTGAACGCTAATCGCCATGAGCGCTATCGAATCGTCTTTTCTGAATCTGGCCTACCCCCCGCAGCTCGATCTGGGCCCGCAGCTTACGCACGAACAATTGCTCGGTTCGATGCAGTCGACCATGGCGCGCCATAAGGGTGGACCCGTCTGGCTGTTCGCCTATGGCTCGTTGATCTGGCGTCCAGAGTGCGCGGCAGTGGAGCGCAGGCGCGGTCGGGTGCATGGTTACCATCGCGGTTTGTACCTGTGGTCTCACGAACATCGCGGCACGCCGGAATTGCCAGGCCTGGTATTTGGTCTGGATCGGGGCGGCTCGTGCAGCGGCTTTGCCTATCGTCTTCCTGAAGACCAGCTCGAAGCGTCACTTTATGCGCTGTGGCAACGTGAAATGCCGTTTCCTTCCTATCGCCCGCACTGGCTCAATTGCCGTCTCGAAGATGGCAGCCAGGTTCAGGCATTGGGATTTGTCTTGGAGCGCCACCTGCCCAGTTATGCGGGCAACTTGCCGGATCATGTGCTGAGCCATGTATTCGAAAACGCCTGCGGGCGTTACGGCACCACTCGCGATTATGTCGAACAGACCGCCAACGCCCTGCGCAGCCACGCGATGCCAGACCGTAATCTGGAGGCGCGGCTCAAACGCTGTAAATCACAGGTTGATCAGGCCACCGCTTCACGGCTCTGACTGGCGATCTGCTTGTGCCATAGGGTTGGCGCAAGAAACGCCATCGCCAGCAGGCACGCACCGATCAGCAATACGAAACCGCCATCCCAACCGAAATGGTCCACGGTGTAGCCCATGGCTGCACTGGCCGCGACCGATCCGCCCAGGTAACCGAACAGGCCCGTGAAACCCGCAGCCGTGCCAGCGGCTTTCTTCGGCGCCAGCTCCAGTGCCTGCAAACCGATCAGCATTACCGGGCCATAGATCAGAAAGCCGATCGAGACCAGCGCGATCATGTCGACGGTTGGATTGCCGGCCGGGTTGAGCCAGTAGACCAGCGTTGCCACGGTCACGAGCGCCATGAACACCATGCCGGTCAGGCCGCGGTTGCCGCGAAAGATCTTGTCCGACATCCAGCCGCACAGCAGCGTCCCCGGAATACCCGCCCACTCATAGAAAAAATACGCCCACGAGGTTTTGTCGACGGTGAAGCCTTTGGCTTCCTTGAGGTACGTTGGCGCCCAGTCCAGCACGCCGTAGCGCAGCAGGTAGACGAAGACGTTGGCGAGGGCGATGTACCAGAGCATTTTGTTGCGCAGTACGTATTTGACGAAGATTTCCTTGGCGCTGAATTCTTCTTCGTGGCTGGCGTCGTAGCCCTCCGGGTAATCGTTCTTGTACTTCTCGATGGGGGGCAGGCCTACCGATTGCGGCGTATCACGCATGGTGACGAAGGCAAAAACCGCCACCGCCATGGCCACCGCCGCTGGCACGTAGAACGCCGCGTGCCAGTCATTGAACAGGCCCATGCCGAGCAGAAACAGCGGGCCGATCAGGCCGCCGCCGACGTTGTGTGCCACGTTCCACAATGACACCACGCCGCCGCGTTCCTTCTGCGACCACCAGTGAACCATGGTCCGCCCACTCGGTGGCCAGCCCATGCCCTGCGCCCAGCCGTTGATAAACAGCAGGATGAACATGATGGTCACGCTGGACGTCGCCCAAGGCGCGAAGCCGAATATGAACATCACCCCGGCCGAAACCAGCAAACCGAATGGCAGGAAGAATCGCGGGTTGGAGCGGTCGGAGACGATGCCCATCAGGAACTTGGACAAGCCGTAAGCAATCGCGATTGCCGACAGCGCCAGGCCCAGCTCGCCGCGGGTATAACCCTCTTCGATCAGGTACGGCATGGCCAGCGAGAAGTTCTTGCGCAGCAGGTAATAGCCGGCATAACCGATGAATATCCCGGCGAAGATCTGCCAGCGAAGGCGTCGGTAGGTGTTGTCTATTTTTTCTTCAGGCAGGGGAGCCTGATGTGCGGCAGGTCGAAAGAAAGCAAACATTCAGAAGCTCCAGATTTCTTGTTTTGGCTGCGGATGCGAATGTTACAGTTTCGTTACCGAAAATAGCACTGGGTCGCAGCGAGCAAACAGCAGAAATGTTGGAGATCGCATGTTCCTTTGTGAACATGTCGTTTTTGCATATGTGAAAGGCGTTGTAGGAAAGATTACCGAGCGGAGCTTTATGAGGTGGTTGTGTCCGAAATGCCGCGAAGCGTTCGGAAACGTCCTGCGGATTTATGGGAAAGCGTGGCGTTCTGTTTCAGCTCCTCGGGCTTTAACCTTTTGTGCTGTTGCCGTTTCTGGCATTTCAGTGACGAGGGGAGGGCGGCGATGCGGTGGTATGGAATGGTTTTCTTATGTGTGGTCTTCAGCGGAGCGCAGGCGGGGTCGGTATTTTTGATTCCTGCGGACAATCCCAAGCCGATTTATCCCGAAGAGCTGTACAGGGCTGGCGTGACGGGGCAAGTACGCGTCAGTTTTTCTGTGCACGCTGACGGTTCAGTTCACACAGTGGCAGTCCCCGTTAACGCTCATCCCGGGCTTGCCGAAGCCGCTCGGTCCGCGGTGAGCCAATGGCGTTTTCAGCCATGGGTCATTACTGATGAGCATCCGGCGCAGATCGAAGTCGTCGCGCCGATGGTCTTCAGGCTGGATGACACTCCGCCGTTTCACGCTAACGAATCCTTGAAAAAATTGCGCTGTGCGGACGTCAGTCGAGTCGCGCGGCATTATTCGGAATTCTCGTGGGTGGATTTGCCTGTCTTCAGCTGGACGCGGAGTTATCTGACTCATTCCATTGCACCAGCGCAATTGCCTGAAGAGCGACGTCTCGCGCTGATTGCCAAGCTCAATAAAAGTGTTTCTGCGATTGTTCGGCGGTGTAATCAGTACCCGGCGAGCCGATATGCAGGCCTTCTTCCAAAGGAAATTCGCGAGCTGCTTTAGCGCACATGAAGCGCGACCCTGTGGCCGCGCTTGTTGCTTTCCGTGAAATTGGGTGTCTGTTTTCTCTCTGATGCTGATAAATACTTCTGTACTTACTGAGCGCAGTGTCAGCGAACCTGCACAACAATCTTCCCGACAGCCTTGCGCTGCCCAAGGTCATTGATCGCCTGCGCCGCTTCGTTCAGTGGATACACCTGCGATACCAGCGGTTTCAGCTTGCCCTCGGCAAACCAGCCGAATAGCTGCTGGAAATTCGCCGCGTTGTCCTGGGGCTGGCGCTGGGCGAACGAGCCCCAGAACACGCCGACCACCGCTGCGCCTTTGAGCAGTGCGAGATTGACGGGCAACTCCGGGATTCGCCCGCTGGCGAAGCCGACCACCAGCAGGCGGCCGTTCCAGGCGATGGCGCGAATGGCCTGGTCGAACAGATCGCCGCCGACCGGATCGTAAATCACATCAGCGCCTTGGCCATCGGTCAGGCGTTTGATTTCGTCCTTGAGGCTGGACTCGCTGTAGTTGATCAGTTCATCGGCCCCAGCCGCCTTGGCCACTGCGAGCTTCTCGGCACTGCTGGCGGCGGCAATGACACGGGCGCCCATGGCTTTGCCGATTTCCACGGCGGCAAGGCCGACACCGCCGGATGCGCCGAGCACCAACAGGGTTTCGCCCGGTTGCAGGTTGCCGCGTTGTTTGAGCGCGTGCATCGACGTGCCGTAGGTCATGCTGAAAGCGGCAGCGGTGTTGAAGTCCATCGAAGGCGGAATCGGCAGCACGTTGTAGCCCGGCACGGCGACCTGTTCGGCAAAACTGCCCCAGCCCGTCAGCGCCATGACTCGATCACCCACTTTGAGGTGGCTGACTTTCTCGCCGACGGCGCTGACTATGCCCGCGGCTTCGCCACCCGGGGAAAACGGGAAGGGCGGCTTGAACTGGTATTTGCCCTCGATGATCAGCGTGTCCGGGAAATTCACTCCGGCGGCGTGCACGTCCAGCAGGATTTCGTTCTTCTTCGCGACAGGGCTGGCGGCGTCTTCCAGCACCAGCGATTCGGCAGGGCCGAAGGCTTTGCACAGCACGGCTTTCATCAGGGCTATTCCTTTGGGAGTGATGGCCGATAAGTGTAGGTGTGTGAGTCAACGGGTCAACGAGCATGCCCCGCCCTGATAGTCAGCTATAAGCTTGTGCTGGCGTGGCGGGTGGTTATGCTAGGCCGCAAACCGGATAAGGAGCGAATTGTGAAAGCGTGGATCATGTTGTTGCTGGCCCTGTCTCTGCCTGTGGCAGCAGTGGCTGAAGAAGCCAAGGAAGGTGAGGCGCCCAAGGTGAATTACATCACCCTGAGCCCGCCGTTCGTGGGCAATTACGGGCTGGACGGCACGCCGAAGCTCAAAGTCTATAAGGCTGACGTGGCGTTGCGGGTGACCGGCGAAGAGTCGGCCAAACTGGTCAAGGCCAACGAACCGTTGATTCGCAATCAACTGGTGGCGCTGTTCGCGCAGCAGACCACTGAGGCGATGAACAATGTTGAAGCCAAAGAGAAGTTGCGGCAGGAAGCGCTTAAGCAGACTCAGCAAATCATGAATGACGAGACCGGCAAGCCGGTGGTTGAGGATTTGTTGTTTAACAACCTCATCATCCAATAAGCCTTAGCTGTCTGGGTGGGCGCTTTCGCGAGCAAGCTCGCTCCCACAGGATTTGTGCTGAACCCGGTCAAATGTTCACTGCGATCCCCAGTGGGAGCGAGCTTGCTCGCGAATGCATTCTTTCAGCCGCAACAAGGCTCAAGGCTTTAAAGCGATCACCGCCGCCCACTGCTCATTGGTGACCGGCATCACCGACAATCTCGATCCCTTCTGCACCAATGGCATCTGCGCCAGCGCTGTCTGTTGCTTCAGGTAATCCAGCTTCAACACTTTCGCAAACGTCTTCACATGAGCGACATCGATCGCGCTCCAGGCGTTTTTCTCGGGAGTAGCCTTCGCATCGTAATAATGGCTGTGCGGCTCCAGCGCGGTTGGGTCAGGGTATGCCGCCGCGACGATTTTGCCGATGCCGGCAATCCCTGGCTCCGGGCAGCTGGAGTGATAGAAGAAAAACTCGTCACCGACCGCCATCGCCCGCAGGAAATTGCGCGCCTGGTAGTTGCGCACGCCATCCCAGCGCGCCTTGCCAAGCTTCTCCAGGTCGGTGATCGCGAACTCGTCCGGCTCCGATTTCATCAGCCAACAGGCCATGGTTTTGCTCCTTGTGAGTGAGGTGGGCAAGTTGTCGGGCAATTTTATGAGAAACCGACAGTCGGTTGACGCCAGAGTTTGCGTGTCGGTTCACGTTGCCGCAGAATGCCGGCCTTCTAAGCCTGACGCTGCTGCACGGCCTAAACGGAAACCGCTGCTGTCATCGTGTTGATATGCCTTTGGGGGGCAATCGATGAAACGCAAACCGGATTTACTATGGATATTGGTTATTTTGTTTGGTCTGGGCGTCGTGACCACCGGCTATGCCCAAAGCTTATGGTCGAACAACACCGACGCACCGCCTGAAATTGCCCAGCCGCAACAGTCTTCCGCGCTCAAGCGCTAGGATTATACTTCCGGCGCCGCTGATTCCAGTGGCGTCATCCTGCGAAATACCACGCCTTGTCTGTCACCGTTCCTTGCAGCGGCACGTCCCAGCTTGCTTGAGCCAATCGCTCGACCTTCTGACATTCATGGGCCAGTCCCAGCAGCGTCGGCTTGCGCCACGTTTTGCGTCGCGCCAGGTAAGCCAGGCTTCGATCATAAAAGCCACCGCCCATGCCCAGGCGTCCGCCGACATCGTCAAAACCTACCAGTGGCAACAACACCAGATCGAGTGCCCAGACTTTGCGTTGACGGGCGAGATTGTGCCTGGGCTCGAGGATCCGGAAACGGTTGGGTTTGAGTTTTTCGCCAGGGCGAACGCGCTGGAAGACCATTTTGGTGCGCGGCCAGGCGCTGAGCACCGGCAGATACGTCGCCTTGCCGCGACGTTGAGCCGCACGCAGCAAAATGCGCGGGTCGATCTCGCCGTCAGTCGGCAGGTACAGGGAAATGTGCTTGGCGCGGCGAAACAATGAATGTTGGGACATTTGCTGGTACAGCCCGCGGGCGGCCTGGCGCTGCTGATGGGGTGTCAGTGCTCGACGGGCCTTGCGCAGCATGCGTCGAAGTTGCGGGCGGGGCAGCAGCGCAGGTTCGGTCATGAGTTCGGCTTCAGCAGGACAGGTACGTGAAGCGTACCCATAAAAAAGCCGATGCCGGTAATAAAACCGGCATCGGACTCGAATCAGGCTCCCCGGAAGAACCGCTGCTGACTTAGCCCTTGAACCCGAAAGTTCAAGGTGGAAGATGCAGTAGGCTTTAAGGCTTTCCGTCTAGCGGACATGCACACCAGCCCAACGTGCAGCCTCCAGGGTAGTGCGAATCGGCTCAGGGACGTGGTCAACTGGCAAGCACCCCAGGGAGTGCTGCGAGTATAACCCAAGCGGCTCGACGAATCAGCCCTTGCTGACGTCCGGATCGGTGGCGAGCACCAGATCCACCCGGTCCAGCAGGTCGCGCACCTGCTCGCGGGTCGAGCTGCTGGCCTGCACGTCCGGGCGATCTTCCTTGTGCAAAAGATCGTGAGTGATGTTCAGCGCGGCCATCACAGCGATGCGATCGGCGCCGATGACTTTGCCGCTGCTGCGGATCTCACGCATCTTGCCGTCGAGGTAACGGGCAGCGCTCACCAGATTGCTGCGTTCTTCCTGGGGGCAAATGATCGAATATTCTTTGTCGAGAATCTGCACGGTAACGCTATTGCTTGAACTCATGAGTCTTGCTCCAGGGCCTTGAGGCGCGAAATCATCGATTCGACCTTACGCCGGGCGATTTCATTTTTTTCAATGAGGTGAGCGCGTTCCTCGCGCCAGGTTTTTTCCTGAGCTAATAGGAGTCCGTTTTGACCCTTAAGTTGCTCGACCCGATTAATTAGCAGTTCGAGCCTGGCCATCAGCGCTTGCACGTCGGTGTCTTCCATTGTCTTCACTGTCTGATGGATATTGAACTGTAGGAGCGAGCTTGGTCCGGGCGGCGTTCCGACGATGAGCCTGAGAGCGCCGTGGGGTGTCAGGTACCCAGCGTCGTGTTTGGCGACCATCGTCGGAACGCCGCCCGGAACAAGCTCGCTCCTGCAGAAGAGTCGTTGTAGGATACAAGGCCTTCATTCTAGACATAGCGCCGTCTGGCGCCTAGCTGCCCATGCCCATTCAGAATTCCCCGTATCAAGCCTTCGCCACATTGCTGAGCACCAGTGGTCATCCTGTCTCGCCTGCCGAGCTGCACGGTCTGCTGCTTGGCCGCAGTTGCGCCGGTGCCGGTTTTGAAGCCGACAGCTGGCTGGCCGACGCCGCCGAACTGCTCGAAGGCGAACCACAGGATAACGTCCGCAATGCCTTGATCGGTCTGCAAGAGATGGTCAAAGGTGAACTGACCAGCGATGACATGACCGTCGTGCTGCTGTTGCCCACCGACGACGCGCCGCTGACCGAGCGCGCTGCCGCATTGGGCCAGTGGTGCCAGGGCTTTCTCACCGGCTTTGGCCTGACCCGCCGCGAATATGCGCTGAGCGAAGAAGCCAGCGAAGTCCTGCAGGACCTGGCAGCAATATCCCAGGTGCAAGACGCGCTGGAAGAATCCGACGATGGCGAAAGTGATTACATGGAAGTCATGGAGTACCTGCGCGTCGCGCCGCTGCTGCTGTTCACCGAGACCAGGAAAACCGACGAAGCGGCCGCGAAACCTTCGTTGCACTAATTGCGAGCCAGGAAAAGCCATCTGCCCATGATTCATATCCCGAAAGCGGAATACAGCCGTCGCCGCAAGGCCCTGATGGCGCAGATGGAACCCAACAGCATTGCCATCCTGCCTGCCGCCGCGGTCGCCATTCGCAATCGCGACGTCGAGCACGTTTACCGTCAGGACAGCGACTTCCAGTACCTCAGCGGTTTTCCCGAGCCGCAAGCCGTTATCGTCCTGATGCCAGGTCGCGAGCACGGCGAGTACGTGCTGTTTTGCCGTGAGCGCAATGCCGAGCGGGAATTATGGGACGGTCTGCGTGCCGGTCAGGAAGGCGCCATCCGCGAGTACGGCGCCGACGACGCGTTTCCCATTACGGATATCGACGACATCCTGCCGGGCCTGATCGAAGGGCGCGACCGCGTGTATTCGGCGATGGGCAGCAACCCCGAGTTTGACCGCCACCTGATGGACTGGATCAACGTGATCCGTTCCAAAGCGCACCTCGGCGCCCAGCCGCCCAAAGAATTTGTTGCCCTGGATCATCTGCTGCACGACATGCGCCTGTATAAATCGGCGGCAGAAGTGAAAGTGATGCGTGAAGCCGCACGCATTTCCAGCCAGGCGCACATTCGCGCGATGCAGGCCAGCCGCGCTGGACTGTATGAGTTCAGCCTCGAAGCCGAGCTCGATTACGAATTTCGCAAGGGCGGGGCGAAGATGCCGGCATACGGTTCGATTGTCGCCGCCGGGCGCAACAGTTGCATCCTGCATTACCAGCAGAACGATGCAGTGCTCAAGGACGGCGACCTGGTATTGATCGACGCCGGCTGCGAAATCGATTGTTACGCCAGTGACATCACCCGCACCTGGCCAGTCAACGGCAAGTTTTCAGCTGAACAGAAGGCGATTTACGAACTGGTGCTGGCTTCCCAGGAAGCCGCATTCGCCGAAATTGCCCCGAACAAGCACTGGAATCAGGCGCATGAAGCGACGGTACGCGTGATTACTGCCGGGCTGGTGAAACTGGGCCTGATGCAGGGCGATGTTGACGAGTTGATCGCCAGCGAAGCCTATAAGGCTTTCTACATGCACCGCGCCGGTCACTGGCTGGGCATGGACGTTCACGATGTGGGCGAGTACAAGGTCGGCGGTGAGTGGCGCGTGCTGGAAGTCGGCATGGCGCTGACCGTGGAGCCGGGCATCTACATTGCTCCGGACAACCGGAACGTAGCGAAAAAATGGCGCGGCATTGGCGTGCGCATTGAGGACGACGTGGTGGTGACTAAAACCGGCTGTGAAATCCTGACCCACGGCGTGCCGAAAACGGTCGCCGAGATCGAAGCCTTGATGGCTGCGGCGCGGGCGCAAGCGGCATGAGTCGAATCAATCTGGCAATCATCGGCGGCGGTCTGGTCGGGGCTAGCCTGGCATTGGCCTTGCAGGCCGGGGCCAAGGCGCGGGGCTGGCACATTGTCTTGATCGAGCCGTTCGCGCCGGGCGATACCTATCAGCCGAGCTATGACGCCCGTTCTTCGGCGCTGTCCTATGGCGCCCGGCAAATTTATCAGCGGTTGGGCGTGTGGCAGGAAATCTCCCGCCGGGCTGAGCCGATCAAACAAATCCACGTGTCCGACCGTGGGCGGTTTTCCACTGCCCGCCTTTCAGCGATGGAAGAGGGCGTACCGGCCTTGGGCTATGTGGTGGAAAACGCCTGGCTCGGCCAGTGTCTGTGGCGAGGCCTGGACAAGGATGTTGTGACTTGGCGCTGCCCCGCCGAAGTGACCCGCATGGAGCCACTGGCCGACGGCTACCGCCTGACCCTGAATGACGAAACCACGCTGGAATGCGATCTCGCGGTGCTCGCCGATGGCGGCCGTTCGGGCTTGCGTGAGCAGCTCGGGGTCGGCATCAAGAAGCGCCCGTACAACCAGAGCGCGCTGATCGCCAACATCACCCCGAGCGAAGCGCACAACGGCGTGGCGTTCGAGCGGTTTACCGACGATGGCCCGATGGCGTTGCTGCCGTTGCCGGAAAACCGTTGCGCACTGGTCTGGACCCGCCAGGGCATGGACGCGCAACGCCTGGCGACACTGGATGAGCGCAGTTTCCTCAGCGAATTGCAGGGCGTGTTCGGTTATCGTCTGGGCACGCTGAAACAAGTCGGCGCGCGGCATCTGTATCCATTGTCACTGATCGAAGCCGAAGAGCAGGTGCGCCCGCATCTGGCGATTCTCGGCAACGCCGCCCACAGCCTGCATCCGATCGCCGGACAGGGTTTCAACCTGTCGCTGCGCGACGCCCAGGCGTTGGCCGATGCACTGCTTGCCAGCCAAACGTCCCCCGGCGACTTTGCAACCTTGCAGGCTTATCGTGAGCGCCAGCGGCTGGATCAGAACCTCACCGTGGGCTTTTCCGATCAGGTCACCCGCCTGTTCGGCAGCACCCAGCCATTGGTATCGCTGGGGCGCAATATCGGCCTGCTCGGCCTTGATCTGCTGCCACCGGCCAAGCGCTGGTTCGCCCGTCAGGCCATGGGGCTGGGTACGCGCCCCGATGCGTGATCCACACACATTTTTTCAGCGGCTCAAGCCGCAAGCGAGACAGGCTAAAGCATGGACATGCGCGCAGATCTGCTGATTGTCGGAGCCGGAATGGTCGGTAGCGCTTTGGCGCTGGCGTTGCAGGACCGCGGGCTGGAAGTCTTGTTGCTGGACGGCAGCCCACTGAGCGTCAAACCCTTCGACGGCCAGGCGCCGTTTGAGCCGCGCGTGAGCGCCTTGTCCAGCGCGAGCCAGCGGATACTTGAGCGGCTGGGCGTTTGGGATGGCATCGCCGGCCGACGCAGCAGTCCTTACACCGACATGCACGTCTGGGACGGCAGCGGCACCGGGCAAATTCACTTTTCGGCGGCCAGTGTGCACGCCGAGGTGCTTGGGCATATCGTCGAAAACCGTGTGGTTCAGGATGCCTTGCTCGACCGCTTGCATGAATGCGAATTGGGCATGCTGGCCAATGCGCGCCTGGAACAGATGCGCCGCTCCGGTGATGACTGGCTGCTGACACTGGCCGATGGCCGCACATTGCGCGCGCCGCTGGTAGTGGCCGCTGACGGTGCCAACTCGGCGGTACGACGCCTGACCGGTGTGGCGACCCGTGAGTGGGATTACCTGCATCACGCGATTGTCACCAGTGTGCGGTGCGCCAAGCCTCATCAGCTGACTGCCTGGCAGCGTTTTACCGACAATGGTCCGCTGGCGTTTCTGCCGCTGGAGCGTGATGGTCAGCAGGATTGGTGTTCGATTGTCTGGTCGACCACGCCAAACGAGGCCGAACGACTGATGGCCCTGGGTGACGCAGCATTTTGTCTGGAGCTGGAGCGCGCTTTCGAAGGCCGACTCGGCGCGGTGCTCAGTGCCGACCCGCGTCTTTGTGTGCCGCTGCGTCAGCGTCATGCCAAGCGTTATGTGGCAGAAGGCCTGGCACTGATCGGCGACGCCGCGCACACCATCCATCCGTTGGCGGGGCAGGGCGTGAACCTTGGTTTTCTCGACGCTGCCGTGCTGGCTGAGGTGCTGCTGAAAGCCGCGGCGCGCGGTGAGCGTCTGGCGGATGTGAAGGTGCTCAGCCGCTACGAGCGGCGGCGCATGCCGCACAATCTGGCGCTGATGGCGGCGATGGAAGGATTCGAGCGGTTGTTCCAGGCCGATCCGCTGCCGGTGCGCTGGTTACGTAATGCCGGGTTGAAGCTGGTCGATCAGATGCCCGAGGCCAAGGCGTTGTTTGTGCGCGAGGCCTTGGGGTTGATTGGCGATTTGCCGGCGCTGGCCAAGGCCTGAGACTGGCGTTGGGGGCTGATGGGCTCTTCGCGAAGGCCTCGTCACATTCCATACATTTTCTAAACTCTGCAACATCTGGTTACGCCTCCATTGACACTTCGATTGAGAAGGTAAATGTGAGTCTTTATCATTTGCCCTCAATTTCAAACGAGAGACCACCACAATGTCGGCACCCAAGCGTCTACTGACTGCACTGGCCCTGTCCCTGATCGGCAGCACCGCCGCCCAGGCAGCCGACGAAGTGGTGGTCTACTCCTCGCGCATCGACGAGCTGATCAAACCGGTGTTCGATGCCTACACGGCCAAGACCGGTGTTCAGGTGAAGTTTATTACCGACAAGGAAGCGCCGTTGATGCAGCGCATCAAGGCCGAGGGCGAAAATGCCACCGCCGACCTGTTGCTCACGGTCGATGCCGGTAACCTGTGGCAGGCCGAGCAGATGGGCATCCTGCAACCCTTCACCTCAAAGACCATCGACACCAACATTCCGCTGCAATACCGCTCGTCTTCCCATGCCTGGACCGGCCTGAGCCTGCGCGCGCGAACCATCGCCTATTCCACCACTCGCGTGAAACCGGGTGAGCTGACCACTTACGAAGCGCTGGCCGACAAGAACTGGGAAGGTCGGTTGTGCCTGCGCACGGCAAAGAAGGTTTACAACCAGTCCCTCACTGCCACCATGATCGAGGTGCACGGCGCTGACAAAACCGAGCAGATTCTCAAGGGCTGGGTGAACAACCTGTCCACGGATGTGTTCTCGGATGACATCGCGGTGCTGGAGGCGATCAACGCGGGTCAGTGCGACGTCGGCATCGTTAACACTTACTACTACGGTCGCCTGCACAAGCAAAAACCTGACCTTGCGGTGAAGTTGTTCTGGCCGAATCAAGCGGATCGCGGCGTGCACGTAAACCTCTCGGGGATTGGCCTGACCAGGCACGCACCGCACCCGGAAGCGGCCAAGGCATTGGTGGAGTGGATGACCACGGCCGAAGCGCAGAAGATCTTCGCTGACGTAAACCAGGAATTCCCGGCTAACCCGGCTGTTCCGCCTTCTGCAGAAGTGGCAAGCTGGGGCAAGTTTGTTGCCGACACCTTGCCTGTGGAAATTGCTGGCAAGCGTCAGGCTGAAGCGATCCGGATGATGGATCGGGCCGGCTGGAACTAACACCGTTGTGATCCCGGCGAGTGGTCACGTGTGGCGAGGGGTTTACCCCCGTTGGGCTGCGAAGCGGCCCTAAAGCCAGCGACTGCATGACTCCCGACCTATCGCGTCTGCAGATTTACGACTGCTTCGCAGCCGAACGGGGGTAAACCCCCTCGCCACAGTGCGGCGTCGCGATTAATCTTGCGCCGGCCAATTTTTCTCGAGAATCCCCTTGGCCCACCCCGCCCAACGCCGCTGGTATCCCCTGGTCTTCGCCATCGCTGCGCTGGTCCTGTTGCCATTAAGCGTTTTGCTGTTGTCCTGGCAAACCTTCGATCAGCAAATCTGGTCCCACCTGTGGGACACGCAAATGCCGCGGTTGCTGGGCAACACCCTGACGCTGGTGCTCGGCGTCGGCCTTGGCGTAACGCTGCTGGGCGTAAGCCTCGCCTGGCTTATCAGCCTGTGTGAATTCCCCGGGAGAAAATGGCTTGATTGGGCACTGATGCTGCCGTTCGCCATTCCCGCCTACGTGCTGGCGTTCGTCTTCGTCGGCCTGCTGGATTTCGCCGGCCCGGTGCAAACTCTCATGCGCGAATGCTTCGGCAGCGGCTTCAGATTGCCCCGTGTGCGCTCCACCGGTGGGGTCATCCTTGTTCTGGTGCTGGTCTTTTATCCCTACGTTTACCTGCTGGCCCGCAGCGCATTCCTCGCTCAGGGCAAAGGACTGATGGAAGCGGCGCGCGTCCTTGGCCAATCGCCGTGGCACGCGTTCTGGCGTGTAGCCCTGCCCATGGCCCGCCCGGCGATCGGTGCGGGTGTGGCGTTGGCAGTGATGGAAACCCTGGCTGACTTCGGCGCGGTGTCGGTCTTCAACTTCGACACGTTCACCACCGCCATCTACAAAACCTGGTACGGATTCTTCAGCCTCTCTACTGCAGCGCAACTGGCCAGCCTGTTGCTGCTGGTGGTGATGCTCGTGCTATACGGCGAACGCCGCGCGCGCGGCGCCAATCGGGCGAGTAATGAGCGGCCGCGGGTGAAAGCGCTGTATCACCTGCGAGGCATCAAGGCGCTGGCCGCTACGGGGTGGTGCGCTCTGGTGTTTGCCTGTGCATTCGTGATTCCGGTGCTGCAACTGGTGGTGTGGTTCTGGCAGCGCGGACGTTTTGATCTGGATGAGCGTTACACCGGCCTGATCGTTCACACGTTATATCTGGGAGGCATGGCCGCGTTGATCACTGTCAGCGTGGCGTTGGTGCTGGCCTTCGCCCGCCGACTGGCGCCAACCCGGGCGATCCGCTCAGGGGTCAGCCTTGCCAATCTCGGCTACGCCTTGCCGGGGTCGGTGCTGGCGGTGTCGATCATGCTGGCGTTCAGTTACCTGGATCGCGAGCTGGTCATCCCGCTATCGGGTTGGCTGGGCGGTGCCGGTAAACCATTGTTGCTCGGCAGTCTCTCGGCCTTGTTACTGGCATATCTGGTGCGGTTCATCGCCGTGGCTTACGGGCCGCTGGAAAACAGCCTGGCGCGAATACGGCCTTCTTTGCCCGAAGCAGCCCGTAGCCTCGGGGTCAGTGGGCCGCGACTGTTTTTCAAAGTGTATCTGCCGTTATTGCTGCCGGGGACGCTGAGCGCTGCGTTGTTGGTGTTCGTCGACGTTCTCAAGGAAATGCCCGCGACCCTGCTGATGCGCCCATTTGGCTGGGATACGCTGGCGGTGCGCGTCTTTGAAATGACCAGCGAAGGTGAATGGGCGAGGGCGTCGTTGCCGGCCTTGACCCTGGTTCTTGTCGGCTTGTTGCCGGTCATCGGATTGATCCGACGCTCGGCGCATCGAAACGCCTAGGTGCCAGTCCTACACCTTGAGGCTACAATGCGCGGCATTCGGTGCGGTCCGTCCTACAGACCCGGTAGCTGAGATCTGCTAGAAGCCCTCTGTTTCAAGGGTTGCAGCAGGTATGGCACCGGTCCGCACCTTCGCCACGCCCGGAAGGAGAAACCCATGGGACAGCGTACGCCTCTGTACGACCTTCACCTCGCCCTCGGTGCGAAGATGGTCGATTTTGGCGGTTGGGATATGCCTCTGCATTACGGTTCCCAGGTTGAGGAGCACCATCAGGTGCGCCGCGATTGCGGGGTCTTCGATGTATCCCACATGACCGTGATCGATGTCGCCGGGCCCCAGGCCAAGGCTTGGCTCCAGCATTTGCTGGCCAATGACGTCGAGCGTCTGCACAGCCCCGGCCGGGCGTTGTACAGCGCCATGCTTAACGAGCGCGGCGGGATCGTGGACGACATGATCGTTTACCGTCTCGATGAGGGTTATCGGCTGGTGGTCAATGCCTCGACCCGCAATCAGGACATGGCGTGGATGCAGGCGCATCTCGATGGTTTCGATGTCCAGATCAATGAGCGCACCGAACTGTCAATGCTGGCTATTCAAGGTCCCCACGCCCGGCACAAGATCGCCGAACTGGTGACCCAGTCCCGCGGCAATCTGATCCAGATACTCAAACCTTTCGAAGGGCAGCCTGACGGCGACTGGTTCATTGCGCGCACCGGTTACACCGGCGAAGACGGGCTCGAAATCATTTTGCCGGCCAACCAGGCTCCAGGATTTTTCAACGATCTGGTGGGCGCAGGCATCTCGCCGATTGGCCTCGGCGCGCGCGATACCCTACGGGTCGAAGCCGGCATGAACCTCTACGGCCAAGACATCCATCAGGAGGTTTCGCCGCTGGCGTCCAACATGGCTTGGAGCATTGCCTGGGATCCGGTCGCTCGCCAGTTCATCGGCCGCGCGGCGCTGGAAGCCGAACGCACCGATGGCATACAGCACAAACTCGTCGGTCTGGTCCTTGAGGAGCGCGGCGTTTTACGCGCTCATCAGGTGGTCCGGATCGCCAATGTTGGCGAAGGGGAGATCACCAGTGGTAGTTTCTCTCCTACGCTTAGCAAGTCGATTGCACTGGCGCGCGTGCCGATGGCAACTGCCGACCGCGCCGAAGTGGAAATCCGTGGCAAGTGGTACCCGGTCCGAGTGGTCAAACCGACCTTCGTCCGCCATGGCAAAACCTTGATCTAATCTTTTCCGGCGGGCCTGACCGCTGATAATTCTCTTGAGGACACAGAACATGAGCGATATCCCTGCCGACCTGCGTTTTGCCGAAAGCCACGAATGGGCGCGCCTGGAAACCGATGGCACCGTCACCGTGGGCATCAGCGATCATGCTCAGGAAGCCCTGGGTGACGTGGTGTTTGTCGAGCTGCCGGAAGTCGGCAAAGTCTTCGAGGCCGGTGTTCCGTCCGGTGTGGTCGAGTCGGTTAAAGCAGCCTCCGATATCTATTCGCCTGTGAGCGGCGAAGTGATTGCAGTCAACGAAGAGCTGGGTACTTCTCCTGAGTCGCTCAACACCGACCCGTACGGCGCGTGGATCTTCAAGCTGAAGCCGAGCGATGAGGCTGAGCTGGACAACCTGCTCGATGCCGCCGGCTACAAGGCCGCCATCGGCGAGTAAGTCCCAAGCGTCACTCCAAAGCCCTGACCCGTCGGGGCTTTTTTCGTCTTGCAGATCAAGATCTTCTGATGTTCCAAGGGCCCCATGACATCGGCTGCTATGCTGTTTTGACCGTGTTGCATCGACGCTGAGCGCCAGTCATGAGAGACCCCGTCATGTCCCAGTTGCCTTCCTTGAGTCAGTTACGCGACCCCAACGCCTTTCTTCGCCGCCACCTCGGGCCAGACGCGACCGAGCAGCAGGCGATGCTCGACAGTCTGGGCCTCGGCAGTCGGGTCGAGCTGATCGAGCAAACGGTACCGCCGGGCATCCGCCTCAACCGTGCGCTCGATCTGCCGCCAGCGCTCGATGAGCAGGCCGCTCTGGGCAAGCTTCGTGGCTACGCCGAGCAGAATCAGGTATGGACCAGCCTGATCGGCATGGGCTACCACGGCACCCTCACGCCGACCGTCATTCTGCGCAACGTTCTCGAAAACCCCGGTTGGTACACCGCGTACACACCTTATCAGCCCGAGATCGCGCAGGGCCGGCTCGAGGCGCTGCTTAACTTTCAGCAAATGACCATCGACCTCACCGGCCTGGAACTGGCCAACGCCTCGCTGCTGGACGAAGCCACCGCTGCTGCCGAAGCCATGGCGCTGGCGCGGCGCGTTGCCAGGTCAAAAAGCAACCTGTTCTTCGTCGACGAAAACTGTCACCCGCAGACGATTTCCGTGGTGCAGACCCGGGCTGAAGGTTTCGGCTTCGAGCTGATTGTCGACGCTGTGGATAACTTGCAGCAGTACTCGGTGTTCGGCGCGCTGTTGCAGTACCCCGACACACACGGCGAGATCCGTGATCTGCGCCCGCTGATCGATTATCTGCACGCCCAACAAGCGCTGGCTTGCGTCGCAACGGACCTGCTCAGCCTGTTGCTGCTGACCCCGCCGGGAGAATTGGGCGCCGATGTGGTGTGTGGCTCGTCCCAGCGTTTTGGTGTGCCGATGGGTTACGGCGGGCCGCATGCGGCTTTTTTTGCCAGCCGCGAGGCGTACAAACGGGCGATTCCGGGGCGAATCATCGGCGTCTCGAAGGATGCGCGCGGCAACACCGCGCTGCGTATGGCCTTGCAAACTCGTGAACAACACATCCGCCGCGAGAAGGCCAATTCGAACATCTGCACTGCCCAGGTACTGTTGGCCAACATTGCCGGTTTCTATGCGGTTTATCATGGTCCGGAAGGGTTGAAGCGCATTGCCCAGCGCGTTCACCGCCTGACCTGCATTCTCGCTGCCGGCCTGGAGCGCCACGGCATTTCACGCCTCAATCAGCACTTTTTCGACACGCTGACCCTGGAGGTCGGCGGCACGCAGACGGCGATTATCGAAAGCGCTCAGGCGGCGCAGATCAACTTGCGCATCTTGGGGCGCGGGCAGTTAGGCCTCAGTCTTGATGAAACGTCGGATGAGACGACGGTCGCGAAATTGTTTGATGTGTTTCTGGGTGCTGACCATGGGCTGAACGTCGACGATCTGGATGCTGAAACGCTGGATTGCGGCATACCGGAGGGGCTGATGCGCACGTCGCCTTTCCTGCGTCACCCGGTCTTCAGCGCGCATCACAGCGAAACCGAAATGCTGCGTTACCTCAAGCAACTGGAGAACAAAGATCTGGCGCTCAACCAGTCAATGATTCCCTTGGGTTCCTGCACCATGAAGCTCAACGCCACCAGCGAGATGATCCCCATCACCTGGCCGCAGTTTGCCAACCTGCACCCCTTTGTGCCGCAAGAGCAGGCGAGCGGCTACTCGCTGATGATCGAAGAACTGGAGCGCTGGCTGTGCGCGATCACTGGCTTCGATGCGATCTGCATGCAGCCGAACTCCGGCGCTCAAGGCGAATACGCCGGGCTGCTGGCGATTCGCAAATACCACGAGAGTCGTCACGAAGGTGCACGGGATATCTGCCTGATTCCGTCATCTGCCCACGGCACGAACCCGGCGTCGGCACAGATGGCCGGCATGCGCGTGGTGATCGTCGAGTGTGACGGGGCCGGCAATGTCGATCTCGATGACTTGAAAAACAAGGCTGCCGAGGCCGGCAGTAAACTTGCGTGCCTCATGGCGACCTATCCTTCGACGCATGGTGTGTACGAGGAGGGCATCAGCGAGATCTGCGAAGTTATCCACAGCCATGGCGGACAGGTGTACATGGACGGCGCCAACCTGAATGCGCAGGTGGGATTGGCACGTCCGGCGGACATCGGCGCCGATGTGTCTCACATGAATCTGCACAAGACCTTCTGCATCCCGCATGGCGGAGGCGGGCCGGGCATGGGGCCGATCGGAGTGCGCGCGCATCTGGCGCCGTTCGTGGCCAATCATCCGGTGGTGCCTGTCGACGGACCCTTGCCGCAGAACGGTGCGGTCAGCGCAGCCCCTTGGGGCAGCGCGAGCATTCTGCCGATCAGCTGGATGTACATCGCGATGATGGGGCCGCAACTGGCGGACGCCAGTGAAGTGGCGATCCTCTCGGCGAATTACCTGGCGCAGCATTTGTCAGGAGCGTTCCCGGTGCTTTACACCGGACGCAACGGTCGTGTGGCGCATGAGTGCATTCTCGATCTGCGACCGCTCAAGGCATCGACCGGTATCAGTGAAGAGGACGTGGCCAAACGGCTGATGGATTATGGCTTCCACGCGCCGACCATGTCGTTCCCGGTGCCGGGGACATTGATGATCGAGCCGACTGAAAGTGAATCCAAGGCCGAACTTGACCGCTTCATCGCAGCGATGCTGAGCATCCGCGCGGAAATCACCGAGGTGCAAAACGGCAACTGGCCCGCCGAGGACAACCCGCTGAAGCGCGCGCCGCATACGTTGGCCGACATCACCGGGGTGTGGGAGCGGCCCTACAGCATCGAGCAGGCCGCCACACCGGACGCGCACACCAAAGCGCATAAATACTGGCCGGTGGTGAACAGGGTGGATAACGTCTATGGCGACCGGAATCTGTACTGCGCCTGTGTGCCGGTGGATGATTACCGCTGATCTCCGGTTACGCATATCACCCCTGTGGGAGCTGGCAGGCCAGCATCCACAGGGGTTTTGTGGCGGGCAAAAAAATGCCGCTCAGTGAGCGGCATTTTTATGCAGCTGAAACATTTATTCCGATGCAACGGCGTTCTTCGCCAGAATCGCATTCGCCAGTTCCATGTCGGTGGCCTGCAGGCCCGGGTTGTCGGCGCGGACTTTCTGCATGGCCGCTTCAAGGTACGGGCCGCGGATGCCACCCTCACTGGCGACGAAACTGCCCGCATCGTCCTGAGCGGCAATAATCAGTTTGTGGTCCTTGAATGTCAGGTAAGTCGAACCTGTGGTCGCACCGGACGAAATGACGTTACGCCAGAAGCTGTCGGCCATCGCCGAACCAACGGGAAGGGACAGCAAAGCGAGGGTAGCGACAGCAAGTTTGAAACGCATAGGGTGACTCCACTGGGTTAACTACCGCGTTTGATCGCCAGTGCGCTGGCCAGTTCCGTGACCGGTGCGCAGCGCTGTCCAGTGCAGCGCTATTTCTGCTCGCTTTGCGGCGTTACGCGCAGCACTTCCTCAATGGTCGTCAACCCCGCCGCGACTTTCTGCGCCCCGGACAACCGAAGGCTGCGCATGCCTTCCTTGAAAGCCTGACGGCGAATGGACAGCAGATCGGTGTCGGGATTGATCAAGGCTTTCACGCCGTCTGTCAGTTGCATGATTTCGTACACCCCGGCGCGACCGCGATAGCCGGTGTCGCGGCACTCCACACAGCCGACGGCGCGTTGGGCGTTGGTTGGCAGTGGCGCCTGCCACGGCCTGGTGAGCGTCTGCCAGTCTTCGTCGCCCAGTGTCAGGGGCGCTTTGCAGTGCGGGCACAGCGTTCGGACCAGACGCTGAGCCATCACGCCCAACACAGTGGCCTTGATCAGGTAATGCGGCACGCCGAGTTCCAGCAGGCGGCTGATGGCGCTGGGTGCATCGTTGGTGTGCAGCGTCGACAACACCAGGTGACCCGTGAGGGCCGCCTGAATGGCCATTTCTGCCGTTTCCAGATCACGGATCTCGCCAATCATGATGATGTCCGGATCTTGCCGCATCAGCGCGCGAACACCGGCGGCGAAGGTCAGGTCGATGTTGTGCTGAACCTGCATTTGATTGAACGCCGGCTCGACCATCTCGATCGGGTCTTCGATGGTGCAGAGGTTGACCTCCGGCGTCGCCAGTTTTTTCAATGTGGTGTACAGCGTGGTGGTCTTGCCCGAACCGGTCGGCCCGGTGACGAGGATAATGCCATTGGGCTGGCGGGTCATGTCCTGCCAGCGGCGCAAATCATCGGTAGAAAATCCCAACTGGTCGAAGTTTTTGAGCAGCACTTCCGGGTCGAAGATCCGCATGACCATTTTTTCGCCGAAAGCAGTGGGCAGTGTCGACAGTCGCAATTCGACCTCACCGCCCTCCGGGGTTTTGGTCTTCACCCGGCCGTCCTGGGGTTTGCGCTTTTCCGCGACGTTCATCCGGCCAAGGCTTTTCAGTCGGCTGACGATGGCCATGGTGACTTGCGGCGGGAATTGGTAAACGTTGTGCAGCACGCCGTCGATACGGAAACGCACCGTGCCTTGCTCGCGGCGGGGTTCGATGTGGATATCGCTGGCGCGTTGCTGAAAGGCGTACTGGAACAGCCAGTCGACGATGTTGACGATATGCGCATCGTTGGCATCCGGCTCCTGATCGCTGGCGCCCAGGTTGAGCAACTGTTCGAAATTGCCGAGGGTATTGCTCTGCTGATCGGCATTGGTGGCGCCGCTGACCGATTTGGCCAGGCGGAAAAACTCCACGCTGAAGCGCTGAATGTCTACCGGGTTGGCCACCACACGCTTGATCGGCAGCTTCAGCACATGGGTCAGATCCGCCTCCCATGCGTTGACGTAGGGTTGGGCGCTGGCCACGGTCACGGCGTCGTGGTCAACCGACACCGCGAGAATCTTGTGGCGCTGTGCGAATGCGTAGGACATCAAAGGCGTCACTGCCGCGACGTTGATTTTCAGCGGATCGATGCGCAAGTACGGCTGACCGGCCTGCTGCGACAACCACAGAGTCAGGCTTTCAAGATCGAGGTGTTTGCCGGCACGGCTGAGGTCGTCCAGCTGCTGACTGGCGATGAACTCCAGCGGATGCATCTGGCCGCTGGCGGTGTGGCGGCGGCGCGCATTGAGCGCGAGCTCGGCCGAATCCTGGCTGATAAAGCCTTGCGCGACCAGTTCGCGCAATAACTCATTGAGATCCAGCCAGCGGTCCTGAGTGGCAAGTTGAACGGACATGCGGGCTCCTCATGAACAACAGTTCGCAAAGGATAGTCGCGTAATCGCTGACCGTTGGGCCACTACCCGACGAAGCCGTGTCGGGGTTTGTATGCCAGTGTGTGCGGTGCTCGATTTTTGTGGCGAGGGGGCTTACATACGCAGCAGCATCTTCCACGCACGATTCTGATAAACCGCAATAGCCTGTTGCTTGCGCGCATCCAGCGATTCGTCAGTGATCGGCTCGTTCGCCAATTGAGCAAGCTGCTTCAGTTCGCCGTACAGACGGTCCATTTCCGGAATCTCCAGCACGCCGCGGGCGTGATGCAGCCAGGACTGGATCCGCTCGATGCGTGGCAATTGCTCCGCGAGGTCTTCCGGCTGTTGCTGATAGCGCTGCAGTTGCAGGGACGTCGCTTCTTCACCCAGCAAACGCGGGAGCCAGCTACCCAGCTGCGCAGCGCCCTGACGATTGCCACGCACGTTGCGATCGGCAGCCCAGGTGCGGGCCAGTAACCAGCGCGAAGTGTTGAGAGAAAACAGGCCCCAGCGCGGGTCTTCCAGTTCTTCGAGGAACTGCTCCGGCGCGGCCTTGCGCACGTCTTCGTCATCCAGACCGGCCAGCATCAGCGGGCGCCAGTCTTCGAGCAGAGCATCCAGCGCCAAGCGCAGATCGTGCGTCGACTGACGAGGTGCGGCTTGACCCAGGCTGCTCAGCAACGCGCGCAATTCGGCCAGGTTTTCCACCCAGTCCTGCAACAGGCGCCAGTGGCCATTGAAGCGATACTGTTCGGCCAGCCGCTGGCTGCTGCTCAGCAAGTGCCAGCTCAGCGCCGCGAACGCGTCGTCCAGCGGTGTTTCGGCAGTGATCTGCGGCGCGGGCAGGCTCAAGGAATAGCTGTTGGCGTCGTACAGGCGATAACCGCGCTCGGCCTTGCTGATGTCACACGGCATCAGCGCCAGGGTTGCGGCCAATTCCGCGGCCAGTTCCAGCAGGGCGGCCGGCTCGCCTTCGCGCAGCTCCAGTTCCAGCTCGCAGATTTCTTCTTTCTGCTTGCCGACGATTACGTGGCCAAGATCCAGCGCGGCTTCGATGACCACTTTGGTCTTGCCGCGGCCCCAGGCGATTTCAGCGCGTTCGCGAACAAAATCGGTGGTGAAGATCGGTTTCAGGGTTTTCTTGTCCAGTTCGGCCAATTCGTCAGGCCAGCATTCGCCGTCGAGCTTTTTCACGTCGAGCTTGGCTTTGGGCAGGTTCCAGTCGTATTCGTTACGCTCGGACAAACCGGCGACACTGTGGCCGCGGGTCTTGAGGGTCTGAATCACTTCTTCGCCGTCGCGGCGCAGGCGCAGGGCAACCTTGGCGCGGGCCAGGTCGCGCTCAGGCGTGTCGAAGTACTGGTTCATCAGTTCTCGGCGTTCCCAGCCACTTTTATTGCGTTTTTTCAGCAGCGGGTGCTCGCGCAGGGCGGCGAGGGTTTCGCGGCTGACGCGGAGTTTGATTTCAGTTTCTTTTTGCATGGCCGGAAAATCCAGAATCGGGAGCGCAGCCGGGGCGAATGTGTGGCTGCCAAGGCCGTGCAGTGTACAGGACTCATTCGAGATAGGGTCTGTTGACGCTTGGTGACGAGCCGCGGCGGTTTATTCCTGTCGCCGGATGGTTCTATGATGGTCTTCAATTCGGGAGTTGGAGTCAGCGATGCCTTTGCCGTCCATGAAAGATCAGTTCGCTGCGCTGATCGCCGCGCCGTCCGTCAGTTGCACACAGGCCAACCTCGATCAAAGCAACCGCCCCGTCATCGATTTGCTGGCGACCTGGCTCGGCGACCTTGGTTTTGCCTGCGATATCCAGCAGGTCAGCCCCGGCAAATTCAATTTGCTCGCCAGCTATGGCACCGGCCCCGGTGGGCTGGTGCTGGCCGGTCACAGCGACACCGTACCGTTCGATGGCGCCTTGTGGCAGACCGATCCGCTGAAGCTGACCGAGGTGGATGGTCGCTGGGTCGGCCTGGGCAGCTGCGACATGAAGGGTTTTTTTGCGCTGGCGATCGAAGCGGTCCTGCCTTTGCTCGATAAGCCGTTCAAGCAACCGCTGCTGATTCTCGCCACCTGCGATGAAGAAAGCTCAATGTCCGGTGCCCGCGCACTGGCCGAGGCCGGCCGACCGCTGGGGCGAGCGGCGGTGATCGGCGAGCCGACCGGGCTCAAGCCGATCCGCATGCACAAAGGCATCATGATGGAGCGCATCGACATCCTCGGCCAGAGCGGCCACTCCTCCGATCCGCGCCTGGGCCACAGCGCCCTCGAAGCGATGCACGATGCCATCGGCGAGCTGCGCGGCTTGCGCCTGTTGTGGCAGCGCGAATTTCGCAATCCACAGTTCGGCGTGCCGATGCCGACGATGAACTTCGGCTGCATCCACGGCGGTGACAACCCCAACCGTATCTGCGGGCAGTGCTCGCTGGAGTTTGACCTGCGGCCCTTGCCGGGCATGGACCCCAAGGCTCTGCGCGCCGAGATCCTGCAGAAACTCAAACCTGTGGCAGAGCGGCATCAGGTTAAGATCGATTACGCACCGCTGTTCCCTGAAGTGCCGCCGTTCGAGCAGGCCGAGGACGCCGAATTGGTGCGGGTGGCGGAAAAGCTCACCGGCCATCGCGCCGAAGCAGTAGCGTTCGGCACCGAAGCGCCTTATCTTCAGCGCCTTGGCTGCGAAACCCTGGTGCTCGGCCCCGGCGATATCGCCTGCGCTCATCAACCGGGGGAGTACCTCGAAATGTCACGTTTGCAACCTACGGTGCATCTATTACGGCAACTGATTGAGCATTACTGCCTGACACCGGGTTGAGCACAGCCATTGTGGGAGCGCAGTGGATTGACTGAACCTATAAATTGCCGGTGTTCAAACCCGTATTCATGAGGAGAGCGCGCGTGTCGCCAAACCTGTTCCGACGATAACCATCAGCCCGCTGTGCGTTTCCCGTTTCGCCCATTTTTTGGCTGCTATTTATTACAGGCCCAGGTTCATGCCCGAATACGTTAATTGGCTTCGTCACGCTTCGCCCTACATCAACGCTCACCGCGATTGCACCTTCGTCGTCATGCTGCCCGGCGATGGCGTCGAGCACGCGAACTTCGGCAACATTGTCCACGACCTCGTGCTGCTGCACAGTCTGGGCGTGCGGCTGGTGCTGGTGCACGGTTCCCGTCCGCAAATTGAAACCCGTCTCGCCGCGCGCGGCCTGACCCCGCATTACCACCACGGCATGCGCGTCACCGATGCCGCGACGCTTGAGTGCGTCATAGACGCGGTCGGCCAGTTGCGCATCGCCATCGAGGCGCGCCTGTCGATGGACATGGCCTCGTCGCCCATGCAGGGCTCGCGCCTGCGGGTGGCCAGCGGCAATCTGGTCACAGCCAGGCCCATCGGCGTGCTGGAAGGTGTGGATTATCATCACACCGGCGAAGTGCGTCGGGTCGACCGCAAGGGCATCAATCGTCTGCTCGACGAGCGTTCCATCGTCCTGTTGTCGCCACTGGGCTACTCGCCGACCGGTGAGATTTTCAACCTCGCCTGTGAAGACGTCGCCACCCGCGCGGCCATCGATCTTGGCGCAGACAAGCTGCTGCTGTTTGGCGCCGACATGGGCTTGATCGACGAGAATGGCCGACTGGTTCGCGAGCTGCGTCCGCAACAGGTGCCCGCCCACCTGCAACGTCTGGGCAACAATTACCAGGCCGAGCTGCTCGACGCTGCAGCCGAGGCCTGCCGCGGGGGGGTAGCGCGCAGCCACATCGTCAGTTATGCCGAAGACGGCGCGCTGCTGACCGAACTCTTCACCCGCGACGGCGGCGGCACGCTGGTGGCGCAGGAGCAGTTCGAAGTGGTCCGTGAAGCGGCGATTGAAGACGTCGGCGGTCTGCTCGACCTGATCAGCCCGCTGGAAGAGCAGGGCATTCTGGTGCGGCGTTCGCGCGAGGTGCTGGAGCGTGAGATCGAGCAGTTCAGTGTGGTGGAGCGTGAGGGCATGATCATCGCGTGCGCGGCGCTGTATCAGATTGCCGATTCGGATGCTGGCGAGCTGGCGTGCCTGGCGGTGAACCCGGAATACCGGCACGGCGGTCGTGGCGATGAGCTGCTGGAGCGCATTGAAACCCGTGCGCGTGCGCAGGGTTTGAATACCTTGTTCGTGCTGACGACCCGTACCGCTCACTGGTTTCGCGAGCGTGGGTTCGTGCCTAGCAGCGTTGAGCGCCTGCCGTCGGCACGGGCGTCCCTGTACAACTATCAGCGTAATTCGAAGATCTTCGAAAAGACGCTTTAGCGTGTTCCGAGTTCCTGTGACCTGGTACCTGTCACTCTGACGTGCGGAGAGGGGGCTTGCCCCCGATGGGCTGCGCAGCCGCCCTGAAACCCGCAGCGCTGGTGCAATACCGCCATTCCCCCTTTGCCTGTACCGGCGCCCGTCTGATAGCCCACGGTGAGTATTCCGCGCTCGCCGAAAAAGACGGTGGACGATACAAAAACTGTAACAAATGGTCTGGATAGTGCGCGTCTGGTGGTTATGGAGCCTTTTTCCTGGATTGATTTGCCCAAAGCAGTCGACCTAAAAAAACAGGTAAATAACGATGGGGTTAGCTCAGGAGTTAAACGCGTCCACCGCGTTCACTGGCTATATTTCGAAAAAGTATGAAATTCAAATGGTCAAATCATTTGGTTTATATGCAATTAAATGGGCCGAAATCGCACCCGAAACCGAAGATTAGACTATGGTCGTAGGCACACATAGTTACGATTGACTTGTTAGTCACGGTGCGGCGCTAATCTACCATCTTAGGAATTCGGGGCGCACGACCCCGGACCAAGAAAACAAGAATTAGAAACGAGAGGAGCTTGATAATGAAAAAGTCCACCTTGGCCCTGGCCGTGGCTGTAGGGGTTATGGCGCAGCAGGCAGGCGCCGCCGGTTTCATCGAAGACAGCAAGGCGTCCGTCAGTTCGCGGACTATGTATTTCAACGCTGACAACCGTGATGGCGGGGCGGATCAACGTGAGACCGCGCAGGGTTTCAAATTCGACTTTATTTCCGGTTTTACTCAAGGTGTTGTTGGTTTCGGGTTTGACGCTCAAGCCCTCGTGGGGATTTACCTGGGTGGCGATAACAAGCATACATACCCGAGTTCATTCTTTCCGAGTGAGTCCGGCAATTCAGCTGCCGATTCATGGAGCCGGGTGAACGGTAACGTCAAGGCGCGCTTCTCCAAGACTGAAGCCCACTATGGCGGCGCTCTGCAGCCCAACATGCCGATCTTGGTCGCGAACGACAGCCGTTTGCTGCCGCAGACCTTTGAAGGTGGCACCATCACCTCGAAGGAAATTGACAACGTGACATTCAACGTTGGTCAGCTGGAGCATGCATCGGGTCGTGCTTCGTCCAACTCAACGGGGCTGTCGGTGGCGGGTGCAACTCAGGAAAGCAATCAATTCCGTTACGCGGGCGCTGACTGGAAGGTTACTAAAGAACTTACGCTGCAGGCCTACCACTCCAACCTGGAAAATTTCTACAAGCAGACTTTCCTCGGGCTGACACACGTTTACCCGATCAGTGCTAATCAATCCTTCAAGACTGACCTGCGCTATTTCGACAGCAGTTCCGATGGCAAAAACGGCGAAGCTGGCTACGCGTTCAACAACAACGGCGGTTATGCGAAGAAGGCCGGAGAAGTCGACAACAAAACCTGGAGTGCGATATTCACGTACACCCTGGGTGGAAGTGCTTTCCTGTTGGGTCATCAACAGGTCGGGGATGATGGCGGCTTCGTTTATTTGAACCAAGGCAGTGTGACCAACGATGGTGGTCGTAGTGAGGAAGCCGGCGGTGCCAGCTTCTATCTGTTCACTGACGCCATGATCAACGGCTTCGTTCGTGCCGGTGAAAACACTACTTTCGGTCAATACACTTACGACTTCGCTGCACTGGGTGTCCCAGGCCTCAAGGCATCGGCTGCTTACTTGCGTGGCGACGATATCAAATCGCGGACTGTTGGCGGCCCGGATGCCACCGAGTGGGAACGTGACCTGCGTGTGGATTACGTGATTCAAACGGGCGCTTTGAAAGGTTTCGGGACTACGGTCCGTCACGGTACGTATCGTGGCGACGCTGTCGGTATCAGCGATGCAGACCAGACCCGTCTGATCTTCAACTACACCTACAGCTTCCTGTAACGCTCCTCTCGAAAAAGAAAGCCTCGCCATTTGGCGAGGTTTTTTTTCATCTGTTTTTTATATTCCAATTTTGACTTGCTTTGGAATTTAATATTCTTTTTAGCTTTTACGTTTTGCCCCTAAAGTGCATCCCTCCCAGGCCGATAGCTTGGGTCCATAAATGAAATAGCGCTGTCGTTTTTTATTTCCGTACGGCATGAAAAAGAATGAAATAATTTTTTTTAGGTTTACCATGCGCACCGATTTCAACGTGGCCAGACCCTTGACGTAGACGCTTGGGCTCACACCAAACGTGAACCACGATCGGTGCCGACGCACATTTCCGGATCCAGAGCATTCGACTCACGACCGGACAAAAATTAGAAACGATAGGAGCGAAACACATGAACAAGTCCACTCTGGCCCTGGCTGTGGTCGCAGGGGTTATGGCGCAGCAGGCAAGCGCCGCCGGGTTTATCGAAGACAGCAAGGCCACGTTGGGGCTGCGTAACTTCTACATCAATACGGATAACCGTGATGGCGCGGCGGGCACTCCTGCCAGCCGGACAAATGGTGTCCAGAGCAAAAACGAGGAATGGGGCCAAGGTTTCGACCTGCGCTTTATCTCCGGCTATACGCAAGGCACCGTCGGTTTCGGTATAGACGCAATTGGCCTGCTGGGCGTACGTCTGGATTCGGGGGGCGGTACAAACGGAGCTACCGCAACTTCTTATGGCGGCACCGTGTTCCCTAGCAAGTCTAACGGTGAAGCCGTCGATAACTTCTCCAGCTTGGGTCTGACTGCAAAAGCCAAGATATCCCAGACCGAATTGAAACTGGGCACGTTGCAGCCAAAGAACCCGGTGATCGCGACCAACGACGGTCGTTTATTGCCGCAAACCTGGCAGGGTGGCCAAATTACTTCAGGTGACATCAAGGATTTGACGTTGGTCGGCGGCCAGATTGAATCCGTGAAGGGCCGTAACTCCAGCAACAATGAGCAGCTGTCTATTGGTGGCGCAAACAGCCCGACTGTTTCCGGTCGCGATAGCAACAAGTTCATCTACGCCGGTGGCGACTACAAAATCACCAAGGACCTGACTGCCCAGTACTACTACGGCAATCTTGAGGACTTCTACAAGCAACACTTCCTTGGTCTGGTGCACAACTGGGCTATCGGACCGGGCGTGCTGAAGTCTGATCTTCGTTATTTCAACAGCTCGGATGATGGCGCCAACGGTGATACGCCGGCTTATTACAGCAACGGCAATTACACGGGCGTCGCGAGCGGTCGCGGCAAAGTCGACAACAACCTGTACAGCGGCCTGTTCCTGTACACCGTTGCGGGTCACACCTTTGGCGGTGGTTATCAGGTCAGCAATGGCAGCAGCGACTTCCCTTGGTTGAACCAGGGCGACGGTTCGTCGAACTACACCATCACTGATATGCAAATCCAGAAGTTCGGACGTGCCGGCGAGCGCACTTGGCAAGCTCGTTATTCGTATGACTTCGCCAAAGTCGGCCTGCCAGGCCTGACCGCCGGTATGGTTTACCTGCGTGGCGACAACATCGACACCGTGGGTAGCAACGGCGCCGAGAATGGTTCCGGTCGGTCCGAGTGGGAGCGCGATCTGACCGTAGCCTATGTCGTTCCAGCAGGTCCGTTGAAGAACGTCGGCTTCATGTGGAAAAACGCGACATGGCGCAACGACATTCCAGGTCAGCGCGATCAGGATGAAAACCGCCTGATCCTCAGCTACTCGATCCCGCTGTTGTAACAGCACTCGCATCACTGCTGAGAAAAAGCCCCGCCCGGCGTTATGCCGAGCGGGGCTTTTTGCGTTGTAGGGGCCCACTCCATCAAGATCTATATATTCTCAATAGGTCTAACTAAATTGATATTTATTCTTTTTAACAACAAAAAAATGCAGGCACAGTGAGCTCATACAGCACTCACCAGGAGCAGCACCATGAGCCTCAGACTCGGCGACATCGCCCCCGACTTCGAACAGGATTCCAGCGCCGGCACCTTGCGTTTTCACGAATGGCTAGGCGATAGCTGGGGCGTGCTGTTTTCTCACCCCGCAGATTTCACGCCGGTGTGCACCACCGAACTGGGGTTTACCGCCAGGCTCAAGGACGAATTCGCCCAGCGCGGGGTCAAGGTCATTGCGCTGTCCGTGGACCCGGTGGACTCGCACCACCGATGGATCGAGGACATCAACGAAACCCAGAACACCGCCGTCAACTTTCCTATCCTCGCCGACGCTGATCGCAAGGTCTCGGACCTGTATGACCTGATTCATCCTAACGCCCACGACACCCTCACCGTGCGTTCACTATTCGTGATCGACCCGAACAAGAAGATTCGGTTGACCATCACCTACCCGGCAAGCACAGGGCGCAACTTCCATGAAATCCTGCGCGTGATCGACTCGTTGCAATTGACCGACAACTACAAGGTCGCCACGCCGGCCAACTGGCAGGACGGTGACGAGGTGGTGATAGTGCCATCGCTCAAGGATGAAGATGAAATCAGACAGCGTTTTCCCAAGGGCTACCGCGCGGTGAAGCCCTACCTGCGCCTGACGCCGCAACCGAATCGTTGACGATCTCAAGGGACCACAAGCAGGGGATTTTCAGGCCGTTTCGACGGCCTTTTTTATAAGCATAATGCAGCAATTCGCTTAGTCCTGAAACGCATAACCAAATGAATAAATATGATTTATGGATATATAAATCCCCTGTTAAGGTCATCCCATCAAAGCGAGATCGCACACTGCGAACCGCCTGCACCGTTCAAGGAATACCCCAATGTTGGTCGTCTCACTCGGTGGCAGTCCCAGCCAACGCTCCCGTTCCGGGGTGCTGCTGGAACGCTCGCACCGCTGGTTGCAGGAGCAAGGTGTGGAAGTGGTCAGTTACCGGATACGGGACTTCCCGGCCGAAGATTTACTGCACGCACGCTTCGACAGCCCGAAGGTGATCGACCTGCTGCAACAGATTGAAAATGCCGACGGCGTGGTGATTGCCACGCCGGTTTACAAAGCCTCGTTCTCGGGTGCATTGAAGACGTTGCTGGACTTGCTACCCGAGCGCGCATTGGCGCACAAAGTGGTGCTGCCTATCGCCACCGGTGGCAGCATCGCCCACATGCTCGCGGTCGATTACGCGCTCAAGCCGGTACTCTCGGCGTTGAAAGCCCAGGAAATGCTTCACGGAATATTCGCCGTCGACAGCCAGATTGCTTACGGCGAAGGCAGTGCCCAGGCGCAATTGGCGCCGGAGCTGGAACAGCGACTGACTGAATCACTGGAACTGTTTTTCAGCGCGATGGCCCGACGGCCGAAACCGCTTGATCCGAGCCTATTGAACGAACGTCTGTTGAGTGCTCGCTGGAGCATTTAAGCGCACTCAAACCACACCTGAATTTGATGTACTCACCTTACTCGCCCGCTAACGGGCAAGCAGGTGCAGCCAAAACCCAACTGCAAAAAGGAGAGCGCTATGCGCACTGTCATTTTGCGTCGTGGTCTGGTCGCTCTGTTTGCTGCGGCTGTGTCCTTCGGCGCCATTACACAAGCTCAGGCCGAGACGTTAAGAATCGGTTATCAGAAGTACGGCACGCTGGTGCTGCTCAAAGCCAAGGGCACGCTGGAAAACCGTCTCGCCGCGCAAGGCGTGGATGTGAAATGGACCGAATTCCCCGGTGGCCCGCAACTGCTTGAAGGCCTGAACGTGGGCTCCATCGACTTCGGCGTTACCGGCGAAACCCCGCCGGTGTTTGCCCAGGCAGCCGGCGCCGATCTGCTCTACGTCGCGTACGAACCGCCAGCGCCGCACAGCGAAGCGATCCTGGTGCCGAAAGACTCGCCGATCAAATCGGTGCAGGACCTCAAAGGCAAAAAAATCGCTCTGAACAAAGGCTCAAACGTGCATTACCTGCTGGTGCGTGCGCTGGAAGAGGCCGGCCTCAAATACAGCGACATCCAGACCGTTTTTCTGCCGCCCGCCGATGCCCGCGCTGCCTTTGAGCGTGGCAGCGTAGACGCCTGGGTCATCTGGGATCCCTACCAGGCCGCCGCCGAACAGCAGTTGCAAGCGCACACCCTGCGCGATGGCCAAGGCATCGTCGACAACCATCAGTTCTACCTCGCGACCAAACCCTACGCACAGAAAAATCCTCAGGTGATCAAGACCCTCGTGGAAGAAGTGCGCGCTGTGGGCGAGTGGTCCCGGGCGAATCCTGAAGACGTGACCCAGCAAGTCGCGCCCCTGCTCGGCCTGCCAGCGGACATCACCCTGACTTCGGTAAAACGCCAAGGCTACGGTGCCTTGTTCCTGACTCCGGAAGTGGTCGCCGCGCAGCAAAAAATCGCCGACAGCTTCTACCAGCTCAAATTGATTCCGAAGCCGCTCAGCATCAAAGACGTGATCTGGACGCCACCGGCCGCCGTTGCCACCGCGCGATAATTCGATTCCCCAAGGAGACCACTCCATGAGCCTCAACATTTTCTGGTTCCTGCCTACCCACGGCGATGGCCATTACCTCGGCACTTCAGAGGGAGCGCGCGCCGTCGACCACGGCTATTTGCAGCAGATCGCGCAAGCGGCCGATCGTCTCGGGTTTGGTGGGGTGCTGATTCCCACGGGCCGCTCCTGCGAAGATTCCTGGCTGGTCGCCGCGTCGCTGATCCCGGTGACTCAGCGCTTGAAATTTCTGGTCGCATTGCGTCCCGGGATCATTTCCCCGACAGTCGCCGCGCGTCAGGCGGCCACGCTGGATCGCCTGTCCGGTGGCCGTGCACTGTTCAACCTGGTCACCGGCGGTGATCCAGAAGAATTGGCTGGCGACGGGTTGCTCCTGACGCACGAAGAACGTTATCAGGCCTCCGTGGAATTCACCCGCATCTGGCGCCGCGTGCTGGAAGGTGAAACCGTCGATTACCACGGCCAGCACATCAGCGTGAAAGGCGCCAAGCTGCTCTATCCGCCGATCCAGCAACCGCGTCCGCCGCTGTACTTTGGCGGTTCCTCGGAAGCGGCGCAGGATCTGGCGGCGGAACAAGTAGAAATGGTCCTCACCTGGGGCGAACCGCCGGCCGCCGTCGCGGAGAAAATCGAGCAGGTTCGCGCCAAGGCCGCCAAACTGGGGCGCACTGTGCGCTTCGGCATCCGCCTGCACGTGATCGTGCGCGAAACCAATGCCCAAGCCTGGCAAGCGGCGGATCGCCTGATCTCGCATCTGGACGACGACACCATCGCCCGTGCCCAGGCTTCCCTGGCGCGTTTCGATTCGGTCGGCCAGCAACGCATGGCGGCGCTGCACGGCGGTAGCCGCGACAACCTCGAAGTCAGCCCCAACCTGTGGGCCGGTGTCGGGCTGGTGCGCGGCGGTGCCGGTACGGCGTTGGTGGGTGATGGCCCGACCGTGGCCGCGCGCGTAAAGGAATACGCAGACCTGGGCATCGACACCTTCATCTTCTCCGGTTATCCGCACCTGGAAGAGTCGTACCGGGTCGCCGAGCTGCTGTTCCCGCACCTGGACATCGAGCGCCCGCCGTTGCCGCAAGGCGCCAACTACGTCAGCCCGTTCGGCGAAATGGTCGCCAACGACATACTTCCCAAAGCCGCGTCGCAGAGCTGAGGCGCGCCATGAAGAAAATCATCCACAGCCTTGCGCCCTGGGCGTTGCCGGTTTTGCTGCTGGCGGTGTGGCAGCTGTCAGTGTCGGCCGGCTGGTTGTCGACACGGATTCTGCCGGCGCCGCTCGCGGTGATCGAAGCCGGCATCAGCCTGGTGCGAAGTGGCGATATCTGGACGCATCTGGCGATCAGCGGCTGGCGTGCGGCGCTGGGGTTCACCATTGGCGGCAGCATCGGCCTGGTACTGGGTTTCATCACCGGCCTGTCGAAATGGGGTGAACGACTGCTCGACAGTTCGGTGCAGATGATCCGCAACGTACCGCACCTGGCGCTGATTCCGCTGGTGATCCTGTGGTTCGGCATCGACGAGTCGGCGAAGATTTTTCTGGTGGCACTGGGCACGTTGTTCCCCATTTACCTCAACACCTATCACGGCATTCGCAACGTCGATCCGGCGCTGGTGGAGATGGCGCGCAGTTACGGCCTGTCCGGTTTCAGCCTGTTCCGCCAAGTGATTCTGCCGGGTGCGCTGCCTTCGATTCTGGTCGGCGTACGCTTCGCCCTGGGCTTTATGTGGCTGACCCTGATCGTCGCGGAAACCATTTCCGCCAGCTCGGGCATCGGCTATCTGGCGATGAATGCCCGGGAATTCTTGCAAACTGATGTGGTGGTGCTGGCGATTCTTTTATATGCAATGCTCGGCAAGCTGGCCGACCTCGCGGCCCGTGGCCTGGAGCGCGTCTGGCTGCGCTGGCATCCGGCGTATCAGGTTGCCAGGGGAGGTGCGGCATGACGGCTCAACAACCCCCACGCCTGTTGCGCGGAATTCCGCTGGCGGTGCGCAAACTGCAGAAAACCTTTGGCTCACGGCAAGTGTTGCGCGGCATTGATCTGCATATTCCGGCCGGGCAATTTGTGGTCGTGGTGGGCCGCAGTGGTTGCGGCAAAAGCACCTTGCTGCGCTTACTCGCCGGGCTCGATAAAGCCACTGGCGGTGAATTGCTGGCCGGCTCTGCTGCGTTGACTGACGCACGCGAAGACACCCGGCTGATGTTCCAGGAAGCGCGCTTGCTGCCCTGGAAAAAGGTCATCGACAACGTCGGTCTCGGCTTGTCCGGCAACTGGCGGCCTCAAGCGCTGGAAGCGTTGGAATCGGTCGGTCTGGCGGACCGCGCCAACGAGTGGCCGGCGGCACTGTCCGGCGGGCAAAAGCAACGGGTGGCGCTGGCCCGCGCGCTGATTCATCAACCGCGCTTGCTCCTGCTGGACGAGCCATTGGGCGCGCTGGATGCGCTGACCCGCATTGAAATGCAGCAACTGATCGAGCGGCTTTGGCTGAAGCACGGCTTCACCGTGTTGCTGGTGACCCATGACGTCAGTGAAGCGGTGGCAATTGCCGATCGGGTGCTCCTGATTGAAGAGGGCGAAGTTGGCCTCGATCTGCACGTCGAACTCCCGCGCCCTCGGGTGCGTGGCTCTCATCGACTGGCGACGCTGGAAACCGAAGTCCTCAACCGCGTTCTCGCATTGCCCGGCCAACCGCCGGAACCGGAACCTGTTCCACCCTTGCCCACGCAATTGCGCTGGGCGCAATAGAAGCAGCGGCAAGTTGCAAGCGACAAGCTGCAAGTGGAGTGGATCGCTTTTACTTGCAGTTTGAGGCTTGCCACTGGCAGCTGATTTTTTCGACCCTAGGAGAAATCGTATGACCATCAAAGCCATTAACGTGCGTAATCAGTTCAAAGGCCACATCAAGGAAATCGTGCTGGGTGACGTGCTGTCGGAAATCGACGTGCAGACCGCTTCCGGCATCGTCACTTCGGTGATCACCACACGCTCGGTGAAAGAGCTGGAACTGGTGGTCGGCAGCGAGGTGATCGCGTTTGTGAAATCCACGGAAGTGTCGATCGCCAAGTTGTGATGCATGCGCCACCTGCAGCCCCGGACGGCGCGAGCCTTTCGGGGTTTTTTATGGGTGTGAACAGGTCATATCAGCGGCGCGGCCATCGCGAGCAGGCTCGCTCCCACAGGGATTTTTGTAGTACACACATGCTGTGTTCACTGAAGATCCAGTGTGGGAGCGAGCCTGCTCGCGATGAGGCCATAGCAGCCGCCCCAGAGATCAGCCTGAAACCGCGCGCTTGTGCAGATACGGCGGCAAATACAACCCCAGATACGCATCAAACACCCGCATCCCTTCCTCGGCCATGCGCGGCGTAATCTGCCCGTGTTGCTGCACCGAGCGCGCGTAGACCCGATCACCCAGCTCCATGGCCAGCGCGAACACGTCGACATCGGTGGGCAGTTTCGGCAGTTCGAAATGGTGATCGAACAGCTTGTGCATCAAGTCGCCCAGTTCGATGTCGTGCTGACGGTCAGCCTGGGTCACTTCGGTCAGACCGTGCTGGGCGAGGATCAACTGGCGGGCGGCGGCGTCTTCGTCGTAGATCGCAAGCATTCGCTGTTCGACCAGGCGCGACAGGTCGTGCCAGTTGTGCAGGGCATGGTGGTCGATGGGCGCTTGCAGGCAGGCGCGGAAAGCCGCGTGAACGTCGGCGGTCAGCGCTTCGAGCAGGGCCGGGACGCTGGCGAAGAAGTGGTAGACGGAGGAGGGCGGGATTTGCGCGCGCTCGGCGACGCCGTAAATCGACAGGCTGGCCACGCCCTCGGCCGCCAGCAACGTGCGCGCGGCGTCGAGTATCGAATCGATCCGTGCCTGACTGCGGGCGCGGGGTTTGCGAACGGTGGCGGTGCGCGTCATTGGAGTCTCCTGCGGGGCAGCGGGCATTGTACGCAGAGCGCAGAGATGTTCCACATCCCTGAGGTGAGGGGATTTATCTGTGGTGAGGGTGTTTACCTGTGGCAAGGGGTTCACCTGTGGTGAGGGTGTTTACCTGTGGCGAGGGGGTTTACCCCCGTTGGGCTGCGCAGCAGCCCCAAAGCCAGCCAGTGCGGTATGCCTGACAGAACTCTATCGCGCCATCAAAGGGAGCGCTGCGCACTCCAGCGGGGGCAAGCCCCCTCGCCACGGGATATTTCGTCGGCCATAAAAAAACGTTCACCTGTGGCGAGGGGATTTATCTGTGGTGAGGGTATTTACCTCTGGTGAGGGGGTTTACCTGTGGCGAGGGGGTTTACCCCCGTTGGGCTGCGCAGCAGCCCCAAAGCCAGCCAGTGCGGTATGCCTGACAGAACTCTATCGCGCCATCAAAGGGAGCGCTGCGCACTCCAGCGGGGGCAAGCCCCCTCGCCACGGGATATTTCGTCGGCCATAAAAAAACGTTCACCTGTGGTGAGGGGTTTACCTGTGGCGAGGGGATTTATCTGTGGTGAGGGTGTTTACCTGTGGCGAGGGGGTTTACCCCCGTTGGGCTGCGCAGCAGCCCCAAAGCCAGCCAGTGCGGTATGCCTGACAGAACTGTATCGGGCCATCAAAGGGAGCGCTGCGCACTCCAGCGGGGGCGAGCCCCCTCGCCACGGGATGTTTCGGCGGCCATAAAAAAACGCCACAGGCTGTGAGGCCGGCGGCGTTCTTTTTTTGCTGCAACCGCTTACACGGTATGCAGATACCAGTTGTACTCAAGGTCGGAGATGGAGTGTTCAAACTCCTCCAGCTCACTTTCCTTGCAGGCCACAAAGATATCGATGTATTTCGGATCGATGTACCTGGCCATGACTTCGCTGTCGTCCAGCTCGCGCAATGCATCGCGCAGGTTGTTCGGCAGGCTTTGCTCGTTCTGCTCGTAGCTGTTGCCTTCCACGGGTGCGCCCGGTTCGATCTTGTTGGTCAGACCGTGGTGCACGCCCGCCAGGACCGAAGCCATCAGCAGGTACGGGTTGGCATCGGCACCGGCCACCCGATGTTCGATACGCACGGCGTCCGAGGAACCGGTCGGCACGCGAATCGCTACGGTGCGGTTGTCCAGGCCCCAGCACGGCGAATTCGGCACGTAAAATTGTGCGCCGAAACGACGGTACGAGTTGACGTTCGGGCAGAGGAAAGCCATCTGCGCCGGCAGGGTCTCGAGCACACCGCCGATCGCGTGACGCAGCGCGGCGTTCTGCTCGGGATCCTCGCTGGCAAAAATATTTTTGCCGTCTTTATCAAGAATCGAAATGTGTACATGCAGACCATTGCCGGCCTGGCCCGGGTAAGGCTTGGCCATGAAAGTGGTGTCCATTTCATGGTCGTAGGCGATGTTCTTGATCAGACGCTTGAGCAGTACCGCGTAGTCGCACGCCTTGATCGGGTCGGCGACGTGGTGCAGGTTCACTTCGAACTGCGCCGGGGCACTTTCCTTGACGATCGCGTCGGCCGGGATGCCTTGCTCTTTCGCACCTTCCAGAATGTCCTGGAGGCAGTCGACGTATTCGTCGAGGTCGTCGATCAGGTAAACCTGTGTCGAATGCGGGCGTTTGCCGGAAACTGGCGAGCGTGGCGGTTGCGGACGACCGTTCACGTTCTCCTGGTCGATCAGGTAGAACTCCAGTTCGAACGCGGCGCAGATGGTCAGCCCCATGTCGTCGAACTTGCGCACTACATTGGCCAGTACTTCTCGCGGGTCGGCAAAGAACGGCTGGCCTTCGAGCTCATGCATGGTCATTAACAGTTGCGCGGTAGGGCGCTTCTGCCAGGGCTCATTGCACAGGGTGTCCGGGATTGGATAGCAGATTCGGTCAGCATCGCCGATGTCCAGACCCAGGCCGGTGCTTTCCACCGTCGAGCCATTGATATCCAGAGCAAATAGGGAGGCCGGCAGGTTGATGCCTTTCTCGTAAACCTTGTGGAGACTGGTGCGTTCGATGCGCTTGCCGCGCACCACACCATTCATATCCGCAATCAGAAGGTCGACGTACAGAACCTCAGGATGTTCCTTAAGGAACGCGTTCGCTTCGTTAAGCTGAACGGCACGCGGGGGTACCGACATGATGCAACACCTTTGTTGTTAAAAATATCAATCATTGATCTCTTCGGGTTTCAGTCAACCCGAACGGCATGCCGAAGTCAAGCGAGGCCTTTTTTGCCCTGAAAAAGCGCCTGTGGGGCTTTTTTGCGGCACTTTGGGGCGCTTTTATGGGTTTGAGCGCTTTGCCTGGCACGGGCTTGAGCGGACCGTGTTGTATTTTTTACGGGGGTGTTGTGTAAAAAAATGAACAAGGCTAAGCTCGATTCAAACCCATAACAGCAATAATACCGGGGTGCTTCATGTCTTGCCTGCCGTTAATCGGCGTCACCACCTGCCCGCTGCAGACCTTTGTGCCGGTAGCGTCCGATATTCTGGACGGGCTCTGTGGCAGTCTGTTTACCGGCTCTCCTGACAATATAGAACTGTTTCCCGAGTGTGGCCCAGACAATGCGTCTTGCACCGCTCATGATTCTGCCCGCGAAAACCCTACAATGCCTGCCCATGCCACTGTCGCGGCGGGTATCCGTGCGCGGTAATGGCAGTGGCAATTTGTACCAAGCGACGCCCATGCGTCAAACAACGCCTGACTCATTAAAGTCAGGAAACTCAGCCTAAGAGGCATTTATGAGTAACAACCTCGACCAGCTCACCGATTGGTTGAAAGACCACAAGATCACAGAAGTCGAATGCATGATCGCCGACTTGACCGGGATCACCCGGGGCAAGATTTCGCCGACCAACAAGTTCATCGCTGAAAAAGGCATGCGCCTGCCCGAGAGCGTTCTGTTGCAGACCGTGACCGGCGACTATGTCGAAGACGACATCTATTACGAACTGCTCGATCCGGCCGACATCGACATGATTTGCCGCCCCGACCAGAACGCGGTTTACATGGTGCCCTGGTCCATCGAGCCGACCGCTCAGGTGATCCACGACGCTTATGACAAGCAAGGCAACCCGATCGAGCTGTCGCCGCGTAACGTACTCAAGAAAGTGTTGAAGCTCTATGCCGACAAAGGCTGGCAGCCCATCGTGGCGCCGGAAATGGAGTTTTACCTGACTAAACGCAGCGACGACCCGGACTACCCGCTGCAACCGCCGATTGGCCGTTCCGGTCGTCCGGAAACTGGCCGCCAGTCGTTCTCGATCGAAGCGGCGAACGAGTTCGACCCGCTGTTCGAAGACGTTTACGACTGGTGCGAATTGCAGGAGCTGGACCTCGATACGCTGATCCACGAGGACGGCACTGCGCAGATGGAAATCAACTTCCGTCACGGCGATGCCTTGTCCCTCGCCGACCAGATCCTGATCTTCAAACGCACCATGCGTGAAGCGGCGCTCAAGCATAACGTCGCGGCGACCTTCATGGCCAAACCCATGACCGGCGAGCCGGGCAGCGCGATGCATTTGCACCAGAGCATCATCAGCCTCGAGACCGGCAAAAACGTGTTCTCCAACGAAGACGGGACCATGAGCCAGTTGTTCCTGCACCACATCGGTGGCTTGCAGAAACTCATCCCCGAACTGCTGCCGTTGTTTGCGCCCAACGTCAATTCGTTCCGCCGCTTCCTGCCGGACACATCGGCACCGGTGAACGTGGAGTGGGGCGAAGAAAACCGCACCGTGGGCCTGCGGGTTCCGGATGCCGGGCCGCAAAACCGTCGGGTGGAAAACCGCCTGCCGGGCGCCGACGCCAACCCGTACCTGGCGATTGCCGCGAGCCTGCTCTGCGGCTACATCGGCATGGTCGAAGGGCTGAACCCAAGCGCGCCGGTAGTCGGTCGTGGCTATGAACGCCGCAACCTGCGCCTGCCGCTGACCATCGAAGACGCGCTGGAACGTATGGAACACAGCGCGACTGTCGAGAAATACCTGGGCAAAAAATTCATCACGGGCTACGTCGCGGTCAAGCGGGCCGAGCATGAAAACTTCAAGCGCGTGATCAGTTCGTGGGAGCGGGAATTCCTGCTTTTCGCCGTCTGACACGCCGGGCGCCGCCGCTGTCGGGCGGCGCTTTCAGCTGATCTTTTTAGGAGAATTCGCATGACCAGCAACAATCCGCAAACCCGTGAATGGCAGACCCTGAGCAACGATCATCACCTGGCCCCGTTCAGCGATTTCAAGCAGCTGAAAGAGAAAGGCCCGCGCATCATCACCAGCGCCAAAGGTGTGTACCTGTGGGACAGCGAAGGCAACAAGATTCTCGACGGCATGGCCGGCCTGTGGTGTGTGGCGATCGGTTACGGTCGTGATGAACTGGCTGACGCTGCCAGCAAGCAAATGCGCGAACTCCCTTATTACAACCTGTTCTTCCAGACCGCTCACCCGCCGGTGCTGGAATTGGCCAAAGCCATCGCCGACATCGCGCCGCAAGGCATGAACCACGTGTTCTTCACCGGTTCCGGTTCTGAAGGCAACGACACGATGCTGCGTATGGTCCGCCATTACTGGGCGATCAAGGGCCAGCCAAACAAGAAGGTCATCATCAGTCGCAAGAACGGTTATCACGGGTCCACCGTGGCCGGCGCGAGCCTGGGTGGCATGACTTACATGCACGAGCAGGGCGATTTGCCGATTCCGGGCATCGTTCACATTGCGCAGCCGTACTGGTTCGCCGAAGGCGGCGACATGACGCCGGAAGAGTTCGGTGTGTGGGCGGCCAATCAGCTGGAAGCAAAAATTCTCGAAGTGGGCGTGGATAACGTCGGTGCCTTTATTGCCGAGCCGATCCAGGGTGCCGGCGGCGTGATTATTCCGCCAGAAACCTACTGGCCGCGCATCAAGGAAATCCTCGCCAAGTACGACATCCTGTTCGTCGCGGACGAAGTGATCTGTGGTTTCGGCCGCACCGGTGAGTGGTTTGGTACCGATTTCTACGACCTCAAACCCGACATGATGACCATCGCCAAAGGCCTGACTTCCGGTTACATCCCGATGGGGGGGTTAATCGTGCGCGACGAGGTGGTCGCGGTGCTCAACGAAGGCGGCGATTTCAACCACGGTTTCACGTACTCCGGCCATCCTGTGGCAGCGGCGGTGGCGCTGGAAAATATCCGCATCATGCGCGACGAGAAAATTATCGAGCGCGTTCACGCAGAGTCGGCACCCTATTTGCAAAAGCGTCTGCGGGAGCTGAACGATCACCCGTTGGTGGGGGAAGTGCGCGGGGTTGGCCTGTTGGGGGCCATCGAACTGGTTCAGGACAAGGCCACGCGCAAGCGTTACGAAGGCAAGGGTGTAGGCATGATCTGCCGCACGTTCTGTTTCGAAAACGGCCTGATCATGCGCGCCGTCGGCGACACCATGATCATTGCGCCGCCACTGGTGATTACCAGGGCTGAAATCGATGAGCTGGTGACCAAGGCACGCAAGTGTCTGGACCTGACGCTGAGTGCGTTGCAGGGCTAAGTGCTAGGCTCTCTGCGAAGTGCGATGCGCGCATTTTGCCCGGAGCAAAACGAAGGCTGGGTCTTTCCTTGAAAGCCTGCCCTGGATCTTGCCAGACTACCCACCGTTCGGATGACCGGGAGAGGCTGCCGAGCATGCGGTTAAAAAGAAAAACTGGAGCATTACCCATGAAGGCATTAGGTATGAAGATAGCTGGCAAGACCCTCCTCGCCATGTCCCTGATGGGCGTGATGGCAGGCGCAGTTCAGGCCGATGACAAAGTCCTGCACGTGTACAACTGGTCCGATTACATCGCACCGGATACCGTCAAGAAATTCGAAGCCGAGTCGGGGATCAAAGTCGTTTATGACGTCTTCGACAGCAACGAAACCCTGGAAGCCAAATTGCTGGCAGGCAAGTCCGGGTACGACATCGTCGTGCCGTCGAACAACTTCCTGGCCAAGCAGATCAAGGCCGGGGTCTATCAGAAGTTGGACAAATCCAAACTGCCTGACTGGAAAAACCTTAACGCCGACCTGCTCAAAGCGGTCTCGGTGAGTGACCCGGGCAACGAACACGCTTTCCCGTACATGTGGGGTTCGATTGGTATTGGTTTCAACGCCGAGAAGGTCAAGGCTGCGCTGGGTGCCGATGCGCCGACCAATTCCTGGGACTTGCTGTTCAAACCTGAAAACGCTGCGAAGTTGAAATCGTGCGGTATCAGTTTCCTCGATTCTCCAACCGAGATGATTCCGGTGGCGTTGCACTACCTGGGCTATCCAACCGACAGCCAGGACAAAAAACAATTGGCCGAAGCCGAAGCACTGTTCCTGAAGATCCGTCCTTCGGTGGGCTACTTCCATTCGTCCAAGTACATCTCTGACCTGGCCAACGGCAACATCTGCGTAGCCGTGGGTTACTCGGGCGACATCTACCAGGCTAAAGCGCGCGCCGCTGAAGCCGGTGACAAGGTCAAAGTCAGCTACAACATTCCGAAAGAAGGTGCAGGCAGTTTCTACGACATGGTCGCCATCCCTAAAGATGCCGAAAACGTCGAAGGCGCCTACAAGTTCATGACCTTCCTGATGAAGCCGGAAATCATGGCTGAAATCACCAACGCCGTACGCTTCCCGAACGGCAACTCGGCCGCAACGCCGTTGGTGGAAAAAGACATTACCGAAGACCCGGGCGTCTACCCGCCTGCGGACGTGCTGGCCAAGCTGTACGCGATTGCCGACCTGCCGGCCGCGACCCAGCGGATCCTGACGCGCAGCTGGACCAAGATCAAATCCGGTAAATGACCATTGTAGGAGCGAGCTTGCTCGCGAAGAAATTCGCAACACCGCGGGCTATCAGACACTCCGCGTCATCGTTGGCGACCTTCGCGAGCAAGCCCGTTCCTACAAGGATTTTCATAAAGTTTGCTGGAATGGTTTATCGAAGGTAAGTTGCGCGCCGGTTGATTGCCGGACAGCCTTGGCTGTCATGTAACGCGGGCAACTTGGGCCCAACTAATTTAGAGGACCTCCACTTGCCAATTTTTTCTCTGTTACGCAATGCATTACTGGTCGGCGCCGGGCTCACGCTGGCGGTCGGTGTTCAGGCTGCCGGTACCGTGCATATTTATAATTGGTCGGACTACGTCGGCGAGACCACCCTGGCGGACTTCGAAAAAGAGACCGGCATCAAACCGGTTTACGACGTGTTCGACTCCAATGAAACCCTGGAAGGCAAACTGCTGGCCGGTCGCACCGGTTACGACGTGGTCGTGCCGTCCAACCATTTTCTCGGCAAACAGATCAAGGCCGGTGCTTTCCAGAAGCTCGACAAGAAACAACTGCCCAACTACGCCAACCTCGATCCGGTGCTGCTCAAGCGTCTGGAACAGAACGACCCGGGCAACCTGTACGCCGTGCCGTATCTGTGGGGCACCAACGGCATCGGTTACAACGTTGAAAAGGTCAAGGCTGTGCTCGGCCTCGACAAGATCGAATCGTGGGACGTGGTCTTCGAGCCGGAAAACATCAAGAAGCTGCAAAGCTGCGGCGTGGCATTTCTCGACTCTGCCGATGAAATGATGCCCACCGTGCTCAACTACATGGGCCTCGACGCCAATAGCACCAACCCTGAAGATTACAAAAAGGCCGAAGCCAAGTTGCTGAAAGTGCGTCCATACGTGACGTATTTCCACTCCTCCAAATACATCGCCGACCTGGCCAATGGTGACATCTGCGTCGCCATCGGCTTTTCCGGTGACATCTTCCAGGCCAAGGCCCGCGCGGCCGAAGCGGGCAAAGGTGTCGACATTGCCTACTCGATTCCCAAAGAGGGCGGCGCGCTCTGGTTCGACATGCTGGCAATCCCGAAAGACTCGGGCAACGCCAAGCAAGCGCACGCCTTCATCAACTATCTGCTCAAACCTGAGGTGATCGCCCAGGTCAGTGACTACGTGGGTTACGCCAACCCTAACCCTGGCTCAGACACGTTGATGGAGCAGTCCATCCGCACGGACGAATCGATTTATCCGCCGCAAGCAGTACTCGACAAAGCCTACGTGTCGATCGAGTTACCACCGAACATTCAACGCTTGATGACCCGCAGCTGGACCAAGGTCAAGTCGGGCAAATAGCTTCAAGGCTCAAACTATCCAAGGTTCGCCCGCTTGAGGTGAACTGCAATTTTGTTGGGAGTTTCGTAAATGGCAGTTGCCTCCGGCGCCTACAAGAAAGCCCTCGAGGGCGACCAGACACCGAAGCAGGTGCTGGTCAAGATCGACCGGGTCACCAAGAAGTTCGACGAGACGATTGCCGTGGACGATGTGTCCCTGGAGATCAAGAAAGGTGAAATCTTCGCCTTGCTTGGCGGCTCGGGATCGGGCAAATCCACATTGCTGCGCATGCTCGCAGGCTTCGAACGGCCCACGGAGGGGCGCATTTTCCTCGATGGCGTAGACATCACCGACATGCCGCCGTACGAGCGGCCAATCAACATGATGTTCCAGTCCTACGCCTTGTTCCCGCACATGACCGTGGCGCAGAACATCGCCTTCGGCCTCAAGCAGGACAAGATTCCGGCAACTGAAGTCGATGCGCGCGTGGCCGAGATGCTCAAGCTGGTGCAGATGAGCCAATATGCCAAGCGCAAGCCGCATCAGTTGTCCGGCGGTCAGCGCCAGCGTGTGGCGCTGGCGCGCTCGTTGGCCAAGCGTCCCAAGCTGTTGCTGCTCGACGAGCCGATGGGCGCACTGGACAAAAAACTGCGTTCGCAAATGCAGCTGGAACTGGTCGAGATCATCGAGCGCGTCGGCGTAACCTGCGTGATGGTAACGCACGATCAGGAAGAGGCCATGACCATGGCCGAGCGTATCGCGATCATGCACCTGGGCTGGATCGCACAGATCGGCAGCCCGATCGATATCTACGAAACCCCGACCAGTCGCCTGGTCTGCGAATTCATCGGTAACGTCAATATCTTCGAAGGCGAAGTGGTGGACGACGCCGAAGGGCATGCACTGATTACTTGCAAGGATCTGGACCGCAATATTTTCGTCGGGCACGGCATCAGCACCTCGGTGCAGGACAAGTCGGTCACTTACGCGATCCGCCCGGAAAAGTTGCTGGTCACTGCCGACATGCCGACCTGTGAATACAACTGGTCGAGCGGCAAGGTCCACGATATCGCCTACCTCGGCGGCCATTCGGTGTTCTATGTCGAGTTGCCGAGTGGCAAAATCGTGCAGTCGTTCGTCGCCAACGCCGAGCGTCGCGGTCAGCGTCCGACCTGGGGCGATCAGGTGTTCGTCTGGTGGGAAGACGACAGCGGCGTGGTGCTTCGCTCATGAACATGCGCAAGTTCAAACGCCGCCTCAACCGAATAATTCCCGGTGGCCGTCAGCTGGTCATCGGGGTTCCATTCATCTGGCTGTTCCTGTTCTTCATGCTGCCGTTCTTCATCGTGTTGAAGATCAGCTTCGCTGAAGCCGACGTCGCTATTCCGCCGTACACCGAAATCTACACGTTCGCCGAGCAAAAATTGCAGTTGCTGCTGAACCTGGGCAACTACGCGATGCTGGCCGGCGACGAGTTGTACATCGCCGCCTATCTCGGCTCGCTGAAGATGGCGCTGATCAGCACCGTGCTCTGCCTGCTGATCGGTTACCCGATGGCCTACGCCATCGCCAGCGCGCGCAAAGAGATGCAGACGGTGCTGGTGCTGCTGATCATGATGCCGACCTGGACCGCGATTCTGATTCGCGTCTACGCGTGGATGGGCATCCTCAGTAACAATGGCTTGCTCAATGGTTTTTTGATGACCATGGGCTGGATCGACGAGCCGCTGCAAATCCTCAATACCAACCTGGCGGTTTATATCGGGGTTGTTTATTCCTACCTGCCGTTCATGATCCTGCCGCTTTACGCCAACCTGGTGAAGCACGACAACAGTTTGCTGGAAGCCGCGTCCGACCTGGGTTCAAGTACTTTCAACAGCTTCTGGAAGATCACCATTCCACTGTCCAAGAACGGCATCATCGCCGGCTGCATGCTGGTGTTCATTCCGGTTGTGGGTGAGTTTGTGATTCCGGAACTGCTCGGCGGCCCGGAAACGTTGATGATCGGTAAAGTGCTGTGGCAGGAATTCTTCAATAACCGTGACTGGCCGGTGGCATCTGCCCTGGCGGTGGTGATGCTGGCGATCCTGATCGTGCCGATCATTCTGTTCAACCGTAGCCAGGCCAAAGAAATGGAGGGCAAGTAATGAAGCGCTTCCGTTTCTCGAGTTTCATGCTGGTCGTGGGTTTGCTGTTCATTTACGCGCCGATGCTGATCCTGGTGATCTACTCGTTCAACGCCTCGAAACTGGTGACGGTGTGGGGCGGCTGGTCGATCAAGTGGTACGTCGGCTTGATGGACAACTCGCAACTGATGGGCTCGGTGCTGCGTTCGCTGGAGATCGCCTGCTACACGGCGGTGGCGGCGGTGGCGCTGGGCACGCTGGCGGCCTTCGTGCTGACGCGCATCAGCCACTTCAAGGGGCGCACGCTGTTCGGTGGCCTGGTCACGGCACCGCTGGTGATGCCGGAAGTGATCACCGGTCTGTCGCTGTTGCTGCTGTTCGTGGCGATGGCGCAGATGATCGGTTGGCCGCAGGAGCGTGGCATCGTCACCATCTGGATCGCTCACACGACGTTCTGTTCGGCGTACGTGGCGGTGGTGGTGTCGGCGCGTTTGCGCGAGCTGGACCTGTCCATCGAAGAGGCGGCGATGGACCTCGGCGCACGGCCGTGGAAGGTGTTTTTCCTGATCACCATTCCGATGATCGCGCCGTCGCTGGGTGCGGGCGCCATGATGTCGTTCGCGCTGTCGCTGGATGATCTGGTGCTGGCGAGCTTCGTTTCGGGGCCGGGCTCGACCACCTTGCCGATGGAAGTGTTCTCGGCGGTGCGTCTGGGCGTGAAGCCCGAGATCAACGCCGTGGCCAGCCTGATTCTGCTGGCGGTGTCGCTGATGACGTTTTTGGTGTGGTTCTTCAGCCGCCGTGCCGAAGAAGCGCGCAAGCGTGCGATTCAGCAAGCGATCGAAGAAAGCGCCGCCGATTCGTGGAAGCAGCCGGATGTGCGTCGGGCGCCAGCGCCGCAAGCCGGTTGAGCCATCAGGTTGATCACAAATCTGTGGTCAACCTGGCCCCTGTGGCAGCGAGCTTGCTCGCGAAAGCGGACGATTTTGTGGCCAGAGGTTTGTTGCGGCCAAGAGGCTTATTGTGGCGAGGGGGCTTGCCCCCGTTGGAGTGCGCAGTACTCCCATGCTTGCGGGGCCGCTGGGCAGCCCAACGGGGGCAAGCCCCCTCGCCACGATAAGCCCCTCGCCAAAACACCTTCCCTCACCACAGGCAAGCTTGAAACCCGGACGGGGTGATGCCTTGCTCCAACGGTTGGCGCTCAATGCCCATCGGCATTTCAGCGAAGCGTTGGAGGCGTACGACTTGTTGCTGGTGGCCGGGCGGCGATCCGACTTGCCCGCGAAAGCGCCCGTCCGGCCAACAGAAATCTATTGCCCTGACCTCGTTGGCAGCAGCTTCAACGTACTACGCGTATTGGCCGTGACTTCTTCATCATTGAGATACGCCTGGAAATACACCCCTTCGATATACGCCTCGGCCTGATCCTCATAGTGCTTGTCCAGCGGCACACCGCTCTGGCCCACCGGGTTGACGGTCAGGCTGTGCTCCGGGTCGGCGAAGTCGATCAGGCGGCGGGTCGAGGGGCCGTAAGTCACGGGCCACGGCGCCGGGCCGATTTTCGATGACAGATTGTTCGGCACTTCATGGCTGCCCGGCGCGGCGAACGGGCCGACGTTAAACACGCGGTCCAGCGGCTTCTGCTGACCCAGCGGATGGCCGTGCGTCAGTGTGTGCGCCTTGCCCCACTGCCATTGCCCGGCATCGCTACCCAGCGTGGTCCTGAGATGCGCAAGGCTCGCTTGCCATGCCCGCTTCACCGTATCGGCGCGCGTTTCCTTGTCGAGGGTGTTGCGGTTATCCCACCACGGCGAATCGGCATTCGCGGCAAGACGTGGCAGCGCAGCATCGATCACTCGGGTCGAGAGCAGCGTTTCGAAAAAGTCATTGCCCAGTTCGTCGTGCATCGTCGCGTCGGCCAGGTTGAACAGAAACTGGTTGAATAGCGTGGCGCTGGTGGAATCCAGCGGATAGTCGCCTTTCCACTTCGCCAGTTGCTCGATCATTTTCAGCTCGCCCGCGTCGCTCGTCGCTTCGCGCAACACCGACAACAACGGCGCGAGCAGGCGCGGACCGTAGCCGGTGGTGGTGCCCAGCTGCAGTTTTTTGCTCGTCTCCAGATCCCATTTGATGTTGTTGTCGCCGAGTTCGAGGTTGAGCTGCTGCCCCCGATCGGCCAGGTTGTAATAGCCCGGGATTTCGATGCCGGCCGGTGACACCGGTTGGAAGTTGGCCGAAACGATGTAGCCGCGCGCCGGGTTCTCTTCCTGCGGATTGGCGCTGAACGGGTAAAAACCTTCCTTGTCTGCCTCGCCGCTACCGCCATCGAGGATGAACCAGGGCCGCGCGCCCGCCGGACGCCTCGGCAGTTGCGCCGCCGCCCACCAGCCGATGTCGCCCTTGGCGTTGGCCCAAACGATGTTCAGGCCCGGCGCCTGAACCTTGGCAGCGGCACTGCGCGCCTTTGCCAGCGTGTCGGCGCGGTTGAGCTGGTAGAAACCTTCAAGGATCGGGTTCTCGCTTTCGAGGAAGCCCCACCACATGGCGATCGGCGTTTTACCGACGCCTTTGCCCAGGGCATCGTTGACGATCGGACCGTGCGGCGACTGGCGCAGCACCAGCGTCACCGGTGCCTGGCCCTTGACCGCGATCTGCTGCTCGCTGGTGACCATGTCCACCCAGTTGCCGCGATACCACACCTGATTCGGATTGTCCGGATTGACCTTCTCGGCGATCAGATCCAGATCATCGTTCTGGAACATGGTGATGCTCCAGCCGAATTGACTGTTCAAACCGAGGGATGCAAACGGCATCAACGCCTGGTAGTGCCCATAAAGATCAAAGCCCGGCGCCGAAAGCTGCGCTTCGTACCACACCGACGGCGCAGAAAAACGAATGTGCGGATCACCGGCCAGCAGCGGCTTGCCGCTTTTGGTGCGGCTGCCGGCGACCACCCAGGCGTTGCTGCCTTCGAACTGCGGCAGGCCGTTGTCGGCCAGCACCTGTTCGCTGAGGCGGGCGAGGGCGTTGAGGTCTTGCCAGTCGCTGCTGGAAAGCGCTGGAGCGGCGTTTTTGCGGTGATTGGCCAGCACGCCGTTAGGCTGCCAGTCGAGATCAAACACGTTCAGGTAGTCGCTGCCCAACTGATCGCGCACGTAGGTCAACAAGGGTTCGGTGCGAAACGCGGCGGCGAAGCTGTAAGCCATGTAGCCGGCGATGCTGATGGTGTCCTGCGCGGTAAACGGGCGCCTGGAAATACCCAGGGCATCGAATTCCGCAGGCTTGGGATGGTTGTCCTGATACTGGTTGATGCCATCGAGGTAGGCCTGCAGGGCGATGAAAGTCGGTGACTGCTTGTCCAGATTCACCAGGTAGGTTTCGGCCCGTTCGCGAATGCGCAGGCTGCGCATCAACTTGTCGCTGTCGAGCAGTTTCGGTCCCAGCACTTCGGCCAGCTCGCCACGGGCGAGACGGCGCAGAATTTCCATTTGAAACAGCCGGTCCTGAGCGTGCACATAGCCGAGGGCGCGGTACAGGTCCGGTTCGTTTTCAGCACGAATATGCGGCACGCCACGCTCGTCGTAGCGCACGGTGACCGACCCCTGCAGATGCTGCAACTCAACCATGCCCTGGCGTGTCGGCTGCTTGCTGTAGACGTACCAGCCGAGACCGGCGACGAGCACGACGATGAGCAGGATGAGTGCGGTCAGCAGACGCTTCATGAGAATTCCTTGTTCTTGTTATGAGTGGCAGCAGTTCCCCGGCGCCACTGTTTAACACGCCTTGTTGACTTGGCCCATCATCCTTAGGAGGGATTCGTATTGCCGGGTTTTTCCTGCTTCGCAGTTGTGGCGGGCCACGGGCAGTAGCACCCCACTGCCAACGTGTGCGTGGCATACACCGCGCGGCCTTCGTTCAAGGCCTGCAGGATCGGCTCGATAAAACTGTTACTGGAATTGCACGTGAGGCCCTCGCTGTATGGCCCGAAGTACGCCAGTTTGCCGCTGCGATCCCAGATCGCCACGGCAGGGCTGGCGGGTACCTGTTCCGTGCCGGGTAAAACCGTAATGTTTTTCAGATTCCCCAGCGTCTCGGGCAACTGTCCGTGGCTGCCCGGTTTTTGCACCGCGTAAAATTCCACACCTTGGGGCGCGTAGCGGGCGACCAGTTCGGTGAGGTGTTGTTGATTGCCGACATTGCATGGGCAGGCCGGATCCCAGAAGTGCACGAGGCGGATCGCGCCGGGGCCGGCGAGCTGATCGGGAAGGCGCAAGGGATCGCCGGAGAACACCGCCGTGTGGGAACTGAATGCGCGCAGGTAGCGCCCCTGAAACCAGTCGTACGCCGCCCACAACACGCCGGCGCACACGAGAGCGAGCAGGCAGGCAAGCAGTGTGGCGCGGTGTGGCGAACGCATGGGTTGGGGTCCTCGAAGATCGCCCAGCTTGCCATGCTTGCCGCGACAGATGAATATCGCAGGCCCATAAAGTCTGTTTCATGTTTTGGAATCATCCATGCCTGCCAACTTCGATCCTGATCTTCTGCGTGCCAGCCTTGGACCATTGGCCGAGTGGCAGCCGCTGTCGGAGCAAGCGCAGGCTTATCGGCGCTTCTACGGTGTGGATTTCCCCGGGCGCGAGTTGCGCAGCGGTCTGGGGCGCTTCGAGGTGAGGGGTTACGAAGTGGTCAGCCAGGTCTGGTGGCCCAAGCGGGCGAAGGCGACGCTGCTGTTGTTCCACGGTTTCTACGATCACACAGGGCTGTATCGGCATGTGATCGAGTGGGCGCTGGATCAGGGTTTTGCGGTGATTGCCTGCGACTTGCCCGGGCATGGACTGTCCAGCGGCGAGCGGGCGAGCATCGAGGATTTCGAAGAGTATCAAGACACGCTGCAAGGACTGTTTATCGAGGCGCAAGCGCTGGATTTGCCGAAGCCGTGGCATCTATGCGGGCAAAGCACCGGTGGAGCGATCGTGATTGATCACGTGTTGAATGTGGGCGCGGACAGCCCGGCACAAGGTCAGGTCATCCTCTTGTCGCCGTTGGTGCGGCCGCGCGCCTGGGGCTGGTCGCAACTCAGTTATTACGTGCTCAAGCCTTTCGTCAAAGGCATCGCCCGACGCTTCAGCGAGAATTCCAACGATCCGGATTTTCTGCCATTCCTGCAGGCCGATCCGTTACAGCCGCGGCGCTTGCCGACCGCGTGGGTTGGCGCGCTGGCACGCTGGATCAAGCGTATAGAAGGTGCACCGGTCAGCACTCGACGTCCGCTGATTGTGCAGGGGCAGGCCGATATGACGGTGGACTGGCAGCACAATCTGGCTGTCTTGAACGCCAAGTTCGATCGACCGCAGGTTTTCATGCTGCCGCAGGGGCGGCATCATTTGGCGAACGAGACGTTGGCGATGCGGCAGGAGTATTTCGGGTTTTTGAGCAAGCGGATCAATGGCCGGGATCCGCAGCGATAGCGATCTGCCCGGCGCAAGATGACCGATCTGGACTCAAGGATTCTGCCCCACCGCCAACCCCGCCCGAATCGCCGCCAGCGCTGCCTGATAATAAGCCTTGCCCTCAGCGGACTCGGCAAATGTCGCGAACTCTTCCAGTTCGTTGTCCGACAGGTCGCGGTAAACGTAAAGCAGCGTATTGTTCAAATCACTGCCGATCTGGTCCATCAAACGCTGGCGCTGCCCATTCAACATGCCTTGCGCCTGTCCACCCCCCAGCAAGCCGGGGATCATCGAACTGAGGCTGTCGGCGGCAACACCGGCAATGGCCAGACTGACTTCCGCACCCGCCTCACGGGCGGGCAGCGCCTGGGCCAGGTGGCCGATGATCAGTTGGCGGTTATCGCTGACTTGCATCTTCGGCAGGCCCTTGGCGTTTTTTGCCAATTGATCGCGCCGGGTCGCCAGCAATTCTGCAGCGACGATTTTCCTGCCCAAGGGCGACTGAAAAAACGCCAGTGCCGGTTGCGGATCGGCTAGGGTCTTGCGCAGTTGCGCTTCGGCTCGCTGGTCCACGGCTTGCGGGGCAAAGCGCTTGTTGCTGTTGTTCACCAGTGCTTGAAACACCGCCGGCGGCAAGCTGTTCTGATAGCGTTGCTGGGCCGCCGACAGGGCGTCATTGAAATGCGCGCGCTGTTCCGGCCAACCGGCGACCTTGTACAACTGGTCGTGGCCGTCTGCCCAGGCGGGCATTACGCAGAACATCAGCAGTGAGAAAAGCAAACGGCGCATAGGGACTCCTGTCAGCAGGCGACTATTCTCCGTGCGGCATACAGACTTGTCGAGAATTCGTATCAAAGCGCTGCACGGCTCTGTCGGATTTTCGGGCACAGGAATACTATGCGCGCCATGCAAATACCCTCTGATCACCCGCTGCTGTTACGTATCGTCGATGACCTGGCCGAACAGGGCTGGTCGCAGCAGAATATCTTCCTGCCTCTGGATCTGACCCGAGCGTTGGCGGCCGAGTGCCGTAAACGTGCAGCCGAGGGTGAACTGGCCCCGGCTGCCGTGGGGCGCGGGCCGACGTCAGAAATTCGCGAGGGCATTCGCGGTGATCACATTCAGTGGATCGAGCCGGGTCAAGCGTGGCCGTGCGACAGCTATCTGCAGTTGATGAACAGCCTGCGCGAGGCGATGAATCGCGGCTTGTACCTGGGTCTCGAGGACTTCGAGAGCCATTTTGCGATGTACCCGCCCGGGGCCTTTTATCTCAAGCACCTTGACCGTTTTCGCGATGACGACCGTCGCATGGTCTCGGCCGTGGTCTACCTCAATGACGCCTGGTTGCCCGAGCACGGTGGTCAGTTGCGCATGTACCTCAAGGAAGGTGCGCAATACGATGTGGTGCCGACCGGCGGATGCCTGGTGGTGTTCCTGTCGGGCGAAGTGCCCCACGAAGTTCTACCTGCAACGCGTGATCGCCTGTCGTTGACCGGTTGGTTTCGGCGTCGCGGCAACGAGCCCTTCTGATCATGCAGAAAATTCTGGTAAGCCGCTGTTTGCTGGGTCACCGCGTGCGTTACGACGGCGGGGCCAACGGGCCGTTTGAGGTGCTTGAGCAGTGGCTCGATGAGGGTCGCGTGGTGCCGCTGTGTCCGGAAGTGGCTGGCGGTTTGCCGACACCGCGTGCGGCGGCGGAGATCCCGGGCGGGCAGGGTGGCGAAGTGCTGGATGGACAGGCCGCGGTGATCACGACCGATGGCGAGAATGTCAGTGCGCAGTTTCTGAGCGGTGCTTATCAGGCGCTGGCGTTGGTGCGCGAGCACGGCATTAGGGTTGCGGTGTTGAAGGCCAACAGCCCGTCGTGCGGGAATTTGTTGACCTACGACGGGACGTTCAGCGGGGTGAAAGTGCCGGGAGAAGGTGTGACGGCGGCGCTACTCAGGCGCCACGGCGTGCAGGTTTTCAGTGAGCTGGAATTGTCCGAAGCCGCTGTCGCCCTGCAAATCCAAACCCCACCCAATACCCTGTAGTAGCCGGCTTGCCGGCGATAGCGCAGTAACAGTCGATGCGAGTGTTGAATGTTAAATCGCAATCGCCAGCAAGCCGGCTACTACAGTTGATCGCGTAAGGTTCAAGGTTTCGGGTTTGCGGTTGAATCCGCCTTCAACCACTTTTGCTCCAGCGCCGCCAGCCGCCCATCCGCCTTGATCCGCTGCAACGCGTTCTCCAGGCTGGCGTGGAACGCCGGGTTACCTTTCTGAAACGGAATCGCCAGGCTCACTTTCGGCTCGGCTTTCGGCGCCGCTTCCTGCAACGCCTGCACCAGCACCATCGGCCGAGGTTGTTCTTCCTTCTGGGCAAGCAATTGCCCATCGGCAATCGCGTAGGGTTCGCTGAAGTCGAAACGATCCTTGAGATCCGGGGTCATTGCTATGTGGTTGATGGCGACGTCGTACTTGCCGCTTTCGACGCCGGCCAGCAGATCGTTGGCATCGGTGACGACAAAGTCGGCGCGCACATCCAGTTCACTGGCCAGCATCTGACCCAGTTCGACTTCAAAACCTGCGAGTTTGCCGTCGTCCTTGTAATTGAAGGGCGGTGTATTAGCCTCAAGGGCAATGCGCAGTTCGCCGCGGTCGTTGATGTCGTCGATCAGTTCGGCATGAGCCACCGGGCTCAGAAGGGGTAGCAGGCAGATCAGGCCAGGCAGAAAGCGCATGGTCACTCCTTTGAATTCATTATCGCGAGGCTCAGGATCAGGCTCGCTTTGCTATGGTTATGCGTGCCTTCGACAACGAATGGTCATGAAGTTGTCATGCCCAAGCGGATTTTACGGAAAAACTGGAGAAGAAAATGAAAACCTTTATGTCACGAGCAGCTTTTGCTGGCCTGTTGCTGAGTGCTTCGATGCTGGCGACGGCGGCGACGCCCGCTCCAAAAGGGGCAGAAGCGTTCATTGTTTCCCCTGAAGATGGCGCCACCGTGCCGCAAGAGTTCAAGGTCAAGTTCGGTGTGAAGGACATTTCGTTGGCCCCGGCGGGCGATACCACCAAGCACACCGGCCACCATCATTTGCTGATCGATGTCAAAGATCTGCCTGCCGCCGGCGCGCCGATCCCGACCGACGCCAACCACATGCATTTCGGCAAGGCGCAAACCGAGGCCACCATCAAACTGGCGCCGGGCAAACATACATTGCAGCTCGAACTGGGCGACGCCGGCCACATGCCGTTCGATCCGCCGATCGTGTCGGAGAAGATCACTGTTAACGTGAAATAAAAAACGGGAGCCCCGAGGGGCGATTCGATCAGTTAAGCAGACTCACCGTGAAAGCCTGGCTGATCAGGCCGGGCTTTCGCGGCGTAGCGGTGAAGCAACTGCGTCAGGCGATGGTGTCGCCTTGAAATCAATCCGAACCAACAGCAGCAACAGCGCGTTTTTCAAGCAGGCGAGCAGCGACACCTTCAGCCACAGGGCTTTCCATCAGACGATTCGAACTACCTTCAGCGACTACAGGCTGAGCAGAAGTTACGTCTGGTGAGCGTCATGATGTGATGCCCCTTCAGTAAAGCCACATAACCGACTTTTAGTGTGGAAATTAGTCGGTGTTGAATTTACTCCATTTGATCACGGCATATGCAGTAAACATTTTGCTGTTGATAGGCTGCCGTTGATGCGGCATAACTTAGTTGTTTGTATCAAATGGAACTTACATTACTGCAAGGAATGCAGCATGCAAAAATCTATCGATTCTCCTCCGCCTCTGGAATCGTCGGAGGCTCAGCTAAACGCACCAGGGGAATATCCAGTATTTCCATCGAATTTTGAATACGCTCTAAATTGGGACGGAGCGATTCCGACGGTTACTGTGGCCCACCGCATTGAAACTATCAATGCAGAACCCGATCCATGGTCATTATTGGTGGCTATAGCACTTTCGGTGCAAGATCAGATAGGAAGTGTATATGCAAATAGCATGGCGGGTGTGCGAGATGAAGTAGAACGGCGCATAAATTCAGTTGTTGTTACCCATCCATTCAATAAGCTGGAAGTTGCTTTAAAAAAGAAAGCGACTATTGTCGAGCTCCTGCAGCGAGTGGAATCGAATGGGAGCTGGTATGAAGCGCGTAGGTTTTTTGGCATTGACGCATTGTCTTTGGACAGTATGGACATTGCCGAGCTATTCGCGGCCTATGTAGATTCGGCAGAGCACGAGTATGAACGCCGAAGCTATTACGACGGTTTTCTGCTGTCTCTGACAGCCGCTTACGTTAAACGAATTCTTGTCGAGGCTGTTTCCATATTAGAGGAAGCCTCTCCAGCTATAGATGATGACATCCATTCTGCCTTGGCTAGGGGTGAAACTGCCTACAGCTTCAATCTAACGCTTAGTCAGTCCGCACAGATGGTAACTGTGGCGGGTGCCGCTACTATCCAAAACGTACCAGGCTGGACCTTTGAGGCAGCAATCCGTAAAAGCAGTCTGTTGTTGGCGGGTTTGGGAGAGGCACTTCTCAGTCGAGCGACGGCGATTGGGATCGGCGCTTTGCTCTACTCACCCACTCTGGGTAACGGCGAGCGTTATCCTCAAACGGTTCTTAAACTGTCGGGTAGCACGGTCTTGCCACATGCACCGTCTAACCTGAATGAAATCGCCGCTGTCGAAGGAACTATTGACCTTCCCTATCGGATTTTTGGTGACCTTGGCCAATACACACTGGTTGCAACACCGGCGGGAGGGAGCATTTCGCCAGCGGTGCCGGTTCGGGCGCTGGAGTTTGACCAGAAAACTAACAGTTACAGTTTCACCTCCGCTGACACACCGCCCATCACCCTCAGTTTTCCAATTATTCACTGGGAAGGCAGTTCAACCACTTCACCTGCTCGACCAGTGCAAGTGCCGCATTACACTGGCGTTGAATTGTTGCCACTGCTCGTGCAGCCCAGTCCACTGCCCGCCTTCGAGTCACCAGACTTCAGGGATTGCATTTACTGCTTTCCAATCAACAGCGGCCTGCCGCCGATTTATGTTGTTTTCAATAGCCCTTACGAAGGGGCTACCACTAGAGGAAAGTACAGCGGTCGATTTTTCAATCCTGCCAAAGCTGGGGGCCCAATCCTGGATCTGGATTGGACGAGTGCCTCCGTGACTCAAGCGGGGATTGACCTTGTCAAGTTACATATGGGCCGCTTCGACCCTTCGGATGCCAATGCCATCATGGTTGGTCGCCTGGAAAAAATCCTGCGGGGTGAATTGATAATTTCGGCTATCGACAAACGTTTCTATACTCATGAACTTAGAGAGCTTGAACGATTCAGAACATTAGGTGTGGCAGACGGCGTAAGGCCAGATGATGACGGTGCCACTTGGAATAACACTCACGCCGCAACACTAGAAGACTATAAATTGACAGATAGTTCCGCCTTGCTCTACACCCCTGAAGCTTTAGAGGCTGATAAGAAGCAATCGGACAGAGAGTACAAACAACTGGGAGGAATGTGATAATGAGTGTTATAGGAAAAGCTGTTCTCAACGAGAGGCCCGAGGAGGTAATTCTTTTTCTTACCAAGAATGAATTAGGTATCTCTTTTCCTCGGCTCGATCGTCTGTACAACCAAGCTAATTGGGTGCATGTGGGGGATAATATGGGGCTGTTGCGAATCGTGTGGGAAATGTGCGACGAGGGCTTTATAGAATCTAATGGGACTGGAATCGTCAGGGGAATTAACTGGAGAGAGCCCGCGTTCATGTTAGATGGGAAATACACTTTTGATTGACATTGCCAAGCGTCCGTCAACTTTCGGGGCGATAAGCAATATCTGTTGCTACGGGGATGTCCGATTCTCTGGTGCTAATGCGAATCTGTCCAGTCCAGAGACAAGGTTACAATTTTTTCTGTGTTAAACAAATTAGCATACAGTGGACGCTTGGTGTAATGCCAGTCAGTTAGGCTGACTGGCATTTATGTGGGCAGTCTGAGTGCCTGCGAGTCCACGCGTTGTTTGCTAGCAGAGCTGGCTTAATCAGCGATCAGAACAACACCCGGCAACGAATGGTGCCATTGATGTGCTGCAGCTTCTCCTGGGCGATTTCCGAATAATCGGCATCCACGTCGATCACGACATAGCCGACTTTCTCGTTGGTCTGCAGGAACTGACCGGAAATGTTGATGCCGTTTTCGGCGAAGACCTTGTTGATCTCGCTCATCACGCCAGGGATGTTCTCGTGGATGTGCAGCAGACGGTGCTTGCCAGGGTGAGCCGGCAGGGCAACTTCCGGGAAGTTGACCGACGATACCGAGGTGCCGTTGTCGCTGTACTTGACCAGTTTTTCCGCCACTTCCAGACCAATGTTGGCCTGCGCTTCAGCCGTTGAACCGCCGATGTGCGGGGTCAGGATCACGTTGTCCAGGCCACGCAGCGGGCTTTCGAACTCTTCGTCGTTGGAGCGTGGCTCCACAGGGAACACGTCGATGGCCGCGCCGATCAGGTGCTTGTCCTTGATCGCGTCCGCCAGCGCTTGCAGCTCAACCACGGTGCCGCGAGCGGCGTTGATCAGGATGCCGCCCTTCTTGATGGCGCGGATTTCCTTCTCACCGATCATCCACTGAGTCGCCGCGGTTTCCGGCACGTGCAGGGTGACGATGTCGGACATGCCCAGCAGCTCGTGCAGATTATTGACCTGGGTGGCGTTACCCAGTGGCAGCTTGGTCACGGTGTCGTAGAAATACACCTGCATGCCCAGGCCTTCGGCCAACACCGACAGTTGGGTGCCGATCGAGCCGTAACCAACGATACCCAGCTTCTTGCCGCGAATTTCGAAGGAATTGGCTGCGCTCTTGATCCAGCCGCCACGGTGGCAGGAAGCGTTTTTCTCAGGGATGCCGCGCAGCAACAGGATCGCTTCGGCCAGTACCAGCTCGGCCACGGAGCGGGTGTTGGAGTACGGTGCGTTGAACACCGCGATCCCGCGTTCGCGCGCTGCGTTGAGGTCGACCTGGTTGGTGCCGATGCAGAAGCAGCCGACCGCCACGAGTTTCTTCGCGTGATCGAAGATCTCTTCGGTCAGCTGAGTGCGGGAACGAATGCCGATGAAGTGAGCGTCAGCAATCTTTTCCTTCAGCTGGGCTTCCGGCAGAGAACCGGTGAGGTACTCGATGCTGGTGTAGCCAGCCGACTTGAGGACGTCGACAGCCGATTGGTGGACGCCTTCAAGAAGAAGGAACTTGATCTTGCTCTTATCGAGAGAAGTCTTGCTCATCTGCGTAAACCTGTATCCCGGAGAAAAATGGCAGGGAAGGGAGCTAGGTGCCCTGCCTTACACGAGGCAGGGCACAGGAGCTGACCCGCACGGCAACAAAGCCGTCACCGCGGAATAGCCTTTGGGCGCTATCCTGCGGGGTCGATATGCTAGCATAGGCGCCCCGCTAAACACTCATTCCTGCGACGTGAAGCGTTCTCAGGATGACCATGAATTGTTCGAGAGTTCTGTCGATGACCGATCCTGCGCTGATTGATGAGCTGAAGACCCTGGTTGAGCCTGGCAAGGTACTGACCGACGCCGACTCCCTCAATGCTTACGGCAAGGACTGGACCAAGCATTTCGCCCCGGCCCCGACGGCCATCGTGTTTCCCAAGACCACCGAGCAGGTCCAGGCCATTGTCCTGTGGGCCAATAAACACAAGGTGGCCCTGGTTCCTTCCGGTGGGCGCACGGGTCTTTCGGCAGCTGCCGTGGCGGCGAACGGCGAAGTGGTGGTGTCCTTCGACTATATGAACCAGATTCTCGAGGTCAACCTGACTGACCGCACCGCGGTGTGTCAGCCAGGCGTGGTCACCGAACAGCTGCAGAATGTCGCCGAAGAGAAAGGCCTGTACTACCCGGTGGACTTCGCATCGGCAGGTTCCAGCCAAATTGGCGGCAACATCGGCACCAATGCCGGCGGGATCAAGGTGATTCGCTACGGCATGACGCGCAACTGGGTGGCCGGCATGAAAGTCGTCACCGGCAAGGGCGATGTGCTCGAACTCAATCGCGACCTTATAAAGAACGCCACCGGTTACGACATGCGTCAGCTGTTCATTGGCGCTGAAGGGACGCTCGGTTTCGTGGTGGAAGCGACCATGCGCCTGGACCGAGCCCCGAAAAACCTCACTGCGATGGTCCTCGGTACCGCGGATTTCGACGCGATCATGCCGGTGCTGCACGCTTTCCAGAGCAAGCTCGACCTGACCGCTTTCGAATTCTTCTCCGACAAGGCCTTGGCCAAGGTCATGGGGCGTGGTGACGTACCGCTGCCGTTCGAGACCGATTGCCCGTTCTACGCGCTGCTGGAATTTGAGGCGACCACCGAAGAAGTAGCCAATCATGCGCTGGAAACCTTCGAACACTGCGTCGAGCAGGGCTGGGTGATGGACGGCGTCATGAGCCAGAGCGAAACGCAGTTGCAGAACCTGTGGAAGCTGCGCGAGTACATCTCCGAAACCATTTCCCACTGGACGCCCTACAAAAACGACATCTCGGTCACCGTGTCGAAAGTCCCGGCGTTCCTGAAAGAGATCGATGCGATCGTAGGCGAACATTACCCGGATTTCGAAATCGTCTGGTTCGGTCACATCGGCGACGGCAACCTGCATCTGAACATCCTCAAGCCGGAAAACCTCGGCAAAGACGAGTTCTTCGCCAAGTGTGCAACCGTCAACAAGTGGGTGTTTGAAACAGTCGAGAAATACAACGGTTCGATTTCTGCCGAACACGGCGTGGGCATGACCAAGCGTGATTACTTGACCTACAGTCGCTCGCCGGTTGAGATCGAGTACATGAAAGCCGTCAAAGCGGTGTTCGATCCGAACGGCATCATGAACCCGGGCAAAATTTTCGCTGTTTGATTTTTTGAACCAAGTGCAACGAATCAGGAGTCGGTCAATGAGCTATCAGCACCAGTATGTCGACGGTACCCGTATTCACTTCCCGCTGGGGAAAGTGGTGTGCATCGGCCGCAACTACGCCGAGCACGCCAAGGAGCTGGACAACCCGGTGCCTACCGAGCCGCTGCTGTTCATCAAACCGGGGAGCTGCGTGGTGCCACTGGAAGGTGGTTTCAGCATTCCCACCGATCGCGGCTCGGTGCATTACGAAGCGGAAATCGCGGTGCTGATTGGCAAGCCGTTGTCCACCAAACCGAGTCGCGAGGAAGTGCTCGATGCCATTTCCGGTTTTGCTCCGGCGCTGGACCTGACCTTGCGCGACAAGCAGGCCGAGCTGAAGTCCAAGGGTTTGCCGTGGGAAATCGCCAAGTCGTTCGACGGCGCTGCGGTCATCGCGCCATTCGTTTCGGGCAGCCATTTTGCCGATCTGACCGACATTGGCATTCGCCTGACCATCAACGGCGAAGTGCGCCAGGACGGCAATAGCAGCGCGATGCTCAATCCTGTCGTGCCGATGATCCAGCACATGGCGGGTTGCTTCTCGCTGCAGGCCGGCGATGTGATTCTGACAGGTACGCCGGTGGGTGTCGGTCCGCTGAATGTCGGTGACGAACTGGTGATCGAATTGCCGGGGGCCAGCAGCTTCAACAGCAGCGTCCGCTAGTTCACCGCAAGCCCCTGCAGGAGGCAGCTTGCTGGCGATCGCGGCGGTACATTCAACATAAATGTTGCATGTGATTGCCTCATCGCCACCAAGCCGGCTCCTGCAACCCAAAGCCTGAATTCCTGGAACGTTCCTCGATGCCCACCCAACCACCTGCAAAATTTGAAACCGCCCGCCGCCCGCGCTTTTTCATGCGCTGGTATGCCTGGCTTGCGCTGATCGTCGCCGCTGCGTATGGCCTGGCCTTCGCGATGCATTGGGACGACCGTGGTGTGTTGTGGTTGATGGAACGTTTCGAAAGCCCGGCGGAGCGTCAGGAAAGTATCTGGCTGCCCAATTACAAGGCGGTCATCGACGCGAAAGTGCTGCCGGGTATGGAAGAGGACGAAGCGTCCGACATCGCTTACAACCGGCAAACCAAAACCCTGTTCTCGGTGATGGGCAAGAATCCTTTTCTGGTCGAGCTGACACTGCAGGGCGATGTGTTGCGCAAAATACCGTTGGTGGGCTGGAGCAATCCGGAAGGACTGACGGTCATGGCCAATGGTCTGCTGGCTATTGTTGACGAGCGCAAGCACGTCTTGTCCATCGTCAAGGTCGACGCCGATACCCGCGAGCTGAACATCGCCAGCTTCCCTGCATACGACCTGGGGCCTTCCGAAAATCAAAACAAGGCTTTTGAAGCGATTGCCTGGGACCCGGGACATCAGCGGATCCTGCTGGGCAACGAGCGTCCTCCGGCATTGTTCACCTGGCAAAGCGATGGCAGCCAGACGCTGACCGGCGACAAGCAGAAGCTTGCCAGCAACCAACTGGATATCCGCAACCTCTCGGCGCTGGCCATCGACCCGCGCACCGGCCACAAGCTGGTGTTGTCTGCCGATTCGCACCTGCTGCTGGAGCTCGACGAGACGGGCAAGCAGGTCAGTTTCATGACCTTGCTCGGCGGTTTCAACGGTTTGAGAGACACCATTCCGCGCGCTGAAGGCGTGACCGTGGACGAGGCCGGCACGCTGTATATCGTGAGCGAACCGAACCTGTTCTACCGTTTCGAAAAGCAGCACTGATCGACTGACGAGTAGGAATTCTTACGCCGGGCTGTAGGTCAAGGCTAATGGCCTTTAAGTTTCAATTCAGACTGCCGTGGTATTTCATCCACCCGTCCTGTTTCCGAGCCCATTTAATGCGCCGACTTGCCCGTCCCAAACCCTTGATCCTGATGTTCGGGATAATCGCCCTGATCACGCTGATTGCGCTTGGCCAGTTCATGCGCCTGTTCGAGCGCGCCTGGTTCAATGTGCAAACGTTCTGGCAGGTGGAAAACGCCCAGTCCATCGCTCTTGATCGCTATCAGGTCATGGTCGAGGCGCGCGTCATCGATGGGCTTAACGATAATGTCTCTGCGCTGACCTACGATCCCGTGCGCAAAAGTCTGTTTACCGTGACCAACAAAGATTCCGAGCTGGTTGAGCTGTCGCTGGAAGGCCAGATTATCCGGCGCATCTCGCTGGTCGGTTTCGGCGATCCGGAAGCCGTGGAATTCATCAGCGAAGATACTTACGTGATCACCGATGAACACCAGCAACGGCTGATCAAGATTCGTCTGGACGAAGACACCGCGTTCCTCGACGCAGCGGATGCGGAGCAGATAACGCTGGGTGTGCATATGAACGGCAATAAAGGCTTTGAAGGGCTGGCGTACGATTCGGTGGGCAAGCGTCTTTTTGTCGCCAAGGAACGCGACCCAATGCTGATTTATGAAATTCAGGGTTTTCCTTATTACGATCCGGAAAAGTCTTATGCGGTGCACGTAGTGAATAACCCGAAGCGCGATGCCGGGCTGTTCGTGCGGGACCTCTCCAGCCTGCAATTCGATGAGCGCAGCGGGCATCTGCTGGCGCTGTCCGATGAGTCGCGGCTGATTCTGGAGCTGGACGTGGACGGGCGGCCGCTGAGCACCCTGTCGTTGAACAAGGGGCGTCAGGGATTGCAAAAATCTGTGCCACAAGCGGAAGGCATCGCCATGGACGACGACGGAACGATATATGTGGTGAGCGAGCCAAACCTGTTTTACGTGTTCAAGAAACCTGCACAGCTTTAACGCGTTAGCGTCTACCTTGCAGGAGTTGGCAAGCCAGCTCCTGCAAGGGATGTGTACGGCTTATTTTGTGCGCAGGGTCTTCACACCTTCACTGGTCCCCAGCAACAACACGTCTGCCGGACGCGCTGCGAACAGGCCATTGGTGACCACGCCGACGATGGCGTTGATCCGCGTTTCCAGCTCCACCGGATGGGTAATCTGCAGGTTGAACACATCCAGAATGATGTTGCCGTTGTCCGTCAGCACGCCTTCACGGTAAACCGGGTCGCCGCCCAGTTTCACCAGCTCACGGGCGACATGGCTGCGGGCCATCGGGATCACTTCCACCGGCAGCGGGAACGCGCCGAGGACCGGAACCAGTTTGCTGGCGTCGGCGATGCAGATGAAGGTCCTGGCGACAGCCGCGACGATCTTCTCGCGGGTCAGGGCAGCGCCGCCGCCCTTGATCAGGTTCAGGTGCTCATCGCTTTCATCGGCGCCGTCGACGTAGAACTCAAGGTCGCTGACGGTGTTCAGCTCGTACACCGGAATGCCGTGACCTTTCAGGCGCGCGGCAGTCGCTTCGGAGCTGGCGACCGCGCCGTCGAACGCACCCTTGTGCTGCGCCAGGGCATCGATGAAGCAGTTGGCGGTGGAGCCGGTGCCGACCCCGATGATGCTCTTGTCATCGAGTTTCGGGAGGATGAAGTCGACGGCGGCCTGAGCCACTGCCTGTTTGAGTTGATCCTGGTTCATGCGGGCTCCGAAAGCGGGCAGGGGGACGGAAAGGCCGGCATTATAGGCTTTGCGATAGTGCAGGGGGAAACACCCTGTGGTGAGGGGGCTTGCCCCCGTTGGAGTGCGAAGCGCTCCCCTGCATTCTTCCTGACACACCGCATGAATAGGTTTTACGACTGCTACGCAGCCGAACGGGGTGGTGCGGCATTCCGACAAGCCCCCTCGCCACAGGGATTGTGGGTAACTTTAAAACCCCCGGTTTAGTGTGGTCGCCCAACCAAAAGCCGGGTTAGACTCCTTGGCCCTGCCCAACCCGCTCAGTGATGCTTTCCGATGCTCGAACAGTACGTCAAAAAGATCCTCACCTCGCGCGTTTATGACGTTGCCGTAGAAACCCCGTTGCAGACTGCTCGCCAGCTCTCCGAGCGGTTGGGCAACAGCATTTGGCTCAAGCGTGAAGACTTGCAGCCCGTGTTCTCGTTCAAGATTCGCGGCGCCTACAACAAGCTCACCCAGTTGAGCGACGAAGAGCGTGCCCGTGGCGTTGTCACTGCATCGGCCGGCAACCATGCGCAGGGGCTGGCCCTGGCGGCGAAAGTGCTGGGCGTGAAAGCGACCATCGTCATGCCCAAGACCACCCCGGAAATCAAAGTCGAAGGCGTGCGCTCACGCGGCGGCAAAGTGGTCCTGCACGGGGATTCGTTTCCCGAAGCGCTGGCCTACTCGCTGAAACTGGTCGACGAAAGGGGCTATGTCTACATTCACCCTTACGACGATCCGCACACCATTGCCGGGCAGGGCACGGTGGCCATGGAGATTCTCCGCCAGCACCCGGGGCGGCTGGACGCAATCTTCGTTCCGGTGGGCGGCGGCGGGCTGATCGCCGGCATCGCCGCTTACGTGAAATACCTGCGCCCGGAGATCAAGATCATCGGCGTCGAGCCGGACGATTCCAACTGCCTGCAGATGGCCATGGCGGCCGGCGAGCGTGTGGTGTTACCAACGGTGGGTATCTTCGCCGACGGCGTTGCAGTGGCACAGATTGGTCAACACACCTTTGAAATCTGCAAAGACCACGTCGATGAAGTGATCACCGTCAGCACCGATGAAATCTGCGCGGCCATCAAGGATATCTACGACGATACCCGCTCGATCACTGAACCTGCCGGCGCACTCGGCGTTGCAGGCATCAAGAAATACGTCGAGCGGCACGGGATCGCCGGCCACACCTTCGTGGCGATCGATTCCGGCGCCAACGTCAACTTCGACCGCTTGCGCCATGTCGCTGAACGCGCCGAGCTGGGCGAGGGCCGCGAAGCCATTATCGCGGTGACCATCCCGGAGAAACCGGGCAGCTTCAAGGCATTCTGCGAAGCCATCGGCAAACGCCAGATCACTGAATTCAACTACCGTTACAACACCGGCAGCGAGGCGCACATTTTCGTTGGCGTGCAGACGCATCCGGACAACGATCCGCGCAGTGCATTGCTCGCCAGTCTGACCGGGCAGGGTTTTCCGGTGCTCGACCTGACCGACAACGAATTGGCCAAGTTGCACATCCGGCACATGGTCGGCGGGCGTGCGGCGCATGTCGTCGATGAAGTGGTGCTGCGTTTCGAATTCCCGGAGCGTCCGGGCGCATTGTTCAATTTCCTCAACAAACTCGGCGGGCGCTGGAATATCTCGATGTTCCATTACCGCAATCACGGCGCGGCGGACGGTCGCGTGGTGGCGGGCTTGCAGGTGCCTCACGACGAGCGTCATCTGGTTCCTGCAGCCCTTGAGGAAATTGGCTACCCGTACTGGGATGAAAGCGACAACCCGGCCTATCAGCTGTTTCTCGGCTGAAAGGCTACGCTGATGGGCACGCCATAAGGATATCGAACCATGGAAACGTTAACTGCCCTGAAAATGGCACACACCGCGGCGACGGCAATCATGTTTGGCTGTGCGCTGGCGCTGGGGATATGGGTTTGGCAAGCACGGCGCAGGGGCGATGCGACTGCTGCGGCACGCACGCTGCAGCGTCCGCGGCTGTTCGCCTGGCTGTTGATGGGCATTGCCTTGCTGAGCATGCCATTCACCGGTTGGTGGATGGTGCACCTGGTGGGCTGGCCGTTGGGGCAGACGTGGTTGCTGGCCTCGAGCGTACTTTACGCGGTGGCGGCATTGGGCTGGTTCTGGCTGTTGGTGCGGCTGAACAAGTTGCGCAAGGCGTCGGGAGGGAACGGCAAGTTTACTTTTGCCCTCGCACTGATCAGCTTCGTCTGTTTTGTCGCCATTGCCGGATTGATGGGCGCCAAACCGGTGTAGGAGCGAGCTTGCTCGCGAGGAACCTGAGTGCGCCGTGGCCATTCAGGCAGCCCTCGTCATCGTTAACGACCATCGCGAGCAAGCTCGCTCCTACAGGGCACTGAAGTGCGCCCCAAAACCTGGACACCGGTTGGCTAAGCTATCGCGAACTGCGCCCTGTACGCTACAGGGCTCAGTCCGCCCAGTTTCATCTTGATTCGATCATGGTTGTAGTAACGGATGTATTCATCCAGCCCGGCTTGCAACTGGGCCACGCTGTCGAAGCGCTCGCGGTAGAAATATTCAGACTTCAATGTGCCAAAAAAGCTCTCCATCGTCGCGTTGTCCAGGCAGTTTCCCTTGCGCGACATGCTTTGTTCCAGGCCCGCTTTTTCCAGGCGTTCCCGGTAATCCGGGTAGCGGTAGTGCCAGCCTTGATCGGAGTGCAGCAGGGGCTTGACAGTCTCAGGTAGCCGCTCCAGAGCTTTCTCCAGCATGTCACCCACCAAGGTATAGCGAGGCCGGGTGGCGGTCTGATAAGCGACAATTTCGCCATTGTAGAGATCCAGCACCGGAGACAAGTACAACTTTTCACCCGCCACTTTGAACTCGGTGACATCCGTGACCCATTTCTGATTCGGCTGCCCGGCCTCGAAATCGCGAGCCAGCGTGTTGGGCGAGGCTTCGCCCATCAGCCCGCGGTATGAGCGGTATTTCTTCGGGCGCACCGTGCACTTGAGACCCAATTCGTCCATCAGCCTTCGCACCGTTTTACTGTTAACCCTCTGGCCGATGTTACGTAGCGCAGCAGTCATCCGACGATAGCCATAACGCCCCTTATGGGTGGCCTGGATGCTCTGGATAGCGGCTTTCAGTGAGGCGAACCGATCTCCACTCGCCATTGCCTTGGCTTGATAGTAGTAAGTGCTGCGTGGCAGGTCGGCGGCTTCAAGCAGCTCATCGAGCGCAAAATGCTCTCGCAACTCAGTAACTAGCGTGGTTTTTTGCCGACGGCTTTCGCCTGCTCCTGCCTTTTCTTCTCCTCCCTGAACTCTTTGAGCTTTTTTAGCCAGGCATTCTCCACCTGGAGCTTGCGAAGCTTGATCAGCAACTCTGCGTGCGAAAGGTCATCATCACTTGGCGATGTCGGGTCAGGAATCTTGTCAGGTGGCAGGGTCATGGCGGTGTTCAATCCTTTCCCTGCAGACAGGGCTTCGAAGCCGCCACTGTAATACCGCTGCTGCCATCTGCCCACCTGGCTTGAGTTGCCAAGATTGAAAAGGGCCGCCACGCGACGTAAAGACAGCTTGTCTCGCCACATGCGCTGTAGAACGCCGAGTTTGAACTCAGGGCTGTAGACCCTGTTGCGAACCTTCAGGCTGGCATCACCATGCAACCGGTAGGCCTCCACCCAGCGGCGAAGCAAGGTAGGGTCCATCTGGAATTGGGCTGCTATGAAGCGAAAACCTCTGCCTCGCTCGAGAAAAGCGGTGATAGCAGACAACTTGAATTGCGATGTGTACTGACTCATGAAAACACCCCAGAGATTGGATTGGATGTCCAACTTCTGGGGCGCACTTCACACCGCATTCCAATGTAGGAGTGAGCCTGCTCGCGAGGTTGTTTCAGTCGCGCAAAGTTATCACCGGCCAGCCACGCTTCCGGGCTTCAGCGCGCAGACTCGGGTCCGGATCCACCGCCACCGGATTCGCCACTTGTTCCAGCAACGGCAAATCATTCATCGAGTCACTGTAGAAATAGCTGTCCTCCAGCGAAAACCCGGTTTCTTCCAGCCAGCGATTCAGCCGCGTCACCTTGCCTTCACGAAAGCACGGGATGTCGGTGCTGCGCCCGCTGTAACGGCCATCCACCATTTCGCATTCGGTGGCGATCAGTGTTTCGACGCCCAGGCGCATGGCAATCGGCCCGGTCACGAAACGGTTGGTGGCGGTGATGATTACCAGTTTGTCACCGGCCTCACGGTGCCTGGCCAGCAGCTCAACGGCTTTTGGCAAGATTATCGGCTCGATGCAATCGCGCATGTAATCGCTGTGCCATAGATCAAGCGTGGCCATTTCGGTGCGGCCGAGCACTTCCAGGCAAAAATTCAGGTAGGCGGCGTTATCCAGCTTGCCGGCCAGGTAATCCTGATAAAACTCATCGTTGCGTGCCTTGTAGGCCACGGCGTCGAGGAAGCCGCGCTCGCACAGATAATCGCCCCAGGCGTGGTCACTGTCGCCGCCCAAAAGCGTGTTGTCCAAGTCGAATAAAGCCAGCCGCATTGCACTTACTCGCTGAAAAGTTTGTAGAAAGGCGTCCAGAATACGGACTTTTCACAAGAGTGCACATAAGGTAGGCCGCCTCGTTGCTGCCTTCACAACCTTTGTGGAACAATGCGACGACATGCGTTTGCGAGGTTGTTGCCGTGATCGACCCCGATGGTTTCCGCCCCAATGTCGGGATCATTCTCACGAATGATGCCGGACAGGTGCTATGGGCTCGCCGTATCAATCAGGATGCCTGGCAGTTTCCACAGGGAGGTATCAACCCCCAGGAGACGCCGGAAGACGCCTTGTATCGCGAGTTGAACGAAGAAGTCGGACTGGAGCGCGAGGATGTTGAAATACTCGCCTGCACCCGGGGCTGGTTGCGTTATCGTTTGCCGCAACGTCTGGTCCGCACGCACAGCCAACCGCTGTGCATCGGCCAGAAACAGAAATGGTTTCTCCTGCGCCTGATCTCCAACGAACAGCGGGTGCGGATGGATTTGACCGGTAAACCGGAGTTCGATGGCTGGCGCTGGGTCAGTTATTGGTATCCGTTGGGCCAGGTGGTGACATTCAAGCGCGAGGTGTATCGACGCGCTCTCAAAGAGCTTGCCCCGCGCCTTTTAACGCGCGACTGACGACGGAGTTCGACCCCGAGCCATGCTCAATACGCTGCGCAAGATCGTCCAGGAAGTTAACTCCGCCAAGGATCTCAAGGCGGCGTTGGGGATTATTGTGCTGCGCGTGAAAGAGGCGATGGGCAGTCAGGTCTGCTCGGTCTACCTGCTTGATCCCGAGACCAATCGCTTCGTGCTGATGGCCACCGAGGGCCTGAACAAGCGCTCGATCGGCAAGGTCAGCATGGCGCCGAACGAAGGTCTGGTTGGTCTGGTGGGCACGCGTGAAGAGCCTCTGAACCTGGAAAACGCCGCCGATCACCCGCGTTATCGTTACTTCGCCGAGACCGGGGAGGAGCGCTATGCGTCTTTCCTCGGGGCGCCGATCATCCACCACCGCCGCGTCGTCGGCGTGTTGGTCATTCAGCAAAAGGAACGCCGTCAGTTCGACGAAGGTGAAGAAGCCTTCCTCGTGACCATGAGCGCACAGCTCGCCGGGGTTATCGCCCACGCCGAGGCTACCGGCTCGATCCGCGGTCTGGGTCGTCAGGGCAAAGGCATTCAGGAGGCAAAGTTCGTCGGCGTACCGGGCTCGCCGGGTGCGGCGGTGGGTACTGCGGTGGTCATGTTGCCGCCGGCCGATCTGGACGTGGTGCCGGACAAAACCATCGCCGACATCACTGCGGAACTCGGGCTGTTCAAGACCGCCATCGAAGGCGTGCGCGCCGACATGCGCGCTCTGTCTGCCAAACTCGCGAACCAGTTGCGCCCGGAAGAACGCGCGCTGTTTGATGTCTACCTGATGATGCTCGACGATGCCTCGCTCGGCAGCGAAATCACCACGGTGATCAAGACCGGCCAGTGGGCGCAGGGCGCATTGCGTCAGGTGGTCACCGAACACGTCAACCGTTTCGAATTGATGGACGACGCCTACCTGCGTGAGCGCGCTTCCGACGTCAAGGACCTCGGCCGGCGCCTGCTTGCCTATTTGCAAGAAGAGCGTCAACAGACCCTGGTGTACCCGGACAACACCATTCTGATCAGTGAAGAACTGACGCCGGCGATGCTCGGCGAGGTGCCGGAAGGCAAGCTGGTCGGTCTGGTCTCGGTACTCGGCTCCGGCAACTCCCACGTGGCGATCCTGGCGCGCGCCATGGGCATCCCGACGGTGATGGGTCTGGTCGATCTGCCGTATTCGAAGGTCGATGGCATTCAGATGATCGTCGATGGCTACCACGGCGAGGTCTATACCAACCCCAGCGACGTGCTGCGCAAGCAGTTCGCCGAAGTGGTCGAGGAAGAAAAACAACTCTCCCTCGGGCTGGACGCGCTGCGCGATCTGCCGTGCGTGACCCTTGACGGCCACCGCATGCCGCTGTGGGTTAATACCGGCCTGCTGGCGGACGTGGCGCGCGCGCAAAAACGTGGAGCGGAAGGCGTGGGCCTGTACCGCACCGAAGTGCCGTTCATGATCAACCAGCGCTTCCCGAGTGAAAAAGAACAACTGGCGATCTACCGCGAGCAGCTCTCTGCGTTCCATCCGCAACCGGTGACCATGCGCAGCCTGGACATCGGTGGCGACAAGTCGCTGTCGTACTTCCCGATCAAGGAAGACAACCCGTTTCTCGGCTGGCGCGGCATTCGCGTGACCCTCGACCACCCGGAAATCTTTCTGGTGCAGACCCGCGCGATGCTCAAGGCCAGTGAAGGCCTGAACAATCTGCGGATTTTGCTGCCGATGATCTCCGGCACTCACGAACTCGAAGAAGCGCTGCACCTGATCCACCGGGCGTGGGGCGAGGTGCGCGATGAAGGCACTGACGTACCGATGCCGCCGATTGGCGTGATGATCGAGATTCCGGCGGCGGTGTATCAGACCAGGGAACTGGCGCGTCAGGTGGACTTTTTGTCAGTCGGTTCCAACGATTTGACGCAATACCTGCTGGCCGTTGACCGCAACAACCCAAGGGTCGCCGATCTTTACGATTACCTGCACCCGGCGGTCCTTCAGGCCTTGCAGAACGTTGTGCGCGACGCCCATGCCGAAGGCAAGCCGGTGAGTATCTGCGGGGAAATGGCCGGTGATCCGGCGGCGGCAGTGCTGTTGATGGCGATGGGTTTTGACAGCTTGTCGATGAACGCCACCAACCTGCCGAAGGTGAAGTGGATGCTGCGCCAGATCAATCTGAGCAAAGCCAGGGAATTGCTGGCGGAGCTGATGACCATCGACAATCCGCAAGTTATCCACAGCTCGCTGCAATTGGCGCTGAAGAATCTGGGTCTGGCGCGGATGATCAATCCGGCGTCGGCCAAGACTCTCTAAACCCTCATGGCCTCATCGCAGGCAAGCCAGCTCCCACAGGTTTTGGTGCTGATTTCAAATCAGTGAACCGACCCAAGTCCTGTGGGAGCTGGCTTGCCTGCGATGAGGCCAGTCCAGACAACAACGATCAGGCCCTGATCTCAACTTCCCCAAGATGTCCCCCATACGGCCCGAAACTCCGCTCGACCATGCGCCGGGTCCCATCCGCCTGAACTATCAGCGCCGTACTCGCCCGGGTCCCGTAAGTCGGGCTGGCAATGAACACACTCGACAACAACGTCTCGGTCGCCAACCCCACCCCGGTATCCGGCAATTCGGCAAACTGCGCGGTCTGCGGGTCATTCAGCAAGGCCAGTAACGCCTCGGGCTGCGGATCGTCCAGCAACAGTTCCAGTGCCCCACGCGCTTTCAGCAGTTTGGGCCACGGCGTATCCAGCGCGGCGTTCGATAGCCCATAGACTCCCGGCGGCATCATTACCGCTTCGGTTTCATGCGAGTTGAAGTGCCACAGCTCATTCGCATTGCCGATCAGCAGGTTAAACCCTGCATATTCCAGCGAGCGCCCGACAACGTCGCTCAAATAATCATCAATCGGCATGTCGCCACTCAAAAAGCGCGCCACCAGTTCGCCGCGCGATTTACGCGCGGGCGGTTGATGGGGGACGCGAATATTGGTCAGCGCGGCGAAGCGTCCGTTTGCGCCGACGCCGAGCCAGGTGCCGCCGGCTTCGAGATCGCGACCGGCGTAAACCTGCGGTACTTCTGGCCATTGCGCCAGTGGCAAGCTCGGCCGGGCGTAGAATTCGTCACGGTTGGCCGCGACGATCAACGGTTGCGCATGACCCGGTCGCCAAGCGAAAACAATCAGGCACATAAGGTGGTCCTTGTGTGTTTTTTGCTCACTCTACGCAGTCGACGCTGATCGATCCATCGCCATCCGCAGTGGGCCTCGGGTCACGCATCCGTTAACATGCGAGGCTATTTTGCGAAGCGGACCAGGACGGCCATGGAAATTCTGCTCTATCTGGCGCTCGGCGCCTGCGCGGGCGTGCTGGCGGGCCTGTTTGGCGTGGGCGGCGGGATCATCATTGTTCCGGTGCTGGTGTTCAGTTTTACCTTGCAGGGCTTCGATCCCTCGGTCCTGACTCACTTGGCCGTCGGTACGTCTCTGGCGACGATCATCTTCACCTCGATCAATGCCGTGCGCGAGCATCACCGCCGCGGCGCCGTACGTTGGCCGATCTTCGCCTGGATGACTGCCGGAATTCTGATCGGTGCAGGGTTTGGTGCGCTGACCGCTGAAGCGATTTCCGGCCCCAACTTGCAGAAGATCATCGGCGTGTTTGCGCTGATCATTGCGGTTCAGCTTGCGCTGGACTTCAAGCCCAAGGCCAGCCGCACAGTGCCCGGTAAAGTCGGGCTGACCGTTGCCGGCACAGTCATTGGCTGGGCGTCGGCGATTTTCGGAATTGGCGGCGGCTCGTTGACCGTGCCGTTCCTGACCTGGCGTAGCGTACCGATGCAGCAAGCAGTGGCGACATCTTCGGCCTGCGGTCTGCCGATTGCGCTGGCCAGTGCAGCAAGTTTCATGATTCTGGGGTGGCACGATCCATTGTTGCCGGCCCATAGTCTGGGTTTCATTTATTTGCCGGCGTTGGTGGGGATTGCTTTGACCAGCATGATCTTCGCCCGCTTTGGTGCACGACTGGCCCATCGCCTGTCGCCGCGCCTGCTGAAAAGATTGTTCGCCGCATTGCTGTTCTGCGTCGGTCTGAGCTTTTTGCTCTAGCACGCACCGCAATGCTGGCTTAATCCTGGCGTGACAGCGTCGCCCGGGCATTTTTCAGGTTTCAACTCTAACGAGGAGTCGCAATGCTGCCTTACCCGCAGATTGACCCGGTGGCCCTGGCCATCGGTCCGCTGAAAATCCACTGGTACGGTTTGATGTACCTGATCGGCATCGGCGGTGCGTGGCTGCTGGCGTCGCGCCGGCTCAACCGTTTCGACCCGACCTGGAGCAAAGAAAAGCTCTCCGACATGGTGTTCTGGATGTCGATGGGCGTCATCGTCGGTGGTCGTTTGGGTTATGTATTGTTTTACGACCTGAGCGCCTACCTCGCCAACCCGACGTTGATTTTCGAAGTGTGGAAGGGCGGCATGTCGTTCCACGGCGGGTTCATCGGCGTGATGCTCGCCGCGTTGTGGTTCGGCAAGAAGAACGGCAAATCGTTTTTCCAATTGATGGACTTCGTCGCGCCGATGGTGCCGATCGGCCTGGGCGCCGGGCGCATCGGCAACTTCATCAACGCCGAGTTGTGGGGCAAAGCCACCGACGTTCCTTGGGCGATGGTGTTCCCGACCGATCCGGCGCAACTGGCCAGGCACCCGTCGCAGCTGTACCAGTTCGCCCTGGAAGGGCTGGCGCTGTTTGCGATCCTGTGGATATTTTCGCGCAAGCCGCGGCCAACCATGGCGGTCTCCGGAATGTTCGCGCTGTTCTACGGCATTTTCCGTTTCATTGTCGAATTCGTCCGCGTTCCCGACGCGCAGCTCGGTTATCTGGCGTGGAACTGGCTGACCATGGGTCAGGTGCTCTGCGTACCGATGATTCTTGGCGGACTGTTCCTGATCTGGCTGGCGTATCACCGCGCTCCGGCGACACCCGCAGCGGCTGTATAAAATTCGAACGCCGGGGTGACGGCCCCGGGTTCAAGGACACAGGTAACTCATGAAGCAATATCTCGAACTGGTCGCCCACGTCATCAAGAACGGCACCAAACAGGCCAACCGCACCGGCATTAACACCATCAGTTTCCCGGGCGCCATGCTGCGCTACGACCTGAAGGAAGGTTTCCCGGCGATCACCACGCGCAAAATGGCCTTTAAATCGGCCATCGGCGAGATGTGTGGTTTTCTGCGCGGGGTCAACAACGCTGCCGAATTCCGCGCTCTGGGCTGTAAGGTCTGGGACCAGAATGCCAACGAAAACGCGCAGTGGCTGGCCAACCCGTTCCGTCAGGGCGAAGACGACCTCGGTGAAATCTACGGCGTGCAGTGGCGCAAATGGCCCGCGTACAAGCAGATCCCGATGAGCAACCAGGCCGCCATCGAGCAAACCCTGAGCCAGGGTTATCGTCAGATTGCCGAAGGCGAAGAAGACGGCCAGGCCTATGTGGTGTTGTACAAAGCGATCGATCAGATTCGTCAGTGCGTCGACACCATCATCAAGGACCCGGGCAGCCGCCGCATCCTGTTCCACGGCTGGAACGTGGCGCAGCTTGATGAAATGGCCTTGCCACCGTGTCATCTGCTGTACCAGTTTCATCCGAACGTCGCGACCAAAGAGATTTCGCTGACGCTTTATATTCGATCCAACGACTTGGGTCTGGGAACGCCGTTCAACCTCACCGAAGGCGCAGCGTTGTTAAGCCTGATCGGTCGCCTGACCGGTTACACGCCGCGCTGGTTCACCTATTTCATCGGTGACGCGCACGTTTATGAAAACCATCTGGACATGCTCAACGAGCAGCTCACGCGCGAGCCGTTCCCGATGCCGAAGTTGAAAATCAATGATCGCGTGCCGGAGTTCGCCAAGACCGGTGTGTATCAGCCCGAGTGGCTGGAACTGATCGAGCCGGGTGATTTCTCGCTGGAAGGGTATGAGCATCATCCACCGATGACCGCGCCAATGGCGGTCTAAACCTGAACTTCAAATTCCTGTGGGAGCGAGCTTGCTCGCGATGAGGCCATCACAGCCAACATCCATGTTGACTGTCAGGCCGACATCGCGAGCGAGCTAGCTCCCACATTTGGTTATGGGGTGGTCTCAGTGGCCGTGACTGCGGCCCACATGCGAGTGCTCCACCTCTGTCGCCACCACGCCGCCACTCACTTCCAGCCGTTGCAAAATCCCGCATTGATCGATTTCCATTCCTTCACCGCAACGTTTGCGCAGGTCGAGCAGTTGCGCCTGTAACGCCAGCAAGCCGTCGATGCGCGCCTTCACGTGATGGATGTGTTCATCAACCAGCGCATTCACGCTTTCGCATTGATCCTGTGGGCTGTCACGCAACGCCAGCAAACTGCGGATTTCCTCGAGCGTCATGTCCAGCGTCCGGCAGTTGCGGATAAACGTCAGGCGTTCGGCGTGGGCCTGGGTGTAAACGCGGTAGTTGCCGTCGCTGCGCGCCGGTTCGGGCAGGAGATGTTCGCGCTCGTAATAGCGGATGGTTTCCACGGCGCAGTCGGTGAGTTTTGCCAGTTCTCCGATCTTCATGAGGGTTGCTTCCAAATAGGTGCTTGACCCTATAGTGGCTACAGGGTCTTTACTTGGCAACAGGCACCTTTATGGACGAAACCGATGAGCGATTCCCGGCACACGCACAAACATGAAGTCGCAGATGATTGCTGCAGCACCCCTCAACTTGCGCCGAAGCATGTGCATGGCGGTCAGGCCGATGCCTGTTGTGCCTCGAAGGTCGCAGCGCCGTCGCTGGTTCAATTGACCGAGGCACCCAGCGCCGACGCACGGCTGAATCGTTTCCGTATCGACGCAATGGATTGTCCGACCGAGCAGACGCTTATCCAGAACAAACTCGGCAAACTCGCCGGCGTGCAGCAACTGGAATTCAACCTGATCAACCGCGTGCTGGGTGTCACTCACGACCTGCCGAGCACTGCGCCGATCATCGAGGCGATCAAATCCCTGGGTATGCAGGCCGAGCCGTTGGAGCAGGGCGTTGACGCCCCGGCCCCGGTGCCGCAGAAAAAATCCTGGTGGCCGCTGGCACTGTCCGGGGTGAGCGCGCTGGTCGCCGAGGTCATCCACTTCACCGACGCCGCGCCCAACTGGGTGGTGGCGGTGATCGCGTTGCTCTCAATCCTCAGTGCCGGTCTCGACACCTACAAAAAGGGCTGGATCGCCCTGAAACATTTCAATCTCAACATCAACGCGTTGATGAGCATCGCGGTGACCGGGGCGATCCTGATCGGCCAGTGGCCGGAAGCGGCGATGGTGATGTTCCTGTTCACCGTCGCCGAATTGATCGAGGCGAAATCGCTGGACCGGGCACGCAACGCGATCAGCGGTTTGATGCAGATGACGCCGGAGCAGGCCACCGTGTTGCAGGCCGACGGCAGCTGGCATTTACAGGATGTCAAAACCGTCGACCTCGGGGCGCGCGTACGTGTTCGGCCTGGCGAGCGAATCGGTCTCGACGGTGAGGTGGTGTCGGGCAACTCGACGATCGATCAGGCGCCGATCACCGGGGAAAGCCTGCCAGTCGAGAAGACCACTGGCGACCAGGTGTTCGCCGGCACCATCAACCAGGCCGGGTCGCTGGAGTACTCGGTGACGGCTGCGGCCAGTCATTCGACCCTGGCGCGGATTATCCATGCCGTCGAACAGGCCCAGGGCGCGCGGGCGCCGACCCAGCGTTTCGTCGACCGATTCTCGAAAATCTACACGCCAGCGGTATTTGTTCTGGCGCTGGCCGTGGCGGTGATTCCGCCGTTGTTCATGGGTGCGCTCTGGTTCGACTGGATCTACCGGGCGCTGGTGCTGCTGGTGGTCGCGTGCCCGTGCGCCTTGGTGATTTCCACGCCGGTGACCATCGTCAGCGGTCTCGCCGCAGCGGCGCGCAAAGGCATTCTGGTCAAGGGCGGCGTCTATCTGGAAGGCGGTTACAAACTCGACTACCTGGCCTTGGACAAGACCGGCACGATCACCCACGGCAAACCGGTGCAGACCGATTACCAGTCGCTGGATCCGACCGTCGATGAAACTGCTCCGGCGATTGCTGCGGCGCTGGCCGGTCGTTCGGATCATCCAGTGTCGCAAGCGATCGCCAATGCGGCGCAGGACAAAAATTTTGCCATGCTGGCTGTGGATAACTTCGAGGCGCTGGGCGGGCGGGGTGTGCGCGGTGACATCAACGGCCAGACCTACCACCTGGGCAATCACCGCCTGGTCGAAGACCTCGGCCTGTGTTCGCCCGCGCTGGAGCAGAAACTGTTCGCCCTGGAAAAACAAGGCAAATCCGCGGTGTTGCTGCTTGATTCGTCCGGCCCGCTGGCGCTGTTCGCGGTGGCGGACACGGTGAAAGAGTCCAGCCGCGAAGCGATCCGGCAACTGCATGAGCTGGGTATAAAAACCCTGATGCTCACCGGCGACAATGCCCACACGGCGCAGGCCATTGCCGCACAGGTCGGCATTGATCAAGCCCAGGGCGACCTGCTGCCGACCGACAAGCTGCACGCCATCGAAGCACTTTATGCACAGGGTCATCGAGTTGGCATGGTCGGCGACGGCATCAACGATGCGCCGGCGCTGGCCCGCTCCGAGATTGGTTTCGCGATGGCCGCCGCTGGTACCGACACGGCAATAGAAACCGCCGATGTAGCCCTTATGGACGACGATCTGCGCAAAATCCCGACGTTTATCCAGTTGTCGCGCCAGACTTCGCGCATCCTCAAACAGAACATTGCGCTGGCATTGGTCATCAAAGCGATCTTTCTTGGGGTAACCTTTGCCGGGGTTGCCACGATGTGGATGGCAGTCTTCGCCGACATGGGCGTCAGCCTGCTGGTGGTGTTCAACGGTTTACGCCTGTTGCGTAAATGATCGATGAGGGAAAGCTGTGCTGAGTGCCGAGCTGAAGGCGTTTTATATGGTGGCCCGTTTGGGCAGTATCACCCTGGCGGCGAAGAAGCTCGGCCTCAGTCAGCCCACCGTGACGACGCAAATCCGCCAGCTGGAAAGCCAGTATTCGGTGGAATTGTTCTACCGCGGCGGACGGCGCCTCAGCGTCAGTGACGACGGCGCGCGTCTGCTGCCGATGGTAAAGGCGCTGTTGCAACAGGAAGCGGACATCGAGTTTTTCCTGCGCAACAGTGGTCAGGTTCAGGGCACATTGCGCATTGCCGCCACGGCGCCTTATTACATTCTCGATCTGGTGAAGGCTTTTCGCGAGCGCCTGCCGCAGGTGGAAGTGTCGGTGGAGATCGGCAATTCCCAGCAGGTGATCGAGGCACTCGAGGATTACCGGGTCGACGTCGCTGCGTCTTCGCAGATGCTCGACGATGCGCGGTTGATCCGCCGGGTGCTCGGCAGCGATCCGCTGGTGCTGGCGGTGCATCGCAATCATCCGCTGGCGGTGCACGATCATGTGCCGCTCAGTGCCTTGGCCGGGCACACCTTGTTGATGCGCGAGTCGGGCTCGACCACCCGCTGCCTCACCGAACAATTGCTCGCCGGCGCCGGGGTCAGCTTCGGCCCGTTGCTGGAGATCGGCAGCCGCGAGTCGATTCGCGAAGCCGTGCTGCGCAACATCGGCATCAGCCTGATCGCTCGGCAGGAAGTTCCCCATGATCCGCAGTTGCGTGTGCTGACCCTGGAGAATGCACCGCAGATTCCCGAGTATTTGTACTGCCTCAAGGAGCGCAAAGGCGCGCGATTGCCGGCGGCATTTCTTGGGTTGGCGCAGGAGATGTCGCCTGTTTAGATCCCTGTGGCGAGGGGTCTTGTCGGAATGCCGCACCACCCCGGTCGGCTGCGCAGCAGTCGTAAAACCATTGAATGCGCTCTGCCTGACGAAACACGATCACAGGTTTTACGGCCGCTTCGCGACCCAACGGGGTGGTGCGGCATTCCGACAAGCCCCCTCGCCACAATTTCATCCGGCATAAGACCGCAGAGCTCCCCAACCCAAATCCCCGAATACCACTATCAGCCATTTTTGCTCCGCTGCCACATGACAGACGCATTACATCCCTAGGATGAGCCTCATCTGCTTGATGAGGCCTGTCCATGAACCACTCGATCGCAACTGCCCTGACCAACCCCGGTGCGCCGATGAAAGTGCGTGGCGTGCAGAAACGCTTTGGCGCCTTCACCGCGCTGGACAACGTCTCGCTCGACGTCGCGGCGGGCGAGCTGGTGTGTCTGCTGGGTCCGTCGGGCTGTGGCAAAACCACGCTGCTGCGCTGCATTGCCGGTCTCGAGAAGCAGGACAGCGGCGAGATGTACCTCGGTGGCCGTGACGTTTCCCATCTGGCACCGCAGGCTCGGGATTACGGCATTTTGTTTCAGTCCTACGCACTGTTCCCCAATCTCACCGTTGAAGCGAACATTGCTTACGGCCTCGCCGGCAATGGTCGCGATGAAGTGCGCAAGCGCGTCGGGCAGATGCTGGAACTGGTCGGCCTGATCGGCAGCGAGAAAAGGTACCCAGGCCAACTGTCCGGCGGCCAGCAGCAACGTGTTGCCCTGGCCCGCGCGCTGGCCCCGGCGCCGTCGCTGCTGCTGCTCGACGAACCGATGTCGGCCCTCGACGCCCGCGTTCGCGAGCACTTGTGCACTGAGCTGCGCCAGCTGCAGCGCAACCTCGGCGTGACCACACTGATGGTCACGCACAACCAGGATGAGGCCATGCTGATGGCCGACCGCATCGCCGTGATGAACAACGGCAAGGTCGAGCAATACGCCACGCCGCAAGACATCTACGACCGACCGGCGACGCCGTTTGTGGCGGAATTTGTCGGCCAGGGTAACTGGCTGCCCTTCAACCGCAGCAGTGATAGCCACGCACAAGTCGGCGGCATGAGCATGCGTCTGGTCGACGGCAGTGCGAAATCTGCGTCGGGCCGCTTGTTCTGCCGCCCGGAAGCGATCAACGTCAACCCGCCGGTGCATGAGGAAAACCTGTTCCCGGCAAAAATCCGCGAAATCACCTTTCTCGGCAATCGTTGCCGCATGAGCTTTGAACTCGATCAATTGCCCGGCCACGCCTTGCTCGCCGAACTGGCGCCGGAATCCATGCCACGCCTCGGCGCGCAGCAGATCATGGTCGCCTTGCCTCCACGCAGTCTGCAGGTGTTCGCCTGATGAGCGCGAACCTCGCGCTGCCGTTACCGCACAAGCAGGTTCGGCAGACCTCCCGTGCCGAAATCGGCGACCGGGTATTCGTGGTCGGTGGCAAAGTCCTGTTGCTGGTGTTGCTCGGCGTGGCGGTGTTGATGCCGTTGCTGGCGATCTTCTGGCGCGGCTTCAGTTCGGAAGCCGGGCAGGGCGGTGGTCTGGTCGCTGCCCGTGAACTGGTCACCAGTGCGAATTTCCATTGGTTGCTCGGCAACAGTTTGAAAGTTTCCCTCAGCGTCGCGGCGATTGTCGTACCGCTGGCTTACCTGTTTGCCTACGCCCTGCAACGCACGTTGATTCCGGGCAAAGGTATCTGGCGCGGCATATCGCTGCTGCCGCTGATGGCGCCATCGATGCTGCCGGGGATTGCCCTGGTTTATCTGTTCGGCAATCAGGGCATGTTGCGCGGTTTGCTCTCGGACAATATCTACGGTTTCTGGGGCATTGTGCTCGGCGAGGTGATCTACACCTTCCCACACGCCTTGATGATGCTTTTGTCGGCGCTGTCGCTGGCGGACGCGCGACTGTTCGATGCTGCCTCCAGCATGGGCGCCAGTCCGGCAAAAGCCTTCCGCAGCATCACCTGGCCGGCGACGCGTCAGGCCGTGTTTGCCGCGTTCTGTCTGGTGTTCACCTTGACCATCACTGATTTTGGGGTGCCCGTGGTGGTCGGCGGCGATTATCAGGTGCTGGCGCTGGAAGCCTACAAAGCCGTGGTCGGCCAGCAGCAATTCGGTCGCGGCGCCCTGATCGGCATGGTCCTGCTGCTGCCGGCACTGCTCAGTTTTGCGGTGGATGCCTGGCTGCGCCGGCGGCATGGCGATTCCATGAGCGGTCGGGCCCAGGTCTTTCAACCGGCGCCATCGAAACTGCGCGACGGTTGCTACTTCGCCATTGTTTTGCTGATCTGTGCGGCGTTGCTGCTGGTGTTCGGCATGGCCGTGTTCTCGTCGCTGGTGAAATTCTGGCCGTACAACCTGTCGCTTTCGCTCAACCATTACCGGTTCAACGACACAGCGGGCGGCGGCTGGCTGGCCTACGGCAACAGCGTGAAGATGGCGCTGTGCACGGCGCTGATCGGCAGTGTGCTGATTTTCACCGGCGCCTACCTGATGGAAAAAACCAAAGGCCAGCGCGGGCTGAACCTGACCCTGGGCATGCTCAGTTTCGTGCCCATGGCGGTGCCCGGTCTGGTGCTTGGTCTGGGTTACGTTTTTTTCTTCAACCTCAGCGGCAACCCGCTGCATGTGCTCTACGGGACCATGACGCTGCTGGTCGTCTGCACCATTGCTCACTATTTGACCACCGCGCAAATGACTGCGACCACCGCGCTGCGTCAGCTGGATGCCGAGTTCGAAGCCGCCGCGTTGTCGCTCAAGGCGCCCCTGTATAGGCACTTCCTGCGCGTCACCGTGCCGATCTGCCTGCCGGCGCTGCTGGACATCGTGCGCTACCTGTTCGTCTCGGGCATGACCACCGTCTCGGCGGCGATCTTCCTCTACAGCCCCGACACCCTCCTCGCGGCGGTGGCGGTGCTGAACATGGACGACGCCGGCAACGTCGGCGGTGCGGCGGCGATGTCGACCCTGATTCTGTTCACCTCGGCGGGCGTGTCCTTGCTGCTGGCCTGGGCCTCGCGCGGTTTGCTGCGCCGCTCCCAGGCCTGGCGGCAGACCGCGCCCGGCAACTGATTCGCTCTTCTGAAATCGCTGCTTTTATATCGAAAGCCCTCAACTCAAAACAGGAAAAGATCATGTTCAAGCCCCTGGCCCTGGCCGCTGCTGTCCTCTCCGCTTTCAGCCTGAACGCTTTCGCGGCGACCACCGAGTTGACGGTGTACACCGCCCTCGAAGCCGAACAGTTGAAGACGTACAAACAAGCTTTCGAAACAGCCAACCCGGACATCGAGATCAAATGGGTACGCGATTCGACCGGCATCATCACCGCCAAATTGCTCGCTGAAAAAGCTCGTCCGCAAGCTGATGCCGTGTGGGGCCTGGCCGCTTCGAGCCTGGCGATTCTCGATCAACAAGGCATGCTGCAGAGTTACGCGCCGAAGGACCTGGACAAGATCGGCGGCAACTATCGCGACGCCGCCAACCCGCCGGCGTGGGTCGGCATGGACGTGTGGGCGGCGACCATCTGCTTCAACACCGTCGAAGCCGAGAAGCAGGGTTTGAGCAAACCGGTGAGCTGGCAGGACCTGACCAAGCCTGAGTACAAGGGCAAGATCGTCATGCCTAACCCGGCGTCGTCCGGCACCGGTTTCCTCGACGTCAGCGCCTGGCTGCAGACCTTCGGCGAGAAGCAGGGCTGGCAGTACATGGACGACCTGCACCAGAACATCGGCCAGTACGTTCACTCCGGTTCCAAGCCTTGCAAACTGGCGGCGGCAGGTGAATTCCCGATCGGCATTTCCTTTGAATACCCGGCTGTCCAGCTCAAACGGCAGGGCGCGCCGCTGGACATTATCCTGCCTAAAGAAGGCCTGGGCTGGGAGATCGAAGCAACTGCCGTGATCAAAGGCACACCGCACGAAGCAGCGGCGAAGAAACTGGCTGATTTCTCCGCCAGCCCGGCGGCGATGGATTTGTACAAAGAGAACTTCGCTGTCCTTGCGCAGCCTGGCATCGCCAAGCCGCAGACCGAATTGCCGGCGGATTATGAGCAGCGGCTGATCAAGAACGACTTTGCCTGGGCCTCGAAAAATCGCGACGCGATCCTGGCCGAGTGGCGCAAACGGTATGACGGCAAGTCCGAGAAAGTGGCTGCCAAGTAAACCTTCATCGACTGACAGGGCCTCATCGCTGGCAGGCCAGCTCCCACAGTTTCAGGGCAGCTACAGGATTTGTGTTTAGCGCTAACCCTGTGGGAGCTGGCCTGCCAGCGATAGCGGTCTTTCATTCAGGACATTATTCAAATGACACAACACAACGACCTGCTGATCATCGGCGCCGGCATTCTTGGCCTGTCCCATGCCTACGCCGCTGCCAGACGCGGCTTCAAGGTCACGGTTTTCGAACGCAGTGAAACCCCGCTTGGCGCGTCGGTGCGCAACTTCGGCCAGGCACTGGTCACCGGCCAGCCACCGGGCCAGATGCTCGAACTCGCCAAAGCCAGCCGCACCATTTGGGGCGACTGGGCCCGGCACGCGGGCCTGCAACTCAAGCGCAACGGCTCGTACCTGTTCCCCCGTACCGAAGCCGAAGAACATTTGCTGGAAGTGTTCTGCACCGGCCGCGCCGTGGAGCACAACTATCGCGTCGAATTGTTGCAAGGCGCCGCGCTGCGCGACCTGTACGGCGGCCAGTTCCGCCATCACCGCGCCGCGTTGCACGGCATGGATGACCAGCAGTTGTACTCGCGCGAAGCGATCCCGGCATTGATCGACTACCTGCGCCGCGAACTCGGCGTCGAGTTTCATTTCTCGACGCTGGTGCGCGACATCGAACCGGGTCGCCTGCACAGCACCGCGGGCATCTTCAGCGGCGCGCAAATCATCGTGTGTTCCGGTCACGATTATCAGACGCTGCTGGCAGAACCGATCGCCGCGCTCGACTTGCAAATCTGCCGCCTGCAAATGCTCCGTGCCCGACCGCAGATCAACCTCAATCTGCAACACGCGCTGCTCACCGGTTTGAGTTGCGTGCACTACGGCGCCTTCGCCGATCTGCCGGAAGCGGCCGCCGTGCAAGCGCAGATCCTGCGCGAGCAACCACACTTGCATGACAACGGCATTCACCTGCTGATCAGCCCGACGCCTTACGGGGAGTTGATCATCGGCGATTCCCATCACTACGGCCGCGACCCTTCACCGTTCAACGCCGAGCAGGTCGATGACTGGATGATCGAACTGGCCGAGCAGACGCTAGGCTGCAAGGTGCAAGTGGTGGAGCGCTGGCAGGGCGTCTATGGCTCACGGGGGCCAGGGCCGTTCTCGTTTCTGCGGCCGATGCCGGGCGTGAGTGTGGCCCTGATGCACACCGGGGTCGGCATGAGCGTCGGCCCGGCCATGGCGGAGCGTAATGTCGCGACGTTGTTGGGGGAGTGTTGATGGGCCGCAATGAGCGAATAATTGACGAAGTGTTCGGGCTGTACGAACGCTTTGGCGACACGGACTACATCGGCGAGCCCGTGTCGCAGATCGAGCACATGTCTCAGGCAGCTCAATTGGCCATGGCCGAAGGCTTCGATGATGAAGTGGTGCTTGCGGCGTTCTTCCATGACATCGGCCACATCTGCGCCACCGAAAATGCCCGGAGCATGGGCGGGTTTGGCGTGGTCGGCCATGAGCGTCTTGGCGCCGATTACCTGCGTCGCGCCGGCTTCGGCGAACGTCTGGCTCAGCTGGTGGAATATCATGTGCAGGCCAAGCGGTATCTGACGCTCAGGGAGCCCGGGTATTTCGAGCGGTTGAGTGAAGCCAGTCGCCGGACGTTGCAGTATCAGGGCGGGGTGATGACCGAGGTGGAGGCTGAAGCGTTCGAGCGTGATCCGTTGTGCGCGGTCAGCCTGCGCATGCGGCAGTGGGATGAGTTGGCCAAGGAGATGGATGTTCCGGTGATTGATCTTGCGGTATTGAAGGAAAAAGCAGTGCGCCTGTTGGCTGCCTGAGTGGGTGTGACCGAGGCGCGGCGATGGGGCCGGCGGTGTCGCCACAAATAATCGACCCGACCGTCACAACTGCTGTGCCAACATCTCAACTTGCTCCTGCCGATCTGCCTCATTCAACTTCGGATGAGGATTGAGCGAAGACCACTGCGGATGCGCCCGAGCCTTGTTCAAGGCTTCGGGCAATTTGCCTTCGCGCCAGGTCTTGTCTTGCGGTGTGGCGACCTGAATGCTGTCCATCGCCGCGTGCCCGCGCGCGTTCAGCGCCTGCAACAGCTGGCGTTGACGCAACGCCAGCAATCTCAGCACGCTGTCGTCGACGGTCAGTTCTCGCTGACCCCTGATCTTGCCGAGTAAACGGCTGCCATAACTGCGCGCGGTTTGCAGGGCGCCGCCGGCAATTGCACCGGCCAGCGCCGCCGCGCCGAGGGTCAGGCCGCCGACCAGCAGATCCACGCCAGCCCCTGCCGCCGCGCCCGCCGCGATACCGCCGCCCACGCGCACGCCCAGTTGTTTGAGCGTTTCCGGATTGAACAAGTCGTCGCCCCAACGCCCGTCGAGCAGCGGCAGATCGCTGGCCGCCGCGTCTTGTGGGCGGAACGCATAAAGCTTGAGCAGCGCTTCGACACAACGTTGTTCGCGCTGCCGCACGGCTTTGCGCAGTTCGCTGATCGCTTGTTGTTCCTGCTCCGGCTCGCTGACCACACTGCGCCGGCACGCCGCGCAATCGATCAGCAACCCGGCAATCAGCCGCGCCGCACTGTGCTGGCGCGCCAGTCGTTGTGCCTGTTGATCGGCAATCAGCCGCTCCAGTTGTGGTCGCGAGGTTTCCAGCAGCAGCGCGAGGCTTTCGTAGAGTCGACGTTCGCCGTCTTCCGGCGGCGCGACGCTGTCGAACCGCACCAGCGCATGCAAACCCAACCGCGCTAACGCATCGCGCCAATCCGGTTCGCGGTGGTTGGCGCTGCTGACAAAATTGAGCACCGGCAGCAACGGCTTGCCGCAACTGGCCAGTACTTCCAGTTCATCGCGGTATTTCGACAGGACCGGCTCGCGAGCGTCGATCACATAGAGGCCGGCATCGCAGGTCAGCAGTTGCCGCAGCACTTTGGCTTCCTGTTCGAAGCGTTGCCGTGCTTCGCTGCCCTCAAGGAATCGGGCCAGTCGTGCCGGGCCATCAAGGCGTTCGCCGGGACGCTCCAGGCGTTCGAGGTAATCGAGCAGTGCGATGGCGTCTTCCAGCCCCGGCGTGTCGAACAGGTCGAGCAGGGGTTCACCGTCCACCGATAACCGCGCGCCTTCGACATGCCGCGTGGTGCTGGGCCGGTGGGACACCTCGCCAAAACCGACGTCCCGCGTCAGGGTGCGCAACAACGAAGTCTTGCCAACGTTGGTATGGCCGACGACGGCGAGTTTCAATGGCGGTTTGCCCGGCTTAGTCATGTCCCGTCTCCAGCCAGTTCAGCGGCGCGCTGTCAGCAAATGCCAGTTCCAGTTGTTGCAGCGCCAGGTGCCAGTCGCCGAGACGATCGGCATCCAGTGCTTCTCCCGGTGGCGCTTGCAGCAGCCAGACGCGGGTGTCGCTGGCGTTACGCGCCAGTTCGGCGATGAGTGCGAGGCTGCCGCGATCCGGCGAACGGCGCGGATCGCAAGCGATGGCCAGGCGCGCGGGCGGGAAGCGGTTGAGCTGTTCGAGCAGTTTATGGCGCGACTCGCGACTGTCGAGAATGCCCGCGTTGCTGACATTTTTCGGCAGAGACGGCGGCCACGGTCGTTGATCATCCAGCTCGATCGCCACCAGCAGCGCGCCGTCGCTTTGCAGCGCATTGACCGTGCTTTGGACGCGATGCAGGTGTTCGGGCGCCGCATCGCTGATCCCGAGGCGTTCGCTGGTGGGCATCAGCCGCTCGCGCAATTGCGCGTAGCCAGGCAGGTTGAGATCCAGACGCAGACGGGCTTTGCCGTTTTTCCAGCGCCACAGGCAGAACAACGCCAGTAGCAGTCGCGGCAACACCCCGTAGACCAGCAATACGCCGACCAGCCACGCTGCCCAGGCCTGGCGAGCGCTTTCGATATTCAACGCGCTGTCGCCGCTGGCGCGGATCATGTCCACGGTCGGTACGCTGAAACCGAGCAGGGCAGGCACAGCGCCCAGCGCTTGAGTCATGGCCACGAATGTGTCGCCGCCGAGGATCGTGGTTTCCCAGACGAAGCCATAGCGGCGGGTTGCCATCAGCATCAGCAGAATCACCAGAGCGCTGATCATCGCGAGCAACCACAAACCATTGACCAGCGTACCGAGCGCCCAGCGATTGAGTTTGTGCCGTTGCAGCAGCAAGAGCAGGGCCGGTGCCAGTTGTGCAGCCTTGGCATCGCGGGCGAGTTTTTCGCTGAGCCATAACCACAAGCGCCCAAGCGTTGCGCCATGGTCACCGGCAAAGACCGAGCCCAGTGCCCAGCTCAACAGCAAAATCAGGTTTAACCCAAGCAGGCTGCCCAGCGCCCAGAACACATTCACTGGCGTCTGGCCGTCGCCGAGTGCGGTGAAAGCCAGTCCGGCGCCGGTGACGACGGCCAGCACTGCCATGACGATCAGCGCCAGGCGCGCGCCTTGCAACCAGTGCGTGAGGGCCTTGCTCAGCCCGTCGCGCTCGGCCAGCCACAGCGCGCGGCGCTGGATTCGTGCCGACAGGTCGCCACCGGCGTTGCGCGCCAGACGGTTGGCTTCCAGATCATCCAGAGGGCCGGCGTGTTCTTCGCGCAGGCGGATGGTTTCGGTCAACCACAGGGTATTCAGTTCAGTCACGCGTCATCCCGTCGCTGCATTGAGCCGTGAGCATAACCGCTGTGGCGCTTGTCGGGGGGCTACGTTGCGAGAAGCTGACGCTCTGGTATCCTCGCCGCATGACTAAATCACTCCCCCTCAGCCTGATCGCAGCCCTCGGTGAAAACCGGGTGATCGGGGTCGAAAACAGCATGCCCTGGCACTTGCCGGGGGACTTCAAATACTTCAAGGCGACCACGCTCGGCAAGCCGATCATCATGGGCCGCAAGACCTGGGATTCCCTCGGCCGTCCACTGCCGGGGCGGTTGAATCTGGTGGTCAGCCGCCAGGCGGATCTGGTGCTGGAAGGTGCGGAAGTCTATCCGTCGCTGGCCGCCGCCGTTGTCCGCGCCGAGGCGTGGGCGCGGGAGCAGGGCGTCGATGAGCTGATGTTGATTGGTGGGGCGCAGTTGTACGCGCAAGGCCTGGCGCAGGCGGACCGGTTGTATCTGACGCGCGTGGCGTTGAGTCCGGCCGGGGATGCGTGGTTTCCGGAGTTCGATGAGAAGGTGTGGAAGAGGGTGTCCGATACCCCGAATCCGGCTGTCGATGACAAACCGGCTTACAGTTTTGAAGTCTGGGAAAGAGCTTAAAAGCATCGCGAGCAAGCTCGCTCCCACATGGCCCGCGTGAACACCGCAGATCCAGTGGGGGCGAGCTTGCTCGCGATAGCGGTTGATCAGACGCCAATCAAGCGTGCGCCAGTTCCCCATGCTCATCAGCCCCCAGCAACTCTTTATCCGTCTGCTGCATCACCTGACTGGTAATCGCCCCCGCCGCAATCGAGCCACTCACGTTCAGCGCCGTACGACCCATATCAATCAACGGCTCAACCGAGATCAGCAACGCCACCAGTGACACCGGCAAACCCATCGCCGGCAGCACGATCAGCGCGGCGAACGTGGCGCCACCGCCCACCCCCGCCACCCCGGCCGAACTCAGCGTGACGATCGCCACCAGCGTCGCTATCCACAGCGGGTCCAGCGGGTTGATGCCCACGGTCGGTGCCACCATCACCGCCAGCATCGCCGGGTACAGGCCGGCACAACCGTTCTGGCCGATGGTCGCGCCGAACGACGCCGCGAAACTGGCGATCGACTGCGGGATACCCAGGCGACTGGTCTGCGCCTCGATGCTCAAAGGAATCGTCGCGGCGCTGGAGCGGCTGGTGAAAGCAAAAGTCAGCACCGGCCAGATCTTGCGGAAAAAGCGCAGCGGATTAATCCCGGCGGCGGACACCAGCACGCCGTGCACCACAAACATCAGGCCCAGGCCGATGTAGGACACCACCACAAAACCGCCGAGCTTGATGATGTCTTGCACATTGGAGCCGGCGACCACTTTGGTCATCAGCGCCATGACGCCGTAGGGCGTCAACTTCATCACCAGACGCACCAGACGCATCACCCAGGCCTGCAGGGTGTCGATGGCGTTGATCACTTTCTGACCTTTTTCGACGTCTTCCTTCAACAGCTGCAGCGCCGCGACGCCGAGGAATGCTGCGAAGATCACCACGCTGATGATCGACGTCGGCTTGGCCCGGGCCAGGTCGGCGAAGGGGTTTTGCGGGATGAACGACAACAGCAGCTGCGGCACATTCAGGTCGGCGACCTTGCCGGCGTAATCATTCTGAATGGTTTGCAAGCGGGCCATTTCCTGGGTGCCGGCAACCAGCCCTTCAGCCGTCAGGCCGAACAGGTTGGTCAGGCCGATGCCGATCAGCGCCGCAATGGCGGTGGTAAACAGCAGCGTGCCGATGGTCAGGAAGCTGATCTTGCCCAGCGACGACGCATTGTGCAGCCGCGCCACGGCGCTGAGGATCGAGGCAAAGACCAGCGGGATCACGATCATTTGCAGCAGTTGCACGTAGCCGTTGCCCACCAGATCGAACCAGCCGATAGAGGCTTTCAAAACCGGGTTGCCGGCACCGTACACAGTGTGCAGCGCGACGCCGAACGCCACGCCCAACACCAATGCGAGCAGGACTTTTTTCGCCAGGCTCCACGAGGTATGACGGGTTTGCGCCAGGCCGAAGAGCAGGGCGAGGAACACCAGCAAATTGAGGATCAACGGCAGGTTCATTGAAAAACTCCACTAGGACATGTGCCAGCCACCTTCCGGGGAAGCCGCGAACCGGAAAGCCTAACAGCTTGATTTGCAATGAATTAATATCAAAAAAGCAGGGTGACTGTCGTTTTTGGAATAAGCGGGTGTCGCTGTCAGGGATGCAGCTGACGCGTAAGGGACTCAAGCGGTCGCAGGCAGGCGCAGCACGTTGTGGTTATTTGCTAGCGTCGGTTTCTTTGATCTAGGGTTTTTCACAAGGGAAGCACGCCGATGAAACTCGCTCCGAAATTTCTGGCTGTTGCAGTGGGATTAAGCTTGAGTCTGGGCCTCGCCGGCCAGGCGTTTGCCACCGACCTCAAACACTGGCCCCGCGATCAGGCCAAGGCGCTGGATGCGATGATTGCCGCCAACGCGAACAAAGGTAACTACGCGGTGTTCGACATGGACAACACCAGTTACCGCTACGATCTGGAAGAGTCGTTACTGCCGTTCATGGAGAACAAAGGCCTGATCACTCGCGAAAAGCTTGACCCCTCGCTGAAGCTGATTCCGTTCAAGGACACCGCCGAACACAAGGAAAGTTTGTTCAGTTATTACTACCGCCTCTGCGAACTCGACGACATGGTGTGTTACCCGTGGGTCGCCCAGGTGTTTTCCGGCTTCACGCTCAAAGAGCTCAAAGGCTATGTCGACGAGTTGATGGCGTCCGGTAAACCGGTACCGAGCACGTATTACGAAGGCGATGTGGTCAAGACCATCGAGGTCAACCCGCCACAGATTTTCACCGGTCAGAAAGAGCTGTACACCAAACTGATGGAGAACGGCATCGAGGTCTACGTGATGACCGCCGCCTCCGAAGAGCTGGTGCGCATGGTCGCGGCCGATCCGCAGTACGGCTACAACGTCAAACCGCAGAACGTGATCGGCGTGACTATGCTGCTCAAGGATCGCGAGTCCGGCGCATTGACCACGGCGCGCAAACAGATCACTGCCGGTCAGTATGACGAACAGGCAAACCTTGGCCTGGAACTGACGCCTTACCTGTGGACCCCGGCCACCTGGATGGCCGGCAAACACGCCGCGATCCTCACCTACATCGATGAATGGAAAAAACCGATTCTGGTCGCCGGCGACACCCCGACCAGCGATGGCTTCATGCTTTTTCACGGGGTCGACGTGGCCAAGGGCGGCATTCACTTGTGGGTCAACCGCAAAGACAAATACATGACTCAGCTCAACGGCATGATCGCCAAAAACGCGGCTGCACAGGCGAAGGAAGGGCTGCCGGTGACGGCGGACAAAAACTGGGTGATCGTGACGCCGGCTGAGATTCAATAAACACTGGAGATTTAATGTGGGAGCGAGCCTGCTCGCGATGGTCGTGAACGATAATGCTGGTTACCTGACACCCCACGGCGCTCTCAGGTTTTTCGCGAGCAGGCTCGCTCCTACAGTTGATCGGGTTTTATCCAAAAAAATGCCCCGCACATGGCGGGGCATTTTTATTGCGGCGGTCGGCGCTTACAGCCCGTCGAGCATCGCCTTGTTGCGCACGGCACCTTTGTCGGCGCTGGTCGCGAGCAGGGCGTAGGCCTTCAGTGCCGTGGTTACTTTGCGCGGACGTTTCTCAACCGGTTTCCAGCCTTTGTGATCCTGCTCGGCGCGGCGGCCGGCCATTTCTTCGTCGCTGATCAACAGGTTGATCGAGCGATTCGGAATGTCGATCAGCACTTTGTCGCCATCCTGCACCAAACCAATCGCGCCGCCCGCTGCTGCTTCCGGCGAAGCGTGACCGATGGACAGGCCCGAGGTGCCGCCGGAGAAACGGCCGTCGGTGAGCAGGGCGCACGCTTTGCCCAGACCTTTGGATTTGAGGTACGACGTCGGGTAGAGCATTTCCTGCATGCCGGGGCCGCCTTTCGGACCTTCATAGCGGATGATCACGATGTCGCCGGCCTTCACTTCGTCGGCGAGGATGCCGCGTACGGCGCTGTCCTGGCTTTCGAAGATTTTCGCGTTGCCTTCGAACACGTGGATCGATTCATCGACGCCGGCGGTTTTCACTACGCAGCCGTCCAACGCGATGTTGCCATAGAGAACAGCCAGGCCGCCTTCTTTGGAATAGGCATGCTCGACACTGCGGATGCAGCCGTTTTCACGGTCATCGTCCAGGGTTTCCCAACGGGTGGACTGGCTGAACGCGGTTTGCGTCGGGATGCCCGCAGGACCGGCCTTGAAGAAGGTGTGCACAGCTTCGTCGTCGGTCTGGGTGATGTCCCACTTGGCGATGCCTTCGGCCAGGGTTTTGCTGTGCACGGTCGGCAGCTCAGTATGCAGCAGGCCGCCACGGGCCAGCGAACCGAGGATGCTGAAGATCCCGCCGGCACGGTGCACGTCTTCCATGTGGTACTTCTGGATATTCGGCGCGACTTTGCACAGCTGCGGCACGTGGCGGGACAGGCGGTCGATGTCGCGCAGGTCGAAATCGATTTCTGCTTCCTGGGCGGCGGCCAGCAAATGCAGGATGGTGTTGGTGGAACCGCCCATGGCGATGTCCAGCGTCATGGCGTTTTCGAACGCCTTGAAGTTGGCAATGTTGCGCGGCAGTACCGACTCGTCGTTGTCGGTGTAGTAACGCTTGCACAGCTCGACGATGGTGCGGCCGGCCTGCAGGAACAGTTGCTCGCGGTCACTGTGGGTGGCCAGCGTCGAACCGTTGCCTGGCAATGCCAGGCCCAATGCTTCCACCAGGCAGTTCATCGAGTTGGCGGTGAACATGCCGGAGCATGAACCACAGGTCGGGCAGGCGCTGCGCTCGTACTCGGCGACTTTCTCGTCGGACGCGCTGGCGTCGGCGGCGATCACCATGGCATCGACCAGGTCGAGGCCGTGGGAGGCGAGCTTGGTCTTGCCCGCCTCCATCGGACCGCCGGAGACAAAGATCACCGGAATGTTCAGGCGCAGGGACGCCATCAACATGCCCGGGGTGATCTTGTCGCAGTTGGAGATGCACACGATCGCATCGGCGCAGTGGGCGTTGACCATGTACTCGACCGAGTCGGCAATGATCTCGCGGCTCGGAAGCGAATACAGCATGCCATCGTGACCCATGGCGATGCCGTCATCCACGGCAATGGTGTTGAATTCTTTGGCGACACCGCCCGCACGTTCGATTTCGCGGGCGACCAGTTGACCCAGGTCCTTGAGGTGGACGTGGCCCGGTACGAACTGGGTGAAGGAGTTGGCAATGGCGATGATCGGCTTTTTGAAGTCGTCATCTTTCATCCCCGTGGCGCGCCACAGTGCGCGGGCACCGGCCATGTTGCGGCCGTGGGTGGATGTTTTCGAGCGGTAATCAGGCATGAAGCACTCCGGGCGGCTAATCAGGTATCAAAAGGGAAGTGAGCTTCTGTTGACGTCTGGAACACTCAGAAATGGCCGTGTGTCCGGAAGTTGCCGATAACTTTGCGGGATCGCCGCGCGCTTCAGCTTGAGCTCATAAACCCGCCGGGGGATGACTGGCGATGAATGTCGCGATTCTACACGGCTGACGGCGGGAGGGAATGGCATGACGTATTGATCCATGGTTGATGGCGCCGTGCGGGATGACGACCGGCAGGTTCAGTTCACGTTCAGCGCCAGTTGTCGCCGTCTGATCAACGCGTTCGGGCCAAGACCCGTGGCGCTCAAGATTAGAAAACACAGGGCAAGCGCCGTGATCAGGTTTTCGGACGCGAGATTGATCACAACGCTGACCACACCGCCGCACATGAAGATCATCACGCCGCCGACCGAAGAGGACGTGCCAGCATCCTGCGCATAGAGGCTCATGGCCTTGGAATTGGCGATTGGCCTAGCGATGGTGGTTCCGGCCGTGCAAATGAGCATCGGTACTAGCACCGCCGCCGCACTGAGCTCGAACTGATTCGCCAGCCAGAGCATGACCAACCCCGACAGGGCGATCAGGCCCAGGCCTGCAATAATCTGCGTACTCGCCTGCAGACGCCGATGCAGCGAGCTGGCAACGATTCCGCCGAACACATAGGCCACGCCATACAGCAATAACGCCCAGGCATATTCGTACGACGAAAGCGCCAGACGCTCCATGAAAATGATCGGTGAAATGACGATGAACGAAAAGTGGCAGGCAAAGGCCAACGCTGAAATTAGCCAGTAAGCCATGAAGCGTAGATCTGAGCACACACGCCAATAGGCACTGAAAAATCGTCCGTGCGATGCCGTATGAAGGTCCGGGTTTTCCTTGAGCAGAAAGCAGGCTTTGAGCCAAACCATGACGGCCAGCGTGATAAACACATAAAAACTGCCCTGCCAGCCTAGCTGCGATTGCAACCAGGCCCCCAGTAGAGGCGAAATCGAGATGAACACCCCGCCGCCCGTCACCATCCAGATTCTGATTCGCTCCTGCTCTTTGCCGACGAACAAATCCTGAACCAGTGCCTGTGACAGCACGAATGATCCGCAACCAACCGCCTGGATCACGCGAAAGAACAGGAACCAGCTGTACTCGCTGGAAGCCAGGCAACCCGTCGCACCGACCACCGCAATTGCGATACCTGCCAGCAGCAGCTTCTTGCGCCCCCACAAATCTGACAGCGGTCCGACCACCACCACGGACAACGCCAGACCAATGGCGAACACGCTGATGGACAGGGCGATCTCGGACGGTGAAGTCTGAAAGTAGTCAGAAAGAACGGGAAAGGACGGGAGGACCACATCAAGGGGGAAGACGCCGAGCAGCGTCATGGTCATCAACAGAATGACCGTGGCCCGACGGTTTTTGAAACTGACTGCGGATTTTCCTTCATCCATGGACAAGTCCTGCCTTTACGAAGAGCTGCTGGTTGGAACGCAGGTCGAAAAAACCTGCCTTTTCCATGGCCAGAAATGTCGCGCCTGCACCCGATCGGGAGCGATGAAGGCAGGCTTGCGGTTCGGTCAGGGCACTGAGGATTTCTGCGACGCAGTTCTCGCCGAGGCCGGCACTGTTCAGACTTTCCTTCAGCCATCGCTCATCGACCTCAAAGAACATCGGGATGACGGCTACCAGCAACTCCGCGGCGAAAGTGCGTTGGCTGCTGTTCAGGGTCAGCCACAGATAATGGAACATTTCGGAAAAGTAGCGACAGTGTCGGGCCTCGTCGGTGAGGTGGTCCCTGAGCATTTCCTGGACGCTGGACACCAGCCCGTTGCGGCAAACTTCAACCAGTTCTCTGGCAATGATTGTTTCGGACACGAAGCCAACGAGAAACCAGGCCAGCGCTTTATGCGTGTCGGGGGTGTGCTCGATGAAGGTGTTCAGTCGGCTAATGCGGTGGGGCATTACGGGGCGTTGGGTCATGCCGTAAAGGTCTGCTATCTGCTCGGCGAGACTACTGGAAAACAGAGCGTGATAACCCTCATCGGTATAGAGCTGAAGGGCGGCTATTTTCATTCGCTGTGGGATGTACGGGCCGAGTTCGTCATGCACGATGGTTTCCACGGAGCGGTTGACGATCCGATGTTCAAGTCGGGTGGTGTAATCGAGGAAATACACCAGATGATTGGCAGATAATCGATGGGTGGTCTCGCAGCCTGCTGCTTCGATGGCCGGGTGCCTCAGGTAGGGCAGGAAGCTCGGCGGGAACCAATGTCGTGTTTCCAGTTGCCGCTCCAGATCTGACGGCAACTGGTAGGTGTGTTCGCTGGTTCGTACCGAGGCTCGGGTGTTCCAGTCGCCGAGGGTGAAACGCTGGTCCCAGCCGCACACAACAACTGCCCCATGGGCGAGTCAGGCACCGGATTGACGAAGCTCAACGCATGTTCGGTGGGGTGGTAGGCGTAGAGTCCAGGATTCAGGCCGCTGACGCTTTGAACATGTAGAAAACCTTCGCAGGCATTCAGCCCACCGCCGGATGGGCTACTGCGCCGGGCGCTGAGACCTTTGGCAATGGTTTCGTCGATATCGTTTTCGCGCTCACGCAAATTCCCGAGAGAGAAATATAGGAGGGTGCTCACCTCGTCGAGGGAAACCCCTTCACCCGTGAAACTGCGACAGGTCTTTCGCTTAATTAACGTCTCTACAAGAGCATTAACTGGCAGGCCCGTAGGTTGAGGCAGGGAAATCCACTCGTCTGTCGGACGCTCGGTGAGTCTGGTCCCTGGTGCAGGCGTAGCCAATACGTCGGCGCAATGGTCCAGGTAGTGCCTCGACCATTCGTTAATATCTTGAGGGACATATTTACAAGGGATGTTCTTGGTGACGATAGGGAATATCTTTGATAATTCATCCCAGCCCCATTCGATAGTGTCTTGTTTCGATATTATTAGTATTTCTGAGTTCAGGAGCTGAATGTCTATTTTGTTGTTGTAGTCAAACTTTGCTGGATTTTCGATAAGCCGGGCGAGACGGGTTGAGTATTCTAGGTTTAGTTCAAATTGCTTGTGATTTTTGTAATCCCAGACTATTTGGTTTGGTGTGCAAGGAAGCAAGAATATATAAGGATTGATTTGCATGGCTGGCGATCCACTCTAGTCTTCCATAGGAAACGCTGGGTAGCCGGCACTCCCCAGCGCCTCATTTACTTAACAGACTTTTGGGGAAACCAGAAAAGCCAGGTTGGCGATGGTAGAAGCTTCCAGAGTAATTGCTTTCATTTTTGGAACTCCTTGTAGTTTTAAGTAAATGCCACTTCATAGTGACAATTCAATCATAGAAGTTACCTGGTATTTTTCAAGGAAATATCAGGTAAGAGTTTTCTGGTGATTTTGTCGGAGTGGTCCTACGTGTGCATAAGTTTGTTAAGTTTTGTTCGACAAAATCCCGGCGATCATGGAATAACGTCTAATTAGGATTGGTGGATTAGGAGAGGAGGAATGAATAAGAAGGGGAGCCGATTGGCCCCCCCCCGATCAATCGGCGTTATCAGCTATTCGGCAACAACCGGCAAGTAATGCTCTTGATGTACCGCGTCTCGGCAATCGCCGGATGCACCGGGTGGTCCGGGCCCTGGCCGCCGCGTTCCAGCATCTGGATGTTGCGATCCAGATGACGGGCGCTGGTCAGCAGGATGTTTTGCAGGTCGTCTTCCGGCAGGTGCATCGAGCAGGAGGCGCTAATCAGGATGCCGTCTTTGGTGAGCAGGCGCATGGCTTGCTCGTTCAGGCGACGATAGGCGCCTTCGCCATTTTTCATGTCTTTCTTGCGTTTGATGAACGCCGGCGGATCGGCAACGATCACGTCGAAACGTTCTTCGCTGGCTTTCAGCTCTTTCAGGGCATCAAACACATCGCCTTCGAGGCAGGTCATTTTCTCAGCGAAGCCGTTCAGCGCGGCATTGCGCTCGACACCGTCCAGGGCGAAGGCCGAGGCATCGACGCAGAACACTTCGCTGGCACCGAACGCAGCGGCTTGCACGCCCCAGCCGCCGATGTAGCTGTACAGGTCGAGCACGCGCTTGCCTTTGGCATACGGGGCCAAACGCGCGCGGTTCATGCGGTGGTCGTAGAACCAGCCGGTTTTCTGGCCCTGAATGACCGGTGCTTCGAATTTCACGCCGTTCTCTTCCAGCGCGACCCATTCCGGCACCAGGCCAAACACGGTTTCGACGTAGCGGTTGAGGCCTTCGGCGTCACGGGCAGCGGAGTCGTTCTTGAACAGAATGCCGCTCGGCTTGAGCACTTGAGTCAGCGCTGCAATCACGTCGTCTTTATGCGCTTCCATGGTTGCCGAAGCGATCTGCACCACCAGGATGTCGCCGAAACGGTCGACGACCAGACCTGGCAGCAGATCGGAATCACCGTAGACCAAGCGATAGAACGGCTTGTCGAACAGGCGATCGCGCAGGGAGAGGGCGACATTCAGGCGATGCACCAGCAGCGACTTGTCCAGCGGCAACTTGATGTCGCGCGACAGCAGGCGGGCGCAGATCAGGTTGTTCGGGCTCATGGCAACGATGCCCAGCAGCTTGCCGCCGGCGGCTTCGAGGATCGCCTGATCACCGGCCTTGAAGCCGTGCAGTGGGGTGGCAGCTACGTCGATTTCGTTGCTGTAAACCCACAAGTGGCCGTTTCGCAGGCGGCGGTCGGCGTTGGCTTTGAGGCGCAGGCTAGGCAGGGACATGACGTCGCTCCGGAAAAAAGAGCGGGAGTATAGCGTGTTGGGCTCCGCGCAGGTTTGCGGGTGGACATGTGGCGAGGGAGCTTGCCTGTGGCGAAGGGGCTTGCCTGTGGCGAGGGGGCTTGCCCCCGTCGGGACTGTCAGAAATTTTGTGTTCGGGCATAACATGAGCAAGAGGTGCATGTATGCCAACCAAAAAGAAACCCGCGTTGCGAGAATTACCAAAAATACCGAAAGAGCTGCTCGAGCAGTTTGCTGACGGGCCGATGACCGCTGAAGCCATCGAGGATGCGTCTGCGGCGTTCAAGAAGGCTCTGATCGAGCGCGCCTTGAACGCCGAACTCGGCCATCATCTGGGCTATCCGCCGGGCGCGCAGCGCCCCGAGGATGAAACCAACCAGCGCAATGGTAAAAGCGCTAAGACGGTTCTGACCGGTGACGGCCCGCTGCGGCTGGATATTCCCCGCGACCGAGACGGTAGTTTTTCACCCATTCTGATTCCGAAACACGAGCGGCGGTACACCGGCTTCGACGACAAGATCATCGCCATGTATGCCCGTGGAATGACTGTCCGGGAAATCCGTGCATTTCTCTCCGAGCAATATGGGACGGATGTCTCGCCTGACTTCATCAGCTCTGTCACCAGCGAAGTCATGGACGAAATCACTTCGTGGCAACAGCGGCCTTTAGAACCGATGTACCCGGTCATTTTCTTTGATGCCCTGCGCGTCAAAATCCGTGAAGAGGGCTTGGTGCGCAACAAGGCAATCTATTTGGCATTAGGGGTTTTGCCCGATGGAACGCGCGATATTCTGGGGATCTGGATCGAGAACACTGAGGGTGCAAAGTTCTGGATGAAGGTTTTCAACGACCTCAAGACACGCGGCGTCGGTGATGTGCTGATCGCTGTAACAGACGGCCTAAAAGGCATGCCAGAAGCCTTGAGCGCGGTGTTTCCGGCGACGACGTTGCAAACCTGCATCGTTCATCTGATCCGCAATAGCCTTGATTACGCGGCGTGGGATAAGCGCCGGGAACTGGCCAAAGCGCTCAAGCCGGTCTATCAGGCAGTCACCGCCGAAGCGGCCGAACAGGCGCTGGATGCTTTTGAAAACGGTCCATGGGGCAAGCAGTATCCGACGGTAGTGGCAGCCTGGCGGCGCGCTTGGGATCGAGTAATTCCATTCTTCGTCTTCCCGCCCGCCATTCGAAAAGTGATCTACACAACCAACGCAATCGAGAGCATCAACGCTCAGCTACGCAAGATCATCAAGACCCGCGGGCACTTCCCAACCGACGATGCGGCAACCAAGCTGATCTGGCTGGCACTACAAAACATCACCGCCAATTGGGGCAGCGCGGCGCACGACTGGAAGAGTGCAATGAATCAATTTGCAATTCTGTACGGAGACAGATTTATCAGGCTGACCTGGTAAAAATACGGCCTGCCTGACGGCAGGCCATTACCGGCCCGCACACAAAAAATCTGATACTCCCCCCCCGTCCGGCTGCGCAGCAGCCGCAACACATCGCAAAGGGAATTTCGTAATCTCTGCGCTATTGGTTTTGGGGCCGCTGCGCAGCCCAACGGGGATAAATCCCCTCGCCACAAGGGTTCGGCGTCAGGCCGACAACGCGCTAATCAACTCCCGATTAAACGCCGGAATATCATCCGGCTGACGGCTGCTGATCAAATGACCGTCGGTGACCACTTCCTTGTCGACCCAGTTCGCCCCGGCATTTTCCAGGTCATCCTTGAGCGTTTTGTAGCTGGTGATCGACTTGCCACGGACCACCCCGGCGGAAATCAGCAACCAGCTGCCATGGCAAATCACCGCAATCGGTTTACCCGCCGAGGTACCGGTTTTCACCAGATGCTGAGCGTCGAGATCAATACGAATTGTGTCGGAATTCTGTACGCCGCCCGGCAACACGAGGGCATCGTATTGTTCGATGCTGGCGCCTTTGAAGGTTTGATCGACGTCGAAGTCGTCGGCGGGTTTGTCGTGATTCCAGCCTTTTACCTGGCCTTCCTCGGCGGAAAGAATATCGACTTGTGCGCCGGCTTCCTCCAATGCCTGCTTGGGTCCGGTCAGCTCGACCTGCTCGAAACCATCGGTTACCAGAATCGCAACACGTTTGCCGTTCAGGGAAGTGGCCATGATTGAGTCTCCTGAATTGAATGTGTGTTTTGCCGTCACGGGCCTTACACAGTCCGAAGCCTGGCGAACAATGAAAGTTCCTCCGATGTGCCCGCTGGTGTGTCGGATCCAGGGTCGGAAAGGGTAGAATCGGCGCCTGACCCAGAGTGTGTACTTATGTCCCAAGAGCTGACCGCCGAACAGATCCAACAGTCCCTGCAGGGCATCAGCGTGCCTGCCCAGCCGCAGATCATGGTGGATTTGCAGATGGAACAGTACATGCCCGATCCCGACCTGGAAGTGATCGCCAAGCTGATCTCCCAGGATCCGGGCCTCTCCGGTTCGTTGCTGAAAATCGTCAATTCGCCGTATTACGGCTTGAGCAACAAGATCACCTCGATTCAGCGCGCGGTGAATCTTCTGGGCAGCCGTTCGATCATCAACCTGATCAACGCACAATCGATCAAGGGTGAGATGAACGATGACACCATCGTCACGCTCAACCGTTTCTGGGACACCGCCCAGGATGTGGCGATGACCTGCCTGACCCTGGCCAAGCGCATCGGCGTGCAGGCGGGCGACGAGGCTTACGCACTGGGCCTGTTCCACGACTGCGGCGTGCCATTGATGCTCCAGCGTTTTCCCGAGTACATGACGGTGCTGGAAGAGGCTTACGCCAGCGCCAGCAGCGAATGCCGGGTGGTCGACACCGAAAACCGGGCGTTTAATACCAACCACGCGGTGGTCGGTTATTACACAGCCAAATCCTGGCGCCTGCCGGAACATGTGAGTACGGCTATTGCGAATCATCACAATGCCCTGGCGATTTTCAACGATGAATCGTTGCGCAACAGCCAGTTGAAAAACCTGCTGGCGATTCTGAAAATGGCTGAACACATTTGTGCGTCTTGTCGAGTGCTGGGTAACCAGGCCGAAGACCATGAATGGAACAGCATTGCGCCCATCGTGCTGGATTACGTCGGGCTGTCGGACTACGACTTCGAAACCCTCAAGCAAACCATCCGCGACCTCGGTACCCCTCGCTGAGTCGCGGACAACGCCGCACCTGAGCCCCTGATTCGAGAGCCCCATGCCAGAACTGCCGGAAGTCGAAACCACCCGCCGCGGCATCGCGCCCCATCTGGAAGGGCAGCGCGTCAGCCGGGTGATCGTGCGTGATCGGCGTCTGCGCTGGCCGATCCCGGAGGACCTGGATGTGCGCCTGTCCGGCCAGCGCATTGTGCTGGTCGAGCGGCGCGCCAAGTACCTGCTGATCAACGCCGAAGTCGGCACGCTGATCAGTCACTTGGGCATGTCGGGCAATTTGCGCCTGGTGGAGATCGGCATGCCGGCGGCCAAGCACGAGCACGTCGACATCGAGCTGGAATCTGGCCTGGCCCTGCGTTACACAGATCCTCGACGATTTGGTGCGATGCTCTGGAGCCTCGATCCGCACAACCACGAATTACTGCTGCGCCTGGGACCGGAGCCCTTGAACGACCTGTTCGACGGTGATCGCCTGTTTCAACAGTCCCGCGGACGCTCCATGGCGGTGAAGCCGTTCATCATGGACAACGCCGTGGTGGTGGGCGTCGGCAATATCTATGCGACCGAAGCGCTGTTCGCCGCCGGGATCGATCCGCGTCGCGAGGCCGGGGGCATTTCAAGGGCGCGCTACCTGAAACTGGCGGTCGAAATCAAACGCATCCTGGCTGCCGCAATCGAGCGTGGCGGCACGACGTTGCGCGACTTCATCGGTGGCGACGGTCAGCCGGGTTACTTTCAGCAGGAATTGTTCGTGTATGGCCGCGGCGGCAAGCCGTGCAAGGTCTGCGCAACCGAGCTGCGCGAAGTCAAACTCGGTCAGCGCGCCAGCGTGTTTTGCCCGCGCTGTCAGAGGTGACAGGGCTTTAGGTCTATAGTCTGTGTTTTCACTGTCCCGTCGAAGGATCGCGTCATGAATCTGTTTCGAACGCTCGCGGTTGTCTTGTTGCTCAGTACCGCCACGCCAGCGCTGGCGGCCAACGTGGGAAGTGGCGATCCGCGCTATACCATCCAGAATCCGCCTGCCTACGCCATGATCGGGGACTTGTTGATCGCCCGACCCCTGTTGATCGTGGCCACGGTGATCGGCGCCGGTCTGTTCGTGGTGGCGTTGCCGTTTACCGCGTTCGGTGGCGGCATTGGCGATGCTGGCAAGGCGCTGGTGGTTGATCCAGGCAAAGCCGCGTTTGTGCGGTGCCTGGGGTGTATCGGCGAGGGATTCGAGCAGCGGGAGTGAGGACTCGGTGACTTCTTCGGTGTGGCTGATGACCTCATCGCTAGCAGGCTAGCTCCCACAATGTTCTGAGTTGATCACACCATTTGTGTACACCCCATCTCCCTGTGGGAGCGGGCTTGCTCCGGGCGGCGATCCGACGATTGCGTCAGGACGGACACCGCACTATTCAAACCTTCCCGGTAATCACCCGATACTTCGCCATCAACTGCTCTTGCGTCTCCGGATGCGCTTCGTCCAGCGGGATGCAATCTACCGGGCAGACTTGCTGGCACTGCGGTTCGTCGTAGTGACCCACGCACTGCGTGCACAGGTTCGGATCGATCACGTAGATCTCTTCGCCTTGGGAAATGGCGGCGTTCGGGCACTCGGGTTCGCAGACGTCGCAATTGATGCAATCGTCGGTGATGATCAGGGACATGCTAACTCCAGCCGGGGCGCAGGGCCCGGGCGCAATAAACCAATGCGCGCAATTGTGCCGCATTGGCGCCCGCAGTGCACGCGGGCGCCGCTTGAGCGGTAGTTTACTTCTTGAAGCGTTCGGTCAGCGCGTCCGCCACAGCCGGGTGGACGAACTTGGTGATATCCCCGCCCAGTGCTGCGATTTCACGCACCAGCGTCGAGGAAATGAAGGAATAACGCTCGGACGGTGTCAGAAACAGACTCTCCACATCCGGCGCCAGCTGACGGTTCATGTTGGCCAGCTGGAATTCGTATTCAAAGTCTGACACCGCGCGCAAACCACGCAGGAACACGTTGGCGTTCTTCTCTTTGGCAAAGTGCGCCAACAGCGTCGAGAAACCGACGACTTCAACGTTCGGCAAATGCTTGGTGACTTCGCGGGCCAGGTCCACACGCTGTTCCAGGGGAAACAACGGGTTTTTCTTGGGGCTGGCAGCGACAGCAATGATCACGTGATCGAACAGGCGCGAGGCGCGTTCGACCAAGTCGCCATGGCCCTTGGTAATAGGGTCGAAGGTACCTGGGTACAACACTCGGTTCATCGCGTCGTCCTGGCGGGAGTCCGTTGGGGAGTCGGATGGTATCGCAGCCTTCCCGGTCGGCCAAGTCGCCTGTTGGGTAAGAAGGCACTATAGACGATAGGAATATTCTCTCTTTTCAGCTGTTTTTTAAACGTTCGGCCAGGGAAGTTGCCAGTTGTGCGGTCAGTCCGTACACCGACAGTTGCGGGTTTGCGCCAATGCTGGTGGGGAACAGCGAGCCATCGTGGATCGACAGATTGGCAATTTGATGATGACGGCCAAGGCTGTCGGTCACGGCATTTTTCGGATCTTCGCCCATGGCACAGCCGCCCATTACATGCGCACTGCCCAGTCGCGTGCGGTACAGCTCCAGGCTCAAGCCGTCGATCAGCGTTCGCGCTTCGCCGAGGTTTTTCACATAGTGCGCATCGGCGTGCATCGGCATCACCGCTTTGGCGCCCCCGGCAAACTGGATTTCGGCCATGCTGTGAAACGCTCGACGCAAACCGTTCCAGGTGTAGCGTGAAACCGGGTAGTCGAGCACCGGGGTGCCATCGCCACGCAGCTCGACGCTACCCCCCGGGCTGTCCGGGTGAAAGCCATCGCGCAGCAGGGCGAGCATGGCGTGGGTGTGAGGCAGGTTCTGCATGTGGCGCGCGCTTTCGTCGCCGAAGCCGCCCAGCAGGGTGCTCGCCAATGCCGGGTGCAGGGGCGGCACTTCCAGTTTGTAGGACATCTTGCCGGTGAGGCCGTCCTGCCACTGAAAATGGTCGGAATAGATCGATTGCGGCGCCCCGTAAAAGGGGTTGATCACCTCGTCGAACAGCGCGGCGGACATGTTGACCAGGTGCAGGAACGTGCGCTTGCCCAACCGCTGGTGCGGATCGGGCGCATCGGAGCGCAGGAGCAGGGCGGGGCTGTTGATGCCGCCGCCGGCCAGCACATAATGCCGCGCCTTGACCGTGATGATCTTGCCGGTGGGCTCAACGCAGCGTTCGTCCATGGCCACGCAACGCAGGCCGGTAACTTGATCGCCACTGAGCAGGAGTTTTTCGGCGCGGGCCAGATACAGCAGTTCGCCGCCGTATTCCAGGGTCGCCGGTATGGTCGTGACCAGCATCGACTGCTTGGCGTTGGTCGGGCAACCCATGCCGCAATAACCGATGTTCCAGCAACCGCGCACGTTGCGCGGGATGACGTGCCAGCTGTAGCCGAGTTGCTCGCAACCCCTGCGAATCACGTCATTGTTGGCATTGGGCGGGACTTGCCAGGGCGCAACACCGAGGCGGCGTTCCATGCGTTCAAACCAGGGCGCCATGTCGGCGGCGGAGTGGCCTTTTACCTCGTGTTCACTGGCCCAGTGTTCGAGCGTCGGGTTGGGCGTGCGAAAGCTCGAGGTCCAGTTGATCAGTGTAGTGCCGCCGACGGCGCGCCCCTGCAGAATGGTGATCGCGCCGTCCTTGCTCATGCGGCCGATGCCTTCCTGGTACAGGCTGGTGTAAGCCTGGTCTTCGAGCATCTTGAAGTCGCTGCTGGTTTTCAGCGGGCCTTCTTCGATCAACAACACCTTGTAGCCAGCGGCGCTGAGGATTTCCGCCGTCGTGCCACCGCCCGCGCCGCTGCCGATGATCGCTACGTCGGCTTCCAGGGTCAGGTGCTCCGTCAGACGAGAGCCGTCGTGGGTTTTCCAGCCACGGGCCATGCCTTCGCGGAAGGGGTCGGGTACGGGCATGTTCATGATCTCTTATTGTTCTGGAATTGAAGGTATGCGGCTGACGTCTTCGCGGGCAAGCCACGCTCCCACAAGAGCAACGGTGCCCGCGAAGGGCGCGACGCGGTATCAAACCGCAGGCGGCCCCGGATACCCGCAATGCGCCCACGATTCCTTGCGGGCATACCACGCCATCATCACCATCTGCAGCAACGAGCTGTGCCCCATGCGCAGCAAACTCAACGAACTGTTTTCCCAGCGCTGCAGAAAGTGCCGGATCTCTTCGGCACTGGCATTTTCCCAACTGCCCCATATCCCGGTGAGCGGCCCGCGCGTTACCGCCAGCCCCAGCACGTCGAACAGTTGCCGCGTCAGCTCGAGCATTTGCGGCGATAAATGATCGAGCCCGTTGTCGAGGGTTTTCAACGTGCCTTCCACCGCCGCCCTCATGTTTTCCAGGGCCACCGCCCCGTCGAGCATGACCGGAATCACTGCGCGTAAAAACAGCAGGTCGCCGTTACGCAGTGCTGCGAAATCATCGGCGGCCGTGTTCGAAGAGCAGCCGCTCAGACTTGCGCCCAGCCCGGCCGTGGCCAGGAAAGCGCTCGCGCCCAGGCTGAATTTGAGCAAGCCACGCCGTGACAGCGCGGGTGATCCGGACAGGCCTGGGTTCATTATTGTTATTACCCGGTGAAGACGATTATTAACGGATGAACAGTTTCTGGATCAGCTTCTGAATGGATTTGCCATATGGCGGATAGATCAGTCGCGCCGCATTGAAGCGCTGTTTGATCAACACGCCCTTGGCCTTGCTGAACGTCAGGAACCCTTCGCGGCCATGGTAATGGCCCATGCCCGAGGCGCCGATGCCGCCGAAAGGCATGTCGTCCTGAGCAACGTGCAGCAAGGTGTCGTTGAGGCATACACCCCCGGAATGGGTTTCATGCAACACGCGGTTTTGTTCGCGCTTGTCGTAACCGAAGTAATACAGCGCCAGTGGCCGAGGTCGTTGATTGATGTAGGCAAACGCCTCATCAAGATCCTTGTACGGAACAATCGGCAGCAGCGGCCCGAAGATTTCGTCCTGCATCACCATCATATCGTCGGTAACGTTCAGCAGCAGGCTATGACTCATGCGGCGACCCTGACTCTTGTCGAACAGCGGAATCAGCAGCGCGCCTTTGCTGGTTGCATCGCTGAGGTAACCGTTGAGGCGGGCCAGGTGTCGGTCATTGATGATCGCGGTGTAGTCCGGGTTATCCGTCAGCGTCGGATAAAACCCACGAACGGCCTGGCGATACGCTTCGACGAAAGCGCCGACACGTTCCTGCGGCACCAGAACATAGTCGGGCGCCACGCAGGTTTGTCCGGCATTGAGCGTCTTGCCGAATGCGATGCGCTCGGCCGCGTCGTTCAGCGGCACGTCGCGGGAAACGATGGCAGGCGATTTGCCCCCCAGCTCAAGCGTCACTGGCGTCAGGTTTTCTGCAGCAGCGCGCATCACGTGCTTGCCGATGCTGGTGGCACCGGTGAACAGCAAGTGATCGAAGCGCAGCCTGGAAAAGGCCACGCCAATGTCGGCCTCGCCAAGCACCACGCAGACCAGGTCTTCGGGGAAAATCCGGCCGAGCAATTCTTTGAGAAGCAAACCGGTAGTGGGGGTTGATTCGCTGAGTTTGAGCATCACCCGATTGCCCGCCGACAGCGCGCCCACCAGCGGGCCGATCGCCAGATACAACGGGTAGTTCCACGGCACGATCACCCCGACCACGCCCAGCGGTTGATAAACCACTTTGGCCGCGGCCGGTTGGAAAGCGAGCCCGACCTTGCGTGGCGAGGCCTTCATCCAGCCTTTCAAATGCCGACTGGCGTAGCGAATGCCGTGCAGGCTGGGCATCAGTTCGGCAAGCAGGGTTTCGTCGGCACTGCGGTGGCTGAAATCCTGGCTGATAGCGTCGATCAGGCACTGGCGCTCATTGCTCAACAGATCCCGCAGGGCTTTCAACCATTGCAGGCGCTGCGCAGCGGGCGGCATCGGGTTGGCAGTGTAGGCCGCGCGCTGGGCGTTGAATCGCTGTTGAAGTTCTTCCAGTGGCTGCTGCAAATTCTGAAGGTAGGCAATTTCAGCAGTCATCGTCGGCTCCGGATTTATTGTAATGATGAGGTTTTTAGAGTGGATACTCTAAAAAGTCAAATGGCCTGTTCGCATTGTGTGGTTTTATCCGTTCGTCGATAGGCCGTAAGATGCCGGTTATCGCACTCTGAATTAAAGCTCAAGCCATGGCCCCTCGGATTAAAACCAGCGAGCGCATCGTGCAGAACAGCCTCGAGCTGTTCAATCAACAGGGCGAGCGCAGCATCAGCACCAACCACATCGCCGCCCACATGGAGATTTCTCCGGGCAATCTGTATTACCACTTCCCTAACAAGCAGGCGATTATTGCCGTGCTGTTCAGCGAGTATGAAAGCCTGGTCGACAGCTTTCTGCGTCCACCACAAGGTCGCCCGGCGACGGTGGATGACAAGCGTTTTTATCTGCAGGAACTGTTGGCCGCGATGTGGCGCTATCGTTTTCTGCATCGCGACCTCGAACACCTGCTCGACAGCGACCCCGACCTTGCGGCCCGTTATCGACGCTTTTCCCAGCGCTGCCTCATTCATGGCACCCACATCTACGCAGGCTTCGTCGACGCCGGCATTCTGCGCATGGACAAAGTGCAAATCGAATCGCTGACGCTCAATGCGTGGATCATTCTGACGTCGTGGGTGCGTTTTCTGTGCACCACGCGGGAAAATTCCAGCCACTTGAGCGAGCAGGCGATTAAACGCGGCGTGTATCAAGTGCTGGTGCTGGAGGCCGGATTCGTCACGGATCAATCGCGCGCGGCGGTCAATGCCTTGTTCGAAGAGTTTTACGTACCGCTGGCCCAGGCCCTCGAGGAAGTGCAGTAGGATTCAGCATCGTCCCCATCACAGGAGCCTGTTATGCCCATTGCGCAACTGATCAGCCCGCAAGCACTGGACCAGAAGAAAGAGCAGCCGGGGCGGGTGATTCTGGATTGTCGTTTTGCCCTCGAAGACCCGGTCTACGGGCAGCGCAGCTATGCCGAGGGGCACATCGCCGGGTCGAGCTTCGCCGATCTTGAGCGCGATTTGAGCGGCGCGGTGGTCAAAGGCGTAACCGGGCGTCACCCGTTGCCGCAGGCACAAGACCTGATCGAGCGACTGCAAGCCTGGGGCGTCAATGCCGACAGCGAAGTGATTTTGTACGATGACGGTCCCGGTGCTTACGCGGCCCGGGCGTGGTGGCTGCTGGCATGGCTGGGCAAGCGTGACGGCGTGTTCATTCTTGATGGCGGCCTCAAGGCCTGGCATGCCGCCGGATTGCCATTGAGCCTTGATGCGCCATCCATCACCCGTGGCACCTTCATCGGGATACCGGATGATTCGTTGGTGGTCGACGCCGAACAGCTTCAGCAACGTCTGAGCCAGCCTGCGCTGACCTTGCTCGACGCCCGCGCACTGCCGCGTTTCAAAGGCGAAGTGGAGCCGATTGATCCGGTTGCCGGGCACATTCCCGGTGCGCAATGCGCTGCGTTCACCGACAACCTGGGCAGTGACGGACGATTTCTGCCGGCCGATCAACTCAAGCAACGGTTTGCCGAGAAACTGGGCGGGCGTTCACCGAATGACCTGGTGGCTTACTGCGGCTCTGGCGTCACCGCTTGCCATAACCTTTTTGCCTTGTGTCTGGCCGGTTATCCGCTGGGCGCTTTGTATGCCGGATCGTGGAGCGAGTGGATCAACGAGCCGGCGCGGGGCATCGCGGTCGGTGAATAAACACATCGCTATTTATTGTCCGAGCCTTGCCAGCCATTGCGGAATACGCCTTTCGAGGTAGTAATCCGGTCGCCGCAGCGTGCCGCCGACAAATCCGACATGCCCACCCTTGGGCTGCAACTCGAATTGCGTGCACGCTGATAATTCATCCGCCTGCGGCAAGCTGTGAGTAAACACAAACGGATCGTCAGCCGCCTGAATGATCAACGTTGGCGTGCGAATCTCGCCCAGAAAATAGCGGCTCGAAGCACGACGGTAGTAGTCGTTCGCATCGGTGAATCCATGCAGAGGCGCCGTTACCCGGCCATCGAAATCCCAGAATGTGCGCATGTTTTCCAGTGAGCCGAGCGCTGCCAGCTCTGCCAGGCTGTCCTCGCGGCCGTCGTGCTGGAATTGCCGTTGCTTGTTCTTGATGTAGCCGACCATTTCGCGCATGAAATGCGCCTGATAGATCTTTGAAAACCCTTGGCCGATACGGTCGGCGCATTGGTCGAGGCGAAACGGCACCGACACCGCTACCGCACCCATGACCCCGCTGTCACTGCCGGTCTCGCCCAGATGCTTGAGCAGGATATTGCCGCCCAGGGAATAGCCGACAGCGAACAACGGCGCAAGCGGGCGTTTCGCTCGCAGGTGCGCAATGGCCTCGGCGAGGTCCTCGCTGGCACCGGAGTGATAGCTGCGCGGCAGCAGATTGGGTTCGCCAGAACAGCCCCGCCAGTTCAGCGCGGCACTCGCCCAGCCCTGTGCACCCAGCACTTTCTGCAGGCCGGCCACATAAGGCGAGTTCGACGAACCAGTCAGGCCATGCAACACCAGGACCAGGGGCGCATCGACGCTGTGTGGGCCGTGCCAGTCGAGGTCGAGGAAATCGCCATCGCCCAGCCACAAACGTTCACGTTCACGGTCGATGTGGGTGGTTTTGCGCCAGAGCGGTCCCCACAAGGTTTGCAAGTGTGGGTTGCCAAGGCCGAAGGCGGGGGTGAAACGTTCTGCGGGATGGGACACGAGGTTTCTCGATGCAGCGGTGCATCATTGCTGACGCACCGTGTTCAAGCCGGTCGATTAGCCGGCGATCTCTGCCATACGCTGCCACAAAGAATAGTAGACGCGCCCGGATTTTTGCTCGCGATGCAGCCGCCAGTTACCCGGCAAGCCGAGCGTCGAGGGCGCGGTCTCACTTTCGGTGTACACCCAGGCCTCATCGGCCAACCACTGACGTTCCTCAAGCAGCGTGCAGACGGCCGGCAACAGGTTCTGATTGAACGGCGGGTCGAGGAACACCAGATCGTAGGCGACCGCGGTCTGGGTTTCCAGATAACGCAACGCATCGGCCGTCTGCACCTGGCCGGTGGTGCAGCGCAATGTGCCCAGGTGTTCTTTAAGGCTCGACACCGCGATGTTGCTGGCATCCAGTGCCTGCCCCATGGCCGCGCCACGCGACAAGGCTTCGAGAAACAGCGCGCCGCTACCGGCGAACGGATCCAGCACCCTGGCTCCGGCAACATAGGGCGCGAGCCAGTTGAACAGGGTTTCACGTACCCGGTCCGGTGTCGGTCGCAAGCCCGGGGCGTCCGGGAAGCTCAGCTTGCGACTGCGCCATTCGCCGCCGATGATGCGCAGCTGGTTCACGCCGTTGTGCACGTTGTGCACGTTGTGCACCGGTTTTTTTGGACGGGAAGTGGCCATCAATGCTCCGGAACTCCGAGCGGCTGCTCGGCAGGTTTATCAGATGGTGCCGGTAACGGCTTTTGCGGCACGGTCGGGCCAGCGCTGACGATGACCATTTTGTCCGTGCTCAAGTGTTTGTTCAGTGCAGTTCTGACCTGTTCGACGGTCAGGCTCTGGGACTGCTGCATGAAGTCTTCCAGATAGTTCAGCGGCAGGTTGTAGAAACCCATGGCGCCGAGCTGCCCGACGATATCGGCGTTGCTGGCGGTGGACAGCGGGAAGCTGCCGGCCAGTTCACGCTTGGCGTCGTCGAGTTCTTTTTCGGTGGGGCCGGTTTTCAGGTAATCGGCGAGCACGTCCTGTACCAGCTTCAACGTGCCTTCGCTCATTTCCGCGCGGGTTTGCAGGTTGATCATGAACGGACCACGCGCCTGCATCGGAGTGAAACCCGAGTACACGCCATACGCGAGGCCACGTTTCTCACGCACTTCGCTCATCAAACGCGTACCGAAACCACCGCCACCGAGGATCTGGTTGCCCATGGACAGGGCGGCGTAGTCCGGATCATCGCGATCGATGCCCAACTGCGCGAGCATCAGGTTGGTCTGCTTGGACGGAAACTCGATGTGGCCAATGCTGGCGGCCGGCTCGGCCGGTTGCGCCAGTTTCGGCAATGCCGGCCCTGCAGGCAGTGCCGCGGAAACCTGAGCGGCAATTGCCTCGGCTTCGCTGCGCGACAAATCGCCCACCAACGCAATCACCACGTTACCGGCGGCGTAGGCCTTCGCATGGAAAGAGCGCAGTTGCGCCTCGGTAATCGACGGAATGCTTTTCGCCGTGCCATCGCTGGAGTGGGCGTAAGGGTGATCGCCGTACAAGCGGTTCATCAGCTCGATGCTGGCCAGCTTGCCGGGGTTCTGTTTCTGGTATTCGAAGCCCGCCAGCATCTGGTTTTTAATGCGTGCGAAGGAGTCGGCGGGGAAAGTCGGTTTGCCAACCACTTCGGAAAACAGTTTCAGCGCAGGCTCGCGCTTGTCCGCTGCACTCAGGCTGCGCAATGAGGCCAGCGCCATGTCTTTGAAAGCGCCGTTGCCAAAGTCCGCGCCGAGGCCTTCGAAGCCTTGAGCGATGGCCCCGACGTCTTTGCCGGCGACACCTTCATTGAGCATGGCGTTGGTCAGCACGGCCAGGCCAGGTGCGCTGCCGTCCTGGCTGCTGCCGGCGGAGAAAATCAGGCGCATGTCGAACATCGGCAATTCGCGGGCTTCGACAAACATCACCTTGGCGCCTTCGGCGGTGTTCCACGTTTGCACGTTCAGCGAACGATGGCTGGGCGCCTTGCCGTTGAGTTCGGTCAGCGATTGCAGTTTCTGGCTGGCCTTGGCCTTGTCCAGCGCTTCGCTGGCATTGGACTCATCGGTCTTCGAAAAATAGAAAACGGCAGAGCCGATCAGTGCGACGACAACGAGGCCGATCAGCGCCAGGCGCGAATTTTTACGCTCACTCATGAGTCGTCTCCTGTGGCAGTACATGGGCGACGCTGAGACGTTCGCGAATGAAATAGCGCTTGGCGGCTTTCTGGATATCTTCCGGGGTCACGCTTTCCAGGTCGGCGAGTTCGCTGTCCATCAGTTTCCACGACAGGCCGACGGTTTCCAGTTGGCCAATGGCGGTGGCCTGGCTGGTGATCGAATCGCGCTCATACACCAGACCGGCGATGACCTGCGCACGCACGCGTTCCAGCTCTTCGGCGGACGGCGCGGTGGTTTTCAGCTGATCGAGCAGCTTCCACAGGCCGGCTTCGGTCTGCGCCATGGTGACGTTTTTCTGGATGTTCGGCGTGGCCGACAGGGTGAACAGGCTGTCGCCGCGGGTGTAGGCGTCGTAACTCGACGAGCCACCAGAGACCAGCTCTTCACCGCGTTCCAGTTGCGTCGGGATGCGTCCGCTGTAGCCGCCGTCGAGCAGGGCCGAGATCAGGCGCAGTGCATTCACCAGGCGCTTGTCGTCGGCGGTGGCGATACTTGGCACGTTGAAGCCCAGCATCAGGCTGGGCAACTGAGTCTGTACGTGCAGAGTAAGCTGCCGTTCGCCAGGTTCAGCCAGCTCCAGCGGGATTTTCGCTGCCGGTATCTCGCGCTTGGCGATCGGGCCGAAATAACGTTGGGCCAGGGTTTTGACTTCGTCTGGAGTAACGTCGCCGACCACCACCAGCGTGGCGTTGTTCGGTGCGTACCAGGATTGATACCAGTGGCGCAGTTCCTCGACCTTCATCCGGTCAAGGTCAGCCATCCAGCCGATGGTCGGCGTGTGGTAGCCGCTGGCGGGATACGCCATGGCCTTGAAGCGTTCATAGGCCTTGGACATCGGCTTGTCGTCGGTTCGCAAACGGCGTTCTTCCTTGATGACTTCGATCTCGCGGGCAAACTCGTCGGCTGGCAAGCGCAAGCTGGCCATGCGATCGGCTTCCAGCTCGAAGGCAACCCCGAGCCGATCGCGGGCCAGCACCTGGTAATACGCGGTGAAGTCGTCGCTGGTGAAGGCGTTTTCTTCGGCGCCGAGGTCGCGCAGGATCAACGACGCTTCGCCGGGCCCGACTTTCTCGCTGCCCTTGAACATCATGTGTTCCAGGGCGTGGGACAAACCGGTTTGGCCCGGCGTCTCGTAACTGGAGCCGACCTTGTACCAGACCTGAGAAACGACCACCGGAGCGCGATGATCTTCGCGCACGACGACCTTCAGGCCATTGTCGAGGGTGAATTCGTGGGTGGGTTGCGGGTCGGCAGCGAAGACTGAAAATGGCAGACAAACTGTGCTGAGCAGCAGGCCTGCAGCGCGGCGGACAAAAGCATTCATTCGTTTTTAAACCTTTGGGGCTGCCCGCTAGGTCTTAGCGTCGGCGGGCGAGAGGGTGCTAGGATACTGACCCGTTAGAGCGGCGGCCACGCCTATCAGGCCTGATTGCCTGGTCAGGTTGTATGGGTTTATGACGGTAAGCTGATTTTTATCAGCGGGATTCAGTGTTTTCGCCGATCTTACCGCTACAGTCCTGCGTTATATGGTTCTTGAGATGCCGATGAGCGCCTCTACAAATTGTTGCGTGTGAACAAGCTATGCAAATCAGAGTCTGTTCCGCATCGAATATTTAATTGCCGAGGCGCCCATGGCGCGTCGCCACCGTGAGATAGCCGTCCTCCATGTTTGGTTCCAACGACGACAAGAAAGCCCCAGCTGCGGCTGGCGAGAAAAAAAGCCTGTTCGGATGGCTGCGCAAAAAACCGCAGGAACCCGTCGTCGAACAGCCACAGCCACTTCCCGAGCCAACGCCCGCGCCGCTTATGGAAGAAGAGCCGGCGCCGATTGTCTTGCCGATCGCCGAGCCCGTGCTGCAGCCGGATATAGCGGCTGAACCGGAAATTTTCACTGAGCAGCCGTTGACGCCTGCTGGCGAGCCATGGCTGACCTTGCCAGTGGCGGAAGAGCCGGTGGCGCTGGTTGAAGATGAGCAATTTGCGCATGTCGCACCGCCCATCCCGGCGCCCGCTGCGTTTTCTCCCGAGGCTGTTCCAACGCCGGTGATTGAACCGGCAGTGGTGGTCGAGCCCCCGCCTGTGGTCGCAGAGTTACCGGCTGTCATTGCTCCGGTTGCTCCGGTTGAGCCCGCAATTGCAGCGCCAGCGCCTGTTACGGCTCCCGCAGTCGCCGAGCCCGTTGCGCCGGTCGACAGCCCCGTCGAGCCGCCGCGCACCGAAGAAAACAAAGCCGGTTTTTTTGCCCGCCTCAAGCAAGGCCTGTCCAAGACCAGCGCCAGCATTGGCGAAGGCATGGCGAGCCTGTTCCTCGGCAAAAAGATTATCGATGACGAGCTGCTCGAAGACATCGAGACCCGTCTGCTGACAGCTGATGTCGGTGTCGAAGCGACCTCGGTGATCATTCAGCGTCTGACGCAAAAGGTCGCGCGCAAGGAACTGGCCGACGCCGCTGCGCTGTACAAATCCTTGCAAGCTGAACTCGCGGCGATGCTCAAGCCTGTCGAGCAGCCGTTGAAAATCACTTCGCAGAACAAGCCGTTCGTGATTCTGGTCGTTGGCGTCAATGGCGCCGGCAAAACCACCACCATCGGCAAACTCGCCAAGAAGCTGCAGCTTGAAGGCAAGAAAGTGATGCTCGCGGCTGGCGATACTTTCCGTGCCGCTGCCGTCGAGCAGTTGCAGGTCTGGGGTGAGCGCAACAAGATCCCGGTCATCGCCCAGCACACCGGCGCCGATTCCGCCTCGGTGATTTTCGACGCCGTACAGGCCGCCAAGGCTCGTGGCATCGATGTGTTGATCGCCGACACCGCCGGTCGTCTGCACACCAAAGACAATCTGATGGAAGAACTGAAAAAGGTTCGCCGGGTCATCAGCAAACTCGACGCCGATGCGCCGCACGAAGTGCTGTTGGTGCTCGACGCGGGCACCGGCCAAAACGCCATCAGCCAGGCCAAGCAATTTCACCAGACCGTCGAGCTGACGGGTTTGGCCCTGACCAAACTCGACGGCACCGCCAAGGGCGGGGTGATTTTCGCCCTGGCCAAGCAGTTCGGTCTGCCGATTCGCTACATTGGTGTCGGTGAAGGCATCGATGATTTGCGTACCTTTGAAGCAGAACCCTTTGTCCAGGCATTGTTTGCCGAGCGGGAGCGTTCATGATTCGTTTCGAACAGGTCGGTAAACGCTACCCGAACGGTCACGTCGGCTTGCATGAGCTGAGCTTTCGAGTGCGTCGCGGCGAGTTTCTGTTTGTCACCGGCCATTCCGGTGCCGGCAAAAGCACGCTGTTGCGCCTGTTGCTGGCCATGGAGCGTCCGACCACCGGCAAATTGCTGCTGGCCGGGCAAGACCTCGGCACCATCAGTAACGCGCAGATTCCATTCCTGCGTCGGCAGATCGGCGTGGTGTTCCAGAATCACCAACTGCTGTTCGATCGAACGGTGTTCAACAACGTCGCGCTGCCGTTGCAGATCCTTGGTTTGTCCAAAGCCGAAATCGCCAAGCGCGTGGATTCGGCTCTGGAGCGCGTGGCGCTCTCGGACAAGACCGATCTGTACCCCGGCGATCTGTCCACCGGTCAGCAACAGCGCGTGGGCATCGCCCGCGCCATCGTCCATCGCCCGGCCTTGCTGCTTGCCGATGAACCCACCGGTAACCTTGACCCGCGTCTGGCCGCCGAGATCATGGGCGTGTTCGAAGACATCAATCGTCTGGGCACCAGCGTACTGATCGCCAGCCATGACCTGGCACTGATCGCCCGCATGCGTCACCGCATGCTCACTTTGCAACGCGGCCGCTTGATCGGCGACGGGGAGGCAGGCGTATGAGTGCGACACGCAGCCCCAAGGTGTCTGAGCGAGTAGCGCCGAAAGCCGCCGACCCGCAGGCGCCGAAAAAGAAACGCGACGAGGACGATGGCCCGGATTTCGCCACACTGTTGCGTGCCTGGATTGAAAGCCATCGTGCGAGTCTGCTCGACAGCTTGCGTCGTTTGGGCAAGCAGCCGATTGGTAGTTTTTTCACCTGCATGGTGATGGCTGTGGCGCTCAGTCTGCCGATGGGCCTGTCACTTCTGCTGAATAACGTCGAGCGTCTGGGCGGTTCCTGGCAGCGGGCGGCGCAGATTTCGCTGTACTTGCAACTGGACGCCAGCCCGACCGAGGGCGAAGCGTTGCGTGAGCAGATCAAAGGCATTCCTGGTGTCGCCGAAGCTGAATATGTGGGCCGGGACCAGGCGCTGGAAGAATTCCAGCAGCAGTCCGGGCTGGGCGATGCACTCAAGGAACTGCCGGATAATCCGCTCCCCGGGGTGGTGCTGGTCACCCCGAACGAGGTCGACAAGCCCGCGCTTGAAGCATTACGACAAAAACTTTCCGAATTGCCCAAGGTACAAATGGCGCAACTTGATCTAGTCTGGGTCGAGCGTTTGGCAGCCATCCTCAAGCTGGGCGACCGTTTTGTCTTCGGTCTGACCGTGCTTCTGGTTTCTGCATTACTTTTGGTGATAGGCAATACCATTCGTCTTCATATTGAAAACCGCCGCACAGAGATAGAAGTGATTAAACTCGTCGGTGGCACTGACAGCTATGTGCGCAGGCCTTTCCTTTACATGGGCGCGCTGTACGGGTTGGGTGCCGGGGTTTTGTCCTGGGGCGTTCTGGCCTTCGGACTTGATTGGTTGAACGATGCGGTAGTTGGGCTGGCCGGCTTGTACGGCAGTGATTTTGCGCTGGCGGGAGTGCCAGCGGCAGACGGTCTGTCGCTCTTGCTCGGCGCGTTGCTGTTGGGTTATATCGGTGCATGGATTGCAGTCGCTCGTCATCTCAGGGAGTTGGCGCCGAAGTAGTATCTTTTGCGCGTATTGACCTTTCAGTTTTTGGGGGAACTTGTCTTTTGGTTTCCGGTCAATTTTCGCAGTGCTGAACTGCACGAGTTATGTAAGACGGAGGTTTTTTCGTATGACCAATTCTTTGCAACCTGCATATGCTCTGGTCCCAGGTGCGAACCTGGAGGCGTATGTGCACACGGTGAACAGCATTCCACTGCTGACGCCGGAGCAGGAGCGTGAACTGGCCGAGAGTCTCTACTATGAGCAGGATTTGGGGGCGGCTCGGCAGATGGTGCTCGCCCACCTGCGTTTTGTCGTACACATCGCCCGTAGCTATTCCGGCTACGGTCTGGCTCAGGCTGACCTGATCCAGGAAGGTAACGTCGGCCTGATGAAGGCCGTGAAGCGCTTCAACCCGGAAATGGGTGTGCGTCTGGTGTCGTTCGCCGTGCACTGGATCAAGGCGGAAATTCACGAGTTCATCCTGCGCAACTGGCGCATCGTGAAAGTCGCGACCACCAAGGCCCAGCGCAAATTGTTCTTCAACCTGCGCAGCCAGAAGAAACGTCTGGCATGGTTGAACAACGAGGAAGTCCACCGTGTGGCGGAAAGCCTCGGTGTAGAGCCGCGGGAAGTTCGCGAGATGGAAAGTCGCCTGACCGGCCATGACATGGCCTTCGACCCGGCTGCTGAAGCCGACGACGACAGCGCCTTCCAATCGCCGGCCAACTATCTGGAGGACCACCGGTACGACCCGGCCCGTCAACTGGAAGATGCCGACTGGAGCGACAACTCCAACCACAACCTGCACGAAGCGCTGGAAGTGCTGGACGACCGCAGCCGTGACATTCTTTATCAGCGCTGGTTGGCTGAAGAGAAAGCTACGCTGCACGACCTGGCGCAGAAGTACAACGTGTCGGCCGAGCGGATTCGTCAGCTTGAAAAGAGCGCGATGAACAAGCTCAAGTTGTCGATCGCCGCATAACCGGCGCGCCGGCAATAAAAAACGCCCCGATCAGTGATGATCGGGGCGTTTTCATTTGTGCCCGGTTTTTTTTGCGTCGATACAAAACCAATATACAAGCGAGCCTGCTCGCGCTGTCGGTGTGTCAGTCGACACTTCATTGACTGATCCACCGCTATCGCGAGCGGGCTCGCTCCCACAAGGGATTTGCGGTGTTATTGCGCCCACGGCGCCCGACGAGAATCGTTGAGCCCTACCAGATAGCTGTCACCGCCCAACTGATTCATCTGCTGGCGAATCCACCCGGCCCGGCGGGCGACGTAACTGGTTGGGCGGCTGGCGTTCCAGACCCGCGGGTTGGGTAGAACGGCCGCCAGCAAACTCGCCTGTTGCCGTGACAACGACCGGGCGCTCACGCCAAAGTGATGCCGGGCAGCTGCTTCAGCGCCAAATACACCTTTATCCAGCTCGACGCTGTTGAGGTAAACCTCAAGAATTCGCTGCTTGGGCCACAACACTTCAATCAGTCCGGTGAACCACGCTTCCAGCCCTTTTCGCAACCAGCTGCGCCCCGACCATAGAAACAGGTTTTTCGAGACCTGCTGGCTCAGGGTGCTGGCGCCCCGCACCGTACCGCCGAGTTCGTTATGCGCCAACGCTTTCTGGATCGCCCCGAAGTCGAAACCCCAGTGTTCCGGGAATTTTTGGTCTTCGCCAGCGATCACCGCCAGTTTGAAGTCATCCGATATTTCATCCCAGGGTTTCCAGGTGCGCTGCAGATCGATCGGCTCGCCGTCGATCCACGATTCGATCTTGCGCTCGACCATCAGCGCCGTCCCCGGTGGCGGGACCACCCGGAAAATCAGAACCAGCAAAATGCTGCCACCGGTGAACCACAGCAGGGCTTTGATAAAACGTCGCAAAAATAAACGCAGCATAGAGATGGCTTGGCCGAACCCGTTGAGCGGGCCATTATACAGACCCTGTGGATCGAGTCTGACTGGAGTTCTTCATGCTGCGTGGCTTTCTGATGCTGGCCGCTTTTTTCGGTTTCACCGGCGTTGCATTGGGCGCGTTTGCCGCCCACGGCCTCAAAAGCCGCCTGTCATCCGAATATCTGGCGATTTTCCATACCGGCGTGACTTACCAACTGGTGCACACCCTGGCGCTGTTAGGCGTAGCGCTGCTGGCGACGCAGATTCCCGGCCGATGGGTGACGTGGGCCGGCGTGGCGTTTGCCGTCGGTATCCTGTTGTTTTCCGGCAGCCTGTACATACTGACAATGACCGGCATCAGCAAGCTTGGGATCATCACACCCTTTGGTGGCTTGGCATTCTTGATCGGCTGGCTTTGCCTGGGCCTTGGCGCGTGGAGGTTGAGCTGACCGTGCAGTCTTTTTGAAATGGTCGGTAAAGTTATGGCTGCATCAGCCCGCATTTTTCAAGGCGGTCAGCAGTGCCCGGGTAAAGTCCGGCTCGAGAACGCGGTTGCCATATCCGCTGAGGTGATCAGCGTCGCGAAAAAGCGGTTTATCGTCGGCAAAGGCTGAGCAGGTCCGGCCCGGGCACAAAAGCGGCAGCGGGTCCCACACCTCAAGCATGGGGTATAGACGTGTCAGCCGGTCGACCAGTGCCATCTGAGGAGCTCGTAACTGTTCCAGCTGGTCTCTTTCCATGGTGAATCCGGGGGTGCAGATCGGGTTCATCCGGTTGAACCAGTCCGAACAACGATAGGGTGGGGCTTTGAAGAGAGGCTTGGGAGCATCGATCAGCACGTGCACCTTGGCGGCCATCAGGCGGTTCAGCACGGCCTCGGCGGAAGCTTGGGCGCCTGCGATCCGTTGCGGCGTGAGTTCAGAAAGTGCCTCGTCGAGCACTTCTGTATCCCCTCGGGCCCACTCGCGGCCGGCCAGCTCTGGCATGCGTAACGAGGCGAGAAAGACGATGTCTCCCGGATTCGCCTGCGCTTCCACATTACGCAGAGCGCTTTCCCGCGCCTGCGTGCACGCACCTTGCGGGTCAGGTGCCATGAGGTTGACCACCGCGCAGCCACCTCGCTCATATTCCACAACCTTGATGCCCAGTTGTCGGGAGGCGATGCTCAACATTGTGCGATAGGCCGCCGCATGCGAATCGCCGATAACAAAGAGCTGACGGTCCTGCCATTGCGGGTCCTCGATCGGGCCGCTGGCCAGGTAGGGGGGTATCCGTCGGGAAAACCAGGTTGAGGTATCGCGAGTTTTGCTCAGCGACAGGACTTCGGGGTTATCGGAGACCCACCTCGCAGCCGACCAGGACAGGCCGATTGCCATGAGACACGCGGCTATCGGCATCCAGGCGCGACGCGGTAGCAAGTAACGGCCGTTGCGCAACGGTGTTTCAACACCGTGATAGGACGCTGCCGCGAGTGCCATGACGATAACCGGGTAGGCCAGTTGCACGGCGAGCTGCTCCAGGCCGAGGGTCCAGCGCATGAACACCAGTACTGGCCAATGCCAGAGATACAACGAATAGGACAGCCGGCCGATATACGTTGCAGGCGACGACTGCAGCAATCGCAAGGGCCAGGATGGCGCACCCGTTTGCTGCACCACAGCGGTTATGACGAGCAAGGTGCCCGAAACGGTGACAAGTGCCCAGGGGAACGGAAACCGGTTTTCGTTGGCAAGCAACAACCCGCCGATGATCAGTGCCAACCCGCCGTGAAGCAGGCTGGCAGGCGAGCGCACGGTGAACCGTCCAGTCCCGATCAGCTGATAAAGAATGGCTCCGGCGGCGAGCTCCCAGAATCGGCCGGGTAGCAGATAAAACGCTTCGAGTGGGCTGTCCCGTGTTTGAAAGGCACTCAGGACCAGTGATATCAACGCCAGCAGCGGCAGGATAAGCCAGACGAATCTGTGCCGATCCTTGTAGCGCAACCAGGCGAGATAGATCAGCGGGAATATGAGGTAGAACTGCTCCTCCACGGCCAGCGTCCAGGTGTGGGTGTAGGGGTTGAGCAAGACGGACGGGGAGAAATAGGTGTCGGTGTTCCATGCCAGCAAAAAGTTGCTCAAACCAAAAAAAGCCGCGAGGCCGGTGTTGTCATTTTGCTGGCTAAGCCAGGTTTGCGGCACGAACATCGTGGAGAGCAGGCTGCAGGTCAGCAGAACCACCAGCAGTGCCGGCACGATGCGAAGCAGACGGCGACGATAGAAACCGGTCAGATACGCAGCAAAGCCCTGATCGGAGCGGCCGGAAAGTGACTGGCTGATGACGTACCCGGAGATGACGAAGAAAATGTCGACGCCGGTAAAACCGCCTGGCAGTACATCCAGGAAGTCGGCGTGAAAGATCATCACGCTCAGCACTGCCACCGCGCGCAAGCCGTCGATGGCAGGGATGTTGGCTGTCGATCGCAGGCGCGTCACGGGCCCTCCTTGCATGGATGAGCATTGGCGGTTGATTTGTAAGCGAAGCGAGAAATATAGACGGATCCGCAGTGGCCGAAAGCCTAAAGGTATTGCAGGGTTAGTCCGTGCTGCAGAAGCCCCGCCTGGCGGTTGAGTTGACCGGCCAGTCCATTTCAAGACGAATGACTTGGGTCGCCAAGACTGATCGGGCTAGAATGCCAGCCCCTAAAATGATGGCGGCCTTACGGTATGCGCATTCAGTTGAACGGCGAATCCCTTGAACTGCCCGACGGTGAAACCGTTGCGGCCCTGCTGACCCGTCTGGAACTGACCGGACGCCGGGTGGCGGTCGAACTCAATCTGGATATCGTCCCGCGCAGCCAACACGCAGAAACCACGCTTAATGACGGCGACTCAATAGAAGTCGTGCACGCCATCGGCGGCGGCTAGTCGCTCTATCCGCATCGGCACAGAATTGTGCAAGAACCTCACCCCAGCAGAGGATTTCCCATGAGCATCGTTCGTAACGACAAGCCTTTCGTCCTGGCCGGTCGTACTTTCCAGTCGCGTTTGCTGGTGGGTACCGGCAAGTATCGCGACATGGAAGAAACCCGCCTGGCCACCGAAGCCTCGGGTGCCGAGATCGTCACTTTCGCTGTGCGCCGTACCAACCTCGGCCAGACTCCGGGTGAACCGAACCTGCTCGAAGTCCTCTCGCCGGATTGCTACACCTTTCTGCCGAACACCGCGGGTTGCTTTGACGCCACTGAGGCTGTGCGCACCTGTCGCCTGGCCCGTGAGCTGCTCGGCGGCCACAACCTGGTGAAGCTGGAAGTGCTGGCGGACCAGAAAACCCTGTTCCCTAACGTGATCGAGACCCTCAAGGCCGCCGAAGTGCTGGTCAAGGAAGGCTTCGACGTGATGGTCTACACCAGCGATGACCCGATCATCGCCCGTCAACTGGCAGAAATTGGCTGCATCGCGGTCATGCCGCTGGCCGGTCTGATCGGCACGGGCCTGGGGATCTGCAACCCGTACAATCTGCAGATCATCCTCGAAGAAGCCAAGATTCCGGTGTTGGTGGATGCCGGTGTCGGCACTGCTTCCGATGCCACCATCGCCATGGAACTGGGTTGTGAAGCAGTGCTGATGAACTCGGCCATCGCCCATGCCCAGCAGCCAGTCATGATGGCTGAAGCCATGAAACACGCGATCGTCGCGGGCCGCCTGGCCTACCTCGCCGGTCGCATGCCGAAAAAACTCTATGCCAGCGCCTCCTCGCCGCTGGATGGTCTGATCAAGTAAGAGCCATTGATGACTGAATCGAACGACACGCCCGTCCAGACGGAAGAAGGCGACGAGCGCCAACACCGCCGCATCAAGAGTTTCGTGATGCGCGCCGGGCGCATGACCGAAGGCCAGCAACGCGGTCTGGATCAAGGCACGCCGCTGTTCGTGCTGCCACTGGCCGATGCGCCGGTCGACTACGACCAAGTGTTTGGTCGCTCGGCACCGCGCTCGCTGGAAATCGGTTTTGGCATGGGGCACTCGCTGCTGGAAATGGCGGCGGCGTCGCCGGAACAGGATTTCATCGGCGTGGAAGTGCACCGCCCGGGGGTTGGCGCGTTGCTCAATGGCGTGCTGACACAGGGCCTGACCAACTTGCGCGTCTACGACTGCGACGCGATCGAAGTGCTCAACCGTTGCATCGCCGATAACAGCCTTGATCGCCTGATGCTGTTTTTCCCGGACCCGTGGCACAAGAGCCGTCACCACAAGCGCCGTATTGTTCAGGCGTCGTTCGCGGAACTGGTGCGCAGCAAATTGAAGGTCGGTGGTGTGCTGCACATGGCCACCGACTGGGAACCGTACGCCGAGTACATGCTGGAAGTGATGAGCGGCGCGCCGGGTTATCGCAACCTCGCTGAAGACGGCAAGTGCGTGCCGCGTCCGGCCGAGCGGCCGATCACCAAGTTCGAACGCCGCGGTGAACGTCTTGGGCATGGCGTGTGGGATTTGAAGTTCGAAAGACTGTCCTGAATCACAGCACTGTAAAAACTGTGGGAGCGAGCTTGCTCGCGATGAGGCCATCCCATTCAACGTCTATGTTGACTGTTAAGCCGCCATCGCGAGCAGGCTCGCTCCCACATTGGTTTGAAGTGCGCCCCAGAAGTTGGACATCCAATCCAATCTCTGGGGTGTTTTCATGAGTCAGTACACATCGCAATTCAAGTTGTCTGCTATCACCGCTTTTCTCGAGCGAGGCAGAGGTTTTCGCTTCATAGCAGCCCAATTCCAGATGGACCCTACCTTGCTTCGCCGCTGGGTGGAGGCCTACCGGTTGCATGGTGATGCCAGCCTGAAGGTTCGCAACAGGGTCTACAGCCCTGAGTTCAAACTCGGCGTTCTACAGCGCATGTGGCGAGACAAGCTGTCTTTACGTCGCGTGGCGGCCCTTTTCAATCTTGGCAACTCAAGCCAGGTGGGCAGATGGCAGCAGCGGTATTACAGTGGCGGCTTCGAAGCCCTGTCTGCAGGGAAAGGATTGAACACCGCCATGACCCTGCCACCTGACAAGATTCCTGACCCGACATCGCCAAGTGATGATGACCTTTCGCACGCAGAGTTGCTGATCAAGCTTCGCAAGCTCCAGGTGGAGAATGCCTGGCTAAAAAAGCTCAAAGAGTTCAGGGAGGAGAAGAAAAGGCAGGAGCAGGCGAAAGCCGTCGGCAAAAAACCACGCTAGTTACTGAGTTGCGAGAGCATTTTGCGCTCGATGAGCTGCTTGAAGCCGCCGACCTGCCACGCAGCACTTACTACTATCAAGCCAAGGCAATGGCGAGTGGAGATCGGTTCGCCTCACTGAAAGCCGCTATCCAGAGCATCCAGGCCACCCATAAGGGGCGTTATGGCTATCGTCGGATGACTGCTGCGCTACGTAACATCGGCCAGAGGGTTAACAGTAAAACGGTGCGAAGGCTGATGGACGAATTGGGTCTCAAGTGCACGGTGCGCCCGAAGAAATACCGCTCATACCGCGGGCTGATGGGCGAAGCCTCGCCCAACACGCTGGCTCGCGATTTCGAGGCCGGGCAGCCGAATCAGAAATGGGTCACGGATGTCACCGAGTTCAAAGTGGCGGGTGAAAAGTTGTACTTGTCTCCGGTGCTGGATCTCTACAATGGCGAAATTGTCGCTTATCAGACCGCCACCCGGCCTCGCTATACCTTGGTGGGTGACATGCTGGAGAAAGCTCTGGAGCGGCTACCTGAGACTGTCAAGCCCCTGCTGCACTCCGATCAAGGCTGGCACTACCGCTACCCGGATTACCGGGAACGCCTGGAAAAAGCGGGCCTGGAACAAAGCATGTCGCGCAAGGGAAACTGCCTGGACAACGCGACGATGGAGAGCTTTTTTGGCACATTGAAGTCTGAATATTTCTACCGCGAGCGCTTCGACAGCGTGGCCCAGTTGCAAGCCGGGCTGGATGAATACATCCGTTACTACAACCATGATCGAATCAAGATGAAACTGGGCGGACTGAGCCCTGTAGCGTACAGGGCGCAGTTCGCGATAGCTTAGCCAACCGGTGTCCAGGTTTTGGGGCGCACTTCAGTTTGTGGTGTGAGCTGAATTTACCGGCGGTCAGCGACCACGCCAATCAGCACCAGCACCACCAACAACACCGGCGCAAGGCTGTAGTTGTTGAACTGGCTCAGGCCTTTGATGATCCACGGGGTGGCGTAGATCAGCGCCGCGCCGCTGCCGATCATGCACACCAGGGCCATCAGCGGGACGCGCAGAGCGCCAGCGATGCTGCCCAGTCGTTGATCGACCCAGCCTTTGATGTCCGCGCCGAACAGCACCAGCAAGCAGCCCACCAGCGCCAGAGAGATTTCCGAGAGGTTGCTGCGGCTCCAGCGTGACACCGTGGCGAGCAGGTCGAGTACCAAATCCATTCGAATTCCTTAGGTCAGAAAATTCTGCAGCAAGTCATTGAGAAAGAGTTGTCCGCGCTCGGTGGCCGCCAGACGTGACGGTTCGACCTGCAACAGGCCACTTTGTTCTGCCTCCCGACGCCCTTCCGCCAGGCTTTCCAACGGCAAACCCGTACGTTCGGGATACACATGCGATTCAACCCCTGCCGTCAATCGCAAGGCGTTCATCAAAAACTCGAACGGCAGCTCTTCATTGGTCAGGGCTTTCTGGCCCGCCTGGAAGTTTTTCGCCGGGTTCAAATAGTCTTTGGGTAAACGCGTCTTCCAGGTGCGCACAATGCGCCCGTCCGGGTGACTGACCTTGCCGTGGGCGCCGGCGCCAATGCCGATGAAGTCGCCGAAACTCCAGTAATTGAGGTTGTGCCGCGCCGGGCGACCAGGCTGAGCATAGGCCGAGACTTCATATTGCGCGTAGCCGTGCTCGGCCAGCAGCGCCTGCCCGGCTTCCTGAATGTCCCACAGCGTGTCATCTTCGGGCAGGGTCGGCGGCTGATTCCAGAACACCGTGTTTGGCTCCAGGGTCAGCTGGTACCAGGACAGATGCGTGGGTTTCAGCGCGATGGCCTGACGCAGGTCGCTCAATGCATCGTCCAGCGACTGATTCGGCAAGCCGTGCATCAGGTCCAGATTGAAGTTGTCGAACCCGGCCTCGCGCGCCATGCCGGCAGCACGTACCGCTTCATCACCATTGTGAATCCGCCCCAACGCTTCAAGCTTCGCCTGCTGAAAACTCTGGATACCAATCGACAGCCGATTGATGCCCAGCGCCCGGTAGGCCACGAATTTTTCCTGCTCGAACGTCCCCGGATTGGCTTCCAGTGTGATTTCGATATCGCTGGCGAACGCAATGCGTTGCTCGACGCCTTTGAGCAATCGACCCAAGGCTTCAGCGCTGAACAGGCTCGGCGTGCCGCCGCCGAAGAAGATCGAACTCAGCTCACGACCGTAGACGGCGTGCAGGTCCTGATCAAGGTCGGCGAGCAATGCATCGACGTACTCTTGCTCCGGCAACACCGGGCTGGCGGTGTGGGAATTGAAGTCGCAATAAGGGCATTTGCGTACGCACCACGGAATGTGGATGTACAACGCCAGTGGCGGCAGCACGGGGAGGGCCGCCCGAGGCGATTGCGCAGCGCCGCCGAAAATCAGCGGTGATGCGGAACGGTCGTGGGTCATTTCAGGCCCAGACGCTGGCGCAGCAGATCCATTGCCCGGGCGCGGTGGCTGATCAGGTTCTTTTCGCTGGGGCTCAGCTCGGCGCTGGAGCAATCACGCTCCGGCACCCAGAACAGCGGGTCGTAACCAAAACCGTGTGCACCGCTCGCGGCCGGCAGTATGCGTCCGTGCCACAGGCCTTCGCACAGAATCGGCAACGGATCGTCCGCGTGACGGACCAACGCGAGCACGCAGACAAACTGCGCACCGCGTTCGGCTGGCGGTACATCCTTCAGCGCATCCAGCAGCTTGGCATTGTTCGCCGCATCGCCTTGGCCGTCAGCATAACGGGCTGAGTAAATCCCGGGCGCACCACCAAGGAAGTCCACTGCCAGGCCGGAATCGTCCGCCAGGGCGGGTAGCCCGGAAATACGAGCGGCATTGCGCGCCTTGAGGATAGCGTTCTCGACAAACGACAGGCCGGTTTCTTCAGGCTCGACACTGCTGAATTCGCCGATCGAGCGCAGCTGCACCGATTCGCCGAGCATGGCTTGCAGTTCTTTGAGTTTGCCGGCGTTGTGACTGGCCAGTACGAGTTGAGTGAGGTTGATCATTCGCCGGGGAAAAGCTCTTGGTTGAAATTGATGGTGTTGATTTTGTCACCGTTCTGCACCTTGATCTCGAAGGTGCGGATTTCCTGCTGATCCACCGGAAACTGGGCGATGTAGTAGATCGCGCCTTGCTCGGTGATCTGGCGGAAGTTGAGCTTCACCGACTGGCTGGTCAAGTCTTTGACCGTGCCGCTGACCTGTGCCATCAGAGGCTTGCCTTCTTTGAGCACCGAAACGTTGATCACGCCCTGGTTCTTGCTGCGTGTCAGCTCGGCAGCCTTGGCGATGTCCGGTGTCAGGAACGTCGAGTTGAAGGTGTTGTAATGCACCGTCACATCACCAAATTTTTCCTGGCGGTCGCCCTTGATGACGTCGGCAGCCATGGCGCCGACGCTCAGGCAGGCAGTAAGTAAAAACAGTGCTGGTCGACCCATGATCGTTCTCCGTGATATGGCGTGGTTCAGACCGCGATGCGGTGATCCTGCAGCCCTGGACTGCTGACGCGGTAAATGCCGATCTCACCTAACAGATTAGGCCATAGCTTGCTGGCCCACCCGTGGCGATGCTGTTGATCCACGGCTAGCCGATCAATGACCTTGGCTTCACGTTCACGACATAACGCTTCAAAGTCTTCGAAGGTACAGAAGTGAATGTTTGGCGTGTTGTACCAGGTGTAAGGAAGGAATTCCGACACCGGCATCCGTCCCTTGCTTGCCAGGTACCAGCGGCAGCGCCAGTGACCGAAGTTGGGGAACGTGATGATGCACTGACGACCGACCCGCAGCATCTCGTCTAGAATCCGGTCGGGATAGTGCACGGCTTGCAGCGCCTGGGTCATGACCACGATGTCGAAGCTGTTGCTGGCAAAGTTGCCGAGGCCTTTGTCCAGATCCTGCTCGATCACATTGATGCCTTTGGCGACGCACTCGGCAATGTTGTCGGGGTCGTTTTCCAGGCCGTAGCCGGTCACTTGCTTGTGGTCGCGCAGCCAGGTCAGCAACTCGCCATCACCGCAGCCGAGGTCGAGCACGCGACTGCCGGCGGGGATCCATTCCTGGATGATTTCCAGATCAGCTCTCATGGCTTTCTCATAACGTGATGCGGTTCATGTAATTGCTGAACGCCTGCAGATAGCGCGGGATCGGTATCAGGAAGGCATCGTGACCTTGCGGAGCATCGATCTCGAGGTAGCAAACGTCTTTTTTGGCCGCCATCAGCGCGTCCACCAGTTCTCGCGAGCGGGCAGGGGAGAAGCGCCAGTCGGTGGTGAAGGACATCACGCAGAATTTGGCCGAGGCGTCGGCGAAGGTTTTCGCCAGGTCATCGTCGAAGTTCGCCGCGGGGTCAAAGTAGTCCAGCGCCTTGGTCATCAGCAGATAAGTGTTGGCATCGAAACGTCCGGAAAACTCTTCGCCCTGATAACGCAGGTAGCTTTCGACCTGAAACTCGACGCTGTGGAAGTCGTAATTAAGCTTTTCGCTCTTGAGGCCACGGCCGAATTTTTCGCCCATGGAATCGTCGGACAGGTAGGTGATGTGCCCGACCATCCGCGCCAGCATCAGGCCGCGTTTGGGGATCACGCCTGCTTCCTGAAACGAACCGCCATGGAATTCGGGGTCGGTGAGGATGGCCTGGCGGGCAACTTCGTTGAAGGCAATGTTTTGCGCCGAGAGCTTGGGTGCCGAGGCGATGGCCAGGCAGTGCCGCACGCGGTCTGGATAGGTGATGGTCCACTGCAAGGCCTGCATGCCGCCTAGGCTGCCGCCGATGACCGCGGCCCACTGACTGATACCGAGCAGATCGGACAGGCGCGCCTGACTGTGCACCCAGTCTTCCACGGTAAGCACCGGGAAGTCGGCGCCAAAAGGCTTGCCGGTGTCCGGGTTGATACTGCTGGGGCCGGTCGAACCGTTGCAGCCGCCGAGGTTGTTCAGGCTGACCACAAAAAATTTGTGGGTGTCGATCGGTTTGCCGGGGCCGATGCAGCTGTCCCACCAACCGGGTTTACGGTTGTCGGGGCTGTGGAAGCCGGCGGCGTGATGATGGCCCGACAAGGCGTGGCAGATCAGCACGGCGTTGCTCGCCGCGGCATTAAGCGTGCCGTAGGTTTCGTAGATCAGGTCATACGCTGGAAGCGAACGGCCGCAGGCCAGGGCCAGAGGATCGCTGAAGTGCGCCACTTGCGGCGTCACCAGACCAACAGAATCGGCGGGAAAGGCAGTTGGCATCGACCCTGCTCTCGTTGAAATGAGGCGTAAGTCTAAAGACCGGTGGGGTCAGCGGCAAGCAAAGGCCGGGGCTGTTTTTATTCAGTCAGATCGAGGCGCGGCCATCGTCGGAATGCCGCCCAGACCAAGCCACGCTCCCACAGAGATTGCATCCTGTGGGAGCCGGGCTTGGTCTGGGCGGCATTCCGACGATGAAGGATAACTCCGTGAGCCTGCTGGTTACATCAACAGGCGCAGGATCTCCGGCATCATCGTCATGGCCGCGAGGTTATTGATCACCAGCATGTCGATCAGCTTGAGCACCAGAAACGCCAGGATTGGCGAAATATCCAGGCCGCCAAGGTTCGGCACGATCTTGCGGAACGGCGCCAGGGCCGGTTCGCAGATGTCGTTCACCAGTTCAGCGCCAGGGTTGTGGCTGCCCGGTGCGACCCAGGACAGGATCACGCTGATGATCATGGCGAAAAAGAAAATCTTCAGAAAAAGCGCCGTGACGCCGATCAACGACCAGATGAACAATTGCAGCGGATTGCCGGTAGTGCCGTAAGTCAGCAGCAGCGTCAGGGCCATCAGCACCAGTTGCACGAGAATCGCCAGCACCAGCGAAGACATGTCCAGGCCGAACATGCTCGGAATAATCCGGCGCAGAGGTTTGAGCAGCGGTTGTGTGGCTTTGACGATGAACTGGCAAAGCGGGTTGTAGAAGTTCGCGCGCACCAGTTGCAGTACGAAGCGCAACAGCACGATCAGCAGATACAGGCTGCCGAGGGTTTGCAGCACGTAGACCGCTGCAGTGTTCAATCCAATCATGTAAGGCTCCTTATTGACCCAGTTGTTCGGCCATTTCGGCCGAGCGGTGCGCAGCGGCGCCGAGTGCTTTTTCGACCAGGGCTTCAAAGCCCCCGGCCTGGAATGATTTGATCGCAGCTTCCGTGGTGCCCGACGGTGAAGTCACGCGCCGACGCAGTTCAGCTGCATCGACGTCACTGGACACCGCCATGTGCGCGGCGCCCAAAGCGGTCTGCACGGTCAGTTGTGCAGCGACGTCTGCCGGCAGACCGAGCTTTACGCCGGCAGCGGTCATCGCTTCGATCAACAGGAAGAAATAGGCCGGGCCTGAACCGGACACCGCGGTGACCGCGTCCAGCTGCTGTTCTTCATTCAGCCACAAGGCGATGCCGACTGCAGAGAGCAGTTCTTGCGCCTGCTGGCGTTGCTGCGCGGTTACTTCGGCGGTGGCGAACAAACCGCTCACACCCTGACGCAGCAGCGCCGGGGTATTGGGCATGCAGCGCACGATCGGCTGGGCGCCGAGCCAGTTGTTCATGCTGGCGCAGGTGATGCCCGCCGCAATCGACACGATCAGTTGATCCGGCTTCAGGCTCGGACGGATCGCCTCGCAGACGGCTTTCATCGCCTGGGGTTTGACCGCCAGCACGACGACGTCGGCGTCATTGATGGCTTCGGCGTTGTCGGCGAAGACGTCGATGCCGTGTTCGGCCTTCACTTTGGCGCGGGTCTCGGCGCCTGGATCGCTGGCGCGGATCTGTCCGGCGTCGAGGCCCTTGGCGCGCAACCCGCCGATCAGGCTGGCAGCCATGTTGCCGGCACCGATAAAGGCAATACGAGTGTTGCTCATGTCAGGTCCTTATAAAGAGAAGAGTCGGCCATGGTTCAAGGCTGATGATAGTCGCGGGCACCAAACAGGGCCGTACCGACACGGACCCACGTGGCGCCCATGGCAATGGCCGACTCAAGGTCGTGGCTCATGCCCATGGAAAGTGTGTCGAGCGGCAGATTGAGGCTGGCTTGCAAATTTCGTACGGCGGCAAACGCTGCGTCCTGAGCGGCACGCTCTTCCGTCGGCTCGGGAATGGCCATCAACCCGCGCAACGTCAAGCGCGGCAGTTCACTGATGGCATTGGCCAGCGCCGGCAGATCAGCGGGAGTGCAGCCGGATTTGCTGGCTTCGCCGCTGACGTTGACCTGGATGCAAATGTTCAATGGCGGTAAATCGGCGGGACGTTGTTCGGACAGACGTTGTGCGATTTTCAAGCGATCCACGGAATGCACCCAGGCGAAATGCTCGGCAATTGCACGAGTCTTGTTCGATTGAATGGGGCCGATAAAGTGCCAGATCAAGGGCAGGTCCGCCAACTCGAGCTGTTTGCTCAAGGCTTCCTGCAGATAGTTTTCGCCAAAATCGCGGATTCCGGCAGCCCAGGCTTCACGCAGCGCTTCGGCAGGCTTGGTCTTGCTCACCGCCAGCAGTTGCACGCTGTGCTCGTCGCGGTGGGCGGCAAGAGTCGCGGCCTGAATGCGCGAAGTAACCTGAACGATGTTGTCTGCTATCGTGGACATTCAATGTGCGCCAGCGGGTCAGAGTTCGCGGCATTCTACTGGAATTGAGGAGCGCTATGGATATCACTGAGCTGCTGGCTTTCAGCGCCAAACAAGGCGCGTCCGACCTGCACCTGTCGGCTGGCCTGCCACCGATGATTCGCGTCGACGGCGATGTGCGCCGCATCAACCTCCCGGCACTGGATCACAAGCAGGTGCAGGAGCTGATCTACGACATCATGAACGACACTCAGCGGGTTGACTTCGAAAAGCATCTGGAAACCGACTTTTCCTTCGACGTGCCCGGTGTCGCGCGGTTTCGGGTCAATGCGTTCAATCAGAATCGCGGTGCGGGTGCGGTGTTCCGGACCATTCCTTCGAAAGTCCTGAGCATGGATGACCTGGGCATGGGGGAAGTGTTTCGCCGCATTACCGAGTCGCCTCGTGGGCTGGTATTGGTGACAGGCCCGACCGGTTCCGGCAAATCGACGACACTGGCGGCGATGATCGATTACCTGAATAACCATCGCCACCATCACATTCTCACCATCGAAGACCCTATCGAGTTCGTTCACGAATCGCGCAAATGCCTGATCAATCAGCGCGAAGTCCACCGTGATACCCGCAGCTTCGCCACCGCATTGCGCTCGGCCCTGCGTGAGGACCCGGACGTAATTCTGGTGGGCGAACTGCGCGACCTCGAAACCATCCGCCTCGCGCTGACAGCGGCCGAGACTGGCCATCTGGTGTTCGGCACACTGCACACCACCTCGGCAGCGAAAACCATCGACAGGGTTGTGGATGTATTCCCGGGGGACGAAAAGTCGATGGTGCGCTCGATGCTGTCCGAGTCACTGCTGGCGGTGGTCTCGCAGACATTGGTGAAGAAAGTCGGCGGGGGGCGCATCGCCGCGCATGAAATCATGCTCGGCACCTCGGCAATCCGTAACCTGATTCGCGAGGACAAGGTGGCGCAGATGTATTCGTCAATTCAGACCGGAGGACACCTGGGGATGCAGACGCTGGATATGTGCCTGAAAGATCTGGTGACCAAAGGGTTGATCGGTCGCGAACATGCACGAGAGAAGGCGCGGTCGCCGGATAATTTCTGACGTTGAACACGGCCCTCTGGCGAAGGGCTTTATGGGAGGGGGCTATGTGGCAAGGGGCTTTTGTGGCAGGTGGCTATGTGGCAAGGGGCTTTGTAGCAGGGGCTTTGTAGCTGGAGCTTTTGTGGCGAGGGGACTTGTCCCCGTTGGCATGCGTAGCAGGCCCAAAGAAGCGGGGTCGCTGCGCAACCCAGCGGGGGCAAGCCCCCTCGCCACACAAGCTCCCTCGCCACACAAGCCCCCTAGCCACACAAGTCTTCTCGCCACAGGGGCTTACCATTGATCAGCGCTGAACAACCTGCAGCGTGCTCTTCTCTTTCGGCAACACCCGCTTGGCAACCACGTAATGGCTCTGCCAGTAAGGCTTCTTCAGTGTGTCGATGGTGACCGATTTGCCACGCCGAGGCGCATGGATGAAACGGTCGTTACCCAGGTAGATAGCAACGTGATTGACCCGGCGGCTCTTGATGTTGAAGAAAATCAGGTCGCCGGGTTTCAGGTCCTTGCGATCGACTTTCTCGCCATGCCCTGTGGCCATGGCATTGGACGTGCGCGGCAGGTCAAAGGTGGCGTCGTTGAACGCGTATTTCACCAGACCGCTGCAATCAAAACCTTTACTTGGGCTGCTGCCGCCCCAACGGTAAGGTGTACCGAGCACGTTCACCGCGCGACTCAACACATTGCTGCTTTCCTTGGTTCCCATCGGGGGCACAAGTTTGCTGTTGGCTTTGCTCAGCTGGGTCGGACGTTTAGCAGTTTGCTTGTTTTTGCTTGCCGGAGCAGCAACATGAGATTTAGGGGTGAAACCATTGACGTTGGGAAGACGTTGCTCACGATTGGTGGCGTGGGCGGCCAGTGGCATTAATAGGCAAATGGTTAGCCATGTCTTGAAAATTGGACGCATTCGGCAGGGCTCATATAGGTTAGCGCGCAACTTTATAACAGCTTTTTTGCCCCTTCCGGGTCCGTTGGTCGATTCAGCCACTGGTCAAGGGAACCAAATAAACCGGAATCCGTCCGGACTGTCGGACAAAAGTTAAGGGCAACAAGGCTTTAACAGACGCTCAGTGTGAACGACCGTACGTCGGCCGCTTGTAAAAAAGTCACAAAGAATTCAACAATATTTATCTATCGTGTGCATCGAGGCCCAAATGAACACCTATCAACATCCCGTTTCGCATCAGGACACGCACAGCAAGCTGATTGGTTATTTGCTGTGGATTCTTGGTTTTACCGGCGCCCACCGCTTCTATTACGGCAAGCCCGTGACCGGGACGATCTGGTTCTTCACATTCGGTTTGCTGGGAATCGGTTGGCTGATCGACCTGTTCCTGATCCCGGCCATGGACCGGGAAGCGGATTTGCGCTTTACCGCCGGACCGATCGAATACAACGTCGCGTGGATTCTGCTGACTTTCCTTGGCATCTTTGGTGTTCACCGGATGTATCAGGGAAAGTGGATCAGCGGGTTGCTGTACCTGGTAACAGGCGGGTTGTTCTTTTTGGGGGTGCTGTATGACTTCTGGACGCTGAATGACCAGGTGTCCGTGCGCAATGCGCAGAACCGCGGCGCTTTCCGCTAAGTCATGTGGCGAGGGAGCTGGAGTGGCGTGAAGCTTGTTTGTTGAGGAGGCTTCTTCGGAGGCGGCTCCTTCGGGAGGGGTTTTGAACTGGCCTAATGATCCCGGACACCTCTTAAGGGCGATATGATTCGCCCAATCAGGAGGTTCCATGCAAGAACGAAAGACCTATACCCGCGAGTTCAAGCGACGTGCTGCCAGCATGGTTCTTGACGACAACTGTTCGGTTCCCGACGTCTGCGCATCAATGGAAGTCGGCCCTACGGCTCTGCGCCGCTGGGTTGATCAGGTTCGTAAAGAACGTCAAAAAGGACAGCCAGTCGCAGGCACCATGGCGATCAGTGATGAACAGCGTGAACTCCAGCAGCTACGTGCCAAGATCAAACGCCTTGAGACCGAGGCCGAAATCTTAAAAAAGGCTACCGCTCTCTTGATGTCGGATCCCGATCGTTTTTCCTGATCGAGGAACTGAGAGAGTCGGGCTCGTATCCGACTAGCCAGCTTTGCGACGTCCTTGGCGTTTCCCGCAGCGCGTTCTATGACTGGCTTCATCGTCGCTCAGCACCGAATGCCAAACGTGATGCGCTCAGGGCGAAGGTCGTGCAATTGCATGCTGAAAGCAGGGAAAGCGCCGGTGCGAGAATGATTTCCAAGTGTTTGAAGGCCCAGCAGTTCAGGGTTGGAAGGTTTCTGGCTGGAAAGCTCATGGCCGAGGCGAACCTGACCAGCAGGCAGCGTCGTCGCCACCAGTACCGCTCCAGAGGTGTTGAGGCATTTGTGGCCAGGAATCTGCTCGAACGTAACTTCCAGCCAGCAGCAATCAATCAGGTTTGGTGCGGCGACGTTACCAGCCTGATGGTTGGGAAGCGCTGGTATCACCTGGCTGTGGTCATTGACCTGTTCGCCCGACGGGTCGTCGGGTGGGCGTTTTCGCTGATCAATGACGCCAACCTGGTCACCAAGGCGCTAAGGATGGCGGTTGAAGTAAGAGGCAGGCATACGGGTTTGATGTTCCATTCGGATCAAGGCTGCCAGTACACCAGCCAACGCTTCCAGTCAGAACTGCTTGAACACGGCATCATCCAAAGTATGAGCCGCAGAGGCCAGTGCTGGGACAACGCACCAACGGAGCGATTCTTTGGCACGCTCAAATCAGAATGGGTGCCTGTCAGGGGTTATACAGAGATCGAAGAAGCGAGAAAGGACATGACCAGCTTCTTCATGCGCTACAACCGAATCAGGCTCCACAGTTACAACGGCTACCTGTCGCCAATAGCAACGGAACAACAGGCAGCTTGATCACCGTAATCGGTGTCCGGAAAAACTTGACCAGAACATTTCTGTGGCGAGGGGGCTTGCCCCCGCTCGGCTGCGAAGCAGTCGCGTTTTTGGGGGCCGCTTCGCGACCCAACGGGGGCAAGCCCCCTCGCCACACAGCCTCCTGCCACATACCCTCTCCACATTGGTTACGCCTGGTGACTAATCCGCCCATCCACCAGCGTGTAACGCACCACGCTTGGCAAGCTATGCCCAACGAACGGGCAGTTCTCACCCCTGGACAGCCAGGTTTCGCCGGCCACGGTGGATGCCGCTGGATCGAACAGCACAATATCCGCTGGCCCACCCACCGCCAGCTTACCCGCCGGCAAGCGCAGCGCTTCGGCAGGGCCGGCGCTGAGGCGCGCCAGTAACGTCGGCAGATCAAGCAAACCGTCCTCGACCAATGTCATTGCCAGCGGCAGCAGCAGTTCGACGCTGCTGATCCCCGGCTCGGTCGCACCGAACGGTGCCAGTTTGGCGTCCCGCTCATGCGGCTGGTGATGACTGGAGATAGCCGAAACCACCCCCGACTTCACCGCCTCACGCAAGCCGTCGCGGTCCGCGCGCGTGCGCAGCGGCGGTTGCACGTGATAGAGGCTGTTGAAGTCGATCAGCGCCTCATCGGTCAGAATCAGCTGATACAGTGCCACATCAGCCGTCACCGGCAGACCACGCGCCTGGGCCTGAGCGATCAGCGCTACGCCGCGAGCACTGGTGAGCTGGCTGAAGTGCGCACGCACGCCACTTTGTTCGACCAGCAGCAGATCCCGCGCAAGCGCCACAGTTTCAGCCGTTTCAGGAATGCCCGGCAATCCGAGGAAGCTGGCGGTCGGGCCTTCATGCGCCAGGCCACCTTCGGCCAGGTCATGATCCTGGGAATTGAAAATCACTGTCAGGTCGAACGTTGCCGCGTATTCCAGCGCTCGGCACAGGGTGCGCGTGTTGCGAAAACTCTCCAGGCCGTTGCCGAATGCCACGCAACCGGCATCGCGCAGTGCCACGAGCTCTGCAAGCTGCTCACCCTCAAGACCTTTACTCAAGGCGCCGATCGGAAACACCTTGGCATTACCGGCCTCGCGAGCGCGGTCCAGGATCAGTTCGGCCACTGCCGAGGTGTCCAGCACCGGTCTGGTTTTCGGCGGGCAGCACAAGCTGGTCACGCCACCGGCAGCGGCGGCGCGGGTTTCGCTGACAATCGAGCCTTTGCGGCTGTAACCCGGCTCACGCAGGGCGACGTTCAGGTCAACCAGGCCGGGAGCTGCCACCAGCCCTTGAGCGTCGATCGTGTCGAGCGCGACGAACCCCGAAGGCGCGGCGCCGATCGCGACAATCTTGCAGGCTTCAAGGTGAATATCGGTGACTTGATCCAGTCCGCTGACGGGATCGATGACGCGAGCGCCGAGGATGCTGAGCTTCACTGGGCGTTCTCCTGCTCGAATTGGCGCTGGGCGGTTTGCCCGCTCATGGCCATGGACAGCACGGCCATACGAATGGCGATCCCGTAGGTCACCTGATTGAGAATCACCGAATGCGGGCCGTCGGCCACCGCCGACTCAATTTCCACGCCACGGTTGATCGGACCCGGGTGCATCACGATGCAGTCCGGTTTGGCCCCTGCCAGACGCCCGGTGGTCAGGCCGAACAAGCGATAGAACTCGCCTTCGCTTGGCAGCAGGCCGCCGGTCATGCGCTCACGCTGCAGACGCAGCATGATCACCACGTCGACGTCTTTGAGGCCTTCGGTCATGTCTGTGTAAACCTTCACGCCGTATTGCTCGATGCCGATCGGCAGCAGGGTTTTTGGCGCGATCACACGGATGTCCGGGCAGCCGAGGGTTTTCAGCGCGAGCATGTTTGACCGGGCAACCCGCGAATGCAGGATGTCACCGACAATCGCCACCGACAGGTTTTCAAAACCGCCCTTGTGCCGACGGATCGTCAGCATGTCGAGCATGCCCTGGGTCGGGTGGGCATGACGACCGTCGCCGCCATTGATGATCGCCACTTGCGGGCACACGTGTTCGGCGATGAAGTGCGCGGCGCCGGAGTCTGCGTGACGCACGACAAACATGTCAGCGGCCATGGCTTCGAGATTGCGCAGGGTATCGAGCAGGGTTTCGCCCTTGCTAGCCGAGGACGTCGACACGTTGAGCGTGATGACGTCCGCCGACAGTCGCTGGGCCGCCAGTTCGAAAGTGGTGCGGGTGCGGGTGGAGTTTTCGAAGAACACGTTGCACACGGTTTTGCCGCGCAGTAACGGGACTTTCTTCACGGCCCGGGCGCCGACTTCGAGGAATGAGTCAGCGGTGTCGAGAATTTCCGTCAGCAACTCGCGGCGCAAACCGTCGAGCGAGAGGAAGTGGCGCAGCTGGCCCTGATCATTGAGCTGCAGCGGGCGCTTGGTTTCTAGAGGCGTCATCGCGAGGGGACTCTCAATAGGGCAGATTTAAGGGGCGATATCCTGGAATTCGAGCTTGAGTTCCGGGCCGGACAATTTGACGCGCTCGTTGGCCGCAAGGGCCAGGGTCGCGCCGACGACGTTCGGACGGATCGGCAGTTCGGCGGCGTCCAGGTCCAGCAGGCAGACCAGCGTCACGCTGGCCGGGCGGCCGTAGTCGAACAGTTCGTTGAGGGCCGCGCGGATGGTGCGGCCGCTCATCAGCACGTCGTCGATCAGTACCAGATGCTGCCCTTCGATTTCAAACGGCAGGGCCGACGGGCGCACTTGCGGGTGCAGGCCGTTCTGGCTGAAATCGTCACGATAGAAGGAAACGTCCAGCGTGCCGAGGGGCGAGTCGCTGCCGATCTCGGCGAGCAATGCCTGGGCCACCCAGACGCCGCCGGTGCGAATGCCGATGTAGCGGGGTTCGCTGATACCGCGATGGTGCAGATGTTCCGCGAGACGGATCGCCATCTGGCTGATCAGTTCGGCGGGATTGGGCAGGCTCATGGTAGCTCCTTCTTGGGCCCGAGCCGGTTGTGCCAGTGGGGTGGCTCGGGTTGTTGCAGCTATAAGAGACGCGCTGGCGCCTCTTCAGGATTCGAACAGTGCGCTGTTTTCGTCGAGCCAGCCCTGCAGCAGCAGTGCGGCAGCGATGGCGTCGACCGGGTTGTCGCGGTAGCTGCCTTTTTGTCCGCCACGGTCACGCCGTTCACCCTTTGCTTCAAAGGTGGTCAGCCGTTCATCGTGGGTATAGAAGGGCAGGTTGTAGCGGCCGTTGAGGCGGCGGGCGAATTTCTCGGCGCGCAGGCACATTTCGCTGGGCGTGCCGTCCATATTCAGAGGCAAGCCGACCACGACGGCGTCGGGTTTCCATTCCTTGATCAGCGCCTCGACCTGGTTCCAGTCGGGAACGCCGTTTTGCGCTTTCAAGGTGCACAGCTCGCGGGCCTGGCCGGTAATCACCTGGCCGACCGCAACGCCGATCTGTTTGGTGCCGTAATCAAAACCCAGAATAAGCCGCAGGGCCATCAGGCGTGCCCCGCCTGGCTGGTCAGCAGGCTGAGGTTGACACCGAGGTGTCTGGCGGCCGCTTCGAGGCGCAATTCGCTGCTGGTGTTGAACAGGATGTCGGCGTCGAACGGGCAGGTCAGCCAGGCGTTGTCGGCCAGTTCGGCCTCGAGCTGCCCGGCTTCCCAACCGGCGTAGCCGAGGGTGATCACACTTTTCGCCGGGCCCATGCCATCGGCGATGGCGAACAGCACATCCTGGGACGTCGACAATGACAAATCACCTTCCAGATCAACGGTCGCCTGAAAGGTTTTTCCGGACGGGTGCAGCACGAAGCCGCGATCGGGTTGCACCGGGCCACCGATGAAAATCGGTACATGCTGGCAGAGTGCTGGCGGTTCGATGTCGGGTCGCAGTTGCTCGAGAATATCAGCCAGGTTCAGCTCTTGCGGACGGTTCACCACCAGCCCCATGGCACCATCAGCCGTGTGCTCGACGATGTAGGTCAAGGTGTGCGCAAAGTTCGGGTCCGCCATGTGGGGCATGGCGATCAGGAAGTGATGCTTGAGGTAGCTGGGGCTGACGTTCTTCATGAGCGCTAGTGTGGCGTTGGAGGGACGAACTGACAAGCCGGGGATGCGTAGGAAATGCCGCAAATTCCCGAGAACGAGGTCGACTCCTGTGGGAGCGAGCTTGCTCGCGAAAGGGCCGGCACTTTCAATAATGTATCGGCTGATCCACCCCATTCGCGAACAAGCTCGCTCCCGCAGGGGATTTACGGGGTGTCAGTTGCTCGAGAGGCGGTCCCCGCGCGCAAACTTCCACGTGCGGATGATTTCCAGCCGGTCGATGTCCGACAAATCCCCGGTAAACGGCGAGAACGGTGCTGCGAGCCGCACGATACGCTGCGCGGCCTGATCCAGCAGCGGTTGCCCGGATGACTCCAGCACCAGTACTTCGTAAAGCGAGCCATCGCGGTTGATCGACACCATCAGGCGCAAATTGCCGTAAATCTGCTTGCGCCGCGCTTCGTCGGGGTAATTGAGGTTCCCGATGCGCTCGACCTTCTTGCGCCATTCGTCCTTGTACCAGGCACCCTTGTCACGCATGGTCGAGGCAGCGCTCAGGCGGTGGATGCGCGGGCGCTTGGCGTACAGCTGTTGTTCGTTGGCCAGTTCCGCTTCCAGGCTGGCGATGTCGCTGGACAGCTGCGAGCTGTCGAACGTCGGCGCGGCGACGGCTGGCTTCGGTTCGGTCCTGGGCGCTTCGGTCCTGGTCGGGGCTTTTTTCGGTTTAGGCGCGACGGTGGTCACAGCGGCCTTGGGCGGCGCTTCCTGAACTTCAGGCTTGGCGGCCGGGGGCGGCGTGACTTTCTTGACCTTGTTGTCCTGGAACGGCGCAACTTCGGTGGTCTTGGGGATCGCCTTCTTGTCCAGGGTGCCGCTGCCTTGCTGGTTCTCCTGGGCAAGAAAGTCGGCTTTTTCCGGCGTTTTCTCGCTTTTGAAGGTAGCGAGGGTGATTTCCAGCGTGCGGGTGATCTGCTTGGGTTCGACCATGGTGAAGCCGACACCCAGCAGCAAAGCCAGGTGAATCAGCGCCGCGAGGAACAGGGTAAAACCGAGACGATCGGCCGGGCGCACGCCACGGTGGGCGAGTTCAGCGGGCAGATCGGACGGAAGTGTCATGGGTCAAAAAACCAACATCGCGTTTTTAGGGGCTGGGCATGATAACGCAATGTTGGTTTTTAGCTTCAAGGTACAAGCTTCAAGCGACAAGCTGCATAGGAGCAGCTGCGAGCTTCAAGCATCAAGCTGCAAGTTAAAAGCTTGTCGTTTGGCTTCAAACTTGCGGCTTGGAGCTTGCGGCTTGCAGCTGGCGATCAATCGCCTCCATCAGCAGTCCGCCGATGTCGGTGCCAAAGGCATTGTCGATCTCGCGGATGCAGGTCGGGCTGGTGACGTTGATTTCCGTCAGGTGCTCGCCAATCACATCGAGGCCGACAAACAACAGGCCTTTTTCGCGCAGGGTCGGGCCGACTTGTGACGCGATCCAGCGATCCTTGTCGCTTAACGGACGCGCTTCGCCACGACCGCCGGCCGCCAGGTTGCCACGGGTTTCGCCAGCGGCAGGGATGCGCGCCAGGCAGTAATCCACCGGCTCGCCGTCGATCATCAGGATGCGTTTATCACCGTCCTTGATCGCTGGCAGGTAGGCCTGGGCCATGATCTGCTGGGTGCCGAGCAGGGTCAGGGTTTCCAGGATTACCGACAGGTTGGGGTCGCCAGCACGGTGACGGAAGATCGAGGTGCCGCCCATGCCGTCCAGCGGTTTGAGGATCACGTCGCCATGTTTGGCAGCAAATTCGCGCAGCACGTCGGCGCGGCGGCTGACCACGGTGGGCGGGGTGCACTGCGGGAACAATGTGGCAAAGAGCTTTTCGTTGCAGTCGCGCAGGCTCTGCGGCTTGTTGACGATCAGCACGCCCGCGCGCTCGGCCTGCTCCAGCAAGTAGGTGGAGTAGACGAACTCCATGTCGAACGGCGGATCCTTGCGCATCAGGATCACGTCGAGATCACTCAGCAGCGCATCGGTCTCGGCTTCCAGCTCGAACCATTTTTCCGGGTCGGCAAACACTTTCAGCGGACGCATCCTCGCCCGGGCTTCGCCTTCACCCTGATACAAATCGCGCTGTTCCATATAGAACAGTTCCCAGCCGCGCTTCTGCGCGGCCAGCAGCATGGCGAGCGAGCTATCCTTTTTATAGGAAATGCTGGCAATAGGGTCCATGACAATCCCGACGCGAACGCTCATGGGTAACTCCTCTGAAATTAGATGAGGCCTGTGCCGATCCCTGTGGGAGCGAGCCTGCTCGCGATGGACTGCAAGACACCGCGTTTAACCTGCCAGGACGCGTCACCGTTGGCGACCATCGCGAGCAGGCTCGCTCCTACAGAAGATCAGTCCGAACGGCCGTATAAAAGTGGCGTCAGAGTGGCGCTGAGTGTGTCCCCGGTCAAGGAAAAACCACTGTGACGGTCAGTCGATAGATTGGTTCTGGAGACTGTGCTAAAAAGGCTGCGATGCAGTGCTGGCCCTTGACCATCAAGGGTTTCGGGCCGCCGATAACCGGCAAACGTCATATTGATTCGCAAAGGCGACGGTAGAGCATTTATGGAACAGCATTCCAGCGCCTTGAAGGTCATGGTGATCGACGATTCGAAGACGATTCGCCGCACCGCTGAAACGCTTTTGAAGAATGTAGGGTGTGAAGTCATTACGGCCATCGACGGTTTCGATGCGCTGGCGAAGATTGCCGACCATCATCCCGGTATCATCTTTGTCGACATCATGATGCCGCGCCTGGATGGCTATCAGACCTGCGCGTTGATCAAGAACAACAGTGCGTTCAAGTCGACACCGGTGATTATGCTGTCGTCAAAGGACGGGCTGTTCGACAAGGCCAAGGGGCGCATCGTCGGCTCCGATCAGTTTTTGACCAAGCCTTTTAGCAAGGATGAGCTGCTGAACGCGATCCAGGCCCATGTGCCGGGCTTCGCCGCAGTAGGACATGCACCATGACGCCCGGCCAGCGGGCCCGGCGTCGACAAGAAAAATGGGGAAAACCATGGCACGTATTCTGATCGTCGATGATTCGCCGACCGAAATGTACAAACTGACCGGCATGCTGGAAAAGCACGGTCATACCGTGTTGAAAGCGGAAAACGGCGCCGACGGCGTGGCCCTGGCACGTCAGGAAAAACCCGACGCGGTGCTGATGGACATCGTCATGCCCGGTCTCAACGGTTTCCAGGCCACCCGCCAGTTGACCAAGGACCCGGACACCGGGCACATCCCGGTGATCATCATCACCACCAAGGATCAGGATACCGACAAGGTCTGGGGCACGCGCCAGGGCGCCAAGGATTACCTGACCAAACCGGTCGATGAAGAAACCCTGATTGCCACGCTGAACAAAGTGCTGCTCGCTTGATCACCCGGCCATGAGCGAATCGCTGACCGCTTTCGAACTGTTGCTGCAGATCGATCAGCGCTGTCGCTTGCTGGCGGCGGACCTGCCGTCCCAGCCGAGCCGACAGGATCGCTGGAGCGGTATCGGTTTTCGCCTCGGGGAACACGGGTACGTCGCGCACATGGGCGAGATCGGCGAAGTGCTGCATGAACCCGGATATACCCAGTTGCCCGGCGTAAAACCCTGGGTCAAAGGCGTGGCCAACCTGCGTGGGCGCTTGTTGCCGATCATGGATTTGTGCGCTTTCGTCGGTCAGGAGCTGTCGTCGGCGCGCAAACAGCGGCGCGTGTTGGTGGTGGAACACAACGAGGTGTTCGCCGGGTTGCTGGTCGATGAAGTGTTCGGTCTTCAACACTTTGCCCAGGACACACTGGAGCCGGTGTTGATGGATGACCTTCACGGGCCGATGTCTGCGTTTGTCAGCGGCCGGTTTCAGCGCGAGCAGACCTGGCAGGTATTCAGCCCGTTTGCGCTGGTGCAGTCGCAAAGCTTTATGCAGGTCGCGATTTGAGCAAACACGCATCGTCCTATGTAGCTGCTGCCGAAGGCTGCGTTCGAGGGCGAAGCCCTCGCAGGGGCAGTACGGTTTCCAGATATAACGCGGACCGAGTTTTGCGACTGCTTCGCAGTCGGACGCAGGCTGCTACAAGAGATCGTGCAGGTGGCAAGTATCAGGCGATCACAGCCAATTCAGCTGTTCAGGCGAGGACCGATGACAACCACAAAAACAGGCAAGCCGGAGGGATCGCGCAGTCGTACACAGATTGTCGTGCTGTTTATCGCACTGATCGTGTTCATCATGCTGCTGTTCGCCAACTTCGCGCACCTCAACACCCAGGCGACGTACGACAAACAGTACATCGGTCACGCCGGTGAACTGCGCGTGTTGTCGCAACGCATTGCCAAAAACGCCACCGAAGCCGCCGCCGGCAAGGCTGCCGCGTTCAAGTTGCTCAGTGATGCGCGCAATGATTTTGCCCGGCGCTGGGGTTATCTGAAAAAAGGTGACCCGGCCACTGGCCTGCCGCCAGCGCCGTCCACGGTGCGCCCGGAAATGCGTGCGGTGCAAATGGACTGGGAGCGCCTGCTGAAGAACGCCGACGCGATTCTGTCCAGCGAACAGACCGTGTTGTCCCTGCATCAAGTCGCCGCCACCCTCGCCGAAACCGTGCCGCAATTGCAGGTCGAGTACGAAAAAGTTGTCGAAACCCTTCTGCAACGTGGCGCGCCGTCCGCGCAGGTGGCCATGGCCCAGCGTCAATCACTGCTGGCCGAAAGGATTCTTGGCGCGGTGCACACTGTGCTGTCGGGCGACGAGAACTCGCAACAGGCTGCCGATGCTTTCGGTCGAGACGCGGCGCGGTTTGGTCAGGTGCTTAACGGCATGTTGCAAGGTAATCCTGTGTTGAGGGTCAGTCAGGTCGAAGACCGCGAGGCTCGCGCTCGCTTGATCGAAATATCCGAGCTGTTTGAATTTGTCTCCGGCTCGGTGGATGAAATCCTCGAAACCTCGCCCGAGCTGTTGAAGGTTCGCGAATCGGCTACCCACATTTTCAGCCTCTCGCAGACCCTGCTCGATGAAGCTTCCCACCTGGCCACAGGCTTTGAAAATCTTGCAGACGGGCGCGATCTGGAAACCATCGGCGGCTACGTATTGGGCTTGCTGGCACTGACCTCGATCATCCTCATCGGTCTGGTGATGGTGCGCGAGACCAATCGCCAGCTGCGGGAAACCGCCGAAAAGAACGAGCGCAACCAGAACGCGATCATGCGCTTGCTGGATGAAATCGAAGACCTCGCCGACGGCGACCTGACCGTCACGGCCTCGGTGACCGAAGACTTCACCGGGACCATTGCCGACTCCATCAACTATTCCGTGGACCAGCTGCGTGACCTGGTGGCGACGATCAACCTGACTGCGGGCCAGGTGGCCGCTGCCGTGCAGGAAACCCAGGCGACCGCCATGCACCTGGCCCAGGCCTCCGAGCATCAGGCGCAGCAAATTTCCGACGCGTCCACGGCGATCAACGACATGGTGCAATCCATCGATCACGTCTCGGCGAACGCGGCCGAGTCTTCAGCCGTGGCCGAGCGTTCGGTTGAAATCGCCAACAAAGGCAACGAAGTGGTGCACAACACCATTCATGGCATGGACAACATCCGCGAGCAGATTCAAGACACCGCCAAACGCATCAAGCGCCTCGGCGAGTCTTCGCAAGAGATCGGCGACATCGTCAGCCTGATCGATGACATTGCCGATCAGACCAACATCCTCGCCCTCAATGCCGCGATTCAGGCGTCGATGGCCGGTGATGCCGGCCGAGGTTTTGCCGTGGTTGCCGATGAGGTACAGCGCCTGGCCGAGCGCTCATCCGCCGCCACCCGGCAGATCGAAACGCTGGTGCGGGCGATCCAGGCCGACACCAAGGAAGCGGTTATCTCCATGGAACAGACCACCACTGAAGTGGTGCGCGGCGCGCGTCTGGCGCAGGATGCCGGGGTGGCCCTGGAAGAAATCGAAGGCGTGTCGAAAACCCTCGCGGCGTTGATCCAGAGTATTTCCAACGCGGCCCAGCAACAGACGTCGTCGGCCGGTCAGATTTCGCTGACGATGAACGTGATCCAGCAGATCACCACGCAGACGTCGTCGGGTTCGACCGCCACTGCCGACAGCATCGGCAACCTGGCGAAAATGGCCAGCGAACTGCGGCGCTCGGTGTCCGGTTTCACGTTGCCGGCCGCGGATAAAGTGTGAAGCGCCTGCAGGCGGATGATTTTTCGAGTAGGGCAGTAATTCGGAGTGGTTATGGGTGATCGGCACGACTATGTGGCCCTCGAGTGGGTCAAAGGCGAGATTGCCGAAACGCTGAAAGTCGCTCATCAAGCGATCGAAACGCTGCTGGATGACCCGCAGGCGACGCACCCGCTCGACGAGTGTCTGGCGTGCATCCATCAGGTTCACGGCGCCTTGCAGATGGTTGAGTTCTACGGTGCGGCGCTGCTGGCCGAAGAGATGGAACACCTGGCCGGCGCCCTGCTGAACAATCGCGTCAGCCACCGCGACGAAGCCCTTCACCTGTTGATGCAAGCCTTGGGGCAGTTGCCGATCTACCTCGACCGCGTGCAAGGCGCACGCCGCGACCTGCCGCTGGTGGTGCTGCCGCTGATCAACGACGTGCGTAGCGCCCGCAATGAAAGTCTGCTATCGGAAACCAGTCTGTTCACCCCCCGGTTGCCGCACTTGCCGCCGCTGGATCACGCATCACTGGCGCTGCTGGAGCCCGCGGATCTGCCGGGTGTGCTGCGCAAACTGCGGCAGATTTTGCAGATGGCACTGGTCGGATTGCTCCGCGAACAGGATAGCGAGCCCCATCTTGGTCATCTGAGCAACGTATTCTCACGCCTCGAAGCCCTGTGCGGCAGTGCGCCATTGAGTCTGCTGTGGCAAGTGGCGTCGGCGTTGGTCGAAGGCCTGCGCGGCGGCTCGATCGCCAACAGTCCGGCGTTGCGCAGCCTGTTCAAGGACGCCGATAAAGAACTCAAACGCCTGCTCGAACAGGGCATGCGCGGCATCAATCAACCGGCACCGGCGGAGCTGCTCAAGAGCTTGCTGTTCTATATTGCCAAGGCCGAACACCCCACCGGGCAGATGCTGACCATGAAAGATCGCTATGCACTGGACGACGCGCTGCCTGACAGCGCGATAGTCGACGAAGAACGCGCGCGACTGGCCGGGCCTGATCGCGATGCCATGCGCTCGGTGCTGGCAGCGCTGTGCGAAGAGCTGGTGCGGGTCAAGGAGCGCCTCGACCTGTTTGTGCGCAGCGACCGCCAGCACGCGTCGGACCTCGACAGCCTGCTGGCGCCGCTGCGGCAGATCGCCGACACACTGGCGGTGCTCGGGTTTGGCCAGCCACGCAAGGTCATCATCGATCAACTGGCGGTAGTCCTGAGCCTCGCCCAGGGCCAGCGCGAACCCAACGATGCGATCCTGATGGACGTTGCCGGTGCCTTGCTTTACGTCGAGGCAACGCTTGCCGGCATGGTCGGCACCGTCGAGCCGCAGAGCCAGGAAGAAAGCCGGCTGCCCACCACTGACTTGACGCAGATCCATCAGATTGTGATCAAGGAAGCGCGCATCTGCTTGCAGCAGGCCAAGGACATGATCGTCGACTACATCGACGCCGACTGGGACCCGCAGCCGCTGCAGCCGTTGCCGGCCCTGCTCACGCAAGTGCGCGGCGCGCTGGCGATGATCCCCCTCAGCCGGGCAGCAAGCCTGATCGAGACCTGCAATCACTTCATCAGCGAGCATCTTTTGCTCGACGCGGACCAGCCCGGCTGGGAGCAACTCGACAGCCTGGCAGACGCCATCTCCAGCCTCGAGTATTACCTTGAGCGCCTCAGCGACGACCCCGAGGCCGCGGGTGATCAACTGCTCGACGTCGCCGAAAAAAGCCTGGCGTCGCTGGGCTATTTTCCCGCTGAACAAAACGTGCCGGTGCTTGAGGATATGCTCAGCCCGAGTGAAGCGCTGGTGATGCAGGATCTGCAGGAACTGGACGACCCCGAGGTTGTGCAAACGTTGGCGCAAGTGCTCGCCAGCCCGGCGTCGACGGTCAACCCGCCGGCGCTGAACACGCCGGGCAGTCTGCTGCCGCCGCCCATGGGCGAAGCGCCGGTGGACGATGAGTTGCGCGAAGTTTTCCTCGAAGAAACCGACGAAGTGCTGGAGGCCATTCGCGAATATTTGCCGCGCTGGGCCGCAAGCCCTGGCGACAAGCCTGCCCTGATCGAATTGCGCCGGGCGTTCCACACGCTCAAGGGCAGCGGCCGAATGGTGCGTGCGCTGGTGCTCGGCGAGTTGGCCTGGGCCGTGGAAAACCTGCTCAATCGGGTGCTCGAAAACAGCGTTGTGCCTGGACGCGCCGTGCAGCAACTGCTGGAGGAGACGCTCGATCTGCTGCCGCAACTGATCGCTGAATTTGCCGGCAATGCCCAGCGCCAGCGCAACGATGTTGACCAATTGGCCGCCCGCGCTCACGCGTTTGCCAAGGGGCATCAGCCGCTGGCCGACGAGGACCTTGAGGATGTCGCGGCCCTCGATCCTCTGCTGCTGGAGATCTTCCGCAACGAGGCCGACACTCATCTGGCCAGCCTCAACCGCTTCCTCGATCAGGCCGCCGAGCATCTGCCGTTGCAGGCCAGCGATGAATTGCAGCGCGCCTTGCACACGCTCAAGGGCAGCGCCTCGATGGCCGGCGTGCTGCCCATCGCCGAACTGGCGGCGCCGCTGGATCAACTGGCCCGTGAGTACAAGGCGCACCTGATTGCCCTGGACCTTGATGAGGTCCAACTGCTGCTGGAGGCCGAAGGCATGTTCCGCTTGGGGCTGCGTCAGCTGAAGGTCGATCCGCTGGCCGAAATCCCCGGCGCCCTGTCGTTGATCGAGCGCACTCAGGCGCTGCTCGCTGCACGGCTGGACACGCACATGCAAGCGCCGAACAGCGCGCTGCGGACCAAACGCGACCCGCAGTTGATCAACAATTTCCTGGCCCAGGGCATGGACATCCTGCTCGACGCCGAGAGTTTGCTGCAGCGCTGGCAGCAGCATCCCGGCGAGCGTCAGGAACTGAGCGCGCTGCTGGACGAGCTGACCACCCTCGGCGAAGGCGCGCATTTGGCCGATTTGCAGCCGGTGGATGAACTGTGCGAAGCGTTGCTCGATTTATATGGCGCGGTCGAAGAAAGCAGCCTGACGGTCAGCGAGCGGTTTTTCCACGAGGCGCAAAGTGCCCACGAAGCGCTGATCAACATGCTCGACGAACTGGCCGCCGGCCAGGAAGTCAGCGCGCAACCGCAACGCACGCGAGCGCTGCGCGAATTGCTTGACGAGGGGCTCGATCCATCGGCGACGGGCCTGATTCGCAGCGATGGCAGCCGCTCCCTGAGCATTCGCGAACTGGGCAGCGCCACCGCCGAACTTGAAAACACACTCCCCCCTGTGGGAGCGAGCCTGCTCGCGATGGACGTCAACGATGACGCATTACCGAAGGATAACCGCGGCGTTTATAAATCCATCGCGAGCGGGCTCGCTCCCACAAAGGATCGTGCAGTCGAGCTGGACGACGAGATTGTCTCGATCTTCCTCGAAGAAGCGGTGGATATTCTCGAAGGTGCCGGCCAGGCCTTGCAGCGCTGGCTGGGCGACCCGGACAACGCTGCACCGTTGCTGTCGTTGCAGCGTGACTTGCACACCCTCAAGGGCGGTGCGCGAATGGCCGAAGTCGAACCGGTCGGTGATCTCGCCCACGAGCTGGAAAGCCTTTACGAAGGACTCGTCGATCGCCGCTACAACCACAGCGAAACGTTGGCGCAACTGCTGCAACAAAGCCATGACCGCCTAGCGCAGCTGCTTGAACAGTTGCAGCGCCAGGTGCACATGGCTGATCCGGACGATTTGATCGAGGCGATCCGCGAGTTCCGCCAGAACAATATCATCACGGCAGACACGGTCGAACCGTCCGGCGCGGAGGGCGCCCCCGGGCATGACCCGGAGCTGCTGGACGTCTTCCTCGAGGAAGGTTTCGACATCATCGAAAATTCCGGCGCCGCCCTGCTGCGCTGGCAGGCCGAGCCTTCCAGCCGCCAGGAAATTGAAACCCTGCTGCGCGACCTGCACACGCTCAAGGGCGGCGCGCGGATGGTCGAAATCGTCCCGATTGGCGACCTCGCGCACGAGCTGGAATTTCTCTACGAAGGTCTGTCCTCCGGCACCCTGCAACCGACGCCTGCGTTGTTCGCACTGTTGCAGCGTTGCCATGACCGCCTCGCGCAGATGCTCGACGCTGTACGCGCCGAACAGCCGCTGCTGCCAGCTGATCAGTTGATCGAAGCGATCAAAAATTTCAGCCACCCGGTTGAGCCGCGATCTGTCGAGCCACTGTCGATACCAAAAGTGGAGCCACTGGCGCCATCAACCGACGTCGGCGCGGACATGGTCAAGGTGTCTGCGGAACTGCTCGACGATCTGGTCAACCTCGCCGGGGAAACTTCGATTTTCCGTGGCCGGATCGAGCAGCAGGTCAACGATGCGCAGGTGGCGCTGAACGAAATGGAAACCACCATCGAGCGAATGCGCGATCAATTGCGCAGGCTCGATACGGAAACCCAGGGGCGCATTCTCAGTCGCCAGCACGCCGATGCCGAACGCTCGGGTTACGAGGAATTCGACCCGCTGGAGATGGACCGCCATTCGCAGTTGCAGCAATTGTCCCGTGCCTTGTTCGAATCGGCTTCCGACCTGCTCGATCTCAAGGAAACGCTCGAGCGGCGTAATCAGGATGCGCAAAACCTGTTGCAACAGCAGGGCCGCATCAACACCGAATTGCAGGAAGGCCTGATGCGCACGCGCATGGTGCCGTTCGAACGAATGCTGCCGCGCTTGAAGCGCATCGTCCGCCAGGTCTCCAGCGAACTGGGCAAGGACGTTGTGTTCGTGGTGGGCAACGCTGAGGGCGAGATGGACCGCAATGTGCTCGAGCGCATGGCCGCGCCGCTGGAGCATATGCTGCGCAACGCCGTCGATCATGGCCTGGAAGCCGCCGATGTGCGGGTTGCCGCGGGGAAACCGGCGCAGGGCCGGATCACCCTCGACCTGTTGCGCGAGGGCGGCGACATCATTTTCGACCTCCGCGACGACGGTGCCGGCGTGCCACTGGACGCGGTGCGGCGCAAGGCGATCAAGCGCGGTTTGCTGCAGCCTGACAGCGACATCAGCGACCGCGACGCGCTGCAATTTATCCTGCAACCGGGCTTCTCCACGGCTGAGAAAATCACCCAGATTTCCGGACGGGGCGTGGGCATGGACGTGGTTCATGCAGAGGTTCGGCAACTGGGTGGCAGCATGACCATCGATTCGATACCGGGGCAGGGTGTGCACTTTCGCATTCGCCTGCCGTTCACCGTGTCGGTCAATCGCGCGCTGATGGTGCTGTGCGGGGAGGATCAATATGCGATTCCGCTGAACACCATCGACGGCATCGTGCGGGTGTTGCCGAACGAACTGGAAGGGCATTACCGACTCGATCCGCCGACTTACGAATACGCCGGGCAGCATTACGAACTGTGCTATCTGGGCGAATTGCTGAAAACCGGCACGCGCCCTAAGTTGTTGGGCCAGAGCCAGCCCTTGCCGGTGCTGCTGGTGCAGTGCAACGAGCGCCAGATTGCCGTGCAAGTCGATGCAATGGCCGGTACGCGCGAAATCGTAGTCAAGAGCCTGGGCCCGCAGTTTGCAGCCGTTCAGGGTTTGGCCGGGGCGACCATTCTGGGCGATGGCCGGGTGGTGTTGATTCTCGACCTGCTGGCGCCGATTCGGGCAATGCAGGCGCGGTTGCCGCACACACCGCAGGCTCCGGACGCCGATGTCGAGCCGCACAAGCCATTGCTGGTGCTGGTGGTCGACGACTCCGTGACGGTGCGCAAGGTCACCAGCCGTTTGCTCGAACGCCACGGCATGAACGTGCTCACCGCCAAGGACGGTGTCGACGCCATGTTGCTGCTCGAGGAACACCTGCCGGACCTGATGTTGCTGGACATCGAAATGCCGCGCATGGACGGCTTCGAAGTGGCCGCGCAAGTACGCGCCGACGAACGCTTGCAGCACCTGCCGATCATCATGATCACGTCTCGCACCGGGCAGAAACACCGCGACCGCGCCATGGCTATCGGCGTCAACGATTACCTGGGCAAGCCGTATCAGGAATCGGTGCTGCTCGAGAGCATCGCCTTGTGGAGCCATTCGCATGCTTGAACATCGCTCCAGCCAACTGACCGGGTTGCTGCTGCCCCTGGCGGACCGCAACCTTGTTTTGCCCAACGTGGCCATCGCCGAGTTGATCGACTATCAGCCTGCGGCATTCGATCTCGATACGCCGCCGTGGTACCTCGGGCTCGTCACGTGGCGCAATCGGCAAATCCCGCTGCTGAGTTTCGAGTCGGCGTGTGGCAGTAAAATCGTCATCGGCGAACGCGCGCGGATCGTTATCCTGAACGCGCTCGGCGGCCGGCCGCAGCTGAAATTCATCGCCTTGCTGGTGCAGGGCATACCTCGTTCATACAAGCTCGACAGCCAGTTGAGCTATGTGGATGTGCCGTTATGCGCGCTGGAGCAGGCGGCGGTTCAGGTCGGCGAGCAAGTGGCGAAGGTCCCGGATCTGCTGGCGCTGGAGGAGTTGCTGATGAGTGCCGGGTTGGTCTGATGGCTCTTTCGCGAGCAGGCTCGCAACTGAGCCTTGCACGCTGTTGTATTGAATTACGAGGTAAGCAACACATGTATCACGGGGAAAAATTGAACGCCTGGACGCATTTGGTCGGGGCGGTTGCAGCGTGTGTGGGGGTGGTGTGGATGCTGGTGGTGGCCAGCATGGATGGCAGCCCGTGGAAGATCGTCAGCGTGGCGATTTACGGGTTTACCTTGATGGTGCTCTACAGCGCATCGACCGTGTACCACAGCGTGCGCGGGCGCAAAAAAGCGATCATGCAAAAGGTCGATCACTTTTCGATCTACCTGCTGATCGCCGGCAGTTACACACCGTTTTGTCTGGTGACTTTGCGCGGGCCGTGGGGGTGGACGCTGTTCGGGATTGTCTGGGGCCTGGCGCTGATCGGCATTGTGCAGGAAATAAAACCACGCTCGGAGGCGCGGGTTCTGTCGATCGTGATTTACGCAGTGATGGGCTGGATCGTGTTAATCGCAGTCAAGCCACTGCTGGCGGCGCTGGGCAGCACCGGTTTTGCCTGGCTGGCGTCGGGTGGGATTTTGTACACGGTGGGGATTATCTTCTTTGCGCTGGACCACCGGTTGCGGCATGCGCACGGGATCTGGCATTTGTTTGTCGTCGCCGGGAGTGCACTGCACTTTGTGGCGATTTTGTTTTACGTCTTGTAAACCTGTGACTCTGTGACTCTGTGACTCTGTGGCGAGGGGGCTTGCCCCCGTTCAGCTGCGAAGCAGTTGTCATCCAGACTCCGCGATGTGTGGCCGAGAACATGAGGGCCGCTTCGCGACCCAACGGGGGCAAGCCCCCTCGCCACAGAGTCTTGGGAGTCCTGGAGGCCTTAGAAGTCACCCCATAACTGCTGGGCCACCGCCAGCGCCACCACCGGCGCGGTCTCGGTGCGCAATACTCGTGGCCCAAGCCGTGCGGCATGGAACCCCGCGCTTTCGGCCTGATCGACCTCGGCATCGGTGAGACCACCCTCCGGCCCGATCAGAAACGCCAGCGTTGCCGGTTTCGCATGACTCACCAGCGGCTCCGCCACCGGGTGCAGCACCAGTTTCAAATCGGCTTCAGTCTGCTTCAACCAATCTGCCAACAGCAACGGCGGATGAATCACCGGCACTCGCGAACGCCCGCATTGTTCACAGGCGCTGATCGCCACCTGGCGCCAGTGCATCAGGCGTTTGTCGGCGCGTTCGTCCTTCAGCCGGACTTCGCAGCGATCGCTGAAGATCGGGGTAATTTCGCTGACACCCAGTTCCGTGGATTTCTGAATGGCCCAATCCATGCGCTCGCCACGGGAAAGGCCCTGGCCGAGGTGAATCTGCAGCGGCGACTCGACTTGCCCGGCGAAGCTTTCATCAATCTGCACCGTGACGCGTTTTTTGCCGACCTCGGCCAATGTCGCGCGAAACTCATGGCCCGAGCCATCGAACAATTGCACCGCATCGCCCTCGGCCATGCGCAGCACGCGGCTGATGTAATGGGCCTGGGCTTCGGGCAGTTCGTGCTGACCAATGCTCAGGGGGGCGTCGATGAAGAAGCGGGACAGTCTCATGCTGGGTCTCTGAAGAAAGTTAAATCAGCTCGATGTGGTGACTTCATTCGCGGGCAAGCCCGCTACCACAGGATAACGCGGCCATTATGGGAGCCGGGCTTGCCCGCTAAGGCGTCGGCCCGGCTACCACAGCGTCTTGTGTCAACTACTCAGCCCGGATCACGAAAACCCGGATGAAAGTTTTCCGGCACCGACACACTGACGCTTTCGCGGGTCGCAATGTCGATCCCTTCGCTGGCCACTTCAGCCAGAAAATCAATTTGCTGCGGCGTGATCACATAAGGCGGCAGGAAATACACCACGCTGCCCAGCGGCCGAAGCAAGGCACCCCGTTCCAGCGCATGCTGAAACACCTTCAAGCCACGGCGTTCCTGCCATGGATAGGCTTCTTTTGTTGCCTTGTCCTTGACCATCTCGATGGCCAGCACCATACCGGTCTGACGCACTTCCGCCACGTTCGGGTGATCGGCCAGGTGTGCGGTCGAGGTCGCCATGCGCTGGGCAAGGGCCTTGTTGTTTTCGATGACGTTGTCTTCTTCGAAAATATCCAGCGTCGCCAACGCCGCCGCGCACGCCAGCGGATTGCCGGTGTAGCTGTGCGAATGCAGGAACGCGCGCAGGGTCGGGTAATCGTCATAGAACGCGCTGTAGACATCTTCTGTGGTGACGCACGCCGCCAGCGGCAGATAACCACCGGTCAGTGCCTTGGACAAGCAGAGGAAATCGGGGCGGATACCGGCCTGCTCGCACGCAAACAGGGTGCCAGTGCGGCCGAAGCCGACGGCGATTTCATCGTGGATCAAGTGCACGCCGTAACGGTCGCAGGCTTCGCGCAGCAACTTCAGGTAAACCGGGTGATACATACGCATGCCGCCGGCCCCCTGGATCAGCGGTTCGACAATGACCGCCGCCACCGTGTCGTGATTTTCGGCCAGGGTCCGCTCCATCGCGGCGAACATGTTGCGCGAGTGTTCTTCCCAACTCATGCCCTGAGGACGCAGATAGCAATCGGGGCTCGGCACTTTGATCGTATCGAGCAATAACGCTTTATAGGTTTCGGTGAACAGCGGCACGTCGCCCACCGACATCGCCGCCATGGTTTCGCCGTGATAACTGTTGGTCAGCGTGGCGAAGCGTTTCTTGTTCGGCTGACCACGGTTGAGCCAATAGTGAAAGCTCATTTTCAGCGCGACCTCGATGCAGGACGAACCGTTATCGGCGTAGAAGCATCGGGTCAAACCATCCGGTGTCATCTTCACCAGACGCTCGGACAGTTCGATAACCGGCTGATGGCTGAAACCGGCGAGGATCACGTGCTCCAGTTGATCGACCTGATCCTTGATGCGCTGGTTGATCCGCGGGTTGGCGTGGCCGAACACGTTGACCCACCAGGAGCTGACCGCGTCGAGATAGCGCTTGCCCTCGAAATCTTCGAGCCACACGCCTTCGCCGCGCTTGATCGGGATCAGCGGCAGTTGTTCATGGTCTTTCATCTGGGTGCAGGGATGCCACAGCACCGCGAGGTCGCGTTGCATCCACTGGTTGTTCAGGCCCATGTTCAGTCTCCTCGAGGCGATCCGCGACAGGCGCGGTCATACAATCGCGCAAGCCTATGCAATGCGTCGCGCAGGAACAACCCATTGTGTCGATTGAGCAACTTTGTACGGGCTGATAGACGTTGCTGGCGGCCATTTGATGGCTGACGTATTCTTCGCTGCTCGTCGAGTCGCCGTGCTCGCACAATCGCTTTTTCCTACGTTATTTCCGGAGTTCGCTGAATGTCTGCTGGTTGGCTGCGCGCCTGTGCGCTGGTGATGTTGGGCCTGTTCAGCGTGTCCGCGCTGGCCAAGGATAAAACAGCAATCGTGATCGGCGGCGGCCTGTCCGGCCTGACGGCTGCGTACGAACTGCAGAACAAAGGCTGGCAGGTGACCTTGCTGGAAGCCAAGCCAAGCCTTGGCGGTCGCTCCGGCATGGCCAGCAGCGAGTGGATCGGCAACGACAAGACGCAACCGGTCCTGAACAAATACGTCTCGACCTTCAAGCTGGGCACCACGCCGGCGCCTGAATTCGTGCGCACCCCGAGCTACTTGATCGATGGCGTGTATTACACCGCTGCTGACCTGGCCATCAAGGAACCGGCGACGGCCGAAGCGCTCAAGCGCTACGAAAAAACCGTCGCCGATCTGGCGCGTTCCATCGAAGACCCGCAGAACCCGGCAGCCAACAACACGCTGCATGCTCTGGATCAGATCAACGTCGCCAACTGGCTTGACCGGCTGACCTTGCCAGCCACGGCCCGGCAGTTGATCAATCAGCAGATTCGTTCCCGTTATGACGAACCTTCGCGCCTGTCGCTGCTGTATTTCGCACAGCAGGGCCGCGTTTATCAGGGCATATCCGACCGTGATTTGCGTGCCTCGCGCCTGCTTGGCGGCAGCCCAGTGCTGGCTCAGGCGTTCGTCAAGCAACTCAAAACCATCAAGACCAGCTCCCCGGTGTCGGCCATCATTCAGGACAAGGACAGCGTGACGGTCAAAGTCGGCAGCGTTGGCTTTCAGGCTGACTATGTAGTGGTGGCTGTGCCGTTGCGTGCGCTGAACAAGATCCAGATGACCCCGGCGCTGGACGCCCAGCATCTGGCTGCGATCAAGGGCACCAATTACGGTTGGCGCGACCAGATCATGTTGAAATTCAAGACGCCGGTGTGGGAAAGCAAGGCGCGCATGTCCGGTGAGATCTACAGCAACACCGGTCTGGGCATGTTGTGGGTGGAACCGGCGCTGAAGGGCGGCGCCAACGTGGTGATCAACCTCTCGGGCGACAACGCTCGAGTGATGCAGGCGTTTGGCGACAAGCAGATGGCCGATCAGGTGCTGATTCGCATGCACGCGTTTTATCCACAGGCGCGCGGTTCGTTCACCGGTTATGAAATTCGTCGCTACAGCACCGACCCATTGATGGGCGGCGCTTACCTGGCCTTCGGCCCGGGCCAGATCAGCAAATACTGGCGCCTGTGGGAGCGACCGCTGCAACGCGTAGCGTTCGCCGGCGAACACACCGACACCTTGTACCCGGGCACGCTGGAAGGCGCATTGCGCACCGGTCAGCGCGCGGCCAGCCAGGTTGAAGACCTGGCGGCCGGCAAGTCGTTTGAACCGGCTAAGGTTGTGCCTGCAGCAACGGCGGCTGCTGCTGCTGCGGGCGCGGTGGCGGCGAAGAAGGGTAACTTCTTCAGCGATCTGTTTGGTGGTTCGTCGGAGGAAGACAAGAAGCCGGCACCAGTCAAGGCCGCTGCGCCAGTGACTCCGACGCCTGCTCCAGTGCCAGCCCCGGCACCCGCGCCGGTCGAAGCGCCGAAGCCTGCCGCGCCGGTGAAAACCGAGCCAACTAAAACAGCCCCGGCCAAGACGCCGGCTAAAAAGCCAGCGGAGAAGGCCGAGCCCAAGAAGGCGCCGGCAAAAGCACCCGTGAAGAAGGCTGAGCCGGCGAAGAAGCCAGCGGCCAAACCGGCGGCGACTATTGAGACGAAGGTTCAGTAACGTTTGGGTGTAAAAAGCGCGGCCCGAGGGTCGCGCTTTGTTGCTCATACGATTGCAGTCCTACAGGTTCAGCGGTGGACGAGAGGTTTCCCAAAATAATCAGAAGCAAATGATCGATAGTGCGTGAACTACAAACATATGCTCTTCAAGAAATTTGGAGGGTATATGAGAGCGCTAGTAGCAATACTCGTAGTAATCGTACTGTCGGGCTGTGTGAGTGGGGAGTTTTCCCCAAGGGACATGGCAGTCAGCTGGCTTATAAATGTGACATCGATCCGTATAATTATGACTGCCTGAATCCGCCACCAGTCTTCAAAAATTAATGCATAGCCAGGTTGCCAGGGACGATTAGAGAGGGCCTGGCGAAAATTTCCATTCCTTAATGTGCGTTTCATCGTCTGGCTTTCGCGATGGGGGCCGTCACTGACATTTCATAAATCCACCTGGCCACTAACATCCCGCCACAAAATCGCCTTTAATCTTTCCTTAACGCGCCTGATTCAGATTCCTTGATCGCATTATTCGATATTTCAAAGCGAAATTTTCCGCTTTAATTCGATACATAACTCGATAGTCTTGGTCGCACTTCTCACAGGATTTGGGCAATGCAGCTACGTAACTCTTCTTCGCGCTATGGTTGGGTCAGCATTTTCATGCATTGGGCAGTGGCCCTGGCAGTGGTTGGTTTGTTCGCATCGGGCCTGTGGATGGTCGGTCTCGATTACTACAGCACCTGGCGCAAAGACGCGCCGGACCTGCACAAAAGCGTCGGTCTGGTGTTGTTGGCCGTGATGGTTATTCGCGTGCTCTGGCGCTTTGTCAGCCCTCCGCCGTCTACCCTGGAAAGCTACAGCCGCATGACGCGCATCGGCGCGAAATTCGGCCATTCTTTTCTGTACCTCAGTCTGTTCGCTGTGATGATTGCCGGTTACCTGATTTCCACCGCAGACGGCGTCGGGATCCCGGTGTTTGGCTTGTTCGAAGTTCCTGCACTGGTTTCCGGGCTACCGGCCCAGGCAGACACCGCTGGTTTGATTCACTTCTATCTAGCGTGGGCGCTGGTCATTTTTTCCGGGCTCCATGCGTTGGCAGCATTGAAACACCACTTTATCGACCGTGATGCGACCCTGAATCGAATGCTCGGTCGCAAAGCCTGAAGTTCAACCTCGACTCCAAAGGAATAGAAAGCATGTTGAAAAAGACTCTCGCCGCTCTGGCAATCGGCTCCGCGCTGCTGTCCGCAGGTCAGGCCATGGCCGCTGACTACGTCGTCGACAAGGAAGGCCAGCACGCCTTCGTTGACTTCAAGATCAGCCACCTGGGCTACAGCTTCATCACCGGTACCTTCAAGGATATCGACGGCAAATTCAGCTTCGACGCTGCCAAGCCGGAAGACAGCAAGATCGAGTTCAACGTGAACACCGCCAGCGTCTTCACCAACCATGCCGAGCGCGATAAACACATCGCCAGCAAAGATTTCCTCAACGGCAGCAAAGCCACTTTCGTTTCCACCAGCGTCAAGTCCACCGGCAAGAACGCTGCGGGTAAAGAGACTGCTGACGTGACCGGCGACCTGACCCTGCTGGGCGTAACCAAGCCAATCGTGGTCAAAGCCACGTTCCTGGGCGAAGGCAAGGATCCATGGGGCGGCTACCGTGCCGGCTTTGAAGGCACCTCCAGCATCAAGCGTTCCGATTTCGGCAAGCAGAAAGACCTGGGCGCAGCGTCCGATGCAGTCGAGCTGTACGTTACGTTTGAAGGTGTGAAAGCGAAGTAATGCTGAGACGTAGGAGCTGCCGCAGGTTGCGATCTTTGCAGGATCACCGCTGATAAGGGCAAGATCAAAAGATCACAGGCTTCGCCAGCTTCTACAAAAGCAGTTTGCAGCGCCCCAAAAAAATGCCCCGAATCTCACGATCCGGGGCATTTTTCATGGCGGGGAAAAGTCAGCGATTGCGGGTCAGCAATGCCGGCTTCTCTCCACGGGGACGGCCTGGCAATTGATCAAGTTGTTCAGGTGTCGGGAAACGATCGGTTTTCGACTCCTTGTGGATGATCTTCGGTGCCGGGCCTCGCGGGTTTTGCACCGCTGGCTCTGACCGCGGCTGGTCGTCACGGGCTGGACGACGGCTGCGGCCTTCTTCGCGACGGGCCTGACCGTCGCGCGGAGCACCGTTGCGTGGGCCGCTGCGTTTGGCGGGCGGGGTGCCAGTGCTGGCGCCGTCGCTGCTGCGCGGACCGCTTTGGCGACCCTGTGGCTTGCCGCCGCGTGGAGCACCTGCACCTGCGCCAGCTGCCGCGCCTGGTGCCGGAGCACCCGGACGACGGCCACGGCCTTGAGCCGGTTTGGCCTGCGGAACGTAATCGACGCGATTACCGAAGTTATCGATGTCGTCGTCGAGGAACTCGTCCGGGGCGCGATCAGCAGAAGCGGCACGTGGCGCCGGACGCTGTTGCTCGCGCGCCGGAGTGCCTTCACGCGGTTTTTGCTCACGCGCCGGACGATCGCCACGGCCGGTAGCGGCAGGTTTTTCCTTGCCGCCCTTGTCCTTGCCTTTGTCCTTGCGACCGCCGCCACCGCCACTGCCGTTCGGGCCATCACCGCGCGGGCCACGTGGGTTGCGCGGGTTGCGCACATCCGGACGCTCGCGGGCTTCAGGCTTCTCGGCTTCTACAGCACTGGAGTCGAAGCCCATCAGATCGCCGTCGGCAATCTTCTGCTTGGTCATGCGCTCGATGCTTTTGAGCAGCTTCTCTTCATCCGGGGCGACCAGCGAGATCGCCTCGCCCGAACGACCGGCACGGCCGGTACGACCGATACGGTGGACGTAATCTTCGTCGACGTTCGGCAGTTCGAAGTTGACCACGTGTGGCAGCTGGTCGATGTCCAGACCGCGAGCGGCGATGTCGGTCGCTACCAGGATGCGCACTTCGCCAGCCTTGAAGTCGGCCAGGGCTTTGGTGCGCGCGTTCTGGCTTTTGTTGCCGTGGATGGCGACGGCGGTGAGGCCGTGTTTGTCCAGGTACTCGGCCAGACGGTTGGCGCCGTGTTTGGTGCGGGTGAACACCAGCACCTGTTCCCAGGCGCCTGCGGTGATCAAATGCGCCAGCAGCGAGCGCTTGTGATTGGCCGGCAGACGGAAGACGCGCTGTTCGATGCGCTCGACCGTGGTATTCGGCGGCGTGACTTCAATGCGTTCCGGGTTGTGCAGCAGCTTGCCGGCCAGATCGGTGATGTCTTTGGAGAACGTCGCCGAGAACAGCAGGTTCTGCCGTTTGCCCGGCAAGCGGGCCAGTACCTTTTTCACGTCATGGACAAAGCCCATGTCGAGCATGCGGTCGGCTTCGTCCAGCACGAGGATTTCCACGTGGGACAGATCCACGCTGCCTTGGCCGGCCAGATCGAGCAGACGGCCCGGGCAGGCGACCAGCACGTCAACGCCACGGGACATGGCCTGAACCTGCGGGTTCATGCCGACGCCGCCGAAGATGCAGGCACTGACGAACTTCAAGTCACGGGCGTAGACCTTGAAACTTTCGTGTACTTGAGCTGCGAGTTCGCGGGTCGGCGTCAGGACCAGTACGCGGGGTTGGCGTGGGCCGTGGCGCTGGGATTTGTCCGGGTGACCGTTGGGAAACAACCGCTCCAGGATCGGAAGGGCGAAGCCGCCGGTTTTACCGGTACCTGTCTGAGCCGCAACCATCAGGTCGCGACCTTGCAACACGGCGGGAATGGCCCGCTGTTGCACCGGAGTAGGCTCGGTATAGCCCGCCGCCTCGATGGCACGGACTAAAGCCTCGGAGAGACCGAGGGAAGCAAAGGACATGAGTAATCCTGTTTTAGTTAGGGCTTGGCCCAATGGGAGTCTTGCCTGGCGCGAATGGCGTTTATGAAGAACGCAATCCCGTCCGGTCCTGCTGGGTCACGAAGGCTCGTCTGGAGCGCTCGCGCGGGCTGCAAAGCTGCGCTGTAGCGGGGTCGAGATGCCTTGAACGGTTCCGAGCGTCCGGGCGTGAGCCTGGCGGGAACGCCGGAGTATAACAGAGCAATCACTGCGCGCCGCTTTCCTGCTGCTCAACGGTTTTTTCAGTGACTTGCGTCGCTTGGGCGGCGTTCGCTCTGGCCGCTGGACTGGCCCCGTATCGCGCGCTCAGTTCCGCATAGGCAGGTTCCCGTTTGAAGCGCTTGAGTTCGGCGCCAAAGCGCTGCACCAGCAGATCCATGCCGGCATTGCGACGCACCGCCAGAAACTGGCTTTGCTGGCTGATGACAGTCGGATTTTCGCTGATCTTGTCGCGGATATTCAGTTGATCCAGCAAATGCTGACCGACGCGGCGGTCGGTGATCAGCAAGTCGATACGTCCACGCTCGAGTTTGCCGAAGTTCGCTTCATGGCTGGGCGCCGGCTCACGGGTGAACAGTGTCGACTTGCGAAAGTCGTCGCTGTACAGGTAGCCCGGCGAGGTGCCGATGGTCAGCCCGCGCAGTTCTTCGAGGCTGCGAAAAGGATGAGGTCGCTCCTTGGCGTAGAACATGACGAACTGCACTTCGGAAAGTGGTTCGCTGGGGTAGAGCAGGGTCGCATCGCGGTCGGTGCTGTGGAAAATGTCCAGTGCACCGTCGGCCTGGCCTTGCTCCAGCATGGACAGACAGCGCTTCCATGGCAGGAATTGCCATTCCACTTCGATGCCCAGTCGTTTGAACACGATGGCTGTCGTTTCGTAATCCAGGCCCAGTGCTTTTCCGTCTTGCTCATAGACGTATGGAGCCCACGGCTCGGTGACAATGCGCAGTTTTTCGCCCCGGGCAGTAACGCTCAGGCAAGTGAATAGCAACGCGGTGAGTAACTGGGCAATCCAATGCATGGTTTGAGATTACGACGAGAAACCGGAAAGAGCCAGAAACCGCATGCGCAAGCTCTATCTCCGTGTGTTGCTTCACATTTTGGTCATACAAAACGCCAAAAATCGCAGTCTCGTCTCGTCCGAAGCCCGGTAAGAGCTGTCGAGTGAAACGAGGCCGCGATCTTGATTGCGCGTTAAACGTCTTTTAACGCGGCAACTTCAAGTTATTCCACACCGCCAGGCTCGCTTCCGCCTGGTTCAGTGTGTAGAAGTGCAAACCGGGTGCACCGCCTTGCAACAGGCGTTCGCACATTTCGGTGATGACCTGCTCACCAAAACGTTGAATGCTCGGGGTGTCATCGCCGTAGGCTTCCAGTTGTTTGCGGATCCAGCGCGGGATCTCCGCACCGCAGGCGTCGGAGAAACGCGCGAGCTTGCTGTAATTGGTGATCGGCATGATGCCCGGCACGATCGGAATGTTCACGCCCATCGCACGCACACGTTCGACAAAGTAGAAGTAGCTGTCGGCGTTGAAGAAGTACTGGGTGATCGCACTGTTGGCGCCGGCGTTGGCCTTGCGCACGAAGTTGGTCAGATCGTCTTCAAAGTTGCGCGCTTGCGGATGCATCTCCGGGTAGGCGGCGACTTCGATGTGGAAATGGTCAGCGGTCTCTTCGCGAATGAATTCCACCAGGTCGTTGGCGTGCCGCATTTCGCCACTGGCCATGCCCATGCCCGAAGGCAGGTCACCGCGCAGGGCAACGATACGTTTGATGCCGGCCGATTTGTATTGAGCCAACAGGCCGCGCAAGTCGTCCTTGCTGTCGCCGACGCAGGACAAGTGCGGTGCGGCAGTGACTTTGACTTCGCTTTCAAGCTGCAACACGGTGTTGAGCGTGCGATCACGGGTCGAACCGCCGGCGCCGTAAGTGCAGGAGAAGAAATCGGGATTGTACGTGGCCAGCTGACGGGCAGTGGCGAGCAGTTTTTCATGCCCAGCGTCGGTCTTCGTGGGGAAGAACTCGAAACTGTAGCGACGGTCTTGGGACATGGAGGGGGTCTCCAGCTGCAAGTTGCAAGCTTCAAGCTGCAAGAGGGCGTCGCGCCGATTCTTGTATTTGAAGCCCGCAACTCTGGGCTGCGTAATAGCGATGAAGAAGCAAGCTATAAGCCTCAAGCTCAAGTAAACGAACCGCTTTTACTTGCCGCTTGAAGCTTGTAGCTCGCAGCTGCTGTCAGTAACGATAAGCGTGCGGCTTGAACGGGCCTTCGACGGTCACGCCGATGTAGTCAGCCTGTTGCTTGGTCAACTGAGTGACCACGCCACCGAAACCGCGGACCATTTCCAGGGCCACTTCTTCGTCGAGCTTCTTCGGCAATACTTCAACGGTCAGGCGCTCGGCTTTTTGAGCCGGCGACAGGTCGGCGTACTTCTGGCCGAACAGGAAGATCTGCGCCAGCACCTGGTTGGCGAACGAACCGTCCATGATGCGGCTCGGGTGACCGGTGGCGTTACCCAGGTTCACCAGACGACCTTCGGCCAGCAGAATCAGGTAATCATCGTTCTGCGCATCGAACGAACCAGGACCGGTGCGGTGGATCTTGTGAACCTGCGGCTTCACTTCTTCCCATGCCCAGTTCTTGCGCATGAAAGCGGTGTCGATTTCGTTGTCGAAGTGGCCGATGTTGCATACCACAGCGCGCTTCTTCAGAGCCTTGAGCATGTTCGAGTCGCAGACATTGACGTTACCGGTGGTGGTCACGATCAGGTCGATCTTGCCCAGCAGCGCTTTGTCGATGCTTTCTTCGGAGCCGTTGTTGATGCCGTCGATGAATGGCGAAACCAGTTCGAAACCGTCCATGCAGGCTTGCATGGCGCAGATCGGATCGACTTCGGAGACCTTGACGATCATGCCTTCCTGACGCAGCGACTGAGCGGAGCCCTTGCCCACGTCACCGTAACCGATGACCAGCGCTTGCTTGCCGGACAGCAGGTGGTCGGTACCGCGCTTGATCGCATCGTTCAGGCTGTGACGGCAGCCGTACTTGTTGTCGTTCTTGCTCTTGGTTACCGAGTCGTTGACGTTGATGGCCGGGATCTTCAGCTCGCCCTTGGCCAGCATGTCCAGCAGGCGGTGAACGCCGGTAGTGGTTTCTTCGGTCACGCCATGAACGCGATCGAGAATGGCCGGGTATTTCTTGTGCAGCAGCTCGGTCAGGTCGCCGCCGTCGTCGAGGATCATGTTGGCATCCCAAGGCGCGCCATCTTTGAGGATGGTTTGCTCCAGGCACCACTCGTACTCTTCTTCGGTTTCGCCTTTCCAGGCATAAACCGCGATACCGGCAGCAGCGATGGCAGCAGCGGCCTGGTCTTGAGTCGAGAAAATGTTGCAGGAAGACCAGCGTACTTCGGCACCCAGGGCAACCAGGGTTTCGATCAGCACGGCAGTCTGAATGGTCATGTGAATGCAGCCGAGGATTTTCGCGCCTTTGAGCGGTTGCTCGGCGGAGTACTTGCGGCGCAGACCCATCAGGGCCGGCATTTCGGATTCGGCGATGATGGTTTCGCGACGGCCCCAGGCAGCCAGGGACATGTCGGCAACTTTGTAATCGTTAAAATCTGCAGGCGTGATAACAGCGCTCATGAAGAGCCTCCATTCGTAATGTATGCGAATGGGCGCCGTTGTGCGTTTAGTGTCCGGCCGTGGCCAGGCAACGCCCCATCCGAGCCTGACAGGATGAACCTGCTGCAGCGCCCCTCGGACAGGTGGCGGGAAAACGGTAGTAGCCGTTCTGAATCGGTGGCGATTATAGCTGGCTTTGAGCTGCAAGTTGCAAGCTGCAAGCGACAAGTGAAAGCCGATCGGCTTTTAACTTGCAGCTTGTCGCTTGAAACTTGAAGCTGGGGGCGTAAACCTGTCCATCAAACACTTTGGAGTCCACGCCCCATGAACTTCCACACCCGCAAATGGGTAAAACCCGAAGACCTCAATCCCAACGGCACGCTGTTTGGCGGCAGCCTGTTGCGCTGGCTCGATGAAGAAGCGGCGATCTACGCCATCGTGCAACTGGGCAATCAGCGTGTAGTCACCAAGTACATCTCCGAAATCAACTTCGTCAGCGCCTCGCGTCAGGGCGACATCATTGAACTGGGCATCACTGCCACCGAGTTCGGTCGCACGTCTATCACCCTGAAGTGCGAAGTACGCAACAAGATCACCCGCAAAAGCATCCTCACGGTGGAGAAGATCGTCTTCGTCAATCTGGGAGAGGACGGCTTGCCCGCGCCGCATGGCCGCACCGAGATCAAATACGTCAAAGACCAGTTCAGGGATGATGCCGCCGTCGAATAATGCCGGCCATGTAGAACGGACTTGGACTCGGCGTGTCGTATTCTCATCGCACGCCACCGGCTCCGGAGCTATATGGACACGCAAAAAGACGGCAAGACCCCGAACCTTTCGGCGCAAGAGAAACACGACGTCGACAAGAATCAGCCACCGCGCGCCGCGGTGCTGCATGAAATCATCCGCACCCAGGGCGATCAGGAACTCGAACGCAGTGTTGCCGCCCTGTGGTGGTCGGCTTTGGCTGCGGGCCTGACCATGGGCCTGTCGCTGATGGCGATGGGGCTGCTCAATTCACGATTGCCGGACGGCGAAGGCTTCAAGGTGATCGCCAGTTTCGGTTACTGCGCGGGCTTCCTCGCGGTCATCCTCGCCCGGCAGCAATTGTTCACCGAGAACACCCTGACCGCTGTGCTGCCGGTCATGACCAAGCCGACGCTGAACAACTTTGGCCGACTGATGCGTCTCTGGTCAGTGGTGCTGGTGGGTAACCTTTGCGGCACCATATTGGTTGCTTACGTGATGCTGCACCTGCCGATTTTCGATACCAGGACCGACATGGCCTTCCTCGACATCGGCCGCAAGGTCATGGAAAACGACGCAGGCAAAATGTTCGCCAAAGGCATCATCTCCGGCTGGATGATCGCCACGATGGTGTGGATGATCCCGTCCATGGAAAGCGCAAAGATGTGGATCATCGTCCTCATCACCTACCTCATGGCGCTGGGGGATTTCACCCACATCGTGGTCGGCTCCGCAGAAGTGTCCTATCTGGTGTTTGCCGGCGAATTGCCGTGGAAGGATTTCTGGCTGATTTTCGCCGGGCCGACCCTGGCAGGGAACATCATCGGCGGGAGTTTCATTTTCGGCCTGATCAGCCACGCGCAGATTCGCAGTGAGAGCGGGCCACCGAAGCAATCTGCCGATCAAGGCGAGAAACCTGATCTGCAGGAGCACAAGGAGTAATCAGTGATGTCCGGCCCGTGCCGCTGGCGCAGGCTCATCGCAGGTCACGTGTGCGCTGAAGTCCAATGTGGAGCTTGCTCGCGAAATCGATGCCTCGGCGATCATTACTCAGCCGCTCGCATTGACCGCGGCCCCACCGCGACGTTGCAAGTAAATAAAGAACAGCGCCGTCAGCACCGTCAAGCCGCTGACCAGCGCGCCCGTCCAGGGCAGGTCGGCGAGGTCTGCGCCGCTGGCGACCACGAGGCCGCCAATCCAGGCCCCCGCCGCATTACCGAGATTGAACGCACTCTGGTTCAGCGTTGAGCCGAGGTTGGGCGCTTCATGCGCCTGATCGATGATCAACAGTTGCAGAATCGGGCACAGGGCGAAGGCAAAAATACCCCACAACACCAGCGTGATCGCCGCGGGGATGGCCGAGTGACTGGTCTGGGTGAACGCCGCCAATACCACTGCCGTGGCCAACGCCATGCCTACCAGTGAAGGCAGCAAGCGACTGTCCGCCAGGCGTCCGCCGAGCATGCTGCCGGCGGTCAAACCGACGCCGAACAGCAACAGCATGATCGTTACGCCATGGGGACTGACGCCGGTGATGTCCTGCAGAATCGGCGCGATGTAGGTGAAGACGCTGAACAGACTGGTAGACGCCAGCACACTCATGCCCAGCGCAAGCAGGACGTTGACCTTACCCAGCACCTTGAATTCGCTGGCGAGGTTGGCCTTGTCCATGGCGATGTCCCTGGGCAACCAGAGCCACTGTGCGATGGCCGCGATCACCCCGATCACCGACACCGCCCAGAACGTCGAACGCCACCCGGCGTATTGTCCCAGCGCTGTACCTAGCGGTACGCCGAGCACGTTGGCCAAAGTCAGGCCAGTGAACATCATGGCAATCGCCTGCGCCCGTTTGTTCGGCGCCACCAGACCGGCGGCCACCACCGAACCAATGCCGAAGAACGCCCCGTGGCACAAGGCAGTCACCACGCGAGCGGCCATCAACGTGGCATAGTTGGGCGCCAGGGCGCACAGAATATTGCCGAGAATGAACATCAGCGTCATGCCCAGCAGCGTGGCTTTGCGCGGCATGTTGGCGGTGCCGACCGCGAGGATCGGTGCGCCAAACACCACGCCCAGGGCGTAGCCGGTGATCAGCAGGCCGGCGTCGGGAATGCTGACGGCGAGGTCGCCTGCAACGTCGGGCAACAGGCCCATGATGACGAATTCAGTAGTGCCGATACCGAAGGCGGCAACGGCGAGGGCAAATAAAGCAAGTGGCATGCGCAAGGTCTCTGTCGGTAGTCTTGACGCTTTGATCAGGCATACGCATGCCTATGACCGTTCTCGATGAGTACGGACAGAGACAGAAATTATTGGAATTGGTCTGTGCGCAACTGAATGCGGCGTGGTCGCCTGCAGTATAAACAGCTGCTGACATATCGCGAATCAATTCTCGCGCCGCGTGCCTGTGGAAGCATGGCTTGCCCGCGAAGACGTTCTCAATGACGCCATCGCGGGCAAGCCATGCCCACAAATGTGTTCAGCTACGCTCTGGTGCTATGGGCCATGCAACCGGGGTCGATTGCCGAAGCGGCGGCGTTGCGCGAGATCAGCATGATTCTGGTAGTGCTGTTCGGCATGCGTTACTTGAGAGAACCTTTCGGCAGACCGCGGCTCTTAGCCTGTGGACTGATATTGATCGGCATATGGGGGGTGAAGTTTTCACTGGCTCGCCGTCGACGAAGTCTCGGCGCTCGACAACTTGAAAAAGGGATTGCTCTATGACGGTAGCTCTGTGGTGCATTTTGGTGGCGATTTTCCTGCCTTATCTGTGCACGGTCGTGGCCAAGATCAGTGGCGGTTTCAGGATCAGGGATAACCATGATCCACGGGATTTTATGGAATCCCTCAACGGTCTGGGCCGACGCGCACACGCCGCGCAACTGAACAGTTTTGAGGTGACTCCGGCCTTTGCCGCTGCGGTAATCGTCGCGCACCTGGCTGGCAATGCCGAGTTGGTAACGATCAATGTGCTGTCGGTGTTGTTTATCACCAGCCGCTTGCTCTTCATCATTTGTTATCTGGCGGATTGGGCGACCTTGCGGTCGCTGGTGTGGTTTGTAGGGATGGGGTTGATTGCAAGTTTGTTTGTGGTGTCTGCCTGACCGCGCCTCGGTCATCTTGCCTGGCCTCATCGCGAGCAAGCTCGCTCCCGCATTGAAATACATTCTTGCGGGAGCGAGCTTGCTCGCGATTACTCTCTAAACGCCGATACCGATCTCAAGGTTTGGCTTTCACCGCATCAGCCACCTGAGGCACTTGCGGTAACGACGCGCCTTTAGGCCACAGCATCCAGATTTGCCCCTGTTGCTTCATGTTGCCCGCCAGTTGACCGGCCGCCTCGCCGGTACCCCAAAACAAGTCTGCACGGACTTCGCCGGTAATCGCGCCGCCGGTGTCCTGAGCCGCCACTGGCCGTACCAATGCGCTGCCATCGGGTTTAGTCGTGGACAGCCACAACAGACTGCCCAGGGGTATTACCTTGCGATCAACCGCCGCGCTATAGCCGGCGGTCAGCGGCACGTTCAGCGAGCCACGCGGCCCTTCGTTGCTGTCCGGGTTCTGCGTGAAAAACACGTAGCTCGGGTTGCTGCCAAGCAGTTCGGGAATGCGCGACGGGTTGGCCTTGGCCCAGTCGCTGATTGCGCCCATGGTCACGTCTTCTTTTTTCAACTCGCCTTGCTCGATCAGCCAGCGGCCGATTGGCCTATACGGGTGGCCATTCTGATCCGCGTAAGCAATGCGCAACTGTCGACCACTGTCGAGCTGGATGCGGCCCGAACCCTGAATCTGCAAAAACTGCAGGTTCATCGGATCCGTCAACCACGCAACCACGGGCGCCTTCACACCTTTGGTTCCGATCGTTGCCGCGTCGTCATACGGCTTGAGCACGCGACCTTCGAGCCGGCCTCGCAGGCGTTTGCCTTTCAGCTCCGGGTAGAGGCTGTCCAGCGAGACAATAACCATGTCCTCCGGCACGCCATACACCGGAATATTGGCGACGCTGGTCTGGGTCAGGCTACCGGGGTACACCGGCTCGTAGTAACCGGTGATCAGGCCATTGGGATTGTCCTTGGCGGCGCGCAAGCCGTAGACGTCGAGGTTCTGGTTGAGGAAGCCGCGAATGTCATTGGCGGTCTGCGGCACATTGGCGGCGGCCGCACAGGTCGAGCCCCAGACCGGGTCGGCCTTGAGTCGCGTGCAGGCACTGCGCCACGAACCGAAGCCGGCGATCAGGTCGGCGTCGGTCACCGCTGGCAGTGCCTCCCACGTGGCGCTGGCATAAGTCGCCAGGGCGTGGGTTCTCGGTTTTTCAGGTTCGCCACCGGTGCAGCCTGCAAGCACGGCCACCATCGGAAAAGTCCAGGTCAGGCTGGGGCGCCATGTCTTGAAACGGCTGTTCATGGAGTGATTCCTTAGTCGGTCGCGTGAGTGCTCCATGCGCTCAAACAAACCGTATTGATAATAGGGCTATTGGTGTTTTCCGGTGACGCGAGGATACTGGCCGCCGTTTCCGTGACCAGAAGCCACCATGACTTTTAATAGAATTTCCGTTGTATTGCTGGCCTGCCTGACGCTGTCTGCGTGCGGTGGTGTCGACCCCGATTCGCCACTGGGCCAGCGCAAGGCGATCTTCAAACAAATGCTCAACACGGCTGAAGACCTTGGCGGCATGTTGCGTGGGCGCATTGCGTTCGACGGGGCGAAATTCGCAGACGGCGCGGTGAAGCTCGATGCGCTGTCCCATGAGCCGTGGAAACATTTCCCGCAGGTGCGCGAGGATGATCACACCAGCGCCACCGATGAAGTCTGGGAGAAGCAGGCGCGGTTTCAGGAAATGGCTCGCAACCTCGAAGCCGCCACCGGTGAGCTGGTAATCGCCAGCAAGATTCAGCCTTACAGAGTCAGCAATCTGGGGCCCGCGGTGCAGAAAGTCGAAGATGCCTGCAGTGCGTGCCATAAAGATTTTCGCGATCATTGATTGGCAATGCATTCGTGTGGCGAGGGGTATAGCGAAACGTCGCACCGCGCCGTTGGGCTGCGAAGCATGCCCAGTGCGCGGCTATTCAGCAGACCGCATTTGCCGGCTACGACCGCTGCGGCGCTGACGGGGGCAAGCCCCTCGTCACGTAAGCCCCTCGCTCATATCGGAGCTTATTTATCCAGCTCGTCGAGCGCTTCCTGCAATTCCTTGCGCGACTCGGCGAGTTTGTCTTTGCGCTTGTTGATTCGCTCCGGATCGCCTTTCTTCATCGCTTTATCGAGGTCCTCCTGACGCTCGCTGACTTCGTGCTTGGCCTCGAGCACTTTGTTTTCCCGTTCTTTTTTCAGGGAGGCATCGGTGCAATGAGTGGTGACTTCGCTCAGCGCTTTTTCCAGGCCGGCCTGTTGCTCGGCATTGCCGTGGCTTTTGGCCTGCTCGATCTGAGTGACGATGGCCTGCTTCTTGGCGGCGCAACCGGTCAGGCCTGGAGCGTCTTCGGCTGCCATTAATGGAGTGGCCAGCACGCTGCAAAGGGTCAACAGGGCAAGCGGTGAAAGTAGTTTCATAAAAGCTCCATGTGAAAGGCAGTCGGATCGATGTTGCGATGGGCTGTTTGAGCCCATCGATACCGTTGGGTTCCCGCATGGGGAGCGTCGGCAGCTGTTAAAAACCGTCGACCCCGGCCACTCGTAATATTTCGCTTAATGCCACGACCTGAGGGTCGCGAAAAAAAGCGCTCAACTGCGCCGCGCGTCCCGGGCCGATGCCGGCTTCAGCCTGCCATTGCTCAAGAGACCGTTCGGCGAGTGCCTGCCACGAATGCGCCAGCGTTGCCTGGCCGGTGGGCGGCAAACCCAAGGCTCTGAGCCACTGCGTAAACGGGCGTTGTCGAGCCTCGTTGAAACTGTTGAGGAGGCGGGCACTGCTGCGCTCGCCGAAGCCATCAATGGTAGCAAGCTCCTGAGCATCCAGGGCCAACCAATCCAGCAAGCCATTCAAACGGCGTGTTTCTAAAAGTTTCTCCCAGGTGCCCGGCCCGATATGAGGCAAGGCTAGCCCTTTCTTGCCGCTAAGCCAGGTCAATCGCGCGAGGAATTGGCTTTCACAACCGAGCGTGGGCTGCCAGCAGCTTAATAGATGAAAGTCGGCCGCCAAGGGTGCGTCCAGTTCGGGGCGTTCGGCGGCGCGCAGCACAACGTCGTCGAGCCTTGGGATGGTCAGCCCCGCCAGACTGATGGACACCTGATCCCCGGGGCGCACATCGAGTTCTTTCCAGCGTCGCAGCGAACTGACACTGACGCGCTTGATCTGTCGGTCATCCAGCGCGAACGGTTTCAGTTCAAGCACCGGGGTGATGCGGCCGGTGCGGCCGACCTTGAAGTTGACCTTGCGAACCTCGGCCAGCGCCTGGGCGTACGGGTATTTCCAGGCGACGGCCCAGTAGGGCGCTTTCGCCTGCCAGCGTGTGGCGGATGGCCGCTGGCCCTGACGCAGGACGACACCGTCGGTGGCGAAAGGCAGGGCGGAGCGATACCAGTGATCACGCCAATGCTCTGCGCTGGCAAAATCATTGATCGGTTGAGCGTACTGAGCAGTGTTCGCGAACCCCATATGGGCCAGCGCTGCCGCACGCGCGGGCAGACTCGCCGGGCCTTGTGGCCAGTCCCACGCGAACAGGCCGATACCATCGGCCTGTTCGCGTGGGAGCGTTTTACGCGCCATCAACCCGGCAACCGTCGATCTCGCATTGAGACTTCCGCTTCGTGCTTGAACATGATCGGTCAAACGCCAGTAGAGTTCGCCTTGCACCAGCAAATCCAGTGGTTGAGGCAGGGTTTGCGGAATCGATTTGATCTGCCGCGCCGAAGCGGTCCAGTCCTGGCCATTGATCCCGTCGCCGCGACTGATCGCCTGATTCAGCAAGCCGCCGCGATAAACCAGCGTCACCGCCACGCCGTCGATTTTCGGCTGGACCCAGATGTCGCTGCGATCACGCAGCCAGTCCTTGACGGCCTGTGCATCGCGCAATTTGTTCAGGCCGGTGTGGACGACAGGGTGCGCAACCGTTCCGCCAGCGGTTCGCAAAGGGTCGGCGTTTTCCACGACGTTGAAACAGTGATGCCATTCACTCAGCCGCGCGCGGGATTCATCATAGAGCTCGTCGGCGATCAGAGATTGGCCTTGACGGTGGTAGCTGTCGTCCCAACGGCTGATTTGCTGCTGGAGCGCGGCGATCTCCCGTATGGCGCGGTCGGCGGTCCAGTCGGGGCATGCATTGGCGTTGGCGGTTGAGGCAATGAAAGCAAGCAGGAAGAGGAAAACATGCAGGTAGGGCAGCATCGAGAGCGTCCTTGCTCAGTGGGATGCTTGTAGGTTAGTCAGGGTTTTTTGGTACGCACGGCAGGTGTTTTGCCTGGTGTTTCAAAGCTCTCCCCAATAAAAAACCCCACACGGCGAACCGTGCAGGGCTTTGGGTACCGCGAGGAAATCTTACAAACCGGCAGCAGCGCGCAGCGCATCGGCGCGGTCGGTTTTTTCCCAGGTGAACGTGGTGAACGTATCGTCGCCAACGGTCTTGGTCGCCGGAGTGCGGCCGAAGTGGCCGTACGCTGCGGTTTCCTGGTACATCGGGTGCAGCAGGTCGAGCATCGTGGTGATTGCGTATGGACGCAGGTCGAACACTTCGCGAACCAGTTTGACGATCTTGTCGTCGCTGATCTTGCCGGTGCCGAAGGTGTTCAACGAGATCGACGTAGGCTGAGCTACACCGATCGCGTAGGAAACCTGAATCTCGCAACGCTCGGCCAGGCCGGCAGCGACGATGTTCTTGGCTACGTAACGACCCGCGTAGGCTGCCGAACGGTCAACCTTCGATGGATCCTTGCCAGAGAACGCGCCGCCGCCGTGACGGGCCATGCCGCCGTAGCTGTCGACGATGATCTTGCGGCCGGTCAGACCGCAGTCACCCACCGGGCCGCCGATGATGAACTGGCCAGTCGGGTTGATGTGGAACTGGGTGTCCTTGGACAGCAGTTCGGCAGGCAGCACGTGCTTGACGATCAGCTCCATCACGCCTTCGCGAAGGTCTTTGTACGACACGTCCGGGTTGTGCTGGGTCGACAGAACCACGGCGTCGATACCGACAACTTTGCCGCCTTCGTAACGGCAAGTCACCTGCGACTTGGCGTCCGGGCGCAGCCAAGGCAGCAGGCCGGATTTACGGGCTTCGGCTTGCCTTTGCACAAGCTGGTGCGAGAAGGTGATCGGTGCTGGCATCAGCACGTCGGTTTCGTTGCTGGCGTAACCGAACATCAGACCCTGGTCGCCGGCGCCCTGATCTTCAGGCTTGGCACGGTCGACACCCTGGTTGATGTCGGGCGATTGCTTGCCGATGATGTTCATCACGCCGCAGGTCGCGCCGTCGAAGCCGACATTGGAGCTGTTGTAGCCGATGTCGAGAATCACGTTACGGACGATGTCTTCCAGATCGACCCAGGCCGACGTGGTGACTTCACCAGCGATGATTGCCACGCCGGTTTTTACCAACGTCTCGCACGCCACGCGGGCGAACTTGTCTTCAGCAATGATGGCGTCCAGCACCGCATCGGAAATCTGGTCGGCGATTTTGTCCGGATGCCCTTCGGACACGGACTCGGAGGTGAAGAGGGAGTATTCGCTCATCTCGATTTTTTCCTGAATTTACCGATGGTGAGTGTCGCCAGCCGGTCGCTGAAAATGGCGGACCTGAATCTGGAAACCATTACGTAAGCCTACATAGAGGCTTTCCCCGGGAACGAGTCCCGCAGCGGTGGCCCAACGGGCCAGATCGTCCTGTTCAAACCCCAACCACAGATCACCGCAGGCCTCCCTGGCCCAACTCTGGTTGTGGCTACATAACTCTGTCACGAGCAAGCTACCGCCCGGTTGCAGCAAAACGGCCATGTGCTTGAGCGCCTCGGCCGGTGCGGCGAAGTGGTGCAGCACCATATTCAGGACGACGCAATCGGCCTGAAGATTGACCCCGTTCAATGCATCGGCCAGTTGCAGGCTGACGTTAGCCAGCGTTTGCCGCTCGCAGACCTGACGCGCCAGTTCAAGCATCGCCGGGCTGTTGTCCAGCGCCGTGACCTGGCGGAAGCGGCGGGCCAGTTCCGGCAGAAAAGCGCCGTCGCCCGGGCCGACTTCGATTGCAGTGGCGCCATCGCCGAAACTCAGCTTGTCGAGCAATGCCACCACGCTGTCACGGTACTGCGGAAGGCCGGCGATCAAGTCCTGCTGGGCGCGAAATTTCTCGGCAACCCGTGAGAAAAAGTCCTGGCTGGCCGCCGCACGTTGTCCATGCACCTGACCGATCCGCGACTGCACATCGGTTGGCAAGGTCAGGTTGTCCACCTCATCGAGCAGCGCCGCGTGCAGTTTGCCGCCCGGCAAGTCGGTGTGGGGCAGGGCGCGGCGGTAGAAAATCGCATTGCCTTCCCGACGCGTCGCCACCAGATCGGCCTGGGCCAATACCTTGAGGTGATGACTCATGCCGGACTGACCAATGGCGAAAATCTGCGCCAGTTCCAGCACGCCAAACGAGTCGTTGGCCAGCGCGCGCAATACATTCAGCCGCAGAGGATCGCCGCCGGCCTTGCACAGGGCTGCCAGCTCATCGCAATCGTCATGTTGAATGGAAGGCACGCGTAGATTCATAAGGCCGGCAGTCTAGTCACGGGTCGGAAGCATCGCAAGAGCAATATCAAAAAGTTTTGATATTGCTCGATAGATGGTGCTTCCTGACTTCCGGTTACCATTCAATCGAACAGCAGAAAGGTTTTACCTGTCGAAACCTTCGTTATGCACGGGAAAAACGCTTTCATATGACTATCCGTCATTGCCCCGAAGCAGGTCGGTGAGGGAAAATGCTCGCCTTTTTTCCGTTTCGTATTATTCACTCTTGATTCAGAATCCCCAGGAGAACAGCGATGCCAAGCCGTCGTGAGCGTGCCAACGCCATTCGTGCCCTCAGCATGGATGCCGTGCAAAAAGCCAACAGCGGCCATCCGGGTGCCCCTATGGGTATGGCGGATATCGCCGAAGTGCTTTGGCGTGACTACCTCAAGCACAACCCGAGCAATCCTTCGTTCGCCGACCGTGACCGCTTCGTGCTGTCCAACGGGCACGGCTCGATGCTGATCTATTCGCTGCTGCACCTGACCGGTTACGACCTGTCGATCGAAGACCTGAAAAATTTTCGCCAGCTGCACAGCCGCACCCCGGGTCACCCGGAATTCGGCTATACACCGGGCGTTGAAACCACCACCGGTCCGCTCGGCCAAGGCCTGGCCAACGCCGTTGGTTTCGCCTTGGCGGAGAAAGTGCTGGCGGCCCAGTTCAACCGTCCCGGCCATAACGTTGTCGATCACCACACCTACGTGTTCCTGGGTGATGGCTGCATGATGGAAGGTATTTCCCACGAAGTCGGCTCGCTGGCCGGTACGCTCGGCCTGGGCAAACTGATCGCTTTCTACGATGACAATGGTATTTCCATCGATGGCGAAGTCGAAGGCTGGTTCACCGACGACACGCCAAAGCGTTTCGAAGCCTACAACTGGCTGGTGATCCGCAACGTCGACGGTCATGACCCGGAAGAAATCAAGACCGCCATCGAAACCGCACGCAAAAGCGACCAACCGACGCTGATCTGCTGCAAGACCACCATCGGTTTCGGTTCGCCGAACAAGCAAGGTAAAGAGGACTGCCACGGCGCCCCGCTGGGTGACGCGGAAATCGCTCTGACCCGCGCGGCACTGAAGTGGAATCACGGCCCGTTCGAAATCCCGGCCGATATTTACGCTGAGTGGGATGCCAAGGAAGCCGGTCTCGCGGCCGAAGCCGAGTGGGATCAGCGTTTCGCTGCGTACTCCGCTGCTTTCCCGGAGCTGGCCAATGAACTGGTGCGTCGCCTGAGCGGCGAGCTGCCGGCTGACTTCGCTGAAAAAGCCTCGGCGTATATCGCTGAAGTCGCTGCCAAAGGCGAAACCATTGCCAGTCGTAAAGCCAGTCAGAACGCGCTGAACGCTTACGGCCCGCTGCTGCCGGAACTGCTCGGTGGTTCGGCTGACCTGGCCGGTTCCAACCTGACCTTGTGGAAGGGCTGCAAAGGCGTCACCGCTGAAGACGCCAGCGGCAACTACATGTATTACGGCGTGCGCGAATTCGGCATGAGCGCGATCATGAACGGCGTGGCCCTGCACGGCGGTCTGGTGCCTTACGGCGCGACCTTCCTGATGTTCATGGAATACGCCCGCAACGCTGTGCGCATGGCGTCGCTGATGAAGAAGCGCGTGGTGTTCGTTTACACCCACGACTCCATCGGCCTGGGCGAAGACGGCCCGACTCACCAACCGGTCGAGCAATTGACCAGCCTGCGCAGCACGCCGAACCTCGACACCTGGCGTCCAGCCGATGCCGTTGAATCGGCGGTCTGCTGGAAAGTGGCGATCGAGCGCAAGGACGGCCCTTCGGCGCTGATCTTCTCGCGTCAGAACCTGCAGCATCAGGAGCGTGATGCCGGCCAGATCGCCGACATCGCCCGTGGCGGTTACGTGTTGAAGGACTGCGTGGGCGAGCCTGAGCTGATCCTGATCTCTACCGGTTCGGAAGTCGGTCTGGCGGTTCAGGCGTACGACAAGCTCACGGCGCAAGGTCGCAATGTGCGTGTCGTGTCGATGCCTTGCACCAGCGTGTTCGACGCGCAGGACGCCGGTTACAAGCAATCGGTCCTGCCGTTGCAGGTCAGCGCCCGTATCGCCATCGAAGCCGCTCACGCGGACTACTGGTACAAATACGTGGGCCTCGAAGGCCGCGTGATCGGTATGACTTCTTACGGCGAGTCGGCGCCTGCGCCAGCCTTGTTCGAAGAGTTCGGCTTCACCCTGGAAAACATCCTGGGTCAGGCTGAAGAGCTGCTGGAAGACTAAAACACAACGCGGTGGCTCAGGCCGCCGCGATCCCTGTAGGAGCGAGCTTGCTCGCGATGGTCGTAAACGATAACGCTGGCTGTCTGGATAAACGCGTTGTCCTGAAGTCCTTCGCGAGCAAGCTCGCTCCTACAAGGTTTGTGTTGTTAACGAGAATTTCGTCTGCCCGCGTCTATCGAGAACCCCATGCCTGAACCGCGTCCCTACAAAGTTGCACTCAACGGCTACGGCCGCATTGGCCGTTGCGTCTTGCGTGCGTTGTTCGAACGAGGCGAAAAGGCCGGGTTTGAGATTGTCGCGATCAACGATCTGGCAGACATGGCCAGCATCGAATACCTGACGCGCTTCGACTCCACTCACGGGCGTTTTCCCGGTGAAGTGAGAGTTGACGGTGATTGTCTGCATATTAATGGCGACTGCGTGAAGGTCCTGCGCAGTGCCACCCCCGAAGGCATTGACTGGGCGTCGCTGGGCATTGACCTGGTGCTGGAGTGCTCGGGCGCTTACCACACCCGTGAAGACGGCCAGCGCTTTCTCGACGCCGGTGCGCCGCGTGTGCTGTTCTCTCAGCCGATGGCCAGCGAGGCGGATGTCGACGCCACCATCGTCTACGGCGTCAATCAGGATTGCCTGACCGGCAGCGAGCTGCTGGTGTCCAACGCATCCTGCACCACCAATTGCGGCGTGCCGCTGTTGCGTCTGCTGGATCAGGCCATTGGTCTGGAATACGTGTCGATCACCACGATCCATTCGGCGATGAACGATCAGCCGGTGATCGACGCTTATCACCATGAAGACCTGCGCCGCACGCGTTCGGCGTTCCAGTCAGTGATTCCGGTGTCCACCGGTCTGGCGCGCGGTATCGAACGCCTGCTGCCGGAACTTGCCGGCAGAATTCAGGCCAAAGCCGTGCGGGTGCCGACCGTAAACGTGTCCTGCCTCGACATTACGATGCAAACCGTGAGCGACACCGACGCCACCGAGGTCAACCGGATTCTGCGCGAGGCTGCCACCAGCGGCCCGCTCAAAGGCTTGCTGGCCTACACCGAGTTGCCTCATGCAAGCTGTGATTTTAACCACGACCCACATTCGGCCATCGTCGATGCCAGTCAGACCCGCGTCTCCGGCCCACGGCTGGTGAACGTCCTGGCCTGGTTCGACAACGAGTGGGGTTTTGCCAACCGGATGCTGGACGTTGCAGAACACTATCTGCAAACAGCTGCCAAAAAACCTGCTCTCTAAAGCTACCCAGGGAATGCGACCCATGACCGTGTTGAAGATGACCGACCTCGATCTGCAAGGTAAACGCGTACTGATCCGCGAAGACCTCAACGTCCCGGTCAAGGACGGTGCAGTCACCAGCGATGCGCGAATCCTGGCCTCGCTGCCGACCATCAAGCTGGCCTTGGAAAAAGGCGCTGCCGTGATGGTTTGCTCGCACCTTGGCCGCCCGACCGAAGGTGAGTTCTCGGCCGAAAACAGCCTGAAGCCGGTTGCCGATTACCTGAGCAAGGCCTTGGGCCGTGAAGTGCCACTGGTGGCCGATTACCTCAACGGCGTTGACGTCAAGGCGGGCGACATCGTCCTGTTCGAAAACGTGCGCTTCAACAAGGGTGAGAAAAAGAACGCCGATGAGCTGGCCCAGCAATACGCCGCCCTCTGCGACGTGTTCGTAATGGACGCTTTCGGCACCGCTCACCGCGCCGAGGGCTCGACCCACGGTGTGGCCAGGTTCGCCAAAGTTGCCGCGGCCGGCCCGTTGCTGGCTGCTGAACTGGACGCGCTGGGCAAGGCGCTGGGTTCGCCGGCGCAGCCAATGGCGGCCATTGTTGCCGGCTCCAAGGTCTCGACCAAACTGGATGTGCTGAACAGCCTGAGCCAGATCTGCAATCAGTTGATCGTCGGTGGCGGTATCGCCAACACCTTCCTCGCGGCAGCCGGTCACCCCGTGGGCAAGTCCCTGTACGAACCGGATCTGCTCGACACTGCGCGTGAAATCGCCGCCAAGGTCAGCGTGCCGTTGCCAGTGGATGTCGTCGTCGCCAAGGAATTCGCCGAAACCGCCACGGCAACCGTGAAACTGATCGCTGACGTAGCCGAAGACGACATGATTCTGGACATTGGTCCGCAGACCGCGGCCAATTTCGCCGAGTTGTTGAAATCGTCGAAAACCATTCTGTGGAACGGACCGGTCGGCGTGTTCGAATTCGATCAGTTCGGCAACGGCACCAAAGTGCTGGCCCAGGCAATCGCTGAAAGCCCGGCGTTTTCGATCGCAGGCGGCGGTGACACCTTGGCCGCTATCGATAAATATGGCGTTGCGGATAGGATCTCCTACATTTCTACGGGCGGTGGCGCGTTCCTCGAATTCGTCGAAGGCAAAGTGCTGCCAGCCGTCGAAGTCCTCGAAAGCCGGGCCAAGGGCTGAGGTCGCTGATTTGGCCAGGCGAAGGAGTGTTCATATGGTCAGGCTGCTGGCGTTGTTGATCGTCGCCGGTTCGCTGGCGGCTTGCGGGAGTCACCCGAAAGCTGCAGTGGAACCTGCGCCGCAAACCGTGGAGAAGGGCTGCTACCAGGCTGACTGGCAGGCGGAAACCAACCCGGTGATCAACAAGCGCTCCGGGCCGGATGGTCTGGAAAAATACGAAACACAGACACCCGTCAAGGAACATGGTTGTCCTTGACGGGTCTGACTCCTTACTCAGGGCTGGCGGCGTGTGTTGCCAGCCGAGGAACACGGATGAAAGGTTTTATCGCCATTACGGCGCTGGCGCTGTTGGCAGGTTGCTCGAGCTTCAACCTGTTCAAGCCGGCCGAACCAACGGACAGCTGGATCACCTGGACCTGCGACAGTCAGGCCAAAGTGTTGTGGCGTTACGTGGATGACAGTCGCAAAGAAGTAGACGTACGCCTCGGCGGGGCCGATCAGGTTTACCGCCTGAAACAGGAGCCCGGCGCGTCGGGCGCGCTGTACAGCAGTGACATGCTGGCGTTTCACGTAAAAGGTGAGGAAGGCCTGGTGTACTGGGTCGCCACCAATGATTTGATTGGCCGCGGGTGTAAGGCGCAGTAATTAACACACCACAGACCCAATGTGAAAGCGGGTCTGTGTGGCGAGGGGCTTTTGTGGTGAGGGGGGCTTTTTTGTGGTGAGGGGCTTTTGTGGCGAGGGGGCTTGCCCCCGTTGGATCGCGAAGCGCTCCCCAAGCCAGTCACCGCGGTACATCAGCGAGACCGCAACATCTGCTTTGCGACTGCTGCGCAGCCGAACGGGGCAAGCCCCCTCACCACAAGGTTTCAGCATTACAAGACAAGCTTTAAGCATTACAGGGATTTGGCAACACCAGATTCGCAGCCCGGGCCAACCCCCGATCTGCAATAACTTGAATAGCCGCCGCCGCTCCGGCAGGCTGGCACGATTAACGACCCAAACCGGGAGAGACACGCACAATGGCACTTATCAGCATGCGTCAGATGCTGGATCACGCAGCCGAATTCGGCTACGGCGTTCCAGCCTTCAACGTCAACAACCTTGAGCAGATGCGCGCCATCATGGAAGCCGCTGACAAGACCGACTCCCCGGTAATCGTCCAGGCTTCGGCCGGTGCCCGCAAATACGCTGGTGCGCCGTTCCTGCGTCACCTGATCCTGGCGGCCATCGAAGAATTCCCGCACATCCCGGTGTGCATGCACCAGGACCACGGCACCAGCCCTGACGTCTGCCAGCGCTCCATTCAACTGGGCTTCAGCTCGGTGATGATGGACGGCTCCCTCGGCGAAGACGGCAAAACCCCGACCGACTACGACTATAACGTCCGTGTTACCCAGCAGACCGTGGCCATGGCGCACGCCTGCGGCGTTTCGGTTGAAGGCGAGCTGGGCTGCCTGGGTTCGCTTGAAACCGGCATGGCCGGCGAAGAAGACGGCATCGGCGCCGAGGGCGTTCTGGATCACAGCCAGATGCTGACCGACCCGGAAGAAGCCGCTGACTTCGTCAAGCGCACCCAGGTCGACGCGTTGGCCATCGCCATCGGCACCAGCCATGGCGCGTACAAGTTCACCAAGCCGCCTACCGGCGACGTGCTGGCCATCGACCGCATCAAGGAAATCCACAAGCGCATTCCGAACACTCACCTGGTGATGCACGGTTCGTCTTCGGTTCCGCAAGAGTGGCTGGCGATCATCAACCAGTACGGTGGCGACATCAAGGAAACCTACGGCGTTCCGGTTGAAGAAATCGTCGAAGGCATCAAGCACGGCGTGCGCAAGGTCAATATCGATACCGACCTGCGTCTGGCATCCACCGGTGCGATGCGTCGCCTGATGGCCACCAACCCGAGCGAATTCGACCCGCGCAAATTCTTCGGTGCGACCGTGACTGCAATGCGCGATGTCTGTATCGCTCGTTATGAAGCTTTCGGCACTGCCGGCAACGCTTCGAAGATCAAGCCGATCTCGCTGGAAGCGATGTATCAGCGGTATCTGAAGGGTGAGTTGAACGCCAAGGTCAACTAAGCCTTTTGCTATAAAAAGCCCGCCTGCAGAGGCGGGTTTTTTTATTGTCCGAAAAATGATGGCGCCCGGCAGCAGCTACCGGGTTCGCGTTACTTGTCGTGATCAATATCCAGTTTGCTGAACGTCACCTTGCCACCTTCACTGGTGTACCCGGTGTTGTCCTGCACATAGACGCCGGCCTTGAAGTACAAAGGTTTCACCCGCCACTTCGCGCTGATATCGGTATTCCATTGGTAACCGGCTGCACTGACGCCCAGTGCGCCGCCCGGACTCAGGTGAATGAGGTAGGAAAATTCCTGATTGAGTTTCACACCCGTGGCGACGGTGATGACGCGGCCTTCGCCGTCATCGGGGCGCATGCGCACTTTGGCGACAATATTGCCGGTCTTTGAATCGGTCTTGTATTGATACTCGACCTTCACCATCGGCTTCTCGCTTTGAAAGGCGTGTATCTGGCCGATGACGATCTTGCCCGAGCTGGGTACCTGATTGACTGCCAAAGTTGCATGAAGGGAATTATCGGCGTCGGGGTAGTACCAGTTTCGCAAAGTGCCGTTGCTGTAAGTCTCGCGCAATTCGGTGCGGGCATATTTGGCATTTTCGGTGCGAGTGCCTGTCACTGGAGACCAGAAAAACAATGTTCCGCTTTTTGCATGGAAGTGTTGATCCTTGAATCCCGTCACCAGTTTTGTTGTGGCAACAGTGTAGGGCGGGCTTCCGACAGGGACACTCAGGTTCCAGGTTGCAAGATCGATCATAGACAAAAGCTTCCAGGGGATTTTTGCGGCACGCGCGTGCCAGAATCCCTGGCACGCACCTTGGAGGGGGGCCTTTATAAGCGCGGTGAGCCATTTTGTTAACGCTGGACTGACAGATGGGTGACGTCAAAATCCTGTTAAAAGGCCATCCCGCCCGGTTTTAGCGGCCTGTAGCAGCGACCGTTAGTCGGCCAGCGAAGTTAATGCTTAAATGCTGGCGTACCGACAGCTTCTGCTTTAACGGATCCCGGTCTAGAGTGGAGCCTTCGTATTTGTCCGGTTTGCATGAAAAAACCGGCCTGACGCCCCGACAAGAGAAGCAGCATGGAATGCGCGCACATCACGCCAGCTGAAGGCGGCTCTACCTTATTGATCGTCGACGATTACCCTGAAAACCTGGTCAGCATGCGCGCGTTGCTTGAGCGCCAGGACTGGCAGGTCATTACGGCTGCCTCCGGTTTCGAAGCCCTCAGTCTGTTGCTTGAGCACGATATCGACCTGGTGCTGCTGGATGTACAGATGCCTGGCATGGATGGCTTTGAAGTAGCGCGATTGATGCGCGGCAGTCAGCGCACCCGCCTGACACCCATTATTTTTCTCACCGCCAATGAGCAGTCGCAGGACGCCGTGATCAAGGGCTACGCCAGTGGAGCGGTGGATTACCTGTTCAAACCGTTCGACCCACAAATCCTCAAACCTAAAGTTCAGGCTTTGCTGGAGCACCAGCGCAACCGTCGCGCACTGCAGCGTCTGAGCCATGATCTGGAGGTTGCGCGCGCTTTTAATGCTTCGGTATTGGATAACGCCGCCGAAGGTATTCTGGTGGTCGGTGAGGAGGGTCTGATTCGCTTTGCCAACCCGGCCATGTCGCGACTGCTCAATGCCACGCAGCAGCAATTGCAGGGCACTGAGTTGCTGCATTATCTGCAAAAGCCACATGTGCCGGTCTGGGCAGACTCGGACATTCTCAAAGCCTACAGGGGCGGCGAGACCTTGCGCCTGCATGACGCGCTGTTGCGCACGGCGTGTGGTCAGCAGGTTCCGGTGGCGCTGTCCTGCGCGCCACTGCCCAGCCCGCAACAGGCGATGGTGGTGACCGTGCTCGACATGTCGGTGGTGCGCCATCTGCATCAGCAACTGGAAGTCCAGGCCGTGACCGACCCGTTGACCGGGCTGCTCAATCGCCGCGGTTTTTACCAGACCGTGGAAAACCTACTGCTGCGCGGCGAACGCCCCGACAGTGCCTGGGTTTTGCTTTATCTGGACCTGGACGGGTTCAAACGCGTCAATGATTCCCTCGGCCATGATGCCGGCGACCGGGTGTTGCGCTGGGTGTCCGAGCAACTCAAAGCCTGCCTGCGACCTTCCGACATACTCGCGCGCGTAGGGGGCGACGAGTTCACCGCTTTACTGGACCTGGGAGCGCCCGAGCAGGCGGCGAAGATCGCCGAAAAACTGATTGAACGCGTGTCGATCTGTCAGCAAATCGACGGCCTGGACATCGCCCTGGGGGCGAGTATCGGTATCGCGACTTTCCCCGATTGCGGTGCCGATCTGGATGGTTTGATGCGCGCATCCGACATTGCCATGTACGAGGCCAAACGCGCAGGCCGTCAGCAATATCGCTTCTACGATCACGACATGAATGGCCGTGCGCGCTCGCGGCTGATGCTCGAGGAAAGCGTGCGTGCCGCCATCGAGAACCGTGATTTCAGCCTGGTGTATCAGCCACAGGTGGCGATCGACAGCGGGCGGATACGCGGTTTTGAGGCCTTGCTGCGCTGGCAGCACCCGAGCGTCGGCGACGTTCCGCCCGGGCTGTTTTTACCGTTGCTGGAGGAAGCGCGGCTGATCAGCCGTCTGGGCAGCTGGATCTATCACCATGGCGCGGAACAACGCAAAGCCTGGGAGCCCCTGTTTGCCGACGAGCTGGTCCTGGCAGTCAGCTTGAGCAGTACGCAATTCGGTATGCCCAATCTGGTCACCGAGTTGCGCCAGGTGCTGGAACGTCATGGTTTGCAAGCGCGGCAACTGGAAGTGGAGGTCACCGAAGAGGCCTTGATGCAGCACCCCGAAGAGACCCGCAAACAGATGCGTCTGCTGCGCAATCTGGGGGTGCGTGTGGCCCTTGACGACTTCGGTTCAGGACATTGCTCGCTGTCACTGTTGCGTGATCTGGAGCTGGATACGGTCAAATTCGACAAGCACTTGATCGCCCGTTTGCCAACGTCTGCGCGAGACGCGGCGCTGGTGCGGCATGTGATCGACCTGTGTCGGCAGTTCGGCATTCTGGTGATTGCCGAAGGCGTGGAAACGGTCGCGCAGCTGGAATGGCTGCGTGCCAACGGTTGTGGGTTTGTGCAAGGGTTTTTGGTGGCAAGGCCGCTGGTCGCCGAAGATGTGGGCAACTTTTTGCAGCCATTCGACTGGAGCGCGTTGCCCCGCTGAATTCGCTACACTGGCGGCCTCTATCGAAATCATGTTGCTCGCCCTGATGACTGCGCTGAAATACCTCCAGGCCTACCCCGTCCAATTGCAGGACCAGGTGCGCTGGCTGATTACCGAAGGTCGGCTGGGCGAATACCTGAGCCAGCGGTATCCGGACAAGCACGACGTGCAGAGCGACAAGGCGTTGTACACCTACGCGCTGGATTTGAAGCAGGAGTACCTGCGAAATGCCCCGGCCATCGACAAGGTGTTATTCGACAACCGCCTCGACCTGACCCATCGCGCGCTCGGCCTGCACACCACCATTTCGCGCGTGCAGGGCGGCAAGCTCAAGGCCAAGAAGGAAATCCGCGTGGCCGCGCTGTTCAAGGACGCGCCCTCGGCGTTTTTGAAAATGATCGTGGTGCATGAACTGGCGCACTTCAAGGAATCGGACCACAACAAGGCGTTCTACCAATTGTGCGAACACATGCTGCCCGGGTACCACCAGGTGGAGTTCGATCTACGGATCTATCTGACGTGGCGGGACATGCAATGACCGATCAGCAGGCACGCAAACCGGGAGTACAGGGATGGACGTGAGCAAGACCAAAACCAGTTTCTACCGGCGGTTGTACGTGGCGTACCTGATCGACAGTGGCCTGGCGAGCAACGTTCCTGCCTTGACCGAAGTGACCGGCATGCCCCGGCGTACAGCCCAGGACACCATCGCCGCGCTGTCGGATCTGGACATTGTTTGCGAGTTCGAGCAAGAAGAGGGCGGTCGCAACCATGCCGGTCGCTATCGGATCCGTGATTGGGGGGCGATTGACCGGCGCTGGATCGAGGGTCATCTGCGCCAGATCAAAGCGGTGCTGGAATATCCCTGACCTGCACGATTCAGCTTTCTGACGCCTGGCTCTTACGGCCGACGCATCCCGATGTGCGGAATGTCATCCTCCAGATACTCCTCACCCGCCACGACAAATCCGTAGCGCCCGTAGTATCCCTGCAAGTGCGTCTGGGCTGATAGATAGATCGGCACGTCCGGCCAGCGTTTGTCAGCCTGTTTCAGTGCCTGGGCCATCAGCTCGTGCCCAAGACCGGTGCCGCGTGCCAGCGGGGCGATGATCACGCGGCCGATCACGACGTCGCCGCCTTGCAGCTCGGGATCAAGCAAGCGCAAGTACCCTACCAGTCGATCCCCATCCCACGCCATCAGATGGCAGGTGTCACCTTCCAGGTCCTGGCCGTCCGCATCCTGATAAAAGCATTTTTGCTCGATGACGAAGACTTCGGCGCGCAGTTGCAAAATTGCGTACAGCTGTTCTTTGCCCAGATCGCTGTGGTGCTTGCAGACCCAATCGATTGTCATTTTCCCATTCCTTGATCAACTCGCTCCGATACTAAGCGCACCGGCCGCCGATGTCTGTATGGCGAATAAATCTGTGACAAAGGCCAAAATGCCATCATTCATTTCTCGCGGCCCTCTCTACTTTGTGTAATCTGGATCGCAGCGCTGTGCAATTGCGTCGATGAGCTAGTGTTAGTACCTGGGTTTTGCCGGTACGGAGCCTTGGAGTTTTGGCTGAAACACACCGGGCTTCCTGCCCGCTAAGGATTTCTGGCATGCCGCGATTGCATCGAGCTCTGGCCTTGATCGGTTTGCTGTTGCTGACCCACGCGGCAGCCGCACAGAAGTTGCGTCTGGTCGCCGACGTCTGGCCACCCTTTACCGACGCCACGCTGATCAACGGCGGGTTGGCGACCGACATCGTCAGCACTGCATTGGCGCGCGCCGGTTATGCCAGCGAGTTCGAACAGGTGCCTTGGGCGCGGGCGTTGCTGGGGGTGGGCGAAGGACGCTACGACGTACTGGTTAACGCCTGGTACGCCGAGGATCGCACCCGGCTCGGCCAGTTTTCCCGCGAATACCTGATAAATCGTGTGCGCTTTCTGAAGCGCAAAGACGCGCCGATCGAATACAACAATTTGCAGCAACTGCACACTTACCCGATTGCAGTGGTGCGTGGTTACGCCTATTCGTCAGCGTTTGACGAAGACACTGTGCTGCAAAAAGTGCCGGTGCACAGTTTCGCCATGGCGGTGCGCATGCTCGCTGCCGATCGGGTCAAGCTGACGCTGGAAGATGAATTTGTGGCGCGTTATTACTTGTCCCGGGAATCCGTGAAGGTTCGTAATGCTGTCGAGTTTTTGCCCAAGCCGTTGAGTGAAAACAGCCTGCACATTCTGGTCAGCCTGAAAAATCCTCAGCATGCGGAAATCGTCTCGAATTTTGATCGCGAGATTGCCGAGATGAAGGCGGACGGGAGCTATGAGCGGTTGTTGGAGCGGCATGGGATGTGAAGGGCTTGTCTTGAAGCCACTGGCCCGCGATGCGCCGCTCAAACCTTGCTCGTATCCTTGATCAAATGCGCCGCCAGCGTGCGTAGCGGCCCCAACTGCCGGCAGATCAACGCCAGTTGCGTCTGCACCAGTCGCTGCCCTTCGTCGATCTCGTCCGGCATTTGCTCAAGCTCATTGGCTAGAGCCTCTTCGTCATCGCTCTGAATCGCAATCGATGTCTTGTTCGCCAACCCTTGAGCGATCTCGTCAATGCTCGCCGCCAGGTTCACCCCCGCGCCTTCAATCAGGTACTCGCGCACGTCAGGCGGCAACAGGGTTTCACGGTGTGCGCCGAGTCCCGACAGATAGCTCAGCAACGTATGCGACAACACCAGGAAACGGAAACCGACATCCGCCTCCTTACGAAAATGCCCCGGCTCCATGAGCATGTTGGCCAGTGTGGTCGAGAGCGCCGCGTCGGCGTTGTGCGCGTTGCGCCGAGCCAGACGATAAGCGAGGTCGTCGCTCTTGCCCGCAGCGTATTGCTGCATGATCTGGCGCAGGTAAATGCTGTTGCACGTCAGGGTATTGGCCAGCACCTTGTTCAGCCGTCGACCCTGCCAGTCCGGCAAGAACAGGAACACCGCGAGGCCGGCAATCAGGCTGCCGAGCAAGGTGTCGAACAACCGTGGCAGGAACAGGCCATAACCATCACCCACCTGGTTGAAACAGAACAGAATCATCAAGGTGATCGCGGCGGTGGCCAGCGTGTAGCGGGTGGTGCGGTTGGTGAAAAACACCACCCCGGCGGCGATGGCGAAGCACGACTGCACCAAAGGATTGGGGAACAGATCAAACAGTGCCCAGGCCACGGTCAGGCCAATCGCAGTGCCGATAATCCGCTGGCCGAGTTTGCGCCGGGTGGCGCCGTAGTTCGGCTGACACACGAACAGCGTGGTGAGAATGATCCAGTAGCCCTGCGACGGGTGGATCAAATGCACCATGCCGTAGCCGATGCTCAGCGCCAGGGGCAAGCGCAGTGCGTGGCGGAACAGCAACGACGTCGGCGTCAGCTGCGTGCGCAAACGAATCCAGACGTCCTTGAGGCTGCGCGGCGAACGGTCGAGCAAGCTGCTGTCGGTGGCGTCGGCGAGGGCGTCGGGGTTGCTGGCGTCGCTGAGCAGACGGTCCAGCGTGCCAAGGTTGGCCGCCAGCGCCCGCAGTGAACGAAGCAGACCGCGCCAGGCCGGGTTACTTTGAATGCGCAGGTGTTCGAGGGAGGCGTGCAGGTCGCTTAAGGCTTCGGCAAAACTGGCGTCGTACACGAAAGGCTGGCGCATCTGGATCGACTCCGCCAGCGCTCGGCAGGCTTTGCCTTGCTGGCGCAGCAGGCGCTGGCAGCGGAACAGCACGTCGCTGTGGAAAAACGCTTCTGCCAACGCGTTATACGGATAGTGCGAGGAGCTGGCCCGCTCGTGGATGTCTTGCGCCAGGAAATACAGCTTGAGGTAGCGGCTGACTTTCGAGCCGGGCCGACCGTTGCCGACCCGATGCAGAATGATTTCCTTGGCCGCGTTCAATGCGGCGACCACGCGACCATTCTGCTGGGCCAGTTCCAGGCGCCGGGCTTCGACGTCCATTTGCCGGACCGGTTCGAACAGCGACGATTTCAACTTCAGATATAAACCTAGCTCGCGGAACAGGCGCGCCAGACTCTGCTGCACCGGCTGGTTGGAGAACAGCGCCTGCCACAGCACCGATAACAATCCGTACCAGGCCGCCCCGGCCACCAGCAGCAATGGTTCGTGCCAGAAATCGGTGACCGCACCGCCGCGCTGGTCCACGCCGATCATGGTGTAGACCGAGAGAATCAGCGTTGCCGAAGCAATCGCGCCGTAACGTTCACCCAGTGCACCGAGCATGGTCAGGCCGAAGCTGGCGAGGGCGAGGGCGATGACGAAAATGATCGGGTAGGGGAACAGCAATTCGACGGACAGCGCGGCGATGGTGAAGCACACCAGCGTCACCGCCAGTGAATTGAGGCGGCCCTGCCAACTGTCATCGGTCTCTGCCAGGGCGCTGGCAATGATCCCGAGGAACAGCGGGATCAACAGGCGCATTTCGTCCTGATACCAGCACAGCGCCATGCTGCCGGTCAGGGCGATGAACACCCGCACGCTGTAACTGAATTTATCCAGCGCCCAGAGGCGACGCAGAGACTGTTGGAAAGAGGTCGATGACATGAAGTGCGAAGGCCTTCCGAGGCAATGGCGCTAAATTGAGCCAGTAATGACGCCGACGCAATGGCGCCGATCACATCTGACAGCAAAATCTGTTCCTTGATATCACCTGCGGTCAATGTGGGAGCGAGCTAGCTCGCGATGAGGCCAGTTCATTCAACACTGATGTCGCCTGTCAGGACGCCATCGCGAGCAAGCTCCCACATGGTTTTTTCGGGTAGGTCAGACGTACTGCGCAGCCGCGTACCCCGAGGCCCAGGCCCACTGAAAATTGAAACCGCCCAGGTGCCCGGTGACGTCGAGGACTTCACCGACGAAATACAGCCCCGGGCTTTTCAGCGATTCCATGGTCTTGGACGACACTTCGCGCGTATCGACTCCGCCCAGCGTGACTTCCGCCGTGCGATAACCTTCCGTCCCGGCCGGCACCACTTTCCAGCTCGCCAGTTTTTCCGCGATGTCGGCGATTTCGGCATGGGTGTACTGCTTCATCGGCTTGGACACGAACCAGTGGTCGGCCAGCAGGTTGGCCATCTTCTTGGTGAAGATTTCACCGAGCAAGGTTTTCAGCTCGCTGTTCGGGCGATCGGCCTGCTGCTGTTGCAACCACGTCGGTACGTCGTGATCCGGCAGTAGATTGATCTCGACCGTATCGCCTGATTCCCAGAACGACGAAATCTGCAAGATTGCCGGACCGCTGAGGCCGCGGTGGGTAAACAGAATGTTCTCGCGAAAACTCTGCTCATTGCAGCTCACCAGGCAGTCCACCGAAGTGCCGGACAGCTCGGTGCACAGCTCTTTGAGCTGGTCGGTGATGGTAAACGGCACCAGACCGGCGCGGGTCGGCAGCAGCTCGTGGCCAAACTGTCTGGCGACCTGATAGCCGAAACCGGTTGCGCCCAACGTTGGAATCGACAGGCCGCCCGTGGCGATCACCAGCGATTCGCAGGTGATTTGATCGAGCGTGGTCTGCAGCAGATAGCCACTTTCCAGTTTCTCGATGTGCTGGATCGAGGTGTCCAGGTGCAGGCTGACGCCGACCTGTTCGCACTCGTTGAGCAGCATCTCGAGGATGTCGCTGGACTTGTTATCGCAGAACAGCTGGCCGAGTTTTTTCTCGTGATAGGGCACGGCGTGCTTGGCGACCATGGCGATGAAATCCCACTGGGTGTAGCGCGCCAGTGCGGATTTGCAGAAATGCTCGTTGTGCGAGAGGAAATTGCCCGGTTCTGTGTACATGTTGGTGAAGTTGCAGCGGCCACCGCCCGACATCAGGATTTTCTTGCCGGCCTTGTTGGCATGGTCCAGCAACACCACCTTGCGCCCGCGCCCGGCGGCGGTCAGCGCACACATCAACCCTGCGGCGCCAGCGCCAATGATCACGACTTCGGTAGAGCGCAAAACGGTGTCCTCTCGGTTGCATCACATAACCAATGTGGGAGCGGGCTTGCTCGCGATGGCGGCTGCTGAAACAACAACTATGTTGAATGTCCTGGCCTCATCGCGAGCAAGCTCGCTCCCACAAGGGCTCGTTGTCAGTGCGAATTCCCTTACAAAATACGCACGCGCAACGAACGGCCCTTGATCTTGCCGTCGTTCAGGCGCTGCACGGCCTGCTTGGCCACCGCGCGTTCAACGGCCACATAGGCCTGAAAATCGAAGATCGCGATCTTGCCGACCTGAGCGCCCGGAATCCCGGCATCGCCAGTCAATGCGCCCAGGATGTCACCCGGACGCACCTTGTCTTTACGACCGGCGCCAATCACCAGCGTGCTCATCTGCGGCAGCAATGGGCCGCCGCCCTGAGACTTGAGGTTGTCCAGCTGATCCCAGCTCAACGGCGACTTCTGCAGTTGCTCGATGGCCTGGGCGCGGTGCGCTTCGGACGGTGCGACCAGGCTGATCGCGATGCCTTTCTCACCGGCACGACCGGTACGGCCAACACGGTGAATGTGGATTTCCGAATCACGGGCCAGCTCGACATTGATCACCATGTCCAGCGCATCAATGTCCAGGCCGCGCGCGGCGACATCGGTGGCTACCAGCACCGAGGTGCTGCGGTTGGCGAACATCGCCAGCACCTGATCACGATCACGCTGTTCCAGATCGCCGTGCAGGCCGACGGCCGAGATGCCTTTGGAAGTCAGGTGATCGACGGTTTCCTGAACCTGCTGCTTGGTGAAGCAAAACGCGACGCACGAGGCCGGGCGGTGATGCGCGAGGACTTTGACCACCGCGTCCATGCGCTCTTCAGGGGAGATTTCGTAGAAGCGCTGTTCGATCTGCGTATCGTCGTGGAACGCTTCGGCTTTGACGATTTGCGGGTTGCGCATGAACTTGGAGGCCAGCTGCTTGATGCCCACCGGGTACGTGGCGGAGAACAGCAGTGTCTGCCGTCGCTCCGGGCACTGCGCGATGATTTCTTCGATGGAGTCGTAGAAACCCATGTCGAGCATGCGGTCGGCTTCGTCGAGGATCAGCGTGTTAAGGCCGTGCAATATCAGCGAACCTTTGCGCAGGTGCTGCTGGATGCGGCCCGGGGTGCCAACGATGATGTGCGCGCCATGTTCCAGCGAACCGATCTGCGGGCCGAAGGACACGCCGCCGCACAGGGTCAGCACCTTGATGTTGTCTTCGGCGCGGGCCAGTCGACGGATTTCCTTGGCGACCTGGTCAGCCAGCTCGCGCGTCGGACAAATGACCAGCGCCTGGCAACCGAAGAAGCGCGGATTGATCGGGTTCAGCAGGCCAATACCGAAGGCGGCGGTCTTGCCGCTGCCGGTCTTGGCCTGGGCGATCAGATCCATCCCTTTGAGGATCACCGGCAAGCTTTGCGCCTGGATCGGCGTCATCTGGGCATAACCGAGGGAGTCGAGGTTAGCCAGCATGGCGGCGGACAGCGGCAAAGTATTAAAAGCGGTGGCAATGGTGGTCACGGGACTGGCCTGCAAAACAAAATGTCGCGCAGTGTATCAGTCCCGTGCTCTCCAGCTGCAAATTATGGACGAGCAGTCGTAGCAGCCGCCTGTAGCAGCTGCCCAGGTACGAGGCTGCGTCGGGCTGCGAAGCGGCCCCCGAGGGCGGTCCTGCGGACACGCGACGCAGCCTTCGTGCCTCGGCAGCTGCTACAAAGGTCAGTGCTCGATGTCGTGCTCGCGGCTGACTATGCGTCGACCATCTTTTGCCGACAGCTGCGAAAAGATCGTCGCCGCCAGCATCGCCATGATGCCGACCGTGACGAAGGTCAATTGGAACGCGCCCAACACCGTGTCCACGCCATCATTGCCGACTTGCGCCGTGAAGCCGCCGAGCAGCGCGCCGGCACAGGCGACGCCCAGGCTCAGCGACAATTGCGCGACCACCGACAACAGGCTGTTGCCGCTGCTCGCGCTGGCGTCATCGAGGTCGATCAGGGTCACGGTGTTCATCGCGGTAAACTGCAGCGAGTTGATCGCCCCCAGCACTGCCAGCATGCCGAGCAATAACCAATAGGGCGTCTGCGCGCTGACCAGACCCATGCTCGCCAGCATCACGCCTAACGCCAGCGTGTTGCCGGTCAGCACGATGCGGTAGCCAAAACGCTCGATCAGCGGCCGCGCCACCGACTTGGCGACCATCGCCGCAGCCGCCAGCGGCAACATGCTCATGCCAGCCTGAGAAGGCGAATAACCCAACGCCACTTGCAGCAACAACGGCACCAGAAACGGCAACGCGCCGCTGCCCAGTCGCGCGAACAGATTGCCGAGAATGCCGACGGCAAATGTGCGGGTTTTAAACAGCGACGGCGCAAACAGCGGATTGTCGATGTGCCCGGCGCGCAGCCAGTACGCGGCCAGGCACGCCATGCCTGCGAACAGCAGCAACATCACGCGCAAGTGCGGCAGATGCAATTCACCAAGACCTTCCATGGCGACGGTGATCAGCACCATCGCCGCACCGAACAGCACAAAACCGATACCGTCGAAGCGCGTGCGCTCCGTGCCGCGCAGGTCGGGAATGAATTTCCACACGGCGTAGCAACCGATCACGCCGACCGGCAGATTGAGCAGAAAGATCCAGTGCCAAGACAGGTATTCGACCATCCAGCCGCCGGTGGTCGGGCCCAGCAATGGGCCGAGCAGTCCGGGGATGGTGATGAAGCCCATGATCCGCACCAGTTCCGAACGCGGATACGCGCGCAGCACCACCAGACGCCCGACCGGCAGCATCAGCGCGCCGCCCAGCCCCTGAATCACCCTCGCGCCGATCAGCATGCCGAGGCTGCTCGACATTGCGCATAACAGCGAGCCAACACTGAACAGGAGGATTGCGCTGAAGAAGATTTTCTTGGTGCCGAAGCGGTCGGCGATCCAGCCCGAGGCGGGGATCAGCAACGCGACGGTGAGCATGTAGGCGATGATCACACCCTGCATGCGCAGCGGGTCTTCCGCCAGATCGCGGGCCATGGCCGGCAGGGCAGTGTTGAGGATCGTCCCGTCCAGCGATTGCATGAAGAACGCGATCGCGACCACCCACGGAATCCAGCGTGCGGTGACGGCGTCGAGAGGCAGGCGGTTGGGCATGGGACCTCTTGAGGGAAATGGAGTTAATGCAAGCTATGGCCGGCACTGACCGCTGTGGCGAGGGGGCTTGCCCCCGTTTGGCTGCGCAGCGGCCCTGGATCGGCAAACGCGTTCTTCAGACAGGCTGCATTTCGCGGGGTTTACGGCTGCTTTGCAGCCCCACGGGGGCAAGCCCCCTCGCCACAGATTTTGTGTTTACAGGGTCAGAGTCAGTTTGCTGATCAACGCGCCCGGCAATAACGCCGAGGCCGTTGCCCGCTGACTGTAGGTACTCGCCGACAGTAACAATTCACGCTGCTCGGTCAACGCTTCCAGCTGCGAACCGAGCAGACTGAAAGCACTGTCATCAAAACGCATCGTACTGACCGGCGCCTGAATCTCGCCGTTCTCGACCCAGAACGTCGCAAACCGGGTCATGCCGGTCATGCGCGCGGCAGGTTGATCCGAATAGTTCAGATACCACAGATTGCTGATATACAGCCCGGTTCCCAACTGTTTGAGAATCTGCGCATCGGCCAATGTTCCCGCAGCCATGTTCAAGGCGCTCGGCATCTCGCCCGCGCCGGCGCCATTGGCGGTCAGGCCATATTCGGCCGCACTGCGTGAACTGACCATTTGCGCCCCGGCCTGACCGTGGACGATCAATCCCAGATCGCCACGCGGATAACCCTCGCCGGAAAACGCCGGGCTCAACGAACCGCTGACTTTTTCCTCCAGCGATACCAGCGGGCTGAATGCACTCTCGCCTGCGTAGAGTTTTTGCAACGCGCTGCTCTTGCTGGCGATTGACTGCGCGGAAAATCCACCCCAGCTCAGCATGCCCATGATTTCTTCCATGGCCGCCGGCGCCAGGTATGCGCGGTATTGCCCCGGTGCCAGCGTGCGCAACGGACGGCCGAGAAACGCCAGCTGCTCGCGCGCCAGCTGAAAGCGTTTGGCAAATCCTTCGCTGTTCCAGTCATGCCCGGCGTAACTGGCTTTTACCGCCTGACCGTTTTCGTGAAACAGGCTGAAGTCGAAATTGAAGCTGTTCGCCTGATGCCAGCCGAAAGCACCCGAGGAACTGGCGAAGCCACGGCTGATCGGCCCTGCGGCGTAGAACCCGACCAGGTCCAGACCTTCGGCGGCCTGGGCGATCTCGGCGACCACTTGTGCGGTATCCGGCAGCGGATGGTCCTGCACGTTCTTGCTCTGCCAGCCGTTGTGATTGAGCAGCAGGTAAGGGTCCGCCGGCAACAGCGGCAAGGTTTCGCGCAGTTGTTGCAGACCTTCGGCCAGCCGCTGAACGTCGACCTGCGTATCGCCCGACAGCGTGATGTCGAGGTCGGCGTGACGTCCGTCGTTGATCAGTTTGAAGCCGACGCTCGCTTGCTGCACCTGGCCAGCCTGACGCACCTTGGCGTGGTTGAAACGCACAAAGGCCGATGACTCGGCGGCGTAGCTGAGGGTGAATTGTTCCGGTTCGCGAATCGCGTCGCGCAGCCAGGTGACCAGCGTCTTGAACGATTCGGCCTGGCTTTTCAAAACGTTCATCAGGCATCTCCCCCGAATACATCGACCTGGCTGAACACGCACGCAGGCGAGGCATGGCCCACGCGGATCACCTGGTTTGGCTCGCCCTTGCCACAGTTCGGCGTACCCAGAACCTTGAACGTGCTGGCGTCGCCGACCGCACTGAGACTTTTCCAGAAGTGCGCGGAAATCGCCCGGTAGTTCGGATTTTTCACCACGCCTTTGAGCTCGCCGTTTTCGATCAACTGGCCCCATTCGCAGCCAAACTGGAATTTGTTGCGCGCATCGTCGATCGACCACGAACGGTTGGTGCTCATCAATATGCCGTGTTCGATGTTGCCAATCAGTTGCTCCAGGGGTTGATCACCGGGCTCGATATTGAGGTTGGCCATGCGATCGATTGGCGGACGGTTCCAGCCGCACGCGCGACTGTTGGCGACACCGTCCATACCCGCGCGAAATTGCGACAGCGCACCGCCCAATGGTCGCAGCAGCACACCTTCCCTGATGAGGAATTGCTTGCTGGCGGCAGTGCCATCGTCGTCATGGCCGTAGCTCGCCAGTTGTTCCGGGATGTCCGGGTCGAACGTGACATTGAGCAGTTTCGAACCATATTGCAGGTGGCCGAAGTCTTCGGCTTTGACGAAACTGGTGCCCGCATAATTGCGCTCGTCGCCCAAAATACGGTCGAGCTCCAGCGGGTGGCCGATGGATTCGTGGATCTGCAGCATCATCTGGTCCGGCATCAACAGCAGGTCGCGCGGCCCTTGCGGAGTGTTGGGGGCCAACAACAATTGCAGCGCCTGATCTGCAACGGTCGGGCCCGCGCCGATCAACCCGCAACGACTGATCACATCGGCGCTGCCTTGCTGACCGAAGTTCTCGCGGCCGAGGCTGCGGGTCTGGCTGTCGTGGCCGTCGTAGGCCGTCACGTCGAGGCCCGGATAGACAAAACGCTGAGCCTGGCGCAACTCGGCACCTGCGCTGTTGAGGTAGATCTGCTCGACGTAGGTGATGCCAATGCTGACTTGCCAGTTCACCAGTCGCTCATCCTTCGGGACGGAGGCGGACTCGGCACCAAGCAGTTGGTAGCAATCGCTCAGGGATGGAAACGGCTGGTCGAGGTTTGGCGAAAAGTAATCGGCGCGCTCGCTGGAAACTCTTTGCTCACGCAGATCGAGCAGGGCGTGCGGTTTCAGTCGGCGGGCTTGCTGCTCGGCTTTTTCCAGCGCGCTTTGCAAGCCGGTCTGCGACAGGTCGTTAGTCGCGGCATAGGCCTCAACGCCGTTGACGCGCACCGTCAGCATCGCGCCCTCGTCACGGCTGAGGCTGGGAGGTTCGGCAACGTTCTTGCGCACCGACAGATGCTGACCGGACTCGCGCACATAACGCAGCGAAAAGAATTCAGCGCCCGTGCGCAACGCAGCAAAGCGCTGCTGGAGCTGGGGGTGGAAATCGAACATTCGGGAACCTCCCTGGTATGCAGTGGCGATGCAGCGATGTCGCGAGGGGGTGAAACGTTTGCGTGGCGCTAGATTAGGCCTGGGCGTGGGGTAGATCAAGGGTGGGCGGGATTGTTGGGGTGTATCCGTTGGGAAAATGTTGTTGAGGCGGACCCCATCGCGAGCAGGCTCACTCCTACAGGTGAGCTTCGGTGTTCACAGTATCTGCGTTCACTGAAGATCACCTGTAGGAGTGAGCCTGCTCGCGATGGCCGCGACTCGGTATCACGCCTTACTGTGCAGTCAGGCTCACATCGCGCAACGGCTTGCCACGCACCGGAGCATCGCCGGCCACGTAGTAATCTGCCGTGCTGCGCGGCAGGGGCTGGCGACCACGGATCTTGTCGGCGATTTTCTCGGCGATCATGATTGTCGGAGCGTTCAGGTTGCCGGTGGTGATGATCGGCATGATCGAGGCATCGACCACGCGCAGGCTCTGTATGCCATGGACTCGACCTTCCCCATCGACCACGGCCATTTCGTCAGTGCCCATCTTGCACGAGCAGGACGGGTGGAACGCGGTTTCGGCGTGTTCGCGAATGAACGTGTCGAGCTGCTCATCGGTCTGCACGTCGATGCCCGGGCTGATTTCACGGCCACGGTAAGCGTCCAGCGCGGGTTGCTGCATGATTTCCCGGGTCAGGCGGATGCCATCGCGGAATTCCTGCCAGTCCTGCTCGCAGGCCATGTAGTTGAAGAGGATGCTCGGGTACTCGCGCGGGTCCTTCGATTTGGCCTGTACGCGACCACGGCTTGGCGAACGCATGGAGCCCATGTGCGCCTGGAAGCCGTGCTCTTTCACACCGTTACTGCCGTTGTAGTTAATCGCCACCGGCAGGAAGTGGTACTGGATGTTCGGCCATTCGAAATCAGGGCTGCTGCGGATGAAACCGCCGGCTTCGAACTGGTTGCTGGCGCCGATGCCGCTGCCGTTGAACAGCCACTCGGCACCGATGGCCGGCTGGTTGTACCAGAGCAGCGACGGGTACAGCGAGACCGGTTGGGTGCAGGCATATTGCAGATACAGCTCGAGGTGATCCTGCAGGTTTTCGCCGACGCCTGGCAGGTCGTGGACCACCGGGATGTCGAGCTTGTTCAGCAGCTCGGCCGGGCCGACACCGGAGCGTTGCAGGATTTGCGGCGAAGCGATGGCGCCGGAGCACAGCAGCACTTCCTTGCGCGCGCGAGCTTCGACGCGTTCTTCTGCAGCGCCGATCAGGTAACGCACGCCGACCGCACGTTTGCCTTCGAACAGGATCTTGTCGGTCAGGGCGTGGGTGACGATGGTCAGGGTGGAGCGCTTCTTGGCGACGTCCAGGTATCCGCGCGCGGTGCTGGCCCGGCGGCCGTTCGGCGTGACGGTTCGGTCCATCGGACCGAAGCCTTCCTGCTGGTACCCGTTCAAGTCTTCAGTGCGCGGATAACCCGCTTGCACGCCGGCTTCAACCATCGCGTGGAACAGCGGATTGTTGCCCGCTTTTGGCGTGGTCACGCTGACCGGGCCATCACCGCCGTGATAGTCGTTGGCACCGATGTCGCGGCTTTCCGCTTTGCGGAAGTACGGCAGACAGTTCAGGTAATCCCAGTCTTCCAGACCTGGCAATTTCGCCCAGTTGTCGTAGTCCATGGCGTTGCCGCGGATGTAGCACATGCCGTTGATCAGCGAGGAACCACCCAGGCCCTTGCCGCGGCCACATTCCATGCGACGCCCGTTCATGTGGGGTTCCGGATCGGTTTCATACGCCCAGTTATAGCGTCGGCCTTGCAGCGGGAATGCCAGGGCAGCCGGCATCTGCGTGCGGAAGTCGAGACGATAGTCAGGGCCGCCGGCTTCGAGCAGCAGAACGGTGACGCCTTGGTCTTCAGTCAGACGGGTCGCCAGAGTGTTACCGGCCGAACCAGCACCGATAATGATGTAATCGAATTCTTGGGACATTGAATGCACCCTCTTTGAAGTTGGTCAGGTCAGGCGAGTGCTGCGCACCTGTGGCGAGGGGATTTAGCGAATCGTCGCATCGCCCCGTCCGGCTGCGCAGCAGTCGTAAACCAGCGACTGGTTCTATCTGAAGAGTCGCGGTGTCTGGGTGGGGGCTGCTAAGCAGCCCAACGGGGACAAGTCCCCTCGCCACAATGGCGTTCACTCCAGACTGTGCGCAGATCAGAAAACCGAGGCGTAATCGCCCAGTTCGACCTGTACCGATTTGATGCGCGTGAAGTTGTTCAGCGAGCTGATCCCGTTCTCACGCCCCACGCCCGACTGCTTGTAGCCACCGACCGGCATCTTCGCGTCGGATTCGCCCCAGGCGTTGATCCAGCAGATACCGGCTTCCAGTTGATGAATCACGCGGTGTGCGCGGTTCAGGTCTTTGGTGACGATGCCGGCGGCCAGACCGAAGTCGGTGTCGTTGGCACGACGGATCACTTCTTCTTCGGTTTCGTAGGTCAGGATGCTCATCACCGGGCCGAAGATTTCCTCGCGTACGATGGTCATTTCGTCGGTGCAGTCGGTGAACACGGTCGGGGCCACGAAGGCGCCTTTGGCGAATTCGCCGTCAGTCAGACGATCGCCGCCGCACAGTACGCGAGCGCCTTCTTCCTTGCCTTTGGCGATGTAGCCCAACACGCTTTCCATGTGGGCGAAGCTGACCAGCGGGCCGAAGTTGGTGTTTTCGTCTTGCGGGTTACCGATACGGATGCGCGCAACGCGCTCGGCGATCTTCGCTTCGAAGGCGGCTTTCAGGTGGCTCGGGACGAATACGCGCGTGCCGTTGGTGCAGACCTGACCGGAGCTGTAGAAGTTGGCCATCATCGCGGTGTCGGCGGCACGATCGAGGTCGGCGTCATCGAAAATGATCAGCGGGGACTTGCCGCCCAGTTCCATGGTCACGTCTTTGAGCGACGAAGCCGAAGCGCTGGCCATGACCTTCTTGCCGGTGTCGGTGCCGCCGGTGAAGGAGATTTTTTCGATGCGCGGGTGCTCGGTCAGCCAGGTGCCGACTTCACGACCGCTGCCGGTCAGCACGTTGAACACGCCCGCCGGGACGCCTGCTTCGGTGTAGATCTCGGCCAGTTTCAGCGTGGTCAGGGAAGTGACTTCGCTCGGCTTGAAGATCATTGCGTTACCGGCGGCCAGGGCGGGTGCGGATTTCCACAGCGCGATCTGGATCGGGTAGTTCCACGCGCCAATACCGGCAACAACGCCCAGCGGCTCGCGACGGGTGTAGACGAACGAAGTATCGCGCAATGGAATCTGCTCGCCTTCGATAGCTGGCACCAGGCCTGCGTAGTATTCCAGTACGTCGGCGCCGGTGACGATGTCGACGTATTTGGTTTCGGAGAAGGATTTACCGGTGTCCAGGGTTTCCAGGGCAGCCAGTTCATCGTTGCGCTCGCGCAGGATATCAACGGCACGACGCAGGATGCGCGAACGCTCCATGGCGGTCATCGCAGCCCAGATCTTCTGGCCTTTTTCGGCGCTGACCACGGCGCGTTCAACGTCGTCTTTGGTCGCACGCTGGACGTTTGCGAGGACTTCACCGGTAGCCGGGTTGATGGCTTCGAAAGTGGCGTCGCTGCTGGCGTCAGAGTAGCCGCCATCGATGTAGAGTTTTTGCAGTTCGAAACGGGCCATAGTGTCCTCGCAAGTGCATAAGTGGTTGGCGTTAACCACCGGGCGATGCCCTATAGCGTCGGGCATCGCTGGTCAGTGGCAGTTCAGGGGCAGAGCGATTCTGTGTGCTCTAACTCACCTGCTTGGCCAATTGAAAATCCATGTATTCGTAAGCGATCCGGAGCGCCTGGGCAGTGTCGAAAGCATCTCCCGACAGCGCTCCGCGCAACCACAAACCGTCAATCAAAGCAGCCAGGCCACGTGCTGCACTGCGCGCGTCATTGAGCGGCAATACACGGCGGAACTGGCAGCACAGGTTGGAATACAGGCGGTGATCGTTGATCCGCTGCAACCTGTGCAATGACGGGTGGTGCATGCTGGTGGCCCAGAAGGCCAGCCAGGTTTTCATTGCCGGGCCATTGACCTGGCTGGCGTCGAAGTTGCCTTCGATAATCACCTGAAGATGCGCGCGCGGGCTGTCATCTGTCAGCGCCTGACGACGCGCGGTGACGTTCTCGCTGAGGACGCTCATCAGGTGCTGCGCCGTGGCAGCGATCAGGCCGTTCTTGTCCTGAAAGTAATGACTGATGATGCCGTTCGAGACACCGGCCAAACGGGCGATCAGCGCAATGCTGGCATCCCCCATGCCGACTTGATCTACGGCCTGCATCGTGGCTTCGATCAATTGCTGACGGCGGATGGGTTGCATACCGACCTTGGGCATCTTGCACATCTCCTTAGGCCTTCCGGCAGACGGCTCGCGTCTATCGGATTGAGGGCCAGTCTATTTTGTTTTGATTGAACGTTCAATCAACAAAGAATAAGCTCTGCGACAAATCGTCGCTGCTTACAGCTTTTTCCTACGTGTAAATGGCGCAGATACGACTCTCCAAACGGCTGGAAACCTGCAAGCCACGGTGCTTCCACGGTTTGGCCGTAGTGGGGACGTCTTTATATCACCCGTCTGTCGGCTGCCAACTGACCGATTGCTCGGGTTCCGCGTTGCCTTGTGTTTTTCTCTCGTACTGCCGGAGCCGCTGTGCCATGAGTTCTGCCTCTCTGATAAAGACCCCGCCCGAGAAGGTGACGGTCAACGGTTGGGTGTTTTACACCTCTACCGCGCTGATTCTGCTGTTGACTGTGATCCTGATCATTGCCCCGCAAGAGGCTGGCAGACTGCTCGCCACGGCGCAGGCCTGGTTGTCGCGCAGTTTCGGCTGGTACTACATGGTGGTCATCGCTGCTTATCTGGTGTTTGTGGTTGGCCTGGCGTTTTCGTCTTACGGCAAACTCAAGCTGGGCAGCAAGGACGATACACCGGACTTCAGCTACGGCGCCTGGGCGGGGATGCTGTTCTCGTCGGGCATCGGCATTTCGCTGCTGTATTTCGGCGCTTCCGAGCCGCTTGATCATTATTTCAATCCACCGGAAGGCGTTGCGGCCAGCACCACTGCCGCGCGTCAGGCTGTGCAACTGACGTTCCTGCACTGGGGCCTGCACGGTTGGGCGATTTACGCATTGGTCGGTCTGGCGGTGGCGTATTTCGCTTACCGGCACAATCAGCCGCTGGCGTTGCGCTCGGCGCTGTATCCGCTGGTCGGCGAGCGTTGGGTCAAGGGCGCGGCCGGTCATGCGGTGGACGGTTTTGGCATGTTCGTAACGCTGCTGGGGCTGGTGACCAACCTGGGGATCGGTTCGCTGCAGGTGTCGTCCGGTCTGGAAAACCTGTTTGGCATGCAACACAGCAATACCAATCTGCTGATCGTGATCATTGTGATGAGCACCGTGGCGACCATCGCTGCGGTATCTGGCGTGGAAAACGGCATCCGTCGTCTGTCCAATCTGAACATTGTGCTGTTCAGCGGTTTGCTGATTTTCGTCTTGCTGTTCGGGCCGACATTGCACCTGCTTAACGGTTTTGTGCAAAACGTTGGCGATTACCTGAATGGCATCGTGCTGAAGACCTTCGATCTTTATGTGTACGAAGGCGACGGGCAGAAGACCGAGCGCTGGATGGGGCTGTGGACCCTGTTCTACTGGGCCTGGTGGATTTCCTGGGCTCCGTTCGTGGGCATGTTCATCGCGCGTATTTCCCGTGGTCGCACCGTGCGTGAACTGGTCGCGGGTGTGCTGCTGATCCCGTTGGGCTTCACCCTGGCGTGGCTGTCGATCTTCGGCAACTCGGCCCTGGACCTGGTGATGAACCATGGTGCGGTGGAACTCGGCAGGACCGCGCTGGAACAGCCGTCCATGGCGATCTACCAACTGCTTGAGCATTACCCTGCTTCGAAGATAGTGATCGGCGTTTCGATTTTCGTCGGTTTTGTGTTGTTCCTGACCCCGGCGGATTCCGGCGCGGTGATGATGGCCAACCTTTCCTGCAAGGGCGGCAACGTTGATGAAGATGCGCCGCACTGGTTGCGCATCTTCTGGTCGGTGGTGATCACGCTGGTGACCATCGGTCTGCTGTTTGCGGGCAACTTCGAAGCCATGCAAACCATGGTGGTGCTGGCGGGCCTGCCGTTCTCGGTGGTGCTGGTTTTCTTCATGTTCGGCTTGCACAAGGCCATGCGCCAGGACGTGCAGATCGAACAGGAGCAAGCAGAGTTGGCCGCCCGTGGCCGTCGTGGTTTCAGCGAGCGCCTGACGCAGCTGGACTTGCAGCCGAGCCAGTCGATCGTTCAGCGCTTCATGGACAGGCAGGTCAGCCCGGCGCTGGAAGATGCCGCCGCGCAACTGCGTGGCCAAGGTCTTGATGTGCAGACGTTGCTGGGCAAGGCCAAGCGCTGCATGGGCCTGCGCATCGAGATGGAGGAGGGCAATCCGTTCGTGTATGAGGTGAGTCTGGATGGGTATCTGGCGGCGGCGAGTGATACGGCGTCGGCGGAAAGTGCCGAGGAGCCGCGCGCACGTTACTACCGCGCCGAGGTTTACCTGCACAACGGCAGCCAGGATTATGACTTGATGGGCTTCACTCAGGAGCAGATCACCCGTGATGTGCTCGATCAGTTTGAAAGCCATCGCCAACTTCTTGGGCGGGTTTATAGCTGAGTTGCAAGTGCGCCCAAGATACATTGTGGTGAGGGGGCTGTGGTGAGGGGGCTTGCCCCCGTTGGGCTGCGAAGCGGCCCCAAAACTGGATAACGCGTTGTTTCAGCAAGATAACGGTGAATGGATCTGGGACTGCTGCGCAGCCCAACGGGGGCAAGCCCCCTCGCCACAGGAGTCTGCTGCGAAGCCAGATATCTGCCCTGACAAAAACGCCGCGATTCTCTCGCGGCGTTTTTGTGTGCGACGGGTTAACCCATATTTTTGCCCAGCAACGCGTGATACAGCTCGCTGTCGCCGAGAATTCCGACCACTTTATTGTTGTCGTGCAACACCAGTTTGTTTCCCGTCTGATAGCGAATCTGCAGCGCATCGCGCATGCCGATACTGGAATCCACCAGCGTCGGACGACGCGCCAGACCTTCCACCGCTTGCCCCGGAATCCAGTTCTGCAGATCCAGGCTTTCTCCATTTTGACGGGCGCCTTTGATGGTGTTGCCTTCCGCCAGATCCAGCCAGGAATCGCCACCCGGATCGAGGCAAACCGAGCCGTTGATGCGTTTGCAGTTGTCCAGGGTGCGCATCAGGCTGCGACCGCACAGAACGTTCAGCGGGTTGGTGTGCGCGACGAACGTGCGCACATAATCGTCCGCAGGGTTCAGAACGATTTCTTCCGGTTTGCTGTACTGAATAATTCGCCCGTCCTTCATGATCGCGATGCGGCTGCCCAGTTTCAGCGCCTCATCAAGGTCGTGGCTGACGAAGACGATGGTTTTGCTCAGTTTGCGTTGCAGCTCCAGCAGTTCATCCTGCAAGCCCTGGCGGATCAGCGGGTCGAGCGCCGAGAACGGTTCGTCCATCAGCAGAATGTCGGCGTCCATCGCCAAAGCGCGGGCCAGGCCTACACGCTGCTGCATGCCGCCGGAAAGCTCATCGGGCTTCTTGTTTCGCCACTGGGTCAGGCCCACCAGTTCGAGTTTTTCATCGACCAGTTTCTTGCGTTCCTTCTCCGGACGTCCCTGCATCTCCAGACCGAAACTGATGTTCTCGCGCACCGTCAACCACGGCATCAGGGCGAATTTCTGGAACACCATGGCGATGCGTTTGGTGCGCATCATTTTCAGCTCGGCCGGGGTGCACGAAGCGATGTCGATCTGCTTGCCTTCGTGCTCGACAAACAACTTGCCACGGCTGACGGTGTTGAGCCCGTTGATGCAACGCAAGAGGCTGGATTTGCCGGAGCCGGACAGGCCCATCAGCACGCAGATTTCACCTCTCTCGACGTCCAGGCTGGCTTTTTCAACGCCGACGATCTGCCCGGTTTTTTTCAGGATTTCATTGCGGGTCATGCCTTGGTCGAGCAGTTTCAGCGCTTCGCGCGGATCCTTGGTGAAGATTACGTCGACGTCTTCGAAGCGAATAATGCTCATGCGTCACCCCCTGCTTTAGCGTCGGGTTGTTTGCAGATACGGTCGAGCATGATCGCCAGCAGTACGATCGCCAGGCCGGCTTCAAAGCCCAGGGCGATATCAGCAGTGTTCAGTGCGTTGACCACGGGTTTGCCCAGGCCATCGGCGCCCACCAGTGCGGCGATCACCACCATCGACAGCGACAGCATGATGCACTGGGTGATCCCGGCCGCGATGCTTGGCATGGCGTGGGGCAATTCGATCCGTGAAAGCAGTTGACGGCGCGAGCAGCCGAAGGCTTTGCCGGCGTCCATCAGTTCCTGGGGGACATCGCGAATGCCCAGGTAAGTCAGGCGGATCGGCGCGGCAATCGCGAACACCACCGTCGAGATCAGGCCCGGGACTACGCCCAGCCCGAACAGGGTCAGGGTCGGAATGAGGTACACGAAAGTCGGCACGGTCTGCATCAGATCGAGCACCGGCCGCATCACGGTGTAGAACATCGGTTTGTGCGCGGCGACGATGCCCAACGGTACGCCGATCAGCACGCACACGAAGGTGGCGAACAGCACCTGCGCGAGGGTTTCCATGGTTTCCTGCCAGTACCCCAGATTGAGGATCAGCAGAAAGGAGGCAATGACAAAGACCGTCAGCCCCCACTTTCGTTGAATGAAATGTGCGAGGAGCGCAACGAGGCCGATCAATGCCAGCGGGTTGAACCAGGTCAACGCGAACGTCACGCCGTGGATCATCGTTTCCAGTGACAAGGCGATGGCGTCGAAGGTGTTGGCGCCGTGTTGCGTCAACCATTCAACGAAGCCTGCGATGTACTGGCCTAAAGGGATTTTCTGATCAATCAGCATGGTAGTGAACGTCCGCATGCAAGGAAATAACAGCCCGGACGACCGAAGTCGTCCGGCGTAAGCGATGCTCCTGAATTCAAGGCTGAGCGAGCTTGGCTTTCACGGCTTCCAGGCCAGGTTTACCGTCAATGGTGGTGACGCCAGCGAGCCAGGTATCGAGCACCTGTGGATTCTTTTTCAGCCAGGCCCTGGCGGCCGCATCAGGCTTGATCTTGTCGTCCAGGACGTTGCCCATCAGCGTGCTTTCCATGTCGAGGGTGAACGCCAGGTTTTTCAGCAGCTGTCCAACGTTGCTGCATTCCTGTACGTAGCCCTTGCGGGTGTTGGTGAAGATGGTCGCCTGACCGAAGTTGGGGCCGAAGAAATCGTCGCCGCCGGTCAGGTATTTCATCTTGAATCGGGTGTTCATCGGATGCGGTTCCCAGCCCAGGAACACCACGGCGGTGTTGCGGCGCTGGGCGCGATCGACCTGCGAGAGCATGCCGGCCTCGCTGGACTCGACCACCTTGAAGCCGGCGTCTTTCAAGCCGAAGGCGTTCTTGTCGATCATGCTCTGGATCAGGCGATTGCCGTCATTGCCCGGTTCGATGCCGTAGATCTTGCCGTCGAGTTCCTTCTTGAATTTGGCGATGTCGGCGAAATCTTTCAGGCCCTTGTTATACAACTCCTCAGGCACAGCGAGGGTGTATTTGGCGTTTTCCAGGTTGGCGCGCACGGTTTCCACGGTGCCCGCTTCACGGTAGGCCTTGATGTCGTTTTCCATGGTCGGCATCCAGTTACCGAGGAACACGTCCATGTTCTTGCCGTCGGCCAGGGATTTATAAGTGACCGGCACGGAAATCATCGTGGTTTTGGTTTTGTAGCCGAGGGCATCGAGCACGACGCTGGTGGTGGCGGTGGTGACGGTAATGTCAGTCCAGCCGACATCGGAGAAATTAACGGTGCTGCATTGGGCCGGTTCTGCAGCTTGCGCCAGAACCGGCAGACTCAGCATGGCGGCCAACAACAACGACGGGGAACCTTTCATGGATGGACTCCTTGGTGTTTTTTTTGGCAGTGTTCCGACTGGACCACCGCACTTATAGGTTGCGGTTGGATGGCGTTTTGAAGACATCTCTACCGCGGCGCCTTGCAATCGAGTCGATACGATCATGTACCAGTGAAAATCTGACGCCTACAGGGTGCGTCGTAACCAGTACAGGGATGGTCGCATCCAGTGTCGGTGACGTCGTTTACAGCTTTTTTCGGCCCCGATTACCGAGCCGGGCCGCCAGAAAACGGCGAAAGCGGTGCGTCAGACCCGTGCGGCGTTAGTGGGCATGATCGCGTCGGTGTCAGACGCCGGACGACGCAGTAAAAGCCTGATGATGCGGCCATCCCGACGGATTGCAGCTTGAGCGTAGCAGCTCCGTCACCGGGCGCTTTTGCGCCGGGAGTTGGTACATCCAGGAGTTCGGCAGTCATGGCTATCAGCGTTTTCGACTTGTTCAAAATCGGCATCGGCCCGTCCAGCTCGCACACCGTGGGACCGATGCGCGCCGCAGCGCTGTTCGTGCAAGGTTTACGTGAGCAGGGTCTTTTGGAGCGCGTGCGACGCGTCGAAGTTCAGCTGTTTGGTTCGCTGTCCGCCACCGGCATCGGGCACGGCAGCGACAACGCGGTGATCATGGGCTTGATGGGCGAATGGCCGGATGCGATCGATCCGTCGCTGATCGGCATCCGCATCGCAGCGCTGCGGGAAACCGGCACGCTGCTGCTCGACGGTCGCTTCCCGATTTCATTCACGTGGACGCGGGACATGCGCCTGATCGATGAAAACCTGCCGTTCCATCCTAATGCCATGACCCTGGTTGCCGAAGGCGATGAGGGCGAGCTGCATCGCGACACCTACTATTCCATCGGCGGCGGTTTCGTGGTCGATGAGCAGCAAGCTTGCAGCGGCGTAGTGGACCTTGATCGCACCGTGTTGCCTTACGATTTTTCCAGCGCGGTCGAACTGCTCGGCCTGTGCAAACGGCACAACCTGCGCGTTGCCGAATTGATGATGGCGAACGAAAAGGTCTGGCGCAGCGAAGAAGAAATCCGCGCCGGCCTGATGACGCTTTGGCGCGCCATGCAAGATTGCGTCGAGCAAGGCCTCAAGCACGAAGGCATCCTGCCTGGCGGTCTGAATGTGCGGCGCCGTGCGGCAAAACTGCATCGCAGTTTGCAGGAGCTGAACAAGCCCAACGTGATCGGCTCGACACTCAGTGCGATGGAATGGGTCAACCTGTTCGCCCTGGCGGTCAATGAAGAAAACGCGGCCGGCGGGCGTATGGTTACGGCGCCGACCAATGGCGCGGCAGGGATCATTCCGGCGGTGTTGCACTACTTCATGAAGTTCAGCGAGGTGGTGACCGAAGCCAACGTGGTCGACTACTTGCTCAGTGCGGCGGCGGTGGGGATTCTGTGCAAGAAGAACGCATCGATTTCCGGCGCGGAAGTCGGCTGTCAGGGCGAGGTTGGTTCGGCATGCGCCATGGCTGCGGCGGGTTTGGCGGAAATTCTGGGTGCCACGCCGGAGCAATTGTGCAACGCGGCGGAGATCGGTCTGGAGCATAACCTCGGACTCACCTGCGATCCGGTCGGCGGGCTGGTGCAGGTGCCGTGCATCGAACGCAATGCGATTGCGGCGGTGAAGGCGATCAATGCTGCGCAAATGGCGTTACGTGGGGATGGTCAGCACTTTATCTCGCTGGACCGGGTGATTCGCACCATGCGCGATACCGGGGCGGATATGCATGACAAATATAAAGAAACTTCTCGGGGCGGGTTGGCGGTGAGTGCGGTGGAGTGTTGAGATGAGAAACCTGTGCCGATGGGATTTCCATGGCAAAGAGAATGCTGTGGCAGGGCGATTTTGTGGCGAGGGGGCTTGCCCCCGTTGGGTCGCGCAGCGGCCCTGAATCTTTGCGTCTGCTGCGCAGCCGAACGGGGGCAAGCGGGAGTATCAGATTTTTTGTGTGCGGGCCGGTAATGGCCTGCCGTCAGGCAGGCCGTATTTTTACCAGGTCGGCCTGATAAATCTGTCTCCGTACAGAATTGCAAATTGATTCATTGCACTCTTCCAGTCGTGCGCCGCGCTGCCCCAATTGGCGGTGATGTTTTGTAGTGCCAGCCAGATCAGCTTGGTTGCCGCATCGTCGGTTGGGAAGTGCCCGCGGGTCTTGATGATCTTGCGTAGCTGAGCGTTGATGCTCTCGATTGCGTTGGTTGTGTAGATCACTTTTCGAATGGCGGGCGGGAAGACGAAGAATGGAATTACTCGATCCCAAGCGCGCCGCCAGGCTGCCACTACCGTCGGATACTGCTTGCCCCATGGACCGTTTTCAAAAGCATCCAGCGCCTGTTCGGCCGCTTCGGCGGTGACTGCCTGATAGACCGGCTTGAGCGCTTTGGCCAGTTCCCGGCGCTTATCCCACGCCGCGTAATCAAGGCTATTGCGGATCAGATGAACGATGCAGGTTTGCAACGTCGTCGCCGGAAACACCGCGCTCAAGGCTTCTGGCATGCCTTTTAGGCCGTCTGTTACAGCGATCAGCACATCACCGACGCCGCGTGTCTTGAGGTCGTTGAAAACCTTCATCCAGAACTTTGCACCCTCAGTGTTCTCGATCCAGATCCCCAGAATATCGCGCGTTCCATCGGGCAAAACCCCTAATGCCAAATAGATTGCCTTGTTGCGCACCAAGCCCTCTTCACGGATTTTGACGCGCAGGGCATCAAAGAAAATGACCGGGTACATCGGTTCTAAAGGCCGCTGTTGCCACGAAGTGATTTCGTCCATGACTTCGCTGGTGACAGAGCTGATGAAGTCAGGCGAGACATCCGTCCCATATTGCTCGGAGAGAAATGCACGGATTTCCCGGACAGTCATTCCACGGGCATACATGGCGATGATCTTGTCGTCGAAGCCGGTGTACCGCCGCTCGTGTTTCGGAATCAGAATGGGTGAAAAACTACCGTCTCGGTCGCGGGGAATATCCAGCCGCAGCGGGCCGTCACCGGTCAGAACCGTCTTAGCGCTTTTCCCATTGCGCTGGTTGGTTTCATCCTCGGGGCGCTGCGCGCCCGGCGGATAGCCCAGATGATGGCCGAGTTCGGCGTTCAAGGCTCGCTCGATCAGAGCCTTCTTGAACGCCGCAGACGCATCCTCGATGGCTTCAGCGGTCATCGGCCCGTCAGCAAACTGCTCGAGCAGCTCTTTCGGTATTTTTGGTAATTCTCGCAACGCGGGTTTCTTTTTGGTTGGCATACATGCACCTCTTGCTCATGTTATGCCCGAACACAAAATTTCTGACAGTCCCGGGCAAGCCCCCTCGCCACAGGGGACTTCATTTGCTTCACACCAATCAAAACTGCGCGCTAAGTGAGCACGCCATTCCAAACGCGCCACGTTTCGGCGCGTCGCTTACAGATAAGCCGCGCTCTGCGGGGGAAAGATAAATACCGGTCACAACCACCCGTCACCCGTGCTTGCGGTGACACTCTCTGCCAACCCCTCGCAGCCCTGTTCCCACAAGTGCTACCGATCTGCTCACACCCGTTGAAACCCATCACTTGCAGCCATTGATGGCACTTGAATTCCACCGTCTGTGCACGTCATATCCAGACACACTCAGAGGTCGTTTTCAGGAGTTATTGAACGCGCATTCAATTTTAGGCATGGCAATTGCTCTTTCATATCAAAGCCCGTCTCCCACGCGAGAACGATGGCAATAACAAGAGCCTCCGCCTGAGGCCATCACCCGCTTTGTGTGAGGAGATACCACGATGACGACGTTCAACTCCGGGGCCCAACCCCAGAACCGTGCGCCTCAATCCATCGGCTTTTTGCTGCTGGACAATTTCACGCTGATTTCTTTGGCCTCTGCAGTGGAACCGCTGCGCATGGCCAACCAGTTGTCCGGTCGCGAGCTGTATCGCTGGACCACGCTCACCGTCGATGGCGGTCAGGTCTGGGCCAGTGACGGTCTGCAAATCACGCCTGATGCCTCCATGCACAAAGCACCTTCCCTGGACACCATCATCGTTTGCGGCGGCATCGGCATCCAGCGCACCGTCACCCGCGAACACGTGTCGTGGCTGCAGAGCCAGGCGCGTCAGTCCAGGCGTCTCGGCGCAGTCTGCACCGGCAGTTGGGCGTTGGCCTGCGCCGGCCTGCTCGACGGGTTCGATTGCAGCGTGCACTGGGAATGCCTGGCCGCGATGCAGGAAGCGTTCCCGCGTGTGGCCATGAGCACGCGCCTGTTCACCCTCGACCGTAACCGTTTTACCAGCTCTGGCGGCACCGCGCCGTTGGACATGATGCTGCACCTGATCAGCCGCGACCACGGGCGTGAACTGTCCGCCGCGATCTCTGAGATGTTCGTCTACGAGCGCATCCGCAACGAGCAGGATCACCAGCGCGTACCGCTCAAGCACATGCTCGGCACCAACCAGCCGAAGTTGCAGGAAATTGTCGCGCTGATGGAGGCCAACCTCGAAGAGCCGATCGACCTCGATGAACTGGCGGTGTACGTCGCTGTGTCGCGGCGTCAGCTGGAGCGCCTGTTCCAGAAGTACCTGCACTGCTCGCCGTCGCGCTATTACCTGAAACTGCGCCTGATTCGTGCTCGGCAGCTGCTCAAACAAACGCCGATGTCGATCATCGAAGTGGCGTCGGTCTGCGGCTTCGTCTCCACACCGCACTTCTCCAAGTGCTACCGCGAATACTTCGGCATTCCGCCGCGTGACGAACGCGTCGGTTCCAACACCACACAACAAGTGGCGATGATGCCGCTGCCACAAGCGCTGGTGCTGTCGCCGTTGTCCGGGCCATTGTCGGCGTTGAGTCAGGCGCGGAACGAGTCGACATTTGCCAGCGTCCGGCTCTAAACCGTTGTGGCGAGGGGGCTTGCCCCCGTTCGGCTGCTTAGCAGTCGCAAAGATTTCAGGGCCGCTTCGCGACCCAACGGGGGCAAGCCCCCTCGCCACAGGCTATCAGGTGCTACGGCTCTGCTGATACTCCGCCAACGCCGGCAACAGCTGTTTGTCGATGGCCTGGCGCACGGCCGGCAGGATGGTCGCGCTGCTGGTGTACATGTGCTTGACCATCGTGCGCAGGGTCATCGCCCGTTCATCGTTCAGCCCTCGCACCGCACACTCGCAAGCCTGCTCGGCCGTGGCACCGCTCGGTACTTGAAAACCCAACGATTTCAGCTGGCCCAGCAGGTCTTCCTGATCGATCAAATCGGCGTGCATCATGACGCGAATCCTTCTTTGGAGAATGGGGTCGTGGTTCGATTCTGGAAGGGCCGGGGGGAGGCGGCAAGGCCGTTTTGTCGTGATGGCCGCGATACCTATGAACAGGTCGTTTTCGGCTAACTTGCCGCGAACGGGAGAAGGCACACTGGCCTCAGCTGACTACACGAAGGTTTGGTCACCCTCGCGCAACAGCTCCTCAACAGACCCACCTCTGCCCCGGTCCTGGCACGGCTTGATCGGGGTTTTTTTTGCCTGTGGAAATCGCTCCCACAGGATTGAGGTCAGCCGCCAATGCGTTGAGCGACGCAAAACCTGTGGGAGCGTGGCTTGCCCGCGAAGAACGATAGCGCGGTCCACTGCTGCAATCACCCGATTATTTTCTGGCAGGCAGGGCAATCACGCGACCGGTGTATTGAGGGGCGGGCAGGTCTGCTTGACCGGCGACGATGGCTTGCAGTTTGTGCAGCGTTTCTTCGCCGAAGGGTGCTGAGCGCGGCCCGTCGAGGTCAACGTGCAGCAGCATCTGTTCATTCCCGGCCAGTTCCTTGTCATCACCGATCACATGCAGGCTGTGGTAGAGGTGCAGGCGTTTGCTGTCGTGGCCGATGATTTGCGTGTGCACTTCGACGTCGGCATCGAGTTTCACTTCGTGCAGGTAATTGAGGTGCACTTCGAGTGTGAACAGTGAATGGCCGCTGGCTTCGCGATTGTTGCTGTCCATGCCCAGACGGTCCATCAAGGCGTCCGTGGCGTAGCTGAATATCAGCAGGTAAAAAGCGTCGCGCAGATGGCCATTGTAGTCGACCCAGTCGGGGATGATTCTGGTTTGGCAGGTGGTGAGGGTGGGCATGATGTCTGATCCGGAACAAGTGGAGATTCGGCTATCGTCATCGCTAGCAGGCTAGCTCCCACAGGTGACCGCGTTCCAATGTGGGCCTGCTAGCGATGAGGTCCGTGTTGCTGGCCGATTATTCGCTGAACGCCATCCCGTGGTTTTGCTTGGTGGTCTTCACTGCCTCCAGCACCGCCAGCAAGCAATCATCGCGATAACGTTCAAGCGCCGAAATACTGTGTCTGCCGAGTTGATCACGGGTGCCATCCACCACATCATCAATCAATTTATCGGTCAGCTCGGGTGCCGGCAGATACGTCCACGGCAACTGCAACGCCGGCCCGAACTGGGCCATGAAGTGGCGCATTCCCGCATCGCCACCCGCGAGCGTATAGGTCAGAAATGTCCCCATGAATGACCAGCGCAAACCCGCGCCAAAACGGATTGCATCATCGATCTCCCCGGTCGTCGCCATACCGTCGTTGACCAGATGCAACGCCTCGCGCCACAACGCCTCAAGCAAACGGTCAGCGATAAAACCGGGCACTTCCTTGCGCACATGCAACGGCCGCATGCCCAATGCCCCATACACTTTCATCGCCGCTTGCACCGCTTCGGGCGCCGTGTTTTTACCGCCCACCACTTCCACCAGTGGCAGCAGATAAACGGGGTTGAACGGGTGCCCGACCACGCAACGTTCCGGGTGCGTCGAGCTTTCGTAAAACTCGCTGGGCAGCAGGCCTGAAGTACTGGAGCCGATCAGCGCATTCGGCTTGGCGGCGGCGCTTATTTTGCTGTGCAGTTGCAGTTTCAGATCCAGCCGCTCAGGCGCGCTTTCCTGGATGAAATCAGCCTCGCGAACACATTCTTCAATGGTCGCGACAACGCGCAGACGGTCCTGTGAGGCGCCCGGCGCCAGCCCTTGTTTCTCCAGCGCGCCCCAGGCATTGGCGACGCGTTTGCGCAGCGCAGCTTCGGCGCCGGGCGCCGGGTCCCAGGCCACCACATCGAGGCCGTGGGCGAGCGCGCGGGCTACCCAGCCGCTGCCGATGACACCGCTGCCGAGGGCGGCGAAGGTTTTGATATCAGTAATAAAGGTCATGGCGAGTTCCTGAAAGCATTCGGTGATCTACAGGGTTTTGCATTGCGGTTTAGCCGCGCTGGGTCAGGCCCATTTTTACCCGGCCTTGCGCCGGGGTCAGAACCCGGGCGCCGAGGCGGCTGAGAATTTCCGAGGCGCGTTCGACCAATTGGCCGTTAGTCGCCAGCACGCCCTTATCCAGCCAGATGTTGTCTTCCAGCCCGACCCGCACGTTGCCGCCCAGCAGCACCGCTTGCGCCGCCATCGGCATCTGCATGCGACCGATGCCGAAACCGGCCCAGACCGCGTCTGCCGGCAGGTTGTCGACCATCGCTTTCATGGTAGTGGTGTCTGCCGGCGCGCCCCACGGGATGCCCAGGCACAGTTGAAACAACGGGTTGTCGAGCAGGCCTTCCTTGATCATCTGCTTGGCAAACCACAGGTGACCGGTGTCGAAAATCTCCAGCTCGGCCTTCACGCCCAGCTCCTGAATACGCCTGGCGCCCGCACGCAATTGCGCAGGTGTAGAGACGTAAATCGTGTCGCCGTCACCGAAGTTCAGCGTGCCGCAATCGAGGGTGCAGATTTCCGGCAACAGTTCTTCGACATGCGCCAGGCGAGTCAATGGGCCGACCAGGTCGGTGTTGGCGCCGAACGCCATCGGGTTCTCGCCAGCGCCGATTTCCAGGTCGCCGCCCATGCCGGCGGTGAGGTTGACGATGATGTCGACGTCGGCCTCGCGAATGCGCTCCATGACTTCGCGATACAGCGCGACGTCACGGCTGAACTTGCCGGTTTCGGGATTGCGCACATGGCAGTGGACCACGGTGGCGCCAGCCTTGGCCGCTTCCACGGCGGCGGCGGCAATTTGTTTCGGGGTGACCGGCACATGCGGGCTTCTGGCGGTGGTGTCGCCGGCACCGGTCAGTGCGCAGGTGATGATGACGTCGTGGTTCATGAGGCGGGTTCCTGTTCTTGATGGAATGGCGGGCGTGATGATTCCGTTCGCAGCCCCGGCGGGCTGCGAATCGGTGGTTCAATCAGGGCATCATTGGGTGGTGAGTTGCAGGTGCTCGGCCGCGGGCTTGCCATCGAAGGTGGTCACGCCTTCGAGCCAGCGCTGCCTGTCTTGCGGATGATCTTTCAGCCATTGCCTGGCGGACTCAAGAGCGTCCTTGTGATCCAGCAACGGCTGCATCATGCGGCTCTCGTCTTCAGCGGTGTAGGTCAGGTTACTCAGCAGACGCCCGATGTTCGGGCACTGCTGCGTGTAGTTCGGCGAGGTAACCGTCCAGACCGTCGCCATACCTTCGTTCGGGCCCAAGGCATCTTCACTGCCGGAGAGATAGGTCATCTGCACGTTGACATTCATCGGGTGCGGCGCCCAGCCGAAGAACACCACGGCCTCTTTGCGGCGCACAGCACGATCCACTGCCGAGAGCATGCCGGCTTCGCTGGACTCGACCAGCTGGAACTTGCCGAGGCCAAACTGATTCTTGGCGATCATCGCTTTGATCTGGGTATTGGCGCCCGAGCCGGGTTCGATGCCGTAAATCTTGCCACCCAGTTCTTTCTCGAATCTGGCGATGTCGGCGAAGGTTTTCAGACCCTTTTCGGCAAGGTACGTCGGCACGGCGAGGGTGGCGCGCGCGTCTTTCAGGCTCGGAGCGTCGAGCACCTTGACCTGCCTGGCCTTGACAAACGGCGTGATGGTCTGGGTCATCAGCGGGTTCCAGTAACCCAGGAACAGGTCCAGCCGCTGATCGCGAATCCCGGCGAAAATGATTTGCTGGGAGGCGCTGGTTTGTTTGGTGGTGTAGCCGAGGCCGTCGAGCAGTACCTGGGTCATCGCGCTGGTAGCGATCACGTCGGTCCAGTTGACCACGCCCATGCGCACGTTTTTGCACGAAGCGGGTTCGGCCGCCAGGACGCTGGCGCTGAATAAAGCGGTACTGCCGAGTGCAAGCACACAGCGGCTGATCAGTCGTTTCATGTCGGGTTCCTCGGCAGACGTTATTGTGGGGCCGGGCATCTGTGCGCCAGTGATGCCAAGTTACGCAGCCTGGCCCCCGCACAAGCGCACTACGGCGACCCGCACTTGCACTGCAGCGACCTGTGCTCTTGAATGCCGTGGGTAACTGGCGTATCAACGTCTCCACGCAACCCGCCTCTCGTTACCTGCCAGTCGAGTGCGCTTAATGTCCCAGGATTTCTACTTTTTGTTGATGCCGGGTTTCTCGGCCATCGGTTTCATCTCGGCAATAGAACCCCTGCGCGTCGCCAATCGTTTTCGCGGCGAGCTGTATCGCTGGCATGTGCTGAGTGCCGATGGCGGCGCGGTGTTGGCCAGCAACGGCATGTCAGTCAACGCCGATGCCGCGCTGGAACCCTTGAAGCAAGGCGCCACGCTGCTGGTGATTGCCGGCTTCGAACCGCTGAAATTCTCAACGCCGGCACTGCAGCATTGGCTGCGGCGGCTCGACAGCGAAGGTGTGACGCTGGGCGCCATCGACACCGGCAGTTTCGTCCTCGCCGAAGCGGGCCTGCTCAATGGCCATCGGCTGACGCTGCACTGGGAGGCCATCGACGCGTTCAAGGAATCTTATCCACAGCTCAGCGTGACCCAGGAGCTGTTCGAAATCGACCGCAAGCGCATCACGTCGGCTGGCGGCACTGCCTCCATCGACCTGATGCTCGATCTCGTCGCCCAGGCGCATGGTCCGGAACTGGCGATCCAGGTCAGCGAACAGTTCGTGCTTGGCCGCATCCGTCCACGTCAAGACCACCAACGCATGGAAGTGGCCACGCGTTATGGCATCCGCAACAAGAAACTGGTGCAGGTCATCGGCGAGATGGAGCAGCACAGCGAGCCGCCCCTGAGCACGCTGGCGCTGGCGGAATCGATCAAAGTGACGCGGCGACAACTGGAGCGTTTGTTTCGCCTGCATTTGAACGATACGCCGAGCAATTTCTATCTGCGCTTGCGATTGGATAAGGCGCGGCAGTTGCTGCGCCAAACGGACATGAGCGTGCTGGAAGTGAGCATTGCCTGCGGTTTCGAATCCCCGTCGTATTTCACCCGCAGTTATCGGGCGCGCTTTGCGCGTTGCCCGCGGGAAGACCGGCGCACTGCAAAGGCCTGAGGACGTTCACACAAAACCATTGTGGGAGCCAGCCTGCTGGCGATGGCATTTGGTCAGTCAACAATGTTGTTGACTGACACTCCCTCATCGCCAGCAGGCTGGCTCCCACAGTTGATTCGTGTTGGCTGCAGGTTACTTCTTCATCAGGGCCGAGCAGGCCGCTTTATACGCTTCATGCTGATACTTGTTCAGTGTCCCGGGCAGCTCGAAATCGTGCTTCTTCGCCTGCGCATTGATGGTTTGCGGTGACAGCAGCGTCACTTCACAACTGTCCAGCAACTGAAAAACGCCTTCGATCTTGAACGTGGTCGGCCCACCGGCAAACTCGCCTTTCTTGCTGCGTTTCTTGATCGCGATCCGGTCGATGGAGTTCTCGCGCACAAACGACGCGACGTGAGCGGCAAAGACTTTTACATTCGCCGCTTCGTCGTCATCCTCCAGGGCAATTTTCTTGGTCGCCAGTGGCTGATGGCTCAGCACCTGACCGTCAAGGGACGCCACGGCAATGATCGCTTCGCTGCCTTTGATTTCGATGCCGCAGATTTTCATGTCGATCCCTTTCACAAAATGTGGGTGCAGCCTACAGCTCAAGTTAGCTGCCGTATTGCCAAACTACTCTTGCCCAATCAACTCCAAAAACTCCGACCGCTCATCACTCATCCGTGCCACGCAGTCGTTCTGCGCAATCGTGAACGCCTTGCTGCCCCCGGTCGCCGGGAAGGCTTCCACGGCGCAGTCGGCGTCGCGGGTTTTCAGCCATTGTTGCTGGGCCGTTTTGAGTTTGGTGGTGATGTCGCTCAACTGCGCCGGGTTGTTGCCGTACAGCGACTGCATGCGCTCGCCGAGGCTGAGGTAGTTTTCGGCGAGAAGACCCTCGGCGGCGGCCCGGCTGTAAGCCGAGCATTCCAGGGTTTGCACGTCGTTTTCGACGGCGTCGCACGGGTTGATGTCGGACTCTTCGGCCGCGTGTACGCCGGTCGCTATCAGTGCCAAAGCCAGGAAGATCGATTTCATTGCGCCGCTGCCCTTTTTTATTGTGGCTTTCCAGTGATGCGGCGGATTCTGGCGCATGCCGGTGCCCTTGAACAGGTGGCCGGTGACGTTGCGCGACGACCCTTTGTCGCGGATTGACGCTTTCGGCAATTCCCCTGTCGTTTTTGCACCCGGTCGTCAAGGCACCGAGGCATATGCTGGCCCCAAAGCGCCGGCACACGATTCGGCGCATGAATCGACCAGTGGGGACAGCCTGATGAGCCCAGCCGAATTGCACGCCGACAGCATCGTTATCGACGGGCTGATTATCGCCAAGTGGAACCGCGAGCTGTTTGAAGATATGCGCAAAGGCGGCCTGACTGCGGCTAACTGCACCGTGTCGGTGTGGGAGGGCTTTCAGGCGACCGTCAACAATATCGCCGCCAGCCAGAAACTGATTCGCGAAAACAGCGACCTGGTGATTCCCGTGCGCACCACCGCCGACATCCGCAAAGCCAAGGAGCAGGGCAAGACCGGCATCCTCTTCGGTTTCCAGAATGCTCACGCGTTCGAAGACCAGATCGGCTATGTCGAGGTGTTCAAGCAGCTCGGCGTCGGGATCGTGCAGATGTGCTACAACACCCAGAACCTGGTGGGCACCGGTTGCTACGAGCGCGATGGCGGCCTCTCGGGCTTCGGTCGTGAAATCGTTGCCGAGATGAACCGCGTCGGTGTGATGTGCGACCTGTCCCACGTCGGTTCGAAGACTTCCGAGGAAGTCATTCTGGAATCGAAGAAGCCAGTCTGTTACTCGCACTGCCTGCCGTCGGGGCTGAAAGTCCACCCGCGCAACAAATCCGATGAAGAACTGAAGTTCATCGCCGATCACGGCGGCTTCGTCGGCGTGACCATGTTCGCGCCCTTCCTCGCCAAGGGCATTGATTCGACCATCGACGACTACGCCGAAGCCATCGAATACACCATGAACCTGGTCGGTGAAGACGCTATCGGTATCGGCACCGACTTCACCCAGGGTCATGGCCAGGACTTCTTCGAATACCTGACCCATGACAAGGGCTACGCCCGCCGCCTCACCAGCTTCGGCAAGATCATCAACCCGCTGGGCATCCGTACCGTCGGCGAGTTCCCGAACCTCACCGAAACACTGCTCAAGCGCGGCCATTCCGAGCGCGTGGTGCGCAAGATCATGGGCGAGAACTGGGTGAATGTCTTAGCCAACGTCTGGGGCGAATAGAGCCCTCATTCCCTGTAGCAGCTGCCGAGGCACGAGGCTGCGTCGGGCTGCGAAGCGGCCCTCAAGGGCGGACCTGCGGACACGCAACGCAGCCTTCGTGCCTCGGCAGCTGCTACATAACATCATTTTCCAATTTTCTGGAGTCAAGTTTCCATGGCCAAGATCGCCCCGCAATTGCCAATCGAAGTCGACAGCGAAACCGGTGTCTGGACCTCAGACGCCCTGCCGATGTTGTACGTGCCGCGGCATTTCTTCGTCAACAACCACATGGGCATCGAGGAAGTGCTGGGCGCCGAGGCCTACGCCGAGATCCTCTACAAGGCCGGCTACAAATCCGCCTGGCACTGGTGTGAAAAAGAAGCCGAGTGCCATGGCCTGGAAGGCGTCGCGGTGTTCGAGCACTACATGAAACGCCTGTCGCAACGCGGTTGGGGCCTGTTCAAAATTCAGGACATCGACCTCGACAAAGGCACTGCCAGCGTCAAGCTCGAGCACTCGGCCTTCGTCTACGTGTACGGCAAGGTCGGGCGCAAGGTCGACTACATGTTCACCGGCTGGTTTGCCGGCGCCATGGACCAGATTCTGCAAGCGCGCGGCAGCCAGATCCGCACCGTTGCCGAGCAAGTTTACGGTGGCTCCGAAGAAGGCCACGACGACGGTTTGTTCACCGTCAAGCCGTTGTAAGTCGAGGAACCCGTCATGGCTTTCGAAGCAATGTTCCAGCCGATCCAGATCGGCAAACTGACCATCCGCAACCGTGTGCTCAGCACCGCGCACGCCGAGGTCTACGCGACCGACGGCGGCATGACCACCGAGCGGTACGTCAAGTATTACGAAGAGAAAGCCAAGGGCGGGATCGGCCTGGCCATTTGCGGCGGTTCGTCCGTGGTGGCCATCGACAGCCCGCAGGAATGGTGGAGTTCGGTGAACCTGTCCACCGACCGCATCATCCCGCACTTCCAGAATCTGGCCGACGCCATGCACAAGCACGGCGCCAAGATCATGATCCAGATTACCCACATGGGTCGGCGCTCACGGTGGGACGGCTTCAACTGGCCGACCTTGATGTCGCCGTCGGGCGTGCGCGAGCCGGTGCATCGTGCCACCTGCAAAACCATCGAGCCGGAGGAAATCTGGCGGGTGATCGGCAACTATGCGCAGGCTGCGCGCCGGGCCAAGGCCGGTGGCCTGGACGGGGTCGAACTCTCGGCGGTGCACCAGCACATGATCGACCAGTTCTGGAGCCCGCGCGTCAACAAACGTAACGACGAATGGGGCGGCAGTTTCGAAAACCGCATGCGCTTTGGCCTCGAAGTGCTCAAGGCCGTGCGCGCCGAAGTCGGCCCGGATTTCTGCGTCGGCATTCGCCTGTGCGGTGACGAATTCCACCCGGACGGCTTGTCCCATGAGGACATGAAACAGATCGCCAAGTACTACGACGACACCGGCATGCTCGACTTCATCGGCGTCGTGGGTTCGGGGTGCGACACCCATAACACCCTGGCCAACGTTATTCCCAATATGAGTTATCCGCCGGAGCCTTTCCTGCATCTGGCGGCCGGGATCAAGGAAGTGGTCAAGGCGCCGGTTCTGCACGCGCAGAACATCAAGGACCCGAACCAGGCCACGCGGATTCTGGAAGGCGGCTACGTCGACATGGTCGGCATGACCCGTGCGCACATCGCCGACCCGCACCTGATTGCCAAGATCAAAATGGGCCAGATCGATCAGATCAAACAGTGCGTCGGCGCCAACTACTGCATCGACCGTCAGTACCAGGGCCTGGACGTCCTGTGCATCCAGAACGCCGCGACCTCCCGTGAATACATGGGCCTGCCGCACATCATCGAAAAAACCACCGGGGTGAAACGCAAAGTGGTGGTCGTCGGTGCCGGCCCGGCCGGGATGGAAGCGGCGCGTGTTGCCGCTGAACGTGGCCACGACGTGACGCTGTTCGAGAAAAAGGAATTCATCGGCGGACAGATCACCACGGCGTCGAAAGCGCCGCAACGCGACCAGATCGCCGGTATCACCCGCTGGTATCAGCTGGAGTTGGCGCGGCTGAAAGTCGATTTGCGCCTGGGCGTGGCGGCCGATGCGTCGACCATTCTCGACGTGCGCCCCGACGTGGTGGTGCTCGCGGTCGGTGGCCATCCGTTCGTTGAACAGAATGAACACTGGGGCGCGGCCGAAGGCTTGGTGGTGAGCAGCTGGGACATCCTCGATGGCAAAGTCGCGCCGGCAAAAAACGTGCTGGTTTACGACACCATCTGTGAATTCACCGGGATGTCGACCGCCGATTATCTTGCCGACAAGGGCAGCCAGGTCGAGATCGTCACCGATGACATCAAACCGGGTGTGGCCATGGGCGGCACGTCGTTCCCGACTTATTACCGCAGCATGTACCCCAAAGAAGTGATCATGACCGGCGACATGATGCTGGAGAAGGTTTACCGCGAAGGCGACAAGCTGGTCGCCGTGCTGGAAAACGAATACACCGGCGCCAAAGAGGAGCGGGTGGTTGATCAGGTGGTCATCGAAAACGGCGTGCGTCCGGACGAGGAAATCTATTACGCAATGAAGGAGGGCTCGCGCAACAAGGGCCAGATCGACGTCGAAGCCTTGTTTGCGATCAAGCCGCAACCTTGCCTGGAGCAGAGCGGCGACGGCTATTTGCTGTTTCGCATCGGCGACTGTGTGGCGCAGCGCAACGTGCATGCGGCGATCTATGACGCGCTGCGGTTGTGCAAGGATTTTTAAGAACAGTCACAAGCTGCAAGCTTCAAGCTGCAAGAAAGAGCGATGGGTGACCGGCTTTTACTTGCCGCTTTTGGCTTGAAGCTTGCCGCTTGAGGTGACTCTGATGTTGAACACCCTTCTTCCAATTCTGTTGTTCGCTGCCCTGGGTCTTGCTGTCCTCGGCGCGTTACGGCGGGCAGCAATGTGGCGCCGCGGGCGGGCTTCGAAAGTCGACCTGATCGGTGGCCTGCTCGCCATGCCCAAGCGCTACATGGTCGATTTGCACCACGTGGTCGCGCGCGATAAATACATCGCCAACACCCACGTGGCCACGGCCGGCGGATTTGTCCTGGCGGCGCTGCTGGCGATTCTGGTGCATGGTCTGGGCCTGCACAGTCGCGTACTGGGTTTTGCGCTGCTGATCGCTTCGGCGGTGATGTTCGTCGGCGCGATCTTCATGTTCATGCGCCGTTTGAATCCGCCGGCTCGACTGTCCAAAGGCCCGTGGATGCGCCTGCCGAAAAGCCTGCTGGCGTTTTCGGCATCGTTTTTCCTGTTGACGCTGCCAGTGGCTGGCGTCCTCCCCGAAGATTTTGGTGGCTGGGTTCTGGCGGCGATCCTCTTTGGCGGCGTGCTCTGGGGCGTGTCGGAATTGTTCTTCGGGATGACCTGGGGCGGGCCGATGAAACATGCCTTCGCCGGCGCGCTGCATTTGGCCTGGCACCGGCGTGCCGAACGTTTTGGCGGCGGTCGGTCCACCGGGTTGAAACCCTTGGACCTCAATGATCCGGGCGCACCGCTGGGCGTGGAAAAACCCAGGGATTTCACCTGGAACCAGCTACTCGGTTTCGACGCCTGCGTGCAGTGCGGCAAGTGCGAAGCGGCGTGCCCGGCGTTTGCGGCCGGCCAGCCGTTGAATCCGAAAAAACTGATTCAGGACATGGTCGTCGGCCTGGCTGGCGGCACCGATGCAAAATTTGCCGGTAGCCCGTATCCGGGCAAGCCCATCGGCGAACACGCTGGCAACCCGCATCAACCGATCGTCAACGGGCTGGTCGACGCCGAAACCTTGTGGTCCTGCACCACTTGCCGCGCCTGCGTCGAGGAATGCCCGATGATGATCGAGCATGTCGACGCCATCGTGGATATGCGCCGCCACCTGACCCTGGAAAAAGGCGCGACGCCGAACAAGGGCGCCGAAGTTCTGGAAAACCTGATCGCCACCGATAATCCGGGTGGTTTCGCGCCGGGGGGGCGGATGAACTGGGCGGCGGACTTGAACCTCACGCTGCTCAGCGAAAAAAAATCCGTAGACGTGCTGTTCTGGGTCGGCGACGGTGCCTTCGACATGCGTAACCAGCGCACCTTGCGCGCCTTCGTCAAAGTGCTGAAAGCGGCCAGGGTCGACTTCGCCGTGCTGGGTCTGGAGGAGCGCGACAGCGGCGATGTGGCACGACGGCTGGGCGACGAAGCAACCTTCCAGTTATTGGCCAAGCGCAATATCAGGACCTTGGCCAAATACAGTTTCAACCGCATCGTCACCTGTGATCCGCACAGTTTCCATGTGCTGAAAAACGAGTACGGCGCCTTCGATGGTCATTACCTGGTGCAACACCACAGCACCTACATGGCGGAAATCATCGGTGCGGGCGCGCTCAATCTCGGCCAGCACAAAGGCAGCAGCGTGACCTATCACGACCCGTGCTACCTCGGCCGTTACAACGGTGAATACGAGGCGCCGCGTGAAGTGCTGCGCGCGCTCGGGATCGAGGTGAAAGAGATGCAACGTTCCGGTTTTCGCTCGCGCTGCTGCGGCGGTGGCGGCGGCGCGCCGATCACCGACATTCCGGGCAAACAACGTATTCCCGACATGCGCATGGACGACATCCGCGAAACCGGCGCCGAGCTGGTGGCCGTGGGTTGTCCACAGTGCACCGCGATGCTCGAAGGCGTGGTCGAACCGCGCCCGCTGATTAAAGACATCGCCGAACTGGTGGCCGACGCGTTGCTCGAAGACGCGCCGGCGAACAAGCCGAATTCCCCGGCCAAACGTGAACCTGCGGAGGCTCACTGATGAGCGACATTATCCGCCGCGACCCGCGCGCCGAGTGGATCGCCCGCAACCGTCTGCACCCGCTGCACGCGGCCATGCAACCGGTGCAGCACAGCTGGATGGGCCCTAACGGCGTCATCCGCAAGAATCCCCATGGCATCGGTTTTATCGGCCCCAACGGCATCAAACGTATCGACCGCAGCGGCGCTCAGCAGGGCGGGGCGAGCAAACGTTCGGCCGTCGTTGAGGTGCAATTGCCGTTGCATCAAGTGCCCGAACCTGCGTTTTACATCAGCGTCGTGCCGGACATGGTCGGTGGCCGCCTGAGCAGCCACGATCGTGATTTGCTTGGTCTGGCGCATCAGTTGGCGGGCAAGGAAGGCGCGGTGTTGGCCGTGGTGTTTGGCGAACACAAGGAACATGCTTTTGCGACCGCAGGCGTCGATCGCTTGCTGGTGCTTGAGGGCGAAGCATTCAGCGGTTACGCGCCGGACCAACGCGTGCAGGGACTGCGCGCTGTGGATAACCAGTTCAATCCACGCCATTGGCTGCTGCCCGATAGCCGCAGCGGCGGTGGGGAACTGGGTCGGCGGTTTGCCGCAGCCATCGGCGAACGCCCGGCCACGCGGGTCTGGCAGGTCAAGGATGAGCAATGTATCGGCCGTGCCGGCGCCGGGCTGCAGGATTTGGCACGGCCGGTGGCACGACTGATTCTGGCCGCCGCCGAATGTGCCGAACCTGTCAGCGAAACCCGTCATGAGGCGCTGCCGGTGGAGTTATCCACAACCGTGGCGCGCAGCCTGACGCGAATCGAAGATCTGGGCGCGGTGGCGGTAGACCCGGCTGCCATTCCGATGGCCGAAGCGGAATTCATTTTCTCCGGCGGCAATGGCGTCAAAGACTGGCAGCTTTTTCACAAAACCGCCCAGGCATTGGGTGCCACTGAGGGCGCATCCCGCGTGGCGGTGGACGATGGCTTTATGGCGCGGGATCGCCAGGTCGGCGCGTCCGGCACCTGGGTCACGGCGCGGGTCTACGTGGCGGTGGGTATCTCCGGAGCGATCCAGCACCTGCAAGGGATCGGTGCTTGCGACAAGGTGGTGGCGGTGAATCTGGATCCGGGCTGCGACATGATCAAACGCGCAGACTTGTCGGTGATTGGCGAGAGTGCGGAAATTCTTCAAGCCTTGATCGATGCAGTCACGGCTTATCGCAACGATGCCAAGCGCGATGCGGCTTAAGGGAAGGAAAAGGTCATGAGCACAAAAATCATCAGCCTGGTGTCCATCGGCGCCCACCCGACCTCCGGCCGGCCGCGCCGCGCCGAGCAGGATGCGCGGGCCGTGGAGCTGGGTTTGCAACTGGCTGGGGATAACTTGCAAGTGCTGCATGCCGGCGACGTGGCGGAACCTGCGTTGCGGGCGTATCTGGGCATGGGCCTGGAACAGTTGCATGTACTGGAACAGCCCAGCGGTGCCGATGCCTTGCCGGCGCTGACTGTTTACCTGCGCGACGCCGGTGCCCAGGTTGTACTGACGGGGAGTCAGGCGGAAACCGGTGAGGGCTCCGGGATGTTGCCTTTTCTGTTGGCGGAAAGCCTCGGCTGGCCGCTGGTGGTGGGGCTGGCTCAGGTTGAGTCCATCGACGGTGGTTCGGCGCTGGTGCTCCAGGCCTTGCCGCGTGGTCAACGACGTCGCTTGAAAGTGCGTCTGCCGTTTCTGGCAACTGTGGATAACGCTGCGCCAAAGCCTCGGCAGAGCGCTTATGGTCCGGCTCGACGCGGTGTTTTGCAGGCTGACGACGTGGAAGTCATCGACGATGAACTGCTCACGGTGGCGACTTTGCAGACTGCCAAACCAAGGCCGAAGCGATTGAAGGTGATCAAGGCGAAGAGCGGCGCCGATCGCATGAAAGCCGCAACCGCGAAGGCCAGTGGCGGCGGGGGGCAGGTGCTCAAAGGCGTCACTGCGCAAGCGGGTGCCGAAGCGATTTTAAAGTTGCTGATTGAAGAAGGCGTGGTGCGCTGACACCGCGGGCTCGGCAGAACTATACGGAGAACCTGCCAGGCTGAAACGGGTCGCCTGTAACGCCAAACCTGAAGCCTTGGGCCCGAAGATAAACGCTGCCGGTGCCACGGTATGCAGTGCAACGGTTAAACCTCGCTGAATGATGGGCAAAACACTCGCGATGAAACTTTCAGAAAGCTGGCTATTTCAGCGGTTGACCAAAGTTATCCACATTTCGGCTAACGCCCGTGTGGGTAACGTAACCACCTTCACTGCGCCGTGAAGATAGCACCGCGCAAGCCTTCATACAGAACACAGCCAGCCTGCACTGCGATATTTACGGGCCTGTTCCTCAAGATAAGTCGACGCTGTTTCAGTACTTGCCCCCAAACTCTGTTGGTGCTTCTGTGGATAAGGTGTTTGCGGTCATCTACAGGCCTTGTTTTACGCGGCTTTCAGGGCTTTGGTTATAAATTAACCAATCGTTGAGAGAATACGTGCTTCTCAATAAGTCACGGTTTTTATTCGGTTTTCGTGAAGCGATTTACCCGCCAGCTCTAAGTTGTCCCCATTAACTGTGGGCGGAGCTGTGGATAAGTTGTTTGCTGAAGACTGGAAGCCACGAGCGGTATAGCGCCGAACGCAATAGGTCATATTTCGTACAGTTTTAAGAAGGCGAGGTGACTGATGGGGCTGAGGTGCTCGGGGGTTCGCCATCGCGAGCAAGCTTGCTCGCGATGCTGTTTGATCTTTAACCCTGAACTGGAACACCTTTGAGATAAGCCGCCGGCTCCGCCCCCAGATTGTTCAGCAGACGCTCGCTGTACCAATCCACAAAGTTCACCACACCAAACTCGTAGGTCTTGGAATAAGGCCCTGGCTGGTACGCAGTGGAGTTGATCCCGCGCTGGTTCTCTTCCGCCAGGCGACGGTCCTGATCGTTAGTGGCATCCCAGACTTGACGCATGCGGTCAACATCGTAATCCACGCCTTCAACAGCGTCCTTGTGCACGATCCACTTGGTGGTAACCATGGTTTCCTGCGCGCTGATCGGCCACACGGTGAAGACGATGATGTGGTCGCCCATGCAGTGGTTCCACGAGTGCGGCAGGTGCAGGATACGCATCGAGCCCAGGTCCGGATTCTTGATGCGACCCATCAGTTTGGCGCAGCCCTGCTTGCCGTCCAGGGTCATCGACACCGTGCCCTTGAGCAATGGCATGCGCACGATGCGGTTACGCAAGCCGAAGCTGGCGTGGGCGTAAGGGATTTTCTCGGCTTCCCACGCGGCGGCGGAAGCGGCGACGTGGTCCTTGAAAGCCTGGTCGGCGCGCGGGTCGGTGACGTCGTCCCATTCCAGCAGGGTTTTCAGCAGTTCCGGGTGCGACGCGTTGCAGTGGTAGCACTCGCGGTTGTTTTCCAGTACCAGTTTCCAGTTGGCTTTTTCCATCAAGGTGGTGGTGATCGCCACCTTGGTGTTTTCCATGTCGTACGGTTCCATGTAGTGGTTCAGCGTCGACAAAAAATCATCAATCGCCGGCGGGTTCTCCGACAGGCTGATGAAAATGTACCCGCCGGCGGTCTTCACGTTCACCGGTTTGAGGCCGTATTGGTTCATGTCGAAGTCGGCGCCCATTTCGGTGCCGGCGAACAGCAGACGACCGTCCAGTTCGTAGGTCCATTGATGGTAATGGCAGACCAGTTTCGCCACTTTGCCTTTTTCACTGGTGCACAGGCGCGAGCCGCGGTGGCGGCAGACGTTATGAAACGCGTGCACTACGCCTTCGGCGCCGCGAATCACGATGATCGGGTTCTTGCCAATCTGCAGGGTCAGGTAGTTACCTTTGGTGGGGATCTCGCAGGTCATGCCGGCGATCAACCACTCTTTCTGAAAAATCTCCTGCATGTCGATATCAAACAGCCGCTCGTCAGAGTAAAACGGCTGCGGCAACGAGAACGTGCGTTCACGCTCTTGCAGCATCTGTGCGGTGGCCTTGCGTGCGGGTTCCAGCGGATCGCCCAGGCTAATTTTTGCGGTGACGTCCATCGATTTGATCCTCAAGGCCATTCTGTGTGGCCGGCGAAAGTGGCTAATCGGGTGCTGCTTGGGTTGCTGCGCAAGGTGTAATGAGCGTGTATTGGTTTGCAGCGAGTGTGGGGCCGACGCCCACCAGAACCTTATCCACGAGCGACATGGCCCACTCTGTTCCCGACGCGCAACCCCCGGTAGTTGCGGGCTGGTCGCGATAAGTATGTGAATGTCGCAGATAGGTAAATGGGCAATCTGCGCTATACGCAGAATCGCCAGCATAAGGCCGAGCATCGGCGGTGGAGAACAGCATGTCCAACAGCTTCCTGAATCCGGTAACGACCCAGACCTGGGCCAACGGTCGGCACATTGTCCGTTGCGTCAAAGTCATCCAGGAAACCTGGGATGTGCGCACGTTCTGCTTTATGGCCGACCAGCCGATTCTGTTTTTCTTCAAACCCGGGCAGTTCGTCACTCTGGAGCTGGAAATCGAAGGCGTGCCGATCATGCGCTCCTACACCATCTCCAGCTCGCCGTCGGTCCCCTACAGCTTTTCGGTGACGATCAAGCGCGTGCCGGGCGGCAAGGTGTCGAACTGGCTGCATGACACGCTGCACGAAGGCCAGGAGCTGGCGGTGCACGGTCCGGTCGGCTTGTTCAATGCGATGGATTTCACCGCGCCCAAGGTGTTGTACCTCAGTGGCGGCGTTGGCATCACGCCGGTCATGTCCATGGCGCGCTGGTTCTATGACACCAACGGCAACATCGATATGGTATTCATCCACAGCGCCCGTTCGCCGAAAGACATCATTTACCATCGCGAGCTGGAACACATGGCCTCGCGCATCGACAACTTCAGCCTGCACCTGATTTGCGAAAAGCATGGTCTGGGCGAACCGTGGGCCGGTTATCGTGGCTACCTGAACCAGAAAATGCTCGAACTGATGACGCCCGATTACCTCGAGCGCGAAGTCTTTTGTTGTGGCCCGACGCCGTATATGAATGCGGTCAAGCGCATGCTGGAAGCCGCTGGTTTTGACATGTCGCGTTATCACGAGGAATCGTTCGGCGCGACGCCGCCGGAAGCCCGCGCCGACGCGGTGGAGCAAGCCGAACAAGCGGCGGATGCGCCCGAAATCGATGCGGCAGATCTGCATCAGGTGGAGTTCGTGTCATCGGGTAAAAGCATCCGCGTGGCGCCGGGTGAAACCGTGCATGCCGCTGCGGCGAAGGTCGGTCTGTTGATCCCGAAAGCCTGCGGAATGGGGATCTGCGGGACGTGCAAGGTGTTGAAACTGGGCGGTCAAGTCGAGATGGACCACAACGGCGGGATCACCGAAGAAGACGAAGCGGAAGGGTTCATCCTTTCGTGCTGCAGCGTGCCGAAGGGTGATGTGCGGATTGAGTTCTAGCAGGCTGCCAATAATCCCGGTAGGAGCAAGCTTGATCGCGATGGACTTGAAAGCGCCGCGGTCATCCAGAAAACACGCGTTTTCGTTAGCGTCCATCGCTTGCAAGGTTGCTCCAGGGAGAGTGGTCAGTCGATAAACAAATCCGGCATCATTTTTCTATTTCGGTTTCAACGATGATGTCGAACTGATCATTGCCAAGGCTCTCAAAGATTTTTTCCTTTACCCTTAAGCGCAACCCTTGATAACGGTAGATGTCGCCGACGTTTGCAAGTTTCAGGTATTCATCACGGTCGATTGGAGTGGTGGTCTTCAACGTGGTTTGAGGTGCAGTTGTCATTTGGTTTTCCCTGCTTGGAATACTGTGAGCCTATCAATTGATTGATAAGTAGCGATTCCCGAAAGAATGCGCAAACCCCTTTCAGGTCGTCAGAAACTACTCGCCCGGGTTGTGGTGGCGGTACTGTCAGAAATATCAGTTCCGACAAACGGCCAGCGGCTACAGAGTGTGTGTATCGCGGCTGGCGAGTGGATTAGTGCGACATCACTTCACGGATGTCTTTCGCCAATTCCCGCACGCGCGCTTCTTCGGTGTCCCACGAGCACATGAAGCGAGCGCCGCCGTTGCCGATGAACGTGTAGAAGCGCCAGCCCCTGGCGGTCAGCGCGGCAATGGCCGGTTCCGAGAGTTGCAGAAACACGCCGTTGGCCTGCACCGGGAACATCAGCTCCACGTCCGCAATATCGCTCACCAGTTCCGCCAGCAGCTGCGCGCAGTGGTTGGCGTGGCGGGCGTATTTGAGCCAGGCGTCGTTTTCCAGAATTCCGACCCAGGGTGCCGAAAGGAAACGCATCTTCGAGGCCAGTTGACCGGCCTGTTTGCAGCGATAGTCAAAGTCTTCAGCGAGCTTGTGGTTGAAGAACAGAATCGCCTCACCCACGGCCATGCCGTTCTTGGTGCCGCCAAAGCACAGCACGTCGACACCCGCCTTCCAGGTCAAATCCGCCGGGGTGCAGCCCAGGTACGCGCAGGCGTTGGAGAAACGCGCGCCGTCCATGTGCAGGTTCAGGCCGAGCTCCTTGCACGTGACGCTGATCGCACGGATTTCTTCCGGGGTGTAGACGCTGCCGACTTCGGTGGCCTGGGTCAGGGTCACGACACGCGGTTTGGGGTAGTGAATGTCCTGGCGCTTGAGGGCCACTTCGCGGATCGCTTCCGGGGTCAGCTTGCCGTTTTCGGTGCGGGCCACGAGCAGTTTCGAGCCGTTGGAGAAAAACTCCGGCGCGCCGCATTCGTCGGTTTCGACGTGGGCGGTTTCCGAGCAAATCACGCTGTGGTAACTCTGGCACAGCGACGACAGCGCCAGCGAGTTGGCCGCCGTGCCGTTGAAGGCGAAAAACACTTCGCAGTCGGTTTCGAACAGTTTGCGGAATTGATCGGCCGCTCGTGCGGTCCACTCATCGTCGCCATAAGCGCGCTGATGGCCGTGGTTGGCCTGCTCCATGGCAGCCCAGGCTTCAGGGCAAATGCCGGAGTAGTTGTCGCTGGCAAATTGTTGGCTCTTGTCGGTCATGGCCGGCTTCCGTGATCGAGGCTCTTATGGTGAAGAGCGTCGTGGTCTATGTTGGTGCGCACTTTACCGAAGATCGTCCGGGGAGCACACGGGATGTTGCTGTCAGAGAAATACAGAGATGACGGGCAATTATGCACATGACTCAACGGGATGGGGCGCTGGATCTGCTCAAGTGGCTGGCGCTGCTGAGCATGGTGCTTGATCACCTGCGATATGTCGGATACTCCGTCGACATCCTGTATGTCCCGGGCCGGCTGGCTTTTCCCTGGTTTTGCCTGGCCATGGCGGCGAATCTGGCGCGCGCTCCTGTGGCAACCGGGCATGGTCAGTGGCGGTATCCGGGATGGCTGCTGCTGTTCAGCGCCGTCAGTGAAATTCCTTACCGGATGTTTATTCTTGATCCGGACACGCTGAATGTGATGCCGACGCTGGCGCTTGGGCTGCTGGTGGCGCAGGGTTGGCTGGATCACAGGTTGCAATCGCGATGGCTGGCAGGGGTTGCTCTGATCGTGGCAGCGCTTTTTTCAGAGCGACTGATGTTCGGTTTTTTCGGGGTGCTATTGCCGTTGGCGATGCTGCTGGTGATCAGGCGGCCTTTTTATTTCAGTTTGTTGCCGGGGGTCGTGTGCCTGGCTGCGAATCAATGGGAAGTGCTCTATTACTCCGCACGATTCGGCAACGCAGCCGCCATTGCGGGCCTGGCCACCTGCCTGATTGCGCCATTGATGGGGCTGTTGTTATTGCGACACGCCAAGTCCCTGCGTCCGCCACCCATGCGGCGCTGGGCGTATGCCCTTTATCCCGCGCATTTCCTCGTTCTCTTGACCCTGCGCCACCTGATCGCCTGACCTTGACCAGTGGCGAGGGGGCTTGCCTGTGGCCAAGCGGCTTGCCTGTGCCAAGGGGCTTGCCTGTGGCCATGGGGCTTGCCTGTGGCGAGGGGGCTTGCCCTAATGCCAGTCAGTTAAGGAATTGACTTGCCCGCCCAGCAGTAATAGAAACGGGTTTATGTTTTTATGAGTCCGCTTCATGTCCCTGCAAAACGCCCTTCAAGAAGTTACCAAACTCAATCCGATCTCTTTCGAACGCTTCGCGCAATTGATCGATCCCCTGTGGATCGAGCAAGCGCTGGCTTCGACCGGAACTGTTTCCCTGCGCCGCAGACGCCTGCCGGCCGAGCGCATTGTCTGGTTGGTGGTGGGGTTGGCCTTGTTCAAGAACGAGCCGATTTGGCTCATCGTGCAGCAGCTGGGACTGGCTTTGGGCGAAGCAAAGGTGCCTGTGCCTAGCGCCGCAGTCCAGGCCCGGCAACGGCTTGGATCAGAGCCTCTGGCGGCACTGTTTAAGCAATTGGCAGAGTCATGGGGCGGTGCTGAGCAGCCAGCTTCGGCTGGCTTTTTAGGGTTACGCAGCTTTGCGGTAGACGGCGTGGTGTGGTCTACCCCCGACACACCGGAAAACCGCCAAGCCTTCGGTGGCGGGCGGACTCACTCGGGAGACGGAGCCTGGCCACAAGTGCGCGGTGTTTGCCTGATGGATACCTATAGTCACTTGATTCGGGACGCCTGTTTTGGCGAGTTTTCGGTCGGCGAACTTCGCCATGCCAAAGGTCTTGAGAAATCGGTAAGCGATCACTCGGTGACGATTTTTGACCGTGCCTACTACTCGGCAGCGCTCTTGCTTGACTGGCAGCAAAGCGGAACCGAACGGCACTGGCTCATGCGGGCACGCAAACCGCTTAAATACGAGGTGATCAAAGAGTTGGGCGCCGGTGATTGGCTTGTGCGACTGACTGTTTCCAGAGATGCACTCAAGCAACGTCCCGACCTTCCTAGCCATTGGCAGGCACGACTGATTGAGTACTCGATAGACGACAAACCCCGCCGCTATCTCACCTCGTTGATCGATGCCGAACGTTACCCTGCCCATCAGGTGGCAGGGCACTACAACGAACGCTGGGAAATCGAATTGGGTTACCGCGAGATCAAGCAAAACCTGCTCAAAGGAGAGCAATTGCGCAGTAAACAGCCTGATCTGGTGCGCCAAGAACTGTGGGGAGCTCTGCTGGCCTACAACCTGATCCGCCAGGAGATGCGCTTGATGGCTGAAGAAATAAAGGTGGTACCACAACGTTTGAGCTTTCTCTGGTTGGCTCAAGCGGTCAGCAACGCGCTGCGTTTCTGCCCGCTTGAAACGCCAGGTACGATCCCTAAACGACTGGCAGAGCTGAGAGTCCAGGCTCAACACTTCATGCTACCTGCCAGACGACAGCGAAGTTACCCAAGGGTGGTCAAGCCTAGACCAGTCAAATATCCCAAAAAGAAGGCTGGAGGGCTTAACTGACTGGCATTAGGGCTTGCCCCCGTCCGGCTGCGAAGCAGTCGCAATACCGACAGGCCGGTTATCCCTGACGGACCGCATTCACAGTGCGAGGGCTGCTGCGCAGCCCAGCGGGGGCAAGCCCCCTCGCCACCGGCAACCCCCGTGTCACACGCAAGCCCGCCACCCATACGGCGCTGGGCGTATGCCCTTTATCCCGCGCATTTTCTCGTTCTCTTAACCCTGCGCCACCTTATCGCCTGACCTTGGCCAGTGGCGAGGGGGCTTGCCTGTGGCCATGGGGCTTGCCTGTGGCGAGGGGGCTTGCCCCCGCTGGGTTGCGCAGCAGCCCCCGCTCTGTGAATGCGGTCCGTCAGGGGTAGCCGGCCTGTCGGTATTGCGACTGCTTCGCAGCCAAACGCAGCCTTCGGCAGCTGCCACAGGGTATGCGTGTTCCCTGCTTTGCTGCCTATGTCGTAAACGCACCTTTGCGTGGCGTCCGCAGGCATTTGGCCTGTCTGCGCCGGTCATACCATCGCATCCAAAGGGCACTGCCGAAAGGTACATGCCTCACCGAGACGAATGGCGCACCGCCGCCGCTGGGAGAGATGCGATGTTCAGCAAGCAAGACCAGATCCAGGGTTATGACGATGCGCTGTTGGCGGCGATGAATGCCGAGGAGCAACGTCAGGAAGATCACATCGAGCTGATCGCGTCGGAGAACTACACCAGCAAACGCGTGATGCAAGCGCAAGGCAGCGGCCTGACCAACAAGTACGCCGAAGGTTATCCGGGCAAGCGCTACTACGGTGGCTGCGAGCACGTCGACAAGGTCGAAGCGCTGGCCATCGAACGCGCCAAGCAACTGTTCGGCGCCGATTACGCCAACGTCCAGCCGCACTCCGGCAGCCAGGCCAACGCCGCTGTTTACCTCGCCCTGCTAAACGCTGGCGACACCGTGCTGGGCATGAGCCTGGCCCACGGCGGTCACCTGACCCACGGCGCCAAAGTCAGCTTTTCCGGCAAACTCTATAACGCAGTGCAATACGGCATCGACACCACCACCGGCCTGATCGACTACGACGAAGTCGAACGCCTGGCGGTCGAGCACAAACCGAAAATGATCATCGCCGGGTTTTCGGCGTACTCAAAGACCCTGGACTTCCCGCGCTTCCGTCAGATCGCCGACAAAGTGGGCGCGTATTTTTTCGTCGACATGGCCCACGTCGCGGGTCTGGTGGCGGCCGGTTTGTACCCGAATCCGCTGCCGTATGCCGACGTGGTTACCACCACCACGCACAAAACCCTACGCGGTCCACGCGGCGGTCTGATTCTGGCCAAGGCCAACGAAGCGCTCGAAAAGAAATTCAACGCTGCGGTGTTCCCCGGTGGCCAGGGCGGCCCGCTGATGCACGTCATCGCCGGTAAGGCGGTGTGCTTCAAGGAAGCGCTGGAACCCGGTTTCAAAGCCTATCAGCAACAAGTGATCGACAACGCCCAGGCCATGGCCGGCGTGTTTATCAAACGCGGCTACGATGTAGTGTCCGGCGGCACCGATAATCACCTGTTCCTGGTCAGCCTGATCCGTCAAGGCCTCACCGGCAAGGAAGCGGATGCAGCCCTCGGTCGCGCCCACATCACCGTCAACAAGAATGCTGTGCCCAATGATCCGCAGTCGCCGTTCGTGACCTCCGGCCTGCGCATCGGCACCCCGGCGGTGACCACGCGCGGCTTCAAGGTGACCCAGTGCGTGACGCTGGCCGGCTGGATCTGCGACATCCTCGACAACCTCGGCGATGCCGACGTCGAAGCCAATGTTGCCCAGCAAGTGACGGCCCTGTGCGCAGATTTCCCGGTGTATCGCTGAGCGCGGTTTTGGAGTAAATGACTATGCAACGCTATTCCGGCTTCGGCCTCTTCAAGCACTCGCTCAGCCATCACGAAAACTGGCAGAAAATGTGGCGTACGCCGACCCCGAAAAAGGTCTACGACGTGGTCATCGTCGGCGGCGGCGGGCATGGTCTGGCGACCGCCTACTACTTGGCCAAAGAGCATGGCATCACTAACGTGGCCGTGGTCGAAAAAGGTTGGCTGGGCGGCGGCAACACTGCGCGCAACACCACCATCGTTCGCTCCAATTACCTGTGGGACGAGTCGGCGCATTTGTACGAACACGCGATGAAACTGTGGGAAGGGCTCTCGCAGGACCTGAACTACAACGTGATGTTCTCCCAGCGTGGCGTTTACAACCTGTGCCACACCCTGCAGGACATTCGTGACTCCGAGCGTCGGGTCAGCGCCAACCGCCTTAATGGTGTCGATGGCGAACTGCTCGATGCCAGGCAAGTGGCCGACGAGATTCCCTACCTCGACTGCTCGAAAAACACCCGCTACCCGGTGATGGGCGCCACCGTCCAGCGACGCGGCGGCGTGGCCCGTCACGATGCCGTGGCGTGGGGCTTTGCCCGTGCCGCCGATGCGCTTGGCGTGGACCTGATTCAGCAGACCGAAGTGATCGGCTTTCGCAAGGAAAACGGCGTGTGCATTGGCGTGGAAACCAACAAGGGTTTCATCGGCGCCAAGCGCGTCGGTGTGGTCACCGCCGGTAACTCCGGGCACATGGCCAAACTGGCCGGGTTCCGCCTGCCGATCGAATCACACCCGCTGCAAGCACTGGTGTCCGAGCCGATCAAACCGATTATCGACAGCGTGATCATGTCCAACGCCGTACACGGCTACATCAGCCAGTCCGACAAGGGCGACCTGGTGATCGGCGCCGGTATCGACGGCTACAACGGCTACGGCCAGCGCGGTTCGTACCCGGTGATCGAACACACCATTCAAGCCATCGTCGAGATGTTCCCGGTGCTGTCGCGCGTGCGCATGAACCGCCAGTGGGGCGGCATCGTCGACACCACACCGGACGCGTGCCCGATCATCTCGAAAACCCCGGTACCGAACGTGTTTTTCAACTGCGGTTGGGGCACCGGTGGCTTCAAGGCCACACCTGGCTCGGGCAACGTGTTTGCCGCGAGCCTGGCCAAGGGTGAAATGCACCCATTGGCCGCACCTTTCTCCATCGACCGTTTCCACAACGGTGCGTTGATCGACGAACACGGCGCTGCTGCGGTTGCCCACTAACAGGAGAAATCCCCATGTTGCATATCTTCTGTCCTCACTGCGGCGAGCTGCGCTCTGAAGAGGAATTCCACGCATCCGGCCAGGCGCACATCCCGCGCCCGCTGGACCCGGCCAGCTGCACCGACGAGGAGTGGGGCGACTACCTGTTCTTCCGCGATAACCCGCGCGGTCTGCACCATGAGTTGTGGGATCACGTCGCCGGTTGCCGTCAGTATTTCAACGCCACCCGTGACACCGTGACCTACGAGATTCTGGAAACCTACAAGATCGGCGCCAAGCCACAATTCACCGACAAGACCGACAGCCCGAAAGCGGCCGCGACGGCTCTGGGAGAGAAGGTATGAGCCAGATCAATCGCCTGTCCAACGGCGGACGGATCGACCGCAACAAAGTGCTGAGCTTCACCTTCAACGGCCAGAGCTACAAAGGCTTCGAGGGCGATACCCTGGCCGCCGCGCTGATTGCCAACGGGGTCGATATCATTGGCCGCAGCTTCAAATATTCGCGTCCGCGGGGGATCTTCGCCGCCGGCACTGAAGAGCCGAACGCGGTGCTGCAGATCGGCGCGACCGAGGCCACGCAAATTCCCAACGTGCGCGCCACTCAACAAGCGCTGTATCAAGGTCTGGTTGCCACCAGCACCAACGGCTGGCCCAGCGTGAACAACGACATGATGGGGATTCTTGGCAAGGTCGGCGGCAAGCTGATGCCGCCGGGCTTCTACTACAAAACGTTCATGTACCCGCAATCGTTCTGGATGACTTACGAGAAATACATCCGCAAGGCTGCAGGTCTGGGCCGCTCGCCGACCGAGAACGATCCGGACACTTACGACTACATGAACCAGCACTGCGACGTGCTGATCGTCGGCGCCGGCCCGGCAGGTCTGGCCGCTGCACTGGCGGCTGCGCGCAGCGGTGCCCGGGTGATCCTTGCCGATGAGCAGGAAGAGTTCGGTGGCAGCCTGCTGGATTCGCGTGAAAGCCTGGATGGCAAACCAGCCGCAGAATGGGTGGCCACGGTCATCGATGAATTGAAAAACACGCCGGACGTGTTGCTGTTGTCCCGTGCCACCGTCAACGGCTACCACGACCATAATTTCCTGACCATTCATGAACGACTGACCGATCACCTGGGTGATCGCGCGCCTATCGGGCAAGTGCGTCAGCGCGTCCACCGGGTTCGCGCCAAGCGCGTGGTGCTGGCGACCGGTGCTCACGAACGTCCTCTGGTGTACGGCAACAACGACGTGCCGGGCAACATGCTCGCCGGCGCTGTTTCCACTTACGTGCGTCGTTACGGCGTGGCGCCGGGCAAAAAACTGCTGCTGTCGACCAACAACGATCACGCCTATCGCGTGGCTCTGGATTGGCTCGACGCCGGTTTGCAAGTCGTGGCGATTGCCGATGCGCGCAGTAACCCGCGTGGTGCGTTGGTTGAAGAGGCGCGGGCCAAAGGCATCCGTATCCTCACCGGCAGTGCAGTAATCGAGGCTCGCGGCACCAAACGCGTCACCGCTGCTCGCGTTGCGGCTATTGATGTCAAAGCGCACGCCGTGACCAGTCCTGGCGAATGGCTCGATTGCGACCTGGTCGCCAGCTCCGGCGGTTACAGCCCGATCGTTCACCTGGCCTCGCACTTGGGCGGCAAGCCGGTCTGGCGTGAAGACATCCTCGGTTTTGTGCCGGGCGAAGCACCACAGAAACGCGTGTGCGTGGGTGGCATCAACGGCGTCTACGGCCTCGGCGATTCGCTGGCAGATGGTTTTGAAGGCGGTGCGCGTGCGGCCAGCGAGGCCGGTTTCAGTGTGGTCGAAGGCACGTTGCCGAAGGCCCTGAGCCGTCTCGAAGAGCCGACGCTGGCGCTGTTTCAGGTGCCGCATGAAAAGAACTCGGCCCGCGCGCCGAAGCAATTTGTCGACTTCCAGAACGACGTCACCGCTGGCGGCATCGAACTGGCGACCCGTGAAGGTTTCGAGTCGGTCGAACACGTCAAGCGCTACACCGCGTTGGGCTTTGGCACCGATCAGGGCAAGCTCGGCAACGTCAACGGTCTGGCCATCGCTGCTCGTTCGTTGAACGTGACCATCCCTCAGATGGGCACCACCATGTTCCGTCCGAACTACACGCCAGTGACCTTCGGCGCGGTGGCCGGTCGTCACTGCGGGCACATCTTCGAGCCGGTACGCCATACCGCGCTGCATCACTGGCACGTGAAAAACGGCGCCGAATTCGAGGATGTCGGTCAGTGGAAGCGCCCGTGGTACTTCCCGAAAAACGGTGAAGACCTGCACGCCGCCGTCAAACGCGAATGCAAAGCCGTGCGCGACAGCGTCGGCCTGCTGGATGCTTCGACCTTGGGCAAAATCGACATTCAAGGCCCGGATTCACGCGAGTTTCTCAACCGCGTCTACACCAATGCCTGGACCAAGCTCGATGTGGGCAAGGCGCGTTACGGCCTGATGTGCAAAGAGGACGGCATGGTCTTCGACGACGGCGTGACGGCCTGTCTCGCCGACAACCATTTCGTCATGACCACCACCACCGGCGGCGCTGCACGCGTGTTGCAGTGGCTGGAGATCTACCACCAGACCGAATGGCCCGATCTCAAGGTGTACTTCACCTCCGTGACCGATCACTGGGCCACCATGACCCTGTCCGGGCCGAACAGCCGCAAGCTGCTCAGCGCTGTCACCGACATCGACCTGAGCAACGAAGCGTTCCCGTTCATGACCTGGAAAGAAGGGCTGGTGGGCGACGTACCGGCGCGGGTGTTCCGTATTTCGTTCACCGGCGAGCTGTCGTACGAAGTCAACGTGCAGGCCGACTATGCGATGGGTGTGCTGGAGAAAATCGTCGAGGCCGGCAAGCCGTACAACCTGACGCCATACGGCACCGAGACCATGCACGTGCTGCGCGCCGAGAAGGGTTTCATCATCGTCGGTCAGGACACTGACGGCTCGATGACCCCGGACGACCTGAACATGGGCTGGTGTGTCGGTCGCACCAAACCGTTTTCGTGGATCGGTCAGCGCGGGATGAACCGTGAGGATTGTGTGCGTGAGCAGCGTAAGCAACTGGTCGGCCTGAAGCCGATCGACCCGACCAAATGGCTGCCGGAAGGTGCGCAGCTGGTGTTCAACACCAAGCAGTCGATTCCGATGACGATGGTCGGCCACGTCACCTCGAGTTATCTGCACAACTCCCTCGGCTATTCGTTTGCCATGGGCGTGGTCAAGGGCGGTTTGAAGCGCATCGGCGAGCGCGTGTTTGCGCCGCTGGCGGACGGCAGCGTGATCGAGGCAGAAATTGTTTCTTCGGTGTTCTTCGATCCCAAGGGTGATCGCCAGAATATTTGACACCACAGCCCCTTGTGGGAGCGAGGCTTGCCCGCGAAGAACGATGACGCGGAGCCTCAGGTACACCGCGTCGATGCATTCGCGGGCAAGCCACGCTCCCACAGGAGAGACGAACACATCAAAGGTGCTTTATGACCGCAGCCAACGTGTACCAACAACGCCCAGCCACCGGGGCCAAAGCCGAGTCGTCGCTGCACCATGCCGACCTCGCCAGCCTGGTGGGCAAGGGCCGCAAAAGCGCCGGGGTGATCGTGCGTGAGAAAAAACTCCTCGGTCACCTGACTATCCGTGGCGATGGTCACGATGCCGCGTTTGCAGCAGGTGTGCACGAAGCGCTGGGCATCGAATTGCCCGCCGCCTTGACCGTCATTGTCAAAGGCGAAACCAGCCTGCAGTGGATGGGCCCGGATGAGTGGCTGCTGATCGTGCCGAGCGGCGAAGAATTCGCCGCCGAGCAAAACCTGCGTGAAGCGCTGGGCGACCTGCACATCGCGATCACCAATGTCAGCGGCGGTCAGCAGATCCTCGAACTGAGCGGCCCGAACGTGCGCCAGGTGCTGATGAAATCCACCAGCTACGACGTGCACCCCAACAGTTTCCCCGTGGGGAAGGCAGTTGGCACCGTGTTCGCCAAATCACAACTGGTGATCCGCCACACTGGCGAGGACACCTGGGAGCTGCTGATCCGCCGCAGCTTCTCGGATTACTGGTGGTTGTGGTTGCAGGATGCGGCGGCCGAATACGGCCTTAGCGTTCAGGCCTGATGATCGTTTGTGACGAGCGGGCATTTGTGGCGAGGGGATTTATCGAAACGTCGCACCGCTCCGTTGGGTCGTGCAGCGGCCCCAAAGCCCATCAGTTGAACCGTATTGATTGGTTTACGACTGTTTCGCAGCCGAACGGGGCGGTGCGACGTTTCGCCGGTCCCCCTCGCCACAGAGTTCTCTTTGATCACGATGTTGTAACAGGAGTCACCGCATTATGAGCCGCGCCCCAGACACATGGATTCTGACCGCCGACTGCCCAAGCGTCCTCGGCACGGTGGACGCGGTGACGCGCTTTCTGTTCGAGCAGGGCTGCTACGTCACCGAACACCATTCCTTCGATGACCGGCTCTCCGGCCGTTTTTTCATTCGCGTGGAATTTCGCCAACCCGATGGCTTCGACGAACAGTCCTTCCGCGCAGGCCTCGCCGAACGGGGTCAAGCCTTCGGCATGATCTTCGAACTGACGGCGCCCAATTACCGGCCGAAAGTGGTGATCATGGTGTCCAAAGCCGATCACTGCCTCAATGATCTGCTCTACCGCCAGCGCATCGGCCAGTTGTCGATGGACGTTGCCGCCGTGGTTTCCAACCACCCGGACCTCAAACCGTTGGCCGACTGGCACGACATTCCTTACTACCACTTCCCGCTCGACCCCAATGACAAACCTTCGCAGGAGCGTCAGGTGTGGCAGGTGATCGAGGAGTCCGGGGCCGAGCTAGTGATTCTTGCGCGCTACATGCAAGTGTTGTCGCCCGAGCTGTGCCGCAAACTCGACGGCAAGGCAATCAATATTCACCACTCGCTGTTGCCCGGCTTCAAGGGGGCCAAGCCCTATCACCAAGCCTATGACAAGGGTGTGAAACTGGTCGGCGCGACGGCGCATTACATCAACAATGACCTGGATGAAGGACCGATCATCGCTCAGGGAGTGGAGGTCGTGGATCACAGCCATTACCCGGAAGACCTGATCGCCAAGGGGCGGGACATTGAAGGGCTTACATTGGCGCGGGCTGTTGGTTATCACATTGAGCGCAGGGTGTTTTTGAACGCCAATCGCACGGTCGTTCTTTAGGATGCCATCGCCAGCAGGCTGGCTCCCACAGGGTTTTGTGTCTGCCCACAAATATCAGTCACACCGAAGTTCCACTGTGGGAGCCAGCCTGCTGGCGATGGCGGCATATCAGACAACACAAATCACACAGGCAACCCCCAGAGCAATCAACGCGCCGCCGCTCCAAGGCGACGCGAGCGCTACATAAAAACAACAGCGAGGTGAAAGCATGTCTGGCAATCGTGGTGTGGTGTATCTCGGCGCTGGCAAGGTCGAAGTACAGAAAATCGACTATCCGAAAATGCAGGACCCGCGTGGCAGGAAGATTGAACACGCCGTCATTCTGCGCGTGGTTTCCACCAACATCTGTGGTTCCGATCAGCACATGGTGCGCGGCCGCACCACTGCACAGACCGGCCTGGTCCTGGGCCATGAAATCACCGGCGAGGTGATCGAGAAGGGCAGCGATGTCGAGAACCTGCAAATCGGCGATCTGGTCTCCGTGCCGTTCAACGTGGCTTGCGGGCGTTGCCGTTCCTGCAAGGAAATGCACACCGGCGTCTGCCTCAGCGTCAACCCGGCACGGCCCGGCGGTGCGTACGGTTACGTCGACATGGGCGACTGGACGGGAGGCCAGGCTGAATATGCCCTGGTGCCGTACGCCGACTTCAACCTGCTGAAGCTGCCGGACCGCGATCGCGCGATGGAAAAGATCCGCGACCTCACCTGCCTCTCCGACATCCTGCCGACCGGCTACCACGGCGCCGTAACGGCCGGCGTTGGCCCGGGCAGCACCGTGTACATCGCGGGTGCCGGTCCGGTCGGTCTGGCGGCTGCCGCTTCAGCCCGCCTGTTGGGCGCGGCGGTGGTGATCATCGGGGACGTCAACACCGTGCGCCTGGCTCACGCAAAGGCGCAAGGTTTCGAAATCGCCGACCTGTCGCTGGATACCCCGCTGCACGAACAGATCGCCGCGCTGCTGGGCGAACCCGAAGTGGATTGCGCCGTCGACGCCGTCGGTTTCGAAGCGCGCGGTCACGGTCACGACGGCGTGAAACACGAAGCCCCGGCCACCGTGCTCAACTCCCTGATGGGCGTGGTTCGTGTGGCCGGCAAAATCGGTATCCCGGGCCTGTACGTGACCGAAGATCCGGGTGCCGTGGACGCCGCCGCGAAAATGGGCAGCCTGAGCATTCGTTTCGGCTTGGGTTGGGCCAAATCTCACAGCTTCCACACCGGCCAGACGCCCGTGATGAAGTACAACCGCCAGTTGATGCAGGCGATCATGTGGGACCGAATCAACATCGCAGAAATTGTCGGCGTTCAGGTGATCAGCCTGGATCAGGCGCCGCAGGGGTATGGCGAGTTCGATGCGGGTGTGCCGAAGAAGTTTGTGATTGATCCGCATAGGTTGTTTAGTGCGGCCTGAGGCCTCCAGCACAACCAAACGGCGCTCGGTAGAGCGCCGTTTTCTTCCAACTGTTGCAATCCGTCGCAAGTCTTGGCGCAAGGTCCTTTTTTTATAAGGGTTTTATTTTTTTTGTCGGATATTCTTAGTGGGAGAAATTTTTTTTTGTGGGTTGAACACGACTGGAGAATAATTAAAGTGCTTGTAGTCACTGTCGGAACGTTTAAGAGGATTGGTAGTAGCAACGCTGTAATTAGTCAGTTCAATGTCCACTTTTGACAGAATGATTTTTTTTGGGGGTATCAGTATTTGTCGGGAACACTCTGCCGCGGTAGCCTGTTGTTTTGAGCTTGGTAGCGTTGGCAAACATTTGAGCTAAAGGTGCGGAATTGTCGCTCCCTGAGTTAGCGGAGAAACAGGAAATCAGGTGGGCTTCGTCAAAATCGCTAAAGGCTACTTTGCGGCTTGAAAGTTCGGCTGCAAGTTGATTTGCATCGAGGGTTTTGTTTGCAAATTTTACGAGGCCGATATCTCCGTGGATGTCTAGGTTAAGGATTTTCCTGCCATTGTCCTCGCTAACAAACATAAGTACATTGTTTGCGATTTTCCTGGCGGGTCCTGAGAATTTCGCGAATACATGGCCCGTCGGGTCGGATTTATTTACCGGATCCCCCACACAATATGCATACGCATTCAACCCACCTTCCCCAAACGGACTCCAACTGTCCGGACTGTTAAACCGCATCAACACCGGATTGAACGCCCGATAACCGTTTCCCAGCAAATAATGCCCGGTCACCGGATCTGGTCGTTCGCCGTTGAAACCGAGCAGGCTAAGCAAGCCGCTGGCTGATGGGTGGTGACCGTAAGGCATGTAAGCGATTGGCCGAGGGGTGGACGCGTCGAGTACGTTCACAGCAGAGCGCTGTTGATCGGTGGCGAGCAGGCTGGTTGTATCGGCGCCACGCTGTCGCTGCCGTTGAGCCAGCAACTGGTCCTCATACTGCATGATCGAGCGCTCCATCGCGCCGTGGATCTCTGTGGTCAGACGATCTTTTTGATAAAAACGCCGGGCGCTTTCCTGTCCCGACACTGTGCAATCTTCCAGCCGATCCAGTGGGTCGTATCGGTATCGGCAAAGCAGAGTTTCTCGGTTGGAGTTCATAAGAACGGTCCCTTTGAAGTGCGTCGACTCGGGCTTCACTATCACGTAACTCAGCCCAGGCTGCCTACTGACAGAACTGATAGGGTCCATTCACCAAGGAACATGCCGGCAAACGTCCGGTCAAACTGACAGTTTCGCCGTCTGTTCACAGGCGGTTCATGGCTTAAGAGGATGTCTGAATGAAGATTTCACGCGGTTTTGCCCTGGCCTCGCTCATGACTCTGGCGGCCAGCCCGGTCTTTGCTCAGTTCAACCTGAACGATGTCGCCGGTGCGGTAGCCGGCATGCAGGGCGGCGACAAGGCGGCGGCCGTTGCCCCGACCTCGGAAACGGCCGGTCTGCTCCGTGCGCTGAGTGCCTTGAATGTTTCGCCAGAGCAGGCCGTCGGCGGCACCAGCGCAATGTTGGGATTGGCGAAGAATCAGCTCAGCAACACCGACTATTCCGAACTCGCCAAGAGCGTTCCGGGCATCGACAAGCTGTCGGGCGGCGGCGGTAATCTGGCAGCGTTGAGCAGCTTGCTCGGTTCGTCCGGCAAGACCGCCGGGCTGGAAAACGCACTGGGCAACGTCAAGGACATCAATGACCTGAACAATGCGTTCAGCGCGCTGGGCATGGACAGCGGCATGATAGGTCAGTTTGCCCCGGTGATTTTGCAGTACCTCGGCCAGCAAGGCGTTGGTGGTTCGTTACTGCAGAGCCTCGGCGGCGTCTGGGGCACCGGCACCGGCAGTTGATTCAACGGCGTTCGGCGCGCAAGGCGTCGATACGCTGATCCTTTTCGATCCAGAGCTGGTTGACCCAGTTCTGGAACGTCACGCGAAATTGCGGATCGTTTTCGTAGTCGCCCTGCCACAGCGCAGGATCCAGCTCGCGGGTCCTGATGTCGATGATGACCCTCGGCACGCTGCCACTGATCAAATCCCGGAACCCCGGAATTTTTGGCTGCGGGTAAACCACTGTCACATCGAGAATCGCATCCAGCTGTTCACCCATGGCTGCCAGCACAAAGGCCACGCCGCCGGCTTTCGGCTTGAGGAGGTGGGTAAAGGGTGACTGCTGTTGCTTGCTTTTGATCGCGGTAAAGCGGGTGCCTTCCAGATAATTGACCACCGTCACCGGCTGACGCTTGAACAGCTCGCACGCCGCTTTGGTGATCTGCAGGTCCTTGCCCGCCAGCTCGGGATTTTTGGCCAGGAAAGCCTTGGTGTAGCGCTTCATGAACGGGTAATCCAGCGCCCACCACGCCAGGCCCAGGAACGGTACCCAGATCAGTTCTTTCTTGAGGAAGAACTTGAAGAATGGTGTGCGCCGGTTGAGTGCCTGGATCAGCGCCGGGATATCAACCCACGATTGATGGTTGCTGATGACCAGATACGAGGTGTCGCGGCGCAAATGATCGCCACCGCGAATGTCCCATCGCGTGGGGATGCACAGACGGAAAATCAGCTTGTCGATCTCGGCCCAGGTTTCGGCGATCCACATCACCGCCCACGAGGCGTAATCGCGATAGCGGCCGGGCAGGACCAGTTTGAGCAAGGCAAACACCATCAGCGGCCCAAACAGGACCAGGGTGTTGAGCAACAGCAGCAAGGTGACAAAACAGCCGGTGAGCAGTCGGCGCATAAGTAAGTCTTGAAAGCCTTTGGGCGCGCCATGATAAGCAGCTTCGGGCGACAGGCCAAATCGGTGCCGACAAATGTTTCACTTTTGCATGGGTATGCTGGACTTGAATGAGTCCGTACCTATCAATGTGGCGTCTGCACCGGCCTCTTCGTCGGAATGCCGCCCAGACCAGGCCCGCCCCACAGGTTTTGCGTCGTACATTGATTCTGTGAACGACACGCCCCCTGTGGGAGCGTGGCTTGCCTGCGATAGCGATTCCGGAACGAACGAATGGCTCGCAGACTGTCTAAAATCCCGCCGCCCACTTTCCCAGGATACTCAACACGTGAAATCCCTCCTTGCACTGCTTTCCCTCGTCGCGCTGCCCGTCCTGGCCGCCGAGCCGACCCTCTACGGGCGCTACGAATACATTGCCCTGCCGGAAATCGGCGGTGAAGTCCTCAAGGCGAAAATGGACACTGGCGCCCTGACTGCGTCGCTGTCGGCCAAGGACATCGAGACCTTCACCCGCGACGGTGATGATTGGGTACGTTTCCGCCTCGCCACCAAAGGCGCGAGCAACAAGGTTTACGAGCACAAAATTGCGCGTATCAGCAAGATCAAGGCCCGCTCCGAAGAAGGCGAGGATGACGACGAAGAAGCTGCACCCACCAAGCGTCCGGTGGTTAATCTGGAGCTGTGCCTGGGTAACGTCAAGCGCACGGTCGAGGTCAACCTGACCGATCGCAGCAGTTTCAATTATCCGTTGCTGATAGGGGCCAAGGCGTTGCGTGAGTTCGATGCGGCGGTGAATCCGGCCAAGCGCTACACGGCGGACAAGCCGGATTGTTGATCAGATGTCTATACCTTCGGCATCGTCGCCAACATCGAAGCCCGCTGACTCACCTCGAAATACCACGCCGCCAACTGCGGATTCGCCGTGCGCCATTCCAGATCCGGGTGGCGCAGATCCAGATAACCCAACGCACACGCCACACTGATCGCTGCCACATCGAAATGGCTGGTGAGCTCGGCAATCGCGTCTTTTTCCAGCAGGGCAACGGCGCGGCGGATCTTGTCGCGTTGCCCATCAAGCCATGCGTCCCAGTGTTTTTCCGGGGCGCGCAGGGCGACTTCGTAACGCACCAGCACTGCCGCGTCCATGATCCCGTCGGCCATCGAGGCCAGGGTCAGGCGGCGCCAGCGGGCCGAGCCCTCGCGGGGGATCAGCGGGTTGCCGACGTGTTGCTGGTCGAGGTAATCGAGGATGACGCGGCTGTCATGGATGACGTTGCCATCGGCCAGGCGCAGGGCGGGGATTTTGCTCAACGGGTTGTCGTCGATGAGGTTCACGTCTGGATCGACGGGTGTCAGTACGCAGTTTTGCAACGCCACACGATCCTGCTGACCGGTCTCGTGCAGCAACACCATGACTTTGCGCACGAAGGGCGATAGAGGGTTGTGGTAAAGGGTCATGCTCGGGGCGGACATGGCGGCGTCTCGGTCGGGTGGGTATGCAGGCAGCATAGCGCGTTGTCATGGCTTCTGTAGGAGCGAGCTTGCTCGCGAAAAACATCTCGCGAAAGCTTGACCGTGAACAGAGTATCTACAGGGGGTTGCGGCGTTGCAGGAGGCCGCGCAGGGCAAGGATTGCAGGAATGCCCAACCCCAGCCAGCTCAACGCATCCCACGCGCCATCGCCCAGCAACGCGGCAAACAACCCCGTCGCGCTGAGCAAACCAATCACCATCGGCACGGCAAACACTTTCCAGAAGCTCGATTGCCGCGGCTTCATGCGTTCGCCTCGGCGTGTTCCAGCACCCGCCTGGCCGCCTTGCGCCGCACCACCCACAGGTATATCCCGCTGCCGAGCACGATGATGGTCAGTACATCCATCGCCGCCCACAGGATTTTCATCGGCATGCCGCCGTAATCACCGAAGTGCAGCGGCTGCGACATGCCCATGGCGTCCATGTACCACGGGCGCTCCGCGACGGCGGTGACCTGCAGCGTGCTCGCATCGATCAGCACCGGCGTCAGCAAGTGCGACGTCAGATGCGTACTGCCTTTCATGAACACCGCGTAATGATGCTCACTGGAAAATCGCGTGCCGGGGAAGGCGATGAAGTCCGCTTGCATGCCTGGTGCGACCTCTTTGGCGATGTCGAGCAACCGCGTCGCCGGCGCCAGTTGTGTCAGCGGCGGCGCATCGCGGTAGGGCGCAACCATTGCACTGAGACTGTCGTTGCGCCAGGCGGCGATCAGCAGGTCGGCGCAGGCACTGATCACGCCGGTTACCCCGACCACCAGCGCCCAGGTCAGCGTGACCACGCCGATCAGGTTGTGCAGGTCGAGCCAGCGCAGCCGGGTGGATTTGTCCTGGCGCACGGTGGCGAATGTCAGGCGGCGCATGAACGGCAGATACAAAACCGTGCCCGACACGATCGCCACCACAAACAGAATCCCCATGAACGCCAGCAACAGTTTGCCCGGCAGGCCGGCGAACATGTCCACGTGCAGGCGCAGCATCACCATCATGAAACCGCCGTTGGCCGACGGCATTTCCAGCGCCTCGCCAGTGCGAGCGTCCAGCATGAAGGTGTGGGACGAGTTGGGCTCGGTGCCCGCGGTGGGGGCCATGATCGCGATGGCACCGTTGGATTCGTCGTCTTCGAAGCCGAAATACTGCATGACTTCGCCGGGGCGATGTTTTTCCGCCGCCTGCACCAACTGCTGCAGATTCAAATGCGGGGTGTCGGCCGGCATTTCCTTGAGCTCGGCGGCATCCCCCAGCAGGTGATCGATCTCGTGATGAAAGATCAACGGCAGGCCGGTGAGTGCCAGCATCAGCAGAAAAACGGTGCAGATCAGGCTGGCCCAGGTATGAACGAAGGACCAGCGGCGGATGGTTTTGCTTTTCATGTCGGGCCTTGAGAAATGCCGAAGCCGCCCGAGGAGCGCGGCTTGGTCACAGGGTGCTTCGGTCCATTACCACTTGTAATTGACGCTGGCCATCACGTTGCGACGGTCGCCGTAATAGCAATAGAAACCGTCACACGTGGACAGGTATTCCTTGTCGAAAACGTTGTTAGCGTTAACGGCAACACTGACACCTTTGAGCGTGTTGTTCAGACGGCCAAGGTCGTAATGAACCGCGGCGTCATAGACGGTGTAAGAATCGGTGTGGCCGTCCGACGCATCGCGTACGAAAGCCATGTTGCCAATGGCGACGTTATCGGTTTCGCCGATGTAGCGCACACCGAAGCCGAGTCCAAAACCATCCAGCACTCCCGTGTGCCAGGTGTAATCAGCCCAGACTGACGCCTGATTTTCCGGGGTCAATGGCAGTGGGCGATTTTTGTCCAGCGCACTGGTGACTTTGGTCATTTTGGAGTTGGCGTAGGTGTATGCCGCCGTCAACTTCAGATTTTCAGTGACGTTTCCGGTCGCTTCAAGCTCGAAGCCCCGCACTTTCGCCTCACCCAATGGGCGCGACACGCCGAAGCTATCACTGAGTACGATGTCCTTTCGGGTCAAATCATAAGCGGCTGCGGTGAACAGCATGTCGTTGCCGGGAGGCTGGTATTTGAGGCCCACTTCATACTGTTTGCCTGTGCCAGGACTAAAAGCCTCACCATTGGCACCACCTGCTTCTGCCTGAAAGGATTCGGCGTAGGAAACGTAGGGCGTAAAACCGGAATCGAACACGTAGCTGAGGGCTGCATTACCGGTAAACGCAGTATCGTCTCGCGTGTCTTTGGCATTGTTCAGGTTGTAAAAGGTCGTATCGGTGTGAAGCCAGTCTTGTCGCCCGCCAAGCGTCAAGCGCCAGTTATCGAGGGCCATCTGGTCCTGAACGTACAGGCCAGTGTCGTGGGTCTTTTGATTGTAATCATTGAACGCGCTATAGCTGACGTTACTGAAATCCTGGCCGTAAACAGGATTGATGATGTTGCTGACCGGCGCGTTGCCATACAGCCATTTATAGTTGGTGTTGACGCGCTGGTGATCCAGGCCCAGCAACAGCGTGTGCTTGATTGGGCCGGTGTCAAAATCTGCCTGGAAGTTATTGTCGACAGCGAACTGACTGATGTCCTCGTTGACGATGTTGGCACCCCGAGCCACGGTACCGTCATCGCTGACTGACCCGAAAAATCCGCCAGCGGTGATGCTTTGGAACGACAGATCGCTTTTGGTATAGCGCAGGTTCTGACGGAATTGCCAAACGTCGTTCATCTGGTGCTCAAACGCATAACCCAAGGCGTAGTAGGTCTTGTCGTAGAACTCCCACTCTGGATCGCCGAGGTTCTTGTGGTATTTCACCTCACCGGCAGGCGATGAAAGTTTGGTCCCCTGTAAAGGTAGAAACTGACTGGTGGTGCCCGTGTCATCGCGGTTGAACTGGCTGAGGAACGTCAGCCTGGTGTCGGGATCAATGTTCCAGGTCAGGCTGGGAGCGATGTTGTATCGCTTGTCTTCCGTATGTTCGATGGTGGTGTTGCTGTCTCGTACCACCCCGCTGACCCGGTACAAAAAGCGTGCTTCATCATCCACCGGGCCGGTGCTGTCAAAACTGATTTGCTTTCGTTGATAGCTGCCGACCTGCACCTGCACTTCGTTGCTGGCGGTTTCTTGCGGGCGACGGCTGACCATATCGATCAATCCACCGGGAGGCGTCTGACCGTACACCGAGGACGCGGGGCCTCGCAGCAATGCGATACGCTCAAGATCCCAGGTTTCCATCTTCGGCATGGTGTACGAGCCCTTGGGCAGCGGCAAGCCATCCAGGAATTGGGTCGGTTCAAATCCGCGGACCTTGAGCCATTCGGCACGGCTGTCACTGCCGTAGCTGCTGGCGACGACGCCTGGCATGTAGCGCACGGCGTCGTCCAGGTTCTGAACTGACCGGTCTTGCATCTGCTCACGGGTCGCGACAGAAATGGAGCGTGGGGCTTCTGCAAGTGCGGTATCGGTTTTGGTCCCGGCAGCACTGCGCTTGGCCAGGTAACCGTCAACCGGGCCCCAGGCGCTTTCGGTATTTTCCACGCCGATTACCGCCGTTTCCGGCAACGCCATCACGCCCTCGGGGACAGCCACCAGCGTGTAGGTGCCCGCGCTACTCTGTTCCAGCTGCAAACCCGTGCCGCGCAAGGCGGCGCGCAGAGCGCCGGTGGCGTCGAACTGGCCGTTTACCGGCGCCGAGGTCTTGCCCGCCGCCAGCGAAGGATTCAGCGACAACGCGAGGCCCGCCTGGCTGGCGATTTGGTTCAGGGTGCTGGCCAGTGGCGCGGCGGGGAGGTTGTAGGCGCGAACGCTGGACGCCTGTTCAGCGGCCATTAGCGAACTGCTCGTCAGCGGGGCGCTCAGGGCAATGGCGACAGCCAGCAGACTGGGGCGCAACAGGGTGTCTAGCGAACGGGACATACAGCGGCTCCTGAAAGGGAATATTTCTCAATTGCCTTGGTGCCGAACGAGAATCGAAAAGTGATAGGGCTGGATGAAAATAATTCTGATTCATCAAATCATTGGTACAAATGATGTTGGGTGAAACCGGTTTTCCTGGGGAGGCTGATGACCCCATCGCGAGCAGGCTCGCTCCCACATTCGACCGCGATCTGAAGTGCGCCCCAGAAGTTGGACATCCAATCCAATCTCTGGGGTGTTTTCATGAGTCAGTACACATCGCAATTCAAGTTGTCTGCTATCACCGCTTTTCTCGAGCGAGGCAGAGGTTTTCGCTTCATAGCAGCCCAATTCCAGATGGACCCTACCTTGCTTCGCCGCTGGGTGGAGGCCTACCGGTTGCATGGTGATGCCAGCCTGAAGGTTCGCAACAGGGTCTACAGCCCTGAGTTCAAACTCGGCGTTCTACAGCGCATGTGGCGAGACAAGCTGTCTTTACGTCGCGTGGCGGCCCTTTTCAATCTTGGCAACTCAAGCCAGGTGGGCAGATGGCAGCAGCGGTATTACAGTGGCGGCTTCGAAGCCCTGTCTGCAGGGAAAGGATTGAACACCGCCATGACCCTGCCACCTGACAAGATTCCTGACCCGACATCGCCAAGTGATGATGACCTTTCGCACGCAGAGTTGCTGATCAAGCTTCGCAAGCTCCAGGTGGAGAATGCCTGGCTAAAAAAGCTCAAAGAGTTCAGGGAGGAGAAGAAAAGGCAGGAGCAGGCGAAAGCCGTCGGCAAAAAACCACGCTAGTTACTGAGTTGCGAGAGCATTTTGCGCTCGATGAGCTGCTTGAAGCCGCCGACCTGCCACGCAGCACTTACTACTATCAAGCCAAGGCAATGGCGAGTGGAGATCGGTTCGCCTCACTGAAAGCCGCTATCCAGAGCATCCAGGCCACCCATAAGGGGCGTTATGGCTATCGTCGGATGACTGCTGCGCTACGTAACATCGGCCAGAGGGTTAACAGTAAAACGGTGCGAAGGCTGATGGACGAATTGGGTCTCAAGTGCACGGTGCGCCCGAAGAAATACCGCTCATACCGCGGGCTGATGGGCGAAGCCTCGCCCAACACGCTGGCTCGCGATTTCGAGGCCGGGCAGCCGAATCAGAAATGGGTCACGGATGTCACCGAGTTCAAAGTGGCGGGTGAAAAGTTGTACTTGTCTCCGGTGCTGGATCTCTACAATGGCGAAATTGTCGCTTATCAGACCGCCACCCGGCCTCGCTATACCTTGGTGGGTGACATGCTGGAGAAAGCTCTGGAGCGGCTACCTGAGACTGTCAAGCCCCTGCTGCACTCCGATCAAGGCTGGCACTACCGCTACCCGGATTACCGGGAACGCCTGGAAAAAGCGGGCCTGGAACAAAGCATGTCGCGCAAGGGAAACTGCCTGGACAACGCGACGATGGAGAGCTTTTTTGGCACATTGAAGTCTGAATATTTCTACCGCGAGCGCTTCGACAGCGTGGCCCAGTTGCAAGCCGGGCTGGATGAATACATCCGTTACTACAACCATGATCGAATCAAGATGAAACTGGGCGGACTGAGCCCTGTAGCGTACAGGGCGCAGTTCGCGATAGCTTAGCCAACCGGTGTCCAGGTTTTGGGGCGCACTTCAATCCCCTGTAGGAGCGAGCCTGCTCGCGAAGGCGATTTGTCAATCGAAACAAGTTTCAGGGCTTGGCTTCAGCCTTCGCCACCACCGTCACCCACCACGGCGTGCGCTGCTCGATCTGCACCGGCAGCGTCGGCAGCAAGGCATTCAAAGCCAGATCAGTATCGTGCAGCGGAAAACTGCCGGTGATCCGCAAGTCGGCAATGTCCGGCGCGACACCCAGATGCCCGCGGCGATAGCGGCCGAGTTCGTGCAGCAGGTCTTCCAGTCGCGTGTCGTCTACCACCAGCATGCCGCGGGTCCAGGCATCGGCGCCGAGGTTGAGCGCAACGATTGGCCCCAGGCCGTTGCTGCGCATCAGCACCTGCTGACCTTCGCGCAGAATCTGCTCCTCCTGGCTCGACTCCGGATGAGCGGCCACGGCTGATTTCAACACGCTCAGACGCGTGCCTTCGTCTTCGCGCTTGACCAGAAACCGCGTACCCAATGCCCGCAGGCTGCCTTCGCGGGTTTCGACAATAAACGGCCGCGCATCGCCGTGGCCGGTTTCGACGAGCATTTCACCTTCCTGCAAGACAATCAGACGCTGCTTTTGATCGAAGCGCACGTCCACCGCGCTGTGGGTATTGAGGTTGATCAACGTGCCGTCGCTCAGGCGCAGGGTGCGTTGTTCACCGGTCGCGGTGCGCTGATCCGCCAGCCAGTAGTCGACCGGCAGATAACGATCCCCGGCGAACAAAGCCAGACCGACCACCGCCACCACGCTTGCCAGACCGCTGCCCAGCTTGCGCACCCGGCGGCGGATGCCCTCGCGCGATTGCAACAATGCAGCACGGGCCGGCCCGCTGGCCACGCTGAAACGCTGATCGAGCATCCCCAACTGGCGCCAGGCGCGGGCATGTTCTTCGTGAGCAGCGTGCCACTTGGCAAATTCTTCGCGCTCAACCGGGTTGCCGGAATCGAGCGACAACTGCCAGGCAATCGCGGCGTCCAGCACTTGTGCCGAAACGGGTTTGGAGCTCGGATTCACACCGGCTCACCGTACAGCGCGATGTAGCACTGGCGAATGCCTTGGGCCAGATACTGACGCACGCGCGGCACCGACACGCCCAGACGCTTCGCGATTTCGGCATGACCGAGGCCATCGAGACGGTTATAAAGGAACGCGGCCCGCGCTTTGCTCGAGAGTTTGCCGAGCAGGCGGTCGATGTTTTTCAGGTCTTCGAGTATCAGCTGCTGTTCTTCGATCGAGGGTTGTTCGCCGATCGGGAGCAGCATCAGTTCCGTCAGGTAGGCCTGCTCCAGCGCGGCGCGGCGGAAATAGTCAAACAGCAAGCCTTTGGCAATCGCCACCAGAAACGCACGCGGCTCGCGAGGTTCCTTCAATTCCTCCCGACCGAGCAAGCGCACGAACGTGTCCTGACTCAGGTCTTCTGCCCGTTGCGGGCACGCCACGTTGCGCCGAAGCCACGTCAACAGCCAGCCGCGATGGTCTCGGTATAACGCACCGACGAGCTCACTGTGAGGGCTTTGGACTGACGACACGCAGCATCACCGATTGGGAAGCGTTAACTAACGAGAATTGTTCGCGATTGTGGCAGAGGCGGGGGAGGTAAGCAATTGGCCACTGGTCGGGTGGCCCGTGTCGGGATCGCCACGATCAGAACGACGGCGCCCGCTGCCGGCGTTTCCATTGACTCACCCGCTGCTGCAGATTCAACGGACTATGAATCTGCTGCTGCCGCGCGCGGCTGAACAGGATCAACGCCAGTTCTGCCGTGGCAAGCGCATCGGCGCTGGCATTGTGGCGCTCGAACACCTCGAGTTTGAACCACTCAATCCACTCGTCCAGGCCCGCCTCGCGAATGTTCGCTTGAGGACACAGCAACGGCGCAAGGTCCGCCACGTCCAGAAACGGATGATGCAATTTGTAGCCCAGATAATCCTTCAATGCGCGCCCGAGCATGTGCTGATCGAATGGCGCATGAAACGCCAGCAGCGGACTGTCGCCGACAAACTCCATGAACTCCAGCAAGGCCTGCGCCGGGTCGCTGCCGGCGGCAATCGCACTCGGCCCCAGGCCATGAATCAGCACGCTCGGGCCGAGTTTGAGTTCACTGCATTGCAGCGTGCGTTCGAACTGCTGACCGAGGTCGATCGCGCCGTCTTCGATCACCACTGCACCGATCGACAACACCCGGTCCTTGTTCAGATTCAGCCCGGTGGTTTCCAGATCGAGCACCACCCAGCGTTGCTCACGCAGGCTGCATGCGCTGAGTTCGGCTTTGGCCGGCAAGCGTTGCAGGCGCTGTTGCAACTCGCTCGATAACGCCACACTGGCCGGACGCAACCACGAAAACAGGTTCATAACTGATACCGCAGGGCCAGGCTGCTTTGCAGGCGCTGGGCCTGGCGCAGGGATTCACGCAGGATTCGTCGATCCAGATGGTTGAGGCTGTCCGGATCGACCCGGTTGGAGTAGGGCAGATTTTCGCGCGTCTGCAGCTGATGTTGTTGCATGCGGGTTTGCTGAATGAAGTGATAGGCCTCTTCGTACGCCGCGCCATCCAGCCGCTCGATGACCTCTTTGGCCACCAGCTGACGAAAACGCTCCAGGGTATTGTTGGCTGCGACGCCATGGGCCAGTGCCAGCAGGCGCGCGCCGTCGACAAAGGGTGTCAGGCCCTGGATTTTCAGGTCAAGCGTGGCTTTTTCACCATTCTTGCGCGCCAACACAAACTCGCGCAAACGTCCCACGGGTGGGCGGTTGCGCAGCGCGTTTTCGGCGAGCATGCGCTGGAACAAGCGATTGTCGCTCACCTGATCCAGAATCCCCCTGCGTAGTTGTTCGCAACCTGACTCATCGCCCCAGACCACACGCAAATCGAAATAGATGCTCGAACCCAACAGGTTCTCCGGCGTCGCCTCGCGGATGAAGGCCGCGAAGCGTCGCGCCCACTCGCCCCGGGACAAACATAACTCGGGATTGCCCGCCATGATGTTGCCCTTGCACAGGGTGAAGCCGCACAACGCCAGGCTCTGATTGATCTGCTGGGCGATCGGCAGCAGCTTGCCGCGAATCTCGGCGGCGTGTGCCGCGTCCCGTGCTTCGAACAGAATGCCGTTGTCCTGATCGGTGTGCAGCGTTTGTTCGCGACGGCCCTCGCTGCCGAAACATAGCCAACTGAACGGCACACCGGGGTCGCCTTTCTCGGCGAGGGTCAACTCGATCACCCGGCACACCGTGTGATCGTTGAGCAAGGTGATGATGTGCGTGATCTGCGTCGACGACGCGCCATGGGCGAGCATGCGCTCTACCAACTGGCCGATTTCACCGCGCAACGCCACCAGGTTTTCCACGCGCTGGGCGCTGCGAATGGTCCGGGCCAGATGCACCAGATCGACTCGTTGCAGGGAAAACAGATCGCGCTCGGAGACCACGCCGCACAAGCGTTGATCCTTGACCAGACAGACATGGGCGATGTGTCGCTCGGTCATGGCGATCGCCGCGTCGAAGGCGCTGTGGTCCGGCGACAGAAAAAACGGCGCTCGGGTCATATGCCCTTCGATGCGCTCGTCGAAATCGCTGGTGCCGCCCGCCACCACCTGACGCAGGTCGCGCAGGGTGAAAATCCCCAGCGGCGCTTTGTCTTCGTCGACGATCACGATGCTGCCAACCTGCTGCTCATGCATCAAGGTCACGGCTTCACGCAACGGCGTCGCGGCACTGCACGTGACCGGATGGCGCATGGCCAATTCACCCAGTCGGGTATTGAGCGAATATTGCGTGCCGAGGGTTTCCACGGCTTTCTGTTGAACTTGCTGGTTAACCTGATCGAGCAAACTGCTCACACCCCGTAGGGCAAAGTCGCGAAACGCGTTGGAAAGGGCGAACAGTTTGATGAACGCCAGCTTGTTCAGTTGTAGGCAAAAGGTGTCTTCGGCAGCGAGGTGTTCGGTGCGCGTCGCGCGCTCGCCGAGCAATGCCGCCAGCGGGAAGCATTCGCCGGTGGTGATCTCGAAGGTGGTTTCGGTACCACCTTTGGCCGTGTGCGGACGCTCGCCCACCACCCGGCCTTGCTTGACGATGTAGAAGTGTTCAACCGGGCCATCGGCAGGCTTGATGATGCTTTCGCCGGGCGCATAAAAACGCAGCTGACATTGTTCCACCAGGTACGCCAGGTGTGCGTGTTCCATTTGGTTGAAGGGCGGGAAGCGCTGAAGGAATTGCAACGTGCCCTGGATGTTCTGCAACACCGCGGTTTTCCCTGCCTGTGTGAAGGCGTCCGCTTTACTCATGACCGTTACCGCGTTCTTTTGGAATTGTTGTCGTCGGATGACTGAGCCATGGTCGACCCCCGCGCGCGGGGTGCCCATTGGACGTAAGTCTAGGTAGGCAGCAGAGCTTATGAAATTTCGGAAAAACCTTACGTAACTATGGGAAGACCCTATGCTTTTACCTATTGGAAATAATTCCGACGAAGTGCACATTGTCGGGCCACTTAGCGATGTCTCACCACTGTGCTAGGGATTGAATTGAAAACTTAGAGAAAGCCATGTCCGACCACGATATTTTGACTGACGCCGAGCGCGAGGCGCTGAGCGCGGTCATGCTCGAACCTGATTTACCGCCTCAACGGGTGCTGATCGTTGACGACGATAAAGATGCGCGAGAGCTGTTGTCGGAGATTCTGGGGCTGGACGGTATCCGCTGCCTGACCGCGGCCAGCGGTGAAACTGCATTGAAGATGCTGAGCGAAAAACCGTCGATTGGCCTGGTCATTACCGATCTGCGCATGGGCCAGATAGATGGGTTGGACCTGATCCGCCAGGTTCGGGAATCGGTGCGCGCGGCCATGCCGTTCATCATCGTTTCCGGTGACGCCGATGTGCAGGACGCGATTACGGCGATGCATTTGAGCGTCGTCGACTTTCTGCTCAAACCTATCGATAGCGTCAGATTGCTTGAGCTGGTCAAGCATGAGTTGGGGATGGAGCCGTAGCGCGTTTCCCTGTGGGAGCGAGCCTGCTCGCGATGGCGGAGTGTCAGCCAGTGATTTTTCATCTTCACAGCCTCATCGCGAGCAGGCTCGCTCCCACAGGGGCGTTGCATTCGCAAATAAAAAGGCCCTGATCCAAAGATCAGGGCCTTTTTTCATCCGGCATCAACGCTCACTCACAGGCCATTGGCCGCCTTGAATTCGCGACGACGACGGTGCAGCACCGGCTCGGTGTAGCCGTTCGGCTGTTTGGTGCCCTCAACCACCAGTTCGACCGCTGCCTGGAAGGCAATGTTGCTGTCGAAATCCGGCGCCAGCGGACGGTACAGCGCGTCGTTGGCGTTCTGACGGTCAACCACCGGCGCCATGCGCTTGAGGCTTTCCATGACCTGGTCTTGGGTAACGATGCCATGGCGCAGCCAGTTGGCGATGTGCTGGCTGGAAATGCGCAGCGTCGCACGGTCTTCCATCAGGCCGACATCGTTGATGTCCGGCACTTTCGAACAGCCCACGCCCTGGTCGATCCAGCGCACCACGTAACCGAGAATGCCCTGGGCGTTGTTGTCCAGTTCGTTCTTGATCTGTTCTGCGCTCCAGTCCGGATTCACCGCCAGCGGGATGGTCAGAATATCGTCCACCGACGCACGTTCGCGTTTGGCCAGTTCGGCCTGACGGGCGAACACGTCAACCTTGTGGTAATGCAGCGCGTGCAGCGCAGCTGCAGTCGGCGAGGGCACCCACGCGGTGTTTGCGCCCGCCATCGGGTGAGCGATTTTCTGTTCGAGCATCGCCGCCATCAGGTCGGGCATTGCCCACATGCCTTTACCGATTTGCGCGCGGCCCTGCAGGCCTGTGCTCAAGCCGACATCGACGTTCCAGTTTTCATAAGCACCGATCCACTTCTCGGCCTTCATGTCGGCCTTGCGGACCACCGGGCCGGCTTCCATCGAGGTGTGGATTTCATCGCCGGTACGGTCCAGGAAACCGGTGTTGATGAACACCACGCGCTCGCTGGCAGCCTTGATGCACGCCTTGAGGTTGACCGTGGTGCGGCGCTCCTCATCCATGATCCCGACTTTCAGGGTGTTGCGCGGCAGCTCGAGCGCGTCTTCGATACGACCAAACAACTCGTTGGTGAATGCGACCTCTTCCGGTCCGTGCATTTTCGGCTTGACGATGTACACCGAGCCGGCGCGGCTGTTCTTGCGCGAGCTATTGCCGTTCAGGCTGTGAATCGCCGCGAGGCTGGTGACCAGACCGTCGAGAATGCCTTCCGGCACTTCGTTGCCCTGGCTGTCGAGAATCGCATCGATGGTCATCAGGTGACCCACGTTACGCACGAACAGCAGCGAACGACCATGCAGGCTCAATTCCTTGCCATCGACGCCGGTGTAGGTGCGGTCGGCATTCATGGTGCGGGTAAACGTCTTGCCGCCCTTGGACACTTCTTCCGCCAGGTCGCCTTTCATCAGGCCGAGCCAGTTGCGGTAGATCACCACTTTATCGTCGGCATCGACGGCAGCGACCGAGTCTTCACAGTCCATGATGGTGGTGAGTGCGGCTTCCATCAGGATGTCTTTGATGCCGGCGGGGTCGGTCTGGCCGACCGGCGTGCTGGCATCGACCTGGATCTCGAAATGCAGGCCATTGTTTTTCAGCAGGATCGCGGTCGGTGCGCCGGCATCGCCGTGGAAACCGATCAGCTGGACATCGTCGAGCAATCCGGAAATGCTGCCACCCTTGAGGGCGACCACCAGTTTGCCGTCAACGATCTTGTAACCGGTGGAGTCAACGTGCGAGCCGGCGGCCAATGGCGCGGCCTGGTCGAGGAATGCGCGGGCGAAGGCAATGACCTTGTCGCCACGAACCTTGTTGTAGCCTTTGCCTTTTTCCGCACCATCGGCTTCGCTGATGGCGTCGGTGCCGTAGAGCGCGTCGTACAGCGAACCCCAGCGGGCGTTCGAAGCGTTGAGCGCGAAGCGGGCATTCATCACCGGCACCACGAGCTGCGGGCCGGCCATGCGGGCGATTTCCTCATCGACGTTTTGCGTCGTTGCCTGGAAGTCGGCCGCTTCCGGCAGCAGATAACCGATGTCTTGCAAGAAGGCTTTGTAGGCCACCGCGTCATGCGCCTGACCTGCGCGAGTCTGATGCCAGGCATCGATGCGAGCCTGAAAATCATCGCGTTTGGCGAGTAGGGCTTTGTTCTTCGGCGCCAGGTCATGAATGACCTTGTCGGCACCGTCCCAGAACGCGTCGGCGGTGAGACCGGTACCGGGAATGGCTTCGTTGTTCACGAAGTCGAACAGGACTTTGGCGACCTGAAGGCCACCGACTTGAACGTGTTCAGTCATTGCTTGCCTCACTCTGCTCAGCTATTTCGCTTTTCAGCTCTTCAAATTAACAATGAAGCCTCTGGCTATTTAAACCACAAACCCCTTCTACCAGTACATGCCATTTCAGGCGGCTGGGTGGTAACCGATCAACGGCTTTGAGGCCTTGCTGACAGGGCTTTCAGGGTTGCGACTGCGCCTGTGGCAGACATCGATCCAAGGTTATGTAGTGCGCGCTGCGGCATACTACATGATGAATTGCGCTTGTGAAAATCAGACCATTTACGTCGTTCTGCGACGCCATGACGCATTGCAGTCACGACGGGGAGCGGGATGTTCTCAAAAAACTATCAGATTGTTCCAGTTAAATATCAAAAGTTGTACACGATTTGTCGTTCGCAGGGCCCTCAGCGGTGCAGCAATCGCGAGCAGGCTTGAAGTGCGCACATCCTGTGGAAGCGAGCTTGTTCGCGAAGGCGTCAGTTGATTCAGCGCCTGAACATGGCTTGCCTATACTTCTCTTTCTACAACAAAAAAGGGCTGCGCCATGGACCACCTCGTACTCACTGTATTTGCACCGGACAAGCCTGGACAGGTCGAGCGCATTGCCCAGTGCATCGCCGAGCATGGGGGCAACTGGCTGGAAAGCCGGATGTCGCGTATGGCCGGGCAGTTCGCCGGGATTCTTCGGGTGGGGGTGCCGGCCGAGGCCTACGATGAATTGGTCGACGCCCTGCAAGCGTTGTCGACCCATGGCATACGCGTGCTGATCGCCGAAAGCGGCATCGAGCAATCCTGCACCTGGAAACCGATCGCCATGGAGCTTGTGGGTAATGATCGTCCGGGCATCGTTCGGGACATCACGCGTTTATTAAGCGAACAGGGCGTCAACCTTGAACGGCTGGTGACTGAAGTTCGACCCGCGCCGATGAGCAGCGAGCCGTTGTTCCACGCCGAAGCCATTCTCGCGGTGCCGCTGACGCTGTCGCTGGATGTTTTACAGTCGCGTCTGGAAACACTCGCTGATGACCTGATGGTCGAGTTGGTGCTGCGCAGCGAGCCTTGATCAGGTTATCCAAGGTAAACGTGCACCTGCCTGTGGATAACCTGTAGAGACAGCCCGCCAGCCCACACCGGCCGGGCTTCTTCGAACTCTGATCAAAAAACCATCAGTTTCAACAAGTTGCGCACATTCGGCGGGGATCACGCTGTGGATAACCTTGGGAAGGAATTACGCAGGCCACGGCAGACGTGGCCTGTAAACGTTTGTACGTTTTCTGATCAGCTGCGACGGCGCAGACTTATCCACGCATCAACGCTATAAATCGCCAACCCCGCCCAAATAAACATGAACGCCACCAGTGTGCTGGACGACAAATGCTCATCGAAAAGAAGAACAGCCTGCAGCAGCACCAGCGTCGGCGCGATGTATTGCAGGAATCCCAATGTCGTGTAGGGCAAATGCCGTGCAGCGGCGTTGAAACACACCAGAGGCACTAGCGTCACGGGGCCGGCGGCAACCAGCCACCAAGCCTCGGAGGTGCTCCAGAATTCGGCTTGAGCACTGCTGGCGCCGGGATTGAACAACAACCAGGCAACGGCAATCGGCACCAGCATCCAGGTTTCCACCACCAGGCCGGGCAGGGCTTTGACCGGCGCCTGTTTGCGAATCAGCCCATAGAAACCGAACGTCAGCGCCAGCACCAGCGAGACCCACGGCAGGCTGCCGACTTGCCAGACTTGCTGCGCGACACCTATCGCCGCCAGGCCCACTGCGATCCACTGCATACGCCGCAGCCGCTCACCCAGAATCAGCATGCCGAGCAACACGTTCACCAGCGGATTGATGTAGTAGCCGAGACTGGCTTCGAGCATGCGACCGTTGTTGACCGACCAGACGTAGGTCAGCCAGTTGGCTGCGATCAACGTACCGCTCAGCGCCAGAACCGCCAGCCGCCTGGGGTTTTCACGCAGCTCGCGCCACCAGCCCGGATGTTTCCAGACCATCAGCAGCAAGCCCCCGAACAACGCGGACCAGAGCACCCGGTGGATGATGATTTCCACGGCGGGAACGTTGGCGATGGCTTTGAAGTAGAGCGGGAAAAGTCCCCAGATAATGTAGGCACTCAGGCCCAGAATGTACCCGCGACGCGGGTTGGCGGCTTGCATGCGGAATCCTTGCATAGGCAGCTAACAAAGAGGGGATTGTAAGGGGATTTGTCGGCGAATGTCCCGCCTGATCAGGTCGGGCAGTTGTGAACACAATACCTGTGGGAGCGAGCCTGCTTGCGAAAGCGGTTTGTCAGTCGACGTCTCTGTTGAATGAAAGTCCGTCTTCGCGAGCAGGCTCGCTCCCACAAAGGATTTGGGTGTGTCAAAACAATTTCAGGGGTTCTTCGTTGAGAGCAGCCAACTGCTCGCGCAACGCCAGGACCTGATCGCCCCAATAACGCTCGGTACCAAACCACGGAAAGCTGTGCGGGAACGCCGGGTCGTCCCAGCGGCGGGCGAGCCAGGCGCTGTAGTGCATCAGGCGCAAAGCGCGCAGCGGCTCGATCAGCGCGAGTTCGCGTGGATCGAAATCATGAAACTCGTTGTAGCCGTCCATCAATTCCGACAACTGCCCCAGACATTCCTGACGGTCGCCGGCGAGCATCATCCAGATGTCTTGCACCGCAGGGCCCATGCGGCAGTCGTCGAGGTCGACGATGTGGAACATTTCGTCGCGGCACATCATGTTGCCGGGGTGGCAATCACCGTGCATGCGAATATTCTGGTGCGGCGTTGCCCTGTAGACCTCTTCGACCCGCTTGAGCAGGTCGCGGGCCACCGACTCGTAAGCGGGCAGCAGGCTTTTCGGGATGAAGTTGCCTTCGAGCAACGTTGTCAGCGAGTCGTGCCCGAAATTCTTCACGCCCAGCGCTTCGCGGTGTTCGAAAGGCTTTGTCGAACCCATCGCATGAAAACGTCCCAGCAATTGGCCGAGGCGATACAGCTGATCGAGGTTGCCAGGTTCCGGCGCCCGGCCGCCGCGGCGCGGAAACAGGGTGAAACGGAAACCGTTGTGTTCGTGCAGGCTGGCGCCGTTGTGAATCATCGGCGCGACGACGGGCACGTCGCACTCGGCCAGCTCAAAGGTAAATTGGTGTTCTTCGAGAATCGCTTCGTTGGTCCATCGCTGCGGGCGATAGAACTTGGCGATCAGCGGCTCGGAGTCTTCGATGCCGACCTGGTAGACGCGATTCTCGTAGCTGTTGAGCGCCAGAATGCGCGCGTCGCTGAGAAATCCGATGCTTTCGACGGCATCGAGCACGAGGTCGGGGGTGAGCGTTGCAAACGGGTGGGCCATGCTGACTCCTGCGCGCAGCAGGCTGCCGCGTCCGGCCAAGCATGGTAGCGCAGACTGCCGAAGATAGGTGGTGACTGTGGGATCGTTCCCATGCAGAACGTGAGAACGATCATGAACAGGTGGTGACTGTTCTGACGCCATCGCGGGCAAGCCACGCTCCCACAGGGTCTTGCGGTGTGCTCGTTATTGCGACGTACCGCAACCCTCTGTGGGAGCGTGTGGTGCGGCATCCCGACTTGCCCGCGAAGAGGCCCTGTCAAGCGCCTACTATTCCACCATCTTCACGCGTAATCGCCATCACCGAAGACCGCGGCTTACCGTTCGGCAAATGCTCCGGGAATGTCGAGCCGCCATTCTCCCCGGGATGCTGGATACCGACGAACAAGGTTTTCTGATCCGGTGAAAACGCGATGCCTGTCACTTCGCAACCCACCGGCCCCACCATGAACCGCCGGATTTCACCGGTAACCGGATCTGCGCAAAGCATCTGGTTGTTGCCCATGCCCGCATAATCCCCGGCATTGCTTGAGTCGCCATCTGTCTGGATCCACAAGCGCCCGGCCTTGTCGAAACTCAAGCCGTCGGGGCTGTTGAACATGTTCTGCGCGGTGATGTTGGACGAGCCGGCCTTTGGTGTGCCCGCGTGCACGGCGGGATTGCCGGCAACCACAAACAGGTCCCAGGCAAAAGTGCTTGAACCGTGGTCGTCGCGCTCGGTACGCCAGCGCAAAATCTGCCCGTAGACGTTTTTCTCGCGTGGGTTGGGGCCGCCTACCGGCTGGCCATCCTCGCCGCGTTTGACGTTGTTGGTCAGTGTGCAATACACCTGGCCATCCTGCGGACTGACGACAATCCATTCCGGACGATCCATGCGCGTAGCTTTTGCCACAGTGGCGGCGAGACGTGCATGGATCAGCACTTCGGCCTGATCGGCGAAACCGCTGCTGGCGTCGATGCCATTTTTACCGTGGGTCAGTTCGATCCATTCACCGTGGCCCTTTGGATGATCGGCATTGCTGTCGCCGGCGTCGAAGCGCGCGACATACAAAGTGCCATGGTCGAGTAAGTCGTGGTTGGCCTTGGCATTTTTGTGATTGATTTTGTCGCGGCTGACAAATTTGTAAATAAACTCGCCACGCTCGTCATCGCCCATGTACACCACGGCGTGCCCGTCAGCGGTTTCGGTCAGGGCGGCGTTCTCATGTTTGAAACGACCCAGTGCCGTGCGCTTGACGGGCGTCGATTGCGGATCGAACGGGTCAATCTCGACGATCCAGCCATGTCGGTTAAGTTCGTTGGGATTCTTCGCCAGATCGAAGCGCTCGTCGTGCTGATGCCAGTTGATCTCTTTGCTGGCGGCCACCACGCCGTAGCGCTTCTGCGCGGCATCGAATTTTTGCTCGGCGTTATTGCTGCCAAAACAATCGGTGAAGTTCTCTTCGCACGTCAGGTAAGTGCCCCACGGCGTCATGCCGTTGGCACAGTTCTGGAACGTGCCCAGCACGGTTTTGCCGTCGGGATCAGCGCTGGTTTTCATCAGCGCATGACCCGCGGCCGGGCCGCTCAGCTGGATCGGCGCATTGCCGTGAATTCGCCGGTTGTAGCGCGAGCCCTGAACGAAATGCCATTGGTTGTCTTTACGCTGGACCTCAATCACCGACACGCCTTCACAGGCCAGCGCCTTGTGCACCTCGTCGGCCGATTGCGGCATGCCGCCATGCGGGTAGAGATAGCGATAGTTGGTGTATTCGTTGTTGATCGCCATCAGCGCCCGGTCTTTCTCGCCCGGGAATTCGAACAGACTCATGCCGTCGTTGTTATCGCCGAACTGCATTTCCTGTTGCGCCGCTGTGCCGTTGCCAGTCGGGTCGAAGGCTGGACCGTCCTTGTGCAGCGGCTGTCCCCAACTGATCAGTACCGAGGATTGGTAGCCCGGCGGCAGGGTAATGGCGTCGCGGGTGGTGGCGGGGATGCCGGCGAAACCCAGCAGTTTGCTCGAACCCGCGCTGACGCTGTCGGCGAGCACGCTGCGGCTCAGCAGGTTGCCACCGAAAAACATGGCGGCACCGCAGAGTGCGCCGGCGCTAATGAAGCCACGGCGGCTGAGGCCGACCATGTTTTCGAGATCGGTGGATTGGTTTTCTTCTAATAGGCTCACATCAGGCTCCCTGCAGTTTTGCAGTCACCATAGAGAGCAACGATGAAGTTTTTGTTGCAGTCGTTTCACCGCGGTTTCTACAGATTCAGGTATGGCGAATTACAGCGGTGTGCCCAGCAGGACATTGGACGGCGCGAATTGCACCCGCACCGGTTTATCGGCTGCCAGATTGAGAGCGCGCAGATGCAACGGCTCCGCCAGCGCGCACAATGTCTGGCCGTTGGGCAGGCCGATGCGCACTTCGCTGGGGCCGTCTTCGGCTTCGAGAATTTCTTCGATCATGCCGGTCAGGTCGTTGTGTCCCGGCGTCACCACGTCGTCAATCGCCAGCAGGTCAAGCCATCCGGCCTTGATCAGTGCCACCACTTCAATGCCCGGTTCAAGCTCCAGACGCAGCGTGCTGTCGTGAGTGATCTGGGCGTCCAGCGTCAGGCCAGCCGCCAGTTCGAGCCGGATCAGGTCATTGCGACCCTGGCTGCCGATCGCGACCACCTTGCCGTGTAATTGATTGCGCGCACTGGTTCTGAGCATCAGGCGCCCGAGCAAGTCGAGGTCGCTGGCGTCTTCCGCCGCTTCCAGCACCTGCGCCTGCAGGGTTTGCAGTTTTTGATACAGGCGCAACACCCGCTCGCCTTCGCTGGAAAGTCTGGCGCCACCGCCGCCCTTGCCACCGACGCTGCGTTGCACCAACGGTTTCTGCGCGAGGTTGTTCAGTTCGGCGATGGCGTCCCACGCGGCTTTGTAACTCAGGCCCGCGCTTTTCGCCGCACGGGTGATCGAGCCCTGTTCGGCGATGTGTTGCAGCAACGCGATGCGTTGCGGGCGACGGACGATGTGCTGGGACAACAACGTGGGCAGGGACATGGCGAGAAGCTTGGGTGATGGCGATGCTCGGGACGTTGGCTGCTGCAAGCCTGGACGTCAAGCAATGTCGCCTGGCTTGGGAGTACGCGCCAAGCAGTAAACGTCGACCCGCGCCGCGCCAGCCTCCATCAACAGTCGAGCCAATGCATGAGCCGTCGCTCCCGTGGTCAGCACATCGTCCACCAGCGCCAGATGAAGGCCCGCTACCTGCGCACCGGGCGCGAGGGCGAAAGCGTTTCGCAGGTTTTTTTTACGCGCTTGGGCGTTCAGGTCCTGCTGGGCGCTGGTGTCCTGAATCCTCAACAGGATTTTTTCATCACAGGGAATGTCGAGCCCTGCACTCAGCCATCGGGCGAGCATGGCGGCTTGATTGAAGCCACGCTGGCGCAGACGTTTTGCGGCCAATGGAACCGGGAGCAACGCGTCGGGCCGATCCATGTCTTCTTCAAAGCGATGGCGCAGGTACTGAGCATGAAGTTCACCGAGCAGCCTTCCAAAGGGCCAGCGTGCACTGTGTTTGAACCGGGTAATGAGGGTGTCGAGGGGAAAGCCGTAGGTCCATGGCACCGCCACCTGTTCGAACGCCGGCGGTTGTTTGAGGCACTGACCGCACGTCAGCCCCGCCGACGGTAATGGTAACGCGCAGGTCCGGCAGTGCTCGCCCAGCCAGGGCAGGTCGGTTTCGCACGCCATGCAGATCGGCGTAGCGTCATCGGCCACTTCGTTGCATAGCAAACAGTGCTGTTTGGTTTTTAACCAGATGTAAACCTGTCCTTCGTATTGTGGTTGACAGCGCATGGCTCTTCCTTAAATATGCCGAACATCCGTGTCGCGCCTGTGGGTATTCACATCCCGGTCGCCTGCCAAGCATAAAACAAAGGAAATACCCATGAGCGCCAGCACCGCTGCAACTTTGCGTCATGATTGGTCTTTGGCCGAAGTCAAAGCACTGTTCGTGCAGCCATTCAATGACCTGTTGTTCCAGGCGCAGACGGTACACCGCGCGCATTTCGACGCCAATCGTGTTCAGGTTTCCACGCTGCTTTCGATCAAAACCGGCGCTTGCCCGGAAGATTGCAAATATTGTCCGCAGTCCGGTCACTACAACACCGGGCTGGAAAAAGAGAAGTTGTTGGAAGTGCAAAAGGTCCTCGAAGAGGCCGCACGCGCCAAAGCCATCGGCGCCACCCGTTTCTGCATGGGCGCGGCGTGGAAGCATCCGTCGGCCAAAGACATGCCTTACGTGCTGGAGATGGTCAAAGGCGTGAAAGCCATGGGTCTGGAAACCTGCATGACCCTGGGGCGTCTGGATCAGGACCAGACCGAAGCGCTGGCCAACGCCGGGCTCGACTACTACAACCACAACCTCGACACCTCGCCGGAGTTCTACGCCAGCATCATCACCACTCGCACCTACAGCGAGCGTCTGCAGACGTTGGCCTACGTGCGTGAGTCCGGGATGAAGATCTGCTCGGGCGGTATCCTTGGCATGGGCGAGTCGCTGGATGATCGTGCAAACCTGCTGATCCAGTTGGCCAACCTGCCGGAGCATCCGGAATCGGTGCCGATCAACATGCTGGTGAAAGTCGCCGGGACGCCGCTGGAAAATGCCGAGGACATTGACCCGTTCGACTTCATCCGCATGCTTGCGGTGGCGCGCATCCTGATGCCGCAGTCCCATGTGCGCCTGTCCGCTGGGCGCGAAGCGATGAACGAGCAGATGCAGGCCTTGGCGTTCTTCGCCGGCGCCAACTCGATTTTCTACGGCGACAAATTGCTGACCACCGCCAACCCGCAGGCCGACAAGGACATGCAACTGTTTTCGCGCCTGGGCATCCTGCCGGAGGCGCGTGAAGAGCATGCGGATGAAGTGCACCAGGCGGCGATCGAGCAGGCGTTGGTGGAACACAAGAGCAGCGAGCAGTTTTATAACGCGGCTGTTTGAGCGCCTGACCTCCTGGAGGAATGCAAAGCCCTGTGGGAGCGAGCTTGCTCGCGATGACGGAGTGACATTCAACATCGATGTTGACTGAACCGGCGCCATCGCGAGCAAGCTCGCTCCCACAGGGTGCGCATTCATGTTGCTTGATGTGAACTGACCACGAGGCCTGCATGTCCTTCGATCTCGCCGCACGCCTTGCCGCTCGCCGTGCCGACAAGCTTTACCGCCAACGGCCATTACTCGACAGCCCTCAAGGCCCGGAGGTGGTGGTCGATGGCCAGCCGTTGCTGGCGTTCTGTAACAACGATTACCTCGGTCTGGCCAATCACCCGCAAGTGATTGAAGCCTGGCGCGCCGGGGCGTCCCGGTGGGGCGTTGGCGGTGGCGCTTCGCACCTGGTGATTGGCCACAGCACGCCGCATCACGAGCTCGAAGAAGCGTTGGCCGACCTGACGGGACGCCCGCGCGCCTTGCTGTTCACCACGGGCTACATGGCCAACCTCGGCGCCGTCACCGCGTTGGCTGGGCAGGGCGATACGGTGCTCGAAGACCGGCTCAATCATGCTTCACTGCTGGACGCGGGTCTGCTCTCCGGCGCCCGTTTCAACCGGTATCTGCACAACGACGCGGCAAGTCTGGCCACGCGTCTCGAGAAGGCCACCGGCAACACGCTGGTGGTGACCGACGGTGTGTTCAGCATGGACGGCGACATCGCCAACCTTCCCGCGCTGGTGCGCGAAGCCAAGGCCAAAGGTGCGTGGCTGATGGTTGACGATGCCCACGGTTTTGGACCGCTGGGCGCTAATGGTGGCGGGATCGTCGAGCATTTCGGCATGAGCCAGGACGATGTGCCGGTGCTGGTCGGTACGCTGGGCAAAGCGTTCGGTACCGCCGGCGCGTTTGTCGCTGGCAGCGAAGAGCTGATCGAAAGCCTGATCCAGTTTGCCCGTCCGTACATTTACACCACCAGCCAACCGCCGGCGCTGGCTTGCGCCACGCTGAAAAGCCTCCAATTGCTGCGTAGCGAACACTGGCGGCGGGAACATTTGCAGACCTTGATTCGTCAGTTCCGCCACGGCGCCGAGCAGATCGGTCTTGAACTGATGGACAGTTTCACGCCGATCCAGCCGATCATGGTCGGCGACGCCGGACGCGCTGTTCGGCTGTCGCAAATGCTGCGCGAACGCGGCTTGATGGTCACCGCCATCCGTCCGCCCACCGTGCCTGCGGGCAGTGCGCGTTTGCGCGTGACCTTGACCGCCGCGCACAGCGAAGCTCAGGTGCAGCTATTGTTAGAGGGACTTGCCGACTGTTTCCAACAACTGGGCCCGGAGCCAACCCATGCGTGATCGCCTGATTCTGCTACCCGGTTGGGGTCTCGGCATTTCGCCGCTGGAGCCCTTGTCAGCGGCGCTGCAAGGACTGGACGAGCGCCTGCGCGTCGAGATCGAGCCGCTTCCGGAGCTGGAATCCAGCCATCTGGAAGAGTGGCTCGACGAACTCGATGCGACCGTGCCGCAGGACACCTGGCTCGGTGGCTGGTCCTTCGGCGGCATGCTCGCCTCGGCGCTGGCGGCGCGGCGCGGCGATCGGTGCTGCGGCGTGCTGACGCTCGCGAGCAATCCCTGTTTTATTGCCCATGAGCAGTGGCCGAGCGCAATGTCGGGGGAAACCTTCGACGCGTTTCTGGCCGGTTGCACGACCGATTCGCGCATGACGTTGAAACGTTTCGCACTGCTTTGCACTCAAGGCGCCGAAGACCCGCGCGGGTTGTCGCGACTGTTGCTGGGCGGCGCACCGCATACGAGTGACGCGGTGCTCATGAGCGGTCTTGAAGTGCTTGCACAACTGGATACCCGTCAGGCGCTGCAAGCGTTTCGCGGTCCGCAACTGCACTTGTTCGCCGGGCTCGACGCGCTCGTTCCGGCAGAGGCCGCCAGTGAGTTGCTGGCGTTGTTACCCGATGTTGAAATCGGCCTGATCGAACAGGCCAGCCACGCGTTTCTTCTGGAAGACCCTCACGGTGTAGCGGGGGCGATTCAGGCTTTTTTACATGAGTTTGGTGATGACTGATTTAACCCTTCGCAACGTGCCGGGAGGCTTGCCGGACAAACGTCAGGTCGCGGCCTCCTTTTCCCGTGCAGCGGCGAGTTATGACAGCGTCGCCCAATTGCAGCGCGACGTCGGCAACGAGTTGCTGAGGCGTTTGCCAACCGGATTCGTCCCCGAGCGCTGGCTGGATCTGGGGTGCGGCACAGGCTTTTTCAGTCGCGCATTGGCTCGGCGTTTCCCTGCGGGACATGGCGTTGCGCTCGACATTGCCGAGGGCATGCTGGATCACGCTCGACCGTTAGGCGGTGCCAACGATTTTATCGCCGGGGATGCCGAGCGCTTGCCGCTGCAGGCGTCGACTTGCGATTTGATCTTCTCCAGTCTCGCCGTGCAGTGGTGCGCGGACTTCGCCGCGGTGCTCAGCGAAGCTCATCGGGTGCTGAAGCCTGGCGGAATTTTCGCATTTGCCAGTCTGGCCGTGGGCACCCTGACGGAACTGCGCGACAGTTGGCGTCAGGTCGATGGTCTGGTACACGTCAATCGCTTTCGGGAGTTCGGGGTTTATCAACAGCTGTGCGCCCACAGCGGTTTGCGGATATCGAGCCTGCAAACCCGTCCGCACGTGCTGCATTACCCGGATGTGCGCAGCCTGACCCACGAACTCAAGGCGCTCGGGGCGCATAACCTGAATCCCGGTCGACCGGGCGGTTTGACCGGGCGTGCGCGAATCCTCGGTCTGGTTGGGGCTTATGAGCGGTTCCGTCAGACCCAAGGTCTGCCCGCGACTTATCAAGTGGTGTACGCCGTTTTGGAGAAACCCCAATGAGCGCAGCCTATTTCATCACCGGTACGGACACCGATGTTGGCAAGACCACCGTGGCGGCGGGGTTACTGCACGCCGCGCGGTCAGCCGGCCTGAGTACAGCGGCGGGCAAACCGGTGGCCTCCGGGTGCACGGTCACGCCCAAGGGGTTGCGCAATGCCGATGCGCTGGCGCTGTTGGCGGAGTGCTCGATGCCGTTGACCTATGCGCAAGTCAATCCGCTGGCGTTCGAGCCGGCCATCGCGCCGCACCTGGCCGCGCGCGAAGCCGGAGTGGCGTTGACGGTGCAGTCTTTGCTCACTCCGATGTGGCAGATTCTGGACATGCAGGCGGATTTCACCTTGATTGAAGGCGCGGGTGGCTGGCGCGTGCCGCTGGCGGATCAGGACAATCTGTCGGATCTTGCCATCGCGCTGAAGCTGCCGGTGATCCTGGTGGTCGGCGTGCGTCTTGGCTGCATCAGCCATGCGCTGTTGACCGCCGAGGCGATTGCCCGAGACGGTCTGCCATTGGCGGGGTGGGTGGCCAATATCATCGACGCGAAAACATCGAGGCTCGAAGAAAATCTCGCCACGCTCGCCGAGCGAATGCCCGCGCCGTGTCTTGGACGAGTGCCAAAACTCAAATGGGTAACGGCCGAGGCGGCTGCCGAACATCTACAACTGGATTTGCTGGACTAGGCTTTCACTATGACAAGGCACAGTGCCATTAGTGTTTTTGTCGGGCCTTTTGCGGTCGAGTCTGCTTCAATGACCGCTTGTTGATCCCTCAAAGGACGCGATCTCCCATGGAAATCTCAGGTAACACCGCTTTTTATGCCGGTCTGAGCACCATTCAGACTGGGCAGAACCGTGTTGATCAGGCTGCCGGGCAGGTCGCCAATACTACGATCGAGCGTTCGGTGAGCAGCCAGTCTTCGCAATCCCAGGTTGATCGTCTGCGGTCAGTGGATCGCGCTCAGCAGTCGGACACCGCCACCAGCATGGTCGAGATGGCTCAAGGCAAATTTCAGGTTGAAGCGGGGGTCCGGGTGGCCAAGGCTTCCGACGAAATGCTCGGCACGCTGATCGATACGTTCGCTTGATCGCCCGCTGAATTTTCATGCGCCACGCCGCGCCAGTTCGCGGCGTTTTTCTGCGTAAGTCCTTCTCGCTCAACTAATCTTCTCCCTACGACCTTGCCGCTCATCGAGCGGCGTGGCGTGCTTGTACGCGGGTGAAAAGCTAGCCGTTATGACGAACGGCAAAAGATCGGCGCTTGACAAGATTTGGGCGTAAACGTATGTTTCAAACAACTGTTTGACCGTCAAAACAATTCAACGCGGTCGTTCATCCCCGGTTACATCAGCAGAGGTTTATCGCTATGCCTGACTACAAGGCCCCCTTGCGTGATATTCGCTTCGTTCGTGACGAACTGCTCGGTTACGAAGCGCACTATCAGAGCCTTCCGGCTTGTGCAGACGCAACTCCGGACATGGTTGACGCCATTCTCGAAGAAGGCGCCAAGTTTTGTGAGCAGGTATTGGCTCCGCTGAACCGCGTGGGTGACACCGAAGGCTGCACCTGGAGCGAGTCCGGCGTGAAGACGCCAACCGGTTTCAAAGAAGCCTACAAGCAATTCGTTGAAGGCGGCTGGCCGAGCCTGGCGCACGACATCGAACACGGCGGCCAAGGCTTGCCAGAGTCGCTGGGCCTGGCCGTCAGCGAAATGGTTGGCGAGGCCAACTGGTCGTGGGGCATGTACCCGGGCCTGTCGCATGGCGCGATGAACACCATTTCCGAGCACGGCACGCCTGAGCAGCAAGAGGCTTACCTGACCAAACTGGTTTCCGGCGAATGGACCGGCACCATGTGCCTGACCGAACCACACTGCGGCACCGACCTGGGGATGCTGCGCACCAAGGCCGAACCTCAGGCCGACGGTTCCTATAAAGTCTCCGGCACCAAGATCTTCATCTCGGCCGGTGAACACGACATGGCCGACAACATCGTCCACATCGTTTTGGCCCGTCTGCCGGATGCACCGGCTGGTACCAAAGGCATCTCGCTGTTCATCGTGCCCAAGTTCATGCCGAACGCTGACGGTTCGATCGGTGCGCGTAACGCGGTGACCTGCGGTTCCCTGGAACACAAGATGGGCATCCACGGCAACGCCACTTGCGTGATGAATTTCGACGCGGCCACCGGTTATCTGATCGGCCCGGCGAACAAGGGCCTGAACTGCATGTTCACCTTCATGAACACCGCGCGTCTGGGTACTGCGTTGCAAGGTCTGGCGCACGCCGAGATCGGTTTCCAGGGTGGTCTGAAATACGCTCGTGATCGTCTGCAAATGCGCTCGTTGACTGGCCCGAAAGCGCCGGAAAAAGCTGCCGACCCGATCATCGTTCACCCTGATGTACGTCGCATGCTGTTGACGATGAAAGCCTTCGCCGAAGGTAACCGTGCGATGGTTTATTTCACGGCCAAGCAAGTCGATATCGTCAAGTACGGTGTGGACGAAGAAGAGAAGAAAAAAGCCGACGCACTGCTGGCGTTCATGACGCCGATTGCCAAAGCTTTCATGACCGAAGTCGGTTTCGAATCCGCCAACCACGGCGTGCAAATCTACGGCGGTCACGGCTTCATCGCCGAGTGGGGCATGGAGCAAAACGTTCGCGACAGCCGCATTTCGATGTTGTACGAAGGCACCACCGGTATCCAGGCACTCGACCTGCTGGGCCGTAAAGTGCTGATGACTCAAGGTGAGGCCCTGAAAGGCTTTACCAAGATCGTCCACAAGTTCTGCCAGACCAACGAAGGCAACGAGGCGGTTCAAGAGTTCGTCGCACCGCTGGCTGCGCTGAACAAGGAGTGGGGCGAGTTGACCATGAAGGTCGGCATGGCCGCCATGAAAGACCGCGAAGAAGTCGGCGCGGCATCGGTGGACTATTTGATGTACTCCGGTTACGCCTGCCTGGCCTACTTCTGGGCAGACATGGCGCGCCTGGCGGCAGAAAAACTGGCGGCCGGCACCTCGGAAGAGGCGTTCTACACGGCCAAGTTGCAGACAGCGCGCTTCTACTTCCAGCGCATCCTGCCGCGCACCCGCACTCACGTTGCGACCATGCTGTCGGGCGCTGGTAACCTGATGGACATGAAAGAAGAGGACTTCGCGCTGGGTTACTAAGACCCGCGCAGGAGCCTGATTGAGCCGCTGCTTTCCCGGAAGCAGCGGCTTTTTTGTGCGTGATGTCCCGTCCTGAATAAGGTTTACACCTTCTGACCTTTCTTCAGGAGGATTCAATGGATACGGGAAAAAGGCGCAGCCAGCGTGACTACACGCTAGCTTTTAAATTGTCGGTCGTAGACCAAGTCGAAAAAGGCGAGTTGAGTTATAAAGAGGCTCAACGGCGCTTTGGCATTCAGGGCCGGTCCACGGTACTGGTTTGGTTGCGCAAGCATGGCCGGCAGGACTGGAGCCAAGGCGCCTCAATCCGAGCGCTGCGGAGCAGGCCGATGACCGACCCCAACCTCCCGCTGACACCCGAGCAGCGGATCAAAGAACTTGAAGAACAGTTGGCGCTGAGCAATCAGAAGGCCCAATTTTTTGAAGCTGTCGTGAACGTCTTAAAAAATGATTACGGTGTGTCCATCGTAAAAAAGCGACCCGGCAAGTCCTCTCGCAAGGGCAAATCCAAGACCTGAGCATTACCAGGGCTTGCCTGTTTATGGGCATTTCGCGCCAAGCCTATTACAAACGTAACCGAGCCTTTGATGCGAAAGCTCACCAAGACCAGCAAGTGGTGGACTTTGTTCTGGAAAAGCGGCGTCGCCAGCCGAGGTTAGGCACGCGCAAGCTGCATTATCTGATGAGTACTGAGGCGGGAGAGCAGGTATTTGTTGGTCGAGACCGTCTTTTTTCCATCTTGCGCGAAGCGCGAGAGCTGGTTCCTCGAAAGCGCGCTTATCATAAAACTACGCATAGCCATCATCGGTTCCGTCGCCATCCCAACCTGCTCAAAGCAGGCCCGGAACAAGTTATCGCCAGCAGGCCCGAGCAGGTTTGGGTTGCCGATATTACCTATCTGCCCACGCGGGAAAGTGTTGTTTACGTCAGCCTGATAACAGACGCGTACTCACGCAAGATCGTGGGTCATCATGTGCATGACAGCCTGCACACAGAGTCGGTGGTCAAAGCGTTGCAGAGAGCTGTTAGCCAGCGAAAATCCATGCAGCCGCTCATCCATCACTCGGATCGCGGAGCCCAATACTGTTCCGACCTGTACCAGCAAATGCACGCGAAGCATGGGATCAAGTGCTCAATGACGGACGGCTACGATTGCTATCAGAACGCGATGGCAGAGCGGATAAACGGAATACTGAAAACTGAGTTTTTGCTGCACCGCCCCAAAGATTTGGCGGATGCAGTAAAAATGGTGGATGAGTCGGTGCTGATCTACAACGGGGAGCGGCCGCACTTATCCCTGAAATACAAAACGCCCGATGCGGTGCACCGGGCGTTTTGAGACTGAAATAGGTGTAAACCTATTTCAGGACTAGACATGATACAAATGGCTAAACATTCCCCGGCAAAAAGCGCTAAGAAGATAGCGATCGCTGCCGTTAAAGAAGATGGCGATGTGACATGTGTCACAACACGTGTGATTTACTGGCGTAAGCGCCAGAACAGTGCCCTCTCTTTTTTGCCGGGTTGGAGTTCTACCCTTTGCCGCGTCCTTCTGCCGTACGTTTCAGTCATTTCCTGCCTTCTCTTCTGCTCTTGATCGCAGGGCTCGCCGCTGCCTACGTCAAGGACCTGAACGTCTTCTTCACTTCACTCTTTAACGTGTTGCCGACCTTGGTGCTGTTACTCGGCGGTGCTTACTGCGCGGTTTACCGGCGTCAGCGCGAACTGTTTCTGATGGTCACGGTTTACATCGCCTACTTTCTGCTCGATGCCCAGACCGATTACTACCGTGACCACGGCAAAGTACGCGCGGACGCCGCCGTGGTGTTCCACCTGTGCTGCCTGCTGCTGCCACTGTTATTCGGTGTGTTTGCGGCGTGGCAGGAGCGCACCCATTTGTTTCAGGACATGGTGGCGCGTTTTGCCGTGTTGTTGGCGGTTGGCAGTGTCGCGCTGGGGCTGGAACAGAGTTATCCACAAGCGCTGCTGTTGTGGCTGTCGGAAATCCGCTGGCCCGCGCTGCATGGTGCGTGGATGAGCCTGATCCAGCTCGCCTACCCGGTATTCATCGGCGCATTTGTGCTGCTGGGCTGGCAATACTGGCGCAACCCCCGACCTTTGCACGCCGCGCAATTGGTCGGCCTGCTCGGGTTGTTCTGGGCACTGCCGAAAACCTTCATTCTGCCGTTCACGCTCAATATCATGTGCAGCCAGGTCATGTTGATGATTGCCGCAGCGGTTGCCCACGAAGCCTACCAAATGGCCTTTCGCGATGAGCTCACCGGCCTGCCGGGTCGCCGCGCTCTGAACGAGCGCATGCAGCGTCTGGGGCGCAATTACGTTTTGGCGATGAGCGACGTTGACCACTTCAAGAAATTCAACGACACCCACGGCCATGATGTGGGTGATCAAGTGCTGCGTCTGGTCGCCAGCAAACTGTCGAAAATCGGCGGTGGCGGTAGGGCATATCGCTATGGCGGAGAGGAATTTGCCTTGGTGTTTGCAGGCAAGACGCTGGAAGAATGCATGCCGCATCTGGAAGTCATGCGCGAAACCATCGCCACTTACAACATTCATCTGCGCAATCAGGACAACCGTCCCCAGGACGATCATCAAGGCCGGCAGCGCCGCGCCAGTTCGGCGGCCTCGAGTGTGTCGGTCACCGTGAGCATCGGCGTCGCCGAGCGCGTGGAGCAACGCAATCCTGAAAAAGTGCTGAAGTCAGCGGACGAAGCGCTTTACGCGGCCAAGGGTGCCGGCCGCAACTGTGTGGTCGCATACGGCCAGAACCGCCGTGGCGCGGTGCGCATGGACGCCGCTGCGGGTTGAGTGATGATGGCGCATTCAGCGTCTGGACTGTGATTGTGAGTCGTCGTGGCCGGCAGTAGGTTTGATGGATCTGCTGCCGGAGAAATGACCATGCCCGAATACAAAGCCCCCTTGCGCGACATGCGCTTCCTGATCGACCACGTCTTCGATTTTCACAGCAATTACGCTGCGCTGGGCGCCACGGACGCCAGCCCGGACATGGTCAATGCGATTCTTGAAGAAGGCGCGAAGTTCTGCGAGAACGTTCTGGCGCCGCTCAACCGCAGCGGCGACGAAGAGGGCTGCCATTTCGACAATGGCGTGGTGACAACGCCTGCAGGCTTCAAGCAGGCTTTCGCACAATACGTCGAGGGTGGCTGGCATGGTCTGGCGGCTGATCCGGCGTTTGGCGGCCAGGGTTTGCCCAGCTCTCTTGGCCTGGTCATCAGTGAAATGGTCGGCTCCAGCAACACATCCTGGGGCATGTACCCCGGCCTGACCCACGGCGCCATGTCGGCCATCCACGCCCATGGCACGGACGAGCAGAAACAGACGTATCTCAGCAAACTCACCGCTGGCGAATGGACCGGCACCATGTGCCTGACCGAGGCTCACTGCGGGACCGATCTGGGCATCATCAAAACCCGCGCTGTGCCTGCGGCGGACGGCAGTTACGCCATCTCCGGCAGCAAGATTTTCATCTCCGCCGGCGAGCACGACATGAGTGGCAACATCATTCATCTGGTGCTGGCGAAACTGCCAGAGGCTCCGGCAGGGACCAAAGGTATCTCGCTGTTCATCGTGCCCAAGTTCCTGCCGGACAACGCGGGCGAAGCCGGCGAGCGCAATGGCGTGAGCTGTGGATCGATCGAACACAAAATGGGCATCAAGGCCTCGGCCACTTGCGTATTGAATTTCGATGAGGCGAAGGGTTTTCTGATCGGCGAGCCGAACAAGGGCCTCAACTGCATGTTCACCATGATGAACCACGCTCGCCTCGGCACCGGCATGCAGGGTTTGTGTCTGGGCGAAGCGAGCTTCCAGGGTGCGATCAAGTACGCCAACGACCGGTTGCAAATGCGCTCGCTGACCGGTCCGAAAGCCCCGGAAAAAGCTGCCGACCCGATCATCGTCCACCCGGACGTGCGCCGGATGCTGCTGACCATGAAAGCCTTCAACGAGGGCAACCGCGCGCTGACCTATTTCACCGCGCAGCTGCTCGACGTCGCGCATCTGAGCGCGGACCAGGCCGCGCGTCAGGATGCCGAGGACTTGCTGGCGTTCCTCACGCCGATCTGCAAAGCCTTCATGACCGACACCGGGCTGGAAGTGACGAACCTTGGCATGCAGGTGTTTGGCGGCCACGGGTTCATTCGCGAGTGGGGCATGGAACAGTTGGTCCGCGACTGCCGGATTGCACCGATCTATGAGGGTACAAATGGCATTCAGGCGCTGGATTTGCTTGGACGCAAGGTCCTCGGCAGTCAGGGCAAACTGCTGCGCGGCTTTACCAAAATCGTCCACAAGTTCTGCGCGGCCAATGCCGGGCACCCGCAGCTTGGAGATTATGTCGCGCAGCTCAATGAGCTGAATCAGCAATGGGGCGAACTGACGACCAAGGTCGGCATGGCCGCCATGAAAAATGCCGACGAAGTCGGCGCGGCATCGGTGGATTACCTGATGTACAGCGGTTACATCATTCTCGGTTATCTATGGCTGCGGATGGCGCTGGTAGCGCAGGCGCAAATTGAGGAGGGTAGCAGTGATGCCGATTACTGCCGGGCCAAACTGGCGACCAGCGCGTTTTATTTCAAGCGACTGCTGCCGCGTACGGCTGCTCATCGCGCGGCGATCGAGGCCGGCAGTGATTGTTTGATGAGTTTGCCGGCGCAGTCGTTCGCGCTCTGACGCGTCCGTTTGAAAAGCATCGCGGGTAAGCCTCTCCTTGGTCTCCTGTTGTACTCGGGTAGCACTGACAACGGGACCTGTAGGAGGAAGGCTTGCCCGCGATCACATTTTCACGAGTAAAACGCCGATGACCAAAAATTACAAATCGGTCATGGCTTGACCCTATGTGTCGCAAAAGTTGTTGGGTTACACTCGGTTCCATCGAGAGCACCATTCCTACGACTCATCTGTTTAGATCCTGCGAGGTTTGCCATGGCTGACTACAAAGCGCCCCTGCGCGATATGCGCTTCGTCCTTAATGAAGTGTTCGAGGTCGCTAAACTGTGGGCCGAGTTGCCTGCGCTGGCCGAGACAGTCGATGCGCAAACGGTCGAAGCCATTCTTGAAGAAGCGGGTAAAGTCACCAGCAGAAGCGTCGCACCGCTGAGCCGCGCGGCGGATGAGGAAGGTTGCCATTGGGCGGACGGTGCCGTCACCACGCCGGCAGGTTTCCCACAGGCTTATCAGACTTACGCCGAGGGCGGTTGGGTCGGCGTCGGTGGCGATCCGGCCTACGGCGGCATGGGCATGCCCAAGGCGGTGTCGGCGCAGGTCGAAGAGATGGTCAACTCCGCCAGTCTGTCGTTCGGCCTGTACCCGATGTTGACTGCCGGCGCTTGCCTCTCCATCAACGCCCACGCCAGCGAAGAGCTGAAAGCGGCGTACCTGCCGAACATGTACGCCGGTGTCTGGGCGGGCTCCATGTGCCTGACCGAAGCGCATGCCGGCACCGATCTGGGGATTATTCGCACGAAGGCCGAGCCACAGGCCGATGGTTCCTACAAGGTCAGCGGCACCAAGATCTTCATCACCGGCGGTGAACACGATCTGACCGAGAACATTATCCACCTGGTGCTGGCCAAACTGCCGGACGCGCCGGCCGGGCCAAAAGGCATTTCGCTGTTCCTGGTGCCAAAGTTCATGGTCAATGCCGATGGCAGCCTGGGTGCGCGCAACCCGGCCAACTGCGGATCGATCGAACACAAGATGGGCATCCAGGCCTCTGCGACCTGCGTGATGAATTTCGATGAAGCCGTTGGTTACCTGGTCGGCGAGCCAAACAAAGGCCTGGCGGCGATGTTCACCATGATGAACTACGAGCGTCTGGGCGTCGGCATTCAGGGTCTCGCTACCGGCGAGCGTTCATATCAGAACGCCGTTGAATACGCCCGCGATCGCCTGCAAAGCCGCTCCCCGACTGGCGCGCAGAACAAGGACAAAGTGGCCGACCCGATCATCGTCCATCCGGACGTGCGGCGCATGTTGTTGACCATGAAAGCCGCGAACGAGGGCGGTCGTGCCTTCTCCACTTACGTGGCCATGCAATTGGACACCGCCAAGTTCAGCGAGGACGCGACCACGCGCAAACGTGCGGAAGACCTCGTAGCGCTGCTGACGCCAGTGGCGAAGGCATTCCTGACCGATCTGGGTCTGGAAACCACCGTTCACGGCCAGCAGATTTTCGGCGGTCACGGCTACATTCGTGAATGGGGCCAGGAGCAACTGGTGCGGGACGTGCGCATCACCCAGATCTATGAAGGCACCAACGGCATTCAGGCGCTCGACCTTGTAGGACGCAAGATCGTCGGCAGTGGCGGGGCGTTCTACAACCTCTTTGCCGACGAAATTCGTCACTTCACCACAACGGCCAGTGCAGATCTGGCGGAATTCACCCAGCCACTTAATGACGCGGTGACCGTTCTCGACGATCTGACCGCGTGGTTGCTCGACCGGGCCAAATCCAACCCGAACGAAATCGGTGCCGCCTCGGTCGAGTATCTGCAGGCGTTTGGTTATGTGTCCTACGCCTATATGTGGGCCCTGATGGCCAAGGCGGCTTTTGGCAAAGAATCCCAGGACGATTTCTACGCGAGCAAGTTGGGCACGGCACGTTTCTATTTCGCCCGTTTGTTGCCGCGTATCCACTCGTTGAGTGCGTCGGTGAAGGCGGGCAGCGAGTCGCTGTTTTTGCTGGATGCAGCTCAATTCTGACGACTGACAACCTGTAAGCGTTGGCTTACATGTCGTGCTGCTGTTCTCCCATTGGCGAAGATTGGATCCAGGGCTAATCTACTGTTCATGGACGTCGCGCAGGAAGCGCAAAGCAACAACACGGACACGTAGGATTCTGCCAGGGTGGCGGAGTGAAATGGATGTCAGGGAAACAGTCTGCAAAGCCCCGCTTCGGCGGGGTTTTCTTTCGCCTGAAGAAAAGTGAACTGGCCAATCCAGCCCAGAGTAAGTGCTACCTCTTCCGTAAATCCATATGCGCACACTCGCCACTGAACCCTGACGAGTGGTAGGGGTCGATTAGGTGTATGGCTCAGACGAGTCAACTTAATCAGGAGCTGATCCCATGGACATTATTCGAATCATCATCGCCATTCTGTTACCACCACTGGGTGTGTTCCTGCAAGTCGGTTTTGGCGGCGCGTTCTGGCTGAATATTCTGCTGACCTTGTGCGGTTACATTCCGGGGATCGTGCATGCGGTTTACATCATCGCCAAGCGCTAAGTTTCGCGGCGCAAGCTAAATCGCTTTCGCGAGCAGGCTCACTCCCACTGGTTGTGTCGTACGCTCATCGCCAGCACGACCTAAACCTGTGGGAGCATGGCTTGCCCGAGAATGACGAGACTCGGTTTCAGCCCTCAAACCCCATCACCCGTCGATAAAACAACCACTCCTGCTCCAGTGCATGCGCCTGATTCAAGGCTTTGCGAAAGCCGTGTCGTTCATCCGCGTAGTAATGAGCCTCAACCAGAACGTCGTTCTCCTGCAGCGCCTCGACCATGTCACGGGTCTGCTGTGGCACGACCACCGCATCCAGTTCTCCCTGAAAGAAGATCACCGGCACGCTGATATTGCCTGCGTGCAGCAACGGCGTTCGCGCCGCATAGCGCTCGGCATCGGCCACGGGATCGCCGATCAGCCAATCCAGATAATCCCCCTCGAATTTATGCGTTGCACGGGCCAGTGCGACTGGATCGCTGACGCCATACAGACTGGCACCAGCGCGGAAGACTTTGTGAAACGCCAACGCACACAGCGTCGTGTACCCGCCTGCACTACCGCCACGAATAAAGGCCTGATCACCATTGATCAGCCCTTGCTCAGCGAGATGGCTGACCACCGCGCAGGCGTCCTCCACATCCACGTCACCCCAACTCAAATGCAGCGCCTGGCGATACTCCCGACCGTAACCGCTGCTACCTCGGTAGTTAAGGTCTGCCACGGCGAAACCACGGTGTGTCCAGTACTGGATGCGCGGGTCGAGCATCGGGTAGCACGCTGACGTCGGGCCACCATGGATGAACACCACCAGTGGCGGTTTTGCCAGCCCGGTCATCTCTGGATAGAAGAAGCCATGCGCCTCGCCCTCACCGCTCGGATAACGCAGGGTCTGCGGGATACTGATTTGCCCGGCTGGCAGTGGCGCGACACCACCGGCCAGCACATTGACCTGTCCGGTGCTGCGCTCGATGGTAATGACCGCTGCCGGGCTGACAGGCGAGGCGGCGATGCAGTAGATGAACTGCGAATCCAGCGCCAGGCTACGAAAGCGGCTGTAGTCTGCGGTGAAATCCCGATCGCCAAGGCCTAAATGGCCGAAACCGTCTTCGGTCCAACTCGCCAGATAAGTGTCATCGGCCAGCGGTAGCCAGGTGCAACCGCCTAACTGCCAAGGCGCCGGGCCATGATCGGCGGCGGCGCTCGGCAGAGGACGCAAGCCTTGCGCCGATTCCACCCATGGCTGCCAAAAACCGTCACGGTCAGTCAGACAAAACAGACGACCGTTGTCATCGAATCGCGGTTGTTGCAGCGACTCCTCGATAGCGTCCCCGGCCACGCAGCGCGGCAGGGTGAAACAGCCATCACTCTGTCGATCAGCCACCATCAAACGTGTCGCTGTCCACGGCTGATCGGGTCGGCTCCATTCAATCCAGGCCAGCCGCCGGGCATCCGGACTCAGCGTCGGTGCGGCGTAAAAATCGGCGCCTTCGGCCAGCAGGTGCCGCGTTCCGTCAGACACATCAAACGCCACCAGTCGATGCTGATCACGGTTCTCTTCAACCGCCAGCACTTGTCCATCGGCGAAACGCACATCACCGTAACGGCATTCACTCGAGGTCAGCACTTCGGGCTGGCCGGTGAGCGACTGTCGATACAACTGCTGGTCCGCCTCATTGACGAAAACAATTCCGTCATCGGTCAGACAAAACGCGCCACCACCATATTCGTACACCCGACTGCGCACGCTGAAGCCCGGCGGCGTCAGACAATGAGCCTGCCCATCACGCCAATACCAAATGCGGCAAGCGCCATCCTCGGGTCGGTATTCGTTCCAGAACAGGCCGTGGGGGCCGACTTGCAATTCGGCAAAGTCGACGCCGGCAGCGACGGCGTCAGCAGCGCTGAAGGGCTCAGCTTTTGGCGATGAGGCGTGAATTTCGTTCATTGCGAAAGGCCAGTTGTTCGATGGTTTGGGTCGCGTGTTCGGCTTCTTCGCGCGCCTCGAGAATCACGCCGTGATGTTGCGACTTGCTGCACACCGGGTCGGCATTGCTCGCGTCACCCGTGAGCATGAAAGCCTGGCAGCGGCACCCGCCGAAATCCTTTTCTTTTTCGTCGCATGAGCGGCACGGCTCGGGCATCCAGTCGTAACCGCGAAAGCGGTTGAAGCCAAACGAGTCGTACCAGATGTGCTGCATGCTGTGGTCACGCACGTTGGGAAATTGCACCGGCATCTGTCGGGCGCCATGGCACGGCAGCGCGGTGCCGTCCGGCGTGACTGTCAGAAAAATACTGCCCCAGCCGTTCATGCAGGCCTTCGGGCGTTCCTCGTAATAATCCGGCGTGACGAAAATCAGCTTGCACGGATGCCCTTCGGCTTCCAGCTTCGCGCGGTATTCATTGGTGATGCGTTCAGCGCGCACCAGTTGCTCTTTGGTCGGCAACAGACCAACCCGGTTGAGCTGCGCCCAGCCGTAGAACTGGCAGGTGGCCAATTCTACGAAATCCGCTTCCAGGGCGATGCACAGCTCAATGATGCGGTCGATCTTGTCGATGTTGTGCCGATGAGTGACGAAGTTCAACACCATCGGATAGCCATGGGCTTTCACCGCCCGAGCCATCTCAAGTTTCTGCGCAAAGGCTTTTTTCGAACCGGCCAGCAAGTTGTTCACCTGCTCGTCGCTCCCCTGAAAACTGATCTGGATATGGTCCAGACCCGCCTTTTTGAAATCGCTGATTTTCTGCTCGGTGAGGCCGATGCCCGAGGTGATCAAGTTGGTGTAGAAACCCAGCTTGCGTGCCTCGGCAATCAATTCGGCCAGGTCCTGACGCACCAGCGGTTCGCCGCCGGAAAAGCCCAGCTGGGCCGCGCCCATCTCCCGCGCCTCGCGAAACACCTTGATCCACTGTTCGGTGCTGAGTTCTTTACCTTGCTCGGCAAAATCCAGCGGGTTGGAGCAGTAGGGGCATTGCAACGGGCAGCGGTAGGTCAGTTCGGCCAGCAGCCACAAGGGCAGGCCGATTTCCGGTTTGGGCGGTAACGTGTCCGACATGGTCTCAGGCAAGTTCGATCCAGTGCTGAGCACGGGCGACCTCCATGAATTGCTCAATGTCATCACCAAGCTCGGGCACGTCCGGGAACTGCGCGCGCAGCTCGGCGATGATCGCGGCGACGTCGCGCCCACCGTCGATCAAGCCACCGATCAGCGCCGCGCTTTCATTGAGCTTGATCATGCCTTCGGGGTAAAGCAGCACGTGGCCTCTTTGCGCCGGTTCGTATTGGAAGCGGTAGCCGGGGCGCCAGGTCGGGGTCTTGCTGCGGTCGAAACTCATATCGTGATTCCTTTGTGCCAGACCCGTTGCCCGGTCACGCTGTGATACGGCGGGCGGTTCAATTCGTAGGCCATGCTCATGGCATCGAGCATGCTCCAAAGTATGTCCAGTTTGAACTGGAGAATTTCCAGCATGCGCTCCTGGCCGGCGCGCGTCGTGTAATGCTGCAAGGTGATCGCCAGACCGTGTTCGACGTCGCGGCGGGCCTGGCCCAGACGCGTGCGGAAATATTCGTAACCGGTCGGGTCGATCCACGGGTAATGCTGCGGCCAGCTGTCCAGGCGGGACTGGTGAATCTGCGGCGCGAACAGTTCGGTCAGCGAGCTGCTGGCCGCTTCCTGCCAATTGGCCCGACGAGCGAAGTTGACGTAGGCGTCCACGGCGAAGCGTACACCGGGCAGCACCAGTTCCTGGGAGCGCAGTTGGTCCGGGTCGAGGCCAACCGCTTCGCCCAGACGCAGCCATGCTTCGATACCGCCGTCTTCGCCGGGCGCGCCATCGTGGTCGAGCAAACGTTGAATCCACTCGCGGCGGATTTCGCGGTCCGGGCAGTTGGCCAGAATCGCGGCGTCCTTGAGCGGGATATTGACCTGATAATAGAAGCGGTTGGCGACCCAGCCCTGAATCTGCTCGCGGGTAGCCCGGCCTTCATACATCGCCACGTGATAAGGGTGATGGATGTGGTAATAGGCGCCTTTGGCGCGCAGGGCGGCTTCGAAATCGGCGGGGGACAGCGGTGTGTCAGTCATTTCGGTTCTCCGGGTAGGACCGGTGGGTTCTCTGGCATCGGATCGGGCCTCGATAGACCGCGAAGCGGTCTCGATGGCCTACAACACAATACTCATGCCGTCATACGCCACTTCAACTTCACGCCGAGCCAACTCGGCCCGTTCCGGTGAATTTTCGTCCAGAATCGGGTTGGTGTTGTTGATGTGGGTTAAGACTTTGCGCTGATTGGGCAACTGCTCAAGTACTTCAAGCATGCCGCCGGGGCCGTTCTGCGCCAAGTGCCCCATCTCACGACCCGTGCGGGTGCCGACGCCACGGCGCTGCATTTCGTCGTCGTCCCACATCGTGCCGTCCACCAGCAGGCAATCACTGCTGGCCATGATTTCCAGTAACGGTGCATCGACTTTGCCCAGGCCCGGTGCGTAAAACAGTTTGCCGCCCGTGTTGAGGTCTTCGACGATCAAACCGATGTTGTCGCCTGGGTGCGGATCGAACCGGTGCGGCGAATAGGGCGGCGCAGCGCTGCGCAGCGGCAGCGGGGTGAACCGCAGATTCGGGCAGGCCGCAATGGTGAAGCTGCGGTCGAGTTCGATGCGGTTCCAGCTCAACCCGCCGTTCCAGTGGGTGAGCATGGTAAACAGCGGAAAACCGGTGCTCAGGTCTTCGTGGACCATGTCCGTGCACCAGACCTGATGTGGGCAGCCTTCACGCAGGCTGAGCAGGCCGGTGGTGTGGTCAATCTGGCTGTCCATCAGAATGATCGCGCTGATGCCCGTATCACGCAGTGCGCGGCCTGGTTGCATCGGGGTGAAACTCTGAAGCTGTGCACGAATGTCCGGAGAGGCATTGCACAACACCCAATTGACGCCGTCATCGGAAATGGCGATGGACGACTGGGTGCGGGCCTTGGCATTCAGGCTGCCGTCGCGAAATCCTGCGCAGTTCACGCAGTTGCAGTTCCACTGCGGGAAACCACCGCCGGCGGCAGAACCTAGAATCTGGACAAACATGGGTGCTCCATCATTTCAACGCTGAAAATAAAAACGCCTCGGCAAACCGAGGCGTTGGACACACAGGACAAACTTAGCGGCTTGCGAAGTACATGGTGACTTCAAAGCCGATACGCAGGTCGGTGTAAGCAGGTTTGGACCAGGACATGAGAGTGCTCCTTTCAGGGGATGGGACAGCTGATTTCTAGACCTATACATATAGTCCACCTCCGTGCGGAGATGTTCAGATAGTTAGGTGGCTATGTTACTCAAAATTACAGGCTGCTGGCCGCGAAACTTTGAGAAAGCTCGTTGCAATTGCGGTAATGATCATTTTCGCGCCTCCCACTCGACGCTTGGCGCTGCGCTGGTGCCGAGGCCCCGCCAGCCGCCTTCAACTGCAATCAAGCGTCGCGCCGCACGCAGCAGGTCGTCGCGATTGGCTGTCAAAATTGCCAATGACAGTGTGGCCAGATAATCCGACGAGCGGCCGGCCAGTTTTCCCTGCCAGAGAAGCTCGGCGGCCTGCGCCTCGGGTAGCAAGCGGGCATCAAATTGATCTGCCAATACCCGGCGTTGATCGACGAATGCCAAGTCGTCGGCGGCGTCGATCAGTGCAGGTATGGCGTTGAGGAAGCCCTCAACGTGTTGCAGCAGGTCAGGGGGCGCGACGTTCGGTGACTGCACGCCGAACAACAATCCGCTCTGTCCATCAATTTGCCGCAGGCCGCTGAATACTGCGTAGCCCAGTTGCAATTCGACCCGCAGCCGTTGGTAGAACGGCGTCTGACAGACATGGGCGAGCAAACGCCAATGCGCCTCGTCAGCAAGTTCCGCTGTGGGTGCAGGACAAAACAGCAGCAATGCGTGTTCGGTGGAATCGGTAGCCTCTGTGCTCCAGATTTTACGACCACGAATCGCCGGCGCTTGTGTCGGCGATTCGTCGGCGGTCCCTGGCACTCGACTCAGGGCCAGGCCCATGGCCGCTTGAGTTTGCGAGGACATCCCGGTCGCCAGGCCCTCCCAGTGTGCGGTGGACCACAACTGATGCAGATCGTCCGACACGGCGCGGCGCTCGAGACAGTGCTCCGGCAGTGCCTTGAGCAATTGCCGGATCGGTATCAATGCCGGACTGTTCGATTCTTGCTGTACGACGCCGGCGTCCGCTGCCGTCAGTTCTTTCAACGCATGTTCGAGGATGAAGGGCATGGGTGCCTGCAACCCCGTCATTTTCAGCAACCATTGATTGCCCGATGCGCTGAAGGAAAGATCCACACCGGCCTGCCGCGCATCTTCTGCCAGCGGCCGCAGGCGTTGTTCCATGTGTGCTTGCAGGCTGACAGACGGGGCCCAATCCAGTCGCCAACGCAGATAAACGGCACCTTCGTCAGCGTTATGGGGCAATACCTGACTGAATTGCATGGACGAACGTTCGCGACGATTGCGCAAGCGATCCTGAGCAAAGGTTCGCAGCCCGCGATGTTTGCTGGTTTGCCCACGGATGAGTCCTGCGCCCGGAGCCTCAGGTTCTGCACGCAAGAAAGGATTCGGCGGTGGCAGTTGCCATGCTCCCCTGACGTTATCCACAGCGCCCATCTGCTTGAGTACGGATTTCAGCGCCACGATGCCGTGCGCGGATAAGCCGTCTTCAAGCTGCGCGCAGTCCCATTGCGCGAGTTTCAAGGCGCTGCTGACCTGTCGTTGGCGCTGCTGCACCCTGGCGAACTCGTCGCGGATTTCGCTCCATTCCTGCTGCGAGGCAAAGAAACCCAGCCAGTCGAAAAGTAATTCAGCGATGGCGGGGGAGGCTGCGTCACCGGGCAACGTAAATTCGATATTTAACAGCGCTTGCCCGGCAAAGTGATACAGCGGTTTGGCGTGCAACTGCTCGGCCAAGCCCCGGGCACGCAATTGAGCGAGCAGCCCGCCGATCTTGTCCGCGTTCAGCCAGTGGCACAAAAAGGCCAGCGCTTGAGCCGAAGACGGCGGTAGTGCTTCCAGCGTGAACAACAGATCCAAGCGTTTCGCCGCCACCTGTTGATAACTCCCCCCTGTGGAGTCCATCAACGGCGCGGGTGCACTTTGTGGGATATTTTCCCCAACCGCGATCGTATTGCTGAAGACCATCGCCAGCTGTTTCAGCTCTTCAATGCTTTGTGGGCCTGCAAGGCTGAGGGTCATTTGCCCGGTCCGATAAAACCGCTGATGAAATTCGTTGAGCGCCTGCTGAAACTCGGGTTTCTCGACGGGCAGACTGTCCCGGTTGCCTGCGTGGAATCCGCGCAGTGGATGGCTGCGCGACAGTCCATTGAGCAGCGACTGTTGCCGCTGCTGCGCAGCATCACCGGACCACGCGACGAATTCGGCTTGCAGCACCTCTCGTTCCCGTTGCTGATCCTGGATAGCCAAACGCGGGTGAGCGAGCATGTCTGACAGACGTTCCAGCCCGCCGCTGAACGCCTGAGGCGACAACTCGAAAAAGAAGTCTGTGGTGCGTTCATTGGTGCGGGCATTGACCTGTCCGCCATGCCCTTGCACGTAAGCCATCAGCGCTTGGTCCGCAGGAAAACGCTCAGTACCCAAAAACAGCAGATGCTCGAGGAAATGCGCTAATCCCGACCAGGCCAGCGGCGCATCATGACTGCCCGCCGCAACACGCAACGCGGCCGCACAGCGTTTCAATTGCGGCGCGTGACGCAGCGTCAAACGCAGGCCATTGGCCAGGGTTTCAGTGAAGAGGCGGGGGGCATTCAACGCAGGCATGAGCACTTCCAGGGCAGAGAAGCGCTAATGCTAGCGGATAACGATGGATCAGCGCTTGTTCAGCTCGCCATAAAGGTCGGGACGTCGATCCTGCAAGTACCGATTGGCGGCGCGGGAATCGTCCATCAACTGACGATTCAGTTCCCCGACGATCAGCGCCTCATCCAGCCCGGCCAGGGCGATTTGACTGCCATCCGGCGCGGCGATGCTGCTTTGGCCGCAATAGTGAATATCGCCTTCATGCCCGCAATAGTTGGCATAAGCCACATAACACTGGTTTTCGAAAGCCCGGGAACGAACGGTGACGTCAGCCACAAAATCGTAAGGCACCATGTTCGCCGTGGGCACCAGAATCAGCTCGGCGCCGGCCAGCGCCAGACGCCGCGCGTTTTCAGGAAATTCCAGGTCGTAGCAGATCAGAAAGCCAATCTTCCAGCCGTTCAGTTCTACCAGCGGCAGGTCAGCGCTGCCGGCGCTGAACATCGACCGATCCAGGTCACCGAACAGGTGGCTTTTTCGATAATTGCAAAGACGCTCGCCGTGGGCATCGATCAACTGCACCGAATTGTAGATCTGTCCGTCTTCAGTGCGCTCGGGGTAGCCGTAGGCGATGGCCAGCCCGGCCGCCCGGGCAATGCGGCCGATCTGCTGTGCCCATTCGCCGTTGTAGACCTCAGCCAATACATTTACCGCATCGGAGCCGATGTTGTAGCCCGTCAGAAACATTTCGGGCAGCACCAACAGATCGGCGCCTTTGGCTTCCAGCGCCACCTGATGCAAGCGTTGCAGGTTGCCGGGCGGATCAAGGGGCAGCGGCGGGCATTGGTAAAGGGCTACGCGCATTTCAGATTCCTCTTACTCGGGCAGGGCGATCGGACCGATCTCGTTGAACACATCTCCTGGACCCGGGTTCTCGGCGTGAGTTTCACCGCCGAAGTGTTTCATGATGCCCCACACCGCATTCAGGGAGGTCTGCACCGCACCTTCCACCCATGCCGGCGTCCACGAAACGTCGTCACCGGCGATGAAAATACCGCGCTGCTCGGCCGGCATGTCGTCCTGCATGAAGTGCGCGTACATGCGCTGGTTGTAACGGTAATGACCGGGCAGCGCGCCTTTGAACGCGCCGAGGAAATGCGGATCGGCTTCCCAGGATACGGTGATCGGGTCGCCAATGATCCGCGCGGCGATGTCGACTTTCGGGTAGATTTTTTTCAATGCATCCAGCGCCAGTTTCACGCGCTTTTCCACAGGGTGCGGGAGCATTTTCAGCGCGTCGCTCATCCACGAATACGACAGGCAAATCACTCCAGGCTTGTTGTCGCCGTTGTCGAACAGGTACGTGCCGCGGGTCAGGCGATCAGTGAGGGTCATGCTCATCAGATCGCGTCCGGTTTGCGGATCCTTGTCCTTCCAGAAGGGCCGGTCGACCATCACGAACGTTTTCGATGACTGCATATAACGGGTGCGGTCGAGCGCCATCCACATCTTTTGCGAAAACAGACTTTCGTCGCATTCGATCTGAGTGGTCAGCAGCCAGCTCTGGCAGGTGGTCAGCACCGCTGCGTATTCTCGGGTGTCGCCATAATTGTCGGTGATCGTGAAACGGCCGTCCGGTGCATGGGCGATTTTTTTCACCCCGGAACGCGGCGCGCCGCGATGCAGCGAGCTCAGGCTGGTGCCTTGCGGCCAGTGCACGCAACGTTCCGGCACGTGACGCCAGATCCCCAGCGGCACTTGTTCAACGCCACCGACCACCAGATGCTGGTGATCGTCGCAGTTGGTCATGACCACGCGGAAAATTTCAAGCATCGAGTTAGGGAAGTCAGAGTCCCAGCCACCGGTGCCGAAGCCAACCTGACCAAACACTTCCCGGTGATGGAACGAGAGCTTGGCGAACGCTTTGGAGGTGGCGACAAAATCGTAGAACGTGCGGTCATCCCACAGCGGCACCAGGGTGTTCCACAATTCCTTGAGGCGTGGAACGTCGCGCTCACGGATCGCTTGCTGAATATCGGAGAACTGCGAGCCTGCCTCGAGTGCGTCCGCCCAGGCGTCGGCCACTTCCTGAAACAGGGCAGGAAGATCCGCCAGTTTCTGTGCGTAGTGGGTTTTGCCTTCAATGTCGATGACGGTGCTACCGGACGCCGGAGTCAGCGGGTTCGGGAAAGGCCTGGTCTCGAGACCGAGTTTATCGACGTAGTGATAAAACGCGGTGGATGAGACCGGAAAACGCATGCCGCCGAGTTCCGCAACGATGCCTTCGGCGCCATTGAACGCCTGTGAACGCAAGCGACCGCCCATCTTCGAGGCTTCGTAGACAACGGGTTTGAGGCCGATCTTCATCAGCTCATAGGCCGCCACCAATCCGGCGATGCCGGCGCCGACGATAGCCACTTCAGCGCCGTGGTGGTGGGCGGGAATGCTGCCGATGCCGGCGGGGTGCTCGATCCAGTTGTCAAAAGCGAACGGGAAATCCGGGCCGAAAACAGTGACAGGTTTTTTACCGTCTGCAGGATGGCGATTGTTCTTGTTCATGGCTGACCTTGCTGGCGACCAGACGCAGAGTGCGCGTCTGAGTATTGGAAAAGATGGCAGCCATTCTAGAGATCACAGCACACGTTAATAAGACGCAATGTGTCGTCGTTTTGCTAATTAATAATACAAAATGACGACGCCACAGAGCATATCGGTGAATGTCCGAGCACGCTGTCGCTGAAATCTTGCCCTTAAACGGGCTGCCCCCGATCAATCTTGCTGCTCAAGATGATCGACGTCGTGGTCTTCTCCACCCCATCCACGCTGCCGATCTGATCCAGTAACTGATCCAGCTGCTCCGGCGACTCGGTGCGCAACCACGCCACATAATCAAATTCGCCACTTACCGCACACAACTGCTGTACCTGCGCCATGGCGCTGAGCCGTCGCAGCACTTCTTTGCCGGAGCGCGGCTGAACCGTAATGCCGACATACGCCTGCAGTCCGCCATCCACTACTCGCTGCCCCAGTCGCACGCCGTAACCGGTAATGACCCCGGCCTTTTCCAGTCGAGCCAGTCGCGACGTGACGGTGGTACGGGCGATGCCCAATTGCCGCGCGAGCATGGCCACACTTTCACGGGCATTGATCTGCAGGGCAGCGATCAGTTGGCGATCGATTTCGTCGAGGACGGGCGGACGCATGTCAGGCAAAGGTATCTCCAGCGGCACATATCAATGGGGCAGCATGTTACAGGGACATTCCGGATCGCGGTCGTTGGTCTAGTCTTATGACCATTCATGCCATCTCCACCTGCGACAATTTGCCATAAGTAACCAGGTGGTACATTATTCTGCGCTTGTCAGAAATGGGGAAATCAGCGACATGAAAAATTCTGCTACTGCCGGCGGCGGCAAATGGTTGCTCTCAGGGCTGGGTGTCCTGATCGTGCTGATTGGACTAGGGCTGGCCGGTGGCGGTGGCTACCTGATCTCGCTCGGAGGCAGTGCGTATTTCCTGCTCATGGGCCTGGCCATGCTGGTGTCGGGGCTGCTGATCGCCCGTCGTAAACCGCAAGGCGCCTGGCTATATGGCGTTGCGCTGGTGCTGACCGCGATCTGGGCGGTGTGGGATGCAGGTTTTGAATACTGGCCGCTGGTATCGCGCGTGCTCACTTTTGCGGTAATCGGGCTGGTCGTGGCGCTGATCTATCCGGCTTTGGTGCGCGCTTCGGGCGCGACCGCCGGGCGTGGCGCCTATGGAGTGGCCGCAATCCTGGGTGTGGCCGTCGTCGCCACGCTCGCTTACATGTTCGTGCCAACGCACTTGGTCAAGGCCGACAGTGAACCTGCAGTCACACCGGTAGCGCCGGGCACAGAACAGAAGGACTGGGCTCATTGGGGCAATACCACGGCCGGCAACCGTTTCGCCGCGCTGGACCAGATCAACAAAGGTAATATCGACAAGCTGCAAGTGGCGTGGACCTTCCGCACCGGCGACATTCCGCAAAGCACGGGGGCTGGCGCCGAAGACCAGAACACGCCGCTGCAAATCGGCGACACGGTTTACACCTGCACCGCTTACGGCAAAGTCTTCGCCCTCGATGCCGACACCGGCACGCAACGCTGGAAGTTTGACCCGCAAGGTACGGCGCCCAACTGGCAACGCTGCCGGGGTCTGGGCTATTCCGATGCCCCGGCGACGTCGGACAGTCAGCCTGGCGCTTGTACGAAACGTCTGTATCTGCCGACGGGTGATGCCCGTCTGATCGCACTCAATGCTGAAACCGGCAAGCCTTGCGAAGAGTTCGGGAACCGAGGCACGGTCGACCTGACCACCGATATGGGTGAAGTGAAGGCTGGTTACTACCAGCAGACGTCGACCCCACTGGTCGCAGGGGATGTGGTCATCGTCGGTGGTCGTGTGGCCGATAACTATTCCACCGGTGAACCACCGGGCGTGGTTCGTGCCTACGATGTACGCAGCGGTGAATTGGTGTGGGCGTGGGATCCGGGGAATCCGGGCACCACTAAACGTCCACCTGCCGGCGAGACCTATACCCGTGGCACGCCGAACGTCTGGTCGGCCATGTCGTTTGACCCAAAACTCGGCCTGGTTTACCTGCCCACCGGCAACGCTACTCCGGATTTCTTCGCTGGCCAACGCAGCGAACTGGATGACAAGTGGAGCTCGTCCATCGTCGCCATCGACGTGAAATCCGGTCAGGTGCGCTGGCACTTCCAGACCACTCACCACGACCTTTGGGACTTCGATCTGCCGGCGCAACCGCTGCTCTACGATGTGCCGGACGACAAGGGCGGCACCCAACCAGCCTTGGCGCAAGTCACCAAGCAGGGCGAGATTTTCCTGCTCAACCGCGAAACCGGTGTGCCCATCGCTCGTGTCGAAGAGCGTCCGGTGCCCCAAGGCAAGGTGCCCGGAGAACGCTACTCGCCGACTCAACCGTTCTCGGTGGATATGCCGTCGATCGGCAATCAGACCCTCACCGAATCCGATATGTGGGGCGCGACGCCGTTCGATCAATTGATGTGCCGCATTCAGTTCAAAGGCATGCGTCACGAAGGCGTTTATACGCCTCCTGGCATGGACCGGGCGCTGCAGTTTCCGGGCTCTTTGGGCGGTATGAACTGGGGTAGCGTCTCGGTCGATCCGAACTCCAACTATATGTTCGTCAACGACATGCGTCTGGGGCTGGCCAACTACATGATTCCGCGCGACAAGATCGCGGCGGGCGCGAGTGGGATCGAAATGGGTGTGGTCCCGCAGGAAGGCACACCGTTCGGCGCCATGCGCGAACGGTTCCTTTCGGCGGCGGGCATTCCGTGCCAGAAGCCGCCTTTCGGCACCATGTCCGCCATCGACCTCAAAACCCGCAAGCTGATGTGGCAGGTCCCCGTCGGCACCGTTCAGGACACCGGCCCGCTGGGCATCCGCATGCACTTGCCAATTCCGATCGGCATGCCAACCCTGGGCGCCTCGCTGGCGACGCAGTCGGGTCTGCTGTTCTTCGCCGGTACTCAGGATTTCTACCTGCGTGCTTTCGATACCGGTAACGGCAATGAAATCTGGAAGTCGCGGTTGCCCGTCGGCAGTCAGTCCGGCCCGATGACCTACGTTTCGCCCAAAACCGGTAAGCAGTACATCTTGCTGACGGTGGGTGGCGCACGCCAGTCGCCGGATCGTGGCGACTACGTGATTGCCTACGCGCTACCTGAATAACTCGATCCGATGTACGAAAAAGCCGCGAGTTACGCGGCTTTTTCATTTGTGATGAGCATGGACAGCCAATAATCGCTCATAGTCGATGTGGACAAGAGCTGTTATGCGAGGCGATGGATATGACCAACAAGATGCCATCTGCTGTGAGGGATCGTGCAGTACAGATAGCCAACCATGAAATGGCGCACTACGTGGTGGCTCGAGCTTTGGGTTTTGAAACCGGTGGGGTCAGCCTGACGGTCACCATCGACCTGAGGCATCGAGGCGGCGCTGCCATCACCCTCGCTCGACCCATCGCGTCGATGGAAGGCATGAAAGCACATCTGCAAGCGCGACTGATGGTCCTGTTTGCCGGCGTTATGGGGCAAACGCTTAACACCGGAAACGCAGGGGGCAAGCGCGTCGATAAAGCGCAAGCTCTGGCCATCCTGCGAGGGGAGTTCGGAGCCGAAAAGGACTACGCAAAAATCAGAGAGCTACTGCACCTGCTGCGCAATATCGAACATCCGGACACGAATCCCGCGTCGTCCCGGCTGCTGGCGGCCGAACTCAAAGCAATCAATGATGGCCTGTGGCTTCGGACGCAAAATATCGTCGAGGCATTGGCCGAGACGATTATCGAGTTGGGAAGCAGGCTGGTGGAAGAAATGGCACTGGTGGAGCAATGGGGCAGGGCGGCGGATACGTATGAAGGGGAATTGACGCGGGAAGTGCTTGAGCGGTTGGAGGTGGTGGGAGATATAGATAGGTCAGACACCTCAGTCAGAAACCGACGTTAACACTTCATTCAATGACCAAGGAGTGCGCTCGGTTCTGGTGATCTAGAGTATTCCCTTGAGATCATATTCCTTGGGTGGCATATTGCATGGGTTAGGAGATTGAATACACGGATGAATTTGGTCATTGGTGGGCCCGGTTATGTGCGAGCGAACAGGCATCCGTATCGGCCAGTGTCGATCTGCTGGGAATGTTCGGTCCAGGACTGGGGTATCCGCACACCAGTGACATCAAGGGCTCTCGGCTAGGCAATCTTCGTGAGTTACGAGTTCAGCATGCAGGGCGGCCATTCAGGGTCCTCTACGCATTCGATCCGCGTCGGTGCGCTTTACTCTTGATTGGGGGTGACAAGACCGGCCGGAGCCGCTGGTATGGTGAGCATGTCCCGATCGCGGAAAAGTTGTATGACGAGCATTTGGCTTTATTGCTTAAAGAGGGCCGTAAGATGGCTAAAAAATTTGCAGAGCTTCAAGCTCGTATGACTCCAGAGTCTCGCGCCGAGGCAGGGCAGTTATTGAGGGAGTATGTAACAGAAATGCCCCTGCATGAGCTGCGTAAGGCACAGGAGTTGAGCCAGGAAACGCTGGCGAAGACGTTGCATGTCAATCAGGCAGCCATCTCCAGAATGGAGCGGCGCACGGACATGTATATCAGTACGTTGCGGAACTACATTCGCGCCATGGGCGGTGAACTGGAGATCATTGCCACCTTTCCCGAAGGGCAGGTCAGGATCGAGAATTTCGCCAACTGAACGCTCGGCTGAAGCCGTCTTCAGACACGAGAAAGCCGCGCATCAAGCGCGGCTTTCTTGTTTGGTGGGCCCACACGGACTCGAACCGTGGACCAAAGGATTATGAGTCCTCTGCTCTAACCAACTGAGCTATAGGCCCTCAGTAGGCCGCGGATTATAGCGACGGTTTCTCGGCTGTGCTATCCGAAAAATCCATTACCCTTGTACGAAGAAACGTCGCAGCGAATTCGTTGGCGGGTAATGGCGCGCTGACGATGTAACCTTGAATCTGTTCACAGCCCTGTGCGGCGAGGAATTGCTGCTGCGCCTGGGTCTCGACACCCTCGGCGATCACCGTAAATTGCATGCTTCGGCCCAAGGCAATGATCGCGCGGACGATCGCTGCATCGTGGGGGTCGTCCGGTAAGCCACGAACAAATGACTGATCTATCTTGAGAATATCCAGCGGCAAGCGCTTGAGATAGCTCAGGGAGGAATAACCTGTGCCGAAGTCGTCGATTGCCAGTTGCACGCCCAGATGCTTGAGTTGGTGCAACACCGCCAGCGCTTCCTCAGCCTGGCTCATGATGAAGTTTTCAGTAATTTCGAGTTGCAACAAATCAGGCTGAAGACCGTTGTCATTGAGCAGTTGTTCGATTCGTCCCAGCAGGTTTGGCTGGCGCAATTGCGCCCCCGCGAGATTGACCGACAGCGGCCCGAGACTTTCATAGCGCAAATTCCATTCGAACATCTGCCGGCATGCTGTCTCAAGAACCCAGTCGCCAATCTGCAGAATCATGCCGTTTTCTTCGGCCAACTGGATGAAGTGCTCCGGCGGTACGTCGCCCAAAGCAGGATGCCGCCAACGGAGCAAGGCCTCTGCACCGACCAGCCGATGATCTGCCAGGCTTATCTTCGGTTGATAGTGCAACAGCAATTCATTGCGCTCGAGGGCCCGTCGCAGTTCATGTTCCAGCGCAACTCTCTCGCTGGCCTGGGCCGTGAGATCGCGGGTATAACGCTCGACACGGTTGCGGCCCTTGGCTTTTGAGCGATACATCGCCGCGTCGGCGTTTTTGACCAGCGTGGCGACATCGCAGCCATCCTTGGGGTAAAGGCTGCTGCCAATGCTTGCGCTGATGAAGAACTCATGCTCCCCGGCCTGGAAGGGCGCGCAGAAGCAATTGAGTAACTTGGTCGCGATGTGGTCTGCATCGCTGGGTTGTTGCAGGCCGGGCAGGAGAATGATGAATTCATCGCCGCCCAGTCTGGCAACCGTGTCGATGTCCCGTAACTGGTCTTTGAGGCGTACGGCGATGTCTTTCAGCAGCAGGTCACCGACCGGATGACCCAGGCTGTCATTGATGTGTTTAAACCGATCCAGGTCGAGGAAAAGCACTGCGCCCTGACCGCCGTTTTCCTGCTGATGGTTCAGTGCGCTCAGCAGTCGGCTCTCGAACAGGGTGCGGTTTGGCAACCCCGTCAGCGGGTCGTGATGCGCCTGGTAATCGAGTTTTGCCTGTGCATGCTTGAGGCTGGAAATATCCGCAAACACTGCGACAAAGTGGGTAATGAATTTGTCGCGATTACGCACCGCGCTGATGGTCAGCCAGCTTGGATAGAGTTCGCCATTCTTGCGCCGATTGGAAATCTCGCCTTGCCAATGGCCTTCGGCGGTCAATTGATGCCACATGGCTGCGTAGAAAGCGCTGTCATGCAAACCTGACGCGAGCAGGCGGGGCGTATGCCCAAGCGCTTCGCTTTCGCTGTAGCCGGTGATCTCGGTAAAGGCGCGGTTCACAGCACTGATGTGCTGCTGAGTGTCGGTGATCAGAACGCCCTCAGCGGTGCTTTCAAATACGGTCGCGGCTTGTTGCAGTTTTTCCTGCATCAGGTGTCGCTCGGTGATGTCCCGGGCGATAGTCAGCATGCAGTCCTCGTCCCCAATCGGCAGCGGCCGGCTGGAGACCTCGCAGAGGCGAATCTGCCCGTCGCTGCGGCGAATGTGGCAGCTGAAGTCGCGGACGAAGCCGTCCCGGTGCAACAGGTCGAGCATCTGCTTGCGTTCGTTGAGATTCACCCAGATCCCCAGCTCCAGCGCTGAGCGTTCCACCGACATGGCGCTATTGAGTCCGGTGAGGCGGCTGAATCCTTCATTCACCTCCAGCAGCAAACCATCGCTCTGCCGCGACAGCAACAAACCGTCGGGCGAGGCGTGGAAAGCCTTGGCGAATTTTTCTTCGGACGTCTGCAGTTGCTGCTGGGTTTCCTTGAGCTGACTGATGTCTCGCACCACCACGACCAGCGCAGGCGTGGTGTCGAGGTCGAACGGTTCGGCTGAAATCAGGCCGGTGAACACCTGGCCATTGTTGCGGCGAAAGGGCATCTCCAGGTTGCGAATGCTGCCGGCCTGCAAGCGCTGAAGCAGGCCCGGGCCGACACCGGGTACGCCCCAGATGTTGAGATCAATGGCGTTCTGGCCGATGACATCCTCGGCCCTGAGACCGATCTGATCTTCGAACGCTTTGTTTACCTCCAGCAGACATCCGTCGCAGAGCCGCGCAATCACCAGAATGTCCGGGCATTGCTGGAAGACCGAGGCAAATTTCTGCTCGGACAGGCGCAATGCCTCCTCTGTGCGTTTGGCTTCGCTGATGTCGATCATCAGCCCGCGCATCACCGGTTCATGCCCGTGCTCGATCAGGCTGACGATGTCGCGCACCCACAAGCAACGGCCGTCCGCCGTGATGACCCGGTAATCGAGAGAATGGTCGCGACCGGCCAGGACCTCCTGATCACAGAAACTCTGGGCGCGGGTCAGGTCTGCAGGGTGGATAATGTTGCGCCAGAAGCCGGGAATCAGCCAGTGAGACAGGGGGTAACCGAGCAGTTCCTCCGCGTGGGGCGACACATAGCTGTAGGTGAAGTCGGTGATGCGCGCTTCCCAGGCAATCGCAGAAAGACTCTCCACCAATCCGCGATAGTGATATTCGCTGCTGCGAAGTTCCTGTTCCAGATCCACGCGCCGAGCGATTTCCGAACTCAACCGGCGGTTGATGCGAATGACCACAGCCAGCACCGTGATCACTATCAGCAGCCCCGGCACTCCGTAGACCAGCAAATCCGACCAGAACGTGCGGTGATCAAGCACGTTACCGACCCAGTGTTCCTGGATGGCGCTGATTTCAGCGGGTGTCATGTCTGCCAGCACTTTGTCCAGAATGCCGACCAGTATCTTGCTCTCCTGAGGCACGCCCATTGCCAATTGATAGCGATAAGGTGTTTCGCCGCTGACGTACAAGCCATCGAGCTTGAGCTGGCGCAGACTCCAGACGCTGGAGGCGAGATCGCCCACCACCGCGTCCACTTCGTCCGTGGCCAACGCTTGCAAAGCCGAGCCGACGTTGGGCATGGCCACCAGATTCAGGTCGGGGTGATGCGAGCGCAATAATTCGTGGGGCGCGTAATTGTTCACCACAGCAATTTTCAGCCCGTACAGCTCTTCCAGTTTGCGCGGCTGTGGGCCGCCGACGTGGGCGAGGATGACGATCGGGAAATCCAGATAGGGCCGGGTGAACGACAAGAAACGCTGGCGTTCGGGGGTCGACATGATGCCAGGCAACAGGTCGATTTTGCCTTCTTTGACTTGTTGCAGCACGACAGTCCAGCTAACCGGCTCGATCGGTGTGAGCCTCACGGCCAGGCGTTGACGAATCTGATTGATGTAATCCGCCGCGAGGCCCTGGTAACGACCCTGTTCATCGCGAAACTCGAAGGGGGGCCAGGATGCGTCAATCCCCATTCGCAAATCCGGATGAGCGGCCAGCCAGCGACGTTCTTCGTCCGTCAGGGTCAGTGCGTCGGCCGTTGCGGTCCAGGTCATCAGCGACAGCAAGAAAAGCACGGTCGGCACTCTGGGCATAACGGTCTCGTTACGGCACGGGGGGAATGGTTCGAGTGTAGACGGGCAATCAGGTGGGGGGCGGAGCGGGGGGTATTTAATCTGCAAAAACAAAACCCCCGGCTGGGCCGGGGGTTCTGTGATCACTCGTCGAGGAAGGAGCGCAGATGCTCGCTTCTCGTCGGGTGGCGCAGCTTGCGCAGCGCCTTGGCTTCGATCTGACGAATCCGTTCACGGGTCACGTCGAACTGCTTACCAACCTCCTCGAGGGTGTGGTCGGTATTCATGTCGATACCGAAACGCATGCGCAGTACCTTGGCTTCACGGGCAGTGAGGCCGGACAGCACTTCGCGAGTCGCTTCCTTAAGGCTCTCAACAGTGGCGACATCGATTGGCGACTGCATGGTCGAGTCTTCGATGAAGTCACCCAGATGGGAGTCTTCGTCATCACCGATCGGGGTTTCCATGGAGATCGGCTCTTTAGCGATCTTCAATACCTTGCGGATTTTGTCCTCAGGCATTTCCATGCGTTCGCCCAGCTCTTCCGGGGTCGGTTCGCGACCCATTTCCTGCAACATCTGCCGGGAAATACGGTTCAGCTTGTTGATCGTCTCGATCATGTGCACCGGAATACGGATGGTGCGGGCCTGGTCGGCGATCGAGCGAGTGATCGCCTGACGGATCCACCAGGTGGCATAAGTCGAGAATTTGTAGCCGCGGCGGTATTCGAACTTGTCTACCGCCTTCATCAGACCGATGTTGCCTTCCTGAATCAGATCGAGGAATTGCAGGCCACGGTTGGTGTACTTCTTGGCGATGGAGATCACCAGACGCAAGTTCGCTTCAACCATCTCTTTCTTCGCGCGGCGGGCCTTGGCCTCACCGATCGACATGCGACGGTTGATGTCCTTGATCTCGGCGATCGTCAAACCGGTTTCAGTCTCAAGCGCAGTCAGCTTCTGCTGGCAACGAATGATGTCCGGCTGCAGACGACCAATGGCTTCAGCGTATTTGCTTTTGCCTTTGGCCAGCGCATCGGTCCACGTTGCGTCGACTTCGTTGCCCGGGAACTGGCGCAGGAAGTCGGCACGCGGCATGCGGGCATCACGAACGCAAAGTTGCATGATTGCGCGCTCTTGCTGACGCAGACGATCCAGAGCACTGCGGACACGCTCGACCAGGCCTTCGAATTGCTTCGGCACCAGTTTGATCGGCATGAACAGCTCAGCCAGGGCCAACAGCTCGGCGATTGCCAGCTTGTTGCCGCGGCCGTGCTTTTTCAGCGCCTTGCGGGTGATTTCCATCTGGTCGGAGACAGCGCCAAAACGCTGTGCTGCGATAACCGGATCGGGACCGCTTTCGGCTTCTTCTTCGTCATCGGTAGCGTCGGCTTCCTCGTCGTCGGTGTCGTCTTCCGCTTTCACGGCTTTCGGGTCGACAGGCGGTGGCACTTCTGCAGCAGGCGGCGCAATGCCGTCGTCCGGGTCGATATAACCGCTCAGGACGTCGGACAGGCGGCCACCTTCGGTGGTGACGCGAGTGTATTCGGAGAGAATATGGTCAACCGTGCCAGGGAAGTGCGCAATTGCGCCCATCACTTCGCGGATGCCCTCTTCAATGCGCTTGGCGATTTCAATTTCGCCTTCACGTGTGAGGAGCTCTACCGTACCCATTTCGCGCATGTACATGCGCACCGGGTCGGTGGTGCGACCAATGTCGGTCTCGACCGCTGCCAACGCTGCTGCTGCCTCTTCGGCCGCGGCTTCGTCGGTATCGGCGTCGGCCAGCATAAGGGAATCCTTATCTGGCGCAACCTCGAATACGTTGATCCCCATGTCGTTGATCATGCGGATGATGTCTTCCACCTGTTCCGGATCTGAAATATCCTCCGGCAGGTGGTCGTTGACCTCCGCGTAAGTCAGGTAACCCTGCTCACGACCAAGTGTGATCAACTCTTTGATGCGAGACTGCTGTTGCGCTTTTCCGGACATAACACCCTATCCACTGAAGGTCTTGGCGGGCAAAAAACAAGCCGAGGATTATACCTGAGCTATGACCTCACGCGCCAGTTGAGGTCGGGTTTGATACAGCCATATTGCGTTTTAATAGGTCGCGCATCTGATTTGCGATCTGATTTGCTTCCTCTGCAGTCAATCCAGGCTGCCTGGCTTTTCTGATTAGTGCTTCCAGACTGTCCGTGTGTTGAGCCGCGGATAACCTAGTAATGGTGTCTAAAAACTGTTGTTCAAGGTTGTCGCCATCAATCAGCCATTCCTTTTCCGCCAATGCTCGGAGCAAACGCCCCTGTTCCGTCCCGTGCCAACGGGCCATCAGCTGAATTGAGTTTAGCTTAGGATTTTTTTGCACGGCCTCGATCAGGGCGACCAGCAACTGAGCATAAGTGTTGCTCTCGTTGGCGAAGTGGTTGGCGGTTTCTACCCGCCCGGCCAGATCGGGATGATGAATCAGGGTGCGCAGGGCAATCAGTGTCGGGGCTTCCACGGCAATCGGCGTACGAGGCGCGCGGGGCTGATCACGATCACCGCGTTTGCCGTTTTTATCCCAGGGTTTCTTGTCCCATTTTTTACCGCCGGCGCCGGGTTTCTTCGGCGTCCACTCCTGCTGCGGCGCATACATGTCTTGAGCCTGCGGCTGATGGTAGTCGCTGTAATCCGGCATGGCGTCGTAATCGATGCCCGGGTCGTAGGCGGGTGGTGCGTCCTGCGGGGCGCTTTGCACCAGTTGGCTGACGGCGTCACCACTGAGCCCGGTAATTTCCGTCAGGCGCTGGCGCATCAGAATACGCAGGTTCGCCCCCGGGACCTTGTCGATCAACGGCGCTGCAAGGGTGGCCATGTGGGCCTTGCCTTCCAGCGAGCGCGGGTCCGATTCTTCGGTCAGTTGCTGGAAGAAATAATCTGCCAGCGGTTGTGCGTGCTGGTTGATTCGGGCGCGGAAGGCATCGGTGCCTTCGGAGCGGACCAGGGTATCCGGGTCTTCGCCCTCGGGCAGAAACAGGAACCGGGCCCGTCGTCCGTCCTGCAGGCAGGGCAATGTCGCTTCCAGCGCCCGCCATGCAGCGTTCCGGCCGGCCTGATCGCCATCGAAGCAGAACAGCACGTTGGGCACGACGCGAAACAGTCGCTTCAAATGCTCTTCGCTGGTCGCTGTGCCCAAGGTGGCAACGGCGTTACGCAAGCCTTGCTGGGCCAGTGCGATCACGTCCATATAGCCTTCGACGACGATGATCTCGTCGAGGTTTCGGTTGTTTTTGCGCGCTTCATAAAGGCCGTAGAGTTCCTGGCCTTTATGAAATACCGGGGTTTCCGGCGAGTTCAGGTATTTGGGTTTATCGTCGCCCAGTACCCGGCCGCCAAACGCGATGATGCGCCCCCGGCTGTCGCGGATCGGGAACATCACGCGATCGCGAAAGCGGTCGTAGCGTTTGCCGGTTTCGGCGTTCTCGATCAGCAAGCCGGCATCGACCATGGCTTTTTGCTGCAAAGTGTCGCTGCTCAAATGCTTGAACAGGTTGTCCCACCCGGGCGGAGCGAAGCCGAGGCCAAAGTCGCGGGCGATCTCGCCGGTCAGCCCGCGGCCTTTCAGGTAATCCACGGCAGCTTTTCGCGACGGATGGGATTTCAGCGCTTGCCGGTAAAATTCGGCAGCGGCAGTGAGCAATGGGTAAAGCGGGGAATCAGTCGGCTGGCGCGGTTTATGTGGACGGCCGCTTTCTTCGCGCGGAATTTCCATGCCGGCGGCTTTAGCCAGTTCTTCGACCGCCTGGATGAAGTCCAGGTTGTCGTGGTCCATCATGAAGCCCAGGGCGTTACCGCCAGCGCCGCAGCCAAAGCAATAATAGAACTGCTTGTCGGGGCTGACGCTGAAGGAGGGGGTTTTCTCTTTATGAAACGGGCAGCAGGCGGTGTAGTTCTTGCCGGCCTTTTTCATTTGCAGGCGCGAGCTGACCACATCGACGATGTCGGTGCGGTTCAGAAGGTCGTCAATGAAGCTCTGGGGAATTAGCCCGGCCATGGCGTTCTCGTCATCTGCGCTGATAGGACCCGTAACGAACGGCGGCCGAGCGCGGGTCGGTTTTATAGGCGCGCAAAAAATGCGGCTCGACCAGTGTCGTCTGCGTTATCGCTGTCGGGAAGTGTATCTGCCGAAAATCCACTGACGTTAATACCTATCAGTCTTCGACTATTTGAAAGTGTGTCGCCGAATCCGCTGCGGCCAGTCGCTGGCCTCGGATAGCTCATAAGCGGGCACGCAAGCAGGTGCCTTGGGCTGATCGTCGCAAGAGGAATCAGTGGGTGTGCTCGTCAGTAGCCTTGGAAGGCTCGTCAGAAAAGACGTGCACCGCTGGCAAAAGAGCCAGGTCTGACGTGTGAAACAGTTTGTCGCGGTCGCATGTGCGGCGTTGACGGTGAAGCATCAAGCGTTGTCCGCAAATGCCATTAGCCCGGCTGAGGGCCGGGCTTGGCAGAAGCTTGCTACGATCGGCTGTGGATTAGTACAGACGAACGGCGCGGCGCTGTTCGCGCTGAACTTTCTTGGCGTGACGCTTGACAGCGGCTGCTGCTTTGCGCTTACGCTCAGAAGTTGGCTTCTCATAAAATTCGCGGCTACGAACTTCAGCCAGTACACCGGCTTTTTCGCAGGAGCGCTTGAAACGACGCAGAGCTACGTCGAAGGGTTCGTTCTCTTTTACTTTGACGGCTGGCATCCAGAGCTACCTTCATTCATTACCGGGGTCAACATCCTCGCGGCAAAAGAGCACTTGAAGACGTCGGTTTTTAAGGGTTGCGGATGTTAACCCCTCATTGACCGGAATGCAAAGCCTCTGATCGAAAACCGCTAGTCGGCGCATCCCGTGGCGACTATTATGCGCGCCTTCGAATTCAGCCTAAACAGGGCGCAAACCCATGCTAGTACTGGGCTTAGAAACTTCCTGCGACGAAACCGGTGTCGCATTGTACGACAGTGAACGCGGCCTGCTGGCCGACGCACTGTTCAGCCAGATCGACCTGCATCGCGCTTATGGCGGTGTCGTCCCGGAGCTGGCCTCGCGCGATCACGTCAAACGCATGTTGCCCCTGATTCGCCAGGTGTTGGCCGAGGCTGGCTGCGTTTCTGCCGAAATTGATGCCATTGCCTACACCGCCGGTCCGGGCCTGGTAGGCGCGTTGCTGGTGGGCGCGTCTTGCGCGCAGGCACTGGCCTTCGCCTGGGGCATTCCGGCGCTCGGGGTGCACCATATGGAAGGCCATCTACTGGCGCCAATGCTGGAGTCGCAGCCGCCCGAATTTCCGTTCGTCGCTTTGTTGGTTTCTGGTGGGCATACGCAGTTGGTTCAAGTCGATGGGATTGGCCAATACGCGCTCTTGGGCGAGACCCTGGACGATGCGGCCGGCGAAGCATTCGACAAGACAGCGAAGATGATGGGGCTCAATTATCCCGGCGGGCCGGAGATTGCCCGTCTGGCGGCTCAGGGGGTTGAAGGACGTTTCGTCTTTCCGCGTCCGATGTGTGATCGCCCTGGCCTGGCTTTCAGCTTCAGCGGCTTGAAAACCTTTGCTCTGAACACCTGGCAGCAATGCGTGAGCGCCGGGGACGACAGTGAGCAAACCCGTTGCGACATCTCGCTGGCGTTCCAGCAGGCCGTGGTGGAGACTTTGACCATCAAGTGCAAGCGAGCCCTGAAGCAGGCGGGCATGAAGCGTCTGGTGATCGCCGGGGGCGTCAGCGCCAACAAGGCACTGCGCACTTCACTGGAGAAAATGCTCGGCGACTTGCGCGGCGATGTGTTTTACGCCCGTCCGGAATTCTGTACCGACAACGGTGCGATGATCGCGTTTGCCGGTTGCCAGCGTTTACAGGCCGGGCAGCACGAAAGCCTGGCGATCAGCGTGCAGGCGCGCTGGCCGATGGAGCAATTGTCGGCGCTGTAAATGAGCGGCGTTCGCGTGCGGATTAAAAATGCCGTTCGCGCCCGGCAAACAGGTCGCGTAAATTGCCGCGATGGCGCCAGACGATCAGCCCCGTGAGCGCGCTCATGGGAACTAACGCCGCCGGCTCCTGCCATGCCAGCAGCGGCAGGGTCAGCGGTGTGGCGATCAGGGCAGCGAGCGAGCTGGTGCGGGTCAGGTAAAACGTCAGTAGCCAGGCGCAGACGGCCAACAATGCAGCCGGCGGATACAGGCCCAGCAACATCCCGGCAGCAGTGGCGACGCCCTTGCCGCCGCGAAAGCGAAAATACAACGGGAACAGGTGACCGATGACGGCAAAAACGCCGATCCAGGCCTGTTCTTGCAAAGAAAGTCCGGCAAGTCCTGCGATCAATACCGGCAGCAGGCCTTTGCAGAGATCGCCGAGCAAGGTCAGAACGGCCAGTTTTCTGCCGGCCAGACGCAACATGTTGGTGGCGCCGGCGTTCCCCGAGCCACCCATTCGCGGATCGGGATTTCCGGTCAGGCGGCTGAGCAAAATGGCAAAGGACAGCGAGCCGAGCAGGTAGGCGAGAGTCGCCAGTAACCAAAACATGCTAACTATTCCGGGCAAGGACGCCCTGATTCTAACGGCGCATTGCGCCCTTGTCGTGCAGCGGAGAAAAGTGCTTGGACAGAGTGTTTATCGAGGGCCTGGAAGTCGATACCGTCATTGGCGCCTACGACTGGGAGCGAGGCATCCGACAGTGCTTGCGTCTTGATCTGAGCTTCGCCTGGGATAATCGCCCGGCCGCTGCCGGTGATGACCTGTCCCTGGCACTTGATTATGCAAGCGTTTCCTCACGCATTCAGGCGTTTGCCGAGCAGGCACAATTTCAGCTGGTTGAGACATTTGCCGAGCGTCTGGTGGAAGTGCTCATGAGCGAATTCGGGATCACCTGGGTGCGCTTGAAACTGACCAAGCCCGGAGCGGTGCCGGCGGCTACCGGTGGTGTCGGCGTGGAGATCGAGCGCGGATGTCGCTGACCCATGTGTACCTAGGGCTCGGTAGCAATGTCGAGCGCGAAACTCATTTGCAGGCAGGCCTTGAGGCGCTGGCAGGTTTCCTTGTGGATATCCGCTGCTCGGCGGTGTTCGAGAGCCAGCCAGTGGGCATCAAGAGCGGCCCTTTCTTCAATTTTGTGGTGTCGGCTTACACTGATCTTCCACTGCTGGAGCTGGATCGCCGATTGAAGTATATCGAGGCGGATAACGGTCGCTATGCGCCTGAGCGCAAGGGTTTGCCGCTCGATATCGATGTCTTGCTATTCGGCGACCTGGTCGGCAATTTTGATGGCTTGGTGCTGCCGCGCGCCGAAATTCTGAAAAATGCTTTTGTGTTGTGGCCGTTGTCGCTTATCGCACCGGATCGGGTACACCCCGGTGTAGGCAAAAACTTCGAGACCTTGTGGCGCGAAGCGCAGATCGATCAGGTGCTGGCGCCGGTGGCGTTCCAATGGCGTGGCGAGCAGCTGACACCCTCGAATTTGCTGTGAGGCGGATGACGCCTTCGTCGGGCTTTTCAATCAGACGTCGCCTCTTTGTAAACCTTCAGCACCCTGAGCCGCTCACGCTTGATCGCCTCACCCAGCTCCGGCCCCTTGAAACCCTTCTCCAGCAGCGGTTGCACCGCTACGCTGCGTGCTGCAGTCGCTGCACCGCGTAGATAATCTGCCTGTGGATAACTGCGCTGTTCCAACCCTTTGCGTCCGCGTGCGTCCATTTCGCACGCCGCAATAAACTCCTCAAACCGCTGCGGTCGGCGGTACACATCAAAACTTTGCAGCAACTCCAGCAACGTAGAAGCCTTGAGCTCCAGCGCACGATGGCCGTGCGTGTGATATTGGCCGACCAACAACGCCAACTCCTGGCAGTCCTTGGGCGCCTTGAAGCGTTCGTTGACCGCTTTGATCGCTTTCAGCCCGCGGTGCTCGTGAGCAATGTGCCGCGGCCATTCCTCGTGCGGTGTCAGTCCTTTCCCCAAATCATGCAGCAGACACGCCCAGCGCACGGTTAACGGTTGCTTATGCCGCGCCGATTGCTCGAGCACGCTTAGGGTGTGCACGCCGGTGTCTATCTCCGGGTGATGAGCTTCAGGTTGCGGGACGCCAAATAACGCCTCGACTTCCGGCATCAATATTTTCAGCGCGCCGCAATCGTGCAACACCTCGATAAACACCTGTGGCTGGTCTTCCAGCAGAGCGCGGGATATTTCCTTCCAGCTGCGTTCTGCGGTCAGCGCTTGCAGTTCGCCCGATTCGCTGAGTTGACGCATCAAGCCCATGGTTTCAGGTGCGACAGTGAACCCCAGCGCGGCGTAACGCGCTGCAAAGCGGGCAACGCGCAGCACTCGGAGCGGATCTTCGGCGAACGCGGGCGATACATGACGCAACAGACGCGCTTCCAAGTCACGCTGGCCATGGTAGGGGTCGGTTAAATTCTGCTGATCGTCTTCAGCCATGGCATTGATGGTCAAATCGCGACGAATCAGGTCTTCTTCCAGCGTCACTTCAGGGCTGGCGTGGAAGGTAAAGCCACCGTAACCGCGCCCGCTTTTGCGTTCGGTGCGGGCCAGAGCATATTCTTCCCCGCTTTTGGGATGGAGGAACACGGGAAAGTCGGTGCCCACCGGCCGAAAACCCTTCGCGAGCATTTCTTCGGCAGTTGCGCCTACCACGACCCAATCGATGTCGGTGACAGCTTTGCCCAACAGGCGATCGCGAACCGCGCCACCGACTTTATAAATATGCATAAAAACCTCCGTTAGCTCGACAGAATAACCGTTGCGTCGAACTTCCGGAGGCCGAAACAGAATCAAAGATGGATGACGGCCAGATCCAGCCGGCCGTAATCGCCCTCATGTTCGCTACGCGGCGGGACATGCTGGGTTTTCATTACCTGATCGCCTTGCAAGGTTTCCAGATGAATATCGAAGCCCCATAGGCGGTGCAGGTGCTTGAGCACCTCGTCGGTGGAGTCGCCCAGCGGTTTGCGGTCATGTTGCTGGTGACGCAGGGTCAACGAGCGATCGCCTCGTCGGTCGATGCTGTAAATCTGCACATTGGGTTCGCGGTTACCCAGATTGTACTGAGCAGCAAGGGTTTCACGAATGGTGCGATAGCCCTCCTCATCGTGGATGGCGGGTACGAGCAGGTCATCCTTCTGATCATCATCAAGAATGCTGAACAATTTCAGGTCGCGAATCACCTGCGGCGACAAATATTGCAGGATAAAACTCTCATCCTTGAAGCTGCTCATGGCGAACTTGATGCTCGATAGCCAGTCGCTGCCGGCCAGTTCCGGAAACCATCGGCGATCCTCCTCGGTTGGGTTTTCACACATGCGCCGAATGTCGCGGTACATGGCAAAGCCCAGGGTGTACGGATTAATGCCGCTGTAGTACGGACTGTCAAAACCAGGCTGGTAGACCACGCTGGTGTGGGAGGTGAGAAATTCCATCATGAAACCGTCAGTGACAAGGCCTTCGTCATACAGGTCATTCATGAGCGTGTAATGCCAGAACGTCGCCCAGCCTTCGTTCATCACCTGGGTCTGGCGTTGAGGGTAGAAATACTGGGCGATTTTGCGCACGATCCGCACGATTTCACGCTGCCAGGGCTCCAGCAATGGCGCGTGTTTTTCGATGAAGTACAGAATGTTTTCCTGAGGCTCGGCGGGGAAGCGGGCGTTGTCCTTGTCGCTGTATTTGTCGGCGCCTTTGGGAATGGTGCGCCACAGATCATTGATCTGTTTCTGCAGGTGCTCCTCGCGGTCTTTCTGCCGACGTCGCTCTTCTTCCGCCGAAATCGGGTAAGGACGTTTATAACGGTCAACGCCGTAGTTCATCAGCGCGTGGCACGAGTCGAGCAGGTCCTCGACCGCGTCGATGCCGTGGCGTTCTTCGCACTGCATGATGTACTGCTTGGCGAACACCAGGTAATCGATGATCGAGCTGGCATCGGTCCAGGTGCGGAACAGGTAGTTGCCCTTGAAGAAGCTGTTGTGACCGTAGCAGGCGTGAGCCACCACCAGTGCCTGCATGCAGATGGTGTTTTCTTCCATCAGATACGCGATGCATGGGTCCGAGTTGATCACGATCTCGTACGCCAGGCCCATCTGACCCCGGCTGTAGGATTTCTCGGTACTGAGGAAGTGTTTGCCGTAGGACCAATGGTGATAGCCCAGCGGCATGCCGACGGAGGCGTAGGCGTCCATCATTTGCTCGGCAGTGATCACCTCGATCTGGTTGGGATAGGTATCGAGCGCATAGCGAGCGGCGATACGGCTGATTTCCCGGTCGTAGGCCTGGATCAGCTCGAACGTCCACTCGGAGCCGGTGGAAATGGGTTGGCGCTTCTGCTCTTTGGCGGTCATGTCACTAACCTGCGCTGGAAGAGTTCACGGAAGACCGGATAGATATCCCCGGCCGAGACCAGTTGTTGCTGGGCAAAAGTGTCAGAAAAAGCATCGGCGATGCGTTCGTACTCGAACCAGAGTGCCTGATGTTCGCGCGGGGTGATCTCGACGTAAGTGTAGTACTGCACAAACGGCATGATCTGATTGATCAGAATGTCTCGGCAGATCGGTGAGTCATCGTTCCAGTTATCGCCGTCGGAGGCTTGCGCGGCGTAGATGTTCCACTCGTTGCTCGGGTAGCGCTCAGCCATGATCTCCTGCATGAGCTTCAGGGCGCTGGAAACGATGGTGCCACCGGTTTCACGGGAATAGAAAAACTCTTCCTCATCGACTTCGCGGGCACTGGTGTGGTGGCGAATGAACACCACATCGATCTTGTCGTAGTTACGCTTGAGAAACAGGTACAACAGGATGAAAAAGCGTTTGGCGATGTCTTTGGTCGCCTGTGTCATGGAGCCTGACACGTCCATCAGGCAGAACATGACGGCTTTCGAGCTGGGATTGGGCTGTTTGATCAGCAGGTTGTACTTGAGGTCGAAGGTATCGAGAAACGGTACGCGGTGAATACGCGCACTGAGTTTTTCGATTTCTGCTTCGATTTCCTGAATATCACCGAAATTATCCGGCTCGTCACGCTTGAGCCGCAGCAGTTCTTCCTTGGCTTCACGCAATTTCGCGCGACTGCTCCCGGACAGGGCAATACGCCGTGCATGCGCCGAACGCAGGGTGCGGATAATGTTGATTCGCGACGGGTTGCCTTCGTTACTGATGCCCGCGCGTACCGTTTTGAACGTGTCGGTGCCTGTCAGGTTACGTTTGACCAGATTGGGCAATTCCAGGTCCTCGAACATGAACTCGAGAAACTCTTCCTGGGTGATCTGAAAGACGAACTCGTCCATCCCTTCACCCGAGTTGCCGGCCTTGCCCGGACCTCTGCCGCCGCCGCCGCCCGGCGGACGGGCAATGTGCTCGCCGCTGGTGAATTCCTTGTTGCCGGGGTGCACGACGGTTTGCTTGCCGCCGCGACCGTGGTGAAGCACCGGCTCGTCAATGTCGCGGCCGGGGATGCTGATTTGTTCGCCATGCTCCATGTCAGTAATGGAGCGTCGGCTGACGGCTTCTTCGACAGCCTTCTTGATGTGGTCACGATAGCGTCGCAGAAACCGCTGACGGTTCACCGTGCTCTTGTTCTTGCCGTTGAGACGTCGGTCGATCACATAGCTCATAGGCCCCTCCGGGCAGCTTCAAGTTGTGAGCTGCAAGCTGCAAGTTAAAGCAGTCACCCGGATTGCGGGCTTACGCGCTTTTCCCTTGCAGCTTGTGGCTTGTAGCTTGCAGCTGCCTCACTGCGATTTCCGGACCCGTAGGTACCATTCGGAAAGAAGCCGAACCTGTTTGTCGGTGTAACCGCGTTCCACCATCCGTGTAACGAAGTCGTTGTGCTTCTGTTGATCCTCTTTGCTGGCCTTGGCGTTGAAGCTGATGACGGGCAGGAGATCTTCAGTGTTGGAGAACATTTTCTTCTCAATGACCACCCGCAGTTTTTCGTAGCTCAGCCAGGTTGGATTTTTGCCATTGTTGTTGGCCCGGGCGCGCAGTACGAAGTTGACGATCTCGTTGCGGAAATCTTTCGGATTGCTGATGCCGGCCGGTTTCTCGATTTTCTCCAGTTCTTCGTTCAACGCCACGCGATTAAGGATTTCGCCGGTTTCGGGGTCGCGGTATTCCTGGTCCTGAATCCAGAAGTCGGCGTACAGCACGTAGCGATCGAAGATGTTTTGCCCGTATTCGCTGTAAGACTCGAGATAGGCGGTCTGAATTTCCTTGCCAATGAACTCGATGTACCGCGGCGCGAGATATTCCTTGAGGAAACGCAGATAGCGTTCGCGAGTCTCGGCCTGGAACTGTTCCTGCTCGATTTGCTGCTCCAGCACGTACAGCAGGTGCACCGGGTTGGCGGCAATTTCGTGCGGATCGAAGTTGAACACTTTCGACAGGATCTTGAACGCAAACCGGGTGGAGAGGCCGTTCATGCCTTCGTCGACGCCGGCGTTATCGCGATACTCCTGAATCGATTTGGCTTTCGGATCCGTGTCTTTGAGGTTTTCGCCGTCATACACCCGCATCTTGGAATAGATATTCGAGTTCTCCGGCTCCTTGAGGCGTGACAGCACAGTGAACTGCGCCAGCATTTTCAGTGTGTCAGGCGCGCAATGAGCTTTGGCCAGCGAGCTGTTGAACAAGAGTTTGTCATAGATCTTCACTTCGTCGCTGACGCGCAGGCAATACGGGACTTTAACGATATAGATCCGGTCGATGAACGCTTCGTTGTTCTTGTTGTTCCTGAAGGTGTGCCATTCCGATTCGTTGGAGTGGGCAAGCAGGATCCCGGTGAACGGAATCGCGCCCAGGCCTTCGGTACTGTTGTAGTTGCCTTCCTGAGTGGCGGTCAGTAGCGGGTGCAGCACCTTGATCGGCGCCTTGAACATTTCGACAAATTCCATCAGGCCCTGGTTAGCCCGGCAGAGAGCGCCGGAGTAGCTGTAGGCGTCGGCGTCGTTTTGCGGATATTCCTCAAGTTTGCGAATGTCTACCTTGCCCACCAGTGCCGAGATGTCCTGGTTGTTTTCATCTCCCGGCTCGGTTTTTGCCACGGCGATCTGGTTGAGGATCGACGGATACAGCTTCACTACGCGGAACTGACTGATGTCACCGCCGAATTCGGCCAGGCGCTTGGTAGCCCATGGCGACATGATGGTATTGAGGTAACGCCTTGGAATACCGAAGTCTTCCTCGAGGATTGCGCCATCTTCAGTGGCGTTGAACAGCCCCAAGGGCGATTCGAAAACCGGCGACCCCTTGATGGCGTAGAAGGGCACTTTTTCGATGAGCTGCTTGAGCTTCTCAGCCAACGACGATTTACCACCGCCGACGGGACCGAGCAGATAGAGGATTTGTTTCTTCTCTTCGAGTCCCTGCGCAGCGTGGCGGAAATACGAGACGATCTGGTCGATGCATTCTTCCATCCCGTGGAAGTCTTCAAAGGCCGGATAGCGACGGATCACCTTGTTGGAAAAAATTCGCGACAGCCTCGAATTGGTCGAGGTATCCAGCAGCTCCGGTTCTCCGATGGCCAGCAGCAGACGCTCGGCGGCGGAAACGTAGGCGCTGCGGTCCTGTTTGCACAGTTCAAGATACTCTTGCAACGAGAGTTCTTCCTGGCGTGTGGACTCGAAGCGTTGTTGGAAGTGGCTAAAGATACTCATGACGTCACCTCGCTCGATACGTGGAGCCGACGCCGGATCACTCAGTCGATGCTGGCAGCGACCGAACAGGCAGTCGCTGTTTACCCCCCAGAACTCTTTCGACGCACAACGCCGAAAGCTACTCCCGATGACCCGCGCGCCGGTGTACCGGCTCTCCCCTGTTTTGGATGGCCTGCGCTTAAGGATAGTTGGGAATTCAGGAGGTACAGGCGAGATACGTAATTAGTTGTGGCAGACCGTTTGTCTGCCACGCCCTGACCCGCAGGGGCCGGGGCCTGAGCGCTGGAAAAAAATTATTCCGAGGTGCCTTGGGCGGTTTCCGCCGGATAAATCGAGCGCCACAGCTCAAATCCACCGTCCATGCTGTAGACGTCGGAGAAGCCTTGGCTGATCAGGTACGCTGCGGCGCCCTGGCTGGAATTGCCGTGATAGCAGACGACCACGGTCGGCGCGTCGAGGTCGGCGGCACGGATGAAATCCGAAATGGAATGGTTATCCACATGCTTTGAACCACTGATGTGCAGCGCGGCGAACGTGGCGGGATCGCGGACGTCAACGACCACTGCACCGTTTTCGCGCAGGGCGTGTGCCTGCTCTGGGGGGATACGTTTGAATTCGCTCATGGCGGGCTCCTTTGGCTCGGCTGTCAGCGCAGTCTAGCGCCGGGCGCTGGTTGGCGTGTGTTCGGAGAGGGTGGGGGAGATGGGCGATCGGGCGTTGCCGTGTTCGTCGCATTTACAAGGCAGGCGTACACCGGTGTCGACGTTCATCAGGGTTAACGAACCGCCCCAGACACACCCGGTGTCGAGGGCAAAGATGCCCGGTTCATTACACTGGCCTTCCAGCGCAGCCCAGTGGCCGAAGATGATTTTCGTGTCCCTGGTCTTGCGTTCCTTGTGCTGGAACCACGGCTTATAGCCGTGCGGAGCCGAGTCGAGACCTTCCTTGCTCTTGAGGTCAAGCTTGCCCTCGGCCGTGCAGAAACGCATGCGGGTGAAATAGTTGGTGATAACCCGCAGGCGTGTCACACCTTTGAGGTCACTGTCCCATTTCAACGGTTCGTTGCCATACATGCCATCCAGGTAGGGCGCGAAACGGTTATCGTCACGCAAGGCATCCTCAACTTCAGCTGCGCATTTCAAGGCTTTGCGCAGCGACCATTGCGGCGGTATGCCGGCATGGACCAGGGCAATATTGCGCGCCTCGTCGTAATGCATCAGTTTTTGCTGGCGTACCCATTCCAGCAGCTGCGCGCGGTCCGGGGCTTCGAGAATTTCGCACAGGGTGTCGGCTTTTTTCAGGCGCGCGATATTGTGGCCGGCGGCCAGCAAGTGCAGGTCGTGGTTGCCGAGCACACACACCAGCGATTCGCGGATGCTATAGAGGAAGCGCAGGGTTTCCAGCGACTGGGGGCCACGATTGACCAAGTCGCCGACCAGCCACAGTTTGTCCCGCTCCGGGTCGAAGGCGACTTGCTCCAGCAGGCATTTCAGGGGTTCGAGACACCCCTGCAGGTCGCCGACGGCATAGGTTGCCATCAGTGAAGGGCCCCGGGGACCGCCAGTCGGAAGGGTGCAATGATGGCATCGAAATGTTTGCCGTCGTCAGCCAGCATTTCGTAGTTGCCCTGCATAGTGCCGACCTTGGTCGTCATGACTGTGCCACTGCTGTAGGTGTGGCTTTTGCCTGGGGCGATCAACGGCTGCTGACCGACCACGCCCGCACCGCGAACCTCCTCGACATGCCCGTCACCGTCTGTGATCACCCAGTGCCGCGACAGCAGCTTGGCTGGCACGAGGCCGTTATTGACCACGGTGATGGTATAAGCGAACGCAAAGCGGTCTTGATCGGGTTGCGATTGTTCTGCCAGATAGCGGGTGACGACGCTGACGTCGACCTGGTAACGAAGATCGGACATGCAAAAGGCCTTAAAAACGAAGCGGAACGCGGGCGTAGCTGATGTGTTCAGTCTAGGCCAAGTATCGGGTAGTAAACCAGACTGACGACCTACCCGATAGCGTTCATCGCCAGTCAATCGGCGACGGGTTTGACCTGTTCGCTGAGCTTGTCGGCCAATCGCACGAACGCGGCCAGGTCGAGTTGCTCGGGGCGCAGACTACCATCGACACCGGCAGCTTCGATTTCATCGTTGCTCAGCAATAATTTCAGGGTGTTACGCAGGGTCTTGCGACGCTGGTTGAAAGCCTCGCGCACAACGCGCTCCAGCAGTTTGTGATCCTTGGCCGGGTGCGGCAGTACGTCGTGGGGGACCAGACGCACGATGGCCGAATCGACTTTGGGCGGCGGATTGAACGCGCCCGGGCCGACGTTGAACAGGTGCTCAACCCGGCAGTGATACTGCACCATGATCGACAAACGACCCCAATCACCGCCGCCCGGGCCAGCCGCCAGGCGCTCGACCACTTCCTTCTGCAGCATGAAGTGCATGTCGCGAATGATGCCCGCGTTGTTCAACAGGTGAAAAATCAGCGGCGTGGAAATGTTGTATGGCAGGTTGCCAACCACGCGCAGGCTGTTCGGTGCAGCATTGAGACTGTTAAAGTCGAACTTCAACGCATCGCCTTGGTGCAGGTTGAAATTGCTCTTGTCGGCAAATTGCTGGTTGAGGATCGGGATCAGGTCCTTGTCCAGCTCGACGACATCCAGCTGCGCACCGCTGTTGAGCAGGCCTTGCGTCAATGCGCCCTGGCCCGGGCCGATTTCCAGCAGGCGGTCTTCAGGTTTGGCGCGGATGGCGCGCAGGATGCGGTCGATAACGCCGGCATCATGGAGGAAGTTCTGGCCAAAACGCTTGCGCGCCTTGTGTTGGTAATGCTCGGTCATAAACGGGTCTCGGCCATCTGGTAGGCGGTTTCCAAAGCGACTTGCAGGCTGCCGGTGTCGATCTTTCCGCTGCCGGCCAGGTCCAGGGCGGTGCCGTGGTCGACCGAGGTGCGGATGATCGGCAAGCCGAGGGTCACGTTTACTGCCGCGCCGAAGCCTTTGTACTTCAGCACGGGCAAACCCTGGTCGTGGTACATCGCCAGCACCGCGTCGCAGTGCTCCAGATATTTGGGGGTAAACAGAGTGTCGGCGGGCAGGGGGCCGCGAAGGTCCATGCCCTCGCCGCGCAGGCGCTCCAGAGTGGGTTCGATAATGTCGATTTCTTCATGGCCCAGGTGACCGCCTTCACCGGCGTGCGGGTTAAGCCCGCAAACCAGGATGCGTGGTCGGGCGATGCCGAATTTTTCTTGCAGGTCGCGGTGCAGAATTCGCGTGACTCGCTCCAGCCGCTCAGGCGTGATTGCATCGGCAATCTCGCGCAGGGGCAGGTGGGTGGTGACCAGCGCCACACGTAATCCGCGCGTCGCGAGCATCATCACCACTTGCGCGGTGTGGGTCAGGTCGGCGAGAAATTCCGTGTGCCCGGAAAAAGCGATACCCGATTCGTTGATGACACCCTTATGTACCGGGGCGGTGATCATGCCGGCGAAATCTCCATCCAGGCAGCCTTGACCCGCACGGGTCAAGGTTTGCAGAACGAAAGCGGCATTGGCCTTATCCAGCTGGCCGGCATGTACCGGGGCGCTTAGCGGCGTATCCCAGACGTACAGACTGTTGGCCGGCGCGGGGGTATCGGGCCAGGCATCAGGCGTGACCGGCAATAAATCGACCGCCACACCCAACTGCGCGGCCCGCTCGAGAAGCAGGTCGCGGCTGGTAATGGCAATCAAGGGGTGGGGCTGGGTGTGCGAGGCGAGCAGCAGGCACAGGTCAGGACCTATGCCGGCCGGTTCACCGGGTGTCAGCGCGAAACATTTCGGTTTCACTGCGCTGCCTGGTCTGCACCAGGAAGTTTGATTTCCACGTACGCTTCGTCACGGATCTGACGCAACCAGCTCTGCAGCTCTTCGTCGTATTTGCGGTTACGCAATACGGTCATCGCTTGCTGCTCGCGGGCCTGGCTGGTGCTGTCGGTGGCACGGCGGCCGAGGACTTCCAGAACATGCCAGCCATATTGGGTCTGAAATGGCTTGGACAGCTGACCTTGCGGGGTGTTGGCCATCACTTCGCGGAATTCCGGCACCAGCGCGTTCGGGTCGATCCAGTTAAGGTCGCCACCGTTGAGGGCCGATCCCGGATCTTCCGAGAAACTTTTCGCCAGTTCGGCGAAGTCTTCACCCGACTCGATGCGGTCGTAGAGCTTCTCGGCCAGACGCTTGGTTTCGGCTTCGCTGCGGATTTCGCTTGGCTTGATCAGGATGTGACGCACGTGCACTTCATCGCGCACCTGGGTGTCACCGCCACGCTTGTCGAGAATCTTCAGAATGATGAAGCCCCCCGGCGTGCGCGTTGGCTGAGTCACGTCGCCGACTGCCATCGTGCCGAGCAGGCGATCGAACGGTGGTGGCAATTGACCGGCTTTACGCCAGCCCATATCGCCGCCTTCCAGAGCGGTTTCGCTGGCAGATTTGGCGATGGCCAACTGACCGAAGTCGGCGCCTTGCTTGAGCTGCTGATACACCGCGTCGGCCTGTTTGGCGGCATTCTGAATCGCGTCGGAGTTGGCGCTTTCCGGCGTAGGAATCAGGATGTTGGCCAGACGGAATTCTTCGGACAGCTGCATTTTGCCAAGGTCGGAAGCGAGGAAGTTCTTCACTTCCTGCTCGGACACCTGGATGCGTTCGGCCACACGGCGCTGGCGCACACGGCTGATGATCATTTCGCGGCGGATCTGGTCACGGGCGTCGTCGTAAGACAAACCATCGCGAGCCAGAGCGGAGCGGAACTGGTCAATCGACATGTTATTGCGCTGGGCAATGGTGCCGACGGCCTGGTTCAGTTCTTCATCGGTAATGCGGATACCGGAGCGTTCGCCGATCTGCAGTTGCAGGTTTTCGACGATCAGACGCTCCAGCACCTGCTGATCCAGCACGCCAGGCGGTGGTGCAGCAGCACCACGCTTGGCGATGGTTTGCTGAACTTCATGAACACGCTGGTCCAGCTGGCTCTGCATGACCACGTCGTTGTCGACGATGGCCACCACTTTATCGATGGACTGTACCGCGGCGTTTGCCGCAGTACCCAGGAACAGCGCGCCCAGCATCAGCGGGCGCAGACAATCAGAAAGCTTGGTCTTCACGTTCACGATAACCTTGGATGCCTTTGTCGAGGAAGCTCTCTACCTTGGAGCCGGTGAGGCCGCCGAGACCTTTCAGGACGATTTGAAGGAAGACGCCATGGTCGCCTTTCTCATTTTCCGGAGCGTCTTGACTGGTTTCGTCATAGTCGACCCAGTAACGGTTGATCACGCGCAGCTTCCAGCAGCAGTTGTCGTACTCGAAACCACCGAAGGCTTCCAGCGTACGGTTGCGGTTGTAGTCGTACTGCCAGCGGCTGATGACGTTCCATTGCGGCACAACCGGCCAGATGACCGAGAAATCGTGCTGCTGGATCTTGTAGTAGTCCTTCACGTAACCCGCAGTGCCCGGCGTGCCGTAGTCACCGCCACCCACCGACCACCGACCGGTTGTCTGGTCATAACGGACCTGGTCATTGCGATAGCGATAGCCGGCGTTGATGACCTTGTTCGGGTTGTCTTCAGGCTGGTAGTGGAACATCGCGCTACCCGAGCGAGGGCTGCGGCTGTCCGGATCCCAGTTGTACTCGGCGGTGGTGCGCCAATCACGGTTCCAGCGGTATTCATACTCGAGTGCATACGGAGAGACGTCGGATTGAGCGTCGTCACGAGTTCTTGCATCAATACCTGGCAACTGAACTTCGCGGTCCTTGAAGTACACAGCCTGGCCGATACTGATGCGTTGGCGTTCGAAACCGTTGTCTTCGATCCAGCGACTGGTCACGCCCAGCGACAGCTTGTTCTCGTCGCCGACGCGGTCGGAACCGGAGAAACGGTTGTCGCGGAACAACGAGCTGTAGTTGAACAGCGTTTCACTGGTGTCGAATACCGGGATGTCTTCCTGGTCGGTTTCCGGCACATAGAGATAGAACAGGCGCGGTTCGAGAGTCTGGTTGTAGTTCTTGCCAAACCATGAGGTCTTGCGATCGAAGTACAGACCACTGTCGATACTGGCGATCGGCACACCGCGACTCTGACTGCTGCTGTAAGTGCCGTTGAGACGGTCACCTTCAGAGCCCTGAGACGCGATGTCGGACTTGCCCTTGCCATCAAGATCCAGGTCGTACTGGGTGTATTGATACTTCAGCGATGGCGTAATGAAGCCATAACTGGCGTTCATCGGCAGGCTGACACCCGGCTTGAGATTGAGGCGAGTACCGTTGGCACGGGCCAGACCGAAGACGTTTGTATCTAGCCGAGGTGAACCGACGGTGCCATCAGCGTTAAATGGACCGCCGTCTTCATTGATAAAATTGCCATCTTCAAGGTCCCGATCAAACCGCACGATTTCTGTTTCATAATCGAAGTTCATCCCTTCCGGATGATACGGCAGCTGACCATTGAAGGTGATCTGCGGCAAGCGGTTGTACGGTGTGATGTTGGAAACCGTTGCCAGCTGGTAGGCCTGCGCATTGATACGCGCAGTGTAACTGTCGCCACGATAGCTGACAGAACCCTGCTGATTCACGTAGTCGTCGCTTTTGATGCCGATCTGATCGCTCTGCAGATCCTGGAAGTAATACGGATCGCTGATCTTGGTGTAGTCAACTTCTGTAAACACTCGGGAGTCGAGACCGCCCTTGTGCTGCCAGTTGTACATGTAGCGGGTTTTTTCGTAATCGGTCTGCAGCTTTCGATCGGTGTTGTCGTCGTTGAGGTAAGCGGCGCCGAACTGTCCTTCGCTGGACTGGGTCAGGTAACGGAATTCGCCTTCCAGCAACATGCCGCGCTTGCTCATGTAACGCGGGTACAACGTGGCGTCGTAGTTCGGCGCCAGGTTGAAGTAGTACGGGGTCACGAGCAGGAAGCCTGTGTCGCTGCCGGTGCCGACGGTCGGCGGCAGGAAACCGGACTGACGACGGTCGTCGATCGGGAAATAGATGTACGGGGTGTACAGAACCGGAATGTCCTTGACCCGCAGCGTCACGTTGGTCGCGGTACCGAAACCGGTGGCCGGGTTCAAGGTGATGTTGTTGCCCTTGAGCTGCCAGGCGTTGCTGTCCGGTTCGCACGTGGTGTACGTACCATCCTTGAGGCGGATGATCGCGTTCTCGGCCCGTTTGGCGTACAGCGCATTACCGCGAATGCGCGATTTGTGCATCACGTATTCGGCGTTGTCGATTTTGGCTTCACCGGTGTCGAGCTGCACATCGGCGTGGTCACCGACGATCAGTGCACCGTTGTCGCGAATGCGCACGTTGCCGCTCAGTTCGCCACGGCTTTCGGCCTGATAGAGGTTTGCCTCATCGGCTTCGGCCTGCATGCTGCCCTGACGCAAGACGACGTCACCGGCCAGTGTGGCGACCTGTTCATCCTGCTTGTAGCGGGATGCTTTGGCACCGACAAAGGTAGGCGCATCACTTTTATCCGTCTTGTCATTCATGCCAGGACGAATCGGTTCGATATAGGAACCAGAGCAATAAGGACCGGTTTCGGCCAATTGCGCTGCAGTGAGCTTCTCGCGGGGAACCCAGTCCAGGTGACTGTAGTCTGCGCTACGGGACTTCAGGCCGCGGCCGTTGGACTCGGTAACCAGCACAGGTTTTTCGCCGGTGTCTTGACTGGAACTGCCGTCGGCCGGAGTCTCGCCGCTCGTGCTCACTGCGCTGCCGTCATGGACGGGACGCGGTGGCAGCGCAGCGGCTGGAGATTTCGGCGCACAGTCCCAGGCACCCGAAGCAGAGACTGAGCAGTCATACTGTTCCGCGGCGACCACGAACGAAGTGGCTAGAGGTTGCAGGGCCAGCAGACTGCCGGTGACCAACAACGGAAATTTTTTACGAAACGCGGGGGATTTCAATGCCATCTTATTAGTCCGGGCTTCCTGCGTGCCATCTGCCCGCGGTGTGGGCCGCACGCCTCTCGATGGTCTGAAAAAGATGCTGGATAATAAAGCATGACCCGCTTGACGGCTAGCGCCGTCGGAGACCCTTGCAATGCCTGACCAAGATGTACGTTTGCAACACCTGAAAGTTTGGCTCGAAGAACAGCTGGCGACCCTCTTTGCAGAACAGGGTTGGGGAGCAGTACCCCCGGCCACGTTGACTGCGGCCAGCAGTGACGCGAGCTTCCGACGCTATTTTCGCTGGGAGGGCGAGGGGCGCAGCTTCGTCGTGATGGATGCTCCACCGCCCCAGGAAAACTGCAAACCGTTCGTGGATATTGCTTTTTTACTGGCGAAATCCGGAATAAATGTGCCGAAAATTTACGCCGAGGACCTCGATCGCGGTTTTCTTTTGCTCAACGACCTGGGCAACCAGACTTATCTGGACGTCATCGACAGCGAAAATGCCGATGATTTGTTCCAGGATGCGTTGCAGGCGCTGCTGGCTTTTCAGCAACTGCCGATGGTCGCGCCGCTCCCCAGCTACGACGTTGCACTGCTGCGCCGCGAGCTGGAGTTGTTCCCCGAGTGGTATGTGAAGCGCGAGCTGGGCGTCGAGCTGGACGCCACGCAGCAAACTCTCTGGCAACGAGTCAGTGACCAGTTGATCGACAGTGCCCTGGCTCAGCCCAAGGTACTGGTTCATCGCGACTACATGCCGCGCAACCTGATGCTTAGCGAGCCCAGCCCCGGGGTGCTGGATTTTCAGGATGCGGTTTATGGCCCCGTGACCTACGACGTGACCTGCCTGTTCAAAGACGCGTTTCTCAGCTGGCCCGAAGAGCGGGTGCTTGGCTGGCTGGAAAATTATTGGCGCAAAGCCGGGGCGCTCGGCATCCCGGTTCAGCCGGATTGGCAGGATTTCCTGCGCGCCAGCGACCTGATGGGTGTGCAGCGTCACCTGAAAGTCATCGGCATTTTCGCGCGCATCTGTCACCGCGACGGCAAAGCACGTTATCTGGCCGATGTGCCGCGATTCTTTGCCTATATAGAAGCTGTGGTGGCCCGACGTCCCGAACTCGCCGAATTGGGTGAATTGCTGGAAAGTCTGCGCGCCGGAGCTCAAGCATGAAGGCGATGATTCTGGCGGCGGGCAAAGGTGAACGCATGCGTCCGTTGACACTGACCACGCCCAAACCTCTGGTGCGCGCAGGCGGGGTGCCGCTGATTGACTACCACCTCAAAGCCCTCGCCGGGGCCGGGTTCACCGAAATCGTGATCAATCACGCCTGGCTCGGTCAGCAGATCGAAAGTTATCTGGGGGACGGTTCGCAGTACGGCGTGCGCATTCAGTATTCGCCGGAGGGGGAGCCGCTGGAAACCGGCGGCGGAATTTTCCGCGCGCTGCCCTTGCTGGGTGATGACGCGTTCCTGGTGGTCAACGGTGACATCTGGACCGACTACGACTTCAGCGTGTTGCATCAGCCAATCGCCGGGCTGGCCCATCTGGTGCTGGCGGCTAATCCGACACATCATCCGGCGGGCGATTTCAGCCTGATCGACGGGCAGGTGCGCGACGGTCAGCCGTCGACACCAACCTTGACGTACAGCGGCATTGCCGTGCTGCACCCGCAACTGTTCGACGGTTGCTCCGCCGGCGCGTTCAAATTGGCGCCATTGCTGCGCACCGCGATGGCTCAAGGACAGGTCACCGGTGAGCGGCTGCACGGGCAATGGGTCGATGTCGGCACTCACGAACGTCTCGCAGAAGTTGAAACCTTGATAGAAGCGAGTCGCTGAGATGTTGTGGCCAGGGACTCTGATTGGAGCCGGACTGGGTTATGTCATCGCCAGTATTCCGGGGGCCATGCTTGGCGCGTTATTGGGACAGGCGCTGGACCGGCGCCTGCAACTGCAAAGTTGGGGGCATTTGCGTGAGAGGCTCGGCGGTCGCCCGATGCTGCGCAACGATGAACTGCTGTTCGTGCTGCTGGGGCGTCTGGCCAAGTGCGATGGGCGGGTAGCGGACGGGCATATTCAGCAGGCGCGTCAGGAGATGCGCTCGCTGGAAATGACCGAATCGGCACAACGCCGTGCGATCACGGCGTTCAATCGTGGCAAGACCGGGCACGACCGTTTAAGTGGGTATCTGCGCCGCATGAGGGGCCAGCCCCATGCCGCCGAGGGCGTCTTGCGCGCCTGCTGGCGGATGGTCTGGGCCGATGGCCGCGCCGGTGTCGGTGAGGTTGAACTGGTGCGTCAATGGGGCAAGTGGCTCGGCTGGACGCGCCATCAGGTGCAAGCGCTCGCGGAAGACTATGAACCGCAGAAGCGTCCCGTGGTGACCAGTGCCGTGACCTATCAGGATGCCATGCGTTTGCTCGGCGTCACGGCCACCACTGAGCCGGCGCAGATCAAGCGTGCCTATCGACGCTTGCTGAGTCGTCATCACCCGGACAAGATCGCCGGCAGCGGCGCGACGGCGAAGCAGGTGCGCGAGGCGACAGACAAAACGCGCGAGTTGCATACGGCGTATACGCTGATTCGGGAACGACGGGATTTTCGCTAGTCGGTATCCTTGTGTCGTCAGTGCTGGCGAATGACACCGCGCGGGTCTATCAATTCGCCGGCGGCTTTGGGTTCAACCACCCGCGCACCCGACGAACCAGTTGCTCCTGCTCAGCCTTGGCATCACCCGGCAACGCCTTGAGCGATACCTGGCTGTAAGCAACGGCTTTCAGGCGTTTGCTCGCTTGCAGACGCTCCACCGCCAGGCTGCGATCCAGCGGTTTGTCCTTGTAAAAGATATCCACTGTCGGCAGCTTCAGGGTCGGCGTCAGTTCCACCAGCGGCGGTTTCGCCGCTGTCGGTGTCTGCGCTGCGATCATGGCAAACTTCTCGATCTGCGGCGGCTGCCTTTCGTTCAGAAAACGCGCGGCCCAGTAGGCGCCGGTGCCGTGGCCCAGCAGCACAATGCTGCGAACACTTTGTTGTTCTGCGTAGGCAATCGCTGCATCGATGCGTGCGAAGATTCGCTCGGCATCGGCTTTCGATTGATCCTCACCGGTTTCGGCGACAGCTTTGTCGACGATTTCTGCCTCCCCGCCGGCTGCCTGTTCGATCGGCGTTGCGGTCGTCGAATCCTTGCTGCCGACATCAGGCGCCTTGATCGTTGGCGGCACCTCGACCACGCGCGGAGCAATGACATCGCTTTGCATATCGGGCAGGGTGATACTCAAGCTGCTCCATTTGGCATCCGGCAGCTTGCGCCGCAACGGACCAATAGCCTGTGGCCAGTCAGCCGTTTCGCCAGCGCCCGGGACGATGATCACTGCGCCTTTGGGTTCGGCGGTGTTGGCGGGTTTCCACAAGGCCAGAAAAGTGTCGTTGCCGGCCTGCAGCTGTTGTTGTTCCTGTGCGGGGATTTTTCGTTCAAGTGCTGTCGCTTCTTCCTGACTACGCTCCAGCAACGGCTGACGCTCAAGCGGTTTTTCGCTGACGGGTTCTTCCGCAGCAGCCGGCGCGGTTTCAGCGGCGGCGACGGAAAACGCGCAGGGCAGGAGCAGCGACAGGCACAATGCTGGCAGTGCCAGGCGGTAGACAGGGGGCATCGGATATTCCAGGCCAGAAGTTATTCCGCCAGCCTAATAGGTTGGTCAGTGTTTGTCAGTGTATGAGACTTCGATGATGCGTTTTTGCTGCCTGTGGGTTATCGGCTGTTTGTTGTTTCCCTTGACGGGCTGGCCGGCGTCCGCGCCGCCGGCTCACCTCGCACAACTGTCGGCGAGCCAGCAGCAATGGCTGGCGCAGCACGATCAATTGCGCGTCGGCGTTGTCTTGCAAGTGCCTTACGCGCAATACGACCGCCGTCTGCAGCGACTGTCAGGGGTCAACATCGAACTGATGAAATGGCTGGCCAAGGCACTCAAGGTCGAGCTGAGCTGGCGCAACTTTCCCGACCTTGCACAGCTGGAGGCGGCCGCCCGCGATGGTGAGATCGACCTCGCGCCCGGCTTGACCCAGACTCCCGCAGGCTTGCGTCTGTGGCAGTTTTCCGATCCGTACATGCGCGTGCCGCAGCTGGTGGTCAGCGATCAAAAACGCAGCGGTGCGGTCGAGCTGGAACAACTCGACAGCCAGACCCGCGTGGCCGTGCGCATGCCCAGCGCCACCGCCGATTACTTGCGCAGCAATTATCCGCACCTCAATCTGCAAGGCGTGCCGATCGAGCGTCAGGCCTTGCAGTTGTTGTTGAGTCAGCAGGCCAGCTATGCCGTGGTCGACGAAGCACAGCTGGGGCGCCTGTCGGTCGAGCCGGAGTTCGCCGGGCTGGTGGTGGTCGGTGACATCGGTTTGCCGCAATTGCTGCGCGTGGCGACGCGCCGGGACTGGCCGGAACTGGCCGCTATTGTCGAAAGCGCGCTGCGGGCGATTCCGGCCAAGGATCTGGAGCAACTGCACAATCAATGGCTGCAACCCAAGTACCCGCGGCTGACCGACTCGCCGGGTTTCTGGCAAAACCTGTGTCTGCTGCTGGCGGTGTTGATGTTGAGCAGCATGGCGATCGTGTTCTGGCAGCGCCGCCAGCAATTGAGCCTGGAGCAACGGCTACGGGCGGCGCGCGAAGACATTGCCCTGCGCGTGGCCAGCGAGGAAGCCCTGCGGCTTACGCAGTTTTCCATCGACCAGAGCACCGTTGGCATTCTTTGGGTCAATTGGGACAGCCATGTGCGTTACGCCAACCGCGCCGCCGAAACCATGCTCGGTTATCCGCCCGGCGGCATTCTTGACCGGCCGCTGATCGATTTCGAGCCCGGCCTGCACATGGACCGTTGGCTCAACCTGTGGAAGCGCGCGCGGGCCAGCGAAGAAGGCCCTCCAGGTTTTGAAACCAATTGCGTGCGTGCCGACGGCAGCGTTTTGCCAGCAGATGTTTCGCTGAGTTTTCTGCGCTTCCGCGATGGCGAATACCTGGTGGTTTACCTGAACGACGTCACCGAGCGCCGTCGGGCACTGGCTGCTTTGCAGGAAAGCGAGGCGCGGCTGCAGGGTATCGCGGCCAATGTTCCGGGCCTGGTCTTTCGCCTGGAGCGCGCGCCGGTGACAGGGCAGATCGATTTTGCCTACATCAGTGAGGGCAGCGAGAGCCTGGTCGGTTACTCGCCGGCCACCCTGGCCCATCGCGACAATGGCCTGCGCAGCCTGGTGCATCCGGACGACAAGGCCAGTTATCACCAGACTCAGGATCACGCGCTGGATACCGACAGTGACTGGTCGTGGCAAGGGCGCATCCTGACGCGGCAGGGCGAGCAACGCTGGGCCGAGATCAAGGCAATTACCCGCCGGCTCGAAGATGGCGCCTATGTCTGGGATGGCATTGTCTGGGACATCAGCGAAAGCAAGCGCATCGAACTGGAACTGGCCAGCTCCCGCGAACAATTGCGCGAATTGTCCGCGCACCTGGAGAGCGTGCGCGAAGAAGAAAAGGCGCGCATTGCCCGCGAGGTGCATGACGAGTTGGGGCAGATGTTGACGGTGTTGAAGCTGGAAACGTCCATGTGCGAACTGGCCTACGCGCAGCTTGACCCAGGTTTGAACGAACGCTTGAACAGCATGAAGCGCCTGATCGCTCAGCTGTTTCAGCTGGTACGCGATGTGGCCACGGCGCTGCGACCACCGATCCTCGACGCGGGTATCGCTTCAGCCATTGAATGGCAGGCCCGGCGGTTCGAGGCGCGCACGCAGATCCCGTGCCTGGTGCAGGTGCCGGACAATTTGCCAGTGCTCAGCGATGCCAAGGCAGTTGGCTTGTTTCGCATCCTTCAGGAAGCGCTGACCAATGTCATGCGGCATGCCCAGGCGCATACTGTCGAACTGACGTTGACGCTGGAAGGCGAGGAGTTGTGTCTGACGGTGAGTGACGATGGCGTAGGATTCGTCCCTGCGGTCGGCAGGCCGACATCCTTTGGTGTTGTGGGCATGCGTGAGCGGGTGTTGATCATGGGCGGGCGGTTGTGGCTTGAGAGTGAGCCCGGGGAGGGCACGACGTTGAGCGTGCGGGTGCCGGTGGATGAAGCCTGATGCATTTGTGTTGTCTGTACTGACGCTTTCGCGAGCAGGCTCGCTCCCACAGGTGCTCTGTACCTGTTGGAACGAGCCTGCTCGCGATAGCGCCTGAATCTGGAGAAAAACGTGATCCGTGTACTGGTAGCAGAAGACCACACCATCGTTCGCGAAGGCATCAAGCAATTGATCGGCCTCGCCAAGGATTTGCTGGTGGTGGGGGAGGCGAGCAATGGTGAACAACTGCTCGAAACCTTGCGGCATGTTCCCTGCGAAGTGGTGTTGCTCGACATTTCCATGCCGGGTGTGAATGGTCTGGAAGCAATTCCGCGGATTCGCGCCTTGAACAATCCGCCGGCGATCCTGGTGTTGTCGATGCACGACGAGGCGCAGATGGCCGCCCGGGCGTTGAAAGTCGGCGCGGCAGGCTATGCGACCAAGGACAGCGATCCGGCCTTGTTGCTGACGGCAATCCGCAAGGTTGCAGCAGGCGGGCGCTACATCGACCCGGACCTGGCCGACCGTATGGTCTTCGAAGTCGGTCTGACCGATTCGCGGCCGTTGCATTCGTTGTTGTCGGAACGGGAGTTCTCGGTATTCGAACGTCTTGCTCAAGGCGCCAACGTCAATGACATCGCCCAGCAACTGGCGCTGAGCAGCAAAACCATCAGCACCCACAAGGCCCGGCTGATGCAAAAGCTCAACATCACTTCACTGGCCGAGCTGGTGAAATATGCGATGGAGCACAAACTGCTCTGAGAACACCGTTGCCCCCGTGGGAGCGAGCTTGCTCGCGATAGCGGACTATCAGTCGACATACATGTTGAATCTCAGGCCGTAATCGCGAGCAAGCTCGCTCCCACAGAAGCCTGGTGCGCGCATGCCCATTTACGACAACCTGCAAATCCGCTTTTACCCAGTCTTGCGGCTTGCCGCTTGAAACTTGCCGCTGCCCTGTCCAATCGCGCCATGCTTGTAGGGCAATCCCTACCCCCAACCTTCCATCCCGCTGAGGCGATTCTCTCCTGCGCCCCGATTTGCGTGCTTCCCAGCGTCCACTAGGCTTAATCCACAGCAGTCATCAATAACAAAGGTGTGGGTATGAGCCAGGTCGATTCAAGCGCAGGGGCCAGTGACATTCTGGTCAGCTTTCGTGGAGTGCAGAAGAGCTACGACGGCGAGAACCTGATCGTCAAAGACCTCAACCTGGACATCCGCAAAGGTGAGTTTCTGACCCTGCTCGGGCCGTCCGGCTCCGGCAAGACCACCAGCCTGATGATGCTCGCCGGTTTCGAAACCCCGACCGCGGGTGAAATCCTCCTGGCCGGGCGTTCCATCAACAATGTGCCGCCGCACAAGCGCGACATCGGCATGGTTTTTCAGAACTACGCGCTGTTCCCGCACATGACGGTCGCCGAAAACCTCGGGTTCCCGCTGACCGTGCGCGGTCTGAACAAAAGCGATGTCAGCGACAAGGTGAAAAAAGTCTTGAGCATGGTTCAGCTCGACACCTTCGCCCAGCGTTATCCGGCGCAATTGTCCGGCGGTCAGCAACAGCGCGTAGCCCTGGCCCGTGCACTGGTGTTCGAACCGCAACTGGTGCTGATGGATGAACCGCTCGGTGCGCTCGACAAACAACTGCGTGAACACATGCAGATGGAAATCAAACACCTGCACCAGCGCCTCGGCGTGACCGTGGTTTACGTGACCCACGATCAGGGTGAAGCGCTGACCATGTCTGACCGCGTGGCTGTGTTCCATCAAGGCGAAATCCAGCAGATCGCACCGCCGCGCGGCCTCTACGAAGAACCGAAAAACACGTTCGTCGCCAACTTCATCGGCGAGAACAACCGCCTCAACGGCCGCTTGCACAGCCACACCGGCGACCGCTGCGTGGTCGAGCTTGCTCGCGGTGAAAAAGTCGAAGCGCTGGCGGTCAACGTCGGCAAGACCGGCGAACCGGTCACGCTGTCGATTCGTCCGGAACGCGTGAGCCTCAATGGTTCGAGCGAATCCTGCATCAACCGCTTCTCAGGGCGGGTGGCGGAATTCATCTATCTGGGCGATCACGTCCGGGTTCGCCTGGAAGTCTGCGGCAAGACCGACTTCTTTGTGAAACAGCCGATTGCCGAACTCGATCCCGGGCTGGCCGTCGGCGACGTGGTACCGCTTGGCTGGCAGGTCGAACACGTTCGCGCGCTCGACCCGCTTTTAGAGGCGCATTAAGCGCCCCCTGCTTCTACCAACCCTGCACGTGGAGAGAACAATAAATGTTGAGATCCCTGAAATTAACCGCTCTGGTTGTCGGCATGATCGGCGCGGCACACGCGATGGCGGCGGGCCCGGATTTGACCGTGGTGTCTTTTGGCGGGGCGAACAAGGCCGCGCAGGTCAAAGCCTTCTATGCACCGTGGGAAGCGGCGGGCAACGGCAAGATCGTCGCTGGCGAATACAACGGAGAGATGGCCAAGGTCAAAGCCATGGTCGACACCAAGAGCGTGTCCTGGGACTTGGTGGAAGTTGAATCGCCAGAACTGTCCCGCGGTTGCGATGAAGACATGTTCGAGCCACTCGACCCGGCGCTGTTCGGCAAGGCCGAAGACTACGTCAAAGGCGCGATTCAGCCTTGCGGCGTGGGCTTCTTCGTGTGGTCGACCGTGCTGGCCTACAACGCCGACAAGCTGAAAACCGCTCCGACCAGTTGGGCGGACTTCTGGGACACCAAGCAATTCCCGGGTAAGCGCGGCCTGCGTAAAGGCGCCAAGTACACCCTGGAATTCGCCCTGATGGCCGATGGCGTCGCGCCGAAAGACGTCTACAAGGTGCTGGCCGGCAAAGACGGTCAGGATCGCGCGTTCAAGAAACTCGACGAACTCAAGCCAAGCATTCAGTGGTGGGAAGCCGGCGCGCAACCGCCGCAGTACCTTGCGTCCGGTGACGTGGTGATGAGCTCGGCCTACAACGGCCGAATCGCGGCCGTGCAGAAAGAAAGCAACCTGAAGGTGGTGTGGAACGGCGGCATTTACGACTTTGACGCGTGGGCGATCCCTCGTGGCCTGGACCCCAAACGCGCGGAAGCGGCGAAGAAATTCATCGCTTTCTCGGTGCAGCCGCAGCAGCAGAAGACCTACTCGGAAAACATCGCTTACGGCCCGGCCAATACCCAGGCTGTGCCGTTGCTGAACAAGGATGTCCTGAAAGACATGCCGACCACCCCGGAAAACATCGCCAACCAGGTGCAGATCGACGTCAGCTTCTGGGCTGACAACGGCGAGCAACTGGAGCAGCGCTTCAATTCCTGGGCTGCGAAGTAAGTACGACCTGTGGTTTGAACACCGCAATCCCTTGTGGGAGCGAGCTTGCTCGCGATAGCAGTGGGTCTATCAACATCGATGTTGGATGTGATGCCCCCATCGCGAGCAAGCTCGCTCCCACAGGTTGTTTGTATGCCTCTGTAACGAAGATTTCCGGAGTACGCCATGGCCACCGCCATTCCCGTGAACGCGGGCACTGACCCCACCTTGAAGCAGCGGCTCAAGCACGCCGAGCGGATCAATCGCTGGAAGGCTCAGGCCTTGATTGCGCCGCTGGTGATATTCCTGCTGCTGGTGTTCCTGGTGCCGATCGTGGCGCTGCTCTACAAAAGCGTCGGCAACCCGGAAGTGGTCGGCGGGATGCCGCGCACCGTGGCGGCCATCGACAGTTGGGACGGTCGTGGTCTGCCTGCAGAGCCGGTCTATAAAGCCGCCAGCGAAGACCTCGCCGAGGCGCGCAAAAATCAGACGTTGGGCGATCTGTCCAAACGCTTGAACATGGAACTGGCCGGCTACCGCAGCCTGCTGACCAAAACCGCCAGAGCCTTGCCGTTCGCCACCGAACCGTCCTCCTATAAAGAAGCGCTGGAAAGCCTCGACGAGCGTTGGGGCGACCCTGCCTACTGGCAAGCAGTGCGCCGCAACACCAGCAGTATCACCCCGTATTATTTGCTGGCGTCGGTCGATCACCGCATCGACGACCTCGGCGAGATCGCCCCGGCCACGCCCGACCAGGCAATCTACCTCGACATTTTTGCCCGCACGTTCTGGATGGGCCTGGTCATCACCGTGATCTGCCTGGTGCTGGCGTACCCGTTGGCGTACCTGCTGGCCAACCTGCCGTCGCGGCAAAGCAACCTGCTGATGATTCTGGTCCTGCTGCCGTTCTGGACCTCGATTCTGGTGCGTGTCGCCGCCTGGATCGTGTTGCTGCAATCGGGTGGTTTGATCAACAGTGGCCTGATGGCGATGGGCATCATCGATAAGCCGTTGGAACTGGTGTTCAACCGCACCGGGGTCTACATCTCGATGGTGCACATCCTGTTGCCGTTCATGATTCTGCCGATTTACAGCGTGATGAAAGGCATTTCGCCGACTTACATGCGGGCTGCGATTTCCCTCGGTTGTCACCCGTTCGCCAGTTTCTGGCGGGTGTACTTCCCGCAGACCTACGCCGGTGTCGGTGCCGGTTGCCTGTTGGTCTTCATCCTCGCCATCGGCTACTACATCACCCCGGCGTTGCTGGGCAGCCCGAACGATCAGATGGTCAGCTACTTCGTCGCCTTCTACACCAACACCAGCATTAACTGGGGGATGGCGACCGCGCTCGGTGGGCTGCTGTTGCTGGCGACCGTGGTGCTTTATCTGATTTACAGCTGGCTGGTGGGCGCCAGCCGCCTGCGCCTGAGCTAAGGGAGAATCGAAATGCTGAGTCCTTACATGTCGCCCATCGAACGGGTGTGGTTCTACAGTTTGCGGATTCTCTGCGGCTTGATCTTGCTGTTCCTGATTCTGCCGGTACTGGTGATCATCCCGCTGTCGTTCAACTCCGGCAGTTTCCTGGTGTACCCGCTGCAAGGTTTCTCGCTGCAGTGGTATCACGATTTCTTCGCCTCGGCGGAATGGATGCGCGCGCTGAAGAACAGCATTATTGTCGCCCCGGCGGCTACCGTGCTGGCAATGATCTTCGGCACGCTGGCGGCAATCGGTCTGACGCGCGGTGACTTCCCGGGCAAGGCTCTGGTGATGGCGCTGGTGATTTCGCCGATGGTGGTGCCGGTGGTGATCATCGGCGTGGCGAGTTATCTGTTTTTTGCGCCGTTGGGACTGGGCAACAGCTTCTTTTCGCTGATCGTGGTGCATGCGGTGCTGGGCGTGCCGTTTGTGATCATCACGGTGTCGGCGACGTTGCAGGGGGTCAACCATAACCTGGTGCGGGCGGCGGCCAGTCTCGGCGCTTCGCCGTTGACAGCGTTTCGCCGGGTGACCTTGCCGCTGATTGCGCCGGGCGTCATCTCGGGGGCGTTGTTTGCCTTCGCGACTTCGTTCGATGAGGTGGTGGTGACGCTGTTCCTCGCCGGTCCCGAGCAAGCGACGCTGCCGCGGCAGATGTTCAGCGGCATTCGCGAGAACCTCAGCCCGACCATTGCGGCGGCGGCGACGCTGCTGATCGCTTTTTCAGTGATTCTGCTGCTGACACTGGAATGGTTGCGCGGGCGCAGTGAAAAGCTGCGCACCGCGCAGGTCTGAAGTCTTCACCCGATCCATTGTGGGAGCGAGCCTGCTCGCGATTGCGGACTATCAGTCGACATCTGTGTTGGATGTAGGTCAGTCATCGCGAGCAGGCTCGCCCACAGGGACAGGTGTTGGCTGCGAGCAGTCATTCACCCCCTGAATACAAGACAACCCAAAATCCCCAGCTACTATTGTGCCCAGCTCCCCTATCTATAAGAGGCTGCGCACCATGGGTCTTTCCTCTTTCAAAATCGCTCACAAACTGATCACCGGCGCCGCTGCCATCGAGCAACTCGCCGCTGAACTCACCCGCCTCGACATCGATCACCCGCTGATCGTCACCGATGCCGCACTGGTGAAATCCGGCACGGTCGAACTGGCGTTGGCGCAGTTGGGTGGGCGCAGCTACGAGATATTCGACCGCGTCCTGCCCGACCCGGAAATCGCCATTGTCGAAGATTGCATGCGCGTCTACCGCGACGGCGGGCATGACGGTTTGATCGGTCTGGGCGGCGGCAGTGCAATCGACATTGCCAAAAGTGTTGCCGCGTATGCTGGGTACCACGGCGCGCTGGAAGATCTGTTCGGCGTCGATCAAGTGCCGCGCAAAGGCCCGCCGCTGATCGCTATCCCGACCACCGCCGGCACCGGCTCTGAAGTCACCAACGTCGCGATCCTCTCCGACAAGGCCGCGCAGTTGAAGAAAGGCATCGTCAGCGACTACCTGCTGCCGGACGTCGCGCTGGTCAGCCCGCAAATGACCCTGACCTGTCCGCGCAGTGTCACGGCGGCGAGTGGTGTCGATGCCCTGGTGCACGCCATCGAATCCTACCTGTCGGTCAACGCCTCGCCGATCACCGATGCGCTGGCCATCGACGCCATCAAACTCATCGCCAAGGCGTTGCCCAAGGCCTATGCCAATCCGTCCCACCTGCAAGCGCGCGAAGACATGGCCACCGCCAGCCTCATGGCCGGTATGGCGTTCGGCAATGCCGGGGTTGGCGCGGTACACGCGTTGGCGTATCCATTGGGCGGGCGCTTCAATATTGCCCACGGTGTCAGCAACGCGTTGTTGCTGCCCTACGTCATGACCTGGAACAAGATGGCCTGCGTCGAGCGCATGCAGGACATTGCCGAAGCGATGGGCGTGAAGACCGCGCATCTGAGTGTCAGTGAAGCAGCCGACAAAGCCGTCGAAGCGATGACCGCACTCTGCGCCGCCGTGGAAATCCCGCGCGGCCTGCGCAGCTTCAACGTGCCCGAAGAAGCGATCCCGGCCATGGCGGCAGAGGCGGCGGGAATCGAGCGCCTGATGCGCAACAACCCGCGCAAACTGAGCGCCGCCGATATCGAGAAGATCTACCGGGCGGCCTACTAGTCAGACTAATCATCGCAGTCACGGTGCGCGCGCCAAAGCATGAGGTATACAATGCGCGCCATCGTAATTCTGTTCAAAAAAGGTGCGTCATGCAGCCCTTCGTCATTGCTCCGTCGATACTCTCTGCCGACTTCGCCCGCTTGGGTGAAGAAGTGGACAACGTCCTGGCCGCCGGCGCCGACTTCGTGCACTTCGATGTCATGGACAACCATTACGTACCAAACCTGACCATCGGCCCGATGGTGTGTGCGGCGCTGCGCAAATATGGCGTCACCGCGCCCATCGACGCCCATCTGATGGTCAGCCCGGTGGACCGCATCGTCGGCGACTTCATCGAAGCCGGCGCGACCTACATCACCTTCCACCCGGAAGCCACGCTGCACGTCGACCGTTCCCTGCAACTGATCCGTGAAGGCGGCTGCAAATCCGGCCTGGTGTTCAACCCGGCGACCCCGCTGGACGTGCTCAAGTACGTGATGGACAAGGTCGACATGATTCTGCTGATGAGTGTCAACCCTGGCTTCGGCGGGCAGAAATTCATCCCCGGTACCCTCGACAAGTTGCGTGAGGCGCGGGCTTTGATCGATGCGTCCGGGCGTGACATTCGCCTGGAAATCGACGGCGGCGTGAACGTGAACAATATTCGTGAAATCGCCGCGGCTGGCGCCGACACCTTTGTCGCCGGTTCCGCCATCTTCAACGCACCGAACTACCAGGAAGTGATCGAGAAGATGCGTTCCGAGCTGGCGCTGGCGCGCTCATGAGCGGCTTTGAGCAACTGTTCCCGGGGCGCTTGCCGCGTCTGGTGATGTTCGATCTGGATGGCACGCTGATCGACTCGGTCCCGGACCTTGCGGCGGCTGTGGATAACATGCTGCTCAAACTCGGCCGTGCGCCCGCCGGTCTCGCTTCAGTGCGCGAGTGGGTCGGCAACGGCGCGCCGGTCCTGGTTCGCCGGGCGCTGGCGGGCGGCATCGAGCATTCCACGGTCGATGACGTTGAAGCACAAGCCGCACTGGACATCTTCATGGAGGCTTACAGCGAAAACCATAACCTGACGGTCGTTTACCCTGGCGTGCGCGACACCTTGAAATGGTTGAGCAAGCAAGGGGTTGCGATGGCGCTGATCACCAACAAGCCGGAACGCTTCGTTGCACCGCTGCTGGATCAGATGAAAATCGGCCGTTACTTCAAATGGATCATCGGTGGCGACACCCTGCCGCAGAAAAAACCTGATCCGGCCGCGCTGTTCTTCGTGATGAAAATGGCCAACATTCCCGCCTCGCAATCCTTGTTCGTCGGCGACTCGCGCAGCGATGTGCTGGCAGCGAAAGCGGCGGGGGTTAAATGCGTGGCCCTCAGTTATGGCTACAACCATGGCCGGCCCATCGCCGAAGAATCGCCGGCGCTGGTGATCGACGATTTGCGCAAACTAATTCCCGGTTGCCTGGATCTGGCCTCTGGGATAACGTTGCCCGACGCTACTCAACCCTATTCTGGAAACGCCATCGTGGTGGTCACTCGCAAACTCTGGATGAAAGTCATCAAGGCCCTGGCCCGCTGGCGTTGGCGCGCCTGACTTGATCCTGGCCGGCATCCCGGCGCGTTTGCATACCTGACTGTTACAACCTCAAGCCACGAGGCTACCCATGATCCGCGAAGAATTCCTGCGATTGGCCGCTGCCGGCTACAACCGTGTCCCGCTTGCCTGCGAAACCCTGGCCGACTTCGACACGCCGCTGTCGATCTATCTGAAACTGGCGGACAAGCCGAACTCCTACCTGCTCGAATCGGTACAGGGCGGGGAGAAGTGGGGCCGATATTCGATCATCGGTCTGCCGTGCCGCACCGTGTTGCGGGTTCATGATCATCACGTCAGCGTGACCCACGACGGCATCGAGATCGAAAGCCACGACGTCGAAGATCCGCTGGCGTTTGTCGAAGCCTTCAAGGCTCGCTACAACGTGCCGACCATCCCGGGCCTGCCGCGCTTCAATGGCGGTCTGGTGGGTTATTTCGGTTACGACTGTGTGCGCTATGTGGAAAAGCGTCTGGGCAAATGCCCGAACCCGGATCCGCTGGGCGTGCCAGACATTCTGCTGATGGTGTCCGACGCCGTGGTGGTGTTCGACAACCTCGCCGGCAAGATGCATGCGATCGTGCTCGCCGACCCGTCGCAGGACGATGCGTTCGAGCAAGGTCAGGCGCGACTGGAAGCACTGCTGGAGCAGCTGCGCCAGCCGATCACGCCGCGCCGGGGTCTGGATTTCAGCAAGCAGCAAGCCGCTGACCCGGTGTTCCGTTCGAGCTTCACGCAGAGCGATTACGAAAAAGCCGTCGACACCATCAAGCAATACATCCTCGCCGGCGACTGCATGCAGGTCGTACCGTCCCAGCGCATGTCGATCGACTTCAAGGCTGCTCCGATCGATCTGTACCGGGCGCTGCGTTGTTTCAATCCGACGCCTTACATGTACTTCTTCAACTTCGGCGACTTCCACGTTGTCGGCAGCTCGCCGGAAGTGCTGGTGCGCGTCGAGGACAACCTGATCACCGTGCGCCCGATTGCCGGCACCCGTCCACGTGGGGCCAACGAAGAAGCTGATGTAGCGCTGGAAAAAGACCTGCTGTCCGACGACAAGGAAATCGCCGAGCACCTGATGCTCATCGATCTGGGCCGCAACGACACCGGTCGTGTTTCCGAAATCGGTTCGGTGAAGCTCACCGAGAAAATGGTCATCGAGCGCTATTCCAATGTGATGCACATCGTTTCCAACGTCACCGGGCAACTGAAAGCCGGGCTGACCGCGATGGACGCGCTGCGCGCGATTCTGCCGGCAGGCACCTTGTCCGGTGCGCCGAAAATCCGCGCGATGGAAATCATCGACGAACTGGAACCGGTCAAGCGCGGCGTCTACGGTGGAGCGGTCGGCTACTTCGCGTGGAACGGCAACATGGACACCGCGATTGCAATCCGCACGGCAGTGATCAAGAACGGCGAACTGCACGTGCAGGCGGGTGGCGGCATCGTTGCCGACTCGGTGCCGGCCCTGGAATGGGAAGAAACCCTGAACAAACGCCGCGCGATGTTCCGCGCCGTGGCGCTGGCCGAGCAAACCCCGGACGCTTGAGCTCGCAGCGAGCCCCTGTGGCGAGGGGGCTTGCCCCCGTGGTCAGGCAACATCAATGTTGACGGTGATGCTCTCATCGCGAGCAAGCTCGCTCCCACAGGGACTTCATCAGCACATAAAAACGCGGCACCTGCGAGGGCGCCGCGTTTTTTTATACCCGCAATTCAGAAATCCAGCGCAACGCCTACGTTTATGCCCTGCTGAGTAAAATCATCATCCTTGCGCAGCGTATAACCGCCACGCAGTGCCAGGTCGGCCGTCAACTTGTGGCTGATCCCCAGGCTCACCCGATTCAAATGACTTTGCGGGGTATAACCGTCCAGTGTGAAATCGAGGGAAGGCAGGCTATTGAGCGCGATGTTCACTTTCTGCCTGTCATCCTCATATTCCCGCTCGTGGGCGTACTCGCCAAACACCTGAGTCTGCGGGGTAATCTGGTATTTGCCCTGCAGTCCTGCGCCCAACCGTTTTGAATCTCGCTGCTGATCGTCAAAGCTCAGCGCCGTGGAGCGGTTGCTGTTTTCCGAATAACCGTCGACTTCCACCTTTGCGTAGTCGGCACTGATGAACGGCGACAGATGCCAGTCGCTGCCCGGTTGTGCAATGTCATAACCCAGCCGAGTGCTGAACGCCCACAGATGACCATCGGTGTCGCCTTTCTCTGCACCCTCGCCGGGGCCAAGGTCAAACTTGCGCTTGAGGTTGTCGTAGTCCAGCTTTCCGCCGGTCAACGCGGCATCGGCCCACCAGCGATTCTGTTGAAACTGGGCAAACGCGGTCGCCAGATAGCTGTTGAGTTTGTAATCTGAATCGTTACTGCCGGCTTCCAGGTTCTGCCGGTAAAAGCCCGCCGCGATACCCACGCGCCAGGCTTCATTGAGACGGTAGCTGCCACCGATGTTCACGTTGGCGCCATTGCCATCAGCGCTGGCGCCGCTGCCTTGGCTGTCGATATCCAAATGCTGCCCGCCACCGGCGACAATCGCCCGCCATTGGCCGATGGCCTGCCAGTCCTCCCAGTCCGATTGCCATTGGCTGCGCAACTCATCCTGGTGCGCACGCAATGTGGCGTGGGCCATTTCCGGTAACAACGTCAGTTCCCACGGCGCTGCCAGTAAGGAATAGGCGTAATCGGCAACCAGCCTCTGCCCGGATTCGGTCGGGTGCACGCCGTCGTTGTAAACCAGTTTGCTCGGATCCGGCGTGGCGCTGTTGATGCCATACAGCGGATTTTCGACGCAACCGTCTCCGTTGAAACAGGTGCCAATCAGGTTCTGGCCGGCAGCCAGGCCGAATCGCGCCGGGTCAGCAAAGGTTTCCTGCAATAAAAGCGGCACGTTCAGCGGTATGATTTCGGCATCGATTCCTGCCAGCCGGGTGACCAGTTGCCGGTTGAAGGCCGCACTCAGCTGTGAGGTGCCTGCCTGCAGGGGCGTGCCATTGATGGCCGGGGTCAGGCCCAGGTCCGGCAGCAGCCAGACCATGACATAGCGGGCACCGGCGGTTTGCAGGACTTGCACACTGTCGGCCAGTCGGTCCGCCGCGGCGTTGGCCTGTGCGCCGCTTTGCACCCGACCCTGAAGAAAATCGTTGCCCCCTCCAGACAGGTAATAAAGAGCATTTGGATCGGCGCGAAAACCGTTGCTCGGCAGATAGCCCGGGCGCGCACGTTCGCCGGTGGCGGAAGCGGCAGTGATCGACGTCAGTATCTGGTCGGTGCGGTAACCGCCAACGGCCCAGTTATTACCGTCCGGCAAGCCTTGGGCGGCACGTGCCGCCGACGTTGATGCGGCAGTCTGGTCTGCCGAAAAGCCAAGCCTGCCGCCCAACAATTGCGTGGAGTTGGCGGAAAACACTTCACCGCTGCCATCCTGATACAGCGGCCCGGTACGGTTGGTGAAACGCAGGGTCGAGCCCGGTGGTCCGCCGATGTCCGTAAACTGCCCGGCATCGTTCAGGCTGTCGCCAAATACGATGAAGTTCGAGTAGGGGGCGGGTGCTGCAATTGCCTGAGAGCAGGCCATGGCGAGCAAGCAGCCGGCAAGCGGTACAGCCAGTGTCTGTCTGAGCATGGGCAAATCCGTTGTTATTGTTTTTAGTGAGTGAAACGACAGTGCCAAAAACTATAGAGCGTGTTCCCGTTTAGCGCGAACCTGTTGGAATGTCAGACGCGCTTCAATCGCCCATATTGCACGCTCCGCCCAGCTAAGTTACTGTGCCCGGACGCATAAATGAGACCTTCCCCGTGTTGATCGTCAGCAAACTTCTGGATCAAGTCATCAAGGCACACGCCCGCTGGCGTTGGCGCGCCTGAATCCTTCTGCCGGCCCCGCCGGATTTTCATCGCTTGGCCTTCTTTACCCGCAAGACAAACCGCTTTGAGGCGCGATTCCAGCGACCGACGAAGTGCAGGACGCTGCGGGTAGCGCATCCGAAGGCTGAACTGAAATCAGTGAATTCAAGAGGTTCTTAACGCCATGTTGCTGATGATCGATAACTACGACTCTTTTACTTATAACGTTGTGCAGTACCTCGGTGAGCTTGGCTCCCAGGTCAAAGTCGTGCGCAACGATGAACTCACCGTCGCCGAAATCGAAGCCCTCAACCCCGAGCGGATTGTCGTTTCCCCCGGCCCGTGCACACCGAACGAAGCCGGCGTCTCGATCGACGTGATCAAGCACTTCGGCGGCAAGCTGCCGATTCTCGGCGTCTGCCTGGGTCATCAATCGATTGGCCAGGCCTTTGGCGGCGATGTGGTCCGTGCCCGCCAGGTCATGCACGGCAAGACCAGCCCGGTTTTCCACGAAGACAAAGGCGTGTTCGAAGGGCTGAATCATCCGCTCACGGTTACGCGCTATCACTCGTTGGTCGTAAAGCGCGAGACTCTGCCGGACTGTCTGGAGCTGACGGCCTGGACTCAGTACGAAGACGGCACTGTCGATGAGATCATGGGGCTGCGCCACAAGACGCTGAACATCGAAGGTGTGCAATTCCACCCCGAGTCTATCCTCACCGAACAGGGCCACGAGCTGTTCGCCAACTTCCTCAAACAAACCGGCGGCACGCGCTAAGGACTCTCAATGAATATCAAGACAGCCCTGAGCCGTATCGTCGATCACCTCGACCTCAGCACCGATGAAATGCGCGATGTGATGCGCGAAATCATGACCGGGCAATGCTCCGACGCGCAGATTGGCGCGTTCATGATGGCCATGCGCATGAAGAGCGAAAGCATCGACGAAATTGTCGGCGCTGTGTCGGTCATGCGTGAGCTGGCGGACAAGGTCGAACTGAAAACGCTTGATGGCGTAGTCGACGTGGTCGGCACCGGCGGCGACGGTGCGAACATCTTCAACGTCTCGACCGCTTCTTCGTTTGTAGTGGCGGCTGCCGGTTGCACCGTGGCCAAACACGGCAACCGTGCGGTCTCGGGTAAAAGTGGCAGTGCCGACCTGCTTGAAGCAGCCGGTATTTATCTGAACCTGACGCCGGTCCAGGTCGCGCGTTGCATCGACAACGTCGGCATCGGTTTCATGTTCGCCCAGACTCATCACAGCGCAATGAAACACGCCGCCGGCCCACGCCGCGAGCTGGGTCTGCGCACCTTGTTCAACATGCTCGGCCCGCTTACGAATCCGGCCGGCGTGAAGCATCAGGTGGTGGGCGTTTTCAGTCAGGCGTTGTGCCGGCCATTGGCCGAAGTCTTGCAGCGTTTGGGCAGCAAACATGTGTTGGTGGTGCACTCCAAGGACGGCCTCGACGAATTCAGTCTGGCAGCGCCGACCTTTGTCGCGGAATTGAAGAATGACCAGGTCACCGAGTATTGGGTCGAGCCCGAAGACCTCGGCATGAAGAGCCAGAGCCTGCACGGTCTGTCGGTGGAAAGCCCGGCAGCCTCGCTTGCGCTGATTCGCGATGCCCTCGGCAAACGCAAGACCGAAAACGGTCAGAAGGCTGCCGAAATGATCATGCTCAATGCCGGTGCGGCCCTGTACGCCGCCGACCTGGCGACCAGTTTGAAAGAGGGCGTTGCCCTGGCGCACGACGCGCTGCACACCGGCCTCGCTCGGGAAAAGCTCGAGGAGCTGGGTGCATTTACCGCGGTATTCAGAGTGGAGAATGAGGGATGAGTGTACCGACGGTTCTGGAAAAAATTCTGGCGCGCAAAGTTGAAGAAGTCGCCGAGCGCAGCGCTCGTGTGAGCCTTGCCGAACTGGAAAGTCTGGCGAAGGCGGCCGATGCACCCCGTGGCTTTGCCAAGGCATTGATCGAACAGGCGAAGCTGAAAGAGCCGGCGGTCATTGCGGAAATCAAAAAAGCATCGCCGAGCAAAGGTGTGATCCGCGAGAACTTCGTTCCTGCCGAGATCGCCAAAAGCTATGAGAAGGGCGGCGCGACCTGCTTGTCGGTGCTGACCGATATCGATTACTTTCAGGGAGCCGACGCGTACCTGCAGCAAGCACGGGCCGCCTGCATGCTGCCGGTGATCCGCAAGGATTTCATGATCGATCCGTACCAGATCGTCGAAGCCCGAGCGCTGGGCGCGGACTGTGTGTTGCTGATCGTCTCTGCGCTGGACGATGCGAAAATGGCCGAGCTGGCCGCCGTGGCGAAAAGCGTTGGCCTTGATGTGCTGGTGGAGGTGCACGACGGTGACGAACTGGAACGGGCGCTGAAAACCCTCGATACGCCGCTGGTGGGTATCAACAACCGTAATTTGCACACGTTTGACGTCAACCTGGAAACCACGCTGGATCTGTTGCCGCGTATTCCGCGTGATCGTCTGGTTATCACTGAAAGCGGCATTCTTAATCGGGCTGACGTTGAGTTGATGGAGATCAGCGACGTGTATGCGTTTCTGGTGGGGGAGGCATTCATGCGCGCTGAAAACCCGGGCACCGAATTGCAGCGTTTGTTCTTCCCGGAGCGTGGTGTTTTGGTGAGTGGCTCTACACTCGATTGAATATAAACCGCAGTGCGGCCTTCGCGAGCAAGCCCGCTCTCACATTAACCCGCGGACTAATGTGAGAGCGGGCTTGCTCGCGAAGAGGCCTTCATATTCACCCAATGTTCATACCGTGCGGAACAATCCATGCCCCAGCCGACCAGCCTCACCATCGAAGCCGGCCTGCAAGCCGAACAGGATCTGCTGGCTCACGTCTGCACCGGTGACGCGGATTTCGGTCTGCTGTTCTGGCAACCCAGCGACCGCGCCTTGGTCATGCCGCGCCGGCTGAATCGTCTGCCTGATTTCGACGCCGCATGCGAAGTATCCGCGGCCGCCGGCTGGCCGGTACTGCTGCGCGAAACCGGCGGAGAGCCCGTTCCGCAATCAGCATCAACCCTCAACATCGCTCTGGTCTACGCCCCCCCACGCTGGGAGGGCGATCAGAACCGCATCGAAAACGCCTACCGCCGACTCTGCGATCCGATCTGCCAGTTGCTCGATGAGCTGGGCGGCGTGTCGTCACTGGGCGAAGTTGAAGGCGCATTCTGCGATGGCCGTTTCAACGTCAACCTCGACGGCCGCAAGATGGTTGGCACCGCCCAGCGCTGGCGCCAAAGCAAGGGTGGTACGCGGCCAGTAGGCTTGGTCCACGGTGCCATGCTGCTCGAGAACGAGCGCGAGTCGATGGTCGCGGCCGTCAACCGCTTCAATGAGGCCTGCGGTCTTGAACAGCGGGTTCGCGCCGAGAGCCATATCGCCCTGCATGAAAAATTCAGCGCCGCGGATGCACTTGAGCGGCTCGACGCGTTGTACCGGCAACTGCTGGCGCAGATGTTCGGGGTTTAACGGGTACCGAAGACCACCATGGTCTTGCCTTTGACGTTCACCAGGTTGCGCTCTTCCAGATCCTTGAGCACCCGGCCGACCATTTCCCGCGAGCACCCGACAATCCGCCCGATTTCCTGACGCGTTACCTTGATCTGCATCCCGTCGGGGTGCGTCATGGCGTCCGGCTGTTTGCACAACTCCAACAGACAGCGGGCGACACGCCCGGTGACGTCGAAGAACGCCAGATCACCGACCTTGCGCGTGGTGTTGCGCAGGCGTTGTGCGATTTGTCCGCTGAGGACGTAAAGAATGTCTGGGTCTTGCAGGGACAGTTCGCGAAATTTCGCGTAGCTGATTTCGGCAACTTCGGACTCAATTTTCGTTCGCACCCCGGCGCTGCGCTGCTGTTCGTGACCTGCCTGCTCAAACAGCCCCAGTTCGCCAAAAAAATCCCCGGAGTTCAGGTAAGCCACGACCATTTCACGGCCATCATCGTCTTCAATGAGGACAGTGACGGAGCCCTTGATGATGAAGAACAGCGTTTCCGAGCGATCGCCGGCGCTGATGATGTTGCTCTTGGCCGCGTAACGGCGGCGCTGGCAATGCATCAACAGCTTGTCGAGATTTTTGATTTTGGGTGTTGGGGCAATAGCAACCATGTTGTATCCCGAAAAGACTGCACGGTGTATTTGATATTTTTTGTGGTTGCTGGCGAATGCTGTGGGACAGTTCGCCAAGTTTGGCTATGCGCCAGCGAATTGGCGTCAGCTTACCAGACACGTCCTGCAACATTCGAGCATTTACCTTACACTGCAGACGGATATGTCCCGGCAAGCCGAGACCTGTCCAGAGAAGGCCCTGTGCTAAGCTGGCGACCCTTTTTTATACAGTGGAGTCTTGGCGATGAAGGCACGCATCCAATGGGCTGGCGAAGCCATGTTTCTGGGCGAATCCGGCAGCGGTCATGTCGTGGTCATGGATGGTCCGCCCGAGTCCGGTGGTCGCAACCTGGGTGTCCGGCCGATGGAAATGCTCCTGCTGGGCGTGGGCGGTTGCAGCAATTTCGATGTGGTCAGCATCCTCAAAAAGTCCCGTCAGGCGGTGGAGAGCTGCGAAGCCTTCCTGGAAGCCGAGCGCGCGACCGAGGATCCAAAGGTCTTCACCAGGATCCATATGCACTTCGTGGTCAAAGGTCGGGGCCTGAAAGAAGCCCAGGTCAAGCGTGCCATCGAGCTGTCCGCCGAGAAGTACTGCTCGGCGTCGATCATGCTCGGCGCGGCCGGTGTCGAGATTACCCACGGCTATGAAATCGTCGAACTCGGTTGAATCGACATTCAACTATCATAAAAGCAGTGCAGACTCTGGCGATCCCACGCTGACGTCTGCATAATGCGCCACTTTTTTCAGGGTAGTGGTCGGTCTACCGACAGGCCTCGCACCCGGACAGACAACCAAAATCGCCATCGCGAAGAGGTGTTAACCGTCCTACGCAGGTGCGTCGTTCGCATCTGACGGGCATGCTTGATCACGCGGCCGGGCCGCAATACATAGAGAGTTTTTAACGGTGAAAAGCAAACTCAAGCTCCACGGGTTCAATAACCTGACAAAGACCTTGAGCTTCAACATCTATGACATCTGCTATGCGGAAACCCCGCAAGACCAGCAGGCCTACGTCGAGTACATCAATGAAGAGTACAACGCGAAACGCCTGACGCAGATCCTCACGGAAGTTGTCGATATCATTGGTGCCAACATCCTGAACATCGCCAGTCAGGACTACGATCCGCAAGGTGCCAGCGTCACGATTCTGATCTCTGAAGAGCCGGTGACCCCGACCGACAGCCAGATCGAAGAATCGCCGGGCCCGCTGCCAGAAATTATCCTGGCCCACCTCGACAAGAGCCACATCACGGTGCACACCTACCCGGAAATCCATCCGGTGGACGGTATTGCAACATTCCGTGTGGACATTGATGTCTCGACCTGTGGCGTCATTTCACCGCTTAAAGCGCTCAACTTCCTGATTCATCAGTTCGATTCGGACATCGTGACCGTGGATTACCGTGTGCGCGGTTTCACCCGTGACGTTGAAGGCAAAAAGCACTTCATCGACCACGAGATCAACTCGATCCAGAACTACCTCTCCGAAGACACCCGCGACGCGTACCAGATGACCGACGTGAACGTGTACCAGGAAAACCTGTTCCACACCAAAATGCTGCTGAAAAACTTCGAACTGGATAACTACCTGTTCGGTGACGCGACCAATAACCTGTCCACTGAGCAACGTGCCCAAGTGACTGATCGCGTTAAACACGAAATGCTCGAAATCTTCTACGCGCGCAACATGCCGACCTAAGATTCTCCGGGCACAGAAAAGGCGACTCCCTCACGGCAGTCGCCTTTTTCATGTCTGTCGTCAAAATCAGTGGGAGCAAGGCTTGCCCGCGAAGGCTTTGTGTCAGTCGCTGTCATTGCTGACTGACCCACCGCTTTCGCGAGCAAGCCCGCTCCCAAAGGTCAGATCCGATAAGTACTCTTGGTCATGACCTTGGCCAACAGACTCATGCCGAAGCGTACCGGCGCCGGAAAACGAAATCCGCCCGCATCCAGTGCACTTTCAGCGTGATGTTCTTCATCAATTCGCATCTGCTCGAGAATCGCCCTGGACTTCTCGTCTTCGGCTGGCAACTGTTCGAGGTGCTCGTTCAGGTGTTTGCAGACTTGATGTTCGGTCGCCGCGACAAAACCCAGACTGACCTTGTCGCTGATCAGCCCGGCCACGGCGCCAATCCCGAAAGACATGCCATAGAACAGCGGATTGAGGATGCTGGTATGGCTGCCCAGCTGATGGATGCGTTGCTCGCACCAGACCAGATGGTCGATTTCTTCTTCGGCGGCATGTTCCATGGCGGCGCGCACTTGCGGCAACCTGGCCGTCAGCGCCTGACCCTGATAAAGAGCCTGGGCACAGACTTCGCCGGTATGGTTGATGCGCATCAGACCGGCGACATGGCGCGTGTCTTCGTCGCTCATTTGCACTTCCGGCAGCACGATGGCCGGCGACGGGCGATACGGTTGACCACTGGAAGGCAGCAGGGTGCGCATTGCAGCATCGGCTTGCAGCAGAAGACGGTCAATGGGCGAATAGTGACGCTGGGTAGTCATGCTGACCTCCGGGAAAAATCTCGGCGGCCAGTTTAACTCAACAGGCCGCCGATGGTTTGCGCTGGGTCATGCCGCAGCAGGAGCGAGGCAGATCAGCCCGGCGGCCAGTTCATCTGGCGCTGACCCAGCACGTGCATGTGAATGTGATAAACGGTTTGCCCACCTTCTTCATTGCAGTTCATCACAAGCCGAAAGCCTTTCTCGCAACCTTGTTCAAGTGCCAGGCGCTGGGCGGTGAACAGAATATGCCCAGCCAATGCCTTGTCGTCTTCGGTGAGGTCGTTCAGGGTGCCTATATGCTTCTTCGGAATCACCAGGAAGTGCACCGGCGCCTGTGGCGCGTTGTCGTGGAAGGCCAGGATTCGGTCGTCCTCGTAAATGATTTTGGCGGGGAGTTCCCCGCTGATGATCTTGCAGAATACGTCATCCACAGCTGTTTTCTCCATTGGTTGATCTGGCCTGAGTTTACCTGCCGGTCGCGCCCTGGCCCACGGATTAAGTGACTCTAAAGACTTCAGCGCGAGCAATGAGCCTTGTTCAGCATGCCCGCGATTGTCCGGTTCAGCCATCGTGAGCCGACTCGCGGCAGGAATGCCCGCCAGCGGTTGGCTCGACCAGGAATGATGATCGCGCGATTTTTTTCCAGCGCGCGTACAGTGTAGAGCGCAACTTCCTCGGGGCTCATCATCAGGTTGGTATTCTCAAGCTTGTCAGTATTCAGCTGTGCCGTGCGGTGGAACCCGGTCCGGGTAGGGCCGGGGCACAGCACTGAGACTTTTACCGCGCACTTCTTCAACTCGACGCGCAACGCTTCGGAAAAATGCAGCACATAGGCTTTGCTTGCGTAATAAGTGCTCATCCAGGGGCCCGGCTGGAAGGCTGCGATGGAAGCGACGTTCAGTATTTGCCCGCCCCCTTGCAGCGCCATCGTATTGCCAATGGCGTGACACAGACGCGTGAGGGCCAGAATGTTTACTTCGATCAGATCTTGCTCGGTCATCCAGTCCTGCGCCAGGAATGGCCCGCAGGTGCCGATGCCGGCGCAGTTGACCAATAAATCGATCTGTCGATCGCCTTCTTCCAGCTCCAGCAAAAACCCGGACAGGCGTAATGGTTCGCCGAGATCGCAGGCGCGAAACAGTACTTCCACGCCAAAACGTTGGGTCAGTTCAATGGCAATGCCTTCCAGCTGATCACGCTGTCGGGCCACCAGAATCAGGCTGCGGCCGCGGCGGGCTAGGGCTTCGGCCATCGCCAGGCCGATGCCGCTGGAGGCACCGGTGATCAGAGCGTAACGGGTCATGCAATTCTCCATCGCAACAGCTCCGCGCCGGCGACGCAGTGTCAGGGGCGGGGAGCGCTGTTCATTCTTTCGCAGAGTCTACAGGTGGCCGGGCTTCTTCGGCTGAATCCTCGACTGCATCCGGCACCGGTTCTGCTTCCACGGCAGCTGGATCTTCGATCTCATCGGTGGTGACCGAGTCACGTTCGTAGGTGCCTTGGGCGGCACTTTCATACTCGCTCTGGATGGCGGTGAGGCCACCAGCCAGTCCACCGATCAGTCCGAGAGCGATAAACACCAGCCATAGCGCGGCCAGTACTTTCACCGCCGTGGTATTGGGCGGAGCAGGTGGACCATAGCGGTTGGCGGTAGCATTGCCGGGCACCACCATGATCACAAACGGAAAAATACTGCCGACAAAAGGCACCACGATCAGCAGCCACAGCCAGCCGGACCACCCTATATCATGCAGCCGCTGGATCATGAACAGCACGCTGGCGATCGCGAGTACCACGACCAGAATAAAGGCCAGTAAGCCCACCAGAATCAAACCTGCGGTTGATTCCGAGCTGATGAGGGCAAAGCCGAAGATCGCAAATACACTGCCAATGCCGAGCGTCACCAGCGTCAGCACCATGGTCCAGGCCAGATAGCGCAAGCGACCGACTCGACCTTCAAAGCTGAGCGGCTTGAGCGAAGCAAACGCCGGTAACGTATCGCTGACGGCGGCGCGCGGTGGCGCGTAAGGGGAGGCCGGCTCTGCGGACAGATTATTGTCCGGCGCAGTGTGTTCGTGCACATCGGACAGATTCAGCTCGATAGCAGTCTCGCTTTCGATTCGCGCATCGATGCCGGTTTTTGTCAGGGCCTGAAGACAGGTCTGCGCATCCGCCTGCGACAAGTCGCGCTTGAGTGCGACCGGTCGGCCACTGAACAAACGCTCGATGGCGGCGACGTCGCTTTTGAACAGATCGGCCAGATTGAGTTTGGCAGTCGTGATATCCACGCCTGGCAGCAGAGCGCCGTCGAAGACGACCTTGTAACGGTTTTCGCTCATTGCGAGGCACCCTTGTCGCGTAGTCAGATGAAGATACGGGCGTCGTAAGGCCAGCCGTGAAGGGCTGGCCAAACCGGGGGTCAGCGCGGCCAGCGTTTGGGCAGGTCGCTCGCCCGTTGCAGCGCCTTGCGATATTCGGCATCAAGGCGTGCCACCAGTTCATCGACACTGGGCAGATCGTTGATGTCGCCGACACCCTGACCGGCCGACCACACGGTTTTCCATGCCTTGGCTTCATCACTCAGTGGCTTGAGCCTGGAACCGAAATTGACTTCTCCCTTGCCCTGAAGCGCCGCCATGTCGAAACCGGCGGCCTCGAGGCTCTGACGCATGAAACTTGCCGGAACGCCGGACACCGCTGGGGTATGCACGATGTCGGCGGCTCTGGACGTCAGCAGCATCTCCTTGTAGGCCTCTGGCGCATGACTTTCCGTGGTGCCGATAAATCGCGTGCCGAAGTAGGCCAAATCCGCCCCCAGCAATTGCGCAGCCAAAATTTCATGGCCATGGTTGAGGCAACCAGCGAGCAGCAGGGTCTTGTCGAAGAACTGGCGGATTTCTGCAATCAGCGAAAACGGACTCCAGGTACCGGCGTGACCTCCGGCACCCGCAGCCACGGCGATCAAGCCATCGACGCCAGCTTCGGCGGCTTTCTCGGCATGTCGGCGAGTGGTGACGTCATGGAATACCAGACCGCCGTAACCGTGCACGGCATCAACCAGCTCCTTCACCGCGCCGAGACTGGTGATCACGATCGGTACTTTGTGTTCGATGCAGATGTCGAGGTCTGCTTGCAGGCGCGGATTACTGTTGTGCACGATCAGATTCACGGCATACGGCGCCGGGTTTTCCAGTGCCGCCAGGCCCGCTTCGATCTCTTCCAGCCAGGCTTTAAAGCCGCTGCTCTCACGCTGATTGAGTGCGGGAAAGCTGCCCACCACGCCGTTGCGGCAGCAGGCGAGGACCAGTTGCGGATTGGAAATCAGGAACATTGGCGCAACCACTACAGGCAGACGCAAACGTTGTTCGAGCAAAGTGGGCAGCGACATTGGAAGTACCCCGGTTCGTCATACGGATTGAAGTCAGAACGGTCGAACGATGACTAGAATTACGATAGCCAGCAACATCAGAACAGGCACTTCATTGAACCAGCGATAAAAGACATGGCTGCGGGTGTTTTCGCCACGGGCAAAACGTTTTACCTGCGCCCCGCACATGTGGTGGTAGCCGATCAAAAGGACGACCAGTGTCAGCTTGGCGTGAATCCACGCACCCTGGCTGAATATGCTCGGGTTAAGGTAGATCAGGGCGATACCGAAAATCAGCGTGGCGATCATTGCCGGTCCCATGATGCCGCGGTACAGCTTGCGCTCCATAAGGCTGAAGCGTTCTTTGCTGACCGTGTCTTCACTTTGAGCGTGATAGACGAACAGCCGTGGCAGATAGAACAGACCGGCAAACCAGCAGACCATGCTGATGATGTGAAACGCTTTGAGCCACAGATAGAGCATTTTAGTTATTCCCAGGTTCACGGTAGACACGATAGTAGAGGGTCGAGTGGCCGCACGTCACCTTGGCGGTTGTCGCAGGGGCGCGCGGCCCCTATTATCGACGGCTTTCCAGTGGGTTCGTTGAGGGCAGGTTTATGGTCAAGGTCGGTATCGTCGGCGGCACGGGTTACACCGGTGTCGAACTGTTGCGTCTGTTGGCGCAGCATCCGCAAGCTGAAGTGGTCGTAATCACTTCCCGATCCGAGGCCGGGCTGGCCGTGGCTGATCTGTACCCGAACCTGCGCGGCCATTACGACGGCCTGGAATTCAGCATGCCGGACGTGAAAACCCTGGGCGCTTGCGACGTGGTGTTCTTCGCAACGCCGCACGGTGTTGCCCACGCTCTGGCCGGCGAGTTGCTGGCGGCAGGCACCAAGGTCATCGACCTCTCCGCCGACTTCCGCCTGCAGGACGCCGAAGAATGGGCCAAGTGGTACGGCCAGCCGCACGGAGCGCCGCAATTGCTGGAAGAGGCGGTCTACGGTCTGCCGGAAGTGAATCGCGAGAAAATCAGGCAAGCGCGTCTGATTGCCGTTCCGGGTTGCTACCCGACGGCCACTCAATTGGGGTTCCTGCCATTGCTCGAATCGGGCCTGGCTGACACCACGCGCCTGATCGCCGACTGCAAATCCGGTGTCAGCGGTGCCGGTCGTGGCGCTTCTGTAGGTTCGCTGTACGCCGAAACATCGGAAAGCATGAAAGCCTATGCGGTCAAAGGTCATCGTCACTTGCCGGAAATTCGCCAGGGTCTGCGCCGCGCAGCTGGTAAAGATGTTGGCCTGACGTTTGTTCCGCATCTGACACCGATGATCCGCGGCATTCACTCGACGCTGTACGCGACAGTTGTCGATCGCTCGGTTGATCTGCAGGCGCTGTTTGAAAAGCGCTATGCCGACGAGCCGTTCGTCGACGTGATGCCGGCGGGCAGCCATCCGGAAACCCGCAGTGTTCGCGGCGCGAACGTTTGCCGCATCGCCGTGCATCGTCCTCAGGACGGTGATCTGGTGGTGGTGTTGTCGGTCATCGACAATCTGGTCAAGGGCGCGTCGGGGCAGGCGGTGCAGAACATGAACATCCTGTTTGGTCTGGATGAGCGCTTCGGCTTGTCCCATGCCGGCATGTTGCCTTAAAAGCAGCTACAAGCTTCAAGTTGTCAGCCTCAAGCTTGAGGCTTGCAGCTTAAAGCTCGCCGCTGCTCCTCTAATAGTTGACCGATTTTCTAGGAGAAGCGGATAATGCGCGTCATCACGCATTATGGCGGCGTAACGCCGGGAGATAATCAGCATGAGCGTCGAATCCTTCACCCCCACGGCTTTGCAATTCACTCACGGTGCTGCGCACAAGGTGAAGAGCCTGGTCGATGAAGAGGGGAATGATCGCTTGAAGCTGCGCGTATTTGTTACGGGCGGCGGTTGTTCAGGTTTTCAGTACGGTTTTACTTTCGATGAAGAAGTGGCCGATGACGACACCATCGTCGAGCGCGAAGGCGTAAGTCTGGTGGTCGATCCGATGAGCTTCCAGTACCTGGCGGGCGCCGAGGTGGATTATCAGGAAGGGCTGGAAGGTTCGCGGTTCGTTATCAAAAACCCGAATGCCAGCACGACGTGTGGTTGCGGGTCTTCGTTCTCGATCTGATCAAACTCTGCATTACAAAACGCCGCGGGGCCTTACGGTACTGCGGCGTTTTGCTGTGTGTGATTTTTAGAGGTGTTCAGGCGGGGTAGATCGCACCCAGCACGCGCAAGCCCCGGGCGCCGGTGACGCTTGGGCGATTGGCCGCGATGCCCTCCAGGCAGCAATGAGCCAACCACGCGAATGCCATGGCTTCGACCCAGTCCGGATCGACACCATATACCTCGGTGCTGCTGACCTTTGCATCCGGCAACAGCGTCGCCAGCCTGTTCATCAATGTGGCGTTATGCGCGCCGCCACCGCAGACCAGTAATTCGCGGGTATCCGCCTGGGCGCTTCGCAGCGATTCGACGATGGTCTGTGCGGTCAGCTCAAGCAGGGTTGCCTGCACGTCCTCGGTTGCAAACGGCGGCAATTGCGCCAGGTGCCGGGTCAGCCAAGGCAAGTTGAACACTTCGCGGCCGGTGCTTTTCGGGCCTTGGGTGATGAAAAACGGATCGCTGAGCAGGGTTTTCAACAACCCTGGCTGAACCCTGCCGGTGCCCGCCCATTGGCCGTCGCGATCAAAATTGTCGCCGCGTTGCTGGTGAATCCATGCATCCAGCAGCACATTGCCCGGTCCGCAGTCGAACCCTGCTACAGGTTTGCCGGGCTCGATCAGGCTAAGATTGCTGAAACCGCCGACATTCAGTACCGCACGGTTGCCGGCACGTTCCTCGAACAGCGCTTCATGAAAGGCTGGTACCAAAGGAGCGCCTTGCCCGCCCGCTGCAACGTCGCGACTGCGGAAATCGCCGACGACGGTGATACCGGTCAGCTCGGTCAGCAGCGCCGGATTGCCGATCTGCACGGTAAATCCGCGTGCAGGTTCGTGACGAATGGTCTGGCCGTGGCTGCCAATCGCGCGAATGTCTTCGGCTTTCAAATGGTGTTCAGCGAGGAGGGTGTGAATACCTCGCGCGGCCAGGCTTACCCAGTTCTGCTGGGCGATGGCGGAGCGGGCTATCTCGTCAGGCCCGCTGGCGCACAAGCCGAGCAGCTCGGTACGCAGGGTTTCGGGCATGGGGATATAGTGCGTGGCGATCAGCTTGATCGCCGGTGTCAGCTCGATCAGCGCAATGTCCAGTCCATCAAGGCTGGTGCCGGACATCACGCCTATATAGAGCGCCATGACTTAACGCTTCGATGCCAGCATGGTGGATTTCTCCTGGTCCATGCGCGCCATCAGCGGTTGGCTCTGCGCCAGGAAGCGTGCACGCTCACCTTTCGGGATCGGATCAGCCATGGCCACTTTCTGACCCAGTGGGTCGACGTGGACGCCATTGACCTGGAACTCATAGTGCAAGTGCGGTCCCGTGGAGAGACCGGTGGTGCCGATGTAACCAATCACCTGACCTTGCTTCACGCTGCCGCCGGTTTTGACGCCTTTGGCGAAACCCTGCATGTGGCCGTAAAGCGTGCGGTAGGTATTGCCGTGCTGGATGATCACAGTGTTGCCGTAACCACCGCGGCGTCCTGCCAGCAACACTTTACCGTCACCGGCTGCCTTGATCGGCGTGCCACGTGGAGCTGCGTAATCGACACCTTTGTGAGCGCGGATCTTGTTCAGGATCGGGTGTTTGCGGCCCATGGAAAATTTCGAGCTGATCCGGGCGAAATCAACCGGCGTACGGATGAACGCCTTGCGCATGCTGTTGCCATCAGCTGTGTAGTAGCTGCTGTTGCCTTGCTTGTTGGTGTAGCGTACCGCGGTGTACGTCTTCCCGCGGTTGGTGAAGCGCGCCGAGAGAATCGGACCGGTGCCGACAGCCTTGCCGTTGACGACTTTCTGTTCGTAGATCACGTCAAACTCGTCGCCTTGACGAATGTCCTGGGCGAAATCGACGTCGTAGCCAAACACGCTGGCCATGTCCATGGTCAGGCTATGCGACAGTCCTGCGCGCGCCGCCGATTGCGACAATGAGCTGTTGATTACGCCGTGAACGTAGGCGGACCGCACGGTCGGCTTGGTGGTAATGCGATTAAACGCGTAGCCCTTGTCATTCTTGGTCAGGCTGATGGTTTCCAGATCGCTGACCTTGCTGTGCAAGTTGGTCAGTTGGCCTTCCGGGTTCAGTTCGAATTCGAGTTTCTGACCGCGTTTGAGCTGGCTGAATTGTTTTGCCTGCTTGTCGCCGGCCAATACTTCGTGCACCGAAGTGGCAGGAAGGCCTACTTTCTCAAACAGGGTAGAGAGTGTGTCGCCCCGGGTGACGATGACTTCCCTGTGACTCGGCGCCTTCTTTTCTTCAACGACCGGCTCCGGCGCGGTTACTGGGGCTGCTTCGGCTATTTGCGAGGTGTCCTCGGCGCTGTCTTCGATCTGCGCGAACGGCGATTCTGCCGGCTCATTTGTGGCCTGAACGGATTCAGCGGCGTCTTGATCTTGTGTCAGTTGTTCAGCAGGACTTTCCAGTTCAAGGCTCAGGGTTGTCTTTTTGGCTTCAACGTCGCTGGATGGAAATACCAGAAGCGCCAGGCTCAGAAGGGCGGCAATGCCGCTTGCGGCGAGCAGGTGGGTCTTCGGGTAAAGCGGTGGCGCTTTAGACGATTCTTTGGTCATAGGTAATTTTTGACTTTGAAAAAGATGGATTGGAAAAGATGAATGACATGATGAAGATGAAATAACTGTATAAAATATAACCAAATCATCTCTGAAGCAAGTCCGCGGACACTCTGCCAGCGGATTGGCGTCATTGCGCCGGCCAAATTTTGTATTTGGCGCGCGATCTTGTATGGTTGGTTCCCTTTGAATTCAAGCCTTACGGGTCTGTTATGAAGTCGGTTGAAGAGCAGCTAGCGCTGATCAAACGTGGTGCGGAAGAATTGTTGGTCGAGTCCGAGCTGATTGAAAAGCTCAAGCGTGGCCAGCCGCTACGTATCAAAGCAGGCTTCGACCCAACCGCACCGGACCTGCACCTTGGTCATACCGTGCTTATTAATAAGCTGCGCCAGTTCCAGGAGCTGGGGCATCAGGTGATCTTCCTTATTGGTGACTTCACCGGGATGATTGGAGATCCAAGCGGCAAGAGTGCGACCCGACCTCCGCTGACCCGAGAGCAGGTTCTTGAAAACGCAGAAACCTACAAAACCCAGGTTTTCAAGATTCTGGATCCGGCCAAAACCGAAGTCGCATTCAACTCCACCTGGATGGATCAGATGGGGCCGGCCGACTTCATTCGCCTGACGTCGCAATACACTGTAGCTCGTATGTTGGAGCGCGATGATTTCGACAAGCGCTACACGACCAATCAGCCGATCGCCATTCACGAGTTCCTTTATCCGCTGGTACAGGGCTATGACTCGGTTGCATTGCGTGCGGATGTCGAGCTGGGTGGCACTGACCAGAAATTCAACCTGCTCATGGGGCGTGAGCTCCAGCGCGGGTATGGTCAAGAACCACAGTGCATTCTGACCATGCCATTGCTTGAAGGTCTGGATGGCGTGAAGAAGATGTCCAAGTCGTTGGGCAACTACGTTGGCATTCAAGAAGCGCCGGGTGTGATGTACAGCAAGCTGGTTTCCATTCCGGACGTGCTGATGTGGCGCTATTTCGAATTGCTCAGCTTCCGTTCCATGGATGAGATCAATGCATTCCGCGCTGATGTAGAGGCGGGTGCCAATCCGCGTGATATTAAAATCAAGCTGGCTGAGGAGATCGTTGCACGTTTCCATGGTGAAGAGGCCGCGGCCAATGCTCACCGTGCTGCGGGAAACCGTATGAAAGAAGGCGAGCTGCCGGATGATCTGCCGGAGATCGAACTGACTGCTGCCGAAGATATGCCGATCGCTGCCGTGCTTAATAAGGCAGGGCTGGTGAAGAACTCGGCTGTGGCACGTGACCTGCTGAATTCTGGGGGCGTGCGTATAGATGGTGACGTTGTTGATCGCACCTTTATATACACAGTGGGCGCGACCCACGTTTGCCAGGCAGGAAAGAAGGCATTTGCGCGGATTACACTTAAATCCGAGTAAAGCTTGAATTAGGGGTTGACGGCAAATTCTGGACGTCTATAATTCGCCCCACTTCCGGCGCAGTCGAAACGGAAAACTCCTTGGCAAACAATGAGTTACGCAGTTTTCGGCAGCAGCTTGCTTCAGATCATCGAAGCCTGGAAGGAGTTGAAATGGCGGTGTTGTTGGGCTCTTTTGACGATTCGATCTTCTCGGTCGAAAGCGGAGAAAAAGAGGTGTTGACAGCAGCGAGTAACGCTGTAGAATTCGCCTCCCGCTAACGAGAGATCGGAAGCGCAAGTGGTTGAAGTTGTTAAGGATTTCCAAGCGAAACTTTGAAAACTTCTTGAAATAACCGCTTGACAGATACACGGAGCGCTGTAAAATGCGCGCCTCGGTTGAGACGAAAGATCTTAACCAACCGCTCTTTAACAACTGAATCAAGCAATTCGTGTGGGTGCTTGTGGAGTCAGACTGATAGTCAACAAGATTATCAGCATCACAAGTTACTCCGCGAGAAATCAAAGATGTAACCAACGATTGCTGAGCCAAGTTTAGGGTTTCTTAAAAACCCAAAGATGTTTGAACTGAAGAGTTTGATCATGGCTCAGATTGAACGCTGGCGGCAGGCCTAACACATGCAAGTCGAGCGGTAGAGAGAAGCTTGCTTCTCTTGAGAGCGGCGGACGGGTGAGTAATGCCTAGGAATCTGCCTGGTAGTGGGGGATAACGCTCGGAAACGGACGCTAATACCGCATACGTCCTACGGGAGAAAGCAGGGGACCTTCGGGCCTTGCGCTATCAGATGAGCCTAGGTCGGATTAGCTAGTTGGTGAGGTAATGGCTCACCAAGGCGACGATCCGTAACTGGTCTGAGAGGATGATCAGTCACACTGGAACTGAGACACGGTCCAGACTCCTACGGGAGGCAGCAGTGGGGAATATTGGACAATGGGCGAAAGCCTGATCCAGCCATGCCGCGTGTGTGAAGAAGGTCTTCGGATTGTAAAGCACTTTAAGTTGGGAGGAAGGGCAGTAAATTAATACTTTGCTGTTTTGACGTTACCGACAGAATAAGCACCGGCTAACTCTGTGCCAGCAGCCGCGGTAATACAGAGGGTGCAAGCGTTAATCGGAATTACTGGGCGTAAAGCGCGCGTAGGTGGTTTGTTAAGTTGGATGTGAAATCCCCGGGCTCAACCTGGGAACTGCATTCAAAACTGACAAGCTAGAGTATGGTAGAGGGTGGTGGAATTTCCTGTGTAGCGGTGAAATGCGTAGATATAGGAAGGAACACCAGTGGCGAAGGCGACCACCTGGACTGATACTGACACTGAGGTGCGAAAGCGTGGGGAGCAAACAGGATTAGATACCCTGGTAGTCCACGCCGTAAACGATGTCAACTAGCCGTTGGGAGCCTTGAGCTCTTAGTGGCGCAGCTAACGCATTAAGTTGACCGCCTGGGGAGTACGGCCGCAAGGTTAAAACTCAAATGAATTGACGGGGGCCCGCACAAGCGGTGGAGCATGTGGTTTAATTCGAAGCAACGCGAAGAACCTTACCAGGCCTTGACATCCAATGAACTTTCCAGAGATGGATTGGTGCCTTCGGGAACATTGAGACAGGTGCTGCATGGCTGTCGTCAGCTCGTGTCGTGAGATGTTGGGTTAAGTCCCGTAACGAGCGCAACCCTTGTCCTTAGTTACCAGCACGTTATGGTGGGCACTCTAAGGAGACTGCCGGTGACAAACCGGAGGAAGGTGGGGATGACGTCAAGTCATCATGGCCCTTACGGCCTGGGCTACACACGTGCTACAATGGTCGGTACAGAGGGTTGCCAAGCCGCGAGGTGGAGCTAATCCCAGAAAACCGATCGTAGTCCGGATCGCAGTCTGCAACTCGACTGCGTGAAGTCGGAATCGCTAGTAATCGCGAATCAGAATGTCGCGGTGAATACGTTCCCGGGCCTTGTACACACCGCCCGTCACACCATGGGAGTGGGTTGCACCAGAAGTAGCTAGTCTAACCTTCGGGAGGACGGTTACCACGGTGTGATTCATGACTGGGGTGAAGTCGTAACAAGGTAGCCGTAGGGGAACCTGCGGCTGGATCACCTCCTTAATCGACGACATCAGCTGCTCCATGAGCTCCCACACGAATTGCTTGATTCATTGAAGAAGACGATAGAAGCAGCTTTAAGCTCCAAGCTGATAGCTCATGGCTAACAGTTACAAGCTCGAAATTGGGTCTGTAGCTCAGTTGGTTAGAGCGCACCCCTGATAAGGGTGAGGTCGGCAGTTCGAATCTGCCCAGACCCACCAATTTTGTTATGGGGCCATAGCTCAGCTGGGAGAGCGCCTGCCTTGCACGCAGGAGGTCAGCGGTTCGATCCCGCTTGGCTCCACCATAAACTGCTTTGTGCCGTTAGAGTTTAGAAATGAGTATTCCACCGAGAATATTGATTTCTAGTCTTTGATTAGATCGTTCTTTAAAAATTTGGGTATGTGATAGAAAGATAGACTGGCCCCCACTTTCACTGGTGGGGCTCAGGCTAAGGTAAAATTTGTGAGTTGCTCTTAAGAGTATTGCGAATTTTCGGCGAATGTCGTCTTCACAGTATAACCAGATTGCTTGGGGTTATATGGTCAAGTGAAGAAGCGCATACGGTGGATGCCTTGGCAGTCAGAGGCGATGAAAGACGTGGTAGCCTGCGAAAAGCTTCGGGGAGTCGGCAAACAGACTTTGATCCGGAGATGTCTGAATGGGGGAACCCACCTAACACAAGTTAGGTATCTTAAGCTGAATACATAGGCTTAAGAAGCGAACCAGGGGAACTGAAACATCTAAGTACCCTGAGGAAAAGAAATCAACCGAGATTCCCTTAGTAGTGGCGAGCGAACGGGGACTAGCCCTTAAGTGGCTTTAAGATTAGCGGAACGCTCTGGAAAGTGCGGCCATAGTGGGTGATAGCCCTGTACGCGAAAATCTTATTGTCATGAAATCGAGTAGGACGGAGCACGAGAAACTTTGTCTGAATATGGGGGGACCATCCTCCAAGGCTAAATACTACTGACTGACCGATAGTGAACTAGTACCGTGAGGGAAAGGCGAAAAGAACCCCGGAGAGGGGAGTGAAATAGATCCTGAAACCGTATGCGTACAAGCAGTGGGAGCCCACTTTGTTGGGTGACTGCGTACCTTTTGTATAATGGGTCAGCGACTTATTTTCAGTGGCGAGCTTAACCGAATAGGGGAGGCGTAGCGAAAGCGAGTCTTAATAGGGCGTCTAGTCGCTGGGAATAGACCCGAAACCGGGCGATCTATCCATGGGCAGGTTGAAGGTTGGGTAACACTAACTGGAGGACCGAACCGACTACCGTTGAAAAGTTAGCGGATGACCTGTGGATCGGAGTGAAAGGCTAATCAAGCTCGGAGATAGCTGGTTCTCCTCGAAAGCTATTTAGGTAGCGCCTCATGTATCACTGTAGGGGGTAGAGCACTGTTTCGGCTAGGGGGTCATCCCGACTTACCAAACCGATGCAAACTCCGAATACCTACAAGTGCCGAGCATGGGAGACACACGGCGGGTGCTAACGTCCGTCGTGAAAAGGGAAACAACCCAGACCGTCAGCTAAGGTCCCAAAGTTATGGTTAAGTGGGAAACGATGTGGGAAGGCTTAGACAGCTAGGAGGTTGGCTTAGAAGCAGCCACCCTTTAAAGAAAGCGTAATAGCTCACTAGTCGAGTCGGCCTGCGCGGAAGATGTAACGGGGCTCAAACCATACACCGAAGCTACGGGTATCACTTAGGTGATGCGGTAGAGGAGCGTTCTGTAAGCCTGTGAAGGTGAGTTGAGAAGCTTGCTGGAGGTATCAGAAGTGCGAATGCTGACATGAGTAACGACAATGGGTGTGAAAAACACCCACGCCGAAAGACCAAGGTTTCCTGCGCAACGTTAATCGACGCAGGGTTAGTCGGTCCCTAAGGCGAGGCTGAAAAGCGTAGTCGATGGAAAACAGGTTAATATTCCTGTACTTCTGGTTATTGCGATGGAGGGACGGAGAAGGCTAGGCCAGCTTGGCGTTGGTTGTCCAAGTTTAAGGTGGTAGGCTGAGATCTTAGGTAAATCCGGGATCTTAAGGCCGAGAGCTGATGACGAGTGTTCTTTTAGAACACGAAGTGGTTGATGCCATGCTTCCAAGAAAAGCTTCTAAGCTTCAGGTAACCAGGAACCGTACCCCAAACCGACACAGGTGGTTGGGTAGAGAATACCAAGGCGCTTGAGAGAACTCGGGTGAAGGAACTAGGCAAAATGGCACCGTAACTTCGGGAGAAGGTGCGCCGGTGAGGGTGAAGGACTTGCTCCGTAAGCTCATGCCGGTCGAAGATACCAGGCCGCTGCGACTGTTTATTAAAAACACAGCACTCTGCAAACACGAAAGTGGACGTATAGGGTGTGACGCCTGCCCGGTGCCGGAAGGTTAATTGATGGGGTTAGCTAACGCGAAGCTCTTGATCGAAGCCCCGGTAAACGGCGGCCGTAACTATAACGGTCCTAAGGTAGCGAAATTCCTTGTCGGGTAAGTTCCGACCTGCACGAATGGCGTAACGATGGCGGCGCTGTCTCCACCCGAGACTCAGTGAAATTGAAATCGCTGTGAAGATGCAGTGTATCCGCGGCTAGACGGAAAGACCCCGTGAACCTTTACTATAGCTTTGCACTGGACTTTGAATTTGCTTGTGTAGGATAGGTGGGAGGCTTTGAAGCGTGGACGCCAGTTCGCGTGGAGCCAACCTTGAAATACCACCCTGGCAACTTTGAGGTTCTAACTCAGGTCCGTTATCCGGATCGAGGACAGTGTATGGTGGGTAGTTTGACTGGGGCGGTCTCCTCCTAAAGAGTAACGGAGGAGTACGAAGGTGCGCTCAGACCGGTCGGAAATCGGTCGTAGAGTATAAAGGCAAAAGCGCGCTTGACTGCGAGACAGACACGTCGAGCAGGTACGAAAGTAGGTCTTAGTGATCCGGTGGTTCTGTATGGAAGGGCCATCGCTCAACGGATAAAAGGTACTCCGGGGATAACAGGCTGATACCGCCCAAGAGTTCATATCGACGGCGGTGTTTGGCACCTCGATGTCGGCTCATCACATCCTGGGGCTGAAGCCGGTCCCAAGGGTATGGCTGTTCGCCATTTAAAGTGGTACGCGAGCTGGGTTTAGAACGTCGTGAGACAGTTCGGTCCCTATCTGCCGTGGACGTTTGAGATTTGAGAGGGGCTGCTCCTAGTACGAGAGGACCGGAGTGGACGAACCTCTGGTGTTCCGGTTGTCACGCCAGTGGCATTGCCGGGTAGCTATGTTCGGAATAGATAACCGCTGAAAGCATCTAAGCGGGAAACTAGCCTCAAGATGAGATCTCACTGGGACCTTGAGTCCCCTGAAGGGCCGTCGAAGACTACGACGTTGATAGGTTGGGTGTGTAAGCGCTGTGAGGCGTTGAGCTAACCAATACTAATTGCCCGTGAGGCTTGACCATATAACACCCAAGCAATTTGCAGGCTTTGAGCTAACAAGCGAAAGAGCACCAGATTGCGGTGTGTGAAGACGACATGAACCGAAAGTTCGCAGGTTGTACTCACCAGCAGCACACAAACTATCGCATACCCATTCGCTGGAGCGTGAACCTGAAAAGGCCCACGACCTGGCTACCGAATTTCTTGACGACCATAGAGCATTGGAACCACCTGATCCCATCCCGAACTCAGCAGTGAAACGATGCATCGCCGATGGTAGTGTGGGGTTTCCCCATGTGAGAGTAGGTCATCGTCAAGATTAAATTCCAAAACCCCTATCTGCGTATGCAGGTAGGGGTTTTGTTTTGTCCGCAGGAAAGTTGTCTGCCGAAAAACATCCCCCAACATATGCAACTGGACGGAGCATGGCTATCATGCGGGCCTCATTGTGAGGCGGGACTTGCATGCTGACGTTGTTGAAGCTACTTAAAGATGGCCGATTCCATTCAGGTCAGGCTCTGGGCGCTGCATTGGGCGTCAGTCGCAGCGCTGTGTGGAAGCAGCTTCAGCATCTCGAAGCTGATCTTGGTTTATCCATCCACAAGGTGCGAGGCCGTGGTTATCAATTGGCTGCGCCCCTAACGCTACTCGATGCTGCTGCGATAAAGCAGGAGGCCTCCTGCGATTGGCCCATCCTGGTTTTCGATTCGATTGACTCAACCAATGCCGAGGCTCTACGCGCAATACACCGCGGGGAGGCTGCGCCTTTTTTTGTGCTCGCCGAGCGGCAAACTGCGGGGCGTGGCCGGCGCGGTCGCAAGTGGGTGAGTCCTTTTGCTGAAAATATCTATTACAGTCTCGTACTGCGGATTGAAGGTGGCATGCGACAGCTCGAGGGCTTGAGCCTCGTAGTAGGGCTCGCTGTGCTGCAAGCGCTACGAGAATCGGGGGTTCAGAGTGCGGGCTTGAAGTGGCCTAACGATCTGCTCGTTGGGCAAAAAAAGATCGCAGGTATTCTGCTCGAGTTGGTAGGCGATCCTGCTGATGTCTGTCACGTTGTCCTGGGTGTCGGTATCAATGTGAACATGCAGTCGTCGGAGGAAGTTGATCAGCAGTGGACGTCAATGAGGCTTGAGTCAGGTCGGCCATTTGACCGCAACAGGCTAGTCGCCCTCTTGGGAAAAACCCTGCAGAAGTATCTGGAGCGCCATCAGATTGGTGGATTTACTGCGATCCAGTCCGAGTGGGAGCAAAATCATTTATGGCAGGGGCGTTCGGTGTCGTTGACTGCTGGAGCGAACCAAATAGATGGTGAAGTGCTCGGTATTGATAGTCAGGGTGCCCTTCGCCTGAAGGTGGATGGTGTGGAAAAAGTTTTTAGTGGTGGTGAGCTTAGTTTGAGGTTGCGCGATGATTCTTGAGCTCGACTGCGGAAATAGTTTTATCAAGTGGCGGGTGCTCGCCGCCAACGCCCGGCAGACGATTGGGGAGGGTGTTGTTGAGTCGAATGTTGCCTTGCTGGAGAGTCTTCATGCGCTTCAAGCGCTTTCACTTAAATTCTGTCGGTTGGTCAGCGTCCGAACGGAAGAAGAAACGAGCGTGCTGATATCCCTTTTGACGGAGACGTTTGATGTCTCCGTGGCGAGCGCGGTGCCCGCTCGCGAGATGGGTGGCGTTCGCAATGGCTATGAGGACTTTGAGCGCTTGGGGCTCGATCGTTGGCTTGCAATGCTCGGCGGGTTCCATTTGGCTGCTGGGGCATGCCTTGTGCTTGATTTCGGTACTGCCGTGACTGCAGATTTTGTCAGTAGTGATGGTGAGCATCTGGGAGGATTTATTTGTCCCGGGATGCCCTTGATGCGTAATCAATTGCGTACACATACACGCAGGATCCGTTACGGCGACCTGGCCGCCGAACGTGCTTTGGAAAGTCTCACGCCTGGTCGCACTACCGTTGAGGCGGTTGAGCGAGGGTGCTCATTGATGTTGCAGGGCTTTGTCCTGACGCAGCTTGACCTGGCGCGGAGCTATTGGGGGGCTGACTATTCGGTGTTCCTCACTGGGGGGGACGCTGGCCTGGTTTCCGGCACAGTGCCGGAGGCAAGAGTGGTCCCGGATCTCGTGTTTGTCGGATTGGCTATGGCGTGTCCTTTGTCCTGAGGTTTTTATGCGTTGGTTGTTCCTGCTGCTGCTTGTTCTCAACGTGTTCTATTACATCTGGCATCAGCAAGAGGCTCCTCTTCGCGCAAAGGATGTCACGCCCTTGAGCTTATATCGGGGTGGGCAGCAAGATATAAGGCTGCTAAGCGAGACGGCCGAGACAAAAGCGGATACAGCAAGAACGGTTGTGGTTAATAACAGTTGTCTGTACCTAGGTGGCTATGGCCGGCCAGAGGTTGCTCAGGCAGTTGAGCGTCGGTTGAGCGGTATGGAGATCAAATTCCAGTCCCTGACGAAAGATCTGCCTGAGTTGTCCGGTTACTGGGTGCGGGTGGCGCCCGAGAGCCGTCGCTGGTTGGGTGATGCGCAGTTGCAAAACCTTTCCAGAGAATTCAATGAGTTAAAACATAAAATAATGCCGTGTGAGGGGGTTGCACCTGCCGAATAGTTTGCATAGAATGGCGCCCGCTTCGCAGTGAAGACCTTTACAGGCCAACACCAGGAAGTGATGTCAGCGCAGCTAAGCTCAGGTTTTTAATGAGAAAATGCTTGACAGAAGGTCGGCATGATATAGAATGCCGGCTCGCTTAGGAGGGGTTCCCGAGCGGCCAAAGGGATCAGACTGTAAATCTGACGTCTACGACTTCGAAGGTTCGAATCCTTCCCCCTCCACCATTTTTAGCGAGAGCTGCAAGCCTCGCGGGTATAGTTTAGTGGTAGAACCTCAGCCTTCCAAGCTGATGATGCGGGTTCGATTCCCGCTACCCGCTCCAAGTTTGCAGATCCTGCGAAGTGTTTCGCTCTTGTAGCTCAGTTGGTAGAGCACACCCTTGGTAAGGGTGAGGTCAGCGGTTCAAATCCGCTCAAGAGCTCCATATAACAAGGCAGATATGAAAATATCTGCCTTTGTTTTAATGGCTTGTTTGACTTGCACAATTCTTCTCCTGAGGGTGATTTCGATGGCTAAGGAAAAGTTCGAACGTAATAAGCCGCACGTCAACGTAGGCACCATTGGTCACGTCGATCATGGCAAAACTACTCTGACTGCAGCCCTGACCCGTGTCTGCTCCGAAGTCTTCGGTTCGGCAAAGGTTGACTTCGACAAGATCGATAGCGCCCCAGAAGAAAAAGCTCGTGGTATCACCATCAACACCGCTCACGTTGAATACGATTCGGCTGTGCGTCACTACGCGCATGTTGACTGCCCTGGTCACGCCGATTATGTAAAAAACATGATTACCGGTGCTGCGCAGATGGATGGTGCGATTCTGGTTTGCTCGGCCGCTGATGGTCCGATGCCGCAAACCCGTGAGCACATCCTTCTGTCGCGTCAGGTTGGCGTTCCGTACATCGTTGTCTTCCTGAACAAGGCTGACATGGTTGATGATGCGGAGCTGCTCGAGTTGGTTGAGATGGAGGTGCGCGACCTGTTGAGCACTTATGATTTCCCAGGTGATGACACTCCGATCATCATCGGTTCGGCGCTGATGGCGTTGAATGGTCAAGACGACAACGAGATGGGTACCACTGCCGTCAAGAAGTTGGTCGAGACGCTGGATAGCTATATTCCGCAGCCTGAGCGCGCGATCGACAAGCCGTTCTTGATGCCGATCGAGGATGTGTTCTCGATCTCCGGTCGCGGTACTGTTGTGACGGGTCGTGTTGAGCGTGGCATTGTGCGCATCCAGGAAGAAGTTGAGATTGTTGGTCTTCGTGACACGGTCAAAACGACTTGTACTGGTGTTGAAATGTTTCGCAAATTGCTCGACGAAGGTCGTGCTGGCGAAAACTGCGGTGTATTGCTTCGCGGTACGAAGCGTGATGATGTTGAGCGCGGGCAGGTGCTGGTCAAGCCGGGCACTGTCAAGCCGCATACCAAGTTCACTGCAGAAGTTTACGTTTTGAGCAAGGAGGAGGGTGGTCGTCATACGCCGTTCTTCAAAGGCTACCGTCCGCAGTTCTACTTCCGTACGACTGACGTGACTGGTAACTGTGAGTTGCCCGAAGGTGTTGAGATGGTAATGCCGGGGGATAACGTTCAGATGACCGTTACCCTGATCAAAACCATCGCAATGGAAGATGGTTTGCGTTTTGCAATCCGTGAAGGCGGTCGTACCGTCGGCGCAGGGGTTGTGGCAAAAGTCATCGAGTAAGTTGTTGTAATGTCTTTTTCGGGCCGGCATAATGGTCGGCCTGATTTTGTTTTAGGTCAGTAGCTCAATTGGCAGAGCGACGGTCTCCAAAACCGTAGGTTGGGGGTTCGATTCCCTCCTGACCTGCCAGATTCACTTGGTGGGTTTGGCTTTCTTTTCACAGGATCTTCATAGATGACTCCTCAAGCTGAAGCTCAAGGCTCTCGCTTCGATCTGCTCAAGTGGCTAGTAGTAGTTGCTTTGGTGGTTGTTGGCGTTGTTGGCAATCAGTATTACTCTGCTTCGCCGATCCTGTACCGCGTACTAGCTTTGCTTGCCATTGCTGCTGTAGCTGCCTTTGTAGGCTTGCAGACAGCCAAGGGCAAGTCTTTCTTTGTACTGGTTAAGGAAGCTCGCACCGAGATTCGTAAAGTCGTTTGGCCAACTCGCCAAGAAACCACGCAGACCACATTGATCGTTGTGGCTGTTGTTCTGGTAATGGCGTTGCTGTTGTGGGGGCTTGATTCCCTGCTCGGCTGGCTTGTTTCCTTGATTGTCGGCTAAGGGTGTCCCGTGGCTAAGCGTTGGTACGTTGTGCATGCTTACTCCGGTTACGAGAAGCATGTCATGCGCTCGTTGGTAGAGCGCGTAAAGCTGGCTGGCATGGAAGATGGCTTCGGCGAAATTCTGGTTCCCACTGAAGAAGTGGTTGAAATGCGTAATGGCCAGAAGCGCAAAAGCGAGCGCAAGTTCTTCCCAGGGTATGTGCTGGTTCAGATGGACATGAATGAGGGTACTTGGCACTTGGTCAAGGATACTCCTCGGGTGATGGGTTTCATCGGCGGTACTGCTGATAAGCCTGCACCAATTACAGATAAAGAGGCAGAAGCGATTCTGCGTCGTGTTGCTGATGGCAGCGACAAGCCGAAGCCGAAGACGTTGTTCGAGCCAGGCGAGTCCGTGCGCGTCAACGACGGGCCGTTTGCTGATTTTACCGGCACGGTCGAAGAGGTTAACTACGAAAAGAGCCGCATCCAGGTGGCAGTGCTCATTTTCGGTCGCTCTACTCCGGTAGAGCTTGAGTTCAGTCAGGTCGAAAAGGTCTAGCTGAGCAAGCATCCCAACCCCACAGCCCTAGGCTGTGGGGTTTTGTCGTCACTGGGATAAACGCGCAAGTAACCGGGGAGCCTTTCGAGGCGTTAGAACCCGTAATTGGAGTGCCTCATGGCCAAGAAGATTACCGCTTACATCAAGCTGCAAGTGAAGGCCGCTCAGGCTAACCCAAGCCCACCTGTTGGTCCTGCACTGGGTCAGCACGGCGTGAACATCATGGAATTCTGCAAGGCCTTTAATGCCCGTACTCAGGGTATTGAGCCAGGTCTGCCGACTCCAGTGATCATCACTGTCTACAGCGACCGTAGTTTCACTTTCGAAACAAAATCCACCCCTGCTTCGGTGCTGCTGAAGAAGGCGGCCGGTCTGACTAGCGGTTCCGCTCGTCCGAACACCGTTAAGGTCGGCACTGTGACCCGTGCTCAGCTGGAAGAAATCGCGAAAACCAAAAACGCGGATCTGACTGCAGCTGATATGGATGCAGCCGTGCGCACTATCGCCGGTTCTGCTCGTAGCATGGGCCTTAACGTGGAGGGTGTGTAATGGCTAAGTTGACCAAACGTCAAAAGGCTATCGCCGGCAAAATCGAAGCAGGCAAGTCCTACAACTTTGTAGACGCTGCTGCTCTGCTGGCCGAGCTGTCGACCGTCAAGTTCAGCGAGTCTTTTGACATCGCTGTGAACCTGGGTGTTGACCCGCGTAAATCCGACCAGGTTGTTCGTAGCGCTACTGTGCTGCCACACGGCACTGGCAAGACTGTTCGCGTTGCCGTGTTCACCCAGGGTCCAGCTGCTGAGGCCGCTCTGGCTGCCGGCGCTGATCGTGTAGGTATGGACGATCTGGCTGCCGAAATGAAAGGCGGCGACCTGAACTATGACGTAGTTATCGCATCCCCGGATGCAATGCGCGTTGTGGGTCAATTGGGTCAGATCCTCGGCCCACGTGGTCTGATGCCTAACCCTAAGGTCGGCACCGTAACTCCGGACGTAGCTACCGCGGTTAAAAACGCCAAAGCTGGTCAGGTTCGTTATCGCACCGACAAAAACGGCATCATCCACACCTCCGTTGGCAAGATCGGCTTCGACGCCGTCAAGCTAAAGGAAAACGTTGAAGCCCTGATCGCTGATCTGAAGCGTATCAAGCCAGCTTCCTCGAAAGGCATTTACGTCAAGCGCGTTACCCTGAGCACCACCATGGGCCCAGGTCTGGTCATCGACCAAGGCTCGCTCGACGCGTAAGACACAGGCTGGCGCGAGTGATCGCGCCAGTTGAAAGATTGGGGTCCCTGCCTGGCGGGGGCTATCCAAGACCGTAGGCGACGTAAGTCTTAAACCTCAAGCCTACGCAGATGGTGCTCCCGGTTCCTTACCGAATCAGACACCAAAACGACATCCGGCTCCGGTTGGATGAAACGGTAACAAGCAGGAGTTAAACCCGTGGCAATTAAACTCGAAGACAAGAAGGCCATCGTCGCTGAAGTCAACGAGGCTGCCAATGTTGCCCTGTCTGCTGTTGTGGCTGATGCCCGCGGCGTGACAGTTGGCGCTATGACCGGACTCCGTAAAGAGGCTCGTGAAGCTGGCGTTTACGTACGTGTTGTACGTAACACACTGCTGAAGCGCGCCGTTGCTGGCACTCAATATGACGTGCTCAACGACGTGTTCACTGGCCCGACCTTGATTGCATTTTCGAAAGAACATCCGGGCGCTGCTGCTCGTATCTTCAAAGAATTCGCAAAAGGTCAGGATAAGTTCGAGATCAAGGCAGCTGCGTTCGAGGGCAAGTTCCTCGCAGCTAATCAGATCGACGTACTGGCAAGTCTGCCGACCCGTGACGAAGCAATTTCTCAGCTGATGAGCGTGATTCAAGGCGCAACCAGCAAGTTGGCTCGTACTCTGGCGGCCCTTCGCGACCAGAAAGAAGCAGCTGCAGCCTAAGGCCAAGCGACTCCTTTCAGCGTTTATTGTTTATTTCGATGGCCGCGTAGGCTGTCACCCCAATACAGGAATTTATAGTCATGTCTCTGACTAACGACCAAATCATCGAAGCAATCGGCGAAAAATCCGTTCTGGAAATCGTTGAGCTGATCAAGGCCATGGAAGAGAAGTTCGGCGTTTCCGCTGCCGCTGCTTCCGCTGGTCCAGCTGCTGTTGCTGCCGTTGTTGAAGAACAAACTGAATTCAACGTCATGCTGACCGAAGCTGGCGAGAAGAAAGTTAACGTGATCAAGGCAGTACGTGAACTGACCGGTCTGGGTCTGAAAGAAGCCAAGGCTGTAGTTGACGGCGCTCCTGGCATCGTTCTGGAAGCTGTATCGAAAGACGCAGCTGACAAAGCCAAAGCCACTCTGGAAGAAGCAGGCGCTAAAGTCGAGCTGAAGTAAGCATCGACTTTGCACCTCCAGCCCAAGCGTTAAGCGAAAGGCTGATGGCTGGTGGCTCTTGCCACCGGCCTTTTTCCGTTATTGGCAGCCGACTGGGTCGGTGCTGGTAGCGAGCTGTAACCACCCGATGCGGTGGTGCAAACCATGGGGTTTGCAAGATTTTCTGGCTGCTCCCGTCGGGAGGGGCCAAACAAGCAGGTGACCAAGCTGGGGAACGCTGATGGCTTACTCATATACTGAGAAAAAACGTATCCGCAAGGACTTTAGCAAGTTGCCGGACGTCATGGATGTGCCGTATCTCTTGGCAATCCAGCTGGATTCGTATCGTGAATTCTTGCAGGCGGGAGCGACTAAAGATCAGTTCCGCGACGTGGGCCTGCATGCGGCCTTCAAATCCGTTTTCCCGATCATCAGCTACTCCGGCAATGCTGCGCTGGAGTACGTCGGTTATCGCCTGGGCGAACCGGCATTTGATGTCAAAGAATGCGTGTTGCGCGGTGTAACTTACGCCGTACCTTTGCGGGTAAAAGTGCGCCTGATCATTTTCGACAAAGAATCGTCGAACAAAGCGATCAAGGACATCAAAGAGCAAGAAGTCTACATGGGTGAAATCCCCCTGATGACTGAAAACGGTACGTTCGTAATCAACGGTACCGAGCGTGTAATCGTTTCCCAGCTGCACCGTTCCCCGGGCGTGTTCTTTGACCATGACCGTGGCAAGACGCACAGCTCCGGTAAACTGCTGTACTCCGCGCGCATCATTCCTTACCGCGGTTCGTGGCTGGACTTCGAGTTCGACCCGAAAGACTGCGTGTTCGTTCGTATTGACCGTCGTCGCAAGCTGCCTGCATCGGTACTGCTGCGAGCGCTGGGCTATACCACCGAAGAAGTGCTGGACGCGTTCTACACCACCAACGTCTTCCACGTGCAAGGTGAAAACCTCAGCCTGGAACTGGTGCCTCAGCGCCTGCGTGGTGAAATCGCTGTCCTGGATATCCTGGACGACAAAGGCAAGGTTATTGTCGAGCAGGGTCGTCGTATTACCGCTCGCCACATTAACCAGCTGGAAAAAGCCGGGATCAAAGAGCTTCAAGTGCCTCTGGACTACGTCCTGGGTCGCACTACAGCCAAGGTCATCGTGCATCCGGCAACCGGCGAAATCCTGGCAGAGTGCAACACCGAGCTGAACACCGAGATCCTGGCGAAAATCGCCAAGGCCCAGGTTGTTCGTATCGAAACTCTGTACACCAACGATATCGACTGCGGTCCGTTCGTCTCCGACACCCTGAAGATCGACTCCACCAGCAACCAATTGGAAGCGCTGGTCGAGATCTATCGCATGATGCGTCCAGGCGAGCCGCCAACCAAAGACGCTGCCGAAACTCTGTTCAACAACCTGTTCTTCAGCCCAGAGCGCTATGACCTGTCTGCGGTCGGCCGGATGAAGTTCAACCGTCGTATCGGTCGTACCGAGATCGAAGGTTCGGGCGTGTTGTGCAAAGAAGACATCGTCGCGGTATTGAAGACTCTGGTCGACATCCGTAACGGTAAAGGCATCGTCGATGACATCGACCACCTGGGTAACCGTCGTGTTCGCTGTGTAGGCGAAATGGCCGAGAACCAGTTCCGCGTTGGCCTGGTACGTGTTGAGCGTGCGGTCAAAGAGCGTCTGTCGATGGCAGAAAGCGAAGGCCTGATGCCGCAAGACCTGATCAACGCCAAGCCAGTGGCTGCGGCGGTGAAAGAGTTCTTCGGTTCCAGCCAGCTGTCCCAGTTCATGGACCAGAACAACCCGCTGTCCGAGATCACCCACAAGCGTCGTGTGTCTGCACTCGGCCCGGGCGGTTTGACTCGTGAGCGCGCAGGCTTTGAAGTTCGTGACGTACACCCGACTCACTACGGTCGTGTCTGCCCGATTGAAACGCCGGAAGGTCCGAACATCGGTCTGATCAACTCCCTGGCCGCCTATGCGCGCACCAACCAGTACGGTTTCCTCGAGAGCCCGTACCGCGTGGTGAAAAACGCTCTGGTCACCGACGAGATCGTGTTCCTGTCCGCCATCGAAGAGGCCGATCATGTGATCGCTCAGGCTTCGGCCACGATGAACGACAAGAAAGTCCTGATCGACGAGTTGGTCGCTGTTCGTCACTTGAACGAGTTCACCGTCAAGGCACCGGAAGACGTTACCTTGATGGACGTATCGCCGAAGCAGGTAGTTTCGGTTGCAGCGTCGCTGATCCCGTTCCTCGAGCACGATGACGCCAACCGTGCGTTGATGGGTTCGAACATGCAGCGTCAAGCTGTACCGACCCTGCGCGCTGACAAGCCGCTGGTTGGTACCGGCATGGAGCGTAACGTAGCCCGTGACTCCGGCGTTTGCGTCGTGGCTCGTCGTGGTGGCGTTATCGATTCCGTCGACGCCAGCCGTATCGTGGTTCGTGTTGCTGATGACGAAGTTGAAACCGGCGAAGCTGGTGTCGACATCTACAACCTGACCAAATACACCCGCTCCAACCAGAACACCTGCATCAACCAGCGTCCGCTGGTGCGTAAAGGTGATCGGGTTCAGCGTAGCGACATCATGGCCGACGGTCCGTCCACCGATATGGGTGAGCTGGCTCTGGGTCAGAACATGCGCATCGCGTTCATGGCATGGAACGGCTTCAACTTCGAAGACTCCATCTGCCTGTCCGAGCGTGTAGTTCAAGAAGATCGCTTTACCACGATCCACATTCAGGAACTGACCTGTGTGGCACGTGACACCAAGCTTGGGCCAGAGGAAATCACTGCAGACATCCCGAACGTGGGTGAAGCTGCACTGAACAAACTGGACGAAGCCGGTATCGTTTATGTAGGTGCCGAAGTAGGCGCAGGCGACATCCTGGTTGGTAAGGTCACTCCGAAAGGCGAGACCCAACTGACTCCGGAAGAGAAGCTGTTGCGTGCCATCTTCGGTGAAAAAGCCAGCGACGTTAAAGATACCTCCCTGCGCGTGCCGACTGGCACCAAGGGAACCGTCATCGACGTACAGGTCTTCACCCGTGACGGCGTTGAGCGTGATGCTCGTGCGCTGTCGATCGAGAAGACTCAACTCGACGAAATCCGCAAGGATTTGAATGAAGAGTTCCGTATCGTTGAAGGCGCCACTTTCGAACGTCTGCGTTCCGCTCTGGTCGGCCACAAAGCCGAAGGCGGCGCCGGTCTGAAGAAAGGTCAGGAAATCACCGACGAAGTTCTCGACGGTCTTGAGCATGGTCAGTGGTTCAAACTGCGCATGGCTGAAGATGCTCTGAACGAGCAGCTCGAGAAGGCGCAGGCCTATATCGTTGATCGCCGCCGTCTGCTGGACGACAAGTTCGAAGACAAGAAGCGCAAACTGCAGCAGGGCGATGACCTGGCTCCAGGCGTGCTGAAAATCGTCAAGGTTTACCTGGCAATCCGTCGTCGCATCCAGCCGGGCGACAAGATGGCCGGTCGTCACGGTAACAAAGGTGTGGTCTCCGTGATCATGCCGGTTGAAGACATGCCGCACGATGCCAATGGCACGCCGGTCGACGTCGTCCTCAACCCGCTGGGCGTACCTTCGCGTATGAACGTTGGTCAGATCCTCGAAACACACCTTGGCCTCGCGGCCAAAGGTCTGGGCGAGAAGATCAACCGGATGATCGAAGAGCAGCGCAAAGTCGCCGAGCTTCGTAAATTCCTCGACGAGATATACAACCAGATCGGCGGTCGTAACGAAGATCTCGACAGCTTCTCCGATCAGGAAATCCTGGATCTGGCGAAGAACCTGCGTGGCGGCGTTCCAATGGCCACTCCAGTGTTCGACGGTGCCAAGGAAAGCGAAATCAAGGCCATGCTGAAACTGGCAGACCTGCCGGAAAGTGGCCAGATGCAGCTGACCGACGGCCGTACTGGCAACAAGTTCGAGCGCCCGGTTACTGTTGGCTACATGTACATGCTGAAGCTGAACCACTTGGTAGACGACAAGATGCACGCTCGTTCTACCGGTTCGTACAGCCTGGTTACCCAGCAGCCGCTGGGTGGTAAGGCACAGTTCGGTGGTCAGCGTTTCGGGGAGATGGAGGTCTGGGCACTGGAAGCATACGGTGCTGCTTACACTCTGCAAGAAATGCTCACAGTGAAGTCGGACGATGTGAACGGCCGTACCAAGATGTACAAAAACATCGTGGATGGCGATCACCGTATGGAGCCGGGCATGCCCGAGTCTTTCAACGTGTTGATCAAGGAAATTCGTTCCCTCGGCATCGATATCGATCTGGAAACCGAATAACACGTGACGCGAATCGAGAGCGGGGCAGGATTGCCCGCTCTCTGCTCCGCCAGGAGGAAAGGCCTTGAAAGACCTACTGAATTTGCTGAAAAACCAGGGTCAAGTCGAAGAGTTCGACGCCATCCGTATCGGGTTGGCATCGCCTGAGATGATCCGTTCGTGGTCGTTCGGTGAAGTTAAAAAGCCGGAAACCATCAACTACCGTACGTTCAAACCTGAGCGTGACGGCCTGTTCTGCGCCAAGATCTTTGGCCCGGTAAAGGATTACGAGTGCCTGTGCGGTAAGTACAAGCGCTTGAAGCATCGCGGCGTGATTTGCGAGAAGTGCGGCGTTGAAGTTGCACTGGCCAAGGTTCGTCGTGAGCGCATGGCGCACATCGAACTGGCTTCGCCGGTTGCCCACATCTGGTTCCTGAAATCGCTGCCGTCGCGTATCGGTTTGCTGATGGACATGACCCTGCGTGATATCGAACGCGTTCTCTACTTCGAGAGCTATGTCGTTATCGATCCAGGCATGACCACCCTTGAAAAAGGTCAGCTGCTGAACGATGAGCAGTACTTCGAAGCGCTGGAAGAGTTCGGCGACGATTTCGATGCCCGCATGGGTGCCGAAGCTGTCCGTGAACTGCTGCACGCTATCGATCTGGAACACGAGATTGGCCGTCTGCGTGAAGAAATTCCGCAAACCAACTCCGAAACCAAAATCAAGAAGCTGTCCAAGCGTCTGAAGTTGATGGAAGCCTTCCAGGGTTCCGGCAACCTTCCAGAATGGATGGTGCTGACCGTTCTGCCGGTTCTGCCGCCAGATCTGCGTCCACTGGTCCCGCTGGATGGCGGTCGCTTTGCGACTTCCGACCTCAACGATCTGTATCGTCGAGTGATCAACCGTAACAACCGCTTGAAGCGTCTGCTTGATCTGTCCGCTCCGGACATCATCGTGCGCAACGAAAAGCGCATGTTGCAGGAAGCTGTCGATGCACTGCTCGACAACGGTCGTCGTGGCCGCGCTATCACCGGTTCCAACAAGCGTCCTCTGAAATCCCTGGCTGACATGATCAAGGGTAAGCAAGGTCGCTTCCGTCAGAACTTGCTCGGTAAGCGTGTTGACTACTCCGGTCGTTCGGTTATCACCGTAGGTCCGACCCTGCGTCTGCACCAGTGCGGTCTGCCGAAGAAAATGGCGCTCGAGCTGTTCAAACCGTTCATTTTCGGCAAGCTCGAAATGCGTGGTCTCGCGACCACCATCAAAGCAGCCAAGAAGATGGTCGAGCGCGAGCTGCCGGAAGTCTGGGACGTTCTCGCTGAAGTCATTCGCGAACACCCGGTTCTCCTCAACCGTGCACCGACCCTTCACCGTCTGGGTATCCAGGCGTTTGAACCCGTACTGATCGAAGGCAAGGCTATCCAGCTGCACCCTCTGGTTTGTGCTGCGTACAACGCCGACTTCGACGGCGACCAAATGGCCGTGCACGTACCGCTGACACTGGAAGCCCAGTTGGAAGCGCGTGCGTTGATGATGTCGACCAACAACATTCTGTCGCCAGCCAACGGTGAGCCAATCATCGTTCCTTCGCAGGACGTTGTATTGGGTCTGTACTACATGACTCGTGAAGCGATCAACGCCAAGGGCGAAGGTCGTGTATTTGCGGATCTGCAGGAAGTTGACCGTGTGTTCCGTGCCGGCGAAGCCGCACTGCACGCCAAGGTCAAAGTCCGTATCCACGAAACCGTAAACGATCGTGACGGTGGCAGCGTCAAGAACACCCGTATCGTCGACACAACCGTCGGTCGTGCGCTGTTGTTCCAGGTTGTTCCGCCTGGCCTGTCGTACGACGTCGTCAACCAGCCGATGAAGAAAAAGGCGATCTCCAAGCTGATCAACCAGTGCTACCGCGTGGTTGGTTTAAAAGAGACCGTGATCTTCGCTGACCAGTTGATGTACACCGGTTTTGCTTATTCGACTATCTCCGGCGTTTCCATCGGGGTTAACGACTTCGTTATCCCCGATGAAAAAGCCCGCATCATCGGTGCGGCTACCGACGAAGTGAAAGAGATCGAAAGTCAGTACGCCTCCGGCCTGGTAACTCAGGGCGAGAAGTACAACAAAGTGATCGACCTTTGGTCCAAGGCGAACGACGAAGTTTCCAAGGCGATGATGGCCAACCTCTCGAAAGAGAAAGTCATCGACCGTCACGGCGTCGAAGTCGACCAGGAGTCCTTTAACTCGATGTACATGATGGCCGACTCGGGCGCACGGGGTTCTGCTGCGCAGATCCGTCAGCTCGCCGGTATGCGTGGCCTTATGGCCAAGCCGGACGGTTCCATCATCGAAACGCCGATTACTGCGAATTTCCGTGAAGGTTTGAGCGTACTTCAGTACTTCATCTCTACGCACGGTGCTCGTAAAGGTTTGGCGGATACCGCATTGAAAACTGCGAACTCCGGTTACCTGACTCGTCGTCTGGTGGACGTGGCGCAGGATCTGGTCGTGACCGAGATCGATTGCGGCACCGAACATGGCCTGGTGATGACTCCGCACATTGAAGGCGGTGATGTTGTTGAGCCATTGGGTGAGCGCGTACTGGGTCGCGTTATTGCTCGCGACGTGTTCAAGCCGGGTACCGAAGAAGTTATCGTTCCAGGCGGTACGCTGGTAGACGAGAAGTGGGTCGAGTTCATCGAGCTGAACAGCATCGACGAAGTGATCGTGCGTTCGCCGATCAGCTGCGAAACCCGCTATGGCATCTGCGCCAAGTGCTATGGCCGCGATCTGGCTCGTGGTCACCAGGTGAACATCGGTGAAGCGGTCGGCGTTATCGCTGCCCAGTCCATCGGTGAGCCGGGTACCCAGCTGACCATGCGTACGTTCCACATCGGTGGTGCGGCAAGCCGGACCTCCGCTGCGGACAGTGTCCAGGTGAAGAATGGCGGTACCGTTCGTCTGCACAATTTGAAGCACGTGGAGCGAGTGGATGGCTGCCTGGTGGCTGTATCCCGTTCCGGTGAGCTGGCAATCGCTGATGACTTCGGTCGTGAGCGCGAGCGTTACAAGCTGCCGTACGGTGCTGTAATTTCGGTTAAAGAAGGTGACAAGGTCGACGCTGGCGCTATCGTGGCCAAGTGGGATCCGCACACTCACCCAATCGTTACCGAAATGAAAGGTACCGTGACCTACGTGGGCATGGAAGAAGGCATCACGATCAAGCGTCAGACTGACGAATTGACCGGTATGACCAACATTGAAGTACTCGACGCCAAAGACCGTCCAGCTGCCGGTAAAGATATCCGTCCTGCTGTGAAAATGGTCGATGACAACGGCAAGGATCTCTTGCTGCCGGGAACCGACGTAATTGCTCAGTACTTCCTGCCTGCCAACGCCCTTGTCGGTGTAGCGGATGGTGCGAAAATCGCCATCGGTGATGTTATCGCTCGTATTCCGCAAGAGACTTCGAAGACCCGTGACATCACCGGTGGTCTGCCGCGTGTTGCCGACTTGTTTGAAGCCCGTCGTCCGAAGGAAGCTTCGATTCTGGCTGAAGTCAGCGGCACCATCGCGTTCGGTAAAGAGACCAAAGGCAAGCGCCGTCTGGTCATTACCCCGAACGACGGTAGCGATCCGTACGAAGAGCTGATTCCGAAGTGGCGTCACCTGAACGTCTTCGAAGGCGAGCAGGTAAACCGCGGCGAAGTTATCTCCGACGGCCCGAGCGATCCACACGACATCCTGCGTCTGCTGGGTGTGAGTGCGCTGGCCAAGTACATCGTGAACGAGATCCAGGACGTTTACCGTCTGCAAGGCGTGAAGATCAATGACAAGCACATCGAGACCATCCTGCGTCAGATGCTGCGTAAAGTTGAAATCGCTGAATCCGGCGATTCCAGTTTCATCAAGGGCGACCAGATGGAATTGACTCACGTTCTGGTAGAGAACGAGCGTCTGGCTGGCGACGAGAAATTCGTTTCCAAGTTCACTCGCGTACTGTTGGGTATCACCAAAGCGTCGTTGTCCACCGAATCGTTCATCTCGGCTGCTTCCTTTCAGGAAACCACTCGTGTACTGACCGAAGCGGCGGTAACCGGCAAACGCGATTACCTGCGCGGCCTGAAAGAAAACGTGGTCGTGGGTCGTCTGATCCCGGCCGGTACCGGTTTGGCTTATCACAGCGAGCGTAAGCGTCGTCGTGAAGCGGACAAACCGCTGCGCGTAAGCGCCAGTGAAGTGGAAGCTGCACTGACCGAAGCGCTGAACTCAAGCGGTAACTGAGTTCTGCGATAAATGAGTGTGAGGCCCTGGTCGCTCCGTTCATCGAATCGAGACAAACTGTCGAGATTGGATGAGAGGCGAGATCGGGGCCTTGCCTTGACTGGGGGCAAGATCCTCTTTAGACTCTTGTACCCCTAAATTTGGCGGGAATTCGTTCCTGCCATTTTGCTTTTCTTGCAAGACAATAGCGTCGCAAGACAACAGTGGAGCTAGTAGATGGCAACTATCAACCAGCTGGTACGTCAGCCGCGTAAGCGTATCGTCGAGAAATCCGACGTGCCTGCGCTGCAGAACTGCCCGCAACGTCGTGGCGTATGCACCCGTGTGTATACCACCACGCCGAAAAAACCTAACTCGGCACTGCGTAAAGTATGCCGTGTGCGTCTGACCAACGGTTTCGAGGTTTCCTCGTACATCGGCGGTGAAGGCCACAACCTGCAAGAGCACAGCGTGGTACTGATCCGCGGCGGTCGTGTAAAAGACTTGCCAGGCGTTCGTTATCACACCGTTCGCGGTTCTTTGGATACTTCCGGCGTTAAAGGGCGTAACCAGGGTCGTTCGAAGTACGGTACCAAGAAGCCTAAGTAGTAGCGGCTTTTTGTAAAAACTGAATCATCTATTTTTCTGAGTCGATAAGAGTAAGGTCGGAGGCGTCCCGAGAGGGCACCGATTCCGAGCGAACCTGAAGACCGTTTGAGGGCTTATCCATGCCAAGAAGACGCGTAGCAGCCAAGCGCGAAGTGCTTGACGATCCAAAATACGGAAGCCAAATTCTGGCCAAGTTCATGAACCACGTGATGGAAAGCGGCAAGAAAGCCGTTGCCGAGCGTATCGTTTATGGCGCGCTGGAAAAGGTTAAAGAACGCAAGAACAGCGACCCCCTGGAAATCTTCGAGAAAGCTCTCGACGCCATCGCTCCGCTGGTCGAAGTAAAGTCGCGCCGTGTAGGCGGTGCTACTTACCAGGTTCCGGTTGAAGTTCGTCCGTCCCGTCGTAACGCTCTGGCAATGCGCTGGTTGGTAGACTTCGCCCGTAAGCGCGGCGAGAAGTCTATGGCTCTGCGTTTGGCTGGCGAACTGTTGGACGCTGCCGAAGGTAAAGGTGCTGCAGTTAAGAAGCGTGAAGACGTGCACCGTATGGCTGAAGCTAACAAAGCTTTCTCGCACTACCGCTTCTAATTTTAGCGTCACTAATTTTGCGAGGGCTTTATGGCTCGTACAACACCGATTAATCGCTACCGTAACATTGGTATCGTTGCTCACGTGGATGCTGGTAAAACGACCACCACCGAGCGCGTCCTTTTTTACACTGGCAAAAGTCACAAAATGGGCGAGGTGCATGACGGCGCCGCGACCACAGACTGGATGGTTCAGGAGCAGGAGCGTGGTATTACCATTACTTCTGCTGCCATTACCGCCTTCTGGCAGGGTTCCGAGAAGCAGCACAAGGACCAATACCGCTTTAACGTCATCGACACCCCGGGTCACGTGGACTTCACTATTGAAGTTGAGCGTTCCCTGCGTGTTCTCGACGGCGCGGTCGTTGTGTTCTGCGGCACCTCGGGTGTCGAGCCTCAGTCGGAAACCGTATGGCGTCAAGCCAACAAATACGGCGTTCCACGTCTTGTTTACGTAAACAAGATGGACCGTGCTGGTGCGAACTTCCTGCGCGTGATCGGTCAGATCAAGCAGCGTCTGGGTCACACTCCAGTGCCAATCCAGTTGGCTATCGGTTCCGAAGACAACTTCCAGGGTCAGATCGATCTGATGGCCATGGAAGCTGTGTACTGGAACGACTCCGACAAAGGCATGGTTCCAGTTCGCAAGCCTATTCCTGCTGAACTGCAGGAACTGGCTGACGAATGGCGCGGCAACATGGTTGAGGCTGCGGCCGAAGCCAGCGAAGAGCTGATGAACAAGTACCTCGAAGGTGAAGAACTCACCAACGCGGAAATCAAGGCCGCTCTGCGTCAGCGTACTATCGCTGGCGAAATCGTCTTGGCTGTTTGCGGTTCTTCGTTCAAGAACAAGGGCGTTCCCCTGGTTCTCGACGCCGTTATCGATTACCTGCCTGCTCCAACCGACATTCCTGCCATCAAGGGTACTGACCCGGATGACGAGGAAAAGCAGATGGAGCGTCATGCAGATGACAGCGAGCCGTTCTCGGCTCTGGCTTTCAAAATCGCTACCGATCCATTCGTGGGTACTTTGACCTTCGTTCGAGTTTACTCGGGCGTGTTGGCCTCCGGCGACGGCGTGATCAACTCGGTTAAAGGCAAGAAAGAGCGCGTGGGTCGTATGGTGCAGATGCACGCAAACGCCCGTGAAGAAATCAAGGAAGTACGCGCTGGTGACATCGCGGCCTTGATCGGCATGAAGGACGTCACCACCGGCGAAACCTTGTGCAGCGCTGACAAGCCAATCATCCTGGTTCGCATGGACTTCCCGGAGCCGGTTATTTCGGTTGCCGTTGAGCCTAAGACCAAGGATGACCAGGAAAAAATGGGTATCGCTCTGGGCAAACTTGCTCAGGAAGATCCATCTTTCCGCGTCAAGACTGATGAAGAGACTGGTCAAACGATCATCTCCGGCATGGGCGAGCTGCACCTGGATATCCTGGTTGACCGGATGCGCCGTGAGTTCAACGTTGAAGCCAACATCGGTAAGCCTCAAGTTTCCTATCGTGAGCGCATCACGAAGAACTGTGAAATCGAAGGCAAGTTCGTTCGTCAGTCCGGCGGTCGTGGTCAGTTTGGCCACTGCTGGATCCGTTTTGCCCCTGCTGACGAAGGTCAGGAAGGTCTGCAATTCGTGAACGAAGTAGTGGGTGGTGTGGTTCCTAAGGAATACATCCCGGCTATCCAGAAGGGTATCGAAGAGCAGATGAAGAACGGCGTTGTTGCCGGCTATCCGCTGATCGGCCTGAAGGCTACTGTGTTTGATGGTTCCTACCACGACGTCGACTCCAACGAGATGGCGTTTAAGGTGGCTGCATCCATGGCGACCAAGCAACTGGCCCAGAAGGGCGGTGGTGAGCTGCTTGAGCCGATCATGGCGGTAGAGGTTGTTACACCTGAAGACTATATGGGTGACGTGATGGGCGACCTTAACCGTCGTCGCGGCATGATCCTGGGTATGGAAGATACGGTTTCCGGCAAAGTGATTCGTGCCGAGGTTCCGTTGGGTGAGATGTTCGGTTACGCAACCGACGTTCGCTCCATGTCCCAAGGTCGCGCAAGCTACTCTATGGAATTCAAAAAATACAATACGGCTCCGTCGCACATCGTCGAAACCGTTACCAAAAAACAAGGCTGATTCAGCCCTTTAGGCTAGGAGTTAATTGTCGTGGCTAAAGAAAAATTTGATCGTTCCCTTCCGCACGTCAACGTTGGCACCATCGGTCACGTCGACCACGGTAAAACCACGCTGACCGCTGCTCTGACTCGCGTCTGCTCCGAAGTATTCGGTTCGGCCGTTGTTGCTTTCGACAAGATCGACAGCGCTCCGGAAGAGAAGGCTCGTGGTATCACCATCAACACCGCTCACGTCGAGTACAACTCGCTGATCCGTCACTACGCTCACGTTGACTGCCCAGGTCACGCTGACTATGTGAAGAACATGATCACCGGTGCTGCTCAAATGGACGGCGCTATTCTGGTTTGCTCGGCCGCTGATGGTCCGATGCCACAAACCCGTGAGCACATCCTGCTGTCCCGTCAGGTTGGCGTTCCGTACATCGTTGTCTTCCTGAACAAGGCTGACATGGTAGACGACGCTGAGCTGCTGGAACTGGTTGAGATGGAAGTGCGCGATCTGCTGAGCACTTACGACTTCCCGGGCGACGACACTCCGATCATCATCGGTTCGGCTCTGATGGCTCTGAACGGCCAAGACGACAACGAAATGGGCACCACTGCCGTTCGTAAACTGGTTGAGACTCTGGACAGCTACATTCCAGATCCAGTCCGTGTTATCGACAAGCCGTTCCTGATGCCAATCGAAGACGTATTCTCGATCTCCGGTCGCGGTACTGTTGTAACCGGTCGTATCGAGCGCGGTATCGTCAAGGTTCAGGATCCACTGGAAATCGTTGGTCTGCGTGACACTACCGTCACCACCTGCACCGGTGTTGAAATGTTCCGTAAGCTGCTCGACGAAGGTCGTGCTGGCGAGAACTGCGGCGTGCTGCTGCGCGGCACCAAGCGTGACGACGTTGAGCGTGGCCAGGTTCTGGTCAAGCCAGGTTCGGTCAAGCCGCACACTACCTTCGAAGCTGAAGTGTACGTGTTGAGCAAAGAAGAAGGCGGTCGTCACACTCCGTTCTTCAAAGGCTACCGTCCACAGTTCTACTTCCGGACCACTGACGTGACCGGTAACTGCGAACTGCCGGAAGGCGTTGAAATGGTAATGCCAGGCGACAACATCAAAATGGTTGTCACCCTGATCAAAACCATCGCAATGGAAGACGGTCTGCGTTTCGCTATTCGTGAAGGCGGTCGTACCGTCGGCGCTGGCGTCGTAGCCAAAATCATCGCTTAATAAGTGATGGTTTGAAAAAGCCCCCGCTTAGCGGGGGCTTTTTTATTGGGTTTGTCCCGTCCTGAATAAGGTTTACACCTTCTGACCTTTCTTCAGGAGGATTCAATGGATACGGGAAAAAGGCGCAGCCAGCGTGACTACACGCTAGCTTTTAAATTGTCGGTCGTAGACCAAGTCGAAAAAGGCGAGTTGAGTTATAAAGAGGCTCAACGGCGCTTTGGCATTCAGGGCCGGTCCACGGTACTGGTTTGGTTGCGCAAGCATGGCCGGCAGGACTGGAGCCAAGGCGCCTCAATCCGAGCGCTGCGGAGCAGGCCGATGACCGACCCCAACCTCCCGCTGACACCCGAGCAGCGGATCAAAGAACTTGAAGAACAGTTGGCGCTGAGCAATCAGAAGGCCCAATTTTTTGAAGCTGTCGTGAACGTCTTAAAAAATGATTACGGTGTGTCCATCGTAAAAAAGCGACCCGGCAAGTCCTCTCGCAAGGGCAAATCCAAGACCTGAGCATTACCAGGGCTTGCCTGTTTATGGGCATTTCGCGCCAAGCCTATTACAAACGTAACCGAGCCTTTGATGCGAAAGCTCACCAAGACCAGCAAGTGGTGGACTTTGTTCTGGAAAAGCGGCGTCGCCAGCCGAGGTTAGGCACGCGCAAGCTGCATTATCTGATGAGTACTGAGGCGGGAGAGCAGGTATTTGTTGGTCGAGACCGTCTTTTTTCCATCTTGCGCGAAGCGCGAGAGCTGGTTCCTCGAAAGCGCGCTTATCATAAAACTACGCATAGCCATCATCGGTTCCGTCGCCATCCCAACCTGCTCAAAGCAGGCCCGGAACAAGTTATCGCCAGCAGGCCCGAGCAGGTTTGGGTTGCCGATATTACCTATCTGCCCACGCGGGAAAGTGTTGTTTACGTCAGCCTGATAACAGACGCGTACTCACGCAAGATCGTGGGTCATCATGTGCATGACAGCCTGCACACAGAGTCGGTGGTCAAAGCGTTGCAGAGAGCTGTTAGCCAGCGAAAATCCATGCAGCCGCTCATCCATCACTCGGATCGCGGAGCCCAATACTGTTCCGACCTGTACCAGCAAATGCACGCGAAGCATGGGATCAAGTGCTCAATGACGGACGGCTACGATTGCTATCAGAACGCGATGGCAGAGCGGATAAACGGAATACTGAAAACTGAGTTTTTGCTGCACCGCCCCAAAGATTTGGCGGATGCAGTAAAAATGGTGGATGAGTCGGTGCTGATCTACAACGGGGAGCGGCCGCACTTATCCCTGAAATACAAAACGCCCGATGCGGTGCACCGGGCGTTTTGAGACTGAAATAGGTGTAAACCTATTTCAGGACTAGACAGTTGACACCTATATGGGGCGTCTATAGAATTGCGCCTCCTTTTAACGGGCGTATTGCGCTCGGTGGGAATAGCAGCCGGAGTCTGAAATCCAATGCAAAATCAGCAAATCCGTATCAGGTTGAAGGCTTTTGACCATCGCCTGATCGACCAATCCACCCAGGAAATCGTGGAAACCGCGAAACGTACTGGTGCTCAAGTGCGTGGTCCAATTCCACTGCCTACCCGTAAAGAGCGGTTCACCGTTCTGGTCTCCCCGCACGTCAACAAAGACGCGCGTGACCAGTACGAGATCCGTACTCATAAGCGCGTTCTGGACATCGTCCAGCCAACGGATAAAACCGTTGATGCTCTTATGAAGCTTGATCTTGCGGCCGGTGTGGAAGTACAGATCAGCCTCGGCTAAGACTCGGTCTTAGTCGTGTAACGCTCTGAAATGGGCGGCCATAGCGGGTGAAAGCCCCGTACACTCATGAGGTTTACAACATGACTATTGGTGTAGTCGGTCGTAAATGCGGTATGACCCGTATTTTCACCGAAGAAGGTGTCTCCATTCCGGTCACGGTCATTGAGATCGAGCCGAATCGCGTCACCCAGTTCAAAACTGAAGAGACCGATGGCTATCGTGCAGTGCAAGTCACTGTAGGCGAGCGTCGTGCTTCGCGTGTTACAGCTGCTCAGGCTGGCCACTTCGCGAAAGCGAACGTTGCCGCTGGTCGTACCGTAATGGAATTCCGTCTTGAAGAAGGCGAGTACCAGGCCGGCGATCTGATCAACGCTGAAATCTTCGCCGCTGGTCAACTGGTTGATGTAACCGGTCAGTCCAAGGGTAAAGGCTTCCAGGGTACGATCAAGCGTTGGAACTTCCGCGGGCAAGATAATACCCACGGTAACTCCGTGTCCCACCGCGTTCCAGGCTCTATCGGCCAGTGCCAGACTCCTGGTCGTGTATTCAAGGGCAAAAAAATGTCCGGTCATATGGGCGCTGAGCGCGTGACCGTGCAATCTCTTGAAGTAGTGCGCGTGGACGCTGAACGCAATCTGTTGTTGGTCAAGGGCGCTGTTCCTGGCGCTACTGGCGGCAACTTGGTTGTACGTCCAGCAGCCAAGGCTCGCGGTTAAGGGGAAGCTGACATGCAATTAAATGTAAATGACGCTCAAGCGATCGAAGTTTCCGAACTGACATTTGGCGGCGAATTCAACGAGACGCTGGTTCACCAAGCAGTCGTGGCCTACATGGCCGGCGGCCGTCAAGGTAGCAAGCAGCAAAAGACCCGTTCCGACGTTCGTGGTGGCGGTAAGCGCCCATGGCGTCAGAAAGGTACTGGCCGTGCTCGTGCCGGTACTATCCGTAGCCCAATCTGGCGTGGCGGCGGTACCACTTTCGCAGCTCGTCCTCAGGATCACACCCAGAAGCTGAACAAGAAGATGTACCGCGCAGCAATGCGTTCCATCCTTGCTGAGCTGGTGCGTACCGATCGTCTGGTTGTGGTTCAGGACTTCGCTGTTGATGCACCGAAGACCAAAGATCTGCTGAACAAACTGACTGGCATGGGCTTGACTGACGTCTTGATCGTGTCTGAAGTAGTTGATCAGAACCTGTACCTGGCTGCTCGCAACCTGCCACACGTTGATGTACGTGACGTGCAAGGTTCCGATCCAGTTAGTCTGATCGCATACGACAAGGTGTTGATCACCGTGTCGGCCGTGAAGAAATTCGAGGAGCTGCTGGGATGAACCAGGAACGCGTATTTAAAGTTCTGCTCGGCCCGCACGTTTCCGAAAAGGCTACGGTTCTGGCTGACAAAAAAGGTCAGTTCGTTTTCAAGGTTGCAACTGACGCAACCAAGCTGGAAATCAAGAAGGCCGTCGAAAGCCTGTTCAGCGTGAAAGTAGAGCGTGTTACTACCCTGAATGTTCTGGGTAAGAGCAAGCGCACTGCTCGCGGTCTGGGCAAGCGTAATGACTGGAAGAAGGCAGTTATCTCCCTTCAGCCAGGCCAAGATCTCGATTTCAGCAGCAGTGCTGAGTAAGGAAGGGGTGCATCATGGCAATCGTTAAATGCAAACCGACTTCCCCTGGCCGCCGTCATGTGGTCAAGGTGGTCAACCAGGAGCTGCATAAAGGCGCTCCTCACGCACCGCTGCTCGAGAAGAAATCGAAGTCTGGTGGTCGTAACAACAATGGTCGTATTACCACTCGTCACATCGGTGGTGGCCATAAGCAGCATTATCGTCTGGTCGATTTCCGTCGCAACGACAAAGATGGCATTCCAGCCACTGTTGAGCGTATCGAATACGATCCAAACCGTACTGCTCACATTGCTCTTATGTTGTACGCAGACGGCGAACGCCGTTACATCATCGCCCCTAAAGGCGTGAACGCTGGCGATCAGCTGATTTCGGGTGCTTTGGCTCCGATCAAGCCGGGCAACCAGTTGCAGCTGCGCAGCATTCCAGTTGGTAGTACCGTACACGGCATCGAATTGAAGCCAGGTAAAGGCGCGCAAATCGCTCGTTCCGCTGGTGCTTCGGCTCAGCTGATCGCTCGTGAAGGTGTCTACGTGACCCTGCGTCTGCGTTCTGGTGAGATGCGTAAAGTGCTGGCTGAATGCCGCGCGACCCTGGGTGAAGTCTCGAACTCCGAGCACAGCCTGCGTTCGCTGGGTAAAGCTGGTGCCAAACGCTGGCGTGGCGTTCGCCCAACCGTTCGTGGTGTTGCCATGAACCCGGTTGACCACCCACATGGTGGTGGTGAAGGTCGTACCTCTGGTGGTCGTCATCCGGTATCGCCATGGGGCTTCCCGACTAAGGGCGCGAAGACTCGTGGTAATAAGCGTACCGACAAAATGATCGTCCGTCGTCGCAAGTAAATAGAGGGATACGACAGTGCCACGTTCTCTGAAAAAAGGTCCTTTTATTGATCTTCACCTACTGAAGAAGATCGAAGTGGCGGCGGAAAAGAACGATCGCAAACCAGTTAAAACCTGGTCGCGTCGTTCGATGATCCTGCCACAGATGGTCGGTCTGACCATTGCAGTGCATAACGGTCGTCAACATGTCCCGGTTCTCGTGAACGAAGACATGGTCGGCCACAAACTAGGCGAGTTTGCCGGTACCCGCACATATCGTGGGCACGTGGCAGACAAGAAAGCCAAGCGTTAAGGGGTAAGGAACGATGGAAGTAGCCGCTAAGTTGTCGGGCGCTCGAATCTCCGCCCAGAAAGCCCGCTTGGTCGCCGACCAGATCCGCGGGAAGAAGGTGGGCGAAGCGCTCAACCTGTTGGCTTTCAGCAGTAAGAAAGCCGCCGAGATCATGAAGAAAGTGCTGGAGTCGGCCGTAGCCAACGCCGAGCATAACGAAGGCGCAGACGTTGATGACCTTAAAGTCAGCACCGTTTTCGTCAACGAAGGGCGTTCGCTGAAGCGAATCATGCCACGTGCCAAAGGCCGTGCTGATCGCATCGTCAAGCGGTCTTGCCATATCACTGTCAAGGTTGCTGACAAGTAACGGAGTCGAAGAGATGGGTCAGAAAGTACATCCCATTGGCATTCGCCTGGGAATCGTCAAGGAGCACACCTCCGTCTGGTACGCAGACGGTCGGACTTATGCGGACTATTTGTTCGCTGATCTGAAGGTGCGTGAGTATCTCCAAGACAAACTAAAAAGCGCGTCCGTAAGCCGTATCGATATCCATCGTCCGGCTCAAACAGCACGTATCACCATCCACACCGCTCGTCCGGGTATCGTTATCGGGAAGAAAGGTGAAGATGTTGAGAAACTGCGTCAGGACCTGACCAAACAAATGGGTGTGCCTGTGCACATCAATATCGAAGAAATCCGCAAGCCGGAACTCGACGGTATGTTGGTTGCGCAGAGCGTAGCTCAGCAGCTGGAGCGTCGCGTAATGTTCCGTCGCGCTATGAAGCGCGCTGTACAGAACGCTATGCGCATTGGTGCCAAAGGCATCAAAATCCAAGTGAGCGGTCGTCTCGGCGGTGCTGAAATCGCACGTACTGAATGGTATCGCGAAGGTCGTGTGCCTCTGCACACCCTGCGTGCCGACATCGACTATGCCAACTACGAAGCTCACACCACTTATGGTGTGATCGGTGTAAAGGTTTGGATCTTCAAAGGCGAAGTAATTGGTGGTCGCCAAGAAGAGCTGAAACCGCAAGCACCAGCGCCTCGTAAAAAAGCTGCTAAGTAAGGGGTACGCCAAATGTTGCAACCAAAGCGTACGAAGTTCCGCAAGCAAATGACTGGTCACAACCGTGGCCTGGCATTGCGCGGTAGCAAAGTCAGCTTCGGCGAGTTCGCGCTGAAGTCTGTTGCTCGTGGTCGTCTCACCGCTCGTCAGATCGAGTCAGCGCGTCGTGCTCTGACCCGTCACGTAAAACGTGGCGGCAAGATCTGGATCCGTGTATTCCCGGACAAGCCTGTCACCAAAAAGCCACTCGAAGTTCGGATGGGTAAAGGTAAAGGTAGCGTGGAATACTGGGTTGCCCAGATTCAGCCAGGCAAAGTCCTGTATGAAATCGAGGGTGTTACTGAAGAGCTGGCGCGTGAGGCTTTTGCCCTGGCTGCTGCAAAGCTGCCGCTCGCCACCGCCTTTGTTAAACGGACGGTGATGTGATGAAAGCGAATGAACTTCGTGAAAAAGACGCGCCGCAGCTTAACGAGCAACTGCTCGGCCTGCTGCGCGACCAGTTCAATCTGCGTATGCAGAAAGCAACTGGCCAGTTGGGGCAGTCTCACCTGCTCCGGCAAGTTAAGCGTGACATCGCTCGCGTGAAGACTGTGCTCAAACAGCAGGCAGGTAAGTAATCATGGCTGAAGCCGAAAAAACCGTCCGTACGCTGACTGGCCGTGTTGTCAGCGACAAAATGGACAAGACCATCACCGTTCTGATCGAGCGTCGCGTTAAGCACCCGATCTACGGTAAATACGTTAAGCGTTCGACTAAGCTGCACGCGCACGACGAAACCAATCAGTGCCACATCGGCGACAAAGTCACTATTCGTGAAACTCGTCCTTTGGCCAAGACCAAGTCTTGGGCGCTGGTTGATGTTCTCGAACGCGCTGTGGAAGTCTAAGGACTAGGGGTCGGAGAAATTATATGATTCAGACTCAATCCATGCTCGATGTGGCCGATAACAGCGGCGCACGCCGCGTTATGTGCATCAAGGTGCTGGGTGGCTCCCATCGTCGTTACGCTGGTATCGGTGACATCATCAAAGTTACCGTCAAGGAAGCAATTCCTCGCGGTAAGGTGAAAAAAGGCCAAGTGATGACTGCTGTTGTAGTCCGCACTCGTCACGGCGTACGCCGTGCAGATGGCTCCATTATCCGCTTTGATGGCAACGCTGCTGTTCTTCTGAACAACAAGCAAGAGCCGATCGGCACCCGTATCTTTGGGCCAGTGACCCGTGAACTTCGTACTGAGAAGTTCATGAAGATCGTCTCGCTCGCCCCAGAAGTGCTGTAAGGAGATCCGACATGCAAAAGATTCGTCGTGACGACGAGATCATCGTGATCGCCGGCAAAGACAAAGGTAAGCGCGGTAAGGTGCTTAAGGTTCTCGCTAACAACCGTCTGGTTATTGGCGGTCTGAACCTGGTTAAGCGTCATACCAAGCCTAACCCGATGTCGGGCGTACAAGGCGGTATCGTCGAAAAAGAAGCTCCACTGGACGCTTCTAACGTCGCCATTTTCAACGGCGAAACCAACAAAGCTGATCGCGTTGGTTTCAAAGTAGAAGACGGCAAGAAAATTCGTGTCTTCAAGTCGACCCAAAAAGCGGTTGATGCTTGAACACTGCTAGGTAGAAGACCATGGCACGACTAAAAGAGATTTACTGGAAGGAAATCGCACCGAAGCTTAAGGAAGAACTTAAGCTTTCGAACGTGATGGAAGTTCCACGCGTTACCAAAATCACCCTGAACATGGGTTTAGGCGAAGCGGTCGGTGACAAAAAAGTCATCGAGCACGCAGTTGCCGACCTGGAAAAGATCACCGGTCAGAAAGTCATCGTGACTTACGCTCGGAAATCCATCGCTGGCTTTAAAGTCCGTGAAGGTTGGCCGATCGGCGTCAAAGTGACCCTGCGCCGTGAGCGTATGTATGAATTCCTGGATCGTCTGCTGTCGATCTCCCTGCCTCGGGTTCGCGACTTCCGCGGCCTGAATGCCAAGTCCTTCGATGGTCGTGGTAACTACAGCATGGGCGTTAAAGAGCAGATCATTTTCCCGGAAATCGACTACGACAAGATCGATGCTCTCCGCGGTCTGGACATTACCCTGACCACCACTGCCAAGAACGATGATGAAGGTCGCGCCCTGTTGCGTGCTTTCAAATTCCCGTTCCGCAACTGATTGGAGTAGGAAAATGGCCAAGACGAGCATGAAAAACCGTGAGCTGAAGCGTCAGCTCACTGTTGCCAAGTACGCCAAAAAGCGTGCAGCACTGAAAGCGATCATCGTAGATCTGAACGCAAGTCCAGAAGCGCGTTGGGAAGCAACAGTTGCTCTGCAAAAGCAGCCACGTGACGCAAGCGCTTCGCGCATGCGTAACCGCTGCCGCTTGACCGGTCGTCCGCACGGCGTTTATCGCAAGTTCGGCCTCGGCCGTAACATGCTGCGTCAAGCAGCAATGCGTGGCGACGTACCGGGTCTGGTTAAAGCCAGCTGGTAAGCAGCATCTCAAAGTCGCGGCGGAAGGGTTCGCAAGATCCTGACCGCCGGTGACCTTGAACTTGAATCAAGCCCCTTTTGGGGCTTGATTCATTTGTGGGGTGTGTCTAGAATACCCGGCTCGCCTGAGCCCGTGCTTTTTTCGCATGGATGTACTCGGCGACACGTAGTAGCCGTAAGGCTAATTTTTTTGTATTAGGAGCGTCTAGCCCATGAGTATGCAGGACCCGTTAGCGGACATGCTAACTCGTATCCGTAATGCCCAGATGGCTGAAAAGTCCGTCGTAAGCATGCCATCTTCTACTTTGAAGGTAGCTGTTGCCAAAGTCCTGAAGGACGAAGGTTACATTGCGGGTTATCAGATCAGCAGCGAAATCAAACCACTGCTGTCCATCGAGCTGAAGTACTTCGAAGGCCGTCCGGTCATCGAGGAAGTGAAGCGCGTTAGCCGTCCAGGCCTGCGTCAGTACAAGTCCGTCGATGATCTGCCAAAAGTTCGTGGCGGTCTCGGTGTGTCTATCGTCTCCACCAACAAAGGTGTGATGACGGATCGTGCTGCGCGCGCTGCCGGTGTCGGCGGCGAAGTTCTTTGCACTGTGTTCTAAGGGGGGATAAGCATGTCACGCGTCGCTAAGAACCCCGTTAAGCTGCCAGCCGGTGTCGAAGTCAAATTCGCAGGCCAACAGCTTTCGGTGAAGGGTGCCAAGGGCACTCTCGAACTGAACATCCATTCGTCCGTTGAGATTGTTGAAGAAGCTGGTGAGTTGCGTTTCGCTGCTCGCAATGGCGATCAACAAACTCGCGCAATGGCTGGTACCACTCGTGCGTTGGTAAACAACATGGTCCAAGGCGTAAGCCAAGGCTTCGAGCGCAAGCTCCAGCTGGTCGGTGTTGGTTACAAAGCGCAAGCAAAAGGCACAGTGCTGAACCTGGCTCTTGGCTTCTCGCATCCAGTGGATTATGAACTGCCGGAAGGCATCACCGCTGAGACTCCTAGCCAGACCGATATCCTGATCAAGGGCATCGACAAGCAGCTGGTAGGTCAAGTGGCCGCCGAGATCCGCGACTTCCGTCCACCAGAGCCATACAAAGGCAAAGGTGTGCGCTACGCGGACGAAGTCGTCCGTCGTAAAGAAGCCAAGAAGAAGTAGGGCATAGCAAATGACCGACAAAAAAGTTACTCGACTGCGTCGCGCTCGCAAAGCACGCCTGAAAATGCACGAACTCGAAGTCGTGCGTCTCTGCGTGTTCCGCTCGTCGCAGCACATCTACGCCCAGGTCATTTCGGCCGACGGCGCCAAAGTTCTGGCTTCTGCCTCGACTTTGGATAAAGAACTGCGTGATGGTGCCACTGGCAACATCGACGCGGCCACTAAGGTTGGCCAGCTGGTCGCTACGCGTGCTAAGGCCGCTGGCGTCTCGCAAGTGGCTTTCGACCGCTCTGGCTTCAAGTACCACGGCCGCGTTAAAGCGCTGGCTGATGCTGCTCGTGAAGCTGGGCTGGAGTTCTAAGTTATGTCAAATAACGACCAAAAGCGCGACGAAGGCTACATCGAGAAGCTGGTTCAAGTTAACCGCGTAGCCAAAACCGTTAAAGGCGGCCGTATCTTCACTTTCACCGCGTTGACCGTGGTTGGTGATGGTAAAGGGCGCGTTGGCTTCGGCCGTGGCAAGTCGCGTGAAGTGCCTGCTGCGATCCAGAAGGCAATGGAAGCTGCTCGCCGCAACATGATCCAAGTTGACCTGAACGGCACTACTCTGCAGTACGCAATGAAGTCCGCTCATGGCGCTTCGAAGGTGTACATGCAGCCTGCTTCTGAAGGTACCGGTATCATCGCTGGCGGCGCTATGCGTGCTGTCCTCGAGGTAGCTGGCGTTCAGAACGTTCTGGCCAAGTGCTACGGCTCGACTAACCCGGTAAACGTGGTTCACGCCACTTTCAAAGGTTTGAAGGCTATGCAGTCTCCTGAATCCATTGCCGCCAAGCGTGGCAAAAGTGTCAAGGAGATCTTCTGATCATGGCTACCGTTAAAGTTACGCTGATCAAAAGCATGACCGGCCGCATCCCTAACCACAAACTGTGCGTTAAGGGTCTGGGTCTGCGTCGCATCGGTCACACTGTAGAAGTACTTGATACTCCCGAGAATCGCGGGATGATCAACAAGGCTTACTACATGCTGCGTGTCGAGGGTTAATCGATGAAACTCAATGATCTGAGTCCAGCGCCGGGTTCCCGTCGCGAAAAGCATCGTCCGGGCCGTGGTATCGGTAGTGGTTTGGGCAAGACCGGTGGCCGTGGCCACAAAGGTCAGTCCTCCCGCTCCGGTGGCACTATTGCTCCAGGCTTTGAAGGCGGCCAACAGCCGCTGCATCGTCGTCTGCCGAAGTTCGGTTTCGTTTCCCTGAAAGCCATGGACCGCGCAGAAGTGCGTTTGTCCGAACTGGCTAAAGTGGAAGGCGACATCGTAACCGTGCAGTCCCTCAAAGATGCCAACGTGATCAACGTCAACGTTCAGCGTGTGAAAATCATGCTGTCCGGCGAAGTTACTCGCGCTGTTACCATCGGAAAGGGAATCGGCGCCACCAAAGGTGCGCGTTCGGCTATCGAAGCAGCTGGCGGCAAGTTCGAGGAATAAATGGCTAAGCAAGGTGCTCTCTCTGCGCTCGGCAAAGGCGGTATGTCTGAACTCTGGGCTCGTCTGCGTTTTCTGTTCCTGGCGATTATCGTCTACCGAATAGGCGCACACATCCCGGTTCCAGGTATTAACCCGGACCGACTCGCGGACCTGTTTCGACAGAATGAGGGGACCATTCTTAGCTTGTTCAACATGTTTTCCGGCGGCGCGCTGGAACGGATGAGCATCTTTGCACTGGGGATCATGCCGTACATTTCGGCATCGATCATCATGCAGCTGATGACCGCCGTTAGCCCGCAGTTGGAACAGTTGAAGAAGGAAGGTGAAGCTGGGCGTCGCAAGATTGCCCAGTACACCCGCTACGGCACTGTCGTTCTTGCTCTTGTTCAGGCTATTGGCATGTCCATTGGTCTGGCGGGGCAGGGCGTGGCGTTCACTGGTGACTTTGGCTTCCATTTCGTCGCGGTATCCACTTTTGTGGCTGGTGCGATGTTCATGATGTGGCTGGGTGAGCAGATTACTGAGCGTGGTGTTGGCAACGGTATCTCGATGTTGATTTTCGCAGGTATCGTCGCCGGTCTTCCGAGAGCGATCGGGCAGTCTTTCGAGTCTGCGCGTCAGGGTGACATCAACATTTTCGCCCTGGTTGCGATCGGTTTGCTGGCAGTAGCGATTATCGGTTTTGTGGTGTTCATTGAGCGTGGTCAGCGTCGTATTGCTGTTCACTACGCCAAGCGTCAGCAGGGCCGTAAGGTCTTCGCTGCGCAGACTAGCCACTTGCCGCTGAAGGTGAACATGGCCGGTGTTATTCCGGCCATTTTCGCGAGCAGCATTTTGCTGTTCCCGGCTTCGTTGGGTACCTGGTTTGGTCAGTCTGAAGGTATGGGCTGGCTGCAGGACATCTCGCAGTCGATCGCTCCTGGTCAGCCGTTGAATATTCTGCTGTTTAGTGCAGGGATTATTTTCTTCTGCTTCTTCTATACGGCGTTGATGTTCAATCCGAAAGACGTAGCGGAAAACCTGAAGAAGTCCGGTGCCTTTATTCCGGGTATCCGTCCAGGTGAGCAGTCGGCGCGCTACATTGATGGCGTTCTGACTCGTTTGACCCTGTTCGGTGCTCTATATATGACGGCCGTGTGCCTGTTGCCCCAGTTCCTGGTGGTTGCAGCAAACGTTCCGTTCTACCTTGGCGGGACCTCGTTGCTGATCGTCGTCGTGGTTGTGATGGACTTCATGTCCCAAGTACAATCGCACCTCGTTTCGCACCAGTACGAATCCCTGATGAAGAAAGCCAACCTGAAGGGTTACGGCAGCGGCATGTTGCGCTGAGTACCCATAAGGTTCGAGGAGTTGGTGATGAAAGTTCGTGCATCGGTGAAAAAGCTGTGCCGTAACTGCAAGATTATTCGCCGCGAAGGTGTTGTTCGAGTAATTTGCAGCGCGGAACCGCGTCACAAACAGCGCCAAGGCTGAGTGTGATTGTGCTTCAAGCCCGGTAGCTAGTGCGCTACCGGGTTGATTATTTGTTATTACAGCGATATTATCTCGCGCCCTATTTCTTGGCTTCCGGGGCGTAGGTAGCTGTCAATTGGAGTCCCACTGAATGGCCCGTATTGCAGGCGTTAACATTCCAGATAACAAGCATACTGTTATCTCGCTGACCTACATCTATGGTGTTGGTCGCACTACTGCGCAGAAAATTTGCGCAGTGACTGGGGTAAACCCAGCCGCAAAGATCAAGGATCTGAGCGACGAGCAGATTGAACAGCTGCGTGGCGAAGTGGCAAAGTTCACCACTGAAGGTGACCTGCGTCGCGAAATCAACATGAAAATCAAGCGTTTGATGGACCTCGGTTGCTATCGCGGTCTGCGTCATCGTCGTGGTCTTCCAGTGCGCGGTCAGCGTACCAAGACTAACGCGCGTACCCGTAAAGGTCCGCGTAAGCCGATCCGCAAGTAATCGCCCCAGCGAATCGACAGGAAATTAATCATGGCAAAACCTGCTGCTCGTCCTCGTAAAAAAGTTAAAAAGACAGTGGTTGATGGCATCGCCCACATCCATGCTTCTTTTAACAACACAATCGTGACCATCACCGACCGTCAAGGTAACGCGCTTTCTTGGGCTACCTCTGGTGGTTCGGGTTTCCGCGGTTCCCGCAAGTCCACCCCGTTTGCTGCTCAAGTAGCTGCTGAACGTGCTGGTCAAGCTGCGCTGGAATACGGCCTGAAAAACCTCGACGTTAACGTCAAGGGTCCAGGTCCAGGTCGTGAGTCTGCTGTCCGTGCATTGAACGGCTGTGGCTATAAGATCGCCAGCATCACCGACGTGACGCCAATCCCGCACAACGGGTGCCGTCCGCCGAAGAAGCGCCGCGTGTAATCCAGGAGATTGTAAAGAATGGCTCGTTACATTGGTCCAAAATGCAAACTCGCTCGTCGCGAAGGCACCGATCTCTTTCTGAAGAGCGGCGTGCGCGCGATCGAATCGAAGTGCAACATTGAAGCAGCACCTGGTATCCACGGCCAACGCCGCGGTCGCCAGTCCGATTACGGCACCCAACTGCGTGAAAAGCAGAAGGTCCGTCGTATTTACGGCGTTCTCGAGCGTCAGTTCAGCGGCTACTACAAAGAAGCTGCTGGCAAGAAAGGTGCAACCGGTGAGAACCTGCTGCAACTGCTCGAATGCCGTCTGGACAACGTTGTATACCGTATGGGCTTTGGTTCTACTCGTGCCGAATCCCGTCAGCTGGTATCGCACAAGTCCGTCAGCGTTAACGGTCAGACCGTAAACGTACCGTCTTACCAGGTTCGTGCTGGTGACGTGGTCGCGATTCGCGAGAAAGCAAAGAACCAACTTCGCATTGTCCAAGCTCTCGATCTGTGTGCCCAACGTGGCCGCGTAGAATGGGTAGAAGTAGACACTGAGAAGAAGTCGGGCGTTTTCAAGAACGTTCCTGCTCGCAGTGATCTGTCCGCCGACATCAACGAAAGCCTGATTGTCGAGCTCTACTCCAAGTAAGGGCTAGAAAATAGGTGCATCCATGCAGATTTCGGTAAATGAGTTCCTGACACCCCGCCATATTGATGTGCAGGTTGTCAGTCCAACCCGCGCCAAGATCACTCTCGAGCCTCTCGAGCGTGGTTTTGGCCACACCCTGGGCAACGCGCTGCGACGCATCCTGTTGTCCTCAATGCCCGGCTGTGCAGTAGTCGAGGCCGAGATTGACGGTGTGCTCCATGAGTACAGCGCCATCGAAGGTGTACAGGAAGATGTAATTGAAATCCTGTTGAACCTTAAAGGTCTGGCTATCAAGCTGCACGGTCGTGACGAAGTTACGCTGACCTTGTCGAAGAAGGGTTCGGGGGTGGTTACCGCTGCCGATATTCAGCTGGATCATGATGTCGAGATCGTTAACCCCGATCACGTAATCGCTAACCTGGCGTCTAACGGCGCCCTGAACATGAAGCTCACCGTAGCTCGTGGTCGTGGTTATGAACCGGCCGATTCGCGTCAGAGCGATGAAGACGAAAGCCGCAGCATTGGTCGCTTGCAGCTTGACTCTTCGTTCAGCCCGGTTCGCCGTATCGCATACGTGGTGGAAAACGCCCGTGTCGAGCAGCGTACTAACCTGGACAAGCTGGTTATTGATCTGGAAACCAACGGTACTCTGGATCCTGAAGAGGCTATTCGCCGCGCTGCAACCATTCTGCAACAGCAGTTGGCTGCGTTCGTCGATCTCAAAGGTGACAGTGAGCCAGTGGTTGTCGAGCAGGAAGACGAGATCGATCCGATCCTGCTTCGCCCGGTTGACGATCTGGAACTGACTGTACGTTCGGCTAACTGCCTTAAGGCGGAAAACATCTACTACATCGGTGACCTGATTCAGCGTACCGAAGTAGAGCTGTTGAAGACTCCGAACCTTGGCAAGAAATCCTTGACTGAAATCAAGGACGTTCTAGCCTCCCGCGGTCTGTCCCTCGGCATGCGCCTCGACAACTGGCCGCCTGCAAGTCTTAAGAAGGACGACAAGGCGACTGCCTGATCGTCGTAATCACCGAACGTTGTGTTTGGTAAGGAATGAACCATGCGTCATCGTAAAAGTGGTCGTCACCTGAGCCGCACCAGCTCGCACCGCAAGGCCATGTTTCAAAACATGGCGGTGTCGCTGTTCGAGCACGAGCTGATCAAAACTACACTGCCGAAAGCTAAAGAACTGCGTCGCGTTGCTGAGCCGCTGATCACTTTGGCCAAGACAGACAGCCTGGCTAACCGCCGTTTGGCCTTCGATCGTACCCGTTCGAAAGCTATCGTTGGTAAGCTCTTCAACGACTTGGGCAAGCGTTACGCTACCCGTGAGGGTGGCTACCTGCGCATCCTCAAGTGCGGCTTCCGCACTGGCGACAACGCGCCTATGGCGTACGTCGAGTTGGTTGATCGTCCTGTCGGTGGTGAAGCTGTATCCGCTGAGTAAGACGTCAGTCTGAAACAAAAAACCGGGCCCTGCGCCCGGTTTTTTGTTGCCTGAAATAAACCGCGATCTGATTGATGGCCGACACGCGTTGATAGCGTCCCGCCTGAGACAGCTTTCAATTAGAAATTATCTATTGATGAGTACTAGTTAATAAATTTGTGCGCGGCGCATTAAAAGCTAACAATCTTCCCAAGCCGATAGCCGGTAGCTAAAGACAGACAGAGGAAGAAATACATGAGCCAAAACAAAACACTGACCACCGCAAGCGGTGCCCCTGTCGCAGACAACCAGAACTCCCGATCCGCCGGTCCACGTGGGCCGTTGTTGCTCGACGATTTCCATCTGCTCGAAAAGCTCGCGCATTTCAATCGCGAAAATATCCCTGAACGCCGTGTACACGCGAAAGGTTCGGGCGCTTACGGCACGTTCACCGTGACGCGGGACATCACCCAATACACCAGCGCGAAATTATTCGACACCGTAGGCAAGCAAACCCCAACCTTCCTCAGATTTTCCACCGTGGGTGGCGAGCGGGGTTCGGCTGATACTGAACGTGATCCGCGTGGCTTCGCGCTCAAGTTTTACACAGAAGAAGGTAACTGGGACATCGTCGGTAACAACACCCCCGTGTTCTTTATTCGTGATCCACTGAAATTCCCGGACTTTATCCATACCCAGAAACGCTTGCCGCAAAGCAACCTCAAGAGCGCGCAGATGATGTGGGACTTCTGGTCTCACTCCCCTGAGGCGCTGCATCAGGTCACCATCCTGTTCTCTGATCGCGGCATCCCGGATGGCTATCGTCATATGCATGGTTTCGGGAGCCACACCTATAGCTTGATCAGTGCCAGCGGCGAGCGCCACTGGGTTAAATGGCACTATAAAACCCGGCAAGGCATCAAAAACCTGGCTCCGGCCGATGCTGCTCGTTTGGCAGGTACAGACCCGGATTACGCACAGCGAGACCTGTTCGAGGCTATCGAGCGCGGTGATTGTCCCAAATGGAGCGTGTGCGTTCAGATCATGAGTGAGGCGCAAGCAGCGGCTCACTACGAGAATCCTTTTGACGTGACCAAAACCTGGTCGCAAAAAGAATTTCCGCTCATCGAAGTTGGGGAGCTGGAGCTCAATCGCAATCCGCAGAATTACTTCGCTGAGGTTGAGCAAGCCGCGTTTGGTCCGAGCAACATGGTGCCAGGTGTGGGTCTCTCCCCTGACCGCATGCTGCAGGGACGCGTGTTCGCTTACGCTGATGCTCATCGCTACCGTATTGGCACCAATCACCAGCAATTGCCGGTGAATGCCCCTCGCAGTGCCGTTAACACTTACCAGCGCGATGGGTCCATGGCCTTCGGCAGTAACGGTGGTGCCGCGCCAAACTACGAACCGAACAGCTATGTCGAATCGCCAAAGCAGGCACCTCGTTATGCCGAGCCGGCACTGGCATTGAGCGGTTCGGCCGATCGCTACGATCATCGCGAAGACACCGATTACTACAGCCACGCGGGGGCGCTCTTCCGCCTGATGCGCGTCGAGCAGAAAGCGCTGCTGGCCAGTAACATTGCAGGCGCAATGGCTGGCGTCTCCAGCGATGTGGTAGATCGCCAACTGCAACATTTTTTCCGGGCAGATCCGGCGTACGGAGAAGCAATTGCAATGGCACTCAACGTACAGCTTAACGAAGTCTAAACGAGAAGCAGAACCGCTCACATTTGAGCGGTTTTTGCGTTAGTTAAGCTACTTTTCTCGGATTATCTTCGCTTTTGTGGCGTAAACGGAGTGACCAAACGGTCGCCTTGGTTCACACTACAGACTTTCAAGCAGAGAGATGTAGGGCGATGCAAGGCCACCCAGACGTTATCGATTACCTCAACACGTTGCTGACCGGCGAACTGGCCGCGCGTGACCAATATTTCGTTCACTCGCGGATGTATGAGGACTGGGGATTCACCAAGCTCTATGAACGAATCAACCACGAGATGGAAGAAGAGGCCGGTCACGCCGATGCTTTGATGCGTCGAATCCTGATGCTGGAAGGCACGCCGCGGATGCGCCCGGACGATCTCGATGTCGGCACAACCGTACCTGACATGCTCGCGGCTGACCTGCGGCTGGAATACAAAGTCCGCGCGGCACTGTGCAAGGGCATCGAACTCTGCGAGCTGCACCGGGACTACGTTAGTCGTGAGATCTTGCGTGTTCAGTTAAATGACACTGAAGAAGATCACACCTATTGGCTCGAGAAGCAGTTGGGACTGATCAAACTGATCGGTCTTGAGAACTACCTGCAATCCCATGCGTGATGGGGATGCATTGTAGGGGGATGGCTTGCCGGCGATAGCGCTCTCAGGATCGATCACCGTCGCGAGCAAGCTCGGCTCCTACAGCTCCCATACTAAAAAGCCCCTGTCACTGAACATGTGACAGGGGCTTTTTTACGCCTGCGGGTTAGTCCCGATCTCGTGCCAGCAGCGGCTTGAGATAGAAACCGGTATGAGACTGTTTCATCTCCGACACTTCCTCAGGCGTGCCGACCGCGATGATCTGCCCACCTTTGGAGCCGCCCTCCGGCCCAAGATCCACCAGCCAGTCAGCGGTCTTGATCACGTCCAGGTTGTGCTCGATGACCACCACGGTGTTGCCGTGGTCGCGCAGTCGATGCAGCACGTCGAGCAGCTGCTGGATATCCGCGAAGTGCAGACCGGTTGTCGGCTCATCGAGGATGTACAGCGTCTTGCCTGTGTCGCGCTTGGACAGCTCGCGGGACAGCTTCACGCGCTGAGCTTCACCACCCGACAGCGTGGTCGCCGACTGCCCGAGTTTGATGTAGGACAGGCCGACGTCCATCAGCGTCTGCAGTTTGCGCGCCAGTGCTGGAACCGCATCGAAGAACACCCGGGCTTCTTCGATAGTCATCTCGAGGGTTTCGTGGATGCTCTTGCCCTTGTACTTGATCTCCAGCGTTTCGCGGTTGTAGCGTTTGCTCTTGCAGACATCGCAAGGGACGTAGATGTCCGGAAGAAAGTGCATCTCCACTTTGATCAGGCCATCGCCTTGGCAAGCTTCGCAACGTCCACCTTTCACGTTGAAGGAGAACCGTCCAGGTCCATAACCGCGCGAGCGGGATTCCGGAACACCGGCGAACAATTCGCGAATCGGCGTGAACAAGCCGGTGTACGTCGCCGGGTTTGAGCGCGGTGTACGGCCAATCGGGCTCTGGTCGATGTCGACGACTTTATCCAGGTGCTCCAGCCCCTTGATGCTGTCGTGAGCGGCGGCTTCAAGTGTGGTTGCGCCGTTGAGTGCCGTAGCGCTCAACGGGAACAGCGTGTTGTTGATCAGCGTCGATTTGCCTGACCCGGACACGCCGGTGACACACGTCAGCAGACCGATCGGAATCTCCAGATCGACATTACGCAAGTTGTTGCCGCGCGCACCCTTGAGCGACAAGGACAGCTTCTTGTTGCGGGGCGTCCGCTTGGCCGGCACTGCAATCTTCACCCGGCCCGACAGGTATTTGCCCGTCAGCGAGTCCGGATGCGCCATGACTTGGGCCGGCGTGCCTTCGGCAACAATATGCCCACCGTGTATGCCTGCACCGGGGCCGATATCCACTACATAGTCGGCCAGACGGATCGCATCTTCGTCATGCTCGACCACGATCACCGTGTTGCCGATGTCGCGCAAATGCTTGAGCGTGCCGAGCAGGCGGTCGTTGTCGCGCTGGTGCAAGCCGATCGATGGTTCATCGAGAATGTATAAAACCCCAACAAGACCCGCGCCAATCTGGCTGGCCAGACGGATTCGCTGGGCTTCGCCGCCCGACAGGGTATCTGCACTGCGATCCAGCGACAGATAATCCAGACCGACGTTGACCAGAAACTGCAAACGCTCGCGGATTTCCTTGAGAATCTTGTCGGCGATCTCGCCGCGGCGGCCCGTCAGCTTGAGCGAGCCGAAGTATTCGCACGCATCGCCGATCGGCAGGTTGGTCACTGCCGGTAGCGTTTTCTCGCCGACCCAGACATGCCGAGCCTCACGACGCAGGCGCGTGCCACGGCAGTCCGGGCAAGGCTGGGTGCTGAGAAACTTGGCCAGCTCCTCGCGAACGGAAGCCGATTCGGTTTCGCGATAGCGACGATCCAGGTTCGGCACGATGCCTTCGAACGGGTGCGAACGTTTGACGATGTCGCCACGATCGTTCAGGTATTTGAAGTCGACCTTCTGCGAACCGCTGCCGTGCAGAATGAATTTCTGTTGGTCGCTCGGCAGTTCGTTGAAGGGTACTTCGAGGCTGAATTTGTAATGCGACGCGAGGGACCCCAACATCTGGAAATAATAGACGTTTCGCCTGTCCCAGCCGCGGATCGCTCCCTCGGCCAACGTCAGATCGCCGTTCACCAGACGCTTGATGTCGAAGAATTGCTTCACGCCCAAACCGTCGCAAGTCGGGCAGGCGCCGGCCGGGTTGTTGAAGGAAAACAGTTTTGGCTCGAGCTCGCTGATGGCGTGACCGCAAATGGGGCAGGCGAAACGCGCTGAGAAGATCATTTCCTCACCGGGCTCGTCATCCATTGAAGCGACCAGAGCGATGCCGTCCGCGAGTTTCAGCGCGGTCTCGAACGACTCCGCCAGACGTTGTTGCAGGTCGGCGCGGACCTTGAAGCGGTCGACCACGACATCGATCGAATGCTTCTTCTGTTTATCCAGCTTCGGCAGTTCGTCCAGCTCGCACAACCGGCCGTTGACCCGGGCCCGGACGAAGCCCTGGGCGCGCAGTTCTTCAAAGACCGAAAGGTGCTCGCCTTTGCGCTCGCGGATGACCGGGGCCAGCAGCATAAGCCTGGAGCCCTCCGGCTGCGCGAGGACCAGGTCGACCATCTGGCTGACCGTTTGCGCTTCGAGCGGAATGTCGTGATCCGGGCAGCGCGGAATACCCACGCGCGCATACAGCAAACGCAGGTAGTCGTAGATTTCGGTAATGGTGCCGACCGTCGAACGCGGGTTATGCGAAGTCGACTTCTGTTCGATGGAAATAGCGGGCGACAAACCTTCGATGGTGTCGACGTCGGGCTTTTCCATCATCGACAAAAATTGCCGGGCATAGGCCGACAGCGATTCGACGTAACGGCGTTGGCCTTCGGCGTACAGCGTGTCGAACGCCAGGGACGATTTGCCGGATCCGGAAAGGCCGGTGATAACGATCAGTTTGTCCCGTGGCAGGGTCAGGTCGATGTTCTTCAGGTTGTGGGTTCGGGCCCCACGAATCAGGATCTTGTCCAAAGTGGCCTCGCTTGGCGGGCGTCGAAAACGTAGCAGTATACGGCCAAATACTGGATGGATGCACACTATCGAGTGACCGGGTCGCAGGCGCGCATGCAGACTCTGTAGGCGGAGCGCGTCAAAGCGTCGCGATGTACCCTGTCAATCGATGGGACTGGTAGAATCGCCGCCGGTTCACATGAGGTTTTTCCATGCACGATCCCCACAGCGAACGCATGAGTGGCAGTGAGACCCGCGCAGCAAGCGGTCTGGCGCTCGTGTTCGCCTTCCGAATGCTGGGCATGTTCATGGTGTTGCCGGTGTTGGCGACCTATGGGATGGATCTGGCAGGCGCGACCCCGGCCCTCATCGGGCTGGCGATTGGCGCGTATGGCCTGACCCAGGCACTTTTTCAGATTCCTTTCGGTTTTATTTCCGACCGTATCGGTCGGCGTCCGGTGATTTACCTCGGGCTGATTGTTTTCGCCCTGGGCAGCGTATTGGCGGCCAATGCCGATTCGATCTGGGGCGTTATCGCCGGACGGATCCTGCAGGGGGCCGGGGCAATTTCCGCTGCGGTGATGGCGTTGCTGTCGGACTTGACCCGGGAACAGCATCGGACAAAAGCCATGGCCATGATCGGCATGACGATCGGTCTGTCGTTCGCGGTGGCCATGGTGGTAGGGCCCTTGCTGACCCGCGCATTCGGTCTGTCCGGGTTGTTTCTCGCCACGGGCGCGATGGCGCTGCTCGGTATTGTGATCGTGATGTTCATGGTGCCGCGCTCGACCGGGCCGTTGCAGCACCGCGAGTCCGGCGTGGCGCGCCAGGCGCTGTTGCCGACGCTCAAACATCCCGATCTGCTGCGCCTCGACCTGGGCATTTTTGTGTTGCACGCGATGTTGATGTCGAGCTTCGTCGCCTTGCCCCTGGCCCTGGTCGAAAAAGCCGGGTTGCCCAAGGAGCAGCACTGGTGGGTCTACCTCACCGCGCTGCTGATTTCTTTCTTTGCCATGATTCCGTTCATTATCTACGGCGAGAAGAAACGCAAAATGAAACGAGTTTTATTGGGCGCGGTGCTGACGCTGATGCTCACTGAGCTATTCTTCTGGCAGTTCGGCGATAGCTTGCGGGCTCTGGTGATCGGTACGGTGGTGTTCTTTACCGCGTTCAATCTGCTGGAAGCTTCGTTGCCATCGCTGATCAGCAAGGTTTCACCGGCAGGCGGCAAGGGCACGGCCATGGGGGTTTATTCCACCAGTCAGTTCCTCGGTTCGGCGTTGGGCGGCATCATGGGCGGGTGGCTGTTTCAGCATGGCGGTCTGTCGGTTGTGTTCCTCGGATGCGCCGGCCTCGCTGCACTTTGGCTGGCCTTTGCTGTTACCATGCGCGAACCTCCCTACGTAACGAGCCTGCGCGTGCCGCTGTCGCCGGAGGCCATCCGCGAAGCGGGTCTGGTTGAGCGCCTCATGGCCGTTGTAGGGGTAACAGATGCAGTCGTGGTCGCCGATGAGGCGGCCATTTACATCAAATTGGACACCGAACTATTGGATCGCACCACCCTCGAGCGTCTGGTGAACAACCCGACCGCGACAGCGTGCGAAGCCTAGGAGAACGTTATGGCCCGTGGGGTTAACAAAGTCATATTGGTCGGCACTTGCGGCCAGGATCCCGAAGTTCGCTACTTGCCTAACGGTAACGCCGTGACCAACCTGAGTCTGGCGACCAGCGAACAGTGGACCGACAAGCAAACCGGTCAGAAAGTCGAGAAGACCGAGTGGCACCGTGTCTCGATGTTCGGCAAGGTGGCGGAAATCGCCGGCGAATACCTGCGTAAAGGTTCGCAGGTCTACATCGAAGGCAAGCTGCAGACCCGCGAGTGGGAAAAAGACGGTATCAAGCGTTACACCACCGAAATCGTGGTCGACATGCAAGGCACCATGCAGTTGCTCGGTGGCCGTCCACAACAGGGCGATCAGCAAGGCGGGGGCAACAACTATCAGCAATCCGCCCCGGCTCCGCGCCAGCAGCAGGCTCCGCGTCCGCAGCAGTCGGCACCTCAACAGTCGCGCCCGGCACCTCAGCAGGCCGCTGCGCAGCCGGCTCCGGATTTCGACAGCTTTGATGATGATATTCCGTTCTGATCCACAGCTTCATCCGATCTGAACAAGAAGGCCCGATGCTCAGCGCATCGGGCCTTTTTCATGGGCGAAAAACCTCGCTGAGCAAATGTCAGCTCCCGTCGATGCCCTTAATTATTGACTGTCAAAAACTCATCCGTAGAGATTATCGGGCGAGGTTCGGGGTGACGCCGGTAGCGGTCACCCGGCAGACAAATCACTGCAAACCCTAGCCACTGGTCGTGCAAAATACCGGAGCCGCGTAACGCTTCGTGCAGAATAAAACAGGCTGTACGCCATTACTTTTTGCTGAAGCGCCGGGTTTTCGGGAGGGTTCCCACCCAGCGCATCCTGGCCTGATCTCTGCACCTTCTACACTACATTCATCACGCGTTGATTGGAGGGGAATGCATGACCCCAACAAACCGCAAGACAATAGTGGTCGCTCATTCAGTGCGGCCCGAGGCTCCTCAGCACGAAGTAGACACCAATCGGGCACTGGCCCGATGGCTCGCGCAAATCCTCGGTCTCCAATTCGGTGGCAGTTACGATCCCGAACAGCACTACGGCCGTGAGATCTACCTGTTGCCGACTCAAACCCTCGTTGGCGCGGCAGCCGCGCGCCAATTAGGCGTCAGAGGCCCGGACGATTTATGGGGCGGGTACGTCGAATTCGAATTCATCTGCACCAAGGCTATCAGCCACGGTTTGCTCAACAAAAACGCGCACGCACCGCAAGGCTGGTCGCCACTGTTTTCGCAAAGGGTAAGCAGTGTGGTGCTCGACGGCCTCAGCGTTTTTTCCTTCGCCGATGCGCGCCCGGCAGCGGAGCATTTGCTCCACGCAGGGCCCATCCGCCTCAAACCGGTCCATGCCTGTGCAGGACGCGGCCAGGAAGTGCTGAGAAGTCTTGATGAGTTCGATGCCGTGCTTGCCAGGCCAGAAGCGCAGGCTTTGTTCGAACAAGGCGTTGTGCTCGAACAAGACCTGACCGACGTCGTCACTCATAGCGTTGGCCAGAGCTTCATCGGCGACACTGTGCTGAGTTATTGCGGCCATCAATACCTCACCGGGGACGCCCATGGTGAGCAGGTCTACGGCGGATCCGATTTGCTCGTGGTTCAAGGGCATTACGACGATCTGCTGAAACTGGAACTTGCGGACGACGTGCGTCTGGCTATTCAGCAAGCGCAAATATTTGACAACGCAGCCGACGAGGCCTACCCCGGTTTCTATGCCTCACGCCGCAACTATGACATCGCTCAGGGCAAGGACAGCACCGGCAAACCACGCAGCGGCGTGCTTGAGCAATCCTGGCGTATGGGCGGTGCCAGCAGTGCGGAGGTCGCAGCCCTGCAGAACTTCGTCAATAACCCGCAAGTGCGCGCGATCCGTGTGTCGTCGGTAGAAACTTACATCGACCAGCCGCTGCCGGCGGACGCCATCGAGGTGTATCGCGGGCCGGCGGAAAACAGCGACTTCCTTCTCAAGTACGTGACGGTTAAATCCTATGACGGCTAGAAGCGAAACCATTCAGATCGACATCGACGATGAGCAGATGAGCGGGACGTTCCTCAGCCCCAGATCCAAGGTACCCGGGGTACTTTTTGTGCACGGATGGGGCGGTAGCCAGGAGCGCGACCTAGAGCGAGCCAAAGGTATCGCGGGGTTGGGCTGCGTCTGCCTGACGTTTGACTTGCGCGGGCATACCGGCTCGGGCATTCCGCTGACGCGGGTGACGCGCGAGGATAACTTGCGCGACCTGCTGGCGGCGTACGATCGCCTGCTAGCGCATCCAGCGCTGGACACCTCTGCCATTGCGGTGGTCGGCACCAGTTATGGCGGATACCTGGCCTCGATTCTGACGTCTTTACGCCCTGTGCGCTGGCTGGCGTTGCGCGTGCCGGCGCTGTACCGCGATGAGCAATGGCATACGCCCAAGCGTGATCTGGACAAGCTCGATTTACGTGACTACCGCAGCACCCTGGTGCGCGCCGACAGTAATCGCGCGTTGCATGCCTGTTCGCAATTCACCGGGGATGTGTTGCTCGTTGAATCCGAGACTGATGTTTACGTGCCCCATGCCACGATCATGAGTTACCGCGCGGCGTGTCAACAGACGCATTCGCTGACTCACCGGATCATCGACGGGGCTGATCATGCCCTGAGCGAGCCGGTGTCGCAGCAGGCTTACACGTCGATTCTGGTGGACTGGATCACGGAGATGGTGGTGGGTGAGCGGTTAAGTATCATCCAGTCGTCTTGAGATCGTCGGCAGCATCAGCACAAGTCTCAGGAGGGTTTCCTGGCAATCCGCAGCGACTTCGCTTTGGCCTCCACCAGCAAATACATCACCAACGTGATCAGCAACGGCAACAGGAAATAAATCGCCCGATAGGCCAGCAACCCGGCCACCAGACTGCCTCGCGAAGCCTCATGTTGCAGCAGCGCCACAAATACCGCTTCCAGCACGCCCAGGCCTGCCGGAATGTGAGTGATCACACCGGCGATGGCGCTGATCAGTAGCACGCCCAGCACTAATGGGTAATCCAGTTTGCTTGGCAACAGCGTGAAGATCACCGCGGCCATCAGCGACCAGTTCAGCGCGCCCAGCGCCAGTTGCAGCATTGCCATACGTAGAGAAGGCAGGTTGATTTCCACCCCGCGAATCGACCATTCCCGTCGCTTGGAAAACTGGCAGGCCGCCAAATACCCCGCAACGACCAACAGCAGAAGAACGCCGATGCCTTGCAACGCGACGGTGCTCACCTTCCAGCCGGGCGGCATGCGCACCAGGCCGCTGCTGAACACGGCCCCCGCGATCAGCATGTAGCCAAACCAGTTGGTGGCCAGGCTCAGCCCGAGAATTTTCGCGATATTGCCCTTGCTCACGCCGAGCCTGGAGTACAGGCGATAGCGCATGGCGATCCCGCCGACCCACGCGCTCAGGTTGAGGTTGAAGGCATAACTGATCACCCCCACCGGGAGGATCTGTTTCCAGGTCAGGTCCTGGCGAATGTAGGTACGGCCGATCAGGTCGAAGCTGGCGTACACCAGAAAGCTCACCAGAGTCAGGCTGGCGGCGATGATCAGCGTGCGCACCTTGAAGTCCGCCAGCGTATCGAGCACCTCATTCCACTCGATGCGCTGCGCGAACATTGTCAGCAGCGCAATCAGCGCGAGAAAAAACAGCATGGTCAGCGGTTTTTTCCAGCGACTCCAGCGCGATTTCGGTTGTTCGGCGTGAGCAGCCGATTGCGTTTCAGAGTGGCTCATCAGGTGTCACTCCGCGCGGAATGGGAAAAAGGTTTCAGGCGTGGCTTGTGCGCCGGTAGCCAACCGGCCCATGCAGGGAAATGCCGCAGGAAGTGAAATACCAGAAAACCCACGGTCATGTGCCAGATGCGGCCGCGCGGCGATTTGTCGGCGGACATGGCTTTGCAGTGATTCTCGCTGAGATCTTCCAGACGTTGAAACAGCTCGCGATTGAACGCCCGATCACGAATCAGCACATTGGCTTCCAGGTTCATCGACAAGCTCAGCGGATCGAGGTTGCTCGACCCGACCGTGCTCCAGTCTTCATCCACCAAAGCGACTTTGCCGTGCAGCGGGCGCTCGCAGTATTCGTGAATCTGCACGCCGGATTTCAGCAAATAGTCATAGGTCATGCGCGCAGCGAGTTTGGCCACCAGCATGTCGGGCTGGCCTTGCAGGATCAGCCTCACCTCGACGCCGCGCCGCGCTGCATTTCGGATTTCCCGCAGCAGACGATAGCCGGGGAAGAAGTAGGCGTTGGCGATGACCACCCGGCGTTGGGCGCTGCGCAACACCTGCAGATAAACCTCTTCGATATCGGTGGTGTGTTCACCGTTGTCGCGATAGACCAGGCGCACCTGACCGTCGTGATCGGTGAAGGCCATTTCCTGGCGGCGCTGCCGACGCCGTCGCCACCAGTATTTCGCCCCGGCCGGACGACCGCTTTGCAGCAGTGCGAAGTGATGGAGGTCGGCCACTGCCGGGCCCTGAATTTCGACCGAATAATCCTGCTTCGCCTCCGGGCCAAAATCCTCAAGGTGGTCGGCGGAAAAATTGATCCCGCCGATGAAGGCGATGGTGCCGTCGACCACCACAATCTTGCGATGCAAGCGGCGGAACCAGTTGGTGCGGATGCCCAGGCGTTTGGGCGCCGGGTCGAACATTTGAATGTGCACGCCGGCTTCGCTCAGGGCAGTGAGATAAGGGGTGGTTAGCTCGCCGCAACCAAACCCGTCAAGGCTGGCGGTGACGCGCACGCCGCGCTTGGCGGCATCGATCAGGACTTCCTGCAACTCGTTGCCGACCTTGTCTTCGAAGACAATGAAGGTTTCCAACAGGATTTCACTTTTGGCCTGGCGCATGGCCTCGAAGACTCGCGGAAAATAAGCTTCGCCGTTTTCCAGCAGCTCCACGCGGTTATTGCCTTGCCAGCCATATTCGACATCAACCACGCCCGGTTCACGGACTGAAGGCGTTGTGGAAATGTGTTCAACCGTGGCTTTTTCCATCGGTGCGCTGCTCATAACTCGATCTCCACCGATAGCGGTGCGTGGTCGGAAAGGTGTGACCAGGGTCGCGCCGCGAGGACTTTCGGGCGACAGGCCTTGAGGTTGCGCACATAAATGCGATCCAGACGTAACAGGGGAAAGCGGGCCGGAAAGGTGCGGGCGGGTTTGCCGTGATGTTCGGCGAACACTTCGCGCAAGCCGCAGGGTTTGAGGACGGCATCAGTACGCTGGCGCCAGTCATTGAAGTCGCCAGCGACAATCACCGGCGCATCGTCCGGCAGTTCCGCGAGACGCTGGGCGAGCAATTTCAGCTGATCATTGCGATGGCTTTCGTGCAGGCCCAGGTGCACGCAAATGGCGTGGACTTCCCGACCATCGCCGGGCAGGCGTAATACGCAATGCAGGATGCCGCGGTTTTCGTGGCCACTGATCGAGACGTCGAGGTTGTCGTGGCGGATGATCTGAAATTTAGACAACAGCGCATTGCCATGATCGCCATCGGGATACACCGCATTGCGCCCGTAAGCGAACTGCGGCCATAGAGTGTCAGCGAGGAATTCGTATTGCGGCATCGCCGGCCAGTTGCTGTAGCGCTGCGGGTGATGCTCGTGAGTGCCGTGGACCTCCTGCAAAAACACAACATCCGCCGACACGCTGCGCACAGCTTCGCGTAATTCCGGCAGGATGAAGCGCCGGTTCAGCGCAGTGAATCCTTTGTGGGTATTGACCGTCAGGATCGTAAAACTGCGAATTGAAGTTTCGGTTTGCAGCTGGTCATCGGTAGCACTGAACTGCTCGGTAATGCTCATTGAAGCACTCCTTCGGCAGCAGGTTGGCCCGGTGCGGTGGCGAGATTCTCGTCAAGGTGAAAACGCTGCAGCAAACTGCGTGCGTCGTAAGGCGCGCGGACTTTGATGTCGTTGTCGAAATAGCAGAACACTTCGCGGGATTTGCGGGGTTTGGGTTTCAGGCGAGGCGCGATCAATTGCGCGTCACCCGGTTGCTCGCCGTGGGACCAGGCATCGATTCTGTCGCCCCAGCGTTTCAACGCCTCGGCGGTGTAGCCACTGGCGTAAAGCTCTTCGGCACCGTGCAAACGCAAGTAGACAAAGTCACTGGTGACGTCTTCGCGGTACGGCCATTTGCCGGCGGTGTCGGCGATGACCAGCGCGGTGTTGTAGCGTTTGAGCAGGCGCACGAAGGCTGGATCGACGAAGCTTTCATGGCGGATTTCGACTGCGTGGCGCAGCGGCTTTTTCTTGTAGGCCTTGGTGCTGGCGTGACCGTGCAGGTGCGAATCGTGTTGACGGGCAAGGGCGGCGGCCTGGTCGGTGGTGTGCGGCAATTGTTCCAGGAAGCTTTCAAACAATTCGGCGTCGAATTTGAAGTTAGGTGGAAACTGCCAAAGAATCGGGCCGAGTTTTTCCTTGAGTTCCAGCACACCGGAAGCGAAGAAATTCGCCAAGGGCAGGTGTATGTCACGCAAGCGTTTGACGTGGGTGATGAAACGCGGAGCCTTGACGCTGAACACAAAGTCTTCTGGCGTTTCGTCGTACCATTGGGCGTAGCGTTCAGGCCGCTGCAAGGCGTAAAACGATCCATTGATTTCGATGCTGTTGACGGCCCGCGATGCGAATTGCAATTCGCGCTTCTGGGTCAGCCCCTTTGGGTAGAAATCACCCCGCCAGGGTGTGTAGCGCCAGCCTGAAATACCAATGTGAATCGCCGCCATGTCGCCTCCTGTCTAATGGTCCTCGGTTGCCCCCGTCTTGTGCTGACTGCGCGCAGAGGGAGAAAGTTTCGGTGGCGCTACGGGCGGTAATGGTGTTTTGCGTTCATGGGATGCGCGATAGGGTCGCTGAATGTGCTGCCGTCTTCGCGAGCAAGCTTTGCTCCAACAGGGATTGCAAAGGCCTGCCGCCGGTCGATCTGTGGGGAGATGCCGAACTTGCCGGGCGTTTTTCGATCAGTTCCTTACACATCTTTGCGCAGGAGCTCCGCGTTTTGCTCAAGTTCAGGACCGCGATATTACTGGGGGCGCTGCTGCTGTTGGGCAGCAATTCATTATGGGCTGTCACGCTGCCGGGCACTCCCGCCGCCGCCGAGGAAGCGGAAAAACCCGAGCCGCTGGTGCAAGGCGGCCTGCTTGGGGCGATCAGTTCCAGCATTGACGACGTCCAGGACCAGCTCGATCTCAATGAGAACCTGGTCGACGCCTGGCGCCTGCGCGCGGACCGAGCGGCCGACGAAGTCGACAAACTGGTGAACCGGCCCTCGTCGCGATCACCGCTGAGTGTGGTCGGCGATTTCCTGCTGCTGTCTGGCGTCTGGCTCGGCACGTTTGCCTTGCTCACCGTGCTCGGCGGCCTTCTGGCCAACCGCCTGAGCCAGAGGCAATGGTTGCGTACCCGGCAACGCAGCCAGGATCTGCTGCACTACGTGCTGCCCTACACATTACCGGCGCTGATCTGTCTGCCACTGACGCTTTACGTCAGCCATTTTCTGCAAGCTTCGGTGGGGCGCGCGCTGGCGCTGTGTTTTGCCTATGCCACCAGCAGCGGCATTTTTTCCACGTCGATGCTGCTGTGCGTGATCGTCATGTTCAAAACCGGGCACAAACGGCGGGCGGTGCAGATCATCCGCGACTACTGCCCGCGCCCGTTGTTCCTGATCGGCTTTCTCGCCGCGCTCAGCGATGCGCTGACCAGCCCGCAAATCGCCCGACAACTGGGCGGCAACATCACCAGCAGCGTCGCGGTGTTTACCGGGCTGTTCGCTTCGATCATTTTTGGTTTGCTGGTGATTCGCCTGCGACGCCCGGTGGCGCACCTGATCCGCAACCGGCCGCTGGCGACGCGGCTCAAGCAGCCGTCGTTGCAGGAATCACTGCGGATCTTTTCCGGGCTGTGGTACTGGCCGATTCTGCTGATGGTGATGGTCTCGGCAATCAACCTGATCGGCGTCGGTGAAGACAATCAGAAAGCCCTGCGTAGCGCATTGTTCACCACGATTCTGCTGATCGCCACGGTGTTCCTCAGCACGGTTTTCCAGCATTTGTTCAAGTCTCGCAAGACTGAGGCGGTGCAGCGCAGCAGCGCCTACAAGGAACGCTTCCTGAGTTTGTTGCATGCGCTGCTGCGGATCGTCATGGCCGTGGCGTTCATCGAAATCCTCGGGCGGATCTGGGGTGTTTCCCTGTACGAATTTGCCGAGCGCAACTCGGTGGGCCGGGCGATCAGTGAGTCATTAAGCAGCATTGGCCTGATTTTTCTGGTGACGTGGCTGTTGTGGGTGGTGCTCGACACGGCCATTCAGGAAGCGCTCAAACCGCCGGTCAACAAGCGCGCGACACAGCCAAGCACGCGGATCAAAACCATCCTGCCGCTGCTGCGCAACGCGATCAAAATCATTTTGGTGGTGATCTGCGCGATCACCACCATGGCCAATCTGGGGATCAATGTCGCGCCTTTGCTGGCGGGTGCCGGGGTGGTTGGTCTGGCCATCGGTTTCGGTTCGCAGCAGCTGGTGCAGGATGTGATTACAGGGCTGTTCATCATCATCGAGGACACCTTGTCGGTGGGCGATTGGGTGGTGCTTGATTCCGGCCATGCCGGCACGGTCGAAGGGCTGACCATTCGCACCTTGCGCCTGCGCGACGGCAAGGGTTTCGTGCACTCGGTGCCGTTCGGACAGATCAAGGCCGTCACCAACCAGTCCCGGCAGTTTGCATTTGCGTTTTTCTCGGTGCAGTTCACTTATGACACCGATGTCGATAAAGCGATTGAGCTGATTCGCGAAGCGGGGGATTCAATTCGCGAAGACGCGTTCCTCAAGTACAACCTGCAAGGCCCGCTGGATGTATTCGGCGTCGACAAGATGGACCTCAACGGTGTGGTGCTGACGGCGCAGTTCCGGACGGTGTCGGGTGGGCAATATGCGGTAAGCCGGGCCTTCAACCAGCGTTTGAAAAAACTTGTGGATAACAGTCCATGGGTGCATTTCGCGCAGACTTATCCACAGCAGGTTTTGACGCCGAAGCGGCAGGTGGATGAGGCGGAAGAGGGGGCCGTGACCGAGGAGCATTCGCCGGTGATGCTGCCGGATCAGCCTCGTACTCAATGATTTTTGGTGTCGCGGCCGGCGCGGGCGATATCAATGCCCGGTCAGTTTGCGGTGCAGTTCATTCGCCACCGACTGATCCGCCTCCAGCCAGACCACCTGCTTGCCCGCAATCAGCGCCGCCACCGGCAACCCGTCGCGGTACACCAGGCGGTTACTCGCCAGTGCCGGCACTTTCGCCCCTGGCAACAAGGTGCCGGCGATATTCAACGGATCGACCCCGCAAACCATGATCAAACTGCCGTCATGCGGTCGGCGTCGCACTTCGCGCAGTAGCGGGATCGCCTCCGGCAGGGCAAATTGCTCACCCGCCAAGCCACTGACAAACCGCCCGCCACGGATCTCGCCGCGTGCTTCCAGGCGATGAAACGTGCGCAGCAATTCCCGCCAGCTCGGCAGCCATTCTGCCTCGCGATCCAGCAGTCGCCAGAACACCACACCGTAGCGCCGAAGCAACGTCATGGCGATGTGCTCCAGCGTCTCGGCAGGTGTCGCGACCGGCCGTTTGTTTTCCACGATGGGCGCCGCCGGCCCGCGTCGCAGCAAGGCCCAGCGCCCGGCATCGTCCATGCCGCCGATGAAGGCCCCGCGACCGCGTCGACTGCCGCGGGCCTGACGTTTGCTGGCGGGAGTAATCAGTGCGCGAAGCCCGGCGAAGCTGTCAGCGTTCACCAGCCCGGCGCCGACCAGCTCCTGCAGGGCAATTTCGAGTTCGGCGCGAAGCAAATGCGCTTCATGCATCAGCTCATCGAAAAACAGCGCGCCCTGTCGACTGAGCGCTTCGTACACTTTTTGCGTTTTTGCCGATAAATCGCCAACCGGCGTCTGCTCGGTCAGGCTGCTCCACAATCCGACCTGATTGCGCGGCAACAACAAAATCGGCGTACTGCGCAGCGCCGTGCTCGCGCCCTTGTTGCGCGCCGTCAGGCGAATCCAGACCAGTTTGCCACTGCGGCACAAATCATCCAGCCAGGTCGACGAATAGCCTTTGATCCGCGCCGACAGAATGTCGCTGTCCCAGGCGGAAGCGGCAGCCGGGTAACCTTCGAACTGGCCGACAATCGCGGGCAACACGGCTGCACCCTGACCCTGATTGGCCGCCGACACATGCTGCCAGTCAAACAGAAAGCGCATGAAATCCTGCAACGCCACGGGCTCGATTTCCCGCCGCAGACGTTTGACGGTGTATCGGTGAATGCGCGCGAGCAGATGCCGTTCGCACCATTGCTCTTCGCGGGCGTTCGGGCTGAACTGGCCGCGCAGCACATAGCCTTCACTTTCGAGATGCGCCAACGCCTGAGTGACCCGGGCAGTCGGCAAACCCAGCGGCTGCGCGATCTCATCCAGCGGCAACGGACCGAAGGCACTGAGCCGGGCGCGGATCACTTCCAGCATGGCTTCATCCGCCTCCCAGGCTTCATCGAATCCCGCCAGCGCTTCCAGCGGCGGGAATGAATCGGCCTGTGGATAAATCGCCCGCAAGCACGTCAGCCGCTCCAGCGCGCCCCACACAGACTGTTCGGCATTGATCTGCAAACGGCTGGCGCGACCCCTGTCCGCCAACGCTTTGAGCCATTGCGGCCATTCGGGATTTGCCGTGGCTTCGGCGTCGGTGATGCACGCCAGGCTCATCAGCGCCTCATGCATTTCATCCACGCGGGTCGGCGTCGGCCAGGCTTCTTCGCGCACGGCCTGAATCGCGTCGGCATCCAGCGCGCCGAGGTCGTCGGTCGACTGCGGGTCCGTCCAGCGCCGATTGAGTACAGCTTGCGTGCGGCGCTCTTCCAGTGGCGCGTCATCGAGAAAGGTGTAGGGCCGCGCGCTGAGGATTTCTGCCGCGAGTGGCGAGGGCGCAGGCAGGTCGCGGCTGATCAGGCGAACCTCACCGCTTTCCATGCGCCGCAACAGCGTCAGCCAGCCTTCGCAATCCATGGCTTCGTGGAGGCAATCGTCGAGCGTCTGTTCCACCAGCGGATGCTGCGGAATCTCGCGTTCGCCAGCGAGGTTTTCCAGGCAGGCAATCTGGTCGGGAAACACACTGGCGATCAAGTCTTCGCTTTTCATCCGCTGGATCTGCGGCGCCACTTTTCGCCCTCCGGTGTAACGCGGCAGCGCCAGCGCCACCCCGGCATTCCAGCGCCAGCGCACACCGAACAACGGCGCATCGAGCACCGCTTGAATCAGCACCTGCTCGGCGCTGTTGCTCGGCAGATAACGCCAGACTTCATCGAGATCAAAGCTGTGGCTGGTGGACAGCGACAGAATGATCGCGTCTTCACTGGCCGCAGCCTGCAACTCGAAATTGAAGGTGCGACAGAAACGCTTGCGCAGCGCCAGGCCCCTGGCTCGGTTGATGCGGCTGCCGAACGGCGTGTGAATAACCAGTTGGGTGCCGCCGGACTCGTCGAAAAACCGCTCCATCAGCAGCGTGTCCTGGGACGGCAGCGCGCCGAGGGTCAGCCGCGCACGGGCAAGGTAATCCACCAGTTGTTCGGCGCTGGCGAGGTTCAGTCCGAGGGTGTCGGTGAGCCAGTCGAGCGCCGGTTGCAGGTCGCCGGGCGTGGCACTGAGCAAGTCATCGAGTTGTGCTTGCAGGCGGGCCACAGCGGACGAGAGTTCGGCACTGCGCCCGGGCGCTTCACCCAGCCAGAACGGAATGGTCGGTGGCTGTCCGTGCGCGTCTTCGACCCGGACCTTGCCCGATTCCACGCGCAGGATTCGGTAGGAAGTATTGCCCAGCTGGAAAATATCCCCGGCGATGCTTTCCACCGCAAAGTCTTCGTTGACGCTGCCGATGCTCAGTCCCTGCGGTTCAAGCAGGACGCTGTAGTCGGCGTTGTCCGGGATCGTGCCGCCGCTGGTCACTGCCGTCAGCTTGCTGCCGCGACGACCGCGCAAGGTGCGGGTGACGGCGTCGCGATGGAGAAACGCGCTGCGGATGCCCTGGCGACCGTTGTAGCCCTCGGCGAGCATGTGCAGCAGCGCCTGATAATGTTGTTCGTCCAGGTCCGCGTAAGGCGAGGCTTTGCGGAACATCTGCAGCAAGGCCTGCTCGTGCCATTCCTGACAACTGACTTCGGCGATGATCTGTTGCGCGAGCACGTCCAGCGGTGCCGCGGGAATTTGCAACGTATCGAGTTCACCGCGGCGCACGCAGTCGAGCAGGGCAGTGCATTCGATCAGGTCGTCGCGGGTGGTGGCAAACAACCGCCCTTTGGGTGTGCCGCCAACATGGTGGCCCGAGCGGCCGACCCGCTGCAGAAACGCGGCAATCGAGCGTGGTGAGGACATCTGGCAGACCAGATCAACGTCGCCGATATCGATGCCCAGTTCCAGCGAGGCGGTGGCGATCAGCACTTGCAGTTCGCCGCGTTTGAGCCGTTGTTCGGCGTCGAGGCGAAATTCCTTGGCGAGGCTGCCGTGGTGAGCGGCGACGGCTTCCTTGCCGAGGCGATCACTGAGGTGGCGGCTGAGGCGTTCGGCCAGACGCCGGGTGTTGACGAAAATCAGCGTGGTGCGGTGTTCGCGGGCGAGGGCGGCGAGGCGGTCGTACACCAATTGCCAGACATCGTTGGACATCACGGCGGTCAGCGGCACGGGTGGCACTTCAATCCCCAGATCGCGCGGACGCGCATGGCCGATGTCGATGATTTCACAAGGGCGGTCGCGGCCCACCAGAAAGCGCGAAACCGCTTCGATCGGCTTTTGCGTGGCCGACAGGCCGATGCGCATCAATGGCTGTGTGCACAGCGCCTGCAAGCGCTCGAGGCTTAATGCCAGGTGGCTGCCACGCTTGCTCGCGGCGATGGCGTGGATTTCGTCGACGATCACTGTGCGCGTGGTTTTGAGCATTTGTCGGCCAGAATCGGAGCCGAGCAGCACATAGAGCGATTCGGGGGTGGTGACCAGAATGTGCGGCGGGGTGCGACGCATCGCCGTGCGTTCTTTCTGCGGGGTGTCGCCAGTGCGCACGGCGGTGTTGATCTGCAAGGGTGGCAGGCCCATCGCGCGCAATTGTTCAGTGATCCCGGCCAGGGGATTTTGCAGGTTGATCTGGATGTCATTGGACAGCGCTTTGAGCGGTGAGACGTAAACCACCAGTGTTTCGTCGGGCAACCCGGCATCGGTTTCCAGGCCGCGATGAATCAGGTCATCGATGACGGCGAGGAACGCGGTGAGGGTCTTGCCGGAGCCGGTTGGCGCGGCGATCAGCGTCGAGCGATGCTGACGAATCAACGGCCACGCGCGGGCCTGAGCGGCAGTGACCGCCGGGAAGGTGCTGTTGAACCAGGCGCTGACGGCGGAATGAAAACCGCTCAGGGCAGCGTCCGAGGGAATGGGCAGATTCATGGGGTAATTTATGCGGGCAGATAACCCAAGTTGCAAGTAGCCCTGCGACCCCGTAGCAGCTGCCGAAGGCTGCGTCCGAACGTGCCGAGCCAGACGCAGCCTTCGGCAGCTGCTACATGGGGTTGGCGTACTTTGTAAGTGACGGTTGCGCTCTAAACCCGCAAAATGCAACGATTCCGGCAACTATCGATGACATCGCCTGCGGGCGCTGTCGATAAAGCCATCGTTCCAATCAGACTGGGCCTGCTGACTCTATGCGAATGCGCCTTATGTTACTGGGCGGCGGAAATGCCCTTGGGCAGGCGCTGATTCGCCTCGGTGCGGAGGAAGACATCGGCTTCCTCGCCCCCCGCCCGCCGCAAGACGGCTGGGATGCCGCGAGCCTCACGCAATTGCTCGACGACACCCGTCCGGACGCGTTGATCAACCTCGCCTACTACTTCGACTGGTTCCAGGCCGAAGCGGTCAGCGAACAACGTCTGGCCGGGCAGGAACGCGCGGTCGAGCGTCTGGCCGAATTGTGCCAGCATCACAACATCGTTCTGTTGCAACCGTCGAGCTATCGCGTTTTCGACGGCTCCCGCGCGACTGCCTACAGCGAAAAAGACGAACCGGTGCCGCTGGGGCAACGTGGTCAGGCCTTGTGGCGGATCGAACAAAGCGTGCGCGCGACGTGCCCGCAGCATGTGCTGCTGCGCTTCGGCTGGCTGCTCGATGACAGCCCCGACGGCACTCTTGGACGCTTTCTCGCCCGCGCGGAAAATCCTGAAGAATTGCTGATGGCCGATGATCGTCGCGGCAATCCGACGCCGGTTGACGACGCGGCGCGAGTGATCATTTCGGTGCTCAAGCAACTCGATTGCGCGGCGCCGTTGTGGGGCACTTACCACTACGCCGGGCACGAAGCGACCACGCCGCTGGCACTCGGTCAGGCGATCATCACCGAAGCCCGCGCGTTGCATGCGCTGGCCATCGAAGCGCCGACCGCACAGGCCCACGCCGCGCGCCCGGACGCTGCCGAGGAACCGCAACATGCGGTGCTGGCCTGCAAGAAAATCCTCCACACTTTCGGGATCAAGCCGCGCGCCTGGCGGGCGGCGTTACCGGGTTTGCTGGACCGTTTCTATCGCCACGGCTGAGAGCCCGATGCCGGCACTGTGGAGTGTCGGCCGGGCGCTGTTGCAGGAAACGATCAGGAGATTGCAAGCGCCTCAGAACTTGTAGCCCAGACCCACCATGTAGATGAACGGATCAACATCCACATTGACCTTGGCGCGGGTGCCCGGGGCCACCGCGTTGTTTTCCACGGTGGCTTGGGTGTCGATGTCGATGTAGCGCACTTGGGCGTTGAGCATGATCCTGTCAGTGATCATGTAGTCAGCGCCAACCTGAAACGCCATACCCCATGAGTTTTTTGCCTTGAAGTTGCTGAAGCCGTTGGCCTGCGCTGCGCTGCCAACGTGTTCGTCGTAGATCCAGGTGTAGTTGATGCCGGCACCGACGTAAGGCTGGAACGCAGACTTGCCATCCCGCGGGTAGTACACAACGCTCAAGGTTGGTGGCAGGTGTTTCAGCGTGCCGAGTTTGCCGTTTGCCGCGCCCAGTGCGGTGCCTTTGAGCTTCACGTCGTGCTCGAACGGCGAGGCGGCGAGCAGCTCGATCCCCCAGTTGCTGGTGAACATGTAAGCGAAGTTCAGGCCCAGTTGCGTGTCGCTGCTCATGGTCGCCTTACCGCCCAGATCCGCCCCTTTGAGCGGACCCTGATCGACCTTGACGCTGGAGCTGTCGGCTTTCGGGTTGACGGTGATCGCACCGGCGCGAACCAGGATGTCACCCGCCTCGTGGGCATGGGCGAGCGGGGCTGCGAGCGCGAGCGCAATGAGCGAGGTGCAGAGCTTGGACGTGTGCATGGGGGCTCCAAAGGACGTAAAAAATTCGATGTCCAATGGTAAGGCGCCTAAGTATTCGGTCCTTTGACGCAGCTCAAAGAAACGGTGATCGGTTTGATTCTGCGGTGATGATCGATACAGAACCACCGGTTTTCACTCCGGCAATTCATACGCATAAATCTTGTCCGCCGCCATCTGATACCCGGCATCCGCCAGTTCACTGGTCGACGGTTTGACCTGCATCGCGCCTTCGATCCAGTACGGCTGATACAACTCATCGAGTTTCACCCCGACTTCGCTTTTCACATGCACGATCTGGTTCGACGGCGGTGGCGGCACGTGAATGCAGGCGCCGAAATACGGCACCAGCAGGAACTCCGTGGTACGACCTTCCTCACTCACTTCCAGCGGCACGATATAGCCCGGCAGACGAATGTTCTGTCCGTCGAGGGTTTTCACCACCGGCGCATTCGGCATGTCCTGTTTGGCCGCGGGCGCCGCTTCGGCGGCCAGTGCGTCGCTCATCTGGGACATGTCGTGCAGTGGCGTCATGTTCGGCACTTCCGGCATGGCGTCGGGCGGGATCATTTCCGACCAGGTCAGCTCTTTCGGCTCGGCCGCCCACAGTGGCAGGGCGACCAGCATCAACAGCGCAAGTACGGCGCGGGGCATCATTAACGTCCTCATAGTCGGATCGACAGGCCATCGGCCAGGGATTGGCGATACGCGCGCCACGCCGGCACGCTGCCCATCAGCAGGGCGGCGACAAGAATGCCACCGAGTAGCGTCCATTCATATTCGCTTGGCCAGGCCAGCGGCAGATACAGGCCGTAGTTGGCCTGCACGTAACCCTGCGCGAGGGCGATGCCGACGTAAAGCAGGGCGATGCCCGCGATCACGCCGGACAGCGCCAACGCAAATGCCTCGAGCACCAGCAAGGTTGCGATGTGCCACGGCCGCGCGCCCACCGAACGCAGAATCGCCATCTCGCGACGCCGTTCGTTGAGGCTGGTGAGAATCGCCGTCAACATGCCGATCAACCCCGTCAGCACAACAAACAGCGAGACCACGAACAAGGCTTTTTCCGCCGTGCTCATCAGGCTCCACAGTTCCTGCAGCGCCACGCCGGGAAGGATCGCCAGCATCGGTTCACCCCGGAATTCATTAATCTCGCGCTGCAGGGCGAAGGTCGAAATCTTGCTGTTGAGGCCGAGCATGAACGCGGTGATCGCTTGCGGCGTCAGGTCCATGTTGCGGGCCTGATCGGCGCTGATTCGTCCGGTGCCGCGTGCGGGCACACCGTTATGCCAGTCGACGTGAATCGCTTCCATGCCGCCGAGGCTGATGTGCAACGTGCGATCCACCGGGGTGCCGGTGCGCTTGAGAATGCCGACCACGGTGAACGGTTTATCGTCGTGCTTGACCAGGCTGATGACCGCCACACCATGGGCCAGTACCAGTTTCTCGCCGAGTGTGTAATGCAGCGCTTCGGCCACTTCAGCACCGAGCACCACTTCGAAAGGGTCGCTGGCGAACGCGCGACCGTCGGCCAAAGCCAGGTGTTGTTGCCGGCCGTATTGGTAATGCTCGAAATAGGCTTGCGTGGTGCCCATCACCCTGTAACCGCGATGGGAATCGCCGAGGGACATCGGGATCGCCCACTTCACTTTCGGATTGTTGGCGAAGTGCTCGAAGCTGTCCCAGCGAATGTTGTTGGTGGCGTTGCCAATGCGGAACACCGAGTACAGCAGCAGGTTGACCGAACCGGAGCGCGCGCCGACGATCAGGTCGGTGCCGCTGATGGTGCTGGCAAAACTGGCCTTGGCTTCCGTGCGCACCCGCTCCACCGCCAGCAGCAGGCAGACCGACAGGGCAATGGCGAGGGCAGTAAGGATCGCGGTAAAGCGGCGGTTAGCCAGGCTGGCCATGGCTAGACGAAACAAATACATCTCAGACCTCGGACGGGGTGGCGGCGCGATTGAGTTCAGCCAGCGACAGGTTGCGATCGAACAGCGGCGCGAGGCTCTGGTCATGGCTGACGAACAACAGGCTCGAACCCGCCTCGCGGCATTCGGCGAACAGCAGGCGAATAAAGTTTTCGCGGGCATCGTAGTCGAGCGCCGACGTCGGTTCGTCGGCGATCACCAGTTCCGGTTGACCGATCAACGCGCGAGCCGCGGCGACCCTTTGCTGCTGGCCGATGGACAGCGAGTCGGCGCGGCGACCGAGCAGGTTTTGATCCTTCAGGCCAAGGTGGGCGAGCAGGGTGGCGGCGGCCTGATCGACACTGCCGTGGCGCTGGATCGCCCGTTCTGCGCGCAATCCGGAAAAGTGGCACGGCAATTCGACATTCTCGCGCACCGAGAGAAAGGGCAGCAGGTTGAATTGCTGGAAGATGTAGCCGGTGTGATCGACCCGAAATCGATCGCGCGCGCCGGCCTTTAGCTCAGTCAGTTCCTGGCCGAGCAGGCGAATGCTGCCGCGATCCGGCTTCTGCACGCCGCCGAGCAAACCGAGCAGGGTGGTCTTGCCGCTGCCGCTGGGGCCTTTGAGGAACAGGGTTTCGCCGGGTTCCAGACGAAAGGCCGGGATGTCCAGCAGTGGCGGGTGACCGGGCCAACTGAAGCTCAGGTCGGACAGTTCGATGAGTGCTTGGGTCATGGCGCCGATTTCATTGGTTAGTTGCGGGTCGCAATTTCAAATTCAACACTTTCCCCCTGTGGGAGCGAGCTTGCTCGCGAGTAGGCCCTGACATTCAACAGCGCTGTCGGCTGGCACACCGCTATCGCGAGCAAGCTCGGTCCCCACAGGGGTTTTTCGGCGTGATCAGAATTTCAGGGCGCCAGCCTTGGCCGTCACTTCAACGCCTTGCTGGCCGCTCGGGCTGATCAGTTGTACCTGAATCTTCCGGGTTGCCGGGAACGTGTTGAAAATATTCGCCAGTTCCAGCGTCTTCAGCGCGCCGGGCGCTGCACATTTGAACTGGTAGTGCGCATGAATTTCGCTGTGATCGTGGTGATGCTCTTCCCTGGCGTCATCGTCGTGATGATCATCGGCATCGGCTTTGTCACCGAACAATGGGCTCTCCAGTTCCTGAGTGACCACCACGCAACCGGCGGCTTTTGGCAAATTGAACAGGGTCAGCGGCTTCTCCAGCTGCGCACGGACGGCAACCACTTTCGCCTTGTCGGCGTCGGTGGTAGCGGCGTGTTCGAAGCCCACCAGGTTCATCGCCGGGCTTTCCAGCTCCAGTTCCAGGGTCTGGCCATCCAGCGCCGCGTTCAAACGACCGACGCCATGCTCGTGGGCGGCGAGGCTGCCGTGTTCATGATCGTGGTCATGTTCTTCAGCCGCGTGAGCAACGGCCAGCGGCAGCAGGGCGAACGGCAAAGCGAGCAACAGACGGCGCATGGCGAGTCTCCGGGAAGTCAGGTGAAAAATCTGTTATGTAATCTTATAACGAAAGTGCGGAGAGTGTGACCGTCTGCTTGGCGTTGCACAAGTCCCGTGGGAGCATGCAGGTCAGAAATGTGCAGGAGCAGGCTCATGTTGCGTATACGCGGAAGCATCGGCGAGTGGCCGGTGGATTTGACTTTGGAGATGGATGATCAGGACTGGGCGCGGCTTGGCGCGCAGTGGCAGGTCAGCGAAACCGAAGAAGTCAGCGCCCCGGCGGCCAGACCGCAAAATCAGGACGATGCGCTGTGGCAGGTCGCCAGGGACTTGCTGCGCAAGGCCGGGCAGTTGAGCGGGCCGGATTTGATGGAGCAGCTGGAGGGATTGACGGGCAGTGCAGCCTCCGGAAAACGTCTGTTGGTGCGCTTGCGCCATTGTGCGGATGTGAAGGTCTCGAGTGGCGGCGATACGCCGCTGTACAGCTGGGTCGAATGATTTCACATAATAAAATCAAAGGATCGCAGCGTGCCGCAGCTCCTACATGGAAATGAGTTCACTGGAGGAGCTGCGGCACGCTGCGATCTGTTGATCCTCAATACAACGCAGCAAACAACTTGCGACGGTACGTGGTCACCAGCGGATGGTCATTGCCCAGCAGCTCAAACACCTGCAGCAACGTCTTGTGCGGCAAGCCTTCGTTGTAACTGCGATTACGCACGAAGAGCTTGAGCAGTGCATCCAGCGCAGCGTCGTATTGCTGACGCGCCAGCTGCTGGATCGCCAACTGATACACCGCTTCGTCGTCCTGCGGATTTTTCGCCAGGCGCGCTTTCAGGTCGGCGGCATCGGGCAAATCCCTGGCCTGGCCCAAAAACTGAATCTGCGCCTTGGCGCCGGCCAGTGCAGCCTTGTGCTCATCGCTTTTCACCGTGTCGAGCACGGTTTGCGCTTCGCCCAGTTCGCCGCGTTCGGTCAGGCAGCGGGCGTACAGAATCAGCGCCTTGGCGTTGGTGTTGTCCTCCCCCAGCAGCACGGTCAACACGGCTTCAGCATCGGCAAAACGGCTGTCATCGAACAGAGCCTGAGCCTGCTCGAACGGATCGGCCGCTGCCGGTGGCGGCATCTGCACGTGCGGTTCGAGCATCGTGCGCACAGCGGACTCCGGCTGCGCACCGGCAAAACCGTCCACCGGCTGGCCGTCCTTGAACAGCACTACGGTGGGCAGACTGCGAATGCCGAAACGGGCGACGATGTCGGGTTCCAGATCGCAATTGACCTTGGCCAGCAGCAACTCCCCTTGATAGCTCTCGGCGATGGTCTGCAGCATGGGCATCAGCACCTTGCATGGCGCGCACCATTCGGCCCAGAAATCCACCAGCACTGGTTTGTGGAAAGAGTTCTCGATCACCGATTGGTCGAAGTCGGCGGTCGTGGCGTCGAAAATGTACGGCGTTTCCTGACTCATGGGGGATCTCTTGGAAGCGTTGATGCGGTCACTATAAGGGCTGGCGTAAAAGATCGCAGCCTTCGGCAGCTCCTACAAGATCGGGTTTGCGCGCGCACCCCGTGAAACGCATCCGCTCGGTTCAAACGCTACCGGCGTAGGAGCTGCCGCAGGCTGCGATCTTTGGCGGTTTCAAAAGCGCCGCGCGTGATACAGGCTCACATGCCGAAACTCTTCAGGCTCGGCCAGATCCGGCAGTGTCATCGCTTCCAGCATTTCAATGCGTCGATACAACGGATGACGAAAATCCCTCACCCGCGAATCCGCCACCAGCGCCTCGCGACCCCGACTCAAAAACTCGTCGAGCAGCGGCAGATTCGCCCGGTCGTATAACACGTCCGCCACGAGGATCAGGTCAAATCGATCCGCCTCGGCAAAAAAGTCCGTCGAGTAACTGAGTTCCACACCATTGAGTTCGGCATTGGCCCGGCAGGAAGCAATCGCCAATGGGTCCAGGTCGCACGCCACCACTTCCAGCGCGCCGGCCTTCACGGCGGCAATGCCCGCGACACCGGAACCTGCGCCAAAATCCAGCACGCGTTTGCCTTTGACCCATTCCGGAAAATGCGCGAGATAACGGGCGACGGCCAGGCCGCTGGCCCAACAAAAACTCCAGTAAGGCGGCTCATGCAGAATCCGCCGGGTTTCTTCCGCACTGAAGGCGCGGTCCATGTTGTCGCCGTCGATCAGCCAGAGTTTCAGCTCGGTGCCCGGCAACTCGCAGGGCACCAGTTGGGCATCGCCCAGCAATTCACTCAACGCCTGTTGCAGGTCGAGCGGTGCATTCATGGTGCTTTGACGAATTGCAGTTGCCCCACCGCCTGGGTCGTCGGCTGAGTGATGACTTGCGACGGCAGGTGCAGGATCAATTGGCCGGACTGGCTGGCGCGGCCCCGCAGTTCAACGCGGGCACCGGCCGGGAACGACTGCGGATTAAAGCGCAGGCGAAACGGCAGTATCTGATTGGTGCCGATCAGGCTGGAACTGGCGAGCAATTGCTGCGGGCGGTCCTGACTGTCGATCACCAGCAGCGCCAGCTCGACTTCGGCGCCGGGCGGCACACCTTGCAAAGTGCCGCTCAACTCACGCTGATGCGCGGGCAACGGGCCGAGGTCGGCGGCCTCCCTGGCTTTTTTCTGCGCCTGCTGAGGCGCTGGGCCGGGCTTGGGCGGTTGCGGTTCGGTCTTGGGAGCATCACTGCTACAGGCCACCAGCAGGCTGAAAAGACTGAGCAAAACAAGCGGGCGTAACGACATGGGCAGCTCCAGCAGGGTAAATCCATCTATAGGCCGTCTGTATACCGCAAACCCTATGGCTTGTCTTGCCACCGGGATGCGCTACCATGGCCCTCCCTTTTTTTGTTGCCTGCCACCATGCACTGTCCCTTCTGCGGTGCCAACGACACCAAGGTCATCGACTCGCGTCTGGTCGCCGAGGGCGAACAGGTGCGCCGCCGGCGCGAATGCCTGGCCTGCGGCGAACGTTTCACGACGTTCGAGACTGCCGAACTGGTGTTGCCGCGCCTGATCAAAACCGACGGCAGCCGCCAGCCGTTCGACGAAGAAAAACTCCGCGCCGGCATGCAGCGTGCGCTGGAAAAGCGCCCGGTGAGTGTCGAACGCCTCGAATCGTCGCTGGTGCACATCAAACACAAACTGCGTGCCACCGGCGAGCGCGAGGTCAAATCCCTCGTGGTCGGTGAACTGGTGATGGCCGAGCTGCAGAAGCTCGATGAAGTTGCCTACATTCGTTTCGCCTCCGTGTATCGACGCTTTCAGGACCTTAACGAGTTCCGCGAAGAGATCGATCGCCTGGCCCGTGAGCCGGTGAAAGAATGACCATCCCCGCCGAACAAGCCATCCTCGACGCCCATTACATGGCCCGCGCCCTTGAACTCGCGCGCATGGGGCATTACACGACGCACCCAAACCCGCGTGTCGGTTGCGTGATCGTGCGCGACGGGCAGATTGTCGGCGAAGGTTGGCACGAACGCGCCGGTGAACCTCACGCTGAAGTCCACGCGCTGCGTGCCGCGGGCGACAAGGCGCGAGGTGCCACGGCCTACGTGACGCTCGAACCGTGCAGCCATCACGGTCGCACGCCACCCTGTGCCGATGCGCTGGTGAATGCCGGGGTCGCCCGTGTGGTCGCTGCCATGCAAGACCCCAATCCTGAAGTCGCCGGGCGTGGCCTGCAGCGCTTGTTCCAGGCCGGCATCGCCACCGAGAGCGGCGTGCTGGAAGGCGAGGCGCGCAAACTCAACCAAGGTTTTCTCAAGCGTATGGAACACGGCTTGCCGTTCGTGCGGGTGAAGTTGGCCATGAGTCTCGACGGCCGTACGGCAATGGAAAGCGGCGAAAGCCAATGGATCACCGGCCCGGCGGCACGTTCGGCGGTGCAGCGCCTGCGCGCCCAGGCCAGCGTTGTGCTCACCGGCGCCGACACGGTGCTGGCAGACAACGCCCGGTTGACCGTGCGCGCGGATGAATTGGGTCTGGATGCCGAACAAACCGCGCTGGCCATGAGTCGACCGCCGCTGCGCGTGTTGATCGACGGCCGCCTGCGCGTACCGCTGGATGCACCGTTTTTCAAAGCGGGTCCGGCGCTCGTCGCCACCTGCATGGCCATTGAAGAACAATACGCCAATGGTCCGGAATGCCTGATCGTGGCCGGCGACGATGGCCAGGTTGACCTGCGCAAGCTGTTGGTCGAACTCGCTCATCGCGGCGTCAACGAGGTGCTGGTCGAAGCCGGTCCGCGTCTCGCCGGTGCTTTCGCTCAGCAAGGCCTTGTGGACGAATTCCAGATATTCATTGCCGGCAAGTTTCTCGGCTCTTCGGCCCGGCCGCTGCTGGACTGGCCGCTGGCGCAGATGAAGGACGCGCCCGAACTCAAAATCACCGAAATCCGCGCGGTTGGCGATGACTGGCGAGTCACTGCCGTTGCTTCGTCGGTGCCCTGCGTATAATTCCCGGCCTGCGCCACGCGACGGCCCTGTTCTCAAGGAGAACTCCATGTTTACCGGCATCATCGAATCCATCGGCAGTATTCGTGCATTGACCCCAAAAGGCGGAGATGTGCGAGTCCACGTAGAAACCGGCAAGCTCGATTTGAGCGACGTCAAACTGGGCGACAGCATCGCGGTCAACGGCGTTTGCCTGACGGCGGTCGAGCTGCCGGGCAATGGTTTCGCGGCGGACGTCAGTCGCGAAACCCTCGACTGCACCGCGATGAACGATTTGAAAAGCGGCAGCCCGGTCAACCTCGAAAAAGCCCTGACCCCGACCACTCGCCTTGGCGGGCATCTGGTGAGCGGTCACGTTGATGGCGTCGGCGAAGTGGTGACTCGCACCGAGAATGCGCGTGCGGTGGAGTTCCGCATTCGTGCGCCGAAGGAACTGGCCAGGTACATCGCCCATAAAGGCTCGATCACCGTCGACGGCACCAGCCTGACCGTGAACGCAGTCGATGGCGCCGAGTTCCTGCTGACGATCATTCCGCACACCCTCAGCGAAACCATCATGGCGTCCTACCAGCCGGGCCGTCGGGTCAACCTGGAAGTCGACTTGCTGGCGCGTTATCTGGAGCGCCTGCTGCTGGGCGACAAGGCCGCAGAACCGGCAAAGTCTGGCAACATTACTGAAAGCTTTCTGGCCCAAAACGGCTACCTCAAATCCTGAAGCTCAAATTTCGAAAGAAGGGGGGTGCCTTGTGGCGCTCAATAGCATCGAAGAACTGGTTGAAGACATCCGCCAAGGCAAGATGGTCATCCTCATGGATGACGAAGACCGCGAGAACGAAGGCGACCTGATCATGGCCGCCGAGTGCTGCCAGGCCGAGCACATCAACTTCATGGCCAAGCATGCCCGTGGCCTGATCTGCATGCCGATGAGCCGCGAGCGCTGCGAATTGTTGAAGCTGCCGCTGATGGCGCCGCGCAACGGTTCCGGGTTCGGCACCAAGTTCACCGTGTCGATTGAAGCCGCCACCGGCGTCACCACCGGCATCTCCGCGGCCGACCGTGCGCGCACCGTGCAAGCGGCCGCCGCGAAGGATGCCAGGGCTGAAGACATCGTCAGCCCCGGCCATATTTTCCCGCTGATGGCCCAGGCCGGCGGCACCCTCGCACGGGCTGGCCACACTGAAGCAGCCTGCGACCTGGCGCGCATGGCCGGTTTCGAGTCGAGCGGGGTGATCTGCGAAGTGATGAACGACGACGGCACCATGTCCCGGCGCGCCGAGCTTGAGGCTTTTGCGGCCGAGCACAACATCAAGATCGGCACCATCGCCGACCTGATTCACTACCGGATGATCCACGAACGTACCGTTCAGCGGATTGCCGAACAGCCGCTGGACAGCGAACTGGGCCAGTTCAACCTGGTGACCTATCGTGATTCCGTGGAGGGCGACGTGCACATGGCCCTGACCCTGGGCAACGTGTGCGCGGAAGAACCAACGCTGGTGCGCGTGCACAACATGGACCCGCTGCGCGATCTGCTGATGGTCAGGCAACCGGGTCGCTGGAGCCTGCGTGCGGCCATGGCCGCGGTCGCCGAAGCCGGTAGCGGCGTGGTGTTGCTGCTCGGTCACCCGCTCGATGGTGACGTGTTGCTGGCACATATCCGCGAAACGGCGGACCACGCGCCGGTGAAAAAGCCGACCACCTACAGCATCGTCGGTGCCGGTTCGCAGATTCTTCGCGACCTGGGTGTGCGCAAAATGCGCCTGATGAGTGCGCCGATGAAATTTAATGCGATATCCGGTTTCGATCTGGAAGTTGTAGAATACGTGCCCTCCGAATAAATACCGGCTGTTTGCGGCGCTCTATTCGCGGTTCAAATATCACTGAGGGATGCGTAGAAAACGCGTCCCGGCTCTTTAAGAGATCTAACGAATGACCCTGAAGACCATCGAAGGTACCTTCATCGCCCCTCAAGGCCGCTACGCTCTGGTAGTGGGCCGTTTCAACAGTTTCGTGGTTGAAAGCCTGGTCAGCGGTGCAGTTGATGCCCTGGTTCGCCATGGCGTGAGCGAAAGCGATATCACCATCATCCGCGCGCCTGGCGCCTTCGAAATCCCGCTGGTTGCGCAGAAAGTCGCTCAGAAAGGCGAGTTTGCAGCCATCATCGCGCTGGGCGCGGTCATTCGTGGCGGAACTCCGCACTTCGAATACGTGGCAGGCGAGTGCACCAAGGGCCTGGCGCAGGTCTCCATGGAGTTTGGCGTGCCCGTCGCATTCGGCGTGCTGACCGTTGATTCCATTGAACAAGCCATCGAACGTTCCGGCACCAAGGCCGGCAACAAAGGTGCTGAAGCTGCCCTGTCCGCACTGGAAATGGTCAGCCTGCTGGCGCAGTTGGAGGCCAAGTGATTAACGACGACAGCGATCGTTTCAACCCGCGCGATCCAAAGCCTGCGGACGCCGGCAAGCCATCGAAAAGCGTCAAGCGTCGCGAAGCCCGTCAGCTCGCGACTCAGGCGCTGTACCAATGGCACATGGCCAAGCAGTCGCTGAACGAGATCGAAGCGCAGTTCCGGGTTGATAACGATTTCAGCGATGTCGATGGCGCCTACTTCCGCGAGATCCTTCACGGGGTTCCTGCGCAGAAGGACAAGATCGATGCCGCGCTCAAGCCTTGCCTGGACCTGACCATCGAGGAACTGGACCCGGTTGAACTGGCCGTGCTGCGCTTGTCGACCTGGGAACTGCTCGAACGTGTCGATGTGCCGTACCGCGTTGTGATCAACGAAGGTATCGAATTGGCCAAAGTGTTCGGTTCCACCGACGGCCACAAGTTCGTCAACGGTGTTCTGGACAAGCTGGCCCCGCGTCTGCGTGAAGCTGAAGTGAAGGCGTTCAAGCGCTGATCGGCGCTTGAATTCCTTTTCTCGGCCATGGGCGAGTTTGAGCTGATCCGCGATTTCTTCGCCGCCGCGCCTTGTGCGCAGGGCGGCGAGGGCGTTGCGTTGGGGATCGGCGATGACTGCGCCTTGCTGGCTGTTCCCACCGGGGAGCAGTTGGCGGTTTCCACCGACACACTCGTGGCCGGTGTGCATTTCGCAGACCCTTGCGATCCGTTTCTGCTCGGCCAGCGCTCGCTGGCTGTGGCTGTCAGTGATCTGGCGGCCATGGGCGCAACGCCTGTCGCCTTTACCCTTGCCCTGACTTTGCCGACGGTGACCGCCGATTGGCTGCAAGCGTATGCCCGCGGTTTGAACCTGATGGCGCAACGGTGCGGTGTGGCGCTGGTGGGCGGTGATACCACACGCGGTCCATTGAGCCTGACCATGACGGTGTTCGGTCGGGTGCCCAGTGGGCTGGCGCTGACGCGCAGCGGTGCGCAACCCGGGGATCTGCTGTGTGTCGGCGGTGAGTTGGGTAACGCCGCCGGTGCTTTGCCGCTGGTGCTGGGCCAGCGCTCGGCTGAAGCGGCGATCACCGAGCCGCTGCTGGCGCATTACTGGTCGCCCCAGCCGCAACTCGGCCTCGGCCAGGCGCTGCGTGGCAGGGCGACGGCGGCGCTGGACATCTCTGACGGCCTGCTCGCTGACTGCGGCCACATCGCGCTGGCATCGCAGGTCGGCATTCAAGTTGAACGTGACCGATTACCGCTGTCGAAGGCTTTAGTGGCTCTCCTCGGCCAGCCCGGCGCAGAAGCAGCGGCGTTGAGTGGCGGCGACGATTACGTGCTGGCGTTCAGCTTACCGTCCGTCGAGTTATCGTCACTGATGGCAGATGGCTGGCCAATCCACGTGGTCGGGCGCGTCGTGGCGGGGCAGGGCGTTGTCCTGCTGGATGCTCGCGGACAGCACATCACCCCGCAAATCCGGGGCTATCAACATTTTCGGGAGACACCGTGACAGATCATCCCAATCAGGTCCCTGCGGAATTCGTACCGCCGTCCGTGTGGCGCAACCCGTGGCATTTCATCGCCTTCGGCTTTGGCTCGGGCACCTTGCCCAAGGCACCGGGCACCTGGGGCTCGTTAGTTGCGCTACCCTTTATCCCGTTATGGCAGATGTTGCCCGATTGGGGTTATTGGCTGATGCTGGGCATCACCATGCTGTTCGGCTTCTGGCTGTGCGGCAAAGTGGCCGACGATCTGCGGGTACACGACCACGAAGGCATCGTCTGGGACGAAATGGTCGGAATGTGGATCACCCTGTGGCTGGTGCCGGAAGGATGGTACTGGTTGCTCGCGGGTTTTGTGGTATTCCGCTTTTTCGACATTCTCAAACCGTGGCCGATTCACTGGATCGATCGACACGTGCACGGTGGCGTCGGGATCATGCTCGACGATGTGTTGGCCGGGGTATTTGCATGGGCGGCGATGCAAGGGCTGGTGTGGATTTTCGCCTGACGGGCGATTCAGAGGACTGATTCGGGGGACTAAGGATGGCTCGACGCTGGCTGGCAGGGATGCTTTTCGCGATGCTCGGCTCGCTCGCCCTCGCGGCAGAAACGCCGATGCCGTCAGTGATCCATCTGGCCAGTGAAGACTGGGAGGATTACACCGCTGCGGACGGGCGTGGGCTGGGCTGGGACGTGTTACGTCAGGTTTTCGAGCCGGCCGGTGTGAAACTCGATATTCGTACCGTCCCTTACACGCGCTCCATCGGCCTGGCGCAACGCGGCGAAGTGGATGCCTGCGTAGGCGCGTATCACGATGAGGTCAGCGATCTGTTATACCCGCGCTGGAATTTCGATACCGATCACATCTACGCGTTGGGGCTGGCGAGCAGTCCGGTGCCAACCCGGGAGACAGTGGGCAATTATCGATTGGCCTGGGTCCGCGGTTATGACTATCAGGACTACTTGCCGAACGTTACTCGATACAACGAAGTCGTGCGGCGCACCGGGATTCTGTCGATGCTGACGCATGATCGCGCCGATTACTACATCGATGCGCTGAGTGAAATTGAGTTTATTGTCCGCGGTGCCATGGATCCGACCCGGTTCCGTCGGACGCACATCACCGAATTGCCCCTCTACCTGTGCTTTGCCAACACGCCTAACGCGCGAAAGTTAATGGCGCTGTTCGACGAACGAATGGAGCACCTGGTGAAAAGCGGCGAGCTGAAGCCGATTTTCAAGCGCTGGAAACAGCCTTACCCGTTTGATGCCGAGTGAACACGTCCTTGCAGCTGGCGCAGCCTGCGTCCGCAGGCAGCGCGAGTTGCTACGGGGGCTTGCACGGTCGTTGTGATCCGGATTTTTGATCGTTATGCCCCACAATTCAGCCTAAGCGTCTGTAGGAACCTGCTGTTACAATGCCGCCTCTGTGAATCTATAGACCAGGAGCACACCGGTGCCTGTCGTTTTTGTCGCCGCTTCCAAGCTGCCCACGCCTTTTGCGCAATTCACCATGCACGGCTTCCTCGATGAGGAGAGCGGGCGCGAGCACGTGGTTCTGAGCCTCGGTGAATTCGGCGATGGTGCTCCGGTACTCGGCCGCCTGCATTCCGAATGCCTGACTGGCGATGCCTTGTTCAGCCAGCGTTGCGATTGTGGTTCACAGCTTGAAGCCGCCCTTCAGGCGATAGCTCGCGAAGGCCGGGGCGTGTTGCTGTATTTGCGTCAGGAAGGCCGTGGCATTGGCCTGCTGAACAAGATCCGTGCGTATGAATTGCAGGATGGCGGCGCCGATACCGTCGAAGCCAACGAGCGTTTGGGCTTTGCCGCCGATCAGCGTGATTACGCCATGTGTCTGCCGATGTTGCAGCATTTGGAGGTCAAATCCCTGCGTCTGATGACCAACAACCCGCGCAAGGTCAAAGCGCTGACCGACATGGGCATCGTCGTTGCCGAGCGCGTGCCGTTGCACACCGGCCACAATCCGCACAACAAACTGTACCTGGCGACCAAGGCCAGCAAGCTCGACCACATGATGGGCAACGAGCATCAGGGCGAGGTAGACCGCGCGTGACTCGCGGTCAGGTGCGGCGGCGACTGTCCGTCAGTTGGTGGCAATACCTCGCGCTGGCGTTGTTGCCGTTGTTCGTGATCAACGGTGTATTCGGTCAGAGCGAGGCGATATTGCCGGTGTTGGCCATGCCGATGTTCATTGCCGGTGTGGCTTCGATGTTTGTCAGCCTGAAGTTTTTTGGCGGCTATAAACACGGCCTGATCGCCACGCAAAAAGCCCTCGACACCCCTGAAGAACCTGCCGCCTGGATCGCTTTGGCCGCCAAACGCCGCGCGGCGTTTATCGCTGCTGGCCTTCCGGCGTGGATCGGCGCCCTCGCGGTGTTTGTCGGCCTGGAAGCGGTGCCGCTGATGCTGCTGGCGTTGTCCACCGCCGTGCTGTTTTACCTCTACCGTATCCCGCGTCAACTCGCTTGATGCACCGTGCATGGCTGGCGGTTTTGCTGCTGGCCTTGAGTGCTTCGGCGCATGCCGTTGAGCGGGTCGTCAGCCTGGCGCCGTCTCTCTCCGAAATTGTTGTCGAGCTGGATTCTGCTGATTTGCTGGTGGGCGTGCTGGATGCCGGCGAGCGTCCCGAGAAACTCAAAGGCCTGCCATCGGTTGGCCGGTACGGTCAGCTGGACATGGAACAACTGCTCAGTCTGCGGCCGGATTTGCTGCTGTTGTGGCCCGACAGTGTCGGTCCGGCCCAGCGTGAGCAGCTCAAGCGTTTGAACATTCCCATCTACGTCGCCGAACCGCACAACCTCGAACAGTTGGCCGCACACATCGAAGCGATTGCCGAGCAACTTGGCCGTGCCGAACGTGGCATTTCTTTGGCTGCAGATTTGCGTCAGCGTCTCGGTTCATTGCGTGAGCGCTATCGGCGCGATCAGCCTTTGCGGGTGTTTTATCAGGTCTGGGATCGGCCCCTATACACCATCGGCGGGGGGCAGATCATCAGTGATGCGTTGCACGTGTGCGGCGCGCGCAATGTGTTTGCCGACCTGACACTGCCCGCGCCACAGGTCAGCGTCGAGGCAGTGCTGCAGCGTAATCCCGAGGTGATCCTTGCCAGCGATGAGGTGCAACTCGATGCGTGGAAGGTGTGGCCGCAAGTGGCGGCTGTTCGGCAGGGGCAATTGCTCATGGTCACCGATAAAGGCCTCGAACGGCCGAGCGGGCAGATGATTGAAGCGACTGCCAGACTCTGTCACCTCATCCAGCCTGATCGCTGACCTGTGGCGAGGGGGCTGAGTCGCTTTTTAGATCTGCGGCGTCCACGTGACCCCGAACATCCACGTCCGTCCTTCCTCGCGATACCCGTACTGACTGCCATCATGGCTGTACAACGCCCGGCTATAACCTTTGTCCAGAACGTTATCGACCCTCAGATCAAGCTTGATCTCGCGATTCAGTTCCCAGCTGCTGCGCAACCCGAGCAGTGCATAACCGCCCAGCGGCTGTTGGTTGAGTTCATCGTCATAGCTGCTGCTGACCGCTTGCCAGCTCGCGCCGAGCCCGAGGCGGTCGAACTGCCGATCCAGGTCCCAACTCAATGTCCGCCGCGCACGACGCGCCAGGGTATGCCCGCTGTCACGGTCGCGCGGGTCGATGATCGCCACGCCGAGGTTGCTTTGCCATCCGGAAAGCTCTTGCTTCAATGCCGCTTCGAAACCGTTGATCCGGGCTGAGGCAACATTCTGCGGACGCGAGTTACTGCCAAAAATGATCGCGTCCTGCAAGTCTGTGCGGTACAGCGATGCTTCAAGACGACTGCCTTCAGTCAGTTGGCTGCGCCATTGCAACTCATAGCTTTTCGAGGTTTCAGGCTTAAGGTCCGGGTTGCTGAAATCCGGGTAATACAGATCATTGAAAGTCGGTGCGCGGAAGCCCTCGCTGTAGCTCAACAAAACATCGTTGTCGGGATTCAACGGCAGGGTGAAGGTGCCGCTCCAACTGTTCTGACCGCCGAACTGTTGATTCTGGTCGCGGCGTAAACCCAGCTCCGTGGAGAAGCTGTCCGCCTGATAACGATGCTGAATGAACGCCGCGCGGTTCCAGCGACTGTCTTCGTCAAACGCGGTGCTGCTATTGACCCGGTCCTCATACCAGTCGCCACCCATCATCAGGCTGTTGCGCGCGTCGAGCGTCAGGTCGTTCTGCCAGTTCACGGAGTCGCGGTAGGTGTTGAATACACTGCGCTCGTCACTGAGCTTGTCGAAGGTTTCTTCACGGTTTTCACTGTGACCGAATTCGAGGCGGGTTTTCCAGCGGTCGTTGATCCGGGCGTCAACGTAACTGCTCAGGCCGCTGACCGTGAAGTCGTTGTACGGCTGCTGCTGAACCGATTCGAAGGTGTCCATGTCGAAGCGGCCAAATGGATTGTCGAAGGCGTTTTTGCCACGGTTATCCAGCAGGTTTGCGCCGATTTCGATGTCATCGGTGAGGGCGTGGCTCAGGCTCAGGCTCAACGATTTGTTGCGGTATTCATCGTGATCCTTGTCGCTGGGGTATGACTGATGAGTACGGTCGATGCCGGCGGTTTCATCAAGGCTGGCACCAAGGTTGAAACGGGTTTTGTCGTCGCCGCCGGACAAGCCGAGGCTGCGTTCCCAGGTCTGGTTGCTGCCCCAGCCGACATGCAAGCGTGGCTGCAGGCCCTGCTCGTCGCCACGACGGGTGAAAATCTGGATGACTCCGCCAATCGCATCACTGCCATAAATCACCGAGCGAGAGCCGCGCAGCACTTCCACGCGCTCGACCTGCTCGATGTTGATGTGCTGCAGATTGCTGTCCCCGGAAGTCGAGTTGCCGATGCGTTGACCGTCCACCAGCACCAGGCTTTGCGCCGATTTGGTTCCGCGAATGTAGATCCCCGGCAAACTGCCGCGCCCACCGGTTTGACCAATTTGCACGCCGGGTACGCGGCGCAACAGATCAGTGACGCTGGCCGGTTGCAGGCGATCAATGTCTTCGCGGGTGAACACGGTGTTGGCGGCGCTGCTGTCGTTGCGGGCTTCGACCTGGCGGTTGGCGCTGATCAACACGTCAGGCAGCTTGAGTGCTTGGTCGCGTTCGAAGGTGTCGGCGAGCGCGGCGCCGGTGGGCAGCAGCGCGAGCGAAAGGGCGAGGGGGCAGAGTTTCATCGGCAGTCCATCGGCAGTGTGAAGCGAATACATGTTCGACGGTTATACAAAGCCAATGTGGGAGCGAGCTTGCTCGCGATGACGGTGTGTCAGTCAATGAATATGTCGACTGTCAGACTGCCATCGCGAGCAAGCTCACTCCCACAGGGTTTGGTAGGTGTCTTCAGATGTTGAGCAGTTGCATCCGCTCGCGCACCGAGGCCTCGATCCCGGCCTCATCCAGCCCGCACTCGGCCAGCATCTGCGCAGGCTTGGCGTGCTCGACATAGCTGTCCGGCAGGCCCAGGTGCAGCATCGACTTGAGGATGTTCTCGCGGGCAAGGAACTCGCTGACAGCGCCACCGGCACCGCCCATGATCGCGTTCTCTTCGATGGTCACCAGCAGCTCATGGCTGCCGGCAATGCCACGAACCAGCGCCTCGTCGAGCGGCTTGACGAAGCGCATGTCGACCACGGTCGCGTCCAGCGTCTCGGCGACTTTCAGTGCTTCGGTCAGCTGCACGCCGAATACCAGCAAAGCCACACTTTTACCCTGACGGCGGACGACGCCTTTGCCGATTTCTATCGGTTGCAGCTCTTTTTCGATGGTTGCGTTCGGGCCATTACCGCGCGGATAACGCACCGCCGCCGGGCCGTCGTAGAGGTGGCCGGTGGTGAGCATTTTGCGCAACTCGTTTTCATCGCTCGGCGTCATCACCAGCATGCCGGGGATGCAGCGCAGGTACGACAGATCGAAACTGCCCGCGTGCGTCGGGCCGTCTTCGCCCACCAGACCGGCGCGGTCGATGGCAAACAGTACGTCCAGGTGTTGCACCGCGACGTCATGAACCAACTGGTCGTAACCGCGTTGCAGAAAAGTGGAGTAGATCGCGACCACCGGTTTTGCGCCTTCGCAGGCCATGCCGGCGGCCAGTGTCACGGCGTGTTGCTCGGCAATCGCCACGTCAAAATAGCGCTGCGGGAAGCGTTCGCTGAAGGCCACCAGATCGGAGCCCTCTTTCATCGCCGGGGTGATGCCGACCAAACGCGAGTCGGCTTCGGCCATGTCGCACAGCCATTGACCAAACACGCCGGAATACTTCGGCCCACTGGCCGTTTTCGGCGCAGCCGGTGCATCGACGGGTTCAAGTTTGGTGATGGCGTGGTAAACGATCGGGTCGACTTCCGCCGGGGCGAAGCCTTTGCCTTTTTTGGTTACAACGTGCAGAAATTGCGGGCCTTTAAGATCGCGCATGTTGCGCAGGGTGGCGATCAGGGTCGGCAGATCATGGCCATCAATCGGGCCGATGTAGTTCCAGCCCAGCTCTTCGAACAACGTGCCGGGCACCAGCATGCCTTTGGCGTACTCTTCGGTGCGACGGGCGATTTCCCAGGCGCCGGGCAGACGCGAGAGAACCTTTTTACTGCCTTCGCGCATGCTCGCGTAGGTGCGGCTGGAGAGAATCTTCGCCAGATAGTTCGACAGCCCGCCAACGTTGCGCGAGATCGACATGTCGTTGTCGTTGAGGATCACCAGCATGTTGGCGTTGACCTCCGGCGCATGGTTCAGCGCCTCGAAAGCCATGCCGGCGGTCAATGCTCCGTCGCCGATCACGGCGATCGCCTTGCGTTCACTGTTCTGCAGACGGGCGGCGATGGCCATGCCCAGCGCTGCGCTGATCGAGGTACTGGAGTGGCCGACGCCAAAGGTGTCGTATTCGCTCTCGGAGCGACGCGGGAAGGCGGCGACGCCGCCCTTCTGGCGCAAAGTGCCCATGCGCTCGCGGCGACCCGTCAGGATTTTGTGCGGGTAGGCCTGATGACCCACGTCCCACACCAGCCGGTCGTCCGGGGTGTCGAAGACGTAATGCAACGCGATGGTCAGCTCGATGACGCCCAGGCCGGCACCGAAATGCCCACCGGTCTGACCGACCGTATAGAGCAGTTCCAGGCGCAATTCATCGGCCAGGGTTTCCAGCTCGGCTTCGCCTAACCGGCGTAGCCCGTCCGGCGTATCGGCACGGTCGAGCAGGGGCGTGGTCGGGCGCTTGCGGGGAATCTCATGAAACGTCGTGGGCATCAGGCGAATCGTTATAGGTATAAAAGATGCGGCAGTTTACCTGATGCATCGCCCCCTGCCCACGCGTTGGTATTTTTTGGCAGATACGCCGTCAGTTGCGCCGTTCGACGATATAGCGGGCCACATCGCGTAGCGGCTCGGCGGCCGCGTCAAACGGTCGCAATGCATGTAGCGCCTGATCGTGCAGCTCCAGCGCATAGGCCTTGGCGGCGTCGAGGCCAAGCAGGGCGGGGTAGGTCGGCTTGTCCCGCGCGATGTCGGCACCCTGACGCTTGCCCAGGGTTTGGGTATCGCTCTCGACATCAAGAATGTCGTCCTGCACCTGGAACGCCAGGCCGATGGCCAGGGCGTAAGTTTTCAGGGCTTTCAGTCGATCCTTGTCGGCACGGCCACTGGCCAGGGCGCCGAGCTTGACGCTGACTTCGATGAGCGCGCCGGTCTTGTGCCGGTGCATGTATTCGAGGGCTTTCTGATCGAGTTTCAGACCGACCGAACCGAGGTCGATCGCTTGCCCGCCGACCATGCCGGCCGGGCCTGCCGCAAGGGCCAGCGCGCTGACCATTTGCAGGCGGATGTCGGCGTCCGAGGTGGTCAGGCGTGGATCCAGAAGAGCACTGAAGGCCAGGGTTTGCAGGCCATCCCCGGCAAGAATCGCGCAGGCTTCGTCGAATTTCTTGTGCGTGGTCGGCAGGCCGCGACGTAAATCGTCATCGTCCATCGCCGGCAAATCATCGTGCACCAGTGAATAGGCGTGGATCAGCTCGACGGCGCAGGCGGCGCCATTGGCCTGTTCTGCTTGGCCCCCCAGTGCTTCGCAGGCAGCATAAGCCAGCAATGGACGCACACGTTTACCGCCATTCATCACGCTGTAGCGCATCGCTTCATAGAGCCGCGCGAGTTCGGGGCCGGGTGCGGTGAGCAGGCTTTCCAGTGCAGCGTTGACGCGGGCCTGGCTGGTCGCCGAATACGCCTGGATCATTCCGGTTCATCCGCGTCGAAGGGTTCCTCGGCCAGCTCGCCATCGCGCTCGAGCAGCACCTGAACCTTCTGCTCGGCCTGAGCCAGCGCTGCCTGGCAATCGCGGGTCAAGCCAATGCCTTGCTCGAAAGCCGTCAGCGAGTCTTCCAGCGACAGTTCGCCATTCTCCAGACGCTCTACCAGCGTCTGCAGGTCGGCGAGGGATTGTTCGAAATCCAGTGCAGCTTTTTTGCGGGCCATGGCGGCTATTTCCGGTTGTCGTTAAACCGGCGCGACACTAGCAGACATGGGGGTTATGGGCAAATGAGCGGTTTTTTTGCCCCTGCATTTCGGGAGTGAGTGCGACCCTGTGGCGAGGGGGCTCGCCCCCGTTCGGCTGCGAAGCAGTCGTAAATTGAGGTAAACGGCGACGTCCGTTTCGGGGCCGCTGCGCGACCCAACAGGGGCAAGCCCCTCGCCACAGTCGGCAGACAGGCTACCCCTTTCTAATATAATCAGACCTCGAGCGAAAAGTGCTTTACCGATCTAGCGCCTCAGCGTTACTTCAATCCTCAACCGAAGATCGATTTCCGAAAACGGCTTATGCAGGACCGGACAGGCGGCAAACTCTTCCGGCAGGCCGCTGCCGCCGTATCCCGTACTGAATAAAAACGGAATGTTGCGCGCGCGCAGAATCCGGGCTACCGGGAATACGCGCTCTCCAGCCAGATTCACGTCCAGGACCGCCAGGTCTATATCCACCACATCCGCCACTTGCATCGCCTTTGCGAGTTGGGCCACGGAGGCGACTACCGTACATCCCAAGTCCTCGAGCATTTCCTCGATCAACATTGCAATGGCGCCCTCGTCTTCAACCAGGAGCACCCTGATTCCTGTGAAAGAGGTCATGTGTTGTTCTCAACGACCATAAACGAAAAGCGACAGTGAACGCCCTCGCGGGCGAAGTCGAGTTCAAAAGAACCGTCTAAATCACGTTCGATGCAGCGCTTCATCAATCGCGAACCCAATCCCTGGCGCTCTGGAGTGGACACTGAGGGGCCGCGCTGTTCGCGCCACTCCACGGTGAGTAGCGCGCCGCTCGGTTGGGGTTGAACACTCCACCTGACGGAAAGTGTTCCCCTCTGGGTGGACATCGCTCCGTATTTAAGGGCGTTGATTGCCAGCTCATTGAGCGTCATGGTGAGGTTCAGTGCGACGCGGGTGTCAACGTTGATGGCATCACCGGTGATCACGATGCGGCCGGGCTCATGGCCAAATACCGGCATTAACACTTCATGGGCCAGCAGATCCAGCGGAGTAGGGCCCCAGTGCCGCTTCGTCAGCAGGTCGTGGGCACGAGACAATGCGAGCAACCGGGCTTCGAACCGGGTGTAACCATCCTTGGCATCCTGCGCATTGCGCGCTGTCTGGGCCGCCAGGGACTGAACCGTAGCCAGGGTGTTCTTGACTCGATGATTCAGTTCGTCAATCAGGTTTTTTTGTCGGTCTTCTGCCTGCTTTCGCTCGGTGATATCCACCAGCATGTTGATGGCGCCGATCAGGTTTCCATCCGCATCATGCAAAGGGGTCGGATAAGGCTCGAATGGCACGCGAGTGCCGTCCGGACGCTCCGCGATGGCCTCGACGCCCCGGATGGGCCGATTTTCCTTAAGGGCCACGGCCATCGGGCATTGGTCGTGAGGAAGATAAGTGCCATCGGTGTTGAACAATTTCCAGGTGACGCACCACAGGTCGCCCAGTTGCGGCGTTCGCCCCGATAACTCGACCGCCGCACGGTTATAGAATGTGATGCGCCCCTCAGCGTCGGTGGTGTAGGCGGCCGCCGGCAGCGCCTCTAGCAGATTGCGCATGTGTCGCTCGCTTTCGCGCAACCGGTTTTCCATCTCTTGCGTCAGCGTCACGTCCTGGATGACCCGCACACCATAGCGGAACCTGCCATCAGGAGCCCTTACCGACGAGCTATGAACGTCGAGGTAAAGCGGCTGGCCATCGAGTTTCATGGCCCGCTTGCGCAACACATAGTTGTTCAGCTCACCTGCGACCTGCCGCGTGTATAACGCCGCGTCCTGTTCAACACTATCTGGATGGGTATAGTCCAGGAAGGTCATCGTCAGCAGCTGCTCGCGAGACCGACCAAGCATGGTGCAAAGGGCATCGTTCACCCGAAGCAGGCGGCCGTCCTCTCCCGCCTCGGCAATGCCAATGGTCGCCGCCTCGTAGGTGGCCGCAAGCCGGTCATCGCTCTCCTGGCGCTCAGTTTCGGCGTTATGGGCGCGGGTCACGTCAATGGTGAAACAGCGTGTGTTGAAGAATCTACCGTCTTCAAATCGCCCATTAGAGGTAATCGCGACGTGTTTGATGGCGCCATCCTTAGCCCTCAGACGCGCCGGATAACTCGTCAGGCAATCACCGCTACCGAGTTTATTGAGGATGTCGCCGATTACCGGCTGATCCATATGAAATTCGGTGATGTGACGGCCAATGTACTCGTTCGCTGAATAGCCCAGCAGCGACAACTCAGCCTTATTGGCCCGCAGGATAATGCCCTCGCCGCTGACAATATGAAGGCCAACGGCGCTGTTTTCGAAAAAGTCTTCAAGATCGGAGCTTTTGCGTCGCAATTCTTCGGCTATTGCATGGTGCGCCGAGACGTCCTGAAAGCAATTGATCGCGCCCTGGATTTCTCCACGCCGGTCTCTGAGCGTCCGGATATTCATAAGAGCTACGAATCGCGTTCCGTCCGGACGCTCAATCAAGACTTCCTGGTTACGCGCACACTGGCCCGCGTTGAGCGTCGCGGCCATCGGACATTCGTCAACCGCCAATGGCGTGCCGTTTGTCGTATAAAGCCGATACGAGCCGCAAAAGCGGTCCCCATTCGCACCCAGAGCAGGTGTTCTTCCCCACAGAATCACCGCTTCGCTGTTGAACCTGACAAGCCACCCGTCGCGGTCACAAAGGTAAATAGCCCCCGGAATGACATCGAGCGAGTGGGTCCCCATCGCAACCAGACTCTCGTACTCACTGGGTTCGCATGTGTCTCTGGGGAGATGGTCAACATTCAACATACTTCATCCTCAATGCACCGGTGTTGAGACGCGCCTGCTATCGTCGTCTTTGGCTCCCCCCTGAGTGTATGTCCTGAGGCGGCATTCCCTGAGATAAACTTCATTAACACGGGAAGGCTTTTCCTGGGGCGCTAATAAGCACTGGAACGCTATGTGTTCTGCTAGTTCAGTAAAACCTGGCGCCGCGCCGTATTTCGTTTCACCTTCTGGCTTCTTAAAAGGAAGGTGAAATGGATACGGGCGCAAAAGGCAGCAGCGAGATTACACGCTGACTTTTAAATTGTCGGTCGTCGATCAGGTCGAAAAGGCGAGTTGAGATATAAAGAAGCTCAACGGCGTTCCGGGGTTTATTTCGGACAATGAAAAAAGCCGGCTTGTGGGCGGCGTTGTTAGTGCGCTTTGTCTAGGTTTTCTGGATATAAGTGATGCTACTTTTTTTGTCCCCCCATTTATCCCCCCACTGAGGTATCGAGTGAGTTTCACTTCCGATGCTTTTGACGGGTGTGAATGCTCTCACCGCCACTCTAATCTATTAATAGATTACAGCTATAGAAGTGTGCGGTCATAATAGTTTGGGACTATCGCTCCGCCTGTTCGACGTTGTGAAAGCCATGAGCGGCGAAAGGGCGGAGTAAGAAAATACGATGCCCTCTTCAATGTCTGTGTATTTATACAGTACTATCGCTTCCTAAGCAGACTGGTGACTCCATCCAGTCTGGGATAGTATTGGTGCCTATGACGTCTGACGCCTTGGTTAGATTAAATATGAACTGTCGCCGTTAGCGTGATAATGCAAGCTTCTACAATATATAACCCACTTAATTAAAGTGGGTTATTTTTTATGCTTGTGTTTAGGATGACGGCTTGATCAGGGAAGTATTTGTTATTAAGCCCTCAAACGCCATGTCTTTGTGCAACACAGCTGAATGGTTTTCAAGCGCTCCATGATCCCCATTTTCAAAGCCCCGTCCTCGCGGCACCGCCAAAGTGAAAGGAGCAACACCATAACGAAGGTCAGGTGTTGCACTCAGTATTTGCTTCGATCAGTTTATTCTTCTATCCACGGCGCATCGTTGTTTTTTCCACAGGATGACTCCCACTTTTCGATTTGGTCTGCGTCAATCGAACTCTTGCCGCCATTAGCTTTACGGAAGTCATCCTTCAATCTGGTCAGGCAAGTATTGGTAGATACCTGTGCTGGATGAAGCTTGTCCTCGACAATGGCGTTGCGTGCGTACACGTAGTCGGAAATAAGGGAGCCGTCAGGGCTCCAGGTTTTGCTCTCTCCAGTTTTGACGCCATGGTCAAAGGTCGTCAGCCCTATCATTCGACTATTGTTGGCGTCCCATTCATATGCGAGCCCATGGGGAACGCCATCATCGTAAGGGATTTGCTTGGTTATGTTTCCTTGGGCATTGAAGGTTTCAACGTTGCCTACTGTGAGGCCGTCCTTGGATTGCTGTCTGTACACGACATTTCCAGTGGCTTCGTCGTAGTTTTCTTGTTTGCCGTCGGGCTTGCCATTTTTGTAGTTTTTGAGTTGAAGAGGTTGTCCGTTGTTCGGGCTAAAGATGGTGGCTGAACCATCGAGTAAATCATTTTTAAATGACGCTTTTGCGATGGTTTTGCTTCCATCCAAGGCGAAGACCTGCATGTCTCCATCCATTATTCCAGCGTCGTATTGCGCCGTGTATCGAAGAGCTCTCGTGTTTGACTGGTGGCAAGAAACGTCGCCAGAGATATAGCCATCGTCGACTTCCACGTCACAGGAAAGGGTTCTGCCCCAGAACGCATTTTTGTCGGCCTTTGTGATTTTCAGCATTTCGTTCATGTTGCTGATGAACGTGTTGTAACCACTGTTGGGACGGATAAAACTCTCTGGAACGTTGGTCACTCGACCGCTAAATGGTTGGTTGTTTGAGCCAGAATAAATAAGGCCATTGTTTATCTGGGCATTTCGGTAATCGAGCTGGCTGGCCGAGCACCCCGTAACCCAAAGGCTGGCAAATACGCTGACGATGGCGATTTTTTGGGGCGTGATAGCGGCCAGGGCGCTCGTGATCAACGATGGCTTCAATGCTGCTGCTCTCCCGTCGTTGATCATGACCATATGGCTGTCCTGAAAGGGCTTGCGGTGTGACATGGGGTTCTCCAGTGATGATTATTGGTATAACGCCAAGAGCGGCGTTACCAAGCGGCTTGGCAGCTGTTGTTTTTGTCGTTCAGGGCCGGCAACACGTTCTTGAGATTCTGAGTCGTCAACGTGATGACCTTGCCTTGAGCGCTGACCTGTAAACGTTTGGCCTGACGCAGGGCGCTCCAGAACGTATGGGCGAAGATGCTGCTGCAAGCACGGCAGTCGGTGTAGAAGGGATTGCTGAAAGTTCTGCCATCCACGATTAGGTCAAAGCCTTTGCCGTCTTCCGAGCGATAGACCTGACCGTTAACCGTAGTGCTGGCTGAGACATGGCGGCCATTTTCCGCTGGGCAGGCAATCACCAATTCGTTGCCGTTACCGTCATCGACGGCATATTCGTTGGTGCCCATGGCCCAATCAGTGGTCCAAGTATTTGTTCCAGCAGTGGCCGTATTTATCGCGAGGCAGCTCAGAGCGGCTACCAGGAAAGTGTTGGTCTTAATGTGATGTTCCTTATCGGGAGGACTGATGTGGATTTTTGAGGCGTAAAACAACCTTTAGGGTTGATTTTCGACCTCCGATGTTCTTCATGTCAATGAGTTGATGCCCAACCATCCAGGTTGAGACTGGAGGGCGGCATGGCGGAAATTGATCAGAAACTGTTGGCGGTTACGGTTGGGCGCGCCATATCGAAACAGCGAGTGCGCAGTGGGCTGACGCAAGAGGCTGTGGCGGAGCGTTTAGGCATTGGGAATGAAGCTGTTTCCCGCATCGAGCGGGGAATTGTCATGCCGAATATCAGCAGGTTGGTGGAGCTTGCCGAGATCTTCCGCTGTGAAGCGTCTGAATTGCTCAGCGAGGTGAGTCCACTGATCGACGATCAGGCAAGCCGGATCAGCCATCTGTTAGCGCCATTGGATCAGCCGGATCGACAGTTGGTGGTCGAGATGGTGGAGCGTTTAGCGAATCGCCTGAAAAGCTGATCACGGATTGGTGGGGTCAAAGCGGGCACCACAGCGTAAATGGCCGGCAAATCACCGGCCTTGAGCTTGTGCAGTTGCATGCGATCCTTTGGCTCACGCTACCAGTTGCAGGGCAGCTTTCAGGGCTTTTTGTTTGATCACCGCCCCTTGGCCAAACCAGGCGGAATCCATTCGGTACTCCGAGCTGCGGGCACGTCGTTCGTGATCCACGTATTCCGTCACCGCATTCAGCAACCCCCACGCGGTGCCGCGTGCGGATTCCAATTCCGCGCCTCGGCCTTTCCCTTCGTATAGTGTTTGCACCTTCTCCATTGCCCGCATGTTGGGTATAGCTTCAGGAATAGGCGCATGGGCGCTGATGTCGCACAGCACGTTCATGAAAAAGCCGAGAGCTTCTTTGGTTTGCACTTTGCGTTCGGCGAGCGTGCGCATCCGGTACATGAACTCGTCCCATTGCGAGACAGCGGTGCCCAGTTGCTTTTTGACCGTGCGTGGATCAAAGCGGGTGCTGTGTGGAACCTTGATGGCGTTGGTGGCGCCGTTCAGGGAAATGCTCAAGGTGTTGTTGCAGACCACGCGCACGGTGGTGGGGGTCGCCGTGGTCGCCAATGTGCCGTCGCAGGAAGTGGCCAGCAGCAGATAGCCGTTAACCTGATCATTCCCCTTCAGCGCCGTGGCCTGACCGGTTCTGGCGAGGGCCCAGAACTTGCGTCCACCTTTGAGCACGCCAGCGGTTTCGAGCTCGTAACCTGAGAACTCGGTAAGGTCTCGGTAGAACTCCAATACCTCACGCGGCTGCACGATCTGATAGCGATGCGAGACCACTGATAACGGGGCTTTGGTGTCGGAGCGATATAGCACTTTTTGTTCTGGAAACGAGTGAATGCTGCCCAGATGGCCAGAGGCCTCGGCCTTAAAATGCACCGGGCTGTCTTGGATCTGCCAATTCATCCCCGCTTCACGCTGCCATACCTCCAGCGGTTGTTTTTCAGTAAGGCGACTACCCAAACCATGCCATGGGGTAGCGCCAACGTAAGCCATTTGTTCAATGAGATGAGCCATGGGAGAGATTCCTTGGGGCACAGGTCGACATAAGCGCTGCGCAGAACGCAGCACGGACCGGATTAATGTGAGGGAGTTGAAAGCTGCGTCGGTTAAGTGGGCAGGTTGAAGCGATTTCCGCAGACCAAACAGAGATTGTTAGCTAAGACATGGCGATCCAATTTTTCGCCGAGTTGAGCGCCCAGCGCACAGCCACCGACGCCGCCCGCCAGCCCGCCGAGGATGGCGCTGGAGACGGAACCGATGCTGGTACCAGGTGGACGGATAAGGGCGGTGAGATTGGCTCCGGTTTTACTGCTCGCAAGTGCGGAGCTCGCCCCTCGCGCCGCACCGCCTATAGTGCCAACAAGGGCGCCTACCATCATGGCTGTTCTGAGGGAACCGATTTTTCGAGAGTTACAGCAAGGACACTGAAATGACATGGGATTGGATTCCATGGTGGATATTCAGTGTCGTGATATAGGTGCGAAACTCGTTTAAATGGATCAACTGGAAGGCTTGTTCTTTCGGAGGTTAATTCGTCAGTTAGAAAAAGGGCTCGCCCCCTCATTAGCGCCAAAATTGAAAACCAAACACTTCGCACAAAGCCAGTTGCACGCAGGGGGCAGCAGTCCTCGTATGAATTTTTCATATGGAGAACTTTGATGTCCAACAAAATCTGCGCTTGCTGTGGCCTGCCGTTCGAAAAACGTCCCCAAGTACCCAATCAAACCTACTGTTCGCTACCAGCCTGTCAGCGAGCACGACGCCAACGCTGGCAACGCGACAAGATGCAGTCCGATCCTGATTATCGGGATAACCAAAGCCGTAATCAGCGTGCGTGGCTAGATCGCCATCCAGAATATTGGCGCAATTATCGGGAAGCCAATCCCGAGTACGTCGACCGAAACAGATCCCATCAGCGATCCAAACACGATCAGCAGCAGAAAGTCGATCTTGCAAAGATGGACGTGTCACAGGGCATGGCGCTGCGCCCCGGCTTCTACAGAATTGAGCAAATTTCCAGCGGTGACGCAGCCAGTAGTGAGGCATGGATCGTCGAGATCACTCCATTGAACATCGATTGCCCGTGCAAAAAGGACGTGTGCAAAGATAGGACCTGATAGCCATTTTACGGGTCAGGCGCTAATTACGAATTCAAATGAGTTCTCGATCATCCTGCGTGGCAGATATCTCAACGACGTGCGCTTTGGCCTGTTTTGTTCTGTCCGAAGCCCACGCGAAGATGTGAAAGGCAGACCCGAGAGCAAGCAGGCCAATAACGGCGAGCGGTCGGGTCCTATGCAATCAGATGATTCTTCACTAGCGTTGGCGGATCGGCCGGTGGCATTACGTGCCGCCGAATACGTCAGAATGTCGACTGAGCACCAGCAGTACTCGACCGAAAACCAGTCTGACAAGATTCGCGAGTACGCCGAGCGTCGCGGCATGCAGATCGTCCGTACCTATGCCGACCAAGGCAAAAGCGGGCTGCGCATCGATGGTCGACAGGCCTTGCAGCAACTGATCAAAGACGTCGAGTCTGGAGCGGCAGACTTCCAGATCATTCTGGTCTATGACGTCAGTCGCTGGGGGCGATTCCAGGATGCTGATGAAAGCGCCTATTACGAGTACATCTGCCGCCGGGCGGGCATTCAGTTTGCCTATTGTGCAGAGCAGTTCGAAAACGACGGCTCTCCAGTTTCGACTATCGTCAAAGGCGTCAAGCGCGCGATGGCAGGCGAGTACAGCCGGGAACTGTCGGCCAAAGTATTCGCGGGCCAATGCCGGCTTATCGAGTTGGGCTATCGGCAAGGAGGGCCTGCGGGTTATGGCCTGCGGCGAGTCCTGATCGATCAGGCTGGCTCAATAAAAAGTGAACTGGCGCGGGGCGAGCACAAGAGCCTGCAAACCGACCGTGTGATCTTGATGCCGGGGCCTCACGTTGAAGTGCAGACGGTGAACCAGATCTATCGCTGGTTCATCGATGAAGGTTTGCCAGAATCTGAAATTGCCTGCCGCCTTAACAACCGTGGTATTCACACCGATCTGGATCGAGACTGGACACGAGCGACTGTGCGGGAAGTGCTGAGCAACGAAAAATATATCGGTAACAATGTCTACAACAGGATTTCCTTCAAGCTCAAAAAACACCGGGTCACCAACCAGCCTGATATGTGGATCAAAAAGGAAGGTGCTTTCGAGGCCATCGTGTCACCGGAGGCGTTCTATACCGCACAAGGTATCCTCCGCGCCCGAGCGCATCGGTTCAGCAATCAAGAACTGATCGAGAAACTGCGCAATCTGTACCAGCATCGCGGCTTCCTTTCGGGGCTCATCATCGACGAGACGGAGGGGATGCCGTCGGCCTCCGCCTATATCCACCGCTTCGGTAGTTTGATCAGTGCGTACCAGGTCGTAGGATTCACGCCGGATCGAGACTATCGTTTCCTTGAGGTCAATCAATTTTTGCGAAAGCTACATCCGGAAATCGTCAGTCAGACCGAACATGTGATTGCCGATATCGGTGGATCGATCGAGCGCGATCCCGCCACCGACCTATTGACGGTTAATCATGAATTCAGCATCTCGCTTGTCCTGTCACGTTGCCAGTCGCTGGACAGCGGACGCAGGCGCTGGAAGGTTCGCTTCGATACCAGTCTGGCCCCCGACATAACGGTCGCCGTACGACTGGACGAAACCAATCAGGCGCCGCTCGACTATTACCTACTGCCACGGTTGGATTTCGGCCAGAAGGGTTTCAATCTTGCCGATCACAACGGCATTGAATTCGAGAGTTATCGCTTTGACAGTCTGGATTATCTCTACGGCATGGCCGCACGCGCACGTATCAGGAGGGCGGTATGAGCAAGGAGCATCTGTCCAGCGAGCTGAAAATGATCCCGCTCGAATTCATTGAGGTACTGAATACGCGAGAGCGAAACGGACGGGTGTTCGAAGAGATCGTTGGCAACATCAAAAACATCGGGCTCAAGAAGCCGATCACTGTGACTCCTCGACCCGACGCAGACGGATCAGAGCGTTACCTACTGATTTGCGGTGAAGGACGACTCAAAGCCTACAAAACGTTGGGCGAAAGCAGTATCCCCGCAATGGTCGTAAGTGTTAGCGACGAGGACGCGTTTCTTATGAGTCTGGCGGAGAATATTGCACGCCGCCAATGCCGACCTCTGGAATTGCTAGCGGGTATCGAACGATTACGTGACCAAGGCTATGACAAAAAAACCATTGCCCAGAAAACTGGCCTTAGCGCCGACTATGTCTATGGCATTCTTCAGTTGCTCAAAAGTGGTGAAGAGCGCCTGTTGGTGGCGGTCGAACGGGGGCGTATTCCGCTGAATGCCGCTCTTGCTATCGCGGGGGCAGGCAGTGATACGGAGGTACAGGCCGCCCTGCAAGATGCTTACGAATCAGGGAAGTTGCGTGGCAAACAACTGATCCAGGCTCGTCGGGTTATTGAGCGCCGCCGGTCACTGGGGCGATCCATTGCGCGAGGTACACCGCGTAAGGCGGGTGAGGTCACCTCATCCAGCCTTATCCGGAGCTACCAGAAAGAGGTCGAGCGGCAAAAACTCATGGTCAAAAAGGCGGGGTTCGCCCAGCACCGGCTGCTCTTTGTGATCGAGGCCCTGCGCCAGTTGCTGTCCGATGACAACTTCACCAACCTGCTGCGTGCTGAAGGATTGGATACGCTACCGAAATACCTCGCCGAGCGAGTTTGGGTAGGAGCCCATACGACATGAGCCAATTGCCCCTTGGTTTTGTTCCGCAGCCACTATCAGTTTCGTTGGATCTGATCCTGCCCTCGCGCAAGGTTCCTGAAGGGCTGATCGGCTCTAAAAAATTTAAGCAGATTCAGTCGTCGATTGATGCCGTCGGATTAATCGAGCCGCTGACGGTCAGCAAGGCCGACAATCAATCTCGTCAGCATACGTTGCTGGATGGGCACATTCGTTTGTTAGTGCTCAAGCAATTGGGCTTTATCGATGCGCCGTGCTTGGTCGCCATAGACGATGAGACCTACACCTATAACAACCGGATCAATCGCCTTTCCACCATTCAAGAGCACTTCATGATCCGGCGTGCGGTTGAGCGCGGCGTGACACCGGCCAGGCTAGCCAGGGCTTTGAACGTCGACATCAGTCACATCATCAAGAAAATGAATCTGCTGGATGGCGTATGCGTTGAAGCGGCCGAGATGCTTAAGGATCAGCACTTCTCCGCCGAAATCGGAGCGGTGTTGCGCAAACTCAAACCGACCAGGCAGGTAGAGTGCGTGGAACTGATGGTTGCCATTAACAATATCACTGTGCCCTACGCACAGGCCCTCATGGCCGCCACGCCAAGTAACCTGCTAGTAGGCGATGCCAAGCCCCGCAAGCTCGGTGGTGCCACGCCAGAGCAGATGGCCAAAATGGAGCGTGAAATGGGAAACCTACAAGGACAGTTCAAGCTGGTCGAGCAATCCTACGGTCAAGACGTGCTCAATCTTGTTCTAGCCCAGGGCTACCTAGTGAAGCTACTGGATAATGAGGCGGTGATCCGTTTCCTTACCCAAAATCAACCCGACGTGCTAATTGAGTTCGAAAGGATTGTGCAAACAGTGTCGCTGGAGAAGTGAATGAACAGCGATGGAAAAAACGCCGCTTCGTTGCTGACAATGGTGAATCGGATCGTGACACCCAGATGATTTGAAAGCTAACTGGGAAATTTTTCAGTTAAGGGTCATACGGAGTTAGTTCTTGGCCTACAGAGTTAGTTCCTCCGGGCCCGAAAAGCTCTTTTTTTGGCGGATTTCAGGTGTTTGTAGAGGGATTCTGCTTGATCGGCTCTCGAGTGGAAAATTACTCCAAATAGCTAATGATATGTTTTATCTCCGTGATCAACTTGCCCCTACTATCGGATCTGGTCAATTGCATTGACTTGACCATGACCGGCAGAGAACGGCAAAAAAGGCATCATGCGTCTAGCAGATGAGGCGCAATTCGGCTAATCCAATCTATGAAAACTTCAGACAATTCCTACAGATCCCGCATCGACGTTTGGGGTAAGCTCATTTCGCCTATAAACGCTTTTAGCCTCCCCACAGGGCTTTTTTATTACTCTTCAAGGATGATGAATGACTCCCTCCGCTCGCTTGGATGACAAGCATGTTTGCCCGATGCCCGGTCATGGCACTACTCCAATCGCTTCCGCCAGTGGCGACGTAAATATCAACTTCATGGGATCTGCTCGCGTGGGAGACACCTGTGGCTGTGGGGCCGTAATCACAACAGGTTTCCCATCGATTCAAGTGAACGGGCGTCCTATGGCCCACTTGGGAAGTCCTACGAGTCATGGCGGAACCATTATTACCGGGTCAGGTGATGTTGGTGGCGGCTTTGTCATGGGGGACGCTGGTGGTGCAACCATCGTCAACTTCATGGCGCTCGGAGCCTTCCGGCCAGATGGCACTGTGGACGATGAGAAGATGGCGACCTTATTGGCTGACCCTAAGCTCAAAGAGAAAGCCTTAGCGGCGAACGCCTTAGTAGACCCTAAAGCAGTCTCAGCGAAACCGGAGGAGAAGGCAGAGCCAGAGGCACAGTCCGCCGTTTGTAATGATCCAGATATGATGGAAGAACCGGCGAGCTACATTGCTGACGAGATGAATCGTAATATTCACGATCCGGCTGTTATCAAAATGAAAGAGCTGCTGAGCTACGACGTTACAGCAGAGACTCGCAAGCAAATGGATTTGCCTTGGTATGCGCAGATTGGAACGACAAGTCCTCAAGCGATAGGAGCGGCAAATGGTGCGGCTGCTATGGCCATATGGACAGAGCGGGTTGGACAGAATCGCCCTTGGGATCACAAACCTATCCTGCTTAAACTTTTTGGTGGTGTTTGGTACAAACAAGGAGTCCACGACTACTTTTACGACATCTGGTCGAACGTCCATTACGGGTATGTAGGCATGGCTGGTGGTCTGTCTGAGAGCGCTCTTTCAGACGGTGCGGGCCTTGAGCAAATTGCTTCAGATTCCTTGCGGAAGGCGAACGAGAAATTTGTAGAAGTACTGACGCAACAGACACCTGAAAAACCACTTCCCGGCCCACACCGGTCAGGGAATGTTGAAGGGCTTCGCGCCTTTGATGATGCTCCCGACCGAATATCGATTCAGATAGGTGTGCAGCTCTACAAGGAGCACCCGAATGGAGGCATCACAGCCAAAATGGTGATGGAAAAAGTTTTGGCAGTGGCACCAACGGAATGGGGAGACGGCATACGTGAGCATAAATGTGAAACCAATTAGATACCGTCGAATCTTTGCTGTCCTCTTCCTGATGCTTTCACCGTTTGCATTTTGGTATCTCGCAACGCCCACTGTAACAGTTCACTATTCAAAGGAAGCCACAGAGAATCTTGGAGTCGTTTGGAACACAGAGAACAGGATCTACAGAAGTGGTCGTGGAGGTCTATACCCCGGCGAAACTTCAATGGACTTCGGCCACATATTTCCAGACGAAGGCTTTTTTATGGAGTTCTACTGGTGGGGAAAAAAGACTCGTAACCACTGTGTCAATATCACCCCAAAATGGCCGTCGACGCATATCTACTTAGACGCGAACGGCGACATCGATAGCAGCGAAGATAGTGGCACAGATACTGATCGCCTGAAGCAGTGCATCACGGACAAGGCGAAGCCCTAAGTTTATATTTTCAGAACCTGGCCCCGGCCTTTTTTGGAATGTTGCACAGGGTGGGGTCAGTTTTTTCTGATCTGAAAAAATCAGCTGGTGGCCCGCCCGCAGCTCTGGACTGTCCCCAGAATTCCGGTCCAGGTGAACACAGCGAGGCATGGTATCCATGGCGGCCTTTCCGGCGAAGTGGTGATGGTGCTTAGCGGGGTTCAACTGGTGCCATGATTTCCAGAAATAAACCTGACGCCCTATAGCACCCCAGACGGTGTTGAATCACCCTTTCTTGCTCGGTCAAACTAACGGTGCTTTGTGAAGCTGAATCGAAGACAAATGATGCAATCACTTTGAAGCGCTATGTCTTTTAGCAAGACAAGATTCGAGATCTCTTGAGAAATATGAGAACGGGCGACCCCTGTTGTTTCAGCATCAAGAAAGAAACTAAACACACCCAACTCTCCGCGAGCCCCGTGCGTCGGCAAAGAAACGCCATGAATAAGCCCATGTGAATGAGCCTCTTCTCTTAGGGGTGCCTAGAGAATTCGAAAAAAAATCGTACACTAAGGCTTTCCGAGCTGTCGTAACGGCCTGAATTTACCGTCTTCCAGCTTGCGGCTCTGCCGCCAGACGTAATGGCCGATCAGGTTGATGTGCTCCCAGCCCAACGGCGACACGGCGCATGTCCAGTTTAGTTTGTTCCCGATGCGTTGGAAAAAACGTTGTATGCCCGCCGACCGTCGCCCAGGATAGTCTGACCCATCACCGCGACCGTGGCGTGCTATATGTATCGATCCGCTACGTCTTCACCCCGCCCACAGTGGGCTTTGGGCGACAACCGCTACAACCATGTTGGCAACGTCTGCAAGTCCCGAAGGTGGGGAATTACTCTGTGGTAGTACGCCCACCTGAGTAGTCGGAGACCAATAGCCTTGGGAGTAAAGAACATCACCAGTGGTCTGTGTCCCACCACTACCAGGGTTGGTTGTCGACACGCAGTAGAGATAGCCATTGTTGTAGATGCCGGAGCCGAATTCGGAGTTGTCAGCGACTCCCTGAAAGTAAACGCTAAGCTGGCCATTGGTCTCTTCAATAACTGTGAAGAACTGACATGTCTGTCCATTGACGTCACGGCAATTGACCATCGTGTTAGGAATGCACATCGGCTCGCTCCAACTGGTCGAGTCAGGGTATTCGCTCGTGCTCTTGATGTAGTAAATCTGATAATGTTGCCCGACGTAGAAGACGTATAACGAGCCGTCGTAAGCCACAGCGACCGGCGGGCTGGGCGCGCTGTAAAATCCGAGTCCGGCGGTGATTTGAGTATCCCCGGACCACGAGCCGTTGCTACCCATTGTGTTGAACCAGATTTCGCCCGCATTGCCATGTCCGGTATGGAAGACGTAGAGGCTTTCCTTGTATACGACGGGCGAAGGGGTGAACGACATGCCGGTATTCGGCACCAACGTCAGAGACGACCAATCATTGCCATCGCTCGTTCGCATGTATTGCATCCCGCCCACGTTGCTGCCTGATCCTTGGAAGAATACGTACAGGTTACCACCGAATTCTACGGGCGCCGGGGAGCAGGTCATGATGTTGCCCGTGGATTCTCCCGCCAGCAGCTGGGCTCCTGAATTCCACGTGTTCGCTTGAGTGTAGATAGTGTAGTAAAGGGTGCCGTTTGCTTTGTAGTTATTATCTACGCCCTGATAGAAGCAGTAGATTTGATCGTTGAATTGCGCAATGCCGGGTGAAGTATTCTGTGCAAGTAATATGCCTTGATAGTTCCAGTACATTGTGCCCCACTCGCCGTCTGATCCAGTGCTTGAGCACCATAGCCTCTGATCCTGCCCAGGTCCCATCATCACGCAAAAGAGTTGATCATCCAGGAGCGCAAGCGCTGGCGTGTTGGACAACGAAATGGGGCTGATCTGAATTGGCTCGTACCAGCCGACACCGTCGACCGAACTCGTGTACATCAGTGCGCCGCCTTTTCCTCCCAGGTCATAGGCCACGAAAAGTTCATTGTTGTACACGTACGGAGTGGGCTGTCCTTGCATGGACACACCGGAAATCTGCGTGTCGCCTTGCCAAGTTCCGGTAGAATCCATGACGTTATATCGAATTTGGCCGTTAGCATTTGCCCCCTGGTGAAATACGTAGAGATTCCCATCGGCCGATGGAGATGACAGGTTGGGAGATAGCGACCAGGTGCTTCCGTCGTTAGTCTGCCACACTCCGAATGAAGGAAGCGTCGAGGACGGAGTGAAGGCGGCAGCACCTGGAGACGTCGACATGGCGACACAATTCGAGGACGAGCTGGTAGTACCGGTATTAGGCACTCGCACTGTGGTGCTCCAAGTGCTTCCATCCTCGGTAGAGGTGTAGCAGAGATATCCGCTGTCAGCACCATCGCCTTGATAGAAGACATACAAGACGCCGTTGAAAGTCGCTGCCCATGGATTGTTCTGAATGACGTCTGTGACCGTTCCGAACAGGTTCTGTGGAGCGCTCCAGTTTGATCCGTCAACGGTTGTGATCGAACATAGTGCGTTGGTGTCGTCTCGATAGAACACCCAGAGACAATTACCAAACACCGCCGCGCCTGCGGCGCTAGGACACGAAGCAAGGGCATCCTGGTTCGATGTCCACGCGGTGCCGTTGTACGTCTGATAGTAGATACTTCCAGAGGAAGCGATAAAGCTATAGATACAAGCCTCAGGTGATGAGTTGGCTTCGCTGGCAGCCGGTGTAAAGATGACAGCGGCGGGAGGATAATTCGCCGCGTTGTTCTCATTAGCGAGCTGTATTGCATTCCAAGTTCTTTGCCATACGGGCAAATTCTCGACCACTTCTTCGACAACCCAGATTGCAAGGTCCTTGCCGGTCATGGGAGGGCCAAACAGCAACAGGTTCACGGGGGCGACCATGGTCAATCTCCTCTTTGGCGCTGTAGGAAGAATCAATGTGACATCTAGGTTGGATTTACACGTAGATCAACGCGGAGGTAAAGAGTGCACCGTCACAACCACCTGCGCGGCAACGTGACGAAAAGCGTCTCGTCGCGGATCAATGCAACCGGCCAGCCCCACGTGGGAATTCGCGCCGGAACGACTTGTGTGTCTTTGCTATAGGTAATTTGGCTGGATACCCAGGAGTTACCGTCCGCTGTCACGCTGTACAGGATGTCGCCAGTACCTCCTGCGGCTTGGTAGAACACATAGAGTTGCGACGGATTGGCCGCCGTGGCCGACGCGGGAGGTGGAAATACAATCGCAGCCGGCGCGTTGGTCATGTAGGCGGTGTCAGCCGCCACACCCGAAGGGGAGGGGATCGTAGTGCTGCTTCCGAAGCTGATCTGCCCGGCGGCGTTCAGGCTGTCGACGGGGCCTGATAAGCAGCACAACTGTCCTGCGGTCGTACCTGAGCCTTCGTAGAACACCCATACTGCATTGTTGAAAACGACGGCGGAAGGGAATGTCTGGATATTAGCCGCGCCGGTGTCGCCTATCGGCACTGTCGATTGGGTGGAGTATGTAAGCTGGCAGTACGTGATGATGCCGCTCAGGGCACCGCTGTTGTTATGCAGCAAGCAATAGGACGGGAAAGCCGTCTGCGGCAGATGGCACGCCAAGCAAGTGGCCGAACCGGCCATAGTGGAGGTTGTTCCCAACTTGGACGGCGCCGTCCAAATTTGCGACTGGTCATCGAACCTTGCAGAGAACAGCTGCCCGGTATCGTCACCCGCTGCGGCAAAAAGCAGCAAGAGGACGCCGTCGACAATCGCAACCGTTGGAGGCGCCGCTGCCATCATTCCTGACAATGTCGTCTGGGTCCATTCGTCGTCGGTGAGCGTGCAGCATGCCAGAGGCCAACTGTTGGCCTCGCCTGGTGCGGTGTAGAACACCATCAATTGCTCGGCATTGACCGATGCGCTGAATACGGGGATTGAGAATGGCGCCCCGATGATGAGTGCGCTCGAAGCGCTTTGCCCGGTCGGAATCACTTGTTTCTGCTCCTGCCAGGTGGACCCGGACAGTGTGCTGTACCACAGCTGCCCGTCGCTGTTCTGGTCTTGATAGAAGACATAGAGCATCCCGTCGAAGACCGTGGCGCTCGGGGATTCTGAGAGAGTCGCACCTGGTACCTGCAGGGAATCGGACCATGTCTCGCCATCGTACGAGGTCACGTACGAAAGTTGGTTGGCATTGACGCCCGCTCCTTGATAAAAGACGTAGAGCATATCCTCGAACACTACTGTCGACGGCGAATCCGTAGCGACGGCATTGCCGATCATGGTCATGGGGTGCGTGGTCCTGCCGTCGTACTCTGTGTAACATAGTTGGCAGGCATTAGTATTGCTGAATACAAAGGCGCGTTGCTGGAATCGCACGGCGGAGGGAGAGCAGGTCGGCTCCGCTGGTGACAGCAGCTTGCGTGACCAGCCATTGGGTCCGTAGACGCGATAGTAGAGTTCGGACAGCACTTGCCCCGACGGCAGCTCTACTGATCCAACTTCGAAAAACCATGCTTGCGGCACGGTTGTCCCCGGGAATTGGACGGGCAATAGTGTTCCGTTGCCTTGGATCGTGGTTAGAGGCAGATCATAAGTAATGTTCCCTCCAGTCACGGCAGTGTTATCGGCGAACTGGGTCAGCGAGTTCACGAGCAATACCGTGGAGTTGCAGACGTCCGGGTTTGGAATGTTAGGGCTGGTCGGGTACCCGAGATAGATGTCCTGGGAGGTCGACATCGTCTCCAGAAAACTTTCTGGTGGGAACAACCCTGCTGATACACCCATGCCCTCGGTGTATAAACCCTGCACTTGCACGCCGGTAGTCCAGATCGATCCGTCGAATGTCCCGTAGAAGATCATTGGTCCGGTGACATCTTCGTAGCCTCCGACAGAGGTCGAACCATAATCGGTGTAAAATAAATAGATCAGCGCATCGCCTTGGGGCGATGGCGCTACGACAGCGGTAGTTGATGTAGAGTAGTTAGCACTCTGTTCGGGTACGGCAATTTGCGTAGAACCGAAGCTGCTCGATGAACCGTCGTACGTGCTATAGCAGGTGAAAAGCGTCGGATCTCCGGACGAATCGGTCGTTTGTACAGAATAGAATATGTACAGTTGAGGTGTAGAGCTGGATGGATCATAGACGACGACGGAAGGCATGCCGATATTCGTGATCGTCCCGTTGATAGTTTGACTAATGGTGGCAAAAGTAATTTCGTCTGTGACGGACGTCCAAGAGCCTCCGTCCGAAGTCGTTAGGCATCCGATGGAATACAGCTCAGTTTCGCTACTCTCTTGCCATGTGCTATTGAAGTAGAACAGGTATATCAGTTGCATGCCTGAATCAGCTGGCGTGAATACCACGGGTGCAACGCTGTCTGTTCCGTAGGGAGTTGGAATTGCTCCGCCTATGGACCAGCCGTTTGCGGGGTCGTATACGGAGTACTGACATTGACCGCTTACAAAATAGAATGCATAAACTTGCTCGCCCAGCATGACGGCTGCCGGAGCGTTGTTGTCCAGCTGTCCGGCCATTGCAGACAAGCGCTCCTCGGAAGTAACCACTAGATTGGCGCTCCGGCATAGCAACTGTTGAGAAGACCCCAAGCTGAAAGTGAGTGCTGTGGCCCTCTCATCAAGCAGGACTGAATTCGATGAATAATTGAGAGTATTCCCAGCGACGGTAGTCAGTTCCATGATTATCTCCTCTTGAACTGCTGAAGTTTGGTGGTGAGCTATCCGAAGATTCCTATCCTCTGGCAATGACGGTTAGTGCCGTTTTCTACCGCTGTTTCGGAGGGCAACCTGCCCATTGAGGCGATGATGAGCGCCGCTCCAGGAGTAGGGGTGGGGAGTGATAGAACAGAAAGTGTATTTAAGCCCAGTGCTTACCGTAAACCCTTGCAGCGTCTGGTTATTTCCGCGTTTTTTACAAAAAAAATCAGCACCCGAAAATAGTGCCATAAACCCTTTTTACGAATTAAAGTTTGTTACTCAATGGTCGCTGATGAGTAAGGCGAACTCTAATTCTGGCGTACATTGGTTTTTCGGTCCATTGCTCCCCAAGCTCCATAACATCTGATTTCCACCAAATAACTCGGTAACTGAAAGCAACTAAACACTCAGGACATCTTCAACCATAGAACCTGCCCGCCTTGCTCATCATATTGTGTAATGTCTTCGTCAATACCAATACCGTTCACAGGATCAGGAACAAAGGATTGCACCATCTGATATCCACGCACGACCACTTCAGGTACCTCGCTGCAGGATTGCCAGTAGTGCTGGAAGGGCAGGTCATAGAGTTGCTGACCACTCAGCATTGCATTAGCTCCGACATATAATCCGGGTACATATCCAGCCGCTGAGACCGCAGAGTACCACGCTGCACAATAATCAATAACATCCTGTGAGTTAGTATTTTCCGCAATCCCCTCAAGATCACACCAGACATTAATACCCAAGGGCAGACCAATGGATATTGCATTTTCCACTGCGTTCACCCCGTTTGCTTGTCCTGAACCTTGTGAGGGAGACCAGCCGGGATCCTCGACGTGTTGCACAACCATCAAAGCCAAGCCCGCCTGCAGGATGTCATTGGCCTCGTCTTGAGTCAGATCCCCTTCATCTTGCCCCACGCCAAGAGACAAATAGCGAACGCAGAATGTGTAGCCTTGGGAAGCAAATTGCTCCGCGACCGTTAGTGAAATCACTGTATCGGCATCAAAACCGCGGCAACCGGACGGTGCCGCTTGAATGAATCCAGAAAGTGGCATTGTAAACTCCCTTTACTCTAAGTTGATCAACCTACATCTTAAATTGCACAACTCCTAAAAACGTACAAGCCACACACCAAAACTTTGAGATAAAATCGTTAAGCCTATGTCCCAACGTATTTCAAAAAGTGATCAAATATCCGGCCCCACTTAATGCTAGCTCAAGGTGCCCGCGATCAATTATGAAATTTCACGATAAAAAATTTTTTCACTATTCCGAATGAGTCCGCAGTATTGGCGCGGAGCCAGTTGGCGTCGGCAGTCAGTTGTGCATCCGGATTTGATATAAGGATCGCGAGCACCTTTTCTGCTAGGTCAACGGTGAGCACGACCCGGCCCAAGATGTGGAAGTCACCATGCCTGATCGTAGCGGCGTCGTTCGCTGTCATTGCTGCAAGGTTAGAAGGCACCCCGGCGCACACCTTGCGGGTGCCAAAGAGCTTAAACGCCTCCTCAAGAAGTTGATAGATTCCCGGATTGCGCAGTCTGATTAATGAGCCGTAGCTCCGCATCTAGATGCTTTTACGGCTCGCTCCTGGTCGAACAGATTTGGAGTTGCCTCGCTGTAGCCGAACCAGTTCTGCATCAGATGAGCCCGCGACATCGCCATCAGCGGATACGCCGGACGACCTCCTTCGCCCTTCGGATAATGCGGTTCGATCAAGGCAATCAAACCCTTCCAGGGCACGACCTGATCCATCTCGATCAGGAAGCACTCGCGGCGGGTCTGCTTACGTTTGCCAGCGTACTCGGCATCGGCGAAGGACATCTGTTTCATCGGGGCTCAACCGTTCGATTCGTGTCAATGGCTCTGGGCGACCGTGGCCTGCTGTTGCGTCACGGCACAGTGGTCGATGCGACGATCATTAATGCCCCGAGTTCGACCAAGAACAAGGACGGCAAGCGCGACCCGGAAATGCACCAGACGAAGAAGGGGATATGTATTTCTTCGGGATGAAAGCGCACATGGGCGGAACCGCGCGCATCTCCAGCCTCGCTCGTGATCTCCCCCGCTCCAATCCCTTTGACTGCCGCGAATCGAGGGCGATTAAGGAGTTGCTGTTGGTGGATGGGTACCACCTCCAAGCCCGTCAAACCGAACGCCCCCTCGAATGCAAGCCTGTTGAGGCCCCCACCGGTTGGGCATTGACACCCTTAATAAAAACCGGCGCTTAGCGCCGGCTTACTGAGTCTCGGATCGTCATCGGTCACAAACGCTATTTCACGCAGCTGGTAGGCCGGCGGCTGTAGTCAGCCCAGGCAGCGGGCCACCCATCGTGATGGTTCGCATGGACAGTGGCTATCTCAACGCACTGCGTACTGCCCAACTTTGACATGTACGCCGATGACACCGCCCGAGGAACCACACTGTCCTGGTCCCCGACCAGATGGCGCTGAGGAATCGTTCTGAGCTTGTCGGCATAGCTCACGGGGTCAAGCGAACCACTTAACTGCGTCAACCCCTGCAGCTGCGTCCAAGCCGTAACGGCTATGTTGCCAGCTAGCGTTTGCACTGAGACTACGTCATCCCTTTTCGCAGCCAGAAGCAGGGCTACTGCGCCGCCACCTGAGTAACCCACCAGCTCGATGCGCGTCACCGCATACCGCAATTTTACGGCGTCCAGAGCGGACGACATGGATGCAATGACCAGGGGGCTGAAACGCTGATCGGTCCACGTCTTGGTATTGCAATGCTCGTTCGAGACAAACTGGCAGGGCCTGGCCAGGTACACAGCTCCGCCAGGATCGTCGGCAGCGAGATTTGCTACAAGGTTTTCATGAGGCGTTGGATCTGTGCTGGGTTGTCTTGCAGTCGCCCAAGCGTGGCCGTCGCACTCGACGTACACCCTCAACACCTCGCCTTTCACTGACTTGGGTAGTACCGCCTGGACAAGGTAGATTCCACCGGTATAAATCTCGGTCGTGCGGCCGGCAGCATGAGCAGCGCCTTCGAGGCGAGCGGTGTAATTTACACAGCCCGTGCTCAAGGCCGCTCCAACCATTACGAGACTGATCTGTGCGCACAGTCGGAGCTCAGTGAAGGGCATCGAAGTTCTCAAGTTCCTGTGATCGAAGTTCCATGCTATCCGACGGTTATGGTATGCAAGTAGTCGGCGCCGACACCGAAAATTACCCCATAATCAGGTATGCATTCCCACGATGGGAACGGTGAACACTCTACAATTCAATAAGTTGGTAATTTTGTACGCTAAGCGACCCTCGCCTTCTGAGCGTGGCTTGAATTGCCTCATCGCTCGGCTTTCTCATCCAAAATGTCGCCGCTTCGGCGCCGCCGAATTCCAGATGAATTATTGCCTCAACTCGATGGGTCATACCGGCATTCTTGTAGATACGGTCAAATCGTTGAACCCGTGCGCTCGTCGACTTTAGCGCCGCCCGTGGATCGCACGAGTCGTGCGTCACCAGTTGGGCAGCGTCGTTCAACTGCTGGCTTCGAAACTCACCAGAAGAGTCTTCTGAATCAAGGCGAACACGGAGGAATTGGCAGGTCTAGCGTTGAGCACGATCGAACACCGATCTTACTGGATGAGCTGACAAGCACTTCTCGAGAATTGACAACCAAAACGTCGGTCCCGTTGCTGAATCCGTTTGAGCGGGTCTGAAATTACTAAGGTCTGTCATGGCAGCATCCTGCTTGGCTATGTGTTCCGTTCTGATCACCCAGTTGGTCATTGATCCGTCAATTTGTCCCATGAGCCGGGGCAATCCTGAGCTCCATTGCTCTTGAAAGGGAGCAGGTCCGTCCATGGCCAACGCGCTATTCGATCCTTGCAGGTGCATTCTCCTTCGCCAGCAGTGCCGCTATGACTATCAGGTAAATGCCAGTAGCCAAAAGCACAACGATGGCCGAGGTAACTGCCAGAAGATGCAGGCTGATCAGCGAATTCAGATGGCCGCCCATCGCATACGCGCCAATGGAAATCGCCGAGGCCAGAACCACCATCAAAAGGAGTTTTAGGACAGTCAGGATTTTCGTACCGGTGAGACTGTGAGCCAGGTATAGGCCACACATGATTACCAATGCGGCAACCAGGTACTCAAGGAAACCTGCTGCCATATACGTCACGCCATCGATGCCCGGCCTGATTGAAAAAAGCTGGATCAGGATGTAGAACGCGGAACAAATGATGATCGGTTTTAAGGACTTCATGTGACGGACCCTCGACTCGCCTTTGACAGGTGAAAGGGTCGCGTATATAGGCGGGAAAAAGGCATCGATTCGCCCCGAAGCGAGGGCACAAATGCGAGCCTGACATGAGGGTGCTGGATTCCTAGAGACCATATGGTGCCTCAAAACCTGGACAAATGCCCCCATGGCCGAATCGTTATAAAAATGTTTTTTCACACAGCCTGGACCCATACCTGCCGTTCAGACATCTCTTTTTTGTTTGGGGGAAATGGCGCAATTCACCAACCATTCCCAACACCGCAATGCTTCTTCGCACGCATGAAGACTCTTACATGCCAGCTCGCGGGTAGGGTTGCCGCGACCGTTCCAGCAATCAAAGTCAAGAGAGGTGCACGTTCCACAATTGCTCCTGCTCAACTGAACACTTTTTAATACGACCGTCCGTCCGGTAAGAGCTCTGATCGACGGCTGGTTTGCGGTTATGGCCGATCGTAAATGGACAATGTTGAATCATCAGCAATACTCCACTTCGCCATAAGAACCCGGTTGTGCTGTTACCTGATCGATAGTGATTACCCATCATTAGAGAGAGGCGCCATGCGGTCGAATAAAAGTGCACTGCCTATAGCGGCATTCGGATTGCTGACACTTGTTGTTAGTGAACGAGGTTTTGCAGGCGGGCTTATGTTGTATGAAATCGCAACTGACAATGCCGGATTGGCCAATGCCGGCGCGGCGGCGAGAGCACAAGGCCCTTCAACCATCGCAAGTAATCCTGCGGGCTTGAGTTATTTGAGCGGCACTCAAATCACCGCTGGTGCGCAGATCTTGTTTGGCAATCTGTCGTTCGAGCGAGACGGTGACACCAATACCCCAGGTACCGGCAGCGGCAATGTGCTTGATCCAATACCCGGCGCCAGTTTTTTCATCAGTCATCAACTGGATGACCAGTGGTCCGTGGGCTTCGGCTCCTATGGCGATTTCGGACTTGCGGAAAACTACGACAACGATTGGTCCGGACGCTATTTCGTGCAGAACGCGAGCATCGCCGGTTTGTCACTGGTGCCGAGCGTGGCGTATCGCTTCAACGAACAATGGTCCGTAGGTGTTGGCGTCAAAGCCATGTACGGCATGCTGAAATCCGAGGCTGCGATCGATCAGAGTCCGCTGGGTCTCACGGACCGTGCAGATGGTCAATACAAGTACAAGGACAGCGACTGGGGATACGGGGCCAACGTCGGCGTGATTTATGTGCCGCAGCCAGGGACCCGAATTGGCCTGGCTTACACCAGTCAGGTTGACCTGGATTTTGAAGACGGCCTGGTTGTGAAAAGCAGTGCGCCGCTGGTGAGTCGACTAGACGGCACCAACCTCGGTCTCGATTTGAAGGTACCGCAAACAGCCACCCTCAGCCTGTACCAGCAACTGGACTCGCAATGGGCGGTGCTGGCCTCAGTCAATTGGCAGGACTGGTCGAAATTTGGCGACATCGAAATCGACGTTGACACCAACGCCGGCGGTGCCCGGTCGACCACCGTTGATGCGCATTTCAAAGACACTTTTCAACTAGCCCTCGGCGCGCAATACCAGATGAATCCTGATTTGTTATGGGACTTCGGTATCGCCTACGACACCTCGGCAGTCTCCGACAGCCAGCGCACGTTCACGGTGCCGATGGGCGACGCCTGGCGCTTCGCTGCCGGTCTGACATATTCGCTGAACCAAGAGACCGATCTCAATTTCAGTTGGGTCACGGTCTGGATGGGTGATATGTCCGTCGACCAGACCAAATCCCTGTCCGGCAATCGCACATCAGGCGAGTTTGACAACGCCTGGATTCAGGCCTTGTCAGCCAACATGACCTGGCGTTATTGAACAACGGATTGCATGCCCCGCAAACCCTCATCCCTCAGGAGCACTGCCACATGAACCTTTCGCGCAAGTGGATAGCGGCTGCCGCACTTAGCAGTTCGGTATTGGCCGGCTGCGTTTCGAAGGTGACCGAAAAAGATCAGTACTCCGGCTTCTTGAAGGACTATGACGGCTTGCAGGAAACCACCTCTCCAAGTGGCGCGACAGTGATGCGATGGATCGCGCCCGGCTTTCAGCCCTCAGCCTATTCCACGGTGGTGTTCGAGCGTCTGGAACTGTATCCGGCGCCGAAACCGAATGAGCGGGTTGACCTGAAAACCTTGCAGGAGTTACAGGCATACACCACTGAAAGCGCCAAACAGGCGCTATCGCAGAACTATCGGGTTGTGAAGAACTCCCGGGAGGTGCGCAAAGGCGAAAAAGCACTGACCCTGCATGCGGCAATCACGGGCGTTTCAGCTTCCAACGAAGGCATGAAATGGTACGAGGTGGTACCAGTCGCTGCGGTCGTAGGCGCCACCCAGGCGGCTAGCGGTCACCGTGATCAGAACACCGAGTTGTATATCGAGGCCGATCTGGTCGACGCTAGTACCGGCGCACCGGTTGCAAAAGTGGTGCGCAAAGTGTTTGGTGAAAACCTGCAGAACTCCAGCCAGAAAATCACCGCGAATGAATTCAAGGCGGCTATCAGGGCCATGACCAACGACATGCAAATGGTGCTCAGTAAGCCCTGATCATCTACCGCATTTATCTTGAGCGCTGACAGCTGGACTAATCTTTTCTTCGGGCTTGGCGCCGGCCCGTAAGAGCAATGCTCGATTCATTTGGTACCAGGCGGGGATTCGAAATGAACAATCGCATGGATTTGCCTTTAGTCTCACTACTGGCTGTCGGTTTACCTCTCTCCAGTCATGCGGACAGCCAAGCCGAGTTGGCTAAACAGGCGCTGAACCCGGTTGCCGCGCTGTATAGCTTGCCGGTGCAATACAACTTGAACCAGAAGATGGTGGCCACCGGCAACGGTATTCAAAGTGTCACCAATATCCAGCCGGTTTTACCCTTTAGCCTCAATGAGGATTGGAACCTGATCTCCCGCACGATCTTGCCGATCATCGATCAGCATGGTCTGGCACCCAATGGTATCGCTGACAAAAACGGAGTAGGAGACACCTCGCAAAGCTTTTTCTTCTCTCCAAAACGGCCTACCGAGGGCGGCTGGATCTGGGGCGTCGGTACCGAACTATTGCTACCCACCGGCAGCAACAAGTTGTTGAGCAACGAGCAGTGGGGAATTGGGCCGACGGCCGTAGCGTTGAAACAGGCTAATGGCTGGACAACCGGCGTACTCGCTAACCACGTGTGGCCACTGGGCAACAGTCCAGCCAACGACAAGGAAAATATCAATCAGACGTATCTGCAACCCTTTCTGGTTTACACCACGGCTTCGTACACCAGTTTTGGCATTAACACTGAATCCACCTACGACTGGCTGGCCTAAGAGTGGGCGATGCCTGTGAATCTGTTCGTGACGCAGCTGTTGAAAGTGGGTAAGCAGCCTATGAGTCTTCAGATTGGGCCGAGGTATTGGGCCGACAGTCCTGAAAATGGTGCTCACGGCTGAAGTTTCAGAGTGGCGTACACCTTGCTGTTTCCCAAATAAGAAGCTGAGTGGTTTGAGCAGTTAAGGAGTAAGGACATTCAGTCACTAAAGTTATGTCGAGTTCACCGGGAGATATTGCGATGAGTTCTATAGAAACTAGCTCAATGTCCTCTATGTCGTCCGTGCTCAAACGCTATTTGCGCGAGCCGCTACTGCACTTTCTGGTGGCCGGTTTTGCCCTTTTCGTGTTGTACGGAGGTCTACGCAGCTCAACCGTCAATCAGGATCCGCAACGGATAGAAATTACCCCGGATGATATTCAGCGGATCGAAATATCGTGGCTGGCGCGATGGCAGCGCCCTCCTAACGAACAGCAGCTTCAAGGCATGCTCAGCGAGCATGTGAAAGAAGAAATACTTTACCGCGAAGCACTGAAACTCGGCCTCGACAAAGACGACACCATCATTCGCCGCCGACTGGCGCAAAAGATGGATTTTCTGGCAGAAGATGTCGCGTCACTTCGCGAACCTGCCCTCGGTGTACTTGAGGCCTGGTATAGCAAGCGTCAGGAACAGTATGCCCCGCCGCCTTTAGCCACTTTCCGGCATGTGTTCTTCGCTTCGGACAAACGCGGGAGCGCTGCCCAGGCACAAGCTCAAGCAGCACTGGGAACGCTGACCGATAAAAATAGCGGCGAAGGCGATGCCTTCCTTTTTAAAAACGCCTATGCGGAACAATCACAAGACCAGGTGGCGAAAGACTTCGGTTCAAAGTTCGCCATTGCCTTGTTTCAACAGACACCGGGACATTGGGTCGGCCCGGTCGAGTCTGGATTTGGCTGGCATCTGGTGTGGATTGATGCGCTGGCCAAGCCACAGGCACCTCCTTTTGAGACAGTAGCCCAGCAGGTCAAATCCGATTGGTTCTCCGAGCAGCGTACCGAGTCGAAACGCTTAAGCTTCGAAGCACTGAAGGCACGCTATCAAGTGGTCGTGATGATGCCCACTGCCTCCAGCGGGACTGCAGCTACTGAAACGGAGCAGCCGTGATGGGGCGTACTGTCTGGCTGCTGTTTTTTCTGCTGTTCGGGGGGCAATTGTCATTCGCTCATGAATCCCGCCCTGCTTATATGGAAATCAACGAAACCGCTGCCGGGCGCTATGACGTGCTTTGGCGCACGCCAGTGCTGTCCGGGATGCGACTGCCTATCGCGCTGAGGTTTCCCAAAGGCGTTCAAACGATCGTCGAGCCCGTAGAAAGCGAGCTGAACGACTCACTCATAGAACGCCGAGCCATTGATGCAGGTCCGGCAGGTCTGGTCGGTCAACGTATCGAGTTCGTCGGCCTGCAAGCGAGCATCACTGACGTGTTGGTGCGCATTTCTCGCCTCGACGGAACGCTGACGACCACCCTCGTGCAACCCGCCCAGCCATGGATAGAAATTACCGCCACGCCGGGAGCGTTTTCGGTGGCCGGTGCGTTTCTGGTTCACGGTATCGAGCACATCCTCGGCGGTTTCGATCACCTGCTGTTCGTGTTTGGATTGTTACTGCTGGTGCTCAACGGCTGGATGCTCGTCAAAACCATCACCGCATTCACCCTAGCCCACTCCATCACTCTAGCGCTTGCAGCACTGGGCGCAGTGCAGCTTCCCGGCCCCCCCGTCGAGGCAACAATTGCCTTGAGCATCCTGCTGTTGGCCGTTGAGATTGTCCGCAGAAATCGCGGTGAACCCAGCTTCACCGCGCAATGGCCGTGGGTCGTGGCGTTCTGTTTTGGCTTGTTGCATGGCTTTGGGTTTGCCGGTGCGCTGGCGGAAATTGGCCTGCCACAACGCGACCTGCCCCTGGCATTGTTTACCTTCAACGTCGGCGTAGAGATTGGCCAACTGATGTTTGTCGCCGTGGTGCTTGGCCTGCGGGCGATATTGCTGCGTTTTCGACTGCCAAGACCTGCGCTTCTGTACGCCCAGCCCATCGCTGCCTATGGGTTGGGAACGCTGGCCGCCTTCTGGTTTTTCGAGCGAGTCTCTAGTTTTTGGTCTTGAGCTGCACCGTCCTGTCATTGCCGTGCTTCGGAGACGTGGAATATGAAAATCAATCATCACCTCGCCGCACCCTCACTGTTTAGTTACGCCTTGCTCGCTCTCGCCGTCAGCACGCAGGCTATAGCGGAAGGCAACCCGGATCGAGAGGTCTACTTTGGGCAGACGCACTCGCATACGTCGTGGTCGATTGATGCGTACCTGATCGGTAACCACCTGATCGGGCCGGAGGATGCTTACGAGTATTCGATGGGCATGCCCGTCGCGCACCCGATGGGCGGCGAAGTGAAGCTCAGGGGACGCCCGCTGGATTTCCATGGGGTGACCGATCATTCGGAATACGTGGGGGTTATTGCGCTGGCCAACGACCCCAAATCGGACTTCAGTAAACTGCCCATCGCACAAAAGCTGATTGTAAAAACCCCGGAGGATTTCAACCGGATCTTCAAGTGGATTGCAGAAAGCATGAACCACCCGATCAAGGAGCTGATTGATCCGAAGATCGCGGGCAACATCTGGCAGCAAAACATTGCCATCGCTGACAAGTACTACAAGCCAGGCAAGTTCACCACCTTTGTCGCGTATGAATGGACCTCGGCTCCAAACAACCAAAACATGCACCGCAATGTGTTCTTCCGCGATTCGAAGAAGGTGCCGGAACTACCCTTCACTGCACTGGATTCGGATAAGGCGGAAGACTTGTGGGGCTGGATGGACGATCAACGCAAGAAGGGCAATGAAGTGCTGGCCATCTCGCACAATGCCAACCTCAGCAACGGGATAATGTTTCCAGTCGACGTCGATGACCGTGGCCGGCCAATCGATGCCGCGTGGGCTGAAACGAGGATGCGCAACGAATCCTTGACCGAAATCCACCAAGTCAAAGGCACTTCGGAAACCCATCCGGAGCTGTCGCCGACAGACGAATTTGCCAACTATGAAATCATGAATTTTCTCATCGGCCTGGACAACGGCACTTCCAAACTCAATGGCAGTTACATCAGGCAAGCCTGGCGAAATGGCATGGCCTTACAGGAGACGAAAGGCTTCAACCCCTACAAGATGGGCGTTGTAGGTGCCAGCGACTCTCACAACGGGGTGATCCCGTACGCACAGGACAATAACTTCGGCTCCCACGGCTTTACCGACTACAAACCTGAGTTACGCCTTTCCGGCAAAAAAAACTCTGGCATGGAGGCGTTGCAAACCAGTACCTCCGGTCTGGCCGGTGTCTGGGCTGAAGAAAACACCCGTGAGTCGATCTTCGATGCAATGAAACGCAGAGAAGTCTACGGCACGAGTGGCGTGCGGATTCCCGTGCGCCTGTTTGGCGGCTGGAGTTACGACAGCAACCTGTGGAACGAGAATGACTGGGTGCATGCTGCCTACGCTCAGGGCGTTCCGATGGGCGCAGACTTGCCGGCAAAATCGGGAAAAGACGCGCCTTCCTTTGTAGTGTGGGCCAGCAAAGATGCCGATGATGGCAACCTCGACCGGATCCAGATCATCAAGGGCTGGACCAAAAACGGGCAGACCTTCGAGAGGATCTACGACGTCGCCTGGGCCGGTGATCGAAAACCGGATCCAGCCACCGGTAAAGTCCCGGCAGTGGGCTCTACCGTGGATATTTCCAAGGCCACGTACACCAACACCATTGGCGCCACCGAGCTGAAAAAAGTCTGGGTCGACCCAGACTTCGATCCAGCCCAGCACGCCTTCTATTACGCCCGCGTATTGCAGATTCCGACACCGCGCTGGAGCACTTATGACGCGGCGAAACTGCAAGTGCCGCCGCCAGCCGATGTATCGGCGACCGTGCAGGAACGCGCCTGGACCTCTCCCATTTGGTACTCGCCAAACGCCGAAGACGGCAAGTCGATGGCGCGTGGCAAGACCATTGACGACCTGAAAACCGAGGGCGCCAAGGCGCTCACCAACGAGCAGTTGCAAGCCTACGTGGTGGGTAAAACCATCAAGGTGCGCAATACGGTCACCGGTCAGACCTTTGAAATTGTCTACGGTACGGATGGCCAGCGCGTGGTCGCCAGTGTCGACGGCAGACCGGCCGCGGACGGTGAATACCTGAACATGTTGCACGGTGGCCAGTTCGGCGTCCCGGCCAGTTATGAAATCAAGGACGGACATCTGATGACGACCCTCGGCGGGTCGCCTTTCGAGGCCACTGTCTTTGAGCAAAACGGCAAATACGTGGCGGCTCGCAGCAGTGAGTTCGGCTACGTGAACTATGAGGTCGAGGAGGTAAAGTAGAGCAGAGGCCGCTGCCGATGGTTTTCATCGGCAATGGTCTATTAGCCGGTTGCTCTAGGGATGATTCGCAGTCCAAAAGGGACGCCTACTGCGAAATGTCGCTTGATAAGCCCACTGAACCGTGGTGCTTGAATGACTGCTTTTGGCCCAGAGTGTGTAAAAACGCGCTGATGCACTGTCGGCGCGTAGCGCCGACGGCTGTTAGCTGAGTATTTGCTCGCAACAAGTCCTGCGGATCATCACTAGGGCCTGGGAGCCCCCAGCACAGCGTCTAACTTGCTGGGTGGCCAAAATACAGACATCTTCAGGCCGACAACGCCTTCATTAAACCACTGGTACCGAGAATTTTCATGACCCGCTTCAGGTTGTAGGCGAGGCCGTTCAAGCTCATCTCCGCACTTACTCCGTTCAGCTTTCGTGTCAGGAAATGCGTGGCGCCCATCCATTGTTTGAGCGTCCCGAAGGGATGCTCGACCGTACGCTTGCGGACTCGCATCATGTCCGGCGCGTTGCTCAGTCTGTTCTGCATTTCCTCCAATATGGCTTCATGTTCCCAGCGCCTTACTCGACGATTTTTGCTCGGCGTGCACTGCGTTTTCAGCGCGCAGCCCTGGCATTTCGAACTCCAATAACAGTGCATATTCATGCCTTTCTCAGTACTGGAAAAGCGCCAGGGCAGCGCCTCTCCCGCCGGACAGATGTATTCGTTTTTCGTCGTGTCAAAAACGAACGCATCTTTGTTGAATCGACCATCCGCCTTGGCGCTTGAAGTCATCGTCTTTGGCACGTAGGCAGTCATGTCCGCGTCGTGACAGGCAAGGATTTCTTCACTCTTGAAGTAACCTCGGTCAGCTACCACCGCCAGCGTTTCTGACGCCATCGCTTCGCGGGCCTGCTTGGCCAGCGTTTCTGACGCCATCGCTTCGCGGGCCTGCTTGGCCATCGAGCTGAGTTGATCGCGGTCGGAGCCGACGTTGGTAACCTCATGTGCAACGATCAAATGGTGCTGTGTATCGACCGCTGTCTGCACGTTGTAACCGACGATTCCAGTGCCGCAAGTCATCATAGAGCGGGCGTCCGGATCGGTCAGTGAGACCTGTTTATCCGGCGCTTCGTTGAGCTGAATTTCAATGACCTGTAACTCTTTCATCTTAGCTTTGAGCTTATCGATTTTCTCTTGCAGACGAGTAGCTTTGGGCTGAGCGATTGAGGGTTCTTGCTGATCGGCTTCGTCGAGCGCAGTCAGATACCGATTGATACTCGATTCAATTTCTTCCATGCGCCGCTTCAGCTTCGCGCTGGTGAAATTGCGGTCGCGGTTGTTGACGGCCTTGAATTTACTGCCGTCGATGGCAACCAGATTTTCTCCGAATAATCCCAGCTGCTGGCACAGCACCACGAACTGGCGGCAGACGCCTCGGATGGCCTTGCTGTTGTCTTTTCGGAAGTTGGCGATGGTCTTGAAATCGGGCCTCAAACGCCCGGTCAGCCACATCAGCTCGACGTTGCGTTGGGCTTCTCGTTCCAGGCGTCGGCTCGACTGAATGCGGTTCAGATAGCCGTAGATGTAGATCTTCAGCGGGATCGCGGGGTGGTAAGCAGGCCGGCCTGTGTCAGCTGGAATAGCACTGTCAAAACCCAGATTGACCAGATCGAGTTCGTCGACGAAGACATCGGCTACGCGCACCGGATTGGTATCGCGACGTAGTTGTCGAGGCTCTCGGCAAGTAAGGTGCCTTGGCCTCGATGTTCACCTAGGATAAAGCGCTTCATGGGCGATCCTTGCGATGAAATCCTCAGAAATCATAGCAAGGGTTCGTGAAAGCGTTTTTACACACTCTGGGCCGTTCTCTGCCGCTCATGGTGACAAGGCCTGCTGGTCAAATCCGATGCAAATCGTTGGTCAGAACGAATGCAAATGACTGGTCAGGCCGAATGCAAGCGGGTGGTCAAGTGGAGTGCAATTTTGCAACGCGAAGCGCTGAAGTCGAAGCCTGCCAAATCACGGTGCATGGGGAGTTTGGCCACGTTCACCTGATGGTTTATCGACCGTATGGCGCGATCTGCATGTTCCTGTTGGAGCAGGTGTTCGAGCAGCCATTTTGACGACGCAGTCGAGGCTTCTCCTTGGGAAGCCAATTCCTCCCAAGCGTTGGCCATGCCATGCAGACGCAGTTCTTTGAGTTCCACCATTAGGTCACGCATTGCGAGTCTCCTCATCGGTGGTACGGAGCCGGTCGTAGCGTGCCGTATTGGCGACAGGCGCTATCTTGAGTTGAAGGCTGGTTTCGGCGGACGGAGGGGTTGCTGTCGATGTCAGTCGAGCCAGGACATTTAGGATGTGGTCAGCGCTCAAGCTGCCTGATTCAAGTACCAACTCCACAGCCACCAACACGGCATCGAGCCCGGCGATGGGAACAGCCGCCAGTACCTGCGTCATGACTCGATCACCATTGGTGTGACGTCTCAGGCCGCGCTTGAGGAGCAGCAACGGCTTCGGCAGATCGGCAAACGGAGCGCCATTGCGCAGCGCTCCGGGCTTGCGCTCGATAAGCGGGATGTAGTGTTGCCAGTCGTAGCTGACCTGATCTCGATCAAAGAGGCGCTCGTGACTGGCAATCATCGTTTCATCGGCGATGACCACCACCCGAGAGGGATACAGACGGCTGCTGACCCACTGACCGACCCGCTCACAAGGCACCGAGTAGCGATTTCGCGTCACGCTGATCAGACAGGTACTGGAGACTCGCACGGTGCGTTCGACATAGCCGTCAAAGGCAGTGGGCATTGGCATCATTTCCACCCGTTCCAGTACCAGGACGTCCGCCACCGTCAGCCCGTTGTACTGCGGGTGCAGCAGCTCGCTCTAGAGCGCACGACAGCGTTGTCCGAGCCAGACATTCAGTTCTTCGAAGGTGTGGAACATGCAATCTTGAGCATCGAGCCAGATGCGTCGCCGGCTGTCTTGGACGTTCTTTTCGACGATCCCTTTTTCCCAGCCCGAGGCCACGTTGCAGAAGTCCGGATCAAACAAATAATGCGCGCACATCACGGCAAACCGAGCATTGACCGTGCGGCCCTTACCCTTGCTGACCTTGTCGACAGCGGTCTTCATGTTGTCGCAGATGCCGCGACGCGGCACCCCACCTAACGCGCCAAACGAGCGGGTATGGGCATCGAACAACATCTCGTGGCCTTGGCTGGGATACGCAACCAACCAAAATGCGCGACTGGCGCACAGCTTCATATGGGAGACCTGGATGCGTCGAAACAAACCGCCGATCAGCAGACCTTCTTCGCTCCAGTCGAACTGAAAGGCCTCGCCGAGTGCGAACGTCAACGGTGCAAAGGCCCGTAAGGATTTGCCTTGCTCACCGCGCCACGAACGTATGAAGGCGGTGAGCTGGCTGTAGCCGCCGTCGTAACCCTCGGCCTTTATCTGTTCGAAGAGTGCTTTGGCGCTCCTGCGATTGTGCTTTGCCCGAAACGAATCGGCCTTGAGCGCCAGCTCCAGCGTCTGGTGAAACGAACTGAGTTTGTTGAAGGCTGCGCACCGCTGGTACGTCGGCTGAGTTGCTTCGGGCGCTCTGACCCATTTTCGGATGGTGTTTCTCGACAGCCCGGTACGCTTGGCTATCTGATGCAGCGACAGCTTGTCGCGAAAATACATCCGCCGAATTTTGCCCATCATTTCCATGCTGATCACCCTGTGTTCTCCTGCTCAAAAATTGAGCAGAAGCAGTTGAACACCTGGGTCAGTTTTCAGTCGGCAGAACAGCCTTTACTGGATCAGTTTTCGGTCAGCGGCAACACACCCCTGACTAGTAGACACTTTCAAATAACTGCGTTGGTTCGTTAGCAGACGAAAATCGATCGTCTGCCCCGAGTCGATTACTGCCTGTCGCCACCGGCAGCAATGGCCAGCTCTCCGCCGATAATGTTGACTGAGGGTGTTAGTAAAGTCCGATGGGGCGGTCGTCAGAACCAATGCAAACGCCTGTTCAAGTGCAATGCAAACAAGTGATCAGTACCGATGCAATCAGGTGGCCAAGTGGAGTGCAATTTCGCAGGATCAACACCCTCAAAAAATGGAACGAAGCTGCGGAGCTTAGCCCCGAATATCGCAACCGGATCTTTCCGCAAGCCAGACGCGATAGGGCGTCGTTGCATCAGGCAGCGTCGATGTCAGAAAGCGGCTAGGGCCGTTCCCGCAAACATCAGGCGTGCAGTGAGCTCCTACATTCGAGGCGCGTGACCCATGCTCAGGAAAAAAATACTTGTCGCTGCCGGTATTCTTGTTGGAGCGAACACGGCTTAAAGTCGCATCAATCCCAACACACAAACGAGCAGGAAAGTGACCAATACCCATACTGTTTTCTACCCGAAGATTGTACGTCTCAAGCAATTGACCGAGCGTATCGGTCTCGGGCGGTCAACGATCTACGACCGCATGGACGTCCAGTCACCGAGGTACGACGCTACGTTCCCCAAACCGATCAAACTGGGGGCGGCGGCCGTTGGCTGGATCGACTCAGAAATCACCACTTGGATCGAGCAGCGTATGTCTGCCAAGAACGCGCGCTAATCATTCAACTGCCCACCTACCAGTGAATAGGCTGAAGTACCCCTTGCTGTTGTTGAACTGAATTCGAACACTAACTCTGTATAGCTGTTTAATTAATATTTCTATTGCGAGGTGCGCTACCGGCAGTGCTTTGATCGGGATCGGCATGCCTCAGTATTTTTGGTTTATATGTTATTAGCATTGGCAATGCTTATTTGTCTAGTAAGAAAGTTTGTATCTAGTAGATGTTGAAGTGGAGGGGGTTGACTTGGTCTAAAGCAAGTCAATCAGTGATCATCATTAAGTTGGTTGAGTGGTTGAAAGTATGAAGGGCTGTGTGAGCGTGTCAAAAGTTGAGCGCGAGATTGCGCTCCTTAGTAAATGTCGTATGGTTATCGACGGTGATGAGTTTGGTATGTTGAATTTTGACTTGATCAATGTGTTAAAGGATGCGTCGCTTTTAGTTCAAGAGATCATGGAGTCGAAGGATGATGCTTTTGAGCTCTATTACGGAAAAGACGGCGATGGTTTGCAGGTACGGCATAACGTTGCGGGTAGAAGTCTACGCAAACTTATAAAAATGAACATTGCTCGCGATAAGCAATTTTCTGAGCTTCATAGGCTTGAACCCTATATTGAGTTGGCAGTTCAGCAGATGGAAGCTGCTGGCTTATATCACGCTCACTGGCAGTATAAAAAACGCGTACAGTGTGACGATGTCGAAGTGCTGAATGATTGTGTGGATAAAATTCGTCAAAAGGCGAAGTCTAAACAGTTTCAGTCCATCCTCAAAAACTATGAACGTTCGAGCAATAAAAACTACAAGGAGCTGACGGAGTACGTTGACGCGTTGTTTGAACGCTATTCCAGGTTGCTGGTGCTGAGGGTTGACCTTGGCTACCAAAAGGAGCACTCCAAAACAACGCTGGCTAAAGCGAAGCAAGATCGAGAACATCTATTCCGAAACACAAGATCGAACAAATTATTTAATGGCATGGTGGGTTACATCTGGAAGCTGGAGCATGGGCCGGAGAAGGGTTTCCATTACCATATGATGTTTTTCTTTGATGGAGCGAAGGTTCGAGAGGATGGAACGCTGGTCAAGCGGATAGGCCAGTATTGGATTGATATGATTACGAAAGGTCGAGGCGTGTACTACAACTGCAATGCGGACAAATCGCGGTACAAGAGCTGTGGTATTGGCATGGTCCACAACGCGGATAACCTGATGCGGGATTCGCTGACCAACTTGGCGGTACCCTATCTGACCAAAACCGATCTCTATATGAAGCTTCAAACTACTGGTCGGGGCATGGGGAAGATGGAGCGACCGCGTCAGAAAGATCCTCGCGGACGGCCCAGGACGCCAATTGCTGCTTGAGAGTGTCGTGCACAAGACTCAGATTTGATCCGACAGACACCCAGCACTCTGGACTATCTGTCAGGTTCAATCTGTTATTCGTGGATTTCTACCGCTGCTGTCTTCGTCCAAGCAGTATTAACCAGTTCATCTTTTGGGAGCCATTCCTTCTCTAACAGATTACAAATATTCGATGCAGTCAAATTAGGTGGGCGGGTTTCGAGGAGGAATTTAATCATATCTTTCTCTAGCGCGATTGCTGCTCCCCTGAAGCTAATCCAGCCCCCCGCCGGTTTCAAGTGCTCAAGTAATCTTGCTACTTCTTCCTTGGCTAGTAGATAACTTTTATCCTTTGCTTTTGCATTCTTACTGTTTTGGATTGAGCGAGCATCTTTGTTCATCTTGTCGATAATCGCCGCTGATTTTTCTGAAATCTCACCAACCATCACGCTTGCGTAACAGGTAAAGGCCCAAGCTCGGTCGCGGTCATTATGTATCTCAGCGGATTTTGCCAGTTCGAGATATAGGTAGGCATATCTTGCGTCTCGCAGCAATGTGTTGAATTTGTTACCCTGCTGACTGTCTTCAAGACTCCAGCGAGTTTCAAGATCGGCTTGTAGTGCCGGGTCGTTTATTACTGCGCGAATGTCCTTCAGCAGTTTAATTAGTTCTTCATCACCCAGTATCGGCTTGAAGAAATGGTCGTCGAGTATTCCATAGTTTCTGTCAATAGCTGAGGCAATGCTGGTGTTGCCGATCATGTCATTAGTGTTCACCGTGATTTGGATCGGTGAAAACGGCGGGGAAGTCGCATCTTTCATTTTGTCGTTCTTTATCATAGTTGTTGGCGTTGTGTGTCGTATGATGCGTCAGTTTTGTCAGGATTGTCGAGGCTCGCCTCTCTTTGTGGTCGACTGGTAACATTCAGACGATGGCTCAAACTTAGGATTTGGGGACGATCGTGGGAGTGGTAATAAATGCGCTCCAGTCGTTCATTAGGAGCCGCCGCTTGTCGAGAAAGTCCGAGCGAGAGTATGCCCCTTCAGTTTGGTCACGTTCATCATGCGCCAGAGCCATCTCGCATACCTCGCGTGGGTAATGGGTACACTCCCCGGCCCAGTCTCGAAACGAGGAGCGAAAGCCGTGTCGAGTGATGTGTTTGTAGTTCATGGCGTGGAGGAGCGTGCGAATCGCATTGGCGTGCATCACTCCCGACTTGCCCTGTCCTGGAAAGAGAAAGGGGCTTCTTTCATCTCTCGGAATGCGCTTCACCAACTTCACGACTTCGTCGGAAAGCGGTATTACGAAAGCTACCCGCATTTTCATGCGTTCAGCCGGCAATGACCAAGTGTTTGCTTCCAAATCAAACTCATCCCAACGAGCGAACTGCACCATATGGGCACGTGCGCTGGTCATGATAAGCAACTGAGCTGCCAATGACGCCGGAGTGCTTTTTGCGTTCAGGCTTGTCATCAAGACAGGCACGTCCTGCCATCGTAGGGCGCCAAAGTGCTCGCGCTTTCGAGCCTTTTTCTTTTCTGCGCGACTTAGCAAGTTGTCTAAATGCCCACGCCATCGAGCAGGGTTTTCCCCCTCTCGGAGGTTGCGCGCCTTAGCAGCGTCCAGAACCTGCTCAATTTGCCCACGTAGCTCGTCGGCGGTTCTGGTTTTGGTGGCCCAGATTGGTTGCAATACCTTGAGCACCTCAGGAGTACCGATCTCTTCGGCTGACAGCTTACCAATGTGGTCAAATGCGTACAGTTCCAGCTTCCTCAGCCATCCTTTGCGCCACTTGTCTGACCAAGTTGCCCCATGTGCCTCGCAGTACTCTTTCGCAATTGTTTCGAACCTCAGCTGTTTTGCCTCGCTCGCTCGCTGTGCTTCTCGTTGAGCGGCGCGCTCATTGTCACGAGTGGCTAGAGGATCTATGCCATCGCTCAACTGGCTTCGTTTATTGCTAGCGTCTTGTCTGGCTTTCTTGAGAGTGACCTCAGGAAAGGAACCTAGGCCCATCTCTCTGCGACGACCTGCCAGTTGGAAGCGAAGTATCCAAGATTTTCGACCGGTAGGCTTAACGACCAACCGAAGCCCGTCCCCATCTTCATAGGTGCCAGGTTCGGTCAGGTTCTCGACTTGTTTCGGATTCAGCTTACCCATCAGATTTCCCCTTTTGTCCCCTTGTTCCCCCATTTGTCCCCCCAACACATCGTCGGATGAGGTTAGGTGGCGTTGAACGCCATTGGACAGAGAAATGCATTACGGCCCCGGAGTAGAGAGGCTAGCAGTTGATTTCTCAGATTGGATAGGATTATTTCGGACAATTAAAAAGCCGGCTTGTGGCCGGCTTCTAGGGGACTGGCTTGGTTTATTTTTGGTAAACCGCGCCAGCCTTCAAAACGTACACCCGGATCTTGCGTCCGGCTGTGGGACCTGGCGAGAACATCATCTGCCATGTCGGTGCGATCGAGCCGCGGAGGGCGCGCGATGCGCAAATGTGCGGCGCAGCATACTGATTTTTTTGCGTAGTGCCCAGTGTGAAGTGCAGGGTGCAGTGTCCGGCGGCGGGCGCAATTGTTGTGCTGAATGTGCCTTCGTCATCGCGGGCAAGCCCGGCGCCCACAGGTTCTGTATAGACCTGGAGAATCGGGTTGCCACGAATGCGCAGGGTGTTTACAGAAACGGCACCAGCGGCCTGCGCTTGTTCAGGGTGGACCACCAGAACACCCATCCCATTACCCTGATTTTTTGCTCTTCAATGTGTGCGGGCCTGAAGATTTCGTCGGGGTATTCGGCGCTGTTGTGGCTGCGCATGCGTAATGAATTACCGGGGATACGGTGCAGGTACTTGATGCGCAGCATGCCATCGTGCTCGATTGCGTAAATTTCGCCGTCGACGATTTGCGTGAGCCCGCGGTCGATGGCAATGAGGGAGCCGTCCTCGATTTTTTCGGCCATGCTGTTACCGATCATGCGGGCGCAGATGGCGTCGGTGTGCTTGATTTCCAGTGAGTCGAGATCGCTTCGGGGCAGGCGGATGGATTGCTCGGGGTCCCTGATGACATGGGTTTTGTCGGAGCCCGGGCCGAGGCTGGTTTCCGTGAAAAACGGCAATTCGACGTCGGTGGGTTCGATGACTTGATAGATGCCGCGCATCGCCTGAGCATCGAACGCGTTGCCGGCCTGGTCGAGCACGCGCAGTTCTCTGGCGGCCTTTGGGCCTTCGCCGGTTTTGAGCCAGTCACTGTTCACGGATAATCGTCTGGCGACTTCTTCCATGAAATAGTCCGGTACTCCACGGGTGTACCAGTTATGGACGTTTTGAGGTTTTTCGATCTGCAGGAATTCGGCAAATCGCGTCGTCGTGATATTCGCCTCTTTAAGGAGCATTTTGAATCGCAAACCGCAGGTTTTGTTCTTTTTCATGAACAGAAGTCTACGTGCGCCGCACGGGGCTTTGAATAAACGACTCGTTCAATTGAGCGCGAAATTTACGACCGGATGTAAGATGCCTTTTATGGAAATTAAACGGCGCTAACGCGGGTCGCTGAGCATTCAACGGCCAGTTTGTGCCGGGATGGACGCCCACAAAAAACCCCGGATCAACCGGGGTTTCTGTGCGTCACAAGTGCGAAATCAGCCTTTGTAGGCCGCTACCGACTTCATGATCTCGGTGCGAGCTGCTTCTGCGTCGCCCCAACCTTCGATTTTTACCCATTTGCCTTTTTCGAGGTCTTTGTAATTCTCGAAGAAGTGCTTGATCTGTTCCAGCAGCAACGCTGGCAGATCAGTGTATTCCTTCACGTCGACGTACAGCTGGGACAGCTTGTCGTGTGGCACTGCGATGACTTTGGCATCGCCGCCGCCGTCGTCGGTCATGTGCAGGATGCCGACCGGGCGGGCGCGGATCACCGAACCTGGAGCAACCGGGTAAGGGGTCACAACCAGCACGTCGAGGGGATCGCCGTCGTCAGCCAGGGTGTTGGGGATGAAACCGTAGTTGGCCGGATAGAACATCGGGGTGGCCATGAAACGGTCAACGAACAGGCAATCGCTGTCTTTGTCGATTTCGTATTTGATCGGCGCGTGATTGGCCGGAATCTCGATCGCGACGTAGATGTCGTTCGGCAGGTCTTTGCCAGCCGGAATCTTGCTGTAGCTCATTGGGCGGTGCCCCCGTAAGTTGACCAAAAACACTTGGCCGGATTGACCAAAAAGTGGCGGCGATTATAGGCATATTCCGCCGTCGGCGCCACGTACCAGAAGTTAGTCGCGTGCCTCATAGACCGGGTCCTCGGCCAGAAGTTGCCGCAATCGGGCCAGCGGGTCCTGGCGGTAGAAAAGCCTCAGTTGCTCGTACACCTTTGGATAAGCTTCCTGCAGCAGATCCGGCGCGCTGAAGAAGTATTCACTGGTGACCGCGAAGAATTCGGCCGGGCTCTCTGCAGCGTACGGGTCGATGGCCGTTTCGGCATCGGGGTCGCGCTCCAGTTGCCGATCAAGATCATCATAGGCCTCCTGCATCGCGGTGGCCCAGTCGCTCACGCGCATGTCCGTGTGCAGGGGTGGCAACCCGTTGGCGTCGCCGTTGAGCATGTCGAGTTTGTGCGCGAGTTCATGGATGACCAGGTTGTAGCCTTCCCAGCCGCCGCTGGCCATCACGCCGGGCCAGGCGAGAATGATCGGACCTTGCTGCCAGGCTTCGCCGCTGTGCTCGCCGTCCCATTCGTGTTCAACGCCGCTGGCGTCGCGATGGCGCTGCGGACTGACGAAATCGTCGGGATACAGCACAATTTCGTGAAACCCCTGATACCAGTCCAGATCCCCGAGGTGCAGCAAGGGCAGTTGCGCCTGCGCCGCGAGCAACAGGCGCTGCTCTTGATGGAGTTCGACGCCGGGCAGGGCGGTGAGGTGTTTGTCGTCGAGAAACAGCACGCAGGCTTCGCGCAGCCATTGGTCTTCGGCGGCGCTGAGGCCATCAAGAAAACTCAGGTGGTGGCGCACCCGCTGCCATATATCATCGGCAATAGGGTGGCGGGCGAGCCGGCGCTGGCGACGCCAGGCGCTAAACGACCACATGCTGATTCAGCGCGACTCGACGTTGGAACTTGAACGGCTAAAGCGGCTGCGAAACAGGCCGATGATCATCGGTACCAACGACAGCAAGATGATCGCGACCACCAGCAACGACAGGTTTTTCTTGATGAACGGGACATTGCCGAAGAAGTAACCGAGGGTCACCAGGCCGCCGACCCACAGAATCGTGCCGAGCACACTGAAACCGAAAAAGCGCGGATACGGCATTTTGGCAACACCGGCGACGAACGGCGCAAAGGTACGGATGATTGGCAGAAAGCGCGCCAGCGTCACAGTCTTGCCACCGTGCTTGTCGTAAAAGTCGTGGGTTTTCTGCAGGTAATCGCGGCGGAAGATCTTCGAGTTTGGATTGCTGAAAAGTTTTTCACCCGCTGTTCGGCCGATCACGTAATTGGTGCTGTCGCCAAGAATCGCCGCCAGCATCAAAAGTCCACCCAGGAGCACCGGGTCCATGCCGCCACCCGCCGCGACTGCACCGGCAATAAAGAGCAGGGAATCGCCCGGCAGAAAAGGCATCACCACCAGACCGGTCTCGCAGAAAATCACCAGAAACAGAATGGCGTAGATCCATGGCCCGTAGTTGTTGACCAGCAAATCGAGATAAACATCGAGATGCAGGATGAGGTCAAGCGGGTTGAAATCCATGGCGGGCACCTGTGGTAAGCGGCCCGACTCGGCAGGCCTGTGCGGTTGACTTCGCGTAAGGCCTACAGACGGGTGTAGTTTTTCTTACAAGCGGAAAGGACGGCATTATACGGGCTGGGTGATGAAAAGCGCGTTGAGTTTGTAGCGGCGGATGTCGCGCAGGACCGGCGGTCGACGCAATTTATTGCAGGAGCAAAGCTTGTTCGCGAACAGGGTTGGTCATTCAACCAGTGTCGTCTGTAAGAGCGCTTTCGCGAGCAGGCTTTGCTCCTGCACAGTGATGCTCAGAGCTCGTCGCTGATCGGCAACACATAGTTCTTGAACTCGGTGTCTTCTTTGAAACCAATCGATTCGTAGGTTTTTTGCGCGACTTCATTATCGCTGCTGGTGGAAACGCGCATGCGTACGGCCTGGGTGTCCTTGGCCATTTTTTTCGCGGTGCGGATCAGGTTGTCGGCCACCAACTGGCGGCGGGCGTCTTCGGCGACGTAGATGTCGTTGAGGATCCACACACGTTTGAGCGATAGCGAAGAAAAGCTCGGGTAGAGCTGACAGAAGCCCATCAATTTGTTGTCGTCATCGGCCAGTGCCAGGTAGATCACCGATTCCTTGCGACGCAGGCGTTTTTCCAGAAACGCGCGGGACGAGTCGGGATACGGCAAGGCGCCATAAAACTCGCGATACTTGACGAACAACGGGGTCAGCAAATCCAGGTGTTCCAGGGTCGCTTGAATAATCCGCATCGATAGGTCTCGTCTTCAAGTGGCTGTCATCACGTGCTCCGACGGCGAACGGTTCTCACTCGGGCAGCCGTGCGTCGATCCTGCCTGAATCAATCGCTGAAACGCAATGCGGAAACGCTTCAGGATTCCGGGGCGCTGAGCAGGAAATTACCCTTCATGTCCGCACCGCCGTCTGACGCCAGCGTCGGAACCTGTGCCTCGTCCTTCAGACTGACGCCGGACAACTGCCGCCGACAGGCCTCGCGCATCAGGTACAGCAAGCGGTGCGCCGCCATGCCGTAGCTCAGGCCTTCGAGCCGGACATTGGAAATGCAATTGCGATGAGCATCGGTCAGGCCGACTTTTGGCCCATAAGTGAAATACAGCCCCAGACTGTCCGGCGAACTCAGGCCCGGGCGCTCGCCGATCAGGATCACCACCATTTTCGCACCCAGCAGTTCACCGATTTCGTCAGCCACCGCAACCCGGCCTTGCTCGACCAGTAAAACGGGGGAAACCGACCAGCCGTCCGCCGCCATCTGCTCTTCCAGGCGCACGAGAAAGGGCAGGGTGTGGCGGTGAACGGCAAGCGCGGACAAGCCATCGGCCACGACGACTGCCAGGTCCACTGCGCCGGGATGCGCCGCTGCATGATCGCGCAGGATTTGTGCCGAGCCCTCACTGAGCTTGCGGCCCAGATCAGGCCGTTGCAGATAGCTGTCGCGGTTGGTCGCGGCACTTCGCAGCAATAGCGTTTCGCGTCCGCGCTGGGCAAGCTGGGCGCTGAGCCCCGCATGGTCGAACGGCAAATGCACGGCGTCGCGGGCCTGGGCGTGGGCGTACTGAAAATCCAGTTGCGCGCCGGTCGGCATGCTGGTGCCGGTGCGGCCCAAAGCGATGCGTGCCGAGGTCAGACGGCGCAATTCCAGTAGCGGGTTTTGCTGATCGACAGGTGGTTTATCCATTTCGACACTCATCCCAATTGCGCCAACGCGTGGCGAAACGCTGGCGGCAACTCCTCGCCAAACCTCACCCGGCCGTCGGCCTGCGTGAAAATGCCCATGGTCGCCAGCCATTGCTCGAATTCCGGCGCGGGTTTGAGCCCCAACGTCTGACGGGCGTACAGCGCGTCATGGAAGGAGGTGGTCTGGTAATTGAGCATGATGTCGTCTGAACCGGGGATGCCCATGATGAAGTTGATCCCGGCCACGCCGAGCAGCGTCAGCAGAGTGTCCATGTCGTCCTGATCGGCTTCGGCATGGTTGGTGTAGCAGATGTCGCAGCCCATTGGCACGCCGAGGAGCTTGCCGCAGAAATGGTCTTCGAGGCCGGCGCGAATGATCTGTTTGCCGTTATAGAGGTATTCCGGGCCGATAAATCCTACGACGGTATTCACCAGAAACGGTTTGAAATGACGCGCGACAGCGTAGGCGCGGGTTTCACAGGTTTGTTGATCGACGCCATGGTGGGCGTTGGCGGACAAAGCGCTGCCCTGACCGGTTTCGAAATACATCAGGTTCTGCCCCAGCGTGCCGCGATTCTGGCTGAGCCCGGCGTCATAGCCTTCCTGCAGCACATTCAGGTTGATGCCGAAACTGGCATTGGCCGCTTCGGTGCCGGCGATCGACTGGAACACCAGGTCCAGCGGGACGCCGCGATTGATCGCTTCGATGGACGTGGTGACATGGGTCAGCACGCAGGCCTGGGTGGGAATGTCGTAGCGCTGGATGATCGCGTCGAGCATTTCCAGCATCGCGCAGATCGAGGAAGTGCTGTCAGTGGCCGGGTTGACGCCGATCATGGCGTCACCGTTGCCGTACAGCAAACCGTCGAGAATGCTCGCGGCAATGCCGGCCGGCTCGTCCGTCGGGTGGTTGGGCTGCAGGCGCGTGGACAAGCGGCCGCGCAGGCCCATCGTGCCGCGAAACTTCGTGACTACGCGGATTTTCTGCGCTACCAGCACCAGATCCTGCACGCGCATGATCTTGGAAACAGCCGCGACCATTTCCGGGGTCAACCCGGGTGCGAGGGCGCGCAGGCTCTGTTCGTCGGCGGCATCGCTGAGCAACCAGTCGCGAAAACCGCCGACTGTGAGGTGGTTGACCACAGCGAAAGCCTGTTTGTCATGGGTGTCGATGATCAGTCGGGTGACTTCATCGGTCTCATAAGGAATCAGCATTTCCTGTAGGAAATGGGTAAGCGGTATGTCAGCCAGGGCCATCTGCGCTGCGACGCGCTCGCCATCGTTGAGGGCGGCAATGCCCGCGAGAAAGTCACCCGAACGTGCCGGGCTGGCCTTGGCCATGACGTCCTTGAGGCTATCGAAGCGATGGGTCTGGTGGCCGACCGTGTGCGCAAAACTGGCCATACGGATTCTCCATGACGGCGCAGCGTGGGGCTGCGCCGTGGTTCTGCGGCGGTTAGTGCAGGGCTTCTTCGGCTTTCTGAATCGCCGCGAATTCTTCTTCTGGGGTGCCTGCTACCAGGTGATGCCGACTGTAGAGCGCGAAGTAAGCAATTAGCACTCCATAGATGATCGCGGCGCCGATGACGACCCGCGGATCCACAAGAAAGCCCGCAACTACGGCAACGCAGGCCAATACCAACGCGACACCGGAAGTGAAAATGCCGCCCGGCGTGCGATACGGCCGATCCATTTTGGGGCGGCGAATGCGCAGGGAGATGTGCGCGGCCATCATCAGGACGTAGGAAATGGTGGCGCCGAACACCGCCACCAGAATCAGCAAATCGCCCTGTCCGGTCAGCGACAGGCCAAAACCGATGATGCCGGGAATGATCAGCGCCAGCACCGGTGCTTTGCTTTTGTTGGTCTCGGACAGTTTGCGCGGCAGGTAGCCCGCTCGGGACAGCGCGAAAATCTGCCGGGAATAGGCGTAGATGATCGAGAAGAAACTGGCGATCAGCCCGGCCAACCCGACCAGATTGACGAAGTGCCCCATCCAGGTTGAGCCGCCATAGGCCTTGCTCAAGGCTTCGACCAGCGGGTTGCCCGACGTCAGCAGCGCATTGGCGCCTGCACCGCCGGGACCGATCACCAGGATCAGCAAGGCAAAACTCACCAGCACCAGCATGGCGCCGATCAGTCCGCGAGGAAGATCGCGCTTCGGATTTTTGGTTTCTTCGGCGGCCAGCGGCACGCCTTCGACCGCGAGGAAAAACCAGATCGCGAAGGGAATCGCGGCCCACACGCCGACGTAGCCGAACGGCAGGAAACTGCTGGCGCCCCTGGCTTCGGTGACCGGAATGTCGAGCAGGTTGGCGACGCTGAAATGCGGCACCATCGCCACCAGAAACACAGCCAAAGCCAGCGCCGCCACGGCGGTGATGACGAACATCAGCTTGAGCGCTTCGCCGACGCCGAAAATATGGATGCCGATGAAGATGATGTAGAACGCCAGGTAAATCATCCAGCCGCCGATGCCGAACAACGATTCGCAATAGGCGCCGATGAATACAGCGATGGCAGCCGGGGCGATGGCGTACTCGATGAGGATGGCGGTACCGGTGAGAAATCCGCCCCAAGGCCCGAACGCGCTGCGGGCGAACCCGTAGCCACCGCCGGCGGTAGGGATCATGGATGACAATTCAGCCAGGGAAAAACACATGCATAAATACATGGTCGCCATCAGCAACGTGGCGATAAACATGCCACCCCAGCCGCCTTGCGCCAGGCCGAAGTTCCAGCCCGCGTAGTCGCCTGAAATGACGTAAGCCACGCCAAGGCCGACCAGCAGGACCCAGCCTGCCGCACCTTTTTTCAATTCGCGTTGCTGGAAATATTCTGTGCCGACTTTTTCGAAGTCGACCGAGGAGCCGGACGCCGGGTTGCCAGGTAGTTCGCTGGGCATGGGATTCACCGTTTTTTATTGTTTTTGAGCGATTGGGTTGATTACGAAATTGTAATCTCGCCCGAAACCTGTGGGAGCTAGCCTGCTGGCGATTGCGGTCCGTCAGCCAGAAAAAATTCTGACTGGTAAGACGCCATCGCCAGCAGGGCTAACTCCCACATTTTGTGGTGCTGTCCGTTAGAAAAAGCCCAACGGATTGATGTCGTAGCTCACCAACAGGTTTTTGGTCTGCTGGTAATGATCGAGCATCATTTTGTGGGTTTCACGCCCGACGCCGGACTTCTTGTAACCACCGAACGCGGCGTGCGCCGGGTACAGGTGATAGCAATTGGTCCAGACGCGACCGGCCTTGATGGCGCGGCCCATGCGGTAGGCGCGGTTGATGTCGCGGGTCCACAGACCGGCGCCGAGGCCGAACTCGGTGTCGTTGGCGATGGCCAGTGCTTCGGCTTCGTCCTTGAACGTGGTGATGCTCACCACCGGACCGAAGATTTCTTCCTGGAACACACGCATCTTGTTGGTGCCCTTGAGCAGCGTCGGCTGGATGTAGTAGCCGCTCGACAAACTGCCCTCGAGTTTTTCCACCTTGCCGCCGGTCAGCAGTTCGGCACCTTCGCCCTTGGCGATTTCCAGGTACGAAAGAATTTTGTCGAATTGTTGCTCGGACGCCTGAGCGCCGACCATGGTGTCGGTGTCCAGCGGGTCGCCACGTTTGATCTGCAGGACTTTATTCATGACGACTTTCATGAACTCGTCGTAGATCGATTCCTGCACCAGTGCGCGGGAAGGGCAGGTGCACACTTCGCCCTGGTTGAAGAACGCCAGCACCAGGCCTTCGGCGGCCTTTTCAATGAACGTCGGCTCGGCTTGCATGATGTCTTCGAAGAAGATGTTCGGCGACTTGCCACCCAGCTCCACGGTGGACGGAATGATGTTTTCGGCCGCGCATTTCATGATGTGCGAGCCGACCGGGGTCGAGCCGGTGAAGGCGATCTTGGCGATGCGTTTGCTGGTGGCCAGTGCCTCGCCGGCTTCTTTGCCGAAACCCTGCACGATGTTCAGCACGCCCGGTGGCAGCAAATCGCCGATCAGTTCTACCAGCACGGTGATGCCCAGTGGAGTTTGTTCGGCGGGTTTGAGCACCACGCAGTTGCCGGCCGCCAAAGCCGGGGCGAGTTTCCACGCCGCCATCAGGATCGGGAAGTTCCACGGGATGATCTGCCCGACCACGCCCAGCGGTTCATGAATGTGATAAGCCACGGTGTTGCCGTCGATTTCGGCGGCGCTGCCTTCCTGCGCACGGATGCAGCCGGCGAAATAGCGGAAGTGATCGGCGGCCAGCGGGATGTCGGCGTTGAGGGTTTCGCGCACGGCCTTGCCGTTGTCCCAGGATTCGGTGATCGCCAGCAGCTCGAGGTTTTCTTCGATGCGATCGGCGATTTTCAGCAGCGCCAGCGAGCGTGCCTGGGCGGACGTGGCGCCCCAGGCGTCGGCCGCCGCGTGGGCAGCATCCAGCGCCTTGTCGATGTCTTCGGCGGTGGAACGCGGGAATTCGGCAATAGGCTGGCCGTTGACCGGCGATGTATTGGTGAAGTACTGACCTTTGACAGGCGCGACGAACTCGCCGCCGATGTAGTTACCGTATTTGCTCTTGAACGAAACGATAGCGCCTTCAGTACCGGGGTGAGCGTAACGCATGATGTTTTCTCCTGGCTCTTGTAGTTATGGAAGAGAGGCGCATGTGCGCTTGCTATAAGCGTAGAGCAAAGGTTGGGCCACTGCCTTGCAGGTCAGAGGAATCAACGCTTTAGGTGATTTCTGTCGGACGGGCGGATGCTTGCTGTTGCGAGGCCGGCACAGTGCAGGTGACAGTTTGTACCGGGACTGACACAGGTGGTGACCGGGCAGTCTTGCCAGCATTGCAATGCAGACTTGGCTGGAGGATGCTCGCTGCTTGCACGTTGGTTGATAGCTGCCGCTTCGCTCATGTAGCAGCTGTCGAGTGAGACGAGGCTGCGATCTTTTGAGATAACTTTGAAAAGATCGCAGCCTCGTTTCACTCGACAGCTCCTGCAGGGGGCCGTGGACCTTTCGGGGGAATAACAAGAAATGCACGACAACCATTTGAGTCGCCATGCCCGGCAAGTGTTGACCGTCATCCAGGGGAAATCCCACCTGCACGGCCCTGGCAGCGATCCTTCCATTGCCCGTTCCTGGCTGCGATGTCTGCAGGACTATCACCTCGATCCCGCCCAGACGATGGCGCCGACGGTGCTCGAACATGGCCGCGTGCTCGAGGGCCGCGAACGTTTGCAGCAGGTGCTGCAGATCGCCGGCTCTGAAATGAGCAGTCTTCATCAGCAGCTCTCTGGCGCCGGCCACGCGGTTTTGCTGACCGATGCCCGCGGGGTGATCCTCAACTGCGTCACCGCGCCGGCCGAACGCAAGATCTTCGAGCGCGCCGGCCTCTGGCTCGGTGCCGACTGGAGTGAAGCCTGCGAAGGCACCAACGGCATCGGCACCTGCCTGGTGGAACGCCAGTCGCTGACCATCCATCAGGACGAACATTTTCGCGGTCGCCACACCGGCCTGACCTGCTCGGCGAGCCCGGTGTTCGACCCGCACGGCGAATTGCTGGCGGTGCTGGATGTGTCATCCGCGCGCCATGAAGTTTCCCGCCAGAGTCAGTTCCATACGATGGCGCTGGTCAATCTGTCGGCGAAGATGATCGAGAGCTGCTATTTCCTGCGCTACTTCGACAATCAATGGATGCTGCGTTTTCATCTGCAGGCCGAATCCGTCGGGCTGTTCAGCGAAGGGCTGTTGGCGTTTGACGGAGACGGGCGGATCAGCGCGGTCAATCAGAGTGCGCTGAACCTGCTGGGGCAGATTCGCGGCGGGCTGCTCGGCAAGCCAGTGGAATCATTGTTCGATTGTTCGCTGGATGATCTGCTCGGTCGCGCGAGTGTCGACGCCAGTGCCAGCTGGCCATTGCGCACCCGTGACGGGAGGGCCTTGTTTGCGGTGTTGCGTGGGCAGCCGCGCCGTATTGCGCTGCCGATGACGCCACCGTCAGTGGCCGCGCAACCTTCACGCCTGTCGGGGATTTGCCTGGGAGATGCCGGGTTGCAGGAAGCTTTTCGCAAGTCTGTGCGAGTGTTCGAGCGCGATGTGCCGCTGTTGATCCATGGCGAAACCGGTTCCGGCAAAGAGGCCTTCGCCAAAGCTGTGCACCAGGCCAGTCAGCGCTCTGATAAAGCATTCGTCGCACTTAATTGTGCAGCCATCCCCGAAAGTCTGATCGAGAGCGAACTGTTCGGCTATCGCGGTGGCAGCTTCACTGGTGCGCGCAAGGAAGGTATGCGCGGCAAGTTGCAGCAGGCCGACGGCGGGACGTTGTTTCTGGATGAAATCGGCGACATGCCGCTGGCCATGCAGACACGGCTGTTAAGGGTACTGGAAGACCGGCAAGTGGTGCCGATCGGTGGCGAACCGGAATCGGTCAATGTGCGGATCATCAGTGCAACTCACCGTGATTTGCTCGGGCGAGTGCAGGACGGCAGCTTCCGGGAAGATCTGTACTACCGGCTCAATGGCCTGGAAGTAGCGTTGCCGGCCTTGCGTGATCGCAGCGACAAATCGCAGTTGCTGGATTTTTTGCTGGCCGAGGAAACGGGAGGGCAGACGCTGGTGATCGAGGCCCCGGCGCGCCAGGCGTTGCTCGGTTTTGCCTGGCCAGGGAACGTGCGGCAGTTGCGCAATGTGCTGCGCACGTTGGCGGCGCTGTGTGATGGCGGGCGCATTGGGGTGGACGATTTGCCGGCGATGATTCGTCAGGCACGGCCGGCGGCTGTCGTTACGATCAAAGAAGCGTCGGGTCATCCGCTGGATGACGCCGAGCGATTGGCGCTGCTGAATGCGCTGGAGCGTACGCGGTGGCACATGACGCATACAGCTGAGCAGTTGGGCATAAGCCGCAATACGCTGTATAGAAAGCTGCATAAACACGGCATCGCCCGCTCGGCGTGAAAACTCGTCACAGGGACACCTGGCGACAAAAGCTAAAGGGTGCGAATTTCCCCTCCCTACGCTAACCTGCGGCCATGTTTTACGAGGTCGACTATGCACATTCATATTCTTGGTATCTGCGGCACTTTCATGGGTTCGATGGCGGTTCTGGCCAAAGAGCTCGGCCATCATGTGACGGGCTCCGATGCCAACGTCTATCCGCCAATGAGCACTCAGCTTGAAGCGCAGGGCATCGAACTGACCCAGGGTTACGACCCGGCGCAACTTGATCCCGCGCCCGACCTGGTGGTCATCGGCAATGCCATGTCACGCGGCAATCCGGCGGTGGAATATGTTCTGAACAAAGGCCTGCCGTACGTCTCCGGGCCGCAATGGCTGGCCGACCACGTCCTGCAGAACCGCTGGGTACTGGCCGTCGCCGGCACTCACGGCAAGACCACCACCAGTAGCATGCTTGCCTGGGTGCTGGAACATGCAGGCATGAGCCCGGGTTTCCTGATTGGCGGTGTGCCGCAGAACTTTTCCGTGTCTGCACGACTGGGCGATACGCCGTTCTTCGTGATCGAAGCGGACGAATACGACAGTGCCTTCTTCGACAAACGTTCGAAATTCGTTCACTACCGTCCGCGCACGGCGATCCTCAACAATCTTGAGTTCGATCACGCCGACATCTTCCCGGATCTGCCAGCCATCGAGCGGCAATTCCATCATTTGGTGCGGATCATTCCGAGCGAAGGGCTGGTCATTCATCCGACCACCGAGCCGGCCTTGCAGCGCGTCATCGAGATGGGCTGCTGGACGCCGGTACAAACCACCGGCGCCGGTGGTCAGTGGCAGGTCAAATTGCTGAGCGAAGACGGTTCGAAATTCGAAGTCATGTTCGAAGGCGTCGCCCAAGGCGTCGTCGAGTGGGACATGACCGGCCAGCACAACGTCGCCAATGCCTTGGCCACTTTGGCCGCAGCGCGTCACGTCGGCGTGGTGCCATCCATGGGCATCGCCGCGTTGAGCGCATTCAAAAGCGTCAAACGGCGCATGGAAAAAGTCGCGCAAGTACGCGGCATCACCATTTATGACGATTTCGCTCACCACCCGACGGCCATCGCCACCACGCTTGATGGTCTGCGCAAACGCATCGGCGACGCGCCGTTGATCGCCATCATCGAGCCGCGCTCCAACTCGATGAAGCTCGGCGCGCACCGGGATGGTCTGCCGGAAAGCGTGGTCGATGCCGATCAGGTGATCTGGTACGCGCCGGCGAATCTCGGCTGGGATCTGGCCGCGACCGCCGCGTTGTGCACCGTGCCGTCGATCGTCAGCGATTCGCTGGAAGGCATCATTGCGCGAGTCAAGAGCCAGGCGCAGCCCGGCACGCACGTGGTGATCATGAGCAACGGCGGCTTCGGCGGCCTGCACGGCAAACTCGCCGAGGCGTTGCAATGAACAGCGGGCCGGAACGCATCACGCTGGCGATGACCGGCGCCTCGGGCGCCCAGTATGGTTTGCGCCTGCTGGACTGCCTGGTGCGCGAAGATCGTGAGGTGCATTTCCTGATTTCCAAGGCGGCGCAACTGGTGATGGCCACTGAGACTGACGTCACGTTGCCACCAAAAACCCAGATGATGCAGGCCTTCCTCACCGAATACACCGGCGCCGCCGCCGGGCAGATTCGCGTATATGGCAAGGAAGACTGGATGTCGCCGGTGGCTTCGGGCTCCGGCGCGCCGGCGGCGATGGTGGTGGTACCGTGTTCCACCGGCACGTTATCGGCCATCGCCACAGGTGCCTGCAACAATCTGATCGAGCGGGCCGCCGATGTGACCTTGAAGGAGCGTCGCCAGTTGATTCTGGTGCCGCGCGAGGCACCGTATTCGAGCATTCATCTGGAGCACATGCTCAAGTTGTCGAACATGGGCGTGACCATTTTGCCGGCCTCGCCCGGCTTTTATCATCAGCCGCAAACCATCGATGACCTGATCGATTTTGTCGTCGCGCGGATTCTCAATCTGCTGAACATCCCCCAGGACATGCTGCCGCGCTGGGGCGAACACCATCTGACCAGCGATGAATAAACTGCTGCTGGTGGTGCTGGCGTTGCACCTGGCCGGATGCGCCACGGCGCGAACGCTGGATGCAGCAAAGCCCGGCGCGCCGGTGGTGTACGCCGGAACACGGCTGGATTTGTATGCGTTAAACGGCGGTTGCTGTGCGATGGACCGCTTTGGCGCAGAGGCGCCAAGTTATCCAGGCGTTGATCTGCCGGCGAGTGCGTTGCTGGATACGCTGTTGTTGCCGTTGTCGGTGTTGACGGTTTTAGGTGTCGGGTTTCAGGCCACCGGAGGGTTGTAAGGCTGTGCGAGGGGGCTTATCGGACCGCCGAACCGCCCCGTCGGGTCTCGGAACAGTTGCAGGTTCTAAACCCGTAGAGGGCCGCTGCGCGACCCAACGGGGGCAAGCCCCCTCGCCACAGCAAGCCCCCTCGCCACAACAAGCCCCCTCGCCACAGCAAGCCCCCTCGCCACAACAAGCCCCTCGCCTCAGGTTAAGAGCAAGGCTCGCTTCAGGGCCGGGTTACTTACCCAACTTGCGCAACTCATCCGACTCGACCACCCGCACGCCGTCCTGTTCTTCCAGCGCCAGTCGCCACATCGCGCGGGCCAGCTGGCAGGCTTCGATGCCATGGTATTTACCTGGAATCAGCCGTGACAGCGGCCCGACGACTTTTTCGGCCAACCGCGGTTCGATGCGATCACCCAGCAACAGCGAAGGTCGGCAGATGGTCAGTTGCGGCCAATCCTGCGCGCGCAATGCGTATTCCATCTCGCCTTTGACCCGGTTGTAGAATATCGAAGATCTGCGATCGGCCCCCACGGCACTGATCACGATCAAGTGCCGGGCACCCATTTCCCGCGCACGTTTGGCGAAGGCTACCACCATGTCCAGGTCCACGGCGCGAAACGCTTCCTCCGAACCTGCCTGCTTGATCGTCGTACCCAGGCAGCAATAGGCGATATCGACGCGGCCGTTCAGTTGCGGCAGGAACACCGCCGGGTCGCCGACCGGGTTTTCCAGATGCGGATGTTCGGCCAGTGGCCGCCGCGAAGGCGCCAGAACACGTGTAATCGTGGGCTCGTTGAGCAGGCGGTCAAGCAGGTGTTCACCCGTCAAGCCGGTGGCTCCGGCAAGCAATACGTGCTGAGGCGTCAAATACATAGTGTGTCTCCCCTGATACTGTTCAGCTTAGTTGCTCTTTGCATCCTTGTTGCCGATAGAGACACTCTGTAGTGCTTTTCGTGCCTGCTGCTTGCGCAATAGCTGCCAGTGGGTGAGAACGGTTTTGGGTGCCCATATCTGCGGTTCGGAGGCCTCGAAGTTGTCGGCCAGTTCACGCTCGGCCACCGTGGCTTTGGCCAGTTTGAAGGCATGTTCCAGGTCATCGGTCTGGTTCAGTGCCTTGGCGAACAGGGCGTCGCCGAAGTAGGTGAAGTTGGCTTCTTCGGAGCAGCCGAACGACACCCGGTCGGCGCGCGAGGCGGTCATGATCAGCGTGCGTTCGTCCTTGAGTGTCGGGATGAATCCTCCGCTGTAGCAGGCCGAGACCACGATAATCTTGTCGCGGTTTTTCAACGGCGCGAGGACCGCGGCGAGTTCGTCAGTAGGCAAGTCGGAGAGCTGCATGCGTGGCTGCTCAAGGACCAGTTCATGTTCGCTGGTGCCGTGGCTGGTCAGGTAGATGAAAATGAGGTCCTCCGGGCCACTGCGCTCAGCCAGTGTCAGGGCGGCGCGACGCAGGTTTTCGCGGGTGGCCATGGGGCGATCGACGAGATGATCGCGATGGTTGACCAGGCGAATCTGCCCAAAGGCGCCGAAGCGGCTGGCGAGCATGTTGCTGACAAAGTCGGACTCGCGCAGGAACACGCTCTGCTTTCCATCGCCGCCGAGAGTGAGGGTGTACAACTCGATCGCCGGGGTTGAGGCGGGCACACTGGCCAGCGTCTCTTCGAGCAGACGGCCCTGAGCCAGCAAGCCGAGTTCGAGGCTGTCGGGCAGCAGTTTGCCGTCGGCGTCGCGAACACGTTGGCCATTGACCCACGTGCCGCTTTGCACGCTGCCGTCGGTTAACACCAGCGTGCCTCGCCCGGAATAGCTGTCGGCGTCGAACTGGCCGATATAAAAACTGCCGTCAGACAGATTCAAACGGCCCTGACCGCTGAAGCGCCAGTCATTGAACTGACCGATGTAGTGGCTGCCATCTGCGCCGATCAATTCGCCTTTGCCATTGAGCGAGCCTTCCTTGAACTGACCCAGCCAGACATCGCCGTCGGCGTTCTCGTAGCGGCCCTTGCCGTGCAACTGATTGTTCTTGAAACCGCCGACATACAGATCGCCTTCGGCGCTGTTGAAAGTGCCGTTGCCCTCCAGCTGACCGTCCTTGAAATGCCCGCTGAACTGGTTGCCGCTGTTATCGCCGCGCTGGCCTTCGCCGTTCGGTTTGCCGTTGGCGAACTGGCCCTGATACGAGCTGCCGTCCTCCAGTTCGAGGCGACCGAGACCTGCGTATTGATCGGCTCTGAATTCGCCGCGATAGGTCATGCCGTTTTCTTTGAGGGTGCCTTCGCCTTCCCGCCGTCCCGCCTTGAATCCGCCGACATAGCTGCTGCCGGTGGTGCTCAGCGTACCTTTGCCCTCGAACAGGCCTTGGTTGAAGCCCCCGCGATACACTTCACCGTTGCTGCCATGCCATTCGCCCTGGCCATGCCATTGGCCTTTGTCAAATTCACCGGCGTACCAGCTGCCGTTCGGATAATCGACGCGTCCCTGGCCTTGCAACAGCCCGTCGACCACTTCACCGCGATAGCGTCCGCCGTCCGGCAGGCGTGCGTCAGGCGGCAACAGCGATTCGCCGTCGCCGCAAGCGGTGAGCATCAGGGTCAAGGCAATGAGTGCAAGTGAGCGCATAGCGGGATCCGGGCAATTAGGCGACCGAGTATGCCGCAGCGCCATGACCTTATATAGCCGGGAAAACCGCAGAGGGCGCGAAACAGCATGCGCTGCTCCGCATCCGGGATGCTCAGACGAACGCGAGCGACAGCGGCTCGGCGATGTAGGCCGGTTTTTCCGAACCTTCGATCTCCAGCGCGGCGGTGGCCTTGAGGAGCCATTGGCCGGGCTTTTTCTCGGTGACGTTGGTCAGCTCGACCTTGAGGCGCACCCTGGAATCGACCTTGACCGGTTGAATGAAGCGCACGCTGTCGAGCCCGTAATTGACCACCATCTTCAGCCCTTCGGGCAGGACGAGGATGTCTTCCATCAGTTTGGGAATCAGTGACAGCGACAAAAAACCGTGGGCAATGGTGCTGCCAAAGGGCGTTTGCGCAGCCTTGACCGGATCGACGTGAATGAACTGATAGTCGCCTGTGGCTTCCGCAAACAGGTTGATGCGCTCCTGATCGATGGTGAACCATTCGGAACATCCAAGTTCCTTGCCTACATAATCTTTGAGCTCTGCAGCGGGAACATAGGGCATTGAGACTCTCCTTGGGTGCATCGATTTTTTATAGTTTTGGGGGACGGGATTCGAGCTCCCGGATTACCACTTTAGATCAACATGGCAATTTGCTCCGGTCAACCGACCATGCTTTTGGCGAATGCCGGTCCATAGCGTGGACATGCTTATAATGCCCGGCGCGAATTTGAGGAGAGACGACGGATGTTGTTACGTGGCCTGACCTGGCTGGTGTTGTTCCAATTGCTGGGCACCGCCCTCAATCATTTGTTTCTGCCTGTGTTGCCGGGGCCAATCATTGGCCTGCTGCTGTTGCTGGTGTACCTGATCAGCCGGGGTCAGGTTGGTGAGCCGTTGAACCTCGCTGCCAGCAGCCTGCTGCGTTATCTGCCGTTGCTGCTGGTGCCGCCGGCGGTGGGCGTGATGGTTTACGCCAGGGACATCGCTGCCGATTTCTGGGCGATTGTCGGTGCGCTGGTGCTTTCACTGCTGCTGTCCATGGCCTTCGCCGGCGTGCTGATGCAACGGATGATCAAGCGTCATGCGGCTCACGCCGAGGACTCGCCATGATCCTCGACTGGCACGGCGCGTGGACGTCAGTCATTCACCATCCTCTGTTCGGCATTGGCATCACTTTGGGTGCTTATCAACTGGTGCTGGCAGCGTTTGAGAAAACCCGCTGGATCTTTTTGCAACCGGTGCTGGTCTCCATGTTGGTGGTGATCGCGGTGCTGGTGGGGTGTGGGCTGAGCTATGCCGAGTACCGCAAAAGCACCGAAATCCTCAGCATCCTGCTCGGCCCTGCCACGGTGGCGCTGGCCGTGCCGCTCTACCTGAACCTGCGACGGATTCGACAGTTGTTCTGGCCGATATTTACTACGCTGGTGATAGGCGGGGTGGTCGCCACGGGCATGGGCGTGTTGCTCGGTTGGTCGTTTGGCGCCGAACACATGATCCTGATGACCATGGCGCCAAAGTCGGTGACATCGCCAATCGCGATACTGGTGGCCGAGCAGATTGGCGGTGTCGCGGCGCTGGCGGCGGTGTTCGTGTTGATCACCGGGGTGATCGGGGCGATTTTCGGTCCGGGTCTGTTGACCCGATTGGGCGTACACAGCCCCGAGGCGCGCGGCATGGCGCTGGGCATGACCGCCCACGCGGTCGGCACGGCGGTGGCGATGCAGGAAAACGAAGAATGCGGCGCCTTTGCGGCGCTGGCGATGAGTCTGATGGGTGTAGCCACGGCAGTGTTGTTGCCGCTGGCGGTGTCGATGGTGGTGTAAGGAAATGTCTATGAGCATGCCGCTTTTTCCGTTGAACACGGTGCTGTTTCCAGGGTGCATCCTCGATCTGCAGATCTTCGAGGCGCGCTACCTGGACATGATCGGTCGCTGCATGAAGCAGGGCGGCGGTTTCGGTGTGGTGTGCATACTTGATGGCGAAGAAGTCGGCATCGCGCCGGCCGGTTATGCGCTGGTTGGCTGCGAAGCCGTCATCACCGATTTCAAACAGCAGGACAACGGTCTGCTGGGCATCCGCGTCCAGGGCGGGCGACGTTTTCAGGTGTTGCGCACCGAGGTGCAGCGCGACCAGTTGACGGTGGCCGAGGTCGAGTGGCTCGAGGACGAACCCGAACAGCCATTGCAGGATGAGGATGCGGACCTGGTGGCGCTGCTCAAGGCGCTGGCCGAACACCCGATGGTCGAAGCACTCAATATGGGCACCGAAGCGACGGGGCAACAGTCATTGGCCAATCAGTTGGCCTACCTGCTGCCCTTCGCCGAAGTGGACAAGATTGATCTGCTGCAACTCGACGATCCGCAGCAACGTCTGGATGCAATTCAGGCGTTGCTTGACGAGTTGCAGGGCGAATTGTTCACCTGAAAGTCGCCTCGAGTCTGTAGCAGCTGCCGAGCACCGCGAGGCAGCGTCCAGCTATGACTTGGCGAGGACTGCGTGCTCGAACGCAGCCTCGCAGGCTCGACAGCTGCTACAGGTCAGTAGGCGTAGCGCAACATCGCATTGGGCAAGTGCCGCAACGCGAAGAAACTGAACAGCGCCAGCAGTGCCGGCAGAATCAGCCACCAGACCTTGAATGGCATGGCATTGAGCTGCACCTTGCGCTGGTTGAGCCACAGGCTCGCCGCACACACGCACGACGCCAGTATCGCGCCGGCCACCACATCAGTCGGCCAGTGCGCGCCCAGGTAGACCCGGGAAAGCGCAATCGCCAGCGCCGGGATACACGCAATCATTAACCACGTCAGGCGCAGCCTGGGCGGTTGCCCGCGACCGGCCAGCACAGCCAAAGTGAGAAACAGCGCGAAAGCACCGGAGGCGTGACCGCTGGGCATGCTGTAGGTGGTCAGCGGATCGCTGAGGACTTCCGGGCGCACCCGGGCGAAAAACTGTTTAGTAAAGGTGTTTGCCAGGGCCGTCAGGAGCAGCGTGCTGCCGGCGAAAACCGCGTGCCGCCATTGCCGCGTCAACAGCAGCAAGGCGGTCAGCAGGATGCTGAACAGGAGCATGTTGCGGAATTCGCCGATCAACGTGAAGGTAATCGCTACTTCATCAAGGGCAGGTTTGCGATGTTCTTGCACCAGCGTCATCACACCTTGATCAAGCGCGGTCAGGTGCGGATAGCCGATGAACAAGCCCGCGAGAATCAGCACGCCCATGCTCGAGATGAACACGGTCGCGTTGCGGTGGCGGCGCAAACTGCTGGTCACGCTCAAACCGACCATCACCGCGATACTGCCGGCGACGATTCCGGCCTCCATCCAGAAACCTTCCGGAAGTGGCAGACGAATTGCGGCACCGGTGGCCCAGCCGGGCAACAGATACGCCACGCTCCAACCGGCGGCAGCCAGCAGACTGACGGCGGCAAAACGCGGGAACGGCATGTCGAACATCCCGGCTACCATCGGCAGCATCGGGCGCAACGGGCCGATGAATCGCCCGACCAGCAGGCTGGCGATGCCATAGCGCTGAAAATAGGTTTCCGCGCTGCCGATCCATTCCGGGTGATGGCGCAGCCCGGGCAAGCGCCGGATGTTCTGATGGAAATGGCGTCCGATGAAGTAGGAAACGATATCGCCGAGCACACCGGCCACGAACCCCAGCAACAGCGTTTCGCTCAGGGACAGCGCGCCACTGCCCGCCAGCACTGCCACGGCAAACAGCAAGACCGTGCCGGGCACGATCAGCCCGGCAATGGCCAAGCATTCCACAAAGGCCACAATGAACACCGCCGCGGCCAGCCATTGCGGGTTTGCCGCCAGCCAACCGGTCACGCTATCGAGCCATGGGCCCATAAAAACAACTCCATTGAATAATTAAAAATTCCTGGCGAAAACGCGACTGTGATAACGCCGAATATCCCTGTGGGAGCGACCTGTGGTGAGGGGGCTTGCCCCACTGGGCTGCGGAGCGGCCCCACAATTGCTGATGTGCCACAGATTTTGTGAGTGCTGGGCACTCCAGCGGGGGCAAGCCCCCTCGCCACAGGCAAGCCCCCTCACCACAGGCAAGCGCCTCGCCACAGGCAAGCCCCCTCACCACAGGCAAGCGCCTTGCCACAGGCAAGCCCCTCGCCTCAGGTGTTCCCACAGAGGTTGTCATTTTCACGACAACAAAAAATAATCCCGCCCTTCGACCTGCCCTCGGCGCAGCGGGTTCCTTGTGCAATACGGCGCGTAGGCCGCATCGACGAAGCGGTACATCAGATGCTCGTCACGCCCCGTCGGAATGCCCAGGCGTGTGGTCTGAATGATCTGCGTCGGTGTTGTACCGACATCCTCTACCAACATCAATTCGTGATCGAAACGTTTGGCATCCCACATAGGCACCTTCAATCCCAAGGCCTTGCACAACAACGTCTGTCCCGCACAGAGTTTTTGCGTGGGGCGAGGCCGCCCCTGAGCGCCGGGGTTGTTCACCAGCATCTGCGCCAGGCTCGCCGGCCCGCTCAACTCGTCGATCCACGGATAGGCGGATTTGATCAGCACCGCATTGCCCGGTCCCTTGGCGCTGAAGTTCAGCGAATCGCCACCCCGGGCGTAATACATATAGATGTGTCCGCCATCCAGAAACAAAGCCTTACGCTTTTCTGTATAGCCGAGCGAAGCGTGGCTGCCTTTTTCTTCGAAGTAATACGCCTCGGTCTCGATGATTCGTGCGCTGAGCCACAGCTCGCCGACCCGGTGGCGGATGACCTTGCCCAGTAATTCCCGGGCCAGAAGTTGCGCGTCGCGGTCAAAAAAAGCGTCGGGGAGGCCCGTGGGCAGACGCGTGATAACGGTGGGAACAGTCAGGTTGGACATGTTGAACACGTTGATCAAGGCTGATTGAGTCGCGATGATACCAACGCGTAGCTTAATTCCGGCTGAATGCCGGCAATTTGCTGTCCATTTCGACCATCCGCCTGTCACCGCTGTTAGTCCCGGGACGCGGCAGCTATAATCTGCCGCTTTCCTCTTTGCAAGACCACGCCAGACCATGACTGAGTCCGTTCTTGACTACATGACCCGCCTGGGTCGCGCTGCCCGCGAAGCATCTCGCGTCATTGGCCGCGCCAGCACCGCGCAGAAAAACCGCGCCTTGCAGGCTGCTGCCGATGCGCTGGACGCTGCACGCGCCGAGCTAGGTGCCGCCAACGAGCGGGATTTGGTGGCCGGTCGCGCCAATGGTCTTGAGCCTGCTTTGCTTGAACGTCTGGCGCTGACGCCTGAGCGCATCGACGGCATGATCGCAGGCTTGCGTCAGGTCGCCGCCTTGCCGGACCCGGTTGGCGCGATCCGCGACATGAGCTTCCGGCCGTCGGGCATTCAGGTTGGCAAGATGCGTGTGCCGCTGGGTGTGATCGGGATCATTTACGAATCCCGTCCGAACGTGACCATCGACGCCGCCAGCCTGTGCCTCAAGTCCGGCAACGCCACCATCCTGCGTGGCGGCTCTGAAGCCATTCATTCCAATCGCGCCATCGCCGCCTGCATTCAGCGCGGGCTGGCCGAGGCCGATCTGCCTGCTGCCGTGGTGCAAGTGGTCGAAACCACCGACCGTGCCGCCGTCGGCGCGCTGATCACCATGCCGGAATACGTCGATGTCATCGTGCCCCGTGGTGGCCGTGGGCTGATCGAGCGCGTCAGCCGTGACGCACGTGTGCCGGTGATCAAACATCTGGACGGCATCTGCCACGTGTACGTCAGTGCCCACGCCGACCTGGCAAAAGCGCAACGCATCGCCTTCAATGCCAAGACTTACCGGTATGGCATCTGCGGTGCGATGGAGACGTTGCTGGTGGATCAAACCGTTGCGCAGGATTTCCTGCCGTCCATGGCCGCACAGTTCCGCGAAAAAGGCGTCGAGCTGCGCGGTTGCGAGCGTACGCTGGCCATCATCGATGCCAACGCCGCGACTGAAGAAGACTGGAATATCGAGTATCTCGCGCCGATCCTTTCGATTCGTGTGGTCGACGGGCTGGATCAGGCTATCGAACATATTAACCACCACGGCTCTCATCACACCGATTCGATCGTTAGCGAAAATCTTGCTGACACCCGGCGCTTCGTTGCCGAAGTTGATTCGGCGTCGGTGATGATCAACACCCCGACCTGCTTCGCCGATGGCTTTGAATACGGATTGGGTGCCGAGATAGGCATTTCTACTGATAAGCTGCACGCCCGCGGCCCGGTGGGTCTCGAGGGGCTGACCTGCGAGAAGTACATCGTGGTCGGTGATGGCCAGTTGCGCGGCCAGGCGTCGGTCTGACTTGAGCAACCGCAAGCCTACGGCGCCGCTCCTTCCCCGCGACCCTGCGCCGCGACGCATCGGCATGCTGGGCGGGACGTTCGACCCGGTGCACATCGGCCATTTGCGCGGCGCGCTGGAAGTCGCCGAATCGCTGGCGCTTGATGAATTGCGTCTGACACCCAGTGCGCGGCCGCCTCATCGCGACACGCCGCAGGTGTCGGCGAACGACCGACTGGCGATGGTCGAGTGCGCGGTGGCCGGTGTGGCGCCGTTGGTGGTGGATGCCCGCGAATTGCAGCGGGACAAACCGTCCTACACCATTGATACCCTGGAATTGATGCGTGCCGAGCTGGCCGCCCAAGACCAGGTTTTTCTGCTTTTGGGCTGGGACGCGTTTTGCGGCCTGCCCACTTGGCACCGCTGGGAAGAGTTGCTCCAGCATTGCCACATCCTGGTGCTGCAACGCCCGGATGCCGACAGCGAACCGCCGGATGCCTTGCGCAATCTGCTGGCAGCGCGCTCGGTGAGCGACCCGCTGGCCCTGAAAGGGCCGAGCGGACAGATTGCATTCGTCTGGCAGACGCCGCTCGCGGTATCCGCCACCCAGATCCGTCAACTGCTGGCCAGCGGTAAGTCGGTACGTTTCCTGGTGCCCGACGCGGTCCTGGCCTATATCGATGCGCACGGGCTTTACCGTGCGTCGAACTGAATGGGAGTGCTTCAAGGCACGTGCAACAACGTGTATTGAACCACCCGAACATACGAGCAAAACGAGTTTTATATGACTGACAAAGACCAAACCAAAGTAAAGCGCAAAGGCACGTTCAAGAGCGCCCCGTTGCCGGTAGAGGCGCCAACTGGCGTGGCACTGGTTGGCGAAGAGCTGGTCAAGGTTGCCGTTGCAGCCCTGGAAGACGTCAAGGCCCAGGACATCCAGGTGATCGACGTTCGTGAGAAGCAGAGCATCACTGATTTCATGATCATCGCCACGGGTACGTCCAACCGCCAGATCGGCGCGATGCTCGACAAGGTTCGCGAAGCCGTCAAAGCCCAGGGCGTCAAGCCACTGGGTGAAGAAGGCAAAGGCGACAGCGACTGGGTTCTGCTGGACATGGACGATGTCATCGTGCACATGATGACCGCCTCTGCACGCCAGTTCTATGACCTGGAACGCCTGTGGGCCGGCGCCGAGCAAAGCCGTTCGGCCAGCGCTGCTCACCACAGCCCGGAAAACACCCATGAGCACTTCACCAAGCTCAACAAAGACCAGCAATAAGGGCCCGCTGTGCGACTGCGACTGATCGCCGTCGGTTCACGCATGCCCAAATGGGTGGAAGAAGGCTGGCATGAATATGCCAAGCGTCTTCCGTCCGAGCTGGCGCTGGAACTGGTGGAAATACCGCTCAACACCCGCGGCAAGAACGCCGACGTGGCGCGCTTCATCCGTCAGGAAGGCGAGGCCATGCTGGCCAAGGTCGGGCCGAACGAGCGGGTTGTTACCCTCGAAGTGCACGGCAAGCCCTGGAGCACCGAGCAACTGGCGGTCGAACTCGACCGCTGGCGGCTGGACTCGCGCACGGTCAATTTCATGGTCGGCGGCCCCGAAGGGCTGGCGCCGGAAGTCTGTGCCCGTGCCGATCAGCGCTGGTCGCTCTCTGCGTTGACGTTGCCGCACCCGTTGGTGCGGATTCTGATCGGTGAACAGTTGTATCGTGCCTGGACAGTTCTGTCCGGCCACCCCTACCACAAGTAGCTCTGCCTCATGCCCCAGCCGATCCGCATCAAGGACCACGAAAAAGACGCCCGTCTGGTGCGTGGCCGCGTTGTGTTCGGGGCAATTGCGGTGGTGGCGCTGATTTGTGTGCTGATCGCTCGGCTGTATTTCCTGCAGGTGATCCAGTACGAGTATCACTCGACCCTGTCGGAAAACAACCGTGTCCATGTGCAGCCGATTCCGCCGACCCGCGGGTTGATCTTCGACCGCAATGGCGTGGTGGTGGCCGACAACCGACCGAGCTTCAGCCTGAGCATGACCCGCGAGCGCTCCGGCAATTGGCAGCAAGTGCTGGACGTCATTGTGGAGGTGCTTGAGCTGACGCCGGAAGATCGGGTGATCTTCGAAAAACGCATGCGCCAGGGGCGTCGACCGTTCGAACCGGTGCCTATCCTGTTCGAATTGACCGAAGAGCAGATCGCCCGTGTCGCCGTGAACCAGTTCCGTCTGCCCGGCGTGGAAGTGGTTGCGCAACTGGTGCGGCATTATCCGCAGGGCGCCCATTTTGCGCATTCGGTGGGCTACATGGGGCGGATCAACGAGAAAGAGCTGAAGTCACTCGATCCGGTCAATTACAGCGGCACTCACCATATCGGTAAAACCGGCATCGAGCGTTTCTACGAGCCCGAACTGCATGGCCAGGTGGGTTACGAAGAAGTCGAAACCAACGCTCGAGGCCGCGTCCTGCGGGTGCTCAAGCGGACCGATCCGATTCCCGGCAAGGACATCGTCCTGAGCCTGGACATCAAATTGCAGGAAGCCGCCGAAGCTGCGCTGGGCGGACGCCGTGGTGCCGTGGTGGCGCTGGATCCGGCGACCGGCGAAGTGCTGGCGATGGTCAGCCAGCCGAGTTTCGATCCGAACCTGTTCGTCACCGGCATCAGCTTCAAGGCCTATGCCGAGCTGCGCGACTCCATCGACCGGCCGCTGTTCAACCGCGTACTGCGCGGTCTGTACCCGCCGGGTTCGACGATCAAACCGGCAGTGGCAATTGCCGGCCTGGACGCGGGCGTCGTGACCGCATCGAGTCGGGTCTACGATCCCGGCTATTACCAATTGCCCAATTACGACCACAAATACCGTAACTGGAACCGCAGCGGTGACGGCTACGTTGATCTCGACACGGCGATCATGCGTTCCAACGACACCTATTTCTACGACCTGGCGCACAAGCTGGGAATTGATCGGTTGTCCGCCTACATGAGCAAGTTCGGCATCGGCCAGAAGGTCTCGCTGGACATGTTCGAAGAGTCGGCGGGGCTGATGCCGACGAGGGAATGGAAGCGCGCGACCCGGCGTCAGGCGTGGTTCCCGGGCGAAACGCTGATTCTGGGGATCGGCCAGGGCTACATGCAATCGACGCCGCTGCAACTGGCCCAGGCCACGGCGCTGGTGGCCAACAAAGGCATCTGGAACCGGCCGCACCTGGCGAAGACTGTTGAAGGCGAGCGGCCGAAGGATGACAACCCGATGCCGAACATCATCCTGCGCGACCCGTCGGACTGGACCAAGGTCAACCACGGCATGCAACAGGTCATGCACGGCGCCCGGGGTACCGCGCGCAAAGCGGCAATCGGTGCGCAATACCGCATTGCCGGTAAAAGTGGTACGGCCCAGGTGGTGGCGATCAAGCAGGGTGAGAAATACGACCGCTCCAAGGTTCAGGAGCGCCACCGTGACCACGCCTTGTTCGTCGGCTTCGCGCCGGCCGACAACCCGAAGATCGTGGTGTCGGTGATGGTCGAAAACGGCGAGTCCGGTTCCGGTGTCGCTGCGCCGGTGGTGCGTCAGATCATGGACGCCTGGCTGCTGGATCAGGACGGCCACCTCAAGGCCGAATACGCCAGCCCTATCAGTGCGGAGGCTACGGCCCGTGAAGAGTAATTTTGATCGCATCCTCTCCAGCGAGGATGTGATGCGTCGACGTGCGACGCTATTGCAACGCCTGCACATCGACGGGCCGTTGCTGATTCTGCTGCTGATACTGGCCGCCGGCAGCCTGTTCGTTCTTTATTCGGCCAGCGGCAAGAGTTGGGATTTGCTGGCCAAGCAAGCCACATCGTTCGGCATCGGTCTGGTGTCGATGATCGTCATTGCTCAATTCGAGCCGCGCTTCATGGCCCGCTGGGTACCGGTTGGTTATGTGATCGGCGTGCTGTTGCTGGTGGTGGTGGATGTCATGGGCCACAACGCCATGGGCGCCACGCGCTGGATCAACATCCCCGGAGTGATCCGGTTTCAGCCTTCGGAATTCATGAAGATCCTGATGCCGGCGATGATTGCCTGGTATCTGTCCAAACGCACATTGCCGCCGCAGCTCAAGCATGTCGGCGTGAGCCTGTTTCTGATCGGGTTGCCATTTATCCTGATTGTGCGCCAGCCCGACCTCGGCACGTCGTTGCTGATTCTGGCGGGCGGCGCGTTCGTGCTGTTCATGGGTGGCCTGCGCTGGCGCTGGATTATGAGCGTACTGGCCGCCACCGTGCCCGTGGCGATCGCCATGTGGTACTTCGTCATGCATGACTACCAGAAGCAGCGCGTCCTGACGTTTCTCGACCCGGAAAGCGATCCGCTTGGCACTGGCTGGAACATCATCCAGTCGAAAGCCGCCATCGGCTCCGGCGGCGTATTCGGCAAGGGCTGGCTGCTGGGCACCCAGTCGCACCTGGACTTCCTGCCGGAGAGCCATACGGACTTCATCATTGCGGTCATGGGTGAAGAGTTCGGCCTGGTGGGCATCTGCGCACTGCTGCTGATTTACCTGTTATTGATCGGTCGCGGGCTGGTGATTACCGCCCAGGCCCAGACATTGTTCGGCAAATTGCTCGCCGGAGCGTTGACCATGACGTTTTTTGTTTACGTTTTCGTCAACATCGGTATGGTCAGTGGCCTGTTGCCGGTTGTGGGGGTGCCGTTGCCGTTCATTAGCTACGGAGGAACTTCGCTGGTGACGCTACTGTCGGCGTTTGGGGTTTTGATGTCGATCCATACCCATCGTAAGTGGATCGCACAGGTTTGAATAAGGTGAAGAGTTCAATGCAAGTAATGCGTGGCTGGGCGACTCGATACGCGCCGTGGGTCGGTCTGGTGAGCATCCTTGGCACTGCGCGGGAAGCGGCGGCCGGCGATTACGAAGGTTCACCCCAGGTGGCCGAATTCGTTGGGGAACTGACCCGCGACTATGGTTTTGCCGGCGAACAACTGATGGGCGTTTTGCGTGAAGCCGAGCGCAAGCAGTCGATTCTTGATGCCATTTCCAGACCCGCCGAGCGGGTCAAACAGTGGAAAGAATACCGGCCGATGTTCATCACTGACGCGCGCATCGCCCGCGGTGTGGACTTCTGGCGCCAGCACGAAGCAGTGTTGGCCCGGGCTGAGCAGGAATACGGCGTTCCGGCGCAGGTCATCGTGTCGATCATCGGCGTCGAGACCTTTTTTGGCCGCAATACCGGCAATTTCCGGGTGATCGATGCACTGTCCACCCTCGGCTTCGACTATCCTCCGCGCGCTGAATTCTTCCGCAAGGAACTGCGCGAATTCCTCCTGCTGGCGCGCGAAGAACAGGTTGATCCGCTGACCCTCAAAGGCTCCTACGCCGGGGCGATGGGGCTGCCGCAGTTCATGCCGAGCAGCTTCCGCGCCTATGCAGTGGACTTTGACGGGGACGGTCACATCAATATCTGGACCAACCCGGACGACGCCATCGGCAGTGTTGCCAGTTATTTCAAACGTCATGGCTGGGTGGCCGGCGAACCCGTGGTCAGTCGCGCCGATGTGCAGGGCGAGCAGGCCGACGAAGGTTTGACCACAGGCATCGAACCGACTAAAACCGTCGGGGAGTTGCGGGCGTTGGGGTGGTCAAGTCATGATGCGCTGCGCGATGATATGCCGGTCACTGCGTTCCGACTGGAAGGTGACAAGGGTCCTGAGAACTGGATGGGCCTGAAGAATTTTTACGCAATCACGCGTTATAACCGCAGCGTGATGTACGCCATGGCCGTACATCAACTGTCTGAACAGCTGGTCCAAGCACGGGGCGTCAAGTAATGCGGGCATTGCCTATGAATAAACCCCTGAAGCTGATGGCGTTCGCCGGCTTGGCGCTACTGGTTGCCAGCTGTACGACCAGCCGCTCGCCGACGCCGACAAAGTCTTCTCCCACGGCTGTACGCGCAACGCCGGGGCTGGACATCAACCGCGCCCACAAAGATGGCGCGCCGTGGTGGGACGTGGATGTTTCGCGTATCCCGGATGCCACGCCGACCCTGCACAGCGGTCCTTATAAAGCCAACCCGTACACCGTGTTGGGCAAGACTTATTTCCCGCTGCAAGAATCGAAAACCTACGTCGCCTCGGGCACGGCGTCCTGGTATGGCACCAAGTTTCACGGGCAGAACACGGCCAACGGCGAGGTCTATGACCTGTACGGCATGAGTGCCGCACACAAGACATTGCCATTGCCCAGTTACGTTCGTGTGACCAACCTGGACAACAACAAGACTGTTGTCCTGCGCGTGAACGACCGTGGCCCGTTCTACTCCGACAGGATCATCGACTTGTCGTATGCCGCCGCAAAAAAACTGGGCTATGCCGAAACCGGTACCGCGCGGGTCAAGGTTGAAGGCATCGATCCTCAACAGTGGTGGGCCGCGAAAGGTCGCCCGGCGCCTTTGATGCTGAACGAGCCGAAAATTGCGCAAAATAGCGCCCCGGCGCTGACCGCTTCAACCGGCACCGTCGAGCAGTGGACACCTCCGCCGCAGCAACACGCGGCGGCCGTTGTGCCCGTGCAGATCGACGCAAAAAAAAACGCTTCTGTACCAGCGTCTGGCCAGTATCTGCAGGTGGGCGCGTTCGCCAACCCGGACGCTGCAGAACTCCTGAGATCGAAGCTCAGCGGGATGGTGAGCGCTCCGGTGTTCATCAGTTCGATCGTGCGTAACCAGCAGACCTTGCACCGGGTTCGCCTCGGGCCGATCGGCTCGCCGAATGAAATCCAGCAAGTGCAGAACAGCGTGCGCCTGGCCAATCTCGGTTCGCCGAGTGTGGTCACCGCCGAGTAATACGTAGCACCTGATTGACGGTTCACTTGCGATTTGGGGGGTGAACCGGGTTGTTGGCTCGCTGAAGAACAAAAGCCCGGCAAGGGTTATGAGTGAACGACTGAACACGCGATGGCCCGATAGAAGGTCATCTGATTAGTTTTGCCCTCGGGCAGTTTCCATTAGCGATTTCGAGAGACGGATGAACATCACCACCTTTGCCAAACGCCTTTGCCTGTTAGTCCCGCTGCTCCTCTCGCCTGCCGCTTTCGCGGTCGAGATGATGCCGTCGCCACCTCAACTGGCTGCCAAGTCCTATGTGCTCATGGATGCCAGCAGCGGTAACGTGCTGGTCGAGAACAACGGTGACCAGCGTCTGCCGCCGGCCAGCCTGACCAAGCTGATGACCGCGTACCTCGCGACCCTGGAAATCCGTCGTGGCCAGATCGGCGAAAACGACCCGGTGACCGTTAGCGAAAACGCCTGGCGCACCGGCGGTTCGCGGATGTTCATCAAGGTTGGAACGCAGGTGACTGTGAGCGACCTGCTGCACGGCATCATCATTCAGTCGGGCAACGACGCCAGTGTTGCGCTCGCCGAGCACATCGCCGGCAGCGAAGACGCGTTCGCCGACATGATGAACAAAACCGTGGCCGACCTGGGCATGACCAACAGCCACTTCATGAACCCGACCGGTCTGCCGAACCCTGAGCATTACTCGTCGGCTCACGATATGGCCGTGCTGGCTCGGGCGATCATCCACGAAGACCCGGCGCACTACGCCATCTACTCGCAGAAAGAGTTCTTCTGGAACGGCATCAAGCAACCTAACCGCAACCTGTTGCTGTGGCGTGACAAGACCGTCGACGGTCTGAAAACCGGCCACACCGACGAGGCCGGCTACTGCATGGTGTCTTCGGCTGTGCGGGACGGCATGCGCCTGATCGCCGTGGTGTTCGGCACCAACAGCGAAGTGGCGCGTGCGTCTGAAACCCAGAAGCTGCTGACCTACGGTTTCCGTTTCTTCGAAACCCAAACCTTCTATCAGAAAGGCACCGAGCTGGCTCAGGCGCCGGTCTGGAAGGGCACCACCAATCAAGTCAAGGCCGGCCTGGCCCAAGACCTGACCATGACCCTGCCGAAGGGCCAGCTGAAGAAACTCGCCGCCAGCATGACCATGAACCCGCAACTGATGGCACCCATCGCCAAGGGTGACGTGATCGGTAAAGTCGAAGTCAAGCTGGACGAAAAGGTAGTGCACAGCGCCGACCTGATCGCTCTGGACGGCGTCGAGGAGGGTGGTATCTTCCGCCGCATGTGGGATAGCATCCGTCTATTCTTTTACGGCTTGTTCAACTGAATCAGTGTGGACTCGCATGCCCCCGCTCCAGTCCGGAGCGGGGGCATGTCCGTTGCCACGGCTTACGAGGCCGTTACGCCATGACAGACACCGAAGTAAAGGCGCCAAAGATCGAATTCCCCTGCGCGGATTATCCGATCAAGGTAATTGGCGACACCGGCGTGGGTTTCAAAGACAAGATCATCGCGATCCTCGAAAAACACGCGACCGTTGACCACAAGACGCTGGCCGAGCGCCAGAGTACCAACGGCAAATACACCACTATCCAACTGCACATCATCGCCACCGGCCAGGAACAGCTGTACGACATCAACAGCGAGTTGCGCGCTACCGGTTTCGTGCACATGGTGTTGTGATGTCTGGCACGCTGGGCTTTCGTGAACTCGGCCAGATGGCTTACGAGCCGGTCTGGCATGCCATGCAACGCTTCACCAACGAGCGAAGCGAGCGCGGCAGTGATGCCGCCGACGAAATCTGGCTGGTCGAGCACCTGCCGGTGTTCACCCAGGGTCAGGCCGGCAAGGCCGAGCACGTGCTGCTGGCGGGTGATATTCCGGTGGTACAGGTCGACCGCGGTGGTCAGGTGACTTACCACGGGCCCGGCCAACTGGTGGCCTACCTGTTGCTCGACGTGCGCAAACTGGGTTTTGGCGTGCGTGACCTGGTCACCCGCATGGAGTGTTGCCTGATCGAACTGTTGGCCAGTTATGGCGTGACAGCGGCGGCCAAGGCGGATGCACCGGGCGTCTACGTCGACGGGGCGAAAATCGCCTCGTTGGGTTTGCGGATCCGTCACGGCTGTTCCTTTCATGGCCTGGCCCTGAACGTGGACATGAACCTGGAACCGTTCCGACGGATTAATCCCTGCGGCTACGCCGGGCTGGCGATGACCCAGCTGAGCGACCACGCAGGATCGATTGAATTTGCCGAGGTAAGTGCCCGGCTGCGTGCGCAGCTCGTCAGACACCTCGACTATGCTGAGCAGACGACCCTCACGGGCGGAATCGACTGATATGACTACTGATGCAGTGCAAACCATGATCCCGACGCTGGATGTCACCGAGCGTCCGGCCCCGCGTGCCAAGGTTGAAGCCGGCGTCAAGCTGCGCGGCGCCGAGAAGGTTGCACGCATCCCGGTGAAGATCATCCCGACGACCGAACTGCCGAAGAAACCTGACTGGATTCGCGTGCGCATCCCGGTTTCGCCGGAAGTCGACCGCATCAAGGCGCTGCTGCGCAAACACAAGCTGCACAGTGTCTGTGAAGAGGCCTCCTGCCCGAACCTGGGCGAATGCTTCTCCGGTGGCACCGCGACCTTCATGATCATGGGTGACATCTGTACCCGTCGTTGCCCGTTCTGCGACGTTGGCCACGGTCGTCCGAAGCCACTGGACGTCAACGAGCCGCAAAGCCTGGCCATCGCCATCGCCGACCTGAAACTCAAGTACGTGGTCATCACCTCGGTTGACCGCGACGACCTGCGCGACGGCGGTGCCCAGCACTTTGCCGACTGCATCCGCGAGATCCGCAAACTGTCGCCGAACGTTCAGCTCGAAACCCTGGTGCCGGATTACCGTGGCCGCATGGACGTCGCGCTGGAAATCACCGCAGCCGAGCCGCCGGATGTGTTCAACCACAACCTGGAAACCGTGCCGCGCCTGTACAAGGCTGCGCGTCCGGGTTCGGATTACCAGTGGTCGCTGACTTTGCTGCAACGCTTCAAGCAGATGATGCCGCACATTCCGACCAAATCCGGCCTGATGCTGGGGCTGGGCGAAACCGACGAGGAAGTCATCGAGGTCATGAAGCGCATGCGCGAGCATGACATCGACATGCTGACCCTCGGCCAATACCTGCAGCCTTCGCGCAGCCATTTGCCGGTGCAGCGTTTTGTGCACCCGGACACCTTCGCCTGGTTTGCCGAGGAAGGTTACAGGATGGGCTTCAAAAACGTCGCCTCCGGCCCGCTGGTGCGTTCCTCGTACCACGCTGACGAGCAGGCCAAACTGGTCAAGGCCGAGCTGATGTCGTCCTGATAAAAAAGCCCGCAAGGTTTCAGCCTTGCGGGCTTTTGGCGATGCCTACGGCCGCCGATGTATTTTCCTGCAACCTGCGGGGCGCGTGATCCTCTTCTGTTTGTCCCCGTTCCTGACTACTGTGTGCCAGACACTATCGCACAGGGAGATTCATGGATGACCGTTCGACCGACCCACACCCTTTGTCCACACATACCCGTACCAGCCTTGCCATCGGAAGGTCTGATCGGCGTCATTGCGCCTGCCGGCCCTGCGGCACTGGATACCGAGAAAGCTTTCGCCTGGATGCGCACGCGCGGTTACTCGCTGCGGGTTTTCCCTGGGGTGTACGAGGCGCATGGCTACCTCGCCGGCAGCGACGATGTACGGCTCAATGATCTGCACGCGGCGTTCGAAGACCGCGAAGTCGATGCAATCATTTGTCTGCGCGGGGGCTATGGCACACCGCGTTTACTCGACCGCATTGATTTCGAGTTGCTGCAGAACAATGCCAAGCCGTTCATTGGCTACAGCGATATAACCGCACTTCACATTGCCATCAGCCGGTATGCCGGGTTCGTGACTTTTCATGGTCCGCTGCTCAACGCGGATCTTCTGGGTGGCAAGCAAAAGCCCACCGAAGCGTCCTTCTTCAACATGCTCAGAGGCCAGGTGAAGGCCGGTAGTTTGCTGGCGCATCCAGTGGCGTGGCCGTTGACCACGATCGAGCCGGGTATCGCTCACGGGCGTTTGCTTGGCGGTAATCTGGCGATGGTGACTTCGATCATGGGTACGCCTTACGAGATGGATGCCGAAGGCGTGATCCTGTTCATCGAGGACATTAATGAGCCGCTGTATCGCATCGACCGGATGCTGACTCATCTGCGGCTTGCAGGCACGTTGGGCAAGCTTCGCGGGGTTTTGGTGGGGGATGTGGCGGGGGTTGAGGCGTCAGCGCTGGAGCGCTTGCTCAAGCAGACCTTCGAGCCTTTGCGGATACCGGTGCTGGCCGGATGGCGCAGTGGGCATTGTAATCCGAACCTGACCTTGCCGATGGGGGCACTGGTGCGGCTGGATGCGGGGAACAAGGAATTGGTGCTGGAGCAGGATGTGGTGGTCAGGCGGTAGATATTCGCCGCTTGATAGTCAGCCTTCGCGGGCAAGTCGGACCGCCGAACCGCCCGCGAAGCTTTTAGCGGTTACGCAAACCTTCCAGCAACTTGTGCGTCGGATAGCCATCCGCCGGCCAGCCGAACGATTGCTGGGCGCTACGGATTGCCTTGCGCGTGTTGGCACCGATGATGCCATCGGCTGTCCCGGCGTCGTACTGCTGGGCGCTCAACAAAGTTTGCAGTTCGATACGCTCGGTACGACTCAGCGGCATATCATCTTTGGGCCACGCGCCATTGATCAAACCGCCGCCGCTGAAACGCTCGGACAAGAGGCTCACCGCCAGCGCATAGGACGACGAGTTGTTGTACTTGAGAATCGCGCGGAAGTTGTCGAGGACCAAAAACGCCGGGCCGCGATACCCCGCTGGCAGCAGCAACGCGGCGGAGAGGTTTTCCGAACCCGCCGGAGGCTTGGCAGCATTGGGCAGCGTCACACCCAGTTGGCGCCATTCGGCGACGGTCTTGCGAATCGTGCCGTCGGCCAACACGTAGTCGAAGTCACTCGCCAGTTGCACTTCAAAGCCCCACGGTTGGCCGCGTTGCCAGCCCGAGCTCTGCAGATAGTGCGCGGTCGACGCCAGTGCATCGGCGGGGCTGCCCCAGATGTCGCGGCGGCCGTCGCCGTCGAAATCCACGGCGTGAGTGTTGTAGGTGGTCGGAATGAACTGGGTTTGCCCCATCGCGCCGGCCCACGAACCCAGCATCTTCTCGGGCTCGATGTCACCCTGCTGCAGAATCTGCAGGGCTGCGATCAATTGCGCATGGGCGAAGCCCGGCCGCCGGCCCTCATACGCCAGCGTCGCAAGGGAATTGATCACCGACTTGCTACCCTGGAACTGACCAAAATTGCTCTCCATGCCCCATACCGAGACGAGCGCCTGGCGATCAACGCCATAGCGCTGCTCGATGCTTTGCAGGATGTCGGCATACTGGCTGACCAGCGCCTGACCTTTGCGCACCCGCAACGGCGATAAGGCACCGTCGAGGTATTCCCATACTGGCCGGGAAAATTCCGGCTGGCTGCGGTCGGCGCGAATCACGCTGTTGTCGACGCTGAGATTGGCAAATGCACGATCGAACAGGTCGGCACGAATGCCGGCGGCCAGGGCGTCCTTGCGGAACCCGGCCTGCCATTCGGCGAAGGTCTGGGTCGGCTGCAGGTCGAGGTCGTCACCGGTCGGTACCACGGGAGGAATCACCGCAGGAGCTGTCGCGACGGGAAGTGTCTTGAGAGGTTGGGCGTCGGCGGCGGTGGGCTTCTCCGCGCAGGCGACAAGCAGAGCCAGGCTGGAGGCTGCAATCAATTGGCGCAGGTGCCAACGTCGGGAAATACAAAAGGGCATGCACGGGTCCAGGGAATACGGATCAGGTGCAGACCTTAACATGTTGCGCGATGGCTTGCCTTTCAGGCCGCCAGAAAGTAAGAAGCCTCCCAGCTATCAGACTGGAAGGCTTCGCGGCGGTAGCTGCCTTTACCCTTGCCGGCGCGTTCCTGACGGCTGCGGAACAGTGGCTGGGCGATGATGGATTTGGCCTTGTTGCGGCCATTTTTGGATGGCTTTTTGCTCATGAACAAGTCTCTCGATTGAGTGGGTTTTTGCGGGGAAAATGATCTGCCGAACTGTAGTGTCTGTCTATAGGACAAAAGCGGGTAGATTTTGTAGGGCAAAAGATCGCAGCCTCGTTTCACTCGACAGCTCCTACAAGGGAATGCGCGATCCTGTAGGCGCTGTCGAGTGAAACGAGGCTGCGATCTTTTGATCTTACTCCGCGGGCAATGACAACCTCTGGCCGGCCATCAATAACGCCAACCGGCTCAAACTCATCCACGGCGAACCCGCCGCCTGACCCTTGATCTGCGCATCGATACGCTGAGCTTCCAGCAACAACTGCGCCCAGCGTGGCGCCGAATAACGTTGCAGGGCTTTGCTCATCAGCGGTTTGCGTTTATCCCAGACAGGCGGCCGGGCCGAGCTGAAAGCTTTATCCAGCGGCACACCCTGGCTGTATTGCAACGACAGGTTGGCCAGCAGTCGCAGCTCCCGTGCCAGCGCCCAGAGAATCACCGGTGGCTCGACGCCTTCACCGCGCAGACCTTCGAGCATGCGCAAGGCATGCGCCGCTTCACCGTTGAGAATCGCGTCGGTCAGCCCAAAGACGTCAAACCGCGCACTGTCAGCCACCGCCGCCTGCACGGTTTCGACAGTGATCTGACCGGCATCGGCCATCAGCTTGAGCTTTTCGATTTCCTGGGCAGCGGCCAGCAAATTGCCTTCGACCCGCGCGGCAATCAATTCCACGGCATCCTGGCTGGCAGACAGGCCCGCCTGGGACAGTCGCTGGCGAATCCAGCTCGGCAGCTGGTTGGCGTCCACCGGCCAGATCTGCACGAACTGAGTGTGCTGACCTTCGACGAGCGCTTTGCCCCATTTGGTTTTTTGCGCACTGCCATCGAGCTTGGGCAGGCTGATGAGCAGCACCGTATCTTGCGCCGGTCGCGAACAGTATTCGATGAAAGCCGCGGCACCTTTGTCGCCTGGCTTGCCGGAAGGCAGGCGCAGTTCCAGCAGGCGCTTTTCCGCGAACAGCGACATGCTTGCGCCCGCTTGCAGCAACGTTCCCCAGTCGAAGCTGGCGTCGGCGGCAAAGACCTGACGTTCGTCGAAGCCTTGCTGACGAGCAGCAGTGCGAATGGCGTCGGCGGCTTCCTGGCACAACAGCGGGTCATCGCCACTGATGATATAGACCGGCGCGAGCGCGCCTTGCAGGTGTTTGCCGAGTTGGGCGGGAGCGAGTTTCATAAGAGAGGGCAAGCGGGGCGCCTGAGCGCCCCGCAAGTCTTACTGCTGCGGCAGTTCGACAGGCGACTGGCGCGGCGTTTCCGCTTCAGCCTTCTGCGCAGCTTCAAGGGCATCGGCGTCGGCTTTTGCCCGGGCTTCAGCCGTTTGCTGCAACTGATCCAGCTGAGTCGGCGTCAACTGTTGCAGGCGCAGCATCATGCGTTGAATCAGCTCGCGACGGATCTGCTTGCGCACATCGCTGGCTTCCTGGTCGGAACCCGCCAGGTTGTTGCCATCGTGAATGAAGACTTTCTGCACTTCAAGCTTGTCGCTCAGCAGCGGCAGATTGCCCTGACCACGGATGTCGTAGCTCAATACCGAATTCAATTGGTACTCACCAGTACGACCGGCGCCGGCGTAGCTGAGGATGCGCTGGGATTCCTGCTCATCGGTCAGTACCAGCTTGTAAGGCGCGCCGCTATAAACCTTGACGCCGCTGCCTTCCAGCATCTGGCGCAGCTGGGTCACGGTTTCGCCGTAGGCGTTGCGGGCGCTCAGGTCGAGTTCCTTGATCGCCAGTTCAGTGGTGCCGGTGCCGCGCAGCTGGAAACCGCAGGCGCTCAACAGGACCGCAAGGCCCATCACCAGCAAATTGCGTTTGATCATCTTGTTGCTCCCCTTGAAACCAGGTGGGCCGACCGTGCGGCCCGAAAGGTTTTACTCGGCGCCAGGCATCGCCTGGCGCCTGCTCCAATTAGCTGGCGACGATATTGACCAGTTTCCCGGGCACTACGATCACTTTACGAATGGTCAGGCCGTCGACAAAACGCAGCACGTTCTCGTTGGCCCGTGCGGCGGCGTCGACTTCTTCGCGGCTGGCACTGGCCGGCATCTCGATGTGCCCGCGCAGCTTGCCGTTCACCTGGATGACAAGCTGCAGGGTGTCCTGCACCAGGGCGCTTTCGTCCAGCACCGGCCAGCCCGCATCGATCACCGGGTCACTGTGGCCCAGTTGCTTCCACAGCTCGTGACTGATGTGCGGCGTAATCGGTGCCAGCAGCAAGACCACGCTTTCCAGACCTTCGTGAATCAGTGCGCGATCCTGCCCGGTGCTTTGCGGGGCTTTTTCCAGCACGTTCATCAGCGTCATCACCTGGGCAATGGCGGTGTTGAATTTGTGGTTCTGGCCGACGTCGTGGCTGGCCTGCTTGATCGCCTGGTGAATCGAACGTCGAACGGCTTTCTGCTCATCGTTCAGGCTAGCGAGGTCGAGTTTACCCGGCAGACCCTGAGTGACGTGGGCCTGGGCCAGACGCCAGACGCGTTTGAGGAAACGGTGCGAGCCTTCCACGCCGGAGTCGGACCATTCCGCACTCATGTCGGGTGGCGATGCGAACATCATGAACAGTCGGCAAGTGTCTGCGCCGAACTGATCAATCATCGACTGTGGGTCAACGCCGTTGTTCTTCGACTTGGCCATTTTCTCGGTGCCACCGATCTCCACCGGCAAGCCGTCGGCGATCAATCTGGCGCTGATGACCTTGGCCTTGCTGTCGCGCTCTAGCTCGACGTCCGCCGGGTTGAACCATGTGTAAGCACCGTTGGCTTCCCGACGGTAATAAGTTTCGGCGATCACCATGCCTTGGGTCAGCAGGTTCTTGAACGGTTCGTTTGAACTCACCAGACCTTCGTCGCGCATCAGCTTGTGAAAGAAGCGCGCGTAGAGCAGGTGAAGAATCGCGTGCTCGATGCCGCCGATGTACTGATCGACCGGCAGCCAATGGTCGGCCGCGGATTTTTCCACCAGGCCGCCTTCATGGTGCGGCGAGGCGTAGCGGGCGTAGTACCACGAAGACTCGACGAAGGTGTCCATGGTGTCGGTTTCACGCTTGGCCGGCGCGCCGCATTTCGGGCACTGGCACTCGTAGAATTCAGGCATGCGCGCCAGTGGCGAACCGGCGCCGTCCGGCACCACGTCTTCGGGCAGAACGACGGGCAACTGGTCTTCCGGAACCGGCACATCACCGCAGGATTGGCAGTGAATGATCGGGATCGGGCAGCCCCAATAGCGCTGACGGCTGATGCCCCAGTCGCGCAAGCGGAACTGAGTGCGCGAAGCACCGAGGTTTTTCCTGATCAGCGCGACTTCCATGGCGTCGAACGCACCGGCGAAATCGAGACCGTCGAACTCGCCGGAATTGATCAGCGTGCCGTGTTCGCCATACGCGTCCTGCCACGGAGCCGGATTGCTGTCACCGGAACGGGTGCGCACCACGGACTTGATCGGCAGGTTGTACTTGGTCGCAAATTCGAAATCGCGTTCGTCGTGCGCCGGCACCGCCATCACCGCGCCGTCGCCGTAATGCATCAGCACGTAGTTGGCGACCCACACCGGCAGCTTCTCGCCGGTCAACGGGTGCTCGACGAACAGCGAAGTCGGCAGGCCTTTTTTCTCTTGAGTGGCGACGTCGGCTTCAGCAACGCTGCCGCCCTTGCATTCAGCGATGAACGCTTGCAGCTCGGGATTGTTTTGCGCTGCCAGGGTGGCGAGCGGGTGTTCGGCGGCCACGGCAACGTAAGTCGCGCCCATCAGGGTGTCCGGACGGGTGGTGAAGACTTTCAGCGTGCCGCTTTCGCCGATGGAATCGACGTTGTACGGGAACTGCACTTCCATGCCGCGGGATTTGCCGATCCAGTTGCGCTGCATGGTCTTGACCTGTTCAGGCCAGCCAGTCAGTTCATCCAGGCTCTCCAGCAGTTCATCCGCGTAAGCGGTGATCTTGAAGTAGTACATCGGGATTTCGCGCTTTTCGATCAGCGCGCCGGAACGCCAGCCGCGGCCGTCGATCACTTGCTCGTTGGCCAGAACGGTCTGGTCGACCGGGTCCCAGTTCACGGTGCCGCTTTTCTTGTAGATCACGCCTTTTTCGAACAGGCGGGTGAACAGCCATTGTTCCCAGCGGTAGTAATCGGGCTTGCAGGTGGTCACTTCGCGGGACCAGTCCACCGCCAGGCCCAGGCTGCGCAGCTGGGTTTTCATGTAGGCGATGTTTTCGTAGGTCCATTTGGCGGGCGCTACGTTGTTCTTCATCGCGGCGTTTTCCGCCGGCATGCCGAAGGCGTCCCAACCCATGGGTTGCAGAACGTTCTTGCCCAGCATGCGCTGATAGCGCGAGATCACGTCGCCGATGGTGTAGTTGCGCACGTGCCCCATGTGTAGCTTGCCGCTGGGGTAAGGGAACATCGACAGGCAGTAGAAGGTTTCCTTGCCTGGCTGTTCACTGACTTCAAAGGACTTTTGCTCGTCCCAGAACGACTGGGCGGCGGCTTCGATTTCACGGGGCTGATATTGTTCGTGCATGGCTACTTTTGAACTGAATAGGGGTGGCCTAATCCTCTTCAATGCGACGCTTGAGGCTGATCACGCCAAATCGGCGTTTCGCTGCCCAGGCGAGCTGGAAGTGGAGTTACAGGAAGCGCCGTAGCATACATGACCGCGCTCCACGGAGGGAAACCCTGATTAGCGCCGCAGGTCCCTGGAAATCTGCCGCGGGGGCCGTTGGTCGCGGCACTCAGCCGGTTTGTTGATGGAGGCTAAGCTCTAAATGGGGAGCAAGACTTATCTTCAATGAGGTGAGGGATGGTTGAGTCACAGCGAAAAGTTTCAAAACCGGAGCTGTACGAAAGACTGATTGATCGTTTGGGCATGGCCCTGGACGCGGCCAAAACGGCTGGGCGCCTGCGTGATGAACGCCCCCTGGAGCTGGAATTGCGTGGTTTGAGCGCTGCAGAGTTTGAACTGGTCAGGGCTTATCTCGACCGCAGCGAACGTGAGACACAGGGATGCTTGTCGCAAGCCTTGAAGCAACTCGACGCACCACGTTCGGCCAAGATCATCTGGCTCAAGGACAAGCAGTCTGGCAGGGACGCGGTGAAGGGCCGGTCCGTGCCATTCAGGCAAGGGCTTCTGAAACCATAATCATGGTTTTATTCAGCACAGTTGCTGCACATCTGTTGTCGCCTTGCATCAAACCCACTTAGGCTTCGGGCATCTTCTGGAGATGCTCGATGCCTTTTCGTTATTTCGTTAAACACCTGCTGATGCCGCCCGGCATTTTATTGTTGCTGCTGGCACTGGCGTGGTGGTTTCGCCGGTCCAGGCCCCGTCTTGCCGGTGTCTGCTTTGCGCTGGGGCTGGGCGGCTTCTGGGTGATGAGCCTGCCAATTGCGGTGGAATGGGGCGCCAAAGCGCTTGAACGTGATCCGCCATTGAGTCGCGATGAATGGGCGACTCTGGCGCAGCGTGCCGACGCGATCATCGTGCTCGGCTCTGGCCGAGAACGTGGCGACCCCGCCTGGGGCAGCGATCAGCCCACCGACGTGGCGCTGGATCGCGAGCGCTATGCCGCGCGCCTCGCCAAGGCGTCCGGTTTGCCGATCCTCACCACGGGTGGTCTGCACTACGGCACACCGCCAAGCGAAGCGCGTTTAATGGCGGATTCGTTACGTGAGGATTTCGGCGTAACGGTACGCTGGCAGGAAGAGCGCAGCCGCACCACATGGGAAAACGCGCAGTTCAGTGCCGAGATGTTATTGCCGCAAGGCATTAAACGCGTGGTGGTGGTGACGCAGGCGTGGCACATGTCCCGCTCGGTCTGGAGTTTCCAGCAGGCAGGGTTCGAAGTAGTGCCGGCGCCGATGGGCTTTTTAAGCGTGAGCAATGCCGAGCCGTTGGGGGGCTGGATGCCTGACGCCAAATCGGTACGGCGCAGTGGGCAGTTGATCAATGAAGCGGTCGGACAGCTCGGGTATTGGTTGTTCTACCGGTGAATATCAAAAGACGCACCTGAAATCTAAACGGTCTTCGCCATCCGGTTAGCCACCAGCGCCCAGCCAAACAGCAACACGCAGACAACAATCAATGGCCACGAACGCCACTGAAGGTACGGTGTGAGGTTGTGCATCGGCACCACCTCCCCGTAAAGAATGCCGCGTTCGAATTGCGGGATCTGCGCGGTAATCTGCCCGAACGGGTTGATCAGGCCGGTCACGCCGTTGTTGGTGGCGCGAATCATCCAGCGTCCGGCCTCAAGCGCTCGCATCTGTGCCATCTGCAAATGTTGCAGCGGTCCGATGGAGGTGCCGAACCAGGTGTCATTGCTGATGGTCAGCAACAGATCGCTGCGAGCGGCGAGGCTGGCGGCAAATTCCGGGTACACCACTTCGTAGCAGATGAACGGCGCAATCTGATAGCCCTTGGCTTGCAACATCGGCTGATTTGCAGGGCCGCGAGCGAAGTCCGACATCGGCAGATCGAAGAAGGCGATCAGGCCGCGCAACACGTCCTGCAGCGGCACGTATTCGCCGAACGGCACCAGTTTCTGCTTGAGGTAAGTGCCTTCGCCTTCACCGGTGACCGTGATGCCATTGAAGAAACGCTTCTGATGGTTCAGCTCCTGACGGATCGGAACGCCGGTAATCAGTGCGCTGTTACGCTCTGCGGCGAAGTTTCCCATCATGTTCAGGTAGCCCTCGGCGGACTCTTTGAGCACTGGCACGGCGGTTTCCGGCCAGATCAGCAGATCGACGCGTTTGGAGCTGAAACTCATGTCGCGATACAGCGCCAGCTGCGCGTTGAGCTGCGCCGGGTCCCACTTCATGCTTTGTTCGATATTGCCCTGAATGGCCGCAACACTCAGGGGGTCACCCGACGGGCTGGTCCAGGCGTGTTCCTTGAGCGCGATACCGGCGACCCAAGGGCCGGCCAGCAACAATACGCCCGCCGCAATGAAGCCTTTGCGAGCTGTACGCACCAGCCGTGAACCGTTGAAGATCAGCGCAGCCGTCAATGCCAGTGTAAAAGAAATCAGCCACATGCCGCCCACCGGCGCGAGTCCTGTCAGCGGGCCGTCAAGCTGGCTATAACCGGAATAAAGCCACGGGAAACCGGTCAGGAACCAGCCGCGAAAGGCTTCCTGACCCACCCACAACGCAGCAAACGCCAGCGCATCGGCCAGCGGCGCTTCATTGCGGCGCAACCAGCGCGCCCATATCCACGCGGGCAGCGCGAAGAACCAGGCAATCGCGGCAGTGAACAGCAACATCAGGAAACCGGCCAGCAACACCGAGGCGCCGCCGAAGTTATGAATGCTGTAGTAAATCCAGCTGGTCCCGGCACCGAACAGGCCGAACCCGAAACACCAGCCACGGCCCAGGGCCTGACGAGGATTCAGCTCGCGCAAACCGGCATAGAACAAGCCGACCGCGAGCAATGCCAGCGGCCAGATATCGAACGGCGCGAGCGCCAGGGTGGTGATTGCACCGGCCGCCACGGCCAGCAGATTACCGGGCCAGCCGGGGCGGGTTATCCAGCGCATTTCTTTCCTTGGTTTTTTATCGAGCGATCGGCGTCAGGCGCAGCAAGTGGATCCGACGGCTGTCGGCGTTCAGGATGCGGAAGCGATACGGGCCGATTTCAGTGATTTCGTTGCGCTTTGGCAAGTGCCCGAACGCGCTCATCACCAGACCGCCGACCGTGTCGAATTCGTCGTTGGAGAACTCGCTGTCGAAGAACTCGTTGAAGTTTTCGATCGGCGTGAGCGCTTTTACGAGGAAGTCGCCGCTGGGCAGTGGTTTGATGTAGCTGTCTTCTTCGACGTCATGCTCGTCTTCGATATCGCCGACGATCTGTTCCAATACATCTTCGATCGTCACCAGGCCGGCCACGCCGCCGTATTCGTCGATGACGATGGCCATGTGGTTGTGGTTGGCGCGAAATTCGCGCAACAGCACATTCAGACGCTTCGATTCGGGCACGAAAGTGGCCGGTCGCAGCAAATCCTTGATGTTGAAGCTGTCGCCGTTTTCCTTGAGGATCAGCGGCAGCAGATCCTTGGCCAGCAAGACGCCCATCACGTCATCGTGGCTTTCGCCGATGACCGGGTAACGCGAGTGAGCCGAGTCGACCACGGCCGGAAGGAATTCGCGGGGAGTCTGGGTCGCCTTGATGCTGATCATCTGCGAACGCGGGACCATGATGTCCCGAACCTGCAGGTCGGCAACCTGAATGGCGCCCTCGACAATGGCCAGCGCTTCGCTGTCCAACAGTTTGTTCCGGTGTGCATCGCGCAGCAGCTCCAGCAGCTCCTGACGGTTTTTCGGCTCGTGGGCAAACGCCTGGGTGAGTTTACCCAGCCATGACTTTTGCCCGCTGCTCGATCGATCTTCGCTCATAGCGATTACTCTGAATCCTTTGTTGTAACGATAGGGGATGTGTCAGTTTCGTCGTCCGCATACGGGTCGGGGTAGCCCAACTCCGCTAGCAACGATTGTTCCAGCGCTTCCATCTCTTCGGCTTCGTCGTCATCCATATGGTCGTAACCGAGCAGATGCAAACAGCCGTGAATCACCAGATGAGCCCAATGCGCCTTCGACTCCTTGCGCTGCTCGGCCGCTTCGCGCTCGACCACCGCCACGCAGATCACCAGATCGCCCAGCAGTGGAATGTCGAGAAACTCATCAGGCACGTCAGCAGGGAACGACAGGACGTTGGTGGCGTAATCTTTCTGTCGCCAGGTGTGATTCAGCTCCCGGGCTTCAGCTTCATCGACCAGACGAATGGTCATCTCGGAGTCGGCAGTACGTTGGCGCAGCGCGAGTTCGCACCATTGGCGAAACTCGGCTTCACTTGGCACAGCTGCTTCACTCGCCAGTTGCAGATCAAGCTCAAGCATCGCGGCGGCTGTCCTTGGGCGCTGGCTCGGCCTCGCGATTTTCGAAGCGCTCATAAGCTTCGACAATGCGCTGCACCAGTGGGTGGCGCACCACGTCTTTGGGCTGGAAATGCGTGAAACTGATGCCCGGCACGTCTTTCAGCACTTCAATCACATGGTGCAGGCCGGACTTGGTGCCTTTCGGCAAGTCGACCTGAGTGATGTCACCGGTGATCACCGCAGTAGAGCCGAAGCCGATACGGGTCAGAAACATTTTCATCTGCTCGACAGTGGTGTTCTGGCTTTCGTCGAGAATGATGAAGCTGTTGTTCAGTGTGCGACCGCGCATATACGCCAGCGGAGCCACTTCAATCACCTGGCGCTCGATCAGCTTGGCCACGTGTTCGAAGCCGAGCATTTCGTACAGTGCGTCGTAGAGCGGGCGCAGGTACGGGTCGATTTTCTGCGACAGGTCGCCGGGCAGGAAACCGAGCTTTTCGCCCGCTTCAACCGCCGGGCGCACCAGCAGAATACGGCGGATCTGCTCACGCTCCAGCGCATCGACGGCGCAGGCAACGGCCAGATACGTCTTGCCGGTGCCGGCCGGGCCGATGCCGAAGTTGATGTCGTTACCGAGCACCTCCTTGACGTAGCGCAGCTGATTCAAGCCGCGAGGGCGAATCATGCCTTTTTTGGTGCGCAGGGCGACTGAGGGCTCGGAGGGAGACACGTTGTCCAGCTCTTCAACGGTCGATTCCTGCAGGAACAGGTGGACCATATCCGGCGACAGCTCGGTACCTTTGGTTTCCCGGTACAGGCGGCGCAGAAGGTTTTCCGCGGAGGTGGTGTGTTTGGGATCGCCGATCAGCTCGAACTGGTTTCCGCGGTTGCGGATCTCGATGGTCAGGCGCTGTTCGATCAAGCGCAGATGCTCGTCGAATTGCCCGCACAGATTGGCGAAGCGGCGAGCTTCAAAAGGCTCGAGGATGAAACGATGTGGTTCTATGGGTGCGTTCAAGGTCGTATTTAGCCGCCCTGGGGCAATTAAGATGAATCAAGGATAACGCCAGTGAGGCGGGTGCGAAAGCTCTTAATAAGAGGCCGGGATTGGTGATTGCCTGTGGCGAGGGGGCTTGCCCCCGTCCGGCTGCGAAGCTGTCGTAAAAATGCAGGACCGCTTCACGGTCCAGCGGGGGCGAGCCCCCTCGCCACAAAGGCCCGCACCCACAGGATTATCGGTGTTACTGGATCAGCGAACCCCGCAGCGAGTGCGGTTGCGCGGCATCGATGTGCACGTCGGCGAACTGGCCGATCAGGGTCGGATTGTCGCAACGGAAGTTGACGATGCGGTTATTCTCGGTCCGACCCTGCAGTTCGCCAGGGTCCTTTTTCGAGTAATCGGTCACCAGAATCCGCTGAACGGAGCCGACCATTTGTCGGCTGATTTCAAAACCTTGCTGATTGAGCCGATGTTGCAGCGCGTTAAGGCGCTGTTTCTTCAGTTCCTCCGGCGTCTCGTCCGCCAGATCGGCCGCCGGCGTGCCAGGGCGCTGGCTGTAGACGAAGGAATAAGAGAAGTCGAAACCGACGTCCTCGATCAACTTCATGGTCTGTTCGAAATCTTTCTCGGTCTCGCCCGGGAAACCGACGATAAAGTCCGAACTGATGCAGATGCCCGGCACGGCCGCACGCAGTTTGCGCAGTTTGGATTTGTATTCCAGCGCGGTGTGGTTGCGCTTCATCGCCGACAGAATGCGGTCCGAACCCGACTGCACCGGCAAGTGCAGGTGTTTGACCAGTTCCGGTACGTCGGCATGGGCCTGGATCAGGCTGTCGGAGAACTCCAGCGGGTGCGACGTGGTGTAGCGAATGCGATCAATCCCGTCAACGGCAGCCACCACGCGAATCAGCTCGGCGAGATCGGCCAGACGACCGTCATGTGTCGCGCCGCGGTAGCCGTTGACGTTCTGCCCCAGCAGCGTGACTTCGCGTACGCCGTTTTCGGCCAGGTGAATGATTTCGGCAATCACGTCGTCGAACGGCCGGCTGACTTCTTCGCCGCGGGTGTAGGGCACCACGCAGAATGTGCAGTACTTGCTGCAGCCTTCCATGACGGACACGTAGGCACTGGGGCCGTCGATGCGCGGCTCCGGCAAATGGTCGAATTTTTCGATTTCCGGGAATGACACGTCGACTTGCGGCAGTTTGGTTGCGCGGGCGACGTCGATCATTTCCGGTAGGCGATGCAAGGTTTGTGGGCCGAACACCACGTCGACATACGGGGCGCGATCGCGAATGGCCGCGCCTTCCTGACTGGCCACGCAACCGCCGACGGCAATCACCATGTCCGGATTGGCCAGTTTCAGTTCGCGCCAGCGACCGAGCTGCGAGTACACCCGATCCTGGGCGCGCTCGCGGATGGAGCAGGTATTGAGCAGGATCACGTCGGCGTCTTCAGCGCGAGCAGTGACTTCCAGGGCCTGATGTTCACCCAGCAGATCGACCATGCGCGAGCTGTCGTACTCGTTCATCTGGCAACCGTGGGTTTCGATGTAAAGCTTCTTGGCCATGGATACAGTCATCACGTGAGTCAAAGAACCGCGCATTATAGGGAACATGGTCCAAGGTTCCTACCGCTGTGCGTCCGGTGGCTATGCTATAGTTCGCGCCCTCATTTTTATCCCCCGATGTGTTGCTCGCCCGCCATGACCAAACGTGAAGCTCCAATCTATAAGGTGATTTTCCTCAACCAGGGCCAGGTGTACGAAATGTATGCCAAGCAGATCTATCAAAGCGATCTGTGGGGTTTTCTGGAAGTGGAAGAATTCGTCTTTGGCGAGCGCACGCAAGTGGTCGTCGACCCCAGCGAAGAGAAGCTCAAGGCGCAGTTCGAAGGCGTAGTGCGCAGCTTTGTGCCGATGCATTCGATTGTGCGCATCGATGAAGTCGAGCGTCTGGGCACACCGAAGATCAGCGAAGCCCGCGGCGCGGTCGGCAATGTGATGCCGTTTCCGATGCCGATGCCTGAGAAGTAAGCGCGAGTTGAGCCAGGAAAAAGGATTTGCGGTGATGGGATTCTGTGGCGAGGGGGCTTGCCTGAGGTGAGAGAGCTTGCCTGTGGCGAGGGGGCTTGCCCCCGTTGGGCTGCGAAGCGGCCCTAAATCATCCACTGCTATCTCCGAGGCAAACCGCATTGCTGATATTACGACTGCTTCGCAGCCGAACGGGGGCAAGCCCCCTCGCCACAATGCTTCTCACCCCCTGACTTAAGGGGCGGTGTTCAGATCAGGGCAGTGGCGCAAATGGCGTACGCCCGTCGGCGCTTTGCAATTCCATCAGGTATTTACGAAAGATCTGCCCCAGCACTTGAGTCGCGACCTCAAGCTCTTCTCTTGGCATTTTTTCGGCGACTTCGTCCGCCGTATCCAGCGCATCTTCCGCGCCATTCACCGCCGCCATCTTCAGCACGATATAGGCCTGAACATTATTGGCCGGTACGCCTTCACCGTGGAAAAACATGCTGCCGAGTTTGAACTGCGCCTGGGCATGGCCCTGCAGCGAAGCTTTTTCGAAGTAGGCCAAAGCCTGATTGAGGTCGCGCGGCGAGTTTTTGCCGTCGTAGTAGAACTCACCCAACTCGTATTGCGCTTGCGCATCCCCTTCATCCGATGCTTTCTGGCAGGCAGCGAGTGCCTGTGCCAGATCTTGCGGCTGAGTATTGAGGGTGCAGCGACCCATCGCCGGGATTAACAACGAGTTGCCGCCTGCCTGTGCGAGCGCGAGCAGTGGCTGAAGGAGCAACAGGCAGCCCAATGCAAGGGTGCGGCCGGTGCGGTTCATGGGAATCGACTTACCTCTGAAGGGCGCGCGGACCCAACAAGGGGGATCCAATAAGCGCGCATTATGAAATAAGCAGGGCCATCCTTACAAAGTCTTTACTCGTTTTTCTGCTGCGTGGGGAATATATCGCCCACTTAGCGGGCAATTATTGGCAGAAGAGCGAGAGTAAGGGCGCGCATGTAGGTTAATGCTGACGCCAGCAATGGCCAACGTCAGCGGCGATGCGTTTATTTCAATGCAGCGAAGGCGCGTTCGGCGGCGTCCAGTGTCAGTTTCAATTCGGTCTCACCATGGGCAATCGAAGTGAAGCCCGCTTCGAATGCGCTAGGTGCAAGGTACACGCCACCTTCGAGCATCAAGTGGAAGAAGCGTTTGAACAGGTTGGCGTCGCTGTCCATCACGTCATCGAAGGTCACGATGTCGTCTGCCCCGCTGAAGTACAAGCCGAACATGCCGCCCGCCTGGGTCGTCACGAACGGAATGCCGGCCGCATCGGCGCGTTGCTGCAGGCCGTCGAGCAGGCGGCTGGTGTAGTCGCTCAGTTCGTCGTGGAAACCTGGACGGCTAATCAGGCGCAGGGTGGTCAGGCCGGCGGCCATTGCCAGCGGGTTGCCCGACAGGGTGCCGGCCTGATAGACCGGGCCGAGTGGCGCGATGTGCGACATGATTTCGCGTTTGCCGCCAAAGCAACCGACTGGCATGCCGCCGCCGATAATCTTGCCGAACGTGCTCAGGTCCGGCGTGACACCGTAGTGCGCCTGAGCGCCACCCAACGCCACGCGGAAACCGGTCATCACTTCGTCGAAAATCAACACGACGCCGTGCTTGTCGCAGAGGCTGCGCAAGCCTTCGAGGAAACCCGGTGCCGGCGGCACGCAATTCATGTTGCCGGCCACCGGCTCGACGATGATGCACGCCACTTCCCCGCCGACGTCGGCGAGCATGGTTTCAACCGCATCGATGTCGTTGAAGGGCAGAGTCAGGGTGTGTCTGGCGAATGCCGCGGGCACACCGGCGGAGCTTGGCACGCCTTGGGTCAGTGCGCCGGAACCGGCCTTGACCAGCAGGCTGTCGGAGTGACCGTGATAGCAGCCTTCGAATTTGATGATGCTGTCGCGACCGGTGAAACCACGGGCCAGACGGATCGCGCTCATAGTCGCTTCGGTGCCGGAGCTGACCATGCGCACCATTTCCATCGACGGCACGATCGAGCAGACGAGGTCCGCCATTTGGGTTTCCATCTCGGTCGGCGCGCCGTACGACAGACCATGCTCAAGCTGTTTGCGCACCGCTTCGAGCACTTCGGGATGGCTGTGGCCGAGAATCATCGGTCCCCACGAACCTACGTAATCGACATAACGCTTGTCATCTTCGTCAGTGACGTAGGCGCCTTCTGCGTGCTTGAAAAACAGCGGGGTGCCGCCGACGCTTTTGAACGCGCGAACAGGCGAGTTCACGCCACCGGGAATGTGTTTCTGGGCATTGGCAAACAACGTTTCGGAACGGGACATGATCGGGCTCTCAGATCAGATTTTGAACAATTCGTTAAAGGCGCGGGCGCGGCGGGTGACTTCAGCCGTGCTGTCGGCGCCGAACAGACCGTGGACGACCGCGAGCAGATCGACCCCGTGGGCCACCAGCGGCGCTGCGTTGTCGAGGGTGATGCCGCCAATCGCGCAGATCGGCAAGTGCAATTTGCTGCGGGCCTGGTCAAGCAGGTCGAGACTGCAGGTGGGCGCGCCGGGTTTGGTGCTGGAATTGAAGAAGCGACCGAACGCGACATAACTGGCGCCTTCCCTGGCCGCCTGCTCGGCGAGTTCGAGTTGCGCGTGGCAGGTCGAACCAATGATCGCCTGGCGACCGAGCAGCGCGCGGGCCGGCGTCAGCGGGCCATCGGTCTGGCCCAGGTGCACGCCGACGTTCAGGCGGGCAGCGAGTTCGGCGTCATCATTGATGATCAAGCGGGTCTTGTAGCGCTCGCACAGATTGCGCAGCGCTTCGGCCTCGCGCAGACGTCGGGCTTCGTCGCTGCTTTTGTCGCGGTATTGCAGCAGCGTAACGCCGCCGTCCAGCGCCGCCTCCACGTACGAAAGAAATTTACCGGCCAGTAACTGGCTGTCGGTAATGGCGTACAGGCCACGTAGTTTCATCGGACCAGCCTCTGCGCTTTACGCACAAAAAGTTACGAACAGAAATCCAGCGGCAAGCGGCGGGGGACGAATTGACCTTTGCCCAGTTGCTCTGCATCACGCAGGGTTCGCCACGTGTAGTTAAGCGCGGACTGCACGGCACTGACCAGGTTTTCACCCTGTGCCAGACGACCGGCCAGCGCACTCGCCAGCGTGCAGCCGGAACCGTGATAACTGCCGGGCAGGCGTTGGCAGATAAAGGTCTGGCGGCCACCGTCGCGGCTGTACAGGCGGTTGTGGATCTCGGCTTCATCACCATGACCGCCGGTGATCAGCAGGTGTTTGACGTAGGGCAGAAGTTTTTCCGCGCACTCGTCCGCGGTGCCTTGCGGCAACTCGGCGAGAATGCGCGCTTCGGGAAGGTTAGGGGTGGCAATGATGGCCAGGGGCAGCAGGCGTTCGCGCATGGCGTAACCAACTTCGTCCTTGCCCAGTCTCCCGCCACCGCCGGCACGCAACACCGGGTCACAGACCATCGGCAGATGCGGGTGCGCCGACAGCAGCTCGACTACGGTGTCGACCATTTCCAGCGAACCGAGCATGCCCAGTTTGACTGCCGCGACTTCAGAGTCGTTGAGCACGGCATGGGCTTGAGCCAGCACCCACTCACGGTCCAGGACGCGGAAATCAGTGACATTCACCGTGTCTTGCACGGTCAGGGCAGTGACGGCCGGAGCCGCATGACAACCCTGAGCGAGCAGGGCTTCGATATCTGCCTGCAAGCCGGCGCCGCCACTGGGGTCGTGGCCGGCGAGACAGAGGACAACAGGGCGAGAGCTGTAGATATTCATGGTGCGCGAGCTTACCACCAGTCGCCTGGCGAGTCATGGCGTCGAATGTGCCGGGAACAGGCGGCGCCAGCGGCTACAGAACGGCTCGCAGTGGCCGATACAATTTCAGATCTGTGTGCGAGTAATTGACTGGAAAGCCCGTCCTAGAGCCTTTGTGGGAAAAATTTCAATGGTGCTCAATGGCCAGCAGCGGCTATGCTTGGAGTGGATCCAAATCAATAACAGGTCACGCCGGTTTATGTCTGCTCAAAGGGAATGAGGGGCTTTTTGAGATCACCGGACAGGCCACGCTGGGGCTTCAATGCGCTATTTGCTGATATTGCTGTTTTGTTTGCCCGTCATGGCGAGCGCAGTCGAATTCGATGAATTCACCCAGCGCCTTCCCTTGGGCAAATCCCTGCAAGTGTTCGAAGACGTCGAAGGTCAGGCGACGCTTGACGACGTGCGCGCGCAAGCCGCTGCCGGCCACTTCAAACCGCACGACAAGGACACGCTCAACGCTGGCTATTCACGCTCGGCGTTCTGGTTGAAAATCGATTTGCGTTACCGCCCCGTCAGCCCTGGCACGCATCGAACCTGGTTGCTGGAACTGGCCTATCCGCCCCTCGATCACCTTGATGTGTACGTGCCTGATGCGGCCGGCGGCTACCGATTGGCCGGCCGGACCGGCGACGCCTTGCCGTTTGCCAGCCGCGAAATCCGTCAGAACAATTTTCTGTTCGACCTGGACTTCACGCCCGATCAAACGCAAACGCTGTTCCTGCGCCTGCAAAGCCAGGGCTCGATTCAGGCGCCGGTGACGTTGTGGTCGAGTACCGCGTTCCTCGAAGAACAGCCGCTACGGCTGTACGTGTTGGGCCTGATTTACGGCGTGTTGTTGGGGATGCTGGTCTACAACCTGTTCATTTACCTGAGCGTGCGCGACACCAGCTACCTCTATTACATTTTCTACATCGCCTCGTTTGGCCTGTACCAATTGTCGGTCAATGGCGCAGCGGTGCAGTATTTCTGGCCAGACAATCCGTGGTGGGCCAACGCAGCTACGCCATTCTTCATCGGCTGTGCAGGCTTGTTCGGCAGCCAGTTCGCCCGCAGTTTCCTGCAGACGGCCACTTACAGTCGCTGGCTCGACCGCTTGCTGCTGGCACTGATTGCGTCCGGTGCGCTGGTGGTTGGATTGTCGCTGATGACCAGTTATGCCCTGGCTCTGCGAATGGCCACGGCGCTGGCGCTGGTCTTCACCGTGGTGATTTTCGCCGCCGGCATTTTCGTCTGGTCGCGCGGCTTGCGGGTGGCGAGGTATTTCATCATCGCCTGGTCGGCGTTTTTGCTCGGTGGCATCGCCAACACGCTGATGGTGCTGGGCTACCTGCCGAATGTGTTCCTGACCATGTATTCCAGCCAGATCGGCTCGGCCATTGAGGTGGCCTTGCTGTCCCTGGCCTTGGCTGATCGCATCAACGCCATGCGTGAGCAACAGGCGCGGACGCTGGTCGATGCCGGTCAGAAACTCGAAGCGCTCAATCTGCAATTGGCGCACAGCAACCGGTTGAAGGACGATTTTCTCGCGACCCTGACCCATGAACTGCGCACGCCCATGAATGGTGTCATCGGTTCGCTGGAGTTGATGCAGACCGTCGAGATGAACCCTGAACTCGAGCAGTATCAGCAGACGGCCGCCGGTTCGGCGCGGGACATGATGCGCTTGGTCAACGGCATCCTGACCCTGACCGAATTGCAGGCCGGCAATCTCACCGTGTCGAAGTCGACGTTCAGCCTGCGCAGCGTTATCGATGCATTGCGCATGCAGTTCGAAGGCAATGCGTCGAGCAAAGGCCTCGGCTTCAAAGTCGAGATCACACCGGGGCTACCGGATCGCATGCACGGTGACAGCGCCAGGCTCGCGCAAAGCCTGGAATGCCTGCTGGATAACGCGATCAAGTTCACCCGGGTTGGAGGAGTCGCGTTGCGAGTCACCGGCAACCCGGTGGAGGCCGGCCGGTGGGCGTTGTCGTTTGCCGTGGTCGACACCGGCATCGGCTTCACCGACCTGGGCGAGGCGAACCTGTATCAACGCTTCTTCCAGCTGGACGGTTCAATGACCCGTGAACACGGTGGGCTGGGCGTTGGCCTGGCGATTTGTCGACAACTGGTGGACCTGCTCGGCGGGCAGATGACGCACCGCTCCGAACCCGGCAGCGGCAGTCACTTCCAGCTCGATATGGCGTTTGAACTGCCGGTGGTTGAACGCCCGTCGGTGCCAGCGGTAAACCGCGAAGTGCCACGACTGCGTCAACCGCAGGAGTGCACGGTGTTGCTGGTGGACGACAGCAACATTAATCAATTGGTGATGCGCGGGATGCTGCTCAAGCTGGGGTTTCGCGTGCGCACGGCAGACAATGCACACACCGCGATTGATCATTTGCAGCGCGAAACCTTCGATGCCGTGCTGCTCGATTGCCAGTTGCCGCCGCACAACGGGTCGTCGCTCTGCTGTCAGATCCGGGCGTTGCCGGGGTGCGCCGATTTGCCGATATTCGTGGTCGCCGCCAGCACGGATCGCGAGCGGTGTGCTGCCGGTGACTTGATCGACTATCTGAGCAAACCGGTGAAATTCGAAGATTTGCAGGCGGGTTTGCACCGACGAGTGCTCGGTCCGAAACAAGGCGAAAGCGCCGACATTTAGGCAGGTATGACACTTTGTTCAGCTGGGGGGCGGTGCTTAACTGAAATCCCTTGGTCGACCAGAGGATCCCGTCATGAACCTGCATCAGTTCGCCGAAACCCACGACGTCAGCAACCAGCCGCCGTCGCTGGATGGCACTAACCTGTACCGTATCGACTTGCCTTTGCAAGAGTGGTCACGGCGGTTTGGCGCTGGCTGGGCCGAGTCGCAGATCGACGCTTACGGTGCGTTGGCCGGTGGGCCTCTGATGGAAGCGGGGTTTTTGGCCAATCAGAACAAACCGGTGTTCAGCAGCCATGACCGCTACGGTCATCGCATTGATCTGGTGGAATTCCACCCGGCCTGGCACCAGTTGATGCGCACTGCCGTCGAACACGGTCTGACCTCGCTGCCCTGGGCGCATCCGCAATCGGGTGCGCATGTCGCTCGCGCCTCGATGACCTATTTGCACAGTCAGGCGGAAGCCGGCAGCGGCTGTCCGTTGACCATGACCTTCGCCAGTGTTCCGGCGATGCGTTTGCAGCCCGATCTGGCCGAGCAGTGGCTGCCGAAAATCCTCGCGACCGATTACGACCCGCGCAACGTCGGCATGGCGCACAAGGCCGGCGTGACTATCGGCATGGCGATGACCGAAAAGCAGGGTGGCACCGACGTGCGGGCCAACACCACCAAGGCCTATCCGGTAGGCGCCAGCGGGCCGGGCCAGGCGTATGAACTGGTCGGCCACAAGTGGTTCTGTTCGGCGCCGATGTGCGATGCGTTCCTGACGCTGGCGCAGACCGACAAAGGCCTCACCTGTTTCCTGCTGCCGCGGCATCGGCCGGACGACACGCGTAATCAGTTCTACATCCAGCGTTTGAAAAACAAACTCGGCAATTGCTCCAACGCGTCCAGCGAAGTCGAGTTTCGCGGGGCGCTGGCGTGGATGGTCGGCGAAGAGGGGCGCGGGGTTGCGACCATTATCGAAATGGTCGCCATGACCCGCTTCGATTGCATGGTCGGCTCCAGCGCGCTGATGCGTCAGGCGCTCACCCAGGCCAGTCATCACTGCGCCCATCGCAACGTCGGCGGCAAGCTGCTGAGCGATCAGCCGTTGATGCAGAACGTGCTCGCCGATCTGGCGCTGGAAAGCGAAGCGGCGTTGGCGCTCAGCCTGCGCATGGGGCGGGCGCTGGATCATCTGAATGACGCCCATGAAGCGAAATTCGCTCGTCTGGTGACCGCGGTGGGCAAGTACTGGATCTGCAAACGTGCGCCCGCGATGATCAACGAAGCGGCCGAATGCATGGGCGGCGCGGGTTACGTGGAAGACAGCATTTTGCCGCGGCTGTACCGCGAGGCGCCGGTCAATTCGACCTGGGAAGGGTCGGGGAATGTGCAGTGCCTGGACGTCCTGCGCGCCTTGTCGAAAGAGCCGGGCGTGCTGGATGTGTTGTTCGACGAATTGGGCGACGGGCATGGCGACAGGCGCCTGGCCGCGCATATCGACCAATTGCACGCGGCGTTCAAGGACACCGGCGACATTCAGTATCGCGCGCGCCAATTGACCGAGGATATTGCGTTGGGGCTGCAGGCCAAATTGTTGCTGGACGCGGGAAATTCAGCGGTCAGCGATGCGTTCATCGCCAGTCGCCTCGGCTCGGGCGGGCGTGTGTACGGCGCGTTGCCGCGAGGGCTGGACGTGGAAGCGATCGTCGCCCGCTCAACCCCGCAAGGGTTCTGACCCCACACAAATCCCTTGCAGGAGTGAGCCTGCTCGCGATAGCGGCATATCAGTCGAAATCACGTCGTTTGATACACCGTCATCGCGAGCAGGCTCACTCCTACAAGGTTCTGTGCAGTTGCCAACATGCCACTGTTCCCGTGAAGCGCTGTTGCAGGCAAGATGAAGCTCTGCAAGTCAGAACACAGGATGCTGATCGTGACCGAAGCTTTTATTGTCGTTCAAACCGCCGAGCAAGCCGTGGACCGGCTTGCGATCTTGCACGAGCGTGCAACCACTGCGCTGAATCAGGCGCTCAAACGTTACCTCAAGGATCGCATCGAACCGGACGCGGAACAGCGTGCGATGTTTCGTTATCCTGAACTGCGGCTCACCTACCATTGCCAGGGCGAAGTCCCGCAAACCACTCGCGCCTACGCCAAGGTTCAGTTGCCGGGCACTTACAGCGTCACCGTGACCCACCCGGCGGCCTTTCGCAAATACCTGCTGGAGCAACTCGTGCCTTTGATGCACGACTTCACCGTGACCGTCGAAGTCGGCGTCAGCCAGCAAAACATTCCTTATCCGTACGTGGTCGAGCAGGGCGATGAGCTGGCCGGCTCCGGCGTCACCGCGGCCGTGCTGGCGCGGGTGTTCCCGAGCACCGACCTTTCCGCCGCCACCGATGGCATCGCCGATGGCCTGTACGATTGGGAGAACACCGATCCGCTGCCGCTGGCCTTGTTCGATGCGGCCCGGGTGGATTTTTCCCTGCGCCGGCTGGTGCATTACACCGGCAGCGACTGGCGTCATGTGCAGCCGTGGATTCTGCTGACCAACTACCACCGCTACGTCGACCAGTTCATCGTGCACGGGCTGGAGCAATTGCGCACCGATCCGCGTTTTGTGCGCATGGTGTTGCCGGGCAATGTGATCATTGAAAAGAGCATGGATCACGGCGAGGCGTCGGCGATTGCGGCGGGCGTGGTCTGGCATCGTTATCAGATGCCGGCCTATCACCTGATCGCCGAAGACGGCCATGGCGTGACGCTGGTCAACATCGGCGTCGGTCCTTCCAACGCCAAAAACATCACCGACCATCTGGCCGTGCTGCGTCCGCATTGCTGGCTGATGATCGGGCACTGCGGCGGCTTGCGTCAGTCGCAGACCATCGGCGATTACGTACTGGCGCACGCCTACATGCGCCGCGACGGGATTCTCGACCGGGTCGTACCGCCGAACATTCCAATCCCGGCCCTGGCCGAAGTGCAGATGGCCTTGCAGCAAGCGGCGGCCAGCGTCACTGGCGAGAAGGGCGACGAGCTGAAGAAACGCCTGCGCACCGGTACCGTTTTGACCTATGACGACCGTAACTGGGAACTGCGCTGGGCGCAGGAACGGCCACTGATCAACCTGTCCCGCGCCGTCGCCGTGGACATGGAGAGCGGCACCATCGCCGCGCAGGGTTATCGGTTGCGGGTACCGTATGGCACGCTGCTGTGCGTTTCCGACAAGCCGTTGCACAGCGAAATCAAGTTGCCGGGTTCGGCCAACGCGTTCTATGAACGTGCAGTCAACCAGCACTTGAAGATCGGCATCCTGGCGGTAGACCTGTTGCGCACCGAGCTCAACTCGCTGCATTCGCGCAAACTGCGCAGCTTCGACGAGCCGCCGTTCCGCTGATTCGCGATGGTCATTTGACGGTCAGAGCACTAGCATTGGCAGCCCTGACCGTTAGATGCTGCGTCCCCCATGTCTCGTCCCCCACGTCCTGTTTCCCGCCGCCCCGGTGTGAAACCATCGCCATCCTCTTCGGCCCCGCGCCGCGTCGCCAAAGCGCCGCCGGCCGAGCCGAAACTGATCCTGTTCAATAAACCCTTCGATGTGCTGACGCAATTCAGCGATGGCGAAGGGCGGGCAACGCTCAAGGATTACATCGATATTGCGGGAATCTACCCGGCCGGGCGCCTGGACCGTGACAGCGAAGGCTTGCTGCTGCTCACCAATGACGGCCAGTTGCAGGCGCGTATCGCCGACCCGAAACACAAACTGGCCAAGACGTATTGGGTGCAGGTGGAGGGCGAGCCGACAGCCGAGCAGTTGCAGCATTTGCGCGAGGGCGTCGAGCTGAATGACGGCATGACGTTGCCTGCCGAGGCGCGGCAGCTGGAGGAGCCCCAGCTATGGCCGCGCAACCCGCCGGTGCGTTTTCGCAAAAGTGTGCCGACGAGTTGGCTTGAGCTGGTGATTCGCGAGGGCCGCAATCGCCAGGTTCGGCGCATGACGGCGGCAGTGGGCCTGCCTACGTTGCGTTTGGTGCGGGTCAGAATTGGTGACTGGACGCTCGAGGGGCTCGACCAGGGCCAGTGGAAGGAAGTGCCGGCGCGCTTATAAAGTGCCGGTTTCGATCATGCCGATCACTACGCTTTTGATCACGAATGCTGCCACGCCCAGGCCCAGCACGAAGAACAGGATGAACGAACCAAAGCGCCCTGCCTTGGATTTTTTCGCCAGATCCCAGACGATGAAACACATGAAAATGATCAGGATGCTGACCAGTCCGGTCATCATCCACTCTTCGAAAACTGCAGGATCCATCGGGCATCTCCAGCGCGGGCAGGGCTAAGGGCGGGGCGAGTATACGGCACGGAGGGTGGGGCGAGGATCGAGCTGCGGCAGTGTGTCGCAGCTATCGGTCTGAAGGCGTACTGTGGCGAGGGGGCTTGCCCCCGTTGGGCGGCGCAGCCGCCTTTGAGGTTTTTACCCGATACACCGCGTGATCTGGTTTACGACCGCTGCGCGCTCGAACGGGGCAAACCCCCTCGCCACAATCAGCTACGCAGATGCGTCAACGGCAGCTCCGTGCTGTTCAACACCTGATTCAACACAAAACTCGACCGCACGCTGGTCACCCCCTCGATCCGGGTCAGGTGCCCCAGCAGCAGCTTCTGATAGTGGTCCATGTCCGGCACGACCACCTTCAGTTGATAATCCGCGTCCATCCCGGTGACCAGACTGCATTCCAGCACCTGCGGCAAGGTGCGAATCGCCGCTTCGAAGTTTTCGAAACGCTCCGGCGTATGCCGATCCATGCCGATCAATACGTAAGCCGTCAGGCTCAACCCCAGCATTTTGCGGTCCAGCAGGGCCACCTGGCGGGTGATATAGCCGTCATCTTCCAGTTGCTTGACCCGTCGCGAGCAGGGTGAGGGCGACAGGCCGATGCGTTCGGCGAGTTCCTGGTTGGAGATGCGGGCGTCGCGCTGCAATTCCGCCAAAATGCTCAGGTCGTATCGGTCGAGTTTGCTCATCAGTCAGGCCTTTCTCATATCTATTGCGGCGGATTATCTATCCAGGGTTAAAAATTGCGCAAGTGATGTTTATTTCAGCAATCTTCGCAATCCTCTGTCGCCGCCGCGAGACTATTCTTATCACCAGAATCACTGCTCGGACAAACAGTCCACAGCGGCTCGCCCAATCAGGCCAGTCGCGGTCGCCACCCCCACCGGGATGTGCCGGCCCCCGAGCTGCACACTGTCCACAAGACGGCGTGAGGTGAGCCGACGTCAAAAGCGTCGAGCACGGACGAAGTTTTCAAAGGGAGGCCGACGGGTCTCCCTTTTCTTTTGCGCGCAATTTGGCGCTTGCCCTCAATAAATAAACCGCGCGACTGATAACCTGTGGCAGAACCGGTCATTGTTTTGTCCAGTCTCAAGTACAGGCCCTAAACCCGCAGTGAGGAAAAGCATGAAGTCGCGCATCTGGCAGTTGGCCGGTGTTGGTTTGCTGTGCATCAGTGTGACGGCGCACTCGCTGGCTGACGAGCCGCAGGGCCGTGGCCCCGACGGTGGACAGCGCGGTGATGGCCGTCAGGGTAATCAGGGCCCTGGCGGCAACAATCAGCCGCGTCCGCAGGGCAACGAGATCATCCGCGGCGACAACAGCCGGCAGTTCGAACAGAACGGTCAGCCGCGCAATGGCGGTCAATGGCAAAACCATCAGCCGGGCACGGGCTATCAAGGGCAGGACAACCCGCCGAGGGATTTCAACAACCCCGTCCGGCCGCCGCCTCCGCCGCCGCAAGTGCCGGCCAATAGTCTGCCGATTCAGCCCCGGCCCGACGCCGTGAACCAGACCCGGGAGCCGCAACAGGGTTATTACCAGGATATTCCGCGGCGTTACGACAACACCAATCAGCATTGGCAAAATAACGGTCCACGTCCCGACGACCACCGCTGGAACGGACGCCCGAACGGCCACGGTAATGGCTGGGGGCCGGGGCCGCAGTATCGGCCGGGGCATGTGATCGACCGTTTCCCGGACCGCGATTACCGCGTGCCTTACCGTGGTCAGGATTATTTCTACTCGGGCGGCTATTGGTACCGTCCGCTCGGCCCGCGCTACGTCGTGGTGCAACCGCCGCGCGGAATACGCGTCAGCTACATGCCTGATTACGCGCGTGAAGTATGGGTTGGCGGCACATTGTTGTTCCTGGCTGCAGGTTCGTACTATGCCTACCAGCAAAACACTCAGGATTACGTCGTCGTCGAACCGCCTGTCCAGCCGCAACCGCCATCGGCCAGTAATGGCTTCGATGTGGTGGCCTATCCTGCCAACGGCCAGTCGGCGGAGCGGGTCAAACAGGACGGTTTCGAGTGTTCTCAATACGCGGTTCAACAGAGTGGCTTTGATCCACGAACCGCCACTTATCAACCGGCCCCGTCGGTGGTGCAAACTTATCGGCAGGCTCAAGGCGATTGTCTGCGTAGCCGTGGGTATCGGATGGAGTAGAGGCAGCTTCAAGCTTCAAGCTTCAAGCTTCAAGCGGCAAGCAGTGAGTTCAGCCTCTCGGCGTGCGGCTTATAGCTTGCGACTTGACGCTGCGTTAGCCGGATCAGCGTGCACCAGCACTTCAGCCCGCGGATAGGCGGCGTGGATCGCGTCGGCGGCTTGATCGCTGATGCGGTGCGCGACCGACAGCGTCAGCTCGCCCGGTAATTCCAGGTGTAACTGCACGAACCACTGATTACCGGAAACTCGCGTGCGCAGATCATGCGCGCCCAGTACGCCCGGAACGCTGCAGGCGAGTTCGAGCATGTGCTGGCTGACATCCACCGGCAGCTCTTCGTCCATCAGCACGGTAAAACTTTCCCGTGCGATCTGAATGGCGCTCCAGAGTATGTAAACGGCAATCGCCAGACCAAACCAGGCGTCGACTTGATGCCAGCCAAACCCGGCCAATATCAGCGCGATCAGGATGCTGCCATTGAGCAGCATGTCCGAGCGGTAATGCAACGAGTCGGCGCGCACCGCGTTCGATCCGGTTGCCTTGACCACCCGATGCTGCAACATCAGCAGCGCCAGGGTCAGCGCCAGCGAAAACACAATCACGCCGATGCTGAGCCACGGCGCGCCGACCGGTTCCGGATGTTGCAACCGGTCAAACGCCTGCAACGCAATCAACACCGCACTGCCACCGATAAACAACGCCTGAGCCATGCCCGCCAGCGATTCGGCCTTGCCGTGCCCGTAGCGATGATCGTCATCGGCGGGACGCAAGGCGTAATGCACCGCCAGCAGATTGAGCAGCGACGTGACGCCATCGAGCGCCGAGTCGGTCAGCCCGGCGAGCATGCTCACCGAACCGCTCAGCCACCAGGCGACGGCTTTGGCGACGATCAACAGGCACGCCACCGCCACCGAGGCCCGGGTCGCAAGCCTCAGCAGGCGAGCGTGTTCGGCGCTGGAAATCATCGACGCGGTAATTCCCACAAAGTCAGGTTCACGCCGCTGGACGCAGGCCGAACATGGCCAGCTGCTGGGCGCTGCCCTTGTGCTGAATCAGGCGTGGATCGTCCAGCGGGAAACTGCGGCCCAGCTCGGTTTCAAGAATGGTCTGCAGTTTGTGGTTATCGACCTTGCCGTCGGCGCCGATGGCTTCCTGAAGTTTTTCCGGCGCCACTTGAGCCGTCTCGCCGGGCGCGTAATAAATCGCGCCGGTGGCGAAGTCCACGGCAAACGCGATCAGGCCGGGGACGATATAAAACAACAGGCCGACGGCGTCGAGCACGGCGATTGCCGGATCAATCTTGCCGTCAATCTGGCCCCGGCGGTCCGGGTAGAAAATCGAGCCGCACGCGGTGATCTGGGTCAGCAACGTCGCGACCAACACACCGCCGATCAAACGAAAGGGAACACGCATGGGAAATCTCCTGAGTAGTCTTGAAACGAGTAGGCGTCTGTATGAATTAGGACCGTGATAAACACCGCGCAGTTCGCCGTTATACTCGCGGCTCTGCTTTGGAGCCAGTATGAATTCGTTGCCGATCGATGAAGTTTTGCCAGCCCTGCGAGACGCCTTGGCGATGCGCCATGAAGCCGTGCTTGAAGCACCCCCCGGTGCCGGTAAAACCACCCGTGTTCCACTGGCCTTGTTGAATGAACCCTGGCTGGCCGGGCAAACCATTCTGATGCTTGAACCACGGCGGCTGGCGGCACGGGCGGCGGCGGAGCGTCTGGCCAGTGAGCTGGGTGAAAAGGTCGGGGAAACGGTCGGTTATCGGATCAGGCTGGACAGCAAGGTCGGCCCCGACACACGTATCGAAGTGGTCACCGAAGGCATTCTCACACGGCGCTTGCAGGACGATCCGGCGCTGGAAGGCGTGGGTCTGCTGATCTTTGACGAATTCCACGAGCGCAGTCTCGACGCCGATCTGGCACTGGCGCTGAGCCTGAATGGCCGCGAGCTGTTCCGCGAAGATCAACCGCTGAAAATCCTCTTGATGTCGGCTACGCTGGAAGGCGAGCGCCTCGCCGGGCTGCTCGATGACGCGCCGATCCTGCGCAGCGAAGGGCGCATGTACCCGGTTGCGATGCGCTGGGGCCGGCCTTTTCAGCCCGGTGAGTTCATCGAGCCGCGCGTGGTGCAGACCATTCTCGACGCGTTGAACGATGAAACCGGCAGCCTGCTGGTGTTCCTCCCGGGGCAAGCGGAGATCCGCCGTGTGCATCAGCAAGTGGCTGACGCTTTGGGCGAAAACACGCAAGTGTTGCTGTGCCCGTTACACGGCGAACTGGACCTCGCCGCGCAACGCGCCGCCATCGATCCTGCGCCGGCAGGCAAGCGCAAAGTGGTGCTGGCGACCAATATTGCCGAGACCAGCCTGACCATCGACGGCGTGCGCGTGGTGATCGATGCCGGGCTGGCACGGGTGCCGCGTTTTGATCCGGGTAGCGGCATGACCCGTCTGGATACCCAGCGCATCTCCAGGGCTAGCGCCACACAGCGCGCCGGTCGGGCAGGGCGGTTGGAGCCGGGTGTTTGTTATCGCCTGTGGTCGCAGGATCAGCACGAACAACTGGCGGCGTACGCGAGTGCGGAAATTCTCTCGGCGGACCTGGCCGGACTGGCTTTGCAGCTGGGTCGCTGGGGCGTGACGCCAGGGCAATTGGTGTGGCTGGACATTCCGCCCGCGGCGGCTTACGCGCAGGCGCAGGACTTGCTGGATCGACTGGGCGCGCTCGACGGCGAGACGCTAAACCGTCACGGCCAGGCCATGGCTGAACTGCCGGCGCATCCGCGCATCGCCCACTTGCTGTTGCGTGGGCAGGCGCTGGGCCTGGCGCAGATGGCCTGCGACGTTGCGGCACTGCTGGGCGAGCGCGATATCTTGCGCGGGGCCGGCGCGGATCTGCACAGCCGACTGGTGCTGTTGTCGGGCGAAGAGCGCGCGGCGCGTGGTGCCCAAGGTGGCGTGCAGCGGGCCCGGCAACTGGCGCGGCAGTACCGCGGGTATCTGCGCGGCAAAGCGAGTTCGCCCGTCAGCGATCCTGATCATCCGCGCTGGCTCGGCGCGTTGCTGGCCTTGGCCTACCCGGATCGCGTCGCCCAGCAACGGCGGGCTGGCGGCGCAGAATATCGGCTGGCTAACGGCCGTGCGGCGTTGTTTGCCGAAGCCGACAGTTTGATGAAACAACCGTGGCTGGTGATTGCCGATCTGGGCAGTCGTCAGGGCCAGCGCGAGGAACGGATTTATCTGGCGACGGACTTCGATCCTGCGCTATTCGATTCGGTGCTGGCCGAGCAGGTGCGCGTGGTGGATCAACTGGACTGGGACGAGCGCGAAGGCGTGCTGCGCGCCGAGCGTCAGCGCAAGGTCGGGGAATTGATCCTCAGCCGCGAGCCGCTGACCGGTCTCGACGAAAGTGCGCGCAGTCAGGCACTGGTCGATCTGGTGCGACGCAAGGGGCTGGAGTTGTTGCCGTGGACGCCCGAGTTGCGTCAGTGGCAGGCGCGAGTGGCGCTGTTGCGGCAGCTGGATCTTGGCGGCAAGGGTGACAGTGAGTGGCCGGATGTCAGCGACGTCGCGCTGCTGAAAAATCTTGAGCATTGGCTGATGCCTTATCTGGGCAAAGTCTCGCGGCTCAGTCACTTCGGCAATCTCGACCTGTCGGGCATCATCCGTAATCTGCTGCCATGGCCGTTACCGCAGCGGCTGGACGAGCTGGCGCCGCAACATTTGAGCGTGCCGTCAGGTTCGTCTATTCGTCTGGATTACAGCGAACAACCGCCGATTCTCGCGGTGCGCCTGCAAGAGCTGTTTGGCCTGGCCGAGACGCCACGGATTGCCGGTGGCCGGCAGGTGGTGAAACTGCACTTGCTATCGCCTGCACGGCGGCCGGTGCAGGTGACGCAGGACTTGGCCAATTTCTGGCGCAGCACGTATGCCGAGGTGAAGAAGGATTTGAAGGGGCGGTATCCAAAGCATTATTGGCCGGATGATCCGTTGATAGCAGAGGCGACTGCGCGGATCAAACCGCGCAAGGCCTGACGGTTCCATGCACAGCGACGAGCGCTACGGAGCGGCCGGCAACAGAAACCGCGCAATCACCGGCAAATGATCGGAGATGCGCAAGGTATCGTCCTGCCGCACCATCGCTTCGACCCGTTTGATGCGCGGACTGTAGAACAGGTAGTCAACCGTGCGGTCCGGGCCGTTCAGGCCGGGATCATTCGGGTAATGCGTCAGCCACCGCGCGCGGTCGACGCCGCTGGCTTCGTTGTTGGTCGGAATCATCGGGTATTTGTCCCACAGCACATGCAATGCGCTGTCGGCGGAAAAGGGTGATCGTTGTTCGTCGCGCAGGCGTCGGTACTGGCCCAGCGGCAACAGATTGAAGTCACCGCCGATCAACCACGGCGTACCACGGCTTTCGAATTTGTCGATAACCTTGGCCGTGGCCCTCACTTGCGCCTCAAGCGTGTTATCGGGTTGGGTCGCGCGCTCCAGGTGCGTGTTGACCACGGCCATCTGGCCGCCCGTGCCGAACGGCAGGTAGGCCACCAGCAACGCATTTTTTGGCTCGAACTGGCGCCGAATGAAGCTGGCCGCAGGCATCGGCAATTGCAGGCGTTCGGCGTGAGCGATGCGGTAACGGCTCAGCGTTGCCAGTTGCCGACCGACGCTGCCGAAAATGTGCGGTTCAGGCACGAATTCGGCTTTCCAGTCGAACGCATAGGTGCTGCAGGGATAGAGGTCGGCCACCCTCTCTTGCAGCAATTTGAGCTGATGCTGGTAGTCGCTGGCCTTGGCGCCGTCGTCGAGTTCCTGCAGCAGCACGATGTCCGGCTGCTCGTCACGGATCACCCGCGCGACTTCATCGAGGCTGAAAGCCATGTCGGCGGGCGTGGGATTTTCGTCGGTGCCGGCGGCCAGGTCATTCCAGAACACATAGCGCTTGCCCGCCAGGTATTGAACATTCCAGGTCATCACTTTCAACGCCTGGCCGGGTACCAGCGTGGGGGCCTGAGCATTGCAGCCGACCGGTGCGGGTTCGTTGGCGTCGGGGCGCCAGGTCAGGTTGTAGATCAACAGGCCGGTCAGGCTGCTAACAATCAGCAAGGCCAGCAGGGTATGGCGCAGTAGGCGGGTCATGGCTCGGCTTATGGCGTTACAGAGATGACCGAGCATAACCGAGCCCCAACCGCATGCCCATCAATTAGCCGTCACGCCGCCCCTGTAGCCGCTGCCGAAGGCTGCGTCCGCGGCAGTCAGAGCGGCCGATCGATCTTCTCCGGCACGTCGCTGATCAGCATGAACAAGCGGAATAACACCACGCTGGTGAACAGTTGCAGAAAGCTCTGGGCGCTGTCGATCAGCAGTGCAATAACCGCATTTTGCGGCTCCGGGTACACCGTCAGCGTCGCGCCCTTGAGCAGCCACAACGGGCCCATCACGCAGAGAATGCACACCAGAATGCGCAGGAAATTGCCCCGTGTCAGGCGCAGGCTTTCCTTCATCGCCGCCAGCGGCGCCATGCCGCGCAGTACCAGCAAATATTCGCCGAACGCGAGTGTCACCATCAGCCAGATGCCCGGCAGAAAATACAGCGACAAGCCAATCAGAATCAGCAGCGTATTCAGCGCCGTCAGCAAGGCGAAACGCGGCCACAGGGTCGCGGACATCGCCAGCAAATCACGGTTGCGCGGCGTCTCGCCACGGCTGCGCGCATCGAGAAAGAGGATCAGCGCGGCGGTGTACAGCGGGTACACCAGCAGGCCGACAATGACGCTGATGCCGGGAAAACTGTCCGGCTCGGTTGACTGGTCGACCACTTGCTGCAGCACAGCTTCAGCGAACACCAGTGGCAGGCACAGCCGCACGATCTGGCCCAGATTGAGCTTGAAGAAATACAGGGAGTCACGCAGTACGTCGAACGGATTCATCAGTCGGTATCGCACATCACATTTGGTTACTCACTGTAACCGATCATGTGCTGTTGGAAGCAAACGTAAACGTTCGGTAAAGGCCATTGAAACATTCTGTATCAGCCCCATTACTGCAGAGCACCTTATCCACAATGGACAGGGGCAATGATTTTCCCGGCAATCTACGAGGTCGCCATGAACAGCGAAGAACAAACCCTGATCGATGGACTGTTTTCCCGGCTGCAACAGGCCGAAACGGATTCAGCCCCGCGTGACGCCCAGGCCGAGGCGCGGATCAAGGAACACATGGCTCGCCAACCTGCGGCGGGCTACTTCATGACCCAGACGGTGCTGGTGCAGGAGGCTGCGATCAAGAGCCTCGATGAACAAAACAAGCAACTGACCCGGCAAGTTCAGCAGTTGCAGACCGAACTGCAATCGGCCACGTCGCAATCACCAGCCCCGAGCGGCGGTGGCTTTTTATCGAGCATCTTCGGCGGCCATTCGCGTGACCCGCAGCCCGCGCCGACGCAAAGTGCACCGCCGACCAATAGCGGCTGGCGGGAACCGGGCCGAACCTCATTCAATGCTCAGCCGGCCCGGCAAAACTTTGGTGCAGCACCGCCTCAGCAAAGCTACACCCAGCCAAACGCTGCTCAGCAACAACCGGGCGGCGGCAGTTTCATGGGCGGCGCGTTGAGAACCGCTGCCGGCGTGGCCGGTGGTGTGATGCTGGCGCAGGGTATCAGTAGCCTGTTTCATCACGATCAGCAGCCGGAAGTGGTCGAAGTGATCAAGGAAGAACCGGCGCAGGTGAGCGATCAGAATGACGGCGGCAATGGCTGGGGCGATGACGAAAGGGTGGCCGATAACACCGGCGATCAGGGCGGATTCACCGACGCCGATTACAGCGACGACAGCTCGTCGTTCTTTGGTGACGACGACGATTCCTTCGTCTGACGCGTCATTCGTCCGGAGCGCCACGGCGCTCCGGGCCGATTTTTCGCGGAACATTCCTTCAGGCTGTCATACTGGGCGACTTTTCGGGCCTGGTGCCTGATTCCGCCCGCGCCTCTGTGCGCAATGAGGAACTCCGGTGAAAAAAATTGCAGTGTTCGCCGATGTGCAAAACCTCTATTACACCGTGCGTCAGGCTTATGGTTGTCATTTCAACTATGCCGCTTTGTGGGCAGACATCAGCCAGCAAGGACAGATTGTCGAGGCGTACGCCTACGCCATCGATCGCGGTGACAGCAAGCAGCAGCAGTTCCAGCAGATCCTGCGCAATCTCGGCTTCACCGTGAAGCTCAAGCCTTACATCCAGCGCAGCGACGGCTCGGCCAAGGGCGACTGGGACGTGGGTATCACCCTCGATATCATGGACGCTGCCGACCACGTCGACGAAATCGTGCTGGCTTCCGGCGACGGCGATTTTGACATGCTGCTGGAGCGCATCATCGCCAAGCACGGGGTACAAGCGGTCGCTTATGGTGTGCCGGGACTGACCGCCAATTCACTGATCCGCGCGGCCAGCCGTTACGTGCCGATCGAAGGCACGCTGCTGCTCAAGAATTGATTTTTACGGAGTTGAAACAGGTTTGGAACGCATAGCAGTCATCGACTTTGAAACCACCGGTATCTCCCCGAGCAGCAGTTGCCGGGCCACGGAAATTGCCGTGGTGATCCTTGAACAGGGACGCATTGTCGAGCGTTACCAGAGCCTGATGAATGCGGGCGTGCGCGTACCAGCCTTCATCGAGCAACTCACCGGTATCAGCAACGCCATGCTGCGCACCGCACCACCGGCAGAGCGGGTGATGAACGAGGTCAACGAGTTCGTCGGCTGCACGCCGCTGCTCGCGCACAATGCCGCGTTCGACCAGAAGTTCTGGGATTTTGAGTTGGGCCGGATCAAACGGACGCGGTTGCAGAATTTTGCCTGCTCGCTGCTCCTGGCCCGCCGACTGATGCCGGCGGCACCCAATCACAAACTCGGCACGCTGACGACCTTCGCGCAGTTGCCCCACACCGGCAAGGCTCACCGGGCTATGGCCGATGCCGAAATGGCAGCCAACCTGACGGCGCATCTGGCGCAGGAACTGCGGCAGACGCATGGCTTGCGCGAGCTGTCGCATGATTTGCTGGTGAGCCTGCAGAAAGTGCCGGCGGCCAAAATCACCGACCACCTCAAGCGCCATCGCGGGTTCTGATAACAGCTCCTACAGGGTCCCCTATAGCTTTCTCGGGAAAGCTATTTCCCATTGCCTTCCAGCTGCCCCAACGGCACGCGCTTCTCTATCGCGCTCGACAACACAATCGACGTTTTGCTGAAGCCGAACTTGGCAATCCGGTTGATCAACTCCTCCAGCTCCGGCATCGATCCCACTGCGGCCTGCATAATCACGCACGGATCGCCTGTCACCCGATGGCACTCGGTCAACTGCGGGATATTGATCAGGTCGTCGTAGGCTTTCTGATTGCCGTGCTGATTCAGTCGCAGTTCGATCACGCATTGAATCGGCAAGCCCAGCTTGGCCATATCGACTTTCGCCTGGTACCCGGTGATCACCCCGCACGCTTCGAGTTTGGCAACGCGCTCGGCCACGGCCGGAGCGGACAGGTTCACTTTGCGTGCAAGGTCGGCGTAGGACGCACGACCGTTTTCCAGCAGAGCGCCGAGGAGCATGCGGTCGTATTTGTCCATGGTCCGATTCCTGAAAAATGAGTGACTTTCGAAAGTACGGTTTATAACGATGATCTCCGTGATTTGAAAAGTGTACCGGCGGTATAAACAGGTTTTGTAACTTATTTTTCGCCGTTGGCCTTCTTAGAATAGTCGTTCAAATGTCCTGTCTGCGAGCTGCCCCATGCCTGGCCCACGTCGCTTTCCCTTGCCGTTGATCGCTGCTTTCTTCGCGCTGTACGTGATATGGGGCTCGACTTACCTGGTGATCCGCATCGGGGTGGAATACTGGCCGCCGTTGTTGCTGGCCGGTGTTCGTTTCGTGATCGCGGGAACGCTGATGTACGCCTTCCTGCGCTGGCGCGGTGCTCCGGCGCCGACCTGGGCGCAATGGAAAGCGGCGGGGATCATCGGGATCTTGTTGCTCACGTGTGGTAATGGAGCGGTGAGTGTGGCCGAACATACCGGCGTGGCCTCCGGCGTCGCGGCGCTGGCTGTGGCCACCGTGCCGTTGTTTACCTTGCTCTGCGGATATTTCTGGGGCGCGCGTAATACCCGTCTCGAGTGGGCCGGAATTGCGCTCGGCCTGATCGGCATCGGCATGCTCAACCTTGGTTCCAATCTGCAGTCGAGTCCGTTCGGCGCCGCGTTGCTGATATTCGCCGCGGCGGCGTGGGCGTTCGGTTCGGTGTGGAGCAAGCACTTGCCGTTGCCGCAAGGCGCGATGGCCAGTGCCGTGGAAATGCTGGTCGGCGGCGTGGCGCTATTGATTGGCAGCGCGCTGAGCGGAGAACACATGGAGACGCTGCCGCCGATCGAGGGCTGGGCAGCACTGGCTTACCTGACGTTCTTCGGTTCGATCATTGCCTTCAACGCGTACATGTACCTGCTGAAAAACGTGCGTCCGGCGGCGGCGACCAGTTATGCCTACGTCAACCCGGCCGTGGCGGTGTTGTTGGGGATTGTGTTTGTCGGCGAGACCATCGGTATCGAGGAAGCGTTGGCCATGCTGGTGATCATCAGCGCCGTGGTCTTGATCGGCTTGCCGCAATGGCGTCGGCCTGCACAGAAGCCGGCTGCCGTGGTGCAGACAGAATCGAGCGTGAATTAGGGTAAACTGCGCGCCATTGCACACTTGTTGGCACCCACTTGTTGGCACCCACTTGTGGCACCCGCGCTGAATTTTTCCCTACGGTAATCCCATGACTTTCGCCACCCTTGGCCTGATCGAACCCTTGCTGCGCTCCCTCGAGACGCTCGGCTACCAGACCCCGACGCCGGTTCAGGCGCAAGCCATTCCAGCGGTGCTGGCCGGTCGCGACCTGATGGCCGCGGCCCAGACCGGCACCGGCAAGACGGCCGGTTTTGCCCTGCCGCTCCTGCAATTGTTGGCCATGGAAGGGCCGAAAGTCACTGCCAATTCGGTGCGTGCATTGATTCTGGTGCCGACCCGCGAACTGGCCGAACAGGTTCACGAAGCCGTTCGCCAATACGCCGAGAACCTGCCGCTGAGCACGTACGCGGTGTACGGCGGCGTCAGCATCAACCCGCAGATGATGAAACTGCGCAAAGGTGTTGACGTGCTGGTGGCGACCCCGGGTCGTTTGCTCGACCTGTTCCGTCAGAACGCACTGAAGTTCAATCAGCTGCAGACCCTGGTGCTGGATGAAGCGGATCGCATGCTCGATTTGGGCTTTTCCGAAGAACTGGGAAACATCTACAAGGCGCTGCCGAAAAAACGTCAGACGTTGTTGTTCTCGGCGACCTTCTCCGACGCGATCCGCACGCTGGCCGGGCAGATGCTCAACGACCCGCTGAGTATCGAAGTCAGCCCGCGCAACGTGGCGGCCAACACCGTCAAGCAATGGGTGGTGACGGTAGACAAGAAACGCAAGCCGGAGCTGTTCATCCATTTGCTGCGCAAGGGCAAGTGGAAACAGGTGCTGGTGTTCGTCAAGACCCGTAATGGTGTTGACGCGCTGGTGGAGAAACTTCAGGGCCTGGGCGTTAACGCCGATGGCATTCACGGTGACAAACCGCAGGCGACCCGTCAGCGTGCGCTTGATCGTTTCAAGGCCAGTGAAGTGCAGATTCTGGTGGCGACCGACGTCGCAGCCCGTGGTCTGGATATCGAAGATTTGCCGTTGGTGGTCAACTTCGATCTGCCGATTGTGGCTGAGGACTACATCCACCGTATCGGTCGTACTGGCCGAGCGGGTGCGACCGGGCAGGCCATTTCGCTGGTGTGCGCTGATGAGGTGAACCTGCTTTCAGCCATCGAGACGCTGACCCGTCAGACGTTGCCCCGGCAGATGGAGCATGACTTCGAGCCTGAACATCGTGTACCGGATACCGACGCCAGCGGTCAGGTGGTGAAGAAGCCGAAGAAACCGAAAAAGCCGAAAACCTCGAGTGGCGGTAAACGCAATCTGGGTAAGTGGGTAGAAAGCGGGGATGCTTCGGCGCCGGAACCTTCGATCAAGCCTGTGCGAAAAGTGCCGGTATTCAATACCGGCCCGCGCAAGAAGAAGCCGTGAAGGCAGCTGTAAGTTATAAGCTGCAAGCGTCAAGCTAGAAGCGGTTGGCTTGAGGCTTGGGCTTGAGGCTTGAGGCTTAAAGCTTGTAGCTTGTAGCTTAATATTTTCCCCTCACCCACTCCACCATCCCCAATCCCGCCGCCCGCCCACTGGCGAAACATGCCGTCAGCAGATACCCGCCGGTCGGCGCTTCCCAATCCAGCATTTCCCCTGCGCAGAACACGCCCGGCATCTGCTTGAGCATCAAACGTTCATCCAGCGACTCGAACAACACGCCCCCGGCGGTGCTGATGGCCTCATCCAACGGACGAGCCTTCACGAGCGTCAGGGGCAATGCCTTGATCGCTCGGGCCAGTAATGCCGCATCTGCGAAGCGTTCTGCTGGTGTCAGTTCGCGCAACAAGGCAGCTTTCACACCATCAAGCCCCAACTGACTGTGCAGATGTTTGGACACGGAACGCGAGCCGCGCGGTTTGCTCAAGGCGTGCTCGACTTTATCCACAGGCCGGCCGGGCAGCAGATCGATATGGATTGTCGCGCTGCCATGCACGTTGATGGCTTCACGAATCGGTGCCGACAGGGCGTAGATCAAGCTGCCTTCAATCCCGGTTGCTGTGATCACGCATTCCCCAAGCCGAGGAATGTCGTCATTGAGACCGATCGCGATATTTTTCAGCGGCGCGCCGGCGAATTTGCTGACCATCAGTTCGCTCCAGCCCTGCACCTCGAAGCCACAATTGCTCGGTTGCAGCGGCGCCAGTCCTACACCCCGCTTCTCCAATGCCAACATCCACGCACCGTCCGAACCGAGGCGCGACCAGCTGCCGCCACCGAGGGCCAGCAACGTTGCATCCGGCGTCAGCATTTTCTGACCTTCCGGGCTCGCTACAACAAGACTGCCATCGATGTTCCAGCCCAACCAGCGATGGCGGGTGTGGATAACTACGCCGCTGTCACGCAGGCGTTTGAGCCAGGCACGTAACAGCGGCGCTGCTTTCATGTCAGTAGGAAATACCCGGCCGGAACTGCCGACAAAGGTTTCAATACCCAATTGATGAATCCATTGGCACAGTGCGTCGGCGCCGAATGAACGAAGCAGCGGTGCAATCTGCGGCGCGCGTGCGGCGTAGCGTGAGAGAAATGCCGGGTAGGCTTCGGAATGAGTGATGTTCATGCCGCCGACGCCGGCAAGCAGGAACTTGCGACCGACTGAAGGCATGCCGTCGTACAGATCGACCTGCATTCCCGCCTGGCTCAACACTTCGGCGGCCATCAGGCCGGCAGGGCCGCCACCGATAATGGCAACGTGAGGGGGAAGGGAGGTCGAAGGCTGGGTCATGGGATGCGCTGCGGTCTGGCGGGATTAAGCCGCGCATTCTAGCAGCACGCCTTCGCGGTGGGAGCGGGCTGAGGCGTGACCTCAAACCCGTTGGTCAAAAAACAACCACCGCGCTACAGCCTTCATCTCGCAAGCCCCGCAGCCTCTTTCACTCAGGTTATCCACAGGCAGCTCCACAGCCATTGTGAATAAAGCATCCACAGCTCAATGACAACCTGATGAATCCCACACCCTTTGCGCACTGTGATGCAGGATGCCATGGCGTCGCGCCAGCGCTTTGCGGTCCTTGCTGTAGCCACCGCCAATCACGCCGACCACCGGGATATCACGGCCGAGGCAATGCCGCATCACGCTTTCATCACGTGCCGCCACACCTTGGTCTGTCAGCTTCAGGTAACCGAGCGCGTCATCCTTGTGCACGTCGACACCGGCGTCGTACAACACCAGGTCAGGTTGATAGAGCGGCAGTAAGTAGTTGAGCGCATCGTCGACCACCTTCAAGTAGTCCGCGTCGCCCATGCCCATCGGCAAAGGAATATCCCAGTCACTTTCAGCCTTGCGTGCAGGAAAATTCTTCTCGCAATGCAGGGAAACGGTCACGGCCTCCGGCGTGTTGTGCAGGATTCTCGCAGTCCCGTCCCCCTGATGCACATCACAGTCGAAGATCAGCACTCGGTTCACACGGCCGCTTTCCAGCAGGAAATGACTGATCACTGCCAGATCGTTAAATATGCAGAACCCGGCAGGGTGGTCGTAATGCGCATGATGAGTGCCTCCGGCCAGATGACAGGCCAGGCCGTGTCTCAGCGCATGTTCCGCCGCCAGCAGCGAACCGCCGACCGCTCGCACCGTTCGCCGCGCCAGCGCTTCGCTCCAGGGCAGGCCGAGACGCCGCTGGTCTTCGCGAGACAACTCTCCGCCCATATAACGTTCGATATACGCAGGGTCATGGGCGAGGGCGAGAATGTCTGGCGGGCACAGTTGCGGGCGCAGCAGGTCGGCGTCCCGGGTCAGGCCGCTGTCTACCAGGTGATCGCGCAGCAGACGAAATTTATCCATGGGGAAGCGGTGATCGGTCGGGAATTCGGGGCTGTAGTCATCGTGATAGATCAGCGGCAATGGCATGGTTTTTTATAACGGAAGGCGGGTAGGGATGAGTGAAGGATCCTACCAGCGATCCAGACTTGTGACATGGAATGGGGAGGGTAAATGGAGCCGATACTGGAATTGGAAAGTGCGCGATTGCTGTTGCGCCAGTGGCGCGATGAAGATCTGCCGACGTTTGCGGCGATGTGCGCTGACCCGCAAGTGATGCGTTATTTTCCCGCACCGTTGAGTCGCCTGGAAAGTGCGTCGCTGATCGGACGCGTGCGCGGCCATTTCGCTGAACACGGTTTCGGCCTGTGGGCCCTGCAGCGCAAGGACACGGGCGCATTTATCGGTTTCACAGGCCTGGGAGTGGTCGGTTTCAACGCGCCGTTCACCCCTGCCATCGAGATCGGCTGGCGCCTGGCCCGCGAGCACTGGGGTTTGGGTTATGCCAGCGAGGCGGCGTGGACCGCTCTGCGCTGCGGGTTTGATCGCATGGCACTGGAAGAGGTGGTGTCGTTCACTGCGCAATCCAATCTGCCCTCGGAGAAAGTCATGCAGGCCATCGGCATGCACCATGACCCGGCCGACGACTTCGAGCACCCCAAACTCCCGGCCGATCACCCGCTGCGCCATCATATTCTCTATCGAATCAGCCGCGAACAATGGCTGCAAACCTTGCATGGCTAAGCGCGTGCGTACGTTTACAATGGCGCCCGTGTGGCTCCGGCCAGAAACCGAATCGACCGCCGCAGCCAAGACTGCGCGGCACTGCGTTGTGTGAGGAGAGTCTGAATGAGCCAAGTGTTGGATGATCTGGTCGACTTGCTGACCCTGGAACCGATCGAAGAAAACCTGTTCCGCGGGCGCAGTCAGGACCTGGGGTTCCGTCAGTTGTTCGGCGGCCAGGTCGTCGGTCAGTCGCTGTCGGCGGCCAGTCAGACGGTGGAAGAAGCGCGTCACGTGCATTCCATGCACGGCTATTTTTTGCGTCCGGGCGATTCCGCATTGCCCGTGGTGTATCAGGTTGACCGGGTGCGTGACGGCGGCAGTTTCAGCACGCGCCGGGTGACGGCGATTCAGAAAGGCCAGCCGATTTTCACCTGCAGCGCCTCGTTTCAGTACGACGAAAAAGGCTTCGAGCATCAGGCGCAAATGCCGACAGTGGTCGGCCCGGAAAATCTGCCCTCGGAACTGGAGCTCATGCAACAGCGTGCGCACCTGATCCCGGAAAACATGCGGGAAAAGTTTCTCTGCCCTAAACCGATCGAATTCCGTCCGGTCACCGAGAAAGATCCTTACAACCCGCAGCCGTCAGATCCGGTCAAGTACGTCTGGTTTCGCGCCGACGGCGCCTTGGCCGATACCCCGGCGCTGCATAAATACCTGATGGCTTACGCCTCGGATTTCGGTCTGTTGACCACGTCGATGCAGCCGCATGGCAAGTCGGTTTGGCAGAAAGACATGCAGGTCGCCAGCCTTGACCACTCGCTGTGGTTCCATGCGGATCTGCGCGCGGATGACTGGTTGCTCTATGCGATGGACAGCCCGTGGGCCGGCAACTCCCGAGGATTTACCCGTGGCAGCGTATTCAATCGCGCGGGGCAACTGGTCGCCTCCGTGACCCAGGAAGGTCTGATTCGTCATCGCAAGGATTGGGCATGAGTCTGGCCGATGTGCGGCATTGGGTGTTCGACATGGACGGCACCCTCACGGTTGCCGTGCACGACTTTGCGGCGATTCGCGTGGCATTGGCGATCCCTGCCGAAGACGACATCCTGACCCATCTCGCGGCGTTGCCCGCTGAAGAAGCAGCCGCCAAACATGCCTGGCTGCTGGAGCATGAGCGTGACCTGGCACTGGGTTCAAAACCGGCGCCCGGTGCGGTGGAACTGGTGCGTGAACTGGCGGCGCGGGGCTATCGTCTGGGAATTCTGACGCGCAATGCCCGTGAGCTGGCGCACGTTACGCTTGAGGCGATCGGCCTGGCCGATTGTTTCGCGGTCGAGGATGTACTGGGTCGCGACGAAGCGCCGCCGAAGCCGCACCCAGGCGGTTTGTTGAAGCTGGCTGAAGCCTGGGACGTGCCGACAGATGAGATGGTGATGGTCGGTGATTACCGCTTTGATCTGGATTGCGGTCGTGCCGCGGGGGCGCGGACGGTGTTGGTGAATCTGCCGGATAATCCATGGCCGGAATTGACGGACTGGCATGCGGTGGATTGTGCGGCGCTGCAGCGGATGCTGATGGCTTGAGGGCCCCATCGCGAGCAAGCTCGCTTCCCACATTGGACCTTCAGTAGTCGCAGATTGCGCGTCTGATCCAAAACCCTGTGGGAGCGAGCCTGCTCGCGATAGCGTCAGACCAGTCACCGAAACCTCACTGCCTGAAAATAGCTGTCTGCCCCTCCGCCGAATTAAACATCCCATCCCGATCATGCCCGACCCCGGGCACTTCAATCAGTTGCTGCCGCAACCCTTGCGGATGCAACCGCTTCAAATAGCCAAAATAATTGCGCCCCCGAACCAATCGGTTCGCACCCTGGGCCTGCGCTTCGCAATGCTTGTCCAGCGCCGGATGATTGGGGTCATCGTCTTGCTGTCCCAGCAGATAAACGATGTCACGCTGCGCGTACCTGGCCTTCAGTTGCTCGGGCGATTGTCCTTGCGCATAGGGGGGCAAATCCGACAACCCGTACTTCCAGCGATTGTAATCCGGGCAGCCGGCGTGGCTGAACGCCACCGGGCGACGCTCATCGAAGTACGCGTATGACGACGGGTTGGCAACCACGTAGCGGATCAGCACCCCGGCCGACTGAAGCTCTGGCTGATCGTGCGCCAGCAGTGCATATCGCTGAACCACCTGAGCACCGCCGGAATGCCCGGCGATGACAATCTGCTTCACATCGGGAAACTGTCGACGGTCGCCCACGCGGGCGATGATTTCGTCGAGTGCAGCGAAAGAGCTCAGCGCAAATGGTGCGGTGGACAAGCCTCCGGCCATCCAGTCATTGCCTTGCCAGCGCAACACTGTGTCGGCCACGGGGTGGCGTGCAACATCGGTTTCATTGAGGAACTGCGGCGCGATCACCAATGTGTTCGCGCTCTGTCCGGCCCGTTCAACAGCGCGTTCCGCGCTTTGGCGGTAGGTGTCGGCATTGCGTAGCCGGCCGTGGAGGATGATCAGCACGCGTTCGATTTTCGTCGGCGCGGGGCTGATGCTCACGACCATTTCGCCGGATTTCAATAGCAGGCGTCCGGGGCCGATCTGTTCGACGCCTTGCTCGGCAGCCTGCGTCATTGGGAACACGCACAGCAACATCCACAGCCACTTGGTCATTTACAGGTTTTTCGCCGCGAAGGTATCGCACTGGCCGACCTGGCCTTGCGCAAATCCGATTTTGAACCAGCGCACCCTTTGCGCCGACGAGCCATGGGTGAACGAGTCCGGCACTACGCGGCCCTGACCCTGCTGTTGCAAACGGTCGTCGCCAATGGCGTTGGCGGCGTTCAGCGCTTCTTCAATGTCACCGGGCTCCAGCCAGTTCAAACGCTGTTGCGCGTTGTGCGCCCAGACACCGGCCAGGCAATCGGCCTGCAGTTCCTGACGCACCAACAATCCACCGTCGCCTTCCATCTGGCGACCTTGTTGACGCGCTGCCTGAATTTTCGCCGAGACGCCGAGCAAGGTCTGCACGTGGTGTCCGACTTCATGCGCGATGACGTAGGCCTGAGCGAAATCACCCGCGGCCGAGAAACGCTGGGACATCTCCTGGAAAAAACTCGTGTCCAGGTAGACTTTCTGGTCCGCCGGGCAATAGAACGGCCCCGTCGCCGACGTCGCCAGACCACATGCCGAATTGACCCGGCCACTGAACATCACTAGTGTTGGCTCTTTGTATTGGCGTCCGGACTGCTGAAAAATCTGGCCCCAGGTGTCTTCCGTATCGCCAAGGATCGAGCGGACGAATTCGGCCCCCTCGTCGTTGGCCGGCGGTGCCTGGCGGGTTTGCGTCGATGCGGGGGCGGATTGTTCGCTCATCTGTCCGGTGAGCTGCCCGAGGATCTGCATCGGGTCCTGCCCGGTGATCAAGCCGAAGCCGACTATCAAAACGATCGCCGTCAGGCTCAGACCTTTCCCACCGCCGAAGCGCATCCCGCCACCGCCGCCCCCCTCGCCCCGGGCATCAACCACGTTGTCGCTGCGTCGACCTTTTTTCCATAGCATGTGGGAATCCTCTGATTAACCGTGGGATGAGTGTTGCTGGTGAGTTAGAGCAGCGCCAGTCCGGTCGTCCGGCTTTTTTGCGGCGTTGCCTGCCAAAGTGGCGGGTTCGGGATGTGTATTGACTTGTATTGAACACGGATACCTCGTCGAATTCCGTCGGCAGACGTGTTTTGTCCTGCCGTGCAAGCGTTTGCACCGCAACGACGAAGACCGCAGAATCAGGGCGCGCATCCATGCGCGGGCGCGAGTGGCGTGGCATTGAGCTTGCTGCCAAGCGTTTGAATCATGACTCAAGGGAAGCCTATGACCCTCAGCACTCCGCTCTCCGGTGTAAACAAACCCTTCAAAGGGATTCTGCTGATCGTTCTCGCAACCTTCCTGTTCTCCAGCCACGATGCTTTTTCCAAATACCTGTCGGATTTCTACCCGATTGTCATGGTGGTCTGGGCGCGCTACGTGGTTCACACCTTGTTGATGGCCGGGATCTTTCTGCCGCAATCGGGGTTGCGCGTGCTGCGGACCAAACGGCCGATGCTGCAGCTGGTGAGAGCGTTATGCCTGCTGGGCACCAGTCTGTTTTTCACCACCGGCCTGCATTACATTCCGCTGGCCGAGGCCACGGCGGTCAACTTTCTCGCACCGGTTCTGGTGACTGCGCTCTCTGTCCCGCTGTTGAAGGAACACGTCACGCGGGGTCAGTGGATCGCGGTGATTTGCGGTTTTGTCGGGGTGCTGATCATCGTCCACCCCGGCGGGGAGTTGTTTACGCCTGCAATTCTGCTGCCGCTCTGTTCGGCGCTGTTGTTCTGCTTCTATCAGTTGCTGACGCGCAAGCTCAGCACAATCGACAGTCCGACCACCAGCAACTTTTTCGCCGGCCTGTGCAATTCGCTGGTCATGAGCGCGCTTGTCCCGTTCTTCTGGCAAGTGCCGACGCTTGGCCACGGTTTGATGATGGTGGCATTGGGCGCGTGCGGAATGACCGCGCACCTGTTTCTGACTCAAGCGTTTCGTCATGCAGCACCGGCGTTGTTGGCCCCGTTCGGCTATTGCCAGATCATCTTTGCTGGTCTGCTTGGCTGGCTGTTGTTCGCGCACACGCCGACGGTGACCACGGTGGTGGGTATTGCAGTGATCTGTTGCAGCGGGCTGGCAGCGGCGTGGCATCAAAGCCGGCGCTGACAAGAGAGAAGCAGGCCTGGATTCAGGCCTGCCAGGGGAAGGGCGTTTACTCGGTAACCGTAGGAATCTTGCGCGGTGCCATGAAGTACATCCAGACCAGCGCGATGAAATACATCGCCGGGATCATGGTAAACAACACGGTGTAGTTGTTATTGGTGATGGTCAGAATGTGGCCGACCAGCTGCGTCATGAACATCCCGCCGATCGCAGCGCACATGCCGCCGAAACCGAACACCGTACTCATCATGTGCTTGGGCGTGTAGTCCATCACCAGGCTCCAGATGTTCGCGGTCCAGGCCTGATGCGCGCCGATGGCCAGCGAGATGGCAGCGACGGCCACCCACAGGTTGCTCGAACCGGCGGCCATGACCACGCCGATGATGCAGCAGGCGAACAGGAACATGGACAGCAAGCGGGCCTTGATCGGGTTCATTCCGCGCCCGATCATGAACGAAGACAGGATCCCGCCGCCGACGCTGCCGAAGTCGGCCGTCAAGTAAATGATGATCAGCGGGATGCCCATCTGGGTCACGTTGATGCCCAGGTTGTATTGCTGATTGAGGAACGGCGGCAACCAATACAGGTAAAACCAGAAAACCGGTGCCGTCAGCGAATAGGCGAGGGCGAAGGCCCAGGTGCCACGCATACGCAGGATTTTCGAGAAAGGTACGCGGGATTGTTCCGGCTCGACTTCCTTCTGGATGTAGTCCAGTTCCGATTGCTTGACGCTCGGATGATCTTCCGGGTTGAAGTATTTCAATCCCCAGAACAGCAACCAGATGCCGCCCAGCGAGGCCATGCACAGGAACGCCGCCTGCCAGCCCCACACGTGCAGAATCAGCGGCAACAGCATCGGCGTGAACATCGCACCAACGTTGGTGCCGGCATTGAAGATGCCGGTGGCCACCGCGCGTTCGCCGGCCGGGAACCACAATCGCGTGGTTTTCACGCACGCCGGGTAGTTGGCGGCTTCGGTCAGGCCGAGGATGAACCGGCAGACCATGAAGCCGACGGCCGATGTCGCCAGGCCATGGGCACCGGTCGCCAGGCTCCAGAGCAGCACGGCGCAGAAGAACACGCGCTTGACGCCCACCCGGTCGATCAACCGCCCTTGCAGCACGAAGCCAATGGCGTAGCCGACCTGAAACCAGAAATTGATGTTGGCGTAATCCATCGCCGTCCAGCTCATTTCCTTGGCCAGAATGGGCTGCATGACGCCCAGCGCCGCACGGTCGATGTAGTTCAGGGTCGTGGCGAAAAACACCAGCGCCAGCATGCCCCAACGGGTTTTGCCGACGGCCATGGCGCCGCGAATCTTGTCGCCGATGCCGGCGGTGGCAGGGGTCATGGAGGAGTGCTCCATGGAAGAGCTTCGAGAAGGAGTCATGTGGGCCACCGATTATTTTTATGTGGTGTTCTGGGTCTTGAGTCACAGAGAACATTGCTCGTGACCGGACTCAATGTGCGAGTTGATGGTGCGCAGTGAACAAAAAATCGTCAATTCGCAGAAGGGCATTGTGTTCGATAATCGCACGCAAAACTAACCGGGTAGTACACTTTAAATTGCTGTGTGTCGTTGTGCGGCCAATAATTCATGTCAGGTTAAGCGTCGATCTTTGTAACAGGCTGGCCAAATGTGGCGAGGGGGCTTGCCCCCGTTCGGCTGCGAAGCCGTCGTGAATTCAGGCGATAGGTTGTGTCAGGAGACTGTGAACTCCGGGTCAACGACTGCTGCGCAGCCGAACAGGGGCAAGCCCCTTCGCCACGGTGCCTCCAACAACAGTGTCTCCACCACCGGGAGTCGAAATATGCAGCGTTCCATTGCCACCGTTTCCTTGAGCGGTACCTTGCCGGAGAAACTCGAAGCCATCGCCGCCGCCGGGTTCGACGGGGTGGAGATTTTCGAGAATGACCTTCTGTACTACGACGGCAGCCCGCGGGAAGTTAAGCAGATGTGCGCCGATCTCGGGATCGCCATCACGCTGTTTCAGCCGTTTCGGGATTTCGAAGGCTGCCGCCGCGATCGACTCTCGCGCAATCTGGAGCGCGCCGAGCGCAAGTTCGACCTGATGCAGGAACTCGGTACCGACCTCGTGCTGGTTTGCAGCAATGCCTCGGCTGACGCCCTCGGCGATGAACAGATTCTCGTCGATGACATGCGCCTGCTGGCCGAACACGCTGCTGCGCGCGGGTTGCGCATTGGCTACGAAGCGTTGGCGTGGGGGCGGCATGTGAACACCTGGCAGCAGGTGTGGAACATCGTCCGTCAGGCGGATCATCCCAACCTCGGGGTGTTGCTGGACAGTTTTCACACGCTGTCGCTCAAGGGCGATCCAAGTGCCATCGCCGGGATTCCCGGCGACAAAATCTTTTTTGTGCAAATGGCTGACGCGCCGATTCTGGCCATGGATGTGCTTGAGTGGAGCCGGCATTTCCGCTGCTTCCCCGGCCAGGGCGAGTTCGATCTGCCGGGTTTTCTCGCACCGATAATCAAAAGTGGCTACACCGGGCCGTTGTCGCTGGAGATCTTCAACGACGGTTTCCGCGCAGCACCGCCACGGGCTAATGCGGCCGACGGTTTGCGTTCGTTGCTGTACCTCGAAGAGAAAACCCGCGAGCGCCTGGCGCAAGAAGCCGCTGCAACGGCGGCTCCTGAAATTCTGTTCGAAACCCCCAAGGCCAGCGAATACAACGGCATCGAGTTTCTCGAATTCGCCGTGGACGAAAGCCTCGGGGCAAAACTGTCTCACTGGCTGGAGCGGCTGGGTTTCGTCAAGGCCGGGCAACATCGCTCCAAGAGCGTGAGCCTGATGCGTCAGGGCGACATCAACCTGATTCTCAATTCGGAACCCTATTCGTTCGCCCACAGTTTCTTCGAGGCGCATGGCCCTTCGTTGTGCGCAACGGCTGTACGGGTTACCGACAGTGCCAGCGCGCTGGCGCGGGCCGTGGCTTATAAAGGTCAACCCTATCGTGGGCTGGTGGGCCCCAATGAACTGGAGCTGGCCGCCGTGCGTGCGCCGGATGGCAGCCTGATCTATCTGGTCGACCAGCAGGCCGATGTCTATGGCACGGACTTCAATCTGCATCCAGCCGCGATCGCCGGTGGTGGACTGAAACGCATCGACCACATGGCCATGGCGCTGCCGGCCGACAGCCTCGACAGTTGGGTGCTGTTTTACAAGAGCTTGCTGGATTTCGAGGCCGATGACGAAGTCGTGCTGCCCGACCCGTACGGCCTGGTGAAAAGTCGTGCGCTGCGCAGCCGGGACAGCTCGATCCGCTTGCCGTTGAATATTTCCGAGAACCGCAACACTGCCATCTCACACGCGCTGTCGAGTTACCGCGGCTCTGGGGTGCATCACATCGCGTTTGATTGCGATGACATTTTTGCCGAAGTCAGCCGGGCGAAGAAAGCCGGCGTACCCCTGCTGGACATTCCACTCAATTATTACGATGACCTTGCCGCACGCTTCGACTTTGATGACGAGTTTCTCAGTGAACTGGCCTACTTCAACGTGCTCTACGACCGTGATGCCCAGGGTGGCGAATTGTTCCACGTGTACACCGAGCCGTTCGAAGGCCGGTTCTTTTTCGAAATCATCCAGCGCAAGAACGGCTACGCGGGCTATGGCGCGGCTAACGTTGCCGTGCGACTGGCGGCCATGGCCAAATCCCGCAGCGGCGCGATTCGTCAGGCGAAGTTGTAGTTATTTCGTAACCGTGAGTTGAAAGCGTGGCTGCGCGTCTTCCTTCGCTGTGCGGTGCGGCCCATAATCGCCAGCCTGTGCAGTGATGGCCGTGGCCCACAATGACGATAATTTCAGAACTCTCCGCAGCGCCCGAGGCTCCCATTGCCGAGCCTCGCAAGAGTCGCAAGAACAATCCGGAAAAGACCCGCGAGAACATTCTTCAGGAAGCCATCGTGGAGTTCGTGCAGCAAGGGCTTTCCGGCGCGCGCGTCGATGCGATCGCCGAGCGCATTCACACCTCCAAACGCATGATCTATTACTACTTCGGCAGTAAGGAACAGCTGTATCTCGAGGTGCTGGAGAAGCTTTACGGTGATATCCGCAACACCGAAAATCGCCTGCACCTGGCTGAATTGGCGCCGCTGGAAGCCATTCGGCGGTTGGTCGAGTTCACCTTCGACCACCACGATCGCAATGTCGATTTCGTACGCATCGTCAGCATTGAAAACATTCACAACGCCCAATACGTGAAGCGTTCCGATGCGATCAAGGCGATGAACAACACGATTCTGGATTCACTGGGCGTGATTCTGCGCCGCGGTGTCGAGGCAGGTATTTTCCGCGCAGGGCTTGAACCGCTGGACGTGCATCTGCTGATCACCTCGTTCTGTTTTTATCGGGTATCGAACCGCCACACGCTGGGTGAGATCTTTCAGATCGATTTGCCCGACGACCAGATCAAGCAGCGCCATCGCGAGATGATTTGCGAGTCGGTGTTGCGTTATCTGCAGGCCTGAGCGTTCTGGCGATGGCGATTTTGAGGCGGTCATCGCCAGCAAGTTGGCTCCTACAGGGGCTTGATGCATCTCAGCCATTCATGCTCTGAAAATGCGCCAGCATCCGTGGCGCGTCCGGCGCTACGCCGCTGAACAGTTCAAAAGCCTTCACGGCCTGAAACACCGCCATGTTGCCGCCGTCCAGCGTCCGGCAACCCAAGGCGCGGGCGTGGCGCAACAGTTCGGTTTCCAGCGGGAAATAAACGATTTCCGCCACCCACAACTGCGCCCGCAGCAACGCCACGGGCACCGGGGTTCCCGGCAGTTTTTGCATGCCCATGGGCGTGGTATTGACCAGGCCGTCGGCCACGGCCATCGCGCCTGACAGGTCATGCCCTGCCACAGCTCGGCCTGGGCCGAAGTGGTGATTGAGGTTGTCGGCGAGACTCTGCGCGCGGTTGATGTCCACATCAAAAATGCTCAGCAGCCGTACGCCTTCGCTGAGTAAGGCGTGGGCCACCGCCGCCCCGGCACCACCGGCGCCCATCTGGACGACACGCTCCACGGCAACGCCCGGCAAGCCGCGTCGAAAACCTTCAGCGAAACCCAGGCAATCGGTGTTGTGACCGATGCGTCTGCCATCCTTGAACACCACGGTGTTCACGGCACCGATGCCGCGCGCTTGCGGCGACAGTTCGTCGAGCAACGGGATGACCGTCTGTTTGCAGGGAAATGTGATGTTCAGCCCTGTGAAGTTCATGCGCTCGGCGGCCAGCAGCAGGTCGGGCAGAGCGGTGCTGTCGAGCTTCAGTTGATCGAGGTCGATCAGACGATAGAGGTAACGCAAACCCTGGGCATCGCCTTCTCGCTCGTGCAATGCGGGGGTGCGGGAAGCCTGGATACCGGCGCCGATCAGCCCGGCCAGAATGGCATTATCGCGGGTCATGGGGTCTGCCTCTTCAGGCCGTTGAACACCAGCACAATTGGGGGCATGGTTGGATCTCCAGTTCTTGTTTTTGGAATCAGCCGTGATTTTCAGGCTCTGGAGATAAATTGTACTAGGCGGTTAATTTGGTCAATCAAACGAATACTGCATCCGGCGTTTGTGTGCGGTGATCGGACGTTATCAGCGATTCATTTGCTGATGGCAGTGGGGTGCTGCTGCCCATGCAGCACTATCCAGAATTCGAGGATTTCGAGGTCGAGGATTTTGCCGACTTGAAAGTCGGCATTTCAGGCACCGCTCTCTGCCATGAGGACAGGGATCTGCATGTCTCCATCGCCGGGATGAGCGCCTGCGCAAACCAGATTGCACTGTTTGAACACCCACAAAAAAGCCGTCGTACAGACGGCTGTTTCGTTCGACGCGGTAGCCATCAGCGACGGGTCAACAACACCCCGGATTCCATGTGATGGGTCCACGGGAACTGGTCGAACATTGCGCAACGGGTGATGCGGTGAGTGTCGTGCAGTTGGGCGATGTTGGCGGCCAGCGTCTGCGGATTGCAGGAAATGTACAGAATGTTATCGAAGCGTCGGGTCAGTTCGCAGGTGTCCGGGTCCATACCGGCGCGGGGCGGATCAACAAAGACGCTGCCGAATTCATAACTTTTCAGGTCGATGCCATGCAGACGGCGGAAGGGGCGCACTTCGTTGAGGGCTTCGGTCAGCTCTTCGGCCGACAGACGCACCAGCGTCACGTTATCCACAGCGTTTTCGCCGAGATTGCTCAGCGCCGCGTTGACGGAAGTCTTGCTGATTTCCGTTGCCAGCACTTTGCGCACACGTGTGGCGAGCGGCAGGGTGAAGTTGCCGTTACCGCAATACAACTCAAGCAAATCATCCGGACGATCACCCAGCGATTCATAGGCCCAGTTGAGCATCTTCTGGTTCACCGTGCCGTTGGGCTGGGTAAATGCGCCTTCCGGCTGACGGTAGCTGAACGTGCGACCGCCCACTTCCAGCTGCTCGACCACGTAGTCGTGACCAATCACTTCGCGCTTGCCCTTTGAGCGACCAATGATGCTGACATTCAGATCAGCCGCCAGTTTTGACGCTGCCGCGTGCCAGTGCCCGTCGAGCGGTCGGTGATAACACAGCGTGATCATCGCATCACCGGCCAGCGTGGTCAGAAATTCCACCTGAAATAACTTGTGGCTCAGCGCCGCGCTGGCCTGCCACGCCGCTTTCAACTGCGGCATCAGCTCATTGATACGCAGGCTGGCAATCGGAAACTCTTCGATCAGGATCGGGGTGCGTTTGTCTTCCTGGGAAAACATCGCATAGTGACGCTCGCCGGCTTCGCGCCACAGACGGAATTCGGCCCGCAGCCGGAAGTTTTTCAGCGGTGAGTCGTAAACCGCCGGCTCGGGCGCATCGAACGGGGCCAGCAGATCACGCAGGCGCGTGACCTTTTCTTCGAGCTGAATGGCGTAAGCCTGGGAATCAAAAGTCATGCGTTGAACCAACCCAGCTTGATCACGAACAGAATCGACAGAATCACCAGCGCCGGATTGAGCTCACGAGCGCGGCCGGACAGCAGCTTGATTGCAGTCCAGGCAATGAAACCGAAAGCGATGCCGTTGGCGATGGAATAAGTGAATGGCATGGCCAGCGCAGTGACCACAACCGGTGCAGCAACGGTGATGTCGTCCCAGTCTATTTCGGCCAGGCCGGAGGTCATCAATACCGCGACGAACAGCAATGCCGGTGCCGTGGCAAATGCAGGAACACTGGCGGCGAGTGGCGAGAAGAACAGCGCCAGCAGAAACAGAATCGCCACCACGATGGCGGTCAAGCCGGTACGGCCACCGGCGCTGACACCGGCTGCGGATTCAATGTAGCTGGTGGTGGTCGACGTGCCCAACAGCGAGCCAGCCATGGCGGCAGTACTGTCGGCGATCAGGGCGCGGCCCATTTTCGGCATGTGGCCGTCTTTGCCCATCAGCCCGGCGCGCTTGGCAACGCCAATCAAGGTGCCGGAGTTGTCGAACAGGTCAACGAACAGGAAAGCAAAAATCACGCTGACCAGACCAATGTCCAGCGCGCCTTTGATGTCCAGCTGCAGGAACGTCGGCGCCAGCGAGGGCGGCATGGACGTCACACCGCCAAACGGGGTGAAGCCCATCACGATCGACACTGTGGTGACGGCCAGAATGCCGATCAGCACGGCACCGCGAATCTTCAAGGCTTCCAGCGCAACGATCAAGGCAAAACCGAGCGTCGCGAGGATCGGCGCAGGTTGTTTCAAGTCACCAAGGCCAACCATGGTCGCCGGGTTGCTGACCACGATGCCGGCGTTGTTCAGGGCAATCAGCGCCAGGAACAGGCCGATACCGGCGGCTATCGCCGAACGCAGCGGCAACGGGATGCTGTTGATGATCCATTCGCGGATGCGAAAAATCGACAGAAGAAAGAACAGCACCGCCGAGATAAACACCGCGCCCAGCGCCACTTGCCAGGTATGGCCCATGTGCAGCACGACGGTGTAGGTGAAGAAGGCGTTCAAGCCCATGCCCGGCGCGAGGGCGATCGGGTAGTTGGCGATCAGGCCCATCACGGCCGAGCCGATGGCGGCTGCCAGGCACGTAGCGACGAACACCGCACCCTTGTCCATGCCGGTCTCGCCGAGGATGCTCGGGTTGACGAAAAGAATGTAGGCCATGGCCAGGAAAGTCGTGACGCCCGCAAGCATCTCGGTGCGCACATTGGTGTTGTGTGCCTTGAGTTGAAACAGCCTTTCCAGCATGTCTGCTCCCTGTGGCGCACCCGGCGCCGTGAATGTATCGACTTCAACAGCAAAGCACAGGGCACTGATCGCGCCTGTTATTTTCTGTGGGTCGGAAAAAGCCGCGCATCATACCAGCAGCGTGGGGCTGTGGCTGCTGATGGCTGCGATCGTCGTCGATGTTTTGCGTTGAAGCCAAACACGCCATACTGCGCGCTGATTTCTGAACAGTGGGTCGTGCATGAAAAAGCGTCTGTTTGCCGGATTCGGTCTGTGGTGTGCCCTGATGCTGAACGTGCCAGGCGCCTTGGCTGCGTCGGCGGCTGCGCTGAGTCAGGTCAAAGTGCTCAAGGTCGAATCGCCCGCCTGTGGGTTTGAAGACATTGCGCCCGGACAGGAGCGCACGCGCTGCAATCACAGTGGGCCAAACATCAAGGTCTATGTGCTGGAAGTCGGCTACGGCCGCACTGCACGTATCGGGCTCGACGGTTTTGAAGTGAACGGTACACGAACGCCGGTCTGCGCGTTTGACAACGGCAACCTGACTGAATGCACGACCGGCAAGAAAACCGTCGGTTATCTGTACGTTCTCGATTTGGCGGGCAAGCAGGAGGGCACTTTTACGTTCAGCAACACGTCGATCAACGCCCCGGGCAACACGATGTCGACGCAGCTTTACATCAAGTAACGGCTGGACGTGAACAAGGGTCGGGAAAGCTGACTACGCTTCAAAGATCATTCCGTGGACCTTCGCACATGACCTTTAGAGCCCTGATTACCCTCGCCGAGGGCATCGATGACCTGCAAACCGTGACTTTGATTGACGTGCTGCGCCGCGCTCAAGTGGAAGTCGTCGTTGCCAGCATCGAGCGGCGGCGCATGCTGACCTGTGCCCGCGGCACCCGCCTGACCGCCGACGCCATGCTCGTCGATCTGCTCGCGCAACCGTTTGACCTGATCGTTTTGCCCGGCGGGGCAGTTGGCGCGCAGCACCTGGCGGCGCATCAACCTTTGCAGCAATTGATCAAGGATCAGGCGGCGGCCGGGCACCTTTTCGCCGGCATCGCCGAATCTCCGGCGCTGGCGCTGCAAACCTCTGGCGTGTTGCGTCAGCGCCGTATGACCTGTTTGCCCACTACCAGCCATCAACTTTCAGGCTGCAATTTCGTCGACCAACCGGTGGTGGTCGATGGCAACTGCATCACCGCGCAAGGCTCCGGCGCAGCCCTGGAATTCGCCCTGACGCTGGTGGAGCAACTTTGCGGCAAGGCCACGCGGACGACGGTGGCGGCGCAGTTGCCGGTTTAAGGGCTTGGGCGCAAATGGTGTGTTTGCCGCTTTATTAGTGTTTTATATCGCCCATCAATCCCCTTGAACGCTCACAAAACCCCGAAGTCGTACCCCTTATGACGGCGGTTTGCCAAAACGCCGCGAACATACGACCAACCGTGAGGTGTTTATGAGCGTCACCACTCCCGACGTGGCACAACCGGCGTTCGTCCGCCACCCGCTGAGTCTGACTTTGAATGGTCAGCAACATCAGCTTGATGTCCTGCCCTGGACCACACTGCTCGATCTGCTGCGCGAACAACTGGACTTGATCGGCACCAAGAAAGGCTGCGATCACGGTCAGTGTGGCGCTTGCACGGTGTTGCTCAACGGCAAGCGGGTGAATGCTTGTTTGACCCTGGCGATCATGTGTAACGGTGCCGAACTGACCACGGTTGAAGGCCTGGCTGATGGCGACGAACTGCACCCGATGCAACAGGCCTTCATCAAACACGATGCTTTCCAGTGTGGTTATTGCACGCCGGGGCAGATTTGTTCGGCGGTCGGCCTGGCCAACGAGGGGCGGGCGCAGACCACCGAGCAGATCAAGGAACTGATGAGCGGCAATCTGTGCCGCTGTGGCGCCTACAGCAATATTCGCGATGCCATCGAAGAGGCGCTTCCTGCCTGCCGTCAACGCGCCGGGCAAGGGGGTGATCAATGAATCCCTTTCAATACAGCAAACCGGATTCGGTACAAAACGCCGTTGATCTCGCCGGCCCCGCGTCGCGATTCATTGCAGGAGGAACAAACCTGCTGGATTTGATGAAAGAAAACCTCAGCCGGCCGGAACACCTGATCGACATCACCGGGCTGCCTTTGCGTGACGTGACCGAGTCGGACAGCGGTGGGGTGATGATCGGCGCCCTGGTGAGCAACGCAGACCTGGCCTGGCACCCGTTGATCGAACAGCGTTATCCACTGTTGTCCCAGGCCATCCTGGCCGGTGCCTCGCCGCAACTGCGCAACATGGCCAGTACTGGCGGCAATCTGTTGCAACGTACGCGTTGCTATTACTTCTACGACGCCAATGTGCCTTGCAACAAGCGCGAACCGGGCAGCGGTTGCCCGGCGCGGGACGGTCTGAACCGTATTCACGCCATTCTCGGTGCGAGTGCCCAATGCGTCGCCACGCATCCATCCGACATGTGTGTGGCGCTGGCAGCGCTGGAGGCCGTGATTCATGTGCAGGGTCGCAGTGGCATGCGCAGCATCGCTTTCGCCGACTTCCATCGTTTGCCCGGTGATTCGCCGGAGCGCGATAACCAGTTGGCCGATGACGAACTCATCACCGCCGTCGAATTGCCAGCGGCCGGTTTTGCCGCGAACAGCCATTACCTGAAAATTCGCGACCGGGCTTCTTACGCGTTCGCACTGGTCTCGGTGGCCGCGGCGCTGGATATAAACGGATCGGTGATTGGTCAGGCGCGATTGGCGCTGGGCGGGGTTGCGCACAAACCCTGGCGAGACATCGCGGTTGAGCAATGGCTGGTGGGCAAATCCGTCAGCGAAGAAACGTTCGCCACCGCTGCCGATACCCTGCTGCAAGCCGCCGAGCCGCTTGAACACAATGCTTTCAAAGTGAAACTGGCGCGCCGGGCCATCGTCCGCGCCCTGAGCGAAGCCGCGCTGGGAGGGCACGCCTGATGAATACCTTCACACAACCAATGGGCCAGCCGCTGGACAGGGTCGATGGTCATCTGAAAGTGACCGGTCAGGCCCGCTATGCGGGCGAATTTCCAGAAGAAGGCCTGCTCCATGGCAGCGTCGTGTCGAGCTCCATCGCCAGTGGACGCGTGGTCAGCATTGATGCCACGCGAGCCTTGGCTCTGCCAGGCGTGATCGCCGTCATCGATCATACCAACCGGCCGAAAATCGCCAGTTATGATGAAAGTTACGACGACGCTGATTCGGCCGAAGGCTCGCCGTTCCGTCCGCTCTACAACGACCGTGTGCTCTACAGCGGTCAACCGCTGGCACTGGTGGTGGCCGACAATCTTGAGTTGGCGCGCTATGCCGGCTCGTTGGTGAAGATCCAGTACGAAAGCCAGTCCCATCAGACCGATCTGTTGTCCCTGCAGGACGAGGCGCACCCGGCCCCGGCCGAACTGCCCAAACCCCGTGGGAATTTTCAGGCCGAGTTTGCCGGCGCGGCGTTGAGCCTGGACCTGAATTACAGCACCCCGATCGAACATCACAACCCGATGGAACCGCATGCCAGCACGGTGCTGTTTCAAGCCGATGGCAGTTTGCATATTCACGACAAGACCCAAGGCCCGCAGAACTGTCAGTCTTATGTGCAGAAGGTCTTCGGACTGGAGAAAGAACAGGTGAGGATTTTCGCCGCTTATGTCGGCGGCGCCTTCGGTTCCGGGTTACGCCCCCAGTATCAACTGCCACTGGCGGTGATGGCGGCGCTGCATCTCAAGCGTTCGGTGCGCGTGACGCTCACGCGCCAGCAGATGTTCACGTTTGGCTATCGCCCCCGCACCTTGCAACGTCTGCAATTGGGCGCGGCGGCCAATGGCCGCTTGCTCGCGGTCGGCCACACAGCCATCGGCCAGACGTCGCGCTTCGAGGATTTCACCGAGCACGTGGTGGAGTGGAGCGGCATGCTTTATCACTGCGACAATGTGCAATTGACTTACAAACTGGTGCCCTTGGACGTGTTCACGCCATTGGACATGCGCGCCCCGGGCGCGGCGCTGGGCTTGATCGGTCTGGAATGCGCCATGGACGAACTGGCCTGTGCCCTGGTGATCGATCCGGTGCAGTTACGGTTGATCAATTATGCCGAGCGCAATCAGAACGAAGACAAACCCTATTCCAGCAAGGAACTGCGCGAGTGCTACGCCCAAGGGGCCAAGCGTTTCGGCTGGGACCAGCGTGATCCCGAACCGCGCAGCATGCGTCAGGGCCACCAATTGGTCGGCTGGGGCATGGCCGGCGGCGTGTGGGAGGCCATGCAACAAAAGGCCAGTGCCAAAGCCAGTCTTGACCAAAACGGCAAACTGACCGTTAGCAGCGCGACCACTGACATCGGCACGGGAACCTACACGGTGATGACGCAAATCGCCGCGCAGGCGTCAGGCGTTCCTGTGCAGGACGTCACGTTTATCCTCGGCGATTCGTCGTTGCCGACGGCGCCCTTGCAGGGCGGGTCCTTCACCGTGTCGTCAGTCGGCACGGCGGTGCAGCAAGCCTGCGAAGCCCTCAAGGAAAAGCTGCTCGCGGTAGCCCGGCAAACGGCACCTGCCTTTAGTGGCGTCACGGCGGAGCAGGCGGTATTCGAGGACGGCATGCTGGCTTTCGCGGACTCGCGCATTGCCTTGGCCGAGCTTGCGCGCAACTGCGGGGAAGAGACGATTGACGCGCAGGTCGACGCCGTGCCGGACAAGAAGCGCGATGCCTACGCCACCGCCACCCATTCGGCGGTGTTCGTCGAGGTGCTGGTGGATGAGGATCTGGGCACGGTGAAGGTCAATCGTGTGGTCAGCGCCATTGCAGCAGGCCGCGTGGTCAATCCGAAAATGGCGCGCAGCCAGATTCTCGGCGGTGTCGTCTGGGGCGTTGGCATGGCGTTGCACGAGGAAACGCAGACCGACCACGCGCTGGGCCGTCACATGAACCACAGCCTGGCGGAATATCACATCCCGGTGAACGCCGACATTGGCGACATCGATGTGCTGTTCGTCGAAGAACACGACGAGATCGTCAACGCGTTGGGTTCCAAAGGCGTGGGTGAGATCGGCATCGTCGGCGTCGCGGCAGCGGTGGCCAATTCGATTTATCATGCCACTGGCAAACGGGTACGGGACTTCCCGATCACCCTGGACAAGCTGCTTTAGGCTTTCACTTCCTCAAGCGGCTCGTGCATGCGGTCGCGGTTGGCCAGGGTCGGGAACAGTTTGATCCAGACCCCGGTGACCACCAGCGTGCCGATGCCGCCCATGACCACCGCCGGAACCGTGCCGAACCAGTGTGCGGTCAGCCCCGACTCGAACTCGCCCAACTGATTGGAAGCGCCGATGAACAGGCCGTTCACGGCGCTGACTCGGCCGCGCATTTCGTCCGGGGTTTCCAACTGCACGAACGAGGCGCGGATCACCATGCTGATCATGTCCGCCGCACCCAGCACCACCAGCACCGCCAGCGAGAACCAGAACGACGTCGACAGGCCGAATGCTATGGTCGCGACGCCGAACACGCCGACGGCGGTGAACATCACGCGCCCGACCTGTCGATCCACCGCAAAACGCGCCAGCCACAGCGACATCAGCAGCGCGCCAACGGCCGGCGCCGAACGCAGAAGGCCCAACCCCCACGGCCCGGTCAGCAGAATGTCCTTGGCGAATACCGGCAGCAAAGCGGTCGCGCCGCCGAGCAACACGGCAAACAGGTCGAGGGAAATCGCCCCGAGAATGTCCGGACGGCTGCGGATAAAGCGGATGCCTGCCAGCAGCGAATCGAGAGTCGCTTTGCCTTTGTTCAACGGCGTCTGCCGCGCGGGCAGGTTGAGCATCAACAGGCAGGCAATCACGTAGAGAATCACTGTCGGGCCGTAAACCCAGACGCTGCCGAACGCATAAAGCAAACCACCGAGGGCCGGGGCGACGATGGTTGCCGATTGCTGCGCCGACTGGGCAGCGGCGACCGCGCGAGGAAACAGCGCCTTGGGCACGATGCTCGGTAAGAGGGCCTGCGTGGTCGGCATCTCGAAGGAGCGCGCAGCACCCAGCAGAAAGGCGAGGATAAAGATCATTTCACGCGTGACCTGGTCTGTCGCGCTGCCGATCGCCAGCGACAGAGCGATCAAGGCCTGCAGCGACTGGCAGATGGCCGCGACCCGGCGTCGGTCGTAGCGGTCGGCGACATGTCCGGTGTGCAACATGAAGAGTACGCGCGGGGCAAACTCGACCAGGCCGACCAAACCGAGGTCGAGCACATTGCCGGTCAGCTGATAAAGATTCCAGCCAATGGCTACCGTCAGCATTTGAAAGCCACTGGCGGTAAATACCCTGGCCAGCCAAAACGCAATGAACGGGCGGTGATGACGTAATAGCAATGGCGCTTGGCTGGGCATCGGCAGTCAATCTGAATGAAGGGAAGGGCGACATTATCACCAACCTGTAACTAGAAGTTGCGGGCGCAGCGCATTTGATTATCAAACGCCGGAGGCTGCTGCGCAGCCGGACGCAGCCTTCGGCAGCTGCTACGCAGGGGCAGCCGTGTTGATGAGGCAACCTGTCACGCGGCAATAGACCACACCGTCCATCGTCGAAATCCGGACTACTCTTTCATCGTTGCTTGATCCAGATCAAAACCGCCACAGGGTTGATCCGGCGGCCAAATGGCCAGACTCCCTACGTGTGATGTTGGTAAAAAAAGAACGAATTCGAATTCGCCACACTCCATATCCGTGGGGGCAGTGGGTGCAGGCCACAAGCCTTCAGCCGGTATCACCTGACAGAGGAAGACTTATGTTCGGTTTGGAGGCGCTCGATCTCGCCCGAATTCAGTTCGCATTCACCATCTCGTTTCACATCCTGTTCCCGGCCATCACCATTGGTCTGGCGAGTTACCTGGCGGTGCTCGAGGGACTGTGGCTGAAAACCAACAACAACACCTATCGCGACCTGTATCACTTCTGGTCGAAGATCTTTGCCGTCAACTTCGGCATGGGTGTGGTTTCCGGATTGGTGATGGCTTATCAATTCGGCACCAACTGGAGCCGCTTCTCGGACTTCGCCGGCGCCGTGACCGGACCGTTACTGACGTATGAGGTGCTGACAGCCTTCTTCCTCGAAGCCGGTTTCCTCGGGGTCATGCTGTTCGGCTGGAACAAGGTGGGGCGCAATCTGCACTTTTTTTCCACCGTCATGGTCGCCATCGGCACGCTGATTTCGACCTTCTGGATTCTGGCGTCCAACAGCTGGATGCAAACCCCGCAAGGCTTCGAGATCATCAACGGCCAGGTCATTCCGACCGACTGGTTCGCGGTCATCTTCAACCCCTCGTTCCCTTACCGATTGATGCACATGGCGACCGCCGCCTTCGTCGCGACGGCATTCTTCGTCGGCTCCTCGGCGGCATGGCACTTGCTGCGCGGTCGTGACAATCCGGCGATCCGCACCATGCTGTCGATGGCGATGTGGATGGCTTTGCTCGTCGCGCCCATTCAGGCCGTGATCGGCGACTTCCATGGCCTCAACACGCTCAAGCATCAACCGGCGAAAATCGCTGCGATCGAAGGTCATTGGGAAAATCACGGCAACGAACCGACCCCCTTGATCCTGTTCGGCTGGCCGGACATGAAAGAGGAGCGAACCAAATTCGCGGTCGAAATCCCGTACCTGGGCAGCTTGATCCTGACCCACTCGCTGGACAAGCAAGTACCAGCGCTTAAAGACTTCCCACCGCAAGACCGGCCCAATTCGACCATCGTCTTCTGGACCTTCCGGATCATGGTCGCGTTGGGGTTGCTGATGATCGTCACCGGTCTGTGGAGTCTGTGGTTGCGCAAGGGCGACAAGCTGTATACCTCGCGACCCTTTCTGTACATGGCCTTGTGGATGGGGCCTTCAGGTCTGATCGCGATTCTGGCTGGCTGGTTCACCACGGAAATCGGCCGTCAGCCGTGGGTGGTTTACGGGCTGATGCGCACGGCGGATGCGTCGTCCGGACACAGTTTCATGCAGATGAGCATCACCTTGATCATGTTTGTGGTGATCTATTTCGCCCTGTTCGGCGCCGGCCTCGGCTACATGATGCGTCTGGTGCGCAAAGGCCCGGTCACCGACGAAGGCAAGGAAACCAACGACGGCGGGCCGGGCAAGAAACGTACGCCTGCGCGTCCACTCTCGGCGGCCGATGAAGACAACGGCGCAGGCGACGCGGACGACCGTATCAGCCTGAACAAGGAGATTTGAATCATGGGTATCGATCTTCCGCTGATCTGGGCCGTGATCATCATCTTCGGCATCATGATGTACGTGGTCATGGACGGATTTGACCTGGGCATCGGCATTCTCTTCCCGTTCGTCAAGGGCAAGACTGACCGTGACGTGATGATGAACACGGTGGCGCCGGTGTGGGACGGTAATGAAACCTGGCTGGTGCTGGGCGGTGCGGCGCTGTTTGGCGCGTTTCCGCTGGCCTATTCGGTGGTGCTCTCGGCGTTGTACCTGCCGCTGATCTTCATGCTGATGGGGCTGATCTTTCGCGGTGTGGCGTTCGAGTTCCGCTTCAAGGCCAGGGACAACAAGCGCCACCTGTGGGACAAGGCCTTCATCGGTGGCTCGGTCGCGGCAACCTTCTTCCAGGGCGTGGCGCTGGGCGCTTTCATCGATGGGTTTGAAGTGGTCAACCGGCAATTTGTCGGCGGTTCACTGGCCTGGCTGACACCATTTACGCTGTTTTGTGGCGCGGCCCTGGTCGTTGCATATGCCTTGCTGGGCTGCACCTGGCTGATCATGAAAACCGAAGGCGAACTGCAGAAGCAGATGCACGATATCGCTCGGCCATTGGCCTTTGTGGTGCTGGCGGTGATCGGAATCGTCAGCATCTGGACGCCACTGACGCACGCCGACATCGCCGCGCGTTGGTTCACGCTGCCGAACCTGTTCTGGTTCCTGCCGGTGCCGATTCTGGTACTGGTCACGATGTACGGCCTGCTCCGCGCCGTTGGGCGCAATGCCAACTACACGCCGTTCCTGCTGACGCTGGTGCTGATATTCCTCGGGTACAGTGGTCTCGGGATCAGCCTGTGGCCGAACATCGTGCCGCCGTCGATCTCCATCTGGGACGCGGCCGCGCCTCCGCAAAGCCAGGGCTTCATGCTGGTGGGCACGCTGTTTATCATCCCGTTCATCCTGGGTTACACCTTCTGGAGCTACTACGTGTTCCGCGGCAAGGTCACCCACGAAGATGGTTATCACTAGTGCGCTTGGCTCACTCGCGTTGGCGCCCTCGATGGCGCCAACAACCTTTGAAGAGGAATGAACGCAATGGCTAACAAACCTTCTCTGCACGACATCAAGGAGGCCGAAAAAAAGCCGCTTTGGCAGCGGCTCGGATGGTTGGCGATGATCTGGACCGGCAGTGTCGTAGCGCTGTTCATCGTCGCGAGTCTGATGCGCATGTTCATGAATGCTGCGGGCCTGAGCACTCCCTGAAAACACTCTCACAGTTCCCGTCCTGCGCCTTTTGGCGCGGGACTCAAACCCTCCTGATGGAGGTTTTTTTACGCTGATTACTTGCGCGCTTTCAGGATCACGAACTTCGGCGTGGCGGCCACTTGCTCAACGCCACGGAACAGTCGCGCCAGTTTGCTGTGATAACCGAGATGGCGGTTGCCGACGATGTACAAGGCACCGCCCACCACCAGTGCTTCGCGGGCTTGCTGGAACATGCGCCAGGCCAGGAAGTCGCCCACCACTTGCTGCTGATGAAACGGCGGATTGCATAGCACGACGTCCAGCGACTGCGCTTCCTGCCCGGCCAGACCGTCGCCGGCACGCACGACCGCCTTTCGATCACCCAATGCCGCACGCCAGTTCTCGGCAGCGGATTGCACGGCCATGAAGGATTCGTCGACCAGCGTGTAATGCGCGTCGGGGTTTTGCAGTGCGCTGGCAATGGCCAGCACACCATTACCGCAACCGAGGTCGGCGACCCGCGCGGTGCCAAGGTTGTTCGGCAGGTGCGGCAGAAAGGCCCGTGTGCCGATGTCCAGCCCTTCGCGACAGAACACGTTGGCATGGTTGAGCAGTTCAATCGACGGCGAATCAAGTGTGTAACGAGTGGGGTAGGGGGAAGCGGCAGGGGCTTTGGCCTCAACGGTGGCAATCAACAGGCGGGCTTTTTTCACTGCCAGTGAAGCGTGCACCGGACCAATGTAACGCTCCAGCAGATCGCCTGCGGCACGTGGCAGGTGCTTGACCATCGCAGCAGCGATCACCTGGGCGTTGGGTGCCAACTGACTCTGAAGCCGAATCAACTGCTCCTCCAGCAACGCCAGGGTTTTCGGTACACGAATCAGTACCCGGTCGAACGGACCGGTAAAGGTGTCGCTAGCCGGCACGTGGGGCACCGCATCGAATGGCAAGCCATTGCGCAGCAGGTTTTTTTCCAGGCCTTGCAACGCCAGAAACGAATCGCCGCTACTGGTCACCCGAACCTTGCCGGTCAGGCTCGCCGCCAACGCACCAAAACTGTCGTTGAGCACCAGCACGCGCGTGTCAGCATTCGGTTGCTGATCGGCCAGGTACGCGAGCAAGTATTCGTCTGCAGCATCGAATGCCTGCAAGGGCTCGTTCTGCTGTTCAGGCTGGCGAATCAGGTCGAGGCGGGCGAAGGATGTTTCGAGCAAAGGCATGGGGCGGGCAGCTCTGATAATCAACAGGTATCCCGCGGGCCGGGGGGCTGCGACGGGCGAGACCGTCCCGGTGAACTGCGTCGTGAGATTCACACGTGATCACTCGGGAAGGCCTGCAGATGGTACGTTTTTTTCTTGCGGATTACCTGCAGGTTTTAGCTGTCAGCGGGTCGAAGCACATTCAAGTGGCCGGCTTTCATCGCCGCGACGATTGCCGAAATCTTGTTGGTGACGCCCATTTTTTCGATCGCGCTATGAATATGGAAATGAATGGTGCGCGGGCTCAGGTTAAGAATTCGGGCACTCTCCTGCGCTGTTTTGCCAGAGGCGGCCAGATTCAGCACGTCGACCTCGCGATCCGAAAGACGCGGCAAACCTGGTTCTGCAACGTGTTTGGGTAGCGATTGTTCCACCAGTGTATGCAGGTGACGCGCCATGAGCACGCAATAGCCAAGGTTTTCATAAAGCTCCATGGCCGAGACAGGGCAATGACTGCGCGCCAGACTCAAGATACTGCACAAACCTTTTTCTTCATCATGTAACGCTTGCGACCAACCGTGTTGCAGACCGTGCGTTTGCAGCGCCTCCCACAGTGCCGGAGTGTTTGAATACGCATCTTTGGTCCACAGAATGGGCAGCATCGAATGCTTACAATGCGCCACTATTGGGTCGATATCACGTATTTGTTTTTGTTCGTATTCCTGGTTCCAACGGGTCGGATAATTGTTGAAACTCACTGTTTTTGATTGCTTGTCTTTGATGGGGTAAGTGGTTGAAAAGGAAAAATAATTGAAGCCGATGTTGTTCGCAAATCCCACCCCTCTCAGGTAGGCACTGTTAATATCCGTGGTACTTGAAAATTGTTGCAGCTGTGATTTTTTCCACTGTTCCATCATCCCTCTCCATGGTCCATTTGTTCGGCTCGCGGTGCACGGACCCACTCCGGCGAGAGGCTCAGTGTAGGACCGTTCCTACGCAATGATAAAAGTTTCTAATGATTTTTTTGTCATTAGAATCTGGATATCCATTTCAAACAAACACACGTGACGAATTCGTAACTGAGATTAAACTTAATATACTTATAACTTGTTTAGCTAAGTGGTTGAAAAGTTGTTAACGACTTTTGTATTTGTACAAATATTGATGTCAGCTTGTACAACTGTTAAAGACACTACAAACAACCGGTGTTTAGCGAGGGCCCTTTGCGGGACACTGTATGTCTTCAATCCAGGGAGCGCGCCCATGACCGCCAGCGTCGAGAAATTCACTCGCCAGACTTTGACCGACGTTCAACCGTTGACGCCCGGCCTGTTTACCCTTCGCATCACCCGCGATCCCGGTTTTCGTTTTCGTGCAGGGCAGTTTGCGCGACTGGGAGTCACCAGGCCTGACGGCAGCATTGTCTGGCGCGCCTATTCCATGGTCTCGTCGCCTTACGACGAGTTTCTCGAGTTCTTTTCCATCGTGGTGCCGGGCGGTGAGTTCACGAGCGAACTGCACCGGCTCGGTGTCGGCGACATGTTGCTGGTGGATCGTCAGGCCTTTGGCTATTTGACGCTGGACCGCTTTGCCGACGGGCGAGATCTCTGGTTGTTATCCACAGGAACCGGCGTGGCGCCATTTCTGTCGATTCTGCAGGATTTCGAAGTCTGGGAAAAATTTGAGCGCATCGTCCTCGTCTACAGCGTGCGCGAGGAACGGGAGTTGGCTTATCGGGAACTGGTTGCCGGGTTGGCAGAACGTGACTACCTGGCAGAGTCCGCACATAAGCTGCAGTTGATCACGACGGTCACCCGCGAGGTGCGGCCGGATGCCTTGAATGGCAGGATTACATCGCTGATCGAGAGCGGCGAACTGGAGCGCGCGGCCGGTGTGTCCCTGACGCCGGAACACTCGCGCGTCATGCTGTGTGGTAATCCGCAGATGATTGATGACACCCGAAAACTGCTGAAGCTGCGAGGCTTGCATTTGAGCCTGAGTCGCCGACCGGGGCAGGTGGCCGTGGAAACTTACTGGTAGAAAAAAGGCGCCTGGGGAGGCGCCTGTTTTTTCAAGGATCCCTTACAGTTGAGGTGGCTGATTATTCTGGGCCTTCAGCAGATCGCGAATCTCGCCCAGCAGCACTTCTTCTTTTGTAGGCACTGGCGGGAGAGTCGGCGCTACGGCTTCTTCGCGCTTCAGACGGTTGATGCCTTTGACGCCCATGAAGATCGCGAACGCAACAATGATGAAGTCAATGGTGGTCTGGATGAACTTGCCGTAGGCCAATACCACCGCGGGCGCATCACCCGCGGCTGCCTTGAGCGTGATCGCCAGATCGCTGAAGTCCACCCCACCGATCAGCAGGCCGAGCGGTGGCATGACCACGTCGCCGACAAATGACGAAACTATCTTGCCGAACGCCGCGCCAATGATGATGCCGACGGCCATGTCGACCACGTTGCCTTTGACCGCGAAGGCCTTGAACTCGCTTATCACGCCCATAAGGTTATTCCCTGTTACAGATGAGTTTGGTAAGGCAGTGTAAATCAGCAAAACGGGTCTTGCCCGAAACATCTGCTCACATCGTTAGCTTGCAGTCGACCGGATCAGCGCCGAAAAGTTTATCCCGCGCCGGCATTTGGCCGAACGCGACGCTTGCCGTCTGCCGACTGCGGTGCACCGACTCCGGTCAGCTGAGCTATCATCGCGCTTTTGCCGGGAGTTCAGATGGCCAAGGCCAAGCGCATGTACGGCTGCACCGAGTGCGGTTCGACTTTTCCCAAGTGGGCCGGCCAGTGTGGCGAATGCGGGGCCTGGAACACGCTGACCGAGACCATGATCGAAAGCGGTGCCCCCGCCCCCCCCAGTGGTCGTACCGGCTGGACCGGCCAGCAGGCGCAAATCAAGACATTGGCCGAAGTCAGTGTTGAAGAAATTCCCCGATTTTCTACCGCTTCCAGCGAGCTTGACCGGGTGCTTGGCGGCGGCCTGGTGGACGGCTCGGTGGTATTGATCGGCGGTGATCCCGGTATCGGCAAGTCAACCATCCTGTTGCAAACCTTGTGCAACCTGGCCAAGACCATGCCGGCGCTCTACGTCACGGGCGAAGAATCCCAGCAGCAAGTGGCCATGCGCGCCCGGCGTCTCGGCTTGCCGCAGGACCAACTGCGTGTCATGACCGAAACCTGTATCGAAACCATCATCGCCACGGCTCGGGTTGAGAAGCCCAAGGTCATGGTCATCGATTCGATCCAGACGATTTTTACCGAACAACTGCAGTCAGCGCCCGGCGGAGTCTCCCAGGTGCGCGAAAGTGCGGCGCTGCTGGTGCGTTATGCCAAGCAAAGTGGCACGGCAATTTTCCTGGTCGGCCACGTCACCAAAGAAGGCGCACTGGCCGGGCCGCGAGTGCTGGAGCACATGGTCGACACGGTGCTGTACTTCGAAGGTGAGTCCGATGGGCGCTTGCGTCTATTGCGGGCGGTGAAGAACCGGTTCGGTGCGGTCAACGAATTGGGCGTGTTCGGCATGACTGACAAAGGCCTGAAAGAAGTCTCCAACCCTTCTGCGATTTTCCTGACACGAGCGCAGGAAGAAGTGCCGGGTAGCGTGGTCATGGCGACGTGGGAAGGGACGCGGCCGATGCTGGTGGAGGTGCAGGCGCTGGTCGATGACAGTCATTTGGCCAATCCGCGTCGGGTGACGCTGGGGCTGGATCAGAATCGTCTGGCAATGTTACTCGCCGTGCTGCACCGGCACGGCGGCATTCCGACCCATGATCAGGACGTGTTCCTCAACGTGGTCGGCGGGGTCAAGGTGTTGGAAACGGCGTCCGACCTGGCGCTGATGGCGGCGGTCATGTCCAGTTTGCGTAATCGGCCGTTGCCGCATGATTTGCTGGTGTTCGGTGAAGTCGGGTTGTCCGGCGAAGTGCGGCCGGTGCCCAGTGGGCAGGAGCGCTTGAAGGAGGCCGCCAAGCATGGCTTCAAACGCGCCATCGTGCCCAAGGGCAATGCGCCAAAAGAGGCGCCACCGGGGTTGCAGATAATTGCGGTGACGCGTCTGGAACAGGCGCTGGATGCGTTGTTCGAATAAGCGCTGAAGCACACCCATCCCTGTAGGAGCGAGCCTGCTCGCGATAGCGGTCGTACTGACACATTTGGCTTGAACGTGCCGGCGCCATCGCGAGCAGGCTCACTCCCACAGTGGACGGCGGCGTTGGTCACACTTCGATCAAGGCGCCCAACTCGCGCTCCAGCTCTGCCGGGTCGCCAAGGTTGAACTCTATAAGGCGCCGTAGAAGCTCAATGGACTCCAGACTGATGTGACGGCAGACAAAACCCAATTGCCCGTTGTCGTCATGGGTCAGGCGCACCTCCATTTTTATGTCGACGTCATTGCTCAGATGAATGTCGACAAAAAAATCCTTCTCCGGATTGCCCTCCCAAGGTTCAGGCTTCTTGATCAGCAGCCCCTTCAGCGACAGATCGATCAGTTGCACAGGCCAGATAAACTCCCCCTGACACAATTCGGTTCGGGCATCGAACGCAATCCGTTTGAAGCGGCGTCGATCGGCAGGCTGTTCGCTCATGGCGCAATCCTCAAGGTGTGCGCTGACTATAGACCCGCATTGTGAACCACTGCCAGCGCCACCGGCAGATGCGCCTAACGTCGGACTATGGCCTTTACCGTCAAGCGAGCTAAACTCGGGATGGCTGTCTTTCTTGTCCACTCTGGCTGGAATCATAAAATGAAAAATAATAATAGCCTGGTACGCCACTTACCCTGGCTGCTGCTGGCAATCGTAGGAGCATGCGCCCTGGGCGTAGTGGCATTGCGCCGGGGCGAGGCGATCAACGCCTTGTGGATTGTGGTCGCAGCGGTGGCCATTTATCTGGTGGCGTATCGTTACTACAGTCTGTTCATCGCTAACAATGTGATGCAACTCGATGCACGTCGGGCAACCCCCGCAGTGCTCAACAATGACGGTCTGGATTACGTCCCGACCAATAAACACATTCTGTTCGGTCACCACTTCGCGGCCATTGCCGGCGCGGGTCCGCTGGTAGGCCCTGTGCTCGCGGCGCAAATGGGCTATTTGCCCGGCACGCTGTGGCTGATTGCCGGGGTGGTGCTGGCCGGTGCGGTTCAGGATTTCATGATCCTGTTCCTTTCCACCCGCCGCAACGGCCGCTCGCTGGGTGACATGGTTCGCGAAGAAATGGGTCGCATCCCCGGCACGATTGCGCTGTTCGGTTGCTTCCTGATCATGATCATCATCCTTGCGGTGCTGGCGCTGATCGTTGTGAAAGCGCTGGCGGAAAGTCCGTGGGGCATGTTCACCGTGATGGCGACGATCCCGATCGCGATGTTCATGGGCATTTATATGCGCTACATCCGCCCCGGCCGTATCGGTGAAATCTCTCTCATCGGCGTGTTGTTGCTGCTGGGTTCGATCTGGCTGGGCGGGCAAATTGCTGCCGATCCGGTCTGGGCCAAAGCATTCAGTTTCACCGGGGTGCAAATCACCTTGATGCTGATTGGTTACGGTTTCGTCGCAGCGGTGTTGCCGGTGTGGCTGATCCTGGCACCCCGTGACTACCTGTCGACCTTCCTGAAAATCGGCACCATCATCGCGCTGGCCATCGGTATTCTGGTAACCATGCCCGAGCTGAAAATGCCGGCTTTGACGCAGTTCATCGACGGCACCGGGCCGGTGTGGAAGGGCGGTCTGTTCCCGTTCCTGTTCATCACCATTGCCTGTGGCGCAGTGTCCGGTTTCCATGCGCTGATCTCCTCCGGCACCACGCCCAAACTGCTGGATAACGAGGTGAATGCCCGTTACATCGGTTACGGCGGCATGCTGATGGAATCCTTCGTAGCGATCATGGCGATGGTTGCCGCGTCGGTCATCGAACCGGGTGTGTACTTCGCCATGAACAGCCCGGCCGCAGTGGTGGGCAGCGACGTCGTTTCGGTGGCGCAGACAGTCAGCAGCTGGGGCTTTGCGATCACCCCGGAAGCGCTGCAAGCGGTGGCCAAGGACATCGGTGAAACCACCATCCTGGCCCGTGCCGGTGGTGCACCGACGCTGGCGGTGGGTATCGCGCAGATTCTGCACAGTGTCCTGCCAGGTGAAAACACCATGGCGTTCTGGTACCACTTTGCGATTCTGTTCGAAGCGCTGTTCATTTTGACCGCCGTCGACGCCGGTACCCGCGCCGGGCGATTCATGCTGCAGGACCTGCTCGGTTCGTTCGTGCCGGCGCTGAAACGTACGGAATCCTGGACCGCCAACCTGATCGCTACTGCGGGATGTGTAGCGATGTGGGGCTGGTTGTTGTACCAGGGCGTGATCGATCCGTTGGGTGGCATCAACACCTTGTGGCCACTGTTCGGCATTTCCAACCAGATGCTGGCCGGTATCGCGCTGATGCTCGCTACCGTGGTGTTGATCAAAATGAAACGCCAGCGCTACATCTGGGTGACCATGCTGCCCGCCGTGTGGTTGCTGATCTGCACCACCACTGCAGGCTTCATCAAGCTGTTCGACGCCAACCCGGCGATCGGCTTCCTGTCGCTGGCCAAGAAATACAGTGATGCCCTGGCCAATGGTCAGATCCTGGCTCCGGCCAAGAACATCGACCAGATGCAACACGTGATCTTCAACGCCTACACCAATGCCACGCTGACGGCGCTGTTCCTGTTCGTCGTCTTCAGCATCCTGTTCTTTGCCCTCAAAGTCGGCATCGCCGCCTGGGGTACCAAAGAGCGCACGGATAAAGAAGCGCCGTTTCAGGCTCTGCCGGATGCGTAAGCGAGGAATGCAGCATGTTCAATGACCTGAGTCGCCTCGGTAAATACCTCGGTCAGGCCGCACGCCTGATGGTCGGCATGCCCGACTACGACAACTACGTCGAGCACATGCAAACCAATCACCCGGACAAACCGGTGATGAGTTACGAGATGTTCTTCCGGGAACGTCAGGAAGCCCGTTACGGTGGCAAGGGTGGGCCCAAGTGCTGTTGATCCGCTAGGCCTCGTGTAGGAGCGAGCTTGCTCGCGATGATCGCAAGGACGACACGTACATTCAGAAAGTACGCGTTATCGTTGACGGCCATCGCGAGCAAGCTCGCTCCTACAGTTGTTTTTGCGCTCTTATTATTCAAGGAGACTTACAGCTTTGTCCTCTCCCATCCCGGTCACGATCCTCAGCGGTTTCCTCGGCGCTGGTAAAACCACGTTGCTGCGGCACCTGCTCAAAGCCGAGCACGGCCTGAAAATCGCCGTGATCGAAAACGAATTCAGCGATGCCGGCATCGATACCCAATTGTTGGGCGAGGAGCCGGTGCAAGTGATGACGCTGTCCAACGGCTGCGTCTGCTGCACCATTCACACCGACCTGACCAAGGCGCTTTACCTGTTGCTCGAGCGCCTGGACAGCGGCGAAATCGCCTTCGATCGGCTGGTCATCGAGTGCACCGGCCTGGCCGACCCAGCGCCGGTGGCTCAGACCTTCTTCATTGATGAGGAACTGCGCGAGCGTTACATCCTCGACGGCATCATCACCCTGGTCGACGCGGCCCACGCCGACGTACACCTGACTCAGACCATCGCCCAGGCACAAATCGGGTTCGCCGATCGCTTGCTGGTAAGTAAGCGCGATCTGGTGGATGAGTCGACCTTCACCGCGTTAAGCGAACGCCTGAGCCGCATCAACCGTCGCGCGCCCATTCGCACGGTCGATCACGGCAACATCGACCTGGCGCAAATGCTCGACGTGCGCGGGTTTAACCTGAATGCAGATCTGGGCGGCGGCATGAGCCTGCGTCCGGTCAGCACCGCGCCTTCCATCGACCGAATCTCCAGTCTGGTGCTGCGCACCGACAAACCGCTGGATATCGACAAACTCAGCGAGTTCATGAATGAACTGCTGGAAGACCATGGCAAGCAATTGCTGCGCTACAAAGGCGTTTTGAGTATCGCCGGCGAGCCGCGACGGATGGTGTTTCAAGGTGTGCTGAAACTTTACGGTTTCGACTGGGATACCGAGTGGGCCGATGACGAAACGCGCGAAAGCGTGATTGTGTTCATCGCCGATGATCTGCCCGAAGAGAAAATTCGCGAAGGGTTTGCGCGGGTAGCGGCGGATTAATCTATTTCGTCGTCCGTGGTGACGCCTTCGCGGGCAAGTCGTATCGCGAAGGCGATCTTCAGTAAGGGGCTGGGCCTCACACTTCGTCTGGGTGTCGGATGTAAGGTGCGTTTCTTTGTTGGATGTGCAAGTCAAAAGCCAATGGCGCCCCGCCCTGATCTGCGATGTAGTGATATCGGGAGTCATGGACTTTATGGGCATGCACCAATCCGGAATCTTTGACTTGTAAATAAATTCTATTGGCATCCTTCTGAATATCGTTAAGGTTCACGATCGCACCGTTAGTACCTATCAAGTTGAAGTTTTTGGAACCGGTGGCCGCGAATGCTCCAAGTAAGCCAGCGTCGTCGGTGCTGAGGCACATCCCGTAATAATCGCCGGTAGTGCGGATGTAGAGTCTGTAACCAGGGCCGATATATCTGAAATAAAGCGTCAGTTTGGGTGTGGCACCCATCGGAACGTCGGGGCCAAGCCCTAGAAAGTGTGAGTCATCTCGTGCTTGTGGTCGGCCGGTGAAGAAGCCTCCGCTGATGAGGGAAGACATTACCGTTGCCGGTTGGCCATGGATGACGTCAAGGAAGTGCAGCGCACTGGTTGGGGTGCCGAGCGTTGCAATAAAAGATTTTTGTCGATCGGTCGTCATGGTTGTATTACGCCTCGACCTTGTAAAGCCCGTGGCTCAAATCGTTGAGTTCAAATTCGAGAGGCTGCGCGGGGCGAAGTCCGGCGAATATGGGGCGGCCAGATCTTTTGATAATTATCGTGGCAACGAAACAGTGTTTGGGATGTACTTCCATTGTATTGGTTCCATTGATTAAAGGTTGGCTGTGCCGAAGTTGTTCGGCGCGTTATTAACCTATCAGTGGCGTTGATAAAGTTGGAAGTTTATTAATGATCGCATGTTTCAACTGTGCACACTTTAGCCTTCTAACGCCTGTCGAAGACTGGCAGTAAATCGATATGCATAATGTTCGGAATCACGGCGTTGGTCAGGCCGGTTGATCGAGCGACCCAAAACTGCGGACGAAAAAAAACCGGCCACACTGGCCGGTTTGATTGTCGCTGCGGTTCAGCGGAGCAATTAAGCGCCGTACACCGGCAGCTTCTTGCAGATGGCCTTGACCTTCTCACGAACGGTGTCGATGACCGCTTCGTTGTTCAGGTCAGCCAGGATGTCGCAGATCCAGCCGGCCAGCTCTTTGCACTCAGCTTCCTTGAAGCCGCGAGTGGTCACAGCCGGAGTGCCGAAGCGCAGGCCGGAAGTGACGAACGGGGAGCGTGGATCGTTTGGCACGGAGTTCTTGTTCACGGTGATGAAGGCTTTGCCCAGAGCAGCGTCTGCGTCCTTGCCGGAGATGTCCTGCTTGATCAGCGACAGCAGGAACAGGTGGTTTTCCGTGCCGCCGGAAACCACGTCGTAACCGCGCTCGATGAACACGCCGGCCATGGCCTTGGCGTTTTTCACCACTTGCTGCTGATAGGTCTTGAACTCGGGCTGCAGGGCTTCCTTGAAGCAGATCGCCTTGGCCGCGATCACGTGCTCCAGCGGACCACCCTGGGCGCCCGGGAAGACCGCAGAGTTAAGCTTCTTCTCGATCTCGGCATTGGCGCGCGCCAGGATCAGACCGCCACGTGGACCGCGCAGGGTCTTGTGCGTGGTGGTGGTCACAACGTCAGCGAAAGGCACCGGGTTCGGGTAGACGCCCGCGGCGACCAGACCGGCGACGTGGGCCATGTCGACGAACAGGTAGGCGCCGACCTTGTCAGCGATTTCGCGGAAGCGCGGGAAGTCGAGGATCTGCGAGTAGGCCGAGAAACCGGCAACGATCATTTTCGGTTTGTGCTCGACCGCCAGACGCTCGACTTCGTCGTAGTCGATCAGGCCGTTGGTGTCGATGCCGTACTGAACCGCGTTGTACAACTTGCCGGAAGAGGAAACGCCAGCACCGTGGGTCAGGTGACCGCCATGGGCCAGGCTCATGCCCAGAATGGTGTCGCCGCCTTGCAGCAGGGCCAGGTACACCGCGCTGTTGGCTTGCGAACCCGCGTGCGGCTGAACGTTGGCGTAGTCCGCCCCGAACAGTTCTTTGGCGCGATCGATGGCCAGTTGCTCGACGATATCGACGAATTCGCAACCACCGTAGTAACGCTTGCCCGGATAGCCTTCGGCGTACTTGTTGGTCAGTACCGAGCCTTGAGCCTCCATCACCGCAGGGCTGGTGTAGTTTTCCGAAGCGATCAGCTCAATGTGCTCTTCCTGGCGCTGAGCTTCTTGCTCCATGGCGGCATAGAGATCGGCGTCGTACTTGGCAATAGTCAAATCACGGCTGAACATGGCGGTCCTCAAGGATCGGGGCAGAAAAGGGGGGCATTCTAACCCAACCGCTTTTGGATGGCATATGAAAGGACATCATGTCGCGGACAAGTGGGCTTCATGGCGGGATCAGCGGTGATCATGCAGGCCTGTGGCGAGGGGGCTTGCCCCCGTTCGGCTGCGAAGCAGTCGCAAACCCTGCTTCCATGATTTGACTGGACAAGTGCCAGGGGGCCGCTTCGCGACCCAGCGGGGGCAAGCCCCCTCGCCACAAGATTGCGCTTCACTCGAACACGAACAGCGCATCATTACAGAACTGCGCCGCAAACCTTGCGGCCGGCATCGGGCGCCCGAACAGATAACCCTGAACCTCATCGCACCCGTGCTCACGCAGAAATTCGAGCTGCTCGTGGGTTTCCACGCCCTCGGCGATGACCGCCAGGTTCAGGCTGTGCGCCATCGCGATGATCGCCCGGGCGATCTGCGCGTCCTGCTCGCCGGACGGCAGGCCATCGACGAATGTACGGTCGATTTTCAGCACATCGATCGGGAACTGCTTGAGGTAGTTGAGCGATGAATAACCGGTTCCAAAGTCGTCGACCGCAATACTCAGCCCCAGATTCTTCAAACCGTCGAGAATCTGCATTGCCTCGCTGACTTCGCGCATCAAAATACTTTCGGTCAGTTCCAGCTCAAGGCAGGCCGGCGGCAGCCCGGTTTCCCGCAGGATGGTGGCGATCCGCGTACCGAGCTGGCCATCGGAGAATTGCCGCGCGGAAATGTTCACCGAAATCTTCGGCACGCGCACCTTGGCCTGATGCCAGGTCTTGAGCTGGCGACAGGCTTCGCTGATCACCCAGTCGCCGACATCCACCACCAGGCCAAGCTCTTCAAGCACCGGAATGAAGTCCCCCGGCGGCACCAGGCCACGGCGCGGATGGCGCCAGCGCAGCAAGGCTTCGGCACCGGTCAAACGCTTGCCGTCGCCGCTGAACTGCGGCTGGTAATACAGCGTGAATTCGTTCTGCTCGAGGGCGTGACGCAAATCACTTTCCAGCTCCAGACGCTCAAGCGCACTGGCGTTCATGTCGGTCTGATAAAACTGAAAGTTGTTCTTGCCGCGCTCTTTGGCGTGGTACATCGCGGTATCGGCGTTTTTCATCAATTGACTGAGTTCGTTGCCATCCTGCGGACTCAGCGCGATGCCGATACTGGCGGTAACAAAGAACTCGCGACCTTCAAGCACAAAAGGCTTCACCAGGCTGGCGAGAATCTGCTCGGCGACATGAATCGCCCGATTCAGCGCCACCTCGCGGCTGACCCGCGGTTGCAGCAGCAGGGTGAATTCGTCGCCGCCCATGCGCGCCACGGTATCGTCATCGTCGACGCAACCGAGCAGGCGCGTGGCCATTTCCTTGAGCATGCGATCACCCGCGGCGTGGCCGAGGGAGTCGTTGATCGGTTTGAACCGGTCCAGGTCAAGGAACATCAGCACGACCCAGGACTTTTGCCGCTCCGCCGATTGCAGCGCGGTGTGCAGGCGATCCTGGAACAGCGTGCGGTTGGGCAAGTGCGTCAGGGCGTCGTAATAGGCGAGACGGTGAATCCGCTGCTCGCTGGCCTTGCGCTCGCTGATGTCACTGAAGAAACACACATAGCTGGCCAGGTCGCCTTCGTCATCCAGCACCGCCGTGATACCGACCCAGGCCGGGTAATGTTCGCCATTGCGCCGACGCAGCCACACTTCACCTTCCCAGGTGCTGTGCTGATTCAGCTGTTTGAGCACATACCGCAAATGCGCGTTCTGCTGCTCGTCCACGGTGAGCATGTTCGGCAGTTGGTCGAGCACCTGCTCCACCGCATAACCGCTGACGCGACTGAACGCCTCGTTCGCCTGGACAATGTAGCCAGCCGGGTCGGTGATCAGGATCGCCGACGTCGAGTGTTCGAAAACGGTGGCGGCCATGCGCAGATCTTTTTCCGCGCGGCGCTGCTGACTGATGTCTCGACCAACACCCAAAACCCCTTCGAAAGCACCGTGTTCGTCCCAGACCAGTACCAGTCGCAACTCGATCGGGATCTTGCGCCCGTCTGCGCGCAGGCAGTCGAACAAAAATAGCTGGCTTTGCACCTGATTGCGCAGCTCTCCCAGTTGCTCGGGCTTGTCCAGCGCCTTGCTGACCCGGTCCATCAGCTCGGTGATACCGCTCAGTTGTTGCGGGGTGGCGATGGTCGATTGCCAGCCGTTCTGGAAAATCCATTCAGCGTCGTAACCCAGCACGGCTTGCACTGAAGGGCTGACGTAGTTGAGCGCCAGCTGGCTGTTGGTGGAGAAAATCACGTCGCTGATGCTTTCGGCGAGCATTCGGTAGCGTTGTTCGCTGTCACGCAAGGATTCACTGGCTTCGATCTGCTCGGTGACGTCCTTGGCCACACCGATGATCCGCGTGACCTGATCGTTTTTGTCCCGCGCCAACGCTTGCTCGCGGATGTCGAAGCGCCGCCACAGACCATCGCGGTGCCGGAAACGCAGCTGACATTGCAGTAACTGGCTGTAACCGGCCTGCCGCTGAATCTGCCGCGAGCGGTGGTAGTGATCGGCATCTTCGGGGTGCAGGAGAATTTCCCAGAAATATTCGCCCATCTGGTGCAGTTCGGTGCGGTTGTAGCCCAGGGTCTGGCCCAGGTGATGGTTGCTGAAAATCATCCGCTGGCTGACCACGTCCTGCACGTACAGGTGATCGGGCACGGTACGCACCACGTCCGACCAGAACCCTTCACGCTCAAGCAGTGACAACTCAACGAGTTTGCGACTGGTGATGTCGCTGATGCTGAGGATCACCGCTTTATAGTCGCTGGTGTCTTCGGGCAGGCGCAGCACCAGCCACAGATGTTGATCGCGACCGTTGGCGTCCTCGCGCGTGATCTCCAGTTCCAGCTGTTTCTGTTGCGCGAGAACGGCTTCCAGGACCTGAGCGCCAATGGCGACGCCGTCCAGTGGGTCGCCCGCGATCAACACATTCCAGGCTTGATCGGTTGTATTGACGTTGAGCAGTTGCAAGGCGACCTGATTGACCTCGGTGATGCGCAACTGCTGCAACAGCAGGCGTTTTTGCTCCGGGACAGCCAGCCATGCGTCCAGCTCCGCACGGGTGCGCAGCCGGGCCTTTTCGAAAACGCCTTTGAGGCTTGACACATCCAGTACACAAAGCGCCACGCCGGTGCCGTCGAAAATATCCTGATAGCGCCGACGACCTTCATTGACCTGAAGTTGACGGCGTCGCATGTTCAGCAACGCAATCAGCGGCAGCAGTGAAAGTGCCAGCCCCAACAGGCATTTTGCGATGAAGGCGGGCAGCAGTTCTTCGATCACACGTTGTCGGTTGAACAGGCCGCGCATCTGCCAGTCGCTGCTGCTCAGTAGAACCGTCAGCACGCTGTTGGCCAGATCGTCCTCCGTAAGCAGGGCGGGTCGGGTCGCAGGCAGCATCTCGTCGCGACTGATGATCTGGTGATTGAGACGGTTTTCCACCAGCCACAACGGTCGGATGCCGCTGTCGTCATGCTGGGTCAGTGACGAAAAAAACGTCGGTGTCAGACGCAGGGCCCAATAACCACGGCCGCTGCCACTGGCCTGATGCAGCAGTAAATGCACCGTTGAGCCGTCTTCGGCGTTGCTGAAATAGTGAGCCTGATTGCGGCTGCGGCGTACCAGCTCGGCGAGGTAATCGGCGTCGGTGGCATTGTCCGCAGTGTCGCTGAGAATTTTCCCGGAAGGGCTCAGCAGCGCGAGGCTGCGAACCTCCGGCAATGACTGCTGCACTTTACGCAACAAGGCCTGCTGGTCGGTGGCGTTTTGCGGCTGCTCGACGATGGGTAGCAGGTTAAGCGCGATCTGCGCATTCAGGGCCATATTGAGGCTGACCTGTGCGGCCAGGTCCGCGGTGTAGTCAATGGTGTACTGGCGCTGGTTCTTTTGGGTTTCGCGCAGTTGATCGAGCAGTTGCCAGAACAGCAATGCCAAAAGCAGCAGCACCAGAGTCGCCAGTGCGCCTTTAAGGGTTCCGCGCAGAGGGGAGCCGGACGCAACGGTCGCCGCACGGGAGGTCAGGGGCAAAGGGGCATTGGACAAACTGTAATCCTGCGGTTTGGCTGGACTGGCGCGACGTGCACTATAAGCCGGACGCCCGGAGGGCGGCTAGCATGCCTTGAGTTGTGGCAAAGTGCCAGTCCCTCTCGGCTGGACTGCCTTTCATCATTAAGGTAGCTTTGCCGGTTACGCGGGAGCGTTCCAGCTCCTAGACTTTCCAGCGCGCACGCATTGAACACGATCAAGCGGAAGACGCGCACGGTCTGGCCCGGGCATCGCCTGCGCTCCAATCATTCATTGTCACTGACCCAAGGTTCTCCATGGCTCAATACGTCTTCACCATGCATCGGCTGGGCAAAGTTGTTCCGCCGAAGCGGGAAATCCTCAAAAACATTTCGCTGTCATTCTTCCCCGGCGCCAAAATCGGCGTGCTCGGCCTCAACGGTTCGGGTAAATCCACGCTGCTGAAAATCATGGCCGGCGTCGATACCGAGTTCGAAGGCGAAGCCCGTCCGATGCCGGAACTCAACATCGGTTATTTGCCGCAGGAGCCTGTGCTCGATCCGACCAAGACCGTGCGTGAAGTGGTCGAAGAAGCGGTCAGCGTGATCAAGAACGCCCAGGCTCGCCTGGACGAGGTCTACGCCGCTTACGCCGAGGAAGATGCCGACTTCGACAAACTGGCTGCCGAACAAGCCAAGCTTGAAGCCATTTTGCAAGCCAGCGATGGCCACAACCTGGAGCGCCAGCTGGAAGTCGCCGCCGATGCGCTGCGTCTGCCGGCCTGGGACGCCAAGGTCGAATTCCTCTCCGGTGGTGAAAAGCGTCGCGTGGCCTTGTGCCGCTTGCTGCTGTCCGCCCCGGACATGCTGCTGCTCGACGAACCGACCAACCACCTGGATGCCGATTCCGTCGCCTGGCTGGAGCATTTCCTCCACGACTTCCCGGGCACCGTGGTTGCGATCACGCACGACCGGTACTTCCTCGATAACGTCGCTGGCTGGATTCTCGAGCTCGACCGTGGCGCCGGTATCCCGTACGAAGGCAACTACTCCGGCTGGCTCGAAGCCAAGTCCGATCGTCTGGCTGCCGAATCCAAGTCGCAGTCGGCCCACGAAAAAGCCATGAAGGAAGAACTGGAGTGGGTGCGCAAAGGCGCCAAGGCCCGCCAGTCGAAATCCAAGGCGCGTCTGCAACGCTTCGAAGAAATGCAGTCGCAGGAATTCCAGAAGCGCAGCGAAACCAACGAGATCTACATCCCGGCCGGTCCCCGTCTGGGCGACAAAGTCATCGAATTCAAAAACGTCTCCAAGGGCTACGGCGATCGCGTGTTGATCGATAACCTGTCGTTCTCCATGCCTAAAGGCGCCATCGTCGGCGTGATCGGCGGTAACGGTGCCGGTAAATCGACCCTGTTCCGCATGCTGATGGGCAAGGAAACGCCAGACTCGGGCACCATCGAAGTCGGCGAAACCGTGCAACTGGCCTGCGTCGATCAGAGCCGCGAAGACCTGGATGGCAGCAAGACCGTGTTCCAGCAAATCTCCGACGGTTCCGATCAGATCCGCATCGGCAACTACGAGATCCCGTCGCGTACCTACGTCGGTCGCTTCAACTTCAAGGGCGGTGATCAGCAGAAGTTCGTCAAGGACCTGTCCGGTGGTGAGCGCGGTCGCTTGCACCTGGCGCTGACCTTGAAGGAGGGCGGTAACGTCCTGCTGCTCGACGAACCTTCCAACGACCTCGACGTTGAAACCCTGCGTTCCCTGGAAGAAGCCTTGCTGGACTTCCCGGGCGCCGCCATTGTGATCTCTCACGATCGGTGGTTCCTGGACCGCGTCGCGACTCACATCCTCGCGTACGAAGACGACTCGCAAGCGGTGTTCTTCGAAGGCAACTACACCGAGTACGAAGCCGATCGCAAAAAGCGTCTCGGCGAAGCGGCTGCTCAGCCACACCGTGTACGGCACAAAAAACTGGCCTGATGTCGGGTCGGTTGCATGAAAAGCGGAGCCCTCGGGGCTCCGTTTTTTTTAGGAGTGTTCAAGCCGGTTCGATGCGGATGATTTCGATCGTCTGATCGCCCACCGGGCGCAGCCATAGCACTTCGTCACCCAGTTTCGCCCCGAGCAAGGCGCGCCCCAGCGGTGAGCCCCAGTTGATCAGGCCCGCCGACGCGTCGGCCTGGTCTTCGCCGACCAGTCGTACGGTTTGTTCCGTGTCGTGCTCGTCGGCGAACGTCACCCGGCTACCGATCTGAACTTTCTGCGTCGAACGGGCGGTTGATACCACCTGCGCGCTTGACAGGCGCTGAGTGAAATAACGCAAATCACGTTCAAGGTCCGCCTGGCGTTGTTTGTCCGCCTGCTCACCTTTGGCCAACTGTTCACTGTGCAGGTGTTGCAGCTCGGCAACCTTGGCTTGCAGCTGGACGTGGCCGGTGGGCGTGACGTAATTGGGCTGCGCACTGATCTGCCGTTCAACCGGCTGATCGGCTTGGGCTGCGGCGTTATCTTCATTGACGAAAGCGCGACTCATGCTGTTCTCCCGTTATAGGGTTTGGGCAAAAGTTGCAGGCGTTGGTTTCAAAAATATCCCGGTGGGAGCGAGCTTGCTCGCGATGGCGCACGTTCAGCCAACACAACTGTTGAATGTCAGTTCCTCATCGCGAGCAAGCTCGCTCCCACAGGGGTAAGGGTGTGTCAGATCAGTAGTGATACCACTTCACTTCAAGCATCACTTCGTTTTCGGGCGAGGCAAGGTGGCTGAATTCGCGCTGGGCGCTCAGACGCAGGCCGAGGTTACGCGATAATTCCCACTGCTGATTCAGACTCACGCTACGACGCACTTCGCCATTGGTGAAGAAGTCGCCCTTGGCCTCCAGGCTGAAGTTGCCCAACGGGTTCTGCCACAGCACGCCGCTATTGAAACCCGCCGCCGGCGAAATGAATTCCGCGAAGTCGTTGTTGTGCTCGACGCGCACGGTGCCCAAGGCGAAACCGAGCATGTCTTCGCTCAGCTGCCAGGTACCGCCGGCACCGCCATTGACGTGGCTGACGAGGGTTTCGTCGTCGTGCTTGCCGGGCACTCGCTCCAGACCGCCGGTGACCTGCCACGACAGGGGTTGCAACAGCTCGTTGCGCGGGGTCAACGAACGGATGGTCGCCAGATCCAGTTGCTGTAATTGCCAGTTATTGCCTTCGTACTGACGCAATTTCATCTGCAGGATTTCGATCTGCGCGCCCAGCGGGAAGCTCTCGGCATTATCGTTGAGATCGTGATACGCCATGCGCAGGCCGTATTCGCCAAAGGCCTGATCGCCGCGAGTACCGATGCCGGCCTGCCACGTGCGCGATTCATGACCGTCCTCGGGCAGGCCGGGTTGCGGGATGTCCAGCTCCGGCGCCGGATTCTGATTGATCGCCCGCAACAGTTCAAAGCTGCGCTGCGCACGATTTGCATCGCGCTCCTGCCCGTTGGCGCGGTAACGCTCGAGGCGGTAGGCGGCGTCGATGATCAGCGCCTGACGATCGCGAGGCTGCGCCTTGAAGGCCGGGTCCTGTAATTGCTTCTGGTCGGCGCTGACTTTCAGCACCCATTGTTGCTCTTCGGGGTCCAGCGGTTCGGCGCGACTGAGCAATTCGCGCTCGCGGGATGGCCGGTATTGAATCGATTCGACCAGCCCGGCTTCTTTCACCGCTTTGACGGTGTCGGTGGGGATGGCGGTCAGCGGGAACTGTTCAGTCAGGCGCAACCCCGGCCGCGCCACCTGTAACAACTCCAGCAAGCGATAGGAGCAGTTTTCGTCAAAGAAAAAATAGTCGAACTGGATCTGCTTGAGTTCCCAGACGTGCTCGACCATCCGCTCGGTTTCCGCCTGGGTCAGGTTCAGTCGGTATTCCCACAGGTCACGGTTTTCCAGGCTGCGGTATTCCGAAAGTTTTTCCTGATACGGCACCAGCGCGAACAGGCCCGGGTAGCCGCCCATCAAGCCTTTCCAGGCGTACAGAATGCTGTTGTCGGAGCCTTCAATGTAAGCACCGAAGTTGATTGCGTAACTGAGCAACGCGGTCTTGTCGCTTTGCACATCCACCTGATCAATGCGCAGCAAGGTGTGGCCGAACATCGACGATGGGCTGTTCAGATAGGCTGCCGGGAAAATCATCACCGCGCTGTGCGGCGACACATCCTTGAACCATTGTTTGAATTCAGCACAGTCGGGCGCCGGTAAATCAGTCAGGTTGAGTTGCGCCTTGAGCCAGCGGGTGCGCGCCGGGTAGACGCACTGGGCGTGCTGCTCGCCTGCACTGGCTGGCGCGTACAGCGCTTGCACGGTTGCTGCCAGTTCGCGGTCCGGATGCTGGTTGCCGTCGGCGGCGAGAAAGAATTTACGGTCGCTGACATAGCTGCGCCAGCCGCCGAGTTTGGCGGTTTCGTAATGGCCCAGGGAAATCCAGAAGGGATTGTTGGCCAGTTGCTGCAAACGTTGATGGTCGAGAGGTGGCGCGGCGGACAGCGGGGCGCAGACACAGAGCGCCAGCCAGGCGAGGCGTTTGAGCATAGTGGGCAACTTAAGTCGAAAAAATAAAGACCAGGGGCGGTTTTATGCCCGAGAGGGCAGGTCCAAAAAACAAAACCCGCTCCCCGGAAGGAGCGGGCGGGTCGAGCTTATGCTTGAGTGGCGTATTTGGCCAGACGAGCATCGTTCTTCAGAACGGACACAGTGTTGGTATGCACGTCTTCAGCGGTCACGTCAGCTTTGCTGAAGATCTGCTGGAAGTGCTCGTGAGTCACGGCGGCAAAGTGCGCACGGTCTTCCGGCGCCACGCCCAGTACCACGGCATAAGTAGTCAGCGCTTCGCCCTGACCTTTAGCCATGTCTTCAGACAGCTCGTTCATCATGCCATTCATGGCCAGCCAGGATTTGCCGCCGTAAGTCAGCGACGCATTGGTCGAGCAACCGTTGGTACCCGACGTCATACCAAACGTTGCGTTGCCGGAAGTGCCGTTAGTGGTGGATGCCAGGAAGTGAGCCGGAGTGCCACGCTGACCTTCGAACAGCATGTTGCCCCAACCGCAATCCGGGCCGCCTGGCGCCTGAGCCATGGCGTTGATGGATACAGCGGTGAAGAGAGTACCGAGAAGAATCCGTTTCATAGCTTTGTTCTCTTTATGTGCATACCAATGGACAAGGGTCTGGCCCGATCTGGCGCCAGTGGGCCGGTTATTGTTCCAGCCGCGCAATTTGGAGTTTAGGCACGATCCAAGGGTTCCGTGACATTTTACGAAACATTCATTGAAAGCATTGTTTGACCCCCGGCCCGCCGGGCAATCCGGGCTTGGCTATGCTTTGTCAAAGGCGCGCCTTGCCAGTGAGGTGTGGGCAGCGCCAGAATGCCGCTATCTGCCCCGCCTGATGTAAGGAAGCCCGATGCCTGATCCTGTTGCTGCCAGCTTGCGTCTAGCGCCCGAAGCGCTGACCCGTCCGTTTTCCGCTGAACAGTTCAGCTTCTCTACCACCAATGATCTGGAGCCCTTCCGCGGTGTGCTTGGCCAGGAACGTGCGGTCGAAGCCTTGCAGTTTGGTGTGGCGATGCCACGCCCCGGTTACAACGTATTTGTCATGGGCGAGCCCGGCACCGGCCGGTTTTCCTTCGTCAAACGCTATCTGAAAGCCGAAGGCAAACGCCTGCAGACCCCGTCCGACTGGGTTTACGTCAACAATTTCGATGAGCCCCGCGAGCCTCGCGCCCTGGAGTTGCCCTCGGGCACGGCCGGCGCTTTTATCGGTGATATCAATGGTTTGATCGACAACCTGCTGGCGACGTTTCCGGCAGTGTTCGAGCATCCGTCCTACCAGCAGAAAAAAAGTGCCATCGACCGCGCCTTCAATCAGCGTTACGACAAGGCGCTGGATGTCATCGAGCGTCTCGCGCTGGACAAAGACGTCGCGCTGTACCGCGACGCCAGCAATATAGCCTTCACGCCGATGGCCGAAGGCAAGGCGCTGGACGAAGCCGAATTCGCGCAACTGCCGGAAGCCGATCGTGAGCGCTTTCACGAAGATATCTCCGGGCTTGAAGAGCGTCTGAACGAAGAGCTTGCCAGCCTCCCGCAGTGGAAGCGCGAGTCGAGCAATCAACTGCGCCACCTCAACGAAGAAACCATCACCCTGGCGTTGCAGCCGTTACTGTCGCCGCTCTCGGAGAAGTATGCCGAGAACGCGGCGGTGTGCGGTTACCTGCAGGCGATGCAGGTTTATTTGCTGAAGACGGTGGTCGAGCAACTGGTCGACGACAGCAAACCGGATGCCGTCGCGCGCAAGATGCTGGAAGAGCAATACGCGCCCAGCCTGGTGGTCGGTCATTCGGCCAGCGGTGGCGCGCCGGTGGTGTTCGAGCCGCATCCTACGTACGAAAACCTGTTCGGCCGCATCGAATACAGCACCGATCAGGGCGCGCTGTACACGACCTATCGGCAGTTACGTCCGGGCGCCTTGCACCGGGCCAACGGCGGTTTTCTGATCCTCGAAGCGGAAAAAATGCTCAGCGAGCCGTTCGTGTGGGATGCGCTCAAGCGCGCCCTGCAATCGCGAAAACTGAAGATGGAATCGCCGCTGGGTGAACTTGGCCGTCTGGCCACCGTGACCCTGACGCCGCAAAACATTGCGCTGCAAGTCAAGGTCGTCATCATCGGCGCGCGGCAGTTGTACTACACGCTGCAGGACCTCGATCCGGACTTCCAGGAAATGTTTCGCGTTCTGGTGGACTTCGACGAAGACATCCCGATGGTCGACGAAAGCCTCGAGCAGTTCGCCCAGTTGCTCAAGACCCGTACTTCGGAAGAAGGCATGGCGCCGCTGACTGCCGATGCGGTGGCACGTCTGGCCACTTACAGCGCACGACTGGCGGAACACCAGGGGCGGTTGTCGGCGCGCATTGGCGACCTGTTCCAACTGGTCAGCGAGGCGGACTTCATTCGTCATCTGGCCAGCGATGAAATGACCGATGCCGGGCACATCGAGCGTGCGCTCAAGGCCAAAGCCACGCGTACCGGGCGTGTCTCGGCGCGGATTCTGGATGACATGCTGGCCGGGATCATCCTGATCGACACCGATGGCGCGGCCGTGGGCAAGTGCAACGGGCTGACAGTACTGGAAGTCGGTGACTCGGCGTTCGGTGTGCCGGCGCGGATTTCTGCCACGGTTTATCCGGGCGGCAGCGGCATTGTCGACATCGAGCGTGAGGTTAATCTCGGTCAGCCGATTCACTCCAAAGGCGTGATGATCCTCACCGGGTATCTGGGCAGCCGATATGCGCAGGAATTTCCGTTGGCGATTTCCGCGAGCATTGCCCTGGAGCAGTCTTACGGTTACGTCGATGGCGACAGTGCTTCGCTGGGTGAGGCGTGTACGCTGATTTCCGCCCTGTCGAAAACACCGCTCAAACAGTGCTTCGCCATCACCGGCTCCATCAACCAGTTCGGGGAAGTGCAGGCAGTAGGCGGGGTCAACGAGAAGATCGAAGGCTTCTTCCGCCTGTGCGAGGCTCGTGGGCTGACGGGTGAGCAAGGGGCGATCATTCCTCAGGCCAACGTGGCCACCTTGATGCTTGATGAAAAAGTGCTGGCGGCCGTGCGCGCGGGGCAGTTCCACGTGTATGCAGTGCGTCAGGCGGATGAGGCATTAAGCCTGTTGGTCGGCGAGCCTGCGGGTGCACCGGACGAGAATGGCGAGTTTCCGGAAGGCAGCGTGAATGCGCGAGTGGTGGAGCGCTTGCGGGTGATCGCGGAAATGATCAGCGAGGAAGACCTCAAGGAAGCGGAAAAAGAGATCGCGCTGGAAGCGTTGGCAGAGGCCAAACCGGCCTGATACACAGCCCTTGCAGGAGCGAGGCTTGCCCGCGAAGCGGTACATCAGCCAACACATCTGTTGGATGACGCACCGTTTTCGCGAGCAGGCTCCCACATTCCTTCCTGCTATTGGGGATAAAAGTGCCATCACTCTGACGCCAACATTCACACAATGACCACTCGGCGCCTTCTGGTCTCAGTTAGCGTGCGCGTCGCGCTTTTCTTCTATTCTCAGCTCAGGGATGTCGACAGTAATCACTGGATCGAGACAGCCTCCCTATGGGGGTTGAATACCGGATCTACCGAGGGTCGCCGCCATGTCGCGCAACCTCTGCCTCACCCGACAATGCCTGGGTCTTGTGACCCGGATCGAATGCGCCATCCGCCCTTTGGCGGGGGATACGGGCATGTGGACCTTGCTGTTCGCCGCCGGTATGGCCGGCGAGCAACCGTCCGCCATTAAAGCCCAAGGCCCATTTCACGGGCCGTTTGTGGCCGAATCCATTCTCGACACTATCGTTGAAAGCCTGACGCTGCACGGCTATGAACTGGCCGATGATCCGCAAATCTGGTGCCTGCACCTGCAGGCTCAACTGCGCGAAATCAACGGCGGACGGTGTCGGGGTGGCAGGCCTGAGCTGTAAGTGGGTCAGGGTTCGAGGCTGCTCAGGTCAGCCTCGTCAAGTTTCAGCTCAAAGCCGTACTGCACCGTGGTGAGGTCGGTGCGCTGGTAAGCTTCCAGTCGGGTCGGCCGACCGTAGAAGTACTGTACGCCCGTCACCGCCGGGCCTTGCGCGCTCGCGTCGTGACTGACGGCAAGAATTTCTTTCAGATAACTGCCGCTGTCATCCTTGGCGAAAAAACGCCACTCCTGTGCCGGAAACACTGTGCGATCAATCACCAATGCGTTGTCGCGAATGTCGAGACCTTGCGGCAATTGGTCGACGCTGAGGGTTTGCTTGGCGACTGTGGCGAGGAATAGCGGGAAGGAACCGACCGCATATGCCGGTGTTTCCGGAAACAGATTCAAGTCGTAGGTGATAGTGCCGCCCAGCGGGTCGACCTCATAGGCTTGCGGCGGCAATTCAATAGGTTCATCGCGTTTGCCGGAGCCATCCTCGGTAAAAAACGTCACAGGGCTTTCACCGGGGTTAACGGCAGTGCTCAGCAGCTCGTCGTTAAAGCTTTTCGGGTGGCTGAATTCAATGGTGGCAGCGCTCGGATCGTCTATGGATTGGCGAATGCTGACGCTCTTTTTCAGTTGCTCCTCGCCCAGCGTGGCGCCTTTCAGCCAGTTTGCAGCCTGGTCGTCGTAGACCACCACCGGGAGCGTCAATGGCACCACTGTTTTCTCCGTGGTGTGCGGGTCAAAGCGCCGCACCGGCAGATCGAGGTCTTTGCGCGTGATCGTGGCGGTCGAGAAATCCAGCAAACTGACTTCAAGGGTATCGATCGGGCCGTTGAAGTAAACCTTCGAATATTGCTTGGCCTGTTGTTGATCGAAGGCCCGTTGTTCCTCCTTCAACTGTTTCGCCAACGGTTCGCTCCAGGCCTTCTGTGCCTGTAATTTTGCCAGTTGTTTTTCATAAAAAGCGATTTGCGCCGGGGTCTCGTTGATCGCGCCTGAGCGTGAGAGGAACTGGCCGGTGCCGTCCTTGGCCTGCACGATCAACGGATTAAGCGGCGTCTCGGCTACCTCGGCCGCCAGCGGCAAGCTGTTGTGGAATTCTATTTCGGCGTAATTGTTTTCCAGTTTCAGCAGGGTGACGCTGAGGTTGTCGTTGCTGCGGGTCTGGCCGACATCCTTTTTACCAAGGTCGAAGCTGTGGAGACGACGCGGCGCGATCACTTCCACTTTGCCTTGCAGGCTCACCGGCTGCGGCTGGTGTTTGTTGTCTGCGTCCAGGCCATCGATGAAGGGGTAGGTCACCGTCAGGTCATCCGGATTGGTCACACTGGAGCTTGAAGGGCTGAGCTGGATGCCGGGATCGGTTTCCGACCATTCCGGCTGGAACGGGATCACACGTTTGTCGCTGAGCATCACCGACTGCCATTCCAGGGCATGGGGGAACAAAAAAGTGTCCGGAATGTTGAAGCTGAAAGGGAACACCGGTTGCAGGTCGGTGAGGTAATCGGAACCGGAATCCTTGTGCAGCACGAACAGACCGTTGATGAAGGTGTCGACCAGCGCTTGCGGCGTAGGATAGTGCTTGAGCACCGCGAGGACGTCTTCGCTGTACTCGGTTTCCAGCGGCTTGCTGTCCAGCTTGAGTTGCGCGCGTTCGAGCAGTAACAGTGAACCGCCAAGTTCGGCCACGGCTGTCCGCAACTGCGGATCCTCAAGCGCATTCACGGATTGTTCGAACTGCACGGTTTTCTCGTCGAGGCTGACCTGGCGTTTTTCATCGCTGGGCGAGCAGCCGCTCATCAGCAGCGCCAGGCAGAATCCGGCGCTCGTTAAAGGCAATCGCACATCCATTTTCCAGTTTTCCTGTCCGATATCGCTGAAGTGTCAGTGAGTGGGACACTAGCAGAAAGACTTTGTCACACGCGCGCAGGCTGCGGATTTCCCGCCTGTTTGCGGTTGCTTCTGGGTATAGGCGGGTGGCTGGTATACTCGCGGCCATTTCCAGCCCAATGTGTGAGATTCAATGGAACGCTTTATCGAAAACGCAATGTACGCTTCCCGCTGGCTGCTGGCGCCGATTTACTTTGGCTTGTCCCTGGGCCTGTTGGCACTGGCGCTGAAATTCTTTCAGGAAGTTTTCCACGTCATTCCCAACGTCTTCGCCATGGCTGAGTCCGAGCTGATTCTGGTGCTGCTGTCGCTGATCGACATGGCGCTGGTGGGTGGGCTTCTGGTGATGGTGATGATATCCGGTTACGAGAACTTCGTTTCGCAACTGGATATCGACGACAGCAAGGAAAAGCTCAATTGGCTGGGCACCATGGATTCGTCTTCGTTGAAGATGAAGGTCGCGGCGTCCATCGTGGCGATTTCCTCGATTCACTTGCTGCGTATTTTCATGGACGCCAAGAATGTCGATCCCGAGCATTTGCAGTGGTACGTGATCATTCACATGACGTTCGTGGTGTCGGCGTTCGCCATGGGTTACCTGGACAAGCTGACCAAACACTGATCCGCAGCACGATAGGGCACGAGGTTGCAGCAAAGGTGAACCGGACGAGCGGCGTCATTTGTTGCTTGTGCTTTGAGGTGCTCAAGCCTATCCCTTAAGGATGCGATCTCGCGACAGCGTGGGGGTGTTCATGAACCTGGAAGAGTTGAATGCGTATGCCATCGCCGGCAAGGTCGATGAGCTGAACCTGATCTCGATGGAAGGCGGGATCTACCTGCTGGAGGCGCGCATGCATGGCGCCGCGTATCCATTGAGCGATGCTCATGGCCAGGCGTTCCACCTGCGTTCGGTCGAGCACGCGCGGCAAGTGCTGCATGCTTGCCCGAGGGTGCAGTTCAATCTGGTGCATACCTCGGTTCATGACGAAATGTGCGGGCTGGGCGCCAGTGCGGGAGAAAGCCTGAAAGTGCCGATTGCTTTCCGGTCTACCTGGTAACGTTGGCCCTCTGATCAACGCGATGGCATCTGTGCTAGTCTGCTGGCCCTTTTTGGTTCCGGGCGCTCCGGGACGCGCTGTGCACGCACGGCAAGTTCCCGGGCCGTCCGCACAGCGGAGCAGTGTCATGTCCGAAGTAAATCTGTCCACCGACGAAACCCGCGTCAGCTACGGTATTGGCCGTCAGCTGGGCGACCAGCTGCGCGACAACCCGCCACCGGGCGTAAACCTGGACGCGATCCTGGCCGGCCTGACTGACGCGTTTGCCGGCAAGCCAAGCCGTGTGGGTCAGGAAGAGATGTCCGCCAGCTTCAAGGTCATCCGCGAAATCATGCAAGCTGAAGCGGCTGCCAAAGCCGAAGCAGCTGCTGGCGAAGGCCTGGCCTTCCTGGCTGAAAACGCAAAGCGTGACGGCATCACCACCCTGGCTTCCGGTCTGCAGTTCGAAGTGCTGACCGCCGGCGACGGCGCCAAGCCTTCCCGTGAAGACACCGTGCGCACTCACTACCACGGCACCCTGATCGACGGCACTGTATTTGACAGCTCCTACGATCGTGGCCAGCCGGCAGAATTCCCGGTCGGCGGCGTGATCGCCGGCTGGACCGAAGCCCTGCAACTGATGAATGCGGGCAGCAAATGGCGCCTGTACGTGCCGAGCGAACTGGCTTACGGTGCTCAAGGCGTTGGCAGCATCCCGCCGCACAGCGTTCTGGTATTCGACGTCGAACTGCTCGACGTTCTGTAATCCCCCTGTGGGAGCGAGCTTGCTCGCGATGGCGACATCACAGTCGACAGAGATGTTGAATGCCAGTCAGTCATCGCGAGCAAGCTCGTTCCCACAGCCGTTTGCGGTGTCTCATAGTTCGATTTTATGGTTTAGTTCGGCGGTCGGGCGCAATGCCCGGGCATAACAGAACAGAAACAGGTTGCGCACCAGTTCCTTGAGCACCACTGGCTCGCTGGAACTCAGGCCGTTGACGTCCAGATCACCCTGATCCTGCAGTTCGTTCAAGGCTTCTTCTTCCAGTACGGCACAGACCTCCCCGGTTTCCCTATGCAGGATTCTGAGGTAGGGGTGCGGGCGGTCCAGCCAGGCGTCGATCAAATAAGTCATGGTTCTCATCTCCATTGATGGTTTCAATGAGAATAATTTTTATTCGTCAAATAGCAAGCGTCTATTGGCAACTCTGGATCTTGAGTGGGTAAAGATTGCGTAAGGTCAAATCGGCTGGCGTTTGGCTACTGCCAGGTAATGTTGGATGACGCGGGAGAGGGTGGAGCCCCATCCCACGCCTGGCGCGGGATGGCGTACAACAGGTTCAGACTTTTCTGACGAACTCGGACTTGAGTTTCATCGGACCTATACCGTCAATCTTGCAGTCGATGTCGTGATCGCCATCGCACAGGCGGATATTCTTGACCTTGGTGCCGACCTTGACCACCAGTGACGTGCCTTTGACCTTGAGGTCCTTGATCACGGTGATGGTGTCGCCATCTTGCAGGACATTGCCTACCGAATCCTTTTTCACCGCGTCATCGGACGCTGCTTCGGCTTCGTCAGTAGCAGACCATTCGTGCGCGCACTCCGGGCAGATCAGCTGCGCGCCGTCTTCGTAGGTGTATTCGCAATTGCATTTCGGGCAGGGTGGCAACGTGCTCACTAAAGCTCCTTGGTTTGAGGATCGCTAAAAGTCGCTCCTACAGGGGGGTATTCAGTGCGTGCGGGCTACAGCGAATTCGCTGAGTTCGACCAACGCGTCGCGATACTCGCTGGCGGGCAGCGCATCGAGGCATTTGATTGCGCGGGCAACATAATCGCGCGCCAGTTGAGCGGTGTAATCCAGCGAGCCGGACGCTTCAACGGCTTCACGGATGCTTTCCAGGTCGTCGATGCCACCTTTCTGAATCGCCTTGCGCACCAGCGCCGCTTGTTCCGGTGTGCCTTCGCGCATGGTGAAGATCAGTGGCAGGGTTGGCTTGCCTTCCGCCAGATCGTCACCAACGTTCTTGCCCAGCGTCTGCGCATCGCCCTTGTAATCCAGCAGATCATCGACCAGCTGGAAGGCTACGCCGAGGTGGTCGCCGAAAGTGCGCAGCGCTTCAGCCTGTTCCGGCGTCGCTTCGCACAGGGCCGCAGCGCTGTGAGTCGAGGCCTCGAACAGCATCGCGGTCTTGCCGCGGATGACTTCCATGTAGGTTTCTTCGGTGGTGCTGGCGTCACGGACCTTCGACAGTTGCAACACTTCGCCTTCGGCGATGATGCGCGTGGCTTGCGACAGGATTTTCATCACCGGCATGGAGCCCAGCTCGACCATCATTTCGAAAGAACGCGAATACAGGAAATCACCCACCAGCACGCTTGGCGCGTTGCCCCACATGGCGTTGGCGGTCGAGCGGCCACGGCGCATGCCGGACATATCGACCACGTCGTCGTGCAGCAGGGTCGCGGTGTGCAGGAACTCGATGGTTGCGGCCAGCAGACGCAAATCGTCGCCTTCGCGGCCAAGGGCTTTGCCGCACAGCAGCACTAACAAAGGACGCAGGCGTTTACCGCCGGCCGAGGTAATGTAGTCGCCGATTTTCGATACCAGCGGCACTCGGGAAGTCAGCTGCTTCTTGATGATGCCGTCGACGGCGCTAAAATCGTCCGCCACCGCGCGGTAGAAAGCTTGGGGTTGCATCAGCGACAGTTGCTCCAGAAGGGTTGCGCGGCATGCTAGGACCCACGTCGGCGGGTGTCAAGGCGCGATGGACGGCCTCTTGCATCACCCCGGCAGCTTGCGTACAATCGCGCACCCTGAACTTCCTGGGCAGCACCTGCCTTACGCAATTGCAAACAGGCCTTCCAGCCTTATGCAGCCATGCCAGCCAATACCTCTTCTTATAAAGAGCTGGGTGAGCAGGATTATCGGAGAAATACCATGTCGTACGCAGTAATTGTTACTGGTGGCAAGCAATACAAGGTCGCCCCAGGTGAATACCTGAAGATCGAAAAACTGGAAATCGCTACCGGCGAATCCGTAACTTTTGATCGCGTTCTGTTGGTCGCCAATGGCGACGACGTGAACATCGGCGCTCCAGTTGTTGCAGGCGCTACCGTTGTGGCTGAAGTGATCTCCCAAGGTCGTCACGATAAAGTCCGCATCATCAAGTTCCGTCGTCGTAAGCACCACATGAAGCGTATGGGCCACCGCCAGTGGTACACCGAGATCAAAATCACCGGTATTCAGGCTTAATTTCAGCCTAATTCCTCACTAGGAGAATTGACTCATGGCACACAAAAAAGCTGGTGGTAGTACCCGTAACGGTCGCGACTCAGAAGCCAAACGCCTTGGCGTGAAGATGTATGGCGGCCAGGTTATCATTCCGGGCAACATCATCGTGCGTCAGCGCGGCACCCAATTCCACGCTGGCTACGGCGTTGGCATGGGCAAAGATCACACTCTGTTCGCTAAAATCGACGGCGTGATCAAGTTCGAAGTAAAAGGCGCTTTCAACCGCCGTTACGTGAGCATTGTCCCGAAGACTGAAGTCGTCGCGGCATAATTGCGTAGTTGCTGGAAAAGCCCTGTCTCGCGACGGGGCTTTTTCGTTTGTGGGGTGAGTCTCTTGCAAAGCTGTTTGTAATGGGCTCCAGCGCTGGATTCTGCGGTCGTTGATTGAGGTCGCTGCGCTCATTTTTGCAAGAGTCTTATGTCTGGATTTTTCTCGGCTCGTCCGTATGACGAGAGGCGTTAGTTATGAAGTTTGTTGATGAAGTATCCATTCGAGTAAAGGCCGGTGACGGCGGCAACGGTTGCATGAGCTTCCGTCGCGAAAAATTCATCGAGAACGGTGGTCCGAACGGCGGTGATGGCGGTGATGGCGGTTCGGTCTACATGGTCGCCGACGAAAACCTCAACACCCTCGTGGACTACCGTTACACCCGGCACTTCGATGCCGAGCGCGGTTCCAACGGCGGCAGCACTGACTGCACCGGCAAGAAAGGCGAAGAGCTGGTGTTGCGCGTGCCGGTCGGCACCACGGTGATCGACTCCGCAACTCAGGAAGTGATCGGCGACCTGACCAAGGCCGGCCAGCGTTTGCTGGTGGCACATGGTGGCTGGCACGGTCTGGGCAACACCCGTTTCAAATCCAGTACCAACCGTGCGCCGCGTCAGACCACTCCGGGCAAGCCGGGTGAGGCGCGTGATCTCAAGCTGGAAATGAAAGTGTTGGCGGACGTTGGCCTGTTGGGTCTGCCGAACGCGGGTAAAAGTACGTTCATTCGCTCGGTGTCGGCCGCCAAGCCGAAAGTCGCCGATTACCCGTTCACTACCTTGGTGCCGAACCTGGGCGTGGTCAGCGTCGATCGCTGGAAGAGCTTCGTGGTTGCGGACATTCCGGGCCTGATCGAAGGTGCTTCCGATGGCGCCGGCCTGGGCATTCGCTTTCTCAAGCACTTGTCGCGCACTCGTCTGTTGCTGCACCTCGTCGACATGGCTCCGCTGGATGATGCAAGCGCTCCGGATGCTGCTGAAGTCATCGTCAGCGAGCTGACCAAGTTCAGCCCGTCCCTGGCTGAGCGTGATCGCTGGCTGGTGCTGAACAAGTGCGACCAGATCCTTGAGGAAGAGCACGACGCGCGCGTCAAGGAAATCGTTGATCGCCTGGAATGGACCGGTCCGGTTTATGTGATCTCGGCCATTTCCAAGCTGGGTACCGAGCGTCTGTGCCACGACATCATGCGTTACATGGAAGATCGTGCTGATCGCTTGGCCAACGACCCGGCTTACAAGGAAGAGCTGGCCGAACTCGATCAGCGCATCGAAGACGAAGCCCGTGCTCAGCTGCAGGCGCTGGATGACCAGCGTGCCCTGCGTCGTAGCGGCGTGAAGTCGGTCCACGACATCGGTGACGATGATTGGGATGAAGAAGATGTGGATGATGAAGACGGTCCGGAAATCATTTACGTGCGTGACTGATTCGTTGCGATAAACTTGAACGCCGCTCAATCGAGCGGCGTTTTAGTATCTGGAAATCGATCGTTGGTCAGCAATGGCCACGATTAACGTCACGGGCAGTGCCAGGTCGCGCTGTCCTCAAGCTAAGGTTGAAGATGATGCGGAGCAAGGTGACAGGTGCGCAGCGTTGGGTCGTGAAAATCGGCAGCGCGTTGCTGACAGCGGATGGCAAGGGCCTGGATCGCGCGGCAATGGGCGTCTGGGTCGAGCAGATGGTCGCGTTGCATGAGGCTGGCGTCGAGCTGGTGCTGGTGTCCTCCGGGGCGGTGGCGGCGGGAATGAGTCGCCTGGGCTGGACCGTACGACCCAGTGCAATGCACGAGCTGCAAGCGGCCGCTGCCATTGGCCAGATGGGATTGGTGCAGGCCTGGGAGTCGAGCTTTGCCGAGCATGATCGGCACACCGCGCAGATTCTCCTGACCCATGACGATCTGTCCGACCGCAAGCGCTACCTGAATGCCCGCAGCACCCTGCGTGCCCTGGTCGAGTTGAAAGTGATCCCGGTGATCAACGAAAACGACACCGTGGTCACTGACGAGATCCGCTTCGGCGACAACGACACCTTGGCAGCGCTGGTGGCCAACCTGGTGGAGGCGGACTTGCTGGTGATCCTCACGGACCGCGATGGCATGTTTGATGCCGATCCCCGTAATAACCCCGATGCCAGTCTGATCTACGAAGCGCGTGCCGATGATCCTGCGCTGGACGCGGTAGCCGGCGGGACGGGTGGGGCGCTGGGCCGTGGCGGTATGCAGACCAAGTTGCGCGCGGCGCGTCTGGCGGCGCGTTCCGGTGCGCACACCATCATCGTTGGCGGTCGCATTGAGCGGGTGCTGGATCGTTTGAAAGCGGGCGAGCGGATTGGCACCTTGCTGTCACCGGAGCGCGGCATGCTCGCTGCGCGCAAGCAATGGTTGGCCGGGCATCTGCAAACTCGCGGCACGCTGGTGCTGGACGCGGGTGCGGTGGCGGCGCTTTCCCAGGGCAACAAAAGTTTGTTGCCGGTGGGCGTCAAGCGGGTTCAGGGCAGTTTCCGGCGCGGTGAGATGGTGGTGTGTGTGGCGCCGGACGGTCGTGAGATCGCCCGTGGCCTGGCTAACTACAGCGCGCTGGAAGCACAAAAAATCATCGGGCAGTCGTCTGAGGCGATTGTCGGTTTGCTGGGTTACATGGCTGAGCCTGAGCTGGTTCACCGCGATAACCTGATTCTGGTCTGAAGGATTACTCGAATGCGCGTGGCAAAAGGATTGTTGGGTCTGGTGTTGGCGATGCCGCTGCTGGCCTCGGCCGAAGAAATTGGCCAAGTGTCGACGGTGTTCAAAATTGTCGGCCCGAATGACCGCATCGTGGTCGAGGCGTTTGACGATCCCAAGGTCGAGGGCGTGACCTGCTATCTGTCGCGCGCCAAGACGGGTGGAGTCAAGGGTGGTCTGGGGTTGGCTGAAGATCGCGCGGAGGCGTCCATCGCTTGCCGCCAGGTCGGGCCGATCAACTTCAAGGGCGAGTTGAAGGACGGTGATGAGGTATTCAAGGAGCGCACTTCGCTGGTGTTCAAGACCATGCAGGTGGTGCGATTTCTCGACAAGAAGCGTAATACGCTGGTGTATCTGGTGTACAGCGATCGGCTGATCGAGGGTAGTCCGCAGAATGCGGTAACGGCGATCCCGATTCTGCCTTGGCCGCACGCTCAATAATCTGACGATACGGTGGAGCGGGCTTGTGTGGCGAGGGGGGGGCTTGCCCCCGCTCGATTGCAACGCAATCGTAAACCAGTCATCACCTGCACATTGAGGTCGCGGCGACCGGTTAAGGGGGGGGGGGCTTCGCGCCCCAGCGGGGGCAAGCCCCCTCGCCACACATGCCCGCTCCCACACTTTTTTTGTGTTGTGTTTGCCAAATCGCAGGCAATAAAAAACCGACCCTGAGGTCGGTTTTTTAACGAGCGTGTCGCTTAGGCAGCAGCGGCAACGTTCAGGGCCTTCACGTGGCCATTCAGGCGGCTCTTATGACGAGCTGCCTTGTTCTTGTGGATGATGCCTTTATCGGCCATACGGTCGATAACTGGCACGGCCAGAACGTAAGCAGCTTGAGCTTTTTCAGCGTCTTTTGCGTCGATGGCTTTAACTACATTCTTGATGTAGGTACGAACCATGGAACGCAGGCTGGCGTTGTGGCTGCGACGCTTCTCAGCCTGTTTTGCACGTTTTTTGGCGGAAGGTGTGTTGGCCACCGTCGAGCTCCTCGAAAGACTTTTTAGGAAATAGCAAACAAAATAGGCCGCGAATCATGCCGATGAGTTGATGTCTTGTCAAGGGCGGTTGAGACGTTCCGCTAAGTGGTAGGTATGAAGAGGCGGGATATTTATTTCCGGCGCTTGACCTGTAAACTCGCGAGCTTTGGCTCTGTGCTGTTGCGGCGCGGAGTATCGCATAAGTAGGCGCTCAGTTCGCCTGCTGTTTATCGACAGGCACGAACTCTTTCAATGAATCTGCTCAAATCGTTGGCCGCCGTCAGCTCAATCACGATGCTATCCAGGATTCTGGGGTTCGTCCGTGACACCCTTATCGCGCGCGCATTCGGCGCGGGGATGGCAACGGATGCCTTCTTTATCGCCTTCAAGTTGCCCAATCTGCTGCGGCGGATCTTCGCCGAGGGCGCATTTTCCCAGGCCTTTGTGCCGATTCTGGCTGAATACAAAAGCCAGAAGGGCGAGGAGGCCACACGTACATTCATCGCTTATGTCTCGGGTTTGCTGACGCTGGTACTGGCGCTGGTCACCGCGTTAGGCATGCTCGCCGCGCCGTGGGTCATTTGGGCGACGGCGCCAGGATTTACCGATACCCCGGAAAAGTTCGAGCTGACCACCGACCTGCTGCGAGTGACCTTTCCTTATATATTGCTGATTTCCTTGTCATCACTGGCCGGGGCGATCCTCAATACTTACAACCGCTTCTCGGTGCCGGCGTTCGTGCCGACACTGCTTAACGTCAGCATGATCATTTTTGCGGTGTTCCTGACGCCTTATTTCGACCCGCCGGTGATGGCCCTTGGCTGGGCGGTACTGGTCGGCGGTCTCGCGCAGTTACTGTATCAACTGCCGCACCTGAAAAAGATCGGCATGCTCGTGCTGCCACGGCTGAACCTGCGTGACAGCGGCGTATGGCGAGTGATGAAGCAAATGCTGCCGGCGATTCTCGGCGTATCGGTGAGCCAGATTTCGCTGATCATCAACACCATTTTTGCGTCTTTCCTGGTCGCCGGTTCCGTGTCATGGATGTATTACGCGGACCGTTTGATGGAGCTGCCGTCCGGCGTGCTCGGCGTGGCATTGGGCACGATCCTGCTGCCCACGCTGGCCAAGAACTACGCCAGCAAGGATCGTAACGAATACTCGCGAATTCTCGATTGGGGCCTGCGGCTGTGCTTCGTGCTGGTGCTGCCCTGCTCGCTGGCGCTGGGGATACTGGCCGAACCGTTGACCGTTTCCCTGTTCCAGTATGGCCAGTTCAGCGCGTTCGACGCGTCCATGACGCAGCGCGCACTGATCGCTTATTCCGTCGGCTTGCTCGGCATTATCGTGATCAAAGTGCTGGCTCCGGGCTTTTATGCGCAACAAAACATCCGTACGCCGGTCAAAATCGCGATTTTCACCCTGGTGTGTACGCAGCTGTTCAACCTGGTGCTTATCGGTCCGCTGGCCCACGCCGGTCTGGCCCTGGCCATCAGTGCCGGGGCCTGCCTGAATGCCGGGCTGCTGTTCTATCAACTGCGCAAACAGCAGATGTATCAGCCGCAACCTGGGTGGGGGAAGTTCGCTGTCAAACTGGTGGTCGCGGTGACGGTGATGTCCGCTGTTTTACTGGCCGGTATGCATTTCATGCCGGCTTGGGGGGACGGAAATATGCTCGAGCGGTTCCTGCGCCTGGGTGCTCTGGTTGCGGCGGGTGTGGTCTCCTATTTCGGCATGTTGCTGCTGATGGGTTTCCGTTTGCGCGACTTTAATCGCAAGGCGTTGGGCTGAGGCTTTTTCCTCGATCGTCACGGGCGAGCCGACGGTTTTGTCGGCTCGATTACTTTGGGTTACGGTGTTGCCTGTCGTCGGCCGCCGGGTGTGGTTATAATCGACCACTTTATGAGCAAGAAGCGCGTTATGCAGCTGGTTCGAGGCCTCCAAAATCTGCGCCCCCAGCATCGGGGCTGTGTCGCCACCATTGGCAACTTTGACGGTGTTCACCGTGGTCACCAGGCAATCCTGGCGAGGCTGCGTGAGCGTGCACTCGAGTTGGGCGTACCCAGCTGCGTGGTGATTTTCGAGCCGCAACCCCGGGAGTTCTTTGCCCCGGACACGGCGCCTGCGCGGCTGGCCCGGCTGCGCGACAAGTTGCAGCTGTTGGCCGCCGAAGGCGTCGACCGGGTCCTGTGCCTGCCTTTCAACCAACGTTTGAGCAAACTCAGCGCCAGCGAATTCGTCGATACGATTCTGGTCGATGGCCTCGGCGTCAAACACCTGGAAGTTGGTGACGACTTCCGTTTTGGCTGTGATCGGGTCGGGGATTTCGAATTCCTCCAGCAGGCCGGCGTGATGCAAGGGTTTACCGTCGAAGCAGCGCAAACCGTCGAGCTGGACGGGATCAGGGTCAGCAGCACCCAGGTTCGCAATGCCCTGGCCGCTGCTGATTTTGCTTTGGCCGAGCAGCTGCTGGGTCGCCCGTTCCAGATCACCGGGCGCGTCCTGCACGGGCAGAAACTGGCGCGCCAACTGGGTACGCCCACCGCCAACATACAACTCAAGCGCCGTCGTGTGCCGCTGACCGGGGTTTACCTGGTCGATGTCGAAATCGACGGCAAGACCTGGCCCGGCGTCGCCAATATCGGCGTGAGGCCTACAGTCCAGGGTGATGGCAAAGCCCACCTGGAAGTGCATCTTTTAGATTTTGCCGGCGATCTGTACGACCGGCGTTTGACGGTGGTTTTCCACCATAAGCTGCGTGAAGAGCAGCGTTTCGCCTCTCTGGAGGCGCTTAAGACGGCGATCAATGCGGATGTCGCCGCCGCCCGTGCCCTGTCGCACCTAGCGCCAATCGCTAATGAAGAGCCTTAAATGACCGACTATAAAGCCACGCTAAACCTTCCGGACACCGCCTTCCCAATGAAGGCCGGCCTGCCCCAGCGCGAACCGCAGATTCTGCAGCGCTGGGACAGCATTGGCCTGTACGGTAAGTTGCGCGAGATTGGCAAGGATCGTCCGAAGTTCGTGCTTCACGACGGTCCTCCGTACGCCAACGGCACGATTCACATCGGTCATGCGCTGAACAAGATCCTCAAGGACATGATCATCCGTTCGAAGACCCTGTCGGGTTTCGACGCGCCTTATGTTCCGGGCTGGGACTGTCACGGTCTGCCCATCGAGCACAAAGTCGAAGTCACCCACGGCAAGAACCTGGGCGCGGACAAGACGCGCGAACTGTGTCGTGCCTACGCCACCGAGCAGATCGAAGGGCAGAAGTCCGAATTCATCCGTCTGGGCGTGTTGGGCGATTTCGCCAACCCGTACAAGACCATGGACTTCAAGAACGAGGCCGGCGAAATCCGCGCCCTGGCCGAAATCGTCAAGGGCGGTTTCGTGTTCAAGGGCCTGAAGCCGGTGAACTGGTGCTTCGATTGCGGTTCGGCCCTGGCTGAAGCCGAAGTCGAATACGAAAACAAAAAGTCCTCGACCATCGACGTAGCCTTCCCGATTGCCGACGGAGCCAGACTGGCTGCCGCCTTCGGTCTGCCGTCGCTGGCCAAGCCCGCTTCGATCGTGATCTGGACCACCACCCCGTGGACCATCCCGGCCAACCAGGCGCTGAATGTTCACCCGGAATTCAACTACGCACTGGTAGATGTCGGCGACAAACTGCTGGTGCTGGCTGAAGAGCTGGTCGAATCCTGCCTGGCGCGTTACAGCCTGGAAGGTTCGATCATTGCGACCACCACCGGTAAAGAACTGGAGCTGATCAACTTCCGTCACCCGTTCTACGATCGCCTGTCACCGGTTTATCTGGCTGACTACGTTGAGCTGGGCGCAGGTACCGGCGTGGTTCACTCCGCCCCGGCGTACGGCGTGGACGACTTCGTGACCTGCAAGAAATACGGCATGGTCAACGACGACATCCTCAACCCGGTGCAAAGCAATGGCGTTTACGTGACCTCGCTGGAGTTCTTTGGCGGCCAGTTCATCTGGAAAGCCAACCCGGCCATCGTCGAAAAACTGACCGAAGTCGGTGCGCTGCTGCACACCACCGTCATCGAACACAGCTACATGCATTGCTGGCGCCACAAGACCCCGCTGATCTACCGCGCCACTGCGCAGTGGTTCATCGGCATGGACAAAGAGCCGGCTTCGGGCGAAACCCTGCGCAAGCGGGCGATCAAAGCGATTGAGGAAACAAAATTCGTTCCGGCCTGGGGTCAGGCGCGCTTGCACTCGATGATCGCCAACCGTCCGGACTGGTGCATCTCCCGTCAGCGCAACTGGGGCGTGCCGATTCCGTTTTTCCTCAACAAGGAAAGCGGCGAGCTGCACCCACGTACCGCCGAACTGATGGAAGAAGTCGCCAAACGCGTTGAAGTCGAAGGCATCGAAGCCTGGTTCAAGATGGACGCTGCCGAGTTGCTCGGTGACGAAGCGCCGCAGTACGACAAGATCAGCGACACCCTCGACGTCTGGTTCGATTCCGGTACCACGCACTGGCACGTGCTGCGCGGCTCGCATCCGATGGGTCACGAGACCGGGCCGCGCGCCGACCTGTACCTGGAAGGCTCGGACCAGCACCGTGGCTGGTTCCACTCGTCGCTGCTGACCGGTTGCGCCATCGACAACCACGCACCTTATCGCGAGCTGCTGACCCACGGTTTCACCGTCGACGAGTCCGGGCGCAAGATGTCCAAGTCGCTGGGCAACGTGATCGCACCGCAAAAGGTCAACGACACCTTGGGCGCCGACATCATGCGTCTGTGGGTCGCGTCGACCGATTACTCGGGTGAGATGGCCGTCTCCGATCAGATCCTGCAGCGCAGCGCGGACGCTTACCGGCGGATCCGTAACACCGCGCGTTTCCTGCTTTCGAACCTGACCGGTTTCAACCCGGCCACCGACCTGCTGCCGGCTGAAGAAATGCTCGCGCTGGACCGCTGGGCCGTGGATCGCACGCTGCTGCTGCAACGCGAGTTGCAAGAGCACTACGGCGAATACCGCTTCTGGAACGTGTACTCCAAGATCCACAATTTCTGCGTGCAGGAATTGGGTGGCTTCTACCTCGACATCATCAAGGACCGTCAGTACACCACTGGCGCCAACAGCAAGGCGCGCCGCTCGGCGCAAACCGCGCTGTATCATATCTCTGAAGCGCTGGTGCGCTGGATCGCGCCGATCCTCGCGTTCACTGCCGACGAACTGTGGGAATACCTGCCGGGCGAGCGAAATGAATCGGTGATGCTCAATACCTGGTACGAAGGCCTGACCGAACTGCCGGACGACGTCGAACTGGGCCGCGCCTATTGGGAGCGGATCATGGCGGTGAAGGTGGCGGTCAACAAGGAAATGGAAATCCAGCGCGCGGCCAAGGCCGTCGGTGGCAACCTGCAAGCCGAAGTGACCCTGTTCGCCGAAGAAGCACTAAGCGCCGACCTGGCCAGACTGAGCAACGAATTGCGTTTCGTGTTGATCACCTCGACCGCCAGCGTTGCTCCGTTGGTACAGGCACCGGCCGACGCCGTGGAGACCGAAGTCAGCGGCCTGAAGCTGAAAATCGTCAAGTCGGCCTTCGCCAAGTGCGCCCGTTGCTGGCACTGCCGTGAAGACGTCGGCGTGAACCCGGAGCATCCGGAAATTTGTGGCCGTTGCGTAGACAACATCAGCGGCGCTGGCGAGGTTCGTCACTATGCCTGACAACATTGGCCGTTTTGGGCGCTTGAGTTGGCTTTGGTTGAGCTTGCTGATTTTGGTCGTTGACCAGGCCACCAAGTATTACTTCGAAAGCTCGCTCTCGATGTACCAGCAGATTGTGGTGATACCTGACTACTTCAGCTGGACGCTGGCTTACAACACTGGCGCCGCTTTCAGTTTCCTTGCCGATAGCTCGGGCTGGCAGCGCTGGCTGTTTGCCTTGATCGCGATAGTGGTCAGCGCCGTGCTGGTGGTCTGGCTGAAGCGTCTGGGGCGCAACGAAACCTGGCTGGCGATTGCGCTGGCGCTTGTTCTAGGTGGCGCGCTAGGCAATTTATATGACCGCATTGCCTATGGCCATGTGATCGATTTCATTCTGGTGCACTGGCAGAACCGCTGGTATTTCCCGGCGTTCAACTTCGCTGACAGCGCGATTACTGTCGGTGCAGTCATGCTGGCGCTGGACATGTTTAAAAGTAAAAAGACTGGAGAGGCCGTTCATGACTGAGCACGTATTGGCTGAGCAACGCATCCGCCAGAACACGGAAGTCACTTTGCACTTTGCATTGCGCCTGGAGAACGGCGAAACCGTCGACAGCACTTTCGACAAAGCCCCGGCCACCTTCAAGGTCGGTGATGGCAACCTGTTGCCAGGCTTTGAGGCAGCGCTGTTCGGCTTCAAGGCCGGTGACAAGCGTACGCTGACCATCGCTGCGGAAAACGCGTTCGGCCAGCCGAACCCGCAAAACGTGCAGGTTATCCCGCGTTCGCAGTTCACCGATATGGACCTGTCGCCAGGTTTGCTGGTGATCTTCAACGATGCAGCGAATACTGAATTGCCGGGCGTGGTAAAAGAGTTCGATGACCAGCAAGTGACCATCGACTTCAATCACCCGCTGTCCGGCAAGACGTTGACCTTCGACGTTGAGATCATTAGCGTCAGGTCGTTGTAACCTGTAGCGAGCTGTTGTGGCGAGGGGGCTTGCCCCCGTTGGGGTGCGAAGCGCCCCTGAAACCAGACACCGCGATCTCGAATGAGAAAGTGCTGACTGGTTTCCGATTGCTTCGCAACCGAACGGGGGCAAGCCCCCTCGCCACATGAGCCCAGTTCCACAAAAGGCTCGCTCCACAGTACGTTTTTCAATGTTTTCGCTATTTCCTGCGCGCAAGGCACGAGGCACAGCATGCAAATCAAACTCGCCAACCCCCGTGGCTTCTGCGCCGGTGTGGACCGGGCGATCGAAATCGTCAACCGCGCTCTGGAAGTTTTCGGGCCGCCGATCTACGTGCGCCACGAAGTGGTTCACAACAAATTCGTCGTCGAAGACCTGCGTGCTCGCGGCGCGATCTTCGTTGAAGAACTGGATCAGGTACCGGACGACGTCATCGTGATCTTCAGTGCTCACGGCGTTTCCCAAGCTGTGCGCACCGAAGCCGCCGGGCGGGGCCTGAAAGTGTTCGACGCGACCTGCCCGCTGGTGACCAAGGTGCACATCGAAGTCGCACGCTACAGCCGCGACGGCCGGGAATGCATCCTCATCGGCCACGCCGGTCACCCGGAAGTCGAAGGCACCATGGGCCAGTACGATGGCAGCAATGGTGGCGCGATCTATCTGGTTGAAGACGAGAAAGATGTCGCCTCCTTGCAGGTGGTCAACCCCGAAAAACTGGCTTTCGTGACCCAGACAACCTTGTCGATGGACGATACCAGCCGCGTTATTGACGCCTTGCGCACACGCTTCCCGGCCATTGGTGGTCCGCGCAAGGACGACATCTGCTACGCCACGCAAAACCGCCAGGATGCGGTTAAACAATTGGCTGACGAATGCGACGTGGTGCTGGTGGTCGGCAGCCCGAACAGCTCCAACTCCAATCGCCTGCGCGAGCTGGCCGAACGGATGGCCACGCCGGCCTACCTCATCGATGGCGCCGAAGACCTGCAAAAGAGCTGGTTCGACGGTGTCGAGCGGATCGGCATCACTGCCGGTGCCTCCGCCCCGGAAGTGCTGGTACGCGGTGTGATCCAGCAATTGCAGGCGTGGGGTGCTACGGGCGCAGACGAATTGGCCGGGCGAGAAGAGAACATCACGTTCTCCATGCCCAAAGAGCTGCGCGTTCGTTCATTGCTTTAAGTCTTCTCCCTCTGGCACCGGGGCTGCTCAGCCTCCTGGTTGAACAGCCTGGTCCGACCGGTCGGCGACAGTACTATCTGAAGCCTGCTCACCGGCTCAACGCTGCTGCAGAAATGCAGCGTCCCGCCCTGAAATGCGCCGTGCGGCATAAAAGGTTCTCCCAGGCTGGTGAAGCGAATGTAATGTTTTACCCACTTGTTGCCGATAACCTTTACGCGGTCACTGTTTGCGTGCTCGGCTATCACAGGATTATCGCGGTCGTCCGGTCCTTTTCCGGTAATGTCCCGTATGATTCGCCAACCCTGACTCCAGTCACCATTGATGCCGTAAATCATCACGGCTTCATTGCGCGAGATGGCGAGGGTTCTGGCGGTGCGTATACCGCTGATGAGCGATTGCGCCGCGTCATCGCGATAGGTCGATTGAGTCAACGCGGCAAAGGCTGGACTCACCAGTAACAGAACAATCCCGGCAATCGTCAGTCCCATGAGCAGTTCGATCAGGCCGAAGCCTCGCTGGTGCATGTCATTTCCTCCTTGGGTGACTGCGGCCCGCGCATTCCTTGCGCGAGTAATGGCAAAGTTACATCTGTCGGTCGAATGTTCTAGCGTGTAGATGCAGGTATAGCCGACGGGATCGGAGGGCACCGATGGATCTTCGTACAAAAGGTTTCACAATCATCGAGTTGCTGGTCGCGCTCGCGGTATTCCTGATTTTGATCACCATAGCGGTGCCGGCCTTTACCCGTTCCGTGCAATCGACCAAGGCCGACACCGAAATCGGTGACCTGCAACGCGCCTTGAATTACGCCCGGCTTGAGGCTATTGATCGCGGGGTCACCACCCGTCTTCGTCCCACAACCGAGGGCGGCGCCTGGACGGGGGAGCTGTCTGTCTACGACAGTACTGGCGATGAGCCGAAAGTATTGCGTGTTGTTCCCGCGATGAGCAGCGGAGCCACTCTGACGCTAACCTCAGAAGTGACCGCCATCGATTTCAATAATCTGGGCGGTTTGTCGTCATCGTCCACTGCGGTGGTGATCGACTATGTACTGGGGGCGCAAAGCAGAAAGCTTAATGTGTGTCTGAACGGACGAATTCTATTGGGCGGAAACTGCGGATGAGGGGATGGAGCAAGGTTGCTCAGGAGGGCACGACGCTGATCGAGGTGCTGGTCGCGTTGTTGATTCTGACTGTGGGTCTGTTGGGCGCCGCTGCGTTTCAGCTCAATGCGCTGAAATACACCGACAGCTCGCGGATGACCAGTCAGGCCAGTTTCATCGCCTATGACATGATGGACCGCATTCGCGCGAACGCCGGTGCCGATTACACCGGCACGCCACCGGCGGCGGGCAACCTCAGCGTCGCCCGGGATCAGGACCTTTACGACTTCACCAACAACATCGTCACGTCCTTGGGCGCCACTGCGACTGGCAGTGTCACCCTTAAAGAGCGCGTTTACACCATTACCATCACTTGGGATGACTCAAGGGCGGCGAATGTCGCCGATACCCGCCGCAATTTTGTCCTGGTCAGTCGCGCCAGCGTTGATCCGGTGGCAATACCATGAAGCGCACGTGCAGAGGTTTCGGCCTGATCGAATTGCTGATCGCGCTGGCATTGAGCCTGGTGGTGGTGCTTGGCGTAGCGCAAATTTTCATTTCCGCCAAAAACACCTTCGTCAGCCAGAACGCAGCGGCGAACATGCAGGAAGACGCACGATTCGTCCTCAGCAAAATGATTCAGGAAATTCGCATGGTCGGCATGTTTGGCTGCCTGGGCACCATTAAAGACGTGAGCAAGGAGGCCAGTTTTTATCCCAGTCAATTGGCGCCGATCAGTTGGGACAACGCGGCCGCCAAGCTGACTCTGGTGACAGCGGATGTGGGGACGAGCGGTGGTAAACCGACATGGACAGTGGTTTCCGACTGCCGGAGTGTGGCCACCGCTTACTCCGACGTGCGCGCTCCCGCAGCGGGCGAGCAGGCCTTCCCGATTCGCCGACTGATTTACACCCTCAAGAACAACCAACTGACCATGGGCGTCGGCACTGGAACGCCGCCTCAATATGCACTGGTCGATAACGTCAGCGATTTCAAAGTGAGTTTCGGCCTGGCCAGTTCTGCAAGTGATGACTCCGCTTCCAGCTACAGCCTCAACCCGACTGACGCAGCGCGAATCCGCAGCGTACGGCTGACGCTGACCCTCAGTGATCCCGACAAGCGGGTTCGCGATCAAACCTTCAACGTGGTTGCCGCTCTGCGCAACCGCTTGCCATGAGGGGCGCGCCGATGAACAAATCTTTTGGGGCCCAAAGCGGCATGGCGTTACTGGTCAGCCTGGTGTTTTTGCTGTTGCTGACACTGATCGGCATTTCCTCGATGCAGAACGCCAACCTGCAGGAAAAAATGGCCAGCAGCGTGACGCTGCGCAATCAATCCTTTCAGATCGCAGAAGCGGCGCTGCGCATCGGGGAGAGCGCCGTTCAGCTGGAAACCTACAACTTGGCACCATGTGCCGGCGCTCAGTGTCTGCCGCCACAAGATGCACTGACGTTGACCACCGCAGGCACCAGATCGGGAGTCACCTGGGTTGCGGCCGGTAACGGTTTTTACGGTGTCCAGAATATCGGCACTACGCTGGATGCCGTGAATGTGCCAAGCAACACCTCCGCAACGCTTTATCGAATCACGGCAGTGGCAATTGTTGGTAACAACGTTCGTAGTGTGGTGGAGAGCGTTTATGCCAAATATTGAGAAGTGCCGGGGATTGTGGCGAACACTGGTCGGCGCGGTATTGGCGTTGTACCTGTCGGCCCCCGCTTATGCATTCACTCCTTCGGAGTCGCCCTTGCTGAGCGCCGCCACGGTGCCGCCGAACGTGATGCTGTTGATCGATGACTCAGGGAGCATGAACAACATCATCTGGGCTTCGAACTTCGATCCGTCAATCAAACGCGACCAGATTGCCAACTGCAGTTCCAATTCCTCATGTTCCAGCGGCCAGAATCTGGATATGAGTAATGCAAATATTCTCTTGTCGAGTCTCAATCGAGGCGGTTGTTCAGGCAACGGAAACTGGTACGGTTTTTATCGTGGATCCCGCCAGTCGCCGGCCTGCATGAAGCTGCCCGACCCCGTCGGCAATGAAAACACTCGCTACACGGCTGGCTACCTGTCTTTTCTGGTCAGCAAGGTAACCGGTTCGAGTAAGGACTTCACCAGCGGTGCCGATGCGATTCCCGACGACGTTCGCATCAACGTGGCCAAGGATGTTGCGCAGCAGTTGGTCGCCAGTAATCGCTCGTTGCGGATCGGCCTGGCGACCTTCAATCCGCCCACCAGCAATAACTCGGGTCCGGGCGGTTTCATCGCCCGCGCCGTGAGTGATCTGACACCTGTGAGCGGCAGCGTCACGCAGTCCCAAGCGAACAGCAATTACAACTCATTGATTTCGTCGATCAACGGCTTGGGCGCTATCGCCAATACGCCGTTGGCCGAATCCTATTACGAAATCACCCGCTATATGCGCGGACTGACGCCGTACTACAACTCGTCGCCGACAACCTACACCAGCCCGATCCAGTATCGGTGCCAGAAAAACTACGGGGTGGTCGTCACAGACGGCCTTCCGACGTTTGACAGGAACTTCCCAACCGACGATCCGGCCGGTGGCGCACGCCTGCCGAACTGGGACGGCGACAGCAAAAACGATGGAGACAATCTGCAGGGTGACGGCGAGGGTGACACCCTGTACCTGGATGACATTGCAAAGTTCGCCTTCGATATCGACATGCGCACCTCCGGCACTGATGTCGGTGGCAAAAGCTGGGACGAGGATTTCGTCAGGCAGAACATGAACACCTACACGGTGGGGTTCACCGCTGCCAATCAAATGTTGTCCGCAGCGGCTAGATATGGGCAGGGCAAGTACTATCAGGCGACAGACAGCGCGGGGCTGAATACGGCGCTGGGCTCTGCGTTCAGTGATATCACCTCGAAAGCCGGTTCGGGTGGAAGCGGCGCCGTGAGCGCTCCGGTCGTCGGGCTGGGATCGGCTTTTTACCAGACGACTTACGACCCTAAAGATTGGCGCGGTACGATCAAATCGTTCGGATTCACTGCCACCGGGGTGGTGAATACCGCTGATCTGCACTGGACGACTGACACAACTATCGTACCGGGTGCGCCGCCGCCGGTTTACCAGTCGTGGAACAATGCGCTGATCACCTTGGATTACCGCAACTTTTCGACAGCGCAGCAGGCTGTTCTGAGTCAGGGATTGCCGATCGGCATTACTGGTATCGATCTGGTGGAGTGGAGCAAAGGCACCAACAAAAATGGTTTGAGAGTGCGCAGTGTGTTGCTCGGCGACATCATTAACTCACCCCTGGTCCTGGCCTCGCCAACCGAACAAACCGCTGCTGATCTGGTGAATGACACGAGCTACAGCACCTATCTGTCCTTCAAAGCTATCAACATGGACAGCAATCTGATAGTCAACGCCAACGATGGTTTTGTGAGTGTCATCGACACGGTCAGCGGTAACAGACGCTACGCCTACATGCCCTCTAGTGTGTTGCCAGCGTTGCGCATCATCGCCGATCCCGGCTACATCAATGGCGTCGGCCACAAGTTTTTGGTCGATGGTCAGCTCGGCGTGTTCGACGCCCGGCTCGATAATGTCTGGAAAACTCTGGCGGTCGGCGGAACAGGCGCGGGTGGCAAGACGTTCTACGCGCTGCAACTGTTTGACGCTTCCGCGGGTGACGCGATCAAGGCGCTTTGGGAGATCAGCGCTCCGGTGCCGGCAAATCCGGCGAATGTATTCAATGATCTGGGTTATGCCTACGCGCGTCCGGAAGTGGCACGCTTGGACGATGGTCGGTGGGCGGCGTTCATTTCCAATGGCTATGGCAGCAGTTCGGGTCTGGCGGCGTTGTATGTGGTGGATCTGCGCGATGGGTCTTTGATCAAGAAAATCGTCGTCGACAGTAAGGACACCAGAAATGGTTTGTCTTCGGTGAAACTCAAGGTCAACTCGCAGAATGTGGTCCAGGCTGCTTATGGTGGGGACTTGCAAGGCCGGTTATGGAAGTTTGATTTGAGTTCGAAAAGCACGGACAGCTGGGGCGTGGCATTTGCCGGCAAACCGTTGTTCACCGCCCCGGGAGGTGCCACACAGCCCATTACCGCGCAGCCGTTGCTGGCAGACAATTCCGTGGGTGGCAAAGTGGTATTTTTCGGCACAGGCAAATTCAATGAGACCGTCGACAAGACCAACAAGGACCTGCAGGCGTTTTATGCGGTGTGGGACGCGGACGGTGGCTCGGGACAGATCACCACGGCGAGTTTGCAGGCCCAGTCGATAACCGGCACGTTCTCGGGAGCCTCGGGCCAGTTCATCACCACCAGCCAGAACGATGTGACTTATCCGGCAGAGAAAGGGTGGTACCTTCCACTGAGTTACGGCAGCGTATTGACCGGCGAACGGGTGATCAGTCAGGCCGCTCTGTCGCAGGGGCGAATTTTCTTTACCACTGCCAGTGTGGACACCACGGACCCATGTGCCAGCTTCGGTTCCGGCAAGCTGGTCGTGCTCGATGCCTTCAGCGGTAAAATGTTCAACTATTCGATACTCGGCACGAATAACGACGGGGTGGTCGACAACATTGACATGATATCCAGCGGCGTGATTTTTATCGGTGGTATTCCGACGCTGAACGCTATCGTCAATCGCGGAACGCGTCTGCTACTGACTGATACGGCTGGTAATCCCACATCATTGGACGCGAGGGGCGGCGGCGGTAGCGGCAGCCGTCGCATCATGTGGCGACAAATTCAATAAGCGGGAGCTGAAGCATGCGCAGAACCAACCGAGGCTTCGCCCTGATCGAAATTCTGATTGTGGTGGCGATCGTCGGCATCATTATCACCATCGGTTACCCCAGCCTTACTGAATACGTGAACAAGGGACGTCGGGCGGAAGTGGCGGGGCTGCTGTCCGAGCAGGCACAGATTCTCGAAAGGTTTTATTCGAACAAAAGCGTCTACACCGATGCTACCGGGCTGAGCGCGGGCAATGATTTCTACGCCATCACCCCGACCCTCGCTGACCAGACGTTCTCGCTGACTGCCGTGCGCAGGCCCGGTAAAGCCATGGCAGCAGACAAGTGCGGCGATTTCACAATCAACAACACCGGTGTCCGCGACATCGTCAACGCCAAGGCCGGCGTGACAAAGAAAGACTGTTGGGGTCGCTGAGTTTCTTTTTTCGGGCGCCCTTTGCGCCCCTGTCTATTTCCCGGTTGGATCAGAAACATGACCCTGCAACAACAAGTGGTGATTGTCGGCGGTGGCGTGATTGGCTTGCTGACGGCGTTCAACCTCGCTAGCGAAGTGAGCAGCGTGGTGCTGCTGGATCGGGCGGATGTCGGGCAGGAATCGTCGTGGGCGGGGGGCGGTATCGTTTCGCCGCTTTACCCGTGGCGTTACAGCCCGGCCGTTACCGCGTTGGCGCACTGGTCGCAGGATTTTTATCCACAACTGGGCAAGCGTCTGTTTGCGGCGACCGGGGTTGATCCTGAAGTTCACATCACCGGGTTGTACTGGCTCGACCTGGACGATGAAGCCGAGGCGCTCGCATGGGCCAGACGGGAGAATCGCCCGTTGCGTACGGTAGATATTTCGACGGTTCATGATGCGGTGCCGGTGTTGGGCGGTGGTTTTTCCCGCGCCGTCTACATGGCCGACGTTGCCAACGTGCGCAATCCGCGGTTGGTGAAATCGCTCAAGGCAGCGCTGCTGGCACTGCCGAACGTGACGATTCATGAGCAATGCGAAGTCAGCGGATTTATTCGGGAAGGCGATAAGGTCGTCGGTGTGCAGACCAGCACAGGTGCCGTACATGGTGACCAGATAGTCTTGACGGCAGGGGCCTGGAGCGGGGATTTGCTGAAGATGCTCGGGCTCGAATTGCCGGTGGAACCGGTGAAAGGGCAGATGATTCTGTATAAATGCGCGGCCGATTTCTTGCCAAGCATGGTGCTGGCCAAGGGGCGTTATGCGATTCCCCGGCGCGACGGGCATATCTTGATTGGCAGCACGCTGGAACACGAAGGTTTCGACAAGACGCCCACCGATTCCGCACTGGAAAGTCTGAAAGCCTCGGCGGTCGAATTGATCCCGGCGTTGGCGGATGCCCAGGTAGTGGGGCACTGGGCTGGCTTGCGTCCGGGATCGCCGGAAGGCATTCCTTACATTGGTCGGGTGCCGGGGTTCGAGGGGTTGTGGCTCAATTGCGGGCACTACCGGAATGGTCTGGTGCTGGCACCGGCATCGTGTCAGTTGTTTGCCGATGTGATGTTGGGGAGAGCGCCGATCATTGATCCGGGACCCTATGCCCCGGCCGGCCGACTTTAATCCAGACCGAATTTCTTCAGCCGGTAGCGCATCGACCGAAACGACAGATTCAGCCGCTGAGCCGCCGCCGTGCGGTTCCAGCGCGTTTCCTCCAATGCCTGGAGGATCAATTTGCGTTCGACGTTATCGAGATAATCTTCCAGGTTATCGATCCGCGTCAGATCCGGCATGCCATTCTCGGCACTGCAGTTGCCTTCCGCCAGACGCAAATCACTGGCCTCGATCTGCTGGTTTTCGCACAGGGTGTGAGCGCGTTCCAGCATGTTCTCCAGCTCTCGCACATTGCCCGGGAAGCGATAGCTCTTCAATGCCTCCAGCGCCTGAGGCAACAGGTTGGCTGCCGGTTGCCCGCTGGCCGCTGCCAGGCGCTCCAGCACATGGCTGGCCAGCGCCTCGATGTCGTCGCGGCGTTCGCGCAAGGACGGCACCCGCAGTTCGATGACGTTTAGTCGATAGTACAAGTCCTGGCGAAAGCGTCCGGCGGCGACTTCTGCATCTAGGTCTTTGTGCGTGGCGCACAAGATGCGCACATCAACCACGGTTTCCTGTTGCCCGCCCACGCTGCGAACGGCTTTTTCCTGAATCGCCCGCAACAGTTTGACTTGCATGGCCAATGGCAAATCAGCCACTTCATCGAGGAACAGTGTCCCGCCTTGGGCCGCCTGGAACAGCCCGGGCTTGTCTTCGATGGCGCCGCTGAAGCTGCCTTTGCGATGGCCGAAAAATTCGCTTTCCATCAATTCCGTCGGGATCGCGCCGCAGTTGACCGGGACGAACGACTGGTTGGCACGCGGCCCTTGATCGTGAATCAGCCGGGCGACCAGCTCCTTGCCGCTACCGGACTCGCCGCTGATATATACGGGGGCCTGGCTGCGCGCGAGTTTGTCGATTTTTTTGCGCAAGTTGCGCATGGGCAGCGAGTCACCGAGCAGGCGACGGTCAGTGACCACGCCGGGTGCCGGCATGCGCAGGGCACTGCTGACCAGTTCGCGCAGCCGCGTGAGGTCCACCGGTTTGGTCAGAAAATCGAAAGCGCCGGCCTTGAGCGCGTTGATCGCCGTTTCAAGGTTGCCGTAGGCAGTGATCATCGCCACTGGCACTTGCGGGCAGCGTTGTTGAATGTGCTGCACCAGCTCAAGGCCCGTGCCGTCGGGCAGACGCATGTCGGTCAGGCACAGGTCGAAGGTCTCGCGCTTGAGCAGGGCATGGGCTTCGGCGAAGTTGCAGGCACTGAACGTTTCGAGTTTCATCCGTCCCAGAGTGATTTCCAGGAGTTCGCGGATGTCCGGTTCGTCGTCGACGATGAGGACTTTTTGCTTTGGGCTTGTATTCAACTTTGTTTCCGTCCGTGAGCAAAAGTAATGCGAAAACAGCCGCCGTCTTGGCGTGGTTTGAAGTCCAGGCGCGCCTGGTTGCTTTCGCACAGCTCACGGGAGAGATAAAGCCCCAACCCCGTGCCTTGAGCGCTGGTGGTGAAAAACGGTTCGAACAGATGCGCTTGCTGTTCCGGCGCTACGCCCGCGCCATCGTCCAGTATTTCGATGACAGGTAACTGGCTGTCGGGATCAACAAACAGATTCAGCCATACCTGCGCCTGATCGTGCTCTTGAGCGCTGTGCCGCCAGGCATTGCGCACCAGGTTATCGAGAATTTGCGTCAACTGATTCGGGTCCATCAGGGTTCTGAGGTCGCCCGAGCCGATGCGCAGATGAATGTGTTGTCGATCGATGGCGCTCTCGCGCGTTTGCGCAACGAATTGCTCCAGCCACGGTTTCAGATCAAGCCGTTGCGGTTCGGTTTGCTGGTGACGAGACAACTGCAGGACGTTTTCGATAACCCGGTTCATCCGTTGTGAGTGATCCTGAATAATCTGCGTCAGACGGCGGTCGGCGCTGTTCAGTTCCTCTGATTCGCGCAGCAGCTGCGCCGCGTGACTGATGGCGCCTAACGGGTTGCGAATCTCATGGGCGATGCCTGCCGTCAGGCGGCCAAGGCCGGCCAGTTTCAGTTGCTGAGCGTGTTGCGCAATCTGCGCGATGTCTTCAAGAAACACTAGCGTCTGAGGAGTAAAGCTCTGGTCCAGGGCAATGAAGCTGGGTTGGAGTTCTATCCCGTTGGTGGGGCTTTTTACGCTTTGCGGGCGCAGGGTCGGGTTGTTGCGCCATAACTGAAGGCGTTCGACCAGATCGGAGGAGCAGTCCTCGAGCCGTTGGCCTTCAAGGTGGCTGCGGCCCAGTAACGAGAGGGCGCTGTGGTTGGCCAGCTGCACCCGTCGCTGATCATCGAGCACCAGGATGCCTGTGCGCATGCGCTGCAGAATCAACGCGTTCAGGGCCTCCAACCCCATGACTTCGCTGGCCCGTTGCTCGGCCAGGGTTTCACTGACCTCCAGCCGCTGGACCAGACCTTGCACCAGCAGCGCGGCGGCGAAACACAGCGCGCCGAGCGTGCCGACCTGCAGGTAATCGTTGGGGCTGGCGGGATGGCTGAGATTCAGGAGAAAGCTCAGCCCGACAATGCCGAGCGCGCCGACGGCGGCAATCAGCAAACCGATCCGGCTGCGCAGCAGTGTATTGCTGATGGCTACGGATACGATCAACAAATTGCCGAGGGCGCTGGCAACACCGCCGGCCGCATAGAACAGGCCGCACAGCAATAAAACGTCAACCAGAGCGAGAGTGAACAGCTGCGTTGGGCGGCGGGTCTTCTCGAAGAACACCACCAGCACGATGTTCAGGATCAGATAAAGCCAGCTGCCACTGCGCAACAAGTCGTCATTGGCGGACGTCAGCAACTGGTCCATGTTGCTGGAAATCAGCAGCACCAGAATGACGCCGACACTCAAACGGTAGAGATGGTAAAGGCGCAGCAGTCGCCGCGCCTGTTTGTCGCCGGGGCTGGAGGCCTCAGCGATCACTGGAGCCCGGGCCTTGCTCAAGGTGAGCCTGGCTGCAATACCACTGCTGTTCTAGGCTCAGCGCGCGATCGCGGGGCAGATGCACGCCGCAATGAGCGCAGCGAACCATAGGCGCCGCATCTTTTTCAGCAGTGGACCGGCTGGAATTTGATCCCTTGAACTTGCGCCACAGCCATATCGCAGCGGCAATCAGGGCGATCCAGAACAATAAACGAAGCATGATGAGCTGCTTTATGACGAGTGATTCCGCAGTTTAGCCAAGGACATCACCAGCGCACAGCTCAATCATTCGCGGCAAAACAACAGGCAATAAAAAAGGAGCCTCGCAAGGCTCCTTTTGGCACAACCGGGAGTGTCAGTCGAACACGCCGAAGGTCATGTAGCTGAACCACGAGCGGTCGTTGCTTTCCGCTTCCGGTTCCTCTTCTTCAATCACATCGCCATTTTCATCTTTAGGTTTGAGGTCGCTGGGAATGGCATCCTTGGCGTCCTGGAATTGCTTCTGCACATCCTGATTGGCGCGTGTTTCGCCCGGTGGCAGTGGTGGACGCGATTCGATCAGGCCCAATGTCGCCTTGCTCAGCCACGACCGGTTGTCAGCCTCGTCACGAGAAGGCACGAACTGACCGTCTTGCAGGCTTGGATGATCCGGATAGTTGAGCTTCAGGGTCTCCAGGCTGGTGGCCGCCAGTTCGTCCAGGTGCAGACGCTGGTAAGACTCGGTCATCACCGCCAGGCCGTCGCCGACCGCCGGGGTTTCCTGGAAGTTTTCCACCACATAACGGCCACGGTTCGCGGCGGCGACATAGGCCTGACGGGTCAGGTAATAGTCGGCGACGTGAATCTCGTAGGCCGCCAGCAGGTTGCGCAGGTAAATCATGCGCTGCTTGGCGTCCGGCGAGTAGCGGCTGTTGGGGAAGCGGCTGGTCAGCTGAGCGAACTCGTTGTAGGAGTCGCGAGCAGCGCCCGGGTCACGCTTGGTCATGTCGAGCGGCAGGAAACGCGACAACAGGCCGACGTCCTGGTCGAAAGACGTCAGACCCTTGAGGTAATACGCGTAATCCACGTTCGGATGCTGGGGATGCAAACGAATGAAACGCTCGGCGGCAGACTTCGCAGCCTCAGGCTCGGCGTTCTTGTAGTTGGCGTAGATGAGTTCCAGTTGAGCCTGATCGGCGTAGCGCCCGAACGGATAACGCGACTCCAGCGCCTTCAGCTTGGCTGTGGCGGCGGTGTAGCTGTTGTTGTCCAGATCGCGCTGAGCCTGCTGGTACAGCTCGACCTCGCTCAGGTTTTCGTCTACGACTTCCTTCGATGAGCAAGCAGCGGTCAATGCGAGGATGGCGATCAGCAGCAGGTGTTTCACTTGCATGGCGGCTTGCGTCCCTATGACGGCCGCTGTCTTGGGCGGGGCCGTCCTGTTATGATGAGCGCCCCGTTGAATAGCCTCGGGGCAAAAGACGCCGTATTTAACCACAAGCGCGCAGCCGAAACCAAAGGCTGTGCCGACGCCTAGTCTGAGCATGTCCGATAAAATTGAACTTCGCGCAGAGGTGCCGTCCGATTTGGGCGGCCAACGCCTCGATCAAATCGCCGCACAATTATTCGCTGAGCACTCGCGCTCGCGCCTTTCCGCCTGGATCAAGGACGGCCGCCTGACTGTGGATGGAGCGGTTATCCGCCCGCGAGACATCGTCCACGGTGGCGCCATTCTCGAGCTCACTGCCGAGCAGGAAGCTCAGGGTGAATGGATCGCCCAGGACATCGAGCTGGACATCGTCTATGAAGATGACGACATCCTGGTGATCAACAAGCCTGCGGGTCTGGTGGTGCATCCGGCTGCCGGCCACGCTGACGGCACCTTGCTCAACGCCTTGCTGCACCACGTGCCGGACATTATCAATGTGCCCCGCGCCGGTATCGTGCATCGTCTGGACAAGGACACCACCGGTCTGATGGTGGTGGCCAAGACCATTCAAGCGCAGACGCAGCTGGTTACACAGTTGCAGAGCCGCAGCGTCAGCCGCATCTACGAATGCATCGTGATCGGTGTCGTGACGGCCGGCGGCAAAATCAACGCGCCGATCGGTCGGCACGGCCAGCAACGCCAGCGCATGGCGGTGATGGAAGGCGGCAAGCAAGCCGTCAGCCATTATCGTGTTCTTGAACGTTTCCGCTCCCACACCCACGTGCGGGTGAAGCTGGAAACGGGACGTACGCACCAGATTCGTGTGCACATGGCGCACATCAACTTCCCGTTGGTCGGAGATCCTGCCTACGGCGGTCGTTTCCGTATTCCGCCGGCGGCAAGTGTGACCATGGTCGAATCGTTGAAAGCGTTCCCGCGTCAGGCACTGCACGCGCGGTTCCTGGAGCTGGATCACCCGACGACCGGTAAGCGCATGAGCTGGGAATCGCCACTTCCGGACGATTTTGTCTGGTTGCTGACCTTGCTCAAGCAAGACCGCGAGGCATTCATCGGATGAGTGACTGGCTGATTCCCGACTGGCCTGTGCCTGCCGGGGTAAAAGCCTGTGTAACCACCCGTGCGGGCGGCGTCAGTCTGGCGCCGTTCGATAGCCTCAACCTTGGCAATCACGTTGACGACAGCCCTGAAGCGGTTGCCGAAAACCGCCGTCGTCTCACCGATCATTTTTCCATCCGTCCGGCCTGGTTGAAGCAGGTTCACGGCATTGCCGTGGCCCACGCCGACCCACGCGTAACAGCGACCGCTGACGCGAGCTGGACGGCAACACCCGGTATCGCCTGCGTGGCGATGACCGCCGATTGCCTGCCCGCGTTGTTTTGCGATCGTGCGGGTACCCGCGTGGCGGCGGCCCATGCCGGTTGGCGCGGTTTGGTAGCCGGTGTGCTGGAGGCGACCCTGGATACGCTGGCCGTACCGCCGGAAGAGATTCTGGTCTGGCTCGGTCCGGCCATTGGCCCGAACGCTTTTGAGGTTGGCCCGGAAGTACGCGAGACCTTTGTCGAGCAACTGCCGCAAGCTGCCAAGGCCTTCGTGCCCAGTCGGAACGATGGAAAATTCATGGCGGACATCTATGAGCTGGCACGTTTGCGGCTGGCTGCTCGTGGTGTCACCGCGGTATACGGCGGCGGTTTCTGCACCGTCAGCGATCCGCGCTTCTTTTCTTACCGCCGCGCGTCACGCACTGGTCGGTTTGCCTCCTTTGTTTGGCTGGAACGCTAGACTCCCCTGATCTGCATCAACTGATCGCCGCTTGAAACTCTCGGAATCGACCGCATCTACAGTGGTATCTGGCAGGTTTCTTCATTCAGGATGTTTCAAAGGTCCGGCCTGCTCAAAAGGAAGGTGACCCATGCGTATAGATCGTTTAACCAGCAAATTGCAGTTAGCTCTGTCCGACGCCCAATCTCTGGCCGTCGGCCTTGACCATCCCGGCATCGAGCCGGCGCACTTGATGCAAGCCATGCTTGAACAGCAGGGTGGCTCGATCAAACCCCTGTTGATGCAGGTGGGCTTCGACGTCAACAGCCTGCGTAAAGAGCTGACCAAAGAACTCGACCAACTGCCGAAAATCCAGAACCCGACTGGCGACGTGAACATGGCCCAGGACCTGGCGCGCCTGCTCAATCAGGCTGACCGTCTGGCCCAGCAGAAAGGTGACCAGTTCATCTCCAGCGAGCTGGTGCTGCTCGCCTCGATGGACGAGAACAGCAAGCTTGGCAAGCTGTTGCTCGGTCAGGGTGTCAGCAAGAAAGCCCTGGAAAACGCGATCAACAACCTGCGTGGCGGCGAAGCTGTCAATGACGCCAACCACGAAGAGTCGCGCCAGGCGCTGGACAAATACACGGTCGACCTGACCAAGCGCGCCGAAGAGGGCAAGCTTGACCCGGTAATCGGCCGTGATGACGAAATTCGCCGGACCATTCAAGTGCTGCAACGCCGCACCAAAAATAACCCGGTGCTGATTGGTGAGCCTGGCGTCGGTAAAACCGCGATCGCCGAAGGTTTGGCGCAGCGCATCATCAATGGCGAAGTGCCGGACGGCCTCAAAGGCAAGCGCCTGTTGTCGCTGGACATGGGCGCGTTGATTGCAGGCGCCAAGTACCGTGGCGAGTTCGAAGAACGCCTGAAATCCCTGCTTAATGAACTGTCGAAGCAGGAAGGACAGATCATTCTGTTCATCGACGAGCTGCATACCATGGTCGGCGCCGGCAAAGGCGAAGGCTCGATGGACGCGGGTAACATGCTCAAGCCGGCACTGGCTCGTGGCGAATTGCACTGCGTTGGCGCCACCACGCTGAACGAATACCGCCAATATATAGAGAAGGACGCCGCACTCGAGCGTCGCTTCCAGAAGGTATTGGTGGAAGAGCCCAGCGAAGAAGACACCATCGCGATTCTGCGCGGCCTGAAAGAGCGCTACGAGGTTCACCACAAGGTGGCGATCACCGACGGTGCGATCATCGCTGCGGCCAAGCTCAGCCACCGTTACATCACCGATCGCCAGTTGCCGGACAAAGCCATCGACCTGATCGATGAGGCGGCGAGCCGCATTCGCATGGAGATCGACTCCAAGCCGGAAGTGCTCGACCGTCTGGAGCGGCGTCTGATTCAGCTGAAGGTTGAATCCCAGGCGCTGAAGAAAGAAAGCGACGACGCAGCGAAGAAACGTCTGGAAAAGCTCCAGGAAGAAATCGCCCGTCATGAGCGTGAATATTCAGACCTTGAGGAGATCTGGAACTCGGAAAAAGCCGAAGTCCAGGGCTCTGCCCAGATCCAGCAGAAGATCGAACAGTCCCGTCAGGAGCTGGAAGCCGCACGCCGCAAAGGCGACCTGAACCGCATGGCCGAGCTGCAATATGGGGTGATCCCGGACCTGGAGCGCAGCCTGCAGATGGTCGACCAGCATGGCAAAAGCGAAAACCAGTTGCTGCGCAGTAAAGTGACTGAAGAAGAGATCGCCGAAGTCGTGTCGAAGTGGACGGGCATTCCTGTGTCGAAAATGCTCGAGGGCGAGCGCGACAAGCTGATGAAGATGGAAAGCCTGTTGCATCACCGCGTGATCGGTCAGGACGAAGCGGTGATCGCGGTTTCCAACGCCGTGCGGCGTTCGCGGGCCGGTTTGTCCGATCCGAATCGTCCGAGCGGTTCGTTCATGTTCCTCGGCCCGACCGGTGTCGGTAAAACCGAGCTGTGCAAGGCGCTGGCCGAGTTCCTCTTTGATACCGAAGAGGCGATGGTGCGGATCGATATGTCCGAGTTCATGGAGAAGCATTCCGTGGCTCGATTGATCGGCGCGCCACCAGGCTATGTGGGGTATGAAGAGGGCGGCTACCTGACCGAGGCCGTGCGTCGCAAGCCTTACTCGGTGATCCTCTTGGACGAGGTCGAGAAGGCCCACCCGGATGTTTTCAATATCTTGCTGCAAGTATTGGAAGACGGCCGCCTGACCGACAGTCATGGGCGCACGGTGGATTTCAAGAACACCGTGATTGTCATGACTTCCAACCTGGGCTCGGCGCAGATCCAGGAGCTGGTCGGTGATCGGGAGGCGCAACGTGCGGCGGTGATGGATGCGATTTCCACGCACTTCCGTCCGGAGTTCATCAATCGGGTCGACGAAGTGGTGATCTTCGAGCCATTGGCGCGGGATCAGATTGCGGGCATCACCGAGATTCAGTTGGGTCGTCTGCGCAGCCGCCTGACCGAGCGCGAGTTGAAGCTGGAGCTCAGTCCGGAGGCGATGGACAAGTTGATCGCCGTCGGTTACGACCCGGTCTACGGTGCGCGACCGCTGAAACGAGCGATCCAGCGCTGGATCGAAAACCCGCTGGCCCAGCTGATTCTGTCGGGGCATTTCATGCCCGGCAACACGGCGAAAGGTGTGGTGGAAAACGACGAAATCGTCTTCGTCTGATCCACGTAATCTGCGGAACCCGAGAGGCCCCGCATTGCGGGGCCTTTTTTTCGTCAGGTTGTTGAACTCAAAGGAAAAGGCTTGTAAAGTGCGCCCCGCAGTACGTCACCCGGAAGGGTTTTTGCTCCCCAAGCAGAAATCTGAAATAAGTTGCAAATCATTAACTTGAAAGCAATTTAAAGGGTTGACAGAGGTTCTTAAGATTGTAGAATAGCGCGCCTCAGACACACGAACGCAGTGATGCGAGCGGGTCGAAGAGTCGCAGTAAAGCTTCAAACGTTGTAATTGAAATATGTAGTTCCGTGATAGCTCAGTCGGTAGAGCAAATGACTGTTAATCATTGGGTCCCAGGTTCGAGTCCTGGTCACGGAGCCAATTTCAAACCGGGGTATAGCGCAGTCCGGTAGCGCGCCTGCTTTGGGAGCAGGATGTCAGGAGTTCGAATCCCCTTACCCCGACCATTTTTGGGTCGTTAGCTCAGTTGGTAGAGCAGTTGGCTTTTAACCAATTGGTCGTAGGTTCGAATCCCACACGACCCACCATTTTTGAAACCAGTTAACGCTGGAATCGAATCTTAAGATCAGACGCCAAAAGCTCTGTTCGCAGAAGGCGCCTTTTAAAGGTGCCTTTTTTTTACCGGGGTATAGCGCAGTCCGGTAGCGCGCCTGCTTTGGGAGCAGGATGTCAGGAGTTCGAATCCCCTTACCCCGACCATATTAAAAATCCTCGTATCGAAAGATACGGGGATTTTTTTTGCCTGCTTTATTTTGACAGGCTTAAGCGCCGTCTTGATCTTTCAGGTGTTGGAACAGCCCTGTGGGCATTTTTTTGCCGTTGCCTTCGAAACTGGCTTTGACGTTGTCGTAAGCCTCCTGCTCGTCAATGAAGCCGTCATGGTTGGTGTCGATCCTGGCGAAATCGGACTTCGGCGCGACTGTCTGGAATTCGGCGCGAGATACCCGTGGCGGGCAGGGTGCCTTGCCCGGGTGTGGCCATTTAGCGGCGATGTTGTATCGCTACTGAGTCGCGGGAGGAGGAGTTTGTAAGCGAAGTGGCGAAACGGCGGAGGTAGATACACTGGGACACACAAGTGAAGACCAGGGTGCCCGCATCGCGGACAAGTCGGATCGCCGCTCGCACGCTCCCACAGGTCATGTGCCGGGCTCAGATTTCATGGTCGACACATAACTTGTGGGCGCGTGGCTTGCCCGCGAAGACGCCCTAATGGACGCTGAAAATCTTAATGCAGCTTCAACCGAGGCTCCGTCCCGCGTCCGATCTTGCTGCCCAACATCAACATCGCCGTACGAAACGCGCCATACAGTGCCATCTGGTGCATGCGGTACAGCGACACGTAAAACATCCGCGCCAGCCAGCCTTCAAGCATCACGCTCCCCGTCAGGTTACCCATCAAGTTACCCACAGCGGAAAAGCGCGACAGCGAAATCAGCGAGCCGTAATCGGTGTATTTGTATTCCGGCAGCGCTTTGCCTTCGATCCGCAATTTCAGCGACTTCGCCAGCAACGACGCCTGTTGATGCGCTGCTTGCGCCCGTGGCGGCACGTTGCGATCAGTGCCCGGTTGCGGGCAAGCCGCGCAATCGCCGAACGCGAAGATGTTCTCGTCGCGAGTGGTTTGCAGGGTCGGCAGCACTTGCAGTTGATTGATTCGGTTGGTTTCCAGACCGTCGATGTCCTTGAGAAAACCCGGCGCGCGAATCCCGGCTGCCCACACTTTCAGGCTGGCGTTGATCACGTTGCCATCGGCGGTAATCAGGCTTTCTGCCGTCACTTCACTGACCGCCGCATTGGTCATGACATTCACCCCGAGTTTCTCCAGGGTTTTATGCACAGGCCCGCCGATCCGTTCCGGCAGGGCAGGCAACACCCGTGGCCCGGCCTCGATGAGGGTGATGTGCATGTTTTCCGGTTTGATCCGGTCCAGCCCGTACGCCGCCAATTCATGCGCGGCGTTGTGCAGCTCGGCGGCCAGTTCGACACCGGTGGCACCGGCACCCACGATGGCGACGCTGATCTGCTCTACCTTGTCGGTTTGCCCGGCGTGGGCGCGCAGATAGTGATTGAGCAATTGCTGATGGAAACGCTCGGCCTGCTTGCGCGTATCGAGGAACAGGCAGTGCTGCGCCGCGCCTTGCGTACCGAAATCATTGGTGGTGCTGCCGACCGCGATTACCAGCGAGTCGTAGCCCACTTCACGTGCCGGCACCAGTTCCAGCCCGGCTTCGTCATAGGTGGCGGCCAGCTGAATTTTTTTCTGCCCGCGATCAAGCCCGCTCATACGCCCCAGCTGAAACTGGAAGTGGTTCCATTTTGCCTGGGCAACGTAGTTGAGTTCGTCTTCGGAAGAGTTCAGAGAACCGGCCGCCACTTCGTGCAACAACGGTTTCCAGATGTGGGTCAGGTTGGCGTCGACCAGCATCACACTGGCCGTGCCGCGCTTGCCCAGAGTCTTACCCAGACGGGTAGCCAACTCCAGACCGCCGGCGCCGCCGCCAACGATGACAATACGATGAGTCATGGGGATATCTCGCAAGGCTAAAAGAAATCGGTGCAATTACCCGAGCGAGCATGAGGGTCTGTTGACGTTTGATGACGGTTCGTCATCAAACGTCAACAGACCCTCGGCAGCTCATAGCGTCAGGTAACTGATAAATCGGCTCAACAGGCCTAAACCAATGGTCACTGCGACGACCAGTACCAGGAGCATCCACGGCCGGAAAGGCCGGCGCTCGACCTGGTGCTGTGCCAATTGCAGGTACTCTTCGACATGCTTCTGGTCGTCGGGGTTCAGGCGGCTGGTCATATAGGCCTCGTCAGGTAGACGTTGCTGAATGTAAAGAAGCTACAGCGCGTTTCATCGCACGTTGAACGGAGCATAACCGGTGTCTGGAATCGGCTCGATGCTTACTGCGTCTTCGAGGCGAATGATCCCGCTTTGTAGCACCCGGGCGGTGATTCCGCCATGCCCGCGCACGGCCTGGAAAGTGCCCGGGCCGAGGTTGTTCTGCAAGCGCGCGCAGGGCTGACACCAGCCGGTGGTTTCGAAAATCGCCTGGCCGATTCTGAAGCGCCGCCCCTTGAGGCTGAACAGGTTGATGCCGCTGACGACGATGTTGCGCCGCAAGTCCGCAGGCGTCAGCGGATGGTCATCGGCCCGGCCCAGCAGCGAACTGATGACAGCCAGATGTTCCCACTGAATCAGCGTAACTTGCCGCGCATTGCGTATGCCGGGTCGCGCGCGATCACCGGTCAAGCCAGCCTCAAGGCGCGCTTCCACCGCTTCGAGTTCAATCATCGGCGCATGCCTTTCCGGGCGCACACCGATCCAGCGAACGCGACCTTGTTGCGGCACTGCGGCGATCAATTCCTGCAATGGCGTCACAGGCTGATCCCGACGTCGAAGACGATGCTGCGCCCGAGATTGCTGCGCAGAAAATCCGGCGCATCCGGGTGGGCGAACAGCACGCGCGCGAACGTCGGTCCGACCAGCGACAACGAGCGCCAGCCCTGGCGCAGGTATTCAGTCGGCGGCGGGAAATGGCTGTTGAGGTCGAGCACTTCGCGCTTGAGACTCGCGAAGGCAATGATGTCCAGCTCCCCCAGGTCCATGCCGCGCTCTTTGTAGTTGTGGGCTTTTTTGCGCAAGGTCGGCGCCAGTCTCATCAGGAATTCATTGGCGGGGATGCGCTTGGGTTTGGCCTCGCGCCGCACCAGCTGGCTCAGGGAAAATGCACTGCGTCGGCGTTGCAGTTCATCGCGCCATTCGTCATTGAGGCGGCGTCCTTCATCGAGGACGAAGAACACTTCAAAACTGGCGTCGCGAAACAGCACGTCCGGCGGCTCTCCGGCGGGGGCGAATTCGTCGACGCGGTAGGGAATGTTCAGCCCCTGCAAAAGGCGCTGGCACACCCACCGCTCACGCTCCCATTTGCGGGCATTGGAGAGGAACGCGTTGGCTTGCTCGGCCGCAATGGTCAGCAGGCGTAAGTAATCTGAATCATCCATAGACCCAAGCTTAGCGTTCTAATGCGTCGTCATGGTAACGCCCCGTCACGTCATTCCCAGCCAGTTTGGCAGAACCAGGGAAATCCACGGCACATAGGTGATCAATATCAGGAACAGCAGCAGAATGATCAGCCACGGCATGGCCGCGCGGATGGTTGCGCCCAGCGACATGCCGGTAACCGCCGACGTGACGAACAGGTTGAGCCCCACGGGCGGCGTAATCAGTCCGATCTCCAGGTTGACCACCATGATGATGCCGAGGTGAATCGGATCGATCCCCAGCTCCATGGCAATCGGAAACAGGATGGGAGCCAGAATCAGGATGATCGCTGACGGTTCCATGAAAGCCCCCGCGATCAGCAGCACGATGTTGACCACCAGCAGGAAAGTCACGGGTGTCAGGCCTGCAGCGATCACCCACGCAGTAATTGTTTGCGGTATCTGCTCAGTGGTCAGCACGTGGGCGAAGAGCATGGCGTTGGCGATGATGAACATCAGCATGATGCTCAGCTTGGCCGATTCGAGCAGTACTTTTGGCGTTTCGCGAAACGTCATGTCCTTGTAGACGAACAATGCCACGAACGCCGAATAAACCGCCGCCACTGCCGCAGCTTCGGTCGGGGTGAACATTCCGGAGTAGATGCCGCCGAGGATGATCACCATCAGCAGCAGGCCCCATATGGCCTTGCGGGCAGCCGTCAGCCATTCACGGATCGTCGCTCGCGGCATGGCGGGCAGGTTTTTCCTGACCGCTACAACGTAGATGGCGATCATCAGAAACGTACCCAGCATCAGCCCCGGCACCACGCCGGCCATGAACAACTTGCCGACCGAGGTTTCCGTCGCCGCGGCATACACCACCATCACGATGGAGGGCGGGATCAGAATGCCCAGAGTCCCGGCGTTGCACACGATCCCGGCACCGAACGCCTGTGGATAACCGGAGCGAACCATGCCTGCGATGGCAATCGAACCCACCGCTGCCACCGTGGCAGGGCTGGAGCCGGACAGCGCGGCGAACAGCATGCACGCCAGCACCGCGGCGATGGCCAGACCGCCGCGGATATGACCGACGCAGGCGTTGGCGAAGTCGATCAGGCGCCGCGCCACGCCACCCGTGGTCATGAACGCGCCCGCCAACAGGAAGAACGGGATCGCCAGTAGCGTGTAATGCTCGGACGTCTCGAACAGCTTGATGGCCAGCGAGCGTACGGAGTCGGGGCTGAACATCAGGATCGTCAATGAACCGGCCAACCCCAAAGACACGGCAATCGGCACGCCGATGAACATCAGCACGAACAGCGCGACAAAGAGAAAGAGGATGGTCATTTACGGTCATCCTCGTGCTCGGTGAGCTTCAAAACGTCCGCTGCTTCGTCCGCCAGACCCAGACCGGTCTGACGGTTTTGCACGATGCGCACGAAAATTTCGGCAAAACGGATAAACACCAGGGCGAATCCCACCGGCACGATCAGCCCGATGTGCCATTGCATGATGCCGTAATGGCCGAGGTCCTCGGCGCCGATGCCGGCAACGAACAGGGTTTGAATCCATTCGAAACTGGCGACACTGAGCAGGCCCGCGTAGCCGAGGCAACACAGGCAGGCAACGATGCCGATGTAGCGCTGCACCGGTTTGCTCGCCAGTTTCACTAAAGCGTCCACGCCTATGTGCCCTGCGGTGCGCACCCCGTACGACAAGCCGAAAAAGATCAGCCAGGCGAACAAGGCTTTGGTCATCGAAATACTCCAGGTCATCGCCTGCGCCATGCCCATGATGCTGTCGCCGATCGCGAACAGCGGCTCACTGGCGCTCGGCCATGAGTCGGCAAAACTGTAGAACACGCTGTAAAGGTTGTTCACGATGACGTAAACAAAGGTCACCAGCGTCATCGCCGCCAGCAGGAAAACGATGAAGCCTTCTTCGAAATGTTCCCAGATGCGCCGCAAGGCATTCATGAGTGGCATCTCCCGATCGAGTGACGACGGTGCATGAGGGGCCGCCCGTTCGGGCGGCGCCCACGGGCAGATTACTGAGCCTGGTTGGCGGCGTCGGCGGCCTTGATCAGGTCAGCGCCAATAGCCGCTTCGAACTTCGCCCACACCGGTTTCATCGCTTCACGCCATTTGCCGCGCTGATCCGGAGTCAGGGTGATGATCTCGGTGGTTTTGGCGGTGAGAATGTTCTGTTTGGCGTCCTGGTTCAGCTTCTCGGCATCCTTGTTAACCTGCGCAGTGACCTCGACGATGATCTTGTCCAGCTCGGTTCTCACATCCGCCGGCAAGCCGCTCCAGAATCTGGTGTTGGTGATCAGCATGTAGTCGAGCAATCCGTGGTCGGTTTCCGTGATGAATTTCTGCACCTCGTGCATTTTCTGGCTGTAGATGTTCGAGTAGGGGTTCTCCGCGCCATTCACGACGCCAGTCTGCAAGCCCTGGTACACCTCGGCGAAGCTCATTTTGCGCGGGTTGGCGCGAACAGCCTTGAACTGCTCTTCCAGCACAGCGGAGGCTTGTACGCGGAATTTCAGGCCGCGGGCATCGCCGGGTTCACGCAGCGCCTTGTTGGCCGACAACTGCTTCATGCCGTTGTGCCAATACGCCAGGCCGGTGATGTTCTTGCTCTCCATGGACTTGAGCAAGTTCTGCCCTTCAGGACTGAGCTGAAAACGATCGACTGCGGCGATGTCGTTGAACAGAAACGGCAGGTCGAACAGCTGCAACTTGGGTGTGTACTGCTCGAATTTTGCCAGCGACGGCGCAATCAGCTGCACATCGCCCGACAGCAGTGCCTCCATTTCCTTGCCGTCACCAAATAACGAAGAGTTGGGATAAACATCGACCCGGACTTTGCCGGCCAGGCGTTCTTCCACCAGCTTCTTGAACATCAGCGCGCCTTGACCCTTGGGTGTCTGTTCGGCAACGACGTGGGAGAATTTGATGATGACGGGATCGTCGGCCAGCGCCAGACCCGACGCCCCCACTGCGAGCGCGCAGACGGCTGCCTTGCAAAAAGACTTGAGCATTCACGTGTTCCTCTTGTTGTTATGGTGACGTTTATTCCAAAACGTACGGTGGACAAAAAAGAGTCTAGGCAATAAATCCATTAACGTCGGTGGGATGCGTTACTTAATGCCACCGCAAACCCCGGTTTAGACTGAGGGCGATCCTCAGGAGCGCTCTGCAGGCCTGGCGATCCTCTCGCGTGTATTGGCCCAAGTGCCGGAGACCTTGCACCCATGATCGGCGCCGAATTGTTATCACCGCAGAGCCTCGCAGTGGGTTGGCTCATCTATGCGCCGGTGTTGCTGTGGGCCGTCTGTCGAGCGCCCTGGGTGGAGTTGTTCGCGGACAGGCGGCGCCAGCATCTGTTGTTCGGCACTGTGTTTGCGCTGTTCATGCTGTGGCTGGTGCGGCGGGATTTCGACACCGGGGTGTCCTACCATTTTTTGGGCATGACGGCGGTGACACTGCTGCTCGATTGGCCGCTGGCGATCGTCGGCGGGCTGGTTGCGCAGGTGGGGCTGATGCTGATGGGGCGTCAGGACCTGGCGGCGATGGGGGTGAACGGTGCGCTGCTGATTTTGCTGCCGGTGCTGGTGACCGAGTGCTGCGCGATTCTGGTGGAGCGCGCGCAACCGCGAAATCCTTTTGTGTATATCTTCGTTTCGGGTTTTTTTGCAGCGGCCGTATCGGCGTTGTTGTGCCTGTTGCTGACGCTGTGGTTGTTGTGGTTCGACGGACGATTCGCCATGCCGTACTGGCTGGAGGATTTCGTCGGTTACCTGTGGTTGATCATTTTTCCGGAGGCATTCATTAACGGGATGGTGGTCAGCGCGCTGGTGGTGTTCAGCCCGGAGTGGCTGGAAACCTTCAACCGCACGCGCTACCTTTCAGCGCCGTGGAAGGACGAGGACCCGAAACCCTGATCGATCTTGCCGCGACGCCCGATGCGATCAGGTTGACGGGCGGTCATCGCTGACGCGGTCAATGACGAGGTTCGAAGTCTTCGCTGAACAGATCGTCTTCGGCGTCCGGGCTGACCGGAATCTTGTGTTCTTCCGACGCCCAGGCGCCCAGGTCGATCAGTTTGCAGCGGTCGGAACAGAACGGCCGGAAGGTGCTTTGCGGGCTCCATTCGACAGGGGCGCCACAGGTTGGGCAATCAACGGTTGGGGTTTGGCTCATGACTGGCCTCCACGCAAAGTAAGGTAAAAGTGATGCAGACGCTCGACCTCGCTGTGCAACCAGGCGAGGTCGCGGTCGTTGACCACGACATCGTCGGCATGGCTCACGCGATCCTCGCGGCTGGATTGCGCCTTGAGGATCGCCTGAACCTGTTGCTCGCTGGTCCGATCACGTTGCAAGGTGCGTTCGATCTGCAACTGCTCGGGGGCATCGACCACCAGCACACGCTGGGTCATGCTGTGCTGGCCGGACTCGATCAGCAGCGGCGACACCAGGATCGCGTAAGGCGATTGTGCCTTGCCCAGATGCTCGACGATCTCCTCGGCGATCAGCGGATGCAGCAGCGCCTCGAGCCAGAGGCGTTCCTCGGGCACCTCAAAGATCAACTTGCGTAGCGCGGCGCGATCGAGTTGGCCATTGCCTTGCAGCACGCCGGCACCGAAATGTTCGGCAATCTTCGCCAGCGCCGGACGGCCCGGCTCGACCACCCAGCGTGCTGCGTGATCGGCGTCCACCACGTGCACGCCGAGGTCGATGAAATGCTCGGCCGCCGCACTTTTGCCACTGCCGATACCGCCGGTCAGGCCGAGAATCCAGGGTTTTTCCACAGGGGTATTCATTGCAAACCGACAAGCTGCCAATAGAAGGCGGTTATTTGACCACCCCAGAGCAAGGCAATCCAGCCGGCAATGGCCAGATAAGGACCAAAAGGGATTGGCGTCGACGTTTGCGCGTCTCGCAGGCGCAGCATGATCAGGCCAATGACGGCACCGACCAGTGAGGACAGGAGGAGCGTCAGCGGCAAAATCTGCCAGCCGCCCCAGGCGCCCAGCATTGCCAACAATTTGAAATCGCCATGACCCATTCCGTCCTTGCCGGTGATCAACTTGAACAGCCAGAACACCGACCACAACGCCAGGTAACCGGCCACTGCCCCCCACAAGGCCTCATGCAGCGGTACGAAAAGGCCGAAACTGTTGACGATCAACCCCAGCCACAGCAACGGCAGCACCAGCACATCCGGCAGCAGTTGATGTTCGGCGTCGATCAGGCTCATCGCCAACAAGCCCCAGGTCAGCAGCAGCACCATCGCCGCCGGCCAGCCGAAACCGAAATGCCAGGCCACGAACGCCGACAGCGCGCCGCACGCCAGTTCGATCAATGGATAGCGTCTGCTGATGGGCGCAGCGCATCCAGCACAGCGGCCGCGTAAAAACACATAACTGAGCACCGGGATGTTTTCCCAGGCGCGAATGCGATGTTCGCAGTGTGGGCATTGGGAATGCGGCAGCATCAGGTTATAGGTCGGCAGCGCGGGCTCGCCAGGCAAGTCGAGGATTTCCAGGGCTTGCTGGCGCCACTCACGCGCGAGCATTTTCGGCAGACGCCAGATCACTACATTGAGGAAGCTGCCAACCAGCAGGCCGACGATGCCGGCAATAGCGATGAAGGCCAGTGGATAGACAGTCAGGATTTCATTCACAGGCATGTCAGATCGCTGAGCCGAGTTGGAAGATAGGCAGGTACATCGCAACCACCAGACCGCCGACAATGACGCCAAGCACCACCATGATGAAAGGTTCCATCAGACTGGTGAGGTTGTCGACCATGTTATCCACTTCGGCCTCGTAGAAACTGGCGATCTTGTCGAGCATGTCATCCAGTGCACCGGATTCTTCGCCGATGGCCGTCATCTGAATCGCCATGTTGGGAAAGATCCCCGAAGTGCGCATGGAGAAATTCAGCTGCATGCCCGTCGACACGTCCTGCTTGATGCGCAACACCGCGCGCTTGAACACGATGTTGCCGGTGGCGCCTGCTACTGACTCAAGCGCCTCCACCAGCGGCACGCCGGCCGCAAACGTGGTCGAGAGGGTGCGCGCGTAACGCGCCACGGCAGATTTGTACATCAGCGTGCCAATCAGCGGCAGTTTCAGCAGCCAGGTGTCGGTGCGGTCCCTGAAGGCCTGGGATTTTTTGAAAGCATGACGCAGGCCGAATATTGCCGCGATCAACAGGCCAAGGATGACCCACCACCATTCCTGCAGAAACTCCGACAGGCCGATGACCATCACGGTGAAGCCCGGCAATTCCGCTCCAAAACCTTTGAAGACCGATTCGAATTGCGGCACCACCTTGACCAGCAGGATGCCGGTCACAATGATCGCCACGAACACCACCGCCGCCGGGTAGGTCATTGCCTTCTTGATCTTGGCTTTGAGGGCCTCGCTTTTCTCTTTATAAGTGGCGACACGTTCCAGCAAGGTATCGAGCGCACCGGCCTGTTCGCCGGCATCAACGAGGTTGCAGTAGAGCTCATCGAAATACTGCGGATTTTTGCGCAAGGCCGCGGCGAAGCTGTTGCCTGCCGCGACTTCCTGTTTGACCTCGTCGACCAGTTTGCGCATGGCCGGGTTGTCGAAGCCCTCGCCAATGATGTCGAACGACTGCAACAGCGGCACACCGGCCTTCATCATGGTCGCCATCTGCCGGGTAAAAAGGGCGATGTCCTGAGCCTTGATGCGTTTGCCCAGGTTCAGGATCGACGCGGATTTCTTGCGCACCTTGCCCGGGTTGATCCCCTGTTTGCGCAATTGCGCCTTGATCAGTGCCGGGCTCTGGCCGGTGAGTTCGCCGGCCATTTTGGTGCCTTTCCTGTCCGTACCTTCCCAAGTATAAACGCTGATTTTTGCTGCTTTGACCGCCATGTTCAATCCTTGGTAACCCGGTTGATTTCTTCAAGGCTGGTGATGCCTTGCATGGCTTTGATCAGCCCGGAAGTTCGCAGGTCGTTGAAGCCGTCCTTGCGCATCTGAGTATCGATTTCCAGCGAATTGCCTTCGGCCATGATCAACCGTTGCAGGTCTGGCGTGTTCTTCACCACTTCATAAATTCCCACGCGTCCTTTGTAACCGCCGTTGCAGTGATCGCAGCCGACCGGCTCATAAATGGTGAACGAGCCGAGCAACTGTTCGGGGAAACCCTCCTTGATCAGCGCTTCGCGGGGGATGTCGATGGGTTTCTTGCAATGGCTGCAGAGTTTGCGCGCCAGACGCTGGGCGATGATCAACGTGACCGAGGTGGCGATGTTGAAACCCTGGATGCCCATGTTGTGCAGTCGCGTCAGGGTTTCGGCGGCGCTGTTGGTGTGCAGGGTCGATAACACCAGGTGACCGGTCTGCGCCGCCTTGATGGCGATCTCGGCGGTTTCGAGGTCGCGGATCTCGCCGACCATGATCACGTCAGGATCTTGACGCAAAAATGAGCGCAACGCCTGGGGAAAGCCCATGCCCTGTTTAGGATTGACGTTGACCTGATTGATGCCTTCCATGTTGATTTCCACCGGGTCCTCGGCCGTGGAAATGTTGATGTCCACGGTATTGAGGATATTAAGCCCGGTGTAAAGCGACACGGTTTTACCGGAACCAGTGGGGCCAGTGACCAGGATCATTCCCTGCGGCTGTTTGAGGGCGGCCATGTACAAATCTTTCTGGCCGGGCTCGTAGCCGAGCGCGTCAATGCCCATTTGTGCGCTGGTGGGGTCGAGGATCCGGATCACCACTTTTTCCCCCCATAGGGTAGGCAAGGTGTTGACCCGAAAGTCGATGGATTTGCTCTTCGACAGGCGCATCTTGATTCGCCCGTCCTGAGGTTTGCGCCGTTCGGAAATGTCCAGGCTGGCCATGACTTTCAGGCGCGCGGCAATTCGCGCGGCCAGCTGGATCGGCGGTTTGGCGACTTCGCGCAATATGCCGTCGGTGCGCATCCGCACGCGATAGTTTTTTTCATAAGGTTCGAAGTGCAGGTCGGAAGAGCCGCTTTTGATCGCGTCGAGCAACATCTTGTGAACGAAGCGCACCACCGGCGCGTCATCGGCATCCTGCCCGGCGATGGAATCCTGACGATTGTCGACGCCCGACTCGATGTCGACGCCATCGAGGTCGACATCGGCCATGTCTTCAAGACCGGTGCTGTGGTTGTCGAAGAATTTGTCGAGCGCGTCGGAGAGCTTGTCGTCTTCGACCAGAATGGCTTCGGTGCCGAGCCCGGTACTGAACTGGATATCGTTGATGGCTTGATGATTGGTCGGGTCGGAAACGCCGACGAACAGCTTGTTGCCGCGGCGCCACAGGGGCAGGGCGTGGTGCTGGCGCAGGAGTTTTTCGCTGACCAGGCCTCTGGGCTGGGATTCTTTGTCGAGGCAGCTGAGATCAAGCAACGGCATGCCGAAATGCTCGGACGCGATCTCGGCAATCTGGCGGCTCTTGATCAGTTTGTTCTGCACCAGATAACTGACCAGGGAGATTTTGCTGCGCTGGGCTTGCAGGTAGGCCTGCTGCGCAGTTTTTTCAGTGATCAGCTCGGCCAGGACCAATTGCTTGGCCAGGCCGCTTAGGGCGATATCGTTCATGGAAATTCCGGACGCAAACTATGCATGACTTATAGCGTAGTCAACCGGCAGAGCCAAACCATGGATGCCGAGGTGACAATAATTGTCAGAAAGTGCGGATGCTGGGGGTAGGAAAGGGCACTCTGACGTCTTTTCCCCGTGGCCGACTGCGGGTAAAGGGTTTGGCATGAGCTGTGCTTTGGGCTAATCAGATCATGGGATTTTGACTCATGCACCGGAGCTTTGTTAATGAACACACAGAAAGGTTTTACGCTTATCGAGCTGCTCATCGTGGTGGCGATTATCGGGATTTTGGCGACGTTTGCTTTGCCGGCTTATTCGAAGTATCAGGCGCGGGCGAAAATGACAGCTGGTTTGGCAGAGATATCGGCGTTGAAAATTCCATTTGAGGACGCTATGAACCAAGGCGCGGCGCCAGGGCTGGGAGATAGACCGGCTACCACGAATAACTGCAAGTTCACCGTGGCGGGCAACCCGAGTGCTGGCACTGGCAGTATTGTATGTGCGTTGGAAAAAGCACCAGCTGCAATTGCAGATAAAACCATTACGCTTTCACGCACTGCGGTAGGTGATTGGACATGCGCAACGACGGCTATTGCCGACTATGCTCCAACTGGCTGCACCGCCGCGGGTGGGACTGGGACTGGTACCGGTACCGGTACTGGTACTGGTACTGGTACCGGGGGCTGATAATACAAAGATAAAGGAAATGCCCCATCGAGAGATGGGGCATTTTTTTGCTGAGGCACCTGCTGAGCTGCGTACCGCCCGTATTTCACAAAACCTCGTAAATTCATGGCCTTACGCCCATCCCAAATCCCGCAACTTGCATGTAGAAAATTTCCCACTCATGCAATTTGCATGATTTCGAAAATCAGCTGTTTCCATAAGCTGTTGATTTATAACAATTAATATACTGTCTCAAAGTTGGCACACCCTTCGCAATATACCCAGTAGCCCTGCTGGGAACACACCAGCAGACTTTAGAGAAAAACAGGAGTTACTCGTATGAAGAAGTTCGCTATCGTTGCCGCTACTGCTACCGCGCTGACCCTGACTATGGCCAACGCTGCCTTTGCTGCTCAAGCAACTCAGGCGCCAATGGTTCTGGCCGCTGGTGAAGTCACCGAAGCTAAAGCTGACGTGTCCGACACCTGGATCACCACCAAAGTCAAAGCTGACCTGGTTACCGAAAAAGGCATCCCTGGCACCGACATCAAGGTAGAAACCAACAAAGGCGTTGTTTCCCTGTCGTCGACCACAACAGTGACTGATTCGCAGAAAGACGTTGCAGTCGCCATCGCCAAGAAAATCAAAGGCGTTAAAGACGTCTCCGCCGCCGGCCTGAAAGCCGAGTAAGGCAAGACTTCTCGCCTGAACCGGGAGAAGGTGCGGTAGACGAGCCGGGTTATACGTCTACCGCAGTTGAGAGTTCATGCGACGGCCACAAGGATTGTGGCCATTACAGGCCCCGGACATTCGTGTCCGGGGCCTGTTCTATTGTGGCTAACAGAAAACCCGTAGCAGCTGGCGAAGCCTGCGTCCGGCTGCGCAGCAGTCGTAGAATACGGCGCACATATAAACCTGACGCAGGCTGCCAGCTGCTAAAAGACCGAGCGTGCTTCAATTGCCGCGGTTGCTGGTGATCTGTTTCAGGCGATTACCTTCGAATCGCAAGTACTGATACATTCCGCCATTCGGTCCGTAGGTCCATTCTTCCACCTGAAACTCCTCCCGACGGTTGGCGCTGCGCTTGAAGCCCAACACATCGCGACTTACCGGCTCCCCGCATTTGTGCAGGACTTCGCTGGACCGATCGCCGACGCTGACCAACTGACTGCCGCAACGCAAGGTATCGGCGGCCGTCGCATGGCTCGCGGCAACCGTCAGAGTCAGGCCCAACAACAGCCGGTTGATCATCACTCGGCATCCAGGTGCATGGGCGTCACTACCCGTCCATCGCTTTGCGGTTCGCCGAGGCTGGAGTCGATGAAATACACGCGGTCATCGGCCAGTTGACCCTTGTCGACCAGGTAGTCCTTGATGCTGCTGGCACGGTCCTGACCGAGTTCGCGCAGCAGCACTTCGCTGGAACTCCAGAAGGCGAGCACGCCTTCGCGCATTTTTGCCGTGCGTTCTTCCTTGCCGAGGTCTTTCCACTCAGCCGGTGGCTGGGTTTTCAGACGCGTGCGATAGATGCCTTCCAGCAGCGGACCTTTCTCGCTGTCCGGCACTTCCAGCAATGACGCCTGCGCCGGGACTTTTTCGCCGCGACGCTGGAGCATCTTGTAATAGTTGTACTGGTATTCACGTTCCAGACGTTGTTCGGCAATCAGCGGGCCGTCGCTGCGAGCAGCGGCGGTGCCTTCGATTTCCAGGCGCAGGGCCGGACGTTCTTTCAGTGCCTGGGACAGCTTGATCAATGAACCCTCGGCGTCTTTGTTCAATTGGCTCGAACCTGGCGCAAACGACACTGTGCCCAGATCTTCCGAACCGCCGCCCCTGACCAGCCCGCCAATCATCTTGAACGGTGCCGCTGCAGCTTTGACGATCAGGTTACGCAGGGTCTGCCAGACAATCGGCATGACGCTGAACTGCGGATTGTTCAGGTCGCCCGTCACCGGCAACTCGATGGAGATCTTGCCGTCGACATCCTTCAGCAGAGCAATGGCCAGCTTCAGCGGCAGGCTGGTAGCGTCCGGGCTGTCGACTTTTTCACCCAGTTGCAATTGCTCTACCACCACTTTGTTTTCGGCTTTGAGCTGACCTTTGGTGATCATGTAATGCAGGTCGAGATTGAGCCGACCTTTGCGGATACGGTAACCGGCGAACTTGCCGGAGTAGGGCGTCAGCGTAGTCAACTCGACCCGTTTGAAGCTGGTGGCGATGTCGAGGCTGGCCATCGGGTCGAACGGATTGACGGCGCCCTTGATGGTCACCGGTGCATAGCGATCGACCTTGCCTTTTATGTCCACAGTCGCCGGTTTTGCCTGACGGCTGTCGATGGTGCCGATCCGGCCGTTGAGTTGTTGCACGGCCGTGGCGAAATTCGGTGTGAGACTGAAGTCGGCGAAGTTGGCCGAACCGTCATTGATGGCAATGCCGCCGACGTGAATGCCCAGCGGTTTTTCCTGACTGGCAGGCTTGGCCGCTGTAGTTTTCGCGCTGGAGTCGGCTGGCTGCGGAATCAGCAGATCATCGACATTGGTGGTGCGGTCGTCGTTGATCATGAAGCGCACGTAGGGCTGGAGCAGGTTGACCTTGGCGATTTTCAGGCTGTCGCCATGCTGGTAGTTCAAGCCTTCGAGCACCAATTGCTGCCACTTGAGAAAGTCACGGGTTTTCAGGGTGTCGAGGGTGTGCAGTTGATCCACCTGGGCTTTGCCGGTAACACTGAATGCCAGCGGCTCGGTGCTTTTCAGGTCCACGGCCAGATCACTGCCCAGCATGCCGCTGCGCAGTTCGAGGCGAATGAACGGATTGATGTAGGACTGCGCAACCCGCAGGTCGATGTCGCGGGTTTGCACCTTCAGTCTGGCGCTGACCGGTGCCAGATTGACCTCGCCGTCCGCCATCAGTTTGCCTTGCTTGCCCACGCCGGTGTCGAGTTTGAGGGCAAAGGGCGAACCGTTGAGGCTGTCGAAATTCTGCAGATCCAGGTTCAGCGGCCCGATATCCAGCGCGACGACGGGTTGCGCCTTGCGGTCCTCCAGGTGCACCTGGTAATCACGCAGCTGCACGTCTTTGAGCAGCACTTGCCACGGTTTGCCCGGTGGTGTCGATTCGCTTTTCGGCGAATCAGCGGCGGCCGGAGCGCTCACCGGTTCGGCTTTGGCCTTGGCAGCCTCTTTGGAAGGCTGGCTGGCGAACAGCTTTTGCCAGTCGAGTTGCCCGTCTGCGTCAAGTGCTGCCCAGGTTTCGAGTTTCTGGCTGCGAATCTTGCCGACGATCACTTGCTGCTTGGCCAGATCGACCGTCGTTTCGCTGACGTCCAGCCGCCCGAGCTTCGCCAGTGGTCGCCCGTCTGGCGCCTTGATGGCAAACGGCGCAACGCTGAGCGCCATGTTGCTCAGCAGCAGTTCGGTTTGCCTGGAGAGGTTCAGCTTGTAGTCGGTGCTCAGATTCAGCGTGCCGTTTTCCAGGTCCAGCGGCACTGAATCGCGCACGTAGGGCCACCAGACTTTCATATTGGCATCGGTGATTTTCAGCTTACCTTCGGAGGCCATCGGGATCAGGCTGAAATTGCCCGTCCAGTCGATCTGCCCGCCGGCGGGGCCCGCCGCCACCAAGGTCATGTCGGCATTGTCTTCGGGCAAGGTGCTGAGGTTTTTCAACTCGAAATCGAGCTTGTCGTAAAGGAATTCAATCGGCTCGCTGGGCCGTGCGTCCTGGAAATGCACATAGCCGTCGGCGAGTTTGATGCGCTCTACGCGCAGCGGGAACGGTTTGGCCTCCGGGTCGGCCGGGGTTGGCTCGCTGGCCGGCAATTTGAACAGGCCCAGCAAATTCAGTTTGCCGTCCTTGCCGAAGAGTATTTCGGTTTTGGGTTTGTCGAGTTCAATGTTGGACAAATGCAGCGCTTTGGTCCAAAGGCTGTCGATCTGCAGATTCGCGTACAGACGTTCGAAGCCGACCTGTTCTTTGCCCGGCTCGCCGACGACCAGGCCCCACAGGGTCACCTCAAGGCTGAAGGGGTTGAGTTCGATGCGCTGCAGCGTCGCGGGCGTCGTCGCGTAGTTGGCCAGTTGCTGGTTGGCCACCCGCAACGCGATGCCCGGCAAAATCAGGAAACCCAACAGGCTGTAGAGGGCCAGTGCAGTCAACAGGGCGCCGAGAGCGCGGATCAATCCTTTGGGCATGTGCGGCTTCATCTGTCTGAATCGGAGTGCGTTGGAGTATGGCACGCGAATCCGGTTCCGAAGTGGTCCGGCTTCAGCGGATTTACCTTTTCAATTTCACAGCTGCAGAATCAGGGTTTTGAGCGGCGGCTGCTGATCCTTCGACGGGAAATCGCCGCCCGGCTGCATCACCGTCCACTCGCGCACCGGCCGTCCGGCTTTTTCCGCGCAGCGCAAAACCTGCTCGCGCCAGTCGTCCATGCTGACTTTCGCCAAATTGTTGCAGCAGATCAGCACGCCATCGTCCGCGGTGGTCAGCAGTGCCGGTTTGAGCAGGCTTTGATAGTCGCGCAACAGGTCGACTGTGCCAAATGCGCTTTTGGCCCAGGCGGGCGGGTCGAGCAATACCAGATCGTACTGGCGTTGTTGCAGGCGCGGATAGCTCGGCAGTTTCTGCCCGCGTCGCTGGCTGATCGGCAGGCCGGCCAGTTGGCGGATCGCGGGGAAGTAGTCCGACTGGATGAACTGCATCGTCGGCAACTGTGGGTTGAGCTGGCCGTTCTCACGACCGACCGCAAGGTTGCCCTCGGCGAAATCCAGGTTGCACACCTCGCTCGCCCCGCCTGCGGCAGCACTGAGGCCAACGCCACAGGTGTAGGCAAACAGGTTCAGCACGCTTTTGTTTTGGCTGTGCGCCTTGACCCAGCCGCGGGTGTTGCGCAGGTCGAGGAACAGCAGCGGGTCCTGGCCGGCGTGGCGGCCGCGAACCCGATAATTCAACCCCCATTCGTGACCGATCAGGTCTTGCAGCGCAGCCTGCTCGGCACGGTAGACGGTGTCTTCACGGTCGATGCGCGAGTTGCCCCGGGACCGATCGTTGTAGACCAGCAGGCTGTCGAGTCTCACTTGCCGATTGACGATGTCGTGCAGCTGCAGGAGCTCGTCGCGTTCGAGCGACTGGTGAAAGCTTTGTACCAATAATTGTGGACCGTAACGGTCGATGGTCAGGCCACCGGCGCCTTCCTGGCTACCGTGGAACAGGCGGTAGCAATCGGTGCCTTGCTGATGCAGCTCGGCAAGCAGGTCCTGGCGACGATCGAGGGCGGCGCACAGCGCCTGATTCAAGGAAGACATGCTGGGCGCCTTGCAGGAGGGAATTTGGCGCGGGAGTTTAGCAGTTACTGAGTTGCAAGCTTCAAGCTTCAAGCTGCAAGCTTCAAACTTCAAACTTCAAGCTTCAAGGTTCGAGCTTCAAGCTTGCAGCTGTGAGCGTCAGCTCAACCCCATCCGCCGTCGCGCCCGCTGTACCGAGCCATTGCGTACCGCCCAGCGCAACATGGGCGCGCTGCGATTGACGCTGGCGCGGATCATTTTGCGTTGCAGCAGGTTCTGGTGAACGCCGAGCATGTCGCTGGCCCAGTCCGGCAGCAAATCGATCCCGGCCTGCATCATCAAGCTGCCGAACGGCTTGGCCAGATAACTGGGGGCAGGAGCGTTCAGCAGCAGCCGCATGACCTCACGGCTGCGTGCATCGCACAGCAGCTGCGGACGCATTCGTTCAAGGTAGTCGGAAACTTCCTGCCGCGAGCGCGGTACGTCGCGCGCGCCCAGGCGTTCGGCGACCAACGCGATCTCGGCGTAATACCGGTCCTGATCGACCAGCGATAAATCCGGATTGCGATAGCGCAGGTGCGCCGCCAGGAAGTTGCTGACTTCCGCCACGTGCACCCAGGTCAACAGGTCTGGATCACTGGCCGCGTAAGCCCGGCCATCCGGCGCGGTGCCAGTGACATGCAGGTGAATGGTGCGCACTTTCTCGATCAACCAGTCGGCGTCCCGGCGCGAGCCGAAAGTGGTGCCGGAAATGAACTGCCCGGTGCGGCGCAAGCGGCCGAGCATGTCCTCGCGAAAATTCGAGTGGTCCCAGACCCCGGCCAGGGCCAGTGGGTGCAGGGCCTGCAGCATCAACGCGCTGATGCCACCGATCAGCATGCTGCTGAAGTCGCCATGCACCTGCCAGCTCACCGAATCGGGACCGAACAGGCCCGGATCGCCTTTGGGATGTTCCAGGTCAAGCTTGCCGAGGGACAGTCCGGAGAGGCTCATGACCTGGCTTTCGATGCGGCTGCGAATGAATTCCATGGCGACTCAGTGGCGAAAAAATGGGCTCTCGTGGAGCGAAGCTTGCTCGCGAAGACGGTAGCGATAACGCGGGTGTTCTGGATTAGCGCGTTGTCCTCACGTCCTTCGCGAGCAAGCTTCGCTCCTGCATTGGGCGCATGCGTTATTGATTCAGACGCTTATCAACCAGCTCCTGAACCACGCTCGGGTCAGCCAGCGTAGAAGTGTCGCCCAGTGTATCCAGTTCATTGCAGGCAATTTTGCGCAAAATCCGCCGCATGATCTTGCCAGACCGGGTTTTCGGCAAGGCCGGCGCCCACTGAATAAGGTCCGGTTTGGCGAAACTGCCGATTTCCTTGCTGACATGGGCCAGCAGTTCTTTCTTCAATTCGTCATCGGGCTCGGTGCCGTTCATGGGGGTGACGAAGGCGTAGATGCCCTGGCCTTTGACGTCATGGGGATAACCGACGACGGCGGCCTCGGCGATGCTGTCGTGCAACACCAGCGCACTTTCCACTTCGGCGGTGCCGATGCGATGGCCGGAAACGTTGATGACGTCATCGATGCGTCCGGTGATCCAGTAATCGCCATCTGCGTCGCGACGGGCGCCGTCGCCGGTGAAATAGTAGCCAGGGTAGGGTTTGAAATAGGTGTCGACCATCCGTTGTGGATCGCCGTAGACACTGCGGATCTGTGCCGGCCAACTGGATTTGATCGCCAGCACGCCACTGCCGGCGCCTTTGATTTCTTTGCCCGTTTCGTCCAGCAGCACCGGTTGCACGCCGAACATCGGTTGTGTCGCGCAGCCGGGTTTGATCCGCTGAGCGCTGACCAAAGGGCTGAGCATGATGCCGCCGGTTTCGGTCTGCCACCAGGTGTCGACGATCGGGCAACGCTGCTCGCCGACGACATTGAAGTACCAGTCCCACGCTTCCGGGTTGATTGGCTCACCGACGCTGCCGAGTAATCTGAGGCTGGCGCGGGAAGTTTCCTTCAACGGTTCGGCGCCTTCGCGCATCAGGGAGCGCAGGGCGGTCGGCGCGGTGTAGAAAATATTCACGTGGTGTTTGTCGATGACGTGCCAGAAACGCGAGCTGCTTGGGTAGCTCGGCACGCCTTCGAAGATCAGCGTGGTGGCACCATTAGCCAGCGGGCCGTAGACGATGTAGCTGTGGCCGGTGACCCAACCGACGTCGGCGGTGCACCAGAACACTTCGTCATCGCGGTAATCGAGCACGTATTTGAAGGTCATCGCCGCTTGCAGCAGGTAACCGCCCGTGGTGTGCAGCACGCCTTTGGGTTTGCCGGTGCTGCCGGAAGTGTAAAGGATGAACAGCGGATCTTCGGCGTCCATCGGCTCGGGCGTACAGTCGTCGCTGACGTCGCGCAGGGCCTGGTGATACCAGATGTCCCGGCCTTCGACCATATTCACGTCGCCCTGGGTGCGTTCGACCACAATCACCGTGCTGACGTTCGGGCAGCTCTCCAGGGCCTTGTCGACCTTCTCTTTGAGCGGGATAAATTTGCCACCGCGCACGCCTTCATCGGCAGTGATCACGGTGCGGCAGTCGGCATCGAGAATACGATCGCGCACGGAGTCCGGGGAGAATCCGCCGAACACCACCGAATGCACTGCGCCGATGCGGGTGCAGGCGAGCATTGCATAAGCGGCTTCGGGAATCATCGGCATGTAAATGCACACGCGGTCGCCTTTCTTCACGCCGCGGCTTTTCAGCACATTGGCCAGTCGGCAGACATGGTGATGGAGTTTTTTGTAGGTGATCTGCGCGGATTCGGCGGGGTCATCGCCTTCCCAGATGATTGCGATCTGATCGCCGCGCTGTTTCAGGTGGCGGTCGATGCAGTTGTAACTGACGTTCAGCTTGCCGCCGGCAAACCAGCTCGCTGCGCCAGTCTTCAGGTTATACCGCTGAACGGTATCCCAAGGCTTGCTCCACTCGAGAAACCGGGTGGCCTGTTCGGCCCAAAAGGTGTCGGGGTGATCGATGGATTGGCGATACAGGCGCTGATAGTCGTCTTGACTCAAATTCGCAGCCCGGCGGACGGCATCGGCTTGGGGGAACGTGCTGATATCGAACATGACGGTTCCTTATTCTTGTTTTTTGACAAGGATAAAGATGCGCCGAGTCGCGAACGGGTTCAAGTCGAATGCCAAGGTGCAAAAATGTGCGGCAACACAAAATAATTGCGGGAGCGTGCAAGCTCGCTCCCGCAAGGTGTAACAGTGCGCGTTGATTAACCGCGATGGCGGCTGCGGAAGAAGTTGATCAAGCCCTGGGTAGACGGATCGTCCGCCGGAGTCTCTTCACTGCCGACCAGACGGTTGTAGACACCTTTACCCAACTCTTTACCCAACTCAACGCCCCATTGATCGAAAGCATTGATGCCCCAGACCACGCTTTGCACGAAGACTTTGTGTTCGTACATCGCCACCAGCGCACCGAGGCGACGCGGGCTGATGCGCTCGACCACCAGCGTATTGCTCGGACGGTTGCCGGGGATGACCTTGTGCGGCGCCAGTTTCTGCACGTCGGCTTCGGCCATGCCCTTGTCCCGCAACTCGGCTTCGGCTTCGGCGCGGGTCTTGCCCATCATCAGCGCCTGGCTTTGCGACAGGCAGTTGGCATAGAGCCACTGGTGGTGGTCGGACACCGGGTTGAAACTGACGATCGGCACGATGAAGTCGGCCGGTATGACTTGTGTGCCCTGGTGCAGCAACTGGTGATAGGCGTGCTGACCGTTGGCGCCGACGCCACCCCAGATCACCGGACCGGTGTCGGTGGACACGGGCGTGCCGTCCTGGCGTACGCTTTTGCCATTGGACTCCATGTCCAGTTGTTGCAAGTGTTTGGTGATGTTACGCAAGTAGTGATCGTACGGCAGGATCGCGTGACTTTGCGCACCCCAGAAGTTGCCGTACCAGACACCGAGCAGCGCCAGCAGCACCGGCATGTTCTGTTCAAAAGGCGCGCTCTGGAAATGCTGGTCCATGGTGTAGGCACCGGACAGCAGTTCCTTGAAGTTCGACATGCCGATCGCCAGGGCAATCGGCAAACCGATCGCCGACCACAGCGAGTAGCGCCCGCCGACCCAGTCCCACATCGGGAAAATGTTCTCTTCACGAATCCCGAAGGCCACGGCCGCCGCGTTGTTGCTGGAAACGGCAATGAAGTGACGATACAACTCGGCTTCCGAACCGCCCTGGGCCAGGTACCAGGCACGAGCGGCCTGGGCGTTCTTCAGGGTTTCCAGTGTATTGAAGGATTTCGACGAGACGATGAACAGCGTGGTCTCGGCGCGCAACTTCATGGTCAGTTCATGGAACTCACTGCCATCGATGTTCGCCAGGTAATGACAGCGCACGCCTTTCTGGGCGTAGGACAGCAGCGCTTCGGACACCAGCTCCGGGCCGAGGAACGAGCCACCGATCCCGATGTTGACCACGTCGGTGATCGGCTTTTCGGTGTAACCGCGCCACAAACCGTCGTGAATTCGGCCAACGAGGTCGGTGATCTGGTTCAGCACTTTGTGCACTTCCGGCATCACGTTGACGCCGTTGACCGACAGCTTGTCGCCCACCGGGCGGCGCAGCGCGGTGTGCAGCGCCGGACGACCTTCGGAAGAGTTGACGATTTCACCGTCGAACAGCGCTTTGATCGCGCCGTGCAGATCGACTTCGTTGGCCAGACCCACCAGCAAATCGCGGGTCTGGGCGTTAATCAGGTTTTTAGAATAATCCAGAAACAGGCCGCAGCTGCTGAGGGTGAACTGAGTAAAACGCTGCGGATCGGCATTAAAGGCTTCGCGCATGCTGAAATCCTGCATGGCTTGGCGGTGATCATTCAACGCCTGCCAAGCGGGCAGGGCGGTCACATCGTGAGGAGTGCGGTAATACGCCATCGCTGCGGGTTTCCTTTTTACTTGAACGGCTTTTTGAACACTAAAAATACCCGGCGCGCTGCGGTGAGCGTCCGGTCAACTGCGTCGACACGAATTCATGGCACAGGGCGAATACAGTAAACCTCGCGCTGCGATCTGTCTTGACTTTGTCTGACCCGACGGCGGTACTTTTTTATACATCAGCGCGGGGACGGTCCGACAAACGGGAGGGATAAAATGGAACGGCGGGCATTTGTCTGCAGGCCTCAGGCGGCAACAAGGCGCGAAATTGGGCAATCTTCTGTGTGTGGCAAAGCTTGCTCGCGAAAGCGCCGTATCAGCCGACGCAGATGTCGGATGTGGCTGCCTCTTCGCGAGCAAGCTTCGCTCCTGCAAATTGGATGGCGTGTCTCAGGCCGGCGTGTCGAGATTCAGGTGCAGGTTATCGATCAACCGCGTAGTGCCGAGAAACGCCGCCACCAGAATCACCAGATCACGATCTTGCGCCGTCGCCGGGCGTAAGGTCAGCGCATGGCGAATCTCCAGATAATCAGGCCGCAGGCCAGCCGTCTCCAGCGTTTGCAACTGCCCCTGCACCAGCGCCGGGAAGTCACGATTACCTTGTTTGATCGACTCGGCAATCGCGTTCAGCGCGCGGTAAACGACCGGCGCAACCGCTCGCTGTTCTTCGCTGAGAAAACCATTGCGTGATGACAATGCAAGGCCATCCGCTGCGCGGACAGTCGGCTCGCCAATGATCTGCACCGGCATGTTCAGGTCGTGCACCAGGGCGCGGATAACGGCCAGTTGCTGGAAGTCTTTCTGGCCGAAAATCGCCAGATCCGGCTGAACCATGTTGAACAACTTGCTGACCACCGTCGCCACCCCTTCGAAATGCCCGGGGCGACTCGCTCCGCACAGGCCTTCAGAGAGTTGCGGTACGCTGACGCGCGTCTGCCCGGCCATGCCGCCGGGGTACATTTCTTCGACCGTCGGCGCAAACAGCAGATGGCAACCGCCCTGAAGCAGTTTTTCCTGATCTGCTGTCAGGGTGCGCGGGTACTTGTCGAGGTCTTCGCCAGCGCCGAATTGCAGCGGATTGACGAAAATACTCGCGACCACAAAATCAGCGCGTTGGCTGGCCTTGGCGATCAGCGCGATGTGCCCGCTGTGCAGGTTGCCCATGGTCGGGACGAAGGCAATGCGTTTGCCTTCGCCACGGGCGCGAGCCACGGCGGCTCGCAGTTCGCGTACGGTTTTGACGGTGTTCATGCGGAAAATCCGTGTTCGATACCCGGGAAAGTGACGGCTTTGACTTCGCTGACGTAAGCGCCCAATGCAGCCTGGATGTTCTGCTGCCCGACCATGAAATTCTTGACGAATTTCGGTACGCGACCCGTGATCGACAGCCCCAGCATGTCGTGCAACACCAGCACCTGGCCGTCAGTGCCGCTGCCGGCCCCGATGCCGATGACCGGAATCTTCACCGCTTGAGTGATCTCTTCGGCGAGCTCGCTCGGCACGCATTCCAGCAGCAGCATTGACGCGCCGGCCTGTTCCAGAGAAATGGCGTCGGCACGCATCTGCCGCGCCTGGTTTTCATTACGACCCTGAACTTTATAGCCGCCCAGAATGTTCACCGACTGCGGTGTCAGCCCCATATGCGCGCACACCGGGATGCCACGCTCAGCGAGCAAGCGGATCGAATCCGCCAGCCACAAAGCGCCTTCAACCTTGACCATGTGCGCACCGGCCTGCATCAGCAGGGCGCTGTTGAGCATGGCTTGTTCGGTGGTGGCGTAGGCCATGAACGGCAGATCGGCAAGTATCAGTGCGTCGCGGTTGCCCCGTTTGACCGCCGCGACGTGGTAAGCCATGTCTGCAGTGGTCACTGGTAGCGTGCTGTCGTGACCCTGCAACACCATGCCGAGGGAGTCGCCCACCAGCAACACTTCAACGCCAGCCTCATTACAGGCTTGGGCAAAAGTCGCGTCATAGCAGGTCAGCATGGTGATTTTTTCACCTTTTTGCTTGAGACCTTGCAGCGTGGTCAGGGTGATGGCTGGCATGAAAAGTTCCTCGTTCAGGCGCTGTTGACACTATTGCGAGTAACGCGCGTGATTCTGCGTGAAATACAGGCGCACGGTCTGTTGTCGTGCTTTTAAGGCCTGGATTGCGCCCTTGTGTGCCGTGTTGGCGGCAGCGGGACGCCTATAGTCGTGAGGAGAACTCGGGAAGTCAATTGCATGTGTTACCGCGTTGTTACGTGGGCGGTGTTACCGAAGTAACTGATGCGATTCAGCAGCAGCGGATCGTATGCTCGGCACGATTCACTGTGGGAGTGAGCCTGCTCGCGATGGCGGTGTGTCATGCAGCAGCTTTATTGAATGACCCACCGCCATCGCGAGCAGGCTCGCTCCTACAGGGATTTTTTTCAATTCGGGGGGAGGCGTTCCAGGCCGACAAACGGGCAGGCGGCGAGTAGGGCTTTGAGGCTGCGGCCATCGGCCAGTCGCAAATCCGCAGGCGCCAGTTCGGCCAGCGGGTACAGAACGAAGGCACGTTCCTGCATATGATAATGAGGGACTTTGAGGCGCGGCTCATTGATCAGTCGATCCCCGAACAACACAATGTCGAGGTCCAGCGTGCGCGGGCCCCAACGCTCGAGGCGCTCGCGGCCCTGATCATTTTCGATGGTTTGCAGCGCGTCGAGCAGGTCCAGCGGCGCGAGTTCGCTATCGAGTGCAGCGACCGCGTTGGTGTAACGCGGCTGGCCGGGTAGCAGCGAATCGCTCTGATAAAACCCCGAAACCCCGATCAGCTCAGTCTGCGGCAACCCGGCCAGCGCCTCGACGGCGCTGCGCAGTTGCTCCACCGGGTCAGCCAGATTGCTGCCCATGCCGATGTAAATGCGTTCCATGCTTACTCGCCCGTGGCACTCGGAGCGCCGGCGGTGCGTTTGCGCTTGGCACCGCCGCTACGACGACGTTTGCGCGGCGCACCGGTGCCGTCGTCCTTACCGCTGAGGTCGCGGATCATGTCGCGGCGTTCGCTGTCGTTGGCGTCCTGATAATCCGTCCACCACTCGCCGAGACCGTCTGTCTGCTCCCCGGCGCTTTCGCGCAGCAACAGGAAATCGTAACCGGCGCGGAAGCGCGGATTGTCCAGCAGCAGGTCTGCACGTTTGCCACTGCGACGCGGCAGGCGTTCCTGCATGTCCCAGATCTCGCGAATCGGCATGGTGAACCGTTTCGGGATCGCAATGCGCTGGCACTGTTCGGCGATCAGCTCGTGGGCTGCTTCCTGCATCGCCGGGATTGGCGGCATGCCGCGTTCCTGCAGGCGCAACACGCGAGCGGGCAGGGCCGGCCACAACAGCGCTGCAAACAGGAAGGCCGGGGTCACCGGTTTATTCTGCTTGATCCGCAGATCGGTGTTGCTCAACGCTTCACTGATCAATGTGTGGGTATAAGTCGGGTTGTATTCAAGCGCCTCGGCACTGGCCGGGAACAACGGATCGAACAACTGCAGGTCAACCAGCATTTCGAAGGTGTCCGCCGCATGCCCGGAAAGGAACAGTTTGAGGACTTCTTCGAACAGGCGAGCCGAGGGGATCTCGCGCAGCATCGGCGCCAGTTCCCGAATCGGCGCAGCGCTGTGTTTTTCGATGCCGAAGTTCAGCTTGGCGGCGAAACGTACGGCCCGCAACATTCGCACCGGGTCTTCCTGGTAGCGCTGCTTGGGGTCGCCGATCAGACGGATCAGGTGATTGCGAATGTCGTGTACGCCATTGGCGTAATCGAGAATGCGCTCGCTGACCGGGTCGTAATACAGGGCGTTGATGGTGAAGTCGCGGCGTTGCGCATCTTCTTCAAGTGTGCCGTAAACGTTATCGCGCAAAATGCGCCCGCTTTCGTTGCGGGAAGACTGGTTGCTGTCTTCCTCCTCGTCGTTTTGCGGGTGATTGGCGCGGAAAGTCGCGACTTCAATGATTTCGCGGCCGAAATGGATATGCACCAGTTTGAAACGACGGCCGATGATTCGCGCATTGCGAAATTCCGCGCGCACCTGCTCAGGCGTGGCGCTGGTGGCAACGTCGAAATCTTTCGGGGTGATGCCCAACATCATGTCACGCACGCAACCGCCGACCAGATAAGCCTGGTAACCGGCGTTCTGCAGGCGCTCGACAATATTCACCGCGTACCGGCTGAATTGTCCTTTTTGCAACGAATGCTGGCCGCTATTGAGCACTTCAGGCGTGCTGCGGATGTGTTGCGTATGACGCTTGGGAGAACGGAATGACTGGAACAACTTCTTCAGCATGGGATGCACTGTTTGAAGGAATGTTCGGCCATAACGAAGAATGACCGCATGATGGGCGGGGATTCTAGCATTTAGTCAGGGGATGGTGTAGGAAGCTGCGCAAGCGGCTGAAGGACTTGTCAACGGCAGGGTATGTAGCAGATGTCGAGCAGCGCGAGGCTGTGTCCGGCTGTGGATAAGTGGTTAGCCATGTGCTCGCGGTATCTAGTGGCACCGGGTCTTGGGGGGCGCAGCCTCGCGCTGCTCGACAGCTGCTACAAGGGTGCGTATGGCAGAAACTACAAGGGGAGCCGAAGCTCCCCAAGAAAGTAGTTGCATGCTCTGTTTTTATTTTTGATTCGGGCTTTTTGTTTTTGTTAAGTGCCCGCGTCATGAAGTTTCCTTCGTGACCCTCCCAATCGGGAGCCAAGAGCAAACGGATTGCTTTGGTCGCTGTGCTGCAGTGATCTTGCGATCCAACCAGTTCAGGCTCTGTCTCGGGACAGTTTTTGTTGTTCTCGGCCTGGTCGTGGGGCTAGCCCCAAATACAACGCCTCTCCAAAAGAATCAGTTAGCTACGCCTCTCGCCGTCTTGTTTTTATTGTGCGTGAGTCGATTCGTCTTATTTTTATTGTCTTGTGCAATGCTTGTTATTGTTCTTGTACCAAACATATAGCAGGGGGCGTGCCAACTTTGATGATTCCCGCTAAAACAAGGGGTTGCGGTGCCTGGGTGGCTTTTTCATGGCACAAAAAAACCGGGGCTTCGTTACCGTAAGCCCCGGCTTTTGTTACGCGAAAAATCTGAGGTAACAGTTTCTTCACTCGATCACGCGTTACCTGCACATCGTTCAGGTGACATTCAGCTTTCGCTGGCCACCCCGGTCTTGCGGCGCGGAATGCCCAGGCGCTGCCGGCGTTCCCACAGACACTTGCGACTGACACCGAGTTTGCGCGCCAGCTCGGTCTCGGTCATGTGGTCCTGATGCTCAAGGACGAAATGCTGGAAATAATCTTCCAGTGAAAGGTCCTCGGTCGGCTCGTGGCTGTTACTGCCGGTATTGTTGCCTTGTTGCGGAGGCAGGCCGATGAAATCCTCGTCCTCCAGATCGCTCAGCTCAATGTCGATGCCCAACAGCTCGGCAGAAATTTCCGGGCTTTCGCACAGAATGACTGCACGCTCGACCGCGTTTTCCAGCTCGCGTACGTTGCCCGGCCAGGAGTAATGACGAATCGCCTGCTCGGCGTCCGGGGCAAACTTGAGATCGGTGCGGTTGACCCGCGCGCTCTGCCGCGCCAGGAACGCGTTGGCGATTTCATTGACGTCGGCACCGCGCTCGCGCAGGGCCGGCAGTTTCAACGCAATAACGTGGAGGCGATAAAACAAATCCTCACGGAACTGGCCGATCTTGGACAGGCTCTTGAGGTCGCGGTGCGTGGCGGCGATCAATCGCACATCAACCTTCTGCGACTGCACCGAACCCACGCGCCGAATCTCGCCTTCCTGCAAAACCCGCAGCAGACGGGCCTGGGCCTCCAAAGGCAGTTCACCGATTTCATCGAGGAACAAGGTGCCACCATCCGCCGCTTCAACCAGTCCGGCCCGCCCGGCGCTGGCGCCGGTAAATGCGCCTTTCTCGTGGCCGAACAATTCGGATTCGATCAGGCTTTCCGGAATCGCCGCGCAGTTGACCGAAATCATTGGCGCCTTGGCGCGTCTGGACAAATTGTGCAGGGCTCGCGCCACCAGCTCTTTACCGGTGCCTGACTCACCCTGGATCAAAACATTGGAATCGGTCGGCGCGACTTTGCGGATCTTGCTGTACAGGTCCTGCATCGGCGGGCACGACCCGATAATGCCGATCTCGCCGTTGCTGTTATCGATCCCGGTTTTCGCCATACCGTTAACTGTCTTGCCGGAAACCGGTTCGCTGCCGGCAGGCGTCGCTTGCCGATCACGCAGAATGCGCGCAACGGCCTGAAGCATTTCGTCATGGTCGAAAGGTTTGGCAATGTAATCGACTGCGCCCATCTTCATCGAGTCGACCGCCGAGCGCAGGCTGGCGTAGCTGGTCATGATCAGCACCGGCGTACCCTGGCCAAGTTTGATCAGCTCGGTGCCCGGTGCGCCCGGCAGGCGCAGGTCACTGACGATCAGGTCGAACGTGGGAATGGTGAAGCGTTCTTGTGCTTCCTGCACTGAACCGGCTTCGCTGACCTGGTACTGGTTACGTTCCAGCAGTCGGCGCAAGGCGGAGCGGATAATTGTTTCGTCTTCGACGATCAAAATGTGCGGCATTGATTCGATACTCTCGACGGTCTCAGTTCACAGCGGACGTCGCTTCGACATGACGCGGCAAGGTCACCCGGATACGGGTGCCGCGCTGGCTTTGAACATCAGCCGGGCTGTCGATGGTGATTTGTCCATAATGCTCTTCAACGATGGAATAGACCAGTGCAAGGCCCAGACCGGTGCCTTCGCCCGGGTCCTTGGTGGTGAAGAAAGGTTCGAACAATCGGTCCATGATGTTCTTCGGAATACCGCTGCCTTCGTCTTCAACGATCAGATCGACCGTGTGTTCGCCGGCTTCGCTTTTGACCCGCACTGCACTGCCGGGAGGCGAGGCGTCTCGGGCGTTGGAGAGCAGATTGATCAGCACTTGTGCAAGACGTTGTGGATCGCCTTCGACCCAGTGATCCGGGTCGCACAGGTTGTAGAACTGCACTTCGAAATTGCGCCGGTTCAGGGCCAGCAGGCCGATCGCGTCCTGCGCCACTTCGGCCAGACAAACGGGCTCGTCGCTGTGCTGATGGCTACCGGCATGGGCAAAGCTCATGAGCGACTGAACGATGCGCGAGACGCGTTTGGTCTGTTCGAGGATCTGCCCGCTGATTTCCCTCAGCTCGCCATCGTCCTCGCGCTCTTCGCGCAGATTTTGCGCCAGGCACGCGATACCGGTGATCGGGTTGCCGATTTCATGGGCCACGCCCGCCGCGAGTCGGCCGATGCTGGCTAGCCGTTCGGAGTGCACCAGTTTGTCTTCGAGCATCTGCGTTTCTGTCAGGTCTTCAACCAGTAGCACCAAACCGCTGTTGCCCGGCGCGAGCGGCTCGTCAATCGCTGCTTTGTGCAGGTTGAGCCAGCGCGTCTGGCCGTCGAGAGCCAGATGCTGTTTGTGCAGATGTTCATCCGGCAGGTTGATGAAGCCCTGCAGCAATTCTTTCCACGGGTCGACGATAGTGCTCAGGCGCGAGCCGACCACACGCTGCGCGGCAATCCCGGTCAACTCTTCCATGGCCCTGTTCCACATGAGGATTTCCTGATCCTTGGCCAGCGAGCAGACACCCATCGGTAGCTCCTGCAGGGTCTGACGGTGGTAACGGCGCAGGGCATCGAGTTCGGCGGCGAGGCCGGTGAGGCGCGAGTGGTAGTCCTCGAGGCGGCTCTCGATAAAGTGGATGTCTTCGGTGACGTAATTTTCGCCGCCGGCCTTATAAGGCAGGAAGGTTTCGACCATGTCCTGCGCGACGCTTGGGCCCATCAGGCCAGAGAGGTTGGCTTCGATGCGGTCGCGCAAACGTCGCAGCGCATACGGCCGTCGCTCGTCGAACGGCAGATAAAGGTCGCGCAGGGCCTGCTCGACTTCCTTCTGCGCAGCCTTGGCGCCCAAGGGTTTGGCCAGTTGCGTGGCAAATTCCTGAGGCGAGGCGGCATGCAGTTCCCGGCGTTGCGGGCGGCGCACATTGTCGACTGCGCAGGCTTCGGCGGCGCTCGCCTCTTCGGGGCTGGCATTGGTAAACAATGAAATCAACGTGAACATCAGCACGTTGGCCGCCAGCGAAGCGATTGCAGCCATGTGCCAACTGGTGTCATCGAGCACATAAATCATGTTCAGCAGCGGAATATAGAAGCCCTGCAGATTGCCGACCAGCGGCAACAACATGGTGACCACCCACACCAGAATTCCCGCCAGCAAACCGGCGATGAAGCCGCGACGGTTGGCGGTCGGCCAGTACAGGACCGAGAGCACGCCGGGAAGGAATTGCAGCGTAGCGACGAAAGCGACGATGCCCAGGTTGGCCAGGTCCTGTTCCGCGCCGAGCATCAGATAGAAACCATAGCCGGCCATGATGATCGCAACGATCAGCGCCCGACGGGTCCATTTCAGCCACCGATAGATATTGCCTTCCGCCGGCGGCTGATAGAGCGGCAGCACCAAGTGGTTGAGCGCCATGCCCGAGAGGGCCAGGGTGGTGACGATGATCAGGCCGCTGGCGGCCGACAAACCACCGATGTAAGCCAGCAATGCCAATGCTTTGCTGTTGGCGGCGATGCCGATCCCCAGGGTGAAGTATTCCGGATTGGTGGTGGCGCCCAGTTTCAATCCGGCCCAGAGAATCAGTGGCACCGCCAGGCTCATCAGCAGCAGGAACAGCGGCAGGCCCCAGCTGGCGCTGACCAGTGAGCGCGGATTCAAATTTTCGGTGAAGGTCATGTGATACATATGCGGCATCACGATCGCCGAGGCGAAGAACACCAGCAACAGCGTGCGCCATGGGCCTTCCTGCAGCGGTGTGTGCAGGGCGGCGAGGGCGGTCTGGTTTTGCAGTAGCCACAATTCGAGCTGTTGCGGACCGTCGAACACACCGTACAACGCATACAGGCCGACACCGCCAATGGCGATCAGCTTGATCACCGACTCGAAGGCAATCGCGAACACCAGCCCTTCATGCTTCTCGCGCGTGGCAATGTGACGTGAACCGAAGAAAATCGTGAACAGGGTGATGAGTGCGCAGAAGCTCAGCGCCACGCGATGCTGGACCGGCTCGCGGGTGAGGATGCCGATGGAATCCGCCACGGCCTGAATCTGCAAGGCCAGCAACGGCAGCACGCCGATCAGCATGAAGATCGTGGTCAGCGCCCCGGCCCAGGTGCTGCGGAACCGGAACGCGAACAGATCGGCCAGCGACGACAGTTGATAAGTGCGGGTGATTTTCAGGATCGGATAGAGCAACACCGGCGCCAGCAGAAACGCGCCGGATACCCCGAGGTAACTCGACAGAAAGCCGTAACCGTATTGATAGGCCAACCCCACGGTGCCGTAAAACGCCCAGGCACTGGCGTAAACCCCCAGCGACAAGGTGTACGTCAGCGGGTGACGAATGATCGCTCGCGGGATCATGCCCCGTTCGCTGATCCAGGCGACGCCAAACAGCACGGCCAGATACGCGGCGCTGATCAGGATCATCTGGGTCAGGCTAAAGCTCATCGGCATCTTTTTGGCTCTGCAGGATGAAGGTCACAACGATCAGAATCAGCCAAAGCAGATAGGGGCGATACCAGGCGCCAGTGGCGTCGATCCACCAATCCATGATGGCGGGGGAGAACAGGTAAATCCCCACTACCAGAAGCAGGACCAAGCGATAGATGTACATCCCGGCCTCTCTTTTTTATGCGCGTGCCCGAAAACGTGCGGCGATGTTAACGGATGGGTGCGCCACTGCAAGTGCGATCACTGCAGTTGCGCTTCAGGCAGGGCGAACGTGCGCGGGATTGTCAACGCATCCCAATGGGCGACGCCCCAGTTCAGCACTTCTCGCGGTGTCGCGTACGCCAGTTCGGTGCCAGGATGCTGCCCGAGTGCGCGCAGGGCCCGCAGCAATAAAGGCGTTGCCTGATCTTCCGTCAGCGGCGGCGAGCGGTACGACTTGCCAAGTTTGTTGCCGTCCGGCTGGGTGATCAGCGGGATGTGCAGGTAGCGCGGCTGCGCCAGTCCGAGCAGTTCCTGCAGGTAAAGCTGGCGCGGCGTCGAGTCGAGTAAATCGGCACCGCGGACGATATCGGTAATACCTTGCCAGGCGTCATCGAGCACCACGGCCAGCTGGTAGGCGTAGAGGCCGTCGCGGCGGCGGATCACAAAATCGCCGACCTCACGGCCCAGATGCTGACGGAATTGGCCTTGCACCCGGTCGATAAAGTGATATTCCAGCTCCGGTACGCGCAGGCGAATCGCGGCGTTCTCGGTGCCATGACCGGCATTGCGGCACGAGCCCGGATAAATGCCGTGATAAGGCTCCAGTTGTTTGCGCGAGCAGGTGCAAGCGTAAGCGAGGCCATGATTGAACAGGCGATTGAGGACTTCGGCGTAAGCGTCGTGCCGGTCGCTCTGGCGGACCGTCTCGCCGTCCCACTCGAAACCGTAGCGTTCCAGTGCGTTGAGAATCGCCTTCTGCGCACCCGGTTCTTCGCGCGGCGGATCGAGGTCTTCCATGCGCATCAGCCAGCGCCCACCGACCGAGCGTGCGTCGAGGTACGAGGCCAGCGCCGCCACCAGCGAACCGAAATGCAGATGGCCACTGGGCGTTGGTGCGAAGCGTCCGATGTAGGGAGTGGCCGTCATAAGGGCAATGTATTTCCGGTCATGCGCCCGGCCCCAGTGGGAGCGAAGCTTGCTGCGAAGGCGATTGCTGGTGCGCAGCCAATATCAGCAACTTGCAGAAACAAAAAACGGAGCGTTCGCACGCTCCGTTTCTGAATCAAAACGCAATTACTTGCCGACTTGTTTTTCCTTGATTTCCGCCAGGGTTTTGCAATCAACGCACATGTCGGCGGTCGGGCGGGCTTCCAGTCGCTTGACGCCAATTTCGACGCCACAGGACTCGCACCAGCCATATTCTTCGTCTTCGATCAGCTGAAGCGTCTTGTCGATCTTCTTGATCAACTTGCGCTCGCGATCACGGGCACGCAGTTCGAGGCTGAATTCTTCTTCCTGGCTGGCACGGTCTGCCGGGTCCGGGAAGTTGGCCGCTTCGTCTTTCATGTGATCAACCGTACGGTCGACTTCCTGCATCAAGTCCTGTTTCCACTTGTTCAGGATCTTGGTGAAGTGAGCGCGCATGGGCTTGCCCATGTACTCCTCGCCCTTAACTGCCTGGTAGGGTTCGAAGCCGCTGATCGACTGATTTTGCTGCTTTGCTTGGGTGGGCATGAAATGGACCGCCTCTACTCTTGTAATCCATCTGCGCAGGATTGCTCCATCACCGACACCTGCCGGCCCTGCGGCTGCAAGCGGGCGAACTTACCAGATCAAATCAGACCGCGCTACTCCCGGATGTCGAGGGAATGCGCCGTCGTGCTTGCAAAAGGTTGCCAAGTCTCGTCTGGAAGTGATGAAGGCCTGATCAATTAATGATTTTAGTCAAACCTGGAACACTCGCTTGAGTCGTTTGCGGCCAGGGTCTCAAGGCCTGTGACCGCTTTAAGTTCTCGCTCGTTCCAGCGCATGGGTAGAATTGCTGTTTTTCCCCGTAGAAGGTACGCCAATGGCTTCGCCCTACAGTGCCCGCAGTCGCGCGATCGAACCTTTCCATGTCATGGCGCTGCTGGCGCGGGCCAACGATTTGCAGGCCGCTGGCCACGACGTGATCCATCTGGAAATCGGCGAGCCGGACTTCACCACCGCCGAGCCGATCATTCAAGCGGGGCAGGCCGCGTTGACGGCCGGCAAAACCCGCTACACCGCCGCGCGTGGCATTCCCGAGCTGCGCGAGGCGATTTCGGGTTTCTATCAGCAGCGTTACGGTTTGAACATCGATCCGCAGCGCATCCTCATCACCCCCGGTGGCTCCGGCGCACTCCTTCTGGCCAGCGCTTTGCTGGTGGATCCTGGCAAGCATTGGCTGCTGGCCGACCCCGGTTACCCGTGCAACCGGCACTTTTTGCGCCTGGTCGAAGGCGCGGCGCAGCTGGTACCGGTCGGCCCTGACGTGCGCTATCAGCTGACACCGGACCTGATCGAGCGCCATTGGGACCACGACAGTGTCGGCGCCCTGGTGGCGTCCCCGGCCAATCCAACCGGGACGATTCTTACCCGCGACGAGCTGGCGGGGCTTTCATCGACCATCAAAGCGCGGCATGGCCACCTGGTGGTAGACGAGATTTATCACGGCCTGACCTATGGCACCGATGCGGCCAGCGTATTGGAAGTCGACGACAGCGCCTTCGTCCTGAATAGTTTTTCAAAGTATTTCGGGATGACAGGGTGGAGACTTGGTTGGCTGGTTGCGCCGCAAGCGGCGGTCGGTGAACTGGAAAAACTCGCACAAAATCTCTACATCAGCGCGCCGAGTATGGCCCAGCACGCCGCACTGGCCTGCTTCGAGCCGGCGACCCTGCGAATTCTGGAAGAGCGCCGCGCCGAGTTCGGTCGCCGTCGCGACTTCCTGCTGCCCGCCTTGCGCGAGCTCGGCTTCGACATCGCCGTCGAGCCCGAAGGTGCGTTCTATTTGTACGCTGATATCAGCCGTTTCGGCGGCGATGCTTTCGCATTCTGCCGACATTTTCTCGAAACCGAGCATGTGGCGATTACGCCAGGGCTGGACTTCGGGCGTTATCAGGCCGGGCATCACGTGCGATTTGCTTATACGCAGAGTCTGGTGCGACTGGAGGAAGCGGTCGAACGCATCGCTCGCGGTTTGCGCAGCTGGCAAGGCTGATGCGCTTTTCTCCTCCCCTCGAAGAAGGTCGCTTGATCCGTCGTTACAAGCGTTTTCTGGCCGATATCGAAACCGTTCACGGCCAATTGCTGACAATTCATTGTCCGAATACCGGCTCGATGCTCAATTGTCAGGTTGAAGGCGGGCAGGTCTGGTTCAGTCGATCCACTGATCCGAAACGCAAGTTGCCTGGCACCTGGGAGATTGGCGAAACCCCGCAGGGACGCCTGTTTTGTGTGAATACCGGCCGGGCGAATGGCTTGATCGAGGAAGCCCTGCGGGCGGGCGTAATCACTGAGTTGAACGGGTTTACGCACTTGCGGCGCGAAGTGGCTTACGGTCAGGAAAGCAGTCGCATCGACTTCCGCCTCGATTACCCAGCCGGGCCGGCCTATGTTGAAGTCAAAAGCGTCACACTGGGTTACGACGGATCGTCCGTGGCAGCTTTTCCCGACGCGGTAACGCAGCGCGGAGCCAAGCATCTACGCGAATTGGCTCATCTGGCCCGGGACGGGATTCGCGCAGTGCAGCTTTATTGCGTCAATCTCAGCGGCATCGACGCCGTGCGTCCTGCAGAAGAAATCGATTCGGCCTACGCGGCAGCCCTGCGTGAAGCGGTGGCATGCGGGGTGGAGGTGCTGGCTTACGGTGTGCGACTGAGCCATGAAGAAATGGTTGTGGATCGGCGTCTGGACGTACTGCTCAACGGTTAAAGGTTGATCCAGACACCTTGTTCATCCTCGCGACATTTGACGCCGGTGAGCGACTGACCGGCGCAAGGCCCGGATACACACTCGCCGTTTTCAATGAGAAACAAGGCGCCGTGGGTAGCGCATTGAATCAAGCTGTTACTGGCATCGAGAAACTGGTCCGGTGTCCATTCCAGCCCCACGCCACGGTGCGGGCAACGATTGATGTAGACATGGACGTGACCGGCCCGGCGTACGGCAAAAAGTTTCTGACCGTCGATGTCGAAACCACGGCTGCCGGCTTCCCTGATTTGCGTGCCTGCGCAAAGAAACTTCATGTGTATCCTCAAAGACGCGTAACGCGTGACCGGAAATGTCCGGGCTTGACGTGCAAATGAAAACAATTATCAAATGGCGGCTTCGCCCGTTTGGGTGCAGATGCTCGATGCCGAGGATACTTGGCCTGTCATCTCAATGCCTGCAAACCTTCAAGGAAGTTGTCTATGCGCCTGACTGCCCGCGTTGTTGCGCTTTGTCTCGGATTGCTCGCGAGTCACCACGTCGCAGCGGCCGACTTGCCCCAGCGTTGGGTCAGTGCCGGCGGCGCGCTGTCGGAGTGGGTGAGTGCGCTGGGTGGTGAATCGAAACTGGTTGGCGTCGATACCACCAGTCAGCATCCGGCGAGCCTCAAGGCGTTGCCCGGCATCGGCTACCAACGACAGTTGTCGGCGGAAGGCGTGTTGAGCTTGCGTCCGCACATTCTGATTGGCACTGAAGAAATGGGGCCGCCGCCGGTGATCTCGCAGATTCGCAGTGCCGGCGTGCAGGTCGAGGTATTTTCAGCCCAGCCCGATCTGCCGACCCTGCAGACTAACCTGCAGCATCTGGGCCAGTTGCTCGGTACGCAGGACAGGGCGGCGCAGCTGTTCGAGGATTATCAGCAACGGCTTGAGCAGCAAAAGATTCGCGTGACCAAAGCACAACGGAAGCAACAATCGCCCGGTGTGTTGATGCTGCTTGGCCATGCCGGCGGCAAACCGCTCATAGCAGGCAAGGACACCGCTGCCGATTGGCTGATTCAGCAAGCCGGCGGACACAATCTGGCAACCCATACCGGTTACAAGCCGTTTTCTACCGAGTCATTGATCAGCCTTGATCCCGAAGTGCTGGTGTTCGCTGACCGCGTCCTGGCAGGTGACGCGGCTCGTGCGGCGTTGTTCAAGGAAAACCCGATCCTGTCCTCCACCCGTGCCGCGAAGGCCGAACGTGTCATGCAGCTGGATCCGACGTTGCTGGTAGGTGGTCTCGGGCCACGCTTGCCCGATGCGATTGAAAAACTGTCTGACGGTTTCTTTCCTGGCACTACCGGTCCATGACGGTCCTGGTCAAACCTCGAACATTGTTCGTTGGACTGAGTCTCCTCTGTTTGTTGGCGATCTGGCTGTCGCTGGCGCTTGGCCCGGTGAGCCTGCCACTGTTCGATACGCTGCGGGTTGGCTTGCGTATGCTCGGTTTGCCGATTGCGGCGGACGGGCTGGAGCAGGCTGAACTGATCCTCGGCCAGATTCGTTTACCGCGCACTTTGCTGGGGTTGGCGGTGGGCGGTGTGCTGGCGCTTGCGGGCGTGGCGATGCAGGGGTTGTTTCGTAATCCGTTGGCCGATCCGGGGTTGGTCGGTGTGTCCAGCGGCGCTGCGCTGGGTGCGGCGATTGCGATTGTCGGCGGTGCGTTATTCGGTGGTTTGCCTGAATGGATCGGGCCTTACGTGTTATCGCTGTGCGCGTTTCTTGGCGGCCTTGGCGTGACTGCATTGGTGTATCGGCTGGGTCGCCGTAACGGGCAGACCCATGTCGCCACCATGTTGCTGGCGGGTATCGCGCTGACAGCGCTGGCCGGTTCCGCCGTCGGGCTGTTCACCTATCTGGCGGACGACGCAACCCTGCGCACACTGACATTCTGGAATCTGGGAAGTCTCAATGGCGCCAGCTATTCGCGGCTTTGGCCGTTGTTGCTGATCACGGTCGGAGTGGCGCTGTGGTTGCCGCGCCGTGCAACAGCCCTTAACGCATTGCTGTTGGGAGAGTCCGAAGCCGGTCATCTCGGCATTGATGTCGAGCGGCTCAAACGAGAATTGGTGTTTTGCACAGCACTGGGCGTTGGCGCAGCGGTGGCGGCGGCGGGGATGATCGGCTTCGTCGGACTGGTGGTGCCGCATCTGGTGCGCCTGCTGGCCGGGCCCGATCATAGAGTGCTGTTGCCAGCTTCGGTGCTGGCGGGCGGCAGTCTTTTGTTGTTCGCTGATCTGGTCGCACGGCTGGCGCTGGCGCCTGCCGAGTTGCCGATCGGCATCGTTACTGCGTTTATTGGTGCGCCGTTTTTCCTGTATCTGTTGCTGCGAGGGCGTGCCTGATGTTGCGAACGCACAACCTGCAAATACGCCGGGGCCGCAAGATGGTCCTGAACGACGTTTCCCTGGAGCTGACGCCTGGGGAAGTCCTCGGCGTGCTGGGGCCGAACGGCGCCGGAAAAAGTACGTTGCTGGGCGCGTTGTGTGGTGAGCTATCGCCCGACCACGGAAGCGTCATGCTTGATGACAGCGCGTTGGCTCACTGGACCGGCACTCAGCGGGCACAACGCCTGGCCGTATTACCGCAAGTATCAACCCTGGACTTCGCCTTCCGCGTCGAAGAAGTGGTCGGCATGGGCCGCTTGCCGCATCAGAGTGGCCGCGTTCGGGATGATGAAATTGTCGCGGCAGCATTGCAGGCAGCCGACGCCGGCCATTTGCAGGGGCGCAGCTATCTGGCACTGTCCGGTGGCGAACGCCAGAGGGTGCATTTGGCGCGGGTACTGGCGCAACTGTGGCCGGGCGAAGCGGGGCAAACGTTATTGCTCGATGAGCCGACCTCAATGCTCGATCCGCTGCACCAGCACACCACCCTTCAAGCGGTGCGCGAGTTCGCTGATCGTGGCGCGGCAGTGCTGGTCATTCTGCATGATCTGAACCTGGCCGCACGTTATTGTGATCGTCTGTTGCTGCTGGAAGGCGGGCGGCCCGTCGCGCTTGATACGCCCGAGCAAGTACTTCGGCCGGAACCGCTCAAAGCCGTTTTCGGTCTGGAGGTGCTGGTACAGCCGCATCCGGAGCGCGGGCATCCGCTGATCATCGCCCGCTGAGCTGGTCAAAGAGGGAAGGGCATGCGTCTGATATTGATTGCGGCAGCGTTGTGGCTCAGTGCTTGTCAGCATGTACCGGCTCCACCGCCGGTCGTGGGCGAGATTCGCGACGTGCGCAGCGGTCAGGCCATGACACCACAAGCGCTGATCGCGCAACTGGCCAGACCTTCTCGCTTGATTGTGGGAGAGCAACACGACAATCGCGATCACCACGCACTGCAGCTGTGGCTGCTGCGAGCGCTGGGAGAGCAGCGACCTCAAGGCAGTTTGCTGCTGGAAATGCTCACGCCGGATCAACAACCCAAAGTAGACGAAGTGCGCCGCGCTTCCTCTATACCGGCTGATTTGCCCGGCGCCTTGGCGTGGCACGAGGGGTGGGACTGGACGCTTTATGAGCCGGTCATCCGGTTCTCACTGAGCCAGCCGTATCCGCTGCTGGCCGCCAACCTGGATGTTGTCGAGCTGCGCGCGTTTTATGCGCAGTCGCCCACCTTGAGCGGCGCGCGATCCAATGCTGCCTCAGTCAAGAATGAGTTGCTGGGGCAAATCACTGAATCCCATTGCGGCCTGCTGCCTTCCTCGCAAATTCCGGCAATGCTCGCGGTGCAACAGCAACGTGACCGACGCATGGCCGAACGCTTGCTCGAGGCACCGATACCGTCATTGCTATTGGCGGGTGCTTTCCACGCACGCAAGGACGTTGGCGTGCCCATCCATGTGCTCGACTTGGGTGAGCCCGATGCACCGACGGTTCTAATGCTGGCGCAGCAGGGCACTGAGGTCACAACCGCCATGGCGGATTACGTCTGGTACACGCCTGCAACGCCGGCGGCGGATTACTGCGCGACGATGCGCAAGCAGTTCCAGAAGTAATCGCAGTTTTCTGCAGGCAAAAAAAGACCCGACAAGAGCCGGGTCAAATAACCGTGATTAGCCTGATGAGGAGATATCTGAGAGTCCGAACCAAGGACCTTTCAAATATCGACCAGTCTCGCGACCAGTTGTGATAATCATAGCGATTCTCATTACCATGTCAACCGCTGATTTTCGTTTACTTCAAAACCTCGCTGAAGCCCTTGAATTTCCAGCTGTTCAGGGTGGATAGCCAGATTTGGTCAATTGCGTGATCTGCTTGTTCAGATGATCAATGCGCCGAGCCATGCTCTCGATCAGGCTGTGAGCGATTTTCGGATTGCTTGGAGTCAGCGTGAAAAACTCATCCTTGGAATCCCAGTGCTCGGTTCACTGGCGATCACACTTGCAAAAATGTGCTGATGCATCGGCGTAAGCCGGTTGTTCTCCAAGTAAGTAGATGCAGCGTTGCCCGTTCAGTTCTTGTGGCGTGACGAGATTGCTTCAAGTTGTTTGTTCAAGGCTTCTTTGCGCTCCGCGGGGATGTCGTTCCAGTGCACATCCATCAAGGCACCTTCTATTGCATACAACAGTACTTTGGAAGCCCGAAACCCGCGCGTGCGGACGGCTCGATAGGCATCCACCGCCCCCAGACGGCGCAAGTCCGAGGCACTGTGAATGCCTACGGCATGCAGCCACTGCGCCGACGTCTTGCCGAGATTTTTCAGGTGCTGCAGTTCATCATTCATCAAGCCTCCTTGCGACGGCCGAATGGTGCGTGGGCAAGCCTCTGAGGGAGTGTAGTCATCAGTAGGAAAAGTGTGCTTGTTTGGTCGGCTTCAATGCAAAAAGGTTCTAAGACGCCGGAACTGCCGACAGCGAAGAATGCGCGAGTTCTCAAAAAACGGGGGAGTGGATGACGGGACACGGCCAGGCCTGTCCGAGTCCAGCGCAAGCGAGGGCGCCGGACTTGCTGTCAGCTATAACCTTTAGCGGGTGCGATATCGCAGGCGCGTACCGAAGTTCATCGACATCAGAATCTCGTCTGCACTCAGTTCCGCAGGGAAGTAAGCCCCGGATATTTGCGCATGGGCCAGGCTTGCGCCTTGCAGATTGGAATTTCTGAAATCAATGCCGCGCAGGTCAGCCGAGCGGAAGTAGGCATCGCCGAAATCGATACCGTCAGCGTTCAGTTCGCGCAGGTCGAGGCCGCGAAAGTCGCCACCTACCATGTCCACGGCTCCGCCTGAAGGACGTTCGTTGTTGAAACCGGTGATATCGTCTTTGTGCAGCAAGGCATAAAGCGGAGTGTCGAGAAGTTTGGGCTGGCTCATGTCACATCACCTGATGGTTTTATGACGCCAGTATAGGGCCACTATTTGGCAGCCGTGAAGCCGTCAAGCGCTCCACGGCTGAAATAGTTTTTACAGGCCCGGCAGGCGCTGGCGAATCTGGGCGACAACGGTGTCAAGTGTCCCGCTCTCGTTGGTCTGAACGCGTTTGCTGTAAAGAATCTCTGCCGGCGTGAGCGCCTCGCGACTGGCTTGCTGGACTTCGATAACGGCCAATGTCGCGTCAGACGGATCCTTGTTATCCGCCTGACGCAGCGTCAGCCAGCTTTCGATGACGGCCTGTGGGGCGTTGCAGTCAAGAATCAGGAACGGCGCCCCGGTTGATTCGGCTACGGCTGCCGCGCCGTTCCGCTGCTCGTGCTTGAGGTAGGTCGCATCGATGACTACCGGGAACCCTGCATGCAGAATTACTCCGGCAATTTCATGCAGGCGCGCATAGGTCGCAGCACTGGCCTCAGCACTGTAGATGCCGGCCTGTGGATCGTTCGCCACGGTTTGCTCGCCGAACAGACGTTTGCGTTCAATATCGGAGCGCAGGCGAATAGCGCCCAGCGCTTCGACCAGGCGCATGGCTACGTGGCTCTTGCCTACAGCGGAGACGCCGTGGGTGATCGCCATGAATCGCGAAGGAATGGTGCTGTAGCTTTCCGCGAGGTTGGCGTAGTTGCGGTACTGGCGCAGGGTCGTGGCGCGCTGCACCGGGTCGGCTTCGGCCGGCATGCTGAACAGGCTGACCTTCGCGCGAACCATCGCACGGTAGGCTTTATAGAAGTTCATCACCTCCAGGCCCTGGTAATCGCCGGTGAGCTCCAGGTATTGGCTGACGAAGCGCCGGGCCAGGCTTTTCAGCCCGCGGTCTTCAAGGTCCATCGCGAGGAAACCGGTGTCGGCGTATACATCGGTGAAACGGAACGGCTCGTTGAATTCGATGCAGTCGAAAATCACCACGCTGCCGTCGATCACCGTGGCGTTGCCCAAGTGAATATCACCGTGGCATTCGCGGATGAAGCCGTCGGCCTTGCGCTGCGCGAACAATGGCCTGAGACGTTCGAAGCTGCTTTCGGCCCAGGCCTGCAGAGCGTCGAGTTGCAGCAGGTCGGCCCTGTCGCTGAGGAACGGGCGAACCTGCTCGAAGTTTTGCCTTACCGGCGCCATGACACTGTCTGGCGTGCCGGCGTCATGTTCGGCCGGCACTTTGGGCGCGTCGAGGTGAAATTGAGCGATTTGCGCGGCCATCTGGTCGATGTGTGCAGTGGTCAATTCGCCATTGGCTTGCAGGGTGCTGAGCAACTGGCTTTGTGGGAATTGACGCATTTTCAAAGCGAAATCGACGACTGGGCCATCGCCACCCCACTGCGGCGCTTCGGCACTGCCGGTGATCGGCAATACTTCGAGATACAAATCCTGGGTCAGACGTTGATTGAGGCGCAGCTCTTCAGCGCAGAAATGCTCGCGAGCCTTGAGGGTAGTGAAATCAAGGAAGCCGAAATTCACCGGTTTCTTCAATTTATAGGCGAAAGGGCCGGTGAGAATGACCCAGGAAATATGGGTCTCGATGACCTGAAACCCGTCTACGGGATGCGGGTAGAGGGCGGGATTTTGCAGGGCAGCGATCAGGGACTGGCTCACAGGCGTTCCTTCAGAGTCTGGGGAAATTCACGGCTGTCATTATGGCGGCAAGTCCGCCTGACGCAAACCTCGGAGGGCGTCTGTCGAGTATCAATAAAGTGCGTATAATCCGCCGCCATGACTCGTACTCGATCCCCCCGCACCCCCAAAAAACCACCTTCCAAGGGCATGCGCCCCTGGCTGGGCTGGGCCCTCAAACTCAGTCTGGTAGGCCTCGTTGTGCTTGCCGGATTCGCGGTTTACCTTGACGCGATTGTCCAGGAGAAGTTTTCCGGCAAGCGCTGGACCATACCGGCCAAGGTATACGCCCGCCCGCTGGAGCTGTTCACCGGACAGAAGTTGAGCAAGGAAGACTTCCTCACCGAACTCGATGCCTTGGGCTATCGCCGTGAAAGCGTGAGTAACGGTCCGGGCGCTGCGGCGGTCACCGGCAACACCGTCGACCTGAACACCCGTGGCTTCCAGTTCTATGAAGGCCTGGAGAAAGCACAGCCCGTGCGTGTGCGGTTCTCCGGCGACTACGTGGCCGAACTGTCGGCAACCAATGGTTCGAAACTGTCCGTCGTGCGGCTGGAGCCCCTGCTGATCGGCGGGATTTACCCCAAGAATCTTGAAGACCGCATTCTGATCAAGCTGGACCAGGTCCCGCCTTATCTGCTGGAAACCCTGGTGGCCGTGGAAGACCGCGACTTCTATAGCCACTGGGGTGTTTCGCCCAAGTCGATCGCCCGCGCCGTTTGGGTCAATACTTCGGGCGGCCGGATGACCCAGGGCGGCAGTACGCTGACGCAACAGTTGGTGAAGAATTTCTACCTGACCAGCGAACGCAGCCTGACCCGCAAACTCACCGAAGCCATGATGGCAATGCTGCTTGAGCTGCATTACGACAAGCGCGAAATTCTTGAGGCTTACCTCAATGAAGTGTTCGTCGGTCAGGACGGCCAACGCGCGGTGCACGGTTTCGGTCTGGCCAGTCAGTTCTTCTTCGGGCAGCCGCTGTCGGAGCTGAAGTTGCATCAGGTCGCCATGCTCGTCGGCATGGTCAAGGGGCCTTCCTACTACAACCCGCGTCGCAACCCGGAGCGGGCGCTTGAGCGACGTAACCTCGTGCTCGATGTGCTTGAGCAACAAGGTGTTGCCAGCGCTGAGCAGGTTGCCGCCGCGAAGAAAATGCCACTGGGTGTGACAACGCGCGGCAAGTTGGCCGACAGCTCGTTCCCCGGTTTTATCGACCTGGTCAAACGTCAGCTGCGCGAGGACTATCGAGACGAAGACCTGACCGAAGAAGGTCTGCGGATCTTCACCAGTTTCGACCCGATCCTGCAGATGAAAGCTGAAGCGTCGGTCAATGACACCTTCAAGCGGTTGTCCGGACGCAAAGGCTCCGATGAAGTGGAAGCGGCAATGGTCGTGACCAACCCGGAGACCGGCGAAGTGCAGGCCATGATCGGCAGTCGTCAGGCCAGTTTTGCCGGTTTCAACCGGGCGCTGGATGCCGTGCGCCCGATTGGCTCGCTGATCAAGCCGGCGGTTTATCTGACAGCGCTTGAGAAGCCCAGCCAGTACACGTTGACCAGTTGGCTGTCGGACGATTCGTTCTCGGTCAAAGGCGCGGATGGCCAGGTCTGGAAGCCGCAGAACTATGATCGCCGCTCCCACGGTACGGTTTTCCTCTATCAAGGCCTGGCGCATTCCTACAACCTGTCGACCGCACGTCTCGGCTTGGCAGTGGGCGTGCCGAATGTCCTCAAGACGTTGGCGCGCCTGGGTGTGAGCCGCGAATTTCCGGCATTCCCGTCGATGTTGCTGGGCGCTGGCGGTCTGACGCCGATGGAAGTGGCAACGATGTATCAGACGCTGGCCAACGGCGGTTTCAATACGCCGATGCGCGGGATCCGCAGCGTCCTGACGGCCGAGGGTGAGCCCCTCAAGCGCTATCCGTTCCAGATTCAGCAGCGTTTCGACCCGGCTTCCATCTACCTGGTGCAGAGCGCCATGCAGCGAGTGATGCGCGAGGGTACCGGCAGTTCGGTTTACAACGTATTGCCGAAAACCCTGACCCTGGCCGGCAAGACCGGTACCAGTAACGATTCGCGGGACAGCTGGTTCGCCGGCTTCAGTCAGGATCTGTTGGCCGTTGTCTGGCTGGGGCGCGACGACAACGGCAAGACGCCGTTCACCGGTGCCACCGGTGCGTTGCAGGTCTGGACCAGTTTCATGCGCAAGGCGGACCCGTTGCCACTGGATATGCCGCAACCGGACAATATCGTTCAGGCCTGGGTTGATTCCCGAACCGGGCAGGGTTCCGACGGCAACTGCCCAGGCGCCGTACAGATGCCGTATATTCGCGGCAGCGAACCACCTCCCGGCCCGGCTTGTGTTGGCGACAGCCCTGCATCCGGCGAAACGGTGATGGATTGGGTCAAGGGCTGGATGAACTAAGCGAAGAGGGTTTCAAGTGAACAAATGGTTGATTCCGGCGGTGACCGCCGCGGCTTTGCTCAGCGGTTGCTCCAGCGTGCAGCGCGGTTCGATTCCGGTTGTGGATTCCGGCAGCGCCGTGTCCAACAGCGAACGTGTTTCGGCCAACGGCGGCTTCCGTCAAACGACGGTACAACGTCCTGCGCAAAACCAGACTCAAGCGATTCCCCAAGGTGATACCGGCGTGGTCGTGATGGTGCCGGGTGGCGGCGCAGTCGCGTCGGCGCCGATCAGCACCACGCCGATCACTCCCGGGCCGATCACCCCAGGCCCGATAGATACCTCGCCCATGCAGTCTGCGCCGGTCAATCAGGGCAGCTACAGCATGCCGGCAACGCCCAGCGGTATTCCTTCGGCGAACCCGGGCGGTCTGTCTGCCGACGAGCAACTCGACGGTCCGGTGTTGGCGCTGCTGACCACCGCGCAGCAACAGCAGGCGGGCGGCGATCTCAATGGCGCGTCTTCCAGTCTCGAACGCGCTCAGCGTGTTGCGCCACGGGAACCGCAAGTCCTTTATCGTCTGGCGCAAGTACGCATGGCTCAAGGTGATGCGGCCCAGGCCGAGCAGTTCGCCCGTCGTGCTCTGACGTTCGCCAACGGTCGCCCTGCATTGCAGGCCAGCCTGTGGGATTTGATCGCTCAGGCCCGCGAAAAACAGGGTGATTCCGCTGGCGCCGCACTGGCCCGTCAGAAGGCCAAGGTAGCCTCGTGATGGACGCACGCTTCCCGAGGATTGCCGAACAGCTGTTGCTGATCGAGCGCGAACTGCGGGTCCAAGGCTGGTGGGACGATGTGTCGCCCTCTGCTGAAGCGTTGTCCAGTGTCGAACCTTTCGCGGTCGACACGCTGGACTTCGAGCAGTGGTTGCAATGGATCTTCCTGCCTCGCATGAAGATCATCCTCGAGCAGGATCTGCCGCTGCCGAATGCTTCCGGAATTCAGGAAATGGCCGAGATGGTCTTCGCGGCCCGCAACGTTCATGGCAAGGATCGGCAGTTGCAGGTGCTGCTCAAAGAGTTCGATCTGCTGATCACCCAGTCCCGCTGACACCGAGGTACTTGTAGGAGCCGAGCTTGCCCTCGATAGCGGCGTAACAATCAACTTGAATGTTGAATGCCAGGTCGCCATTGTGAGCAGCTCGGCTCAGGATTGGGCGTCGGATTCAAGAGCAATTTTCCGCAATCTGCTGCTGAGCTTCGACAATCCGCTCCTGCCGCTGCTCCTCATTCAATCGGCGCATTTCACCCTCCACATCTTCGCGCACTCGCGGATTGTTCTGCAGTTGCGCCAGATTCGTGCGGGCCTGTTCGCAAAAAACCTTCAGCTCGGCTTGCTGCTCGGCGACCTGTTTTTTCACTTTTTTATCAATTGCCTGCTGGTCGCCGACAGGCGTGCTGCCCTGCGACGACAGCGGTTTGCTGGCGGGCGGGGCAGAGGGCGTTACCGTGCTCGCCTCCTGACCTTGAGGTGGCTGAGCGCCAAAGTGAGTTACGCCCTGGGCGTCGACCCATTTATAGATTTGGCCCGCCATGCACGCAGGGCCGATCAGCAGGCTGGCAATGAGGAACAACGGTCGCATGGCATTTCCTTGTGGTGGGTTGCGCAATTGAAGCTAACACAGTGACACTTTGGCGGTTTTTTCTTGCTTTCTCATGTGCTTACTTCAATAAAGCACATTGACGGCTTGACTTGGAGAGGGCGAAACAGAAGAATCCAAAGTCCGCTGTAGAGGGACTGTCAGAAGCAGACCCACTCGGCAGATCATGAGGCGCACACCCGCGCCGACCTGTTACACCCGCAACGCGTTACCTCGCGCTGGGTGGGAAAAGCCCGCAACACTGGGACGATCCCAATACTTGCTCAGTCAGTGCTGACGTAGTCGGCGACCACCGTCGCTCATGCTCTGCCGAGAAGTAAACCTATTAAGACCCGTCCTTTTTTATGTGGGCGGTATTCTGGCGTTTTAGAGGTGAACAACGTGGAGCTTTTATCTGGCGGTGAGATGCTCGTCCGCTTTTTGCGTGACGAAGGCGTCAAATACATCTACGGGTACCCGGGCGGTGCTCTTCTTCATGTCTACGATGCCCTGTTCAAAGAACCGGAAGTGACCCACATTCTGGTTCGTCACGAACAGGCCGCGACCCATATGGCTGACGGCTACGCCCGTGCCACCGGTAAAGCCGGTGTGGTACTGGTGACTTCCGGCCCGGGCGCAACCAACGCCATCACCGGTATTGCCACGGCCTACATGGATTCCATTCCGATGGTGGTCATTTCCGGTCAGGTGCCCAGCACCATGGTAGGGACCGATGCGTTCCAGGAAACCGACATGATCGGTATTTCCCGGCCGATCGTGAAGCACAGCTTCATGATCAAACACGCCTCGGAAATCCCGGAAGTCATGAAAAAAGCGTTCTACCTGGCGCAATCGGGGCGTCCCGGTCCGGTGGTTGTCGATATCCCGAAAGACATGACCAACCCGGCCGAGAAGTTCGAATACATCTTCCCCAAAAAAGCCAAGCTGCGTTCCTACAGCCCGGCCGTTCGTGGTCATTCCGGGCAAATTCGCAAGGCGGCAGAAATGCTCCTCGCGGCCAAACGTCCTGTGATGTACGCCGGCGGCGGCGTGATCCTCGGTGGTGGCTCCGCGCCGCTGACCGAACTGGCGAAAATGCTCAACCTGCCGGTCACCAATACCTTGATGGGCCTGGGCGCTTATCCGGGCACTGACCGTCAGTTCATCGGCATGCTCGGCATGCACGGCAGCTACACCGCGAACCTTGCGATGCACCATGCCGATGTGATTATCGCGGTCGGTGCGCGTTTCGATGACCGTGTGATCAACGGTCCGGCGAAGTTCTGCCCGAATGCCAAGATCATTCACATCGATATCGATCCGGCTTCGATCTCCAAGACCATCAAGGCCGACGTGCCTATCGTAGGTCCGGTCGAGAGCGTGCTGACCGAAATGGTCGCCATTCTCAAGGAAATCGGCGAGACCCCGAACAAGGACTCGGTCGCCAGCTGGTGGAAGCAGGTCGACGAGTGGCGCGGTAATCGCGGCCTGTTCCCTTATGAAAAGGGCGACGGCAGCGTCATCAAGCCTCAGACCGTGATCGAAACCCTGTGCGAAGTCACCAAGGGCGATGCTTATGTCGCCTCCGATGTCGGCCAGCACCAGATGTTCGCGGCGCAGTACTACACATTCAACAAGCCGAACCGCTGGATCAACTCAGGCGGTCTCGGCACCATGGGCTTCGGTTTTCCGGCAGCCATGGGCATCAAGTTGAGTTTTCCGGATGATGACGTCGTTTGCGTGACTGGCGAAGGCAGCATCCAGATGAACATTCAGGAACTGTCGACGTGCCTGCAGTATGGTTTGCCGGTGAAGATCGTCATTCTGAACAACGGCGTGCTCGGCATGGTTCGTCAATGGCAGGACATGAGTTATGGCAGCCGCCACTCTCATTCCTACATGGAATCGTTGCCTGATTTCGTCAAGCTGGCCGAGGCTTATGGTCATGTCGGCGTGCGCATCACCGACTCCAAAGACCTTAAATCGCAGATGGCCGAGGCATTCGCCATGAAAGATCGTCTGGTGATCATCGATGTTTCGGTCGACACCAGCGAGCACGTCTACCCGATGCAAATCAAAGACGGCTCCATGCGCGATATGTGGCTGAGCAAGACGGAGCGAACTTAATCATGCGACATATTATCTCCCTGCTTCTGGAAAACGAACCGGGCGCTCTGTCTCGTGTAGTCGGCCTGTTTTCGCAGCGCAACTACAACATCGAAAGCCTGACCGTGGCGCCAACCGAAGACCCGACTTTGTCGCGTCTGACGCTGACCACCGTGGGGCACGATGAGGTCATCGAGCAGATCACCAAGAATCTGAACAAGCTGATCGAAGTGGTCAAACTGGTCGACCTGTCGGAGAGTGCTCACATCGAGCGCGAACTGATGCTGGTGAAGGTCAAGGCTACGGGCGCCCAGCGCGCCGAGATCAAACGCACGACCGATATTTACCGTGGGCAGATCGTCGATGTCAGCGCCAGCGTGTATACCGTTCAACTGACCGGTACCAGCGACAAGCTCGACAGCTTCATTCAGTCCATCGGCACCGCTTCGATTCTGGAAACCGTCCGCAGCGGCGTAACCGGAATCGCGCGCGGCGACAAAGTACTCAGCATCTAAACCAAATTGGCGAATGGCCTGAACGGCCGCGATATATAGGGGAATTTCATGAAAGTTTATTACGAAAAAGACTGCGACCTGTCGATCATCCAGGGCAAGAAAGTTGCCATCATCGGTTACGGTTCCCAGGGCCATGCTCAGGCGTGCAACCTGAAAGACTCCGGCGTGGACGTCACCGTTGGCCTGCGTAAAGGTTCGACCACTGTTGCCAAGGCCGAAGCCCACGGCTTGAAAGTGACCGACGTTGCATCCGCTGTCGCTGCTGCCGACCTGGTCATGATCCTGACCCCGGACGAGTTCCAGTCTGCCTTGTACAAGAACGAAATCGAGCCGAACATCAAGAAGGGCGCCACCCTGGCCTTCTCCCACGGCTTCGCGATCCACTACAACCAGGTGGTCCCTCGCGCTGACCTCGACGTGATCATGATCGCGCCGAAAGCACCGGGCCACACCGTGCGTTCCGAGTTCGTCAAAGGCGGCGGCATCCCTGACCTGATCGCTATCTATCAGGACGCTTCGGGCAACGCCAAAAACGTTGCGCTGTCCTACGCTGCCGGTGTTGGCGGCGGCCGTACCGGTATCATCGAAACCACCTTCAAGGATGAAACCGAGACCGACCTGTTCGGCGAGCAAGCCGTTCTCTGTGGCGGTACCGTTGAGCTGGTGAAAGCCGGTTTCGAAACTTTGGTTGAAGCTGGCTACGCGCCGGAAATGGCCTACTTCGAATGCCTGCATGAACTGAAGCTGATCGTCGACCTCATGTACGAAGGCGGCATCGCCAACATGAACTACTCGATCTCCAACAACGCCGAATACGGCGAGTACGTGACCGGCCCGGAAGTGATCAACGCCGAATCCCGTCAGGCCATGCGCAACGCCCTGAAACGTATTCAGGACGGCGAATACGCCAAGATGTTCATCAGCGAAGGCGCGACCGGCTATCCTTCGATGACCGCCAAGCGCCGTAACAACGCTGCTCACGGTATCGAAATCATCGGCGAGCAACTGCGCTCCATGATGCCGTGGATCGGTGCCAACAAGATCGTCGACAAAGCCAAAAACTAAGTCGCACGCTTGTACGGAAGACGCGGCCCAGGCCGCGTTTTTTCGTTTGGGCGATTGGTTCTGGTATAAAGCTGCATCGTTTGCGGCCGAACCGTGGTCCCAGACACTTGTCGAAATTTTTCCACCCAGTTGCAAGGTATTGTCCATGAGCGAACGTCCCGAAGAGCCAAACCAGGCCTCTGACGCCGAAAGCCTGCTGCCCGTCGATGAACATGTCGAAGAAGGGCATGATGCTGAAGGCCGTAAGGTCCGGCATCGTGGTATCTATCTTCTGCCGAACCTTTTCACCACCGCGAACCTGTTCGCCGGGTTTTATTCCATCATCAACTCCATGAGTGCCCAGGCGGCATTGAGTGCCGGTGACTCGGTCAACGCAAGCAAGTACTTCGCCTTTGCGGCGATCGCCATTTTTGTTGCGATGGTGCTTGATGGTCTCGACGGTCGCGTTGCGCGCATGACCAATACCCAAAGCGCTTTCGGCGCCGAGTACGATTCTCTGTCGGACATGGTTGCATTCGGTGTTGCGCCAGCATTACTGGCATTTGGTTGGGCTTTGGGCGATATGGGCAAGGTCGGCTGGATGGTGGCTTTCATCTATGTGGCTGGCGCAGCGCTTCGCCTGGCGCGCTTCAACACTCAGGTAGGCACTGCGGACAAACGCTATTTCATTGGTCTGGCCAGTCCGGCGGCGGCGGGTGTTGTCGCGGGTATCGTCTGGGCGTTCAGTGATTTTGGGATCCAGGGGTCGAAAATGTCGTTTCTGGTTGCCCTGATGGTTGCTGCGGCGGGCATGCTGATGGTCAGCAACATCAAGTACAACAGCTTCAAGGAGCTGGATCTCAAGGGGCGCGTGCCTTTTGTGGCGATCCTCGCAGTGGTGCTTGTGTTCGCAGTAGTGTTCAGCGATCCGCCGCGAATCTTGCTGTTGGTATTCCTCGCTTATGCGGCATCGGGTCCGGTGCAATATTTGCTGCATCTGCGTCGGCGCAAAACATTGCCTTAATGTAATGTTCCCCATACTCCGCAGTCTATTGGTGCATCAGGTCTCCAAAACTGCGGAGTTGCCATGTTAATCAAAATCCCCCAAACGTCCGATTGTCACGAATCGGATGTCACCCCCGAATCCTTTTATCTCTCTCGCCGCAGCTTGTTGGGAGGGGCGCTGACTGCTGTCGCTGCCAGTAGCCTTCCGCGTTGGGCCAGTGCCGATCAGCCTGCGCGTTACCCGGACGTTGAGCCGGGCAAGGCGCCAGGGTGGCTAAACGAGAAGCTGTCGGCTACCAAATGGCAGGCGGTTACCGTCAAGGACGAGGCGATCACGCCATTCAAGGACGCTACCCACTACAACAACTTTTATGAGTTCGGCACCGACAAGGGTGATCCCGCAGCGAATGCCGGGTCCCTCAAGACCGAACCGTGGAGTGTGGTGATCGACGGTGAGGTCGCAAAACCTGGGCGGTATGCGCTGGAAGACTTCATGAAGCCTTACCAGTTGGAGGAGCGTATCTATCGCCTGCGTTGCGTCGAAGCGTGGTCCATGGTGATTCCGTGGATTGGCTTTCCCATCGCTGCTTTGCTCAAGGAAGTGGAGCCGACGTCCAACGCTAAATTTATCCGATTTGAAACGTTGCAGGATCCCAGGACCATGCCCGGACAACGCTCCGGTTTTGCCTTGATTGACTGGCCTTATATAGAAGGGCTCCGTCTGGATGAAGCGATGAATCCATTGGCCATTCTTGCGGTGGGCATGTATGGCCGTGAATTGCCTAACCAGAACGGCGCGCCGCTGCGTTTAGTGGTGCCATGGAAATACGGGTTCAAAAGCATCAAATCTATCGTGCGGATCAGCCTGGTCAGTGAGCAGCCGAAGACCACATGGCAAAGTATTGCCGCGGATGAATACGGTTTTTATGCCAACGTGAACCCGACGGTCGATCACCCGCGTTGGACTCAGGCACGGGAGCGGCGTTTGCCGAGCGGGTTGTTCAAGCCCAATGTGCGGGATACACAAATGTTCAACGGCTATTCGGATGAAGTCGCCTCTCTATATACAGGGCTCGATTTGCGGAAGAATTACTGATGCGATTTCCGCTTTGGCGTGTGGGCGTCTTTATAGCGGCGGCGATATGGCCGCTGCTTTGGCTCTATGAGGCGTGGGCAGATGTACTCGGACCGGATCCGGGCAAGGTGCTGGTTGATCGGCTCGGTCTCGGGACATTGATATTGCTGTTGATTACCTTGAGCATGACGCCTCTGCAAAAGCTTACTGGCTGGGCGGGATGGATAGCTGTCCGGCGGCAATTGGGTTTGTGGTGCTTCGCTTATGTCGTCCTGCACTTATCGGGGTACACCGCATTCATTCTGGGCTTCGATTGGTCACAGCTCGGCGTCGAGCTGCGCAAACGGCCATACATCATTGTTGGAGTACTGGGTTTCCTTGGTCTGCTGGCACTGGCAATAACTTCCAATCGCTACAGTCAACGACGCTTGGGAGTTCGCTGGAAAAAGCTGCATCGACTGGTTTATGGCGTTCTAGGGTTGGGATTGCTGCACATGTTGTGGATCGTGCGTGCCGATCTCAAGGAATGGGCGATCTATGCATCTATAGGCGTGGTTCTCTTAGCACTACGTTTACCTCCTGTTGCTCGACGAATTCCTCGCCTAAGTACGAAAAAACCAGCTTCTGCAGGAAAAGCTTGAATTAGGGGTTGACGGCAAATTCTGGAAGTCTATAATTCGCCCCACTTCCGGCGCAGTCGAAACGGAAAACTCCTTGGTAAACAAAGAGTTACGCAGTTTTCGACAGCAGCTTGCTTCAGATCATCGAAGCCTGGAAGGAGTTGAAAGGGCAGTGTTGTTGGGCTCTTTTGACGATTCGATCTTCTCGGTCGAAAGCGGAGAAAAAGAGGTGTTGACAGCAGCGAGTAACGCTGTAGAATTCGCCTCCCGCTAACGAGAGATCGGAAGCGCAAGTGGTTGAAGTTGTTAAGGATTTCCCAGCGAAACTTTGAAAACTTCTTGAAGTAACCGCTTGACAGATACACGGAGCGCTGTAAAATGCGCGCCTCGGTTGAGACGAAAGATCTTAACCAACCGCTCTTTAACAACTGAATCAAGCAATTCGTGTGGGTGCTTGTGGAGTCAGACTGATAGTCAACAAGATTATCAGCATCACAAGTTACTCCGCGAGAAATCAAAGATGTAACCAACGATTGCTGAGCCAAGTTTAGGGTTTCTTAAAAACCCAAAGATGTTTGAACTGAAGAGTTTGATCATGGCTCAGATTGAACGCTGGCGGCAGGCCTAACACATGCAAGTCGAGCGGTAGAGAGAAGCTTGCTTCTCTTGAGAGCGGCGGACGGGTGAGTAATGCCTAGGAATCTGCCTGGTAGTGGGGGATAACGCTCGGAAACGGACGCTAATACCGCATACGTCCTACGGGAGAAAGCAGGGGACCTTCGGGCCTTGCGCTATCAGATGAGCCTAGGTCGGATTAGCTAGTTGGTGAGGTAATGGCTCACCAAGGCGACGATCCGTAACTGGTCTGAGAGGATGATCAGTCACACTGGAACTGAGACACGGTCCAGACTCCTACGGGAGGCAGCAGTGGGGAATATTGGACAATGGGCGAAAGCCTGATCCAGCCATGCCGCGTGTGTGAAGAAGGTCTTCGGATTGTAAAGCACTTTAAGTTGGGAGGAAGGGCAGTAAATTAATACTTTGCTGTTTTGACGTTACCGACAGAATAAGCACCGGCTAACTCTGTGCCAGCAGCCGCGGTAATACAGAGGGTGCAAGCGTTAATCGGAATTACTGGGCGTAAAGCGCGCGTAGGTGGTTTGTTAAGTTGGATGTGAAATCCCCGGGCTCAACCTGGGAACTGCATTCAAAACTGACAAGCTAGAGTATGGTAGAGGGTGGTGGAATTTCCTGTGTAGCGGTGAAATGCGTAGATATAGGAAGGAACACCAGTGGCGAAGGCGACCACCTGGACTGATACTGACACTGAGGTGCGAAAGCGTGGGGAGCAAACAGGATTAGATACCCTGGTAGTCCACGCCGTAAACGATGTCAACTAGCCGTTGGGAGCCTTGAGCTCTTAGTGGCGCAGCTAACGCATTAAGTTGACCGCCTGGGGAGTACGGCCGCAAGGTTAAAACTCAAATGAATTGACGGGGGCCCGCACAAGCGGTGGAGCATGTGGTTTAATTCGAAGCAACGCGAAGAACCTTACCAGGCCTTGACATCCAATGAACTTTCCAGAGATGGATTGGTGCCTTCGGGAACATTGAGACAGGTGCTGCATGGCTGTCGTCAGCTCGTGTCGTGAGATGTTGGGTTAAGTCCCGTAACGAGCGCAACCCTTGTCCTTAGTTACCAGCACGTTATGGTGGGCACTCTAAGGAGACTGCCGGTGACAAACCGGAGGAAGGTGGGGATGACGTCAAGTCATCATGGCCCTTACGGCCTGGGCTACACACGTGCTACAATGGTCGGTACAGAGGGTTGCCAAGCCGCGAGGTGGAGCTAATCCCAGAAAACCGATCGTAGTCCGGATCGCAGTCTGCAACTCGACTGCGTGAAGTCGGAATCGCTAGTAATCGCGAATCAGAATGTCGCGGTGAATACGTTCCCGGGCCTTGTACACACCGCCCGTCACACCATGGGAGTGGGTTGCACCAGAAGTAGCTAGTCTAACCTTCGGGAGGACGGTTACCACGGTGTGATTCATGACTGGGGTGAAGTCGTAACAAGGTAGCCGTAGGGGAACCTGCGGCTGGATCACCTCCTTAATCGACGACATCAGCTGCTCCATGAGCTCCCACACGAATTGCTTGATTCATTGAAGAAGACGATAGAAGCAGCTTTAAGCTCCAAGCTGATAGCTCATGGCTAACAGTTACAAGCTCGAAATTGGGTCTGTAGCTCAGTTGGTTAGAGCGCACCCCTGATAAGGGTGAGGTCGGCAGTTCGAATCTGCCCAGACCCACCAATTTTGTTATGGGGCCATAGCTCAGCTGGGAGAGCGCCTGCCTTGCACGCAGGAGGTCAGCGGTTCGATCCCGCTTGGCTCCACCATAAACTGCTTTGTGCCGTTAGAGTTTAGAAATGAGTATTCCACCGAGAATATTGATTTCTAGTCTTTGATTAGATCGTTCTTTAAAAATTTGGGTATGTGATAGAAAGATAGACTGGCCCCCACTTTCACTGGTGGGGCTCAGGCTAAGGTAAAATTTGTGAGTTGCTCTTAAGAGTATTGCGAATTTTCGGCGAATGTCGTCTTCACAGTATAACCAGATTGCTTGGGGTTATATGGTCAAGTGAAGAAGCGCATACGGTGGATGCCTTGGCAGTCAGAGGCGATGAAAGACGTGGTAGCCTGCGAAAAGCTTCGGGGAGTCGGCAAACAGACTTTGATCCGGAGATGTCTGAATGGGGGAACCCACCTAACACAAGTTAGGTATCTTAAGCTGAATACATAGGCTTAAGAAGCGAACCAGGGGAACTGAAACATCTAAGTACCCTGAGGAAAAGAAATCAACCGAGATTCCCTTAGTAGTGGCGAGCGAACGGGGACTAGCCCTTAAGTGGCTTTAAGATTAGCGGAACGCTCTGGAAAGTGCGGCCATAGTGGGTGATAGCCCTGTACGCGAAAATCTTATTGTCATGAAATCGAGTAGGACGGAGCACGAGAAACTTTGTCTGAATATGGGGGGACCATCCTCCAAGGCTAAATACTACTGACTGACCGATAGTGAACTAGTACCGTGAGGGAAAGGCGAAAAGAACCCCGGAGAGGGGAGTGAAATAGATCCTGAAACCGTATGCGTACAAGCAGTGGGAGCCCACTTTGTTGGGTGACTGCGTACCTTTTGTATAATGGGTCAGCGACTTATTTTCAGTGGCGAGCTTAACCGAATAGGGGAGGCGTAGCGAAAGCGAGTCTTAATAGGGCGTCTAGTCGCTGGGAATAGACCCGAAACCGGGCGATCTATCCATGGGCAGGTTGAAGGTTGGGTAACACTAACTGGAGGACCGAACCGACTACCGTTGAAAAGTTAGCGGATGACCTGTGGATCGGAGTGAAAGGCTAATCAAGCTCGGAGATAGCTGGTTCTCCTCGAAAGCTATTTAGGTAGCGCCTCATGTATCACTGTAGGGGGTAGAGCACTGTTTCGGCTAGGGGGTCATCCCGACTTACCAAACCGATGCAAACTCCGAATACCTACAAGTGCCGAGCATGGGAGACACACGGCGGGTGCTAACGTCCGTCGTGAAAAGGGAAACAACCCAGACCGTCAGCTAAGGTCCCAAAGTTATGGTTAAGTGGGAAACGATGTGGGAAGGCTTAGACAGCTAGGAGGTTGGCTTAGAAGCAGCCACCCTTTAAAGAAAGCGTAATAGCTCACTAGTCGAGTCGGCCTGCGCGGAAGATGTAACGGGGCTCAAACCATACACCGAAGCTACGGGTATCACTTAGGTGATGCGGTAGAGGAGCGTTCTGTAAGCCTGTGAAGGTGAGTTGAGAAGCTTGCTGGAGGTATCAGAAGTGCGAATGCTGACATGAGTAACGACAATGGGTGTGAAAAACACCCACGCCGAAAGACCAAGGTTTCCTGCGCAACGTTAATCGACGCAGGGTTAGTCGGTCCCTAAGGCGAGGCTGAAAAGCGTAGTCGATGGAAAACAGGTTAATATTCCTGTACTTCTGGTTATTGCGATGGAGGGACGGAGAAGGCTAGGCCAGCTTGGCGTTGGTTGTCCAAGTTTAAGGTGGTAGGCTGAGATCTTAGGTAAATCCGGGATCTTAAGGCCGAGAGCTGATGACGAGTGTTCTTTTAGAACACGAAGTGGTTGATGCCATGCTTCCAAGAAAAGCTTCTAAGCTTCAGGTAACCAGGAACCGTACCCCAAACCGACACAGGTGGTTGGGTAGAGAATACCAAGGCGCTTGAGAGAACTCGGGTGAAGGAACTAGGCAAAATGGCACCGTAACTTCGGGAGAAGGTGCGCCGGTGAGGGTGAAGGACTTGCTCCGTAAGCTCATGCCGGTCGAAGATACCAGGCCGCTGCGACTGTTTATTAAAAACACAGCACTCTGCAAACACGAAAGTGGACGTATAGGGTGTGACGCCTGCCCGGTGCCGGAAGGTTAATTGATGGGGTTAGCTAACGCGAAGCTCTTGATCGAAGCCCCGGTAAACGGCGGCCGTAACTATAACGGTCCTAAGGTAGCGAAATTCCTTGTCGGGTAAGTTCCGACCTGCACGAATGGCGTAACGATGGCGGCGCTGTCTCCACCCGAGACTCAGTGAAATTGAAATCGCTGTGAAGATGCAGTGTATCCGCGGCTAGACGGAAAGACCCCGTGAACCTTTACTATAGCTTTGCACTGGACTTTGAATTTGCTTGTGTAGGATAGGTGGGAGGCTTTGAAGCGTGGACGCCAGTTCGCGTGGAGCCAACCTTGAAATACCACCCTGGCAACTTTGAGGTTCTAACTCAGGTCCGTTATCCGGATCGAGGACAGTGTATGGTGGGTAGTTTGACTGGGGCGGTCTCCTCCTAAAGAGTAACGGAGGAGTACGAAGGTGCGCTCAGACCGGTCGGAAATCGGTCGTAGAGTATAAAGGCAAAAGCGCGCTTGACTGCGAGACAGACACGTCGAGCAGGTACGAAAGTAGGTCTTAGTGATCCGGTGGTTCTGTATGGAAGGGCCATCGCTCAACGGATAAAAGGTACTCCGGGGATAACAGGCTGATACCGCCCAAGAGTTCATATCGACGGCGGTGTTTGGCACCTCGATGTCGGCTCATCACATCCTGGGGCTGAAGCCGGTCCCAAGGGTATGGCTGTTCGCCATTTAAAGTGGTACGCGAGCTGGGTTTAGAACGTCGTGAGACAGTTCGGTCCCTATCTGCCGTGGACGTTTGAGATTTGAGAGGGGCTGCTCCTAGTACGAGAGGACCGGAGTGGACGAACCTCTGGTGTTCCGGTTGTCACGCCAGTGGCATTGCCGGGTAGCTATGTTCGGAATAGATAACCGCTGAAAGCATCTAAGCGGGAAACTAGCCTCAAGATGAGATCTCACTGGGACCTTGAGTCCCCTGAAGGGCCGTCGAAGACTACGACGTTGATAGGTTGGGTGTGTAAGCGCTGTGAGGCGTTGAGCTAACCAATACTAATTGCCCGTGAGGCTTGACCATATAACACCCAAGCAATTTGCAGGCTTTGAGCTAACAAGCGAAAGGGCACCAGATTGCGGTGTGTGAAGACGACATGAACCGAAAGTTCGCAGGTTGTACTCACCAGCAGCACACAAACTATCGCATACCCATTCGCTGGAGCGTGAACCTGAAAAGGCCCACGACCTGGCTACCGAATTTCTTGACGACCATAGAGCATTGGAACCACCTGATCCCATCCCGAACTCAGCAGTGAAACGATGCATCGCCGATGGTAGTGTGGGGTTTCCCCATGTGAGAGTAGGTCATCGTCAAGATTAAATTCCAAAACCCCTATCTGCGTATGCAGATAGGGGTTTTGTTTTTCTCGAAACAAAGTGTCGTCATACCAGCGAACAAATTTGCACATTTATTTTCGAGCCATGACACTAGAATAGATCCCAATTTTTCGGAGTCAGACCTTTATGCCAGTTAAGGTAGACGCCCAAGGGCTGTCAGAATTACCGCTGGACGAGTTGGTGGCGTGTCATGAATGCGACTTGTTGATGCGCAAGCCGGTGCTCTCGCGTGGCGAAAAGGCTGAGTGTCCGCAGTGTGGCTTCGAACTCTATGCGCATAGACATAACGTAGTTCAACGCAGTCTGGCGTTGGTCATCGCCGCCCTGTTGTTGTACATCCCGGCGAACTTTTTACCGATCATGGAGCTCAATTTACTCGGGCAGTCAGCGCAAGACACCGTCTGGACGGGGGTCGTCGGCCTGTTTAATACCGGCATGCAGGGCGTCTCTATCATCGTTTTTCTGTGCAGCATGGCGATCCCGCTGCTCAAATTGCTCTGTCAGTTAGCCGTACTGCTTACCATCCGTTTTGATATCGGTCGCAGTTACGGTCTGCTCCTTTACCGTATCTACCACCATTTACGGGACTGGGGGATGCTTGAGGTATACCTCATGGGCGTCCTGGTCGCGATTGTCAAATTAGCGGACATGGCCGCGATCACCATAGGGCTGGGGTTCGCATGTTTTATCAGCTTGTTGTTGGTTCAGGTCTGGCTGGAGGTTGCCATGTCGCCTCATCAGATCTGGCAGGCTTTGTCAGGAGAGGATGCCCATGCGGGCGATTGATGCAGGCATTCTGATTTGTACTGAATGCCATGAATTGAATAAGCAGGAAGCAGACATAGAAGAACAAAACTGCACCCGCTGTGGCGCGGTGGTACACGCCCGTCGCCCGAATTGTCTGGTTCGCACTTGGGCGCTGCTGATCACCGCGGCAATTCTCTATATCCCCGCTAACGTGCTACCGATCATGACGGTCACCTCGTTAGGGAAGGGCGATCCCAGCACCATTATGTCCGGTGTTATTCAGCTGGTTCAGCACGGCATGATCCCGATTGCAGCAGTGGTCTTCATCGCCAGCATTCTGGTGCCAACGTTCAAATTGGTGGGGCTCGCATTATTGCTGTTTTCGGTGCAACGTCACCAACCGCTTTCGGCGCGCCAGCGGATCTGGATGTACCGCTTCATCGAGTTTATTGGCCGCTGGTCGATGCTCGACATCTTCGTGATAGCCATTCTGGTGGCCGTCGTGAATTTCGGTCGCCTTGCCAGCGTCGAAGCCAATCTTGGCGCCATCGCTTTCGCCAGTGTGGTGATTCTGACGATGCTTGCCGCAGTAACTTTCGATCCCCGACTGATTTGGGATAACACGGAGTCGGACGACGACCATGACTGATTTGCCTACAGCGAAAACCCGACCGGCCTCCAACTGGTCTGCCATCTGGGTGTTGCCACTGATCGCCTTGATTATCGGTGGCTGGCTCGGCTGGCGTGCCTACAACGAGACCGGACTCGAGGTCCAGGTGCGTTTTGAAAGCGGTGAAGGCATTCAAGCCAACAAGACCGAAGTCGTCTACAAGGGCATGTCGGTTGGTAAGGTAAAGACACTCAAACTAGACGATGAAGGCACTGCCAAAGGTGTGATCGCAACCGTCGAGATGAACAAGGATGTCGAGCAATACCTCAAGACCAGCACGCGCTTCTGGCTGGTCAAACCGAGTGTCACCCTGGCCGGCATCACTGGCCTTGAAACCCTGGTGTCGGGCAATTACGTCGCGATCAGCCCAGGCGAAGGCGAGCCGACCCGCAAGTTCAAGGCGCTCGCCGAAGAACCGCCGCTGTCCGATGCCCAGCCCGGCTTGCACCTGACCATCAAGGCTGATCGCCTCGGCTCACTGAATCGCGGCAGCCCGGTGTTCTACAAGCAGATCAAGGTCGGCCAGGTCAAAAGCTACTTGCTGTCCGAAGACCAAAGTACCGTTGAACTCAAGGTGTTTATCGAGCCGACCTACGCCAAGCTGGTGCGCAAACACACGCGATTCTGGAATGCCAGTGGCATCAGCATCGACGCCAACTTGTCCGGTGTGAAAGTACGCAGCGAGTCGCTGGCCAGCATCGTCGCGGGTGGCATCGCTTTCGCTACACCGGAAAACCGCAAGGACAGCCCTGCCACCGATCCGAGCCTGCCGTTTCGGCTGTACGAGGATTTCGATGCCGCCGCCGCCGGTCTGCGCGTGAAGGTCAAACTCAGCGATTTCGAAGGCCTTCAGGCAGGTCGCACACCGGTGATGTACAAAGGCATTCAGGTCGGCAATCTGAAAGCGTTGAAGGTCGATCCGGATCTGTCTACCGCCACTGCCGAATTGACCCTCGATCCATTGGCTGAAGACTATCTGGTCGATGGCACGCAGTTCTGGGTGGTCAAACCGTCGATTTCACTCGCTGGTATCACTGGCCTGGAGGCCTTGGTCAAAGGCAACTACATCGCCATTCGCCCGGGTGACAAAGGCGCCGCGCCGCAGCGTGAGTTTGTGGCAAGACCGAAAGCGCCGCCGCTCGATCTGCGCTCGCCGGGCCTGCACCTGGTGCTGTTTACCGAGAACCTGGGTTCGCTGGAAGTCGGCAGCCCGATTCTCTATAAACAGGTCAAGGTCGGTTCGGTGCAGAGCTATCAGTTCTCCCGCACCAAGAAGCAACTGGTCATCGGCGTACATATCGAAAAGGAATACGAAGGGCTGGTTAACGCCTCGACCCGGTTCTGGAATGCCAGCGGGATTACGCTCACAGGCGGATTGACTGGCGGCATTCAGGTCAAAAGCGAGTCGTTACAGAGCCTGATGGCCGGCGGTATCGCCTTTGAAACACCCGTCGCAAACGCCCCGCTGCAAAAACGCATTCCACGCTTCCGTCTACACGCCAGCCATGACGAAGCCAATCAGAAAGGCACGGTTGTGACGATTCGGGTCGATCGCGCTGATGGTTTGCGTAGCGGCACCCCGGTGAAATTCAAAGGACTCGATGTCGGCAAGATCGAGGATGTCGACCTCAGCGATGATCTGCAGTCGGTGCTGCTGACGGCACGGATTACCGAGGTGCCCGAGCGTATTGCGCGGGCCGGCAGTCAGTTCTGGGTGGTGAAGCCGGAGCTGGGTCTGATCAAGACCTCAAATCTTGAAACCCTGGTGACCGGGCAATACATCGAGGTTCAGCCCGCGGCGAAAAATCTCGGTCCACAAAAGAATTTCGTCGCCTTGGCCGAGCCGCCGGAAGCGGTCAATAAAGAGGCAGGCTTGAGCCTGGTACTGAGCGCTGCTCGCCGTGGCTCGTTGAAAACCGGCGTTCCCGTAACTTATCGGGAAGTGACGGTAGGCAAGGTCACCGGTTATGAATTGGGCCAGACTGCTGATCGTGTGCTGGTGCACATTCTGATCGAACCTAAATACGCGCCATTGGTGCGCAGCGGATCGCGCTTCTGGAACACCAGCGGATTTGGTCTGGATTACGGTTTGTTCAAAGGCGCGACTGTGCGGACTGAATCGCTGGAAACCTTGATTCAGGGCGGCATCGCTTTCGCGACGCCGGACGGTGATCGCATGGGTAACCCGGCGCGGCCGCAGCAAACATTCCCGCTGTTCGATCAGTTCGAGGATGAATGGCTGACCTGGGCGCCGAAGATTGCGATCGGGAAGTAGCGTAAACGCGGCATGGATGCCGCCATCGCGAGCAGGCTCGCTCACACAGTAGATTTACTGTGGAAGTCGAACCGCCCTAAAACAAACGCTTGAAGTTTTAAACGAAAAGGCCGCGATCCATTGGATCGCGGCCTTTTTTATCGCCTCCGATTCAAACCAAATCAGACGGCATCCAGCTCCGCTTCTGCATGAACAACTGCCTTAACCTCATCGTGACGACGAATGTACTTCCAGTCCGCCTCATCAATGTAGATACCGTTCGGCCCGCTACCGCCCTCGAGGTCGATGGCGACACTGGCGCAAACCTGCGGCTTCACACTCGCCAGAATCGGCACGAAACCCAGTTGCAGGCTGGTTTCCAGCAGAGCGGCCTGGTTCTTCTCGTCGATATCCGCCGCCTCGTCGAGGTAGTAAGGCAGGCGCACGCGACCGGCCTGGTCGCGGTCCATCAAGTGCAGCAACAAATACATGTTGGTCAACGCCTTGATGGTCATCGTCGTGCCGTTGGAGGCGGCGCCGTCGATGTCGGTATGGATGACCGGCGAGCCGTTGACCTTGGTGATCTCGAACGCCAGCTCGAACAAATCCTTGAGACCGAGCTGGTTGTGATTGGCGGCCACAAGCCGTGCCAGATATTCCTTGGCCTCTTCGTTCTTGTTGTCCTGATCGGCGCTTTGGTTCAGGTCGAAGACGGACAGGGTTTCACCCTCTTCGTACTGGCCGGCGCTGTGGATGATCTGGTCGATGTGCTTGAGTGCTTCCTTGTTCGGCGCGAGGACGATGCGGAAGCTCTGCAGGTTGGAGACCTGACGCTTGTTGATCTCGCGGTTGAACAGCGCCAGTTGATGCTCGAGGCTGTCGTAGTCGCTGCGAATGTTGCGCAGCGTTCGCGCAATATCGGTGACCGCTGCACGACGCGCCTTGCCGAGTGTCAGGGCCTCATCGGTGCGGTGCGCGTAAGCGTTGATCAGCAGCTGCAGGCGCCGCTCCATGTCGTCTTCGCTGTCGAACTTGGCCACCCCTTTGAGGCGGATCTGCGCATACAGTGCTTCGATCTGCCCGTCTGTGCGCAACAAACCCTGCCAGCTGTCCTGATAGTCATTGAGCAGCGGCAGCAGGTTGTCCATGGAATCATCAATCGGGTCCATGAACGGCGTGCCGAATGGCATGTCGGCCGGTAACAGCTGACGGCGGCGCAGGGCGTCGTCGAGGGTGCGCTGCTTGGCTTCCATGTCGCCGATCTGACGGCCGACCAGTTGCAGCTTGGCCGACAGCTGCTGGACGCGTTCGGTAAAAGCGTCGCTGGAACGCTTCAATTCGTCCTGCGCGGCTTCCATCTGTGCCAGCTGCTCAAGCTTGTCGTCTTCCTCGGCGCTCAAGGTTTGCGCGCGACGGAAATCTTCCAGGGCTTTCTGCGCGTCCAGCACTTGCTGATACAGCGCTTCGGTCCGGATTTTGCTCGCGGCGCGGTCAGCGGCCACGGCTTGTTGGGTTTTCAACTGCTTGAGTTCTTTGTCCAGACGCTCTTTCTGATCGCGCAACGCTGCGCGGTCGGCCAGGGCTTGCAACGCCGGCGGCTCGATGTGGGTGATGTCGATGGACAGACCGGGCACTTCGAAGCGCTCGCCTTTGAAACCGTCGAGGATCAGCTCCATGGATTTGACCCACTGGCCGTCCTCGTCCAGCGTGATCCCGTGTTCGCCCAGCGGCAGGCTGAACAGCGCGCTGTTGAACAGACGCATCAGACGCTCGACGTCCTGTTGCGAAAACTCTTCTCGCAGACGCGCGTAGCTGTTGTTGTCCGCGTGATCGAGTTGTTGCTTGACCGACTTCAGGCGTTTCTCCAGATCGCGCAGACGCTCTTCGAGGTCTTCGGCACTGAACTGCCGCGACTGCGCCAATGCGCCGGCCAGTTCATCGTGCGCGTCTTTGGCTGCGAGCAGTTGCTGTTCGAGGACTTTGACGTCGGTCACCAGGGCGAAGCGATGCTTGAGCACGGACAACTCGCCGAGCCAGCGCTGAATGCCGCTGATTTCCCGTTCGAGACGCATCAGCTCCTGGGTGCCACCGCGCTGATCGTTTTGCAGTGCGTCCTGTTCGTTACGGTAATGCTCGGCCTGAATCGTCAGTTCTTCCTTGCGCGCAGTGGCGTAGTCCGACCAGGTGCCGAGCAGCGAATCGAGCAGCGGCGAGATGCGATGCAGTTTGCCACGCAGAATGTTTCGCTGTGCAACGCCGGACGCCAGCGCTTCAACCAGCGGGCCTGCGGTGACCAGCGAGTTGTAGTCCTGCTCCATGCGTCGTACATCGCGGAAGGCTTCTTCGCACGCGGCAATGTAATCAACGCTGCCGGAACGCAGGCTGTGTTCGAACGCATCCAGGAACAATTGCTTGAGCTTGGCCGCCGTGATCTCGCGCATGTGCAGCAGGTTGATGAACAAGGCGCGGAAGGTCTTCAGACTCTGTTCGCTGGTGGAGCGCAGCGGGATCAGCGTCAGGTCCAGCGGAATGGAGGTGTGACCGCCCACCAGCAAACGGCGCAATTCGTCCGGCTTGAGTTCATAGGCTTTCAGGCCTTCCTGCTCAAGATTGGTAAACAGTTCTTTCTGCCGCAGGCAGGTGTCGTTCTTCTGATAATGAGCCAGATCGAGCTTGCCGGCGTAGGCAAAGAACTGGTGACCGAAACCACCGCCGGGGCCGCGCCCGACCACGCCGATGACGTGCGGGCCGTGGGGCAGCGAGACCTCGACGAGGATGTAGCTGGTGTCCGAAGCAAAGTAGAAACGGCGCGATTGTTCGAGGCTGTACTTGCCGAAACTCATGTCCGACATGCGCGCCAGAATCGGGAACTGCAAGGCGTTGATGGAGGCGGATTTACCGAGGTTGTTCGCGCCGTAAACCGACAGCGGTTCCTCCAGCGGAAACAGGCCGAGACTGTAACCGGCGGTGTTCAAAAGGGCGAAGCGGCGAATGCCGTAGCGTTCCTTGCTCATGCGTCGGTCTCCTGTTCTTCGGCGATGGCGCGGGCCATGGCGTCTTCTTCGCTTTCTTCTTCAAAATCCGTGAGGTCCAGCGGGTCATCGGTCTTCAACAGTTTTTCGTCGCTGTCGTCGTCGATCAAAACCGGAACCGGCAGCGGCAATACGCTGTGCAGGCTGGCTGCCAGATCGCGGTCCTGTTGAACCGACAGGCAAACATCAAGGAAACGGTGCATGGGCGGCAGGAAGCGGTAGATGCCGGTCTCTTCGCTGGCAAAACCGAGCTGAGTCATGCGGCGCATGATTTTTTCTTCGAGTTCTTCGACAGTTTGTACTTCGGCCTGAATGAACAGGTCACGATATTTTTCCAGCAACGAGGGCAATTCGTCGCGACCGAGGCTGCCACCGTCGAGCACGGCAATCGGATCACGGCCCTGATCCGCCAGATGCTCGACAAGGATAAAAGTGAACAGCGCCAGTCGCTGAGCAGTCTTGTTGACGGCTGCGGCGGCAAGTTCCGGTACGAAATAGTAGAAACCGCGGGTGTCGCAGACCAGTTCAAAGCCCAATGCCTTGAACAGCGTGCGGTACTGATCCTGGAAGTTCGACAGTTGCGCGTACAGCTCCGGGTCGCGGCGGCTGACGTGGTAGCCTTTGAACAACTCGCGGAAAATCGGTGCCAGCTGGGACAGTTCGGATAGATCAAGATGCATAAGGAGTGCTCGCAGAATCCTCGGCGGTGTCGCGGGCCGAGAGCAGGGCGAAGGAGCGCAGGCTGACCTGATGCTCATGAGTGTGATAATCGCGGCGTTCGAGTCGCTCGCGTTTGAAGCGTTTTTCCCGCGACAGGCGCGAGAACCAGTAGAGCAATTCGTCAGTCGCGCCGTTCGGTTCCTGCTCCAGCAGCCAGGTCATCAGGTCCGGCATCGGCAGGGCGTCTTCGCAGCGATCGAGCATTTCGCGAACGGTACGAGGTGCGCGCGGGGCTTCGCCTTTCCGGGTCTTGTGCGCCTTGGGGAAGCGCGCCGGTTTCGCCTCGAAACGGGCCAGTGCGTAAACGTAGGCTTCCACCTGACTGGCGCTGCCAAGGAAGGTGCTTTGCGGACGGGTGAACATCGGCATCGCCGCTTGCGGCACCGCGTCCAGACCTTTACGGCGGATAGCCGCAAGGGCCAGCGCGGCGCCACGGGTTACGGCGTTATGGCGCCGCGCTTCTTCGCGCAACGGTAGCAGCAGCTCACGGGCATGGCGCAGTGTCAGTTGCGCACTGGTCTGCATTTCGAGAATGCGCGCGTGGGTGCGCAGCAGCATGTCGTCGTCGACCAGATGACCGAGGCGTTGCTGTTCGGTAAGCATTTTCAGCAGAACGTTCTCGACTTTACGCACGCCTTGTTCAAAGGCGCCATCGGCGTTCACCAATTGAATCATCGGCTCGACGTATTCGTCCCAGGTCGCCAGCACTTCGGCGTAACGCTGACGCAGCGGGATCTGCCGATCGCTGGTCTTGGCGCGTTCGGCCACGGCTACCAGCGCCTGCTCGTCGTTGGCAAGCTTCTTCAGGACATCGCGAACACGCATGTCGAGCAGCCGCAGCTGGCGCGCCAGATCGTTGCCGTCACGAATGTCGAAGGCGTCCTGAATGTAACCGGCCAGGCGTTCGAGGTGACGCAAATAGGCTTCGATTTCAAGGCACAGGCCCAGACGGTGTTCACGGCGCAGGTAGGCGAGAAAATCGTGGATCTGCGCGTTGAGCTCGAAACGGTTCGGGCTTTTTGCCACGGGCACCAGAATGTCGAGGCGGATCCATACGTCCAGCAGGCTGGTGATGTCCTGCGGCGTACTGTCGAGTTGCTGGGCGGCCAGTTGCGTGCGCAGTTCGTTGAGGCTCAGGGTGCCTTGGTCGAAGTGCTCGCACAGTGGCTCCAGAAGTGCCCAGTGTTCAGCGAGGGCGCGCAAGACGCGCTTGGGTTCGATCATCGGAATGGCCGGCTGGTTGGCGAAGAAAAGCCGCGATTGTACTGCATCGGGACCGATGCGATTCACTCTCGGGACGGGCTGTCGCCATTTTCATGGGTGGAAAGGCTATCGGTGGTTCTATCGATCAACAGCGCGGGCGATCTTCAGCGAAGGGCGGTAGAATCTGCGCACTTCAGTTATCCACAAGTGGCCGACCTTTGCTAATCGAGTCTCGCCGCCGCGCCTATTTGACCGCCATGCAGGTGGTCAACTGGCTGCCGCGCACCGAATTGCCCTTTGCGGCACCGTCGCGTCCCGAGCTGCTCGAGATGCCCGAGCCGCTGCTCGTCACCCCCGTAACGCCCGCTCCGGTTGCCGATATGGCTGTTGAGCCCATCGTCAGACCTGCCGAACGGGTCAAGCTCGAGGTGCCAAGGCCATCACTGGCCAGCACGCGCACCAACGCCAAACCTGAAGAAGAGGCGCCAGTCGTCGTCAAGGCGCCCGTGGTGCCGCCGCCGCGTTTCGCTTTGCAATTGCTGCGCGCCGGACGGTGCTTGCTGCTGGTGGAGTTACCCACAGGCGAAACGTTCCAGACCCGCGATCCGGCTTATCTTCTGCTCAAGGACATGCTGCGCGCCGCCGGCCTGCCGGACAGCCCGCAAATCGTCGGCGAACCGGTGCGCTGGCCGCTGCTGGCCCGCGGCACCATGGACCAGGGGCCGGAAGCCGCGCGCGATTTCATACAGGGTTTCCTTTCTGCGCGACTGGAGGATGCGCCCTGCGTCTGCGTGTGGCTGATCGGTCTGCCGGCCGTGCGGTTTGCCGGTGAAGCGAATGCAGAATCCTTCAACCGTGAGCTCGAAGTCGAAAGCCTCGGCCCGGTCTGGGCCTTGCCCGGCCTGGAATTATTAATGGAAGAGCCACAGCGTAAGGCTGATGTCTGGCAAGCCATGCGTCGGCTGATGGCGCGCTGGAAAGAACCCAATGAGTGACGCTGTATCGTTTCGCCCGATGACCGAGGCGGACCTCGACGCTGTGCTGAAAATCGAATACGCGGCGTACAGCCATCCGTGGACCCGCGGGATTTTTCTCGATGGGCTGGGCAAGTACCAGATCTGGCTGATGTTCGAGGGGCAGCAACAGGTGGGCCACGGGGTGGTGCAGATCATTCTGGACGAAGCGCATCTGCTGAATATCACGGTCAAACCGGAGAATCAGGGGCGCGGGCTGGGGTTGACGCTACTGGAGCACTTAATGTCGATCGCTTACAAGGCAGAGGCGCGGGAGTGTTTTCTGGAAGTACGCGACAGCAATCGCGGCGCGTTTCGCTTGTATGAGCGGTATGGATTCAACGAGATCGGCCGACGCCGGGATTATTACCCGGCGGTGGGCGGACGTGAAGACGCAGTGGTCATGGCCTGCACACTGGTGGATTGAGTTCCTGCAGGGGGATTCGGTCAGCCGTGAATTCAACGATTGCCGTCCAACGGATCCCGCCGCGCCAGCTCTTCTTCATCCAGCCCGCTGCCACCGCCAATGTCATTTTCATCGACAATGCTCAAATCCCAATCGGCCGCCTCACCCTCGCCAGCTTCTCGCGCATCCCGCGCACCGTCCTCACGAATCAACGTTTCCGGGCTCATGTCGTCATCAGTTGGCTCATGGTCTGCAGTCGAAGCGCCGGTCATGCCGGCCTCACGAACACGTTCTTCCGGCATCAAGTGCTCGCGCTCGTTTTCCGGCAATTCGTCACCGATTTTCGCGCTGGGTTCGTCTTCGTCAAAATCCAGCTCGTGCATCGAGCCCATGCGGTCTTCGTTGTCATCGATCGGCTCGGGTTGCGTTGCATCGAACGGACGTCGTGGATCAGTCATGGCAATTCCTCATACTGTGGGCCTTACTAGGTGGACCCACTGAGCTCGCGAGAATTCCACCGGCATTGAGCGCCGGATCGCCGTAATATTGTTCAGCGCGAAAACGGTGATCTGCATCTCGCGCGTGACCCCGACGAAGGGTCGTCTGTCAGAACAGCGCATTATTCACGAGGCGTCATTGCATGAACGAATTACAAGATCTGATTGATAACAACGCGCGTTGGGCCGATGCGATCAAGCAGGAAGATCCTGACTTCTTCGCCAAGCTGGCCCGTCAGCAAACTCCAGAATTCCTGTGGATCGGCTGCTCCGATGCGCGCGTCCCGGCCAACGAAATCGTCGGCATGCTGCCTGGCGACCTGTTTGTCCATCGCAACGTGGCCAATGTCGTGCTGCACACCGACCTCAACTGCCTGTCCGTGATTCAGTACGCGGTCGACGTGCTCAAGGTCAAACACATCCTCGTCACGGGCCACTATGGTTGCGGCGGCGTGCGTGCCTCGATGCAGGATCGCCAGTTGGGCCTGATCGACGGCTGGCTGCGCTCGATTCGCGATCTGTATTACGAGAAGCGCGAAGAGCTGGCAAAGCTGCCGACCGAAGAAGAGCGGGTCGATCGTCTTTGCGAACTCAACGTGATTCAGCAAGTGGCCAACGTCGGGCACACCAGCATTGTGCAAAACGCCTGGCATCGCGGGCAAAAGCTGTCGATCCACGGTTGCATCTACGGCATCAAGGATGGTCGCTGGAAAAGCCTGGATGTGACCATCAGTGGTTCCGAGCAGCTACCGGCGCAATACCGTTTGCGTCCGGTCGAAACGCTGTAACCGTCAACCGAGGGGCAGGCGTCACTGCTCGAAACGGTGTTGGCCCTCGGCATTCAGCAACTCTTCGCAACCGACGATCCGTCTTCGGCGGTTGTCAGAGCGGCGGCGGTGTGGCGGGCGTGGGCGCTGGAACTTGCAGCTGTCGGAGTTCAGACCGGATCGGCGCGGTTGCGCATTTGGCGGTGGCTTGTTCGACCGGCAAATCGCGGATCGAGGTGTAAAACAGCTCGCAGGTTTTTTCTTTTTGCGTGACTTGCCAGGTTTGCGTACAGCTTTTGAGCTGCGCCTGAGGGTCGCTTGCGGGGTTGCTGCCCATTGCGGCTTGCCAGCACGCGGCGCTCAGGTCCTGGCCCATTACTTTCAACCCCGCCGCATCGGCCTTGGCTTGAGCGTCGCTGCCGGTGTAGCTGTCCGGGTCGGCAGCGTACCAGATATAACTGGGGTGATTGGAACCCAGGACCGGCACCTTCAGCCCGTCGCTCGGGCTGATTGTCGCCAATCCCAAGACATCCACGGTCGGGCCATATTGCTGCTTGATCCAGTTGCGCACCGGCGCTCCGAAAGCGACTATCGGCAAGGCAGTGCCGCCCGGGTGCTGGCTGACGGTCCGGACCATGGTGGTCTGGTAATCCTTGAAATAGTCATACACACCTACCAGATCCTTGCCCGCGTCGGACGGCGCGGCAATCGGGGCGATGTCGATGATGGTCTGGTAGCCCGGCGTCTGTTGAGCGGCGATGCCGTTGGCGGTGAGCAGCGTGGCCCAGCGATCCGTGGTCGCCGAGCGCAAGTAGTCCTGCGCCTGGGTCAGCGAATAATCGGGCGGAAAGTGCAGCAGCTCGACACTTTTGCGATTCTCCAACGCCATGCCCAGCGGCAGGAACAAATACCAGTCGTAGGCCCATTTGCCAGCGGCGTTCAGTTTGCTGGCGCCGGTGTAGGCCAGGTCGCCGGCATCGAGCAGCGCTGCCAGCGGTTTTTCGTAACCTTCGGGAACGCCTTTGATTTCAACGTAAAGCTGGTCGTCGTCGGTTTTGACCCTGACCTTTGCGGCGTTGTAACCATCGCGCCGCACGCTTTGCGTCAGGTAATGCTCGACGGTCTGCTCCAGCGTCCAGTTGCGAAAGCAGATCACGTTGCAGTTGTTGGGGTAGGCAAAAAGTCGGGTGACGCGTTCGGTGCTGCCCAGCTTCAAGTCGACATCGGCGTGGGCGGCGGCGCTCAGGGTGAGTGCGGCCAGGGTGATTCCTGTGAATTTGAACATGCTCGGATCCTTTGCAGCGTGTGAGCCCGGAAGCGGGGCGCTCACATACTGAAACAGACCGCGCTGAACAAAAAGCAGGGCCGATAAAAATATCGGCCCTTTTTAACGTTAAGGCATGACCGGTGGCGTGTAAGTCAATGTCGTCCCCAGCGCCCATAGCATAAACAGCACCAGCGGCGTGTGCACCAGCAGTTGCACGAAGGAGAAACCGATCAGATCCCGCGCCTTCAAGCCAAGCACGCCAAGCAGCGGCAACATGTAGAACGGATTGATCAGGTTCGGCAGCGCCTCGGCTGCGTTGTAGATCTGTACCGCCCAACCCAGGTGGTAGTTCAGGTCATTCGCCACTTGCATCACATAAGGCGCTTCGATGATCCATTTGCCGCCACCGGACGGTATGAAGAAACCGAGAATCGCCGAGTACACGCCCATCAACAGCGCGTAGGTGTCGTGGGAAGCGATGCTGACGAAGAAGGTCGAGATGTGATGGGCGAGCGTTTGCGCATCCGTGCCTTTGACCGTGGTCATCAGCGCGGCAATCGAGCCGTACAACGGGAACTGGATCAGCACGCCGGTGGTGGTCGGCACCGCGCGGGACACCGCGTCGAGGAAGCTGCGCGGACGCCAGTGCAGCAGCGCACCGAGCATGATGAACAGGAAGTTGTAAGTGTTGAGCCCGGAAATCGCACTGATTGCCGGTTTGGTCGAGAACTCGTGGAACAGCCATCCCGCGGCCAGCAGCACCAGCACAATGATCAGCAGCGGACTGTGTTCGAGCCATTCGCCGGGGCGCGTGCGCGGTTGCAGCGGAGGCAGGTTGAAACTTGGGTCGATACCACAGGCCTGGGCGTCACGGGCGGAATTCGGGCCGGGCGCGGTGGCATAGGCGATGATCAGCGAAATCACGATCAATGCCAGTAACATCACCCCGGACTGCCAGAGAAAAATGGTCTGGGTAAACGGGATCACCCCGGTAATCGACAGAATCGAGGGCGGCAGACTGCCCGGGTTGGCCTGCAATTGTGCGGCGGACGATGACAGGCCCAAAGCCCACACCGCGCCAAGACCAAGATAAGCGGCAGCGCCGGCGGCACGGTAGTCCATTTTCAGATCCGTGCGGCGGGCGAGGGCGCGCACCAGCAAACCGCCGAATACCAGCGACAGGCCCCAGTTCAGCAGCGACGCGACCATCGAAATCAACGCCACCCACGCCACCGCGGAGCGACCGTTTTTTGGAATCCGCGCCAGACGATCGATCAACTTCACCGCAGGCGGGGAACTGGCCACCACATAACCGCCAATGACCACGAAGGCCATTTGCATGGTGAACGGGATCAGACTCCAGAAACCATCACCGAAGGCCATCGCGGCATCCGTGGGTTTGGCACCCATGAACAACGTGGCGACAGCGACAATGATCACCGCCAACGCGGCGAACACCCAGGAATCGGGGAACCAGCGTTCGGCAAAACTGGAGCAGCGCAGGGCAAAACGGGCGGAGCGGCTATCTTCGATATCAGCGGCCACGGGCGTACCTCGAATTTTTATGTTTGTTGTGGTCTTCAGGCCGCGAAGGCCCGGTTGGACAGGTGCCAACAGTAAATCAATAACACACGATTTGTGACGAACTTTCAGCCATGCAGGACTATGGTCTAACGGCTTGTTCGTCGGCGCATTTACGTAGACCATGGCCGACTCGGTTTTTTGCCTCTGCCAGAGCTATTTTGATGACCGCTACAATCGATTCGCGCCCGGCGCCGTTCAGCCGTTCGGACTACAAAACGCTGGGGCTCGCTGCCCTTGGCGGCGCGCTGGAAATCTACGATTTCATCATTTTCGTATTTTTTGCCCTGACCTTGAGCCAGCTGTTTTTCCCGCCGGAAATGCCGGAATGGTTGCGCCTGCTGCAAAGCTTCGGGATTTTCGTGACGGGCTATCTGGCGCGGCCGTTGGGCGGAATTCTGATGGCGCATTTCGCCGATCGCCTGGGTCGCAAGAAAGTTTTCAGCCTGAGTATCCTGATGATGGCGTTGCCGTGTCTGCTGATCGGCATCATGCCGACCTACGCGCAAATCGGCTATTTCGCCCCGCTGTTATTGCTGGCGCTGCGGATTTTCCAGGGCGCGGCGGTGGGCGGCGAAGTGCCGAGCGCCTGGGTGTTCGTCGCCGAGCATGCACCGGTCGGGCATCGCGGTTATGCCCTCGGCTTCCTGCAGGCCGGATTGACGTTCGGTTATCTGATCGGCGCCCTGACCGCGACCTTCCTCGCGCAAGTGTTCACCCCGCAGGAGATTCTCGATTACGCCTGGCGTTACCCGTTTCTGCTCGGCGGCGCGTTCGGCATCCTCGGCGTCTGGTTGCGCCGCTGGCTCAGCGAAACCCCGGTGTTCATGGCGCTGCAGGCGCAGCGCGAGGCCACCGTCGAACTGCCGCTGCGCACGGTGCTGCGTGAGCATCGCCTGGCGATGCTGCCGGCAATGCTCCTTACCTGCGTACTGACGTCGGCGGTCGTAGTGTTTGTGGTCATCACGCCGACCATGATGCAGAAAACCTTCGGCATGACCGCCAGCCACACCTTCGCCTTGAGCGCGTTGGGCATCGTTTTTCTCAATATTGGCTGCGTGCTGGCCGGGTTGCTGGTTGACCGGACAGGCGCCTGGCGCACAGTGATGCTTTACAGCCTGTTACTGCCGCTGGGCATTGGCGTGCTTTATACCTGCCTGATCACCGGCGGCGACTGGGCCGGCCTGGCTTACGCCATTGCCGGGCTCGGTTGTGGCGTGGTCGGCGCAGTGCCTTCGGTGATGATCAGCCTGTTTCCCGCTCGAATTCGCGTCTCGGGAATTTCGTTCACCTACAACATTGCCTACGCCGCCTGGGCGAGTATCACACCGCTGCTGTTGATCGGTCTGATGCCTTGGAGTCCGTGGATTTGCGTCATTTTCTGCGCACTGATGGGGGCCGTCGGCATGAGCAGTGCCGCGTACTTTGGCACCCGGATGCCTCGGCGTGAAAGCTGCCCGGGTGCCGGTGCCACCTGAGCACGCCAGTTTGCCAATCACTTGTCGACCCAAGCGCGCATTCACTGCATTGCGGGGTTACAGCCAGACGTCATTTTGCGCCGTGCGCTCGCCACCCTTGTCACCCGTGTTAAGAACACCCCTGGGTTCGATCAGCAGAAGTTTCACCTCCTGCTCGGCGAAGGGTTTGTGCTCGACACCCTTGGACACTACGTACATTTCACCGGCATTCACCAGGACGTGGCCGTCGCGAAAGTCGATGCGTAGCTGGCCTTCGAGCACGATGAATGCTTCGTCGGTGTCGTGGTGGTCATGCCAGATGAAATCACCGAGCAGCTTCACCACTTTGAATTGGTAGTCGTTCATCTCGGCGATGACGCGCGGCGTCCAGTGGGGGCCGATCCGGGCTATTTTTTCGGCGAAATTAAGGCTTTCATAAGCTTTCATGCGGCAGGTCTCGTGGTTGATCGTCAAGCCACGATAACCAGCGCATCAAGGTGATTCTTGTACGATTGTGCGTGGCATCAGCGGCGATGCATTTTCATCCAGCGTGCCGGTGACAGGCCGTAGGTTTTGCTGAACTGGCGAGTCATGTGGCTCTGATCGGTGAAACCGGCAATCAATGCGGCGCTGACCAGCGACTGGCCCTGTGTCAACAGCGAGCGGACCAGATCCAGGCGGCGCATGGTCAGGTAGCGATAGGGGCTGGTGCCAAACAACAGGCGAAAGTCCCGCGACAGGCTCCAGCGATCCCGACCGCTGTGCTGCGCCAGTTCTTCCAGGGTCACGGTGCGATCCAGTGCGCTGTGCATGTATTCCCGGGCGCGTTCTGCGGCGACATAATCGAAGCTGGATCGGGCGGCCTTCACGCCGGATTCGTTGTTCAACGCGTGGGCCAGATCGAACAGCGCGTCCTGCTCTTCCAGCGGATCAAGGGGGCACTCGATACTGCGCAACAGCGTTTGTGTCGCCGCGAACAGGCGTGGGTCGGCCGACAGTCCGTCCTTGATGAAAGGCAACGGTTGACCGCCCAGCATCTGCTGGATCAGCGCCGGTTCGATGTACATCATCCGGTACTGGAACCCTGTTTCGGTCCCGGCCTCGCCATCGTGCACTTCGTCCGGATGCAGCACCATCGTCGCGCCGGGCAGGCTGTGCCGCCAGGCGCCGCGGTATTGATAACTCTGCACGCCGGCCAGGGTATGCCCGATGGCGTAAGTATCGTGGCGGTGCAGATCATAACCGTGCCCGGCGAAATACGCCTCGAAACGCTGCAGGCCGTTGACGTCGGGGGCGCGATGAAACCAGTCGTGGCGGGGCGGGTGTCTGGTCATGGTGATGGTCTTGATGTCATGCGGATTACATTAACCCGGAGTCGGTCGGCTGTCTTCCAGCGGACGGGATCCGAATGTACGCAGTGCTTTTTATTCACCTGGGTGCTGCGCCGAATTTAATCCCCAACCGCCTCACCCTCCCGCCGCGGATCCGCACCGCCCGCGAGCGACGCTTTGCCTTGTGCATCCTTGATCCGGACAATCGCCTGCGTGCCGCTGGTCATGTCGATTTCGCTGATGGCGTGCCCTTTGGTTTTCAAAGCCTGGATCAGCTCGGCGCTGAACTGCCCTTGTTCCAGTTCGGTCGGGCCGTTGCGGCTGCCGAAGTTGGGCAGGTTGATGGCGGTTTGCGGGTCGAGGTTCCAGTCGAGCAGGCCGATGGCGGATTTAGCTACATACTCGATGATTTGCGAACCGCCCGGCGAGCCGAGGGTGGCGAGGAATTCGCCGGTCTGGCGATCGAAGATCAGGGTCGGCGCCATGGATGAACGCGGTCGTTTTCCCGGCTCGACGCGATTGGCAACCTTTTGCCCGTTCTCCTCAGGAATGAACGAGAAGTCGGTCATCTGGTTGTTGAGGATAAAACCTTGAACCATCAGGTGCGAGCCAAAGGCCGATTCAACGGTGGTGGTCATCGAGACCGCGCCGCCGGCGTTATCGACCGCGACCACTTGCGAGGTGGAAATACGCATCGGCGAACGGTCGGGTGCATAAGCAACCTGAACGCCAGCAGGCGTGCCAGGTTTGGCCGTGCCCATGCTGCGATCGCCAATCAGGGCAGCGCGGCGGGTCAGATAACCCTGATCCACCAGCCCTTTGACCGGGACGGGTACGAAGTCTGCATCCGCCAGGTACTGCGCGCGGTCGGCGTAGGCCAGACGCTCGGCTTCGGAGATGAGGTGCACGGCTTGCGATGTCGGTTCCATGCCCGCTGGTTTGGCGTTTTTGACCGGCGCGAGTGCGGCGAGGTTGAAGCGCGGGTCACGCTGTTCCAGTGCCTGCAAGGTGCCGAGGATCTGTGCGAGGGCGACACCGCCAGACGACGGCGGAGGCATGCCACAAATCTGCCAGCGTTTGTAGTCTGTACACAGTGGCGGGCGTTCCTTGGCGGTGTAATCGGAAAGATCACTCAGCGACAGGCTGCCGGGATTGGCGTGGCCCTGAACCTTGGCGACGATCTCCTGCGCGATGGCGCCTTTGTAAAGCGCATCCGGGCCTTCTCTGGCGATGCGTTTCAACACCGCGGCCAGCGCCGGGTTTTTCAAGCGGGTGCCGACGGCTTTCGGGCTGCCGTCGGCATTCAGGAAGTAGGCGATCATTTCCGGTGAACTGCGCAGGAATCTGTCCGAGGTCATCAATTGATGCAAGCGAGGCGAGATAGCGAATCCTTGCTCGGCAAGTCTGATAGCCGGCTCAAACAGTCGTGCCCACGGCAGGCGCCCGTGTTTTCGATGGGCCAGTTCCAGCGCCCGCAACACGCCCGGAGTGCCCACCGAGCGGCCGCCGATCTGCGCCTGAGGGAACCCCATCGGCGTACCGTCCGCTTGCAGGAACATCTTTTCGGTGGCCCCGGCCGGTGCGGTTTCCCGACCGTCATAAGTGCGCACATTCTGACCATCCCAGAGCACGATGAACGCACCGCCACCGATGCCCGACGACTGCGGCTCGACCAGCGTCAACACTGCTTGCATCGCAATGGCCGCATCAATCGCTGACCCTCCCTCACGCAACATCTCCCGCCCGGCTTGCGCCGCGAGCGGATTCGCCGCTGCGGCCATGTGTTTCGCGGCATATCGGGTTTGCAGGTCGGTGCGATAGCCCGAACCGACTTCCGGGGCAGTCGGCAACGTGGAGGAGGGCGGGGCGCTGCAGGCAGCGAGGGTCAGCGCGAGCGCAATCAGTGAAAGTGTGGACCGGCGATGGCAGCTCAGAGGCGAAATCGAAAACACGCGGGGCGCTCCATCCGTGAGAAAGATCCAGGGACTTTATCGGCGGATGGGGGTGGGCGCAAACAGCGGACTGTGGTCGAGACGTATTTGGCCGTCGTATTCGGTCACTTTTCTGAAGGCATAAAAAAACGGCCTACCTTTCGGTAAGCCGTTTTTAGTACTTGGTGGCTACACAGGGACTTGAACCCCGGACCCCAGCATTATGAATGCTATGCTCTAACCAACTGAGCTATGTAGCCAAGTGGCGCGCATTATTCACCGCTATGGTGGATGCGTCAAGCGTAAATCCAAAATATTTCTCTGCGCTTTCAACCGCTTATCCCTCTACCTCGCAGAAGTCTGACTCAGCCCGGCTCAACTGAGCTGAAATCTGCCAGTATTCGCGCTCAATGCCTTACTGCCCTGGCTCAAAGTGTCTGCTGCCACGTTAACCGCTCGAGCACCTTCAAGCAGGCGCATCGCCGCCTGATCAACTTGCTGGATGTTGCCGCTGACTTCATCCGCGGTTGTCGCTTGTTCGTCGACCGCTGTGGCGATTGGGGTTGGGGGAGCAATGGAACCAAAAACCAACGTAAGCTCACCGCCGCGAAAAAACGCATCACTAGTATGATATTTTGCACCTATCAACAACCTTGAGGGTAAATCATGGCTACCGTGCGCAAAACCATCACTGTGACCGACGCGCAAGACAGCTGGATCAAGGCTCAAATTGATTCCGGTCAGTACACGAACGACAGCGAATGTATCCGCGACCTCATCCGCCGAGAGCAGGAACAACGCTATAGCCTTGAAGCTATCCGCTCCGCACTGATCGCCGGTGAAGCCAGCGGTGAGCCTCACCCATTCAATGCGGAAGCATTCAAACAACGCATGATGAATAAGCATGGTTGAATATCGACTTATGCCTGCCGCAGAAATGGATCTGGAGGATATTTGGCGCTACACCGCTCAGACGTGGAGTCTCTAACAGGCCCACGACTACATAGATATCCTAACGACCGCCTTTGATGACTTAGCGGCGTGGCCCGAAAGGGCTAGGGGCTGCGATGAAATCCGAAAGGGCTATCGCCGCATAAGCATTGAACATCACACGGTCTACTTAACCGTAGAACCTTACGGCGTTGCTATTGTGCGTATTTTGCACAAAGCAATGGATGCAACACGCCACTTGTGATGCTGAGTGTTGGGGAGCAATGGAACAGAAAGTGCATTTAAGCTTCAGTACCTGCCCGAAAACCCGTGTGCAGCCTAGGTGGTTCGATAAAACCACCGTTTTATGAAACCTTTTCAGCGAGCACCAAGAAAGGCCGTAACTACCCCCAAGTGGTGCGATAAACTCGTTTCACCAATCAAAGTTCGCTGTTCCACGACCTATAACGAGTACAGCGAACTCTAATTCGTGCTTACGTTGGTTTTCGGTTCCACTGCTCCCCGGCCCCCCAGATTTAGACCATGGCGTTGCGCTATCACGGCCGGTACTGTTCGTTAGCTCGCTAAGGGGATGGCGCTGGTGCACCGAAAAATGGCACATTGGCCCACTCGCTGTTTGCACCCACCTGTTGTACGGAAAAACTCATGGCTATCAGCAACGCCCAGACCGGCACAGCTCCGGCGTCCGCGACTTCCCAAAGCAGCCCGTTGGTCATGCGCATCATCGGCGCGGTGGCGCTGGCGCATTTGATCAATGACCTGATCCAGTCCGTGCTGCCTTCGATCTACCCCATGCTCAAGGCCAACTACGGACTGACGTTTACCCAGGTAGGCCTGATCACGCTGACTTTTCAGCTGACGGCGTCGTTGTTGCAACCGTGGGTGGGTTACCACACGGATCGCCATCCCAAACCCTGGTTGCTCCCGGCGGGGACCGTGTGCACGTTGATCGGCATTTTGATGATGTCGGTGGTCGGCAGCTTTCCGATGATTTTGCTGGCGGCGGGGTTGATCGGGATCGGCTCGTCGACCTTTCACCCGGAAGCGTCACGCGTGGCACGACTCGCCTCTGGCGGGCGCTACGGTTTGGCGCAATCGACGTTTCAGGTCGGCGGCAACGCGGGCTCGGCATTCGGGCCGCTGCTGGCCGCGGCAATCATCATCCCGTTCGGTCAGGGCCACGTGGCGTGGTTCGGTTTGTTCGCGGTATTTGCACTGTTTGTGCTCTACCGGATCAGCCGCTGGTACGCCAATCACCTGAACCTGTTCAAGCTAAAACAAGGCCAGGCGGCAACACACGGGCTGTCGAAAGGCAGGGTCACCAGTGCATTGGTGGTACTCGGTTTATTGGTGTTCTCCAAGTATTTCTACATGTCGAGTCTCACCAGCTACTTCACCTTTTACCTGATCGAGAAGTTCGACCTGTCGGTGGCGAGTTCGCAACTGCATTTGTTCCTGTTTCTGGGCGCGGTGGCTGCGGGGACATTCTTTGGTGGACCGATCGGCGACAAGATCGGGCGTAAGGCAGTGATCTGGTTTTCGATTCTTGGGGTCGCACCATTCACCTTGATGTTGCCCCATGTCGACCTGTTCTGGACGACGGTGCTCAGCGTAGTGATCGGCTTCATCCTCGCCTCGGCGTTCTCGGCCATCGTGGTCTATGCCCAAGAGTTGGTGCCGGGCAACGTTGGCATGATCGCCGGGGTGTTCTTCGGCTTGATGTTCGGTTTCGGCGGGATTGGTGCAGCGTTGCTCGGGCACCTGGCAGATATTCACGGGATTGAATACGTGTATTACCTGTGCTCGTTCCTGCCACTGCTGGGCGTGCTGGCGATTTTTTTGCCGAGGACCAGAAAGGCTTGAACGCACACGGCCCTGTGGGAGTAAGCATGCACCTACAATCGCCCATGGCTAACTGTACCCAGTGCAAGTTTTGGTGCTGCGAGACAGCTTGCTACGGAAAGATGGCGCCGGTCGTAAACGCCTCAATTGTTCCTCAAAAAGAAGTTAACCAACTCACAACCAAGGAGCGGAAGTCAGTTCCACACGTGACCACGCTACTCACTGCCCAGCGCAATCATGCCTAGTTATGGACCAATGAATTTGTGTTTGGCTTCCATGTTGAGCGCGAATTTACTAGCATCTTTAGCTGTCAAGTCATTCGGGGTCCAGAGAACAAGTATTGCTCGGTGGGACTCTCGAACTATTTTCGCTCCGGGATTGAGGGAGTAATACGACGAATGCGATCATGTATTTTCTGTGACATAGTGCAAGGTAATTCGCCAGCCCATGTTATATGGGAGGACGAAAGGCATATCGCCTTTTTATCTATTTTCCCAAATACAGTAGGCGCTTCAGTCGTGATTCCTAAAGCGCATTTCTCAAGTTATGCATTTGAGCAGAGTGATGAAGTGTTATCTAACTTGGTATTAGCTTCAAAAAAGGTTGCCAGAATTCTGGATGAGACGCTGGAGGGTGTAGGTCGGACCGCTATGGTGTTCGAGGGTTACGGAATCGATCATTTACATGCAAAGTTATTCCCCATGCATGGTACCGGCCAAAATAGTAATTTTAAAAAGATATCGTCAAACGTAGATAAGTACTTCAATAAGTACGAAGGATATATTTCTTCTCATGATGGGATGCGTGCAGATGATGATCATCTGGCATCATTAGCAAATGTTTTATCTGGACGCATGGATTTACTGCCTTAAATTTATCAAAGTCACAGTTCACATTGTCCTTGGGTATGATTCAGTGAATTACAACCATGCACAAAAAGCCGCGAATTAACGCGGCTTTTTCTTGGGCGGTTTCTCGTTCTGAATGAACTCAGACGTTGAAACGGAAGTGCATCACGTCGCCGTCCTTGACGATGTAGTCCTTGCCTTCCAGGCGCCATTTGCCGGCTTCCTTGGTACCTGCTTCGCCCTTGTACTGGATGAAGTCATCGTAGGCGATGACTTCAGCGCGGATGAAGCCTTTTTCGAAGTCGGTGTGGATCACGCCAGCCGCTTGCGGTGCTGTGGCGCCGACGCGAACGGTCCAGGCGCGGACTTCTTCGACACCGGCAGTGAAGTAAGTCTGCAGGTGGAGCATTTCGTAGCCGGCGCGGATTACGCGGTTCAGACCAGGCTCTTCGAGGCCCAGGGCTTCGAGGAACATGTCTTTCTCTTCGCCGTCTTCCAGCTCGGCGATTTCAGCTTCGATCTTGTTGCAGACCGGAACCACCATCGCGCCTTCTTCTTCGGCGATGGCCTTCACCACGTCCAGCAGCGGGTTGTTCTCGAAACCGTCTTCGGCAACGTTGGCGATGTACATGACCGGTTTGGTGGTCAGCAGGTGGAAACCGCGCAGCACCGCTTTCTCGTCGGCATTCATGCCTTTCATCAGCGTGCGAGCTGGTTTGCCGAGGGTGAAGTGGGCGATCAATTGCTCCAGCATCGCTTTCTGGACCACAGCATCCTTGTCGCCACCCTTGGCGTTGCGGGTGACTTTCTGCAGTTGCTTCTCGCAGCTGTCGAGGTCGGCGAAGATCAATTCCAGGTCGATGATCTCGATGTCGCGTTTTGGGTCGACGCTGTTGGAAACGTGAATCACGTTCTCGTCTTCGAAGCAGCGGACCACGTGCGCGATGGCATCGGTTTCGCGAATGTTGGCGAGGAACTTGTTGCCCAGGCCTTCACCTTTCGACGCACCGGCAACCAGGCCGGCGATGTCGACGAATTCCATGGTGGTCGGCAGGATGCGTTTGGGATTGACGATGGCTGCCAGGGCTTCGAGGCGGCTGTCCGGCATCGGCACGATGCCGGTGTTCGGCTCGATGGTGCAGAAGGGGAAGTTCTCGGCCGCGATCCCGGATTTGGTCAGGGCGTTGAACAGGGTGGACTTGCCGACGTTAGGCAGGCCGACGATGCCGCAATTGAATCCCATGGTGTTTTCCCCGAGGAGTAGAGTCAGGCCTTCTGGCTGTGCAGGTTTTTCATCGCGCGGTTCCATTCACCGGCGAGGATATCCGGCAGCACGCCGAGGGCAAAGTCGATGCTGGCATCGAGTTTTTCCTGTTCGGCGCGTGGCGCACGACCCAGGACGAAATTTGAAACCATACTGGCTACGCCCGGGTGGCCAATGCCAAGCCGCAAGCGGTAGAAGGTATTCTGATTGCCCAGTTGCGCAATGATGTCGCGCAACCCGTTGTGACCGCCGTGGCCGCCGCCCTGTTTGAGCTTGGCAACGCCTGGAGGCAGGTCGAGTTCGTCATGCGCCACGAGGATTTCTTCAGGCGTAATGCGGAAGAATCCTGCGAGTGCCGCCACGGCCTGGCCGCTGCGGTTCATGTACGTGGTGGGAATCAGCAGACGAACATCCTGACCCTGATGCGAATAGCGCCCGGTCAGGCCGAAATATTTGCGATCCGCCACAAGGTTCACGCCCTGTGCGTTCGCGATGCGCTCAACAAAAAGGGCCCCTGCGTTATGCCGGGTCTGTTCGTATTCAGCGCCTGGATTACCCAGGCCAACGATCAGTTTGATGGCAGTCACGATAGGGGCCCTTCCTTGGAGTAGTGGATAACATCGCCGCAATCGGTGTGTGCGGCGAAAGTGGACGACAAGTGCTCATTTACCATTATGTAAACTCCGCGTTCCCGCCCGCTTTCTCGCTACGTTCCAGTCCGCGATGTAACCTGCTCACTCCGGCATTACAGAGCAATAATTACTCTGCAGCGCCTTCTTCAGGAGCATCTTCTGTTGCAACGACACGTGGGGCGTGGACGTTGGCAACAGCCTTGTCATCGCCGTGTGCCAGAGCAACAAACTCAACGCCTTTAGGGGCTTTGATGTCGGACATGTGAACGATGTCGCCGATTTCGAGGTTCGACAGGTCGACTTCGATGAACTCAGGCAGATCTTTCGGCAGGCAAGTTACTTCGATTTCGGAAGTGACGTGTGAAACTTCGCCGCCTTTCTTGATCGGAGCTTCTTCACCAACAAAGTGCACAGGCACGATAGCGGTCAGTTTCTGGCCAGCTACAACGCGCACGAAGTCGGCGTGCATCACGTGGCCTTTGGCCGGGTGACGCTGCAGAGCTTTGATGATTACGTTTTGCTTGGTGCCGCCAACGTTCAGCTCGATGATGTGGCTGTAAGCCGCGTCGTTTTCGAGCAGTTTGGCAACTTCTTTAGCCAGCATGCTGATGGATTCAGGGGCTTTGTCGCCACCGTAAACTACAGCTGGAACCAGGCTTGCGAGACGACGCAGGCGGCGGCTCGCACCTTTCCCCAGGTCGGAACGCACTTCAGCATTCAGAGTAAAATCGTTCATGTTGTATCTCCAAAATAACCACATTCGCCCCAGCGTTTGCGACCAGCGCTAAAGGCGATATGGGCAAAAAAGCCCCGCCCCGACAGGAATGCCGGGGCGGGGCGCTTTTCGTCAACGAGATGTAATGAAAAGGGCAGGGCCCTTAACGGAACATCGCGCTGATCGATTCTTCATTGCTGATGCGGCGAACCGCCTCGGCAACTACCGGTGCGATATCCAGTTGGCGGATACGCGCACAGGCTTGTGCTGCAGCGGACAGCGGGATGGTATTAGTCACCACCAGCTCGTCCAGCACGGAATTTTCAATGTTTTCGATTGCACGACCCGACAGCACAGGGTGGGTGCAGTAGGCGAAAACCTTGGCTGCGCCATGCTCTTTCAAAGCCTTTGCCGCGTGGCACAGAGTGCCGGCGGTATCGACCATGTCATCGACCAGAATGCAGGTGCGCCCTTCGACATCACCAATGATATGCATCACTTCAGAGTGATTGGCTTTCTCACGGCGTTTGTCGATGATCCCCAGATCCACGCCCAGAGATTTGGCCACAGCACGTGCACGCACGACGCCGCCAATATCCGGGGATACGATCATCAGGTTTTCGAAGCGCTGATCTTCAATGTCGTCCACCAGAACCGGGGAGCCGTAGATGTTATCGACGGGAATATCGAAGAAGCCCTGAATCTGGTCAGCATGCAGGTCAACCGTGAGAACACGGTCGATGCCGACTACGGTAAGCATGTCAGCGACAACTTTTGCGCTGATAGCCACACGTGCGGAACGCGGACGGCGATCCTGACGGGCATAACCAAAGTAAGGAATTACAGCAGTGATACGAGTAGCCGAGGAGCGGCGGAAGGCATCAGCCATCACTACCAGTTCCATCAGGTTATCGTTGGTCGGAGCGCAAGTCGGCTGAATAATGAAGACATCTTTACCGCGGACGTTTTCATTGATCTCGGCAGTAATTTCGCCGTCGGAGAACTTGCCGACAGAGATGTCACCGAGAGGGATATGCAGCTGACGTACAACACGCCGAGCCAGATCGGGGTTAGCATTCCCCGTAAAGACCATCATCTTGGACACGCGCAGTACCTAGAGGCTGAGGGTAACCTGGATGAGTATTGAAAATGGCAGGGGCGGCTGGATTCGAACCAACGCATGGCAGGATCAAAACCTGCTGCCTTACCGCTTGGCGACGCCCCTGTATCTGTTGCAACGAGTACCCAGTACTCGATTCCTTTAGAGCAGATTTTGCAGCTTGCGATGCAACATCGAAACGTTGCTTCCTTTTGCTACAAACCCTGTAAGGGTCTCTGTAAGAAGGGCCGAGACTTTATCAGCTTCAGCTTTGCTTGGGAAGCCCCCAAACACACAACTTCCAGTTCCGGTGAGTTTTGCTTCGGTAAATTTACCTAGCAAATTCAATGCGTTACGAACATCTGGATAACGCCTTGCTACCACCGGCAAGCAGTCATTTCGACTGTTTCCCTTGGGAACGGGGCGCACTTTAATGGGAGGAGTGTTACGTGTCAACAGTGGATCTGAAAAAATTTCTGCTGTACTTACAGATACTTGCGGCACCAGTACGAGATACCACTGTTCTTCGGGATCTACAGGGGTCAGTTTCTCGCCAACGCCCTCCGCAAAAGCCGCGTGACCGCGCACGAAAACCGGGACATCTGCGCCAAGCGTCAGGCCCAGAGCCGCTAACCGATCCTCATCCCAATCGAGATGCCAAAGGTGATTCAGACCCAGCAATGTGGTCGCGGCATTCGAACTGCCGCCGCCGATACCGCCCCCCATGGGCAGGATTTTTTCGATCCAGATGTCGATGCCGAGCGAACAACCGGATTGCTCCTGAAGTTTTTTCGCCGCGCGAACAATCAGATTGCTGTCGTGGGGCACGCCATCGAATTCGGTGTGCAGACGGACCATACCGTCCTCTCGCACGGCAAAAGTGATTTCATCGCCATAATCGAGAAACTGAAAAATAGTCTGCAACTCGTGGTAACCGTCTTCCCGGCGGCCAAGAATGTGCAGCATCAGATTGAGTTTGGCCGGGGAGGGCAGCGTCAGGCGCGGAGCGTTCATGATTATTGACCCAGTTTGCGCGGCTGCCATTCCTTGATCACCAGCGTGACGTCAAGGTCGGTGCCATGCAGCTTGATGCGCTCGGGCAGCCAGAAGCCGTTCTGCTCGGCATAGCTGAGGTATTCGACCTGCCAGCCGTCCTGATCCAGACCCGCCAGGCGGCTGTCGGCATCAAGGGTGAGGCGGCTTTTGCTGTCTGGCGCCGGGAGCCCGCGCACCCACCAGGCCAAGTGAGACACTGGCAGTTTCCAGCCCAGTTGTTCTTCGAGCAGTTGCTCAGGGGTCGGCGCTTCGTAGCGTCCCTGATTGGCCACTTCCAGCGACACTTGGCCGGGGCGCCCTGTCAGACGTGCTGCGCCGCGCCCCAGCGGGCCGGACAGGCGAATGTCGTAGTAATCCTGGCGCTGCAACCAGAACAGGGTGCCGCTTCCGGAATCTTTGGGTGCGCGAATGCCGATCTTGCCATTGATCTGCCAGCCGTCGAGGCCAGTCAGCTGTTGTTTGTGCTCACGCCATTGTCCCGGATCGCCTTGACCCTGGACTGACTCGCGGGCACCGAAGCCCGCGCAACCGGCGAGCAGGGCGATGAAACTGAACACGATGAAGTGGCGCAAAAACATAATCTTAAAGGGTCTCTGATCCGGTCAGGCGCTTGATGGTGCTGCGCAGGATTGGGCTGTCGGGTTGTTCCTTGAGGAACTTGCTCCAGATTTGCCGGGCTTCGCGTTGCTTGCCATTGGCCCAAAGCACTTCGCCAAGGTGTGCGGCGACTTCTTGATCGGGGAAACGCTCCAGGGCCTGACGCAGATAGCGTTCAGCCTCATCAAGGTTGCCGAGGCGAAAGTTTACCCAGCCGAGACTGTCGAGTACTGCCGGGTCTTGCGGGCTGATCTGGTGCGCCTGTTCGATCAGCGCCTTGGCTTCGGCATAACGGGTCGTACGATCCGACAGGGTGTAGCCCAGAGCGTTCAGCGCCATCGCATTGTCCGGGTCGCGCTTGATGATCAGGCGCAAGTCTTTTTCCATCTGCCCCAGATCATTTCGTTTTTCCGCCTGCATGGCCCGCGTGTACAGCAGATTCAAGTCGTCCGGGTATTGCTGCAAGGCCTTGGCCAGCACCGACCAGGCCTTGTCGCCCTGTTTGTTGGCGGACAGGGTTTCAGCTTCGATGAGGTAGAGCTGGATCGCGTAGTCGGGTTGCTCGTCACGTTCGGTCGCCAGACGCCGTTGCGCTTCGCCGGTCTTGCCGTTGTTCATCAGGATATCGGCCTGACGCAATTGCGCCGGCAGGTAATCGTTACCGGGCCCAACCTGGGCGTATTCGATCAGCGCGCCTTGGGGATCGTTGCGCTCTTCAGCGATACGACCGAGGTTCAAGTGCGCCGAATCAACGTGGCTTTCCCGTGCGATCAGATCTTCGAGATAACCTTTGGCCTCGTCCCAGGCCTTGGCCTCCAGGCACACCAGTGCCAGGGAGTAACGCAGTTCGTCGTCTTCCGGATACTGCTGAACCAGGCTGGAGAATTCGACTTTGGCGTCGTCCATGCGGTTCTGTTCGACCAGCGTTCGTGCATAAGTCAGGCGCAGACGCTTGTCATCCGGAAACGTCCGAATGCTTTTCTTCAACAGCGGCAAGGCTTCGTCGCCACGATCGAGCGCTTGCAGCAGGCGCGCACGCAGCAGAATCGGGGCGATCTCGCCGGCTTCCGGCGGATGGTCTTCCAGCAGGGCCAGCGCGCCTTTGGCGTCTCCGTCCTGTTGCATGAGCAAGGCCTTGCCAAAAATCAGCTGGCTGTTGTTGGGATGGCGCTGCAGCAACCGGTCGAAACTTTTCGTCAGACCGTTGCGGGTTTCCTGGTCGGTGTCGGCGGCGGACAGCGCAAGGAAGTCGAAATGCGTATCGCCTTTGCCCAGCAAGACCTTTTCCATATAGACCATGGAGTCGTCGTAGCGACCGGCCCGCGCCAGTTGCACAGCCGCAGCCCGTTGCGCCTCGAGATCGTCCGGGGCATTTTTCGCCCAGATCAGTGCAGTATCCAGGGCAGCCTGATCGGCGCCCAGGTATTCGGCGATGCGGAATGCCCTTTCGGAGACGCCCGGATCCTGGGTATTGATTGCCTGAGTGACGTAATTGTCCAGGGCAATGTCGAAACGATTGCGCTGGCCAGCGAGTTCGGCGCTCAACAGGCTGAAGACGGTTTCTTCGCTGAATGAGCCGTAAACCTTGGGCTTTTCAGGAGCTGGAACGCTGTCTTCGACCGGAGGCGTACCGTCCGGCGGAACGGGTGCCAAGGCCTGGCAGCCACTGAGGAAGACAAAAGCGAGGAGCAACGCGGAGGATCTATTCATATAGGAGGAGGACGACTAACCTGCGGTCGGATCATCATGACACAAGCGTTGGCCAAACATAACCGCCGACTATTTTACGACGTAAGCCGCACGCAACCTCTGCCGGCTCTTACAGGGGCGGGTGTAAACGAGAACCACTCCCAGCCCTGTACAAAACCTGCCACCCCAATAGATATCGAGTAGTTGTTCTCAATCTGTCGAAGTAGGACAATTGCCGGCTTCACGTCACCACCAGCGACTTTGAATGGCCTTCCTTGCACTCGGTATCAACCACAAGACTGCTTCAGTAGACGTCCGCGAGCGCGTGGCCTTTACCCCTGAGCAACTGGTTGAGGCCTTGCAGCAGCTCTGCCGACTCACCGACAGCCGCGAAGCTGCGATCCTCTCTACCTGCAATCGCAGTGAACTCTATATAGAACAGGATCACCTTTCGGCGGACATCGTGTTGCGCTGGCTGGCCGATTATCATCATCTGAGCCTCGAAGACCTGCGCGCCAGTGCGTATGTGCACGAAGATGATGCGGCAGTTCGTCACATGATGCGCGTCGCCTCCGGGCTCGACTCGCTGGTGCTGGGCGAGCCGCAGATTCTTGGCCAGATGAAGTCGGCCTACGCCGTAGCCCGCGAGGCCGGCACCATCGGTCCACTGCTGGGGCGTTTGTTCCAGGCGACGTTCAATGCCGCCAAACAAGTGCGAACCGACACTGCCATCGGCGAGAACCCGGTCTCCGTGGCATTCGCCGCGGTGAGCCTGGCGAAACAGATTTTCAGTGATTTGCAACGCAGTCAGGCGCTTTTGATCGGTGCAGGCGAGACCATCACTCTGGTCGCTCGCCATTTGCATGAGCTGGGCGTGAAACGCATTGTGGTCGCCAACCGCACCCTGGAACGCGCGAGCATCCTGGCCGAGCAGTTCGGTGCCCATGCGGTATTGCTTTCGGACATTCCGGCGGAGCTGGTGCGCAGCGACATCGTTATCAGTTCCACCGCCAGTCAGCTGCCGATCCTTGGTAAGGGCGCCGTGGAAAGCGCCCTGAAACTGCGCAAACACAAGCCGATCTTCATGGTGGATATCGCCGTCCCGCGGGACATCGAGTCGGAAGTCGGCGAGCTGGACGACGTTTATCTTTACAGCGTCGACGATCTTCACGAAGTGGTCGCCGAAAACCTCAAGAGCCGGCAAGGTGCAGCCCAGGCCGCTGAAGAAATGGTCTCGGTCGGCGCCGAAGATTTCATGGTGCGCCTGCGCGAGTTGGCGGCGGTGGATGTGCTCAAGGCTTATCGCCAACAGAGCGAGCGCCTGCGTGATGAAGAACTGCAGAAAGCCCAGCGCATGCTGGCCAACGGTAGCAGCGCCGAAGACGTGCTGGTGCAATTGGCGCGCGGGCTCACCAACAAACTCCTGCATGCCCCGAGCGTGCAGTTGAAAAAGCTTTCTGCCGAAGGTCGCCTCGACGCACTGGCCATGGCCCAGGAACTCTTTGCCCTCGGTGAGGGCTCATCGGATAGCTTTTCGGATAAGAAACCGCAATGAAAGCGTCACTGCTCAATAAGCTGGACATCCTCCAGGATCGTTTCGAAGAACTGACCGCGTTGCTTGGCGACGGCGAAATCATTGCCGATCAGACCAGGTTTCGCGCCTATTCCAAGGAATACGCCGAAGTCGAACCGGTGGTCGATACCTATAAACAGCTGCTCAAAGTGCAAAGCGACCTCGAAGGTGCGCAGGCACTGCTCAAGGACAGCGACCCGGACATGCGCGAAATGGCCGTGGAAGAAGTTCGCGAAGCCAAGGAACAATTGCTCGAAATCGAGGCGAGCCTGCAACGTTTGCTGCTGCCCAAAGATCCCAACGACGGGCGTAACGTCTTTCTCGAAATCCGCGCCGGCACCGGTGGTGACGAAGCGGCGATTTTCTCCGGCGACCTGTTCCGCATGTATTCGCGGTACGCCGAGCGTCGCGGCTGGCGCGTGGAAATCCTCTCGGAAAACATCGGCGAGCATGGCGGCTATAAAGAAGTCATCGCCCGGGTTGAAGGCGAGAACGTCTACGCCAAGTTGAAGTTCGAGTCCGGCGCGCACCGTGTGCAGCGCGTTCCGGCGACAGAATCGCAGGGCCGAATCCACACCTCGGCCTGCACCGTGGCCGTATTGCCCGAGCCGGATGAGCAGGAAGCGATCGAGATCAACCCGGCGGATATCCGGGTGGACACCTACAAATCTTCGGGGGCCGGCGGCCAGCACGTCAACAAGACTGACTCGGCGATCCGAATCACGCACATTCCCTCGGGCATCGTTGTCGAGTGTCAGGAAGAACGTTCGCAGCACAAGAACCGTGCCCGGGCGATGGCATGGTTGTCGGCCAAACTCAATGACCAGCAGACCAGCGCCGCCGCCAATGCGATCGCCAGCGAACGCAAATTGCTGGTGGGGTCCGGCGATCGCTCCGAGCGCATTCGCACCTACAATTTTGCCCAGGGCCGGGTCACCGACCATCGCGTCAACCTGACGCTGTATTCTCTTGATGAGATTCTTGCAGGCGGCGTCGATGCGGTCATCGAGCCCCTGCTGGCCGAATACCAGGCTGACCAATTGGCAGCGATAGAATGACGATCATTGCCAGTTTGCTGCGCGCGGCCGATCTGCCCGATTCGCCGACGGCGCGTCTGGACGCCGAATTGCTGCTCGCGGCGGCGCTGGGCAAATCACGCAGTTTTCTGCACACCTGGCCGGAGCGCATTGTCCCGAGCGACGCGGCGTTGAAGTTTGCGTCCTATTTGCAGCGTCGCCGCGGTGGTGAGCCCGTCGCTTATATTCTGGGCCAGCAGGGTTTCTGGAAGCTCGATCTGGAAGTCGCGCCGCACACGCTGATCCCGCGCCCGGACACCGAACTGCTGGTGGAAGCCGCGCTGGAATTGCTCCCGGCGACGCCTGCCAACGTGCTGGATCTGGGCACCGGCAGCGGCGCCATCGCATTGGCCCTCGCGAGCGAGCGTCCGGCCTGGAAGGTCACGGCCGTTGATCGTGTGCTCGAAGCCGTTGCGCTGGCCGAACGCAATCGCGAGCGCCTGCATCTGAACAATGCCACGGTGCTCAGCAGTCATTGGTTCAGCGCCCTGGCGGGTCAGCACTTCAATCTGATCATCAGCAACCCGCCTTACATCGCCTCGTCCGATCCGCATCTGGCCGAAGGCGATGTTCGATTTGAGCCCGAGAGCGCTTTGGTGGCAGGTGTCGATGGGCTCGACGATTTACGTTTGATCGCCGCCCAGGCACCGCAATACCTCGAGGCTGGCGGCTGGTTGATGCTCGAACACGGCTACGATCAAGCTGAAGCCGTGCGCGATTTGCTGCTGACCCATGGTTTCGAAGAAGTCCATAGCCGCATCGATCTGGGCGGCCACCAACGCATCAGTCTGGGGCGCCTGCCGTGCTGAATGATCAGGAATTGTTGCGCTACAGTCGGCAGATTCTGCTGCAGCACGTCGACATCGAAGGTCAGCTACGACTCAAGGGCAGCCGCGTGTTGATCGTCGGCCTCGGTGGTCTCGGCTCGCCGGTCGCGCTTTACCTCGCCGCTGCAGGCGTGGGTGAACTGCATTTGGCTGATTTCGACACGGTCGATCTAACCAACCTGCAACGCCAGATCATTCACGACACCAGCAGCGTCGGCGTGAGCAAGGTCGACTCGGCGATGCGCCGGTTGAGCGCCATCAACCCCGAGATCGGTCTGGTCGCCCATCGCGCAGCGCTGGACGACGATTCGCTCGCCTCTGTCGTGGCTGCGGTCGACCTGGTGCTGGACTGCTCAGATAATTTCTCTACCCGCGAAGCGGTCAACGCTGCGTGCGTGGCGGGCGGCAAGCCTCTGGTGAGCGGCGCGGCGATTCGCCTTGAAGGGCAGCTGTCGGTGTTTGACCCGCGCCGCCCGGAAAGTCCCTGCTATCACTGTTTATACGGGCATGGCAGCGAAGCCGAGCTGACGTGCAGTGAAGCCGGTGTCGTCGGGCCTCTCGTGGGCCTGGTCGGTAGCCTCCAGGCGCTGGAAGCGTTAAAGCTTTTGGCAGGTTTTGGCGAACCGCTGGTGGGACGGCTGTTGTTGATCGATGCCCTGGGCTCGCGATTTCGAGAACTGCGGGTCAGGCGTGATCCCGGTTGCAGTGTCTGTGGGCCGACACATGCGTGAAGCGCCGATCGGGGTGTTCGATTCCGGGGTCGGGGGATTGTCGGTGCTCGGTGAAATCCAGCGCTTGCTGCCCAATGAGTCCTTGTTGTACGTCGCCGATTGCGGCAACGTTCCCTATGGCGAAAAAACGCCGGAATTCATTCGTCAGCGTTGCAGCGTGATGGCCGGTTTTTTTCGTCAGCAGGGCGCCAAGGCGTTCGTGCTCGCCTGCAACACCGCGACCGTGGCCGGCGTCGCCGATTTGCGCCGCGATTATCCCGACTGGCCCATCGTCGGCATGGAGCCGGCGGTCAAGCCTGCTGCCGCCGCGACCCGCAGCGGCGTGGTCGGAGTGCTGGCCACGACCGGCACTTTGCAGAGTGCCAAATTCGCGGCATTGCTCGACCGCTTTGCCACGGATGTGCGAGTGATTACCCAGCCATGTCCGGGCCTTGTGGAGCTGATTGAAAAGGGCGACCTGCACAGCCCCGTCCTGCGTCAGTTGCTGGAGCGCTACGTCCAGCCGTTGCTGGCCGCCGGGTGTGACACGATTATTCTCGGCTGCACACATTATCCGTTTCTAAAACCTATGCTCCGGCAGATGCTTGCGGATGACATCAGCCTGATCGACACCGGCGCCGCAGTCGCACGGCAACTTCAACGCTTGCTGGCGGCGCGGGACCTGCTGGCGGAGGGGCCTGTACGCGCCGCGCAGTTCTGGACCAGCGCCGATCCGGAGCATTTCCGGAATGTCCTGCCGACGCTTTGGAATTCGGCCGGCAATGTGCGAAGCTTCGAATTGTAAAAAAAATGTGAAATAACGCCTGAACGGGCTGAACTTCTGCTTAAACGTCGATTTCTATAGCTAGTCTGTTGAGTGACCAAAAACCTTACGAATTCAGTTCGCAAAAAGGATGTTACAAGTGAAGCGACTATTCTGCTTGGCCGCGATTGCGGCCGCACTGATGGGGCACACTTACACCGCACAGGCGGCAGGTGTGGAGTTTGGAGTTGGCGCGACCAGCGATTCGACCATGACCTACCGACTGGGCATGCAGTTCGACTGGGACAAGAGCTGGCTGCAAAGTGATGTCGGTCGGGTGACCGGTTACTGGAGCGGCGCTTACACCTATTGGGAAGGCGACAAGACATCCAGCAACAACAGCCTGTCGTTCTCTCCCGTGTTTGTTTATGAGTTCGCCGGGGAAAACGTGAAGCCTTATGTTGAAGCCGGTATCGGTGTGGCGTTCTTTTCCAACACCGAATACGAAAGCAACAACCTTGGCAGTTCTTTCCAGTTTGAAGACCGTCTCGGTTTCGGTTTGCGCTTCAAGGGCGGGCATGAAGTCGGGATCCGTGCCACGCACTATTCCAACGCCGGCCTGAGCAGTGAAAACGATGGTGTAGAGAGCTACGCGCTGCACTACACGATGCCGCTGTAACGGGATGACGCTGTGGGAGTCAGCTTGCTCGCTCCCACATTGGATATCCGGCACTGGCGCTCTCAGCGATACGCCGTGGTGATGCCCTGGCGTTCTTCGAGGCACTCCGGTGCGCCCATCTCGAATTCGCGGCAGATCAGCGGACGTTTTTCGTAAATCGTACACATCATGCTGTCGCGATCCAGCGCGGCGCACCAGCCGTCCTCCAGACGCAACATCACTTCCCCACCCCAATCATCGGTATCGATAAACCGTTCAGGCACACCGGTGTCCGTGATCAGCATGACTTCGAGCTGACAACAGCAGGCTGCGCAGCTAGAGCACGTGACAGCGGGCTCGACGATTTGCGTGTGGGCGATGGTTTTCATGGTGCGCAGTGTAAGGCAAACCGCTTGATTGCGGGTGAAGGCCTGACGGGCGTTCAGGGCAGCCCCGGACTAGCCATGATCGGTGGCTGTCTGCGCATGATTCGTTTACCAATCGCAACGATTGTTCAGCCGGGTAATGATAAAAAGTCCGTACTCAATCGCCTTCACCTCCGGCAGGTTGTCGAGAAGGCAAGTTCCTGAACGCTGCCAGCGCGCGAGCACGGGACGAACCGAGGTTGACGATCGGTGACGGATAATCCGCCACACCGAAGAGGCCACCCAGATGGCTCGGGTTGTGCACGTCCTTTTTATTGAGCGCCGCCAGTTCCGGAAGCCAGCGTTTGATAAACACGCCCTCGCTATCGAATTTTTCCGACTGACTGAGCGGATTGAAAATGCGGAAGTACGGTGACGAGTCAGTGCCGGTTGATGAACTCCACTGCCAGCCGCCGTTGTTCGCCGCCAGGTCGCCATCAATCAAGTGGCGCATGAAAAACCGCTCGCCTTCGCGCCAGTCGATCAGCAGATTCTTGGTTAGAAACATCGCCACCACCATGCGCAGGCGATTGTGCATCCAGCCAGTGTCGAGCAACTGGCGCATGGCGGCGTCGATGATCGGCAGGCCAGTGCGCGCCTCCTGCCAGGCGAGCAGTTCATCCGGAGCGTCGCGCCAGGCCAGCGCTTCGGTCTCCGGGCGAAACGCGCGGTGACGGGAGACCCGCGGGTAGCCCACCAGAATGTGTTTGTAAAATTCTCGCCAGAGCAGTTCGTTGATCCAGGTGACCGCACCCACTTTCCCGCTTTCGAACTCGCCCTGGTTGCTTTGCAACGCCGCGTGCAGGCACTGGCGAGGCGAAACCACTCCGGCGGCAAGGTACGCGGACAATTGGCTGGTGCCGGGTTTTGCCGGGAAATCGCGTTCGTTTTTGTAGTAGTCGATTTGCGCGTCGGTAAACGTGTGGAGGCGTCTGCGGGCTTCGGCTTCGCCAGCGGGCCAGAGAGCGCGCAAGTGGTCGCTCGGCGTTTCAAACCCCTCGACTCGCGACGGCACCTTGTCGCTGGGAATCTTCAGCGGCACCTGAGCGACGGGCGCCGCAACCAGGCTCGGCAGTGATCGATGCAAGCGTTCATAACAGACTTTGCGAAATTGGCTGAAGACTTGAAAGTAGGTGCCGGTTCTGGTCAGCACGCTGCCTGGTTTGAACAGCAGTTGATCCAGATAGCTGAAAAACTGCACATGGCGGGCATTCAACGCCTCGGCCACGGCCGCATCACGGCGGGATTCATTGATGCCGTATTCTTCGTTGACGTGTACGGCCTCGACTTTCAGTTGCTGACAAAGCTCGAGCAGGACGGCGGGCGCTTGCTCCCAGCGCGGCGCGTGGCGGATCAGCAAAGGTATATTCAGTTCACCGAGCGTCAGGCTCAGCTCGGCGAGGTTGCGCAGCCAGAAATCCACTTTGCATGGCGCATCGTCGTGTTCTCGCCATTGCTCCGGGCTTGTCAGGTACACCGCGACGCACGGGCCGCGAGCCGCGGCGGCGGTCAGTGCTGTGTTGTCGTTCAGGCGCAAGTCGCTGCGCAGCCAGATCAATTGCATGGAGGAGTCCGCCGAATTCATTGAAAAAGCACCATCAGATTAAACCGCGCTCGACGAGCACCTGATGGGCTGCCAGAGGATCTGCAGCCAGATACAAATCAGCCATATTGCTCGGTCGTGCGGACAACTCGGCGTGATGAATGCACACCGTGGGCCCGGCAATTATTTTTGGGCAACTGACGCCATTGAATTGTTTTGTCAGCTGCGCAATGTTTACGGCTTTGCTGGAATACAGGAGGACGCCGCGGGCTTTCAGGTGATCGACCGCCAGTGCAAGCTCGCCAGCGGGCAGGGGCCAATCGAACACTTCCACCGGGCAATCGGCGCTGCTGATCAGCCATGCCGTGAGCCACAAATGAGGCTCCAGGGGCAAGTCTGATTGATTGATCAGCAGAAACGGCGTGGTGCGTAACTGACGGTTGTTATGGTAGATACGCGCACCCCATTTGCTGCGCAGCCAGGAGTAAAAAAAACCGCGTTCCATTTGCGCACCAAACTGCCCTCGCCAGCGTTGCTCGAGGTCGCTGAGCAGCGGCATCATCAATTGTTCGCACAGGGTCCGTGGCGGATACAGTGCCATGGCCTGATTGACGGTGTCGTCGAGCGAGCGTTCATTCAGTCGGGTGATGGCTTGCAACAACGTCTGGCGCAATAGTTGCCAGTCATTCTCGACCGTTCCGGTAAATGCCTGCGGGGTATCGAGCAGTTGCTTTACCTGGCTGACCGCCACGCCCCGGTTGAGCCACGTGAGAATGGCCAGAATGCGCTGCACGTGTTCGGGGCTGAACAGTCGATGGCCCTTGGGGGTGCGTTGGGGCACGATCAGACCGTACCGGCGCTCCCAGGCGCGCAACGTAACAGCGTTGACACCGGTCTGCCGCGACACTTCGCGGATAGGCAGCCAACCTTCGTCGAGGGCTTTCCTGAAGTCCGCGCCGAGGTCTTCGGCAGCGCTGGTGTCGAGTGGAATTTTCATCAAATAGCGTTTCGCAGGCTGAGGTTTTCCGGGTGCGGTTGCAGGTAAACCTGTTGCGCAATGTACGGATCGGGATGTTGGCGAAAGTGATGCTTGAGCAAAGTCAGCGGCACCACCAGCGGAACGATGCCCTGGCGATATTGGCCGATCACGTGCTGCATCTCCTGTTTGTCCTCGGTGCTGATCGCCTGTTTCAGATAGCCGCTGATGTGTTGCAGGACATTCGTATGGGTGCGGCGTGTCGCGCATGTTTTCAGCGCCGCCATCAACTCACTGAAATACCGCGGACCAAGTTCCTCCGGATCCGTCCGGCCCATATTGCCGAGGAGATTGCCGAGACGCTTGTAATGCACCGGGCTGTGCGCCATCAGCAGGTATTTGTAGCGCGCGTGGAATTGCGTCAGGCCATGCCGGGTCAAGCCTGCCACGAGCAACTGCTGCCAGGCACTGTAGGCAAATACCCGGGTGAGGAAGTTTTCCCGCAGCACAGGGTCGTTGAGCCGGCCGTCTTCTTCCACCGGCAAGTCCGGATGTTGCTCGCAGAAAGCCTGGGCATAGATACCGCGTCCGCCACCGTCCACCGGCGCACCGTTGGCATGAAAAACCTTGACCCGTTCAAGGCCGCAGGACGGTGATTTCTGCATGAAAATATAACCGCAGATATCGTCCAGTTCCGCAGCCATCTGCTGCCCGTACGCGGTCAGCGGCAGGGTGACGTCGATGTCAGCGTGGACGGTGCCGATGGCCTGTGGATGATCGGGGTTACCGACCAGGCGGATGGGGGCGCGAGGAATGCCCAGGCCGATGGCCACTTCAGGGCAAACCGGGACGAAATCGAAATATTCAGCAAGTGTGCGACTGCACAGCCGCGATTCCTTGTGGCCACCGTTAAAGCGCACTTCGGCACCCATCAGACAGGCGCTGATCGCTAGTTTGGGTTTCGCGGCGGAGTGGGGCATCGGAGCACCTCGAATCAGATCTGTACAGATTTCAATACCTGTACAAGAGTGCTCAATCATAGATTCAAAGGTGTACAAGTCAAATTATTTGTATAAGTTTTGCGCTGCCGACCGACTTCGTTCGGAACAGTCCGGTGACCAAAAAATGCCTTTCACAATTTTTTCGGGTGAGCTGCTGTCCTTCGACAGCAGCAGGTTGTCTGGATTGAAGCGGTTCACTGCAGGTGTTGGCGCAAACGGCGGGCAGCTTCCTGGCCGCTGAGCCAGGCACCCTCGACGCGACCCGACAGACACCAGTCGCCGCAGGCATACAGGCCCAGATCGGCATCGGCCAGGGTGCCCCATTCGTGGCTGCTCGCGGGGCGCGCGTAGAGCCAGCGGTGGGCGAGACTGAAGGTAGGTGCAGGCATGGCGTCGTGCAGCAGTTCGGCAAAGGCCCCATGCAAGTGTTCGATCACCGCGTCCTTGAACAGGTCGATGTGTTGACGACTCCAGGCGCTGGTGGCATGCAATACCCAAGTGTCCAGCGTCGTGTCGCGCCCGGGTTTGCTGCGGTTGCGAGCCAGCCAGTCTAGCGGGCTGTCCTGCACGAAACAGCCTTCCATGGGTGTCTCCAGGGGCGTATCGAAGGCCAGCGCAACCGCCCAGGTCGGGTCCATTTTCACCCCGGCGGCAGCGCCGGCGAGCTTCGACGCCCCGGCTAGCAAGGCCGTGGCTTGCGGAGCCGGCGTGGCGATGACCACATGACTGAATGGCCCGTGAGTGAAGCCATCGGCGTCTTGCAGATGCCAATAGTCTTCACCGCGATAAACCTCGGTGATCCGGCAGGCGAATTGAACTTCGAGGTCGCCCAGCAAGCCTCTGGTGATTGCACTCATGCGCGGCGTTCCGACCCATCGAGTCTGCTCGTCCGGCGACAGACTCAGTTGACCACCGTGAAAGGTGTACAACTGCGGCGTCCATTCGGCGACCCAGCCTTGGGATTGCCAGCGCGTCACTTCCGTTACAAAACGCCGATCGCGCGCTGTGAAATATTGTGCGCCCATGTCCAGCGCACCTGCATCGCTGCGCTTGCTCGACATGCGACCGCCGCTGCCACGGCTTTTATCGAAAAGTTGAACGACGTGCCCGGCGTCCGTTAGCGCCTGAGCGGCGGAGAGTCCGGCGATGCCGGTGCCAATGATTGCGATAGGTACAGTCATAGGGGCCTCGTTTACCTTTCTGTACAGACTACGCCGTGGATGAAACCTGTACAATATTGTTTTTTGGTATAACTTTTAGCGTTCTCGTTCTGACAGCTTGGCCTATTGTTAACCACAGAGCCTGCTCGATACCAAAGATCCCTGCTTATAAAAATAGACTAGTGATCACGGTAAAACGCCACGCGAGGAAGAAGTCATGCACATATTGCTGACCGGCGGTACTGGTTTGATAGGACGTCAGCTTTGCAAACACTGGCTGAGTCAGGGCCATCATTTGACCGTCCTTAGCCGTACACCGGAAAAAGTCGCGGCCATTTGCGGGGCAGGGGTGCGCGGTATTGCGCTGTTTGAAGACCTCGGCCAGGACACGCTGGACGCCGTCGTCAATCTGGCCGGCGCACCGATCGCCGACCGGCCATGGACGACCAAACGCAAAGCCTTGCTCTGGAGCAGTCGTATCACCCTGACCGAGACAATGCTGGCCTGGCTCGAACGCCGCGCGCAGAAACCCCAGGTACTGATCTCGGGTTCGGCGATCGGCTGGTATGGCGATGGGGGAGAGCGCGAACTGACCGAAGAATCGCCGCCGGTGATCGATGATTTTGCCAGTCAGCTGTGCATTGCCTGGGAGGAAACCGCGCAACGCGCCGAAGCCATGGGTATTCGTGTGGTGCTCGTACGTACCGGTTTGGTCCTGTCGGCCGATGGCGGCTTTTTGTCGCGCCTGTTGCTGCCGTTCAAAATGGGCATGGGCGGGCCGCTGGGCAATGGTCGACAATGGATGCCGTGGATTCATATCAAGGATCAAATCGCCTTGATTGATTTTCTGCTGCAGCGAAACGCTGCCAGCGGTCCTTATAATGCGTGCGCGCCAAACCCGGTGCGCAATCGGGATTTTGCCAAGACCCTCGGCGGCGTATTGCACCGCCCCACGTTCATGCCCATGCCGACGCTGGCGTTGAAAGTGTGTCTGGGCGAGATGTCATTACTCTTGCTCGGTGGCCAGAAGGCCATGCCGGCTCGCTTGCTGGAAGCGGGATTCGCTTTCCAGTTCACCGAATTGCGCGCGGCTCTGGACGACTTGTCCAGCCGCCTTTGAAATAGGACGTTGCATGACCGATCACGCATTGCTTCTGGTTAATCTGGGCTCGCCTGCCTCTACGTCTGTGGCGGATGTGCGCAGTTACCTCAATCAGTTTCTGATGGACCCGTATGTGATCGACCTGCCATGGCCGGTGCGCCGCTTGCTGGTGTCGCTGATTCTGATCAAGCGCCCGGAGCAGTCGGCCCACGCCTACGCCTCGATCTGGTGGAAGGAGGGTTCGCCACTGGTGGTGCTCAGCCGACGGTTGCAGCAGGCGATGACGTCGCAGTGGGCTCATGGGCCCGTGGAACTGGCGATGCGCTACGGCGAGCCGTCGATTGAAACGAAGTTGCTGCAACTGGTTGCGCAAGGCCACAAGAGGATCACCCTCGCGCCACTGTATCCGCAGTTCGCCGACAGCACCGTGACCACGGTGATCGAAGAAGCCCGGCGGGTGGTGCGCGCGAACACTCTTGACGTGCAGTTCTCGATTCTTCAGCCGTTCTACGATCAGCCGGAATACCTCGACGCACTGGTGGCCAGCGCCAGACCACATTTGCAGCAGGATTACGATCATTTGCTGCTCAGCTTCCATGGATTGCCCGAGCGGCACCTGACCAAGCTCGACCCCACGGGCCAGCATTGCTTCAAAAATGAAGATTGCTGCAAGAACGCTTCGCCGCAGGTGCTCGCTACCTGTTACCGCGCGCAATGTCTGCGCACTGCATCGGAATTTGCCAGGCGCATGGGCTTGCCGGACGGTACATGGTCGGTCTCGTTTCAGTCGCGTTTGGGGCGGGCGAAGTGGATCGAACCCTACACCGAAGCGCGCCTCGATGAATTGGCGGGGATGGGTGTGAGAAAAGTGCTGGTGATGTGCCCGGCATTTGTCGCCGACTGCATTGAGACGCTGGAAGAAATCGGCGATCGCGGCAAAGAGCAGTTTATTGAGGCGGGGGGCGAGGAGTTGGTGCTGGTGCCGTGCCTCAATGATGATCCGCAGTGGGCGAAGGCGTTGAGTACATTGTGCGAAAGGGCACCGCTGGCGCTGTAAGAGCATCGCGAGCAGGCTCGCTCCCACACTGGATTTTCGGCGTGCACACTCATTGTGAACACTGCAGATCAACTGTGGGCACGGGACTGCTCGCGATAGCTCTCCAACTGATTGCAAATATTTAAAGCGATTACAGCAGCGGCTCCTCCGGCTTCTTGTGCTTCCAGCCATCGTTGCCCGGCAGCAGCAAGTTCAACGCAATCGCCGTCACTGCGCACAGCGCAATACCTTTCAAACCCCAATCGTCGGGGCCGGTTCCGGTGCCGACGAGCACGCCGCCGATGCCGAACACCAATGTCACCGACACAATCACCAGATTGCGCGCTTCGCCCAGATCGATTTTGTGGCGAATCAGCGTGTTCATGCCCACCGCTGCAATCGAGCCGAACAACAGGCACAAAATCCCGCCCATCACCGGCACCGGAATGCTCTGCAGCAACGCGCCGAATTTTCCGATGAACGCCAGGCTGATGGCGAAGATCGCCGCCCAGGTCATGATTTTCGGGTTGTAGTTCTTGGTCAGCATCACCGCGCCCGTGACTTCGGCGTAGGTGGTGTTGGGCGGACCGCCGAACAGACCGGCAGCGGTGGTGGCAACACCATCACCAAGCAGAGTGCGATGCAGGCCCGGCTTCTTCAGGTAATCGCGACCGGTCACGCTGCCGACAGCAATCACCCCACCGATGTGCTCGATCGCTGGCGCGAGGGCCACCGGCACAATGAACAGGATTGCCTGCCAGTTGAATTCCGGTGCCGTGAAAGCCGGGATGGCAAACCAGGGCGCAGCGGCGATTTTTGCGGTATCGACGACGCCGAAGTAGAAGGCCATCGCAAAACCGACCAGCACACCGGAGATGATTGGCACCAGGCGGAAAATGCCTTTGCCGAACACCGCCACGATCAGCGTGGTCAGTAGCGCCGGCATCGAGATCAGCATGGCTGTCTGGTAATGAATCAGCTCGGTGCCGTCGCCAGCCTTGCCCATCGCCATGTTGGCGGCAATGGGCGCCATGGCCAGGCCGATCGAGATGATCACCGGCCCAATCACCACGGGTGGCAGCAAGCGGTCGATGAAACCGGTGCCTTTGACCTTCACGGCGAGGCCGAGGAAGGTGTAGACGAAACCGGCCGCCATCACGCCGCCCATGGTCGCGGCGAGGCCGAACTGGCCTTTGGCGAGAATGATCGGAGTGATGAACGCGAAGCTCGACGCCAGAAACACCGGGACCTGACGGCCGGTGATGAGCTGAAACAGAATCGTCCCCAGGCCTGCGGTAAACAGTGCCACGTTAGGGTCAAGACCGGTAATCAGCGGCATCAACACCAGCGCGCCGAATGCCACGAACAGCATCTGTGCGCCGGACAGCACTGTGCGCCAGAGCGGATCGTTGAACTCTTCCTGCATGCTCAAGCGTCCTTCTGCTTGGTGCCGAAAATCTTGTCACCGGCGTCGCCCAGGCCCGGAATGATGTAACCGTGTTCGTTGAGGCGTTCATCGATGGACGCGGTGTAGATGGTTACATCCGGATGAGCCTTCGCCACAGCGGCGATGCCTTCGGGCGCAGCGACCAGGACCATCGCGCGGATGTCGCGGCAACCGGCCTTTTTCAGCAGGTCGATGGTGGCGACCATGGAGCTGCCGGTGGCGAGCATCGGGTCGATGATCATCGCCAGACGTTCGTTGATTTCCGGGACCAGTTTCTCCAGGTAGGTGTGGGCCTGCAGCGTTTGTTCGTTGCGGGCCACGCCGACCGCGCTGACTTTGGCACCCGGGATCAGGCTGAGGACGCCTTCGAGCATGCCGATACCGGCGCGCAGAATCGGCACTACGGTAATTTTCTTGCCGGCGATTTTCTCGACCGACACGGTACCGCACCAGCCTTCGATGTCGTAGGCTTCCAGCGGCAGGTCTTTGGTGGCTTCGTACGTGAGCAGGGCACCGACTTCCTGAGCGAGTTCACGGAAATTCTTGGTGCTGATGTCTGCACGGCGCATCAGGCCAAGTTTATGGCGGATCAGCGGGTGGCGGATCTCGAGGATGGGCATGGGAAAGGCTCCGGCGGCGGGCAAAAAAACCGGCCTAGATTAATCTATCCGAGGGTGTTGTCCTATAGACACAGAGTACGTTAGTCCACAAAGGCTTGATATGACCGTGCGGGATGCGTACCTTTGCCCGCTTTTCCTGATTCCCCAACCCCCGGAGAGCGCCATGTCCGCTGATCTCGAGCATATCCGTCAAATCATGCGAGAGGCTGACTGCCTGTACACCGAAGCTGAAGTCGAGGCGGCCATCGCCCGCGTCGGTGCGCACATCAACGAACAACTGGCTGACAGCAATCCGGTGGTCTTCTGCGTGATGAACGGCGGCCTGATTTTCGCTGGCAAGCTGCTGACTCATCTGCACTTCCCGCTGGAAGCGTCTTACCTGCACGCGACCCGTTATCGCAACGAAACCAGTGGCGGCGACCTGTTCTGGAAAGCCAAGCCGGAAGTTTCGTTCATCGATCGCGACGTGCTGATCATCGACGACATCCTCGACGAAGGTCACACCCTCGGCGCAATCATCGATTTCTGCAGACATGCCGGTGCGCGCAAAGTGCACACTGCCGTGTTGATCGACAAGGACCACGAGCGCAAAGCGCGCCCGGACCTCAAGGCCGATTTCGTCGGCTTGCCGTGCATCGACCGCTACATTTTTGGTTATGGCATGGACTACAAAGGCTACTGGCGTAACGCCAACGGCATTTTCGCCGTTAAAGGAATGTAAAAAATGACCGTGCCGAGCTTTCTTGATCAAACCCTGTTCAACGAATTGGCCGAGAAAGCGGCGGCCAGTCCTCGTGGACGTCAGCATCACAATTTCCATCAGATGGATGATGCCTGTCATCGCATGGCGGTGGGGTTGCAACCCGCTACCTACATCCCGCCACATCGGCATTTGGGTGAGCACAAGGCCGAGACGTTGCTGGTGGTCAAGGGGCGTCTGGGTTTGTTGATTTTCGACGAGTCCGGTGCGGTGGTTAACAAACAGGTCCTGCAGGCCGGTGGCGACTGTGTCGGCGTCGACCTGCCAACGGGCGTGTTCCATGGCCTGATCGTGCTGGAAGCGGACACCGTCATGTTCGAGTGCAAGGCGGGCCCTTACCGACCGGTGGGTGAAGGCGAACTTGCAGACTGGGCGCCGCGTGAGGGCCAACCCGGCGTCGCCGAGTATCACGCCTGGATGCGCGCGCAATTCGATTGATCTGTCAGCAAACTTGATCCTGTAGCCACAGGCTGCAGTGCCCGGCCTCCTCAGCTACGCCGACGGCCACATCGGCCGATCTGCACACCGTGGACGATTCGTCCGCGTTGAGCCCGGCGGCCAGTGAGGGGTAAACTGCCCGCCCCGTGAAATGTCTGCGAGCTGGAGTCGGCAATGCGTAAAGATAAGAAGCAAGTGATTGGTGACGAGATCGGCGACGAGCAGATCAAATTGTTCCTCGATTTCGAGCCGGTCGATGCCACTTCACCGTCGCTGCACAAACTGATCAAGGCCTACCGTGGCTTGCGTATCGATGATTTCGAGCGTTTTCTGACGTTCTTCGTCGAAGCCGGTTTTGATCTGGACGGCAAGGATGAGCACGGCAATGACTTCGTGGCGGTGATCAACGATCAGCGCAATGCCGCCGAGTACATCGAGCTGATTGCCAAGGCTCGCGGCTGATCGTATCCGAAGCGAACCGAATACCTGTGGCGAGGGGATTTATCTCCGTTGGGCTGCGAAGCGGCCCCAAAACCTGCTTGCATGGTTTGTCAGGCAAACCGCATTCAAAAGATTTGCGACTGCTGCGCAGCCGAACGGGGATAAATCCCCTCGCCACAAAAAAACGCCCCGATCTCAATGAGAGCGGGGCGTTTTTTATGGGGCTGAATCAAGCGTAACTTGGGGTCTCGCTGCTTTCTTCAACCAGTTCCAGGGCGATGTTGTTCTGCGTGTTGATCTTGCGATACAGCGCAGCATCGGTCTCCAGGACTTTTTCCCGTGCCGGGAAGATTTCCGCCAGCTTGGTCGCCCATTCGCCGGACATCTTGGCCGCAAAGCACTTCTCGATCAGCTCAAGCATGATCGAAACCGTTACCGAGGCACCCGGCGAAGCGCCGAGCAAGGCGGCCAGCGTACCGTCTTTCGCTGCCACCAGTTCGGTACCGAACTGCAGAACGCCACCTTTTTTCGGGTCTTTCTTGATGATCTGCACCCGTTGGCCGGCCACTTCCAGGCGCCAGTCTTCGGCTTTCGCCTCCGGATAAAAACGACGCAGGGAATCGAGGCGCTGCTCCATCGATTGCATCACTTCGCTGACCAGGTACTTGGTCAGGTCCATGTTGTTTTTCGCCACGGCCAGCATTGGGCCGATGTTGCCCGCGCGGACGGACATCGGCAGGTCCATGAACGAACCGTGCTTGAGGAACTTGGTGGTGAAACCGGCGTAAGGCCCGAACAGCAGAGACTTCTTGCCATCGACCACACGGGTGTCAAGGTGCGGCACCGACATGGGCGGCGAACCGACCGCAGCCTGACTGTAAACCTTGGCCTGGTGATGCTTGACCACTTCCGGATTGTCGCATCGCAGCCACTGGCCACTGATCGGGAAACCGCCGAAGCCTTTGCTTTCTTCGATGCCCGACGCTTGCAGCAGCGGCAGTGCCGCGCCGCCCGCACCGAGGAAAACGAATTTGGCGTCGACTTCACGGCTGTTGCCGCTGTTGACGTCCTTGATGCTGACGGTCCAGCCGCTGCCGTTACGCTTGAGGCCGGTGACACGCTTGCAGTACTTGACCTGGGCATCGGGTGCGCTGGTCAGGTGCTTGAGCAATTGGTTGGTCAGGGCGCCGAAGTTGACGTCGGTGCCGTTGATCACACGGGTGGCGGCGAGGACTTCGTCGGCAGGACGGCCCGGCATCATCAGCGGCATCCACTCGGCCATCTTCGCCTTGTCTTCGGTGTATTCCATGTCGGCGAAAGCGTGGTGCTTGCTCAGCACCTCGAAGCGTTTCTTGAGGAAGGAAACGCCGCCGTCGCCCTGCACGAAACTCAGGTGCGGCACCGGGCTGATGAAAGATTTGCACGAGCCGAACGTGCCTTTTTTGGTCAGGTACGACCAGAACTGCTTCGACACCTCGAACTGGGTGTTGATGAGCACGGCTTTCTTGATGTCGACGGTGCCGTCGGCGGCCTGTGGCGTGTAGTTGAGCTCACACAGCCCGGCGTGACCGGTACCGGCGTTGTTCCACGGATTGGAACTCTCCGCAGCCCCGGAATCCATCAGCTCGACGACTTCCAGCTTGATCGCGGGGTCGAGCTCTTTGAGCAGTACCGCCAGGGTGGCACTCATGATGCCGGCCCCAACCAGTACTACGTCGACTGCTTCGTTATGCGCCATTTAACGCGTCTCCAAAATCTGCAGCACCAAATTGTCGGCATGGCTGCCAGGGGCGGGGCGTGTCAGTGAAGCCCCAGGTCCCGTGGCGGTGATGCCATGTCCGAATCTTCGCAATTCATCGCAACTTCGACGGACGCTACCGGCCAGGTCAATGAGGTCCATGAACTCACTTCGACGCGCGGCTGGCAATTCGACTTATGGTCGATACATCCGTTTGTGCAACCAAATCCGTAGCGGACAGGCTTCAGGCTCCGGTGTTCGAGGAGTACTCGGTCCTGTGTCGTTGGGCTGTTTCAGACGCTAATGGTGCATGTTCAGACGCAAAACTATTCATTTGCTCGCCACACTCTTGTGAAGTTGTGAAAACCCGTTTTTTTCACGCTCTTTTGAAGACGTGAACCTCAAAAAGGGCTGTCCAGGCCTGGCACTGTGCCCGAGTGACATGCCGCCACGGATGTCATGGCAGGCAAAAACGGGCAAACAAGCTCAGTGACCGAGCGTAATGACAGCTCTGCAGATTCGCGCAAAGTGGGCTTTTGCCAGAGTAACAGCAAGCACGCCAGCTTCACTCGATCTGGGTGGGCGGCTCTCTGTGGGCGGTAAAAGGTGCCAATGCTGGCGCATTGACGATGTCGCGAGGCCCGATCAGGAGACGTCCTTATAATCGGGGGGAGATTGTAGCGAAGAAACGCGGGGAAATGGACGTGTTTAATGACTTTTATTAAGCGTCTGGTCAGGTGGTCAACAGATGCTGCACGCGTGAGCGTGGCCGACGCGGGCTGACACGTGCGCTGGGGGGCAACGCCTGGTGCAGCCAGTTCAGGCGGATTTCTTCGATTTCGACCCAGCCATCGCCCATCGGCTGAAGGCTGCACTGCTTGAACGCCTGGCAGTGACCGTTGCGGTCGAGCAGGGCGAAGCAGCGGTGCAACGGACGTGGCGCGAACAGCGAGACGAGATAGCGCATGGCGAAATACCGTGTGAGGGTGATTGCTGTGAAGAGTGCCAGTGAGCCGTGACGCGCACGTGTAAGGGCGATGACATCTGTGTGACAGGAACGGCGATGCGGCGGCTCTGTCAGAGATTTCAGCAATCGTTGCGAGACGCTGGTTCGCGACAATGACGCACCGCTATACTGCCGGCCTGTTAGTGCCTGATTCTGGAGAGAAGAGCATGTTGCAACGCCTGTTGTTCGGTTTGATCACTGTGACCGGTTTGACCCTGGCCGGCTGCGCCCACAGCCCGCAACAACTGAATCCCGAGCCGAAGCTGAACGCTCAACTTGCGCCGGTCGGCCGTGGTCAGCCGGTGGTAGTGAGAGTCGTAGACGGTCGTCCGTCGCCAACTCTGGGTACCCGCGGTGGCATGTACCCGGAAACCAGTGCGATCACGGTGCAAGGCGCGCAGATCCTGCCGAAACTGCAAGCGCAAGCCGAAGCCGCCGTGCGCCTGCTGGGCTTTACGCCGACGTCGAACGCGATGAACGCGCCGCAATTGACCGTGACCCTGGCCGAACTGAAATATCAGTCGCCCAAAGAAGGCATGTACGTGACTGAGGCGACCATTGGCGCGACGTTCCGCTCCGACGTGCAAAACGCCAACCGCCGTTACAGCGGCCGTTATGGCGCGTCGCTGGATCAGCGTTTCGGCATGGCGCCGAACCAGGAAACCAACACCAAGCTGGTCAGCGATGTCTTGAGCGACGCGCTGACGCGCCTGTTCAAGGACCCGACGGTAGGTCAGGTGCTCGCCGAATAATCGTCCGCTGAAATTGAAAAGCCCGGTACCAGTGATGGCTCCGGGCTTTTTTGTGCCTGCTCGTTTTAGCAGGTTTTTGTGGGAGCGAGCTTGCTCGCGATGGCGGCGTGTCAGACAACTTCAATGTTGAATGTCGCGCCCTCATCGCGAGCAAGCTCGCTCCCACAGGGATAGATGGTGTCAGGCAGCTTGCGAGTAAAAATCGAGGACGCTCACGCCGGTCAGCAAATCCATCTCCGGCAAGTCCGCGTGCTGGTGCCCGCCCAGTGCGCAATAAACCAGCCAGTTACGATCCTGAACATTGAAGGCAAGGCTGCCGACCAACGCCTGTTGTTCGTCATTTTGTGCCATGAAGTAAAGGCGATCCTGGTTTTCGGCGTGCAGCATGATGATGTCCGTGTCGTTTTCGAGGGGCGCCAGACTGGCGTACTCAGATGACGGTGCCGTGACACAGAGCAACATTCTGTCGGATGTTTCGGGTTTTTTTGTCGCAAAGGCAGGGCAGGTAGACAGGCTTTCGGTAGAATCCGCGGCGCGGTCGCCGGTCTGGCGTCCGCCACTCAGGTTTTGCCGAGGTTTGTGATGTCGCTGCATTTGATCACGCTGTTTACTGCTCACCCCGCCAAGTTGATCAACCTGCTCGCTCTGCTGCTGGCGTTCCCCGGCAGTTGGTTGCTGCATGCCACGCGTCAACGTGAGCAGCGTGCGCTGGCCAGCCTTCAGGCCCAGCGCCAGCGCCGGCCGAGCGAGGAGCCTGCCCTGGATTGGGCGACCCTGCGCATGAACCGGTTTTTTTACCGTTTCGGTTTCGCCTGCCTGGGCGTGGCGCTGCTGGTGTCGTGGATCAGCACCCGTTTGTAAAGCGCTGACACCCCGAGGTGAGGGGCTTCTGTGGCGAGGGGATCGTTGTCGTATCCAGCAAAACCTAAAGCGCCATTCCCGCCTTCACCCGATACTGATTGCGCACCGGCGTCGCGTATTGCTGCACCATGAATGGACGGTGTTCCGCCGGGCACTCAGCCAGGCGACGCTGCCATTCTTCCTGAGCCTTGGCCAGTTCATCCGCCTCAAACACCTCGGAAGCCAGTGGCACCAGCAATCGCGGGTCGGCGTCTTTCCACTGCGCGTAAGCCAGGTAATGCACCGGAAACAGGCGATACCCGCCGAGGATCTGCTTGTCCATTTCGATGGCCAACAGCTTGGTGTCTTCGAACAGTTCAGTGATCGGCGCGGCGAAATTCACATGCACGCGACCCTTGTAGCCGGTGATGCCTTTGGCGATGCTCACATCGTCCTCGCCCGGCACTTTAGTGTAGGTGCCGGTGGTGGCGCGGATGTACAACTCCCGTGCCTTCGCCTGGTCGCACGGGTCGTATTCGTAGCTGATCGATACCGGGGTCACGTTCAGCGAACGAATGACTTCGCCGAACGGCTCGTCCTTGCGGCTCATGTGGAACATCTTGAGAATTGCCGACTCGGTGCGGTCATCGCCATCCTTGGCCCGGCCTTCAGCCTGAGCGATCCAGATCGAGGCGCAATCGTTGCGAATCGAGTGGTTGATGTACGCTGACAGCAGCTGATACGCCGCCATTTTCTCGCGTCGACCACTGATGGAACGGTGCACGATGAAGCTTTTGTTCAGGCGCATCAGGTCGCTGACGAAGGGCTTCTGCAGCAAATTGTCGCCAATCGCGATGCGCGGTGTCGGCAGGCCGGCGTGATACACGGCATAGTTGACGAAGGCCGGGTCCATCACGATGTCGCGGTGATTGGCGATGAACAGGTAGGCGCTGCCGGATTTGAACTGCTCGACGCCGGTGTAGGTTACCCCGTCGGTGGCGCGCTCAATGGTGTGATCGACGTAATACTCGACTTTGTCCTGCAAAGTCGCCACCGAGGTGACACCGGCAAACTCACGGCGCAAGCGATGGGATATAAGAGGTTTGAGCATCCAGCCGAACGCACCGGCATAACGCGGGAAGCGGAAGTGGATAAGGATGTCTAGAAATGCCTTGTCGCCGAGCAGCCGGTTCAGTACCGCCGGGACTTCGCTGTCGTCGTAAGGTCGGATGGCATCGAATTCGCCCATCATGCTCTCTTGTTGGAAACGGCTAGGGTAAGTAAAGGTTTTGATCGAAAAACAACGGGGCACGGCCTGAAAAATTCAGCCAGACAAAAATAGCCCTGCAAACAGACCGGCGATTATACGCACAAGTCACCTGGGAGACCTCGATGCTGGAAACTGCGCTGTATGAATGTCCGTATTGTGGTGAAGAGGTCGAGACGTCTATCGACCTGTCGGGGGGCGACCAGACGTACATCGAGGACTGCCAGGTGTGCTGTCGGCCGATAACGTTTGTGTTACAGGTGCACGGCGAGGAATGGCACCTCGAAGTGTTCAGCGAAAACGAGTAAGGGGCGGCTATGCAGCGAATCTACGAACCGGAAAACCTGATGGAGGGCGAGCTGCTGCGAGGCATGCTTGCCAGTGAGGGTATAGAGGCGCATCTGGCTGGGCGTGATCTGGTCGGGGGCACTGGTGAACTGCCGATGTTCGGCCTGCTGGGCTTGTCTGTCGATAACGATCAGGCGGATTACGCCCGGGAACTGATCGCTGCGTACAATGCCGCGCTGCCGCTGCCCGGGGAAGAACCGGACAGCTTTCCCGGCACGCTGGTCTGTTAGGCTGGCGTTCGTTTTATAAGAGTCGTGTTGCCCCATGTGTGGACGTTATGCCCTGTTTCGCTGGACCCCCGCCTTCGCGGCCCTGCCTGGTTTTCCCGCCGATCAGCAGGCCCAGTGGAATATCTCCCCCAACGATTCGGTGTTGATGCTGCGTGCCGGCGCTGACGGTCAACGCGAGTTGGCCCGCGCCCGTTGGGGCTTGACGCCGCCGTGGCTGACTGATTTATCCCGCACCCCGGCTCATGCCCGCGCCGAAACCGTCACCGAACAGCCGATGTTCCGTCAGGCATTGCGCGAACGGCGCTGTCTGCTGCCGGCCAATGGTTTTTACGAATGGCGCGGCACTGCGCGCAAACGCCCTTACTGGCTGACGCCAGGGGAGGGCTCGACGCTGTTTTTTGCGGCCATCTGGGAAGCGTACCCGGTGCAGGAGCAGGTGTGGCTGAGCACCGCGGTGATCACTCAGGCGGCCTCAAATCAGCGACGTCCGCTGATCCTCGACGCGGCGGGCCAGCAAACCTGGCTGGACCCGCAAACACCGTTGCACACCTTGCAGGCGTTGCTGTTTGGCGAACCCGCCGCGTTGCGCGAGCGGGTATTGGCCAATTTGGTGAATGACCCAAAGCTCAATGGGCCGGAGTGTCTGACACCCGGCTGATTCAGTGTCTTCGCTGCCCTCTTCGCGGGCAAGCAGGACCTCGCTGCAATCCTGCAGAGCGGAAATATTTCACGCCCGCAACGGGAGCTTTTCCTCAAACAAAAGTCTGTATATCAGTTGTATCTGGCGCCGATGTCATTCCGCGCCTAGGATACCCGGCAGGTTTTCATGGAGTTTTTTGATGAACAAGCGATTGGTTTTGTGTGCACTGAGCGCAAGTCTGCTGCTCTCCGGCTGTCAGTCGGTCAACACCACCAGCGGTGGCGCTGTCGGCGTTGAGCGCAAACAGTACATGTTCAGCATGTTGTCCACGGACGAGGTCAACCAGATGTATGCCCAGTCTTATCAGAAGACGGTCGGCGAGGCGACCAGCCAGGGCGTATTGGACAAGACCAGTACCGATGCCAAGCGGGTGCAGGCCATCTCCAATCGACTGATTGCCCAGGCGCCTGTGTTTCGTCCGGATTCTGCCCAGTGGAAGTGGGAAGTCAACCTGATCAAGAGTGACGAACTGAACGCCAACTGCGGTCCTGGCGGAAAAATCATTTTCTATACCGGTCTGATCGACAGCCTGAAACTGACGGACGATGAGATCGCTGCGATCCTGGGTCATGAAATTGCCCACGCCTTGCGCGAGCACGGTCGTGAAGCGATGTCCAAGGCTTACGGGATTGAAATGGCCAAGCAGGGCGCGGGGGCGTTGTTAGGGCTGGGTCAGGATAGCCTGGCGTTGGCCGACACCGTGGCCAACTATGGCATGACCCTGCCCAACAGCCGCTCCAACGAGAACGAAGCCGACCTGATTGGTCTGGAACTGGCGGCCCGTGCCGGTTACAACCCGAACGCCGCGATCACGCTGTGGAACAAGATGAGCAAGGCCTCGGAAGGTTCGCCACCGGAGTTCATGAGTACTCACCCGGCGTCGGCCAGTCGTATTGCCTCGCTGCAGGCGGCGATTCCAAAAGTGATGCCGCTCTATAACAGCAGCAAGCAATAAGCTTCAAGCTGCAAGCCAAGGCAGCGTAATTGCACACTGCCTCAGCTTGTCGCTGATAGCTCGAAGCTGATCTAAACCCAACCGCTGCTCTGCATCGCTTTGTACACCGCGACAATCGCCAGAATCAAAAATGCAGACGCTGCGAGTCGTCGAATCAGCGTCAATGGCAATTTGTCCGCCGCAAAGTTACCCGCCAGTACCACCGGCACATTGGCAATCAGCATGCCGACCGTCGTGCCGATGATCACCAGCCACAGATCCGGATATTGCGCAGCCAGCATCACCGTCGCGATTTGCGTCTTGTCGCCGATTTCCGCCAGGAAGAACGCGATCAGCGTGGTTAGAAACGGCCCGAACTTGCGAGCCGTGCTGGCTTCGTCATCGTCCATCTTGTCCGGGACCAGCGTCCACAACGCCGTCGCAGCGAAGCTGATGGCGAGGATCCAGTGCAGCATCACGCTCGAGAAAAATCCACCGACCCAGGCGCCTACCGCACCGGCAGCCGCATGGTTGGCCAGGGTCGCGGCGACGATGCCGGCGATGATCGGCCAAGGCTTGCGAAAGCGGGCAGCGAGAATGAGCGCGAGCAGTTGCGTCTTGTCACCGATTTCGGCCAAGGCCACAACAGCGGTGGGGATGAGTAGAGAATCCAGCATCAGGGTTTTTCCTAAGGGGCGGGTCGACACGGCTATGACACGTACGACCTCCCCGCCCCGGGTAAGGTGTTCGTGTCATAGGTCTTGTCAAACCCTGCGAACCGACTGATGCGGACGCTGGGGTCGCATACGCCATGGTCTGTTGACCAAGTATGTTGACGTATGCCGGACGAGCATGGCGCTCGTGGGAGACTACTCCCCTAGGACGGAGCGGATTCTGCCTAGGCGAATCCTGTTAGGCAAGCACTTATTTTTCAGCCGCGTTTGGCACGATAGATCCGAAAACCCTGACCTTCAGCCTTGATTGCGCAGACGCCCAGATGCTCTTCGATCAGCCGCTGATACTTGAGAAAGCTGTTGGCAACCAAGCGAAGTTCCCCACCGTTTTTCAAATGTTTTGCCGCTTTTCGCAGCAAGTTTTCCGTAGCGAAATAATCGGTATGAACGCCGACATGGAACGGTGGGTTGCTTAAAATCGCGCTTAAACCCATTGGCGCCGCGTCAATTCCATCACCGGTAATCACCTCTGCTTCCAGACCGTTTGCGGCGAGCGTCAAGCGGCTGCTGGCGGCGGCAAAGGCGTCGACGTCGAGCAGCGTCACCTGGTTATGCGGATAGCGCCGTTTGACTGCAGCCCCCAAAACCCCGGCGCCGCAACCGAAGTCCAGCAGGTGGCCACTCGGCAATTTGTCCAGATGTTCGAGCAACAATGCGCTGCCCCGGTCGAGGCGACCATGGCTGAACACCCCCGGCAAACTGATGACGGTCAGCGGACCTTCCGCCAGCGGCAATTCATAAGTCTGGGCCAGACTCTCCAGGGATTTCGCCTGCGGCGCTTCGGCCACCGTGACCTGCCAGAGCTGGCAATGACGCGCGCTGTCGAGTTTGCGCGGCTTGCCGAACAGACTCAGTTGCTTGGCCGCGCCTTCGATGCCGCTGCGTTTTTCCCCGACCAGATACAGCTCGCGACCGGCCAGTCGCGAGGCGAGGGCGTTGAGGATGTAATCGGTGAGGTCCTTTGATTTGGGCAGGAAGACCACGGCGCTATCGAACTCGCGCTCGGGGGCTGTCACGCCGAAATGGCTGCGCTCAGCAAACCGTGCGTCCAGTGCTGCTTGATCGCCGGCATGCCAGCACCAGCCTTGTGCATCGGGCAGGCGCCCGAGCAAATCATCGGCGGGCAAACCGGCCAGTAACACCGAACCCTGGAATAGCCCGGCCTGACGAAGCAGTACTTCACTGCGCGGATCCATACTCTGCTCCCTGAAAAAAAGTGAGGCAGTCTATCAACTGACGACTCGCAGCGCTGTACCGCTGAAAAAGCCCTGTGCGTTTTCGGTCAACTGGCCGACGATTCGCTGCCGCGCCTCGCGGCTGCCCCAGGCATTGTGCGGGGTGACGATCAACCGCGGAATGTCGGCGGCCAGCAAGGGATTGCCGGCAGTGGGCGGTTCGACACTGAGCACGTCCGTCGCCGCGCCGCCCAGGTGGCCGCTGCGCAATGCATCGGCGAGTGCCTGTTCGTCGATCAATCCGCCGCGCGCGGTGTTGACGACGAACGCCCCGGGTTTCATCGAAGCCAGTTCGCGGGCGCCGATGAAGTGACGGGTGTGTTCGTTGAGCGGGCAGTGCAGGGTCAGCGCGTCGATGTGTGGCAGCAGTTCGTGCAGTGGCAAACGGTCCGGGCGGGCAGGGCGACCGGGAATCTGCCCCAGCAGTACGCGCATGCCGAAGGCTTCGGCCAGTCGCGCCACTGCACCACCCAACTCGCCGTGTCCGAGCAGGCCGAGGGTTTTGCCTTCCAGTTCGACGATGGGATAGTCCAGCAGGCAGAACTGTTTCGCCTGCTGCCAGCGACCCTCGCGGACAGCCTTTTGGTAATCGGCCAGACGCGTCGCCAGATTTAGCAGCAACATGATCGTGTGCTGCGCCACCGAAGGCGTGCCGTAACCCTGGCAGTTGCAGACGGTAATGCCGTGGGCGCGGGCGGCAGCCAGATCGACGTTGTTGGTGCCGGTAGCGCTGATCAGGATCAGTTTCAGCTCGGGGCTGGCGGCGATAGCGGCCGCGTCGATCACGATCTTGTTGGTGATGGCCACGGTTGCGCCCTTCAGGCGTTCGGTAACTTGACCCGGCGCGGTCTGGGCGAACAGCTGCAGATCATCGAAGCAGGCGCGCAACGGACCGAGGTCCAGATCGCCAAGGTCCAGTGAGGGATGGTCGAGGAAAACGGCGCGGCGAGTGTTCGTCATCAACTGTACCTTTTGTGCTGTGAACTGAAGGCGTAATCTGCTGAGCCTATCAGATGAAACAACGTGGTGAGGGGCTTGCCCCCGTTGGGTTGCGAAGCGGCCCCTTTACCGGCAACCAGGTTTGGCGGGTGTATCGAGTGGACAGGTTGGCGACTGCTGCGCAGCCGGACGGGGGCAAGCCCCCTCGCCACAGAAATTGATTTCGTTTCAGAATTATTTACCAGACCAAGCTGCCCCCGAGGAGCCACCCATGTACTGGACAGAATTCCTTACTGTCGCGCTTATCCACCTTCTGGCCGTAGCCAGCCCGGGCCCGGACTTTGCCGTGGTGGTGCGCGAGAGCGTGACTCATGGTCGTCGCGCCGGCACATGGACGGCGTTGGGCGTCGGCACCGCGATTTTCCTGCATGTCGGCTATTCACTGCTCGGCATCGGCCTGATCGTTTCCCAATCGATCGTGCTGTTCAATGCCTTGAAATGGGCCGCCGCCGCTTACCTGTTGTACATCGGTTTCAAAGCCCTGCGAGCGAAACCGGCGAAACCGCTCTCGGACGATCTGCACAAGGAAGCGGGTGAGCGCACGGCACGCGGTGCTTTCACCTCGGGTTTCGTCACCAACGGCCTGAACCCGAAAGCAACGTTGTTTTTCCTGTCGCTGTTCACCGTGGTCATCAACCCGCACACGCCGCTGGCGGTACAAGCCGGTTACGGAATTTATCTGGCGGTGGCGACTGCAATGTGGTTTTGCCTGGTGGCGATGCTGTTCAGCCAGCAACGCGTGCGCGCCGGTTTTGCGCGCATGGGCCACTGGTTTGACCGGACGATGGGCGCCGTACTGATTGCACTGGGTGTGAAGATCGCCTTTACCGAAATGCATTGAAACGACGGGGGAAGGCCGCGATGTCTGGTGTCGCGGCCAGTCCACTACACCGTTTGATTCGCCCGACGCTGGCGGACGTACTCCAGAAACCCGTCCATGTCACTGCTGCACAGGATTCGCGACGCAGTCTTGACCTCTTCCATGGGCCAGTCCCACCAGGCGGACGCCAACAGTTGCTGGCGCACGTCTTCTTCGAAGCGCCAGCGAATGTGGCGACTGGGGTTGCCGCCGACGATCGCATAGGGTTCGACATCGCGGGTCACCACGGCCCCGGCGGCGACTACTGCGCCGTGGCCAATGGTGACGCCCGACAGGATCATCACGTTGGCGCAGATCCAGCAATCGCTGCCGATGACCACATCGCCCTTGGACGGGCTGCAGCCGGGTATGTCCCGGGCCTCGTCAATCATCAACGGGAACGGGTAGGTGCTGACCCAGTCGGTGCGATGCCCGCCCCCCAGCAGAATCTGCACGCCTTCGGCAATCGAGGTGTAGGAGCCAACCCTGAGGATCGTATCGTCGCCGAACTCCATGACCTCGGGAATGCCATAGGTCCCCACGCCGATCTCATAACGAGGGTAACGCAGGCGGATTTTTTCCGGCGCGCGCTGCAGTTTTTCCAGGCGCTTGAGATGTTTTCGGACTTTTCGTTCTTTGAGTTTTTCGAGAAATTTCATGGCAGGGCCTGGAGAAACGGGAAGGGCGCGTTCAGCGATGCAGCATCAGGCGTTTCAAACGACGGAGACTGGTTCGGTTCAAGTGACGCCAGGGAATGGAGCGCAACAGCCTCCAGGCCTCTTTCTTGTCTTCGACTACCGCGTACTTGAGGGCCTTGTTCACCAGTTTGGTGCGTGCCCGCTGGTATGCGGGATGACCGAGATAGGGCGCGATGGCCTCAAGGTCGGCCTGTAGCAACACCTTGTACTTCCTGGACAAATTGTTGGCATGTCGGCGATAGCGCGTCACGCACACCGGCAACTCATGCACCTCGTAACCCTGCCGGGCGATGCGCAGGGTCATCTGAAAGTCCTGCACCCGCAGGTTTGGCGCATAGAAGCCGGCACTGCGCATAGCACTCATGCGGTACAACGCCACGGGTGCGCCGATTACCACGGCGCCACTGAGAATCTGATCGAAATCGTAGGTGCGGATCTCGTCGCGCTGCTGATGCTTGAGGGTATTGCCGTCGCTGTCCATGTAAATGATCAGCGCACCTACACAGCCGACCTCAGGGTGCTGGTCCAGATAATCCACCCTGATGCGCAGCGACTCGGGCAGCATGATGTCGTCCAGGTCCGGCGTCGAAACATAGTCGCCCCTGGCGTAACGCAAGCCGTGGTTGAGTGCTGCACTGACGCCTTGATTGGCTTGTGAATACAGCTGGAAATCATGGGTTTGCTGCAACTGCTTGAGCAGCGCGACGCTGTTATCACTGGAGCCATCATCGACGATGATGACCTCAAAATTCGGGTAATCCTGGGCGAATATGCTTTTGATCGCTTCTTCCAGGTATTTTTCCGCGTTGTAACAAGGCGCGACGATGGAAACCAGGGGCGCTTGTTTACCGGAGCAATCCAGAGGGGCGGTCACATCAGTGTTCATCGTTGTCATTGTGTCGATAAAGATGCATAGGCTCGCACGAAACCCGGGGTCGCTTCCATGACAAGTTGACCGCCACAGGCACTCAGCATGCCCGCCGGAGCCTTGGATAGTGGCGCAAAGCTAGTATTTAAGCCTTTGGTGAAATCATTCCTTCGGCTGATTTGGTTGGCGGGCAACGGCACTAGAGTGCTTGCTTTCCGCCACGACCGTGCAGTCAGAAAAGGGATTCTTATGTTGCAGACTCGCGTTATCCCCCCAGCCGAAGGCGCTTACCAGTATCCGCTGCTGATCAAACGGCTGTTGATGTCCGGCGCGCGTTACGAGAAAACCCGTGAGATCATTTACCGCGACCAGCTGCGCTACAGCTACCCGACCCTGATTGAAAGGGTGGCACGGCTGGCCAACGTGCTCACCGCTGCCGGCGTCAAGGCTGGGGATACCGTGGCGGTGATGGACTGGGACAGCCATCGCTATCTGGAATGCATGTTCGCCATCCCGATGATCGGCGCGGTCATCCACACCATCAACGTGCGCCTCTCGCCGGAGCAGATCCTCTACACCATGAACCACGCCGAAGATCGCTTCGTGCTGGTCAACAGCGAGTTCGTCGGCTTGTACAACGCGATAGCCGGGCAGCTGACAACGGTCGACAAAACGCTGCTGCTGACCGACCTGGCGGAAAAAACCGCCGACCTGCCGGACCTCGTCGGCGAGTACGAACAGTTGCTGGCCGCCGCGAGTGCGCAGTATGACTTCCAGGATTTCGACGAGAATTCGGTCGCGACCACGTTCTACACCACCGGCACCACCGGCAACCCCAAAGGGGTCTACTTCACCCATCGGCAGCTGGTGCTGCACACCATGGGCGTGTCGACCATCATGGGCGCTATCGACAGCGTGCGGTTGCTCGGAACCAACGACGTCTACATGCCGATCACGCCGATGTTTCACGTGCACGCGTGGGGCCTGCCTTACGTGGCCACCATGCTCGGGCTCAAGCAGGTCTACCCAGGGCGTTACGATCCGGAGTACCTGGTCGAGTTGTGGCGCAAGGAAAAGGTCACTTTCTCCCACTGCGTACCGACCATTCTGCAGATGGTCCTCAACGCCAAGGCTGCGCAGGACGCCGATTTTTGTGGCTGGAAAATCGTCATCGGTGGCAGCGCGTTGAATCGCACGTTGTACGAAGCGGCGAAGGCCAGGGGCATTCAATTGACCGCCGCCTACGGCATGTCGGAAACCGGGCCGCTGGTGTCTTGCGCGCACCTTAACGATGAGCTGATGGCCGGCACTGAAGACGAACGCACAAGCTATCGAATCAAGGCGGGCGTGCCGGGGCCGTTGGTCGAGGCGGCGATTGTCGATGCCTGCGGCAACTTCCTGCCTGCCGATGGCGAGACTCAGGGCGAGCTGGTACTGCGAGCACCGTGGCTCACCGAGGGTTATTTCAAGGAGCCGCAAAAAGGCGCGGAGCTCTGGGCCGGCGGCTGGCTGCACACCGGGGACGTGGCGACCCTGGACACCATGGGGGTGATCGACATTCGCGACCGTATCAAGGACGTGATCAAGACCGGTGGCGAGTGGATTTCTTCGCTGGACCTCGAAGACCTGATCAGTCGTCACCCGGCGGTACGCGAAGTAGCAGTAGTGGGCATTGCCGATCCGCAATGGGGCGAGCGGCCGTTTGCCTTGCTGGTGATCCGCGAAGGCCATGAAGTCGGGGCCAGGGAACTCAAGGAGCACCTCAAGCCGTTTGTCGAACTGGGGCACCTGAGCAAGTGGGCGATCCCAAGTCAGATTGCCCTTGTTACGGAAATTCCCAAGACCAGTGTCGGCAAACTCGACAAGAAGCGCATTCGCCTCGACATCACCGAATGGCAAGCCAACAACAGCACCTTTCTTTCTACACTTTGAGCCTTGCCGGCGTGCCTTGAATGGCACGCCAGCCCCACCAAGCAAGCGCTTGGCTTGTCAAATCCGAATTTTGAGCCATCCTTGCCGTGCCGACACGTGTCGGACTGGCGAAAGGACTGTTCCAGAGTGGCCGGCAGCTGCAAATCACACTTTAGAGGGATCAAGCAATACAACCTGCTGGCTATAGTCCGCTCAAGGATTTTTAAGAACGGGGCACACGCACAAAACGGGGCGATGCAACTTTGGAGTGACTTGGGGACGACTTGGCGCCCGGTCAACCACAGCGTTTTTAAAAGTACTCACTGCCATAACAATAATGCACATGGAGTAGCGTCGATGACATCAGTAAACCAGTTCTGGCGCCGGGCGAAGCTGCCCCTGGCTGTCAGTCTCGCCTCTACGCTCGCCGGGCCTGCATTCGGCGTCAGTTTCAACGTTGGTGAAATCGAAGGTCAGTTCGATTCATCCCTGTCGGTCGGGGCGAGTTGGTCTACTCAGAGTCCCAACAAGAACCTCATCGGCGTCAACAACGGTGGGCACGGGCTGTCGCAGACATCCGACGACGGTCACATGAACTTCAAGAGCGGTGAAACCTTCTCCAAGATCTTCAAGGGCCTGCATGACCTGGAACTGAAATACGGCGACACCGGCGTCTTTGTGCGTGGCAAGTACTGGTATGACTTCGAACTCAAGGACGAAGATCGTCTGTTCAAGGACATCAGCGACAGCAACCGCAAGGAAGGCGCCAAGTCTTCCGGCGTGCAGCTGCTCGACGCCTTCGTTTACCACAACTACTCCATCGCCGATCAACCGGGCTCCGTGCGTCTGGGCAAACAGGTGGTGAGCTGGGGTGAAAGTACCTTCATCGGCGGCGGTATCAACTCGATCAACCCGATCGACGTCTCCGCGTTCCGCCGTCCGGGCGCCGAGGTCAAGGAAGGCCTGATCCCGGTTAACATGTTCTACGTTTCGCAAAGCCTCACCGACTCCCTTTCGGCCGAAGCGTTCTACCAGCTCGAATGGGACCAGACCGTCGTGGATAACTGCGGCACCTTCTTCTCGCAGCCCGACATCATTGCCGACGGTTGCGACAACAACCTGCGCGTTCTGAACAGACGCTCGACCATTCCGGGCGCAGCGCTGCCGACGCTGACGGCACTGGGCGTCGACGTTGATAACGAGGGTGTGCTGGTGCGTCGTGGCCCGGATCGCGATGCGCGCGACAGCGGACAGTGGGGCGCGTCGCTCAAATACATGTTCGAGCCGCTGGACACCGAGTTCGGCGCCTACTTCATGAACTACCACAGCCGTGCGCCGATCTTCAGCGCCACCGGTGCTCCGGCTTCGGTCTACGCCCGTGCGGCAGCATTGCCATCGGCATTGCGGGCCCTGGCACCGTTGGTTGTCGCGGGTAACTCGAACTACTTCGTCGAGTACCCGGAAGATATCCGCCTGTACGGTCTGAGCTTCTCTACGACCTTGCCTACCGGTACGGCGTGGAGCGGTGAGGTCAGCTACCGTCCGAACGCACCGGTGCAGCTCAACTCCACCGATATCCTGTTCGCCGGTGTACGTCCTCTGGGCGGCGCATTGACCAACGCTTCTCTGCTCACCGGTGTGCCTGGCCAGGACCTGCACGGTTATCGACGCAAGGAAGTGACCCAGTTCCAGACTTCCCTGACGCACTTCTTCGATCAGGTCATGGGCGCCAGCCGTATGACCCTGGTAGGTGAAATCGGCGTGACTCATGTCGGCGGTCTGGAAAGCACTTCCGACATCCGTTACGGACGCGATCCGGTGTACGGCCCGGGTGAACTGCCGGCCACAGGCGGTGCCGACACCTGCCTCGCGCTCAACTCCAGCACTATCGCCGGTGCAGGTCCTGGCGCTGCGACCAACAATCGCACCCGCAATTGCGACAATGAAGGCTTCACCACGTCGACATCGTGGGGTTACCGCGGTCGTGCCATCTGGGAATACAACGACGTGTTCGCGGGCGTGAACCTGCGGCCGAACGTGGCCTGGTCCCATGACGTGAGCGGTTACTCGCCTGGCCCTGGCGGCAACTTCGAAGAAGGTCGCAAGGCCGTGAGCCTTGGCGTCGATGCCGAATACCAGAACACCTACACCGCGAGCCTGGCGTACACCAACTTCTTCGACGGCAAGTACACCACCGTCGATGATCGCGATTTCGTTGCGCTCAGCTTTGGCGTGAACTTCTAAGCATTGATGATCAGGACGAACACACCTATGAAAACAACAATGAGTCTGTTCCAAGCCGGATTGCTGGGGCTGTCGCTGCTGGCCACCAGCGTGATGGCTGCGGTCCCGGCCGCCGAAGCGGACAAGCTGGGCAAGAGCCTGACCCCGATGGGCGCCGAAATGGCCGGCAATGCCGACGGTTCGATTCCGGCCTGGAAGCCGATGGCGAAAAACGCAGGTTCCGTTGACGGCAAGGGTTTCCTGTCTGACCCTTACACCAGTGAAAAACCGCTGTTCACCATCACTGCGCAGAACGTTGACCAGTACAAGGCCAAGCTCGCTCCGGGCCAGTACGCAATGTTCAAGCGCTACCCTGAAACCTTCAAGATGCCGGTCTATCCGTCCCATCGGGGCGCCACCGTGCCGGATGCGGTCTTCGCCTCCATCAAGAAGAACGCCACCACAACGGAGCTGGTGTCCGGTGGCAACGGGCTGAAAAACTTCGAAACCGCGGTACCGTTCCCAATCCCGAAAAGCGGTGTGGAAGTCATCTGGAACCACATCACCCGTTATCGTGGGGGCAGCGTGACCCGTCTGGTGACCCAGGCCACGCCGCAGCCAAACGGCTCGTTCAGTCTGGTGTATTTCCAGGATCAGTTCGTGTTCCGCGACAAGATGAAGGATTACGATCCAGCGAATCCGGGCAACATCCTGTTCTACTTCAAGCAGAAAGTGACTGCGCCGTCTCGTCTGGCCGGCGGTGTGCTGCTGGTCCACGAGACCCTTGACCAAGTGGCGGAACCGCGTTCGGCGTGGGTCTACAACGCCGGTCAGCGTCGGGTGCGTCGTGCACCGCAAGTGTCCTATGACGGGCCGGGTACCGCTGCCGATGGCTTGCGTACTTCCGACAACCTGGACATGTACAACGGTGCGCCCGATCGCTACGACTGGAAGCTCGAAGGCAAAAAAGAAATGTACATCGCCTCCGACAGCTACAAGCTCGATTCGCCGCAGCTCAAGTACGCCGACATCATCAAGGCCGGTCACATCAACCAGGACCTGGCTCGTTATGAGCTGCGCCGGGTCTGGCACGTGGTGGCCACCTTGAAGGAAGGTCAGCGTCACATCTACGCCAAGCGTGACTTCTACATTGACGAAGATACCTGGCAAGCCGCTGTGATCGATCATTACGACGGTCGCAATCAGCTCTGGCGCGTTGCAGAGGCGCATGCCCAGACCTACTACGACAAGCAAGTGCCGTGGTACACCCTGGAAACCCTGTACGACCTGCAATCGGGTCGTTACCTGGCGCTGGGCATGAAGAACGAAGAGAAATCGGCCTACGACTTCGGCTTCACCGCCAGCACCAGCGACTTCACGCCGGCGGCACTGCGTCAGGATGGTGTTCGCTAAGCGGCGCGGATAGAAGCCTTACCCGCGAAAAACGCCCCGACTGGTTCGGGGCGTTTTTTTTGCGGTTAATGAGGGGTCGTAGTGTCCAGATATGTGAACGACCTGTAGGAGCCGAGCTTGCTCGCGGAAGCTGTCTTTGAGGCTACGTAGGTTTGAAGGGGTGGGCTGATATTGGTTCCGCCCTTACGGCGGGTCACTTGGTTACTTGGTGCTGTTCCAAGTGACTCGCCGTAAGGGCGAAACCAATAGCCGCCGTTACCTCACCAATGGATATGTACCCAACTCCAACTCCAACTCCAATCCCAACCTAGCCTTTTTGTAGCCATTTGTAGCATTAACCTTCATTACCTGCGAATTAACCGCTAGTCTGCGGACATCTGCAACGCCGCCAACAGCAATTCAAACAAGAGCCGGCCATGACCGATCTGTCCCCACTCCCGGGCCCCGCAAGCGCTGCCGTCGCGACACTCGACAGCCGCTTCTTTCGGCCCCCGCTGCCTGATGGTCACGTGCTGCGGCCGCGTCTGTGCGAGCGCTTGAGTGCGGGGCTTGCTGGCAGACTGTTGCTGGTCAGTGCCCCGGCAGGCTTTGGCAAGAGTTCGCTGGCGGTGGAGTTCTGCCAGAGCCTCCCGGCGCATTGGCAAAGTCTCTGGCTCGGCTTGAGCCCTCGAGACAACGATCCGGGTCGGTTCCTCGAACGGTTACTCGAAGGCCTTCAGGATTTTTACCCCGCACTGGGCAGGCAATCCCTGGGCCTGCTGAAAATGCGTCAACGGCACCAGCCGTTCGCCTTCGAAGAATGGCTCGACGGGCTGCTCGATGAGTTGGCCGAGCATCTGTTGCCCACCGCCCCTTTGCTGCTGATTCTGGACGACTACCATCTCGCCCAGGGGCCGGTGCTTGATCGCTGTCTGCAGTTTTTCCTCAATCACTTGCCCGATGGCTTGCTGGTGATGGTCACCAGTCGTCAGCGCCCGGATTGGCATCTGGCGCGACTGCGGCTGTCGCGGCAACTGCTCGAACTGCACGAACAGGACCTTCGCCTGACCCACGACGAAGCCTTGACCCTGCTTGATCGACACAGTTCTTCCCTGCGGGGCGAAGCGCTGGAAAACCTGATTGAGCGCAGCGAAGGCTGGGTCGCCGGCCTGCGTTTCTGGCTGCTGGCGGCCTCCGAAGCGGGGACCGCAGGCGCACTGCCGCAGGCCCTGCACGGTGGCGAGGGCCTGATTCGCGATTATCTGCTTGAAGAGGTGATCGATTGCCTGCCCGCCGAAGTGCAGGCGTTTCTGTACGACACCGCGCCTCAGGAGCGGTTCTGCAGCGAGCTGTGCGACGCCGTTCGCGAGGCGCACGACAGCGCCGAGATCCTGCGCTATCTGCTCGCCCACCAGGTATTTCTGGTGCCGCTCGACGAGCAGGGCCACTGGTACCGTTATCACCATCTGTTTTCCGATCTGTTGCGCACGCGTCCCGCGTCTCAAGCAATGGTCCCGGCCGCCAGCCTGCATCTGCGCGCCTGTCGCTGGTTCAACGCGCAGGGGCTACTCGATGAAGCGGTGGAGCAGGCATTGCGCGCCGGACACCTCGACGTCGCGGCGAATCTGGTGCAGAACCTTTCCGAAGAACAGCTGCTCGCGGAACAGAACGTCGGCATGTTGCTGCGCTGGAAAATGGACCTGCCCGACAGCCTGCTGATCAGCACGCCACGCTTGATCGTGCTCTACAGCTGGGCGCTGGGATTGGCCTGTCAGCTGGATGCTGCCGAAGAGTTGGCCAGTCATTTGAGTCGATTTCTGCCGGCACCTTCGGCCACGGCGCAGAAATCGATGCTGGCGCAGTGGCTCGCGCTGAGCGGAATCATCGCTCGGGGCCGTGGTAACCGTGAGCAGACGCTGCTGTATTGCGGTGAAGCGCTGGAAAGCCTGCCCTCCAAACGTTATGGCCAGCGACTGATGTGCCTTTCGACCTTGTCGAACCTGGCGATTGCCGACGGCGACCTTTGGCGTGCGCGGGGGCTGAACCGGGAATCTCTTGAGCTGGCGCAGCGTGTCGGCAATCCGTTGTTCGAAGCGCTGGCGCATTACGATCGCGCGCGGGTGTTGCAGGCGCGTGGTGAGATCTCGCGGTCGCTTGACGAAGTACGTCAGGGGCTGCAACGTTTGCAAGGTCTGTCGCCGCAACGGCTGTACGCCGTGCGCGCGCGCCTGACTTTATACCAGGGATTTCTGCTGTCCCTGCGCCTGCAGCCGCAAGCAGCGCGCGCGTGTTTGCAGGCCGGCCTGGCGGAGGCCCGCGCCTGTCGCGACATCAGCGTATTGATCGGCCACTGCGTGCTCGCCCGCCTCGAGGGCAACTGCGGTGAATTCTCCAAGGCCTTTGCCGAACTCGCCGAAGCCGAACGCTTGATGCACATCTGGGACGTGCCGCCGATTTATTACCTGGCGATGATCACCCTGGTCAAATGCGAACTCTGGCTGGCCCAGGGACGCACGGATCTGGCGCACGCCTGGCTCGCCCGGCTGGGGCAAACCTATAACGGCGAGCAACCGGCAGCGCCCCCGGAATTCCATCCGCAACTGCCATTGCACATCGAGCTGCAGCAAGCGTTGCTCGACGTTATTCAAGCCCAGCCGATGCTCGCCGAAGCACGCTTGAACGCCTTGCTCGAGCACGGCCTGCAAAGCGGGCGGAAGATGCTCAGCGTGATGGCTTTGACGCAAAAAGCCGAACTGTTGCTCGCTCACAAGCGTGAGCCCGAAGCCCGCCAGACTTTCGCACAAGCGTTGGACGCGGCCGGTGGAGGCGTACTCCAGCCGTTTGAAAAATTGCTCAAAAAACATCCTGACTGGGCACGCGCGCAGTTGAATGCGTGCGCAAGTTCGACCGTCAGCCAAAGCCTTGTCGACCAACTGCCTGCCGTCGCGACGCGTCTTGCCCCGGAACCCGCCCCCGCCTGCGAGCACCTCAGTTCCCGCGAGTTGGCCGTGCTCAAACTCATCGCTCAGGGTTGCTCGAATCAAGAGATCAGCGATCAGTTGTTCATCTCGCTGCACACGGTAAAAACCCATGCCAGCCACATCAACAGCAAGCTGGGAGTTGAACGGCGCACGCAAGCAGTGGCGCGGGCAAAAGCGTTGGGTGTGTTGGGCTGACGTCGTTTAGCGATACACATGCCTGTCTGTGCTCCATGGCAAATATGCGAAAATCGCCCATCCCCGTTAACCGAGCGTGCCCTGATGAGCCAAAAACCGGCCCTTATCCGCGAAACCTTCCCCGTCGGCCCGTTGCAGTGCAACTGCACGATCATTGGCGATCCGATCAGCAAAAAGGCGATCGTGGTCGACCCGGGCGGCAATCATGAGCTGATTCTGGCGCGGCTCGACGCGTTGGGCCTCAAGGTCGTCAGCATCATCCACACCCATGCGCACCTCGATCACTTTCTGGCGTCCGGTCAATTAAAAGAGAAAACCGGCGCGACCCTGCATCTGCACAAGGAAGATCAATTCCTCTGGGACAATCTGGAGATGCAATGCCAGATGTTCGGCGTTCCCTACACACCAGTGCCGTCGCCGGATCGCTGGCTCGGCGATGATGAAGAGCTGGCCTGTGGCTGCGGCGTCGCGTTGCACACTCCGGGGCATACACCGGGGTCGATGAGTTTCTGGTTTGCTGACGCTAAACTGCTGATCGCCGGAGACACGTTGTTTCGTCGCGGAGTAGGGCGCACCGATTTATGGGGTGGCGATCAGGCGACCATCGTGCGATCGATCAAGCAGCGTCTGTACACGCTTGATGAAGACGCAACCGTGGTAACCGGTCACGGGCCGGACACGCGACTGGGCGATGAAATGCGTGACAATCCATTTGTGCGGGCGTGAGGGTTGGCAGGGAATTTTAGTCGCCGGACACGATCCAACGCCCGCAAAGGCCGATGCCTTGAACCGTTGCACCACCGAATGCAAAAGTAGGAGCTCTTCATGTTCACCAAGCAGCGTTTGATTATTGTCGCTACGGCTGTGGCCTTGCTGTCCGGTTGCGCATCGCCCAACCCTTATGACAATCAGGGTCAGGCTGATGGCGGTTCCACCGGCATGAGCAAAACAGCCAAATACGGTGGCCTCGGCGCGCTTGCCGGTGCCTTGGCCGGTGCTGCCATCGATCACAACAGTCGTGGCAAGGGCGCCCTGATCGGTGCCGCTGTGGTAGGCGCTTCTGCCGCCGGTTATGGCTACTACGCCGACCAGCAAGAGAAAAAATTGCGGGCCAGCATGGCCAATACCGGTGTCGAAGTGCAGCGTGAGGGCGACCAGATCAAGCTGATCATGCCGGGCAACATCACCTTCGCCACCGATTCGGCCAACATTGCCTCGAGCTTCTATCAGCCACTGAATAACCTGGCCGGCTCGCTGAAAGAATTCAACCAGAACCAGATCGAAATCGTCGGTTACACCGACAGCACCGGCAGCCGCCAGCACAACATGGACCTGTCCCAGCGTCGCGCGCAAAGTGTGGCGACTTACCTGACTTCGCAAGGTGTCAGCGGTGCCAACCTGAGCGCCCGCGGTGCCGGTCCGGACAATCCGGTTGCGAGCAACGGTGATGTCAACGGTCGCGCGCAGAACCGTCGGGTCGAAGTAAATCTGAAGGCGATTCCTGGCCAGCAGTACGGCGCCCAGCAGCAAGGCAACGTCCAGCAATACCCTTAAGGCCAGCCCGAAAAAAACCTGTGCGAGCCTGGCCTGCCAGCGATGAGCCCCTGACAGGCGACACAGATATTGGCAGATAACAAAAAGCCCCCGGACGATCACTCATCCGGGGGCTTTTTCATGTTGCGCGAAACCTGATTACTTCTTCAGACCGTAATGCTCGTCCAGCATGCCCGGCGCGTTCGGGGATTTCGGTGCGTAATCGCGCGGCGGCTCCTGGCTGCGCGGTGGCGTCAGGCGCTCCCGTGGAGCCTGCGCCGCGTCGGCATGCAGGGCGGCCAGCAAGCGTTGGCGGGTCTGCTCGTCCAGCGCGAGACGGTTGGCGCCGTCGGCAAGGTGCTCCTGCACTTCCTGGTAGCTTGCAGTCATCTTCTTGACCAGCGATGCAGTGGTGTTGAAGTGGGTAACCACTTCGTTCTGATAACTGTCGAAACGTTCCTGAATATCGTCCAGCTGACGTTGCGTGCGGTTAGGCGCGGCATTTGGCGCCAGGCGAGCGATCAGGAATCCAATGGCGACACCCACAACCAGGGCAAGAGTCGGCAACAACCAAACTAAGAGCGAGTGTTCCACGAGTCCTTCCTCTATAAACGGCTTTGCTTTACGTTAACGGCTCGAACCTGCGCTGTATACCGCGATTCACTCGCAATACATCGGCACAGACAATTTGCTAGACGAGTCGACCCGATTCGAGGTCACGGAGTTCCTTCCTTGCTAATGCGCGAAACCCCCGTATTGATTGATGGCCCGGTGGGCCAACTGGAAGCGTTGTATCTGGATATTGAGCAGCCCCGTGGGCTGGCGCTGATCTGTCACCCGAACCCGGTGCAGGGCGGCACGATGCTCAACAAGGTCGTCTCGACCCTGCAGCGTACCGCGCGCGACGCCGGTTTGATTACCTTGCGTTTCAATTACCGCGGCGTCGGTGCCAGCGAAGGTTCACACGACATGGGCACCGGTGAAGTCGATGATGCTCAGGCCAGCGCTGAATGGCTGCGTGCCAAGCATCCCGATTTGCCGCTGACCCTGTTCGGTTTCTCCTTCGGCGGTTTTGTTGCAGCAAGTCTCGGCGGGCGTCTTGAAGCCCAAGGCGAGCAGCTCAGACACCTGTTCATGGTCGCCCCGGCAGTCATGCGTTTAAGCGACCAGGATCAACTGCCGCAGCACGGCGCACTGACCCTGATCCAGCCGGAAACCGACGAAGTCATCGATCCGGCGCTCGTTTACGAATGGTCCGACAAGCTGGAACGCCCCCATGAGCTGCTGAAAGTGGCAGAATGCGGACACTTTTTTCATGGCAAGCTGACCGATCTCAAAGATTTGATCCTGCCGCGCCTTTCGAATTGATTGCAGTCTGACAAGCGATTACCCATGACGACTCGTACCCGTATCCTCACCGGCATTACCACCACCGGCACGCCGCACCTGGGCAACTACGCCGGTGCCATCCGCCCGGCGATCCTCGCCAGCCGCGACAGCAATGCCGATTCGTTCTACTTCCTGGCCGACTATCACGCCCTGATCAAATGCGATGACCCGCTGCGCATTCAGCGCTCGCGTCTGGAAATCGCCGCGACCTGGCTGGCCGGTGGGCTGGATGTCGATCGCGTGACCTTCTATCGCCAGTCCGACATCCCGGAAATCCCCGAGCTGACCTGGCTGCTGACCTGCGTGGCTGCCAAGGGCCTGCTCAACCGTGCCCACGCCTACAAGGCGTCGGTCGACAAGAACGTCGAAACCGGCGAAGACCCGGATGCGGGCATTACCATGGGCCTGTACAGCTACCCGGTGCTGATGGCGGCGGACATTCTGATGTTCAACGCCCACAAGGTGCCGGTCGGTCGCGACCAGATCCAGCACGTGGAAATGGCCCGTGACATCGGCCAGCGCTTCAATCACCTGTTTGGCCAGGGCAAGGAATACTTCACCATGCCGGAAGCGCTGATCGAGGAAAGCGTCGCCACGCTGCCCGGTCTCGATGGTCGCAAGATGTCGAAAAGCTACGACAACACCATCCCGTTGTTCAGCAGCGCCAAGGACATGAAAGACGCGATCTCGCGGATCGTCACCGACTCCCGCGCGCCGGGCGAAGCGAAAGATCCGGACAACTCGCACCTGTTCACACTGTTCCAGGCCTTCGCCACACCGGCGCAGTCGGACGAGTTCCGCAGCGAACTGTTGCAGGGCCTGGGCTGGGGCGAAGCTAAAAATCGTCTGTTCCAGTTGCTCGACAGCGAATTGGGCGAGTCCCGCGAGCGCTATCACCAACTGATCGAACGCCCGGCAGATCTGGAAGACATTCTGCAAATCGGCGCCAAAAAGGCCCGCGCCGTGGCCACGCCTTTCCTCCACGAACTGCGTGAAGCGGTCGGCCTGCGCTCGTTCGTTGCGCAGACCCAGGTTGCCGCGAGCACTAAAAAGAAAGCCGTCAAAGGCCCGCGTTTTGTCAGTTTCCGTGAAGAGGACGGCAGCTTCCGTTTCCGTCTGCTGGCGGCCGACGGCGAGCAATTGCTGCTGTCGCGCAACTTCGCCGACGGCAAGACTGCCGGTCAGGTGACCAAGCAGCTGCAAGCGGGCCAACCGTTGGATGTGCGCAGCGAAGACCGTGGTTTCAGCGTCTGGCTGGAAGGCGATTGTGTCGCCGACGGCCCGGCGTTTGCCGACAACGGCGCTCGGGATGCTGCCATCGAGACGTTGCGCATCGCTCTGATGCCGGTTCAGGAATAATCAGCGGCGCGGTCCGACCAAGGGCCGATTGCCATTCCCCCGGGCCGTCGCTACAGTGACGGCCCGTTTTTGTTGCCTTGCTAACGAATTATGACGCCCCTAGAACGATATCAAGCAGATCTGAAACGCCCGGACTTTTTCCATGATGCCGCGCAGGAAACTGCCGTGCGCCATTTGCAACGCCTGTACGACGATCTGGTCGCGGCCTCGCATAACAAGCCGGGCCTGCTCGGCAAGCTGTTCGGCAAGAAAGACCAGGTGCCGGTCAAGGGCCTGTATTTCTGGGGCGGCGTGGGTCGCGGCAAGACTTACCTGGTCGACACCTTCTTCGAAGCGCTGCCGTTCAAGGAAAAGACCCGCACTCACTTCCACCGCTTCATGAAGCGCGTGCACGAAGAAATGAAAACCCTGGGCGGTGAGAAAAACCCGCTGACCATCATCGCCAAGCGTTTTTCCGACGAGTCGCGGGTGATCTGCTTCGATGAATTCTTCGTCTCCGACATCACCGACGCCATGATTCTGGGCACCTTGATGGAAGAGCTGTTCAGAAACGGCGTGACCCTGGTCGCCACCTCGAACATCGTGCCCGACGGTCTGTACAAGGACGGTCTGCAACGTGCGCGCTTCCTGCCGGCCATTGCACTGATCAAGCAGCACACCGAAATCGTCAATGTCGACAGCGGCGTCGATTACCGCCTGCGTCACCTCGAGCAAGCGGAGCTGTTCCACTTTCCTCTCGACGAAGCGTCCCACGAAAGCCTGCGCAAGAGTTTCCGCGCGCTGACGCCGGAGTGCACGGCAGCGGTCGAGAACGACGTGCTGATGATCGAGAACCGCGCCATCCGCGCCTTGCGCACCTGTGATGACGTCGCCTGGTTCGAATTCCGCGAGCTCTGCGACGGCCCGCGCAGCCAGAACGACTACATCGAACTGGGCAAAATTTTCCACGCGGTGTTGCTCAGCGGCGTCGAGCAAATGAGCGTCACCACCGACGACATTGCCCGGCGATTCATCAACATGGTTGACGAGTTCTACGATCGTAACGTGAAGTTGATTATTTCCGCTGAAGTCGAACTGAAAGACCTGTACACCGGCGGCCGCCTGAACTTCGAATTCCAGCGCACGCTCAGTCGTTTGCTGGAAATGCAATCGCACGAATTCCTGTCCCGGGCGCACAAGCCGTAGGGTATTTGGTTGAATAAAAAAGGCCTGCAGTGCAGGCCTTTTTTGCGCCAAAAATTTCTACGGGAATCACGCCTGGATCAGGTAATGCGCCAGCTCATCCTGCCGCTCACACCCCACCAGCAGCCACAGCAAAATCCTCGCTTTGCGTGGACAAACGAACCCAGCCATCATGGCACCTCTGCGCAGCAGATCCATTTCGCCGCCACTGAAACCGTAGGTCGACCGAGCCGTGGACCCCGAACCGGTCCGGGTCGCAATGATCACGGGAATCTGTTTAGCGATCATTTCAAGGGTGCGCGCCCAGCTTTCGGAAACATGGCCCGCACCAAACCCCGCAATCACCAAACCTTCGTAGCCCAAGGCAACAATGTTTTCGAGGATCAGGCTGTCGGCAGACAGCGAAGCTTCCAGCAGCGCGATCGTGTGGCCGGTCTGCTGCGGCAGGGGCAGGATTTTGCGCAGGGAGGGTGGACGAAGGTAGTGAACAGTGTCCTCGAGCAACAGGCCGACAGGTCCGACAACTGGCGAGGAAAACGCCTGCAGCGCCAGGGAGTCGGTTTTGCGCACCGCGCTCGCCGAGTGAATCTGCCCGTGGATGACCACCTGCACACCCCGTTGTCGACTGTCGACTGCCAGCGCAACCCGGCAGGCATCCAGCAAATTCGCCGGACCATCGGCCCCCGGGTGAGCCGCTGAACGCATGCCGCCGGTCAGCACCAACGGTTGCTCGTGGTGCCACAAATGGTCGAAAAACGTCGCGGTTTCTTCCAGTGTGTCGGTGCCTTGGGTAATGACAACCCCCGACGCACCTTGCCTTATCTGGAAATTGGCCCAAGACAGAACGCTCAGCAAAAATTCGAAGTCCAGAGATGCGCTTGGCAGCAGCCCGAGCGTTTCGACCGATATCCGCGCCAGCGTCTTGAGTTCTGGCACTGATGACAACAGGGATTCGCCATTAACCGTCGCAATGATGCCTTCGCCGACGTGGCTGGCTTGCATGCTGACGGTGCCGCCAAGCGCTGCAATGGCCAGTTTGGGCAGGTCCATGGAATACCTCGCGGTGGAGAGAGGAAGGGACCTGAGCCCGCAACGCGTTCCGGGCTCAGGCAAAGCCGCTGTATCAGTAGCCCGTCAACCACCCGACAAAAGGAAGAATCAGTACGGTGCTCATCGCCATCGACAACACATTGCCAACAAAGCCATGCATGTCCGGTGGCAACCGTTTGGCGAACGCACATGCCAGCGGTGGCGCAATCAATGCGCCGAGCACGGCGCTGGAGACAATCACCGGCCAGGTGCCGCCATACGTCAGCACCGCTGCCGGGACCACGGAAACCAGCGGAACGTAAGTCGGGTACCAGCCGCGCCGGATCCACTGCCGACGCCAGATGATGACCCCTATTGCCGAGGTCAGCGCTTGCGCGCCGATCAGTTGCGGCAACAGACCTGACCCGTACGCCGGGCTCATCGGGTTGAGCGTAAACGCCAGCAAGGCGCCAAGAATCAGACCGAGGCTGGCCCATTCGTTGCCAAAGAACGGCGCTTCGGAAAAGTCTGCAAGCACGCGACGCAGGCTCCAGACGACGCCGTAATCGGGCGCTTTGCCAACTGCGGATGGTGGCTCCACCGTTTTTCGCGACTGATCGGACTTCACCAGCCCCGGCAGGTAACGGCAGAGTAAAAAAGCAACGACGCTGGCGACGGCCATGCCCGTGACGTTGCCGATGACGACGGGCAAACCGAGCGGCACGCACGCATAGTTGACGATCAGCAGGCACATCGGTGTGACCAGCAGGGCACCCATGATCGCGCCATTGATCGTGACCTTCCAGCCGTCGCCGAACATCAGCACCATTGCCGCCGGCAAGGAAACGAAGGCTGCGAAGGTCGGTTGCCAACTGTCGGCAGTCACCGTCCAGCCCCACAACAAATTGCTCAGCAACAGGCCCAGCAATGAGCTGGTAATCAGCCAGGGCCATAAGCCGGTGCCGTAGCAAATGCTGAAGCCTTGCCAGGTTTTTCCAGTACGGTTCGCCCAATAGGCGAGATAGGCACCGGCCAACAATCCGAGCGAGGCAAACTCGTGCTTATAGAACGCAACCTCACTAATGTCTCCGATGACCCAGCGCAACCACGCCCCGGGATCGGGAAGGCTCGACACCATGTGAGCGTAATCGGGCCAGTGGGCGGACCAGGATTCGCGGTGAGTGAATGACAGCCAGACGATCGACAGCGTTGCGCCAAGTGCTAGCAAAACAATTGCGATATCGTGCGTCGATCGCGTGAGCTGGCGGCTTTGAGTCTGTTTTTGGGTCGAGGATTCCATCAGTCATCGCCTCCGGTCAGCGCGGCAGGCAAGGGTGCTGAAGGTACCCCAGCATCGGATCGTAGAGATCGGTGCGGCGATCACGATGCAGGTCGTTCAAACTGTTCCAGATCGGTGCGCTGCGCGAACTGGTCAGGTCGATATCGGCAAACAGGATTTCCTGCTGGTCGGCCGATGCGACTGCACTAATCGGCCATCCATTGGTACCGGCGATCAACGAACAGCCAAGGTAGCGCGCACCCCGCTCTTCGCCGATCCGGCTTGCGGCGGCAATAAACACGTTATTCACGTGCGCCGCTGTCATCGTCAGATACGAAGCCATGCATTTACCGGCCTCATCGAACAGCGGCGGCGGTGTCCAGACCCAGTTATTCAGGCTGCAAATGATGTCCGCGCCTTGCTGGCTGAGGATGCGCGGCACCTCCGGAAACCAGATGTCCCAGCAGATCAGCAAACCAATACGGCCGATTGGCGTGTCGAATACCGGAAAGCCCAGATCACCCGGTGTGAACCAGAGTTTTTCCTGGTTCCACAGATGCGCTTTGCGATACCTGCCGATGAAGCCGTCGGGTCCAACCAGAACGCCGGTGTTGAACAGACGGATACCATCACGTTCGGTCAGGCCGGCCACCAGATAAACCTGATGCTCGCGGGCAAAGTTCATCCACACCCGCACGCTCGGCCCGTCAGGGACACCCTCGGCATGATCGAACGCGTCCTGGCGATTCTGGAAAAAGTATCCGCTGCTCGACAGCTCCGGCAGGACGATCAGATTCGCTCCGTCCCGGGCGGCCTCTCGAGCCAGATCCAGGCCCTGACGCACATTCGCGTCCCGGTTTTCCAGGCCGACCTGTGGATCGAATTGCACGACTGCTACACGAACTGGGCTGATTGCTTCGCTCATTCCGAATGACCTCTTTTTATTGTTATTCACGCCGTTGAATTGCGTGTTCATAAGAGTCGAATTGGTATGAGCGGGTCAGTCAGCTACTTCCGTTTAGGGTGTAGTCCATGTCCGAACTGTATTGGCAAGGCCCGGATTGGGCAGTACAAAATGGCAGATATGAGCACCATGCTGGGCTCTGGTCCGGGCCTGCCGTCAGGTTGCGACGGTGTAGTGGGGATAGTCACTCAGCGAGAAGCCGCCGTTGAAGGTCGCCGCGGTTTTGTCGCAAATATGAATAACCGCATCGACGGCGCCTCGCAAGCAAGGCTCCGTCCACCCTGCATCAACGGAGAACGATTCGCCGGATAAATACAGGCCGGAAACGTTGGCGAAATCGCGGTTGTATTTCATCAGGCTCACCGCTTCGTAATAGGCGCCCGGGCGATATAACTTTGCGCAGCCGAGTGCGTTTTTATCGGTGATCCAGCGCTGCACCACGGCCTGCTCCAGCGCTATGTAAGGAGAAATTTTCTGCCGAATGTTAGTCGAGTTCAGGAGAATCCGATCCAGCTCTCTGGCGCAGCGCGAGACCAGTTCCTTGTCACTGAACGTGGCCAGTTTGGTGGCGTCGTCCTCCCACGTGTAACTCAGCAGAATGCAGTCATAACTGTATTTTTCGTTGTAGCGGTAGGTGTAGACGTCATGGATGAAACTGTCGGTGACGATGGCCTGGGGGATTTTGCTGTTACCCGACAGGAACGATTTTTTCAGCGGTGCGAAGACTTTACAGCTGGTTTCCCAATGCGCTGTTTTGTAGGCATGGATCGTCTCGAACGGCAGCATCTGCGGGGTGAAATTTTCCAGCTTGATGCGGGTTTCGATCAACCAGGAAGGCAAGGTGAGAATGATCGAATCGAAATCTTCAAAGTGTTCCTGAGTGAGCTGGGGCTGGCTGTGCTTCCAGTTGAAATACACCCGGGTTTGCTGGTTGCCGAGCTTTCTGATCCGCGTGACGGAGGAATCTGTGAGCAGGCCTTTGGGCCTTTCCAGACAGCGCTCGTACAGGGACTTTTCTGACTCTTCGGGTGTCATGAACAGCAGGCATTCGGTCAGCGCGGCAAGCCCGATATAGCGAGGCCGGTCGAAACTCAGTCCGGTCGAATCAAACACGGCGTTGCTCTTCAGCTGAGGACAATCTGGCAACGGATCACCGTTTGCATCCACCCGACCATGAATCAGTTGCAGCTGACTGCTGAAGCCGAAAATGGCGGTGCGCAGCGGGTAGAGCGCACAAACATCGTAAAACGCTCCCCAACTGCCGTCGCCGATGCCGATGGCATAGAAAACGGCAGACTCTTTGGCGCTCATTCCCATGCCGCCGAAATCGCCCGGAGCGGTTCTGTCCCAGACGTCCAGCACGGCCATGCTAACCAGGTCCCGAAATGAAACGCCCTGGTACTTTTCGACAATGGCGGTCCACATGGCTTCCCATTCCCGACTGCCGTAGACCTCTGCGACGTGCCGCGTCATACGGTCGGCGAAGGCTTTCCACTTGGCGTACACCGCCTGCAACTCTTCGCCAGGTGGCGCGGTGTTGCCGTCGTCATTCTTCCAGATCAACATCTGCGGAGTTTTTGCGCCACCCATGCTGCCTTCGCGCAGGTAGATGCCGGTTGAAGTTACGAATTGGCTGCCGGGGTTGGCAAAATCCGAAAAGGCCAGGTCGAACGCCTTCGCGTAGTAAGCCATCAACGAGCGCCCCTCGGTGGGGGCCTCGTCCGTCCGGTTGAAAAATGGCAAGCGCATGGCGCCCATTTCAAAAGGTGTATGGCTCGCCTCGGAGTTCCGGCTCCCGGGGACCGTCAGGTGCCTGCCGCCAATACGGGTGGATTGCTCGATAAGAGTGATGTGGGTGAACCCGCAACGATGCAGCTCTCTGGCCGCCGTGAGCCCGGTCACGCCGGCGCCGATGATGCAGATTCTGTGTTGCAGGTCCGTAGCCCGGGCGATGCCGTTTTCCTGTTCAACCAGCGCGCGATAGTCGAAGCACAGGTCCGGTGGGTTGGGGAAACGTCCAGCCCACGGAGCGTTGGCAGAGCGTTTTTTTCGCGCGGCATTTTCGGCCGCGTGTGCGGGGTAGTTGTAGCTTGATCCGATGGTCATGGTGATCTTCCCTGATTTGTTGACAGGAAAGATGTTGAAGACTGCAGCGAACAGCGCCTAGGAGCAAAACAGGGCGGGTAGAGGGTCTGAATTCGTTTTCTTTCGTGGGAAAAAACCGCTTTCTACACGGAGAAAATGTGTGGGAGCCGACTCGCTCCCACACTGGCCCCTGCGCCAACCTTCAAGCAGCCTGCTGAAACTGCTGCCGATACTGGTTCGGCGACAAGTCCGTGTGCTGACGGAACAGCCGTGCAAAGAAGCTCGCATCGTCATAGCCGACTTCATAACTGATGGTCTTGATGCTCTTGCGACTGCCGGACAGCAAACCCTTGGCGGTTTCGATGCGCAAGCGTTGCAGGTAATGCAGCGGCTTGTCGCCGGTGGCGGTCTGGAAGCGACGCATGAAGTTGCGAATGCTCATGCCATGTTCGCGCGCGACGTCTTCGAAGCGGAATTTGTCGGCGAAATGCTCTTCGAGCCAATGCTGGATTTGCAGAATAATCACGTCCTGGTGCAATTTCTGCCCGCCAAAACCGATCCGACCCGGCGAATAGCTGCGCTGCACTTCGTAAAGAATGTCGCGGGCCACGGCCTGGGCGACGTTGGCGCCGCAGAAGCGCTCGATCAGATAGATGTAAAGGTCGCATGCAGACGTAGTGCCACCGGCGCAGTACAAATTGTCTGCATCGGTCAGGTGTTTGTCCTGATTGAGATACACCTTGGGGAAACGTTCGGCGAACGCGTTGAAAAAGCGCCAGTAGGTGGTCGCTTCCTTGCCGTCGAGCAAGCCCGCCTCGGCCAGCCAGAATACCCCGGTGGCCTCGGCGCACAGCACCGCACCGCGAGCATGTTGCTGGCGCAGCCACGGCAGAATTTGCGGATAGCGTTTGCTCAGGGTTTCAAAATCGTCCCAGAAGGCCGGGAGAATAATGATGTCGGCGTTTTCCAGCGCGCCGTCTACCGGCATGATCACATCGCTGAAGCTGTTCACCGGGTTCCCGTCGGGGCTGACCAGGCGCGTTTCGAACGCCGGTGTCAGGCCGTGGCCCAGTTGTTTGCCGTAGCGCAGGCTGGCCAGGTGGAAGAAATCCTTGGCTTGCATGAGAGTGGAAGCGAAAACACGGTCGATCGCCAGAATGCTGACGCGCCGTAAAGGCGTGGAGGCTTGGTTAGACATAATTCAATTTATTCTTATAGGGGAAAGTGGTCACCAGACGGCTGGATCGTCTTATTTTTTGTCTGATGTGTCCAGTGTCCTGTATCGCAGGTGAGGCTTAGTCTCTTCTGGCCAACTTTCTAACAATAACGACAGGTGCCGCATGATCCCCAGAACCTTGTTCAGTTCCGAGCACGAGCTTTTTCGTCACAGCGTGCGAACTTTCCTCGAGAAAGAGGCCGTGCCGTTCCACGGCCAATGGGAAAAACAGGGCTTTATCGACCGTGCCCTGTGGAACAAGGCGGGGGAGGCGGGAATGCTCTGCTCGCATCTGCCCGAAGAGTACGGTGGGCTCGGCGCCGACTTCCTGTACAGCACGGTGGTGATCGAAGAGGTTGGCCGTCTGGGCCTGACCGGGATCGGTTTCTCCCTGCACTCGGACATCGTCGCGCCTTACATCCTGCATTACGGCAGCGAAGCCTTGAAACACAAATACCTGCCAAAACTGGTGTCGGGGGAAATGGTCACCGCCATTGCGATGACCGAGCCGGGCGCCGGTTCCGACCTGCAAGGGGTCAAGACCACCGCAGTGCTCGAGGGTGACGAATACGTGATCAACGGTTCGAAAACGTTCATCACCAATGGATTTCTCGCGGACCTGGTGATCGTGGTCGCCAAGACCGATCCGAAGGCTGGCGCGAAGGGCACCAGTCTATTTTTGGTGGAGGCGAACACGCCCGGTTTTGACAAAGGCAAACGTCTGGAAAAAGTCGGCATGAAAGCGCAGGACACCTCCGAGCTGTTCTTCCAGGATGTCCGCGTGCCCAGGGAGAATCTGCTGGGGCAAGCCGGGATGGGCTTCGCGTACCTGATGCAGGAGTTGCCACAAGAGCGTCTGACGGTCGCTATCGGTGGTCTCGCATCGGCCGAAGCGGCGCTGCAGTGGACGCTGGATTACACCCGCGAACGCAAAGCGTTCGGCAAGGCGATTGCGGACTTTCAGAACACCCGCTTCAAACTCGCGGAGATGGCCACCGAAATTCAGATCGGCCGGGTCTTCGTTGACCGCTGCCTGGCGTTGCACCTGCAGGGCAAACTTGATGTGCCGACTGCGGCGATGGCCAAATACTGGGGCACCGACCTGCAATGCAAGGTGCTCGATGAATGCGTGCAGTTGCATGGCGGTTACGGGTTCATGTGGGAGTACCCGATTGCCCGGGCCTGGGCGGATGCGCGGGTGCAGCGGATTTATGCGGGGACTAACGAGATCATGAAGGAGATTATTGCGCGGTCGCTTTGATCTGCGGTGACTGTCAGACCGCCATCGCGAGCAGGCTCGCTCACAGGGTCTCTATCGAACACAAAGGGGTGGTTCGACGCAGATCCACTGTGGGAGCGGGCTTGCTCGTGAAGGCGTTACCTGTCAATCAAGGCGCCGGATTCGGATGATCCTTGTGGATCGCCTCGATCCCTTCCAGCACTTCATCGGACAGTTTCAGGTGGAAGCTGGCAATGTTGCTGTCCAGCTGCTCCAGCGTCGTCGCACCAATGATATTACTGGTGACGAAAGGCTGCTGCGTGACAAACGCCAATGCCATCTGCGCCGGGTCCAGCCCATGTGCTCGCGCCAGTGCCACATAACGACTGCAGGCCGCTTCCGATTGCGGATTGAAATAACGGCTGAAGCGGCTGTACAGGCTCAGCCGACCCTTGGGTGGACGCGCGCCGCCTTCGTATTTCCCGGACAGAAAACCAAATGCCAGCGGCGAATAAGCCAGCAGGCCACATTGCTCGCGAATGGCGATTTCGGCCAGACCGACTTCAAAGCTGCGATTGAGCAGGTTGTACGGGTTCTGGATTGAGACTGCACGCGGCCAGCCACGGGCTTCCGCCAGGGCGAGGAACCGCATGGTGCCCCACGGCGTTTCGTTGGACAGGCCGATGTGGCGGATCTTGCCGGCCCGGACCTGTTCGTCCAGCGCTTGGAGGGTGTCCTCCAGCGGTGTCAGGTTGGCCTCGGTCTTGTGCTTGTAGCCCAGCTGCCCGAAGAAGTTGGTGCTGCGTTCCGGCCAATGCAGTTGATACAGATCGATGTAGTCCGTCTGCAGGCGCTTGAGGCTGGCGTCGACAGCCTCGGTAATGTGCTGACGGTTGTGGCGCAGGTTTTTGTCGCGGATGTAATCGATCGTGTTGCCGGGGCCGGCAATCTTGCTGGCGAGGATCCAGTCCGCACGATCGCCACGACTCTTGAAGTAATTGCCGATGTAGCGTTCGGTGGTGGCGTAGGTTTCGGCCTTGGGCGGTACCGGGTACATCTCGGCGGTATCGATGAAATTGATCCCGGCGCTTTTGGCCCGTTCAATCTGGGCAAAGGCCTCAGCCTCGCTGTTTTGCTCACCCCAGGTCATGGTTCCGAGGCACAGTGCACTCACGTTCAGATCGGTTTGGCCTAGCTGGCGATAGTCCATCGAATGCTCCTTGGGCAAAACAATCATAAAAGCAGGTTGAAATATTTTTCGCAATCTGCATAATTGCGCACCTCTTTCTGCAGTGGAAGTGATGCGCCGCCGCCGAAGAATCTTGCCGTTGAACGGACGCGCCGACCCGAGCCCCCGAAAGCGTCTGTATCCGGCTGCCTTTGACTTGTCAAAGTACGCACTATTCAGTAAGATCCGCCGTCTAATTTACAGGGCGGCCCCTGAGGCTATAAAGAATGAAAACTTTTACTGCTAAACCGGAAACAGTACAGCGCGACTGGTTTGTCGTCGACGCTGCAGGTCAGACCCTGGGTCGTCTGGCCACCGAAATCGCGAGCCGTCTGCGTGGCAAGCATAAAGCTGAGTACACTCCTCACGTTGACACCGGCGATTACATCGTCGTTATCAACGCCGAGCAGATTCGTGTAACCGGTGCTAAAACCACCGACAAAATCTACTACTCCCACTCCGGTTTCCCGGGCGGCATCAAGTCGATCAACTTTGAAAAGCTGATCGCCAAAGCCCCTGAGCGCGTGATCGAGACCGCGGTCAAAGGCATGCTGCCTAAGAACCCGCTGGGTCGCGACATGTATCGTAAGCTGAAAGTCTATGCGGGCGCTGTACACCCTCATACTGCTCAGCAGCCCCAAGAACTGAAGTTTTAACGGAATAGTTCATTATGTCGGCGACTCAAAATTACGGCACTGGCCGTCGCAAGACCGCAACCGCACGCGTTTTCCTGCGTCCGGGTACTGGTAATATCTCCATCAACAACCGTTCGCTGGATAATTTCTTCGGCCGCGAAACTGCCCGCATGGTAGTTCGTCAGCCGCTGGAATTGACTGAGACTGTCGAGAAGTTCGACATCTACGTCACCGTGATCGGCGGTGGTGTAAGTGGTCAGGCTGGCGCAATCCGCCACGGTATCACTCGCGCACTGATGCAGTACGACGAAACCCTGCGTGGCGCTCTGCGCAAAGCTGGCTTCGTTACTCGCGATGCTCGTGAAGTTGAACGTAAGAAAGTCGGTCTGCGTAAAGCGCGTAAGCGTCCGCAGTACTCGAAGCGTTAATTCGCTTTCACGTTCAAAAAGAACGCCCTGCTTCCTCGCGAAGCCGGGCGTTTTTTTATGGGCGCGATTTATCAAAGAATTGCGCTGTGACAACTTGCCACGGACGTAGAGCCCCTATACTGCAAGGCTTGGCAGTGGAGCCCTTCGGTAATTACCTTGTCAGAATTGGGGCTTTTCATTACCATTCGGCAAAATTTTTATAAGTACATAGTTTTACTTTAGTAGACGCCTGATTTAACAGGCCACAAAGCTGATGGGAGAGGACTGAATGAGCAATGACGGCGTGAATGCAGGCCGGCGTCGCTTCTTGGTAGCAGCCACATCCGTGGTGGGTGCTGCAGGAGCGGTGGGGGCTGCGGTCCCGTTCGTGGGGTCATGGTTTCCCAGTGCCAAGGCGAAAGCTGCAGGTGCACCGGTGAAAGTGAATGTCAGCAAAATCGAGCCAGGTCAGCAAATGATTGCTGAATGGCGTGGTCAGCCGGTGTTCATCGTCCGCCGTACCGAGGAAATCCTGGGGAATCTGAAAAAGATCGAGGGCCAGCTGTCCGACCCCGCCTCCAAGAACTCGACACAACCGACCTACGTCGACCCGGAGACGCGTTCGATCAAGCCAGAAGTTCTGCTGCTGATCGGTATCTGCACTCACCTGGGTTGCTCGCCGACTTTCCGTCCTGAAGTGGCACCTGCTGATCTGGGCAAGGACTGGGTAGGTGGTTATTTCTGCCCGTGCCACGGTTCCCACTACGATCTGGCTGGTCGCGTCTACAAGTCGCAACCTGCGCCTTTGAACCTGCCAGTTCCCCCGCATTCCTATGAGACTGATGACATCATTGTCGTCGGCGTCGATACGGAGAACGCGTGATGAGCAAGTTCATGGATTGGGTTGATGCGCGCTTTCCCGCGACCAAAATGTGGGAAGACCATCTCAGCAAGTATTACGCCCCGAAGAACTTCAACTTCTTCTATTTCTTTGGTTCGCTGGCGCTGCTCGTTCTGGTCAACCAGATCGTCACCGGTGTCTGGTTGACCATGAGCTACACCCCGTCGGCCGAAGAAGCTTTTGCGTCCGTCGAATACATCATGCGCGACGTCGAGCACGGATCGATCCTGCGGATGCTGCACGCAGTCGGCGCATCGATGTTTTTTATCGTGGTTTATCTGCACATGTTCCGTGGCCTGCTCTACGGTTCGTACCAGAAGCCGCGCGAGCTGGTGTGGGTCTTCGGCATGTTGATTTACCTGGCGCTGATGGCTGAAGCCTTCATGGGTTACCTGCTGCCGTGGGGCCAGATGTCCTACTGGGGCGCCCAGGTGATCATCTCGCTGTTCGGCGCAATCCCGGTTATCGGTGACGACCTGACCCAGTGGATTCGCGGTGACTACCTGATTTCGGGGATCACCCTGAACCGCTTCTTTGCCCTGCATGTGGTCGCGCTGCCGATCGTTATTCTCGGTCTGGTGGTGGTGCACATTCTGGCGTTGCACGAAGTCGGTTCGAACAACCCCGACGGCGTCGACATCAAGAAGCACAAGGACGAAAACGGTATACCGCTGGACGGCATCGCCTTCCACCCGTACTACACCGTGAAAGATATCGTCGGCGTGGTGGTGTTCCTCTTCATCTTCTGTTCGATCGTATTCTTCTTCCCGGAAATGGGCGGTTACTTCCTCGAGAAACCGAACTTCGAAGTGGCGAACGCCTTCAAGACCCCTGAGCACATCGCTCCGGTGTGGTACTTCACGCCGTTCTACGCAATTTTGCGGGCGGTGCCGGACAAGCTTCTGGGCGTTATTGCCATGGGTGCGGCGATCGCTGTTCTGTTCGTCCTGCCGTGGCTGGACCGTAGCCCGGTCAAGTCGATGCGCTACAAAGGCTGGATGAGCAAGATCTGGTTGTGGGTGTTCTGCATCTCGTTCGTGATCCTCGGCGTATTGGGCGTTCTGGCACCGACTCCGGGCCGTACGCTGCTGTCGCAGGTCTGTACTTTCCTGTACTTCGCCTACTTCATTCTCATGCCGTTCTACACCAGGCTCGAGAAGACCAAACCGGTTCCGGAAAGGGTGACTGGCTGATGAAAAAGCTATTTGCTGTACTGATTCTTGCTGCTCTGCCAGCACTGTCCTTCGCGGCGGGACAAGGTGGTCTGGAACTGGAAAAAGTCGACATCGACGTTTCTGATCAGGCCGCCATGCAGGATGGCGCCCGTACGTTCGCCAACTATTGCATGGGCTGCCACAGCGCCAAGTTCCAGCGGTATGAGCGCGTCGCCGACGATCTGGGTATTCCTCATGATCTGATGCTGTCGAACCTGGTTTTCACGGGCGCCAAGATCGGCGACCACATGAATATCGGCATGCAGCCTGCTGACGCCAAGACCTGGTTCGGCGCCGCTCCGCCCGATCTGACCCTGGTCGCCCGTGTTCGTGGTACCGACTGGCTCTACGGTTACCTGAAAGCGTTCTACGAAGATCCTGCGCGTCCTTGGGGCGTGAACAACAAGGTTTTCCCGAACGTCGGCATGCCTAACGTGCTCGCGCCATTGCAAGGTCGTCAGGTGGTCGGGTGCAAACAGGTGCAGATTGTCGAAGACGGCAAGAAGCAATATGACCCGCTGACCGGTACGCCTTTGACCCATGAAGCGTGCGATCAGTTGACCATCGTGCCGAAAAGCGGTGAGCTGACCGAAGAGCAGTTCGATGAGAAGGTGAAGAATCTGGTAACCTTCCTCGCTTACTCGGCTAACCCGGTTAAGCTGCAGCATCAGCGCATCGGTACCTACGTATTGTTGTACCTGGCGTTCTTCTTCGTATTCGCGTATTTGCTCAAGCGTGAATACTGGAAAGATGTGCACTGATTAAGATTCAAGCAATTGCTGTTAATCGCGCGCGCCCAAGGGCGTCTCTGTAGGTGTAACGAGCCTGGTGATCCAGGCGTTACGGGAGGCGCCCTCTGGGCGCGCTCGTTTTTCCGCTCCCGATAATTTCTACAAGCGAGGAGGACCGCCATGGGCGTGACCAATCGGTTGGCCTGTTACTCCGACCCCGCCGACCACTATTCCCACCGAGTGCGTATCGTACTGGCAGAGAAGGGTGTCAGCGCCGAGATCATTTATGTGGAGGCTGGTCGTCAGCCTCCTAAACTGATTGAAGTGAACCCTTACGGCAGCTTGCCCACGCTGGTCGATCGTGACCTGGCATTGTGGGAGTCGACCGTGGTGATGGAGTATCTGGATGAGCGTTACCCGCACCCGCCATTACTGCCGGTTTATCCAGTGGCGCGTGCCAACAGCCGTCTGCTGATTCATCGAATCCAGCGTGACTGGTGTGGCCTGGTGGATCTGATTCTGGATTCGCGTTCCAAGGAAACGGCCCGTGTCGTGGCTCGAAAAGAGCTGCGCGAAAGCCTGACCGGCGTGTCACAGCTGTTCGCGGACAAACCGTTTTTCCTCAGCGAGGAACAAAGCCTCGTGGATTGCTGCCTACTACCCATACTCTGGCGCTTGCCAATCATGGGTATTGAACTGCCGCGGCCTGCCAAGCCGCTGCTTGATTACATGGAGCGCTCGTTTGCGCGTGAGGCTTTCCAGGCAAGTCTGTCTGGTGTCGAACGCGATATGCGCTAAGGCTTAAGGAGCCGCTATGAACTCCAGTCGACCTTATCTGGTCCGCGCGCTCTACGAGTGGATTGTGGATAACGATTGCACCCCGCACATGCTGGTCAATTCCGAATATCCGTCGGTACAGGTGCCGCAGGGCTTCGCCAGCGACGGACAGATTGTCTTGAACGTATCGCCGGCCGCTGTGCGTCATTTGCACATGGACAACGAGGCGGTCAGCTTCGAAGGCCGCTTCGGTGGCGTACCGCATACGTTGTACGTGCCTATCGCATCGATCCTGGGTATCTACGCCCGGGAGAATGGTCAGGGCATGGTGTTTGATCTGGAAGTGCCCATGGACGGCGCGGAAGAGATCGAGCCTGACGATGATGTTCCGCCGCCCGACAGCGAGCCGCCGCGTCCCAGCGGTCGGCCGAGTTTGAAGGTGGTGAAGTAATAAAAAAAGGCGATCCGAAAGGATCGCCTTTTTTATTGCTTTGTGTAGGAGCGAGCTTGCTCGCGAAAAGCCTGAGAGCGCCGCAGGGTGTCACGGCGTGCCGATCGTTGACGACCTTCGCGAGCAAGCTAGCTCCTACAAAGGCTTATTAATCGATGTACTCAAACAACTTCACAATCTTCTGCACGCCGGAAACACCTTGCACCAGATTGGTCGCTTGCGCCGCTTCCTGTTTGGTCAGCAAACCCAGCAGATAAACGATGCCGTTTTCAGTGATCACCTTGATGCGCGAGCCCGGAATGCTCGGATCGGTCAGCATCTGCGTCTTGATCTTGGAGGTCAGCCAAGTGTCGTTCTGGCGGGCGAGGAAGCCGGAGGGTGGTAGCACTTGCAGTTCGTTGTGGACCTTCTTCACTCGCTGAACCGAGGCTGCGGCCTGTTCGGCCTTGGCTTTGAGGTCTGCACGCGGCGTCTGACCGGCCAGCAGCACCACGCCGTTGAAACTGGTGACGACGATGTGCGAGTCGTCGTCCAGCGCCGGGTCAGCCTTGGCTATGTTCACGCCGGCTTTGGTTTCGATCAGAGAATCATCGATCTTGCTGCCGAAAGTGCGGGTGCCGCGGTCGTCATCGATCGGCGCTTCGCGGCTGGCGTTAACCACCGAGGTGCAGCCGCTGATACCGAGGCACAGGGTCAAGGCCATCAGGCCTAGGCGATTAGGGGTCATTCTTCACTCCCGAACAGTTGGCTGTCGATCAAATCGCAGAGGCAATGGATCGCCAGCAGGTGGACTTCCTGAATACGTGCAGTGACGTTGGCCGGGACGCGAATCTCGACGTCCTCGGGCAATAGCAGGGACGCCATGCCGCCACCGTCACGACCCGTCATTGCTACGACAATCATTTCGCGATCATGTGCGGCCTGGATTGCCTGAATTATGTTCGCCGAGTTGCCGCTGGTGGAAATCGCCAGCAAGACATCCCCCGGCTGGCCCAGTGCGCGGATCTGCTTGGAGAAAATTTCGTTATAGCTGTAATCGTTGGCGATCGAGGTGATCGTCGAGCTGTCAGTGGTCAACGCAATAGCGGGCAGGCTAGGGCGTTCGCGCTCGAAGCGGTTGAGCAGCTCGGAGGAAAAATGCTGGGCGTCGCCAGCAGAGCCGCCGTTGCCGCAGGAAAGCATTTTGCCCTCGTTGAGCAGGGCGTTGACCATCACCTGGCTGGCTTGCTCGATGTGCGGTGCAAGTACTTCCATCGCCTGTTGCTTGGTGTCGATACTGGCCTGAAAAAGCTGGCGAATTCGCGATTGCATGTCCATCTGTGTGACCTTAATTAGCGCGGCTACCTGGCACATGAATGTGCAGCCCGCAAAGCAAAGAGCAAAAGTGTAAGGTGAAGGTGCACGCTTCGGAACGCACGCGATCAGCTGTCGAAGGCATTCTGCAGCCAGTTCAACTGATCGAGGTTGCTGTCGATGGCAACCACGTCGAAACGGCAGGGGGAGTTGGCCCAACGCGATTCGCGCTGAAGAAAATACTGCGCGGCAACAATCAGTTTTTGCCGTTTGCGCGCATCAACGCTGTCGAGCGCGCCACCCCATTGAGTGTTTTTTCTGTAGCGGACTTCGACGAATACTACTGTATCGCCATCAAGCATGACCAGATCAAGCTCGCCGCGTTTGCACAACCAGTTCTGCGCCAGCAGGCGCAGGCCGTGTTGTTGCAGATGCTCGAGCGCGTGGCGCTCGGCATCCTTGCCGCTTTGTTGGCGTGACGGGTCAGGCATCAGCGCGGCGTATCCGGCAGGCGTTGGACCTGACCGTTGATGAACTGCGCCCATGGCAACTGGCGATCCACGCGTTGACTTTGAGTCATGCCGAGGCTGCCCGATTGACCTTCGATGCGGCTGTCCGGCAAGGTCTTCAGCTGCCCCAGACGTGGCGCCAGACGGTAGGCGTCAACGCCCATGGCATACAGGCGTCCCAGGCTGCCAGCGGCTTGCGGCCACTGAGCAGTGACTTGCTGGCGCAACGGATCAGTGGAGTCAAGCAACCACGGCGTTTCGCAGAAGCGCACACCGTTCATGTCGTTGTATTGATTCTGGTCGCCACTGGCGCTGAACACGTGGGATGTCGCGTAAACCGGCACGTCCCCTGCGTATTGGAAATTCAGCGTTGGTTTGATTTGCTGAGCCTGCTGCGGCGTGGCAGCGAGGAAAATGAATTCGATGTCCTGACGGCGCGACGGTTGAGCGGCGACCTGCGAACCTACAGTGCTTTGCAGGCTCTTGGCCCGACCTTCGCTCTGACGCAGCTGAAACATATCGGCAATCTGCTGGGCCAGCTGCACCGGCTGATCGACGCGTTCCGTGGCAACGATGCTGCCGCCGTTGGCCTGCCAGTCCTGGCTGAACGCTTTCATTACGCGATCGCCCCATTCACCTTTGGGCACCATGATTGCGGCGCGCTGCAGACCGTCGGCGCGGGCGCGGCGGGACACTTCGCGGGCTTCGTCTTCAGCCGCCAGACCAAACTGGAACAGCTGCGTCGGACCTTGATCACCTTCGCTGTAGTTGAGCGCCAGTGTGGTGATCGGCAATTGCGGGCGAGCGCTGAGCTGTTTGACCAACGGCTTTTCCAGCGGTCCGACGACCATCTGCACGCCATCCGCCTGGGCCTTGCGATAGAACTCGTCCAGTGAAGTCAGACGCGAACTGTCGTAGAACTCGATGGCTGGCGGTTTCTGGCCGGCTTGTTCAGCCTGATAGTGTGCAGCCATGAAGCCTTCGCGCAGCGCCCGACCGACTGACGCCAATTGACCCTCCTGCGGCAGCAGCAGCGCAATCTTGGTCAGCGGTTGGCTGGCCAGCTGTTTGAGTTGGGTCAGAGGCAGTGGCAGTTGAACGGCCGCCGGATGTTTAGGATTCTGTGCACGCCAGGCGTCAATCGCGGCTTGTTGCTGCTCCAGTGTTCCGGCAGTTTTTACCCCCAGCGCCAGGCTCATCCAGCCACCGAGGTCATCGGTGGTGGTGGGCTGCAGCTGATCGGCCGGCAACGAAGCGATCAGGGTCCAGATTGCCTCGTGATTTTTGCCGGCGGCTTCACCTTCGAGCATCGGTGCAATGAAAATGCGTTCCTTGGCAGCCGCCAGTGTCTGGCCATCGGCTTCCAGCGCGCGGGCGCGGACAGTGCCGGTGCGAACCTGCTGCTCGACCGACAGCTGCGACAAGTGTTGCAGGCTTGGATGAGTGAGTGCAGTCAGCGCCGCCTTCGGCTGATTGCGTGCCATGGCCAGCTCCGCCGCCAGCGTACTGGCAAAAACCTGAGGCCCCGGCTTGAGTTGCTCGACGGGAACCTGCTGGAGTATTTGCGCCGACCGGCCGGCATCGCCCTGGTGCAAAGCCAGATCGGCAGCGCTCAGGCGCAACAGCGCGGCTTGTTCCGGCGATTTGCTTTTGGCCGCCTGATCGAGCAGTTGCTCGATGCTGGCATCCGGGGTTCGTGGAAGTTCGCCAAGGCTGGAAGAGGGCGAGCTGGCGCAAGCCGCCAGCAAGGCAGCGAGGCAGAGGGCAGTGAACAGCCGCAGGCAAGCGATCATGTAGTGTTCCCGATACTCGATCAAATTAGCGTGGAATTGTACCCAAGCACTGGCCGGGGCGCGATGTTAGTGGCGTGAAACGATCAATTTAGCTCGTGAAAATGTTGCAGTGCCGCATGGAAGTCTGAAAAGCCGAGGGTTGCTTGCAGGTATCGCGGCAGCCGCGACGCGCTACAATGTCGGCTTTGTCCGATCATGAGGTGTGCGCTTTGACTGCTCCAGGTGCTTTGAATTCCGCTGCTGGCTCGCTTTATGTGGTGGCGACGCCCATCGGTAACCTGGACGATATCAGTGCCCGTGCGCTGAAAATCCTGCGCGACGTCGCGTTGATCGCTGCTGAAGACACTCGTCACTCCCAGCGCCTGATGCAGCATTTCGGTATTGCGACGCCGCTGGCAGCTTGTCATGAACACAATGAACGAGATGAAGGCAGCCGCTTCGTCACACGCTTGCTGGCGGGCGATGATGTGGCGCTGATCTCCGACGCCGGCACGCCGCTAATCTCCGACCCGGGCTATCACCTGGTGCGCCAGGCGCGAGCTGCGGGTATCAATGTCGTCCCGGTGCCGGGCGCCTGTGCATTGATTGCGGCGTTGTCTGCCGCGGGTCTGCCTTCGGATCGCTTCATATTCGAAGGTTTTTTGCCGGCCAGGTCTGTGGGGCGTCGCGCGCGCCTCGAGCTGGTCAGGGAAGAGCCGCGCACGCTGATTTTCTATGAAGCGCCGCACCGTATTCTGGAGTGTCTGCAGGACATGGAGCTGGTATTCGGCCCGGAACGTCCGGCACTGCTGGCTCGCGAGCTGACCAAGACTTTCGAGACGCTTAAAGGCTTGCCGCTGGCGCAATTGCGCGAGTTCGTCGAGTCGGACAGCAACCAGCAGCGCGGCGAGTGCGTGGTTTTGGTCGCGGGTTGGTCCGCGCCGGAAACCGACGACGCCGTCAGCAGCGAAGCCATGCGCATCCTTGATCTTTTGCTCGAAGAAATGCCACTCAAGCGCGCGGCTGCGTTGGCGGCACAAATTACCGGTGAGCGTAAGAATGTCCTCTATCAGGTCGCGCTGGATAAACAGAAAAGCGAATGAAATCCCGACGTGCCGGAGTGCCAGGCGGCGTTTAGCGCTTGTTCTTCGGGCGCGCTGCCGTTAACCTTCGCGGCGGAGAGTCGATCGGACAGTCGCTGCCCTCTATGAAAATTAGGGGGGGGAGGAAAGTCCGGGCTCCATAGGGCGAAGTGCCAGGTAATGCCTGGGAGGCGTGAGCCTACGGAAAGTGCCACAGAAAATAACCGCCTAAGCGCTTCGGCGCCGGTAAGGGTGAAAAGGTGCGGTAAGAGCGCACCGCACGTCTGGCAACAGTTCGTGGCTAGGTAAACCCCACTTGGAGCAAGACCAAATAGGGTCCCAAGGCGTGGCCCGCGCTGGGACCGGGTAGGTTGCTAAAGATGTCCAGTGATGGCCATCGTAGACGAATGACTGTTCAAGACAGAACCCGGCTTACAGATCGACTCTCCACCTTTTTTCTTCTCTGCTTCACTCAGTTGCAGCGATACGCGTAATTGCAATTTCCCTCCCTGCCGAATCACTGGCAGAAGCGCATTTGTAATACCAAAAAAATCTTACTCTTCACAAACTACTTTAACTTCTGAGTGCAGATCGCTGTACTGCCTCAAGTTATTGCCCCGATTTACCCGTCAAAATGTCGATACCCCTTCTGATACACGTCTAAATCTCAGTTCTATAAGGCTTTTCCTTCTATCCGCGCCTTGACGGTGCGGTAGCCGCATTCCTATAGTGTGCGCAAGTGGCGGAAAGTGGCATGAAGTGGGTTTTTTGAACGTAAAACGCTAATATTTGGAGAAGCGCTGACGTGTTTCGCGGAGCCAACGCAATTAGTCTCGATGCAAAGGGCCGTCTCGCTATGCCGAGCCGGTACCGTGACGAGCTCGTTTCGCGTAGTTCCGGTCAGCTGATCGTGACCATTGACGCTGTTGATCCGTGTTTGTGTGTTTACCCCCTCGATGAGTGGGAAATTATTGAAACCAAACTGCGCGCACTGCCTTCGCTTCGCGAGGAGAACCGCCGCTTGCAACGTTTGCTGATCGGTAACGCTGTCGACCTCGAACTCGATGGCAGTGGCCGTTTTCTGGTTCCACCGCGTCTGCGTGAATATGCCAAATTGGACAAGCGCGCGATGCTGGTTGGCCAACTGAACAAGTTCCAATTGTGGGACGAGGATGCCTGGGATGCGGTTTCTGCCGCTGACCTCGCTGCCATTCAACAACCGGGCGCCATGCCTGATGAACTGCGTGATTTGATCCTGTGACTATTGATAGCGGCTTTAACCACATCACCGTACTGCTTGACGAAGCCGTCGAGGCTCTCGCCGTACGTGCTGATGGCTGCTATCTGGATGGCACGTTCGGGCGCGGCGGACACAGCCGGTTGATCCTCAGCCAGCTCGGTCCCGATGGTCGCTTGCTCGGATTCGATAAAGATCCTCAAGCGATTGCCACCGGGCAAACGCTAGCGGCCGAAGACGGCCGCTTTGTCGTTGTGCAGCGCAGCTTTGCCGAGCTGGGTTCGGAAGTGGCCGAGCGCGGCCTGGCCGGCAAAGTCAGCGGCATTCTCCTCGATCTGGGCGTGTCCTCCCCGCAGCTGGACGATCCTGAACGCGGCTTCAGTTTCCTTAACGACGGCCCGCTGGACATGCGCATGGATCCGTCCCGTGGCATCAGCGCTGCCGAATTCGTCAACACTGCGCCGGTGGAAGAAATCGCCCGGGTGTTCAAGGAATACGGCGAAGAACGCTTTTCCGGGCGCATGGCCCGTGCCGTCGCCGAGCGTCGCGACATCAAGCCGTTCGAGCGCACTGGCGACCTCGCCGAAGTTCTCAAAGTAGCCAACCCCGCCTGGGAAAAGGGCAAGAACCCGGCCACCCGTGCGTTCCAAGGCCTGCGCATTCACGTCAACAATGAACTGGGCGACCTGGAAGCCGGCCTGGAAGCCGCGCTGGAATGCCTGGAGATCGGCGGTCGACTGGTGGTGATCAGCTTCCACTCGCTGGAAGACCGCATCGTCAAATTGTTCATGCGTAAACTGGTAAAAGGAGAAGCCGACAACCTGCCGCGCAACCTGCCGGTGCGTCACGTCGCCTTCGAGCCAAAAATCAAAGTCCATGGCAAAGCGCAGTCCGCCTCCGAGGCCGAACTCAAAGCCAACCCACGCTCCCGTAGCGCCGTCATGCGCGTCGCGGAGAAGTTGCGGTGAGCAAATTGTTCGCCAAGCCACTTCCTGGCGGAAGCTTTCTCATGCTGCTGTTGTTCGTCGGCGTGCTCGTTTCGGCCATCGGCGTGTCGTATAGCGCGCACTGGAATCGTCAGCTGTTGAACTCGCTGTACAACGAATTGAGCGTGCGCGACAAGGCGCAGGCTGAATGGGGTCGGTTGATTCTCGAACAGAGCACCTGGACCGCCCACAGCCGTATCGAAGTCCTGGCCACCGAACAACTGAAGATGCGCATTCCCGGCGCCGCTGAAGTGCAGATGGTGGCGCCATGATGAAACTCGAAGGCGCACTCTTTCCATGGCGGTTCCGCCTCGTGGTGGGTTTGCTCGGCGTCATGGTCGCGGCGATCTGCTGGCGGATCATCGACCTGCAAGTGGTCGACCGCGCCTTTCTCAAAGGTCAGGGCGATGCGCGCAGCGTGCGTCACATTCCGATTCCCGCTCACCGTGGTCTGATCACTGACCGCAATGGTGAGCCGTTGGCTGTGAGTACTCCGGTCACCACCCTGTGGGCGAACGCGAAGGAAATGCAACAGGCCAAAGAGAAGTGGCCAGCACTGGCGGCGGCCTTGGGCCAGGACCCCAAAGCACTGTCCGAGCGACTGCTCGCGCAGGCCAACAAGGAATTCATTTACCTGGTGCGCGGGCTCACCCCCGAGCAGGGCCAGTCTGTGCTCGATCTGAAAGTGCCGGGCGTTTATGGCATCGAAGAATTTCGGCGTTTCTATCCGGCCGGCGAAGTGACCGCTCACATGGTCGGTTTCACCGACATCGACGATCATGGACGCGAAGGTGTCGAACTGGCCTATGACGAATGGCTCGCCGGTGTCCCGGGCAAACGCCAGGTCATCAAGGATCGGCGCGGTCGGCTCATCAAAGACGTGCAGGTCACCAAAAACGCCAAGGCCGGCAAGCCCTTGGCGTTATCGATTGACCTGCGCCTGCAATATCTGGCCAACCGTGAATTGCGTAATGCGATCATCGAGAACGGCGCCAAGGCCGGCAGCCTGGTGATCATGGACGTCAAGACCGGCGAGATCCTGGCCATGGTCAACCAGCCGACCTACAACCCGAACAACCGCCGCAACCTGCAGCCGGCGATGATGCGTAACCGCGCCATGATCGACGTGTTCGAGCCGGGTTCGACCATGAAAGCGATTTCCATGAGTGCTGCGATCGAAACCGGCCGCTGGAAACCGACCGACACCGTCGAGGTTTACCCGGGCACCTTGCAGATCGGCAAGTACACCATCAAGGACGTCTCGAAGAGTGAAGGGCCGGTGCTCGACCTGACCGGTATTCTGATCAATTCCAGTAACGTCGGCATGAGTAAGGTCGCGTTCGATATTGGCGGTGAGACGATCTTCCGCCTTGCGCAAAAAGTCGGCCTCGGGCAGGACACCGGTCTCGGTTTTCCGGGGGAGCGCGTCGGCAACCTGCCGAACTATCGCGAGTGGCGCAAGGCTGAAACCGCCACGCTGTCTTACGGTTACGGTATTTCCGTGACCGCGATTCAGCTGGTTCATGCCTTCTCTGCCTTGGCCAACAACGGTCGCCTCGCGCCGTTGACCCTGATCAAAACCGACAAGATCCCGCAGTCTGCCGAAGTACTGCCTGAGGCAGTGGCCAAGACCATGCAGACCATGCTGCAGCAAGTGATCGAAGCACCGCGCGGTGTGTTCCGTGCCCAGGTGCCGGCTTATCACGTCGGCGGCAAGTCGGGTACTGCGCGTAAAACGTCGGTCGGTACCAAAGGTTATGCCGAGAATTCCTACCGTTCGCTGTTCGCCGGTTTCGGCCCGATGAACGATCCGCGATACGCCATTGTGGTGGTGATCGATGAACCGACCAAGGCCGGCTACTACGGTGGCCTGGTTTCCGCACCGGTATTTAGCAAAGTGATGTCCGGGACCTTGCGTCTGATGAACATCACGCCGGATAACCTGCCGCCTGTGCAACAGGCCAACGCAGCACCGGTTGTTCCACTGAAAGCCAATGGAGGGCGCGGCTGATGTCTCTGAGTCTGAACAAGATTTTTGCCCACGCCGGTCGCGATCTGCTGATTCGTGAGCTGACGCTGGACAGTCGCAACGTGCGGGCGGGTGATCTTTTTCTTGCCGTCCCTGGCGGCAAGTTCGACGGTCGTGCGCATATAGCCGATGCCTTGCAGCGCGGTGCTGCCGCGGTGGCTTATGAAGTTGAAGGCGCTACCGTGCTGCCGATCACTGACGTGCCGTTGATTCCGGTGAAGGGGCTGGCGGCGCAGTTGTCTGACATTGCCGGACGTTTCTACGGTGATCCGAGCCGTCATCTGAATCTGGTCGGCGTGACGGGCACCAACGGCAAAACCAGCGTGACGCAGCTTGTTGCGCAGGCACTGGATTTGCTCGGCCAGCATTGCGGAATCGTCGGGACACTGGGCACCGGTTTTTACGGTGCGCTGGAAAGCGGCCTGCACACCACGCCGAACCCGATCGCCGTGCAAGCGACCCTCGCCGACCTGAAAAAGGCTGGCGCCAAAGCCGTGGCGATGGAAGTGTCTTCCCATGGTCTGGATCAGGGCCGCGTCACTGCGCTGGCGTTTGATGTTGCAGTGCTGACCAATCTGTCCCGTGATCACCTCGATTACCACGGCAGCATGCAAGCTTATGGCGAAGCCAAGGCCAAGCTGTTTGCCTGGAATGATTTGAAATGCCGGGTGGTCAATCTGGATGACGCTTTCGGCCGCCAATTGACCGCTGACAAACGTGAATCGCGGCTGATCACTTACAGCCTCGAAGACACCGGCGCCTATCTTTATTGTCGCGACGCGCAGTTCGACGACGAGGGCGTCCGCGCCACGCTGGTCACGCCGCAGGGCCAACACCATTTGCGCAGCACCTTGCTCGGTCGTTTCAACTTGAGCAACGTGCTGGCCGCTATCGGCGCGCTGCTCGGTCTGGATTATGCGCTGGACGAAATTCTCAAGGTGCTGCCAAAACTCGAAGGCCCGGCCGGCCGTATGCAGCGTCTCGGCGGCGGCACTCAGCCTCTGGTTGTGGTGGATTACGCCCATACGCCGGATGCCCTGGAAAAAGTTCTGACAGCCCTGCGCCCGCATGCCAAGGGCCGCTTGCTGTGCCTGTTCGGATGCGGCGGTGATCGCGATCGCGGCAAGCGTCCGCTGATGGCCGAAGTGGTCGAGCGTCTGGCCGATGGCGTACTGGTGACCGATGACAACCCGCGCACCGAAGATCCGGCGGTGATTTTTGACGACATCCGCACGGGTTTCAGCGCTGCAGACAAAGTCGATTTCGTTGCCGGTCGTGGGCCGGCGATTGCCAAACTGATTGCCAGCGCATCGGCGGATGACGTGATCGTGCTGGCCGGCAAAGGCCACGAGGACTATCAGGAAATCAACGGTCAGCGCGAAGCCTTTTCCGATCTGGTCGAGGCTGATCGCGCCTTGACCGCTTGGGAGGTATCCCATGCTTAAGGCCTTACAACTGAGCGAATTGACCGGCGCATTGAATGCCCGCCTGATCGCCGACGACGCTGCTTTCGACGGCGTCAGTATCGACAGCCGTGCGATCATGCCTGGTCAACTCTTCATTGCGCTGACCGGCCCGCGCTTCGACGGTCATGACTATCTGAACGAGGTGGCGAGCAAAGGCGCTGTCGCTGCATTGGTCGAGCGCGAAGTCGCCGACAGCTCGCTGCCGCAACTGCTGGTCAAGGACACCCGTCAGGCCTTGGGTCAACTGGGTGCGATGAATCGTTCGGCTTTTACCAGCCCGGTCGCAGCGATCACCGGTTCCAGCGGCAAGACCACGGTCAAGGAAATGCTCGCAAGCATTCTGCGCACCCGCGGTCCGGTGCTGGCGACGCGTGGCAACCTGAACAACGACCTCGGCGTACCGCTGACATTGCTCGAACTGGCGCCGGAACACACCGCTGCCGTGATCGAACTGGGCGCGTCGCGCCTCGGCGAAATTGCCTACACCGTGGCGATGACCAAACCCCACGTGGCCGTGTTGAATAACGCAGGGACCGCTCATGTTGGCGAGTTCGGCGGGCCGGAAAAAATCGTCGAGGCCAAGGGCGAGATCATTGAAGGGCTGGCGGCCGATGGCGTTGCCGTGCTCAATCTCGACGACAAAGCCTTCGACATCTGGAAAACCCGGGCGGCCGGTCGCAAAGTGCTGACGTTTGCCCTGAGCAATGTCAGCGCCGATTGTTACGCCAGCGACCTGGACCGTGATGCTCGCGGATGTCCGGCGTTCAACCTGCACACGCCTGAAGGTGTGGAGCGCGTTCAACTGAACCTGCTCGGCACTCATAACGTCGCTAACGCCATGGCCGCCGCCGCTGCCGCGCATGCCTTGGGCGTGTCGCTGTTTGGCATTGCCGCCGGGCTTGGCGCCGTGCAACCGGTCAAGGGCCGCACCGTTGCGCAACTGGCCAGCAATGGCCTGCGCGTGATCGATGACACTTACAACGCCAACCCGACCTCCATGTGCGCCGCCGTTGATATACTCGCCGGCTTTTCCGGTCGCACCGTCCTGGTGCTCGGGGATATCGGCGAGTTGGGCGACTGGGCTGAGCAGGGGCACCGCGAAGTGGGCGAATACGCCCGCGACAAGGTATCCGCGCTGTATGCCGTCGGGCCAATGATGATGCACGCCGCCAACGCCTTCGGCCCACAGGCTTTTCACTTCGCCACGCAGGCTGAACTGATCAAGGCGCTGGGCGCCGAGCAGGACACCAATACCACCATTTTGATCAAGGGCTCGCGCAGCGCTGCGATGGAAAACGTCGTCGCCGCTTTGTGCGGGTCTAGCCTGGAGAAACATTAATGCTGCTGCTGCTAGCGGAGTATCTGCAACAGTTCTACAAAGGCTTCGCGGTCTTTCAGTACCTGACCCTGCGCGGGATTCTCGGTGTGCTGACCGCGCTGGTCCTGTCGCTGTGCTACGGCCCGTGGATGATCCGCACCCTGCAGAACCGTCAGATCGGCCAGTCCGTTCGCAATGACGGTCCGCAATCGCACCTGTCCAAATCGGGCACCCCGACCATGGGCGGCGCGCTGATCCTGTCGTCCATCGGCGTCAGCACGTTGCTCTGGGCGGACCTGAGCAATCGTTATGTCTGGACTGTGCTGCTGGTGACCTTGCTGTTCGGTGCCATCGGCTGGGTCGATGACTATCGCAAAGTAATCGAGAAAAACTCCCGCGGCCTTCCGAGCCGCTGGAAGTATTTCTGGCAATCGGTGTTCGGTCTGGGCGCAGCGATCTTCCTTTACATGACGGCCCCTTCAGCGGTCGAAACTACCCTGATCCTGCCGATGCTCAAGGACTACAGCATTCCGCTGGGCGTCGGTTTTGTCATCCTGACCTACTTCGTGATTGTTGGCTCGAGCAACGCGGTCAACCTGACTGACGGCCTCGACGGCCTGGCGATCATGCCGACCGTGATGGTTGGCGGCGGCCTGGGGATTTTCTGCTACCTGTCCGGTAACGTGAAATTCGCCGAATACCTGCTGATTCCGTATGTCCCGGGCGCGGGTGAGCTGATCGTTTTCTGCGGCGCGCTGATCGGTGCCGGTCTCGGTTTCCTTTGGTTCAACACCTACCCGGCGCAAGTGTTCATGGGCGATGTCGGCGCACTGGCGCTGGGCGCGGCATTGGGCACCATCGCGGTGATCGTCCGTCAGGAAATCGTCCTGTTCATCATGGGCGGCGTGTTCGTGATGGAAACCCTCTCCGTCGTCATTCAGGTTGCGTCCTTCAAATTGACCGGTCGCCGTGTGTTCCGAATGGCGCCGATTCACCACCACTTTGAACTCAAGGGCTGGCCCGAGCCGCGCGTGATCGTCCGTTTCTGGATCATCACCGTGATTCTCGTACTGGTTGGCCTTGCCACCCTGAAGCTGAGGTAGAACGAGTGTCTCTGATCGCTTCTGACCACTTCCGCATCGTTGTCGGCCTCGGCAAGAGCGGCATGTCCCTGGTTCGCTTTTTGGCGAATCGGGGCACGTCGTTTGCTGTCGCCGACACGCGGGACAATCCACCGGAACTGGCCACGCTCAAGCGTGACTATCCGCACGTGGAAGTGCGTTGTGGCGAGCTGGATGTCGAATTTCTGTGCCGTGCCGACGAACTCTATGTGAGCCCCGGCCTGGCGCTGGCGACCCCGGCCCTGCAAGCCGCCGCCGCCCGTGGCGTGAAATTGTCCGGCGACATCGAGCTGTTCGCGCGTAACGCGAAAGCACCGATTGTCGCGATCAGCGGTTCCAACGCGAAAAGTACCGTCACCACCCTAGTCGGCGAGATGGCAGCAGCGGCCGGCAAGCGTGTTGCTGTCGGCGGCAATCTCGGTGTGCCGGCGCTGGATCTGCTCAGCGACGAAGTCGAACTGTACGTGATGGAATTGTCGAGCTTCCAGCTGGAAACCACTGATCACCTCGGTGCCGAAGTCGCGACCGTGCTCAACATCAGTGAAGACCACATGGACCGCTACAGCGGTTTGCCGGCCTATCACCTGGCCAAGCACCGAATCTTCCGTGGTGCCAAACAGTTTGTGGTCAACCGTCAGGACGCACTGACCCGTCCGTTGATGGGCGAAGGCCAGCCGTGCTGGACCTTCGGTTTGAGCCAACCCGATTTCAAGGCATTTGGTCTACGCGAGGAGAATGGCGAAAAGTATCTGGCATTCGAATTCCAGAGCCTGATGCCGGTGCGTGAACTGAAAATCCGTGGCGCGCACAACCAGTCCAACGCGTTGGCGGCATTGGCGCTGGGCCATGCGGTCGGTTTGCCGTTCGACGCCATGCTCTCCAGCCTGCGCACCTTTGCTGGCCTGGAACATCGCTGCCAATGGGTCCGTGACCTGGACGGCGTGAGCTATTACAACGATTCCAAAGCCACCAACGTCGGCGCCGCACTGGCGGCCATCGAAGGCCTGGGCGCGGACATCGACGGCAAGCTCGTGCTGATCGCTGGTGGCGATGGCAAGGGCGCCGAGTTCAAGGATTTGCGTGATCCGGTCGCGGCCAATTGCCGCGCGGTGGTGCTGATGGGCCGCGACTCCGATTTGATCGGCCAGGCCATCGGCGACTCCGTGCCTTTGATTCGAGTCAGCTCGCTTGATGAAGCGGTCGCCCAATGCCGCGCGCTTGCGCAAGCAGGCGATGCCGTTCTGTTGTCTCCGGCCTGCGCCAGTTTCGACATGTTCAAGAACTACGAAGATCGCGGTCATCAGTTTGTCCGCGCCGTGGAGGTCTTGGCATGAACCTCGCCAATATCATCAAGCCGTATCCATCGCCGCTGATCACCGGACGCGGCATTGACCTCGATTTCCCGATGCTCGCTGGCTGCCTGGCGCTGCTCGGTCTGGGTCTGGTCATGATTGCGTCGGCCTCGACCGAAGTGGCCGCGGTGCAGTCCGGCAGCGCGCTCTATTACATGATTCGTCACCTGATTTACGTGGTGCTGGGCCTTGGCGCCTGCATCGTCACCATGATGATTCCAATCGCCACCTGGCAACGCCTCGGCTGGCTGATGCTGATCGGCGCGTTCGGTTTGCTGGTGATGGTGATCATCCCGGGGATCGGGCGCGAAGTGAACGGTTCGATGCGCTGGATCGGTTTCAGCTTCTTCAACGTCCAGCCTTCCGAGATCGCCAAGGTATTCGTGGTGATCTACCTCGCCGGTTACCTGGTGCGTCGCCAAAAAGAGGTGCGCGAAAGCTGGATGGGCTTCTTCAAGCCGTTCATCGTGCTGCTGCCAATGGCCGGCCTGTTGCTGATGGAGCCGGACTTCGGCGCCACCGTCGTGATGATGGGCGCCGCTGCGGCGATGCTGTTCCTCGGCGGGGTCGGCTTGTTCCGTTTCCTGCTGATGGTGGTGCTGGCGGTGGGCGCGGTGGTCTTGCTGATTCAGATGCAGCCGTATCGGATGGCGCGTCTGACCAACTTTGCCGATCCTTGGGCTGACCAGTTCGGCGCCGGTTATCAATTGTCTCAGGCATTGATCGCGTTCGGTCGAGGTGAATGGCTTGGCGTTGGTCTGGGCAACAGCGTACAGAAACAGTTCTACCTGCCTGAAGCACACACCGACTTCGTGTTCTCGGTGCTGGCTGAAGAGCTGGGTGCATTGGGTTCGCTGTTGACGGTCGCGTTGTTCACCTTCGTCTGTATTCGCGGCATGTACATCGGCTATTGGGCCGAGAAGGCCAAGCAGTTCTTCGCGGCTTATATCGCCTACGGCTTGTCGTTCCTGTGGATTGGTCAATTCCTGATCAACATCGGCGTGAACGTCGGTCTGCTGCCGACCAAGGGCCTGACTCTGCCGTTCCTGAGTTATGGCGGCAGTTCGTTGGTGATCTGCTGCGCCTGTCTTGGTCTTTTGCTGCGCATCGAATGGGAGAGTCGAACCCATTTGGGCAGTGAAGAGATGGAGTTCCAGGAGAGTGACTTTGCCGAGGAGCCGACCCATGGGCGCTAACGTGCTGATCATGGCTGGCGGCACCGGTGGCCACGTGTTCCCGGCGCTGGCCTGTGCTCGTGAGTTTCAGGCTCGTGGTTACACCGTGCACTGGCTCGGAACACCGCGCGGCATCGAGAACGACCTGGTTCCGGCGGCGGGCATCGAGCTGCACCGGATCAACGCCAGCGGCTTGCGCGGCAAGGGCAAACTGTCCCTGTTCAAGGCACCGCTGATGTTGCTCAAATCGGTCTGGCAGGCGCGGGCAATCATTCGTCGGCTGCAACCGGTGTGCGTGGTCGGCTTCGGCGGTTATGTGACTGGCCCCGGTGGCGTGGCCGCCAGACTGGCCGGTGCGCCGGTGATCGTGCACGAACAGAACGCCGTGGCCGGTACCGCCAATCGGTTGCTGGTGCCGTTGGCCGCCCGGGTCTGTGAAGCATTCCCTGACACCTTTACCCTGTCGAACAGCCGTCGAACCACCGGCAACCCGGTGCGCACCGAGCTGTTCCTCGAAACACTGCGACCAGCCCTGGCCGGTCGCAAGGCGCGTTTGCTGATCCTGGGCGGAAGCCTGGGCGCAGAACCGTTGAACAAGTTGCTGCCCGAAGCCCTGTCGCACGTCGCCGCCGACCTGCGTCCGGAAGTGTTCCATCAGGCCGGCAGAAACCATGATGAAGTCACTGCAGAGCGCTACCGCGCGGCTGGCGTCGAGGCGCAAGTGCAGCCTTTCATCAAAGACATGGCTCAAGCCTATGGCTGGGCCGACCTGGTGGTGTGCCGCGCAGGCGCGCTGACCATCAGTGAACTGGCCGCCGCCGGTCTGCCCTCGATGCTGGTGCCTTTGCCCCACGCCATCGACGATCATCAGACCCGCAACGCCGATTATTTGGCCCGAGAAGGCGCAGCCTTCCTGATGCCACAAAGAACGACTGGCGCAGCGGATCTTGCCGCACGCCTGACAGAGGTCCTGATGCAACCACAACGACTCACCGACATGGCGGCCGCGGCACGTCGCCTGGCCAAACCCGATGCGACCCGTAACGTAGTCGATACCTGCCTGGAGGTGGCCCATGGTTGAGAATCAGAAAGCCATTCCACAGCCGGAAATGCGCCGAATCCGTCGCATCCACTTCGTCGGTATCGGCGGCGTAGGCATGTGCGGTATTGCCGAAGTGTTGTTGAACCTGGGCTACGAAGTATCCGGTTCCGACCTGAAAGCGTCGCCGGTTACCGAGCGTCTCGAATCGTTCGGCGCCACCATTCATATCGGCCACCGTGCCGAGAATGCCGCGACTGCCGATGTCCTGGTGACGTCGAGCGCCGTCAATACCTCCAACCCGGAAGTCGCCACCGCGCTGGAACGCCGTATTCCGGTGGTGCCGCGCGCCGAGATGCTGGCTGAGCTGATGCGCTATCGCCACGGCATCGCCGTTGCCGGCACGCATGGCAAAACCACGACCACCAGCCTGATCGCTTCGGTGTTCGCCGCCGGAGGCCTGGACCCGACATTCGTTATCGGCGGTCGCCTCAACGCTGCGGGCACCAATGCCCAGCTTGGCAGCAGCCGTTACCTGATCGCCGAGGCCGACGAAAGCGACGCCAGTTTCCTGCACCTGCAACCGCTGGTAGCTGTGGTCACCAATATCGACGCCGATCACATGGCGACGTACGACGGCGACTTCAACAAGCTGAAAAAAACCTTCGTCGAGTTCCTCCACAACCTGCCGTTCTACGGTTTGGCGGTGGTGTGTCTGGACGACCCGGTTGTTCGCGAAATCCTTCCGTTGGTCAAGCGCCCGGCGGTCACTTACGGCTTCGGCGAAGACTGCGATGTGCGGGCAATCAACGTGCGCCAGCAAGGCATGCAGACTTTCTTCACCGTGCTGCGCCCGGATCGCGAACCGCTGGACGTCTCGGTCAATATGCCGGGCAACCACAACGTGCTCAATGCACTCGCGACCATCTGCATCGCCACCGACGAAGGCGTCAGCGATGAAGCCATCGTTCAGGGCCTGTCCGGATTCCAGGGTGTCGGCCGACGTTTCCAGGTCTACGGCGAGCTGCCGGTCGAAGGCGGCAACGTGATGCTGGTCGATGACTACGGCCATCACCCGACCGAAGTCGCCGCCGTGATCCAGGCCGTACGCGGTGGCTGGCCGGAGCGCCGACTGGTGATGGTTTACCAGCCGCACCGTTACAGCCGCACCCGCGACCTGTACGACGATTTCGTCAATGTACTGGCCGATGCCAACGTGCTGTTGCTGATGGAAGTCTATCCGGCCGGGGAAGAGCCGATTCCGGGTGCCGACAGCCGCAAGTTGTGCAACAGCATTCGTCAGCGCGGTCAGCTCGACCCGATCTACATCGAACGCGGTGTCGACCTCGCGCCATTGGTCAAGCCGCTGCTGCGTGCCGGCGACATCCTGCTGTGCCAGGGTGCCGGTGACATCGGCGGGCTTGCGCCAAAACTGTTGAAAAGTCCGTTGTTTGCCGGCGCCGTCGCCGCGCCAGCCGTGGGGAAATTGAAATGACTGCCGCTTACGCCAACCTGTTCTCCACCATTGCGCCAAAGGACTTTGGCCGAGTCGCCGTGCTGTTTGGCGGCAAGAGTGCCGAGCGCGAAGTCTCGCTGAAGTCTGGCAACGCGGTGCTCCTGGCGTTGCAAAGCGCGGGCGTGGACGCGTTCGGCCTGGATGTGGGTGATGACCTGCTGCAACGGTTGCTCAATGAAAAAATCGATCGCGCCTTCATCATTCTGCACGGTCGTGGTGGTGAAGACGGCAGCATTCAGGGGCTGCTCGAATGCGTGGGCATTCCGTACACCGGCAGCGGCATCCTGGCTTCCGCGCTGGCAATGGACAAGTTGCGGACCAAGCAGGTCTGGCACAGCCTCGGTATTCCGACGCCCCGTCACGCGGCGCTGAGCAGCGAGGCCGATTGTATTTCGGCGGCCGCGGAACTGGGCTTCCCGATGATCGTCAAACCCGCCCATGAAGGTTCAAGTATCGGGATGGCCAAAGTGACTTCCCCGTCCGAGTTGATCGAGGCGTGGAAAGCGGCCAGTACCTACGATTCGCAAGTGTTGGTCGAGCAATGGATTCAAGGTCCGGAGTTCACCATCGCCACCCTGCGTGACCAGGTGTTGCCACCGATTGCCCTGGGCACGCCGCACACTTTCTACGACTACGACGCCAAATACGTGGCTTGCGATACGCAGTACCGGATCCCGTGCGGGCTCGACAGCGACAAGGAACAGGAACTGATGGACCTCACGGCGAAGGCCTGTGAGGCGCTGGGTATCGCCGGTTGGGGCAGGGCAGACGTGATGCAGGACGCCGATGGGCAGTTCTGGTTTCTCGAAGTCAACACCGCACCGGGCATGACCGATCACAGCCTGGTGCCGATGGCGGCCCGCGCTGCCGGTCTGGATTTCCAGCAACTGGTTCTGGCGATTCTGGCCGCCGGTTTTGCCGGCAACAGCGAGCCGCGAGGGTAAGTCATGCAAGGCGCTCAGCTGCGACATCAGCCCCCACCCGCACCCGGCCGCAAGCCGGTGCCACGGGGCGCCAGCCGAATGGTGGCGAAAGAGCCGATGTCCGCGCGCCTGCCGAAAGCCAATTTTGGTTTTCTGAAAGCCTTGTTCTGGCCGGTGCTGCTGGTCGCACTGGGGTTTGGCACGTACGAAGGCGCGCAGCGTTTGTTGCCGTACGCCGATCGGCCGATTACCAAAGTCGCGGTGCAGGGCGACCTGAGTTACATCAGCCAGCAAGCGGTGCAGCAGCGTATCGCGCCGTTTGTGGCGTCGAGCTTCTTCACCATCGACCTGGCAGGCATGCGCACCGAGCTGGAACAGATGCCATGGATTGCCCACGCCGAAGTGCGTCGGGTGTGGCCGGATCAAGTGGTGATCCGCCTTGAAGAACAATTGCCGGTCGCCCGCTGGGGCGATGAGTCGTTGTTGAACAACCAGGGCCAGGCGTTTACTCCGCGCGAGCTGGCGAACTACGAACACCTGCCACAGCTGTTTGGCCCCCAACGGGCCCAGCAACAAGTGATGCAGCAATACCAGGTACTGAGCCAGATGCTCAGGCCGTTGGGCTTCTCGATTGCGCGTCTGGAGTTGCGTGAACGAGGCAGCTGGTTTTTGACCACCGGTGCCGGCAGTTCGGGCCCGGGGATCGAACTGCTGCTTGGACGCGGCAAGCTGGTGGAAAAGATGCGCCGTTTCATCGCCATCTACGACAAGACGCTTAAAGAACAGATTACGAACATTGCGCGCATCGATCTGCGCTACGCCAACGGCCTCGCTGTTGGCTGGCGGGAACCTGTAGCGCCCACGACAGCCCTACCCGCTGTCGCGAAGAATTAAGAGAGGCAGGACCCATGGCAAACGTGCAAAGCGGCAAAATGATCGTCGGTCTCGATATCGGCACCTCCAAGGTGGTGGCGCTGGTAGGCGAGGTTTCGGACGACGGCACGCTGGAAATCGTCGGGATCGGTACCCATCCATCCCGTGGCCTGAAGAAGGGCGTGGTGGTCAATATCGAGTCCACCGTGCAGTCGATCCAGCGCGCGATCGAAGAAGCGCAGCTGATGGCCGGTTGCCGGATTCACTCGGCGTTCGTAGGCGTGGCGGGCAATCACATCCGCAGCCTGAATTCTCACGGCATCGTCGCGATTCGTGATCGCGAAGTCAGCTCCGCCGACCTCGAGCGCGTGCTCGATGCCGCCCAGGCGGTCGCGATCCCGGCTGACCAGCGCGTGCTGCATACCCTGCCGCAGGATTACGTGATCGATAACCAGGAAGGCGTCCGCGAGCCTTTGGGCATGTCCGGCGTTCGTCTGGAAGCCAAGGTTCACGTGGTCACCTGCGCCGTCAACGCTGCACAGAACATTGAAAAATGCGTGCGTCGCTGCGGCCTGGAAATCGACGACATCATTCTCGAGCAGCTCGCTTCCGCGTATTCGGTACTGACCGACGACGAGAAAGAGCTGGGCGTTTGCCTGGTGGACATCGGCGGCGGCACCACCGACATCGCGATCTTCACCGAGGGCGCGATCCGTCACACCGCGGTAATCCCGATTGCGGGCGATCAGGTCACCAACGACATCGCCATGGCGTTGCGCACACCGACCCAATACGCCGAAGAAATCAAGATTCGTTATGCCTGCGCCCTGGCCAAACTGGCCGGTGCCGGTGAAACCATCAAGGTGCCAAGCGTAGGCGACCGTCCGCCTCGTGAGCTGTCTCGTCAGGCCCTGGCCGAAGTGGTCGAGCCGCGTTACGACGAACTGTTCACGCTGATCCAGGCCGAACTGCGACGCAGCGGCTACGAAGACCTGATCCCGGCCGGCATCGTGCTGACCGGCGGTACTTCGAAAATGGAAGGCGCCACTGAACTGGCCGAAGAGATTTTCCACATGCCGGTCCGCCTGGGCGTGCCGCATGGCGTGAAGGGCCTGGACGACGTGGTGCGCAACCCGATTTATTCCACCGGCGTTGGCTTGTTGATGTACGGCCTGCAAAAGCAGTCCGACGGGATCTCTTTCTCGGGCATCGGCAGCCGCGACAGCTACAGCAACGAAGAACCGAAAGCCGCCTTGCTCGATCGCATCAAGAGCTGGGTACAAGGCAATTTCTGACGAAGCAGTTTCAAGCGGCAAGTTTCAAGCGACAAGCAGCAAAAGCAGCAAAAGCAGCAAACGCAGTAGGCGAAAAAACTAGAGAACGTAAAGGAGAGGGAAAATGTTCGAACTCGTAGACAACATCCCCGCAAGCCCGGTCATTAAAGTTATCGGTGTTGGCGGAGGCGGCGGCAACGCTGTCAACCACATGGTCAAGAGCAACATTGAAGGCGTTGAATTCATCTGCGCCAACACTGATGCCCAAGCGCTGAAGAGCATCGGCGCGCGGACCATCCTGCAACTGGGTACCGGCGTGACCAAAGGTCTCGGCGCTGGCGCCAACCCTGAAGTAGGTCGTCAGGCCGCTCTCGAAGATCGTGAGCGCATTGCCGAAGTCCTGCAGGGCACCAATATGGTGTTCATTACAACCGGCATGGGCGGTGGTACCGGTACCGGTGCTGCGCCGATCATTGCCGAAGTGGCCAAGGAAATGGGGATCCTCACCGTTGCGGTGGTGACCCGTCCGTTCCCGTTCGAAGGTCGCAAGCGCATGCAGATTGCCGACGAGGGTATCCGTCTGCTGTCTGAAAGCGTCGACTCGTTGATCACCATTCCCAACGAGAAACTGCTGACCATCCTCGGTAAAGACGCCAGCCTGCTGTCGGCTTTCGCCAAGGCTGACGATGTACTGGCCGGTGCCGTTCGCGGTATCTCCGACATCATCAAGCGTCCGGGCATGATCAACGTCGACTTTGCCGACGTACGTACCGTGATGAGCGAAATGGGCATGGCGATGATGGGCACTGGCTGCGCCAGCGGTCCGAACCGTGCACGCGAGGCGACCGAAGCAGCCATCCGCAACCCGTTGCTCGAAGACGTGAATCTGCAAGGTGCACGTGGCATCCTGGTGAACATCACCGCTGGTCCTGACCTGTCCCTGGGTGAATACTCCGACGTGGGTAGCATCATCGAAGCTTTCGCTTCCGAGCACGCAATGGTCAAGGTCGGTACCGTTATCGATCCGGACATGCGCGACGAGTTGCACGTGACTGTTGTTGCCACCGGTCTGGGCGCTAAAATCGAGAAGCCGGTAAAGGTCATCGACAATACCGTTCACACTTCCATGGCTTCGCAACCGCAGCAGCAGGCGCCTGCCCGTCAAGAACAATCGCCGGTGAACTACCGTGATCTGGACCGTCCGACCGTCATGCGCAACCAGGCTCAGGCCGGTGCTGCGACTGCTGCGAAGATGAATCCGCAAGATGACCTGGACTACCTGGACATTCCGGCATTCCTGCGTCGTCAGGCTGATTGATGGAATGTATCAGGGCTATGAAGGTGATTGGTGTTCAGCAAAGGCGTGGTCTGCTATCATCGCCAGCCTTTGTTGATACCAGTTCGCAATTTGCGCTGAAGCGGCCCAAGCCATGATTAAACAACGCACACTGAAAAATATTATCCGTGCCACAGGTGTAGGCCTGCACTCCGGGGAGAAGGTCTACCTGACCCTCAAGCCAGCGCCTGTCGACACCGGCATTGTGTTTTGTCGTGCCGACCTCGACCCTGTGGTGCAGATCCCTGCCCGCGCGGAAAACGTTGGTGAAACCACGATGTCGACCACATTGGTCAGTGGTGACACCAAAGTGGATACGGTGGAGCACTTGCTCTCGGCCATGGCTGGCCTGGGCATCGATAACGCCTACGTCGAGCTCTCCGCGTCCGAAGTCCCGATCATGGATGGTAGCGCTGGACCTTTCGTATTCCTGATTCAATCGGCTGGCCTGGAAGAACAGGACGCAGCCAAGAAATTCATCCGCATCCTGCGTGAAGTGACAGTGGAAGACGGCGACAAGCGCGCCACTTTCGTCCCTTTCGAAGGTTTCAAGGTGAGTTTCGAGATCGATTTCGATCACCCGGTTTTCCGTGACCGCACACAAAGCGCAAGCGTGGATTTTTCCAGTACTTCGTTCGTGAAAGAAGTCAGCCGCGCCCGTACCTTTGGTTTCATGAGTGACATCGAGTACCTGCGCAAGCACAACCTCGCACTCGGCGGCAGCGTTGAAAACGCTATTGTGGTCGACGCGGATGGCGTACTGAACGAAGACGGTCTTCGCTATGAAGACGAATTCGTGAAGCACAAGATCCTCGATGCAATTGGTGACCTCTACCTGCTGGGCAATAGCCTGATTGGTGAGTTCAAGGGCTTCAAGTCCGGACATGCATTGAACAACCAGCTGCTGCGCAAGTTGATTGAGCAGACAGATGCTTGGGAAGTCGTGACTTTCGAAGACGCCAGCACTGCACCGATCTCTTACATGCGTCCTGTCGCGGCCGTGTAAGTAAAAACCTCTCTAGTTTTTAAAGGCTGCCTTCGGGTGGCCTTTTTTATGGCAGCAGGGCGGGCATGCAGTGCCCGCCCCGGATGCCATCGCGAGCAAGGCCGCTCCCACATTCCCTGTGTGCGAGCTTGCTCGCGATGGAGCCAGTCGTTTCGCTGAGGAGTTCACGGCGCGGCCACCACCCGATTCCGCCCGCGCTCCTTGGCCTGATACAGCGCTTTGTCGGCCGCAAACAGCAGCTGCTCCAGACTCACATCGGTTGCAGTCGTCCACGTACTTAGCCCGATACTGACCGTCACTGGCGACTCCACGCCCGCCACGAAAGGCAGCTGCTCCACCGCCACTCGAATATGCTCGGCAATCTGCTGCGCGCCCACGCCGTCCGTTTCGGCCAATATCACGGAAAACTCTTCACCGCCGTAGCGGGCGACCATGTCGGCGGGTCTTCGCACATTGTCGGAAATGACCTTGGCCACCGCGCGCAGGGCATCATCGCCGGCCTGATGGCCGTGCTGATCGTTGAAGGCCTTGAAGTGGTCGGCATCGATCATCAGCAGCGACAACGGTTGACCGGAGCGCTGGGCGCGAAACCACTCGTGGCGCAGGGTCAGGTCGAGAATCCGCCGATTTGCCACGCCCGTCAGGGCATCGGTGGCAGCCAGTTGCGCCAGTTCCTTCTCGGCATGGCGGCGCAAGCGCAGTTCCCGGGACAGCAAGCCGCTCAGCCACAGCAGGCCGATACAGAGCACACCTGTGGCGCCGCTGATGACGGTCGCTGTGCGCTTCCAGGTGGCGAATACCTCGTCGCCGGACAGTGCGACGATCACCGTCAGCGGCAGATTGCCTACCCTGGCAAAGGTGTACAGGCGGCGCTTGGCGTCGATGCTCGAAACACTGTCGAAACTTCCATTGCCGTCGCGCAGAATGCGCACGATGTTGGGCCGGTTGGCGAAGTTTTTGCCGATGGCATCGTTCTCCAGGTAAGGCTTTTGCGCGAGCAGAATACCGTCGGCGTTGATGATGTTCAGCGTGCTGCCAGTGCCGATGTCGAGGCTGTTGAACAGCTGATCGAAGTAGCTCAATCGCATCGACGCCACGGCTACGCCGAGAAACCCTCCGGTGGCCGTAGAGATACGGCGGCTGAACGTGATCCGCCATTCACCGTTGAACTCACAATCGCACTGCATTTTGAACGGACGGCTGATGAACAGGCCGGTGTTTCGCTTGGCCGCATGCTCAAGGAAGAAATCGCGCCCGGCGTAGTTGCCCGGTCCGGGCTCGATGGTCGACGAGTTCGCGAGCACCCGGCCGTGCGGGTCCAACAGCAAAATGTCGCCCTTGAAACGTGCCGTCGTCGAACGGTCGAACAGCACCATGTGGCGGATCTGCGGGGATACCTGTTTGAGGTCATCGCGCCGGGCAGCAGCGATCAGACCTTGCAGCGTCAGGTCATAGAGCTCGACCGTGCGCAGGACATCGGCGTTGATCAGTTGGGCGATGGTGGTCGCACTGCGGGTGGCATCCCGCTGAGCGTTGGCGTGTTCACGGATCAACAGGAAGATGACGATGCACAGAATCGCAATCACGGTCAGCGCGCTGCCGAGCATGACCATCACCTCAGGTAGCCGGGTTTTACCTGTTACGTATGTGGGATGACTTGCTGTCATGGCGACGCTGTCTGCATGAACGTTCAACCAGCAAACGAGCTGGCCTTAGACTGCTTGAAGCTTAGAAGACATTCAGCGGGTAGTCGACGATCACCCGCGTTTCAGGCTGTTTTAACAAAAAAAAACCGCTGACAGCAGCGGCTTTTAAGACAACTTTTCTGATGCCTGCGGGGATTTCTTGGCGAGGGGACTTGTCCCCGTTGGGCAGCGAAGCGGCCCCCAAAATCTAGAGTGTTACCCACATTCTGCCAGTGCTGCGCGCTGGAACGGGGCGGTGCGACGTTTCGACAAGTCCCCTCGCCACACGAGATCTTTCATCACAGGAAACCTTCCGGCACAGTGGCCGGCGCACCAAGGAGCCTCTCACCCCGACCGCTTTTCCCACAGCGAATCGGAGCACTCAAACGGGGAGGTGAATCCCAAATGTGTTCATCCCCCGATCACTGCGCACAAAGACATCGCCGCCGTGCATCAACGCAATCGCCTTCACAATCGCCAGTCCCAGGCCGTGGTTGTTGCCGCTGTTGCTGCGCGAAGCATCGACCCGGTAAAACCGCTCGAACAGCCGTGGCAAATGCTCGTTGGCAATCGGCGAGCCAGGGTTGGCGACGCCGATGCTCACCTGGCGTTCGTCCACTTCAATCCGCACTTCGATCACCTGGCCCGGCGAGGTATGCTGGACTGCATTGTTCAGCAGATTGATCAATGCCCGGCGCAGATGGGCGATCTCGATGTGCACCTGGGCGTCACCGCTGACTTGCACCTGGACTCGCGCATCTTCGAGGATAAAATCCAGATACTCCAGGGTCGTCGCCACTTCGCCGGCCAAGGACGCCGACGTCAGTTTGGTGGCCTTGCTGCCTTGGTCGGCGCTGGCGAGGAACAGCATGTCGTTGATGATCGAGCGCAAGCGTTCCAGCTCTTCGAGGTTCGATTGCAGCACTTCGAAATAATGCTCGGCGGAGCGGCCACGGGTTAGCGCCACCTGGGTCTGACCGATCAGGTTGGTCAGCGGCGAACGCAGTTCATGGGCGACGTCGGCGTTGAAGGATTCAAGCCGCGAATAAGCCTGCTCGACCCGCTCCAGGGTCGAATTGAACGAGTGGACGAACTGATTGAGCTCCGGCGGCAGCGAGGCCAGACGCAAACGTCCGGAGCGCAGCGGCGGCGCCAGTCGCTGGGCTTCCTGAGACAGCTTGATCAACGGTTTGAGGCCGATGCGCGCCACCCAATAGCCCAACGCGGAGGCCAGCAGCACGCCAATTATCGCCAGGCTGATCAAGGCAATCAGCAGATGATGCTGAGTCTGATAAAACGTCTGGGTGTCGATGCCGATCATGAAACGCAGCGGCGGACGTTGATCCTTGGCCGGAAACTGGCTGACCAGCACTTTCAGCGGATAAGGCTGGCCGGGCAGGTCGAGGTCGCGCATGCCCAATCGCCCTTCGGCGAACGCGCGGATCTGCGCGGTGGGGTTGCCGTATTCGTACTGCGGGTCGCCGCTGACGATCCAGAAACGGATGCGCTTGTCTTCTTCGCCGAGCAACTTGAGCTTGTTGTTGATTTTCACCCAATGCTCAGGCGTGCCGAAACGGCCCACGGTGGATTCGAGCACGCTGTAGCGCGCGTCCAGCTCCGCTTCCGGCAGCAGGCCGAGGCCCTTGTCGACCTGTTGATACAGCGCACCGCCGATCAGCAGAAACACCGCCAGCGCCACCAGTGTGAACATGCCGCTCAGACGCAGTGCAATCGAATGGCTAAACACCACGGCTCTCCAGCACATAACCCATGCCACGGATCGTGTGCAGCAGTTTTTCTTCAAACGGTCCGTCGAGCTTGGCGCGTAACCGCTTGATCGCAACCTCGACGACATTGGCGTCACTGTCGAAATTGATGTCCCAGACCATTTCCGCAATTGATGTTTTCGAAAGGATTTCCCCCTGTCGGCGGGCCAACACACTGAGCAGCGAGAACTCCTTGGCCGTCAGGTCAAGGCGGGCGCCGCCGCGGGTGGCCTTGCGCCTGATCAAGTCGATCCACAGGTCGCCAACATTCACCTGCACCGGTTCATGGCCGCCACTGCGCCGGGTCAGCGCTTGCAGGCGTGCCACCAGCTCAAGGAAGGAAAACGGTTTGCCGAGGTAATCGTCGGCGCCGTCGCGCAAGCCTTTGATGCGGTCTTCGACACGCTCACGGGCGGTCAGCATGATCACCGGGGTTTGTTTGCGCGCACGCAACGCACGCAGCACGCCGAAGCCGTCGAGGTCCGGCAGCATGACGTCGAGGACGATCACGGCGTAATCGTTTTCCAGCGCCATGTGCAGGCCCTCGACGCCGTCGCGCGCCAGGTCCACGGTGTAACCCTGTTCGGTGAGGCCGCGGTGCAGATAATCCGCGGTTTTTTCCTCGTCTTCGATAATCAGAACGCGCATGACCCGCCTCAGTCTGTGGTCGCCAGTGTCGGCATCGATGCTGGCGCTGGCTCAGGCTTATGGAACAGCCGCTCAAGCCATAAGTATATGACCGGAGTGGTGAACAGCGTCAGCGCCTGACTCACCAGCAGCCCGCCAACGACCGCGATCCCCAATGGCTGGCGCAATTCGGCGCCGGTGCCGTACCCGAGCATCAGCGGCAACGCGCCGAGCAGGGCGGCGAGGGTGGTCATGATGATCGGCCGAAACCGCGTGATGCAGGCTTCATAAATCGCCTCTTGCGGCGCGAGGCCACGATTGCGCTGCGCGTCCAGTGCGAAGTCGATCATCAGGATGCCGTTTTTCTTGACGATCCCGATCAGCAGCACCAACCCGATCAGCGCCATGATCGAGAAATCCTGGCCGCAGATCCACAGCATGATCACCGCACCGAGCCCCGCCGAGGGCAAGGTCGAGATGATCGTCAGCGGATGCACGAAGCTCTCGTAGAGCACGCCGAGAATGATGTAAACCGCCACCAGCGCCGCCAGGATCAGCCACGGCTGACTCGCCAGCGAACTCTGAAACGCCTGTGCCGCACCCTGGAAATTGCCGCTCATGGCCGCCGGCATGCCAATCTCGGCCTTGGCCTGATCGAGCATGATCACCGCGTCGCCCAATGCCACGCCAGACGCGAGGTTGAAGGACAGGTTGGCGGCCGGGAACATCCCGTCATGGGCGATGGACAGCGGGCCAACGGTCGGCGGATCAAACCGCGCCAGTGCTGACAGCGGCACCATTTCCCCGCTCAGCGGCGAGCGCAGGTAAAAATAGTTGAGGCTTTCGGCCTTGCCGCGTTGCTTGGTGTCCAGCTCAAGAATGACGTTGTACTGGTTGGTCTGGGTCTGGAATTCGTTGATCTGGCGTTGGCCGAAAGCGTCGTACAGGGCTTCATCGACATCGCTGGCGGTCAGGCCGAAACGCGCGGCTGCGCTGCGGTCGATGCTGATATGGGTGATGCTGCCGCCCAGTTGCAGGTCGTTGGATATGTCACGAAAGGCCGGGTTGCTGCGCAGTTTTTCCGTGAGCCGCTGGGTCCAGGTGCTGAGGGTCGCGCCGTCGTTGCTCTTGAGCACGTATTGGTATTGGGCGCGGCTTGGGCCGGAGCTGAGGTTGATGTCCTGACCGGCGCGAAGGTAGAGGACAATACCCGGGACTTTCATCAGCTGCGGGCGAATCCGGTCGATGAATTCACTGGCGGACACGTCGCGGTCGCCGCGTTTTTTCAGAGAGATCCAGAAGCGCCCGTTGGCAATGGTCTGGTTACTGCCGGAAACCCCGACCGAGTGGGAAAATACATCGACGGCGGGGTCTGCCGCGACGATTTCTGCCATGGCCAAGTGTTTTTTCACCATGTCGCCGTAGGAAATATCGGCAGCGGCTTCGCTGGTGCCGAGGACAAAACCGGTGTCCTGCACGGGGAAGAAGCCCTTGGGGATAAAGATGTAACCGGTTATCGCCAGCATCAGTGACAGGCCGAACACGCCGATCATCAATTTTTGATGGGCGAGGGCGCGACGCAGACCCCGCTCGTACCACCCGAGCAAGCGCTCGCCGAAACCGGGTTTGTCATGGGCGTGATGCACCGGCGCTTTCATGAACAACGCCGCCAGCGTGGGTGCGAGGGTCAGGGACACCACCACCGAAATCAGGATGGTCGAGGTCGCGGTCAAGGCGAACTCCTTGAACAATCTCCCGACCACGCCGCCCATGAACAGCAGCGGAATGAACGCTGCTACCAGCGAGAAGCTGATCGAGACCACGGTGAACCCGATCTCGCTGGAGCCTTTGATCGCGGCCTCGCGCATGTCGTCGCCGGCCTCCAGATGCCGGTGGATGTTTTCCACCACCACGATTGCGTCGTCGACCACAAACCCGACAGCCACCACGATCGCCACCAGCGTCAGGTTATTCAGACTGAAACCCATGATGTACATCAGGGCGAAACTGGCGATCAGCGACACGCCGAGCACGGCCGTCACGATCAGCGTGGCTGACAACTGGCGCAGGAACAACGCCATCACCGCGACCACCAACATGATCGCGATCAGCAGGGTGATTTCCACCTCGTGCAGCGAAGCGCGAATGGTCTGGGTCCGGTCAACCAGGGTGCTGACCTGCACCGCAGCCGGCAGCATGGCGGTAAGCGTCGGCAGTGCGGCCTGAACCCGGTCAACGGTTTCAACAATGTTGGCCCCCGGCTGACGGAAAATCACCAGGTTCACGCCGGGTCTATCGCCCGCCCATGCCTGAACGTAGGCATCTTCCGCACCGTTGACGACTTTGGCGACATCGCGCAGGTGAACCGGGGCGCCGTCCTTGTAGGAAACGATGAGTTCGCTGTATTCCTCCGGGTGGAAGAGTTGATCGTTGGTGGACAGGGTGGAAATGCTCGACTCGCCGTACAACGCACCTTTGGCCAGGTTAAGGCTGGTCTGCTGCAGCGCCAGACGAATATCCGCCAGGGTCAAACCGATGGCGGCCAGTTTGTCCGCCGAAGCCTGAACCCGGATCGCCGGACGTTGCTGACCGGTGATGTTGACCTGGCCTACGCCGTCGATCTGACTGATCTGCCGGGACAACAGGGTTTCCACCAGATCGCTGAGTTCGGGGCCAGGCATCAAGGTCGAGTTGATGCTGAGGATCAACACCGGGCTGTCGGCCGGGTTGACCTTGCGCCAGGTCGGCAGGTTCGGCATGTCCTTGGGCAGTTTGCCTGCGGCGGTGTTGATCGCGGCCTGAACTTCCTGCGCGGCGGTGTCGATGCTTTTATCGAGGGTAAATTGCAGTGTCAGGTTGGTCGAACCCAAGGCGCTGCTCGACGTCATTTGCGTCACGCCGGGGATGGCACTGAATTGCACTTCCAGCGGCGTGGCCACCGACGACGCCATGGTTTCCGGACTGGCGCCAGGCAACTGCGCGGCAACCTGGATGGTCGGGAATTCCGCCTCGGGCAGCGGCGCGATCGGCAGCTTCGCAAAGGCAATCACGCCCAGCAGGACCAGGGCGAACGTCAGCAGAATCGTCGCCACCGGATGATCGATGCACCAGGCCGAAATCGAACGGTGAGCCTTCATGGCTTCGGCTCCGCCTGCACCACTTGCGGCGGCTCGGTGAGAATCTGCACCGCCGCCCCGGGTTTGAGCCGCGACTGGCCATCGCTGACCAGCACATCACCGGGTTTCACGCCTTTGACGATGTTCTGGTCGGCACCCTGATACACCATCTGCACGGTGACGATCTCGACTTTGTCACCGTTGACCCGGTAAACGAAATGCTGATCCAGCCCACGCTGTACGACAGTGGGCGGCACCACCAAGGCATCTTTCTCCAGTGCTGTCTGAATCTTTACCGTCACCAACAGGCCTGGCCAGAGCTTTTGCCTTGCATTGCTGAATTCAGCCTTGGCGCGGATGGTCCCGGTGTTGGCGTTGATCTGGTTGTCAATCAAGGTCAACAGGCCTTCGCCGAGCAGGTTGCCGGTTTCGCCATCGGTGTCGGCGCCGATGTAAACCTTGACCCGGGCCCGCTGCGGGTCGCCGATCAGACCCTGCAAGGTCGGCAGCATTTGCTGCGGCAGGGAAAACTCCACGGCGATCGGATCGATCTGGGTCACGGTGAACAGACCTTGAGTATCGGTCATGCGCAGGAAATTGCCTTCGTCCACCGTGCGAATCCCCACTCGACCCGTCACCGGAGAGCGGATCTGCGTGTAGGAAAGCTGCACCTGAGCGGCGTCGATCGAGGCCTGATTACCCTGGGCGGTGGCTTTGAGTTGATTGACCAGAGCCTGTTGCTGGTCAAACGTCTGCCTGGAGACGCCGTCATCGACACTCAACAATTTGTAACGCTTGAGGTTGACCATCGCCACTTGCAACTGCGCCTGGCTCTCGCCCAATTGCGCGCGGGTCTGATCGAGGCTGGCGCGTATCGAGCGGTCGTCAATGGTCGCCAGCAGGTCACCCTTTTCCACCAGTTGACCTTCCTTGACCAAAATTTTGGTGAGAATGCCGTCGATCTGCGGCCGCACCACCACGCTGTGCAGAGACAGCACCGAACCGATGCCGGTGACGTAGCGGGGCACGTCTTTCTCGGCAACGCTGATCACCCGCACCGGAATAGCGGTCGGGGTCGCCAGTTTAGCCGTGGCTGGCTTGGTCAGGTACCAGATGCCCAGCGCAGCCAGGACGATCAGCAGGCCAGCGATCAGGGCGGTTTTTTTCTGTATTCGCATGCGAGTCGAGGCCCGGCAGGGGAGTTGGAAGTCAGGTTATGTATACCTCTCTTATAACCCTGTTACGCCGTCAGGAAAGTGACTGCTGGCTGACGGCGCTGTCAGTTTGGCCGCAGATCTGTCTCCGGAAATATTTGCGCACACCCAGGCGCTGACAATAACCGGCCTCTATCGTGGCGCGAACTACGCTCAATAAAGATTCTTTTCACAGGCAGATACGCAAAGACAGTCCCGCAATGGCATGGAGTGTTCCTGAGATGAAGCTAAACGTTTTTATTTCGAGTGCCCTGTTGTTTACGCCGCTTGTTCTGACCGCTGCCCCCCGAATTGAGTCGGGGACCATCAGCTTTGTGGGGAACATCGTTTACGCCGGTTGTTCGGTAGAGCCTGCGGGAGCGCTGCGGCGCACTGAGTTTCAACGTCTGCGGGTGGCACCGGGCGTGGAGGTGGATGTGAACACGTATCAAAATGCCTGCGATCGCGGCGCGATGCCGCTGTCGGCGACATTCGAGCCAGTGCCTGCCAGCGAGACAGACGGTGTTGCGGTCACCGGTCTGGGCATTGTCACGGTCACCTACCGATAAGTACCTACCGGTTTTTGTGGGTGAAAAATACTTTGATCGCCGACCAAAGGTGCGCGTGCGTGCGTCATACGGGCAGGTATACTGCCGCCTTTGACGGCTCGCTGACCGGGCCGACTGCATGCAACACCCGGAGCTTTCATGACTTCCCCGATACAACCGCCGGTTGCCGATGCCTTGAGCGACGCCCCGGCAGACCTGCCAGACAGCGTCGACAGCGAGAGCAAAGCCGCGATCCCGGCGTTCAAGTTTCCGTTCAAACCGGGTGAAGTGGCCGCCGCGAAGAACGCGAGCCAGCCCTGGTACAAAAACGGCGCCAGGAATGGACATACCAAAACCCCGGGCGCTGCGCCGCCAGGTACGCGGCGTTCAATGGGCAAGCGCTGAGATTCAAGGCCTGCCCTGTCTGATCTGCCGCTTTCGTCGGATCGAGGGCGGCGATTCGACGAATAGGCCATGGCAAGCGGTACATCCGTTGAATCAAATCGCCCGCAGCGAGATAAATGTGTAGCCGCGCGGCGTCCCGGTCGTCACTCGAGCACCTGCCGCCAGCACCTGTCCGGCGATATCGTCACCTGACACATGAAACAACCATTCACCGCAGGTGCCCGCCAGCGGTTGTTGCGCAATCTGGTCGATGGCCGTTGTGAACGCGCTCATTTGCGGCAGATACGCGGTAAATCCATCGCCTTTCAGCGCCGTCGTGCGAATCCCCAGTAATGCACAGATTGCTTCCTTGGTGCGGATGTCATCACGATCCGCCTGACGCGAGCGCTGGATGAGCCCTGCAAGTTCCTGATCGACCAGCTCGCCACCGATGATCAGTGCCGGTCCTTTTTGCCACGACTCGGGCGGACATTCCTTCACGGCAGTATTCAAGGGTATGTGCGGGTTGATCTCCATCGGGTAGATGCGGCACACCAATGGCCGGCGTTCATAAATCCGGCAGAGGTTTTCTTCGTCAAGATTCCGGCAGCGGCCGGCGTTGAATGCCGCGAAGGTGATGGCGACATGAGCGTTCGATTTGCCGCTGTGCACCTGCGCCGACCGGCGTTCGGCGTGCTCGCGCTGTTGCAGCGGCAGGCCCAGGCCATTGTCGAGAAACGCTTCCACCAGCACGATCACCTGACCGCCGTCAGCCGCCCACATCTGCGCTTCCGCCAGGGTCAAGGGCACGTGATGGTCAGTGCAGCATTTGCCGCAGCCTACGCAGGAAAAGGTCGTGTTCATTGAGCGCTTAGTCGACTCTCAGGGTCCGAAACGGCGACAGAATGTCACCGCCAAGGATTGCGTCGAAGCAAGTTGTGCGCCACTCAGCGCGATTTGGCGGGCGTGCGGACCGAATCCCATTCGGTCACGTAAGCGGTTTTGCTTTTTTTGTTGTAGAGGCACAGCTCGGTGCCTTGCTGGCCCTTCATGTGCTTCTGCGGGTATTGGCCTTGCAGCAGGACGGCGACGTAGCCGACGCGATCATCAAACTGCGCTGCATTGCCCACCGGTTTTGCACCTTTCAGGCCGCTGGCTTTGGTGCAGCTGGCGAGCACCGCTTTGTCGAACGTTGCCCAGGCGTCCGGGCTGGAGGCTTGCGCCTGGGTGGCAAGGGCGCTGAGGCAGAGGAAGGTCAGGGTTGTCACTTTCATGGTCAAGAATCCTTGGGCATTGGGTTGGCCGAGGTTTGGAGTATGCCTGAGGGTTTAGTGTGAATGTGTCGGCCTCTTCGCGGGCAAGCCGCGCTCCCACACAATCTGCGTCGAATTGCTTTCCCACGTACGACGCAAAATCCTGCCGGAGCGTGGCATGCCCGCGATGACGGTGGATCAGGTTGGAATAACTTCACGCCGGACTACATACATCCCGACATCTTCATACAAACGCTGCGCCCGCAGGTTGTCTTCCTTCACTTTCAAATCCACAAAGCCTTCGCGGCGCTGTTGGAACACCTTGAATGCATGCAGCAACAATGCGCGGCCAAGACCCTGACCTCGTGCGCGAGGATGCACCACCAGATTTTTGATATACGCGCTGGTCCAGCACTGACAGACGCCAACGATGCCGTCGGCATCCAGGGCGATAAAACACAGTGAAGGATCGTATTCAGGATCGGTTTCGAACCTTTGCTGCCAGACGTCCAGTGCCGGCACGCGACCACCGCCGTCCGGATAACCCAGTTCCATCAAACCATGCACCGCTTCTGCCAGTTCCGGGCGGTACTCGCTGAGAATAATGGACGGTGGCCACACCACCGCTGCGCAAACCTCGGCCAGATTGCGCCGCATCAGATAGCAGAAATCCTCGGCCATCCCTCAGTGACCTTGTTCGGCGACAGCCTTCGCCGCTTGGATCAGGCACTTGGTGAGTTCGGGTGAAGAGAACTTGGTCAGCACCCCGTTGGCGCCGGCCAGCCGTGCTTTTTCGCTGTTCATCGCGCTGTCCAGGGAGGTGTGCAGCAACACGTACAGGTGCGCGAAGTCCGGGGTGTCGCGCAGGGTCCGGGTTAACGCATAGCCATCCATCTCGGACATTTCGATGTCCGAGACGATCAGGTTGATCTGCTGCGCCGTGCCTTGCAGGTCCAGCAGGCAATCGATGGCTTCCCTGGCACTGCGGGCGGTGTGACATTGCAGGCCGAGATTACGCAGAGTGTGCACCGATTGCTGCAAGGCGACCTGACTGTCGTCAACCACCAGAATGCGCGCATTGCCCAGTACTTCGGCGTCTTCCATGCTCAGCTCGGTCGGGGCCATCTCGATTTGAGCGGGGGCAATACCGTGGATGACTTTTTCGATATCCAGCACCTGGACCAGCGTGCCGTCCACCGAGGTCACGCCGGTGATGTAAGAACGTACCCCGCCGGAGCCGAAGGGCGGCGGGCGGATATCGGTGGTCAGGCAGTGCACGATCTTGCTCACGGCCTGAACGTGCAAACCCTGTTTCGAACGGCTGACATCCGTCACGATCAGGCAGCCGCCGTTCGGATCTTCCAGCGGCCGCTCGCCGATGGCGCGGCTGAGGTCGATCACCGACAGCGACGTGCCGCGCAGGGTGGCGATGCCTTTGACGTGAGGATGCGACTCCGGCAGCTTGGTCAGCGGCGGGCAAGGGATGATTTCACTGACTTTAAGCAGGTTGATCGCCATCAGCTTGCCGCTGCGCAAGGTAAACAGCAGAAGCGAAAGTGAATCTGCGCGGGCTTTGGTGGAGGACATAAAAACCTTCTGAAGAGAAAGGTGGCGGGCGATCGCATGGATCGCCAGAAGCTATCGATGCCGGGTTATCGACTTGGTGTGGGCAGGCTTTAGCAACATTCCATCGACACCTGGTGAAAGCGACCCTGTAGCAGCTGCCGAAGGCTGCGTTCGAGGACGAAGTCCTCGCCCGACCCTCAACGAGCAATGTCCAGGGCACTGAGTTTAACCATTGACGACTGCTCTGCAGCCGAACGCAGCCTTCGGCAGCTGCTACAAGGGATCGGGGTTATTTCATGCCCAACCTTTTGGCCAAGCGTCCGAGGTTGGCGCGGTCGAGGCCCAGCTCGCGGGCGGCGCTGGCCCAATTGTGTTGATGGCGTGCCAGACAGGCGCCGATCAACTGGCGCTGATAATTGTCCGTGGCCTCGCGCAAATCGCCCGTTACTGACGTCGATGGCGCAGCCGTCGCTTGCTCGGCGATAACTTCGACACGGGCGCTGGGCAGGTCCAGGTCCGCCGCGCTCAGGCTGAGGATCTTCGGCCGTTCCTGGCACTGACCCAAGGCTTTCAGCGCGCTGCGACCGATCAGGTGCTCGAGTTCACGCACGTTGCCCGGCCAGTCATAAGCCAGTAGCGCCGCCTGAGCCTCTGCACTCAGGCGCAAACTGTTCAGGCCCATGCGCGAGCGGTTCTGCTCCAGAAAATAACCGCTGAGCAACAGCACGTCGCGGCCCCGATCACGCAGCGCCGGCACCAGCAGCGGGTACACACTCAAACGATGATAGAAGTCGGCGCGGTAGCGGCCGCTGCGCACTTCTTCAGCAAGGTCGCGATTGGTCGCGGCGATAAGGCGCACATCGACCTGGTGCTCCTTGTCCGAACCCAAACGCTGCAGTTGACCGCTTTGCAGCACACGCAACAATTTCGCCTGCACGGTCAGCGACAATTCCCCGACTTCATCAAGGAACAATGTGCCGCCATCGGCCAGTTCGAATTTGCCACGACGGTCGCTGGTCGCGCCGGTGAACGCCCCGCGCACATGGCCGAACAGTTCGCTCTCCACCAACGTGTCCGGCAACGCTGCGCAGTTAAGGCTGATGATGGGCTTGTCTGCACGCAACGAAGTGGCATGAATGGCCTGAGCGACCAGCTCTTTGCCGACCCCGGTCTCGCCAGTGATGAGGACGGTGAGATCGCTGCCACCGACCAGGCTGATTTCCTCGACCAGGCGTTTATGCGCTTTGCTCTGGCCGATCATTTCGCGATTTTGCTGACCGCTGGCCTGGCGATAGACCTCGGCGCGCTGGTGTTCGTGCTCTGCGCGATTGGCCAGGCGCTGGATGCGCTCGGCAGCGTTGACGGTGGCGGCGGCGAGGCTGGCGAATGCCTGCAGGGCGTCCAGTTCAATCGGCTCAAGACGTTGCGGGTCGAGTGCGTCGAGGGTCAGCAAACCCCAAGGGCGTTCGTCGATAAACAACGGGCAACCCAGGCAATCGTGGACTTCCAGATGATCATCGAGCCCATCGACCAGGCCATCGTAAGGGTCGGGCAGGTCGCTGTCGGCAGCGAACCGGGTCGGGTCCGGGCTGCTCAGGAGTATTTCGAAGCGCGGGTGTTCGCTGACTTTGAAGCGCCGGCCGAGGGTGTCGGTGCTCAATCCGTCCACGGCCAGCGGTACCAGCCATTCGCCGTCGAGGCGCAGCAGGGCGGCGGCGTCGCAGGGCAACAAGGCGCGCATGGCTTCGAGCAGGCGTCGATAACGCTCGCTTTCAGGCAGTTCGCGGGACAGGTCGGAGACCAGAGGGAGCAACGCCGTCAGCAGAGATTTCGCAGTCATAGTGACTCCATGTAGTCGGGATGACTATAAGTCAGCTTGCGTCAATATGACTATCACTCTTTTAACATGTTGATTATTAAAGAATAAATAACTGGCACGGAAACTGATAAGCACAAGGCAATCAGTTAGCAGCCCCAGAAGCCAGGAGTCAACTTATGCTTAGCGTTCAAGACCGTGCAATCGTCAAGTCCACCGTGCCGTTGCTGGAAAGCGGTGGCGAAGCGTTGATCACTCATTTTTATCGCATGATGCTCTCCGAATATCCGGAAGTTCGTCCATTGTTCAACCAGGCCCACCAGGCCAGCGGTGATCAGCCCCGCGCTCTGGCAAACGGCGTGTTGATGTACGCACGACACATCGATCAGCTTGATCAGTTGGGCGACCTGGTGGCGAAGATCATCAACAAGCACGTCGCCCTGCAAATTCTTCCGGAACACTATCCGATTGTGGGCAGCTGCCTGTTGCGCGCCATCTCCGAAGTGCTGGGTGACGAGATCGCCACGCCGCAAGTCATGAGCGCCTGGGGGGCGGCCTATGGTCAGTTGGCCGACATCCTGATCGGTGCGGAGAGCAGCATTTACGATCAGAAAGCACAGGCGCCCGGCGGCTGGCGCGGTGCGCGGGAATTCATTGTCTCGGCCAAAGTGGAAGAGAGTGCGCAAATCACTTCGTTCTACTTCGAGCCGGCGGACAAAGGCGCGATTCTGGCGGCGGAACCTGGCCAATATATCGGCATGAAACTGATCCTCGATGGCGAAGAGATTCGTCGTAACTATTCGTTGTCGGCGCTGGCCAACAAAGGTCAGTACCGCATCAGCGTCAAACGCGAAAACGGTGGCCGAGCGTCTAACCACTTGCACGACCAGTTGCACGTCGGTTCGAGCATTCAGCTGTTCCCGCCGTCGGGCGAATTCACCCTGACCGCCAGCGATAAACCGCTGGTACTGATCAGCGGCGGCGTCGGCATCACCCCGACCCTGGCGATGCTCGAAGCGGCGCTGGCCACCACGCGCCCGGTGCACTTCATCCACTGCGCCCGCAACGGCAGCGTTCATGCGTTTCGTGACTGGATCGACGAATTGGCCGCGCGTCACCCGCAGCTCAAACGCTTCTATTGCTACGCCGAAGACGATGGCGTCAGCCCGGCGGCGGACAAGGTCGGTTTGTTGAGTCAGGAACAGTTGGGCGAGTGGCTGCCGCAGCATCGCGATGTGGATGCCTACTTCCTTGGACCTAAAGGCTTCATGGCGGCCATCAAACGCCACCTCAAGGCACTGGGTGTGCCGGAGAAGCAAAGCCGCTACGAGTTCTTCGGCCCGGCTTCGGCGCTGGAATAACACCAGATCGGGTAACACGATTCCCGTAGCAGCTGGCGAAGCCTGCGTCGGAGGACGCAGGCTGCGCCAGCTGCTACAAAATCGCCGGTGGGTTCTTCAGCTTTTCAGTTCCTTCAAATGCTTGTACACCGTCGCCCGTCCCATGTTCAGCACATTGGCGACGTAGTTGGAGGCGCTTTTGCCTTTGAAGGCGCCTTCGGCGTGCAGAGCCAGTACCAGTTCACGTTTGTGATCGCGGGTCAGCAGGTTCAGGCTCAGCTGGCGCTCGCGCAGCCAGGCGTGAAGAAACGTGTTGATGCGCTCCTGCCAGTCATCGCGAAACAGAGAGTCCGGCTGCGGAATCAATTTGCTGGGCGACAGAAACAGGTCCAGCGCGGCCTTGGCATTCTCGAACAGCGAAATATTCAGGTTGATGCACAGCACGGCCAATGGATGCCCCGCGCTGTCGCGCAGAACGCTGCTCAGACTGCGAATCTTCTGACCGTCCCAATTGAGCTTTTCATACGGCCCGATGTTTCGTTCGCTGACGTCGTCGCTGAGCATGTCCTCCAGCGACGAGTCGTCACCGATTTCCCGCTTCGACAGGTTGTTGGCGATGTAGTCGACCTTCTGTGTGCGCAGGTCGTGCAGCACCACCTCGGCGTGAGGGAAAAACAACGTGGCGATTGCATCGGCGATCGCCCGGTAGTTATCCAGCACGGCATCATCCTGGCTCGGGTCTTGTTCAGGTGCGGTCATAACGGTGGAGCTCCAGGAGGCATCTGCGCCGGTGAAGAAGGGCGCAGGGATTTTGCCGCAATCGCGTCGACACGTCACCTGAGCAAGGATCAACCCAACCGCGCCGGGGAGAGCATCGAAGCGTGCAGACCGAAACGCGTGAGTTGCTCCGGCAGAGCCCCGCCGCGTACCAGTGCGGCGCTGGCCTGGCCCATGGCCGGGGAGGTCTGAATGCCATAGCCGCCCTGCGCCGCGACCCAGAACAATCCCGGTACGTGCTGATCGAAACCGCACAGCATATCGCCATCGCTGACAAAACTGCGCAGGCCCGCCCAAGTGCGCGTCGGTCGGCGGATGGTCAGCGTGGTGGCTTCTTCGATCTGGTAGATGCCCATCGCAATGTCGAGCTCTTCCGGCTGTACGTCGTGGGGTTCAACGGGATCGGCGTTGGCCGGCGAACCGAGGAACATGCCGGCGTCAGGTTTCATGTAGAACGATTCGTCGAGGCTGACCAGCATCGGCCACTGGTGAATGTCTACGCCCTCGGGGCCAGCGAAGATGAACGCGGCGCGGCGCTTGGGTTGCAGGCCCAGCGATCGGGCGCCGGCCAATGCGCCGATCTTGTCGGCCCAGGCGCCGGCGGCATTGATGACGACCGGTGCGCTGAAAGTCTGGCGGGCGGTCTGTACGTGCCACACACCCTCGTTATCGCGGGTCAGGCGCATGACCTCGCTGTCGGTGTGCACCTCGCCCTGATTGCGCCGGATGCCGCGCAGATAACCCTGGTGCAGGGCATCGGTGTCAATGTCGCTGGCAGTCGGGTCGTAGATGGCGCCGTGGACTTTTTCCCGGCGCAGAATCGGCACACGGGCGCAGGCCTCTTCGGGACTGAGCATTTGCACTTCGGCAACGGTGGCTTTTGCGCTCAGGTACTGATTTTGTAGCTCTGCCGGGTCGCCCGTGAAGTCTACGGTCATCTCGCCGCGCGGGGTCAGCAGCGGGTGTTCGCAGAAACCGGCGGGCGGGGCGTCGAAAAAGTCGCGACTGGCCTGGGTCAGCGCCCGCACCTGCGGCGTGCCGTATGCAGCGGTGTACAACGCGGCGGAACGGCCGGTGGAGTGATAACCCGGATGCGATTCGCGCTCGAGCACGATGACCCGGGCGTGCTGCGACAGCCAGAAACCGGTGGAGGCGCCGGCAATCCCGCCGCCGATGATGATGAAGTCTGCCTGGCTCATTGATGTCTCCCACAGGTTTCGTGTTGTCCGGTCTGCAAGCGGTAGATGGCATTGGCCAGCGCAATGTCCTCCAGACCCAGGCCGATGGACCGGAAGAATACGTGGCGATCGTAATCGGGACGCTTCACTTTTGCGCTGATCAACTCAGGCAGATCGCCCACGATCAGACTTATATCCCAACCATGCTGCTCGCCGGCAATGAGCATCTCGCCGGCCGAGTCCGGAGTGGTCTGCCGATAGTCGCAGAATACCCGCATGTCATTGAGGCTTCGCGGTGGCACTTCGTGGGCGCGCGGGGCGTTGGTGCTAATGGAGGTGATCAGGGCAGGTTTGCTCAGGCTGGCCGGGTCGATGACCGGGCCGGCGGACGAAGTGCAGAGCATGATCACATCCGCTTGTTCCACCGCGGCTTCACGGCTGTCGGCAAAGCTGAGGCGAGCATCAAGACGCTGCCAGCCAGCCAAGGCCTCCGGGCTTTTTTCAGCCAGACTCGGCGAATACACGCGAATGCTCTGCCAGTCCCGCAGATTTTTTACGTAGTGCAGATGTGCCTGGGCGACCTTGCCGCTGCCAATAATTGCCAAGCGTCGAACATCGGGCGCGGCGAGGGCGTCAACGGCAACAGCAGTGGTGGCCGCCGTGCGAGCGATGGTCAGTTCGCCGGCATCGCATAGCAGCAATGGCTGGCCGGTCTGCATGGACATCAACAGCGTCCACGCCGTGACCAGCGCACCTTGCTCGCGCACGATGTACGGCGACGTCTTGACGCCATATACGCCGTCTTGGGCCAACACCCCGAGGAAATTGATGAAGTCGCCCGCGCCCTGTGGAAACTCCACCCGTTGTTGTGCCGGTTGCACCGCCTGCCCGGCAGCGAGGTCGCGGAACAGTTTGCGCAGGATGTGCGGCACATCGACCCGAGCCAACAGTTCGCGCGCCTGAAGCTGGTTGATCACATTGGAGGGGCGGGACATATCGGTTCCGGAAGCTCTAACTAAACTGGTTTGTCCATTATGGACATTTAGTTTCATCAGGCAACGTCCAGGCAAAAAAAAAGCGCAGTCCGTGGCCGGCTGCGCCTCTTTTTGCTTTGCGCCGTGTTACGGGCGTTTGCGTTCAACCGCCCGCAGCAGATGCGTTGGCGGTGTTTCACAACTGATCTTGCGGCCCAGCAGCGCTTCGATGGACGGTAACTGATAGGAATCGTCCTCACCGGCAAAACTGATGGACACGCCATCGGCGCCGGCACGACCGGTCCGACCGATACGGTGGACGTAATCGTCCGGGACTTCCGGCAGGGTGAAGTTGATCACGTGGCTGATGCCGTCGATGTGGATGCCTCGTCCGGCTACGTCGGTGGCGACGAGCACGCGAATCTTGCCTTCGCGGAAACCTTCCAGGGTCTTGATGCGCTTGTGTTGCGGCACATCGCCGGACAGTTGCGCGGCGTTGACGCCGTCACGCACCAGACGCTCTTCGATACGCCGCACTTCATCCTTGCGATTGGCGAAAACCATCACCCGCTCCCAGCCGTTGTCGTTGACCAGGTTGTAGAGCAATTTGTACTTGTCGGCACCGGCCACCGCGTAGATGTGTTGCTCGACGTTTTCGCTGGCAACGTTCTGCGACTCGATCTCGACGATCGACGGGTCGGTCGTCCACTGCTTGGCGAGGTTCATCACGTCTTCGGTAAAGGTCGCGGAAAACAGCAGCGTCTGACGCTCGTCTTTCGGTGGGGTCTGACGAATGATCTGCCGCACTTGCGGGATGAAGCCCATGTCGAGCATGCGGTCGGCTTCGTCCAGCACCATCACTTCTACCATGTCCAGGTGCACGTCGCCGCGCTGGTTGAAATCAAGCAAACGGCCCGGCGTCGCCACGAGGATGTCGCAGTGACGGGCTTCGAGGTGCTTGAGCTGCTTGTCGAAGTCCATGCCCCCGACAAACGTCATGACATTGAGGCCGGTGTACTTGGTCAGGTCGGCAGCGTCCTTGGCGATCTGCACCACCAGTTCCCGGGTTGGCGCAATGATCAGCGCGCGCGGCTCGCCCATGTAGCGCTCTTTGGGCGGCGGGGTTTGCAGCAGCTGGGTGATGATGGAAATCAGAAACGCGGCGGTTTTGCCGGTGCCGGTCTGGGCGCGGCCAATGGCGTCTTTCCCGGCGAGGGTAAAACCGAGCACCTGCGCCTGGATCGGCGTGCAATACGGGAAGCCCAGGTCCTGGATGGCGTGCATCAGCTCTGGCGCAAGTTTGAAATCGTGGAAGCGGGTTTTGCCTTCCTGGGGGGCGACTGCGAAATCTTCAAGTTTCCAGGGTATCACTGGCGCTTTCGGCCTGGTTTCACGACGCGGGCGCGGGGGGGGCGGTGCTTCGGCGAGCGGCTGTTCAACAGCAGCTGCTTCGACAACCGGCGCCGGTTTTGCTGCCTCTGCGCTTGGGCTGCGGCCCGACTGATTGGCATCGGCGCGGTGGCTGGGGCTGTGAGACGGAGCGGGGCCTGGCGCGAGCTGCTCAGTCTCGCTTTTACCGAACATTTTCTTGAGTGCTTTGAGCACGGTCATCTCATCAATAGGTTAAGTGCCGGCCAGTGTAATGCAAGAATCGGGCGCGGCGAAGTGGGAGGGATCAATGGGCTGCTGTCACGCGATTAACGTCACGCGATCAACGCAAGCGCTCGCCGAGCCAGACGCCGATGTCGCGGATCTCTTCAGGTAACACTTCGTGACCCATTGGGTATTCCTGCCATGTCACGGTGACACCATGGTGCTTGAGGTATTCGTAAGCAGTCCGACCCATGGCGTTCTGCACCACGTCATCGTATTGGCCGTGCAGGGAAAGCACCGGAATACGCTGTTGGCTGGCGGACAATTCGAGCTCATCGCTGAACGTCGGCGCATACGTGGAGAGGGCAAGTACGCCACCCAACGGTCCCTGCCACTTGAGGAAGGCAGCGTGCAAGACCACCGCGCCCCCTTGGGAAAACCCGGCAAGGAAAATCCGCGAGGCGTCTATTCCGCTGGCTCGCTGCTCTTCGATCAATGCCAGCACGCGGTCGGCGGAGGCGTCGAGCTGTTCGCGACTGATCGCACGCGCCGGGCTCATGGCCAATATGTCGTACCAGCTGGGCATCTCGTATCCGCCGTTGATGGTCACGGCGCGAGTGGGTGCCTGCGGCAGAACGAAGCGGGTGCTCAGCAGGCTTTCCTGCAGCGCTTCCGCCACCGGCAGGAAGTCAAAACGATCGGCGCCCAGGCCATGCAGCCAGATAACACAGGCATCAGCGGCCTTAACAGGTTGAAGAATCAAGGGCTCGGTCATGGCTGCTCCAAATATGTGCATACGCTCTCAATGAGTGCGTGATTCGAGTGCGCGTCGGGTTGATCAGTTAAGAAGATGTCGCAAGGTTACAAGTTTAGCTATTGACCTGTCGCGTATCGAGGTCCGCAAGCGGTCTGGTACGGGCTTTGCTATGTAAACACTTGTACGAATAATCCCACGCTTGGCGGTAACACTATCAGGCCATCGCTAGCAGGGGGATAGCAAAAAAATCCGGTGATGGATGTTCGCCAGCGGCCGCAACGGGCTTCGCGAACGTGAAAGGGCTACAGCCTGTTCGGCCGATTGATGAGAAGCGAGGATTCATGAAAGTGGATTTTCCCTACTCGACTTATAGCTAGGTCTTACGTCGGTTGACCCTAAAAAAAGCCAACACGGGTCAACAACGCCTCATAAGGGTGCGACTGGACGCTCGCTCCGACACAACAAGAGCAAAACTGGAGGTTTGAATGAAGATGTTGAAATCCACCCTGGCCGTCGTGACTGCAGCCGCAGTGCTTGGCGTCAGTGGGTTCGCTCAGGCGGGCGCGACCCTGGATGCCGTGCAGAAAAAAGGCTTCGTACAGTGCGGCGTCAGCGATGGTTTGCCGGGCTTCTCGGTACCGGATGCCACCGGCAAGATCCTCGGCATCGACGCTGACTTCTGCCGCGCTGTCGCCGCTGCGGTTTTTGGCGACGCGAACAAAGTGAAATTCAGCCAGCTGAACGCCAAAGAGCGTTTCACCGCGCTGCAGTCCGGCGAAATTGACATTCTGTCGCGCAACACCACCATGACCAGTTCGCGTGATGCGGGCATGGGCCTGAAATTTCCAGGCTTCATTACCTACTATGACGGCATCGGCTTCCTGGTGAACAACAAGCTGGGCGTCAAAAGTGCCAAGGAACTGGACGGTGCGACCATCTGCATCCAGGCCGGCACTACGACCGAGCTGAACGTTTCCGACTACTTCCGCGGCAACGGTCTGAAATACACCCCGATTACGTTCGACACCTCCGACGAAAGCGCCAAGTCGCTGGAATCCGGTCGTTGCGACGTACTGACCTCCGACAAGTCCCAACTGTTCGCACAGCGCAGCAAGCTGGCCGCGCCGAAGGACTACGTGGTTCTGCCGGAAACCATTTCCAAGGAACCATTGGGCCCGGTCGTGCGTAATGGCGACGACGAGTGGCTGGCTGTCGTGCGCTGGACTGGCTACGCCATGCTCAACGCTGAAGAAGCCGGCATCACTTCGAAGAACGTCGAAGCCGAAGCCAAAGCCACCAAGAACCCCGACGTCGCTCGTATGCTCGGCGCTGACGGTGAGTACGGCAAAGATCTGAAATTGCCGAAAGACTGGGTTGTTCAGGTCGTCAAGCAAGTGGGTAACTACGGCGAAGTGTTCGAGAAGAACCTTGGCAAGAGCACGCCGCTGGAAATCGACCGCGGGCTGAATGCTCTGTGGAACAACGGCGGCATTCAATACGCACCACCAGTGCGCTGATGGATCTATCACCCGGTGGGCCAACCGCCGGGTGATGTTCTGTTCCATTACATCCGGGGCACTTCATGCAAAATTCAATCGGCGCACCAAAGCAGAGGTTCAGCCTCAGCGATCCAAAAGTGCGTGCGTGGGTATTTCAGATCGTCACCATTATTGGTGTGGTCTCGCTGGGCTGGTTTCTGTTCGATAACACGCAAACCAACCTGGAACACCGGGGCATTACCTCCGGCTTCAGTTTTCTGGAGCGCAGTGCCGGTTTCGGCATTGCTCAAACCCTGATCGACTACACCGAATCGGACAGCTACGCGCGAGTCTTTGTCATCGGCCTGCTGAATACGCTGCTGGTGACATTCATCGGCGTGATTCTGGCGACTGTGCTCGGCTTTATTGTCGGTGTGGCACGCCTGTCGAAGAACTGGATCATTGCCAAACTGGCGACGGTGTACGTGGAAGTTTTCCGTAACATTCCGCCGCTGCTGCAAATCCTGTTCTGGTACTTCGCGGTGTTCCTGACCATGCCGGGGCCGCGCAACAGTCACAACTTCGGTGACACGTTCTTCGTCAGCAGCCGTGGCCTGAACATGCCGGCCGCGTTGGCGTCGGAAGGTTTCTGGCCGTTTGTGGTGAGCGTCATCATTGCCATTGTCGCCGTCGTGATGATGTGCCGCTGGGCCAATAAACGTTTTGAAGCGACTGGCGTTCCGTTCCACAAGTTCTGGGTGGGCCTGGCACTGCTTCTGGTGATTCCGGCGCTGTGCGCGTTGATCTTCGGCGCACCGGTGCACTGGGAAATGCCCCAGCTCAAAGGCTTCAACTTCGTCGGTGGCTGGGTGCTGATTCCGGAACTGCTGGCGCTCACTCTGGCGCTCACCGTGTACACCGCGGCGTTTATTGCCGAGATCGTGCGTTCGGGCATCAAATCGGTCAGCCACGGCCAGACCGAGGCGGCGCACTCACTGGGCCTGCGTAACGGTCCGACCCTGCGCAAGGTGATCATCCCGCAAGCCTTGCGCGTGATCATCCCGCCGCTGACCAGCCAATACCTGAACCTGGCGAAAAACTCTTCCCTGGCGGCCGGCATCGGTTACCCGGAAATGGTCTCGCTGTTTGCCGGTACGGTGCTGAACCAGACCGGACAGGCGATCGAGGTGATTGCCATCACCATGAGCGTGTACCTGGCGATCAGTATCAGCATTTCTCTGCTGATGAACGGGTACAACAAGCGCATTGCGCTGATCGAGCGGTAAGGAAAAGCGCATGAGTACTCATATTTTCAAACCTGACATGCCGCCACCGAACCGCAGTATCGGGGCAGTGGCGTGGATGCGCGCGAACATGTTCTCCAGCTGGCTCAACACGCTGTTGACCCTGTTTGCGTTTTACCTGATTTATCTGGTGGTCCCGCCCATCCTCGGCTGGGCGATCATCGATGCCAATTGGGTCGGAACCAGCCAGGCCGATTGCACCAAAGAGGGCGCCTGCTGGGTGTTCATTCAGCAGCGTTTTGGCCAGTTCATGTACGGCTATTACCCGGTGGACATGCGCTGGCGCGTGGACCTGACCGTGTGGCTGGCAGTGATTGGCGTGGCACCGTTGTTCATTTCGCGCTTTCCGCGCAAAGCGGTGTACGGCCTGAGCTTCCTCGTGCTGTACCCGATCATTGCCTGGTGCCTGCTGCATGGCGGTGTATTCGGTCTGAGCACCGTGTCGACCAGCCAATGGGGCGGTTTGATGCTGACCCTGGTGATCGCAACGGTCGGCATCGCCGGTGCGTTGCCGCTGGGGATTGTCCTGGCGCTGGGCCGTCGTTCGAACATGCCGGCGATTCGTGTGGTCTGCGTGACCTTCATCGAATTCTGGCGTGGCGTGCCGTTGATCACGGTGCTGTTCATGTCTTCGGTGATGTTGCCATTGTTCCTGCCAGAAGGCATGAACTTCGACAAATTGCTGCGGGCCTTGATCGGCGTGATCCTGTTCCAGTCGGCGTACGTGGCCGAAGTGGTGCGCGGTGGTCTGCAGGCGATTCCCAAAGGTCAGTACGAAGCGGCCGCGGCGATGGGCCTCGGTTACTGGCGCAGCATGGGCCTGGTGATTCTGCCGCAAGCCCTGAAGATGGTGATTCCCGGCATCGTCAACACCTTCATCGCGCTGTTCAAGGACACCAGCCTGGTGATCATCATCGGCCTGTTCGACTTGCTCAACAGCGTCAAGCAAGCCGCCGCCGACCCGAAATGGTTGGGCATGGCCACTGAAGGCTACGTGTTCGCGGCGCTGGTGTTCTGGATTTTCTGTTTTGGTATGTCGCGCTATTCCATGCATTTGGAACGCAAGCTCGACACTGGCCACAAGCGTTAGGAGCGTAGTTTATGAGTGAAGCGATCAAACAGCCTGTGAGCCCTGAAGGCATTATTCAGATGCAGGGCGTGAACAAGTGGTACGGCCAGTTCCATGTGTTGAAAGACATCAACCTGAACGTCAAGCAGGGCGAACGCATCGTCCTGTGCGGCCCGTCGGGTTCCGGCAAATCCACCACCATTCGCTGCCTCAATCGTCTGGAAGAACACCAGCAGGGCCGCATCGTGGTAGACGGCGTGGAGTTGACCAACGACCTCAAGCAGATCGAGACGGTGCGCCGCGAAGTCGGCATGGTGTTCCAGCATTTCAACCTGTTCCCGCACCTGACCATCCTGCAGAACTGCACACTGGCGCCGATGTGGGTGCGCAAGATGCCCAAGCGCAAGGCCGAAGAAATCGCCATGCATTACCTGGAGCGCGTACGCATTCCAGAGCAGGCGCATAAATTTCCGGGGCAGTTGTCCGGTGGTCAGCAGCAACGTGTGGCGATTGCACGGGCCCTCTGCATGAAGCCAAAAATCATGCTGTTCGACGAACCGACTTCGGCGCTCGATCCGGAGATGGTGAAAGAGGTTCTGGACACCATGATCGGCCTCGCCGAGGATGGCATGACCATGCTTTGCGTTACCCACGAAATGGGCTTCGCCCGTACCGTGGCCAATCGCGTGATCTTCATGGACAAAGGTGAAATCGTCGAACAGGCGGCGCCGAATGACTTCTTCGATAACCCGCAGAATGATCGGACCAAGTTATTCTTGAGCCAGATTTTGCATTGATGCCGGGCCGACTCGAATAGACAAACCCGGCCACGTGCCGGGTTTTGCTTTTTTCTCGCTCAGGTAACCGTGAGGGTTTGGTGCTCTTTATGCTCTACCTGCTTGAACCCCCTCAAGTCCGCACCTTCACCCAGTGATCTTACGTCAGCAAGCAAATGCGGATAGCGGTCGAGCAGGCGCATCAGCAACACCAATGTTTTTGGGGGAAGTATTTCGCCACGCTCGTAACGAGAAAACGCGTTGTGCCCGCCACCAGACAGTACTTGCACCGCCTCTTTTTGCGTCAGATGCAGCTTGCGCCGGATTCGCTTCATTTCGTCGCCAATCATCTGTCGTGCCGCCATCACCAATTCGTCACCCGCGTCCGAATGGCGCTCAGAACAGCTGTCGTCTAATTCCACCTCTCCACACATCTGGCATTCCCAGCCAGATAAATCATCTACGCGGCGCTCTATGCCTTTGACGGACATGGTCTTCGCGCGACCCTCGAAATGGCGCATGCCTTCCTGGGCTCCGCAGCTAAAACATTGCTGGGTTTTCATTGGGATTTCTCCTTGAAGGAGATTATGGGTGGGCCACCGCCGGGCGATATGTCACCTTGATATAAATCTCCAAGCCGAATGAGTTGATGTGATAAACATCCTGCCAAACGCGATGATCAGCATAGGTGGTCATCGATTTGTACAGCATCCTTCCCTGTAGCTCGAAAATGACCGTCAGCATTTCCTCGATGGTTAACCCAAGAACGTGGCCGTCGTTTTTAGCCGTGCTGGTGAATGCTTTGGTTCCAAGTCGCCGGACGTCTGCCTTGATCACTATCAGGTTGTAATGGGGCGTGTTCTTTTCCATAAGAAGCCGTTAACCCTGTCCGTGAAATTACCCTTAAAGGGTAATTTTGACTAATCGAAAATCCCGCTCCTTCTTCTGCTCAATGACCCTGGACGGTTGCCGTCCTACACGAAGCTGACTAACATGTCAGAAAATTCATCCTATGATTGGATGAAAGGGCGGGCTCCATGTCAGACATTTCTCCGTTAATCAAACGCTCTCTGGTCGATCAGGCGCTGGAGCAGCTGCGCTTGCGCATTACCCAAGGTGTTTGGGTCGTTGGGCAGCGTTTGCCTACCGAACCCGAGCTCTCGGCAGAGCTGGGCATCAGCCGCAACACCGTGCGCGAGGCGATGCGCGTGCTGGCGTTTTCCGGGTTGATCGAAATCCGCCAGGGCGACGGCAGTTATCTACGCACGGTGGTCGACCCCCTCGACGCCGTTAAGGCCTTGTCGCGCTGCTCGATCGAACAGGCGCGCGAGACACGGCACATCCTCGAAGTCGAGGCGATCGGCCTCGCTGCATTGCGGCGCACGGATGAAGATTTGCAAGCACTGCGCGAGGCCCTCGCTGTCAGCGGCAGTCATTACCACGGCGACCTTGACACTTATATCGCCTGCGACCTGGTGTTTCACCGCCGATTGGTTGCCGCCGCGCACAACCCGGCCCTTAGCGAGCTGTATGGCTACTTTTCCAGCATTGTCGGCGCACAATTGCGCCACAGTCTGAACATCACACCCCGACGCCAGGAAGTCTTCGATCTGCATATCGAACTGCTTGATGCCGTCGAACGACACGACCCCGAACGAGCGAAAGCCCTGTCGAGGCAGTTGATCAATGAACCTTGAAACCGGAAAATCCATGTCCAGTAACACGCCACACACCCAGCGCACGGCCGAGCTCGAAGAGCTGCTGATCGACGCCGAAGCCGATGACGACGAAGTTCAGCAACGCCCCCCATTACTGCGCCGCCCGTGGTTGCTGTTGCTGGGCCTGATTTTGGTGGCGCTGAACCTGCGCCCGGCGTTGTCGAGCCTGGCGCCGATGCTCAGTGAAATCTCCAGGACGCTCGGGCTGTCCGCCGCGCAGGCCGGTTTGCTGACCACGCTGCCCGTGCTATGCCTGGGCTTGTTTGCACCGATGGCACCGATCCTCGCACGCCGTTTCGGTGCCGAGCGGGTGGTGTTGGGGATTCTCCTGACGCTGGCCGCCGGGATCATCGTGCGCAGCTCGTTCGGTCAGTGGGGTCTGTTCGCTGGCAGCGTGATGGCCGGGGCCAGTATCGGCGTGATCGGCGTATTGCTGCCGGGCATCGTCAAACGCGATTTTGCCAAACACGCCGGCACCATGACTGGCGTCTACACCATGGCCCTCTGTCTGGGCGCCGCGATGGCCGCGGGCGCGACCGTACCGTTGAGCGAGCATTTCGACCATAGCTGGGCACTGGGTCTCGGTATCTGGGTGATCCCCGCCGTGGTGGCGGCGATCTTCTGGTTGCCGCAAGTCGGACAGAAACACGGTTCGCATCACGTTGCTTATCGCGTTCGCGGACTGTTGCGCGATCGTCTGGCCTGGCAGGTGACCTTGTACATGGGCCTGCAATCTTCACTGGCGTACATCGTTTTCGGCTGGTTGCCTTCGATCCTGATCGGTCGCGGACTGACGCCGACCGAGGCCGGTCTGGTGCTGTCCGGATCGGTGATCGTGCAACTGGTGAGTTCCCTGGCCGCCCCGTGGCTGGCCACGCGCGGCAAAGATCAACGGCTGGCGATCGTGGTGGTCATGGCGCTGGTTCTTGGCGGCTTGTTCGGTTGCCTCTACGCGCCCATCGAGGGCCTGTGGGGGTGGGCAATTGTACTGGGCCTGGGGCAGGGCGGTGCATTCAGTCTGGCGCTGACGCTCATCGTGCTGCGCTCGCGCGATTCCCACGTCGCCGCCAACCTGTCGAGCATGGCTCAGGGGTTCGGCTACACATTGGCTTCCATGGGGCCCTTCGCGGTCGGCATCGTGCATGACTGGACCGGGGGTTGGTCGGCGGTCGGCTGGATTTTCGCCGTGATCGGCCTCGGCGCGATCGTTGCCGGGCTTGGCGCGGGCCGTTCGTTGTACGTCCAGGTAGAAAGCGAAAAGGTCTGAGATGTCGGCACTCCCGGTATTCGGTTCACGAATGCCGATAGTGTTTCGCGGCTTTGCAGACTATCGTGCAGGCATTGTTACCCAGCCATTTGCACCCACAGAGCTTGCCCATGAGCGAAACTCACGACGCCTTGATCACCCGCTTTTACCAAGCTTTCCAGCGACTGGATGCGCAGGCCATGAGCGCCTGCTATACCGACGACGTGGTGTTCAGCGATCCGGCCTTCGGCGAATTGCGTGGGCGAGATGCGGGCGATATGTGGCGCATGCTGACTACCCGCGCGAAAGAGTTTTCCGTGACGTTCGATAAGGTGCGCAGCGATGAGCGCACGGGTGGCGCACATTGGGTGGCGACTTATCTGTTCAGCCAGACCGGCAACATTGTGGTCAACGATATTCAGGCGCGTTTCGTGTTTCGCGACGGCAGAATCTGCGAGCACCACGACCATTTCGATTTGTGGGCCTGGTCGCGTCAGGCGCTGGGTTTCAAAGGTTTGCTGCTGGGCTGGACGCCGCTGGTCAGGAACGCCGTGCGCGCTCAGGCGTTGAAGGGGCTGAAGGCTTTTCAGGCCGGTCGCTGATAAGATCGCGGCTTGTCTCCTTCAAACTTTGATCGTCACGTGAATACCCCGAGCGAACTCTCCATCATTGCGGCCGAGCCACCGGTTGCTAAACCCTGGTTCGTCTACCTGGTTCGTGCGGCCAATGGCTCGCTTTACTGCGGGATCAGCGACGATCCCGTGCGCCGCTTTGCTAAGCATCAAAGTGGAAAGGGCGCACGATTTTTCCTCTCCAGCCCAGCGGTGGCGCTGGTCTATACCGAAGCCTGTTGCGACAGAAGCGAAGCGTTGCGCCAGGAACGGCTGATCAAAAAACTCAAGAAAAGCGCCAAGGAATGCCTGGTGGCGAGTGCCGCTGGCGCCTTATCAATCTGACTGATCATTTCCCATCAGGCAGATCTGTAGGCTGCTACCGATTTGCGCGCTAAGCTGCGGGTTACTTATTCCAGCGGCGGAGCCGAGCATGTCAGCGTTGATCCTTCATCATTACCCGACGTCCCCCTTCGCCGAAAAGGCCCGCCTGTTGCTGGGCTTCAAAGGCTTGTCATGGCGCTCGGTGAAGATTTCCCCGGTGATGCCAAAACCCGATCTGACCGCGTTGACTGGCGGCTATCGCAAGACGCCGGTGTTGCAGATTGGCGCCGATATTTATTGCGACACTGCCTTGATTGCGCGTCGGCTGGAGCAGGAAAAGGCCTTGCCGGCGTTCTTCCCCGAAGGCCAGGAAATGGTCGTCGCGTCGTTCGCGGCGTGGGTTGATTCGGTCGTGTTCCAGCACGCTGTCAGCCTGGTGTTCCAGCCCGAATCCGTTGCCGTGCGCTTCGCCAGTTTGCCGCCGGAAGCCATCAAGGCGTTTTTGGCGGATCGCGCCGGGTTGTTCAGCGGTGGCAGCGCCACGCGGTTGTCGGCCGAGCAGGCGCGGCATCAATGGCCAACCATCATGGCGCGCCTGGAGCAGCAGCTGCAGCGCGAGCAGGGTGACTTCCTGTTCGGCGCGCCGTCGATTGCCGACTTTGCGCTGGCTCATCCATTGTGGTTCCTCAAGGCAACGCCGGTGACTGCGCCGTTGGTTGATGCTTATCCAGCGGTGTCGGCGTGGTTCGCTCGGGTCATGAGCTTCGGCCATGGCGCCTCGAGCGAGATGAGCGCCGGGCAGGCGCTGGAAGTGGCGCGCAATGCGACGCCGGCGGCCTTGCCGGATGAGCAGTTCGAAGAGCCGAACGGCTTTAAGCCTGGCCAGCAGGTGACGATTGCCGCTACCGATTACGGTGTTGATCCGGTGGCCGGCGAATTGCTGTTTGCGGGGAGCGAAGAATTGATTCTGCGTCGCGAAGACGCGCGCGGCGGTGTGGTGCATGTGCACTTTCCACGGTTCGGGTTCCGTATCGAGGCTTGCTGATTCACACATAGTCCAGGCTTGGTAATTCACACATCCTTGTGGCGAGGCGTTATTTCAGTGCCGCAAGGATGGCGTCGGGGTCATACCCGCGAATCAATGTGCCGTTGACATCGATGATCGGAATTCCGCCCCCGCCCAAGGCCTCATAGGCCTTGCGCGCTTCGGTGTTCTTTTCGATATCGAATTCCTGGTACGGAATGCCTTTCTGATCAAGAAAACGCCGGGTCAGTTTGCAATAGCCGCACCACTCGGTGGCGTACAGCACGATGTTGGCGTTGGCCTGAGTCTGCTCGGACACCCCCTGCGAAGGGTTGAATACTCGCTCGATCTTGCCCCAGTTCTGATAAACGACGACCACCAGTACAATCAGCAGGACTTTTTTGAGGACGGCGGCCAGCATCAATTGCGTCGCTTGAGCTGATCGGTCAGCTGCGTTGGCAAGCCTTTAATGATCAGCGTGCCGGCTTCTTCGTCGTATTCGATCTTCGAGCCCAGCAGGTGCGCTTCAAAGCTGATCGACAGCCCTTCGGCGCGACCGGTGAAGCGGCGAAACTGGTTCAGGGTGCGCTTGTCCGCAGGGATTTCCGGGGACAGACCGTAATCCTTGTTGCGGATATGATCGTAAAAAGCTTTCGGACGCTCTTCGTCGATCAGCTCCGACAACTCCTGCAGCCCCATGGGTTCGCCCATTTTTGCCTGACTGCTGGCGTAATCGACCAGCGTCCTGGTTTTCTCACGGGCAGCTTCTTCCGGCAAATCTTCGCTTTCGACGAAGTCACTGAACGCCTTGAGCAAGGTGCGGGTTTCGCCCGGGCCGTCGACGCCTTCCTGACAACCAATGAAGTCGCGGAAATACTCCGAGACCTTCTTGCCGTTCTTGCCTTTGATAAACGAAATGTACTGCCTGGACTGTTTGTTGTTCTGCCATTCCGAGACGTTGATCCGCGCGGCAAGGTGCAACTGGCCCAAGTCGAGATGGCGTGACGGAGTGACGTCGAGCTGATCGGTCACGGCGACGCCTTCGCTGTGGTGCAGCAGGGCGATCGCCAGGTAATCGGTCATGCCCTGCTGGTAATGAGCGAAGAGCACGTGGCCGCCCACCGAGAGATTCGACTCTTCCATCAACTTCTGCAGATGTTCCACCGCCACACGGCTGAATGCAGTGAAGTCTTTGCCGCCGTCCAGATACTCCTTCAGCCAGCCGCTGAACGGATGCGCGCCCGACTCGGCATGGAAGAAACCCCAGGCCTTTCCTTGTTTGGCGTTATAACTTTCGTTGAGGTCGGCGAGCATGTTTTCGATGGCGCTCGACTCGGCCAGTTCGGAATCGCGGGCATGAAGAACTGCAGGTGTGCCGTCGGGTTTTTTGTCGATCAGGTGGACGATGCAATGACGGATCGGCATGGGCTTCTCGGCTGATTGAAGAGAGGAGGGCGTGCTCCCCGAAAAAGCGCTCAGTGTACCGCAACCACTGCTTTTGGCGCTGGGTGAAGGGCAATTGACAACGGTGCGGCACTGCTCGGGCAGTTTTTTCCCGGTTTAGCGCAATAAAGCTGACCAAATGGGTAGCTAGAGGCGATATTTCCCCGTCTCTGTGCTAGTTTTGCCCGGTCTTGCGCGAAGTCACTGCGTCAAGCGTGCATTCAGCATTTGTCAGGTCGAACCAAACCCTGATTTCGGTATCTATAACCCCGATCCCGTGGTTATTGGCCGAGGGTGCCAGATCCAGAAGATCGGGCTCGATGGCTGACACTGCACTCTGCAATCCATATGAATTTGATAGGGAAGGAACACTACATGGCTCTTACTAAAGACCAACTGATCGCCGACATCGCTGAAGCTATCGACGCGCCAAAAACCACCGCGCGTAACGCTCTGGACCAACTGGGCCAGATCGTTGCCGATCAGCTGGAAAACGGCGGCGAAATCACTCTGCCAGGTATCGGCAAACTGAAAGTGACTGAGCGTCCTGCCCGTACCGGCCGCAACCCTTCGACTGGCGCTGCCATCGAAATCGCTGCCAAAAAAGTTATCAAGCTGGTTGTGGCCAAAGGCCTGACCGACGCTGTTAACAAGTAAGACGCATTAAAAAACCGTGCACCGGAGCGATTCGGGCACGGTTTTTTTGGGCCTGCAATTTGGCGATTGACCCACAGGCGTCGCGGCCCCCGCCTGTGGGAGCGAGCAAGCTCGCTCCCACAGTTGATCTTCGTCAGCGTTAATCAGCTCTTGCGGGCCCAACGCTCGCGCCAGACCTGCTGCTCGGATTTGGTCTGGAAGGTCCACGCAACAAATCGGCTTTTCTTCTGGCCCTGGGACATTTCCACGACCTGACTTTCCAGCACTCCGGCCTTTTTCAAAGCGATCTCGATCGCCGGCAGATTGGAGGCTTTGGACACCAGCGTGCTGAACCACAACACCTTGTGCTGGAAGTGCGCGCTCTCGGCGATCAGTTGAGTCACGAAGCGTGCTTCGCCGCCTTCACACCACAGCTCAGCGGATTGTCCGCCAAAATTCAGCACCGGCAGTTTGCGCTTGGGGTCGGCGCGACCGAGGGCGCGCCATTTGCGCTCGCTACCCTTGGTGGCCTCGTCCATCGAAGCGTGGAACGGCGGGTTGCACATGGTCAGGTCAAAGCGCTCGCCCGGCTCCAGCAGGCCCAGCAGGATGTGCTTGGGATTGCTTTGCTGGCGCAGCTGGATGGCTTTGTTCAGCCCGTTGGATTGCACGATGGCTTTGGCAGCGGCGACGGCAGTCGGATCGATTTCCGAACCGAGGAAGTGCCATCGGTAATCGCTGTAGCCGATCAATGGATAGACGCAGTTGGCACCCATGCCGATGTCGAGCACCTTGACCGGCGCACCGCGCGGGATTTCGCCATCGTTGACGCTGGCCAGCAGGTCCGCCAGAAAGTGCACGTAATCGGCACGGCCCGGCACCGGTGGGCAGAGGTAGTCCGCGGGAATGTCCCAATGGGCAATGCCGTAAAACGATTTGAGCAATGCCCGATTGAACACGCGCACCGCATCCGGGCTGGCGAAGTCGATGCTTTCCTTGCCGTACGGGTTGATGATCACGAACTTCGCCAGTTCCGGCGTGGTTTTGATCAGCGCCGGGAAGTCGTAGCGACCCTGATGGCGATTGCGCGGGTGCAGGCTGGCCTTCTCGCGCGGCTCGACGGCATTGGCCGGGGGCGCGGAGGCAGGCTTTTTACGCGCAGGTTTGGGAGTGCGGGGGGCGTTCATGGGCGTTGTCGATTCGGGTATGGCTGAAAGTGGCGGGCATTGTCCCACATTCAAGCGTTGTGAACCCCATTGTGCGATCGGCCTTGTTTTCCCTGTGGGAGCGAGCCTGCTCGCGATGGTGGGTCAGTCGGCTTCAAGCTGACACATCATTGCGAGCAGGCTCGCTCCCACAAGGGATTTGTGGAGTCCGAGATAAAGGGACACAGGCACAAAAAAGGGAGGCCATCGCTGGCCTCCCTTTTTCATTGCGATGTGCCGTTACAAACTGGCAATCCGCGCATGTTGCTCCGCCAGCTTGCCCAAAGCCTGTTCGGCTTCGGCCAGTTTGGCGCGTTCTTTCTCGATGACTTCGGCCGGGGCCTTGTCGACGAAACCGGCGTTGGACAACTTGCCGCCCACGCGCTGAACTTCGCCCTGCAGGCGCAGCATTTCCTTGTCCAGACGCGCCAGTTCGGCGTCCTTGTCGATCAGGCCGGCCATCGGCACCAGCACTTCCATCTCGCCGACCAGAGCAGTGGCCGACAGCGGTGCTTCTTCGCCGGTCGCCAATACAGTGATGGATTCGAGCCGCGCGAGTTTCTTCAACAGCGCCTCGTTTTCGGTGAGGCGACGCTGGTCTTCGGCACTGACGTTTTTCAGGAACAGGTTCAGCGGCTTGCCCGGACCGATGTTCATTTCGCCACGAATGTTGCGCGTGCCCAGCATCAGTTCCTTCAGCCATTCGATGTCACTTTCGGCTGCCGGATCTATGCGTGCTTCATTGGCCACCGGCCAAGGCTGCAGCATGATGGTCTTGCCTTCGATACCGGCCAACGGCGCGATGCGCTGCCAGATTTCTTCGGTGATGAACGGCATGAACGGATGCGCCAGACGCAGCGCGACTTCCAGCACGCGAACCAGCGTGCGACGGGTGCCGCGCTGACGTTCAACCGGGGCATTTTCGTCCCACAGCACAGGCTTGGAGAGTTCCAGGTACCAGTCGCAATACTGGTTCCAGATGAACTCGTACAAGGCCTGCGCCGCCAGGTCGAAACGGAACTGATCCAGTTGACGGGTCACTTCGGCTTCGGTGCGTTGCAGTTGGGAAATGATCCAGCGATCCGCCAGCGACAGCTCGTACGCTTCGCCGTTCTGGCCGCAGTCTTCGCCCTTGTCCAGAACATAACGCGCGGCGTTCCAGATCTTGTTGCAGAAGTTGCGATAGCCTTCGACGCGGCCCATGTCGAACTTGATGTCACGACCGGTGGACGCCAGCGAGCAGAACGTGAAGCGCAGGGCGTCGGTGCCGTAGCTGGCGATGCCCTCGGCGAACTCGTCGCGGGTCTGCTTCTCGATCTTTTTCGCCAGTTTCGGCTGCATCAGGCCCGACGTACGCTTCTGCACCAGCGCTTCCAGCTCGATACCGTCAATGATGTCCAGCGGGTCAAGGACGTTGCCCTTGGACTTGGACATCTTCTGGCCCTGGCCGTCCCGGACCAGTCCGTGTACATACACCGTTTTGAACGGGACTTGCGGCGTGCCGTCTTCGTTCTTCATCAAGTGCATGGTCATCATGATCATCCGGGCAACCCAGAAGAAAATGATGTCGAAACCGGTGACCAGCACGTCGGTGGAGTGGAATTTCTTGAGGAATTCGGTCTGCTCAGGCCAGCCCAGTGTGGAGAACGTCCACAGGCCCGAACTGAACCAGGTGTCGAGTACGTCGTTGTCCTGTTGCAGCGCAACGTCCGGGCCGAGGTTGTGCTTGGCACGGACTTCGGCTTCGTCGCGGCCGACATAGACCTTGCCGGACTCATCGTACCAGGCCGGAATCCGGTGGCCCCACCACAGCTGACGGCTGATGCACCAATCCTGGATGTCGCGCATCCACGAGAAGTACATGTTTTCGTATTGCTTGGGCACGAATTGAATGCGGCCATCTTCAACGGCAGCGATTGCAGGCTCGGCCAAAGGTTTGGTCGACACGTACCACTGATCGGTCAGCCAAGGTTCGATGACGGTGCCGGAGCGGTCGCCTTTTGGCACTTTCAGGTTGTGATCGTCGACGCTGACCAGCAGTCCGGCGGCGTCGAACGCGGCCACGATCTGCTTGCGCGCTTCGAAACGGTCAAGGCCGGCGTATTCAGCCGGAATCATGCCGTCGATGTTTTCGTTCAGCGTGCCGTCGAGGTTGAATACCTGGCAGGCCGGCAGTACCGTAGCGTTCTTGTCGAAGATGTTCAGCAGCGGCAAATTGTGGCGCTTGCCGACTTCGTAATCGTTAAAGTCGTGTGCCGGGGTGATCTTCACGCATCCGGTGCCGAATTCGGGGTCGCAGTAATCGTCGGCGATGATCGGGATGCGGCGGCCCACCAAGGGCAACTCGACAAACTGGCCAATCAGGGCTTTGTAACGCTCATCGTTCGGGTTCACGGCGACGGCGGCGTCGCCGAGCATGGTTTCCGGGCGAGTGGTCGCGACGATCAGGTAATCCTTGCCTTCAGCGGTTTTCACACCATCAGCCAGCGGATATTTCAGGTTCCACAGGAAACCTTTCTCGTCGTGGTTTTCCACTTCGAGGTCGGAAATCGCGGTGTGCAACTTGGTGTCCCAGTTGACCAGCCGCTTGCCGCGATAGATCAGGCCGTCTTCGTGCAGACGCACAAAGGCTTCCTTGACCGCTTCCGAGAGGCCGTCGTCCATGGTGAAGCGCTCGCGGCTCCAGTCAACGGACGAGCCGAGGCGGCGGATCTGACGGCTGATGTTGCCACCGGACTGATCCTTCCATTCCCAGACTTTCTCGAGGAATTTCTCGCGGCCCAGATCATGGCGATTCTGGCCCTGGGCTTCAAGTTGACGCTCCACCAGCATTTGCGTGGCGATACCGGCGTGGTCGGTGCCCGGTTGCCAAAGGGTGTTGCGACCCTGCATGCGGCGGAAACGGATCAGGGCGTCCATGATCGCGTTGTTGAAACCGTGACCCATGTGCAGGCTGCCGGTGACGTTCGGCGGCGGAATCATGATGGTGTAGGACTCGCCCGCGCCTTGCGGGGCGAAGTAATTCGCGGACTCCCAGGTGTTGTACCAGGAAGTTTCAATGGCGTGCGGCTGGTAGGTCTTATCCATGCGCGGCGGGACCCTATTGGCATTAATTCAGGAAAAGCCGACGAGTATAGCGGGGCACGGGGGATAGGGCGAGCGGGCGGGGATGGAGCACGAAGCGAATTGTGAAATTTGGTTTTTGTGGCGAGGGGGTTTATCTGTGGGCAAGCCCCCTCGCCACAATGCCGCGCGCCAGGCGGTTCAGTCGTTGTACTGGCTCAGCAACCTTTCCAGCCGCGCGCTGAGGCGACGTTTGATTTCAGTTTCGATATGCGGCGCAAAATCGTCGATCACGTCCTGCATGATCAATTGCGCAGCGGCGCGCAGTTCGCTGTCCAGGTGCAGCAGGTCGTCGGGATTCTTGCTCGCGGCAGCTGCCGGTTTGGCGGCGGCGGCCGGCGCAGAGGATTCGACGGCAGGCTGGGAAGCGCTGACCGAGTCGAACAACATGGGGATCTGTTCCTGGTCATCCTCTTCGACCGTATCGGTCAGCAGCGGCGGTTGCAGGTTGTCATCGCCCAGCAATTGGCGGATCGACTCGAGGTCGTCCAGCAGGTGCGCAGGTTTTTGCAGCGGTTTTGGAGTGTCCATCGAAATGCTCAGAGTCGCTGTAAACGGTGATCTTGCAGAGAATAGCCCTGTTCGCGGTAGAAGCGGAAACTCTCCCGCGCGGCCGTGCGAATCGCCGGTTCTTCCACCACCATCTCAGCCACACGGGCGAAGCGTTGAGCGAAGACCGGAACTTTCAGGTCAAGGTTGATCAGTAAATCCTGATGCTGACCGCAATCATCACCCAGGCCCAGTACGATCAAGCTGTCCGGCTCGCTTTCAGCGGGACCGTGCGGTACGAAGCTTTCGCCCTTGAACGCCCACAGGCGCGCGTCGAGATCGTCGCGCTGGGCAGCATCGCTGCAATGCAGGTAAATGCGATGGCCCATGCGCCAGGCTTTTTCGGTGAGTTTGCAGGCAAAATCCAGCCGCGCCGAGGGATCGGCGCTGGGCAGGATATAAAAGTCGACTTGGGTCATGGCGGTTGCTGGAATCCGGAACGGTTATACAGCTTGTGCGGAATCTGTTGGAGCGAGCTTGCTCGCGAAGGTCGTCAACGATGACGCGGGAAACCAGGTTAACCGCGCCGATCTTGAGTTTTTTGCGAGCAAGCTCGCTCCTGCAGTGGGCAGCGAGCGATGATCAGGCTTTGGCGCGATCCAGCAAGTATTGGGTCAACAGGGGGACGGGGCGGCCGGTTGCGCCTTTGTCCTTGCCGCCGCTGGTCCATGCAGTGCCAGCGATGTCCAGGTGCGCCCAGTTGAGGTTCTTGGTGAAGCGCGAAAGGAAGCATGCGGCAGTGATGGTCCCGGCTTTCGGCCCGCCGATGTTGGCAATGTCGGCAAACGGACTGTCCAGCTGTTCCTGGTACTCATCGAACAATGGCAGTTGCCACGCGCGGTCGTCGGCCACCTGGCCGGCGCTCAGCAGTTGACCGATCAGCTCGTCGTTGTTGCCCAGCAAACCGGAGGTGTGTGCGCCCAGTGCCACGACGCAAGCGCCGGTCAGAGTGGCTATGTCGATCACCGCTTGCGGCTTGAAACGTTCGGAGTAGGTCAGTGCATCGCACAGCACCAGACGGCCTTCGGCGTCGGTGTTGAGGATTTCCACGGTCTGGCCGCTCATGGTGGTGACGATGTCGCCCGGGCGCGAAGCGTTGCCACTCGGCATGTTCTCGGCGCAGGCGAGGATGCACACCAGGTTGATCGGCAGTTTCAGTTCGAGCACGGCGCGCAGGGTGCCGAAGACGCTCGCGGCGCCGCCCATGTCGTACTTCATTTCGTCCATGCCGGCGCCCGGTTTCAGGCTGATGCCGCCGGTGTCGAACGTGATGCCTTTGCCGACCAGCGCATACGGCTTCTCGGATTTCTTGCCGCCGTTGTATTGCATGACGATCAGGCGCGGCGGCTGGGCGCTGCCCTGGCCGACGGCATAGAACGAGCCCATGCCAAGGTCCTTGATCTTCTTCTCGTCGAGCACTTCGACTTTCAGGCTTTTGAATTCCTTGCCGAGGTTCTTCGCCTGTTCGCCGAGGAACGTCGGGTGGCAGATGTTCGGCGGCAGGTTGCCCAGGTCGCGGGTGAACGCCATGCCATTGGCAATCGCGGTGGCGTGGGCCACGGCGCGCTCTACTTCGGCCTGGGCTGCCTTGATGGTCACCAGGGTGATTTTCTTCAGCGCGCGGGGCTCGGCTTTCTGGCTCTTGAATTGATCGAATGTGTATTGTCCATCGACCAGGGTTTCGGCCAGCAAACGGGTTTTGCCGTAACTGTCGCGCCCCTTGACCACCACTTCGTCCAGCGCCAGTACGGCGTCGCTGCCGCCCAGACCTTTGAGGGTGCCGAGGAGGCCGGCGACGATTTTGCGGAACGGGCGGTCGGTCAGTTCTTCGTCCTTGCCGATGCCAACCAGCAAGACGCGCTCGGCCTTGAGATTCGGCAGGTTGTGCAACATCAGGCTCTGGCCGACTTTGCCCGCCAGGTCGCCGCGCTTGAGCACAGAGCTGATCGCGCCGCCGCTCAAATCGTCGAGTTGTCTGGCAACGGCGCCGAGTTTGCGGCCTTCGCCAACGGCGACGACCAGCGTGGCGGTCTTCAACGTTTCTGGGCTAACGCTTTTTACAACCAGTTCCATGTCCGGGTCCCTGAATTAATGGTCGATACGCAAGTATCTGAACTTGCTTATAAACAGAAAAGACGCAGGACACGGCCTGCGACAAAGGCCGCAGTTTGAACCTCGCTACCGGCGCCTGACAACCCTCGGTTTGTACGATCTTCGACCCATTGACCGCCTGCGCAACTGTGCGCAGTGACAGGCGGACCCAATCACAGGATAATGCGCCAACTTTTTTTCGGCGGCCCTGGCTTGCGGGCTGCCTGATACGTTTGCTTGTTTGGCCGCCTTAGCCTGACAACCCTGGAGTGTCTGGTTTGATCGTCTTCCGTTACCTATCCCGCGAAGTCCTGTTGACCCTGAGCGCCGTCAGTGCCGTGCTGCTGGTCATCATCATGAGCGGACGCTTCATCAAATACCTCGCCCAGGCGGCGGCAGGCCTGCTGGATCCGGGGTCGCTGTTCCTGATCATGGGCTTTCGCCTGCCGGGCTTTCTGCAGTTGATTCTGCCGCTCGGCCTGTTTCTGGGGATCCTGCTGGCGTACGGCCGCTTGTACCTGGAAAGCGAAATGACCGTGTTGTCGGCCACGGGCATGAGCCAGCAGCGCCTGTTCGCCATGACCCTGTTTCCAGCGACCCTGGTCGCGTTGGTGGTGGCGTGGCTGAGCCTCAGCCTGGCGCCGCAAGGGGCCAACCAGTTTCAGCTGTTGCTGAACAAGCAGGATGCCCTGACCGAGTTCGATACCCTCGAGCCGGGTCGCTTTCAGGCACTGCGCGATGGCACCCGGGTGACTTACACCGAAACGCTATCGGACGACCGCATCAATCTCGGCGGCGTTTTCATTTCGCAGAAGAACATCTCTTCCGACAAGAAAGACCGCGGGATTTCCGTGCTGGTGGCCGAGAAGGGGCGGCAGGAAATCCGTCCGGACGGCAATCGCTATCTGATTCTCGACAATGGCTATCGCTATGACGGTAATCCGGGGCAGGCCGACTACCGCGCGATCAAGTATCAGGAGTATGGCGTTCTACTGCCCAAACCCGACGTCAGTGACGAAGTCACCGATCGTGATGCGATGACCACCCGCTCGCTGTTCGGCAGTGACGACATCCGTTCCCGCACCGAGCTGCAATGGCGTCTTTCTCTGCCGTTGCTGGTGTTCATCGTGACCTTGATGGCGGTGCCGCTGTCGCGGGTCAATCCGCGTCAGGGCCGCTTCCTCAAGTTGCTGCCGGCGATTCTTCTTTATATGGCTTACCTGAGCATTCTGATTGCCGCTCGCGGCGCCCTCGAAAAGGGCAAAATCCCGCCAGCGCTGGGCTTGTGGTGGGTGCATGGCATCTTCCTGGCGATAGGTCTGGGTTTGCTCTATTGGGAGCCGTTACGCCTGAAAATGGCGAGTCGCCGCAGTGCGCTGGAGGTGACTCGTGGTTAAACTCGATCGCTACATCGGCAGCACCGTCTTTATTGCGATCCTTGCTGTACTGGGGATTATTCTTGGTCTGGCCACCCTGTTTGCCTTCATCGACGAGATGGGCGACGTCAGCGATACCTACACCTTGCTGGATGTCTTGAGTTACGTCCTGTTGACTGCACCGCGCCGGCTCTACGACATGTTGCCGATGGCGGCGCTGATCGGCTGCCTGATTGGCCTCGGCACCCTGGCCAGTCACAGCGAACTGACCATCATGCGGGCGGCGGGGGTTTCGGTCGGCCGTATTGTCTGGGCGGTCATGAAGCCCATGCTGGTGCTGATGGTTGCGGGTCTGTTGATTGGCGAGTACGTGGCGCCGGCAACCGAAAGCGCCGCTCAGGCCAACCGTTCACTCGCTCAGGGCAGCGGCGATGCGCAAAGCGCCCGGCATGGCCTGTGGCATCGTCAAGGTGAGGAGTTCATTCACGTCAACTCGGTGCAGCCCAACGGTGTGCTGTATGGCGTGACGCGTTACCGTTTCGACGATCAACGCCACATGCTGTCGTCGAGCTTTGCCAAACGCGCGGAATTCGACAAGGATCACTGGCAGTTGACCGAGGTCGCAACCACGATTTTTCACGAGAAAAGCACCGAGGTAGTGAACGCTCCGGTCGAGCGCTGGGACGTGGCCCTCAGCCCGCAACTGCTCAGCACTGTGGTGATGTCGCCTGATTCGCTGTCGATTACCGGTTTGTGGGGTTATATCCATTACCTGGCCGATCAGGGCCTGGCGAATGGTCGTTACTGGCTGGCGTTTTGGGTCAAGGTGTTGCAACCGCTGGTGACCGCCGCACTGGTGCTGATGGCCATCTCCTTCATCTTCGGTCCGTTGCGCTCGGTAACGCTGGGTCAGCGCGTTTTTACCGGTGTGCTGGTGGGTTTTACCTTCCGTATCGTCCAGGATCTGCTGGGGCCCTCGAGTCTGGTGTTCGGTTTCTCGCCGCTGTTCGCGGTGCTGGTTCCGGCAAGTGTTTGTGCTGTGGCCGGGCTCTGGTTGTTGCGCCGGGCGGGTTGATACCGGGTATTTCCCGGGCTGGCCGGTCTCGAAAAATCGCCCTGGTCGCACGAGCCGGGGCGTTTTTGTAACTGCCGTCTGACCTGTGAACGTGACGCTTGCGCCGAGGATCAGGTACAATTCCCGGCTATTTTTCGGCGGGCTATGCCTGCAGCCTTTTTGAGTGTTGATACGTGAGTGATTTGAGTCATATCCGCAATTTCTCCATCATCGCCCACATTGACCATGGCAAGTCGACGCTGGCCGATCGTTTCATCCAGATGTGCGGCGGCCTGGCCGAGCGTGAAATGGAAGCCCAGGTCCTGGACTCCATGGACCTGGAGCGTGAACGCGGGATCACCATCAAGGCCCACAGCGTCACTCTGTATTACACCGCACGCGATGGCATCAAGTATCAGCTGAACTTCATTGACACCCCGGGCCACGTTGACTTCACCTATGAAGTCAGCCGGTCATTGGCGGCCTGTGAAGGCGCATTGCTGGTGGTCGATGCCGGCCAGGGCGTCGAAGCGCAGTCGGTTGCCAACTGCTACACGGCAATCGAGCAGGGCCTGGAAGTGATGCCGGTCCTGAACAAGATCGACCTGCCGCAGGCCGATCCGGATCGCGTCAAAGAAGAAATCGAAAAAATCATCGGTATCGATGCCACTGATGCGGTCGAGTGCAGTGCCAAAACCGGCCTGGGCGTTGACGAAGTGCTCGAGCGTCTGGTGCACACCATTCCCGCGCCGACCGGCAACTACGAAGATCCGCTGCAAGCGTTGATCATCGATTCCTGGTTCGACAATTACCTGGGCGTTGTCTCGCTGGTTCGCGTGCGCCACGGTCGCGTAAAGAAGGGCGACAAGATTCTGGTCAAGTCCACCGGCAAGATCCATCTCGTGGACAGCGTCGGCGTGTTCAACCCGAAACACACCGCCACCACTGACCTCAAGGCCGGTGAAGTAGGCTTCATCATCGCCGGTATCAAGGACATTCACGGTGCGCCGGTCGGTGACACCCTGACCCTGAGCTCCACGCCGGACGTCGACGTGTTGCCCGGCTTCAAACGCATACAACCGCAGGTCTACGCCGGCCTGTTCCCGGTCAGCTCCGACGATTTCGAAGATTTCCGTGAAGCCTTGCAGAAGCTCACGCTCAACGATTCGTCCCTGCAGTACACCCCGGAAAGTTCCGACGCGCTGGGCTTCGGCTTTCGTTGCGGATTCCTCGGCATGCTGCACATGGAGATCATCCAGGAGCGTCTCGAGCGCGAGTACGACCTGGACCTGATCACCACGGCGCCGACGGTGATTTTCGAACTCCTGCTGAAAACCGGTGAAACGATTTACGTCGACAACCCGTCGAAGCTGCCAGACCTGTCCTCGATCGAGGACATGCGTGAACCGATCGTGCGGGCCAATATCCTTGTGCCGCAAGAACACCTGGGTAACGTCATCACCCTGTGCATCGAAAAGCGTGGCGTGCAGCACGACATGCTGTTTCTCGGTACTCAGGTCCAGGTGACTTACGATTTGCCGATGAACGAAGTGGTCCTGGACTTCTTCGATCGTCTCAAATCCACCAGCCGTGGCTATGCTTCGCTGGATTACCATTTCGATCGTTATCAGTCGGCTAATCTGGTGAAACTGGATGTGCTGATCAACGGTGACAAGGTCGACGCCCTGGCGCTGATCGTGCACAAGGATAACGCGCACTACAAAGGTCGCCAGTTGACCGAGAAGATGAAAGAGCTGATTCCGCGTCAGATGTTCGACGTTGCGATCCAGGCCGCCATTGGCGGGCAGATCATTGCGCGAACCTCCGTCAAGGCACTCAGAAAGAACGTATTGGCCAAATGCTACGGCGGTGACGTCAGCCGCAAGCGCAAGCTGTTGGAAAAGCAGAAGGCCGGTAAAAAACGCATGAAGCAGGTTGGCAATGTGGAAATTCCACAGGAAGCCTTCCTTGCAGTGCTCAGGTTGGATAGTTAGGTCCTATGTCGCTAAATTTCCCGCTGTTGCTGGTCATCGCTGTTTTCGTCTGCGGCTTGTTGGCGTTGCTCGATCTGGTTTTTCTGGCGCCACGTCGGCGTGCCGCCATTGCCTCCTATCAAGGCAGCGTCAGTCAGCCTGACGGGGTGGTGGTCGAGAAACTGAACAAAGAGCCGCTGCTGGTTGAATACGGCAAGTCGTTTTTTCCGGTGCTGTTCATTGTGCTCGTACTGCGTTCTTTCCTGGTGGAGCCGTTCCAGATCCCATCGGGCTCGATGAAACCCACCCTGGATGTTGGCGATTTCATTCTGGTGAACAAGTTTTCTTACGGGATCCGCTTGCCGGTGCTCGACAAGAAAATCATCGAAGTCGGTGATCCGCAGCGCGGCGACGTGATGGTATTCCGCTTCCCGAGCGATCCGAGCGTCAACTACATCAAGCGTGTTGTTGGCCTGCCGGGTGACCAGATCCGTTACACCGCCGACAAGCGTCTGTTCGTCAACGGTGAATCGGTGGCCGAGCAACGGGTCGGTTCCGAGCCGGGTACGCTGGGCAGCGCCGAACTCTACAAAGAGAAACTGGGCGCTGCTGAGCACCAGATCCGCAAGGAAATGAGTCGTTTCCGCGCTCCGCCGGATCGTTCATGGACCGTGCCCGCCGGGCACTATTTCATGATGGGCGATAACCGTGACAACTCTAACGACAGTCGCTACTGGGATGATCCGAACATTCCCAAGGATCTGCTGGGCATGGTTCCCGACAAGAATATCGTCGGCAAGGCCTTCGCGGTCTGGATGAGCTGGCCGGAACCCAAACTCAGTCACCTGCCGAATTTCTCGCGGGTTGGCCTGATCAAGTAATCACAACGGCGCTGTTGAACACAGCGCCGAATGCATTTCTGGAGCCTCTTCGAGTGGCCCCCGAATGCATGAAAACACTGATAGTCAGGACGTATTTTTGAACACAGCGTTATTTGTCCCAAGTCTGCGCCGTCTGTTGCCCATGACGGTGGAATCCAGCCACGAACTCAGCGTGGGTAAACCGTGAGCGTTTCCTTGAGCCGCCTGGAGCGTCAGCTCGGCTACACTTTCAAAGATCAGGAACTGATGGTCCTGGCCCTGACTCACCGCAGTTTTGCCGGGCGCAACAACGAGCGCCTCGAATTCCTCGGTGATGCCATCCTCAACTTTGTTGCCGGCGAGGCGCTGTTCGACCGCTTCCCGCTGGCCCGCGAAGGTCAGCTGTCACGTTTGCGCGCCAGGTTGGTCAAAGGTGAAACCCTGGCCGTACTGGCCCGCGGTTTTGATCTGGGCGAGTACTTGCGTCTGGGGTCCGGCGAATTGAAAAGTGGCGGTTTCCGTCGCGAATCGATTCTGGCCGATGCCCTTGAAGCGCTGATCGGCGCCATCTACCTGGACGCCGGCATGGACGTCGCCCGCGAGCGCGTGCTGGCCTGGCTGGCTGGCGAGTTTGAAGGCCTGACGCTGGTCGATACCAACAAAGATCCAAAAACCCGTCTGCAGGAATACCTGCAGTCCCGTGGTTGCGAACTGCCGCGTTACGAAGTGGTGGATATCCAGGGTGAGCCGCATTGCCGGACGTTTTTCGTCGAATGTGAAATCACCTTACTGAATGAAAAAAGCCGAGGTCAGGGTGTGAGTCGTCGTATTGCCGAACAGGTAGCGGCCGCCGCAGCACTGATTGCCCTGGGTGTGGAGAATGGCAATGACTGATACAAACGCAACACGCTGTGGCTATGTTGCCATCGTCGGCCGTCCGAACGTGGGCAAGTCCACGTTGCTCAATCACATCCTCGGCCAGAAGCTGGCAATCACTTCGCGCAAGCCGCAGACCACTCGCCACAACATGCTCGGCATCAAGACCGAAGGCGATGTCCAGGCGATCTATGTCGATACCCCGGGCATGCACAAGGGTGGCGAGAAAGCCCTCAACCGCTACATGAACAAGACCGCTTCGGCGGCGTTGAAAGACGTCGATGTGGTGATCTTTGTGGTTGACCGTACCAAGTGGACCGACGAAGACCAGATGGTCCTCGAGCGCGTCCAGTACGTGACCGGCCCGCTGATCGTGGCGCTGAACAAGACTGACCGCATCGAAGACAAGGCCGAGCTGATGCCGCACCTGTCCTGGCTGCAAGAGCAGCTGCCGAATGCGCAGATCATGCCGATCTCTGCCCAGCACGGGCACAACCTCGAAGCGTTGGAGCGGGTGATCGCCGGTTATTTGCCGGAGAACGATCACTTCTTCCCGGAAGATCAGATCACCGACCGCAGTAGCCGTTTCCTCGCCGCGGAATTGGTGCGCGAGAAAATCATGCGCCAGATGGGCGCCGAGCTGCCGTACCAGATCACCGTGGAAATCGAAGAGTTCAAACAGCAGGGCAAAACCTTGCACATCCACGCCTTGATTCTCGTCGAACGTGACGGCCAGAAGAAGATCATCATTGGCGACAAGGGCGAGCGCATCAAGCGCATCGGGACCGAGGCGCGCAAAGACATGGAGCTGCTGTTCGACTCCAAGATCATGCTCAACCTGTGGGTCAAGGTGAAGGGCGGCTGGTCCGATGACGAGCGCGCTTTACGCTCGTTGGGTTATGGCGACCTGTAAAACCCGGATTTCTGCTACACCGATGAACCCCTGTGGGAGCGAGCCTGCTCGCGATGAGGGCCTGAAATTCAACATCATTGTTGACTGGCAGACCGCAATCGCGAACAGGCTCGCTCCCACATTGGTTTCTGGTGTTTACAAGATCGCGTTTCTTCATTGAGAACTCATGTCCCAGCCGATCGCACAACCCGCCTACGTCCTCCACTCCCGCGCCTACCGTGAAACCAGCGCACTGGTGGACTTCCTCACGCCACAAGGTCGGCTGCGAGCGGTGTTGCGCAGTGCGCGGGGCAAGGCGGGTACATTGGCCCGTCCGTTCGTGCCGCTGGAAGTCGAGTTTCGCGGCCGCGGCGAGCTGAAAAACGTCGGCCGCATGGAGGCCGCCGGCGTTTCAACCTGGCTCAATGGAGAGGCGCTGTTCAGCGGCCTCTACCTCAACGAACTGCTGATTCGCCTGTTGCCTGCGGAAGATCCGCACCCCGGCGTGTTCGATCACTATGCGGCGACGCTACTTGCGCTTGCCGAAGGTCGTGCGCTGGAACCGCTGTTGCGTTCATTCGAATGGCGGCTGCTGGACGATCTGGGCTACGGCTTTGCGCTGACCACCGACATCCACGGCGAGCCGATCGCGCCCGACGGGCTGTACCGTTTGCAGGTGGACGCCGGTCTGGAGCAGGTCTATCTGCTGCAACCCGGGCTGTTCAACGGCACCGAACTGCTGGCCATGGCCGAGGCTGACTGGGCGGCGCCTGGCGCACTGTCTGCAGCGAAACGACTCATGCGCCAGGCGCTGGCTGTTCATTTGGGCGGTCGTCCGCTGGTTTCCCGCGAGTTGTTTCGAAAGCCGTAAATTCCTTGTGTATGCTGTGCACCGAACTTTCCCCTCTTCAGGAGCGCTTCCGTGACCACCAGCAATCGCATTCTTCTCGGCGTGAATATCGACCACGTTGCTACTCTGCGGCAGGCCCGGGGCACGCGTTATCCCGATCCGGTCAAAGCGGCACTGGACGCGGAGGAGGCGGGCGCTGACGGCATCACCGTGCACCTGCGAGAAGACCGTCGGCACATTCAGGAGCGCGATGTGCTGCTGCTCAATGACGTGCTGCAGACCCGCATGAACTTCGAGATGGGCGTCACCGAAGAAATGATGGCGTTTGCCGAGCGCATCCGCCCGGCGCACATTTGCCTGGTGCCGGAAACCCGCCAGGAACTGACCACCGAAGGCGGCCTGGACGTGGCGGGGCAGGAAGCTCGGATCAAGGCGGCGGTGGAACGACTGGCAAAGATCGGCTGCGAAGTATCGCTGTTCATTGATGCGGACGAGCGTCAGATCGAGGCGTCGCATCGCGTAGGGGCGCCTGCCATCGAATTGCACACCGGCCGTTATGCTGACGCCGAAACACCGACGGACGTCGCCGAAGAACTCAAGCGTGTCGCCGATGGCGTGGCGTTCGGCCTGGCGCAAGGTTTGATCGTCAATGCCGGCCACGGCTTGCACTATCACAACGTTGAGGCGGTCGCCGCGATCAAGGGCATCAACGAGCTGAACATCGGCCATGCGCTGGTCGCGCATGCGCTGTTTGTCGGGTTCAAATCAGCGGTGTCGGAGATGAAAGCGTTGATTCTGGCTGCTGCAAAAGCTTAAAGACCCACTTCACAACCTTGTGGGAGCGAGCGTGCTCGCGATGGCGTCGCAACATTCAACGAAAATGTTGAGTGGATACCGCTATCGCGAGCGAGCTCGCTCCGACATTTGTTTTTGTGCCGGATGTCAGAGCTGCGGGGTTTCCTGATTTGGCTTGGACTTGTCGATCCCCGGCACGTGCAAGTTGCCCTCGGCGACTTGATCGCCCTCAAGCTGCGGTTGCGTGACCCACGTCAGGATGTCGTAGTAACGGCGGATGTTCGCGACGAAATGCACAGGCTCGCCGCCCCGGGCGTAACCGTATCGGGTCTTGCTGTACCATTTTTTCTCGGACAGCCGCGGCAGTATCTTCTTCACGTCCAGCCATTTGTCCGGGTTCAGCCCTTCTTTCGCCGCCAATTTGCGCGCGTCATCCAGATGGCCGCTGCCGACGTTGTAGGCTGCCAGCGCAAACCACGTACGATCCGGTTCCTGAATCGACGAATCGAGCTGATCTTTCATGTAAGCCAGGTACTTGGCGCCGCCCATGATGCTTTGTTTGGGGTCCAGACGATTGGACACGCCCATGGCCTGCGCGGTGTTCTGGGTCAGCATCATCAGGCCGCGCACGCCGGTTTTCGACGTCACCGCTGCCTGCCACAGCGATTCCTGATAACCCACTGCGGCCAACAGGCGCCAATCGACTTTTTCTTTCTTCGCGTAGTTCTTGAAGTGCTGTTCGTACTTGGGCAGCCGTTGTTGCAGATGCTGTGCGAACGTGGTGGCGCCGACGTAGCCGAGCATATCGACGTGGCCGTAGTAACGGTCTTTCAGGCGCTGAAGGGTGCCGTTTTTCTTCACCTTGTCAAGGTAGTCGTTGATCTGGTTGAGCAGGCTGTTGTCATCGCCGGGGGCCACGGCCCAGCTTTGATTGCTCGCATCGCCGAGGTCGAAAGCCACGCGCACGTTCGGGAAATAGACCTGGTTCATCGCCACTTCGTTGGAGTCGACCAGGGTCAGGTCAATCTGGCCCTCATCCACCATTCGCAGCAGGTCAACCACCTCGACCGCGTCGGACTCTTCGTATTCGATGCCAGGAAATGTCTGTTTCAGCGCTGCCAGTTGCCCGGCGTGAGTGCTGCCCTTGAGCACCATGATCTTCTTGCCCACCAGATCTTTCGCATCGGTCGGCCGCGACTGGCCGTTGCGATAGATGATCTGCGGGGTGACTTCCAGGTAAGAGTGGGAAAACCGCACCTGCTTCTTGCGTGCTTCGCTGCTGACCAGCCCGGCAGCCGCCAGCACCGGGCCGTTGGGCTTGCCGACCTGGTTGAACAGGTCGTCCAGGTTATCTGCGGTTTCGATCTTCAGTTCGACCCCCAGATCGTCGGCGAAGCGCTTCACCAGCTCGTATTCGAAGCCGGTTTCACCGTTGCGATCCTGAAAGTAGGTGGCGGGGCTGTTTCGGGTAACCACCCGCAGCACGCCATCCTCCTTAACGCGCTCAAGCGTGTTGGGTTTATCAACACAGCCACCGAGCACCAGGAAGAGTCCGGTTGCGATCAGCCATTTGGCGTACCGCGGACGCAAAGCCGTTGGGGAAAACATCTGCGCAGTATACGCAAAGGACCACGAGCGCCATATCTCGACAGCGACGGGGTTGTCTGCTAGAGCGCAAGAAAGTTACCCGCAGCCCGTAGGAACAGGCTCTGGGGACATTTTGTCACAGGAAAATTAAGCTGATCGAGAAGCCTCTTCACAGGTCCATTGGCCTGGCCGACGTCCGGGGATTGCCGTGCGTAGCGTTTCGGGTGATGTCGCGGGCGGATTAGGCTAGAATGCACGGCCTCAAAGCACACCCCTTCCCGAGGCTGTCCCGAAGATGTTGATCCTGCGCGGCGCTCCTGCCCTTTCTGCCTTTCGCCACAGCAAACTCCTTGAGCAACTGAGCCAGAAGGTTCCGGCCGTCAGCGGCCTGTATGCCGAATTCGCTCACTTCGCCGAAGTTACCGGCGTGCTGACCGGCGACGAACAGCAGGTGCTCGCGCGCCTTCTGAAGTACGGCCCAAGTGTCCCGGTGCAAGAACCGACCGGTCGTCTGTTCCTGGTGTTGCCGCGTTTCGGCACCATCTCGCCTTGGTCCAGCAAAGCCAGTGACATCGCACGCAACTGCGGCCTGAGCAAGATCCAGCGATTGGAGCGCGGCATCGCGTTTTACGTGGCCGGCCCGTTCAGCGACGCCGACGCACACCCTATCTCCGATGTCTTGCACGATCGCATGACCCAGCTCGTTCTTGGCAACCTCGAGCAGGCCGCCGGCCTGTTCAGCCACGCCGAACCGAAGCCGCTGACCGCGATCGACGTGTTGGGTGGCGGCCGTGCCGCGCTGGAAAAAGCCAACACCGAGCTGGGCCTGGCCCTGGCTGAGGACGAAATCGACTACCTGGTCAACGCCTTCAACGGCTTGAAGCGCAACCCGCACGACATCGAATTGATGATGTTCGCCCAGGCCAACTCCGAGCACTGCCGTCACAAGATCTTCAACGCCAGTTGGGACATCGACGGCCAGAGCCAGGAAAAAAGCCTGTTCGGCATGATCAAGAATACCTACCAGATGCACAGCGAAGGCGTTCTGTCGGCTTATAAGGACAACGCTTCGGTGATCGTCGGTAACGTCGCCGGCCGTTTCTTCCCGGACCCGGAAACCCGTCAGTACGGTGCGGTGCAGGAGCCGGTGCATATCCTGATGAAGGTTGAAACCCACAACCACCCGACCGCGATTGCCCCGTTCCCGGGCGCATCGACCGGCAGTGGCGGCGAGATTCGCGATGAAGGCGCGACCGGTCGCGGTGCCAAGCCAAAGGCGGGTCTCACCGGTTTCACCGTGTCGAACCTGCAGATCCCGGGTTTCGAGCAGCCGTGGGAAGTGCCGTACGGCAAACCCGAGCGCATCGTTACCGCGCTGGACATCATGATCGAAGGGCCGCTGGGCGGCGCCGCGTTCAACAACGAATTCGGTCGTCCGGCCCTGACCGGTTATTTCCGGACCTTTGAACAGTCGATCACCACTCCGCGTGGCGACGAAGTTCGCGGTTACCACAAGCCGATCATGTTGGCCGGCGGCATGGGCAACATCCGCGCCGAACACGTGCAGAAAGGCGAGATCACCGTTGGCTCCAAGCTGATCGTGCTGGGCGGCCCTGCCATGTTGATCGGCCTGGGCGGCGGCGCGGCTTCCTCCATGGCCACCGGCACCAGTTCGGCCGACCTGGACTTCGCTTCGGTGCAGCGCGAAAACCCGGAAATGGAACGTCGCTGCCAGGAAGTCATCGATCGTTGCTGGCAACTGGGTGACAAAAACCCGATCAGCTTCATTCACGACGTCGGCGCGGGCGGGCTGTCCAACGCCTTTCCGGAACTGGTTAACGACGGCAATCGTGGTGGTCGTTTCGAACTGCGCAACATTCCAAACGACGAGCCGGGCATGGCCCCGCACGAAATCTGGAGCAACGAATCCCAGGAACGTTACGTTCTGGCGGTCGGCCCGGCGGACTTCGAACGCTTCCAGGCGATCTGCGAGCGCGAGCGCTGCCCGTTTGCCGTGGTCGGCGAAGCCACTGCCGAGCCGCAACTGACGGTCACCGATAGCCACTTCGGCAACAGCCCGGTGGACATGCCGCTCGAAGTACTGTTGGGCAAAGCGCCGCGCATGCACCGTTCGGCCGTTCGTGAAAACGAACTGGGCGATGATTTCGATCCGTCGACGCTGGACATTGCCAATTGCGTCGAGCGCGTTCTGCATCACCCGGCCGTCGCCAGCAAGAGCTTCCTGATCACCATCGGCGACCGCACCATCACCGGTCTCGTTGCCCGGGACCAGATGGTTGGCCCGTGGCAGGTTCCGGTGGCTGACGTTGCCGTCACGGCTACCAGCTTCGACGTTTACACCGGTGAAGCCATGGCCATGGGCGAGCGCACTCCGCTGGCACTGCTGGACGCTCCGGCGTCGGGTCGCATGGCCATCGGCGAAACACTCACCAACATCGCCGCTTCGCGCATCAACAAGATCTCCGACATCAAGCTGTCGGCGAACTGGATGTCCGCTGCCGGTCACCCAGGCGAAGACGCACGCTTGTACGACACCGTGAAAGCGGTCGGCATGGAGTTGTGCCCGGAGCTGGGCATCACCATTCCGGTGGGCAAGGACTCGATGTCCATGGCCACGCGCTGGAACGACGAAGGCGTCGACAAAACCGTGACCTCGCCGATGTCGCTGATCGTGACCGGTTTCGCGCCAGTGGCTGACATCCGTCAGACCCTGACCCCGGAACTGCGCATGGACAAAGGCACCACTGACCTGATCCTGATCGATCTGGGTCGTGGCCAGAACCGCATGGGCGCCTCGATTCTGGCCCAGGTTCACGGCAAGCTCGGCTCGCAAGCGCCGGATGTAGACGATGCCGAAGACCTCAAAGCCTTCTTCGCGGTGATCCAGGGCCTAAACGCCGATGGTCACTTGCTGGCGTACCACGACCGTTCCGACGGTGGTCTGCTGACCAGCACCGTGGAAATGGCCTTTGCTGGCCACTGCGGTCTGAGCCTGAACCTCGACGGTCTGGCAGAAACCTCGGCCGACATCGCGGCGATTCTGTTCAACGAAGAACTGGGCGCCGTGATCCAGGTTCGTCAGGACGCTACGCCTGACATCCTTGCGCAGTTCAGCGCTGCCGGTCTGGGCGACTGCGTGTCGGTGATCGGGCAGCCGATGAACAACGGCCAGATCAGCATCACCTTCAACGGTGACACCGTATTCGAAGGTCAGCGTCGTCTGCTGCAACGTCAATGGTCGGAGACCAGCTACCAGATTCAGCGTCTGCGTGATAACGCCGACTGCGCCGAGCAAGAGTTCGACGTGCTGCTGGAAGAAGACAATCCGGGCCTGAGCGTCAAGCTGAGCTACGACGTCAACCAGGACGTCGCTGCGCCTTACATCAAGAAAGGCATCCGCCCACAGGTTGCCGTACTGCGTGAGCAGGGCGTCAACGGTCAGGTGGAGATGGCGGCCGCGTTCGACCGCGCCGGTTTCAACGCAATCGACGTACACATGAGCGACATTCTGGCCGGCCGTGTCGACCTGAACGAGTTCAAAGGCCTGGTGGCCTGCGGCGGTTTCTCCTACGGCGACGTACTGGGTGCCGGTGAAGGCTGGGCCAAATCGGCACTGTTCAACAGCCGTGCGCGCGATGCTTTTCAGGGCTTCTTCGAACGCACCGACAGCTTCACCCTCGGCGTGTGCAACGGTTGCCAGATGATGTCCAATCTGCACGAGTTGATCCCGGGCAGCGAGTTCTGGCCGCACTTCGTGCGCAACCGTTCCGAGCAGTTCGAAGCCCGCGTGGCGATGGTTCAGGTTCAGGAATCGAACTCGATCTTCCTGCAGGGCATGGCCGGTTCGCGCATGCCGATCGCCATCGCGCATGGCGAAGGGCATGCCGAGTTCGCCAGCGAAGAAGCCTTGCTCGAAGCCGATCTGTCCGGTTGCGTGGCGATGCGTTTCGTCGATAACCATGGCAAGGTCACCGAAAGCTACCCGGCCAACCCGAACGGCTCGCCGCGCGGAATAACCGGTCTGACCAGCCGCGACGGTCGCGTAACGATCATGATGCCGCACCCGGAACGTGTGTTCCGTGCTGTGCAGAACTCGTGGCGTTCGGAAGACTGGAACGAAGACGCGCCATGGATGCGCATGTTCCGTAACGCTCGTGTGTGGGTGAACTAAGCACGATGTACAAGCTCGGTTTTTTTGTTCCAGACAGTCATGTCGACGGGGTCAAGAGTGCCGTATTCGCCGCCGGTGGCGGTCGGCTCGGCGCTTATGATCACTGCGCTTGGCAAGTCTTGGGCCAGGGCCAGTTTCGTCCGCTGGAGGGCAGTCAGCCTTTCATTGGCGAAGCGGGGCAGGTCGAGCAGGTTGAGGAATGGAAGGTTGAGCTGGTCGTGGCAGACGAGTTGATCGTGGCCGTAGTGGCTGCGCTGAAACTCAGCCATCCGTACGAGACGCCGGCTTATGAGGTGTGGCGGCTGGAGGAGTTCTAGCTTTCCGGTCGTTCAAATAAAAACCCGCTGATGAAGATCAGCGGGTTTTTTATTTTCTGTGAGGGGCCATCGGGCGTCAAACTTCAGAGTTACGGACGAATCTCGATCATCGTCCCGTCCGGCACCAGGTTCCAGACTTCGCGCATGTCCATGTTGCGCATGGCGATGCAGCCGTCGGTCCAGTCCAGGGTATGGAACAGGTCTTCAGGGTTCTCTTCGGTGTCTGGCGTGCCATGGATCATGATCATGCCACCCGGCTCGACGCCTTCACGCCGGGCGCGGGCGGAGTCGCTGATGTTCGGATAGGAAATGTGCATCGACAGGTTGAATTTTTCGCTGGTCTTGCGCCAGTCCAGCCAGTAGAAGCCTTCCGGGGTGCGCTTGTCGCCTTCGATCAGCTTCGGTCCTTTGGTGGCTCCTTTGCCCAGCGAGATGCGATAGGTCTTGATGGGCTTGCCGTCATTGATCAATTGCAATTGATGGGCGGATTTGAGCACCAGGACTTTTTCGATGACTTTGCCCTCCAGCGCTTCCACCGAAGAAGCCTGGGACACTGCAACGAACGACCAGCAGAACAGGGCAAGCAACCAGCGCATTAAAACGATATCCCAAAGAGTGTTGCGATGTTTGTAGGAGCTGCCGCAGGCTGCGATCTTTCCACGTCTGCGCAGATTGCGAATCAGGTCAGGACGGATTTCACCAGCGGCGGGATCGACTCGGACCTCACGGGGTAGACCTCATTGCGCCGGTCAGCGAAGTAACATTCTAAGGTACGGCCCACCGTGCGGAAAGCCAGCTCGGACCAAGGGATGTCGGCTTCTTCAAACAGCGCGACTTCCAGACTCTCCGGGCCGGCGGCAAAAGCGATGTCCACCAGTTCTGCGCGAAAAAACACATGCACCTGACTGATGTGCGGCACGTCGATCAACGTGTAGATGTTCAAATTGCGCACCCGCGCGCAGGCCTCTTCCGCGGTCTCCCGGATGGCGGCCTGCTCGATGGTTTCGCCATTTTCCATGAAGCCGGCCGGCAGCGTCCAATACCCGAGTCGCGGCTCGATCGCACGGCGACACAGCAACACCTTGGTGCCCCACGTCGGTACGCAACCGGCAACGATGTTGGGATTCTGATAGTGGACGGTATGACAGCGGTCGCAAACAAATCTCAGGCGTGAATCGCCTTCTGGAATGCGCTGGGTAACCGGGTTGCCGCACTGACTGCAAAATTTCATGCTTGGGTTCCTGAAGGCTGCGCCTATCTTGGCGTGTGGCGGTGTCAGTCGGCAAGTTGTCGTTTCGCGACACGAGGCTGTTCGGGGGTTGGGTGGCCGATGTGATTGGTGCATGATGCAAGGTAGCGAATAAATCGAGAAGACTCATGCTGGACGAGCTACTTCACCGTGTAAGCAGCCACACTCCGCGAACGCTGGAAACCGATAAACGTTTCCCCGAGGCCGCCGTCCTGGTGCCCATCACCCGCAGCGGAGAGCCGGAGCTGGTGCTGACCCTGCGCGCCAGCGGGCTCTCGACCCACGGCGGTGAAGTGGCCTTCCCCGGCGGTCGCCGCGACCCCGAAGACCCGGACCTGATTTTTACTGCCCTGCGCGAAGCCCAGGAAGAAATCGGCTTGCCTCCAGGCCTGGTCGAAGTGATTGGCCCGCTGAGCCCGCTGATCTCGCTGCACGGCATCAAGGTCACGCCCTACGTCGGCGTGATTCCGGATTTCGTCGAGTATCAACCCAACGATGCCGAGATCGCCGCCGTGTTCAGTGTGCCGCTGGAGTTCTTCCGCAAGGACCCGCGCGAACACACGCACCGCATCGATTATCAGGGGCGCAGCTGGTATGTGCCGAGCTATCGCTATGGCGAATACAAGATTTGGGGTTTGACGGCGATCATGATCGTCGAGTTGATCAACCTGCTGTACGACGCGAAAATCAGCCTGCATCAACCGCCCAAAAGTTTCATCAATACCTGAAGCCATCGTTCGTATGGCATGAACTGTGTAGCGTGAGCCTGCCTGGCCCTTGAGGACAATAAAATGAAATATCGCCTGGGCGACGCCCGCGTCGAAAGCCACCCACAGAGTTGGGTCGCACCTAACGCCGTGCTGGTGGGCAAGGTCAAGCTGGAAGAGGGCGCCAACGTTTGGTTCAACGCGGTGTTGCGTGGCGACAACGAGCTGATCCTGGTCGGCAGGAACAGCAACGTGCAGGACGGCACGGTGATGCACACTGACATGGGCTACCCGCTCACCCTCGGCACCGGCGTGACCATCGGTCACAACGCGATGCTTCACGGCTGCACGGTGGGCGACTACAGCCTGATCGGGATCAACGCGGTGATCCTCAACGGCGCGAAGATCGGCAAGCATTGCATCATCGGCGCCAACTCGCTGATCGGTGAGGGCAAGGAGATTCCCGACGGTTCGCTGGTCATGGGCTCGCCCGGCAAAGTGGTGCGGGAGCTGACCGAGCAGCAGAAGAGCATGCTCGAAGCGAGTGCCGCCCACTACGTGCACAACTCGCAGCGTTATGCCCGCGATCTGGCTGAGCAGGAACAATGACCACGCCGGAACGCCCGGTCCGCTCGCCTTGCGTGAACATCTGTGCGCTGGACGAGGCAGACATCTGCACCGGGTGTCAGCGCACGGTGGAAGAGATCACGCGCTGGAGCCGGATGAGTAACGACGAGCGTCGAACGGTATTGGGCTTGTGCCACGAGCGGGCGAAGTCGAGTGGGTTGGTCTGGATGCTGCCTGCCAAATCCGATTCCTGAATGTTGTGAGCCTCTCTGATCGACAAACTCTCCTGTGGCGAGGGGGTTTACCCCCGTTGCGCTGCGAAGCAGTGCAAAAAAGCCGTAGAGTTCAATCTGACATTCCGCGTTCGCCCGATTTAGGGCCGCTTCGCGCCCCGACGGGGGCAAGCCCCCTCGCCACAGGTTATATGTGAACCCCAGATAAAGTACCCTGTGCGCCAAACTGACAGGTATCACCCACCAACATGCTCTTCCTGATCGCCTACATCAGCAGCGTCGTGCTGATCAACTACGCCTTTTCCACCGCGCCGCACCTGGACATCATCTGGTCGGCGTGGGGCGGGCTGGTGTTCGTGCTCCGCGACATGGTGCAAACCCGTTTCGGTCATGGCGCGATCATCGCCATGCTGGTGGCGCTGGTCTTGTCCTACGTCACCTCCGACCCTTCCATCGCTCTGGCGAGCGCGACGGCGTTCGCCGTTTCCGAGTGCATTGACTGGCTGGTATTCACCATCACCAAGCGCCCACTGCACGACCGGCTGTGGATAAGTTCGGCGCTGAGCATCCCGCTCGATACCTTCATCTTCTTCGGCATGATCGACGCCTTGACTCCCGCCGTGCTCCTGACTGCCATGGGCTCGAAATTCGCCGGCGTCACGGCCGTGTGGCTGATCATGGCATGGCGCTTGCGCAAACAGGCCGTCGCCAGTTGAAGTCAAACCCTCAGGTTCATGTAAAATGCCGCGCTTTCTCCCCATGGGGAGCGTGCAAGTTGCGTGTACGCTACTTTCCCGCATCCCTCGATGTTCCGCTTCTTTGAGGACCTGAGATGACCCGTATCGGAACTCCATTGTCGCCAACCGCGACCCGCGTATTGATGTGTGGCTGTGGCGAGTTGGGCAAGGAAGTGGTGATCGAGCTGCAACGCCTGGGCGTTGAAGTGATTGCCGTGGATCGCTACGCCAATGCACCGGCCATGCAGGTGGCGCATCGCAGCCACGTGATCAACATGCTCGACGGCGCGGCCCTGCGTGCGGTCATCGAAGCCGAGAAGCCGCATTTCATCGTGCCGGAAATCGAAGCCATCGCCACCGCGACGCTGGTCGAGCTGGAAGCCGAAGGCTTCACCGTGATCCCGACGGCGCGCGCCGCACAACTGACCATGAATCGCGAAGGCATCCGTCGTCTCGCCGCCGAAGAATTGGGCCTGCCGACCTCGCCGTACTTCTTCGCCGATACCTTCGAGGACTACAGCAAGGCCGTCGAAGACCTCGGTTTCCCTTGCGTGGTCAAGCCGGTGATGAGTTCGTCGGGTAAGGGCCAGAGCCTGCTGCGCAGCGCCGATGACGTAAAAACCGCCTGGGAATACGCACAGGAAGGTGGCCGCGCCGGTAAAGGTCGGGTGATCATCGAAGGTTTCATCGACTTCGATTACGAAATCACCCTGCTGACCGTGCGCCACGTCGGCGGCACCACGTTCTGTGCGCCGGTCGGTCATCGTCAGGAGAAGGGCGATTATCAGGAATCCTGGCAGCCACAAGCGATGAGCCCGGTGGCCCTGGCAGAATCCGAGCGTGTCGCCAAAGCGGTCACCGAAGCCTTGGGCGGTCGTGGTCTGTTCGGCGTCGAGTTGTTCATCAAGGGCGACCAGGTGTGGTTCAGCGAAGTCTCGCCGCGTCCGCACGACACCGGTCTGGTCACCCTGATTTCCCAGGACTTGTCGCAGTTTGCCTTGCACGCGCGAGCCATTCTGGGCCTGCCGATTCCATTGATTCGCCAGTTCGGGCCTTCAGCGTCAGCAGTGATTCTGGTGGAAGGGCAGTCGACCCAGACGGCGTTCGCCAACCTCGGTGCTGCGCTGAGCGAGCCGGACACGGCGTTGCGTCTGTTCGGCAAGCCGGAAGTGAACGGGCAGCGCCGGATGGGTGTGGCGCTGGCGCGGGATGAGTCGATCGAGACTGCTCGCGCTAAAGCGACCCGTGCTTCTCAGGCTGTTGCGGTAGAGCTGTAGTCAATCTGTAGGAGCGAGCTTGCTCGCGATGGACGTCACCGATGACGGTGGTTGCCTGATACCCAGCGGCGCCCTCATCTCCATCGCGAGCAAGCTCGCTCCACAGAAAGGTGTCAGGCCACCCGATTCAAATCGTTATCGCGCGTCTCTTTCAGACACATCACCGCGATCAGACTCAGCACCGCCGCCCCCGACACATACCCGCCGACGTAGCTCAAACCGCCCATCGCCACCAGCTTCTGTGCAAAGAACGGCGCCGCCGAGGCACCGACGATTCCGCCGAGGTTGTAGGCCGCCGATGCTCCGGTGTACCGCACATGCGTCGGAAACAGCTCAGGCAGCAACGCCCCCATCGGCGCAAACGTCACGCCCATCAAAAACAACTCGATGCACAGGAACAGCGCCACGCCCCATGTCGAACCCTGGGTGAGCAACGGCTCCATCAGAAACCCGGACAGAACCGCGAGCACGCCACCGATGATCAGCACCGGTTTGCGCCCGTAGCGATCGCTAGCCAGCGCTGACAATGGCGTTGCCGCTGCCATGAACAGCACGGCGAAGCACAACAGCGCGAGGAAGGTTTCGCGGGTATAGCCCAGCGTCGACACGCCATAACTCAGCGAGAACACGGTCGAGATGTAGAACAGCGCGTAACACACCACCATCGCGCCTGCGCCCAGCAGCATCGGCGCCCAATATTGGCTGAACAACTCGACCAGCGGTATTTTTACCCGTTCCTGGCGGGCCATGGCATTGGCGAATACCGGCGTTTCATGCAGTTTCAGGCGTACGTACAGGCCCACCATCACCAGCGCTGCACTGAGCAGAAACGGGATCCTCCAGCCCCACGAGCGGAACTGTTCGTCGTCCAGGGTCATGGCCAGCGTCAGAAACAGCCCGTTGGCCGCCAGGAATCCAATAGAAGGGCCGAGTTGGGGAAACATGCCAAACCAGGCGCGCTTGCCCTTTGGCGCATTCTCTGTCGCCAGCAAGGCCGCGCCGCCCCATTCGCCGCCCAATCCCAAGCCTTGGCCGAAACGCAACACGCACAGCAGAATCGGTGCCCAGGCACCAATGCTGTCATAACCCGGCAGCACGCCGATCAGCGTGGTGCACACGCCCATCAATAGCAGCGAGGCGACCAGCGTCGACTTGCGCCCGATGCGATCGCCGAAGTGGCCGAACAGCGCCGAACCCAACGGCCGGGCAAGAAACGCGATCCCGAAAGTGAGGAAGGCAGAGAGCATCTGCGCGGTCCCGGAGGTTTGCGGAAAGAACACCGGCCCGATCACCAGCGCTGCAGCAGTGGCATAGACGTAGAAATCGTAAAACTCGATGGCCGTGCCGATAAAACTCGCGGTCGCCACGCGGGTGGCGGAGTTGGTCGGTTGGTCAGGCGTGGTTTCGCTGTAAGTCGTGCTGGTCGTCATGTGTTAATCCCTGACAGTCATGTGCCCCAGTGGAGCGAATTATTATGGTGGAACACCCAGGGATGTGGGTTTGACGCGGGGTGCGGGTAGCACGGGGTGTGGCGGGGCTTGGGTAAGCGGATTCGATTATAGGAAGGCGGCTAACGATTGAACAAGGGTGGAACCTGAAAAGATCGCAGCCTGCGGCGGAACACATTCCGAGTGCAGGAGCTGGCGCAGGCTGCGATCCTTTAATGTCTAACGAAGGGGCACAACGGCTGGGACGGAGCTGTTATGCCAGATCAACACGCGCGTGACGCGATTGTCCTCGGTCTCGAGAATCTCCAGCCGATAGCGGCCAATTTTCAGGCACACCGGGCTTTCCGGAATCGTTTCCAGCGCCTCGGTAACCAGCCCGTTAAGGGTTTTCGGGCCGTCGCTCGGCAAGTGCCAGCCGAGGCTCTTGTTCACATCGCGAATCGACGCCGCGCCGTCAATCATCAAACGCCCGTCCGTTTGCGGATGGATGTGCGGGTTGTCGAGGCTGTGCTGGCTTTCGAACTCGCCGACGATTTCTTCGAGAATGTCTTCCAGCGTGACGATGCCCAGCACCTCACCGTATTCGTCGACCACCATGCCCAGGCGTCGCTGCTGCTTGTGGAAATTCAGCAACTGCAGTTGCAGCGGGGTGCTTTCCGGCACGAAGTAGGGATCGTGACACGCAGCGAGCAACGCTTCGCGGGTCAGTTGGCCACCCGGCAGCAGATGGCGGACCTGCCGAGTGTTGAGAACCGCCTCGACCTGATTGATGTCGCTATGGAAAACCGGCAGGCGCGTGCGTCGATTGGCGCGAAGCTGTTCGAGGATTTCTTCGATCGAGTCGTCAAGGTTGATTCCGTCGACTTCGCTGCGCGGTACCAGAATGTCGTTGACGGTAATGTTGTCCAGCGCGTGAATGCCCGGTAACGCGTGCGGGCGACAAACCGGGCTGTCGTGATCGTCACGGCGATCCGTCGGCGCTTCATCTTCGCTCTGCTGCACCACTTTGGCCTTGCGCGCGAACGGTCGGGTGAGTAACTGGCTGATGCCGCTCAGCAACCAGGCAGCGGGGTAGAGGATTCTCAGAGGGATGCGCAGCAAGGTGTTGCCCAGCGCCAGCACAGCATCGGGATACCGCACGGCGAGCGTGCGCGGCAGGTAGTCGGCGAATACCAGCAAAACGGCGCCTGCCCCAAGGCACGCTGCCCACGGACCGTTTTCGGCCCAGGTGAAAATCGCCAGCAAGGTGCTGATAACCACCACGAGTGCGCGGCATAGCGTGTTGCAGAGAATAAGGCTGCTAAGCGGAAAACTCAGTTTCGCCAGTGGCTTGTCGTTGGCGCGCGACGCCGTGCGCTGGGCGAGCACATGTTGTTGCGCCGCTTCGATTGCGGTAAACAGGCCCGACCATAAAATCAGCAGCGCCACCACTGCGAGCATCGGCCCCAAGGGCAAGTCGTCCATTAGTGCCGCCCGTCAGATGTGCAGAATGTATTCACGGACCAGCTTGCTGCCGAAGTACGCCAGCATCAGCAGGCAAAAACCGGCGAGGGTCCAGCGAATGGCCTTGTGTCCGCGCCAGCCGAGTCGATTGCGTCCCCATAACAGCACGCTGAAAACAATCCAGGCGAGGCACGCCAACAAGGTTTTGTGCACCAGGTGCTGGGCGAACAGGTTCTCGACGAACAGCCAGCCGGAAATCAATGACATCGACAGCAGTGTCCAGCCAGCCCAGAGGAAACCGAACAGCAGGCTTTCCATGGTTTGCAGCGGCGGGAAATTCCTGATCAGTCCGGAAGGGTGCTTGTGCTTGAGTTGATGGTCCTGCACCAGCAGCAACAACGCCTGGAACACCGCGATGGTGAACATGCCGTACGCGAGGATGGACAAGAGAATGTGGGCAAGAATGCCCGGTTCCTCGTCGATGATCTGCACCGTGCCAGCGGGCGCGAACTGCGCCAGTAAAACCGTCGCGGCCCCCAGCGGGAACAGCAATACAAGCAGGTTTTCCACCGGGATCCGCGAGCAGGCCAGCAGCGTCAGGGCAATGACTGCTGCGGCGATCAGGCTGGCGGCACTGAAAAAGTCCAGGCCCAGGCCGATCGGTGTCAACAGGTGAGTGAGCAGGCTGGCGCTGTGGGCCAGCACCGCCAGTACGCCGAGCGTGACCAGCAGGCGCTTGTTCGCCTTGGCGCCGGTGGCCAGACGAGTGCCTTGATAGAGAGTCGCAGCGGCATATAAACAGGCGGCGGCGAGGGTGGTAAGCAAACTGGGTGACAAGGGGAGCATAAATCCTGTTAGGCAAGCCCGAAAGGCGCTGAGTTTGGCATAGAACCCACACACCACGAAAGTGCGAGGTGTCCGCCAGACGCAGTCTTCGCTATAATCCGCGACCTGCCCACGCCGCAGGCTCGCCGAGCTCATGTTTATCACGGTCCGGGCCGCCATTATCCCGGTCAACACAGGGCCTGAAAGGATCGCGCAATGTTTGAAAACTTAACCGACCGTCTCTCGCAGACGCTGCGCCATGTCACCGGCAAGGCCAAGCTGACCGAAGACAACATCAAAGACACGCTGCGCGAAGTGCGCATGGCGTTGCTCGAGGCCGACGTTGCGTTGCCGGTGGTCAAGGACTTCGTCAACTCGGTCAAGGAGCGCGCCGTCGGCACCGAAGTGTCGCGCAGCCTGACGCCGGGCCAGGCCTTCGTGAAGATCGTCCAGGCCGAACTCGAAAGCCTGATGGGTGCCGCCAACGAAGACTTGAACCTGAGCGCCGTGCCACCCGCCATCGTCTTGATGGCCGGTCTGCAGGGCGCGGGTAAAACCACCACGGCCGGCAAACTTGCGCGCTTCCTTAAAGAGCGCAAGAAGAAATCGGTCATGGTGGTGTCCGCGGACATCTACCGTCCGGCGGCGATCAAGCAGCTGGAAATGCTCGCCGGTGAGGTGGGCGTCACCTTCTTCCCGTCCAACCTGAGCCAAAAGCCGGTCGAGATTGCGCAAGCCGCTATTAAAGAAGCCAGGCTGAAATTCATCGATGTGGTCATCGTCGATACCGCTGGTCGTCTGCATATCGACGAAGAGATGATGGGCGAGATCAAGGCGTTGCATGCCGCGATCAACCCGGTGGAAACCCTGTTCGTGGTCGACGCCATGACCGGCCAGGACGCTGCCAACACGGCCAAGGCCTTCGGTGATGCACTGCCGCTGACCGGTGTGATTCTGACCAAGGTCGACGGCGATGCCCGTGGCGGTGCAGCGCTGTCGGTTCGCGCCATCACCGGTAAACCGATCAAGTTTATCGGTATGGGCGAGAAGAGCGACGCGCTCGAACCGTTCCACCCTGAGCGTATCGCCTCGCGCATTCTTGGCATGGGCGACGTGCTCAGCCTGATCGAACAGGCTGAGCAGACCCTCGACAAGGACAAGGCCGACAAGCTTGCGAAGAAATTAAAGAAGGGCAAGGGCTTCGACCTCGAAGACTTCCGAGATCAGTTGCAACAGATGAAAAACATGGGCGGCCTCGGTGGCCTCATGGACAAACTGCCGAACATCGGCGGTGTCAATCTGGCGCAGATGGGCAACGCCCAGGGCGCGGCAGAGAAACAATTCAAGCAGATGGAAGCCATCATCAATTCAATGACCCCGGCCGAGCGCCGCGACCCTGAGCTGATCAGCGGTTCGCGCAAGCGCCGGATTGCCATGGGTTCCGGCACCCAGGTGCAGGACATCGGTCGCTTGATCAAGCAGCACAAGCAGATGCAGAAGATGATGAAGAAATTTTCCGCCAAAGGCGGAATGGCCAAAATGATGCGCGGCATGGGCGGTATGTTGCCCGGCGGCGGCATGCCGAAAATGTAAATATTTCGCGCGAAAGTCCGCTTTTGCGCAGCCCACACGGAAGTGGGATCAACAGCAAACCCGCACTTGGCGGGAGCTGACTGGCCGTTAACAACGACGGCTCTATAGCAAATCTGGATGGCGGCTGGTAGAGCGCCGGAAAAAGACATTTGCAAAAGTCCGGATATTCCTTAGAATATGCGGCCTTTCGGGCACCTATGCCCGCTGTGCCTTTAGATTTGCAGCACCGACTACAGGAACGATGTTCACATGCTAACAATCCGTCTTGCCCTTGGCGGCTCCAAAAAGCGCCCGTTTTACCACTTGACCGTAACCGACAGCCGCAACCCGCGCGACGGTTCGCACAAGGAACAGGTTGGTTTCTTCAACCCTGTTGCTCGTGGTCAGGAAGTTCGTCTGTCCGTGAACCAAGAGCGCGTAGCCTACTGGCTGAGCGTTGGTGCACAACCTTCTGAGCGTGTTGCTCAGTTGTTGAAGGACGCTGCCAAGGCTGCGGCCTGAGCAATATGAACGCAACGCCGGCTGTTGCTGATGATTTGATCGTTATCGGCAAGATTTACTCTGTTCATGGCGTTCGCGGCGAAGTGAAGGTTTATTCCTTTACTGATCCGACTGAAAACCTGTTGCAGTACAAAACCTGGACGCTCAAGCGCGAAGGCAATGTGAAACAGGTCGAGCTGGTCAGCGGACGTGGGAACGACAAGTTCCTGGTCGCAAAGCTCAAGGGTCTTGATGATCGTGAAGAAGCCCGTCTTCTGGCTGGTTATGAGATCTGCGTGCCGCGCAACCTGTTCCCTGAATTGACCGACGGCGAGTACTACTGGTACCAGCTGGAAGGTCTGAAGGTTATTGATCAACTCGGGCAATTGCTCGGGAAAATCGATCATCTTCTGGAAACCGGCGCCAATGATGTAATGGTGGTCAAGCCTTGCGCTGGCAGCCTGGATGATCGCGAACGCCTGTTGCCCTATACCGAGCAATGCGTGTTGGCTGTCGACCTTGCCGCAGGCGAGATGAAGGTGGAATGGGATGCGGACTTCTAAACGTGGCTAATTTGCGCGTAGAAGTGATCAGTTTGTTTCCCGAGATGTTCGCCGCCATCAGCGAGTACGGCATCACCAGTCGTGCGGTGAAACAGGGGCTCTTGCAGCTCACCTGTTGGAATCCGCGAGACTACACGACGGATCGGCATCACACTGTGGACGATCGCCCATTTGGCGGTGGCCCGGGCATGGTGATGAAGATCAAACCCCTGGAAGATGCTCTGGTTCAGGCCAAGGCAGCAGCCGGGGAGGCGGCGAAGGTGATTTACCTGTCCCCCCAAGGCCGTCAACTGACTCAGTCGGCGGTACGCGAGTTGGCGAATCTGGATGCATTGATCCTGATTGCCGGCCGTTATGAAGGCATTGACGAGCGTTTTATTGAGGCTCATGTCGATGAAGAGTGGTCGATTGGCGACTATGTACTGTCTGGCGGCGAGCTGCCGGCGATGGTCCTGATCGATGCGGTTACACGACTGCTGCCTGGAGCTTTAGGGCATGCGGACTCCGCCGAGGAAGATTCCTTTACGGATGGTTTGCTGGATTGCCCGCACTACACCCGACCGGAGGTGTATGCGGATCAGCGTGTTCCCGACGTATTGCTAAGTGGCAATCACGCGCATATCCGGCGTTGGCGTTTACAGCAGTCCCTTGGTAGGACCTTTGAACGACGCGCCGATCTTCTGGAAAGCCGCTCGCTTTCTGGAGAAGAGAAGAAGCTGCTCGAGGAATACATCCGCGAGCGGGACGATAGTTAACAACGTATCGATGGTAAATCCGACGATTTACCTTAGGAGCACAGCATGACTAACAAAATCATCCTTGCACTCGAAGCAGAGCAGATGACCAAAGAAATCCCTACCTTTGCCCCGGGCGACACCATTGTCGTTCAGGTGAAAGTGAAGGAAGGCGACCGTTCGCGTCTGCAAGCGTTCGAAGGTGTTGTGATCGCCAAGCGTAACCGCGGCGTAAACAGTGCTTTCACCGTGCGTAAAATCTCCAACGGTGTTGGCGTAGAGCGTACTTTCCAGACCTACAGCCCGCAAATCGACAGCATGGCCGTTAAACGTCGCGGTGACGTACGTAAAGCCAAGCTGTACTACCTGCGTGACCTGTCCGGTAAAGCAGCTCGCATCAAGGAAAAACTGGCTTAAGTCCAGCTTTCCGATGCAGAAAAAAGCAGCCTGCGGGCTGCTTTTTTGTTGCCCGCGATTTATCTTCCTGACCGTGACACGGTCCTGCCTGAGCCCTTATGCCTGCCATTGATCATCCGCTGATAGACCAGTTTCTCGACGCTCTGTGGCTGGAGAAAGGTCTGTCCGATAACACCCGCCAAGCCTATCGCAGCGACCTGGCGCTATTTAATGGCTGGTTGCAGGACAAGGGTCTGGAGCTGATCAACGCCGGTCGTGAGTTGATCCTCGATCATCTGGCCTGGCGCCTGGAGCACAACTACAAACCCCGTTCCACCGCGCGATTCCTCTCGGGCGTGCGTGGCTTCTATCGCTATCTGCTGCGAGAAAAGTTGATCGCAGCCGATCCGACGTTACGCGTTGATATGCCTCAGCTCGGCAGGCCGTTACCCAAATCCTTGTCGGAGGCGGATGTGGAAGCGCTGCTGAAGGCACCCGATCTGAGCGAGGCCATCGGTCAGCGCGACCGTGCCATGCTCGAGGTGCTTTACGCCTGTGGCTTGCGAGTGACGGAGCTGATCAGCCTGACGCTGGAACAGGTCAATCTGCGTCAAGGTGTGCTGCGGGTGATGGGCAAGGGCAGTAAGGAACGGCTGGTGCCTATGGGCGAAGAGGCGATTGTCTGGGTCGAGCGCTACATGCGCGACGCGCGCGGCGAGCTGCTGAGTGGACGTCCCAGCGACGTGCTGTTCCCCAGCCTGCGCGGCGAGCAGATGACTCGCCAGACGTTCTGGCATCGAATCAAGCATCAGGCCAAGGTCGCCGGGATCGGCAAGTCGCTCTCACCGCATACCTTGCGCCACGCTTTCGCCACGCACCTGCTCAACCATGGCGCCGATTTGCGCGTAGTGCAAATGCTGCTCGGTCACAGCGATCTGTCGACTACACAAATCTACACCCACGTCGCCCGCGCACGCTTGCAGGACCTGCATGCCAAACATCATCCGCGTGGATAACGCGGGCCTTGTAGCAGCTGGCGAAGCCTGCGTCCGGCTGCTACACAAAACGTCATACATCGGGGGGGGATTTCTCTAATCACCCGCATTCGGCCCCGCCAGCCTTATGTGATAGGCTTTGCCGGTTTGCACGGTGGGCGGTTGTGACCCGGTGTTTCGGCACCGGCGTTCTGATCGACCCATCTGTCCGTCTTCAGGAGTTCTCATGCGTCTGACCCAGATTTTCGCCGCCGCAGCCCTTGCGTTGGTCAGCACCTTTGCCGTCGCCGATGACGCGGCCGACAAAGCCATCCGTAAAAGCCTGGAAAACCTCCAGCTCGAAGTTCCGGTAGAAAGCATCTCCGCCAGCCCGTTGCCGGGCCTGTACGAAGTCAAGCTGCAAGGCAGCCGGGTGCTCTACGCCAGCGCCGATGGCCAGTATGTGGTTCAGGGCTACATGTTCCAGCTCAAGGACGGCAAACCGGTCAACCTGACCGAGAAAACCGAGCGCCTGGGCGTTTCCAAACTGGTCAACGCAATCCCCCTCGCGGAAACCGTGGTCTACCCGGCTATTGGCGAGACCAAATCGCACATCACCGTCTTCACCGACACCACCTGCCCGTACTGTCACAAGCTGCACGCCGAAGTGCCCGAGCTGAACAAGCGCGGCATCGAAGTGCGTTATGTGGCCTTCCCGCGTCAGGGCCTGGGTTCGCCGGGTGACGAGCAGCTGCAAGCCGTCTGGTGCTCGAAAGACAAGAAAGCCGCGATGGACAAGATGGTCGACGGCAAGGAAATCAAAGCCGCCAAATGCGATAACCCGGTTTCCAAACAGTTTGCCCTCGGCCAATCGATCGGCGTGAACGGCACACCGGCCATCGTTTTGGCTGACGGTCAGGTCATTCCGGGCTACCAGCCTGCGCCACAAGTCGCCAAACTGGCACTGGGCGCGAAGTAGATTCGCATCGTCACGGGCAGCCTTGACGATCATGGTCCGGCGGCAGTTTTGCCGGGCCATCAATAGAGAGCCGCGAGCATGCGGCTGTTTTCACGGCCGGCCTTGAGTCGGCCGTTTCATGGGGAGTTCACAGTGAAACCGGTCAAAGTAGGCATCTGTGGGTTAGGGACCGTCGGTGGCGGAACCTTCAACGTACTTCAGCGCAACGCCGAGGAAATTGCTCGTCGTGCCGGGCGTGAAATCGAAGTGGCACAAATTGCCATGCGCACGCCAAAGCCTCAGTTCCAGACGACCGGTATTGCGATTACCAACGATGTCTTCGATGTGGCCACGAACCCTGAGATCGACATCGTCATAGAGCTGATGGGCGGCTACACCGTTGCCCGCGAGCTGGTACTCAAAGCGATCGAGAACGGAAAACATGTAGTCACCGCGAACAAGGCGCTGATCGCCGTTCACGGCAATGAAATTTTCGCCAGGGCTCGCGAGAAAGGCGTGATCGTGGCGTTCGAAGCGGCCGTGGCCGGTGGCATTCCGGTGATCAAGGCGATCCGTGAAGGTCTGTCCGCCAACCGCATCAACTGGGTGGCCGGCATCATCAATGGCACCGGCAACTTTATCCTCACTGAAATGCGTGAGAAAGGTCGTACGTTTGAGGACGTCCTCGTCGAAGCGCAGGCGCTCGGTTATGCAGAAGCTGATCCGACCTTCGACGTAGAGGGTATCGATGCGGCTCACAAGCTGACGATTCTCGCCTCCATCGCGTTCGGCATACCGCTGCAGTTCGACAAGGCTTACACCGAAGGCATCACCCGGCTCACTACCGCCGACGTCAACTACGCCGAAGCGCTGGGCTACCGCATTAAACACTTGGGTGTGGCGCGCAGCACTGCTTGCGGCATTGAACTGCGCGTGCATCCGACGCTGATCCCGGCCGATCGCCTGATCGCCAACGTCAACGGTGTGATGAACGCGGTGATGGTCAATGGTGATGCCGCCGGTTCGACCCTGTTCTACGGTGCCGGCGCGGGTATGGAGCCAACCGCTTCATCAGTGATCGCCGATCTGGTCGATGTAGTACGCGCCATGACCTGCGACCCCGAAAACCGCGTGCCGCACCTGGCCTTTCAACCGGATTCGCTGTCGGCGCACCCGATCCTGCCGATCGAGGCCTGCGAAAGCGCTTACTACCTGCGCATTCAGGCCAAGGATCATCCGGGTGTGCTGGCGCAAGTTGCGAGCATTCTCTCGGAGGGCGGCATCAACATCGAGTCGATCATGCAGAAGGAAGTCGAAGAACACGACGGCCTGGTGCCGATGATTCTGATCACGCACCGCGTGCTTGAGCAGCACATCAACGACGCGATCGCCGCTCTTGAAGCGTTGGCGGACGTAGTCGGGCCGGTTGTGCGGATTCGTGTCGAACATCTGAATTAACAGCAGCTGCAAGTTTCAAGCTGCAAGCTGCAAGTGAGAGCAAAGCCGTTTTTCACTTGTAGCTTGTAGCTTGCGGCTTGAAGCAAAACCGAAGGTTTGCTCTTATGCGCTATATAAGTACTCGCGGCCAGGCACCGGCCCTTAATTTCGAAGATGTCCTGCTGACCGGTCTTGCCACCGACGGTGGTCTGTACGTCCCGGAAAATCTGCCACGTTTTACCCACGAAGAGATCGCTTCCTGGGCCGGTCTGCCGTATCACGAACTGGCTTTCCGGGTGATGCGCCCGTTCGTGACCGGCAGCATTCCCGATGCCGATTTCAAAAAAATTCTCGAAGAAACCTACGGCGTGTTTTCGCACAGCGCCGTTGCACCGCTGCGTCAGCTGAACGGTAACGAATGGGTGCTGGAGTTGTTCCACGGTCCGACGTTGGCGTTCAAGGATTTCGCTCTGCAACTGCTCGGTCGATTGCTCGACTACGTGCTGGAGAAACGCGGCGAGCGCGTGGTGATCGTGGGTGCCACCTCGGGCGATACCGGGTCGGCGGCCATCGAAGGCTGCAAGCACTGCGAGAACGTCGACATTTTCATCCTGCACCCGCACAACCGTGTGTCCGAGGTGCAGCGTCGGCAGATGACCACGATCTTCGGCGAGAACATCCACAACATCGCCATTGAAGGCAACTTCGATGACTGCCAGGAAATGGTCAAGGCGAGCTTCGCCGACCAGAGCTTCCTCAAGGGCACCCGCCTGGTCGCGGTGAATTCGATCAACTGGGCGCGGATCATGGCCCAGATCGTTTATTACTTCCACGCGTCCCTGCAGTTGGGCGGTCCGGCTCGTTCGGTGTCGTTCTCGGTGCCCACCGGCAACTTTGGTGACATCTTCGCCGGCTACCTGGCGCGCAACATGGGCCTGCCGATCAATCAGTTGATCGTCGCCACCAACCGCAATGACATTCTGCACCGCTTCATGAGCGGCAATCAGTACGTCAAGGAAACCCTGCACGCCACGCTGTCGCCGTCGATGGACATCATGGTTTCGTCGAACTTTGAGCGTCTGCTGTTTGACCTGCACGGTCGCAACGGCGCGGCGATTGCCGGTTTGATGGACAGCTTCCGCCAGGGTGGTGGTTTCAGCGTTGAACAGGAGCGCTGGACCGAGGCTCGCAAGCTGTTTGATTCGCTGGCCGTCGATGACGCTCAGACCTGCGAGACCATTGCAGAAGTCTACGCGCAGACCGGTGAGCTGCTGGATCCGCACACCGCCATCGGCGTGAAAGCGGCGCGCGAATGCCGTCGCAGTCTGGATATTCCGATGGTGATCCTGGGCACGGCGCATCCGGTCAAATTCCCGGACGCTGTGTTGAAAGCAGGCGTGGGGAAAGCGCTGGAGTTGCCGGTGCATCTCACGGATCTGTTTGAACGAAATGAGCGCTGCACGGTGTTGCCAAATGATTTGAAGGCAGTGCAGGCGTTTGTTGGCCAGCATGGGAATCGTGGGAAGCCGCTTTGACTTGTACGTTTGACTGACTGGTTTTAGCCGGCGCTTGTGAAGCTCTGTCTGTACTCGGTCCACCGTGGGAGCTGCCTGCCGGCGCGGCTATGCATGGGCGCTTAAGTTTTGTCGGTAGACATATCCGTTGCTGCGGTTGCTGCTGAAATGGTTGCGCTTTTACAGCGAGTCACTTGGAGAAGCCTGCGCGGCCCGGCCCCAAGTAACCAAGCGCTCTTGCCCCTGACGTCCGGTGGCTCGGGTAGGCTCGCCATGCCTTCGCTCCGGTCCTGCTCCGTGGGCCCGCTGCCATCGGCCATCCATGGCCGGGGGCAGCTAACCCGGCATCCATGCCGAGTTTCTCACTGCGCAGAACCTCCACTCAGCCTCCCGACGCAGGCTGCGCCAGCTGCAGGTGATGTGTCGAGTTGGAGTCCTGCGCGGCAGGCGAAGCGTTTTGGTTACTTTGCGCCGGGCCGCGTAGGCTTTTCCAAAGTGACTCGCCGTCAGGGCGAAACCAATACCAGCCATCACCAAAATATCGGATCTGCCCACCTTCAAAACAAACGTCGCCCGACACACCGCCATCGCGAGCAAGCTCGGCTCTTACAGGTTTTGCGTACGCAGGCCCCAACCGTAGCAACGGATCTGTACACCCTCAAAAATCCACGTCGCCCACAAAGCCATCGCGAGCAGGCTCGCTCCACACACGTGTATGCCAAACCGCGCTGTCGCTGTTTTTTCCCTGTCATCTTCACCGTGCATGCTCAACCAAGCAGAGACGCCGAAGCGCTCGCAGCGGGAATCCAGAACTTTCCTCCCGGGCCGGTGGTCATTTACTGTGGACACGCCCCTGGCACATTGTTTTCGGACTATTGAGTGGTGATCGAGATGGAAAGTATCAGTCTATTGCTCGGTGAGGCTCTGAGCCCGTATCAGGTTTCGTTGACGCCGTCGGGCGCACAGGGCGAATGCCTTGTGACTCTCAAGAGCGCAACAGGCGCAATCGTGGTCGAACGCGAATTCAACCAGGTACAACTGAGCGACAAACGCCTGCTCACGGACGTGGTCGACGGTTTGCGTCGTGATCTGATGATCGCTGAAGGACGCCTGGAACCCTGCGTGATTGCAGCGTTGCGAAATGCCGCCCAGGACAAGGTGCTGGCTGGCCGTAATTGATTTGTTTTTTGTAGGAAACTTCCCGCGCTCGCGTTAGTCAGAGCATGTAACAACGGGATCAAGCATTGTGCTCCGGTGCCTGGAGCCTGTTGTTACTGGTCTTTTGTAGGCCACGTTTAACCCCGAGTCGTCTCCCCACTTCTCGGGGTTTCTTTTGCCTGCGATTTGTCACCGCCCGTCCCGCTCGATAAAAAACAACCGGCTGTCTTCCAGATAATCTTGGCGACTTTCCGGGTCCAGCCAAGCGGCGTAGGCCTCGCTCACTGGAGCGCGAGGCAAGGTGCGCAGCAGTTGATCGATCTCCCGGACTGCCTGGCGACCCTGCGCTGTGGCGCTGCAGCCGATGTAGCCGGAGAGGTATTTGCCCGTGCCGCGAATCGGAAAAAACTGCAATTCATCTTCGGCAATTCCCTGTTGTCGGGCCTGGTAGCGAATCTCGGGACGGTAACCCAAGAGCATTCGCAAACGCCCCAGACGCTGCATCTGCAACAGACTGCCGAGGGCATCGTTGCCGTAGTGCAGCGTCAGCGAGGTGGGCGGGGCCTGTTCGATCAGCGCGTCGAGGTGTTCGCCATAATTGCGCCCGGCAATGATGCCGAGAGTCTCGCTACCTTTGGCCAGCACTGCCGCCACGTCGACTTCGCCCTCCTTGATGAAGGGTTTGAGAAATGCCTGATCGTTGCGCCGCACCACCAGGCCGTTACTCATCGCTCGAAAAACCGGCGCCGTGAACGCGATCCACTGCTCGCGTTCCTTGCTTCGGTTCAGCGCCGCATCGCAGGTGAGTGTGGGCTCCCGAAGCATTTGCAAACCACGCGCGCGATTCACCCGCATCAGGGTGTGTTGGTATTGCGGCATCCGCGCAATCAACAGCGGCAGTAATCGATCGATGACGCCCCGACCCTTCTGCGGCCCTTCGAAAATCATCAGCGGCGGCAGATCGCGCAGCAACCAGACGAGCGTCTCCTTGGGTTGCGCGATCGTTGACGAGGCTGGCGTGGCGAGCAGCATCAAAACTGCCAGCGTGCGATGGCTGAGTGCCGCGCAGGCAAGCAGGCGTTTCAGCTTAAATGGCTCCGTCTGCGCGAAGCTTCGCGATCTGCTGCAAGTCGTAGCCAAGGTCGTTGAGTACCTGCGCATTATGCTCGCCCAACTGCGGTCCGACCCATTGCGAACTGCCGGGTGTCTCGGACAGTTTCGGCACAATGCCCGGCATCTTGAAATCTTTGCCATCCGGCAGCTTCGCTTTGAGGAACATCTCGCGCGCCAGGTATTGCGGATCGCTGAACATGTCTTCAGCGCTGAAGATACGGCTGGCCGGCACGTCGGCCTGATTCAGTTGCTCGATAATGCTGTCCAGCGGCAACGAATTGACCCAGCGATCAATCACGCCGTAGAGCTCGTCGCGCCGGCTATCGCGTCCGTCATTACTGGCCAGCAGCGGATCGTTGGCGAGGTCTTCGCGGCCGATGAGCAGCATGAAGCGCTTGAAAATCGCATCGCCATTGGCGCCGATCTGCACATGTTTGCCATCGGCGCTGGTGTGGATCGAAGAGGGCGTGATGCCGGGCATGATGTTGCCAGTGCGTTCGCGGATGAAGCCAAACACGTCGAACTCCGGGACCATGCTTTCCATCATGGCGAAAATCGCTTCATACAGCGCCACGTCGACCACTTGGCCGAGACCGCCGTTAACTTCGCGATGACGCAGCGCCATCAGCGCGCCAATCACACCCCACAGCGCGGCAATCGAATCGCCGATGGAAATGCCGGTGCGGACTGGCGGTCGGTCTTCGAAACCGGTGATGTAGCGCAGGCCGCCCATGGATTCGCCGACCGCACCGAAGCCTGGCTGGTCTTTCATCGGCCCGGTCTGGCCAAAGCCCGAGAGCCGCACCATCACCAGTTTGGGGTTGAGAGCGTGCAGAACGTCCCAGCCCAGACCGAGTTTCTCCAGCACGCCGGGGCGAAAATTCTCGATCAGAATGTCGGCTTCGCTGAGCAACTTCTTGAGGATCGCCAAACCTTGCGGGTGCTTCAGGTTCAGCGTCAGGGACTTCTTGTTGCGCGCCTGAACGAACCACCACAAGGACGTGCCTTCATACAACTTGCGCCATTTACGCAAGGGATCACCGCCGTCGGGCGACTCGACCTTGATCACGTCGGCACCGAACTCGCCGCAAATGCGCGAGGCAAACGGTCCGGCGATCAAGGTGCCCAATTCGATGACTTTCAGGCCTGTGAGCGGTTTGGCGGCGAACGGCATGCTGGATCCTGTAAGACTTTGGTTGGCGGGTAGAGCGTTTTAGCACAGCCCGTCGTCAGTCGCTTGGGGTTGATCGCCTTCTATTCGATGATTACCGGCTGCATCGGTTAGACTTGCCGCCTTTCCACGTATCAAGAAGCCCGTTCATGGCCCAGCCGTCCACCACCTACAAGTTCGAACTGAACCTCACCGACCTCGACCGCAGCGTCTACGAGAGCGTGAAGCAGACCATCGCCCGTCACCCTTCGGAAACCGAAGAACGCATGACCGTGCGGCTGCTGGCCTACGCCTATTGGTACAACGAACAACTGTCGTTTGGCCGCGGTCTGTCAGACGTGGACGAACCCGCGCTGTGGGAAAAGAGCCTGGATGATCGCGTTCTGCACTGGATCGAAGTCGGCCAGCCTGACGCCGATCGTCTGACCTGGTGCTCGCGCCGCACCGAGCGCACCAGTCTGCTGGCGTACGGCAGCCTGCGCGTCTGGGAAACCAAGGTGATCCCGGCGATCAAGAACCTGAAGAACGTGCACATCGCGGCCGTGCCCCAGGAAGTCCTGGAAACCCTGGCCAAAGACATGCCCCGCGTTATCAAGTGGGACGTCATGATCAGCGAAGGGACGATTTTCGTCACCGACGATCGCGGCCAACACGAAGTCCAGTTGCAGTGGCTGAGCGGCGAACGCGGCTGAATTTTCGCCACCTCATCCGGTTTTATCCTACGTATTGAAGAGAAGCTCCTGTCACCCCATGCGCATCGAACCTCGCCTGTTGCCCGACACCCTGCCATTCCTCGGTGATTTGCCGCCGCTGCTGACCCGTCTGTACGCGGCGCGGGGCGTGCAGTCCGAAGCCGAGCTGGACAAGAGCCTGGCACGGTTGATCCCGTTCCAGCGCCTCAAAGGTATCGATGCCGCAGTGGATTTGCTGGTGACCGCACTGGAGCAGCGGCAGCGGATTCTGATCGTCGGCGACTTTGATGCCGATGGCGCCACAGCCAGCACCGTGGGCGTACTTGGCTTGCGATTGCTGGGCGCGGCTCATGTCGATTATCTGGTGCCGAACCGCTTCGAGTATGGCTACGGTCTGACCCCGGAAATCGTCGAAGTGGCGCTCACGCGTACGCCGCAGTTGCTGATCACGGTGGACAATGGCATCTCCAGTGTCGAAGGTGTGGCCGCGGCGAAACTGGCTGGCCTTCAAGTGCTGGTCACTGACCACCATTTGCCCGGCGATGAGTTGCCGTTGGCCGATGCCATCGTCAATCCGAATCAGCCAGGGTGCGAATTCCCGAGCAAAGCGCTGGCCGGCGTCGGGGTGATTTTCTATGTGCTGATGGCCTTGCGTGCGCGATTGCGCAGTCTCGGCTGGTACGACAACAAGCCGCAGCCGAACATCGGTGAACTGCTTGATCTGGTGGCATTGGGAAGTGTTGCCGACGTGGTGCCACTGGACGCCAATAACCGCATTCTGGTGCATCAGGGGCTGGAACGGATCCGCGCCGGGCGTGCTCGGCCGGGCATCAAGGCAATCCTCGAAGTGGCCAAGCGGGATCACGCGCGCATCACGTCCACCGACCTGGGCTTTATCCTTGGCCCGCGTCTGAATGCCGCAGGCAGGCTGGATGACATGAGTCTGGGCATCGAATGTTTGCTGACCGACAGCGCAGCGCTCGCGCGGGAAATGGCGGTGCAACTCGATGGCATGAATCAGGATCGCAAATCCATCGAACAGGGCATGCAGCGTGAAGCGCTGGCACAGCTCAAGGATTTGCCGGTCGATTCCATGCCGTTCGGTTTGTGTCTGTTCGATCCGGAGTGGCACCAGGGTGTCATCGGAATCCTCGCGTCGCGTATGAAAGAGCGCTATTTCCGTCCGACTTTTGCTTTCGCCGATGCGGGAGACGGCTTGCTCAAAGGGTCAGGGCGTTCGGTTCAAGGCTTTCACATTCGCGACGCTCTGAGCGTGGTGGCGGCGCAGCATCCCAACCTGATCAGCAAATATGGCGGTCACGCCATGGCGGCCGGTCTGACCTTGCCGCAAGCCAATTTTTCGCTGTTCGCCGAAGCGTTTGATGCAGAAGTGCGTCGGCAACTGCGCGAAGAAGACCTGACCGGGAGAATGCTGTCGGACGGTACACTGGCGGTCGAAGAATTCCACTTGGAATTGGCCCGTGCCCTGCGGCAGGCCGGGCCTTGGGGCCAGCATTTTCCCGAGCCTCTGTTTCATGGGGTGTTTCAATTGGTTGAGCAGCGGGTGGTTGGCGAGCGGCACCTGAAAGTGGTGCTCAAAAGCGAGTGCGGTGCGGTGAAACTGGACGGCATCGCTTTCGGCATCGACCGCGAGGTGTGGCCGAATCCGACCATCAAATGGGTGGAGTTGGCGTACAAGCTGGACCTCAACGAATTTCGCGGGAATGAAACTGTGCAGTTGATGATTGCCCACATCGAACCGCGTTAAGGCCTTCTCGACCAAGCCCGCTCCACACATTGGTTTTGTGCTCGACGCATATCCATTGTGGGAGCGGGCTTGCCCTGGGCTTGCCCGCGAAAGCAATTTCCCTCACACCGAAGCTCTATGAAACCTCGCTCATCCCCCGATGTCGACTAGGCTCTAGGCACTGCTTGAAATCCTTGTGACGTCTTGTCGATTTTTTGCCCGCGGGGGCGGGTGCTGTGCCTTCTTTCCTGTCACTCGGCGACTTTTCAAACAGAACCCTGGAGCCTGCCCACTGATTCGAGAGGTGCCCCATGAGTCTGCTGCTTGAACCTTACACACTTCGCCAATTGACGCTGCTCAACCGCATCGCGGTGTCGCCGATGTGCCAGTATTCCAGCGTCGATGGCCTGGCCAATGACTGGCACCTTGTCCACCTCGGCAGTCGCGCTGTCGGCGGTGCCGGTCTGGTTTTCACCGAGGCCACAGCGGTCACTGCCGACGGTCGCATCACGGCCGAAGACCTGGGTCTGTGGAATGACGAACAGATCGAACCCCTGCAACGCATTACCCGTTTCATCTGCGCTCAAGGGGCGGTAGCCGGCATTCAATTGGCGCACGCCGGGCGCAAGGCCAGCACTTTTCGGCCGTGGCTGGGCAAGCATGGCAGCGTCAAACCGGATGACGGTGGCTGGACCCCGGTCGGCCCTTCACCGATCGCGTTTGACCCGCAGCATACTCAGCCCCGGCAACTCGACGACGGGGCGATTGCCGAGGTTATCCAGGCTTTTGTCTACTCGGCGAAGCGGGCACTGACGGCAGGTTTCAAGGTGGTGGAAATTCATGCGGCGCATGGTTATCTGCTGCATCAATTTCTTTCACCGCTGAGCAATCAGCGACGCGATCAATATGGCGGTTCGTTTGAAAACCGTATTCGTCTGGTGCTGCGGGTGACTGAAGCGGTACGTGCGGTGTGGCCCGAAGAGTTGCCGCTGTTCGTGCGGGTGTCGGCTACCGATTGGGTCGAGGATGGCTGGAATCCGGATGAAACCGTTGAGCTGGCGCGGCGGCTGAAGGACTTGGGCGTGGATTTGATTGATGTGTCTTCGGGGGGGACCGCGGCCAACGCGGAGATTCCGACCGGGCCTGGCTATCAGACGCGTTTTGCCGAGCGCGTGCGCAAAGAGTCGGGCATTGCAACCGGCACGGTGGGAATGATTACCGAGCCCGCGCAGGCTGAGCATATTTTGCGCACCTGTCAGGCGGACATTATTTTCCTGGCGCGTGAGTTGCTGCGCGATCCCTACTGGGCGTTACACGCAGATGATGATTTGGGCGGGCGCAATGCGATTTGGCCGGCGCAGTATCAGCGAGCAACGCATCGGGATCAGCCGATTCATGAGTCGGATTTGCGGGATTGAGTTGAGGTGTTTCTGCGAGGGGCCTCGGTCTGAGTGGTTTTTGCTGGTGTACATATCCGTTGCTGAGGTTGCTACTGATATTGGTTTCGCTTTTACAGCGAGTCACTTGGAGAAGCACCAAGTAACCAGGTGCTCTTGCCCCTGACCTCCGGTGGCGCGCCGAGGCGGCCTGATAGCCGACCTGGCTCGTGGGAGTTGCGCCAAATCTGCGCAGCAACACAAAACCCTTATAGCAGCTGGCGCAGCCTGCGTCAGACTCGGGTTGCGATCGGGCGTGGCAGGCGTAAACCAGCCTGTGCGGTTTCTCAGATGGACCCCATGCTCATCCCCAACAACGGATATACACCCACAAATCCAAAGTCGCCTGACGGAAAGCCTTCGCGAGCAAGCTTCGCTCCTATAGGGATGGATGACCGCGAGCCTTCATCACCGCGCTCACTCACGCCGCCACCGCGCCAAGCGAGCGATTCAAGCGCTTGTTGAAATCCAGCCAGGCTCCCAGCAACGCCATTAATCCGACACCCACCAACGCCGTGAGCACCCGCATGAGGACCGCATCATTGGCCATCGCATTGACCATGTCCGCCAACGGCGCCAGCAGCACGCCCAGGCAAAAAATTTCCAGCGAATAACGCCCCATGCGACAACTCTGCTGCGCCATCCAGTTCTGCGTCCAGCCACTGCCCGGCAAAAGCTTCGCAGTGACATAAGCGATCGCCAGAAAGTGCAGCAACCGCACCGGCGACAGATCGGTCTTGCTGATCGGGTACAACCAATGACTCAAACTCGCCGGCATCAACACATCATGAACGTCCGGCCAGCGCCATAGCAGCGTAATGATCCCGGCCATCAACGCGTACAACGCCGCCGCCACGAACATCGGCTGACACCACACCGGGCGAGTCTGCGCCAAGCGCGACCGCTGACCCTGAATCGCGGCGAATCCGCCCAGCACAAACAGCAACTGCCACGTCACAGGATTGAAGTACCAGACGCCGTCCTTGATCGCCGCAAGGTTCCAGCCAAACCCAGGCGCGAGCAAATACACCGTCAGGGATGCCGCGACGACTGCCCAGGCATTGCGCATCATCAGCGGCAAGACCAGCGACAGGCCCGCCAGCAGCACGATATACAGCGGCAGCGGGTCCATCAGGTTCGGTTTGAATCGCAGCAGCAACTCGTCCGTCAGAGCCTGTTGAGGGTTGGTGATGAAATGTTGCAGGCCCATTTCCTCGACCAGGTCGCGGGTTTCCACGTGGCTGTTGGCGAAAAACACAATGCCCATCAACATCGCCAACAGGAAAATGTGCACGACATAGAGCACCCAGGCGCGGCGCAGGATTTTCACGCAGGCGATCAGATAACCGTCGCGCTGGAGGATTTTTCCGTACGCCAGAACGGCCGCATAACCGGCGAGAAAGACAAAGATCTCGGCTGCATCGCTGAAGCCGAAATTACGCGGGGTGATTTGCCCCAGCGGATTGTGCGGCACGTGATCCCAGAAGATGAAGATCAGCGCAAGGCCTCGAAAAAAGTCGATGCGGTGATCGCGGTCAGATGTCATGGCGGCGGGCTCGTGAACGGGTATTGAGTAATGAGCCGTTGCCGGCGCCAAAGGTAGTGCGCCACACATCGGCGGCGCGCAGGGTGGCGCGAATTGCGGAGAATTGCAAAACACCGCTATTACTGAATGTCTCGACCACGACCTGCGAGTTGGGCTCAGGCGAAGCAGGATTTTCAGGTAGTCACTTGGTATCCGCTCCCGTCACGCCTCCACCGGCACTGGGGTCAGAGGAATCTGCAGGGTGAAGCAGGCACCCTTGCCCGGGCCGTCACTATGGGCGCTGAGGTGCCCGTTCATTTCGATCGCGGCCAGGGCGCAGCTGTGTAAACCGAAACCATGGCCTTCCTTGCGGGTGGTGAACCCATGAGCAAAGATGCGCGTCATGTTCTGCGCAGCGATGCCTTCGCCGTCGTCCTTGACGCTGATCTGCAGGGTCGTACCGTCGACGATCCTGACACCCAGCGTCATGTGTCGGGGACGTTTGCTGAGGTCCGACATGGCGTATTTGGCGTTGCTGATCAGATTGATCAAAATCAGCAGCAAACGGTGTTTGTCGCCCATTACCGGCGGCACTTCGTTGTAATCCTTGACCACGACGACCTGATGCCGGGTCAGCGCGCCGGCATTCATGCGCAGGGCGTCCTCCAGTAATTCGCTGATGTTCAGCGGTTCCATGAGGCTGTTGGCGCCGGCGTAGGATTGCTGAGTGGAGACGATGTCCTTGATGTGATCGACGCTTTTGCTCAACTGGGCAAGCTCTTGAGCCATGTCGCGTTGCTCAACGGCAATGGCGTCCACCAGTTGGTTGAGGTAACTGATCACTAACTGGCCTTTCTCGTCGCGGCTTAGAAAAGCCCCGAGGTCATCGGGGTGTTCATTGATCAGTTGCATGGCTTTACCCAGGCCCAATGCTTTGCTGCCGCGCAGTTTGCGACTGACCAGATCAGCCGAAATGTTGATGCTATTGAGCACGTTGCCAACGTTATGCAACACATTGGTGGCGATCTCTGCCATGCCGGCCAGGCGCGCGGTGGCGAGCAGTTCGCTTTGGGTGTCCTTGAGTTCGCGCGTGCGTTCTTCGACCCGCAATTCCAGCTCGTCATTGGCGGTTTGCAGGTCTTTGTTGACCCGGTGAATGACTGTGAAACTGCGCATCAGGTGAATCGCCAGGTACACCAGCAACAACACCAGCAGTACCGAAAACAACAGCATGAGGAAGTGGTAGCGCTGGTCGATCGCGTCAGCCTGCTGCTGATCCGAATTCAGCAAGCGGATGATTTCGTCCAGACGTTCGGCAACAGGGATCGCTTCGATGCGTTCGAGCAGATCGTTGACCACCGGTTGCTCGCGCAGGATCAGCGCGATGTGGTTGCTGAGAATGTCGATCGGGCTATGAAACTGCCCGGGCAAGCGCAGTTTGTTTACTGCCAGTTTGTTCAAACCCAGCAAAATGTCGGCGGCTTTTTCGTCGGAAGTGACCTGCGCGAACTCGAGGCTGCTCAGTAGCAAATCGTAAGTGTCGGTGGCGATGTTTTGCAGTTGCAGTTTGTCGCCATCGACGAGTTGAGCGAGTTGCCCCTGGATGTCGTCTTCGGCGGCCGGCAGAAAAGCCAGTGAGTTGCGCAGCAGGGCGTTGTGGGATTTGAACTGCTCTACCAGACGGATTTTTTCCGCGAGTGCATCGCTGTAGGCTGCGTGACTGGCGCGCCAGACCGGCGCGACGTTGCGGCCGTGATTCGATTCCATGGCGTCGAAGCGCTCCCACAACTCGGTCATCTCGGCCAATGGCATCACCAGACGATCGTAATTGGGATCGGTAGCGATCCTGGCTTTGAGGATCTGTAACTCCCATTGCGCATTCAGCTGTTTGATGCGGCCGATCACGTCTCGGGACTCGGCGTAGGTCGATGTCTGTTTCGAGTTCGATTTGAGGTACAAAAACAGCAGGGTGGAGGCCAGTAGAACAGCGACGACGCTGAGCAGTATCAGGCTGCGCCCGCGGGACATGTTCATAACGGTTTGCCCTCCCATTCACCGGTCAGGGTCTTGAGAAACTTGATGATCAGCGTTTTGTCCTCGGCAGACGGAATGCGCCCCAGCTGATACTTGAACATGACCTCTACCGCTTCTTCGAGGGATTGGGCCGAGCCGTCATGAAAGTACGGTGCGGTCACGGCGACGTTGCGCAGGCTAGGCACCTTGAATACGTTGCGGTCCATGTCGTCCCGCGTGATTCGAAAACGTCCCAGGTCAATCGGCGTGGGATTGCCGCGGGCCTTGAAATAATCGCCCATCACGCCGAATTTCTGCAGCATGTTGCCGCCGATGTTTACGCCCTGATGGCAGGCAATGCAGCCGCTGCTTTTGAAACGCTGGTAGCCATATTTTTCTTCCTGGCTGAGGATCCCGGTATCGCCTTGCAGGTATTGATCGAAACGCGAGTTGCTGCTGATTAGCGTGCGCTCGTAGGTGGCGAGGGCATTTTTTACGTTGGTTTCGGTTACGCCGTCCGGGTACGCCTTCTCGAATGACGCCCGGTAGGCGGCATCGGCGGCCAACATTTGTACCGCGTCCCTCCAGTCGCCGCCCATCTCGCCGGGGCTTTGCACCGCTTCGTGCACCTGGGCTTGCAGGGTCATGCTGCGCCCGTCCCAGAAGTGGCTGAAGTTCAGCGCTGCGTTGAAAATACTGGGGGTGTTCACCGACACCGGAAGGCCCAGAACACCCACGGAAAATGCGACCGAATCAGCCCCTCCTTTGTGCAATTGATGACAATGGGCGCAAGAGAGCGTGTTGTTGGCTGATAACCGCGTTTCATTGAACAGCTGACGCCCCAGTTCGACCTGCAATGGATTGAGTTGCGGCACGGCAGGCAACGGTTTGATGGGTTCGTCGAGCACCGCCCGGGCGTTCAGGCTGATCCCGCACAGGAGCATCAGAATCAGGCACAGCAGTGACGGCGACATCATGTGATCCCCTGTTGAACGTACGCATGCCGTTGTGCATCGTTCACAGTGGGGCAGAGGCGGCCTTCACCGACTGCAGATACTGCACGAAGACGTCCGGCGCCACCGGTTTGCTGAAGTAGTAACCCTGTACTTCATCACATTGGCGGGCCTTGAGGAATTCCAGTTGTTCGAGGGTTTCCACCCCTTCGGCAATGATGGTCAGGTTGAGGCTGCGACCCAGACTGATGATCGCGCTGACGAGCGCGGCGTCATTGCTGTCGCTGCTCAAGCCACGGATGAATGACTGATCGATTTTCAACACATCGACCGGGAAGCGTCGCAGGTAGCTGAGACTCGAGTAGCCGGTGCCGAAATCGTCGATGGCCAGGCGAACGCCCAGTGCTTTGATCCGGTTCAATGAATTGACCGTGGCTTCGACGTTTTGCATCAGTACGCCTTCAGTGATTTCAAGCTCCAGACAGGTCGGATTCATACCGGTTTGCCGGAGGATCTGTTCGATACCTTCAACGAAATCGCGCTGGCGGAAGTCGATCGCGGAGACGTTCACCGACACGCAGATCTTCGGCAGCCCGGCCGCAAGCCAGGCACAGGTTTGCCGACACGCCTGGGCCAGCACCCAACGGCTGAGCGGAACGATCAGCCCGCTGTCTTCGGCAACCCCGATGAAATCCGAAGGGTATACATGACCCTGTCCAGGTTTCTGCCAGCGGATCAAGGCCTCGGCACCCACCACCAGGCCGCTGCCCAGGTCCAGTTTCGGTTGGTAATGCAGGACAAATTCGTTGCGCTCCAGCGCCAGTCGAATGCCGGTCTCGATGCTCTGCTGGTCCCGGGCACGCTGGTTCATCTCTTCAATGAAGAAGCTGAAATCGTTCGGACCGCTTTCCTTGACGTTGCGCATCGCGGTTTCGGCTTTCTTGATCAGATCGATGGCGTCCAGACCATCGTCCGGGTAAATGCTGATGCCCAGGCAAGCGGTGACGCTTAAATCGTGGCCGGCGATGTGTTGTGGACGGCGGATGGATTTCAACAGTTTTTCGGCAATGCCTTTGGTTTGTTGCGGATGGTGGATATCGGCGAAGATCAATACGAATTCGTCCGAGCCGTAACGAAACACCGAGTCGGACTCGCGCACGGTGGCTACCAGGTTTTGCCCGACGCGTTTAAGCATTTCATCACCGGCCGGATGGCCGAGGGCATTGTTGATGCGTTTGAAGCGGTCGAGGCCGAGGAACATCACGGCCAGTTGCTTGTCATGCCGGCGCGAAAGGGCCAGCGATTGATTGAGGCGGTCGCCGAGCAAAGTGCTGTTGGGCAACCCGGTGAGAACGTCGTATTGCAGCAGATGGGAAACCTTGAGCAGCTCGTGAACCCTGGCTTCAATGGTTTGCTCCAGGCTGAGCATCTTCATCGCCGCGTCCTGGGCCATCTGCCATTTCCAGGTGAGGGCGCTGGCCATCTGGCGGATTTCCAGGCTGTCGAAAGGTTTTTTCAACACCAGCAACTGGTCGCCGAACTCCAGTCTGTCGGCAATGGCCTCCCAGCTGTAGTCGGAATACGCTGTGCACAGGGCGATTTGTAGCTGTGGATCGACTTTCCACAACTGCTCGATTGTCTCCAGACCGTCCCAGCCCGGAGGCATGCGCATGTCGGTAAACACCAGCGAATACGGGCGTCCTTCGGCCAGCGCCCGTTGCACCAGTTGCAGGGCTTCCTGACCCTGATAGGCCGAGTCGAGCTCAAACGACGGCCGCTCTGGCGACAGTGTACCGAACAGTGCTGCTTCGGTGTCCGCCAGCGATTGCTCGCCGTCGGCTACAGGATCGAGGATTTTGCGAAAATCCTGGTGGATGGAGGGCGCGTCGTCGACGATCAGGATGCGCCGATTGGTCCGGGCGAGCAGTCTGCTCATCGGCATCTGCCTGCACCGGCAGCGATTGGGTATGAAGCGTTCATGCGGGGCATCCTTTCCCTGATTACCTGACCGAAGCGGAGATTATGGATCCGGGTCAATGGAGCATAGACGCCCGGCTTCAACTTCGCGCAACTGACTGAGACGAATCATTTCCTGGACGCGGGAATCGCCTGGCGTTTGCCGCGGTGATGTCATGCTGGCGCCATTGACACGAACTTCATCCTGCCGTTTGATCGTGGTTCGCCGGGCACGATCAATTGCCCATTCATGCCAAAGGGACTCGCCATGATTCCGCTACACGATGTGCTGATTTTTGCTGCCGCCGCGCTGATCATGGTGCTCACGCCGGGGCCGAACATGATTTACCTGATCTCGCGTTCGATCTGTCAGGGACGCAAGGCCGGGGTGACGTCGCTGCTGGGCGTGGTCGCTGGTTTTCTTGTGCATCTGTTTGCGGCAGCCGCCGGTTTGACCGCAGTGTTTGTGGCGGTGCCGATGGCCTACGAAGTGCTCAAGTGGGCTGGCGCACTGTACTTGTTGTGGCTGGCCTGGCAGGCAGTCAAGCCGGGCGCCCGCTCACCGTTTGAAGCTCAACAGTTGCCGCCTGACTCTTCGCGAAAACTGATCACCATGGGGTTCCTCACCAGTGCGTTGAACCCGAAGATCGCGGTGTTCTACCTCTCGGTGTTTCCGCAATTCATCTCACCGGAGCACGGTTCGGTGTTCGCTCAGAGCATCGTGCTGGGCCTGACCCAGATTAGCGTCAGTTTCAGCGTCAACCTGTTGATCGCGCTGTTTGCGGCAGGGATTGCCTCATGGTTCGTCAGTAACCCTACCTGGCTGGCAGTGCAGCGCTACTTCATGGGGTTTGTGCTGGCGGCGCTCGCGGTACGGCTGATGCTCGAGCAACGCAGGACGGCTTGAAGATGTGGATCGAGCGACTGGATGTCAGCCATGCGTTGAGCAGCAAGGCGCGAGCTCTGAGACCCATGCGCTGCCACAGAATGTGTGTCGTTTTATTTAACCGCGCTGACCCCGTCGAGCGTCGAGAACGAGGTGTCCTTCGCCGTCAGCAGGAAGTCACGCATGTACGGCGCATCCAGCATGTCCGCGCGAATCCCGGCATACAGCGTCGCAAACAGACCTTTCTCACCCAGCCGCTTGGCTTTCACGTAGCCCCGTGAGCTGTACTCGTGCAACGCCCAGTGCGGCATGCCGCACACGCCGCGTCCGCTGGCGACCAGTTGCATCATCATCACCGTCAGTTCCGAGGTGCGTACCTGCGCCGGTTCGATGTCGGCGGGTTCGAGGAAACGGGTGAAGATGTCCAGCCGATCACGTTCCACCGGGTAGGTGATGAGGGTTTCGCTGAGCAGGTCTTCCGGGACGATGCAGGCCTTGCTGGCCAAGCGGTGCTGATTAGCCACCGCAAGCATCGCTTCATAAGTGAACAGCGGCACGTAGGTGATGCCGGCCAGTTCCAGGGGATCGGACGTCACCACTAAATCCAGATCGCCTCGGGCCAGGGCCGGCAGCGGTGCGAAAGAAAAACCCGAAGCCAGGTCCAGTTCGACTTCCGGCCAGGCATCGCGGAACTGGTCGATGGTCGGCATCAGCCACTGAAAACAGCTGTGGCACTCGATCGCCATGTGCAATCGCCCTGCGGTCCCGCCAGCCAGGCGCGCAATGTCGCGCTCGGCGCCACGCAGCAATGGCAGGGTCGCATCGGCCAACTGCAGCAAGCGCAAACCGGCGCTGGTAAATCGCACGGGTTTGGTTTTGCGTACGAACAGCGCCATGCCCATGCGCTCTTCAAGTTCCTTGAACTGGTGCGACAGCGCCGACTGGGTCAAGTGCAGCCGATCGGCTGCATCGACCAGGCTGTCGGCTTCGCGCAACGCGTGCAGGGTTTTCAGGTGACGGATTTCAAGCACCGGCGGCTCCATGAGGAAAACTTGTGATCAACACGAAAAGGTTGAGTTTGTCTCATGCTGCTCGGGCTGTCGACAATGGCGCCATGGTTTACCGCACCTTTTATAGAGAGCAATTTGATCATGGTCCTGGCACACACACTTGGTTTCCCGCGCATCGGCATCGATTGGCTGCCCGTCGGCAACTTCGACTGGCTGTTCGAGGAAGTCGAAACTCGTGCTCTCGGTCACACCGTCAAACCGGTGATCATCGGCCCGCTGACGTACCTCTGGCTGGGTAAGGCCAAAGGCAGGGATTTCGACTATCTCGATCTGCTGGAGCGATTGCTGCCGGTCTACAACGACATACTCGTGCGCCTCGCTGACCAAGGGGTGGAATGGGTGCAGATCGACGAACCGATTTTGACACTCGACTTGCCGCAGGCCTGGAAAAACGCCTTCGAGCGCGCTTACCACATCCTTCAATATTCGCCGCTGAAAAAACTCGTGGCCACCGGCTTCAGCGGGCTGACAGACAACCTCGGTCTGGCGGTCAGCCTGCCGGTGCATGGCTTGCACATCGACGCGGTGCGCGCACCGGATCAGCTCGGCCAAGTGCTGGACCGGCTGCCCACTTACAAAATTCTGTCGGTGGGCCTGGACAACGGTCATGACATTTGGCGCTGCGAACTGGAGCAAGCACTAGCGCAACTGCAACCGGCGCAGGAACGTTTCGGCGACAACCTGTGGGTCAGCAGTGTCTGTTCGCTGTTGCACAGCCCGGTGGACCGCGCATGCGAAGACAAGCTCGACCCGCACCTGAAAAGCTGGATGGCCTTTGCCGCGCACAAGTATGGCGAAATCGCCGCCTGGTCAGCTGGCCTTGGGGTCGCCCCTCACGAGGGGCGACCCGCTTGCATTTCGCATTCAAAAGCGTTCGAAGTGATCAACGACCGTTGATCGCTTACCAATGTCCGCATAGGGCAGGTTGGCGTCGTCAGCGTGTGTCAGGAATCGGTGTTCAGGCAGCTTCAAGTGGGCTTTTTCGAATTGTCGCATCACCGGTTTTGCACTGGCGTAGTGGAAGTGGGCGTACCACAGCAACTCGGAAGGTGTGAGCGTCTTGTCCCAGATTTCGTATTCCTGCAAGTAATCGATTCGTCCTTCTTTGCGTTTTCCCAGGTTTTTCAGCGGGCTGGTTTTGCGAATTTCCACTGCGTCCTGCTCGAGCAGATCTGCGAGCATTCCGCCCGTGGGCTTTTTAGTCGTCAGCGCCTGGCGCGTACGCATTTCCCGGCCGGTGATCTTGAGTGCTCCGGCCTCGTCGCGCAGTTTTTGAATCAGCGGGTTCTGCGCATCCAGCTTCTGGATGCGATCAGCGCGGCGGGTCAGTTCGGCGGCTTCGCTGACCATCATGTGTTCCAGGTCGACAGGGAGCATGTCCTGGTCGGCATAGGTTTTTACCTTGGCCAGGTAAGTCGGCTGGAAATCCAGGCGTTTGCCGGCTTCTTCGACCAGCGCCGTGATCGTTTGAGCCGGTGCCGGTGCCGGTGCGACTGTCGACGGGGCCTGGAGACGAAACTTGCCGTCACTGGTCTGCGCCCAGACTTCTCCGTCATTTATCTGATAGTGCCGCGTCTTCTTTTTCGGATCCCACTTCTCGACTCCTATCAGCCACTCGCCGTCTTCGCTGGAAAAGACTTTCTTGCGGATCTCTCCGGCCGGTGCCGACAGGGCAGGATGATCAATTGCCTTGCGCGCCCGCTCGCTCATCTTGTCGATCCCGTTCAGCAGCGGTTCAACGGCATCCATGTGGAAATGCTGCGGGTAGCTAGTGGTCCAGACTTTCATTTCGCGTCGGAACTGCGTGTACAGCGTGATGCAGTTCTGGAGGATTTGATTACGTTGCTCCCTTGTTACGCTGACTTCAGGGAGGCTGTCTTGCATATACAAAGCGCGATCGACCCTGGCGCGAAGCTTCTGGGCCTGTCCTTGCAGGTACAACCAGGAAACTTCGTCGACGGTGCCGTAATGCTTGACGATTTCCAGCCGGTGCGCGGCCCTCAGGTAGGTCAGATTGGCGTCGCTGAGCGTCGTGTTCAAGGCGTCGACCTGATGTTTGATCTGGTCCTTGTCCTTTTTCAGCCCGATGCGATCAAACCAGCGATTGACGTCGCCCTTTAACGTCTCCAACTCATCCAGCTTGTTCACGAACTCGACGCGCAGCTTGCGGATGTCCTCCAGCAGGATCAGGCGCGCGCTGAGGGCGTTGGCTGGCAAATTATCGAGGTCCCTGGACATTTTCAGGATCTGATCCGTCAGCGGACGACTGCTTTGTGAGAGGAAAATCGCGCGTTGGCGGTAACGATCAGTCAGCAGCCAGGCGGCGCTGCTTTGCATTTCGATCACGGAGCGCTGTTTTCGCCCGCTGGTCAGGGGTTTCAGTTCAGCCAGCATATTGTATTGCCTGGTGGCGAATTCGATATCTCCGACACACTCGGCATCGGCGGCCGGCATCAATGCCGGGCGATTTTCCGGCGTTGCATCGTGGTATCGGTTGAGCGTTTCACTGGTTTTCTTGACGCGGGTATTCAGCTGGGGTGCAAGGTCGTCGATCGTCTCGGTCAACTGGTGATGACGGCGAAACGTCCTGTCTGCCCACCAACGCGGCAACCGGTGGCGAATCGCCAGCGGCCATAGCGGGTCAATCGCATCGGCCAGGTGTCCGAGCGCTTGTCCGCCGCCCAGTCCGCCTCCTTTCTGCGTGCTGCCGTAGACGCCATACCAGGTGTCCCAATCACCGGCTTCATTCATTGCAATGGGTTGCTTGTAGGTTTTTTGCGAGTTGCCGAGCAAACGCCAGCTCTGCGAATCCCTGTCAAGTTCGACCTGGAAAAGGCGTCCTTGGCGTTCGATGAAGTTACCGTCCGCATGCCGGTAAATGCCTCGGTAGAGACCGTGCTTGCCGGGCTGCAAATCGGCAAGGGAAATGGGTTGTTCATAATCGTAGCCGTTGAAGCGTTTCGCCACATGCCGGGCCTGACGCCGGGAGGCTCCATGGACCGCAGCGACGTTCCTGGCCAGCCGATGAAGCTGGCGACTCTGCGTAAGCGAGCGTGCCGTGCGTGAAGCTGCCGCGGTCAGCGCTTCGCCCGGCAGCAGGTCCATGAACGCGTCGATCAACGACAACAGCATCGACTCGATTTGCGCCACGCCGTCACCCACTTCCCCGCGTAAAAACGCCGCCACAGCCTGGTTCGCAGCGGTCCAGGCATCGTAGAGAGCCAGCGCACTGCCAACAAAGGGCACCATCCCCATGGCCATTTTCATGTAATTGAAGGCGCGCGGGCCGGTCAACGCGTAGCGCTCCAAGAACAGGTCATCGTTGGAACGGGAGGAGCCGCGATGGGCTTCGATCAGGCGCCCCATGTGGGCATCCAGCAGGTGAGCGGCCAGCGAGGTGGTCTGCGGCCAGCGAACCCCGACGGCGATCACGGCATCAAAGTGTTTGTCCACGGCCTGATTGATCCGGTTTACATGCGCCCTGACATTACCGTGCAAGGTTTTGCCAGCCAGATAACTGACCCATTTGTCATCCCCGCACAGGGTGTAAAGGCCTTTGCGCGCTGCTTCAAGGTTGTCGTAGCGGCGCAGGAATTGCCCGTCGGGGCTGTCCGGCAGGTACAGCAGGGTGATGGCGCTGAGCTGTTCTTCGATGAAATTAACGCCCGACAGGGTGACAGGGCCCTCGTCGCGGGTGTCCTTGCCGCCCACGCCAAGCGACACTGGCAGCAAGACCACTCGCTTGCCTTTGGCGAGCCACGCCTGGGGTGTGTTGGCGTCGATGGCAATGTTCAACACCTGCAGTTCATCACTGTTGATGTGATGTTGCAGCCGTGCGCATTCACCCTGGATTTTCAGCATCAGGCGCCAGGGCTCGACAAGACTTTCCCGACGATGCTGTCTGACGAAGACGGGCTCGTCGGCTCCTCCCAGGAACGTGTCGAGAATCTTTTGTTCATAGGCCTTGGGCAGGTCCAGTTCCGGCAAGACTTTGCGCAGGTAGGGCAGGTTGATGCCGTTCAACAAGCGAAAGCGATCCTGTTGCCGGGCTGCGGTGACTTCCAGCCGCATGAAGATCAGACGCTTTGACACCGCGTCCTCCAGCACCGAATGAACGTTATCGACATTGAGCTGCGCAAGGTCCTCAAGTGACATTTTGCTGCGCCGGTTGCCGGGAACAATGACTGTCGTCTTGCGGATTCCGCCTGGGCCGGATTGCGGCACTGTCTGGGTGGTGGTCGAGTCGGGCAGTTCCACTTGCACAGCGAAATGCCCTTCGATTGAAAAGTCTTTTGTCAGCCGGGCGTGTAGGTGCTTGCGAGTGAAATCATCACGGGGCTCCAGGGCAATGGTCATGAGCGCGTGGCTTTTGCGCATCGCGAGAATGTACGCCTCAATCAGATTTTTAAGCCCGATACGCTCGACCTCGGTCAGACGGGTGAGCCAGCCCGCGAGATTGGCGGAGAGGACGCCACTGTCGTTCTGCTCCAACACATGCGCAAAGGACAGAGTTCTGGCAGCGTGTACCGGAACCTGGAAAGCGGAACGCGCTTTTTGGCGCAACATTTCCAGTTGTTCGGCAAGTTGCCCGGCTTCGGCGGCATCAGCGTGGCGCTGGCGGAAGCTGCCGGCCTGTTCTTCGAAGTCGGTATTAAGCCCGTTCAGACTGTATTGCAGCGCGTCGCCGCTGATTTTTTTCAACGCCAGCGCTGCGCCGTTTTCTTGCCCGTCGACTTTGAAGACCTGCCGCTCAAGCTCACGACGGTTGCTGAATCGCTGCAGGCCGCCGCCGCTGCCGGGCCAGTATAGAATCACGCTGTGCGGCGAGTCGGCGTCGGTCAGCACGTGCGCTTGTGTCACTACGAATGCCCCTTTGATTTCCTGGGCATGGACCGTGGTTTTGTCGCCGTTTTGTTCGCTCATCGACAAGGTAAGGCTGGCAGCTACCGCATCCGGTTTCGACTCGTCTGAAGTGTCCAGCAACGTCGTGATCAGCTTGTGCTCATCGACACTGAGTTGTTTGAGCCTCAATTGCAGCTGAGCCTCTGCCAGCAATGCTGATTTATGAGCGCTGTGCAGATGAGCAAACTCGCGCTGGAACGTGACAACGTCGAGCGTGCGTGACCGGTTAAGCAGGGCGGACGCCGCGTTGTCAGCGTTGTCTTCGGCGGTCCCCAATGTTTTCAAAGAATCCTTGAAAGGCTGCAGGCCATCGCCGCTGCCCACTTCTTCAATCAGTGCCTGGAGTGCATCGCGCTGTTTTTTCAGCGCGGCCTGGCGCAGGTCCCACGGGATGTCGGCGTACAGGCTGCCGAAGAGTGAGGGTTCGTCCGGCAGGGACTCTTCATGCGCAGCTTGCAGCCTGGGCGGCGAGGCGATTACGGTCGCCTTGCGCAGTTGCAGATCCACTTGGTCGGCCTGTGCGAGCGAATGTGCGCCATGGTTTGCCATGCCTGCTTTGCCATGGGAACCATGCCTTAACGCCGTTATCTGCGCTTGCTGGTAAGCCGCAAACAGATCGCTTGCCCCCACGGTCAAGGGATCGGTTCTGGCGGTATATTCAAATTGAAGGGGGCTGTCGGGTAAACCGCTCGGGACAAGTGCCTGCCGCGACAGCCAGGCTTGCATATCGCTGCGCTGATCGAATCGCTGGATGGCGACCGATCGGCTGGGCAAATAAAGCAAATGGCCGTCGCTGGACAGGCCGGCCGTGGTGATGACCCAGGCGCCTGTAGGTTTGATTCTGCTTTTGTTGCTCAGCACCAGGGTCAGTTGCTCGGTATGAATGCGCTCGTCACTCGCCGCCAGCCCCCCGCTGGGCGCATCGATGATCAACTGCAAGCGTTTGAGCTGTTCTGCCGTGAGGGTTCTCTGCGCGAATGCGATTTGAGCGGCTGCTTCAAAATGGCTGCGGTATTGCTGGATGACGTAAGTCTGTCGCGATACCGGAGTACCCGGGGCACGCGCCTCCCAGAAGGTTCGCCAGCGCTCGCCGTGCGAGCGTTCCGGGTCAAGCTCCTTGAGCCGTTCGAGCCATTGCAACGGCGTGAGTTGCGACAACGCATGGGCGTGATTCAGCCCCGTCACTCGACATTGCTGATCAAGTGTCGTCTCCAGGGTCGGATGCTGCATAACGTAGGCACAGGCGGCGGTGAGGCTGACGAAGCGTTCGGGGTGTTCCGCCGTGCGGGTGAAGAGCAACCCGGCTTGTTGTCCATCCAGGTTCAGTTCCTGTTTGAGCAGTTGCTCGAGTGTTTCGCGAATTCCCGGGCAAGCACCCATCAGCCCGTGCAGGCCGTCGCTGCTCTCTCGCCAGCGTGCGCTAGCGCTCAGAAACAGACTTTCGTCGAATTGGGGCGGCAACGCCGACAAGAAGGGGGCGGCGATTTGCACCGGGGAGGGGAGGTCGAAAATGAGTCTGTCGGGCATGACGATGTGGCTCGTTCAGAGGGAGCGGCAGATCCACCCCCGGTGCGGGCCATTTAATGGAAGTCCAGCGGGGCGTAGTCACTACATAATTACCGCACCGACCGTTCAGCGCTCTTCATCAAACTGTCACGGAACTGTGGCAGCGCACTTGAACAAATTTCATCAGACTCGCGCTCTATTGGGGTTCTGCGTTTCGGTGTTTTTTCATGCGTGCTTTGTTTTTATCACGGGCCATATTTGTGGCCGCGTTGTTATTCGGCTTGCCGTCTTTTGCGGCTTCGCGATGTGATGTCGATGTTCCCACCGAACGGGTCGACCTTGCGCAGGTGAGCCTGGCGTACCAGAGCATAGGCCGTGCATCGGACCCGGCGCTGTTGCTGGTGATGGGCTTGGGCGGACAGTTGATTCACTGGCCGGACGAGGTGGTGGTGGCGCTGTGTCAGCAAGGCTTCCGGGTGATCCGTTACGACAATCGCGATGTCGGTCTGTCGACGTGGCGTACAACGCCGGTCGACGCCAATCTGACCTTCGAAGTGTTGCGTTACAAACTGGGTTTATCGGTGGCCGCGCCTTACACGCTGACTGACATGGCGGGTGACGCTTTCGGTTTGATGGATGCTTTGCACGTCGAGCAATTCCATGTGCTGGGCGCGAGCATGGGCGGCATGATCGCCCAGCACATGGCGGCCATGGCGCCAGAACGGGTCGAGAGCCTGACGCTGATCATGACCACCTCCGGCGCCGAAGGGCTGCCGGCTCCGACGGCGGCATTGGTGCAGTTGCTCTCGCGCCGCAGTGCGCCGAATCGCGAGGTGGCCCTGGAACAACAGGCGGATTTGCTCGCGGCATTGGGCAGCCCGACGATCAGCGATGATCGGCAGGCGTTGCTCGAGCAAGCGGCGCAATCGTATGACCGGGCTTTCAACCCCGAGGGTGTGAAACGCCAGATCATGGCGATTCTAGCGGAGCGCAGCAGGGTGGCGCTGCTCAATCAGTTACGGGTGCCGACCCTTGTAGTGCACGGCACGGCAGACCCCTTGCTACCGGTGATGCACGGCGTGCATCTGGCGGCGCACATTCGCGGCAGTCAGTTGAAGTTGATTCCGGGGCTGGCCCATCGCTTTCAGGAGGCGTTCAAAGTGCCGCTGCTCGCGGCGGTGTTGCCATATTTGCAGGCGCATCGTGAAGACACTTCGCATTGGGCGCAGATTGATCCCGCGCCAGGCCACAACCTTCTGTAAGCGCACAATCCACGGGTGATTTTTGCTCAGCCGTGGATTCGGACCCAGACCGAAACCAGCGCCGTCGCTGCAATCAGCCATGCGACGGCCGCTACCGCGAGCGAAGTCTCCAGGCGCAGCCGGTCAATCATGACGTACAACGTCGCCAGATAAATGAAGTACGGAATGATCGACCACATGCCAAACACAATGGTGGCCTTCAGGTCCTCCAGCGAGCGCCCCTTGCCGACGATGTAGTGAGCAATCAAGGCAAAAGTCGGAAACAGTGGCACCAGCCCGGCGATGTAATAGTTCCTGGTCTTGGCCAGTGCAGCGAGGATTAACACCACCCCTGCGCCCAGGAGTGCTTTGAACATCAGGTCCATCAGTGGCTGAGCCCGTATTTTTTCACTTTATCGAACAGCGTGGTCTTGGCCATGCCCAGTTCCTGACTCGCCTGAGTCAGGTTGCCGCCACTGCGCTGCAAGGCATCGTTGAGCAGATTGCGCTCAAACGCTTCAACCGCTTCGGCAAATGCCAGGCCCTGATTGCTGCCGCTGGGGCCGCTTTTCTTGAAGGCCGGCAAACCGAGGGCGTAGCGTTCGGCGACATTGCGCAGCTCGCGCACGTTGCCTGGCCAGTCATGGCTCATCAGGTTGGACAGGGTCTGGTTGTCCAGCTCCGGCGCCGCACGGTCGAAGCGCAGGGATGACTGCTGCAGGAAATGTTCGAACAGTTGCAGGATGTCCTCGCGACGTTCGCGCAACGGCGGCAGTTCGAGGGTCACCACGTTCAGGCGGTAATACAAGTCGCTGCGAAACTCGCCGGCCTTGCTCGACTCATCCAGATCGGATTTGGTCGCCGCGATGACCCGGCAATCCACAGCGACGCTCTGGTTGGAGCCGAGGCGTTCGAGGGTGCGTTCCTGCAACACCCGCAGCAATTTGATCTGCAGCGGCAAGGGCATGCTTTCCACTTCGTCGAGAAACAGCGTGCCACCGTCCGCGTGTTCGATCTTGCCGATCCGCCGTTTACCGGCGCCGGTGAATGCATTGGCTTCGTGGCCGAAAATTTCACTTTCGAACAGACTCTCCGGCAGGCCACCGCAGTTGAGTGCGACAAACTGTTGGGTGTGGCGCCGACTGAAATCGTGCAGGCACCGCGCAACCAGTTCCTTGCCGGTTCCGGTTTCACCTTCGATCAGCACATTGGCCGAGGTGTCGGCGACGTTGGCGATCAGTTCCCGCAGGTTTTGCATGGCCGGCGAACGGCCGATGATTCGCCCTTCGAGGGAGTCACGCTCGGCCAGTTGTCGACGCAGCGAGGAGACTTCCCGCGCCAGGCTACGCTGCTCCAGCGCGCGGCGGGCGACGTCAACCAGACGTTCCGGGGAGAACGGTTTCTCCATGAAATCATAGGCGCCTTTTTGCATCGCGCCGACGGCCATGGAAATGTCGCCGTGGCCGGTAATCAGCACCACTGGCAGACTGCGATCGCGGGCCTTGAGGCGGGTCAGCAGTTCCAGCCCATCGATGCCCGGCAGACGAATGTCGCTGATGACGATGCCGGCAAAATTGTCGCCGACCCGCTCCAGAGCTTCTTCGGCGCTGCCGACGCCCACACAGGGAATGTCTTCGAGGGTCAAGGCCTGCTGGCAGCCCAGCAGCACATGGGGGTCGTCTTCGACAATCAATACACTAAGGTCGTTGTTCATATCGGCTCGGCGGGAGAATGGCTTACCAACGGTAAACTGAGGACGAAGGTGGTACCGCCGCTGGCCGGGTGCTCGACACCTAAATGTCCGCCCGTGGCCGCGGCGAGGCTGGCGGAAAGTGTCAGGCCGAGGCCCAGACCCTGCTCGCCCGGTTTGGTGGTAAAGAACGGTTCGAACAGGTGTTTGCGCGCTTCGGCGTCAATGCCGTGGCCGTTGTCGCGTACGCGCAGACGACACTTGTCATCGAATATTTCGCCTTCCAGCCACAGCGCTGGTTGCGGTTGCGACTGCATCGCATCGAGGGCATTACCGATCAGGTTGACCAGAATCTGTTCCAGACGTGTCTGGTCGATCTGTACCTGGACATCGGCGAATTCCCGATTCACCTGCAGGTGCGCGCTGTCGATACGATTGCCCAGCAGTTGCATCGCCGCGTCCACGGCCTTACCGAGGCTGGCCTGACCTTTGTCATCGCCGCGACGGGCGAAGGAGCGCAGGCTGGCGGTAATCCGGCCCATGCGGTCGATCAATTCGTTGATGGTTTTCAGATTGGTGCTGGCCACATCCAGCTGGCCACGTTCGAGAAAACGTACGGTGTTGCCCGACAACGTGCGCAGCGCTGCCAAGGGCTGGTTCAATTCATGAGCGATGCTGGTGGACATCTGACCGATGGCCGCGAGTTTACCGGCTTGCACCAGTTCATCCTGCGCCCGTCGCAATGTCTCCTCGGCCTGCCGGCGTTCGCGGATCTGGCTCTTGAGCCGCTCATTGCTGGCGCGCAGGTCGGTGGTGCGTTCGGTAATCCGACGCTCAAGTTGATTGTTGGCTTGCTGCAAGGCTTCCCGGGCGGCGAGGCGGGTGGCGATGACTTTTCGGCGTTCATTCCAGGCGATCAGCAGGAACGCCACAAGGGCAAACGCGACCGCCACCAGAATGCCTTGATTAATGGCCTCACGGCGCAAATCCTCCAGCGGCGTGAGCAGGGTGAAGTGCCACGGCGTGTCACTCAGCGGGCGGGTTTGCGAGAGGTAACTGATGTCTTCAGCCTCTGCATCCACTTCACTGTTGGCGGGGAAGGTCAGTTTCTCCACACCTTCGGCGAGTGTCTCGCGGGCGAGCGGCTGTAATTCATTCAGCGGAAACCAGTAGTACTGGAGGCTTCGCGCCAGTTTCTCTTTTGTGTCTTCGCTCAGAGGCACCACTGACTTGAGGCGTCGAGCCGGATCGCTGGAAAGAATGATGATGCCGTTTTCGTCGCTGACGAAAGCCTCCAGACGCGCGCGTTGCCAGCGTTCTTCCATGGCTTCAAGGCGCACTTTGACCACCGCGACGCCGATGATCTTGCCTTGTTCTTCCAGGCCGTGGGCGAGGTAATAACCGGGTTCGCCGCTGGTACTGCCGATGCCGTAGAAGCGTCCCGGCTGACCGCGCACGGCGTCCTTGAAATAGGCGCGAAAGGACAGGTCTTCACCCAGATAGCTGTCGAAATCACGCCAATTGCTGGTGGCCACGACACGCCCGGCGGTGTCCATCACGTAAATGGCCCGGCTGCGGCTTCGCCGATTGAGGCCTTCGAGGTATTCATTGACCGTTTGCCGGTGCGCTGCATCAGGCTCGGCCAACAAGTCGGAAACACTCGATTCCAGTTCCAGCAGGCTGGGCAGGTAAGTGTATTTGCTGATCTCGCTTTCGACGGCGCGGGCGTGCAGTTCGAGCTGCCGCTGGCCGTTTTCGCTGAGGCTGCGAATTCCATAATGTTCACTGACCCAATAGCCGACGTAACCCAGTCCGATCATCAGGGCGATGACCAGCGGCGGCAGGAACAGATGGCGGATCAAACGGGGTTTCACGGCGAGTGATGGCGGCGCGGCGCGATAAAGGGTGGGGTCGCATTTCATCACAGATGCCTTGGGTCAACCACAACACTTACTTGGAGCACCACCAGCGGTCCCTGTGGGAGCTGGCCTGTGGCGAGGGGGCTTGCCCCCGTTGGGTGGCGAAGCCGCCCCAAAATTGCAGCAACAGTACAATTTTACGACTGCTGCGCAGCCGAACGGGGGCAAGCCCCCTCGCCACAGAGCCCACTCCCACATTTGGGGAGCGGAGCCTTTCTTAGTGCTGCAGGATCTTCTCGAGGAAATGCTGCGCACGTTCGGAGCGGGCGCTGATGTCGCCGAAGAATTCCTCTTTCTGGCAGTCTTCGATGATCTTGCCCTGGTCCATGAAGATCACCCGGTCGGCCACTTTGCGGGCGAAGCCCATTTCGTGGGTCACGCACATCATCGTCATGCCTTCGTGGGCCAGTTGCACCATCACGTCGAGCACTTCGTTGACCATTTCCGGGTCGAGGGCCGAAGTCGGTTCATCGAACAGCATGACAATCGGGTCCATCGCCAGCGCGCGGGCAATTGCCACGCGCTGTTGCTGACCCCCGGAGAGCTGGCCCGGATGCTTGTGGGCGTGAGCCGCAAGGCCGACCCGCTCGAGCAGCTGCATGCCTTTCTTGGTCGCTTCTTCCTTGCTGCGGCCCAACACCTTGATCTGCGCGATGGTCAGGTTTTCGGTAATGGTCAGGTGCGGAAACAACTCGAAATGCTGGAACACCATGCCCACGCGCGAGCGCAGTTTCGGCAGGTCGGTTTTCGGATCGGCGATCGAGGTGCCGTCGACGACCACGTCGCCTTTCTGGAACGGTTCCAGCGCATTGACGCACTTGATCAGGGTGGATTTGCCGGAACCCGACGGCCCGCACACCACGATCACCTCGCCTTTTTTGACCTCGGTGCTGCAATCAGTCAGTACCTGGAAGTCCCCATACCACTTGTTGACGTTCTTGATAGAGATCATACGGCGAACCTTTTTTGCAGACGCTTGACCAGCTGCGAGGCGGCAAAGCTGATGATGAAGTACACGAGACCTGCGAAAACCAGGAACTCATTGGAGCGGCCGATGATGTCGCCACTGGCGCGCGAAGCATTGAGGAAATCCACCAGACCGACCGCGTAAACCAGCGAGGTGTCCTGAAACAGGATGATGCTCTGTTGCAGCAACAACGGCGTCATTTTGCGAAACGCTTGCGGCAGGATGATCAGACGCATCACCTGGCTGTAGTTCATCCCCAGCGCCTGGGCAGCGCCCATCTGACCTTTGGGAATGGATTGCACACCGGCGCGGACGATTTCGCAGAAATACGCGGCTTCAAACATCATGAACGCGACGATGCACGAGGCGAAGGCGCCAATCGGGGTGTCTTCGCCGGTGATCCAGCGCAGTACGAACGGTACCGCCAGGTAGAACCACGTGATGACCAGCAGCAGCGGGATCGAGCGGAAATAGTTGACGTAGGCGCCAGCGATGTTCGACAGCAGTTTGCTGTGGGACAGACGCATCAGGGCCAGGATCGTACCGAGGATGATCCCGCCGACCACGCCCAACACCATCAGTTGCAGCGTCATGACCATGCCGTTCCACAAACCCGGCAGGGCCGGGACGATGCCCGAGAAGTCGAATTCCATCATTTACCCCCTACGGAGATCAGGCCCGGCACGGCGACTTTCTTCTCGACCATGCGCATCAGCAACATCAGGCTCATGTTCAGGGTGAAGTAAATCAAGGTCGCCAGGGTAAAGGCTTCAAACAGGTTGGCAGAGAACTCGGCAGTCTGTTTGGTCTGCGCGAGCAGCTCCATCAGGCCGATCAGCGACGCAACCGAAGAGTTCTTGAACACGTTCAGGAATTCGGAGGTAAGCGGCGGAATGATGATTCGGTAAGCCTGGGGCAGCAGCACGTTCCAGTAGATCTGTGGCAGTTTGAAACCCATCGCGCGAGCGGCGGATTCCTGGCCACGCGGCAGCGCCTGGATACCCGTTCGTACCTGCTCGCAGACGCGGGCAGCGGTGAACAGGCCGAGGCAGACGACGACGCTCAAGTAGGCGGATGTGGTCGGATTGAGGTCTTGCTTGTACCAGTCCTGCAGGTTTTGCGGCAGCAGGTCGGGTACCAGGAAGTACCAGATGAACAGCTGAACCAGCAGCGGTACGTTACGGAACAATTCGACGTAGCAGGTCGCGATGCCTGCCACGAAGCGGTTAGGCACGGTGCGCATGACGCCCAGAATCGAGCCCAGCATCAGCGCAATGATCCAGGCCACGATGGCGATGGCAATGGTCCAGCCCAAACCGGAGATGTACCAGTCGAGATAGGTCTCGCTGCCAACCCCGGTGGACCTGAAGAACACGCTCCAGTCCCAGTTGTAATTCATCAGGGGTCTCCCCTCGGATACGATCGATGTACAAGTGCCCGCCTGGGGACATCCATTTCCGTCCGACCTCGACGGTCAGACACACACGAGCGGCTCGACAGCGAGCGGTTCGAGTGTTTCCAAAGATACCAGCAGGGAGTGACAAACTCCTGAAAGGGTGACAGCCCTTTCAGGAGACAAGGTTAGTCAGGAATCAGGATTTCTTGTCGTCAGCCGCTTTATCGGTCGGGTTGGCGATCAGGGCCTTGAGCTCGTCGCTCATCGGGAAGTTCAGGTTCAGGTTCTTCGGCGGGATCGGTTGCATGAACCATTTTTCGTAGATCTTGTTGATGTCGCCAGACTTGTAGGTCGCAACGATCGCGTCATCCACGGCTTTCTTGAACGGAGCGTCACCCTTGCGAACCATGCATCCATAGATTTCGTAGGACTGAGGATCGCCCGTCACTTCCCAGTCACTGGCTTTCTTGGCCTTGGCGGCTTCGCCGGCCAGCAGTGCGTCGTCCATCATGAAGGCAACGGCGCGGCCCGATTCCAGCATCTGGAAGGACTCGCCATGGTCTTTGGCGGAAATGACGTTCATGCCCATCTGCTTGTCGGCGTTCATCGACTTCAGAATGCGCTCGGACGTGGTGCCTGCAGTGGTCACAACGTTCTTGCCTTTCAGGTCGGCGAAGTTTTTGTACTGGGAGTCTTTCTTCGACAGCAGGCGGGTGCCGATTTCGAAGATGCCCACAGAGAAGTCGACTTGCTGCTGACGTTCCACGTTGTTGGTGGTGGAGCCGCACTCAAGGTCAACAGTGCCGTTCTGCACCAGCGGGATACGGGTTTGCGAAGTGACCAGGTTGTACTTGACCTTGAGGTCTGGCATGTCCAGGTCTTTCTTGATGGCTTCGACAATTTTCAGCTGAATGTCGTGGGAGTAGCCAACTGGCTTGCCGGAAGCGTCCGCGATATAGGAAAAAGGAATCGAGGCGTCACGGTGCCCGAGGGTGATAGTGCCGGACTCTTTGATCTTCTTCAGTGTGCCGGTGAGTTCGGCGGCGAAAACTGGAGTGGTAATCAGAGCGGCAGCAATGGCTGCGCCCAGGATGTGGGGAACGATGCGCATCAAATTTTCCTCGACATTGTTTTTTTTATGGAGCCAGTTCATCGGCCCTTTTGTGCTTCGACGGTCTGCAGACTTCCCGATAGGACGCGCTACAGGCCTTCGCTGGAGAGTGTAGAGCATGACTCGTGCCAGGCCAGGATGATTTGTTCAACGCCTTGATTTACAAAGATATTAAATATTTGTGGCGCGCTCAGCGGTGCCGCGCGAATCCGGTTAACCGAATGGACTGCCGGATCCTCGTTCGGAAAACCGAATGCCGGTGTAAGGTGATTCTGCAGATATTGAGGTGCAAAAAAGCCCCTGAATCTCGCGATTCAGGGGCTTTGCTTTTACCTATCAGCGATCAGGCCGCTTCGATCTTGCTGCGATGATGTCCAACCTTGCTCAGATAACTCAGCAGTTTCTGCTGTTCATCCGGTGTGGTGAACAAGCCCAGCTTGCTACGACGCCACAGGATGTCGTGCGCGGTGGTAGCCCATTCCTCGCTGCACAGATAATCGACTTCGCGGGTGTAGAGACCGCCGCCGATATGCTCACCCAGATCGCCCAGATTTTGCACGCCTTCTAGCATGCGCCAGGTGCGGCTGCCATACGTGGTGGCCCAGCGGCGGGCGATCTCGGTCGGTACCCAATCGAACCGATCCCGGATCCGCGAGCTCAATGCCTGCGCGGTGGTCATGTCTTCGCCGCCCGGCAGCGTCGCTGTAGCGGTCCAGCTTGGCTTGATGTGCGTGAAATACGGCGCCAGCTGGGCCAGCGCCGATTCGGCGAGTTTGCGATAGGTGGTCAGCTTGCCGCCGAACACTGACAGCAACGGCGCTTCTTCGCCCGTGCCCGACAGTGCCAGGGTGTAGTCACGAGTGACAGCCGACGGATTGTCGGATTCATCGTTGCACAGCGGACGAACACCGGAATAGCTGTGCAGGATATCGTCGCGGCTGACCTGCTTCTTGAAGTGGGCATTCACCACTTTCAGCAGGTAATCGGTTTCGCCTTCAGTGATTGCCACTTTCGCCGGGTCGCCGGTGTATTCGCGGTCGGTGGTGCCAATCAATGTGAAATGATTCAGGTACGGAATGGTGAAGACAATGCGCTGATCTTCGTTTTGCAGGATATGCGCATGTTCACCCTCGTAGAGTTTCGGCACGATCAGGTGGCTGCCCTGAATCAGACGAATGCCGTAGGGCGATTCCATCTTCAGGTCGTCACGAATGAACTTGGCAACCCATGGGCCGGCCGCATTCACCAGCGCTTTGGCGCGAATCGAAAACAGGCTGCCGTCAGCGCGTTCCAGGTGCAGATGCCACAAACCTTTGACTCGACGAGCGCTGACGCAGCGGGTCTGGGTGTGAACGTGCGCGCCTTTCTCGCGAGCAGCCATGGCGTTGAGCACCACCAGCCGCGCATCGTCGACCCAGCAATCGGAGTATTCGAAGCCTTTAGTGATTTCGCTTTTCAGCGCGCTGTCCGCGCCAAACTTCAGGCTCTTCGAACCCTGCAGCTGCTCGCGTTTACCGAGATTGTCGTAAAGGAACAGGCCGGCGCGAATCATCCACGCCGGGCGCAGGTGCGGACGGTGCGGCAGCACAAAGCGCATTTGCTTGACGATGTGCGGTGCTTTTTTCAGCAGCACTTCGCGCTCAGCCAGCGCTTCGCGAACCAGGCGAAATTCGTAGTGTTCGAGGTAGCGAAGGCCGCCGTGGATCAGCTTGCTGCTGGCCGACGAGGTATGGCTGGCCAGATCGTCCTTTTCGCAAAGGAACACCGAGAGGCCTCGACCGGCCGCATCTGCTGCGATGCCCACGCCATTAATTCCGCCTCCAATCACGGCGATGTCGTAGACCTCAGCGAGAGGGGGCGTAGGCAAGGTAGAAGTTGGCATCGGCTGGCCTCGGGGTTTTTAATTGTCTGTTTGGAATTCGAACATTAATGTTCATTTGCGAAAATGGTAGCCCATAAAGGCGCGCACAGCCAGTCAACTTCGATTGAAAATACTGATCGAAGTGCTGTTAAAGGAAAATTTTCGAACATTCAAGGGTGCGTCAAGAAGGGAGAGGTGTACCGAATGGGCGACCGTATTCGCGAGCAAGCCCGCTCCCACAGGGCACTTCACAAACCTGTGGGAACGTGGCTTGCCCGCGAAGGCGGCGGTACGGGCAATCAATATGGCTGAGCGGGTTAAACGACTTCGAGTCGAATCTTGTGCTGCGTCAGCAATTGCGTCAGTGCCGGGGAGGGCGGCTGATCGGTTACCAGGCAATCGATCAGGCTGATCGGTCCCAGTCGAATCATGGCGTTGCGTCCGAATTTGCTCGAGTCGGCCGCCAGAATCACTTGCCGCGCATTGGCGATGATCGCCTGCGAAACGCGTACTTCCTGATAATCGAAGTCGAGCAGGCTGCCGTCTTCATCAATGCCGCTGATGCCGACGAGGGCGAAGTCGACTTTGAACTGGTTGATGAAATCGACACTCGCCTGACCGACCACCCCACCGTCGCGTCGCACATTGCCACCGGTCAGCAGCACGTCGAAATCGTCCTTGGCGCTGAGCATCGAGGCCACGTGCAGGTTGTTGGTGATGATCTTCAGGTGATTATGGTTGAGCAGCGCCCGGGCAATCGATTCGGTGGTGGTGCCGATATTGATGAACAGCGAGGCGTGATCGGGGATCTGTGCGGCGATGGCTTCACCGATACGTTGTTTCTCATCACGCATCTGATCGGCGCGCATCGCGTAAGCGGTATTTTCGACGCTGGAATCATAGGCTGCGCCGCCGTGGTAGCGACGCAACAGATTGGCTTCCGCGAGCTGATTGATGTCGCGGCGGATGGTTTGCGGTGTGACAACGAACAGCGTGGCCATTTCCTCGATGCTGACATAGCCGCGTTCGCGAACCAGCTCAAGGATTTGCTGCTGACGGGGAGGCAGATTCATGGGGCGTCCTTTGGGCTGCCGAGCAAAATTTGCCCATGATGACGCAGGAATCTGCTCCCGACCAGTTACAACCTTTTACGGTCCCGGACCTGGCTTATTCAGCGCCTTCGTGTGGTTCCCAATCGCGGGTGCGGCTGACGGCTTTTTTCCAGCCGGCGTAGAGTTTTTCTTTGGCTGTTTCATCCAGGGTCGGTTCGAATTCGCGCTCGATCACGGCCTTGCCGCGCAGTTCTTCCAGACTGCCCCAGAAACCGCACGCCAGGCCGGCCAGGTAGGCGGCGCCCAACGCCGTGGTTTCGCGCATCTGCGGACGCTCGACCTGAGTGCCGAGGATGTCCGCCTGAAATTGCATCAGGAAGTTGTTCGCTACGGCACCCCCGTCCACGCGCAAAGCCTTCAGGCGTTCGCCGGAATCCTGTTGCATGGCGTCGAGCACGTCGCGGGTCTGGTAGGCAATCGACTCCAGCGCTGCACGAATGATGTGATCCACGCGTACGCCGCGGGTCAGGCCGAACAGCGCGCCGCGGGCGTACGGGTCCCAATACGGAGCGCCCAGACCGGTGAAGGCTGGCACCAGGTAAACGCCGTTGCTGTCTTTGACCTTGCTGGCGAAGTATTCGGTGTCATGGGCGTCGTTGATGATTTTCAATTCGTCGCGCAGCCATTGAACGGTCGAACCGCCGTTGAACACTGCGCCTTCCAGCGCGTAAGCCACTTCGCCGCGCGGGCCGCAGGCGATGGTGGTGAGCATGCCGTGGTTGGACTTCACGGCTTTGTCGCCCGTGTTCATCAGCAGGAAGCACCCGGTGCCATAGGTGTTTTTCGCCTGACCCGGCTCGACACACATCTGGCCGAAGAGGGCAGCCTGCTGGTCGCCGGCAATACCGCCGATAGCAATGCCGCTTTTGGTGTGGCCGTAAATTTCAGAAGACGATTTAACTTCCGGCAGCATCTCGCGCGGGATATCCAGCACCTCCAGCATTTTCGCGTCCCACTCCAGGGAGTGGATGTTGAAGAGCATGGTGCGCGAGGCGTTGGTGTAATCGGTAACGTGTACTTTGCCGCCGGTAAATTTCCAGATCAGCCAGCTGTCGACGGTGCCGAACAACAGTTCGCCCTTGCGCGCACGTTCACGGCTGCCTTCGACGTTGTCGAGGATCCATTTGAGCTTGGTGCCGGAAAAGTACGGGTCGGTGACCAGGCCAGTGGTCTCGCTGATGTATTGCTCATGGCCATCACGTTTGAGCTGCTGACAGATTTCGGTACTGCGGCGGCACTGCCAGACGATGGCGTTGTAGATTGGGCGACCGGTGGTCTTGTCCCAGACAACCGTGGTTTCGCGCTGGTTGGTGATGCCGATGGCCGCGACCTGATCGTGGTGCAAGCCGGCTTGGGCCAGTGCCTCGACCATCACCGCGCTTTGCGTGGCGAAGATTTCCATTGGGTCATGTTCGACCCAGCCGGCCTGCGGGTAATGCTGAACGAATTCGCGCTGTGCGGTGCAGACCACATTCGCATCACGATCAAAAATGATCGCGCGCGAGCTGGTCGTGCCCTGGTCGAGGGCAATGATGTAGTTCTTATTCTGAATGTCGGTCATGTCGATTGCCTTGCACGAAATAAAGGAGAGGTCGGGCGCGGGATCACGAGGGCAGGATCACGCGCCTACGGTATCAAGAAGTTCTTGGTTTGCCGTCAATGGCCGGTGCTTCGTCCGTTGTAGCAGGTTCGGCGCAGGGCAAATGACGGGCTATCAGCCCGCGATACGCTGCAGCACCGAGGCAGGCACCGACAATCGGTGCAAAGATCGGAATCAGGAAATATGGAATCTCACGGCCGCCCGTGAAGGAAATTCCACCCCAGCCGGAGAAGAAAGTCATCAGTTTCGGACCGAAATCGCGGGCCGGATTCATCGCAAAACCGGTCAGCGGGCCCATAGAACTGCCAATCACCGCGATCAACAGACCGATCAGCAGTGGCGCCATCGGGCCGTTTGGCAGGCCGTTATTGTCGTCGGTGAGGGACATGATCACGCCCATCAGGATGGCTGTGATGATCATCTCGACCAGAAACGCCTGCGCCGTGGAGAGCGCCGGGTTCGGGAACGTGGAGAACACCGACGCCAGTTCGAGGCTGGCTTGAGTGCCGCGAACCATTTGGTGGACTTGTTCGTAATCGAAGAAAAGATTGCTGTATAGCGTGTACACCAGCAACGCACCGCAGAACGCGCCGGCAATCTGCGCCAGGATGTAAAACGGCAGTTTGCGTTTTTCGAAGTCGGCAAAAATGCACAATGCGATGCTGACTGCGGGGTTGAGATGAGCACCGGAAACGCCGGCGGTCAGGTAAATCGCCATGCTGACGCCTACGCCCCAGATGATGCTGATTTCCCACAGGCCAAAGCTCGCCCCCGCGACCTTGAGCGCGGCGACGCAACCCGTACCAAAAAAGATCAGCAGTGCGGTGCCCAGAAACTCGGCCATGCATTGGCTGGAAAGCGACGGTTGTCGTAAAGCAGTTGTCATGGAAAACCTCATTGTTTTTGTTGTCTGGCGCTTTTTTCATCATGGTCAAAGCGCGATCTTCACCGAGGCAGAATCCCCATCCTGTTCTCGGCTTACTGCCATCTGAAACGTTGGTACCGTTTTGCGGTATTCACATTCGAAAAAATATAGACAAGAAACGCTACTGTCAAAGGTCGGAAGTGAACTACTTGTCACATTGCAGCTATTAGTCACATGAATGATCGTTTTGTTTGACGCGCTCGCCGTGCCCTGACGAACGGTATAAGCGCACAGCAACCCGTTGAAATGCAGCCAAATCGAGCCTTTCGGCGAATGTTGGCCTAGAATCCAGCGCAGGATTTTTCACCTCCGCTCAGTCTGGAGCTGTCATGACCCCTGCATTGGATTTGTTAAAAAAAGTTCGAGCCGAACATCGCGTACACAGTTACGAACATGACCCGAAGGCAGCTTCATATGGCTTGGAGGCCGCGGAAAAACTGGGCCTGGATCCGGCGCAGGTTTTCAAGACCTTGCTGGCTGCGAGCGAGAAAGGCGAACTTCTGGTGGCGGTCGTGCCAGTCGTCGGAAGTCTCGACTTGAAGGGCCTGGCGCACGCCGCCGGGATCAAAAAGGCTGAGATGGCGGACCCCGCTGCCGCTCAAAGATCGACCGGTTATTTGCTCGGCGGCATTAGTCCGTTAGGTCAAAAGAAGCGTCTGCGGACATTTATCGACAATTCGGCGCAAACTTTCGCGAGCATTTTCGTCAGTGCCGGGCGACGCGGCCTGGAAGTCGAATTGGCCCCGGCGGTACTGGCCGAACACACCCAGGCGAAGTTTGCCGACATCGGTCGCGCTTGATGGCCGGATTCAGATGGCCTAATGCGCAATGATCGGACACAAGGAGAGGTTTATGCAGCTCGAGTTCTATCAGGTCGACGCGTTCAGTGACCGACCGTTCAGTGGCAACCCGGCGATGGTTTACCGGCTCGATGCCTGGCTTGCCGATGAACTGATGCAGAAGATTGCCGCCGAGCACAATCTGGCCGAGACCGCGTTCGTCGTCCGGGAAGGGCTGGTCTGGCACATCCGCTGGTTTACCCCGACTACCGAGGTGCCGCTGTGTGGTCATGCCACCTTGGCGAGTGCCTTTGTGCTGTTCGACATCTATAAAGAGTCGGCTCAACAGCTGGACTTCATGTGCAAGTCCGGTCCGCTGAGCGTGAGCCGTGAAGGTGAGCGTTTGTGGCTGGACTTCCCGGCCATCGTCCCGACGGAAGTGGGCGTGACGCTGGACGTCGAGCGCGCGCTGGGTGTCGAGGCGGTCGATGTGCTGGGGTGCAATGAATTGTTTGTAGTGCTGGAGTCCGAGCAGGCCGTTCTGGATTGTCAGCCGGACATGGCTGCATTGGCCAGGCTGCCGTGGTTGGGGGCAATCGTGACGGCGCGCGGCAGCAAGCACGATTTTGTCTCTCGCTATTTCGCTCCGGCGATCGGCATTAACGAGGACCCGGTGACGGGTTCGACGCATTGCAGCCTGATCCCGTACTGGTCGAAGCGTTTGGGCAAATCGGGCCTGACGGCGTATCAGTGTTCGAAGCGCGGCGGTGAGTTGTTCTGCCGACTGGAAGGTGATCGGGTGAAAATCGGCGGGCATGCGACGCTCGTGGCGAGCGGAACGCTGATGCTCGGCTGACCGATACCTGTTGTGGGAGTGCGTTTGCTCGCGATAGCGTTGGCCCGGTCAACATCTGTGTTGAACGTGAAACTGCAATCGCGAGCAAGCTCGCTCCCCCCTTCAGCTGGCAGTACTGTGACGGCGCACGCCGGCTTCTGTCGCTGAGATCTGCGCGGCGGTGCTGCCGGATGCCTGAAACAGCACCAAATGTTCGGCTGAGACACGAATCCCTACTTCGGCACCGACCAGATGATCGGCATGGCTTGGGAAAATCGATTCGAGCTGCGCACCGGTCGGCATCTGCAACCGATACAACGTTGATGCGCCCTGAAACGACTTGCCGACAATCCGCGCCTTCAAACCGCTGTCCGGCGCATAGACGATATCGTCCGGTCGCAGCAAGACATCGACGGCGCCACCAATCGGCCAGGTATAAGCACGATTACCGCGAAGCTCGCCCAATTCTGTCTGCACCGATTCCGGGCTGTTCAACTGCCCCCGAATGAAGTAGCCCTGGCCAATGAAGCTGGCGACATAAGGTGTCAGCGGTTCGTGATAGAGATTGTAGGGCGTGTCCCACTGCTCTAGCCGACCTTCCTTGAAAACCCCGACATGATCGCTGACCGCGAAGGCTTCTTCCTGATCATGCGTTACCAGAATCGCACTGGTACCGCGTGCCTTGAGAATGCCGCGTACTTCGTGGCTGAGCTTGCGCCGCAGTTCACCGTCGAGGTTGGAGAAAGGCTCGTCGAGCAGCAGCAATTGCGGCTCTGGTGCCAGCGCTCGGGCCAGTGCGACCCGTTGCTGCTGGCCACCTGAAAGCTCGTGCGGAAAGCGTTTGCCGAGATTTTTCAGGTTGACCAATTCAAGCAATTCTTCGGTCACACGACTTTTTTGCGGATGCTTGCGAATGCCAAAAGCAATGTTCTCGGCCACGCTCAAATGCGGAAACAGTGCGTAATCCTGAAATACCATGCCGATCCGGCGTTTCTCCGGCGCAAGGGTGAAACCGGCACGGGAAAGCGTCTCGCCCGCGAGGGTGATGTCGCCTTCGTGCACCGGCTCGAAACCGGCAATTGCGCGCAGGGTAGTGGTCTTGCCGCACCCTGAAGAGCCAAGCAGGCAACCGATATCGCCGGCGTTCAAGTGCAGGTTGAGGTTCTGCACCACGCGTTGATCCTGATAACCGCAGGCGAGGTTGCGCAGGTTGAGCAGTAATGGCTGGCTCATGCGTGGTGGTACGAAGGCGGGACGAGAAACTCGAGCAGGGCCTTTTGCGCATGCAGACGGTTTTCGGCCTGATCCCAGGCGACGGAGCGTTTATCGTCGAGCACGTCGAGGCTGATCTCTTCGCCGCGGTGGGCGGGCAGGCAATGCATGAACAAGACATCCTCGGCGGCCAGATCGAGCAGGGCGCGCGTAACCTGGTACGGCGCGAACAACTTCAGGCGCTTTGCGGTTTCCTCTTCCTGGCCCATCGAGGTCCAGACGTCGGTGCTCACCAGATGAGCGTCGCGCACGGCTTCCTGCGGATCACGAACGATGGTCACCCGATCACCGGCTCTGGCGACGAATTCAGGGTTGGGTTCGTAACCCTCCGGGCAGGCAATGCGCAACTGGAAGTCGAACTGGATCGCCGCTTCTATATAACTGTTGCACATGTTGTTGCCATCACCGATCCAGGCCACTGTTTTGCCCTGGATCGATCCGCGGTGTTCGAGGAATGTCTGCATGTCGGCCAGCAATTGGCACGGGTGCAGGTCATCGCTCAAACCGTTGATCACCGGCACGCGGGAGTTGGCAGCGAATTCTGTCAGGGTGCCATGGGCGAAGGTGCGGATCATCACCGCGTCGAGCATGCTCGACATGACGATCGCGCAGTCGCCGATCGGCTCGCCACGGCCCAGTTGCGTATCGCGCGGGGACAGGAAAATGGCCTGACCGCCGAGCTGGATCATGCCCGCTTCAAAGGAAATCCGGGTGCGGGTCGAGGACTTCTCGAAGATCATCCCGAGCACGCGGTTTTTCAAAGGCTCGAATAGCACACCGCGGTTACGCAGGTCTTTGAGCTCAACGCCTCGACGGATCACGCTGACCAGCTCTTCGGGCGTGCAATCCATCAGGGAGAGAAAGTGCCTTGCGCTCATCATTGACTACCTTTTTGCAACAGACCGCAGATACTCAAAGCCTTGTTTAACGGAACACAACGGGCGAGACCTGCGGCGTAAGCCGCACGGGGCGACGAAATAGGGGAAGGCGCGATATTGACATTAAATGTCGCGTATTGCCAATAGAGGCTACGGTATCCAGGGGATTTCAGAGGGGCTATGGGGTGACCGCAGTAGCGCTTTTGAAGCCTGTTTCCTGACAGCAGCCGCCCATTTGTACACCGGGCTCGCAGGACTTTGCAATCAGACGGGCCGGGGATCGCGCGCTGATGGTCGGTTTCTGCGCACGATTTTAAGAAGTAACAGAAAATGTACTCCACTTGAAACACTCGCTGATGCATAGTGCCGGGTTATAGATAAGTCACGAGCGACGCAGGAAGGCTTCGAAATGGAATCGAAAGAACAACAGTTGATGGAGTTACTCGGTCTCACGGCCCGCTCTCTGACTCACCTCACCGCGTCCATGACTTCAATGTCCTTTGAGTTATTGCGCAGCAACGACGAAATCACCAGAGCGGCAGGCCGGCGGATGATTGACCGCATGGCCACCATCAGCTCGGGTCTGGACGAGCATTGGCGACTGATCGGCGAGCTGACGGGCGTCCACGTTGCCCAGGAGCAGATCGAGACGATTCAGGAAATTCAGTTGCAGGCGCCTCCAAGGCTGCCTCCGAACTGATTTCGGGAGGCCATCGGCTGGCCTGATGGTTGCCGATTCACGAGACGAACGTCGCTGGCGTGGCGGCAGGACAGGGGCCATAGTTTTGTTCCCGCGGTCGATATTGTCCGCCCAGAACAGACAGAGACTGGCCATGACCAAGACTCTCCATCACCGTGCCTGCCACCTGTGCGAAGCCATCTGCGGCCTGACCATCGAGACCACCGAGGTTGAGGGCGATGTGCAAATCACCTCGATCAAGGGGGATCCGCTGGACACCTTCAGCCGCGGGCATATTTGCCCCAAGGCCGTCGCCTTGCAGGATATCCAGAACGACCCGGACCGTTTGCGCCAACCCATGTTGCGGGTTGGCAGCGAATGGCAACCGATTGCGTGGGAAGACGCGTTCAGTCTCGTCGCCGAACGCCTGGCGACGATTCAGCAGCGCCATGGTCAGAACGCGGTGGCGGTTTACCAGGGAAATCCGAGCGTTCACAATTACGGCTTGATGACCCACAGCAATTATTTTCTGGGCCTGCTGAAAACCCGTAATCGCTTTTCCGCGACATCCGTCGACCAGTTACCCCATCACCTCACCAGCCATCTGATGTACGGCCACGGTTTGCTGTTGCCCATTCCCGATATCGATCACACCGACTTCATGCTGATTCTGGGCGGTAATCCGCTGGCCTCCAACGGCAGCATCATGACCGTGCCGGATGTGGAAAAGCGCCTGAAGGCGATTCAGGCGCGGGGCGGAAAAGTGGTCGTAGTCGATCCGCGCCGCAGTGAAACGGCAGCCATCGCCGATCAGCATGTGTTCGTTCGGCCGGGCGGCGACGCAGCCTTGTTGTTCGGCCTGCTCAATACGTTATTCGCGCAAGGCCTGACCTGTGACAGTCATTTGCCGGTGGACGGTCTGGATGAGGTGCGCGAGGCCGTTGCGTCTTTCACCGCCGACGCCATGAGCCCGCTGTGCGCCGTGCCGGCCGAGCAGATCCGCCAATTGGCGCGGGACTTCGCGGCGGCGCCGACAGCAGTCTGTTACGGGCGCATGGGCGTGTCGACCCAGGCCTTCGGCACGCTGTGTCATTGGCTGGTGCAACTGATCAATCTGGTGACCGGCAATCTGGATCGGGTGGGTGGCGCATTGTGCACCGAGCCTGCGGTGGATCTGGTCGCGTCCACCTCGGGCGGACATTTCAATCTGTGGCAGAGTCGCGTGTCCGGTCGCCCGGAGTACGCCGGCGAACTGCCGGTGTCGGCGCTGGCCGAAGAAATGCTGACCGGTGGGGAAGGGCAGGTTCGGGCGCTCATCACCGTGGCGGGCAATCCAGTATTGTCGACACCCAATGGCCGACAGCTGGAGCAGGCGCTGGATGGCCTGGAATTCATGGTCAGCATCGACCTGTACATCAACGAAACCACGCGCTATGCCGACCTGATTTTGCCATCCACCTCGGCCCTGGAAAACGATCACTACGACACCACATTCAACATGTTGGCGGTGCGCAACGTCAGTCGCTTCAACCGCGCGATTCTGGCCAGGCCGGCAGGTGCGCTGCATGATTGGGAGATTTTTGTCGGGCTGGCCACGGCCTTTGCCGCGAAAACCGACAAGGGACTGAAGCCGACGATTGCACCTGCACAGATGATCGATCGTGGTTTGCGCATGGGGCTGTATGGCGATGCGTCGGCGTACCAATTATCGCTCGCCACCCTGTTCGATCATCCGCACGGCATCGATCTGGGCGCCTTGAAGCCAAATCTGGCCGCGCGTTTGAAAACCGAGAACCGGCGGTTGCAGGCGGCGCCAGCGGTGATACTTGCTGACCTTGCGCGCTTCGCCGCGCTGCAGGCGCCTGCGGCCGATGAGTTGCTGATGATCGGGCGCCGGCATGTGCGCAGCAACAATTCCTGGATGCATAACTACCATCGACTGGTGAAGGGCAAGCCGCGTCATCAACTGCTGATGCACCCGGACGATCTTGCCAGCCGTGGGCTCAACGACGGGCAACGCGTGCGCGTCAGCTCGCGGGTCGGCATGATCGAGGTCGAGGTGCTGGGCAGTCTGGACATGATGAAAGGCGTGGTCAGTCTGCCGCACGGTTGGGGGCATGCGCGGCCGGGGGTGCAGATGACCATTGCCAGCAGCCAGCCGGGTTCGAGCGCCAATGATCTGACCGATGAATGTCAGCTTGATGAGTTGTCCGGTAATGCGGCATTGAACGGTGTGCCGGTCACGGTGGCGGCGGCATGACTGAGTCTGTCGGGGAGTCCGAGCATGGCGCTCGGGTTTCCGTTACAATGCGCCACCGTGCCGACCCGTGAGTCGGAAAGTTCAGCCGAGGTGCTCCATGGATATCATCGAAACGATTAAAGAGCAGATTGCCAACAACACCATTCTGCTTTACATGAAAGGCTCGCCGAATGCCCCACAGTGTGGCTTTTCCGCAAAAGCCGCGCAGGCCGTGATGGCGTGCGGTGAAAAGTTTGCGTACGTGGACATCCTGCAGAACCCGGAAATCCGCGCCAATCTGCCAAAATATGCGAACTGGCCAACCTTCCCGCAGCTGTGGGTCGGTGGTGAGCTGGTCGGCGGTAGTGACATCATGACCGAGATGGCTGCAGACGGCTCGTTGCAGACCACGATCAAAAGCGCTGTAGAAGCTGCTGCGAACAAGACCGAAGCCTGATGCAACTGTCTCCTCTGTAGCAGCTGTCGAGTGAAGCGAGGCTGCGATCTCTTGATCTTCAGCCATTAAAAAGCCCCGCCTCTCGAAAGAAGGCGGGGCTTTTTATTGAGCCTGATCAGTTATGTCGCCTGGATCGCAGCCTCGTTGCACTCGACAGCTCCTACACGGCGCGTACCCAGCTCTCTACTCTTCACCCATCTGCGATTGCAGATAGTTCTCGAGACCAATCTTGTCGATCAGGCCCAGTTGGGTTTCCAGCCAGTCGATGTGCTCTTCCTCGGATTCAAGAATGTCTTCGAGCAGTTCACGGCTGCCGAAATCGCCAACCGTTTCGCAATGGGCGATCGCAACTTTCAAATCTGCGTGACCAGTGCGTTCGATACGCAGGTCGCACTCGAGCATCTCCCGAGTGTGCTCGCCGATCTGCAGCTTGCCCAGATCCTGGACGTTCGGCAGGCCTTCAAGAAACAGGATGCGCTTGATCAGCTTGTCCGCGTGCTTCATCTCGTCGATGGATTCATTGTACTCATGCTTGCCGAGCTTGTTCAGACCCCAATCTTCATACATGCGCGCATGCAGGAAGTATTGATTGATCGCGACCAGTTCATTGGCAAGGATCTTGTTGAGATGCTGGATGACTGTAATGTCGCCTTTCATGACGGGTCCTGCCCTGTAATCGCTGACTATGAGGCAGAGTTTGAGCCGCGCAATTAAGAGTGTCAAACCTAAGTTATTGAAAGTTAAGTAAAAATTAATCGGAATAAGAATGTTTGTGTTCCGCGTCTGAAGCGTAAGCGCTTGATTTGCAGGCATAAAAAAACCGGACATCAAGTCCGGTTCTACGAAACATGGGATTTAAGCGGCAGTAAATTCTACCGGAAACGGGATTGCCGCTTGGGCGGTTTGCACTTTGGTCAGGGTTTCACGCACCACTTCCTTGGCAAGGCAGGCGCATTTGCCGCATTGGCTGGCTACGCCGGTAGCCTGACGGACTTCCTTGTAGCTGCAGCAACCTTCATAAATTGCATCGCGGATTTGACCGTCGGTGACGCCAGTGCAGAGGCAGACATACATAAGTGAGAACCGTCGCTGGTTGTGACTCAATTGCGATGGATCTTAATGTTAACGAGAATGATTGTCAAAGTGGTTTCTGAAAGCTTCTTGTTATAAGCGCTTATGACTGACGAACGGTTTGGCAAGAAATCAACGGGGGTTCATTTACCGAGCCCCGGGCAATCCGTTGAGGACAGACGAATAACGCAGTGTATGATGGCCGGTCCTTATGAAGCGGGTGCGTGTCACAGGGCTGTCGCTTGAGAGTGGCAGGCTGACGCAAACCCGGAACTTCACGTTTCTATACCAGGAGATATTCAATGAGCGTACTCGTAGGCAAGCAAGCCCCGGACTTCACCGTACCGGCCGTACTCGGCAATGGCGAAATCGTTGACAGCTTCACCCTGTCGTCGGCCATCAAAGGCAAATACGGTCTGGTGTTTTTCTACCCGTTGGACTTCACCTTCGTTTGCCCGTCCGAGCTGATCGCTCTGGACAACCGCATGTTTGACTTCAAGGCACGCAACGTCGAAGTGATTGCTGTGTCGATTGACTCGCACTTCACTCACAACGCTTGGCGCAACACTCCGGTAAACAATGGCGGGATCGGCCAGGTTCGCTACACCATGGCTGCCGACATGAAGCACGAAATTGCCAAGGCGTACGATGTTGAATCCGAAGGCGGCGTGGCTTTCCGCGGCGCGTTCCTGATCGATGACAAAGGTGTTGTCCGTTCGCAGATCATCAACGACCTGCCGCTGGGCCGTAACATGGAAGAGCTGATCCGTCTGGTCGACGCTCTGCAATTCCACGAAGAGCATGGCGAAGTCTGCCCTGCCAACTGGAAAAAAGGCGACAAAGGCATGACCGCCTCTACCGAAGGTGTGGCGGCTTACCTGACCGAGAACGCTGCTGCGCTGTAAGGCACGTTCGAGGCATAAAAAAACCGGCCCATGAAGCCGGTTTTTTTACGCGTGCGATTTGTTAAATGCACCGCGACATATCAGTGGTCGTAATCTTCCCAGCCGCCCATCTGCTTCCAGCGATTGACGATGCCGCAGAACAGTTCAGCGGTCTTCTCGGTGTCATAGCGAGCCGAGTGAGCCTCGCGGCCGTCAAAGTCGATATCCGCTGCCTGGCAGGCCTTGGCCAGCACGGTTTGACCGTAAGCCAGACCGGCGAGTGTCGCAGTATCGAAGCTGGAAAACGGATGAAACGGGTTGCGCTTCATGTCCAGACGGGCGACGGCCGCGTTGAGAAAGCCAAGGTCAAAGCTGCTGTTATGGCCGACCAGAATCGCTCGCTTGCAGCCGTTCGCCTTCAACGCCTTGCGAATGCCACGGAAGATATCGGTCAGCGCCGTTTCTTCGCTCACCGCCATGCGCAGCGGGTGATCGAGCTTGATACCGGTGAATTCCAGTGCAGCCGCCTCGACGTTGGCGCCTTCAAACGGTTCTACGCGAAAGAAGTAGGTGTGATCGGGGTACACAAAACCTTGTTCGTCCATCCCGATCGTAGTCGCGGCGATTTCCAGAAGCGCGTCAGTGGCAGAGTTGAAACCTCCGGTTTCAACGTCGACAACGACTGGCAGGTACCCACGGAAGCGCTCGGCCATCGGGTGGCGTGAACCACCTCCGCCGCTTTGCCCTTCCTGTTCGTCGTCGAAATGGTCTTCACTCACGCGTGTTCCTCCAGCAGGCGCCAGCGCAGTTTTTCACCGGCGCGCAGCGGGATTACGGTCAGCTCGCCAAATGGCAGGCTGGTTGGGGCGGTCCACTCTTCACGGACCAGGGTGATGCGATCGGTGTTCACCGGCAAACCGTAGAAGCGCGGGCCGTTGAGGCTGGCAAAGGCTTCGAGCTTGTCCAGCGCGTTACGTTGCTCAAACGCTTCGGCGTACATCTCGATCGCCGCATAGGCGGTGTAGCAACCGGCACAACCGCATGCAGCTTCTTTGGCGTGCTGGGCATGAGGCGCCGAGTCGGTACCGAGGAAAAACTTCTCGCTGCCGCTGGTTGCGGCATCAAGCAATGCTTCCTGATGAGTGTTGCGCTTGAGAATCGGCAGGCAATAGAAGTGCGGCCGAATCCCGCCCACCAGCATATGATTGCGGTTGTACAGCAAGTGATGCGCGGTGATGGTCGCGCCGACGTTGGCCGAGGCCTCATTGACGAACTGTACGGCGTCTGCGGTGGTGATGTGTTCGAACACCACTTTGAGCGTCGGGAAATGCTCGACCACACCACGCATGTGCTCGTCGATGAAAATCTTTTCGCGATCAAACACATCGACATCGCCACGGGTGACTTCACCGTGGATCAACAGCGGCATTCCGACTTCGGTCATGGCCTCAAGGGCAGGGAAGATCTTGTCGATGCTGGTAACGCCAGAATCAGAGTTGGTCGTCGCGCCGGCCGGGTACAGCTTGGCGGCGTATACGAAACCGCTCGCCTTGGCTTCGCGAATTTCTTCAGGCTGGGTACGGTCGGTGAGATACAGGACCATTAACGGTTCGAAACGGCTGCCAGCCGGTCGAGCAGCGAGAATACGCTGGCGATAGCCGTCGGCTTCAGCGGCGTTACGCACCGGAGGGACCAGGTTGGGCATGATGATGGCGCGACCAAAGGTACGCGCAACATCCGCAACGGTATTGGTCAACACGGCACCATCGCGAAGATGAATGTGCCAGTCGTCGGGACGCAGCAGGGTCAGGCGGTCGGACATGAGGGGATTCCAGGCGGGTCAAACTGAGGGGAATGCTACCGGAAAAGACTCTTCCAGGCACTCGCTATCAAGTTTTGCAGGAAGCTTCCGATATCCACAGGTATGCCGTAAACATCTGTATCGGTCTTTTTGTTGTAGAAGCCAGTGGAGCCTCCCGTGCGCCAGCGTTATTTAGCCTTGCTCAGTGTGTTTGCCAGCCTTCCCGCAATGGCGCTCACTTTCCAGACGCGTCTGGAGAGCATCGAGTGGACGGTCGAAGGGGACAAGTTCGAATGCCGCCTCACGCAACCGATCACTGATTTCGGTTCGGGGGAGTTCGTGCGCCGTGCCGGCGAGCAGGCGACGTTTCGTTTGAAGGCCTACAACGCGATGCTCGGAGGCGGCTCGGCAACCTTGCTGGCGGCAGCGGCACCGTGGCAACCGGGACGCGGCGACATCAATCTCGGTTCGGTGAACATTGGCAGCGGCAACGTACTGTTTAACACTTCACAGGTGCAGGCGGGTCGGTTGATCAGTGGCTTGATGGATGGACGCAGCCCGGTCATCCGGCGCGCGTCGGGTGACGGCCGGGTGTCGGAAGTGCGCCTGTTACCGGTCAAGTTCAACAAGGCGTTCAACGATTACCAGAGCTGCGTGGCGAAATTGCTGCCGAAGAACTTCGAGCAGGTCAAACAATCGCAGATCGGTTTTCCAGGCGAAGGCATAGACCTCGACGCGCAGGCCAAGGCGCAACTGCAAGTGATGCTGGAGTTCATGAAGGCCGATCCGACGGTCAACCACATCGAGCTTGACGGTCACTCCGACAACAGCGGCAATCGTCTGACCAATCGCGATTTGTCGCGTCGCCGAGCCCTGGCGGTGGTGGACTTTTTCAAGGCCAACGGCATTCAGGAATCGCAGATCACCGTACGTTTTCACGGCGAGCGATATCCGCTGGTGCCTAACACCAGTTCGGCCAACCGTGCGAAAAACCGACGGGTCAATGTGCACCTGGCGCGGGTTGCTCCTGCCGAACCCGCGGCGCCGCAAACCACTGCATCGGCGAACACGGCTAAGACGTCCTGACCGACCGGTCATCGTCGCGCGATTGACACATTCTGTCGCTTCGTCGTCATAAGCTGTCGCGCCTCTGTAAATTATTGCGCATGACCGGTAGACTTGACGGCTTTCCGTAGAACCCCGTGGAGTGATGGCATGGCGGACGTAAACAAGGTCGTTCTGGCGTATTCCGGCGGCCTGGACACTTCGGTGATCCTCAAGTGGCTGCAGGATACTTATAACTGTGAAGTGGTGACGTTCACCGCTGATCTCGGGCAGGGCGAAGAGGTCGAACCGGCCCGCGCCAAGGCTCAGGCCATGGGCGTCAAAGAAATCTACATCGACGACTTGCGCGAAGAATTCGTGCGCGATTTCGTTTTCCCGATGTTCCGCGCCAACACCGTCTATGAAGGCGAGTACCTGCTGGGTACTTCCATCGCTCGTCCGTTGATTGCCAAACGCCTGATTGAAATCGCCAACGAAACCGGCGCTGACGCTATTTCCCATGGTGCGACCGGCAAGGGTAACGACCAGGTTCGTTTCGAGCTTGGCGCTTACGCCCTGAAGCCGGGTGTAAAAGTCATCGCCCCTTGGCGTGAATGGGACCTGCTCTCCCGTGAAAAGCTGATGGATTACGCTGAAAAGCACGCGATCCCGATCGAGCGTCATGGCAAGAAAAAATCGCCGTATTCGATGGACGCGAACTTGCTGCACATCTCCTATGAAGGCGGCGTGCTGGAAGATACGTGGACAGAGCACGAAGAAGACATGTGGAAGTGGACCGTCTCCCCGGAGAAGGCTCCCGACCAGGCGCAGTATCTGGAGCTGACCTACCGCAACGGCGACATCGTCGCACTGGACGGCGTCGAAATGACCCCGGCTACCGTGCTGGCGACCCTGAACCGTATCGGTGGTGAACACGGTATCGGCCGTCTCGACATCGTTGAAAACCGTTACGTGGGCATGAAGTCCCGTGGATGCTACGAAACCCCGGGCGGCACCATCATGCTGCGCGCTCACCGTGCGATCGAATCGATCACACTGGACCGCGAAGTGGCTCACCTCAAAGACGAGCTGATGCCCAAATACGCCAGCCTGATCTACACCGGTTACTGGTGGAGTCCTGAGCGTCTGATGTTGCAACAGATGATTGATGCTTCCCAGGCACACGTGAATGGCGTCGTGCGCCTGAAACTGTACAAGGGCAACGTGATCGTCACTGGGCGCAAGTCCGACGAATCACTGTTCGACGCCAACATCGCGACCTTTGAAGAAGACGGTGGTGCTTACAACCAGGCAGATGCCGCTGGCTTCATCAAGCTCAACGCCCTGCGCATGCGTATTGCTGCGAACAAGGGCAGGAAGCTTTTCTGAGACGTGCAATGATGGGACGGAATATGTGGCCTGGTCTCTGACCCGGCCACATACTGGAGAATAGGGATAGTACTTTAGACATTGCAATTTATTCATTCTTGTTGTGGTCAGTCTTGTTCCGATTGCTTTCTCGCTTGTCGTTCTTGCGGGTCGGGCTTTTGCTCCTTCGTTGCGCATGGCCAAACCTCGGCCAGTATCGTTATTTCATGTGAAGTCACATCGTAGGCTATGCAAAATACCGAACCGCATCGCCTCTTTGTATTTTCAGTAAGCTTTGGCGAAAATGACTTCAGTAACTTTTCCGAGTCACGGTCTGTGAGGAATACCACCACTCGCGCCGCGTCATTGTTCACCTGCTGAGGGTGCTCACAAAGATCACGTAGGTCGATTTTCCTGTTCTTTCCTCGTGTATCGATAATTTGCAGGTCTTTAAAAGGCACGGGAAGCCGTACCAGATGTCGAGCGCTGAAGTACGTTCGCATCCCTGGCAGTTTCGGGGGAGGCTGAAATATGTTTGGTCGCTGATGACGCTGTTCACCGCTCAAGGACTGTGAACTCACGGATCCCGGACGGTCATGGTCCATAACTTTAATAAAGTGCTTTCCCTTCGAAAAATCCGAGGGTGCGTAAAGCGAGCGATAATTAAAGTTAAGGGTGATGAAGAATAGAAAAATCAGGAAAAACGGAAAACTTATCAAAAACCATATATAAATCTGCCGGTCCTCGTTGCCCAGGAATGGCATCGAGATGGCCGCGGAGGTTTCAGACAGTGTTGCGAATATCGCGATGACTGTCATGGGGTTGCTGATCGGTTTTTTGAGTTTGATCATGTGCTGTACTCATAGGTAGATTACTTTCTCAGTAAGTGCGTGCAAAAGAATGTGGGTGGAGTTAATCTTCTGAATGTTTACTTTTTCGCGATATAAATTTTATTGTTGCTGGTTGAACCGGCCTTCAGAATTATGTCGCGGGGAAGGTTCGGCAGGTTTAACAATAGCTCTTTCAGCTTCTGTTGCCTGCAGATTATTGCCAGATATTGTGATTGTCTTTTTATCTGACTAATTGATACAAAAAACCCGTCATATGCGAAACATCAAGTAATCACTATTATTTTTGGATCGGTGTGTTCAATGATTTTATGTAGGAAATTTCTGAGTTGTTAGTAGGACATGTCTTTCGGTGTGGGTGACTGGGGGGAGCGGCATGCCATGGATGAAACGACTAGGCTATTGTGCGGGCTCTAAAAAATCGAACAGCGAAAATTGGACTTGCCCATGAATAGAGTGCTGATCGTGGATGATCACCCTGTCATTCGTCTTGCGGTACGAATGCTGATGGAGCGTCATGGCTACGAAGTTATTGCAGAAACAGATAATGGCGTCGATGCACTACAACTTGCCCGGGAACATATGCCGGACATTGTCATACTGGATATTGGAATACCGAAGCTCGATGGCCTGGAGGTCATAGCGCGCCTGGCATCGGCGGCCATGCCAATGAAAGTCCTGATATTGACTTCGCAGGCGCCGGGGCATTTTTCAATGCGTTGCATGCAGTCCGGCGCCGCCGGGTATGTCTGCAAGCAACAGGATCTCACCGAGTTGCTCAGTGCAATCAAGGCAGTTCTGTCAGGCTACAGTTATTTTCCCAACCAGGCCTTGCATACGGTGCGTTCCAGTTTGGGGAATGCCAGTGAGGCCGATATGGTGGATCGTCTCTCGGGGCGCGAGATGATGGTTTTGCAACAGCTGGCGCGAGGCAAGACCAACAAGGAAATCGCTGACGGGATGTTTCTCAGCAACAAAACCGTAAGCACCTATAAAACCCGGCTGTTGCTGAAACTGAATGCGCGATCGCTGGTTGATCTGATCGAACTGGCTCAGCGCAATGGGCTGGTATAACACCGCGACAGCTGGAGGGGACGGGTTGGATTTTTGCAACGGTCGTGTTCAGCAAAAAGCCTCCATTGCGGGAGGCCTTCAGGTATTACAAGTCAAAATCGTAATCGGCCAATTGCTTCTGCAGTCGACGCTCCTCCAACAGGTTATCGATGGTGCGGCGTTTGCTCAGATTGGTCTTTGCAACTTCCACCACAGGCTCGGCCTCTTCTGCCTCAACGGGCGTAAAGTCTTCTTCTACATCCAATCGTTCTTTGCCAGTGCTCATAAGGTTACTCCAGGCTACGGCGGCCTTTGGCGCCCCTTATATCGACAATCTCACGGCGGGTAAAAAAGATTTTTTCAATCGATCAGGCTAAAAACCTGGTGGTGTCTCAATCGTCCGAAGTTTTATGCTTGTATTCGCACAGGTCTTCGATCCGGCAACTGCCGCAGCGAGGCTTGCGGGCGAGGCACACGTAGCGTCCATGAAGGATCAGCCAATGATGAGAGTCGAGCAGGTATTGCCTGGGCACAAACTTCATCAGCTTATGTTCAACTTCGACCACGTTTTTGCCAGGCGCAATGCCGGTGCGGTTGCTCACCCTGAAAATGTGCGTGTCCACGGCCATCGTCAGCTGCCGAAAAGCCGTGTTGAGTACTACGTTGGCAGTCTTGCGGCCGACGCCGGGCAGCGCCTCCAGCTCTTCTCTGGTCTGTGGTACTTCGCCTGCGTGACGCTCCACCAGTAAACGACAGGTTTCGATCACATTTCTGGCTTTGCTGTTGAACAGTCCAATGGTCTTGATGTATTCCGATAAGCCCTCGACCCCCAGCGCATAAATGGCTTGCGGTGTATTGGCCACCGGATAAAGTCTAGCGGTGGCTTTGTTAACGCCAACGTCTGTCGACTGCGCCGACAGGATGACGGCGATCAGCAATTCGAAGGGCGAGGAATACGCCAGTTCGGTTTTCGGTTCCGGGTTGTCTTCATGCAACCTGCGAAATATTTCCTGACGTTTTGCGGCGTTCATGGGCGGTAAGTTTCCTCGAATACATTCATTGCCGGGACGTCCTGCGGGGCGATGCTTGCCAGGCGGCTAATAGCAGGCCGAGCAAGATGAATCCGCCAGGGGCTAACGTTGCCAGGCGCAGTTCACTGCTGCCGAGGAACGCTCGCAGCGCTCCTGAGCCCAGCAGCAATGCGCCGAACAGCAGACACAAGCGCAGGCGATCACGCATGGCATTGTGGAAAAATCCGCTGCGTTCCAGGACAACGCATTGCAATGCGATCAGTCCTGCATAAATTCCCATTGGTTGATGCCATTGCAGCGCAAAGGCTTGCCCTGCGGATTGCGCACAACTGGTCAGGGTTGCCGCCAGGAGGATACTCGCCACCAGGTGGACGGTCGGATCCAGTCGGGAGCGCAAAAGCGTCATGCCCGCGCCATAGGTGCTGACCACAGCGATGAACATCACCCAGACACCCAGGGCACTCGCGAAGGAGCCGGTCGCGCCGATCAGAGGCGTCAACATCAGAGAGTTCTGCAACGCCGTTGGCTTATTCATGGGGAATGGTCCCGACCAGCCTTTGTGAATGCGCGTCGAAATATTGCAACGCGTCATGGACCGCGTGAATCACCGCTCTTGAGGTGATGGTCGCGCCGGTGATCTGATCGAACTGCCCCTGATCTTTCTTCAACGCCCAGCCGGTGTCGGCAGTCTCCTTGCGAGACTTGCCGGTAAACCCCTGGAGCCAGACATTTGGCCAGTCGGCGATCATCGCGCCCAGCCCCTGCGTTTCCGATTGCGAGAGCGTTTTTACACCCAGCAGCTTCCCGTGAGTGTCGATGGCAACCATCAACACGATAGTGCCTGCGTAACCGCTCGTCTGACTTCGTAGCAACACCGCGCTGGGCTGGCCGGCCTTGGTCGCCAGATACCCGTTCAATAGTGTGCTGTGGGCCAAGGCGCTGTCATCGAGTTGCAGCGGCTGCTGCAGCGCCTCGTTGTCGTAACTGTCCGCCGGCAGCAGGTCCAGCAGATTCCGGCTGTCGATCAACCGTTGCTCGGCTGCAATGTGCGGTGCGCTGATGTACTGAACAAGATAAGTTGCGCCCATTCCTGACGCAGCCAGCAACAGCAGCAGGATGATGCGCCACGTGCGGTTCATGACGTCAATCGCTCCGATCTGGAGGCGATCATCCGGTCCAGCGCCGGCACGCCCAGATTCATTAACAGGACTGCAAATGCAACGCCGTCCGGATAACCACCCCACGTGCGAATCAGGTAAGTGAGCAGCCCCACACCGACACCGAACATTAGTCGTGCGCCCGGGCTTTTGGCGCCAGACACCGGTTCGGTGACAATGAAAAAAGCGCCGACCATGGTCGCGCCTGTGAGCAAATGAAACAGAGGCGAGCCGTGGGAATCCGAGCCCGAACCGTTCCAGCACAGCAGGCTGATGACGAACAGACTGGCGAGCATGCCGACCGGCGCGTGCCAGGTGAACACCCGTTGCTGCAGCAGAAAAGCGCCGCCCGCCAGGAAGGCCAGATTGACCCACTCCATGCCGCGCCCACCAAAAGAGCCAAACGCTGGATTAGCCGAGAACAGTTCATCCATGGTCAAACTGTTATTGATGCGAATACTGTCCAGTGCTGTGGCTTGGGCCCAGGCGTCTGGCGCCCCGGTATTGAATCCGAATATCTGTTGCACACCACCGAGCAAGTCCATGCCATGGACCGCAGGCCATTGCGTCATCTGCTGCGGAAACGACACCAGCACCAGCGCGTAACCCAGCATCGCCGGGTTGAATGGATTGCTGCCAACACCGCCGTACAGGTGCTTGCCAAACAGCATGGCAAACGCTGCCGCGCTGACCGTCAACCACCACGAGCAATAGGCGGGCAATGCGATCGCCAGCAGCGTCGCAGTGACCAGGGCACTGCCGTCGAGCAGGCTTGGCTTGAGCGGACGTTTGCGCAGATGAAACACCAACGCTTCAATTGCCAGTGCCGAGATACCCGCCAAAAGCAGGTTGAATAACACCCCCCAGCCATAAAACCAGAGCAGTGTCAGCAGTCCGGGAACCGCGGACAACAACACGAGTTTCATGGCGCGCTGAAGACGTTGGTCTGCGGATTCAAGGGGTAACATGGGCATCGACCTGACGTTGCGCCTCGTTCATTGCCCTTTCCAGTGAAGCGACGTGTTCAGCCGACGCGCCGTTAGTCTGCGCTTTATTGAACTCGGCGCGACGCAAGGCCAGCTGAATTTTTGCTCGTTTCAGGTCGGCATTCTGCACCGTTGGCACGGGAGCCGGTGCCGGCGGGACAGTGCCTTGCAGCGCCGTCAGTGTCCGCTCGGCCGCCTCGAATTGCTGTTGCAGCACGATCAATTGCGATTGCTGTTCGAAGGTCGGCGGATGCCCGAAAGCCTTCAGCGATTTGTTCAATTGAGCGCGACTCATCGCCACTTCGATCCTGGCTTTCTTCAGCGCAGCATCGGCATTAGCCACCTTCTGCGCGTGCACCCGTTCGAGGGCGGCTTGCACCGGGTCGGCTGTTGCACCACCGGGCTGAAGCACAGCGCGCTGCACGCGGGCCTGACGCTCGGCGATTCTCTGCTGTTCCTCGCGCTGCAGTCGGACATTACGCTGCTCGAAACGCCGCCGCGCGTGATTACGTTTGGCAGCACGCGCCTGTTGTTCTTCGGCATTGAACGCCAGACCGCCGACAATCGGCACCACCGTGGCCGACTCCAATGGTCGCATCTCGATGCAATCGACCGGGCAGGGTGCGACACACAGATCACACCCGGTGCACTCATCAACAATCACCGTGTGCATCAATTTCGCCGCGCCGACGATCGCGTCCACCGGGCACGCCTGGATGCATTTGGTGCAGCCAATGCATTCGGCCTCACGGATGTAGGCCAACTGTGCCGGTGCCGAGCCGCGGCTGATGTCCAGTTCCAGCACCGGCACTTTCAGCAACTGCGCAAGTGCCGAGATGGTTTCGCGGCCACCGGGCGGGCACTTGTTGATCGGTTCGCCGCTGGCGATGCCTTCGGCGTAGGGCTTGCAGCCGGGATGGCCGCACTTGCCGCATTGGGTCTGCGGCAGCAGTGCATCGATGCGTTGAATCAGGCTCATGTTTTGATCAGTCCGCTGAATCCGAGAAAAGCCACTGCGATCAGTCCGGCGCCGATCAAGTCGATCGGCAGGCCGCGAAAGGGCTGCGGGACATCGTTGTCGAGCGTGCGCTGGCGCAAGTCGCTGAACAGAATCAGTACCAGCCAGAAACCGAAGCCGGCGCCGAGGCTCAGGGCGGTGGCGTACCCCAACCCCTTGTCTTGCTCGGCGTTGAACAGCGTCAGCCCGAAGACGCCGGCATTGCCCAGCAGCAGCGGCCAGAGCCCCTCGAAAGGCAGGGTCGAAAACACCTGCGCGAGCCGTTTCAGCAAGGGCGTGATCAGCAGCACACTCAGCGGCAAAAATACGAAAAGCTTGAGAGACGTCAGCTCCAGCGGCACCAGCACCCAATGGTGGAGCGCATAGCCAGTCATGCCGACAGTCAGCATCAGACACGTTGTCGCAATGCCCAATGCGTGGAGCTGACGACGTTCGGCACCCAAAAGCGGATCAGCGCCCAGCGGCCAGTGCAACACGAAGTTGTTGATCAGGGCAGCGCTGATGAGTATCAGAACAATTTCGGTCATGGCTTTGCCGGCAAAAAAATGGGCCAGTCCAAACAAGGTTAGGCATTATCCGGCAAGGAGGGAGGGTGGGCCAGATATGAAAAATCCCACAGTCGCATTGGGCACGACTGTGGGATCGGTTTAGCGCTGCACCTTACTTGATACGCTGGCCCGGCTTGGCGCCGCTGTCGGGGCTGAGCAGGTAAATTTCTTCGCCGCCAGGGCCGGCCGCCATTACCATTCCTTCGGAAATACCGAACTTCATTTTGCGTGGTTTGAGGTTGGCGATCATCATGGTCAGGCGACCATCGAGCTTGGACGGGTCCGGGTAAGCGCTCTTGATCCCGGAGAACACGTTGCGTTGCTCGTCACCGATGTCGAGGGTCAGGCGCAACAGCTTGTCGGCGCCTTCCACCGCTTCGGCCTTGACGATCAGCGCGACGCGCAGGTCCACCGCAGCAAAGGCATCGAATTCGATCTCCGGCGACAGCGGATCCTTGGCCAGTTCGCCGTTGCCGGCAGGTGCCGCGTCGCCGGTGTCGGTCTGGCTAGCGGTCAGGTCTTCTTTCGAAGCATCGGTCATGGCTTGAACTTTTACCGGGTCGATACGGGTCATCAGCGGTTTGAACGCGTTCAACTGATGGTTGCTGAGCAAGGTCGCGTGGTCGTCCCAGGTCAGCGGCGCGACGTTCAGGAACGCCTCGGCATCGGCGGCCAGCAGTGGCAGCACCGGTTTGAGGAAAATCACCAACTGGCGAAACAGGTTGATGCCCAGCGCGCAGATGGCCTGGACCTCATCCTGCTTGCCTTCCTGTTTGTTCAGCGACCATGGCGCCTTGTCGGCGATCCACGCGTTGGCACGGTCGGCCAGACCCATGATTTCGCGCATGGCACGCGCGAAGTCGCGGGCTTCGTAAGCATCGGCGATGCTCGGCGCGGCCGCCAGGAATGCCTCGGTCAGCTCCGGTGCAGCATTGCCGGCCACCAGAATGCCGCCGTTGCCCTTGTGGATGAAACCGGCGCAACGGCTGGCGATGTTGACAACTTTGCCGACCAGGTCGGAGTTGACCTTCTGCACGAAATCTTCGAGGTTCAGATCGAGGTCGTCGACGCCACGGCCCAGTTTGGCCGCGTAGTAATAACGCAGGTATTCCGGCGACAGGTGGTCCAGATAGGTCCGGGCCTTGATGAAAGTGCCGCGGGACTTGGACATTTTCTGGCCGTTGACGGTCAGGTAACCATGCACGTTGATGCCGGTCGGCTTGCGCAAACCCGCGCCTTCGAGCATCGCTGGCCAGAACAGTGCGTGGAAGTTGACGATGTCCTTGCCGATGAAGTGGTACAGCTCGGCGGTTGAATCCTTGTTCCAGAACGCGTCGAAGTCCAGCTCCGGCGTGCGGTCGCACAGGTTCTTGAAACTGGCCATGTAACCGATCGGCGCATCGAGCCAGACGTAGAAATACTTGCCCGGCTCGTCGGGAATCTCGAAACCGAAGTACGGCGCATCACGGGAGATGTCCCACTGCTGCAGGCCCGCATCCAGCCATTCGGCGATCTTGTTCGCCACGGCATCCTGAAGAGTGCCACTGCGGGTCCAGGCCTGGAGCATTTCCTGAAAGTCCGGCAGCTTGAAGAAGAAGTGCTGGGAATCCTTGAGCACCGGGGTGGCGCCAGAGATGGCCGACTTCGGATCTTTCAGGTCGGTCGGCGCGTAGGTTGCGCCGCATTTTTCGCAGTTGTCGCCGTACTGGTCTTCGGTGCCGCATTTCGGGCAGGTGCCCTTGATGAAGCGGTCGGCCAGGAACATGTTCTTTTCCGGGTCGAAGTACTGAGTGATCGAACGCGTGGCGATATGCCCGGCGTCGCGCAGCTTCAGGTAGATCTGGCTCGACAGCTCACGGTTTTCTTCGGCGTGAGTGGAGTGGAAGTTGTCGAAGTCGACCAGGAAATCGGCAAAGTCGGCGCTGTGTTCAGCCTGGACGTTGGCGATCAGTTGTTCCGGGGTGATGCCTTCCTTTTCCGCGCGCAGCATGATGGCCGAACCGTGGGCGTCGTCGGCGCAGACATAAATGCATTGATTGCCGCGGTGCTTCTGGAAGCGCACCCACATATCGGTCTGGATATATTCCAGCATGTGGCCAAGATGGATCGAACCATTGGCATAGGGCAGGGCGCTGGTGACGAGGATCTTGCGTGGCTCGGACATGGGGCTCGGCTACTTGATGAAACGGAGGTCGGCCACTATAAAGCGCCGGCGCATATTTTTCACCCCCGTGGCCTGAGGGCTTATTGTTGCAAAAGAGCTTTTGTGTCGAGGGGGCTTGCCCCCGTTCGGCTGCGCAGCAGTCGTAAAACCGGTGGCGGCTTCGCCACCCAACGGGGGCAAGCCCCTCGCCACAGGTATTCTGGTCGCCACAAAAGTGTGTCCGGCGTACGATACCCGCCTGATTTTCCAGTCTTGCTATCGGAGTTGCCCATGAGCGCCGTCAATCGCGCAACGGTGGAAACCGTCCTTCGCCAATACACCGACCCTTATCTGAACCAGGATCCGGTCAGCGCCGGGTGCGTGCGCAACATCGATATCCAGGGCGATCGCGTCAGTGTCCAGATCGAGTTGGGTTACGCCGCTGCCCTGTTCAGGAGTGGCTGGGCGCAACTGCTGCAAATGGCTATTGAAGGCCTGGATGGCGTGACGACAGCTCGCGTCGACATCACCAGCGTGATCGCTGCGCACAAGGCTCAGGCGCAGATTCCGGGGCTGGCCAACGTCAAAAACGTCGTGGCCGTGGCTTCGGGCAAGGGCGGCGTAGGCAAATCCACCACCGCCGCAAACCTGGCACTCGCACTCGCTCGCGAGGGCGCCAAAGTCGGGATCCTCGATGCCGACATTTACGGTCCGAGCCAGGGCATCATGTTCGGTATCCCTGAAGGGACTCGCCCGCAGGTCAAGGATCAGAAGTGGTTCGTGCCGATTCAATCCCACGGCGTCGAAGTGATGTCGATGGCGTTCCTGACCGATGACAACACACCGATGGTCTGGCGCGGGCCGATGGTTTCCGGGGCGCTGCTGCAACTGGTCACGCAGACCGCATGGGGCGATCTGGATTATCTGGTCATCGACATGCCGCCAGGCACCGGCGACATCCAGCTGACCCTGGCGCAGAAAGTCCCGGTGGCCGGCGCAGTGATCGTCACCACCCCGCAAGACCTCGCACTGCTGGACGCGCGCAAGGGCGTGGAGATGTTCCGCAAGGTCAACATTCCGGTGTTGGGCGTGGTGGAAAACATGGCCGTACACATTTGCTCCAATTGCGGGCATGCCGAGCATCTGTTCGGTGAGGGCGGCGGAGTGAAGCTGGCCAACCAGTACGGCGTCGAACTGCTGGCCTCGTTGCCGCTGGCAATGGCGATCCGCGAACAGGCCGATGGCGGCAAACCAACGGTGATCGCCGAACCGGACAGCCCGGTCGCCATGGTTTACCAGGAACTCGCTCGCCATGTCGGCGCGCGGATCGTGTTGCAGGAAGCGGCATCGCCGGCGATGCCGACTATCACCATCAGCGACGATTGATTTACAGAAAGGATCGCAGCCTCATCATGTAGCAGCTGCCGAGGCACGAGGCTGCGTTGGGCTGCGTAGCGGCCCCCGGGGCGGTCCTCCGCACGCGCGACCGCGACGCAGCCTCGTGCCTCGGCAGCTGCTACACCGCGAAGTGATGGTTTTGCGTTAAATCCGCAAACCGCCATCCATCTCCAGAATCCGCCCGGTGTAATAGTCGTTCTCGAAAATGTAAGCAGCCGAGTGGGCAATCTCCTCCGGTTTGCCCATGCGCTTGAGCGGTATTGCGGCGGTCATCTTCTCCAGCGCTTCGGGCTTCATGCCCAGGGTCATCTCGGTCTCGATAAAGCCTGGCGCAATGCCGGCGACGCGAATCCCGTAGCGCGCCAGTTCCCTGGCCCAGGTCACGGTCGCCGCAGCGACGCCGGCCTTGGCGGCGGAGTAGTTGGTTTGACCGACATTGCCGGCGCGCGAAATCGAGGAGATATTGATGATCGCGCCACTGTTCTGCAACTCGACCATTTTTGCCGCGACTTCACGGGTGCACAGGAACACGCCGGTGAGGTTGACGTCGATGACAGCCTGCCATTGTGCCAGGCTCATCCTGGTCATTTCGCCATCCTTGACCTTCAGCAGCAGGCCATCGCGCAAAATGCCCGCGTTGTTGATCAGGCCGTGGATCGCGCCGAAATCCTCGGCCACCTGAGCGACCATGTGCGTCACCTGTACTTCATTGGCCACGTTGCACACATAGGCGCGAGCCTCGACGCCCTTGGCTTTGCAGGCCGTGACTGTATCGTCGAGCTTTTCCTGATTGAGGTCGACCAGTGCCAGCTTCGCGCCTTTGCCGGCGAAATACTCGGCCATCGAGCGGCCTAAACCCTGGCAACCGCCGGTGATAATGATTACTTTGTCAGTGAGTTGCATTCGCATGCCCCGGTAGCCGTCTGAAGTGGTTTTCTTATTAGAGAGCCTCTCGATCTGCACCGGCAGCGGCCTGGTTGCACACGAGATTGTCCAAAAGGCGCAGCGGAACTTGCCCCCGGCGCCTGTCCATTTTTTCGACGGATTCTCTATAAGGAGTCATAAATTGAGCGTTGAAGCGGCCAAGAATGCCCGAGAATTGCTTCTCAAGGAATACCGCGGGGTGCTTTCCACGCACTCAAGGGCGATGCCCGGTTTTCCGTTTGGTTCGGTGGTTCCGTATTGCCTGGATGATCAGGGATGCCCGCTGATCCTGATCAGCCGCATTGCCCAGCACACCCACAACCTGCAAAAGGATCCGAAATGCTCGCTGTTCGTCGGCGAGCGCGGGGCAGAAGACGTACAGGCAGTCGGTCGCCTGACTTACCTCGCAGAAGCGCAAAAGCTTGATGAGCCTTGCTCCATTGACGCCGCTGCCGATCGCTACTACCGCTATTTCCCCGAGTCGCAGAATTATCATCAGGCCCATGACTTCGATTTCTGGGTGCTCAAACCGGTACGCCATCGCTACATCGGCGGATTCGGCGCGATTCATTGGGTCGATCAACTGACGCTGGCCAACCCGTTCGCGGGCAAGGCCGAAGTCAGCATGGTCGCGCACATGAATGCCGATCACGCCAAAGCCATCGCGCATTACGTGGAACTGGCCGGTTTGCCGAAAACCGAACCTGCGCAGCTGGCCGGTATCGACACGGAAGGCATGCACCTGCGCATCGGCCAAGCACTGTACTGGCTACCGTTTCAAGCGCCATGTAATACGCCGACACAAGTGCGCGAAGCCCTGGTTTCTCTGGCTCACGCCGAGCATTGGCCGAAAAATGAAGCGGCCGACGCTTGAATTCACGAAACGGCGACGTCATCTAGGGAAGACTGGCAAGGCATTCTTGCGTTGAGGAACCATTTGATGCGCCCTTTTTTATTGCTCTTTGTACTGTTTCCGGTGTTGGAGCTGTTCGTATTCGTCAAGGTCAGCGGGGCGATCGGGTTTTTCCCGGCCCTGCTGCTGGTGATTCTCGGCTCGATGCTCGGCGTATTCGTGCTGCGTATCGCCGGTCTGGCCACTGCGCTGCGTGCGCGTGAAAGTCTGAACCGCGGCGAGTTGCCGGCCCAGACCATGCTGGAAGGCTTGATGCTGGCGTTGGCAGGTGGTCTGTTGATCCTGCCGGGCTTCGTTACCGACGTGCTTGGCCTGATTATGTTGCTGCCGATTTCTCGCCGGTTGCTGGCCAATAAAATGCGCCAGCGTGCCGAAGAAGCGGCGATTCGCCAACGAGCGTTCGCCGATGACCTGCAGCCACGCGGCGGTCCTGCTCCGCGTGAGCCGTTGGGCCGCCAGCCCGACGTGATCGAAGGCGAGTACGAACACCGCGATCCCAAGTAACCTTCCAAATCACACGGCACCTTCGGGTGCCGTGTCAGGTTTTGGCGGTTCGAAGATGAAAATTTTTCGCTCCCCGCCCTTGTAATCAGCTTGTGCGCCCTTATGTAACGGTCACCGCAAGGTTTCTGGTGATAACGCCAGACAGACTTCCGCGGTTCGCTTGACGAACCGCACCCGGCATTGCCGGATTTGTTAAACCCGCCGGGAATACACCGGCCGATGAAAACCACAATTAGGAGAGATCGACAATGAAGCTTCGTCCTCTGCATGACCGCGTCGTCGTCCGTCGCAGCGAAGAAGAAAAGAAAACCGCTGGCGGTATCGTCCTGCCAGGTTCGGCTGCTGAAAAGCCAAACCAGGGCGAAGTCCTCGCTGTAGGCCCGGGCAAAGTCCTGGACAACGGTGAAGTGCGTGCGCTGTCCGTGAAAGTGGGTGACAAGGTTGTGTTCGGCCCGTACTCCGGCAGCAACACAGTGAAAGTCGATGGCGAAGACCTGCTGGTAATCGGCGAAAGCGAAATCCTCGCTGTTGTCGAAGGCTGATTCCCCGCTCATTTTCCCGTTACTACAAAGTATTTAAGGAATATCGATCATGGCTGCTAAAGAAGTTAAATTCGGCGATTCCGCCCGCAAGAAAATGCTCGCCGGTGTAAACGTCCTGGCTGACGCAGTAAAAGCGACCCTGGGCCCTAAAGGCCGTAACGTGATCATCGAGAAGAGCTTCGGCGCTCCGACCATCACCAAGGACGGCGTGTCCGTTGCCAAAGAAATCGAGCTGAAAGATCGCTTCGAAAACATGGGCGCGCAGCTGGTCAAAGACGTTGCCTCCCGTGCCAACGATGACGCAGGCGACGGCACCACGACCGCTACCGTTCTGGCTCAGTCAATCGTCAACGAAGGCCTGAAAGCCGTCGCTGCCGGCATGAACCCGATGGACCTCAAGCGCGGTATCGACAAAGCGACCATCGCGATCGTCAAAGAGCTGAAAGCCCTGTCCAAGCCTTGCGCCGACACCAAGGCAATCGCTCAGGTTGGCACCATCTCGGCCAACTCCGACAGCTCCATCGGCGACATCATTGCCGAAGCCATGGAAAAAGTCGGTAAAGAAGGCGTGATCACCGTTGAAGAAGGCTCGGGCCTGGAAAACGAACTGTCGGTTGTTGAAGGCATGCAGTTCGACCGCGGTTACCTGTCCCCGTACTTCGTCAACAAGCCAGAGACCATGACCGCCGAGCTGGACGGTCCGCTGATCCTGCTGGTCGACAAAAAAATCTCGAACATCCGCGAAATGCTGCCAGTTCTGGAAGCCGTCGCGAAAGCCGGCCGTCCGCTGCTGATCGTGGCCGAAGACGTCGAAGGCGAAGCCCTGGCGACGCTGGTTGTGAACAACATGCGTGGCATCGTCAAAGTCGCAGCCGTCAAGGCTCCGGGCTTCGGCGACCGTCGCAAGGCCATGCTGCAGGATATCGCTGTTCTGACTGGCGGTACCGTCATCTCCGAAGAAATCGGTCTGAGCCTGGAAAGCACTACCCTGGAACACCTGGGTAATGCCAAGCGCGTCATTCTGTCGAAAGAAAACACCACCGTGATCGACGGCGCCGGCGTTGAGGCTGACATTCAGGCTCGCGTTCTGCAGATCCGTCAGCAAGTGGCTGACACTTCGTCCGACTACGACCGTGAAAAACTGCAAGAGCGTCTGGCCAAGCTGTCCGGTGGCGTTGCAGTGATCAAGGTTGGCGCTGGTTCCGAAGTTGAAATGAAAGAGAAGAAAGCCCGCGTTGAAGACGCCCTGCACGCTACCCGTGCAGCCGTTGAAGAAGGCGTGGTGCCTGGCGGCGGCGTGGCACTGGTTCGCGCTCTGCAGGCTATCTCCGAACTGAAAGGCGACAACGCCGATCAGGACGTTGGTATCCAGTTGCTGCGTCGCGCTGTTGAAGCGCCACTGCGCCAGATCGTTGCCAACTCCGGCGACGAGCCGAGCGTAGTTGTCGACAAGGTCAAGCAGGGTTCGGGTAACTACGGTTACAACGCTGCGACCGGCGAATACGGCGACATGATCGAAATGGGCATCCTGGACCCGGCCAAAGTGACTCGTTCGGCTCTGCAGGCAGCGGCTTCCATTGCCAGCCTGATGATCACGACCGAAGCCATGATCGCCGAGATCAAGGAAGACGCACCAGCTGGCGGCGGCATGCCAGACATGGGCGGTATGAGTGGCATGGGCGGCATGATGTAAGCCAGCCTTACCCCTGTAAAAAAACCCTGTCTGCGAAAGCAGGCGGGGTTTTTTATGGTCGGCTTGAGATCAAAGTCAAAAGATCGCAGCCTTCGGCAGCTCCTGCAGGCGATCGTGCACCTCTGTAGGAGATGCCGAAGGCTGCGATCTTTTGATCTTCTATCGAGCGATAACCCATTCTTCCTTCGCCCGATCCACAGGCTTCTTCAGCGTCGGTCGATACAGAATCCAGCAATACGCCCCCAGACAAATCAGCCAGCAAAATATCGCTGTCCACACGTTGTGCGAGAAAAAATGCGCACCCTGCATCATCCGGCTGACGGAAAACACCGTCCCTAGCGCACAGGCAAAGACAAATGCCGCCCGCGCCATGCGTGGACGACGGTCACGCAACACGAAAAACAATGCAAACAAGGTGAACCCGGTCGCCGCATGCCCGCCGGGCCAGCAACGGCCGGGCTTGTCAGTGGGTGGACGCGGGCTGAGCAGTTTGCTGTAGGTTTCGTGGCCACCGAATTGCTCAAGACTCCAGGGGCATTGCACCGCCGTCACGGCTTTGACCGGTGTGACAAATGAAGTCGCAAGCGCCAGAGACAGCACCAGACAGCCCAGTTCACGCCTGAACGGTTTCAGCCTGTCGATGAGAAAAGCGCCCACGAAGCCAACAACGGCGAACACCGAAAAGCCGATAACCCCTTGCTTGGCCCGATCGTGCAGGATGTCCTCGAGAAAGAAACTGTGTCGCCCGATGAAACTCCCGGCGACCGGGTCGTAGAACAGTCGCGCGAGGTCCATGTCCACAGACGTCATTTCCAGCACAAGCAGAATAATTGCCGCCACAGCGGGAGCACCCAGGCACAGCCGGAAATCGAGAGGGCGGGACGGGGGGCGGGCAGTATGGGAAGTCATCGAAATTCCTTGGGCGGGAAAGCTCTTGAAAGTAATGCCGCGCGAAGTGTGTGCGCGGATCTGTGGCGGGCATGTGAATCGCGGGTGAAAAAGTCGTCAATGCCAGAAGCGCGTGATAGCCCGGTTGATCACCACACGCAGTTCTGGCCCTGAGCCACGCTTGGCCTTAAGCTGCGCGGGCCGCGATGGCCGTTATTGTGTACGGAGGAGGTGCCCATGCGAATTCTGTTGGTCGAAGACAACCGCGACATTCTGGCTAATCTGGCTGATTACCTGGGGCTCAAGGGCTACACCGTGGATTGCGCACAGGACGGTCTGTCGGGCCTGCATCTGGCGGCCACTGAACATTACGACCTGATCGTGCTCGACATCATGTTGCCCGGCATCGACGGTTACACGCTGTGCAAACGCCTGCGCGAAGACGCTCGCCGCGACACGCCGGTCATCATGCTCACCGCTCGCGATCAACTCGATGATCGTCTGCAAGGCTTCAAGTCCGGCGCCGATGATTACCTGATCAAGCCCTTCGCCCTGTCGGAACTGGCCGCGCGGATCGAGGCGGTCATGCGTCGGGCGCAGGGGGGCGGACGGCGCACCTTGCAGGTCGGCGATCTGAATTACGACCTCGATACGCTGGAAGTCACCCGCGAGGGGCGCCTGCTCAAACTCAACCCGGTGGGTTTGAAATTGCTCGCGGTGCTGATGCAGAAGAGCCCGCATGTGCTGCGCCGCGAGATTCTCGAAGAGGCGTTGTGGGGCGATGATTGCCCGGACAGCGACAGCCTGCGCAGTCACGTCCACCAACTGCGCCAGGTGATCGACAAACCGTTTGCCAAACCCTTGCTGCAAACCGTGCACGGTGTCGGTTATCGCCTTGCAGAGGGTCGAGATGGAGTTTAAGCAGAGTCTTGCCCAACGCATCATCATCGCTTTCGCCCTGATGAGTGCACTGGTGGCGGGGGCGTTCGCCATGGGCATCGTCGCGACCGTGCACCTGGTTGAGGAAAAGCTGATTTCAGCAGGCCTGGGTGGCGATCTTCAGCGACTCCTGCTGATGGACAGCGTGTCGGACTGGAGCCATCGTCCCGAGCCGGACCAGCTATTTTATTTCAGTGGCGGCCCCGGCGATTTCGATGTGCCCAAAGACCTTCGGCACCTGGACTCGGGGTTTCACGAAGTGTTCCGCGAGCAGCTGTCGTATCACGCCATGGTCGATATCGTCGACGGCCGACGCTACGTGCTGCTGCAAGACCAGAGTGACTTTGAAGAACGTGAGCGGGTGCTGTTTGCCGTGGTACTGGTGGGCTTTGTCCTGAGTCTGGCGCTGGCCGTGTTTCTCGGCTGGATACTGGCGCGCAAAGTGATGGCGCCGGTGGTCCGGCTGGCCCGCCAGGTGCGTCACCGCGATCAGTTATTGGGACTCGCGCCACCATTGGCGCCGGATTATGCCGCCGATGAGGTGGGTGAACTCGCCGTGGCATTTGACGCTACGCTGGGTCGTTTGCGTCAGGCGTTGACCCGCGAGCGCCTGTTCACCAGTGACGTCAGTCACGAATTGCGTACCCCGCTGATGGTGCTGGCCAGTTCCTGTGAATTGTTGTTGGAAAATCCTGGGCTCGACCAACGGGGCAGGGTCCAGGTTGAGCGCATCGCGCGCGCCTGCGGCGAGATGCGTGAACTGGTCCAGACCTTCCTGATGCTGGCCCGTACACAGCGTGAAGACGTCAACGTGGCGCCGCAGCAGAACCTTGGTCAGGTTGCTGACGGCCTGCTCAATCTGTGGCGCGAGCCTATCGAAGCCAAGGGCCTGACGCTGTTGTTCGAGCCGGGCAACCCACCTGATACGGTCTACAACGCGACGCTGCTGCACGCGGTGATGGGTAACCTGCTGCGCAACGCGCTGCACTACACCGAGCAAGGCTTCATCCGATTGACCCTGACGCCGAGCGGGTTCGCCGTCGAGGACAGTGGGGTAGGCATTCCCGAAGAGAAACGCGAAGCAATGTTCGAACCTTTTGTACGCGGCGCCGAAAAGCGTGGCGAAGGCCTGGGTCTGGGTCTTTCGTTGGTGCAACGGATCTGCGAGAACCAGGGCTGGACGGTCAGCCTGACAAACATGGAGCCTCATGGTTGCCGTTTTCAAGTGGATTTGAATTTGGCCGAGTGAAAACACGCTCGAGGTCATCGCTCAAGCTATTAAAATCTTGAAATAAATCACCGTTTTACATGACGATTTTTTCACAAAGGCATGACCTGACCGTGACACCAGGCTCTCTAGGCTGATGTCATCAAACGCTCAGGAGTCCTTGATGATGGCTGGCCCGATCAAACTCGATTTTTCCTACAAATACGACGACAAGCACGCAAAGCTGTATTTCCAGAAACACCAGGATGGCCTTGCTCGCCGGTTGTCCCATCGGCGCGACGAGCAGTTGGCGCGCCGGGCGCTGGCGCTGGCCGGAGACCCTGGTCTGGTACTGGACTTGCCCTGCGGCGCTGGGCGTTTCTGGCCGATGCTCGCGGAAAAACCCAATCGGGTGATTATCGGCGCCGACAACTCCGAGTCCATGCTGAAAGTCGCGCAGCAAGTGCAACCCGCTGATGTGGTGAAACGGGTTCAACCGCTGCACACCTCTGCATTCGACATCGCGCTACCGGACAACGCCGTCGACAGCATTTTCTGCATGCGCTTGTTGCATCACGTAGGTGAAGCCCCGCATCGTTTGGCCATTTTGCGCGAGTTCGAGCGTGTGACCCGCGACAGCGTCATCCTTTCCCTGTGGGTGGACGGCAATTTCAAAGCGTGGAAACGCAAGCGTTCCGAGAAAACGCGTGGGCAGCAAAGCTACCAGAATCGGTTTGTGTTACCACCTGCCACGGTCGAAAAAGAATTCGAGCAAGCGGGTTTCCGCATTCAGGAACAACTGGACTTTATACCGCTCTATGCCATGTGGCGGGTTTACGTTTTACGCAAGAGGTAACGCGATGGCAGTGCAGTATGCAGCAGGGACGGATGACACTTCCCAGGACCGGTTTGATCACTTCTGGAGTCAGCGCGGCGAATGGGTTGAACCGCCCAACGTTCGGCGCGGCGGTGAAAGTGGTGTGCAGCGGATAAAAGACAGTGACGGACATTTGTTCTATGCCAAGCGTCAGACTGGACATATCTATCGCAGTTGGTTGCACCCGTTTGGCCGGCCTACGGTGTTGCGTGAACAGGATGCGCTGATCGGGGTGCGCAAGATCGGTGTCCACGTGCCTGAAATCGTTTTCTGCGGGGCCAAGCGTGACCCTGTGCACAAATGGCGCGCGTTGCTGGTGACCAAGTCCCTGGATGGTTTCGAAGAAATCGAACACTGGTATGCCGGTGGCGGACGCGAACGCCACGGCGAAGCAGTGCATGACCGTGTGCTTGAGGATTTGGCGCAAAACCTGTCCCGGATGCATAAAGGCCGCTGGCAGCACAGCTGCCTCTACATCAAGCATGTTTTCGTACGTGTGACCGGTGAAGGTGACGCGGCCCAGGTCGAGACCGCTCTGATCGATCTGGAAAAGTGCCGACAGCGCCTTACCGCTGACCGTGCTGCTTTGCATGACATGAAGCAGCTGCGTCGCCATTCGTCGTTCAGCACTGGTGACTGGAAGAAACTCGTCTACTTTTACGAGACGGCGTTTGGCAGCGCTATCAAAGGTTTATAGCGATGAAACTAGAAATTGCGCGAGGTTTGTTCCTGGTTGGAGCCTTGGCAGTTGCTTCTCTGGCGATGGCGGCTTGGGAGCAGCCGCGTACGCAAGTCCTCAGTTCACTCAATGAGGACGCGATCTGTCCCTTGCCGCGGATTGCCAAGGCATCCGTGGCCACCCAGCCTGATCATGACCTGCTGTTGTTCGTGTTCGGGCTTTCTCAAGGATTGAAGCCGTAGGAATGAAAAAATTGAAGGTTCGATAAAAGGCCTCGCTCATGCGGGGCCTTTTATGAATCCGTAACACTCAGTTCTGGTGCTGTGCCTTTTCAGGTTTATCCGGCTTGGCCAGCAACGTATAAACACACGGCAATACAAACAGGGTGAACAGGGTTCCGATCGACATCCCCGTCGCGATCACCGTGCCGATGTCGAACCGACTGACCGCACCTGCGCCCGTCGCGATGATCAACGGCACCATGCCGAACACCATGGCGGCAGTGGTCATCAACACCGGACGCAAGCGAATCGCCGCCGCCTCTTCGACCGCTTCGCGCGCTGACAGACCTTTGTCCTTGCGCAGCTGGTTGGCGAATTCGACGATCAGGATCCCGTGTTTGCTGATCAGGCCGATCAGGGTCACCAGCCCCACCTGGGTGTAGATATTCATGCTCGACCAGCCGAGAAACAGCGGAATCAGCGCGCCGCAGATGGACAGCGGCACGGTCACCAGAATCACCAGCGGATCGCGAAAGCTTTCGAACTGGGCAGCCAGCACCAGGAAAATGATCGCCAGCGCCAGGGCGAAGGTCACCCACAGCGCGCTGCCTTCCTGGACGTATTGACGCGATGCACCGGCGTAGTCGACCGCAAATCCGGCCGGCGCTTCTTCCTGTGCGATCTGGCGCACGGTATCGAGGGCGTCACCCATGCTCACCAGCGGCACCCCGGAAAGGATGGCCGAGTTGAGCTGCTGGAACTGGTTCAGCTGCCGTGGTCGCGCGCGGTCGGTTACCGTGATCAGCGTCGACAGGGCCAGCAATTCACCTTGGGTATTTTTCACATAGTAGTTGTTCAGCCAGTCCGGGTTGTCGCGGAAGGGCCGTTCCACCTGCGCGATCACTTTGTAGCTGCGACCCTCGATGGTGAACCGGTTAATCTCCGCTTCACCCAGCAGGGTCGCCAGTGTGCCGCCGAGGTCTTGCATGGAAACACCCATCTGCGCAGCCTTGGCGCGATCGATCTCGACCACCACTTCGGGTTTGTCGAACGCCAGGTCAACGTCGACGAAGGCGAATTTGCCCGATTCCATGGCGCGCTTCTTCACGCGGTCCATCACCTGGAGCAGCGACTCGTAGTCACCGGCGGTATTGATCACGAACTGGAACGGCAAGCCTTCACCAGTGCCCGGCAGCGAAGGCAGGTTGAAGCCGAAAATCTGCAGCCCCGGAATGCTTTCCAGTTTCGCCTGAACCTCGGGCAGGATCGCCATCTGCGTACGGTCGCGATCGTTCCACGGCTTCAGCAGAAATCCGCCGATCCCCGATTGCACGCCGGTTGCGCCATTGATCTGGAACGACGAGTAGTACTCGGGGAACGCTTTGAAAATGTCGATGAACTCGTCGGTGTAGGCGTTCAGGTAATCGAGGTTGGTCGGTTGCGGGGCGCTGGCCAGCATGAAAATGATGCCCTGATCCTCGTCCGGCGCCAGTTCCGATTTGGTGAACTTGAGCAGTACCGGAATCAGGCACAGCACAATCACCGCAAACACCAGCACCACTGGCCGGGTATTCAGCGTGCCGTGGAGCATGCGCTGGTAGCGACGCTTGAGGCCTTCGAAAATCAGGTCGAGGCGATGTGCGAGGCCGCTGGGATTTTCATCATGACGCAGCAGGAAGGCGCACATCATTGGCGACAGGGTCAGGGCGACGACGCCGGAAATCACCACCGCACCCGCCAGGGTCAGGGCGAATTCCTTGAACAGTGCGCCGGTCAGGCCGGTAAGGAACCCGATGGGAGCATAAACCGCTGCCAAAGTGATGGTCATCGAGACCACGGGCATGGCGATTTCCCGGGCGCCTTCTATAGCCGCATCGAAAGGAGTCTTGCCTTCCTCAATGTGACGGTGAATGTTTTCCACCACGACAATCGCATCGTCCACCACCAGACCGATGGCCAATACCATCGCCAGCAAGGTCAGCAGGTTGATCGAGTAGCCCATCATCTGCATGAAGAACATCACACCAATCATCGACAGCGGAATCGTCACCACCGGGATGACCACCGACCGCAACGCGCCGAGGAAGAGAAACACGACCACGATGACGATCAATACCGCTTCGAACAGGGTTTTTACCACTTCGTCAATCGAGGCCTGGATGAACAGCGTCGCGTCGTAGGCAATTTCGCCCTTGAGGTTCGGCGGTAGCTGGGCTTCGAGGTCCGGCATGATCTTGCGCACTTCCTTGATCACGTCCAGCGGGTTGGCGCCCGGTGTTGCCTTGATCCCGATGTACACCGACGGTGTGCCACCAAAGGAACTGAGCGTGTCGTAATTTTCCGCGCCCATTTCGACCCGCGCGACATCGCGCAGCAGCACCCGGCTATCGCCGTCGACCTTGAGCGGAATCGCGGCAAAGGCCTCGGCGGATTTCAGCTCGGTGTTGGCGTTGATGCTGGTGACCACGTATTCGCCTTTCACTTCGCCAGCGGCGGAGAGGAAATTGTACTGGCGCACCGCGTTGGTCACATCGCTGGCGCTCAGGCCGAAACCGGCAAGTTTCATCGGGTCCAGCCACAGGCGCATGGCGAACACCTGATTGCCGAGAATCTCGGCTTCAGCCATGCCCGGCAGGGTGGCGAGTTTCGGCTGGATCACCCGCGAGAGGTAATCGGTGATCTGCGGATTGCTCAGCTCCTTGCTGAAGAAACTGATGTACATCAACGCCGAGGCATCTGCCGCTTCTTTGCTCAGGACCGGATCTTCGGCGTCCTGCGGCAGCTGGTTCTTGACCTCGTTGGCCTTGGCCAGCAGCTCGGTGAACAACCGGTCGCTGTTGGCACCGATACGCGCATAGATCGAGATCACCGAAAAATTCTGGCGACTGACCGAGGTCATGTAGTCGATGCCTTCGGCGCTGGCCAGGCTCTGCTGCATCGGTTGGGTGATGTAGCCCTGAATCGTTTCGGCGTTGGCGCCGGGGTAGGCCGTGGTCACCGTGATCAGGGCGTTTTCCATTTGCGGGTACTGGCGCAGCGGCAACTTGCTCCACGCCTGAAAGCCGAGCAGCACGATCAGCAGGCTGACCACGGTGGCGAGCACCGGGCGACGGATAAACGGGTCGGTAAAAGCCATGGGGATTCCTTGATCAGTCCGCGCGTGGCGGGCTGTTCTGCTCGGCTAAGGTCTTGTCGTCGCTGATTGCGATGTGTGCGCCGTTGTCCAGTTTGATCTGCCCGGCGGTGACCACTTTCTCGCCGCTCTGTACGCCCTTGGTGATCATCACCTGGCCGTCGCGACGTTCACCGGTTTCAATGAAACGCCGTTCGGCGAGCAAAACCGGTTGGCCTTTGTCGTCTTTTTCCAGGCTGCCATCCTCGGCTTTTTTCTGCGCGACCACATACAGCGAATTGCCGTAGAGCGTGTAAGTGATCGCACTTTCCGGCACGACGATGCGTGGCTGCGGATCGGGCAGCATCACTTGCAAACTGGCGAACATGCCCGGCAACAATTTGCCGTCGGGGTTGGCCAGGGTCGCGCGGACCTGAACATTGCGTGTGCTGTTTTCGACTTTCGGGTTGATCGCGCTGATAGTGCCGGGAAAACTCTGCGTCGGGTAAGCAGAGACGATGATCTGCACCGGTTGGCCGATGGCGATCTTCGGTATCGACTGCTCGGGCAGGAAAAAATCGACATAGAGGCTGCTGAGGTTTTGCAGGGTGGCAATCATGGTGCCGCTGGCGAGGTAGTCACCGACGTCCACCTGACGAATGCCGATGGTCCCGCTGAAGGGGGCGACGATGCGTTTTTTCGCCAGCGATGCCTTGAGCTGATTGACCGTCGCCTGGTTCTTTTTCAGGATTGCAGAGAGTCGGTCGAATTCGCCTTTGGAAATGGCCTGGCTGCCGACCAGCTGACTGCCGCGGTTGTAATCGACCTGGGCCAGCCCGAGGTCGGCCTGGGCGGTTTCCAGCAAAGCGGATTCCACGGCGCTGTCGAGTTGCACGATCGGTTGGCCAGCCTTGACCTTCTGCCCCGACTCGAATTGCACATCGGTGACAGTGCCATTGGTTTCCAAGCTGAGGTCGACGCCTTGCAGCGCAGTCAACGTGCCCACGGTGGGCAGGCGCGCTTGCCATGGCCGTTGCGTGGCGGTGGCGACGGCGACACTGATTGGCGGTTTAGGCGCAGAGAAAGCCTGAATCATCGTATAGATGGAAAAGGCTTTGTAAGCGCCCAATGCAAGGACAATCAGCAGAACGATACCCAACATGATCAGCATGCGGCGACGCAGCATAGTTCCAGTTCCTTGGAGAAATCAGGCAAGTCAGTCGGGCACATTACTCCGAGTCAGTGGGGGTTTCCAGCGGGTAGATATTGCCGGCCGACTTGCACGTTTGCATGAACCGTACGGACATGTGGCGAGGGGGCTTGCCTGTGGTGAGGGGGCTTGCCTGTGGTGAGGGGGCTTGCCTGTGGTGAGGGGGCTTGCCCCCGTTGGGTCGCGAAGCGATCCTGAAACCTACACAACCGGTGTGTCAGGCCCACCGCGTGCAAGGTTTTTACGACGGCTGCGCCGCCGAGCGGGGGCAAGCCCCCTCGCCACAGAACAAAGCGATTAGATCAGATGCAGATGGTTGTCCCAGAGCCCTGCAGGAAGATCCAGCGGTTTTGCGACCAGATCTTTCTGACGACAATCGTAATACCGGCAGCGTCCCTGGCCGGAAGTTACGACAAAGCCATCCGCTACTGCACCGACGCCGGCACAATCGGCAAGCGGCGCATCCAGGCGCACCTCACCGCTGTCCAGATCCCAGATAAAAAAGCGATTGCCTCGCGGCGCCGTCAACGCTACCAGACGCAAATCGCTGTGCACCGCAACGCTGGCGGTGTAATGCCCCATGGCTTGCAACTGATGCTCGGGCACCGGGAAGGCCACAAACGGTTGGCCCGGTCGCTTGATCGCCAGCAGCTCTGACGATTCGTGGGACGGCCCCATGAATTGCTGACCGGCGACAATGGTGCCGTCGTTGGCGATCCCGAGGTGGCGAACGCTGTTCATTGGCTGCGCGAGGGTTTCCTTGCTCAGCAGCGTACCGTCGCGCTGCATCAGCACCAGGCTCGGCTCCATCGCATCGAGATTCATCTCGACCCGGCTTTCCGCCTCGGTGCGAATGCCGCCGTTGGCCACCACCAGGGTTTCGCCATCCGGCATCCACGACACCTGGTGCGGACCAATGCCGTGGGTCGACATTTCGCCGCTGTGCACCAGACGCTCGCCTTCGAACCTGTATACGCCGAGCAGGCCGCGGCCCGGATCGCAGGTGTCGTTCTCGGTCGCATACAACCAGTCGCCGCTCTTGTGAATCACCGCGTGACCGTAGAAATGCCGGTTCGGCAGCGACGTCACCGTTTGCAGGAGTGTGCCGTCGCGCAGGTCGATCAGGTAGCTTTCGGTGCCCGGCCTGCGGGCGACGAACAGCGCGATCGGCAGCGTCGGGTGATTGATGATGTCGTGGCAACGCTGGCCGACCTCGGTCGCGAACACCCGCGAACCGTCCAGTCGATAGCCGACGGCGTAATGCTTGCCGTCGCCATCGTCCCGCGCCGACAGCAGCAGCGGGCTCTTGTCTTTTTGCTTGAACAGCGTCCAGCCGCCCAGTGTCACTGCTCCCAGCAGCAAACTACCCAAAGTCAGAGCCTGACGTCGTAGCATGGCACTCGTCCTCATCAGTCACCGTCGTTGGCGTTGAAGCCCAGTTGGATGCCCAGCGCCTTGGCCAGTTCGCCTTCGTGCAGGCGATGGACGACGTTGAGGCTGTCATAGATGTCATTGAGTTGCTGGCGACCGGCATCGTCGTTGAGCATCTCGGTCAGCGAGCGCTGGTTGCTGGCGAACAGTTTGAGGGACGCAGCGTAAGCGGCGTCGATTTTGTCGGCGAGCGGTTTTTGCTCGCTCGGCAACAGACCGCGCAAGCCTTTGTTGTCGACGCCTTCCCAGACCGATTTGGCCGCGGCAAGGCTGGCTTCCAGGCCGGTCAGCGAAGAATGGCTGCGCCATGCGTCGGCCTGGAACGGCTGCGGTACCCCTTTGCTCTGGCGACCCATCGGCGTGCCGAGTTTCTTCTTCAGGCTGTCGAGTGCGGTGACCTGCACGCGCAGCAGGTCGGCAATCGCTTCGTGGGAATCGGCGTAACGCTGGTTGGGGAACTTGCTCATCTGCGCGAGCATGCCGTCGGTGTTGTTCCAGCCTTTGAGGATATCTTCGGCCAGTTGTTTCTGGTGTTCGCCAATCGCGATCAGCAGCGGACAGTATTTAGTCTTCTGCGCATCGTTGGCGACGTCGGGTTTGCTGTCGAACAAAATGTATTCGTAGGCGGACAGGCCTTGCACCACGACGCTGGATTTCGCCAGTGCGGCCGCATCGATCTGCGGCTGTGCGGTTACCAGTTGCTCGACCTGACGGCCCACGAGGTTTTTCTTGTCCGGCCAGAACTGCACCGACCAGGCGCGGTTGCCTTCAGCCAATGGACCGATCAGCAGCGGTTGCAGTTCGGCCCAGGCTTTCTGCGCGTGGAGGAAGTCGGCGCGGGCGGTTTCGAGGCCCGATTTACCTTCGCAGTACGCCAGAGCACTGACCGCCAGCTGACGGTCGGCTTCAACCCAGCGGGTGTAGGTTGGCAGGATCACAGACTTGGCGATGGCTGCCGAAGTGACCGCTTGCGGGTCCTGCGGCGAGCAGGCGCCGAGGGCGAGTGCGGCAAGGCTGGTGAACAACAATTTGGGACGGAACATGTCGGGCTCCCGCTTATGGAATGGGTATCAAAGGGAATTCAAAAACGCCAGCAACGCAGCGCGCTGTCCGGCATCGAAAGACAATACTTTTTGCTGCGCCGCGGTTGCTTCGCCGCCATGCCAGAGCACGGCTTCGAGCAGGTTGCGGGCGCGGCCGTCATGCAGAAAACGGGTATGGCCACTGACCGCTTGCGTCAGGCCGATGCCCCACAACGGCGGCGTGCGCCAGTCGCGTCCGCTGGCCTGGAATTCGGTTCGGTTGTCTGCCAGGCCATCGCCCATGTCATGCAGCAGCAGATCGCTGTAGGGACGAATCACCTGGTTGGCCAGTTCAGGTTCGCTGGCGTTGGCCGCAGTGGTGTATTTCGGTGTGTGACAGGATTGGCAGCCTGCCTGGAAAAACAGGTTCTTGCCCGCCAGCACCTCGGGCGAGCCGACATCGCGGCGCGCCGGTACGGCGAGGTTGCGGCTGTAGAACAGCACCAGGCGCAGGATGTTGTCGCTGACTTCCGGTTCGCCATCCGGACCATTTCCGTTGGGGGCCTGCTTGCACGCGATCTGTGCGTCGGTGCAGTCATCGACGGGGCGCAGGCGGGTGGTCAGGCCCATGTCACCGGAAAACGCGTGGACATTCTGCTGATTGAGGTTCGGTTGCCCGGCTTTCCAGCCGAAGCGGCCGAGAACGGTCTTCTGTTGCACGTCATCCCAGACCCGATTCGGTCGCCCGGTAATACCGTTGTGTTCTTTGGCCTGAGCCTCGGCGTTGGCCAGGATGGCGTCGTCGGGGATGGCCTCAAGCAAGCCGAGGCCAATCATCGGCGGGGCTACCCTGGCCGAAAAACGTGTGTCGGGGTGCATCGGACCGTAACCGAGCTGGGTGATCTGCAACGTCGGTTTCTGCAATTCGACCTGGCTGCCGTCCTTGAAGCGGACCGGCACGGACGTGTAATCGACGCGAACCTTGCCCTCGGGGATGACACCGGGTACCGACATGTCCTGAAATTGCCCGCCGTACACCGGCTCGGGGACGACACCCAACTGCTCGATGACCTTGGCGTAAGCTGGTGAATCGGGGATCGACAGGCGCACCAGCATCGACACCGCATTTATTGCATCAGGCGTCGGCGGGTGACCGCGGCCGTCCTTGATGTGGCAATTCTGGCAGGCGTTGGTGTTGAACAACGGGCCGAGACCATCGCGCGCCGTAGTCGTCGACGGTGCGATCACCCAGGGGTTTCGAAAGAAGCTGTTGCCAACGCTGAAATCCACACGCCGCGACGGCGGGAGATTGGCGGAGGGCAGGGAAAAAGAGTTTTGATCTGTCTTGCGCACCGTCGCGTTGCCACCGGAGCGGGCTTCACCAGGCTCGGCTTCGGTAAAACGCGAGGCGTCATCGCAGGCACTCAGGCCCAAGGCCAGAAACAGTGCGGACAAGCGAAGAAGCAGCGAGGGCATCAAGACATCCTGCGAGACGTGCAAAACAAAGGCGCAAAGTCTAACAGGGCGGGGGAGTTTGAATAAGAGGAATTATCGTTTGGTTGAGATGGCACATGGTTTTCGAAGACCACGATCCACGGTAGGAGCGAGCTTGCTCGCGATGGTCTCAAGAGCGCCGCATTTATTCAGAAAGTACCCGTTATCGTTAACACCCATCGCGAGCAAGCTCGCTCACGGGACCCTGCTCGGCAGACATGAAAAAGGCGACCCGAAGGTCGCCTTTTTTATTCAGCCAGCGTTGATCAGAATTCGTGATCAGCGTTGTCCGGGTTCAGGTCGGTGATGCCCAGTTTGCCAGCGGCGGCTTCGATCGAACCGGTCTGCTTGACCAGCGAAGCGATGGCGTCGCGCACGATCTGGTTGCCTGCTGTGTTGCCGGCGGCGATCAACTGATCGTAGTGCTCACCTTTGTTGGCGTGATCGACGATGACCTGCATTTTCGCTTCAGTCGCAGCCAGGTCGGCTTTCAGCGCGGTGTCAGCGGCCGGGTCCGCTTTCGCCACCAGCGACGACAGGCTGGCGCCCGTCATCCTGGTGCCGTCAGTGCGGGTGTATTCGCCCAGGTACACGTTGCGAATGCCCTTGGCATCGTAGAACTGCGAGTTGTGGGTGTTATCACTGAAACAGTCGTGTTCGTCTTCCGGGGAGTTGGCCTCCAGGGACACCTTCATGCGCTCGCCCGCCAGTTCGCCCAAGGACAGACTGCCCATGCCGAAGAGCATTTTACGCAGGCCGGTTTCGCCCGGTTCAGCTTCCAGCGTCGCGCGGTAGTTGTCGGCCACGTTCGGCTTCCAGTTGCCGACCATTTCTTCCAGATCGCTGACCAGCAGTTGGGTCACGGCCTTCAGGTAAGCACGACGACGCTCGTTGTGACCCCCGGTCGCGCCGGCGCCTTCCAGGAAATCCGAAGCAGGGCGGTTGCCAGCGCCCGGGCCGGTGCCATTCAGGTCCTGTCCCCAGAGCAGGAATTCGATCGCGTGGTAACCGGTGGCGACGTTGGCCTCGGCACCGCCCAGCTCATTCAGGCTGGCCAGTTTTTCCGCAGTGATGTCTTTGACATCGACCTTGTCTTCGCCGACCTGAACGTCGGTGTTGGCGATGATGTTGGCGGTGGCGCCCGGGTTACCCAGCGCGTGTTCGTAGGTTTTGTCGACGTAATCGATCAGGCCTTCGTCCAGTGGCCAGGCATTCACCTGACCTTCCCAATCGTCAATGATGGTGTTGCCGAAGCGGAACACTTCGCTCTGCAGGTAAGGAACGCGAGCAGCGACCCAGGCAGCCTTGGCGGCATTCAGGGTCTCGGCGTTCGGCTTGGCGAGGAACGCGTCAACGGCAGTTTGCAGGGTTTTTGCAGTGGATTCGGCATCGCTGTAAACGGCGAAGACGATGTCGGCGTAATGCGCGACAACGGCTTTGGCCGCGGCCTCGTCGACCTTGCCGGCAGCCGCAGGCGCACTGGCCGGGGCTGGCGCCGTGGTGGTGGCAGCTGGAGTCGGCGCGGGGGCGGCAGCTTTGTCTTTGCCTTCGCCACAACCGGCGAGGGAAATAGCGATGGCCAACAGACTGGCGGTAGCCAGAGGCATACGAATCATGGCGAACATCCTGCTTCGAGAGAGGGTGGAGTGGCGCGGCTAGCGCGCAAAGCTGCGACATAATGCAAATCTTTCGCATTATGTGTAAAGGGCAGTGCTTGGAAATATTTCTTATTCACAGCGATCTGCATAACGTCAGAGGATCGCCGCATTGCTTCGCTGCGCCTGTTTCAGGTACGCACCCAATTCCCGCGCCGGCAGGGGTTTGCTGTAGAAGTAGCCCTGACCTTCGTGACAGCCTTCGGAAATGATGTAGGCCTCTTGTTCGGCGGTCTCGACACCTTCGGCAATCACTTGCATGCCCAGGCTCTTGCCTAGCTGAATGATGGCCCGGACGATGGTCGCATCGTCGTCGTCGTCCAGCAGGTCCTGAACGAAGCTTTTGTCGATCTTGATCTTGTCCAGCGGCAGGCTTTTGAGGTAGCTGAGCGATGAGTAGCCGGTGCCGAAGTCATCAATCGCAATCAGCGCACCGGAGCGACGCAGACTCAGCAAGTGCTGAGCGGCGGTGCTGATGTCTTCCATCAGGCCGGTTTCAGTCACTTCCAGTTCCAGGCTGCGCGGTGGCAGACGATACATCTGCAAGAGATTGTTCACCACGCGCGGCAACTCGGCGTGGTGCAGCTGAACGGTGGACAGATTGACGGCCATGCGCAGGTCAGTGAACCCCTGGTCATGCCAGTCGCGCAATTGTTTGCACGACTGATCCAGCACCCATTCGCCGATGGCAATGATGGTGCCGTTTTGTTCCGCCAATGGAATGAACAAGTCGGGCGGGACCAGCCCATGTTCGGGATGTTGCCAGCGGATCAAGGCTTCGACACCGACCACGCGATGATCGCGGTAGCTGATTTGCGGCTGGTAGACGAGATAGAACTGATCGCGGACAAGGGCGTCGCGCAGGTCCTTTTCCAGTTCGCGACGACGGCGCATCTCGGTGTCGACACTGGCGATGTAGAACTGGTAGCGGTTGCGCGAGCGGGTCTTGGCCAGGGTCATGGTCTGTTCGGCTTTTTGCAGCAACTTCTCGGTGCTGTCGCCGTCTTCCGGAAACAAGGTGATGCCGATGGTCGCGCGCAGGCGAATCTCCTGATGATCGAGGGCAAACGCCGCTTCCAGGTCATCAAGAATGCTTTGCGCCAGCTCGGCCGCTTCGTAGGGTTGTTCGATATCGGCCTGAACCAGCGCGAACTGGTCACCGCCCAATCGGGCGAGGGCGCCCAGTCGACCGCTGTGGGCGCGCAGGCGGTCGGCAAGGGCGAGCAGTAATTGGTCGCCGGTCTGATAGCTGAACTGTTCGTTGATGCCCTTGAAGTCATCGAGGCCGACCACCAACACTGCCACCCGGCGTTGCAATTTGCCGGCGTCGACGAGGATCTTGTCCAGCTGTTGCTGCAGTCGCTGGCGATTGGGCAGACCGGTCAGAAAATCGTACTGAGCCATGCGCAGCAGGCTGTTTTCGGCTTCATGGCGCAGATGCGTGTTGCGTTCGATGGATTCGAGCAATTGGTTGGCGGTATTGATCCAGATCCCCAGTTCGTTCTTTTCGTGGCCCTTGAGTTGCGGAATTTTGTGTTCGCTGGGGCGATCCGGGTTAATTTCGGTCAGGTGCTCGATGATTCGCGACAACGGCTTGGTCAGCAGCCAGTGATAGACCAGATACAGCACCAGACCCATGGCCAGGGCGCGCAGCACCCCGGAAATGAAGATGATCACCGAACTGACGATGAAGCCCTGGCCGTAGGTGGCCGTATCGAGGGTAATACTCAGGTCACCGTAATACTCGCTATAGGGGCCGCGTCCCACCAGTTGGGTGGTGAAAGTGCGCTCCTTGCCGAGGATCAGATCGGTCAGCCAGCGGCTGTTGGATTTCTGCAGGTCGCGGGATTTTTGCGCGAGCATGGCTTCATTGGGATGGCCGATGGAGGCCTGGCGCACGGCGACATCCTGAAACAGGCCTTCGATCACCTGCATGCCCATTTCCCTGTCCAGGCTGTAAACGGCCTGCGTCGAGGGGTCGCGGAACATGTCGAGGATGCGCTCGGCATCGGTGGCGACGGCCTGGCGTGTCTTGTAGGCATCAAACACAATCTGCGCGCAGCTCAATACCACGCCGACGATCAATGCCGACAACAGCACGACCCGGAGCAACTTCACCGACAAGCTGTTCTTGAGTTCCAGCTTCAAAGAGTCATTCCTTGTTCCATGCGGTAGCATCAAGTTGCCATGAGTATTGGCAATCCGGTGATGGCAGTCAAAGGGACAATCAAACACAGCGGGATTAGCCTGTGGGTTGGCCGTAGTGCTGGCGTCTGGATTAGTACTGTGTCGGTTGTTGGACCCTTCAGCTTTAGAGGGAAACCGGACTAATTTTTCTGTTGATTGATGTTAGACGGCTGTGGCGTTGGGGCAAGGGGCTGGAGGCTGGTTTCAGTGTGGGAAATTGGCCTTTTTTTGTGGGGACGCGGGTTTATGCAGGAGCAAAGCTTGCTCGCGAAAGCGGCCTGTCAGCCAACCCGTTTCATCGGATGAACGCCCCCAACGCTTCCCCACAGCAAAAAAAACCCGGCAAAAAAGCCGGGTTTTACTGACTGGCGTTAATCAAGCAGTGAAGGTTTTGCCTTCGAACTGCTCAGCCACGAATTTCCAGTTGACCAGGTTCCAGAACGCTTCGACGTACTTCGGACGAAGGTTGCGGTAGTCGATGTAGTAAGCGTGTTCCCAGACGTCGCAGGTCAGCAGCGGGGTGTCGCCGCTGGTCAGCGGGTTGCCGGCGCCGATGGTGCTCGCCAGGGCCAGGGAACCGTCAGCCTTTTTCACCAGCCAGCCCCAACCGGAACCGAAAGTGCCGATGGAGGTTTTGCTAAACTCTTCTTTGAACTTGTCGAACGAACCGAAGGAAGCATTGATCGCCTCGGCCAGTGCGCCGGTCGGCTGACCGCCGGCGTTTGGCGCCAGGCAGTTCCAGTAGAAGGTGTGGTTCCAGACCTGAGCGGCGTTGTTGAAGATGCCGCCGGAGGAAGTCTTGACGATTTCTTCCAGAGTCTTGCCTTCGAACTCAGTGCCTGGCACCAGGTTGTTCAGGTTCACGACATAGGTGTTGTGGTGCTTGTCGTGGTGGTATTCCAGGGTTTCCCGGGAAATGTGCGGCTGCAGGGCATCGTGTGGATAAGGCAGCGGCGGCAATTCGAAAGCCATGATGATTCTCCTAATCAGGTCAGTTGCGGTGAGCGCAAGGCCGATCACGGGCGGCCAGACAAGCGCCGGGGAGTTTGTACTCTTTGCGGCGCAGGGTTCGGATCATAGCACCGGGGGTGCGGCATAACCACGCAACAACTGTGTGGAATAGAGGTTCCAGAGCCTTTTGGAATAATCAGCCGGCGACGATCAATTGCAGGGCGACGGCGAACATCATCACCGCCACCAACAGGTCGAGGACTCGCCAGGTGCCCGGCCGCGCCAGCCAGGGTGCCAGCCACGCCGCGCCCAGTGCCAAGCTGAAAAACCACAACAGTGACGCACTGGCGGCGCCCACGACGTAGGCGCCGGGTTCGGTCTGCTGGGCGCCGAGGGAGCCGATCAGCAACACGGTGTCCAGATAAACGTGCGGGTTGAGCAACGTGACCGCCAGCGCGCTGAGCATCACCGCGCGTAACGAGCGCACGGTCTGGTTTTCCCCCTGCTGCAGACTCTGCTTCGAGAAGGCTCGACGTAGCGCAAGGCTGCCGTACCAGAGCAAGAATGCCGCACCGCCCCAGCGCGCGAACGCCAGCAACGTCGGGTTTTGCGCCAGCACCGTCGCCAGGCCGAAGACGCCCGCGGCGACCAGCAGCACGTCGCACATAACACACAGGGCCGCCACTGGCAGATGATGTTCGCGGCGCAGACTCTGGGCCAGCACGAACGCGTTCTGCGTACCAATCGCCATGATCAGTCCTGCGGCCACCAACAGGCCGTTTACATAGCTCTGCCACATAAGGATCTACTCCGCGTTGGCTGCGAGATCGCGCAGCACGTGCAAGGCACGCTCGGCATCGGCCTGGCCGACGAACAGATGGTCGTGGTGATAACCGGCAACCACGTTGCAACTGATGCCTGCCTGGCCCAATGCGCCGGCAAACGCGGCGGTGAGGCCGACGGCCTCGAGGGACGAGTGCACCGTCAGCGTGATCCAGGCTGCGACATAATCGAAATGGAACCCGGATCGCTCAGCGTCGGTGCGCTCCAGAATGACGGTCAGACCTTCCTGCTCGCGGAAGCTGCCGACGATCTCCACGTCCGTCGGCATTTTCCCGCTGCCGAGGGTGCAGAAAACGTATTCGCCCGCATTCAACTGCGGACTCATGCTGCGGATAAGCGTTACCAGGGACGTTTCGCCGGTCATGTCGATGTTCCATGTCAAGAGTGGTTGCTGGCCATTCTCCAACCGTTGGATGTATAAGAAAAACCAATCATCCTCATCGCTCATTAGGAAAACTGATGTTCGACTACAAATTACTGTCTGCCTTGGCCGCCGTGATCGAACAGGCCGGTTTTGAACGCGCCGCGCAGGTCCTCAACGTGTCGCAGTCGGCCATCTCCCAACGCATCAAATTGCTGGAGGCGCGGGTCGGCCAACCGGTGCTGGTGCGAGTGACGCCCCCGGCACCGACCGAGATCGGTCGACGGCTGCTCAACCACGTGCAACAAGTGCGTTTGCTTGAGCGCGACCTGCAAACACTGGTGCCGGCGCTGGATGACGAGGGCCTGCCGGAACGTCTGCGTATCGCCCTCAATGCTGACAGCCTCGCGACCTGGTGGGCTCCGGCGATCGGCGATTTTTGCGCAGAACAGCATTTGTTGCTCGACCTGATCGTCGAGGATCAGACAGTCGGTCTTAAACGGATGCGTGCGGGTGAGGTGGCAGCCTGTCTTTGCGCCAGTGAACGCCCGGTGGCCGGTGCGCGCAGCGTATTGCTGGGTGCGATGCGCTATCGGGCGTTAGCCAGCCCGGCATTCATCGCCAGGCATTTTCCTGATGGCGTGCGGGCCGAGCTGTTGTCGAAAACGCCGGCATTGGTCTTCGGGCCGGACGATTTCCTGCAGCATCGCTACCTTGCCTCCCTCGGCGTAGACGGCGGCTTCGAACACCACTTATGCCCATCGTCCGAAGGTTTCATTCGCCTGACCGAGGCCGGCCTGGGTTGGGGACTGGTGCCGGAATTACAGGTGCGCGAGCAGCTGAAAAACGGTCAATTGATCGAGTTGCTGGCAGATAAACCGATTGATGTGCCGCTGTACTGGCATCATTGGCGCAATGGCGGGCAATTGCTGGGTCTGCTCACCGATCAGTTGGTGCGTTCGTCGAAGCAGTGGTTGGTGCCTTGGGATCAGCCATAAGCGTCAAGCTGCAAGCCGCAAGCAATACCCATGCGGCCCGTTTTTTATCTGTTTTAAATTTGAAGTTTGCAACTGCATTGGTTGGAGCAATTCATGAAAATTCTGGTTACCGGCGCGAGCGGTTTCATCGGCGGACGCTTTGCGCGTTTCGCTCTGGAACAGGGCCTGGACGTACGGGTCAACGGTCGCCGGGCCGAAAGCGTCGAACACCTGGTACGGCGCGGCGCGGCGTTCATTGCAGGCGATTTGAACGATGCGGATCTGGCGCGGACGCTGTGCGCCGACGTAGACGCGGTGGTGCATTGCGCCGGCGCAGTTGGTGTGTGGGGGCGTTATCAGGATTTTCATCAAGGCAATGTCCAGGTCACCGAAAACATCGTCGAAGCCTGCCTGAAGCAACGGGTTCGGCGCCTGGTGCATTTGTCCTCACCGTCGATCTACTTCGACGGCCACGATCATCTTGGCTTGACCGAGGAGCAAGTGCCCAAGCGCTTCAAGCATCCCTATGCCGCGACCAAGTACCTGGCGGAGCAAAAGGTCTTTGGCGCTCAGGAATTCGGTCTCGAAACCGTGGCGCTGCGCCCGCGTTTTGTGACTGGCGCAGGTGATATGAGCATCTTTCCGCGCTTGCTGAACATGCAGCGCAAAGGACGTCTGGCAATCATCGGTAACGGTTTGAACAAGGTCGATTTCACCAGCGTACAAAACCTTAATGAAGCGCTGCTCAGCAGTTTGCTGGCCAGCGGATCAGCCTTGGGCAAGCCGTACAACATCAGCAATGGCACGCCGATTCCGTTGTGGGATGTGGTGAATTACGTCATGCGGCAGATGGATGTCCCACAAGTCACCCGCTACCGTTCCTACGGTTTGGCCTACTCCGTGGCCGCGCTCAATGAAGGTGCCTGCATGCTCTGGCCCGGTCGTCCGGAGCCGACCCTGTCGCGCCTCGGCATGCAGGTCATGAACAGGAATTTCACCCTGGACATCAGCCGCGCCCGGCATTATCTGGATTACGATCCCAAGGTCAGTCTGTGGACGGCCCTCGATGAATTCTGCGGCTGGTGGAAGGCCCAGAACATTCGCTGAATCGGCGGCACTGAACCGAGCCTCAGGTTCAGGGTCAATCCCTGCGGCCGTGGGGGTTATACTCGCCGCATCAAGCCATCACCATGTTTCACAAAGGTTGATTGAATGCCCATGCGTAACGATGCCAACGACGATTTCGACAATGTGCCGAGCCTGCGTGCCGACATCCTCGATGACGATGATTTTCCGACCACTGCGCGCAACAGCGTGCATTCGCGTACTGCGCCGGTGGTCAAGGTCAAGGCTGCCAGCACCGGTCCACTGTGGGCGCTGGTCGGCGCCTTGTTGTTCGCGTTCGCCGGCCTCGCCTGGTGGAGTTTTCAGCAGATTTCGCTGATGGAGCAGCAACTGGTGGCTACGCAGGAAAGTTTCGCGCGCATCAGTGAAGAAGCCGCGGGGCGCTTGCAGGACATTTCCGGCAAGGTCGTCGCCAGTCAGACCAATGTCAGCAGCGACAGCGAAGCATTGAAGCTGCAGATCAAGCAGCTGGAAAGCCGATTGCAGGACCAGAGCCAGCAGCAACAGGGCGTGGCCGGCCAGGCCTCGGAACTGGACAAGCGTCTGGCGCAGATGACCGCGCAAACCACCGATCTGGACAAGCGGCTCGTTCAGCTCTCGACCCAGAGTACCGAGCAGCAGACTGCCAATACCCAACTGCAAGCACAGGTCAAAACCCTGACCGGCGAAGTGACTGCGTTAAAAACTGCCACCGCTGACGGCGGACAATACGACGCCCAACTGAAAAGTATCGGTGCCGACATCGTTGCATTGAAAAAACAGGGCAACCCGAACGCCGCCATCGAGCGGCTCGAACAAGACTTCATCGTGCTGAAAAGCCAGCAGGACAACCGCCCGACACCGGCCCAAGGCGCGGCCAGCACGGCCGAGTTCGATGCGTTCCGTGGGCAGGTCACCAGGAGCATCAATACGCTGCAGGCGCAGATTCAGAATCTGCAGCAGCAGTTGCGGGCGAAGCCGTAGTCCGACCAACGCAACACGCCATAGGCTAGCAGCTGCTACGGACATTGCTCGCGGAGCTATGTCAAACCAGGCCTAAGGTCGGACAGTCAATCCATTCCGGATGTTGCTCAACATCCATACATCCCGCCAACCCGTCTACGCTCTTCAAACACCGACAAGAACGAGGAAGGCGCAATGGCGGTTTTGCACAAGTTGGCCCTGCTGGGGGGAATGTTGTTGCTGTGCCTCGGCCAGGCTCAGGCGGCCGGGACAGAACAACAGGACAGTCAGGCCGCGCGGGCCTTGCTGGAAAAGGCGCTGGCCTACTATCACGAGAACGGCGACAAGGCGTTTGCGGCGTTCAGTCGTCAGGGGGAGTTTGTCGATAAGGACCGCTATGTGTTCGTTGTCGACACCAAAGGCGTGATGCTGGCCAGCGGCGGTCCGTCTTCGGCGTTGATTGGGCGTGACGTGTCGGATGTGCTTGGACCGGATGTGCAGAAAGCCTTCAAGGATGCGTTGAAAGTGCCTGAAGCCAACGGCATCCAGCAGGCGGAATACCGTTGGCAGAACTGGTCCGACGGCAAGGTCGAGCGCAAGCGCGTGTTTTACCGGCGTATCGGCGAGCGCATTCTGGCGGTGGGTTATTATTTGCCGCGAGCATCGGCTGAGCAGGCCATGGCCTTGCTGAACAAGGCGGCGACGGATCTGACCAAGGACGAGAAGGGCACGCTGACGTCAATTAACTCGCTCAAAGGTGGGTACTTGCAGGACGACCTGTATGTGTTCGTCGTCGATCTGGATACCCAGCGCTACGTCGCGCATGGCACCAACCTGCGATTGATGAACACCGATTTCGGCAAGATCAAGGACCCGGAAGGCAAACCGGTGGGCGAGCCGATTCTGGCGCTGATTGCCAGGCAGGATTACGGCGAATACGAATATCGCTGGAAGAACCCGGTGACCGGCAAGATCGAGGACAAGCACGCGTACCTGAAAAAGGTCGGGCGTTTTCTGGTGGCGGTCGGGTATTACAGCCCTTGATTTTCGATGGCTGAAACACCGCTTTCGCGAGCAGGCCTAATCCCGCCATGAGTTTTTGTCGCGCACAGATTTGTGTACGGCCTGCACCTGTGCGGGAGCCTGCTCGCGAAGGCAAACAGCCCGGTCCATCTACCGAACCTTGTCCTCCCGCCCCCGCAGTACATGGTTGGGCATTGCAATTGCGGCCACCAGGCCCAGCAATGACACGGCCGCACTGACCATCAGTAAATGGCGGAAGGTCAGCAGCAGCTCGGCACGCAAGGCGTTTTGCGCATCGCCCGGCGCCCCGTTCAAACCGTCGAGCAAGACATTCCCTGAGCTGCCCTCGATCATCAACGCTGACCCGGCCAGATGGGCGAGACTGGAGTCCTGCAACAACGCCAGCAGCAACGCCGACATCAATGCCACCCCCACCGCGCCGCCGAGGGAGCGGAACAGGTTGGTGGTGCTGGTGGCCACGCCGATATCCCGTTGCGCAACCGAATTTTGTGTGCCGACCAGGGAGGTCGGGAATTGCATGCCGCCGGCGATGCCACTGAGCACCATGAACAGGCTGCTAAGCACCAGCGCCTGGGGCGGGCTGTACGCCATGCCGATGATCGCGATCGGCATAAGCAGGGCGCCGGTGAGGATCATTGGTTTATAGCGGCCGGTCACCGACGTCCGGCGCCCGGCAAAATACGCACCGATTGGCAAGCCTGTCGCCAGCGGCAGCAGATGCAGCGCGGCGCTGTCGGCGCCCTCGCCGGTCACGCTCTGAAAGCGCAGCGGCATCAGTACGATCAGCGAAATGGCCTGGAAACTGGTGAAGAAAATCGTGCACCAGCACAGTACGGCAGTGCGATTGGCGAACAGATGCATGGGCAACAACGGCTCGCGGGCGCGATGCTCATGCCATACGAACGCCGCCAGCACGATCACCGCGCCAGCTAGCAAGCCCAGCACCTCGGTGCTGCGCCAGGCATGACCTTGGCCAAACTCGGTGATTCCAAGCAACAACGCCGTCAACCCGATGATCATCAATAGCGTGCCGAAGTAATCGATTACCGGCTTACGCTGTGGCACCGGCAATCCGACCAGCGTGCGATGAGCCACCAGCCATGCGCCAAGTCCCAGCGGCAGATTGATCAGGAAAACCCAACGCCACGACAGATACTCGGTCATGTAACCCCCCAGCACTGGCCCTGCGACGCTCGCCACCGCATACATGCTGCTGAAATAACCCTGATAGCGCCCGCGTTCGCGAGGCGGCACGATGTCGCCGATGATCGCCTGGCTGACCGAAATCATCCCGCCCGCACCGATGCCTTGGAGGATCCGCGCCAGGACCAGTTGCTCCATGCTCTGGGCCATGCCGCAAAACAGGGACGAGAGTGTGAACACAGCCATGCCAAACAACATCAACTTGCGACGACCGTACAGGTCGCCAAGTTTGCCGTAGATCGGCACGGCCACGGTCATCGCCACCATGTAACCGGAAATCACCCAGGCCAGCAGGCCGACATCCTTGAACTGCTCGGAAATCGCCGGCATTGAAACCGCGACAATGGTTTGATCCAGTGCGCCAAGAAAGATTGCCAGCATGAGGGCGATCAGCACGCTGCGAATGGCCGGTTTCGGTGAGTCGGGCTGGTTGTCAGTGTTCACGATAAAACCTGCGGGCGGTGATTCCCGCAAGGCGAGGCGGGCGGGCAAGTGCTCGCCAGTGTAAGTCGGTAGCAGGCTATTCGATAGCCTCGTATGGGAGTCCGACGTAATTTTCTGCAATGGTTTTTCGACCCGCTTCGGAGTCGACAAAATAATCCAGTTCCGATTCCGCGATGCGCTGACTAAACGCGTCATGATCGTCAAATCGGTGCAGCATCGAGGTCATCCACCAGGAAAAGCGTTCGGCTTTCCAGACCCGGCGCAGGCAGATGCCGGAGTATTTCTCGAGCAGATCGACGCGGCCTTCGCGGTAAACTTTCAGCAGAATATTGAACAGCGTACTGACATCGCTGGCGGCCAGATTCAAGCCCTTGGCGCCCGTCGGCGGGACAATGTGTGCAGCGTCGCCGACCAGGAACATCCGCCCGTACTGCATCGGCTCAACCACGAAGCTGCGCAGCGGCGCGATGCTTTTTTCAATGGACGGACCGGTTACCAGCGACTTGGCCAGCTCAGCCGGCAGTCGCGCCTTCAATTCCTCCCAGAATCGCTGATCTGACCAGTCCTCGACCTTTTCCTCCGCCGGCACCTGCACGTAATACCGGGTGCGGGTTGGCGAGCGCATGCTGCACAGGGCAAAACCACGCTCGTGACGGGCGTAAACCAGTTCATCGTGAACCGGTGGCGTGTCGGCCAGAACGCCCAGCCAGCCGAACGGATAGACCCTTTCGAACACCTTGAGGCATTCGCCTGGGATCGACTGCCGCGCCACACCGTGGAAACCGTCGCAACCGGCGATGTAGTCGCAATCGAGTCGCCAGGTTTCGCCGTCCTTCTCGAAGGTGACGAAAGGCTCATCGGTTTTCATGCCGTGGGGCACGACGTTGCTTGCCTGGTAAATCGTCCGGGCACCGGCGTCCTGACGGGCGGCCATCAGGTCGCGGGTGACCTCGGTCTGGCCATAGATCATGACGTTTTTGCCACCGGTCAAACCGTGCAGATCAATGTGCACGCGCCGCCCGTCAAGCGCCAGTTCGAAGCCGCCATGCAGCAGTCCTTCGGCGTCCATGCGCTGGCCCACGCCGGCTTGCCGCAACAGCTCTGTCATGCCTTGTTCCAGCACGCCGGCGCGAATTCGCCCGAGCACATAATCGGGGGTTTGGCGTTCAAGGATGAGGGTGTCAATTCCGGCGTTATGCAGCAGTTGACCCAGCAGCAGGCCAGCGGGGCCGGCACCGATAATGGCGATCTGAGTTTTCAGTGTTTTCATTGTTTTTATGGCTCGCAAGGCTCACGCGACGCAGGTCGGTGGATTATTTTTATGAATCGAGTGCTTGCATTTTTCCCTTGCGAGTCTGTCAATTGAAGGTGAAAACTGAGCCGATAGCTGCACATTCTGCCAATCGGTGCGATTATCGCCCGTTACCCCCAGAGGCCTGGATTGACGTTATGAACAAGCCTGACCTGCCTTCCATTCCCGTGTTCAAGCTCTACGGCGAAAGCCTGGACTGGCCAACCCCGGACTTGCTGCACTGTGAAACCATTTCCAAACGCAGCCGCGAACACCAGTGGGAAATCAAACCGCACCGCCACGCCGATTTATGTCAGTTGCTCTTTGTGTTCAAAGGTCAGGCAGAGCTTGAAATCGAAGGCAAACGTACGCAGCTGAGCGAGCCTACGGTGCTGGTACTGCCGCCGTTGTCGGTGCATGGCTATCGGTTTTCCGAGGATGTCGACGGGTATGTGGTGACGCTCGCGGCGCCGCTGGTGGCCCATCTACAGTCGCAGCTGGGCAACTCGGTGAACGCATTGGCTCACGCGCAGAGCTACCCGGCGGGCGTCGACAGCGACTATCTGAACAGCCAGTTTTGCGCACTGCTGGCTGAGTACACGGGTCATCAGCCGGCACGAGAAATGCTCATGCATGCGTTGGTCAGCGTGATCATGGTCTGGGTCAGTCGGCAGGTCATTCAGCGTCACAAGGCCAGCCAGCGGCCGCAGCGGGCCCGGGAATACCTCAACGGTTTCATTCAATTGGTGGAAGAAACCTATCGCCAGCACGTCAAGGTCGAAGACCTCGCCCATCGCCTGGGAATTTCCGTTTCACACCTCAATGGCACCTGTCGTGAGCTGGCCGGGCAGCCGGCGTTGCAGATCATGCACGAGCGGCAATTGCTTGAAGCCAAGCGCCTGCTGACCTACACCAGCATGACCATTTACGAAATGTCCGACGTATTGGGGTTTTCCGATCCGACCAACTTCACGCGCCTGTTCCGGCGCCGGGTGGGGATTTCGCCCAAAGCCTTCCGTGACCGCTTGAAGGCCGATCCGGACAATGACATCTGACGCCCTCCTGTTAGCGGAGGGCGTTGAGCGTCGCGTTGTGGGGAATGCAGCGCTCGAGGTTACAACTCGCGTATTCACGGGGCAGTTGTCGCAACTGTTCCACCCGCCAGGCGGCGGTGCCGTAGAGCGCCAGCGTTGCCGCACAGGTGATGAAAATCGTGAGATATCTTCTTGTTTTGATGTTCATGGCGTAGACCTCTGAACGAATACCCTTGGGTACTGCTTTCAGTTTAGGTCAGCGGTGGTGAGTTGCCAGTGTGTCCCGACATTCACGACGCCGATGATCCCCCTGCAGGAGTCGGCTGGCTGGCGATAGCGTCCGTTCAGGCGAGCCTGTTGACGGTGCCCACCGCGATCGCCAGCAAGCCAGCTCCTTGGGGTCAGAGTCCGACATCCCACTGCGGCTTTTGCGGGAATCTCTGCACCAGAAAATCCAGCAAACTGCGCAGCGCTGCCGGCATGTGTTTGCGCGAGGCATATACGGCGTAGATGTTCATCTGGCGCGGTTCGGCGTGGGGCAGCAGGCGGGTCAGTTCGCCCCGGTGGATGTGCACACCGGCCTGATAGCTCGGCAGCATCGCAATGCCGGCGCCGGCCATCGTCGCGCGCAGCAGCGTACTGGCTTCATTGGCGCTGATGTTGCCCTGGACCGGCACCGAAACCGCCTCGCCGTCCTGCTCGAAATGCCACAGGCTTTTGCCGAAATAGGAGTGAGTGAGGCAGTTGTGCCGGCTCAGGTCTTCGACCCGCGTCGGCGCAGGATGCGCTTGCAGATAGGCGGGGGCGGCGCAGATCACTGAACGGCAAACCGTCAGTCGTCGTGCGATGAGGTTTGGGTCCAGGTCATTGCTGGTGCGAATCGCCAAATCGATACGCTCATCCACCAGGTTCACCGTGCGGTCGAGCATCTGCAAATCGATACTGACGCCGGGGTACCGCTTCACGTAGGCCGCCATGGCGTCCGCCAGTTGCGCCTGGCCGAACGAGGTGCTGACGCTGATGCGCAGCAGCCCACGGGGTGTGTCGTCGGGTTCGCTGACGGCGGCCTGCATGTCTGCAGACAAGTCGAGCAATTGCCGACAGCGCGGCAGCATCTCGTTGCCGGCAGCGGTCAGGCTCAGTTTGCGCGTGGTGCGGTGCATCAGCCGGGCGCCGACCCAGTCTTCCAGCTCCGCCAGATACCGCGAGACCGCCGGCCGTGACAGCTCCAGATGATCGGCAGCGGCCGACTGACTGCCAAGGTCGACCACCGTGACAAACACTTGCATTGCCTGAAGACGATCCATGATTTGCCCGATTTCTGAAACAAACTATGTTCCAGCATCGCATTTTTTGTATCCGTTTACGCAACTAAGCTCAGCCTTTCTTCTGTAGGAGCGAGCTTGTTCCTACAAAAAACCGCGTACTCCATGGAGCATCAAATGATCGGTTTCACTTCTCTCAAACGACTGTTACTGGCCACCGTCACCCTTGGCTTTGCGGCGCATGCGGCGGCTTCCACGTTGACGCTGGACGTGTACAACCCTGGCGAAAAGGCCATCTTCCCGGTGACCTCGGTGTTGGTCAGCGGCGAGAAAGAGGCGATTCTGGTGGACGCGCAATTTGGCAAGTCCCAAGCCGAGCAGGTGGTGCAAAAAGTCCGCGCCAGCGGCAAACAACTGACCACCATCTACATCAGCCACGGTGACCCGGATTACTACTTCGGCCTCGACACGCTGACCGCTGCATTCCCAGACGCCAAAGTCCTCGCTTCGCAACCGACCGTGGATCACATCAAGAAAACCGTCGACGGCAAGCTGGCGTTCTGGGGGCCGAAAATGGGCGTCGATGTCCCCGCCACAACCATCGTGCCTGACGTGCTCAAGGGCGACAGCCTGATGCTTGAAGGGCAGAAACTTCAGGTGGTCGGTCTGGAGGGTAAGCAACCGGACCGTACCTTCGTGTGGATCCCGTCGATCAAGGCCGTGGTCGGTGGCGTTGTCGTCGCCCAGAATATTCACGTGTGGATGGCCGATACTCAAACCGCAGAATCCCACACCGACTGGCTGGCGACACTGCACGCCATCGAAACCTTGAAGCCGAACACCATCGTGCCGGGCCATTACCTGGGCGAGAGTAGCCGTTCCGTGGCCGCCGTGAAGTTCACTGCCGACTATATCAAGGCGTTCGACGAGGAAACCGCCAAGGCCGAAGACGCCGCTGCGCTGATCACTGCGATGAAAAAACGTTTCCCCACGCTGGGCGAGGAAAGCTCGCTGGAGCTGAGCGCCAAAGTTGCCAAGGGTGAGATGAAGTGGTAACCCGATTCACCTGATCACAGTTGAATTTATCGCCAGCAAGCCGGCTCCTGCAGATCATTATGGGAGCCTGCTTGCTGACGATGCTGTTCAGCGGCTTTGAGCCTGCTCCACCAGCCACCCCATCAATTCTCGCAACTTCGTTGATGGCACTGGTTTCTCCGGGAATACCAGGTAATACGCCAACCCCGTTTTCACCCTCAAATCAAACGGCATCACCAGTCGGCCGGCGCTCAGGTCATCGCCGATCAGTGACCAGTCCCCGATGGCCACCCCCGTACCTTGAGAGGCCATCGACATCGCCAGATCCAGCGTTTCGAAATGCTGGCCCCGGCTGACGTTGCTCAACTGCACATTGGCGATTTTCAGCCAGGCATTCCAGTCCCGCTCATCCCGGGTCGGATGCAGTAATAAATGCTGCTGCAAATCCTCCGGCGTGTGAAGCGGCATCGCGCCGTCCAGTAGCGGCTGCGAACACACCGGCGTCAGTTGCTCATCGAACAAATGAAAAGAGGCCAGCGCAGTCTCCGGCGCCGCTCCGTAGATCACCGCTGCATCGAACTGTTCACGATGAAAATCCACCCCGTGACTGATCGTATTGGTGAGCTGCACCGGCACATCGGGGCGCTCTTTTTGCCACTGCATCAGCCGCGGCAACAACCAGCGCATCACACAGGTAGGCGCTTTCAGGCGCAGGGCTTCACGTTTCTCGCCGATCTGCTCCACCGCCTCCGCGATCAGCCCGAATACCTGCTGCACCCGTGGCAGCCATTCACGACCTTCGTCCGTGAGTTTCAAACCCCGCGCATGGCGAATGAACAACGCATAACCCAGATGATCCTCCAACCCGGCGATCTGACGGCTCACCGCGCCTTGGGTGATATGTAACTGCTCTGCCGCGCGGGTGAAGTTGCAGCACTGTGCCGTGATCAGAAAAGTGTGCAGCGCCGGCAGGGGAGGCAATCGTTTCATGGGGATCCGAGTTATGACGTGACGACATGGCTAGTATGACTTTTTATCGATTGTTGCGGCTACGTGTCGCCCGTTCCAATGAGGCCATTACCGGACCTGCCAAATCTTCATAAACAGCGCGCAGGCGAGGCGTCTCAGACGAACAGGAAGGGCAAAATCATGGCGACGTGCGGCGAAGTATTGGTCAAGTTACTCGAGGGTTACGGGGTCGAGCAGGTGTTCGGCATTCCAGGCGTGCATACCGTGGAGCTGTACCGCGGGCTCGCCGGTTCGAGCATCAACCACGTCACGCCGCGTCATGAGCAGGGCGCCGGTTTCATGGCCGATGGCTACGCACGCACCAGCGGCAAACCGGGTGTGTGCTTCATCATCACCGGGCCGGGCATGACCAATATCACCACGGCCATGGGCCAGGCCTACGCCGATTCGATCCCGATGCTGGTGATTTCCAGCGTGCAATCGCGCAGCCAGTTGGGGGGCGGTCGCGGCAAACTGCACGAGTTGCCGCATCAGAGCGCGCTGATCGGTGGCGTGTCGGCGTTTTCCCACACCTTGATGTCGGCGGCGCAATTGCCAGGCGTGCTGGCGCGGGCTTTTGCCTTGTTCCAGGCCGGTCGTCCGCGTCCGGTGCACATCGAAATTCCGTTGGACGTGCTGGTAGAAGAAGCCGATGAGTTGCTCGCCAGTCGACCGGTGAACATTGACCGCGCCGGCGCTTCGCCGAGCGCGATTGTGCGCATGAGCGAACTGCTCGCCACGGCCAGACGCCCGCTGATTCTCGCGGGCGGTGGTGCCATCGATGCCGCCGCACACGTGCAACAACTGGCGGAAAAACTCGATGCGCCCGTGGCCCTGACGATCAACGCCAAAGGCATGCTCGAATCCACTCATCCGCTGCTGATCGGTTCCACCCAGAGCCTGGTGGCGACCCGCGCCCTGGTGGCCGAGGCCGATGTGGTGCTGGCGATTGGTACCGAACTCGCCGAGACCGACTACGACGTGACCTTCGCCGGCGGCTTTGAGATCCCTGGCGCATTGCTGCGCATAGACATTGATCCGGATCAGACCGTGCGCAATTATCCACCGACCGTGGCGCTGGTGTCCGACGCGCGCAATGCGGCCCTGGCTCTGCTCGGCGCACTGTCGCAAACCCCGCTGGCCGAGCGCCGCAGCGATTGGGGCCACGCCCGCGCGGCGCTTTTGCGCAGCGAACTGGCCGCCACCTGGGACGCTGCGACGCTGGCCCGGACGAGCTTCCTGGAGACCGTTTCGCAGGAGCTGCCAAACGCGGTTTTCGTCGGTGATTCGACGCAACCGGTGTACACCGGCAATCTGACCTTCAACCCGCAACGGCCGCGCCGCTGGTTCAATTCGTCCACCGGTTACGGCACCCTCGGTTATGCGTTGCCGGCGGCGATTGGCGCCTGGCTCGGTGGCAGCAGCACGAACGGTGCGCATCCTCCGGTCGTGTGCCTGATCGGTGATGGCGGGCTGCAATTCACTTTGCCGGAACTGGCCAGCGCTGTGGAAGCGCGCACCCCGGTCATCGTTCTGTTGTGGAATAACCAGGGCTACGAGGAGATCAAGAAATACATGGTCAACCGCGCCATCGAGCCGGTCGGCGTGGACATTTACACCCCGGACTTCATCAATGTCGCCAAGGCGCTCGGCTGTATGGCTGAAGCGGTGGACGGCGTCGATCAATTGCGCCATGCGCTGCGTGCCGCGTCGGATCGCCAGGGCCCGACGCTGATTGAAGTCGATCAGGCGCAGTGGATGAAGGCGGTGGCGGAATGAATTTTTCCACGTCGTTCCCCACCACCCTCGACGGTCTCTTCATTGACGGCCAATGGTCGGCCGGCAGTGAACACCTGCGCGTGATCAACCCGGCTACCCAAGCGCTGCTGACCACCGTCAATGGCGGCGACGCCCGAGCTTCAACGCGCCACAAGTGATCTTCCCGCAGACCGCCTGGGGTGGTTTCAAGCAGGGCAGCATCGGGCGCGAATTGGGGCCGTGGGGTTTGCAGGCGTTTCAGGAAATCAAGCACGTGATCAAAGCCATGTGAGACATAAACGGCTCGGGGTGGGGGTGATTTCGAAAATCACTCCACCCTCAAACCGTCAACCGCAGCCGCGCCAGATCCCGCAACGGCGGCGCGCCGAACAGCCGGCTGTATTCACGGCTGAACTGCGAGGGGCTTTCGTACCCCACCCGATACCCGGCCGCCGCGGCTTCCAGCCCTTCAGCCAGCATCAAACGACGTGCCTCCTGCAGGCGCAGTTGCTTTTGATATTGCAGCGGGCTCATCGCCGTCATCGCCTTGAACCGATGATGCAAAGTCGACACGCTCAGGTTCACTTCCCTGGCCAGATCATCAATCCGCAACGGTTGCTCAAAATTTCCGTTAAGCCACTTGATCGCCTGGCTGATGCGATGGCTCTGACTGTTGGCGATAGCAATTTCATACAGCCGATGACCCTGTGGACTGCGTAATAAACGATAAAGAATTTCCCGGCGAATCAGCGGCGCGAGCATGGCGATGTCTTTCGGCGCATCCAGCAACCGCGCCAGACGCAGTACTGCGTCGAGCATGGCGCTGTCTATCCGCTCAACATACAAGCCGCGGCCGGTGGGGCGGGTCGGTACGCCAAGCGGTCCGGCGTCGGCAATCAGCGCGGTGATTTCTGCCGGGTCGATATCCAGCCGCACCGCCAGGATCGGTTCTTCGCAAGTGACATTCACCACGCGCCCGCTCAACGGCATCGAGACCGACACCACCAGGTAATTCAACGGGTCATAGTTGAAGAATTCATCGGCCAGGCGAACTTCTTTACGGCCCTGGGCCATGATGCACAGCGCCGGTTGCGCCAGCACCGGGGCAAAGTCGTGGGACTTGCTGTGCCGCGACATGTACAGCGACCCGACGCCCGTGGCGTAGGTGCCATCCTCCCGCGTGTTGCGGCGAATGATGGTGGCCAGCTCCGCGCGCTGCTTTTCCATGTCGGTGTCCAGCGGAGCTTGAAAATGATCGAGCGACGACATGCGGGGCATCCTCGGCGTATCAATGGAAGGAGCTGAGCTTAAGTTTGTGCAAGGTGCAACGGTAGACACATTCTGCGAGAAGCTTGCCTGATTCTGCACGGCACGGATAACAGGCGTGGCAGAGTCCGTTTATCACCCCTAAAACTTGCTTGAAACGAGTGTTGCAAGACGAGGGGCGGTTTTACACCTGGTTACGAATACCGCTGCGCACTCCCGCAGGATTGTGCAACAAGCCGGCAGGAATCGACTAACCGCGACGGTCCTGTCGCCCTTAACCTTGGATCCTGTCGCAGCCCGTCCCCTGGTTGCGGTCGACTACCTGGGAGGGTTGAACATGTCTACGCAGATCCCCGTCAGTCACATGGCCTTCGTTCGTGCTCGCGCCGGACGCTCGGTGGAACTTGGTGCGCGGCTCAGCGCCTTGATCGAGCCGTCGCGTGCTGCGCCAGGCTGCCTGAGTTTTTCCCTGCAACATTCGCAATGCGATCCGCAGTTGTGGCTGGTGTCCGGTTTCTGGGTCAATCAACAGGCGATGACGGCGTATTTCAGCACGCCGGCCATGCAGGTTTTTGCCGAATTGGTGCAGGGCCTGGTGGTCAACAGCCTGGATTTCCACACGTTCAAGGAAGTGTCCGCGGAACAGGCGCGGGGGCGTACCGAGTCGTGGGTACACAAAATGGCGGGTTGAGGGTTTAATGGCTCCATTCTCATCAGCCAGGATCCGCGACATGGCACGTAAAGCCTTTGAAACCTTCGAAGCCGTATCCGCCGTAGTACCCCGCGAGGGTGGTTACTACGCAGCGATCGCCACCAAGAAAATCGGTGGCTCCGGTGCGCCGCGCTTCAACAAACTTCTGGAAGAACAGACCTTTGCCACTGCCTCAGCAGCGGATGATGCAGCCGCCATACAACTGACCCGTCTGCAGGGTGTGGGCGAAGATGGCGAGCTGATCTGGTAGTTACTTGACTGCGCCCGGAACGGCTCCCGGGCGGAACATCTTGAACAACGCCTCAGGCCCCAGCTGGAAATAATCCGCCGGCCCGCCGCCGCGCAGAATCGGTTCTGCCGCGGCGGTGTCGTATACACCGTCTTTCAACAGCCATTTGGCAATGTGCACGGCGACTACCTCGCCGAGAATCAGCCAGCTCGGTACCGCGTTACCATCGGCCCGTTGCAGCTGAATGATCTGCGTGACCTTGCACTCGAACGACACCGGGCTTTCGGCAACCCGTGGTACCTGAATGATTTTCGAGGCGACGGGCGTCAGTCCGGACAATTCGAACTCGTCGACTTGCGGATCGACCATGGCGCAGCTCTGGTTCATCTGCTCGGCCAATGGCCGGGTGGCCAGGTTCCAGGCGAATTCGCCGGTCTGCTCGATGTTGTTCAGGCTGTCTTTGCGCCCGACGCTGGAGAAACCAATGATCGGCGGAATATAGTTGAAGGCGTTGAAAAAGCTGTAAGGCGCGAGGTTCAGCCGACTGTCGGCATCCTGAGAAGAAATCCAGCCGATAGGACGCGGGCCGACGATCGCATTGAACGGGTCGTGAGGCAGGCCGTGGCCGTTGGCGGGTTCGTAGAAGTGGATGTCATCGGGCATTGGAAGAATTCCTGAGCTGTGCAGAAAGCGTTCATAGTGCAAGGACAAACACTTAATTTCCAGCGGACCCTGTCCCTGTGGGAGTGAGCCTGCTCGCGATGGCGGACTGACATTCACCATTCATGTTGTCAGGGAGACTGCTATCGCGACTAGGCTCACTCCTACAGGAGTTATATGGAGTTGGCAAAAAGGGGCAGACCCGTTCAGGTCTGCCCCTTTTTTTGTGGCGCTTGCAGATTAATCCGTCTCGATCCGCGAATGTTTACGCGTGTCTTTCATGGTGATGTACACCATCAGCGACACGGCGATACAGGCGGTGACATACCAGTAGTAACCGGTCTCCATGCCGATGCTCTTGAACCACAGCGCGATGTATTCAGCGGTGCCGCCGAAGATCGACACGGTCAATGCGTACGGCAAGCCGACGCCCAGCGCACGAATTTCGGTGGGGAACAGTTCGGCTTTGACCACGGCGTTGATCGAGGTGTAACCGCTGACGATGATCAGCGCGGCCATGATCAGGAAGAACGCGCCCCACCAGGTTTCGATCGTATGCAGGGTGGTCAGGATTGGCACGGTGAACAGCGTGCCGAGCACGCCGAAGGCAATCAGGATTGGCCGACGACCGATTTTATCCGACAGGCCGCCGATCAGCGGTTGCAGGCACATGAACAGGAACAGGGTTGCCGCAGAAATGGTGGTGGAGTCTGAAATGCTCATGCCGACCGTATTCACCAGGTATTTCTGCATGTACGTGGTGTAAGTGTAGAAGGCCAGGGTGCCGCCCATGGTCAGACCGACCACGGTCATCAGTTCCTTCGGATGGCGCATCAGGGTGCGCATGGCGCTTTCTTTCTTTTCCTTCTGCACCTTGTTGAACGATTCGGTCTCTTCCATGCCTCGACGCAGGTAAAGCGCGACCACGGCACACATCGCGCCGATGGCGAACGGAATTCGCCAGCCCCAGGCGTACAGCTCTTCGGTGGTGAGGATGTTCTGCAGCACGATCAACACGCCCAGCGCGATGAGCTGGCCAGAAATCAGGGTCACGTACTGGAAGCTGGAGAAGAAGCCGCGACGCTCTTTGGTCGCCATTTCGCTGAGGTAAGTCGCCGAGGTGCCGTATTCGCCACCCACCGACAGGCCTTGCAGCAAGCGGGCGAAAATCAGCAGGATCGGTGCGCCGATGCCGATGGTTTCATAACCCGGACTGACGGCGATCAGCAGCGAACCGAAGCACATCAGGTAGACCGAAGCCATCAGCGCTTTTTTACGACCGGCGCGGTCAGCGTACAGGCCCATCAGCCAGCCACCGATCGGGCGCATCAGGAAGCCGACGGCGAAGATTGCCGCAGTGTTCAGCAGTTGTGCGGTGGTGTCGCCTTTAGGGAAGAACGCTTTGGCGAAGTACAGCGAGAAGGCGGCATAAACGTACCAGTCATACCACTCGACCATGTTGCCGACCGAACCGCTGAAGATCGATTTGATCCGGCTGGCGGTGGTTCTTTCTTTGGCCGGCGAGGCAGCCGACCCCAGGGGCAGGGTGTTGGAGTTATCCATCGAAGGATCCTTCATTTAATTGTTTTTGTGGAGCGCGATAGAACGCAGCCTGCGTGGGCTATAGCAGGAGCTGTGCCAACGAAGAGAGTGGCGGTTTAGAGGGGTTTCAAGGTTTGGCTGAGCGGAATTCCGCTCATGCTGGAAAAGGCGTGAGCGGAATTCCGCTTACAGGTCGTGAGATGTGTTGCCTGTCCCGGCCTCATCACATTTGGACTGTGTTCACCAATCCCTGTGGGAGCGAGCTTGCTCGCGATGAGGCAGGCACAAACACCACAGAAATCAGGTGTCTTGCAGGATCATCTCGCGGCTCAGCCCATGGCGCTGCATCTTTTCATTGAAGGTACGACGGGGCAGTTGCAACTCTTCAAGCACTGCTTTGACATCGCCTTTATGCCGGGTCAACGCTGCGCGCAGGCAGTGCGCTTCAAAAGCTTCCTGCTGCGCCGCCAGCGATTTGCCGGGGTCGATGCCCGCCGGAGCAGGTTCATCCAGACCCAGCACCTGCCGCTCGGCGACATTCGCCAGCTCGCGCACATTGCCCGGCCAATCGTGACTCAGCAGATGGCTCAGCTGCGGCCCGCTCAACGGCAGCGATGCACGTCCCAGGCGCTGCGCAGCCTTGTAGGCAAACGACTCGAACAACAGCGGGATATCCTCGCGACGGTCGCGCAATGGCGGCAAGCGCAATTCCGCGACGTTCAAACGATAGGCCAGGTCCTCACGAAAACGGCCGGCCCGGGCTTCGTCGAGCAGATCCGGTTTAGTCGCAGCAATGATCCGCAGGTCTACATGAATACTTTGATTCGACCCCAGCCGCTCAAGCTTCTGCTCCTGCAACACGCGCAGCAATTTCACTTGCTGGGCCAGCGGCATGCTTTCGATTTCATCCAGAAACACCGTACCGCCGTCGGCATATTCGAGCTTGCCGATGCGCTTGCCTTGCGCGCCGGTAAAAGCGCCGCTCTCGTGGCCGAACAGCTCGGCTTCGAACAACTGCTCGGGTATCGCTGCACAGTTGAGCGCCACAAACGGTTTGTCGGCGCGCGGCCCGAAGTCGTGCAGACAGCGCGCAACCAGTTCCTTGCCGCTGCCGGTTTCCCCACGGATCAGCACGTTGACGGGCAGCACCGCGAGGTCCAGCACCTGTCGGCGCAAGGTCTGCAAACCACGGGACACCCCAAGCAAGGTGGCATCGAGTTTGGCCCGGTTGTCCGCCTGCTCGTGCAGCGTACGGTTTTCCAGCACCAGCCGGCGCTTGTCCAGCGCCCGGCGCAGACTGCCAAGCAGGGTTTGCGGGCTGAACGGTTTTTCCAAAAAGTCGTAAGCACCGTCGCGCATCGCATCCACCGCCATCGGCACATCGCCATGGCCGGTCAGCAGAATCACCGGCAGATCGGCATCACGGCGCTGCACTTCGGCCAGCAGCTCCAACCCGGTCATGCCGGGCATGCGCACGTCGCTGAGAATCACACCGGGAAAGTGCTTCGGCAACTGGGCCAGGCATTCATCAGCGCGACTGAACAGCTGCACCTCGAATCCCGACAAACTCAACCATTGTTCGACAGCACTGCGGATGCTGCTTTCGTCGTCCACCACCATCACTGAGTTGAGCATCAGGCCTGGGTCTCCACATCGATGGGCAGGGTAACGGTGAACATCGCGCCGTTGTCGCGATTCTCTGCACTCAGGCGGCCGCCGGTCTCGTGCACGATGGCATAGGATACGGCCAGACCGATGCCCAGGCCATCGCCCACCGGTTTGGTGGTGAAGAACGGATCAAAGACTTTTGGCAGATGTTCTTCGGCAATGCCACCGCCGTTGTCGGCCACTGTCAGGCGCCACAGTTGGTCATCGGCTTCGAGGCGGATTTCCAGACGTTTGCAGGGTTTTTCGCGCATCGCATCGAGGGCGTTGCGCAGCAGATTGATCAGCACCTGTTCGAGGCGAATCGCATCGCCACGCACCCAGGCCGGGCGCGTCAGGTGCAGTACTGTGCTGACCTGCTCATCGCGCAGCCGGGTGTCGAGCAGTTCCAGCGACTGGTCGACGACCGCCGCCAGGTCGAGACGTTCGCGCAAACCGCTGGGGCTCTTGCGTGCGAACGTTTTCAGGTGACCGGTGAGGGCGGCCATGCGTGTCAGCATGTCGTCCACCGGTTTGAGTGCCTTGTAGGCGTCGTCCACCCGGCCGTGATCGAGCAGCAGGCGCAACGTCGCCAGTTGCATGCGCTGCGCGGTCAGCGGTTGATTGATTTCGTGAGCCAACGCCGCCGACATCTGCCCCAGCGCCGCCAGTTTGGCCGATTGCACCAGGCCGTCCTGTGCAGTGCGCAAGTCACGGGTGCGTTCCTCCACCAGCTGTTCGAGTTCTTCGCGGCTGCGCTGGCGCATTTTCGCCAGACGCCAGCGCTGGTTAAGGAACAGCAACAAAAATACCAGCGCCAGCCATAAACCGGCAGCGGCGAGTGCGGCGTTGCGAGTGTCTTCGGAAACGATTTGCGGCCGACGCAACAGGTGCAACGTCCAGCCTTCGGCAGCCAGTGGTGCTGATTCCCACAGGTAATCGGCGCTGCCGTCCGGGCCCTCGACGCGTGCCAGATCACTGTCGTCATCGAAGCGGCGCAGTGACTCGAACTTCAAGGGCGTCAACGTTTGTTTGTCGTATTGGCGAGTTGATTTGAGTTCGGCGTGATCGCTGTCGCTCAACGGTTCCAACAAGCGGTAGCGCCAGCCGGGCTGGTTGGCGATGAAGACGATTCCGCGCGCGTCGCTGACCAGCAACGTGTCACTGCCCTGACGCCATTCGCGTTCCAGTTCCGGAAACTCGAGTTTCACCACCATGGCGCCGAGGAACCGGCCGTCGTCAGCCGTCACTGCGCTGGAGAGGAAGTAGCCGGGAATTCCGCTGGTCACACCGACCGCGTAGAAACGCCCGGTACCCTGGGTTCGCGCCTGGCTGAAATAGGGGCGGAACGCGTAATTGTGACCGACGTAACTGCTGGGTAGACGCCAGTTGCTCGCCGCAATGGCCAAGCCGGTGCGGTCGAGCAGTTCCAGGGTCGAAGAAGCGGCCGCGCCGTTGATTTTTTCCAGTTTGCGGTTCAGCGCGTCCTGCACATCAGGTGTCAGCGGACCGTTGAGCGCCGACCGCAACTCCGGGTCCAGTGCCAGCACGGCGGGCAAAGCGCGGTAGCGTTCGATCAAGGTGTGCAGGGAGGTGGCGTACAACCCCAGTTGCTGACTGGCGCGGGCGGCGTCTTCCACCAGGGCCTGGCGCTCGGCCTGGCGGATGGCGAGGGCGGCGGCGAGGGCTGCGCCAGCGAGAATCAGAAGGGTATAAAGCGCCATGCGCAGGGTGCGAGAGGACTCAGACATGCCGGGCGTTACACACTCTATTCGGAGGGCCGCACCATACCATGAGCAACAAAAAAGGCGACAGGAGGATCAGCCCCGGTCGCCTTTTCGCTCGTCCAGTCGTAGCGCTTACTGCACTTCCACCGCCAGGCTTTCACTGATTTTCTGCTGCCAGATCGCAGGGCCGGTTATGTGCACCGACTCGCCGTTGCTATCGACTGCAACGGTCACCGGCATGTCCTTCACGTCAAACTCGTAAATCGCTTCCATGCCCAGTTCGGCAAACGCGACCACGCGGGATTTCCTGATGGCTTGCGCGACCAGATAAGCCGCGCCGCCAACTGCCATCAGGTAGACCGCCTTGTGGTCCTTGATCGCGTCGATCGCGGTCGGGCCGCGCTCGGATTTACCAATCATGCCCAGCAGGCCGGTTTGCTCGAGAATCTGACGGGTGAATTTGTCCATCCGCGTGGCCGTCGTCGGACCGGCAGGCCCCACCACTTCTTCGCGCACCGGATCAACCGGGCCGACGTAATAGATGAAGCGGCCCTTGAGGTCCACCGGCAGGGTTTCGCCCTTGTTGAGCATCTCGACCATGCGCTTGTGTGCAGCGTCGCGACCGGTGAGCATTTTGCCGTTGAGCAGGACGGTTTCGCCCGGCTTCCAGCTCTGCACGTCTTCCGGCGTCAGGGTGTCGAGGTTGACGCGGCGGGCCGACGGGCCGGCTTCCCAGACGATTTGCGGGTAGGCGTCCAGCGGCGGCGCTTCCAGTGAGGCCGGGCCGGAACCGTCGAGCACAAAGTGCGCGTGACGGGTGGCGGCGCAGTTGGGGATCATGCACACCGGCAAGGAGGCGGCGTGGGTCGGGTAATCCATGATCTTCACGTCGAGCACGGTGGTCAGACCGCCGAGGCCCTGGGCGCCGATGCCCAGCTGGTTGACCTTCTCGAAGAGTTCCAGGCGCATTTCTTCGATGCGATTGGACGGACCGCGCTTCTTCAACTCGTGAATGTCGATGGACTCCATCAACACTTCCTTGGCCATCACCGCAGCTTTCTCGGCGGTGCCGCCGATGCCGATACCGAGCATGCCCGGCGGGCACCAGCCGGCCCCCATGGTTGGCACGGTTTTCAATACCCAGTCGACGATCGAGTCGGACGGGTTGAGCATGGCCATTTTCGACTTGTTCTCGGAGCCGCCGCCCTTGGCTGCCACGTCCACTTCCACGGTGTTACCCGGAACGATGGAATAGTGAATAACGGCCGGGGTGTTGTCCTTGGTGTTTTTGCGAGCGCCCGCCGGGTCGGCGAGGATCGAGGCACGCAGAACGTTTTCCGGCAGGTTGTACGCGCGGCGCACACCTTCGTTGATCATGTCGTCCAGGCCCATGGTGGCGCCATCCCAGCGCACGTCCATGCCGACGCGGACAAACACGGTGACGATGCCGGTATCCTGACAGATCGGGCGGTGGCCGGTGGCGCACATGCGCGAGTTGATCAGGATCTGCGCCATCGAATCACGGGCTGCCGGCGACTCTTCGCGCAGGTAGGCTTCGTGCATCGCCTGAATGAAATCAACGGGGTGGTAGTAGGAAATGAACTGCAGGGCGTCGGCAACGCTCTGTATCAGGTCATCTTGCTTGATCACGGTCATCAGTCGCGCTCCTCTAAAAGACGGGAACATGGGGGTTGAGCTGCAAGCCGTAAGCTTCAAGCGGCAAGCTCACAGCGGTTCGTGTGGAGCGCTTTGGACTTGCCGCTTGAAGCTTGAAACTTGAAGCTGACCCTCTGGGTCACAAGTCGCGCCGGGCATGCTGGCGCGACGCTAAAAAGGCGCGGCAGTATAGCGCGGGTCGCCGGCGTAAACACGCGCCGGCAGTCAATCGTTGGTCGCCTGCACGAACCCGGCAGCTGGTGCACAGAGGTGCCGTCAGCAAAAACGGGTCATCGCTTTGACGTCAGTTTTTCTCCCCAAAAATTCAATGGTCATTTACCCGACTGGCCACTAAAGTGGCATTCGGTCTGTAGAACAGGACGCTCTTTCAGCCTTTTTCGCACGGTGAGTCAACGATTGACCCATAACGCAATTCAACGCCTTTTGCTCAAACGCTTCGCCCTCGCAGCCGGCACCTATGCTCTGGCCCTGCTGCTGCTGTGGCTGGCGTTTTTCACGGGCCATTACGATGAGCCGCTGGCCAATGTGGCCGTCGGCAGCGCCCTGGTGGTCATCAGCCAGGCGACGCTGTTCGTGCTTTTTTACGGCGGCTGGAACTTGCGTTTTCCCGATCCCAGCCTGACCGAGCCGCAGGTTTTGCTCGGGATTGGCTGGCAAACCTGGCTGATCGCAAACCTCGATGAGGCGCGTGGTGCGTTTCTGGTGTTCTACCTGCTGATTCTGCTGTTCGGGTTGTTTCACCTGACCCGCCGCGCATTCGTGCGATGCGCACTCCTGGTGTTTTTCAGTTTTTGCGCGATCACCCTGTGGGAAGGCTATCACTTTGAGCTGACCGACCCGGCGCTGTCGGCGTTGCAAGTAAGCGTATTGCTGATCGTGCTGATCTGGCTCGAACTCTACGCCCGTTATGTCCAGGCCTCGCGGCTACGCATGCGCCAGCGTCGCTTCGCTTTGCAGGCGCATCAGGACACCTTGCGCGGCATGATGCGCCAGCTCGAAGACCTGGTTGCTACGGACGAATTGACCGGGCTGTTCAACCGCCGGCATTTCCTGCGCCTGGCCTCCCGTGAACTCAGCGCCATGGAATCCGGCGCAGTCCACGGCCTGGCGTTGATCGACCTTGACCATTTCAAACGCATCAACGATGTGCACGGCCACGCCGCTGGCGATCAGGTGCTGCAAGCGTTTGCCGGCGTCGCCACGGCGTGCTTGCGCGAGGGTGACGTGCTGGCCCGTTACGGCGGTGAAGAATTCGTCTTGCTGTTGCCCGATTGCGATCCCGAGCGTTTGACCGCGTGTTGCGAGCGGCTGCGCATTGCATTCACCGATGTCGAGTTGGTCGGTCTTGATGTCGCTCACCTCAGTTTGTCCGCAGGCATGACGCTGCTGGAGCTTGGCGACGATCTCGACGACGCCTTGCAGCGCGCCGATCAGGCGCTTTATCGGGCCAAGCGTGACGGTCGTAACCGTTGTGCCGCGGCCTGGGAAAACGTCGATGCCTGAGGTGCGGGTCGGCGATCGCCGATGGTCGGAAGCGCCTGGCAGCAATCTGCTGGATGCCTTGAATCGCAATGGTGTCACCATCCCTTACAGCTGTCGCGCCGGCAGTTGTCATGCATGTCTGGTGCAATGCGTGCAGGGTTTGCCCAGCGACAGTCGGCCCGACGCCCTGAGCGCAGAGCAGCGGGCGCAGGGCTGGCGGCTGGCGTGCCAGTGCCAGATCGTCGAGGATTTGCAGGTGCACGCCTTCGATCCCCAACAGGACGGTCACCCGGCAGAAGTCGCTGCGGTCGACTGGTTGAGCAGCAACGTTTTGCGTTTGCGCCTGACGCCACAACGGCCGTTGCGCTACAGCGCCGGACAGCATCTTGTGTTGTGGGCCAGCAACGTGGCGCGGCCTTATTCCCTCGCGAGCCTGCCGGAAGAAGACCGCTTTCTGGAATTTCACCTCGACTGTCGTCACTCGGGTGAATTCAGTGACGCCGCACGTCGGTTACAGATTGGCGATACGCTGCGTCTGGGCGAATTGCGCGGCGGCGCGTTGCATTACGACGCCGACTGGCACTCCCGGCCGCTGTGGCTGCTGGGCGCCGGCACCGGGCTGGCTCCGTTGTTTGGCGTGTTACGCGAAGCCCTGCGGCAGGATCATCAAGGTGACATCCGCATCATTCACCTCGCCCATGAGGCCGACGAGCATTATCTGGCCAAACCTCTGCAAGCCCTGGCCGCCAGCCGCCCGAACCTGAGTGTCGAGCTATGGACGCCGCCCGGGTTGCCCGAGGCTTTGGCGCAACTGCGGCTTGTGTCGCGGCAAACCCAGGCCCTGCTCTGCGGGTCACCCGCCAGTGTCGAAGCCTTCGCCCGACGCCTGTACCTGGCGGGGCTGCCGCGCAATCAACTGCTGGCCGATGTGTTCCTACCGCGCGGTTGAGCGCTGGAAACCAAAAAGCCCCGCCATTCACATGGCGGGGCTTGGTTTTTCAAGCAACTGAATTGCTACGGTTAGCCGCCATTCAGAAGGCGGATGACGATCGCAGCGTCGCTGAAGATGCCGGGAAGGTTGTCGCCTACCAGCAGTATTTTTTTATCGGCCTGCAGAGTCATTCCGTTGGCGACGGGTGTGTGCCCGGTAACCTCGGTAATGGAATAGCCCTGGCCTTTACCAAAGCCTGGATCGCGCTGCCCATCCATTTGGTATTTTGCGGTCACGAAACTTGGTTCAATACCAGCGAAGATTCTGCCCGCAGCGATGATCTTGTCGTCGTCGATGGCTACGCTTGAAAATATGACTTGGCGAGGAGAATCAAAACTTTCCTCAATGCGCTCGCCTTTATTAAATGTCGGATCCTTTAGCCCCGTCTTTGTGTAAAGCGACAGCAAACCCAGACGCGGGGAAAATCCGAAACCGACAGCTACTGTCCGGCCATCTGGCAGAACTTTAAGACCATCATATTGAATGCTCGGTCCGACTTCTGTTATGTACCCTACTTCATTTAAGCTTCGGTCAATGCTCCCATCCATGTGGAAGCGCGCGACCAGTGCATCGCGGCCCACCCATCCACATACGGTGATGCCTGTATCGTGCACGTCAATACCGTTGAACGAGTGGCGGACAGCGAGCACGCTGGAAAGAGTTGCATGCCCTTTGTCCCCGAATGTCGGGATCAAGGTGCCCTTGAGGTCGTAACAAGAAACTACGCCGACGACAACTCCAAGCTTCGGATCAATACCACTGGTCATGAGATAGATCTTGCCGTCACTCAAACAAACACTGCTATTGGGTGACGTAGCGAACTGATTTGCGTCTGCCGCTACTGACTGCTGCGGGCCAGGCTCAAAGGGGGATGTTAGAAAAACAAGTCCACCGTCGCCGAAATCAGTCTTCAGCTCGCCGTTATCGGTTAAACCCATCAAGACATGGGCTTCCGTCACCGTACCTAGTCCACGGGGATAGTAACCCAAACATACAATCATCCAATTTTCGCCCTGATCAGTCACAAAAAACATCTGCATGGGCCGTCTGGACAGATTTTCCTTAATTATCTTTACATGCCGGGTGCCGTATTCGCCGAATCCGAAGTCGAGTGTTCCATCGGGCAAGAGTCGAGTAACGCTAACATGTTCGCTTGCCTGAGTATTTTTCTCCCAACTGGTGCCGGCGATATAGCTATTTCCGTCGGGGCCTTCTGCTACGAATTGTCCGTGGGTGATTTCGAAATTGGCTAATTTAAGTACCAGTGCCCCATCGTTAGCGAATGTCGGATCACGATCACCTGGACCAGCTGTGAGAGAGGTGTTCATTTTTGGTTCCTTCGATAAAACAACGGTTGAGCCCCGGGCGCGGTTCATGAAGGACTGTTTCTGTCGGATACAGCGCACCGTGACGGCTGAGATCTGGCGCGAGGCCAACCGTATTAAGCGAGGGGCGCAAAAGGCTGTCTACTGTCACATCTGACAGGTGGTACCTAACTGGCTGATCTAAAAAGTAAAAAAAACCCGCCATTCACATGGCGGGGCTTGGTTGTTTCAGAAACCGATCAGTCAGACCTGCGGGTCACCCACATGCAGGATCTTCATCCCGTTGGTGCCGCCGGTGGTGTGATAGCTGTCGCCCTTGGTCAGGATGACCCAGTCACCTTTCTCGACAACGCCCAGCTTGACCAGCTCGTCGATCGCCTTTTGGCTGACTTCGTGCGGTTTCAGCGACGCAGGATCGAACGGTACGGTGTACACACCGCGAAACATCGCCGCGCGCGCCTGGGTCTCGCGGTGTGGCGAGAACGCGTAGATCGGCACCGACGAGCGGATGCGCGACATGATCAGCGGCGTGTAGCCACTCTCGGTCAAAGCGATGATCGCCTTGACACCCGGGAAGTGGTTGGCGGTGTACATGGTCGCCAGCGCGATGCTCTCGTCGCAGCGGGTAAACTCCTTGCCGATACGGTGGCTGGAGGTTTTGCCGGTGGGGTGCTTTTCCGCACCGATGCAGATGCGGGCCATGGCTTGCACCGCTTCCAGCGGGTACAAACCGGCGGCGGATTCGGCGGACAGCATCACTGCGTCGGTGTAGTCGAGCACGGCGTTGGCCACGTCGGACACTTCGGCGCGTGTCGGCATCGGGTTCTGGATCATCGACTCCATCATCTGGGTCGCGACGATCACGGCTTTGTTGTGGCGGCGTGCATGCAGAATGATTTTCTTCTGAATGCCCACCAGCTCGGCGTCGCCAATTTCCACTCCGAGGTCACCACGGGCAACCATCACCGCGTCGGAAGCCTTGATCAGGCCGTCGAGGGTTTCGTCGTCGGCCACGGCTTCGGCGCGTTCGATTTTCGCCACCAGCCAGGCAGTACCGCCGGCCTCGTCACGCAGCTTGCGCGCGTATTCCATGTCGGCCGCGTCACGCGGGAAGGATACGGCGAGGTAGTCGACTTCCATTTCGGCAGCCAGCTTGATGTCGGCCTTGTCTTTCTCGGTCAGGGCCGGTGCGGTCAGACCGCCGCCGCGACGGTTGATGCCTTTGTGATCCGACAGCGGGCCGCCGATGGTCACGGTGCAATGCAGTGCATCGGCAGTTTGGGTCTCAACGCGCATCACCACACGACCGTCGTCGAGCAGCAACTCGTCGCCCACGCCGCAATCCTTGACCAGATCCGGGTAGTCGATGCCGACCACTTGCTGGTTGCCTTCGGTCAGAGGATGGCTGGTGGAGAAAGTGAAGTGATCCCCGATCTTCAGCTCGATTTTCTTGTTGGCGAATTTGGCGATACGGATTTTCGGGCCTTGCAGGTCACCCAGCAGGGCGACGAAGCGCCCGTGCTTGGCCGCGAGGTCCCGCACCAGCTTCGCGCGAGCCTTGTGCTCGTCAGGGGTGCCGTGGGAAAAGTTCAGGCGGGCGACGTCCAGGCCAGCCAGAATCAGCTGTTCGAGAACTTCCGGCGAGTTACTGGCCGGGCCAAGGGTAGCGACGATTTTGGTACGACGGACGGACATGCAAAGACTCCTGAGTTCAAGCGCAGAGTGAGGCTACTATGCTCTGGGGGTGTAGTCATTGTTCGTTTGCACTACTTATTCGTTTATATCTTTGAATGAACATTCCTGAAGATTTTCGCCGAAGGGTCGATACAGAGCTCAAGACAGGAGAACCCCCATGCGATTCATGCTCATAGCCATGCTTGCCCTCAGTGTTGTGGGCTGCACCCGTTTTTCGATGAATCATCATTTGAATAATGCCTACAGCGCTTATGAGCGTGGCAATTGCGAGCAGGTGACACTCGAATTGTCCAAGGTCGAACGCGCCAGCCGCGCGCGGCCTTATGTGTGGCCGGAAGTGTCGATGTTGCGCGGTTTGTGCCTGGAACGGCAAAAACTGTTTGTCGACGCGGCGCAGACTTACCAGTTCATCCTCGCGTCATACCCGCAAAGCGAATACGCCTACCGCGCCCGAGCCCGCCTGGAAACTTTGCAGTCGCTGGGTCATTACCCGTTGCGCAGTGCGGCGGTGGTGCGGCCGACACGCTTTTGATTGCAGTTGCCATGCAACGGCCGGCTCACCCGCGACAGTGAGCTATAGTCGAGTAGACCGGTGTCAGGGCCTGTGCCTCTATACCGAGGCAACACCTGTGATCGGCGTGATTGAGCGATAGCGGTTTCATGGACTGTCGCAGCGGGATCGGGGAGAGCGTGCACCGCCTATCAAACGGCTGGCCCGTTCCGAAGCATTGGTGCGGCTCTGTTTCAGGGCCTTGCGTAGCGAATTCAGCATGTACACTGACCGCCGAATCGAGCGGCATCAACTGCCGTATTTTCTGAAAGTGTTCAACAGCGTCACCGGCAAACCGATAGGCTTTCTGGGCAACGTCTCTGAAGACGGGCTGATGCTCATCAGTCAGTTGCCGATGATGATCGGCGCTGATTTTGATCTGCGTCTGCTAATCCCCATGGCCGACGGCTGCGAGCAGGTGATCGACCTCAAGGCGTGTTGTTTGTGGTGTCATGAAGATGCAACCCCTCAGCACTACGACGCCGGGTTCAGCCTGCTACGGGCGCCGCCGGAGTACGGGGATCTGGTGGAGGCATTGAAGGTGTACTTCAGTTTTCAACCGTGGCCGGCGTCGGCTTGAGGGTTGCGGCTGAACGCAGGTTTAGTCGACAGGGAGGACAAGGAACCGCTGCGCACGGCCATCATGGAATTCAGGGATGGGGATCACCTGACTTCATGACACTTGTGCACATCCTTATCCGCCCGGGCGACTAAACCCGATCACTGGAGTTCAGCGACGCGGATCAAGTTACGGGGTGGGCAGAGGGCACACAAGCCGGCGCATTCCGGCTGATCTGTAGTCTGTTGCGCAAGATGATGTAGTCACTTGCCATCCGGGCTTCTCAAGAAGCTCCGTCACGCTTCAGAGCAAGGTAGTGCGTGACCAGCTTACTCCCCAATTCCTCTGGTTTGGCATCGACGACCGACACACCCTGAACGCTCAATCGCTCATGGGATTGCGCCCGTGAATTCAAATAATCCACAGTTGCGCAGTAGGTCAGCGCTTCCTGCACGGTTTGTACGGGCGCCTGACGCAGGGTGTCGAGCACACCTTCCCTGAGGCTCGCGACCAATACCCGATGCTGCTTGCTCAAGCGCTTGACCGCGGTGAGCAATTCCTCATTGTCTTCATCCCGCAGGTTGGTTACCAACACCACCAGCGCCCGGCGCTTCTGGCGGGCCAACAGGTGCATTGCGGCGGTTGGGTAGTCAGCGCTGCGCTGGCTGCTGTTCAGGTCGTGGACGGTGTTGAGCAAGACGTTAAGTTGGGCGGCACCTTTGACCGGGGCGAGGTAACGAGGGTGGTCGCTGGCAAACGTGTACAGGCCCACCGCGTCGCCCTGGCGCAGCGCCACGTAGCTCAACAACAGACAGGCATTGAGCGCGTGATCGAAATGCGCCAATTCGCCATCCTGACTGCGCATGCGGCGACCGCAATCGAGCATGAACATGATCTGCTGGTCGCGCTCGTCCTGGTACTCCCGCGCGATCGGCGCACGTTGGCGCGCGGTGGCTTTCCAGTCGATCTGGCGCAGGCTGTCACCTTCGCGAAATTCCCGTAGCTGATGGAATTCCAGGCCCAGGCCGCGTCGTTGCCGCTGACGCACGCCGAGCTGGCTGAGCCAGTTATCCACCGCCAGCAATTGGCCGCCGTACAGGCGGGCGAAGTCGGGGTAGACGCGAGTGCTGTCGGGCACGCTCAGCAGGCGTTTGTCGGACCACAGGCCCATCGGGCTGGGCAGGTGCACTTCGCAATATTCAAAGCTGAAGTGACCGCGCTTGAGCGCGCGCAGGCGATAACCGAGTTGGCTGCGTTGGCCGGGATGCAGCTCGACCGACAGGGGAAGGTTCTCGAAACTCAAGCCGTCGGGCACGTGGTCGAATAGTCGAATCGTCTGTGGTTGGGCGAAGTCATGTTCAATGTTCATGCGCACTTCGCCCAAACGACCGAGCGCCAGGCTACCGGGGATGTGTCGTTTCACCCGCGGCGATGGCAGGCGTTTGAGGCGGACAGCATCGAATATCGCCAGGGCTGGCAGCGCCAGCAACAATCCCCAGTTGATCGACAACAGTGTTGATGGAACAGCGATTTCCAGCGCCCGCAATGCGCCCGTCACAATGCCGATGGCCAGCAGCACGGCTAGCCAGATCAATAGCAGGCGCGAGGGTTTCACAAACGCGGTGCCGGTACTTGAGCGAGCAGTTGTTGCAATACCTGATCAACCTCCAGCCCTTCAATATCCAGCTCCGGTGCAATGCGCACACGATGGCGCAGCACCGCCAGTGCACAGCCTTTTATGTCATCCGGTATTACGAATTCACCACCGCGCAGCAAGGCCCGCGCCCGTGCGCAGCGCACCAGTGCAATGGAGGCCCGCGGGCCGGCGCCGAGGGTCAGGCCGGGCCAGGTGCGAGTGGAGCGGGCGAGACGGACGGCATAATCGAGGATCTGATCGTCCAGTGGCAAATCGCTGGCGATGCGCTGCAAAGCCAGCACGTCCTTGGCTTGCAACACCGTGCGCAGCGGTTGCACGTCGAGCATGTCGGCGCGGGTGGAGCGGCTGACCTGGCGCACCATATCCAGCTCTTGTTCGGCGTCGGGGTAGTCCATGCGCACCTTGAGCATGAAGCGATCCAGCTCGGCTTCCGGCAGGGGATAAGTGCCCTCCTGTTCAATGGGGTTTTGTGTCGCGAGCACCATGAACGGCTGCACGATCGGCAGCGCGCGGCCTTCGAGGGTGACCTGGCGTTCCTGCATGGCTTCGAGCAGCGCTGCCTGGGTTTTCGCCGGGGCGCGGTTGATCTCGTCCGCGAGCAAAAGGTTAGTGAATACCGGGCCTTTGCGGAGTTTGAATTGCTCGGTCTGCAGGTCGTACACCGCGTGCCCGGTGACATCGCTGGGCATCAGGTCCGGGGTGAACTGGATACGCGCGAACTCACCACCGAAGCAGCGGGCCAGGGCGCGCACCAACAATGTCTTGCCCAGCCCCGGCACGCCTTCGAGCAGCACATGGCCACCGGCAATCAGTGCGGTGAGCACGTCTTCGATCACTGTGTTCTGGCCGATTAGCGCTTTCTGCAATTGCGCCCTGACGGCCTGTGCCAACTGACTGGCACGCTGACGTTGTTGCGCCGCGTGGCTCGGTACGCCGGGCTCGATCTGTTCGCTCATCTGCTCCGGAGTTTTACTAACCGTTACATGTTTTTTATCTTCCATTAATCAGTCACTTACCTACATTAACTTTTTCAGGATTTTTTACGCATGGAGTCAGCGAGTGCTGCCAATTAGCCTCATTGCGGCCCGTTGGCAACCCCTAAAGGAGTATCTCTGATATGGAGGTTATGCCATGACGGCCGCGCGTGTGGACCGGCAGCTTTCGACTCGCTCCCCTAGTCACCCCGAAAAAGGAATATTCGCGTGTCAAAGCTCCGAGTATAGCGAGGTCTTCGGCCAGGTGAATTTGAAACACTGTCCGATCCGTCCTTCACTAATCTACCATCGGACTATCTCGGTCAAAGCTTGGCGCATAGGCTCGGCGGAGACATGGACGAGGCCGGAGAAGGGCGAGTCCAGCTCCAGGATCATGGTGATTCCTCCCGAAACCGCAATCGAACAAAGGCAGAAAACGGCGATCGTGGTGGCATTGCGAGGAGCGAACAAGCCGAAGCTTGAGAAAACGAAGCCAAGCCAAAAGATCAGCAGAGCCAGGAATGGCATCGGAATGTCGCTGCCACGTTGTTCTGCCAGCAGCCAACGCGCCTGCAATAAGTCGTCCGAAAGTGTGAGTGCCTGCGAGCGCAGCCAGCGCTGTCTCGGATCAATCGGAGCGAGCATTAGAATCGATTCTTGTATCGCCTCCATCATCCGGACAGTCGCTTCGCTTGATTGAAAAGGTTCCCCAGCCACCGGGAACAACTCCTGCATTTTTGCACTGGCGTAGGTGCGCAACTCGGCGCGCACACCGTCTGCCTCTGGTCCGTAACGTTGCATCAAGCGGTTGATGCGGACGATGTCGACGGCAATCTTGGACACTTCACTGGAACGTGATGAAAATGAACTGTTTGCCGTTGAAATCATCAAGCCGATCACCAACGCCGAAAGCGTGCCGACAATCGCCGCCGAAACAGAAATCGCATTTCGCGACTCATTACTGAGGTGATGCTCTGGCAACGATCGCGCAGCAACGATGCCGATCAGAGCGCCACCGAAGATAGATATGAAGGCGATCAATCCAATAGTGAAATGGTTCATGAGACAAAAGTGCGCATCGCATCACCTTGGCATTCATGCCGTCGTCGGGAAGGTTGGTGCCGTATCGAGCAAAGTCCTTTAAATTACGATGCGAGCGCCGAACTCAAATCGTTTTGTTGCATTGGTAAAGATAGGGATTCGCGCCTCGCCTTCAATGAATCGTTTTGTGTCCGTCTTCTTCACGATCTCAACGTTCAGAAGGTTAGACAATGTTGGGCGTTTCCACACAGCATGGATTCAAAGCAGCCGCTCGCGAAGTGCAACACAGGCGGCCCCAGTAATGAAATGACCATCAGGAGCGTCCGTTCGCGGACAGCCAGTCGGCGGCCCGTTCGGCAATCATGATGGAAGCGGCATTGGTGTTACCGCCAATCAGTGTTGGCATGATGGAGGCATCCACCACACGCAGTCCCTCAATCCCATGCACACGCAATTGGCTGTCCACCACCGCATGCTCGTCGATTCCCATTTTGCAGGTGCCAACCGGGTGGTAGATGGTGTCGGTGCGCTGGCGCAACAGTTCGATCAGTTTTTCATCACCGTAAATTCCTTCGCTGTGCATATCCCTTAGACCGTAACGTGCCATTGGGGCTTGCTGAATAATCTCCCGGGTCATTCGGTATCCAGTGAGCAACGTCTCCACATCGTCGTCATGTCCTAGAATGTTGGGGTCGATGCGCGGTGGGGCGCTCGGGTCATTCGATTGCAAGCCGACGCTGCCGATGCTCTTGGGGCGTAACACACAGACATGGCAACTGAAACCGTGTCCCCAGTGTAGCTTGCGGTTGTGATCGTCGATCATCGCGATCACTGAGTGCAGCTGAATATCGGGACGGGCAAAGCCGGGATTGGTTTTCAGGAATGCGCCGCTTTCGGCGAAGTTACTGACGAAGGGGCCGCGTCGATGGCGGGCATAGTCGAGCAGTGCCTTGCCCATCTTCGCCCCGCCGCGTAGGGAGATCCCCATCAAGGACGTATCGTGGCTCTTGTAGCGGAGCACGACATCCGGATGATCTTGCAGGTTCTGTCCGACGCCGGGTAGTTCGTGACGGACAGGAATGCCCTGAGGCTTGAGTTCCGCTTGCGGGCCAATCCCCGAGAGCATCAACAAATGCGGACTACCAAAGCACCCGGCGCTGAGAAGTACTTCCTGGCGAGCCTTGATGATCTGACGGTTACCCTTGATGTGCAGCTCTACGCCGACGGCCTTCTTGCCTTCCAGCACGACGCGCTCGGCGGCGACCGAAGTCAGGACGGTGAGATTATTGCGGGTATGTCGAATGGGTTTGAGGAACGCGGTTGCGGTGCTCCAGCGCCGACCGTCGCGGATAGTCACGTCGAACTGTCCGACGCCTTCCTGGTCGATGCCGTTGAAGTCGAGATTATGGCGGTGTCCGGCCATCTGTCCCGCCTCGATAAAGGCTTGGGTGACGGGGTGCATCGGGTTTTTGCCGACATAAAGCTCGCCGTCCGCTCCGTGATAGTCGCAGGCTCCGCGGTAGTTCATTTCACTCTTGCGAAAGTACGGCAGTACATCGGAGAACGACCATCCCGGATTGCCCAGGGCCTGCCAGTCGTCAAAGTCACTGTGATGTCCACGGATATAAACCATGCCGTTGATTGAACTGCTGCCTCCCAGCGCCTTGCCGCGAGGTTGATAGCCACGACGTCCGTTCAGGCCAGGCTGGGGTACTGTCTGGAACGCCCAATTGACATGTCGACTCGGCACAATCGCCGCGACGCCCACGGGTGCGTGGATCAATGGCGAGCGGTCTTCCGGCCCGGCCTCCAGCAAACATACGGTGACACTGGGATTTGCACTCAGGCGATTAGCCAGGACGCAGCCGGCTGAGCCGGCGCCGATAATTACGTAGTCGAATTCCATCACAGATTGATCCCGAGCGAGCAAGTAGGGGCTGCTTCGTCACGAAGCAGTGTGGGAGGTGCCGGGATGGATTGTTAACGCGTATGCAGAGGGAGTTATTGACCTCCCATGACATTTATTTGATCTTTGATGACATGACCTCTTTAATCCGAACAACGTCATTCACCGGATTCCGTGAAGTGACGAGCCAGCTCGGCGGGCAAGCTGACCTCATGCTTGAACGCTTCCGCATCAGCCCGGACTTGCTGATGGACGAGGACGCACGCGTGCCGTTACGCTCGTTGGTAGGGCTACTGGAGTTTGCCGCGCGAGAGCTGGAGTGCCCCGATTTTGGTCTGCGCATGGCCGAGTATCAGGACTTGCACATTCTCGGACCGATTGCGGTGATTGCCCGAACGTGCGCCACGGCGGGAGAGGCTTTGTCGCAAATCATCCGTTTTATCGGTTACCACAGCCCGGGCATCCAGCTGGATCTGGACATGTCAGAGGCACAGGCCCCGCGTTTGGTGATCGATATCCGGCTGTCCGGACCGAGCCCGCGACGGCAAATGGAGGAGCTGGCGATGGGGATGGCGCATAACGGCATGAAGTTGCTGTATGGCCCCGATTTCGTTGCCCAGTACGTTCTTTTTTCCGGCCATCATTCATTCGCGCAGGCACGTTACCGCCGCTATTTCAAAACCACGGTGTACAGCGGCCAATCCTGCAACGCCCTGGTGCTGCGCGAGGAACAATTGAATCAGCGCATGGAGCAGCAGGCCCCCTATCTGCATCATGCACTGGAGCAGTATTTCGACCAGTTCGGTTTGCAGGGGGCATCGGACGTCGTCAATCAAGTCGAGCGCCTGGTCCTGCGCATGATGCCGATACAACGTTGCCGTTTACCTTTGATTGCCGAGCAACTCGGCATGCATGTGCGCATGTTGCAAAGAAGGCTTGCCGAGCAGGGCAGAAGTTTTGATGAAGTGGTCGAGACGCTCCGGCGCGACCGTGCCAACCACTATCTGGCGGAGAGACACATGCCGATGTCCCAGGTTGCCGGCCTTCTCGGCTATAGCGAACAGAGCGTGTTCAATCGCGCGTGTCAGCGCTGGTTTTCCATGACGCCGGGAGCAAGGCGTCGCCAATTGCTCGAATGAAAACCGGGTCAAGGCTTTATCCGCCTTGCGGTACCACCCGGGCATCATTACCCGAGCCCTGGATATAGACGTTGATGCCTTTACTCAAGGAGGGATTGATCGGTTGGGTACCCCTACATACGCAGTGGTCTGAGCATTGACAGTTGCGCATGCACTCAGCATCAACGAACTGGCAATGAGCCCGGCAGCGATAACGGCATTTGCAGTCTTGCGAGTCGAAGCGATGGAGAGGCCAGTATGGATTGCCCTCGCGTTGAGGTTTATTCAACCGCCAACCAGGGTTGGCGTTTGAGATAGGCTTCAGTTGCGGATGAACGCCCAGAGATCGGCATTCAACTTATCGATCGCGACCTTGAAGTCTTGCGTGGTGATCTTCTGGCTGTCGTTCGACAGTTGGCTGCCAAATACCTTGCGTACGACTTTGGCCACGGTTTGATTGGTGCTTGCGTCGATAAACTCGGCTTCGATGAAGAGGTTAGTGTCCTGGTCCCGGTGGCCGGTGGCGGCCTGCGTTGCCCCTACCACCGCTGCAATTGGCACCACTTCATACCATTTCATGCCTTCATTGGAGGCGCTCACCCCGGTGATCGCTGCACGCAGGATCAGCGGTTTTGTCCCGGCCGGTGCAGCAGATGTATCAGACACTACCCGGTATTTTTGACCCAGCACGCCTTTGGCCTTGCTGGTCATGTAGGTTTGCAATTCGTCCAGCGTCTGTTGGTTAACCCGCTCGTTGGGTTTGGGTGCCGGATAGAGTTCGAGCTTGTTGAACACTACCGTGTCATACGCATTCGGGTTCCAGGACGGGCTCACCCAACGCATGGCTTTCTCGCCACTGGTGGTCGTGACTTCTCCCAGGTTGTTGTAGTTGCTCAGGAAGCCGGAGTACTGATTTTGTTCGGTGACCTTCGACGTACAACCACTGAGTAACAGACTGGCCAGTGTCGCGCTGACGAGCAGGTTTCGGGACAGTTTCATCGTGGTGGTGCTCCTAGGGGGTAGTCTTTTTCATTGGCAGAAGATCAGAATCGCCAGGTCATGTTTCCGGTCAGGGCTTGTATCCAGGCATTGTCGAACTCACCGGAAATTCGATTGCCCGAGAGGGTCTTGGTCTGGTCCACCGGTTGATCGCCAAGCCAGGCCAATACCCAACTGACGTTGACGTCGGTGTCCTTGTTCAGCGCGTAGGTAGCTCCTGTTGCAAAACGCCAGGACTCGCCCATGGGCACCGTGACCGTGCGGTTCTGATCCGACACGGCGCTGCTGTCGTAGGCCACGCCGAAGTTCCACAACAGTTGGCTGGTGGCCTGAAATTGCGCGCCGAGGGAGAGATGCCAGGTGTCCTTGAAGCCGGCGTCGACCGTTCTTGACTGAGCACCGAACGCCGTGGTGTCGACCTGAACGGCGATATCGCCGAACTCGGACCAGTCTTGCCAGTTCACTGAAGCAAGCAAGGCCCACCGCGGATCCAGCTGCTTGAACAGGCTGAGGGTGAGCGTCTGAGGTACCTTCATGTCGAGTTCGGTTTTGGTGTCGTTGACGCGCTCCAGTAGACGTCCGTCGCCTTTCACATCCAGCCGGTCTTCGAAATCCAGGTCCACCTGACTGGTGTAAGCCAGACCGATGCGGGTTCCCGATTGCGGAGCGTAGATCACTCCGACGTTGGCGCCATAGCCCCAGGTGCCGTCCTTGTATTTGAACTGGCCGTCGCTACGGTCAGTGAAGCCGAAAGGGGATCGGTCGATAGCGGTTTGCGCTTGCAACATGCCGTACATGGCCTTGACACCCACACCAACCGACCATTGCTCGTTGAAGCGATATGCCACGCTGGGCACCAGTGACAAACCGAGCAGACTGGAGTTCTGGGCAAAGTAGCGCCCTGACCAGTCATTGTCGTAATTCACCGCGAGACCGAAATCGCCGTACTGACCGAAGCCGACGCTCCAATGCTCGTCCAGCTCATGGCTGATAAAGAAACTGGCGCCGGGCATGGGATCGAGTGCATTACCACTGCCGCTGCCTGGCACGTTGGTCTGTGCATCGCGATCGAATGTAAGGTTGCCGTAGAGCACTTGTAGACCGCCAGTGATCTGGGTGCCGGGCAGGTAGCTCATGCCCGCCGGATTGCTGGCAATGGTCGAAGGACCCTGGGCGCGAGCGGCGGCACCGGCGTTGGCCAGACCGGTATTGTCCGTGCCGATTTCGTACAGCAGGATGCCGCCAGCCCACGCTTGCGGACAGCACAACGCCAGCAGCGTAAGCGTTGGCAGGGCAGATATTCTGGTTTGCATGATTAACCTCGGCATCTACGCATTTCGAATTGGCAGAGCGGGCGGCCACCTGTCCCGAAGTTGTAAATGGCCGCACCCGCACCCTCTTAAAGTCGAACTGGCAATCATCGAGAAAACTTCAACTACGCTGAACGGGTCTGGTTCGTTCGCTTGCGATCCAACATAAGTGGTAGTCCATAACTCAATAACGAGAAGGAGCTACTGATGAAAAACTCCCTGTCGTTGCACTTAAACAAAGCAATGGCTGGACCCGCGGCATCCTGGCCAATCACATCTGGTCGCTGGAAAACAGCCCGCCCGACGACAAAGACAAAATCAATCAAACTTTCATGCAACCCTTCTTCAGCTACACCACCCATACCTATACAACCTACGGCATCAACACTGAATCCACTTACGACTGGCAGACCCGGGAATGGTCAGTTCCGATCAACTTGTTCGTCACCCAGTTGTTCAAGGTCGGGCATCAACCCATGAGCCTTCAAGCGGGGCCGCGCTACTGGGTCGAAAGCCCGAAAGACGGCGCTGAAGGCTGGGGGTTTCGGGTCGCATTTACGCTGTTGTTTCCCAAGTAGTTCAGGCCTCGTTATCTGCACGGTTTTGTCCTGTGTAATAACCGTCAGCCGAAACCGCGTTGTTTACGGCGCCGCCGTATCAAACGGGTAGATTTGCCGCCACTCTTTCGCCATGTCCACCACTGTCCAGTTCTGCGCTGCGGCCTGATCGAGCGCCTTGTCCAACTTGCCGATTTTGGAGTTGCGGTCATACGCCCATTCACGCTGTGCATCGGTGTGATGCACCAGTCCCATGAAGCGCTTACCGTCGCCTGCCGCAGTCCATTGCAGCATTTGCAGATCTCCGTCGGAGTTTCCGAAAGCCATTATCGGGCGTCGACCAATCACCGCATCGATACTGACCGGTTTGCCTGGGCCGTCGTCGTTATGGGCCAGTTTCGGCATGCGCATGATGACCGGCTTACCGTTGTTGTATTGATACTCACCGGTGAAGGTCGTACCAATGACCTGCTCGGGTGGAATGCCATAGACCTCTTCAGTCCAGGCGCGCATGAACTCGACCTCGCCGCCGGACACGATGTAAGTCTTGAAACCGTTGGCTCGCAAATAGGCGAGCAATTCCAGCATTGGCTGATAGACCATTTCGGTGTAGGGCTTGTGGGTTTTGGGATGTACGGCCTTGGCCAACCATGCTCGAACATTGGTCAAAAACGCATGTGTACTAACCTGGGTATGGGTCGCTCCGATGATCTTCAGTAGCCCATCCATGCCGCTGTCGGCCAGGGTCTTTTGATCGTTGTCGAGCACCGCTTTGAAGGGTTGCTGCTGTTTCCATTCCGGATGCTGCGGCGCCAGGCGATGAACCTCCTCCAGGGCGAACAGCATTTGGAAGTACATGGGCTGTTCGCTCCACAGCGTTCCGTCATTATCGAAAACCGCAATCCGTTCCGCCGGCTTCACAAAGTCTGTAGTACCGTCGGTGGTCACTGCCTGAACAAATTCAACAATCGCTGTTTTTGAAGGACCGTCATTCCAGGCTGGCAACGGCTCAGCCGCTTGCAACCACAGCGGCCAAAACAAGAACAGCCAGAACCAGCGCACTGCGGGCCGAGCCAACATGATGTCGCTCATGGATTCACTCCTGTGTCGGCGGCCTCACACGAGGCCACCACGTTTCACTGAAGTGTCAATTACCGTTCGGCATCGACAGGTTGATACCTTCTTTTTTCAGGCTTTCCCGTACGCTTTCAAATTTCTGGTACTGGGACAGTAGGACTGGCCCGTCATAACCCATGCTTTGCAATTTGCGCGGCGGGTAATCGACGTAGGTCTTCATCAGTTTCATGATTGCGGCGCTGATCGGTACGACCGACCAGGTGTGCTCGGTGAAGTTGGTCATGAAAATGTCGTAGCGTTCCTGCGGGTCTTGCAGCAGGTCGAACACTTGCGGAATGGTTGCCACATAACTGGTCGGCCCTTTCCAGCCCAGGTTGGTATCCACAGCCAGTCCCCCTGTCTGGGCACCGTTGTCGCCGCGCAAGTTGAACACCGCCTTGAATTGATTCACCCGGGCAGCGCCTGGCGATAGTTCGTTCTCGGTGAAGTAGAACCACTCTCTACGCGGGGAGGGCGCAGCGCCGGTCAGCACAGAGGTCATGTCGTAACTGTCGAATATGATCGGCTGACCTTCCCGATCTTTCTCGGGTAACTTGACACCTGCCACAGAAGCAAACGTTGCCATCAAATCCAGGCCACCGATGATTTCATGGTTTTTTACACCCGGCTTGATCTTGCCTGGCCAGATGGCAATCGCCGGGACCCGATTGCCGCCTTCGCGCACGGTGCCCTTGGTTCCGCGAAACGGCGTATAGCCCGCATCCGGGTAGACATCCTGCCAGGCACCGTTGTCGGTCGTGTAGACCACCAAGGTGTTCTTATCCAGACCGAGCGCCTTGAGCTTGTCCATGATGCGTCCGATGTGGGTATCCAGTTCCACCACCGAGTCTGCGTATTTGGACTTGGAGATGGATTTGTGAACGAACTCCGGTGCCGGCATGTTCGGCTGGTGCACTTTCATGAAGTTGACGTTGATGAAGAAGGGCTTGTTGGACTTGGCCGCCGTGTCGAGAAACTCTAGCGCGGCTTTCTCGACATAGTTGTCAAAAAACGGGATACCGACGACGCCCGGTTTACCATCGACAACGGGTGTGTCGACGTACTGACCATTGACCTTGAATTCCTCGACCGGTTTTTCGCCCGCCTTGCCGGACAGCGCACCTTGGGTCACTTTGACAAACATCGCGCGAGTTTCCGCGTCCATGTCCGGGAACCAGGTGGGGTCTGCGTAGGTGTAGGCATTGAGGTGGTAGAGACCGACGTATTTCATGACGTCGTATCCCTGGGCATTGGGAAGTGAATATTCAGCTTCACCCAAGTGCCATTTACCGGTGAAGTAAGTGTCGTATCCACCCGTTTTGAGCACCGAAGCGAGTGTCCATTCAGCGGCCGGCAAACCACCGCCTTGCCCTTGGAATGCAACGGTGGTCATGCCGCTGCGGTTCGGGATTCGCCCGGTCTGCATGGCGGCGCGCCCAGGTGTGCAACTGGGCTGGGCATAGAATGAATAAAACGTCATACCTTCGGCAGCCAGCTCATCAATTCTTGGCGTGGGCATGCCACGACCCACACCTCCGCCGTAGGGACCGAGGTCACCGTAACCGGTATCGTCGGAGACGATAAACAGGATGTTGGGTTTTTCGGTCTGGGCCGCATGGGTGATGCCATTCAGCGATAGCAATGCCGCCAATGCGATCGACAGCTTGAAGTGGTTCGTCAGATTTTCCATACCAGGGTTTCCTCGTTGTTTCAGGGTGTCGGCGGCTGGGTGATCAGTGCACACAACAATGACCCATGGGTGCATTTACCACCGGGAAATTAGCCTCGATACGGTACAAAATCGCTTTCCCTAGGTTACATGACGATGTACAGGTTCAGGCCCAGGGCAGAGTTTAGTGTGGTTTGAAAAAAGTGAAGAAAAAATTAGTTGTTATGGTTAGCGCAGTGTTAAATCTGGGTTACAACTTTTCTGGAGAACAAAATTTATATATCCGCACTCGTGCCGACCTGTTCAAGGCCAACTCCGTGGGGTGCAAATAGTGCAGTTATGGATGAGTTTTTTGCGCTATATCACCACAGAATATATCGACGCTGCCATCTTCCGGCGATGTGCGCAGAACAATGGAATGTGGGTCAGACAGTAACGTGGTAATCGAGACAGGTGCCGTTCGGTAGAAGCTCCAGCCGTTGGCTCCCGCGGTGCTTTCGGTATTGACCTTGTCGTTCATTGCATACGCGACCGCTCCCGGCTTTTGGCAGCTGCCTTTATAAATGAAGGTATAAATGCGCGTAGGCAGGAGCGTTCCCATTGGAACCCCAGTGATGGAAAAGTCGAGGTTGGTTTGATCGCCTACGCCAGTCAACGAGGTGTTGGCAATATGGCCCGGGTTCTTCGGAGTCGCTGCCAAGGGTACGCTCAATGAATGGTTAGATGAGTGAGAGCAGCCGATCAAACTCGCGGTAACCAATAATGCTGCCATTGGCGCGGTGGCATTCATGACAGTCTCCGATGGACGAAATTGCGTGGCAGAGTACTTGGTATAGCTCAGGAATCTGCGGATGCATTTTTATCCGCAGTCTGAGTTAGAATAATCGGCGCTTAAAATACTTCGGTTATTTCAAATAGTTTTTAGCCAGCTGATGTTCCTTTTGACGAATCTCTATTTCCAGGGTTCGCACTTCTTGCATATATGCCTTTACTGCTGGGGGCAGCGAGCGCTCTTTAAGATGGATGAAACCGTAACGGGTGTATAACGCTGGGTCGTGGAGTGGAAGGGGGATGACTGTGCCAGTAAGCAGCTCTTGTTCAAACGTCGATAGCGTTCCAACGGCCAACGCATCGCTGTTTTCAAGGAATTGGGCGATCTGCATGGGCACGTCAATTTCAATGGCGGGTACGAAGTCGCCAGTGACAGGGTCATAAGCCCCGGCAGATCCCAGTGCGGCCGGCAGTACCTGAGTGGCCAGGCGCAATGGAATTCGCGAAGCCACCCACGGGAAATCGAGCGTTTGCGCCAAGCTCACGGAGCGTTTCAAATGCAGGGGATGCCCGGGACGGCAAAACAGTCGGCCTTGGTGCTCTCCCAATAGCTCACAAGTGAGATCCTCCCGTCCGTGCAGTGCGCTTATTTCAGCGATTCCCAGATCCACCGCACCGCTGGCGACCTGGTTCGCCACCTCGCGCCAGGCGGCGACATGGGCCGTCACCTTGAGATGCGGATGTTTCGAGTGCAACCGGGCAATGCCGGGATAGCCGCAGGTGACGCTGGGATACGGCCCCAACGCCACTTTGAGCGCGCCAATTTCTGCGCTGGCCAATAAAGCGATGTCGCGTCGCAAGTCCTCTTCGGCCACTAACAAGCGTTGACTCTTTTCTCGTAGCGCATGACCGAATGCTGTCAACGTCACGCCCTCGGTGCGCCGATCAAACAACCTGACGCCGAGTTCCTGTTCGAGTAGCAGAATGCTTTTGCTCAGTGCCGGTTGGGAAACGCCCAACGCTTTGGCCGTTCGTCCAAAATGCGCATGTTCAATAAGCGCCAGAAACTGGCGCAAGCGACGTGGCGTCATTTCATAACCTCTTGGTTATCAAACTGTGCTGAAACGGAATTTTTCGTTATTGCACAAATATGCTATTCCTTGCCTGGCGGGTCAATATGAGCAAATACAAACCCGCGCCATCAACGACATCAACACCCTGGGCGAAGGAACACTTCATGTATAACAAGACCTTCCAGCTGGCCTTGGCCATTGCACTGGGCAATGGCATCAGTCCGGCTGTTTTTGCGGGCAACACCCCGGTCGACCCGGCGGCAATGCAAAACGGGCATTTCGATAAAAAAGGCAAAGCGCCTTCGTCCTACACCATAGAACTGCAAAATGGGGCGCGCAGAACACTGCCTTTTGCCGACAAGCGCGATTTTGAGGAAGCAAAAAAGGGGTTTATCGCTGCACCGGCCTACAACAAGATCATGGCCGAAGCAGGCAACGTCGCCTGGAACATGGGCAGCTACAACTTCCTGCTTGATGGCAAGGACTTCGATACGGTCAATCCGTCGCTGCAGCGCCAGGCCGTACTCAACATGGCGTATGGTTTATATGAGGTAGTTCCGGACAGGATCTATCAGATACGGGGCTTTGATCTGGCCAATATCACCTTCATCAAGGGCGATACCGGCTGGATTGTTTTCGACACCCTGACCTCAAAAGAAACCGCCAGGGCGGCACTGGAATTCATCAATGAAAAACTGGGCAAGCGCCCGGTAGTCGCCGTGGTGATTTCTCACTCCCATGCGGACCATTTTGGTGGTGTTCGTGGCGTGATCGAGGAAGCGGATGTGCGCAGTGGCAAGGTCGCGTTGATCGCTCCCGTGGGTTTCATGGAGCACGCGGTAGCTGAAAACGTGTACGCCGGCAATGCCATGAACCGACGTGCGTTTTTTCAATACGGCCTGCTTTTGCCGCGCAGTCCGTATGGGCATGTCGACATGGCCATCGGCAAAAACGCCGCCGCCGGCAACATGGGCCTGATCGCACCTAATCGATACATCGAAAGGGATTTTGAAACACTGACCATTGACGGGGTGGAGATGGAATTCCAGAACACGCCCGGCACCGAAGCGCCCTCGGAAATGAACACTTGGTTCCCGCAATTCAAGGCGTTCTGGGCTGCCGAAAATATTACTGGCACCATCCACAACATCTACACACTGCGCGGTGCCCTGGTCCGTGATCCGCTGGTGTGGTCGAAGAACATCAACAACGCCCTATATCGCTATGGCCAGCAGGCCGACGTGATGCTCGCCTCGCACAATTGGCCGCGCTGGGGCAATGATCGGATTCAGGAAGTGATGCGCGCGCAACGCGATGCCTACGCCAACCTGAATAACGCTGTGCTGCACGCCGCCAATCAAGGCGTCACCATCAATGAAATCCACGATGTCTACAAATTGCCCCAGAGCCTGAAGAATAACTGGGCGACGCATAGCTATCACGGTTCGGAAGAACACAACAGCCGCGCAGTCATCAATCGTTACCTGGGCTATTGGGATGCCAATCCGGCCACGCTGATGCCGCTGTCACCGAAGGACTCGGCTCCGCTGTATGTAGAAATGATGGGCGGCGCAGAAAAGATCATGACCAAGGGCAAAGCCTTGCTTGATGAGGGCAAGTACCGCGAAGCGTATGAAATTCTGAATAAGCTGGTGTATGCCGAGCCGCAAAACAGCCAGGCGAAGGATCTGCTGGCGGATGTCTATGAGCAGGTGGGTTATCAGAAAGAAAGTGCCGGCGTGCGCAACAGCTTCCTTGCTGCGGCCTATGAACTGCGCCACGGCATGCCCAAGGGCTTACCGCCGAAAACCGGTGGTCCTGACCTCATCCGCGCTATGAGCACAGAGTTGTGGCTCGAATATCTGGGTATCAGTTTGGATGGCAGCAAGGTAGCGGATCTGCATTTCGTCGTGAACCTCAAAACGCCCGACAACGGTGAACAATTTGTGGTTGAGTTGAGCAATTCAACACTGACCAATATCAAGGGGCAGCAGGCGAAAAACGCCGATCTGACCATCACCCTGGATCGGTCAGCACTTGAGGGCGTAATGGCGAAGAAGATCAGCTTCGATGAGCTGGTAGCGCAGGGCAAGGCTACCTTCGAAGGCGATCGCAAACCGTTAGCACAGCTGATGGCCGCCATGACGCCGTTTAGCCCGGATTTTGAATTGTTGCCGGGCACAAAGCAGTGACCGACTTACGCGATCACTCGCACTGAAGGCCAGGCAACCTGGCGCGTCTGCTGCTTGGACGCGCCCATTCACACCTGCGAAGGATTTCCATGAACACTGCACTGAAAAAATACTTTCTGATCATCGCCTTCCTTGCCGTAGGCAGTATTGCGCTTGTCTACGGCGTGAGCCCAACGTGGTTTGCCCTCACATTTTTCGGCATGGACACGCTCGACATCAACATCGCGCACATACTACGTGCCGTAATGTGCCTGTATCTCGCGTTAGGTATATTTTGGCTGGTGTGCGCCTTCCGACCAACCTCACACCATGTCGCAATACTCACAGTTCTCATCTTTTGTGGTGGGCTTTTTGTCGGCCGTCTAATCAGCTTCATGATTGATGGATTGCCCTCAATGCTGCTGCAACTCTATGCGGGCATAGAGTTGGCAGTCATTCCGGTCGCCTGTTGGTTGCTGCGACTTCACGACAGCGAAGACACCCACGCACAACGAAAATTTAATGTGTAATTCTTCGACGAGCCCAGGGCCGGAGCGACGGATCATTTCAGCGATGGATCATCCTTGTTCATTTTCCTCCAGTCCTGCAGCAGCACCTGTGCCTTTGGTTCCTGACCAGCTTCGCTGAGATATTGAATCAACGCCAGCCGTGCATTGCGGTTGGCGGGCTGCACTTTCAACAGCCTTTCCAGTTCGTCGCGGGCCGCCTCGCCCTTGCCGCTGTCGTGCAGCGCCACGGCCAGGACGTAGCCGTACTGGGCGTTCTCGGGTTCCAGCTGCGCGGCTTTACGCAGAGCCGGCATGGCCTGCGCTGTTTTACCCGCACGCACCAACGACAAGCCCTGGGTATGTTGCAGCTGTGCGGCCTCCGGGTGCTCTTTCAGACTTTGTGCGAGCAGCAGCTGAGCTTCCTGACGGCGTCCGCTCGCTTCCAACCATTGCACCAGCGTCACCAGGGCCGGGTGGAAATCCGGGTCACGTTTGAGCGCCGTGCGCAGCAGCGGTTCGACTTCGCCGCTGCGGCCGCTGGCTTGGTAAAGCATGGCGAGGTTGAGGTTGGCTTCCGCACGTTCGGTCAGGCTTTTCTGTACATTTTCATACTCAGCGATAGCGGTGTTCCAGTTGCTCTGAGCACTGCCCAGACCATTGCGGGAGAGGCTGAGCAGATCCCGTGCTGCGCTGATTCGCACAGCCTTGATCGGATCATTGAGCAAGGGCACCAACAACGGGGCGCGTTCCGGTGGCGGCAGGAACGCGCTGATCGCCCGGACCGCGCTTTCGCGTACTTGCGGTGCCGGATTGCTCAGGTCTTTGGTCGCCAGTTTTAACGCCTGTTCGCTGGGGTACAGCGGTAACTCGGCCAGCAGCGTGGCTCGCTGAATCGACGGCAGGTTGCTGCGTTGCAGTTGCTCGTACAACGCTTGTGCCGCGCCGGGTAAACCGTTGCGGATCAGCCACAGGCTTTCGTCGTAGCGTGGCGCTTGAGCGGTGGTGGCTGTCTTCCAAAGCTTGAATTGCTCGGTAACTTTGTCACCCACCTTGCCCAGGTGACAGGTCAGGCAGGCGTCCGGGGTGCCGAGTCTTTTCGCTCGCTCAGGGTTGGGAATGCTGAAGCTGTGGTCATGGCGGAAGTCGTTGCCCATGTAAAACTTTCCGGGCATGTGGCAATCCACGCATTGCGATCCCGGCTGGCCCATGGCGTGGCGGGTATGTTCGACGGAGTCGTAGTTCTTCGCCTGCAAACCCTTGCCATCGACCCCCTCGACCGCCGTCTTGCCGGCAGTATTGTGGCACTGAAGGCACACGCCGTTGCCCGGTGCTTTGAGTTCGTTGCTGTGTGGATTATGGCAGTTGCTACAGCGCACGCCCTTGTCGAACATTTTGCTCTGGGCAAAAGAGCCGTGCTCGAACACTTCGTCGTTGATCTTGCCGTCCCACGCGTACAGTTCTCGAGTGAGTGCACTCGGCAAGTAGTCATCCATCAACCGTTTGCCGACGGTGAAGCCATCGCCCAGTGGCGCGCGACGGGAGTGACAGCGGGCACAGGTCTCGATCTCGACCGTGGCGTTTTTGTCCCGCAGATCTACGGCGAAACCTGCATGGATCAGGTCGCCTTTGTTTGCCGTCCATTCCAGGTGATTGGACGCGGGACCATGGCACGCCTGACAGCCGACACCGAGGCTGTTCCAATGACTGTCGAAGGTGTTTTTGACCGCATCGAAGTTGCGCTTGTAACCGGTGGTGTGGCACTCGACGCACATGAAATTGGCATTCTGGCTCGGTTTGCTCCAGTGAAGCGGGTTCTTGAAATTCACACCCTGGCCGGCGTAGAGATGAAACCAGCGGTGCTTCTCGGTATCCCAAGCGACGCTCAGCGCTTGCAAACGACCTTCACCGACCTCGATCAGGTATTGCTGCAACGGCGCGATCCCGAAGGTGTAGGCCACCTTGAAGTCCGCATTGTTGCCGTCAAGGCCGGGTGTATTGACCCAGAACTCGTCGTTCTTGCGGAAGAACCGTACGGTTTCTTTCTCAGCGTTGACGCTGACGTTATTGAAATCACCGAGCATCGTTTCGGCGTTGGCTGGTTGCATCGCCAGTTGGTGATGCGACCCTCGCCAGTCTTTCACTTGCTCGCTGTGACAGCCTTCACATTGCTGTTCATCGACCATCGCTGCCGGGGCTATGGCTACCGGTGACGGTTTGACAGGCGCGGTGAGCGGTGTAGCGGCTGGCGCATAGGTCACGCCGGCAGGTGTGCTGCTCAACAGAAACCAGCCGATGCCCGCGATAGCCACGAGCAACACGCCAATGCTGGCGGGAAACGCGTAGCGATTGATCGAAGTCGAAGGCGAAGGCGAAGGCGAAGCGGGGGGCAGTGGCCTCTTATTTCTATGTTTTGGCATTGCGACTTCCCTGGTCCGGATGCGTGCCGTTAAGTGCGCGCGTTCAATCGCGATGAAATTTCGTGGTACCTACGGAGACCACGAACACGCCCGTGGCTCATACGTTACTTTGCGACTACGCCCCCTGGAGCTGCCACGTTCCGCCGCCGGGCGGCAGGATCGAAGATGGCGAGTCTTGGGCCAATACTTTTCTTGACGCAGCCCGCAATCAGAGTCGACGTACCCACAGAACAGCGACTCATGCACACCAGCTGAATATCCAGGTTACAACGTGGCACCGCTTATGTATTCCTGTCCTCTGTGCCAGGAGTCTGATCAGCAAGGTACACTAGCGTGTCGGTAGATTCTGCGATGAGCATAGGACATTTGTGGGCGAAGGCAGGTCTGATGCCGGAGGCCGTGCAGTTGCACCATTGCCGCGGGCAATAGCGGCTTTTGGCCGCGCCACGATCAACATCGTGCCAATCCAGTTCATGGGCTTGGAGGAAGCCGAAACGGTCGTGCAGAGCCTGTAATGGGCCAGAACCGCTTAGAGCCAATTTCGTCGCGTAGCAGAATGTGGCGAAAGAATCGATTGGCCGAACGCAACACTCCATCGACAACCAAAGCAGGATGGGGAACCCAGGATAGTGTCAGATCACAAGGCATTCCTTAATGTTTGCAGGTGGGCGACCTGACGGCTGAATTCAACGCCTGAAAGCCGTTGCTTAGGCCGTGGACTCATGGCCTGGCTGATAGCGCGTGTCGGCTGACCGCTCAGGCGCGCAAGCACCAACCATTGTTCGGCGACGCCGAGTTGGTCATAGCCGGGATGTCGGTGGCGGACTCGGCGCAGGATGTCTTGTTGCAGGGTTTGCACAAGACTCTCCTGACCACTGTGGCGCAACCTGAAATCTGCGCTCGCGCGCAAGTGTTCCTGGAGTTGTCGACGGGCTCTGGGTGTCGCTTCAATCAATGGACCCTGGCGCGCACCGACGTGCCATAAGCCAAGGCCAATCAGCGCGATGAGCGCAACGAGGGCCTGGGGGAAATAGCGTAGCAACAAGGTCAGCAGGTTGGCGTGGTCGGTGTTGTACAGCAGCGTCACGTTCGTATCCGCGGTCAGGTACCAGAGCAGCCAGGCGTTGTCGTACAGACCGATGGCCGGGGTTTTCCACAGCTCGGCATCGGTCACGACTGTGATCGAACCGAGGCCGTGAGCAAGCTGCATCATGTGTGTCGCCTTGCCGCTGTTGGCCCAGGCCTGGGCGAGGTTCTTCGGGTCGTCGAGATGGAAGGCGGTGTCGAAACCGGCGTAGGCCGGTGCCTCTTCATCCTCCAGATACAGTTTGGTCAGCTTCGGCAATGGCTCGCCGCCCGTGTCCGGCGGCGGGTCTTTGAGGTCTTTGCTCAGCGACTGATGCAGGTGCACCCGGTCCAGTAACAGGTCATCGCTCTGGCCAAGTTTTTCGTCCCACAAGGCTTCGGCGACAAACAACAAGCGGCCGCCGGCGCGGGTCCAGTTCATCACCTGATCGACCTGGCGCGGCGACATGTTGGACCGTTCGCCGAGTAACAGCAGGCTGCTTTGATGTGGCTCCAGCGTCGGCAACAGGTCGAGGCTGTTGGCGTGGCGGACAGCAACGCCCTGTTTGCGCAGGAAATGCTCGGCGGCCAGATAGGGATTGGCCCGTGCTTCGGGCGCCGGTCCGTGGTCGATTTCTTCCTGGTAGGGTGTCGCCTTCAGGTACAGCCAGACGCTCAATGCGCAGCACAGCGCGCCTGCAATCAGCGCGATGGTCAACCACATACGCCGGCTCATGCTGCGCCCCCCGGGCCAAACAGGGCGCGCCAGCCATCGCACAGTTCATATTGGCTGTGCTCGGGCGGCAACCGATGTCCGTATGCCGTGTTCTGCCAGTGTGTGGTCAGCGATTGGCTGAACGCCAGCAAGGCGGGATGTTGCAGTTTTTCGATTCGCCGCAGCACCTCGCTCTCGGTGTCGGCAGCGGTCAAAGGCATATGGTAATCGTGCAGCAATTGACTGAGCAGTGCGCGGTAAAGCAAGCCGAGCGCCTCGCGCGGGTGGCTTTGCCAGAGCTGTTCGGCGCTGCTGGCGATGTCGTCGGGGAGGGTTTCGCGGTTGAGGTCCAGGCCGAACGCTTGCTGCGGCGCTGGCCGGGCCGGTCCGGGTTTTTCGAGTGGACGACGACTGACGAACGCCTGCAGCCATTCCCGGTAACGCCAGATCAGCAGGCTGATTCCAGCCATCAACGCCGTCCACAACGTTATTTCAATCAGTGTTGCCACAGCGCCGAATCGCTGGCTGTCGAGCATACCCAGCAGTGTCTTCAGCCATTGCGGTACCTTGCCCTTGTCTGGTGTATCGGCAGCGGGCCGGTCCTCGGCGAAGCGATAGCGCGTGACCGTTTCCCTGTTTTTGAACGGGGGCTGTTCAAGGATTGCCTTGATGCTGTCCCGTGAGGCCTGGCTGGTCAGGGGGTGAGACAGAAGCCGCGCCGTTTCCGGCGTCGCGACCGGCTCAGCGGCCCAAGCCTGCTGGTGTACGGGCAACAATGCGCATGTTCCCAGCAGCAGGAGCAACGCCGTGCCACTCAGGCGCTGACGCAGGCGGCGAAACACCAGTTCGATATCCCAGGCTTCGAGCACCGTGCGCCGGTTCAAGTAAAGGCTGAAGCCGCAGGCGACATAGATCGGTTCCCACACCACCAGCACCATAAAATAAAACACGTTCGTCAGGTGTTCCAGCCAGCGCCAGTCCTGAGTCGCTAACGAGAGAAGGCGCTGCCAGCTCCAGTCAAGCTCGATCTGCTGCGGCAGGAACAAGTAAAACAGCAGCATCAGGCCGATCCACAGCGCGCCTTCCAGATGCACGCCGATGATCGTCAGCCAGCGCGCCGCGCCCGCGTCGCGCTGCAATAATGCGCGCAGTCGCTGTTTTCGCTCATCGCCGCTCAACCCTTCGAGTTGCACCACGGGCAGTAAAAAACTGCGCGTCAGGCTCAAGCGGCGCCAGGTCAGGCTCGCCAGCAATTGCGATTTGAGCAGTCGCGGGCATTGGCGCAGCGCCTGGCGCAATGTCGGCGTTTCGCCGAACATTGCCGAAGCAAGGATGTACAGCGGCAAACGTTCGAATGCCGGCTTCAGCCACCAGAAAACGAACACTGCGAGCGATGGATAATCCCAGAAAATCAGCGTGAGCAAAGCGAACACGGGCACGGTGGCGATGGCCCAGCTGGTCATCAGCAAGCGACGGTGGCGCTGGCTCAACAGCACGCCCAGGTCCATCGCTTCCCATGTCGGTCGTGGGCGGATCACCATTGTCGCGTCATTCAGGCGCATGGCGAGGCCGTCCGGCAAACAGCAGATACGTCGCGACCAGCAGCCACAGCAGCGCGCCGACCAGGTATTTGGTGAGGGGCGCCGGTTCGGTCATGGACGACCAGTAAGCCTCTATAAATGCCGCAATCACCAGGAACAGCATGACCCCGCAAATCAGCAGGACACTTTTGCGCGCCGCCAATCGCAACGCTTCGGCGCGTGGCAGCCGTCCCGGTGCGATAAGGGACCAGCCCAATTGCAGACCGGCGGCACCTGCGAGGGCAATGGCGCTGAGTTCGAAAGCACCGTGCCCGATCACGAACGACCAGAACGTCTGGCCATAGCCGATTTGTGTCAGATGCCCGGCCACCGCGCCAATCATCAAGCCGTTGTAGAACAGGAAAAACGCACTGCCCAAACCAAACAGCAACCCACTGGCAAAGGTCTGAAAAGCGATGCCGATGTTGTGCATGATGTAGAACCCGAACATCACCCAGTCTTCACTGGCCGCCCGTTCGGCCGAGCGGCCCAGGTGCCCGCCTTCGGGGTCGTACATGCCTTGCATCTGGTTGACCTGTTCGGCGGGAATCAGGTTGTAGACCAGGTCCGGGAACAGAAAGACCAGCAGAGCGAAGCCGATCAGGCTGCCGAAGAACAGCAGGCTGGCGGCCAGCACGAAGCGCCACTGCTGACGCACCAGTCGTGGGAAATCCGCAAGAATGAACGCCACGACATTGGCACCGAGGCGGCTGCGCTGCCGATACAGTTGCTGATGCCCGCGCAGCACCTGTTGCTGCAATGAGTCGATGAGGAAACGGCTGTAACCGCGCTCCTGAGCCAGGGCGAGATGCTGGCTGAGTCGTCGGTAATCCTGGGTAAAACTGGTCAGGCGAGCGGTGTCCCTGTTTCGCTCCAGCCGGTCCAGCATCACGGAAAACCGCTCCCAATCAGCCTTGTGACGAGTTTCGAAAAGGCTTTGTTTCATGCGCTACCCAACAGGCCGCGGGCGATGCCGTTGAGTTCGGCCACGGCGCGAGGGCTCGCAACCTGCAAAGGTTTGGCAACTATCGTCGCGAGTTCATTGATCCGCGCAGGAGTCAGTTCGCTTTGCCTTTCTGCGAAATCGAGGATGGCTCGTTGCTCATTCAGCGTCAGGGTGACCGCAGCACGTCTCGGCTCGGCTTCAGGCAACTGCGGTCGGGTCAGCGGGCATTCGCGATAGATCACCAGAGTGCCGGCGGCAAGATCGCCGAGGCGTTTGAAACTGGCGTTGTGCAGGCAACTGATAGCACCGAGAAAGTAGCCGAACGGTAACAGGTCGACAAATCGCAGCAGGTTGCGCACCAGCGACGCGGACCAGCCAATCGGCGTGCCGTCGTCCTGCACCACCCGCAGTCCCATCCAGTGCTTGCCCGGCGAGCGCCCTTGATTCAGCACTTCGAACAGCACCATGTACCACCAGCTCACCACGAATAAAAGAATCGAACCGAGCCCGGCGCCGAGCTTGCCGAGGAACGCCAGAGCAGCGAAGAGCACGCCAAGAATCAACCCGCGCACAGCAAGGTCGATGCAAAACGCCAGTGCGCGTACCACCAACCCCGCGGCGCGCAAGGGCAAGTCGATGCCTTCCGGGGTTTCAACCTGATACCGCGTATCCAGGGGCGGGGGCAGCGTCGCTTTGCCTGGCCGTGCTGTGGAATCGAGCATGGGCAACCTGATGTTGAGGCCTGAACGGAGATTCTCTGTGCGTCCGATGCTAGCAGTCTCTCGGGGGGAAACGACATAACTATGTATTGCACGGTGAGTAGCAAGAAGTGGTTGAATGACAGGATGACTGGTCGGGGCAGGACGTGAACGCCTAGACTTCGCCTATCTTCAGTTCAGGAATAGCCCGTGACCTCGATCTTCTGGTACGACTATGAAACCACGGGTATCAACCCCCGTTGTGATCGCCCGCTGCAGGTCGCGGGGATTCGCACCGATTTCGATCTCAATGAAATAGACGAACCGGTTAATCTTTACTGCCGGCCCAGTGCAGACATCCTGCCTCATCCGGCAGCGTGCGCGATCACCGGCATTACCCCGGGACGTCTCGCAGAACAGGGCTTGAGCGAGGCGGATTTCATGACCCGAGTGCATGCGCAACTGGCCGCTCCGGGAACCTGTGGCGCCGGTTACAACACCTTGCGTTTCGACGATGAAATGACCCGCTACAGCTTGTATCGAAATTTTTTCGATCCCTACGCTCGCGAGTGGCAGGGCGGCAACAGCCGTTGGGATTTGATTGATGTGGTCCGCGCTGCTTATGCATTGCGTCCCGATGGCATTGTCTGGCCGAGTGATGAAGAGGGGAGGGTCACGCTCAAACTTGAGCGCCTGACCGCTGCCAATGGTATCGATCACGGTAATGCCCACGAAGCACTGTCCGACGTTCGCGCGACTATTGCGCTGGCACGCTTGATCCGGGAAAAACAGCCAAAGCTGTATGACTGGTTGTTCCAGTTGCGCAGCAAACCGAAAGTGATGGATCAGATTCGATTGCTGCAACCGATGGTGCACATTTCCGGGCGGTTTTCGGCGGCTCGCAGTTATGTCGGCGTGGTGCTCCCGTTGGCTTGGCACCCTCGCAACAAGAACGCCTTGATTGTCTGCGACTTGCATCTGGATCCGCAGGGCCTGCTGGATCTGGATGCCGAGACGTTGCGTCAGCGCTTATATACCCGCCGCGACGAGTTGGCTGAGGGCGAGTTGCCGGTGCCGCTCAAGCTCATCCATATCAACAAGTGCCCGGTGGTCGCACCGCTTTCCGTGCTGCGCCCCGCAGATCAACAACGGCTGGGACTGGATATGGCGCTTAAACATAAGCGGGCACTGCGGCTAAGTGACGCACAGGAAATCTGGCGAGATAAAGTGCAGGCGATTTATGCCAGCGAGGAATTTTCCCGGACTGATGATCCTGAACAACAGTTATACGCAGGTTTTATCGGGGACCGGGATAGACGTTTATGTGAGCAAGTCAGATCTGCCGAACCTGCACAATTAGCACAAGAGCACTGGCCGTTCGATGATGAACGTTTGCCTGAACTGTTATTTCGATATCGCGCACGCAACTTCCCCGATACGTTGAATTTCGAAGAGCAGGAACGTTGGCAATTGTTCTGTCAGCAGCGTCTGTCGGATCCGCAGTGGGGTGCACCCAATACGCTGAAGTCTTTCACGCAGGCAGCCGAAGAACTGGAGGTTACTGCTACCCCGTTGCAGAAGGATGTGTTGAGTGAATGGCATGAATATGTCGAGGCATTGCGCGCACGTTTGAGTATTTGATTCCGTCACCCGGTGACGACCTGGCTGAAAATCAGGCATAAAAAAACGCCAGCATTGGCTGGCGTTCCTTTTTGGTGCGTTGTCTGCGGCTTAGCCCAGCAGAGTCGCCCAGCCTTCAACCACATCACCGCCCCACTTGGCTTTCCACTCTTTCAGAGTCTTGTGGTTGCCACCTTTGGTTTCAATGACTTCGCCATTGTGCGGGTTTTTGTATTGTTTAACTTTGCGCGCGCGCTTGGTGCCGGTAGTTTTTACTGCGCCACCGCGTGGAGCCTTGCTTTTGGATTCCGGATCCAGCAGCGCGATGATGTCACGCAGGGACTTGGAGTATTCGCCCATCAAGGTGCGCAGTTTGCCTTCGAATTCCAGCTCGGTTTGCAGTTTGTCGTCTTGGGAAAGATTCTTCAAACGGGCTTGCAGCTCTTTGATAGCTTCTTCGGTGGCGCGATATTCGTTGATCAAGGACATTGGGACTACCTTATGTGGACGCTGGATGGCAGGTTACAGTGCGGCAATAATAGTCAGGCTGTTTCATCAAGTAAACATGTAACACGTGTTTATTTAATGTATTCACAAAGAACTGGCGACAAATTTCGGGTGCAGTTAAATAGTGTGACGCCGTCATCACCGATATTCACAAATTGGCATTTGAAGAGGCACATCAAAATACCGTCGAGCGAGAAAATGTGTATCTGGCAGGATCTGCAGCGACCATTTGTGTGCAGGAATCAGCTTGTCAATACTGCAGTTTTGCTGCGTAATCGCTAGAATGGCGGCCTTTGCGAAGTTCTGGAGTTTCCCCCTCATGCGCACCTTTCGGCTAGTGATTGCTTGCCCGGACCGCGTCGGCATCGTTGCTCAGGTCAGTAACTTTCTGGCGTCCCATAACGGCTGGATCACTGAAGCGAGCCACCACTCGGATAATCAGAGCGGCTGGTTCTTCATGCGTCACGAAATTCGTGCCGACTCGTTGCCCTTCGGCATCGAGGCCTTTCGCGAAGCGTTTGCGCCGATCGCCGACGCTTTTTCCATGGACTGGCGCATCACCGACACCGCGCAGAAAAAGCGTGTGGTGCTGATGGCCAGCCGTGAATCCCACTGCCTGGCCGATCTGTTGCATCGTTGGCACAGCGATGAACTTGATTGCGAAATCTCCTGTGTGATTTCCAATCACGATGACTTGCGCAGCATGGTCGAGTGGCACGGCATTCCCTATTACCATGTGCCTGTCAATCCACAGGACAAGGAGCCGGCGTTTGCCGAAGTCTCGCGCCTGGTCAAACAGCACGATGCCGAGGTGGTGGTACTTGCCCGTTACATGCAAATTTTGCCGCCGGCGCTGTGCAGTGAATACGCGCACAAGGTGATCAACATTCACCACAGTTTTTTGCCGTCATTTGTTGGCGCCAAGCCGTATCACCAGGCGTCGATGCGCGGTGTGAAACTGATTGGTGCGACTTGCCACTACGTGACCGAAGAGCTGGACGCCGGTCCGATCATCGAGCAGGACGTGGTGCGTGTCAGTCACAGCGACAGCATTGAGGACATGGTGCGTTTCGGTCGCGATGTCGAGAAAATGGTGTTGGCGCGCGGCTTGCGTTATCACCTCGAAGACCGGGTGTTGGTGCATGGCAACAAAACTGTCGTGTTCTGATAGCAGCATTGGACGGTTGAAATTCGAAGGGCCTGGGCGTTCAATCGCTTCAGGCCCTTCGCCGTTTCTGTATTGAGGATTTGATAATGGCCGACCCACTCGACAAAGCGACTGCCCGGGCGCCCGCGACACTGGGGGAGGGCTGCTTGAGCCGGTACGATCCGGATGAGCTGAGCCCCGAGGACGGGACGGAGTTTCCGGGGGCCGAGGCGTTGTGGGAGGCGTCGCATCCGGAGGCGGATGGTGAGCCTGAGTCCACGTAGGAGCCCCTGACGTCCGGTGGCTCGCCCAGGCTCGCCATGCCTTCGCTCCGGGCCCCCGGAGCAATGCCGGAGTGAGGGCATGCCGAGCCACAGCGAGGCACCGAATGGAGGGGCAAGAGCCTTTTGGTTACTTTGGGGCTCTTTTCCAAAGTGACTCGCTGTAAGAGCGAAACCAATAGCAGCCCCAACTGCAACAACGGATATGCACACCCTCAAAACAGAAGTCGCCCAAGACAAAGCCATCGCGAGCAAGCTCGGCGCCTACAGGTTTTGCGTACGAATGGCGAAAACGCAGCGCTGCCTTCACCCAACTAAACCTGCTTGAACCTCATCAATTTCTTCAACAGCGGCCGTCCCAGCATCAACACAAACACCGGGCCACCCACCAGCAGATAGAAGTAATACGTGACCGCCCGCCAGATCAGGATCGCCGCCGCTGCCGTGGATTTGCCCACCATCGGCGTCAATAGCGCCGCCGAGGTCAGCTCCGCGGCGCCCGCGCCACCCGGCAGCAGGCTGAACTGCCCTGCACTCAGCGAAAGCATCTGAATCAAAAAACTCCAGGCCCATTGCACGTCCGCTCCCAGCCCGCGCAGTGCCAGATACAGCACGCTATAGCGCAAAATCCAGTGCACGCAGGTCAGAGCAAACACCATGATCAACGTCCGGAGCGGCAATTTCAGCGTGTCGGTAAACGCCGCCAGGAAGTGCAGGAGTTTTCGCGCCCAGCGCATGCGCGTCGTGGCAGTGACATTGAGTCGCGCCAACAGGCGCCCGCTCAGGCGGATCAACAAACGGTGGTAACGGGCCACGAACACGCAACCCAGCAACCCGCCGAACATTGAGACCGTGCTGACCGTCAGCAGCCATTCCATGCGCTGGCTGAGGTGTTGAAACAAGGCGTAAATCAGGATCCCGATCAGCGCGCACAGAAAAAACAGCAAGTCGCTCAATTGATCCATGGCAAACACCGCGCTGCCGCGAGCGGGGCGCACGCCCTGACGCGCCAGCAGCGCCATGATAGTGAGCGGGCCACCGCTGCCCCCAGGCGTCGCGCAATAGGCAAATTCGGCGGCCATCACCACCGCCAGACTCTTGCGACGGCTGACCTTGCCGCGCTCATCGCCCAGCAACAGACGCAAGCGCATTGAATTCAGCATCCAGCACAGCAAAATCATGCCGAACATGATCAGTAACCAGTGCAGTGGAAAGCTTTGCAGGCGATACCAGGTTTCGTTGCCGCCCAGCAATGCCGGGATCATCACCGCAACCAGTAAGGCAATGAGCAACAGAACGCCGCGACTCACGCTACGCGCCCCCTCAATTCATCTCGCGACGCCAGCCAACCGACCTTGGTCATCGGCATGCGGCCCTCATCGAGCAGACGCTTGAGGGTTTGCAGCCAATAGGTACGTGAGAATTCATGACGCATGTCCACCGGGTGCAGGCCCAAGCGAATGACCGGCGCCTGCCGCCAGCGCAGTTCGCGCTGGTCGCTGAGTAGCTTTGACACGCCGCGACGCCAGGCACTGCGCGCACTCCACACCAACCCCGGCGCATCCATCACGGTGAAATCCGGCAGACGATACAAGTGTTGCGGATCACTGGTGTAGCTCAGCGGCAATTTGCGCAAGGCTTGACGGGTGCCCTCGCTCATCAGCCAGGCAGGAGCGACAAAGCCTTCGAGCGGCCAGTCATGACGTCGAAACAGGTCGATACCCGCGTGCAAACGGGCAAGCGCATCCTCACGGGAAAGGCCGTAAAACTCGCCTTCATGGGTATAGATGCGGCGCATGAACCATTCGCGCGGCGTACCGGGCGCCGGGCCCTCATCGCAATGGAAGTAACCGTGCAGGGCCAGTTCATCGCCGCGCTCGACGCGTTCACTGAGTACCCGACAAAACTGCGGATGCTCATCCAGCGCGTTGTGCTTGTGGAAGTCCGGCACCACCAGCCAGGTCATTGGCACCGCACCCAGAGCATCGACAGCCTCGACAAACGGTTGATAATCGCCCCACGTCTGCGGCGCGACGTCGTGCAATACCAACATGAGAGCGGGGGTATGCACGGGCTCAACCATTGGCAATCATCGGCAACTGCTCGCCGAGGACCGCGTGATAGTGGCCGAGCAAACTATTGACCACCGCGTCCCATGAGTACTGGCGTTCGACGTGGGCGCGTGCCTGTTTGCCCAGCGTGTTGCTGTCGGCGCTGAACAAGTCCCGCACGGCATTGGCCATCGCCAGCGAATCGTTCGGAGCGCAAAGCATACCGCAGTGTTCAGGGACGATTTCCTGAAAGGCTCCGGCAGCAACGGCGACCACTGGAATGCCGCTGGCCATGGCTTCGAGGATCACCAGGCCAAAGGTTTCCTGATCGCCGGCGTGCAGCAGCGCGTCGGCGCTGGCCATCAACCGCGCCACTTGCGGCGCCGGGCAGAATTCATCGATCACCGTGACGTTGTCCGGGACCGCGGCCGGCATCGACGAACCCACCAGCAACAGGTGATAGCGTCGCCCGAGGCGTTTCATGCAGTCGAGCAGCACCGGCAGATTCTTTTCCTTGGAGCCGCGGCCGGCAAAAATCAGCAGATGTGTGTCTTCGGCGATGCCCAGCTCGGCCCGTAATTGCGGATCGCGCGCCGCTGGATTGAATGTCTGCAGATCAACGCCGAGCGGTTGCACGTACACGTTCCGCACGCCGAGGCTGATCAATTTGTCCGCCATGATCTGGCTCGGCGCCAGCACCCGGTCGAAATTGCCATAGAGTTTGCGCACGTAGGCCTCGACATTGGGCGTTACCCAGTTGCCCATGCGGTTGCTCACCAACAGCGGCAAGTCCGAATGATAAAAGCCGATTACCGGCACATCCAGCTGACGCCGCGCATCCAGTGCCGCCCAAGCGGTGAGGTACGGATCGCCGACTTCAATCAGATCGGGCTGCAGATCCTGCAGGACATTGCGCCATGGCGCGAGGCGGAGGGGGAAGCGATAACCTTTGCCAAAGGGCAGGGCGGGAGCGGGCACCGTGTAGACGCCGTCCCGTTCACTGAGGCTGGCGCCGGGAATCAGCAAGCTGTGGCGAATGCCGGGTTTGATCCCCAGACGACGGTGTTTTGCATCCAGATAAGTGCGCACGCCACCGCTGGCAGGGGCGTAGAACATGGTTATGTCAGCGATATGCACGGCAAACATCCCTCCGGTCCGTTGGTCTCCCTAGGTTGACCTTCATGAAGGATAGATGTTCGTTTGGGTTTGGGGGGTGTCAGCAAGCCTCAAGGTTTCTGCAAGCTTCGCTCCCACTCTGGCTCCGGACGCCGTGGGAGCTGGCCCGCCCGCGATCAGATCCGGAAACTGCCCACCAACTGCTTCAGGCGCGCCGCTTGCTGTTCCAGATCGGAGCACGCTCGCAATGTTGCGTGGAGGTTCTCAACGCCTTCCTGATTGAGCGTATTGATCTCGGTGATGTCCACGTTGATCGACTCCACCACTGCCGTCTGCTCCTCGGTTGCTGTTGCCACCGACTGGTTCATCCCGTCGATTTCACCAATACGCAGCGTCACGCTGTTCAATCGCTCACCCGCCAGATTGGCGATGTCGACGCTGTCCTGACTGTGGCGCTGACTGTCGCCCATGGTGCTCACGGATTCCCGGGCGCCGACCTGCAGCTCCTCGATCATGGTCTGCACCTGTTGCGCCGATTCCTGCGTGCGGTGCGCGAGATTGCGAACTTCATCGGCGACCACCGCAAAACCGCGTCCGGCTTCACCGGCGCGAGCGGCTTCGATAGCGGCGTTGAGCGCCAGCAGGTTGGTCTGCTGAGAGATGCTGGTGATCACTTCGAGAATCTGCCCGATGTTCACCGTTTTGCTGTTCAGCGATTCGATATTGGTGCTGGAAGCGCTGAGCATGCTGGACAGTTTGTTCATCGCGGCAATGCTGCGGTCTACCACCTGTTGACCATCTTCGGCGAGGCTGCGTGCGTCGCTGGCCTGGCTCGAGGCCTGGGCGGCATTGCGGGCGATTTCCTGCGCGGCAGCACCGAGCTGGTTGATCGCGGCTGCCACGCTGCTGGTGCGCGAGGCTTGCTGATCGGAGTTGAACATCGACGAATTGGAAGCAGCCACGACGCGCAGCGCCACTTCATTGACCTGGCCGGTGGCCGAGGACACTTCGCGGATCGAGCCGTGAATGCGTTCCACGAAGCGGTTGAACGCGGTGCCGAGCACGCCGAACTCATCGTTGTTCTGGATGGTCAGGCGTTTGGTCAGGTCGCCTTCACCGTCGGCAATGTCCTGCATGGCGCGGGTCATGACGTGCAGCGGCTGGATCAGGAGGCGAATCAGCATGCCCAGCAAGGCGATGATGATGGCCACGGCAATAATGGTCGCAATCACCGCCGAGGTCCGGAATTCGCTGAGCATCGAGAAGGCTTTGTCTTTATCGACGGACAGACCGATGTACCAGTTGACCGAAGGCAGGCCTTTGATCGGGGTGAAATTGACGATTCGGGTTTTACCGTCGACCTCGATTTCACTGAAATCGCTGCTGATGCGCGGGGTATTGCGCGGGTACGCCTCGGCGAGGGTTTTCATCAGCAGGGTTTTGTCCGGGTGTACCAGAATCTTGCCGTCGGCACTGATCAGGAAGGCGTAACCCATGCCGTCGAAGTCGCGGGCGCTGAGCGTGTCGATCAGGGTTTGCAGGCTGAGGTCGCCGCCCACCACGCCGACACTCTGGCCAGCCTTTTTCGACGCGGTGGCAATGGAGATGATCAACTGGCCGGTCGCCGCATCGATATAGGGTTCGGTCAAGGTGGCGGTGCCACTGCTTTCGGCGCCTTTGTACCAGGGACGCACGCGGGGGTCGAAACCGTCGGGCATCTTTGCGTCAGGTCGAATAGTGAAGCTGCCGGTGGCATCGCCCAGGTAGGACGCCATGAAGGTCGACGTCAGCGCTTTCTGCTCGAGCAGGCTGGCGACAGTGGCCAACTCTGCATTGATTGCAATGTTCTGCGCCAGGTTGTCGATTAGCAGAATACGGCCGCTCAGCCAGGTCTGGATGTTGCTGGCGGTGACATCGCCCATTTCGTTGAGGTAATTGTCCAGATCCTCGCGGATGGCATTTCGCTGCAGATAATCGTTGTACAGCGTGAACGAGGCGAAGGCCGCCATGACGATGAGGGCGGCGGCGAGCAGGATTTTATGGCTGAAGCGCAGATTTTTATTCATGGCATGAGGTTCCGCTAAGGTCTTAATGCCCAAGGCGTGCTTTTATAAAGGAACGCGGAGGGGCGGTATTGAAAACAAGCTGATATTTCCATCCTCTCCTTAGGGAATTACCGACGCTTCTCACTCTTTTATCGGCCGTCAAGGATCAAAGATTAACCATGGGTGACAAAATGCGTGACTCATCGCAACTCATCATCGGCGCCGACCTTGCAGGGCAGCCGATCGCCCAGGCCATGCGTCTGGCCAACCGTCATGGTCTGGTCGCGGGCGCCACCGGTACCGGCAAGACCGTCACCCTGCAACGCTTGGCCGAAGCCTTCAGCGATGCCGGTGTGGCGGTGTTTGCAGCCGATATCAAAGGCGACCTGTGCGGGCTCGGTGCCGCCGGCAATCCTCAGGGCAAAGTCGCCGAGCGCATCGCCGGCATGCCTTGGCTGAACCATAAACCGCAGGCGTACCCGGTCACGCTGTGGGACATTCACGGTCAGTCCGGTCATCCGTTGCGCACCACGTTGAGTGAAATGGGGCCGCTGCTGATCGGCAGTCTTCTGGAGCTGACCGACAGCCAGCAGTCGGCGCTGTATGCCGCGTTCAAGGTCGCGGACCGCGAAGGGCTGCTGCTGCTCGACCTCAAGGATTTGAAGGCGCTGCTCAATCACCTGCGCGACAACCCGGAACTGCTGGGCGATGACGCGGCGCTGATGACCACCGGTTCCAGCCAGGCGCTGTTACGCCGCCTGGCGACACTGGAGCAGCAGGGCGCCGAAGCGCTGTTTGGCGAGCCGGCGCTGCAGCTCGAAGACATGTTGCAACCGGCGACCGACGGTCGCGGTCGCATCCACCTGCTGGACGCCAGTCGCCTGGTACATGAAGCGCCGAAAGTCTATGCGACGTTCCTGTTGTGGTTGCTGGCGGAACTGTTCGAGCAACTGCCAGAGCGTGGCGATGCCGACAAACCGCTGCTGGCGCTGTTTTTTGACGAGGCGCATTTGTTGTTCGCCGACACCCCCAATGCCTTGCAGGAACGGCTTGAGCAAGTGGTGCGGCTGATTCGCTCGAAGGGCGTGGGCGTGTATTTCGTCACGCAGTCGCCGGGTGATTTGCCAGATGACGTGCTCGCACAGTTGGGGCTGCGCATTCAGCATGGTTTGCGCGCGTTCACGGCCAAAGAGCAGAAATCGCTACGGGCCGTAGCGGATGGCTTCAGACCGAATCCAGCGTTCGATGCCTTGTCGGTCCTGACCGAACTGGGGATCGGCGAAGCGCTGGTGGGGACGTTGACGCAGAAGGGCACGCCGGAAATGGTCCAGCGCGTATTGGTCGCCCCGCCGCAGTCGCGGATCGGGCCGTTGAGCGAAACCGAACGCACGCTGCTGATCGCCGGCTCGCCGTTCAAGGGGCGTTACGACAAACCGATCGATCGCGAGTCCGCTTATGAAGTGCTGATGGGGCGCAAAGGGCTCGCGCCTGATCCGCAGGCAACCCCGGAAAAACAAGAGCCGAGCTTGACCGACAAGGCCGGCGAACTCCTCGGCACGGCGGCGGGGCAGGCGTTGAAATCGGCCATGCGGCAGGCGGCGAATCAGTTGGGCCGGCAATTGGTGCGCGGTTTGATGGGTTCTTTGCTGGGTGGCAGTAAAAAACGCTAACAAGCGGGCACAGTTAATTGTGGGAGCGAGCTTGCTCGCGATGGCGGCAGATTCAGCGATACAGGTGTCGAATGTCGGACCGCAATCGCGAGCAAGCTCGCTCCCACAGGGGCGTGGTCAGAGCTTGGGCTTGGCGTGCGCGGCCAACCGCTCCAGCGCCGCGCGCAAATTCGGATCACTGATGCCGTCGGCCGTGGCCTGAATAGTCGCGGCCGCGTCGGTCGACAAATCCATCGTATGGCCCACCGCTCCCTGCGGAACGGTCGGCGGCTGCACCTTGAACAATATCCGCGTCAAACTCGCAAACTCATCGAACATCTGCAATTGCCGTTGCAGCCGCTTCTGCTGATAACGCAAGCGCGTGGCCCAATGGCCGTCCGTGACAATCAATAGCAGACTGCCTTCGCGCCACGACGCCACATGGCAATGCTCGCGCGCCGCAGGCTGCAATTGGCTTTCCACCAGTCGTTGCAAATGACCCAGGCGTTGAGCGTGGCCGAAGATGGCTTTCAACGGTTTGGCTTCGCGAAGCAGAACGGCGGGTGCTCTGGCCGTAAGAGGGCGAAATGCCATGATCAGACACCTGAAGTAACAGAGCGGCCATGGTAGCAGAAAGCGCGGGCACTACCCGGCCCATTGGTTTGCGCGCGCTTTATCCATTAAATCAATGAGTAACTTCTTCCGAATACGGCTTGAACTTGAGCAAAAAGCCCCTATTTTAAGTGAGCCCCGTCACAACGCTGTGCCAGCATCGTGGAACAACGCCACTTTCCTCACCACCGTTTCCGGGTAGAATGCTCGTTCGCATGCGGCCATGAGGGCTGCTCGGGCGACTCATGGGGCCGCCCTCCATCCCTTTAGTGTGGAAGATCCTGCCGATATGTTTGCGCCTTTGTTAAAAAAACTTTTTGGAAGCAAGAACGAGCGTGAAGTCAAACGCATGCTCAAGACGGTGCAACTCGTCAATGCCTTCGAAGAGCAAATGGTAGCCCTTTCGGACGATCAATTGCGTGCCAAGACAGACGAGTTCAAGGCTCGCATCGCCAAAGGGGAAAGCCTCGACAAACTGCTGCCAGAAGCCTTTGCGGTCGCCCGCGAAGCCGGTAAGCGTGTCATGGGTATGCGTCACTTCGATGTTCAACTGATCGGCGGCATGACCTTGCATGAAGGCATGATCGCGGAAATGCGCACCGGTGAAGGCAAGACCCTGGTGGCCACCCTGGGTGTTTACCTCAACGCACTGTCCGGCAAGGGCGTGCACGTTGTGACGGTGAACGACTACCTGGCTCGCCGGGACGCCAACTGGATGCGCCCGCTGTACGAATTCCTCGGCCTGTCGGTCGGCGTGGTCACGCCATTTCAGCCGCCGGAAGAGAAACGTCTGGCCTATGCTGCCGACATTACCTACGGCACCAACAACGAATTCGGTTTCGATTACCTGCGCGACAACATGGCGTTCAGCATGGAAGAAAAATTCCAGCGCGAACTCAATTTTGCCGTGATCGACGAAGTCGACTCCATCCTCATCGACGAAGCGCGTACGCCGCTGATCATTTCCGGTCAGGCCGAGGACAGCTCGAAGATGTACGTCGAGATCAACAAACTGATCCCGCAGCTGGAATTGCACGTCGAAGAAGTGGAAGGCGAAGTCACCAAGGCTGGCCACTACACCGTCGACGAGAAGACCCGTCAGGTCGAGCTCAACGAAGCCGGTCACCAGTTCATCGAAGACATGCTCACCCGCGTCGGCCTGCTGGCTGAAGGCGAGAGCCTGTACTCGGCCCACAACCTGGGCCTGTTGACCCACGTTTATGCCGGTCTGCGTGCGCACAAGCTGTTCCATCGCAACGTCGAATACATCGTGCAGGACGGTCAGGTCGTACTGGTCGACGAACACACCGGTCGGACCATGCCGGGCCGTCGTTTGTCCGAGGGCCTTCACCAGGCCATCGAGGCCAAGGAAGAGCTGAACATCCAGGCCGAAAGCCAGACCCTGGCATCGACCACCTTCCAGAACTATTTCCGTTTGTACAACAAGCTGTCCGGCATGACCGGCACGGCTGACACCGAAGCGTTCGAATTCCACCAGATCTACGGTTTGTCGGTGATGGTCATCCCGCCTAACAGACCGCTGGCGCGTAAAGACTACAACGACCTGGTGTTCCTGACTGCCGACGAGAAATACGCGGCGATCATCAATGACATCAAGGAATGCATGACCCAGGGCCGTCCGGTGCTGGTGGGTACTGCCACCATCGAAACGTCCGAGCACATGTCCAGTCTGCTCAACAAGGAAGGCATCGAACACAAGGTTCTGAACGCCAAGTTCCACGAAAAGGAAGCCGAGATCATTGCCCAGGCGGGTCGTCCGGGTGCGCTGACCATCGCCACCAACATGGCCGGTCGTGGTACTGACATCCTGTTGGGCGGTAACTGGGAAGTGGAAGTGGCTTCGCTGGACAACCCGACGCCTGAGCAGATCGCGCAGATCAAGGCCGACTGGCAGAAACGTCATCAGCAAGTTCTGGAGTCCGGTGGCTTGCAGGTGATTGCTTCCGAGCGTCACGAATCGCGCCGTATCGACAACCAGCTGCGTGGTCGTGCCGGTCGTCAGGGTGACGCCGGTTCCAGCCGTTTCTACCTGTCGCTGGAAGACAGCCTGATGCGCATCTTCGCCTCTGACCGGGTGAAGAACTTCATGAAGGCGTTGGGCATGCAGTCCGGCGAGGCGATCGAGCACCGCATGGTGACCAACGCCATCGAGAAGGCGCAGCGCAAGGTCGAAGGCCGCAACTTCGATATTCGCAAGCAATTGCTCGAGTTCGATGACGTCAACAACGAACAGCGTAAAGTGATCTATCACATGCGTAACACGTTGCTGGCCGCCGATAACATCGGTGAAACCATTGCCGACTTCCGTCAAGACGTGCTCAACGCGACCATCAGCGCGCACATTCCACCGCAATCGTTGCCGGAACAGTGGGACGTCGCGGGTCTGGAAGCAGCGCTGCAAAGCGACTTCGGCGTAGCGTTGCCGATTCAGCAGTGGCTGGACGAAGACGATCACCTGTACGAAGAAACGCTGCGCGAGAAGCTGATGAACGAGCTGATTGCCGCGTACCACGAGAAAGAAGACCAGGCCGGTGCCGAAGCACTGCGCACCTTTGAGAAGCAGATCGTTCTGCGCGTGCTGGATGACTTGTGGAAAGACCACCTGTCGACCATGGATCACCTGCGTCACGGTATCCACTTGCGTGGTTACGCCCAGAAGAATCCGAAGCAGGAATACAAGCGCGAGTCGTTCACCCTGTTCTCCGAGCTGCTGGATTCGATCAAGCGCGACTCCATCCGCGTGCTCTCGCACGTTCAGGTTCGCCGCGAAGACCCGATCGAGGAAGAAGCGCGTTTGCGTCAGGAAGCCGAAGCCTTGGCCGCCCGCATGCAGTTCCAGCACGACGAAGCGCCGGGTCTCGAGCAACCGCAGATTCTCGGTGAGGAGATCGATGTAGCCCTTGCCACCGTGCCGGTGCGCAATGAACAGAAGCTGGGCCGTAACGAGTTGTGCTATTGCGGTTCGGGCAAGAAATTCAAGCATTGCCACGGGCAGATCCAGTAAAACCCGTTTGCATACGCTGAAATACCCGCGCCGCGACCGGCCACAGCCGTCGCGGCGTTTTGCCATTCAAACCACCGTTAATCCTGAAAACGGTGCTGACATTATTGATGAGGAGCGCATTCATGGCGGTTGGTCTTGGTCCTTTGCCAACGTTGCACCCGGTTGCCGGTTTTGAACTCGGTATCGCCTCGGCCGGCATCAAGCGGCCGGGGCGCAAGGATGTCGTGGTCATGCGCTGTGCCGAGGGCTCCACGGTTGCGGGCGTGTTTACCCTGAATGCCTTCTGTGCTGCGCCAGTGATTCTGGCCAAACAACGCGTGCAAGGGCCGGTGCGTTACCTGCTGACCAATACCGGTAATGCAAACGCGGGCACGGGCGACCCAGGCCTGGCCGCCGCCGAACGCACCTGCGCAAAACTGGCAGAACTGACCGGCGTCGACGCCAGCCTGGTGCTGCCGTACTCCACCGGCGTGATCGGCGAACCGCTGCCGGTCGAGAAAATCGAAGGCGCGCTGCAAGCTGCTCTCGATGATCTGTCGGTCAATAACTGGGAAGCTGCCGCCACCGGCATCATGACCACAGATACGCTGCCCAAAGGCGCGAGCCGCCAGTTCCAGCACGACGGCGTGACCATCACCGTCACCGGTATCAGCAAGGGCGCGGGCATGATTCGTCCGAACATGGCGACCATGCTCGGTTACATCGCCACCGACGCCAAAGTCGCCCGCGACGTGCTGCAAAACCTGCTGCTGGACGGCGCCAACAAGTCGTTCAACCGCATCACCATCGACGGCGACACCTCGACCAACGACTGCTGCATGCTGATCGCCACCGGTCAGGCGGCCCTGCCGGAAATCACCGAGGCGAACGGCGAGTTGTTCGCCAAGCTCAAGCAGGCTGTATTCGACGTGTGCATGGACGTGGCCCAGGCCATCGTTCGCGACGGTGAAGGCGCGACCAAGTTTGTCACCGTGCAAGTGAATGGCGGCGGCCATCACCAGGAATGTCTGGACGTTGGTTATACCGTGGCGCACTCACCGCTGATCAAGACTGCGCTGTTCGCCTCCGACCCGAACTGGGGCCGGATTTTGGCAGCTGTCGGCCGTGCCGGCGTACCAAACCTGGACGTAAGCAAGATCGACGTGTTCCTCGGTGAAGTCTGCATCGCCAGCCGTGGCGCGCGCGCTGCGACCTACACCGAAGCCCAGGGCGCGGCAGTGATGCAGCAGGAAGAAATCACCATCCGTATCGAACTGGGTCGCGGCGATTGCAGCGAAACCATCTGGACCACGGATTTGTCCCACGAGTACGTGAAGATCAACGCTGAGTACCGTACTTAAGACTGAGTCGACCCGATCGCGGGCAAGCCCGGCTCCCACAGGGACCGAGGGTGGCGCAAGATATTTGTGGCCACCACTAAACCCTGTGGGAGCCGGGCTTGCCCGCGATGACGGACGACCAGGCAGTACATGTGTCTGGTCTGCCCCCCCCATCAAAAGGTCCCGAACATGAGCCTGCACCTGATCATCGGCGACAAACTGCACTCCTCCTGGTCTCTGCGCGGCGCCCTGGCCCTTGACCTGGCCGGCGCCACCTACACCGAAGAGCTGATCAAACTCAATCAGCCCGATACCCGCGACCAGTTGCTCAAGCATTCACCCACCGCGAAAGTCCCGCTGCTGAAAACCGTACATGGCACCATCGCCGATTCGCTGGCGATTGCCGAATACCTGGCGGAACAATTTCCCGACGCTCAACTCTGGCCGACGGACATTGCCGCTCGTGCTCAGGCGCGTTCGGCCTGTGCGCAAATGCACAGTGGTTTTTCCGCGATGCGCAGCAACATGCCTTTCGACCTCAGTCACGACGCACCGCTGTCGCCGATGCCGGTTGATGTGCAGACGGACATCGATCGCATGCTGGCGTTGTGGGCCGAGTGCCGCGCCGCAGCTAGCGAAAGTGGTCGGTTCCTGTTCGGGCGCGCCACCCTGGCCGATGCCTTTTTCGCCCCGATTGCCGTGCGCCTGCGTACCTATCAGGTAAAGGTGTCCGGTGAAGACCAGGCTTACATCAACACGATCTACCAGTGGCCAGCCTTCAAGGCGTGGCAAGAAGCAGGTCTGCAGGAGGTCGGGTTGTGAAACGAGTCCATGTAGCGGCCGCCGTCATTCGCGACAGCAGCGGCAAAATCCTCATCGCCCGCCGTGCCGATTCCCAGCATCAGGGCGGTTTGTGGGAGTTTCCCGGCGGCAAAGTCGAGGTGGATGAATCGGTCGAAACCGCGCTGGCTCGCGAGCTTAAGGAAGAGTTGGGGATCGTGGTCGGCGCCGCACGCCCGTTGATCAAGATTCACCATGATTACCCGGACAAGCAGGTGTTGCTGGACGTTTGGGAAGTTTCGTCCTTCACCGGCGAGCCACACGGTGCCGAAGGTCAGCCGCTGGAATGGGTCGCCCCGCGTGATTTGCCCAACTATGAGTTCCCGGCCGCCAATCAGCCGATCGTCGCGGCAGCACGCTTGCCCGCGCAGTACCTGATCACTCCGGAAGATCTGGAGACACCGGCGCTGTTACGGGGTATTCAAAAGGCCATCGCTGGAGGCATCAAACTGATCCAGCTCCGGGCGCCGAACGGCTACGATCCGAAATACCGGGATCTGGCGGTGGATGCGGCGGGGCTGTGCGCCGGCAAAGCGCAATTGATGATCAAGGGACCGTTTGAATGGCTGGGCGATTTCCCGTCGGCCGGCTGGCACATTACCTCGGCGCAACTGCGCAAGTACGCTGCCGCCGGGCGACCGTTGCCAGCCTCACGCTGGTTGGCGGCGTCTTGCCATAACGCAGAAGAGTTGGCGCTGGCGGAGCAGATGGGTGTGGACTTTGTGACCTTGTCGCCTGTGCAGATGACCCAGACGCATCCGGATGTGCAGCCCCTGGGTTGGGAGCAGGCTTCGGCTTTGATCGAAGCGTTCAGCAAACCGGTGTTTTTGCTCGGTGGTGTTGGCCCGGTGGAGCAGGAGAAAGCCTGGGCCGCCGGGGCTCAAGGTGTCGCGGGGATTCGCGCGTTTTGGCCTGATTCGCTGGTGTAGCATCTGGCCTCGCGAGCAGGCTCGCACACATGAATTGTGGCGTACACAGATCCAGTGTGGGAGCGAGCTTGCTCGCGAAAGTGGCCTGACAGGCGCCGTCTAAACTCCAGGCTTCACCGCCGCTTGCCACAAAATCTCGGCAATCCCTTGCCGCCGTGCAATCACTCGCGCCATCACGAACAGCAAATCCGACAACCGATTGATATACGCCAGGCCAACCCCGGCCAACGGTTCGACCGCGTTCAAATGCTGACACCGTCGCTCGGCACTGCGCGCCAGGCTTCGACACACATGCGCCTGTGCAATCAGCGCCGAGCCACCGGGCAGAATGAAGTTCTTCAACGGTCCCAGCTCTTCATTCCACACATCGATCGCCGCCTCCAGGCGCTCGATCTCTGACGCGTTCAACGCCTGATAGTCCGGCATGGCCAATTCTCCGCCGAGATCAAATAACCGATGCTGGCAAGGCGCCAATACCTCGATCACTTCGTCAAGCCCCGGATAGACGGCCGACTCCGCCGCCAACCCGGCCAACAAAACGCCGACCTGGCTGTTCAGCGTATCGACCTCGCCGATCGCTTCGATGCGCGGATGGTCCTTGGGCACGCGGCGGCCATCGCCCAGTCCGGTCTCGCCTTTGTCGCCGGTGCGGGTGTAGATCTTCGACAAGCGAAAGCCCATGGGTTACCTCGATGGTGGATTGATTTCTTCAGCGACGAGCGGGGTGCTCGCCAAGGGCAGGCGCAAGGTGAAACAAGTGCCTTGACCCAGGGTTGATTGCACTTCCATCTGGCCTTTGTGGTTGTTGGTGATGATGAAGTACGACACTGAGAGGCCAAGCCCGGTGCCCTGACCGATTTCCTTGGTGGTGAAGAACGGTTCGAAGGTGCGTTTGCGCACGTTTTCACTCATGCCGATGCCGTTGTCCTCGACCTGGATTTCTGCCCACGGCGGGTTCAATCGGGTGCGCAGGGTAATCCGCCCCGGCTCGCGGTCGTCTTCGCGCTGGTGAATGGCTTGGGCGGCGTTTTTCAACAGGTTCAGCAGCACCTGCTCAAGTTCGTTGGCGGTGCCGGGAACCGGACCCAGTGCGGGGTCGAACTGTCGAATGATGGCTTGACCCTTGAAGTCGAAACCGATCGCCAGATCAAAATCATTGCCGGCAATTTCCACGGCTTGATCGATCAGCGCCGGCAAGTCGCAGGGGGCCATCTGCCGGGTGCTGCGGCGGCTGAAGCTGAGCATGTGGGTGACGATTTTTGCCGCACGGGCGCCGGCCTGCTGGATGCCATCAAGCAGTTGCGGCACTTCGCGCGCTTGCAGGTATTTGTTCACAGTGTCCAGTTCAATGCCGACCAGCTCGGCCTGTTCAAGGTTCTTTGGCAGGTCGGAAGACAGGCGGCGGCGAATGTTTTGCACGTTGTGCAGAATTGCCCCCAATGGGTTGTTGATTTCATGGGCCATGCCTGCAGCGAGGCCACCCACTGAGAGCATCTTTTCCGACTGCACCATCATTTCTTCCAGCGAAAGGCGCTGGGTGATGTCGTCGATCCGGATCACTACGCCGCGCCCGGCACCCCCCATCAGCGGGTAAAACGTCAAGGCGTAATGACGTGGCTCTTCATCCTTGAGCCAGGTCACCCGTTCAATTTTTGCCACCGTGTGCTGTTCCACGGTCTGCTTGAGTTGCGGCAGAAAAGGCTTGAGCGGTTCGAAGGCGAGAAAAATGGGCTGGTTCAGCGCTTCGTCGAGGCGCGTGCCGGACAGCGCGCTGGCTTCCTGATTCCACTGCGTGACGTAAAGCTGCTCATCCAGTGCAATCAGCGCGGACGGCATGGAGTCAATGATGCTGTTGAGGTAGTTCTGGAAACCGGTGAGCTTTTTCTCGATCTTGCTGCGCACCTGGACTTCGAGTTCGAGCTTGCGGTTAGTGTGGCGCGTCTCTTCGGCCAGGCCCTGGGCCTGGTCATACGCGGCCTGGGAATCGTCGCGGGCGCGTTTAAGCTGGTGCTCCCGGGCTTCGATGCGCGTGAGCATGGTGTTGAACGCCTCGGCGAGGCTGCCGATTTCATCGTGATTGCCGCGCGATGCCCGCAGCGCATAATTTTCCTCGCGGGTCACCTGACGGGAAAGTTCTTCCAGCTGATGAATCGGCCGGGTGATCAAGCGTTTGATCTGCCGGGCGATCACCAGCCACAGCAGCACGCTGAAGATCAGAATGCCGAGACTGGCGGTCAGGGTGCCTGTGTAGAACGCCATCGGCAATTCGCTGCTGGCCACCAATAACAGGTGGCCGGGTTCAGTGCCGGGGCGCGGCAGGGTGATCACCTGATTGCTGCGAAATTCGGTAGCCTGCCAGGCTTCGACCTGCCGGTAGTGGCCCGGCAGTTTCAGTTTTTCACCATTTTGCAGTTGCGCCAGACGCTCGCCCTTGCCGTCATAAAGAGCGGCGGCGCGTAGCGGGGAATAACTATTGAGTTCGTTGAGCAGGCGCTCGGCGCTTTGTGGCGATTTGAGCGCGTCGGATATCAGGCTCGGGTTGGATACCAGTCGGCCAATGGTCTGCAGGGCCTGTGGCGCCATGCTTTCCTGAGAAATGTAATACGCGGCACTGATAAAGGTCAGGTTGGCGACCAGCAAAACGGTGGTCAACAGCACCAACAGTGCGGCGAGGAGTTTCTGGCCGACCGGAAGGTTTTCAAGACGCTGGCGCAATGGCATCAGTTTTATCGCTGAGGAGGAACAAGTGGCCAGCGTAGCCGCTGCTCAGTCGCTGGGCAATCCAAGGCGCTGCAGATGATTGATTAGCCGCTGTTGCAGTTGATTAAGATGCGGCAGGTTCAGTTGGTGCCGCGCCGCGACCTTGCACGCATGGCCCAGCAGATAGCTGATTTCGGTGCGTCGGTGATTGCTGACATCCTGGAACATCGAAGAATAGTTGGCGGCAGTGGCGTGGATCACTCGCTCGACTTCCTGCTGCAGGTTTTCTGCTGCGGCCGGTTGACCGCATCGCTCGAGCAATTCGCGGAGTTCGGCGCAGAGCGTGGCCACTTCGCATTGATGGTCCTGCAAGCCGCCGTTGCGGCAGTTGTGCAGCACTGTCAGCGGATTGATCGCACAATTGAGCGCCAGCTTGCGCCATAACCGGGTCAGGATGTCGGGGCTCCATTCGTGGGGAATGCCCGCCGCGGCGAGGTCTTCGAGCCAGATCGGGGCGACTGGATGGCTGGCATCTCCCAACCAGGTGTAGCCGTGACCGGCGAACACCACGCGCCATTCACCCTCGCGAAAGGCGCCTTCGGTGCTCGAGGCGCTGATGCAGCGCGCCTGCGGCACTTGCGCCGCCACCTCATCCTGACTGCCGAGTCCGTTTTGCAGCAGGACCAGTTCGGCGTCGGGCGTCAGGCGAGTGGCCAGCTGAGCCACGGCTTTCACGGCATCGTAGGCTTTGCACGCCACCAGCAACCGGCGGATCGGCTCGTTGCTCTCAGCGGTTTCGGCCGGGACTGCATAGGTCGTTGCTTGTCCATGCTCCACCAGCGTCAGACCGCCCGCAGCCTGGTAAGCCTGCAAGCGTGCCGCGTCCCGCACGATCAGTGTCACCGGTCGCCCGGCGCGGGTCAGACGTGTCGCCCACAACGTGCCGAGACTGCCGGCGCCCAGAACATGCCAGGGAATGGACATCAGCTTTTTGCTCTGTTTGAGGCGCGCATTCGAGGCTCGCAGTGAATGATTGGAAAGACCCGTTATAATCAGCGCGGATTTTAACCGCAAGCCAGGCGTGCTCCGTCAACACTGAGCGCGCCCTCTATTGGAGAGATTACATGCCGTCGTTCGACGTGGTATCCGAACTGGACAAACACGAAGTCACCAACGCGGTCGAAAACGCCGTCAAGGAACTCGATCGTCGTTATGACCTGAAAGGCAAAGGCACCTTCGAATTCAAGGAAAAGGAACTCACCGTCAACCTGACCGCTGAAGCCGATTTCCAGCTCGAAGCGATGATTGAGATCCTCAAGCTGGCGCTGGTCAAGCGCAAAATCGACGTGCAGTGCCTTGAGGTCAAGGATGCCTACGCTTCGGGCAAGTTGATGAAGCAGGAAGCCGTCCTCAAGGAAGGTATCGACAAAGAGCTGGCGAAGAAAATCGTCGCTCACGTCAAGGATGCCAAGCTCAAGGTGCAAGCCGCCATTCAGGGCGAGCAAGTACGCATTACCGGCAAAAAACGTGACGATCTGCAGGAAGCGATTGCCGCCCTGCGGGCCAAGACGTTCGACATGCCGCTGCAGTTCAACAACTTCCGCGACTGACCTCTCAGGGGCAGGGATGTGTAAAAAATCAGGAGAACGTAGATGGATTTGAATGCTGAAGTGGATCACTTGGTCAAGGCGTCCCAAGCCTGGATCCCGATGATCATGGAATACGGCAGCCGTGTCCTGCTGGCCGTCATCACGTTGGCCATTGGCTGGTGGCTCATCAATAAAGTGACGCAGAAGCTGGGCGCTCTGCTCGCACTGCGCAACGCCGATCTGGCCTTGCAAGGGTTCATCAGCAGTCTGGCGAACATCATTCTCAAGGTGCTGCTGGTTGTCAGCGTGGCTTCGATGATTGGTGTGGAAACCACTTCGTTCGTGGCCGCGATTGGTGCGGCGGGTCTGGCCATTGGTCTGGCATTGCAGGGCAGCCTGGCGAATTTCGCTGGCGGTGTGCTGATTCTGCTGTTCCGTCCGTTCCGCATCGGTGACTGGATCGAAGCGCAAGGTGTCGCGGGCACTGTCGACAGTATTCAAATTTTCCACACCGTGCTTCGCACTGGCGATAACAAAACCATCATCATGCCCAATGGCAACCTGTCGAATGGCATCATCACCAACACCAATCGTCAACCGACGCGCAAAGTTGTATTTGATGTGGGCGTGGATTACGAGGCGGATCTGCAGAAAGCCCGCGAAGTGTTGCTTGATTTGGCCAACGATTCGCGGATTTTGTCCGATCCAGCGCCAGAGGCGGTTATTTCGACCCTCGGGGACAGTGCCATTACGGTATCACTGCGGGTGTGGGTAAAAACTGCGGATTACTGGAGCGTGATGTTCATGTTCAATGAACAGGCGCGTGACCGCTTGAAAAATGCCGGTATCGATATTCCCTTTCCACAACGTGTGATTCGTGTGGTGCAGGAATCGGCGGTGCAGTAAGCAAAAAAAATGCAATAAAAAAAGGCCCATCCGAAGATGGGCCTTTTGTTTGTTACTGTCCCGTCCTGAATAAGGTTTACACCTTCTGACCTTTCTTCAGGAGGATTCAATGGATACGGGAAAAAGGCGCAGCCAGCGTGACTACACGCTAGCTTTTAAATTGTCGGTCGTAGACCAAGTCGAAAAAGGCGAGTTGAGTTATAAAGAGGCTCAACGGCGCTTTGGCATTCAGGGCCGGTCCACGGTACTGGTTTGGTTGCGCAAGCATGGCCGGCAGGACTGGAGCCAAGGCGCCTCAATCCGAGCGCTGCGGAGCAGGCCGATGACCGACCCCAACCTCCCGCTGACACCCGAGCAGCGGATCAAAGAACTTGAAGAACAGTTGGCGCTGAGCAATCAGAAGGCCCAATTTTTTGAAGCTGTCGTGAACGTCTTAAAAAATGATTACGGTGTGTCCATCGTAAAAAAGCGACCCGGCAAGTCCTCTCGCAAGGGCAAATCCAAGACCTGAGCATTACCAGGGCTTGCCTGTTTATGGGCATTTCGCGCCAAGCCTATTACAAACGTAACCGAGCCTTTGATGCGAAAGCTCACCAAGACCAGCAAGTGGTGGACTTTGTTCTGGAAAAGCGGCGTCGCCAGCCGAGGTTAGGCACGCGCAAGCTGCATTATCTGATGAGTACTGAGGCGGGAGAGCAGGTATTTGTTGGTCGAGACCGTCTTTTTTCCATCTTGCGCGAAGCGCGAGAGCTGGTTCCTCGAAAGCGCGCTTATCATAAAACTACGCATAGCCATCATCGGTTCCGTCGCCATCCCAACCTGCTCAAAGCAGGCCCGGAACAAGTTATCGCCAGCAGGCCCGAGCAGGTTTGGGTTGCCGATATTACCTATCTGCCCACGCGGGAAAGTGTTGTTTACGTCAGCCTGATAACAGACGCGTACTCACGCAAGATCGTGGGTCATCATGTGCATGACAGCCTGCACACAGAGTCGGTGGTCAAAGCGTTGCAGAGAGCTGTTAGCCAGCGAAAATCCATGCAGCCGCTCATCCATCACTCGGATCGCGGAGCCCAATACTGTTCCGACCTGTACCAGCAAATGCACGCGAAGCATGGGATCAAGTGCTCAATGACGGACGGCTACGATTGCTATCAGAACGCGATGGCAGAGCGGATAAACGGAATACTGAAAACTGAGTTTTTGCTGCACCGCCCCAAAGATTTGGCGGATGCAGTAAAAATGGTGGATGAGTCGGTGCTGATCTACAACGGGGAGCGGCCGCACTTATCCCTGAAATACAAAACGCCCGATGCGGTGCACCGGGCGTTTTGAGACTGAAATAGGTGTAAACCTATTTCAGGACTAGACATACCGCAAATTAACTGCTTGCGATTACAAGATCGACAGCGGGTAGTCAACGATCAGACGGAACTCTTTAACGTCGCCTTCGCCTTGGTCAGCATTGGCGAAGTGCCATGCTTGGCGAGCGCGGAAGGAAAGGTCCTTGGCCGGGCCACTCTGAATAACATACTTGGCTTCAAAGTTGGTTTCGTTGTGCTTGCCATCTTCGCCATACAGGCCAGTGTAAGCGCTGCCCGATGGAGTGTTGGAGCCATCGATGTCCCAACCTTTCACGTAACGGGTCATGAAGCTCAGACCTGGAACGCCGTACTCAGCCATTTTCAGGTCATAACGAATTTGTGCAGACTTTTCGTTCGGACCGTTGAAGTCGGAGTACTGGATGGAGTTGGCGAGGAAGATCGAGTCGCCACCGCGGTTGTTCTTGCCCACACCGATGTAGTCGAACGGAGTGTCGCCGTTAACTTTTTGGAAGCCCACGGTGACGGTGTGCGCTTTCAGGAACGAGTAAGCGGCTGCCAGGGAGAACGTGGTGTTGCTGATGGAGCCCGCTTCGGCGCTGCCTTCGTCGGTGGTACGGTAAATGTTACCGTCCAGGTTCAGCGACTGATCGTCACCCATTGGAATGGTGTAGTTCAGGTTCGCGTAGTACTGGTTCCAGATGTCATCCAGCTTGGCGCCGTACAGGGAAGCGCTGAGGTTTTCGGAGATGCCGTACTTGCCGCCGAAATAATCGATGGTGTTGGCTTCAACGCCAGCGTAGTTAGCGTACAGGCCGCCGTCACGAGCGTTTTTATCCTGGCTGGAAGCCGAGTAGAAGTGACCTGCTTCCAGATCAAGATCTTGGATCTCGCTGCTCTGCAGCTGGAAGCCAGTGGCGGTTTGCGGAATGATACGGGAGCCGCCAACAGCGAACACCGGCGCGGTGCTTGGCTGCATGTCGCCGAATTTCAACTCGGTTTTGGAAACGCGGACTTTGACCGACGCGCCGGCTTTACCCTGGCTGTCGTTAACGTCGCGAGCGCCATTGTTGGGATTAACGGTATCGCTGCGGCTCATGTTGCCGGAGCCGCTGGTGCCGTCGCCGCCGTCCAGTTTGATCGCCAGATAACCGTATGCATCAACGCCGACACCAACGGTACCTTGGGTGTAGCCGGAGCTGAAGTTGCCGAGCAGGCCTTGAGTCCAGTCTTTCTGGTCACGGCCGCGGTCTTTGTTATCACGGTTGAAATAATAGTTACGCACCAGCAAATCGAGTTTTGCGTCTTCAACAAAGCCTTTGGCTTCGGCCTGGTCGCTTACGAAAGGTGCGGCTGTTGCCAATTGGGAACTGGCTGCTGCTGCAACTGCCAGTGCGATCATGCTCCACTTCATCACGCGCATCGTGATTTGCTCCTTTGGTTTTTAGAAGAGTTCTGCCGTCCCACCTGTTTTTTTATCTGGGCGGCTCTTTCTTTTTGTGTCGACGCAAACTTATATCACGCCGACCTTGTTGGCGATACTTGCTAATCCGACCATTCAACTTCTTTACGACACTGTCGCAAACAGCTGGCTAGACGTCGCAAATCTACAACCCGATGCCATGCCTTTTGGCAACTTCAGCACTGTTTTTCCAGGCTTTAGCATCGGTGAAAAGAGTCCCTTGCACCGCGTGCGAATCTCCGTCGGGCAGCCCTGCCACGTTTATTTATTGGCCTCTGAACAATCCACTTCCCGCAGACGCTTCAGAGGCGATGTGTGGAGTAATGCAACAAGCGTGCTCAAACCTGCAACCCCTCGATATTTTTTTCAAAACACCTGTAGGTACCGCTAAAAACCCCATAAAACCGGGGGTTACAAGCCCTTTTTAATCCTGCTTGACGGCATGCAGGCCGGTGTGGTGGTTAAACCTGCCCGCTCGCCCGACAACGAAAAATGTTACCGGTTCACCCCTCCATTGAGTAAATGGCGGTTACCTGCCGCACTGAGCGTAGACGCACTGTGCGGTTTTGGTGCGAAAAATCGTGTGTATTTTTCCGGATCAACACGATGCGGTCCGCAGGCGCGCGCGAGCAGGGCGCGATTCACCTGTCATTTTGCGCGCGCACCCGGTAACACAGGTTCTGAAACGGTGCGCTCGCAACAATAATGGCTCATGTCGGGGCGTGAATTGCACTGCGGTCGTTCGCATCTTCCGTGAAGCCGCAACAGTTCGCAGGTATGCTGACGTTCTGTCGCTTGGTGCGCCGTTTCGCGTGGCGCGGCCAGGCTGAACTTGATGACAAACCGGAGTGCGCACAGTGTTTGCCTTAGATCCACGACTGCAACAAGACACACTGGCGATCGGAGACTTTCCGCTCAGCCGATTGCTGCTGTCCAATGATTCGAATTATCCCTGGTTCATCCTGGTGCCGCGTCGCGAAGGTATCAGTGAGATATTTCAGCTGGATGTTGCCGATCAACAACAGTTGTGGCAGGAAACCACCACGTTGTCAGAAGGGCTGAAGGATTCGTTCGACGCCGACAAGCTTAATGTTGCGGCCTTGGGCAACGTGGTCAGTCAGTTGCACATGCACGTGATTGTGCGCAAGCGTGATGATGCGGCCTGGCCTGCGCCGGTGTGGGGCAGGCATCCCGCCAAACCGTACAGTCCGGACCAGATCGTGGCAATTCGCGAGCGATTGCGTGTGGTGTTGACCGATGACTTCACGTTTCTGGAGGGTTGACCATGAGTCTGGAAGATCGCGTAACCGACCTGGAAAGCCAGTTGGCGTTTCAGGATGACACCATCCAGGCGTTGAGTGACGTGCTGGCGGTGCAGCAGCGGGCAGTGGAGCGTCTGCAGTTGCAGATGAGCGCACTGCTGAAGCGGCAAGAAGAAATGGTCGGCCAGTTCGGGTCGTCCGAGGACGAGGCGCCACCGCCGCATTATTAAGCCGACTCATTATCCGCAGTTAAATGCGGGCATAAAAAAACCGCGACCCGTCGCGGTTTTTTTATGCCTTCAATCAGCGTCGCGGCAGTGCAGCAATCACATCTTCGGCTTGCAGGCCTTTGTCACGATTCATCACGGAGAACTCCACGCGCTGGCCTTCAACCAGAACGCGATGGCCTTCGCCACGAATGGCCCGGAAGTGCACGAAAATATCATCGCCGGAGTCACGGGAGATGAAGCCGAAGCCCTTGGATGTGTTGAACCACTTGACGGTGCCGGTATCGCGGTTGGTCATGTCGTAGCTCGGCGAAACTGCGGCCGGTGACGATTTGTAGAAGCTGATGGCCAGGTGCAGAAGAACGGCGATCAGTGCAACAACGAGGCTGAACAGCACGGCCGGTTGATCCGCGATGAACGGCATCGGCGCGAGCAGTGCCAGGGTTTGTAATGCCACTGCCAATACCAGCAGTGCGCTGACCAGGTTTTGCAACTGGTGGCGCGGGCCTTTGTTCCAGTACGGGATGACAGGTGCGAGGGTGAGGTTGAGCAGGCCGAAGAAGGCCAGATACAGTGCATCGGGTTGTTGCAGGTAAGGTACGGCGTCGGATCCCAGACTCGGGATGAAGGACAGCAGCAAGGCTGCTGCGCCCATTAGCAGGTGGACGATTTTCAACATTTTGATTAACTCACGTTAAGACGGATCACAAGGAAGAGCTGACGGAGCACGGTTCGCTTCAGACCAAAAAGAGGCGTTGGACACGTACCCGGTATCAGCCTATGCGCAGCGCCCGGAAAAATAGGCGCCAGCGACACGCTGTCTATTTAACAGCAAAGCTCGCGGCTACTCAAATCAGGCGGTCCAGTGGTGTGTTGAGGGCAATTTGTCGCAGTTGCCGGCGGTATCCATAGCTGCAGTGTGGCGACAGGCTTGCTAGAGTGGTCCGGCACCTGTCAGATGAATGTGATCACCTTTAGGGGAAAAACATGGCAATTGATATCGGTATCAGTGAAGAAGATCGCAAGTCCATCGTTGACGGACTTTCGCGACTGCTGTCGGACACTTATGTGCTCTATCTGAAAACCCACAACTTCCACTGGAACGTCACCGGGCCCATGTTTCGGACCCTGCACCTGATGTTTGAGGAGCAATATAACGAGTTGGCGCTGGCCGTCGATTCGATCGCCGAGCGTATCCGTGCGCTGGGTTTTCCGGCCCCGGGTGCCTACGCAGTTTATGCGCGCCTGTCTTCGATCAAGGAAGAAGAGGGTGTGCCAGGCGCTGAAGACATGATCAGGCAACTGGTGGAAGGACAGGAGGCGGTGACGCGTACCGCCCGCGGTATCTTTCCTCTGCTCGACAAAGTCAGCGACGAGCCGACGGCCGACCTGTTGACCCAGCGTATGCAGGTTCACGAGAAAACCGCGTGGATGTTGCGGTCTCTTCTGGATCAGTAACACACCGATGCGCGAATGATGCCCATGGGCGTCGTTCGCGCAATCGTTTTATCCCTTGCCGGCTGAATGAACCTTCCCACGCTTATGTAGGAAATCGTCCGGACTAGGACGCTCTCCACTATCCGCTTGAAGTTGTTGGCTTATCCTACGTTGACGGTCATAAAGTCATCTGGAGATAACTTTGCGCCTGCGTTTTTATAGGACTTGCAACAGAGTTCTTGAATACCAGAAATGGCAAAGGAGTGTCAGCGGTATGGTTTATGAAGAGGGGCGAAGTGGAGTTCGGGTCGGTTTACTCAAGGATGTAAGGGTTGATCCGTTTATCAGGGGATTCGATATGGGCCTGGCGCAGCCATTGTCGCGGTCGGTACGACTGAACGGCTTTGCGACGTGTTTGCGGCTCGAGCAGGTTTATTGGGACATTCTCGCCGAAATGGCCAAGGTCAATTGCTGCTCGATCAGCGCGCTATTGTCGCACGTGGACCGTGAAGTGCACTTGCGGCACGGCGGGGTGAAAAATTTCAGCGGGCTGGTGCGGGTCGTCTGCGTCGTTCACAGCCTGAAAGAAGGGAATTGCGTCGTCACGGTCTGATCGGGTATGCAAGCATGGAGTGTCAGTCTGTGCGGACTTACGGCTGCACAGGCTGCATTTAATGGATATAATCCCGCTCTTTGCCGCAAAACCCAGCGTGCGCGGTAGCAATCTGATCGCCGAGACAACCCCATGCCGATGTACGACTATCAATGTGCTTCCTGTGGTCATCAGTTGGAAGCCATTCAAAAGATCAGCGCGGCAGCGCTGGTCGACTGCCCTGCCTGTCAGGCGCCAGAGCTGAAAAAGATGCTGTCCATGCCGGGCTTCCGCCTTAGCGGCACTGGCTGGTACGAAACCGACTTCAAGACCGGTTCCAGGAAGAACCTGGCCGGCGGCGACAAAGCTGACTAGGGCCTGGACCCGGTATGAACCACACGTGCGGGTTCTTGCATCGTCCAGCAGTCGATGGGTGCAAGGCCTCCAACCGAATTTCGAATTACGAGAAGTGACCACGACCATGATGCGCAGCCATTATTGCGGCCAACTGAACGAAAGCCTGGAAGGCCAGGAAATTACCCTTTGCGGATGGGTGCACCGCCGCCGCGACCACGGTGGGGTGATTTTCCTCGATATCCGTGATCGTGACGGTCTGGCCCAGGTGGTGTTCGACCCCGATCGCGCCGAGAGCTTCGCCGCCGCCGATCGCGTGCGCAGCGAATACGTCGTGAAGATCACCGGCAAGGTTCGCCTGCGACCGGCCGGTGCCACCAACGCCAACATGGCGTCGGGCATGATCGAAGTACTGGGTTACGAACTGGAAGTGCTGAACGAGTCGGAAACTCCGCCGTTCCCGCTGAACGAGTTCTCCGACGTCGGCGAAGAAACCCGCCTGCGTTATCGCTTCCTCGACCTGCGTCGCCCTGAAATGGCCGAGAAGCTGCGTCTGCGTTCGCGCATGACCACCAGCATTCGCCGCTTCCTTGACGAAAACGGTTTCCTCGACGTCGAGACACCCATCCTGACCCGGGCCACGCCGGAAGGCGCACGTGACTATCTGGTGCCGAGCCGTACTCACGCCGGCAGCTTCTTTGCCTTGCCGCAATCGCCGCAGCTGTTCAAGCAACTGCTGATGGTGGCGGGCTTCGACCGTTACTACCAGATCGCCAAATGCTTCCGCGACGAAGACCTGCGCGCCGATCGTCAGCCGGAATTCACCCAGATCGACATCGAGACCAGCTTCCTCGATGAAAAAGAGATCATGGGCCTGACCGAGCAGATGATTCGCAACCTGTTCAAGGAAGTGTTGAACCTGGAGTTCGGCGAATTCCCGCACATGACTTTTGAAGAGGCCATGCGCCGCTACGGTTCCGACAAGCCAGACCTGCGTAACCCGCTGGAACTGGTCGACGTGGCCGATCAGCTCAAGGACGTCGATTTCAAGGTGTTCAGCGGCCCGGCCAACGACCCGAAATGCCGGATTGCGGCCTTGCGCGTTCCGGGCGGGGCGAGCATGCCGCGCAAGCAGATCGACGATTACACCAGGTTCGTCGGCATCTACGGTGCAAAGGGCCTGGCTTACATCAAGGTCAACGAGCGCGCCAAGGGTGTTGAAGGCCTGCAATCGCCAATCGTCAAGAACATTCCGGAAGCCAACCTCAACGTGATCCTTGATCGAGTTGGTGCGGTCGACGGCGATATCGTGTTCTTCGGCGCCGACAAGGCCAAGATCGTCAGCGAAGCGCTGGGTGCACTGCGGATCAAGCTGGGCCACGACCTGGACCTGCTGACCTGCAAGTGGGCACCGATGTGGGTTGTCGATTTCCCGATGTTCGAAGAAAACGAAGACGGCAGTTTCAGCGCCTTGCATCACCCGTTCACAGCACCGAAGTGCACGCCGCAAGAGCTCGAAGCCAACCCGGCTGGCGCTCTGTCCCGTGCCTACGACATGGTCTTGAACGGTACCGAGCTGGGTGGCGGTTCGATCCGTATCCACCGCAAGGAAATGCAGCAATCGGTTTTCCGTCTGCTGGGGATCAACGAAGCGGAGCAAGAAGAGAAATTCGGCTTCCTGCTCGATGCCCTGAAATACGGCGCGCCGCCCCACGGTGGTCTGGCCTTCGGCCTTGACCGTCTGGTGATGCTGATGACCGGCGCCCAGTCGATCCGTGAAGTGATCGCGTTCCCGAAAACCCAGAGTGCAGCCGACGTGATGACGCAGGCTCCGGGCGTGGTGGATGCCAAGGCTTTGCGCGAGCTGCACATCCGTCTGCGCGAGACGCCGAAGGCTGAGTAAGGCTGCTGCGTGAAAGCGCGATAAGGTTTTACGCAGTCTAAAAGGCGCATCTTCGGATGCGCCTTTGCTTTACAAGGGGCAAAATCCGCCTGGGGCGGGATCGATAAGGTTTCTAGAGAATTTTTGGAGTTGTGTTATGGCTGGCCATTCCAAGTGGGCGAACATCAAACACCGCAAAGAGCGTCAGGATGCCAAGAAAGGCAAGATCTTCACCAAGTGGATTCGTGAGCTGACCGTCGCGGCGCGTCAGGGCGGCAGCGATCCGGGCTCCAACCCGCGTTTGCGCCTGGCGCTGGACAAGGCTCTGGGCGCCAACATGAGCCGCGACATCATTGATCGCGCGGTCGCTCGTGGTGCCGGCGCGGCCGATACCGACGACATGGTCGAACTGACCTACGAAGGTTACGGGCCAGGCGGCGTGGCAGTGATGGTCGAGTGCATGACCGACAACCGCAACCGCACCGCAGCAGCCGTCCGTCACGCCTTCAGCAAGTGCGGCGGCAACCTCGGCACCGACGGTTCCGTGGCTTACCTGTTTGAACGCAAGGGGCAGATTTCCTTCGCACCGGGCGTTGATGAGGACGCACTGATCGAAGCGGCCATGGAAGCCGATGCCGATGATGTGGTCACCCATGAAGACGGCTCCATTGACGTATTCACCTCGTTCGCCGGTTTCTATTCCGTGCGTAACGCGTTGGAAGCGGCCGGGTTCAAAGGCGATGACGCGGAAATCGTCATGCTGCCCACCACCAATGCTGAACTGGATCTGGAAGGTGCCGAGAAGGTGCTCAAGCTGATCGACATGCTTGAAGACCTGGATGATGTGCAGAACGTCTACTCCAATGCCGATATTCCGGAAGACGTGGTAGCCCAGCTCGGTTGATACCTCTGTAGGAGCGAGCTTGCTCGCGATATACCCGAGTGCGCCGCTGATTCAGGCAGTGCGCTTTATCGTTAACGTCCATCGTGAGCAAGCTCGCTCCTACAGAATGCAGTTATGACTTTAATTCTTGGCATCGATCCCGGTTCGCGCATCACCGGTTATGGCGTGGTATGCGATACCGGACGCGGCTGTGTTTACGTGGCGTCCGGCTGCATTCGCACAGGGTCCGGCGAGCTGCACGAGCGGCTGCAGATCGTCTATCGCAGCGTGCGTGAAGTAATCCAGACCTACGGCCCGGTCACCATGGGCATCGAAAAGGTGTTCATGGCGCGCAATGCCGATTCAGCGTTGAAACTGGGCCAGGCGCGAGGTGCGGCTATCGTCGCCGGTGCCGAAGAAAGCCTGGAAATCGCCGAGTACACCGCGACCCAGGTCAAGCAGGCCGTGACCGGGACTGGCGCGGCGAATAAGGAGCAGGTGCAGATGATGGTCATGCACATGCTGAAATTGACCAGCAAACCGCAAATCGACGCCTCGGACGCCCTCGCGATCGCTATTTGTCATGCCCACACCCGGTCCAGTCTGTTGCCGCACGGCTTGGGAACCGCACGCAGTCGTGGCGGGCGCCTGCGTCTCTGATAGCATCAGCAATCATTTATAGGGAATGAGGGTTTTGCGCCTGGGTCGTCGGCGCAAAACCCTTGTTCTGTCAGTCGCCAGCACTGAACTGGCCAACGCTCAAGGATCTGAAACGTGATTGGACGCTTGCGCGGCACATTGGCTGAGAAACAGCCGCCGCACCTGATTCTGGATGTAAACGGGCTGGGGTATGAACTGGAAGTGCCCATGACCACGTTGTATCGCCTGCCGTCGGTCGGCGAACCGCTGACACTGCACACCCATTTGGTCGTACGCGAAGACGCGCAGTTACTCTATGGTTTCGCGAGCAAGCGTGAGCGAGACTTTTTTCGCGAGTTGATCCGCCTCAATGGGGTAGGGCCAAAATTGGCGCTGGCTTTGATGTCGAGTCTGGAAGTCGACGAACTGGTGCGTTGTGTGCAATCGCAGGACACTTCGGCCCTGACCAAGGTGCCGGGTGTGGGCAAGAAAACCGCCGAGCGTTTGCTGGTGGAGCTCAAGGATCGCTTCAAGGCCTGGGAAACCGTACCGGCGATGTTCGCACTGGTGCCCAACCAGCCCGGCGGGCCTGATGCGCCAGCAGCGGTCGCCACCGCCGAAAACGACGCGGTCAGCGCGCTGATTTCTCTGGGCTACAAGCCGCAGGAAGCCAGCAAAGCGATTTCCGCCATCAAGGAGAAAGGCTTGAGCAGTGAAGACCTGATTCGCCGTGCCCTGAAGGGAATGATTTAAGTGATTGAAGCTGACCGTCTGATTACCGCCACGCCGGCCCCTCGCGACCGTGAAGAGGTTCAGGATCGGGCGATTCGTCCTGTCAGCCTGGCCGAATACATCGGCCAGCCGACCGTTCGCGAGCAAATGGAACTGTTCATCCAGGCGGCGCGCGGGCGTAATGAATCCCTGGACCACACGCTTATTTTCGGTCCGCCGGGGCTGGGCAAAACGACTCTGGCCAACATCATCGCGCAGGAAATGGGTGTGTCGATCAAGAGCACCTCGGGCCCGGTACTCGAGCGTCCCGGTGATCTGGCGGCATTGCTGACCAACCTCGAACCGCACGACGTCCTGTTTATCGACGAAATCCACCGCTTGTCCCCGATCGTGGAAGAAGTGCTGTACCCGGCGATGGAAGATTTCCAGCTCGACATCATGATTGGCGAAGGTCCGGCGGCGCGTTCCATCAAGCTGGATCTGCCACCGTTCACCCTGGTCGGTGCGACCACCCGTGCCGGCATGCTGACCAACCCGTTACGCGATCGCTTCGGCATCGTCCAGCGACTCGAGTTTTACAGCACGGCCGACCTGGCGACCATCGTCAGTCGTTCGGCAACCATCCTCGGTTTGCCACTGGACCCCGAAGGCGCCTTTGAAATTGCCCGACGTGCCCGTGGAACTCCGCGGATCGCCAACCGTCTGTTGCGTCGGGTGCGCGATTTTGCCGAGGTCCGGGCCAAGGGGCACATCACCAAGCCGATTGCCGACCTCGCCCTGAATCTGCTGGATGTCGACGAGCGCGGTTTCGATCACCAGGATCGCCGCCTGCTGCTGACCATGATCGAGAAGTTCGACGGCGGGCCTGTCGGGGTCGACAGCCTGGCAGCGGCGATCAGTGAAGAGCGCCACACCATTGAAGACGTGCTGGAGCCTTATCTGATCCAGCAGGGTTACATCATGCGCACACCGCGGGGGCGGGTGGTCACGCGGCATGCCTATCTGCATTTCGGCTTAAACATTCCGTCACGAATGGGCGAGATGCCCGCGGTAGACGAATTTCTCGATGCCGTGGACGATTAATTAACTTTTGCGTAATGAATTTTCGGGCATTGTGCTGTCCTAGGACCGTACTTTCGCGAGAAAGGCGCAGAACAATGAAAAACAGTTGCCTGGCCGGATTGGCAACCTGAGGAGTAAGCACTAGAGTATGCGCGCGCAAAACGGGCTTGAGCCGTTCGCACATCGTTGTCGCGTTTATTACGAAGACACCGACGCGGGCGGCATCGTGTATTACGTCAACTACCTCAAGTTTATGGAACGGGCTCGAACCGAGCGGCTCCGGGAGCTGGGCTTTGCCCAATCCCAGCTGGCAGGCGAGGACCTGTTGTTTGTCGTGCATTCCAGCGAAGCGCGTTACCACGCGCCGGCGCGACTGGACGACGAGCTTCTGGTGAGTGCTGAAGTAATCGAATTGAACCGTGTCAGCCTGCGTTTCAAGCAGCAGGTCAGACGGGCTACAGATGATGCGCTGCTCTGCGAAGGGCAGTTTTTGGTGGCCTGTGTGCGCACTGAAAGTTTAAAACCCCGGGCCATTCCCGAAACTCTACGTGCGGCCTTTGCCGGCGTGAGCGGCGCGGGTACACACTCAAAGCAGGAGATAAAGCGTGGAAGCTAACGTCGTCGACCATTCCTCCATGTGGAGCCTGGTCAGCAATGCCAGTATCGTGGTGCAACTGGTAATGCTGATCCTGGTAGCCGCATCGGTGACCTCATGGATCATGATCTTTCAGCGCAGCAACTTGCTGCGCGCCGGTCGACGTGCCCTGGAGAGCTTTGAAGAGCGCTTCTGGTCGGGTATCGACCTGTCCAAACTGTACCGTCAGGCGGGCAGCAATCCTGATCCGGACTCGGGCGTCGAGCAGATCTTCCGCGCCGGTTTCAAGGAATTCTCCCGTCTGCGCCAGCAGCCAGGCGTTGACCCTGAAGCCGTTATGGAAGGCGTGGCCCGTGCCATGCGCGTCGCCATCTCCCGCGAAGAAGAAAAGCTCGAGCAGAGCCTGCCTTTTCTCGCCACCGTTGGTTCCGTCAGCCCCTATATCGGTCTGTTCGGTACGGTCTGGGGCATCATGAACTCCTTCCGTGGCCTGGCCACTGCTCAGCAAGCCACCCTCGCCACTGTGGCTCCGGGTATCGCCGAGGCACTGATTGCTACGGCAATCGGCCTGTTTGCCGCCATCCCGGCCGTTATCGCTTACAACCGTTTTGCTGCACGCAGCGAAACCTTGCTGGGCCGTTACTACACCTTCGCCGATGAATTCCAGGCGATCCTGCACCGCAAAGTGCACACCAGCGAAGAATAAGCAGGTAATTTCCAATGGCTTTAATCGCTCGAGCTCGCAAAAAGCGCAAGCCGGTTGCCGAGATGAACGTGGTGCCTTACATCGACGTGATGCTGGTACTGCTGGTCATCTTCATGGTGACCGCGCCGATGCTCAATCAGGGCGTGAAAGTTGATCTGCCCAAGGTTTCCAGCGAAGCCTTGCCGCAAGACAACAACACCCAGGTCCTGACCATTTCGATCAAGGCTGACAAGACCTATTACTGGAACCTTGGCAGCGAAGTCGACACCGAAAAGCAGCAGGACAAGGCCATGACCTTGCCGCAGATGACTGACGCAGTGACCAAAATCATTCGCGCCGGTACCGAAGGAGGCAAGCGCACTCAGGTCTTCATTCGTGGCGACAAGACTGTCGATTACGGCGCGGTCATGGGCGCCATGGGCGGATTGCAGAAAGCCGGGGTCGGTAATGTTGGCTTGATTACCGAGGCGCCCTGATGCAGCAAATGCGAGAGCCGTCCGCCTCGGAAAGCTACTTCTGGCCTAGTGTCTGGGCGATTTTCCTGCACGTGCTGGTGTTTGGCATGCTGTTCGTCAGTTTTGCCTTCACCCCGGAGCTGCCGCCGGCCAAGCCGATTGTCCAGGCGACTCTGTACCAGCTGAAATCGAAAAGTCAGGCGACCACCCAGACCAATCAGAAGATTGCGGGTGAGGCGAAGAAATCCGCCGCGCGCCAGACCGAAGTCGAACAGATGGAGCAGAAACTGATCGAGCAGGAAGCGATCAAGGCCGCGGAACAAAAGAAGGAAGACGCGGCTCAAAAAGCCGAAGAATCCAGGAAGGCCGACGAGACCAAGAAAGCGGAAGAGGCCAAAAAGGCTGACGAAGCCAAGAAAGCCGATGAAGCCAAAAAGACCGCCGAAGCCAAAAAGGCCGAAGAGAAACAGCTGGCTGATATAGCCAAGAAAAAATCTGAAGAAGAAGCCAAGAAGGCTGCTGAAGAAGAGGCCAAGAAAGCGGCGGCGGAAGAGGCGAAGAAAAAGATCGTCGAAGACGCCAAGAAGAAAGCCGCAGAAGACGCCAAGAAGAAATCCGAAGCTGAAGAGGCGAAGAAGAAAGTCGCCGAAGACGCGAAGAAGAAAGCGGCTGCCGATGCCGCGAAGAAGAAATCGCAGGAAGCGGCACGCAAATCCGCCGAAGAGAAAAAGGCTCAGGCCTTGGCAGATCTGCTTTCCGACACGCCACAGCGTCAGCAGGCCCTGGCAGATGAGCAGGGTGACGAAGTCGCTGGCAGTTTCGATGACCTGATTCGTGCTCGTGCAGCAGAAGGCTGGGCTCGTCCTCCTTCGGCGCGCAAAGGCATGACGGTCGTGTTGCAAATCGGCATGTTGCCGGACGGTACAGTGACCTCTGTCAGTGTTGCCAAATCCAGCGGCGATGGTCCGTTTGACGCTTCAGCAGTTGCAGCGGTCAAGAATATTGGACGTTTGACAGAAATGCAGGGAATGAAGCCGAGTGATTTCGCTCCGTATCGTTCATTCAAGATGACATTCACACCTGAGGATCTAGCCTTGTGAGAAACCTTCTTCGAGGAATGCTCGTCGTTATCTGCTGCCTGGCAGGTATGGCGACAGCCGATGAAAAAAACATTCTGGTCACCAGCGGCAGTGACCGCGCTGCACCGATCGCCATCGTACCGTTCGGCAACCAGGGCGGCAGCGTGCTGCCGGACGACATGGCCGAGATTATCGGTAACGACCTGCGCAACTCGGGTTACTACGCACCGATTCCAAAACAGAACATGATCAGCCAGCCGAGTCAGGCCAGCGAAATCATCTTTCGTGACTTCAAGGCACTCGGTGCCCAGTACGTCATGGTCGGCAGCATTGCTCCTGCCGGCGGTCGCCTGCAGGTTCAATACGCGCTGTTCAACGTCGCCACCGAACAGCAAGTGCTGACCGGCAGCGTGTCGGGCAGTGTTGATCAGTTGCGCGACATGTCGCATTACATCGCTGACCAGTCGTTCGAAAAACTTACCGGTATCAAAGGTGCGTTCTCGACACGTCTGCTGTACGTAACGGCCGAACGTTTCTCCGAGAAGAACACGCGTTATACGCTGCAACGTTCGGACTACGACGGTGCCCGCGCTGTGACCCTGCTGCAATCGCGCGAGCCAATCCTGTCGCCGCGTTTTGCGCCGGATGGCAAGCGCATCGCTTATGTGTCGTTTGAACAGAAGCGTCCGCGCATCTTCATGCAAAACATCGACACCGGTCGCCGTGAACAGATCACCAACTTCGAAGGCTTGAACGGTGCGCCAGCCTGGTCGCCGGATGGCAATCGTCTGGCGTTCGTGCTGTCGAAAGACGGTAACCCGGACATTTACGTGATGAACCTGGGTTCGCGTCAGATCACTCGTGTCACCAACGGGCCTGGGATCAACACCGAACCGTTCTGGGGCAAGGATGGTTCGACCATCTACTTCACTTCCGACCGTGGCGGCAAACCGCAAATCTACAAAACCAGTGCAAGCGGTGGCGGTGCGGAACGTGTGACCTTTATTGGTAACTACAACGCAAATCCGAAGCTTTCGGCTGATGAGAAGACTCTGGTGATGATCCATCGTCAGGAAGGCTTCACTAATTTCAAGGTCGCGGCCCAGGATTTGCAGCGCGGAAGTGTAAAAATCCTAACTGATAGCACTCTGGACGAGTCGCCTACTGTTGCGCCCAACGGCACCATGGTAATCTACGCCACCCGCCAGCAGGGCCGGGGAGTCTTGATGCTCGTGTCCATTAATGGACGCGTAAGGCTCCCGCTTCCTACCGCACAAGGCGAAGTCAGAGAACCTTCCTGGTCCCCTTACCTGAACTGACGCGGCGCTTTACCGTTTTACTTGACACACACTGGGGTTCATTAGGAGTTTCACGATGGAAATGCTGAAGTTTGGTAAGTTTGCTGCTCTGGCTCTGGCTTTGTCCGTAGCCGTTGGTTGCTCGTCTAAAGGCGGCGACAATGCCGGTGAAGGCGCAGCTGTTGATCCAAACGCTGGTTACGGCGCAAATACCGGTGCCGTTGACGGTTCGCTGAGCGAAGAAGCTGCTCTGCGCGCAATCACCACCTTCTACTTCGAATACGACAGTTCGGACCTGAAGCCAGAAGCCATGCGCGCTCTGGACGTTCACGCCAAAGACCTGAAAGCAAACGGCGCTCGCGTTGTTCTGGAAGGCAACACCGACGAACGTGGTACTCGTGAGTACAACATGGCACTGGGCGAGCGTCGTGCGAAAGCCGTTCAGCGCTACCTGGTACTGCAAGGTGTTTCCCCAGCTCAGCTGGAACTGGTTTCCTACGGCGAAGAGCGTCCAGTTGCTACCGGCAACGACGAGCAGTCCTGGGCTCAAAACCGTCGCGTCGAACTGCGTAAGTAATTCGCCATGCGAACGTGCCGTCGTGCTGTAACTGTTTTGGCCCTCAGCCTCGCACCGCTTGCGGTGTGGGCTGCGGTTCCTGTGGTCGACAACGACACCGGCTATAACAATAGCGGGAGTAGTTATCCGCCTGCGGGTTACGGTACGAACGGCGCCTATGCCGGGGGAGGGGTTTCGGCCCCTGTCTCGGCACAGGGCGAGCTGTTCAACCAACTGCAATCGATGCAGGAACAGATCTCGCGCCAACAAGGCATCATCGAAGTTCTGCAAAACGATGTAGCGCGCATGAAGCAGGAAAGCCTGGAGCGATACCAGGATCTTGATCGGCGCATAGGATCCGGCGTAGCACCAGCCGTAACTCCTGAGAATTCTTCAACCGGTGGTGATCCTGGTGCCGCCGGTGCAGCAGCTGGCGCAGGGGCGGCCGCCGCTGCCACTTCTACTCAAGGGCCGGCAGCGGGTAGCGAACCGGCAGATCCGGCGAAGGAAAAACTGTATTACGATGCAGCCTTCGACTTGATCAAAGCCAAGGATTTCGACAAGGCCAGTCAGGCCTTCGGCGCTTTCCTGCGCAAGTACCCGAACAGTCAGTACTCGGGTAATGCCCAGTACTGGTTGGGCGAAGTCAATCTGGCGAAAGGCGATCTGCAAGGTGCAGGTCAGGCATTTGCCAAGGTTTCGCAGCTGTATCCCAAGCACAACAAAGTGCCTGATTCGCTGTACAAGCTGGCTGATGTAGAACGCCGCCTTGGTCATGCAGACAAGGTCAAAGGCATTTTGCAGCAGGTGGTGTCGCAATATCCGGGCACTTCCGCTGCTCAGCTGGCTCAACGTGACCTGCAGCGCATGTAAACCTGCTTGATGATTTTGAAGAAACCCGCGCTTGTCGCGGGTTTTTTCGTTAGAATTCACGCCCTTTTTCTGAAATACGCTTCTTGGGATCCGCGCGTTGGCGGGGTTGCTCGAAGTGCCTGACGGAGGCGGACAGCCTGTTTAGCTGTTACGCCCGTGGCGACTATGCAAGACACATTGAGAATCACCGAAGTTTTTTACTCGTTACAGGGTGAAACGCGGACCGCCGGGCTGCCCACCGTTTTTGTGCGCCTCACCGGTTGTCCATTGCGTTGCCAATACTGTGACAGCGCCTACGCATTCAGTGGCGGTACCGTACGCCCGCTCGACGACATTCTTGAGCAAGTGGCGGGTTTTCGTCCGCGTTATGTCTGTGTCACGGGTGGTGAGCCGCTCGCTCAACCCAACGCCATCCCATTGCTCACGCAGTTGTGTGACGCCGGCTACGAAGTGTCACTGGAAACCAGTGGCGCCCTGGATATCTCGGCTGTGGATTCCCGCGTCAGTCGCGTTGTCGACCTGAAAACGCCGGGTTCGAAAGAAGCCCACCGCAACCGCTACGAGAACATCGAGCTGCTGACGCCCAATGATCAGGTGAAATTTGTCATCTGCTCACGGGAAGACTACGACTGGGCCGTTTCCAAGCTGATCCAGTACAGGTTGAGCGAGCGTGCCGGCGAAGTCCTGTTCTCGCCAAGTCACCACGACCTGAATGCGCGGGAACTGGCGGACTGGGTTGTGGCCGACAACTTGCCTGTGCGTCTGCAATTGCAGCTGCATAAATATCTTTGGAATGATGAGCCGGGGCGCTGATATGACTGAACAACTGAACACTGCTGAAAAACGTGCGGTCATTTTGCTCTCCGGTGGCCTCGACTCCGCCACGGTCGTCGCGATGGCCCGCGCAGAGGGCTACAGCTGCTACACCATGAGTTTCGATTACGGTCAGCGCTCTCACGCCGAATTGCACGCCGCCGCGCGTGTCTCTCGTGACCTCGGCGCGGTGGAGCACAAGGTGATCGGCCTCAACCTGGATGGTATGGGCGGCTCGGCACTGACTGATAACAGCATCGACATTCCGCAGGAGCCGGGGGAGGGCATTCCAGTCACTTACGTGCCGGCGCGCAACACGGTATTCCTGTCGCTCGCATTGGGCTGGGCAGAAGTGCTCGGCGCCCGTGACATCTTTATTGGGGTGAACGCCGTGGACTATTCAGGCTATCCCGATTGCCGACCTGAGTTCATCGAGTCATTCGAACGCATGGCCAACCTGGCAACCAAGGCGGGCGTGGAAGGCAATGGTTTCCGGATCCAGGCGCCACTGCAGAACCTCAGCAAAGCGCAGATCGTCCAGGCGGGCGTGAAGCTGGGCGTTGACTACGGCCTCACCGTTTCCTGCTATCAGGCCGATGATAACGGCCGTGCCTGCGGCAAATGTGACAGCTGCAGGTTGCGTGCGGAAGGCTTCGCCGCGGCCGGAATCAGCGATCCAACGCCTTATTTCTGATTTATTTCAAATTAGGTGTTGAATAGTCCTTAAAAATCAGTATTATACGCGCCACCACACAGCGGGTCGTTAGCTCAGTTGGTAGAGCAGTTGGCTTTTAACCAATTGGTCGTAGGTTCGAATCCCACACGACCCACCATTTTTTAGCAGTTTTAAAAGTCTGGAAGGCCCACGCAAGTGAGGATTTCCGGATTTTTTTTTGCCTGCGGTTTAAGTTCGAACTGATTCAGGGTCGCACCGCATCACGCAGATCAGATTCATCTTTTGCATCCCCGGGATATTCTGTAGCCTTGCGCAGCTTCAACGTTGTCCGTGCCTGATGATACTCACTCTCCCGGCGGTACCCTGATGGGTCCGGAGCCGGGTGTATACTCGACTTTCGCGCGAACGCGCCTGCAGGTCTTGCGAACATGACGCAGATTTCCGAACGCCTTCTGGTTCAAGCCCACCTCGATGCCAAGCAGCCCAAACCGCTGACTGCCGACGAGGAGGCCTATTACCGTTCCGCCATCGCCGCAGAGCTCAAAGCTCAGGACGCGGTGCTGGTTGCGCACTTTTATTGTGATCCGGTCATTCAGGCCCTGGCCGAAGAAACCGGTGGCTGTGTCTCCGATTCGCTGGAGATGGCCCGCTTCGGCAATGCTCACCCGGCCAAGACCGTTGTGGTCGCTGGCGTGAAATTCATGGGCGAAACGGCGAAAATTCTCAACCCGGAAAAACGCGTGCTGATGCCGACGCTGGAAGCGACCTGCTCGCTGGACCTGGGTTGCCCGGTGGACGAGTTTTCGGCGTTTTGCGATCAGCACCCGGAACGCACCGTGGTGGTTTATGCCAACACCTCGGCGGCGGTCAAAGCCCGGGCAGACTGGGTGGTCACCTCAAGCTGTGCGCTGGAGATTGTTGAAAGCCTGATGGACAACGGCGAAACGATTATCTGGGGCCCGGACAAGCATCTGGGCACCTACATCCAGCGCAAGACCGGCGCGGACATGCTGCTGTGGGACGGTGCCTGCATCGTTCACGAAGAGTTCAAGTCCAAGCAGCTCGAGGACATGAAAGCCCTGTACCCTGACGCTGCCATTCTGGTGCACCCGGAATCACCGACCTCGGTGATCGAACTGGCTGATGCCGTGGGCTCCACCAGCCAGTTGATCGCTGCTGCCCAGAGCCTCCCAAACAAGACGCTGATCGTTGCCACCGACCGCGGCATCTTCTACAAGATGCAGCAGCTGTGCCCGGACAAAGTGTTCATTGAAGCGCCAACGGCCGGTAACGGCGCGGCATGCCGCAGTTGCGCACACTGCCCGTGGATGGCGATGAATACGCTTGAGCGCATGCTGAATTGCCTGAAAGAGGGCACGGACGAAATCTTTGTCGATCCGGCGTTGATACCGCAAGCCATTCGACCGCTGAAGCGGATGCTGGACTTTAACCAGGCCGCGCGGATGAAATTGGCCGGTAACGCCTGAGGTCTGTCAGTCAAGTCGCAAAACTGTGGGAGCGAGCCTGCTCGCGAAGAGGGAGTGTCAGTCGACATTAATGTTTGCTGATATGCCGTCTTCGCGAGCAGGCTCGCTCCCACAGTGATTTTTGCTCTTTACAATCACTTGGTCTTCTTCGGGATGCGAACGAGCTGCGTGTTGGAATACATGTCATGCCAGCTGCGGTTCTGCTTGTCGAAGACTGACCAAAAGAACCCGAGCCCGACACACAGCAGCGAAGCGATCGACACCACAAATCGCAACAGCGCCTGCCACAGACTGATCGATGAGCCGTCTGCATTCTGCACGCGAATCGACCACACCTGCATGCCCAGGGTCTGACCGGACCATGTCCAGAACTTGGCAAAAAATCCGAACAGTACAAACAGCAACACCGTAGACAGCAACGGGTCGCCGTCCAGCGCTCCTGCCTCGGTCAGTGCGCGCATTCTCTCTTCGCCGATAATCGCCATTTGAATCATCTTGTACACGCCGCTGGTGACCATCAGCAGAGCGGTGCACAGCAGGAAATCGTAGAACATCGCTGCCAGGCGACGACCCAGGGTCGCGGCGGGAAACTCTCCCTGAGGTTGCAGCAGATGTTTCGACATGGCACGGCTCTCGATAAAAGGAACGCCATTTTACGGACTTACGCGCACAAAAAAGCCCCTGATGTCAGCATCAGGGGCTTTTTCGTTACAGAAGATTAAGCTTCTGCCTGGACTTCGTCAGCTTGCATGCCTTTCTGGCCCTGCACTGCAACGAAGGTTACTTTCTGACCTTCTTTCAGGCTCTTGAAGCCGTTGCCCTGAATAGCGCGGAAATGCACGAACAGATCCGGCCCGCTTTCTGGAGTGATAAAACCAAAACCTTTCTCGTCGTTAAACCACTTGACGGTACCGCTCTGACGTTGGGACATTTCTTATTTCCTTTGACGCTAAATTAATGACAGTCTCCTTCTTATGAAAGAGTACTGGGGCTGGTTGCAGGAGAGTAAGAAGACGTCGAACGGGATGTAGCTAACTTGTAAGCTACTGCCCAGGTCACGATTCCAGGCGACCCATGCAAACACAGTGGACAAACTCTACGCCAACTACGGGAGGAAAAACAAGCCCCGTGAGAGGCCCGTATTTGCTCGGCTTCACGGCACTAGGGAGCGTACTGGCACGGCTTGTTCGCTGGGCCTGTTCAAATGTTTTCGATCGTTATAAGCAAAGTTCACAATCGAAGCCGGAACAGAACTCATGCACTGTTTTATGGCAGTTGCGTTACACAGTAGTGCACTGTTAACGCAACTCCGTTACTTATAGAAACAGCGATCAGCCGCGATAGTAGCGTTGTGAAACAAACGGCATTTTGCTTACAAGCAGGGGTACCTTTTTTCCACGGACAATGGCCCACACCGGAGTGTCGAGAGCGATGTAAGCGCTGCTCACGTAACCCATGGCCAACGGCGCGCCCAACGTCGGGCCGAAGCCGCCGCTGCAAACCGCCCCGATGATGTCGCCTGCTTCATTGACGATTTGCGCACCCTCACGCACGGGCGTACGTTCCTGAGGCAGCAGGCCGACGCGTTTGCGGCTGACCCCGGCTTGCTGCTGCGCGATCACCGTTTGCGCGCCCGGGAAGCCGCCAGCCCGCGCACCATCGGCGCGACGTGGCTTGGAGATGGCCCACAGCAGGCTCGCTTCAATTGGAGTCGTTTCGGTATTCATGTCGTGTCCGTAGAGGCACAGGCCTGCTTCCAGACGCAGCGAGTCGCGAGCACCGAGGCCGATGGCCGCCACTTCCGGTTCAGCGAGCAGTGTGCGGGCGAGGGTTTCGGCGCTAGCCGACGGTACGGAGATTTCGAAACCGTCTTCACCGGTGTATCCCGAACGGCTGACAAAGCAGTCCACACCCAGCAGTGTTACGCGGGTGAACTGCATGAACGTCATCTTCGTCACTTCCGGCGCCAGGCGTGCAAGGACGGTGACGGCGGCCGGGCCCTGCAAGGCCAGCAAGGCTCTTTCCTCAAACAGCGGCTCGATGGTGCATTGCTCGCCGATGTGTTGTTGCAGGTGCGCCAGGTCCTGGTCCTTGCAGGCCGCGTTGACCACCAGAAACAACTCATGGTCTCCGAGGTTGGCGACCATCAGGTCGTCGAGGATGCCACCGTTTTCGTTGGTGAACATGGCGTAGCGCTGCATGCCCACGGGCAGGTCGATGATGTCCACCGGCACCAGAGTTTCCAGGGCTTTGGCGGCATTGGCGCCGCGCAAGCGGATCTGGCCCATGTGCGACACATCGAACAGCCCGGCTTGATCACGGGTGTGCTGGTGTTCTTTCATCACCCCCAACGAATATTGCACCGGCATGTCATAGCCGGCAAACGGCACCATGCGGGCGCCGAGTTCGATGTGCAGTGCGTGCAACGGAGTTTTCAACAGTTGTTCGGTGGACATATCCAGTTCCTGAAAAAGTGGGCAGATGCAGAGTGCGCGCATCAGCACTCGATGATGTTGACCGCCAAACCGCCTCGGGCGGTTTCCTTGTATTTGCTTTTCATGTCGGCGCCGGTCTGGCGCATGGTACGGATGACCTTGTCGAGCGAGACGAAGTGCTTGCCGTCGCCACGCAAGGCCATCCGCACCGCGTTGATCGCTTTGACCGAACCCATGGCGTTGCGCTCGATGCAAGGGACTTGCACCAACCCGCCAATCGGGTCGCAGGTCAGGCCGAGGTTGTGTTCCATGCCGATTTCTGCGGCGTTTTCCACTTGCTGTACGCTGCCGCCGAGGACTTCGCACAGGGCGCCAGCCGCCATAGAACACGCGACACCGACCTCGCCCTGACATCCGACTTCGGCGCCGGAGATCGAGGCGTTTTCCTTGTAGAGGATGCCGATGGCCGCTGCAGTCAGCAGAAATCGCACCACGCCGTCGTCGTTCGCGCCTGGTATGAAACGCATGTAGTAATGGAGCACGGCCGGGATGATCCCCGCCGCACCATTGGTGGGCGCGGTGACCACGCGCCCGCCGTTGGCGTTTTCTTCGTTGACCGCCAGCGCGTAGAGATTGACCCAATCGAGCACCGACAGTGGATCGCGGAGCGCCGATTCCGGGTTCTGACACAGTTGCGCATGCAGCGCAGCGGCGCGCCGTCTGACCTTGAGACCACCCGGCAGGATGCCCTCGTTACGACATCCTGCAGTGACGCAGTCCTGCATCACCTGCCAGATTTTCAGCAGGCTGGCGCGGGTCTGCGCCTCGGGGCGCCAGGCATTTTCGTTGGTCAACATCACCTGGCTGATCGATAAACCGTTGGTGGTGCAATGGACGAGCAGGTCCTTGGCACTCTTGAACGGGAAGGTCAAAGGCGTGGCATCTTCAACGATACGGTCGGCGCCCGCCGCGTCTTCATCGACCACGAAACCGCCGCCCACGGAATAGTACTCGCGGCTGCGCACTTGCAGTCCCGCCGCATCGAACGCGCGAAAGATCATGCCATTGGGATGATAGGCCAACGGTTTGCGAATCATCGCCAGGTGTTCTTTCTCGTTGAACGCAATGCTGTGTTCGCCCAGCAGATTCAGACGACCGCTGCCGCGAATGTCCTGCAGACGTGCGGCGACTGTTTCAGTGTCTACGGTGTCCGGGTGTTCGCCTTCCAGACCGAGCAACACAGCCTTGTCGCTGCCGTGCCCTTTGCCGGTGGCGCCGAGTGAGCCGTAAAGCTCGACTTTGACGCCGGTGGTCGTGGCCAAGAGCCCTTCACGACGCAAGCCCTCGACAAAACGCGCCGCGGCGCGCATCGGGCCGACGGTGTGAGAGCTGGAAGGGCCGATGCCAATCTTGAACAGGTCGAACACGCTTAAAGCCATGATGAGCTCCGGTGGAGCAGTTGTAAGCGGCAAGCTACGAGCTGCAAGCGAGAGCCCGATTGGCTTTTAACTTGTAGCTTGAAGCTTACCGCTTGCAGCTGCTTTAGGCATAAAGCTCGATCGACGGGCAGGCGCAGACCAGGTTGCGATCGCCAAACACATTGTCGACGCGACCGACCGGTGGCCAGTATTTGCCTTCGATCAGCGATGCCACCGGATACACCGCTTGCTCGCGGGTGTACGGATGCGTCCATTCGCCAACGATTTCCGCTGCGGTGTGGGGCGCGTTTTTCAGCGGGTTGTCCTGCTTGTCCAGCGTGCCGTTCTCCACGGCGCGAATTTCTTCACGGATGTGGATCATGGCGTCGCAGAAGCGGTCCAGTTCTTCTTTGGATTCGCTTTCGGTCGGCTCGATCATCAGCGTGCCGGCCACCGGGAACGACATGGTCGGTGCGTGGAAACCGAAGTCGATCAGGCGCTTGGCGACGTCATCGACGCTGATGCCGCTGCTGTCCTTCAACGGGCGCAAATCTAGAATGCATTCGTGCGCCACCAGACCGTTGCTGCCGGTGTAGAGCACTGGATAGTGCTCTTCCAGGCGACGGGAAATGTAGTTGGCGTTGAGAATCGCCAGTTGCGAAGCGCGTTTCAGACCCGCGCCGCCCATCATGCGAATGTACATCCAGGTGATCGGCAGAATGCTTGCGCTGCCGAACGGCGCCGCGCACACCGCGCCTTCCTTGCGTGCCATGTGGGCGTGGCCCGGCAGGAAAGGTGTCAGGTGCGATTTCACCCCGATCGGGCCAACGCCCGGGCCGCCGCCGCCGTGCGGGATGCAGAAGGTTTTATGCAGGTTCAGGTGCGACACGTCGCCGCCGAACTTGCCCGGTGCGCAGAGGCCGACCATCGCGTTCATGTTGGCGCCGTCGATGTACACCTGGCCGCCGTTGTCATGAATGATGCCGCAGATTTCGCGGATGCCTTCTTCGAACACGCCGTGGGTCGACGGGTACGTGATCATCAGCGCGGCGAGGTGTTCGCGGTGCTCGATGGCCTTGGCGCGCAGGTCGTCGATGTCGACGTTGCCACGGGCATCGCACGCGGTCACGACGACGCGCATGCCGGCCATGTTGGCGGTGGCCGGGTTGGTACCGTGGGCCGATGACGGAATCAGGCAGATATCGCGACGGTCATCGCCACGGCTCTGGTGATAGCCACGAATCGCCAGCAGCCCGGCGTATTCACCCTGGGAGCCGGCGTTCGGTTGCAGCGAGATCGAATCGTAACCGGTGGCGGCACACAGCATCGCTTCCAGTTCATCCGTCAGTTGCTGGTAACCGGCACTTTGCTCGGCCGGAGCGAACGGGTGGAGCGCGCCGAATTCAGCCCAGGTGACCGGGATCATTTCGCTGGCGGCGTTGAGTTTCATGGTGCAGGAGCCCAGCGGGATCATGGTGCGATCCAGTGCCAGGTCTTTGTCGGCGAGCTTGCGCAGGTAGCGCATCAGCTCGGTTTCCGAGTGATAACGATTGAACACCGGATGGCTGAGGATCGGCGACTGGCGAACCAGCGTGGCCGGGATTGCGCTGACCACCGACGCGGCGAGCGCGACGAAGTCCGGCAGGGTTTTGCCTTCGGCGAACAGGCTCCACAGGGTTTCGATGTCAGCTTGCGACGTGGTTTCGTCGAGGGACAGGCCCAGACGCTCACCGTCAACGACGCGCAAGTTGATCTGTTGCGCGCGCGCCTTGTCGTGCAAGTGCGCTGTGTTGGCGCCGGTGTTCAACGTCAGGGTGTCGAAAAAGCTTTGCTGCTCGGCGTTCAGGCCGAGGGCGGTCAGGCCTTTGGCCAGAATCGCGGTCAGGTGATGAATGCGGTTGGCGATCTGCGTCAAGCCTTTCGGGCCGTGGTAGACGGCGTACATGCTGGCGATGTTGGCCAACAGCACCTGGGCAGTGCAGATGTTGCTGGTGGCTTTCTCGCGACGGATATGTTGCTCGCGGGTCTGCATGGCCAGGCGCAGTGCCGGTTTGCCGAAACGGTCCACGGAAACACCGACCAGACGGCCGGGCATGTCGCGCTTGAACGCATCCTTGGTGGAGAAGTAAGCCGCGTGCGGGCCACCGAAGCCCAGCGGCACGCCGAAACGTTGCGCGCTGCCGATGGCCACATCGGCGCCAAACTCGCCCGGCGGGGCCAGTACGGTGAGGGCCAGCAGGTCGGCGGCGACCGCGACGAGAGCGTTGGCAGCGTGGAAGCGTTCGGTCAGCTGACGATAATCGAACAGGTCGCCGTTGCTCGCCGGGTATTGCAGCAGGGCACCAAAAAACGGCGTTACGTCGCTCAGTTCGAGTTCGTCGCCGACCACCACGTCGATGCCCAGAGGCTCGGCGCGAGTGCGCAATACGTCCAGCGTTTGCGGGTGGCAATGCACCGAAGCAAAAAACGCGTGGCTGCCTTTGTTCTTGCTCAGGCGTTTGCAGAAAGTCATGGCTTCGGCAGCGGCGGTGGCTTCGTCGAGCAGCGAGGCGTTGGCGATCGGCAGGCCGGTCAGGTCGCTGATCAGGGTCTGGAAGTTCAACAGCGCTTCGAGACGACCTTGCGAAATCTCTGGCTGATAAGGTGTGTAAGCGGTGTACCAGGCCGGGTTTTCCAGCAGGTTACGCAGGATCGGCGATGGCGTGTGAGTGCCGTAGTAGCCCTGGCCGATGTAGGTTTTGAACAGTTGGTTCCTGGCGGCGATGCCTTTGATCATCGCCAGCGCATCGGCTTCGCTCAGGCCGTCATCCATGCCCAGCACGCTGGTGCCTTTGATGCTTTCCGGAATGACGCTGGCGCTCAGGGCTTCCAGCGAGTCGAAACCGAGGCTGTTGAGCATGGCTTGCTCATCGCCGGCGCGCGGGCCGATGTGGCGCGCGATGAATTCGTTGGCGGTGCTCACGTTTACAGCAGGATTGATTTGAGTCATGGCGGCGCTCCTCAGGCTTCGGCGTTGGCTTTGATCAGACGGTCATACGCGTCTTGATCGAGCAGTTTGGCAACGGCCGATGTGTCGGCAGGCTGGAAGCGAAAGAACCAGCCCTCGCCCAGCGGATCTTCGTTGACCCGTTCAGGGCTGCTGTCCAGCGCCGGATTCACTTCCAATACGTCGCCGTCGAGCGGCATGTACACACCGCTGGCGGCTTTTACCGATTCCACGGTGGCGGCTTCTGCGCCCTTGGCGTAGGACTGCAGCTCAGGCAGTTGTACGAAAACCACTTCGCCCAAGGCGTTCTGCGCAAAAGCGGTGATGCCGACAGTGACGGTGCCATCGGCTTCGGTGCGCAGCCATTCGTGATCTTCAGTAAAACGCAACTCGCTCATGGACACTCCTGAGGGACCAGACTCGTCTGGTGGACGCTGTTGAATACTCGGGCTGAGGCCCGGATTGATAACGTCTGAGCTAGCAAGATCACTGCCAATGTATATTTTTTGTGTAAATTCAGTGGGTTAGATGGACGTCATTGAAGTCGGGATGGCCCGTCTGTAGCGAAATCGCTACGACTTCACAGGGGAAAAAAGCTCACAGGGATCAAAGCCTTGCATTACCGTGGCGGGCGAGTGGTGTAGCGATAACGTTCCGCTGTAGCGCTTTCAGTACAGTGGATGTCGTTTTTGGAGAAGCGCTTGAATATTGCGAACCTGTGGGGCGAGCCTGCTTGCGATGGCGGCGGGTCAGGCGATGATGATGCCGACTGCCAGCCCTCATCGCGAGCAGGCTCGCTCCCACAGGGTTTAATGAAGGAAAGAGATTGTACGCCCGGCCTCACGGCTTGCCGGGAATCCCGTACTTGCGCAGACGATGGGCAATTGCGGTGTGCGACGTTTGCAAGCGATTGGCTAATTGGCGGGTCGAGGGATAACTGACGTAGAGTTTTTCCAGCAGGGTTTTTTCGAATGCTTCCACCGCCTGCTCCAGGCTATCAATCTCGACGTCGTTCTGGCGCGCCACCGAAGTGCCGGCGATGTCGAGGTCGCCGATGTCCACCAGGCTGCTTTCGCAAATCGCCGCCGCGCGGAAAATCACGTTTTGCAGCTGCCGTACATTGCCCGGCCAGCGGTTGTCGAGCAGGGCCGGGTAGGTGCCCGGCGCCAGGCGGCACACCGGCCGCTGGATTTGCGCGCAGGCCTGCTGCATGAAATAGCGGGCGAGCAGCAGAATGTCCTGGCCGCGTTCGCGCAATGGCGGCACTTCCACATTCAGCACGTTAAGACGGTAGAACAGGTCTTCGCGGAACGTGCCTTCGGCGACCATTTTTTCAAGGTTGCGATGGGTCGCGCTGAGGATCCGCACGTTGACCTTGATCTCGCGATCACCGCCTACCCGACGGAAGCTGCCGTCATTGAGAAATCGCAGCAATTTGGCCTGCAGGTACGGCGACATTTCACCGATTTCATCGAGAAATACCGTGCCCTGATTGGCCAGTTCCATCAGCCCCGGTTTGCCACCGCGTTGCGCACCGGTGAAGGCACCGGGGGCGTAGCCAAACAGCTCGCTTTCGGCGAGGTTCTCCGGCAGTGCTGCGCAGTTCAGCGCAAGGAAAGGTGAACTGTGCCGGGCGCTGATGGCGTGACAGGCGCGTGCGACCAGTTCCTTGCCAGTGCCGGTTTCGCCCTGAATCAACAGTGGCGCGTCGAGTGCCGCCACGCGTTGGGCGCGGGTCTTGAGGGTGCGAATGGCGGGTGATTCGCCGAGCAGCGCGTCGAACCCTTCGGCGTGGTCATGGTGCAGCGCCGAGAGACGTTCGCCGATGCGATTCGGTTGATACAACGTCAGCAAGGCGCCCGCATCGGTGATCGGCGTGGCGTCGAGCAGCAGGGTCTGGCCGTTGACGGTGATTTCGCGCAGTGGCAGGCGGAAGCCGTTTTCCAGCAGGGCATCGAGCAAGGCGGGGTCGGCGAACAGCTCGGCGACGCTTTCACCGGCGGGTTCGCGCTCGTACAGAGCAATCAGCGCCGGGTTGGCCAACAAGACTTTCCCGGCACTGTCCACGGCCAGCACCGGGTCGGTCATCGCCGCAAGCAACGCGTCGAGCTGCAGGTGCCGACGCTGACCGGGCAGGATGTCGACCACCGTCATTGCCTGCACGCCGCGCACGCTGAGCAAGGCGTCGCGCAATTCTTCGAGCACTTGCGGACTGAGGGTCGGGGCGTCGATGTAGACGTTGGGCGGGACCATTTCCACCGCATCCAGATTAAGGTTGCGCCCACCGAGCAAGGCCAGGACTTCCTGGGTAATGCCGACGCGGTCGATGAAGCTGACGTGGATACGCATGAGGCGGTTCTGGGTTCTGAGGTGCGGAGGGTGGCAAGTATGCCTTGGAGCGGGGTGGTTGGTGAAATCCTGCGCTAGACTTGGGGCGCGACACCCCTTGTGGGAGCCAGCCTGCTGGCGATTGGCGGATCGGACATTCAACATGTTTGTCGTCTGACACTCCGCTATCGCCAGCAGGCTGGCTCCCACAGTTGCCTCTGGACGTTCTGCGGGGCTTTTGCAGAAGTTATTCGAAGTTCTCCAGATTTACCGGGTCGCCGGACTTCATGTCCAACTTCTTTCGAATGTCTTCAAACATCAAATCGTAATGTTTGTGAACAGAGCCGATCTGGCTATGAGTCTTTGGGATGCCGTACTTCTCGGCGATTTTTGTTACGTTATTGGCAAAGTTATAAGCCTCGGCTTTGGGCAGAAAGAAGGTCTCCTTCATGTCCTTCCCCTGCATGCTGCCATGGATGGTGAACAGTATCCCTTTACCTTCCTTGGGATCCTGCATGACCTCATAGTCCAGGTGCACATTGTAGTTGACATCATCGGGGGTCAGCGCATGACGCTCGATGTGCAGATGTCCTGGCTCGAACGTTGCCATTGACGTCTCTCCTTACAGGTAAGTAATACCAGGTTTCGCCGTGCTGATACGCGTGCCGGCCGTGCCCTGGACGATCGTTTGGATGTCCGAGAGTGAACCGATCACCGCGGTTTTTCCAGTATGGCGGGCGAATTCGCAGGCCGCTTGCACCTTGGGTCCCATGGAGCCGGCAGCGAAGCCGAGTTTTTCCATTTCGTCCGGGTGCGCCTGGCCGATGGCTTTCTGCGTCGGTTTGCCGAAGTCGATGAAAGCCGCGTTGACGTCGGTGGCGATCACCAGCAAATCGGCATCCAGCTGTTCGGCCAGCAGCGCCGAGCACAGATCCTTGTCGATCACCGCCTCCACGCCTTGCAGTTTGCCGTGGGGGCCATACATCGTCGGGATGCCGCCGCCGCCGGCACAAATGACAATGCTGCCTTTTTCCAGCAGCCATTTGATCGGACGAATTTCGAAAATGCGTTTCGGTCTCGGGCTGGCGACCACGCGGCGGAATTTATCGCCGTCCGGGGCAATCGCCCAGCCTTTCTCGGCGGCGAGTTTCTCTGCTTCGACTTTGCCGTACACCGGGCCGATCGGTTTGGTCGGGTTCTGGAAGGCCGGGTCGTTGGCGTCGACTTCCACTTGGGTGAGCAGGGTGGCGAACGGCACTTCGAAATCCAGCAGATTGCCCAGTTCCTGTTCGATGATGTAGCCGATCATGCCTTCGGTTTCGGCACCGAGCACGTCCAGCGGGTAAGGTGAAACTGACGTGTAGGCCGCCGCTTGCAGCGACAGCAGCCCAACCTGTGGGCCATTGCCATGAGCGATGACGAGTTCGTTGCCGGGGTGGATCCGGGCAATTTGTTCAGTGGCGACGCGGATGTTGGCGCGTTGATTGTCCGCGGTCATGGGTTCACCACGGCGGAGCAGGGCGTTACCGCCCAGGGCGACGACGATACGCATAATGCAGTCCTTTTAAACAAAGATGTTGCGAGCAACTCGATCTCCCTGCTTGAACCCGATCAGTGTGGGAGTGAGCCTGCTCGCGATGACCCTTTCACATTCAACGGTGATGTTGACTGTTACTCCGCTATCGCGAGCAGGCTCACTCCCACAGAGGGGCTGGTTCCAACCGGGAGAGTCGTGTCGGTCCTCAGAGATCAGCCAGCGTCGAGACCAGGATCGCCTTGATGGTGTGCATGCGATTTTCCGCTTGCTCGAAGGCGATGCACGCCGGGGACTCGAACACGTCGTCGGTCACCTCGATGCCGTTGGTCAGGTGCGGGTATTGCTCGGCGATCTGTTTGCCGATCTTGGTCTCGCTGTTATGAAAGGCCGGCAAGCAATGCATGAACTTGGTGCGCGGGTTGCCGGTGGCTTTCATCAGTTCGGCGTTGACCTGATACGGCAGCAACTGCTGGATACGTTCGGCCCAGGCTTCGACCGGTTCGCCCATCGACACCCAGACATCGGTGTGAATGAAGTCCACGCCTTTAACTGCCGCTTGCGGGTCTTCGGTGAGGGTGATGCGCGCACCGCTTTCTTCGGCGTATTGCTTGCACCGTGCGACCAGATCATCCAGCGGCCACAGGGCTTTGGGCGCGCAGATGCGCACATCCATGCCCAGCTTGGCGCCGATCAGCAGCAAAGAATTGCCCATGTTGTTGCGCGCATCGCCCAGGTAGGCGTAGCTGATCTCGTGGATCGGCTTGTCGGCATGCTCACGCATGGTCAGCACATCGGCGATCATTTGCGTCGGGTGGTATTCGTCGGTCAGGCCGTTGAACACCGGCACCCCGGCGAACTTCGCCAGCTCCTCGACGATTTCCTGCTTGAACCCGCGGTATTCGATAGCATCGTACATGCGCCCAAGCACCCGGGCGGTGTCCTTCATGCTTTCCTTGTGGCCAATCTGCGAGGAGTTCGGATCGATGTAAGTGACGTTCGCGCCCTGGTCATAGGCCGCGACTTCGAAGGCGCAGCGGGTGCGGGTCGAAGTCTTTTCGAAGATCAGCGCGATGTTGTTGCCTTTGAGATGTTGCTGTTCGGTGCCGGTGTATTTGGCACGCTTGAGGTCGCGGGACAGATCAAGCAGGTAGCGCAGCTCACGAGGCGTGTGATGTTCGAGGCTGAGCAAATTACGGTTGTGGATATTGAACGCCATGATGATTCTCCTTGGATTCGGTAATCGGCCCGGCGGCCACGGGTATGGGCCGCCGGGATGGTCGCTTAGTAATCGACAGGATCGCGAATGATCGGGCAGGTCATGCAATGGCCGCCGCCACGGCCGCGGCCGAGTTCGCCGGCGCTGATGGTGATGACTTCCACGCCGGCCTTGCGCAGCAGGGTGTTGGTGTAAGTGTTGCGGTCGTAACCGATGACCACGCCGGGCTCCACCGCCACCACGTTATTGCCGTCGTCCCATTGCTCGCGTTCGGCGGCGAAGCTGTTGCCGCCGGTTTCCACCACGCGCAGCGCTTTGAGGTCAAGCGCGGCGGCCACGGTGTCGAGGAAGCTGGTTTCTTCGCGGCGAATGTCGATACCTCCCTGTTTGCTCTCATCAGGTCGCAGGGTGAACGCGACGATCTGGTTGACCACCTCCGGAAAGATCGTCACCAGGTCGCGGTCGCAGAAACTGAACACGGTGTCCAGGTGCATCGCCGCGCGGGACTTCGGCAGACCGGCCACGATCACCCGTTCCACAGCTTTGTTCTTGAACAGGTTCAAGGCCAATTGGCCGATGGCCTGGCGCGATGAACGCTCGCCCATACCGATCAACACCACGCCGTTGCCGATCGGCATCACGTCGCCGCCTTCAAGGGTCGAGCTGCCGTGGTCTTTGTCCGGGTCGCCGTACCAGATGTCGAATTCGGCGCCGGTGAACTGCGGGTGGAATTTGTAGATGGCGGTCGCCAGCAAGGTTTCCTGACGACGCGCCGGCCAGTACATCGGGTTCAGCGTTACGCCACCGTAGATCCAGCAAGTGGTGTCGCGGGTGAACTGGGTGTTGGGCAGCGGCGGCAGGATGAAGCTGGAGTGGCCCAGGAAGTCGCGGAACATCTGGATGGTCTTGCCGCCGAAACTGTCCGGCAGATCATCGGCCGACACGCCACCGATCAGGAACTCGGCGATATGCCGCGGCTCGAGACTGCGCAACCATGACTTCACTTCGTTGATTAAACCCAGGCCCACCGAATCGGCGGTGACCTTGCGCTCCAGAATCCAGTCCAGTGCTTCAGGGGTCGCGACGATGTCAGTCAGCAGGTTGTGCATTTCCAGCACGTCGATCCCGCGTTCACGCATTTTGGTAACGAAGTCGAAATGGTCGCGTTTGGCCTGGGCAACCCAGAGAACATCGTCGAACAGCAGTTCGTCACAGTTGTTGGGAGTCAGCCGCTGGTGGGCCAGGCCTGGGGAGCAAACCATGACTTTGCGCAGTTTGCCGGCTTCGGAATGTACGCCGTACTTCACTTTTTCCGTGGTCATTACAGTGATCCTCCAGATGAACAAGTCGGGTGTTACAGGGTCAGGAAGCCGTCGTAGAGTCCGTAAGCCGCCACCAGAGCGCCTATGACGACTGCGGCAAAAATCAGCTTCTCGACGTTGGTGAAAACCGGTTTGTTGACTTCAAGCTTGGCCTTGGCAAACAGGATTGCGCCGGGCGCATACAACAACGCCGACAGCAGCAGGTATTTGACACCGCCGGCGTACAGCAGCCAGAGCGCGTAGATCAGGGCTATACCACCGATCAACAAGTCTTTCTTGCGTTCGGCCACAGCGTTTTCATAACTCTCGCCACGCACCGCCAGCAGCAGGGCGTAAGCCGCCGACCACAGGTACGGCACCAGAATCATCGAGGTGGCGAGGTAGATCAGCGACAGGTAAGTACTGGCCGAAAACAACGTGATAATCAGGAAAAGCTGAACCATCGCGTTGGTCAGCCACAAGGCATTGACCGGCACATGGTTGGCGTTTTCCTTGCGCAGGAACGCCGGCATGGTGTGGTCTTTCGCGGCGGCGAACATGATCTCCGCACACAGCAGCACCCACGACAGCAACGCGCCCAGCAGGGAAATGATCAGGCCGACGCTGATCAACACCGCACCCCAATGCCCGACCACATGCTCCAGCACGGCGGCCATCGACGGGTTCTGCAATTTGGCCAGTTCCGGCTGGGTCATGATGCCCAGTGACAGAACGTTCACCAGCATCAGGAACAGCAGCACGGTGATGAAACCGATTACGGTGGCCTTGCCGACATCGCTGCGCTTTTCCGCCCGGGACGAGAAAATGCTCGCGCCTTCGATACCGATGAACACCCAGACGGTGACCAGCATCATGTTGCGCACCTGGTTCATCACGCTGCCCAGATCAGGGTTTTTCACCCCCCAGATATCAGCGGTGAAGATTTCCAGTTTGAAGGCGAAAATCGCGATCAGCACGAACAGCACCAGCGGCACGATCTTGGCGACCGTGGTCACGAGGTTGATGAACGCCGCTTCCTTGATCCCGCGCAGCACCAGAAAATGCACGGCCCACAACAGCAGCGAAGCGCCGATGACCGCGGCAGGCGTGTTCCCCTCCCCAAATATCGGGAAGAAGTAACCGAGGGTGCTGAACAGCAGCACGAAGTAACCGACGTTGCCCAGCCAGGCACTGATCCAGTAACCCCACGCAGACGAGAAACCCATGTAATCGCCGAAACCGGCCTTGGCGTAGGCATAGACCCCGCCGTCCAGATCGGGCTTGCGATTGGCCAGGGTCTGGAACACGAACGCGAGGGTCAGCATGCCGACTGCCGTGATGGCCCAGCCGATCAGCACCGCGCCGACATCGGCGCTGGCGGCCATGTTTTGCGGCAAAGAGAAGATCCCGCCACCAATCATCGAGCCGACCACCAGCGCGACCAATGCGCCGAGTTTCAGTTTTCCGGGGGATTCAGACATTGCATGACTCCGTGCAGGAGAAGAGAGACAACAGAGTAATTCTGTTAGCTAATCAATCAGCTGACTTAGATCAGTGCATGGGCACATTCCATTGTTATTGAAAGACTTAAGGGTTTCCGCGAGCCTGTCGGCATTGCTGCAAAGGCGCTGTCTAGAGGCCTTATGCGACCAGACAGGAACGCTTCGCATTGCTCGGAGTACTTACGCTAGTTGGTTTTGCGCTTTACGCAAATTTTTTTGCCGATGATGCGTAGATGGAATAACTTATTTACGTTTGCTTTAGCCTGTTATTACTGATGCTCTGCATAGAAGGCTCGGCTATAAAGATTGAGGATCTTCAGTGAACGTTATTGCTAGTTCGCCTAAGTTAAAGATATTGATGTGACAGTTATTGCGGCGCGGGTCGCACCGAAAAAGGAAAAGCAGGCATGCCGCAACCGACGCACAAACTGAAGCTGGGTGCGCTGATCGCTCTGGTCGTGGGCTCGATGATTGGCGGCGGGATATTTTCCCTGCCGCAGAACATGGCGGCCCGGGCCGACGTCGGCGCGATTTTGATTGGCTGGGCGATCACCGCGGTGGGCATGCTGACCCTGGCCTTTGTCTTCCAGACCCTGGCCAATCGCAAACCCGAGCTGGACTCCGGTGTGTACGCTTATGCCAAGGCCGGGTTCGGCGATTACATGGGGTTTTCGTCGGCGTGGGGTTACTGGATCAGTGCCTGGCTGGGCAATGTCGGGTATTTCGTTCTGTTGTTCAGCACGCTCGGGTATTTCTTTCCGGTCTTCGGTCAGGGCAACACACCGATCGCCATCGGTTGCGCGTCGGTGTTGCTGTGGGCCGTGCATTTTCTGGTGATGCGCGGGATCAAGGAAGCGGCGTTCATCAATCAGGTCACCACCGTGGCGAAAATTGTGCCGCTGATCATCTTTATCGTGATCGCCGCTGTGGCGTTCAAGGCTGATATTTTCACGAGGGACATCTGGGGCCGCAGCAACCCGGATTTTGGCAGCGTGATGGAACAGGTGCGCCACATGATGCTGGTCACGGTGTTCGTGTTCATCGGCATCGAAGGCGCCAGTGTCTATTCGGCCCGAGCGGAAAAACGCAGCGACGTCGGTCGGGCAACCGTGATCGGTTTTCTCGGAGTGTTGGCGCTGCTGGTGTTAGTGAATGTGTTGTCGCTGGGGATCATGAGTCAGCCGGAACTGGCCAAATTGCAGAACCCGTCACTGGCCGGGGTGCTGGAACATATCGTCGGCCCTTGGGGCGCTTTGCTGATCAGCGTGGGCCTGGCGGTTTCGTTGCTTGGCGCGCTGCTGTCGTGGGCGCTGCTGTGCGCTGAAATCCTCTTCGCCACCGCGAAGGACAAAACTATGCCAGCGTTCCTGACCAAGGAAAACGCCAATCATGTGCCGATCAATGCGTTGTGGCTGACCAATGTGATGATCCAGATATTTCTGCTGATCACGCTGTTTTCTGCCGGCACTTACACCAGCCTGATCTACCTGGCATCCTCGATGATTCTGGTGCCGTATTTGTGGTCGGCGGCGTATGCGGTGTTGCTGAGCGGACGCGGCGAAACGTATGAGCATGCCTCGGCGGAACGCACCAAGGACCTGATGATTGGCGGCATTGCGCTGGTTTACGCGGTGTGGCTGCTGTATGCCGGCGGGGTGAAATATTTGTTGCTGTCGGCGTTGTTGTACGCGCCGGGGGTGATTCTGTTTGCCAAGGCAAAACGTGAGCAGGGCCTGCCGCTGTTCACGCGTATCGAAAAGGGGATTTTTGCCTGCGTGCTTGCGGGGGCAGGGTTGGCGGCTTATGGGTTGTACAGCGGGTTGTTGACGTTGTGAAAGCTGTGGACTGATCCAGAACTTACGTCGGTAACGCCGACCTTTTCGCGGGCAAGCCCCTGCTCCCACAGGGTTTTGTGTATGGCGCGGTGAATCAGGTGGGCAATGCTGCCTCTTCGCGGGCAAGTCGGAGCGCTGAACCGCTCGCTCCTGCAGCGACCCAGTGGCTGCGGTTACACGCGGTCAACCAATGTGGGAGCGAGGCTTGCTCGCGAGGGCGGCAGAACAGTCACCACCACTGAGCGCGATGGGAACCCAATTCACAGGACGCCAGCGTCCACTGCAACGGCGTCCCGCTGATTTTCAGCGGTACATTCAAGCGATGCGCCGGTCCCCATGGCGTCTGCTCCACCAAAACGCCTTGATCGTGTGCATCCTCGGGCCGTAACGACTCCTCAGTCCCGGCGCCGCCCTCGATCAACAGCTTCGCCGTGCGCGCCAAAGACAACCGCGCCGAGCCTGCGCTGCCCAGCAATCTGATCGCCGCAGCAGCCATCAAATACCCGGTTGCGTGGTCAAGCGCTTGCAAGGGCAACGGCGTCGGCTTGTCAGCGTTTTTCCACTGCATGCCTGCTTCAGCAATGCCGCTGCTCATTTGCACCAGGCTGTCGAACCCTCGACGATGGCGCCACGGGCCGCACCAGCCGTAAGCGTTCAGGCTTACATCGATCAGGCCGGGCGCCAGGTTTTGCCGTTCGGCGGGGCCATAACCCAAGCGCTCAAGGGCATCCGCTCGATAGCCGTGCAGCAAAATGTCGGCATCCTTGAGCAGGCTTTCAAACACCACCCGGTCGGCGGGTTGATGTAGATCGAGGCGCGCGCAGCGTTTGCCCAAAGTGACTTCGGGCACCACGCCGGGCTCATTCCAGGTCGGCGGATCGATGCGCAAAACGTCGGCACCGAGCCCCGCCAGAAAACGACTGGCGACCGGGCCGGCAAGCACTCGGGTCAAATCGAGGACCCGGATCCCGGCGAGCGGTTGCGCCACCGAACCTCGCCAGGGTTTGCCGTGCTGACTGCCGTTGCCGGCGAACTGGATCAGCGGCTCGGCATTCACGGCCAGTCCTTGCGGATGCGCCTGCCACTGCGCCCATGTGCGCATTTGTGCGGCGCAACCTCCCGCCGCGACCACGGCGTCCTCCAACGCGGTTTTCTCCCATTGCGCCACGCTGCTGGCCATGGCCGCACGATCGGCACAGGCGCCCAGCACCGTCTCGGCCGCCGCGCGATGGTGCGGCGCGTTGGTGTGCAGGCGAATCCAGCCATCCTTGGTTGCGTAGTCACCGGCGATCGGGTCCCACAAAGGCGGCACAGTCCAACCGACTGGGCGGATCGAGGTAGCGAACCAGAACGATGCCAGGCGACGGTCGACTTCCAGGCCGGGCAAGCGGCCGGTGTGTTGCAGCAGCCATTGCCCGACAGCTTGACCGGCGGCGGCAATGCTGGCGCACGCAAGCTCCGTGACGGCGAACGCCGAGGGCAGGGCGCCATGCGAGGTGAACGGGGTCTGGGTGTTCGGCAAGCCGAGTGCGGCTTGGATGGGCGTGAGTAGATCAGTCATCGAAGGCCCTCCGGGAGAGGGCTCGAGCATAGATCAAAAGAAGTGACAGGCAGAATGAAAGCTGTGGGCTTGCTCGCGAAGGGACCATCAGCTTCTGAATGATACACCGCTTTCGCGAGCAAGCCCTCTCCCACAGGGATCTGCGGTGAGCTTTACACCCGGAACTGATCCATCAATTTCATCTGCTGATTGGCCAGGGCATTGAGGTGGCTGCTGATCTGCGCCGATTCAGTCGCTTGCCCGGTCAGGGTTTCGGTCACGGTGCGGATGGCCGAAACGTTGCGGTTGACCTCTTCGGCGACTGCGCTTTGCTGTTCGGCGGCGCTGGCGATCTGCAGGTTCATGTCGCTGATCACGGTGACCGCATCGCTGATTTTGCTCAAGGCTTGCACCGCTTGCTGAATCTGCCCGGCGTTGCTGTGCGCCTGGGTCTGGCTTGAGTGCATGGTGGCCACGACGCCGCGTGTCCCGGTCTGGATGCGTTCGATGACGATGCGAATCTCTTCCACCGAATCCTGCGTGCGTTTGGCCAGGTTGCGTACCTCGTCGGCGACCACCGCAAAACCACGGCCGCTTTCACCGGCGCGAGCCGCTTCGATTGCCGCGTTGAGTGCGAGCAGGTTGGTTTGCTCGGCGATGCTGCGGATCACTTCCAGCACCGAGCCGATCTGCTCGCTGTTGACCGCCAGTGCTTCGACTTCACCCACTGCTTTACTGACTTCGTCGGCCAGTTGATTGATGTCGCGGGTGCTGCGCTCGATGATCGACATGCCGTCGCGGGCGGACTGGTCGGCGCCCTTGGCGGCGTTGGCGGCATTCGACGCGCTGTTGGCAACGTCGTGCGCGGTGGCGCTCATTTCATTGGACGCGGTGGCGACCTGATCGATTTCGCGAAACTGCACTTGCATGCCTTCACTGGTCTGGCGAGCAATTTCCGAAGACTGATCGGCGGTGCCGCGCGCATCGGTGATGCTTTGCTTGATCTGCGCGATGGTCGGTTGCAGCTTGTCGAGGAAGCGGTTGAACCAGCTGACCAGTTCGCCGAGTTCGTCCTTTTTGCTGTACTGCAAGCGCTGGGTCAGGTCGCCGTCGCCGCTCGCAATCGCCTTGAGCATCTCGGCCACGCTGTTGATCGGCCGGGTCACGCCTGTCGCGGTCAGCCAGATCAGCAATAAACCGATCAGCCCGGCTGCCACCGCAACGGCCACCGCCATCACCGTGCCGCTCTGCTGAGCGTCATCAAGCACTTCCTGCAACTTGACCGAGTCTGCCAGCAGCACGTGCCTGGGCAGGTCGATCACCACGGCCCAGGCCTTGGAATCGGTAATCGGACGGACCGGATAAACCGCACGAATCAAATCACCCTGTTCAAGGATTTTTGGCATGCCCGCACCGAGCAATTGCAGGACATCCTTACCGTCAGCCCCCAGTGTGTCAGCGATAGTTTTCCCGACTTTGCTGGCGTCATTACTGTACCCGGCCAGCACGCCGCTGCCAGAGACGATCAGCATATGCCCGGCGTTGTTGAACAGATCGCGCTGGGAATTGACGGCCGCGGCCTGCAGTGCGTCGAGGGCGATGTCCACGCCGACCACGCCAATGGACTTGCCGTCCACCAGCAGCGGTACGGAAATGGTCGTCATGAGCATTTCCTTGCCGGCAACCGTGTCGGCATACGGGTCCAGCAGGCAGGTGCGCTTGCTGTCGCGAGGGCAGGTGTACCAGCTGTTGTAGGGTGTGCCGCTGAGGCTGAGGGTGGTTTTGGTCATGTCGTCTTCGACCATGATCGTGTTGATCCCGGCCCCGCCGGCGCGGCTCCAGTAACTGGCGAAGCGGCCTGCTTCGTTGGACTGGCGCGCCTCATCATTGGCGAACTCGCTGTCCCTGCCGTCCAGACCGTTGGGTTCGAACGCCAGCCAGATGCCCAGCACTTTGGTGTTTCGCTCGAATGCGGTTTTCAGGTTCTGGTTGAGTTCTTCGCGCACCGCGCCGGCTTCAAGCGAGCGCTTGGCGGCCATGGTGCGCAAGTCCTTGATCTGGTCCGCCAGCGCGGTGACCACCAGCAAACTTTCGCCAAAAGTCTGCTGCACCCGCACCGCTTGTTCGGCGGCCTTGGCTTCAAGCAAATCCTGCACGCTGGCAGTCAGCATTTTGCTACTGGAGGCGCTAACCAACTGGTCGTTCTGGTTGGTCTGGTAAATGTTCATGCCGACGATCAGAACGACCACGCCCAGCAGGCATAGCCCGGACAACAGAACGATTTTCAGGCGGATGGAGAGAGAGTCGAACATGGGGCGAACTCGCGAATGGATGAGGTGTTGGCTGTGAGTCGAAGTCGACCCGGTTTGCCAAATCCATTCAGCGCCATTCAAGGCACATCGGCGTGGGCGCAGGTTGCATGAATGCCAGCCGACGAACGGCAACAGGTGAACGTTTGCGCAGGACAATGCCCTGAAAAGAACAAGAATTCAGGAGGTTTTCGGCAACGATTCCGGGCGCGACCACAACCAAATATTGCCCACACTCATGCCCGCAATCGCCAGATAGATCGGCCACCCATGACCCAGCATTCCCAGCATCAACCCCGCGCACAGCAGCATGCTGACGGTGGCGCTGACCTTGGCGCGACGAGCGATGATTTTACCGTTGCGCCAGTTATGCAGGATCGGCCCCAACAGCCGGTGGTTTTCCAGCCAGGCACTCAGGCGCGGCGAGCTTTTGGTCGCGGCCCAAGCGGCCAGCAGGATGAATTCGGTCGTTGGCAAGCCAGGAACGACGATGGCAATCAGGCCGATGCCCAGGCTGACGTAAGCCAGCAGGGCGAAGAGGATTCGAGCCAGGGGTGTGCGAGTCATAAGGCGTTGTAACTTGTAGGAGCGAGGCTTGCCCGCGAAGAACGATAACGCGGTCTGTCTGAAAGTCCGAGGTGCCTTCTTCGCGGGCAAGCCTCGCTCACAGGTGCGGTGTGATCAGGCAGGTTCGGCTGCGGTCGAGTACGCCTGTTCCAGCAGAACGGTGAAACGGTTGAACGCATCGATTGCGCCTTTATCCAGCTCGGCTTCTTCTTGCGCGCTGAACGCCAGTCCATCGAGCGTCTTGACGAAGCTTTTCCAGCCTTCAGCGCGGCCACCGGCCGGTTCGGCGAGGTGACGAGCGCCAAAGGTTTCGCTCAAGCCAAGACCCACCGCACGCTTGATCAGGAAAGCCGCACCGAGCTTCGAGCCTTCCGAAACAAACAACCAGCCCAGGGCCTCGGCTTTGGTTGGGCGGGTCACGGCGCCGGCAACCGGCTCCGGCACTTCGGTTTCCAGATCCGCCAGGTCAGCCTTGGCCGCTTCAGCGCGACAACGGGCTGGCAAGTCCGGCACGATGGCGATCAATTCGATATCGTCGTACAACGACACCAGTTCCGACTGGAACAAATACTGGGCGACCACGAAACGCGCGAAGTTGGCCTGGGTTTCGAATGGTGCGTGGGCTTTGACCAACGCATCGAGTTTGGTGTGAGGTTCGTGAGTGATCAGGTTCAAACGTTGCGAACGCAGTGCAGGGCGTTGAGCAGTGTGCTGGGAAGTCATGAGAAGTCCTTGAGAAAAAGAGGCGCTTGGTAACGAGACGAACGGGGCGGCGCCACACAGTAAAAAAATCCCCGCGCTCCGGTGAGAGAGCGCAGGGAGGACCCACCGGGTCAGATATCCCAGACCAGATTGACCGAGAAGTTACGACCCGGTTGGGTCAGGCGATCAAGGTTGGCCGGTTGCGTCACCGAAGCTTCGCCGACGTTGTCGTAACCGCGCACGTCATCCCACTGCCAGTACTTCTTGTCGGTCAGGTTGTACAGGCCAGCGTTGAGGGTCAGATCGTCGGTCACTTTGTAGAATCCCGCCAGGTCGAGCACGCCATAGCCCGGGGTCTTGAACTGGGTGCTGGTGCCATCCGGGGTGTTGAAGCTGCTGCTGTCGACCCGGGTTTTGCGTTTGACCAGGGTCCAGCTCAACAGGCCGCCGTAGGTGTCCTGGTCATAACCCAGGCCGAACACGCCGGTCAGTGGATTGATGCTGTTAAGCGGCTCGCCGTTGTCATCGTTGCGACCCTGCAGGTAGGCCACCGAGCCTTGCGTGTAGAGACCATGCGGCGCACCGAAGTTGTCCAGGTTCAAACGACCTTTGAGTTCGAGGCCCTTGATGGTGGCGTGTTTGATGTTGTTGCTCTGGAACGTGAGCTCGGTGTAACCGGGGGTGATGGCATTCTCATTGATGAAGTCGCGGTATTTGTTGTAGAACACCGCCACATCGAAGGTGCCCGCTTCGAACTGGCCGCGCAGGCCGGTTTCATAGCTCTTGCTCTTTTCCGGTTTCAGGTCGGGATTGGGCTCGACGTGATAGCCGCCGGACGTGTTTTCGAAGCGGCCATACAAGGCTTTGGCGGTCGGCGTACGGAAGCCTTCAGCGTACTGGCCATACCAGGTGTAGTTGTCGTTGAAACTGTAGGTGGTGCCGAATTTGGGTGACAGACGATGCCAGGTCTTGCTGTCGTCGCTGATCACGCCGTTACCGCTCTGGTCGGCGGTGGCCAGGAATTCGTCGGTGATGTGCGGCTTGAGCTGGGTGTAGTCATAGCGTGCGCCGGGCAGGAAGGTCCAGTTGTTCCAGCTGATCTCATCCTGGGCGAACAGGCTGTAGGTGTTGATGGTCGGGTCCGGGAAATCGCTGGCCGGGGTCAGGGTGTCGGCGGCGCTGGCGGCGCCGATGGTGCGACAACTGCCGGCCACGGTCAGGCATGTGCCGCTGCCGGTACGCAGGCCGGTGACTTTGTTCTGTTTGAGGGTGGTGCCATAGGTGACGCGGTGGTCGGTGTCGGCGATGGCGAACGACTTGTCGGCCTGGGCATCGAACACCCATTGGCGATCCTTATAGGTGGTTTCGCGGGTACGCAGCACCGTGCGCGATGGCGCATAGATTTCCTCGGTGCTCTGGTCGGTCTTGGCGATCTGGTAGTTCAGCGTCCATTTGATGTGATCGGCCAAAGCGCTGTCCAGGCCGAAGCTGTGCTCCAGACCGAAGCGCTCACGGGTGATGGTGTCATTGCCGGTACGCGATTTATAGAAACCGAAACCGCTCCCCGCGTTGAATGGACCGCCGACCGCGCTCAGCTGGTTGGTGTCGCGGTCATCCTTGTAGTGCTCGTAAGTCAGCCCGAAGCGCGAGTCGTCGGCGTAGTTCCAGCCCAGTTTGGCCAGAACGTTGGTGGTGCGCACGTCCTCGGGGTTAGCCTCGGAGCGGTTCAGCCCGGTGCCACCGGTTTCGCCATAGGACTCTGTTTCATGACCATTGCGCTGGCTCAGGTGCAGCAGGCCGTCGAACTCGCCGGTGCGGCCGGCCACAGTGCCCGAGGTCAGCCAGCTGTCATCGGCCGAGCTGTAGCCGGTTTTCAGGCGTGCGCCGACGTCCTTGCCGGGTTTGATGATGTCGTCAGGGTCCAGGGTGTAGTAGCTGACTGCGCCGCCGATGGCGCTGCTGCCGTACAGCACCGAAGCCGGGCCGCGGAGGATTTCCACGCGCTTGACGATTTCCGGATCGACATAGTTGCGGTTGGTCTGGGCATACGGACCATTGAAGAAACCATCGGGCACTTGCACCCCATCCACCTGAGTCAACACGCGGTCACCGTCGATGCCGCGGATGTTGTAACCGGTGAGGCCGCTGCGCTGACCGGAACCCCCTACCGAAACGCCGGGCTCGTAACGCACCAGATCCTTGATGCTATTGACGTTGTTGCGGTCCAGCTCTTCGCGAGTGTGTACGGTGACAGTGCTCGGCACGCTGACCACGTCCTGTTCCTGTCGGGTGGCGCTGATGGTGACCTGTTGCAGATTGAGGGCGCCGCTGGTGCTGCGCTTTTCCAGCACGATGTTGTTATTGCCCAGTTTGCGATAGCTCAGGTTGGTCCCCACCAACAGGCGCTCCAGGGCTTTTTCCGGCGGCAACGAACCCCGTACTCCCGGCGAGGCTACGCCTTCAGCCAGTTCGGCCGGCAAGCCGACTTGCCAACCGGTGACGGCAGTGAATGCGTTGAGCGCCGACACCAGCGGTTGCTGCGCAATGGCGAATGCATAGTCGCCCATGTTGCGGCTCGGTTGCTCGGCGGCGGTGGCGGCCATGGCCGATGCACTGCCGGCCATCAGAATGGCGGCGGTCAACAGGGACAATACGCGTGAAGGTGAAGAGCAGTGGCGTGTAAGGCGAGAGGACATCGATAGCGCTCCGTGTCGCACGAATCTTTATAGGTGCTGATTGGCATGCGAGATGCGAATCAATTGCATTGGCTATAACGAGACGAACGAGCTTCAGCTATCGAGTAAAAATAATTCTCATTCAGTTCAGAATCACCACCGCAGGAAATTCCTGCAGGCGAGCCGAGGTGATGTGCGCAAGTGAGCGAACCACGTCCAGCGGCTGATCGAGGCGGTAATTGCCCGTCACGGCAACATTCGCCAACTGCTCGTTGTTGTTGATGATCCAGCCGGGGTAGTAGCGGCGCAGTTCCGCGAGCACTTCGTGCAACGGACAGTTCTCGAACACCAGACGGCCCTGAACCCAGGCCAGGTCGGTGGTTGCATCGAGTTTGGCGGGGCGGTCAAAACCGTTCGGACCGATGCGGATGCTTTCGCCCGCAGACAAGCGAATGCGCGCATCGTCGCGGGTGGCCTGCAAATCGATGTCGCCGCGCTGCACCCGAACCTGCGCCACGCCATCGAGGTAACGCACCGCGAAAGCGGTATCGCGGACACTGGCTTTCACCGGCCCGGCATCGATTTGCAGCGGCTGGTCACGACTGGCCGGCACGTCGAAAAACGCTTCGCCCTCATACAGGCGGGCCACGCGCTGTCGATCGTTGATGGTGCTGGAGAAAGCCGAGTTGGTGTTGAGCAGCACTTTTGAGCCGTCCTCAAGCTGCAGGCGCTGGCGCTCGCCGACCACGGTCAAATGATCAGCCTGAATGCGCAAAGGCACATTGCCGAAGCTGAACAAACCAAGGATCAGCACGGCGGCGGTGGCCAAGGGGCGCCAGTGCGGGCGCAGGCGTGAAAGCACGGTGACTTTGGGCGGCAGGGCAGCGAGATCCTGCGCGCACTGCGCCACCTGCGGACCGTCCCAGATGGCCTGCGCTTTGGCGAACACGTGCTCATGCAGAGGGTCGGCGGCCAGCCAGGCGTGAAACGCTCGTGTCTGCTCCTCGTTTGGGCTGCCCAGCACGATCAGCCAGTCCAGGGCCTCGTCCATGGCTCGGGCAGGGTCATCCGCCGTTTCGGGCAGAGAGGGGCGGCGGGTTTCCTTCACGGTGTTTCCTCGGCAGTGTCTGTGCACGGCTGTTTTATAAGTGAAGCCTGAACGTGCGGCAAGGGTAGCAAGGTGCCCGGGCTCAGCGCCGTCGGCCCTCGATAAATTGAGCGCACGCTTGAATAGTCAGTCGCCATTCAGGCGTTCAGCGACGCCGACGCAGATGGCCATGATCAGCTTCAACTCTTTTTGCACGGTGCTCAGCGAGACATCGAGCTCGTCGGCAATCTCCAGATAACTGTGTCCGTGCAGCCGGCTCAGAATGAATATCTGCTGCTGACGATGGCTGAGTTCACCGAGACTCACATTCAAACGCTCCAGTAATTGTTCGGCATGGGCAGCATCCTCGGCGCTGCTGGCTGGCGCAGCGATGCTTTCCACCACATCGAGCGGCACATCGTCGAGCATTGTCCGTGACTGGATGCGTCGTGCGCGCAAATGGTCGAGCGCCAGGTTACGGGCGGTCTGGAAAACAAAAGGCTCAAGGTGATCGATGGCCCGCTCGCTGAGGGCACGGGAGACCCGCAAGTAGGTTTCTTGAAGAAGATCTTCAGCGGTGCTGTGATTGTTGACCATCCGCTCCAACGTGCGCAGCAAGGAAACCCGCTGGGCGATGAAGACGTGATTGAAGCGCGATTGACTCACGGGAGAACCTGATCCATTTCAAGCGAATGATAATGCTTATCATCCACGCGAATGGTCAAGCGCTTATTTGTTATGAAATACGCATTGCCTCCTGTAGGAGCGAGCCTGCTCGCGATGGTCGTCAACGGTAACGCGTGCTGTCTGGACACCAGCGGCGCCCAGAAGTCCATCGCGAGCAAGCTCGCTCCTGCACGATTTGCGTTATTCGGCGTTGCACAGCGCCAGACAGTTATCGAGCATGCGGTTGGAGAAGCCCCATTCGTTGTCGTACCAGGCCAGCACTTTGAGCAGTTTGCCGCTGGATTTGGTGTGATTGGCATCGAAGATCGACGACAGCGGGTTGTGATTGAAGTCGCTCGAGACCAGCGGCAGGGTGTTATAGCCGAGGATCTTCGAATGCTGGCTGGCTTCCTTGAGCAGCGCGTTGACTTCATCGGCCGACGCTTCGCGCTTGAGCTGCACGGTCAGGTCGACCAGCGAAACGTTGATCACCGGCACGCGCACTGCCATCCCGGTCAGCTTGCCCGCCAGTTCCGGCAACACCAGACCGACTGCTTCAGCAGCGCCGGTCTTGCTCGGGATCATGTTCTGCGTGGCCGAACGCGCGCGGTACGGGTCGGAGTGGTAGACGTCGGTCAGGTTCTGGTCATTGGTGTAGGCATGGATGGTAGTCATCAGCCCACTCTCGATGCCCAGCTCGCGATGCAGCACCTGAGCGACGGGTGCCAGGCAATTGGTGGTGCACGACGCGTTGGAAATGATTTGATGCGATTGCCGCAGAATGTCGTGGTTGACCCCGTACACCACCGTGGCGTCTGCGCCTTTGGCCGGAGCCGAAATGATCACTTTGCGCGCGCCCGCCGTAATATGCGCAGCGGCTTTGGCCCGGTCGGTGAACAAACCGGTGCATTCGAACACCACGTCGATTTTTTCCGCCGCCCAGGGCAGCTCGGCAGGGTTGCGAATGGCGCTGACGGCAATACGGTCACCATTGACGGTCAGGCTTTCCTGATCATGCTGCACATCAGCATCGAACGTGCCGTGAACCGTGTCGTATTTGAGCAGATGCGCATTGATGGCACTGTCGCCCAGGTCATTGATTGCCACAATCTGCAAATCCTGGCGGTAGCCTTGGGTATACAGTGCGCGCAGGACGTTGCGGCCGATCCGGCCAAATCCATTGATTGCGATGCGAAGAGTCATTAACTGGGCCGCCGTCGATTTGTTGTTGGAATTACAAGATTATTCGCATAAAAATAGAAAACAAGCCTTTTTAATGGCAATATTTTATTCAATCTACAACGAGTGACCTGAATCAACTGGTCCAACCGATCAAGCAAACCGTCCGTCATCCCATCGACCGCGGCCCTTGGTCAGCATAGACAATCAGGTCGCCACATCCGTTAGCCTGGAGTTCTACACATGCATCCCCGCGTCCTTGAGGTCACCGAACGGCTTATCGCCCGCAGCCGCGCAACACGTGAGGCTTACCTCGCGCTTATCCGCGGTGCTGCCAGCGACGGTCCGATGCGCGGCAAGTTGCAATGCGCCAATTTCGCCCACGGCGTGGCCGGTTGCGGCAGCGATGACAAGCACAACCTGCGGATGATGAACGCAGCCAACATCGCAATTGTTTCGTCATATAACGACATGCTCTCGGCTCACCAGCCGTACGAAGTCTTTCCTGAACAGATCAAGAATGCCCTGCGCGAAATCGGCTCGGTCGGCCAGTTCGCCGGGGGAACGCCGGCCATGTGCGATGGCGTGACGCAGGGTGAGCCGGGCATGGAGCTGAGCCTGCCAAGCCGTGAAGTCATTGCGATGTCCACCGCCGTAGCGTTGTCGCACAACATGTTCGACGGCGCGCTGATGCTCGGCATCTGCGACAAGATCGTTCCGGGCCTGATGATGGGCGCGTTGCGTTTCGGTCACCTGCCGACCATCTTCGTCCCGGGCGGGCCGATGGTTTCGGGTATTTCCAACAAGCAGAAAGCCGATGTGCGCCAGCGTTATGCCGAAGGCAAGGCCACCCGTGAAGAGCTGCTGGAATCGGAAATGAAGTCCTACCACAGCCCCGGAACCTGCACGTTTTACGGCACCGCCAATACCAATCAGTTGCTGATGGAAGTCATGGGCCTGCACTTGCCGGGCGCTTCTTTCGTCAACCCGAACACGCCGCTGCGCGACGCCCTGACCCGTGAAGCGGCGCATCAGGTCACGCGTCTGACCAAACAGAATGGCCACTTCATGCCAATCGGCGAAATCGTCGACGAGCGCTCCCTGGTCAACTCCATTGTCGCGTTGCACGCCACCGGCGGTTCCACCAACCACACCTTGCACATGCCGGCCATCGCCATGGCGGCGGGCATTCAGCTGACCTGGCAGGACATGGCCGACCTTTCGGAAATCGTCCCGACCCTGAGCAATGTCTATCCGAACGGCAAGGCCGATATCAACCACTTCCAGGCGGCGGGCGGGATGTCGTTCCTGATCCGCGAACTGCTCGCAGCCGGGCTGCTGCACGAAAACGTCAACACCGTGCTCGGTCACGGCTTGAGCCGCTACACCCGGGAACCGTTCCTCGATAACGGCGAACTGGTGTGGCGCGAAGGCCCGACTGACAGTCTCGACGAAACCATTCTGCGTCCGGTGTCCCGCGCGTTCTCGCCAGAGGGTGGTTTGCGGGTGATGGAAGGCAACCTTGGTCGCGGCGTGATGAAGGTCTCCGCCGTGGCGCTGGAGAATCAGATTGTCGAAGCACCGGCGATGGTGTTTCAGGATCAACAGGATCTGGCGGATGCATTCAAGGCTGGTCTGCTGGAGAAGGATTTTGTTGCCGTCATGCGCTTCCAGGGGCCGCGTTCCAACGGCATGCCGGAACTGCACAAGATGACGCCGTTCCTGGGTGTGCTGCAGGATCGCGGGTTCAAAGTCGCCCTGGTGACTGACGGGCGCATGTCCGGTGCTTCCGGGAAAATTCCGGCGGCCATTCATGTCAGTCCCGAAGCCTACGTCGGCGGCGCTTTGGCGCGGGTGCAGGAGGGCGATATCATCCGCGTCGATGGCGTCAGAGGCACACTTGAGCTTAAGGTAGACGCCGACGAATTTGCAGCGCGCGAACCTGCCAAAGGCCTGTTGGGCAACAACATCGGCAGCGGTCGCGAACTGTTTGGTTTCATGCGCATGGCCTTCAGCTCCGCAGAGCAGGGCGCCAGCGCCTTCACTTCTGCCCTGGAGACGCTTAATTGAAACTGGCTTTGGTCGGGGACATCGGAGGGACCAACGCACGGTTCGCGTTGTGGAAAAACCAGCAGCTGGAATCCATTCAGGTGCTGGCAACGGCAGACCATGTCAGCCCGGAAGAGGCCATCGCGGTCTACATGACCGGGCTGGGTCTGGAGTTGGGTTCAATCGGTTCGGTGTGCCTGTCGGTGGCAGGTCCGGTGGGCGGTGACGAGTTCAAATTCACCAACAATCACTGGCGACTCAGCCGGAAGAATTTCTGCCGGCTGTTGCAGGTGGATCACCTGATGCTGATCAACGACTTTTCGGCGATGGCGCTGGGCATGACCCGTTTGCAGCCGGACGAGTTTCGCGTGGTCTGCGAAGGCACGCCGCAACCGCTGCGGCCAGCGGCAGTGATCGGCCCGGGCACGGGGCTTGGCGTGGGCACCTTGCTCGACCTTGGCGACGGTCGCTTTGCGGCATTACCGGGCGAGGGCGGGCATGTGGATCTGCCGCTGAGCAGTCCGCGTGAAACCCGGTTGTGGCAGCACATCTTTGACGAGATCGGGCATGTCAGCGCCGAAACGGCTTTGAGTGGCAGCGGTTTGCCGCGTGTCTATCGGGCGATTTGCGCGGTGGACGGCCATGAGCCGGTGCTCGATTCGCCAGAGTCGGTGACCGCTGCCGGTCTGGCCGGCGACCCGGTTGCGCTGGAAGTGCTGGAGCAATTCTGTTGCTGGCTTGGGCGCGTCGCAGGCAACAACGTGCTGACCACGGGCGCACGCGGTGGCGTGTACATCGTCGGTGGCGTGATTCCGCGGTTTGCCGATTTCTTTGTCGAAAGCGGTTTTGCCCGTTGCTTCGCCGACAAGGGCTGCATGAGCGACTACTTCAAAGGCATCCCGGTGTGGCTGGTGACGGCGCCGTATCCCGGGTTGATGGGCGCGGGTGTGGCGCTCGACCAATCCATTCCAGCCTGAACGCAAGCACTGTAGGAGCGAGCTTGCTCGCGAAAAACCTGTGAACGCCGCGGGGTGTCAGGATTGCCGCGTTATCGTTGACGTCCATCGCGAGCGAGCTCGCTCCTACAGTTTTACCGCGGTGTTTGTTGGTTCCGCGCTTAAGGCATAATCCGCCCCACTTCAAACAACAAGGACGCCGCCGTGAGCTCAGTCAACAAGTCGATTTTGTTGGTCGATGACGATCAGGAGATACGCGAGTTGCTGGACACCTACCTGACCCGCGCCGGTTTTCAGGTACGGACCACGCCCGACGGCGCCGGCTTTCGCCAGGCCTTGAACGAGGCACCGAGCGATCTGGTGATTCTCGACGTGATGCTGCCGGATGAAGATGGTTTCAGCTTGTGTCGCTGGGTTCGCCAGCACCCGCGCCAGGCGCAGGTACCGATCATCATGCTCACCGCCAGTTCCGACGAAGCCGACCGCGTCATCGGTCTGGAGCTGGGCGCCGACGATTACCTCGGCAAACCCTTCAGCCCGCGTGAATTGCAGGCGCGCATCAAAGCCTTGTTGCGCCGGGCCCAGTTCGGTCAGGAACGTTCCGGCAGCGAAGTGCTGGCCTTTGACGACTGGCGGCTGGACATGGTCAGCCATCGGCTGTTTCACACCGACGGCGAAGAAGTGATTCTGTCCGGTGCCGATTTTGCCCTGTTGAAACTGTTCCTCGATCACCCGCAGGAAATCCTCGACCGCGACACCATTGGCAACGCCACCCGTGGCCGCGACCTGATGCCGCTGGACCGCATCGTCGACATGGCCGTCAGTCGATTGCGCCAACGCCTGCGCGACACCGATAAACCGCCACGGCTGATCCGCACAGTGCGCGGCAGCGGCTACCAACTGGCAGCCAATGTGGTTGCCAGCAATGGTCACTGATTTTTTCCGCAAACTCGGCGCTAAAGTGCCGGTGCCGCGCTCCCTGCTTGGACGCATGTTGCTGTTGACCTTGCTGGCGGTGCTGTTCGCCCAGGCGCTGTCCAGCGTGATCTGGGTCTCGCAACTGCGCGCCACGCAGCTCGAAGGGCTGGTCACCAGCGCCCGCAGCCTGGCCCATTCGATGACCGCCAGCGTCAGCTATTTTCGCTCGCTGCCGGTGGCCTTCAGGCCGCTGGTGCTCGACCAGTTGCGCAGCATGGGCGGCACCCGATTCGTGGTGACCCTCAATGACAAACCTTTGGGCATGGAAGTGCTGCCGATCACCCCGCGCAAAGCCGCGGTACTCAAAGCCGTGGACGAAGTGCTGCGTCAGTCGCTGGGTCAGAACGCCGACATTTCCGTGACCTTCGTCAGCCCCGAGGACCTGCGGATATTCAACGGCGGATTAAAACTCGATGAATTGCCGCGTTCCTGGGCGCACTACGCGCTAACCCTGGAGCCGGTCAATCCGCCGGTTCTGGTCACACAGATCCAGATGGCGCCAGGCGAATGGCTGTACATCGCCTCGCTGCTGCCCGAACCCTATACCAGTCTTGAAGAGCAAGGGCTGCCCAAGCAACAGGTCTGGTTCATCGTCCTCACCAGCGGGTTTTTGCTGTTGTTCATCGGCGTGCTGGTGCACTGGCAGAGTCGGCCGCTTAAGCGTCTGGCCCGGGCCGCGCGGGAAATGTCGCTGGGCGCGGACGTGCAGCCCGTGGCAGAGGGCGGTGGCAGTGAAGTTGTCGAGGTCGGGCGCGCATTCAATGCGATGCGCGAACGTATCAGCCGGTATCTGACTGAGCGCAGTCAGTTGTTCAGCGCGATTTCCCATGACCTGCGCACGCCGATCACGCGTTTGCGCTTGCGTGTGGAACTGTTGGAGGACGAGAAGCTGCAAGCCAAGTTCGGTCGCGACCTGGATGAGCTGGAATTGCTGGTGAAGGGCGCGCTGCAATGCGTGAAAGACACCGACATTCACGAGAACATCGAACCGGTGGACCTCAACCACGTGCTCGATTGTCTGGTGGAGCCTTATCTTGCGCCCAACGGCAATGGCCGTGTGACCCAGCACGGGCGGGCACTGGCGGCGTATCCGGGCAAACCGCTGGCACTCAAGCGCTGCATCGGCAACCTGATCGACAACGCATTGAAGTATGGGCAGAACGCGCATTTGCACATCGATGATGATGAAAACGCGTTTGTACTGCATGTCGACGACGAAGGTCCGGGCGTGCCTGAACAGCGAATGGAGCAGGTGTTCGAGCCGCACTTTCGCCTGGCCGGGCAGCAGCAGGGTTACGGATTGGGGCTTGGGATAGCGCGCAATATTGCTCACAGTCATGGCGGCGAAGTCAGCCTGCAGAATTTACGCGAAGGCGGGTTGAGAGTGACGTTGCAGTTGCCACGCTCAATCGAGTAACGCACTCCTTGCTGCAAGTGGAATTCCTGTGGCGAGGGGATTTATCGGAATGCCACACCACCCCGTTCGGCTGCGCAGCAGTCGTGATTCCAGCCCCCCCAGGTACACCTGATACACCACAGATCCATTTTTGGGGCGGCTTCGCCACCCAGCGGGGATAAATCCCCTCGCCACAGGAATCACTCGCCGCGATAGTTGTGTAGATGTCACAGTCTGGTGACAAAACCTGCCCGCTTCGTTACAAGCTCGCCATTGCCCGTTGTTTAGACTGCCCTCAGTCATAACAACAAGAAAAGGCACCCCATGGACACCTTCAGACCGGATTTCAGCAGTTGGCTGTACGCGCCCGCCCACCAGCAATGGCTCGCTGCTGAAGGCCTGCGTTTGCTGGACTTCGCCAAAGCCTCGAGGCACCCGGAAGGCTTCGGCAATCTCGATGAAAAGGGCCGCCTCCCGGCCGATGCCCACGCCGAAACCATGAACACCGCGCGCATGACCCACAGCTTTGCCATGGCCCACATTCAGGGCTTGCCGGGTTTTGCCGAGCTGGTCGATCACGGCATTCAAGCGTTGCGCGGGCCGTTGCGCGACGCCGTGCAGGGTGGCTGGTTTGCCACCGCCGAGCATCGCGACGGCAACACCGGCAAGAACGCGTATCTGCATGCGTTCGTCGCACTCGCCGCGAGTTCTGCTGTGGTCGCGCAACGTCCTGGCGCCCAGGCACTACTGGATGACGCCATCGACATCATCGATACCTGGTTCTGGAGCGAAGAGGAGGGCGCGATGCGCGAATCCTTCAATCGCGACTGGAGCGAAGAAGAAAGCTACCGCGGCGCCAACAGCAACATGCACGCCACCGAAGCCTTTCTTGCGCTGGCCGATGTCACCGGGGACAACCACTGGCTCAGCCGGGCGCAGCGGATCGTCGAGCGCGTGATCCATGGGCACGCCGCCGCCAATGATTACCGGGTGGTCGAGCATTTCGACCGTGACTGGAATCCTTTGCGGGACTACAACCGTGACAATCCTGCCGACGGTTTCCGTCCCTACGGCACCACGCCCGGCCATGGTTTCGAATGGGCGCGGCTATTGCTGCACCTCGAAGCGGCGCGGGTGCAGGCCGGGATGCTGACGCCGGGCTGGCTCGCCACCGATGCGCAAAAACTGTTCGAGCACAACTGCCGATACGGCTGGAACATCGACGGCGCGCCGGGGATTGTCTACACCCTCGACTGGGACAATCGCGCGGTGGTCCGTCACCGTCTGCATTGGACCCATTGCGAAGCCAGCGCCGCCGCCAGCGCCTTGTTGAAGCGTACCGGCGATGCGCGATACGAATCCTGGAACCGACTGTTCTGGGAGTTCTGCGAGCAACATTTCATCGACCGCTGCGATGGCAGCTGGCACCACGAGCTCGATCCGCTCAACCGGCCGAGCGCCGATATCTGGTCGGGCAAGCCTGACCTGTATCACGCCTGGCAAGCGTTGCTGATCCCGCGGCTGCCGCTGGCGCCGAGCATGGCAACTGCCTTGGCAGGGTTGGCCCAGAGCGGTTCCATGTAACCATGCGGTGACATTCACGCGTCCCTTCGTTACCTGCGAGGGGATGACTCCTGTTTAGAATCCGTGCAGCGCAAGCACCAGACTTGCATGCATAACAACAAGAAAGGTACTTCCCGATGAACGCGATTTCTCGCCTCGCAACAGTCATTTCTCTCGCCTCCCTGTCTGCGCTTCCGCTCAGTGTGCTTGCCGCCGAATCCAAAGGATCCGTGGAAGTCGTTCACTGGTGGACGTCGGGTGGTGAAAAAGCCGCTGTCGATGTGCTCAAGGCCCAGGTCGAAAAAGACGGCTTCACCTGGAAGGACGGCGCAGTCGCCGGCGGTGGGGGCTCCACGGCCATGACCGTACTCAAAAGCCGCGCAGTGGCCGGTAACCCGCCGGGCGTTGCCCAGATCAAAGGCCCGGACATCCAGGAATGGGGCAGCACCGGCCTGCTCAGCACCGACACCCTGACCGACGTCGCCAAGGCTGAAGGCTGGGATAACCTGCTGATCAAGAAAGTCTCCGACACCGTCAAGTACGAAGGCGATTACGTCGCCGTGCCGGTGAACATTCACCGCGTCAACTGGCTGTGGATTAACCCGCAAGTGTTCAAGAAAGCCGGGATTGAAAAGGCCCCGACCACCCTCGAAGAATTCTATGCAGCCGGCGACAAACTGAAGGCCGCAGGTTTCATTGCGCTGGCCCACGGTGGTCAGCCGTGGCAGGACAGCACTGTGTTTGAAGACGTGGTGCTGTCGGTGATGGGCGCCGACGGTTACAAAAAGGCATTGGTTGATCTCGATCAGAAAACCCTTTCCGGTCCGGAGATGACCAAAGCCTTCACCGAGCTGAAAAAACTCACCGGTTATATGGACCAGAACCGCGCCGGGCGTGACTGGAACATCGCCGCTGCCGATGTCATCAACGGCAAGGCCGGTATGCAGATGATGGGCGACTGGGCGAAAAGCGAATGGACCGCTGCCGGTAAGGTGGCTGGCAAGGACTACCAGTGCGTGCCATTCCCGGGCACCGAAAAAGCCTTCACCTACAACATCGATTCGCTGGCCGTGTTCAAGCTCAAGGCTGATCGCAAGGGCGACATCGCCGCTCAACAAGACCTGGCCAAGGTCGCCCTGGGCAAAGACTTTCAGAAAGTCTTCAGCATCAACAAAGGCTCGATCCCGGTGCGCACCGACATGCTCAACGACATGAGCGCCCTGGGCTTCGATTCCTGCGCACAAACCGCTGCCAAGGATTTCCTGGCAGACGAGAAGACTGGCGGCCTGCAACCGAGCATGGCGCACAACATGGCCACTTCTCTGGCTGTGCAAGGCGCGATCTTTGACGTGGTTACCAACTTCATGAACGACAAGGACGCAGACCCGGCCAAGGCCAGCGGTCAACTGGCGTCGGCGGTCAAAGCTGCCCAGTAATCTCCGGCACTGAGTCATCCCTGTGGGAGCGAGCCTGCTCGCGATAGCTGACTGACATTCAACACCAATGTCGACTGATACACCGCTATCGCGAGCAGGCTCGCTCCCACAAGGGATCAGCGCCGATACCACTCCTTCTTCACCTGGATTATCCCGATGAGTTCTGTGGCGGTTTTCAGCAAAGCCTCACCGTTCGATGCGCTGCAACGCTGGTTACCCAAGTTGGTACTCGCGCCGAGCATGCTCATCGTGTTGGTTGGTTTCTACGGTTACATCATCTGGACATTCGTACTGTCCTTCACCAATTCCAGCTTCATGCCGAGCTACAAATGGGTCGGCCTGCAGCAATACATCCGCCTGATGGACAACGATCGCTGGTGGGTCGCGAGTAAAAACCTCGCCCTTTTCGGCGGCATGTTCATCGGCATCAGCCTTGTCCTTGGCGTGTTCCTTGCCGTGTTGCTCGATCAGCGCATTCGCAAGGAAGGTTTCATTCGCACCGTTTACCTGTACCCGATGGCGCTCTCGATGATCGTCACCGGTACCGCGTGGAAATGGTTGCTCAACCCCGGCCTTGGCCTGGACAAAATGCTGCGCGACTGGGGCTGGGAAGGCTTCCGTCTCGATTGGCTGGTGGATCAGGATCGCGTGGTCTACTGCCTGGTGATTGCTGCCGTCTGGCAAGCCTCGGGGTTTGTCATGGCGATGTTCCTCGCCGGTCTGCGCGGTGTCGATCAGTCGATCATCCGTGCCGCGCAAGTCGACGGTGCAAGCCTGCCGACTATCTACCTGAAGATCGTGCTGCCTAGCCTGCGTCCGGTGTTTTTCAGCGCCTTCATGATCCTTGCGCACATCGCAATCAAGAGCTTCGATCTGGTGGCAGCAATGACCGCGGGTGGTCCGGGTTATTCCTCCGACCTGCCGGCGATGTTCATGTATTCCTTCACCTTCAGCCGTGGCCAGATGGGCATCGGTTCGGCCAGCGCCATGATGATGCTCGGCGCGATCCTGGCGATTCTGGTGCCGTACCTGTACTCCGAGCTGCGAGGCAAACGCCATGACTAATCAACCTGGCAAACCGGCGATCAGCTTGAGCCGCATCGCGATTTACGCAACGTTGTTGCTGGCGGCTGCGATCTATCTGATCCCGCTGGTCGTCATGCTGCTGACCAGTTTCAAAACCCCGGAAGACATCCGCACCGGCAACCTGCTGAGCTGGCCGCAAGTGATTGACGGCATCGGCTGGATCAAAGCCTGGGACACCGTAGGCGGCTACTTCTGGAACTCGGTAAAAATCACCGTGCCGGCTGTTCTGATCTCGACCTTCATCGGCGCGATGAACGGTTACGTGCTGTCGATGTGGCGCTTCCGTGGTTCGCAGCTGTTTTTCGGCTTGTTGCTGTTCGGTTGTTTTCTGCCGTTCCAGACCGTGCTGTTGCCGGCTTCATTCACCCTCGGCAAGTTCGGTCTGGCCAACACCACCACTGGCCTGGTCCTGGTGCACGTCGTCTACGGCCTGGCGTTCACCACGCTGTTTTTCCGCAATTACTACGTGAGCATCCCGGATGCGCTGGTCAAGGCTGCACGGCTGGATGGCGCGGGTTTCTTCACGATCTTCTGGAAGATCCTGCTGCCGATGTCGATCCCGATCGTGATGGTCTGCCTGATCTGGCAGTTCACCCAGATCTGGAATGATTTCCTGTTCGGCGTGGTCTTCGCCAGCGGCGATGCCCAGCCAATTACCGTGGCCCTCAACAACCTGGTCAACACCAGCACCGGGGCCAAGGAATACAACGTTGATATGGCCGCCGCGATGATCGCCGGGCTGCCGACACTGCTGGTCTACATATTTGCTGGCAAGTATTTCCTGCGTGGGCTGACGTCCGGCGCGGTCAAGGGGTAGAACATGGCAACTCTCGAATTACGCAACGTCAACAAGACCTACGGCGCCGGTTTGCCGGACACCTTGAAAAACATCGAATTGAAAATCGATGACGGTGAATTCCTGATTCTGGTCGGCCCGTCCGGCTGCGGTAAATCAACGCTGATGAATTGCATCGCCGGCCTGGAAACCATCAGCGGCGGCGCGATTCTGGTGGACGACGCCGACATCAGCGGCATGAGCCCGAAAGATCGCGACATTGCCATGGTGTTCCAGTCCTACGCGCTGTATCCGACCATGAGCGTGCGCGACAACATTGCGTTCGGCCTGAAGATTCGCAAGATGCCGGCCGCCGACATCGACGAGGAAGTCGCGCGGGTGGCCAAGCTGCTGCAGATCGAACACCTGCTGAACCGCAAGCCGGGCCAGCTTTCCGGCGGCCAGCAACAGCGCGTGGCGATGGGCCGTGCCCTGGCGCGTCGACCTAAGATTTACCTGTTCGACGAACCCCTCTCCAACCTCGACGCCAAGCTGCGCGTCGAGATGCGCACCGAAATGAAACTGATGCACCAGCGCCTGAAAACCACCACGGTCTACGTGACCCACGACCAGATCGAAGCCATGACGCTGGGCGACAAAGTGGCGGTGATGAAGGACGGGATCATTCAGCAGTTCGGCACGCCAAAAGACATCTACAACAACCCGGCCAACCTGTTTGTAGCGAGCTTCATCGGTTCGCCGCCGATGAACTTCATTCCCCTGCGCCTGCAGCGCAAGGAGGGTCGCCTGATGGCGCTGCTCGACAGCGGTCAGGCGCGTTGCGAGCTGCCATTGGGCATGCAGGACGCCGGGCTGGAAGATCGCGAAGTGATCCTCGGCATGCGCCCGGAGCAGATCGTGCTCGCGGTTGGCGAACCGAATGGTTTGCCGACCATTCGCGCAGAAGTCCAGGTCACCGAACCGACCGGTCCCGACACGCTGGTGTTCGTCAATCTCAACGGTACCAAGGTCTGCTGCCGTCTGGCGCCGGATGTCGCGCCGGCCGTGGGCGAGACCCTGACGTTGCAGTTCGACCCGTCGAAAGTGCTGCTGTTCGATGCCAACACCGGGGAGCGTCTGGGCGTGGCGGGCAAGCCACAACCTGAAATTCACGTTGCCAACGTCACCCAATTCAAAGGCCGATAGCGAATCACTGTAGGAAAGACGAACTCGTGGTGGTTGGAGACGCCGCCGCAACCGATGTAAACCGCGTTAGATAAAAACAGTTAATAACAATAAAACGAGGATGTAGGGATGAAGAAGAACAACAACGCCCAACTGATCTGCCAGTTGTCGGCGATTGCGGCAATGACCCTGGCAGGCAGCGTGCACGCTGCCGAGGCGTTCAGTCCGGAATCGAAATGGATGACGGGTGATTGGGGCGGTGAACGGACCAAACTGATTGATGCCGGTTACGATTTCCAGATCGAGTACGTCGGGGAAGTCGGCTCCAACCTCAAGGGCGGTTACAACGACGACACGACCGCGCGCTACAGCGACCAGTTTGCCTTCGGGGCAAAACTGGACCTGGAAAAAATCTTCGGCTGGAACGATGCCGAATTCAAACTGGCGATCACCGAGCGTAGTGGCCGCAACATTTCCAACGACCGCATCGGCGATCCGCGTGCCGGTACTTTCAGTTCTTCGCAAGAAGTCTGGGGGCGCGGCCAGACCTGGCGTCTGACGCAGTTGTGGGTCAAGCAAAAGTACTTCGACGGCGCACTCGACGTGAAGGCCGGTTACTTCGGCGAAGGCGAAGATTTCAACAGCTTCCCGTGCGACTTCCAGAACCTGGCGTTCTGCGGCTCGCAAGTGGGTAACTGGGTCGGTGGCATCTGGTACAACTGGCCGGTCAGCCAGGCCGCAATCCGCGTGAAGTACAACATCAACGATGAGCTCTACGCGCAGATCGGCGCGTACAACCAGAACCCGTCGCAGCTGGAAACCGGCAACGGCTTCAAGCTCAGTGGCAGCGGCACCAAAGGCACAATCATTCCGGTCGAACTGGTCTGGTCGCCCAACGTCAACAGCCTGCCAGGCGAATACCGTGTCGGTTACTACAAAAGTACCGCCAAGGCCGACGACGTTCGTGAAGATGCCAACGGCAATGATGCGGCTGTCAGCGGCGACGCTTACCGCAGTCACAGCAGCAAGTCCGGTTACTGGTTCGTTGCCCAGCAACAGCTGACCGACCATAACGGCGACAAGAGCCGTGGCCTGAGCATCGCTGCAAACGCCACCTTCCACGACAAGGACACCAACACGGTCGACAACTATCAGAACCTGATGTTGACCTACAAAGGTCCTTTCAACGCCCGTCCGAAGGACGATGTCGGCATCGGTATCGCGCGCATTCACGTCAACGAAGATGCGCAGAAGAATCGCAAGCTGATCAACGGCGTCAACGGTATCGACGACTACGACAACCCAAGCTTCCTGCCGATCCAGGACACCGAATACAACGCTGAAATCAACTATGGTTTCCACGTCACCAACTGGCTGACCGTGCGTCCCAACCTGCAATACGTGAAACACCCGGGCGGGGTTGATCAGGTCGATGACGCGATCGTCGCCGGCCTGAAAATTCAGTCGGTGTTCTAACGCTGGTGCGATAAGCTCCTCTCTATGTGCGCATTTGTGCGGACGGCCCAGGCTGTCCGCTTTTTTTTTGGGCTGGCACAGCCGATGATTTTCAGGACCGTGGCACATGCATGAGCATCCGCTTCAACGCTTCTTCAAATCCTTGCGTGCACGTCCGGTATTTGCCTGGGAGCGCTATCAGCTGCGCGATGTCCTCGTAATCGATCACCCGCTGTGTCAGGCGGTTTTCAGCCGACAGGGGGCGCAGTTGTTGCACTTTCAGCCGCGTGGACAGAAGCCCTGGCTTTGGTGCGCGGCGAAATGGCCGCATGTCGGTGCCATTCGCGGTGGCGTGCCGGTGTGCTGGCCCTGGTATGGGCGGCATCCGAGCGAAAACGCCTGGCCGTCCCACGGCTGGGCGCGGCTGCTCGACTGGAAACTGATGGACAGCAGTCACGACGAGCAGGGCGTGCGATTGCATTGGCAGTTGCAACTGTGTGATTGGCAGGCGGACCTGCATGCGCACCTGGGCGAACGCCTGGAATTGCGCCTGAGCACGGAGCATCAAGACAGCCTGCCGTGCCAGTTGAGTCAGGCGTTGCATGCCTATTGGCGTATTGGCGATGTCGGTGAGGTAGCGCTGTCTGGACTCGAAGGCGCGCAGGGATATGACCAATTGAATCGTCAGGCGTGTCAGCAGGAAGGCGAGTTGCGGGTTGAGGGCGGCTGTCAGCGGGTGTTTCAGCACGATGGCGAATTGCAGCTCAAGGATCACGCCTGGCAGCGCCAGTTATGCATCGATACCGGTGACGATGGCGAGACGGTGGTCTGGCACCCCGGAACGCGACCGTTGCTGGGGGTGAGCTGGAACGAGATTTCAGAGTTTGTCTGCGTGGAAGCGGCGAGCGGCGGCACCGACAGCTTGAGTCTGGCACCGGGGCAGCAAGCGCATCTGAGTCTGCAGGCGCGGGTAGGGGTTTAGCTCGAGATCAGCGGTGTTGTAGCGGCCGCCATCGCGAGCAGGCTCACTCCTACAAGGATTTGTGGTGGTCACACATGTTGCGACCCATGAAGATCCACTGTGGGAGTGAGCCTGCTCGCGATGAGGCCGGGTCAGGCAACGAAGGGGTTAATTAAACTCATCCCCCACCGGATACCGACTGGCGTTCAAGCTCTCTTTGATCTTGCGCAAATGCGGCTGGAAGTCCACGCCACGGCGCAAGGTCATGCCGGTCGCCAACACGTCCAGCACTGTCAGCTGAATGATCCGCGAGGTCATCGGCATATAGATGTCGGTGTCTTCCGGTAGCGGAATGTTCAGGCTCAGCGTACTGGCCTTGGCCAGTGGTGATCCCTCGGCGGTCAAGCCCAACACCGAAGCGCCGTTCTCCCGGGCGATGCGCGCCACTTCCACCAGCTCGCGGGTGCGCCCGGTGTAGGAAATGATCACGAACAATTCGCCGGTGTGCGCGACCGAGGCAATCATGCGCTGCATCAGCACATCGGCATGGGCGGTGACGGCCAGGTTGAAGCGGAAGAATTTGTGTTGCGCATCCAGCGCCACCGGGGCCGAGGCGCCGAGGCCGAAGAAGTGGATCTGGCGCGCCTGGATCAGCAGATCGACGGCGCGGCTGACCAGGTTGGGGTCCAGCGCCTGCAAGGCGCTGTCAAGCGAAGCGATGGCACTGCCGAAAATCTTCTTGGTGTACGCTTCCGGGTTGTCATCGGCTTCGACCGCACGACTGACATAGGCGGCGCCGCTGGCCAGGCTCTGAGCCAGTTGCAGCTTGAGTTCCGGATAGCCGCTAACCCCGAATGAACGGCAGAAACGGTTGACCGTCGGCTCGCTGACTTTCGACGCCTGGGCGAGGGCAGCGATGCTGAACCGGGTGGCCTGCTGGGGGTTGAGCAGGATCACTTCGGCGACTTTGCGTTCTGCCTTGTTCAGGTCTTCAAGGCGATTCTGGATCTGTTCCAGGAGATTTCGCACGCGGTCCATAGTTGTTCCTTGATTCACCTACAAAAAAGACGCCCTGCCATGCAAATTGAGCCTTTGATGCGGCCCGTGGCGGTGGCCTATCCTACTGATGGCTCCGACCGACCACCACTCGGAATCTGCATTTTGGGTAAATGTTGTGGTTATTACTACATTTTCCCTTGAGTGATGCCTTGAAAAAAGGTATTTGTAGCTTAACTTGATAAAAGAACAAACATCATGCCTTCGATTACGGTTGAACCGTGCACATTTGCCTTGTTCGGCGCGCTCGGCGATCTCGCTTTGCGCAAGCTGTTTCCTGCGCTCTACCAGCTGGATGGCGCAGGCTTGCTTCATGAGGACACGCGCGTCATCGCGCTGGCCCGTGAGCCTGGCAGCGAGCAGGAGCATCTGGCGTTCATCACCTCCGAGCTGCGCCGCTACGTCGGTGAAAAGGAGCTGGACGAAGCGGTGCTCGATCGCTTCCTCGCGCGCTTGAGCTATTTGCACGTCGACTTTCTCAAGGCTGACGATTATGTCGCCCTCGCTGAAGCAGCAGGTTCTGCTCAGCAGGTGATCGCCTACTTCGCGACCCCGGCGGCGGTGTATGGCGCAATCTGCGAAAACCTGTCGAAGGTCGGCCTCGCTGAAAACACCCGCGTGGTCCTGGAAAAACCAATCGGCTCGGACCTTGAATCCTCGCGCACCGTCAATGACGCCGTGGCGCAATTCTTCCCGGAAAACCGCACCTATCGCATCGACCATTACCTGGGCAAGGAAACCGTTCAGAACCTGATCGCCCTGCGGTTTGCCAACAGCCTGTTCGAAACCCAGTGGAACCAGAATTACATCTCCCACGTGGAAATCACCGTGGCCGAGAAGGTCGGCATCGAAGGTCGCTGGGGCTATTTCGACAAGGCCGGCCAGTTGCGCGACATGATCCAGAATCACTTGCTGCAGCTGCTCTGCCTGATCGCCATGGACCCGCCGGCCGACCTTTCCGCCGACAGCATTCGCGACGAAAAAGTAAAAGTGCTGAAGGCGTTGGCGCCGATCAGCCCGGAGGGCCTGACCACACAAGTGGTGCGCGGCCAGTACATTGCCGGTTACAGCGAAGGCAAACCGGTACCGGGCTATCTGGAAGAGCCCAATTCCAACACCCAGAGCGACACCGAAACCTTCGTCGCCCTGCGTGCCGACATCCGCAACTGGCGTTGGGCCGGTGTGCCGTTTTACCTGCGGACCGGCAAGCGCATGCCGCAGAAGCTGTCGCAGATCGTCATCCACTTCAAGGAACCGTCGCATTACATTTTCGCTCCCGAGCAGCGCCTGCAAATCAGCAACAAGCTGATTATCCGCCTGCAACCCGACGAAGGCATTTCCTTGCGCGTGATGACCAAAGAGCAAGGCCTGGACAAGGGCATGCAGCTGCGCAGTGGTCCATTGCAGCTGAATTTTTCCGACACCTGGCGTAGCGCACGGATCCCCGATGCGTACGAGCGGTTGTTGCTGGAAGTGATGCGTGGCAATCAGAACCTGTTTGTCCGTAAAGATGAAATCGAAGCCGCGTGGAAGTGGTGTGACCAGTTGATCGCCGGGTGGAAAAAGTCCGGTGACGCGCCCAAGCCGTACGCGGCGGGGTCATGGGGGCCGATGAGCTCCATTGCATTGATCACGCGGGATGGGAGGTCGTGGTATGGCGATATCTGAATTGAAACTGTCTCAGGGCCTGCCTCCGGGTGTAACTGCCCATGCGTTCAAGAGCCCGGTGTTGTTGGCCGAGGGTCTGGCGCTGAAGGTGGCCAAAGAGCTGAGCGATGCGATCGACGCCCGAGGCACCGCCACGCTGGTGGTGTCCGGTGGACGCAGTCCGGTGGCATTTTTCCAGCATCTGGCGAAGCAGACACTGGATTGGTCAAACGTGGTCATCAGCCTGGCGGACGAACGTTGGATCCCGGTCGAGCACGCCGACAGCAATGCCGGTCTGATCAAGCGTTACCTGCTGCAGGGGCCGGTGGCCAGGGCGCAATTTTTGAGCTTGTACAGCGCCGCTGCCAATGTCGAACAGGCCGCTGAACACGCTGATCGCTTGCTCGGCGAATTGCCGCCGATCGACGTGCTGATACTCGGCATGGGCGATGACGGTCATACCGCCTCGCTGTTTCCCGACAGCCCGAATCTGGCCGACGCATTGAAGGCTGATGGCAGCCGTCGCTGCTGGCCAATGCTGGCGCCAACGGTGCCGCACCAACGCCTGACCATGAGTCGCGCGCTGCTGGCGTCAGCCAGGCACAAGGTTCTGTCGATTTCCGGTCAGTCCAAACTGACCACCCTGAGCGCCGCTCTGGCCGGTGACGATGTCGCCGCCATGCCGATTCGCGCGTTTCTGCAACCTACGTTAGAGATTTACTGGTGCCCATGAGCCAAGGATCAGCCGCTATGACAAACCCAGCCCCGACCGTTTCCATGGCGGATAAAGTTGCCCTGATCGACAGCCTCTGCGCCAAGGCGCGGATTCTGCCGGTGATCACCATCGCCCGCGAGCAGGATATCCTGCCGCTGGCTGACGCTCTGGCGGCCGGTGGCCTGACCGCGCTGGAAGTGACCCTGCGTTCTCAGTACGGGCTCAAAGCGATCCGGATTCTGCGCGAGCAACGTCCGGAACTGGTGACCGGCGCCGGCACCGTGCTTGACCGCGATATGCTCGCCGCTGCCGAAGCGGCAGGTTCGCAGTTCATCGTAACGCCGGGTATTACGCGTGATTTGCTCGAAGCCAGCATCGACAGCCCGATCCCGCTGTTGCCCGGTATCAGCAACGCTTCCGGGATCATGGAAGGCTATGGCCTGGGCTATCGCCGCTTCAAGTTGTTCCCGGCAGAAGTCAGCGGTGGCGTCGCAGCCATCAAGGCGCTGGGCGGCCCGTTCGGCGAAGTGAAATTCTGCCCGACCGGTGGCGTCAGCCCGGCCAATATCAACAGCTACATGGCACTGAAAAACGTCATGTGCGTGGGCGGTAGCTGGATGCTTGACCCCGAGTGGATCAGGAACGGCGACTGGGCCCGCATTCAGGAATGCACCGCCGAGGCACTGGCGCTGCTGGACTGATCGCTTAACCCGACACTTCGTTGTGTGTTCTACGGCTTTAACGGTGCGCTTGGTCGGCGCACCGTTTTTTTTTGCCCGCAAATAGAGACTCGCAAAAATCGACATAATCTGGCATTGCAGATTGAACTCAGCGCAGTTCGTCGAGCGCTTTGCCCAGCAGGTGCATATCGTCGGCGCTGCTGATGAGTCCCGGCGTGATCCGGATGCACGGACCACAGGCCGCACCGTCGCGCACGATGGTAAACAGGTTGTACTCGTTGAGCAGTCGCTCGACCATGATCTGCTGATCGGCATGCCGGGTAAAACGCAGTGAGGTGATGCCGCAATACAGGCGCGGATCATCCGGCGTCAGGACTTCGATGCCCGGCAAATCGCGCACCGCGCTCACCCAAAGGTTGCGCAGGTAATTGAGTCGCGCGCCTTTGGCTGCCGCACCGCCCAACGCAGTGTGTTCTTCGAACACCAGCGGCAAGGTCAGCAGCGCCGGGATGTTGGGCGTGCTGTGTGGCGTGCGGGCGCGGATGTCGCTGATCGGATAATGCGTCTCGGCCATGTCGGGGTCGATGTCGGCGAGTCGCTCGCGGGCGATGTAGACAAATCCGAGGGTCAGCGGTGCACCGATCCACTTGTGCAGATTGAAGCCGGCGAACGCGATACCCAGGTCGCTGAGGTTGAACTCGATCTGCCCCAGGGCATGCGCGCCGTCGAGGATGACATCGATGCCGTGCTCCTTGGCGGCGGCGGCAATTGCCCGCACCGGCATGACCAGGCCGGTGCGGTGTGTCACGTGGGTCAGTGCCATCAATTTAAGGCGCGGATGACGCGCGAAGATCTCGCTGTAGGTGCTCAGCAAACCGTCGTAAGTGGCGGGGTGAGTGTGTTCGATCTCGATGATTTCGGCGCCACGATTACGCGCCAGCCAGCGCATGGCGCTTTTGACCGTATCGTATTCCAGGTCGCAGATCAGTACCTGATCGCCTGGCTTGAGCAGGTTGTAGTTGCGAATCAGCGATTGCAAACCGTCGGTGGCGTTGCGGGTGAGGGCGATGGTGTCCTCGGGGGCATCGATCAGCCCGGCAAGTGCGGCGCGAATCGTCAGGCTTTCATCCTCGAAGCGCTGGCGAACATGAACCGAGTTGCTGCGGTTGATGAACTCGATGTTGCGCTGATATTCCTCGACCACGGTGCGCGACATGCGCCCGAAGTAGCCGTTTTCCAGATTGACCGGGCCCGGTCCCATGTCGTAGCGGTCGGCGAAGGTGTGCCAGAAGTGTTCATCACGGGCGCGGCGGGTGTTCTCGGGCATGGTTGACTCGATCAAGTGGTTCAGTGGCGAGGGGCGGGTTTGCCATGTTTGGCGCGCAGCGGTTCCAGCAATTGCGATAATCCGTTGTGATCGATTTCCTGCATGAGGGCCAGCAACCCGCCCAGTTCGCCGTGGGGAAATCCTTCGCGGGCGAACCAGTTGAGGTACTGGCCGGGCAGGTCAGCAATGATGCGTCCTTTATATTTGCCGAAGGGCATTTCGCGGGTGATCAGTAACTCGAGCTTTTGCGGGTTCATCTGTAAGCCATCTGCATTCAGTCAGCTGGAAAATACAGGCATTCTGCATGCAGGCCAAATGACAGATCATGCAAAAAAAGCGGATACAGTTTTTGTATAAAAAGTTAAGCTATTGAAAATAAAGGTTTTATTGCTCAATTCAAAACTGGCATGCAGGGTGCAATAGCTATTACATCTTTCATCAACCCGTGAGGAATTGAAAATGACTGACATCAATAAAGAATCCATCTCTGTACTGAACGATCTGATCGAAACCAGCAAAGATGGTCAGGAAGGCTTCAAGACTTGCGCTGAAGACATTAAAAATCCGGAACTCAAAGCGCTGTTCGTAAAGCGTTCTGCCGATTGCGCTACCGCAGCTGCTGAACTGCAAGCTGCTGTTCGTGCGCTGGGCGGCGATCCGGAAACTTCCACCAGTGTTAGCGGTGATCTGCACCGTCGCTGGGTTGACGTGAAAGCTGTATTCACCGGCAAAGATGAAGAAGCCGTGCTGAACGAAGCAGAACGCGGTGAAGATCACGCGCTCAAGGCTTACAAGGATGCAATCGAGAAAATCAACAAGAACAATCTGGTTGGCATTCGTGACCTGGTTGAAAAGCAGTACCACGGCGTGCAACGCAACCACGACCAGGTGAAAGCCCTGCGTAACCAGGCTCGCGCTCGCTCGTAAGCGTTCGTAGCCTGTCAAAAACGCCAGCCAGTCTGGCGTTTTTTTGTGCCCGGGATTTAATGCTGGACGATTTATAGTTAGCTAGCTAATAATTTGCCGGATGTCATTCGACCGATCCCGTCTATCGTTAAACCGTGCCCCCAAGAGTCTTCTCCGTGCCCATCACTTTCCAGGCGTTATTCCTGCCTGACCGCCGTGCCTTGCAGTTTGCAGTCAAGACCGTGATCGGCGGCGGCCTGGCGCTGTGGCTGGCGATGCGCTGGGGCCTTGAACAACCGGCGTGGGCGTTGATGACCGCGTTCATTGTCGCTCAGCCGCTGTCGGGGATGGTGGTGCAGAAAGGCTTGGCGCGGCTGCTGGGGACGATTGTCGGCACGATCATGTCGGTGATCTTCATGGGCCTGTTCGCCCAGACGCCCTGGCTGTTTCTGTTGGCGTTGGCCCTGTGGCTCGGGCTGTGCACGGCGAGTTCGACCTTGCTGCGCAGCGCCTGGTCCTACTCCTTCGTGCTGGCCGGTTACACGGTGGCGATCATCGCGTTACCGGCCATCAACCATCCGCTGACGGTGTTCGATCAAGCCGTGGCGCGCTGCACTGAAATCTGCCTGGGCATCATCTGCGCCACTGCTGCGAGTGCGCTGCTGTGGCCAATGCGCGTCGAACAGCAACTGGCGGATGAGGCACGCGCCGCCTGGCAGAGCGCAATGAAAGCCGCAAAGGCAACGTTGGCTGGCGATGGGCAGGCGCGTAAAGGTTTGCTGGAAATCCTCGGCAGAATCGTCGCGGTCGATGCGCAGCGCGAACATGCCTGGTTCGAAGGCAATCTGGGTCGGCTGCGCGCGCGGTCGATCAGTGGCCTGAGCCAGAAGCTGTTGATGTTGCTGCGCATCGCCAGGTCCGTGCGCCGACAGTGGAAGCAGCTGGAACCGCAGGAAGCCGAGCAACTGCAACCGTGGCTGAACGAGGTTCAAGCGGCGCTCGATCAATCGGATCAGGCTGCGCTGCAAGCCCTGCGACCACGCTTGCTCGACGCCTCTCACGATGCGCACATCAGTACCGCGCAAAGTTTCTGCCTGGCGCGTCTGGCCTTGCTGCTCGACAGCGCCATGGCGGCGAGCGCGGCAGTGCAGGCGGTGGAAGAGGGCAGGGAAGCGGTCGACCCGCCGCGCACCCTCGCGCCACACCGCGACCTCTCTTTGGCACTGGTTTTCGGTGCGCGCAGTGCCTTGGCTTTTCTGGTGGTGTCGTGCTTCTGGCTGGCTACCGCCTGGCCGGCAGCATCGGGCGCCTTGCTGTTGACGTGCGTGGTGTGCAGCCTGTTTGCCAGTCGCGAAAACGGCGCGCAGATCGGCATGAGTTTCATGCGCGGGATTTTTCTGGCGATTCCGTTGGCGTTCATTGTCGGGCAGATTCTGCTGCCGCAATGGAGCAGCTTTGCCTTGCTCTGCCTGGGCATGGGCGTGCCGTTATTCTTCGGGGCACTGGGCATGGCCAAGCCGCAGACCGGTGCCACGGCGACCTCGTTCTGCCTGCATTTCATCGTGCTGATATCGCCGCTCAACGCGATGAAGTTCGATGTCGCGAATTTCTTCAACAGTGCCCAGGCAATGGTCATCGGTGTGGGCGCTGCCGTGCTGGCGTTCCGTTTGCTGATCCTGCGCAATCCGGCGTGGCACAGCCGTCGCCTGCTGATAGCCACCCTGCAGGATCTGGTGCGCCTGACTCGACGCAATCTGCGCGGTGCCGAAAGCTGGTTCGGCGGGCGCATGGCCGATCGGCTCCTGCAATTGGCGCGGCACTACCCCGAATTGCCGGAACCGGGGCGCAGTCGCTGGGACGACGGCTTGCTCGGCCTGGACATCGGCGACGAGTTGCTGCATTTGCGCTTGAGTCTTGCCGTGGCGCAAGCGCCGGTCAGTGGGCCTCAGCGTCGCTATCTTGATCAGCTGGAAAAACTTCTGGAGCAAGGTCCGACCGCCAGTCGCGCCGATGCGCTTGAACACCCGAGTGAAAAATTCCTGAAAACCTTGTACGCGTTACCGCCCAGCGATGCCGTGAAACTGGCTCAGGGCGCGGTGCTGCAATTGCAGAACAGCTGGCGAGCCTGGTGCCGTCAGCAGGAGATGAGCGATGGGCTTGCGTGAATGGTCAGTGGGCGGTGTCTTGCTCAGTCCCTTTCTGATTTATGTGGTGCTGGCGCTGCTGGTCACTGGCGGTCTGCGCGTGCTGCTGCAAATGACCCCGGCCGGGCGCTGGATCTGGCACGAGGCGTTATTCGATTGCGCCTTGTACGTCTGTGTATTGACCCTGATCACCGTCGTTCTCGGACCTTTATAAGGAGTTGAACATGCGTACATCCGTACGTGTCGCGGTAACGTTGTGCCTGGTGGCGCTGGCCATTTTTGCCGGTTTTCATCTCTGGCAGTACTACATGCTGACACCGTGGACCCGCGATGCGCGAATCCGCGCCGACGTGGTGGTAATCGCCCCGGACGTGTCAGGTTGGGTGCGCGAACTGAAGGCGTTCGACAATCAGCGCGTCAAGGCCGGCGATCTGCTGCTGAGCATTGATCGTGAGCGTTTCGAAGCGGCGCTGGAGAAAGCCCATGCGGTGGTGCAAACCCGTCAGCAGCAGCTTAATCTGCGTGAGCGCGAGGCCAGTCGTCGCGCCGCATTGGGTCCGCAGGCGATCAGCGCCGAGCTGCGCGAGAACGCGCAAATCAACGCCGGCATTGCCCGTGGCGAACTGCGCGAGGCTCAGGCCGAAGCCAAGGTCGCCGAGCTTAACCTCGCGCGCAGCCAGGTGCATGCGCCGCGCAGCGGGCACGTCACCAACCTGCAGCTGGCGCAGGGCAATTATGTCAACGCCGGGCAACCGGTGATGGCGTTGATCGATGATTCGACGTTCTACGTGCAGGCGTATTTCGAGGAGACCAAACTGCCGCGAGTTCGCGTCGGCGATCCGGTCAAGGTGTGGCTGATGAGTGCCGGCGCGCCGTTGCACGGGCATGTCCAGAGCATCAGTCGCGGCATCACCGATCGCAACACCACGCCGGACGGGCAGTTGCTGGCGGAAGTGGAGCCGACGTTCAACTGGGTGCGGCTGGCACAGCGGATTCCGGTGCGGATCAAACTGGATGAAGTGCCGGAAGGAGTGAATTTAAGTTCCGGGATGACGGCGAGCGTGCAGGTGCAGGAGGATTCAAAGTGATCGTTTCTCCCTGTGGGAGCGAGCTTGCTCGCGATGGCGGCGCATCAGGCTGCATCCATGCGCACTGACACATCGCTATCGCGAGCAAGCTCGCTCCCACAGTGACCATCGCTCAGGTCATCACCCAATGCTGATCGCCGGCAGAGTCGGCAAGGTCACGGTCTGCTGCTTGCGCGGCGCAAGTATCTCGGCTTCGCCATCCACCACCAGTTCATCGCGCTGGTTGAACACGCGTGTGGCGATCCGCACACGAAATTTCGGCAGTTTTTCGAGGATTTCCAGGCGCACGGTCAGCGTGTCGCCAATCTTCACGGGCTTCTGAAAACTCATCTGCTGACCGATATAAATCGTCCCCGGCCCAGGCAACTCGCAGGCCACTGCCGCGCTGATCAATGCGCCGCTGAACATGCCGTGGGCGATGCGCTCTTTAAACATGGTGGCAGCGGCGAATTCGGCGTCCAGGTGCACCGGGTTGTGGTCACCGGACATTGCGGCGAACAACTGGATGTCGCGCTCTTCGACGGTTTTGCTGTAGCTGGCGGTCTGGCCGACTTCAAGGGCTTCGTAAGGGGTGTTGGTAACCTGGGTCATCTGTCTCAATTCCTGTGACGAAAAAAAATCCACAAAAAAACTATTCGGACCGTGCCGGGCGGCGATGGCTTAGCGCTCCGGCGATCCAGTTCAATACATCGGCAATCACTTCATCGCGATTGATGTCGTTGAACAGCTCATGCCGCGCCTGCGGGTAAATTGTCAGTTGCAGGTTCTGGCTGCCGGCAGCGCGCAATGCGTGGGCCAGATCTGTCAGACGCTTGCCTTCACTCACCGGATCACATTCACCACCGATCACCAGCAGAGGCAGGCCCGGATCGATCTGCGCGAGATTGGACGCTTTGCTGATTTGCTGCAAGCCGCCGAGCAAATCGATCCAGAACTGATTGGTGCAGCGAAAACCACAGAGCGGGTCGGCGGCGTATCTGTCCACTTCGGCGGGGTCGCGACTGAGCCAGTCGAACGGCGTGCGCACCGGTTTGAAGTTCTTGTTGAACGAGCCAAACGACAGCCTTTCGATCAGCGCACTGCGTCCGGTGCGTCCCTGCCGCAGGCGCTCGAGGCGGGCGATCTGCCGCGCTGCCCGATAAAGCGCAACAGGCTGGAAGTTCGAACCGCTAAGGATCGCGCCGTGCAGGCTGGCACTGTGGTGCAACAAATAAGCCTGGGCGAGGTAGCTGCCCATGCTGTGGCCGAGCAACACGATAGGCACGCCGGGATGCTGTTGGCCGATGTGCTGATTGAGGCTCGCCAGATCGCCGACCACCTTGCACCAACCGTCATCGTTGGCGAAATGGCCCAGCGTGGCGTTTTCTGCGGTTTTACCATGTCCACGCAAGTCCGGCGCGTAGACGCCGTAGCCCTGTTCACAGCATTTTTCGGCCAGGCGCGCATAGCGGCCACTGTGTTCCGCCATGCCATGGGCGACCAGAATGACTGCCTTCAACGGCGTGACGGGTAGCCACTGGTTGACGAAGAGACGGCTGCGGTCACTCGCGGTCAGCCAGAAAGTGTCGTGGGTCATGGCGATTCCTTTGCATGGGCTCGCTGCATTGTATAGCGCATCCCGAGATCGCCGTCTGATCAGCCCACGCCACGGCAGGAAGATTCACACGATCTATGACGGCTGTTGGCATATTTGCCTGATTCGCCATAGCTGCTAACGTCCGGGAAGCTCCGCTTTTTGTTTATTCGGCAACGATGAAAAAAAGCGGCCCGGATAGGCTCAGGTAAGAGGATAAAAACAATGCAACCTGATTTCTGGAATGACAAACGCCCGGCCGGCGTGCCCCTGGACATTGAGCGGGGGGCTTACAAGTCGGTGATCGAGGTGTTCGAGCGTTCCTGCAAGAAATTTGCTGACCGCCCGGCCTTCAGCAACATGGGCGTCACCCTGACCTACGCCGAACTGGAACGCTACAGCGCCGCGTTCGCCGGTTACCTGCAGGCCCACACCGACCTGGCCCCGGGCGATCGCATTGCGGTGCAGATGCCTAACGTCCTGCAGTATCCGATTGCCGTGTTTGGCGCCTTGCGCGCCGGGCTCATCGTGGTCAACACCAACCCGTTGTACACCGCGCGGGAAATGCGTCACCAATTCAAGGATTCCGGTGCGCGGGCGCTGGTCTACCTGAACATGTTCGGGCAGAAGGTCCAGGAAGTACTGGCCGACACCGACATTCAGTACCTGATCGAAGCGAAGATGGGCGACATGATGCCCGCCGCCAAAGGCTGGCTGGTCAACACCATGGTCAGCAAAGTGAAGAAAATGGTCCCGGACTATGCCTTGCCGCAGGCCAGTTCGTTCAAGACTGCGCTGCGCCAGGGCCGGGGGCAGAGCATCAAGCCGCTGAACGCCGGGCTCGATGATATCGCGGTGCTGCAATACACCGGCGGCACCACCGGCCTGGCCAAGGGCGCGATGCTGACCCATGGCAATCTTGTCGCCAACATGCAGCAGGCGAGGGCTTGTCTGGGCCAGATCGGCGATGACGGTCAGCCATTGCTGCGTGAAGGTCAGGAAGTGATGATCGCGCCGCTGCCGCTGTACCACATCTATGCATTCACGGCGAACTGCATGTGCATGATGGTCACTGGCAATCACAACGTGTTGATCACCAATCCACGGGACATCGGCGGTTTCATCAAGGAACTGAAGAACTGGCGGTTTTCGTGTCTGCTGGGGCTTAACACACTGTTCGTCGCGTTGATGGAACACCCGGATTTCAAGACCCTGGATTTCTCCAGCCTCAAGGTCACCAACTCCGGCGGCACCGCGTTGGTCAAGGCGACTGCCGAGCGCTGGGAGCAACTGACCGGGTGCCGCATCACTGAAGGCTACGGCTTGACCGAAACGTCGCCGGTTGCCTGCACCAATCCTTACGGCGACCACTCGCGTATCGGCACGGTGGGCCTGCCGGTGCCGGGCACTACGCTGAAAATCATCAACGATGAAGGTGTCGAGCAGCCGCTGGGCGAGCGCGGCGAGTTGTGCATCAAAGGCCCGCAGATCATGAAGGGCTATTGGCAGAAACCGGAGGCCACCGCCGAAGTGCTGGATGCCGACGGCTGGTTCAAGTCCGGCGACATTGGGGTGATCGACCCGGACGGCTTCGTGCGCATCGTCGATCGCAAGAAGGACATGATCATTGTCTCCGGTTTCAACGTGTACCCGAACGAGATCGAAGACGTGGTGATGGCCCATCCAAAGGTCGCCAACTGCGCAGTCATCGGCGTGCCGGACGAGCGTTCGGGGGAGGCGGTGAAGCTGTTCGTCGTGGCCCGCGAGGCGGGTGTCAGCCTTGAAGAGCTGAAGGCCTACTGCAAGGAAAACTTCACAGCCTACAAAGTGCCCAAGCACATCGTTCTGCGTGAGTCGTTGCCGATGACGCCGGTGGGCAAGATTCTGCGGCGGGAGTTGCGCGATATCGCCTGATCGTTAAATAGCCGCGCTTCGCACGATCGCGAGCAAGCTCGCTCCCACAAGGACAACGGTGATCCTGTGGGCGCGAGCTTGCTCGCGATTTTTTTGGGATATGCCGTGCATTGAAGGGCTTTCACAGCGCTATAGAATTTTTGCTCTAAAACTGACCATTGCACATTCAAGAGTCACCAACGTGACTGTAGAGCCCGCTTTAGCTCTAGGCGACCCTCGGCAAAGCTGCTACTCTCGGCGCGCTTTGGGACCTCTCGGCCTGCCTTGTCAGCCAGACACCCCCATAATCAAACACCAATAATAATCGCATCAAAATGCGGTATTCGAATTCGCGTTGCTGAGGAGTGGGCTTCCATGATCGAAGACTTTTGGAAGGATAAGTACCCTGCCGGGATTGCTGCCGACATCAATCCGGACGAGTATCCGAATATTCAGGCAGTGTTGAAACAGTCCTGCCAACGCTTCGCCGACAAGCCGGCCTTCAGCAACCTGGGCAAGACGATCACCTACGGTGAATTGTACGAATTGTCCGGTGCGTTCGCCGCGTGGCTGCAACAGCATACCGACTTGCAGCCAGGTGATCGAATCGCCGTGCAATTGCCCAACGTCTTGCAGTACCCGGTTGCCGTGTTCGGGGCGATTCGCGCGGGGCTGATCGTGGTCAATACCAACCCGCTGTACACCACGCGGGAAATGGAACACCAATTCAACGACTCCGGCGCAAAAGCCCTGGTTTGCCTGGCCAACATGGCGCATCTGGCCGAGGCCGTGGTGCCGAAAACCGGTGTCAGGCACGTGATCGTCACCGAAGTGGCCGACCTGCTGCCGCCGCTCAAGCGTTTGCTGATCAACAGCGTCATCAAGTACGTGAAGAAAATGGTCCCGGCGTATCACTTGCCGAAGGCGATCAAGTTCAACGACGTGTTGAGCAAAGGTCATGGCCAACCCGTGAACGAAGCCAACCCGGCCAGCAGCGATGTTGCCGTGTTGCAATACACCGGGGGCACTACCGGCGTCGCCAAAGGCGCAATGCTGACCCATCGTAATCTTGTGGCGAACATGTTGCAGTGCAAGGCGTTGATGGGCTCCAACCTCAACGAAGGCTGCGAGATCCTGATCACGCCGCTGCCGCTGTACCATATTTATGCATTCACCTTTCATTGCATGGCAATGATGTTGATCGGCAACCACAACGTGCTGATCAGCAACCCGCGCGATCTGTCAGCGATGGTCAAGGAACTGTCGAAGTGGAAGTTCAGCGGTTTTGTCGGGCTCAACACGTTGTTTGTGGCGCTGTGCAATAACGAAGGGTTCCGCAAGCTCGACTTCTCGGCGCTGAAAGTCACGCTGTCTGGCGGCATGGCCCTGCAGCTGGCCGCCGCCGAGCGCTGGAAAGCGGTCACCGGCTGCGCCATCTGCGAAGGTTACGGCATGACCGAAACCAGCCCGGTGGCGACGGTCAATCCGATTCAGCACATCCAGATCGGCACCATCGGCATTCCGGTGCCATCGACGCTGTGCAAGGTCATTGACGATGCGGGCGTGGAATTGCCATTGGGCGAGATCGGCGAACTGTGCGTGAAAGGTCCGCAGGTGATGAAAGGCTACTGGCAGCGTCAGGACGCTACCGATGAAATGCTCGACAGCGAAGGCTGGCTGAAAACCGGGGATATCGCGGTGATCCAGCCTGACGGTTACATGCGCATCGTTGACCGCAAGAAAGACATGATCCTGGTGTCCGGCTTCAACGTTTACCCGAACGAGCTGGAAGACGTGCTCGCGACCCTGCCGGGCGTATTGCAATGCGCGGCCATCGGTGTGCCGGACGAGAAGTCGGGCGAGGCGATCAAGATTTTCATCGTTGCCAAACCGGGCGTGACCCTGACCAAAGAACAGGTGATGGAGCACATGCGCGCCAACGTCACTGGGTACAAGGTGCCGCGTTCGGTGGAGTTCCGCGATGCGCTGCCGACGACCAACGTCGGCAAGATCCTGCGCCGCGAGTTGCGCGATGAAGAGTTGAAGAAGCTCAACGCGCAGAAAATCAGCGCGTAACCCAAAAAAACCCCGCAGATGCGGGGTTTTTTGTGGGCAGCGAAGTAAGCAGGCTTGCGTGGTGACGGAGCTTCTGTGGCGATGGGCTTCGGTGGTGAGGAAGGTTCTGTGGCGAAGGGGGGGCTGTGGCGAGGGGGCTTGCCCCCGTTGGGCTGCGCAGCAGCCCCATAACCATAACGATAACCCGCAACCCAATTCCCCAGGAATATCGCGCTCGCCATCTTGCGACTGCTGCGCAGCCGAACGGGGGTAAACCCCCTCGCCACAAATAACACCCCAGGCCCGTCACACAGAGTCTGGCTTACACCCGAAACTGCGCGAAATTGACGTTGGTGCCCGCCGGGCGCATGTCCTGCAGATACGAATCCTTGTCCGCGCTCAATTCCAGACTCAGCGCGGCTTTGCGCTTGCCTTCATTACGCACCACCAGACCTTCGAGCTTCTCGCGCAGGAATACCGTCGGCACTTTCAGGTGCAGCAGTTCGTCGGTGTCCGGGGTGTGCATCAGCAGGTGAATCCATTCGTATTGACCAACGGCCAGCCGCGCGACCGGAATGTCGAACCACCAAATGTTGCGGTTGCGGTTCAATTCGGTGAAATGGCAGTTGTTGACGCCAAGCACAGCACCGCCGAGTTCCTGGTTTCTGCGGGCAATGGCCTGCTTTTTATCGAGTTTCATAACATTCCTACGGGATTGGATCTTCAGCACCAGTGGCCTGAATACGTTGCGCATTCTCGGATGTTGCCGGGCAAACATAAAGCCTAACCTGCGCTGACTGATGAAAAGTGCGCGAAAAAAATGAAACTCCGTCCAAGTGCGCCCGGTCAATTCTTGTGTAAGTACTTTTCTCGTTCAATTGTTCACAGGAGAAACACCATGAGCAGCACTGGCGATAAAGTTAAAGGCATGGCCAACGAAGCCGTCGGCAACGTCAAGCAAGGCGTCGGCAAGGCTACCGATAACGACAAAATGCGCGCTGAAGGCGTGGTGCAGGAAAAGAAAGGCGAAGTTCAGCAAGAAGTCGGCAAGGCCAAAGATGCTGTGAAGAAAGGCGTCGACAAAGCATAAGCCTGGCTTTGAAGAGTGAGAGAAACGGCCATCCGCGGATGGCCGTTTTTGTGTCAGCCTCAACGGTATGAACAAGCAAACTGTTTCAAAGTCGCCACTTGGGCTACTTTGATGTAAAAACGGCCCCTGAGTCGCCACGACTTCATCTGATTTGCGGCGAAAGGAGACGCTCATGATTTTCCCAGACATGAAAGGTATGCCCATCTCTCGTGTGATGGTGCGCACCGTCAAAGAGTTTATTGACGACGAGATGTCGACTTACGCGTCGGCGCTGGCCTACCAAATGCTGTTCTCGTTGTTTCCCTTCATTCTGTTTTTGATCGCCCTGATCGGTTTTCTGCATCTACCGGACTTCTTCTCGTGGTTGCGTCTGCAATCAGAGCTGGTTCTGCCGCCCCAGGCGCTGGAGCAAGTCAACCCGGTGATTGACCAGCTGCAACAATCCAAGGGTGGTCTGTTGTCGGTGGGTATCGTCATCGCCCTATGGACCGCTTCCGCAGGCGTCCGGTTGATGATGAGCGCGATGAACGCCGCCTACGATGTTGTTGAAGGTCGCCCCGCGTGGAAGCTTTTTCCGCTGTCGATCGTCTACACCGTGGGCATCGCAGGCATGTTGCTGATCGCCGCGGCGCTGATGGTCCTTGGCCCGCAAGTGATGGGCTGGATCGCCTCGCAAGTCGGCATGGAGGAATTCATTGTCACCTTGTGGACCATCGCGCGCTGGCCGGTGGTGGTGATCCTGTTGATGGTTGCAGTGGCACTGATTTATTACGTGATGCCCGACGTCAAACAGGATTTCCGCTTCATCACGCCAGGCTCGGTGTTGGCCGTGGTGGTATGGATTCTGGCGTCGCTGGGCTTCGGTTTGTACGTCAAGGAATTTGCCAACTACAACGCGATGTACGGCAGTATCGGTGCGATCATCGTGCTCTTGCTGTATTTCTATATTTCCTCTGCCGTGTTGTTGCTCGGCGCAGAAATGAATGCGGTGATCGAACACATGTCAGCCGAAGGCAAGGACCCGGGCGAGAAGGTCGCCGGGGAAACGGAAACCAAACAACACGTTTCGGGACTGGGTCGGGATCACTCGATCAAGCCGAACACTGATGAAGTCACCAAATGATCCGTGAAATCCTGAAAATGGGCGATGAGCGTTTGCTGCGCATCGCCCCGCCGGTTCCTGTGGAAATGTTCGACAGTCCGCAGCTGTGGCAGCTGATCGATGACATGTTCCAGACCATGGAAAGTGTCGGCGGCGTCGGCCTTGCGGCGCCGCAAATTGGCGTCGATCTGCAACTGGTCATCTTCGGTTTCGAGCACAGCGAGCGTTATCCGGATGCCGAAGCTGTGCCGCAAACCATCTTGATCAATCCGCTGATCACGCCCTTGAGTGCGGCTGTGGAAGAAGGTTTTGAGGGCTGCCTGTCGGTGCCCGGCCTGCGCGGCGCGGTGGAACGCTATCAACAGATTCGCTATGAGGGTTTCGATCCGAAGGGTGAGCCGATCGAACGCATTGCCGAGGGTTTTCATGCGCGAGTGGTGCAGCATGAATGCGATCATTTGATCGGCCGGTTGTATCCGTCCCGTATCACCGATTTCAGCAAGTTCGGGTTTACCGAGGTGCTGTTTCCGGATCTGGACCCGAACGCCGATGAGTGATCGTGACCCCGCGTGTATGTTCAGACTTGAAGGGGCGGGCGTCCATTGCATCAAACCCGCGGCGCCAACCCCATCGCAATCATTGGCTTGCTGCGCGCATAGCGGCTCAGCCGCTCGACCATCGCGTAGGGCATTGGCGGGGCGAAGGTAAACCTGCAGCCCTCATAAAATCCGCGCAAATCCGGATGGCAGAACAACCACACCGGCAGTTCCAGCCCTTGCACCGCCTGCGCAATCAGTTCCGCCGCGATGCCCTGGCCACGGCACGCCGGAGCAACGAATAATCCCGTCAGCCAATGCCCGCCCGCCACCGGCCGCAAACACAACGCACCGACAATGTCATCGCGTCTGGCCACCCACAGCCGGGCATCGCGCACGGCTTTCATCGGCGATTGATGAGCGCGGTAAAACTTGTTCATCAATGGCCATAGCGGCTCGTCTAGCAAGGAGTATCGGGTCTCGGGCATGGGTTTGATCTGTGGCTGCACAAAGCGGGCGATTATAAAAGAACGCGTGCGCGAGGATAGGTGTATACCTGAACTTACATCCCGTTTGAGTGGAGTACGTATCATGGCCAAAGGCATGGATTCAAAAAAAGCGGCAAAGAAAAAACCGGCGAAAACTGCCGACGAGAAACGCGCAGACAAAAAGGCCAAAAAGGTGGATGTGTTCGGCCATTGATCCCGCGTTGACTGGAGCCCGGTTCTCGGGCTTCAGTTGCACCACCTCGCATCACCCCCGCTGTCTCGATTCCCCCCTCAAAGTCCTGCACATTCGGTGAAGCTGAACCGTTTTTGTTCTCGATGATGGCCGAATAGTGGCCTTGATTGTCGTAGCCTTCTGTCTATGCTGTCGTAACTAACTCGTTCGGGCGGAATGTAATGCCCGGCATAGAGTGCGCAACCAGCGCACCGTCAATCACGGAGTTGTCCGGTAAAGGGAATTACTTATGAATGCATCAGGGTTGGCCCGGTACCGGGCTATCAAGAGAAGGATGTCTTGATAAGAGCGTTGCGTCATGGACACTCCGATTGAACATCATTGATCACCTGACATGCCTCTCCCGTGGAGGGGGGCGTGTGCCTGTTCCAAAAGAACGTTGTGCTGGATCCGCTGAAAGATCAAAGAACTTTCATCAAATCAAAAGACCGCGCTCAGGGTGATTACGATTATGTTTAACCTACATCACAAGGCTGACCTGCTGGAGATCGAACGCTACAGCGGCGCGCTGGCCGAAGCCAATGCGAAGCTGGCGGCTGTCAGCCGTTCTATGGCGATGATTGAATTCACCCCGGATGGCATCGTGCTCGATGCCAACGACAACTTTTGTGCCGCCATGGGTTACGGCGTCGAAGATGTGCGCGGCAAACATCACCGTATTTTTTGCGAAGAGACGTTCTATCGCAGCGACGCCTACGCCAAACTCTGGCGTGACCTGGCGCGTGGCGAGCCGATCAGCGGGACGTTTTTGCGACTGGATAAAAGCGGCAGGGAAACCTGGCTCGAAGCGAGCTACATGCCGGTATTCGGTGCCGACCGGCAAGTACGCAGTGTCATCAAAGTGGCCACGGATATTTCCGCGAGGGTCTGCAAGGCACACGAAGAGGGGAGCATGCTCGCGGCCATCAGTCGGTCGATGGCAGTCATCGAGTTCACTCCCGATGGCCATGTGATCACGGCCAACGACAATTTTCTGAAGACCACCCATTACTCGCTCAACGAAGTGGTCGGCCAGCACCACAGCCTGTTTTGCCATCGCGCCGATGCTGAATCTTCAGCCTACAAAGCGTTCTGGGCTTCGCTGAATCGTGGCGAATACCACTCGCACCGTTTTGAGCGCAGAGACAAGCACGGTCGGACAATTTTTCTGGAAGCGTCCTACAACCCGTTGTTCGACGCCAAGGGGCGTTTGTACAAAGTGGTGAAGTTTGCCAGTGACATCACCCATCAAGTCACTACATTGCAATCTGCAGCCGAGTCCGCTCACAGTACGTCGGTGCAGAACGACGCTTGTGCGCAGAAGGGCTCACAAGTGGTGCAACAAACGGTGCAGATTATTCAGGATATTTCGAAGGATTTGAACGAGGCGGCGCTGAGCATCGATGCGGTCAGCAAGCAGTCCGACATCATCGGCACGATCGTCCAGACCATACGCGGCATTGCCGATCAGACCAACTTGCTGGCGCTCAATGCCGCCATCGAAGCGGCGCGCGCCGGCGAGCATGGACGAGGGTTCGCGGTGGTGGCCGATGAGGTTCGCAGCCTTGCGGCCCGCACCAGTCAGGCCACCCTGCAAATCGTCGATGTGGTGCGCAAAAACCATGATTTGTCGGTAAGCGCGGTGTCTAGCATGCAGTCGAGTCTGAGCCGTACCGGTCTTGGCGTGGAGTTGGCGAACGAGGCGGGCGAGGTGATCCTGGAAATCCAGCAGGGCTCGCGGCATGTCGTGGACGCCATCAGCCAGTTCAATTCGACGTTGCAACTGAGTTAACCCGGTCAACGCAGATCTGGCTACAAACATTGCGCCATCACGGCACGCCGTTGCAGCCGTATTTCAGGAAACCGGGACGTTGCGCCAGGCGCTGGAAATACTCGTCGATGGCCGCAAACTCCGGGCGGTCCATCGGCGTCATCAGCCAACGATTGACCGACAGGCCGATGACAATGTCCGCCAGCGTGAACCGTGGACCGGCCGCATAAGCGCCGGTCGTTGCGAGCTGCTGTTCGAGGATGGCCATCTTCTGGTTCCAGTCGCGCAACCCGCTGGCGATACGGTGCGGATCCTGGCATTCCGGGTCCTTGCGTACCAACGCGGTGAACGCATAGCTCCACGAACGGTTGAGTTCGGCGGTCTGCCAGTCCATCCACTGTTCCACTCGCGCGCGCGCCGCCGGCTCGTGCGGCAGCAGGTCGGCGTTTCGGTGTTTGCCGACCAGATAGCGGCAGATGGTGTTGGATTCCCACAGCACGCCCGCGTCGTCGATGATCACCGGCACCTGGGCGTTGGGGTTGAGCTTGAGAAATTCCGGACTGTGGGTCGAGGCAAATCCGCTGCCCCAGTCCTCGCGTTCGTAGGAAATGCCGAGCTCTTCGCAGGTCCACAGGACTTTTCTGACGTTAATGGACGACGCTTTACCGAGGATCTTCAGTGCATGTTCCATTGGGCTACTCCTTTAGCGATTGAACGCTTCGGGAATCTGACAGGCTGTCGGCCAACGTGCAACTCAAGCAGGGTCGGGCAGGGCAGAGGCCGGCAAACCAAAGGTACGGTCAAACAACCAGTTGAACGCAAACGTGTAGCAGGGGATGAAGATGATCAGCGCCAGGTCCAGCACAAAAGCTTGCACCAGGCTGATGTTCATCCACCAGGCGATCAAAGGGATCAGAAACACAATCAAGGTTAGTTGAAAACCCACGGCATGAGCGATGCGCCGCTTGACGGTGCGGGCGCGTGAAAGTTGACGGCTTTCCCAGCGTTCGAACAGGCTGGTGTAAATGAAATTCCAGGTGACGGCGATTGTGGTAATGATCACCGCCAGCGGCCCCGTGCTGCCGGGCGAGGTGCCCGATAACAGGGCGAGCCCGAGGGCGGAGAAGGTCATCCCGATCACTTCGTACAGGGATACATAGACGAGTTTGCGTGTGACGCCTTGCATTGAAAGTGGCCTCTATTTTGCGATTTCCGGCCAGCGGTGCTGGCTAAGTGGGCGCAAGATAGCTTCAATAGGAGTGACAGAAAAAGTCAGGTGCTTTCAGTTTTATTGACAGGTAAGCCATGAACTTCAACAGCGACAGCATCGAATTGTTTCTGGCGGTGATCGAGCGTGGTTCGTTCTCTGCGGCGGCGAGGGCGTTGGGTAAAGTACCGTCGGCAGTGAGCATGGGCATCGCCAATCTCGAGGCCGAGCTCGGTTATCCACTGTTTGATCGCAGCCATCGCGAGCCGGTGCCCACGGCGATGGCGAGCGCGCTGGTGCCGCATGCGCGGCTCATTTACGGGCAACTAAAGCAGCTGCAGGTGCATGCCATTGAATTGTCACTGGGCCTCGAAAGCACGTTGTCGATCGGCGTGGTGCCCGATATTGACAAGGTTCGTTTCATGGCCGCGATCCAGGTCATCGCCCAGCGCTATCCGTTGCTCGACATCGAAGTGCTGACAGCGCCGCAGGACGATGTTCTGGCCATGCTCCATACCGGGCGAGTCAGCGTCTGCCTGGCGTTCGCCGGGTCAAGCGTGAACGTGCTGGAGCGCTTCCAGTTCGTCGGCACGGAACGGATCACCGCGACGCTGTCGGCAGATCATCCGCTGTTGCAGGGCCAGGATTTGTTTCTGGAAGATTTGGTGCATGTGCGCCAGATCGTCGTCGCCAGCCGCGATTTGCCGATCAGCGAGACCCGTCCCGTGCTGGCGGAGTCTTGTTGGCGCACCGATACGCTGGCGATGGCACTGGAAATGGTCGAGGCAGGTTTGGGCTGGGGCAATTTTCCGTTGTCGGTGGTGCAGCCGTTGCTCGACGCGGGAAGGCTCAAGCGCTTGAGTTTTCGCAACGTCGAGAACGGCCTGGTGCTGCCGGTGCACGCGGTTTGGCTCAAAAGCCAGCCGTTGCAGAAAGGCGCGTCGGCGTTTGTTAGGCTCATGTCCGGCACATAAGCCAGGTTTATGTACTCTCGCGAATCTTCAACTCGAACCCCATGTCCTGCACCGGCCGGGCCACGGTGTTGCCGGCCATCAGCGTCAACATCTGCTCCGCCGCACGCCGGCCGATGGCCTCGCGTGGCGTATTGATGCTGCTCAGGCGCGGGACCATGTGCGCCGAGGCCGGTAAATCGTTGAAACCGAGAATCGACACTTGCCCGGGGATCCTGATGCCGCAGCGCATCGCTTCCAGCAAAGCGCCCTGCGCCAGGTCATCGTTGCCGAAAAAAATCGCATCCACGTCCGGATGGCTGGCCATCAGCTGCAGGAACAGCTCGCCGCCGAGTCCTACGGAGGACGCACGCGGGGTCAGCACTTCCAGATCCGGGTCATACCGACCGGCCTTCTGCAGCGCTCTGCGAAAACCTTCGCCGCGCAGGAGGGTGCGCTGGTCAAGCTGCGCCCCGATGTAAGCCAGACGCTTGCGACCGCGCGAGAGCAAATGTTCGGCTGCCGTCTCACCCGCCGCCAGTTGCGAAAAGCCCACGCAATTGAGCCCGGCGGCGCTGTCCAGTTCCATCATGTAGACGCAGGGAATGTTGCTCGCCTCGATCATGCGCCGCGAACTTTCGGTGCGGTCAAAACCGGTCAGCAGCAACCCGCGCGGCTGATAAGCCATGTAGTTGCGCAGCAGGTTTTCTTCTTCGTCTCGTGAATAATGGAAATTGCCGATCAGCACTTCGAAGCCCTTTGGGCGCAAAACCTGATGAATGGCTTCCAGTGTGTCGATGAACAAGAGGTTGGACAGCGACGGCACCAACACCACCACTGAATGGCTCTGGGCCGAGGCCAGCGCGCGGGCGGCGGGATTGACCACATAGTTGAGTTCGAGCGCGGCGTTCTGCACCTTTTCCACCAGTTGGGCGGCCACTGTACTGACGCCGCGCAGGGCGCGAGACGCGGTAATCGGGCTGACGCCGGCCAGGCGGGCTACTTCGTGGAGGGTAGGGCGGCCGGTGGTGCGAGTATTTTTATCGTTCTTGGGAGTAGTCATCGGGCGGCTTGCCAAACAAATTTCAAGGCACTAAGGTAGCGCTGTCCCGAAGCGGCTGCAAATGCGTAAGCGAGTTTTGCCTGAACCTCGCTTTTCGGCATTGGGAACAAACGTGCTGCAACCCACAAAAATGACAAGAAGGCGTCGGCAACTTCTGCTTTTGGCTCAGTGTCATAACTGGCAAAGGTAGCGCTGTCTGCGCGCTGAGGTGTTACATGAATCATCCCATCACCGCCCTGGTCATCATGGGCGTTGCCGGTTGCGGCAAGACATGCGTCAGCGAGGCCTTGTGCCAGCTCAGCGGCGCCACTGCCATTGAAGGCGATACGTTTCACCCTGCCGCCAATATCGAAAAGATGAGCGCCGGCATTCCCCTGAACGATGAAGACCGTGCCGGCTGGCTCGACAGCCTGTGCGATGAACTGCGCCGCGTCGATGCGCAAGGCGCGCGCCCGGTGCTGACCTGTTCGGCACTCAAACTGATTTATCGTGAACGTCTGCGCAGCGCCTTGCCGGGCCTGGGCTTCGTTTTCCTTGAACTGACGCCTGAAGTCGCCGCAGACCGTGTGTCCCACCGGCCCGGTCATTTCATGCCGTCGACCTTGATTGACAGCCAGTTCGCTGCGCTGGAATCGCCGGTCGGCGAATCGCTCACACTGGCCCTCGATGCGTCCAACCATAGCGTCGATGAGCTCGCCGGTCAGGCGCACCGCTGGTGGCTGGAAAACGGCCTGCGTGCCGTATGAGTCGTGCTGCGAAAGATAGCGCTGTCCAGATGCCTTGCGAAACTTTTCATATGAACTGTGAAATAGCCGCCTTAAAAACAACAACAACCAGGAGACACCCCTAATGTTTGGCATGTCCCACGAGACGTTCCTGCTGCTCGACGCAGTGGTCACGGTGATCGGACTCATCGTCCTGATCACCAAGTTCAAATTTCACCCCTTCATTGCCCTGATCATCGCCGCCGCTTTCCTCGGGCTGACCTCCGGCATGCCGATCGGTACCGTTATCAAGGCGTTCCAGGATGGCTTCGGCGGGGTGCTCGGTTTTGTCGGGATCATCCTCGCGCTGGGCACCATGCTCGGCAAAATGATGGCTGAGTCGGGCGGCGCGGATCAGATTGCGCAAACGCTGATCCGCGCGTTCGGCAAGGACAAAGTGCAGTGGGCGATGATGTTCGCCGCCTTCCTGGTCGGCATTCCGCTGTTCTTCGAAATCGGTTTCGTGCTGCTGATCCCGCTGGTGTTCATCGTTGCCCGACGTACCGGCGTGTCGATCATCAAGATCGGTATCCCGCTGCTCGCCGGTCTCTCTGCCGTACACGGGCTGGTGCCACCGCACCCGGGCCCGTTGCTGGCGATTGGCGTGTTCGGTGCCGACATCGGCAAAACCATTTTGTACGGCCTGATCGTCGCGCTGCCGACGGCCATTATCGCCGGCCCGATTTTCGGTACGTTCATTGCCAAGCACATCCCCGGCCATCCTAACCAGGAACTGGTGGATCAACTGGCGCGCGAATCTGATTCGGCCGATCTGCCAAGCTTCAGCATCACCCTGATCACCGTGCTGCTGCCGGTGTTCCTGATGTTGCTCAAAACCTTTGCCGATGTGGTACTGCCGGAAGGCAATGTCGCGCGTTCCTTCATGGACCTGGTCGGCCACCCGATCTCGGCGCTGTTGCTGGCATTGCTGTTGTCGCTGTACACCTTCGGCCACAAGCAGGGCATGGGCTCGAACAAGATTCTCAAGTTGCTCGACGCCAGCCTTGCACCGACCGCTGCGATCATTCTGATCATTGGCGCCGGTGGTGGCTTCAAGCAGATGCTGGTCACCAGCGGCGTGGGCGACGTGATCGGCCACATGGCGGTAAATGCGCAAATCTCGCCGATCCTGCTGGCCTGGCTGGTGGCGGCGGTAATCCGTATCGCGACCGGTTCGGCCACTGTGGCAACTATCACTGGCGCGGGCATCGTGGTGCCGGTGGTAGGGATGATTCCGGGCGTTAACCGTGAACTGCTGGTGCTGGCCACCGGCGCCGGTTCGCTGATCCTGTCGCACGTTAACGACGCCGGCTTCTGGCTGGTGAAGCAGTACTTCAACATGACTGTGGCAGAAACCTTCAAAACCTGGACGGCGATGGAAACCATCCTGTCCATCGTGGCGCTGGGCTTTATTCTGCTGTTGTCGATGTTTGTATAAGTAACACCGCAGAACCTGGTGGCACAGCTCTTGTGATCACCACCAAACATATGTGGGAGTGAGCCTGCTCGCGATGACTGACTAGCCTTCAACATCTTCGTTGAATGTTAAGCCCTCATCGCGAGCAGGCTCACTCCCACAGTGTCATATGCAGGGCGTCAGGATTTGTTGACCAACCCGTCCGCCCGAAACATCCCGCGAATCCCGCGCACGGCCTGACGGATCCGGTCCTGGTTTTCGATCAGCGCGAAGCGCACATGATCGTCCCCGTACTCACCAAACCCCACCCCGGGCGACACGCAGACCTTGGCATCGGCCAGCAGCTTCTTGGCGAACTCCAGCGAGCCCAGGTGCGCATAAGCGTGGGGAATCTTCGCCCAGACATACATCGAGGCTTTCGGGTTTTCGACCATCCAGCCCAGTTCGTGCAAGCCTTTGACCATCACGTTGCGCCGTTGCCGATACTGTTCGGCGATGTCCTTGACGCATTGCTGATCGCCTTCCAGCGCGGCAATCGCTGCGACTTGCAGCGGGGTGAAGGAGCCGTAATCGTGATAACTCTTGATCCGCGCCAGGGCGTTGACCAGTTCCGGGTTGCCGACCATGAAGCCGATGCGCCAGCCCGCCATGTTGTAGCTCTTGGACAGGGTGAAAAATTCCACCGCGATGTCCTTCGCCCCCGGCACCTGCATGATCGATGGCGCTTTCCAGCCGTCATAAACGATGTCGGCATACGCCAGGTCATGCACCACCAGCACGTCGTATTGCTTGGCGAGCGCGATCACCCGCTCGAAGAAATCCAGCTCGACACACTGCGCGGTCGGGTTGGACGGGAAGCCGAGAATCATCATTTTCGGTTTCGGGATTGACCCGCGAATCGCGCGCTCCAGCTCGTCGAAAAAGTCCACACCGGGAATCAGCGGCACCGAGCGCACCTGCGCGCCGGCAATCACCGCACCGTAGATGTGGATTGGATAACTGGGGTTGGGCACCAGCACGGTGTCGCCCTGGTCGAGCGTCGCCAGCATCAAATGCGCCAGGCCTTCCTTGGAACCAATGGTGACGATGGCTTCGTTTTCCGGGTCGATGTCGACCTCGTAACGCTGCTTGTACCAGTTGGAAATCGCCCGGCGCAGGCGCGGAATGCCTTTGGATGTGGAGTAACCGTGGGTGTCTTCGCGTTGGGCGACCGTCACCAGTTTCTCGACGATGTGCGGCGGAGTAGGGCCATCGGGATTGCCCATGCTCAAGTCGATGATGTCTTCGCCACGGCGTCGCGCGGCCATCTTCAGCTCGGCGGTAATGTTGAAAACGTACGGGGGGAGTCGATCTATGCGCGCAAAGCGGCGCGGCGAACCTTGTTCGGCCATTGTTGCCTCGGGTAACGTAAGCGCCCGGAACCGTCCGAGCGACGCTGGCCACTGCGGTGGCCTGTGGCGGAATGTAAGGGCAGCTGTGGCAGACTGTCCAGCTTCTCTGTAAACAAATTTGTCCGAAGGATGGGCGTTGATGGAATTTACCAGTGGCTTCCTGTTGAGCCTTTCGTTGTGCCTGGATATTGGAGTGGCCAATATCGCGATGATCACGCTGGCGATGCAACGCGGCTATTTTCAGGGTTTTGCCCTGGGACTGGGCACGTGTGTCGGCGACTTGATTTACGCCGTGCTGGCGCTGGCCGGCATGACCGTGCTGCTGCAATACGAAACCGTGCGCTGGGTGCTATGGATCGGCGGTTCGGCGCTGCTGATCTACTTCGCAGCGAAAATGATCTACGCAGCGATTCACCACGAGGCGCTGTTGGCGCAGACCGCCGAGGTCGGAAACAACTCCCACCGCAAAGAATTTTTCCGGGGAATATTTCTGGCGATGTCTTCACCCAGCGCGATTCTGTGGTTCGCGGCGGTCGGTGGTACGTTGATCGCGCGATCCGGTGCCGCAGGGCCTGTCAGCTCGGCGTGGTTTCTCAGCGGCTTCTTTGTCGCCGGTTTGCTGTGGAGTGCAGGACTCTGCTTCGCCGCGAGCCACGGCGGCAAGTTGCTGGGCGACAAGCTGCTGCGCTACTCCTACATGGCATCGGCGGCGATCTTCTGCTATTTCGCGGTCTACGTGATCCTTTCCGGTTATCACGAATTCATCGGGTCCGGTGCCGTCGAGCAGTTGCATAGCCTGTGATTGGGCGAAACAGGATTGGCTTCTATACTGCCAGCCGTACCCACTTTTCTGATTGAGGAGTTGCGTCATGGGTGAGATAACGCAGGCAGAACCGCGCATCGAACACGGCCATTTCCTGCTGATCGCTGGATACGGTGGGCGTTTTACCGCAGAGACCACTCAGGCGATTCCTGATCTGTGGGAGAAATTCATTCCAGAGATCGGCAGTATTCCTGGGCAAAAAAGCGAAGTGACCTACGGCATCTGTTGCAATCCGGATGGCCAGGGTGGTTTTGAGTACATCGCTGGCATCGAAATCGACAAGCTCGACAATTTGCCGGAAAAATTTCGCTGGGTCGAAGTGCAACCGCAGCAATACGCGGTGTTCGAGCACAAGGGGTCGCTGAAAACCCTGCCCGAGACGTTTCAGTACATCTGGAAAACCTGGCTCCCGCAATCCGGCCGCGAAGCCGCCGACGCGCCGGAGTTCGAGCGTTACAGCGAGGATTTCAATCCAAGGCTCGGCACCGGTGTGCTGGAGATCTGGGTGCCGCTCAAGACACAATAAGCCCCGGTAACTGATGTGCCGGCCAATCACGAAGCCGTCGTGAGAATCAGCACACCTTGTCTAAAAAAACCCGGATCTTTCGATACGGGTTTTTTTTATTTCAGTGAAGTTACATCACTGGGTAATCGATGTAACCGACCGGTCCTTTGGCATAAAACAACTCGGGACGCGGCTCGTTCAGCGCAGCATCGGCCTTCAGGCGAGCGGGCAGGTCCGGGTTGGCGATAAACGGCACACCGAAGGCGACTGCGTCGGCCTTGCCGCTGGCCAGCCATGCGTTGGCGCTGTCTTTGGTGAAACGTTCGTTGGCAATGTACGGACCGCCGAACGCTTCCTTCAGTTGTGGACCGAGGCTGTCGCCTGCTTCTTTTTCCCGCGAGCAGATGAAGGCGATGCCACGTTTGCCCAGTTCGCGGGCGACGTAGGTGAAGGTCTCGGCCAGGTTGTCGTCGCCCATGTCATGGGAGTCGGCGCGCGGTGCCAGGTGCACCCCCACACGGCCAGCGCCCCAGACTTCGATCGCTGCGTCAGTCACTTCGAGCAACAGGCGCGCACGGTTTTCCAGAGAGCCGCCGTAGTGGTCGGTGCGCTGGTTGGTGCTGCTTTGCAGGAACTGGTCGAGCAGGTAACCGTTGGCGCCGTGGATTTCCACACCGTCGAAACCGGCCGCCTTGGCATTCTCGGCGCCGGTGCGGTAGGCGTCGATGATGTCGGCGATTTCAGCGGTTTCCAGCGCACGTGGCGTCGGGTAGTCGGCCAATGGACGCACCAGGCTGACGTGGCCTTTTGGCTGGATGGCGCTCGGGGCGACCGGTGCTTCACCGTTCAGGTACGACTCGTGGGAGATGCGGCCGACGTGCCACAACTGCAGGAAAATCTTGCCGCCCGCGCCGTGGATCGCTTTGGTCACATTGGCCCAGCCACGCACCTGGTCGTTGGACCAGATACCCGGAGTGTCCGGGTAGCCGACGCCCATTGGCGTGACCGACGTGGCCTCGCTGAGGATCAGGCCGGCGGAGGCGCGCTGAACGTAATATTCGGCCATCAGCGCGTTTGGCACCCGGCCTTCGTCGGCGCGGCAGCGGGTCAGCGGGGCCATGATGATGCGGTTGGCCAGTTCGATGTCGCCGAGTTTGATGGGGTCAAAAATAGTCGTCATGAAATAACTCTCTCTTTTGAAGTTAATGATTAGCGGGGGCCAGTTCGGGCGTGCCGCCCTGGCGGAAAGTAATCAGCGTCACCAGCAGGGCGAGTACCGCCAGCGCGGCCGCCGCAAGAGGAACGCTGGTCAGGCCGAAGCCGTGGGCAATGACGCTGCCGCCCACCCAGGCACCGAGGGCATTACCGACGTTGAACGCGCCGATGTTCAGGGTCGACACCAGGTTTGGTGCCGCCTTGCCGTAAGTCACGACGTTGATTTGCAGCGCTGGCACCGCAGCGAACGAAGCGGTCGCCCAGAGGAACAGGGTGATCTCGGTCGGGATCAGCGCGACGCTGGTCCAGGTCAGCGCGGTGGAGACCACAGCCATCGAAATGAAGACGCCGATCAAGGTCGCAGCCAAGCGTTTATCCGCCAGTTTGCCGCCAATGATGTTGCCGACGGTCAGGCCCAGACCGATCAGGAGCAGGGTCCAGGTGACGCCTCTTGGCGAGACACCGGTAACATCGCCCAGCAGCGGGGCGACGTAGGTGAACAGGGTGAACATCGACGCGGAAAACAACGCCGTCATGCTCAATGACAGCCAGATACCGGCGCCCTTCAGCGCGCGCAACTCGGCGCGCATGTCGAGTTTTTCCTCGTCCCGTTTGGCCGGCAGGAAGCGGATCAGGCCGATCAGGGCGATCACGCCGATGACGGTCACGGCCCAGAAGGTCGAGCGCCAGCCCGCTTGCTGACCGAGTGCGGTGCCCAGGGGCACGCCGAGCACGTTGGCCAGGGTCAGGCCGGTGAACATCAGAGCCACGGCGGAGGCGCGTTTGTTGGCCGGGACCAGACCTGCCGCCACCACCGAACCGATGCCGAAGAAGGCGCCGTGGCACAGGGCGGTCACTACCCGGGCAAACATCAGCACGTTGTAGTCACTGGCTACCGCGCACAGCAGGTTGCCGATAATGAAGATCACCATCAACGCTACCAACGCGGCCTTGCGCGGCAGGCGGGCAGTGGCCAGTGCCATGAACGGGGCGCCGATGGCCACGCCCAGTGCATATCCGGTCACCAGCCAGCCGGCGCCGGGGATCGACACACCGAGATCGGCCGCCACTTCGGGCAACAGGCCCATGATGACAAACTCGGTGGTGCCGATGGCAAAAGCGCTCAAGGCCAGAATGAGTAGCGAGAGGGGCATTGATCAATTCCTTGTCGGAGCGCTGAGCTCCTTGACGATGGCGTCGAGGGCTGCCTGAATCACGTCCTCGTTGCGTCTGAAAAAGTGCCATTGACCGGCTTTCTGGCTGCTGATCAAACCCGCCCGTTGCAAGGTCGCCAAATGCGCAGACACGGTCGACTGCGACAGGCCGCAGCGTTGATCGATCTGTCCGGCGCAGATGCCGTACTCATGGTTGTGGATTTGCTCGGGGAACTGGGTCCTGGGGTCTTTCAGCCAGATGAGGATGTCTCGGCGTACTGGGTGTGCCAGCGCTTTTATTATTTCGTCGAGGTCGATGGTCATGGGTTTGGGCTCGTGATGAGTAAAACGCTATATCGCGATGAAGCGAACTTTAAATCGTTACTTCGCGATACACCAATATGATTTTGCTCTGATGACTGCATAAATCGGTATATCGGGTTATAACGATGCGTGCGCGGCAGTGCTAAGCTGCGCGGCATGAACTATCTCGCACATCTTCACCTCGGTGGCCAGCGCCCCGGTCAATGGCTCGGCAGCCTGTATGGCGATTTCGTCAAGGGACGGCTGCAGGGGCAATTCGATCCGGAGATCGAAGCGGCCATCCAGTTACATCGCAGCATCGACGTGTTCACCGACCGCCATCCCTTGGTCGATGTCGCGTTGTCACGGTTCATCGTCACTCGCCGACGTTATGCCGGGATTGTGCTCGACGTGTTTTTCGACCATTGCCTGGCGCGGGACTGGACGCTGTACGCCGATCAGCCGCTGCAGCAGTTCACTTCGCGTGTATACCGGGTGCTGTCGGCCGAGCCGCGATTGCCGGAGCGCCTGGCGAAGATTGCGCCGCACATGGTGGCCAATGACTGGTTAGGTTCGTACCGCGAGTTCGAAGTGCTGGAGCAAGTGATTAGAGGGATTTCCCGGCGCCTGACACGGCCGGAGGAGTTGGCGGGGGCGATGCAGGAGTTGCGGGGTTTGTATGAGCCATTGAGCGAGGATTTCCGTTTGTTCTATCCGCGGGTGCAGGATTTTGCGCAGAACTATCCAGCGACTTGAATCACCTGTGGGCAAGCCCGCCCCCACAGGAGATGTGTGTTTAGGCCGCGATCGCGGGACGCATCGGGATCGGGTGCGCTTCAGGAATCGCCCCAAACAATGCGCTCTGCACCGCCTGCTGCGCTTCAAACGCCAGCGCCGCACGTTCCCGGCCTTCGCAGGCAATCGGCTTGAGCAAGTGGATCTCCACCTCGCCCCGGTCATTGGCGAACAACCGCATCAGGTGCGAAAGCAAGTCATCCTCACCAATGAACGGCGCCAGCGTATCGATTTCGCCGTCACGCAGGTAACGAATCGCCACCGGCTGCAACGGCACTTCGGAGTCAATCGCCGCTGACAGCAGGCGACCATGGAAGGTGCGCAGCGAACGGCCATCGGTGGTGGTGCCTTCCGGGAACATCAGCAGCGGGTGATCCTGCTGCAGATGACGGGTCATTTGCTTGCGAATCAACTGGCTGTCGCCCGAGCCGCGACGGATAAACAGACTGCCAGCCTTGGCCGCCAGCCAGCCCGCCACCGGCCAGGTGCGCACTTCGGCTTTGGACAGAAACGACATCGGCGTGAGCATGCCCAGCAACGGGATGTCGGTCCACGAAACGTGATTGCTGACCCAGAGCATCGGCGCCTTCGGCAACTCGCCATGCACCGTCATGCGAAAGGGCAGGGCATTGGCCAGTCGCGCCATGAAAAACCGCGACCAGCGCTGCCGGCGCACCATCGAATGGGCAATGCCCAACCGCTCGAACAGGCCAAACACGCTGGCCATGCTCAAGCCCAGCGTCACCACCACCAGCACTCGCGCAATTCGCGCGTACACCCGCAAGCGGCTCATCACACGGCCGCCTTGAAATGGCGGGCGTAGCGCGGGCAGAGTTCGTCGCGTTTGAGCAGGATGAACACGTCGGCCACCTGAAAATCTTCGTCCCAGCACGGCTCGCCGCAGATCTTCGCGCCGAGGCGCATGTAGGCCTTGAGCAGCGGCGGCATTTCAGCGATGACGTTGGAGGGGATATCCAGAACCGGCAGCGGTTTTTTCGGTTCGGCGCGCAGGTGTTCAGTGCACAGATAGCGTTCGCGCAAACGCTGCATGATTGCGTGGGCCTGAATGCCGCCGTCCTGCATCGGAATGCTCGCGCAGCCCATCAGGTAGCTGTAGCCGCCCTGATTGAGGACTTCAGCCAGTTCACCCCAGAGCACGGCGATGGTGCCGCCGTTGCGGTAAGCCGGATCGACGCAGGTGCGACCGATTTCCAGGATCGGCCCTTGCAGATGCACCAAGCCGTGCAGGCTGAATTCTTCTTCGCTGTAGAACCTGCCCAGGCTGCTTGCCGCGGTGTGGTCGAGCAAACGCGTGGTCGCCACCAGACGCCCGGTGTTCAAATCACGTACGCCGATGTGGGCGCAGTGAACATCATAGTCATCCATGTCCAGACCCAGCTCTGCGCCTTTCAGTTTGGCGTTGAATTCGCCGCTGAACACGTTGAAGCGCAAAGCCTGGGCTTCCTGCAAGGCCTTGGCGCCCACCAGTCGTTCGGCTTGCAGGCGGCGTTCAGTGCCGGTGTCGCTGATGCGGGCGATCTGAGTCATTGCGTCTCTCCGTGCGGGCTGCTCACCCGTCTTGGTTAACAGCCGATCCACTTTCTTTATGCAGCCGTGTTGTGCAAAGTCAGGCTATGTAGCCCCGGTGTCATCGCCATGAAGCTTTGGTGATGCTTATATGACAGCCCACGAGGAGCCTCTGATGCCTTGGCAAACCCTGTTGAATCGCCGCGATCGCCTGCCCGCCGACCCGAACCTGGGCGACGGCTTTGCGACCCTGTTGCAGCATCTGGGCACGGTGACGCCGTTCGAGCTGGCGGTGCTTGGCGGACGTTTGATGGCAACGCCGGGGCTTGCGTTTCTGGTGGGGTATCAGGCGGCATTGCGCATGCTCTGGCCGAGCGCGCCGCATAGCCTGGGCGCGTTGTGTGCCACGGAGCAACGCAGCCTGCGCGTAGCCGACATGCAGACCCGGTTGAGCGGATTACGCCTGAGCGGGCGCAAGGATTTCGTCACCGCCGGCGACGCGGCCGACTGGTTGCTGATTGCCGCTCGCTGCGAGTCAGCGGGTGAACGCGCGCGTTTGAGCCTGGCGGTGGTCTATCCCGACGAACCGGGCGTGCGAGTGGAAAAACTGCCGCCGATCCCGCTGATGCCGGACATCAGCCACGGTCGGCTGGTGCTGGACGATGCCCAGTGCGAGCTGCTGGCCGGGGATGGTTGGGATGCCTACGTCAAACCGTTTCGCACCCTTGAAGATGTGTATGTGCTGAGCGCGATGACCGCGTGGCTGTATGGCGTCGGGCAGGCGTGCGACTGGTCGCAGACCTTGCAATTGCGCTTGCTGGCGCTGTTGGCCGGCTGCGCGGAAGCGAGCCGGCAAGCGCCGAGTAATCTTGCAGGGCATGTGTTGCTAGGCGGCTTGTTCGCGCAGTTTGACGGGCTCAGGGCCGAGGTCGGCCTGGCGATGACCAATGGGCCGCAGCAATGGGCGGTGATGTGGCAGCGTGATCAGGCGGTGATGGATCTGGCGGCGGGCGCGCGGGGCAAGCGGTTGGCCAAGGCACTGGCAGGATTTTCGCTGGATTGACGGGCCCCTTCGCGGGCAAGCCCAGCTCCCACAGGTTCATCGGTGCTGCTGACCAATCCCCGGCACGACGCAGAACCTGTGGGAGCGAGGCTTGCCCGCGAAGGCGGACTGACTGGCACCAAAAACCCCGGAACTGTCATCAACCTCGATTAGGCTCAGCAGGTCTGTCCATCGAGCCCCCACCATGTTCAAAGGCTTGTCTTTGTTCCTTATCCTGTTGATCAGCGTCCCGGCCATCGCTGAAACCTGGCCCGGCGAGCAATGGTCATCCGGCCCGGGCGTCACCGGTCCCGACCTGCAAGCCCTGGAAAACTACGCCTTCCCACCCCGCGACGACGTCACTCGTCGAGGCATCCGCACCGATGCCTTGCTGGTGATCCGCGACGGTCAATTGATCTACGAACGCTACACCGCTCCGACCCACGCGCAGACGCCTCACCTGACCTGGTCCATCAGCAAAAGCCTGCTGGCGACCCTTCTCGGGGTGGCCTGGGGCGAGGGCCTGTTCAAACTGGACGACCCGGCGTTGAAGTATTATCCGCCGCTGCAAAAGCACCCGGCCATCAGCATGGCCGACCTGCTGCACTGGGCCTCCGGGCTGGACTGGCAAGAGGATTACGAGTACGCACCGTTGAAGTCCTCGGTGGTCGCCATGCTCTACACCCGCGGCCGGCAAGACATGGCGGCGTTCACCGCGGATCACACCGGGTACGCCAGGCCCGGTCAGGCCTTCCGCTATTCCAGCGGCGACACCAACCTGTTGTCCGCTGCACTGAAAAACATCGTCGGGCCTGCGCGCTATGCGGACTATCCGTGGACCGCGCTGTTCGAGCCACTGGGCATCCGCGACGCCGTTTGGGAAAGCGACGCCAGCGGCACGTTCGTTGGCTCGTCATACGCATACCTGACCGCGCGCGATCTGGCGCGAATCGGTTTGTTGATGGCGCGCGAGGGTCGCTGGCGCGATCGACAATTGCTGCCTGGAGACTGGGTAGCGTTCAACCGCGCGCCGTTCGCCGGTTATAAAGCGAATCAGGACGAAGCGGTTCCCGGCGGCCACTGGTGGCTCAATCGCTCGACAACCAGCGGCGCAAAACCCTGGCCAGATGCCCCCGCCGACACCTTTGCTGCCTTAGGTCATTGGGGGCAGGCAATGTACGTGATGCCCGGCGAAAAGCTGGTTATTGTGCGCTACGGCGATGATCGCGATGGCACGTATCGACACAATGAGCTGCTCAAATTCGCGCTGAAAGCCTTCGCCGGCAGGGTGCAACCATGAACCGTTTCCTTCGCCGACCGTTCACTACGCTCGGGCTGATCATGATCGCTTTTTTCGGCTGGATCTGGCACGAGCGTGTGGCGCTCTGGGCGTTCCCCGACATCATCAGCGCCTACACCGCGAAGGAATATTGTTCGTGCCGCTATGTGATGAACAACGACGCGGATTATTGCCGCGGTTACGTGAAGCAATGGCTGCCCACCAGCGGGTTTACCGATGACACCGCGAGCAAACGCATCACCGCCAGCGGCATGGGCCGCAGCAACAGCGCCAGCTGGATCAGCCCACGCCAAGGCTGCCGACTGGATCCTTGAATACGCACGGCAAGCACGCTTCTGTGGCGAGGGGATTTATCCCCGTTGCTTTGCGAAGCAGTGCCAAAACCTGCGACGGTATTATTTCTCACTAACCGAGGCGGCTGATTTTGCGACTGCTGCGCAGCCGAACGGGGGCAAGCCCCCTCGCCACAGTGGTCGGGTGTCAGTGATGACAGTTTGCATCTGGCACGCGGGCGGTTAAGGTTCGTGCACGTTTATTTTCAACACGGGTCTTTATGCTCAACCGCTCTCTTGGCAACACCCTCGCATGCCTGCTATTGGCTGGCACCTCGCTGTCGGCCCAGGCCAATTGGTACCTCGACGGCGAATCCTCGCGGCTGTCGTTCGTCAGCACTAAAAATGCCCACATCTCTGAAGTGAATCGCTTTCTGGTGCTGCACGGCAAAGTCAGCCCCAAAGGCGTGGCCGAGGTGGAAGTCGAGCTCGAATCGGTCAACAGCGGTGTGCCGCTGCGCGACGAACGTATGCGCAAGGAACTGTTCGAGATCCAGAATTTCCCCGAGGCGGTGATCACGACGCAGATCGATCTGCGCCCGATCAACGACCTCGCGCCTGGCGCACAACTCGAATTGCGCCTGCCGGTGACTGTCAAACTTCACGGCAAAACCCACGAATACAACGCCGAGTTGCTGGCAACACGCCTCGATGATCGCCGCTTTCAAGTGGTCACCCTTGAGCCGCTGGTGATCAACGCCGCCGATTTCGACCTGGCGCCAGGTCTGGAAAATCTGCGCAAGGTTGCCGGTTTGTCAGCGATCAGTTTGTCGGTGCCGGTGGGTGCGGTGCTGATTTTCACGGCGCGCTGACATGTCCGGGGCGATTTTCCCTTGGCGTGAAGGCAACCGGTTTGAGTTGCTGGTCGACGGTCCGCAGTTTTTCCCGCGCATGCTGCTGGCGATCGCTCGCGCCCAGGAGCAGGTCGAACTGGAACTGTATCTGGTCGAGGCGGGCGCCTGCGCCGATGCGATGGTTCTGGCACTGGTGCAAGCGGCCGAACGCGGCGTGCGCGTGCGTTGTCTGTTCGATGATTACGGCAGCCTCGCCTTCACCCCTGCCTTGCGCCAGCGACTGACGGCGGCGGGTGTCGAGTTGCGTTTTTACAATCGCCTGAACTGGCGCCGCTGGGTTGGCAATCTGTATCGCGATCATCGCAAGTTGTTGCTCGTGGATCAGTGTCTGGCGGTAGTCGGCGGCACGGGCGTCACCGACGAATTCTGGACGCCCGGCGAGGACATCAGTGAATGGCATGAAGTCATGGTGGAAATCAGCGGCCCGCTGGTGATCGACTGGCAATTGCTGTTCGACCGGCAGTGGATCGCCAACCGCCATCGGCGGGCCTGGAAGCCCACCGCCAATTTCGGCTTGCCGCGCCTGCCCCGGGTGCCGGCCAAGGGCGAAGGCATGGGGCGGGTCGCCTATGCCGACGCCCGTCAGCATCGCGATATCCTGCAATCGCTGGTTCGTGCATTGAACAGCGGCCAGCAGCGCATCTGGCTGGCCACGCCGTATTTCCTGCCGACCTGGAAAGTCCGCCGTTCGTTACGTCGCGCCGCCGCGCGTGGCATCGACGTGCGCCTGCTGCTTACCGGACCACGCACCGATCATCCGTCGGTGCGCTACGCCGGCCATCGCTATTACCCGCGACTGCTCAAGGCCGGGGTGAGGATCTACGAGTACCAGCCGTGTTTCCTGCACCTGAAAATGGTCCTGATCGACGACTGGGTCAGCATCGGTTCGTGCAATTTCGATCACTGGAATCTGCGCTTCAATCTGGAGGCCAACCTCGAAGCACTGGACGCCGGCTTGACCCAGGCAGTGGCAGCGAGTTTCGACAAGGATTTTGCGCTCAGCCAGGAAATCAGCCTCGAAGCCTGGCAGCGCCGGCCGCTGTGGCGACGGGTCAAGCAGCGGGTGTGGGGATGGGTGGATAGGTTGGTGGTGAATCTGCTGGATCGGCGGGGGTAGTTGGTACACTGCCGACCACTGTGGGAGCGAGCTTGCTCGCGATGGCGAAGGAACAGCCCAACACAGATGTTGGACCTTAAGGCCTCATCGCGAGCAAGCTCGCACACAAGGATTGTGGGCTGATCACCCTGTTGTATTTCAGCCCGAAACCTGTGGGAGCTAGCCTGCTAGCGATGGCGGTGTAACAGTCACCATGGAATTTCCCACAGGTTTTGGCGGTTGAATAATTACAACAACTCGAAACTCTGCTGCGTCACATCCTGCGAATCGAGGCCGATCTGCACGTTGAACTTGCCCGGCTCTGCCGCGTACTTGAGCTGCGCATTGAAGAACTTCAGGTCATCCTCGGTGATGGTGAAGTGCACAACTTTCCGTTCGCCGGCCTTGAGCATGACTTTCTGGAAATTCTTCAGTTCCTTGACCGGGCGAATTATCGATCCGGTTACATCCTGAATGTACAACTGCACCACAGCCTCGCCGTCACGCTTGCCGGTGTTCTCGAGCATGACGCTGGCATCGAGTTTGCCGGTCTTGTTCAGCGTGGTCGACGACAACGCCATGTCGGTCAGGCTGAAACGGGTGTAGCTCAAGCCAAAACCGAACGGAAACAGCGGCCCGGTGGTGTCATCGAAATATTGCGAGGTGTAGTTGCCCGGTTTGCCCGGCGTAAACGGCCGGCCAATGCTCAGGTGATTGTAGTAAGTCGGGATCTGCCCCACCGAACGCGGGAAGGTGATCGGCAGTTTGCCCGACGGGTTGTAGTCGCCGAACAGCACGTCGGCGATCGCATTGCCGCCTTCGGTGCCGCTGAACCAGGTTTCCAGAATCGCGTCCGCCTGCTCCGTCTCTTCGAGAATTGACAGCGGGCGGCCGTTCATCAGCACCAGCACCAGCGGTTTGCCGGTGGTTTTCAACGCTTTGATCAGATCGCGCTGACTGGCCGGAATGTTCAGGTCGGTTCGGCTCGACGATTCATGGGACATGCCACGGGATTCGCCGACGGCAGCCACGATCACATCCGCATCCTTCGCGGCGTTGACCGCTTCGTCGATCAACACCTGCGCCGAGCGCGGATCATCGACTACTTCCGGTGCGTCGAAGTTGAGGAAGTTCAGGTAATCGAGCACTTTCTTGTCGCTGGTGATGTTGGCGCCGCGGGCGTAGATCAGCGTCGATTGATCGCCGAGCGCGCGGGTCATGCCGTCGAACAACGTGACTGACTGCGCCGGACGGCCTGCGGCTGCCCAGCTGCCCATCATGTCGATCGGTGCTTTGGCCAGAGGACCGACCAAAGCAATTTTTGCGGTTTTCTTCAGCGGCAGGGTTTCGCCCTGATTCTTCAGCAATACCAGGCTGCGGCGCGCGACATCGCGGGCCTCGGCGCGGTGCAGGCGACTGTCGGCGTAAGTGTCGGCCGGGTCATCTTCAGCCTTGCCGATGCGCAGGTACGGGTCTTTGAACAAGCCCATGTCGTACTTGGCGCCGAGCACGGCACGCACGGCGTTGTCGATGTCGCTTTGCTGGATCTCGCCGGCCTTCAGCAGCCCCGGCAGTTCCTTGCCGTAAAGCGTGTCGTTCATGCTCATGTGGATGCCGGCCTTGATCGCCAGCTTCGCGGCTTCGCGACCGTCGCGGGCGACGCCGTGTTTGATCAGCTCGAAAATCGCCCCGTGGTCGCTGACTGCCAGACCTTTGAAGCCCCATTCCGTGCGCAGCAGATCGTTCATCAGCCAGGTGTCGGCCGTGGCCGGCATGCCGTTGATCGAGTTCAGCGCGACCATCACGCCGCCCGCGCCGGCGTCGATCGCCGCGCGATACGGTGGCAGGTAGTCCTGGTGCATTTTGACCGGGCTCATGTCGACCACGTTGTAGTCGCGACCGCCCTCGACCGCGCCGTACAAGGCAAAGTGTTTGACGCTGGCCATGATGCTGTCGGCCGCGTTCGCGCCAGCACCCTGGAAGGCTTTGACCATCACGCCGGCAATGCGCGAAACAAGGTAGGTGTCTTCACCGAAACCTTCCGAGGTGCGCCCCCAGCGCGGGTCGCGGGACACGTCGACCATCGGCGCAAAGGTAAGATCGAGGCCGTCTGCGGCAGCTTCCTTGGCGGCGACGCGCCCGGACAGACCGATCGCGTCCATGTCCCAGCTCGACGCGAGGGCAATCGGGATCGGGAAAATCGTGCGGTGACCGTGGATCACGTCGTAGGCGAAGAACATCGGGATCTTCAGCCGGCTGCGCATGGCCGCGTCCTGCATCGGACGGTTTTCCGGGCGCGTGATCGAGTTGAACGTGCCACCGATGTTGCCTGCGGCGATTTCCTTGCGGATCAGCTCGCGCGGCATTTCCGGGGCGATGCTGATCAGGCGCAATTGGCCGATTTTTTCATCGAGGGTCATTTGCTCCATCAGGTTGCTGACGAAGGCGTCCTTGTTTTCCAGATGAGCGGGCGTCGTAGCGGCCAATACGGTATGACTGGCCAGGCTGACGAACAGGCCCAGCAAACACAGCTTCTTCATGAATGGTTTTCTCTAAAGCCTAAACGGCAGGAATGAAACACCGGTCAGCCAAAATGTAGGGAGCGACTATTGTTGTTCAGGTAAATGCAGCACACTTCCAGCGCTTTAACGCTGGGGGCATCTTTTAGCCCATTGGCACGATGCAATCCAGTGGCGGTCGTAGATTATGCCCCAAGAGCGGGTGCAAAGTTCGCAGGTTGTTTTTTCAACGCAATGAGCAAGGGAGCATCAACCACATGAATGTACGACAACACTATCGATCGAGCCTTCAAGTCGCAGCCTTGATGTTACTGACCACGTTGCTGGCCGGTTGCGGCATCAACACGATTCCGACCCTGGACGAACAGGCCAAAGCAGCCTGGGGCCAGGTGCAAAACCAGTATCAGCGTCGCGCCGACCTGATCCCCAACCTGGTGGAAACTGTCAAGGGCTATGCCCAGCACGAGCAGGAAACCCTGACCGCAGTCATCGAAGCGCGGGCCAAGGCGACCTCGATTCAGGTGGACGCCAGCACACTGGATAATCCGGAAAAGCTTAAACAATTCCAGCAGGCCCAGGATCAGCTGAGCGGTGCCCTGAGTCGTTTGATGGTGGTGTCCGAGCGGTATCCGGACCTGAAAGCCAACCAGAATTTCCTCGCCTTGCAGTCGCAACTTGAAGGCACGGAAAACCGTATCGCCGTGGCGCGCCGCGATTTCATTCTGGCGGTGCAGCAATACAACACCGAATTGCGCACGTTCCCGGGCCGCTTGTGGCACAGCGTGATGTACAGCGATCTGCAGGCTCGCGCGACCTTCGAGGCGACCAGCCCGGAAGCTGAAAAAGCCCCTGAAGTGAAGTTCTAAAACAGCAGCTGCAAGCTGCAAGCGGCGGGCTGCAAGTCTCGGCGAGCTTGCAGCTTGAGGCTTGGAGCTTGCCGCTGCTCGCTTGCGAGGTTGTCTATGCGTGTGTTGAAAATGGGCCTGGTGTTGTTGTTCTGGGTGTTTGCGGTGTCGGCGCAGGCCGAGCTGAAGTTTCCGCAGCTGACGGGGCGAGTCGTCGACAACGCCCAAATGATCGAGCCCACGGTGCGCGAGCAGCTGAATCAGCAACTCAGCGCCCATGAAAAAGCGACGGGCGAACAACTGGTCGTGGTCACGCTGGCGGATTTACAGGGCGCCGACATTGCCGATTTCGGTTATCAGCTCGGGCGCCACTGGGGAATCGGCCAGAAAGACAAGAACAACGGCGCATTGCTGATTGTCGCCCGCGATGATCGCAAGCTGCGCATCGAAGTCGGTTATGGCCTGGAAGACCGTCTGACCGATGCGCAGAGTTCGGTGATCATCAATCAGGTGATCACCCCCGCGTTCAAGACCGGTAATTTCAGCAAGGGCATCAGCGATGGCGTCGCGGCGATGCTGGTGGTGCTGGGCGGCAATCCGCTGGATGAGCCGTCGACCATTTACGGAACGCGCGGTGATCAGGGCGAATTCCTCTCGCAGCATCCGGGTGTATTCGTCTTTCTGGTGATGCTGTTCATCCTTGTCGTATTCGTCTGTCAGATGCTCGGCATTCTGCCCAGCGGCGGGGGCGGTCGTGGCGGTTCGGGTGGTGGCTTTGGCGGTGGCGGTTTTGGCGGCGGTGGGGACGGTGGCTTCGGCGGCGGCGGAGGCAGTTTCGGGGGCGGCGGTTCGTCGGGCGGCTGGTGATCACAACATTGAACAGGCAATCGTAACCATGGCTTTACTCACTGAACAGGAACAACGCAAGGTCGCCGAGGCGATCGCCCGGGTCGAGCGCGACACCGACGCCGAACTGGTGACCGTGCTCGCGGCCCGCGCCGACAACTACGCGTACATCCCGCTGCTGTGGGCCAGCTTGCTGGCGCTGGTGGTGCCGGGCGTCGTGCACTACCTGAGTGGCTGGCTGACCCTGCACACTTTGCTGATGGTGCAATGGGGCACGTTCATCGTGCTCTGCCTGCTGTTTAAAATCCCCAGCATCACCACTCACCTGGTCCCGCGTTCGGTGCGTCACTGGCGGGCGTCAAACCTGGCCCGGCGACAGTTTCTGGAGCAGAACCTGCACCACACCGTGGGCAGTACCGGCATCCTGATTTTCGTCTCCGAGGCTGAGCGTTATGTGGAAATTCTGGTGGACCAGGGGATCTCCACGCGGCTGGACAACGCGCATTGGGACGCAATTGTCGCGGCGTTTACCGAGCAAGTGAAACAGGGCCAGACCGTGCAGGGGTTTGTGACGTGCGTCGAAGCGTGTGGTGAGTTGCTGAAAATGCACGTACCGGTGACGCACGTCAGAAATGAATTGCCGAATCGATTGGTGGTGCTGCGCTGAGAAGTCGGCCCTTGATGTACCGCTGCGCCCTACAAATCCCGCTCGTTGTTTGAGCGCCGGCTTGTCTCCAAGATCTCTTTCCATTAACCAACGCCCGACCACGGGCGTTCCGGCCTGGAGGGAGTTTTGTCATGTCAACGAATCAACCGCTCAATCCTTTTGGGGGTGTCCCGCACGATAACGAAAAGTCGGTGCCCGCCCAATTGACTGCCAAAGAGACGCAAACCCTGCTGTGGTGCTGGAAGGGTAAAACCTCTTGGGAGATCGCAAGAATTCAGAATTGCTCGGAATCCACGGTCAACTTTCACTTCTCCAACATCCGCCGCAAGTTCGCTGTCAATTCACGCAGTGCCGCCTTGCTCAAGGCCATTGAACTGGGCGTCATCGATGTCGGCGGGTACAACGGCGGAGGTCGGCATGAGCATGACTGACTCGGTCTCGAACACCATTGGTGGGCTGCTGTTGGGGCTGGGAATCGGCACGTTACCGGCCATCGATGGAGAAGCGTTGTTCGGTGCGGCGCTCGGTGCGTGGCTGGTGACCACCACGCGCGCAAATTTCAAGGCATGGCAACGAATGGGCTCTTTATTGCTGTCAGCAGGTGTGGGCTATCTGTTCACGCCTGTCGCGTTGCCCATGGCACCTTTTCTGACTGAGGGCGTGACGGCGTTTCTCTGCGCGCTGGTTGTCATCCCTATCAGCATAAAGCTGATGCAATGGATCGATGGTGCCGGAATTGCTGACATCGTTCGGCACCTGCGGGGGCGACAGTAAATGGTGACGGCGACGGCGATGATGGGGCTTATCGTAATGACAGGCATTGCGCATTTACTGAGTGCGTTCAGGCTGGCCTGTTATCACCGCAACGAAGAGCAATATAGCTGGCGAGGCGGCCTCATCAACAGTTTATTTGGCAGCCTGTTTTGCCTTGCCGGCATGGACGTTCTTCTAAAAGGTGTACCAGTGAGCCCGTGGCACACAGCCGTGAGCGTTCTGGCTTGCACGCTGATCTTTCGCTGCGGTGGGAACCTCAGGGTGCTGTGGTATGTGTTGAGGCAGTGAAACGCGAGTGGCTGTTTGGTTTACATGTCATTACCGCGCTGAAGTGCCGAAAGTGCAGAAGACATTGCGGCCAGTTTGAGTTCCAGGTCCCGCAGTCGCCGTTTTTCTTCCAGTGCGCATTGGATGGCGTGACGGTCGTCATCGTTGAGCAACCGCCACAGGGCAAGGATCGTGTTCTCCTGCAGTGTAGTTTCTTGACTGCGCTCTGCGAGATCGCCCGCTGCAGGACGCAACATCGGTCCTTCACCGAGCAGTAACCAGTCCAGTGAGATGCCATGGGTATGAGCAAAATCTACGCATAATGAGTACGGTGTGCTGCCACGGCCCTTCCAGCTGCTCAGCGTCTGAGGACTGATCTTCAGTGCTAGAGACAAAGATGCGTCAGTCGTTGCGCCTGTTGCGAGCTTGAGGCGAGCCAGAACGGCCTGTGATTTTTTGCTACGCAATTTGAGCCTCTTCCTTTTGACACATGCTTTTTGAGTATTTAACGTATGCGATATGAGTTTGTTTTGTCTTGTCAGTAATCAAACTTCAACTTTGGATTAGAAGAATACGATGACGAAACTTCCTAATGGTATCAGTGCAATTTCCTACAAGCTTGACGTGTACTCAATCCGCGACTGCCGATTCAATTCCTTATATCTGGCAGACGTTATTCGCATGACCGGACCGGAGCGATCAGTGCTTCAAGCAGTACTTCGTTTGATCAAGTTGATTACGACCATATGACTACTGGGAGTCAAGCATGAGTACCTACAAAATGGTGTGCCCGCATTGTTTGAGCCGTATGCGGATCCGGACCAGCGAGGGCCGTCATATTTTTTTGCGGGTTGCGTATTTGCAATGCACCTCGGAAGCCTGCGGATGGTCGGTTCGGGCCGAGTTCGAAATGACCCATGAACTGTCGCCCAGCGGAATGCCCAACCCGGCGGTGCGTTTGCCGTTCGCCGGACCTGATTTGCGTAGTGCCGCCCGGCCGGTTGCGGTCAGCACGTCGTCTACAGACACGCAACCGGAGGCCTGAAATGACAGCAGGCGATGATTACTTTGAAATGAATGGGGACCTGCTGGACATCGCTCAAGCGTTCCTCACTCGCCATGAAACCGACGGGTTGCTGGATGATCAGATACTGTTCTGCCGAACCGTCAAGCATTTGCAAAATATGGATGTGCCGCTGCATCTGGCTGAAAAACTGGTCAGCCACGCCTATGGGATTCTCAAGTCCAGCCACGACCGCCGGCGCCTGGATGTCGCCGCCAGTTCGGAGACGATCGCGGTGGTGACTGATCCCGCCAATGGCCTGACATGGGCGGTGCCAGTGGGGTTGATTGTCAAATACGTCATCAATTCACCCAATAATCGCAAGCTGCGGTTGGTTGAGACGGGACGCTCGTGAGTGTTATCCAGGTCCCGGGCGCCGATACCAGGACCTGTTAAAAATAACGCCGTGCCCATCGTCCCCATCTCCCTTAAAATGACGGCCATTCCTGACTCGTATCGCCCAAGGCCGTTTTTCATGTCCATCACCGTCAAACCTGCCAGCCTCGTGCCGGATCATCACGCCCGGTTTATCGCCCTGCTGCAAAGCGGTCTCGACGCCAATGCATTCATCAAACTCGTGCTGGCCAGGTACGTCGGCACAGAGCCCGACCTGCAGCGTTTGATCATCAAGCAAACGACGGTGAAGGATCAGCCCTGCCTGTCCTTCGTCTACCGCTACAAGACCCGCGACATCACCAAGAACCTCCCGCTCACCGAGGGAGTGGCGACCATCGCCGCGCTGTTGCCAGCCGCTTTCAAGAATGCACACTTGCTGACTTTGACCGACGAAGCCCAGCTCGAATACAGCAAAAAAGGCAAGGCTTCGTTGTTCAAGAGCAAACCGCAGCAACTGCGTGAAGTCCCGTCCGCTGAGCACAACCGCGAAAAACACCGTTTCCTCGACCTGAGCCGGCCATTCCTCGCCGACCTGGGCGTGAGCAACAGCAGGCACGAGCTGATCCCGGCGATGTCGCGCAAGTGGAAGCAGATCAACAAGTTCATCGAAGTCTTCAGCCACGCCCTGACCACTTCGCCGCTGGCGCTGGACAAACCGGTGCGGGTCGCGGATTTTGGCTCGGGCAAGGGTTACCTGACGTTCGCGATTCACGACTATTTGCGCAATACGCTCAACGCCGAAGCAGAAGTTACCGGTGTCGAATTGCGTGAGGACATGGTGACATTGTGTAACGCGGCTGCAGCAAAACTCGAACACCCGGGGCTGGTGTTCAAATGCGGTGACGTGCGTAGCGTCGCGCCGAGCGAGCTGGACGTGATGATCGCACTGCACGCCTGCGACATCGCCACCGACTACGCGATTCACACCGGTATTCGCTCCGGCGCGTCGATCATCATGTGCTCGCCGTGCTGCCACAAGCAGATCCGCTTGCAAATCCAGAGCCCGGCGCTGCTCAAACCGATGCTGCAATACGGTCTGCATCTGGGCCAGCAGGCAGAAATGGTCACCGACAGTTTGCGCGCGCTGTTTCTCGAGGCATGCGGTTACGAAACCAAAGTGTTTGAGTTCATCTCGCTGGATCACACCAACAAGAACAAAATGATCCTGGCGGTCAAGCGCGCCGAACCCGGAGACCGAGCGCAATTGTTGGCGAAAATCCAGGAGTTGAAGGATTTCTACCAAATCCGTGAACACTGCCTCGAAACTTTGTTACGCGCTGACGGCTACCTCTGACCGTAGAAGCAAAGCTTGCTCGCGAAGAACGATAACGCGATTGTCCTGCTACCTGACCTTCAAGCCTTGACGCCAACCAGGCTCAATAGCTGCCCATCCATCACGGCGAATTGCGCATCGAGTTCAGTGCCGTTGCGCCATTCACTGGACAGGTCGGTGAGCAGCCGCAGTCGCACTTCGCCGCGCTCGTTCCATTCCAGCACTTCGGCGTGTTCGAAATAGAAGCGCTGGCGAACGATCGGATACAGCGCCTTGAACAGGCTTTCCTTCACTGAAAACGTCAGAGTCACCCGCAGCGCCGCTTGATCCCGCGGGCCGGCGGCCATGCGTTGCAATTCCGCTGGCGTAAGAATTTCACCGGCCAGGCGTTCTGCCCGCTCCGGTTCCAGCAGGTTTTCCAGGTCCATCCCGAGACCGCGCCAATCACGTTTGCGCGCGACGATCGCCGCAGCGCGGCCGCTGCTGTGGGTGATGGAACCACTGATATGCGCCGGCCAGACCGGGGCGCGGTCTTCACCGATGGCGGGGGTGAAGTCGAGCCCGTCCAGCGCCAGCAACGCGGCACGGGCACACACGCGCCCGGCAAGAAATTCGGCCTGACGCTTGGCGACCGAACGCTGGATGCTCGCAGGCGGCTCGATGGCGCTACGCTGGAAATCATCGGCAGCGAGGTGTGAGGCTTCGAAACGGGTACTCAGCAATACCGTATCGGCCAGCGCAAAAGGCAGCAGCCAACGGGCATCGAGCGGGGTGCAGCAGACAGGGAGGGCAGGGGCGGGATTCATGACGGGCATTTTGCCGGGTTGTCTTCGGGCTGGGTAGTCCTGGCGTCAGACCGCAGGGCGGCCACTCGCGAGACTGCTCGCGAAAGCCGCGCCCCGGTTGACCCTGTCAACCAAAGATTTTCTTGAAGAACGCCTGCATGTCCGCCCAGGATTTTTCATCCGCAGCCTTGCTGTAACCAATGTCCGGCCCGCCATGATCACCGTGACCCAGGCGATCCGCATCGGGATTACTGAAGCCATGCCTGGCCCCTTCCAGACTGACGAACTGGTAATCGGCCCCGGCCTTGTCCATTTCCGCCTTGAACGCTGCGACGTTCTGCGCCGTCACCATGCTGTCCTGTGCGCCATGCTCGACGAGGATTTTCGCTTTGACGCTGCCCGGTGTCGCCGGCGTTTTGGTCACCAGCGAACCGTGGAAGCTCACCACACCTGCCAGAGGTAATCCTTGACGCGCCGCGTTCAACACCACGCCACCGCCGAAGCAATAACCGATCGCGGCGATTTTATCCGGATCGGTCTGTGCCTGTTTCTTCAACAGGTCGAGCCCGGCCTGAAAGCGTGCGCTGGCTGCCGCACTGTCTTTCAATGCGGCCTGCATGAACGCCATGGCGTCCTTGGGGTGTTCGGTGTTTTTTCCGTCGCCATACATATCGATGGCCAGAGCGCTGTAGCCAAGACCGGCGAGATCACGGGCGCGCCGCTTGGTGTAATCGTTCAGCCCCCACCATTCATGCACCACCACAACGCCCGGACGCGGGCCTTTTATCGCGTCGTCATAGGCGTAGTAACCAATCAATTTGGTGCCGTCGGCGCCTTGGTAAGGGATTTCCCCGGTTTTGATGGCTGCCTGGGTCAGCCCGCTCAGGGCTACCAGGCAAAGGGTCAGCAACACACGCATGATCGAATCTCCAGAAGTCGTCAAAACAGCCTAGTCGATTTGCGTCAGCTGTGGTTCGGCGTGTGTTCAGGCACAGTTCAGGCATCGCTGCGTAATGTTGCGCCAACGTGTCGGTCTCGCACATTGGCATTAAACTCCGGGAGCAGCATCTTTTGGGTCGCTATGATCTGTCCTGAACATTCACCGCTGTGCCGCTGGAGATGTGGTTTGCCCGGGAGAGCGTTATGAAATTGCTGGTTGTCGAAGATGAAGCGCTGCTGCGCCATCACCTGCAAACCCGCCTGACGGAGAGCGGCCACGTGGTCGAGTCCGTGGCCAATGGCGAAGAGGCGCTGTACCGGGCCGAGCAGTACAACCACGACCTGGCGGTGATTGACCTCGGTTTGCCGGGCCTGGGCGGGCTTGACCTGATCCGTCAGTTGCGCGCGCGTGGCAAGAGCTTTCCGATCCTGATCCTGACGGCGCGCGGTAACTGGCAGGACAAGGTCGAAGGCCTGGCCGCCGGTGCCGACGATTACGTGGTCAAGCCGTTCCAGTTCGAAGAACTCGAGGCACGGCTCAACGCACTGCTGCGTCGCTCCAGCGGCTTTACCCAGTCGACCATCGTCGCCGGGCCATTGTTGCTCGACCTCAACCGCAAACAGGCGTCCCTCGACGAACAGCCGCTCGCGCTGACCGCCTATGAATACCGGATTCTCGAATACCTGATGCGCCACCATCAGCAAGTGGTTGCCAAGGACCGCTTGATGGAACAGCTGTACCCGGACGATGACGAGCGCGATCCCAACGTGATCGAAGTGCTGGTCGGCCGACTGCGCCGCAAGCTGGAAGGCACCTCGGGTTTCAAGCCGATCGATACCGTGCGCGGCCTCGGCTATTTGTTCACTGAGCGCTGCACTTGATCCGTTCGCTTCGCGTGCGCCTGATGCTCGCCGCCACACTGTTGGCGGTGTTGTTCATGCTCGCGCTGCTGCCGGCGATGCAAGGTGCGTTCAGCCTGGCGCTGCGTGATTCCATCGAGCAACGCCTGGCCTCGGACGTCACTACGCTGATCTCCGCCGCCCGCGTGGACCACAATAATCTGCAGATGCCCGCGCAATTGCCCGATGAGCGCTTCAATCTCACTGATGGCCGCTTGCTCGGTTACATCTATGACCGCGAAGGGCATGTGGTCTGGCGCTCGAACGGCACTCGCGAAGAACACCTCAACTATGTGCCGCGATATGACGGGCGCGGTAGCGAGTTCGCCCGAATCAGCGAAGCCAACGGCCAGGAATTTTTCGTCTATGACGTCGAAGTCAAACTGCTCGGTGGCAAAAGTGCGGCATACAGCATTGTCGCGCTGCAACCGGTGCGCGAGTACGAAGTCACGCTTGAAGGCCTGCGCGAAAATCTTTATTTCGGTTTTGGCGCCGCGCTGCTGGTGCTGCTGGCGTTGTTGTGGATTGGCCTGACCTGGGGTTTGAAGGCCTTGCGCCGGCTCAGTCAGGAACTGGATGAAATCGAAAGCGGCGAGCGCCAAAGCCTGAGCGAACAGCACCCCCGTGAGTTGCTGCGCCTGACCGGTTCGCTTAACCGCTTGCTGCACAGCGAGCGCGAACAGCGCAGCCGCTATCGCGATTCACTGGATGACCTGGCGCACAGCCTGAAAACCCCGCTGGCGGTGTTGCAGGGCGTCAGTGAAGACATGGCCAAGCGTGCACAGGAACGCGATCACGCCTGGGTGCTGCAAACACAGATCGAACGCATGAGCCAGCAGATCAGCTATCAGTTGCAACGGGCGAGCCTGCGCAAGAGCGGTCTGGTGCGCCATCAGGTGCGCCTGCGCCCGGTGCTGCAAAGCCTGTGCGACACGCTGGACAAGGTTTACCGCGACAAGCGTGTGCAAGTGACGTTCGATTTACCCGATCAGTGTCATGTGCCGGTCGAGCAGGGTGCCTTGCTGGAAATGCTCGGCAACCTGCTGGAAAACGCCTATCGCCTGTGCCTTGGGCAGGTGCGCCTCAGTGTGCGGGAAATGCCGGGCGGCATTGAGTTGTGCGTCGAGGATGATGGGCCCGGCGTGCCGCCCGAGCAGCGCACGCGGATTCTGCGAAGAGGTGAACGGCTGGATCGCCAGCATCCGGGACAGGGGATCGGGTTAGCGGTGGTCAAGGACATCATCGAGAGTTACAGCGCGAAGCTGACGCTTGGGGATTCAACGTTGGGCGGGGCGGCCTTCCGGATTCATTTTCCGCTGGTTTGACCGCCGACCGCCGGCTCCCACAGGTTCAATGTTCCTGCGCGCGATAAGCCCCCGGCGTCAGGCCGGTCCATTTCTTGAACGCCCGATGAAACGCCGATGGCTCGGAAAACCCCAGCTGCTCGGCAATTTGCTGCAGCGACAGATCCGCCCGACTCAGGTGATAAATCGCAATGTCGCGGCGCAACTGGTCCTTCAATTCCTGAAAACTGGAGCCTTCTTCACGCAAATGCCGGCGCAAGGTTTGTGGGCTGATGTGCAGATGCGCGGCTACCGCTTCCAGGTCCGGCCAGGTTGAACTGTCGCGGCTGAGCAAACGACGCAACTGGCTGCTCAGGCTGTCGCCGTCATCCGGGCGCGAGAGCAGATCGGCGGGTGATCGCTCGAGGAAATGCTTGAGCGTGCGTTCGTCCTGCAACAACGGCAAGGCCAGGTAGCGACTGTGGAACAGCAGGCTGCTCTGTGCCGCCGAAAACGCCAGCGCGCAGGGAAACAGCAAATCGTATTCGGCGCCGTGCGCCGGCTTTGGGTAGCTGAAGGTAGCCTGCTCCAGCCGGATGCGCTGGCCGATCAGCCAACTGCCGAGGCGGTGCCACACCAACAACTGGCTTTCGGTAAGGAAATGGTCCGGGTCGCGAAACTGCGAATCGTCCAGGCTCAGGCGAATCATTTCGCCTTCGCAGGTCAGGGTCAGGGCCGGGCCGTCCGCAAACAGGCTGTAAAACAGCAGGCCGCGCTGAAGGGCTTTATCCAGATTGCGACAGTGAATCAGCGCATGGCACATCATCGCGAACGTGCCGGGTTTGCTCGGCAGCGCTGCAAATCCCAGGTACTCGTCATCCAGCGCCTGCCACAGGCTCTGGATCAAGCGGGTGAACTGCTCCGGCGCAATGCGCGCCCGAGGCTCGTCGAGCAATTCGGCACTGATGCCCACCTGCTGCAATACCTCTGAATAGTCGAACCCGCGTCGACGCGCGCCGCCGAGTGCGGCGCGGGCGAAATGGCTGGCGATGGTGCGTTCGCGCATACGGGCGGTTCCGGCTATCGAGCGGCGGATGGTAGTCGCGATGGCTGAAGCGGGACAAGGCGGATATCCGCCAAATTGTAGGACGAGTACTACAGCTTGGGCGGAAACCCGCCATCGACGTTCGCTCGCCAAACGTCCTGAATAACTCCCAAGCCCTTACAAAACGGGGCTCGCAGAGCTTCTTCCGAACGTGGCACGACGCTTGCGATACAACCCGCAGAGACTTGCCATCGAGCAGCTCGAAAAAACAAATCCCTCCAGTGCAGGAGGGTTCGCGATTCAGGTGTCCAGGCAACAGTCGGATGTTGCACCGGGCGCTCTTGAGGAACTTTGCAATGACGACTCGTCAGCCAATCTACAAATCCCTGTATTTCCAGGTGATCGTTGCCATCGCCATCGGCATCCTGCTCGGTCACTTCTATCCGCAGACCGGTGTGGCCCTCAAGCCGCTGGGTGACGGGTTCATCAAACTGATCAAAATGATCATCGCGCCGATCATCTTCTGCACCGTCGTCAGCGGTATCGCCGGCATGCAGAACATGAAGTCGGTCGGCAAGACCGGCGGTTACGCGCTGCTCTACTTCGAAATTGTTTCGACCATCGCATTGCTGGTGGGTCTGGTGGTGGTCAACATCGTCCAGCCGGGCAACGGCATGCACATCGACGTTTCCACCCTGGATGCCTCGAAAGTCGCCCAGTATGTAGCGGCCGGTGCTGATCAAAGCGTGGTCGGCTTCCTGCTCAACGTGATCCCGTCCACCATCGTCGGCGCCTTTGCCACAGGCGACATCCTGCAAGTGCTGATGTTCTCGGTGATCTTCGGTTTCGCCCTGCATCGCCTGGGTTCCTACGGCAAGCCGCTGCTGGACTTGATTGATCGCTTCGCCCACGTGATGTTCAACATCATCAATATGATCATGAAGCTCGCGCCAATCGGTGCCTTCGGCGCCATGGCGTTCACCATTGGTGCCTACGGCGTTGGCTCGCTGGTGCAACTGGGTCAGTTGATGGCCTGCTTCTACATTACCTGTGTGTTGTTCATCCTGATCGTGCTCGGCGGCATCGCTCGCGCTCACGGCTTCAGTGTGATCAAAGTGATTCGCTACATCCGTGAAGAGCTGTTGATCGTGCTGGGTACTTCTTCCTCGGAATCGGTACTGCCGCGCATGCTGATCAAGATGGAGCGTCTGGGCGCGAAGAAATCCGTTGTGGGTCTGGTGATCCCGACCGGTTACTCGTTCAACCTCGACGGCACCGCCATCTACCTGACCATGGCGGCTGTGTTCATTGCGCAAGCCACCGATACACACATGGACCTGTCGCACCAGATCACCCTGCTGGTGGTGTTGCTGCTGTCTTCCAAAGGCGCTGCAGGCGTCACCGGTAGCGGCTTTATCGTGCTGGCCGCGACCCTGTCGGCTGTTGGCCACTTGCCGGTGGCCGGTCTGGCGCTGATCTTGGGCATCGACCGCTTCATGTCCGAAGCCCGTGCGTTGACCAACCTGGTGGGTAACGCTGTTGCCACGCTGGTTGTGGCCAAGTGGGTCAAGGAACTGGACACCGACGTGATGCACGCAGAGCTGGCTTCCGGCGGTCGCGGTATCGCCGAAGAGCGTGAAGAGGACGACCTGGGCGTTGCCGAAGGCCCGACGCCGGCCAGCGTCAAGTAACCCTCGCATTACTCTCGCAAGACTGAAAACCCGCCTAGGCACCCGCTTCGGCGGGTTTTTTTCTGTCTGCGATTCGAGCGTAACGGTCAGCGACACCGATGCATAAGGTGATTGCCGCAATGGCAATGGCTGCCTAGTCTTGGGGGATCGTACTGGAGGAAACTTATGCTCGGTCCACTGGCATCACTCAAGATTCTGGATTTCTCGACATTGTTGCCGGGGCCATTTGCCTCGTTGTTGCTGGCGGACATGGGCGCCGAAGTCCTGCGCATCGAATCGCCGACCCGCATTGACCTGGTCCGCGTGCTGCCACCTCACGATCAGGGCGTTTCTGCCAGTCACGCCTACCTCAACCGCAACAAGCGCAGCCTGGCGCTGGACCTCAAGCAACCGCAGGCGCTGGAGATCATCCAGCAGTTGGTCCAGGACTACGACATCGTGCTGGAACAGTTTCGGCCGGGCGTGATGGAGCGGCTTGGTTTGGGCTACGAAGCGTTGAAAGCGCTCAACCCGAAACTGATCTATGTGTCGATCACCGGCTATGGCCAGACCGGCCCGTACAGGGACCGCGCCGGGCATGACATCAACTATCTGGCATTGGCCGCACTGGCCAGTTACACCGGCCGTGCCGACAGTGGGCCGCTGCCGTTGGGCATGCAGGTGGCGGACGTTGCCGGTGGCTCGCTGCACGGGGTGATCGGTTTGCTGGCGGCAGTCATCGCCCGGCAGCAAACGGGGCAGGGCCAACATCTGGATGTGAGCATGACCGATTGCGCGTTCAGCCTGAACGCCATGGCCGCGGCCGGTTACCTGGCCTGCGGTGAGGAGCCGGGGCGGGAAACGCAAATGCTCAACGGCGGCAGTTTTTACGATTATTACCGTTCCCGGGATGGCCGCTGGTTGTCGGTGGGCAGCCTGGAGCCGCCGTTCATGAAGCAACTGTGCACGGCGCTGGGCCTGGAAGAATTGGCCGCGCTAGGGTTGTCGCCGCAACCGGCGCAACAGAAAAAGCTCAAGGATGCGCTGAAAGTCGAGTTCGAGAAACACGACTTTGACGAATTGACGGCGTTGTTTGCCGAGCTGGATGCCTGTGTCGAACCGGTTTTGACGGTGGGCGAAGCGGTGCGCCATCCGCAGTTCCAAGCGCGGGAACTGGTGACTGACGTACCGCGTGGCGATGGGTCAATGCAGGCGCAGGTGGCCTGCCCGCTGAAGTTTTCCGCTGGGCTGCCGGCGCCACGACATGTCGGCGCGGCATTGGGTGAGCATACCGATCAGGTGTTGGGGGAGTTGGGATTCAGTGTCGAGCGGATTGCCCGGTTGCGGGGTGCCAACGTCATTCTTTAGCGTCTTTGCTCGCGAAGGGGCCGGTACAGACACCGAAAATCCAAATTATTCAACGCGCATTTCCCCACTGAACACCAACGTGCTCCGGCATCGCCGGCACAGATAACGCCGCCCTTGCCGCACCAGCCCATGACGCTGCGCCGAGAACGCAAAGTCGCTGTTCTCGCAGGGGCATTTATAGATGTAGCGCGTCATGCGGCGGCGTTGGACGTCGTAGGTGTGGCAGCGGTTGGGCGGCAGTTCGTACACGCCACGCATGATCAATTGCCACTCTTCACCGTGCGGCTGAATGCGGTCACCGAACAACTGATGAGCGATCAGGTGCGCGACTTCGTGGGCCACGGTCTGCTTGAGGAAGTCTTCGCTGTTTTCCCGGTACAGCTGCGGATTGAAACGCAGCAGGTTCTCGTGCAAATGCGCGACACCGGCTTTTTGCCCGCGCAGCTTGAGGCTCACCACGGGGCGCTTGAAGGTTCGTTTGAAAAAAGTTTCGGCTTGCAGGTAACACGCTTCGACGCGGTTATTGAGTTGCTCGGGCATGCTTGATGGATCTCCAGAGTTGCCGAGTATGCCGCAACCTCAGGTGCTTGCGAATCGTCCAGGCGCCCAATGGTTATCCCCGAAACGAGAAGGCCGCCCGATGGCGGCCTGTATTGGCAAATCCTGATGTCCAGAAAGCGGTCAGTTGGTATAGACCGGCCCCACGCCCAGACCCCAGACAATCACGGTGAACGCCATGATGGCCACCAGCACCACCAAACCCACGGCCAGCACCGAACTTGAAAACAGAAAGCCCTCGTCAGACGGGATGTTCATGAAGGTCGGCAAGCCGACATACAACAGGTAAACCGTGTAGCAGATCGCCGCCGTCCCGACGATCATTCCCAGCCACATGTGCGGGTAAAGCGCGGCCAGTCCGCCAACGAACAGTGGCGTTGCGGTGTAGGTCGCGAACGCGACGCAACGCGCCAGGCTCGGATTGGCGTCATAGGTGCGAGCCATCCAGTGCACAAAAGCGCCCATCACGGCGACGCCGCCGAGCATGGCCAGGTACGACATGACCGTCATCCACAGCGCACTTTCCATCGTCAACATCACCGGCGGCCTGTTGCCGATGACCCAGCCGACCTGCGTAGTGCCGATAAATGCCGACACAGCGGGAATCGCCGCCAGTATCAACGTGTGAGTCAGGTACATGTGGCTGATGCTTTCCTCCTGATCGCCACGGATTTCTTTCCATTCCTGGTCAGGGTGGGTGAAGAGCCCCACAACGTGATGGATCATGCCAGTCACTCCTATTGTCGTTACCGCCGCCCCCCGGTGGAGCGCCTACGGGCCAAAGTGGCCGAGTAAGGATCAGGTCAGATCAGAATATGCCTGCGACCTTATGTCGCAGTATAGAAAGGACTTGTTAACGCAGGGGCGAGGGGCTTAGAGCAAATTGCGCTGTAAAAGTCGTGGTTAATCGCCGCTGCGTCTGTGTGTACATGATTTTGGGGCGAGGGGCTCGCCCCTTTCGACCGCGTAGCAGTCGCCTGACCGGTACGGTTTGATATCTGTAAGGATGAGATGAATGTAGGGGGTCTACTTCGTAGCCCAACGCGGGCAAGCCCACTCGCCACAAGTGCAAGGTTTTTGCGTAAAATGCCGACCTTTCGTCACACCTCACGGATCTCGCGTCATGGGCACTCTCACGGTCAACCAGAATAAACTGCAAAAGCGCCTTCGCCGCCAGGCCGGTGAGGCCGTTGCCGACTTCAACATGATTGAAGAGGGCGACAAGGTCATGGTTTGCCTGTCCGGTGGCAAGGACAGTTACACCCTGCTCGACGTGTTGTTGCATTTGCAGAAAGTCGCGCCGATCAGGTTCCAGATCGTGGCCGTGAACATGGACCAGAAGCAGCCCGGTTTTCCCGAGCACGTGTTGCCGGCCTATCTGAAAGATCTGGGGGTCGAATACCACATTGTCGAGAAAGACACTTACTCGGTGGTCAAGGAGCTTATCCCTGAAGGAAAAACCACCTGTTCGCTGTGTTCACGCTTGCGTCGCGGCACCCTGTACACCTTCGCGGACGAAATCGGCGCGACCAAAATGGCCCTGGGTCATCACCGCGACGACATCGTCGAAACGTTCTTCCTCAACATGTTTTTCAACGGCTCGCTCAAGGCCATGCCGCCGAAGCTGCGCGCCGACGACGGGCGCAACGTGGTGATCCGTCCGCTGGCTTACTGCAGCGAGAAAGACATCCAGGCCTATTCGGACTTCAAGCAATTCCCGATCATCCCGTGCAACCTGTGCGGCTCTCAGGAAAACCTGCAGCGTCAGGTGGTCAAGGACATGCTGCAAGACTGGGAACGCAAGACGCCGGGTCGTACCGAAAGTATCTTCCGCAGCCTGCAGAATGTGATCCCGTCGCAGCTGGCCGACCGCAACCTGTTCGACTTTACCAGCCTGAAGATCGACGAAAGCGCCGCTTCCCGATTTGTGAATGTAGTGAACCTCTGACATACCCTTGGGTCAGCACCACAGCTCGCGGGCGTCGTTTTTTATTTTCAATCCTCAGGAGAGGGCATGCACGATTACAAGTGGCTGCACGAGTACTGTCTGAACCGCTTTGGTTCGGCGGCTAAACTGGAAGCCCACCTGCCCGTTCCGAAAACCTCCGCGCAATTGCGCAAGATCAGCGACGACCGCTACCTCTCGACCATGGCCCTGCGGGTTTTCCGTGCCGGGCTCAAGCACAGTCTCGTCGACGCCAAGTGGCCGTCCTTCGAGGAAGTGTTTTTCAGGTTCGATCCGGAAAAAGTCGTGCTGATGAGCGCCGAGCACCTTGAACGCCTGATGCAGGATGCGCGCATCATTCGTCACCTGGGCAAACTCAAGAGTGTGCCGCGCAATGCCCAATTCGTGCTGGACGAGGTCCACGAGCGCGGCAGTTTTGGCGCATTGATCGCCGATTGGCCGGTGACCGATATTGTCGGTTTGTGGACCTATTTAAAGAAACGCGGGCACCAGTTGGGCGGATTGTCGGCACCGCGGTTTCTGCGCATGGTCGGCAAGGACACTTTTGTGCCCAGTTATGACGTGGTCGCAGGGTTGAATGCGCAGAAGATCGTCGACAAAGTGCCGACCAGTCAGCGGGATCTGGCCACGGTGCAGGGCGTATTCAACCAGTGGCACGAAGAAAGTGGCGGGCGGCCGATGAGCCAGCTGTCGATGATGTTGGCGTATACCGTCAACCATTGAGACCGAGTCGCTCGAGCGCGACCCTGGCCCATCGCCAGCAGGCTGGCTCCCACATTGGAACGGTGACGTACGCCAATCCGTCACCAGGCTGGCTTCCACCGTGGATCTGGGGCGTACACAAATCCCCTGTGGGAGCTAGCCTGCTAGCGATTGCGATCTGTCAGGCAACCGAGGGCTCGCCTTCACCCGCCAACCTGCGGTTCAACTGAAACCGCCAGCGCACATACAACAGCGCCGAACAGAACACCGCCACGCTCGCGCCCATCTCCAGCAGGCCGAACAACTGCCGGTTCGGGTCGAATGCTGCCAGCGCGCCTTTCATGAAATACAGGTTCACCACAAAACACATCCACGAATGCCCACGCGCGCTGCCGACGAGCATGCCCGGCGCCAGCACCAGCAGCGGCACCAGTTCGATCAGCAGAATCACCCATGGCCGTGCGCCGTGCAGGTCCGCGATCAGCAGGTAATAAACGCACAACAGACCCACCAGCCCCAGAAAGCACAGCAAAGCGATAACGCGCATGGCCCGCACTCGCGGTTCGAGCCATTCGATGGAGGGCAGAATCTTCGGCTTTTTCGCCACGTCAGTTCCCCAGCTTTTGCGCAGTCTTTGCCAGGCGCATGCCCAAGGCCCGGCACAGCGCCATTTCATGCTCATCCAGGCCACTTTTGCCGTCAGCTCCGGCGTGGTGACTGGCGCCATACGGCGTACCGCCTCCGCGGGTGTCCAGAAGCGCCGATTCGCTGTATGGCAGACCAGTGATCAGCATGCCGTGGTGCAACAAGGGCAACATCATCGACAGCAATGTTGATTCCTGGCCGCCGTGCAGACTCGCGGTGGAGGTGAACACACCCGCCGGTTTGCCGACCAGCGCGCCGGTCAGCCACAGGTTGCTGGTGCCATCAAGGAAATACTTGAGCGGCGCTGCCATGTTGCCAAAACGGGTCGGGCTGCCGAGGGCGAGGCCGGCGCAGTTTTTCAAATCATCGAGGCTGGCGTACAGCGCGCCCTCGTCGGGAATGTCCGGCGACACCGCTTCGCATTCGGCGGATATCGGCGGCACGGTGCGCAACCGCGCCTCAAGGCCGGCCTGCTCGACGCCGCGGGCGATTTGCCGGGCCATTTCATTGGTTGAGCCGCTGCGGCTGTAATACAGAACCAGAATGTAGGGGGCGGTCACGGCAGCAACTCCAGCACGTTCTCCGGTGGACGACCGATCACGGCTCTGTCGCCAACTTCGAGAATCGGCCGCTCCAGCAGTTTCGGGTGCGCAGCGATGGCGGCGATCAGTTGCGCTTCGCTGAGGCTGGGGTCGCCAAGGCCCAGGGTTTTGTAGTCGTCTTCGCCCGTACGCAGCAATTGCCGGGCGCTGATGTCGAGCTTTTTCAGCAGGTTCTGGATGCGCTCTGCATTCAGCGGCGTTTCCAGATAGCGCACGACGGTCGGGGTCAGGCCACGGGCTTCAAGCAGTTCGAGCGCACCGCGGGATTTCGAGCAGCGCGGGTTGTGATAAAGCGTCAGATCGGTCATGTGCGGGTCGCATCTTGCGTAAGGTGGCGGCTATTCTAACCGTGCAACGCGTAATCCAGAACCGTGGGTGGCAATGGGGCGCGGCGGTTTCGTTTTTTCCATAGGGATCACGACATGACAAGACGACTGGCAGCGGCATTGGCGATCATTGGAGCGTTGATGCTGGGGGGCTGCGGCAACGACTATGGCATCGATCAGAACGGTCTGAAGGTCGCGGCCGAGCGTCTGGACAAGCAGTGGCTGGTGCTCAATTACTGGGCTGAATGGTGCGGCCCGTGCCGGACCGAGATTCCGGAGTTGAACGCTTTGGCCGATCAGCTCAAGGACAAGGACATCGGTGTGTTTGGGGTCAATTTTGACAATGTGCAGGGGCAAGAGCTGAAAGACGCCAGCGAGAAACTCGGAATCAAATTTACCGTGCTCGCGCAGGATCCGGCTGAGGTGTTCGAGTTGCCGCGCAGTGAGGCATTGCCGGTGACTTACATCATCGATGACAAGGGCAAGGTGCGGGAACAATTGATGGGTGAGCAAACGGCGGCGGGGGTGTTGGCCAAACTTGAGGCGTTGCGCGCCAGTAACTGATTGTCCATCCCTGCAGTGCGCGGATGTGCGGTGACGCGATGTTGTGGCGAGGGGGCTTGCCCCCGTTGGACTGCGCAGCAGTCCCTTTTTTATGGGATCGCTTCGCAATCCAGCGGGGGCGAGCCCCCTCGCCACAAAAGCCCCTCGCCACACAAGCCCCTTGGCCAGAGATCAAGAGGGGGAATCAACCCTCTTCAAGCCAACAGCGTAACGGTTTGCCTTCAGCCGGCCAGAAACGCACCTGGTCGATAGGCGAAACGTCCCAGCGCTGCACCTTTTCCAGCGCCTGGAGGAAGCGCTGCTCCTGCTCCATCAGTGCCGGGGCGCACATTTTGCGCGTGCTGCCGATTTTGCCGAAGGTAAGCTTGTTGCCTTCTTGCGAGTACGGTGCAAACCAGTGATTGCAGCCACCATTGCCGTACGCCCGACCGTCGTCACCGAGGGTGATGGTCAGGTGGCTGTAATCCATCAACGGGCGTTCGCCGATCCATTCCAGTATGTAACTGCGATTGTGCTGCAACTTCACCGGGTCGGCGGCGCAACCCAACAGGCCGGCGCTCACCATGGCGGCCAGAACAAAGCGTTTCATCAAGCAGGCTCCTGGCATGTCGGGCACAGGTGCTTGTCACCGACTGTCTTCCAGCCCAACTCGACGATGCGTGCCGTGGCGGCCGGTTTTTCAGCCTTGTTGCCCAGCTTGGCGTCCACGGCGAATTCAAAGCTCAGCTCTTTGGCACAGCTGTCGCAGTTGACCTTCCAGGTGTGGATCGCCAGTTCGCCGAACACCGGACCACTCGCTACCGCGACCCATTGGCCGGGCGGGTTGATCAGGTGCCGGACCGTTTCCACGGTGAGGCGCATGGACAAGTCCCTGGCACCTTTGAGGGTCACGACCAGCACGTCATTGTTGCGAATCGAGCCGCCGTTGCCGGTGACCTGATAACGGCCCGGCACCAGGGCGCGGCATTCGGTGAGGGTGTGTTGCGGGTTCATCAGGCTATAGCGAAAATCGTGTTCGACCATGGGTCCTCCAAATATGCGCGGCATGCTAGCACGGACATCATGGCAGCACTGCGCGGGCAAATGACCTTCGATCCGGTTCAGCCAGCCTCGACCTGATTCTGCGGAGTGCCGGCCGCCCAGGCTGCAATATTCTGCAATGTTGTGTGGGCGATAGCGCCCAGTGCTTCGCGGGTCAGGAAGGCCTGGTGGGCAGTGATGATCACGTTCGGGAAGGTCAACAGTCGCGCCAGAACGTCATCCTGTAGCGGCAGGTCGGAACGATCCTCGAAGAACAGCTGCGCTTCCTCCTCATAGACGTCCAGTCCCAGATAGCCCAGTTGCCCGTCCTTCAAGGCGTCGATCAGTGCCGGCGTGTCGACCAGACCGCCGCGCCCGGTGTTGATCAACATTGCGCCGGGCTGCATGTGATGCAGCGACTGGCGGTTGATCAAGTGTTTGCTCTGGTCATTGAGCGGGCAGTGCAGGCTGATGATCTGCGCCTGCGCCAACAACTGCGGCAAGCTGAGATAACGCGCGCCCAGCGCCTCGACCTGCGGGTCGGGACAGGGGTCATAAGCCAGCAAGGTGCAGCCGAAGCCGTTCATGATTTTCGCGAACGTCGCGCCAATCTGCCCGGTGCCGACCACGCCGACAGTCTTGCCCACCAGGTCGAACCCGGTCAGGCCGTGCAGGCTGAAATCCCCGTCGCGGGTGCGGTTGTAGGCGCGGTGCAAACGCCGGTTCAACGCCAGGATCAGCGCCACCGCGTGTTCGGCCACTGCGTGTGGCGAATAAGAGGGAACCCGCACAATCGACAGGCCGAGGCGATTTGCCGCCGCGAGATCGACATGGTTGTAACCGGCCGATCGTAACGCAATCAGGCGCGTACCGCCGCCGGCCAGGTGTTCGAGCACCGGGGCGCTGAGGTCGTCGTTGATGAAGGCACACACCACTTCATGAGCGTAGGCCAGCGCGACGGTGTCGAGATTCAGGCGCGCTGGCTGGAAGTGCAATTCGATCCCGGCGGGCCATTCGGCGCCGAGAAAGCTGTCGCGGTCGTAGGTCTGGCTGCTGAAAAGAATGGTGCGCATGCTGTTCTCCTTTTTATACCGGCCAAACGTTGCCGGTGTAGCAGCATCAGGCATTGATTCGCGCATGAGACGCCAGCCGATTGATTGCGCGCTCGAGTTCTTCCAGGGCGCTATAGGCACGCGGGTCCTGTTGTTTGAGCAGGGTTTCGCTGCGCTGGCAGGCAGCACGCAGTTGCGGCACGCCACAATAGCGGGTCGCGCCGTGAAGACGATGGACGCGCTCGATCAATGCGTTGTGATCGTTGGTATCACGCGCGAAGCGAATGGCGTCGCGGTCGGCTTCCAGCGAGGCCAGCAACATCGCCAGCATGTCCGCTGCCAGATCTGCCTTGCCTGCCGCCAGACGCAAGCCTTCTTCGTGATCGAGTACTTGCAGTTCCTTCCCGCCCGAACTGTCGCTGATGCGCTCCGGCCCCTGATTGCGCAGAGCCAGCCCGGTCCACTTCAGCACCACCTGGGCCAGTTGCCGCTCGCTGATGGGTTTGGTCAGGTAATCATCCATGCCGCTTTGCAGCAGCGCGCGTTTCTCGTTGGCCATGGCGTGTGCGGTGAGCGCGACAATCGGCAACGGCGTGCTGTGCCGTTCGCTTTCCCACTGGCGAATGGTTTCGGTGCTCTGGCGTCCGTCCATGCCCGGCATTTGCACGTCCATCAAGACCAGGTCGAAGGTTTCGCTCTGCACAGCCTTGACCGCTGCGTAGCCACTTTCAACCGCAAGCACTTTGGCACCCAGGTCCTCAAGCAGGGTCTGCACCAGCAACAGGTTGGCCGGGTTGTCGTCGACACACAGCACTTTCGGTGCCCGGCTGGAAATCGCTTCGCCGGGTTCGCTGCGTTGCTGGCGCGGGTTGACCAGATCCGACAAGGCCCGACGCAATTTACGGGTGCACGCCGGTTTTGCCTGAAGCTGACTGTGGGGGTTGGGTACCGACAGGTGGAACAGCGTTTGTTCAGTCGTCGGGCACAGCACCAGCACTTTGCAGCCGAGGTGCTCGAGGTCCCAGATGTGCTGACCCAAGCGCTCCGGCGGCATGTCGTTACTGGTGATGCCGAGCACGGCGAGGTCGATGGCCTGATCGGTCTGGTGCGCGCCAGTCACACCATTGGCGAGATGTTCCAACGTGTTGAAGGGGGTAACCAACAGCCCGCAGTCTTCCAGTTGATGCTGCAGCGCCTGTCGGGCCAGTTCATGATTTTCCAGGACCGCAACCCGGCGCCCGAGCAGCGGCGGGCCTGGCAGATCTTCTGCATCGTCGCGGGCTTTGGGCAGCTTGAGGCTGATCCAGAATTCCGAGCCTTCACCCGGCGTACTGTCGACGCCGATCTCGCCGCCCATCTGCTCGATCAACCGTTTGGAAATCACCAGCCCCAGACCGGTACCGCCCGGTTGCCGCGAAAGCGAATTGTCGGCCTGGCTGAACGCCTGAAACAGCACGCGCACATCCTGGCTCGACAGGCCTATGCCGGTGTCCTGAATGCTGATGCGCAGCTGCACGCTGTCTTCGTGCTCGTCTTCGAGCATGGCGCGGGCAACGATAGTGCCTTCGCGAGTGAACTTGATCGCATTGCTGACCAGGTTGGTCAGAATCTGCTTGAGTCGCAATGGATCACCCACCAGCGACAGTGGCGTGTCCCGATACACCAGGCTCACCAGCTCCAGCTGCTTGGCATGCGCGGCCGGGGCCATGATGGTCAGGGTGTCCTGGAGCAGATCGCGCAGGTTGAACGGAATGTGATCGAGGACCAGTTTGCCCGCCTCGATTTTCGAGAAGTCGAGAATCTCGTTGATGATCCCCAGCAGGCTGTCGGCAGATTTTTCGATAGTGCCCAGGTAATCAAGCTGGCGCGGGGTCAGCTCGCTTTTTTGCAGCAGATGAGTAAAACCGAGAATGCCATTGAGCGGGGTGCGGATCTCGTGGCTCATGTTGGCGAGGAATTCCGACTTGATCCGGCTCGCTTCCAGCGCTTCCTTGCGTGCCAGGTCAAGCTCGATGTTCTGGATCTCGATGGTTTCCAGGTTCTGCCGTACGTCTTCGGTGGCTTGATCAATGCTGTGCTGCAGTTCTTCCTGAGCGTTCTGCAGGGTACCGGCCATGCGGTTGATTCCCGACGCCAGTTCATCCAGTTCATGGCTGCCGAGCGGCGGCAGGCGGGTTTCCAGATTGCCGTCCTTGAGTTGGGCCACCGCCTGTTTGATCTGGCTCAAGGGCCGATTGATCGTACGGCCCATGCGCAATGCCAGCAGCGCCGCACCGGCCAGTCCGGCACCGATCAGCAGCAGGCTGGCGAACAGGCTGCGATAACCGCGCAGCAGCATGCCGTTGTGCGAGAGTTCGATTTCGACCCAGCCCAGCAGCCGCTCGGCTTCATCGGGGATCAGATCACCGGCCAGATTTCGGTGCTTGCCAAACACCGGCAGCAGGTAGCGCGTGGCATCGTTGCCACTGCGCCGCAACAGCTGGGAACCATTGCCGGACGGTGCCGGGTTAAGCATGGTCGGGCCGGCATGGGCGAGCGGCGTGCGGTCGGGAGCCAGCAACGTCACCGCTCGCACATCCTGGGTTTCCAGCGACTGAGCAGCGATGCGTTCGAGCATTTCGATATTTTTGTGGCTCATGGCGGGCGCCACGAGAGGGGCCAGTTGTTCGGCGATCATTTCGCCGCGCTGCATGAGTTGGGTCTGCAGGTCCGTCAACTGTGTCCAGGTGAAATAGCCGCCCAGCACCAACGCCATCAGGCTCGTCGGCAGCAAGGTCAGCAACAGCACGCGGCCTTTGATTCCCAGTTTCTTGAGCACGCCTTTCTCCTGCATCCAGCCATTTAAGAACCTGTGGGCGCATCCGGCGCCTGCCACTGGCGCAGTGTAGCGATTTGCCGGCGGGCAATCTTCGTAAATTGATGTCGTCATTCGTCGGACAGTTCGACGCTTTGGCGCCTTGAGCAAACCTTGGGTTGCCCAAGGCGAAGCAATCTTCAATAATCGCCAACTGAGAATTATTTGCAGATACTCATGACTCCCATCTCTGTCGGTCCACCTCGAATCCTTTCCATTGAAGACGATCTGGTGCTCGGTGCCTATGTTCACGATGAGCTGGGCCGCAACGGTTTCCAGGTGACCTGGTGCCAGAACGGCCAGGAAGGTCTGGCGATGGCGCGCCAGCAGCCTTTCGATGTGGTGCTGATGGATATTCTGCTCCCCGGCCTCGACGGGCTGAATGTGTTGACGCAATTGCGGCAGAGCCATTCCACGCCGGTGGTGCTGATGTCGGCGCTGGGGGCCGAGGCCGATCGCATCAGCGGTTTTCGCCTCGGCGCGGATGACTATCTGCCCAAACCTTTCAGCATGGCCGAGCTGCACGTGCGCATCGAAGCAATCCTGCGTCGCGTTGCCCTGGATCGCCGACCAGCGCCTGAGCCGCCGGTTGTCGTCGCGGGTAATCTGCGATTCGACGATGAACTCCTCCAGGTCTGCTTCGGCGAACGCCGCACCACGCTGACCCGCAGTGAATATCGCTTGCTGGAAACCTTGCACCGCAACAGCGATGAAGTGTTGAGCAAAGCGTTCCTTTATCAGCACGTTTTGCAACGCGGTTACGCGGCCCATGACCGCAGCCTCGACATGCACATCAGCCAGATCCGTCGCAAGCTCAAAGCCATCGGCTACACCGAGCGGGAAGTGCGCACGGTCTGGGGCAAGGGTTATGTATTGAGTGCCGACCATGAAATGGGCTGATGTTCCGGGCAGACACTCACTGTTCTGGAAGCTGGCGTGTCTGCTGGTGGCGTTCTGTCTGCTGATGATCTGGTTGAGTTGGTCCTGGGGGCGCTATATGGAGGAGCGCAACCAGTTTCTTTCCGATGACGCTCGCGGCACCCTGACACGCTATGCCGCCGAAGCCGAGCACGCGTGGCAGCAGGGGCAGCGGGAGGGCGTCGATCGCTGGTTGCAAACCATGCGACAGCGCGAAGCAGGTTGGGTTGGCGTCATTGGCAGTGAACTGCAGTCGCTCAGCATCCGGCCACTGACGGACAAGGAAATCGAGCGCCTGACGTTTTTGCGCGGCCTGGACTGGCCCATTCATAAAAAAGGCCTGCCGTGGCTGCGCGTGCCTTTCCCGAATAATCCCGGGGCCGGCAGTCTGGTGATCGAATTACCCCAGCGCTTCGTGCCCGGGCACTATCGAGTGTTCTGGCGGGTGATCACCAACGGTGTCATTCCCGGTCTGTTTACCTTGTTGCTGTGTGTCGGCCTCTACCGTTTGCTGGTGGTGCCGTTGAATCAACTGCGCGAACAGGCCAACGCCTGGCGCGCCGATCAACTGAATGTGCGGCTGTCGAGCCACACCACCGAACGCCCGGACGAACTGGGTGAGCTGGCCCGCGCCTTCGATCAAATGTCCGAACGTCTGCAATCGACCGTCGCCCTGCAACAGCAGTTGCTGCGCGACCTGTCCCACGAACTGCGCACGCCGCTGAGCCGGCTGCGGGTCGCCAGCGAAAGCGAGCAAGCACTGCTGCCGTTGCGCGAGCGCATTGGCCGTGAAGTTGATGGCATGCAGCGTCTGGTCGAAGACACCCTGCAATTGGCCTGGCTCGACACCGAGCGCGCGCCGCTGCCCGATGAAGCCATTCAGATCCAGGCACTCTGGGAGATGCTCACGGAAAACGCCTGCTATGAAAGCTGCTGGCCGGAGCGTCAGTTGCAATGCGACGTGGACGCGTCCTGCTGGGTGCGCGGAAATCTCAACACCCTGGCGCAAGCGCTGGAAAACATTTTGCGCAACGCCATTCGGCATTCGCCCAAGGGCGGTGTCGTGCGTCTGGATGGCAGGCGCGATGGCGGTTTCTGGCATCTGTGGCTGGAGGATCAGGGCGGCGGGGTAGCGGAGGCGGATCTGGAGCGGATTTTCTCACCGTTCATCCGGCTGGAGGGTTCGCGTCCGGGAGATGGCGGTTTCGGGTTGGGCTTGAGCATCGCCAGGAATGCGGTCCAACGGCAGGGTGGGCGGCTTTGGGCGCAGAATACCGGGCTGGGGTTGCGGGTGAATATGTGGTTGGTGGCGGATGAGGGGGTTGGCAGTGATGGCGCGGTTGGGAGCCGGTTCGCTGCCAATGCATGTCCGCCACTGATGGTCTGATTCGAGCTGCCCTGGGGAAGGCCTCATGACTCGTTTCAAGTGAGCCAATGCCGGAGCGTTCCGGTGTTGTTGTACGACATTTCCTAAAGGCTGTTGCTGACACTTTCCCAACAGTTGCTTCAAGCGAAGCTGCACGAGTTCTATGCGATGAATGTTGCTACGTCAGAGGAAGACTGATCATTGCCCTTATTCCCATAAGCCATAAGGACCGCACTTTGCGTGATATGGCCTGCGAACGTTTGCCGGTATGATAGGCGCCCCCGCAGTCTGGATTGCGAATACGCCATGACCTTGCAGTACCCAACCATCGCCGATTGCGTCGGCAACACCCCGCTGGTCCGTTTGCAGCGCCTGCCTGGCGCCACCAGCAATACCCTCTTGCTCAAGCTCGAAGGGAACAACCCGGCGGGTTCGGTCAAGGACCGACCGGCGCTGTCGATGATCACCCGCGCGGAGTTGCGCGGGCAGATCCAGGCCGGTGACTCGCTGATTGAGGCGACCTCGGGTAATACCGGGATTGCGCTGGCCATGGCCGCCGCAATCAAAGGTTACAGGATGATCCTGATCATGCCGGACAACTCCAGCGCCGAGCGCAAGGCGGCGATGACTGCCTATGGCGCCGAGCTGATTCTGGTCACTCAGGAAGAAGGCATGGAAGGCGCGCGCGACCTCGCTCAGCGAATGGAAGCCGAAGGCCGGGGCAAGGTGCTGGACCAGTTCGCCAACGGTGACAATCCCGAGGCGCATTACACCACCACCGGTCCGGAAATCTGGCGTCAGACCGAGGGTACCATTACTCATTTCGTCAGTTCGATGGGCACCACCGGGACCATCATGGGTGTTTCGCGCTACTTGAAGGAGCAGAGCGACAGTGTGCAGATCGTCGGCCTGCAACCGATGGAAGGTTCGGCTATCCCGGGCATCCGTCGCTGGCCGCAGGAATACCTGCCGAAGATTTATCAAGCCGACCGCGTGGACCGCATCGTCGACATGGCACAAAGCGAAGCCGAAGACGTCACCCGTCGTCTGGCCCGCGAAGAAGGCATCTTCTGCGGCGTGTCTTCGGGCGGTGCCGTGGCAGCGATGCTGCGCCTGTCCAAAGAAGTTGAAAACGCGGTGATCGTCGCGATCATTTGCGACCGTGGCGACCGATACCTGTCGACCGGCATTTTCGACGCGCCCAACTGATGGCCAGGCACGAGAGAGGCCTGCGCTTCCAGCCTGCTGGCGGCAGCAAGGCCCCACAGATTCCGACCGGCAAGAAACAGCGCTTGAGCATCGAGCGCCTGGCCAATGACGGTCGCGGTATCGCGTTTTTCGAAGGGCGCACCTGGTTCGTTCTCGGCGCGTTGGCCGGTGAGGAGGTCGAAGCGCGCGTGCTGGGGGCCCACGGCAAAGTGGTCGAGGCGCGCACTGAGCGTGTATTTCAGGCCAGTGAACTGCGCCGTCCCGCACCGTGTCCGCACTTCGGACGCTGTGGCGGTTGCAGCGTGCAGCACCTGCCGCACAGCGAACAACTGGCCCTCAAACAGCGCATGCTCGCCGAGCAATTGTCCAGGGTCGCCGGTGCCGAGCCCGAAGAATGGGCAGCGCCTTTGAGCGGTCCGGAGTTCGCCTATCGTCGTCGCGCGCGGGTGGCGGTGCGCTGGGACATGAAGGCGAAACACCTCGAAGTCGGTTTTCGCGCGGCGGGCAGTCAGGACATCGTGGCAATCAGCGAATGCCCGGTGCTGGTACAGCCTTTGCAACCGATCATCAGTCACTTGCCGGACATGCTGCGACGGCTGAGCAAACCTCAGGCGCTGGGCCACATCGAGCTGTTCAGTGGCACTTCGCTGGCCGTTTTGCTGCGCCATATGGCGCCGTTGTCCGACGCCGACCTGACAATCCTCAAGGAATTTTGCGCGTCCCACGAAGCCCAACTGTGGCTGCATGGCAACGGTGAACCCCACCCGGTCGACGCCGATCAGTCTTTGGGTTATCGCCTGGAGCAGTGGGATCTGGACCTGGCGTACCGGCCGGGAGATTTCATTCAGGTCAACGCCGGGGTCAACGACGCCATGATTGCCCAGGCGCTGGACTGGTTGAAGCCGACCGCGCACGAGCGTGTGCTCGATCTATTCTGTGGTCTGGGCAACTTTGCATTGCCGCTGGCCAAAACCGTTCGCGAAGTGGTGGCGGTGGAAGGTGTACAGGCGATGGTCGAGCGGGCCGCTGCGAATGCTTGCAGCAACAATTTGCATAATGTGCAGTTTTTTCAGGCCGATTTGTCCCAGCCTTTGACCGATGCCGAATGGGCGCGGGAAGGCTTTTCTGCGGTACTCTTGGATCCACCGCGTGACGGTGCTTTCGAGGTAGTGCGCAAGCTCAAGGGCATGGGCGCCAAACGGTTGGTGTATGTGTCGTGCAACCCGGCAACGCTGGCGCGCGACACGGTCGAATTGATCAAGCAGGGCTACCGGTTAAAACGTGCCGGGATTCTCGATATGTTTCCTCAGACGGCACATGTCGAGGCCATGGCGTTATTTGAAGCGAGTCAGGATGGCTCGTCTGGTCCGACTGACCCGCTTGTGCAGCACTCGTCTTAGCCCCACGAGTGCGTGCTGGCAATAAAGGTCAGCGATTTGACGCATTGAATCTGCGTCGTAGGGAAGGTAAAGCAAGATGGTACAGGTGAGAGCACACCAGCCGATCAACACCGACGGCAGTATCAATCTCGAGGCTTGGCTCGATCATGCGGTCAGTGTCGATCTGGCACTGGATCGCGAAGCCTTGAAAGACGCGTGCGAGTTCGCCCGCGTGTCCGAACAACAGGCCAATGCGGCAAAGAATCTGTGGTCCGAAGGGACGTCGAGTTTCCGCACGGGCCTTGAGATCGCCGAGATCCTCGCCGACCTCAAACTGGATCAGGATTCGTTGGTTGCCGCGGTCCTGTACCGCGGTGTGCGCGAAGGCCAGATCGAACTGGCGGCGGTGAGCCAGCGTTTCGGTCCGGTGGTCGCCAAACTGATCGACGGCGTGCTGCGCATGGCGGCGATCAGCGCCAGCCTGAGCCCGCGCCAGTCCATGGTGCTGGGCACCCAGGGCCAGGTCGAGAACTTGCGCAAAATGCTCGTTGCCATGGTCGATGACGTTCGCGTCGCGCTGATCAAACTGGCCGAGCGCACCTGCGCGATCCGTGCGGTGAAAACCGTCGACGACGAGAAGCGCAACCGCGTGGCGCGCGAGGTGTTCGACATCTACGCGCCACTCGCGCACCGGCTTGGCATCGGTCACATCAAGTGGGAACTGGAAGACCTGTCTTTCCGATACCTGGAGCCTGATCAGTACAAACAGATCGCCAACCTGCTGCACGAGCGGCGCCTGGATCGCGAGCGTTTCATCGCTGACGTGATGAGCCAGCTGAAGATCGAGCTGCAGGCCACTGGCGTCGATGCCGACATCAGCGGCCGGGCCAAACACATCTATTCGATCTGGCGCAAAATGCAGCGCAAAGGCCTGGCTTTCAGCCAGATCTACGACGTTCGGGCCGTGCGCGTGCTCGTCCCGGAAATGCGCGACTGCTATACCGCGCTGGGTATCGTCCACACGCTGTGGAGACACATCCCGAAAGAATTCGACGACTACATCGCCAACCCGAAAGAAAACGGCTATCGCTCGCTGCACACCGCGGTCATCGGTCCCGAGGGCAAAGTGCTGGAGGTGCAGATCCGCACCCACTCCATGCACGAAGAGGCCGAGCTGGGCGTTTGCGCTCACTGGCGCTACAAGGGCACCGACGTCAAATCCGGTTCGAATCATTACGAAGAGAAGATTTCCTGGCTGCGTCAGGTCCTCGAATGGCATGAGGAACTGGGTGATATCGGCGGTCTGGCCGAGCAGTTGCGCGTCGATATCGAGCCTGATCGGGTGTATATCTTCACACCCGACGGTCACGCCATTGACCTGCCGAAGGGCGCAACGCCGCTGGACTTCGCCTACCGTGTGCACACCGAGATCGGTCACAACTGCCGTGGCGCGAAAATCAATGGCCGGATCGTGCCGCTCAACTACAGCCTGCAAACCGGCGAACAGGTCGAGATCATCACCAGCAAGCACGGCACGCCGAGCCGCGACTGGCTGAACCCGAACCTGGGTTACATCACCACGTCGCGAGCGCGGGCGAAGATCGTTCACTGGTTCAAACTGCAAGCGCGCGATCAGAATGTGGCGGCCGGTAAAACCTTGCTCGAACGCGAACTCAGTCGCCTCGGTCTACCGGCGGTGGACTACGAGAAACTGGCCGATAAAGCCAACATGAAAACCGCCGAGGACATGTACGCCGCGTTGGGTGCAGGGGATTTGCGTCTGGCGCAACTGGTGAACCTCGCGCAACAACTGGTCGAGCCCGAGCGTGGCAACGAACAGCTGGAACTGATTCCGCGCAAGGCCACCGGTTACAAACCGGGCAAGCGTGGCGACATTCAGATTCAGGGTGTGGGCAACCTGATGACGCAGATGGCCGGCTGCTGCCAGCCATTGCCGGGCGACGCGATCGTCGGCTACATCACCCAGGGCCGCGGCGTAAGCATTCACCGCCAGGACTGCGCCTCGGTGTTGCAATTGGGCGGGCGCGAGCCAGAGCGGATCATCCAGGTCAGCTGGGGCCCGGTGCCGGTGCTGACTTATCCGGTGGACATCATCATCCGCGCCTACGACCGGTCCGGTCTGCTGCGTGATGTGTCGCAGGTGCTGCTCAACGAGCGGATCAACGTGCTGGCAGTCAATACCCGGTCAAACAAGGAGGACAACACCGCGCTGATGTCCCTGACCATCGAAATTCCGGGGCTGGATGCGTTGGGAAGGTTGCTCGGACGGATTTCCCAGTTGCCGAACATCATCGAAACCCGGCGTAATCGCACGCCGTGATGGTGCCCAATGTAGGAGCTGGCCTGCCAGCGATTCAGCCACCTCAGTCTTCCAATAGAGTCGAGGTGATGCCATCGCTGGCAGGCCAGCTCCCAGAGGTTTTTGTGGTGAGAGATTAATGATGTACACACTTGAAGACCTGCTGCATCTGATGTCACGCCTGCGCGACCCGCAATTCGGTTGCCCGTGGGACATCAAGCAAACCTGGGAGACCATCGTTGCGCACACCCTCGAAGAAGCTTACGAAGTCGCCGACGCCATTGAGCGCGGCGACTTCGATCATTTGCAGGGCGAGTTGGGGGATTTGCTGTTTCAGGTGGTTTATTACAGCCAGCTGGCGCGGGAAGAAGGGCGCTTCGAATTTGCAGGCGTCATCGACAGCATCACCCGCAAGTTGATCCGTCGTCATCCTCACGTGTTTCCTGCAGGTGATTTGTACGCACCGCTGGATGTCCCGCGTTTGAGTGAAGAACAGGTCAAGCAACGCTGGGAAGAGATCAAGGCCCAAGAGCGCGCCGAGAACTCCGCCGCACCGCAACAACTGTCCTTGCTTGATGACGTGCCTGCCGCGTTACCGGCCTTGTCACGTTCGGCGAAGCTGCAGAAGCGCGCAAGTCAGGTCGGTTTCGACTGGCCGGACGCTTTACCGGTGCTGGACAAGGTCCGCGAAGAACTCGATGAAATACTCGAAGCCATGGCCGACAATGACCCGGTAGCCATAGCCGATGAAGTCGGCGACCTGCTGTTTTCCGTGGTCAATCTGGCCCGGCATCTGAAGGTCGATCCCGAGTCGGCGCTGCGTGGCGCCAACAACAAGTTCGACAGACGCTTCCGTTTTATCGAACAGGCATTGCGCGATACCGGTCGTCCCATGGAAGATTGCACGCTCGAAGAGTTGGACGCCCTGTGGGGTGAAGCCAAACGTCAGGAAAAGAATTTGCCCGGCTGCGGTTGAGCAGTTGCCTAAGTGAGAAACAAGCACCATGAGCATTTCCCTTCGCGACCAGTTACTCAAAGCAGGGCTGGTCAACCAGAAGCAGGCCAAACAGGTCGGCAAAGACAAGCAGAAGCAGCAGCGCCTGGCTCATAAAGGCCAGATCGAGCTCGACGACTCGCAGCAGCGTGCAGCACAGGAAGCCAAGGCAGAGAAGGTCAAGCGCGATCAGGAGCTGAACCGTCAACAGCAGGAAAAAGCTGAAGCCAAGGCCCGCGCTGCCCAGGTCAAGCAATTGATCGAGGCCTCGCGTCTGCCGAAGCTGACCACCGAGGACTATTACAATTTTGTCGACGACAAGAAGGTCAAGCGCCTCTCGGTCAACACGCTGATGCGTAACAAGCTCAGCAGTGGCTCGCTGGCCATCGTGCACCATGCCGGCGGCTACGAGGTGATCCCGCGTGAGGCGGCACTGAAGATCCAGGAACGCGATCCACAACGCATTGTGCAGTTGAATGTGCAGACTGAAGAAGTTGCCGCCGAAGACGATCCGTACGCGGCCTATCAGATCCCTGATGATCTGATGTGGTAACCCGATAACGTACACTGCCAAAACCGCAGGAGTTGGCGAAGCCAGCACCTGCAGGGCGGTGTGGTGACGTCATAAACCAAGGCAAAAAAACGCCCCGAACCAGTCGGGGCGTTTTTTTGTTCGGCGGGGCGGTATTACTTGCCCGACCAGCGCTTCAGGACCAGCGTGGCGTTAGTGCCACCGAAACCGAAGCTGTTGCTCATCACGGTGTTGATGGTGGCGTCTTCGCGCGTTTTGGTCAGGATCGGCATGTCAGCCACTTCCGGGTCCAGCTCGTCGATGTTGGCGGAACCTGCCATGAAGTTGCCTTCCATCATCAGCATGCAGTAGATCGCTTCGTGAACGCCAGCAGCGCCCAGGGAGTGACCCGACAGGCTCTTGGTGGAGCTGATCGCCGGAGCCTTGTCGCCGAACAATTCACGAACACCTTTCATTTCCGCGACGTCGCCGACCGGGGTCGAGGTGCCGTGGGTGTTGAGGTAGTCGATTGGTGCGTCGACGGTGGACATGGCCATCTGCATGCAGCGGATGGCGCCTTCGCCGCTTGGGGCGACCATGTCGTAGCCGTCGGAGGTCGCGCCGTAGCCAACGATCTCTGCGTAGATTTTCGCGCCGCGGGCCAGGGCATGTTCCAGCTCTTCAACCACGACCATGCCGCCACCGCCAGCGATGACAAAACCGTCACGTTTGGCGTCGTAGGCACGGGACGCTTTTTCCGGGGTCTCGTTGTACTGGCTCGACAGTGCGCCCATGGCGTCGAACAGGAACGACTGGCTCCAATGCTCTTCTTCACCGCCGCCGGCGAACACGATGTCCTGCTTGCCCATCTGGATCTGTTCCATGGCGGTACCGATGCAGTGAGCACTGGTGGCGCAGGCAGAAGCGATGGAGTAGTTCAGGCCCTTGATCTTGAACGGGGTGGCCAGGCAAGCGGAAACGGTGCTGCTCATGGTCCGCGTAACGCGGTATGGGCCGACGCGCTTGACGCCTTTCTCGCGCAGGATGTCCAGCGCTTCCATCTGGTTCAGCGTGGAAGCACCACCGGACCCGGCAATCAGGCCGGTGCGCGGGTTGGAGACTTGTTCATCGGTCAGACCGGAGTCAGTGATGGCGTCTTTCATGGCCAGGTAGGCGTAAGCCGCCGCGTGACCGACGAAGCGATAGATCTTGCGATCGATCAGCTCTTCAAGAGGAAGGTCGATGGAGCCGGAAACCTGGCTACGCAGACCCATTTCAGCATATTCCGGGTTGAACCGGATGCCAGGGCGACTTGCACGCAGGTTAGCGGAGACGGTCTCTTTGTCATTGCCCAGGCACGAAACGATGCCCAGACCAGTGATAACGACGCGGCGCATGCGGATAACCCTTAGAAGTTGTCAGTGGAGGTGAAAACGCCGACCCGGAGGCCTTCGGCGGTGTAGATCTCGCGACCGTCAACCGTCACCGAACCGTCAGCAATAGCGAGGTTCAGCTTGCCTTTGAGGACGCGCTTGATCTGAATGTTATACGTAACTTTCTTCGCGGTCGGCAGGACCTGACCAAAGAACTTCACTTCGCCCGAACCCAGCGCACGGCCGCGGCCCGGCAGGCCTTGCCAGCCCAGAAAAAAGCCGACCAGTTGCCACATGGCATCCAGGCCAAGGCAGCCCGGCATCACCGGATCACCTTCGAAGTGACAGGCGAAAAACCACAGGTCCGGAGTGATATCCAGTTCGGCGACCAACTCACCTTTGCCGTACTTGCCGCCTTCTTCGCTGATATGGGTGATGCGATCCACCATCAGCATGTTCGGGGCGGGCAGTTGCGCGTTACCCGGACCGAACAGCTCGCCGCGACTGCAGCGCAGCAGATCTTCCCGAGTAAAGGCGTTTTGTTTGGTCATGCGAGCTCCTCAATAGTCCCATGCGGCAGGTGGGGCAAATCTTCCCGACCGTTCGAAGCGTTCATGCCTCGAGTCGGCAGCCTACTCATAGACTATTGCGTTGTGGTGAAAGTCACAGCGCCAAGGACATGAATGTACACTTGTGCACTGAAATTATTATTTGAGCCCGATTTCGGGCCCGTTCGGGTGCCTAAGACTGCCGCACTTTCGCTTTTCATGCCAGCCGCAGATGGTCGAAAGGCCAGTGCTACTGCACCCATCGCTGCAGAATCTGCTGCAGATCGGCCCTTTTGAACGGCTTCGCCAGGTAATCGTTCATTCCCGCTGATAAACAGGCTTCGCGGTCGCCCTGCAAGGCGTTGGCGGTCAGGGCGATGATCGGCACGTCTGTGCATCCGGGCAATTGACGGATCTGGCGGGTAGCTTCGTAGCCATCAATGATCGGCAGTCGACAGTCCATCAGAATCGCTTCAAAAATAAGGCTTTCGGCACTGCGTACAGCCTGAGCGCCATCGGTTGCCACGCTCACAGTAAAGCCCAGACTGCGCAACATTGCCTCGATGACGGTCTGGTTGACGGGGTTATCTTCCACCAACAACACATTTCGTCCAGCACCATCGCCGTTTGCCGAGGGAATGCGTGGAACGCTCACCTTGGGCATCTGTTTCGAAAGCGCCAGCGGTATTTCCAGTGTGAACACCGAGCCGCGGCCTTCTTCGCTCTGCGCGCGCAATGTGCCGCCCATGCGTTCGGCCAGCGTTCGGGCGATCGGCAGCCCAAGGCCAGTGCCACCATATCGTCGCGAAATCGAACTGTCGGCTTGCTGGAACGCGTCGAACATCAGCTCCAGGCTCTCGGCCGGGATGCCGATGCCGCTGTCGCGCACGGTGCAGGTGAACCACAACAATTCATGATCCAGCGCTTGCCACTGCGATTCGATGCTGACGCGGCCTTGCTCGGTGAACTTCAGCGCGTTGCCCACCAGGTTGACCAGAATTTGCCGGATCCGCGTCGGATCCCCTTGTACCTGCAACGCGCACATGTCCTGTGGGATCGATAGTGCCAGGTCAAGCCCGCGCTGCGCGGCACTGTGCTGAAACGACTGCGCGCAACTGCTGATCAGGTCCACGAGATTGAACGGGATGTGCTCAAGCTCCAGTTCAGAACGCTCGATGCGCGAGAAGTCGAGAATGTCGTTGATCACCTTGAGCAGGTGTTCCGTGGATTCCGAGGCCAGCGCCGCATACTCGGCCTGTTCTTCGGTCATCTCGGTGGTTTCGAGCAATTGCAGCATGCCCAGCACGCCATTCATCGGCGTGCGTAGCTCATGGCTCATCATCGCCAGGAATTCGGATTTGGCGTTGTTGGCCTTCTCCGCTTCTTCGCGGGTCTGGATCAATTGCGCCATTGCCTGATGCTGTTCACGGCTGGCCTGCTCAAGGCCGCGGGCGAGGTTATTGATGTGCTGCGACAATGCACCGAGTTCGGCATCGTCAACGATCGGCAGCGGCGTTTTGTAATCGCCCAGTTGAATCGCCTTGACCGCGTCGCCAATGTCGCGGATCGGCTTCGACAGGCTGCTGGCCAGACGCCGCGCAATGAGAAAGGTGAACAGCAATGCGCACAACGCGAGCACGGCGGCCTTGAGGAGGATTTCCTGCTGACGTTTGCTGAATGCATCGCTCGACAGACCGACAATCACCCGGCCCAGATAATCTTCGACGGGCGCTGTACCGGCGGCTTTGGTGTTCTGGAAAAAATCATTATTGAGTGCGATGCGCTGCAACCGGACCGGCGCCTGAAACACTTCGACCTGTCGTGAGCGCGAGTGGCTTTCCGAGGGGTGCTCGACGTACACCAGAATCCGGTCGGCGCTGTCCTGAACCTCAAGGAATCGCACATTGGGCGTGGCGAGTGTGGCCTTGAGCAAACTTTCCAGCACGTCGTTGTTACCCGAAATCACTCCGTATTCCGTCGCCGGGGCCAACTGATTCGCGATCAGCTGGCCGGTGTGGTTGAGCTCCTGACGCAGGTCCTGAATTCGCACGAAGGTGAAAAAACTGATCAACAACAGTGTGACCAACAGGGCCGGGCCGAGGCTGATGATCTGGGTGCGGGTGCTGATGTCCCAGCAACGACGGAAGGTCATGGGCGGCGTTCTCCTTCGGCCAACAGTGATGCGACAGATGCTTCATTCATCTGTTCCATACCTAATGAACGAGCGACTTGCGGGTTGGTTGCAACCTTGAAGCGGTGCGGGTAGTAGGTGCGCGGCCAACTCGCGGCAGGCCGGTCGAGCAAGGTGTCGAGGATCGCCAGCCAATCGCTTTGATCGCTGTAGGTACTGGCCAGGCTGCCGGCCTTGACGAACGCGGCGTTGGGGCCAATCAGGGCCGTTTGTCGCGCATAGCTGCTGAGCAGCAGGTTCTTCGCGGTTTTCGGGTTGTACAGGTCGGGATCGTCGAGGCCCAGCAGCACGTCGCTGTTTTTCAGCAGGTTTTGCAGTGGTCGGCTGTCACGGGTGGCGTCCCAGCGTTCGCTGACAATCTCCAGGCCCAGAGGCTGAGCAGCCTGGCGCAGCTCCTTGAGGAGAAACTCGCTGTGATCCTCGTAAAGCACACCGATGCGCTTGGCCTCCGGCAGGAGGATTCGCGACAGGCGCAGTTGCCGCTCAAGCGGCGGGTCGCTCCAGAGCAGACTCAAGCGCGGCGGCAAAGCCGAACCCAGGCGCTGGCGAGCTTGCAGACGACTGATGCGCAGCACCAGAGTGGGCGGGCCCTTGACGTCCTGCAGGCGCCAGTCGAGGCTGGGCGGGTCCAGCAGAATCAATCGGGTGGCGTTGGGCAATTCGCCGGGGGCAGGCAGGCTGGCCAAAGGCTGGAAGCGTACCGTGTCCGCCGGGCGCAACTCAGCCAGTGCCGAGGCGAAGGCATGCATGCCGGGGCTGTCCTCGGTGCCGGTCATCAGAATGTCTGCCGCCTGGGCAGTCGCACTGCCCAGCAGGCCGGCAAACGACAGGCACACCACTGCCAGCAGGCGGCCAAGGATTGGCGTCATCCGTGACTGAGGTTGGGTCATCCTAGAACGCCAGCTCCGCGCTGAAGTAAATCACTCGTCGCTCGTCGTAGCGATTATCGATGAAGGTCGTGGGCTGGCGGTCCAGGCGCTGCTGAAGTACGCCGGCCAGTTCCAGATGGGCGTGGCCCAACTGCAGGTGTTTGGCGAGGCGCGTATCGACCCGCTCGAAGCGATAACCGTTGAGCGCATCGTCGCCATAATAGAAGAGTGCGCTGTTCCAGCCGTGGCCCCAGTCACGCAGCCATCCGGCAGAACCGCTGTTGCGCGCGGTCTGTTGTGCATCCAGCGGATTGCTCGCCTCTGCATCGACATAGGCGTAGGTCAGGCGAAGTCGGTCGGCGCGGTTGAGGCGCCAGTCGAGTTGGGTCTCCGCGCCATTGAAGCGCGAGCTGTTGGCGTTACTGGCGATGTACTGATTATTGCGCAGCGGCTCGCTGATCATGCCGGTGATTTCGTCATGGAATACCTTCACGTCCACCGCCAGCCCTGGCCCGGCGAAGTAACCGTTGTAACCCAATTCGCGGGAGCGCATGTGTTCCTGATCGAGATCGCCAGGGCCACGGGTCCTGACGAAATAACGCGCGCTGCTCTGGCCGTAGGCACGGGGCCTCAGATGGGTCACCCGATAGCTCCAGTTAACGTTGTTCTCGAACATGTCCGGCGAACGGATCGCCTCCGAATACACTGCGCGCAATCCGTGGCGCGGATTGATCAGGTAGTTGACCGCTACTCGCGGGGTCAACGAACTGCCGATCAACTGTGTGTCTTCGAACATCGCGCCGCCCTGCAGCAACCAGTGTTCACTGGCGCGCCACTCGATCTGGCCAAATGCTCGCCAGCGGGTGTCATCGAACGTGCCGTTGAAGTAGGTCTCGGAATCGGCCCGGTCGTAACGATAGTTCAAACCGCTGACCAGACGCAGGCTGTCGGACAGGCTGAGGGTGTCCTGCAGTTCGAGGTCATAGCGCGACTCCCGCACGCTCTGGTCGATATCGCCGCATAAGGTCTGGCTGGCGCCATTGCGCCATTGCCACAGAGCCTGGTTGGCCAGGGTTTGCTCGGTGATCGTGCCTGCCGGCGCGCCGGGACCGACGAAGCGCTCGATATTGCGCGCCAGGCGTTCGGTGTAGTTCGGATTGAGCTGCCAGAGCTCGGCCAATTCAGGGCTGAAGGACACTTCGGCGTCGCAGGCGCGCCAGGTTTGCTGACGGTCCCAGTGTTGAGCCGAGCCCTGGAAATAGAGGCTGTGGTCGGGGTTGAGGTCGAGGTTCCAGCGCAGGGAGCCTGCGTAATCCTTGGCCGTGACGTCGGAATTGTTGCCTGCGGCAGTGATCCCCGAGAACACCGGGCGGTAGGTATACGGCCGTTGGTTGGCGCCGTCCTTGCCGCTCAATTGCCAGTCGATGCTTTGCCGCTCGTTCAGCGCCTGGCTGACGGCGAGGTTAAAGCGATTCAAGCGGCGACTGTCTCGGTAATCCGCGCCGGTGCGGTCCGAATCGAAACCGTCATCTTCCTGCCCGGACAGCGAGAGGCGCACGTCGCCGCCATCCCAGCCCAGGCCCTGACTGGCATGGGAATCATTGATGCCACGCTGGCCACGAGTCACTTTCATCCGCGTGCCGTGGCTGTCGGCCGGGCGACGGGTGATGATGTTGACCACCGCCATCAGCGCATTGGCGCCATAGCTGACGGTATTCGGCCCCCGAAACACTTCCACGCGCTCGATGTCTTCCATGGCCACCGGGATGTCGCTCCAGTCCACCGTGGCCAGGCCGGCGCGGTACACCGAGCGGCCATCGATCAGCACTTGCATGCGTCGCGCTTCACTGGCGTTGGTGCCGTGGTAGTTCACGGCAGGCTGATTGCCGTTGATGTTGCCGACCATCATGCCCGGCACCAGGCGCAGCAATTCGCTGATGTCGCGGGCGCCGCTGGCGGTGATCAGCCCGTCGTCGATCACCGTCATGCTCCCCGGCACCGCCGCCGGCGACTGCTTGAGCCGGGTGGCGGTCAGCACTTGCGGCAGCGGCTCGCTGTCGAGGAACACATCGTCGGCCTGTAACGACGGGCTGAGGATCAGCGTCAGAAACAGCGGCAAACGGGAGGACGCAGTAGCAAAAGACACGACACAGCCTTGAAAGCGAACGATTGGCGCGCATGTTAACCGAGCCTATCCGGTTTTCCAGTGACGAAGGCGGCATTTTCCTCGATTTTGTTGGTCTTCGTTATACACAAGCCGGTGATTGTACAGAGGGGTGGTCGCCGTCGGGACGCTCCGTATAATGCCGGCATCGCCACTGGTATGGATTAACGGATTGCATATGACTGAACAGCGCCCGATTGCAGTCCTGGGAGGCGGAAGTTTTGGAACCGCCGTGGCCAATCTTCTTGCCGAGAACGGGCATCAGGTCCGACAGTGGATGCGTGATCCCGAGCAGGCCGAGGCCATCCGGGTCAATCGCGAAAATCCGCGTTACCTCAAGGGCATCAAGATATTGCCGGCGGTCGAGCCTGTGACCGACCTGCTTGCCACGCTGGAAAGCTGCGATTTGTGTTTCGTCGCATTGCCGTCCAGCGCGCTGCGTTCGGTGCTCGCGCCCCATGCCGAGCGCTTGAGTGGCAAGTTGCTGGTGAGCCTGACCAAAGGCATCGAAGCTCACACCTTCAAACTGATGAGCCAAATCCTCGAAGACATCGCCCCGCAAGCGCGCATCGGGGTGTTGTCGGGGCCGAACCTGGCCCGGGAAATTGCCGAACACGCGCTGACGGCCACGGTGGTCGCCAGTGAAGACGAAGAACTCTGCCAACGGGTTCAGGAAGCATTGCATGGCAAAACCTTTCGCGTGTATGCCAGCGCCGATCGCTTCGGCGTGGAATTGGGCGGGGCGCTGAAAAACGTCTATGCGATCATCGCCGGCATGGCGGTGGCGCTGGGCATGGGCGAGAACACCAAGAGCATGCTGATCACCCGTGCTCTGGCGGAAATGACCCGGTTTGCCGTCAATCAGGGTGCCAACCCGATGACCTTCCTCGGCCTGGCGGGCGTGGGCGACTTGATCGTGACCTGTTCGTCGCCGAAAAGCCGCAATTATCAAGTCGGCTTTGCCCTCGGTCAGGGCCTGAGCCTTGAAGAGGCGGTGACGCGACTGGGTGAAGTCGCCGAAGGGGTGAACACCTTGAAAGTGCTTAAGGCCAAGTCCCAGGAAGTCGGTGTGTACATGCCGCTGGTCGCCGGACTGCACGCGATCCTGTTCGAAGGGCGCACGCTGGATCAAGTGATCGGTCTGTTGATGCGCGGCGAACCGAAAACCGACGTCGACTTTATTTCTACCAGTGGTTTCAACTGACCACGTTGCTCAAAACAGACAAGGAATTTCACATGAACGATCCGAAAACAGAAGCCAGGTACGAGTCCATCCTGCTGCGGGTGTTGTGGATGATTGTCTACATGCTGGTCTGGCAGGTTGCGCAGTTCATCCTTGGCGCGGTGGTGCTGGTCCAGTTGATCTATCGTTTGATATACGGCGCCCCGAGCGCCAGCCTTATGAATTTCGGTGACAGCCTGAGCCAGTTCCTGGCGCAGATCGGTCGTTTCGGCAGCTTCCACAGCGACCACAAGCCTTGGCCGTTCGCCGATTGGCCGACGCCGCGTACGCCGGAAGGTGAAACACCGCACGTTGTGGCGCCGGCACCGCACCCGGCCCGAGATGAGGAGCCGAAACTATGAAACTCTGGGTACTGCGTCACGGTGAAGCCGAACCTCACGGCACACGCCCCGATTCCGTACGGGCGTTGACGGCGCATGGTCGTGAAGAGGTGTTGCGCATTGCCGCCGAGCTGGTCGGGCAGCCAATCACGGCGATCTACGCCAGCCCGTTCCTGCGCGCTCAGCAGACAGCAGATATTGTCAAAGAGGCGCTGGGGTTCGCTCCCGAGATCCGTACTGTCGAATGGTTGACCCCGGACTATCGCCCGCAGTCAGTGGCCGAACAGTTGATTTCGGTGGATTACGCATTGCTGGTCAGCCATAACCCGTTGGTGGGAAATTTGCTCGGTTACCTGCAGCACGGTCACGTACAAGACCCGGAATCGGTGAAGACTGCGGGTCTCGCGGAGCTTGAAGGCGACCTGCCGCTGGCGGGCGCAATGAAGCTCAACAGCATCAAACACCCTGGTTGACTGAAGAAACCGGGTCCCACAGGCTTCGTGGCGTGGTGGGATTTTGTTTGAAATAGTCAACCAAGCAACCGCTTGGTTGACTACGCTTGCTCCAGACCCCAAAAACAGGAGCGAGTCGTATGTCTGCCGCTTTTCGCCTGCCGCTGGACGTGTTTTACGAGCGTGAGGCCCGTCATCCGCGCCAGCGTTATCTGGTGCAGCCCATCGGCGGCGGCCAGGTAGAGACGCTCACTTGGGCGGACGTCGGCCATCAGGCTCGCTGCGCCGCCCACTGGTTGCGTGCGCGGGAATTGCCGCTAGGCAGCCACATCGCCCTGATCTCGAAAAATTGCGCACACTGGATCATCGCCGACCTGGCGATCTGGATGGCCGGGCACGTGTCGGTGCCGCTGTACCCAAACCTCACGGCTGAATCCGTCGCGCAAGTGCTCGAACATTCCGAGGCTGCGCTGGCTTTCATTGGCAAGCTGGACAATTGGCCTGGCATGTCCTGCGGAGTCAGCCCGCAGCTGACGACCATCAGCCTGCCATTGCACCCGTCCGGTGCGTTCGATTTCAGCTGGGACGATCTTCAGGCGAATTCTCCGATTCGGGATGACCCGAAGCCGTCCGCCGAACAGCTGGCAACGATTATCTACACCTCCGGCACTACCGGCATTCCCAAAGGCGTGATGCACAGCTTTGGCAATCTGGGATTCGCCACCACTCGCGGCACTCAGCTGTTCGGGCTCAACGAGTCGGACCGATTGCTGTCGTACCTGCCGCTGTGCCATGTCGCTGAGCGGATGTTCGTCGAGCTGGCATCGGTCTACACCGGGCAAACGGTATTTTTTGCCGAGAGCCTCGACACCTTTCTCACCGATTTGCAGCGCGCGCGCCCGACTGCACTGTTCGGCGTGCCGCGTATCTGGACCAAATTCCAGATGGGCGTGTACAGCAAGATCCCGGCTAAACGTCTTGATTTTCTGCTTGGTTTGCCCTTCATCGGCAAGCAGGTCGGACACAAAGTACTGGCGGGGCTCGGGCTCGATGCCTTGCGCGTCGCCCTGTCCGGTGCTGCGCCGGTCCCGCAGACCCTGCTGCTGTGGTATCGCAAGCTCGGGCTGGATGTGCTCGAGGTATATGGCATGACCGAGAGCTGCGGGTATTCTCATATTGGTCGGCCTGGCGAGCATAAACCTGGCTGGATCGGCAAACCGTGTCCGGACGTGGACGTGCGCATCGACCATTCGGGCGAGGTCATGGTGCGCAGTGGCGCGACCATGCTCGGCTACTTCAAGGAGCCCGAAAAAACCGCCGACACGATTACCGCAGACGGCTTCCTGCGCACCGGCGACAAAGGCGAACAGGATGCCGAAGGCTATCTGCGCCTCACCGGCCGGTTGAAGGAAATCTTCAAGACCAGCAAAGGCAAATACGTCGCCCCGGCGCCGATTGAAAATCGCCTGGCGGTGCATTCACGGATCGAGCAAGTCTGTGTGGTCGGCGACGGTTTAAGCGCGCCGTTGGGCTTGTGCGTGCTCTCGGCGGTCGGTCAGCAGGACGCGGCCGGCACGGCCCGCGCGGGGCTGCACTCGAGCCTGGAAAAACTTTTGGAGGAGGTCAACGGCGCGCTCGACAAACATGAGCGTCTGCGTCGGCTGATCGTGGTCAAAGACAGCTGGGCCGTGGAAAACGGCTTTCTGACGCCAACCCTGAAGATCAAGCGCAACGTGATCGAAGCGGCTTACGGCGCCCGGTTCCAAGAATGGAGCGAGCGCAATGAGGCCGTGCTGTGGCAGGATTGAGTCATCCATAAAACCAACAAAGGATGTCGGCAATGAGTCTGTGGCGTACCACTCCGAACATTGAACAGTTGAACGCGATCCAGAAAAATACCATTGGCGAAGTGCTGGATATCCGCTTCGAAGCCTTCGATGACGAGTCCCTGACCGCGAGCATGGTCATCGACCATCGCACTCATCAGCCTTACGGCCTGCTGCACGGCGGGGCTTCGGTAGTGCTGGCCGAATCGGTCGGTTCGATGGCCAGTTATCTGTGCATCGATGCCAGCAAGTTTTATTGCGTCGGTCTGGAGATCAACGCCAACCACCTGCGAGGGCTGCGCAGTGGGCGGGTGACGGCCGTGGCCAAGCCAATCCACATCGGGCGCACGACGCACGTCTGGGACATTCGCCTGACCAGTGATGAAGGCAAGGCCAGTTGCGTGTCGCGGTTGACCATGGCGGTGGTGCCGTTGGGGGAGAATCCGCCCGCTCGCTGATTGACGCTCCCTGTAGCCTCGGTCGAACGCAGCCTGCGGCAGCTGCTATGTATGGACTCGCCCCCACTGTCTACCCGCTTTTGAAAAACTGTCGCCCCGTTGCATCTATGTATTAGGCCTATTCGTGGAAGCCGTCTTCGGCTTCTGGCCAAAATTGGAAAAGCTCGTGGTATGCCGATTACAGTCAGGCCTCGAAGGCCAGTAGCAGCTTAGGCATCAATCCACGCCGGTCTTACCTGGGGTCAATTTTTTTCAGCAAAGGGTCGGACAGTCAGTACCTCGGTGGCAGAACTCTGTCGCTCAGTGGCTCATCGTCGCTCGCTGGCCATCACCCGTGTGGCGACGATAAGTCTGGTCATTCTGTAGAAGCACCCAGACGATTCGCAGGTTGCGGTTGGCTAACCTGATCGCCGCCTCCTTACGGCCCAGCCGGCTCATCCAGCGCAACAAGCGGCGGTCATCGGGTTGCTGGGAATCAGGTCGTAGCTGTTGCAGCACCGAATGGGCTCCCTGGATCATCAGGCTGCGTAAATACACATCACCTCGCTTGGTCATGTCACCCAGCCGCACCGTCTGCCCGCTGCTGTGCTGGTCAGGCACCATGCCAAAGTACGCGGCAAACTTGCGGGCATTGGGAAACCGCTCAGGCTTGGTTTCCTTGGCCACCAGTGCCGTGGCAGTGACTGGGCCGATGCCGCGCACAGTCATCAATCGCTTCGCCGTTATGTCGGCGTTGGCAGCCACTTCCAGGCGTCCCGTCAACACGCTGATGCGCTCGCCCAAATGGCGCCATTCGGCCAACAGTTCGTCGATCAGTTCGCGCAGCAGGCTCGGCAGCGGCTGGGTCGCATCTTCCAGTACCCGCGGAATTTTCTGGCTGATCGCAACATCGCCCTGCGCCAAGGCCACGCCGTGCTCGAGTAGCAAACCGCGCATCTGATTACTTACTGCCGTACGTCGACGTACATAACCCTGACGAGCACGATGCAACGCCTGCATTGCCAGCGCCGCAACGCTTTTGACCGGTACTGCGCAGATTTTTTCATCGCGTCCAGCCCGCAGAATTGCCAGCGCATCGTTGCGATCGTTTTTAGGCCCGCTGCGGTGTGTGGCCACCAAATTGGCTGGAAGAATGCGCGCCAGATTGCCTTTGTCTTGCAGCTGCCGGGCCCAGGCTTGAGCACCCGGACCGGTCTCCATCAAAACCACGACATGAGGCGGCAACTGTTGGAGAAACTCATAAAACGCCTCGCGCGACTTGATCCGCTGCTCGTAGCGCACCTGGCCGAGGACATCTTCACCGGCGACCTAAAAACCTGCTTGGCCAGATCGACCGCCACGGTTGTGCAGGCCGACAAATCGGAAGAAGACAGGGATTGATCAATCGAAGTATGCTTTTTCATGGACTCGCCCTCGCTGTCGTTGGCTGTTTAGACTGCCACCGTGGCGCATTGACGCCTCGGCTTGGGCGAGTCCATCCAATTACAAGGTTGTTATCACTCTGACCGGGCTGTCATCATTCCTGGCAGTTACGGTCATTGCGTCGCGCGCCGGCCATGCGGACAATCAAGCTTTGTTTCGTGAAGGGAATGGCCGGTATGTCGCAGCAGATATTTTTCGCCCACGCCAATGGATTTCCCTCCGGAACCTACGGCAAGCTGTTTGCGGCGCTGGCGCCCGAGTATCAGGTGACGCATCTGGAGCAGCATGCTCACGACCCGCGCTTCCCGGCAGACGACAACTGGCACAATCTGGTGGACGAGCTGATTCATCATCTTGAGCGGCAAGCACAGCCGGTCTGGGGTGTCGGCCATTCCCTCGGCGGCGTGCTGCATCTGCATGCGGCACTGCGCTGTCCGCAGCTGTATCGCGGCGTGGTGATGCTCGATTCACCGGTGCTTACCCGCACCGATCAATGGGTGATCCGCGCGGCCAAGCGCTTCGGTTTTATTGATCGCCTGACGCCGGCCGGTCGTACCTTGGGTCGTCGTGAAGAATTCACTGATATGGAATCCGCCCGAGCGTATTTCGCCGGCAAAACGTTGTTTCGTGGTTTTGATCCGGACTGTTTCGATGCCTATCTGCAACACGGTTTGCACAGGGTCGGCGACACCCTGCGGCTGCGCTTCGACCCGGCTACGGAAATCAGCATCTACCGGGGCGTGCCGCATACCAGTCCCGGCCGCGCACGCCAGCTGAAGGTGCCACTCGCAGTGGTGCGCGGGCATAAAAGCCGCGTTGTGATGCGCCATCACACCAGCGCCGTTGGCCGTATGCCGCTGGGTGAATCCCTGACCATGCCCGGTGGGCACATGTTTCCTCTCGAACGTCCGCATGAAACCGCGACCTTGCTGAAAAACCTGTTCAATCGCTGGGACGCGCGCCGCGAGCAGGATTGCGCATGAACGGCGTGGAAGAAGTCCGTTTGAACCTGCCGCACATCGAGTTGGCAGCACACCTGTCGGGTCCCGAGGACGGTTTGCCGGTGATCGCCCTGCATGGGTGGCTGGACAACGCCAACAGCTTTGCCCGATTGGCGCCCAAGCTAGAGGGGCTACGGATTATTGCGCTGGACATGGCGGGTCACGGCCATTCCGGGCATCGACCGACCGGGGCCGGTTATGCGATGTGGGACTACGCCCACGACATACTGCAGGTTGCAGAACAGCTGGGCCTGCAGCGTTTTGCATTGATGGGGCACTCCATGGGCGCCATCGTTTCGTTGATTATTGCCGGCTCGTTGCCCGAACGCGTCACTCATCTTGCGTTGATCGACGGCGTCATTCCTCCTACAGACAAAAGCGAAAATGCTGCCGAACGCATGGGGATGGCCCTGCAAGCACAACTGGACCTGCGTGAGAAGCGCAAGCCGGTCTACGCCACACTGGACCGCGCCATCGAAGCACGCATGAAAGGCTTGGTGGCAGTCAGTCGCGAAGCGGCCGAGCTGCTGGCCCAGCGGGGACTTGCGCCGGTGCCGGGCGGTTACACCTGGCGCACCGACAACCGCCTGACGCTGCCTTCGCCACTGCGTCTTACCACCGAGCAGGCGATGGCGTTCGCAGGACGTGTGAGTTGCCCGGCGACCCTTGTTGTCGCTGCAGATGGCATGCTGGCCAAACATCCCGAGTTGCTCGACCGGCTTCCCTTCACCCGGGAACAACTGCCAGGCGGCCATCATCTGCACCTGAATGATGACCCCGGTGCCAAGCTTGTCGCAGACTGTTTCAATCGCTTTTTCGCCGTTCCTTGACTTGAGCGAGGCAACTGTCGAGGCTGGGCAGGTTGAAATGGGAGACAACCATGATAGATCTCTACACCGCTGCGACCCCGAATGGCCACAAGGTCTCTATCGTGCTCGAGAAACTCAGCCTGCCCTGCACGGGGCTTGCCTTAAGTGTCGACAACAAGGAACACAGGTATTTCAAGACGGTGCAGCGAGGGCTGATACCGAACCGCATCGATGACACCAGCGTCATCCAAGGTGCCCAGGCCATGCTGATCCGATGAACCTGCCCATGCGATTACTCGGTGTTATGGCGTTGTGCAGTCTCAGCCCTCTATTGTTTGCTGCCGATGTACCTGGCAGTCAGGACTTGCCGATCGTGCCGCGTATGGCCGATGCGCAAATTGTCGACTATCGTCCGGCGGCTGAACTCGAGCGGATCTACCCCTTGGGTTCGATCCGCAAGATCAGCGGGCAGCTGCGTTTCGACGGACAGGTCAGCGCCCGCGGTCAAGCCACATCGGTGACTTACGAGTTACCGCCGGAGCATTCTTCAAACGCGGCATTCACTGCGGCTCGCGAAGCACTGCAAACCCAGGGTGCGCAGTTGCTGTTCTGGTGTCAGGCGCGTGATTGTGGCGAGAGCAGCCTCTGGGCCAACGATGTGTTCAGCAATGCCAAACTCTATGGCGCCGACGATCAACAGGCCTACCTGCTGCTGCGACTGGCTGCTCCGCAGGACAACACGCTGGTGGCGCTGTACGGGATCACCCGCGGCAATCGCAAAGCTTATCTGCATGTCGAGCAGTTCGACGCGGCAGCGCCGCTGGGTGATCTGCTGCCAACCTCCGCCACTTTGTTGCGCCAGCTCAAAAGTACCGGCGAGCTGGATTTACCCAAACTCACGCAGGCCCCGGACGACACTTGGCTGCGCTTGCTCTCGCGCGCTCTGAATCTGGACACGGCCTTGCGCGTGGCTGTTTCCGGGCCAAACGCCGAGGCCTGGCGTCAGGCGTTGATAGGGAAGGGCGTGCGGGCAGCGCGAATGGAAACAGGCAGTGTCGAAGGCTCTGGCTTGCGCATCGAGCTGTTGCGTTAAGCTGTAGCGGGCGAACACGCCAGTCGTGTTCGCCTACTCCTTCTGACTGACTTTTTTCGAGAACCGGATGATCAATAACGATCGGCTGTTGGTGCAAATCCTGCTCCTGGTGCTGTTTGGCGCGAGCTTCTGGGTAATGGCGCCGTTCTGGTCGGCCATGTTTTGGGGGGCTGTGCTGGCGTTTGCCAGTTGGCCATTGATGCGCCTGCTGACCCGTTGGCTCAACGGCCGGGAGTCTCTGTCGGCAGCGCTGCTGACCATGGGCTGGATGATATTGGTGGCGGCGCCGTTGGTCTGGCTGGGTTTCAACCTGGCGGACCATGTACGCGATGCCACTGCCTTCATCAAGGATGTGCAGGTCGACGGCCTGCCCGAGGCGCCTTCCTGGCTGGGCGGCATTCCGCTGGTGGGGGAGCGGATCGTCGGCATCTGGAACAGCATTGATCAACAGGGTGCGGCGATGATGGTCTCGCTCAAACCCTATCTGGGACAGGTCGGGAACTGGCTGCTGGCGCGCAGTGCACAAATTGGCGGCGGCATTCTCGAGCTGACGTTGAGCATCGTGTTCGTATTCTTTTTTTACCGCGACGGGCCGCGACTGGCGGCGTTCGTCCATGGTCTGCTGCAGCGACTGATCGGTGATCGCGCCGGGTATTACATTGAACTGGTCGCCGGCACTGTGCAGCGGGTAGTGAACGGGGTCATCGGTACTGCCGCTGCTCAGGCGGTTCTGGCGCTGATCGGCTTCCTGATTGCCGGCGTACCGGGTGCACTGGTGCTTGGCATCGTTACATTTTTGCTGAGCCTGATTCCAATGGGGCCACCGTTGGTGTGGATCCCGGCCACGGCGTGGTTGGCCTGGAAGGGTGATTATGGTCTGGCGATATTTCTCGGCTGCTGGGGCATGTTCATCATCAGCGGCGTCGACAACGTGCTAAAGCCTTATCTGATCAGTCGCGGCGGCAATTTGCCGTTGGTCATCGTCTTGCTTGGCGTATTTGGCGGCTTGATTGCGTTCGGCTTCATCGGCCTGTTTATCGGTCCGACGTTGCTGGCCGTGGCTTACAGCCTGTTGACCGACTGGAGCAAGAGCCAGGCGCGGGTTGATGATCGCCGCCCCTGAGGAATAGGGCTCGACACAGTCGGCGCAAAAGCCAGTCTTGGTTGGGCGCCGACGATTCACCGATCATCGGGTCCCGCAGCCGCGTTGGTTCCGCTACAATGCGCGCCGATTTCATCCTGCCTGAGAGCCCGCACATGTCCGCCTGCCAGACGCCAATCATCGTCGCCCTGGATTACCCCACCCGTGACGCCGCACTTAAACTGGCCGACCAGTTGGACCCGAAACTGTGCCGGGTCAAAGTCGGTAAGGAGCTGTTCACCAGCTGTGCGTCGGAAATCGTTGGCACCCTGCGTGACAAGGGCTTCGAAGTATTCCTGGACCTCAAATTTCACGACATCCCGAACACCACCGCCATGGCGGTAAAAGCGGCGGCGGAAATGGGTGTGTGGATGGTCAACGTGCATTGCTCCGGCGGTTTGCGCATGATGGCTGCCTGCCGTGAAGTACTCGATCAGCGTAGCGGCCCGAAACCTCTGCTGATCGGGGTGACCGTGCTGACCAGCATGGAACGTGAGGACCTGGCCGGTATCGGTCTGGATATTGAGCCGCAGGAGCAAGTGCTGCGTTTGGCAGCCCTGGCAGAAAAGGCCGGGATGGACGGTCTGGTGTGTTCGGCGCTGGAAGCCCAGGCATTGAAGGCCGCGCATCCTTTGCTGCAACTGGTGACGCCGGGGATTCGCCCGTCGGGCAGCGCGCAGGACGATCAACGGCGCATTTTGACGCCTCGCCAGGCATTGGACGCCGGTTCCGATTATCTGGTGATCGGGCGTCCAATCAGTCAGGCGGCAGACCCGGCGAAGGCGCTGGCGAACGTTGTGGCTGAACTGGCCTGATCAGCCGGTGAAAATACATAGGGGAGAGAGCCTGCTGCTCCCCTATGGGGATGATCCGAATTCCATCCCGAGTCAGACTTTCAACACCAGCTTGCCGAAATTCTCACCGCTGAACAATTTCATCAGCGTCTCCGGGAACGTCTGCAGTCCTTCGACGATATCTTCCTTGCTCTTGAGCTGCCCCTTGGCCATCCAGCCAGCCATTTCCTGCCCGGCTGCGGCGAATTGTGCGGCGTAATCCATGACCACGAAGCCTTCCATCCGCGCCCGGTTGACCAACAGGGACAGGTAATTGGCCGGCCCCTTGACCGCTTCCTTGTTGTTGTACTGGCTGATAGCGCCGCAGATCACCACGCGTGCCTTCATGTTCAGCCGGCTTAATACCGCGTCAAGAATATCGCCGCCGACATTGTCGAAATACACGTCGACGCCTTTCGGACATTCGCGTTTCAGGCCGGCGTGAACGTCTTCGCTCTTGTAATCAATAGCGCCGTCAAAACCCAGTTCGTCGATCAGGAATCTGCATTTTTCCGCGCCGCCTGCGATGCCGATCACCCGGCAACCTTTGATTTTGGCAATCTGCCCGGCAATGCTGCCAACCGCACCGGCTGCGCCCGAAAGCACCACGGTATCGCCTTCCTTCGGTGCGCCAACGTCAAGCAGCGCAAAGTAAGCGGTCATCCCGGTCATGCCCAGCGCCGACAAGTAGCGCGGCAGCGGCGCCAGCCTGGGGTCTACCTTGTAAAAGCCACGGGGCTCGCCGAGGAAGTAGTCCTGCACGCCGAGCGCGCCGTTGACGTAGTCGCCGATCGCGAATCCTGAATTGTTCGATGCCACGACTTTGCCTACGCCCAATGCGCGCATCACTTCACCAAGGCCGACCGGCGGGATGTAGGACTTGCCCTCGTTCATCCAGCCACGCATCGCCGGGTCCAGGGACAGGTATTCATTCTTGACCAGAATCTGCCCGGTCGCCGGTTCGCCGACGGGTACTTCCTGATAGGTGAACGTCTCGCGGGTGGCCGCGCCGACGGGACGTTTGGCGAGCAGGAACTGGCGGTTGATCGGGTTTGTCATGACAGGCGCTCAAGATGAATGAAGCCTTGTTGATAGCCCTTCAGGGTCAATGCTGCAAGTCTGGCCGATACGGCGAATGCAGGTTTATCCAGTGCAGTGATGATGATCCTGGCACTTCCATCACCGCCACTCATGGGCGCCCAACCGGTCTTCTGATAGTGCTGCCGCACGGTGACACCGTGCGCCTAGACTGAGCACCTGGACATTCAACATCTTCCTTGAGGACAAACCCCATGAGCATGACGTTTTCCGGTCAGGTTGCCGTTGTGACAGGCGCGGCCAATGGCATTGGCCGCGCGACCGCCCAGGCATTTGCCGCCGAGGGATTGAAGGTGGTGGTCGCTGACCTCGATACTGCCGGTGGTGAAGGCACGGTTGCGCTGATTCGTACGGCGGGCGGGGACGCCACTTTCGTCCGCTGCGACGTCACTCTGGAAAGCGATGTAAAAAATCTGATGGCCGATGTGGTGAATGCCTACGGCCGTCTCGACTATGCGTTCAACAATGCGGGCATCGAAATCGAAAAGGGCAAACTGGCCGACGGCACTGTCGACGAATTCGACGCCATCATGGGCGTCAACGTCAAAGGTGTCTGGCTGTGCATGAAATATCAGTTGCCCTTGTTGTTGGCCCAGGGCGGTGGTGCCATCGTCAACACCGCCTCTGTGGCGGGCCTCGGGGCTGCGCCAAAGATGAGCATTTACGCCGCTTCCAAACACGCCGTGATCGGTCTGACCAAATCGGCGGCCATCGAGTACGCGAAGAAAAAAATCCGCGTCAATGCGGTATGCCCGGCGGTGATCGACACCGACATGTTCCGTCGTGCCTATGAGGCTGACCCGAAAAAAGGTGAATTTGCCAACGCGATGCATCCGGTGGGCCGGATTGGCAAGGTCGAAGAAATTGCCGGCGCGGTGTTGTACCTGTGCAGCGACGCGGCGGCGTTTACCACCGGTCATTCGCTGGCGGTAGATGGCGGCGTCACGGCGTTCTGACACTCCATCAAGCTGTAGGATAACCCAGTCTTTGAGCGGTTTTTTTCTGCCCCTGAAAGCGCCCGCATTGTGTTTCAAATGGTTAGAAATCCGCGTTTTGTCGGCGTTGTCGCACAGCCCGTCGACCGCTCCTGTGATTAACTGCTCCCCGCCAAACGAACAGGAGTTGCATGCTCATGGAATTGAGAATCGATCGACAGGCATTGGTGCCGGTCGTGCAACAAATCGCCGACGCACTCGCATTCTGGCTTCGCCAGACCGAGCTGTCTCCGGGAACGCGTCTGCCTTCGGCGCGGCAAATCGCCAGAATCAATCTGCTCAGTCAGTCCAGTGTGGTGGAGGCTTGTGATCGGCTGGTGGCTCAAGGTGTGCTGGGCGCGCGCCACGGCGCGGGCTTTTTCATTGTCGCGGCGCCAGCGGCTGCCTCGGATGCATCCTGGCTCAGAGGTGCTGATGCAGGGCTGCTTGCCGCCACGGATAGGCTGACGCTGGGTTATGGCGGTTTACCGCACAGCTGGCGCGAAACTGATGATCTCAGCTATGCGATCCGCCAGGTCAGTCGTTCCGACATGGCCGCCGTCTTCGACTACAACTCGCCGCTTGGCCTGCCGGCCCTGCGTCAGCAGATAATCAAGCGCTTGAGCTTGCTGGATATCGCCGCTAACGAGGACAGCATGATGACGGTCGCGGGCGCGAGCCAAGGATTCGATCTGATCGTCCGTACGTTGCTCGATCCAGGCGATTGTGTGGTGTTGGAAAGCCCCGGGAATCCAGTACTGTTCGAGTTGTTGAAGCTGCACGGCGTCACAGTTCTCGAAGTGCCACGCACACCTTGCGGGCCTGACGTCGAAATGCTGCAAGCATTGTTGGTGAACCACCAGCCCCGGGCGCTGTTCATCAACAGCTTTCATCACAATCCAACCGGTAGCAGCCTGGCGCCAGCGGTGGCGCAGCGAGTTGTTCAACTGGCCAAAATCCATGGTCTGGTGTTGATCGAAGACGACGTCTATGCCGACTTGCACAGCGGTCCGGGTGTGCGGCTCGCGGCGCTGGATGCCAGCGTAATTTACGTCGGCAGCTTCTCCAAGACACTCAGCAGCTCGTTAAGAGTCGGCTTCATAGTGGCCAGTCCCGAGGTGATCGCGAAACTGGCCAATGTAAAATCCATAAGCAGTCTGGGCACTTCAGCATTCAGCGAGGCGGTACTGACGTGCTTGCTGGCCAGCGGTGCTTACCGCAAATTGGTACAGCGGCTGCGCCTGCGTTTGAACACTGACCGTGCAGCCGCCTTGCAGATGCTTGAGGACGCCGAGTGGGAGGTCTTCGGCAAACCGGGCGGGCTGTTCATCTGGGCACGTTCACGCAAGTGCACCTACGCGGAGGTGAATTCACTGGCACGGCGCTTTGGTGTGTCGTTGTCGTCACAGACATCTTTCAGCCCTACAAGCGAGGGCGGTGAGTGGCAGCGTATCAACGTGACCTGTGCCTGCGATCCTCGCGCTCGCGCATTCTTTCAGGCCACCTCTGTGGATCGACCTCGAGCGTTCTGAAAACGACGGCGGCGTAGCTTTTTGCCATTATTGCAGCGCCAGAGACTTGTGCCGATTCCGGTGCGTTGCGAATCTGCATCATCTGACTATTTCAGGGGGCACGTGCAATGATTTCGGCCGCGCAAGGAAATTTTGCCAACCTCGGTATGGCGAAAAAACTGGGAGTCGGGTTTGCCCTGGTGCTGCTGTTGACAGCCTTGGTGGCCGCCATCGGCGTGTGGTCCCTGCAAACCATCAGCGTGCGTTTCGATGGGCTGAAAAAGATGTCGTCGCTCAACAGTGGCCTGGTTCAAGTACGACTGCTGGAGCAGGAATACGCCCTGCGCGGTAACGCGAAGACAGTTACTGCTCTGCATGAAGGGGTAGGCGCGCTGGGCGTCCTGGCCAATGAGCTCAGGTCTTCCTCTGCAGTCAACATACCCGTGATGAATGATGTCGAGCAGTCGCTGATCGCGTATCGCCAGGCCTTCGACGAATTTGTTTCGTTGAGCCAGGCCAAGGACCTTGCGCTTGAGATGGCCAGTTGGTCTGTGTCGAGCGTGGCTAATAACCTGGACGTGCTGCAGGCCGGGCTCGCTGATGACGGCGGTTACACCCTGAAGGAATCCGGGGGCAGAGACGGCAGCCAGTTCATTGATCAAGCCAGTCAGGTCAGCCAGGTTGCGCGCCTGATGTTGCAGGCCATGAACGAAGCGCGCGTGCGCCTGGACCAAAGCCGCAAAGGTGATGACAGTGCCCCGCAAGGCAAAATCGAGCAGGCTGAACAGGCGCTCACCCAGGCTGAACTATTGAAAGCCATGGTCAAGGACGAGGGTTATCAAACCGTGCTCAACGAGGTGGTCGGGCACATTGGCGGTTTCAGTGAGAAACTCGCGGAATACACCGGCCTGCTGGCTCAGGAAAAAATCGTCCATGCGCAGCTGCATCAGCGCGCTCAACAGGTGACGGCCCGAGTTGATCAGGCTTATGTAGCCGAAGACCAGGCGATGCAGGCCGAATTGCAGAAAAACTCCGTGCTGATCATCGGCTCTTCGGCCTTGGCGCTGCTGGTCGGGTTGCTTGCTGCATGGGTCATCACCCGACTGATCGTCGCGCCGTTGCGAAGCGTGATTGGTGTTGCGCAGCAGATTGCTTCCGGCGATTTGAGCGGGACGGTTGCAGTGACGCGCCGCGACGAGATTGGCCAGCTCATGCAGGCCATGCAACAGATGGGGGCAGGGCTGAGCAGGATTGTCAGTGGTTTGCAGTCCGGGATCGAACAGCTGGCCAGTTCGGCGCAGTCGCTGTCGGCCGTCACCGAGCAGACCAATCTCGAAGTCAGCAGCCAGAAGGAAGAAACCGAACAGGTGGCGACGGCGATGAATCAGATGACGGCCACTGTGCATGATGTCGCCCGTAACGCCGAAGAGGCTGCCACCGCTGCGCAGACAGCAGATGGCAAGGTCGAAAGCGGTCAAGCCGTGGTGCGTCAGAGCATGGCACGGATCGAACTGCTCGCGAATTCGGCGTCATCGGCGAGTTCCAGCATCGAAAGCCTCAGTGCAGAGATTCAGAACATAGGCACGGTGCTTGGCGTCATCAAGAGTGTGGCGGAGCAGACCAACCTGCTGGCACTTAATGCTGCGATCGAGGCAGCCAGGGCTGGCGAGCAGGGCAGGGGGTTTGCGGTCGTTGCCGATGAGGTGCGAGCCCTGGCCAAACGAACCCAGCAATCTACCGAAGAGATTGAGCGCTTGGTCAGCGCCTTGCGATCGGCGGCCCGGTCGTCGGTGCAGCAGATCCAGAGCAGCAGCGAGTTGGTGAAGCTGGCGGTGAGTGACGCGCTGCAGACCGAAAGTGCGCTGGGCAGCATTGCCGCGGCCGTCTCCCTGATTCAGCAGATGAACCAGCAAATCGCTGCGGCTGCCGAAGAGCAGAGTTCAGTGGCCGAGGAGATCAACCGTAGCGTGACCAGCATTCGTGCCAGCGCTGATCAATCTTCGTTAGCGATGCAGGGGAATGCGGCGTCGAGCATCGAGCTCGCGCAGTTGGGTGTCGAGTTGAAAGGGATGGTGGGGCACTTCAGGCTCTGAGGCACAAAAAAGCCACCGGTTGAGGTGGCTTCTTGCACATGCGGCAGATCAGTCGTAAATCACTTTCTTCTTCCAGTCGGCCGCCGCGTCGACCTCTTTGAGGCCCTCGGTGAGCTGGTTCACTTCGCCTTCAATCGGCGCAATTTCGTCCATCACTTGCGCATTAGCGCGCGCGAGGAGTTTTTCCAGATACTCCAGCTGTTCGGCGTAAAGCTGCGGTTCCTGTTGCTTGCGCAGGTATTGCACGCCGCGTTCGAATGCCAGGCGCGCCTGGCCAGGCTGGTTCTGTTGCAGGGACTGCTGGCCAAGGTTGTTGAAGAACTCGATGTGCAGCAGGACCAGAATGTGCCGAACTTCGCGCACCCAGCGTTTGGCTTCATTGGTCGGCAAAAAACCGTCGTGTGCGGCGCGGGTGATCTGCCCGTGAAGCGCTTCCAGAAGGAACCGTACGTCTTTGGCTTTGGCTTCTGTCTGGATTGGCGCCGGGGGATTGTTGACCGGAATCGACTCTCCTTGAGCGACCAGGGTGTTGAGTTCGCTGATTCTCGCCTTGAGGTTGGCGCTGGATTTTTCCAGATTCAGCAGGCGCTGGCAGACGTTCAGTTCCAGGCGGGTCAACAGGAGCTTGAGCGCCGGGGTCATCAGTTGCCCGGGGAAGGTTTCGGTAATCTCCCCGCAGCGGCGCAAGCGGTCATTGAGTTCGACCTTGGTGCGGGCCTTTTCCAGCTTGTTGTTTTCCACCACATGGTTGATGTAGCCAATGGCGATCAAGAGCGCGATCCCGGCTACGACTAGCAGGGTGATCATGAGTGGTGTCACCGGTAAGACCTCTTTATAGGGTTCGCGTGCGAGTGTAGTGACTCGGCATTGGGCCGCATAGGACCGCTCGGCGAGTCGAACCGGCAGTTACTCTTGTATCGGCCGGGGTCAGGCTTATATAAGCACCACGTAAAAATTGCATTTTGCCACCATCTACAGCGGATGGACTATAACGCCTTGCCAGTCACCAGAATATAGTCGTCAACTCAGGGTGGCGGTAAAACACATTAGTGCCCTAAAGCAAGCGAAGTCATTGATTTAAATAAATTTATATCTGGGGGTTGACGACCCCTCAATCCATCCATAGAATGCGCGCCACTTACAGCGTAAAGCACACAGCGAAACGCGGTAAGTAGTGAATGTTGTACGTGTGTCCCCTTCGTCTAGTGGCCTAGGACACCGCCCTTTCACGGCGGTAACAGGGGTTCGAGTCCCCTAGGGGACGCCAATGCGGGAATAGCTCAGTTGGTAGAGCACGACCTTGCCAAGGTCGGGGTCGCGAGTTCGAGTCTCGTTTCCCGCTCCAATTTTAAACAGCGTTGCTTTCGGGCGGGGCTGAGTGAAACCAGAACCAAATCTTCGGATGTGGATCTGGGCACCGAAACACACACCATGTGTTCCGGGCAGCGTGTCCCCTTCGTCTAGTGGCCTAGGACACCGCCCTTTCACGGCGGTAACAGGGGTTCGAGTCCCCTAGGGGACGCCATTTGCGGGAATAGCTCAGTTGGTAGAGCACGACCTTGCCAAGGTCGGGGTCGCGAGTTCGAGTCTCGTTTCCCGCTCCAATTTCACAAAAACGCCGCTCATTGAGCGGCGTTTTTGTACGCGTGCGATTTAGCCGACTAAAGCCGAAAAGGCCCGTCAGCTTGACTGCGCGGGCCGTTTGCGTGGGTGCTGGTTTAGATCGACAGATCAGATGCCCGCCGTCTGAATCGCCAGTTCCACTGGCTAAGAGGTCAACCAAGCCTGCGAATGCCGGCTCTATCGGTATCAGGCAATGACGGTGCGAAGCGGCCTGATTGCTCAGTCCATGCTGTAGTGAACTGACAGCATCCCTTTCTTTTGCGAAATGGAATAGATGGTCACCGCGCCCAAATCTTTCAAGCTGCGTACATGGGTGCCGCCGCAGCCATATGCTGGCAAGTCGCCAAAACCTACTTCCCGGGCGCCTTCGCGCAGGGAGATCAAGCGCGGCAGATCATCAGCCATCCATTGATCGATACTCTCCTGAACCTTGATCGGATCTACCTCCTGTGCGGAGTCCGTCGGTTTGAATTGAAGGCGTCCTTCACCTGGCCAGTGGTGTGCCTTGATCGGCATCCAGCCCAGAGCCTGAACGAAATGGCCAATCAGATGGCCGGCGGAGTGCATTCGCGTATTGAACCGGCGACGCTGCTCGTCCACGCGAATCAGGGCCATGCCGATATCCACCGGGCGGTCAACGAAATGAATGATCCGGTCCGGATCCTGAAGCACACGGAGCACCTGACTATCGCCAATCCAGCCGGTGTCGCAGGGCTGCCCGCCACCTTGGGGGTGGAAAAGTGTGGCGCGCAAGACCACAGCGAACTCGTCCTCGTAGGGGGTGCATTCCAGAACTTCCACATTAGCTTTCAGATCGTCACTGTGGAAAAACAGGCGAAGCGTCATATTCCATGCCCTGATTAAAGATCTTGTTTCATTATATGAAGCCAGGATCGAATTGCCGAGTGATGGGTTGCTTTAGCTCGCGCCTTCGCGAGGGGGCCGGCCCTAACTGGCTTGAAGCAAACACAAAAAAAGGCCCGCATGAGCAATCATGCGGGCCTTGTCCGTTCGTGATCCGGGATCAGTGCTTGCTATCGTCTTCCGACATTGCCAGAAGCTGCTTCTCCTGATTCCAGTCGAACGGTTCGTCGTTCTGCTCGGCTTCAAAACGGCGTTCTTCCAGTGCCTGATACAAAGCGATTTCCTCATCAGGCATGTAGTGCAGGCAGTCGCCGGCGAAATACCACAGCAGGTCGCGCGGAACCAGGTGCGCGATTTGCGGATAACGGGTAATCACCTGGCACAGGATGTCCTGGCCCAGGTACTGGCTTTCGATCGGGTCGACCGGCAGCAGGGCGCGCAGTTCGTCGAAGCGCTCCAGAAACAAGGCATGGCTTTCTTCGGGAACCTGATCGGCCTCACCTACGGCGACCAGGATGCTGCGCAGGTGGTCGAGCAAAACGAGATGATCGGCAACGATGTTGGACACGAGATAAGTCCTCAAGAGCAAAACGGGCGCGGAAGTATAAAGCTCCGGCGCCCTTTTTTACATGGTGGCCGGGATCAGCGGACTTTACCGTCAGCCAGCGCCAGCTCCTCTTTGTCGAAATCATCGACGTCGATCACCTTGCGCCGCGCCGCTTCGGCGTTGCGCAGGGTTTGCGCTTCGACGGGCTGCAATACCCCGGCTTCCAGCGCCGCATCGATAGCATGTTCGCCGGCATTCGGTTTGACCTGGCCACTTTTTAGCCCGACATGCAGCTTTTTCTGCAACGGCTGGGCAGCGTTCAACTGGTTGTACGCCTGTTGCAGTGCACCGACAGCGTCATCTGCAGACTGAGGACGGTAACAACCGGCAAGCAGCTCCTCGAGGGTCGGATCTCCCTTGGCGCGGCCAATCACGGCTGCCACTTCGGCATCGAGTCTGTCGGACGGGCCTTTGTGACGACGTCCGAACGGAAACACGATCACCCGTAACAGACACCCCAGCACCTTGTTCGGAAAATTCGTCAGCAGTTCGTCCAGTGCGCGCTCCGACTGACCCAGGCTCTCTTCCATGGCCCAGGTAAACAGCGGTGCCATGTGCTCCGGAGAATCAAGATCGTGGTAGCGCTTGAGCGCCGCAGAGGCGAGGTACATGTTGCTGAGCACATCGCCCAGACGAGCTGACAAACGCTCGCGGCGTTTCAGTTCACCACCCAGCAGCATCATGCTCAGGTCGGCAAGCATGGCGAACGCTGCAGCCTGGCGATTGAGGGCACGGAAATAACCCTGGCTGAGTTTGTTGCCGGGTGCGCTTTCAAAGTGACCGAAACCGAGATTCAGCACCAGCGTGCTGGCGGCATTGCTGACGGCGAACCCGATGTGCTTGAGCAACAGACCGTCGAACTCGACGAGTGCCTGATCCTTGTCTTCACGACCGGCCAGCGCCATTTCCTTGAGCACGAAGGGATGGCAACGGATCGCGCCCTGGCCGAAGATCATCAGATTTCGCGAGAGAATGTTCGCGCCTTCGACGGTGATGAAAATCGGCGCACCGTTCCAGCTGCGGCCCAGATAGTTATTGGGCCCCATGATGATCGCCTTGCCGCCGTGGACATCCATGGCGTGGCTGATGCATTCGCGGCCGCGCTCAGTCAGGTGATATTTGAGGATGGCTGACAGCACCGACGGTTTCTCACCGAGATCCACTGCATTGGCGGTCAACATCCGCGCCGCATCCATCATCCAGGCGTTGCCACCGATACGCGCCAACGCTTCCTGAATACCTTCGAATGCAGACAATGGCACGTTGAACTGTTCACGAATCTGCGCGTATTGGCCAGTCACCAGACTGGTGAACTTCGCCGCTCCGGTACCCACCGCCGGCAACGAAATCGAACGCCCTACGGACAGGCAATTCATCAACATCATCCAGCCTTTGCCGAGCATTTCCTGGCCGCCGATGAGGAAGTCCAGCGGGATGAACACGTCCTTGCCAGAGTTGGGGCCGTTCATGAACGCAGCGCCCAGCGGCAAATGCCGACGCCCGATTTCAACACCGGCGGTATCCGTCGGGATCAATGCCAGGCTGATGCCGAGGTCTTCCGTGTCACCGAGCAGGTGGTCAGGGTCGTATGCCTTGAACGCCAGGCCGAGGAGGGTGGCCACTGGGCCGAGTGTGATGTAACGCTTCTCCCAGTTCAGACGCAGGCCGAGGGTTTCTTCGCCCTCCCATTCGCCTCGGCAAATGATCCCGGTGTCGGGCATCGCGCCGGCATCGGAGCCGGCCAGCGGGCCGGTCAAGGCAAAGCACGGAATGTCGTCGCCGCGGGCCAGTCGTGGCAGGTAATGGTTGCGTTGCTCGTCAGTGCCGTAATGCAGCAACAGTTCGGCCGGGCCGAGGGAGTTGGGGACCATCACGGTGGAGGCGAGGTCGCCGCTGCGGGTGGCCAGTTTCATCGCTACTTGTGAGTGGGCGTAAGCGGAGAAGCCCTTGCCACCGAATTCCTTGGGAATGATCAGCGCAAAAAAGCCGTTGTCCTTGATGTGCGTCCAGGCTTCTGCAGGCAGGTCCATGTCCTGGCCGATCTGCCAGTCGCTGACCATCGCGCAGAGTTCTTCGGTCGGGCCGTCGATGAACGCCTGTTCTTCTTCGGTCAACTGCACTTTCGGGTAGGACAGCAATTTGTCCCAGTCCGGACGTCCGCTGAACAATTCGCCGTCCCACCACACCGTACCGGCATCGATGGCATCGCGTTCAGTCTGCGACATTGGCGGCAGGGTTTTTTGAAACCAGCTGAACAACGGCGCAGTGAAATATTTGCGGCGCAGATCGGGCAACAACAAGGGTGCTGCCACCGCGACGATCAGGATCCAGAAAATCAGCAGCAGCCAACCCGGCGCACGGCTGAAGGCACCCATCGCGACCAGGTAAACGGCAACGATACACAAGGCGGGCAGCGGGGCAATGCGGCGGTGGGCCAAATAAGCTATTCCGACAATCAGAACAAGTATCCACAACAGCAGCATATTTAATCCTCCGTGAATCAGAGCAAAACCAGCCTTCAGAGCTTAGACGGCGTCCGTAAAACAGGGTGGTCAGAGCAGGGTGATAGAAATCGTGGGAAAACCGTGATGAATTTTGTAGGACTGGCGACTGACCATTTCATTCATCAAGCAAGCGCCAATGCGCCCATGTTTGGCTGAAACGCCGTTATCTGTGTGCTGAACCTGCCGCTAGACTCGGGGCATCCCCAGGAGATTGTTCTGATGCACGAGTATCTGAGTCCAGGCCGCTTCATCGATAGTGACCACCCCGCGGTGGTGGAGTTCGCTGAAAAGTATCGTGGCCATACTCGCGACCCTGTCGAGCAGGCGATCAGTCTTTATTACGCCGTGCGCGAGGCCGTGCGTTACAACCCTTATACCTTTAGTCGTGACCCGGACACCTTATGTGGCAGTTATGCGCTCGCGGCCGGGGAGAGTTATTGCGTACCCAAGGCAACTTTGCTGGCAGGTGCGGCCCGACACTGCGCGATCCCTGCAAGGATTGGCCTGGCGGATGTGCGCAATCATTTATCCACCCCGCGTTTGCTCGAACTGCTCAGGAGTGACGTGTTTGCCATGCACGGTTATACCGAGCTGTACCTGAACGGCCGCTGGGTGAAGGCGACCCCGGCGTTCAATCGGGGGCTGTGCGAGCTGTTTAATGTCGCGCCGCTGGAATTCGACGGCATTCACGACAGCGTTTTCCATCCGTTCAATCGCGACGGCGAGCCATTGATGGAATACCTGATCGATCATGGTCAGTTCACCGATGTCCCCGAAACGTTCTTTTTCGAACACCTGCAAAAGTGCTACCCGCATCTGTTCAGCGACGAGTCGCCCGTACTTCCGGGCGATATCCAGAGTGATTTGAGTCGCGCCTGATCCGGCGTATGCTGCCTGCGCATTTATTCATAAAGAGGCGGTCATGCTGAAGATCTGGGGTCGCAAGAATTCATCGAATGTCAGAAAACCGCTGTGGGCCGCCGAAGAGTTGGGGCTCGCCTATGAAGCCGTCGATGCGGGCGGCGCTTTTGGTGTAGTCGATACGCCCGAGTATCGCGCGATGAATCCCAACGGTCGCGTGCCGGTTATCGAGGACGATGGTTTTGTACTCTGGGAGTCCAATGCCATTGTGCGGTACCTGATGGCTACACACGCCAGCGGCACGGCCTGGTATCCGGCAAATCTGCAAGCTCGCGCCACCGCCGACAAGTGGATGGACTGGACCACTTCAAGTTTTGCCGGCCCGTTCCGCACGGTGTTCTGGGGTGTCTTGCGCACGCCGCAGGAGCAACAGGACTGGCCGGCGATCAAGGCTGCAATCAAGGAATGTGAGGGTCTGCTGTCGATGGCTGATCAGGCATTGGCGACCCGGCCTTATCTGTCGGGCGCAGAAATCGGCATGGGTGATATCCCGTTGGGCAGCTTCATTTATGCCTGGTTCGAGATGCCGATCGAGCGCACTCCACAGCCGCATCTGCAAGCCTGGTATGCCCGGCTGAAACAGCGTCCGGCGTATCGCAAAGCCGTCATGACCGCGTTGACTTAATACTCACTATCGACACGCTTGACTGTACTTGTGCGGTGGCGCGAAGCACCATTGCGCTCACGAGCCACGGTTGCAATGCCCGCCGCCCGCCCTTATTTATCCCTTTCTTCCCTTCTTGGTGCGTAAATCCGATATGAGTTCCGCTCTGTCCATCCGGCAGCTAACCAAAACCTACGGCAACGGTTTCCAGGCCTTGAGTGGTATCGATCTGGACGTCGCCGAAGGTGACTTTTTCGCCTTGCTCGGCCCTAACGGCGCTGGCAAATCCACGACCATCGGCATTCTCTCGACCCTCGTGAACAAGACCAGCGGAACGGTGAATATCTTTGGTCACGACCTGGACAAGAACCCTGCGCAGCTCAAACGCGCCATTGGCGTGGTGCCGCAGGAATTCAATTTCAACCAGTTCGAGAAGACCTTCGACATCGTCGTGACTCAGGCCGGTTACTACGGCATCCCGCCGAAAATCGCCAAAGAGCGCGCCGAGCAGTATCTGATTCAACTGGGGCTCTGGGACAAGCGCGATCTGCCTTCGCGTTCGCTGTCCGGCGGGATGAAACGTCGTTTGATGATTGCGCGTGCGCTGGTTCACGAACCGCGTCTGCTGATCCTCGACGAACCGACAGCGGGCGTGGACATCGAGCTGCGTCGTTCCATGTGGACCTTCCTCACCGAACTGAACCAGAAAGGCATCACCATCATCCTCACCACGCATTATCTGGAAGAGGCTGAGCAGTTGTGCCGCAACATCGGCATCATCGACCACGGCACCATCGTCGAAAACACCAGCATGAAACAGCTGCTTGGCCAGTTGCATGTGGAGACGTTTTTGCTCGACATCAAAAACACCTTGAGTGCAGCACCGCAGTTGCTCGGTTATCCGGCCAGACTGCTGGACAGCCACACCGTGGAAGTGCAGGTCGACAAGGCCATGGGCATCACCGCGCTGTTCACCCAACTGGCGCAGCAGAACATCGAAGTGTTGAGCTTGCGTAACAAAACCAATCGCCTTGAGGAGTTGTTCGTGTCACTGGTGGAGAAAAATCTGTCGAAGGTGGCGGTATGAGTTCCGAGCTGCAACCCAACCTCGTTGCTCTCAATACCATCGTCTACCGTGAAGTGAAGCGCTTCACCCGCATTTGGCCGCAAACCCTGCTGCCGCCGGCGATCACCATGGTTCTGTACTTTGTGATCTTCGGCAACCTGATTGGTCGGCAGATCGGTGACATGGGTGGTTTCACCTATATGGAATACATCGTGCCGGGCCTGATCATGATGTCGGTGATTACCAACTCCTACGGCAACGTGGTGTCGAGTTTTTTCGGCAGCAAGTTCCAGCGTTCCATAGAGGAATTGATGGTGTCGCCAGTGTCGCCGCACACCATTCTGATCGGCTACACCTTGGGCGGCGTGCTGCGCGGCTTGATGGTCGGGGTCATCGTGACGCTGCTGTCGCTGTTTTTTACCGAGCTGCAGGTGCACCACTTGGGCGTGACCATTCTGGTGGTGGTGCTGACGGCGACGATATTCTCGCTATTGGGCTTCATCAACGCGGTGTTTGCGCGCAACTTTGATGATATTTCGATCATTCCGACTTTTGTGCTGACGCCGTTGACGTATCTGGGCGGGGTGTTCTATTCGATCTCGTTACTGCCGCCGTTCTGGCAAACGGTGTCGTTGGCGAACCCGGTGTTGCATATGGTCAATGCGTTTCGCTACGGGATTCTCGGGGTTTCGGATATCCGTATCAGCGTTGCGATTACGTTCATGCTGGTGGCGACGGTGGTTTTGTATATAGGGTGCGCGCGACTGCTGGTGAGCGGCCGGGGAATGCGTACCTAGAAGCTGTTCGAACCAAAACACGAGCCAAAAAAAGGCCTCCCGACAACAGGCTGTGTGAAAACGCAGCCTGTGCCGGTCAAAAGCAAATGCCCCAACTTGTCGGGGCATTTGCTTTTCCGGTTTTGAAAAGCAAAAAAGGGCTTTTCAGCCCATCAATTCCATCATTCGCCGCACACCCAGCACGTTTATGGCTCTTTTCAGGTTGTACGTTTGTATCGCAAGCGCCATTTCCGTTCGAGCGCCTTTCAGTTGACGCAGTAAAAACCTGGCGTTGCCCATAGACCATTGCTTCAGGTTCCCAAACGGATGCTCAACGATAGATCGCCGCTGGCTCATCATGTCTCGATTGGCTTTCATGCGCCGTTCCATTCGTTCAAATGCGGCTTCGTGGGCATGACGCGTGACGTATCGGCGTTCGGCCTTGGTACATCGGTTTTTCAGCGGACAAACAGTGCAGTCGTCGACGGCGGCGTGATAGACCCGGTCTCCTTTGTTGAGGGCTTTAAGCGTGAGTATCTTGCCGTTTGGGCATTGATAGTTGTCACTTTCTTCGTGGTAATGGAAGAGTGTGCGATCAAAGTTTTGCTCTTCATCACCCTTGGTATTAACGGCTCGGTTTGGCGGGACATAGGGAGTGATGCCAGCGTCTTCACATGCCTGGAATTGACTGCCGTTGGAGTAACCCGCATCAGCAACGACACTGAGTTTGGCCTGCTCCAGCGCCTCTTGGGTAGCCTTGGCCATCGGCTCCAGTTGGCGGTTATCGGTTCCTTCCTGAGTCACTTCATGGTGCACGATCAGGCAGTGTTTTGCGTCAACCGCACTTTGAACGTTATAGGAAATACGCGAGCCTGAAGGGGTGCGCATTTTTTGCGCGTCGGACTCACCCACCACATGCTGCACCAGACCTTGAGCTTGCATCAGCACTTGGCAGGTCTGGTTATTGGCCTTTTTTATCTTCAGTTTCTCAAGCGCCGTCTGCACAGCAGAACGATCAATAGCTTCTTTGTGCTCGCCGCGATCAGCTTCATCAAGCTGAGCCAGATAGTGCGCAATACGCTTGTCGAGCTTTGCCTCGCGCTGTTGGAGCTTTTTAGGGGTGATCTGTTTTCGGTTCGAAGCCACGGCCTGGAACTTGCTGCCATCGATGGCCACCAACTCGCCAGCAATCAGGCCGGCTCCCCGACAAAATCGAACAAACGCACGGCATGTCGCGACAAAAGCTGCGCTGTTGTCGCGCCGGAAGTCGGCGATGGTTTTAAAGTCCGGAGCTAATCGGCCCAACATCCACATGACCTCGACGTTGCGCTGACACTCCGCTTCCAGCCGCCTGGAGGATCGAATTTGTTGGAAATAGCCGTAAAGATAGAGTTTAAGCAGGTCGCCGGGATGGTACGAAGGGCGCCCGGTTGCTTTGGGAGCAGCTTTGTCGAACCCGAGTTGCTCAAGGTCCAGCAGAGAAATGTACGCCTCGATCACCCGAACCAGATGGTCTTCGGGAATGAGTTCGTCCAGTGAGACTGGAAACAGAGTGCCCTGCGTACGATCTTCACCTTGGATGTAGCGCATAAGAAAAATGCCCGTATCTTGCGATACGGGCATTTTCTTAAACCCGGCGGCAGATTGCTAGGTTTTCACACAGCCTGCGACAAGGAGGCCTTTTTCCATTTCAGCGCATGCGTCTTTTCTTTCGGCGCGCCCACTGGCGACTGACCCACCAGCGCCAATACATCATCACCAGAAAGTAGGCCAGCACGCCCAGCACCAGTCCCACTACCACCGATCCCAGCAAAAACGGCTGCCACAAGGTCGAGAGCTGGCCGCTGATCCATTCCCAGGTCAACTCGTCGGGCAGATGACGAGCTGGCACATCCATCAACCAGGCGCCCGTCTGGTAGGTACAGAAAAACACCGCCGGCATGGTGATCGGATTGGTCAGCCAGACCAGGCTCACCGCGATCGGCATGTTGCCGCGCACGATAATCGCCAGCACCGCTGCTACCAGCATTTGCAGAGGAATCGGCAGAAACGCGGCAAACAACCCCACCGCCATGGCGCGGGCAACGGAGTGGCGATTGAGGTGCCAGAGGTTTGGATCATGCAGCAACGTGCCGAGAAAGCGTAAGGATTTGTGTTCCTTGATACTCGTCGGGTCGGGCATGTAGCGTTTGAATAAGCGCCGGGGCATAAGGCTTCTCGGTCGGTTAAGGCGGCAAGTATGTCTGGATTCTAGGAGTCGCCCATTCAGACTTTGTGACAATTAATAACGACGCTCGTGCCATGCGCCGACTATCCCTATTGGAGGGAGTCTCAAGGACGGGCGTATGCGCACAGGGATGATAGCGCTGGCGTCAGGTTTGCTGACCCTGCGATTTTTACCGGAATTACCACCGGTCTGGTTTTGCACGCTGCTGCCGTTGGTGGGTTTGATGGCGCTGCCCTTCAGGGCGTACCCCTGTGCATTTTTCGCGTTTGGCTTCAGTTGGGCCTGCGCGAACGCACACTGGGCACTGCAGGATCGACTACCAGTCAGCCTTGATGGAGAAACTCGCTGGGTAGAAGGCCGGGTTATCGGGTTGCCGCAGATCAGTGAAGGTGTTGTGCGTTTTGAACTTGCGGATGCCCGGTCGCGCCATTCGCAGGTGCCACAGCGCATGCGTATCGCCTGGTATGACGGTCCGCCCGTCAACAGTGGCGAACGCTGGCGGCTGGCGGTGAAACTGAAGCGGCCTGCCGGCTTGCTCAATCCGCATTCCTTCGATTACGACGCCTGGTTACTCGCGCAGCGCATCGGCGCCACGGGGACCGTCAAGGATGGCCAGCGACTCAGTGAAGCTCGATGGGCCTGGCGCGACGGGATCCGCCAGCGCCTGCAAGCCGTGGATGCGCAGGGGCGCAACGGCGCGTTGGCGGCGCTGGTGTTGGGCGATGGCGGCGGGCTGGCTCGCGAGGATTGGCAGATATTGCAGGACACCGGCACCGTGCATCTGCTGGTGATTTCCGGTCAGCACGTCGGCATGCTGGCGGGCGTTGTGTACCTGTTGATCGCCGGTCTGGCGCGTTATGGGCTGTGGCCCAACCGCTTGCCCTGGCTGCCGTGGGCGTGTGGGCTGGCGTTTGCCGCAGCGCTGGGTTATGGCGTGCTCGCCGGTTTTGATGTCCCCGTGCGCCGTGCTTGCGTGATGATTGGTCTGGTGCTGTTGTGGCGTCTGCGCTTTCGTGACCTCGGCGCATGGTGGCCACTGCTGCTGGCGCTCAATGGCGTGTTGCTGATGGATCCGCTGGCAAGTCTGCAACCGGGGTTCTGGCTGTCCTTTGGCGCCGTGGCGATTTTGATCTTCACCTTCGGCGGGCGATTGGGCCCCTGGCGATGGTGGCAAACCTGGACCCGCGCGCAGTGGCTCATCGCGATCGGTCTGTGCCCGGTGCTGTTGATACTCGGCTTGCCGATCAGCGTCAGCGGCCCTCTGGCCAATTTGCTTGCCGTACCGTGGGTCAGTCTGGTGATTCTCCCTCCGGCACTGCTCGGCACATTGTTACTGCCGGTCCCCTACGTGGGCGAAGGGTTGCTGTGGCTGGCGGGCGGGTTGATCGACTGGCTGTTCAAAGGCCTCGAACCGGTGGCCGGACAGGTTCCGGCGTGGGTGCCCGAAGCCATTGCGCTTTGGGTTTGGGCAGTGGCTACATTCGGCGCAGTCCTGCTGTTGATGCCTCGCGGCGTGCCCATGCGTCCACTGGGTTGGCCGCTGTTGCTCTTGCTGGTATTCCCACCGCGCCCGCTGCTGGATGAAGGTATTGCAGATATCTGGCAACTGGACGTTGGCCAGGGGCTGGCGATTTTGGTAAGGACGCGTCATCACACGTTGCTGTACGACACCGGACCGCGTTTCGGTGATTTCGACCTCGGTGAACGGGTGGTGCTGCCAACGCTGCGCAAGCTCGGCGTGAATAAACTCGACCTGATGCTGATCAGTCATGCCGATGCCGATCACGCTGGAGGCGTACGTGCAGTCGCCAAAGGGCTTCCCGTTACGCAGGTCATCAGTGGCGACCCCTTGGCGCTGCCCGCTGAACTCGGCGCCCTGGCCTGCGAAAGCGGTCGGCATTGGAGCTGGGACGAGGTCAGGTTCGAGCTATGGCAGTGGACGTCTGCCTCGGACAGCAACCAGAAATCCTGCGTCCTGCAGATAGAAGCCAACGGCGAGCGCATGCTGCTGACCGGCGACATCGACACCGCGGCCGAGCGCGCATTGCTCGACAGTGCACTCGCCGTTCCTACCGAATGGTTGCAGGCGCCGCATCATGGCAGCCGCAGTTCGTCCTCCCCGACACTGCTCGCCGCGCTGCAACCCAGAGCAGTGCTGATTTCTCGAGGCAACGGCAATTCGTTCGGCCACCCACATCCAACCGTGATCGCGCGCTATCAAAAACGCGGCATGGCCATCCATGACAGTGCCGCGCAAGGCGCCATTCGTCTGCTGCTCGGGCGCTTCGAACCGCCGTGGACCATGCGTCATGAACAGCGTTTCTGGCGCTCCAGGGATTAAACCGAGGTGATCCACGCCCGACCGGATGCGACATCCCGGTCTTCGGTGTGCTCACCCCCTATGTTAGAGTGGCGCACTTTTTCGAGGGGACTGTCACTGTGTGGGAATTGGTCAAATCCGGCGGCTGGATGATGCTGCCGATCATTTTGAGTTCCATCGCGGCCATGGCGATCGTCGCCGAGCGCCTGTGGACCCTGCGTGCCAGTCGCGTGACCCCGGAGCACTTGCTGGGGCAAGTCTGGGTCTGGATCAAGGACAAACAGCTCAATAAAGACAAACTCAAGGAATTACGTGCCAACTCGCCACTGGGCGAGATTCTGGCCGCCGGCCTGGCCAACTCCAAACACGGTCGCGAGATCATGAAGGAGTGCATTGAAGAGGCCGCAGCCCGGGTTATTCACGAGCTCGAGCGCTACATCAATGCCCTCGGCACCATCGCCGCCATGGCGCCGTTGCTGGGTTTGCTCGGTACGGTGCTGGGCATGATCGACATTTTCAGCGCGTTCATGGGCACGGGGATGACCACTAACGCGGCGGTGTTGGCCGGGGGTATTTCCAAGGCTCTGATCACCACGGCAGCGGGCCTGATGGTCGGTATTCCTGCTGTCTTCTTTCATCGATTCCTGCAACGCCGGGTCGATGAACTGGTGGTGGGCATGGAGCAGGAAGCGATCAAACTGGTAGAGGTTGTGCAGGGTGATCGTGACGTGGACCTGAACGGGGGCAAAGCGTGAAATTCCGCCGCAAGCAACGGGAGACTGTGGACATCAACCTCGCGTCGCTGATCGACGTGGTGTTTATTCTGCTGCTGTTTTTCGTCGTGACCACTACGTTTACCCGGGAAACCCAACTGCGCGTCGATTTGCCGGAAGCGGTCAGCGGTTCGCCTGCCGAAGACCAGCAGGTCAAACGCCTCGATGTGGCCATCAGTGCTGAAGGCGCGTTCTCGGTGAATGACCGGGTGCTGCCCAAAAACGATCTGACGACGCTGATGGACGCCCTGCAGAAAGAATCCGACGGTGACACCCAGATGCCACTCTCCATCAGCGCCGATGGCAAGACTCAGCACCAATCGGTGATCACCGCCATGGACGCCGCCGGCAAACTTGGCTTCAGTCACCTGCGCATGACCACAGTCGAGGCGGCGCCGCCGGCACCTTGATGGCCATGTCCGATCGCTTGCTCGCCGCGTGGTACCGGGGCCATCCGGCCCTGACGCTGCTACGGCCGCTGGAGTGGCTGTACCGCCGTGTGGTAATGAGCAAGCGTCAGCGCTTTCTGGCGGGTGAGGGGCAGATTTATCAGCCGCCGGTGCCGCTGATTGTCGTTGGCAATATCACCGTCGGCGGCACCGGCAAGACGCCGTTGATTCTGTGGATGATCCAGCACTGCCAGCGCAGCGGTTTACGGGTCGGCGTGGTCAGTCGCGGCTACGGCGCCAACCCGCCGCAGCTGCCGTGGCGGGTCGAAGCCGGGCACAGCGCCTCGGTGGCTGGCGACGAACCGCTGTTGATCGTGCAGCGCACCGGCGTCCCGTTGATGATCGATCCCGATCGCAGCCGCGCTGTCCAGGCCTTGCTGGCGAGCGAGCCGCTGGACTTGATCCTCTCCGACGACGGCATGCAGCATTACCGACTGGCTCGTGATCTGGAGCTGGTACTGATTGATGCAGCGCGCGGACTTGGCAACAAACGCTGCTTGCCCGCCGGCCCGTTGCGTGAGCCCGCCGAGCGCCTGCAGAGCGTGGACGCTGTGCTTTATAACGGCGCTGCCGAAGATCGTGATGACGGCTTCGCTTTTCAGCTGCAACCCACCGAACTCGTCAACCTGCGCAGTGGCGAGCGCCGTCCACTGGATCACTTCCCCCCAAGCCAGGCGTTGCATGCCGTGGCCGGGATCGGCAATCCCCGGCGTTTCTTCGCGACCCTTGAAACGCTACACTGGCGACCAGTCCCGCACGCGTTTGCCGACCACGCCGAATACAGCGCCCAGGCGTTGAACTTCACGCCGTCATTGCCGCTGGTGATGACCGAAAAGGACGCGGTGAAGTGCCGCACCTTTGCTGCCGCCGATTGGTGGTACCTGGCGGTCGATGCTGCACCGTCGCCAGCCTTCGTGGCCTGGTTCGATACGCAGCTGATGCGCCTTTTGCCGGCCCGTCTCTTGCCTTAATAACGTCTTTATCCAGGGAATGCTCATGGACACCAAATTGCTCGATATCCTCGCTTGCCCGGTCTGCAAAGGCCCGCTCAAGCTCAGCGCCGACAAAACCGAGTTGATCAGCAAAGGCGCAGGTCTGGCGTACCCGATTCGCGACGGCATCCCGGTGATGCTGGAAACCGAAGCGCGCACCCTGACCACTGACGAGCGCCTGGATAAATGACCACAGCCTTTACTGTCGTCATTCCATCGCGCTACGCCTCGACCCGCCTGCCGGGCAAGCCGCTGCTGTTGATCGCCGGCAAGCCGATGATCCAGCACGTCTGGGAGCAGGCTCGCAAAAGCAGTGCTGAACGCGTGGTCGTTGCCACCGACGACGTGCGCATCGTCGAGGCCTGCAAAGGATTTGGCGCCGAAGTTGTGCTGACCCGGGAGGATCACAATTCCGGCACAGATCGTTTGGCTGAGGTCGCGGCCAAGCTGGGTCTGGCGCCTGATGCCATCGTGGTCAACGTTCAGGGCGACGAGCCGTTGATTCCTCCTGGTGTGATCGACCAGGTCGCCGCCAACCTGGCCACCCACACCGAAGCGCGCATGGCCACGCTGGCCGAGCCGATCGAAGACGTCGAAACCCTGTTCAACCCCAACGTTGTCAAGGTCGTCAGCGACCTCAATGGCCTGGCGCTGACATTCAGCCGCGCGACCCTGCCGTGGGCGCGTGATGCTTTCGCGAACAATCGCGAAGTGCTGCCGGAAGGCGTGCCGTATCGTCGCCACATCGGCATCTATGCCTACCGCGCCGGTTTCCTTCAGGACTTCGTGAACTGGGGGCCGTGCTGGCTGGAAAATACCGAATCGCTGGAACAGCTGCGTGCCCTGTGGCACGGCGTGCGCATTCACGTCGCCGACGCCTTGATCGCGCCGCCAACCGGGGTAGACACTGCTGAAGACCTCGAGCGCGTTCGTCGCCTGCTGGAGGCCTGATGCGGGTTTTGTTTGTGTGTCTGGGCAACATCTGCCGGTCGCCGACGGCGGAAGGCGTGCTGCGGCATAAATTGCGTGAAGCGGGGTTGGCCGGCCAAATCGAAGTCGCCTCCGCCGGCACCGGTGACTGGCACGTCGGCAAGGCGCCGGACAAACGCAGTCAGGCCGCGGCCCGAGTGCGCGGCTACGACCTTTCCGCCCAGCGCGCCCGGCAAGTCACTCGCGCCGATTTCGCCCGCTATGACCTGATTCTGGCGATGGACAACAGCAACCTGCGCAACCTCAAGGCCCTGCAACCGACCAAGGGCAGGGCGGAGCTTGATCTTTTCCTGCGTCGATATCAGTCAGAACGTGATGAAGTCCCGGACCCGTACTACGACGGCGATCAAGGCTTTGAGCAAGTGCTGGACCTGATCGAGCGTGCGAGCGACTTGCTGGTTGTCGAATTGAAGGGACGCTTATGAGTTTGCAGGTACAACCGCAGGTCTCGCTGAAACCCTTCAACAGTTTCGGCGTCGACGTTCAGGCCCGGTTGTTTGCCCAAGCCCGCAGCGATGCCGACGTTCGCGAAGCGCTGGCCTATGCGGCGCAGCACGATGTGCCGTTGCTGGTGATCGGCGGTGGCAGCAACCTGCTGCTGACTGCAGACGTTCAGGCGCTGGTGTTGCGCATGGCGACGCGCGGTATCCGCATCCTCAGTGACGACGGCCGCAAGGTCGTGATCGAAGCCGAAGCGGGTGAGCCGTGGCACCCGTTTGTTCAGCACACACTGGCGCAAGGGTTGTCAGGGCTGGAAAACCTCAGCCTGATTCCCGGCACCGTCGGCGCTGCGCCAATGCAGAACATCGGCGCTTATGGGGTGGAGATCAAGGACATATTCGCCGGTTTGACCGCGCTGGATCGACAGACCGGCGAGCTGCGCGATTTCACGCTACAAGAGTGCAACTTCGCCTACCGCGACAGCCTGTTCAAGCAACAACCGGGACGCTGGTTGATTCTGCGGGTGCGTTTCGCGCTGAGTCGCGCTGCGCAACTGCACCTGGAATACGGCCCGGTGCGTCAGCGTTTGACCGAGCAAGGCATCAAGCATCCAACGGCCACTGATGTCAGTCAGGCGATCTGCAGCATCCGCAACGAAAAGCTCCCTGATCCGGCCGTGCTCGGCAATGCCGGCAGCTTCTTCAAAAATCCGCTGGTGCCAGCCGCGCTGGTCACCCAGCTCAAAAGCGCATACCCGGATCTGGTTGCGTATGCGCAACCGGACGGGCAAATGAAAATTGCTGCGGGCTGGCTGATCGAACGCGCCGGGTGGAAAGGGTTTCGCGAGGCGGACGCCGGTGTGCACAAATTGCAGGCGCTGGTGCTGGTCAACTACGGCAACGCTACCGGCCTGCAGTTGCTTGATTTGGCTCAGCGTATTCAAAAAGATATTTCGCAGCGTTTTCAGGTTGAGCTCGAAATGGAGCCCAATCGGTATTGAGCGACTACGCTTTCAAGAGTGATAAAAAGCCCTGCACGATGGGAATTGTGCAGGGTTTTTTTGTTAACGCTGGGTTAACTTAGTGCCCTAACGATGCATTCATTTGCTCCACCAAAGGCCCGGTGTAGACGTTGTCGTCCGCACAAGAGAGCCGTATTAGCCTGAGCCGGTCTGCGTGGTGCCAAACGCAATACCCACGTGGCAGATAGCTCGACCCTATAACCGAAATTCGATGCGGGCGTGCCCATGATTACCCTCAAACTTAATGGCCAAGACCATCAACTCGATGTCACCGAGGACATGCCGCTGCTCTGGGCAATCCGTGATGTCGCCGGTTATAACGGTACCAAATTCGGCTGCGGCATGGGCCTGTGCGGCGCCTGCACGATTCACATCGAAGGCGCCCCCGCGCGCAGCTGCATCACGCCTATCGGCTCGGCGGTTGGCCAGAACATCACCACGATTGAAAATCTCCACGCAGACCCGGTCGGCAAAGTCGTCCAGCAAGCCTGGCTCGACACTGCCGTGGCCCAGTGCGGTTACTGCCAAGGCGGGCAAATCATGTCGGCAACGGCCCTGCTCAAAACCAACCCGAACCCCAGCGACGCGCAGATCGAAGAAGCGATGGTCGGCAACATTTGCCGTTGCGGCACCTACAACCGCATCAAGACCGCCATCCGCCAGGCCTCCACGCATTTGAAGGAGGCCAAGGCATGAGCCGCTTACCGAATGACTTCGCCCTGAACAACCTCAGCCGCCGTGGCTTTCTCAAAGGCGCAGGCGCGACCGGCGCGCTGGTGCTCGCTGCCAGTTGGGGCTGGCAGGACGCATTCGCTGACGAAAAGGAAAAGAAGTACGGCGCCGACGGCATGCCCAATGGCTGGATCGATGATCCGAAGGTGTATGTCAGCATCGCCGCTGACGGCACGGTAACGGTCGTTTGCAATCGTTCGGAAATGGGCCAGGGCGTACGCACCAGCCTGACCATGGTGGTGGCCGATGAACTGGACGCTGACTGGGCGCTGGTCAAGGTGCAACAGGCACCGGGCGATGAAGTGCGGTTCGGCAATCAGGACACCGACGGTTCGCGCAGCATGCGCCACTGGTACGAGCCGATGCGTCGCTGCGGTGCGGCCGCGCGGACCATGCTGGAACAGGCAGCCGCCGAGCAGTGGAAGGTCCCGATCGGCGAATGCCGCGCGCAATTGCATAAAGTGATCCACCAGCCTTCCGGGCGCGAACTCGGTTATGGCGAGCTGGCCGCTGCGGCGGGTGCATTGGCGGTGCCCGCCAGCAACAGCCTGCGCCTCAAGCAACCGGGGGAATTGCGCTATATCGGCAAGGAAAGCAGCCGCGCTATCGACGGCGCCGACATCGTCAACGGTCGCGCGGTGTACGGCGCCGATGTGCATTTTGAAGGCATGCTCTTCGCCGCCATTGCCCGGCCGGCGGTGTACGGCGGCAAGGTCAAAACGCTGGATGACAGCGCTGCGCTGAAAGTCCCGGGTGTGCTCAAAGTCGTGCGAATCGAAGGTCGTCCGCTGCCGTCCGAGTTCCAGCCGCTGGGCGGCGTGGCCGTAGTGGCCAGCAATACGTGGGCGGCGATCAAGGGGCGCGACGCGCTGAAAATCGAGTGGGACGATGGCCCTCACGCCAGTTACGACTCGGTTGCCTACCGCAAGGAACTCGAAGCTTCGTCGCTCAAACCGGGCAAAGTGGTGCGCAACACGGGCAGCATCGACGCGGCCATGAAGGACGCCGACAGCACGCTCGAAGCTTCCTATTACCTGCCGCACCTGGCGCAAGCACCGATGGAGCCGATGGTCGCCGTCGCCCGTTTCAAGGACGGCGTATGCGAAGCCTGGGCGCCCAGTCAGGCCCCGCAAGTCACCCGCGAGCGCATCAGCGAACGGCTGGGTATTGCGTTCGATAAAGTCACTGTCAACGTAACCTTGCTGGGCGGCGGCTTCGGTCGCAAGTCCAAGCCGGACTTCGTCATTGAAGCGGCCATTCTCGCCAAGGAATTTCCTGGCAAGGCCGTGCGGGTGCAATGGACCCGTGAAGACGATATCCACTGTTCCTATTTCCACACGGTATCGGCCGAATACCTCAAAGCCAGCCTCAACAAGGGCGGACTGCCTTCCGGTTGGCTGCACCGCACGGTAGCGCCGAGCATTACCGCGCTGTTCGCGCCAGGCATGAATCACGAAGCGGCGTTCGAACTGGGCATGGGGTTCACCAACATGGCTTATGCCATCCCCAATGTGCGTCTGGAAAACCCCGAAGCCGCGGTCCACACGCGGGTCGGCTGGTATCGCTCGGTGTCGAACATTCCCCACGGTTTTGCTATTCAGAGTTTTGTCGATGAGCTGGCGCACAAGGCCGGCCAGGACCCGCTGAAGTATCAGATCGAGCTGCTCGGGCCGGACCGTCAGATCGATCCGCGTACGTTGAGCGAAGAGTGGAACTACGGTGAATCGCCGGAGCGTTATCCAATTGATACCGGGCGCATGCGCACCGTCCTGGAAACCGCTGCCAAAGCCGCCGGTTGGGGGCGTGAGTTGCCCAAGGGCCGCGGCCTTGGTTTGGCGGTACATTACAGCTTCGTCACTTACGTGGCGGCGGTGATGGAAGTCGAGGTTCAGGATGACGGCACGCTGATCGTGCACAAGGCTGACATCGCAGTGGACTGCGGTCCGCAGATCAATCCGGAACGCATTCGCTCACAATTCGAGGGCGCCTGCGTGATGGGCCTGGGCAACGCGGTGCTGGGTGAAATCAGCTTCAAGGACGGCAAGGTTCAGCAGGACAACTTCCACATGTACGAGGTGGCACGGATGTCCCTGGCACCGAAAGAAATCGCCGTGCATCTGGTTACCCCGCCAGGGGACGTGCCGTTGGGCGGCGTCGGAGAACCGGGCGTGCCACCGATTGCGCCAGCCCTGTGCAATGCGATATTCGCAGCGACCGGCAAGCGCATTCGCGACCTGCCGGTGCGTTATCAGTTACAAGGCTGGCAGAAGGCTGACGCCTGATGGACAGCGTCGATCTGAACGTCCTGCGCAGCGTCCTCGCATGGCGCCGCGCCGGGCAGCGAGTGGTGTTATACAGCGTGGTTCAGACTTGGGGCACCGCGCCCCGGGCACCTGGCGCCATGTTGGCCTTGCGCGAAGACGGCGTGGTGATCGGCTCAGTGTCCGGTGGCTGCGTCGAGGATGATCTGATCGCCCGTCTGCACGATGGTCGCCTGCCGGCCCAGGGGCCGCCGGTGCAACTGATCACTTACGGCGTGACCCGGGAAGAGGCCGCACGCTTTGGTTTGCCGTGCGGCGGCACCTTGCGCCTGACCGAAGAACGCGTCGGTGATCCAGCTTGGGTCGCCGAATTGCTGGCACGCTGCGAGGCCCATGAAATCGTCGCGCGCTCGATGGAGCTGGCGACGGGTGAAGTGACGCTGTCGGCCGCGGACAAATCCGATTCATTGAGTTTTGATGGCAATACCCTGCGCGCCATTTACGGTCCGCGTTGGCGATTGTTGTTGATCGGCGCGGGACAGCTGTCGCGCTATGTGGCGCAAATGGCGCGTTTGCTGGATTTCGAAGTATTGATCTGCGATCCGCGCACCGAATTCGTCTACGGCTGGGAGCAACAGCACGGCCGTTTTGTGTCCGGCATGCCGGACGAAGCGGTGCTCAATATCCAGACCGACGAACGCACGGCCATTGTTGCGCTGACCCACGATCCGCGCCTGGACGACATGGCGTTGCTGACCGCACTCGATTCCAGGGCGTTTTACGTGGGTGCCCTGGGTTCCCGGGTCAACAGCCTGAAGCGGCGCGACAACCTGGCTCAGCTAGGCTTGTCAGCAGAGGCTATCGAGCGCTTGCATGGCCCGATCGGCCTCCATATTGGCAGCCACACCCCGGCGGAAATCGCCTTGTCGTTGCTGGCCGAAATCGTGGCGATCAAGAACGGCGTCGAGCTCAAGCAGAAAAAGCCGTTACAGGAGCGCGTATGAGCCAACCCATTGGCGTGATCGTGCTGGCGGCGGGGCAGGGCAGCCGTTATCGCGAAGTCGCCGGCGCCGACAAGGATAAATTGCTGGCGGACTGTGTCGGGCGTGACGGGTCGGTTCACTCCGTCATTGAGCATGTGCTGATGAGCGTCCCGGCGACTTTGGAGAACCGCGTGCTGGTGACGACCAAGGATCGCCCGCAATTGATTCGAATGGCGCAGGCTTATGGTTTCGAGATTGTGCTGATCGAATCGACGGGCATGGGCGACAGCATCGCCGCCGGGGTGGCGGCGTGTCCCCAGCTGGGTGGCTGGCTGATTGTGTTGGGGGATATGCCGTTTGTCCTGCCGTCATCGGTCGAGCAGGTGCTGGCAGGGATGGCGGATGACGCGATCAGCGTGCCGGTGAACGAAGGTGTATTTGGACATCCGGTGGGATTCGGTCGCACTTCCGGGCCGGGGCTGATGGCGTTGTCCGGCGATCGTGGGGCGAGGCCGTTGTTTGCGCAGGCGCAGGTGGTTGAGGTGCCGGTGAAAGATCCCGGAGTGTTGTGGGATGTGGATGTGCCTGCTGCGTTGGTCTTCGCCTAACAGATCGCCTTCGCGGGCAAGCCATTTGTGTCGCACTTGTGGGAGCGTGGCTTGCCCGCGAAGAACGATAACGCGGTTCATCTGTTAAAAAGCCGACATAAAAAAGCCCCGCCTGGGCGAACCAGGCGGGGCTTTTTAGTGGCCGATGGAATCAGGCGAGGGGTTTAGGCTCGTGTTCCTTTTCCAGGGCTTGCTCGTGTTGCGCGACGGCTTCCTGAACGGAGCGCGGAGCTTCGTCAATCGCGGACTCAACCGGCTCGGCGGCAGCTTCGGCAGTCGGGGCAGGAGCAGCCTCGACAACTTCAGCAACAACCGGGGCAGGTTCGGCAGCGACAGCCGCTTCAACCGGAGCAGCAGCGGCAGCCAGCTCGGCTTCCTTCTGCAGGCGCTCTTCCTCACGCTTGCGGCGTTTCACTTCGCGCGGATCGTTCGGCGCGCGACCGCTCGGCGTCAAGGCGCTGACCGGAGTAGCTTCAACGGTCGGAGCGACCACTTCTGCAATCGCCGGCGCTGGCGATTCAACGACCGGAGCCGCTTCAACGACCGGCGCAGTTTCGAAGACCGGCGCAGTTTCAACGACTGGCGCCGGTTCGGCGGCAGCTTCCACGGGCTCCGAGACGATTGCTTCAGGCGTCTGGCTCTCGGCGGCTGGCGCTGGAGCTGGCGTTTCTTCAACAGCTGGCTCGGCAACCCAGTTGAACGCGGTCTGCTCTTCGCGAACTTCGCCAGCAGTTTCAGTCACGGATTCAACAACCGGCTCGGCGGCAACCGCAGGTTCGGCATCGACAGCAGGCTCTGCGGCCGCTCCGAATCGAGGCTGTGGTGGGCGGACCGGTGCTACTTCAATTTCCGGAGCTGCGGTGGTTTCGACTGGCGTGGTTGCTTCAACCACCGGCGCTTCAACCGGAGCAGTCTCCAGTGTGGCGGCCGTGGCGCGTTCAGCTTGCTCGTTGGCCTGTGCTTCAGCCGGAGCGCTGATCACGGTGCTGGCGACGGCAGCGGTAACTGCGAGGCCTGCGGCCAGATCGGCGGCGCTTGGAGCTACACGGTTTTCGTCCGTTTCGCCTTCGGCGGATTCGGATTCTTCCGACCCTTCTATCACGTTGCCATTGGCATCGCGTTGACGCTCGCGACGGTTGCTGCGACGACGCTGGCCACGGGAACGGCGGCGTGGACGATCGCCTTCGGCGCCTTCCTGACCGTCTTCCGGCAGTTGCTCTTCATTACCGGTCAGCTCTTCTTCAGCAACGGCGGCAGTGGCTTGCTCGGCACGCGGTTGACGCTCTTCACGCGGCGGGCGTGGTGCACGTTCTTCACGAGGCTGACGCGCTGGACGTTCTTCAGCGGTGGCAGCGACGACTGGTGCCGCGGCATCCAGCGGTTCCCGCAGCTCACGCACGCGCTCTTCACGCTCGCCACGTGGCTTGCGATCTTCACGGGGCGCGCGAGGTGCGCGTTCTTCGCGAGGGGCGCGGGGTGCGCGCTCTTCACGTGGCGCGCGTTCTTCGCGAGCAACGGCTGGCGTTTCTTCACGGGCTTCACGGGCTTCACGCGGCTCGCGCGGTGCGCGCTCTTCACGGGGTGCACGTTCTTCGCGAGGCTTGCGTTCTTCATCGCGGCGACCGTTACGGTTGCGGCTCTGCTGACGACCGTTGCGGCGCTCTTCGTTACGGGCCGGACGCTCGGTAGCCGCCGGTTTTTCAACCGCAACCGGAGCAGCAGGCTCTTCCTTGGACGCAAACAAACCAACCAGTGACTTCACCAGGCCTTTGAACAGGCTTGGTTCCGGCACAACGGCGGGTGCAGCAACCGGGGCAGCGACCACTTCGGTCGGAACCGGTGCGTTGGCGCGGGCCGGTGCAGTCTTGACCGCCGCTTCCTGGCGAACGAGGGTGCGGGTCGCGGCAGCTGGCTGAACTTCTTCGACTTCGGCAGCGGCGGCTGCGATTTCGTAGCTGGTCTGATTGATCCCGGCTTCCGGGCTGTCATCGCGCAGACGCTGAACTTCGAAGTGCGGCGTTTCGAGGTGATCGTTCGGCAGGATGACGATGCGCGCACGAGTGCGCAGTTCGATCTTGGTGATCGAGTTGCGTTTTTCGTTGAGCAGGAAAGCGGCGACCGGAATCGGCACTTGCGCGCGAACTTCAGCGGTACGGTCTTTCAGGGCTTCTTCTTCGATCAGGCGCAGGATGGCCAGCGACAGCGATTCGACGTCACGGATGATGCCGGTGCCGTTGCAACGCGGGCAGACGATGCCGCTGCTTTCGCCCAGGGAAGGGCGCAGGCGCTGACGGGACATTTCCAGCAGGCCGAAGCGCGAGATGCGACCGACTTGCACGCGAGCGCGGTCGGCTTCCAGGCATTCGCGGACTTTCTCTTCCACGGCACGCTGGTTCTTGGCAGGGGTCATGTCGATGAAGTCGATGACGATCAGGCCGCCAATGTCGCGCAAGCGCAACTGACGGGCGATTTCTTCGGCGGCTTCAAGGTTGGTCTGCAGGGCGGTTTCTTCGATGTCGCTGCCTTTGGTGGCGCGCGCCGAGTTGATGTCGATGGACACCAGTGCTTCGGTCGGATCGATAACGATGGAACCACCGGAAGGCAGTTCGACAACGCGCTGGAATGCGGTCTCGATCTGGCTTTCGATCTGGAAACGGTTGAACAGCGGAACACTGTCTTCGTACAGCTTGATCTTGCTGGCGTACTGCGGCATTACCTGGCGGATGAAGGTCAGGGCTTCGTCCTGGGCTTCAACGCTGTCGATCAGCACTTCGCCGATATCCTGGCGCAGGTAATCGCGGATGGCGCGGATGATCACGTTGCTTTCCTGATAGATCAGGAATGGCGCGGAGCGATCCAGCGACGCTTCTTTGATGGCGGTCCAGAGCTGCAGCAGGTAATCGAGGTCCCACTGCATTTCTTCACTGCTGCGGCCAAGGCCGGCAGTGCGCACGATCAGACCCATGTCGGCCGGTGCAACCAGACCGTTCAGGGCTTCACGCAATTCGTTGCGCTCTTCACCTTCGATGCGACGGGAGATGCCGCCGGCACGCGGGTTGTTCGGCATCAGTACGAGGTAGCGACCCGCCAGGCTGATGAAGGTGGTCAGGGCGGCGCCCTTGTTGCCACGTTCTTCTTTTTCAACCTGAACGATGACTTCCTGGCCTTCGCTCAGGACGTCCTTGATGTTGACGCGGCCTTCGGGGGCTTTCTTGAAGTATTCGCGGGAGATTTCTTTGAGGGGCAGGAAGCCGTGGCGCTCAGAGCCGAAATCGACAAAGGCAGCCTCAAGGCTTGGTTCGATGCGAGTAATCCGGCCTTTATAAATGTTGGCCTTCTTCTGCTCGCGTGCACCGGATTCGATGTCCAGGTCGTAGAGGCGTTGGCCATCTACCAGTGCAACACGCAACTCTTCGGGTTGAGTTGCGTTAATCAGCATTCTTTTCATGTAGTACCGTCGGTTTCCGGGCTGCCGGAAACGGCGTTCGGCACACACGACTTCTCACGGTCGGTGTCAGGTGCGTCGGGAGTGGTTGGCCATTCCCGTGTCCAGCGAAGTCCGGCCAATGTGGGCCTTCATCGCGACGTACGCGTCCTGCTTGCTGTGGCTACTTAAGCACTCAGTCAGGAGGAGGAATCAACCGGCGGCTGTGGACGAGATGAAGCGTCTTGAAAAAGCCTAGTGCTACACAGTCCAGCGGTTGTGCATCTCCACCCTACACGTATCCCTGATAATTCGGGTGCTGCCGCGCGCAGAATCCGCAGCGGGTTGGCATTTACCGTGAGCTCCGAAAAGGGAGGTCACGCATCATGGCTAATTTAGGCGTTGTTTCCGAAACATTCGCTCGGGGTCATTCACAGATGACTGCACTTTGTGAACTGGCCGTGAATATGGGCTCGCCAAGCGAGTGAAAACTCTGCTTTGCGGCGTGATTCAGGCCTCATGTCACCTGCGCTCGTTACACCTGCAAACTCCACCGTTACGTAGCGAAAGCCCCGTAGGACGGCCTCGCGTCCTGGTGAATTGCATTGGTCAGGGTCGGTTTTTGACCGTTGGTCCGCTGTCCAGGCCGCTTTTGGCGACGTTCGCGACTATAGCAGCAATGATTAAGTGCTTCAATTCCATAAAAAATTGATATCATCCGCGGCATGACGACTACTGCCCCCTCGACCCCCAGCGTACAACTGCTTGAGGTCTCGCCGGAATATGCCGGCCAACGAATTGATAATTTTCTCCTCGCCCGGCTCAAAGGCGTGCCCAAGACCCTGATTTATCGCATTTTGCGCAAAGGCGAAGTGCGAGTGAACAAAGGTCGAATCAAGCCAGAATACAAGCTGCAGGCAGGCGATATCGTGCGCGTGCCACCGGTGCGGGTGCCCGAGCGCGACGAACCTGTGCCGTTGGCCCAAGGCCTGTTGCAGCGCCTCGAAGCGTCGATCATTTTCGAAGACAAGGGGTTGATCGTGATCAACAAGCCTTGCGGCATTGCGGTTCACGGCGGCAGCGGCTTGACGTACGGGGTGATCGAAGCCTTTCGTCAGTTGCGTCCCGATTGCAAGGAGCTTGAACTGGTTCACCGTCTCGACCGTGACACCTCCGGCCTGCTGATGATCGCCAAGAAGCGCAGCATGTTGCGTCACCTGCACACGGCATTGCGCGGCGACGGCGTCGACAAGCGCTACATGGCGCTGGTTCGCGGTAACTGGGCCACGTCGATCAAGCAGGTCCGTGCGTCGTTGGGCAAGAGTAATCTGCGTTCCGGTGAGCGGATGGTCGAGGTCGACGAGGAGGAGGGCAAGGAATCGGTAACCGTGTTCAAGGTCCTGCGTCGATTTGGCGACTTTGCCACCCTGATCGAAGCCAAACCGATTACCGGTCGCACGCACCAGATTCGTGTGCACACCTTGCATGCCGGACATTGCATTGCCGGTGACACCAAATACGGCGACGAAGGTTTCAGCAAGGAAATTCGCGACTTGGGCGGCAAGCGCCTGTTCTTGCACGCCTACATGCTGACGGTGCCGCTGCCGGACGGCGGCGAGTTGAAGCTGCAGGCTCCGGTCGATGAAATGTGGGCCAAGACCGTGGAGCGCCTGAGTGCACCCATCTGATTACAAACTGCTGATTTTTGATTGGGACGGCACCCTCGCGGATTCTATCGGCCGGATTGTCGAATCAATGCATGTCGCATCCGAGCGTTCGGGCTTTCAATTGCGCGATGATTTTGCCGTCAAAGGCATCATCGGTCTGGGGTTGCCGGAAGCCATCCGCACGTTATACCCGGAAATCGGCGACGACCAGCTGATGGTTTTTCGTCAGCACTATTCCGACCATTACATCGCCTGCGAAGCTGTTCCGTCGCCGCTGTTCGAAGGTGTGGTGGAGTCGATGGAAGCGTTTCGCGCCAACGGTTACCACTTGGCGGTAGCCACCGGCAAAGCGCGGCGCGGGCTGGATCGCGTCTTGAAGTCGCACGGCTGGGAAGAATATTTCGATATCACCCGCGCCGCCGATGAAACTGCGAGCAAGCCCCATCCTCTGATGCTGGAGCAGATTGTCGCGCATTGCGGCGTCCGTCCGGAGCAGGCGTTGATGGTGGGCGATTCGTCCTTTGATCTGCAGATGGCGCGCAACGCCGGCATGGATTCGGTGGCGGTCAGCTACGGCGCTCAGTCGATCGAAGCCCTGAAGCTGTTCGAGCCGCGACTCGCTATCGACCGTTTTTCAGAATTGCACGCCTGGCTGAGTCAGCGGGCTTCATAGATTTTTGCTGGGGTACATGGCATGACCGACGAATGGAAAGCGCCCGCCAAGGCGAGCGCGGAGACCGGTGACGAGAAGAGCTGGAAGCTGCTGGAGAAGACTCTGCTGGCCAGCGTGCAGGAGCAGCGCCGGTCACGCCGCTGGGGGATTTTCTTCAAACTGCTGACGTTTGTGTACCTGATTGGTGCGCTGGTGCTGTTCACGCCGTTGATGGACATGGAAAAAGCCGCCAGCCGCAGTGCCCATTACACCGCGCTGATCGATATCAACGGCATGATTGCCGACAAGGAGCCGGCCAGCGCCGACAATATCGTCGGCAGCCTGCGGGCGGCGTTTGAAGATGAGAAGGTCAAGGGTGTCATTCTGCGCATCAATAGCCCGGGAGGCAGTCCTGTGCAGTCGGGTTACGTCTATGACGAGATCCGCCGGTTGCGCGGCCTGCATCCCGACACGAAATTGTATGCAGTGATCTCCGATCTCGGTGCGTCCGGCGCTTACTATATCGCCAGCGCGGCTGATCAGATCTACGCCGACAAGGCGAGTCTGGTGGGATCGATCGGTGTGACGGCGGCCGGCTACGGGTTCGTGGGCACCATGGAAAAACTGGGTGTCGAGCGTCGGACTTACACTTCCGGCGAGCACAAGTCGTTCCTCGATCCGTTTCAGCCGCAGAAGCCGGAAGAAACCCGGTTCTGGCAAGGCGTGCTGGATACGACGCATCAGCAGTTTATCAGCAGCGTCAAGAAAGGACGCGGTGATCGCCTGAAGGACAAAGAGCATCCGGAATTGTTTTCCGGTCTCGTCTGGTCAGGCGAGCAGGCGTTGCCTCTGGGGCTGATCGATGGCCTGGGCAACGCCAGCTCGGTGGCGCGTGATGTGATCGGTGAAAAGGAACTGGTCGACTTCACCGTGCAGGAATCGCCATTTGACCGCTTCTCGAAGAAGCTCGGGGCCAGCGTTGCCGAGCATCTGGCCATGTGGATGGGCTTTCACGGGCCGTCGCTGCGCTAATTGCTTGATAGCGTCACAACAAGCCGGCCGACCTGGTCGGTTTTGTTGCACAAACCTTTTGTAGCAACTGGCGAAGCCTGCGCACTCGGACGCAGGCTTCGCCAGCTGCTACCAGGTCCTCGACAGCTCCTAAAGATGCGTGCAGTCCAGGCAGGAGCTGTCGAGTGCAACGAGGCTGCGATCTTTTGATCTTCACGGAATCTGCACACCCTCTGCCAACAGCATGTCGATCAGGCGAATCAGCGGCAGGCCGATCAGGCTGGTGGCATCAGCGCCTTCGGTGCCGCGAAACAGACTCACACCCAACCCTTCGGCCTTGAAGCTGCCTGCGCAGTCGTAGGGCTCCTCGGCACGCAGGTAGCGTTCGATGCGATCAGTGTCGAGCGTACGCATGTGTACGGTGAACGGGGCGTAATCAACCTGGCACGCGCCGGTTTGACTGTTGAACAGGGCAACACCGGTCAGGAATGTCACGCTGGCGCCACTTGCGGCGAGTAATTGCTCGCGGGCCTTCTCGAACGTGTGGGGTTTGCCGATAATGCGTCCATCGAGTACCGCGACCTGATCGGAGCCGATGATCAGGTGTGCGGTGTGGCTGCCCGACAGAGCCTGGGCTTTTTCTCTGGCCAGCCGCTTCACCAGCTCAATGGCTGACTCGCCCGGGCGATGATTTTCATCGATATCCGGCGAACTGCAGATGAACGGTAACTGGAGGCGGGTCAGCAATTCCCGGCGATAGGGCGAGCTGGAAGCGAGTAATAAAGGCAGCATGCGCATCTCCAAAGGTCAGGGGCGAATTCTAGCGACGCTTCCAGGTGACGGACAGGGCTGAATTTCCTTTGACATGGCCGGGTGCATCCCTATAATGCTGCGCCTATGTTGAATGACCCGATTCCACCTCACGTTGACCCGCGCAAATTGGCTGACCGTGGCACCACCCTTCAAGGTGAACTGCTGCTGGCCGATTTGGAGAGACTCTGCGACCCGCTTTCCGACACTGTCGGTAAGGTGCAGGCCAAATTTGTTTTTGAACGAGATGAACGTAAATCTGTGGTCATCCATAGCTTTATCGACACCGAAGTCAAAATGGTTTGCCAGCGTTGTCTTGAGCTGGTCACCCTGCCGATCCACAGTGAATGCAGTTACGCTGTGGTGAAGGAGGGTGCGAATACCCAGTCGTTGCCGAAAGGTTATGACGTGCTGGAACTGGGCGAAGATCCTTTGGATCTGCAGTCACTGATCGAGGAGGAGCTTTTGCTCGCCTTGCCCATTGTGCCTGCTCATCATCCGGAAGAATGCCAGCAGCCGGCGGGTCTCGATGAGCCCGAACCGAGCGAGGACGAGGTAACGCGGTCCAACCCGTTCAGTGTATTGGCGCAGTTAAAGCGTGACCCAAACGTTTAGGAGTTAATCAATTATGGCTGTTCAGCAGAACAAAAAATCCCGCTCTGCCCGTGACATGCGTCGTTCGCACGACGCCCTGACGGCAAGCACTCTGTCCGTAGAAAAAACCACCGGTGAAATTCACCTGCGTCACCACGTATCGCCAGAAGGCGTATACCGTGGTCGTAAAGTGATCGACAAGGGCGCTGACGAGTAATTCCTTGTCCGCTCAAGTCATCGCGATTGACGCAATGGGCGGGGACTTCGGTCCCCGCAACATTGTTCAGGCCAGCCTTGCTTGCCTGTCTGCTACGCCCTCGCTGCACCTGACCCTCGTCGGTCAACCTTCCATACTTGAAGAATTGCTCTGCGGCCAGTCGGCTGTGGATCGCTCGCGCCTGTCGATCATGCCGGCTGCTGAAGTGATTACCATGGACGAGAAGCCCGCGCAGGCCTTGCGCGGCAAGCCTGATTCGTCGATGCGCGTGGCCCTTGAGTTGCTGCGCGATGGCAAGGCTCAGGCCTGTGTGAGCGCCGGCAATACCGGCGCGTTGATGGCGTTGTCACGGTTCGTGCTCAAGACCTTGCCGGGCATCGACAGGCCGGCCATGGTTGCGGCTATTCCAACGCAGAAGGGCTATTGCCAGTTGCTCGACCTGGGTGCCAATGTCGATTGCAGTGCCGAGCATCTGTTGCAGTTTGCAGTGATGGGCTCGGTCGCGGCGCAGACCTTGGGCATCATTCGTCCGAGGGTCGCGTTGCTGAACATCGGTACCGAAGACATCAAGGGCAATCAGCAGGTCAAACTGGCGGCAACCTTGCTGCAGAGCGCCCGGGGCATTAACTACATCGGTTTCGTTGAAGGTGATGGGTTGTACCGCGGCGAAGCGGATGTGGTGGTGTGTGACGGTTTTGTCGGCAATATCCTGCTCAAGTCCAGTGAAGGCCTGGCGACCATGATCGCCGGGCGCATCGACGCCCTGTTCAACAAAAACTTTGCTTCAAAAGTAGTCGGCGCCATGGCGCTGCCGCTGATGAAACGCCTGCAAGCCGATCTCGCGCCTGCTCGGCACAATGGTGCGAGCTTTCTGGGGCTGCAGGGGATTGTGGTAAAAAGCCATGGTTCGGCAGGCGTCCAGGGCTTTCAGAGTGCGATTTCGCGTGCGTTGATCGAGATTCAGGAAAACCTGCCCGAGCGAATTCACGGTCGTCTGGAGGATTTGTTGCTTTAGGCGTTTTCGTCGGACAATGCTTAAATGTGACCGCTTTCATCGGTTGGCCATCCAACTGTCAGTTTTCTTCGTCCCCAACGGCGGGGCGTCATTTCTACGACGACAAGATCATTAGGGGCTTGTTACATGTCTGCTTCCCTCGCATTCGTCTTTCCAGGACAAGGTTCGCAGTCCCTCGGCATGCTGGCCGAGTTGGGCGCGCAACATCCGATTGTCCTCGACACATTCAAAGAAGCTTCCGATGCGCTCGGTTACGACCTGTGGGCGCTGACCCAGCAAGGGCCGGAAGAGCAACTCAATCAAACCGATAAAACCCAGCCGGCCATCCTGGCCGCCTCGATCGCCTTGTGGCGTCTGTGGCTGGCCGAGGGGAGCGCGCGTCCCGCTTACGTCGCCGGTCACAGTCTGGGCGAATACAGCGCACTGGTCGCCGCTGGCAGCCTGAGTCTGGGTGATGCCGTGAAGTTGGTGGAGCGTCGCGGTCAGCTGATGCAGGAAGCGGTTCCGGCCGGGCAGGGCGGCATGGCTGCCATCCTTGGTCTGGAAGACGCTGACGTGTTGGCCGCCTGTGCCGAAGCGGCGCAAGGCGACGTGGTCAGCGCCGTCAACTTCAATTCGCCTGGTCAGGTGGTGATCGCCGGCGCCAAGGCCGCCGTCGAGCGCGCCATTGAAGGCTGCAAGGCACGTGGGGCCAAGCGTGCCATGCCGTTGCCGGTCAGCGTGCCTTCGCACTGCGAATTGATGCGTCCGGCAGCTGAGCGTTTCGCTGAGTCGATCGCTGCGATCAATTGGCAGGCCCCGCAGATTCCGGTGGTGCAAAACGTCAGCGCCGACGTACCGGCCGATCTCGAAACCCTCAAACGCGACTTGCTGGAGCAGCTCTACAAGCCGGTGCGCTGGGTCGAATCGGTCCAGGCACTGGCTGCCAAGGGCGCGACCCAACTGGTCGAATGCGGCCCGGGCAAAGTGCTCGCCGGGCTGAACAAGCGCTGCGCCGAAGGCGTGTCGACTTCCAACCTCAATACCCCAGACGCTTTCGCTGCCACTCGTGCAGCGCTGGCCTGAATCAGGAGAAACTTGCATGAGTCTGCAAGGTAAAGTTGCATTGGTCACCGGCGCCAGCCGCGGCATCGGTCAGGCCATCGCCCTTGAACTTGGTCGTCAGGGCGCCATCGTTGTCGGCACCGCGACCTCCGCTTCGGGCGCCGCAGCCATCGCAGCGACCCTGAAGGAAAACGGTATCCAAGGCACTGGCCTGGCACTCAATGTCACCAGCGATGAATCAGTCGCTGCTGTGTTGTCGAGCATTCAGGAGCAGTTCGGTGCACCGGCGATCCTGGTCAACAATGCCGGTATCACCCGCGATAATCTGATGATGCGCATGAAAGACGACGAGTGGCATGACGTTGTCGATACCAACCTGAACAGTCTGTTCCGCCTCTCCAAGGGTGTTTTGCGGGGCATGACCAAAGCCCGTTGGGGACGAATTATCAGTATTGGTTCGGTTGTGGGTGCCATGGGCAACGCAGGCCAAGTAAACTACGCTGCCGCCAAGGCCGGCCTGGAAGGTTTCAGTCGTGCCCTGGCGCGTGAAGTCGGTTCGCGTTCGATTACGGTAAACTCGGTGGCCCCTGGGTTCATCGACACCGATATGACCCGCGAACTGCCCGAGGCGCAGCGTGAAGCCTTGCAGACGCAGATTCCGCTGGGCCGTCTGGGGCAAGCCAAAGAGATCGCGTCTGTGGTCGCTTTTCTTGCATCCGACGGTGCGGCTTACGTTACTGGGGCTACAATCCCGGTGAACGGCGGGATGTACATGAGTTAAATGTGACGGATCGTTTCAAAAAAATGTCATACGAGCTGTCTAAAATCCGTTATAAAGCTGCAATCTATTTATAGGCAGAGGGCATCAGGGTTTGAGGAGTGAAGCTTTCAGTTGAAAAACCGAAAAGGCTTTCTATACACTTACCCACTGGCCAGCTGCCTGAATTTGTCCATTAGGAGTGAAAACAAGGTATGAGCACCATCGAAGAGCGCGTCAAGAAAATCGTTGCCGAGCAACTGGGCGTTAAAGAAGAAGAAGTGATCAACAATGCTTCCTTCGTTGAAGACCTGGGTGCCGACTCCCTTGACACCGTTGAGCTGGTGATGGCTCTGGAAGAGGAATTCGAGACCGAAATCCCTGACGAAGAAGCTGAGAAGATCACTACTGTACAAGCTGCAATCGATTACGTTACTGCCCACCAGGCTTAATTGCCTGTAATCGTTGCTAGCTGTCATGGAAAAACCGCACTGCCATCATGGCGTGCGGTTTTTTCTTTAGGCCCGATGCAAAGTCGTCATTTGAAAAAGGAGAGTGCTGTGTCGCGTAGACGCGTCGTAGTCACCGGTATGGGTATGTTGTCGCCACTGGGCACGGATGTGCCGAGCAGTTGGCAGGGCATTCTGGCTGGCCGTAGTGGCATTGGTCTGATCGAACACACCGACCTTTCTGCCTATTCCACCCGTTTTGGCGGCTCGGTAAAGGGCTTCAATGTCGAGGAATACCTGTCGGTCAAGGAGGCACGCAAGCTCGACCTGTTCATTCAATACGGTCTGGCAGCAGGTTTTCAGGCTGTGCGCAACGCAGGTCTTGAAGTCACCGACGCGAACCGTGAGCGCATTGGCGTGGCCATGGGTTCGGGTATCGGTGGCCTGACCAATATCGAAGAAACCAGCCGCACCCTGCATGATTCCGGCCCACGACGGATCTCTCCGTTTTTCGTGCCAGGCTCGATCATCAATATGATTTCCGGTTTCCTGTCCATCCACTTGGGGGCACAGGGACCCAACTACGCCATCGCTACCGCGTGTACCACGGGTACACACTGCATTGGCATGGCGGCGCGCAACATCATGTACGACGAAGCCGACGTGATGATTGCCGGTGGCGCCGAAATGGCTGCCTGTGGTCTGGGCATGGGCGGCTTCGGTGCCTCCCGTGCATTGTCGACCCGCAACGACGAGCCGACCCGCGCCAGCCGTCCATGGGACAAGGGCCGTGACGGTTTTGTGTTGTCCGACGGTGCTGGTGCTCTTGTCCTTGAGGAGCTCGAGCACGCCAGAGCGCGCGGTGCGACTATCTACGCAGAACTGATCGGCTTCGGGACCAGTGGCGATGCGTTCCACATGACGTCGCCGCCGGCGGACGGTGCAGGCGCTGCACGCTGCATCACCAATGCCCTGCGCGATGCCAAAATCAACAGTGATCAGGTTCAGTACATCAACGCCCACGGTACATCGACACCGGCCGGCGACCTCGCTGAAGCCTGCGCGATCAAGTCGGTGTTCGGCGATCATGCCTACAAACTGGCCGTCAGCTCGACCAAGTCCATGACCGGCCATCTGTTGGGGGCGGCGGGGGCGGTTGAAGCCATTTTCAGTGTGCTGGCGATCAACAGCCAGGTGGCACCGCCCACCATAAACCTCGATGAGCCGGACGAAGGCTGTGATCTCGATTTCGTGCCGCACACGGCGCGCAATATGGACATCGATGTGGTGCTCTCCAACTCCTTCGGTTTTGGTGGGACCAACGGCTCGCTGGTGTTCCGCCGGTTCGCTGGCTGATGGACTGCTGGGTCGACGGTCAGCCGGCTGATGCGCTGTCGCTGAAGGATCGCGGCCTGGCTTACGGGGATGGTCTGTTCGAGACCATTGCTGTGCGCAATGGCAAAGCGGTGCTGCTGGAGCGGCATCTCGAGCGTCTGCATGAAGGTTGCCGGCGTTTGGCGCTCAATCTCGATCACGCCGCAATGGCCACTGAGCTGGTGACCTACGCCCGAACCCTGAGCGATGGCGTGCTCAAGCTGATTGTCACTCGCGGTGATGGCCTTCGGGGTTATGCGCCGGATCCCTCGGCACAGGCCCGTCGCATCTTGCAAGGCAATTCGCCTGCCGCCTATCCCGCGGCGAACGCCGAGCAGGGCGTGCGTCTTTTTCCATGCGCGACGCGCCTCAGCAGGCAACCACTGCTTGCGGGGCTCAAACATCTGAATCGTCTCGAACAAGTCATCGCCCGCGCCGAATGGCAAGATGCCGAGCATGCCGAAGGGCTGATGCTCGATCTGGCCGGGCGAGTGATCGAAGGGGTGTTCAGCAATGTGTTCCTGGTCCGCGATGGCGTCCTGATCACTGCCGACCTCAAGCGCTGCGGTGTTGCCGGCGTGATGCGTGCGGAATTATTGTTTCAAGCCAAGTCATCGGGAATCCCGACGCAAATCACCGATATCTCCTTGGAACACCTGCAATGGGCCGATGAGGTGTTCGTCTGCAACAGCGTTTATGGCATTTGGCCGGTGCGCGCCTTTGCAGCACTGAGCTGGCCGGTTGGGCCGGTCACCCGTAAACTCCAAACCATTGCCCGTACGCTATTGGATGCTTGATACGTGAGACGTAAATTCTTGCTGCTGCTGGAAACCGGATTGGTTCTGGCAGGGTTGTTGTTGGGGGCTTCAGCCTGGAAAATTCATTCAGCGCTGGAACAGCCGCTGAATGTCGCCCAGGAAGAACTGCTGGAAGTGCCAAAAGGCACGACCCCGAACCGCACACTGATCCGACTTGAAGCCGACGGCGTCATCAAGGATTCGTTTTGGCTGCGTGTGTATTGGCGCTTCAATCTGGCCCAACAACCCTTGCACAGTGGCGAATACCGCATGCTGCCCGGCATGACCGTCGAAGGTCTGATCGATTTGTGGAAGCGCGGGGAAATGGTTCAGTACAGCCTGACCCTGGTGGAAGGCTGGAATTTCCATCAGGTCCGCGCTGCCCTGGCCAAAGAGGCAAAACTCGAACAGACCCTGAATGGCTTGAGCGATAGCCAGGTCATGGAGAAGCTCGGTCATAACGGAATTTTCCCGGAAGGTCGTTTCTTCCCTGATACCTACCGTTTCGTGCGGGGCATGACGGACGTCGAGCTGCTTAAAAAAGCCTATGATCGCCTCGATGAGGTGCTTGCCAAAGAGTGGGCGCAGCGCTCTGCCGATGTGCCGTACACCGAGCCTTACCAGGCGCTGATCATGGCTTCGCTGGTCGAAAAGGAAACCGGTGTGCCCCAGGAGCGTGGGCAGATCGCCGGCGTGTTTGTGCGTCGTATGGAGATGGGCATGCTGTTGCAGACCGATCCCACCGTGATCTATGGCCTGGGTGATCGCTACAATGGCAAGCTGACCCGCGCGCACCTCAAGGAAGCGACGCCCTACAACACTTATGTGATTTCCGGTCTGCCGCCGACGCCGATTGCGATGGTCGGCCGCGAAGCGATCCACGCGGCGCTGAATCCGGTGGCAGGCAACAGCCTGTATTTTGTCGCCCGCGGTGACGGCAGCCATGTGTTCTCCAACGACCTGGACGCCCATAACAACGCGGTGCGCGAGTACCAGCTCAAACGCCGCGCCGACTATCGCTCCAGCCCGGCCCCGCAACCGGCCGGAGCAGAGCCGGCGGCGGATGACGAAGAATCGATGCCGGCGGCTTCGCCAAATCCCGATCCCGAGGCCTTGCCGCAAGTGCCTGCGCCTGCCGCCGAGCCTGACTCAACGGTCGAGCCGAATACCCCCATGCAGTAAGGCGCGCAATAAAGGTAGGGAGATGACGTCCAGTGCAATGCGGGCGTTCAGGGTTTGTCCATCTCAGTGGACGCCCGCTCCCCTTCGAGCGTACTGGTAACCTCCCTGGCCCCCGTCACCCTGGCCTCGATAATCTTCCCGCTCCCCGGATTCTTCACCCTTACCACGGCGCCCAAACGCCCATCTTCCATGGCAAGCCCCTGGATGGCTGCCTGTATCTCGCCCTGGCGGGCGGTGACCTTGACTTTGTCACCGCGACGTACCAGCCAGGGGGAGACGAGCATGTCGGTGCTGAGCACTTGCTGCGCACGGATGCGGCGTTTGGCACTGAGACCTGTGACGTCTTCAATTGATGCGATCACTCCCCGGCGTTGCTTGCCAAGGTTGACCTCCTGCTGCTCCAGCATCGCCGAAGTGATGGCCTGCCCGCGCTCCAGTACCTGGGTTGTGACCACTGCCTGGACGAAGACGTTGGTCTGAGTAGTAACGACCAGCTTCCAGCCTTGCGAACCGGGGCACTGCACGGTGAGGCGCTGTCGGGTCAGGGCTGGAGGCTTGTCGTTTTCATCGTGCACTTGCAGGGGCAGGGTGCAAGGCTGGCCAGGAACCTCGTTGGGCAGGACCACACCTTTTTTGCTCCAGCGCATGCCGCGCCAGCCTTCGCGCTCGGCCTGTCGCGCAAGGCGTTGGCTCAGGTGTCGCTGGACCGCTTGGTCGATTTGGGCGGCCAGTGTCTCGCTTGCCATGGCAGGGGATGACGTCAGCGACAACACAAGCGCGAGTGCGGAAACCACGCTTCCTCCTAAGGCTGTCCATCGCGCTGAAAGCGGAAGCAAGCGCGTGCTGTTGTTCTTTTCAATGCTCATAAAAACCTTATAAATCAGCCAGTTGAGCAAATTTTTTGTCTGGGCACAGATCCTGCACTCACTGCATCGAGCTGAACTTGATCAATGGTGTCTGGCAATGAGTATACGGATAGAAGACGCGATGGGTGTGCACATGCGTGCTCTCGGGTTGCACATGCAGCGCAGTGAAATTCTGGCGGCAAACCTCGCCAATGAGGATACGCCGGGCTTCCAGGCACGCGACCTGGATTTCGCCAGTGAAATGCGGCGCCACGATGCGGTGCCGCGCTTCGGAGACAGCACCCACGCGCAATTGCAATACCGAGTGCCATCCCAGCCATCCCAGGACGGCAATACGGTTGAGCTGAGTGTGGAGCAGGCTGCCTTCTCCAAGAGCACCTCGGATTTCCAGACCAGCCTGACGTTTCTCAACATGAAATTCCGTGGCCTCAAGCAGGCAATAGAAGGACGCTGACGACTATGGCTTTTGATGCGATTTACCAGATTGCCGGCTCTGCGATGAACGCGCAGACCGTGCGCCTGAATACCGTGGCAAGCAACCTGGCCAACGCCGATTCGGCTTCCGCTAACGCCAAGGATGTCTACCAGGCGCGTAAGCCAGTGTTTGCTGCCATCTATGAAAACAACCAGTTGACCCGCGGTGTCGGCATGGGCGGCGCGCATGTGCAGGTGCTGGATGTGGTGACCGCCGGACGCGAGGCAAAAAAACGCTATGAGCCCGACCACCCACTGGCCGACCGCAGCGGTCATGTGTTCTACCCGGATATAAACGAGATCGAGGAAATGACCGACATGATGTCGGCCACCCGTAGTTTTGAAACCGGGGTTGAAGTCCTGAATCGAATCAAGAGCATGCAGCAAGGTTTGCTCAAGCTGGGAGAAGCCTGATGAGTGCGGTGCAAAACGATACTTACGGCAACCGGCAGGCTCGCGACCCGGTTATGCCCAGATCTGATGCCAGCGAGATGCAAAACACCTTCATTCAATTGTTGGTGGCGCAGATTCGTAACCAGGACCCGACCAAGCCCGTGGACAGCAGCGAGTTTCTCAGCCAGTTCGCCTCAATGTCCCAAGTGCAGAGTCTGGAGAAAATGTCACTGTTGACCCAGAACAACATGGTCTTGCTGGAAAACCTGCAATACCTCAGCGCTGCAAGCCTGGTGGGGCAGACGGTCAAAGTGCGCGCTGACGAACTGGACCTGAGTGATCAGCCAGTTCAGGCCGAAGTCAACCTTGAGCACAGTGCCAATGAGTTGGTGGCGATCCTCACCGATGCCAACGGCGTGAAGACGGAGATCCCGCTACCCGCCAGCGAGCCGGGGCGCGTGGAGTTCGAAATCGATCCGGTGGCCCTGGGTCTCAAGCCGGGCAAATACGACATTGAAGTCAAATCCGCCAGCGACGAGAGCCTGGAGGTGGAAGTCAAGGGCAAGGTCAACAGCGTCCGCCTGGGGGCTGATGGTCCGGTGCTCGATGTGGCCGGGGTCGGGTCTGTTCCGTTCTATGAAATTACCGAGTTCAGCGAGGCGTCATTGTTCGCCAACCTGATGATGCCGCCTCGGGGCAATGACGCTCCACGCTCCCTCAATCAATTTGCACAAGGACAACGCCATGAGTTTTAACATTGCCCTGACAGGCTTGAATGCGGTCACCGAACAACTCAATACCATCAGTAACAACATCGCCAACGTCGGCACCGTCGGGTTCAAGTCCTCCCGCACCGAGTTCGGCAGCCTGTATTCGGGTACCCAGGCGATGGGTGTCGGCGTGCTGGGGCTGACACAAAGCATGAGCACTGGTGGTTCTCACGTAGCCACCGGTAACGCGCTGAACCTGGCGATTTCCGGAGGCGGCTTCTTCGTCACCCGCAGTCCTTCCGGAGATATCAGCTACACCCGCGCCGGCGCTTTCGGCAAGGATAGCGATAACTTCCTCACGGATGCCTCTGGCCAATACCTGCAAGGCTATCCGGTGGACGCTGCTGGCAACTTGATGATAGGCACCGTGGGCGACTTGCGTCTGCAAACCGCCAACCTGCCAGCCAAGGCCACCGATGCCATCAAATTCGTGGCTAACCTTGATGACAACAATGATCCGATCACCGTGCCTTTTGATCCGGACGATATCGACACCTACACCGACTCTCAGACGACCCCGATCTACGACTCCAAGGGCAAGCAGCACTCCCTGACCCAGTACTTCGTGAAAACCGCTGACAACGAGTGGGCGGTCCATTACTACGTCGATGGCGAAAAGGTGGGCGGCCCGGAACCGATCGAATTCGACAATAGTGGTGGCCTGGTGTCGCCGTTGACTCCAGTCAACATCAGCTTTGCGCTGGCGGGCGCCGAGACGATGAGCATTGATATTGATTATGCCCGCAGCACCCAGAACGCTTCGGATTTTGTCGTGACCACCAACGATCCGACTGGCTACGCAGCCGGAGAGAATACCGGGGTCAAGATCGAAAACGACGGCAAGGTCTACGCCACTTACAGCAACGGTGAGCGTTTGCTCCAGGGGCAGGTGGTGATGGCCAACTTCGCCAATATGAACGGCTTGAAAAACGAAGATGCGACCCGCTGGAGCGCGACTGGTGAATCGGGCAACCCGCTGATTGGGGTTCCTGGAAGCGGTTTGTTCGGCGACCTGAAGGCTGGCGCGCTGGAAACCTCCAACGTCGACATGACTCAGCAACTGGTCGGCCTGATGGAAGGTCAACGCAACTACCAGGCCAACAGCAAGGTGCTGTCCACCGACAAAGAACTCACGCAAGTGCTGTTCAGCGCGATCTGAGGCTGATCCATGGACCGTTTGGGATATACGGCAATGACCGCCGCCAGCCGTACCATGACTGCGCTGGGCGTGCGCTCCAACAACCTGGCCAACGTCAACACACCCGGCTTTCGTGCCGACCTTGAGCAAGCGGTCGATGTGCAGGTTCAGGGTTATGGCTACGACAGCCGCCATCTGGCACTGGGCGGGGGCAATGGAGTGAGCATGGCGCCCGGGGCGCTGATGGCTACGGGCAGGGAGATGGACTTTGCGATCAAGGGCCCGGGGCTGATTGCTGTGCAGGGCGCCGACGGCGAGGCCTATACCCGCCACGGCAGTCTGCAGGTCGATGCCGGGATGCAATTGACCATCAATGGCCGGGCCGTGCTGGGCGAGGGTGGTGCCATCGAGCTGCCGGAATTCGAGACGCTGCACATAGCCGTCGATGGCCGGATTTCGGTACTGCCCAAGGGCGAGCCACTGATGGTCGAAGTCGACCGGATCAAGCTGGTGGACCTGCCGGCGGCGCAGTTGCAGAAAAATACCGCAGGGCTACTGGTCAGCCGGGACGGCGCACCGGCGCCGGTGGATGAAAACGTGACCCTGGCCTCGGGGTTTCTTGAGTCCAGCAACGTTTCGGCAATCGATCAACTGGTCGGCACCATGAGCTTGAGCCGGCTGTTTGAAACCCAAGTCAAAATGATGAAAGCCGCCGAGGACCTGTCCACGGCGGGTAACAGCATGATTCGCGGCAGTTGATGCCCGTCAGGAAATAAACATGAGTTCTGCACTCTGGATCAGCAAAACCGGCTTGGCTGCACAAGACAAAGCCATGTCCACCGTGGCCAACAACCTGGCCAACGTCAACACCACGGGTTTCAAGAGCGACCGGGTGGTGTTCGAGGATTTGTTCTACACCATTGAAGTACCGCCGGGCGCCCAGGCCGATGAGGTCAACACCGTACCTTCGGGCATCCAATTGGGCAGTGGGGTACGTGTCGTCGGCACGCAAAAGGTGTTCACCGAGGGCAGTACCCAGGCTACCGGCCAGCCCATGGACCTGGCCATCAGCGGTCCGGGGTTCTTCCAGGTAGAAGCCCCCAATGGCGAGATCTACTACACCGAAAGCGGTCAGCTGCAGATGAACGGCGAGGGGTTGCTGGTCAATACGCAGGGCTTGCCGCTGTCGCCAGCGATTGAGCTGCCGGTGGGCCACAATAACTTCAAGGTCGGCACGGACGGCATCGTCACGGTCATTTTGCCTGGCAGCACCGAGCCGGTGGAACTGGGGCAAATCACTCTCGTCAACTTCGCTAATCCGTCTGGCCTGCAAGCTCTGGGCGGCAACCTGTACAAGGAGACGGTGTCCAGCGGTGAGCCGGTCGAAGGCGTGGCCGGGGAGGACGGGCTTGGTACGATCAAGCAAGGACAGCTGGAAGGTTCGAACGTCGAAGTGGTGGAAGCCATGGTCGCGATGATGGCGATCCAGCGTGCTTATGAGGCCAATGCCAAGGTACTGGATGCCTCGTCCGGCATGCTGCAGTTCCTCAATCAAACGGTCTGAGCAGGCTGATGCGTAACGTTATCCTGCTGTCGCTGACATTGGGCCTGTGCGGTTGCCAGAGTTTCGTCGAAATGTTGCCCGACGAAGACTCCAGCGCCTATGAGCCGCTGCCTCTGGATTACAACTTGCCGCCCGCCAAGGGCGGCGGGCTTTACCGTAGCGGTTATGCAGGCTCCTTGTATCAGGACAAGAGGGCTTTGCGTGTGGGCGACATCCTGACCATTGTGCTCGATGAATCCACGCAGTCGAGCAAAAGTGCCGGGACCAGTTTTGGCAAGAACTCAAGCATCGGCATTGAAGCGCCGACTGTCCTTGGCAAGGCCTACCCCAAGCTGGAAACATCGGCGGCAGCTTCGCGGGATTTTGACGGGGCTGCGAAAAGCTCTCAACAGAACACCTTGCGTGGCGCCATTGCAGTCACGGTACACAAGGTGCTGCCCAACGGCACCTTGCTGGTCAAGGGCGAGAAGTCGTTGCGGCTGAACCAGGGTGACGAGTTCATCCGCCTGGCTGGCCTTGTGCGCCTGGACGATATCAATCGCTATAACCAGGTGTCCTCGCAGAGCGTAGCCAACGCCCGGATCTCTTACGCTGGGCGCGGGGTACTCAATGACAGCAATTCCGCGGGCTGGTTATCACGCTTTTTCACCCACCCGTTATTCCCCATGTGAGTGGAAACCCCTCTTATGCGATGCGTTTTGAACATCCTGATGGCGGCCGGTGCGTTGCTGTATATGACGCCGATTCGGGCCATACCATTGATGGACCTGGTCGATGTGGAAGGCATCCGCGGCAACCAGTTGATTGGCTACGGTCTGGTAGTGGGCCTGGACGGAACGGGGGATAAGAACCAGGTAAGGTTCACCAGTCAATCAGTGGCCAATCTGATCAAGCAGTTTGGTGTCAACCTGCCGCCCAACGTCGACCCCAAGCTCAAAAACGTCGCGGCGGTCACGGTGACGGCCATCGTTCCGCCGTCCTACAGCGTGGGCCAGACGGTGAACGTAACGGTTTCATCCCTGGGTGATGCGAAAAGCCTGCGAGGCGGGCAACTCTTGATGACCCCGCTTTCAGGGATAGATGGCGAAGTCTACGGAGTGGCCCAAGGCGCGCTGGTGGTGGGTGGTCTCAAGGCTGAGGGGCGCAGTGGCTCCAGTGTGGCGATCAACAGTGCCAACACTGGCTTGATCGCCAACGGCGCCACCATGGAGCGGATGATCCCCAGCGACTTCAGCGAGCGCAGCGACATCATGCTTAACATCCGCCAACCCAGCTTCCAGACCGCCAGCAGAGTCGCTGCGGCGGTTGAGGGGCGATTTGGCGCAGGCAGCGCCACGGCCCTGAATGCCACTAAGGTTTCAGTGCGGGCTCCGGTGTCCAGCAGCCAGCGTATCAACTACATGGCAATGCTTGAAATGATCGACGTGGAAGAGGGCAGGTCCCGTCCGAAAGTGGTGTTCAACAGCCGCACCGGCACCGTGGTGGTCGGCCAGGGCGTGCGCGTCAAGGCGGCGGCGGTGTCCCACGGCACGTTGACCGTAACCATCAGTGAAACGCCTCAGGTCAGCCAGCCGGGAGCATTTTCGCGCGGGGAGACCACCGTGGTGCCTCGCTCGGACGTTGACGTTACCCAAGAGCGCAACGCGATGTTTGCCTGGCCCGAGGGGGCTGACCTCGACAGCATCATAAAGACCGTCAACAGCCTTGGCGCGACGCCGGACGATGTAATGAGCATCCTCCAGTCCCTGGAACAAGCTGGCGCATTGAACGCCGAACTGATTGTGATTTAGGCCGTTCCTTATGAGCATTATCAATATCTCACAACACCGCAATGCGCCCCAGACCACTGCGCAGGATCCTGCCGTGGCCCGGCAGGCGCGTCTGGAGGCCGCCGCCGAGCAATTCGAGGCGATGTTTTTGCAGCAGATCCTCAAGCAAATGCGCAAGGCCGGCGACGTGTTGTCCGAGGGCAGCTTCACGCGGAGCCGGCAGTCCGACACGCTGCGCGAATTTCATGATGAGGCGCTGGCGGACACCCTGGCCACGCGCCGCGAGTCGGGGATCGCTGGCATGCTGGTCAGGCAACTGTCGCGCAGTGATGCGCTGTCAACACAGCCTGGCGTCCAGAAGCCGCACCATGATTTGCCGCCCGCCGCCGCACCCCCGCCTCTTGGTGAAAGCTTGCTGACGCCGATCGTGGCTACCTGGCAACGCGGTGTAGAACGTCTGGAGCGTGGCGCGGCCGGGCTCAAGGCTTTGGTCGCTCAGGTTATCGCACATGAATCTGGCGGGCAGACCGCAGCGATCTCCCACAAGGGCGCCCGTGGCTTGATGCAACTGATGCCAGGCACTGCCCGTGAGATGGCCGAGCGGCTCAACCTGCCCTACAGCGAGCACCGCCTGACCACCGATCCGGCCTACAACAAACGCTTGGGCACGACCTACCTGACCTCGCTGATCGAACGCTATGACGGAGTTACCGCCCTGGCGCTGGCTGCCTACAATGCCGGCCCCGGCCGGGTGGATGAATGGCTCAAGGTCAATGGCGATCCGCGCCATGGCGTGATCACTGAACAACAATGGGTTGAGCGCATTCCCTTCAAGGAGACGCGTCAATACACCCGCAGCATTCTGGCCGGGCTTGTGCGGGACGGGCGTTTACAGGAGTCGCTTAAGTCCTCGGTTGATTCGGTCGCTCTGGATCCTGAAGCGGTGACTTCCACCGCCAACCACACCCCCGCATTCCGCTCGGCGGCCTTCGCCCCGAACATGTGGATAGTGCGCAAGGAGATTGAATCATGAGCATCATGAGCCAGATTGGCTACTCGGGCATGGCAGCCGCCCAGATCGCCCTGAATACCTCGGCACAGAACGTCGCCAATATGTTCACTCCGGGCTACAGCCGCTTGACCACGGTCATGGGGTCGCTCGCCGGCACCAGTGATCAGCAGGTCGGCGGCGGAGTCACGGTGACTGCGGTGCGGCGCATGAGTGACGATTTCAAGACTCAGCAGTTATGGCGCGCCACTACCGATATGAATTACTACCAGGCAGGCCAGGATTACCTGAGTTCCCTGGAAGGGATGATGGCCGGCGAAGGCTCGAATATAAGCATTGGTTTGGACAACTTCTACGCGGCCCTCAGTGAGGCCAGCGACCGGCCGGGTGACATTCCGTTGCGCCAGCAGATCCTGGCGGAGACAAGAAATCTCACCCAGCGCTTCAACGGCCTCACTTCCAATATCAGCAATCAGATTGATGCCTTGCATAAACAGCGCTCGGCCATGGGCGACGAGATCAACGGCCTGGCCAACAACCTGGCGTTGCTCAACCAGAAAATTGTCGAAGCCCAATCCACCGGTGGTGACAGTTCGTCCCTGCGCGACCATCGCGAATTGCTGGTAGGCGAGTTAAGCAAATACGCCGACGTGCGGGTCAACGAGGCTGCGGACGGATCTTTGACCGTATCGCTGCCCAACGGCCAGCCCTTGGTGTCCGGCAACACGGCAGGCCAGCTAACCGTCACCACTAACGCGGCAGGTCAGCAGGAAGTGTCGCTGAGTTTCGCCGGCACCAGTTTCCCGCTGCGACAGGACAACCTGGGGGGCGCTTTCGGGGGCTTGTATGACGTGGAGCACAACCAACTATTGCCCGCCAAGCAGCAGCTCAAGGAAATGGCGGGCGCCTTGGCCACTATGGTCAATGACACCCTTGCCACTGGCTATGACCTGGCCGGCAACCCTGGCAAGCCGTTGCTCAGTTTTAACCCCGACAGCGCTACCGGGCTGTTGCAGATGAATGATGTGAAACCCGAAGAGCTGGCTTTTTCCGGGGTAGCCGGTGAGCCGGGCAACAATACTGTGCTTCTGGCAATGATCGAGCTCAAGAACCTGAAGGTCACGATTGACGGCAATTCCGTCACGTTGGGCGAAGCCTATAGCGGAATGCTCGGCGAGGTGGCCAGTGCCAGCCGGCAGAACCAGGCTGACCTCAAGTCGGCGACCGCCGTAGCCGAGCAGGCACAGAGCCAGCGCGATAGCGTCAGCGCAGTGAGCGACACCGAAGAGGCTCAGACCGTTATGGAATACAACAAGGCGTTGCAGGCCAACATGAAAGTCATTCAGACGGCCAACGAATTATTCGACACCATGATCGCGGCCTTTTGAAGCGCGTTTTTTCGACTCCACCAAAAGGTCTACCGCGATGCGAATCTCCAACGCCCAAACCAGTGCCATGATGCACAGCAACATGAACCGCAATGCCGAAGCAATTGCCCGGTTGCAATCGCAAATCGGCTCCGGCCTGCGTCTTCAACTGCCTTCGGATGACCCGATCGCCGCTGCCCGGCTGATGCGCATCCTGCGTGAGGAATCGGGCCTGAATCAATACAACGACAACATTGGCAAGGTATCCGATAATCTCAGAATCCAGGAGACCCATCTGCAATCGAGTTCAGATGCAATGGGCAGCATCCGCGACTTGCTGCTCCTGGCCAGCAGCGGCAGTAACAGCGATGAGGATATGTCAGCGTTCGCCAGTCAGTTATCGAGCCTGGAAGACAGCCTCGTCAGCTTTTTCAATGCCAAGGACGAGTCCGGCAATTACCTGTTTTCAGGCACGCGCACCGACAGCCCGGCCGTCACCTTTGACCCTGTCACCGGCCGGTACGTGATGACGGGCAATGATGAACATCGCCAGGCAGTAGTGGGCAACGGCGTACTGATTGGCGACAACGTCACCGCCAGGGAAATTCTGGGGCCTGACGCTGACCTGCTCAACGATTTGCACTCCCTGGTCGAAAGCCTGAAGACCGCACCTTCGGACCCGGCAACCCTGGCGAAACTCAAGGACACCCTGAAGCAGTTGGACGTGACCCACGGCAACACCCTCGGTGCGATTACCGATATGGGCGGGCGACAGAACACCCTGACCCTGATGGCGGAGGCCAATGCAGATGTCTCGCTGGTCAACCAGAAGGTGCAGGGTGATCTCTTGCATCTGGACATGGGCGGCGCGTTCCTCAAGGTCAGTGCCTATGAGTTGGCGATGCAAGCCAGCCAGAAAGTGTATAGCCGGGTGGCGACCATTTCTCTGTTCGACTTGATGTAACTCCGGGAGTCATGATGCGCATTACTCAAGAGCGGTCAGCCATCGCCTCATTCGATATTGACCGGCGGCCCCGGCCGCAGTCGCGCGAAGGCTCTGCTCAATGGCGTGCGCCTGACGTCCACCCGGCCAAGGCAAAGAAGCAAGCGGTTCAACAGGGCACGCTGGCAAGCCGGGGGCTGGAGCTCAATCAACAACAATCGTCCATACAGTTGGCCCGGGTGTACCTGGGACGGCTGGCCACCCATTTGAGTGAGTTAAAGCGTGACCTGGAACGCGCGCTCAATGGTCCGGCCCACACTGCACCGACCAATGCGAGCATTGCCCGTTCCGTCACCCGGCTCAACGAGATGCTGGACAGCCGCTCGCGCCTGTCAGGCGCGAGCCTGGATGCGCAATTATCCGTTAACTTCGAGGAGCCGCAACGCAGCCGTTTCAGCATCAAGGGCCTGGAGTCGCTGCAAGGCATACAGGCTTCGGGCAGCGAAACGCTGCTGTTCAATGCCGGACGCCATCTGCCGGGGCCGATGGCGGTGGTATTGGATGATGAGATGAGTGACACGCAAACCCTGCGCCGCTTCAATGTCGGCCTGGCCCAGGCCGGATTGCATGTCGAACTGGGGGAAGATGGCGCCATGCGGTTCTCGGCTCCCGAGTCCCGCTGGAACAAGCTCAAGGGGCAGATCTCGGTTCAAGGCGAAGATAAACTATTCGCCAAGGACGGTTTTACCGCGATCCACAGTCAGGAAGACAACCTGCTGGGTACGCCGCTGCCCGTGCCTGAGGACGGGCGCATCGATTTCCGCCCGTTGCTGCACATCGCCAATCAAGGTTTGCAACGTGTTAACGGCGTGATCGAACAGCTCAACCAGCGGCAGGCCCACGCACTGGACCAGTTGGGTCGTCAAGAAAACAAGGAAGAAAAGCGCTGGGCCCATGACTTCGCCGGTCGTGTGTTCGCTCGCGGAGAATCCCCTGCGGAGTTCAAGCGGGTCGCGCAGATGATTCTGGCTCAGTCCCACATTTCTCGCCACACCGTCCTGGGCCTGATGGCCTGAGACCGCTTCCACAGTACGCAATCGTTGGGCAGTCGCCGGTGAGGTGCTCTTGTCGCAGATATTCCCTGCCTTGGTGCAGGAATATCTGAAGACGGCTGCATGTCATTAGCGGGTCCCCAGACTGTCCGTAGCCATCATGCGCGATTGATTGCCAAGCTCAAGTCAAGGCTGTGGCTGATCTGGCCCCGCCCTGACACCCCGATCTGAATCCGATGGCGTTGCCAGCCTCGCAGTGTCGAGGCCGGCCCGTCATCCCAGTGTACCGATGATGTTGACGCTGATGTTTTCCGGTATCTCGTTCTGTGACAGCACGTGCAGGCCGGGACTGAATACTCGGGCATACCGTGCGAGCAATGGTCGCAGTTGCGGCATGACCGTCAGTATCGGGGGATGGCCATCCTTGCGTAGTTTTTCCTTGACTACCGGCATCGCATTTTGCAACTGGTTGAGCAGGTTGGGCTCCACCGGGACGCTGTCCAGGCTAACCGGGCCGGCCTGCTGGGCAATGCTCAGTGCGCCGAGCAAAGTATTTTCCAGAGCGTTATCCAGCACAAACACATTCACCTCCTCACGCCGCCCGGCAATGCTGGCGACGATACTGCGCCTCAACGCGTAGCGCACATCGGCGGCCAGCAGCACCGGGTCCTTGGTGCTTTCGCTACTTTCGACCAGTGCCGTGGCTACCGTTACGACATCGCGCAGGGAAATGTTCTCCACCAACAACTGTCGATACACCCGATGCTGCTGGGTATAGGTCAACTGTGCTTTCAGGCTTTCGGCGAGCTTGGGGGCTTGTTCGATCAAACGTTTCATCAGGCTGTCGACATCGTCGTGCTTGAAAATGTCGGCCAGATTGTCGCGGATGACCTTGTTCAGGTGTGTGGCAATTACCCCGGCACAATCAATAACCTGATACCCCAGGTTCAGTGCCCGGCTTTTGTCAGTGGGCAGGATCCATACCACCGGCATGCGGTAGGCAGGGTCGATGCCGAGGATGCCGTCCACTTCACCGTATAAATCAGCCGATGGGATTGCCATCAACCGCTCGGCATGCAACTCGGCGCCGTCGAGCTGTTCGCCATTGATGTGGATCGAATAGTAGGCCGCCTTCAGGCGCAAGCTGTCACGGATCTGAATCTCCGGCAGGAGGAAACCCAGGGACTCCGAAAGCGTCTGGCGCAAACCGCGCACGCGCTGGGTTAATGGAGCACCAGCAGCTTCGTTGACCAGGCCCACCAGTTTGTAGCCCAGCGACACCGACAAGCGCTCGACATGCGGGATGTCCTCCCATGCCAGGCCCTGTGCGGCTTCCTGCTGCATGGCGCTGTTCAGGGCATCCACGGCCTCCAGTTCATCTGCCTGTGCTGGCGGTTGAAATCGCATCACGCACATAGCCAGAAACGCCACAACCGCTGCAAAACCGAGGAAGGCAAAATGCGGCATACCAGGCACCAGGCCCAGCACCAGCAAGATCCCGGCTACGGTAAACAACAGGCTCGGGGAGGCCAGTAGTTGGCGCCGCACCTGGGTGGTGATCTCTGCCGACTCATTAATCCGGGTTACGATCAGCGCAGCTGCTGTCGACAGCAGCAGGGCCGGAATCTGTGCCACCAGGCCATCACCGATGGTCAACAGCGCGTACTGCTGGAAAGCCAGGCCAGCGGGCAGATCGTAGACGAACATGCCGATGGCGAAACCGCCGAACAGGTTAATGATCAGGATCAGAATGCCGGCGATGGCATCGCCGCGAACAAACTTCGAAGCACCGTCCATGGCACCATAAAAATCTGCTTCCTTGGCGATGGTCTGGCGTCGCTGCTTGGCCTGCTCCTGGGTAATCAGTCCGGCGTTGAGGTCGGCATCAATTGCCATTTGCTTGCCAGGCAGGGCATCCAGGGTAAAGCGCGCAGTGACTTCGGAAATCCGCTCACCGCCCTTGGTCACCACCATGAAGTTGATGATCATCAAAATCACGAACACGATCATGCCGACGATGAAGTTGCCGCCGATCACTACCTCGCCAAAGGCTTCGATGACCTTGCCCGCGGCACCGGTGCCGGTGTGACCCTCGAGCAACACAATGCGCGTTGATGCTACGTTGAGGGTAAGGCGCAGCAGGGTGGTGATCAGGATTATGGTGGGGAACAGCGAGAAATCCAGCGGACTTTTCGATGACACGCTGACCATCAGCACCAGAATTGCCATGGCAATGTTGAAGGTGAACAGGACATCGAGCATCACCGGCGGCAAGGGCAGAATGATCATCGCGAGGATCGACAGGATGACCACCGGAATCCCGATGCGCCCGCTGCGCAAGGTCGGTAATAGGTTGTGCAGTAGATTCATGATTACGCCTTGTTTGCCATGCGTTCGGGTATGGGCAGGTTACGTGGCAACTCCGGTTTTGCACGCAACCCGCTTTTGTAAGCCTTCAATTGCAGGATGTAGGTCAGCACATGCGCGACCGCGGCATACAGCGACGCGGGAATCTGCTGATTGACTTGGGTGGTGAAGTAAATCGCTCGCGCCAAGGGTGCAATCTCCAGCACTTCCAGGTTTTGCGACGCGGCCATTTTGCGGATGTACAGGGCCATGTCATCGACGCCTTTGGCAATCACATAGGGCGCTTGGGCCTTCTGCACGTCGTACTTGAGCACCACCGCGTAATGCTGCGGGTTAACGATGATTGCATCGGCGTCTTTCATGACTTTGCTGATCTGGCGCTGGGACATCTGGCGCTGGATCTGCCTGATCCGTGCTTTCACTTCCGGACGGCCTTCCTGGTTGCGATGTTCTTCCTTGCGCTCCTGCTTTGTCATGCGCAGCTTTTTGAGAAAGAAGTACTTCTGGATGGGCACATCAATCAGTGCGAAAGCCACGAAAACTCCGAGCAAACTTATCAGTGTGTCGAACAGCAGCGCGAAGGCACCCCCTATGGCTGTCGGCAAGCTTGTCCGTTGCAGCGCCAGCAAGTGCGGAATGGCATCGCTGACCAGCATCCAGCCCACCGCAACCAGCAGGGCGATTTTTGCCAGCGACTTGAGCAATTCCACCCAGTTTTGCGCCGAGACAATCCGTGCGAGTCCTGTAATCGGGTTGAGCTTACTGAACTTCGGGTAGAAGTTTTTCGCGGCAAACACCCAGCCACCGGGCACGAGCGAGAACGCAATGACCAACAGGCTGGTCAGCAGCAGCGGTAGCAGCATCCTGATAAATACCACCAGGTTGTGGGTCAGTATCAGGCGCAAATCTTCCTGGCTGATTTCGCTGGAGTTGAAGTTCACAAATGACAGGCGATAGCTTTCCAGAAGCCCATCATAAAAGCTCACGAAGCTGAACTTGAGGATCAGCAGGGTTGCCAGCAGCGACACCGCGGTGGACACATCTTTTGAGCGCGTGACCTGTCCGTCTTCTCGGCTTTTACGCAGCTTCTGCGCCGATGCCTCTTCGGTTTTTTCCTGGGCGCTGTTATTGGACATCGGTGTTTTCCTGCATCATCAGCCCGATGGTGTCCAGCAGTTCACGGGTCAGGTGCAGGTAGTGTTCCGGCAGATTCGGAATCGACAGGTAAATGCACAACAACCCCAGCAGGATGGTGATCGGGAAACCGAGGGAAAACAGGTTCATCGAGGGCGAAATGCGGTTGAGCAGGCCAAAGCAGAATTGCACCAGCACCATGCAGAACACCATGGGCAGTGTCAGCAATACAGCGGCACTGAAGACCCAGGCGATGCCTTGCACGAAGGTCGCAAAACTCTGATGGTTCAAACCGCTGCCCACGGGCCAATGGATGAAACTTTTGTACAGCACGCTGAGGGTCAGCAAGTGCCCGTCAATGGCAAGGAACAGAAACGCGAGTAAGAGGAAGTACAGCTGGTAAACGATAGATGACGACGACACGCCGTTAACCGGATCGTTATAGCGGGCCATGCTCATGCCCATTTGGGCCGACACCACTTCACCGGCCACGCTGAACACGGTGAACACCAGTTGCAGGGATAGGCCGAGGATCAGCCCGAAGACCACCTGTTCCAGGGCGGTCAACACGCCTTGGGCAGACAGTGGGTCAATGGCCGGCGCCGGCGGCAGCGCGCCGGCGACAGCCCCCGTCACGACCAACGCCAGCAGCACTCGAATCTGTCGCGACATGCCTTTGTGATTGAATAGCGGCGCGGTGCTGAACACCGCCATCAGCCGGCAGAACGGCCACCAGTAGCCTTGCAGTGCATGCAGGTATTGGCTGGCTTGCATCAGGGGTTCGGAGGCGGGCATCTGGTCAACCCACCAGCTTACCGGCTTGCTTGAAGGTTTCGACAAACAGGTCGCTGAGGGTACGGATTATCCAGTGGCCGCCGAAAATCAGCATACCCAGGGTGATCAATAGCCGGGGTAAAAAGCTCAGCATCTGTTCGTTGATTTGCGTGGCCGCCTGGAACACGCTCACTACCAGTCCACCCAAAAGGCTTGGCACCACCAGCACACAAACGATCAGCCCGGTAATCAGGATCGCATTGCTGACCAGGCCTGCGGCAATTTCAGGAGTCAGCATCAGGCACCCCCAAACGGCTGGATACTGGACGTCAGCGTCCCCATCAGCAGCGTCCAACCATCCACCAATACAAACACCATCAGTTTGAACGGCAGGGAAATCATCATCGGCGACAGCATCATCATGCCCATCGCCATCAGCACACTGGCGACCACAAGGTCGATCACCAGGAACGGCAAGAAAATCATGAACCCCAACTGGAACGCCGATTTCACTTCGCTCAGCACAAATGAGGGCAGCAACAGGGAAAAGTCCAGGTCGTCCAGGTTGGCCGGCAGCTCTTCACCGGCCAGGGTGACCATCGTTTCCAGTGAAGCTTTATGGGTTTGCGCGAGCATGAAGCGGCTGAGACTTTTCTTCGCTACTTGCAGGCCCTGGTCCATGGAGATGGCATCGTTCTGGAAGGGCTCGTACGCGTCATGGTAGATCTCTTGCCAGACCGGCCGCATCACCAGCATCGTCAGGCACAGGGCGATGCCAATCAGTATCTGGTTGGGTGGGCTTTGCTGCAGGCCCATGGCCTGGCGCAGGATGGCCAGGACAATGATAAAGCGGGTGAAACAGGTCATCATCATCAGCATGGCCGGCAAAAAGCCCAGCAACGTCATCATGATCAGGATTTGCAGCTTGATGCTCAACACCTGACCGGTTTCACTGTCATCGAGATTGAAGAGCGCAATATCTCCCCCCGCGGCCCATGCGTACTGTGGAAGCGACAGGGCCAGCATTCCCAGACAGACGATCAGGTGTCGCGTGAACCTGTTCATCCGGCCAGGTCACTCAAGTTCGAGCCACTCAGTTCGACGATCCGCAGGCCGTAGTTGCCGTTGACTACCACCACTTCGGCCTTGGCAAACAGCGCTCCGTTGACTTTGACGTCCAGCGGGGCACCGGCCAGCTTGTCCAGAACGATAACGCTACTCGCATCGACGTCCATCAGTTCGCGCAGGGAGATTTCCGTCGATGCGACTTCAAGGGTGACATTTACCGGAATATTGCCGAAAAACTTCAAGTCCTGCTGGGGCAGCGATGGGGCGATGGGCTCCGCAACGGCTGGCGTTGTCTCGACCTCAAAGCCCAGGTCGGGGTCGTTGAGCAAGTCGTCGAAGGCGGCATCGGAAACGGAGGTGGTCATTGGCTTTTCACACTATCCAGGGAAGTTAGGAACAGGGAACCGTCGCTTTCGGAAATGGCCCCGTGGAACAGCTTTTGCTGTTTGATATGGACTTCGCAGCGATCCAGTAACCGCATCAGCACAATGTCATCGGGCCGAAGGGCCAGCACGCTGCCCAGTGGCATTTGGGCTCTGGCCAGGATGCAGTGAAGTTGTACGGGCAGATCGTGAATTCGCTGCACCGTGGGTTCGGCAGCCGTGGCAGGGTTTGCATCGCTCACCTTTCGAGTGAGCTCGTCAATGACGGCGCCGTCCAGGTATAGACAGATACAGGACACGCTGCCGCTGGCCTGGCTGCGATAGGAAAATTCGACGCGATAGCCCCAGTGGATTTCTTCATAGGCACTGACTGAAGCGTCAATGTGCTGCAACGCCACGCCGCCGAGCATGATCCGCGTCCAGATCTTCGCAATGTCGACACCCAGCCGTGCACGCATGCGATCTTCCGAGGTGCTCACCGGTGGTGCGTCCTGAGAGGGGAGGGTGGTGCCACCGTAATAACTTTCCAGCAATTCGCTGAGCAACGGCCGATCAATGCTGAAACCGATCTTGCCGATTGCCGAGCGATAGCGGCATTCCGGCGTAGCGCTGAAATTTTCGTCTATACGAACTTCGCACAGTTCTATATTGATACGGTAATGGGTCAGCACGTAATCACTGATGACGGCGGGGTATTTGCCGGTCAGTTCCTTTATATAAGCCGGAATTTTATGGTAGTGCCGCCCAAGTTTCTGCGGTTTCAAAAACGTGAGTTGCTCGGCAGGCACCCGATGCAGAACTTTCTTATGGCCATTCATGGTGAGTACTGTATTCCTGAAATTTCGCCGTTTTGCATTCTTGCTAACTGTTCCTGGCGATTGGGGCAGGTGATTCGAATCCTGGAATCATCATTGACCCGTGGGTGGCCTGCGAGGTAAACGGCGAGGCAGACGGGTGAACAGCTAAGAGTCGGCGAGTATAGAAACCGGGGCCTTCGCTGTTAAATCAAAAGGTGTCAAATCGTCGTTTGAGAGAAATTTTGAACAGTTTTGAGGATTACTGATTTCCGCTGTGCCGGCCCAGCGATTAGAGTTTTTTTCATCGCAAGAACGCGGGCTTCCAAGTGCCTGGTCGTCTATGGCTGGCCAGGCAAATTCACGCGGTGAACAGTTGGGAACTGTGTACAAGTGCACTCAATGGTACTTGGGCACGGTTGTTCCGACGCTCGAAAGTGGCGATCCCTATGGCAGGTATAAACCGTGAGACCGGTAAATCAAGTGTTTAACTACAGTATCGTCGAGCCGAAAGTTCGCAAAGAACTATCGGGGGTGATCGTTATTGGCAATTCCCGGGAAAGTGGCTATCAGACACTGATCGAAAGTTTGCAACAGCAGAATCGGCCAGTCGCCTGTTATGAAAGTTGCGCGCAGCTGGAAGGCCCTTCACTGGCCAAAGCCACAGTCGTGTTTGTGTTCGTCAGCACCTTTTCCACTCACACCTTGCGCTTGCAGACCGACGCCCTGATTCGCCGAGCCCGGCATATCAGCGTCATTCCGATTGTCGAATACGCCGAACAGGATCGCGCCGCTGGTTTGTTGGAAAGTGGTTGCGTGGACTACCTGCTGGCGCCGTTCAGCGCCTCACAGATCCGTGCCTTGTTGCTGCGTCAGGAAGGTGCTGTGGCTGCCCAGGAAAGTTTTGTCTCCTGTTCCCAGGCAGGCCGGCGCCTGCTGGCGATGGCCCAGCGCGTTGCAGCGACCCGTGCGCCGATCCTGATTACCGGTGAAACCGGCACGGGGAAGGAAATGATGGCCCGTTATATCCATCGGTTTGCCGCCAGAGACAAAGCACCGTTCATTGCCGTCAACTGCGCGGCGATTCCCGAGCAAATGCTCGAGTCGCTGTTGTTCGGTCATGAGCGAGGCGCTTTTACCGGCGCCATCAGTGCCCAGCCGGGCAAGTTCGAGCTGGCCAACGGAGGTACTCTGCTACTCGATGAAATTGGCGAGTTGCCGTTGGGCTTGCAGGCAAAGCTGCTGCGGGTGCTCCAGGAACAACGGGTCGAGCGCCTTGGCGCCACCCGCGAAACGCAGCTCGACGTGCGGGTGATCGCGGCGACCAACCGCGATTTATCGGTCGAGGTGGCCGAAGGGCGTTTCCGTGCAGATCTGATGTTCAGGCTTGACGTGCTGCCCCTGCATATCACCCCGCTGCGCGAGCGCCCCGAGGATGTGCTGGCGCTGGCCCGGCGTTTCATTACCCAATACGCGCCACACGAACATGAAGAATGCCTGTTGACCCCGGCCGCCTGCCAGGCGCTGTTGCAGCACACTTGGCCAGGTAATGTGCGCGAACTGGAAAACACACTGCAGCGGGCCCTGGTTTTGCGCAAGGGTCTGTTTATCCAGCCCCATGACCTGGGCTTGGCCACGTGCCCGGCGCCTTCGGTGGACATGGCAGCTACGCAGGGCAAGACCGCCCTGCGTGCCACTGGCAAGTGGGCCGAATACCAGCATGTGCTCGACACCATCCGTAAATTCAACGGCCATAAAACCAAGGCCGCCCAGAGCCTTGGCATGACCCCGCGCGCGCTGCGTTATCGCCTCAGTGCGATGCGCGAGCAGGGTGTGCCAGTACCGGCGCTCTGACGTTTCAGCCTTTTGGCATTCCCCCTGCGTGGAGACATACCTGTGAGTTCAATCATGAACGTCCAGCAACATTTGCTAGATCAGATGGAACAGGCCAAAAGCCTGATGCAACAGCCGGTCATCCAGCCGGCAGCGCTATTTCACCCGATGCCCGAGGGCGGGATCGTCACGGCGTTCGATGAAGCCATGCGTGCAGTGGATGCTCAGCAGCATATCGCCAGCCGCGCCATGGCGGCGGTGGACAGCGGCCAGAGTGACAACCTGGCCGGCGCGATGATCGAAAGCCAAAAGGCCAGTGTGGCCTTCAGTGCCTTGCTGCAAGTGCGAAACAAATTGACCACGGCATTCGATGACGTGATGAGAATGCCGTTGTAACCGAAAGTGAGTGCTGAACGTGCTGCAAGAAATCAACGATAAAGTCAGGTCCCGACTGGGTGGGCTGAAGCTGGACCCGCGCATCGGGCTGGGGGTAATGGCAGCGGCCGCCGCTTTGCTGGCGGTGGGGATAGTGATGTACCTGTGGCGTGACCTGGGCGCGATGCGCCCATTGTATGGCGCCGGCGAGCCTTACCCGGCGGCGGAGGTGATGCAGGTGCTGGATGCCGAGCAGATCCCCTACCATTTGCACCCGCAGAGCGGCCAGATTCTGGTGCGCGAAACCGAGTTGGGTCGCGCGCGCATGCTGCTCAGCGCCAAGGGCGTGCATGTAGCGGTGCCAGTAGGTTACGGCTTGTTCGACAAGGATGAACCACTGGGCACGAGCCAGTTTGTCCAGGACATTCGTTTGAAGCGCAGTCTGGAAGGCGAGCTTGCACGCACTATCATGGCGCTCAAGGGCATCGATAACGCCCGGGTTCATCTGGCCTTGCAGGAAAGCAATTCTTTTGTGGTCAGCAATCGCGACCCGGCCAAGGCGTCGGTCATGGTGCAAATGAGTTCCGGCTACCAATTGAATCCCGAGCAGGTGGGGGCAATCGTCAATCTGGTCGCCAATAGCGTGCCCAGGTTGCAGGTGGCTGATGTCAGCGTGGTCGACCAGTACGGCGTGCTGTTGTCCCGTGGCCTCAACGCCAGCGGCGGCCCGGTGCAGAGTTGGCAAGTAGTGGATGACTACCAGCAGAAAGCCTCGGCGAATGTCGAGCAAGTGCTGGCACCGATCCTTGGCATGGGCAACTACCGGATCAGCGTCACGGCTGATATCGACTTCAGCCAGAAGGAAGAAACCCTCCAGGCGTTTGGTGACTCCCCGCGCTTGCGCAGTGAAGTGCTGCAGGATGAAAGCGTTCTCGACCGACTCGCCATTGGTGTTCCCGGCTCCTTGAGCAATCGCCCGGTGCCACCGGCCGGCGGCCAGGCACCGGCCAAAGGCAGCGAAGCACAGACCGCTGACAAGGGCGCGACATCTGTGCGCAAGGAATCCACGCGCAAACTCGATTACGACCAGAGCGTCACCCACGTCAAGCATTCTGCTTTCAACCTGCGTAGCCAAAGCATTGCCGTGGTGTTGAATGCCAGTGACGCCGAAGAGGGCGGCTGGCCCCCGTCGGCCCGGGCTCAGCTTGAGGCCATGCTCAAAAGCGCGGTGGGCTTCAACCCCGAGCGCGGCGATGTGTTGACCTTGAGCGTTTTCCCGTTCGCGCCTACCGATCTGACCCGGACTGAACCGGACTGGTGGCAAAACGACCAGTTCTATGACTTGGTCAAACTTGGCGTGGTTGCTCTGGTTAGCCTGCTGTTGTTGCTCTTGGTGGTACGTCCGGCACTCGGTCGCCTGATAAAAGGTGTCGAGGGGCCAGCAACGCTGGAGGGTGGTGAACAGGCGGCGCTGAATCTGGACAATCAGCCGTCCTCCCAAGCTCTGGCCTCGAGCAAGGACAGCACATTTGGCCATACGCTTGGCGCCATCAATCCGCTCTCTGAAATTCGCCTCCCGGCGCCGGGCTCGGGCCTGGAGTTGCAAGTCGAGCATTTGCAGATGCTTGCTCAAAACGATCCCGAACGTGTATCGGAAGTGCTCAAACAATGGATAGGTCGCAATGAAACCAGTTTCCCCTCGCACAACTGACGTCATGCAGGAATTGCGGGCACGCACGCCGCAGAATCGGTCGATGAGCTCCCTCGAGCAGGCGTCAATTCTCATGTTGAGCATGGGGGACAGCGTTTCGGCTGGTGTGTTGCGGCATTTCTCCCGTGAAGAAATTGTCACCATCAGTCAGGCAATGGCGCGCTTGAACAACGTCAAGCAGCCCATGGTGTCGGAGGTCATCAGCCGTTTTTTCGAAGACTACAAAGAGCAGAGCAGCATCAAGGGGGCTTCGCGTAGCTACTTGTCAGGCATGTTAGGCAAGGCATTGGGCAACGAGATCACCCGTGGTCTGCTGGACAGCATCTACGGCGAGGAAATTCGCGCCAAAATGGTCAGGCTCGAATGGGTCGATCCCAAACAGTTTGGCACCCTGATCGCCATGGAACATGCGCAGATGCAAGCGGTATTTCTCGCCTTCTTGCCCCCCGGAATGGCCAGTGAGGTGCTGGAAAGCATGCCAAGCTGGCGTCAGGATGAGTTGCTGTACCGGATCGCCAACCTCAATGAAATCAATGGCGATGTGATCAAGGAATTGGAGCTGTTGATCGAGCGCAGTCTGTCGGTGCTCTCCAGCCAGGGCTCCCAGGTGCGCGGGGTCAAGCAGGCCGCCGATATCATGAACCGCTACAAGGGCGACCGCGATCACATGTTTGAACTTCTGCGCGCTCACGACAACGCCTTGGTTGAGCGCATCGAGGATGAGATGTATGACTTTTTCATCCTCTCACGCCAGAGCGACGAGGTGCTCCAGGCATTGCTTGAGGCCATTCCTCTCAGTGAATGGGTGGTCGCGCTCAAAGGCGCCGAACCCGCGGTGGTCAAGGCGATCCAGGGCGCCATGCCTCGGCGTCAGATGCAGCAGATGGAAGCGCAGAACCGCCGTCAGGGTCCGGTACCGTTGAGCCGGGTAGAGCAGGTGCGCAAGGAAATCATGGGGGTGGTGCGCGAGATGGCTACCGAAGGCGGCCTGGCCGTGCAGTTATTCCGTGAGCAAACCGTCGAGTGAGGGCTGTCGTGTGTCAATCAAAGTGGTAAATGCGAAGGGCACTGATTGGCGGCCTTATCGGTTTCCGCCGTTGCCGGATCGTGAAGCGCCGCAGTGGAGCGACGATCCTATCGCATTGCAGCGGGCCGTGGCCGACGGGTTCCAGGAAGGCAACGAAAAAGGCTACCTGGAAGGCCTTAACCAGGGTCGAGAGCAAGGTCAGCGCGAAGGGATTGCCGTTGGCCGCGAAGAAGGGCGTCGTGAAGGTCTGGTCCAGGGCATGCTTGAAGGCCGCCAATCGTTTGATCAAGCCAGCGAACCCTTGGAGTCGGTGAATCGCAAGCTGCGCAGTTTTATGGCTGAGTTTGAGCTCAAGCGGCGCCAGGAACTGCTGGCGCTGGTGAAGAAGGTCTCCGAACAGGTGATTCGCTGCGAGCTGACCCTGAATCCAACGCAACTATTAACGTTGGTCGAAGAAGCTTTGGCGGGCATGCCGCTGCAACCCGAAGACGTGCACGTGCTGTTGCACCCGCAGGAGTTCGCGCGGATCAAGGATTTGGCTCCCGACCGGGCTGCGGCCTGGCGTCTGGTGGCGGACGAGTCGCTGGCGCTGGGAGAGTGCCGCATTGTCAGCACCCAGGCCGAGGTGGATGTTGGATGTCAGCAACGCCTGGACGCCTGCGTGCAAACGTTGTCCGAACACCTGCACTTGATGGAGGAGTGAGTCATGCTCAAACGCTTCGAGCTGGATGAGGCATTGCGTTCGCTGGAGACCGTGCAACTGGCCAAGGTCAGTGGGCGCCTGGTACGCATGTCCGGCATGCTGCTCGAGAGTTTGGGCTGTCAGCGGGTGACCGGCCAGCGCTGCTATGTCGAGCAGGCGGATGGTAGCTTGCTGGACGCGCAGGTCGTTGGTTTCAATCGCGAGATCACCTATCTGATGCCGTTCAAGAAACCCGTTGGCCTGAGTTCTGGGTCACGAGTGTTTGCCGCCCGCGATGAAGCGGCCCTGCACATTGACGAGTCATGGTTGGGCAGGGTGGTCAACGGGCTGGGTGAGCCGATGGACGACTTGGGCAAGTTGAGCGGGCGTGACCCATTGTCGGTCGAACTGCCTAAGGTCAATCCTCTCAAACGCCAGCCGGTCAGCGAGCCGCTGGACGTTGGAGTGCGTGCCATCAACGCATTGTTGACCCTGGGCAAGGGACAGCGGGTGGGGCTGTTCGCGGGCAGCGGAGTTGGCAAGAGTGTGTTGCTGGGCATGATTACCCGGCAAACCAAGGCCGATGTGGTGGTGGTCGGACTGATTGGCGAGCGCGGCCGCGAAGTGCAGGAATTTATAACGCACTCCCTGGGCCCCGAAGGCTTGCGCAAGGCCGTGGTGGTGGTAGCACCGGCCAGCGAGTCACCCTTGATGCGCCTCAAGGCCGCCGAATTGTGCCACAGCATTGCCGCATACTTTCGTGATCAGGGCAACGATGTATTGCTGTTGGTGGACTCCCTGACCCGCTACGCCATGGCCCAGCGCGAAATTGCCTTGGCCTTGGGTGAGCCGCCGGCGACCAAGGGTTATCCGCCCTCGGTGTTTGGCATGTTACCGGAGTTGGTCGAAAGCGCCGGCAACGGCGAAAGCGCCACCGGCAGTCTCAGCGCCTTGTACACCGTACTCGCCGAGGGCGATGACCAGCAGGATCCAATAGTCGATTGTGCCCGGGCCATTCTCGATGGCCACATTGTGTTGTCACGCAAGTTGGCCGATGTCGGCCACTACCCGGCCATTGATGTCGCCGCCTCGGTCAGTCGCTGCATGAGCCAGGTGGTCGACCACAAGCATCAGCGTGCTGCGCGGGCGTTCAAGGAGTATTCCGGTCTGTATGAGCGGATAAGGGAGTTGATCCCGTTGGGTGGCTACACCCCCGGCATGGATCAGGCTACCGATCGTGCAGTCAAGCTGGCACCCAGTCTGGAGCGGTTTTTGCGCCAGGATGTCGGGGCTATTGCTGAACTCTCCCTGTGCGTGGCGACCTTGCAGAGCATCGTCAAATGAGGGCGCCCGGATGAAGCAAGGAATCGAAGTATTGAGCCGCCTGGCCGACTTGCGCGGGATTCAGGTGCGTCAGGTCATGGCCCGTGTTACCTACCAACAGAATCTCTGCCAGCGCTATCGCAACAATATCGCCGGCCTGGCCCGTTTGTGCGGGTTCAGCAGCGCCACCACGACACCGTTGCAACGCCACAATCAGCAGCAGTACAAAGCCACGCTGCACGCCATGACCAATTTGCAGACACGGGAGTTGAAACTGGCCGAACAAACCCTGCGGCGCATTCAAGACGAACTGCTGGTGACGATGCGGCAGGAGAAAGTACTGACCCATGTAATCGAGGGCAAGGTACTGGCCTGGCAGGCCGAACTGTCGCGCCAGGAACAAAAAATCCAGGACGGGCTGGCCAGTCAGACCTGGTGGCGTAATCAGGCGGTGTCGTAACAAATCATATTCTTCGCACATTTGATTTAAGGCAGTCACCTGTTGGGTCGCCTTGGTCAACTATCACTACGCTCTGGACCTCATCATGGAAATCATTCCACAGCCTCACATGGGCTTGCCCAATACCTCCCAAACCAAGGCCTTGAGCCCGCAAGCGACCGATCTCAGCGGCCCGGCCGACGCCGTGACGAGTTCGCTGCCGGTCAAACCGGCACTGCAGCAGATCCAGTCTGCCCTCGGCGAACTGCCCCAAGTCGATCTGGAAAGAGTGGCCGCGATCAAGGCCGCGCTGGTCAACGGCGAGTTGGCCACTGACAGCGCCAGTCTGGCCGCCGCCATACTCACCTATCACCGCGGCAGTGACCGATGACTCAAAGAGCGCAATTGCTGCGGGTTATTGAACAGGATCTGGCTGAAGACCTCAGTGGCTATGAGCAGATGTCCGGGCTGATGACCAACCTTTACGACTGGTTGATGGCTCGCGATTGCCCGCAAATTGAATTGGCCAACCAGCAAATCAGTAGCCTGGTGGATGCCGCCTCCTTGCGCGCGCGTCGCCGTACAAAGGTATTGCACGCCGTGCGTTTGAGTGGTGACGCCAGGTCGATGGAGCAGTTGTTCACGTTGCTGGCGCCGGAGCGCAGTGCTTTGTTGGAAACGCACTGGAGCACCCTGACGGAGCGGGTGATGAGGTGCCGCGCACTTAATGAGCGCAATGGCAAATTGTTAGCCATGCACAGCGATATCTTGCAGCAGCTGTTCAACCAGCAACCCGAAAGCATCTACCACCCCAGCCTCTAATCTACCGGCAGTAGCAACCTGACATTGCCTGCGCTTGATTCCTCCCTTTGCCTGATCTCTCGCTGTCGCCCGGTTAATAAATCACTGCGCGTGGTCGCCTTGAATTAACAGGTTCGGCGCACCCCTTGTCGGCGGAAGTTGCGCTTCCGTCTGACGCCGCCCGACCGCTGAAAGCGGAAGGTCTGTTTCAGCATTTTTTTAAAAAAATACTTATAAAACAATTAGTTAGTGGTTGGCATTGGTCCTGCTATCTATTAATCAAGGAGATCTCTCACATGGCAATTGATACAGCTTACATTCAGTCCCAGGCAAAACTGCTCGCCGAGTACGAAGTACAGCGTGAGCTGGCACAGGCCCAGCGTAATGAGACCAAGTACAAGGCTCAGCTGGCAGCCGTGACCGCGCTGGATACTGCACTCAAGGCATTGGGAGCTGCGGTCAAAAGCCTCAAGGGTACTGACAAAAGCATGGTGATCAACGCCGCCACTTTCAGTTCCGAAGGCATGGCCAGCGCCACCGTAGGCGCCAATGCCAAGGAGGGCAGCTATCAGTTTTTTGTTGAACAACTGGCCAGTCGTCATCAGGTGGCACTCAGTGGTTTGGGCACCGATGCCGCCGACGGCGGTAACCTGACCATCAAGCAGAACGGCGTGGAGTTCAACGTTGACCTGGCTGCGGCCGACGGCAACGGCGATGGCGAATTGAGCCAGGAAGAACTCGCCGCCGCGATTAACAATCACGCCGATAACAAGGGCGTCAAAGCGACACTGGTTCGCAGCGGCGGCGAAGTGACCATGGTGCTGACCGCGGAAGAAACCGGCGCCGACTCCAGGATCGAATTGAGCACCGATGCCACCGGAAGTCCGCTGGAAAGTGCGCTTGGCTCCGCCAAGGAACTGTCCAAGGCGCAGAACGCGGTGGTCTACCTCGGCGCAGATGCCGGTGGCATGCGTCTGGAGCAAGGTTCGAACACTTTCAAGGACACGATCGACGGCGTCAGTTTGACCTTCACCAAGGCCCATGCCGCCGGCGACAAGCCTCTGACCGTGGATATCAGTCGCGACCAGACGGCCACCAAGGACAAGCTCAACGAGTTCATCACCGCCATCAACAACATCCTCACCACGTTTGACACGCTGACCGGCTCCGGTGGCGAGAACGGTGAGCGCGGGGCGTTAGCGGGTGACTCGAGCATCCGCTCGATTAAAGCGATGATCAACTCGGTGCTGCGCGAACCGTTCGGCGGAGTGACGTTGATGGAGTACGGCATCGTCTCCGGCGCCGATGGCAAGTTGAAACTGGACACCAAGTCTTTCGAAAAAATGCTCGATGCCAATCCCGAAGCCTTTGAAAAGCTGTTCTCCGACAAAGGCAACCTGCTCGATACCCTGGATAAAAAACTCGCCACTTACACCAGCGGCAGCACCAGCTCGATGAAGGCGCGAAAAGACAACCTCAACGCCCTGTTGCAGCGGGTCGACGAAAAGTACGAAGACCTGGAAACCAAGTACCAGGCGCATTACCAGCGCTACCTCAAGCAATACACCAATCTGGCGCAGGTCATGGCGTCGATGGAACAAACCTTCAGCATGTTCGGATGAGGCACCCATGAATGAAAGCTATGAGAGCTACCGCGCGGTTGATCTGGAAATCCGCGCGTGCTCGGCCTCCCCGTATGAATTGGTCCTTGTGTTGTTCGACGGCTTGCTGGACGAACTCAGTCGAACGCGCGGGCACATAGAAGCCAAGCGCTTTGAACTCAAGGGCCAATCGCTGGAGAAGTGCATGAATATCATCAATGCACTCAACAACATCCTGGACTTCGAAAACGGCGGGGAAATGGTGGAAGGGCTGTCACGGCTTTACGACTACTGCGTGCATCGCTTGGTGGAGGTAAGTGTTTCATTGTCACTCTCTGGTCTGGATGAGGTCCTGCACCTGTTGGGGCAGATACGCGAAGGTTGGGAGGGCGTCCATGCTGCCCGAGGCTGATTTGCGTCGTCTTTTACAGCTGCAACAGCCACTTGCCGATGCCCAGGTCAAGCAAGACTGGGCGCGCATTGGCGAGCTGAATGCCCTTATTACCCAAAGTCTTCAGCGTTTGCGGGACGCAGGCGCACTGACTGAGAAAGCGTTGGTGGAGTTGGCGCCGCTCAAAAAACTGCACGGGCAAGTCCTCAGTTCGTGCACCGATGAGTGCATGCGCTTGAAGGCCATTCTTGATCGCCATACCGAGTTTGGTGAAGGGCGCCAGGCTTACTCGCTGGTCGACAGTGCGCAGGGGGAGCGCTAGCCCATGGTGCCGTTGATTTCCTCAAGTCCAGGGTTTGGCTCGGCCGCCGAGTTGCCGCCCGGCCTGCCAACTGATGCGCAGCCGCCGGACGGGATCGCCGACCTGTTGTTCTTGCCGTTAGAACCGCAGCCTGTACCTCAGCAGCAATGGTGCGATTGTGCAGCACCGGATGAACCCGTGCCGGAGTCGGACGAGACAGGGGTGGATCCCCAACAATGGTTGAGCGCGATGCTCAACCAGCAGGCTGTGCAGTTGCAGGCTCGGGGCTACTCCGATGCTCGACCGGCTTTGTCCGACGCTATGCCAGGGGTTGATCGCTTGCTGTCGCGTATGCCGATGGTGGCCGGCGCGATGGTCCTCGGGCAAGAAGCGGGCGACCCGTCAGAGCACAAGGTCGCTGCAGACAAGGCATGGCAGGGAACGCAAGAGGTGCTTGCGCAGCCCCCCCAGCGTAAGGCCACGGGCCTTTTGGGTGCGTGGCTACAGGTTGGCCTGGCGCCCCAGGCCGTTGCGGCGGTACTGCCGAGTACGAACGAGGTCCCCGCCATGAGTGCCAGTGAGGGCGTGCCGCTGGCGCCTCCTGTCACTTCCCTCTCAGCGCCCTTGGTGGGTGCCACGGCGTCGCAGGCACCGGTGCTGGAACGTGGTCTCAAGTTAGCGGCACCGCAGGCGCGTTGGGGCGAGCAGATGTTGCATGCCCTGCGTGAGACGGTACAGGTACAGGTCCAGCAGCGCTTTCAACAGGCGACCATTCGCCTGGATCCGCCAGAGCTGGGCAGTCTGGAAATTTTCATCACCCACGAACCCGGCCGCTTGAGCGTGCAGATTTCGGCCGTCCAGGGGGATGTTGCTCGCTTGCTGCTACACACCAGCGACCGCCTGCGCCAGGAGTTGGTAGAACAAAACACGTTGCAGGTCAGCGTGGAGATTTCCAGCGACTCCCAAGGCCATTCGGGGCGCGACTCTTCGCGTCAACGGCATGAGCGTGAGATCGCTGAGGCCATCGAAGATGCGCCGGGCGAAATTCATTCGAAAAAACACGCCCCCGGCGATGTGCTGGTCACGGTCTAGCTGCCGGTAGCGCTCAGGCGCAAAACCCGAATCTGAACCTTATTTGGACTGAAAGATGGTCATTTCAATGTCGCGAGTCATTTTATTGGTTGTGGGAATTAACACGGTTATTACGCTGGGAAGCGCCGTGTTCGGCTATCTCTATGTCAGCGCCCACCTCGGTGTCGCCAAGCTGGAACCCACAGCGGGAGAAGTGGTGCGGCACACGATCGCGGAATACGCGTTTTACCCGATCGAGAAAATCGTGGTGAACCTGCCGGGAGAACACCGCGAGCATTACTTCGTCCTCGACCTGGCGCTGCAAGTGGATGTCAACGCCCATGCCAGTACCTACAAACAGATCGAGCCGATGGTGCGTAATTCGGTTATCGCCTCCCTGTCGATGCTCAAGTTTGCCGAGCTGCGGGTGTTGCCCATCAGCGAGCTGCAAGCTCGGCTGGACGCCGATCTGAGCAAGGACTTCGCCGCGAAGGGTCTTGACCTGCCGTTTCGCAGCATACTGGTCAGCAAGTTGCTGGTGCAGTAGTCCAGGCCATGAACGATTCTCTGGCCGTCTATAGCCCCGACCCGGTCGTCACCGGGCCACCTTTGTTGGCGCCGGGCGCTGAACAGAGGTGGTTAATAGAGTACCTGCCGCTGGTCAAGCGCATCGTCAATCAGCTGTCCCTGCAAGCCAGCCAGGCGATGGACCGCGAGGACATGGAGCAGATCGGCTTGATGGGCCTGCTCGAAGGTCTGCGCCGCTATGGTCTGCCTGATGAGCATTTTGCCCGCTTTGCCGCCTTGCGGGTGCGCGGCGCGATTCTGGATGAACTGCGTCGCCTGGATTGGCGGCCGCGGCAAGTGCGGCAGAAAGCACACAAGGTGCGCGATCTGCTGCGTCAATTGTCCCGTCAACTGGGACGCCAGCCCCGCGAGAGCGAAGCGCTGGCGGCCACTGGTTTGAGCGCCGCCCAGTACCAGGCCCATCTGCAAGATGAAGCTGGCGAAGCGATCGAGAGCCTGGACGCACTTTTGCTCAATGGTGAGCGCGATTTCGGCCATGACGGCAGTTGCGTCGAGGCTCGTGTTCACAGCGAGCGGCTATTGGCCCAGGCCCTGGATCATCTCGACGAGCGTGAGCGCTTGGTGCTGACGCTGTATTACCAACATGAATTGAATCTCAAGGAAATCGGCCTGGTGCTCGACATCAGCGATGCCCGTGTATGTCAATTGAGCAAGCAGGCCATTGACAAGGCCCGCATCTTTTTAACGAAGAGAAGCTAGAACGTGCAGAAAATTTTAGGAGCATTAATCATTATCGGCTGTGTGCTGGGTGGTTTCGCCATGGCCGGTGGCGGGATGAGTGTGCTGTGGCAACCGTCCGAAATGTTGATTGTGGTAGGCGCGGCATTTGGCAGCCTGATCCTCGGCAACCCCAAGGAGGTGCTCATTGAAATGTGCGTTCAGATCAAGGGCGTCTTCTCATTCAAGCGCCGTGGCGAGCAGTTTCAGCGTGAACTGTTGATGCTGTTGTATGAGCTGTTGGAAACCGTCGAAGTGGGTGGCCTCAAGACCCTGGACGCGCATATCGAAGAGCCTGAGCAGAGCGAGTTGTTCATCAAGTACCCGCTGATTCTTCAAGAAAAAAACCTGATGGCCTTTATCGCCGATAACTTTCGCTTGATGGCGATGGGCAAAATCAGCGCGCACGAACTTGAAGGTTTTCTTGAACAGGAACTGGACGCGATGCACGACGCCCTTCTGCTGCCTTCGCGTTCGCTGCACAAGGTTGGCGAAGCGATGCCGGGGTTCGGAATTCTGGCGGCGATTCTGGGCATCATCATCACAATGGACAGCATCGGCGGTTCCGTGGCCGAGATTGGTGCGCATGTGGCGGCGGCGCTGGTGGGGACCTTCCTTGGAATCTTCTTCTGTTATTGCCTGATGGAGCCCTTGAGTAACGCCATGGCCCAGCGAATTCGTACCGAACTGTCGGCACTCGAATGCGTACGCACCACTCTGGTAGCCCATGTCGCGGGCAAACCGACGCTGCTGGCGGTGGATGCCGGACGCAAGCTGATTGAGCAGGACGTCAAGCCGGCCTTCAAACATCTGGAAAAATGGGTCACCAATTTCGAGGATGGACGAGGTGCTGAATGAGACGGCGTAACGATAAAAGCGATCAGATCATCGTCAAGCGCCGTAGCAAGCGGGGCCATGAAGAGGAACATAGCGGCGCCTGGAAAGTCGCCTTTGCCGACTTCACTCTGGCAATGATGGCGCTGTTCATGGTGCTGTGGATCATTCAGCCCCAAGCCGACGCGGAGCGTATGGCCCAGATTGGTGACACCCAATCCTCAGTTCTGGACTTGGGCGCCGGCATCTTCGACGGCACCAACCGGGAGCCGATGGATGACAGCGTGGCGGCGTCGGTCGAACCCCCTGTCCCGGAATTTACGCCTGGTGCATCGCAGAGCGAGCAGTACGACAGCCAGGAGCGGTTGCAGTCATTGGCAGAGTTGATGCGATTGCTGGCCGAGCGCGCTGATGCGTTGGCTAACGTCGAGGTGCATGTGGTGCCGCAAGGGCTGCGAATTCTGATTAAGGATGACCCCAAGCGCTTCATGTTCGAGCGTGGCAGTGCCAACCTCAACCCGCATTTTCGCAATTTGTTGACGACCTTGGCCCAGGAGTTGGTCAGGGTCGAGAACAAGCTGATTATCAGTGGACATACCGATGCCACGCCGTATCGCGACAATGGCCCATATGACAACTGGAATCTTTCCGGTGAACGGGCGTTACAGGCGCGCTCGGTATTGGTGGCGGCAGGGCTACCGTTGTCGGGGGTGTTACAGGTCTCCGCCCAGGCGGACGTGATGCCGCTACTGCCCGACGATCCGTTGAACGGGGCGAATCGGCGCATCGAATTGCTGCTGCTGACGCACCAGGCCGAGGGCTTGTATCGCCAGCTGTTCAGTGATGATCACGTGAGTTATTCAGGTGGTTCGGCGGACTACATCAAGGCGCTGTAGCGTTGGCGCGTTATTCCATGCACTTGCGCAGTTGGCTGTCACTGACGTTTTCAATCTGATCGTCTTGCACGCGGATAGCACGACTCTCGCCGCCCTGCGGCGTGCAGTAGATACGGTAGTAACCGCTATCCCCGCCGACGATTGCCAGTTGTACCGGCTTGTCACTCAAATCAAGTATCCGCTGGCTGAGTCCATGGGTGCGCTGGATCAGCTTCTGCAATAGTGGTTGTTGGCTTTCCACGTACACCACACTGTCCTTACCGACTTGTTGGCGGCTGGCCAGGAATTGCGCCGGCAGGGTTGTGAAGAAGTTGACCACTAGCACCGTCGCTGCGGTGATGCCTAGCGCCCACTTCCGTCGATTGTTTCGGCGCGCGACAGGTACATCCACTACAGGTGCGTCCCCGACCGGCGGTTCCACGCTGGCATCGGGGTGATTATCGGCAGGTTGCGGCGGTAGCACAAATGCGGGATTGAACCGATAGCCGCGTCGCGCAACAGTCTGGATGATCTGGCGATCCTTCTCGTCCCCAAGAATCTTGCGCAAGGTATAGATCTGTTGATTCAGACTCCCCGGTCCGACCACGCGATTGTTCCAGGCATGGGAGACCAGTGTCTCGCGGTCAATTACCTGCCCGGGTTCCTGGATCAGCCGCTCAAGCAGGCGGCCCCCTGAGAACCCCAGGTCGATAGTCTGAGCTGCGTCACCCTTGAACAGCGTCAGCTTGTACAGCACCGAGCAGAAAAAGGCCGGTTGCTCCGTGTGGCCGGTCTTGATGTTCGCAGAGGGTGTATTCATCGGGTCTCAGGAGAGTTGTCAGATTGGATGTAGGATTCTTCCATTTTGACTTCAGCTTTTATGTAAGAACTTTCCTAAGTTCATGGCTTACGGCTCGTTTATCACGGCCAAAAAAACGCCCCCGGATGCTGGCGGGGGCGCTTTTTGGGGTTCTTCAGGTGCGGCTTAGCCCAGCAGCGACATCACCATGCTCGGCATTTGCGCGGTTTGCTTGAGCATCGAGATGCCGGACTGAAGCAGCATCGAGTTTTTGCTCATCATCGCACTTTCGCTGGCAAAGTCAGCGTCCATGATCCGGCCACGGGCCATTTCGGTGTTGTCTTTCATGTTGGCCAGGTTGTTGGCGGTGTGGTTCAGGCGGTTGATGTTGGCACCGAACTGGCCGCGCAATTCACCAACGTCATCCAGTGCAGCAGCCAATTCAGCGATTTTCAGGTTGGCGGCGTCGCCGGTGGAAATTTCGTCGCCCGGGGTGCCGCTTGGGGTGGTGTATTGACTTGACAATCCATCCAGGCTAGTGGCCAGGGCTGCGGCTGCGGCGCTGACGTCCAGGTCCAGCGTCTCACCGGCCGTGGCGCCGATCTGGAACTTGATTTCAGCGCCGAATTTTCCGGTAGTACCGTCCTTGCCGAACAATTTTTCGCCGGCGTAGGCGGTGTTCTCCATGATGTTGCCAAGCTCTTTACCCAGTTCGTCGTACTCGGCCTGCATCGACTTGCGGTCATCGTCGCTGTTGGTTCCGTTAGCCGATTGAGTGGCGAGGTCTTTCATTCGTTGCAGGATGTCAGTCATTTCACCGAACGCGCCGTCTGCGGTCTGCAGCAGCGAGGAGGCATCGCTGACGTTGCGCATGGCCATGGCCATGCCTTTAGTCTGGGCGCTCAGGCGAGTAGCGATCTGCAGGCCTGCGGCATCGTCGGAGGCCGAGTTGATGCGCAAGCCAGTGCCCAGGCGCTGCTGATTGACGGCCAGGGCGTTGTTGGTCTTGTTCAGGTTGGTCTGGGTCAACAGGGACGAGTAGTTGGTGTGGATAGTCAGGGCCATGGGAGGCGTTCCTTATCAAAATGAGTGAAGACCGGAGCAGGCTTCTTCCTGCTGATACTCAAAGGGCGACCCATATGGCTTCTTGCTTAAATCTCACAAAGCGTGATTCTGGCCTCGCAAGTCATGGCTCATCTCTGGCAGTTGATCACTTGATCGCCGCGAGCGCTTTCCATGTACGCTCGGTTTTTTCTCTCAGTTCATCCAGAGTTCCGTTGTTTTCTATGACGACATCGCCTTTTCGAACGTCGATCCCTTCTTCCGAAGAATGGTAATTGACTGCAGCCGCATTTTTTCTGGTTATGTGCCAAATGATTCCATTGTGATTGCGCCAGAATTCGGCTTCGTTTTCATACCGTATGTCTTTTATTACAACGATCGATTTTCCGGACATGTCGCAAGATATTGACTTTGGTTTTTTAACCGGGCGGCTCTTGCGTGTTAATTGGTAAGTTGGAAAGTCTCGATCAAGATATTTTTGTATAAGTGAAAACATTTGATTCGGTGTGAGCATCCAGAAGGGGTCCACTGTTTCGCGATTTTCTGCAATCCAGGTTTGCTCGTCGCTAAGCCCCCAAAACACCTGGACCGCCATCCATGTTGGCGAAGCAGGTGAGGCAGTATTCACAGATCGGGTCGGAGCAGGGGTTGACGAGCAATGATTGAGTTGCCGATCAGCACGTAATAGCCAATGCTCTGGGTTATGATCTCGCAGCCATTCCGTTCCAACCCGTTGGAACATCTGGCGAGGTGACGCTCTCCAGAGCGGGATATCTTTCTCCTTGAAGTCGTCCGACCAGGCCTCATCATCTGTTAGGCCGAAAAGTGCCTGGCATCCCGCTTTCAAAGGGTCGGCCAGAGCAAAAGTCGAGACGTCCGGGTGCTCCAGCAGCATGGAAGCTACGGTGTCTTTCCCTGAGCGGGCTACGGCGGCAAGACCGATGATGGTTGGCAATTCAGGCTCCAAAAAATGCTTCGGTGGGGGGATTCATAGGGTGTACATTTTGTTAGACGAGCGTATATGAAATCCATGTTTACATTCCTTGAAGAACGAATACAAGATTCGACCTATGCCTGTCTGGGCAGGGTTCGCGGGTTGTCGCTGGAGCTGACCCGTGGCTGAATCCTACCCATGGCAGGACGGGCTATGGCAGCAATTTGCCGGGCGCAAGCAGCATGCACACGCCTATCTGCTGCACGGTCCGGCCGGGATTGGCAAGCGTGCGCTGGCCGAACGCTTGATGGCCAGTCTGCTGTGCCAGCGTCCGACGCCGCAAAATGCCTGTGGCGAATGTAAATCCTGTCTGCTGCTCAAGGCCGGTAGCCATCCCGACAATTACATTCTGGAACCGGAAGAAGCCGACAAGGCGATCAAGGTCGATCAAGTTCGCGAGCTGGTGAGTTTCGTCGTACAGACTGCGCAGATGGGCGGGCGCAAAGTGGTGCTGATCGAGCCGGTCGAGTCGATGAACGTCAACGCGGCCAACGCCTTGTTGAAAAGCCTCGAAGAGCCTTCCGGCGATACGGTTTTGTTGCTGGTCAGTCACCAGACCAGTCGTTTGCTGCCAACCATCAAGAGCCGCTGCGTGCAGCAGGCATGTCCGTTACCGAGCGAAGCGATGAGCCTTGCCTGGCTGGCCAAAGCGCTGCCGGACTGCTCGGACGATGAACGCGTCGAGCTGCTCACCCTGGCCGCCGGCTCGCCGCTCGCCGCAGTCAATCTGCAGACCCAGGGTGTGCGCGAACAGCGCGCACTGGTGGTCGAGGGCGTGAAAAAATTGCTTAAACAGCAACAATCGCCAACGCAACTGGCTGAAGGCTGGAATGCAATCCCGCTGTTGTTGCTGTTCGACTGGTTCTGCGACTGGTCGAGCCTGATCCTGCGTTATCAACTCACCCAGGATGAAGAGGGGCTGGGGCTGGCCGACATGCGTAAGGTCATTCAGTACCTGGCGCAGAAGTCCGGTCAGGACAAGGTCTTGAACATTCAGGACTGGATTCTCGCCCAGCGTCAGAAAGTCATGAGCAAGGCCAATCTCAACCGGGTACTGTTGCTGGAAGCGTTGCTGGTGCAATGGGTTTCTCTGCCCGGCCAGAAGTGACTAGACTTTAAGCATCTGCACGGGAGGTCAGCATGAATGAAGCCGTCAATCAGGGGCCGCGCAACGGCATTCTGTCCCTGACCATCAAGGACAAGTCCGTTCTTTTCGCGGCCTACATGCCGTTCATCAAGAACGGTGGCCTGTTTATCCCGACCAACAAAAGTTACAAGTTGGGCGATGAGGTGTTCATGTTATTGAACCTCATGGACGAGGCGGAAAAAATTCCTGTGGCGGGCAAGGTCACCTGGATCACGCCCAAAGGTGCGCAAGGTAACCGGGCCGCCGGCGTTGGCGTGCAGTTCAACGATGGCGACGACACTGCGCGCAGTCGCATCGAAACCCATCTGGCCGGAGCGCTGCAGTCCGACCGTCCCACTCACACGATGTAAGTTGCCGTCTTCTTATGCTTGTAGATTCCCATTGTCACCTCGATCGCCTCGACCTCGCCGCCCACGACGGCTCCCTGGATGCTGCACTGGATGCGGCCCGTGGCCGCGGAGTCGGACACTTTCTGTGCATCGGAGTCAGCGTCGACAACGCTGCCGACGTCAAAGCGCTTGCCGAGCGTTATGACGATGTCGACTGTTCCGTTGGCGTCCACCCGCTGGATGTGCAACCCGGCGCTGCGCCGGCGCTGGACTGGCTGCTGCGTGAACTCGATCATCCCCGAGTCGTAGCCATTGGTGAAACCGGTCTCGATTACCACTACGAGCCCGAAGCGGCGCACTTGCAGCAGCAGTCGTTTCGCCTGCACCTGGAGGCTGCACAGCAGACCGGCAAACCCGTGATCATCCATACGCGTGGAGCCCGGTCCGACACACTCAATCTGCTGCGTGAAGCGGCATTGCCGCAGGCCGGCGTGCTGCATTGCTTCACTGAAGACTGGGACATGGCCAAGGCGGCTCTGGACATGGGCTATTACATTTCCCTGTCCGGGATTGTCACATTTCGCAATGCGGATGCCTTGCGCGATGTGGCGAGCAAAGTGCCTGCCGATCGCTTGCTGGTGGAAACCGACTCTCCGTACCTCGCGCCGATTCCGCATCGCGGCAAACCGAACCTGCCGCAATATGTGCGCGAAGTGGCAGAGTTTCTGGCGATGTTGCGGGGCGAGCCTTTCGAGCAATTTGCCGAGCAGACCACCGAAAACTTCAAGCGGCTGTTCCCCCTGGCGCATGTCAGGACGGCGTCGTAACGTCGGGAAAAAGAGCGCAGTCTTCGGCAGCGCCTACGGGGCTTTGGACCCCGAATCGCAGGCAAAAAAAACCCGGGTTCTGGGGGGTGAATCCGGGTTAAGACCATTAGGAGTAAAACAATGGTACGCGGTCCGTCGGCACCAATATCGTCGCGGCACTTGGGGGAGATGCCCCGCCGACATTTGAAGTATTGATCAGTATTGCGCGCAGTCCAGTTTAGCCGGTCGGCTTTTTAAACAATTTTGGAATACCTGCGCTTCGGAACTGTTCTCATCAACCGTCATTCGTGCAGGAAATGACCAGCAGGCGCAGATATAGTCGGATGATCCGTGCATTTTGGCGCAAGTTAGGCATAATACGCGGCTTCGAATTTTGACCCGATCAGACCTTTTCTTATGCATAAAGAACCTCGTAAGGTCCGTGAGTTTCGCCGCCGCGAGCAGGAAATTCTCGATACCGCGCTCAAGCTGTTCCTCGATCAAGGTGAAGACAGTGTCACCGTCGAGATGATTGCTGATGCCGTGGGTATCGGCAAAGGCACGATCTACAAGCACTTCAAGTCCAAGGCCGAGATCTATCTGCGCCTGATGCTCGACTACGAGCGGGATTTGAACGAGCTGTTGCACTCGGCCGATGTCGACAAGGACAAGGAAGCATTGTCCCGGGCCTATTTCGAGTTCCGCATGCGTGATCCGCAACGCTACCGTTTGTTTGACCGCCTCGAGGAAAAGGTGGTCAAGGGCAATCAGGTACCGGAGATGATCGAGGAGTTGCACAAGATCCGTGCCTCCAACTTCGAACGTCTGACACTGCTGATCAAAGGGCGGATCAGCGAGGGCAAGCTCGAAGACGTGCCGCCGTATTTCCATTACTGCGCTTCATGGGCATTGGTACACGGCGCTGTTGCGCTGTATCACTCGCCTTTCTGGAGCAACGTGCTAGAAGATCAGGAAGGCTTCTTCCAGTTCCTGATGGACATCGGCGTGCGCATGGGCAACAAGCGCAAGCGCGATACCGATACCCCGAGCAGCTGAGCCATTCAGTGACCTTATTGCGCCATGATTTTGCTACATGGCGCAGTACCGCAGGAATATACTCAGGCATAGGACTTGCTAAAACTTGATTTGTGAGTCAAGTTTTACCCGTTCGATTCCCTTTTGCCGGAGTGATCCATGATCGTTGACCGTCAAGGCAGGCGTTTTCGCAACTTGCGGATCAGTCTGACTTCAGCCTGCAACTACGCGTGTACCTACTGCGTGCCTAACGGCAAGCGGCTGGTCGCTGCGCAGGATGAACTGTCGGCCGAGGCCATGGCGCGTGGTGTTGCGTACCTGATCGAAGCGGCTGGTATCGAACGGTTGCGCATCACGGGTGGCGAGCCGCTGGTAAGCCCCAAGCTCGAAGCCTTCATGACGGCTGTCGGCAAAATGGGGCTGGAAGACATCAGCCTGACCACCAACGGTCAATTGCTGGCAAAGAAGTTGCCGTTGCTGGTGGACGCCGGTATCCGTCGCATCAACGTCTCGCTCGACACTCTGGATGCCGATGCATTTCGCAGCATTGCGCGCGGCGGGGACCTGGCGACTGTACTCGACGGAATGGACCAGGCCAAAGCGGCGGGGCTGAAAATCAAGGTCAACATGGTGCCGTTGCGCGGGCAGAACCTGGATCAGGTCATGCCCTTGCTCGACTATTGCCTGGAGCGCGGCTATGAATTGCGCTTTATCGAGCTGATGCGCATGGGCCATCTGGCCAGCGACTCCAATGCATTCCTGCAGCAGTTTGTCAGCCTGCAGCAGTTGCTGAGCCTGATCGGCGATCATCACGAATATCTGCAAGCCGATGCGCCGGTCGACGCAACGGCGGTTCGCTATGAAATTCCCGGGCAGGGCCATTTCGGCGTGATCGCCAATGAGAGCGTGCCATTTTGCCGGACCTGTTCGCGGCTGCGGCTGTCGTCTACGGGCTGGTTACATGGCTGCCTGTCTTCGAGCAATCGCCACTATGTCGGCGATCTTCTCGACAAACCGCGTCACCAGGCGCTGCCGGCGCTGCAACGACTTCTGATGAAAGCCTTGGGCGACAAGCAGGAAGTGGCGTTTTCCGGAGGTGCGACCGTCATGAAGATTATTGGCGGCTGATCGCCACAAATGTTCGCACTCCTGAAGACTGGCGCGGAAGCTGCATTCCATGGCCATTCGCCGGTTTTCCGTCACCGGCCTCTGGAGGGTAGGATGCGTAGCCTGGTTTTGCTGCTGGCCGTTTTGGCACTTGGTGGCTGCATGAATGTCAGCGACATGGCCGAAGGGACCCGCTATCACATGAGCGACGCGGGCCTGCTCGATCACAGTGACAGCCGTCGCGTGAACAACCTGCGTATTCAGCCGGATTCATTCGTTTACATCGCCCAAGGCGCTTTCGCCCCACCGGGCAGTCCCTATCCGCGACCTAACGTCATCGCCGAAACCGCGTTCAACGGTTTTATCGAATATTTCCCGATGGTCCGCCGCGCCCGCGCCCCGGAAGGTCTCGACCAGGCCATGGGTGAAGCCCGAGCACTGGGTGCGCATTACTTGCTCTACACGCGTTTCGCCAAGTCGGATGACCGGATCGGCAACACGGATGAATGGCTGGATCAGGAATACGTGGACCGACTCGGTGTCGACACCGGCGTCATTCAAATCATGTTGATCGAGACCAGCACCCAGTATTTGATTGATACTGCACGTATCAAGAGTCGTGGCGGTTTACTGACGTTCCACGATGAAAAGCCCGAAGACCTGATGGGTCCGCCGCTGGAGCAATACGCTCGCAGCCTGTTGGGGATCAGCGACCGATAAATCAAAGGAGTCCGCCATGAGTGATGCGCAAAAAGCCAACGACCTGTTGGGGCAAATCCCCAAAACCAAGGGCTTGCCGCCTGTGCACTTGTGGAATCCCGACTTCTGCGGCGACATCGACATGCGCATCGCCCGCGACGGCACCTGGTATTACCTGGGCACGCCGATCGGGCGCAAGCCAATGGTTAAACTGTTCTCCACCATCATCCGCCGCGATGGCGATGATTATTTCCTGATTACCCCTGTCGAGAAAGTCGGCATCAAGGTCGACGACGCACCGTTTGTGGCGATTGCCGTGGAAGTAGACGGCGAGGGTGAACAGCAGATTCTACGGTTCACCACCAACGTCGACGAAACCGCCGAAGCCGGTGCCGAACACCCCATGCGCGTGGTGACTGATCCTGTCACCCAGGAACCGGCGCCTTATGTGCATATCCGCACCCATCTCGAAGCCCTCATTCATCGAAATGTCTTTTACCAGTTGGTCGAAATCGCAGTGAGTCGGGAGATCGATGGGCAGCGCTGGCTCGGCCTATGGAGCGGGGGTGAGTTCTTCCCGATCGGTCTCGATCCCGGCGCATAATCCCGAAAAATCAATTTGACACCCAATCATATGATGATTAGCGTGGACACCCATTGCGAACGGCTTTGTGCCGTCCTTACATTGGGGTACCCATGTCCAGCAGTTTTCATGCATCGACGGTTGACTGGCTGGGTTGCTGGATTGCGGCAGGCCAGGTGAAGCCAGGCGAGACCATCAAGGTCGAAGCCGATCTGGGCGAACAGCTCGGCGTCAGCCGCACGGTCATTCGCGAAGCCATCAAGACCCTGGTTGCCAAAGGCATGCTCGAAGTCGGCCCGAAAGTCGGCACGCGCGTGCTGCCGGTGCGGCGCTGGAACCTCTTCGATCCGCAAGTCGTTGGCTGGCTGTCTCGCAGCGGTTTGCCGGAGAACTTCGTCGACGATCTGCTGGACCTGCGCCGCACCATCGAACCCATGGCCGTGCGCTGGGCTTGCGAACGTGCGACGGTGGAGCAAGTGCAAGCGGTGCTTCAGGCTTACAACGCGCTGGAGCGTGCAGTGGAAAGCGGCGCCGATTACAACCGCGCCGACCAGTTTTTCCACGAGTGCATCCTCGCTGCCAGCCACAATCAATTCATCGAACAAATGGTCCCCGCATTGGGCGCGTTGCTGGCGGTGTCGTTCGAAGTGTCGGCGGCCGATCCGGACGAATTGCGTCGCACGCTGCCGATCCACAAGGACATGGCCGACGCCATCGCCGCCCGGGATGCTGCACGCGGTGTGTGGGCATGCATGACGCTGATCGACAATGCGGACCTGGCGATCAAACGTTTCTACCCGAAAGTCATGGCCGATAGAAAGGCCAGCTGACAACGTCGAATCTCCCCCCATCAAAACAGAACAACGCAGGAGGTTTCATGGAGTGGACCGCAGTCACCGAACACCGGGCGCACCTCGGTGAGAGCCCGTTCTGGGACGCGCCCACCGGGGCACTCTACTGGGTCGACATCGCCGGCAACCAAGCGCTGCGGTTGATCGACGCCAACGTACAAATCTGGCAGATGCCGGAGCATGTCTCAGCGTTCATTCCCTGCGAAAGCGGCGATGCACTGGTGACGTTGAGCAGTGGTGTTTATCGCCTTGATCTCGATTCGCCAGGACTGGAGCCGCGCCTGACCCTGCTCTGCGTCGCCGATCCGAACCCCGCCAACCGCGCCAATGAAGCCCGCTGCGATGCTCAAGGTCGGCTGTGGCTGGGCACCATGCAAAACAACATTGGTGAAAGCGGCGAGGATTTGCCGATCGTGCAACGTTCGGGCGGCCTGTTCCGCATTGACCGGGATGCCCGCGTCACGCCATTACTGCGTGGACTGGGCATTCCAAACACCCTGCTCTGGAGCGAGGACAGCACTACGCTGTATTTCGCCGACAGCCTGGACAAGACGCTCTATCGGCATTTTATCAACGCCGATGGCAGCCTCGACGCCGCGCAGGTCTGGTTCGGCCCGCATGAGCGCGGCGGGCCGGACGGTTCGGCGATGGATGCCGAAGGCTTTATCTGGAATGCGCGCTGGGATGGCAGTTGCCTGCTCAGGCTGGCGCCGGATGGCAACGTCGATCGAGTGATCGAGTTGCCTGTTAGCCGCCCGACCAGTTGCGTGTTCGGCGGCGACGACCTGAAAACCTTGTACATCACCAGTGCCGCCAGCCCGCTTGATCACCCACTGGACGGCGCGTTGTTGTCCATTCGGGTCGACGTTGCAGGAAAAATCTGTCATCGATTTGCCGACTGAATCCCAAAATATGGGAAGCAAAATTATATATTGAGATTATTTGGCGGTCGGGTTTATAGTCGGCCCCTTCAGTTACTCGCACTCACACTTAAAAAAACAAAACAGGTGAAGTGATGCAGCGATTTTTCATACCCCTACTTGGCCGGACATCGACAGATGCCCGGTTTTTGTCGTGCCCTGGGAAAATCGAACACCAGCGCGCCCTGGACCTGGACCGCCACGCCGCATCGGGCAATCGATGGAATGGGCCATGACTGCGGTTTTCCTCGCCAGTGATGAGGCGCCATTTATAAATGCCTCATGCATCACCCTCGATGGTGGACGCTCGGTCATGTACCACGACTGACGCGAGGGAATTTCGGCGCGGAACTACGCCTGAAATCCAATCATCATACAATATGACTATTTGCTTCATGCTTGATGGTTTCACCGGTTTTCCAACAATAAACGCTCAAAAAAAATAACAAGGAGTCAGCTTATGAATCGTCGTCGTGGGATCCGTTCCCTGTGCTGTGCCGCCCTGGCGGTCACTGCGGTCAGCCTGAGCAGTGCGCTGCTGGCGGCCGAAGAAGTGAAGATCGGTTTTCTGGTCAAGCAGGCTGAAGAGCCATGGTTCCAGACCGAATGGGCTTTCGCGGAAAAGGCCGGCAAGGACAAAGGCTTTACCGTCATCAAGATCGCTGTACCGGACGGCGAGAAAACTCTCTCGGCCATCGACAGCCTCGCGGCCAATGGCGCCAAGGGCTTCGTGATCTGCCCGCCGGACGTTTCCCTCGGCCCGGCGATCATGGCCAAGGCCAAGCTCAACGGTTTGAAGGTGATTGCGGTCGATGACCGTTTTGTCGATGCCAGCGGCAAGTTCATGGAAGACGTTCCGTACCTGGGCATGGCTGCGTTCGAAGTCGGTCAGAAGCAAGGCGCCGCCATGGCGACCGAAGCGAAAAAACGCGGCTGGGACTGGAAAGATACCTACGCGGTGATCAATACCTACAACGAACTCGACACCGGCAAAAAGCGCACCGACGGTTCGGTCAAGGCCCTGGAAGAAGCCGGGATGCCGAAAGATCACATTCTGTTTTCGGCCCTCAAAACCCTCGATGTCCCGGGCAGCATGGACGCCACCAACTCGGCGTTGGTGAAACTGCCGGGCGCGGCGAAAAACCTGATCATCGGCGGCATGAACGACAACACCGTGCTGGGCGGCGTGCGCGCTACCGAAAGTGCGGGGTTCAAGGCGGCTAACGTAATCGGCATCGGCATCAACGGTACCGACGCCATCGGCGAACTGAAAAAACCCGACAGTGGCTTCTTCGGCTCGATGCTGCCAAGCCCGCACATCGAAGGCTACAAAACCGCCGAGATGATGTACGAGTGGGTTACCACCGGCAAAGAGCCGCCCAAGTACACGGCAATGGACGACGTGACGCTGATCACCCGCGAGAACTTCAAGCAGGAACTGGAAAAGATCGGCCTGTGGAACTGAGGATCGGTTGATTTCACTGGCAGCCCCGGCGATGGGGTTGCCTGATCTGTTTGAAGAGGTGGGTTATGCACGCGCAACTGAAAACACAACAGCACAGCGCCGAAGGCAGCTTGCGCTTCAACGGGATCGGGAAAACCTTCCCCGGCGTGAAAGCTCTGGACGGCATCAGCTTCGTCGCTCATCCGGGACAGGTTCATGCCTTGATGGGCGAGAACGGTGCCGGCAAATCGACGCTGCTGAAAATCCTTGGCGGTGCTTACACGCCAAGCAGCGGTGATCTGCAGATCGGCGAGCAGACCATGGCGTTCAAATCCACCGCCGACAGCATCGGCAGTGGCGTGGCGGTCATCCATCAGGAATTGCACCTGGTGCCGGAAATGAGCGTGGCGGAAAATCTTTTTCTGGGGCATTTGCCGGCCAGTTTCGGCCTGATCAACCGCGGCGTTCTGCGCCAGCAAGCGCTGGCTTGTCTCAAGGGCCTTGCCGATGAAATCGATCCGCAGGAGAAAGTAGGGCGGCTGTCCCTCGGTCAGCGCCAACTGGTGGAAATCGCCAAGGCGTTGTCCCGGGGCGCGCACGTTATTGCGTTCGACGAACCCACCAGCAGCTTGTCGGCGCGGGAGATTGATCGCTTGATGGCGATCATTGGCCGTTTGCGCGACGAGGGCAAAGTGGTGCTCTACGTGTCTCACCGCATGGAGGAAGTGTTCCGCATTTGCAACGCGGTGACGGTGTTCAAGGATGGTCGTTACGTACGCACTTTCGAGGACATGAGCGAGCTGACCCACGATCAACTGGTCACGTGCATGGTCGGTCGGGACATTCAGGACATCTACGATTACCGCCCGCGCAAGCGTGGCGCCGTGGCGCTCAAGGTCGACGGTCTGCTCGGGCCGGGCTTGCGCGAGCCGGTCAGTTTCGAAGCGCACAAAGGCGAAATTCTCGGGCTGTTTGGCCTGGTCGGTGCCGGTCGCACCGAACTGTTTCGCATGCTCAGCGGTCTGGAGCGCAACAGCGCCGGGCGCCTCGAATTGCGTGGTCATGAACTCAAACTGCGTTCACCGCGCGACGCCATCGCGGCCGGCATTCTGCTGTGTCCCGAGGACCGCAAGAAGGAGGGCATCATGCCGCTCTCCAGTGTCGCCGAGAACATTAACATCAGCGCACGCGGCGCCCATTCCACGTTTGGTTGCCTGCTGCGCGGCCTGTGGGAAAAAGACAACGCCGACAAGCAGATCAAGGCGCTGAAGGTGAAGACGCCGAACGCTGCGCAGAAAATCATGTACCTGTCCGGCGGCAATCAGCAAAAGGCCATTCTCGGCCGCTGGCTATCAATGCCGATGAAAGTATTGCTGCTCGACGAGCCCACGCGCGGCATCGACATCGGCGCCAAGGCCGAGATCTACCAGATCATCCACAACCTGGCCGAAAGCGGCATCGCAGTGATTGTGGTGTCCAGCGACCTGATGGAAGTCATGGGTATTTCCGATCGCATTCTGGTGCTCTGCGAGGGCGCGATGCGCGGCGAACTGTCCCGTGACGAGGCCAACGAATCCAACCTGCTGCAACTGGCTTTGCCACGCCACCGCGCTGACGGCGTGGCGAACTGAAAGGTGACTATGATGACAACCCAAAACAACGCTCTGCCGACCACGCGCAAACCACTGGACCTGCGGCGTTTCCTCGACGACTGGGTCATGCTGCTGGCAGCGGTCGGGATCTTCGTGCTGTGCACCTTGCTGATCGACAACTTCCTCTCGCCCCTGAACATGCGTGGCCTCGGCCTGGCGATTTCGACGACCGGGATTGCCGCGTGCACCATGTTGTATTGCCTGGCGTCCGGTCATTTCGACTTGTCGGTGGGCTCGGTGATTGCCTGTGCCGGCGTGGTCGCCGCAGTGGTGATGCGCGATACCGACAGCGTGTTGCTGGGTGTCGGCGCGGCGCTGGTGATGGGCCTGATTGTCGGGCTGATCAACGGCATCGTGATTGCCAAGCTGCGGGTCAATGCGCTGATTACCACGCTGGCGACCATGCAGATCGTGCGCGGTCTGGCTTACATTTTTGCCAATGGCAAAGCGGTCGGCGTATCGCAGGAATCGTTCTTCGTCTTCGGCAATGGTCAGCTGTTTGGTGTGCCGGTGCCGATCCTGATCACCATCGTCTGCTTTCTGTTTTTTGGCTGGCTGCTCAATTACACCACCTACGGGCGCAATACCATGGCCATTGGTGGCAACCAGGAAGCGGCGTTGCTGGCCGGGGTGAACGTTGACCGGACCAAGATCATCATCTTCGCCGTGCATGGCGTGATCGGTGCGTTGGCCGGCGTGATTCTGGCGTCGCGCATGACCTCGGGCCAGCCGATGATCGGCCAGGGTTTCGAGCTGACGGTGATCTCGGCCTGCGTGCTGGGCGGGGTTTCGCTGAGCGGCGGGATTGGCATGATCCGCCATGTGATTGCCGGGGTGCTGATTCTGGCGATCATCGAAAATGCGATGAATCTGAAGAACATCGATACGTTTTATCAGTATGTGATTCGGGGTTCGATTCTGCTTCTTGCCGTTGTCATCGATCGCCTCAAGCAACGCTGAGATTTCGCTGACTGTACTGACGCCATCGCGGGCAAGCCACACTCCCACAGAATGCACTATCCTGTGGGAGCGTGGCTTGCCCGCGATGGCTGCTAATCTGATCCACCACGCACCCGCGAACTCCCACTTCCTCCCGTCACCTCCCTGAAATATTTCTTGCCCACTCTCCGAGTTTCAGCTTCACTTTGTACATGATTAGACAGGTACGGTTTGACAAGAAACAACGGGTGGTCGACGAACTCATCCGGCGCATCGAAAGCGGCCTCATGGAGGACGGTTTCCTGCTGCCCGGCGAGCATCAGTTGGCTCAAGAATTCAAAGTCAGCCGCGGCACGTTGCGTGAAGCGCTCGCCGAATTGAAGCGGCGCAACTACATTGCGACGCAAAGCGGGGTCGGTTCCATTGTCACCTTTGATGGCGTGGCACTCGATCAGCGCAGCGGTTGGGCGCAGGCCCTCGCCGACAGCGGTGCGTTGGTCAACACCGAGGTGCTGCGGCTGGAGGCGGTCACCCGTCCCGACCTGCTTTCGCGTTTCGGCACCGATCAGTTCATTACCCTCGATCGTCGGCGCCGCGCCAACGACGGCACGCTGGTTTCCCTCGAACGTTCACTGATGCCGGCCACCGGAGGCCTGGATAGCTTGCCGCGCGTGGGCCTCATCGACAATTCCCTGACCATCACGCTGGCCGCCTATGGCTACATCGGCGAGCGCGGCGATCAATGGATCGGCGCCGAACCCTTGAACGCAGAAGACGCCAGGTTGCTCGGGCGACCGGTGGGCACGGTGTTCCTCAAAGCCTTGCGCACCACTTACGACCGGCAAAATCGATTCATGGAGCTGGTCGAAAGCCTGCTCGATCCGGTGCACTTCCGCCTTCATCTGCAATTTGGAACCCCTCAATGACTGCGCTCAATCGTGCCTTGGGCGCGTTTTACGGTCTGGCCCTCGGCGATGCGCTGGGCATGCCGACGCAATCGATGAGCCGCGCCGATATCAAGGCGCGGTTCGGCGAGATCAGGGATCTGCAAGACGCGGGTCCCCATCAGCCAATCGCCACCAACATGCCTGCCGGCTCGATTACCGACGACACCGAACAGGCGATTCTGGTCGGCCAGCTGTTGATCGATGGCGCGGGCAAGATCGAACCTGCGCTGCTCGCTCAGCGCCTGATCGAGTGGGAAGCCACGATGCAAGCCAAGGGCTCACAGGACTTGCTCGGGCCATCGACCAAGCGGGCGATTGAGATGATTCTCGCCGGCCATTCACCCGAAGAAGCAGGGCGCTATGGCACCACCAATGGCGCGGCGATGCGAATTACGCCGGTGGGGATTGCGGCAGATGTCGCTGACCCGCAGCGGTTCGTCGCTGCTGTAATCGAGGCCTGCCAGGTCACCCACAACACCACGCTGGGTATTTCCAGCGCAGCGGCAGTCGCCGCGGTGGTTTCAGCCGGGATCAACGGCATGGACCTGGGCGAAGCGTTGAACCTGGGTCAGCACATCGCGCAGCAAGCGGAGAGTCACGGCCACTGGGTTGCCGGTGGGCGCATCGCTTCGCGCATCAGTTGGGCGCGGACCATCAGCATCGACAGCGACAAGGCACTGTTGGCGGATCTTCTGTACGACGTGATCGGCACTTCGGTGGCGTCGCAGGAATCGGTCGTGGTGTCGTTCGCCCTGGCCCAACAAGTGGCGGTCGGCGAAATGAATGCGTTCGAAGCGCTGTGCATGGCGGCCAGTCTCGGTGGTGACACCGACACCATCGCCGCGATTCTCGGCGCGATGCTTGGCGCCTGCCTGGGTCTTGAGAGTTGGCCGGTCGAGATGATCGAGCAAGTCAAAGCCGTCAATGAGCTGGAGTTGGAGCCGTTGGTGCAGGGCTTGCTGGACCTACGCTGACTTCAAAGCTGCACAGATTCCCTGTGGTGAGGGGGCTTGGCGAAACGTCGCACCGCCCCCTTCGGCTGCGAAGCAGTCGTCCGCTCTGTACCCAAGGATGCCTGATGATTTGACATCACGGTTCTGGGGATCGCTTCGCGCTCCAACGGGGGCGAGCCCCCTCGCCACATAAATCCGGGTGCGCCGATATCCTGCGACTTGCGCAATTGCCCACAACCACAAAAAAGGCAACAGGAGCATTTTTCATGAGTTCATCAACCACCGGACAATCTGCCGGGCAGCTGGAAACCCGTGGCATCGAGCCGGTGCCGGAAGCGGAGTGCAACGGTCATCCGCTGCAGTTGTTCTGGGTCTGGTTCGCCGCCAACATCTCCATTCTCGGCCTGCCGCTGGGCGCCACGCTGGTAGCCTTTCGCGGCCTGGCGATCTGGCAAGCCATCATCGTCGCGATCCTCGGCGCTGCGGGTTCGTTTGCGGTGGTGGGGATCATCTCGATTGCCGGCCGTCGCGGGCGGGCGCCGAGCCTGACGTTGTCGCGGGCGATTTTCGGTGTGCGCGGCAATATAGGCCCGACCCTGGTGTCGCTGATGTCGCGCCTGGGTTGGGAAACCGTCAACACCACCACGGCGGCTTTTGTCCTGCTATCGCTGTGCTCGATTTTGTTTGGTTCGCCGGTCGAAGCGAAAAGTGCGCCGGTGCTGACGTTGATCTTCATCGCGATCTTCGTGCTGCTGACTCTGTCTGTTTCCGGCCTTGGTCACGCGACTCTGCTGGTGATTCAGAAGTGGGCGACCTACGTGTTCGGTGCGCTGAACATTCTGGTCGGCGGTTTCCTCTGCGCCACCATCGACTGGAGCGCCGTGTTCAACGCCACCCCGGCGCCGCTGAGCGCGATGATCATCGGTGTCGGGACCATGGCGGCCGGCACCGGGATCGGTTGGGCGAATGCCGGCGCCGACATGTCGCGTTATCAGCACCGCAGCGTCAAGGCCGTACGCCTTGTCGCGTCGGCTGCATTCGGCGCGGGTATCCCGCTGGTGTTGTTGATCACCCTCGGCGGATTGCTGTCGGTGGGTAACAATGACCTGGCCTCGGCCACCGACCCGATCATCGCGATCCGCGACATGCTGCCGACCTGGATGGCCGTGCCGTACCTGATCACCGCATTCGGCGGCTTGCTGCTGTCGAACAACCTCTCGGTCTACTCCGCAGGCCTGACCACGTTGACCCTCGGTCTGAAGGTCAAACGCGTCTACGCGGTCGTCGTCGACATCGCCGCGATCTTTGCCGGTTCGATCTATTTCATGCTGATCGCCGACAGCTTCTACGGCCCTTTCATCACCTTCATTTCCTTGCTGGCAGTGCCGATCACCGCATGGGTCGGGATCTTTGTTGTCGACCTGATTCACCGTCATTACTACAGCCCGACCGACCTGCTGGACGTCAGTCCGAGCAGCGCCTATTGGTATCGCGGCGGGGTCGAATGGCGTGCATTCGGCGCGTGGGCAGTGGCAATCGTGCTGGGTTTCAGTTTCACCACCATCGGCACCACCGAACAAAACGTCTGGTTCCGCGGGTTTCTCTCAGATTCCTGGCTGGGCCATAACGGCTTGGGCTGGATCGTGACGTTCCTGGTGGCGGGCGGAATTTATTATGTGTTGGGCGGGGCGAGAGATCGTCGTGCCGCCGCGGTCGAGAATGCTCATGCCTAAGATGTTGCACACCGGCCAGGTCATGATCGACCTGGTCATGGCGGTGGATAAGCTGCCGCAATCCGGCGGCGATGTGTTGGCGCAATCGGCCAGTTTCGAAGCGGGCGGCGGCTTCAACGTGATGGCCGCTGCCCGGCGCAATGGCTTGCCGGTGGTCTATCTCGGTCGGCACGGCAGCGGTCGTTTTGGTGACCTCGCGCGGGAAGCCATGCACGCCGAAGGTATCCAGGTCGGCATTGCCCACCGCGCCGAGCGGGACACTGGGCTGTGCGTCGCGGTGACGGAAGCGACGGCTGAGCGCAGTTTCATTTCCTACATCGGCGCCGAAGGCGAGTTGACCGCCGAAGACCTCGCCAGTGTGCCAGCGGAGGCGGGCGACTACGTCTACGTCAGCGGCTACAGCCTGCTTCACGCAGGCAAGGCGCAAGCACTGATGGACTGGGTGTTGGCGTTGCCGACTGAAATCAACGTGGTGTTCGACCCGGGCCCGCTGGTGGAATCACCGGTTGCGCCGATGATGCAGGCCTTGCTGCCGCGCATCGACGTGTGGACCAGCAACAGTGTCGAGGCCTTGCGGTTTACCGGCGCTTCGGACATTGCCGGGGCTCTGGATCGTCTGGTCGGGCTTTTGCCGAGTGATACGCTGTCGGTGGTTCGCGACGGTCCGCAGGGCTGCTGGATCAGCCAGCGCGATGAGCGTCGGCATGTGCCGGGCTTCAAGGTGGTGGCGGTGGACAGCAACGGCGCGGGCGATGCGCATGCCGGGGTATTTGTCGCAGGTTTGGCGCACGGATTGCCGGTGATTGAGGCGGCACGGCGAGCGAATGCGGCTGCTGCGTTGGCGGTGACCCGATGGGGGCCGGCGACTGCGCCCGTGGCTGCTGAGGTTGATGCGTTGGTCAAACAAGCATCCGGCGCTTGATGGATTGCCATCGCTGGCAAGCTCGCTCCTGCAGTTGATCGCGATGAATTGAAATACGCGATCATCTGTGGGAGCGGGCTTGCTCGCGAAGAGGCCGGAAATTCAACGAGAATAAGTGGGCCACTCAAGCGGTCGCAGCCACGGGCGGCTGCGACCCGTCAGGTGCTATTTATCAGCGTCCAGCTTGCGCGCTGCTTCAACGCCGGCGGCACTGAGCTTGATCGGCATGTTCAGCGAATGCTCGCCTGCCTCGTTGCAGGTCACATGGCCGTGCTGGATCAAACCTCGGCCCTGCAGGTCGGCGAGGGCGCTGGCCACGACTTTCTCACCCCGGTAATTGTCCAGGACCTCCTTGCCCAAACCGCTCGGGTGAGCATGCAGCAAGCGGGTCAAGACTTCTTTTTCCAGGTCGTTATCAACGTTCATGGTTACCTCTCATGGCTGTGGATAGGTCGTGCATGGACTCGCGTGGGCGATTACTGGCTGGCACCGCCACCTTCTGAACCCGAACCACCCGTGGTGGTTTTCGAGCCGATGCCGGGGCCGGCATTGTCGGGAGTCGCGTCCGGCGTATTCAAGCCGCCCTGACGTCCAGGGTCACTGCCTTGCGTCCGCGGATCGGTACCGGTGGACGGCGGCAGGCCGCTGTCGACGCCAGTGCCGTTGGTGTTCATACCGGGCGTGCTTTGAGTGGCCGGAGAGCCAGTGCCGCCAACCGGGTTGGTCGGACCGGTGCCGGAAGCAGTGTTGGCAGCGAATGCGGCAGAGGACAGAAGGGTAGCGAATGTAAGAGCGGTCAGCCTGGACAAGATCATCGTGTCGTCTCCATTGATTAAATGTCCTTACTTGACGTTGGTTGGCTCTATTCGGAATTGGTGCCTGAGGATCGACGAACGGTTCAAACCTGTTGAACCGGCTTGGCGCGGTCGACCCACCGCCAGGTTTAGCCCTGCCGGCAGCGCGGGCTCGAGTAATGCGCTCAGGGTATGCCCGAACACAAAATTTCTGACAGTCCCCAGTGAACGCGCTTAAGTGGCGAGGGGGCTTGCCCCCGTGGGGTTGCGCAGCCGCCCCAGTAGGCCATGGTATCTTTTGAGGTAAACACCGGACTGCTGCGCAGTTCAACGGGGGCAAGCCCCCTCGCCACAAGGCCCCTCGCCACAAAAAAAACTCACACAAAAGCCCGCTAAGCACAGGATTTCCCAAGTGACGAGTGCCGACTTAGTATGGCGTTTTCAACTTATCGAACAAGGCACGTCCATGACCATCGAAATCCGCGCGGCGACTCCCAGCGATGCGCCGCAGATCCTCGGGTTCATTACCGAGCTGGCCGACTATGAACGTGCCCGTCACGAAGTCATCGCCAGCGTCGCCGACATCGAACGCAGCCTCTTCAGCGAGGGCGCCACTGCTCACGGTCTGATTTGCCTGCGCGACGGGCTGCCCATCGGCTTCGCCGTGTTCTTCTTCAGTTATTCCACCTGGCTCGGCAGCAATTGCCTGTACCTCGAAGACCTCTACATCACTCCCGAACAACGCGGCGGCGGCGCGGGCAAAACCTTGCTGCGCCATCTGGCAAAAATCGCCTGCGCCAACGACTGCGGGCGTTTCGAATGGAGCGTGCTGGACTGGAACAAACCGGCAATCGACTTCTACGAGTCCCTCGGCGCAAGGCCGCAGGAGGAGTGGGTGCGGTATCGGATGGACGGGGCGTTGTTGCGGGAGTTTGCCAACGGCACTTGACAGCCGTTTAAAGATCGCAGCCTTCGTCAGCTCCTACCGATCTGTTCTGCGCCGCCTTGCGGCCGGACATCACTACACGTAGGAGCTGACGAAGGCTGCGATCTTTTTATTGTCTTTATCCCGTTATGTGGGATAGCCATTTATATATTGAGATTTTTCCTCGTTCAGGTTTATAGTCCGGCTCACTCACTGACCAAAAAACAAAACAGGTGAAGCGATGCTGGCGCAATTAATCGCGCTCGATTGGGGGACCACCTCATTACGTGCTTACAAACTCGCCGAGGGTGGCCAGGTGCTCGAACAGCGTTCGCTGTCTTCGGGGATCATGCAGCTGCCGAAAACCGCGCGCGTTATCAACGGTCGGCTGTGCGCTGACGGGTTTGAACTGGCGTTCGATGAGGCGTGCGGCGACTGGCTGTATGCGCAGCCGGATTTGCCGGTGATCGCCTGCGGCATGGTCGGCAGCGCTCAGGGCTGGCGTGAAGCGGCTTACTGCGACACGCCGGCAAACGTCGCCAATCTCGGAAAGTCCTTACAAACAGTTCGTAGCCTTCGCGGTGTCGATGTGCACATCGTGCCGGGTGTGATTCAGCGCTCGCGTTTGCCCAATGTCATGCGCGGCGAAGAAACCCAGGTGCTGGGCGTTTTGCAGAATCTCGCCGCCGAGGCGGGCGCCGATCTGTTGATCGGCCTGCCGGGCAGCCATTCGAAATGGGTCGAAGTCGTCGACGGCTGCATCGTCCATTTCGATACCTTCATGACTGGCGAGATCTTCGCCGTACTCAGCGAGCACAGCATTCTGGGGCGCACCCAGCAACGGGGTGCTTGCTTCGACGGCGATGCTTTCGATCGCGGTGTGCAAACAGCCCTGTCTGCAGAGGGTGAGATCGGCCCGCTATCGACGGTTTTCAGCGCCCGCAGCCTGGGTCTGACCGGTGAGCTGAGTGCCGCTGCCCAGCCCGATTACCTGTCCGGCCTGATGATCGGCCATGAGCTGCTGGCCCTGGCCACCGTCCAGCGTCGGCGCCGCGATACCGTGCATCTGCCCTCGATCATTCTGATCGGCAACGCTCAATTATGTACTCGCTACCGCCGTGCGCTCGACGCCTGCGGTTTCGCCTGCGTGACCCTGGCCGAGCAAGCCACCGAACGCGGGTTGTGGCAGTTGGCGCTGGCCGCCGGGCTGGTCGCAGCACCTACATCCCGTTAAACCTGACTGGAGGTCTGACATGCTCAAACAAGCACTGGCGCAAAACGGTCTGATTGCGATCTTGCGGGGCCTGCGTCCGCAAGAGGCCGCGGCTATCGGAGAAGTCCTGTATGCCGCCGGATTTCGCGTCATCGAGGTGCCGCTCAATTCCCCTGAGCCGTACGAAAGTATCCGCATCCTGCGCAGTACGTTGCCCGCCGATTGCCTGATCGGCGCGGGCACCGTGTTGACGCCGGATCAAGTCGAGCAGGTGAAAGCGGCGGGTGGCCAGGTGATCGTCATGCCGCACAGCGATGCCAGGGTTTTGCGCGCGGCGAAAGCGGCGGGGCTGTATCTGTCGCCGGGTGTCGCGACGCCGACCGAAGCATTCGCCGCACTGGCCGAAGGCGCGGATGTGCTGAAGCTGTTCCCCGCCGAGCAGATGAACCCGGCTGTCGTCAAAGCCTGGCTCGCGGTACTGCCGGCCGGAACGATTCTGGCGCCGGTCGGCGGCATCACCCCGGACAACATGCAGGCGTTCATCGATGCCGGCGTTAAAGGCTTCGGCCTCGGTTCCGGTCTGTTTAAACCGGGCATGACACCTGAGCAAGTGGCGACCAATGCCGAGGCCTATGTCGCTGCCTGGAAAGCCCTTCGCTAAGAATTTTTGGCGCTGCAAACGCCGCATCTGATAAAGCTGCATTTATAACAAGAGGCACGAGATGAAAATCACCAAACTGACCACCTTCATCGTTCCACCGCGCTGGTGCTTCCTCAAGGTCGAGACCGACGAGGGCGTGACCGGTTGGGGCGAGCCCGTGGTGGAGGGCCGCGCCCACACCGTCGCCGCGGCTGTTGAGGAATTGTCCGACTACCTGATCGGCAAAGACCCACGCAATATCGAAGATATCTGGACGGTGCTGTACCGCGGCGGCTTTTACCGGGGAGGCGCGATTCACATGAGCGCACTGGCCGGTATTGATCAGGCGTTGTGGGACATCAAGGGCAAGGCCTTGGGTGTGTCGGTCAGTGACCTGTTGGGTGGCCAGGTGCGTGACAAGATTCGCGTCTATTCATGGATCGGCGGCGACCGCCCGGCGGACACCGCGCGCGCCGCGAAAGAGGCCGTCGAACGCGGTTTCACCGCGGTAAAAATGAACGGCACCGAAGAGCTGCAGTTCCTTGATTCCTTCGAAAAGGTCGACCTCGCTCTGGCCAATGTCGCCGCCGTACGCGATGCGGTGGGCCCGAACGTCGGCATCGGTGTGGACTTCCATGGTCGCGTGCACAAGCCGATGGCCAAGGTGCTGATGAAGGAACTCGACCCGTACAAACTGATGTTCATCGAAGAACCGGTGCTCAGCGAAAACTACGAAGCGTTGAAAGAACTCGCGCCGTTGACCAGCACCCCGATTGCCCTCGGTGAGCGGCTGTTTTCGCGCTGGGATTTCAAGCGCGTGCTCAGCGAAGGGTATGTCGACATCATTCAGCCGGATGCGTCCCACGCTGGCGGCATCACCGAAACCCGCAAGATCGCCAACATGGCCGAGGCCTACGACGTGGCGCTGGCGCTGCATTGCCCGCTGGGTCCGATTGCGCTGGCCGCGTGCCTGCAACTGGACGCGGTTTGCTACAACGCGTTTATCCAGGAGCAGAGCCTGGGCATTCATTACAACGAGAGCAACGACCTGCTGGATTACGTCAAGGATCCACGGGTGTTCGACTACGACAAAGGCTTCGTGAAGATTCCGAACGGCCCGGGCCTGGGGATCGAGATCAACGAAGAGTACGTGATCGAACGCGCAGCCGTCGGTCATCGTTGGCGTAACCCGATCTGGCGCCATGCCGATGGCAGTTTTGCCGAGTGGTGATCGTTCTTTGAATCATCTTTGAGCCCCTGTGGGAGCCAGCTTGCTCGCGAAAGCGGTGTGTCAGACGACGTCAATGCTGAATGAAAAACCGCTATCGCGAGCAAGCTCGCTCCCACACTGGATCCCCATGGACGGGAGATTTGCGTCAACCCTCGATTTCTCATCGACCTCAATAAACACAAAAAGAGGCACACCCCATGCAACCGCAAACCCTCACCGGGCAGGCGTCGTTGGTGGCGCCCAGCCGCAAGCGATTTTTCATCATGGTGCTGTTGTTCATCACCGTGGTCATCAACTATCTGGACCGCAGCAACCTGTCGATTGCCGCCCCGGCGCTGACCAGCGAACTGGGAATCGACCCGATCCACGTCGGCCTGATTTTCTCTGCATTCGGCTGGACGTACGCCGCCATGCAGATTCCCGGGGGCTGGCTGGTTGACCGCGTTCCGCCACGCATCCTCTACAGCGTCGCTTTATTGCTGTGGTCGATCGCCACGGTCATGCTCGGCTTCGCCGCCAGTTTCATCGCATTGTTTGTTTTGCGCATGGCCGTCGGTGCGCTCGAAGCGCCGGCGTATCCGATCAATAGCCGCGTGGTCACGACCTGGTTTCCGGAGCGCGAACGCGCCACGGCGATCGGTTTCTACACGTCGGGGCAGTTCGTCGGCCTCGCATTTCTGACGCCGGTCCTGGCCTGGTTGCAGCACCATTACGGCTGGCACATGGTATTCGTCAGCACCGGTGCGGTGGGCATTCTCTGGGCGGTGATCTGGTACGCCGTTTACCGCGAGCCACGGGAATTCAAGGGTGCCAATGACGCCGAAATCGAGCTGATCCGTGAAGGCGGCGGGCTGGTCGATATCCAGGCCGACTCCGCCAAGGCTAAGGCAAAATTCAGCTGGACAGACCTCGGCATCGTTCTCAGTAAACGCAAACTCTGGGGTATTTACCTCGGCCAGTTCTGCCTCAATTCGACCCTGTGGTTTTTTCTGACCTGGTTCCCGACCTATCTGGTGAAATATCGCGGCATGGACTTCATCAAGTCCGGCCTGCTGGCGTCGCTGCCGTTTCTCGCAGCCTTCGTCGGCGTGCTCTGCTCGGGTTTCTTTTCCGACTTTTTGATCCGTCGCGGTTACACCGTGGGCTTCGCGCGCAAACTGCCGATCATCGGTGGCTTGCTGATCTCCACGTCGATCATCGGCGCTAACTTCGTTGAATCGACGCCCCTGGTGATTGCATTCCTCGCCCTGGCCTTCTTCGGCAACGGCCTGGCGTCGATCACCTGGTCACTGGTGTCCACGTTGGCACCGGCGCGTTTACTGGGACTGACCGGCGGAGTGTTCAATTTCATCGGCAACTTGTCAGCGATTACCACGCCGATTGTCATTGGTTTCCTCGCCACCGGTGATTCGTTTGCCCCGGCGATCACCTACATTTCGGTGCTTGCGCTGATCGGCGCACTTTCCTACGTGTTGCTGGTGGGGAAGGTCGAACGGATCAAGTTGTAGTCGCAGCCTTCGGGCGACCATAATGCCGCCCGTTCACTCGCTCAACGGTAAAGGCAGGATATGCAGGAAGACGCCCCAAAAGTAGCCAAGGACGCCGCGCCGACCGGCACCCAGACACTGCTACGCGGTCTGGGTGTGGTGCAGGCCGTGGCCAGTGGCGCTCGCGATCTCAAGGAAATCGCCCGGCTGATTGGCACCACGCGCAGCACCACCCATCGTCTGGCCAGTTGCCTGGTGGACGAACGCTATCTGCGCGTTGTGCCGCAAGTTGGCTATCTGCTGGGTCCGAAGCTGATCGAGCTGGGTTTTCAGGCGCGTGAAGAACTGCCGCTGGTGAGCTTGGCCGGGCCTTATCTGGATGAGTTGTCGGCACTGACCGGCGACACCATTCACCTGGCGATTCGTGAAGGCGACGAGGTGCTTTACCTGCACAAGAACCCTGGGCGCAACGGCCCGGAAATGCGCTCGCGGGTCGGCCACCGCATGCCGCTGGCGCGTACCGGGATCGGCAAAGCGTTGATGCTGGATGACACACAGCAGGAATGGCAGCGACTGTACGAAGTCAGCCTGCCGGCAGGTGGGAAAAATCAGTTCTGGCCGCTGCATCCGGAACAATCCTGGGAGCAGTTTCAGCAGCGCATGGTTGAGTATGTTGCGGGCGGTTACGCGTTCGATCTGGAAGACAACGAACCGTCGATCCGCTGTGTGGCGGCGCCGATCCGCGATGCCGGCAAACGCATCGTCGCCGGCATCAGCATCGCCAGCACCGTGCCCTATATGCCGCTGGAAAAGATGGCCGAGCTGATCCCCCTGATCAAAGGGGTCACAGCCCGGCTTTCGGCGGAGCTGGGGCTGAAGATAGCTTGAAGGATCAGCCCTTCAGTGTCGCCATGTCGATGACGAAACGGTACTTCACGTCACCGGCAATCATGCGGGCGTAGGCTTCGTTGATCTGACGAATGTCGAGCATTTCGATGTCGCAAGTGACGCCCTGCTCGGCGCAGAAATCCAGCACCTCCTGGGTTTCGGCAATCCCGCCGATCAGCGAACCGGCCAATACACGACGGCTCATCACCAGTTTGCCAGCGTGGACCGGTGGTTCAATCGGCTCGATCAAGCCGACCAGAATGTGCACGCCGTCGAACCGCAAGGTATCCAGGTAGGGATTGAGGTCGTGTTGCACCGGAATGGTGTCGAGCAGGAAGTCGAAATGACCGGCAGCGGCCTTCATTTGTTCGGCATCGGTGGACACGATCACGTGGTCCGCACCCTGGCGACGGCCTTCCTCAGCCTTGCTTGCCGAGCGAGTGAACAACGTCACTTCCGCGCCCATGGCCTTGGCGAACTTGATGCCCATGTGGCCGAGGCCGCCCATGCCGAGGATGCCGACCTTGTCGCCCGCTTTGACGCCGTAATGCTTGAGCGGCGAATAGGTGGTGATCCCGGCGCAGAGAATCGGCGCGGCGCTGGCCGGGTCGAGTTTTTCTGGAATGCGTACGACGAAATGCTCGCTGACGACGATGCTGTCGGAATAACCACCCATGGTGTTGCTGCCGTCCACGCGGTCCGGGGTGGCGTAGGTCAGGGTTGGACCTTCGAGGCAGTACTGCTCCAGGTTCGCCTGGCAGGCTTCGCAACTGCGGCAGGAGTCGACCATGCAACCGACCCCGACCAGATCGCCAACTTTGTGATGGGTGACGTTCGCACCGACGGCGGTAACTTTGCCTACGATCTCGTGACCGGGCATCAGCGGGTAAACGGCAATGCCCCACTCGTTGCGGGCCTGGTGAATGTCGGAATGGCAGACGCCGCAGTAGAGAATGTCGATCGCCACGTCGTCGGCGCGTGGGCTGCGACGTTCGAATTTCATCGGGGCGAGGGGCGTGGTGGCCGACTGGGCGGCATATCCGATAGCGGTGTACATGGTGAACCTCGCAGAAGCAGTGACGGGTGAGGCGGTGAATTCTGGGCGCCATCTCCTGCGTCGGCCATGGCGATTCCTACGGGTGTCATGCCTAATCCTCCGGGATGTGCCGTCGATTGGTCGCATTGGCCATCAGACCTGCGATGATGCTTTCATGCCTTCACCCCGACTTTTTCAGTGCAGAGTTTTCCATGTTGTTGACCCGTCATCTCGATGCCAACGCCACCCTGGTTTCATTGGTTCAGCCGCTCACCACGCGCGACGGCTTCGCGCCGACCGCGTTGCCCGGCGTGCAAGTGTTGCGTGCCAGCTGCGATGTGGCGCGGGGGCCGCAGATCTATGAGCCGAGCCTGGTCATCATCGCCCAAGGCAGCAAGTTGGCGTACCTGGGGCCGCGCACGCTGGAATACGGCGCCGGGCATTATCTGATTCAGGCATTGCCGGTGCCTTTCGAGTGCGAGACTTTCGCCGCTCCGGATGGGCCGATGCTTGGCGTCTCCATCGCGATCGATCGCGTGTTGCTCGGGGAGTTGGTATTGGCCATGGGCCTGGCACCGGGGCGCCATATCCAGGCGCAAACGCCCGAGTCCATGACCTCGGCCGTGCTTGACGATGCCATGCGCGGTTGCGTCGAAAGGTTGCTGCGCTGTCTGCACGATCCGCTGGAATGCCAGATCATGGGCCAGGCCCGTTTGCGCGAGCTGCTGTTTGTGGCCCTCCGCGGGCCGCAAGCCGATGTGTTGCGTGCGCTGGTGGAGCAGCAGGGGCAGTTTGCGCGGATCGCTGCGTCGCTCAATCATCTGCACGCACATTACACCGAACCGTTGAACGTCGAGACCCTGGCCAGTTGCGCCAATATGAGTGCGTCGACTTTTCATGAGCACTTCAAACGCAGCACGCTGCTGTCACCGGTGCAGTATTTGAAGCGTTTGCGGCTGCTCAAGGCGCAGACATTGCTGGTTGCAGAAGGTTTGGGCGTGGCGCAAGTCGCGCATCGGGTCGGTTATCAGAGCACGTCGCAGTTCAGTCGCGAGTACAAGCGCTATTTTGAGCGTAATCCCGGCGATGAGCGCGTCGCCTGAAACACCATAATCCCACATTGGATTTGTGTTTTTGCTTGAATGGCGGGCAACAAAAAGGCCCCCGATTTCGGGAGCCTTGATGTTCAGCCATTCAACTTACATGTTCGGGTAAGTCGGGCCGCCGGCACCTTCCGGTGCCACCCAGGTGATGTTCTGTGCAGGGTCCTTGATGTCGCAGGTCTTGCAGTGAACGCAGTTCTGGGCGTTGATCTGGAAGCGCTTCTCGCCATCTTCCCTGGTGACCACTTCATACACGCCGGCCGGGCAGTAGCGCTGGGCAGGCTCATCGTAGAGCGGCAGGTTTTTGCCGATCGGGATGCTCGGGTCGGTCAGCTTGAGGTGGCAAGGTTGTTCTTCTTCGTGGTTGGTACCGGAGATGAATACCGAGCTGAGTTTGTCAAAGCTGATCTTGCCGTCCGGTTTCGGGTAGTCGATCTTCTTGCAGTCCGCCGCGAGTTTCAGGCACGCGTAATCCGGCGTGTTGTCGTGCAAGGTGAACGGCAGTTTACCGCCAAAAATGTTCTGATCGAGCCAGTTGAAACCGCCGCCGACGATAGCGCCGTACTTGTGAATCGCCGCGCCGAAGTTGCGGCTGGCAAACAGTTCTTCGTAGAGCCAGCTCTTTTTGAACGCGTCGACGTAAGTGATCAGCTCTTCAGTGCCATCCTTCTCGGCGAACAATGCCTCGGCGACAGACTCAGCAGCGAGCATGCCGGACTTCATCGCGGTGTGGCTGCCTTTGATCTTGGCGAAGTTCAGCGTGCCGAGGTCGCAACCGATCAACGCGCCGCCCTTGAAGACCATCTTCGGCAGCGAGTTCAGGCCACCTTTGCAGATTGCGCGAGCGCCATAGCTAACGCGCTTGCCCCCTTCCAGATACTGCTTGAGCACCGGATGATGCTTGAGGCGCTGGAACTCGTCGAATGGCGAGAGGAAGGTGTTGCTGTAGGAAAGATCGATGATCAGGCCAACCACCACCTGATTGTTTTCCAGGTGATACAGGAACGATCCGCCGGTGTTTTCGCTGCCCATGATGTCCATCGGCCAACCGGCCGTGTGCACCACCAGGCCTGGCTGATGCCTGGCCGGGTCAATGTCCCAGATCTCTTTCAGACCGATGCCGTAGTGCTGGGCGTCGGCTTCACTGTCGAGATTGAAGCGCTTGATCAACTGCTTGCCGATGTGGCCACGGCAACCTTCGGCGAACAGCGTGTACTTGCCGCGCAATTCCATGCCGGGTGTGTACAGGCCGTCTTTCGGATGGCCTTCGCGGTCGACGCCCAGATCGCCAGTGATGATGCCGCGAACCACGCCGTTCTCATCGATCAGCGCTTCCTGAGCAGCGAAGCCGGGGTAGATTTCTACGCCGAGGTTCTCGGCCTGTTGAGCCAGCCAGCGGCACAGGTTGCCCAGCGAAATGATGTAATTGCCTTCGTTGTGCATGGTCTTGGGCACAAAGAAGTCAGGAATCTTTTGCGCGCTCTCGGCATTTTTCAACACGAAGATGTCGTCGCGGGTGACTGGCGTGTTCAGCGGCGCGCCGAGTGCTTTCCAATCCGGGAACAGTTCATTCAGGGCGCGGGGTTCGAACACCGCGCCGGACAGAATATGAGCACCGACTTCGGAGCCTTTTTCGACCACGCAGACGCTGATTTCCTTACCGGCTTCGGCGGCCTTCTGCTTCAAGCGGCAGGCGGCGGAAAGACCAGCGGGCCCGGCACCGACGATGACCACGTCGAATTCCATGTATTCGCGTTCCACAGGCTATCTCCTACTCAAGGCTCAACAGTTTTTTTCTAATTGGAGGTTTGGTGTCGCATCCATGAATTGCTGCGCGGGGCGCAGAACAGGACCATCGATAGCCACCTTTCTCTCTGGGTGGCGCATTATATCTACACCACTCACAGCGTCCAATACAAACGTTTGTTTGAATCAGCTCCAGCCCAGAGAAATCAAAGTCACCGTGGCTTATGAACGGCTATTTTGCCGTATTGACCGGAATAGGCGTTCCGGTCAAGATACGGTCGGTTTTGCGCTCGCCGTAGGCTGACTGCAGGTTTCAAGAGCACCTCTAAAGACAGGGCGATGGCATTACAAGGTGACGCGCAGCGCAGTTAGGCTCGCAGTTTACACGCCGTGACGTGCAGTGACCTGTTGGTCACCAACGACGAATGGTCATCACGATCATGAGCAGTAATCACTTGACTCATGCCGGCGTTTTTAGAGGTGCCCTTGCGCCGATGAGTATCAACCGCCAGGTTCGCCCGGGCGGCTTTCTTTTCACCGGAGAGTAACGAGGAATCCATGAAGGTTCTTGTAGCTGTCAAACGCGTTGTTGATTACAACGTCAAGGTTCGCGTCAAGGCGGACAATTCCGGCGTTGACCTCGCCAACGTCAAGATGTCGATGAACCCGTTCTGCGAAATCGCAGTGGAAGAAGCCGTACGCCTGAAAGAGAAAGGTGTTGCGACTGAAATCGTCGTCGTCTCCATTGGTCCCGCCACTGCTCAAGAGCAACTGCGCACCGCGCTGGCTCTGGGTGCCGATCGCGCCATTCTCGTCGAATCCGCTGAAGATCTGACTTCGCTGGCCGTTGCCAAACTGTTGAAAGCTGTTGTCGACAAGGAACAGCCTCAGCTGGTGATCTTGGGCAAACAGGCTATCGACAGCGACAACAACCAGACTGGCCAGATGCTCGCCGCGTTGAGCGGTTACGGTCAGGGCACCTTCGCTTCGAAAGTCGAAGTGTCCGGCGACAGCGTTGCCGTGACCCGCGAAATTGACGGCGGCGCGCAGACGGTTTCCCTGAAACTGCCGGCCATCGTCACCACCGACCTGCGTTTGAACGAGCCGCGTTACGCGTCCCTGCCAAACATCATGAAAGCCAAGAAGAAGCCTCTCGAAGTGCTGACTCCGGACGCTTTGGGCGTTTCCACCGCCTCCACCAACAAGACCGTCAAAGTCGAAGCGCCGGCTGCACGCAGCGCGGGTATCAAGGTCAAGTCGGTGGCTGAACTGGTCGAGAAACTGAAAAACGAAGCGAAGGTAATCTGACCATGACTATCTTGGTAATCGCTGAACACGACAACAAGGTAGTGGCTCCGGCCACACTGAACACCGTGGCTGCCGCCGTGAAAATCGGCGGCGACATTCACGTTCTCGTTGCAGGCCAAGGCGCGAGCGCCGTGGCTGAAGCCGCCGCGAAAATCGCTGGCGTGGCAAAAGTGCTGGTGGCGGACAACGCCGCCTACGAGCACCAGTTGCCGGAAAACGTTGCGCCACTGGTTGCAGAGCTGGGTAAAAGCTACAGCCACATCCTGGCTGCCGCGACCTCCAACGGCAAAAACATCCTGCCGCGCGTTGCTGCGCAGCTGGACGTTGACCAGATCTCCGAGATCATTTCGGTCGAAAGCGCTGACACCTTCAAGCGCCCGATCTACGCCGGTAATGCCATCGCTACCGTTCAATCGAACGCTGCGGTAAAAGTGATCACCGTGCGTGCCACCGGTTTCGACCCTGTTGCTGCCGAGGGTGGTTCGGCTGCTGTTGAAGCTGTAGCGGCTGCGCACAACGCCGGCACTTCGAGCTTCGTTGGCGAAGAGCTGGCCAAGTCCGATCGGCCGGAACTGACCGCTGCCAAGATCGTCGTTTCCGGCGGTCGTGGCATGCAGAACGGCGACAACTTCAAACACCTGTATGCCCTGGCCGACAAGCTGGGCGCTGCTGTCGGTGCTTCCCGCGCCGCAGTCGACGCAGGTTTCGTACCCAACGATATGCAGGTCGGGCAGACCGGCAAGATCGTTGCGCCACAGCTGTACATCGCCGTCGGTATCTCCGGCGCGATCCAGCACCTGGCGGGCATGAAAGACTCCAAAGTGATCGTTGCGATCAACAAGGACGAAGAGGCGCCGATCTTCCAGGTAGCCGATTACGGCCTGGTGGCGGACTTGTTCGAAGCCATCCCCGAGCTGGAGAAGCTGGTCTAATCCAGCCGCTTCACTTATAAAGAGCCCGGCCTTTTGGTCGGGTTTTTTTATTCTTCTGTAAACCGGATGGGATAGGAGAGGGTTGTGGGACGAGTGTTCGGTGGGTCGATGCTGCTGGGATTGGCGCTATTGCCAGGGCTGTCGTTTGCCGCAGGCAAGTGCGAGCGCCTGATCGTCACCGGCAGCCCGGACGCTCCGCCATATCTGTGGCAAGATCCGGAAAATCCGAAAAATCTGATCGGTGCCAGTGCCGATCTGTTGCACGAAGTGGCCGGGCAGATGGGGATCAAGGTCGAATTGCTCTACGCCGGCAAGCGGTCGCAAGCGCTCGACGAGGTGCGCAGCGGACGCATGGATATGCTCGCCGATGCGCCGTTGACCGTGGCTGAGCTGGAAACCCTCGATTACATTCATCCGCCGTTATTGAAAAATGACTATTTGGTCTGGACCAGAAAAGACTCTGCACTGGTGTATAACCATGCCAATGACCTTCGCGGACATCCCGGCGCTGTGTCGCAAAAGTCTCGTATGACCTCGGAATTTGCCTCGTTTGCCGAGCAGCAATTGACCCTCGTGCGTACGCCAAACCTGACGCAGGCCTTGCAGAAACTGCTTCTGGGCGAAGTGGAATTTGTTCTCGCGGGTCGCTATTCCGGCCTGGCAGCAGCGCAGGCGTTGAGCATGGCCAATGACCTGGTCGCGCGCGAACAAGCTGTCGACAATCCGGGGCTGTTCCTCGCGATTTCCCACAACTCGGCCTGTAACGATCCGTGGTTGCGCGGACAGCTGGCAAAAAAGATGACAGAATTGCCCACGTCCGGACTGGCGGAGGCTGCCCTGCAGCGCAATATCGAGCGCTGGAAATTGCAGCAGCAACAACCTGTCAGTACCCCAAAACAGTAGGGATTTTTAGTGAGTATTCGACCTCTTTTCGCTGCCCTGGCCATTGTGGCTCTGGCGGGCTGTGCAGCCGATCCGGCGCCGAATGAACAAATCCGCCTGACGGAACAGGCGCTCATACAGGCCAAAGCCGTGGGTGCCACCGCCGACGATGTGCCCGAGATGAAACTGGCCGAACAGAAATTCAGTCGCGCCCAGGGCGACATGGCCGACGAGTCTTACAAGCATGCCCGCATGCGCGCCGAACAGGCGGAACTGGATGCTCGTCTGGCCGAGGCCAAGGTCCTGACTCTGAAAAGCGAAGAACAATTGAATGTGCTCAACACCCGCATCACTCGCCTGCGCAAGCAACTGGGAGATGCCCAATGAGCCTTAACTCAATGGCCCTCGGTGGCTTGCTTCTGGCCGCGTGCGCAAGTCTCCAGGGGTGCGCCGGTCAACGCAGCGAAGACGCCTTGCAGCAGGCCGGCGCCGACTTTCAGAAGGTCAAGGAAGATTCCAACGTGCTGCGTATCGCGCCGAAAGACGTGATTCGCGCCGGTGAGTCATTGGCCCGCGCCGATCGTCTGTCCACCTATTGGGGCAGTGGCTCTGACGTGCAGCATTACGCTTATCTGAGCCAGCGTTACAGCGAAATTGCCCGGGAGCACACCAGTCAGGCGCTCAATGAAGAGCGCGCGGCGAAGCTCGAACTGGAGCGTCAGCGCCTGCAATTGGCCCTGCGCGAATCCAAGTTGCTGAGCGTGCAGCAGCAGGGCAAGTGGCTCGAAGAACAGATTCTCGCGATGGCGACTACGCAGACCGACCGTGGCCTGGTAATGACATTGGGCGACATGTTGTTCGACACCGGCAAAGCGGAGCTGAAGAACTCGGCCAATCGCGTGGTGCTGAAGATCGTGCAGTTCCTGCAGCTCAACCCCAAACGCGTCGTGCGCATCGAAGGCTACGCCGACAGTACCGGCGGCAAGCAGGAAAACCTCAAGCTGTCTCGTGATCGCGCGCAATCGGTGGCGGACGTGCTGATGGACCTGGGCGTCGACGACAAACGCATTCAGGTCGAAGGTTATGGCGACGAATACCCGGTAGACGCCAACGCTTCCGAACGCGGCCGGGCGCAAAACCGTCGCGTGGAAATTGTGTTCTCCGACGAAAAAGGCCAGCTCGGCGCCGCACGGTAGGCGCCTACGGGATTTGCAACAAATCTCCTGTCAAACCCGGCCCTGCCCGACAGCGCCGGGTTTTTTGTATCTGCGATTTGATCCACAAAGCAATACAGTTTTTGCTGACACTGCACTGTACGGTCGACTATTGTGGCAACTGTCCCAGTACACTTCTAAACTGTTCCGGTATTGTTTCACACAAGAATAAAATGCCCGTGAAATCGAGTGCTGCGTCATGACCAATCTCTTGCTCTACCAACGTATTGCTCAGCAACTGGCTGAAGACATCCGCCGTGGCGTCTATCAACCGGGTGAGCGCGTGCCCTCGGTGCGCAAGATGAGTTCGCAGCTCAATGTCAGCCATGCGACGGTGTTGCAGGCTTACGCCAACCTGGAGGATCAGGGCCTGATCCGGGCGCGGCCGCAGTCGGGCTACTACGTGCACCAGACGCCGGCCCTGACCGCGCCGACGCCGGACATTGCCCGCGTCGAACGTCCCGGCCTGGTGACCCGCAGCAGCATCATTCAGCAAGTACTGGTCGAGTCCCGCCGCGAAGGCGTCTTTCCTTTGGGCGCGGCGGTACCCAGTGTTGATTACCTGCCGGTGCGCGCACTGCATCAGCAACTGGCCAAAGTCACCCGATTCCACAGCCCGCGCGCATTCAGTTACATGTTCAGCCCCGGTTTTGAACCGCTGCGTCGACAAGTGGCGATTCGCATGCGCGATGCCGGTGTGGTAGTCGACCCCTCGGAAGTGGTCATTACCCACGGCTGCGTGGATGCGCTGCAAATGTCGCTGCGCGTGCTGACTCGACCGGGCGATCTGATCGCTGCCGAGTCGCCGACCTATTACGGTCTGTTGCAGCTGGCCGATCTGCTCGGCCTCAAAGTCATCGAAATCCCCAGCGACCCCGCCACCGGCATGAGCCTTGAAGCCCTGCAACTGGCCGCCAACCAGTGGTCGATCAAAGCGTTGGTGTTAACCACCCGGCTGAGCAATCCCCTGGGCGGCACCATGCCCGAAGAGCGGCAAAAACAGTTGCTGCGACTGGCATCGGATTTCGATATCCAGGTTGTCGAAGACGATATCTATGGCGAACTGATGTTCGAGCAGGGACGCACCAAGTCGCTCAAGGCTTATGATCGGCTGGATCGGGTGATCTACTGTTCGAGCTTTTCCAAAACCTTGTCGCCTGGCGTGCGGATCGGCTGGATGATCGCCGGCAAATACCAGCAGGAAATCCAGCGCTTGCAAACATTCAGCACGCACTCGGCCTGCAGCGTTACGCAGATGGGCATTGCGGCCTACCTCGAAAACGGCGGGTACGACCGGCATTTGCGCTACATTCGCCAGGAATATCGCAAAAACCTCAGCGCGTTTCAGCTGGCGGTGCAGCAGTATTTCCCGGAAGGCACGCAGATGACCCGGCCCACGGGCGGATTCATTCTGTGGGTCAGTTTGCCGGGGCGGGTCAACACTCAGGAATTGCATGTGCGAGCATTGCAGCAGGGCATCAGCATCGCACCAGGGTTGATTTTCAGTAATACCGAGCAATTCAATCACTGCATCCGGCTCAATTGCGGTACCCCCTGGAACCGTGAAGCCGACCGCGCCTTGATGACACTGGGCATGCTGGCGACCCAGCTCTGCCAGGAAATGGCCAGCGGATTTTGACAGGGCGGGCAGGGATTGCCTGTCTGCGCTTGTCATGTCACGTGCAACAGGCCAGCATATGAACCTCTGCCGCTCACTTCGTTGGGTCCATGAAACCGATTTTGTCTGCCCTCTGGCTTTCGATTTGCCTGCTGGTCACATTCCAGGCTAGCGGTGTCGTTGCGGCTACAGCTCAGGAAAAACCGGCGGCCAGTGCGACGCCGGAAAAATCGGCAACGGCGAAGAAAGCCGCTCCCGCCCAGAAAGCCGCTCCCGCCAAAAAGGCTGCGGCCAAGGTGAAAAAACGCGCACCCATTGCCTCCAAGTCAAAATCAGCTCGCGAGGTGGCCAAGACCAAACTGCCGCGGGTCCCGATTGATCTGAGTTTGCCGGAGGACATGGCTGAAGAACTCAAGCCAGAGGGCACTGTGCCGTTGCCCAAGCGCGAGGCCTTCTTGCCGCAAATGTTTGGGGACAAGACTGGCAGCGAAGCTTTTCAGCTCAACGGACGTTTGATCAGCAACGAAATGCAGCTGCAACTGCGTAATGAGGAGCGTCGTGATGTCGAGGGCGCCGCGCTGGAATTCGAATTCAAGCGCTGAATGACGCAGCGGGCTGACGCTTTGTCGGAGACTGGTCAGTCACAGGCGCTGAACAGCAAAATCATCTCACGAACAATTTGAAACAACTGTTTTAGCGGTTACTCTGTGCCCCGTCTTTTTTACACACCGCCCATCGCGAGGAGCTCGTCGTCATGAAATGCCGTGAAGGCTGTGGCGCCTGTTGCATTGCCCCTTCCATCAGTTCTCCCATTCCTGGCATGCCGCAGGGCAAGGCTGCGGGAGAGCGTTGCGTGCAACTGTCAGTCGAAAACCTGTGCAACATCTTCGGCCGCCCGGAACGTCCTGCCGTGTGTTCGGCCTTCGAAGCCGACATCGAGGTGTGCGGGACCAGCAACGACGATGCAATCAGGTTGTTGGGCTGGTGGGAGCAGATGACGGCGGCGTGATGGCTTCACTGGAACGGAATTCAACAACAAGGAAAAACACTATGGGTTCGCTGCATCGTTTCGTTGTGCTGTGTGGTTTGGCGGTTTTGCTGGCCTCGACGGCCCAGGCCGAAGAATGGAAAACCGCCAAGGACGAGGACGGCATCAAGGTGTCGCTGTCGGAAGTGGCCGGTTCGCAATACAAGGCGTACCGCGGCGTCACCGTCATGAAGACGACCATGGCCAAGCTGCGCGCCCTGCAGGAAGACCTGGGCGGCGCGTGCGCCTGGATCCATGAATGCAAAACCCAGAAACTGCTCAAGCACGAAGGCGACCAGAGCTGGACCTACAGCCAGTTCAATACGCCCTGGCCGGTCACTCCGCGCGATTCGGTTACCCATGTCACCACAGTCGAGGGCGCCGATGGCAGCCTGACCCGCAAACTTGAGGGCGTGCCCAAGTATTTGCCGGAAGAAAAAGGCTTTGTGCGGGTCACCCAGGTCGAGGGCTTCTGGAAGTTTGTGCCTAAAGGTGATCAGGTCGAGGTGACCTACCAGGTGCACACCGAGCCGGGCGGCAGCGTGCCCTCGTGGCTGGCCAACAAGTTTGTGGTCGATGCACCGTTCAACACTCTGAAAGCCTTGAAGGAACGCGCCGAGAAATAATCGCGTTGCCTGTCACAAACGCCCCGACTGGTTCGGGGCGTAATTGTTTTAAACGGGGCAGGGCGCTTTATTTTTTTAGGCTATGCGTTGCACGAAATTTTCACAAAGCTTCCAAGACAATTCGCCCGCGCCGGCTAACCGGTGAGTAATCAATGGCAATGCCGCAGGTGATCGTGCAACATTTGCGCACCGCGTAAGCCCCGGGGCCGAGTACTGGTGAACAGAGGGCAAGGCGCCGCTGTATTTTTTGCAACTTCAACTTCCAATGGGTCCTAAAACGACATGGCAAACCCGGACGCCCTGAATCAGCAGCGAGCTTCTAGTCGCCTGCTGCAACCGACCGTCAAATCGCATCTGGCCTACACGCTGCTGTGCGCCCTGATCATGATGGTGATGTTCAGCCTGCTGCGCCTCGCGCTGCTGGTTTATAACAGCGAAATGATCCTCGACACCCCGGCCTCGACCTTTGTCGAAGCCTTTATCAACGGGCTGCGTTTTGACGTGCGACTGGTGGTGTACCTGAGCATTCCGTTGGTGCTGGCGCTGTTCAGTGCGCGCGCCATGGCCGCCCGTGGATTCTTCCGGCTATGGTTGACGATCGCGTCGAGCATCGCGCTGTTCCTCGGCCTGATGGAGATGGACTTCTACCGCGAATTCCACCAGCGCCTCAACGGCCTGGTCTTCCAGTATGTGCAAGAAGACCCGAAAACCGTGATGAGCATGCTCTGGTACGGTTTTCCGGTGGTTCGTTACCTGTTGGCATGGGCCTTTGGCACGTTGATTCTGACCCTGGCGTTCAAGGGGGCCGACCGCGCCACTCGCCCGCGTGGTCCGTTCAGCGGCGGCAGCATTGGCACGCGTCAGGTCGCGCCATGGTATGCGCGCATCGCGGTGTTCGTGGTCTGCCTGTTGATTTGCGTGGTTGCCGCGCGTGGCACCTTGCGTCAAGGCCCGCCGCTTCGCTGGGGTGACGTCTACACCACCGATTCGAACTTCGCCAACCAGCTGGGCCTGAACGGCACGCTGTCGCTGGTCGCAGCGGCAAAGAGCCGCTTCTCCGAACACCGCGACAACGTCTGGAAGGCCACGTGGCCGCAGCCGTTGGCTCAACAGACCGTGCGCGATAGCTTGCTGACGCCAAGCGATAAACTGGTCGATGCCGAAACGGCCGCTGTTCGGCGCAATTTCACCCCGAATGCCGACAAGACATTGCCGATCAAAAACGTCGTTGTGATCCTGATGGAAAGCTTTGCCGGGCACTCGGTCGGTGCATTCGGACGTCCGGGTAACATCACCCCGTACTTCGACAAGCTGTCCAAAGAAGGCCTGCTGTTCGACCGGTTCTTCTCCAACGGCACTCACACCCACCAGGGCATGTTCGCCACCATGGCGTGCTTCCCGAACTTGCCGGGTTTTGAATACCTGATGCAAACGCCGGAAGGCAGCCACAAGCTGTCGGGCCTGCCGCAGTTGCTCAGCGCGCGTGACTACGACGACGTATACGTCTACAACGGCGATTTCGCCTGGGACAACCAGTCGGGCTTTTTCAGCAACCAGGGCATGACCAATTTCATCGGCCGTAACGATTTCGTTAATCCGGTGTTCTCCGATCCGACCTGGGGCGTGTCTGACCAGGACATGTTCGACCGTGGCCTGCAAGAACTGAAAGCCCGCGATGGCAAGGACAAAAAGCCGTTCTACGCATTGCTGCAAACCCTGTCCAACCACACGCCGTATGCCTTGCCGACGCCATTGCCAGTCGAGCGCGTGACCGATCGCGGCAGCCTTAACGAGCACATGACCGCCATGCGTTACTCCGACTGGGCGCTGGGTCAGTTCTTCGAGAAGGCGCGTAAAGAGCCTTACTTCAACGAAACACTGTTTGTGATCGTGGGCGACCACGGCTTCGGCAACGAGCAGCAAATCACCGAAATGGACCTGGGTCGTTTCAACGTTCCGATGCTGTTGATCGGGCCAGGCGTTCAGGAAAAATTCGGTCAGCTGGATCACACTGTCGGTACTCAGGTCGACATCGTGCCGACCATCATGGGTCGCATAGGCGGCGACGTGATTCATCAATGCTGGGGCCGCGACCTGCTGAACCTGCCGGAAGGCGACAAGGGCTTTGGCGTGATCAAACCTTCGGGCAGTGATCAAACCGTCGCTTACCTGACTGCGGACCGCGTACTGGTACTGCCCAAGGACATGCCGCCCAAGCTGTACCAGTACGAACTGGGCGCAAACCCGAAAGGCGTGGTTATCCCGGCATCGCCGGATGAAGCTGAACTCAAGCAAAAACTCGAGTCGTTCCTTCAGACCGCTACCAAGAGTCTGATCGACAACACCGCCGGTGTAGTTGACGGCAAGCCCGACTAAGTTTCACCGCGCAATAAAAAAGAGGCCCTGAAAAGGGCCTCTTTTTTTTGCTTCTTTTAATCTTTATATCTTGCCGAGTAACAGCAGGATCAACAGCACTACCAACACAACACCGATGATGCCCGACGGACCGTAACCCCAACTTCTCGAGTGTGGGAATACCGGCAAGCCACCTATCAGCAAGAGGATCAGAATAATGATGAGAATTGTGCCCATGTCTATTTCCTTGTTGGAAGTGTTCTGGAATTGCCTGGTGTCAACTGTCAGCTGGAATGCAAATTACCCAAGCTGCTTACAAACTCCGACTGCTATGCCTCTGAGAAAATTCCATAATTTTTTAATGTTTTTCGGAGAAAGCGTTATTTCTTTTTAATCGTACTAGTTGCCGGGAGAGCGACTACGGTTTGCTCGGGCCATTCAGCAATCTGATGGAGCGTGGGTCGCACACGCACCTTCGCTACACTCGACGCATCTTCCCCGGAACAACAAGGCTGTCTGCTATGCAAAACCGCATGATGATCACTGGCGCAGGCTCGGGCCTGGGTCGCGAAATCGCGCTGCGCTGGGCGCGTGAGGGCTGGCAGCTGGCCTTGTCGGACGTCAGCGAGCCTGGCCTGCAGGAAACCCTCAAGTGGGTGCGTGAAGCAGGCGGCGATGGATTTATCCAGCGTTGCGACGTGCGTGACTACAGCCAGCTGACTGCGTTGGCACAGGCCTGCGAAGAAAAACTCGGCGGCATCGATGTCATCGTCAACAACGCCGGTGTGGCGTCCGGCGGGTTCTTCAGTGAACTGTCGCTGGAAGACTGGGACTGGCAGATCGCGATCAACCTGATGGGTGTCGTCAAGGGCTGCAAGGCTTTCCTGCCGCTACTGGAAAAAAGTAAAGGCAGGATCATCAACATCGCCTCGATGGCTGCATTGATGCAGGGCCCGGCGATGAGCAACTACAACGTGGCCAAGGCGGGCGTTGTGGCGTTGTCGGAGAGTTTACTGATTGAACTTAAACAACAGGAAATCGGCGTTCACGTGGTGTGCCCGTCATTCTTCCAGACCAACCTGCTGGATTCATTTCGTGGCCCGACGCCGGCGATGAAAGCCCAGGTTGGCAAGTTGCTGGAAAGTTCGCCGATCACGGCGGCGGACATTGCCGACTACATCTATCAGCACATCGCCGCTGGCGAATTCATGATTTTGCCGCACGAACAGGGGCGCATGGCCTGGGCGATCAAGCAGAAAAATCCGCAATTGCTCTACGATGAAATGGCCACCATGGCGGACAAGATGCGGGCGAAGGCCAGACAAACCGCAGGCTGAACTTGCCGGTAAGCAATGCCCTCGTTAGGGTGGCCGGCAACGGTCACTTTCGCGGGATGTGTGCATGCTCAATTATCTGTGGTTTTTCCTCGCGGCACTGTTTGAGATCGCCGGGTGTTTTGCTTTCTGGATGTGGCTGCGTCAGGGCAAAAGTGCCTGGTGGGTTTTACCTGCGCTGCTCAGTCTGACGTTGTTTGCGCTGTTGCTCACTCGCATTGAAGCTAATTACGCCGGGCGTGCTTTTGCGGCCTATGGCGGCATTTATATCGTCGCGTCGATTGGCTGGCTGATGGTGGTCGAGCGGGTCCGTCCGCTGAGTTCGGACTGGATCGGCGTGGCGCTGTGCGTGATCGGCGCCAGCGTGATTCTGTTGGGTCCGCGCTTCTCGGCTGCCTGAAAATACTGTTTGTAGGAGGTTTCTTTCGGCTCGGTTCGGCAGTCGTTGTAGGGCAAGACTGTTTTACGTCCGGCGCATTGTGGCCGGCGTGCTCGCCCGGCATCTTCAGGGTTCGATAACCCTGAAGGACGAAAAGCCATGCTTGTACTCAGCCGAGTTGTGGGTGAAATGATTTCTATCGGTGACACCATTTCCGTACGCGTTGTAGCGGTCACTGGCAACAACGTGCGCTTCGGCATCGACGCGCCGGAGGACGTCAGCGTGCATCGCGCCGAAGTCTACGAGCGCATCCAGGCCAAAAAGCCACGGTTGAAAAAACGCTGAGCCCTTAGTCGAACAAATGTTTGGGCACATCGTGCTTGAGCATCAACTGGCACTGCTCGCTGTCCGGGTCGAAAACGATCAGTGCCTGGCCCTTGGTCAACGCTTGGCGAACCCGTAACACACGGGTTTCCAGCGGCGTTTCATCGCCGTTATCGGTGCCGTCACGGGTGACGAAGTCCTCGATCAGGCGGGTGAGGGTGTCAACTTCAAGTTGGTCGTAGGGAATCAGCATGGGCACCTCGGGTAAACAATGGCGCGATGCTACGGCTAATGAGCGATTGCGGCTAGCATTCGGCTGCTTCTCAGGCGACGCAAAACATCAGTCAGCCGTCCGACCGTTGCCCCACCAGACTGTCTACCGACGGCACTCGCGTGTCGCTTTCCATTTGCGTGTCATGCTCGATTTGATGACTGAAGCGGTCCAGCGAGCCCTTGGCCGGTTGCGCATCGCTGGCGAATACCGGCGGGCTCAGAATGTATGCACCGAGTAAACGACTAAGCGCCGCCAGGCTGTCGATGTGCGTACGCTCGTAGCCATGTGTAGCGTCGCAGCCAAAGGCGAGCAGGGCGGTGCGAATATCGTGGCCCGCCGTGACCGCCGAATGCGCATCGCTGAAGTAGTAACGAAACAGGTCGCGTCGCACCGGCAAGTCATTGTCACCCGCTAGTCGTAGCAAGTGGCGGGACAGGTGATAGTCGTAAGGCCCGCCGGAATCCTGCATCGCCACGCTCACGGCGTGTTCGCTCGAGTGCTGGCCCGGCGCGACCGGGGCGATGTCGATCCCGACGAATTCACTGACGTCCCAAGGCAACGCCGCTGCTGCACCGCTGCCGGTTTCTTCGGTGATGGTGAACAGCGGATGGCAGTCGATCATCAGCTCTTGGCCGCTGTCGATGATCGCTTTGAGCGCCGCCAGCAGTGCGGCGACCCCGGCTTTGTCGTCGAGATGACGGGCACTGATGTGGCCGCTTTCAGTGAATTCCGGCAGCGGGTCGAAGGCGACGAAATCGCCGACGCTGATGCCCAGCGAATCGCAATCGGCGCGAGTCGCACAGTAAGCGTCCAGACGCAATTCAACGTGATCCCAACTGATCGGCATTTCATCCACAGCGGTATTGAACGCATGCCCGGACGCCATCAGTGGCAAGACGCTGCCGCGTATCACGCCGTGATCGGTAAACAGGCTGACGCGGCTGCCCTCGGCAAATCGGCTCGACCAGCAGCCCACCGGAGCGAGCGTCAGCCGGCCATTGTCCTTGATCGCGCGGACGGCGGCGCCAATAGTGTCCAAGTGCGCGGAAACGGCGCGGTCCGGGCTGTTTTTCTGGCCCTTGAGCGTGGCGCGAATCGTCCCGCGCCGGGTCATTTCGAATGGAATGCCCAGCTCTTCGAGGCGTTCAGCGACATAACGCACGATGGTGTCGGTGAAGCCGGTGGGGCTGGGGATCGCGAGCATCTCCAGCAGGACTTTTTGCAGGTAAGCGAGATCGGGTTCGGGGATTTTATGGGTCATGGAAACTCCTGATGAGTAAAGAATATCGATGGTTTCGATGAAATAAAGATGAGCAGGCTTGTTTAGCAGCTGCCGAGGTAAGAGGCTGCGTCGGACTGCGCAGCGGCCCTCGAGGGCGGTCCTGCGGACACGCAACGCAGCCTTCGTGCCTCGGCAGCTGCTACACGGGGTTGCTTTACGATGCGGCGGCCTGACTGTGCGGAAACAGCAAATCCACAAACCGTTCCGCCGTCGGCTGCGGTTCGTGATTGGCCAGACCGGCGCGTTCGTTGGCTTCGATAAACACGTACTCCGGCTGATCGGCGGCCGGCACCATCAAGTCGAGACCAACCATCGGGATGTCCAGCGCCCGTGCCGCCCGCACGGCCGCATCGACCAGGGTCGGGTGCAAGATCGCGGTGACATCCTCAAGAATGCCGCCGGTATGAAGGTTCGCTGTGCGGCGTACGAAAAGATGCTCGCCGGCAGGCAGAATGCTGGTGTAGTCATAACCCGCCGCAGCGAGCGTGCGCTCGGTTTCATGATCCAGCGGAATCTTGCTCTCACCGCCGGTAGCCGCCTGACGACGCCGGGTCTGAGCTTCGATCAAGGCGCGAATCGAATGTTGACCGTCGCCTACCACTTCGGCCGGTCTGCGAATCGCTGCAGCAACCACCTCGAAACCAATGACTACAATGCGCAGGTCAAGGCCTTCGTGGAAGCTTTCCAACAACACCCGGCTGTCGAACTCGCGCGCGGCTTCGATGGCCTGTTGCACGTCTTCTATGGTGCGCAGGTCCACGGCAACGCCATGGCCTTGTTCACCATCGAGCGGTTTGACCACCACCCGTTCGTGCTCATCGAGGAACGCCAGATTGTCATCGCCGTTGCCCGCCAACTGCTGCGCCGGCAGCTTCAGTCCAGCGTTGCGCAGCACCTTGTGGGTCAGGCTCTTGTCCTGACACAACGTCATGCTGATTGCGCTGGTCAGATCGCTCAGCGACTCGCGGCAACGAACCCGACGGCTGCCGTGAATCAACGTGAACAGGCCGGCTTCGGCATCGTCCACCTGTACTTCGATGCCACGCCGATGCGCTTCATCCACAATGATCCGCGCGTAAGGATTGAACTCGGCCTCGGGGCCCGGGCCGAGAAACAACGGCTGGTTGATGCCATTTTTGCGTTTGATGGCGAAGGTCGAAAGGTTGCGAAAGCCCAGCTTGGCATAAAGACTTTTCGCCTGGCGATTGTCATGCAGAACCGACAGGTCCAGGTAGCTCAGACCGCGGCTCATGAAATGCTCGATCAGGTGCCGCACAAGGACTTCACCGACGCCCGGTCGCGAACATTGCGGATCGACCGCCAGGCACCACAGGCTGCTGCCATTTTCCGGATCATTGAACGCTTTGCTGTGATTCAGGCCCATGACGCTGCCGATGATCGCGCCGCTGTTTTCGTCTTCCGCGAGCCAATAAACCGGACCGCCGAGATGACGCGGGGTCAGCAGACTGGCGTCGATCGGCAACATGCCGCGCGCCTGGTACAGCTGATTGATGGCCTGCCAGTCGGCATCGCTCTGGGCGCGGCGGATGCGAAACCCGCGAAACACCCGGGTCGCCTGACGATAGTCGGTGAACCACAGGCGCAACGTATCCGAGGGATCGAGGAACAATTGCGCCGGTTCCAGACCAAGAATTTGCTGCGGGGCGGCGACATACAGCGCGATGTCGCGCTCGCCGGGCTGCTCGTTGAGCAACTCCTGAGCAAGGCTCGCCGGGTCAGGGAACGTGTGGCCGATCAACAATCGGCCCCAGCCGCAATGCACCACAATCGGTGTTGCGCTCAATTCGCTGCCGTCTTCGGCAAGTCGCGCCTGCAAACGTTCGTACGAAGGCGTCTGACCGCGCAACAAGCGTTGGCTGTAAGCCGTGGCGTGGGGTTTCATCGATCAGATTCCTTGTTCACTGAGCCACAGGTTGAGCGCTGCCAGTTGCCACAATTTGGAGCCGCGCAGCGGGGTCAATTGGCCTTGTGGATCGGTTAGCAGGCGGTCAAGCATCGCCGGTTGGAAAAGACCGCGATCCTGGCTCGGATCCAGCAACAGTTCTCGCACCCAGTTCAGCGTGTCGCCCTGTAAATGCTTCAAGCCGGGGACAGGGAAATAACCTTTCTTGCGATCGATGACTTCACTTGGAATCACCAGCCGCGCCGCTTCCTTGAGCACTTGCTTGCCACCGTCCGGCAGTTTGAATTTGCCTGGCACCCGCGCCGACAATTCCACCAGGCGATAGTCAAGAAACGGCGTACGCGCTTCCAGGCCCCAGGCCATGGTCATGTTGTCGACCCGTTTGACCGGGTCATCGACCAGCATCACCGTGCTGTCCAGGCGCAACGCCTTGTCCACTGCGGCATCGGCACCGGGTTGTGCGAAATGTTCCTTGACGAAGTCGCCGGCAGCATCGTTGGCGGTCAGCCATTTCGGTTGCACGGTGGCGGCGTAGTCGTCGTAGCTGCGGTCGAAGAAGGCTTCGCGATACGCTGCAAAAGGATCGGCAGCGCCATCGACTTGCGGGTACCAGTGGTAGCCGGCAAACAGTTCGTCGGCACCCTGACCGCTTTGCACCACTTTGCAGTGCTTGGCGACTTCCCGGGACAGCAAATAAAACGCGATGCAGTCGTGGCTGACCATCGGCTCGCTCATGGCGCGGAACGCTGCGGGCAATTGCTCGATGATCTCCTTTTCGTCGATGCGCAGTTGATGGTGCTGGGTGTTGTAATGTTTGGCGATCAGGTCTGAATACTGGAATTCGTCACCACGCTCGCCGCCGGCATCCTGAAAGCCGATGGAAAAGGTCGACAGGTTCTCAACGCCCACTTCACGCAACAGTCCGACCAGCATGCTCGAATCGACCCCGCCCGAAAGCAGCACGCCGACGTCTACGGCTGCGCGCTGACGGATCGCGACCGCGTCGCGGGTGCTGTCGAGCACTCGGTCGCGCCAGTCTTCAAGTGTCAGGTTCATCTCGTCGGCACGTGGCCCGTAGGGCAGGGTCCACCAGGTTTTCTGCTCGGTGGTACCGTCGGCATCGATTCGCATCCAGGTTGCCGGCGGCAGTTTTTCGATGCCGGCCAGCAAGGTGCGCGGTGCTGGGACCACGGCGTGGAAATTCAGATAATGGTTAAGCGCAACCGGATCGAGGATCGGGTTGATGTCACCGCCCTTGAGCAACGCCGGCAGAGCTGAAGCAAAGCGCAGGCGCTGGCCGGTGCGCGACAGGTACAGGGGTTTTACGCCTAGACGGTCGCGGGCAATGAACAGACGCTTGGCATCGCGATCCCAGATCGCGAACGCAAACATGCCATTGAGCTTGGGCAGCAGAGCTTCGCCCCAGGCGTGATAACCCTTGAGCAGCACTTCGGTATCGCCGCCGGAGTAAAAGGCGTAACCGAGATTTTCCAGCTCGGTGCGCAGCTCCGGGAAGTTATAGATCGCGCCGTTGAACGCCAGTGACAAGCCGAGTTGATTGTCGACCATCGGCTGCGCAGAGCCGTCCGACAAGTCCATGATTTTCAGGCGGCGGTGACCCAGGGCAATCGGCCCTTGAGCATGAAAGCCCCACGCGTCTGGGCCGCGCGGTGCCAGGTGATGGGTGATTCGTTCAACGGCTGCAAGGTCCGCAGGTTGATGATCAAAGCGTAACTCGCCAGCTAATCCACACATAAATTCCTTACCGGTTTTTCCGTTGGGGAGGGTCGTTCAATTCAGCGTTAAAAAACGCGGGTACTCAGCAACTGACCCGCCTCAGTAGTTGGAGTTTTAGACCGATAAGTTATAAGTGGGAATCACGAGCCGATTCAGGACATTGCAGAAATGGGGGTTGGCGTGGCGGTAAATAGTGCTGCAATGCATGGAAAACTCAGGGTAAACACTCACCAAACTGACCGACTATTTGAATTATCAATCGTGGCATGAGCTTCCTAAACTGGAAGCACCTAAACGCAATAAGGATATTGCTGATGCTCTCCAAACCCGACGCCACACCACCGGTCGTGACGTTCTCCCGCGCCCATCGACTTGAAGCATTGCTGGACCATACGGCTGATCTGGACAAAGCCGAAGTTCTCCAAAACTCCATTCCGCCGTGGTTGGAAAACCCGGACCTGACGGTGTTGCAGGCCCTTAAGACGACCTTTGACCAGATCAATCTCGCGCACGTCAAGGCAGCCCAGGTGCTGGGAAATCTCAAGCCACTGGATCTGTTCTGCAAGGAGCGACTGACTCGTCTTCTGAAGGAAAAATGGGCCGTTGATGTCGATGTTGAAAAGGACAGCCTCGAGATTATCAACACCTACTATCGCTCAGCGGCAGGGCTCGTTGTCCCCCTTAGAGGGGTAACCACCACCACCTCCCGCAGTCTGCTGCATGCCGCGATGGAGAACTTCACACTGGCGGAGTCCGAGAGCGGCGGCCTCCCTTGGAAATCGTTGATTAAAATCAACGGAAAAGCCGCCCCCGGAACGGAAATCACGCCGGTCAAATTCGCCGCGCTCTGTCGTAATCTGGACCTGGGCGCGCTTTATCAGCGACATATCGGCGAAGTATTCGCGTTGCCAGACAAACCTCAAGGCCTGGTACCCGTCAGTGATAGCGCATCGGCGGCTGACATTCGCCGGATGAAGCTGCTTGATCTGCAAGCCGCCGTCCATATGGCTTGCTTGAAAGACGACATCAGTGCCACGGCCTACACGATGTTGCTCAGTGTAATTGCACAGGACTTGCCTGTAGCGCAGACCAAGGGCGCAGTCTTCGACGGCGGCCCGGTCACTTGGCAGGGCTTGATGATCCATGACATCTGCATCTACGGGGCACTTGTCTTCAGCAACGTGTCTGTCGATGCCGAATCGAATGCGAAGTGCGTGGTTTATCTGCCCAATGAACCGCGCCGGCCAGTGTACGAGTACGCCTCGCTGGATGAGTTCAAGGTGTACCTTTCACTCAAGTTGCAAGTCAAAAGTTATCGGGAACGCTTCAGCCGGCTATACCTCGCCGGTCACGATGCCGCGGTTTTTTTCGCCGCCTTTGATGCAGACAAATCGTTGGGGACGCTGAGCGCGGCGCCCTCGACTTGCCTGTCCGATTTTTTCTTCAGTGCGTTTATGGGCAAGGCCCGTCAGGATGCGCTTGCCCTCGCCGTCCCGACCGAAAAAGTCGACGAACAAGAGCGGGAAAAAGCGTTCAAGGCGTTAGTGAAGGACGGACTTGTGCTGTTGAACGTGGCGGCGCTTTTCGTGCCGGTGCTCGGTCAACTGATGTTGACAGCGGCAGTGGTCGACACCGTCAGCGAGGTATATGAAGGCGTGGAAGACTGGACGCATGGCGAGCGCAAAGCGGCCCTGTCCCATTTATTGCACGTGGTCGAAAACGTGGCGCAACTGGCGGCGTTTACAGTGGGCGGCAAAGTGGTGTCGGACGCTTTCAAACGCGGCGTGCAAGCGCATACGGCGTTTTTCGACGGTTTCGAAGCGGTAGCCCGTGCCGATGGCAAATCGCAGTTATGGAAACCTGATCTTCAGGCCTACCGGCAGGCCGCCGCGCTGCCTGGAGGATTACGGCCCGATTCGTCCGGCATCTACAAGCAGGGCGCGCGCACCTCGATCGTCATGGACCGGGAAACATATCGCGTGTCCCACGATTCGGCCAGCAGGGAGTGGCGCATTAACCATCCTTCGCGTCCGACGGCATTTGCGCCAGCCGTGGAGCGAGACGTCGAAGGGGGCTGGCGACATGTTTATGAACATGCGCATGAATGGCCGGACAGCGGTTATGCATTGAGTCGTACCGACCCGAGTTTGAACAGTCTCTCCCAAGGCGAGTTGGCGCAAGTGGCCGAAATCACTGGCCTGACGCCTGCCAAGCTCTACCGACTGCATGTCAGCGACCTTCCGTTGCCTCAGCGGCTGAAGGACTGTATCGAGCGGATCAAACTGGATCGCAGGATCACCCGGATGATCTCCGAGCTGGAACGGGCAGGGACCACGAATGCCGAATTCACCCAGGAGCAATTGCGCACACTGCCAAGACTGCCCGGCTGGCCGGCTGAGCGCTTTATTGAAGTGCTCGATGACCATGCCGTCGTGGTGTCACGCTTTCCGGAGACGGCACCGGAAGATGACGTCCTCAACGGCGTCAAGGTGAGTCAGGCGCAACTGACGGCAGGGCGACTCTTCGATACGGTCATTGCCGGCCTCGATCCCGCAGAGGTCGATGCGCTGGTGGGTACTTCCACGACGGACCCCGGCCACCTGTTGTTGAGAAGAAAAATGGCCAGTACTCTCAGGCGCGATCCCCGTCCATTGCTTGAGTGGCTTTATCAATCGTATGACGGCAGCGTCACCGGCGATGTCGCAACGTTGCGCGAACATGCCCCCGACTTGCCTTCGCGCGTGTGTCGCGAACTACTGGAAAACGCCTCCGCCAAAGACCGACTGTTGCTGCGCGAGCAGAAAATTCCTGGGTTGACGCTGGTCCAGCACATCCGCCAGGCAGGGCTTGAAATCAGGCAGGACCGAGCGTTGACGGGATTGTATTCACCACAATTGGCCGACGCAGATACCGACGCTCTGGTGCTTGGCTTGATGGATCGCGTGCAAGGCTGGGATGAGCAATTTCGACTGGAGGTGCGTCAGGGCTCAACCGCCGGCACGCTGTTGGGCAGCGTGGGAAGCGCGGATGCACTCAAGAGGGAAGTGATCGTGAAGACGCCCGCAGGCTATCAGGTCACTCTGCGCAGCGGCAGTCCGGTGACCACCGAAACCAGCGCAACACTCCTGGAATCGATACCCCATGCCTTGTCGGCTAGCCAGCGCACGAAAATGGGCGTATCCGGTGGCGATCACTTCGATACGTTGCCGCTGCGCGAACGTCTGCTTGCTGCCGGCACTGCCGACCCGGTACGCACCACCAGGGTATTGCGCGGGGAACCCACGGCGGCGCCGGCTCATTTGTCCAGCTGTGTTCAGGCTGACCCACCGGCCATCAATCGCTACGCAAAAGGCTGGATCCGCAAGGTCAGGAAACTTTATCCGACGTTCTCCGACGCTGAGGTGGCCGCTTTTCTGGACTCGGCCGGCAGCACTAACGAGTTGCGCGCGAACCGGATCAAGGAATTGCAACAACAGTGGAAGACACTGCGCACGGTGCTACACAACTGGCGCCACGATGAAGCGCAAATGAAAAAACTGCCGGGGACGCTCAATGACGTTCGTGTCAGCCGGCGCCAGGTGGCGCACGCCATCGAAAACTGTTGGCGTCGGGTCAAGCCTGCGCGATGGCCGCTGGGTGAGGAATATACAACGCTCAAACTGGAGCGAAATCCCTGTGGTCAATTGCCGACCCTGACCGAACAGGACGTCGCCCATGTGCGCCACCTTTCGATCAAAAGCATGAACGCTGGAGACGAGTTGGCGTATTTCCTCAAACCGTTCAAAGGGCTGGTCAGGCTTGAACTGGAGCACAATCAGCTCACCCGACTGCCAGAAGCCTTGTCACACATGCCTGACCTTGAGCACTTGAGGCTGGATGCAAACAAGCTGGCATTGACCGGACACACGCTGCGCAAGCTGGCTGACCTGCGCAAACTGAAAATCCTGGGGCTCAGTGGTAACCGGCTCGGGGCGACCGTTGACGTCAGCAAAATGCTCGATTTGCAGTCGCTGTTCCTGGCTGATACGCACACTACCGAGTTACCTGTAGGCCTCGCACGGCTGCCGTACCTGGACGTGGTCAACCTGGAACGTAACGAGATCCGTGAGTTACCCGCGTGGCTGTTCAATGCATCGTCAGATTTCACCCATAAACTGAATCTGCGGCATAACCCTTTTTCCCAGGCGACCCAGGCCAGGCTCGCGGCCTACCGGAGCAAGACTGGCATTGGTATGGGGTTTGCGGTCGACGATGATGCGATCCTCAATGAGCAAAGGGCGCGAGACCTGTGGATGCCCGGTTCGCATGAGGAAAACTACGCGAAGCGAGATGCAACCTGGGCGGCGTTGAAAAACGAACCGGGGTCCGAAGGTTTCTTCCGGACACTGTCAGAGGTTGGCAGTACAGCGGACAACCGTTATGGCCATGAAGACATGACGCGGCGCGTGTGGAGTGTTATTGACGCGGTCCAGGCCGACCCCCAGTTGCGTGAAGAACTGTTGCCATTGGCAGTGAGAGCCAATTGCGATGATTCTGCTGCGCTGATCTTCAGTAATCTCGAAATGAGGGTGCACAGAGACGCAGCGGTCCGCCTGTCCGCCAACGCTCATGATGAGGCGGCTCGCCTGTTGAGCCTGGGCCGAAGTCTGTTCCGCCAGGATTATCTCGATACACTCGCGGCGGAAAAAGCCAAGGCCGATCCCAAACTGGATCCGGTCGAGGTAGCGTTGGCCTATCGTACGGGCCTGGCGGAAAAACTTGAGCTGGTCGGCCAGCCCCGGCATATGCGCTTCGCTTCGTTGAGTGGCGTCAAACCAACCGACCTCGACGCTGCCTGTGACAAAGTCCTGAAAGCAGAACTGACTTCCGATTTTGTGAATTCCATAAGCAAACGCGATTTTTGGGAAGAGTTTTTACGCAAGCGCCATGCAGCGCAATTCTCCACGTTGGACGCGCCTTTTCATGTGCAGATGGAAACGGCTTTAGAAGAAGAAACGCCGGCTGGCGGCGAAAATCCGGCAGTCACCGCCGTCAGGCAAAAACACCAGAAGGCGGTAGACGCGTTAGTGAATCGCCTGACAGAGGAGGCCTTGAAAGCGAGCGACGCGCAGACTTGCTTTGCTTTCGACTGAAAGCGTCAGGCTTTGCCGCGAATCAAGCGACGCAAGGCAAAACGGTTCGGATGACAGGCTTCGGCCACCGCCCTGGGCATTGGCAGAGGCTCGTCATCCAGCCAGGCGGCGAGCAATTCACCTGACAGCGGCGCGGTAATCAAACCACGCGAACCGTGGCCGCTGTTGACGTAGAACCCCTCAAGCCAGGGGCAGGGGATGTCCGGGATCTGCCGGGCATCCTTGCTCAACGCACTGTAGGCGTGGGCAAACCCGGAACTGTCTGCCAGCGGACCAACGATCGGCAAGTAATCCGGGCTGGTGCAACGAAACGCGGCGCGACCCTGGAGCGTTTCCGCTTGCAGTGGGTCTACACCGAGCCGGCTCACCAGATCTGCAGAAATCTCCTCAAGCATCTGCAGATTGCCGGCGTGTTCGGCCGCTGTCGGGGTCAGATCGTCGCTGTTGAAATCGAAACTGGCGCCCAAGGTGTGTTCACCCAGACGCGCGGGTGCGACATAACCTTCGGCGCAGACCACGGTGCCCAGCTTCTGGCTTTGAGGCGTTTGCGCGAGCCGGGTGATCTGTCCGCGAATACGTTTGAGCGGCAACTCGCTGCTGCACGGGAATCGCTTGATCTCGGCTGCGCCGGCCAGCACCACGACCGGCGCTTCGGCCAGCAGGGTTTCGCCATCCAGCGCTTGCCACTGCCCATGGGTGCGCCGCAATTGCAGCACGTCGTGGTGCGTCAGGATTTCGATGTTCGGCTGCGCAGCCTGCCACTGACACAGGGCGGGCGGATGCACCCAACCGCCCTCTGGATAAAACAAACCGCCGGACGGCAGACCGACGCCCGCGCGGACTTCGGCCTGATCGCGATCCAGCGTGTGCAACAAATCCTCGGGAAACGCAGCAGCCAATTGCGCCTGGCGCTCGGCCTCCCTGGCATTGAACGCCAGTTGCAGCACCCCGCAATCATCCCAGTCGACCCCTCGATGCAGGTGCTCCAGCACTCTTCGCGTGTAGCCAAAACCGCTGACGATCAGCTGCGACAACGCCGTGCCGTGTGCGGACAGCTTGAGGTACAACACGCCCTGCGGGTTGCCCGACGCTTCCTGCGCGAGTGCCGCGTGCCGCTCCAGCAGGCTGACTCGCCAACCCCGTGCAGCCAGGCTCGCCGCCGTCGCGCAACCGGCCAGCCCGGCACCGATCACCAGCGCATGACGTTGGCCCGCCAACGGAGCCGGACGCGCGAACCACGGTTTGATGGTAACTGTTGGCGCAACGTCTTCAGGCAAGCCGAGAAATGTACCGCGCAGGATCTCCCACTTGTGACCGATGCCTGGCGTGCGCTTCATTTTGAAACCGGCCGCATTCAGCAGGCGCCGCACCCAACCGGTGCTGGTGAAGGTGCTGATGGTCGAGCCGGGTGCCGCCAGACGTGCGAGTTCGGCAAACAATTCGGCGGTCCACATGTCGGGGTTTTTCGCCGGCGCGAAACCGTCGAGAAACCAGGCGTCTATCTGCGCATCGAGTTGCGGCAATTGTTCCAGCGCATCGCCGATCAACAGGGTCAGGATGACTCGACCGTTAGCCAGTGTCAGTCGCTGGAAGCCTGGGTGGATGGCCACGTAAACCGCCAACAACTGATCGGCAACTGTCTTCAGTTCCGGCCATAGCGCCAAGGCGCGCTGCAGGTCCGGCAGGCTCAGTGGGTACTTTTCGACACTGACAAAATGCAGCCGCGCACCCGCCACGGCGTGCTGCTCGAACAACTGCCAGGTGCAGAGAAAATTCAAACCGGTGCCAAACCCGGTTTCGCCGATGACCAGCCGTCCGCCCTCCGGCAAGGCCGCAAAGCGTTCACGCAGATTGTTCTGCTCAAGGAACACGTACCGCGTTTCATCAAGGCCCGATTGATCTGAAAAATACACATCATCGAACACCCGCGAACGCGGCAGACCTTGGTCGTCCCAGTCGAGTTGGGCGTGGGGCAGTACAGGTTTCATGGCAGGCTCGGCATCGGCAAGGCGGCCATTCTAGCCGATCGCCGCCAACGTCTGCGCCAATCTTGTAGCAGCTGCCGAAGGCTGCGTCCGGGTGCGCAGCGCCCGCAAATCGACGTTGCCCGAATACGTGGCCCGAGAAATAGCGACCGCTGCGCGATCGGACGCAGCCTTCGGCAGCTGCTACAGGTGGGGAGATGGATGGGATTACTTCCACGCTGGACGGTCTGATCCGCTAGTCTTGATTATTCCGGGAAAGGAGCCGTCCATGTTCGAATCTGCTGAAATCGGTCACGTCATCGACAAAGACACTTACGAAGCCGAAGTGCCGGCGCTGCGCGAAGCCCTGCTGGATGCACAGGTCGAGCTTCAACAGCAAAAACGCTTTCCGGTGATTGTCCTGATCAACGGCATCGAGGGCGCGGGCAAGGGCGAAACGGTCAAGTTGCTCAACGAATGGATGGACCCGCGCCTGATCGAAGTGCGCACGTTCGATCAGCAAACCGATGAAGAACTGGCGCGGCCACCGGCCTGGCGTTATTGGCGCATGCTCCCGGCGAAGGGGCGCATGGGGGTTTTCTTCGGCAACTGGTACAGCCAGATGCTGCAGGCGCGGGTTCACGGGGAGATCAAGGATCCACGGCTGGATCAAGCCATCAACGGTGCCGAGCGGCTGGAAAAGATGCTGTGCGACGAGGGCGCGTTGATATTCAAGTTCTGGTTTCATCTCTCGAAGAAACAAATGAAGGCGCGTTTGAAATCCCTCGCCGACGACCCGCTGCACAGCTGGCGCATCAGTCCGCTGGACTGGCAGCAGTCGCAGACCTACGACAAGTTTGTGAAATATGGCGAACGCGTCTTGCGTCGCACCAGCCGCGACTACGCGCCGTGGCATGTCATCGCCGGAATGGACCCGCGATATCGCAGTCTTGCGGTCGGCAAGATTTTGCTTGAAGGCCTGCAAGGCGCCTTGAAACGGCCGAAAATTCATCCGGATAAAGTCAGTGCCGCGCCCGTCGGCACCGCCGTCGACGAGGTTAATCTGCTCGACAGCCTCGACCTGACCCTGCATCTGGACAAGAACGATTACGAAGAACAACTGGTCACTGAACAGGCGCGACTTTCCGGGTTGATGCGCGACAAGCGCATGCGCCGGCACGCCCTGGTTGCGGTGTTTGAAGGTAACGACGCGGCGGGCAAGGGCGGTGCGATTCGGCGGGTGGCCGCGGCGCTCGATCCTCGGCAATACAGCATCATCCCGATTGCCGCGCCCACCGAAGAAGAGCGAGCGCATCCTTATATGTGGCGCTTCTGGCGGCACTTGCCGGCGCGGCAAAAATTCACTGTGTTCGACCGCTCCTGGTACGGCCGGGTACTGGTCGAGCGCATCGAAGGTTTTTGCAGCCCGGCCGACTGGTTGCGCGCCTACAGCGAGATCAACGACTTCGAGGAGCAGATCAGCAATGCCGGCGTAATCGTGGTCAAGTTCTGGCTGTCCATCGATAAACAAACGCAACTGGACCGGTTCGAGGAGCGCAAGGAAATCTCTTTCAAGCGCTTCAAGATTACTGAAGACGACTGGCGCAATCGCGAAAAATGGGACGCCTATCGGGTCGCCGTGGGCGATATGGTTGATCGCACCAGTACAGAAATCTCGCCGTGGACGCTGGTGGAAGCCAACGACAAGCGCTGGGCACGGGTCAAAGTACTGCGCACCATCAACCTTGCCCTGGAAGAAGCATTCGAGAAGTCCGACAAGGAGGCGAAGAAGCGCAAGAAGTGAGCCGATGGTCACGCATACGCGAAGTGAATGATCGTCGCGGTCGGTAAGGGGGGGCGCTTATGCTCGGGTGACCCCCAACCGATAACAACAATGAGGTATGCCATGCGTGAAGTGGTGATCGTCGACAGCGTACGGACCGGCCTGGCCAAATCCTTTCGCGGCAAATTCAATATGACCCGTCCGGACGACATGGCGGCGCATTGCGTCGACGCCTTGCTGGTACGTACCGGCATCGACCCGGCCAGCGTCGAGGACTGCATCGTCGGCGCCGGTTCGAACGAGGGCGCCCAGGGTTACAACATCGGTCGCAATGTCGCGGTGCTGTCGCGCCTGGGCATCGGCACCGCGGGCATGACCCTCAATCGCTTCTGTTCGTCGGGCCTGCAGGCGATCGCTATTGCCGCCAACCAGATTGCCTCCGGTTGCAGCGACATCATTGTCGCCGGCGGTGTCGAGTCCATCAGTCTGACCATGAAGAGCGTCAACACCGACAACCTGATCAACCCTCTGCTGAAAGAGCAGGTGCCGGGTATCTATTTCCCGATGGGCCAGACGGCCGAAATCGTCGCTCGCCGCTACAACGTCAGCCGTCAGGAGCAGGACGCTTATGCGCTGCAAAGTCAGCTACGTACCGCTCGCGCTCAGGCCGATGGTTTGTTCGATGATGAAATCGTGCCGATGGCGGTGAAGTATCGCGTGGAGGACAAAGCCACCGGCCAGGTGCAGATTCTCGACGGCATCGTTGAACGCGACGACTGTAATCGCCCCGACACGACGCTGGAAAGCCTGGCGGGATTGAAGCCGGTGTTTGCTGAAGATGGCTCGGTCACTGCGGGCAATTCTTCGCAACTGTCCGACGGCGCGTCGATGACGCTGGTGATGAGTCTGGAAAAAGCGCTGGAGCTGGGCTTGAGGCCGAAAGCGTTTTTCCGTGGCTTTGCCGTTGCCGGTTGCGAGCCGGATGAAATGGGTATCGGCCCGGTATTCTCGGTGCCCAAGCTGCTCAAGGCCAAAGGCTTGCAGATTGCCGACATTGATCTCTGGGAGCTCAACGAAGCGTTCGCCTCGCAGTGCCTGTACAGCCGCAATCGGCTGGAAATCGACAACGACAAATACAACGTCAACGGCGGCTCGATTTCCATCGGCCACCCGTTCGGCATGACCGGATCGCGCCAGGTCGGGCATCTGGTGCGGGAGTTGCAGCGGCGCAATGTGCGTTACGGCGTTGTCACGATGTGCGTAGGTGGCGGGATGGGGGCTACGGGGCTATTCGAAGCGGTGCGTTAAGCCGCTGGCTCTTCCATGGCTATGAAATTGCCATCGCGAGCAAGCTCGCTCTCACACATGTGGGAGCGAGCTTGCTCGCGATGGCATCACCTCGTTCTACCGACTCGCACCTGCCTTCTGCATCCGCTCGATATAGGCCTGAATTTCCCGCGCCGCCACTTCGGCGTTTGCGTACGGTCCCTCCAACGTATTTTCCCGGGTGCTGAAGTACAACTCCCCATTTACTCGACACATCCGTTCACTGCGAAAGTGCGTGGCGGGGGCGTTGTCCTGGGCGCGCATGCCATACATGGCAATCTCCTTGAAAGTGATCCTGTGTGTTGATCAGATGAGCTTATGCACAAAATAATTCCCCCGCTTTCGCAACTGATCGACGGCAAGACACCCCTTCACTGTTGCGACCTGCACAGTTTTGTCCGCGCCCGGCCGCCAACTGTCCCTGTGTGTCACGACGCGGTGTGCCTAGAATGACGGTTCTCGCCATCGGGTTTGGGGTTCACATGCACATTTCATCGGGTCGCTGGGTTTACGGTCTGTTCCTGGCGTTACTGACCGCGGTGCTGTGGGGAATCCTGCCGATCAAGCTCAAGCAAGTGCTGCAAGTGATGGACCCGGTGACGGTGACATGGTTTCGTTTAATGGTGTCCGGCGTCTGCCTGTTCGTTTATCTCGCGGCGACCGGCCGTTTGCCCAGCCGCAAGGTGCTCGAGCCGCGCGGCGGATGGCTGGTGTTGATGGCCGTGCTCGGGCTCGTCGGCAACTATGTGTTGTACCTGATGGGCTTGAACCTGCTGAGCCCCGGCACCGCGCAACTGGTGGTGCAGATGGGCCCGATCATGTTGCTGATCGCCAGCCTGTTCGTGTTCAAGGAACGCTTCAGTGTGGGGCAGGGCATTGGTTTGCTGGTGCTGCTGATCGGCTTCGGGCTGTTTTTCAATCAGCGCCTGGCCGAGTTGCTCACATCCCTGACCGATTACACTGCCGGCGTGCTGCTGGTGTTGCTGGCGTCCACGGTCTGGACGTTTTACGCCTTGGGTCAGAAACAGTTGCTCACGGTGTGGAATTCGCTGCAGGTGATGATGGTGATCTATCTGTTCTGCGGCCTGTTATTGACGCCATGGGTGCATCCGCTTGCGGCGCTGCAACTGAGTCCGGTGCAAGGCTGGCTGTTGCTGGCGTGCTGCATGAACACGCTGATCGCCTATGGCGCCTTTGCCGAGGCGTTGGCGCATTGGGAGGCTTCTCGAGTGAGTGCGACGCTGGCAATCACGCCGCTGGTGACGTTTGCGGCGGTGGCAGTGGCCGCCTGGTTGTGGCCGGATTTCGTACATGCCGAGACGATCAATGCGCTGGGTTATGGCGGGGCGGTGCTGGTGGTGGTGGGGTCGGCACTGGTGGCGCTGGGGCCGTCATTGATAGCGGGGCTGCGGGCTCGGCGGGCGCGGATGGCGGCCGGCTGAATATCTTCAGCGCGGCCAATCGCGAGCGAGCTCGCTCCCACCTTTAATCGGTATCGTTCCGGGGAACGCGGTCGAATGTGGGAGCGAGCTTGCTCGCGATGACTGAAGCCAGGTCACTGCAACTGTTAACCCTTGGCACCGGCCTCAATCATGTTCTCCGGCCGTACCCACTGATCGAACTCTTCATCAGTCAGATACCCCAGCTGCATCGCCGCTTCGCGCAAGGTCAGACCGTTGGCGTAAGCCTTCTTGGCAATTTCCGCCGATTTGTCATAACCGATGTGCGGATTCAGCGCGGTCACCAGCATCAACCCGCGTTCCAGATGTTCCGCCATTTTCTGCGCGTCCGGTTCCAGGCCGGCGATGCAATGTTGCTGGAAGTTGCTGCAGCCATCGCTCAACAGGCGGATCGATTGCAACAGGTTGTAGATGATCACCGGTTTGAACACGTTCAGCTGCAAGTGACCCTGACTCGCTGCGAAACCGATCGTCACGTCGTTGCCCAACACCTGGCAAGCGAGCATCGACAACGCTTCGCACTGGGTCGGGTTGACCTTGCCGGGCATGATCGAACTGCCCGGCTCATTGGCCGGCAGTTTGACCTCGGCGAAACCGGCGCGCGGCCCGGAGCCGAGCAAGCGCAGGTCATTGGCGATTTTCATCAGGGTCACGGCCAGGGTTTTCAGCGCGCCCGACAGTGTCGTCAGTGGCTCATGCCCGGCCAGCGCGGCAAACTTGTTCGGCGCCGTGACGAAAGGCAGTCCGGAAAGGGCGGCCAGTTCCGCAGCAATCGCTTCGCCGAAACCGTGCGGCGAATTCAGACCCGTACCGACAGCGGTTCCGCCCTGCGCCAGTTCACACACCGCCGGTAACGCGCTGCGGATCGCCCGCTCGGCGTAATCGAGTTGCGCGATGAAGGCCGAGAGTTCCTGGCCGAAGGTGATCGGCGTCGCATCCATCATGTGCGTGCGGCCGGTCTTGACCAGCTTCATGTGGCGCGCCGAGAGCTCGGCCAGTCCGCCGGACAATTCATTGATCGCTGGCAGCAGATGCTGCTGAATCGCTTGGGCCGTAGCGATGTGCATGGCCGTAGGGAAGCAGTCGTTGGAACTCTGCGAGCGATTGACGTGATCGTTGGGGTGCACCGGCGCCTTGCCACCGCGCGGGTTGCCAGCCAGTTCGTTGGCGCGACCGGCGATCACCTCGTTGACGTTCATGTTGCTCTGGGTACCGCTGCCGGTCTGCCAGACCACCAGCGGAAACTGGTCGTCGTGGCTGCCGGCGAGCACTTCGTCGGCGGCCTGTTCGATCAGTCGGGCGATGTCGGCGGGCAGGTCACCGTTGCGGTCGTTGACCCGCGCAGCGGCTTTCTTGATCAGTGCCAGCGCGTGCAGCACCGGCACCGGCATGCGTTCTTCGCCGATGGCGAAATTGATCAGCGAGCGTTGCGTCTGAGCGCCCCAATAGGCCTCATCCGGGACTTCCACCTGGCCAAGGCTGTCGGTTTCGATACGGCTCATGGTGCACACTCCTGTAGGTCTGATTGCGCAGTTTAGGCCTTGGTCACCGGCCGTGGTTCCATCGGTCTGGATTCTGACCATTCAACCCCTCTAAATCAGCTGCGACAAGGCTTGGGGTTGAGCCACACAGTTTTTTAGGCGCAGAATGGTCGCCCTTGGGGTCTTACCTCGCCTGCTAGAAAGGAAACTCGATGACTCGTCTTCGTGCCATCTGTACCGCGGTTGCACTGGTTTGCGCCAGCGGCCCTGTTTTCGCCGATACCGCCAGCCACAACGCCAGTGCCGAAGCTTTCCTGACCCTGGCGCACGCTGACAAACTGGGCACGCCGGTGTACATGCAAGTGCAGCAAATGTTCGCTCAACGCTTTGAACAGACCAAAGCGCCAGAGTCGAAGAAAGCCTTGCTGGAAACTTACCAGGCCAAGGCTAACGCCGCCCTGGATCAGGCCATCGGCTGGAAGAAGCTGAAGCCGGACATGGTCAAGCTCTACACCACCAACTTCAGCGAATCCGAGCTCAAGGATCTGGTCGCGTTCTACCAGTCGCCACTGGGCAAGAAAGTCCTGGAAAAAATGCCGCAGCTGACTCAGCAATCGGCCCAGATGACTCAGGCCAAGCTGGAAAGCGCGGTGCCTGTGGTCAACAAACTGCTGGCCGACATGACTGCCGAGCTGGAGCCTAAAGGCGCCGCTCCTGCCAAGAAACAGCCGTAAGCGGAGTTGGGTATGACCATGCAACAACGCATCGAATCGACGCTTGGCCTGTTACAGCCCGAGCACCTGCAAGTGCTGGATGAAAGCCACATGCACAGTCGTGGGTTGCAGACCCACTTCAAGGCCGTGGTGGTCAGCCGGCAGTTCGACGGCCTCAATCGCGTCAAGCGTCACCAGAAAGTCTATGGCACGCTCGGCGAGTTGATGGGCGAGTTTCATGCGTTGGCGCTGCATACCTACACGCCTGAGGAATGGGCACAGATCGACACGGCTCCGGCCTCGCCGACCTGTGCGGGCGGAGAGAAACAGCAGAAACAGATTTAAGCTGCAAGCTGCAAGATTAAGACGCCGCGCGCCCCACTTGCCGCTTCAAGCTTGCGGCTTGAAACTGCTTTTCTTGCTAGAATCCGCAACGCGCCGCTCACCCGGCGCGTTTTTTTTCGAATCCGGTTCACCCTTTACGAGGGTAGCCACCTGGAGAATCACCCATGACACAACAGATTGTCGTGGCGGCACTGTATAAGTTCGTCACCCTGGAAAACTATGTCGAAATGCGCGAGCCGCTGCTGCAGGCGATGGTCGACAACGGCATCAAAGGCACCTTGCTGATTGCCGAAGAAGGCATCAACGGCACCGTTTCCGGCAGCCGAGAAGGCATCGACGGGCTGATGGCCTGGCTCAAGAATGACCCGCGCATGGACGACATCGACCATAAAGAGTCGTACTGCGACGACCAGCCGTTCTATCGCACCAAGGTCAAACTGAAAAAAGAAATCGTCACCCTCGGCGTCGAAGGCGTGGACCCTAACAAAACGGTCGGCACCTACGTGGATCCGCAGGACTGGAATGCGCTGATCAGCGACCCGCAAGTGCTGCTGATCGACACCCGCAACGACTACGAAGTCTCGATCGGCACCTTCGAAGGCGCCGTCGATCCGAAGACGACCAGCTTTCGCGAGTTTCCTGACTACATCAAAGCCAACTTCGACCCGGCCGTGCACAAGAAAGTCGCCATGTTCTGCACGGGTGGCATCCGTTGTGAAAAAGCTTCCAGCTACATGCTCAGCCAGGGTTTCGACGAGGTGTACCACCTCAAGGGCGGCATCCTCAAATACCTCGAAGAGGTGCCGCAGGAAGAGACCAAGTGGCAGGGCGACTGCTTTGTGTTCGATAACCGCGTCACCGTGCGTCACGATCTCAGCGAAGGCGACTACGATCAATGTCATGCTTGTCGCACTCCGGTGAGTGTTGAAGACCGCACGTCCGAGCACTACGTCGCCGGCATCAGTTGCCCGCATTGCTGGGATACGCTGAGCGAGAAAACCCGCCGCAGTGCCATCGACCGGCAAAAGCAGATCGAACTGGCCAAGGCACGCAATCTGCCTCATCCGATCGGCTACAACTACAAGCAAACTCCTTCCGAGGCTTGAACCATGTCTGCTCGCCGCTTGCTCTACGTGATGGACCCGATGTGTTCCTGGTGCTGGGGCTTCGCGCCGGTGGCCAACGCGCTGGTCGAACAGGCGCAGGCGGCGGGCGTGGAGTTGCATCTGGTGGTGGGCGGTCTGCGCACCGGCAGTGGATCGGCGCTGGAGCCGACCACGCGGCGCTACATTCTCGAACACTGGCAGGCGGTCAATGAAGCCACCGGTCAGCCGTTCAAGCGTGAAGGGGCGCTGCCCGTGGGTTTTGTCTACGATACCGAGCCGGCCTGCCGCGCTGTGGTCACGGCGCGCAGCCTGGCGCCGGATTGCGCGTGGACGTTGCTCGGATTGATTCAGCAGGCGTTCTACGCCGAAGGGCGTGACGTCACCCACGCCAGTGTGTTGGTAGAGCTGGCGGAGCAGGCCGGGTTGCCACGCATTGAATTTTCTGCCGCATTCGACCGCGCCGACCAGCACGCAGCGACCGCAGCCGATTTCACCTGGGTGCAGGATTTGGGCATCGCCGGGTTTCCGACCTTGCTCGCCGAGCGTGACGGCCAGTTGGCGCTGTTGACCAATGGCTACCAGCCTCTGAATGTGTTGTCGCCTTTACTTGGCCGATGGCTGGAGCGTGCGGCCTGTGCATGATTGGCCCGATGACGCGCCCGCGCCCGAGCGTGTGGATCGATTGAGCTGGGCCGAAATTCGTCGTTTGGCGTTGCAGCATAAAAAATCCCTCTGGATTGCCAACGGCATCGCTGTGCTGGCGACGCTGTGCAGCGTGCCGATTCCCTTGTTGCTGCCGTTGCTGGTCGACGAAGTGCTGCTGGGGCACGGCGATTCAGCACTGAAAATCATGAACCATGCGCTGCCGGATGCCTGGCAGAAGGCTGCTGGTTACATCGGCCTGATGTTGCTGATAACCCTGGGCCTGCGCTGCGCCGCGCTGCTGTTCAACGTGGTCCAGGCGCGGTTGTTTGCGGCCCTGGCCAAGGACATCGTCTACCGCATTCGCGTGCGGCTGATCGAACGGCTCAAGCGTATTTCCCTTGGTGAATACGAAAGCCTGGGCAGCGGCACGGTGACCACGCATCTGGTCACCGACCTCGACACTCTGGACAAATTCGTCGGCGAAACCCTCAGCCGTTTCCTCGTGGCCATGCTGACCCTGATCGGCACCTCGGGCATTCTGATGTGGATGCACTGGAAGCTTGCACTGCTGATTCTGCTGTTCAATCCGCTGGTGATCTACGCCACGGTGCAGTTGGGCAAGCGGGTCAAACACCTGAAAAAGCTCGAGAACGACAGCACCTCGCGCTTCACTCAGGCCCTGACCGAAACCCTCGACTCGATCCAGGAAGTGCGCGCCGGCAACCGCCAGGGCTTTTTCCTCGGTCGGTTGGGGCATCGCGCCCGGGAAGTGCGCGATTACGCGGTGAATTCGCAGTGGAAAACCGATGCGTCGAACCGGGCGAGCGGCTTGCTCTTCCAGTTCGGCATCGATATTTTTCGCGCTGCCGCCATGCTCACGGTGCTGTTTTCCGACTTGTCGATCGGGCAGATGCTGGCGGTGTTCAGTTACCTGTGGTTCATGATCGGTCCGGTCGAACAGCTGCTGAACTTGCAATACGCTTACTACGCCGCCGGTGGCGCACTGTCGCGGATCAACGAGCTGCTGGCCCGCGCCGATGAGCCGGAATACGCCGGTGGCGTCGATCCATTCAAGGGTCGCGAAACCGTGGGCATTGAAGTGCAGGGCCTGAGCTTCGGTTACGGTGACGAGCTGGTGCTGAATGAGATGAACCTGTCGATCGCCCCGGGTGAGAAGGTCGCGATCGTCGGTGCCAGCGGCGGCGGCAAAAGCACGCTGGTGCAAATGCTGCTGGGCCTGTATACGCCGCTCGCCGGGACGATTCGCTTCGGCGGTTCGACCCAGCAGGAGATCGGCCTGGCCACCGTGCGCGAGAATGTCGCCGTGGTCCTGCAGCATCCGGCGTTATTCAACGACACCATCCGCGCCAACCTGACCATGGGTCGTGAGCGCAGCGACGACGCCTGCTGGCAGGCCCTTGAAATTGCCCAGTTGCACGCCACGGTGCGCGAACTGCCCCACGGCCTCGACAGCATCGTCGGCCGCTCCGGCGTGCGCTTGTCCGGTGGCCAGCGCCAACGCCTTGCCATTGCGCGCATGGTGCTGGCCGAACCGAAAGTGGTGATCCTCGACGAAGCCACCTCGGCCCTCGACGCCGCCACTGAATACAACCTGCACCAGGCCCTGGCGCGGTTTCTCAGCAATCGCACCACGCTGATCATTGCGCACCGCTTGTCCGCGGTGAAACAGGCTGACCGCGTTCTGGTGTTTGACGGTGGGCAGATCGCCGAGGATGGCGACCATCGGCAATTGATTGCCGATGGTGGGTTGTACGCCAAGCTTTATGGGCATTTGCAGCAGTTGTAGTACCAGCGATTTAGTTGAAGATCACCTTCAGCGCGTCTTTTCCACCGGTATGAGCGAACTGTTGCAGCACCACTGCGCAGGAGTCGCAGGGGGGCAACGTCGTTGCGATGGTCACCGGGCTTCGGGTTGCGTCATCCGGGTACTTTTGCCGTATGAACCTGATCAACTTGCTTTCGCTATCCAGTGAGGTGGGTCGCGCGGTGAGTTCCGGCGTGTATTTCGACAGGTCATTTGCGGTACGAGGGAGCGCTTGGAACTGACCTGTCGCGGTGGTGCTGAGCGACGCCCTTTCAAAGCGCAGGTTGTGGTCGATGTTGATGTAAGTGGTATTTCCGATCACCACCTCTCCAGCGTTGGGTTGCTTGGCAAAGAGCGGGAGGAAACGGGTGTCGCCGCCTCCACCAGAAACGCTGACAAATACTTCGACTTTTCCATCGGGATGCTTGATTTCGCCGTAGGCAATGTTGCGGGGGTTATCCATGGGTTTGTGTTTTTTGACAATGCGCTGAAGTTCATTCATCGTCTTTGAAATGGCTACAGTATTTGCATCTTTCTTTTGGAACAGGGGCTTGTCGAACAATGCGTTAAATATATCCGCCGTTCGTTCACGCAACGCTGGCGATGCCTCATTCGTGCGAACCCAGGATTTGCTATCAATCGGATATTCGCAAACGATCATTCGGGTTTTATGATCAAACAACACCGCTTGCCCCGGCGTTGTGGAAACCTTGACGCTGGTCAGATTGTCAGCTGGCCTGGACAATCCACCCAGCGGGATCGCGATTTCTTCCATGGCTGCGATAGCTTCTTTGACTTTCTCCACGCCATAAATGGCGGCAGCGTTATTGGCTTGCACAGAGCCCGTATAAACTGTGTATAGCTCACTAAACAGAGGATCGCGGGACAAACTGGCGTCAAGTATGCGCTGAAGTCGATGTGTGCCCACGACACTTTTGCCCTTGTCAATCTCTGCGAAGTAGTAGTCGGTCGCGTTAAGCCGCGTAAACAGGTATTCCTTCTTTGAATCCAGTTTTGATTCTATGATCAGCGTCCCTACTTGCCGAACATCATCGTCCAGTCCCTCGTGCACGCCTTTCACCTTGATCCGCCCATATATTCCTTTCTGAAACTCCACGGTCGCTTCAATGCGCGCTTTGGGGTTCATTTTTTTTGGAAGTCCCAGTGCGGATCTCTTGCCGGTATACAGTTTTAATTCGTCACCGGTCCCCGTATAAATTTGCCCATCCAGCGCGAGGACCGGATCGGGTCGGCCCGGTTTGACGGGGGCAGGTGTATAGAGACGGTCGCCGAACCACGGGCATAGATCTTCAACCGGATCATAACTTCCGGTCGTCGGGGTGGGATGTGCTTTGCCATAAACGTAAGTTGCGAGGCAAACGGCCTCCACGACTCGTCGCACGCGGCAGTGCTGCACATGCAGGGACTGGCTCGCATCCAGGCTGTCGACACGACGCAATGTCCTGCCATCCAGCCGGTAAGGCACTTCATCGATTAACAGCGTTGTGCGTCCATCCAGCTCCAGAATGCGATGTATGCGCGCATTTTCCGGAAGGTCGAAAATCACGCTGCTGTCGGTCTCTGCCCTGGGAGAGTATCGGGATCTGCCGAGGGAAATCTCTGCGGCTTCATCGGCCAAACGCGGTCCGTAGGGCCTGGACGACAGTGGATCGAGCAGACGGTAGTCGGCCTTATCGGCAGCGGACACATTGCGCACTGGCACGTCCTCGACCCCCCGGACATAAGCCAGTGCGTCTGCATCGGACAGGGGGCGATACAGGCCAGGTTCGGCCATTGTGGCCATGCCCTTGGTAAAATCGTAATGGCCGGTTCTGGTTAACGACTTGAAAGACTTCAGTCCGGCTTTGCCCAGTTTGATCAGAGCATATCCACCGAGTTTGAGCAGGGATGGAACGATAGAGAGCGGATTAAGGTTGTCCAGAGAAGCGAGTAAAAAGCTCGTGGTCAGTTTTGCGAAGGACGGCAAGGTCGCGCGTATGCCTATCTTTCCAGCCGTGCTGGCGAGCTTTATCGAACCAGAAGCAAATTTACCCGCGGGCACGGCGAACGACACCAAGTCGGTGAAGAGCCCGAATGCACCCTGTATAAGTCGCGTTTTATCGCCGGATTCAAGGTCTTCAACGCTGGACCAGAACGGGATGAAACCTTTGAATATCCGCGTTGCTTTGTCTAATTTGGCCTGCTCGCGATCAAACGCTGTTTCGCCCCGGGCCCAAAGCTTAAGGGCGCTTTCATCAATAAATAATAATTCGTTGGATATGAAAACTGTGAGGCCGTGGGTGCGTGAAGACGACAAGGTTTGCGGAATCGTCTGATTACCGGCCTGCGCCGGCGGCGCATCAAACGGTTGGCCCAGGGGTTCGATGATCGCCTGGCAGGTGGCACCGGATTTCGGAGCTGCACCGGTTGCGTGGGCATCCCAATCAAATGGCAGCGTTTTATGGCGCAGGACGTCTACGCGAGTGCTGGCGTTTTTAAACACTTTCCAGGACTCAGACTTGCGCGCGCCATGCAGCCATTCCTGATTAAAAGAAGGTAAGGCACGGATTATTCCAGCGCGGGGCAGCAGCTCGTAATAGTAAATTCCACCCTTGTGCCTGGCTTGCACAAAGAACCCCTTGCGTGCCCGCAGAGGCAAATGCATTTGCGCTGTCTCGTTGTCCGCCTCCTGTCCAGTGGTTTCTTTCCTCAACGTGTAAACCTGCAGTTCGCCATATTCCAGTGCCTGGCGATCTGTGAGCGGGAGTGTGGCGAGTTGGGTTGAGATCAGTTTCTGGTAGCCGCTCCGTAGTTTCCGGACATACGAATTGAATTCTGTATCAAAGACTTTTTCTATGTCAGGTAGTACTTCCCCAGCCACTCTTTCAAAGAAAGGATTACCGGACCCTCCACCTGTCATGATTTCTCGCTTGCTGTTGAGACTGATCCACCGGGACGTTACCGTAGTGCCATTAATCTTGGTAAGTTTCCACTGCTCCCCTTTATCCAGCTTGCCAGAGGCATACACGTCCTTAAAGGAATAGATCTGGTATTCGTGCCCTTTAAACGCGGGAACGTCATGCGAACGGGCATAGTTGTCGAACCTTGCAAGGCTTGGCCCTCTGGAGAAGTCCATGCCAAACACTTTTTTCAGTTCGCGATCCGCGATCTTCAGCCGCTCTGGCGGGTCGATGTCAAGTTTGGGCAGGGCTTCTGCCAGCGCCTGGTTATGGTTCTCAAGCTCTGTGACAGCCGATTCGATTTCCTGCCTCGTGTATTGACTGTCTTCCCGCTCGTTCAAAAAGCCGTTCGTTATCGCCCACAGCACGGTCGGGCGAATTCGAGTCAATGCGACCCTCTCCAAATGCTCGGGAGTCGAGGTGGCTTCGGATTGTTCAAAAGGGAAGTCGACTATTTGCTGGAAGGTCATGTGTCGGGTCCGGTCAGGCGCTGTGACCTCGGCGAGATTCAGTCCATGGACATAGTTCACCCACACTATGGAGCTTCGGTAAGTCAGATTGGCTGGAACATCGGGTACGCAAAAATCACTCGGAAATCCGCCACGCCAAAGCAGCGCAAGCAGCACTGCTTCCGCTTTGGTCGAGGCTTGTGCGGTATCCAGAAGATGCTGTTCGAAGTCCGTCCAGACAGTCTGGTAGCTTTTTCCGTAATTTGATATTTGCTGCCAGGGATATCCGGCGACATCCTGTAAGGCGTTTGCTCTTTTCCCCCCTGTCCAAATGCGAATTGCACGTCCCAACAGCTTGGCCCGAATGATCGGTGAGGCGTCCTCGCCGGATTTTCCACCGTACCAGTCCAGTTGTTGGAGCAAGTTGTCCGCCAGGCTTTCGGCCCGCTCGGATTTCAGTATTTTTTCCAGGTAGACCGTCGGTGTCGTTTGTAGCTGTTTGATTGTGACTAGAGGCAGTACGGAATGGCCGAGGTAGGCAAGCAAGGATTTTTCGCCTGCGGGCAATGAACGACTGACTATCTCGTGAATCTGTTCATTGACCCGTTCGAGTACAAGCTGCTCGATGGTTGTCGGGTTATCCGGATTTGCTGCATCGAGGTCGTCGATGGTTTTCTGCTCTGTCTCGGTGGGGCCGCGGTTGACTGCATCGATATCTATGCTGTCATCCAGTTGCAGAGAATGCCTGGCGCGTTTTTCCTCCAATGCTTGAATGGCCGCAAGATGTTCTGCGGCGTCTTCGGGGTTCCAGGGCGCCATGCCGTAATGCACTGCCATTTTGGCAAGACTGACGAGGCCGTTGGCCTGCACCTCGCCGGGGGGCAGCGCAAGCGCAGAGAAGGGGCTGGGTTGCACAAGGGTGGTTGCGAGGGAGGCTGCCGACATTTCACTGCTGCGCAGTCTTGAAAGCAGAAGGTCGTAGTCGGCCAGCAGGCCCTGGTACTGATTGGCCGCAGTGAGTACCGTCAGCCCGGACGATCCGTTCGAACTTGTTTGCATGATTGATTGTCCTCTTGGACGTAGTCTGTTCGGGAGGCTTCTGCTCGATGCTTTATGGCCGAGCTGTGGAAGCGGTCCGTAGTAAACAAATTCCGGGAGGGACGGCGGTGGTACATATGTATAGATGAGGCGGGCATGCGAAAAAGTTGGTTTCCAGCGTTGTCTCCGCAGATCATGCATGGATGAGTGATGCTTGTTACTTTCTCCCTCTTGAGCGCAAACTCTCCCGGCTTGCCTAGAGTGAGAACCCATCCTAGGCTAGCTTTAGCGATTTCGTCCGGACGACGAGCAAGCAGTGCTAAAACAAGGGACCTCATGAATCAAACGCGGACTTTTGGAACGCCACGGTTGTTGGGCATCGTTTGGCCATTTATCGCCGTCGTGCTTTTTCAGGCGTTGCTGGGCGGTTTCAGCCTGTACGTGCTGTCTGCAGTGCGCGGCTACGTGGCAGGTGAAAGCCTATGGTCCAAGGGCCAGAAGGACGCCATCTACTATTTGAATCTTTACGCCGACAGCCGCGACGAGACCATTTTCAACAAATTTCAGAGTGCGATCGCCGTGCCGCAAGGCGGTCACGAGTTGCGTGTCGCGCTGGATCAGCAACCGCCAGACACGGAAGCGGCGCGCCTGGCCATCCTCAAGGGCGGCAACCACCCGGATGATGTTGCCAGCCTGATCTGGCTGTACCTCAACTTCCGCCATTTCAGCTACCTCGAAAAAGCCATCGACTTGTGGACGGTGGGCGATTCGTATCTGGTGCGCCTGAATGATGTCGCCACAGACATGCACCGCAGCATCACCGCCAGCCAGGCCACCGATAGCGATATCAAACGCTGGAAAGATCAGATTTACGTCATCAACGATGGCGTGACGCCGGCAGCCAGAGCCTTCAGTGACGCGTTAGGTGAAGGATCGCGGATGATTCTGCGGCTGTTGCTGATGACCAACCTGGCCACAGCACTGGGTCTGATTGTCCTGGCGCTGTTGCGCACGCACAAACTGCTCAAGCAACGGCATGCCTTTGCCGAGGCCTTGCAGCTGGAGAAAGATCGCGCGCAGATCACCCTGCAATCAATCGGCGACGGCGTGATCACCACGGACGTCGACGGCGCCATTGCTTACATGAACCCTGCGGCCGAGGCGCTCACGCACTGGAAAGCCGAACAGGCCATCGGATTGCCCCTTGCGTCGTTGTTCAACCTGCTGGACGAGAACGCCCAGGCTGAAGGGTTTACCCTGATCGAGCATATTTTGAGCGGGCAGCTGAGCAGCGCCAGCGAGCATTCCAAACTGATTCAGCGGCTGGATGGCAGCACGGTGTCGGTCACGCTGGTTGGCGCGCCGATCCGCCATGCCGGCAAGGTCAGCGGCACCGTACTGGTCTTGCATGACATGACGCAGGAGCGCCAGTACATCGCCAACCTGTCCTGGCAGGCGACGCATGACGCCTTGACCGGTCTGGCCAACCGTCGCGAATTCGAATATCGCCTCGAACAGGCGCTGCATAACCTGTCTCGTCAACCTGGGCGCCATGCGCTGATGTTCCTCGACCTCGATCAATTCAAACTGGTCAATGACACCTGCGGCCACGCGGCGGGCGATGAGTTGCTGCGGCATATTTGCGCATTGCTGCAATCGGGCTTGCGCGAAGGCGACACGCTCGCGCGCCTGGGCGGCGACGAGTTCGGCATCCTCCTGGAAAATTGCGGGCCGGAAGCGGCGGAGAAAATCGCTGAAAGCCTGCGCCAAACCGTGCAAAACCTGCATTTTGTCTGGAAGGGTCGTCCCTTCGTCACGACCGTCAGCGTCGGGCTGGTGCATGTCACTCAGCAGCCGACCACCCTCGAAACCTCACTGCGGGCCGCCGATATGGCGTGCTATATGGCCAAGGAAAAAGGCCGCAACCGGGTGCAGGTCTATCACGCGGACGATTCGGAACTGTCCCTGCGCTTCGGCGAGATGGCATGGGTACAGCGATTGCACATGGCGCTGGAAGAAGATCGCTTCTGTCTATACGCTCAGGAAATCGCAGCATTGGGGAATGCCGAACAGGGAGGAGGGCACATCGAAATCCTCCTGCGTCTGCATGACGAGTCCGGCCGCATGATCCTGCCCGACAGCTTCATTCCTGCTGCTGAACGATACGGGTTGATGACCTCTCTTGATCGCTGGGTTGTGCAGAACGTATTCAAGATCATTGCCCAATGCATTGCCGAAAAACACAAAGGCCCATTGGCCATGTGTGCGATTAATCTGTCAGGCACAACTATCGGAGACGAGGATTTTCTGGACTTCCTGCGTGAACAATTTGTTGCTCATTCGATTCCGCCTGAAATGATTTGTTTTGAAATCACGGAAACCAGCGCGATTTCCAATCTCGGTAGTGCGATCAAATTTATCAATGAGCTCAAAGGGTTAGGTTGTCATTTTTCGCTGGATGACTTTTGTGCCGGAATGTCCTCATTCGCCTACTTGAAACATTTGCCTGTAGACTTCTTGAAGATTGACGGGAGTTTCGTTAAGGATATGTTGGACGACCCTATTAACCGTGCCATGGTTGAAGTGATTAATCACATTGGTCATGTCATGGGTAAGCGTACGATTGCGGAGTTTGTCGAGACACCCCAGATTGAGCAGGCGCTGCTGGAGATCGGGGTGGATTATGCTCAAGGATATGTGATCGAACGTCCGCATCTGTTTACCTGCGACAGTTTGCAAAGTCGTCCCGCCAGACCACAGCCTTTGTTGTTCAAGGCACCTGGCACGTTCCGTTGAAATCTCTTGCTGATCCTTACAATCACAATCAAAAGGAACCCGACAGTGATCGACACATTCAACCGAACCGGACCACTCATGGAAGCTGCAAGTTATCCGGCCTGGGCTCAACAGCTCATTCAGGATTGCAGCGAGAGTAAGCGCCGGGTTGTCGAACACGAATTGTACAAGCGCATGCGTGACAACAAGCTCAGCGCCAAGACCATGCGGCACTACCTGATTGGTGGGTGGCCGGTGGTCGAACAGTTCGCGTTATATATGGCACAAAATCTGACCAAGACCCGCTTTGCCCGCCATTCCGGCGAGGACATGGCGCGTCGCTGGTTGATGCGCAACATCCGTGTGGAACTCAACCATGCCGATTACTGGGTGCACTGGAGCCGTGCTCACGGTGTGAGCCTGGAGGATCTGCAAGCGCAGCAAGTGGCTCCGGAACTTCATGCGCTCAGTCATTGGTGCTGGCACACCAGCTCGTCTGACTCGCTGATCGTCGCGATTGCCGCCACCAATTACGCCATAGAGGGCGCGACGGGCGAGTGGTCCGCGCTGGTCTGTTCCAGTGGCGTGTACGCAGCGGCCTTCCCCGAGGAAGATCGCAAACGCGCCATGAAGTGGTTGAAAATGCATGCCCAGTACGACGATGCGCATCCGTGGGAAGCACTGGAGATCATCTGTACGCTGGCCGGGATGAACCCGGGCAAAGCGTTGGAGGATGAGCTGCGTCAGGCGGTGTGTAAAAGCTACGACTACATGTTCCTGTTTCTGGAACGCTGTATGCAACTTGAGCAAGCGGAGAAAGCACCGGCCACACGCGAACGTGCGGCATTGGCCGAAAGCTGATCGGTTTGACGTTCGATAAAAAGCCCGCCTCTCTGTGCTGACAGAGGGCGGGCTTTTTTGTTATCAACTGCTGATCAGGTGCTGATCTTCAAGCCGATCAGGCCGCAAATGATCAATGCGACACTGGCCAGCCTGAACAACGCCATGGATTCACCGAACAGGATAATCCCGGCGATCACCGTGCCGACTGCGCCGACGCCCGTCCAGATGGCGTAAGCGGTGCCCAGCGGCAATTCCTTCATGGCAAGGCCGAGCAGGCCCAGGCTGATGACCATGGCGCCAACCGTTAACGCAGTCGGGAGAGGGCGGCTGAACCCGTCGGTGTATTTCAGGCCGACAGCCCAGCCTACTTCGAACAGGCCGGCGAAAAACAGAATGATCCAGGACATGGAGACCTCCATCGATTGACGGGGTCGTCCCCGGATAATGACTCGATTGAGTCGCGAGGTCGTCCTCACGCTGCGCACTATGGTGCACATCATTAACCCGGGGATCAAGTTACCGAATCATTCCGCCGCTTGCCGAGCCAGCGACTCGCGATCTTCCTTCTCGCTCATACGGCGCAAATACGTTGAAAGCAGGGCGCCGGAAATGTTGTGCCAAACACTGAACAGTGCGCTCGGCACTGCCGCCAGCGGTGAAAAATGCGCGCTGGCCAGTGCGGCGCCGAGCCCGGAGTTCTGCATGCCGACTTCCAGTGCGAGGGTTTTTCGTTGTGCCAGCGGTAATTTGAACAGATGTCCGGTGAGATAGCCCAGCAGGTAACCGAAGCTGTTATGCAGCATCACCACCGCCATGATCAACAGGCCGGATTCGGCAATTTTCGCCTGACTGGCCGCCACCACGGCGGCGACGATGATGACGATGCTCACCACCGACACCAGGGGCAGGACGTCAATCGCATGGCGAGCGCGGGCGCCCAGCATACGTTGGGTGATCAGGCCCAGCACGATTGGCAATAGCACGATCTGCAGAATCGACCAGAACAGGTCGAGGAACGAAACCGGCAGCCAAGCCGACGCCAGCAGCCAGATCAGCGCCGGGGTAATCAGGGGCGCGAGCAACGTGGTGATGGCGGAGATCGCCACGGCCAGCGCAAGATCGCCTCGGGCCAGCCAGGTCATCACGTTGGAAGAGGTGCCGCTGGGGCAACAGCCGACCAGAATAACGCCGACGGCAATTTCCGGTGGCAGGCTGAACACCTGGCACAGCAACCATGCCATGCCGGGCATGATCACAAATTGCGCAACCACTCCGAGGACCACACGCCACGGATGACGTGCGACCTCGGCGAAATCTTCAAGTTTGAGGGTCAGGCCCATACCGAACATCACCAGGCCCAGCAGCGGCACGATCGCGACCTTCAGGCCGACGAACCACTCGGGTTGCAGAAACGCCAGAACGGCGAAGAGCAGTACCCAGTAAGCGAAAGTATTGCCGACGAAGCGACTCAGTGCAGCCAGTGCGCGCATGGTCTGATCCTTGTTATTGGGTAGCAGCACAAAACTAATGCAGGAGCGAGCAAGCTCGCTCCTGCAACAGAATCACAAGCTTTTAGATCCCCTGCGGCATCTCTTCGCTACCCAGCGCTTCAATCAGCGCCGGCAGGAAGTCGCCAAAGGTCAGCATCATCAGGGTGAAGCTGGCATCGAGCTGCCCCAGGGCTTCTTCGCCGCCGTCCTGCTCGGCCTGATCCTGCAGCAAATCTTCAAACTTCAGGCGTTTGACCACCATCTTGTCGTCAAGCACGAACGACAACTTGTCCTGCCAGGCCAGGGACAGTTGTGTCACCACCTTGCCGGTGCTCAGGTGCAGTTGAATTTCCTCGCTGGTCAGGTCCTGACGCTTGCAGCGCACGATGCCGCCGTCTTCGTGGGTGTCGCGCAACTCGCACTCATCCAGCACGAAGAAGTCGTCAGCCGCCTTTTGCGTGGTGACCCACTCGGTCATGGTTGCGGTGGGCGACATTTTTACGGTCAGGGGGCGTACCGGCAACGTGCCGATCACTTCACGCAGGGTCGACAGCAGGTCTTCGGCACGTTTCGGGCTGGCCGAGTTGACCAGGATCAGACCCTGTTTCGGCGCAATGGCGGCGAAGGTGGAGGAACGACGGATAAAGGCGCGCGGCAGGAAGGCCTGGATGATTTCATCCTTGATCTGGTCGCGTTCCTTTTTATAGACCTTGCGCATTTGCTCGGCTTCGATCTCGTCGACCTTTTCCTTTACCGCGTCACGCACGACGCTGCCAGGCAGGATGCGTTCTTCCTTGCGTGCGGAAATCAGCAGGAAGTCGCCGCTGACATGTACCAACGGGGCATCTTCGCCCTTGCCAAACGGCGCGACGAAACCGTAAGTGGTCAACTCCTGGCTTGCACAAGGACGCGCCAGTTTGGTCGCCAGTGCAGTTTCCAACGCCTCGGCATCAAAAGGCAGATCTTGGGTCAGGCGATAGATAAGCAGGTTTTTGAACCACATGGGGCGGGTCTCTCCTTTAACAAAGGGGGGCATTATTCTCTTCGTGGCGCCATAGGCCAACCCTTCTCTAAGCCTTTGGAAGGCCTGAGAAAATTATTTTAGAAAGTGCTTGCCAGAGCTGAGGTCGCTCCGTAGAATGCGCGCCACACCGAAAGTGAAGGGTGATTAGCTCAGCTGGGAGAGCGTCTGCCTTACAAGCAGAATGTCGGCGGTTCGATCCCGTCATCACCCACCATTCGCTTACAGTGTTACGCGCAGCGGTAGTTCAGTCGGTTAGAATACCGGCCTGTCACGCCGGGGGTCGCGGGTTCGAGTCCCGTCCGCTGCGCCATATTCGATGATCTGGAACGCTGAACGCCAGATCGTCACGGAAAAGCCCGCTAATGCGGGCTTTTTTCTGTCTGAAGTTCCTGCAGGATGCGTCGCTTCACCGGTTTTCAGATTTTTTTGAATATTTTCCAATTAAATCAACATGTTATGAAAATTTGTGGCACAATGCGCCCCGCAACGAAGGTACAGGGTGATTAGCTCAGCTGGGAGAGCGTCTGCCTTACAAGCAGAATGTCGGCGGTTCGATCCCGTCATCACCCACCACTACTTTCAACGCTACGCGCAGCGGTAGTTCAGTCGGTTAGAATACCGGCCTGTCACGCCGGGGGTCGCGGGTTCGAGTCCCGTCCGCTGCGCCATATTCGGTAACTTGGAGCGCTGAACGCCAGGTCGCCCCTCAGAAAGCCCGCTTTATGCGGGCTTTTTGCCGTCCCGGATTTGGCTTTTGCTCGTATTCACGCTACGTTTGGCTGAATAATGCTGTGTGCGGCTAACGTCCGTCAGGCGAAGATGACAGAAGCTTCCTCCCTTCAGGCTGCCAATACGCCGAAAGCCATGAACTAATCAGAAATTTCCTGCTCTCATGCCGGTAGCCATTGGTCGTGGCCGCCTGATAAGCTCGCGGCTTTACTCGATTGCCCTTTTGGCGCATGAACAAGGAAATAGCATGAAACAGCATCGGTTGGCGGCGGCGGTGGCCCTGGTTAGCCTGGTACTTGCGGGTTGTGATTCGCAGACCAGCGTAGAGCTGAAAACCCCGGCGCAAAAAGCTTCCTACGGGATTGGCCTGAACATGGGCAAGAGCCTGGCTCAGGAAGGTATGGATGATCTGGACTCCAAAGCTGTAGCCCAGGGCATCGAAGACGCCGTTGGCAAGAAAGAACAGAAGCTGAAAGATGAAGAGTTGGTCGAAGCCTTCGCTGCACTGCAAAAACGTGCCGAAGAGCGCATGACCAAAATGAGCGAAGAGTCGGCATCCGCTGGCAAGAAATTCCTCGAAGACAATGCCAAGAAAACCGGTGTGACTACCACGGCTTCCGGCCTGCAGTACGAAGTGGTCAAGAAAGCCGAAGGCGCCCAGCCAAAGCCAACTGACGTCGTGACTGTGCACTACACCGGCACCTTGACCAATGGCACCGTTTTCGACAGTTCCGTCGAGCGTGGCAGCCCGATCGATCTGCCGGTCAGCGGCGTGATTCCAGGCTGGGTTGAAGGCCTGCAGCTGATGCACGTCGGCGAGAAGTACAAGCTGTACATTCCTAGCGAACTGGCTTACGGCGCGCAAAGCCCAAGTCCAGCCATCCCGGCCAACTCGGTGCTGGTATTCGACCTGGAACTGCTGGCGATCAAGGATCCGGCAAAACAGGATGACGCTGCCAAGTAATCGGCGTCTGCTCTGAAAACAACGCCTCGCTTATGCGGGGCGTTGTTGCATCCGGCGATCAGTAGGGTTAAAGAAAGCGAACAGACGTCGTACATTGGAGTCATAGCCTTTGAAGGCGCCGCCATTACCCGCGCCCTTAACGCCAAGTCAATGAAATATTGGGTTTTTTATGTGAGTAAAAAACGCCCGATCTGAGCGAAGCCCTTATGCAACGGGGTGTTCAGCGGTCAAATGCAGCTCTGTTCACAAGGTTATCCACAATTTGTGTGGATAACATTTCAGCAGGAGAAATCATGAAAGCGCCGTGGAATTTTGCTCGTTTTCTGCCCCTGGCGGGACGTCTGCTCGCCCGTGGACGATTGCCGACCCTGCTGTTTGCTGTCGCCAGCAAAGGTGCGAGCCAAGGCAATCGGTTGGGCAAGATCAAAGAAGACCTGCGTCTGCTGCAGGCACTTTGCCTGGCCTACTGGCGCGGCGAGTACCGTACGATCAGTCCCAAGACGATGATTTCGGTCGTCGCCGGGTTGATGTACTTCCTCAGTCCGGTGGACGCCATTCCGGACTTCATTCCGGTCTTCGGCATGCTGGATGATGTCGCTGTGCTCGCCTGGTTGATGAAAGTGCTCGACGATGAACTCGATGCGTTTCGCGCCTGGCGCAAGCGCCAGTTGCCGGAAAAGCTCGCTGTGGTAGAGCGGCTTCCCGATACCCCCGAGCAACTGCAGCTGCAGCGCCCTGCAAAAAAGTGAGTGGATGGAGGAACACCCCATAATTGATGCCCCGCGACCTTGACCGCTGTTAGGATTACACTTCGAGGGAAAAGTGCCGACTCGTTAAGTGTCGTTGTCCTACGGGGATGTCATGGATATTCAGATAATCACACGCGAAGGCGAGCCCGAATATGCGGTTGTGCCATGGGCTCAGTATCAGGCTCTACTGAAAGCAGCAGGTATCACTGAACAACCGCCGCATGCCGCGCCAGTGCGCCGTGCGGCTTCCCCAGACCAGATACTGCCGGGTCTGGACCAACTACGCAGTTTGCGCGAAGGGAAGGGCATCGCCATCGAGGCGCTCGCCCGCACGGTAGGCATCAGCCCGTCTTATCTGGCCTTGATCGAAAGTGGCGAGCGTCAACCTGACGCCGCGATTCGCCGCAGCCTGGCCTGGGAGTTGACGGTGCCGGGGTGGAGGGAGGAATCGTGAGCGTACGCATCAGTCGTCAACATTGGGACGGGTTGCTCGGCGAGCTGGATCAGGCCCGCCGTCAGCGACATCTTTTGACGTACCGCGCGTTGTTGGAGCGATTGCAGTTGCCGACCCCGGCGATGCAGACGCTCACGGCGGCCCTGGAACATCTGGCGGCGCTGGACGCCAAGGCTGAGCAACCACTGCGCAGCTCGCTGGTGATCAGTCAGGGCGCCAGCCGGTTGCCGCGCACCGGTTTCTTTGAATGTGTGGAACGCCTCGGGCGTTTTTCCGGGCCCTCCGATGGCGTCGCCGCGGCCTCCTGGCATGCATCGGAAGTGGTGCGAGTGTTCGAATACGATTACCCTGAATCGGCAGAAGCCTGAATGTTCCGGCCCGGAGTGAACCCTTCGGGCCAGGCGTTTCAACGATGACCCTGCAGCAATTTTTCCTGTTCCTCTGGCACTGCCAGGCTATCAATCACGTGCACACTGAACCCTGGCACATTCTTGGCGTGATGCTTGGCCTGCGACGCCATCTCGGCCAGCAGACTCGCATCCAGGTGCGCGCAAGCCTGGGCATGCAGATGCACAACCCCGATCGACAACGACAGTAACGGAAACTGCTGGCGCAGGCCTTGTCGGTTCGGCGCGATAAAGCAGCCGGCCTCGAGGTGTTCGTTACGATAAAAGCGCCGGCACTGAGTCTTGAAATCGTCCAGCAGTTGGCTCAGCCGTTTGCGCCAGTCTTCCGGTCCGAGCACGAGTAGAAAATCGTCGCCGCCGATATGTCCGACAAAGTCGCGGGACGGATCGATGCGATCATTCAGACATTGCGCCAGACACAGCAGGACTTCGTCGCCACGGCCGTAGCCGTAGATGTCGTTGAAAGGCTTGAAGCTGTCGATATCGACGTAACAGATGATCGACTCCCGTTGCTGTTGCAGCACGCGCGTGAGGCATTGCTGGATCGGCACATTGCCCGGCAACAGGGTCAGCGGGTTGGCGTAGCGAGCCTGTTGGATCTTCAGTTCGGTGATCAGCTTCAGTACGTCGATCACCCGGCCAAGGCCCAGGTACCCCCCGTTGAGGGTGATGATGAAATCTTCTTCGATACGTTGACGGGCGCGGCTGGTGATCAGTCGGCTGACCTGCTGCAGTGACTGGCTGATCTCGACTGCAAGAAAGTCATCGTTCATCAGGCGGCTGATCGGCTTGCGAGCGAACAGGTCGGTGGCGAAGGGCTTGAGCAGCACGTCAGAGAGCGAATGACGATGAACGATGCCGCAGGGATGGCCGTGGTCATCCAGTACCGCCAGCGAGTTCAGGTTGGCCTGGCGACGGAAGGCTTCCAGCACGGTCGCGGTCGGCGTATCGCGGGTGACTGCTGGTTGATCGTTGAGCAGGGCGCTGAGATCGCTGGGGTCATCATTCAACGCCACGGCCGCGCTGTCTTGCTTGGGCAGCATGGCTCTGGCGTCCCGCGGTGGCTGTTCCTGAGGGCGGCAGAGCAAATACCCCTGAACCAGATCAACGCCCATCTCGGTCAGTACCGCGAGCTCTTCCGGCAACTCAATACCTTCAGCGATGACCTGGGCTCGCGAGGCCTTGGCGATCTGCAGGATCGAACCCACGAATTCACGTTTGAGCGCATCCTGATGGATGCCGTCAATGAAGTGCCGATCGATTTTCACGTAGTCAGGGCGCAATTCCGACCACAGGCGCAGGCTCGAATAACCCGCTCCCAGATCATCCAGCGCGATCGAAAACCCCATCGCTCGATAGTGATGCAGCGCATTCTGCAACAAATGAAAGTCGTCGGTTGGCGTCTGTTCAGTCAGTTCGATCACCACCTGGCTTGGTGGAATGCCCAGGTCCTGCAGCAATTGCAAGGTGCGTCCGGGTTGATGCGAAGTTTCCAGCAGCGACTCGGGGGACACGTTGAGAAACAGCTTGCCTGGCAGTTGCTGCTCGTTGAAATGGCGACAGGCGCTTTGACGACAGGCTATTTCCAGTTCGCTGAGACGGCCGGCCTGACGTGCCACCGCGAACAATGCGACCGGCGAATGCAGCGGGCTGTTAGAGGGGCCGCGGGTGAGGGCTTCATAGCCGAGGATTCGCCGTTCGGACAGGCTGACGATGGGCTGGAACAGGCTGTGTAATCCGCTTTGAGCCAGAATTGAACTCAATGCACTCAGCTGTTCGGTAGTGGTCATGGCGATCTCTGGCGATAAAAAAAGGACTGGGCGCTTCTCGATACGAGAGCCGCCCAGTCCTTCATTTCACGACAGAATGATGACTATTTGATGACGCTACGGAGAGCGTCAGCCTTAATTTGCCATCACCTTAGTGCTTGGCCACCGCGGTGTTGAGTTTCAGATAGTCCAACAGAATGCGCCCGGTCTCGCTCAGGTAGGCATCGTCTTCCGGCTTGGTCTTGTCCGCTTCCGCCGCGATCGCGTCCTCGTCTTCTTTCTTCAGTTCTTTGAGCGGCTCTTCGCCCTTGGCCTTGCGGCGCAGGTTTTCCATGGCGAGTTGCTTGGCTTCGATATCGGCATGCTGTGCACGACGATCCGCTTCGTTGAGGCTGACGGTTTTTTCTGCCATGAGTTTCTGCGCAAGTGCCAGTTTGTCGCGGATGTACACAAACTCCGCGTCTTTGGCGGTACGCACGTCATGCTCGGATTTGAGCTGAGTGAGGTACGGTTTGAACGGATCGGCTGCCGGTTTGATGGCAGCGCGGATAGTGTCCCACGGCATGGCTTCCGGCAGGGCGCTTTCGCCGATTTCCTTGGTGTCGATGATCGACGGATAATCGATGTCCGGCAATACGCCCTGATGCTGGGTGCTCTGCCCGGAAACCCGGTAGAACTTGGCCAGGGTCAGTTTCAGTTCGCCATGGTTCAGCGGCTGAATGGTTTGTACGGTGCCTTTGCCGAAGGTCTGGCCACCGATGATCAGCGCGCGGTGATAATCCTGCATGGCACCGGCGAAAATCTCCGAAGCCGAGGCGGACAGGCGATTGACCAGCAGCGCCATCGGGCCTTTGTAGAACGCGCCCGGGTTTTCGTCTTCGAGCACGTCGACACGGCCATCTGCGTTGCGCACGAGCACGGTCGGACCTTTGTCGATGAACAGACTGGTCAGCTCGGTGGCCTCCTGCAGAGAACCGCCGCCGTTGTTGCGCAGGTCGATGACCACGCCGTCGACTTTCTCTTTCTGCAACTCGGTCAGCAGTTTCCTGACGTCGCGCGTGGTGCTCTTGTAATCCGGATCGCCGGCACGGAAGGCCTTGAAGTCCAGATAGAACGCCGGGATCTCGATGACGCCGAGTTTGTAATCCTTGCCATCCTGCTTGAGGTTCAGCACCGACTTCTTGACCGCCTGATCTTCCAGCTTCACCGCTTCGCGAGTGATCGGAACGACTTTGGTGGTCTGGTCGTTCGGCGCGTTGCTGGCCGGGATCACTTCCAGGCGAACGACAGTGCCTTTAGGGCCGCGGATCAGCTTGACCACTTCGTCCAGGCGCCAGCCGACAACATCGACCATCTCTTTGTTGCCTTGGGCAACGCCGATGATCTTGTCGGCCGGAGCGACCTGCTTGGTCTTGTCGGCCGGGCCGGCAGGCACCAGACGCACGACTTTCACCTGGTCGTTGTCGCTCTGCAACACAGCGCCGATGCCCTCGAGGGACAGGCTCATGTTGATGTCGAAGTTCTCCGCGTTATCCGGCGACAGATAATTGGTGTGCGGGTCGTAGGACATGGCGAACGTGTTGATGTACGCCTGGAAGATGTCTTCCGGGCGGGTCTGGTCCAGGCGCGCCAGTTGATTCTTGTAGCGCTTGGTCAGGGTTTCCTGAATCTGTTTGGAGTCTTTGCCGGCAATCTTCATCCGCAAAACTTCATCCTTGACGCGCTTGCGCCACAGGTCGTCGAGGTCGGCGGTGGATTTGAGCCAGGCGGCGTCCTTGCGGTCAACCAGCAAGGTTTCTTTGGTGTTGAAATCGATCTTGTCGACGCCTTTGTTCAACTCGGCAAGCGCAAAGTCCAGACGCGCTTTGACGCGGTCCAGATAGCGCTTGTACATGGTGAACCCGGCATTGAGGTCGCCGCTTTTGAGGAAGTCGTCGAACTGGGTCTTCCACTTGTCGAATTCGGCGATGTCACTGGCCATGAAATAACTGCGCGACGGATCGAGCAGCTTGAGGTAGCTGTCGTAGATGATCACGGAGCGCGCGTCATCGAGCGGTGGTTTGCTGTAATGGTGACGCTTGAGCAGTTCGACCACATTCAGGCTGGCGATCACTTCGTCACGATCAGGCTGAAGCTTGTCCCAGCTATTGGCTGCAAACGAACTGGTCGACATCGGCAGCAGACCGATACCAATGAATAGAGCTAGGGCGGTGCTGGGGAATAAATGCTTCATGCTGATTCGACGCGGGGACAATTGATCACGCATATTAGGCCGTCTTTGAAGTCGCCGGTACCTCCAGGTTCTGTACGAAAACTGCCTGTGCGAGCTTTCGTACTGACCCCGGGGCCGGTCGCATAATGCAAGAAAGCCCGACGCTACAGCGACGGGCTCAGTCCAGACTCACTATGGAGGCACTGTGAAGGCATTGCAAGGCGTGGAAGGTCAAGTGGTATGGGCGCAACAGCCCAGTCCTGCCTGTGATGCAGGGCAAGTTCGCAGTCGGGTCGCGGCAGCGGGCCTCAATCGTGCTGATTTATTACGGAAGGCAGGACTTTATCCGCCATCGCCCGGCGTCAGTGAGGTGCTCGGCCTTGAGTGTTCCGGGGTGGTCAGCGAGGTCGGCGCAGGGGCGTCGTGGCAGGTCGGTGACGAGTGTGCGCCGTGTTGGTCGGGGGCGGCATGGCCGAAGAAGTGGTTGTCGACGGGCGGCATCTGCTGCCGGTGGCCGGAAAATGGGTTGTGATCGATGAAAGCGTGAACTGGCAACACCGAACCTGTGGGAGATTCTATGGTTTTGATCAAGCCATAACCGGCCCTTTGGTGCGGTACTCGCTCTGATTTTTCATCAGGGCGAATGCCACACGAGCGAGCTTACGAGCCAGCATCACCAGCACCTGGGTAGTCGCTTTTCCACGGCCTCGTTGATACTCGTAGAACTCTTTCCACGCCAGCGTTCGACTGGCCGACATCGCTGCGTTATGTAGCAGTCGGCGTATTTCTGAACAGCCACGCTTGGTCAGAAATCTGCGGCCATTCTTTTGGCCTGAATCTGAAACTCTCAGATCCATGCCCAAAAAAGCAATGTAGGCGTCACTACTGGTAAAGTCGCCTCGGTTATAGGCCATCACCAAGGCTGCGGCGGTCAGAAAGCCGATGCCCTCTACGGCTTGGCAACGAGCAACTTGCTCAAGCAGGCCAGCCTCGCGCAGCACATCTTTGATTTTCTTTTTAACCAGTAAATCCAATCTATCAATGGACTTAACGAAAGTTGCAAATGATGACTTCAAACTCGCATCATTTGACCAGCTTTGGGTCAGGCTGGTTTTGGCCTGAATCAGCGAAGCCCGCCGCCGTAGAAGGCTTTGCAGCTTGCCGTAGACGGCTGGAGGTGGGGTCCATGGGCGTAGATGCTCCCCTTCGTTTTTTAGAAAACGGGCAAGAAGACGTGCATCGGATGCGTCTGTTTTACTCCGGCCACCGACGCCTTTGCGGTAATTACTCAATTGAAAACCATCGATGATGTAAACATCGAAACCAGACTCGTACGCCAGCTCGATTAAATCGATGTGATAAACATTTGTCGCTTCAACAGCAATGGCGGTAGCTGCAGGCAATGTCTTAAGCCAGCGCTTGATTACAGGCTTTTCATTATCTATCGAGGTGAGCAGATCCAAGTCTGCCTGGTAGGTAACGAGTTCAACTTTGGCGACATCGACACCCGTGATTGACTGTGAAACGCGCATTGCCATGGGCACTTCTCCACGCTAAGGTTTTACGGCTTGTAGGGGTTCACCCAGAGGCGCAGGCTTGTTTCTATCGTCGCTAGAACGAAGCATTCTTTATCGGCGCTTTTGGTGGAAGGGGTGGGGCGAGGTCTCCCACGGTCTGTACTGTTGCAGCAGTCAGATGCTAGCTGTTCGTCCCACCACCCCTTCAAGTCTAACCATACAAGCTAGCCTGCTAGCGAAGAACGATGACGCGACTTGACTGACACACCGCGTCATCGTTCTTCGCGGGCAAGCCTTGCTCCCTCCGCTCCTGACCTGATGCTTTATTTCCAGAGATGGATGGGCCAGCCCGCTTTTCTCGCGTGTTCGAGCAGTGTCGGATCCGGGTTCACCACGTGTGGGAAATCAACCTTCAGCAACAGCGGCAAATCGTTGCGGGAGTCGGAATAGAAACTCGCGCCTTCCAGGTTTTCTTCTTCCGCGTCCAGCCATTCCAGTAAACGTGTAATCTTGCCTTCCTGGTAGGTCAGCGTACCGACCGTATTGCCGCTATACACCCCGTGCGCGACTTCCAGTTCTATACCCAGAATCTCGTCGATGCCCAGGCGGTCGGCAATCGGTCGCACCAGGTGAGTGCCCGAGGCCGAGATCACCAGAATCCGGTCGCCGGCCTTGCGATGGGCAGCGATGGTTTTGGTCGCGTCGCTGAAGATGATCGGCTCGATGAAATCCTCAACCCATGGCCTCACCAGATGATCGACCTCTTCAGGCGTCCTGCCGATCATCGGCTCGAGGCTGAAGTCCATATAATCCTCTACGCGCAACTTGCCATGTTTGTATGCGTCCATCAGTTCATTGTTCTTGCGCATGAACGGCTCCGGATCGACCCAGCCCAGGCGGCCCATCTGTTCACTCCAGAGGGTGGCGCAGTCGCCGTGGATCAGGGTTTCGTCCAGATCAAATATTGCCAGGGCCACGATTCTCTCCGAGAACAGCTGCAAGCTTGAAGCTTCAAGCTGCAGGAAATGAATGTCAGATGGTGAACAGTCTACAGCTTGAAGCTTATAGCTTGCCGCTTGCCGCTGCTTCAGGCCACCTCACACAAGGCGGTTGGATCGATGGAAAGCGCCAGGCGCTGACCATCGGGATGCAAATCAGCTGCCGAGCGATTCAGCACATCCACCACCAGTTCCACACCGCGCGCTTCGACTCGATAGCGAATCACATTGCCCAACAGGCTGTGGCTGCGTACTTGGGCATCGAGTTCGCCGTTGAGGCTCAGCTCGATGGCTTCCGGACGAATAGCGATGCGCCCCGTGACTGGCCGTTGCAGCAGTTTCGTCGCGCTGGCTGCATCCAGCAGGTTGTAATTGCCGATGAAACCGGCCGCGAAAACATCCACGGGCGCCGTGTAAAGGGTTTCGGCGTCACCGCTCTGTACGATTTTTCCCTGATTCATCAGGAAAATCCGGTCAGACATGGTCAGCGCTTCTTCCTGATCGTGTGTGACGAAGATCGTGGTCAGGCCCAGCTCGCGCTGGATCTGCCGAATCTGTTCACGCAGATGCTTGCGGATCCGGGCATCCAGCGCCGACAACGGCTCATCCAGCAGCAACAGGCGCGGGCGCGTGACCAGTGAGCGAGCGAGTGCAACACGCTGACATTGGCCACCGGACAGTTGGTGTGGATACCGGGCGGCGAAATCGGTGAGCTCGACCAGTTGCAGCACTTCGGCAACACGCTTGTGGCTGTCGTCGGCGTTGACTTTCTGCATGCGCAAACCGAAGGCGATATTTTGTTCCACGGTCATATTGGGGAACAGCGCATAACTTTGAAAGACCATGCCAATCCCGCGTTTCTGCGGGCTCAGCGGGACCAGGTCGTTTCCTTCGAGCAGAATCCGGCCGCCATCCACCGGGGTCAACCCGGCGATGCAGCGCAGGAGTGTCGACTTGCCGCAACCGGACGGGCCCAGCAAAGTGATGAACTCGCCTTTGTGAATGTCGCAATTGATGTCACTGAACACCGCCGTGCCCGCGTAGCTTTTCTGCAGGTGCTGGACGCTGACATAGCTCATTCGCTTTTGTCCTTGTTCAAGAGGTTGGCGGCCCAGGTAAGAACCAAAACGAAGAAGAAATAGGAAATCACCAAAGCACTGGTGAAATGGCCGCTGCTGTTGCGCATGTTGTTGAGGTAGACCTGCAGGGTTTCGTAGCGTGTACCAACCAGGATGTTAGCGAACACGAACTCGCCAAACAGGAACGAGAACGACAGCAGCAACGCTACCATCAAGCCCTTGCGCAAATTCGGCAAAACCACAAGGAACGCTGCTTGCCAGGTGCTGGCGCCGAGTAGTTGAGCGGCATCCATCAAGTCGCGCAGGTGGATCGCTTGCAGGTTATTGGTGATCGCCCGGTACATGAAGGGCAGGGCGATGGTGAAATAACAACCGATCAGGATCCACGGCGTGCCGACCATCGCAAATGGCCCCGAGCCGTACAGCTGCAACAGCCCCACCGACGACACCACCGGCGGCACCGCGAAGGGCAGCAGAATCAGTATGTTCATCAATGCGTCGAGTTTCGGGAAGTGGTAATGCACCACGAACAGCAACGGAAGAATCAGCACTACCGAGAGAATCAGCGCGCCCATGCAGACCAGCAGCGACTGCCCGAACGCATGCAGGAAACGCGGGTCGCTCCACAGCGCCACGTACCATTTGAAGGTGAAGCCGCTCGGCAGGATGGTTGCCGACCAGCTGCTTGAGATCGAATAGATCAGCGTGCCGAGCAACGGCAGCAGCAGTATCGCAAACAGCAGGTACACCACGACCCGATGATAGATGCCAGCCCGACCCGGTTCAGCGCGAGACATGGTAGCTCCTCTTCAACAGCAGCTGATGCACGATGGTCACCACGGTCATCAACGCCACCAGCACCACCGCCAGGGCACTGGCGAGGTTTGGATCAAGAGAAATGTCGCCCGAGACCATCGCGGCGATGCGAATCGGGAGGACGTTGAAGTTGCCGATCGTCAAGGCGTAAACCGTGGCGTAGGCGCCCAGGGCGTTGGCCAGCAGAATCACGAAAGTGCCCAGCAGGGCGGGCGTCAGTACAGGCAGACCGATGTGCCGCCAGAACTGCCAGCCGCTGGCGCCGAGCAGCGCGGCGGACTCTCGCCAGTCTTCGCGCAGGGCGTCGAAGGCCGGGTACAGCAGCAGCACGCCGAGAGGAATCTGGAAGTAGGTGTAAAGAATGATTACCCCGGTTTTCGAATACAGGTTGAAGTCCTGAATGATCCCGGCTTGCTTGAGCATGATGGTGATGGCGCCGTTGAAGCCCAGCAGAATGATGAATGCGAAGGCCAGCGGCACGCCCGAGAAGTTGCTGGTCATGTTGGCGAATGCGTTAACGAAGTTACGCAGTGTCGAATCGACACGCCGCAACGAATAGGCACCGAGCACCGCGATGATGATGCCCAGCACGCTCGACCAGAAACTGATCTCGAGGCTGTACTGGATCGCTTGCAGGTAAAACTTCGAGTTGGCGATGCGCGTGAAGTTGGCCAGGCCCCAACCGAATTCTTCCGATTGCAGGCTGTTGATCATCACCCAGGCGAGCGGCGCAATCTGAAATACGATGAAGAACAATGCGAACGGTACCAGGCACAGCACCGCAAGCCATTTTCCGCGAGTCATGGCATTCACTTCACCAGCCCCCATTCGTAAAGCGGTCGGGACAGCGCGGGAAGTTCGCACTCCAGTGTGTGAAGCGCCGCGCGCCCTGCGCCGAGGCCCTCGAATACGACCAGGATGACGTTGTGCTTCATAGGGGCTATGACTCCGCAAGACCGCTGATCACAAGGCTCGAATTTGCAACCGTCCACCGTGGGCGCGAGCAGACTCGCTCCCACAGGGTTTCCCACGGTCCGCGCGAATGGCGTTTTACCGGGTTATTGCATATGGATGATGACTTCTTCCTGCCACATCTGAGGAAGGGCCTTGGAGGTTTTTTCCCATGCTTCGGTGTCTTTGATCGGCGTCACACCCTTGTACTGCTCGTTCGGCAGCAATTGGGCTTTGACCTCATCCGGCAGTTTGATGTGCTCGGCACGAATCGGCCGCGCATTGCCGCGAGCCAGATTGATCTGGCCAGCGTCGCTGAAAATGTACTCGCGGGTCAGCTTGGCAGCGTTCGGATGCTTGGCGTATTTGTTGATGATGGTGGTGTAACCGGAAATCACCGAGCCATCGGACGGGATTACCACGGTGTAGTCATCGGGGTTGGCCATCTTGGCCTTGTAGCTCAAGCCGTTGAAATCCCAGACTACGCCGACTTCAATTTCACCTTTCTCAAGCGTCGCAATCACCGGATCGGTCATGGACAAGCGACCCTGTTTGGCAATATCCGCAAACATCAGCAAGGCTGGCTGAAGATTTTTTTCATCGCCACCGTTGGCCAGGGCAGCAGCCAGTACGCCGTTGGCCGCCTGGGCCGCAGTGCTCACGTCGCCAATGGAAACCTTGTATTTGCCGGTCTTCAGGTCAGCCCAGCTCTTCGGTGCTTCGGAACCATGCAGAAGTTTGTTGTTGATGATGAACGCAATGGTGCCGGTGTAAGCCAGGGCCCAGTGGCCATCCTCGTCCTTGGCCCAGGCCGGAATCTGTTCCCAGGTGCTTGGCTTGTACGGCTGCGAAACTTCCTGCTTGACCGCGATAGGGCCGAAAGCCGCACCGACGTCGCCGATGTCAGCGGTGGCGTTGTCTTTCTCGGCTTTGAATTTGGCCAGCTCCTGGGCAGAACTCATGTCGGTGTCGATGTGTTTCAGGCCGTAATTTTTCGCCAGATCATCCCAGGTGCCTTTCCAGTTCGCCCAGTTGTCGGGCATGCCGACGCTGTTGACTTCACCTTCCGCTTTCGCCGCGGCCTCCAGGGTTTTCAGATCGGTGTCAGCCGCCATGGCGGCAGTGCACAGGGCAATGGTCGAGCCTAACAGTGATGCCAGGAAAAGCTGTTTCATTCCGAAGCTCCTTTGGGCGTTTACACGCTGCGATTGCGGTGATGTTGGTCTAGGTCAGCAATACCTGAGCCAATCTAGGTGAGCTGGATGACATTTTAATGTCGCGTGGCGCCGGGTTCTCTATCCTGACCGTGATGGGTTCAGGTTCTGGCTTAAGCGTAGACCATGCTCAAACGGCTGATCTTCAAGGATTTGTTCAGGATATTGCGTGAGATAAGGGGACCGTTCAGCAACGCTGTCATGTGCCGGTCATGCCCAATGCCTAGGCTTGCCGTGAGTGAAAGCGCTGAGGAGGTGCGGGCGATCCCGCTTTCAAACAGTGCTGGTCTAGTCCAGACGGGTAACGCTGATGCGCATCGAAACCACCAAGTCGGTAACAACCATCGGGCAAGTTCTTCAGGAACAGCTCGATCACGGGTTGCTGGCACCTGGCAGCAAGTTGCCGGCCGAACGCAAGCTCAGCGAGCTGTTCGCAACCACTCGAATAACCGTGCGCGAGGCCTTGTTGCAGCTGGAAGCGCAAGGGCATATCTATCGCGAAGAGCGTCGCGGCTGGTTCGTATCGCCACCGCGCCTGGCTTATAACCTGATGCAACGTAGCCATTTCCACGCGATGGTCAGCGCTCAAGGACGAGTGCCGTCGACTGACGTGATCTCGGCGCGGCTGCAACCGGCGTCAGCGGCGGTTTGTGCGTGGTTGCAGCTGCCGGCGTTATCGAGCGTGATCCAGATTTGCCGGGCGCGCCGGATCGATCAGCGTCTGGTGCTGTACGTGGAGCATTATCTGAACCCGAAGTTTTTTCCCGGCATTCTGGAATTCGACTTGAACCAGTCGATCACCGAACTGTACGCCCGGCACTACCAGTTGCACTACGGACGTGTGCGTTTTGAAATTGTGCCGACGGCGTTGTCGGTCGATGCGGCGGCCGCCTTGCGGGTGTCCGTGGGCAGTCCCGGCTTGCGCATCGCCCGGGTCAATTACGACCAGCACGAGCGGTTGATCGATTGTGACCTGGAGTTCTGGCGGCATGATGCAATTCATGTTGGCGTAGAGGTGGCCTGACCCGGCTTGCTGCCGGGTCATTGGGCGTTATTCGAAGCGGTAGATGTCCATGCCCAGCGCGCCCATGGTGAACCCCTCGTGAACCCTGTTAAAGATTCCGCCTGCACCGCGGGCGAAAAACAGCGGCAACAGGTGTTCGTCACTCGGATGGTTACGCACGGCATTGGGGGCTTGCTGGCGATAATTGTGCAACGCGATTTCGTCGTCAGTCTCCAGCTTTTCGATCATCCAGTCGCGAAACGATTTGGCCCAGGGTTCGACGCTTTCCGGACCGGCGTGCCAGTTCAATTCTCGCAGGTTGTGGGTAATGCTTCCGGAGCCGATCAACAGCACGCTTTGCGCGCGCAGTCTGGACAGGGCCTTGCCGACGCGGGTTTGCAGGGAAGGGCCGGCCCGGGTCGGCAGCGAAACCTGCACCACGGGAATGTCAGCTTGCGGGTACATCAATGACAGAGGCACCCACACGCCATGGTCGAAGGGCCTTGTGGTATCAATGCGCGCAGGCAAATCATGCTGATTCAAAAGTCCGGCGACGTCGGTCGCCAGTTGCGGGTCGCCGGGTGCCGGGTATTGCACCTGGAACAACGCCTGTGGAAAGCCACCAAAGTCGTGCCAGGTTTCCGGCTGCGGGTTGCCACTGACCAGCAGCTCATCGCTTTCCCAATGCGCGGAAACAATCACGATGGCCTTTGGTTTTTCCAGTTCGCCTGCCAGACGTGCCAGCGCCGGTCCGCTGGCGCCGGGTTCGAGGGCGAGCATCGGCGAACCATGAGAGATATACAGGCTGGGGAACATGAACACGCTCCTGAAAGGTTAAGATGGAGCCATCTTCAGTCAGATCATTGATCTAAATCTAATATAAGTTTTAGGGTGATTTGATCGAGAATTTGGGGTTATTTATGCAGCCGGAGTTTTGGCACAAGCGGTGGCAGTCGAATCAGATCGGCTTCCATCTGCCGCAAGTGAATCCCTGTCTCCAGCGGTTCTGGCCGCCATTGGCGCTGGAAGAAGGCGCGCGCGTGCTGGTGCCGCTGTGTGGGAAAAGTCTCGATTTATTGTGGCTGGCACACCAAGGTCATGAAGTCTTGGGGATTGAACTGTCGGAAAAAGCTGTCGAAGATTTTTTCAGCGAGCATCACTTCGACCCGAACGTAAGCGAACAGGGCCCGTTCAAGGTTTACCGGGCGGGCTCGATCGAGTTGTGGTGCGGTGATTTCTTCGAGTTGACCGCAGGCGATGTGGCCGACTGTGCCGCGCTATACGATCGCGCCGCGCTTGTTGCGCTGCCGCCAGCGATGCGCCAGCGGTACGCTGCTCATCTCAACCGGATCATGCCGAGGGAGTCGCTGGGGCTTTTGATCACGCTCGATTACGACCAGTCGCAGATGGATGGCCCGCCATTTGCCGTGCTTGATGACGAAGTGCAGAGGCTGTTCGCCGGGTTCTGGTCGCTGAAGATTCTGGAGGATCGGGACGTGCTGAGCGAAAGTTCGAAGTTTGTCGAGAGCGGTGTAACGCGGCTTGAAGAGCGGGTTTACAAGATTTCCAGCCGTTAGCCAAGTCTGGTTCCTGAGAACCACCGCCAAATCGAAACCAAAAAAAGGCCCGCATCGCTGCGGGCCTTTTCCGTTATGCCGAAGCTTTCAACCGCGACGACGCAGAGCGTCGATACGTTCTTCCAGTGGCGGGTGGCTCATGAACATGCGGGCAAAGCCCTGTTTGATGCCACCGTTGATACCGAAAGCGTTCAGGGTGTCAGGCATGTGCACCGGCAAGCCCTGTTCAGCGCGCAGGCGTTGCAGTGCGCCAATCATCGCGCTGGTGCCGGCCAGGCGTGCACCGGCTTCGTCGGCACGGAACTCACGTTTACGCGAGAACCACATGACGATGGAACTGGCCAGAATGCCCAGAACCAGTTCGGCGAAAATGGTCGCGACATAGTAAGCGATGCCTTGGCCGCCTTCGTTCTTGAAGATCACCTTATCGACAAAATTGCCGATGATCCGTGCGAAGAACATCACGAAGGTGTTCACCACGCCCTGGATCAGGGCCAGCGTGACCATGTCACCATTTGCGACGTGGCCGATTTCGTGGGCCAGAACCGCCTTCACTTCATCCGGCGAGAATCGCTCGAGCAGGCCTTGGCTAACCGCGACCAGAGCGTCGTTCTTGTTCCAGCCAGTGGCAAAGGCGTTCGCCTCGTAAGCCGGGAAAATCCCGACTTCCGGCATCTTGATCCCGGCTTCACGGGACAATTGCTCGACGGTTTGCAGCAGCCATTGTTCGTGACGCGTGCGCGGCTGCGTAATGATCTGGGTGCTGGTACTCATCTTCGCCATCCACTTGGAGATGAACAGCGAAAACAGCGAACCGGCAAAACCAAAGACCGCACAGAAAACCAGCAGCTGATTGAGGTTGAGATCAACCCCGTTGGCCGCCATGAACCCGTTGAAGCCAAAGAGGCTCAGGGTGATGCTGGCAATCAGCACGACCGCCAGGTTAGTGGCCAAAAACAGCAGGATGCGCATCATGGTTGTAGAAATCTCCTCATGCTAAATATGTAGCTTACTGCGGGGTATATAAGGTGCTGCACCGGGCTATTCAACCGGGTGACTATTTCAAACTGTGTCCTACAGCAAACGTACCGCGCTTTGAAGGGCTTTTCTGACGTCTGTGAAGGATATGTTTGTCTGGCGATTTCTGGCGCAGCCCCCGTAGCTGTTACATCCCAGCGCAGAAATGGTCATGGACATGTCGCCGGAGTCGTGAATTCGGGCAGGCCGCGAAGATATGTTGCTGAATTAATCCTGACGCGATTTTTTTGAAGAATCGCACCAGGATCGAACAGCTTACTGGCGGTAGGACTTCAGGAAGTTGCCGATCCGGCCGATGGCCATCTCCAGATCGTCGACGCGCGGCAGCGTCACCACGCGGAAGTGGTCCGGCCATGGCCAGTTGAACGCAGTGCCTTGCACGACCAGCAGCTTCTCGGACAAGAGCAGGTCAAGCACGAACTTCTCGTCGTTGTGGATCGGGCAGACCTTGGGGTCGATCCGCGGGAATGCGTACAGCGCGCCCATTGGCTTGACGCAGCTTACGCCGGGAATATCGTTGAGCAGTTCCCACGTACGGTTGCGTTGTTCCAGCAGTCGACCTTGGGGCAGTACCAGATCACTGATGCTCTGATAACCCCCCAGGGCGGTCTGGATTGCATGCTGACTCGGCACGTTCGCGCACAGGCGCATATTGGCCAGCATGTCGATGCCTTCGATGTAGCTGTGTGCGTGGTGCTTCGGACCGGAGATGGCGATCCAGCCGGAACGGAAACCGGCCACGCGGTATGATTTGGACAGGCCGTTGAATGTCAGGCACAACAGGTCTGGCGCGAGCGAAGCGGTGCAGATGTGCACAGCGTCGTCGTACAGGATCTTGTCGTAGATCTCGTCGGAAAAAACCACGAGATTGTGTTGGCGCGCCAGCTCCAGCATGCCCAGCAAGACTTCTTTGGAGTACACCGCGCCGGTCGGGTTGTTCGGGTTGATGATGACCAGCGCCTTGGTGTTCGGAGTGATCTTGGCCTTGATGTCGGCCAGGTCCGGCCACCAGTTGGCCTGCTCATCGCACAGGTAATGCACCGGGTTGCCGCCGGACAGGCTGACGGCGGCGGTCCACAGCGGATAGTCGGGCGCGGGCACCAGCACTTCGTCGCCGTTGTTGAGCAGAGCCTGCATCGACATCACGATCAGCTCGGACACACCGTTGCCCAGGTAGATGTCTTCAATACCGACACCTTCCACCTGTTTTTGCTGGTAATACTGCATCACCGCTTTGCGCGCACTAAAGAGGCCTTTGGAATCGCTGTAGCCCTGGGCAGTCGGCAGGTTGCGGATCACGTCCTGAAGAATTTCATCCGGCGCTTCGAAACCAAAGGGCGCCGGGTTGCCGATATTCAGCTTGAGGATGCGATGACCTTCCTCTTCCAGGCGTTTGGCGTGCTTGAGCACTGGGCCGCGAATGTCGTAGCAGACGTTGGCGAGCTTGTTCGATTTGCTGACCTGCATGGCGATGTGTTCCTGAAAATGAACGATCCAGGCGGCGTATGAGCTACCGTACTGGGAATCCTGCGTATTCATACCGACCTGACGCCTTGAGCGTGCAGAACCTGTAAATCCGTTTGAATGCGCGTGGTCTGGCTGCCAGACTGGCGTTTGACGAGGCGCAATCATACGTGCCGACCGATCCGTGGAAAAGGTACAGATCGGGCTTTTTCAGCTGCAGAGGTGTGACGATGGAAAAGTTGGAAAAAACCCTGGAAGAATGGCGGGACATGCTCGATCCGGAGCAGTACAACGTTTGTCGCCTGAAAGGCACGGAGCGGCCGTTTTCCGGCAAATACAACGACACCAGAACCGACGGCGTGTATCACTGCATTTGCTGTAATGAGCCGCTGTTCGATTCGAAGACCAAATTCGATTCCGGCTGCGGCTGGCCGAGCTTCTACGCGCCAATCGGCGACAGCGCCATGGTCGAGATTCGCGATGTCAGCCACGGCATGGTCCGCACCGAAGTGGTCTGCGCCAAGTGTGAGGCGCACTTGGGCCATGTGTTCCCGGATGGTCCCCCACCGACCGGTCTGCGCTACTGCATCAACTCGGTTTGCCTGGACCTGGTGCCCCGCTGATAACGCGCGGTCTGCACGAGCGAAGCTTCGCTCCTGCAGGCTAATCGACGCACATCAAATTGAATTGCACGCAATTCAATTGCTCGCTATGTTTGTCTCATCGTCCTCCCCATAGAGCGCACATCATGAGCGACAACCTGCTGAGCATTCCCTGCACCACCATCACCGGCGAGCAAAAGACCTTGGCAGATTTCGCCGGCAAGGCGGTGCTGGTCGTCAATACGGCGAGCAAGTGCGGTTTCACGCCTCAATACAAAGGCCTTGAGCAACTCTGGCAGACTTACAAGGATCAGGGGCTGGTGGTGCTCGGTTTTCCCTGCAACCAGTTCGGCCAGCAGGAGCCGGGTAACGAAGGGGCGATTTCGGAATTCTGCGAGTTGAACTTCGGTGTCAGTTTTCCACTGTTCAAAAAGATCGAGGTGAATGGTGCAGGCGCGCATCCGCTGTTCGTGCAGCTGAAAAAGCGCGCGCCGGGCGTGTTGGGCTCCCAGGGCATCAAATGGAATTTCACCAAGTTCCTGATCGGCCAGGACGGCCAACTGGTCAAGCGCTTCGCCCCGGCGACCAAACCGCAGGATCTGAGCCGCGAGATTGAAGCCTTGCTCAAATGAACGGCCTGCCTCCCGACGCTCTCAAACTCGACAGTCAGCTGTGTTTCAAGCTGTACGCGGCCTCGCGGGCGGTCATTCGCGCCTACAAGCCGATGCTCGATCAACTGGGCCTGACTTACCCGCAGTACCTGGCGATGCTGGTGTTATGGGAATGGCAGGAAGCAGCCCCGGAGCAGCCGACGGTCAAGGCGTTGGGCGAACGTCTGGCGCTGGATTCCGGGACGTTGACGCCGCTGCTCAAGCGCCTCGAACAATTGCTTCTGGTGCAGCGTCAGCGCTCAACTCGCGATGAGCGCGAGATGCACCTCAGCCTGACACCCGCCGGCAAAGCCTTGCGCGAGCAGGTCGGGCCGCTGAAGGCGCGTCTGTTGTGTGACAGCGGGGTGGATCTGGATCGGCTGACTGACTTGCGCGGCGGACTTGATCAGCTGTTGAGGCAAATCAAGGCATTGTCGTAGCCGGCATCCACAAGTCCAGCACAGCGGCCAGTTCTTCCCGGCGGAAAGGCTTGGCCAGATAGTCGCTCATGCCGGCTGCGCGGCAGCGTTCGCGTTCTTCGGACATGGCGTTGGCGGTTAGCGCGACGATCGGCAATTGTGGCCAGCGCCCGCTGTGACGGATTTGCCGGCTGGCCTCGTAACCGTCCATCACCGGCATGTTGCAATCCATCAGCACCAGATCGAACTCGCTGCTTTCAAGCTGATCCAGCGCCTCGCCGCCATGCGCAGCGACGATCACTTCGCATCCGAGTTTTCCCAGCATGCCTTTGGCCACCAGTTGATTGACCGGATTGTCCTCCACCAGCAGCACGCGACCACGGCGCTGAGGTGACAGGGCCTTGAGCCGGGCGTCATTGAAGGTGTTGATCTCCGGTTGCAGGATTCGCCGCAACGTCTGACACAACGCATTGCGCGCCAATGGCCGGGCCTGTTGTTGCAGTGGCGCCAATGCACTGGCTTCTTCGCTCGGCAGGAAGCTGCCATAAGCGGTCACCAGCAGAATGGGCGCTCTACAGGTCGGGCGCAGACCAAACAGGCATTCGGGGCAGTCGGTAATGATCACATCGGGATTCAGGCCGATCATCGAATCATCGATGGTGCGCTGCACATAATCGACTCCCCAGCCGGGCAACAGGCTATTGAGGAGTTCCGCCAGGCCGCTGCTGGCCGTTGTGATTGCCACGACTTTGCCGTGCAACGTTGCCGGCGGCAGTGCGCGGGTATGGCAAGGCAGCGGCAAGTCGGCGCAGAACTGGCTGCCGAAACCGGCTTCAGAACTGATAGTCAGCCGCCCGTGCATCGCTTCACACAGATTGTAGGTCAACGCCAGACCCAACCCGGTACCGCCGAACTGTCGGGTAATGCCTGCTCCCGCCTGGGTGAATGGCTGGAAAATCTTCACCTGCGCGTCCTGCGCAATACCGATGCCGGTGTCGCACACCTCGATTCTGACGCCCCCTTCGAACGCCGACAAACGCACATCGACTCGTCCGAAACGGGTGAATTTCAGTGCATTCGACAACAGGTTGCTGACTATTTGCCTCACACGCGTCGGGTCGCCCAGCACCAGCGCCGGGAATGCCGGTTCGATCAGGCAGGTCAATTCGACGCTGGGCGCGGCATTTTGTGAGAGGAGGTTGGCGGTGTCCTCGATCAGCGCGCCGAGGTCGAACGGGATGTGTTCAAGTTCAAGCTGACCGGCATCGAATTTGGACAGATCGAGAATATCGTTGAGCAATTCGACCAGCACTTTGCCTGAGTCATGAGCGATCGACAGTTGTTGCTGTTGCTCGGCATTCAACGGGCTGTCGAGTGACAGGGCGATCATCCCCAGCAAGCCGTTCAAGGGCGTGCGGATTTCGTGGCTCATGTTGGCGAGGAAAGCCGAACGCGCCTCGGCCATGTCCAGCGCAGTGCTGCGCGCGACTTCCAGCTCCTGATTGGATTGGCTGAGCCGTGCATTGATCGCCTTGAGCTCGGCCGTCCGCGCGGAAACAATATTTTCCAGTTGCCCGAGGTAATCGGTCAGGCGGTTTTCAGCGCTTCGCCGTTGCTGGATTTCAGTCGCGATGTTTTCGAATTGTTGATTGGCCACTTTGACCAGCACGCCAATCTCGTCGTTTTCGTGGCCTGCCGGGTATTCCAGCAAGGTCGGCTCGGCGCTGCGCGGGTCGCGACTGCTGAGTTCGCGGATGACCCGCACCAGCGGTTTGGTCAGCATCACGTAAAACAATGCCAGCAGAATGCCGGTCAGCAGCAGGCTGCGGGCGAAGCCATTGAGCAAGGTAACTTCTGCTCGGCGCAGGAAACGGCTGCCGAAGGAATAAGTATCGACGTCGAGGCGCAGCGAGCCGAGGGATTCGTTCGGAAATTGGTCGAGGTATAGACGGTCTTCGAACTGGCGGCTGGCGCCGAACAGGAAGTCGCTGATGACGCGATAACCGCTCTGCAAGCCCGGGCGTTTGACGCTGGCCAGTACGGTGCCGTTATTGTCGGTCAGGTGTGCGCCGCTGATCGCCGGGGAGCGCAACAGGCCCAGCGTCAGTTCCTGCGCGAGTTCGGCATCGATGTTGTAGGCAATGCGCGATGCGGGGTTATGGCTGATTTCCAGCAAAGACAGGATTTCACGGTTGATGGAAGCGTCTTCGCTGGCATAATCGATGCCTATTTGCACCAGACTGAGCAGCGTGCCCAGAATGAAACCGACCAGCACGGTGAGCCGGGCCTGTTTATAGGACAGTCGGTTGGTGAACTTGATATCCATTGGGTGTTGAACCACTTCCGTTTCCCTTCGCTGCTCAATCATAGTCGATCATGCATGGAGACCGCCGTTCTTGCCCGGTCCATATTCAAGGACCGCAGCGTGGCGCCGGCAATTGTGTTTGCTCGCCGTACCGCCATCATTACTGTGAACGTGCCCGAGGAGAAGACGTGGATTCCCGATTGAATGCTTTTCTTGAACGCGCCGATGCCGTTCTGGCCCGTATCGAACCCTTGTTGCCGGCGCCACGGCAAGCGATCGACTGGTCGCAATGCCTGGCCGCGCGCTGGCAGCGCGAAGGGCGCAGCGGCTCTCTGCTACCGCTGGAAGTCAGCCTCGACACGCGCTTGTCTGACCTGATCGGCGTAGACCGCCAAGTTGAACAACTGGGACGCAATACCCGGCAGTTCCTCGATGGCATGCCGGCCAACCATGCCTTGTTGTGGGGCTCGCGTGGCACCGGCAAATCCTCGCTGGTGCGTGCGTTGCTGACCGAACATGCCGGGGCCGGCCTGCGCTTGATCGAGATCGAACGCGATCATCTTGCCGACTTGCCTCGGGTGGTCGAGCAGATCGCCAAAATGCCACAACGTTTCGTGCTGTTTTGCGATGACCTGTCGTTTGAATCGGGCGAGGGCGATTACCGCGTGCTCAAAAGCGTGCTCGACGGTTCGCTCGAACAGGCCCCGGACAACGTTTTGCTTTACGCCACTTCCAACCGCCGCCATCTGGTGCCGGAGAAGGAAAGCGACAACGAAAACTGGAAACGCGTCGACGGCGAACTGCACCCCAGCGAGGCAGTGGAAGACAAAATCGCACTGTCCGACCGTTTTGGTCTGTGGCTGTCGTTTTACCCGTTTACCCAGGAGCACTTTCTCGACGTCGTCGAGCACTGGATCGGACAACTGGCCGACAAGGCCGGCCTGCCGTGGGAGCGCAACGAGGAACTCGACATTCTCGCCGTGCGCTGGGCCACCGGTCGGGGCAATCGCAACGGGCGTTGCGCTTATCAATTCGCTCGCTATTGGGTCGGGCTCAAGCTGTTGGAGCACAAGGCATGATCGATTTACAACAAAGCGGCCAAGGCCTCGAAGGCTATCGGATGCTGCACGCGCAGCTGCAATCGTTGCTGGCGGACGAGCGCGATTTCATCGCCAACGCGGCGCAGTTCTCGGCGTTTCTGTTCAACCAGCTCGATGATCTGAACTGGGCCGGGTTCTATCTGAACCGCAAGGAAGAGTTGGTGCTGGGGCCATTTCAGGGGCAGATCGCCTGCGTGCGCATCCCGTTCGGTCGTGGCGTTTGCGGCGCGGCGGCTGCGACGTTGCAGACGCAGCGTGTCGAAGACGTGCACGCGTTTCCCGGCCACATCGCCTGCGACAGCGCTTCGAACAGCGAGCTGGTCGTGCCCCTGGTCAAGGACGGCAAGTTGATCGGCGTGCTCGACCTCGACAGCCCAAGGCTCGCACGGTTTAGCGCAGAAGATCAGGCCGGCATCGAACAACTGGCCGCTATTTTTCTGAATCTGACGGATTGCTGATCAAGCACGCAACCCCGCCTTGACCAGCAGGCCTGGCGGGTCCACGGCGTCGATCTGGTCCGCATCGAGGAATTGTTCGGCGTACTGCCGATAGATCTCTGCGGTGATGAACAACTCGAACAGTTGCGGATCGATGTGGGCGTCACGGCACATGGTGGCCATGATGCTCAGCGCTTCACTCAACGATTTGGCTCTTTTGTACGGTCGATCGGCGGCCGTCAACGCTTCGAAAATATCGGCGATCGCCATCATTCGGGCCGGCAGACTCATTTCATCGCGCTTCAGCCTTTTTGGATAACCGGTGCCGTCCATTTTTTCATGGTGGCCGCCGGCGATCTCCGCCACTGTGCCGAGGTGGCTGGGGAAAGGCAGGTGGCTGAGCATCAAAATCGTCTGCACCATGTGATGATTGATGATGTAACGCTCCTCTCGCGTCAACGTGCCGCGAGCGATGCTCAGGTTGTAGAGTTCGCCCCGGTTGTACTTATAGAGCGGCACCTCAAGCTTGAAGCCCCAAGGGTTGTCGGGCGGAATCAGTTCATTCGGCGCGCGCTCGAACAGGTGCTCGGGCTTGTCTGCCAGCAGCGGCTCGCTGACGGGGAGGGTGGGTGCCGGCGTGCGAGCCTGACGCCGATTCTCTTCCCAGGACACGCCCAGACGGTCATCCAGCGTTCGCGTCCAGGTCCTTTGTGCAACGCTGCGCAGCCGTTGCAAGTCGGCCTCGGCCATGGCTTCGCTACCCAGATTGCAGCGCGCGACAAAAGCGAAATCATCGTCCAGCGCGGCCAGGGTGGCATTTCGCAATTCGCTCAAATAATGTTCGTCACCCCCCAGCGCCATGGCCTGCCAGTAACTGATCCAGGCATCGCGCTTGAGTACTTCGAAACGGGTCCGAACCTCGTGGAGACGGTCGCTCAGGGTTTCCAGTTTCGTGGCTTTATCGACCACATATTCCGGGGTGGTCACCTTGCCGCAGTCGTGCAGCCAGGCGGCGATATGCAGAGCCTCCCATTCATCTTCCGTGGGCTGATAACCGAGGAAGGCCGGCGCCTGACTCGCGGCCGCGGCCTGGGCGATCATCAATGTCAGCGCCGGTACCCGTTGGCAATGGCCACCGGTGTACGGGCTTTTTGCATCGATGGCGCCGGCGAGCAATTGAATGAAAGCGTCCAGCAATTGTTTCTGTCTGGCTTGCAGGCGCTGACTTTCGATGCACACCGCCGCCGCACCGGAAACAGCCTGGAGAAAAGCAATACGGTCCGGCTGAAGTTTCTCCAGGTCGCTTTGCCTGCCGCTGTCGGCCAGCAGGAGGATCAACAGGCCGACCGTTTCATTGCGGCTATTGTGCAGCCGGATACCGATCAGATGCACACGCGGACATTCCATCGCTTGCAACACGTTTTGCAAATCCCCCGCCTGTTCGAAGCCCAGGTTCGTCACCACATTGTTGGCCTGCGCAAGCTGCTGCAGCCATGCCGGGCTTTGCGGGTCCGCCAGTTGATAGCCTTGAATGCCGAATGCAGGCACCTTTTGTGATGTGTTGCCGATCACCAGGCCGAGCGGCTCTATGCGATCGCCATCGTTTTCGCGCAGGTAGATCAGGCCTGCCTGAGCCTGCCCGATTTTCATCGTTTCAAAGAGCACTCTTTCCAGCAAAGGCGCAAAACGCGTTTCGGCGCTCAGGCTTTCGGTGATCTCAAAAAAACTGGCCAGGGTGTCTTTCATGCGCGTCATTGACACGCTCAACTGGTCGACTTCAAGCACAGGCGAGCGCCTGGATGCGGGAAGATTGAATTTGAAACTGCGAATGGCATCCGCCTCCTGCACCAGCGTGCGCAAGGGTTTGACCAGTATGCGCGAGATCAACCAACCCAATGGCAGGCACAACAACAAGGTCGCCAATGTGATCAAAGCGCCTTGCCAGCGCAGGCGATAGGCGTCGGCCAACAATTCGTCCTCGGGCACCAGCAGAGCCAGTTGCAAACCGCGCGGCCCGCCTTCCGGCAAGCTGCTGCGGGCGACGATCCATTGCCGGCCTCCAGCGTGCAGCCGATTGCCGGCCGGGGGGTTGTTCAGTAGCGCCGCAAGACCGGGACTCAAATCAGCAGCCTTGACCATGCGCGCAGTCTGCTCGTCGGTGATCAGTTTGCGCGTGTCCGGATAAGCGACCGCATTGCCATTGGCGTCGAACAACACCACTTCAGTGGCGGGGGTGACAACATGTTTCGCCAGCTTCGCCGAGAGTTCATCCAGGGTCAGGTCTGCGCCGATAACCGCGTGCTCACCGGCGCGTCGGGCCAGCGTGGTGCCGGCGTTGCGAGTGGAGAAAAATACGTAAGGTTCGGTGGTTATTTGTTCACTTTCACCGCGGGCGGCGGTGAACCAGGTGCGGGTGCGCGGATCGAAGTCGTCCTCGGCGTTATCTTTACAGCTGATCAGGTTCAGGTGCTCATCGAAAAACAGCGATTGGGAGTGCGCGCGAGCATCAGAGCCGGAGCGCTCAAGACTCCACACCTGATAGCTGGCGTTGCGCGGTGCCTGGAGAAGCGTTTTCAGGGCCAGGTCGCGCAAGGGCCGAACCATGAGGAAATCGCCGTTGTCGTAGCCCAGGTAAAGAGAGGCGAGGTGCGGATTATCCTCCAGTGCCTGGCTGAAAGACTGAAGCAGTGCCAGTCGATGGTGCAGATCGGCCGCCTGGGCGGCCGGGTGATGCACCAACAGGCTCAGCACATGACGGATGGGCTCGTAAGTGGACTCGAGGTCCTGTCGCACATCCTGTTCGATGCGGTCGAAGAGCTTTTCGCTGCTCGCCAGAATGATCTGCGTGGTTTGCCGGTAGTTGAAAATGCCTAGCACCACACCCGTCAGCAACAGCAGGCAAGTGAACATCACGCTGATATGGACGTGCAGCGGCAACCGTCGCGGATGCGGGCGCAGTGGGCTGGGCATTACGGGTCACTCCATGATGGTTAACACACTGCTCAGCGACCAAGCATAGTTAAGGCTCCGTCATCGTGCTTTGGTCATTCAAGGCGATTTTTTGCTGCAACGCCTGGCCTAGTTCGTCCATCGCTCTTTGAATGGCTTCGCTGCACCTGATCACTTCTTCCGGTTGAACAGTTTCATGGCAAATCTGTTCCAGCGCTTCGCAACTCTCTATCAACCGCGTGGCCTGGATGATTCTGGCCGCGCCCTTGATTTTATGGGCCAGATCAAGATGAGACTGCAGGTCGGCGCCGCCTGCCAATGCCTGCAATGCCTGTCGGTCCTGTTGATTACTGCTTTGCATTTCTTTCAACAGGCGCCTGTCCATGGCCGGGTTGCCACCCGTCAACAAGTGCAGCCCGGCAAGGCTGAACGCTGGAGCGTGGGCTGACGGACCCAGGCCTGCCAGGCGTTCACTCAAGGCCGTCAGTGTCAGCGGTTTGAACAGGCAGTCATCCATGCCGGCGAGTGTGCAACGCTGTATTTCTTCCGGCAGGGCGTTGGCGGTGTACCCCAGAATGGTGCAGGGTGGCCGTTGGTTCGTTTGCTCATGCCGGCGAATGGCACGGGCCAGTTCGTAACCGTTCATGATGGGCATGTTGCAGTCGACTATCACCAGATCGAACGAACCGGTCTGCCACAAATCATGTCCGGCGCTGCCATCCTCGGCGACCGTGGAACGATGACCGAGAAACTCCAGTTGCTGGCACATCAACGAGCGGTTGGCGGGATGGTCGTCGACCACCAGAATATTCAAAGCAGTGGTGGCGGGCGAGATGACAGTGTCCGCAGGTGGCCGTGACGGCTCGGCCGTCAGGCAGACAAGGCTCAAGGAAACCTCGACCAGCGTGCCGAGGCCAGGCCGGCTCTCCAATTGCAGACTGCCACCCATCATTTCGCACAGGCTGCGGCTAATGACCAGACCCAGGCCTGCGCCACCTCTGCCGGTCTGGCTGTTGTCGCCGGCCTGGCCAAACGGTTGGAACAGCCGCTGTTGATCCTTCACGCTGATACCCATGCCGCTGTCGAGAACGTGCAGCAGCAGGTCCACATGGCCGGGTCGTGCGCTCGCGGTCAGTTTGACGATGACCTTGATATGGCCTTGTTCGGTGAATTTGATGGCGTTGCTGATCAGATTGGACAACACCTGCTTGAAGCGCATCGGGTCGATCAATACGTCGACCGCCGGGTTGTCGCGATTGAATTCGAGCTGCAGGTGCAGATTTTTCTGGCGCGCGAGACCCTCGAAAATCCGCACCACCGATCCGATGATTTCACCAGGGTTGACTCGCTCCGGACTCAGGCTCAAACGTCCGGATTCTATGCGGGCGATATCGAGAATGTCGCCGATCAGTTCGAGCATATCTTTGGCTGAGCGATAGGCCACGTCGATGGCCGGGCGGTCCGGATGGTTGTGTCCGATACGCTTGAGCGTCAATTCGAGCATGCCGATGACCGCGTTCATCGGTGTGCGGATTTCGTGGCTCATGGTCGCCAAAAATGTACTTTTGGCCCGATTCGCTTCATCCGCTCGTTCTTTCGCCGAGCGCAGTTCATCGAATAATTGTCGTCGTTCACTGATGTCGATCCAGCCGCCGATGATACCTCGTACCTCGCCACTCGAATCACGGTACGGAAGGATCCAGTGGTAAATCGTCAGCCGACGGCCACCGATGTGCAGGGGGCGATCGAGGATCAACGGCGTGCCTTCGTTGACCACATGCTCGTAATCGGCCTGATACTCCTGCGCTTCGAAAGCATTGCTCAGACTGCCTTGCATTACGCTCTTGCCGATGATGTCCTCGCGCTTCGCACTAAAGGCTTCGAGGTAACTGTCATTGCAGCTTTGCAACAGCCCTTGACGATCGCGGACATAGATCGGGTGGGGCGTGCCGTTGAGCAGCGATTCCATGAATTCCAGTTGATCGTTGAGCGCACGTTCGGCTGCCTGCCGCTGCTTGATCTGGCGACGCATGTACGCATTCCACGCCATTGAAAGCAGCAGCAGCAGACTTGCGCCAATCACGATTTGATAAAAAAGTCGCTGATAGTTGCGCCACGTACTTTGCGACGAGGCCGAATAACCACGCCAGCGGCTGTTGATAATGCCCAGCTCTTCGGGTGCGATGCTCAGGAGCGCCTTGTCGATAATCGCCTTCAATTCCTTGGCTTCACGCCCGGTAGCCATGGAAAAAGCCGCCTGCCGGGTACCAAGGGTCGTGCTGATCTGAAGTGTTCGTTCAAACAGCCGCGATGAAATGAAATAGTTGGCGATCACCAGCGAGTTCACCGAACCTTCAGCCTTGCCCTCGGCGAGCAGTTCCACGGCGCTGAATGTGTCCGGGGTTTCAATCAGCTGGATTCGGGGGTGTTCGCGGCGCAGGAAATCGATCAGCGGATTGCCCTGCGCCACGGTCAGGCGTTTGTCCTGAAGCTGTTCGAGGGTGGTCGGGCTGTCCGCGGATTTGCGGGTGAGCAAAACGAAAGAATTTTGCAAATAGGGGCGGGTGAAATTCAGCGCTTGCTCGCGCTGAGTACTGGGGATCAGAGCAGCGATCAGGTCGGCTTGCTGGTTATTGACCTGTTCGATCATCTCGCCAGTGCTGCGGCTGCGCCGGATATCGAAGCGCAAGCCCGTGCGCAGCCTGATCAGTTCCAGCAGGTCTGCGGTAACGCCGCGAAAGTTGCCGTCACTGTCAAAAAAGGTCAGCGGTGCATAGGCCTCATTGACGACCACACGCACCACGGGATGTTGTGCCAGCCAGCGTTCCTCGGCGTCCGTGAGTTGCAGCTTTTGATCAGTGAGAAGTATGTCGCTGCCGGCACTCCAGCGCCTGGCGATGTCTTCACGCTGGTTGGTGGGTATCGCCAACAGCATCGCGTTGATGATCCCGAGTAGATGAGGATTGTTCTGATGCACGGCAAAACTGAAACCATGGGCTTCGTGTTTACCGAAGTTGGCCATGCGGATGTTGTTGAGGTAACCCTTGTTGATCATGTAATGGGTCGAAATGGTATCGCCAAGAAACACGTCGGCCTGGTCGAATGCGACAGCATTGATCGCATTCTGAAAAGAGGGATAGGAGGTAATGGTCGCTTGTGGGTAAAGATCGCGGACCTCCTGCAACGGCAGGTAGTGATACACCATACTCAGGCGAAGACCGGCAAGTCCATTGGCCAGTGAACGGGTTTCGCCCTGACGCGTGACCAGAACCGGTTGGTCCACGGCATAGGGTTGGGACAGTACAATGTCGGGATGATGAGCCTCGAAACCGTTGGCGGTGCCGAGCAGGTCGACTTCACCTTTTTCGAGTGCGTTGATTGCCGCGCCTCGGGACGCGTAGCGCCGGACCTGAATCGGCAAGCCAATCGTCGTGCCCAGAATGGCTGCGTAATCAGCGGTAAAACCTTCGTAGTCCTGACCGCTGATGGTCAAATCGAACGGCGGATAATCCGGTGCCGAGGTGCCCAGAATCAATTCCCGCTTGCCCTCGATCCATTGTCGTTGTGCGGCGTCCAGCTGTATGTCCACGGAATTTGTCATCGAGCGGCCGAGCAAGGCATAGGGTTCGCTGTCGAGCGGTGCAGCGCACAGTGAGGTGCTCAGGCTCAAACCTGCGAGGATGACCGTGCAATAGTCCTTTATACGAGCGAGCATGCTGTTTCTCACACTAATGCATTTCGTTTCGCCATCTCGATCAGTTCAACCAGAGACTGCGCCTTGAGCTTTTGCATGAGTCGCTTTTTATAAGTGCTGACTGTTTTATTGCTGAGGAACATTCCTTTCGCAATTTCCTTGTTGGTGCGACCTTGGGCAAAAAGTTGCAATACCATTAATTCCCGGTCGTTGACGGATTTGAAGAGCTCCAGCTCAGCATAACGTGCGTCATCTTTTCTTATGGGGTTCAATGCCTGACTGGGGAAGTAGTTGTAACCTGACAATACGGCTTTTATGGCGCTGACCAGTTCACTCAGATCCTCCTGCTTGCACACATAACCCGATGCGCCGGATTGCATGCACCGAATACCGAATAGTGTCGGGCACTGCGCGGTAAGCACCAGAATTTTCAGCGGCGTACCCATGGCGTTAAACCGCGCGAGAACTTCGAGCCCGTCCAGCTTTGGAATGCTGATGTCGAGAATTACCAGATCCGGCATGCATTCACGCACCATCTGCATGGCATCCACGCCATTATCAGTTTCACCAACGACTTTGTATCCTTCGTGCTCAAGCAACATTCGGACGGCAAGCCGGATGACCGGGTGGTCGTCGACAATAAAGACGGAGTTCATAATCAATCCCATAGGGTTTGGATAAAGCGCGCACCTTAGCTCAGATGCCTGAAGCGACGCATTGACTCACCCGTCGGAAGCGGCAATCTAGGAAGAGTCCTACAAAGGAAGAAGAAACAGATGACGAAACAACTAGGTTTTTACATGAGGAACTCCATGGTAGTTGGTGTTGGCCAAGGTCAATTTCGAATAGCTGTTGAAAGTATTTCAGGTTCAGTCAGATAACGAGTTTTTATATTTTGTAAGATGATGGTGAATGGTCCGTGGAATACGGATTGTTTCAACGGGGTTGGCTACAGTCTGGCGCCAACAGTTTGTTGCACAGGATGCCGTTTATGAATGTTTCAAATACTGCACTTATCTGAATGCTGAGCAGTACGGTGTGTATGAGCTTTTCCATTTGGCCGGACTTTTTAATATGGGTAGGAGTATTTCAAAATGTCAGAGTGTGCCTTCAACATGATTATCACGGTCTGCTCACATTCAAACTTTCGAATAGTGCGAGGATGTCTGCTTAGTGAGTGTTTTCACCTTGTCGATCAGAAACTGCATCAGCGCGTGTAAGGCAATTCCGCGAAGGCTGCGAGTATTTGCACTGCAGGGCTGATCAGCCATTAAATAAACCGCAAGGCTGATCAGCCGAATCTCAGTAACTCGAACGGCCAGTCATTTCCAGCGCCATTTCGCTGGCATAGCTGTCGGTCATGCCCGCGATGAAATCAATCATGCGCAGAAACGAAGTGTGCAAGGGGCCGTCGGGTCGCGGTGCATTGTTTCCCAGAAGATCGAGAATGCGCCGACTCTTGAAGGATGGCGTGCGTCCATTGTGCTGTTCAAGTGCGGCGCCGCAGAAGGCATTGAGAAGGATTTCCAGCGTGGTGTAGGCGCCGATCTCGTGCAGGGTCTTGCGCTTGTCCTGAAAGATCTTTTTGCGGGCCATGTCTTTGGCATTCAACACGCAGCGTTTGGCCGGGCCATGCATGTGCTCAACGAGATCGCCATGCAGCGTACCCGCCAGCAATGCTTCCTGTTGCTCGACAAACGCGCGCGCGGCCGCATTAGTCAGGTGCTCGATGGCCTTGCCGCGCAGAATTGCCAGCTTGCGTCGACGCGAATCCAGTGGGCCGAGCTGGCGATAGGTTTCCGGCAGATCATCGCCGACCAGATCGAGCAGCAGAGACTCGACTTCGGCGTATTCCAGCAATTCCATTTCCAGGCCGTCTTCGAGGTCGATCAGCGCGTAGCAAATGTCATCGGCTGCCTCCATCAGGTAGACCAGCGGATGGCGCGCCCAGCGTTGCTCCTCAAGTTGAGGCAAACCGAGTTTGTGGGCGATTTGCTCCAGCAAGGGCAGCTCGCTCTGGTAACAGCCGAATTTGTGCTTTTTGTAACCCAACGAGTCGGCGTGCCTGGCGGTCCATGGGTATTTCAAATAGGTACCCAGAGTGGCGTAGGTCAGACGAGTGCCGCCGTCGAACTGATGGTATTCGAGCTGCGTGAGAACGCGGAAGCCTTGGGCATTGCCCTCGAAGTTGAGGAAGTCCTCGCGTTCGACTTCGCTCATCGCATCCAGCCAGCCACGGCCGGCGGCCTGCTTGAACCAGTGGCGTATGGCGTCTTCGCCGGAATGTCCGAATGGCGGGTTGCCGATGTCATGAGCCAGGCAAGCCGATTGCACCACCATGCCCAGGTCGCTCGGTTCGCACCAGTCGGGCAGGGCATTGCGGATGGTTTCACCGACACGCATCCCCAGCGATCGGCCCACGCAGCTGACTTCCAGCGAGTGGGTCAGGCGCGTGTGGATGTGGTCGTTGCTGGTGACCGGATGCACTTGGGTCTTGCGGCCGAGGCGACGAAACGCCCCGGAGAAAATAATGCGGTCATGGTCTTTATGGAAAGGACTGCGGCCGAGTTCCTGTGGGCTGTGCAGAGGCTTTCCGAGGCGTTCGCGGGTGAGCAGGGTTTGCCAATCCAAGGCTGATTCTCTCCGTCAGTGGGCTGATCGCCTAGCTTCCCGTGTCGCGCCGGTGCCTGCAAGCGGAACTACAAGCCGGCGGCGTCAATATCGATGAGTAGCAGGCGCTCGCCATTGGCAAAAAATTGTCCGGCGGTAAGGCAGTATTGGTTACTGGTTGCATCGCGACAGGTGTTGGAAAGCGTCAGCCGGCGCTCATCCCAGCCCTCGTCCAGCAGGTGATAAAAGTACATCGCTGCTCGGACCGCCCAATGCGGCCGCCTGGAATCAACGTCATGCCGGCTCACTTGTCTGAGGCTTGGCAGCGCCTGATCTTCGCGTAAGTGACTGATCCATCGCGGTGACATGTTCAAACTGAGGAGCCAGTCCGACGGCGCTTCGTGCAAACGGCTTGGTGCGTTGTCGCGGATCTGGCGATCAAGGCGGCGCAGAGCGATGGCGGGTGTTCACGAATCGTCAAACAACGGACCTGCCAAGGTCAGTTGACCGTCGGCATCACGCAGTCGACCCAGTGCTTCGACGCCGGCAATGCGGCCGGTGGCGGTATCGATGAACGGCTGAAAGCAAGCGAGCGGTAGCCCGTCGATCACGAGGCCTCCTTGGCAAGGTCTTGTTGTTCGAAGGAACCTGAAGGCGAGTAGGCGCACAGGTCTGAACCTCTCGATAAAGAAGTTCAGACCCTGTTAGTGCAAGAATGCAGCCAGATAGTAGCTTAATGCTTTCGCGAGGAGCCCTGCATGACGAGCTTGATCAAGGGGCCGAGCGTGGTGCCGAGGCGTACCAACCGCGTCACACTGCCGGGGCCACCGCTCTTGGCGCCCTTGCCGGTGAAAAACCCCAGCAGCGTGACCGCCGCCATGCCCCAGAGCGGGGCATGTTTGATACCGAAACCGGCTTGCAGGTTTTGCGACATGCCGCGCACCCGGTGCAATGGCTGCAGCAACTGCGCGGACTCCTGACGGATTTCCTGCCGATGCATTTCCATACGCAAGCGGATCAATGCTTTGCGCATTTCAGCGCGCGAGCTGTTATGAGGCATTTCAGGCGGCTTCATGGCAGCAGGCGCTCCCGATCGTTGGCCAGTTCTTCCAGGGTGCCGTGGAAGGGCGAAGACTCATCAAAAATCGCTGCTTTCAAACGCATCGCGCAGAAAATACAGGCGAGCGTGTAGAACACGCAGAGTCCGATGATGGCGGGCAGACGATAGGTGTCCCAGAAAAGGATTAGCACAAGCGTCGACAGCCCCACCAGCAACAGCAATGCAAAGACCAGCGCCAGACCTGCAAACAGCAGCAAGCTGACGGTGCGGGCTTTTTGTTCCTGCAACTCGATGCCGAACAGTTCGACATGACTTTGTAACAGCCCTAGGAAGGCGGCGCCCAGGCGCCGCGGTGAGGAGCTTGGGCCCGTTACGGACGGGCCGGATTCGCCGATTGCCATAATCAGCGCCGAGTGGCCAGCAGGCCGATCAGGAATCCGACGCCAGCCGCGATCCCTACCGACTGCCAAGGATTGGCCTGAACATAATCTTCCGTGGCGGTGACCGCTGCCATGCCTTTCTCGCGCAGGGACTCTTCGGTCATTTTCAACGTTTCGCGGGCCTGCAACAGGCTGTTGTGGATCTGCTGACGCAACTCGTCAGCCTGATCGCCAGCCAGGGTTTTGGTGTGTTCCAGCAACCGTTCGGTGTCGCTGACCAGAGTCTGAAAATCGTTCATCAGGATTTCTTGAGCAGTCGTTGCCTTGATGCTGGCCATGGGTGATCTCCGTGAGTGGCTGTCTGTTGCGTTCGAGTGTGAGCCTTGCTTGAAGGTTCATTACAAAATCCGAGGTATGAACAATGCAATGAATGCGTGCTTCATTCTGCGACTGTGCTCGGTTGATGGGCGTGAAGGAAGCAAAACCTTAACGCAAACAACAAGATTGTGCGTAAGGGATTCACTCCAAAACCCGACCTTGGCGCGGAGTCAGGTTTCCTCGTCATCGGTGCCAGGGTAAAACCCGTGCAACAGGCGATATCGATCACGTCGCACCTGGTCCACTCGGGTCTGTACCTGGTCACCGGGTAACCCCAACATGATCAGCGCATGGGAAGCGAGCATCAGGCTGGACTCGAGCAATTCCGGCACAACTTCGCTGGCGCCCGCCGCTTTCAATTCAGCCAGCAGGCTGTCGTCGCGGGTTCGTACGAGGATCGGCACCTGCGGATTGCATCTGCGTGCCTCCTTGAGTATCAGCAGGGCGATATCAGTATTGTCGACGGCGATCACCAGTAAGCGGGCACGCTCCAATCCTACCGCTACCAGCAATTCACCCCGTCTGGAGTCGCCATAATGCACGCATGTTTCGGCGATGGCTGCCTCCCGGACCCGTACCGGATCGCTATCGAGTGCAAGGTATGGCTGATTTTCGTGGCGCAAGAAGCGACCGATGGACTGGCCTACGCGACCGTAGCCACAGATCACCACGTGATGGGTCAGATCAGCATTGAGCGCGCTGATTTGCTCAAGCTTGGCTTCTTCGTTGGGCTTGCGGTGCAAACGCATGGCAATGCCTGGCGCGGCGCGCAGCAGTAGGGGTGTCAACAGCATCGAGCAGAACGTAGCGGCCAGCAGCGGTCCACTGAAGTCAGCCGGCATCATGTTGTTCTGTTGCATCTGCGCCATGAGTGCAAAACAGAACTCGCCGCCCTGGGCCAGCGCCAGACCGCTGCGCCATGCGGTTTCGATGTCGCTGCCACGACCCTTGACCAATAGCGCCACGACGCAACCTTTGATCAGCAGCAAACCCAGGGTCAGAACGAGGATCAGCAGGCTGTGACTGACGAACACCTGCACATCGATCAGCATGCCGATACTGACGAAAAACACGCCCAGGAAAATGTCGCGGAACGGGCGAATGTCGGCCTCGATTTGATGTCGGTAGTGACTCTCGCCGAGCAACATGCCCGCAAGGAATGCACCCAGCGCGGGCGAGAGGCCTGTCAGGTGAGTCAGCCAGGCTGTCAACAAGACAATCACCAGCGCCAGCAGAACAAACAGTTCGGCAGAGCGGGCCGCCGCCACTTCATGAAACAGGCGTGGCAGTAACCAGCGGCTGGCCGCCAGCAGACCGATGAACAACAGCACCGTTTTTCCCAACGTCAGCGGCAGCGTCCAGTACCAGACCTGGTCGCTGCTACCGGCGAACACCGGCACCAGCGTCAGCAACAGGACAGCAACGACGTCCTGAAACAGCAGCACTGCAATTGCGTTCTGGCCGTGGCTGCTGAAAATTTCGCCAAGACTGCCCAGCTCCTTGCTCACAATTGCGGTGGAAGAAAGCGCCAGGCCGGCGCCGAGCAGCAACGCAGACGAGGTCGGCATGCCCAGCCACACCATCACCCCGGCCAGAATCGCCCCTGTGGTCAGCACCTGCAGGATGCCCAGTCGAAACACGACTTTGCGCAGCGCGATCATCTTCGACAGGGAAAACTCCAGCCCCAGAGTAAACAACAGAAACACCACACCCAGTTCGGCGAGGTCGGGCAGGTCTTCGTTTTCGTTGACCCAGTTGAAGGCGGTCGGTCCGATCATCAGCCCCACGCACAAATAGCCCAGCACGGGTGGCAGGCGCAGGCGCTGGAACAGGGCAATCACCACCAGAGATGAGGCGAGAATGATCAGCAGGTTGGCAAACACACCATCTCCAGTTCAGGAATCGGACTACCCAAGGGTAGAACGTAATGGGTTGCGAGCATGGCTCAAGCGGCGTTTTGCCTGGATGATTTACGTCAGGAGTTTGCGGCAAAGTGTCGACATCAATCGTTGACTGATTGCCTGGCGAGCACCTCGACGGGCTTTCAGCGCAGGCCTAAACTAAGCATCTATTTTCTCGGGTCTTGTGGTCATGCCTCCTGAATGTCAGCTGTTCGGCACCTTGGGTTGCCATCTTTGTGAACTCGCCGAAGCCATGCTGATGGAGTTCGTCGAGCATGGTCTGCTCGTCGAGCTGGTTGATATCGCCGATCAGGAAGACTGGGTCGAAGACTACGGTTTGCGTATCCCGGTCCTGCGGCGGGTCGATACCGGCGCGGAACTGGACTGGCCGTTTGATGGAGAGCAAGTCGTGGCGTTTTTGCGCTGAACGGGCGTTTTCTCGCAATCCATCCGTCGCACTCACCGCCTGATGCATTGGCGAAAGTCCCCTTATTCGGTTACTGTATGTTCGTACAGTTATTCTGATTGTCTGGCTCAGCGCGTTGACCGCGGGGTTGGCAGGCGATCCCGAAGCAGAGGGATGGATTGTGGTCAATGTCGAACAGTTGAAGAACAGCGTTAACCGGATGCCGGTAGACGTGGTGCGCGAGGCTGTGCACGAGCTACGGCTGGATGGCCTGGTTACGGAAGGAAAAACCCCTTTCAACAAACTGCATTTCAATACCTGTTTCGCCGAAATTGAAGCGTTGTTTCAGCGTGCGGGTTATCACCGGCAGCTGGATGTCGTGGGCTATCAGGGTCTGTTGTATGCGCTTTACGATCCGGGTCGCTGGGAGGCGGTCGATGTGTTGCGCTGGCTCAAGGAGTTCACTGAAGCCGCGGCGCGAACGCAGCCCATAACGGCCTGAGCGAATCTCTCCTGGGTTCGCGTCGGGCTCTGCTGGATAATGCCGCCCTGCATTGAGGGGTTATCGCTGGAATGTCCACTTCATCTTTTTCCGCTGCACAGAGTCAGGCGAGCACACTGTATTTGCCGCCCGGATCGTGGCGAACGGTGCTCGATTGCCTGTGTGAGCACTTCAGTGCCATCGACCGGCAACAATGGCTCGACCGGATTGCCCGGGGTCGGGTGCTGGACGGGCAGGGCGTACCGATCACTATTGATCTTGCGTACAAGGAAGGCCTGCGCATTCATTATTTTCGTGAGGTGCGCGATGAAAAACCTATTCCCGTTATCGAGTCCATTCTGTATGCGGATGAGCATCTGGTGGTGGTCGACAAGCCGCACTTTCTGCCAGTGACGCCAGCGGGCGAATACGTGGAGCAGACATTGTTGCGACGCCTCATTCGGCGTCTCGACAATCCGCATCTGGTACCGCTGCATCGTATTGATCGGCATACCGCCGGGCTGGTCCTCTTTTCGGCTAACCCGCAAACCCGTTCAGCGTATCAATCGTTGTTTCCTGCGCGGCAGATCGAAAAACGTTACGAGGCTATAGCCCCCGCGTTGCCGGATCTTACGTTCCCCCGGGTGCACAAAAGCCGGCTCGTGGAAGGCGTGCCGTTCTTTCGCATGCAGGAAGGGGCGGGCGCCGGTAATACCGAGACGACAGTCGATGTCACGGAAAAACACGGTGATCTGTGGCGTTATGCGCTTTACCCGGTGACGGGCAAAAAGCATCAGTTGCGAGTACACATGGCGGCGCTCGGCGCGGGCATTTGTAACGACCCGTTTTATCCGCACGTGCTCAAGGATGCTGATGACGACTACGCCAATCCGTTGAAACTGCTTGCCCAAGGTCTTCGATTTGTGGATCCGGTGACCGGTCAGGAAAGGGCCTTCGAGAGCACCATCACATTGCAGTGGTGACGCCAATCAGACACAAAAAAGCCCGCCTGAAGCGGGCTTCTCTACATCCGTTGTCACGACGACAAATTACAGCTCTTTGACCGTGCGAACCTGATCCTTGTTAACGCGGGTCTCTTTGCCGTCCAGTTGTTCGAACTCGTAGAAACCAGCGTCTTCGTCAAATTTAGGCGTGTCGACGGCCTGGATTTCGCGACCATCATTCAAGGTGATCACGGTAGGCGATGCGCAACCGGCGAGGGTAGCGAGGCCCAGTGCGAGCATGAAAGTGGCGAGGGTCCGTTGAGTCATGGTGTGTCTCCGATAAGAAATCTTTGGTTACTGACCTTGAGACGTATACAACGCGCGCAAGTTCCTTGGCTAGTGTCAATCTGACACGGTGTTGTGTGCACTTAACAATTGCGGTGTGTTCAGGTTGGCTAAACGTGGGTCATTGTCGGGGCATTGCAGGGCGCTGGCGTTCAGTGTTCGCATGATCCGTCCGGGACTGCGCTCTCCGGCATTCCAGGCATTTTCGAACACCTCACACAAGGCAACCGGAATGAGGCAGAGCAGGGGTTCCCAATGTTCTCCATGGCGTACCATCACCGGTCTTTCCGGCTGCGCGCAGGCTGTCTCGCGCAGGCTTCGCAGCAGTGCCGCATCGATGCGCGGCACGTCGCACGGCAGCACCAGGAGGAACGCGTGCCGAGCGGCTTTCAGCCCCGCACGAATACCGGCCAGTGGACCGGGAAAATCGCCCTGGTCGTCATGCACCAGTTGGTCGGCGTAAGGTGCATAGCGCTCAACGTTCCTGTTGCAGGAAATGATCAGATCGTCGCTGAGCGAGCGAGTTTTGCGATGCAGGTGTGCAATCAGCGGTTCGCCCTGCCACTCCAGCAAACCCTTGTCCTGGCCCCCCATGCGTTGGCCACGGCCACCTGCCAGGAGCAGAATGGAACACGGTGGCAAATATGTGTTCAAGGTCATGGTCGGTCTCCATGGGGCGGCAAAAAAATGGGGCGCTGTGATATAACACCGGGCTGTTTATCCTACAACTGGACGAGCCTATGAACGCCAAGGCTGAAGTACCTTTTGCACCGCTCAACATTGCTGTGCTGACTGTCAGCGACACCCGTACTCTGGACACCGATACCTCGGGCCAGGTTTTCGTCGATCGTTTGAGCGCAGCTGGCCACCACCTGGCGGCGCGGGTGCTGCTCAAAGATGACCTCTACAAAATTCGCGCGCAAGTTGCCAGCTGGATTGCCGACGATGTCGTGCAGGTTGTATTGATCACGGGCGGTACAGGCTTCACGGGACGCGACAGCACGCCCGAGGCGGTAAGCTGCCTGCTGGACAAGCAGGTTGATGGTTTCGGCGAACTGTTCCGGCAGATTTCAGTGGCCGATATCGGCACCTCAACGGTCCAGTCTCGCGCGTTGGCCGGATTGGCCAATGGCACGTTGGTCTGCTGCTTGCCGGGCTCGACCAATGCGGTACGTACCGGCTGGGACGGCATTCTCGGCGAGCAACTGGATTCACGGCACCGTCCGTGCAATTTCGTGGCCCATTTGAAGCAGGCGACCCCTTGTGAATCCCGCGGGTAAGCCGGGCAAGACCGGCAGCTTGATGGCCGTCGAAGTGGCGCTGGCGCGTTTGCTGAAAATGGCCGACGCCACGCCAATCAAGGAACGTGAACGCCTGCCGCTGGCGCAGGTTCACGGCCGCGTGCTGGCCGACGATCTGATCTCGACGCTGGATCTGCCGCCGTGGCCCAACAGCGCCATGGACGGCTACGCCTTGCGCGCGGCTGACTGGACGGGAGAGCCGTTGGTGGTCAGCCAAAAAGTGTTTGCCGGCACTGCTCCGCAGCCCCTGGAACCCGGCACCTGCGCGCGAATATTCACGGGTGCTCCGGTTCCCGAAGGCGCCGATTGCGTCGAGATGCAGGAAAACGTCGTCATCCGGACGGATCAACGGATTCTATTCACGCAAGCGTTGAGCCCGGGCCAGAATATCCGTCCTCGCGGGCAGGAAACCACGGTAGGTGAGCGGGTTCTTCCCGCCGGTACGCGACTGGGACCGATCGAACAGGGCCTCGCCGCCTCTTTGGGTTGCGCCGAGCTGGATGTGATACGCCGCGTCCGCGTCGCCGTGCTGTCCACGGGTGATGAGCTGGTCGAGCCAGGAACCGCACTCGGCCCTGGGCAAATCTACAACAGCAATCGGATGCTGCTCTGCAGTTGGTTGCAACGCATGGGTTGTGAAGTGATCGACGGCGGTATTCTGGCCGATGATCTGACGACCACTCGCGTGCGTCTTGGCGAGTTGAAAGATGTAGATCTGATCCTGTCGACCGGAGGCGTTTCGGTGGGGGAGGCGGACTTTCTGGGTATCGCGCTGCGGGAAGAGGGGGAGTTGACGTTGTGGAAGCTCGCCATCAAGCCAGGGAAACCGCTGACATTCGGGCATTTTCGTGGGGTGCCCGTGATTGGTTTGCCCGGCAATCCGGCCTCGACCCTGGTGACTTTCGCGCTGCTCGCAAGGCCCTATCTTTTGCGCCGCCAAGGCGTTCAGAACGTCGAGCCTTTGAAGTTTGCCGTGCCTGCAGGTTTTGACTGGCTGAAAGCAGGTAACCGGCGCGAATATCTGCGCGGGCGCCTGGAGGAAGGGCAGGCGATCGTTTATAAAAACCAGAGTTCCAGCGTACTGCGCAGTGCGGCCTGGGCAGATGGTCTGGTTGAAGTGCGGGAGGGTCGTACGCTATTGACCGGAGAAAACGTCATGTTCATACCGCTGAGCGAAGTGCTGAACTGATTTCGTTTTTTCACATTTCCCCCTACCCGGTCTGGCACGCCGGGTTCTTGTGCATTTGGGCCGTTATTCAACGAGCGAGGAGTGCCACCATCTGGTCGAATCGACTGTTCGCAATCCAGCCCAAAAGCCCTATGACCACGGCTGTTCCGCCTGCGGCGTAGGCGAGCCGGTGTTTGATGGATCTGACGTCGCTGCGGATTTCCTCCATGTCCCTGCGAATGTACTTGAGATGAGTTTCCAGTTCGACAACGCGTGGTTCCATTTCAGCTTCTCCAGTGTTTTTGGCGCAGAGACGGCATTCGGATTTGTAGTTGGCCCTTCGTTCTGCGAGCGGAGCGACCGGCGAGCCCGGTTGCCTGGTGTGCTGGCTGTGCATAATACGTCCCTGTATTTCCTGTTGATGATCGATAAACCATAGACGCAAAGTGAACCAATAAGCCGAGCGGGTCAATTGAGCCGATTCCTCAGCTTTTGTAGGAAAAAATCCCGCCGTGTAGGACCCAAAGTCCCATGATCGGAAATAATTTAACTTGCCGAGACTTTTACAGGCTTATACGAGGTCCACATGCCTCATACGGGATTGATCAGGGGAGTGACCAAAATGAGCGAACGCAAGGCGTTGTTGATTCTGCACGGTAAGCAAGCGCTCAACGAAGAGGTCCGCGCGGCCGTCGAGGGCAAACGCGCCCAAGGCTGGGAGCTGGCGGTGCGGGTGACCTGGGAGGGTGGTGACGCCCAGCGGTTGGTGGATGAAGCGCTGGCGGCAGGGTATACGCAGATTATCGCCGGCGGGGGCGACGGCACCCTGCGCGACATTGCCGAGGCCATGGCTGCGCATTCTACGCAAGCCAGCCTTGTGCTGATGCCCCTGGGCACCGCCAACGATTTCGCGCGGGCTGCCGGCGTGCCGCTGGAGCCGGATCAGGCACTCGATCTTCTGGATGTGTCGCCCCGGGCGATTGATCTGGGCGAAGTCGGTGGGCAAGTGTTCTTGAACATGGCCACGGGTGGCTTCGGTAGCCAGGTGACGGCAAACACCTCCGAGGACTTGAAAAAGGTACTTGGCGGCGCTGCGTATTTGTTCACCGGCCTGTCGCGGTTCAGTGAATTGCACGCCGCTTATGGCGAGCTGCAGGGGCCTGACTTCCAGTGGAGCGGCGAATTGCTCGCGCTCGGCATCGGCAATGGCCGACAGGCTGGCGGGGGACATGTGCTGTGCCCGGACGCCCTGGCGGATGACGGCTTGCTGGATATCAGCATTCTGCCGGCACCGCAGGAGCTGGTCGGGACCTTGCGTGACTTGCTGACGGACGGCTTCGGGATCGACAACATGTTCGTGCGCGCGCGTCTGCCCTGGGTTGAGCTGAAGGTCGCTGAAGGCCTTTATATCAATCTCGATGGTGAACCGCTGGAGGGCGAAAGCTTGCGTTTTTCGGCGCGCCCGGCGGCACTGCGCGTGCATTTGCCCGAGGAATCGCCGCTGCTGAGCGCTTCCCCGGTGGTCAGTCGTCCAGACTGATGATCTGCTCGCGCACCGCGAACAGCACCAGGCCCGCCACGTCATAAATCTGCAGACGCTTCATGATCTGCGAGCGGTGGGTTTCGACTGTCTTGATGCTCAGGCCCAGGCCGTTGGCGATTTCCCGGGTGGATTTTCCGCGCACGATCAGCCGGAGGATTTCCAGCTGTCGTGCAGTCAGATTGTGCGCCTCTGCCGGTTCCTGCAAATGTTGCTGTTGACGGCTCAGTGCCTGGTTGATGACCGTGTGAGCGATGGCCGGGCTCAAATAACGTTCGTTGTTGCGCAACGCTTCGAGGGCCTGTTCGAGTTCGGTGGCCGTGGTGTCCTTTAGCAGATAGCCATGAGCGCCGGATTCCAGCGCCTGCATGATCATTGCCGGGTCGGTGTGCATCGACAGAATCAGCACTTTACTCTGCGGGCATACTCGTCTGAGTCGCTGCAACGCCTCGATACCGCCGGTTTCCTTCATGGAGATGTCCAGCAACACGATATCCGGAGACAGCTGCTCGACCATTTCCAGCAGCTGCGAACCGTCACTGGCTTCGCCGATGACCGCGTAGCCCGGGATATCCAGCACCAGGGCACGCACGCCGGCCCTGATCAGCGAGTGGTCATCCACCAGAAGCAAGTTACAAATCAACGCATGACCTTATTCGTACTGGCTCGTTCGAGCGCGCGCGGCGCCCAGGGAAAGAGCGCTTCGATTTGAGTGCCTTGGCCCGGTTCGCTGGTGACGGTCAGGGTGCCGCCCAGTTGGGCGGCCCGTTCCGACATGCCTGCCATGCCGCGCTGCCCCTCGCGTCCCGGATCGATTGCCGGAGCAAAGCCGACGCCGTCGTCGCTGATGAGCAGCGTCAAGCCCTGAGGCAGACGTCGCAGGCGGACCAGAAGATTTCTGGCCTGGGCATGTCGCAGGATGTTGGTGACGGCTTCCTGGGTAATTCGAAAAGCCGCCACCGCCATTTCCTCAGGGATTCCGGTCAGACGGGACTGGCATTCCAGGCTCCAGTGCATGGACGTATCGGCCATGGTCTTGACGAGGTGAGCCCGCAAGCTGGCTTCCAGACCGAGGCTGGCCAGTTGCCGCGGATTCAGGATGGCTGACACATCACGAACTTTGGTCAGGGTTTCCTCCAGCGTTGCGCTGAGCAGTTCGCCGTGTTCCTGCAGTTCTGCGGGAATGCGGCGTCTCAGCCAGTCGCTTTGAAGTCTGGCCGCGGTCAATAGCTGGCCAATGTCGTCGTGCAGTTCCCGGCTGAGCCGATGGCGTTCGTTTTCCTGGACCTTCAACAATCGGGCGGCCAGCTCCTGGGGTTCGAATTTTATGGATTGACGGGAGAGGTGATGCTGCAGCCAGACACAAGCGAGCGCTGCGAGGTTGATGGCCATCAGGCCTGATGGTAGTGGCACGGACAGACTGTAGACAAGCGCGCTGCCAAGTGCCGAGCAGGTGCACAGCAACAGCGTGAGCCGACGCGCGTTGCATCGTGAAGGTGACCACGTGGTGATTGACTTGAGGCTGGCGTACATAGCGGATGGAGCCAATGGATGTTCGCTGCGGGCAAACCCGTCATGCGACATGACGGGTCTCTGTCTGAGTCGCGGTGCTGAAAATTGACGTCAACTAACGGTCGGCATGGTAACACCTCGGTTTGCGTTGGTCGCGTCTGGCAAGCCACGAAATCCCCCCGGAATTAGCGTGGCCGGGTGTTCGCTGCGCGATGAAGTGTTTGGAGTCGCAGGGTACTTATGTCGAGTTGTTGTAAACAGTTGTGCAGTGCGCGACCCATACAGCTCAACTTGCGCAAGTGCACACCCTCGCGGTTGGAGGAGTGTGCATTGTTTTTGAGTTGGCTATGCCTGTCGTTCGAGGTAGGAAATGTGCATGAACGGTTTTGTATTGACGGGAAGTGGAAAGGGGTCGTGACCGACATGAAAGGCGAGGGCCTCGATCAAAGAGGTCTGCTCGCTGTTATCGAGGGCGAGTTTGCCGGTCTGCGGATCGATCAGTTCCAGTTGCCACGCCATAAGGGTAAAGCAGTCTTTCAGCGCGATCAGTACTTGATCATGCAGGTCGGCATGATGCTGGGCATGGTTCAACAAGCCGTGGATATGCAGCGAAAACTCCGATACGGCAGCCAGGGCGAGGGCATCTGCCTTGCTGGCCAGTTTGAGCAGCGTGCTCAAAATACAGTCGATCGCGTCCTTGTCATTGCTGATCAACTGCAAATGGCTCAGGCATTCTTCCGATTTGGCCAAGAGGCATTCCGCTTCGACGAGAAATTGCGGAAGTCGTCTGGTCCACTCTTTACGATCGTTCGTCATGTTTGTCTCCATAACGTCATGCCAAATGAGGGGATGTCATCGATCGGAATGCATGGGTTGCGGTGCTTTTGTGTAAGGGCGCTACGCTCGCCCTCAATGCGAGTGGAATGATTCAAGAGGGCGGATGGCCGCTGATCTGAGAACGCACACAAAAGCCTGACTCCGTTCATGCAATGAGAATGGCGTCACATTAATGGCTATTGGATATTGCGAATATCAGGTTGGGCCTGATGGGGGCTAAGGGAATCCCTTACGCAGGGGAACCTGGTGCGCAAGTTGCGGTCGCGCCCGTGGGTGAGGTGCAGAGAATGCTGGGGGCCAGTAAACCATGATGTTAATGTGGCATCAATGCCGGCGGTCGGCATTATCCACAGGTCAAGGTCCTGCGCCCACAGCCGATAACACTCTTTAGTGAATTCATCAGAACAAGCCCAGGAGTCATTGATGGCCGGCATTCTCGACACAGTAGATCAACGCACACAACTGGTGGGTGAGAATCGCCTGGAAATTCTCATGTTTCGTCTGGCCGGGCGGCAACTGTTTGCAATCAACGTATTCAAAGTCCAGGAAGTCTTGCAGCTGCCCAAATTGACTTTGATGCCGCAGCGCCATCCATTTGTCTGCGGAGTGGTCAACCTGCGGGGCCAGACATTGCCGGTGATCGACCTTTCGCAGGCAATCGGCATGCGTCCGCTGGTGCCGAGCCCGACCAGTACGATCATCGTCACCGAGTACAACCGCTCGGTGCAGGCATTCCTGGTCGGTGGTGTCGACCGCATCGTCAACATGAACTGGGAAGCCATCCTGCCGCCACCGACCAGTGCCGGTCGCCAGCATTATCTGACTGCCATCAGCAAGGTCGAGGACCAACTGGTGGAGATCATCGACGTCGAAAAAGTCCTTGCCGAAATCGTCCCGTATAACGCCAAAGTCAGCCGTGAAAAACTCGACGATCCGATCCTTGAACGCGCCCGTGGCCGCGAGGTGTTACTGGTCGACGATTCCAAGGTGGCGCTCTCGCAATTGCGCGACACCCTCGGCCAGTTGGGCGTGAAAATGCACGTGGCCAGTGACGGTCTTAAAGCGTTGAACATGCTCAAGGCCTGGGCCGACACTGGCGTCAACATGACCGACAAGTTGCTGATGGTGTTCACCGACGCGGAAATGCCGGAGATGGACGGTTACCGCCTGACCACCGAAATCCGTAACGACCCGCGTCTGCGCGGACTCTATGTGGTGTTGCACACCTCACTGTCGGGCAGCTTCAACGACTCGATGGTGAAGAAAGTCGGCTGCGACAATTTCCTCTCGAAATTCCAGCCGGACAAACTCGTCGATGTGGTGCGTCAGCGGCTGATGCTCGACGAAGTCCCGGCCTGACGGCGCTCGCTACGGCTGGCATGACGTCAGCCTTTGATTCATCGATCAGGCTCGTATAGGGTGGCGTTTTTATTCACCAGGAAGCTGGCCATGCGTCTTAGCGCGCTTTATCGTTATCCGTTGAAGTCCTGCAAGGCCGAGGCGCTGCAGCAGATCAGCCTGGACAAACTGGGGCTGGACGGGGATCGACGCTGGATGCTGGTGGACGAGGCCAGCGGACGATTTCTGAGCCAGCGCGTGGTCGGCCGGATGAGCCAATTGTCAGCGGTGTGGAATGCCGAGGGTGGCCTCACCCTCAGTGCGCCGGGCCACAGCGCGATCGATATCGCGCTGCCGACTGCTGATGCCGAACTGCGCGGCGTGACGATATTTCGCGACAGCCTGCGCGTGCCGGATGCCGGCGATGTGGCCGGCGCGTGGGTCAGCGAGTTCATCGGCAAGCCAACCCGTCTGGTACAGATACCGCTTGAGCGTGCGCGCATGACTCAGGCCGGGTATGGCAACGACGATGATCAAGTGGCGTTCGCTGATGGCTTCCCGCTGTTGCTGATCGGCCAGGGTTCGCTGCAAGACTTGTCGCAAAAAGTCGGACGCCCGCTCGAAATGTTGCGATTCCGACCGAATCTGGTGATCGAGGGCAGCGAGGCGTTTGCCGAAGATGGCTGGAAGCGCATCCGTATCGGCGATGTCGAGTTTCGCGTGGTCAAGCCCTGCACGCGCTGCATTCTGACCACTGTGGATCCGCAAACCGGGGAGCGCAGTGCCGATCGTGAGCCGCTGGCGACTTTGCAGAAATACCGTGCGCAGGAAGACGGCGCGATGTTCGGCCAGAATCTGGTCAACGATGGCTTTGGCCGGCTCGAAGTGGGGATGCCGGTGACGATCCTGGAATAAGCCCGCCCGAATGAAAAATGCCCGTGTCGCTGGACACGGGCATTTTTTTTGCGCGATGAACCGGGGTCAGCCGCGGTACTCGCACAGGTAGGCGGTATCGACGGCCACTTTCAGCTGAAACTTGCTGTTGGCAGGCACGTTGAACTGGCTGCCGGCGTTGAAGGTTTCCCAGTCAGTGCTGTCAGGCAGCTTCACGGTCAGCGCGCCAGTCACTACATGCATGATTTCACGCTGGCTGGTGCCGAATTCGTACTCACCCGGAGCCATGACGCCGATGGTCGCCGGACCTTCAGCGGTGCCAAAGGCGATCGACTTGACGGTGCCGTCGAAGTACTCGTTGACTTTAAACATGGGCGGTGCCTCGAAAAGGACTGAAAAGGGCCGGCCAGTATGCCCAACGGCCCTGGCGCCGTCACCTGTCTAAATCGGCAGGACCAGCGGCAACAAACGTGCCGTATTGCGTGCGTCTTCCAGTGCCCGGTGTTGCTGACCGCTGAACTGCATGCCCGCCAGTTGCAACGCGCCGTTGAGCCCAAGCGGTCGTTCCAGACGCCGCGCCTTGGCAAAGCGCTGCTTGAGGTTCATGTGCGGCACCCGGCTCAAGACGCTAACGAGTTGCAGGCGCTGCCATTCCTGCACCAGTTGCTGGCGATCGTAGTCGCCCCAACTGGCCCAGCCCTCCAGGCGTGCATGATGCTGACCGAGCCAGCGTTCGAAGGCCGGCCACACCTGAATTAGCGATTCGGCGGTGTCGATACTGGCTTGGGTAATGTGCGTCAACTCCCGGCAAAACGATGTCAGCAAGGGGCGGCGCGAAGGCCGCACAAAGCGCTGGAAATGGTCCAGTTCGTGGCCTTGGCGGTCCACGAGCGTTGCACCGATTTCGATGATCTCCATTTCCGTAACCGGCCAGCCACCCTCATCGGTGGTGGCTTCCAGATCAATGACCAGCCAGTGAGGCATTGCAGGGTTCCTGATATCCGCGTCCTGATAGGCCTTGAGCGTAGCCAAACCCGGCGGATACGCCTAGCGGCTTATTCGACCTCCAGCAAAATCTGACGATTTTTTACCTGGTCACCGACTTGCACCTGCAAGCGCTTGAGCACACCGTCGATGCCGGACTTCAGCGGATGCTCCATCTTCATGGCCTCAAGTACCACCAGCAGTTGGCCTTTGTTGACCCGTGTGCCTTCGGCGACCAGTACATCAACGATGGCCCCGTCCATGGGCGCCTTGAGCGTGCCGGAAGTGACGCGCGTGGCGCCGCCGATCAAGGTCTGGGTGCGATCCAGCAGGTGCAGGCCGCCCGGGCGCGTCCATAACCAGAGTTGCCCGGCCTCAAGTTGAAAGGCGTAACGCTGGCGAATGCCATCAATCTCCAGCGTCGCCCAGCGGCCGTCGCACGCTAAAACGTTCAGCTGAAACACCTGCTCGGCCACGTCGATTTGATAAGGTTCACCGCGCACGGTCTGCAGTAGCACTGGCCATTCCTGGTCCTCCAGGCCGATGCGATAGTTCAGCGGCACGCTGGCGTTGTTCCGCCAGCCCGCGAGCGCGACGGGATGCGAGAGGGTGGCCGCTTGATAAAACAAGGCTGCCGCAATCGCCAGCTCCTTGGCGTGGGGCAGGTGCGGTTGCAGGCAAGGGTGGTCGCCGAACCAGGCTGGGATGAACCCGGTGCTGAACTCGCCTTCGAGGAATTGTGGATGGTCGAGCAGCCCGGCCAGCAAGCGCTGATTGCTCTGCACGCCGAACAGTACACTGTCCTGCACCGCCCGCAGCAACTTGCGGCGGGCCTCTTCGCGTGTTGCGCCGTGGGCGATGATCTTGCCCAGCATGGGGTCGTAGAACGGGCTGATGGACTGGCCCTCGATCAGACCATGATCGATCCGCACGCCCTCTTGCAGTGCGGGTTGCCACGCAGCGATCCGACCGGTTTGCGGCAGGAATTGCCGAGCCGGATCTTCGGCATACAGGCGCACTTCCATGGCGTGGCCGTTGAGTTGCACCTGCGCCTGACTCAGTGGCAGTGGCAACCCTTCGGCCACCAGCAGCTGCCAGGCCACCAGATCGAGACCGGTGATCAGCTCCGTCACCGGGTGCTCCACCTGCAGGCGGGTGTTCATTTCCAGAAAGTAAAATTGCCCTTGCGCATCCAGCAAAAATTCCACGGTGCCCGCGCCGACATAATTCACCGCACGCCCGGCTTTAAGGGCCGCCTCGCCCATGGCCTGGCGCAAGTCGGCGGTCATGATGGGGCAGGGCGCTTCCTCGATGACTTTCTGATGCCGGCGCTGAATTGAACAGTCGCGCTCGCCGAGGTAGATCAGATTGCCGTGGTGATCGCCGAACAATTGCACTTCGACGTGACGCGGATCGATCAAGGCTTGTTCGAGAATCAATTCATCGTTGCCGAAACCATGCAGCGCTTCGGAGCGGGCGGTACGTAGCTGTTCGAGCAGATCGTCGGCATGGTGCACCAGGCGCATGCCGCGTCCGCCGCCGCCGGAACTGGCTTTGATCATCAGAGGAAAGCCGATGCGCTCGGCCTCGCGGCTCAGTGTCGCGTCGTCCTGTTTGGCGCCCTGATAGCCTTTGATGCAGGGCACGCCTGCTTCGAGCATGGCCAGTTTCGACAGGCGTTTGCTGCCCATCAGTTTGATCGCCTCGGGGCTCGGGCCGATGAAAGTGAGGCCGGCGTGCTGGCAGGCGAGGGCGAATTCCGGGTTTTCCGAGAGGAAGCCGTAACCGGGATGAATCGCGTCAGCGCCGGTGCGCCGGGCGGCGTCGAGGATGCCCGGAATGTTCAGGTAGGAAAGCTGCACGGCAGCCGGACCGATGTTGACGGCTTCATCGGCGATCTGTACGTGCAGCGCCTCGGCGTCGGCGTCGCTGAAGACGGCGACGGTGCGGTAGCCCAGAGCTTGCGCGGTGCGCTGGATGCGGCAGGCGATCTCCCCGCGGTTGGCGATCAGGATTTTGCTGAGTCCGGGCATGGATCTTCTCTCAAGTTGTGCGGTGAATGCGATGGCTCGCGAAGCTTTTAAGAGGCCCACCCCGGCTTACGCTTTTGCATGAACGCCATCGTCCCCTCGATTCCTTCCACGCCCGTCACCGCTTCGCTGAATCCTGTCGCAGCTTCATCAAGCAAGGCGTCGGACGGCTGTCCCGCGCTGGCCAGCAAGATTTTTTTGGTTCGCGCATTCGCCTCGGGCGCGCAGCACAACACATGCGCCAGGACCTCATCGAGGCGTTCGGCCAAGGCTTGCGCGTCATGCTCGACAAAGTGCACCAGGCCAATCTGCCGGGCGTGTCGGCCATCGAAGCGCGCTGCCGTCAGGGCCAGACGCCGTGCGTGGGTCAGGCCGATGCGCTGTACCACGAACGGCGCGATCTGCGCGGGCAGCAAACCAAGGCTGGTTTCCGGCAGACCGAATTGCGCCTGGTGATCGGCGAGGGCCACATCACTGACGCAGGCCAGGCCCAGACCGCCGCCCAACACCGCGCCTTGCAACACCGTGATCACCACCTGCGGTGTGTGCTGCACTTGTTGCAGCAACGCGCCAAATGCGCGATTCAGGTCGCGGTACGCCGAAGCGCCTTGAGCGCGGGCCTCGACCATGTCCCTGATGTCGCCACCGGCGCAAAAGTGCCCGTCGGCTCCACCGATCACCAAGGCCCGAACGCGGCGGTCATCGGCCACGCTCGCCAGCACCGACCTGAGTTCCGCGACCATTTGCAAACTCATGGCGTTACGGCTTTGCGGTCGGTTGAGCGTGATGTGCAGCACGCCGTTGTGCAGTTCGAGCAACAAGGTCTGGCAAACCGGCAGGGCGCTCATTTCTTTTTCCCCGGCAAGATACCCATCAGTTTGCAGATGATGCCCAGCATGATTTCGTCCGCGCCGCCGCCAATCGACACCAGTCGCACGTCGCGATACGCCCGGGCCACCGGGTTGTCCCACATGAAACCCATGCCGCCCCAGTATTGCAGGCAACTGTCGCTGACCTCACGGCCCAGCCGCCCGGCCTTGAGTTTGGCCATCGACGCCAGACGGGTGACGTCCTGACCTTTGATGTATTGCTCGGTCGCCTGATAGACCAGCGCACGCAGGCATTCGATTTCGGTTTGCAGTTCGGCGAGACGGAAGTGGATGACCTGATTGTCGATCAGCGCAGTGCCGAAGGTTTTGCGCTCCTTGCAGTATTCGATGGTGCTGTCGATGCAGTATTCCAGGCCCTTGATCATGTTCGCCGCGCCGAACAAACGTTCCTCCTGGAACTGCAGCATCTGCATCATGAACCCGGCGCCTTCGTGGCCGATGCGATGACGCTGCGGCACGCGCACGTCGTCGAAAAACACTTGGGCGGTTTCCGAACTGCGCATGCCGAGCTTGTCCAGGTGCGGGCTGAGACTGATCCCCGGTGTGGTCATCGGCACCATGATCAGCGACTTGTTGACGTGCGGTTTGTCGTCCGACGTATTGGCCAGCAGGCAGATGAAATCGGCGCTCGGTGAATTGGTGATCCACATTTTGCTGCCGTTGATCACATAATCATCGCCATCCTTGCGCGCGGTGGTTTTCAGCCCGGCCACGTCGGAACCGGCGCCAACTTCCGACACGCCGATGCAACCGACCTGCTCGCCGCTGATGGCTGGGCGCAGGAACTCTTCACGCAATGCATCGGAACCGAAGCGCGCCAGGGCCGGTGTGCACATGTCGGTCTGCACGCCGATGGACATCGGGATGCCGCCGCAATGAATGGTGCCGAACTCCTCGGCAGCCACGATCGAATAGCTGTAATCGAGACCCATCCCGCCGAATTTCGCCGGTTTGGAAATGCCCAGCAAGCCGAGTTCGCCGGCCTTGCGGAAGATCTCGTGGATCGGAAAACGCCCGGCCTTTTCCCACTCGTCCACATGCGGATTGATCTCGTGGTCGACAAATTGGCGGACCGTGCGGCGCAGTGCTTCGTGTTCCTGGGTGAAGATCATTTTTATTGTTCTCCTCTCGCCGGCTCAGAACCGGGCGATGCCAAAAGTGTTGGGGTGCAGCCGCCGGACCTCGGCTTCGTGACAGATGTCCAGCAGGTAGCCGAGCAAGGTCCGGGTATCGCGCGGGTCGATCAAACCGTCGTCCCACAGGTTGGCGCTGCCATACAGCGCGGTGGATTGGCTGTCGAGCTTCTGCGCGGTGACCTGTTCCAGCATGTCGAGCATTTTCGGGTCAGGGACCAGCCCGTCCTTGAGCTGTTTGGCCTCGGTGACAATACGCAGCACTTTGCCGGCCTGGGCGCCGCCCATCACCGAGGTTCGACTGTTGGGCCAGGCAAAAATGAAGCGCGGATCCAGACCCCGGCCACACATCGCGTAATTGCCCGCGCCATAGGAGCCGCCGACGACAATCGTTAGTTTGGGCACTCGAGCATTGGCGACGGCCTGAATCATCTTGGCGCCGTGCTTGATCACGCCTTGCTGTTCCGATTCGGTGCCGACCATGAACCCGGTCGTGTTGTGAAAAAACAGCAGCGGCGTCTGACTCTGGTCGCACAGCTGAATGAATTGCGCAGCCTTGCTTGCACCCTTGGGCGTGATCGGGCCGTTGTTGCCGACAAAGCCGCAGGTGCGTCCCTGAATGTGCAAATGGCCACAGACGGTTTGCTGGTCGAACTCGCTTTTGAACTCCAGAAACCGCGAGCCATCGGCGATCCGCGCAATGATTTCACGCACGTCGTAAGGTTTTTTCGGATCGTCCGGGATCAGCCCCAGCAGCTCATCAATCGGATAGAGCGGTTCGTCCGCCGTGCGCTCGGCCAGCCACGGCAATTGCTCGTTCCAGCCCAGCAGGCTGACGATCTCGCGCGCCTGACGCACGCCGTCGGCATCGTTTTCGGCCAGGTACTCTGCGGTGCCGGCAACTTGCGCGTGCATTTCGGCGCCGCCCAACTGTTCATCGGTCGCGATTTCGCCGGTCGCTGCTTTCAACAACGGCGGCCCGGCAAGAAACAGCCTGGCCTTGCCACGCACCACCACCACGTAATCGGACAAGCCGGGCTGATAGGCACCGCCCGCCGTCGCCGAGCCGTGCACCACGGTGATCTGCGGCAAACCCATGGCCGACATCCGCGCCTGATTGGCAAAGCTGCGCGCGCCTTCGACGAAAATATCCGCCGCGTAATTGAGGTTCGCGCCGCCGCTTTCGGCGAGGGTAATCACCGGCAGTTTGTTCTCGCTGGCGATCTGTTGCAGGCGCAGGGACTTTTTCAGGCCGCTGGGGGAAATGGTGCCGCCCTTGATCGCGCTGTTGTTCGCCACCACCAGCACCCGCACGCCGGACACATACCCGATCCCGGCAATCAACCCGCCGCCGGCCGAACTGCCATCCTTGTCGTCATGCAACTTGTAGCCGGCCAGGCTTGCCAGTTCGAGAAACGGGGCGCCCGGGTCAAGCAGCAGATTGAGGCGCTCGCGGGGCAGCAATTGCCCACGTTTCTCGAATTTGCCTTTGGCTTGGCTGGCCTTGTTCAGCACGTTTTGTTCGAGCTGACGGACTTGCTCGATGGCCAGCAGCATCGCGGCGCGGTTACGCGCGAATTGTTCGCTGAACGGGTCGATTTGCGACGGGATCACCGGCATGGCTTATTCCTTGTCCTTGAGGACGTCCGGTTGCAGCACTTGCGGCAAGTAGGCGCGATGAAAACCGTTGTACGACGCGCTGTTCTGCGCCTGGTGCAGCGGCCACGCCCGACCGCCGAGGCTGGCGGCACCGTCGATCCGCAAGGTGCTGCCGCTGACGAACGCAGCAGCCGGGCTGAGCAGAAACACGATGGCCGCGCTGACCTCCGATTCCGTACCAATGCGTTTGAGCGGGACATGCTCGCGCAAGGTCGGAATGACCGCTTTGAACGCGCCTTCGTAAGTGTCCATGCCGCTCGAGGCAATCCAGCCAGGCGCCACCGCGTTGACCCGCACCCCGGCGTAACCCCACTCCAGCGCGGCGGTCTTGGTCAGGTTGTCCATGCCCGAACGCGCCGCGCCCGAGTGGCCCATACCGGGCATGCCGCCCCACATGTCGGCGAGCATGTTGACGATAGCGCCGCCGTGTTTGCTCATGGACTGGTTGAACACTTCGCGGGCCATCAGGAAACCGCCGACCAGGTTGGTGCGCATCACGGTTTCGAAACCCTTCTGATTGATCGAAGCCAGCGGCGCCGGGTATTGCCCGCCGGCATTGTTGACCAGACCGTGGATCGCTCCGTGCTTGCCGATCAATTGGCTGACCAACTGGCGGACCGCTTCTTCGTCGCGAATGTCGCAGGTCGCCCAGTCAGCCTCGCCGCCGTCTTCGGTAATCTCCGCCACCACGGATTGCAGCTTGTCCGGCTTGCGCCCGATCAGCAGGACTTGAGCGCCGAGCGCCGCCAGTTCGTGGGCGGTGCAGCGGCCGATGCCACTGCCGCCGCCAGTGACAATTATTGTTCGACCGGCAAACAGATCGGCTTTGAAAATCGAGTCGTAGGCCACGGCGGCTGTCCTTTAATTGACCTGGTCGGCGATGCTCTGCGGCACCGGAATCTGGATCTCCAGCAGTTGCTGGGCGAAAGCTTTGCCTTGTGGATCGATGCGCAGACTGGCCACACCACCGCCGCCCAAGGCGTTTTCCAACAGAAAATTAAGGCTGTGGGTGGCGGGTAAATACCAGCGCTCGACGCGACCGTGGATCGGATCAAGTACGTGGCGCATCCAGTCGACGATCACCTCCGGCGTCAGCGCTTCGGCGATCCATGGCAGGAATTCAGGTTTGCGAGCCATGATGCCGATGTTGCTGTGATTACCTTTGTCGCCGGAGCGCGCCACCGCCAGTTTCACCAAGGCCACGCTGGCATCGGCCCGGCCAGTCGGTTTGGGTGGCTCCAGCGCCACCGGCAGGTCCGCCGGATCAAGTCGTTCGATGGCGGGCAGCGTGCAAGGATGGCGCTGGTTCTGAAAGTCGATTTGCAGGTCGCAGGCCGTTTTGTCGATCAAGAACGAAAACAGGCGGATCAGCGGGTACACCGTCGGCCGCCCGCCGACAATGCCGGTCAGCCCCGGCGCCATGCCGGTAGCCGCCTGGGCGATCTCCCGGGAAAACACGATCAGCGCCTGTTTGTGCGGATGGCGCACGGCGAGTTTGATCACCACTTCGCGGCTGTCCTGACGCTGACCGTGCGGGCCGTAAGTCGCCTCGCTGCCGAGCAGTTCGATGTTCACCTCGCTGTACGGCGCCCAGCCGCGCTCACTGAACATTTGCGAGGTTTTGTTGATGATCGCCTCGCTGACCCGGCGCGCCTTTTCGACGGCATCGATACCGGCGATCAGGCAACTGGCGGTGCAGCGAAAACCATCGAGATACGTGGCGCTGACCTTGTACAGATCGGTCGGTGGCAGGCCTCTGGCGCCGTGCACCTGCACCGCGTTGCGCCCTTGCTGGACGAGTTTGACTTCGGTGAAATCGCAAACCACGTCGGGCAGCAGATAGGTTTGCGGATTGCCGATTTCGTAGAGCATCTGCTCACCCACTGTCAGCGGTGTGACCAGCCCGCCCGAGCCTTCGGGTTTGCAGACGATGAACTGACTGTCGGCGCTGACCTCGACGATCGGAAAGCCGATGTGCTCGTAGTCCGGCACCTCACGCCAATCGGTGAAATTACCCCCGGTGCACTGTGCGCCGCATTCGATGATGTGCCCGGCCAGTGCGGCTTGGGCGAGTTTGTCGTAATCCTGCCAGGACCAGGCGAATTCATGCACGAGCGCGGCGCTGACCACGGCGCTGTCGACCACGCGACCGCTGATGACGATGTCCGCGCCCAGGCGCAATGCTTCGACAATCCCCGGCGCGCCAAGGTAGGCATTGGTCGACACGCACATGGATGGCAGTGGCGCGCCGCTGAACATTTCGCGAACGCCGCTGCCGCTCAGCTGTTTGAACTGCGGTTGCAGATCGTCGCCCAGTAGCACGGCAATCTTCAACGGGACCCCGGCCTTATCGCATGCGGCTTGCAGTGCGGCGGCGCAGGCTTGTGGATTGACGCCGCCAGCGTTGCTGATGATGCGAATCTTCTGTTCGGCGAGTTGAGGGAGAAGAGGGCCGAGCACGTCGATGAAGTCGCTGGCGTAGCCCGCCTGGGGATCTTTCATCCGCGCACCGGCCATGATCGACAGGGTGATTTCGGCCAGGTAATCGAACACCAGGTAATCCAGGTGCCCGCCTTCAACCAGTTGCGCGGCAGCGGTCGAAGTATCGCCCCAGAACGCGCTGGCGCAACCGATGCGGATTGTTTTGGGCGCAGTCAATGGCATAGCCACCTCCGACAGAATGGTTTCGAGACTACCAAGCAAGCGCTTGGTTTGTAAATGGGCGTTGCGATCTTGATCCCAAGCGCTTGCTTGGTTGCCTGCGCCAGCTTAAATTGCCGGCGCCCCCCAGCTGTTTTCGCGGCGCGTGGCGTATTGATTGATCGACTGTAGGAGAGAACGGGTGGACGAGCAAAAAGCCCTGCGGGTGATGCGTGAGCTGGTCGATAAAGGCGAATTGACCGACCCGGACAGTGCCCGTGGGAAATTGCTGCAAGTGGCGGCTCACCTGTTTCGCAACAAAGGCTACGAGCGCACCACCGTGCGCGACCTGGCCGGCGCGGTCGGCATTCAGTCGGGCAGCATTTTTCATCACTTCAAAAGCAAGGACGAGATCCTGCGCGCGGTGATGGAAGAAACCATCCGCTATAACACCGCCCTGATGCGTGCCGCACTGGCCGATGCCACCAGCGTACGTGAGCGGGTGCTGGCGCTGATTCGCTGTGAATTGCAGTCGATCATGGGCGGCAGCGGTGAAGCCATGGCGGTGTTGGTGTATGAATGGCGGTCGCTGTCCGAGGACGGCCAGGCCAGAGTGCTAGCGCTGCGCGATGTCTATGAAGACCTTTGGCTGCAAGTACTGGATGAGGCCAGACAGGCCGGAATGATTCGTGGCGATGTGTTCATCACCCGGCGTTTTCTCACGGGTGCGCTGTCCTGGACCACCACCTGGTTTCGCGCCGAAGGCAGCATGAATCTTGATCAACTGGCCGATGAGGCGTTGATTCTGGTACTGGAAGAAAAACAGTGATATCGGTGAGCAGGGAAGGAAACTGGCTAAGTGGCCGAAACCGCCTAGCTTCAATGCATTGATGCGTCATTTTCGGGGAGTGGGTGTTTTGAAGTCTTCGCCAATTCGGACGGCCTTGGGGCTTTTGCTCGTAGCGCTCGCGACGCTGTGGGAGTTGCCGGCCCAAGCTGCACAACTGGTGCGAGTCGGCGCCGCGCATTTCCCGCCCTACACGGTGCGTCCCGAGTCCGGGGCCGACACCGGCCTGCTCCCGCAATTGCTCGCAGCCCTGAACAGCTCGCAACGCGACTACCAGTTTGTGTTGGTGCCAACCTCCATTCCGCGGCGCTTTGGCGATTTCAAGCAAGGCCGGGTGGACATGGCGATATTCGAGAATCCGCAATGGGGCTGGAAGGATATCCCGCACACCAGTGTCGACATGGGGCTCGAAGACGCGGAAATATTCGTCGCGCAGCGCTCGCCCGACGGTCATGTGGAACGTCAGCAAAATTATTTTGCCGACCTCGCCGGCAAGCGTCTGGCGCTGTTCAGCGGCTATCACTACGAATTCGCCCGCTTCAACGCCGACCCCAAAGTCCTGGCGCAGAACTACAACGCCACGCTGACCTATTCCCATGACAGCAACTTGCTGATGGTGCTGCGCGGGCGTGCCGACATTGCGCTGGTGACGCGTTCCTACCTGAGCGATTACCTGCTGCGCAACGAGGCGGTCGCGAGTCAGCTGCTGGTATCTCAACGGATCGACCAGATTTACCATCATTACGCGATCCTGCGCCCGGCGGCGCCGATCAGTGGCGCGGCGTTCGGCAAGTTGCTGCAAGGGTTACGCGCGGAAGGTCAGATGCTGAGGATTTTCAATCCCTACAAAATCGCAGTGCTGCCGGTGCCGGGCAATTGAGACCGAAGCAGGTATTTTGCGCCCTCTGTTAAATTTGCCGCACTGGCTCGCGTCACTTGTTGAACTGTCGACACATCGTGAGTCCCCCCCATGCCTAATCCGAATGCCCTGACTGCCCTGGCCTTGCCGACCGGCAAAAGCCTTACGGCTGATGAAACGGCCATCCGCCTGATGTTGCGCCTGGAAGGACAGCCGCTGGTGACGCTGCGCCTGATCCGCGAGCCCGGGTGGCAGGTGCATGTCGAAGAGCGCTTTGGTCAGCCGGACAGTCAGGCAATCTGGGCGAGCTGCTATTGGTTGTTTGCCCGCAATCCTTGCTGTCAGCACCTGACCTGGCAGCTCGACGCAGCGCCATCGCAAGCCTTGCTCAGCGGTTTGTTGATCCTCACCGAAACCGCCGGCGAATATCGCTGTGAGCGCACATTGTTCTGGCAACTGCCGCAGCCTTGGCTGGGTCAGACAACGATGGGCGTGTATCCACAGCAGAGGATCATCAGTGGCGGCAAGCGCCACCCGCTGCGCCCGGTTAAACCGCGCGGCGAAGTCTATCGACGCTTCGATGCGCGGCTGGGTGCATGGATTTCCCTGCGTGCGGTTGAAATCGAACGGGACCTGGAGCGCTTCAGTCGCTGGCAAAACAGCGCGCGCGTTGCCCGCTTCTGGGAGGAGCAGGGCAGCCTTGAGCAGCATCGCGCCTACCTGGAAAAACTTGAAGCCGACCCGCATACCTTGACCTTGATCGGCTGTTTCGACGATCAGCCGTTTGCTTATTTCGAAGCCTACTGGACCAAAGAGGATCGCATCGCGCCATTTTATGAAGCAGCCGATTACGACCGCGGCATTCATATGCTGGTCGGGGAAGAAAATCATCGGGGGCCGCACAAGGTGGCGAGCTGGTTATCGGCGCTGGTGCATTACCTGTTTCTCGACGATCCGCGCACTCAGCGAGTGGTCGCCGAACCGCGTGCCGACAACGCGAAGATGATCGGGTATCTGCAGAATCAGTGCTTCTACTGCGAGAGGGAATTCGACTTCCCGCACAAGCGCGCGGCGTTGATGGTGCTGGGGCGGGAGCGGTTTTTTGATCGGTGTGTGCTGGCGTGATGGGCAGGGATCAGGATCTTGGTGGGTCTTGAGGCAGTCTTCGCGAGCAAGCTCGGCTCCCACATTCGAGCACTTTCTCTGAGAGCATTCGGTCAAATGTGGGAGCTGGCCTGCCAGCGAACAGCCGTGAGATCGAGCCGAGTTCGGTTCCGCCATCGCGCACAGGCTGCTTCCACAGTTTGATATGACCACAAATGAGGCTTGCACGCGAATGACGGCGACGCGGTTCAAAGACGGGCGAACGGTGCGCTGCAATCTCCCAGCCTAGCGCCGCGCAAACGTGTCCGCGCGACTTCCCGAGACTTTTCGGCAATGCACCAGCGCATCACGGATCATGAAGTTCACCAACGTCGGCGACACGCCCAGTTCCTTGGCGATGTCCTTTTGCGGCACGCCGTGCAAACGGTACATCTCGAAGGCGTAACGCGTGCGGCTGGGGAGTTCGCTCAGCGCGTCGGCGATGTTTTCCAGAGTCGAGAAATTGATGTGCGAGGCTTCCGGCGAAGCGCCCGCAATTACTACATTCAAGCCTTCCTCTTCCGGCCCGGAATACCTCTGTTCCAGCGCTTGCTTGCGATAGTGGTCAATCGCCAGATTTCGCACGATCTGGAACAGGTAACTCAGCTGAGCCTTGAACGACGACGTGATCTGCGGTGCCGATTGCAGGCGGAAAAACGCATCCTGAACCACATCCTCGGCGCGTGACCGGCAGCCGGTGATGCGCGCTGCAATTTTTACCAAAATCAGTCGATTGTCGACGAATGCCTGAAGTAGCGGTGAGTCGCACCTGCTTGTGGATACTTGTTCCGTCATGGAAATCACCTTGCTGCAAATAGGGTCGCAGGACGACGTGCGCTTCGGAGTCGTCCTACACATCGAGCAACAAATTATGTTGAATGATAATTATTGTCAATTGAGAAAGAGAATTAATCCTTCTAGAAAGTGCAGAGTAATAACCGCGACACGTGGCCACACCTTGGCCCTCTGACGATCAGGCCAGCCGACTAATTATTTGCCGATGTCACGCGTTCTTATGGGTGATGGAACCGGATGACAGTCTCGTTCCAAGCGCATTCCCAATGCCTTGGGCGGTCGGCGCAGACCGCCCCCCGCATGCCCTCCAAGGGCGTGGCGCACCGACACCGATACCCCTTGCAAGCCGAATTCAGGCAGGAAACCTCATGACCGACGCGTTCGAAATCCCCAGCACCCTGGTCCAGGCCCTTCAGCGCCGCGCGGCCCTGACACCGGATCGGGTGGCCTTGCGTTTCCTTGCCGAAACCGCCGATCAGACCGTGGTGCTCAGTTATCGCCAACTGGATCAACGGGCGCGGATGATTGCCGGTGCGTTGCAGGCGCAAGCGGATTTCGGCGATCGTGCGGTGCTGCTGTTTCCCAGTGGTCCGGACTACGTTGCGGCGTTTTTTGGCTGTTTGTACGCAGGCGTGATTGCAGTCCCTGCTTACCCGCCGGAATCGGCCAGGCGTCATCATCAGGAGCGTCTGCTGTCGATCATCAGCGATGCCCAGCCGCGTTTGTTACTCACCAGTGCCGACCTGCGCGACGCGTTGCAGCACATCGAAGGTGCGCCGCCGCTGCTGTGCGTGGACACATTATCTGCCGGGCAGGCCGAGCATTGGCTTGAACCTGCTCTTGATCACAATCACATCGCTTTCCTGCAATACACCTCCGGCTCCACCGCGTTGCCCAAAGGCGTGCAGGTCAGCCACGGCAATCTGGTCGCCAACGAATCGCTGATTCGCCACGGCTTCGGCATCGACCTGAACCCCGACGACGTGATCGTCAGCTGGCTGCCGCTGTACCACGACATGGGCCTGATCGGTGGTCTGTTGCAGCCGATTTTCAGCGGCGTGCCGTGCGTTCTGATGTCGCCGGCCTACTTTTTGGGCCGGCCGCTACGCTGGCTGGAAGCGATCAGCGAGTACCGCGGCACCATCAGCGGCGGCCCGGATTTCGCCTATCGACTGTGCAGCGAGCGCGTCAGTGAATCGGCGCTGGAACGCCTCGACCTGAGCGGCTGGCGCGTGGCCTATTCCGGCTCGGAACCGATTCGCCTCGACACACTGGACCGCTTCGCCGAGAAGTTCGCGCCTTGTGGTTTCACCCCGGACCATTTCATGGCGTCTTATGGTTTGGCTGAAGCCACCCTGTTTGTCGCTGGCACTGCACGGGGGCAGGGGATTGGCAACCTGCGCGTGGACGATCAGGCGCTGGCGCAAAACCGCGCCGAGCCGGGCGAGGGTCGCGCGATCATGAGTTGCGGGATCAGTCAGCCGGATCACGCCGTGCAGATCGTCGATCCGCTGGCGCTTACCGAGCTGGCCGACAATACGGTAGGTGAGGTCTGGGCGACCGGGCCGAGCATTGCCCACGGTTACTGGCGCAAGCCGCAAGCGTCGGCGCAAACTTTTGTCGAGAAGGCCGGCCGCACCTGGCTGCGTACCGGCGATCTGGGGTTCATGCGCGAGGGTGAGTTGTTCATCACCGGGCGCTTGAAAGACCTGCTGATCGTGCGCGGCCACAACCTCTATCCGCAGGACATTGAACAGACCATCGAGCGCGAAGTTGAAGTCGTGCGCAAAGGCCGGGTTGCGGCCTTCGCAGTGAATGTTGACGGTCAGGAAGGTATCGGTATCGCTGCCGAGATCAGCCGCAGCGTGCAGAAAATCCTGCCGTCGGAAGCATTGATCAAAGCCATTCGTCAAGCGGTCGCCGAGGCGTATCAGGAAGCGCCGAGCGTGGTGGTGTTGCTTAACCCCGGCGCGTTGCCGAAGACCTCCAGCGGCAAACTGCAACGCTCGGCGTGCCGCGATCGCCTGGCCGATGGCAGCCTCGACAGCTATGCGTTGTTTCCGACGACTGCCACTGATAACGCTGAGGAAATTAAATCGGGTTCCGCGCTGCAAACCCTGATCGGCCGGATCTGGGGTGAGCAATTGCAGGTCGAACAGGTCGGCAGCGATGACCATTTTTTCCTCCTCGGCGGCAACTCCATCGCCGCCACACAAGTGGTCGCGCGGCTGCGTGAAGAGCTAGGCCTGGAGCTGAACCTGCGCCTGTTGTTCGAAGCCCCAACCCTCGGCGCATTTACCTGCGCCGTGGCGCGGCTACAGGATGGCGGCCTCGCCCAAGGTGCGATCACGCGGTTGTCGCGCAGCGAAGCGCTACCGCAATCGCTCGCGCAAAACCGTCTGTGGATCACCTGGCAACTCGATCCGCAAAGCAGCGCCTACAACATTCCCGGCGCCTTGTGCTTGCGCGGCGAACTCGATGAAGACGCCTTGCGCGCCAGTTTCCAGCAACTGCTCGACCGCCACGAGTCCCTGCGCACGCGGTTCTTCGAGCGTGATGGCGTGGCGCTGCAACAGGTCGATGCTCGCGCCGAATTCAACCTGCAACGGATCGACATCGGCGATCTGCCGGTGGCCGAGCGCGAAGCTCGTGCGCTGCAGATCCGCGAGGACCAAGCGCACACCCGGTTCGATCTGTACAAAGGCCCGCTGCTGTGGGTGACGCTGGTGCGCTTGGCCGATGACGATCATCAATTGCTGGTGACGCTACACCACATCATCGCTGACGGCTGGTCGCTGAACGTTTTGATCGATGAATTTTCACGGCTCTATGCCGCCGCATCCCAAGGTCAGACGGCGACGCTCGCAGCGCTGCCAACGCACTATGCCGATTACGGCAGCTGGCAGCGTCAATGGCTGGCGCAAGGCGAGGGCGAGCGACAACTGACGTACTGGAAAACGCAATTGGGCGAGGAGCATCCGACCCTCAGTCTGGCCACCGATCATCCGCGCTCAGCGCAGCACACCTTCAGCGCGGCACGCCATTCGATCAAGCTCGGCGCACCGTTGAGCGAGGCGATTCGCCAAACGGCGCAGGCCCACGAGGCCACACCGTTCATGCTCTTGCTCGCGGCGTTTCAGAGCCTGCTGCACCGTTACAGCGGCCAGCGCGACATCCGTATCGGCGTGCCGAACGCCAACCGTCCGCGCCTGGAAACCCAAGGGCTGATCGGGTTTTTCATCAACACCCAGGTGCTGCGCGCCGAGGTCGACTCACGGCTGTCCTTCGTTGAGTTGCTGGCGCAAACCCGGCTGGCCGCGCTGGGTGCCCAAGCGCATCAGGACCTGCCGTTCGAACAACTGCTTGAGGCGTTCCCGCAGGCGCGCGAACAAGGCCTGTTCCAGGTGATGTTCAACCATCAACAGCGGGACTTGAGCGCGCTGCGACGCTTGCCGGGTTTGCTTGCCGAAGAACTGCCGTGGCACAGCCGTGAAGCCAAATTCGACCTGCAGCTGCACAGCGAGGAAGATCGCAACGGGCATTTGAGCCTGTCGTTCGATTACGCCAGCGAACTGTTCGACGCAGCGACCATCGAGCGTCTTGCGCAGCATTTCTGCAACCTGCTCAATGCCATTTGTGCACAGCCGCACACCGCTGTCGGCGACCTGCTGTTGCTCACGCCGGGCGAGCATGATCAGCAAACCAACTGGGCCGCCGCGCCGTGCGTTCCGGCGAGCCAATGGCTGCCTGAGCTGCTCAACGAACAGGCGCGGCGTGCACCGCAAAGTACCGCGCTGATGTGGGAGGGCGGCAGCCTCGACTTCGGCGAACTGCAGGCCCGGGCCAATCGCCTCGCGCATTACCTGCGCGACAAAGGCGTTGGCGCGGACGTCTGCGTGGCCATCGCCGCCGAGCGGTCGCCGCAGTTGATGATCGGCCTGCTGGCGATCATCAAAGCCGGCGGTGCCTATGTGCCGCTGGACCCGGAGTACCCGGCCGAGCGTCTGGCCTACATGCTCCGCGACAGCGGCGTCGACTTGCTGCTGACGCAAACCGCGCTGCTTGATCGGTTGCCGGCCAGCGATGGCGTCAGCGTGATCGCCATGGACGCGCTGCACCTGGAGAGCTGGCCAAGCCAGGCACCGGGCCTGCATTTGCACGGCGACAATCTCGCCTACGTGATTTACACCTCGGGTTCCACCGGCCAGCCAAAAGGCGTCGGCAATACCCACGCGGCCCTCGCCGAACGTCTGCAATGGATGCAGCGCACCTATCAACTGGACGACAGCGATGTGCTGATGCAAAAAGCGCCGATCAGTTTTGACGTGTCGGTGTGGGAATGCTTCTGGCCGCTGGTCACCGGCGCGCGTTTGCTGATCGCCGCCCCTGGCGAGCACCGCGATGCGCAGCGCATCGCCCAATTGGTTCAGCAGTACGGCGTGACCACATTGCATTTCGTGCCGCCGCTGCTGTCGTTGTTTATCGAGGAGCCGTTGAGTGCGCAATGCACCAGCCTGCGGCGGATTTTCTCCGGCGGCGAAGCCTTGCCTGCGGAGCTGCGCGAGCGTGTGCTGGCACGTCTGCCAGCGGTGCAGTTGCACAACCGTTACGGCCCGACCGAAACCGCGATCAATGTCACCCATTGGCATTGCACAACAGCCGATGGCGAGCGTTCGCCGATCGGGCGGCCATTGGGCAATGTCGTCTGCCGGATACTCGACAGCGAACTCAATGCATTGCCAGCCGGGGTGCCGGGCGAACTGTGCATCAGCGGCATCGGTCTGGCGCGGGGCTATCTGGGCCGACCGGGTTTGACCGCCGAACGCTTCGTGGTCGATCCGCTGGGCGAGCAGGGCACGCGCCTCTATCGCACCGGCGACCGCGCACGCTGGACCGCCGATGGGGTGATCGACTATTTGGGTCGTCTCGATCAGCAAGTCAAACTGCGCGGTTTTCGCGTCGAGCCGCAGGAAATCGAAGCGCGCCTGCTCGCCCAGTCCGGTGTCGCTCAAGCAGTGGTGCTGCTGCGCGAAACCGCGGTCGGTGGACAGTTGATCGGTTACTACACCGCCGTGGAATGCGACGAATCCGTCGAAGAGCAAAGCGCTCGATTGAACGCTGCGCTGCTGGCCGAGCTGCCTGACTACATGGTGCCGGCGCAACTGATGCGCCTGGAGCAAATGCCCCTCGGCCCCAGCGGCAAGCTCGACCGCCGCGCTTTACCGGAACCTCACTGGCAGGTGCACGAACACGTCGAGCCAGTCACCGCGCTGGAACGGCAGATTGCCGGCGTCTGGCGCGATGTGCTGGGCCTTGCGCAAGCCGGCCTGCGCGATGATTTTTTTGCGCTCGGCGGCCACTCGCTGCTGGCCACACAAATCATCTCGCGCACGCGTCAGGCCTGTAACGTCGAGCTGCCGCTGCGGACGTTGTTCGAGCACAGTCAACTCGGCGCTTTTGCCGAGCAGGTTCGACAGATTCAAGTCGGCGGCAGCACCAACAAGCAGCCGCCCATCGAGACAGTCGACCGGCGCAATCCGGTGCCGCTGTCCTATTCGCAACAGCGCATGTGGTTTCTCTGGCAGATGGAGCCGCACAGTCCGGCCTACAACGTTGGCGGCATGGCGCGGCTGCGCGGCGTGCTCGATGTCGGACGGTTCGAGGCGGCGTTGCAGGCGCTGATCATGCGCCACGAAACCTTGCGCACCACGTTCCCGAGCATCGCCGGCGTGGCCCAGCAGCGGGTACACCCGCAAACCGGCCTGCGCATGGACTGGAAAGATTTCTCGGCGCTGGACGCCGACCTCCGTGAGCAGCGGGTGCAAGCACTGGCCGATAGCGAGGCGCACCAGCCTTTCAATCTGGAAACCGGCCCGCTGCTGCGCGTCAGTTTGGTCAAGACCGCCGAGCACGAACATTATCTGGTGCTGACCTTGCACCACATCGTCACCGAAGGCTGGGCGATGGACATCTTCGCCCGTGAGCTGAGCGCGCTTTATGAAGCATTCGTCGATGACCGCGAATCGCCGCTGTTGCCGCTGCCGGTGCAATACCTCGATTACAGCGTCTGGCAGCGGCAGTGGCTGGAATCCGGCGAGCGTCAGCGCCAACTGGATTACTGGACTGCGCAACTGGGCCGCGAACATCCGCTGCTGGAATTGCCCGCCGACAGGCCGCGCCCGGCGGTGCAAAGTCATCGGGGCGAGCTGTTGCGCTTCGATCTGAGCGATGATCTGGCTGCGCGGGTTCGCGCCTTCAATGCGCAAAACGGTCTGACCCTGTTCATGACCATGACCGCCACGCTGGCCGTGCTGCTTTACCGTTATAGCGGCCAGACTGACCTGCGCATCGGTGCGCCGGTGGCCAACCGGATTCGTCCGGAAAGCGAAGGGCTGATCGGCGCATTCCTCAACACCCAGGTGCTGCGCTGCCAACTCGATGGGCAGATGTCGGTCGCCGAGTTGTTCGAGCAGGTTCGCCACACTGTCATCGAAGGTCAGTCCCATCAGGACTTGCCGTTCGATCATCTGGTCGAAGCCTTGCAACCGCCGCGCAGCACCGCTTACAACCCGCTGTTCCAGGTGATGTGCAACGTGCAGCGCTGGGAATTCCAGCAGAGCCGCACACTCGCCGGCATGACCGTCGAGTACCTGGCCAACGATGCCCGCGCGACCAAGTTCGACCTCAACCTTGAAGTCACCGACCTCGACCATCGCCTCGGTTGCTGCCTGACTTACAGCACCGATCTGTTCGATGAGTCGCGCATTGCACGCATGGCCGGGCACTGGCGCAATCTGCTGGAAGCGCTGCTGGCCGATCCGCAGCAACGCCTCGGCGAACTGCCGCTGCTGGACGCCGGCGAACAGCAATCGCTGCTGGACAGCCTCGCTGTCGAGCCGGGTGAACATCGGCTGGATCTGTGCATTCATCAATTGTTCAGCGAGCAGGCACTTGTCCGTGGCGACGCGCCGGCGTTGACGTTCGGCGATCAAACCTTAAGTTATGCCGACCTCGACCGGCGGGCCAATCGCCTGGCCTGGATGCTGCGCGAGCGCGGTGTCGGACCGCAGGTGCGCGTCGGTCTGGCACTGGAACGCTCGCTGGAAATGGTCGTCGGTCTGCTGGCGATTCTCAAGGCCGGCGGCGCTTACGTGCCGCTGGATCCGGAGTATCCGCTAGAACGTTTGCATTACATGATTGAAGACAGCGGCATCGGCTTGCTGCTCAGCGATGCGGCGATGTTCAAAGCGTTGGGCCAATTGCCGCCGAGCGTGGGCCGCTGGTGTCTGCAAGACGACGCCGCAGCACTGGCCAATTACCCGGCCAGCGAGTTGCCGTTTATCAGCCTGCCGCAGCATCAGGCGTACCTGATTTACACCTCTGGCTCCACTGGCAAACCGAAAGGCGTGGTGGTGTCTCACGGTGAAATCGCCATGCATTGCCGCGCGGTGATCGAGCGCTTCGGCATGCGTCCGGACGACTGCGAACTGCATTTTTATTCGATCAACTTCGACGCCGCGACCGAGCGTTTGCTGGTGCCGCTGCTGAGCGGTGCGCGGGTGGTCCTGCGTGCTCAAGGCCAGTGGGACGCGCAAGAAATCTGCGGACTGATCCGCCGTCATCAAATCAATATCCTCGGCTTCACCCCGAGTTACGGCAGTCAGCTTGCGCAATGGCTGTCCACCCAGGAGGCAACCCTGCCGGTGCGCATGTGCATCACCGGTGGCGAGGCGTTGACCGGTGAACATTTGCAGCGAATTCGCGCTGCCTTCAAACCGCAGCTGTTCTTCAACGCCTATGGCCCGACCGAAACCGTGGTCATGCCTTTGGCGAGTCTGGCGCCGCAGCAACTTGCAGAGGGCCTGGGCAGTGTGCCGATTGGCAGCGTCATCGGCGCGCGTGTGGCGTACATTCTCGACAATGATCTGGCGCTGGTGCCGCAAGGCGCGACGGGCGAGTTGTATATTGGCGGTCCCGGTCTGGCGCAGGGTTATCACCAGCGTCCGGGCGTCACTGCCGAGCGCTTTGTCGCGGACCCGTTCCTGGCCAATGGCGGGCGCATTTACCGCACCGGCGACCTGGTGCGACAGCGCGCCGATGGCCTGGTCGAATACCTCGGGCGTATTGACCATCAGGTAAAAATTCGCGGCTTCCGCATTGAACTCGGCGAAATCGAAACCCGTTTGCTGGAGCATCCTGCGATCCGCGAAGCGGTGGTGCTGGCACTCGACGCGCCGAGCGGCAAACAGTTGGTTGGCTATCTGGTCAGCGACGTGGCCGGGCAGGATGACGAGCAGCAAGCGACACTGCGCGATGCCCTGAGAAATCACCTGAAATCGCAGCTGCCGGACTACATGGTGCCGACACAGCTGATCCTGCTGGCGAGCATGCCGCTGACCGCCAACGGCAAGCTCGATCGGCGCGCATTGCCGGCACCGGATCCGGAGCAGAATCGTCAGCATTACGTGGCGCCGAGCAACGAACTCGAGCTGACCCTGGCCGGAATCTGGTGCGCCGTGCTGAACGTCGTACAGGTGGGCCTCAACGACAACTTCTTCGAGCTGGGCGGCGATTCGATCCTGTCGATCCAGGTGGTCAGCAGGGCGCGGCAGCAGGGCATCCATTTCAGCCCGCGCGACCTGTTTCAGCACCAGACCGTGCAGACGCTCGCAGCCGTCGCCACCCGCAGTGAACAGGTCACGGCCGAGCAAGGCCTGCTCAGCGGTGAATCGCGACTGACACCGATACAGCACTGGTTTTTCGACAGCGACATTCCCCAGCGTCAGCACTGGAATCAGGCGCTGCTGCTGGCGCCGACGGTTGCACTGGAACCGCATCGCCTGGAGCAGGCCCTGCTGGCGGTGATCGAGCAGCACGATGCGCTGCGTCTGCGTTTTGAGCAAAGCGCTGGCGAATGGAAAGCTCGTCATCAGCCGATCGACGACGCGCCGGTGCTGCGGCAGGTGCAGGTCTCGGCGATGGATAAATGCGCGGCCCTGTTCGCCGCTGCCCAGCGCAGTCTTGACCTGGAGAACGGACCGTTGATGCGGGTGCTGCTGGTCGATGGGCCGGAGGGCGCGCAGCGGTTGTTTATCGCCATTCATCACTTGGTGGTGGACGGGGTGTCGTGGCGGGTGTTGCTTGACGATTTGCAAACCCTGTACCGGCAACTGGAACTCGGTGAGGCGGTCAAGCTGCCGGCGAAAACCAGCGCCTTTAGGGATTGGGCCGCGCGTCTACAGGCGTATGCCGGCAGCGACTCGCTGCGTGAAGAACTGGGCTGGTGGCAGGCCCGGCTTGCCGGACCACGTGCTGAACTGCCGTGTGATCGCCCGAACGGCGGCCGACACAGTTGCCACGCAGAAACCGTCAGCGTGCGCCTCGACGCCGAGTCCACCCGGCAATTGCTGCAACAGGCGCCGAGCGCGTACCGCACTCAAGTCAACGACCTGTTGCTGAACGCATTGGCTCGAGTGGTGTGCCGCTGGAGCGGCAACGAATCAGTCTTGATTCAACTTGAAGGCCACGGCCGCGAAACGCTGTTTGACGAAATCGACCTGACCCGCACCGTCGGCTGGTTCACCAGCGCCTACTCACTGCGTCTGACACCTTTGGAGGAGCAGGGCGCTTCGATCAAGGCCATCAAGGAACAACTGCGCGCCGTACCGCACAAAGGCTTGGGTTACGGGGTGCTGCGTTACCTCGCCGACGATCTGTGCCGGCAGACCATGGCCGCGCTGCCTGTGGCGCCCATCACCTTCAACTACCTCGGTCAGTTCGACCAGAGTTTCGGCGCCGATGCGCTGTTCCATCCGCTGGACGAGCCGGTCGGTGCCGCGCACGATCCGCAAGCGCCGCTGCCCAGTGAGCTGAGCATCGACAGTCAGGTCTATGGCGGTGAACTGCTGCTGCGCTGGACCTTCAGCGCGCAACGCTATGATCCACAGACCATTGCTGAACTGGCGCACGCCTACCTCGGCGAGTTGCACAGTCTGATCGAACACTGCCTGCAAGACGATGCTGGCGGCCTGACGCCGTCGGACTTCCCGTTGGCCAGACTTACCCAGCCGCAACTCGATGCCCTGCCGATCCCGGCCGCCAACATCGAAGACGTCTACCCGCTGACGCCCATGCAGGAAGGCATGCTGCTGCACACCTTGCTTGAGCCGGGCACCGGTCTCTATTACATGCAGGACCGTTACCGCATCAACAGCGAGCTCGATCCGCAGCGGTTCGCCCAGGCCTGGCAGGCAGTCATTGCCCGTCACGAAGCCTTGCGCGCGTCGTTCTGCTGGAACGTCGGCGAAGACATGTTGCAAGTGATTCACAAACCGGGCAGCACGCCGATCGACTATCTGGACTGGACAGGCGTATGCGAAGGCGAGCAAGAAGCAAAACTGCAGGCATTGTTGAAAAGCGAACGCGAAGCCGGTTTCGATCTGTTGCATCAGGCACCCTTCCACCTGCGCCTGATCAAGGTCGGCGCGGCGCGGTACTGGTTCATGATGAGCAACCACCACATTCTGATCGACGCTTGGTGCCGCTCGCTGCTGATGAACGATTTCTTCGAGATTTACGGGGCGCTCGGCGAAGGTCGCGACGCGCAGTTGCCGCTGCCGCCGCGCTACCGCGATTACATCGGCTGGCTGCAACGGCAGAGTCTGGTCGAGGCGCGTCAGTGGTGGAAAAGCAATCTGCAAGGCTTCGAGCGGACCACGCCGATTCCGGGCGACCGACCGTTTCTGCGTGAACATGCCGGTGACAGCGGCGGCATGATCGTCGGCGATTGCTACACCCGACTGGATGCACGCGACGGTGCGCAGCTGCGCGAGCTGGCGCAGGTGCATCAGTTGACCATCAACACCTTCGCCCAGGCGGCGTGGGCTTTGGTGCTGCGGCGCTTGAGCGGTGATCGCGACGTGCTGTTCGGGGTCACGGTGGCCGGGCGGCCGGTGGACATGCCGCAGATGCAACGCACCGTCGGCCTGTTCATCAACAGCATCGCGCTGCGGGTGAAGATGCCCGAGGACGACCAGCGCTGCAGCGTCCGCGCGTGGCTGAGCGCCTTGCTCGACAGCAACATGCAACTGCGCGAATACGAGTACCTGCCGCTGGTGAGCATTCAGGAAAGCAGCGAGTTACCCAAAGGCCAGCCGCTGTTCGACAGCCTGTTTGTCTTTGAAAACGCACCGGTGGAAGTCTCGGTGCTGGACCGTGCGCAGAGCCTTGACGCGACCTCGGATTCGGGCCGCACCCACACCAACTTCCCGCTGACGGCGGTGTGTTATCCGGGCGATGACCTGGGGCTGCACCTGTCGTATGACCAGCGTTATTTCGACGAGTCGACCATCGAGCGCATGCTCGGTGAATTCAAGCGTCTGTTGTTGGCGCTGGTCGATGGCTTCCATGGCGACATGGCGGACTTGCCGCTGCTCAGCGCAGAGGAAGAGGTTTTTCTGCTCAATGACTGCAATCCGAGCGATCACGACTATCCACTGGAACACGGTTATGTCGCCCTGTTCGAAGCGCAGGTCGCTCAGCATCCGCAGCGCATCGTCGCGAGTTGCCTCGATCAGCAACACACTTACGACGAGCTGAATCGGCGCAGCAATCGCCTCGGGCATGCGTTGATCGCCGCCGGTGTGGGCCTGGATCAACCGGTGGCGTTGCTCGCTGAGCGCAACCTCGATCTGCTCGGCATGATCATTGGCAGCTTCAAGGCGGGCGCCGGTTATCTGCCGCTCGACCCGGGCCTGCCGAGCCAGCGGCTGGGCCGGATCATCGACTTGAGCCGCACGCCGTTACTGGTCTGCACTCAAGCCTGTCACGATCAGGCCGTCGCGCTGCTGGACGAATTCGCCTGCGCCAATCGACCGAAGTTGCTGGTCTGGGAACAGGTACAAGCGAGCCAGGTCGCGCTGGATAATCCAGGCGTCTACAGCGGTCCGGATAACCTCGCCTATGTCATCTACACCTCGGGCTCCACCGGCCTGCCAAAAGGGGTGATGGTCGAGCAACGCGGCATGCTCAATAACCAGTTGAGCAAGGTGCCCTATCTCAAGCTCAGCGAAGTTGATGTGATCGCGCAGACAGCGTCGCAAAGCTTCGATATTTCGGTCTGGCAGTTCCTCGCCGCGCCGTTGTTCGGTGCGCGGGTGGACATCGTGCCGACTACCATCGCCCACGATCCGCAGGGCTTGCTGGCGCATGTCTCGGCGCAAGGCATCAGCGTGCTGGAGAGCGTGCCGTCGCTGATTCAGGGCATGCTCGCACAGGAACGCATGGGCCTTGACGGTCTGCGCTGGATGCTGCCGACCGGTGAAGCGATGCCGCCGGAGCTGGCCCATCAATGGCTGCTGCGTTACCCGGACATCGGGCTGGTAAACGCCTATGGCCCGGCGGAATGTTCCGACGATGTGGCGTTCTTCCGCGTCGACCTGGCCTCGACCCGCGGTAGTTATTTGCCGATTGGTGCGCCGACCGACAACAACCGTTTGTACCTGCTCGATGGCGCGCTCGACCTCGTGCCGCTGGGGACAGTGGGCGAGCTGTGTGTCGCCGGTACCGGTGTCGGCCGCGGTTATGTCAGCGATCCATTGCGCACGGCACAGGTGTTTGTGCCCAACCCGTTCGGCGCACCGGGCGATCGCTTGTATCGCACCGGCGACCTGGCGCGGCGGCGCAGCGACGGCCTGCTGGAATACGTCGGGCGGATCGATCATCAGGTGAAAATCCGCGGCTACCGCATTGAACTGGGTGAAATCGAAGCGCGTCTGCACGAGCAACCAGAGGTACGCGAGGCCGCGGTGGGTGTGCAGGACGGCGGCAACGGCAAGCATCTGGTGGGTTTTCTGGTGGCGGCAGATTCGGCTTCGAATTCCAGCGAACATCTGGAGCGCATCAAGCAGCGGCTGCGCGCCGAGTTGCCGGAATACATGGTGCCGCTGCATTGGTTGTGGCTGGAACGGATGCCGCTGAACGCCAATGGCAAGCTGGATCGCAAAAGGCTGCCGACGCTGGAGATCGGCCAGTTGCAGAGCCACGATTATCAGGCGCCGCGCAGTGAATTGGAGCAGACGCTGGCGGACATCTGGGCGCAGGTGTTGAAAGTCGAGAGGGTGGGCGTGCAGGACAACTTTTTCGAGCTCGGTGGTCATTCCTTGCTGGCAACGCAGATTGCATCGCGGGTGCAGCAAACCCTGCAACGCGATGTACCGCTGCGGGCGATGTTCGAGTGCAGCACGGTGGCGGAACTGGCGGGGTACATCGAGGGCCTGGCGGCGAACGACCTGACCGGGGAGAAGGTGGATCGGTTGAATGATTTGATGGCGGAACTCGAGGGGTTTTGATGGCCAGGTGGCCTGTCGAAGGTTGCAACGCCTGGTTGCACAAACCATACACTCGTGCAATTGACGCTCAGGCCGCGCCGGCTAATCTTTGTGTTCAGTTTTTTTGCCGAGGACACCTCGATGCCTTTCTTTACAGTTGACGGACAACCGCTGCATTACATCGATCAAGGTACCGGGCCGGCGGTGCTGTTGGCCGGCAGTTACTTGTGGGATCTAAGCATGTGGGCGCCGCAGACCGCGGCGCTGTCGCAGCATTACCGGGTGATCGTTCCCGAGATTTGGGGGCATGGCCAGTCCGGGCGGCTACCCGACGGCACGACGTCACTGGACGATATTGCACGTCAGATGCTGGCCCTGCTCGACCATTTGCAGATTGATCGGGTGACCCTGGTCGGGTTGTCGGTAGGTGGCATGTGGGGCCTTCGCCTGGCACTGTCGCAAGCCGCACGCGTCAGCGGTCTGGTAATGATGGACACCTATGCCGGCAGCGAGCCCGACCCGACCCGCGAGTATTATTTCGCGTTGTTGAAACAGATCGAAGACGCCGGCGAGATAACCGAGCAACTGCTGGATATTATAGTGCCGATTTTCTTCCGTCCGGGCATCGATCCACAGTCGCCGCTGTATCAGACGTTCCGTGCATCGCTGGCGGCGCTGCCAGCTGATCGCCTGCGTGAAAGCATTGTGCCGATGGGGCGGATGATCTTTGGCCGCGGGGATCTCATGCATCGCCTGAGCGAATTGGAGGCTGCGACCACCTTGGTGATGTGTGGTGATCAGGACAAGCCGCGGCCGCCGGCGGAGGCTAAGGAAATGGCTGAGTTGATCGGCTGCCCGTGCGTGCTGGTGCCGGACGCGGGACACATTCCCAGCCTGGAGAATCCGGAGTTTGTGACAGAGGCATTGCTGAAGTATCTGGCCGGGAGGAATTAGTCGGTCTTGCCGACGCTATCGCGAGCAAGCCTGCTTCCACAGCAATTACTGCAATGACCTGTGGGAGCGGGCGTGCCAGCGACGTGCTGCGGATTCACTTCGGCCCGAGAATCTTCACCAGTTTATCCGGCGAGGGTGCGCCTTGCTGCTGTTGCAACTCGCCCTTGTCGTCCATGTAGAAAATGGCAGGCGTGGCTGACAATTCCAGCTCTTCCATCAACTGCATGTTCGCCGCCAGTTTTGCCTGAATCGCCGGTGGCACTTCTTTCAATGCTTTGAGCGAACTGGCCTTGCCGGCACCTTCGTGCTCTTGCAAGGCTTTCTGCGGGTCCTTGGCGGCCAGCAATGCAGCGGATTTACCCGGGCTGTCTTCACGAATAATGCCGACCATGATGTGCCGCAACTGTACTTTGCCCGCCTTCACCCAAGGCCTGGCCTGTTCCCAGAACATGTTGCAGTAAGGGCAGTTCGGATCGCTGAACAGGTAAACGACGCGCGGCGCGTCCTTGTTGCCATCTGCGATCCAGCTGCTGGCTTCCATCTTGCTCCAGACTTCTTTCGACATTGGCGCGTAGACCAGTTTTTGCAGCGGCTCGCTGCTCAGGTCGTTGCCATCGGCGTCATACAGATTGCCCAGCAAAACGTGTTTGCCATCGGGTGTCAGGTACAGCGCCATGCCACGGTTCTGGTACTGCGCCGCATAACCGCGCAGACCGTCGGGGGCGTCGAACTGGCCGACGATTTTGGCGCCCTTGGCTTCGATTTTCCTGATCGCGGCGGGCAGTTCCTCGGCTGCCTGCAGCGACGGCAAATGAAGCAACGCAGCGCCGAGGGTCAGCGTCAGCAGGTGGCGGAAGCGGGGCATGGCAATTTCCTTGAAGAGGTGGCCGGTGCGGCAGAAGGGGGGCTGTCGAAGTTTTCCAGTGCGCGGGCCAGACTGGCTTCCGACAATTCGCCCAGATGGCTGCCCAACAGGCGACCCTCAGGGCTATAGAACAGCGTAGTCGGCAATGCCATCGAGCCGACGGCCTGACCCAATCGGCCACTGCCATCGAACAACACGTTGGTCAGGCTCAAGCCTTGAGTTTCCAGGTAGGTGGCGACGCTGTGCATGCTTTCCGCCTGGTTGACGAACAGAAAAGTCAGGTCCGGACGCTGCATCTGGGCGTTTTCCAGCACGGGCATTTCCCGGCGACAGGGCGGACACCAGGTGGCCCAGAGATTGATGACCAGCGGCCCGCCCTTGTAGTCCGCCAATTGCACGGTTTCGCCGGCGGCATTGCGTAGGGTGATGTCCGGCAGGCGGGTGCCTCGTTCGTAAATCGTCAGGGAAAACGAGGCGAGCAACCAGAAGGAGAGGCCGCTGGCCACCCCGAAACCCAGGGGGCGACGCAGGCCCGGCCGACGCCAGCCGCAATACAAGGCGGCGAGCAGCATCGCGATCACGCCCGGCCAGGTGAGGAAACCACCGTCGCGCAGGTCGATCATCTGCCACGGATCATCACGGTAATGCGTCCAGTAAACGGCCACAAAACCAATCCGCGCCGCCAGCATGCCGAACAGAAAAAGGCTGAACAGCGCCGACTCGGGATTTTCCCCGCCGCGTTTGGCCGTTCGCCAGCCGACAAAAGTCGCCAGTGCCAGCGCACTGATCAGCAACAGATGATTAAGTGCAATGGCGAAGGTGCCAAGGGTCAAAGTCAGCATTAACGGGCGTCTCGGGTCGTGTTCCAGCGTTGCAGGAAAGTATCCGCATCGACTTCGCCGGTGATGCGCTGGCTGCGTCGTTCTGCGCCGTCGGCACCGATCCACAACAGGCTGGGTGGCCCCGGCACTTTATAGCGGCCGAGCAATTCGCGGCTGGCGGCATTATCCGCGGTGACGTCCAGGCGTAACAAGCGCACATCGCTGAGGGCATCGAGAACATGGGGTTGGCCGAAGACCTTTTTTTCCATGATCTTGCATGACACGCACCAGTCCGCGTAATAGTCCAGCAGCACCCACTGACCTTGCGCCCGGGCGCCGTCGAGTTCCTTCTGCAGCGTTGCCGGATCCTTGATGGTGACAAACGCATCATGACCGACCGGGCGTGCAAGCGTGCTTGCATTGGTCGTGTTGAAAACCTGCAGCGGCTTAAAGAGATCGCCACTGCCGCCCGCAGCGCCGATCATTAGCAAACTGCCCCACAGCCCCAGTAATAAAGCGCTGGCGCCGAACAAATGAGCGACGCGACCAAATCCTTCTGACTGTTTCCAGGCACTGTACGCGGCGATCAGCAGCAAGCCACCGCACAAGCCAATCCACAGTGAGTCATCCAGCACCGGGCGCACCATCAACAGGGCCGTCGCCAGAAACACGAAGCCGAACACACCTTTGAGCAGGTTCATCCAGGCGCCGGGTTTGGGCAGGAAGCGATTGCCCACGGTCACCAGCAACAGCAGCGGAATGCCCATGCCGATGCCCATGGCGAACAGAATCAAGCCGCCATGCAACGCGTTGCCGCTTTGCGCGATGTACAGCAGAGCGCCCGCCAGCGGGGCGGTCATGCACGGTCCGACCAGCAAACCGGAGACGGCGCCGAGGATGCCCGCACCCATCAGGCTGCCGCCGCGCTGACCGCGCGAGACATTTTCCAGACGATCCCTCACGGCGACCGGCAACTGCAGCTCGAAAAAACCGAACATCGGCAATGCCAGCACAACAAACACCGCCGCGAACGTGCCCAGCAGCCACGGGTTCTGCAACAGCGCCTGCAAATTGGCCCCGAGCAACGCCGCGAGCACGCCCATCGCCGCATACACCAGCGCCATGCTGACGACGTAGCTGCAAGCGAGGGCGAAACCGCGCCGGGGCGTCGCACCACTGCCAACGACGAGGCCGGCGAGGATAGGCAACATCGGCAAGGTACAGGGGGTGAACGCCAGCAACAGCCCCAGACCGAAGAACACCAGCAAACTCCAGCCCAGTGCGCGTTGTTGCAGACCACTGGCCAAAGCCTGGTCAGGGGCCTGTTCAACTGCAGAGACTGGCGACGCTTCCCCCAGGTCCACGACCTTGGTTTGCGGCGGATAACACAGGCCTGCATCGGCACAGCCCTGGAATCCCGCCTTGATCTGCCCGGTAGCACCGGCCGGGATCTTCAGCTCCAGTCCTTGACGATAGACTTGCTGTTCACCGAAAAACTCGTCGCTGTGCGATTCGCCAGCCGGCAGTGCGGGGGTATGTTCGTTTGCCAGCCCGTCGAATTTGAGCCGTTGCTGGTAAAGGTAATAGCCGTCGGCGATCTGCCAATACAGCTGGGTCTCGCCGGATTCCAGGCGTTGAGAGGTAAAGGTGAACGCTTTATCTACCGGGAGAAAATCGGGCCTGGTCTCAAACGGATTGGTCCCGGCCTGCACCAGGCCGGACACCAGAAGAGCAAAAATCAAAAAAATTCGACGCATTGTGGAAGCCTTGTCCCTGTGCAAGTGGGTGCACAATGGGGGGGCGCGATTAACCATTGATTAACTTTGCTAACCTGCGAACGTTGTCGCTGACAAGCAGGCCGCGGATCAATCGCGCAAGAGCCCCGGCCAACTGACATCCTTGCCATAATCGCGGCTTAATACCCGCTTGCTTCACTCGCCTCTTTTCGTAGGAACCCCCAATGCACGTACTGGTTTGCGAAGACGACGAACTGATCGCCAGCGGCATCGTCGCCGGCCTCTCCGCTCAAGGCCTGACGGTGGAACATGTCGCCACTGCATCAGCGGCGCGGGCGATCCTCAAGGTGGCCGAATTCGACGTCATGGTGCTTGATCTGGGCTTGCCCGATGAAGACGGTCTCAAGTTGCTGCAGCAGTTACGTCATAACGGCCTGGAAATCCCGGTGCTGATTCTGACTGCACGAGATTCGGTCACTGACCGTGTCGACGGCTTGCAGGCCGGTGCCGATGATTACCTACTCAAGCCGTTCGACCTGCGCGAGCTCGCCGCTCGTCTGCATACCTTGTTGCGGCGGGTGGCCGGGCGCAGCGTCAACCTGATCGAGCATGGTCGTCTGACGTACAACCCGAGCAGCCGGGAAACCCTGCTGGGTGGCCAACCGGTGGACCTTTCGCGACGTGAGCAGGCGTTGTTGCAGGCACTGCTGCACAATCGCGGTCGGGTCCTGTCCACCGAGCAGCTCAAAGACAGCGTCTACGGGTTCAACGACGAGCTTGAGAGCAACGCGCTCAACGTGCATATCCATCACCTGCGGCGCAAACTCGGTAACGGTATCGTTGAAACGGTGCGCGGCCTGGGTTATCGCCTTGGGCCTGCCGATAGCGGAGAAGAATCGAAGTGATGAGCCTGCGTTTGCGCCTGAGCCTGACCCTCGGCGCCGCTTTCGCGCTGATCTGGGCGCTGGCGGCCGCCTGGATGCTCAGCGATTTGCGCAATCAAATGATGTTTTCCCTCGACCAGCGGCTGGTCGCTTCGGCGCGCATGGTCGCCGGGTTGATGGAGCAACTGCCGCCCTTGCCGAGCAAAGGGGAGGGCACGCACTTCAGCGCTGAACAACTGAATATTCCGGGCGGCATGGCCTGCCAGGTGAGTTCGCTGCGAGGCGAGATCCTGGCCCGCAGTCACACCGATCCACAGCAAACTCTGGAAGCCGAGAAAATGGGCTTTCACGACCAGATGATCGATGGCGCGCCGTGGCGCAGTTTCACCCTGGCCCGTGGCGATTTGCGCATCACCACCGCCGATCGGCAAATTGAACGCGAAGCCCTTAACATGTCGATCCTGCTGGCCGCGTCGGTACCGGTTGGCGTCGCGTTACTGGGGTGTCTGTGCCTGCTGTGGCTGGGGATCGGTCAGGGACTGGCCCCTCTGAATCGCATGCGCGACGCCTTGATGCGCCGAAGTGCGGACTCGCTGGAGCCGCTGCAGATCCAGCCGCTGCCCAGCGAACTGCAGCCTTTGCTGGACACCCAGAACCAGCTGTTGCAGCGAATCGGCAAGACGATCGAGCGCGAGCGCCGTTTGACCGGTGACGCTGCGCACGAATTACGCAGCCCTCTGACGGCAATCAAGACTCACCTGCAAGTGGCGCGCATGACCGATGGCGCTGCGCGTGATCAGTCGCTGGCTCGGGCCGAGGAGGGCGCCGATCGCTTGCACCGCACCCTCGAACAGTTGTTGCTGCTGGCCCGGGTCGAGGGCAGCCTGTCGTTTGATGACGGTGTGCAATGCAGCGCCGAGCAAGTGGCGAAACTGGCAATTCAAGACGCCTCGAGCGGTGATCGTCAACGCATCAGGTTCCAGCCGCCGGTGAAATTGTCGCACGCCCCGGTGCAGATGCCGGCCGTGCTGTCGATTGCGGCGCTGCGCAACTTGTTGGACAACGCACTTCGGCATACCCCAGCCGATGAACCGGTAGAACTCAGCCTGGAAACCAGCGCAAACCGGGTGCAGTTTGTGGTGCGCGATCATGGGCCGGGGATCGCCGAAGGTGATCTGCAGCATCTGACGCAACGCTTTTGGCGCAACGGCCAGAGTACCGGCTGCGGCCTGGGCCTGGCGATTGTGCAGGCGATCGTCCAGCGCTGCGGCTGCACCTTGCATTTCGACAGCCGCCCGGATGGCCTGCGGGTCGAGCTGACCATGCCGCTGCAACCCGTCTGACCGCAAACCTGCAGGAGCCGGGCAAGCTTTGCTCCTGCAGCAGATCTCGCTGCCCCGCATTTCTCGTGGGCGAGCTCCAGGCGATTCCAATGTTCAAGGCTTTGTCACTTGCCTTGGCACAAAGCCGACCGAGCGCCTAAATCCCCGACGCCCTGATGCGTTTCCAGAACAGGAAAACCTTATCGAGGGGTCGAGAGATGTCAGTCGCTACCAGCCTTATGGAAGATCAGTCGGCCCGAACCGCTTCGGCGCCGGTCGAAACGCTTTACCACTTCACCGAATCGCCGTTGCTGGCGCGCCAGAACCGCCAGGAGTCCAACGCCCGCAGCTACCCGCGACGTATTCCCCTGGCACTCAAGCGAGCCAAAGGTATTTACGTCGAAGACGTGGAAGGGCGGACATTCATCGACTGCCTGGCCGGGGCGGGCACGCTGGCACTGGGGCATAACCACCCGGTGGTGATCGACGCGATCCAGCAAGTGTTGAGCGATGAACTGCCGCTGCACACGCTTGATCTGACCACTGCGGTCAAGGATCAATTTGTTCAGGACCTGTTCGGTTTGCTGCCGCCGGCGCTGGCGGTTGATGCGAAGATCCAGTTCTGCGGCCCGACCGGCACCGATGCGGTGGAAGCCGCGCTGAAACTGGTGCGCACCGCCACCGGACGCAGCACCGTGTTGTCGTTTCAGGGCGGTTACCACGGCATGAGCCAGGGCGCGTTGAGCCTGATGGGCAGCCTGGGCCCGAAGAAGCCGCTGGGTGCCTTGCTCAGTAATGGCGTGCAGTTCATGCCGTATCCCTACGATTACCGCTGCCCGTTCGGCCTCGGTGGCGCGCAAGGTGTGCAGGTCAATTTGCATTACCTGGAAAACCTGCTGAATGATCCCGAGGCCGGCGTCCAGTTACCGGCGGCGGTGATCGTTGAAGTCGTTCAGGGCGAAGGCGGGGTGATTCCGGCTGATCTCGACTGGTTGCGCGGTGTGCGGCGCATTACTGAACAGGCCGGCGTAGCGTTGATCGTCGACGAGATCCAGAGCGGTTTCGCGCGCACCGGCAAGATGTTCGCCTTCGAGCACGCCGGGATCATTCCGGACGTGGTGGTGCTGTCCAAAGCCATCGGCGGCAGCCTGCCGCTGGCGGTGGTCGTCTACCGCGACTGGCTCGACATCTGGCTGCCGGGCGCCCATGCCGGGACTTTTCGCGGCAATCAGATGGCCATGGCCGCAGGCTCTGCGGTGATGCGTTATCTGGTTGAACACAGGGTCTGCGAACACGCGGCGGCGATGGGCGAACGTCTGAGCGAACACTTGCGCATTCTGCAACGGGACTTCCCGCAGTTGGGCGATATCCGAGGCCGTGGCCTGATGCTCGGCGTGGAGCTGGTCGATCCAGCCGGTGCACCGGACGCGCAAGGTCATCCACCGGTTTTCGCTCAACTCGCGCCGCTGGTGCAACGCGAATGCCTCAAGCGCGGCTTGATCCTCGAGCTGGGCGGGCGGCATGGCGGGGTGGTGCGGTTTCTGCCGCCGCTGGTCATCACCGCCGCGCAAATCGACCATGTCGCAGAGATTTTCGGTCGGGCGATGGTGGCGGCAGTCGCCAGCCTCTAAATTTCTCGACCGGCGCAACGTTCCTTTGACATAACCGCTGCGCACATCTCGCAGCCAAACGACAACGATGGAGAATCAGCATGACTTCAGTATTCGACCGCGAGGACATCCTCTTCCAGGTGGTGGTCAACCACGAAGAGCAATATTCGATCTGGCCTGACTACAAAGCCGTGCCCGGGGGCTGGCGCACCGTGGGCAAAAGCGGCCTGAAAAAGGAATGCCTGGCCTACATCGAAGAAGTCTGGACGGACATGCGTCCATTGAGCCTGCGCCAAAAAATGGAAGAGCAGGCGGCAGTGGCTCACTGAGCTGTTGCGTAAAAAGCCCGCTGGACCCAGGAGGTCAGCGGGCTTTTTCATGGGCGCAAGTTTTGTCGCCAGTCAGGCCGCCTTCGCGGTCCAGCGACGTTATGCCCCACTCAGTCCCTTGATCACCAGATCCACGTTCTCTTCCAGCTCAGCCACAGGATCCGCGCCATCGATACTCAACACCACCAGGCGACTTCCCGATTCGGCAATCGCCGCTTTCACCGCCTCCGACGGCTGCCGATGGTGCAACACCACCGCCACGTCATTGTCCTTGAGCGTCGCGGTTAATTGCTTAAGTGATTCCGGGGTCCATTCGGCATCCGGACGGGCATCCTGGCCAGCCAGTTCCAGATTGAGTCCGCCGATCAGATAACCAAAATGGTCACTGAGGCTCATCACGCTCAGGTTGTCAGCGCTGGCGAGCCGCGCTTCGCTGGCGGCGCTGAACTTGAGCAGGCGCTGCTTCAATGCCGCCAGGTTGGCTTCGATTTTAGCTTTGGCCGTCGGCGCCAGGCGCACCAGATCCGCCGACATCACATCCGCCATCCGGCCCATGTTGTTGCTGGAAAACCACGGCTGACTGTTCAGGCCATCGACCTTGTTCTCCGGTTGCAGGGCAATGCCGGGCAGGGCGCCGTCCACCGGGCGTGCGGCGTCGACCTCGACGATGCGAATGTTGCTGCGCCGCGAGAACGGATACAGCGGATCATCCGCCCACAGCGAGCGCACACCGATCACCGCATCGGCATCGGTCGCCAATTTCGCCAACGCTGGCGCACCACGGCCAGAGAAATAAGCGGTCTGACGACTGCCGGGTAAATTCGCCGGCGCTGCACGTTCAAGTTTGACGTCGGTGCCTTTGAGCAGGACTTCACCCAGACCATAGGTAATGGGCAGTGACGCGAGCACATGCAAGGGTTTGGCGCCTTGCTCGGCGAAAGACGTATTCACCAGCCCGCACAGCGCAACGGCCAGGGCCAGTTTTCGCATTGAAAAATTCATTTATCCGAGATTCCCTTTCAAACTGGGGACCACCCCGCGCGCAATGGCAGCGAGGGCGAAGGCGATACCGGCGACCAGGATGATGGCGGCGCCGGACGGGATTGGCAGGTCGAATACGATCGGTGCGAGGATCCCGCACAGCGTGCTGACCGTAGCGATCAACACCGAACACCAGAAAAAACCCTTGAGCGACTGGCTGAGTAACCGCGCTGCCGCGGCCGGAATCACCAGCAATGCACCCACCAGAATCGCACCGATGACTTTCACCGCCGCCACGGTAATCAACGTCACCAGAATCACGAACAGATAGTCCAGGGTTTTCACCGCCACGCCACGCACCGCCGCCAGTTGCGGATTGAAGCTGGCGAGCATGATGCGGTTGTACAACGGCAGCGCCAGCGCCATCACCAGCGAACCGACGATGGCCAGTACCAGCAGGTCATTGCCATTGACCGTGAGCACCGAGCCGAACAGAACGTTTTCGAGGATGTGCACATTGATCTTGCCAGCCAGAATCAGCAACAGACTGGCGCCCAGCGCCAACGATACTGACAGGAAAACGCCAATCAACGTATCCGGCGAGAGCCCCGTGCGGTTGCGCAGGTAATTCAGCAGAATCCCGAACAGCAGGCAGTAGCCGAACAGGCTGCCGTAAGGCCCGGTGTAGGGTTCGCCAAGCAGAATGCCCACGGCCACGCCGGTCAGCGCCGCGTGGCCCACGGCCTCGGAGAAAAACGCAAAGCGCTTGACCACCACCAGCGTGCCGAGCCCACCGAGCACCGGGCCGATCAACAACCCCGCGAGCAGGGCGTTGACCACAAATCCGTAAGCCAGCGCTTCCGGCAGATAACCCGAAGACGCCCAACCCTGGACCATCAGACGAAAGGCTTCATAGCTCATCAGGCAGCGCTCCGTGGATGGGTCGAAAACAGCGTTAACAGACGCTCCGGAGTCAGCGCCTGTTGCGGCGTCGAATCGAACAATACCCGGCGATTGAGCCCGGTGACGCGATCGGCCAGCCGCCCGACGGCTTCCAGATCGTGCTCGATCCACAGCACGGTGATGCCGCTTTGGCGCCAGTCGCCGAGCAATCGCTCGAACACCCGGATACCGGCCTCGTCGAGTGCCGACATCGGTTCATCGAGTACCAGCAACTGCGGCGCCGGGATCAAGCCTTGTGCCAACAAAACGCGCTGACGCTCGCCGCCGGACAGCGCGCCCATGCGTCGTTTACGCTTGTCCTGCATGCCGACGCGCTCCAGCGCTTCGCCAATGGCCGCGGCGTAATGCTTGCTCAGCCCAAGGAACGCCGGGCGCCGCTGGCACATCGCGGCCATGAAATCGTCGACGGTCATCGGCAAGCCGCGATCGAACTCCAGCGCTTGCGGCACATAACCGATCGTCCCGGGTTCGCCCGGCCATTGCAGGCTCAAGCGCCCTTGATGAGGCATCTGCCCGAGCAACGTCTTGATCAGCGAACTTTTGCCGCCACCGTTGGGGCCGACCAACGCATGCACGCTGCCGGGCTGAACCTGGAAAGTCACCTTGTCGAGGATCGTCGTGCGCCCGAGCGTCAGGCTCACATCGGCAAAATTCAGGGTGGGTCCGGCGCTCTGGACGAGGAGGGTTTCCTGAACGGTCATGCGCCAGACTCCTGGATCGCGCGAACCACGGTGTTGAGGTTGCCGGTCATTTCCTTTTCATATTTGTCGGCGGTGTATTCGCCGTAGGAAATGTGCGACAGCGGGTACAGCTTCACCCCGGATTCACGCTGGATGGTGTCGACGTAGCTGGACGGGAAGTCCATCTCGGAGAAGATCACTTTCACGTCCAGTTCGCGCAGTTGATCAATGGTTTTCTTCAACTGGCTGGGGCTCGGTTCAATACCGTGGGCGGGCTCGACCACGGCCGTCACTTCGAGGCCGAATTCGCGCAGCAGGTAGTCATAGGCTGCATGCACCGTGGCCACGCGCAATTCGGCATTCGGCGCTTCGGTCAGTTTCGCCAGGGCATCGGCGCGCATCGTGCGCAGGCGCTTGCCGTACGCGCGGGCATTCTGGGTGTAGGTCTTGGCATTCGCCGGATCGAGCTTGCCCAGTTCCCGGGCAATGTTGTTGACCTGGGCGATGGAGGCGCTGATCGACAGGAACGTGTGCGGGTTCACGACTTTGCCGGCACCGCGAGCAGCAACGCCGGTGGCCGCCAGCAGCGGCACGTTTTCGTTGGCTTCGATGACCGGCACGTTCGGCGTTTCGCTGGCGGCGATCATGCGGTCGGCAAAATCGTCATGACCGACGCCATTGAGCACAATCACGTCCAGCCCGCTGATGCGCTTGATGTCTTCGGCGCGGGGTTCGTAGGCGTGGGGGTTGAAACCGGCCGGAATCAGCGGCACCACTTCGGCTTTGTCGCCGACGATATTAGCGACGTAGCTGTAATAAGGGTGCAGCGTGATGCCAATGCGCAGGCGTTTGGCCTCGTCGGCGCTGGCCATCGGTGTCAGCAGACAAGCGAGCAGGCCGGCAAGAAGCAGGCGCACGAAAGAGCGTTGAGATGAACTAGGCATGGGAAAGCGGTCTTCTCTCGGATGAAGGCGAGGGTTCAGTGCCGATGCTGGCGGGTAACGCCGGCATCGAATTGCGCGACGATCTGCTGCCAACCGGCGCTTTGCAGCGCGGCGTCAGTGAGGTCGGTCGGCGCTGCAAGGGCTTTGCCGCGATTGAGCCAGATGTCCGGCGCATCGTCCGCAGCGCTCAGGCGCATCAGAAACGAGCCTGCCACGTCGGGCGTCCGGCTCTGGCCGAAATAGGCGTGGGCGTCGAGCAATTGCCAGGCGTGAGCGCCGCGACTGACCGAACTCGCATCCTGGGCAAACGGCGCGAACCCTTCGTCCGCGAGCGCTACCGGCGTGGGCAGGGCTTGCTGTTCCTGACGCAGCAAGTGGATCTCGTCCAGTGTCACTCGCAGGTCGGCGTAGATACCTTGCTCGGATGCGCTGAGATCGCGGCGCGCATCGAGTTGATGGCGGGTGACGCTGCTGACTTCCTGCTTCTCACCGCGCCAGGCCACCACAGTGCCGGCCACGGCAAGAATCATCAGACACAACAGCAGCACATAAAGGGTTTCATGGCCGGCACCGGCCGGGCGGACAACGTGCGTGGTTGGATTGCTCATGGGGCCTGGATGTCCGCCTGGTCAATCTCGACGACGTGACCCGGGCCCGCATCGAACAACACGTAGAACTCGGCGCCGGGTTTCTTGAAGGTCAATTTGGAGTCCGTCCCGAGCTTGCCCGGCACCAGGATGGTTTCGTCATAGCCGATCACGTCCAGCGTCACACCCGGCGCGCCGCTGCCGTCGGAGAAGCCGCCGGTGCATTCGATCTGCTCGGCGTCGATGGCTTTGCATTCACACATCGGGTTGTGTGCCAGAGCGCTGGCGCTGAAGCCTGCGCACAGCATCAACAGGGCGACCTTGCGACGAATAAATAAGTTGATCATGGTTTGCCTCCTTGTTTGTTCAGCCACGCAAGGGTGGCGGGGGATGCCTGGCTCAGAGGGATCGACGCTTGATGCATCGCGCCGTCCCAGCCTTCCATCGTGATCCACAGCTCGGCGTCAGCCTTGGTCTTTTCCGGGACTGGCAACAGGGCGCCCATGCGGTGCGGGGTGCCGAAGAAAATCACCCCGGCAGCGCGCAGGCTGCGGGGTTTGCCGATGCGCAGGTAGGTGGCTTTGACTTTGTCGCGGCAACTGTCGCACAAGGCGGCGTTGAAGCTTTTCATGTAGCCGGCGGGGCCCTCCAGTTGCGGCGCTTCGTTGCGCAGTTCCGCCAGGCGCACGCTCCACGGTCCCACTTTGACCTCAGCGATTTCCCGCTCGCCGAGGCCGGCGTCGCCGCGAAACAGCGCCGCGTCAGCAAAGTATTTGGGCATGAAACCCAGCGGAATCAGCAGCAGCAGAATGTTGATGTGGAAGCGCCATTTGTGCCAGAAGCGGCTCAGCGCCGACGCCGGTTTATCTGCGACGAACAGGCTCACTGGCTCACCTCCGTAGTCTCGCGACGGGTTGTCGAGACCGTCTCGTTGCGCGTTTGCTTGCTGGTGCGTTTAAGCGCATTTGCCGTGGCCAAGGCAGTACGCTTGGTCCAGATCAGCAGACCGCTGAGCACCATCATGGTCATGATCAGGCCAAAGAAGAACCAGATCAGCTTGATCCACAGTCCACCAAAATCGCCGGTGTGCAGGGGGCGCATGGATTCGGTGACCAGCTCCAGGCCTGAACGGTCGGTCAGCAGGCGCGTGGCGGCAATTTCACCGGTGTAGGGGTTGATATCGGCTGTCTGGTACATCAGCGGGTACCAACTGCGGCCACCCACCGAGAGATAGCTGTAGGCGTTGGCGGGAAGGCTGACAAAACTGTCCTCAAGACCCGGGATCCGCTGCCTGGCCTGCTGGATTGCCGCTTCCATGCTGATCATCGGCGCAGGTGAACCGTCGGCCGTCATCGGCACGCTTTCACGCGGCACCACCAGCGCCACGGGAGCGGTGGAGATCGAGATCTGATTGTCGAACATGAATGCCCGGATCAGGAACCAGACGCTGGTGATGGAAATGATCGCGATGAACCAGATCGACCAGATCCCGCTGAGCCGATGGAAATCTCCCCAGAAAATTCGCGCACCGTGACGAATCCGCAAGGTCGGCCGGAAGAAGCCTTTCCAGAAGCGCTTGTAGACCACCAGCCCGGTAATCAACGACGCGAGCAGTGGCAGGCTCAGGAACGACACCAGATACCAGCCCCAGCTGAATCCGTTGGTGAACGGCACCAGCCACCAACCGTGCAGCGCGCGGGTAAATGCCTTGAAATCGAATTGCGGGGCTGCGCCCTGAATAACCCCGGTATACGGGTTGACGTACACCGTGACGTTGCGGCCATCGGGGTAGCTGACGTCCACGTCAAGGGCAAAGTGTGACTCGTCCGGTCGGTTGATGCCTTCGACCAGTGTGTCCGGTTCGGCCTTTTTTATCGCTGCGAGGATTTGGTCGTAGTTGAGCAACGGCGCGTCGTCGGAGGGCTGGCTTGCGCGCATTTGCGGGTTGGCCAGCCAGACAATTTCCTGACTGATCACGGCCAGAGTGCCGGTGACACAGACGATCAGTACAAAAAACCAGATCGGCAGCGCCAGCCAGCTATGAACGAGAAACCAGAGTTTGGAGCGGGATTTCTTCGACATGATTGAGGTCTTGTATCGATGAGAGGGCCTTGGCTGCGGGCTTCCCAGCGTGGGGTCCATAAAAAGTACGGCCGTGGCTGTTGCCTACGCGAACCGCCTGCATCTATATAAGACGAATGAGAATCAAAAATCCCGAACGCAAACATGAAAGAAAATGTTTCTTGTTCGCTAAATAGCGATAGGAGCACAGCTTGAAGCGGTGGGCCAGCCAGCATCCCTGTCGCGCTGTACCGCTATCGCGATCAAGCGTGCCCCCAAAAACACTGTGCTTGCGAGCCTTCAACCCTGCTGGAACATCTCCTTCGCGCGCTGCTCGATCTGCTCCTGGGTCAAATCCTCCTTGTGCGTCGCCAGAAACCACAGATGCCCATAAGGATCCTTCAAGGTTCCCGACCGGTCGCCATAGAACTGATCCTTCACCTCGGACACCACGGTCGCGCCAGCGTCGATAGCCTGTTTCCAGGACGTGTCGACATCGCTGACATATAAATGCAGGCCCACTGACGGGGACGAGTCCGGGTTGCTCAACGGCCCTTGATCGCACGGCGTGCCCAGCATGATGGCGCTGTCGCCAATACGCAGTTCCGCATGGCCGATGCCGCCATCCGGCATGGCCAGGCGCATGACCTCGCTGGCGCCAAAGGCTTTTTTATAGAAATCGATGGCTTCTGCGGCTTTGTGAATTCCCAGATAGGGGGTGATGCTGTGATAACCCTCAGGAATCGGTTTGACGCTCATGACGGCTCTCCCTGTTGATGGTGAACAGTGGGAAACCGGGCGTGCCGGCTTCCAGTCGGATAACTATAGGTCAGCCCCTTTTGGTCGCCTGACAGGCCGACGAGCAGCAGATTTTCCGGAGCATTAGCCAAACTCGATAGCGACTATCGAGAGCGTTGATTTCTGCTCGTCCTGATGCCCGGGTAGCCTGTGTTCATTGCCCCGAACCCAGATTCCAGGACCCCCGACATGAAAACACTCCTCGCCACTTGCCTGATGCTTGCCGTCTCCGTTCTCAGTGGATGCGCCACTCACGTTGCGCCGGAACTGCGCCCCTACACCGCCGAAGAAACCCGCCAGTTGGCGCTCGAGGCGCTGAACCGTCGCGGTTTGTCCTTCGACGAGTACCATGTGAAAAAAGCCGCACTGCTGGGCGAGCCACAAAAATCGTTCAGCTTCGATAAACAAGGCGAAATGAACGCGGAACGTGCCGTGCAACTTCACGGTCGTCCAAGCTGAGCGACTGTACTGCTCGAAGTTTCACGCAACTGTCCGTGGGTTTATTCCGGGGCGTGCGATAGGGTCGTTACCTGACTGACCCTGATGGACTGCCACCCATGACGCTCTCGCTCGATATGCTGCTCGGCTTCGCCCTGTTTGCCCTGGTCACTTCGATCACTCCCGGCCCCAATAACACCATGTTGCTGGCATCGGGCGTGAACTTCGGTTTCCACCGCACCATTCCCCATATGCTCGGTATCACCTGTGGCTTCTTCGTGTTGGTCGTCGCTGTGGGTTTTGGTTTGGGAGCGGTGTTTCAAACCTATCCGTTGCTTTACACGGTGCTGCGCTATGTGGGCGCCGCGTATCTGTTGTACCTCGCGTGGAAAATTGCCCACTCGGGCCCGGTCTCCGACGCAGAACGAAGCGACGCCACACCGATCAGCTATCTGGGGGCGGCGGCGTTCCAATGGGTCAATCCCAAGGCATGGATCATGGCCATCGGAGCAATCAGCACCTACACGCCGATGCAGGGCTATTTCACCAACGTGATCGTGATTGCCGCCGTGTTCGCGCTGATCAACCTGCCCAGTGTGAGTGTGTGGGCCGCTTGTGGCACGCTGTTGCGCAACGTCTTGAAGGATCGGCGCTGGTTGCGCCTGTTCAATTGGGGCATGGCGACGCTGCTGGTGGTCTCGCTGTATCCGTTGTTGCTTGAAAGCTTTAGCTGATGCATTGCTTCAACCGGTTGGCCGATGCCTGTTAAGCTCGACTTCAGGAGCGTTCCTACGCACTTTTTACTGAAGTCGTACTTTTTTAACGCATCCGATCAGGTATTGCTGTGTGCTCTTTCCAGCCGCTGATCCCGGAAAAGCTCTGCGAGTCTTTTATGAACAAACGTCCGTTGTATTTCGACTACGCCGCCACCACTCCGGTGGATGAGCGAGTCATTCAGGTCATGGTCGAGTGTCTGGGTTTTTCCGGCAATTTTGGCAATCCGGCGTCCAGCTCCCATGCGTTCGGCCAGCAGGCCCGGCAAACGGTCGAGCAGGGGCGGCAGCAAGTGGCTGCACTGGTCGGTGCTCAGGCGCAGCAGATTGTCTGGACGTCCGGGGCGACCGAATCCAACAATCTTGCACTCAAGGGCGTGGCCCAGGCTCGTGCGGCTGGCGGCGGTCACGTCATCACCAGCCAGGTCGAACACAAGGCCATTCTGGACACGGCCAGCCAGTTGCAGGACGCCGGCGTTTCGGTCACTTACCTGATGCCGGACGCGGACGGCTTGATCACTGCGCAAGCGGTCAGCGATGCCCTGCGTGAGGACACGTTTCTGGTGTCACTGATGCTGGTCAACAACGAGTTGGGTACCGTGACTGACATTGCGGCGATCGGCGAGGCAGTGCGCGCGCGTGATGCGCTGTTTCATGTCGACGCCGCGCAAGGTGCCGGCAAAGTGGCCATTGATCTGGCCAGTTTGCCGGTGGACCTGATGTCCTTTTCGGCGCACAAGGTCTATGGCCCCAAAGGAATCGGCGCGCTTTATGTCGGCTCGCGTGCGCAGCAGCGCTTGCAGGCGCAGATTCACGGCGGCGGGCACGAAGGTGGCCTGCGCTCTGGGACATTGGCGACTCATCAGATTGCCGGGATGGGCGCCGCCTTCGTGCTGGCTGCGCAAGTGTTCGAGCAAGAGCATGCCGGGATCGAGCGTCTGCGCGAGCGTTTGCTCGGGCCGTTATTGAGCCTTCCGGGCGTACGCCTGAATGGCTGCGCCACCCGACGCATTCCTCACACCTTGAGCCTGACCTTCAACGAAGGTGAGTTCAGTTCCGCCGCATTGGCCACCTCGATCGCATTTTCCGCGACCTCGGCCTGCAATTCTGCGAGTAACACGCCTTCGCACGTGTTGCTGGCCATGGGGCATGATGCCCGTTCGGCAGGTCGCACCATTCGCTTGAGCCTGGGACGCTTCACCACGGAGCAGGACATCGACCAAGCGATTCAACTGATTAAAGCGGCCTGCGTCAGCGCCCCGGCCTTCTGGGCGACAGGACCTTGAACGCGCCGACATCGATCGGCACTCAACAATAATAGGCAGTGATTAGCAGGAGACACGATGAGTACGCAGCCTTCGATCAACGGATCGGTGCCCGAGCGTCTGGCGCACACCCGCGAACTGATGAGCCGGGAGGGCATTCATGCGCTGCTGGTGCCGTCGGCCGATCCACACCTTTCGGAATACCTGCCCGGCTACTGGCAAGGGCGACAATGGCTGTCGGGTTTCCACGGCTCGGTCGGCACTTTGATCGTTACAGCGGACTTCGCCGGCGTCTGGGCTGACAGCCGTTATTGGGAGCAGGCCACCAAAGAACTCAATGGCAGCGGCATCGAACTGGTGAAGTTGCAGCCGGGGCAACCTGGCCCGCTGGACTGGCTGGCCGAGCAAACGCCTGAGGGTGGGGTCGTTGCGGTAGATGGCGCGGTGATGGCCTTGGTGTCGGCGCGCACGCTGGGCGACAAACTTGAACAACGCGGCGCACGGCTGCGCACCGACCTGGATTTGTTGAGCGAAGTCTGGCGTGATCGCCCGAGTCTGCCGAACGAGCCGATCTACCAGCACTTGCCGCCCCAGGCAACCATCAGCCGTGTCGAAAAACTCGGCAAGCTGCGCGAAGCGTTGAAAGCGCGCGGTGCCGACTGGCATTTTATTGCGACCCTGGATGACATCGCCTGGCTGTTCAACCTGCGCGGCGGCGATGTGTCGTTCAACCCGGTTTTTGTTTCGTTCGCCCTGATCAGCCAGGACCAGGCCACCCTGTTTGTAGCCTTGAGCAAAGTCAGCGGTGAATTGCGTGCCATCCTTGAAGCGGACGGCGTCACCCTGCGCGATTACAACGAAGTGGCCGATGCCTTGCGCGCGGTGCCAGGTGGCTCGAGCCTGCAGGTCGATCCGGCGCGTGTGACGGCGGGCCTGCTGGACAATCTGGACAGCGGCGTCGCACTGCTTGAAGGCCTGAACCCGACCACATTGGCCAAATCGCAGAAAAGTCTGGCCGATGCCGAACACATTCGTAAAGCCATGGAGCAGGACGGCGCAGCGCTCTGCGAGTTCTTCGCCTGGCTGGAGTCGGCGTGGGGACGTGAACGCATCACTGAACTGACCATCGATGAGCACCTGACCGCCGCCCGCATGCGTCGCCCGGATTATGTGTCGCTTAGCTTCAATACCATCGCCGCGTTTAACGCCAATGGAGCGATGCCGCATTACCACGCGACCGAAGAAGAGCATGCAGTCATCGAGGGTGACGGTCTGTTGCTGATCGACTCAGGCGGTCAATACCTCGGTGGCACCACCGACATCACGCGAATGGTCCCGGTCGGCACGCCAACCGAGGAGCAAAAGCGCGATTGCACGCGGGTGCTGAAAGGCGTTATCGCGCTGTCCCGGGCACAATTTCCTCGCGGCATCCTCTCGCCATTGCTGGATGCGATTGCCCGGGCGCCGATCTGGGCAGAAAGCGTCGACTACGGTCACGGCACCGGGCATGGCGTCGGCTACTTCCTCAACGTGCACGAAGGCCCGCAAGTCATCGCCTATCAAGCCTCTGCTGCACCACAAACGGCGATGCAACCGGGGATGATCACGTCTATCGAACCGGGCACCTACCGTCCGGGCCGCTGGGGTGTGCGGATCGAAAACCTGGTTTTGAACCGTGAAGCCGGCACCAGCGAATTTGGCGAATTCCTCAAATTTGAAACGTTGACGCTGTGCCCGATCGACACACGTTGCCTGGAGCCTTCGTTGCTGACGCTGGATGAGAAAGAGTGGTTCAACGCCTACCACGCCGAAGTCCGCCAGCGCCTCAGCCCGTTACTCGACGGTGCAGCGCTTGACTGGTTGAACACGCGTACAGCGGCAATTTGAATGAGTTGAGTTTCAGGCGCTGTTGCAGCGCCTGGCTCATCCCGTAGAGCATCGAGATTTAACGCAAAGCTTCGATGACAAAATCCAGCCGATCCTGGCCGAAGAACAGCTGATCGTCGACAAACATGCTCGGCGCGCCAAAAACGCCGCGCTGTACCGCTTGCCCGGTTTTTTCCTTGAGGGTGGCTTTGACTTCCTCGTCCGCAGTCAGGGCCAGCACTGCAACAGGGTCGAACCCGTTGCGCGATAGTACTGAGGCAATCGTCGACGGATCGTCAAGGCTGAGACCGTCAACCCACAGCGCTTCAAACAGACAGTCAATGAACGCCTGAAATCGCTCGGGGTGGCGCAATTGCATGCCCGTGACGGCGCGCATCAGCAGCAGCGTATTGATGGGGAAGTGCGGATTGAATTTCAGTGGCACGCCGTAGCGTTTGGCGAAGCGACCCAGGTCTTGAAACATATAGCGACCCTTGGCCGGGATAGTCGCCGGAGACGCATTCCCGGTGGCTTTGAAAACGCCACCCAGCAGGATCGGAATGTAGATCAGTCGAGCGTCTGCCTGTGAGCAGATTTGCGGCAGCTGGGTGTAGGCCAGATAAGTGGCGGGGCTGCCAAGGTCGAAGTAGAACTCCACGGTTTTGCTCATGGTCATCACGCACTCATTATTGTTTTCAGGATGATTTACCAGCGTTCGTTCCAGGGACGCAGATCGAGCTCGAAAGTCCACGCGTCCCGCGGCTGGCTGTGGAGATACCAGTAATTCTCGGCGATGTGCTCGGGGTCGAGAATGCCGTCCTGATCTTTGGTTGCGTACTTCTCCGGAAAGCTCTCGCGAATAAAGTCAGTGTCGATGGCACCATCGACGACTACATGAGCCACATGGATATTCATCGGTCCTAATTCTCGAGCCATGCTCTGAGCCAGTGCGCGGATGCCATGCTTGGCACCGGCGAAGGCTGCGAAACCGGCGGCACCACGCAAGCCGGCAGTGGCGCCGGTGAAAAGGATCGTGCCCCGTTGGCGTGTGGCCATGCGCTTGGCCACTTCCCGGGCATTGAGAAACCCGGAGAAACAGGCCATTTCCCAAATCTTGAAATATTTGCGCGCAGTCTCTTCAAGAATACTGCAGGGTACATTGGCGCCTATGTTGAAAACAAAAGCCTCGATCGGGCCTATCTCGCTCTCAATCTGCTCGACCAGGGCAATGACGTCCTCTTCCTTGCGCGCATCGCAAGCGAAACCATGAGCTTCACCACCATCGGCGTGGATTGAATCCACTAACGGTTGCAATTTATCAGCGCTACGTCGTGTTACGCAGGCGGTGAATCCTTCTTGCGCAAAACGCTTGGCAATGGCGCCGCCTGTGGCATCACCCGCGCCGACGACCAGTACGACCTTCTTGTTATTCATGGGTAGACCCTTTGCTAAACGATCGTTAACTAAACGAACGTTATGCTACGATCCGGCAGGCGTCAAGGCGATTAATCCTGAGGGTAAGGCAATGCGGTATTCGGCCAGTCACAAGTTGGAAACCAAAGAGAAGTTACTCGACAGCAGCGCGGTGTTGGCCAAGAAGTCGGGCTTCTCGACCGTTGGTGTCGATGGCTTGATGAAGGCAATAGGTTTAAGCGGCGGGGCGTTTTACAGTCACTTCTCGTCAAAGGATGAGCTCTTCGCTTCGATTGTCGAGCGTGAACTCTGCCAAAGCATGGGCCGGTTGGGCGCGGACCAGGATCGCGAGCGGCTTCGGCGCTGTCTCAAGCATTATCTGAGCATGGCCCATGTCGAGCACCCGGAAGCCGGCTGCGCATTACCGGCGTTGGGCGCCGAAATCGCCCGCTCCGATGTGGTAGTGCGCCAGCAGGCAGAACACTGGATTTGCCTGCTGCAGAAGCGTTGGGCTGAAACACTGGAGAGCGACAGTCTCGCGTGGGCGATCCTCTCGCAGTGCATCGGTGCGCTGGTCGTAGCCCGGATGCTGGCCAGTCCAGACGTACAGCGCACGGTGCTGAAGTGCAGTTACGAGGAGATCGAGCGCCAGATGGCAAGCCCGCGGACGGTATGACTTATTTGCAAATTACGATCATGCTGCGGCTGGTGTAACCGGCCGGGTTGAGGCCAAAAGGATAATCGCCAGGCTCTTCTACCCCATCCCCTGATTTGGCAATGACCTTGTAGCCTTTCGGCGCGCAGGAGTTGGCTGCGCTGGTGTGACACTTGCTCCAGGCGGAAGACAGCCCTGAGCAATTGATATGCAACCCTTTCTTGCCGCGTTTGGTTTGGGGTTCCGATGTTGCCGCGCAGCCCGCAATCACGAGCACCGCGATCAGTAGCAAAATTCGTTTCATAACTATCCTTAAGGCGTCCCCGGATCTTCACGCCCGGGTCTGGCCGTATTCACTTGCGCTTGAAGCGTTCTGATATCCCTGTCTTCAAAAATCCATGTTCGACACTGGTGAGCGTTCTAAACATGGCCTAATTGCTCGGCAAATACCAGACCTGCATAAAATTCGACATCAATCTGCCGCAACCGCCGGCGTTGCGGTGCTGGCCATGGTCATGGTTGCCCCGACTGACGCGAGAATGATGCACAGGATGGCCATCCATTGTGAAAACGTCAGGTACTCCTGAAGGAAGAGCAACCCTGACAGCGCGCCGATTGCCGGTTCGACGCTCATCAGCGTGCCGAACGTCCGCGTGGGCAGTCGAGTGAGAGCGACCATCTCTAAGGTGTAGGGCAGGGCGGTGGACAGGAGCGCGACGCCGATGGCCACCGGAATGAGCGAAGGCGTCAGTAGCGCAGCCCCGGCATGGACGATACCGATGGGGGCCACGAACAACGCGGCGATCATGACGCCCAAGGCCGCCGTCTGAACGCCGTTATCGGCACCGGCTTTTTGGCCGAACAGGATATACAAGGCCCAACAGACACCCGCGCCTAGCGCATAACCCGCACCCACCAGATCAATACCGGCGGTTGCTGCCCCGGTCGGTATCAGTAGTAGCAACCCGGCGGCGGCCAGGGCTATCCACAAAAAGTCGATTGCCCGCCGTGACGCGTAGATCGCTACGGCCAAAGGCCCGGTGAATTCGAGCGCCACAGCGATACCTAGCGGAACGGTGCGCAAGGACATATAGAAGAGGAAGTTCATGCCGCCCAGTGCCATCCCGTAGATGATGACGGTACGTAACGACTGAGCGTTCAGCTTTGCGCGCCACGGTCTTAGCAATATCAGCATGATCAGGCTGGCGAAAATCAGCCGCAGGGTGGTCGTACCCTGCGCGCCGACGACCGGGAACATGCTTTTCGCCAGGGAGGCGCCGGACTGAATAGATGCCATGGCTATCAATAGAAGGCCAACCGAGTACAGGGTAGATCCAAGGCTGCGGGGTTGGTTGTTCATGGCAAAGCATCATCCGTGGGCAGAGAGCGAGAGGTTGAATTCCGAGTTGAGCAATATACTGCGCATTATCTAGGGTTGCATCTATATATAAGCAGTGAATTTGTGTTTGTTGCTGGAAAGGTGAGATCAGGGGTTGACGGCAAATTCTGGACGTCTATAATTCGCCCCACTTCCGGCGCAGTCGAAACGGAAAACTCATTGGTAAACAAAGAGTTACGCAGTTTTCGACAGCAGCTTGCTTCAGGTCATCGAAGCCTGGAAGGAGTTAAAAGGGCGGTGTTGTTGGGCTCTTTTGACGATTCGATCTTCTCGGTCGAAAGCGGAGAAAAAGAGGTGTTGACAGCAGCGAGTAACGCTGTAGAATTCGCCTCCCGCTAACGAGAGATCGGAAGCGCAAGTGGTTGAAGTTGTTAAGGATTTCCCAGCGAAACTTTGAAAACTTCTTGAAATAACCGCTTGACAGATACACGGAGCGCTGTAAAATGCGCGCCTCGGTTGAGACGAAAGATCTTAACCAACCGCTCTTTAACAACTGAATCAAGCAATTCGTGTGGGTGCTTGTGGAGTCAGACTGATAGTCAACAAGATTATCAGCATCACAAGTTACTCCGCGAGAAATCAAAGATGTAACCAACGATTGCTGAGCCAAGTTTAGGGTTTCTTAAAAACCCAAAGATGTTTGAACTGAAGAGTTTGATCATGGCTCAGATTGAACGCTGGCGGCAGGCCTAACACATGCAAGTCGAGCGGTAGAGAGAAGCTTGCTTCTCTTGAGAGCGGCGGACGGGTGAGTAATGCCTAGGAATCTGCCTGGTAGTGGGGGATAACGCTCGGAAACGGACGCTAATACCGCATACGTCCTACGGGAGAAAGCAGGGGACCTTCGGGCCTTGCGCTATCAGATGAGCCTAGGTCGGATTAGCTAGTTGGTGAGGTAATGGCTCACCAAGGCGACGATCCGTAACTGGTCTGAGAGGATGATCAGTCACACTGGAACTGAGACACGGTCCAGACTCCTACGGGAGGCAGCAGTGGGGAATATTGGACAATGGGCGAAAGCCTGATCCAGCCATGCCGCGTGTGTGAAGAAGGTCTTCGGATTGTAAAGCACTTTAAGTTGGGAGGAAGGGCAGTAAATTAATACTTTGCTGTTTTGACGTTACCGACAGAATAAGCACCGGCTAACTCTGTGCCAGCAGCCGCGGTAATACAGAGGGTGCAAGCGTTAATCGGAATTACTGGGCGTAAAGCGCGCGTAGGTGGTTTGTTAAGTTGGATGTGAAATCCCCGGGCTCAACCTGGGAACTGCATTCAAAACTGACAAGCTAGAGTATGGTAGAGGGTGGTGGAATTTCCTGTGTAGCGGTGAAATGCGTAGATATAGGAAGGAACACCAGTGGCGAAGGCGACCACCTGGACTGATACTGACACTGAGGTGCGAAAGCGTGGGGAGCAAACAGGATTAGATACCCTGGTAGTCCACGCCGTAAACGATGTCAACTAGCCGTTGGGAGCCTTGAGCTCTTAGTGGCGCAGCTAACGCATTAAGTTGACCGCCTGGGGAGTACGGCCGCAAGGTTAAAACTCAAATGAATTGACGGGGGCCCGCACAAGCGGTGGAGCATGTGGTTTAATTCGAAGCAACGCGAAGAACCTTACCAGGCCTTGACATCCAATGAACTTTCCAGAGATGGATTGGTGCCTTCGGGAACATTGAGACAGGTGCTGCATGGCTGTCGTCAGCTCGTGTCGTGAGATGTTGGGTTAAGTCCCGTAACGAGCGCAACCCTTGTCCTTAGTTACCAGCACGTTATGGTGGGCACTCTAAGGAGACTGCCGGTGACAAACCGGAGGAAGGTGGGGATGACGTCAAGTCATCATGGCCCTTACGGCCTGGGCTACACACGTGCTACAATGGTCGGTACAGAGGGTTGCCAAGCCGCGAGGTGGAGCTAATCCCAGAAAACCGATCGTAGTCCGGATCGCAGTCTGCAACTCGACTGCGTGAAGTCGGAATCGCTAGTAATCGCGAATCAGAATGTCGCGGTGAATACGTTCCCGGGCCTTGTACACACCGCCCGTCACACCATGGGAGTGGGTTGCACCAGAAGTAGCTAGTCTAACCTTCGGGAGGACGGTTACCACGGTGTGATTCATGACTGGGGTGAAGTCGTAACAAGGTAGCCGTAGGGGAACCTGCGGCTGGATCACCTCCTTAATCGACGACATCAGCTGCTCCATGAGCTCCCACACGAATTGCTTGATTCATTGAAGAAGACGATAGAAGCAGCTTTAAGCTCCAAGCTGATAGCTCATGGCTAACAGTTACAAGCTCGAAATTGGGTCTGTAGCTCAGTTGGTTAGAGCGCACCCCTGATAAGGGTGAGGTCGGCAGTTCGAATCTGCCCAGACCCACCAATTTTGTTATGGGGCCATAGCTCAGCTGGGAGAGCGCCTGCCTTGCACGCAGGAGGTCAGCGGTTCGATCCCGCTTGGCTCCACCATAAACTGCTTTGTGCCGTTAGAGTTTAGAAATGAGTATTCCATCGAGAATATTGATTTCTAGTCTTTGATTAGATCGTTCTTTAAAAATTTGGGTATGTGATAGAAAGATAGACTGGCCCCCACTTTCACTGGTGGGGCTCAGGCTAAGGTAAAATTTGTGAGTTGCTCTTAAGAGTATTGCGAATTTTCGGCGAATGTCGTCTTCACAGTATAACCAGATTGCTTGGGGTTATATGGTCAAGTGAAGAAGCGCATACGGTGGATGCCTTGGCAGTCAGAGGCGATGAAAGACGTGGTAGCCTGCGAAAAGCTTCGGGGAGTCGGCAAACAGACTTTGATCCGGAGATGTCTGAATGGGGGAACCCACCTAACACAAGTTAGGTATCTTAAGCTGAATACATAGGCTTAAGAAGCGAACCAGGGGAACTGAAACATCTAAGTACCCTGAGGAAAAGAAATCAACCGAGATTCCCTTAGTAGTGGCGAGCGAACGGGGACTAGCCCTTAAGTGGCTTTAAGATTAGCGGAACGCTCTGGAAAGTGCGGCCATAGTGGGTGATAGCCCTGTACGCGAAAATCTTATTGTCATGAAATCGAGTAGGACGGAGCACGAGAAACTTTGTCTGAATATGGGGGGACCATCCTCCAAGGCTAAATACTACTGACTGACCGATAGTGAACTAGTACCGTGAGGGAAAGGCGAAAAGAACCCCGGAGAGGGGAGTGAAATAGATCCTGAAACCGTATGCGTACAAGCAGTGGGAGCCCACTTTGTTGGGTGACTGCGTACCTTTTGTATAATGGGTCAGCGACTTATTTTCAGTGGCGAGCTTAACCGAATAGGGGAGGCGTAGCGAAAGCGAGTCTTAATAGGGCGTCTAGTCGCTGGGAATAGACCCGAAACCGGGCGATCTATCCATGGGCAGGTTGAAGGTTGGGTAACACTAACTGGAGGACCGAACCGACTACCGTTGAAAAGTTAGCGGATGACCTGTGGATCGGAGTGAAAGGCTAATCAAGCTCGGAGATAGCTGGTTCTCCTCGAAAGCTATTTAGGTAGCGCCTCATGTATCACTGTAGGGGGTAGAGCACTGTTTCGGCTAGGGGGTCATCCCGACTTACCAAACCGATGCAAACTCCGAATACCTACAAGTGCCGAGCATGGGAGACACACGGCGGGTGCTAACGTCCGTCGTGAAAAGGGAAACAACCCAGACCGTCAGCTAAGGTCCCAAAGTTATGGTTAAGTGGGAAACGATGTGGGAAGGCTTAGACAGCTAGGAGGTTGGCTTAGAAGCAGCCACCCTTTAAAGAAAGCGTAATAGCTCACTAGTCGAGTCGGCCTGCGCGGAAGATGTAACGGGGCTCAAACCATACACCGAAGCTACGGGTATCACTTAGGTGATGCGGTAGAGGAGCGTTCTGTAAGCCTGTGAAGGTGAGTTGAGAAGCTTGCTGGAGGTATCAGAAGTGCGAATGCTGACATGAGTAACGACAATGGGTGTGAAAAACACCCACGCCGAAAGACCAAGGTTTCCTGCGCAACGTTAATCGACGCAGGGTTAGTCGGTCCCTAAGGCGAGGCTGAAAAGCGTAGTCGATGGAAAACAGGTTAATATTCCTGTACTTCTGGTTATTGCGATGGAGGGACGGAGAAGGCTAGGCCAGCTTGGCGTTGGTTGTCCAAGTTTAAGGTGGTAGGCTGAGATCTTAGGTAAATCCGGGATCTTAAGGCCGAGAGCTGATGACGAGTGTTCTTTTAGAACACGAAGTGGTTGATGCCATGCTTCCAAGAAAAGCTTCTAAGCTTCAGGTAACCAGGAACCGTACCCCAAACCGACACAGGTGGTTGGGTAGAGAATACCAAGGCGCTTGAGAGAACTCGGGTGAAGGAACTAGGCAAAATGGCACCGTAACTTCGGGAGAAGGTGCGCCGGTGAGGGTGAAGGACTTGCTCCGTAAGCTCATGCCGGTCGAAGATACCAGGCCGCTGCGACTGTTTATTAAAAACACAGCACTCTGCAAACACGAAAGTGGACGTATAGGGTGTGACGCCTGCCCGGTGCCGGAAGGTTAATTGATGGGGTTAGCTAACGCGAAGCTCTTGATCGAAGCCCCGGTAAACGGCGGCCGTAACTATAACGGTCCTAAGGTAGCGAAATTCCTTGTCGGGTAAGTTCCGACCTGCACGAATGGCGTAACGATGGCGGCGCTGTCTCCACCCGAGACTCAGTGAAATTGAAATCGCTGTGAAGATGCAGTGTATCCGCGGCTAGACGGAAAGACCCCGTGAACCTTTACTATAGCTTTGCACTGGACTTTGAATTTGCTTGTGTAGGATAGGTGGGAGGCTTTGAAGCGTGGACGCCAGTTCGCGTGGAGCCAACCTTGAAATACCACCCTGGCAACTTTGAGGTTCTAACTCAGGTCCGTTATCCGGATCGAGGACAGTGTATGGTGGGTAGTTTGACTGGGGCGGTCTCCTCCTAAAGAGTAACGGAGGAGTACGAAGGTGCGCTCAGACCGGTCGGAAATCGGTCGTAGAGTATAAAGGCAAAAGCGCGCTTGACTGCGAGACAGACACGTCGAGCAGGTACGAAAGTAGGTCTTAGTGATCCGGTGGTTCTGTATGGAAGGGCCATCGCTCAACGGATAAAAGGTACTCCGGGGATAACAGGCTGATACCGCCCAAGAGTTCATATCGACGGCGGTGTTTGGCACCTCGATGTCGGCTCATCACATCCTGGGGCTGAAGCCGGTCCCAAGGGTATGGCTGTTCGCCATTTAAAGTGGTACGCGAGCTGGGTTTAGAACGTCGTGAGACAGTTCGGTCCCTATCTGCCGTGGACGTTTGAGATTTGAGAGGGGCTGCTCCTAGTACGAGAGGACCGGAGTGGACGAACCTCTGGTGTTCCGGTTGTCACGCCAGTGGCATTGCCGGGTAGCTATGTTCGGAATAGATAACCGCTGAAAGCATCTAAGCGGGAAACTAGCCTCAAGATGAGATCTCACTGGGACCTTGAGTCCCCTGAAGGGCCGTCGAAGACTACGACGTTGATAGGTTGGGTGTGTAAGCGCTGTGAGGCGTTGAGCTAACCAATACTAATTGCCCGTGAGGCTTGACCATATAACACCCAAGCAATTTGCAGGCTTTGAGCTAACAAGCGAAAGGGCACCAGATTGCGGTGTGTGAAGACGACATGAACCGAAAGTTCGCAGGTTGTACTCACCAGCAGCACACAAACTATCGCATACCCATTCGCTGGAGCGTGAACCTGAAAAGGCCCACGACCTGGCTACCGAATTTCTTGACGACCATAGAGCATTGGAACCACCTGATCCCATCCCGAACTCAGCAGTGAAACGATGCATCGCCGATGGTAGTGTGGGGTTTCCCCATGTGAGAGTAGGTCATCGTCAAGATTAAATTCAGAAACCCCTATCTGCGTATGCAGGTAGGGGTTTTGTTTTGTCCGCAGGAAAGTTGTCTGCCGAAAAATACCCCCAGCAGATATGCAACAGGTCCACAAAACGCCGAGCTCGAAACCTGTTCAAGCCCCCCGCTCCCACAGGACATCCCGTGAGAGCAATTGTGCAGATTTCAATAAGCGAAAACCGTCAAATTCCCGGTACCGGGCAGCTCATATCACCTTCCGGGCATTTCAGATAACCCTTGAAGGTTTCCACCCGCGCTTTGGTCAGGTTAGTGAGGCAGTTACTGTATATCAGCGGATACACACTGCCACCGGCCCCGCCTGAGGCGGAGAACTTGCACTCGGCGTCGCGAAACGCAATCCACGCACGCTGTGCGCCTACCAAGCGCTTCTTGTTATCCGGACTGCCCTTCAAACGCGCCGTGATTTGCTGGTAAAGCGCGTTCAGTTCCCTGTCCGCAGCCTTGTTCTGCTGGGCCGCGCACTGATTCATGGTTGCCTGATCGGTCGCATTGTCGCAATCCGCAGCCGAGGCCAGCGGTGTGAACAACCAAGGCGTCAATGCCCAGAGAAAACGTGCTTGCATAGGATTCTCGCTATGACATGGGAAATTGACAAGCAGTGTAGCGAACCGCTATCCAGTTGTTGCATTGCTACCTGACGCGAGAGCAGAACTTATAGATGCAGGCGTAGCCGAATATTGCAGGACGGTCGATTGTGACGTCCGTTGTACAACTTTAATGTTGGTCTTGTGGTCTTACAGGCCTACTGTTAATGACAGGAGGTGAGTTATGAATCCCGCATCAGATCGAATTGAAAGAAAGATTGTGCTCAAAGCCCCGCGCTCACACGTCTGGCGCGTGCTGGCAAATGCAGAAGCATTCGGGCAATGGTTTGGCGTGGCACTTGAGGGCAAGCGTTTTGTTGCCGGTGACTGGACCCAGGGACAGATCACGTATCCCGGTTATGAGCATTTGCTGTGGAATGTTCTGGTGGAGCGGGTCGAGCCGGAGCGGGTATTTTCATTTCGCTGGCACCCGTACGCGGTCGAGCCGGATATCGATTACACCCAGGAACCAACTACGCTGGTCAAATTCGAGCTGGAAGACCTCGATGAAGGCACCTTGTTGAAAGTCACCGAATCCGGTTTCGATCACATACCCCAATCGCGTCGGCTCAAGGCTTTCCGCATGGACAGTCGTGGCTGGGATGAACAAATGGGCAACATTGAAGAATTCATCAAAACAACCAACGCTCGAAAGCTGCAGGAATTTGACCGCTGAATGTTTGAATCATGGTTGAACCGCTGGGCGCTAGTGCCCACTGCCACTCACGCACAGCGTTTCAATCGACAAATACAGCAGCAGGTATAGCGAATGTCTTACACGCGATGGTAGCGATGTCTTCTATGCCAAATTGGATCCGATGCGTAATCTGACCCCATCAACTGAAGCACAGGGAGCGCTTCAGGATCATGGATGATCGACCATCAGCAAGGATTAGCTATCGACAGGGAGTCGACAATGGTCTTGGAAAAACCCGCCTCTGGCGGGTTTTTTTTCGCCTGTCGAAAATTGAACATTCACGCTCTCGATCTTTTCAACGCTACGATTGCAGTGCCGCTGACACCCGCTCGGTAATCTGTGTGCGCTGCAGCAGCGATTGCGACGAACGCCGATTGGCCTCCTGCACGATGTGGGCTGGAGCCGTGTGCGGTGTGCCCGAGTTAAAGGGCGGCGCGGGTGCATATTCAAGTTGCAGCTGCACCAGTTGCGCGGTGTCCTTGTCGAACAATTCAGCGGCCAGCGTCAGGGCGAAATCAATCCCGGCAGTGATTCCGCCCCCCGTCAACAGGTTACCGTCACGCACCACTCTCTCCATTACGGGAATCGCTCCCAGTGGTGCGAGCAACGGGTGATAGGCCCAGTGGGTGGTGGCCCTTTTGCCCTTGAGCAGACCCGCGGCGCCAAGCACTAGCGCACCGGTGCACACCGAAGTGACATATCGCGCGCTGGCTGCCTCCATCTTGATGAAATCGAGCGTCTCGTCATCTTCCATCAGTGGACCGACGCCGCTACCGCCGGGCACGCAAATCACGTCCAGCCGAGGGCATTCGGCGTAGGTGATGGTCGGTTTCAGCATAAGGCCAGTGCTGGCCGTGACCGGCATCAAGTCTTTCCAGATCAAATGCACCTTCACATCCGGCAATGAAGCCAGCACATCGAACGGCCCTGTCAGGTCAAGTTGCTGCACCTGGGGGAATAGTAAGAAACCGATCTGCAACGTCATGGTGTAATTCTCATGAGGTGGGTGGACGGCTTCACCATAGCGTCGTAGGATCTGGCGCATACGCCAATTACCCCACGAATCACGCCAAATGCCCAAGGCTATTCACGTGCTCGCTTTCACCAACGTGCAGCTGCTTGACGTCACCGGTCCGTTGCAAGTGTTTGCCTCGGCTAATGACATTGCCGGGCATAACGGTTTGCCGCCGCCTTACGCGCCCACTGTGATCGCTGCTGGCGGCGGTGCAGTGCAGTCTTCAGCAGGCCTGGCGCTGCTGGCCGAACCGTTGCCCCAGCAGGGCGGCGACACGGTGATTGTCGCGGGAGGCTGGGGCGTCTACGCGGCGGCAGAAGACGAGGCGCTGGTAACGTGGCTGCGCGAGCATGCGGTGAGCTGCCGACGGATCGCCTCGGTCTGCACTGGGGCATTCCTGCTGGCCGCCAGTGGCTGGCTTGACGGGCGGCGTGTAGTAACCCACTGGACGCGCTGTGAACAGCTGGCGCGGCAGCATCCGCAGTTGCGGGTAGAGCCCGACCCTATTTTCATTAATGACGGGCCGGTATGGACCTCGGCCGGGGTCACCGCCGGCATCGACCTGGCGCTGGCCATGGTGGAAGAGGACCTCGGTCGCGCAATGGCTCTGGAAGTTGCGCGGCAGCTGGTGGTGTTCCTCAAACGTCCCGGCGGTCAATCGCAGTTCAGTGTGACCCTGTCCTTGCAAAGGGCGGGCAACCGTTTCGATGAACTGCACGCCTGGATCAGCGAAAACCTCGCCATGGACCTGGGCATCCCGACACTCGCCGGGCAGGTGGGCATGAGCGAACGCAGCTTTGTCCGCCATTATCGCGCGGATACCGGACAGACGCCGGCGCGGGCAGTTGAACTGATCCGGGTCGAGACTGCGCGGCGCTTGCTCAGCGACACGGCTACGCCAATCAAACGCGTCGCGATGCAATGCGGGTTCGGCAGCGAAGAAACCTTGCGGCGCAGTTTTCTGCGCTCCATGGGCGTGACGCCGCAAGCCTATCGCGAGCGATTTTCCGTTAGCGCTGCAGCAGGTCCAGCAGCGCTTTGACGGTCGCTTCAGGCGCTTCTTCAGGAATGTTATGGCCTACGCCCGGTAGCACGCGACGCTCGTAGGGGCCGCTGAAATGCTCGATGTCCTCATCGATTTCGGCTGCCGGGCCCACGCCATCGTCCGCGCCACACAGTGAAATGGTTGGCACGCTGATCATCGGTTGTTTCATCAGCGCTTCCTCCAGCCACTCCAGTGCAGGATCGCCGGGGGCATACATGAAACGATGGCGATAAGAATGGATCACCACCTCGACGAAATCTGCATTATCGAAAGCGGGAGCGCTGAGCGGATAGAGTTCGGGACCTTCAGCCCAGGTCGGCGACCACAATTTCCAGAGCAGCTCACACAGGCTTCGACGATTCTCGGTCAAGCCTTCGATGCCGCGTGGCGTATGGAAATAATATTGGTACCACAGGCGATGTTCGGTTTCCGGATCGCGCGGCTGGCTCGATTCAGGAATGTTCTGCAGGTTGTAACCATCGCCGCTGACCAGGCATCGCACCCGCTCAGGCCACAGCGCTGCCACGATGCACGCTGCCCGACCGCCCCAATCGTAGCCGCACAAAGCGGCTTGCTGAATGCCGAGCGCGTCCATCAGATCCAGCAAGTCCTGCGCCAGAGCGGCTTGCTGGCCGGAACGCAAGGTCTCGCAATTGTTGAAACGGGTCGGCCCGTAGCCGCGCAGGTACGGCACGATGACCCGGTAACCCTGCGCGGCGAGCGGCGGGGCGACCTCATCAAAGCCGCGTGGTGAATACGGAAAACCGTGCAGCAGTATCACCGGATCGCCGGTTGTCGGGCCGTGCTCCGCATAAGCGATTTGCAGCGTGGGGGTGAGGGCATAGCGGACCCGCAAGTCGTCGTTCATGGATCACTCCCATGTCTGGAAACCGGTCTCAAGGTTGCCAGTAATTTTTCTCGCCACTCAATTTCCTGTCGAGGAAACTCGCCGCGCTGATCAGCGCCAAATGCGTCAATGCCTGGGGCGTATTGCCCAGGTGCCGCGCGTGGCTGTCGAGTTCTTCGGCATAAAGCCCCAGAGGATTTGCATAGCGCAACAGTTGTTCAAATTCCAGGTGGGCTTTTTCCACTTGCCCGGCGCGGGCCAGGCATTCCACGTACCAGAACGAGCAAGCCGCAAATGCGCCTTCGGTGCCGGAGAGTCCATCGATACCGGCGTCTTCGTTGCGGTAGCGGTAAACCATGCCGTCGCGCACCAGGGTTTTCTCGATCGCCGCCAGCGTCGAGAGCCAGCGTGGATCCTTGGCACTGACGAAGCGCACCAGCGGCATCAGCAACATCGAGCCGTCCAGCGCGGTGCCGCCGATGTGCTGCACGAAATGCCCGCGCTCCTCGTCCCAGAAGTTGTCCCAGATATCGGCATAGATCGCCTGACGGGTTTCGTCCCAGCGCGCAAAAGGGGCGGGCAGGGAGCGTTTGGACGCCAAACGAATCGCGCGATCCAGTGCCACCCAGCACATCAGTCGCGAATGCAGAAAGTGATGCTGCTCGCCGCGCATTTCCCAGATACCGACGTCCTTCTGATCCCAGGTGCGGCAGACTTCGTCAACCACTTCCACGGCATGCTTCCACCCTTCGTGAGAGATGGCATCGCCGTATTTATTGACCAGATACACCGCGTCCATCAGCTCGCCGAAAATATCCAGCTGCACCTGATCGTAAGCACCATTGCCGATGCGTACGGGCGTTGCCCCGCCATGGCCGGCGAAGTGCGAGAGCTCGGTTTCCGGAAGCTTCTGCCGCCCGTCAACGGCGTACAGGATATTCAATTTGACCGGCTTGCCCTGGCAGTCGCTCACCCGCCCGCGCAGCCAGCGCATGTAATCGTTGGCTTCCTGAACGAAGCCTAGACGCATGAACGCGTAAACCGTGAACGACGCGTCGCGGATCCAGGTGTAGCGGTAATCCCAGTTGCGTTCACCGCCTGGCGTTTCCGGCAGGCCGAAGGTTGCCGCCGCCAGGATCGCACCGTGTTTTCGCGAGGTCAGCAGCTTCAGGGCAAGGGCCGAGCGGGTGACCATTTCACGCCAGCGACCGCGGTAGTTGGATTGCCCGGCCCAGTCGCGCCAGAACTTCAACGTGCGCTCCATGCACAGCGCGGCGGCGCCCTCCTGGAAGCGTGGGTCATCGATACCGCCCAACAGGAATTGCGCGGTCTGATCCTGGCTCAGGGTGAACTCCGCGATGGCGGAATTGGCGTCGACGGACAAACTCTGATCGGACATCAAGCGTAAGGAGGGTTGGCCGTCGGCCTCGAACACCACGTCTTCTGCATCCGCCCGGGTACGGGTGTCGGCACGGGCATAATCAAGGCGCACGGCGCAACGCATGTGAAACGTTGCTCGACCACTGACCACGCGAACCTTGCGCATCAGCACGGGCAGATCGTCTTCGCTGTCACCGATCGGCAGCAGGTCGGTGACTTCGACCACCGCGTGCGCACTCAGCCAACGGGTTTGCAGCACATTGGTATCGGGCAGGTAAATCTGCTCGCGACGGGCATCCGGCAGGTCCGGTGCCAACTGGAAAATCCCCGCTTCGGGCGTGTCGAGCAGCGAGCAGAAGATCGACGGGCTGTCGAATTCCGGCCAACAGAAAAAATCCACGCTGCCCCTGTCATTGACCAGTGCGGCGCTGCGCATGTCGCCGATGATGCCGTGGGCAGCAATGGCGCTTTGTCGTTCGGAATGATGATCAGCCATTGCCGCGAAACTCCGGATAGAGGCTCATGCCGCCGTCGATGAAGAGGGTGGTGCCGACGATGTAATCGGAGGCGTCCGAGGCGAGAAAGACCACCGCGTTAGCGACATCCTCGACGTCGCCGACACGCCCGTAGGGAATGAGTTTGAGCAATTCGTCTTCAGCGACGTCGCGATTGATGGCCGTGCGAATCGCTCCCGGTGCTATGCCATTGATGCGGATACGCTGATGGCTGACCTCCTGAGCCAGGGTCTGCATCAAAAGATCCACGCCGCCCTTGGAGGCCGCGTAGTTGACGTGCCCGGCCCAGGGAATGCGCTGATGCACCGAGCTCATGTGGATGATTTTGCCGGCGGCGCGGGACACGTCTTCACGCACCCCTTGCCGATTGAAAATTCGTAACGCGGCGCGGGCGCAGAGAAACTGGCCGGTGAGGTTGACGTTGATCACCGCGTTCCAGTCAGCGAGCGTCATGTCCACGGCCGGGGCATCTTTTTGCAATCCGGAATTGGCCACCAGAATGTCCAGCGAACCGAACGCCTCGAGGGTCTGAGCGAACAGCCGCTCGACCTCATCTTCCCTGGAGACATCGGCTCCGATGGCGATGGCGCGACCGCCATCAGCGTTGATCTGCCGGGTCAGTTCTTCAGCGGGAGCGGCCTGGGAATGGTAGTTGATCACCACGGCGGCTCCGGCAGCGGCGAGCGCCTTGGCGACACCGGCACCGATGCCGGAACTTGCGCCCGTGATCAGCGCAACTTGTTGCTCGAGGGAAATCTGCATAAGCGATCTGCGCCTTCAGGTTGGGGCCTCATCAGATGACTGGTCGATGCCGTGCAGAGTTCACTTGGCATCGGCGCCGGGGCTTTCACATTCAACCAACAATTGGACCCTTCCCCCGACCCCGAGCCTTATGGCAACGTGCAGGCCCCTGACGAGACCCGCACACCATGGCCAACCCCTACCGCGAATTATTCAAAGCTCCCGGCAGCCGAGCGTTCGTGCTGGCCGGCATGATCGCACGCATGCCGATTTCGATGACCGGCATCGGCCTGATCACCATGCTCGCGCAACTTCAGGGTGGCTATGGATTGGCGGGTGCGGTGGCGGCGACCTTTGCTTTGGCCACCGCCTTCTGCGCGCCGCAGGTTTCCCGTCTGGTGGACCGTTTCGGCCAGCGGCGGATTTTACCGGTGGCAGCGCTGGTCGGCGGTGGGGCGTTGTTGATGGTGCTGATTTGCACGCGCTTGCAAGCGCCGCACTGGACCTTGTTCGCGTTCGCTGCGCTCGCCGGTTGCATGCCGAGCATGTCGGCGATGGTGCGGGCACGCTGGACCGAGATCTATCGGGGCCAGCCGCAATTGCAGACGGCCTATGCGCTGGAGTCGGTGCTCGACGAGCTGTGTTTCATCATCGGACCGCCGTTGTCTGTGGGGTTGTGCGTGGTGGCGTTTCCCGAGGCCGGGCCGTTGGCCGCCTTGTTGATGCTGGCGATCGGGGTCACGGCGTTCGTCCTGCAGCGTAATACCGAACCGGCGATTCATCCCCATGAAGAACTCCACCAGGGTTCGATCATCCGCTCCAGCAAGATTCAGTTACTGGTGCTTCTGATGGTCGCCCTGGGCACCATTGTTGGAGTCATCGACGTGGTCAGCGTGGCGTTCGCTCAGCATCAGGGCCAACCGGCGGCGGCGAGTATCGTGTTGTCGGTGTACGCCATCGGTTCATGCCTGGCCGGGCTGGCGTTTGGCGCGCTGCGCTCGAAAGTGCCACTGCCGCGGTTATTCCTTTACGGCGGCGTGGGCACGGCGATCACCACGTTGCCGTTGTTGCTGGCGAGCAATATTTTCGGACTTTCGATGGCAGTGTTCGTTGCGGGTCTGTTCTTCGCGCCAACCCTGATTGTGGCGATGGCGCTGGTCGAGCAGATCGTGCCGCCGGCCAAACTCACTGAAGGCCTGACGTGGCTGGTGACCGGATTGAGTATCGGTGTGGCGATTGGCGCGGCCAGTTCCGGTTGGCTGGTGGATGCCTACGGCGCGCGCAGCGGGTTCTGGGTGGCGATTGCGGCAGGGCTGGTGATACTTGTATCGGCCATTCAAAGCTATCGCCATCTCAAATGAGCGTTGCCCGCAAAGGCGCCGTCACCGTCGACTAATTCCCTTGGGCGCTCATCCGTTTTCTTTACAGACAACTTTTCGAGGTAAGCCCGGTGACCCAGCTGACATTGCTGTGCCTGCCCTATTCGGGCGCGAGCGCCATGGTCTACAGTCGCTGGCGGCGCAAAGTCCCGGAGTGGCTCAACGTGCAGCCGGTGGAACTGCCGGGGCGCGGCGCGCGCTTTGGCGAGCCTTTGCACACCGATATGCGCCGCCTGGCGATGCAACTTGCGCAAGAACAGAAAGCCACACTTAACGCTCCGTATGCGCTGTTCGGCCACAGTCTCGGTGCTTTGCTGGCCTGCGAAATGGCTCATGCCTTTCGCTCGCTGGGTTGTTCGGAACCGGTCGCGCTGTTCGCTTCGGGCACGGCCGCGCCGACCATGCGGACGGATTATGACCAAGGTTTTGCCAATCCTAAAACCGATGCCGAGCTGATCGAGCAACTGCGCACCCTCAATGGCACCCGCGAAGAAGTGTTGGCTAACGAAGAGCTGATGAACCTGACGCTGCCGATTCTGCGTGCGGATTTCCTGCTGTGCGGCCGTTTCGAGCCGACCCGGCGTCCGCTGCTGAAATGCCCGGTGCACGTGCTCGGCGGCAAGGCCGATCGCGCGACCACCGAGCAGTTGATCGGCTGGAGCAGGGAAACCCACGGCAGTTTTTCGGTGGACATGCTGGCGGGCGGTCACTTCTTCATTCATGAGCACGAAGCCAAAGTGTTGCGGGTGATCAAGGATCAGCTGCAAGTGCATCATCGGCGGCACACCGTGTCCGCTACTGCCTGACACTGTCAAATGTGGGAGCGCCAACCTGACATCCCCCGTTTCGCTTCTGCGCTGACACTTATTCCCATTCGCTAATTTTTCCGGTCTGCATTCGTTTTATAGGGACGACGATGCCTTTGTGCTTCCCGCCACTGATCCGGATGCCTGGAAATGAATGCTGAAGACTCCTTGAAACTTGCTCGCCGGTTTATCGGGTTGCCCCTGGAAAAGCGCCAGATGTTCCTTGCGGCGTTGCAGAAGGAAGGCATTGATTTTGCCCGGTTCCCCATTCCTGCCGGCGTCGAAGCCCAGGATCGTCAGGCGCTGTCGTACGCCCAGCACCGCATGTGGTTTCTCTGGCAACTGGACACGCAAAGTGGCGCTTACAACCTGCCGGGCGCGGTGCGTCTGACCGGGCGGTTGAATCTGTCTGCGCTGGAGCAGGCCTTCGCCAGCCTCGTGGAGCGTCACGAAACCCTGCGCACGGTGTTCCAGCGCCAGGCCGACGACACTTTGCGGCAAGTGCCGACCAGCCCGCCGTTGGTCATCGAGCAGGTGGACTTCAGCGCGTGGCCGAGCACTGAGCGCCAACGCGCAGTGGCCCAGGCGGCAGAACAGCAATCGCTGTTGCCCTTCGATCTCTCCGTGGGTCCGTTGCTGCGCGTGACGTTGCTCAAGCTCGCCGATCAGGAACACGTTCTGCTGCTGACCCTGCACCACATCGTGTCCGACGGTTGGTCGATGAACGTGCTGATCGATGAATTCATCCGTTGCTACGACGCGTTCGACGCCGGTGCGCCACCGCAACTGGCTCCATTGCCGATCCAGTACAGCGACTACGCGTTGTGGCAGCGCCGCTGGCTGGAGGCGGGCGAACAGGCGCGTCAACTCGATTACTGGCAAGCCCGGCTTGGCGATGAGCACCCGGTGCTCGAACTGCCCACCGACCACTCGCGTCCGGCGATGCCGAGCTATCGGGGCACCCGCTACGAATTTGCCATCGACCCGCAACTGGCCGGGCAACTGCGTGCCACTGCGCAGAAGCACAACGTCACCCTGTTCATGCTGTTGCTCGGCGCATTCAACGTGTTGCTGTATCGCTACACTGGGCAAACCGACATCCGCGTCGGCGTGCCGATTGCCAACCGCAACCGAGCGGAAGTCGAAGGCCTGATCGGTTTCTTCGTCAACACTCAGGTGCTGCGCACACAGCTCGATGGCCAGACCCGTGTCGACGATTTGTTGCGCACCGTCAAGGACGCTGCCCTCGGTGCCCAGGCTCATCAGGACCTGCCGTTCGAGCGTCTGGTTGAAGCCCTGAAACTGGAGCGCACTCTCAGCCACACGCCATTGTTCCAGGTGATGTACAACCACCAGCCGCAGGTGGCGGACATGTCCGCCATCAGCACCGCTTCCGGCCTGGTATTGGGCGCGATCGAGTGGGAGGGGCGCACCACGCAGTTCGACCTGACCCTCGATACTTATGAAAAAGGCCACAAGTTGCACGCGGCGCTGACTTACGCCAACGATCTGTTCGAGGCCGCGACCATCGCGCGCATGGCGCAGCACTGGACGCAGTTGCTGCACGCAATAGTCGGCGATTCGCAGCAACGCATCGGTGATTTGCCGATGCTTGAAACAGCCGAGTATCAGCGCATCGTGCATCACTGGAGTCGTGCCGAAGGGAGCTTTCCGCAAAACCATTGCATTCATCAACTGATCAGCCTGCAAGTCGCGACCCGTCCGGACGCGTTGGCGGTGACCTTCGCCACTCAACAATTGACTTACACCGAACTCGATGTTCAGGCCAATCGCCTGGCCCACAAACTGATTGAGTTGGGTGTCGGCCCAGAAGTCCGGGTCGGCGTGGCCATGCAGCGTTCCGAGCACTTGCTGGTCGCGCTGCTCGCCGTGCTCAAGGCCGGTGGCGCCTACGTGCCGCTGGACCCGGATTACCCCGCCGAACGCATCGCCTACATGCTGCAAGACAGCCGCGCCCTGGTGCTGCTGAGCGAGCAAGCGGTCGCTGCGACGTTGACCGTGGCAGCCGAAACGCAAGTGCTCCTTTTGGACAACATGACGTGGACCGCTTACCCAGCCAGCGCGCCGACTACCCGCGTTACGCCCGGCAACCTCGCCTACGTGATCTACACCTCTGGCTCCACCGGCAAACCCAAAGGCGTGGCCATCACCCATCGCAACGTGGTAGCGCTGATCGACTGGTCGAAATCGGTCTACCGCCGCGAAGACATTCAAGGCGTGCTGGCCTCCACTTCGGTCTGTTTCGACCTGTCGGTGTGGGAGCTGTTTGTGACCCTGGCCAACGGCGGCTCGGTGATCATCGCCCGCAATGCTCTGGAGTTGCCGCAGTTGCCGGCCCGGGATCAAGTGCGCCTGATCAACACCGTGCCGTCGGCAATCAACGCGTTGCAGCGCGCCGGGCAGATCCCGCCGAGCGTGCGCATCATCAACCTCGCTGGTGAGCCGCTGAAGCAGAGCCTGGTGGAGGCGTTGTATCAGCAGCCAACCGTCGAGCACGTCTACGATTTGTATGGTCCTTCGGAAGACACCACCTATTCGACCTGGACCCGCCGCGAGGTCGATGGCCGCGCGAACATCGGCCGCCCGCTCAAGCACACCGCCAGTTATTTGCTGGATGCCGACCTGCAACCAGTGCCCCAAGGCGTGTGCGCCGAGTTGTACCTGGCGGGCGCGGGCATCACCCGCGGGTACCTCGCACGCCCGGGCATGACCGCTGAAAAATACGTGCCCAACCCTTTCGCCAGCACCGGCGAACGCCTGTATCGCACCGGCGATCTGACCCGTTATCAGGCCGACGGCAAGCTGCGATACGTCGGCCGCATCGACCATCAGGTCAAGGTCCGTGGCTTTCGTATCGAGCTGGGTGAAATCGAAGCGTGGCTGTTGCAGCAAGCGCCCGTGCGCGAACTGGCGGTGTTGGCGCAGGACGGCGTCAACGGGCAGCAACTGGTCGCGTACATCGTGCCGACCGATCCGGCGCTGGTCGAAGACAGCGAAGCGCAAGCCACGCTGCGTGAATGCCTGAAAGCGGCGCTGCGTCAGCATTTGCCGGACTACATGGTGCCGGCATTGCTGTTATTCCTCACGCAATTGCCGCTGACCCCCAACGGCAAACTGGATCGCAAGGCCTTGCCGGCGATTGACGGTTCGCAGCAACAACGTGAACACGTTGCACCGCGCACGGCCATGGAAAAAGCCCTCGCTGCCATCTGGCAGGGCGTGCTGGCCATCGACAACGTCGGTCTGGAAGACAACTTTTTCGAACTGGGCGGCGATTCCATCGTGGCCATGCAAGTGGTCAGCCGCGCTCGGCAGGCCGGAATCGTCTTGAGCCCCAAGGACCTGTTCCAGCACCAGGTCATACGCAGCCTTGCCCAGGCTGCCCGTAGTGATGATCAACCGTTGGTCGATCAAGGTCCGGCGAGCGGAGCGGTGGCGTTGGCGCCGGTGCAACAGTGGTTTTTTCAACAAGCGATTCCCGAGCGTCGGCACTGGAACCAGTCGCTGCTGCTGGTGCCGCGTGAGGCATTGAACGTCGAGGCGCTGGACCGTGCGTTGGAGCGATTGCTGACCCATCACGACAGCTTGCGCCTGCGCTATGAAGAAACGGCCGAAGGCTGGCAGCAAACCTACGCGGCGCCCACCACGCAGTCGGTGTTATGGCAGCGTCGGGCGCAGTCGGTCGAGGCACTCAATGCTGTGTGCGACGAGGCCCAACGCAGCCTCGATCTGCAAAGTGGCTCGTTGATCCGGGCCCTGCTGGTGGCGATGGCCGATGGCACGCAGCGTTTGCTGTTGGTCATCCATCACCTGGCGGTGGACGGCGTCTCCTGGCGTGTGCTGCTGGAAGATTTGCAACAGTTCTACAACGGCAGCGTGGCGATGGCGAAAACCAGCACTTATCAACGCTGGGTCGCTCGTCTGCAAGACCATCTTCCAGCGTTTGAAAAGAGCTTGCACCACTGGAAAACCCAACTGCGCGACGCACCGAAGGATTTGCCCTGCGACCGTCCGAACGGCGCACTGCAAAACCGCTTCGGACACAAACTCGAAATCAGGCTTGACGCCGGGCAAACCCGCAAACTGCTGCAACACGCCCCGGCGGCCTATCGCACCCGGGTCAACGATCTGCTGCTGACTGCGCTGGCACGCGCAGTTTGCCGCTGGAGCGGGCAGGGCAGCACACTGATTCAGCTCGAAGGGCATGGTCGCGAAGACCTGTTCGACGACATCGATTTGACCCGCACCGTCGGGTGGTTCACCAGCCTGTTTGCGGTCAACCTGATGCCGTCCACTGACCTCGGCGCGTCGATCAAGGCCATCAAGGAACAACTGCGTGCGGTGCCCGATAAGGGTATCGGTTTTGGCGCGCTGCGTTACTTCGGCACGCCAGCGATTCGCGCCGAACTGGCTGCATTGCCTGAACCGCGCATCACGTTCAATTACCTTGGGCAGTTTGACCGCCAGTTCGATGAGCGCTCGATGTTCGTGCCCTCCACCGAAGGCAGCGGCCTGGCCCAGGATGCCGCGGCGCCGTTGGCCAACTGGCTGACCGTCGAAGGTCAAGTCTACGGCGGTGAGTTGGCGCTGAGCTGGGGTTTCAGTCGCGAGATGTTCGACACCACGACCATCCAGCGTCTGGCTGACGATTACGCGCAAGAATTGAGCGCGCTGATCGATCATTGTTGCGCCCTCGAACACGCCCAGGCTACGCCCTCCGACTTCCCGCTGGCGCGCATCAGCCAGACGCAACTCGATGGATTGCCGGTGGCAGTCGCAACAGTTGAAGACCTTTACCCACTGTCGCCGATGCAGCAGGGCATGCTGTTCCACACCCTGTACGAACCCGAAGTCGGCGCCTACATCAGCCAATTGCGCCTGGACATTCACGGCCTTGACCCGCAGCGTTTCGCACAGGCTTGGCAGACCGCGCTGGAACGTCACGACATCCTGCGCAGCGGCTTCCACTGGCAAGGCCTCGACACCGCGCATCAGGCGATCGCCCGGCAGGTCGCGCTGCCGCTTGAAGTGCTTGAGGCCACCGACACCGACACGCTGGCCGGCACCGAACGCGCCCGGGGTTTTGAATTGGGCTGCGCGCCGCTGTTTCGCCTGAAGCTGGTGCGCACCGGCACCAGTGACTGGCACCTGATCTACACCAGCCATCACATAGTGATGGACGGCTGGAGCAACGCGCAGTTGCTCGCCGAAGTCATCCGGCACTACACCGTCGGCCAGTCGCTACCGGCGCCGGCCGGGCAATACCGTGATTATTCGCAGTGGTTGCAGCAGCAGTCGGCCGTCGCGGGCGAACAATTCTGGAAAGCCGCATTGGCACCGCTGCAAGCGCCGACGTTATTGGCCGAAGCCTTGCGACCGCCGGTGGGCGCCGAAGGCAGCGAGCAATACCGTGTGGCCCTCGACCGCCGCGCAACCCGGCGTCTTTGCGAATTCGCCCGTCAACAGAAAGTCACCCTCAACACCGTGATGCAAGCCGCGTGGAGCCTGTTGCTGCATCGCTACACTGGCCAGGATTGCGTAGTGTTCGGGGCCACGGTGGCGGGTCGTTCGGCACCGTTGCCGGGGATCGAAGAGCAACTGGGGCTGTTCATCAACACGCTGCCGCTGGTTTGCGCCTTACAGCCCGATTGCACCGTCAGCCAATGGCTGGGCGACTTGCAAGGGTTGAACCTGGCCATGCGTGAGTTCGAGCATGTGCCGCTTTACGACATTCAGGGTTGGGCGGGGCAGCAGGGTTCGGCGCTGTTCGACAGCCTGCTGGTGTTCGAAAACTTCCCGGTGGCCGAAGCGTTGAAACAGGGCGCACCGGCCGGGTTGTCGTTCGCCAACCTGCACAACCACGAACGCACCCACTATCCGTTGACCCTGGGCATCGAACTGGGCGAAGGCCTGAGCCTGGACTTCAGCTACGACGCGGCGCGGTTCAGTGCGGCTCAGGTCGCTGAGCTGTCGGCTAATTTGCAGCACCTGTTGATGCAACTGGTGGCGCAGCCGGACGCCGCGCTGGGCGGGCTGGAACTGCTCGACGTCGACGGTCAAAACGCGCTGCTCGCGATCTGCCAAGCGCCAACGATGGCGTTATCCACATCGGCTGCGGTCCACGAACGAATTGCCGCTCAGGCTGCTGCGACCCCACAAGCGCTGGCGTTACAGGTTGACGGTCAGTCGCTGAGCTACGCGCAGTTGAACCGCCAGGCCAACCGCCTGGCCCATCGTCTGATTGCCAATGGTGCCGGTCCGGGCAAGCGTGTCGGTCTGGCGCTGCAGCGTGGCCCTCAGCTGATAATCAGCCTGCTGGCGGTGCTTAAAAGTGGTGCTGCGTACGTGCCTCTTGATCCGAAATACCCGACCGAACGCCTGACCTACATGATCCATGACAGCCGTCTCGACGTGCTGCTGTGCGAAACCGGTCTGCTGGAAGATGTCCGAGGCGTGCTGCGACTGAGCCTCGACGACAGCGCTGGCTACTGCGAGACCAATCCGCCAAACCCCGCGGTCGCCGACGATCTGGCCTACATCATCTACACCTCTGGTTCCACCGGCCAACCCAAAGGCGTGGCCATCACCCATGCCGCGTTGCGCGAGTTCTGCCAGGTAGCCGTCGACTATTCGGTGCTGTCGGCGTCGGACCGCGTATTGCAGTTCGCGACCTTCAGCTTCGACGGGTTCGTCGAACAGTGCTTCCCGGCGCTGTGCGTCGGCGCAGCGTTGATCATGCGTGGCGATGACGTATGGGACGCCGGACGTCTGGGCGCCGAAATCGTCCGGCACGGCGTAACCGTGGCGGACTTGCCGGCGGCGTACTGGTACTTGCTGGCCCGTGAATGCGCGAGCGGCGTGGTCAGCAGTCTGGGTGCTCTGCGCCAGGTTCACGTGGGCGGCGAAGCGATGTCAGTCGAGGGTCTGCGCTTGTGGCATCAGGCAGGCTTGAGACCTGTGCGACTGCTCAACACCTACGGCCCGACAGAAGCGAGCGTGGTGTCCAGCGTGCATGAGTGCCGTCTCGAAGACGCCAGCGATGCGTACGGCATTCCGATCGGTCGCGCCATCGCCGGTCGTGCGCTGTATGTGCTGGACCCGGCGGGTCAATTGCTGCCGTCCGGCGGCGTTGGCGAACTGTGCATTGGCGCCCCGGCCGGCCTCGCTCAGAGCTACTGCGACCGCCCGGCGCTGACCGCCGAACGTTTCCTGCCAGACCCGTTTGCCCGGGAGCCCGGCGCGCGTTTGTACCGCAGCGGCGATTTGGCGCGCTACAACGCCGAAGGGCATCTGGAATACGTCGGCCGTATCGACCATCAAGTGAAGATTCGCGGTTTTCGCATCGAAACGGGCGAGATCGAAGCCTGCCTGCAAGCCCACGAAGCCGTGCGCGAGGCGGCGGTCATTGCTCAGGACGGCACGCAACTGGTGGCGTACATCGTGGCCGGTAGCGGGGTGGTTTGCGAGAACGACTATCTGGAAGGCCTCAAAGCCGTCCTGCGTCAGTCGCTGCCGGAATACATGGTGCCTAATCACCTGATCCTGCTGTCGCAATTGCCCCTCAACAACAACGGCAAACTGGATCGCCGGGCCTTGCCGCGCGCTGAAGCCAGCGATGCCCGGCGTGACTTCGTGGCCCCGGCGGAAGGGCTGGAAACGCAACTGGCCCTGATCTGGCAGGACGTGTTGCAGGTAGAGCGAGTCGGGCGCAACGATAACTTCTTCGAGCTGGGCGGCCACTCGTTGCTGGTGCTGCAAGTGATCTCGCGGGTGCGTCAGCAGTTGCAGCTCGAACTGTCGGTGAGCAGCCTTTTCTCCGCCGCGAACCTGGCGCAATTTGCCGTGCGTGCAGCGCAGGCGCATGTCAGCGGACAACCGATCCTGCAACGTGCGCCGGCCGATCAGCCGCCAGTTCTGTCGTACGCGCAACAGCGCCAATGGATTCTCTGGCAGTTGGCTCCGCAAAGCCCGGCCTACAACATTCCCGCCGCGTTGCGCCTCAAAGGCTCGCTGAATCGCGAAGCCCTGCGTGAGGCTTTCGCCCAGTTGCAGGCCCGTCACCAGACCCTGCGCACGACGTTCGAACAGGAGGGCCAGCACGGGCGTCCGGTGCTGCACGACAATATGGCGCTGCATCTGGAGCAGCGCAGGCTCGATCAGGTGTCGGTCGCCACGGCGGTGGCTGAAGAAATCGCCCGTCCATTCGATTTGCGCAGCGGTCCGCTGTGGCGCGTGTTGGTCCTGCAAGTGAACACCGACGAACACGTGCTGGTGCTGACCGTGCACCACATCGCCGCCGATGGCTGGTCGATGCAGGTCATGGTCGATGAGTTCAGCGAGCTGTATCAGGCGAGCGTTGAAGGGCGTGCTGCCGGTTTGGCTCGCCTGCCGGTGAACTACAGCGACTATGCCCGTTGGCAGCGCGACTGGCTGGAGGCAGGCGAGGGCGCCCGCCAATTGACATGGTGGCGCGAGCACTTGGCCGGCAGCCAGGCGCCGCTTGAATTGCCGAGTGAACTGACCCGTCCGGCCCGTCGCACCGAACGCGGTGCCAGCCTGACGCTCAATGTGGATCGCGACTTGCTCGCCGGTCTGCGTCAATGCGCCCAAGCGCAACAAGTGACCCTGTTCATGCTGTTGCTGGCGAGTTTCCAGACCTTGTTGCATCGCCACAGCGGCCGGTCGAGCATCAGCATCGGCGTACCGAGCGCCGGTCGTTCGCGGCTGGAAACCGAAGGCCTGATCGGCTTCTTTATCAACACTCAAGTGCTGCGCGCCGAGATCGATGGGCAGCAGCCGTTCAGTGCTTTGCTGCAACAGGTCAAGCAGATTGCCTTGGGCGCACACGCGAATCAGGACCTGCCGTTCGAGCAGTTGGTCGAGGCCTTGCAGCCGGACCGCAGCCTGAATCACAGCCCATTGTTCCAGGTGCTCTACAACCATCAGCAACGGCTGGGCGCCAGTGTCGAGCGCACGGTTGCAGACTTGAACGTCGAGCGTCTGCACTGGCAGCAACACACCACGCAATTCGATCTGGTGCTCGATACTCAAGAGCAAGGCGAAGCGCTGGATGCCAGCCTGACCTACGCCACCGATCTGTACGACGAGGCGTCGATGCAGCGCTTTGCCGAGCAGTGGCTGAACCTGCTGCGCGCGGTGGTCAGCGATCCACAGCAACGCGTCGCCGAACTGCCTCTCATTCACCGGTCGCAGCAAGAGGCCTTGTTGCAGCACTGGAATCCCGCGTTTCAGGCACAACCGTCGTCGCTGACCCTGCATCAGTTATTTGAAGCGCAAGTCGCCCAACAACCGAACGCCATCGCGCTGGTTCACGAAGGCGAGCAACTGACCTACGCCGCGCTCAATGCCCGGGCCAACCAACTGGCGCGCAAACTCCGCGAGCTGGGCGTCGGCCCTGAAGTGCGGGTTGGCATCGCGACCGAGCGGGCGATGCCACTGGTGATCGGTTTGTTGGCCATTCTCAAGGCTGGTGGCGCCTATGTGCCGCTCGATCCGCAATACCCGGCCGAACGCCTGGGTTACATGATCGAAGACAGCGGCATCACCCTGCTGCTCACTCAACAACATTTGATCGACGGTCTGCCCAGCCACGATGGCGTGCAGGTGCTGAGCCTGGAATCGCTGCAACCGGACGCCGTCAGCGACGGCAACCTGCCGGCGCTGGCGACTCCGGACAACCTCGCCTACGTGATCTACACCTCCGGTTCCACTGGCCGGCCCAAAGGTGCATTGCTCAGCCATGGCAACGTCGGGCGCCTGCTTACGGCCACCGCGGGTGAGTTCAACTTCGGCCCGGACGATGTCTGGACGTTGTTCCATTCGTACGCGTTCGACTTCTCGGTGTGGGAGCTGTTTGGTTCGCTGTGCACTGGCGGGCGTCTGGTGATCGTGCCGTACTACATCAGCCGCGAGCCGCAGCAATTTCATCGCTTGCTGTGCGACGAAGGCGTGACGGTGTTGAACCAGACGCCAACCGCGTTCCGCCAACTGCAGCCGATTGCTTGCGCAAGCGAACGGGATATGGCGCTGCGCCAGGTGATTTTCGGCGGTGAAGCGCTCGACGTCGCGAGCCTGCGTCCCTGGTTCGAACGCTTCGGCGACCGCCAGCCAACATTGGTCAACATGTACGGCATTACCGAAACCACGGTGCACGTGACTTACCGTGCGATAGGCCTGGCGGATCTCGATGGCAAAGCCCAAAGCCCGATCGGCCTGCCAATCCGCGACCTGCGCTGGTACCTGCTCGACAGCCAGTTGCAGCCAGTGCCGGTGGGTGTGGCGGGGGAGTTGTACATCGCCGGCGCCGGTCTGGCCCGAGGTTATCACGGACGCTTCGGCCTGACTGCGGAACGTTTTGTGCCGAACCCGTTCGCGGCCTCGCAGCGGCTCTATCGCAGCGGCGACCTGGCGCGTCAGCGTGCCGACGGCAGCATCGATTACCTCGGCCGCATCGACCAGCAAGTGAAGATCCGTGGTTTCCGTATCGAGCTGGGCGAAATCGAGGCTGCATTGCTCGCCCAACCGGGCGTGTGCCAAGCGGTGTTGAGCGTGCAAGCCGGCGACGGCGACCCGCAACTCTGCGCCTATGTCGTGGCCGAGCAAACGCCGCACGACCCGATCGCCTGGCGCGACAACCTGCGCGCCGCGCTCAAGGTCGATCTGCCGGACTACATGGTACCCAGCCACTGGATGCTGCTGGATACCTTGCCACTGACCGCCAACGGCAAGCTTGACCGTAAAGCGCTGCCGCGGCCGGATGCCCGGCAATGGCTGCGTCCGTTCGAAGCCCCCGAGGGCGAGCTTGAGCAGCAACTGGCCGCCATCTGGGCCGATGTGCTGGGCGTGGCGCAGATCGGGCGATGCGACAACTTCTTTGAATTGGGCGGGCATTCACTGCTCGCCGCCCAGGCCAGCGCCCGTGTGGAACTGGAGCTGGGCATCGAGCTGCCGCTGCGCGCGCTGTTCGAATCCCCCGACCTTCAGGCTTATGCCGCCCTGGCCGGACAACAAGCCCCGGCTGACAACGATGCACGTCTTGATGCGCTTGAGTCGCTTCTCGACGAGATGGAGATCAACTGATGGAACACACCACTGCCCAGCGCATCGCCGCGCGCTTCGCCAGCTTGCCCGCCGACAAACGTCGCGAGTTTTTGCAACGCATGCAAGAGCAGGGCGTGAGCTTCGGACAACTGCCGATTCCACCTGCTACCGAGCCGCAAACGACGTTCGAACTGTCGTACGCGCAGCAGCGTCAATGGTTCCTCTGGCAGCTTGATCCGCAGAGCCCGGCGTACAACATTCCGGCTGTGTTGCGTTTGCACGGGCTGTTAAATGTCGTGGCACTGCAACAGAGTTTCGACCTGTTGCTGGAACGGCATCAGAGCCTGCGCAGCCGTTTTGTCGAGGACGACGGGCAGGTGGTGCAAACACTGGCCGGGTTCACCTCGCTGCCCATCGAGCAACTCGACTTGCGCGGCGCACCTCAAGAGCAGCGTTTCGATCAGGCGATGAAAATCGTCGAGCAGGAAATCGCCCGACCGTTTGATCTTCAGCACGGTCCGCTGTTGCGGGTCACTTTGTTGCAGCTCGACACCGAAGAACACGTGCTGTTACTGACTCTGCATCACATCGTCACCGATGGCTGGTCGATGGGCGTGTTGGTTGAGGAGTTTTCTCGGCTGTACACCGCGTATTGCCAAGGCCGGAACACTGCGCTTGAAGCATTGCCGATTCAATATTCGGACTACGCGATGTGGCAACGTCGCTGGATGGAAGCTGGCGAGCTGGAGCGTCAACTCAACTGGTGGCGCGACACGCTGGGCAATGAGCAACCGTTGCTCGAATTGCCCAGCGACCGTCCACGTCCGGCGCAGCCGAGCCAGCGCGGTGCGCGTCTGGATTTCGCCCTCGATGCCCAGCTGGCCAGCGCCCTGATGGCCCTGGCCAAACAGCGTGGCGTCACGCCGTTCATGTTGTTGCTGGCGAGTTTTCAGGCGCTGCTCTATCGCTACAGTGGCCAGTCCGATCTGCGCATCGGCGTACCGATTGCCAACCGTAATCGTGGAGAAACCCGTGGCCTGATCGGCTTCTTCGTCAATACCCAGGTGATGCGTGCCGAGCTCCATGGACGTCTGCCGTTCAGCCAGTTGCTCGACCAGACTCGCGCGGCATCGCTCGATGCTCAGGGTTATCAGGAGTTGCCCTTCGAGCGGCTGGTGCAAGCGTTGCAAGGTGAACGCAGCCTGAGCCACAGCCCGCTGTTCCAGGTGATGTTCAACCACCAGCAAGCCAAACCGGCGGCGGTCACCGGCTTGCTCGTCGGCCTGCGTGTCGAGGCGCTGAATGCCACGGCGCACACCACGCAATTCGACCTGCAACTGGACACACAGGAGGAGGGCGACAAGTTATTCGCCAGCCTGACCTATGCCACCGATTTGTTCGACGCTGAACGCATCGAGCACCTCGCACGTCACTGGCGAAACCTGTTGGCCGGGGTGTTGGCGAACCCGCAATGCCCGCTCGCCGAGTTGCCGTTGCTGGAGGCCGACGAGCGTCTGCGCATCCTCGACAACCTCAACAACACCGCTCAGGCCTATCCGGGCGAAGTCTGCGTGCATCGGCATTTCGAAGAACGTGTGGCTGAAAACGCAGCGGCGACAGCGCTGGTGTTTCAAGGCCAGTCCCTGAGTTACGCCGAGCTGAACCTGCGCGCCAATCGCCTGGCCCATCACTTGCGCGCACAGGGTGTCGGCCCGGAAGTGCTGGTGGGCATTGCCTGCGACCGTTCGTTTGAAATGGTCGTGGGTCTGCTGGCGATTCTCAAGGCCGGTGGCGCCTATGTGCCGCTGGACCCGCAATACCCGCTTGATCGCTTGAGTTACATGATCGAAGACAGCGGTATTTCGTTGCTGCTGACCCAGGCACATTTGCTGGCGCAACTGCCGACGCCGGACCACGTGCGCACCCTGTGCCTGCATGCCGAGGCCGATTGGCTGAACGACTTGCCGGGCACTGATCTGCCCAACCTTGCCATCGCAGAAAACCTCGCCTATGTGATCTATACCTCCGGCTCCACCGGCAAACCCAAGGGCGCGGGCAACCGTCATGTGGCGCTGCATAATCGTCTGGAGTGGATGCAGCAAGCCTACAACTTGCTGCCAAGTGACCGGGTGCTGCAAAAAACCCCGTTCAGTTTCGACGTGTCGGTGTGGGAGTTTTTCTGGCCGCTGATGAAGGGCGCCACCCTGGTCATCGCCGCGCCCGACGAGCATCGTGATCCGCAACGTCTCGCCGCATTGATCGTCGAGCAGGGGATTACCACGCTGCACTTCGTGCCGTCGATGCTCTCGGCGTTTATCGGTGCCGACGAGGCGCTGGCCTGTACCTCACTGCAACGGATCATCTGCAGTGGTGAAGCGCTGCCGGTGGAACTGCAACGCCAGACCCTGCGCAGCTTGCCGCAAGCCCATCTGTACAACCTCTACGGACCGACCGAAGCGGCCATCGACGTGACCCACTGGACGTGCGTGGAAGAGGGCCGCGACAGCGTGCCGATCGGCCGACCGATCGCCAACCTGCGCACGTGCATCCTCGACAGCGAACTGCAACCGTTGCCGCTGGGCGCGGTGGGCGAGTTGTACCTGGGCGGCGTTGGTCTGGCGCGCGGTTACCACCGTCGTGGTGCGCTGACCGCCGAGCGTTTCGTGCTCGACCCGTTTGGCAGCGGCGAGCGTCTGTACCGCACCGGTGATTTGGCGCGTTATCGCGCCGACGGCGCCATCGACTACTGCGGACGTATCGACCACCAGGTGAAGATTCGCGGGTTGCGCATCGAGCTGGGTGAAATCGAAGCGCGCCTGCAAGAACATGCCGATGTGCAGGAAGCCGTGGTGATTGCGCTCGATGGCCCGAGCGGCAAGCAACTGGTGGCGTACATCGTGCCGCGTGACCGTGCATTGGTCAGCGTCGATGCCGAGCTGCAAGGCGTTTGGCGTGAAGCCCTGAAAACCTATCTGCTCGCTAGCCTGCCGGATTACATGGTGCCGGCGCAGACGGTGCTGATCGAGCAAATGCCCCTGAGCCCCAACGGCAAACTTGACCGCAATCGCCTGCCGGCGCCGACCGCGCAAGTCAGCCTGCGCGCCTTCGAACCACCGCGCAGTGAACACGAGCAGGTGCTGGCGCAGATCTGGCGGGACGTGTTGGGCGTGGAGCAAGTCGGGCGTCAGGACAATTTCTTCGAACTGGGCGGCGACTCGATTATTTCGATCCAGGTGGTCAGCCGCGCGCGCCGTGCCGGTCTGAGCCTGCAACCCCGTGATCTGTTCCAGCAGCAAACTTTGCAAGCGCTGGCCGCCGTGGTCAAGGAACAGGCCGCTGCGCTGGCACCGCAGGGGCCGGTGGAAGGCCTGCAAAAACTCACGCCGATCCAGCGCTGGTTCTTCGACGAGCCGATCCCGCAACGCGCGCACTGGAACCAGGCGGTGCTGCTGACGCCGCGTGAAACCGTTGAATTGCCGCGTCTGCAAGCGGCGTTGCAACGCCTGCTCAGGCAACACGATGCGTTGCGTTTGCGCTTCAGCCAGCTCGACGGCCAATGGTCGGCACGCTACGTCGGGGCCGACAGTTGCGATGTCATCGACATGCTCTGGACCGCCCGGGTCGCCAGCAATGAATCGCTGGAGTCGGTGTGCGACGAAGCGCAGCGCAGCCTCAGTCTGCAGGACGGGCCGTTGCTGCGCGTGGCGCTGATTGCTCAGGCCGATGGTTCCCAGCGTTTGCTGCTGGTGATCCATCACCTGGCCGTTGACGGTGTGTCGTGGCGGGTGTTGCTGGAAGATTTGCAGGCGGCTTACCAGGGACAAGACCTGCCGCCAAAAACCAGCGCCTTCCAGGTCTGGGCCGAAAAACTCGACGCCTACGCGCGTTCCCAAGCCGCTGCCGCCGAACTGGGCTGGTGGCGGGCGCAGCTGAGCGGGGCGAATGATTCGCTGCCAGCCGCCAAGGCCCAGGCCAGCCAGGCCGGGTACTTGCGACAGGGCGTCAGCATTGGCCTGGACCGCGAACAGACTCGCCAGTTACTGCAACAGGCGCCAGCGATCTATCGCACGCAGGTCAACGATCTGCTGCTGACCGCGCTCGCCCGCACCCTCAGCCGCTGGACCGGCGACGCCTCAGTGCTGATTCAGCTCGAGGGGCACGGCCGCGAAGAACTGTTCGACGATATCGACCTGACCCGCACCGTCGGCTGGTTCTCCAGCCTGTTCCCGGTGCGCCTGACGCCGACCGTTGACCTTGGCGGTTCAATCAAGGCCATCAAGCAGCAACTGCGCGAAATCCCAGGCAAAGGCATGGGCTACGGCCTGCTGCGCTACATGGGCGATGCCTCGAGCCAATCGGCGTTGGCCGCTCTGCCGCAAGCGCGGGTGACGTTCAACTACCTCGGCCAGTTCGATCAGAGCTTCGCCGAAAACGCACTGTTCAAACCTGCCACGCAGTCCAGCGGCGCTGCGCAGTCGGCGGACGCACCGTTGCCTAACTGGCTGTCGGTGGACGGTCAGGTCTATGGCGGTGAACTCAAGCTCGACTGGACCTTTAGCCGCGAATGCTTCGACCTAAGTGAAATCGAAGCGCTGGCTGCGGATTATCAACGCGAGTTGTTGGCGCTGATCGCCCATTGCCTGGGCGAAAGTGCGGGCGGCGTGACCCCGGCGGACTTCCCGTTGGCCCGTCTAAGCCAGGCACAACTCGATGGCTTGCCGGTGTCGCCGGCGCAAATCGAAGACCTGTATCCGCTGTCGCCGATGCAGGCCGGTTTGCTGTTCCACAGCGTGTACGAGTCGGCGCCCGGCGCCTACGTCAATCAACTCAGTGTCGAAGTCCGGGGGCTCGATGCCGGGCGTCTCGGCCGCGCGTGGCAAGCGGTGCTCGACACTCATCCGATCCTGCGCAGCAGCTTCCACTTTCCGGACGGCTTCGAAGCGCCGGTGCAAGTGGTCCATCGTCATCTGCAATTGCCGTTGACCTGCCTCGACTGGCGCAGCCGCAGCGGTCAGGCTGCAGCGCTGACGCAGTTGATCGACAGCGAACGCCTGCAACTCGATCCCACCCGGGCACCGCTGATGCGCCTGACTCTGGTGCGCCTCGACGATGAGCGTCAGCAACTGATCTATACCCACCATCACCTGTTGCTCGATGGGTGGAGTAATTCACTGCTGTTGGGCGAAGTCTTGCAGCGTTATGCCGGGCAAGAGGTGCAGGCGCCGACCGGGCGTTTTGCCGATTACATCGGCTGGCTGCAACGTCAGGATGCCCAGGCGGACGAGATCTTCTGGCGTGAGCAACTGGCGTCCCTCGACAACCCGACTTTGCTGGCGCAGAGCCTGGCCCATGGCGACCGCAAAAACCTGTCGGCAACGGAATTTGCCGACCATCGCCAGACCTTCGATGTCGCTGCCAGCCAGCGCTTCAGCGAATTTGCCCGTCGGCACAAAGTCACGCTCAACACGCTGGTGCAAGGGGCCTGGGCACTGCTGTTGCAGCGCTATAGCGGCCAACGCAGTGTCGCGTTCGGCGCGACCGTGGCAGGACGTCCGGTAGATTTGCCGGGGGCTGAAAGCCAGCTCGGCCTGTTCATCAACACCTTGCCGGTGATCAGCAGCCCGGACGCGGTGGAAAGCGTCGCCCAGTGGCTGACCCGTTTACAGGCGCAGAACCTGGCACTGCGTGAGCATGAGTTCACCGCATTGAGTGACATTCAGCGCTGGGCCGGGCGTGCCGGCGAGCCACTGTTCGACAGCCTGTTGGTGTTCGAAAACTTCCCGCTGGCCGAAGCGCTGCAACAGGGCGCGCCGGCGGGTTTGAGCTTTTCGATTCCACAGAACCATGAGCGCACCAACTTCCCGCTGACCCTGGCGGCCACTGCCGAAAGGCAACTCAGCCTGAGCTGGAGCTACCAGTGTGGGCATTTCAGCAACGAAGCCATCGTTCGCATGAGCGAGCATCTGGCCGCGTTACTGGCGGCGATGGTCGCCGCGCCACAGGCTGCATTGAGTGAACTGGACCTGCTGACTGCGACGGAACGCACACAACAGTTGATCGATTGGAATCCGGCGTTTACCGCGGCAGAAAATCCGCTCTGCGTGCATCAGTTGATCGAGGCCCAGGCGCTCGTCCGACCGGCCGCCACCGCGCTCATCTTCAACGATCTGCAACTGAGCTTCGACCAGCTCAACCGCCGCGCCAATCAACTGGCCCATCGTCTTCGCGCGCTGGGCATTGGCCCGGAAGTGAGGGTTGGTCTGGCCATGCAGCGTTCGCCGGACATGATCGTTGGCTTGCTGGCGATCCTCAAGGCTGGCGGAGCTTACGTGCCACTGGACCCGGCTTACCCGACGGAACGCCTGCGCTACCTGATGCAAGACAGCGGCATTTCGCTGATGGTCAGCCAATCGTGGTTACGTGAAAAACTGCCGTTGCCCGAAGGCCTGCCGGTACTGGAAATCGACCGCGAGCCGCTGGAACTCATGGTGGACACTAACCCGGTCAACCTGACCTGCGGCGAAAACCTGGCGTATCTGATTTACACCTCGGGCTCCACGGGCCGGCCGAAAGGCGTCAGCGTGGCCCACGGTCCGCTGGCCATGCATTGCCTGTCGATTGGCGAGTTGTACGGCATGACCCCGGACGATCGCGAACTGCAATTCGCCTCGATCAGTTTCGACGGCGCCCACGAGCGTTGGCTGACGCCACTGATGTTCGGTTCGGCGGTGATGCCGCGCGATGACGAATTGTGGAGCGTGGAGCGCACCTGCGCCGAGATCGAAAAACACGGCATCACCATCGCCTGCTTCACCCCGACTTATCTCTCGCAGATTGCCGATTTCATGGGCGAAGCGGGGCGTGACTTGCCGATCCGTTCGTACACCCCGTGTGGTGAGGGCATGGCCCGGCATGCGTTCGATGAAGTCCAGCAGGTGCTGCAACCCAAGCGCCTGATTAACGGATACGGCCCGACCGAAACGGTGATCACGCCGCTGATCTGGCTGGCATACCCGGATACCGAATTCGATTCAGCGTTCATGCCAATCGGTCGGCCGGTCGGCAATCGCAGCGCCTATATTCTGGATGGCGGTCTGCAGCCGGTGCCGGTCGGCATCGCGGGCGAGTTGTACTTGGGCGGCGAAGGAGTTGCCCGTGGTTACCATCAACGTCCGGAGCTGACCGCTGAACGTTTCGTACCGGACCCGTTTGTGCCCGGCGGCCGCTTGTATCGCAGTGGCGACCTTGCACGGTTCCGTGCCGACGGCGTCGTCGAATACCTCGGCCGCATCGACCAGCAAGTGAAAATTCGCGGGTTCCGCATCGAGCTCGGCGAGATCGAAGCCTGCCTGCTGGAACATGACGGCGTGCGTGAAGCCTTGGTGATTGATCGCGAAGGCCCGGTCAACCGGCAGTTGGTCGGTTACGTGGTACCCCGCGATCCGCTCGCCGATGAACCGGCGTTGCGTGAGGCGCTGACGGCTCATCTGCGCAGCCGGCTGCCGGCGCACATGTTGCCGGCGCATTTGATGTGCCTGGCCGCGCTGCCACTGACGCCGAACGGCAAGCTCGATCGCCAGGGCCTGCCAGCGCCGCAGGCCACTCGGCAGAACCACGATCACGTGCCTGCCGCGTCGCCCGCCGAAGCATTGCTGGTTGAGATCTGGCAGGAACTGTTGGGCGTGGATTCGCTGGGCGTCACCGAAAACTTCTTCGAGCTGGGCGGTGATTCGATCATCTCGCTGCAGGCGGTCAGCCGTGCCGGGCAGCGCGGGCTGGTGTTCAGTCCCAAACAACTGTTCGAGCAGCAAACCATTCGTGCGTTGGCCACAGTGGCCAGCAGCCGTGGAGCAACGCTGATCGAAGCACCCAACGTCGACGCGTTTTCGCTGGTGCCGCACATCGATATCGCCGCCCGTGAAGGTCTGCAGGATTTGTATCCGCTGTCGCCGATGCAGCAAGGCATGTTGTTCCATTGCCTCGATTCACCGGAGCTCAACCCCTACGTCAACCAGTTGAGCGTGGCGGTCGACGGTTTGCAGCTGCCGCGTTTCCGCGCGGCCTGGCAGACGTTGGTTGCGCGTCATGAAGTGCTGCGCGCGGCGTTCCGCTGGCGCGACGGGTTGGCTGATCCGCTGCAAGCAGTGTTTGCCGACGTCGAGTTGCCGATCAAGGAACTCGACTGGCGCGAGCGTAGCGACACCGAACAGGCGCTGAGCGAACTGGCAGCGGCGGAACAGGCCAAGGGCTTCGATCTGAGCTGCCCGCCGTTGATGCGTTTCATCCTGGTGCGTCTGGGTGATGACCGCTACCAGATGATCTGGATTTACCATCACCTGTTGCTCGACGGCTGGAGCGCCTCGCGTCTGCTGGGCGACATGCTGCGCCTGTATCACAACGACAGCCTGCCAACCCTGACCGGTCGTTACGCCGACTACATCGCCTGGCTGCAACGCCAGGACGGTGCACAGGCTGAAGGCTTCTGGCGTGAACGCCTTACGCTGCTCGAAGAGCCGACCATTCTGGCCAAGGCTTCGGGTGCAACAGGTTCCGGTCACGGCGTGATGTACAGCAACCTCGACGCCCAAGCCACGCGCAAACTGCACACCTTCGCCAAGCGTCAGCGCGTGACACTGAACACGCTGGTGCAAGGTGCGTGGCTGTTGTTGCTGCAACGCCACAGCGGTCAACGCAGCGTCGCGTTCGGCGCCACGGTTGCGGGGCGTCCAACGGGGCTTGCCGGTGCGCAGGACATGCTCGGCCTGTTCATCAATACCTTGCCTGTCATTCAAACACTCGATCCGCAACAACCGTTGGGCGAGTGGTTGCGCGACTTGCAGGATTACAACCTGAGGGTCCGCGACTACGAGCACACACCGCTGTCGGACATTCAGCGCTGGGCCGGCCAAGGTGGCCAGGGTCTGTTCGACAGCATCATCGTGTTCGAAAACCATCCGGTGGACCGAGCCTTGAAAGGGGGCGAGGAAGGGGAACTGCGCTTTGCCGAAGTCGGCAGCGGCGGCGTCACTAACTTCCCGATGGACCTGATGGTCAGTGCCAACGAGGAAGGTCTGGAAGTCGAATACCTGTTCCTGCGTGATCGCTTCAGTGATGTAGAAGTGGAACGAATCCGTGCGCAGTTGGAAGGGTTGCTGCGTGCGTTGCCTGAAGATGCCTCGTGTCTGCTCGGCAATATTGGCTTGCCGCAGGCACGTTTAAGCTTGCCGCAGGCGTGCGATGACAGCGCTGATTTGCTGCATGCGTTCACTTTGCACGTAAAAGCGCAGCCGCAGAAAATCGCCTTGATCTGTGAAGATCGGGACATCAGTTATGCCGAACTTGAGGCGCAGGCCAATGGGCTGGCGCAGCACTTGATCGATCGCGGTATCGGCCCGGAGAGCCTGGTGGCGGTGGCATTGCCGCGTTCCGAACGCACGATCGTCGCGTTCCTCGCAGTGCTCAAAGCAGGCGCGGCGTATCTGCCTTTGGACCTGGCGTACCCGACTGAACGACTGACCTGGCTGTTGAGCGATTCGGCGGCCAGCCTGTTGCTCTGTGACAGCGATCTGGGTGATCGACTGACTTGGGCCGACAGCCCGCCACGCCTGTTGCTGGATCAATTGAGCATTGCCGACAACGTCGCGTGCCCGGTTTCCCATCCTTTGCCGGGGCACTTGGCGTACCTGATTTACACCTCCGGTTCCACCGGCCAACCGAAAGGCGTGGCCGTGGCGCGTGGACCCATTGCCCGGCATTGCCGCGGCATCATCGAACTCTACGAACTGGCGTCGCGCAGCCGTGAGTTGCACTTCATGTCATTCGCCTTCGACGGCGCGCAAGAGCGTTGGTTGAGTGTGATGTTGGCCGGGGGCAGTCTGGTCATCCGCGATGACAGTGTGTGGACCCCTGAGCAAACCCTGGAAGTGATGCAGCGTCATGCCGTCACCGTCGCCTGCTTTCCGCCGGCGTACCTGCAACAGATGGCCGAAGTGGCCGAGCGTCTGGGCAATCCGCCCGCGGTCCAGGTGTATTGCTTTGGCGGCGATGCAGTGCCGCAGGCCAGCTTCGAGCAGGTCAAGCGTGCCTTGCGTCCGCAGCGTCTGGTCAACGGTTATGGCCCGACCGAAACCGTGGTTACGCCGCTGCTGTGGCGTGCCGAAGCCAGCGACACCTGCGACGCCGCCTATGCACCGATCGGGCGCGGTGTGGCCGGGCGTGGTGTGTATGTGCTGGATGCCGACCTCAATCCGTTGCCGGTCGGTGTCAGTGGTGAGTTGTATCTGGGTGGCGAATGCCTGGGGCGCGGGTATCACCAGCGTCCCGGCATGAGCGCCGAGCGTTTCATCCCCGATCCGTTTGAGGCAGGCGGCCGCATGTACCGTACCGGCGACCTGGTGCGCCAGCGCGAATGCGGGTTGATCGACTACCTGGGGCGTCTCGATCAGCAGGTGAAGATCCGGGGTTTCCGCATCGAACCGGGCGAAATCGAGGCGCGTCTGCGTGAGTGTCCGGACGTGCAGGAGGCCGCCGTGGTGGTGCACGACACGCCCACCGGCAAGCAATTGGTTGGCTATGTGGTGGCGGCAGGTGCTGTCGGGCTGGATCGTCGCGTGAAATCCGAACTGCAAGCGCAACTGCCCGATTACATGGTGCCGGCGCGCATCATTGTGTTGGAGCGTTTCCCGCTATCGGCCAACGGCAAGCTCGATCGTCGCGCGCTGCCGACGCCGGAATGGGCACTTGGCGGCTATCGCGCGCCACGCAATGCACTGGAGACGGCGCTGACCGCCATCTGGCAAGAGGTGCTCGGCGTGCCGCAAGTGGGCATCGACGACAACTTCTTCGAGCTGGGCGGGGATTCCTTGCAGGTGCTGAAAGTCATCTCGAGGGTACGCAGTCAGTCACAACCGGGCTTTGAAATGAAGCTGCGGGACCTGATGCAGAAGCCATCCATTGCCGAACTCAGTGGCTATCAGACCGCCGAACCCTCGGCTGCGCCGGATCCTCTGCTGGCGCTGAATGCACGGATCCCGAATGTGCCGGCGCTGTTTTGCCTGCACGCCGGGTTCGGCACGGTGTTCGACTACGAACCGCTGGCGCGGCGACTGGAAGGCCGGCGCACGGTGTACGGCGTGCAATGCCGCATGCTGCTGGACCCGCACTGGCAGGACGAGTCGCTTTTAGCGATGGCCCAGGCCTATGCGCACCGGATTCGTGCTCAGCAGGCCAAGGGGCCGTATTACTTGCTGGGCTGGTCGTTGGGTGGTGCGTTGACGCAACTGGTCGCTCACGAACTTGAAAATCAGGGCGAAGCCGTGGCGTTTGCCGGGCTCGTTGACAGCTACGTGGCTGGCGCCGCAGAAGCGGGGGACTGGCGCGAAGACCTGAGCGATTTCCTCAAATTTGTGCTTGGTTTGCCCGCTAATGAGGCTCAAGCCTTGATGGCGCTGGAAACCGATGGCTTGGGTGAACGCGAGGGTTGCACCGCCGTCATCGAAGCCGCGTTGCACGGTTCCGACGAACAGGCCGCATTGGGCGCGGCTGAGCTTGCGCATATCTTCGCCACCGGCTTACGCCTCAAACATCTGGCGCTGGCGCATCGTCATCTGCCGACGATCCAGGCTTGGGCCCATCGCTGGTGGGTGGCCGAACGCGACGACGAGCGCCGGGTGTTCGAGGCCCAGGTCGGCAGCCATGGTGTTGATCGCCTGTTGGCGGGCGGGCACTACGAACTGCTGCGCGGTGATCAGTTGCTCGATGAGCTTGAAGGCTTGCTGGAACAACGTTTGGTAATTGCCTGACGGTTCCTACACAGCCCACACCGCTCATGCAAAAGCAACAGTATTGACCTGATATGTAGAAGGATTTGTCCATGGCGGTTTTGCCAGAACTTGAAGCATTTCTCGAACTCGCCGAGTTCGGCCGGCTGACCGGCAAAAGTCGTGCGATGCATGAACAGTCGCCCCAACAGGCGCGGATCGATTTTGAAACCTCCTCCGGATTTCTCGATGTACCCCTGGACAACGTGGTCTGCGAGAACTTCACCTTGACTGCACGGGACGGCCACAGTCTGTCGGCGCGGTTGTATCGCGATGGGCCACCGGTCGACGGCTTGCAGCCAGTGGTGTTGTATTTCCATGGCGGTGGTTATGTGGTTGGCAGCCTCGATTCCCATGATGCGCTGTGCCGGCGACTCGCCTCGCAGGGCGGGTTTGCGTTACTGACCGTGGAGTATCGACTGGCGCCGCAGTGGCGTTTCCCGACGCCAGTGCAGGACGCCTGCGATGCCGGCAACTGGCTGGTGCGCGAAGGCGCGGCGCGGGGGCTGGATGCAAACCGGGTGGCGTTGGTCGGTGACAGCGTGGGCGCGACACTGGCCACGGTGCTGTCGATCATGGCGGTGCGTGAGCCTGCGGAACTGACCTTGAAACCCAAGGCGCAGGTCCTGCTGTACCCGGTGACGGATGCGACCACAAAGCGCGCATCCCATCGTGATTTCGCCGAAGGCTATTTGCTGGAGACGCCAACGCTGGACTGGTTCTACGCGCATTACGCACGCACGGCAGAGGACCTTGCGGATTGGCGTTGCTCGCCGCTGCTGGCGCCTGATCTTTCAGGCATGGCGCCGGCGCTGGTGTACCTGGCCGGGTACGATCCGTTGCGTGACGAAGGGGTGGCGTATGCCGACTTGTTGCGCGCGGCGGGCAATGAAGTGACGTTACTGGAGCAGCCGGGAATGACCCATGATTTCATGCGCATGGCGGGGTTGTTAGGGGAGGTGGAAGGGATTCACTCGCAAGTGGCGGGGTGGGTGCGTTTGCGGGTTTGAGTTGAAATGAAAAAAACCGCCATGCCTGGATCAGGGGTGGCGGTTTTTTTGTGTCCGGCAGTTGTTCTGGGTTGGCTTGACGGGCGCCATCGCGAGCAAGCTAATTCCCACAGGGGTTTTGTGAACACTGAAGATCCCATGTGGGAGCGAGCTTGCTCGCGATGGCGGCCTGACATTCAACACGCATCTACCAGCCCAAAAAAATGCCCGCATCTCACGACACAGGCATTTTTCATTCCAGCTCACGACTCAGAAATCATACTTCGCGGTGACTTGCACGTTACGCGGCTCGCCGTAGAAGGTGGTATCGAAGTTGCCCAGGCCCGTCAGGTAGTTCTTGTCGAAGACGTTGTTGGCATTGACGGTGAAGCTCAGGTGGTCGTCGAACTGGTAACGGGTCATCAGGTCCACGAGGGTATAGCCACCTTGCCTGATCCGGGTGTAGTCGCCCACGTTGGCGCTGTAGATCTTGCCGTAGAACGCGCTCTGCCAGCTCACGCCGCCGCCGACGGTGAACTTGTTCATCACACCTGGCAAACGGTAAGTGGTGAAGGTACGCACGACATGTTCAGGGCGGGTGGTGGACAGGGGGTAGCCGAAGATCCGTTGCTCGTCCTGGTCGCGGGTACGGGCGTAGGTGTACCCGGCGGACAGGTTCCAGCCGTCGGCCAGTTCACCGGCCAGTTCCAGTTCCACGCCCTTGGTGGTAGCGCCGTCGATGGCTTTGTAGATGCCTTCGTTGGTGACCGGGTTGGTGCCGATCGATTCAGCGACGTTGTCCTGTTCGATGCGGAAAAACGCCAGGCTGGCGTTCAGCTTGCCTTCGAAGTAGGCCGCTTTAAGGCCGGTCTCGTAAGCGTTGCCTTCTACCGGCTCCAGGGTGGACCCAGTGGCGTCCTTGTAGATTTGCGGCTGGTAGATATTGGTGTAGCTGGCGTACGCGGAGTACGTGTCGTTCAGGTCGTAAACCACACCGGCGTAAGGGGTGACGACACCATGTTCCTTGTAGCTGGCGTGGGTGTCGGTCTGGTTGGCGCCCGGGTAGTAGCTGTAGTCTTCGCTGTACTTGAAAGTGCTCAGACGGGTACCGAGGATGAACGACAGGTCATCGGTGGGACGCAGGCGCGTGGCCAGGTAAACACCGTTCTGGCTCTGGGTGCGTTCGTATTTGCCGTTCTTCGGGAAATCCTGCTTCGCCAGTTCGCCGTTCCAGTCATAAATGCTGCCCGGCACCTGAGAGAACGCGCTGGTGTCGTAGGTCGCACCGGTCTGACGCGAGTGGGATGCCATGACACCGGCGACCAGTTCGTGCTCACGACCGCCCAGGCTGAAGGGACCGGAGACGTTCACGTCAGCAGTGTTCTGCACGCGATGGCCTTCCCAGCGACCCCAGTACATGAACATGCCTTCACCGGTAACGCGGTCCGGGTTGCCGCCGCTGGCCGAGGCCAGTCGCGTGTCGTGATCGGTGGTTTTCTGGTCCAGGCTGACTTTGAGTTTCCAGTCATTGGCCAGCGCTTGTTCCAGCGATGCGAAGTAGGTGGTGCTGTCGAAATCACGACGGCTCCAGTCGGCAGCCGGGTTGAAGTGACGCGGAAACTCGGTACGCCCGCCATCGGCGAAGTACGTCGGGTTACCGGTCCAGGACGAACCGCGCGGGGTCGCGCTGGACCGGTCGATGCCGAAGGTCAGCAGGGTGTCGTCGGTCAGGTCGGCTTCAAGGACGCCGTAAAACAAATCTTTCTTCTGGCTGTAGTGATCCAGGTACGAGTTGGCGTCCTGATACACGGTCACGAATCTGCCGCGCACGTTGCCGGAATCGGTCAGCGGGCCGGAAATGTCGCCTTCCGCACGGTATTTGTCCCAGCGGCCGGCGGTGGCGCTGACCGAGGCCTTGAATTCCCTGGTCGGCTTCTTGCGGATAAGGTTGACCGTGGCGGAAGGGTCGCCGGTACCGGTCATCAGGCCGGTTGCGCCTTTGATGACTTCGATATGGTCCAGGCTGGCCGAGTCGTCGCTGTTGTTCGGGTTTTCACCGTACACACCGTCGTAGATGGTATTGACGCCATCGTATTGGAAATTGGTGATGGCCTGGCCACGGGCGGAAAATTCGGTGCGGTCACTGTCGTATTTCTGCGACGTGATGCCGGGGGTATTGCGCAAGGCATCGCCAACGCTCTGTACACCACGATCGTCCATTTGCTGACGCGTCACCACCGTCACCGATTGCGGCGTTTCGCGCAGGGTCAGCGGCAGCTTGGTCGCGGTTGTGGTGGCGCCGGTGGTGTAGGAGTCAGTGTCTTCCGTAGTCAGGCCAAGGGCCTGGCCGGAAATGGTGGTAGCGCCCAGTTGCACAGTTGAACCGCCACCGGAAACCAGGGTGACGCTGTTGCCATTGATCTGAAACGAGATGCCGGTGCCTTTGAGCAAAGCACTCAGCGCCTCGGACGGTTCCAGAGAACCGGACACGGCACGGGACTTGATGCCGGCGACCTGGTCAGGGCTGTACAGAATCTGCAGGTTGGTCTGCATGCCCAGCTCGGTCAGCGCGCTGGACAGCGGCTGCCCGGCAATATTCACTTTTACAGCCGCAGCATTGGCCATCGAGCTCCCGAACAAGGTAGCGGTCAGCAGAACGCTGGTGAACAGGGCGCGATGCAAAGCCGGGCGTTTTACGGCCAGCGCGAGAGGTGTGCGGGGTGGTAGAGATCGCATTACTTACCTGAGCTCCTGAAATTGTCGATTAGAGTTTTTGTTAATAAGAATGATTATTAGACGCGGCACAAACCAAAAACCGGAAAGAAACCCGTCAAATAAATTTCACAAAGGACAAACAACGCCGTTTCGTGGTGAGGGTGATTCCTGTGGCGAGGGGGCTTGCCCCCGTTGGGCTGCGAAGCGGCCCCCAGCGCCAGTCAGTCATACCGAGCACACAGGTTTTACGACTGCTGCGCAGCCGAATGGGGGCAAGCCCCATCGCCACAGGTAATCTCCTCGTGTGCGCAATCAGGCCGGTGCCAGTTCGGTGACCACCCGGCCGCTTTGCATCCGCACCAACTGGTCTGCTACGTCGAAGTAGCGGTCATCGTGGGAGATTACGATGATGGTTTTGCCCAGGCGTTTGAGATCCGGCAGCAGTTCGGTATAGAAAATCCGGCGGAAGGTCGGGTCCTGGTCGGCCGCCCACTCATCGAACACCAGCACCGGACGTTCTTCGAGCCAGGCATTGACCAACGCGAGGCGTTTGCGCTGGCCGGTGGAGAGGTCGGTGGTGGTGAAGTTGCCGTCCTTGACGCTGACCTTGTGCGCGATCTCCAGGCGTTGCAGGTATTTGTTGGCGTCTTCGGGAATGTGCTGATCGCCCTGAACCACATCATCGAACAGGTAGTAGTCAGCAAAGATCGTGGTGAACAACTGGCGGTAATCATCACGATTCTGCGCATCGATCGCCTCGCCGTTGACGCGGATCTCGCCTTGTTGTGGCGTGTACAGACCCAGCAGCAATTTGATCAGCGTGGTCTTGCCGCACCCGTTCTCGCCGACAATAAAGGTGATGTCGCCTTGCTGGATCGTCAGATTTACCGGCCCGAGCTGGAAAGGTGCAGCGCCGTCGGCCGCCGGGAAGCTGAAACCCACATCGGCCAGTTTCAGTTCGTGCACCGCGTGCTTGACGTTGCCTTTATCGCTGAGCAGCAGATGGGGTTCGGGGGTGGAAAACTGCTCCGACAACCCGGCGATCCGGCGGAAGGCAATCTGCGCACGGCTGACAATTGGCAACGTGCTGATCAAATGCTCCAGCGGGCCTTTCATGTACAGCAGCACCAGCACGAAGCCACTCATGACGGTCTTGTCGGCGCTTGGCCAAAAGGTTTGCAACGCCAGCGCCAGGCCGATGACCACGAAGAACAGCATCGAGCCGAAGGTCTTGGCGATGACGAAGGTGTTGATCGAACGGACCTGGGTGTTGCAGATGAATTCGGCTGTGGCCTTGATGCCCGAGACAAACATGCGCTGGCGACGCGGACGGTGTATCCGCAGTTCCTTGGCGCCTTCGGCAATCGCGTTGTAGTGCTTCTGCAGTTCGTCTTCAGCATCCCGGGCGGCCATGAAGCCCTGCACTCCTTTACTTTGGGCGTAAGCCTGGATCGATGTGCCGATCAGGATCGCGGCGATCATGATCAGGAACATTGGCCACGACAGGATGGCCAGGTAGCCCATGCACCCCAAGGTCACGGTCACGGAAATCGCCAGCGGGGCGAAGGCGAAGGCGAAGTCGCTGATGGTGTCGACGTCGTGGGTCAGTACCGGAATCAAGCGATGGCTGCGATAGCGTTCGATTTGTTCAATCGGCGCCGACAGGACTTTTTCACCGAGCTCTTTGCGCAGCCTGGCGATGATGTGCTGGCCAACGTAATTGGTGCCGATGTCCGAACAGATCGAGCTCAGCAGCGCCAACAGGCACAGGCCGGCAAACAGGGTGACGACGCCCTGGGTCAGGCCGGTGTCCGAATGCAGGGCATTGTTGATGGTCGCCAGCAGCACCGTGACGCTCAAGCCGCCGACCATGCCCAGGAAAATAGACGCGGCGACGATGAGTCGGAACGGTTTCAACAGGGCGAACAACTCGCCGATGGCGCCACGGGGAGGCTGGGTCATGGAAAACAGTTCCTTGGGTATAAAGGCAGATACCCAGTAGAACGGCTGATCGAGGGGGTAATTTACAAGGTCGCCGACTGGCGGTGAGGGCTGCGGGGCAATAGCAAAAATCACTGACACTACGCATACCCTGTGGGAGCGAGCCTGCTCGCGATGACTGACTTCTAGTCAAACAAATGTCGACTGTTCGTCCGCCTTCGCGAGCAGTCTCGTTCCTACAGGGGATTCCATTAATTGTGCAATTAATGAGGGGGGGCCTAGAGCTCACGCACGATTCGGAACCCCATCCAGTCGCCACGCTCTTGCCGGTATTGGCTATTGCGGTTGCCCGAGCGGGAGAACACCGGCGCTTCACCCCAGTCGTTACCGCGAATACGCACCGCTTCGCAGTCGGGCTCGACCCAGGCGCTGCCGTCGGTTGGAGCGCCAATGTAGTCCGGGTGCTCGCAGTCTTCGACCCATTCGTAGACATTGCCGTGCATGTCGTACAGACCGAATGCGTTGGGTGGGTAGCTGCCGACCGGCGAACTGTGGCTGTAACCGTCCGCCGGACCGTAAGTGTTGGCATGCTTGCTGATGCTGTATGCCTTGCCATCATCGAACGGGAACGGGAACGGTCCTTTGGTGCCGCCGCGCGCGGCGTATTCGCGTTGGGCTTCGCTGACCATGCGGTACTGCTGCCCGGTCTTTTTCGAGAGCCAGGCGACGTAGTTTTTTACGTCATCGAAGTTCATGCACACCGCCGGCTGACGCGGGCCTTGTGGGTAACGCGGTTTGCTGGCGACACATTCGCGACCCGGCCGCGTATCGCCGTTGGCGATGGTCACGCCACTCTCGCGCACGTAGCTGTCCCATTCACCGGCGGTGACCTGGAACCGGCTCATGGCGAACGGTTTGGCAAAGGTCACCTCGTGCATGGGGCTTTCGTCGGGTTCCCGACCGACTTCTTCGTCTGGCGTGCCCATGGTGAAGGTGCCGGCGGGCAGCACGACCATTTCCGGGCAGTCGCGACAGTCCTTGAATACTTTGCCGGGGTGCGCGGAAGTGGCCGCCTGGGCGGTGGTCGGCAGCAGACCGGCGAGGAGGGCGGTCAGGGCGACTACCCTGAAGGGCGCGATTAATGGATCTCGGTTCATCTGTCGTCTCGATTGGAAGGAAAGCGGAGTCACGGTGGCGAGGGGGCTAGCCTGCGGATCGGGGCTTCTGTAGTGAGGGGGCTAGCCTGTGGATCGGGGCTTCTGTGGCGAGGGGGTTTACCCCCGTTGGGTGGCGCAGCCGCCCCCGGCATTTCTTCAGATACATCGTGCCAGCAGATTTTGCGACTGCTTCGCAGCCGAACGGGGGCGAGCCCCCTCGCCACAAAAGACCCTCACCACAGAAATCTCCTTGCCCCAGGGTCATGCGATCTTGCGCAGCAGGGCCATGAAACGGTCGATATTGCTCTCGGAGTTGGAGGGCGGTCAGGGCGACTACCCTGAAGGGCGCGATTAATGGATCTCGGTTCATCTGTCGTCTCGATTGGAAGGAAAGCGGAGTCACGGTGGCGAGGGGGCTAGCCTGTGGATCGGGACTTCTGTGGTGAGGGGGCTAGCCTGTGGATCGGGGCTTCTGTGGCGAGGGGGTTTACCCCCGTTGGGTGGCGCAGCCGCCCCCGGCATTTCTTCAGATACATCGTGCCAGCAGATTTTGCGACTGCTTCGCAGCCGAACGGGGGCGAGCCCCCTCGCCACAAAAGACCCTCACCACGGAAATCTCCTTGCCACAAAAGCCCTCAAGCCACGGAAGCTTCCTTGCCACAGGGTCATGCGATCTTGCGCAGCAGGGCCATGAAGCGGTCGATGTGCCTCTCGGTGTTGAGCAGGCCTGGTGCGATGCGGATCACCGGTCCGACGTCGCGGTCGACCGAGTCGCAGACCACACGGTTTTCCATCAACCGGGCGGCGATTTTTTCGCAGTCGCGGTCTTTGACCCGGAAGAAGGTGAAACCGGCAGACAAGTCCGGGCTCTTGGGCGTCACCAGTTCGATCTGGGGATGTTCCAGCAGCCGGTTTTTCGCAAAAGTGTTGAGCGCATGGATCCGCGCCTGCACCTCGGCTTTTTCCAGCTCCAGATGCAGCTTGAAGGCTTCGTCCAGGGCCCAGCGGTGTTCGAAGCAGTGATAGCCGCCGGGGGTCATGATGGTCGAGAACGTTGTTGCTACGGAGAAGGTTGGAATGGTTGGCGTGACGTCCTTGAGTTCGGCGGAACGGGCGCAGATGATCCCGGTGCCGCGTGGGCCGAACATCCATTTGTGGGTACCGGCGATGAAGAAATCGCAGTGCATGTCGGGAAAGTCGAGGTTTTCAACGCCGAAACCGTGAACCCCGTCGACCACATACAGGATGCGGTCCTTCTCGTCACGGTTGCGATTGCGCTCCTCCACCAGTTTGCCGATCTCACCAATCGGCAGTTTCACGCCGCTGCCGGACTGCACCCAGGTCATGCCCAGCACGCGGGTTTTCGGGCGGATGCCTTTGGCGATCGAGCCCAGCACCTCATCCGCCGACACGTTGTGGCTGTTGCGGAAGAGCTTGAGCTTGCGCACCTTGACCCCGTCCTTCTGCTGGCGGTAGCCCAAGGCGTAGTTGGTGGCGTAGTGTTCGTGCTCGCTGGTGAGGATTTCCTGGTCCCGGCCCACATGGATGCCACCGTAGATCATTGACAAGCCTTCGGTGGTGCTGCCGGTCAGCGCGATCTGCTCAGGTTTGGCATTGAGGTAGCGGCCGGCCCAGGCGCGAACCGCCTGCTCGCGTTGTTCGGTCTCGCCCAGGTCCCAGTCCATCGCCAGGCCCGGGTTGCGATCCAGGTTGGCGCGGTGGCGTTCAATCGCCTCACGCACCGGCCGAGGGTGGGACGTCACCAAAAAGTTGGCGAGGTGCAGGTAGTCCGGGTCCTGGTCGAACAACAGACGCAATTGCGCCCATTTGTCTCTGGGCAGTGGCTGTAAATTGACAGCCACTGCCGGCAGATTCACGGCAGCACTCAGGGGCAAGCCAGCCGCCAGAATACCGGCCTGCTTGAGGAATGATCGACGGTTAGTCATGTGCTCGGCTCGCCTTTGCAGTGTGGGAGATCAGTTTTTCGCCACCGGTCTGGATGACTTCTGCACCTGGTCCCAGGCCCGCAGGAAATTCCCACCCCACAGCTTGGCGATATCGGCCTCGCTGTAGCCACGACTGATCAGCTCGGCCGTTACGTTGCGTGCTTCGCTGACATCTTTCCAGCCATCCAGACCGCCGCCGTCATTGAAGTCGGAACTGATGCCAACGTGGTCGATACCGATCTTCTTCACTGCATAGTCGATCGCGTCGCCGTAGTCCTTGAGTGTGGCCTTCGGTTCTTCATCGACAAGAGTATAGAGCTGGCTGGCGTATTCGCCGAAACGCTGGTCGGACCAGACGGTAATGACTGGATCGCCCGGCATCAATGCCATTTCCAGACCTTGCAACGGTTGCAGGTCGAAACGTGCGCGCAGCGCATTGAGTTTGTCCCGGGTAGCCTGGCTCAACGGGCGGATGTAGGTCGGGAAGCCGACTATCTGCACCACGCCGCCGCTGTTTTTGATCAGTTGCATTTCCCGATCGCTGAGGTTGCGCGGGATGTCCACCAGAGCGCGCGGTGCCGAATGCGAGGCGACCATGGGCGTGCGGCTCAACTGCGCAACTTGCTCCAGAGCCTTGGTCGACATCTGGGAAACGTCAATGATCACGCCCAGATCGTTAAGGCGATGCACCGCTTGTTTGCCGATCTCCGACAGACCACCGAGGGCGTCTGGCGAATCATTGAAGAACGGCAGCGGTCGTGAAGAATCGGCCCAGGCGTTGTTGCCCACATAGCTGAAACCGAACATGCGCATGCCGCGAGCGGCCCACATGTCCAGGGCGTTCAGGTCGTTGCCCAGGGGGTAGGCGTTGAGCATGCTCAGGAAGATCGCGAACTTGCCTTCGCCGTGCAGGCGACGAAAATCGTCGGGGGTGTAGGCGATGGCGACCCGGTTGGGAAAGTCGCGAACCATCGTGCTGATGATTTTGTAGCGGGTTTCCTGTTCGAACCGGGCTTCGTCGACGAAACCGGCGGTGGGGCGATGGGGGGCGTTGGCGCCGTTCCAGATCTCCGGCCAGCCGAAAATCGTCAGGGCCGCGCCGGACAGGCGACCGCGGCCGGCCTTGACCAGGTCGAATTGGCCAGTGCCGTCCTTGTCCGCTTCATTGCCGGCGGTGCCGAAGTCCAGCGCAACGGTGACGTGGCTGTCGAAGGAAAGGATGCGTTCTTGCAGCTCATCGGCCTGTTTCATGACGTTGGCCGGATAGCCGGGGTTATCCTTGAAGCCGTAATTCCAGGCCGCGAACCCCGCCCCGGCACTGATCGCCAGGGCCAGCGGCAGGCCGATGTACAGGGCCTTTTTCGAACGTGGTTTTGTCATTGCCATCTCAGTCAGGTTCGCCGCCCCTTTGCGGGCGCAGGGGCCTTTGCTATCTGGGAAGAACGAGCGGCCCGTTTGCAAATTTAGTGGGGCTGATGACCCCATCGCGAGCAGGCTCGCACACAGCAGATCTTCGGTGCTTACCCAAACCTTGTAGGAGCCAGACTGCTGGCGATGCTTTTAAATTTTCGGAGGCAACAATCGTTCTAGCTTGGATAAAGCCTGCTTCATGGCTGATACAGGTAGGGCAATGACGATTTCTCGACGATGGTTCATGGCAGGTCTGGCACTGACCGGCGCCGCCGTGCCTGCGGCTTTTTATGGGCATCGCGAATGGACGAAACCGGACCCGACGATCACCCCCGGTGAAGCTTCATTCGATGTGGCGGATAGCGCGGGCCTGCAGTTGGCGAACGCATTGCGCGGTGTCTGGCAGATTCGTTTCGAAGGACGTGACGCCGGCATCGAAGGCCTGCCACGGGACGGGCTGGAAGTGTTTCTCGATGTTGGCCACAAAGGGCGCGGCTTGGTCGGGTTTCTCGACACCGCCCAGCGCTTGCGTTCGGATGAGGAGCCGCGCTATCGAGTGCTGGGCGATCTGGCGCCAGCCAGGCCGGCGGAACTGAGCTGGCGGCTGATCAGTGCCAACGCCGCCAGTGGCACGCCGGATTACGAATTTCGCATGGTGCTGGACGAAGTCTGGGCCGGATTCGGCAATGCGGGTAGCGGCACGCTCAGTGGTTGGGTGTTGAACCTTGATCGCCCACTGATGATGACCGCGCAGGACAATCGTTTTATCGCGCTCAAGCGGGTTTTTCCCGAGGCTCGCGAGCGAGCCGGTCTCAACGCGCCGCTACTGGCCTGGCTGGTGTCCGCCGAACATCGGCTGTTTCACCAGCTCTGGCACGCCTCGCGCGACAAATGGCACACGCTGTCCGAAGACAAGCGCAACGCTTTGCGAGGCATTGGCTGGCAGCCGGGGCCGCGGGATAAAGAGCGTGATGCCCGTGGCGCGCGCAAGGATCGCAACGGCTCGGGTGTGGACTTCTTCTTCATGCACCGGCACATGCTGGGCACGGCGCGTTCGATGCAGGACTTGCCGTCGTGGCAGCACTTTCCATTACCACGGCCGGAACTGGCCCGCGATCGCATCGGTTTCGCCAATGACTGCGATAACCACGACGGCACTGCGCTGCCACCGACCTGGCTGGCCGACGACGATGCCGAGTACTCGCAATGGGTGAGCGACATCAAGACGGCCGAGACTTACCACAGTAACTTTCAGGTCTGGGAGTCGCGCTACCGTGATCCGCGTTATCTGTCGAAGCTCACCCTGGGGCAGTTCGGTTCAGAGGTTGAATTAGGGCTGCACGACTGGCTGCACATGCGCTGGGCCTCGGTGCCCCGTGATCCGTCCAATGGCCAGCCGGTGCCGTTTGCGCGGGATCCGGCAGACTTCTCCGCGCGCTGGTATGCGCCGGAAAACGATTTTCTCGGCGACCCGTTTTCGTCCCATGTGAACCCCGTGTTCTGGCATTTCCATGGCTGGATCGATGATCGTGTGGAAGACTGGTTCCGCGCGCATGAGCGCTTTCATCCGGGGGAGGTCAGCCGGCTTGAGGTGAATGGCGTGGCCTGGTTTGCGCCGGGACGTTGGGTCGAAATCGACGACCCGTGGCTGGGGCCGGGCACCCATGGTTGCAGCACGACGCCGGGGTTGCAAACCGGCAAGTCGGTTGAGATGGACCCGGAAACCATGAAGCTGGCGTTGCGGATCACCTTTGGGGAAGACGAGAAAAAACTGGCGGATTTGTTCAGAAAAGTGCCGCAACGGCCTTGGTATGCGCGGCATTTGAAGGCCAGGCCGATTACTACTTAAGCAGGTGATACCGCGTTATCGTTCAATCGCGGGCAAGCCCGCTCCCACAGGGATTTATGTGTGCCGCCTATTTTGGGCATGACGTATCACCTTGTGGGAGCCGGGCTTGCCCTAATGCCAGTCAGTTAAGGAATTGACTTGCCCGCCCAGCAGTAATAGAAACGGGTTTATGTTTTTATGAGTCCGCTTCATGTCCCTGCAAAACGCCCTTCAAGAAGTTACCAAACTCAATCCGATCTCTTTCGAACGCTTCGCGCAATTGATCGATCCCCTGTGGATCGAGCAAGCGCTGGCTTCGACCGGAACTGTTTCCCTGCGCCGCAGACGCCTGCCGGCCGAGCGCATTGTCTGGTTGGTGGTGGGGTTGGCCTTGTTCAAGAACGAGCCGATTTGGCTCATCGTGCAGCAGCTGGGACTGGCTTTGGGCGAAGCAAAGGTGCCTGTGCCTAGCGCCGCAGTCCAGGCCCGGCAACGGCTTGGATCAGAGCCTCTGGCGGCACTGTTTAAGCAATTGGCAGAGTCATGGGGCGGTGCTGAGCAGCCAGCTTCGGCTGGCTTTTTAGGGTTACGCAGCTTTGCGGTAGACGGCGTGGTGTGGTCTACCCCCGACACACCGGAAAACCGCCAAGCCTTCGGTGGCGGGCGGACTCACTCGGGAGACGGAGCCTGGCCACAAGTGCGCGGTGTTTGCCTGATGGATACCTATAGTCACTTGATTCGGGACGCCTGTTTTGGCGAGTTTTCGGTCGGCGAACTTCGCCATGCCAAAGGTCTTGAGAAATCGGTAAGCGATCACTCGGTGACGATTTTTGACCGTGCCTACTACTCGGCAGCGCTCTTGCTTGACTGGCAGCAAAGCGGAACCGAACGGCACTGGCTCATGCGGGCACGCAAACCGCTTAAATACGAGGTGATCAAAGAGTTGGGCGCCGGTGATTGGCTTGTGCGACTGACTGTTTCCAGAGATGCACTCAAGCAACGTCCCGACCTTCCTAGCCATTGGCAGGCACGACTGATTGAGTACTCGATAGACGACAAACCCCGCCGCTATCTCACCTCGTTGATCGATGCCGAACGTTACCCTGCCCATCAGGTGGCAGGGCACTACAACGAACGCTGGGAAATCGAATTGGGTTACCGCGAGATCAAGCAAAACCTGCTCAAAGGAGAGCAATTGCGCAGTAAACAGCCTGATCTGGTGCGCCAAGAACTGTGGGGAGCTCTGCTGGCCTACAACCTGATCCGCCAGGAGATGCGCTTGATGGCTGAAGAAATAAAGGTGGTACCACAACGTTTGAGCTTTCTCTGGTTGGCTCAAGCGGTCAGCAACGCGCTGCGTTTCTGCCCGCTTGAAACGCCAGGTACGATCCCTAAACGACTGGCAGAGCTGAGAGTCCAGGCTCAACACTTCATGCTACCTGCCAGACGACAGCGAAGTTACCCAAGGGTGGTCAAGCCTAGACCAGTCAAATATCCCAAAAAGAAGGCTGGAGGGCTTAACTGACTGGCATTAGGGCTTGCCCGCGATGGCGGCCGGACAGGCACCGCAAATCACTGAACCTGCCACCCACCACCCAACGCCTTGTACAACGCAATACTTGCCTGCAGCCGCGACAACCGCAGCTGCACATTCAAATCCTGCGCCGCATACAACGTGCGCTGGGTCTCGAGCACTATGAGCAAATCCTCGGCGCCGGCCTGGTAACGACTTTGCGCAATATTGAAGGCGGTCTGCGTCTGGCTCAGCTCCTCGCTTTGCCATTGGCGCTGTGTATCCAGTCCGCGGATGTTGTTGAGAGCTTTCTCCACGTCGGCAAAGCCGTTGATGATTGCGCCACGGTAGATTTCCAGCAGTTCTTGCTGGCGGGCCGTGGCCTTGTCGCGTTCGGCACCAAGACGGCCGTTGTTGAAAACAGGCCCGACCACTCCGGCGGTGAGGTTGTAAAACGGACTGCGCAGCACGTCGCTGAAGGTGTCGGCGCCAGAACCGATCTGGGCGCTCAACGTCAGTGTTGGCAGCATTTTCGCCCGGGCCACGCTCACGTCGGCCCTGGCGGCAGCCAGCTGCGCTTCAGCTCGAGCAATGTCCGGCCGCCGGTTCAACAGGTCGCTCGGCACGCCTGCACCGATGACTGGCCACCTGAGCTGAGCGAAGCGCTGATCGTCGAGCTGTAATGCCTGAACGGGGCGGCCGAGGAGGGCCGCAAGGGTTATCCGCGCTTCCTCGGCTTGTTGCTGGACCAGCGGCAATTGTCGTTGCTGCGCCGCCACCAGACTGTTTTGCTGGGCCAGCTCCAGTGCGGTGGCAGAACCCGCATCGAAGCGCATCTGAACCAGCCTCAACACCTTTTGTGCGTTCGCCAGATTGAGCTGGGCGATACGTTGCCGTTCCTGCAGCGACAGGGCCTGCGCATAGGTGTTGGCGACAGCGCTGAGCAGCGTCAACTCGACCGTGTCGCGATCGAACTCACTGGCCTGCAAGCTCGATTGTGCACTGTTGCGCGCAGCACGCTGACCGCCCCAGAAGTCGATTTCATAACTGGCGCTAAAGTTGGCATCGAAGTAATCCACGGAGGTGTCGCTGCTGTCAGCGTCCAGTTGGCTGTAGCCGTTGCCGCGCATCAGCTTCTGGCGATTGGCGTTGACCGCTGACTTCACTTCCGGCAGCAGCGAACCACCGGCAATCACGGTCGCCGCCCGGGCTTGACGAACTCGCGTCAGTGCCGCCGCCAGGTCGTAGCTGCCAACACGCGCCTGATCAATCAGTTGATCGAGCTGCGGGCTGCCAAACTGCGTCCACCATCGGGTGTTGCTCGACACGGCGTTTTCATCGTACGTCGACTGCCAGTTGGGTGGCGGCTGCAGGCCGCTGTCCAAACGCGGGTCAGGGCTGGCGCACGCGCCGAGCAAAAGGCAGAGGGTCAGCAAACTCGGTTGCGGCTTCATCGAAGGATCATTCACTGGTAAGGGCCGTGACCGGGTCGAGCCGGGCAGCTTTGCGGGCGGGCATGAAGCCGAAGACAACACCGGTGACCAGGGCGCAGCCGAAGGCGCCGAGCACCGCTATCAAGGAAAACGCAACCGCCACTTCACTGAGAATCAGCACGCCGCCGACGATCAGTGCCAGGGCAATCCCGGCGAGACCGCCAACCACCGACAGCATCAGCGCTTCGGTGAGGAACTGGCGCAAGATGTCGCGCTGGCGGGCGCCGGTGGCCATACGGATGCCGATCTCGCGGGTGCGTTCGCGTACCGTCATCAGCATGATGTTCATCACGCCGATGCCGCCCACCAGGAGCGATATCGCGGCAATCGAACCGAGCATCAGCGACAGGGTATTTTGCGTGCGGGCTTGGGCCTGGATCATCGCCGCGTTGTTGGTTAGCTCGAAATCCTTCTTGCCGTTGTGCAGGCGCAACATCAACTGCTCAATGGCGCTTTCCGTCTCTTTGACATTGCGCGCATCAGCCGCGGCAATAGCCACGTATTCGGGGTCGTGAGTGCCGAACAGCCGCACACTGGCGGCCGAATACGGAATGGCGATGCGGTCGTCGCTGTCACTGTCGCCGGAACTGGCGCCTTTCTCCGCCAGCACGCCGACCACCTGGAACGGCACGTTTTCGATCAGGATGTACTGGCCGATCGGGTTGGCCACGTTCTTGAGCAATTTTGTCCGCACCTTGTGGCCGATCACCGCGACCGCCGCTGCGTTGCGTTCATCGTCCTGGGTGAAATAACGGCCTTGCACCACCGGCCAGTTGAAGATCGCCGGGAAGTGGGTGTCGTTGCCGCCAACGTAGCTCACATGGTCGAGGTTGCCAAAACGCACCCCGGCTTCCTGGCCGTTGACCGGCATGATGCGCGTCACCTGGGGCAGGCTGCCCACCGCGGCGACGTCATCGAGGGTGATGATGCCCAAGGGTGTTCTGGGGTTCGGGGCCCAGCCGCTGAGGTAAATGATGTTGGAGCCGAACGCACCCATTTGCGCCATCACCTGACGCTTGCTGCCTTCACCGACCGCCAGCATCACCACCACCGATGCGACGCCGATGATGATCCCGAGCAGCGTCAGCGCAGTGCGAAACCTGTTGATCCACATCACCCGCCAGGCCGCGTGCACGGCGTCCAACAATTCGCCTTTCCACGCGCCGGTGGCTTCGGCGCCCTCGGTCAGGCGTTTGCGCAAGTCGACGGCTTGCAGGGCGCCGGCGTTGGTGCTGGTTTGCACCTCGGGTTTGTCGTGCACGTTGTCGCTGATGATCAGCCCATCGCGGATTTCGATAATGCGTTTGGCGCGCGCCGCGACCTGGCGGTCGTGGGTGATGAGGATCACCACGTGACCCTGGCTCGCCAGTTCGTCCAGCAGCTTCATGACCTCGGCGCCGCTGTGGCTGTCGAGGGCGCCAGTCGGTTCGTCGGCGAGAATGATGTGCCCGCCGTTCATCAAGGCGCGGGCGATGGACACGCGTTGCTGCTGGCCGCCGGAAAGTTGATGCGGACGGTTTCCGGTGCGCGAGGCCAGGCCGAGTCGGTCGAGCAGGGCGGCGGCGCGGGCATGGCGTTCGGCAGCCGGCAAGCCTGCGTAGATCGCCGGCATCTCGACGTTTTCCTGGGCCGAGCCGGACGCAATCAGGTGGTAGCCCTGGAACACAAAACCGAAGGCTTCGCGACGCAGCCACGCCAGTTCATCGCTGTCGAGTGCGGCGACGTTTTCCCCGGCAAAACGGTATACGCCCGAGGTGGGGCGATCGAGGCAGCCGAGGATGTTCATCAAAGTCGATTTGCCGGAACCGGAGGCGCCCACAATCGCAACGAATTCCCCGGCATGGATCGACAGGTCGATGCCGCGCAAGACGTGGACCTGCGGTGAATCACCACCGCCGTAGGATTTGCAGATGTCTTGCAGGGCGATCAGGGGCGTCTGCATTCAGCCGCCACTCCCGTTCGCCGGGCCGATCAACAGATGGTCGCCCTCTTCGAGCCCCTCGAGAATCTGCACGTTCAAGCGATCGCTGATGCCGGTGCGCACTGTCCGTGGCTGCACCTCACCGTTGCTGGCGACGACCTGTGCAATCTGGCTGTCGGATTGCGTGTCACTGTGCAGCGCAGCAATCGGTGCGGTGAGGACATCCTTTGCCTGATCGGCTACGAAGAACACCTGAGTGGTCATGTCCGCCATCAGCGCGTTGTCAGCGTTGTCGACATCCAGCAACACGGTGTACAGCACCACGCGAGCGCTGCCGCTTTTACCCGAACTCGCCGGACTGCCGCCGCCCTGGCTGGTTTGGTCCAGTGGTTTGGGCGGCACTGGCAGAATCTGCCGCACGGTGCTGTTCCAGCGTCGATTGCCGCCGCTGAGGGTGGTGAACCAGGCCATCATGCCGGGTTTGACGTGACCGATATCAGCTTCCGAGACTTCGGCCCACACCGTCATCGGCGATAACCTGGCGATGCGCAGAATCAGCGGCGTTTGCTGTTGCGCATTGAGGGTCTGCCCTTCGCGGGCATCGAGGGCCACCACCGTGCCGCTCATCGGCGCGTAAATGCGCGTGTAGCCAAGCTCGGCCTGATCGCTGCGCAGGCTGGCCTGAGCCTGGCGGATCTGCGCCTGGAACATGTCGATGCGGGCCTGGGTCGCACGCAGTTCTGCGTGGGCGCTTTGCACGTCTTGTTCGCGCGTGGCTCCGCCGGCCTTGAGGTTCTGCTGGCGCTGGAACTTTTGCCGCGCCAGTTCGTTTTTCGCCCGTTGCTCATCGAGCTGCGCTTTGAGGTTTTCGACCGAGAAACGCCCGGCGTCGAGCTTGGCCTGTTGCGTGGACGGATCGATTTCCACCAGCAACTGGCCTTCGTTGATCACATCACCGACTTCCACATGGATTTTCTGGATTTGCCCGGATGCCTGCGCGCCCACGTCCACGTAGCGTCGGGGTTGCAGGGTGCCGAGGGCCGTGACGCTGCTTTCGATGTTGCCGCGTGCGACTTGCACCGTGGTGAATTGATCGCGACCCGGCGGCAGGACCTGCCAGGCGGCCACGGCAATCAGGGGAATCAGACACAGGGCTACAAGCAAGGCGCGTCGGGTATGTCGGGGACGTTTCATGCAGGGTTCCGGCCAATGGAGTTCGGCCCGTCACTCGAGTGGTACCTGAAAGTACCGATGGTCGAACGCTGCCGGAGGGCCGACAGAAACGGGGGCTGTCCTGTAAACGTTGGAATCGCGAAGGAATTTAGGCCCAGACACAAGGTTTTACAGGTCAGAAGGGGGGCCGGTTTGTCTGCCAGATCGAATCAGCGCTTTAAATCTATATGAGAATTACTATAAATTACCCACTCGAAATTGCCACTATCCTGCCATCGTCCATTTTGACGGTCTCGGGTCTGGCTCAAGGACAGAAACCGCACCCTGTGTGGCCGGGAGTCATGTTGGAAAACTACTACCGCGAGCTGGTGTGTTTCCTCTACACCAAGCTAGGCAACCGTCAGGTTGCTGAAGATGTGGTGCATGACGCCTATCTGCGAATCCTGGAGCGCTCCAGCGAAACGCCGATCGAGCAGCCGCGGGCCTTCCTTTATCGCACCGCGCTCAATCTGGTGATCGACGACCATCGGCGCAATGCCCTGCGCCAGGTCGAATCGCTGGAGGTGCTCGACAACGAAGAGCGCTACTTCACCCCGTCGCCGCATCATAGCCTTGATCACGGCCAGCGCCTGGAGATGCTTCAGCGTTCGTTGGCGGAATTGCCCCGGCTGTGCCGCGAAAGTTTTCTGTTGCGCAAGATCGATGGTTTGTCGCATCCGGAAATTGCAGAGAGGCTGGGGATTTCCCGAGCGTTGGTCGAGAAGCACATCGTCAATGCGATGAAGCATTGCCGGGTGCGGATGCGTCAGTGGGACGCGCATTGATCCCGTCTGCTTGTCGAAAGTAGTGTTAAATTTCATTTCATTGTCCTCGTTCCTATTCAACAGACGACTTGCAGTCCGGCTCACGCTGCTCAGGTCACTTAGGCTTACGCCCCACTGTTAAGGGGTTCATCCAGAGGACACTGGAAATGACACAGGCAATTGCATCGCCCATCGTTCACGACCTGATCGGCGTCGGTTTCGGACCTTCGAACCTGGCGTTGGCCATCGCTCTGCAAGAACGCGGGCCGAGCCAGGGCAAGCTGGATGTGCTGTTTCTCGACAAGCAGGCGGACTACCGCTGGCACGGCAACACACTGGTGTCTCAGAGTGAGTTGCAGATTTCCTTTCTCAAGGACCTGGTCACCCTGCGCAATCCGACCAGTCCTTACTCGTTCGTCAATTACCTCAAACATCACGGTCGTCTGGTCGATTTCATCAACCTGGGCACTTTTTATCCCTGCCGCATGGAGTACAACGACTACCTGCGCTGGGTTGCCGGGCAGTTTGCCGAGCAGAGCCGCTACGGCGAAGAAGTGCTGACGATTGAGCCAGTGCAGCATAACCAGCAGGTCGAAGCGCTGCGGGTGATTTCCCGCGATACCGACGGCCAGCAGCAGGTACGCATTACCCGTTCAGTGGTGGTCAGCGCCGGTGGCACGCCGCGTATTCCCGAAGCATTCAAAGCGCTGAAGGACGACGCCCGGGTGTTCCACCATTCGCAGTACCTGGCGCAAATGGCCAGGCAGCCGTGCGTTAACAACAAACCGATGCGCATTGCGATCATCGGCGGCGGGCAGAGCGCAGCGGAAGCGTTCATCGATTTGAATGACAGCTTCCCTTCGGTGCGGGTCGACATGATCCTGCGCGGTTCGGCGCTGAAACCGGCGGATGACAGCCCGTTCGTCAATGAAGTGTTTTCGCCGGAATTTACCGACCTGGTGTTCCAGCAGGTCAGCAGCGAGCGCGAACGCTTGGTCAACGAATATCACAACACCAATTATTCGGTGGTGGACATCGACCTGATCGAGCGCATTTACGGGATCTTCTATCGGCAGAAAGTCTCGGGCATCGCTCGTCACGCGTTCCGCACCCTGACCACCCTGGAGAAGGCCACGTCAACCGAGCGAGGCATTGAGTTGTCGGTGCGGAACAACGCCACAGGCGAGCTGACAGTTGGCCATTACGACGCCGTGGTTCTGGCTACCGGTTATGAACGCCAAATGCATCGTCACCTGCTGGCGCCGATGCAGGAATATCTAGGCGATTTCGAAGTGGACCGCCATTACAAACTGATCACCGACGATCGCTGCAAGGCCGGCATTTACATGCAGGGCTTCTGTCAGGCGAGCCACGGTTTGAGTGATACCTTGTTGTCGATCCTGCCCATTCGCGCCGATGAAATCGCCGGCTCCCTGTATGCACATGGCAAGTCCCGTACACATAGCCGTTCGGTGATAGACGTGTTGCTCGCAGCCGCCAGCTGATCGCCTCCCGGACCGTTCCCACGCGCGTGGGAACGATCATCCATCACCTGATTCCCGCCCTGGCCTCCTACGAGGCCGCACCAAATAAGTCTCACGGAATTTCGGAATAGTCCTACATCAAGCTCCGAGCGTCTTCCGTAGGCTTTGCCCCCACGAATTCCATGTCCTCCGGGGGGCAGCTTGCCGACTAAAACTTTACGCATCCTCATTGCCGATGAGCAGCACTTTCATCGCATGCGCATAGAGCGACTGTTCAATCAGCTGGGTTATTTCTGCATTGCCCCCGTGCACGACCTCGACGAGCTGCTCACCTTGGTGGAATACGCCAGCGAGCCGTTTGACCTGGTGCTGATGAATGGGGCCATGACCCGCGCCTCAATCGATCCACTCGATTTTTTCATCGACAACCCCCAGGTCAACCATGCGTTTATATACGACAGTGATCGTGTGCGCCTGCCATCGATACCTGCCGGCGCTTGCCGCACAGTCCAGCTCAGCCCCGCGGCGCTGCCGGACTTGTGCACCGTCCGGCAACTGATGGCCGGCGTCGATCAGGTGTCACCGTTCGTCGGGAGCGTCGTTTCTATCGGGTAGATGCCGCTTGGCTTTCATGCGAAAGTCACGGCACAGCGCTACGTTTAATTCGGCTTCGCCGGGGTTGTCCAGCCCGATCGATGGCCCCAAGTACAGAGAGATTTCATGCAAGCGCTGATTGCAGACGATCATCCGGTGGTCCGCGCCGCCGTCGCCATGGTGTTGAAGGGGGAGGGGTTCCAACGCATCCTCGAAGCCTCCTCCGGCAGCGAAGTGTTGCCGATGATTCGTGAGCACAAACCCGATCTGGTGGTGCTCGATCTGGTCATGCCAACGCTCGATGGCCTCGATGTGCTGATGCGGATCCAGGCAAGCGGGGTGAAGTGCCGGGTGCTGGTATTCACCGCACAGGAGCCGCGCTTTTATCAGGACCGCTGCATGCGTGCCGGCGCGGAAGCGTACGTGTCCAAAACCAATGATCTGCAGCATTTGCACAAGGGCGTGCAGGCGGTGATGGCCGGTTACAGCTACTTCGTCAAAATGCCCTCCAGTTCGGTGTCGTTGAACAGCCTGCAGCGCAGCGAGGCGCAGATGATCGAGACACTCTCCGACCGTGAACTGTCGATTTTTCAGCATCTGGCCCAAGGCATGTCCAACAAGAAAATAGCCTCCCTGATGAACCTCAGCCATAAGACCATCAGCACCTACAAGACCCGTTTGATCGAAAAACTCAGCGTCGACTCTGCCGTACATCTGCGTGATTTCGCCAAACGCAATCACCTGATCTGAATGAAGGCTTCAGTGAAGTATCTTGCGGCACTTCTGTTCAGCACCTTGCTATGGGCAACAGGCATCTGCGCCGAGCCGCGCACGCTGACGCTGCTGGGTCGCTCCACTGTTGACGGGCCGGGTGTCAAGCTTGCGCAAGACGACGCTCGCTGGCTGCGTGAGAAGGGCCGGTTGGTGCTGGCGGTCTCTGCACCGGACTACCCGCCCTTCGATATCACTACAACGGGCAGAGATTACGAAGGCCTGACTGCGGATTATGCCGGTTTGCTCCAGCAATTATTGCAGGTGGAAATCGTCGTTCAGCGCTACGCAACGCGTGGTGAGGCGGTGCGGGCGCTCAAGCTGGGCACTGCGGATCTGCTGGGAACCGCCAACCGGTACGAAGTTGAGGACCCGCAACTGCGCATGTCCGCAGTCTATGCCGATGATCAACCGGTGCTGGTGACGCGAACCGATTTGCCGCACGCCCTGCAACCCGGCCTCGCCGGGCAACGGTTGGCCATGCTTTATCACTACCTGCCAGAACAACAGGTTCAGGCCTTTTACCCCAAGGCGCATGTTCAGCTCTTCCCCTCGACCCTGGAAGCGGTCGGGGCAGTGGCTTTTGGGCAGACCGACGTCTACCTGGGCGATGCGATCAGCACCCATCACCTGATTAGCAAAAACTACCTCAACAACGTGCAGATGGCTGATTTTTCGCACATCGAGCCGGGCGGTTTCGCGTTTGCAATGAACCGCACCAACGAACAATTGCAGCGCATCGTCAACCAGGCGCTGGCGTTGGTACCGACCAACGAGCGCCTCAATATCCTGCGTCGCTGGGGGGCGAACGGCGCTTCCATCGTGGCCACGCAGACGATGAATTTCAGCGTCGCCGAACAACAGTGGCTCGACCGCCATCCACGCTTGCGCGTGGCGATCAATCAGAACCTGATGCCGGTCTCTTTCCTTGACAGTGAAGGCAAGCTGCTCGGTATCGCCGCCGACGTGCTGGCAAAGGTCAGTCTGCGCACCGGTCTGCACTTCGACATACGGCCTACAAAATCAGTGGCGCAAATGCTCGAATGGATCAACACCGGGCAGGTCGATCTGGTGGCGGGGGTCAGCCCCAGCATCGAGCGGGAAACTCACCTGCGTTTCACCCGGCCGTTTCTGACCAGTCCCATCGTGCTGGTCACGCGCATCGGTCCCGGCAATCCGGCGACACTCGACGACATGGCCGGCAAGACGCTCGCCATTACCCAGGGCAACAGTGCCGGGGAATTCATTCGCCAGTATTTCCCGCAGATCAAACTGGTCGACGCGCCACTGACTGCGGAAGCGATGGCGATGGTCGCGTCCGGCGAGACAGATGGCGCCATCAACTCCCTGATCGGTGCGCGTTACATGATTTCCCGGCTCTACCGAGACAGGCTGCAGGTGACCAGCACGGTTGGCACCGATCCGGCCCGCGCCACGCTGGCGACCAGTCGCGATGCGGTCGAGCTGCATTCGATTCTCGACAAGGTGCTACTGAGCATCGCACCTGAAGAAATCGATGAACTCACGCTGTACTGGCGCAACGATCTGATGGTGGAACAAAGCTTCTGGCTGCGTAATCGCCAAGGCATTATTCAGGCGTTTGCCGCTGCCGGCCTATTGCTGGTGCTGGCGTTATCGTGGATCGTCTGGCAGCGTCGCCAGATTCGTCTGCGCCAGCAGCTGCTCAGCCAGCTGCAGGAAGCCAAGGATGTCGCCGATGATGCCAATCGCGCCAAGACCACGTTTCTGGCGACCATGAGCCATGAAATTCGCACACCCATGAGTGCGTTGCTGGGCATGCTCGAACTGGCATTGAAAAAGGCGGATGAGGGGCTCGTCGATCGCTCGGCGATTGAGGTGGCTTCGGATGCCGGGCAGCAATTGCTGGGGCTGATCGGAGACATTCTGGACATCGCCCGAATCGAGTCCGGGCGTCTGACGCTGGCCCCGGAGCGGGCCAACCTGCGTTCATTGACCGAGTCGGTGTGCCGGGTGTTTGAAGGTCTGGCGAGGCAGAAAAAACTCGACTGGCGCGTCGAACTCGATGAACGCAGCGATCAGGAAGTATGGGTTGACCCCACTCGATTCAAGCAAGTGCTCTCCAACCTGCTGAGCAACGCCATCAAGTTCACTCGCGAAGGCCAAGTGAGCCTGACACTGCAAATCGAACCCGGATTACCGGGGCATTTGCAGGTTCGAGTATGGATCGAAGACACCGGCATCGGCATCAGCGCCAGTGATCAGCAGCGGTTGTTCAGCTCGTTCGTGCAGGCCGGCAATAACCCGTACTCTGCCCGGCAGGGCTCTGGTCTGGGGCTGGTGATCAGTCGCACCTTGTGCGAGATGATGGGCGGCCGATTGCAGCTCTACAGCATTCTGGGGGGCGGCACGCGGATAGGACTCAGCCTCGATCTGCCGACCTTGCAGGCCTTGCCGGCGAGCGAGCCGACCGAGAAAGCAGCGGTGGCGACGCGCCCGTTGACGATTCTGGTGATCGACGATTACTCGGCCAATCGACTGTTGCTGACGCGGCAATTGAGCTATCTGGGCCACAGCGTAATGGACGCCGAGGATGGCCAGCAAGGGTTGGAAAAGTGGCGCAAGCATGAGTTCGATGTGCTCATTACCGATTGCAACATGCCGGTGCTCAGCGGTTATGAACTCGCCGCTGCCATCCGCGATGATGAACGTGCCCAAGGGTTGCCACCCACACTGATCCTGGGGTTCACCGCCAATGCACAACCCGGTGAAAAAACCCGCTGCCTGGAAGCGGGCATGGACGACTGTCTGTTCAAACCGATTCGCCTGGCGGACCTGAGCACCTGGCTGGCGGCACGCTTCGCAACGGTCGTGCCGGTCGAGGAAGCGGCACCGCCAGAAATCGATCTGAGCGGTCTGCAACGTTACGCCGGTACTGACCGTGAGCTGATCACGCAGTTGCTCGCAGATCTGGCCGAGACCAATCGCAGAGACCGGCAAGATCTGCTCAAGGCTCATGCCGGCGGTCATTCACATGAATTGAGCACCCTCGCTCACCGCATCAAGGGTGGTGCGTTGATGGTACGGGCGGATCATCTGGTCCAATGCTGCGAAGCACTGGAGCAAGCTTGCAGCGACGGCGATGCCGCGCTGATCGACGCCGCCGTCGACCAGTTGCAACAGGCCATGACCCGTCTGGATCAATACCTCGCACGGGACTGATGCGCCGGTACCGACGACCCGCAACAGGTTTAATCCCGACGAAGAGTGGATTGGCATCTGGACCCGCCGCCTGAGAATGACGGCCTGACCGCCAACGCAGCTTTCACGTACGCCGTGGGGTGCATGAAGCGGAGATTCCTCCCTTTGCCGCCACACAAAACCGGTGTCACGCGGGAGCAAAGCTTGCTCGCGAAGGCGGTGTCACATTCACCCAGCCTTAGACCTTCAACACCTTTCCACCAATCGCCACCGCCACCAGCAACAATGCCATCAACCCGAAGGCAAAACTCAAACTGCTGCCGTGGGCGATGAAGCCGATCACTGCCGGGCCTGCGAGAATGCCCGCATAACCCATCGTGGTGATGGCCGGCACCGCGATGCTTTCAGGCATGACCGTTTGTTTGCCCACCGCGGTGTACAACACCGGCACGATGTTGGAACAACCCGCACCGAGCAACGCGTAACCTGTCAGCGCCAGTTCCCAGGTTGGCGCAAACGTTGCCAGAAACAGACCCGCAGCCGCAGTCGATCCGCCAAACACGATCACTCGCGTGGCGCCCAGGCGGCGGACAATTCGGTCGCCGGTCAAACGGCCGACGGTCATGGTCAGCGCGAACGCGGCATAACCGAGCCCGGCGTATGCCGTCTCGATTCCGCGTTCCTGTGTCAAAAACACCGCACTCCAGTCAAGCGCCGCCCCTTCGGCGAGGAACACGATGAAACACATCCCGCCGATAAACAGCACGATGCCGTGCGGCACGGCAAAGGCAGGCCCCGAACTTTGGCTGCCATACGGCAGCATATGCGGCGCGGCTTTCAGCAACGCCAGCAGCAGCACGACAATCACCACCGCCATCGCTCCCAGAGGTGACAGGCCCAGACCGAGCAGAGCGCTGACACCCGCCGCACCGACAATTCCGCCGAGGCTGAACAGCCCGTGAAAGCCCGACATCATGTTTTTGCCGCTCGCCCGCTCGACGATCACCGCTTGCAGGTTTACCGTCGAGTCCACTGTGCCCAGGCCTGCACCGAACATGAACAACGTCGCGATGAGCGCCGGTATCGAAGTCACCGTCGCCAATAAAGGCAAAGCAGCACAGATCAACAAGGTGCCGCCGACCGCCACACGACGACAACCAAAGCGCGTCGCCAACAGCCCGGCCATCGGCATCGCCAGAATAGAGCCCACGCCGAGGCACAACAGCAGCAGCCCGAGCGTTCCTTCATCCAGCCCGGCGCGAGCCTTTGCGTACGGCACCAACGGCGCCCAGGCGGCAATCCCGACACCGGCAATAAAAAAAGCCACGCGCGTGGACATTTGCTCCAGGCGGCCGGGCACGAAGGTGGTCTGGGTATTGAGACTGGTCATATCAATCCTTGGCAAAAATCGTCGCGTCCCCAAGGGACAGTGACTGACCAATGTGGTTCGATCAGTGGGTCAGTCTGGCTGACATCCTTGCACAGCCCGTCACTGCTTCGCGACAGGTGCGCCGACTGGAGGGGCGCCAGCGCTTGGGGATGGGGATTTGGCTGAAACCACAGGTCAGCGCGTTCCGTGTGGGAGCGCGCCTGCTCGCGAAGGCGTCATCACAACCAACCCCGCCGGTGCGAAGTGGTTTCCTCGCCGGTGAAACTCAGCTCAGCCCGCTGAATTCCACCACCGGCATCTGCCGCTTCATCAGCACCTTCCCGCCGCGCACCGAATACAGCGGCAAGCCCTGACTGCGGATCACCTCGTAATCGCTGTCCGCCGACAGAATCAGCAGATTCGCCGGGCGCCCGCGCTCCAGTCCATAACGGTCGCCGAGGGCCATGGCCCTGGCGCTGTTGTCGGTGATCAGATCCAGCGCACTTTGCAGGTTGCGATAGCCGAGCATGTGGCAGATGTGCAGACCGGCCTCAAGCACTCGCAATATGTTGCCGTTGCCCAGCGGGTACCACGGGTCGACGATGGAATCCTGGCCAAAACACACGTTCATGCCGGCTTCCAGCAACTCATTCACCCGGGTAACGCCTCGGCGTTTCGGGAAATTGTCGAAGCGCCCTTGCAGGTGAATGCTTTCGGTCGGGCACGACACAAAACTGATTCCCGAATGACCGAGCAGGCGGAACAGCTTGGCGCAGTACGCATTGTCATAGGAGCCCATCGCGGTGGTGTGACTGGCCGTGACTCGGGAACCCATGTCGCGGCTACGGGCTTCTTCGGCCAGCACTTCCAGAAAGCGCGAATGCGGGTCATCGGTTTCATCACAATGCACGTCCACCAGGCAACCGGTGCGCTCGGCCAGGTCCATCAGGTATTTCACCGAACTCACGCCCTGATCGCGGGTGTACTCGAAATGCGGAATGCCGCCGACCACATCGGCGCCCATGCTGATGGCTTCTTCCATCAGCTCACGGCCGTTGCGGTAAGACTCAATGCCTTCCTGTGGAAACGCGACAATCTGCATGTCGATCAGGTGACGACTTTCCTCGCGCACTTCCAGCATCGCCTTGAGCGCAGTGAGTTGCGGGTCGGTAACGTCAACATGGGTGCGCACATGCTGGATGCCGTACGCGGCGAGATTCTGGAGGGTCTTCTTCGCGCGGGTTTTGGTGTCTTCCTCGGTGATGGTGACTTTGCGCTCGCCCCAGCACTCGATGCCTTCGAACAGCGTGCCGCTCATGTTCCAGCGCGGCTCGCCGGCGGTCAGTGTTGCGTCGAGGTGAATGTGCGGTTCGACAAACGGCGGCACCACCAGATTGCCGCCGGCGTCGAGATCGTCGGGGCCCAGGGTCGGCGCTTCGGTCTGGCGGGCGATGCTGCTGATCAGGCCGTTTTCCAGGTGCAGTTCATGCAGACCTTCCTGGTTGCGCAGGCGAGCGTTGATGATGTGCATCAGGCGAATCCTTTTAGAGATCTTGCAGTGGTGCGTTGGCGCTTCGAACTTCGATAACACATACGTTACCGCGCAGCGGCAATGCCTGCCAGCGGCGCGCCCCCCTGTGGGAGCGAGCCTGCTCGCGATGAGGACCGACCGGTCAACCATTGTGTTGAGTGTCAGGTCGCTATTGTCGGATCGCCGCCCGGAGCAAACCCGCGCATCTACAGTGACAGCGGTGTCTTCAGGGTTGCGGCAGGAATCTGAGTAACGCCGCAACAATGGCCTCTGGCGCATCTTCCTGAACCAGATGCCCGGCATTGGGGATTGCCTGAAACTGCGCCCCCGCAATCAACTGCTGCAGGGCGCGCCCGCGCTCGATGGGGATCCACTGATCGTCCTCGCCCCACAGAATTTGCACAGGACAGCGAACGGACGGATACAGCGTTTCGACTTCACGGGTGTAGCGCTGGTCCATCTGCGCAATCTGCCGGTAAAACGCCGCTTGCCCAGACGCGCCCAGCCACGGCTGGACGTAAGGGGCGAGTTCATGATCCGGGATTGTTCGCTTGATCGCCCCGCGTATATAAGCCGGCACAATCGCCTGCTGGATGTAATCCGGTACGCCACTGAACGCCGCTTCGTGTTGGCGCACATGCTGCACAAACGGCGAACCCCACGGCGTCAGCGCGACCGGGTCGATCAGCGTCAGGCTGCGATAATCCTTGTCGTTCAACAGATGCGCGCGCAACGCCGTGGCCCCACCAAAATCGTGGGCGACCACGTCAGGTTGCTTCAGCCCCCAATGATCCAGCAGTTGCGCGAGCAGCTCGTTTTGCACACCTAACGAGACATCGCCGTCGATTTTTTCCGACTGCCCATACCCCAACAGATCGAAGTAATGCACCCGATGCGTAGCGATGAAATGCGGCGCAATCCGGTGCCACACATAAGAAGAGAACGGTGTGCCGTGCACAAACACCAGCGGCGGCCCGTCACCGCGCACGGCAAAGCGAACAGCGTGCCCGTTGAAGTGGAAAGTTTGCGGTAGCGGCCAGTCAGTCATGAAGGAGGTGCCTCTCGGTCGGCGATCGTGCAAAAAGCATAGGCATAAAAAACCACCTCTAAAGGTGGTTTGATGCACAGCTGACGAAACGCATGTGTCTGCGAGGTCGAATTATTCGCCGTGATAAATGCAGCCGCTGGTGCACGTTTCGTGGATACGAATCGCGCTGAGTTCAGGCAACAAAGGCTTGAGCTCTTTCCAGATGAATTTGGCCAACACTTCACTGGTCGGATTCTCCAGGCCAGGAATGTCATTCAAATAGTTGTGATCCAGACGCTCGTACAGCGGTTTGAAAATCGCCTTGATCTCGGAGAAATCACGAATCCAGCCAGTGTGCGGATCGAGGTCGCCGCTCAGGTGAATTGCCACTTTGAACGAGTGGCCATGCAAGCGACCGCACTTGTGGCCGTCCGGTACGTGGGGCAGGCGGTGGGCGGATTCGAAGGTAAATTCTTTGAAAATTTCCACAGTGTTTTCAGCTCTGTCAGGTGGCGATCGCCGCAGCGATGTGGGCAGGCGGCGAGTTTAACAGCTTGCGTTTGCGCTTGCGGGAAAACACTGACTAAAGGGTCAATAAGCGCTCGCCCAAACCACCCGTGGCGGCCAGTTCGAGAAACTCGTCGCCCAGCCGGCGGCTTTCTTCCATCGCGGCGCGCCAGTATTTTTGCCGGCCCGGAGCATCGCCCATGAAGCGCTTGAAGTCGTTTCGGTCCGGCAGTTTGCCGTAGGGCAGGCGCGCCAGGTAATCCTTCGACGGCGCCAGCAGCAAGACATCCTGCAGGCGCGCAGGGCAGGCGCGACGCCACGGCAGGGTCTTGTCGAACCAGCCGGGAATCACCCGGTCGGTGAAGTGGGGATAGAGCACGATGTCGTTGCCGCTGTAGGGCAGGTCGAGGTGGTAGTCGAGCAGGCCGCCGTCACGGAACATCCCTGCGCCGGCCCCCGGCAAATCACGCACGCCTTGCATGACCATCGGGATCGAACCCGAAGCGAGCAAGGCCTGACGCAGGTTGCCGGCGTTCAGTGCAACGAAGCGCGACGGAAAATCATTCAGCGCATCGAGCGGTGGCGCCAGGCGCGGATCGTGAATGATCAACCGTTCGAAATGCCTGGCGAGCCGGGCGCGACCCCGCAGGTTGTCGGCAATGACGGAGGACAGGCCGAGGCCCAGTCGCCCACGGTGATCGTCCGCCAGCAGGCCCTGGCTTCTGACCACCATGATGTTCAAGCGATAATGCGGGTTGTCCAGAATCGACGCATCGCGGCCGTCGAGCAATTCATCGAGCATGCCTTGCGAGCTCCGACTGATTTGCGCCATGGTCACGCCTTTGTTGAAATTCTGCTCGGTGTACAAATGCCCGAGGCGGCGAATCCCTTCGGCGGCATCCGGCAGGCAGGCGCTGGCGAAGCGCCAGGAACCGACCGATGCACCGATCAGCGAGCGTTCGCGCGGCGCGGCAGGCAGCCATTCGCCGAACAGCGCCAGGTCCAGACCTTGAATGCCTAATGCCTTGGGCCCACCGGCGGCACCGGGCAGTGTGCCGACGTCGGCGGCGCTCAAGCCATTTTCACGGATGCGCGCAAAAGCCCTGGGACCGGCCTTGAGCGTCAGGGACGGGAATTTGATATGGATGGCGGTCATACCGGCCTCGGTGTGTGGCAAGCGGGGGATTATAGGCGCGCCTCGCCTGCTGTGGGAGCGAGTGTGCTCGCGATGAGAGTGCGTGATTCCTGAACGGCACGTGGCGCTCAATCGACCATCGCGAGCAAGCTCGCTCCCACAAAAAATCGTGAGATCGTGACCAATGATGGCAATTCAGTTTCAGTTAAGTTCGACTCACTAAGGTAGCCCCCGTACGCAACACATAAAAATACGGAGACACCCATGAAAATCCTGACTGCCCTGTTTACCGCCTCCATCATCGGCATGACTGCCAGCATCGCTCACGCCCGCGACCTCGGCCCCGACGAAGCCCTGCGGCTGCGCGACGCTGGTACCATTGTGTCTTTCGAGAAGCTCAACGCCACGGCCATCGCCAAGCATCCGGGTTCAACCATCACCGAAACCGAGCTGGAAGAAGAGTACGGCAAGTACATCTATCAGGTCGAAATGCGCGACCCGCAAGGCGTCGAGTGGGACCTGGAGCTTGACGCGGTGAGCGGTGCGGTTCTCAAGGATCATCAGGATACGTAATGAAGGTGTTTTCTTCGAAATGGAGCGTCAGCAGCCGATTGACCCTGGCGCTCCTGGCGTTTTGCTCATTGGCCATGGCCCGCGATCTGGATCAGGACGAAGCCCTGCGCCTGCGTCAGCAAGGTGTGATCATGCCGCTCGAGCAATTGCTGGAGCAGGCGCTGGACCGTTACCCCGGCTCGAAACTGCTCGAAGCCGAGCTGGAAGAAAAACACGACGTCTACATTTATGAAGTCGAACTGCTGACCCCCGAAGGCGTGGTCCGTGAACTCGACCTCGATGCTACCAATGGCCTGTTATTGAAAGACAAGGAAGATTGACCGATGCGTTTGCTTCTGGTGGAAGACCACGTGCCCTTGGCCGACGAACTGATCGCCGGCCTCAACCGCCAGGGTTACGCAGTCGATTGGCTGGCGGACGGTCGCGACGCGGTGCATCAGGGCAGGAGCGAACCCTACGACCTGATCATCCTCGACCTCGGCCTGCCGGGGGTGCCGGGGCTTGATGTGCTGGCGCAGTGGCGGGCCGGCGGGCTGGCCACGCCGGTGTTGATTCTCACGGCGCGCGGCTCGTGGGCCGAACGCATCGAAGGGCTCAAGGCCGGCGCCGATGATTACCTGACCAAGCCGTTTCATCCCGAAGAACTGCACTTGCGCATCCAGGGGTTGCTGCGCCGCTCCCATGGTCAGGTCAATCAGCCGACACTGCAATCGGCCGGGTTGCATCTGGATGAAGGGCGTCAGTGCGTTACCCGTGACGGCGCCGACATCCAGCTCACCGCTGCGGAATTTCGCCTGCTGCGCTATTTCATGCTGCACCCGGAACAAATCCTCTCGAAAAGCCACCTCGCCGAACACCTCTATGACGGCGAAACCGAGCGCGATTCCAATGTGCTGGAAGTCCACGTCAACCACCTGCGACGCAAACTCGGGCGCAGCGTTATCGAAACCCGTCGCGGCCAGGGTTACCTGTTCGGCGGGCAAGCGCAGTGAGGTCGATCCAGCGCCGCTTGAGCCTGGGCCTGATCAGCGTGATGGTGATCGTCGGCCTGGTGCTCGCGCAAACCAGCTTGTGGCTGTTCGAGGTGGGCCTGCAGCGCTACCTCGAGGCAGGGTTGCGCAACGACAGTGAAAGCCTGCTGATGGCGCTGGTGCGCGGGCCGCAGGGCCTGCAGCTGGATGAGCGGCATTTGTCGCCAGCGTACCAACGCCCGTTTTCCGGGCATTATTTCCGTATCGATTTTGCTGACAGCCACTGGCGTTCCCGCTCGTTGTGGGATCAGGAACTGCCGCGCCTGGACCATCCCGGCCTGCACAGCAATCTGCAACTGGGCCCGGAAGGTCAGCAATTGCTGGTGCTGCGCTCGGATTACCGACGCCTCGGTCAGTCGATTTCGATCAGCGTGGCGCAAGATTACACACCGGTACGCGAGAGTTTCCAGCGCATGCGGCAGATCGGTCTGGGCTTGGGCCTGGCGGGGCTGCTGCTGATTCTGCTGTTGCAGCGGATCACCGTGCGGCGCGCGTTGCGGCCCCTGGAAAAAGCCCGCGAACAGATTGCTCAGTTGCAGCAAGGTCAGCGCTCGCAGCTCGACGATCAAGTGCCCGTGGAGCTGGAGCCACTGGTGGCGCAAATCAATCATTTGCTGGCGCACACTGAAGACAGCCTCAAGCGCTCGCGCAATGCCCTGGGCAATCTGGGGCATGCACTGAAAACGCCCTTGGCGGTGTTGTTGAGCCTGGCGTCCAGCGAAAAACTCGACGCCCATCCCGAACTGCGCAAAATCTTCAAGGAACAACTGGAACAGGTCCAGCAACGCCTCAACCGTGAGCTTAACCGTGCGCGCTTGTCCGGCGATGCGTTGCCGGGAGCGTTGTTTGATTGCGACGCAGAATTGCCGGGGCTGCTCGCGACGTTGAACATGATTCACGGCGACCATCTGCAGTTGAGCTATCGAACCCCTGCCGGGTTGCTGCTGCCATGGGATCGCGAAGATTTGCTGGAGTTGCTCGGCAACCTGCTGGACAACGCCTGCAAATGGGCGGATGCCGAGGTGCGACTCAGTGTGGTCGAGACGGCCGCAAGCTTTCTGTCAAGTGTGGAAGATGATGGGCCGGGGATACCCGAGGCACAGCGCGATCAAGTGCTGAACCGGGGCACACGGCTGGATGAGCAGACCGATGGCCACGGTTTGGGCCTGGGCATTGTGCGTGACATCGTTGATACGTGGGGTGGGGTGATGCGGTTAGAGGAGAGCGAATGGGGCGGGCTCAAGGTCGTCATCGAACTCCCGAAACGCTGACATCGTTCTGAACGAATCTGATTTCCCTTGTGGGAGCGAGCAAGTCCGCTCCCACAATTGATCTTCAGTGGATACTTATTCCTGGATCAAACCCTGAACTGATCCATCAACCCCTGCTGTTGATTCGCCAGCCTGTTCAGCGACTGGCTCACCCGCGCCGATTCATTGGCCTGCCCCGACAGCGATTCAGTCACATCACGAATGGTCGCGACGTTGTTGTTGATCTCTTCCGCCACCGCGCTCTGTTCTTCCGCCGCACTGGCAATCTGCAGGTTCATGTCGCTGATCACCGTCACCGCATCACCAATCTGGCGCAGCGCCGTCACGGCCTGACCCACTTGCTCGACACTGCCCTGAGCCTGGCGATGGCTGTTATTCATCGAACCCACCACATCCTGAGTACCACTTTGCAATTGCTCGATCACCAGGCGGGTTTCCTCGACCGACTCCTGAGTTCGCCGCGCCAGATTGCGCACTTCATCCGCCACCACGGCAAAACCGCGACCGGCTTCACCGGCTCGGGCCGCTTCGATGGCAGCGTTGAGCGCGAGCAGATTGGTCTGCTCGGCGATGGCGCGGATCACTTCCAGTACTGAACCGATTTTCTCACTGTTCGCCGCCAGTCCTTCAACCTGCGCCATCGCCGAACTCATGTCTGCGGCGAGGTTGTCGATGCTGGTAGTGGTCTGGTCAATTACGGTCAAACCACGCCGGGTCGCATGATCGGCATCGCGCGCTGCCTGGGCGGCTTGCGCGGCGCTGCGGGCGACGTCTTGCGCGGTGGCGCTCATCTCGTGAGAAGCCGTGGCGACCTGATCGACCTGACGATATTGCTGTTCCATGCCGGCGCTGGTCTGGGTAGCGATGGCCGAGGATTGGTCCGCTGTGCTGCGCGCGTCCTGCACCGAGCGCTTCACTTCGGCGATGATCGGTTGCAGCTTGTCGAGGAAGCGGTTGAACCAGCCGGCCAACTGGCCGAGCTCGTCCTGCTTGTCGTAGGCCAGACGCCGGGTGAGGTCGCCTTCGCCACTGGCGATGTCCTCGAGCATGTGCGCCACACCCAGAATCGGTTTGGTCACGCTGCGCGCCATCAACCACACCAGCAGCAGGCCGATCAGCGCGGCCAGTGCGCCAAGGCCCAGTTCCACCAACGCGCCTGCGGTGTTGCTGTCATCGAGTTGTTTTTCCAGCGCTTCCGCCGGACCGATCAGTACGCGCTCCGGCACATCGAGCAGCACGCCCCAGGATTTGCCGCCCGGAATCGTCTCGAACGGTGCCAGTACTTTCAGCTGACGATCGCTGTGCAGGCTTACGGTCTGGTGGCTAGTGGCGAGCAAACGAATCAGTTCGGCACCGCTGGCGGTGTCCACGGCGTCGAGGCGCTGGCTGAGTTTGCTGGCGTCCCGGCTGTAGGCGGCAAGCAGGCCGGCCGGGCTGACGATGCTGACGTTGGTCTGGCCGTCATAGAGTTTTTTGCTCGCGCCCTGACTGATCGCTTGCAGGCTGTTGAGGTTGATGTCCGCCGACAGCGAAGCGATCACCTTGCCATTGACCATCAACGGGAAAACGATGCTGGTCATCAGTACGTTCTGGCCGTCGATCACGTAGAAATACGGTTCGATCACACAGGGTTTGAGCGTGGTGCGCGGGCAGGTGAACCAGGCATTGGCCGCTTCGCCGCTGGGGCCTGTTTTGGTGTCGACCATGTCACTTTCCGGAAGCGCCATCGCGGTCACCTTGCCCGGGGTCGGTTGTGACCAGTACAAGGCAAAGCGGCCCTTGTCGTTGCTGCCCAGTTCCGCCTGACCGGCGAACAGTTCGTCCTTGCCATCCAGCGCATTGGGTTCGAAAACCAGTGACAGCCCCAGCAACTCCGGGTTGGCCTGCAGCGCCGCCTGAACCTGGCGTGTCAGGTCTTCACGCAGGTCGAACGCGTCAAGAAAACGCTTTTCGGCCTGATCGCGCAGGAACAGCACCTGCCGCGAGAAGCCGTGACCGTATTGGTAGGCATCCATGAACTGCTGACGAATCCCCAGCGCCTGGTTTTCGCCCTGGGATTCGATCCGCGCCTGGGCAGCTTCGGTCAGCATCTGCGTGCTCGAAGCTTTTACCATTTTGGAGCTGTGATCCATGCGATACAGCGAAAGGCCGACCAGCAAGGTCACGATGCCGGCGAGACACAGCCCGGCGAGCAAGGTGATCTTCCATTGGATGGAGAGTTGTCGGAGCGACATGGGAAACGTCCTTATTCGATAAATATCTGAGACTTGGCACTGTAGCGGCCCGACAGCCGCTTACTTGAGCTGGAAACTGCGAGGTGCAGGTGAAAAACACGCGTGCTGGCAGCTTTGGACTTGCAGCTCGCCGCTGCATCCTGCACAGTGCGCGCCCTCTGATAAAACCCGTTGTTCACCCCGCTGGCGGCGCCTCGCACGCCTGCCGGACTCATTTCGTTTGGCCTGAGGTAAAGATGATTAATGCAGTAATTGCCGCGGTTGGCGTCATGCTGATACTCAGCCTGTGCCGCGTGCACGTCGTGATTGCGCTGATCGTGGGCGCGCTGGTCGGTGGCTTGACCGGTGGTCTGGGCATCGACGCAACGCTCAAGGCATTCAATAGCGGCCTCGGCGGCGGTGCGACCGTGGCGTTGTCCTACGCGTTGCTCGGCGCTTTCGCCGTGGCGATTGCCAAGTCTGGCCTGGCCCATGCCTTGGCGGACCGCGCGCTGGCCATGGTCGATCGCCATCACGCGAGCGGCAGCGGTCGGGTCAAATGGCTGCTGATCGGTTTGCTCTGGGTGGTGGCCATCGCTTCGCAGAACATCCTGCCGATCCACATCGCGTTTATTCCGCTGCTGGTGCCGCCACTGCTCTATGTGCTGACCAAGCTGCAACTGGATCGTCGCTTGATCGCCTGCGTCATCACCTTTGGCCTGATCACGCCGTACATGTTCCTGCCGGTGGGCTTCGGCAACATCTTCCTCAATGAAATCCTGCTGGCCAATGTCGCCCGCAGCGGCGTCGATATCAGTGGCATCAACGTCACCCACGCCATGGGCATCCCGGCGCTGGGCATGCTGGTGGGGTTGGGTGTGGCGTTTATCAGCTACCGCAAGAAGCGCGTTTACGATCTGGCTAAAATCGAACGGGTCGAGCAGGTCGCGGTGCAATACAACCCGTTAAGCCTGATGGTTGCGGGTGTGGCCATCGCTGCGGCGTTCATCGTTCAGTTGCTGCTGGATTCGATGATCATTGGTGCGCTGGCAGGCTTTCTGATTTTCTCGGCGTCGGGCATCGTCAAATGGCGCGAGACCGATGACCTGTTCACCGAAGGCATGAAGATGATGGCGATGATTGGCTTCATCATGATCGCCGCATCGGGCTTCGGCGAAGTGATCAAAGCCACCGGACACGTGCAGACCCTGGTCGAAACCTCGGCGTCGTGGATCGGCCACAGCAAGGCCATCGGCGCGCTGCTGATGTTGCTGGTCGGTCTGCTGGTGACCATGGGCATTGGCTCGTCGTTTTCCACCGTGCCGATTCTGGCGGTGATCTTCGTGCCGCTGTGCGTGCAACTGGGTTTCAGCCCGATGGCCATCGTCTGTATCGTCGGCACCGCCGGTGCATTGGGCGATGCGGGCTCGCCGGCCTCGGACTCGACCCTCGGCCCGACCTCCGGGCTGAACATCGATGGCCAGCATCACCACATCTGGGACACCGTCGTTCCGACATTCCTGCACTACAACCTGCCATTGCTGGCATTCGGCTGGGTGGCTGCGATGGTCCTTTAATCCTTGTCGCTTGTGGGGGCGAGCCTGTGTGGCGAGGGGATTTATCCCCGTTGGGTCGCGGAGCGGCCCCCAGCATTCAACTTTTGATCCGCTGGTGATCGCCGTTGCCGGCATGCTGCTGGCCAACGCCATTCTGCGGCCACTGAACCTGATGAAGGCCAATCTCGACGACATCGCGGCGGGCGAGGGCGACCTGACCCGGCGCCTGACTATCACCAGCCAGGATGAACTCGGCGAACTGGCCGGTTCGTTCAATCGTTTCGTCGACAAGATTCATGGCCTGGTCCGGCAGATCACGGAAATGACCTCGCAACTGACCGGGCTGGTCAATCAGGTCTCCGCTCAGGCTCAGCGTTCGGATCAGGCGATGGAGCGTCAGCGTCACGAAACAGATCAGGTCGCCACGGCGATCAACCAGATGTCTGCCGCTGCGCAGGAAGTGGCCAAAAGTGCGCAAAACGCTGCGGTCGCCGCGCAACAGACCGATGAAGAAGGCCAGGCCGCCAAGCGTGTGGTCGCAGGCAGCATCGTCAAGATTCATGCATGGGTGGACGACATCCGTAGCAGCGGTGTGTCGCTCGACAGCCTGCAAAAGGATGTGTCGTCGATTGTCAGCGTGCTTGGGGTCATCCGTTCGATTGCCGAGCAGACCAACCTGTCGGCGCTTAACGCTGCCATCGAAGCCGCCCGTGCCGGGGAGGCCGGGCGTGGTTTTGCGGTGGTAGCGGATGAGGTTCGGGCGCTGGCCAGCCGTACGCAGATCAGCACCCAGGAAATTCAGAGCATGATCGACCGCTTGCAGGCCGGCACCCAATCGGCAGTGGAAGCCATGCGTCGTTCCAGCGAGGCGGGGGACGGTACGTCGGCGCAGGCCAATGAAGCGGGGGCTTCACTGGACACCATGGCGCAGTTGATCGCGACGATCATTTCGATGAACGCTCAGATCGCCAGTGCTGCCGAGGAACAGACCGCCGTGGCCGAGGAGATCAACCGCAGCGTGCATCAAATCGCTGTTGCTGTGGACAGCGTCGCCGACGAAACCCAACTCGGCGCCCAGACCACCCGCAGCCTGGCCGACCTCGGCCAACGCTTGGGCGGGCTGGTCGGTCAGTTCCGTATCTGACCCACCTGGGGGAGGGCTTCTGTGGACATGGGCTTCTGTGGCAAGAAGGCTTCTGTGGTGAGGAGGCTTCTGTAATGAGGGGGGCTGTGGAGAGGGGCTTCTGTGGCGAGGGGGCTTGCCCCCGTTGGGCTGCGCAGCGGCCCCAGAATCTGGCGAGCGCTGCGCACTCGAACGGGGGCAAGCCCCCTCGCCACATGGCCCCTCGCCACAGTATCGTGTTCGACTGGTGGCTACGGCCTGTCCCAATACGGCACCGCGCCAAAACACTCCAGATAAAAATCAATTACCGTCCGCACCTTCACCGACAGCCGCCGACTCCCGGGCCACAAGACAGCGATCTGCTGCGGCTCGAGGCTGTTTGACACCTCATATTCCGTCAATACCGGCACCAGCGTGCCATTGCGCACCGCTTCGCCAATCAGCCACGACGGAAACATCACCAGCCCCAGCCCTTGCTCGGCGGCTTGCGTCAGCGTGTCGGCGTGGTTGCCGGTGATCGGTCCTTTGACTGACCAGGGCGTCCAGTCCTGCTGATCGCGGCGAAAAAACCAGCGCTGCTGTCCCGCTGCGCCTTTGTAGGCCAGGCATTGATGAGCCGCGAGGTCGTGGGGATGTTGCGGCGTACCCTGGCGGGCGAGGTAGGCGGGGCTTGCCGCCACTTGAAAGCGATGGGGCGCCAGAATCCGCGCCTGCATGCTCGAATCATGCAGCGTGCCGATGCGAAACAGCAGGTCAGCGCCTTCGTGCAGCGGATCGATGTAGTGGTCGGTCTGCTGGATATCCAGTTGCAATTTCGGATATCGCTCACACAACTGCCCTAGCCAGGGCGTCAGGTGCCGCTGCCCGAACACCACCGGCGCATTGATCCGCACCAGTCCCCCCGGTTCGCTCTGCTGTTCCTGCAGGGCTTGTTCGGCTTCCTCCAGCTGCGCCAGCACTCGTCGTGCGTGGTAACCGAGCATGCGCCCGGCCTCGGTGGGCGTGACCGCGCGAGTGTGGCGATAAAGCAATTGCTGGCTCAGGGCCTGCTCCATCAATTGAATCTGTCGGGAAATCGAGGAGGGCGCCAGGCCTTCGCGACGGGCGACTTCGGAAAAACTGCCATGGTCGAGCACCGCGACGAACAGGCGAAGCGACTTGAATCCCAAATCATTGAAGCCGTGCATGGGCAATCCTGCTGTGCGTAATGCGCAAAGGTGTTGTCGAGATGATCCCATTTATCGCAAAGCTCGGCCATCCGATAATGCGCGCAATTCGGCACATGCCTGTAGGTGATCGTGCTGTCCATTTGATAACGGGTAGGTGTGCGCCAATGCAAACTTCTTCAATCGAAACCGCGGCGACCAAACCGGGGCTGCGGCTGTTGCTACTGCCACTGGTGATACTCGCCGGCATGGGCCTGTCCGTGGAGGCGGGCCTGCTGGGGCCGCTCGGCGTGCAGGTCGGGCACTTGTGGGCGACCTTGAGCATCTTCGGCGTAGGCACAGCGATTCTGTTTCTGCTGCTGTTGTTCAGTGGTCCGCGACAGGGGCCTGCGTTGAGCGAGTTGCCACGCTGGCAGTTGATCGGCGGGTTTCTCGGGCCGATATACGTGGTGGTGCTGACGATGGCGACCCCGCATATCGGCGTAGCCATGACCATGATTGCGATTCTCTCCGGGCAGGTCGGCAAAAGCGTGTTAATCGACCATTTCGGCTGGTTCGGCACCACGCGCAAAAAGGTCAACGGTGAACGTTGGCTGGCCTTGCTGCTGATTGTGGCAGCGCTTGTTCTGATTGCTCGAGGTTGATGATGAATCTGATTATTTTGTTGGCGGTGGTTGTAGCTGCCGGTGCGGTGCTGAGCGTGCAGGCGGCAATCAACGGGCGTCTGGGTGAGACGGTCGGCGTGTTGCGCAGCAGTTTGCTGACGTTCGCAGTGGGTGCCGTGGTAACCGGTTTGCTGATCCTGTTTTTTGAACCGGCGCATACGTTGAGTTTGCTGGACGTACCGAAATGGCAGCTCGGTGGCGCCTTGTTCGGAGTGGTTTACATGGTAGTGATGGTCGGCGCCGTGCCCCGCGTCGGGACCGCCGTGGCGACAGTCGCTGTTATCGTCGGGCAACTGGGGATGGGGATGTTGATCGACAACTTCGGCTGGCTGGGTAATCCGGCGATTGAATTGTCGGGGAGTCGAGTACTGGCGATGGTGCTTTTGGGGTTGGCGCTGGTTTTCATGTATCGCAGCAGTTCGCGCGACGTTTGACGCCATAATCGGGACTGTCAGAAATTTTGTGTTCGGGCATAACATGAGCAAGAGGTGCATGTATGCCAACCAAAAAGAAACCCGCGTTGCGAGAATTACCAAAAATACCGAAAGAGCTGCTCGAGCAGTTTGCTGACGGGCCGATGACCGCTGAAGCCATCGAGGATGCGTCTGCGGCGTTCAAGAAGGCTCTGATCGAGCGCGCCTTGAACGCCGAACTCGGCCATCATCTGGGCTATCCGCCGGGCGCGCAGCGCCCCGAGGATGAAACCAACCAGCGCAATGGTAAAAGCGCTAAGACGGTTCTGACCGGTGACGGCCCGCTGCGGCTGGATATTCCCCGCGACCGAGACGGTAGTTTTTCACCCATTCTGATTCCGAAACACGAGCGGCGGTACACCGGCTTCGACGACAAGATCATCGCCATGTATGCCCGTGGAATGACTGTCCGGGAAATCCGTGCATTTCTCTCCGAGCAATATGGGACGGATGTCTCGCCTGACTTCATCAGCTCTGTCACCAGCGAAGTCATGGACGAAATCACTTCGTGGCAACAGCGGCCTTTAGAACCGATGTACCCGGTCATTTTCTTTGATGCCCTGCGCGTCAAAATCCGTGAAGAGGGCTTGGTGCGCAACAAGGCAATCTATTTGGCATTAGGGGTTTTGCCCGATGGAACGCGCGATATTCTGGGGATCTGGATCGAGAACACTGAGGGTGCAAAGTTCTGGATGAAGGTTTTCAACGACCTCAAGACACGCGGCGTCGGTGATGTGCTGATCGCTGTAACAGACGGCCTAAAAGGCATGCCAGAAGCCTTGAGCGCGGTGTTTCCGGCGACGACGTTGCAAACCTGCATCGTTCATCTGATCCGCAATAGCCTTGATTACGCGGCGTGGGATAAGCGCCGGGAACTGGCCAAAGCGCTCAAGCCGGTCTATCAGGCAGTCACCGCCGAAGCGGCCGAACAGGCGCTGGATGCTTTTGAAAACGGTCCATGGGGCAAGCAGTATCCGACGGTAGTGGCAGCCTGGCGGCGCGCTTGGGATCGAGTAATTCCATTCTTCGTCTTCCCGCCCGCCATTCGAAAAGTGATCTACACAACCAACGCAATCGAGAGCATCAACGCTCAGCTACGCAAGATCATCAAGACCCGCGGGCACTTCCCAACCGACGATGCGGCAACCAAGCTGATCTGGCTGGCACTACAAAACATCACCGCCAATTGGGGCAGCGCGGCGCACGACTGGAAGAGTGCAATGAATCAATTTGCAATTCTGTACGGAGACAGATTTATCAGGCTGACCTGGTAAAAATACGGCCTGCCTGACGGCAGGCCATTACCGGCCCGCACACAAAAAATCTGATACTCCCCCATAATCCCAGGCGCGGCATAACCAAAAACGGCCTCTATCAAATAGAGGCCGTTTTTATGCAGCTCAAACGATTATCGCAGCACAGCGCTTACTTGCGATCTTCCAGCTTGGTGATATCACGCGACTCATAACCGGTATACAACTGACGCGGACGGCCAATCTTGTACGGGCTGGAGAGCATTTCCTTCCAGTGAGAAATCCAGCCAACCGTGCGTGCCAACGCGAAGATCACGGTGAACATGCTGGTCGGAATGCCGATGGCCTTGAGGATGATCCCCGAGTAGAAGTCGACGTTCGGGTACAGAGAACGTTCGATGAAGTACGGGTCGGTCAGCGCGATCTCTTCCAGGCGCATCGCCAGTTCGAGTTGCGGATCGTTCTGAATACCCAGCTCCTTCAACACTTCGTCGCAGGTCTGCTTCATCACCGTGGCGCGTGGGTCGCGGTTTTTGTAAACCCGGTGACCGAAGCCCATCAGCTTGAACGGATCGTTCTTGTCCTTGGCCTTGGCGATGTACGTGTCGATGTTCGACACATCGCCAATCTCGTCAAGCATGGTCAGAACGGCCTCGTTCGCGCCGCCATGGGCAGGGCCCCACAGTGCAGCGATGCCGGCGGCGATGCAGGCGAACGGGTTGGCACCCGAAGAGCCGGCCAGGCGCACGGTGGAAGTCGATGCGTTCTGCTCGTGGTCGGCATGGAGGATGAAGATCCGGTCCATGGCCTTGGCGAGTACCGGACTGATCGGTTTGATCTCGCACGGCGTGTTGAACATCATGTGCAGGAAGTTTTCCGCGTACGTCAGGTCGTTGCGCGGGTACATCATGGGCTGGCCCATGGAGTACTTGTAAACCATGGCGGCCAGGGTCGGCATCTTGGCAACCAGGCGGATCGCGGAAATTTCGCGATGCTGCGGGTTATTGATGTCCAGGGAATCGTGGTAGAAGGCCGAGAGGGCACCGACTACACCGCACATGACGGCCATCGGGTGGGCGTCGCGGCGAAAGCCGTTGAAGAAGGTCTTCAGCTGCTCGTGGACCATGGTGTGGTTCTTCACGGTGCTGACGAACTGGGCCTTCTGTTCTGCGGTCGGCAATTCGCCGTTGAGCAGCAGATAGCAGGTTTCCAGGTAGTCCGACTTTTCAGCCAGCTGTTCGATCGGGTAGCCGCGGTGCAGCAGGATGCCGTTGTCGCCGTCGATATAGGTGATCTTCGATTCGCAGGAAGCGGTCGACATGAAACCAGGGTCAAAGGTGAAACGGCCCGTGGTCGTAAGACCCCGAACATCGATAACGTCGGGACCAACGGTGCCGGTTAAAATCGGCAGCTCGACGGGGGCTGCGCCCTCGATGATCAACTGCGCTTTTTTGTCAGCCATGTGGCCTCCTATTTATGCTTCAAATCATCAGACAGACCCCCCACGCAGGGCCCGCACCACTATAGTGAGATAAATTCGAATGTCAATTTGCCTAAAGTCTTGCTCCAGAAGGCTTTAACCGCACTTTTTCCTCGAAATTGCCCGCCATTTACGCCTTTTATTCAACTTGTGCAATCCGCTATTAGGGGAAGGTGAACGCGTTGTCATTAGTAGCCTAACTGTCTATACTCGGCCACCGACCGCCAGGGGCTTTTGGGCCTGCTTTATTGGGGGTCGCATCCCTGGGTGGTGGTTACCTGACCAGTGCACTCCCCAACAACTTTGCCCTGATTGTTAGGGGCTCTTCAGTGTGAAAAAAAGCCGTGAATAGCCAACGACCTGTAAACCTAGACCTAAGGACCATCAAACTCCCCATCACCGGCGTTACGTCGTTTCTTCACCGTGTTTCCGGCATCATCCTCTTCCTGGGCCTTGGCTTCATGCTTTATGCATTGGGCAAATCCCTGGGTTCCGAGGAAGGTTTTGCCGACGTGAAGGCAACCTTGACCAGTCCGCTGGCCAAGTTCGTAGCATGGGGCCTGCTGTCCTCCCTTCTGTATCATCTGGTTGCCGGTGTGCGCCATCTGATCATGGACATGGGCATCGGCGAGACGCTGGAAGGCGGCAAGCTGGGCTCGAAAATCATTATCGCCGTGTCTGCGGTGTTGATCGTTCTGGCGGGAGTTTGGATATGGTAACCAGCGTTACGAACCTGTCGCGTTCAGGCCTCTACGACTGGATGGCGCAGCGTGTGTCTGCGGTCGTTCTCGCGGCTTATTTCATCTTCCTGATCGGATACCTCGTTGCGAACCCTGGCATTGGTTACGACCAATGGCATGCATTGTTCGCCCACAACGGAATGCGCATCTTCAGTCTGCTGTCCCTTGTGGCCCTGGGCGCTCACGCCTGGGTCGGCATGTGGACCATCGCGACCGACTACCTGACGCCAATGGCGCTGGGCAAGTCCGCGACTGCAGTACGTTTCCTTTTCCAGGCAGTATGCGGCATTGCGATGTTCGCCTACTTCGTCTGGGGTGTGCAGATTCTCTGGGGTATCTGATTCATGGCTAACATTCCAACGATTTCATTCGACGCCATCATTATTGGTGGTGGCGGTGCCGGCATGCGCGCAGCGCTGCAACTGGCGCAAGGCGGTCACAAGACTGCCGTGATCACCAAGGTTTTCCCAACCCGTTCGCACACCGTTTCGGCTCAGGGTGGCATCACGTGCGCCATCGCTTCGGCAGATCCAAACGACGACTGGCGCTGGCACATGTACGATACCGTCAAGGGTTCCGACTACATCGGTGACCAGGACGCTATCGAATACATGTGTCAGGAAGGTCCGGCTGCAGTTTTCGAACTGGACCACATGGGCCTGCCGTTCTCCCGTACCGAACAGGGCCGCATCTACCAGCGTCCGTTCGGCGGTCAGTCTAAGGACTACGGTAAAGGTGGTCAGGCTGCCCGTACCTGCGCCGCTTCCGACCGTACCGGTCACGCGCTGCTGCACACCCTTTATCAGGGCAACCTGAAAGCCGGCACCACGTTCCTCAACGAGTACTACGCAGTCGATCTGGTGAAGAACCAGGAAGGCGCGTTCGTTGGTGTGATCGCGATCTGCATCGAAACCGGTGAAACCAGCTACATCCGCGCCAAGGCCACCGTTCTGGCTACCGGCGGTGCCGGTCGTATCTACGCGTCCACCACCAACGCCCTGATCAACACCGGTGACGGCGTCGGCATGGCGCTGCGTGCTGGCGTGCCGGTGCAGGACATCGAAATGTGGCAGTTCCACCCGACCGGCATCGCCGGCGCCGGTGTACTGGTTACCGAAGGTTGCCGTGGTGAAGGCGGTTACCTGATCAACAAGCACGGCGAGCGTTTCATGGAGCGTTATGCTCCGAACGCCAAAGACCTTGCTGGCCGTGACGTAGTTGCCCGTTCGATGGTTAAAGAGATCATTGCCGGCAACGGCTGCGGTCCGAACGGCGACCACGTGATGCTCAAACTCGACCACCTGGGCGAGGAAGTGCTGCACAGCCGTCTGCCAGGCATCTGCGAACTGTCCAAGACATTTGCTCACGTTGACCCGGTGGTTGCTCCGGTTCCTGTGGTTCCGACCTGCCACTACATGATGGGCGGCGTGCCGACCAACATTCACGGTCAGGCGATCACCCAGGGCGACGACGGCGTTGACGCCATCATCCCGGGCCTGTTCGCGGTAGGTGAAGTGGCCTGCGTATCGGTTCACGGCGCCAACCGTCTGGGCGGCAACTCGTTGCTCGACCTGGTAGTGTTCGGTCGTGCGGCCGGTCTGCACCTGGAAAAAGCGTTGACCGACGGCATCGAATACGATGACGCCACCGACGCCGACATCAATGCCGCACTGGCGCGTCTGTCCGCTCTGAACGAGCGCACCACTGGTGAAGACGTGGCAACCCTGCGCCGCGAGCTGCAAAGCTGCATGCAGAACTACTTCGGTGTATTCCGTACCGGCGAATACATGCAGAAGGGTATTGCCCAGCTGGCCGATCTGCGCGTGCGCATCGCCAACGTCAAGATCAACGACAAGTCCCAGGCTTTCAACACTGCTCGTATCGAAGCGCTGGAACTGCAAAACCTGCTGGAAGTGGCTGAAGCAACCGCCATTGCCGCCGAAGTGCGTAAAGAGTCCCGTGGTGCTCACGCCCGCGAAGACTTCGAAGATCGCGACGACGAAAACTGGCTGTGCCACACCCTGTACTTCCCGGGTGACAAGCGCGTGACCAAGCGTGCCGTGAACTTCTCGCCGAAGACGGTTCCGACTTTTGAACCCAAGATTCGGACTTATTAAGGGTGGCCGCCATGTTGAAAGTCAGTGTTTATCGCTACAACCCTGATCAGGACGCCGCGCCGTTCATGCAGGAATTCGAGGTCGATACCGGTGGTAAAGACCTGATGGTGCTGGACGTGCTGGCCTTGATCAAAGAGCAGGACGAAGGTTTCTCCTATCGTCGCTCCTGCCGTGAAGGTGTTTGCGGTTCCGACGGCATGAACATCAACGGCAAGAACGGTCTGGCCTGCGTCACGCCACTGTCTGCCGTTGTAAAAGGCAACAAGTTGATCGTTCGTCCGCTGCCAGGTCTGCCGATCATCCGTGACCTCGTCGTCGATATGAGCATCTTCTACAAGCAATACGAGAAGGTGAAACCTTACCTGCAGAACGATTCGCCGGCTCCGGCCATCGAGCGCCTGCAGTCCCCGGAAGAGCGTGAAAAGCTCGACGGTCTGTACGAGTGCATTCTGTGCGCTTGCTGCTCGACCTCGTGCCCGTCCTTCTGGTGGAACCCGGACAAATTCCTGGGCCCGGCCGCTCTGCTGCAAGCGTATCGCTTCCTGGCAGACAGCCGCGACACCAAGACGTCCGAGCGTCTGGCTTCGCTGGATGACCCGTTCAGCGTATTCCGCTGCCGCGGGATCATGAACTGCGTCAACGTATGTCCCAAAGGCCTGAACCCGACTAAGGCCATTGGTCACATCCGTAACATGCTGCTGCAAAGCGGCGTGTGATTCGGCTGCTTCAACCGCTGTACCCGTAGATGCTGCGGCGCAGGCTTCAACCGGCGCCGTAGTTTTAACCTGAGCAGCAGCTTGCAAAGCGGCGGCTCTTATTTTGAAGAAATGAGACAAGCAGGGGCATCCGGGCTGGTACCCGGACTATCAGCGTGATCCTAGGTGGCTTGTTTTAGTCGCTGCATTCGGACTTCTGCAAGTTTGCTCGGTGTCGACGCCGGTGGTGTTCCCCTAACCGAGGGTGACCAAGCATGCAAGAAAGCGTGATGCAGCGCATGTGGAACAGCGCCTACCTGTCCGGTAGTAATGCTGCCTATGTGGAAGAGCTTTACGAGCTCTACCTGCACGACCCTAACGCTGTGCCAGAAGAGTGGCGCACCTACTTCCAGAAGTTGCCCGCCGACGGCAACTCTGCCACCGATGTTTCGCACTCCACAATTCGCGACCATTTCGTCTTGCTGGCAAAGAACCAGCGCCGCGCCCAACCGGTTTCCGCCGGCAGCGTGAGCAGTGAGCACGAGAAGAAGCAAGTTGAAGTGCTGCGATTGATCCAGGCCTACCGTATGCGTGGCCACCAGGCAGCCCAGCTTGATCCGCTGGGGCTGTGGCGGCGTCCTGCACCTGCAGACCTGTCAATCAATCATTACGGCTTGACCAATGCCGATCTTGATACGACCTTCCGTGCCGGCGACCTGTTCATCGGCAAAGAGGAGGCGAGCCTACGCGAAATTCACGAAGCGTTGCAGCAGACATATTGCCGCACCATCGGCGCTGAATTCACGCACATCACCGATTCCGAGCAGCGCCAGTGGTTCCAGCAGCGTCTGGAAAGCGTACGCGGCCGACCGACTTACTCCGCCGACGTCAAGAGCCACCTGCTCGAGCGCGTCACCGCCGGCGAGGGTCTGGAGAAATACCTGGGTACCAAATACCCGGGTACCAAGCGTTTCGGTCTGGAAGGCGGCGAGAGCCTGATTCCGATGCTCGACGAGTTGATCCAGCGTTCCGGCTCGTACGGCACCAAGGAAATCGTCATCGGCATGGCCCACCGTGGCCGGCTCAACGTACTGGTCAACACCTTCGGCAAGAACCCGCGCGAGCTGTTCGACGAGTTCGAAGGCAAGAAGAAGGTCGAGCTGGGTTCCGGTGACGTCAAGTATCACCAGGGCTTCTCGTCCAACGTGATGACCACCGGCGGTGAAGTTCACCTGGCCATGGCATTCAACCCGTCCCACCTGGAGATCGTTTCCCCGGTGGTCGAGGGGTCGGTGCGCGCTCGTCAGGATCGTCGTAACGACCCGACCGGCGAGAAAGTGCTGCCAATCTCCATCCACGGTGACGCGGCATTCGCCGGTCAGGGCGTGGTGATGGAAACCTTCCAGATGTCGCAAACCCGCGGTTTCAAAACCGGCGGCACTGTGCACATCGTGATCAACAACCAGGTCGGTTTCACCATCAGCAACCCGCTCGACTCGCGCTCCACCGAGTACGCCACCGACGTTGCGAAAATGATTCAGGCACCGATTCTCCATGTGAATGGCGATGATCCGGAAGCCGTGTTGTTCGTGACCCAGCTGGCCATTGACTACCGTATGCAGTTCAAGCGTGACGTGGTGATTGACCTGGTCTGCTACCGTCGTCGCGGCCACAACGAGGCCGACGAGCCGAGTGGCACCCAGCCGATCATGTATCAGCAGATCACCAAGCAGCGCACCACCCGTGAGCTGTACGCCGATCGTCTGACCCAGGGCGGTGTGCTGGATGCCGAGCGTGTTCAGGCGAAAGTCGACGAATACCGCAACGCGCTCGACAACGGTCTGCATGTTGTAAAAAGCCTGGTCAAAGAGCCGAACAAAGAGTTGTTCGTGGACTGGCGTCCGTATCTGGGCCACGCCTGGACCGCGCGTCACGACACTCGCTTTGACCTGAAGACCTTGCAGGAACTGTCTGCCAGGCTGCTGGAAATTCCGGAAGGCTTCGTGGTTCAGCGCCAGGTTTCGAAAATCTACGAAGACCGTCAGAAGATGCAAGCCGGCGGCCTGCCGATCAACTGGGGTTACGCCGAAACCATGGCGTACGCGACCCTGGCGTTCGAAGGTCATCCGATTCGCATGACGGGTCAGGACATCGGTCGCGGCACGTTCTCGCACCGTCACGCTGTCTTGCACAACCAGAAAGACGCGGGCACCTACATCCCGCTGCAGAACCTGTACAAAGGCCAGCCACGTTTCGATCTGTACGACTCGTTCCTGTCTGAAGAAGCGGTTCTGGCGTTCGAATACGGTTACTCGACCACCACGCCTGAGGCGCTGGTGATCTGGGAAGCCCAGTTCGGCGACTTCGCCAACGGTGCACAGGTGGTGATCGACCAGTTCATCACCAGTGGCGAGCACAAGTGGGGCCGTCTTTGCGGTCTGACCATGCTGCTGCCGCACGGTTATGAAGGTCAGGGTCCGGAGCACTCTTCGGCACGTCTGGAGCGTTACCTGCAGTTGTGCGCCGAGCACAACATTCAGGTAGCCGTGCCGACCACGCCGGCTCAGATCTACCACTTGCTGCGTCGTCAGGTGATTCGTCCGCTGCGCAAGCCGCTGATCGTGCTGACACCGAAGTCGCTGTTGCGTCACAAGCTGGCCGTGTCGACCCTGGAAGATCTGGCTGAAGGTTCTTTCCAGACCGTGATCCCGGAAATCGATGCACTGGACCCGAGCAAGGTCGAGCGCGTTGTTCTGTGCAGCGGCAAGGTCTACTACGACCTGCTGGAAAAACGCCGTGCCGAAGGTCGTGATGACATCGCCATCGTGCGTATCGAGCAGCTGTACCCATTCCCTGAGGACGACTTGAACGAAGTCCTGGCTCCGTACACCAATCTCAAACATATCGTTTGGTGTCAGGAAGAGCCGATGAACCAGGGTGCGTGGTACTGCAGCCAACACCACATGCGCCGCATCGTTGGCAATCACAACAAGTCGCTCGTACTCGAATACGCCGGCCGTGATGCTTCTGCTGCACCTGCCTGTGGTTATGCATCGATGCACGCTGAGCAGCAGGAAAAACTGCTGCAAGACGCCTTTACTGTTTAACGCCTTCGCGCACCTGAAACCGAATTTAAGGACCCACAGATAATGGCTATCGAAATCAAAGCCCCCACTTTCCCGGAATCGGTTGCCGACGGCACCGTGGCGACCTGGCACAAACAACCGGGCGACGCCGTCAAGCGTGACGACCTGATCGTCGATATCGAAACCGACAAGGTTGTGCTGGAAGTGCTGGCGACTGCTGACGGCGTGCTGGGCGCTATCGTCAAGAATGAAGGCGATACCGTCCTGTCCGACGAAGTCCTGGGCTCGATCGAAGCGGGCGGCGCTGCTGCCGCTCCGACTGCCGCTGCACCGGCCGCTGCGCAAGCCGCCGCTCCAGCCGCTGCTGGCGAAGGCGAAGACGATCCTGTTGCGGCACCGGCTGCCCGCAAGCTGGCTGAAGAAAACGGCATCAACATCGCTTCCGTTTCCGGCACTGGCAAAGGTGGTCGTGTCACCAAGGAAGACGTGGTTGCTGCTGTTGCTGCGAAGAAATCCGCTCCTGCTGCTGCGCCTGCCAAGGCTGCTGCGCCGGCTGCCGCTGCTCCTGTGTTCGCTGCCGGCGACCGCATCGAGAAGCGCGTACCGATGACCCGCGTACGGGCCACCGTTGCCAAGCGTCTGGTTGAAGCTCAATCGAACATGGCGATGCTGACCACCTTCAACGAAGTCGACATGACCGAAGTCATGGCCCTGCGTTCGAAGTACAAGGACCTGTTCGAGAAGTCCCACAACGGCGTACGCCTGGGCTTCATGTCGTTCTTCGTGAAAGCGGCCACCGAAGCTTTGAAACGCTTCCCGGCGGTCAACGCGTCGATCGACGGTGCCGACATCGTTTACCACGGTTACGCCGACGTCGGTGTTGCCGTGTCCAGCGATCGCGGCCTGGTCGTACCGGTTCTGCGTAACGCCGAACTGATGAGCCTGGCTGAAATCGAAGGCGGCATCGCCACCTTCGGCAAGAAGGCGCGTGACGGCAAACTGTCCATGGACGAAATGACCGGCGGCACGTTCACCATCACCAACGGTGGTACCTTCGGTTCGATGATGTCTACCCCGATCGTCAACCCGCCGCAAGCCGCTATCCTGGGCATGCACAACATTCTGCAGCGTCCCATGGCGATCAACGGTCAGGTCGTTATCCGTCCGATGATGTACCTGGCTCTGTCCTACGATCACCGTCTGATCGATGGCAAAGAAGCTGTGACCTTCCTGGTTACCATCAAGAACCTGCTGGAAGACCCGGCTCGTCTTCTGTTGGATATCTAAAAAGCAGCTGCAAGCTGCAAGCTTCAAGCCCCGAGCTCAAGCCGAGTGAGTGGGCTTTGAGCAAGCAGCTTGCGGCTTGAAGCTCGCTGCTAAAAGGGAACCTTTTTCATGACTCAGAAATTTGACGTAGTAGTGATCGGCGCTGGCCCTGGCGGCTATGTGGCTGCCATCAAAGCGGCCCAGTTGGGTCTGACCACTGCCTGCATCGAGAAGTACACCGATGCTGAAGGCAAACAAGCCTTGGGCGGCACTTGCCTGAACGTAGGCTGCATTCCTTCCAAGGCGCTGCTGGACAGCTCCTGGAAATACAAGGAAGCCAAAGAAAGCTTCAACGTTCACGGTATCTCGACCGGCGAAGTAAAAATGGACGTCGCTGCGATGGTTGGCCGTAAAGCTGGCATCGTCAAGAACCTGACCGGCGGCGTCGCCACCCTGTTCAAGGCCAACGGCGTTACTTCGATCCAGGGCCACGGCAAACTGCTGGCAGGCAAGAGAGTTGAAGTCACCAAGCCGGACGGCTCGGTGGAAGTCATCGAAGCCGAAAACGTCATCCTGGCACCAGGTTCGCGTCCGATCGACATTCCACCGGCTCCGGTCGACCAGAAAGTAATCGTTGATTCGACTGGCGCACTGGAATTCCAGACCGTGCCCAAGCGTCTGGGCGTGATCGGTGCTGGCGTGATCGGTCTGGAACTGGGTTCGGTGTGGTCGCGTCTCGGTGCAGAAGTGGTTGTTCTGGAAGCGCTGGACACCTTCCTGATGGCCGCCGACGCAGCCGTTTCCAAGGAAGCGCTGAAAACCCTGACCAAACAGGGTCTGGACATCAAATTGGGCGCTCGTGTGACCGGCTCGAAAGTGAACGGCGACGAAGTCGTTGTGAGCTACACCGATGCCAACGGCGAGCAGACCATCACGTTCGACAGGCTGATCGTAGCCGTTGGTCGCCGTCCGGTGACCACTGATCTGTTGGCCTCTGACTGCGGCGTTGAGATCGACGAGCGCGGTTTCATTGCTGTCGACGATCAGTGCAAGACCGCTGTACCGGGTGTTTTCGCCATTGGCGACGTCGTGCGTGGCATGATGCTGGCTCACAAAGCCTCGGAAGAAGGCATCATGGTCGTCGAGCGCATCAAGGGCCACAAAGCCCAGATGAACTATGATTTGATCCCGTCTGTTATTTATACTCACCCGGAAATCGCGTGGGTCGGCAAAACCGAGCAGGCCTTGAAGGCCGAAGGCGTTGAAGTTAACGTTGGCACCTTCCCGTTCGCAGCCAGTGGCCGTGCCATGGCAGCCAACGATACCGGCGGTTTCGTCAAAGTCATTGCCGATGCCAAGACTGATCGCGTACTGGGCGTCCACGTGATTGGCCCGAGCGCTGCAGAACTGGTTCAGCAAGGCGCGATCGGTATGGAATTCGGCACCAGCGCTGAAGACTTGGGCATGATGGTTTTCTCCCATCCGACCCTGTCTGAAGCCTTGCACGAAGCAGCTTTGGCAGTGAATGGCGGCGCCATCCACGTCGCCAACCGCAAGAAGCGTTAAGACACAATAAGAAACCACGGCGGTATGGCCCGTCGTGAGCCTTGCATGCAAAGCTCACCGCGGAATATCCGCTGGACGCGGCCTTGTGTAGCTGCACCGGTTGTCCGGAAAGGCTACGCAAGCAGCAGTCACAGGTGGTGCGGCACTTCAACAAGTGCAGCACCGAATGCGCAGTACCTAACGAAGACGGTAATAAGCATGAATCTTCACGAGTATCAGGGTAAGCAGCTGTTCGCTGAATACGGCCTGCCAGTTTCGACCGGTTACGCAGTAGACACTCCGGAAGCAGCAGCAGAAGCGTGCGACAAGATCGGCGGCAGCGAGTGGGTTGTAAAAGCCCAGGTTCACGCCGGTGGTCGCGGTAAAGCGGGCGGCGTAAAGCTGGTTCGTAGCAGAGAAGACGCCAAAGCATTCGCACAGCAGTGGCTGGGCAAGCGTCTGGTGACTTACCAGACTGACGCCAATGGTCAGCCAGTCACCAAGATCCTGGTTGAATCGTGCACTGATATCGCTAAAGAGCTGTACCTGGGCGCTGTCGTTGACCGTTCGAGCCGTCGCATTGTGTTCATGGCTTCCACCGAAGGTGGCGTGGACATCGAGAAAATCGCTCACGATACTCCTGAGAAAATTCTCAAGGCCACCATCGATCCACTGGTTGGCGCTCAGCCATTCCAGGGTCGCGAGCTGGCTTTCCAGCTGGGTCTGGAAGGCAAGCAGGTTGCCCAGTTCGCCAAGATCTTCGTAGGTCTGGCCAAGCTGTTCAAGGATCACGACCTGGCTCTGCTGGAAGTGAACCCGCTGGTGATCAAGGCTGACGGCGATCTGCATTGCCTCGACGCCAAGATCAACATCGACGCCAACGCCATGTACCGTCAGCCCAAGCTGAAGACTTTCCACGATCCGTCGCAAGACGATCCGCGCGAAGCGCACGCTGGCAAGTTCGAACTGAACTACGTAGCGCTGGAAGGCAACATTGGTTGCATGGTCAACGGTGCTGGCCTGGCCATGGGTACCATGGACATCGTCAACCTGCATGGCGGCAAACCAGCCAACTTCCTCGACGTGGGCGGCGGTGCTACCAAAGAACGCGTTACCGAAGCGTTCAAGATCATCCTGTCCGACACTAACGTCGCTGCAGTACTGGTCAACATCTTCGGCGGCATCGTTCGTTGCGACATGATTGCCGAAGGCATCATCGGTGCAGTGAAAGAAGTCGGCGTGAAAATCCCGGTTGTTGTTCGCCTTGAAGGCAACAACGCTGAGCTGGGCGCTAAAGTACTGGCAGAAAGCGGTTTGAATATCATCGCTGCAACCAGCCTGACCGACGCTGCTCAACAAGTCGTTAAAGCTGCGGAGGGCAAATAATGAGCGTCCTGATCAATAAAGACACCAAAGTTATCTGCCAGGGTATTACCGGTTCGCAAGGTAGTTTCCACACCCAGCAAGCTATCGAGTACGGCACCAAGATGGTGGGTGGCGTAACGCCGGGCAAGGGCGGCACCGAGCACCTGGGTCTGCCAGTGTTCAACACCGTGAAAGACGCTGTAGAAAAAACTGGCGCCACCGCCAGCGTAATCTACGTTCCGGCTCCTTTCTGCAAGGACTCCATCCTTGAAGCAGCTTTCGGCGGCATCAAGCTGATCGTCTGCATCACTGAAGGCATTCCTACCCTGGATATGCTGGATGCCAAGGTCAAGTGTGACGAACTGGGCGTAGTCCTGATCGGTCCTAACTGCCCAGGCGTGATCACTCCAGGCGAATGCAAGATCGGCATCATGCCAGGTCACATTCACTTGCCAGGCAAGGTCGGTATCGTTTCCCGTTCCGGCACCCTGACCTACGAAGCTGTGAAGCAGACCACTGACGCCGGTTTCGGTCAGTCGACTTGCGTTGGCATCGGCGGTGACCCGATCCCGGGTTCGAACTTCATCGACATCCTGAAGCTGTTCCAGGAAGACCCGAAGACCGAGGCGATCGTGATGATCGGTGAGATCGGCGGTTCGGCGGAAGAAGAAGCGGCTGCCTACATCAAGGCACACGTGACCAAGCCGGTTGTTTCCTACATCGCTGGTGTGACTGCTCCTCCAGGCAAGCGCATGGGCCATGCTGGCGCAATCATCTCCGGCGGCAAGGGCACTGCAGACGAGAAGTTTGCTGCCCTGGAAGACGCAGGCGTTAAAACCGTGCGTTCGCTGGCAGATATCGGCAAGGCTTTGTCCGAGCTGACCGGTTGGGCTGTCAAGTAAGCCTCGCGCTTGGCTGACACTTCACCAGGCAAAGGCCACCTTCGGGTGGCCTTTTTCGATTTTGGAACCGAGCTCTCCACAGGGCTGTTGTGGCGAGGGGATTTATCCCCGTTCGGCTGCGCAGCAGTCGTGAAATCAGCAATGCGGTGCCTGATGCTCCGCATGCGATGGTTCTGGGGTCGCTTCGCTATCCCACGGGGATAAATCCCCTCGCCACAGAATTCTGCGCAGGTAAATTTATTATGTAAATGCGACACGGAAATGTCGCAGATCGGAATGTTCGCCCTCTAACAGTGCGTTTGGCGTGCAAATTCGTTAGGCTAGCCGCCATTTTTGCGTCTGCATCCCACAAGGAAGCTTCGCGCTAAGGGTCGATCCTATGCGGATCGACAGCATTTCCCTCACCCCTCAGGGAAATCCCTCTCTAAATTCCGATTCAGTAGTGTGGTATTTCCCTAATGAAAGTGTTGAAAGGTCAGGACATCCTGGCACTTGGTTTTATGACGTTTGCCCTGTTCGTCGGGGCTGGCAACATCATCTTCCCGCCTATCGTCGGTTTGCAGTCCGGGCCTCACGTCTGGATGGCGGCGTTGGGCTTTCTGATCACTGCGGTCGGTCTGCCGGTGATCACCGTGGTGGCGCTGGCTAAAGTCGGCGGCGCCATGGATGCCTTGAGCAGCCCGATCGGCAAGGTAGCTGGCGGCGTACTGGCGGCGGCATGTTACCTGGCAGTCGGACCGTTGTTTGCCACACCGCGCACTGCGACCGTATCGTTCGAAGTCGGCCTGGCGCCGCTGACTGGCGAAAGCCCGCTGGCGCTGTTCCTGTATAGCGCCGTGTATTTCCTGCTGGTGTTCTTTATCTCGCTGTATCCAGGACGGTTGCTGGATACCGTAGGACGTTTCCTTGCGCCGCTGAAGATTATTGCCCTCGCGATGCTCGGCATTGCGGCGTTCGTGTTGCCGGCCGGTGATAGTGGCGTGGCCACGCCGGAATACGTCGCCGCACCGTTTTCCCAGGGTTTCATCAATGGTTACCTGACCATGGATACCCTCGGAGCGCTGGTGTTCGGCATTGTCATCGTCAACGCCATTCGCTCGCGCGGTGTCGAGTCGCCGGCGCTGATTACCCGTTACGCGATCATCGCCGGGTTGATCGCCGGTGTCGGTCTGGCGTTGGTGTATGTCAGCCTGTTCCGCCTGGGTTCGGGCAGCCATGAAGTGGCTGCTGGCGCTACCAACGGCGCGGCGGTGTTACACGCTTATGTTCAACACACCTTCGGCTCGCTGGGCAGCGGTTTCCTTGCAGTATTGATTTCGCTGGCGTGTCTGGTGACAGCGGTAGGCCTGACCTGTGCTTGCGCCGAGTACTTCAGCCGTGTGCTGCCGCTGTCCTACAAGACCTTGGTCATCATTCTCGCCGCGTTTTCCCTGCTGGTGTCCAACCTGGGCCTCACCAACCTGATCGCCTTCTCGATCCCGGTGCTGACAGCGATCTATCCGCCGTGCATCGCGCTGGTAGCTCTGAGCTTCTGCAAGGATTTCTGGAATGAACAGGGACGCATCGTCGGTCCGGTGATGCTGGTTTCGTTCATCTTCGGTCTGATCGATGCGCTCAAAGGCGCGGGCCTGGCCGGCTGGATGCCTGCTCAACTCATGAACCTGCCGCTGAGCGAGCAGGGCCTGGCGTGGCTGGTGCCATCGGTCATGACGCTGGTGCTCGCGGTGATCTGCGATCGTCTGCTGGGCAAGCGCGAAGAAGCATTGGCTTAAGCTGCTTTTCGGCCCGTCACAAGCGGGCTTCCAGCAGATAAGGAAATGCCCCGTATCAATCGATACGGGGCATTTTTTATGGGCGTGATGCGGTGTCTTTTCTCTTAAGCTAACGTTGGACGTTGCGAAAACCCAATCCGGGAGCGAGCCTGCTCGCGAACAGCGCTTACATTCAACATCTCTGTTAACGGACACCACTCTGGCGAGTAAGCTCGCTCCCACACAGTTTCGGTTTCGCGCTGACATCTCAAAAGGACCCGCATGTCGTTCATCCAAGCCAACCTGATCCACATCCTTGCCGCTGTCTGGTTCGTCATCTGCTGGGGCGGCTATACCCGATACGCGACGTGGAAGGGCCGCGACACGGCGTGCCTGGCCAGTGTGTTGCACCTGTACCGGGAAGACTGGATGCGTCGCATGCTCCTGCGCGATAACCGCATCGCCGATGCCAGCGTGGTGGGCAATCTGGAACGCAACGCCTCGTTCTTCGCCTCCAGCACATTGATCATTCTTGCCGGTATTCTGACCGTGCTCGGTGCGTCCGAACGGGCGGTGTCGCTGTTGGCGGATATCCCCATGGTGCAGCAAGCATCCCAAGGCATGTCGCAAATCAAGTTGCTATGCCTTGCGCTGGTGTTCGTCTATGCGTTCTTCACCTTTAGCTGGTGCATGCGTCAGTACAATTTCGCGGCGATTCTGATCGGCTCGGCGCCGATGGTCGGAGAGCGCCACGTATCCGAGCAAGAGCGTAAAGCGTTCGCCGCCCGTGCCGCGCGGGTCATCTCCATGGCGGCCAACCAGTTCAACTTCGGCCTTCGCGCCTATTATTTCGGCATGACCATGCTGGCCTGGTTCGTCAGCCCCTGGCTGTTCATGTTGATGAGTGCCGGCGTTGTACTGGTGCTGTATCGCCGCGAGTTTCATTCCGATGTTCTCGACGTTATGGTCTATACCCCTACAGAGGCACCCTTGCCCGACGCAAACAAAGAGGCAGTTTGATGAGTATTCCGTTCTGGTGTGTGTTTATCAGTGCTTTGCTGATCTATGTGGCCCGTATGCCGGTGGCCAAGGCGATGAAAGAGCAGGGTGGTTACAACAATCACCTGCCACGACAGCAACAGGCGCAACTGACTGGCTTCGGAGCGCGAGCGCTGGCGGCGCATCAGAACAGTATTGAGGCGTTCATGTTGTTTGCAGTGGGAGTATTGATGGCTCACACCACGCAAACGGCCGGCTGGCTGATTGATACGCTGGCAATCATCTTCGTGATTGCGCGGGTGATTTACCTGCTGTGCTATTGGGCCGATCTGGCCTGGCAACGCAGTCTGGTCTGGCTGGTTGGGCTGGTGTGTTCTCTGCTATTGATGATTAGTCCGACTTTTAGAACTATTTTGCTCTAACGCCTACTTCAAAAAAGTGCAGGCAAAAATCACAGGCAAAAGAAAACCCGCACTTGGCGGGTTTCCTTTATCACGCGCTAAAAACCGTATTAGTTTTTAGGCGCTTCTTTTGCAGCTGCTTCGTTCGCTTCAGCCTGAGCTTTGGCAGCTTCGGCGTTTTCTTTCGCAGCGTCGTTCACTTTATCCTGAGCTTTGTTCATATCTTGCTGAGCCTGCTCAGCATGTTCGGCGGCATCTTGAGCTTTGTCCTCGGATTTTTTATCGCAGGCAGCGAGACCGAGGGAAGCGGTCAACATCAAGGCAATAGCAAAAGTCTTACGCATGGGGTGTATCTCCTTATGGAAAATATCTACTGGCCTTTCGAGCATGGCCCTCTCGGTTAAGTTCCTTAATTTGTTCAGATATATAAGATTGTTTTGCAGTAGAGCTTTTCCCGCTTAGCATGTTGCTGGATACCGGCTCTAACGAGAATATTTATCATATGTCGGAAAACCCCGTTTTTGAGCGTGCGACGCGATTTTTGTCAGCCTTGCGACATTGCCAGGTACTGGGAATGCATGTGCACAGCGCCAGCAGCGCAGGGCTTACCGTGATCCTTCCTTACAGCCCCAGGATTGTTGGCAACCCGAACACCGGAGTGATTCACGGCGGGGCACTCACCTCGTTGATGGACACGGCTTGCGGTATGTCGACCCTGTGTGTGCTGGCCGAATTTGAAGTCTGCCCGACCCTCGACTTGCGCATCGACTACATGCACGCCGCCGAGCCTCATAAGGATGTGTACGGATTCGCCCAGTGCTATCGGGTGACGACAGACGTGATCTTCGCTCGAGGCTTTGCTTACCAGGACGACCCGGAACAACCCATCGCGCATGTGGTGGGCACGTTCATGCGCATGGGCAAAGCCGTCAAGGGCACCGAAGGTTTTGGTGGCGTGATCGCCGGGGCCGCGCAATGACCGAGACGTTCAACGAGCAATTGCAACAAACCCACGCGCAGGGCGACTATGCACCCCTGCTGCAATTGATCCCCTATGCCGGGCTGCTCGGCGTCGAGTGTTCGCGGGTCGGTGACGAGCTGCTGTTTCGGCTGCCGGCCAACAAGGACAACATTGGCAACCCCTTATTGCCGGCAATCCATGGCGGTGTGATCGCCGGTTTCATGGAGTTGTCCGCTGCACTGCACTTGCTGATTTCCACCGGTTCGCCGGGCGTGCCGAAGATCATTGACTTCTCCCTCGACTATTTGCGCGCCGGGCAATTTCGTGACACGTGGGCCCGCTGTCAAGTCTGTCGCCAGGGCCGGCGCGTCGCCAACGTTGCCGTGACAGCCTGGCAAAGCGTCGAATCCGAGCCCATTGCCACGGCCCGGGCGCATTTCAAAATTCAAGAGCCCTTGAAATCCTGATCTCAGCCCCCAACTTTGATGACAACCCGCCGCCGACCCTGAAGGTCGCGGCCACTGCCATCTGATTGGAGTTTGATGACCATGAGTGTGGAAACTCAAAAGGAAACCCTGGGCTTCCAGACCGAGGTGAAGCAACTGCTGCACCTCATGATCCATTCGCTGTATTCCAACAAGGAAATTTTCCTTCGCGAATTGATCTCGAACGCCTCTGACGCTGTCGACAAATTACGCTTCGAAGCGCTTTCCAAGCCTGAGTTGCTGGAAGGCGGTGCCGAGCTCAAAATCCGTGTGAGCTTCGACAAGGACGCTAACACCGTCACTCTCGAAGACAACGGCATCGGCATGAGCCGCGAAGACGCGGTCACCCATTTGGGCACCATTGCCAAATCGGGCACTGCCGATTTCATGAAAAACCTGTCGGGCGATCAGAAAAAGGATTCGCACCTGATCGGTCAGTTTGGTGTCGGTTTCTATTCGGCGTTCATCGTGGCCGACAAGGTTGACGTATTCAGCCGTCGTGCCGGCCTCGCTGCGAGCGAAGGCGTGCACTGGTCGTCCAAGGGCGAAGGCGAGTTCGAAATTGCCACTGTCGAGAAAGCCGAACGTGGTACCCGTATCGTCCTGCACCTCAAGTCCGGTGAAGATGAATTCGCCGATGGCTGGCGCCTGCGCAACATCATCAAAAAGTACTCCGACCACATCGCGCTGCCGATCGAATTGCCGAAAGAAGTCGCCGCTGCCGAAGGTGAAGAGCAACCTGCCGCCGAATGGGAAACCGTCAACCGCGCCAGCGCTCTGTGGACCCGTCCTCGCACAGAAGTCAAAGACGAGGAGTATCAGGAGTTCTACAAGCACGTCGCCCATGACTTCGAGAACCCGCTGAGCTGGAGCCATAACAAGGTCGAGGGCAAGCTGGAGTACAGCTCGCTGCTGTACGTGCCGGCCCGCGCTCCATTCGACTTGTACCAGCGCGAAGCGCCGAAAGGCCTGAAGCTGTATGTGCAACGCGTGTTTGTCATGGATCAGGCCGAGTCGTTCCTGCCGCTGTACCTGCGCTTCATCAAAGGTGTGGTGGATTCCAACGACCTGTCGCTCAACGTGTCGCGGGAAATTCTGCAAAAAGATCCGATCATCGATTCCATGAAATCGGCGTTGACCAAGCGCGTTCTCGACATGCTGGAAAAACTGGCGAAGAACGAGCCTGAGCAATACAAGAACTTCTGGAAGAACTTCGGCCAAGTCATGAAAGAAGGCCCGGCAGAAGATTTCGCCAATAAAGAAAAAATCGCCGGGCTGCTGCGTTTCGCTTCGACCAGCGGTGATGAAGGCGAGCAGGTCGTGGGCCTGGCGGATTACCTGGCGCGTGCCAAGGAAGGTCAGGACAAGATTTACTACCTCACTGGCGAAACCTACGCGCAGGTCAAAAACAGCCCGCACCTGGAAGTCTTCCGCAAGAAGGGCATCGAAGTGCTGCTGCTGACCGACCGTATCGACGAGTGGCTGATGAGCTACCTCAGCGACTTCGACGGCAAAAGCTTCGTTGACGTGGCGCGCGGTGACCTGGACCTCGGCAATCTGGACTCGGAAGAGGACAAGAAGGCCGCGGAAGAAGTCGCCAAGTCGAAAGAAGGTCTGGTTGAGCGTTTGAAAACCGCACTGGGCGATTCTGTCGCTGAGGTTCGGGTTTCGCATCGTCTGACCGATTCCCCGGCGATTCTGGCCATCGGCGAACAGGACCTGGGCATGCAAATGCGCCAGATTCTCGAAGCCAGCGGCCAGAAGGTTCCGGAATCGAAGCCAATCTTCGAATTCAACCCGGCGCACCCGCTGATCGAGAAACTTGACGGCGAGCAGAGCGAAGAACGCTTCGGCGACCTCTCGCACATCCTGTTCGATCAGGCTGCTCTGGCCGCAGGCGACAGCTTGAAAGATCCGGCTGCCTATGTGCGCCGGCTTAACAAGCTGCTGGTTGAATTGTCGGTTTAATCGCACCGTAAGAAAAAACCCGCCTATCCAGACTGTGTGAAAACACATTGAAGGCGGGTTTTTTTTGGCCATTAAATCGCTGCCAAATGTTGAGTGTCGGTGGCGTATAGGTCGTCTTTTCGGGCAAGTCCGGATCCCGCACGGTTTGGTGTTAAACGCAAAACTGGCGATCAACACAAAGCACTGTGGGAGCCGGGCTTGCCCGCGAAGGGGCCTTTAATGGCGCCGCAGTACTATGGCAATTCAATGCGCTCTGTCTCTCCCGGCACTGTTGGCCAGTCGCCGGCCGCCCAGCGGCGGCGCGCTTCGTCAATCGCTGCCGGGTCGCTGGCGACGAAATTCCAGTTGATCCGCCGCGGCCCATCCAGCGCAGCACCGCCAAACAGCACGGCGTGGCAGTCGCTTTCAGCGAACAGTGTCATTTCTTCTCCGGCGGGCAACACCACCATCGCGTGCGGTTCGATGAGCTCGCCGTCCAATTGCGCTTGACCGCTCAGCACATACAGCGCGCGCTCTTCATGCTCGGTGGGAATCAGCAATGTGGTTGCCGTCTGCAGGTTCAGTTCGGCGTACAGCGTAGGAGAAAGCACAGGTACTGGCGATTCGAGGCAAAAGCCTGACCCGGCGATCATGCGGATTTTCACCCCAAGGTTATCGCTGACCGGCAATGTCGTGGCCGGATGATGGCTGTAGTGTCCTGGTCCTTGCTCATGTGCCTTGGGTGAGGCCAGCCAGACCTGCAAACCATGCATCTTGAAACCGCTGTCCAGCAACGCCTGAGGGGTGCGTTCAACATGGGCAATCGCGCTGCCCGCAGTCATCCAGCTGACATCGCCGGTATTCACCATCTGATCGGAACCGAGGCTGTCCTTGTGCTGGATTTGTCCTTGAAACAGGTAGGTGAGGGTGGACAGCCCGATGTGCGGGTGCTGGCGAATGTTCATACCGTTGCCGGCCGGGTAATCGGTTTCGAGCATGTGGTCAAAGAACACGAAGGGCCCGACGCTGCGGCATTTGGCTGACGGTAATGGGCGAAGAATCGGTTGGCCTTCGACATCTTCAACGCGGGGGCGAATAACAAGCGGAGTGATCATGGCGCATTCCAGGCTGAGCGGGTGACGCATGGAGCATAACCCGCCGGCCCGGACCTTGCCGCTATTGGCTGAATGCGCCTTCGGACAGATGCGTTTCGATGCTGACGTCGGTCGTGGTCATCAGCTTGTGGACAGGGCAGCGGTCGGCCACGCGATGCAATTCATCGCGCTGAGCATCGGTAAGCACACCTTTCAAGGTCAGCTTGACGTGCAGGGCGTATTTGCCTTTTTGCTCTTCACTGTTATCGCGTTTGACTTCGACGGTGACGCCCGTCAGGGGGATGTCCTTTTTCCTGGCGTACATCTTCAGCGTCAGTGCTTTGCAGGCGCCGAGCGCGGCATCGAAATAATCGTGCGGCTCCGGTGCCGAGCCTTCGCCGCCCGCGGTGGTGGGTGCGTCGGTGAAAAGTTCGTGCTCATCGATCTGCACGCTGTGACGAAGACCTTCGGCGGTTACGGTATTGACGGTGACAGTCATGTGAAACCTCGCAGGGTGTGGAAAATTCGATCGACGTACAACGCGCGCAGTGGCTGCGCGCCCTGAAGTTATAGAGCATTCTGACGCAACCGCGTTCCGCACGCTTGTATCGGTGAACCCTCATCCGCGCGCCGGGTCTACGCTGTTCCTGACTTTCGGAAATCGCCCGTGCCTCTGTTTCGCTCCAGTATTGCCTGCTTGATGGCCCTTTGCTGCGCGAGTGCCAGCGCTCGCGAATATGCCTACAGCGATGCGCATCTGCATTACGTGGATTTCTTTCAGGAAACCGCGGGCATGCCGGAATTGCTGACGGCCATGAAGGAAAATCGCATCGAGCACGTGATGATTTCCGGCATTCCGGTCGCGAAAAAGTGGCATGAAGACGAACCCAAGCGGCCACGTTATTACGCCGGTGATGACGCCGACGCCTATTGGTACAGCGCCACCGACGTGATAGTCGCCGCTGCCGTGAAGAAACTGACTCCGGAGCAGCGCCAGCACTTTCACCCGTTCCTGTCCGGCTTCAATCCGAACGACAAGAACTCCGCCGCGCATATCCAGCGCATGCTCGATCTCAACCCAGGGCTGTGGCAAGGCATCGGCGAAGTTTTTACTCGCCACGACGACCTCACCGCGCTGACCTCCGGCGATACGCCAAGGGCGAACAACGAAGCGATGACCCGGATCTACCACCTCGCGGCCGAGAACGATTTGCCGGTGATGGTGCACTCCAACATCACCTCCAAGCGCGAGCGAAACCCACTGTACCTGGCGGAAATTGAAGAGCCGCTGCGCAATCACCCGCACACCCGGTTTATCTGGGCGCACGCCGGCACCAGTGCGGAAATCCATCGGCACCAGACTCAGCTGGATTTTCTTTTGCCAACGCTGACACGCATGCTCGAAGCCTATCCGAATCTGTTCATCGACCTGTCGTGGAGCCTGCTCACGCCGTATCTGCTGGACGAGCAGGGCACGCCGCGCAAGGAGTGGCTGGGCCTGGTGGAGCGTTTTCCTGAGCGCTTTATGCTCGGCTCGGACGTGGTAGGACGATTCAACAAGCTCGGTAAGGAACTGCACAGCTTCGACCCGTTTCTCGATGCCTTGCCGGAAGACGTCGCGCGAAAAGTCGCACGGGATAATTTTCTTGCGGTTCTACCGCGAGCGGTGCGCTGACACAATCCGTTGATCTGCTGCCTGATGACGCACAGTTGCGGGTGACGGCATCCCGGCCTATGGTCCAAACAAGGTTTTGCCGGCGACGGGCACTGGATGAGCGGTCGCTGGTGTCTGTCCATCCAGTGCGGATTTTCCGCAGCGAGGTGACGCCATGCCCAATGATTTACGCCCCGCGGTGCTCGAACTGATCGGCAATACGCCGCTGGTTCGGGTCAACCGTTTCGATACCGGGCCGTGCACGCTTTTTCTCAAACTCGAATCACAGAACCCCGGCGGATCGATCAAGGATCGCATCGGCCTGGCAATGATCGATGCCGCGGAACGCGACGGTCGCCTGCGCCCCGGCGGCAGCATTGTCGAGGCAACGGCCGGCAACACGGGCCTGGGCCTTGCGCTGGTCGGCCGCGCCAAGGGTTATCGGGTGGTGTTGGTGGTGCCCGATAAAATGTCCACCGAGAAGGTCCTGCATTTGAAGGCCATGGGCGCGGAAGTACACATCACCCGCTCCGATGTCGGCAAAGGCCATCCCGAGTATTACCAGGATGTTGCCGCTCGTCTGGCGAAGGATATTCCCGATGCGTTCTTCGCTGATCAATTCAACAACCCGGCCAACCCGCTGGCCCACGAGTGCAGCACTGCACCGGAGATTTGGGCGCAAACCCAGCACGATGTGGATGCCATCGTCGTCGGTGTCGGCTCGGGCGGCACGTTGACCGGGCTGACCCGTTTCTTCAACCGTGTGCAACCCAACCTGGAGATGGTGCTGGCTGATCCGGTCGGCTCGGTGATGGCCGAGTACAGCCGCAGTGGCACCGTTGGTGCGCCCGGATCGTGGGCGGTGGAAGGCATCGGCGAAGACTTCATTCCATCAATTGCCGACCTGTCCAGCGTGCGCCACGCCTATTCGATCAGCGATGAAGAAAGCTTCGATCACGCTCGCCAGTTGCTGCGCGCCGAAGGCATTCTCGGCGGTTCTTCGACGGGCACCTTGCTGGCGGCGGCGTTGCGCTATTGCCACGAGCAGACCGAGCCGAAACGAGTGGTCAGCTTCGTCTGCGATACCGGCACGCGTTACCTGTCGAAGGTCTACAACGACCAATGGATGAACGATCAAGGCCTGCTGCAATACAAGCATTACGGTGATTTGCGCGACTTGATTGCGCGACGTTTCGAAGATGGCCGGGTGATCAGCGTCGGCCCCGACGACACGTTGCTCACGGCATTCCAGCGTATGCGTCTGGCAGATGTTTCCCAGTTGCCGGTGCTGGAGAACGGCCAGCGGCTGGTCGGCGTCATTGACGAGTCGGACATTTTGCTCGGCATGCAGGAAGACGCTTCCCACTTTCGCATGAGTGTCGCCAGCGCCATGACCGACAAGCTGCAAACCCTGCCGCCCGGGGCCAGTCTTGCCAGCTTGCAGGCTGAACTCGACCGCGGCCTGGTGGCGATCATCGCCGATGATTCAGGCTTTCATGGCCTGATCACTCGGGTCGACATGCTTAATCATTTACGGAGATCGCTGGCATGAGTCAGCACGATGACACCCGCGAACCTCGCGCCTTTGCTACCCGGGTCATCCACGCCGGGCAGGTTCCGGACCCGACCACCGGGGCGCTGATGCCGCCGATCTACGCCAATTCCACCTACCTGCAACAAAGCCCCGGCGTGCATAAGGGCTTCGACTACGGGCGCTCCCATAACCCGACGCGTTTCGCGCTGGAGCGTTGCGTGGCCGATCTGGAGGGCGGTACTCAGGCATTTGCCTTCGCGTCCGGGCTGGCGGCGATTGCCAATGTGCTGGAACTGCTCGACGCGGGCGCGCATGTTGTTTCGGGCAATGATTTGTATGGCGGCACGTTTCGGCTGTTCGACAAGGTGCGCAAACGCAGCGCCGGGCATCGTTTCAGCTTTGTCGATTTGAGCGACTTGTCGGCGTTTGAAGCGGCGCTGCAGGATGACACGCGCATGGTCTGGGTCGAGACGCCGAGCAACCCGTTGCTCAGCCTGACCGACCTCGCCGCCGTTGCGCGCATCTGCCGGGATCGCGGCATTATCTGTGTGGCGGATAATACCTTCGCCAGCCCGTGGATTCAGCGGCCGCTTGAGCTGGGTTTCGACATTGTCCTGCACTCCACGACCAAATACCTGAACGGTCACTCCGATGTGATTGGCGGCATTGCCGTGGTCGGGCAAAACGCAGATCTGGCGGAGCGGTTGGGCTTTTTGCAGAACTCGGTGGGGGCGATTGCCGGGCCGTTTGATGCGTTTCTGACATTGCGCGGGGTCAAGACGCTCGCGCTGCGCATGGAGCGCCATTGCAGCAATGCGCTGGAGTTGGCGCACTGGCTGGAGCGCCAGCCGCAAGTGTCGCGGGTTTATTACCCGGGGTTGGCGTCGCATCCGCAGCATGAGCTGGCGCGGCGCCAGATGCGCGGTTTCGGTGGGATGATTTCCATTGATCTCAATAGCGATCTGGCCGGGGCGCGGCGGTTTCTTGAGGCAGTGGAGATTTTTGCGTTGGCTGAGAGTTTGGGTGGGGTGGAGAGTTTGATCGAGCATCCGGCGATCATGACGCATGCCAGTATTCCGGCTGAAACGCGGGCGGTGCTTGGGATTGGGGATGGGTTGGTGCGGATGTCGGTGGGGGTTGAGGATGTTGAGGATTTGAGAGGGGATTTGGCGCGGGCTTTGGGGCGGATTTGAGTTTTTAGGGGGGCATATCCGTTATTTGGGTGATGGCGGCTATTGGTTTCGCCCTTACGGCGGGTCACTTGGTGCTTCTCCAAGTGACCCGCCGTAAGGGCGAAACCAATAGCCGCCGTCACCTGATAATGGATCAACAAACCTATGTCGAATAATCGACATCAGCAGCAGAGTGGTCTATCAGCTCCCCTTGACAGCCTTCCCGTTAACAGTCCCGTCAAGAAGCATGATGTTGTACTCCTTGCCATCAGTCTCAACCTGCTGCAGCCGCACCAACAGATAATCCCAATCCTTGGCAAACCACAGCACAGTAATGCGCTTGCTCTGAGTCGGATCACGCACACGCTCGACCTTGATCGCGTCGATCTGGCCAGCCTTGGTATCGACTTTCTCGGAACCCAGGACTCGGAAATCATAAGTATCGATCTCGCCATCATCGACGACCTGATAACTCATGCTTTTCTTGCCAGCGGCCACATCATGTTGCAGAGCCAACTGATAAGTGGATTTGTCGACCATGCCGCGGTTCAAAGGAATCTTGACCGCGTCCCCGCGATCAGTGCCGGTGACCATCTTGTTGGTCCAGTCGAAATCCAGGTCAGCCTTCTTGGCTTTACCCAGGCCGCCACGTTCGAAGTGATAGGACTGAGGCAACAGAGTGTCCTTGTCCACGGTCAGGGTGCTTTCTTCGGTGAGGCTGGCGATCATCATCGACGCCTTGAAGCTGAGCTTCCAGACGCCGTTGGCTTCCTTGGTCAGGCTGCGCTCGGCGGTGCCGCTCATGGGCAGCTGTTTCCAGTCGGCGGTGTAGCTGGCGGAGAAGGGTTGAAGGTCTGCAGCCTGCGCAAAAGGCAGGGCGAGCAGGGCGCAAGCGAGGAGCAGGGCGCGACGCATAATATCTCCTAGATTCGAATCAAGTGGCCGTTGGCCGCGAGTAACTCGCCGTCCAGCAAAGCACCCTGTTCACCGAGCGATAAACGACCCTCGGCAAACCAGCGCACGGCCATCGGGTAGATCAGGTGTTCCTGGGTGTGGACCCGTTGCGCCAGACTCTGCGGCGAATCCTGCAACTCTACCGGTATTACTGCCTGTACGACCAGTGGTCCGCCATCGAGTTCCTCGGTGACGAAGTGCACGGAGCAGCCGTGTTCAGCATCCCCGGCCTCCAGCGCACGCTGATGAGTGTGTAACCCTTTGTATTTGGGCAGCAGCGAAGGATGGATGTTGAGCAGGCGGCCCGCGTAGTGGCGCACGAAATCAGCGCTGAGAATGCGCATGAAGCCGGCCAGGACCACGAGTTTGGGGTTGAATGCATCGATCAGTTCGATCAACGCGGCATCGAAGGCCTCGCGGCCTTCAAACGCTTTGTGATCCAGGGAGCGGGTTTCGATGCCCGCGTCCCTGGCGCGTTGCAGCCCGTAAGCGTCGGCGCGGTTGGAGATCACCGCAGCGATGCGGACCGGGTTGTCGCCGGTCCGCGTGCTGTCGATCAAGGCCTGCAAGTTACTGCCGGTGCCGGACAACAGCACCACGACATCACAGGTTGCTGGCATCAGTGAGCCTTAAGGTTCTTCAGCTCGACCTGAGCCGCGCCTTCGGCCGCGGTGGCGATCTGTCCGATCACCCAAGGCTGCTCGCCGGCTTCACGCAGCACGCTCAGCGCGGTTTCAACGTGCTCTTGAGCCACGCAGATGACCATGCCGACGCCGCAGTTCAGCACGCGGTGCATTTCGTTTTCGTCGACGTTGCCTTGCTCTTGCAGCCAGTCGAATACGGCAGGGCGGGTCCAGCTGGCAACATCGACCACCGCTTGAGCGCCTTTTGGCAGCACGCGCGGGATGTTGTCGAGCAGGCCGCCCCCGGTGATGTGGGCCATGGCCTTGACGGCACCGGTGTCCTTGATCAGCTTGAGCAGCGGCTTCACGTAGATGCGGGTCGGAGCCATCAGCAGGTCGGTCAGTGGTTTGCCGTCGAGCTGGGTGTTTTCAATGTCTGCACCGGACACTTCGATGATCTTGCGGATCAGCGAGTAACCGTTGGAGTGCGGGCCGGAGGACGGCAGGGCGAGCAGCGCATCGCCGGCAGCGACTTTGGAGCCGTCGATGATTTCGGATTTTTCCACGACGCCGACGCAGAAACCGGCCAGGTCGTAGTCTTCGCCTTCGTACATGCCAGGCATTTCTGCGGTTTCGCCGCCGACCAGGGAGCAGCCGGACAGTTCACAGCCTGCGCCGATGCCGGTGACAACCTGGGTCGCGGTTTCAACGTTGAGTTTGCCGGTGGCGTAGTAGTCGAGGAAGAACAGTGGCTCGGCGCCGCAGACCACCAGGTCGTTCACGCACATGGCAACCAGATCGATGCCGATGCTGTCGTGCTTGTTCAGGTTCAGTGCCAGGCGCAGCTTGGTGCCGACGCCGTCGGTGCCGGAAACCAGCACAGGCTGTTTGTAGCCGGCCGGGATTTCGCAGAGGGCGCCGAAACCGCCCAGGCCGCCCATGACTTCCGGGCGCGCAGTGCGCTTGGCGACGCTCTTGATGCGTTCGACCAATGCTTCACCGGCGTCGATGTCTACACCGGCGTCCTTGTAGCTCAGGGAGGGTTGCTTGCTCATGATCCAGGCCTTTAGGGGGGATTCAGGGGTAACGACCAGGTCCAGTGGGAATGCCGACACTGCGCAGGCGAGAGCCTTGCGCGCTATTCGGACACTGCCCGGCTGTTGCCGGTCTGCGAAGGCGCGCGATTTTATCAGGCTTGAGGGACAGCGGCCATCCTCGCGCCGACGGCAGGGACATATCCGCTTAAAAAACCTTCGGCGTGCGAATGGGTTAGCGCAGTTATGACGGTATAAGGTAGCGCCATTAACCGTCTATCGTTAGGGCAGTGCGAAAACTTAACCGGGACGTGTGAATGATTTGAGCGGGGCAATGGTCACAGCCTTGCTCGATTGTCTTCACGCGGCCTGTCCCAGCCGCCCTTGTCGTCAGGAATCTTCCATGCGTTTTTCCGGATTGTTATTTGCAGGATGTTTGTCCCTGATCAGCCTGGTCAGTCAGGCAGAAACTGTAAAAGGTCTTTACCAGGTGCGCGAGCCAGTCGCCAGTCAGACGCCCGATGAGCGTACTCAGGCGACCCGGCGTGCACTGGATACGCTGGTCATGCGTTTGACCGGCGATCCCAAGGCTGCACAGAATCCAGGCCTGGCCGCGATTCAGACAGATCCGCAGCAGATCATCAGTCAATACGGCTTTGAAGCCGGGCCGCCTGAGGTGCTGAAGGTCGATTTCGATCCGGCATCTACCCGGGCGGCCTTGCGTCGTGCCGGTCTGTCGCTGTGGGGCGCGAATCGGCCGTCGATCCTGAGCTGGTGGTTGAATGATTCCACCGAGGGTTCGAGCTTGGTGGGTGACGGACAGGCCAGTGCCGCATCGCTACTTCGGGCGGCTCAGCATCGCGGTCTGCCACTGCGCTTGCCGATGGCCGACCTGAACGAGCAGTTGGTGGCCACCGCGCCGAATCTGGAAGGCGCGGACCCTGCGCCGTTACGCGACGCATCAGACCGTTACAATGCTGATGCCTTGCTGGCGGTGCATGCCCGTGAAGAGGGCGGCCAGTGGCAGGCCAAATGGCAGTTGTGGCTCGGCGACAAAAAAGAAGCGGGCAGTGTTGAAGGCGTTGATCAAGCGGCACTGGCCGATGCGGTCATGCTGGCGGTCAATCAACGGCTGGCACCGCGTTTTGTGGTCAAGCCGGGAGCGTCCGGGGAGCAATTGCTGGAAGTGCAAGGTATGAATCTGGAGCGGTATGCAACACTGGGGCGCTTGCTCGAACCGTTTCGCGGGCGCCTGCAAAGTGTCGACGGCGATCGCATTCTCTATCGGGTCAATGGCAGTGCAGAACAGTTGCGTGCGCAATTGTCGCTGGCGAAATTGCAAGAAGTGCCAGCCGGTGAAGCACCTGCGGCGGTTGCACCGGTTCAGCCTGTAGACGGCAGCGTGGCACCCGTCGTAGCACCGACACCGGTCGTGAGACCGCAATTGCGTTACCGTTGGTAGATTATTTCCTTATATAAGCAGGAGTTGTACATGGCCGATACGCGGCGTTGGTTTTGGCTCGGTGGGGTGGTCCTGCTTTGCGCATTCATCTGGCTGTTACATCCGATTCTCACGCCATTTCTGGTGGCGCTGCTTCTGGCCTACATGTTCGACCCGCTGGTGGATCGGCTGGAAAAAGCCGGTCTGTCCCGCACCTGGTCGGTGGTGGCGGTGTTTGCGCTGATCACCTTGATATTTACAGCGCTGCTGCTGGTGCTGGTGCCGATGCTCGCCAAGCAGTTGATCCGCCTGTATGAGCTGGCGCCTCAGATGCTCGACTGGTTGCAGCACAGCGCCTTGCCATGGGCACAGTCCAAATTTGGTCTGTCAGATGGTTTCTGGAAGTTCGACAAGCTGAAGGCGGCGATCAGTGAACACATGGGGCAGACCACGGACATTGTCGGCGTGGTGCTGAGTCAGGCGACAGCGTCGGGGCTGGCATTGATCGGCTGGCTGGCGAACCTGGTCCTGATCCCGGTGGTAGCTTTTTACCTGCTACGGGACTGGGACCTGATGATGGCCAAGATCCGCAGCCTGTTGCCGCGGGACCGTGAGGAACGCATCGTCACGCTGGCCGGCGAATGTCATGAAGTACTGGGCGCGTTCATCCGCGGGCAACTGTTGGTGATGGTGGCGCTGGGCATCATCTACGCCGCCGGTTTAATGATTGTCGGCCTGGAGCTGGGGCTGTTGATCGGCCTGATTGCAGGTCTTGCGGCCATCGTGCCGTACATGGGTTTTGTCATCGGCATTGGCGCGGCGTTGATTGCCGGCCTGTTTCAGTTCGGAGGGGATCTCTATCCGATGATTGGCATTGTCGCAGTGTTCATGGTTGGCCAGGCGCTGGAAGGCATGGTACTGACGCCTCTGCTGGTCGGCGACCGAATCGGCCTGCACCCGGTAGCGGTGATTTTCGCGATACTGGCCGGTGGGGAGTTGTTCGGTTTTACCGGCGTATTGCTGGCGCTGCCGGTGGCTGCAGTGATCATGGTGCTGGTGCGTCATGTGCATGATTTGTACAAGGATTCGGAAATCTACAGCGGTGCCGAGGGGCCCGAGCTTTAAGGTCAGTCGCCAGGGTGCTCTGTCAGCCCGGTGAAATCCCGGGCCTGACCGAATCAGGTGCGCGGTGATCCGGGTACCACCAGAGAAACTGTCATGAAAGCGCAGCAAATTACGCAAACCTTTGATTTTGCTTGCGGTCTGTCGCATTGTGCGGCCAGCGTCACGGGTATAAACTTCGCAAACTTTACACAGAGGCCACTAGCGGCTCCATTGGAACCGTTCAGTCAGGATGAAACCGATTCAGCTGCCCCTAGGTGTGCGTCTGCGTGACGACGCCACCTTTATCAACTACTACCCAGGCGCGAATGCCGCTGCACTCGGCTATGTCGAGCGGCTTTGCGAAGCCGACGCCGGCTGGACGGAAAGCCTGATTTATCTCTGGGGCAAGGACGGGGTAGGGCGTACGCATCTGTTGCAGGCGGCTTGCCTGCGGTTCGAGCAGTTGGGTGAGCCTGCGGTGTACTTGCCGCTGGCTGAGTTGCTGGACCGCGGCATCGCAATCCTCGATAACCTCGAACAGTACGAACTGGTGTGCCTGGATGACCTGCAGGCGGTTGCCGGTCGTGCTGACTGGGAAGAAGCATTGTTCCATCTGTTCAATCGTCTGCGCGACAGCGGTCGGCGCCTGCTGATCGCGGCCTCGACTTCACCTCGGGAATTGCCGGTGAAGCTGGCAGACCTCAAATCTCGCTTGACCCTGGCACTGATCTTCCAGATGCGTGCGCTGTCGGACGAAGACAAATTGCGTGCCTTGCAGTTGCGCGCATCCCGTCGCGGCCTGCACCTGACCGACGAAGTGGGCCATTTCATTCTGACCCGTGGAACTCGCAGCATGAGTGCGCTGTTCGAACTCCTGGAACGGCTTGACCAGGCGTCACTGCAAGCCCAACGCAAGTTGACTATTCCATTTCTGAAAGAAACTTTGGGCTGGTAGGCGCCCATTCTGCGAGAATTTCGGCAGTTTTCAGGCGCCAAAAAGCCCGCTTTCCTACAGGCTGCAGGCTGCGAACGGTCTAAATGAGGGTGTAGCGCTTAGATGTGGAGCGAGAACCGGGAAGTCACATAAAGTTCGATTGAATTTGCAAATGAGGATGATAGCGGGCATAGTCTCGGCTCTTTTACAACTATCAGCCACGGTCGTGCCCATGCTAAATCGCTTTGCACCCCTCGTGCCTCTCGCACTCGTCACCCTTCTGTTCGGTTGCGCCTCCCACTCTCCAGTGGTTGAGCAGGCCCCCCGGCAGCAGGTTGGAAACTCCGTTACAGCCCAATCCTCCTCGGTACTTTTCCAGCAAGCGCTCGATCAGCAGGAACTGGCGACCGACAAGGAACTGGCCAGCTTTACCGATGGCAAGTCATATCAGCTGCCGGTTCTGGCTGACAGCATCCTCGAACGCGGCATGTCCCTGATCGGTACCCGTTACCGTTTCGGCGGCACTTCCGAAGCCGGGTTCGATTGCAGCGGTTTCATAGGCTATCTGTTTCGCGAAGAGGCCGGTCTGAACCTGCCGCGTTCAACCCGTGAAATGATCAACGTTGATGCCCCGCTGGTTTCGCGCGGCAATCTCAAGCCGGGTGACTTGCTGTTCTTCGCGACCAATGGTCGTCGCGGTCGTGTCAGTCACGCCGGGATCTACCTGGGTGATAACCAGTTCATCCACTCCAGCAGCCGCCGCAGCGGTGGTGTGCGGGTCGATAACCTGGGCGACAGCTACTGGAGCAAGACTTTCATTGAGGCCAAACGCGCCCTCGCAATGGCCCCAACCGTGGTCACGGCGCGCAAGTAATCGCGACTTCGGTAGCGAAAAATGCCTCTCGGCAATCGAGTAGGCGGACAGTTTGTAAGGCGAAGTTAAAGTCTTACTTGAAGTTTGTCGCGTAGCCGCTAGAATCCGATCTAATATTGATGGCGAACCGCCTGCGCTCCACGCTCGCGGTTTTCTTTTCTGCCATTACGGTGGAAAAAGCCGCAGCCAGATCAGGATGTTCTGCACATGACCCCGTCGGCCCGCCTCGCAATCATGATCTTCGCCGCGCTGCTAAGCGGCTGCGCAAGCCGTACACCGCCGCCCGCGCCGGTGATCCGCGCGCCCATCGTTTTCGCACCTGCCCAGGATTTTTCACCCGAAGCTCAAGACGTGCTGTTCCGCGCGCTGGGCCTGGTCGGCACGCCTTATCGCTGGGGCGGCAACACCCCGGACTCAGGTTTTGATTGCAGCGGGCTGATCGGTTACGTCTACCGCGACGTCACCGGCATTGCCCTGCCGCGCACGACTCGCGAGATGATCACCATGCAGGCCGCCAGCGTCGGCAAGGAGGGCCTGCAGACCGGTGACCTGATTTTCTTCGCCACCAACGGCGGCTCACAAGTCAGCCACGCCGGGATTTACGTCGGCGAAGGCCGCTTTGTGCATGCGCCCGCCACGGGCGGCACGGTCAAGCTCGACAGTTTGTCCAAAGCTTATTGGCAAAAGGCATACCTCAGCGCCAAGCGCGTTTTGCAACCTGAGCACCTGGCGCGCAATCCTTAATCTGCAGAGGTTGTCATGACCGCTCGCACGCTCAATCTCGACGACACTCTTTACCAATACCTGCTCGACGTTTCCTTGAGGGAAACGCCGTTGCTCAAGCGTTTGCGCGACGAAACCCAGGCGATGCCCATGGCCCGCTGGCAAGTGGCGCCGGAGCAGGGACAATTTCTCGCGTTGCTGGTGAAACTGATTGGCGCCAGGCGTCTGTTGGAAATCGGCACTTTCACCGGCTACAGCGCCCTGTGCATGGCGGCAGCATTGGCCGAAGACGGCTCGCTGATTTGCTGTGACATGCCCGGGGATTACAACGCCATCGCGCGGCGTTATTGGCAGGAAGCCGGAGTAAACGCTCGAATCGATCTGCGCCTCGCGCCTGCTCTGCAGACGCTGGATCAAATTGATCAGCCTGAGCATTTCGACTTGATCTTCATCGACGCCGACAAAGCCAATTACCCGAGCTATCTGGAACACGCTTTGCGCCTGCTGCGGGTTGGCGGTCTGGCAATATTCGACAACACGCTGTGGAGCGGGCGGGTACTTGAGGAAAATTCCGAGAGTGCCGACACCCGCGCCATCCAGGCGCTCAATCTGGCTTTGAAGAATGATGCGCGGTTTGATTTGTCACTGTTGCCGCTGGGCGATGGTTTGACGTTGTGTCGCAAGCGGTAGAGCGCACCTCCTGTGGTAGCGAGTCTGCTCGCGATAGCGGGGACTGTCAGAAATTTTGTGTTCGGGCATAACATGAGCAAGAGGTGCATGTATGCCAACCAAAAAGAAACCCGCGTTGCGAGAATTACCAAAAATACCGAAAGAGCTGCTCGAGCAGTTTGCTGACGGGCCGATGACCGCTGAAGCCATCGAGGATGCGTCTGCGGCGTTCAAGAAGGCTCTGATCGAGCGAGCCTTGAACGCCGAACTCGGCCATCATCTGGGCTATCCGCCGGGCGCGCAGCGCCCCGAGGATGAAACCAACCAGCGCAATGGGAAAAGCGCTAAGACGGTTCTGACCGGTGACGGCCCGCTGCGGCTGGATATTCCCCGCGACCGAGACGGTAGTTTTTCACCCATTCTGATTCCGAAACACGAGCGGCGGTACACCGGCTTCGACGACAAGATCATCGCCATGTATGCCCGTGGAATGACTGTCCGGGAAATCCGTGCATTTCTCTCCGAGCAATATGGGACGGATGTCTCGCCTGACTTCATCAGCTCTGTCACCAGCGAAGTCATGGACGAAATCACTTCGTGGCAACAGCGGCCTTTAGAACCGATGTACCCGGTCATTTTCTTTGATGCCCTGCGCGTCAAAATCCGTGAAGAGGGCTTGGTGCGCAACAAGGCAATCTATTTGGCATTAGGGGTTTTGCCCGATGGAACGCGCGATATTCTGGGGATCTGGATCGAGAACACTGAGGGTGCAAAGTTCTGGATGAAGGTTTTCAACGACCTCAAGACACGCGGCGTCGGTGATGTGCTGATCGCTGTAACAGACGGCCTAAAAGGCATGCCAGAAGCCTTGAGCGCGGTGTTTCCGGCGACGACGTTGCAAACCTGCATCGTTCATCTGATCCGCAATAGCCTTGATTACGCGGCGTGGGATAAGCGCCGGGAACTGGCCAAAGCGCTCAAGCCGGTCTATCAGGCAGTCACCGCCGAAGCGGCCGAACAGGCGCTGGATGCTTTTGAAAACGGTCCATGGGGCAAGCAGTATCCGACGGTAGTGGCAGCCTGGCGGCGCGCTTGGGATCGAGTAATTCCATTCTTCGTCTTCCCGCCCGCCATTCGAAAAGTGATCTACACAACCAACGCAATCGAGAGCATCAACGCTCAGCTACGCAAGATCATCAAGACCCGCGGGCACTTCCCAACCGACGATGCGGCAACCAAGCTGATCTGGCTGGCACTACAAAACATCACCGCCAATTGGGGCAGCGCGGCGCACGACTGGAAGAGTGCAATGAATCAATTTGCAATTCTGTACGGAGACAGATTTATCAGGCCGACCTGGTAAAAATACGGCCTGCCTGACGGCAGGCCATTACCGGCCCGCACACAAAAAATCTGATACTCCCCGATAGCGGACTGACTGCTGGCATCGATGGCGCGCTACTGACGCCATCGCTGGCAGGCCAGCTCCCACAGTGAGTACAGCCTTTAGAATCCAGCTGCGACAGGGTTTTATGGTGTGGCGCAAACCAAGTTACTTAGCCGCCGACACCCGCCACACCTTGTTACCCACATCATCCGCGACCAGCAGCCCGCCCTGCTGATCAATCACTACGCCCACCGGCCGGCCCATGGCCTTTTCCTCGTCATTGAGGAAGCCCGTCAGCACATCGATCGGTTGTCCAGTCGGTTTACCCCCGCCGAACGGCACGAATATCACTTTGTAGCCACTGTGCGGCTTGCGGTTCCACGAGCCATGCTGGCCGATGAAAGCGCCTTCCTTGAACTGCGCCGGCAGCGAATTGCCTTCAGCAAACGTCAAACCCAGCGACGCCGTGTGCGGGCCAACCGCATAGTCCGGGGCGATCGCTTTGGCCACCAGGTCCGGATTTTGCGGTGTCACACGCACATCCACATGCTGGCCGTAATAGCTGTAAGGCCAGCCGTAGAATCCGCCGTCTTTCACCGAGGTGATGTAGTCCGGAACCAGGTCGCTGCCGATTTCGTCCCGTTCGTTGACCGCCGTCCACAATGCGCCGCTTTGTGGCTCCCACGCCAGGCCATTCGGGTTACGAATGCCCGAAGCGAAAATCCGATGGTTGCCCGTGGCGCGATCGACTTCCCAAATCGCCGCACGACCTTCCTCCTGATCCATGCCGTTCTCGCCGACGTTGCTGTTGGAGCCCACGGTCACGTACAACTTGCTGCCATCCTTGCTGGCGATGACATTCTTGGTCCAGTGATGATTCAGGGTGCCGCCCGGCAAGTCGACGACTTTGATTGGCTGCGACTTGATCGCCGTTTCGCCAGCCTGGTAATGGAACCGCAGCAAGCGATCCGTGTCCGCGACGTACAAGTCCGTACCGACCAGCGTCATGCCAAAAGGTGAATTGAGGTTTTCCAAAAACACCGTGTGGGTTTCGGCAACGCCATCGTGATCGGCATCGCGCAGCAGTGAGATTCGGTTGGGACTGGGCACGCCGGCACCGGCGCGTCCCATGACTTTCTCGGTGATCCAGCCCTTGATGCCTTTGCTGTCGTCAGGCTTGGGCGGTGCATTGGTTTCGGCCACCAGCACGTCACCGTTGGGCAGCACGTAGAGCCAGCGCGGGTGATCCAGGCCTTCGGCAAACGCCGCCACTTGTGTTCCGGCTGCCGGGACGGGCTTGGCACCTGCGGGCCAGCCGATCGCTGGAGCGATGTTCACCGTCGGTATCAACGTCTTGTTCGGTTCCGGCAATTTCGGTGACGGGCCAGTGCCGTCGGACACCTGCAAGGTAGAAGTTTCACCACAGGCCGCGAGCCCTCCGGCGAGTGCGATGACGAGAGCGAGCTGGGGCTTGCGCATGCTGATCTTCCCTATGAATGCAGTGACCTGATCAATAGAGAAGCGCAAACCCGCGATGGTTCAACCGATCAGCCTCGCGCTTCCTTGAGCAACAGCGCAATGCCGGGGTGATAGTTGCCGGCCTCGTTGTGCAACTTGCGGTAGGCGTAGGGGAAATACCAGGCGACGGCGCAGGTGTGTTCTTTTTGCAAATCGTCGAGCATGTCCTGGAGTTCTTCCGGGGTGGCGCTGTGCTGGGATTTTTGCGGTGCGACGAAAAGACAGCCGAGTTTCAGGTCGCTGGCGTAGCTGATTTTCCTTGCGTCGCTGGTGATATCGGCCAGTGCCTGCGTCAGGTTCAGGCTGTTGACCTTAGGCCAGCGTTGTGACGCTTGAAGGTAGGCGCGCTCTTCGCCCGTGGCGATCAGCAAGTCGGCGCGAGCGTTGCGCTCACCTTCTTCGTGCTGTTTACGGGTGGGTGTTTGCTGCAGCGTGACCATTTCCGCCATCCACGCAGCAGCTGAAAGCACGCTGAGGTTGGCTTTTTCGTCATGCCAGTACGGCGTGTCGTTATCGCCGCGCACGGCGTTGAAACGGTCGATGCAATCGAACCAGCGTTCGAGCGCCGGGCGCAGGAATTCCAGTTTTGGATTGCTGATGATCATGCCTTGCATGTGGCTCACCCTTGTTATTGTAATGGGGTAGATGTGGCTCTTTGATATCACTGCTTGAAGTGTGGCACAAGATCGGCGACAGCAGATGGGCCGGGGGCAGTTTTTTAGCCCGTTGCCTCCCGGCTTCAATTGACGCTCCACCCCCAACCCTCTAACCTTCGCCGCTTGTTTCAGGTGCTCTGTGGCCATGGCCGACGGAGTGAAACAGGGAAACCGGTGAGTGCGCTGCACAATCCCGGCGCTGCCCCCGCAACGGTAAATGAGTGAACACTGCGTCTTGAGCCACTGTGTCGAAACCGGCATGGGAAGGCGCGCAGTCTGGCAAACGCCGCTCATGAGCCCGGAGACCGGCCTGATTCATCCAGCGGCATCACGGTGGGCGATGCCAGGCTTTTTGCCGTCTATTCTTGTGCCTGCCCGCCGTTATCCAGTCTCAACGGAGAGCTCCCCATGACCGATTCCCCTGATCGTGACGAACGTCATCTGGCGCGCATGTTGCGCAAAAAAGCCGTGATCGACGAACGCATCGCCAACTCCCCGAACGAATGCGGCTTGCTGCTGGTATTGACCGGCAATGGCAAAGGCAAAAGCAGTTCGGCGTTCGGCATGCTCGCCCGGTCGATGGGTCACGGCATGCAATGCGGCGTGGTGCAGTTCATCAAGGGGCGCAACAGCACGGGCGAAGAATTGTTCTTTCGGCGCTTCCCGGAGCAGGTGCGGTTTCATGTGATGGGCGAGGGCTTCACCTGGGAAACCCAGGACCGCCAGCGTGACATCGCCGCTGCCGAAGCCGCGTGGGAAGTCTCTCGCCAACTGCTGCGCGATCCGTCGATTGGCCTGGTGGTGCTCGATGAATTGAACATCGCGCTGAAGCACGGTTACCTCGATCTCGATCAAGTCCTCAGCGACCTGCAAGCACGGCCGCCGATGCAGCACGTGGTGGTCACCGGTCGTGGCGCCAAACCGGAGATGATTGAACTGGCCGACACCGTGACCGAAATGGGCATGATCAAGCATGCTTTCCAGGCCGGGATCAAAGCGCAGAAGGGCGTCGAGCTGTGAATCAGCCACGTCATTGCCCGGCGGTACTGATTGCCGCGCCGGCCTCCGGTCAGGGCAAGACCACCGTCACCGCCGCGCTGGCCCGATTGCACCGTCATCAGGGGCGCAAGGTTCGCGTGTTCAAATGCGGCCCGGACTTTCTCGACCCGATGATTCTCGAACGTGCCAGCGGTGCGCCGGTGTATCAACTGGACCTGTGGATGGTCGGTGAGCAGGACAGTCGTCGGCTGTTGTGGGAAGCCGCCGCCGAAGCCGACCTGATTCTGATCGAAGGGGTCATGGGGCTGTTTGACGGTACGCCGTCCAGCGCCGACCTGGCGCGGCACTTCGGTGTGCCGGTACTCGCGGTTATTGACGGTACGGCTATGGCGCAGACATTCGGTGCCCTGGCGCTGGGCCTGGCGAAATATCAGCCGGACTTGCCGTTCGCCGGCGTCCTGGCCAATCGCGTCGGCACCCTGCGCCACGCGCAGTTGCTCGAAGGCAGCCTGACCGAAGGTTTGCGCTGGTACGGCGCGTTGTCCCGGGAGACAGGGATCGAATTGCCCAGTCGCCATCTCGGTCTGGTCCAGGCCAGCGAATTGAACGATCTGGATGCGCGCCTCGATGCGGCCGCCAACGCATTGGCCAGCAGTTGCGAAGTCGCGCTGCCACCGGCGGTGAAATTCGCTGCGCCAGACGTCATCGCTGTCGAGCCCTTACTGACCGGCGTGCGGATTGCGGTTGCGCATGACGAAGCGTTTGCATTCACCTACGGCGCGAGCCTGGATGTACTCCGGGCCATGGGCGCCCAGTTGCTGTTTTTCTCGCCGATCCGCGATGCGCATCTGCCCGAAGCGGACAGCCTCTATCTGCCCGGCGGTTATCCGGAATTGCACCACCTGGCGTTGTCGCAGAACACTCCGATGCTCGAAGCGATTCGCGCCCATCATGCGGCTGAGAAACCGTTGCTGGCCGAATGTGGCGGCATGCTCTACCTGCTCGATTCGCTGACCGATGTCGAAGGCACTCGGGCTGAATTGGTCGGGTTGCTGCGCGGCGATGCGGTGATGCAGAAACGCTTGGCGGCACTCGCGCTGCAAGCGGTTGAGCTGCCGGAAGGCGTGCTGCGTGGCCACACCTATCATCACTCGCTGACCACCACCGAACTTGAGCCGATCGCTCGCGGGCGGAGCCCCAATGGCGGGCGCGGGGCGGAAGCGGTGTATCGGCAGGGGCGGATGACGGCCTCTTACGTGCACTTCTATTTCCCGTCGAATCCTTCAGCGGTTGCCGCGTTGTTCGCGCCTGACCTTGAGGCGGCTGTCGCGCGCAAGCTCGCTTCCACAGGGGAGCACGGTTCCAATGTGGGAGCTGGCTTGCCAGCGATGGGGTCATGAGCGACAACGCCTTCACCGAGGCCGAGCGCGAGGCCGTCTATAAAGCCATTGCCGAACGGCGCGACATGCGCCACTTCATCGGCGGCACCGTCGAGCCGCAACTTCTGCAACGCCTGCTCGAAGCCGCTCATCAGGCACCGAGCGTCGGCCTGATGCAGCCGTGGCGGTTTATCCGCATCAGCGATAAAGCCTTGCGCGGCAGCATCCAGCAGTTGGTTGAAGAAGAACGCATCCGCACCGCTGAAGCCCTCGGCGAGCGCAGCGACGACTTCATGAAACTCAAAGTCGAAGGCATCAACGACTGCGCCGAAGTGCTGGTCGCTGCGCTGATGGACGATCGCGAGCGACACATCTTCGGCCGTCGCACTCTGCCGGAAATGGACATGGCGTCACTGTCCTGTGCGATCCAGAACCTGTGGCTGGCGTCTCGCGCCGAAGGGCTGGGCATGGGCTGGGTGTCCCTGTTCGAGCCGCAGGCACTGGCGGATCTGCTGGGCATGCCGGCCGGCGCCAAACCGCTGGCCGTGATCTGCCTGGGCCCGGTCAAGGAATTCTATCCGGCGCCGATGCTGGCACTTGAAGGCTGGGCGCAGGCGCGTCCGCTGAGCGACATGCTGTATGAAAATTATTGGGGAGTGAGGCAATGAGTGTGGCGTTATTGAGTGTCGCCGCGGTTGCGCTGGATGCGCTGCTGGGCGAACCGAAACGCTGGCATCCGCTGGTGGCGTTCGGCCGTTTTGCCGAGCGCATCGAGCGCCGTTTCAACGGTGAAGGCCGTGGCTGGCGCAGTCACGGCGTTACGGCGTGGGTGATGGCGGTGGTGCCGCTGACGTTGCTGGCGACGGCGTTTTCCTGGGCGCCTTACATCGGCTGGATGGTCGACATTGTGCTGCTGTACTGCGCCCTTGGCATGCGCAGCCTTGGTGAGCATGTCGAGCCGGTCGCCAAAGCGTTGCGCAGCGATGATCTGGATGAAGCGCGCGCGCGAGTCGGTTATCTGGTCAGCCGCCAGACCAGCGAACTGGATAAAACCGAAGTCGCCCGCGCCGCCACCGAGTCGGTCCTGGAAAATGGCAGCGATGCCGTGTTCGCCGCGCTGTTCTGGTTTGTCGTGGCCGGCGCACCCGGCGTGGTGCTGTATCGCCTGAGCAACACGCTCGACGCGATGTGGGGTTATCGCAACGAACGCTTCGAGCGTTTCGGCTGGGCGGCAGCGAAGATCGACGATGTGCTCAACTACATTCCTGCACGGCTAGTGGCATTGACCTACGCGCTGCTGGGCAAAACCCGACTCGCGCTGAAATGCTGGCGCACCCAGGCGCCTCAGTGGGACAGTCCGAACGCCGGTCCGGTGATGGCCGCCGGTGCTGGCGCGTTGGGTGTCGAGCTGGGCGGGGCGGCGATTTATCACGGTGAATTGCACCAGCGCCCGCAACTGGGCGAAGGCGCGCCGGCGGATGCCGATTCAATTGACCGTGGCTGGCAATTGGTCCAGCGCGGCGTATGGTTATGGCTGCTGATTCTCTGCGTCGGAGCTGAATTTTATGCTTGAACACGGTGGACGCTTGCGCAACGCCGCACTCGAATACGGCATCGCCGAAGCCGATTGGCTGGACCTGTCGAGCGGGCTCGCACCCTGGCCGTTTCCCGTCCCGGAAATTCCCTTGCGCGCCTGGGCACGCTTGCCGGAAATCGAGGACGGTCTGGAACAAGCCGCTTGTGAATATTACGGTGCCGCACACTTGCTGCCGGTGGCCGGTTCGCAAATGGCCATTCAGTTGCTGCCGCGTTTGCGCCGCATCGGCAAGGTCGGCGTGTTGTCGCCGTGCTACGCCGAGCATGCCGAAGCCTGGCGCCGCAGCGGCTATGTCGTGCGCGAAGTGCTTGAGCAGGAAGTCGACTTCTATATCGATAACCTCGACGTGCTGGTGGTGGTCAATCCGAACAATCCCACCGGCCTGAGCCTGCCCCTGAGCCGACTGCTCGACTGGCACGCGAAACTGGCGCAGCGCGGCGGCTGGCTGGTGGTCGACGAAGCGTTCATGGACAACACGCCGCAGTTGAGCCTGGCGCCGTTCGCCCATCAGGTCGGTCTAATCGTGCTGCGTTCCTTCGGCAAGTTTTTTGGTCTGGCCGGGGTGCGTCTGGGCTTCGTGCTGGCCGAACGCAAACTGCTCAGATTGCTCGCCGAACAGGTTGGGCCCTGGGCCGTCAGCGGACCCACCCGCGTCATCGGCCAGGCCTGTCTGCTGGACACTGACGGCCACGCCCGCCAACGCCAGCGCACCGAAGAAGCCAGCGAGCGTTTGGGGTTGCTGCTGGAACAATACGGTTTCGCAGCGCAGGGCGGTTGCGCGTTATTTCAGTGGGTGGTCACGGGCCGTGCCGAACAGTTGCATGGGTTCATGGCCCGGCGCGGCATTCTACTGCGGTTGTTCATCCACACCAGCAGCCTGCGTTTCGGTTTGCCCGCTGACGACAGCGAGTGGCAGCGCCTTGAGCAAGCATTCGTAGCTTTCAACAAGGAAACCCGATGACCACGTTGATGGTGCAGGGCACCACCTCCGATGCCGGCAAAAGCACGTTGGTGACGGCATTGTGTCGCTGGGTCACGCGCCAGGGTGTGCGTGTTGTGCCGTTCAAACCGCAGAACATGGCGCTCAACAGTGCCGTGACCGCAGACGGTGGCGAGATTGGTCGCGCGCAAGCGGTGCAGGCGCAGGCGGCTTTTTTGCCGCCGCACACCGACATGAATCCGGTGCTGCTCAAGCCCAACAGTGACACGGGCGCGCAAGTGATCATTCACGGTCGCGCGGTGACGACGATGAACGCGGTCGTTTATCACGACTACAAAACCATCGCCATGCAAGCGGTGCTGGCGTCCCATGAACGGCTGAGCGCGGCGTACCCGGTCGTCATGGTCGAAGGCGCAGGCTCGCCGGCCGAAATCAATCTGCGCGCCGGCGACATCGCCAACATGGGTTTTGCCGAGGCGGTGGATTGCCCGGTGGTGTTGATCGCCGACATCAATCGTGGCGGCGTTTTCGCTCATCTTGTCGGTACGTTGGAGCTGCTGTCGCCGAGCGAACAGGCGCGGGTCAAGGGGTTCATCATCAATCGTTTTCGCGGCGACATCGCGCTGCTGCAACCGGGGCTCGACTGGCTGCAAGCGCGCACCGGCAAACCGGTGATCGGCGTGTTGCCTTACGTGATGGACCTGCATCTGGAAGCCGAGGACGGCATCGATCAGCGCCAGACCGGCAAGGCTGAACACGTACTCAAAGTCGTGGTGCCGGTGCTGCCGCGGATCAGCAACCACACTGATTTCGATCCGCTGCGCCTGCACCCGCAAGTCGATCTGCAATTCGTCGGCCCCGGCCAGGCGATCCCGCCCGCCGACCTGATCATTTTGCCCGGCTCGAAAAGCGTGCGCAGCGACCTCGCTTTTTTGCGCGCCAACGGCTGGGAAACGGCCATCGCCCGTCACTTGCGCTACGGCGGAAAAGTGCTGGGCATCTGCGGCGGCCTGCAAATGCTTGGCGAGCAGGTGCACGACCCGCTGGGCCTTGAGGGTGCGCCGGGTTCCAGTGTCGGCTTGGGATTGCTGGCGTTCGAAACCCGGCTCGAGCAAGAGAAGCAGTTACGTAACGTGTGCGGGCGTCTGGCACTCGAACATGCGCCGGTCAGTGGCTATGAAATTCATGCCGGCGTTACCACAGGGCCGGCGCTGGAGAAGGCTGCGGTGCTGCTGGACGATGGTCGCTATGATGGCGCCCAAAGTGCCGATGGGCAGATTTTCGGCACCTACCTGCACGGGCTGTTCGAATCGCCGCAGGCGTGCAGCGCGCTGTTGCGCTGGGCCGGGTTGCAGGACGTGCAGGATGTCGATTACCACGGGTTGCGCGAGCGCGATATCGAGCGATTGGCGGATCTGGTCGAGCAGCATCTGGATACCGAATTGTTGCGAGCGCTGTGTGGGATGTGAGGTGTTTTTCAGGATGCCATCGCCAGCAGGCTGGCTCCCACAAATTTGCCGTTGAATTGAATTGTGTGACCGGCGCAAAACCTGTGGGAGCCAGCCTGCTGGCGATGAGGCGTTTACAGTCTCCGAAGATTTCGAGGAATAAACCATGCTCCAACTGATCCTCGGCGGCGCCCGCTCCGGCAAAAGCCGCCTGGCGGAAAAGCTCGCCACCGACACCCGGCTCAAGGTCACCTACATCGCCACCAGCCAACCCTTGGACGGCGAAATGAACGAGCGCATCGGTCATCATCGTGCCCGTCGCCCGGCCGAATGGTCGCTGTTCGAAGAACCCGTTGAACTGGCCCGCGTCCTGCGCGAAAACGCCGGCGCTGATCGTTGCCTGCTGATCGATTGCCTGACGTTGTGGCTGACCAATCTGCTGATGCTCGATAACGCCGAACGGCTGATTGCCGAGCGCGATGCCTTGCTGGACTGCCTGGCATCACTGCCGGGTGAAATCATTTTTGTCAGCAACGAAACCGGCATGGGCGTCGTGCCGCTGGGTGAGCTGACCCGCCGCTACGTCGATGAGGCCGGTTGGCTGCATCAAGCCCTGGCCGAACGCTGCCAGCGCGTTGTCCTGACCGTCGCCGGTCTGCCCCTGACTCTCAAAGGAACTGCTTTATGACTCAATCCTGGTGGCTGACCCCGTGCAAGCCGATCAACACTGCCGTCGTCGAGCAGGCCCTGGCGCGCCAGCAACAGTTGACCAAACCCGCCGGCTCGCTCGGCCGTCTTGAAACGGTAGCGGTGCAATTGGCCGGGTTGCAGGGCCAGGTGAAACCCAGCGTCGATCAGCTGTGGATTGCCCTATTTGCCGGTGATCACGGCGTGGTCGCCGAAGGCGTGTCGGCATTCCCGCAGGAAGTGACCGGGCAAATGCTGCACAACTTTGTCAGCGGCGGCGCGGCTATCAGCGTGTTGGCGCGTCAGCTTGGCGCGTCGCTGGAAGTAATTGACCTGGGTACCGTCGACCCGGCGCTGAACCTGGCGGGCGTGCGTCACCTCAACATCGGCCCCGGCACCGCCAATTTCGTTCAGCGTCCGGCAATGACGGTCGCTCAGGGCGAGCTTGCGTTGCGTGCCGGACGCGACAGCGTTTTGCGCGCAGCAGCGGCGGGCAGCCAGTTGTTCATCGGTGGCGAGATGGGCATCGGCAATACCACCGCGGCGAGCGCGCTGGCCTGCGCGTTGCTGGAGTGCCCGGTGGTGCATCTGGCGGGGCCGGGCACGGGGCTGAACGCGGCGGGCGTCAGCCATAAAGCACAAGTCATCGAACGCGCATTATCGTTGCACGGCGCTGAGCGCGGCGATGCCTTGCAGACGCTGTTCAACCTCGGCGGTTTTGAAATTGCCGCGTTGGTGGGCGCGTATCTGGCCTGTGCGCAGCAAGGCGTTGCAGTGCTGGTGGACGGTTTCATCTGCAGCGTCGCCGCATTGGTCGCGGTGCGCTTGAATCCCGAATGTCGCGCGTGGCTGCTGTTTGGACATTGCGGTGCCGAGCCGGGCCATCGTCATGTTCTCGAAACCCTGGGCGCCGAACCGTTGCTCGATCTGGGCCTGCGTCTGGGCGAGGGCAGCGGCGCCGCGCTTGCCGTGCCGCTGCTGCGACTGGCGTGCGATCTGCACGGTCAAATGGCAACGTTCGCCGAAGCGGCCGTCGCGGATCGCCCCGCATGACCTTGCGCCTGGACCTCTTGCGCCACGGCGAAACCGAGCTGGGCGGTGGCCTGCGTGGCAGTCTCGATGACGAACTGACTGACACGGGCTGGGCGCAAATGCGCGCTGCGGTGCTTGCGCAAGGCCCTTGGGATCGCCTGATCAGCTCGCCGTTGCAACGTTGTGCGCGCTTCGCTGCAGAGCTGGGCGCGCAGTTGGGTGTACCGGTGCGGCTGGAAAAAGATCTGCAAGAGCTGCACTTCGGCGCATGGGAAGGGCAGAGCGCGGCAGCGTTGATGGAGACAGATGCCCAAGCGCTGGGCTTGTTCTGGGCGAATCCGTATTCATTCACGCCCCCGCAAGGTGAGCGGGTCGAGGATTTTTCCGCCCGCGTGCTGGCCGCCATTGAGCGTTTGCACGCTGCCTGCTCGGGAGAGCGAGTTCTGCTGATCAGTCATGGCGGAGTGATGCGTTTACTGCTGGCCCAAGCGCGCGGGTTGCCACGCGAGCAGTTGCTCAACGTCGAAGTGGGCCATGCTGCGATGTTTTCACTGTCGGTGGAGTCTGCGGGTTTGTTAAGGGAAGTGACCTGAACATGCTGCCATTCTGGATCGCCCTGCAATTTCTCAGCAGCCTGCCGGTTCGTCTGCCCGGCATGCCGTCCCCGCAAGCGCTGGGCCGCTCGCTGTTGTTTTATCCTTTGGTGGGGCTGCTGTTCGGCGTGATCCTGTGGGCAGTAAACGGGGTGTTGCTCGGCGCGCCTTTGCTGCTGCACGCGGCGTTGTTACTGACGGTTTGGGTGGTGCTCAGCGGCGCGTTGCATCTGGATGGTCTGGCGGACAGCGCCGATGCCTGGCTGGGTGGTTTTGGTGATCGGGAACGCACCCTGACCATCATGAAAGACCCGCGCAGCGGACCGATTGCGGTGGTGACGCTGGTGTTGGTGCTGTTGCTCAAGTTCGCTGCGCTGCTGGCGTTGATCGAACAGGAAAACAGCGTGTATCTGATCATTGTTCCGCTGTTGGGTCGTGCGGGGTTATTGGCGTTATTTCTGACTACGCCTTACGTTCGCCCTGGAGGGTTGGGTCAGGCACTGGCCGATCATCTGCCGCGTACGGCTGCCAAACAGATGTTGGTGATTTGCGCAGTGGCTTGCTTTGTCCTGGCAGGCTTCGACGGGGTTATCGCCATCGTTGTGGCGGCGTTGATGTTTGCTTGGCTGCGGCACGTGATGGTGCGACGACTGGGCGGTACCACTGGCGACACCGCCGGAGCGCTTCTGGAGTTATTGGAAATGACCTTGCTGGTCAGTATTGCGCTCATCCCGTAGGAGCAAAGCTCCCAGCGGCCAGCGCTGTGCTGCTTCTGGGGGAACAGAGCTTGATCGGGAAGGAGGCGACTCGGTCCTCGGGTTGAAACTGCGTCATCGTTCTTCGCGAGCAAGTTTTGCTTCTGCGGGGGAACGCGAGCGAGCTTTGCGCCTGCTGGCCTCTAAATATTTGCTTTTATCTTTTCGCGGGTATATACACGCACCATGCTCGAATCCCAATGTTTATGCATCAACCTGCGTCGCGCCGCTCGTGGCGTCAGCAGGCACTATGACGGCGCTCTCGACGGCTTCGGAATCAACGTTGCCCAGTACTCGTTGCTGTGCAATCTGCAGCGTCTCGATCAGCCCAGTATTTCCACCTTGGCCGAAGCCATGGGCCTGGATCGCAGCACGCTCGGGCGCAATTTGCGCGTATTGGAAGGTGAGGGCCTGGTGCGGCTGGTTGAGGGCGATGACATGCGTAACCGCATTGTCAAACTGACCGACACCGGAGCCGAGCGTCTGAAAGCGGCCTTGCCGGCGTGGGAGGCAGCGCAGCAACGTCTGGTCGATCGTCTGGGCACTGAAAAACGGGAAATGTTGCTGAAGTTACTGGATGAACTGGCCTGAGGCCGGTTCTTTTCGATCTTAAACGGGTATATACCCGCGAGCGGAGAATAATGATGACATCGATGTGGCGTACGTGCGGTTGGGTACTGTTGGGGAGCGCGCTGATTCTGGCGTTGTCCCTGGGCGTGCGCCATGGCTTCGGGCTTTTTCTTGCGCCGATGAGCGCCGAATTCGGCTGGGGGCGTGAGACATTCGCGTTCGCCATCGCCCTGCAAAACCTCATCTGGGGCCTGGCGCAACCGTTCACAGGCGCACTGGCCGACCGCTTCGGCGCGGCGAAAGTGGTGCTGATCGGGGGCGTGCTTTACGCCTTGGGACTGGTGTTCATGGGTCTGTCCGATTCGGCGGTGACCCTGTCCCTTAGCGCCGGCCTGTTGATTGGCATCGGCCTGTCCGGCACGTCCTTTTCGGTGATCCTTGGTGTGGTCGGCCGCGCCGTGCCGCCGGAGAAACGCAGCATGGGCATGGGCATCGCCAGTGCCGCCGGCTCCTTCGGGCAATTTGCCATGTTACCCGGCACGTTGGGACTGATCGGCTGGCTCGGCTGGTCGGCGGCATTGCTGGTGCTGGGTTTGCTGGTGGCACTGATTGTGCCGCTGGTAAGCATGCTCAAGGACAAACCCTTGCCGCTGCTCGCGCATGAGCAAACCCTGTCCGAAGCACTGCGAGAAGCATGCGCCCACTCGGGATTCTGGCTGCTGGCGTTCGGTTTTTTCGTCTGCGGGTTTCAGGTCGTCTTCATCGGTGTGCACTTGCCGGCTTATCTGGTCGATCAGCATTTACCGGCAAGCGTCGGCACCACGGTGCTGGCGCTGATCGGCCTGTTCAATATATTTGGCACGTACACGGCGGGCTGGCTCGGCGGGCGCATGTCCAAGCCGCGCCTGCTCACGGGTTTGTATTTGCTGCGGGCCGTAGTAATCGGATTGTTCTTATGGGCTCCGGTGACAACCACCACTGCGTACCTGTTCGGGATGGCGATGGGCTTTTTGTGGCTGTCGACCGTTCCCTTGACCAACGGCACCGTGGCGACCTTGTTCGGCGTACGAAACCTGTCCATGCTGGGTGGGATTGTTTTCCTCTTCCACCAGCTCGGCTCCTTTCTCGGCGGCTGGTTGGGCGGGGTGGTGTACGACCGAACCGGGAGCTATGACTTGATCTGGCAAGTGGCGATTCTCTTGAGTCTGTTGGCCGCAGCGCTTAACTGGCCGGTTCGCGAGCGGCCGGTGGCGCGCCTGCAAACGGCGGTGACCGCGCAATGAACGGTCTCTGGCCGCGGATCATCGTGGTTGCCAGCGGCGCATTGCTGCTGATGCTGGCGTGGTGGGGCTGGCAGCAAGGCGGGCTGGCGTTGATGCAGTTGGGCATGGGTGCTTGCTAGCAACCGGTGAGGGCGAGTAACTTCGATTCGGACGGACTCTCAAGGATGCATGATCATGCGGATGCGCTGGCTCGCAGTTCCCGTATTAATGATGGCGTTTACCGGATTGGCCCACGCGGCGGGGTGCCCGGAGCTGCTGCAGGGCTCGTTGCCCAAGTTGCGCGCCAAGGAGTCCATCGATCTGTGCCAGCGCTTTGCGGGCAAACCGCTGGTGGTGGTCAATACCGCCAGTTTTTGCGGATTCGCCCCACAGTTCAAAAGCCTTGAAGCGTTGAATCAGCGCTACAAGTCTCAAGGACTGGAAGTCATTGGCGTTCCCTCCAACGACTTCAAACAGGAGTCCAGGGATGGCGAAGAAACTGCCAAGGTCTGCTACGTGAATTACGGCGTAACCTTTACCATGACCGAACCGCAGAAGATTCGGGGCGACGACGCCATCAATCTGTTTCAGGTGCTTGCCGCACAGAGCAGCGCGCCGAAGTGGAATTTCTACAAATACGTGATCGACCGCAAGGGCAAGGTGATCGCGGATTTCTCCAGCCTGACCAAGCCGGACGATCCGGAGTTTATTGCCGCCGTTGAAAAAGCCATCGCTTCACAACCCTGATCGCCGCGCACAAAAAAAAGCCCCGGCTCTGTAAAAGAGTGCGGGGCTTTTTCTATTCAGGCGGCGGAGCGGTCAGCCCCGCGGTGAATCATCAGAAGCGGTAGGTCGCGCCGACACCGAAGCCGTTCGCCGAGTTTTCGTACTTGGCGCTGTAGGTTTGACGACCGTTGCTGTTGTTGACCTTGACCGACTCTTCGAGCAGGTACGAATACGCTACGTCGATGGTCAGGTCGTCGGTCGGGCTCCAGCCGGCGCCCAGGCTGAAAATCTTGCGATCGCCAGTCGGGATGCGTGGAGAACGGTTTTCGTTGTTGGTCGGTGCCTGATCAACCGAGAAACCGGTACGCAGGACCCATTGCTTGTTCAACTGATACGAAGCACCGATGGCGTGAGCCCAGGTGTCGTGCCAGTTCTGTTCTTCAGTGATCGTGCCAAGACCCCGGGCGGCCAGGGCGGCAGGTACGCCTTCGTTCTCGACAGTGATGTCTTTCAGGCGGCTCCAGCGAGTCCAGGTGCTGCCTGCATAAAGCGTCCACTGGTCATCGAGTTGATGCGTGACCGAAAAATCGACCGACTCAGGTGTGGTCAGTTCCAGGGAAGCATCGAACTTCTGGTTCGGGTTCTGACCCAGAGCGGCGAGCACGCCGTAGTCGACCTTGGTGTCACCTTCCAGCTTGTATTTCACTTTCGAGTGATAGGTCAGGCCGACGCGGGTGCTGTCGGTGGCTTGAACCAGAACGCCGATGTTGTAACCCAGCGCAGTGTCGTCACCCTTGATCTTGACTTCACCGTCCGCGGGCCCTGTGACCAGCGACAGGTTCGATTCCAGCTTGCCGTCAATACGGTTGATGGTCGGCCCGAAACCGATCGACACCTTGTCGTTGAAGGCGTAACTGACAGTAGGCTGCACAGTGACGATGGTGACTTCGCTTTTGCTGCCGAAGTAGCGACCTGCAAAGCCGTTTTCGTAATCGGTGACCAGACCGAAAGGTGCGTATACGCCGACACCGAATGCCCAGTGCTCATCGATTGGCTTGACGTAGTAGCCCATCGGAACAGCAATGAAGGGGACCATATCGCCGTCATTGCTGCCGCCGTTCGGGCTCGAAGTGACGTCGCTGATATCGGTGTGTGCGTCGAGGAATGCAGCGCCGCCGGTGACTTGTTCGCGCTTGATGCGAGCCATGCCGGCAGGGTTGCCAAATACTGTACTTGCGTCATCGGCAGTTGAAGATCGCCCGGCAAAACCAGTACCCATCCCGCTGATGCTTTGTTCGTTGATGGCAAAGCCACTCGCAAATAGCTGGGTGGATGCCATTGCAGCAGCGAGGGTAAGCGTGGTTTTGAGCATTACTTTTTTCATTATTAGAACTCCTGGTGATCACCGGGGCGAAAATTACCAACATTTTCGTCCCAGCGCTATAGGCTGTATGCGCTGAGTTAGAGCGGTTTTGTAGGACAATCCGACCAGTTTCAGATCGAGTTGCACGATCTTTCGAAACCGGGGAGTCAGCAGGCGACCTGATTCAGCGGTGAAACACATGTCTGCCAGGCGTAAGTGAAATCTCTCAGGCGTCCCTGGGGCTGGAATGTCTGGCGCCAGATTCGCGCCATGCCCAACAGGTCGTTGGCCTCGGGGAGCGGGGTGTTCTGCTCTTCGACCAGTAACCAGGCGATGGCAGTGGCGTATCGCAAATTGACGGTCAATTCCAGGTGCGGACCACTCAGGAAGGCATGCTGGCTGGCCAGCCCCCGGACCAGGCTGGCGCGTTCCGGATCCAGGGCGAGGTAGTGGTCCCAGAGCGCCTGATGGCGAACTTCATTGATTCGGTACAAGCCGTGTCCACGGCGGTCGTGCAGAGCGGAACCAAGGGCTGACTGGCTGGCGGCAATGCCAAGCAGCAGGGATTCGGCAGTTGCGCTATGGCGTCCAAGATAAATGAGCGTTGGACGGATGACATAACGGCACAGTTCGCTGGCAGCGATACCCATAACACCCTCGGAAAGCGAAGTGGTCGGCGAGTCCTGAAGGGGGCCTTGGCAGCGGTGGATCGAATCAGGCTCGCCGGAAGCGGCTCTAGCCGCTTGAGTTGAAGTGTAGTGTCATATTCGCGCTGTAAAGGACTGTTTTTAAAATATTTCCGGCTTCCAGTTATAACCGTTATATCGCTTGGTACTTAAGCTTTACTGGCCAGACGTGAAATACCGGGCAATAAAAAGCCCCGCATTTCAGCGAGGCTTTCGGGGTTACAGCCTTTGCAGCGTATCAGGCAACCAGTGCCTGACGAGTACGCTCGATCACGGCCTGCAGCGGCTCGGCGCTGGAGTACTGATCGGGGTAGAGGCGTTCGCTATGGCGGGCGATGCCGTGTTCGTTGACCAGTGTGAAGCTGAAGCAGCCTTTGCGTGCGGCCATGATCAGGCAGTTCATTGGTGCAAAAGCATTGGTTAGGGCGCGGATAGCGTCCTGGGTGTGGATTTGAGTAGACATAGTCATGGTGTTCCTACAAGCGACACGGATAAGAGCCGTGCAAAATTAAAACGTTCCAGTGACGTCGACCACCGTTGGTCGTACGAAGAACCCGACTGGAACAAAGCAGCCAGTTTGAAGCGCTGATAATTGGCGCGCTTGGGCTGGCAGGTAGGTACTTAGGAGGGCAGGCAACACATCAAGGGCAAAGGTTCTGGGCCCGGGGTGAAGATCCTGATCAATTTGCAGGCTGGTTCGGTCAGAGTAAGTGGTCTTCGCAACACCCTTTGCTTTTGATTCAAAGGCTGTGTCGACGCAAGATTTACCTGGAAACCATCGAGGTGGTCGATCCCGCTTGTTCGATATGGACTTCCCTGAGGAAGACTGACCGGGGGGATTTGTTCGACCAGAATTGACTTTCAGCTTGGTACTAACGCCGCGGATAGTAACGGAACGAATCGGGAAAAGGAAGGGCGCGCGGAAAATGATCTCGAAGGCGACGCTTGAACACTGTCAAGCCACTGCATGGCTGCGCTGTTAATCCTGTATTCGCTTCTGCGAGCGTGACGAAATCCGACCACCGGGTGCCACCGCTCATCGGCTCCGGCAGCCCGGGCAGCGTGTTGCAAGGGATTTTATACTCAGAGCCTGAGTGAATTACTTCAAAAAAAAGGTAGCTATATAACTTTCTCTTCGGTACTTGTGCACAAAGGTGCGGCAACCTGTCACGGGAGTGTCACATTGCCTGGACGGACAGTGGGTGCCTGTATCCGAAATTTAAGTCAATGAAAAACATCGCTTTTTTTTACTGGTGAAAAAATCGTCAGTTTGACTGGGAGCCCCGTTCCACAGGGCTTTGCGAGAGTTCAAGGGCGGTTGTCCACTGAGTTATCCACAGCTTCTGTGGATTGTCCCGAGCGCTTGCTCTAGGACGGGCGTGCCGGGAATGTTCGGGCTTTACCTGTCAGAAAAAAAGAGTAGAGTGGCGCGCCTTCCGATCTGTCCCACAGTGTTTTATGAAGTTTCGCTCCGTACCAGGTTCCGTTACCTCCGCACCGTCTAGTGCTAACCCCACCAAGCGGTTTTCGATGCGCGTGGCCGAGTGGCTGCTCGACAGCCCGCGCCTGAGTGAAAACACTAGCGTCAAACACTTGGCTGGGCGTCTGCTCAAGCAACCGGCCCGCGAAGGTGTCGTCGCCGCGCAAAGTCGCCTCGGCCAGTTGATGTGCCGTGAATGCGGAAATGCTCGCGACCGTCGCATTGGCCACGACCTTTTGCGTCAGGCGGCGCGGGCGGGCGATCGCCGTGCCTTGCAGGAACTCGGCCTGGTCGAAGACTGAGCTGTCCAAGACCTGACGCCTTGGTTAACCTTCAAGCTTTAATTCATCGCAGGAATGGCTATGGCTATGGACTTGACCAGCATGTTGCTCGGTCTGGCGGGCGCTGCACTGCCTCTTCTGGTGTTGGCGTGGCAGCTTCAACGCCGGGCCAGCAGCAAGCAGTCTGACGTCGCCCTGCTGGAAGAGCGTCTGGCCATGGCCCATCTGGCTCAGGACGGGCTCAACGCCCAGCTGGAAACCTGTCGCGACGAAATCGCTGACCTGGGCCAGGCCAATGCCACCAAGCAGGCTGATCTGGCAGCGCTGCGGCGTGAAGTCGAATTACTTCAGATCGAGCGTGATGACGCTCGCGACGCCGCCCACGCGTGGAATATCGAACGTGCCGGGAAAGAAGCCGAGTTGCGGCGCCTCGTCGCGCAGGCGGCTTCGCTCAACGCCGAGCTGCGTGAGCAGCAGGACAGTCATCAACAACGCCTCAACGATTTGCAGGGCTCCCGGGACGAGTTGCGCGCACAGTTCGCCGAACTGGCCGGCAAGATCTTCGATGAGCGTGAACAGCGTTTTGCCGAAACCAGCCAGCAGCGCCTCGGGCAGTTGCTCGATCCGTTGAAAGAACGCATCCAGTCCTTCGAAAAACGCGTTGAGGAAAGTTACCAGGCCGAGGCGCGTGAGCGCTTTTCGCTGGCCAAGGAGCTGGAGCGTCTGCAACAGCTGAACCTGCGTCTTAGCGATGAAGCCACCAACCTGACCCGTGCGCTCAAAGGCCAGAAGACCCAAGGCAACTGGGGCGAACTGATTCTGGAGCGGGTGCTTGAGCATGCCGGCCTGGAGAAGGGTCGCGAATATCAGACTCAGGTCAATCTCAAAGGCCCCGATGGCGAGCGATTCCAGCCCGATGTGATCATTTACCTGCCGGGCGACAAGCAGGTAGTGGTCGATTCGAAGGTCAGCCTGACGGCCTATCAACAGTACGTGACTGCGGATGACGATGGCATCGGTCAGATCGCGCTCAAGCAGCATGTGCTGTCGCTGCGCACCCACGTCAAAGGCCTGGCCGGCAAGGATTACAAACGCCTCGAAGGCCTGCACAGTCTGGATTTCGTGTTGCTCTTCGTGCCGATTGAAGCAGCGTTTTCCGCAGCGTTGCAGGCTGAGCCGACGCTGTTTCAGGAAGCCTTCGATCGCAACATCGTCATCGTCAGCCCGACCACCTTGCTGGCGACCCTGCGCGTGATCGACAGCCTGTGGAAGCAGGAACGGCAGAGCCAGAACGCCCGGGAAATCGCTGAACGCGCCGGCTGGCTATACGACAAGTTCGTGTTGTTCATCCAGGACCTCGATGAGGTCGGCAATCGCCTGCAACAGTTGGACAAAGCCTACAGCTCGGCGCGCAACAAGCTGACAGAAGGGCGTGGCAATCTGGTCAGTCGTAGCGAGCAGTTGAAGTTGCTGGGCGCACGAGCCAGCAAGAGTTTGCCGGCGGATCTACTGGAAAGGGCGATGACGGATGTGGATGGCCTGGCCGAGTTGCCGGAGTAATTTTGCTGCTACAACGGCAAATGCCGACTCAATAACGCCCGAAGCGCCGCCGGTTTCACCGGTTTGGGCAGATAATCCAGTCCGGCCGCGTGTACCTGAGCCACCATCTCCGGGCGGCCGTCGGCGCTGATGACCACGCCCGGTACCGGTTCACCCAAACGCGTGCGCAGCCACGCCATCAGTTCGGTTCCGGTTTCGCCATGGTCCAGGTGATAGTCCACCAACGCCAGTTGCGGGCGCATCCCGGCGTCGAGCAACTGCGCGCATTCAGCGCGATTACGCGCCGTCCAGACCTGGCAACCCCAGCGCGTCAGCAGGCTGTTCATGCCGATCAGAATGCTGTCTTCGTTATCGATACAGAGCACCTGCGAGCCGCTCAACAATTTCCCGTTAATCTCACCGACCGCGACCGGCGCCACGGTGTGCACCTGCGCCTGGGCCAGTGGCACGCTGACACTGAACACGGTGCCACGGCCCAGCCAGGATCGAACCTGCAACGTGTGACCCAGTACGCGACACAAGCCGTCGGCAATGGCCAGTCCCAACCCCAGGCCTTTCTCGGCGCGGGTCAGGTGACTGTCCAGGCGTTTGAATTCTTCGAAGATGACTTTTTGCTTGTCCTGCGCAATCCCCGGACCGCGATCCCACACCTCCAGACATAACTGACCCTGGCGCCGCCGAACGCCCAGCAGCACCGGGCCCTTGGCGTAACGGAACGCGTTGGTGAGGAAGTTTTGCAGGATCCGCCGCAGCAGTTTGATGTCGCTGTACACGCGCAAGTTACTGCCGCGCACACGGAAATCGAGTCCCTGTTCCCCGGCCAGCGCCTTGAATTCGGCCGCGAGCACGTCGAACAACTCATTGATCGCGAACGGCTGCGGGTCGGGATTGATCTTGCCGTTTTCCAGTCGAGAAATATCCAGCAGATCGCTGATCAGGTCTTCGGCCGAACGCAGTGAAGAGTCCAGATGCCGAACCAGTTTCTGTGCTTCGCCGGACAAGCCGTCATCCTGGTGGGAGAGGGCGGCGGAGAACAGACGGGCGGCATTCAACGGTTGCATCAGGTCATGGCTGACCGCCGCCAGAAAACGGGTTTTCGACTGATTGGCCGACTCGGCAGTGCCCTTGGCTTCAGTCAGGGCCACGTTCAGTTGGGACAGTTCATGGGTGCGCTCGGTGACCCGTCTTTCCAGGCCTTCGTTGGCTTCGGTCAAGGCCTGTTCGGCCTCGCGGAATGCGGTGATGTCGGTGAAACTCATGACAAATCCACCGCCTGGCATCGGGTTGCCAATCAGCTCGATCACACGGCCGTTGGGGAAAAGTCGTTCAGAGGTATGGGCGCGGCCCTGACGCATCCAGTGCAAGCGGCGGGCAACGTGCACTTCCGCCTCACCGGGACCACACAATCCGCGCTCGGCGTTGTGACGAATAATGTCGGCAATCGGTCGACCGACGCTGATCAGGCCGTCCGGGTAATTGAACAGCTCCAGGTAACGTCGGTTCCACGCTACCAGTCTCAATGACTGATCCACCACGCTGATGCCTTGGGTGATGTTCTCGATCGCGCCTTGCAGCAAGGCGCGGTTGAACTGCAGCACTTCGGAGGCTTCGTCGGCGATCCGGACGACATCCTCCAATTGCATTTCCCGACCTTCGATGGCGGCTTTCACCACGGCGCGGGTTGAAGAAGCCCCCAGCACACCGGCGAGCAGGCGTTCGGTGTGGGCGATCCATTCACTGTCGGCGTTCTGGTTCGGGTTGAAGCCCTTGCCCTGACGATAGGCGAAGCGAATAAAGCTTTGGCGGGCGCGTTCTTCACCGACAAATCGCGCAGCCAGTTGCAGTAGATCGTCGATTTGCACAGCGAGCAACGAGCGAGCGTTTGGGCGGGCGCTGATTTCCTGGCCGATGAAACGTCCGGCCTGCCAATGCTCCGACACCCGGGTGCGCGACAGCACCGAAACCCAGGCGAACAGAGTGAAGTTGCCCGCCAGCGACAGCACCACGCCTTGGGTCAGCGGTGTGATCGGCAGGTTTAACGGGTTGCTGTGCAACCACGCCAGTCCCGGGAAACTGTTTAACGAAAGGCCCAGGCTATGGGCGGCAATCGGCAGGATCAGCGTGTAGAACCACAAAAACGTACCGGCAGCGAGGCCGGCGAAAACGCCACGACGATTGGCCTGCTTCCAGTACAACGCGCCGAGCATGGCCGGGGCCAGTTGGGTCACGGCGGCGAAAGCGATCTGGCCGATGGTGGCCAGGCTCGCCGTTGAGCCCAGCAGGCGATAACTGACGTACGCCAGCAGTAAAATGACCACGATGCTGACCCGGCGCACCGACAGCATCCATTGGCGGAACACTTCGAACGGCCGCTCGGCATTGTTGCGGCGCAGCAGCCACGGCAACAGCATGTCGTTGGACACCATGGTCGACAGCGCCACGCTCGCGACGATGACCATGCCGGTCGCCGCCGACGCACCGCCGATAAACGCCAGCATCGCCAGTGCAGGATGGGCCTGCGCCAACGGCAGGCTGATGACGAAGGAGTCTGGCAGCACTGAGCTGGGCAGCAGCATCTGACCGGCGAGGGCGATCGGGACTACAAACAATGCGGCCAAAGCGAGGTAGGCAGGGAACACCCATTTGGCCAGGCGCAGATCCTGCGGGTCGATGTTTTCCACCACGGTGACGTGGAACTGCCGCGGCAGGCAGATGATCGCCATCATCGCGACCCCGGTCTGCACCACCATCGACGGCCAGTTGATGGTTTCCTTCCAGTATTCCTCGAGACGCGGTGCGAGCATGGCCTGGTCAAACAGGTCTTCGAAACCGTCGTACAGCCCGTACGTCACGAACGCGCCAACCGCGAGAAAGGCAAACAGCTTGACCAGCGACTCGAAGGCAATCGCCAGCACCATGCCTCGGTGATGTTCCGTGGCATCGAGGTTGCGCGTACCGAAGACGATGGTGAACAGCGCCAATACCAGCGACACGATCAGCGCCGTGTCCTGCGCGCGCGTGCCCATGGCGTCGGCTCCGGCGCCGATCAACAGGTTCACGCCGAGCACGATGCCTTTGAGTTGCAGTGCGATGTAAGGGAGCACGCCGACCAGACAGATCAGCGCGACGACAATGGCCAGCGATTGCGATTTACCGTAACGGGCGGCAATGAAGTCGGCAATCGAGGTGATGTTCTCTTGCTTGCTGATCATCACCATTTTTTGCAGGACCCATGGCGCGCAAACCAGCAGCAGGATCGGCCCCAGGTAAATCGGCAGGAACGACCAGAGCTGTTCGGCGGCCTGACCGACTGCGCCGAAGAACGTCCAGCTAGTGCAATAAACCGCCAGCGACAGGCTGTAAACCCACGCGCGCACCCGCGGCGGCAACGGCGTGCGGCGGCGGTCACCGTAGAAGGCGATGGCGAACATGATGGCCATATAGGCCAGGGCGACGGCGGCGATCAGCCCGCTGGACAGCGACATGGAAACTCCCGACAAAAATCCCCGGGACTCCCGCCCGGCACGACAGTCTCGCACGCCGGCCGGCATTCGTCAGTGTCGACCAAGGTCGAGGCGTGGCGGGGTGTCGCAGGGGCTAGTCGGATGGTTGTTATCTGGCCCTCACGCACTCCCTTTTAGGAGCACGGCTTGCCCGCGAAGGGGTGCTCACTGATTCAACGCAATCTCCACCAACCAATGCAATTCCCCCACATCCAACGGTGCGGTCGCAAACAGAATCCGGTACACCATCGGTGCCGCCAGCAGATTGATCAGCCGATCGACACTTGGCTGCGTCTCAGCGGGATAGCGATCCAGAATCGTCTGCAACTGCGCGCCGATGATCGTCACACAAGTGCCCGGCGTCGGGCTCGATTGCGCGTCTCGCAGCATGTCGCGCCCGGGTTCGGAGCTCATCTCATCCAGAAACTGCTCCGCCCAGGCGAGGATGTCGCCGCGCAAGCTGCCAGTGTTGGCGGGCTCGCCGTCAGGCTGCATCCGCGCCAACGCCACATCGGCGAGCAGCGCCGACAAATCTCCCCAGCGCCGGTAAATCGTCGATGGCGTCACCCCCGCGCGCGTGGCGATTTGCGGCACGGTCACGCTCGAGCGCTCCTGCTCCTGGAGCAGCTCGCGCACAGCCGAATGGATCGACTCTTGTACCCGGGCGCTTCTGCCGCCGGGGCGTAAACCTTCTCTGATAGCCATAGGTCAGACCTTAACACAAAGAATTTGCTTTAAGCGCGGGCCGGTAGCACACTCCACAAAAGCAAATAATTAGCTTTTGCGGAGTATGCCCATGCCAAGTTCAATTTCGAACCGTTCCAGCCTGTGGTTTCTGGCGATCACCTTACTGAGTTTTCTCGCTGCTTCCACAGCGCCGACGCCGCTCTATCATCTGTATCAGGAGCAGCTGCAGTTTTCCGCCGCGACCCTGACGGTGATCTTCGGCGTGTACGCCATCAGCTTGCTCGCTGCATTACTGACCGTCGGTTCGCTGTCCGATCACCTGGGGCGCAAACCGGTGATTTTCACTGCTGTCATGCTCAACATCGTGGCGATGGTGTTGTTCATCGAAGCCGACAGCGTCGCGTGGCTGATCAGTGCGCGAGTGTTGCAAGGTTTCGCGACCGGGATGGCCACGGCGGTGTTGAGCGCCGCGTTGATGGACACCGACCGTCAGCAAGGGCCGCTGGTCAACAGTGTCGCGCCATTGCTGGGCATGGCCCTCGGCGGAATGGGCTGCGGCTTGCTGGCGGAATTTGCACCGTGGCCACTGCGGCTCACCTATTGGGTGCTGTTCGCATTGTTTGTGTTGCAGGCATTGTACGTCTGGCGCTTGCCGGAAACTGTCAGCGCACAGCCCGGTGCATGGGCATCGTTGCGGCCGACGTTGCACGTTCCGGTGCAGGCGCGGCGGACGTTGTGGCGAGTCCTGCCGCTGAATATCGCCGGTTGGGCGCTCGGTGGTTTTTATGCATCGCTAGCGCCGTCGCTGGTGCGCGAGGCCACGGGCTCGACGTCCAACCTGATTGGCGGCGCCACTGTCGCAGTGCTCACCGTCACCGGTGCCGTGATGATCTATGCCCTGCGCAATCGAGCGGCAGACAAGCTTCTGAGCATAGGCGCAAGCATCTTGCCGACCGGCGTTGCACTGGTGCTGCTGGCCGTGCACAGCGCGAGCCTGCCCCTGTTTTTCATCGGGACGCTGATCGCCGGCTGCGGCTTTGGCGCGAGTTTTCTGGGCGTGCTGCGCAGCGTTGTGCCGTTGGCCATGCCCCATGAACGGGCCGGTTTGATGTCGGCGTTTTATGTGCTCAGTTACCTGGCGTTCTGTTTGCCGTCGCTGATGGCGGGGAGCATGACGCGCACGTTCGGTCTGGTGGCGACCACCGACGGTTATGGCGCGGTGTTGATCGTTCTTTCGCTCGTGGCATTGTGGATGTCCATCCGTGAGCGAGCAGGGCAGAGGGCAAGCGCTTCGGGTAACCTGTGACGCCGTATTCGCGAGCAAGCTTTGCCACACAGGAAATTCGCCATACACAAAAACTCGCGCGCCTCGCCTGTGCCCATATCTACAAATCAGATAACTGTTAGAGATATTCCCCGTTATATAGATATTCGATTCTGTTCCACCATGAACTCCACCTCACCAGAGGACAGGAGTTCGCCATGACATACCTCAGCGCTTTCAAACCCTTCGCCGATTTGCAGCACCCGCGCGAAGTCATCCGCCAATTCACCCCGAACTGGTTCGCCGCCACCATGGGCACCGGCGTGCTGGCGCTGGCCCTTGCGCAATTACCGCTTGCCAATCGCGGACTGCACGCGGTGGCCGAAGCATTATGGTTGTTCAACATTTTGCTGTTCGCCACTTTCACCCTTCTTTACGCAGCGCGCTGGGTCTTCTTTTTCCACGAAGCGCGACGCATCTTCGGCCATTCCACGGTTTCCATGTTTTTCGGCACCATTCCGATGGGGCTGGCCACACTGATCAACGGCTTGCTGTTGTTCGGGTTACCGCGCTGGGGGGAGGGCGTCATCGCCGTCGCGCAGGCGCTGTGGTGGCTGGATGTGGCGATGTCGCTGGCCTGCGGCGTGCTGATTCCCTACCTGATGTTCACTCGTCAGGAACACAGCATCGACCAGATGACGGCGGTCTGGCTGTTGCCGGTCGTGGCGGCGGAAGTGGCGGCAGCCAGCGGCGGCTTGCTCGCTCCGCACCTGGCCGATGCCCATTCGCAATTCCTTATGCTGGTAACCAGCTACGTGCTCTGGGCATTTTCCCTACCGGTAGCGTTCAGCATTCTGACAATCCTGTTGCTGCGCATGGCGTTGCATAAACTGCCTCCCGCCAGCATGGCCGCTTCCAGTTGGCTTGCCCTCGGTCCCGTCGGCACTGGCGCGCTCGGTATGTTGCTGCTGGGCGCCGATGCGCCGGCTATCTTCGCCGCCAATGGCCTGCCTGGTATCGGCGAAATGGCTGCCGGCCTGGGACTGATCGGCGGGATTCTGTTGTGGGGATTTGGGCTGTGGTGGATGCTGATCGCGCTGCTGATTACCCTGCGTTACCTGCGGGGCGGCATTCCGTTCAATCTCGGCTGGTGGGGCTTCATCTTTCCACTGGGTGTTTATGCGCTGGCGACTTTGAAGCTGGCCAGTACCCTGGGGCTGACGTTCTTCAGCGTTTTGGGCGGCGTGTTGGTAGCGGTGCTGGCGCTGATGTGGCTGATCGTAGCCCGGCGCACCGTGCAAGGCGCCTGGTGCGGCGAGTTATTTGTTTCGCCCTGCCTTGCAGGATTAGCGAAACAAGTCGCGAAGATTAGGTAATGTGTGGCGCTGAATCTCTACCCATTCAAGGGACACACGGAAGATGAGTCACCCCTCACAGTTTGCCTTGCTCCGCACCCGGCGCTTCCTGCCATTTTTCATTACCCAGTCGCTGGGCGCGTTCAACGACAATATCTTCAAGCAGTCGCTGATCCTCGCCATTCTTTACAAGTTGACCATCGAGGGGGATCGCTCGATCTGGGTCAACTTGTGTGCGCTGCTGTTCATCTTGCCGTTCTTCCTGTTTTCGGCGCTGGCGGGGCAGTTCGGCGAAAAGTTCGCCAAGGACGCGCTGATCCGTCTGATCAAGCTCGGCGAAATTGCGATCATGGTTGTCGGCGCCGTCGGCTTTGCATTTGATCACCTGCCGCTGATGCTGATCGCGCTATTCGCCATGGGCACGCATTCGGCGCTGTTCGGGCCGGTGAAATATTCGATCCTGCCGCAAGCGCTGCATGAAGATGAGCTGGTCGGCGGCAACGGCCTGGTGGAGATGGGCACTTTCCTGGCAATCCTTGCCGGTACCATCGGCGCCGGAATCATGATGTCGTCTGCGCAGTACGCGCCCATTGTCTCCGTGGCGATCATCGGCATCGCCGTGCTCGGTTACCTGGCCAGCCGCAGCATTCCCCGCGCCGCCGCGTCATCACCGCAAATGCGCCTGAACTGGAACATCTTCAGCCAATCCTGGGCCACGTTGAAGCTGGGCCTGGGACAAACGCCGGCGGTATCGCGCTCGATTGTCGGCAACTCGTGGTTCTGGTTTGTCGGGGCGATCTATCTGACGCAGATTCCGGCCTACGCGAAGGAGTGGATGCACGGCGACGAAACCGTGGTGACGCTGATTCTGACCGTGTTCTCGGTCGGTATCGCGCTCGGTTCTCTGCTGTGTGAGAAGCTCTCGGGGCGCAAAGTCGAGATCGGTCTGGTGCCTTTCGGCTCGTTCGGCCTCACGGTATTTGGCCTGCTGTTGTGGTGGCATTCCGGTGCAATTCCCGCCAGTGCCACCGGTCACGGCTGGATTGAAGTGCTTGGCTTCGGCCACACCTGGCTGGTGTTGATCGACATTCTGGGTCTGGGTATTTTCGGCGGTTTTTACATTGTGCCGCTGTACGCGTTGATTCAGTCGCGCACCCCGGAAAACGAGCGGGCGCGGGTGATTGCCGCCAACAACATTCTCAACGCGCTGTTCATGGTCGTCTCCGCGATTGTTTCGATCATATTGTTGAGCATGGCCAAACTGTCGATTCCCCAGTTATTTCTGGTGGTGTCGCTGCTCAACATCGGCGTCAACGCTTACATCTTCAAGATCGTCCCCGAGTTCAGCATGCGCTTCATGATCTGGCTGCTCAGCCATTCAATGTACCGCGTGGAGCATCGCAACCTCGATGTGATACCTGACGAAGGCGCCGCATTGCTGGTGTGCAACCACGTGTCCTTTGTCGACGCCTTGCTGATTGGCGGCGCGGTGCGCAGGCCGATTCGCTTCGTGATGTACTACAAAATCTACAACCTGCCGGTGCTTAACTTCATCTTCCGCACGGCCGGGACGATTCCGATCGCGGGGCGCCAGGAAGATATTCAGATTTACGAAAGCGCCTTCACACGGATCGCCCAGTATTTGAAGGACGGCGAGTTGGTGTGTATTTTTCCGGAAGGCAAGTTGACTGCCGATGGCGAAATCAATGAGTTCAAGGGCGGGCTGCGGCGCGTGCTTGAAGAGACGCCAGTGCCGGTGATTCCGTTGGCGTTGCAAGGGTTGTGGGGGAGTTTCTTCAGTCGCGACCCCGACAAAGGCGTGTTTCGTCGGTTGTGGTCGCGGGTGACGCTGGTCGCCGGTCCGGCGGTCGCGGTGGAATCGGCTGAACCGGTGAAACTGCAAGCCCTGGTCGGGGAGTTGCGCGGGAACGTGCGATAACGCTGATGGATTAACGCGGGCGGCAGTCGCGCGCCCGCTCCGGCGTTGCGTCAGCCTGCCATCGCCAGGCGGTTGCGGCCTTCGCGTTTGGCCACGTACAGCGCGCTGTCGGCACGGCGCAGCAGGCTTTCGGATGATTCGCCGGGCAGCAGCGTCGAGCAACCGAGGCTGACCGTCAGTTCAATCGTATTGCCGTCGGCAGAATATTTTTGTGCCTGTGCGGCGAATCGCAGACGCTCGCCGACCATCGCGGCAGCGTCGCGACCGGTGTTCGACAGCAGGATCAAAAACTCTTCGCCACCGAAACGGAACACCATGTCGACATTGCGCAGCTGACTCTTGATCGACGCTGCCACGGCTTTCAGCACATCGTCACCGGCGCTGTGCCCGTGGGTATCGTTGATGTGTTTGAAGTGGTCGATGTCCAGCATCAGCAGCGACAAGGGTTGCAGATGGCGCCGGGACATTTCGATTTCCCGTTGCAGTGTCTGGTCCATGGCGATGCGATTGCCGGTATCGGTCAGCGGATCGCGCAACGCACTTTGCGTGGCCGCGCGGTAGAGCAGGGTGTTGCGCATCGGGTACAGCAGCGCCGACAGCAACGACTCGAGATGACCCTGTTCCTGCTCGGTGATACGTTGATTGCGGCGGAACACCAGTTCGCCCAGATGTTCGCCTTCATGGCTAAGGCTGTAGCTGACCGAATGATGGCCGCGAACGCCGAATTCCAGACGCAGGTCGCTGGCCTTGTGCGTGTAGCTCAAGGCATCGAGCGGTACCAGACGCTGAATCTCCCGGAAGAACAGGCCCAGAATGCGCTGCGGTTCCAGGCTCGTCTGCAACTGCAGGCTTAATTGCTGGCGCAGTTGCGCAAGACTGACAGGCCTCTCCAGTATTGCAGGCTGTTGACCAAAGCCCAGGCGTTGCAATTTGGCGCTATCAAAGTCAATTGCGTTGGTCTGGGAAGGTGATTTCATAAGGCAAGCCCCTAAGCAGTAAGCTGTCTTACAGGCTGGGTGAGAGCGGCTTTAGGCTGCGCGTCGTACTGGTCCGTCAGTCCCGTAGGACATTCCGTACAAGTCTAATCTGCTTTGTCGAACTTACGTAATCGGTCGACTCAAGCGGCGCTCCATCTGCTGTCACACGGCGTGTCTGAGCAGAATTAGAGCGAAGGCGGGCCATTCAGTTCACTGGATATGAAAGCTTTTAAAATCAGAGTTTTGAAGGCTTGAACAGAGGCCTGGGGGTGTAGTCCCGGCAGTTGTTTGACTGTCTACATGCTCATTTACGACGCTGTTCTCGTTTCGCGACGAAATTTCGTCGCGAAACATAGGCGACGTACGGCATTACTGGGCGTTGAATGCCTGGCCATTGATGCCGGTGCTGTCCGGCCCCATCAGGTACAGATAAACCGGCATGATCTCCTCGGGGGTCGGGTTATTCAGCGGATTTTCACCGGGGTAAGCCTGCGCGCGCATGCTGGTGCGGGTGGCGCCAGGGTTGATGCTGTTGGACCGCACCGGCGCCACGGTGTCGAGTTCGTCCGCCAGCGTTTGCATCAAACCTTCGGTGGCAAACTTCGATACGCCGTAAGCGCCCCAGTACGCTCGACCCTTGCGGCCGACGCTGCTGGAGGTGAACACCACCGAAGCATCCTGCGACAGCTTCAACAGCGGCAGCAACGTGCTGGTGAGCATGAACATCGCGTTGACGTTGACATGCATGACGCGCATGAAGTTTTCGCCGGACAGTTGTTCGATCGGCGTGCGCGGGCCAATGATCGAAGCGTTGTGCAGCAGGCCGTCGAGACGCCCGAATTCGGTTTCGATCATCGCCGCCAGCTCATCGTATTGATGCGGTTGGGCGGTTTCCAGGTTGAACGGGATCACGGCCGGTTGAGGATGGCCGGCAGCTTCAATTTCGTCGTAGACCTGAGTCAGATTGGCTTCGGTCTTGCCCAGCAGCAAAACGGTGGCGCCGTGTGCCGCATAGGCCTTCGCGGCGGCCGCGCCGATGCCGCGACCGGCGCCTGTGACCAGAATGACCCGGTCCTTGAGCAATTCGGGGCGGGCGGAATAATCAAACATAAAAACCTCATCAAAAATCGTGCATGGAACCTGTGGCGAGGCGCATTTCTGTGGCCAAGGGGCTTTCTGTGGCGAGGGGGGCCGTCGCAACGTCGCACCGCCCCGTCCGGCTGCGAAGCAGTCTAAAAATCAGCATGCAGGGCCTATCTGGAAAACCACAGGGGCTGCTGCGCACCCCAACGGGGGCAAGCCCCCTTGCCACAATAAGTGCTCGCAACATGAGCATTCTGCATCCAGCCCAATCAGCAGCTACAAAGGGCGTTATCCAGCACTTCAATCAACTCCAGCGGGTGATCGATCACGGCGTCCGCGCCCCAGTGCTTCGGGTTGTCATCCGGGTGAATGTAGCCGTAAGTCACCGCACAGGTCTTGGTCCCGGCATCACGGCCGGATTCGATGTCCCGCAGGTCATCGCCAATAAAAAGCACACTGGCCGGGTCCAGATCCAGCAGCTTGCACGCCAGCGTTAGCGGTTCCGGGTCGGGCTTGCTGTTCGTCACATGATCAGGGCAGATCAACACTTTCGACCGTTCTGCCAGACCCAGCTGCTGCATGATCGGCTCGGCGAAGCGCACCGGTTTATTGGTCACCACGCCCCAGATCAGGTTGGCCTTCTCGATCTTCTCCAGCACTTCGGCCATGCCGTCGAACAGATGGCTGTGCACCGCGCAACCCTTCAGATAGCGGTCGAGAAACTCCTGACGCAATTGCTCGAAGCCCGGCGATTCCGGGTCCATGGAAAAGGTCGCGGCGACCATCGCCCGCGCACCGCCGGAGATTTCGTCGCGAATGTACTGCGGGTTGATCGGCGGCAAGCCACGGTCCGCGCGCATCGCCTGAGAGATCGCAATGAAGTCCGGCGCGGTGTCGAGCAGCGTGCCGTCCATGTCGAAAAGAACCGCTCTGAGACGCATCGCCTTACTCCTCGCGCAGGGTCTGGATCATGTAATTGACGTCCACGTCGGCCGCCAGTTTGTAGTGTTTGGTCAGTGGGTTGTACGTCAGGCCAATGATGTCCTTGACGGTCAGGCCGGCCATGCGGCTCCACGCGCCCAGTTCGGAAGGGCGGATGAATTTCTTGAAGTCGTGGGTGCCGCGCGGCAGCAACTTCATGATGTATTCAGCGCCGACGATGGCGAACAGGTAAGCCTTCGGATTGCGGTTGATGGTGGAGAAAAACACCTGGCCACCCGGTTTGACCATTGTGTAGCAGGCGCGAATCACCGACGACGGGTCCGGCACGTGTTCGAGCATTTCCAGGCAGGTCACCACATCGAACTGCTCCGGCATTTCTTCTGCCAGGGCTTCGGCGGTGATCTGCCGGTATTCGACGGTCACACCCGATTCCAGTTGATGCAACTGCGCGACCGCCAGTGGCGCTTCGCCCATGTCGATGCCCATCACGGTCGCACCGCGTTGCGCCATGGCTTCGCTGAGAATGCCGCCGCCGCAACCGACATCGAGGACTTTCTTGCCGGCCAGGCTCACGCGCTCGTCAATCCAGTTGACCCGCAGCGGATTGATGTCGTGCAGCGGCTTGAATTCGCTTTCGCGGTCCCACCAGCGATGGGCCAACGCTTCAAATTTGGCGATCTCGGCGTAGTCGACGTTGCTCATGTTCAATCCTCTAAAACCTGAAAAATCCTGTTGCCCCGGCGTTCGATCCGGGGGACTTACGATTCGTTCTGACCGCTGATGCGCTGGCCCCAGGCCTTGGCGGTGGCGGTCAGTTGTTGTTCGTCCTGACGTGTCAGGCGACGGTCGTCGAGCAACTGCTTGCCGGCGACCCAAAGGTGTTTCACGCAGTCGCGCCCGGTGGCATATATAAGCTGCGACACCGGATCGTAAACCGGTTGCTGCGCCAGACCGGACAAGTCGAACGCGACCATGTCCGCGGCCTTGCCGACTTCCAGCGAGCCCACCTCAGCTTCCATACCCAGCGCGCGGGCGCCGTTCAACGTGGCCATGCGCAGGGCGCGGTGAGCATCCAGCGCCGTGGCAGAGCCGGCAACCGCTTTTGCCAGCAACGCGGCGGTGCGGGTTTCCCCGAGCAGGTCGAGGTCATTGTTGCTGGCCGCGCCGTCAGTGCCGACAGCGACATTGACACCCGCCTGCCATAACCGCTCGACCGGGCAGAAACCGCTCGCCAGCTTCAGGTTCGACTCCGGACAATGAATCACATTGGTATTGCTTTCTACCAGCATCGCCAGGTCTTCTTCGCTGATCTGGGTCATGTGCACGGCCTGAAAGCGCGGGCCCAGCAGGCCAAGTCGTGCGAGGCGGGCCAGCGGCCGTTCGCCGGTCTGCTCGAGCGCTTGCTCCACCTCGAACGCGGTTTCGTGCACGTGCATGTGAATCGACGCGTCCAGTTCCTCGGCGATCACCCGGATCTTCTCGAGGTTCTCATCGCCTACGGTATAAGGCGCATGCGGGCCGAACGTCACTTTGATGCGTTCGTGATGCTTGAGGTCGGTAAACAATTCGACGCCCTGACGAATGGCTTCGTCCGCCGAACCGGCGCCGGGGATGGGAAAGTCGAGAATCGGAATGGCGATCTGCGCGCGGATGCCGCTGTTGTGCACGCGCTCGCTGGCCACTTTCGGGAAGAAATACATGTCGGAAAAACAGGTGATGCCGCCCTTGATCTGCTCGGCGATGGCCAGGTCGGTGCCGTCACGCACGAACGCTTCATTGACCCACTTGGCTTCAGCCGGCCAGATATGATTTTCCAGCCAGGTCAGCAGCGGCAAATCATCGGCCAGGCCGCGAAACAGCGTCATCGCCGCGTGGCCATGCGCATTGATCAGGCCGGGGCTGAGCAGCACGTCCGGCAATTCGCGGATTTCGCTTGCTTCAAGCTTCAGCGCGGCGGAACGTGGGCCGATGAAGACAATGCGCCCGTCGCGAATGCCGACGCCGTGTTCTTTGAGGACGACGCCTGCAGGTTCCACGGGGACCAGCCAGGTCGGCAGCAATAACAGGTCGAGCACAGCGGCAGGGTTTGGCATCGAAGGTCGGTTCCAGGGCATTTGTAAAGAGGGCGAAGTATACCCGAGCGTCTTCGCTGGGGGATCGCTATAATCGGCGGCTTTGTTACTGAATACGGGGTGTAGGATGCGCGATCGACTGTTGGCTGCGGAGAAGGTGAAAGCCATCGATTGGCGTGATGGCGCCCTGTATCTGCTGGACCAGCGTATTTTGCCGTTCGAGGAAACCTGGATCGCCTACACCGATGCGGCGGGTGTGGCCGAGGCCATTCGCTCAATGGTCGTGCGCGGCGCGCCGGCGATTGGCATCAGTGCGGCCTACGGTGTCGTGCTGGCGGCCCGCGCCCGGTTTGCCGAAGGTGGCAACTGGCACGCGGCGCTGGAAGAAGATCTCGCGTTGCTCGCCGACTCCCGTCCGACCGCGGTCAATCTGTTCTGGGCGCTGGGTCGCATGCGCGATCGGCTGGACCGTCTCAAAAAGCACGCCGATCCGCTGGCCGTGCTGGAGGCAGAGGCCATCGCCATTCATGAAAGTGATCGCGAAGCCAACCTGACCATGGCGCAGCTGGGTGTCGACCTGATCCGCAAACATCAGGGCAACGCGCAGACCATCCTGACCCACTGCAACACCGGCGCACTTGCCACCGGTGGCTTCGGCACGGCGCTGGGGGTTATTCGCGGTGCTTTTATAGAAGGCATGGTCGAGCGCGTTTATGCCGATGAAACCCGTCCGTGGCTGCAAGGTTCGCGGTTGACCGCGTGGGAACTGGCCAATGAAGGCATTCCCGTGACACTCAACGCCGACTCCGCCGCCGCGCATATCATGAAGACCAAAGGCATCACCTGGGTCATCGTCGGCGCTGACCGCATCACCGCCAATGGCGATGTGGCGAACAAGATCGGCACCTATCAGCTGGCGGTCAACGCCATGCACCACGGCGTGCGCTTCATGGTCGTGGCGCCAAGTTCGACCATCGACATGAACCTCGCCAGCGGCGATGACATCCCGATCGAACAGCGCGACGGTCGTGAGTTACTGGAAGTCGGCGGCAAGCGGGTCGGGGCGGACGTCGATGCGTTCAACCCGGTGTTCGACGTGACGCCGGCGGATCTGATCGATGCCATCGTCACCGAGAAGGGCATCATCGAACGGCCGGACACGGCGAAAATGGCGCAGTTGATGTGCCGCAAGCGGTTGCATTGAAGATTCGTGTCGTCAGGTAATAGCGATCGCGAGCGAGCTCGCTCCCACATTAGTTGACCGGGTCTGACAGAAAAACTCCGTCAGTTGTGGGAGCGAGCTTGCTCGCGATAGGGCCGGCAATGCCAACAAATTTGTCCGTATTGTGCATTCGACGCAGCTCTAAGCCCCTCTGATCCCCTATCAGCCCCTCACCACTCAACTAACTACACTCCATGCGCATCTGGGGGATAGGTGCGTGGCGGCTCTTGTGATAACATTCGGCGGTTTCCAGGGTAGCCCGATGTGGCTGCCTTTACTGCGCAGATCCATGGCATAAATTGTTGATTTGTCGTAAGTCGCTGCATGGCACTCAGCCGGTGGCGGCGAGCTTCGTTCGTCCCATATGGATGTGACGAGGTTTCACCAGAAAAAGGAATCAGGCTTCTCATGGGCGAACTGGCCAAAGAAATCCTCCCGGTCAATATCGAAGACGAGCTGAAGCAGTCCTACCTCGACTACGCGATGAGCGTAATTGTCGGGCGGGCACTGCCGGATGCGCGCGATGGCTTGAAGCCCGTGCACCGGCGTGTGCTGTTCGCGATGAGCGAGCTGGGCAACGACTTCAACAAGCCGTACAAGAAATCTGCCCGTGTTGTCGGTGACGTGATCGGTAAGTATCACCCGCACGGCGATACCGCGGTGTACGACACCATCGTTCGGATGGCGCAGCCATTCTCGCTGCGCTACCTGCTGGTAGACGGTCAGGGCAACTTCGGTTCGGTGGACGGCGACAACGCCGCGGCCATGCGATACACCGAAGTGCGCATGACCAAGCTGGCGCACGAGCTGCTGGCTGACCTGCACAAGGAAACCGTGGACTGGGTGCCGAACTACGACGGCACCGAAATGATCCCCGCGGTCATGCCGACCCGTATTCCCAACCTGCTCGTCAACGGCTCCAGCGGTATCGCCGTGGGCATGGCGACCAACATCCCGCCGCACAACCTCGGTGAAGTCATCGACGGTTGCCTGGCACTCATCGACAACCCCGAGTTGACCATCGATGAACTGATGCAATACATCCCCGGTCCGGACTTCCCGACCGCCGCGATCATCAACGGTCGCGCCGGCATCATCGAAGCCTACCGCACCGGTCGCGGGCGCATTTACATGCGCGCCCGCTCGACGATCGAAGACATCGACAAGGTCGGTGGCCGGCAGCAGATCGTCATCACCGAACTCCCTTACCAGCTGAACAAGGCCCGTCTGATCGAGAAGATCGCCGAGCTGGTTAAAGAGAAGAAACTCGAAGGCATCACCGAACTGCGCGACGAGTCCGACAAGGACGGTATGCGCGTCGTGATCGAACTGCGTCGCGGCGAAGTGCCTGAGGTGATCCTCAACAACCTCTACGCCCAGACCCAGTTGCAGGCAGTGTTCGGCATCAACATCGTTGCGCTGATCGACGGCCGTCCGCGAATCCTCAACCTCAAGGATTTGCTGGAAGCCTTCGTTCGTCACCGTCGCGAAGTCGTCACCCGCCGTACCGTGTTCGAACTGCGCAAGGCGCGCGAACGTGGCCACATCCTTGAAGGTCAAGCGGTTGCCCTGTCGAACATCGACCCGGTCATCGCCCTGATCAAGGCCTCGCCGACGCCGTCGGAAGCCAAGGAAGCGCTGATCAAGACCGCGTGGGAATCGTCCGCCGTGGTCGCGATGGTTGAGCGCGCCGGTGCCGATTCCTGCCGTCCCGAGACCCTCGACCCGCAATACGGTCTGCGTGAAGGCAAGTACTTCCTGTCGCCGGAACAGGCCCAGGCGATTCTCGAACTGCGCCTGCACCGCCTGACCGGTCTGGAACACGAGAAGCTGCTGGCCGAGTATCAGGAGATCCTCAACCAGATCGGCGAACTGATCCGCATCCTCAGCAGCGCCACGCGCCTGATGGAAGTGATCCGCGAAGAACTCGAAGTGATCCGCGCCGAATACGGCGACGTGCGTCGCACCGAGATTCTCGATGCCCGTCTCGACTTGACCCTGGGTGACATGATCCCGGAAGAAGAGCGCGTCGTGACCATTTCCCACGGTGGCTACGCCAAGACCCAGCCATTGGCGGCGTACCAGGCTCAGCGTCGTGGCGGCAAAGGCAAATCGGCGACCGGCGTCAAGGACGAGGACTACATCGCGCACCTGCTGGTCGCCAACAGCCACACCACGCTGCTGCTGTTCTCCAGCAAAGGCAAAGTGTACTGGCTGAAAACCTACGAAATCCCGGAAGCCTCCCGCGCTGCCCGTGGTCGTCCGCTGGTCAACCTGCTGCCGCTGGACAGTGATGAATACATCACCACCATGCTGCCGGTCGAGGAATACACCGAAGGTCACTTCATCTTCATGGCCACCGCCAAAGGCACCGTGAAGAAGACCCCGCTGGAATCCTTCAGCCGTCAACGCAGCGTCGGCCTGATCGCGCTGGAACTGGACGAAGGTGACGTACTGATTTCTGCCGCCATTACCGATGGCGAGCGCGAAGTCATGCTGTTCTCCGATGGCGGTAAAGTGACTCGCTTCAAGGAAACCGACGTTCGCGCCATGGGCCGTACCGCTCGCGGTGTTCGCGGCATGCGTCTGCCGGAAGGGCAGAAGCTGATTTCCATGCTGATCCCGGAAGAAGGCAGCGAGATCCTCACGGCTTCGGCTCGCGGTTACGGCAAGCGCACGGCGATTTCCGAATTCCCCGAGTACAAGCGTGGCGGTCAGGGTGTTATCGCCATGGTCAGCAACGACCGTAACGGCCGTCTGGTCGGCGCGGTCCAGGTGCTCGATGGCGAGGAGATCATGCTGATTTCCGACCAGGGCACACTGGTGCGTACTCGCGTCGACGAAGTCTCCAGCCTGGGTCGTAACACCCAGGGCGTGACCCTGATCAAACTGGCCAGCGACGAAACGCTGGTCGGTCTGGAGCGGGTTCAGGAGCCGTCGGAAGTCGAGGGCGAAGAACTCGAAGGCGAGGAGGGCGAAGAAGGTGCAGTGTTCGACGGCGAGGTCGTGATCGACGACGCGGTCGAAGACCAGCAACTCGACGCCGCCGCAGACGAAGAACCGCAAGAATAAGCGGACAAACAGGGGGCGGATGAAAATTCGCCCCCTTGTTGTTTGTCCCTTTGGAATATGGATGCCCCTGTAGGAGCGGGCTTTTGTGGCTTGTCCCTTTGGAATGTCGATGCCCCTGTAGGAGCGGTCTTTTGTGGCTTGTCCCTTTGGAATGTTGATGCCCCTGTAGGAGCGGTCTTTTGTGGCGAGGGGGTTTACCCCCGTTGGGGTGCGAAGCGCCCCCAAAACCAGCCGCCGCTATCTCGCATGAGAATGGGGTGACAGGTTGGCGATTGCTTTGCAATCGAACGGGGGCAAGCCCCCTCGCCACAGGAAGTCCGTCTCCACATTTGGATCTGTGTTGACTGATTTCCACAGGAAGTCCGTCTCCCACGCTGAATCTGTATTGACTGAATATGTTTGCGTGACCCACCAAATCAGAGCGAGATTGGATGTGAGCAAGAGAGCCTATAACTTCTGTGCCGGTCCTGCGGCGCTTCCCGAAGCTGTCCTGAAGCGCGCTCAGGGTGAACTCCTCGATTGGCACGGCAAAGGCCTGTCGGTCATGGAAATGAGCCATCGCAGCGACGAGTTCGTGTCCATTGCGACCAAGGCCGAGCAGGATCTGCGTGATCTGCTGAATATCCCGTCCAACTACAAAGTCCTGTTTCTGCAAGGTGGCGCCAGCCAGCAATTTGCTCAGATCCCTCTGAACCTGTTGCCGGAAAGCGGCACCGCCGACTACATCGATACCGGCATCTGGTCGCAGAAAGCCATCGAAGAAGCCTCGCGCTACGGCCACGTCAACGTTGCCGCCACCGCCAGGCCTTACGATTATTTCGCCATCCCTGGCCAGAACGAATGGAAGCTGTCCAAAGACGCGGCCTACGTTCACTACGCGCCGAACGAAACCATCGGCGGTCTGGAATTCCAGTGGATCCCGGAAACCGGTGACGTGCCACTGGTTGCCGACATGTCCTCGGACATCCTCTCGCGTCCGGTGGACATCTCGCGTTTCGGCATGATCTACGCCGGCGCCCAGAAAAACATCGGCCCGAGCGGTGTGGTGGTCAACATCATCCGCGAAGACCTGCTCGGCAAGGCCCGTTCCCTGTGCCCGACCATGCTCAACTACAAGGTCGCGGCCGATAACGGCTCGATGTACAACACGCCGCCAACCCTGGCCTGGTACCTGTCCGGTCTGGTGTTCGAGTGGCTGAAAGAGCAGGGCGGTGTCGAAGTGATCGGCAAGCTCAATGAAGAAAAGCAGCGCACGCTGTACAGCTTCATCGACGCCAGCGGGCTCTACAGCAACCCGATCAACCCGTCCGACCGTTCGTGGATGAACGTGCCGTTCCGCCTTGCGGACGACCGTCTCGACAAACCGTTCCTCGCCGGCGCCGACGAGCGTGGGCTGTTGAACCTCAAGGGGCATCGTTCCGTAGGCGGCATGCGCGCCTCCATCTATAACGCCGTCGACATCGGAGCGGTCAACGCGCTGGTGTCGTACATGGCAGAGTTCGAGAAGGAACACGGCTAATGTCTGAGCAAGAACTCAAGGCACTGCGCGTTCGCATTGATGCGCTGGACACCAAAGTCCTCGAGCTGATCAGCGAACGCGCCCGCTGCGCCCAGGAAGTGGCGCGGGTAAAAATGGCCTCGCTGGCTGAAGGCGAAGTGCCGGTGTTCTACCGTCCCGAGCGCGAAGCTCAGGTGCTCAAACGGGTGATGGAGCGCAATCAGGGGCCGCTGGGCAACGAAGAAATGGCGCGGCTGTTCCGCGAAATCATGTCCTCGTGTCTCGCCCTCGAGCAGCCGCTGAAAGTCGCCTACCTCGGCCCTGAAGGCACGTTCACCCAGGCGGCGGCCATGAAGCACTTCGGCCACGCAGTGATCAGCAAGCCGATGGCGGCCATCGACGAAGTGTTCCGTGAAGTGGCGGCCGGTGCGGTGAATTTTGGCGTGGTCCCTGTGGAAAACTCCACCGAAGGCGCGGTCAACCACACGCTGGACAGTTTTCTCGAGCACGACATGGTCATCTGTGGCGAAGTCGAGTTGCGCATTCACCACCATTTGCTGGTGGGCGAAAACACCAAGACCGACAGCATCAGCCGCATCTATTCCCACGCGCAGTCGCTGGCCCAGTGCCGCAAGTGGCTCGACGCACACTACCCGAATGTCGAGCGCGTGGCGGTGTCGAGCAACGCCGAAGCGGCCAAGCGGGTCAAGGGTGAATGGAATTCGGCGGCGATTGCCGGCGACATGGCAGCCGGCCTGTACGGGCTGACCCGTCTTGCCGAAAAAATCGAGGATCGCCCGGACAACTCCACGCGATTCCTGATGATCGGCAGCCAGGAAGTGCCACCGACCGGCGACGACAAGACCTCAATCATCGTGTCCATGAGCAACAAACCCGGCGCCCTGCACGAATTGCTCGTGCCGTTCCACGACAACGGCATCGACCTGACGCGCATCGAGACACGTCCGTCGCGCAGCGGTAAATGGACCTACGTGTTCTTTATCGATTTCGTCGGCCACCACCGCGATCCGTTGATCAAAGGTGTGCTGGAAAAGATCAGTCAGGAAGCAGTAGCACTCAAAGTGCTGGGTTCCTACCCGAAAGCCGTTCTCTAAGGGGTAGCAAATGAGTGGCGACTTCCTCGCTCTGGCACAGCCGGGCGTACAACAACTTTCGCCTTACGTGCCGGGCAAACCCGTGGACGAACTGGCGCGCGAGCTGGACATCGATCCGGCCAGCATCGTCAAACTGGCCAGCAACGAAAATCCGTTGGGCGCGGGCCCCAAGGCATTGGCCGCGATTCGTGAAGAATTGGCCGAACTGACCCGTTATCCGGACGGCAACGGTTTTGCGCTGAAAACCTTGCTGGCGGACCAATGCCGCGTCGAGCTTGATCAAGTGACATTGGGCAACGGTTCCAACGACATTCTCGAACTGGTCGCGCGCGCCTACCTGGCGCCAGGCCTGAACGCGGTGTTCAGCGAGCACGCCTTCGCCGTTTATCCGATCGTCACGCAAGCGGTCGGCGCCACCGCCAAAGTGATCCCCGCCAAAGACTGGGGCCATGATCTGCCGGCCATGCTGGCCGCAATCGATGTCGACACTCGCGTGGTGTTCATCGCCAACCCGAACAATCCGACCGGCACCTGGTTCGGCGCCGAAGCGCTGGACGAATTCCTCCAGGACGTACCGGCCCACGTGCTGGTGGTGCTGGACGAGGCCTACATCGAATACGCCGAAGGCAGCGACTTGCCGGACGGTCTGGATTACTTGGCCGCCTACCCGAATCTGCTGGTCTCGCGCACCTTTTCCAAGGCTTACGGTCTGGCGGCGCTGCGGGTCGGTTATGGCTTGTCGACTGTCGTCGTGGCCGATGTGCTGAACCGCGTGCGTCAGCCTTTCAACGTCAACAGTCTGGCCCTGGCCGCTGCGTGCGCTGCGCTGCAAGACACCGATTACCTGGCCGAAAGCCGTCGCCTCAACGAAGCGGGCATGCAACAGCTGCAAGCCGGTTTCCGTGAGCTGGGGCTGAGCTGGATTCCGTCCAAGGGCAACTTTATCTGTGTCGATCTCGGCCAGGTGGCCGCGCCGGTTTTTCAGGGTTTGCTGCGTGAAGGCGTGATCGTACGCCCGGTGGCCAACTACGGTATGCCGAATCATTTGCGCATCACCATCGGTCTGCCGACGGAAAACACGCGTTTCCTTGAGGCGCTGACCAAGGTTCTGGCTCGTGGTTGATGTCACTGCAATGCAATCTGATGCACCTATGATCGGTCGCCTGGTGGTAGTCGGTTTGGGCTTGATCGGCGGTTCGTTCGCCAAAGGTGTGCGTGAAAGTGGCCTGTGCCGCGAAGTGGTGGGCGTCGATCTCGATCCGCAGTCGCGCAAGCTGGCGGTGGAACTCGGAGTGGTTGATCGCTGTGAAGAAGACCTGGCCGTTGCCTGTCAGGGCGCCGACGTGATCCAGCTCGCCGTGCCGATTCTGGCCATGGAAAAAATGCTCGCGCGTCTGGCGGCGATGGAGTTGGGGACGGCGATTCTCACCGACGTCGGCAGTGCCAAAGGCAACGTCGTGCGCGCCGCCACCGAAGCCTTTGGTGGCATGCCGCCGCGTTTTATCCCGGGCCATCCGATAGCCGGTTCCGAGCAGAGTGGGGTGGAGGCTTCAAACGCCGATCTGTTCCGCCGCCACAAAGTCATTTTGACACCGCTGGACCAGACCGATCCGGCTGCGCTGGCCGTGGTGGACCGTTTGTGGCGCGAATTGGGCGCCGATGTCGAGCACATGCAAGTCGAACGACATGACGAAGTGTTGGCCGCAACCAGTCATTTGCCACACCTGCTGGCGTTCGGTTTGGTCGATTCATTGGCCAAGCGCAATGAAAACCTTGAGATCTTCCGTTACGCTGCCGGCGGTTTCCGCGATTTCACAAGAATCGCGGGAAGTGACCCGGTCATGTGGCACGATATCTTCCTCGCCAACCGCGAAGCTGTCCTGCGCACACTCGATACATTTCGCAGCGACCTCGACGCCTTGCGCGACGCGGTCGATGCAGGGGATGGGCACCAATTATTGGGCGTGTTCACACGCGCCCGGGTTGCCCGCGAGCATTTCAGTAAAATCCTGGCCCGCCGGGCCTATGTGGACGCTATGAACTCCAACGACCTGATTTTCCTGGCACAACCTGGTGGCCGCCTGACTGGGCGGATTCGTGTACCGGGCGACAAATCGATCTCCCACCGTTCGATCATGCTCGGTTCCCTCGCCGAAGGCGTCACCGAAGTCGAAGGCTTCCTCGAGGGCGAAGACGCTCTGGCGACCTTGCAAGCCTTCCGCGACATGGGTGTAGTGATCGAAGGTCCGCACCACGGTCGCGTGACCATTCACGGCGTCGGCCTGCATGGCTTGAAGCCAGCGCCGGGGCCGATCTATCTGGGCAACTCCGGCACCTCGATGCGTCTGCTGTCCGGCCTGCTGGCGGCGCAGAACTTCGACAGCACCCTGACCGGTGACGCCTCGCTGTCCAGGCGTCCGATGAATCGCGTGGCCAATCCACTGCGTGAAATGGGCGCCGTGATCGAGACCGCTGCCGAAGGTCGTCCGCCGATGATCATCCGTGGCGGCAACAAGCTCAAAGGCTTGACCTACACCATGCCGATGGCCAGTGCCCAGGTTAAATCCTGCCTGCTGCTGGCCGGTCTGTACGCCGACGGCAAAACCACCGTCACCGAGCCAGCACCGACCCGCGATCACACCGAGCGCATGCTGCGCGGCTTCGGCTACCCGGTCAGTGTTGACGGCGCGACGGCGTCGGTCGAGTCCGGGCACACACTCAGCGCGACCCACATCGAAGTGCCGGGCGATATCTCGTCTTCGGCATTCTTCCTGGTGGCGGCGTCGATTGCCGAAGGCTCCGAACTGGTGCTGGAACACGTCGGCATCAACCCGACCCGTACCGGCGTCATCGACATCCTGCGTCTGATGGGCGCCGACATCACCCTGGAAAACCAGCGTGAAGTGGGCGGCGAACCGGTAGCGGATCTGCGCGTGCGTGCGGCCAAGCTCAAAGGCATCGAGATTCCCGAAGCGCTGGTGCCGCTGGCCATCGATGAATTCCCGGTGCTGTTCGTGGCCGCCGCCTGTGCCGAAGGGCGCACCGTGTTGCGCGGCGCCGAAGAGCTGCGCGTCAAGGAATCGGACCGCATTCAAGTCATGGCCGACGGCCTGCTGGCACTGGGCGTCAAATGTGAGCCGACCCCGGATGGCATCATCATCGACGGCGGCCTGATCGGCGGCGGCGAAGTGCACGGCCACGGCGATCACCGCATTGCCATGGCCTTCAGCGTTGCCTCGCTGCGCGCCACCGCGCCGATTCGCATCCATGACTGCGCCAACGTCGCGACGTCGTTCCCGAACTTCCTCGCGCTGTGCGCCCAGGTCGGCATTCGTGTGGCACAAGAGGCTCAATCGTGAAAAATATCGCACCGGTCATCACCATTGATGGGCCAAGCGGCTCTGGCAAAGGCACGGTCGCCGGCATCCTCGCCCGGCAACTGGGCTGGAACCTGCTGGACTCCGGTGCGCTTTACCGCTTGCTGGCCTTCGCCGCGCACAACCACGGCGTCGACCTGACCAACGAAGAACTGCTCAAGCAACTTGCCGCTCATCTGGATGTGCAATTCATCGCGGCGACCGACGGTCAGCTGCAGCGCATCATTCTGGAAGGCGACGAGGTCAGCGACGTGATCCGTACCGAGGGCGTCGGCTCCGGTGCGTCGCAGGTCGCCGCACTGCCGGCGGTCCGCGAAGCCTTGCTACAGAGGCAGCGCGCCTTCCAGGAGATGCCGGGTCTGGTCGCCGATGGGCGCGACATGGGCACCGTGGTATTCCCGGATGCGCCGCTGAAAATCTTCCTGACCGCCAGTGCCGAGGAGCGTGCGCGCCGTCGTTACTTGCAGTTGAAGGGCAAAGTCGATGGTGTTAGTCTGTCGAGTCTGCTAGATGAGATACGTGCACGCGATGAGCGTGACACCCAGCGAGCGGTAGCCCCGCTCAAGCCGGCGGCTGACGCCATTCAGCTGGATTCCACGGAATTATCCATCGATCAGGTGTTGCAACGCATCATGAGCGAGATCGCACTCCGCGATATCGCCGGGTGACCAAGAAGCGTTTCAGGGGGCCAGTCATAGTCCTGCGGTGCTTCTTTAAATGAACGTAACCCACGTCGTCTGGGATGTGGAGATGGGCGTATTCTTCGCCCTTATACTCAGGAATTAAAATGAGCGAAAGCTTTGCGGAACTCTTTGAAGAAAGCCTAAAAACCCTGAACCTTCAGGCAGGCTCCATCATCACCGGTGTTATCGTTGATATCGATTACCAGGCTCGCTGGGTAACCGTTCACGCTGGCCTGAAGTCTGAAGCACTCATCCCGCTTGAGCAGTTCTACAACGATGCTGGCGAGCTGAACATCAACGTTGGTGACGAAGTTCACGTAGCGCTGGATTCGGTTGAAGACGGCTTTGGTGAAACCAAGCTGTCCCGTGAAAAAGCCAAGCGTGCTGAATGCTGGATTGTTCTGGAAGCTGCCTTCGCAGCCGAGGAAGTGGTCAAGGGCGTTATCAACGGTAAGGTTAAAGGCGGCTTCACAGTCGACGTTAACGGCATCCGTGCGTTCCTGCCAGGTTCCCTGGTTGACGTCCGTCCTGTGCGCGACACCACGCACCTGGAAGGCAAAGAGCTGGAATTCAAGGTCATCAAGCTGGACCAGAAGCGCAACAACGTTGTCGTTTCCCGTCGTAGCGTCCTCGAAGCCGAGAACTCCGCCGAGCGCGAAGCTCTGCTGGAATCCCTGCAGGAAGGCCAACAAGTCAAAGGTATCGTCAAGAACCTCACCGATTACGGCGCATTCGTCGATCTGGGTGGCGTCGATGGCCTGCTGCACATTACCGACATGGCCTGGAAGCGCATCAAGCATCCATCGGAAATCGTCAACGTTGGCGACGAGATCGATGTCAAGGTTCTGAAATACGATCGCGAACGCAACCGTGTTTCCCTGGGCCTCAAGCAACTGGGCGAAGATCCATGGGTTGCTATCAAAGCCCGTTACCCAGAAAGCACTCGCGTTACCGCTCGTGTAACCAACCTGACCGACTACGGCTGCTTCGCTGAGCTGGAAGAAGGCGTTGAAGGCCTGGTACACGTTTCCGAAATGGACTGGACCAACAAGAACATCCACCCTTCGAAAGTCGTACAAGTCGGCGACGAAGTGGAAGTTATGGTTCTGGACATCGACGAAGAGCGTCGTCGTATCTCCCTCGGCATCAAGCAGTGCAAATCTAACCCATGGGAAGATTTCTCTGGCCAGTTCAACAAGGGCGATAAAATCTCCGGCACCATCAAGTCGATCACCGATTTCGGTATCTTCATTGGTCTGGACGGCGGCATCGACGGTCTGGTTCACCTGTCCGATATCTCCTGGAACGAAGTGGGCGAAGAAGCCGTTCGCCGCTTCAAAAAGGGCGACGAGCTGGACACCGTTATCCTGTCGGTTGACCCAGAGCGTGAGCGCATCTCCCTGGGTATCAAGCAACTGGAAAGCGATCCGTTCTCCGAGTACGTTCAAGAGAACGACAAAGGCGCAATCGTTAAAGGCATCGTGAAAGAAGTTGACGCTAAAGGCGCCATCATCACCCTGGCCGACGATATCGAAGCGACTCTGAAAGCCTCCGAAATCAGCCGTGACCGCGTTGAAGACGCGCGCAACGTTCTGAAAGAAGGCCAGGAAGTAGAAGCCAAGATCATCAGCGTTGACCGCAAGAGCCGTGTAATCCAGCTCTCCATCAAGTCGAAAGACGATGCTGAAGAGAAAGAAGCTATCCAGAGCCTGCGCGACAAGCCAGCTTCGGATACTCCTGCTGCTGGTCCTACCACTCTGGGCGACCTGTTGCGTGCACAAATGGAAAAACAGAACTAAGTTCTGTCAGACCATAGAAAAAGGGCGACTTCGGTCGCCCTTTTTCATGCCTGCAATTCACCACACCCCACACGCACTCCTGTGGGAGCCAGCCTGCTGGCGATTCTCCAATCCACCAATCCCTCCCAGACAAAACCCCCCAGCACCAACCCCCATTCCCCAAATTCAACTCAGCTATGAATCCCCATCTCCCACTTTTTTCATGAACCATCCCCCCACAAAAACTGTCCCTTTCTTTAACAGGATCAAAAGCTTATTTGCAGCTACTCTATAGCCTGAAGCAAACGCCAGTCGGGCAGAGCGCCCGACAGAAGGAAGTGGATGAACAAGCTCATAGTGATACTTGTTTTAGTGGTATTAGCGGGTTGTACCACAAACGCTAAGACTCGAGCAGTGCGCGGAGTCAGTGGTATCGAAGTTGATTGTTCAGGCCTGGGCTCGGGATGGGAGAAGTGTCACAAGCGGGCAGCGAAGGAATGCAAGGGTAACGGCTACAAAGTGGTGGCGAGATCTGATGACGCCAAAGATGAAGATGAATATCCTTTCGGCTTCAACCCTGCGGGCATGTTGACTCGGACCATGGTTGTAATCTGTAGATAAAGCGAGACTCGAAAGGCGCTCCAGTGCCCCGTAATCGGGCAACGCGCTGCTGGCGGTAGCGTGGAGAAAGTCGGACTGTTCAAATCCATCCGGTCATGCTAAAACCTTGGTAGCAATTTTCCTAGCTGCTTGAAAAAGAAGGGAAAAATATGACGAAGTCGGAGTTGATCGAACGCATTGTCACCCATCAAGGGCTGCTCTCATCCAAGGATGTGGAGCTGGCCATCAAGACCATGCTTGAACAAATGTCCCAATGTCTGGCCACCGGGGATCGGATTGAGATACGGGGCTTTGGTAGTTTCTCTCTGCATTACCGGGCGCCAAGGGTTGGGCGGAATCCCAAGACGGGGCAGTCGGTTAGCCTGGATGGGAAGTTTGTTCCGCATTTCAAGCCGGGGAAAGAGCTGCGGGATCGGGTGAATGAGGAAGAGGAGGAGAGTTAGTACTTTATTTGGAGAGCAAAAATGCGCTTACTTCAACGGATAGCACTGACTTTTTTGATATTATTCTTGGTTGGAACCGTGCTCATATTTTTCCTAGAAAATCAGCAGCAACTTTCGCTCAGTTTTTTTAGCTGGAATACAGCCTCGCTTCCAATATCGCTCTACATTGCAGTTTCTTTCCTTGCAGGTATGGTCCTCGGGCCGATTACCGGGTTTATTGTGAAGACAGTTGTCGGACGGAATACACGGTTGAGGAAAACGTACCGCTGAAATAATGCCGTCACTCGCGTGAAATTTTTGTACGAATGTTACAATGTGTAAGCTTATGAGCCATGTGACGAATGAGCTTAACAGAAAATAATTACTGATCGAGACACGTGCGACTCACACGCGGTGGGTGCCGATCCGAAAAAAGAGGGCGAGTGGGGTATGCAAAGCAGTACATCCGAACCATGGAACAATGCTGAAATTAATCTTCAGGAATTGGTTCGCTCAATCTGGCGTAAAAAGTGGCTTATTTTAGGTGCGGCCGTTCTGTCAACCGTTTTAGCGGCAGCTTATGCATTTACCGTGAAACCTGTCTACGAAGCCAAGCTTTTTCTCATACCGCCCACCCAAAATGATATCGCGAACTTCAATTATGGTCGTATTCGCGAATATGACTTGGTGCCGCTTACCATAAAAGATGTTTACTCTATTTTCATTCGCATACTTGACTCTGAGTCACTGCACCATGATTTCTTCACCAACGTATATTTGCCAGCGTTGTCCGAGGAAGAGCGAAAGGGGTCACGGGACGCGCTCTATTCTCGTTTTTCCAAAATGTTGGTTGTAACGCCTCCTGTAAAAGAATCGGGCGATCAATCAGCAGTTTCTGTACAAGCTGCTGATCCAGATTTGGCTGCGAATTGGGTGCAGGCTTATGCAGATCGAGCAGGGAAGCTGGCTAAAGATGAGCTGATAAAAAACATTACTACCGAAAGTCAGGTAAGAGCACGAAACCTACTACAACAAATTGATCTGATCCGAGGCACTGGCATCCAGCTTAGGCAAGATTCGATAACCAAGTTACGCGAAGCGCTTCGTGTTGCAGAGGCTATTGGTCTGGAAAAACCGCCTATTATCACTGGTAATCCTTCGGTTGAACTCGCCGGTAGTATGGACGGACAACTGATCTATATGCGCGGATCGAAAGCATTGAAAGCAGAAATCGAAAACCTTGAGGCACGTCAATCGGACGATCCGTTCGTGCATAGTTTGCGAGACCTGCAGGCCAAATATGAATTTTACCAAAATCTCCAAATAAAACCTTCTGATGTCTGGGTTTACAGGCAGGATGGAGATGTAAGTCGTCCAGATTCGCCCATTAAACCCAAAAAAACCCTGATAGTAGTATTGGGGTTGATACTGGGTTTGATGACTGGCCTCGTGATTGCTGTAATCTTATTTCTCATTGAAAAAAGTCGAACTACCTATTACAAGCCCGTTTAGTGCAAATTGGACACAAATTTAATAGATCCGATCAGGCCGAAATGAAGCACTCCGGCGGATGGAGTGTTAATTAGCAATATTCACAGATTGTTCTTGTTTTGTTAATCGGGAGCGGTAGTTTTGAGTGGTAATCAAAAGGATGTGTGATTTCACGATGCAAAATCCAAAGCTATGCAGCTCGTGTGTGGGCGGAGTATGAACAATATGGTAGTCGAAAGAAAAATGCCCTTCTATATTGTTCTATTCGCCTGTCTTCTCGTCGTGCTCGGCGATCTCAGGAACGTAATTACCCCTTTGGGATATTGGGCATTGTGGGGCACCATCCTGTTCACAGGATTGTGCACTGGAGGCGTAAAGAAAATCCTAACCGATGTGGCTTTTCTAAGTGTGACGATAGGATTTGTTATTCTGATTTTTTCATTATTAATCGCCAGTCTAGTCAACGCAGATTCTTATACCGCTTATCAGGCACTTAAATTTATAATGATCTTCGCTGTTCTAATAGTGATTTTTGCGAATTGTAGTTTCTTAAGCGTTGAGCACTTCTACAAAATTGCGGCGATTTCGACTTTTTCCGGTTTTGTGGTGTTTATGCTTTGTAAGTATGTGTTCGTTGGATACTACATACAATTAGGGGATGGTCGCCAAGGCTCTTCGTTCGCGTATCCTGGAGTGTTGTGGAAAACTAGCGCGTTTTTCTCGGCTTTTCTGATAGCTAAATTACTCAGTAGCGTGTCCTATAAAAATACATTTCCAGCACTGATGATTCTAGTTTCAGTGTTTTTATTATTGCAAGACTCTAGTCGGACTGGTTTTCTATGGCTAGCAGTTGTACTTTTTGCATTCTCATTCCTAGTATTTGTAGTTAATACCGCGAAATTCCTTTCTGCGATGTGTATTGTATTGTTGGTTGTTGGTGTCGTTGCAGTGTTTAACCTCGATATAATATATGGCTTATTTGAAAGTAATTCACTTTTAGTGGTGAACCGGCTGCTTGAGGGTGATCCCATAAGATCTAAAATGATAACCGATGGCGTGATGAATGCGGAATGGTGTCTACCGCTTGGTTGCGGCTTTCAAAGCTCTACGTCGTTAGTAGGCGGCGAACCAATGGTTATCCATAATGTATATCTTGCAATACTCGGCGACCTTGGGGTGCTTGGTGAAATAGGTCTGCTAATCATTGTGATGAGCCCACTTGCTATATTTGCGATGAGAGAATGGTTCGGTGGCCCGGCTTTGAGCCCGCTCACGTACTATAAGTTGGCTGCGTGTCTGGGAGCAGCGTGTTATTGCTTTATTCTACTTTTTCACCCGTTGAGTTCTGAAATGTCAGAGTGGGGATATTGGGCAATCATGTTTTCTTGGTTGTCACGATTGGGTACTATGAGTCCGGATACTAATGCTACTGCTGGTGTCGTTTCAGAAGTGAGAGCTTCAGTTTGAAATACTTGATCAAAAATATGGGATTTCTTTTCTTCGCGCAGTTGTGCGCTTATATAATTCCCATACTTGAAATTCCTGTCTTGGCGCGGGCGCTGGGTGTCCAGGAATATGGAAAAGTAGTTCTGATTCAGTCGATTGCGTTATTATCTTCTTTAATAGTTGAATACGGTTTTTCGTTGAGTGGCTCGCGTCAGATATCCATCTCGCAAAACAATAAGGTCGAACTCTCGAAAATTTTCTCGGAAGTTCTTTCGGCTAAATTAATTATTGTTACAATAGTAACTTTTTTTGGGCTGTTAGCTTGTGTCGTAGAAGGTTCATTTTTCTTTGACGGTAAAATGGTTGTGTTTGGATATATATATTTTCTGGCTTTTGGATTTAGTCCTTTCTGGTTTTTTCAAGGTTTAGAACGCATAAGCCTAGTGATAATATTGGAAGTCATTTTCAGATTTTCCAGTCTTTTTTGTCTGTATCTCATGGTAACTGATAGTCAAGATTCTCTGTTGGCGCTTGGCATAATGGCTGGTTTTGGACTACTTAACACCCTAGTTGGAAACTGTATTTGTAAAGCTTACATCAACTCCATCGAACTCCGGCTGCTTGGCGGTGTTCATCAGCTGAAAGCTGGTTTCCACGTTTTCATTTATAAAAGTTCAAATAATATATTGTTGAGCGCTGGGCCCTCTTTGGTGGGGGCTACTTCAGGCGCCGCGGCGGTAGCATCCTATGTCCCCGCTGAGAAAATAATTAGAGGTTTTGTGGGTTTCGTAAATCCGATACTCATTGGCTTCTATCCATATTTAAACCGGCAATATCTATCTTCGGAAGAAAAAACCTTGCACCTCTCTTCCATGATTGTTATGGGCATGTTTGCGGCTGGCGCGCTAGCGGCTGGGATCATTTATTACATCGGTGACCTGTTAATACAGATTGTTCTTGGTCCTGAGTTTCTTGTTTCAAGCAGCCTGCTCAAAATATTTGTTTGGATCATCCCCTTCAGGCTAGCAAACCAGGCCCTAGGTTTATGTATGCTCATCCCAATGGGCAAGGACAAAATAATGAGCTTTTTAATGATGCTTTGTTCCGTACTTTCCATTATGTTGGCGATTTTGTTATCGATCTGGTACGGAGTACAGGGCGCCGTGATTGGGTTCGTATCGGCGGAGATACTTTTGTTCGTTGCTTTAACGATTATAGTCGTGCCACTCGCCATGCGGCCCAGCAGCAGGATTGCCTCGTGATCACTATACTTACAGCGACCTATAACAGAGAACATACTCTGTCGCGACTTTTTGACAGCTTATGCGCTCAGTCTTGCATGGATTTTGAATGGGTGGTTGTGGATGACGGGAGTGTTGACAATACTCTCGAACTTCTAAAGGCTTACTCAGAGCTGGCAAGTTTTAAAGTTAATATAATTCACCAGACTAATAGCGGTAAGCACGTCGCGTTAAATAATGGGGTCGCACAGTCCACAACCCCGTGGATATACATTGTGGACAGTGACGATGCGATAGTGACAACTGCTGTTCAGACTATCTACACTGCTCTAAGCGAGCAGGATGGTGCCGCGGTAGGTTTATGTTACCGTAAAGCTTATTTTGACATGAGACTCGTAGGGAGGGATGTAAAGACCGGCGATTCTCCATTGGTGATGAGCCCGACTGAAGCAGGCCATCTGTTTAAAGGTGATCTTGCGTATGTATTTAAAACAGAGGTTTTCAAGAAACACAAATTTCCAGTTTTTGCTAACGAAAAATTTGTACCCGAATTATATATTTGGAACAAAATAGCAGACGAAGGAAAAGTGATTTTCTATGGTGAAACAATTCTCTACTTATGTGATTACCTAGAAGACGGATATTCTAAGAATTTTTCTTCGAATTTGCGAAAAAACCCTAACGGGTTTTTGATATTTTATTGGTCGCAGATTAATCGCGAACGAATTCTTTTATTTAAGGTGAAATATTTAATACGCGCCGCTCAGTGTTTTTGGTACCGAACATTAAAAAGGCTTACATGAAAATATTATTTGTAATTACTAGCTTGGATGTGGGTGGTGCCGAGCGCCAAGTACTCGACTTGGCTCAACGTCTCGTAGAGCTGGACAATGAAGTCTTAATAGTGTACCTGACTGGTCGCGGTACTCTTGTTTCTTCAAAGCTTGCATTCGGAACCGTCGGATTAAATTGCACCAAGTCGGCCGGTGGTTTTTTACAAAGTATCTTCAAGGTGCGCGCATTGGTCGCTAGCTTTAGGCCCGATGTAGTGCACTCGCATATGTATCATGCGAATATTATCGCCCGCATAGTCAGAGTTATTGCTCATGTGCCGCGCTTGATATGTACGGCGCACAGTAATAACGAAGGGGGGACTATTCGGATGCTTGCATATCGGCTCACGAATTTCCTCGCAAGCGTTACTACCAACGTGAGTCGAGGTGCAGTTGAGGCTTTTGAAAAAAAAGGCGCGATTAAACAAGGTGAGATGTTATCCGTACCCAACGGGGTAGATACGGCAAGATTTAGCTTTAGTGCATCGAGCCGTTCAGTGCTTCGAAATGTCGAAGGAATTGAGGATGACAAAAAAATCATTCTAGCTGTTGGGCGACTAGTAGAGGCAAAGAACTATGCTGGGTTGTTATCCGCATTCGGCACAGTGTGCGAGTTTGACCAGTACACAACTCTCTGGATCGTGGGCGACGGCGAATTAAAAAATGAATTAGTCTCTCTTTGTATTAAGTTAGGTATTGCTCACCGCGTGAAGTTTTGGGGGATGAGACCGGACGTAGAGACATTTTACAGTGCCGCTGATGTCTATGTCCTGTCATCTGCGTGGGAGGGATTCGGTCTTGTTGTAGCAGAAGCAATGGCCGCTGAGAGGGTTGTGGTCGCTACCGACTGCGGAGGCGTGAAGGAAGTGATCGGAGAAGATGGTTTCTTGGTTGAACCTGGCAATTCCGAGGAGTTGGCAGTCGCTCTGAAGGGGGCGCTCGTTATGGATGCGGCTGACGCTAGGTTACTGGGTAAGCGCGCTAGGGAGAGGGTGATCAATATTTATTCTATCGATCGCGTCGTGGCCCGTTGGCTGCAGCTATATCGGCCCTAAATCAGGCATAATAGCCAGATTGATCAATAGCGTAGCCTTCTAGAGGCTTTCATAATACAGCTTCGCTCAATGAGTACTCCTGACTCGAATTTAGCTGCCAAGTGGAAGAACATCGGTCGGGGAACCGCTTTTTTGATCGCCTGCTATGGCTTATGGACGTTGTGCAAATGAAAATAGCTTTAATTGGAACCACGGCGGCGTGTGTTCTAGGATTCAGAGCAGATTTAATCGAGGCTTTAGTCCGGCAGGGTGATCAGGTTCATGCTTTTGCTTTGGATTTTGACGAGGACACCCGCGCACGGGTGAGGGCTCTGGGCGCAGAGCCTGTTGATTACGTCTTCAGTCGCGCGGGTCTAAATCCCTTCAGAGATATCATAAATACATATAAGTTATCTCGGATTCTGAAAAATATCGCACCTGATGTAGTGTTTAGTTACTTCTCTAAGCCAGTCATCTTTGGGACAATTGCTGGTGCATTAGCTGGAGTTAAAAGACGCATCGCAATGCTGGAAGGGCTCGGATACGTGTTCACTGACCGACCTGAGAGTGGCGGAGTGAAGAATAAAGTTTTGAAACTAGTGCAGGTTATGCTTTATGGAATATCTTTCCCTTTTCTTGAGCGGTTAATTTTCTTAAATAAAGACGATCCCGTCGATTTGGTGCAAAAATATCGGCTAAGGGTGTCCAAAGTTTCAGTCCTTGGCGGTATAGGTTTGGATTTGTCTAATTTTCCATATACTACGCCGCCGACGAAGCCTATGAGTTTTATATTTATAGGTCGACTGCTCGCTGACAAGGGGGTTCATGAGTTTATTCAGGCAGCGAGACTTGTGAAACTCGTATCGCACGAATCTAAGTTTATTATGTTGGGTGGACTGGATAAAACAAATCCTGGCAGTTTATCCTCCGAGGAATTGGAAGGCCTCATTAGCGAAGGGCTGGTTGATCATCGAGGGCATGTGGATAATGTCGCAGAATGGATAAACGATGCAAGCGTTTTTGTTCTTCCCTCATATCGAGAGGGCGTTCCAAGAAGCACTCAAGAAGCAATGGCAGTTGGTCGTGCTGTCATAACAACCGACGTGCCAGGCTGCCGGGATACGGTGATAGATGGGGTGAATGGTTTTTTGGTTCCACCTTGGTCGGCTGAAGCACTTGCTGAAAAAATGATCTATTTCATAAATAATTCTGAACAAGTTAAACTCATGGGAATTGAAAGCTTCAATCTGGCGCAGGATAATTTTGACGTCCGTTCAGTCAATGCTCGATTGATTAGCTATTTTCTCTAAGTGTATTCATAAGCCGGGCATGGTGAGTTGATGAATTCTGCAAGAAAAACAGTACTGCTAACCGGAGCGTCAGGGTTTGTGGGCGGGGCATTACTGAAAGACTTATCTGAACGAAATTTGTTCAATATCCGGGCATCGACTCGTAATGCCAGCTCACTAAGCAGCCCAAATTTCGAGTCTGTGACGATTAATGGGTTGGATGCAGGGCAGTCTTGGACACAAGCGCTTAATGGTGTAGATCTTGTTGTGCACTCTGCAGCACGCGTGCATATCATGGATGCACAAGGTGCCGATTCTATGGCGCTCTACCGAGAGATAAACGTTGACGGCACATTGAACCTAGCGTCGCAGGCCGCAGCCCACGGTGTGCAGCGATTTATTTTCATCAGCTCCATCAAAGTAAATGGCGAGAGTACACTGCCTAATCATCCTTACACAGCAGATTCAATTCCTGCCCCAGTTGATGACTATGGTATTTCCAAGCATGAAGCAGAGATAGGGCTTAAGAAAATCGCGGCAGAGACTTCTATGGAGGTCGTTATTATTCGGCCGACCTTGGTGTACGGCCCTGGGGTGAAAGCAAACTTTCTAACAATGATGCGAATAATCGATAAGGGACTACCGCTTCCGTTTGGACGAATCAATAATAAGCGGAGCATGGTGGCGCTGGATAATTTAGTCGATTTTGTATTTCATTGCTTGTTGCATCCTAGTGCTGCGAACCAAACATTCTTAATTAGCGATGGAGAAGATGTGTCGACGCCGGAGTTGTTGAGAAGAATATCTCTCGCTCTAGGGAAAAAGAGCGTACTTCTTCCAGTACCAGTTAATTCTATAAAATTGCTCGCGTATTGTCTCGGCAAGAGGAGTATGTCTGAGCGCTTGTGCGGTACTCTCCAAGTAGATATTACTAAAAACCGTCAACTCCTGGGTTGGACACCACCTGTGGCTATGAAAGATGCGCTAAGGAAGACTGCTATGCACTTTAAAGGAAGCATTGAACAATGAGCATTTGGTTTATTCTGCCCGCAATCTTCTTGTTCTCACTATGGCTCACGAAGATACTGCGAACATACGCTTTATCGCATAGTCTGATTGATGTCCCCAATGTCCGGAGCTCTCACTCTATCCCTACGCCTCGCGGCGGCGGAGTTGCAATAGTTTTGAGTTTCTTAGTATGCCTGCCTATTTTGTCCGCTGCAGATTACGTTTCTTGGGCGCATACGTTGGGATTAATTGGCGCAGGTAGTGGGATTGCAATATTAGGATTTCTTGATGACCACGGACACATCGCTGCGCGATGGCGGCTTATTGGGCATTTTATAGCTGCAAGTTGGGTATTATATTGGATCGCTGGCTTTCCTACTTTAGTGATATTCGGGTTGGCCGTCGATTTTGGAATAATTGCATACATCATTGCCGCTCTATATTTAGTGTGGATGCTTAATTTATATAATTTTATGGATGGTATAGATGGTATTGCGAGCATCCAGGCGATCACAGCTTGCTTTGGGGCTGCTTTCCTTTATTACATAAGCGGTTTTCAACAGTTAATGTGGACGCCGTTGTTGCTCGCTTGTTCTGTTATCGGATTTCTTTACTGGAATTTTCCTCCCGCACGTATATTCATGGGGGACGCGGGTAGCGGTTTTTTGGGGATTATGCTTGCTAGCTTATCACTACAAGCATCTGCTGCTGCTCCTATTTTCTTATGGGTGTGGTTGATCCTGCTTGGAGTATTCATTGTTGATGCAACCTTTACTCTTTCACGCCGCTTGCTCAGAGGTGAAAAAGTATATGAAGCGCATCGGAGTCACGCTTACCAATTCGCATCTCGCCATTTCGGAAATCACATCACGGTTTCGCTTGCAGTAGCAGTAATTAATCTATTTTGGTTGCTTCCTATTGCGAGCCTGGCGGCGTTGGGTGTTCTCGACGGTGCAGTAGCTTTACTCTCTGCTTATGCCCCGCTCATATTCTTAGCGATGAAGTTTAATGCGGGCGGTATAGAGAATAAAATTTAGCGGTATTTATTTTAGCTTTCGGCTTAGATATTGCGCGAGTGACTGCAGGGAGTAGGTAAAGTGGTTGGAGGATTTATGGACAATTTTAGAGAAGTACTTCTGCGTCTACCCCGTAGAAAGAAGCGACTACTTCAGGTCGTCACTGACATTATATTAGTGTGGCTTGCTTTGTGGATGGCGTTTGTGGTTCGTCTGGGTGTGGATGAATTAGTAAATCCATTCGTACAGCACCTTTGGTTGTTTTTGAGTGCCCCTGCCGTTGCTGTACCTTTATTTATAAGATTCGGTATGTATCGCGCGGTGATGCGCTACTTTGGCAATGACGCCCTTATTGCTATCATCAAGGCAGTCTCTCTATCTTCATTAATTCTCGGTGTTGTTGTTTTTTGGTATAGCAATCATGAGAATGTCGTCCCTCGCTCCATTATATTTAATTACTGGTGGTTGAGCCTAATCATGGTGGGTGGCTTGAGGTTGGCCATGCGGCACTATTTTTTAGGAGACTGGTTTTCAGCCGCACCATACGCCCCATTTTCCAGTCGAGATGACGGTCTAACCAGGGTTGCTATATATGGCGCTGGAGCAGCGGGGAATCAACTTGTCGCCGCCCTACGAATAGGCCGAGTAATGAGACCGGTTGCCTTTATAGACGACGATAACAGCATTGCCGACAGAGTTATCTCAGGTTTACATGTCTACAAACCAAAGCATGTACAGCGGATGATTGAATCCACCGGTGCCCAAGAAATATTGTTGGCAATCCCCTCCACGAATAGATCTCGCCGTCGCGAAATACTCGGTTTTTTAGAGGGGTTCCCTCTGCACGTCCGCAGTGTTCCAGGCTTTATGGATTTGGCTAGCGGACGTGTCAAAGTTGACGACATACAGGAAGTTGATATAGCTGATTTGCTCGGCCGCGATCCGGTACCAGCGCAAAGCGAATTGCTCGAGCATTGCATTAAGGGGCAAGTAGTGCTAGTTACCGGCGCTGGAGGATCTATCGGCTCCGAGCTGTGTCGCCAAATTATTTCATTGCAGCCAATTACCTTGCTGTTGTTCGAACATAGTGAGTTCAATCTTTATAGCATTTTATCCGAATTAGAGCAGCGAATTTCGCGCGAGTCACTTTCTATAAAGTTGTTACCGATTCTTGGTTCGGTACAAAATCAGCATAAGCTCCTTGATGTGATGAACTCATGGCATGTAAATACAGTTTATCATGCCGCAGCTTACAAACATGTTCCTATGGTGGAACATAATATTGCCGAGGGTGTTTTAAATAATGTCATAGGTACACTTTATACTGCACAAGCGGCGGTGCAAGCCGGAGTGGAAAACTTTGTTTTAATTTCCACTGATAAAGCTGTTAGGCCAACTAATATTATGGGAAGTACCAAACGTCTCGCGGAGTTAACCTTACAAGCGCTTAGTAAGGAAGCTGAACCGGTTATGTTTGAAGACGCGAGAACCAAGCCGCAGCTGAATAAAACAAGATTTACGATGGTGAGATTTGGTAACGTGCTGGGTTCTTCCGGATCAGTGATACCACTGTTCCATAAGCAAATAAAATCTGGCGGTCCGCTTACCGTTACACATCCTAAAATTACACGCTATTTTATGACTATTCCTGAAGCCGCACAGTTAGTCATCCAAGCTGGCTCCATGGGACAGGGTGGGGATGTATTTGTCTTGGATATGGGCGAGCCTGTTAAGATTATCGAACTCGCGGAAAGAATGGTGCACCTCTCCGGACTTAGCGTGCGTTCGGACAAAAATATCCATGGTGATATTTCCATAGAGTTTACGGGTTTGCGCCCCGGTGAGAAATTGTACGAAGAGCTGCTGATTGGTGACAATGTAGCCGCTACCCAGCATCCTATGATAATGCGTGCAAATGAGGACTCAATTACTTGGGATGTTCTTAAAACGAAGCTATCCGAGCTGCTTACTGCGGTAGAGAATGATGACTATGCGGTAGTTCGGCAGTTACTGCGTGAGACTGTGACTGGTTATGTGCCTGATGGTGAAATAGTCGATTATATTCATCAGCAACGCCGTCTGGTTCCTTAACTCTATGTAAAAAGCCAGCGCTATCGACAGCTGGCTTTTCTATGTAAATTTTAAAATTATCTTAGCGTTCCACGGTCTGATATTGTTTAACGTATTTCGATTGCTGCATATATTTTTTCTCCACGTATACAAACGTTATAGTAGAAATAGCTACGATAACAGGTATGGATATGAAATTTATCGACCAGAATGTGTACTTGCTAATTTGGGATAAGTCGACGAGAGTGGAGGCGAATTTGAATGTCAGGTACATCGCGGGTAAGTGCATGAGGTAAATGCTGTAGCTAATATCACTCAGCCTATTTAAGAATTGATAATGTAAAATTCGAGGATTAGCTACGGTAATGCAAACGAAAAACAACGAGGTCATTGCAAAACGTATGTAACCATAGCCAGGAACGTCTAAAAGTCCGCATGTAAGTATGAATGTAGTGGCTGCGATTATAGTGGCTACTAGTTTGAATGGTTTGGTGAATTCTGCACGGTGAATAACAGCAGCAATAATACCGGTTAAGAAATATGTCCAGCAGACGACAGCAGATGTACCCAAATCTACTGCCGCTAATGTTAGAGCCGCTACTAAAGCCGCATATCGATATTTTGAATAATAACAAATAGCTATAATTGGAAGTGCTGCATAAAATCTCCATTCGTGAACCAATGTCCATGTTACGGAGCTTAGCGGAACGAGTGATATATCACCTATTTTTAACGGATTATCAATAAAATTAAAAGTGCTAATTCCTGCGAGTGTTAATAGAGTTTCTCTTGTAAAAATAGGCTGCGTTGTGAACGCGACTGCTATCAAAATTACTACTAGCGATGACAAGTAATAGAGTGGAGCAACTCTTTTGAGCCGTGAAATAAAAAAGACGTTCCAGTCTATATTTTGGCCTTTTATTACTTTGTCAAAAAAAAGAAAACCGGTAATACAGAAAAAAATCTGCACGCCAAAAGATCCTAGGTTAGGATAAATCTGACCCCACGATGAAAATGTCGAGTTGGTAACCCCTAAGTTTGTGAGAACAAACGGAGCGTGGTTAATAAATACAAATACGGCCGCGAGACCACGAAGGCCGTTAATGAACTTGTACTGGTGAGGAACTTCCGCGCTTTCGATTTTACTCCTGCACAAATATGAAAATACAATAAATGACATAATAATCGTGGTGGAAATTATGAAAGTTTCAATGTTGTATTCAGTCTTCATTGTAAGGGCTCATGGAACGCAAAAAGCAGGCGTTTATAGTGGCAGATATGTTTCGCCAGTCGATGCTGAGCACTGTTCAGCACCATTCGTATCAAATTGTACCTAAAAGCTTTGCAGATGTCCTCTGTGTCATGTACAAAAAAATATCTTTATGGATGAAACAGCTGGCTAATACCGGGCGCGCACTGTTTATTCATCTGGAATTTTCATACCCGATCAGACACCGGTGCTTGCTCTGCATACGACTTAACGAAAATTTTGAATCGATATCACGATTGCGCTAGTGTATAGCCATTCTGACGAAGATCGTCGTAATTTAATTGTCGACTTGCTGGCATAGTGGTTTACGCATTGTTAGCTCAACGGGAGGCACAATTGGAACGTGAAACTCACTTTTGGATTCATTGCGTCAAGGCGATAGCGATTGTTATGGTAGTTGTATTGCACGTCACCGCACCTTATCACTATCAGTACAACGAGATGGCGTCGTCAAGCTGGAGCGTTGTGAACGTATATGAGGCTATTGTACGTCCTTGCGTGCCTCTGTTCTTCATGTCATCAGGATTTCTATTACTAGGATTTGATGAGTCTGCAATAAATTTTATTCTAAAACGCATAAATAGAGTGCTTCTGCCATTAGCATTTTGGACCGCGATTTATGTTATTTGGATAGTCTATTACCATAAGCAAAGATACGTAGATTTTGGCGGCGTTTACCAAATGTTTTTTTATCCTGTCAGTTATCACTTATGGTTCATGTATGCGATTGTCGGCTGTTATTTGTGCTTGCCTATTGTGCGCAAGCTAACTACATGCGGCCATTCGGATCTTTTATATTATTACTGTGCGATTTGGTTTTGTGCAGTAGCAATAATGCCTCTGCTGCAGAAACATTTTTCCTTAAAGAATCAGATTGATTTGTCATATGCCACAGGGTATCTGGGTTATTTTTTACTCGGGTATTTGTTTGGGACGAGAACCTATAGTAAACGACATGCAATTATCGCTTTTCTGTTTGTTGTTCTTTCTACGTGGATCACTGGCTATGCCACTTCTGTCCTGACCTCCGAGAACAATGGAACATTGGTCAGCGATTTTACGTCGAATTTTTCTCCTAGCGTGATAATAGCTTCAGTTGCGTGGTTTGTTCTAATCAAATCTGTTTGTTCAATCAAATTATTGGGTTCTTACAGCAGATGTAAGTCTATGGTGGTTTCTCTAAGCGAGGCAAGTTTTGGGGTATACTTGGTACATGTAATTTTGGTTAATCTAGTTGGCGATTTCTGTGGTAATTATTATCGGCGTGGCGCAGATAATTTTATCTGGATGTTGCCGTTTATATCTTTAGTTGTCTTGATTTGTTCGTATGTGCTCGTAATTATTTGCAAGCGAAATTATTATATGAAGAAGTTTGTCGGCTTTTGATTCTCTGGTAGTTGTATGATTGCTCCCCAGGAGTATTGCGCATCAAAATATTTACGTCGTTCTCTCATCTTAATGACTCGACCATCATAAGGAAATAATTACACCAACAAACAGGGAGTTTGGATAGATGCATCGGATACAGCGGGCGGATCCCGGCTAAACAGTAGTAAATCAGTATATGAAGGGTATAAGTCGATATTTTATTTGTTTCTATTCATCAGATTGAGGACGGATTTCTTAAACACTCGATTCACCATTGATCGGATGTTTGATAGTTGGAATTTATCACTATCGTAATTTGCTATGCTCCATAGCACCGCTAGAACCCGAAGAGCAATAAGTTCTGTACGCATCTAAGAGTAGCGTAACGTGAATGTTCTGCAAATTTGCTAGGACTCACTTTATCGGTTTAGTCTATTTTCATCATCTCTTAAGCCGTCCGATTTTCGCAACCAGAATTTCATAGCTTCGGACGATTGAAACAGCCGGCCGTATCAGGATTGCCCACACCTATGACGTTACCAACAGGCCGTAACTCTCTGTCTCCCATACCATTGTAGGCCCCGAATGCTTTAGGAATATGAATTTTGAGCCAACAACTCCGCTGCCCGGAGGGATTGATGCGCCAGTGTCAGACGGGGCGCGGTGTTGGATTGTTCTTGTCATTGTCTCCAATACTACCGTAGCTTTGTCTGTTTCTAACTATAACCAACGCATCAGTTAGCAATTTTGGCACCCTTCTCCAGATTTCTTACTTTCGCCAATTTTGTCATTCCAGACAATACGAGGCGTACGAAACAGTTGGATGTTTTTGCTTAATGCTTCGCCGATTTGGTGGGTCTGCCTCTGTTCCACAATGACGTGCTTGGCTTTCACCGCTGAGGATGATGTCCGCGACTCCAGTGTCTCTACCACTCATTCATCCAGTGCAAGACTAGTCAGCACCGCTGTATTGATCGACATGGAATATTTAGAGTTCGCAGTGGCGCCGTAATTTCGGATAGTGGCTCCTTGATCCGACACTGCCAAGCTGATCCGACGTATGCGGTAAGCGCAGGAACTGAAATAATAACGAATTGCGTCCAGTTTTACGTAGTTGTGTTTAGTGTTGTGGTGCGGAAGTTCATAGAGCTTAAATTGGCCTTATATTACCTAAACTTGCGATAAATTGTGATTAGCCATATTTTTTATTATACAGACAGTTATCTGATCTCTATGTACCACCCATAAACGTTCACATTCTGAAACGGACGTTTTTTTGACGATCCCGGAAAGTCGCCTAAGTTTATATGGCAGCTTCGGAAAAGCTGCTTTCTTACTCGATCGTTATGGAGCTTCACTTATGCGAACTGGTTATCTCTCCTCTCTGATTTTTGCTTTCCTCACGAACGTCTCGATATCTGCAGTTGCGGCGCCAACCCCAAAAACTGAGGTTGGCAATGCGCCTCTGGTTGTGGAGGTGGCAACCAAGGCCTCCTCAAGCAAGGTTGATCTGAACCAAGCCGATGCAGCCACCCTGCAGCGAGAGCTGGCAGGTATCGGCGAGGCAAAGGCACAGGCCATTGTTGCCTACCGGGAGAGTAATGGTCCCTTTTCTTCGATTGACGAGTTGCTCGAAGTGAAAGGTATCGGCAAGGCAATCTTGGATAAAAATCGCGAGAAGTTGCAGCTGAACTAAGCTTGTAACCCAGCGCTGAAGGCCGGTCTTTGACCGGCCTTTTTGCATTCTGGGTAGGCCAGTTGCGAACCTTTCGTCGTCAGGCAAAAAATTACGGCTATCATATTGGTTAAAGATTATGCCTATAATAATTCCGATTCCTCACGAAGAGGTTTGTGCGTTTCCCCGTCCATCACAGGAGCAACCCAAATGTATTCCCCCCAACCCCAAGGCACAGCCCTCGTCACCGGTGCATCCTCCGGCATCGGCGCGATCTACGCTCAGCGCCTGGCCGCACGCGGCTACGACCTTCTACTGGTCGCCCGCGACGAAACCCGCCTCCAGACCGCCGCCACCAAAAAACGCGCAGACCACAACATCCAGGTCGAAGTCCTCAAGGCGGACCTGACCCAGAAAGACGACGTACTCAAACTCGAACAACGCCTGCGCCGCGATTCCGGCATCACGCTCTTACTCAACAACGCCGGTGTCGCCGCCGACGGTCTGCTTGCCAATGCGGATCTCGACCAACTCGACCGTCTGATCCAGCTCAATGTCACCACCATCACACGCCTGGCATCAGCCGCCGCCGCAAGTTTTGCCAAGGCTGGGCGGGGCACGATTATTAATATCGCCTCGGTGGTCGCGCTTTTTCCTGAGCGTTTCAATGCGACCTATAGCGCCAGCAAGGCGTATGTTCTGAGTCTGACTCAGTCGCTGAATGCGGAATTGGACGGCACGGGTGTCAAGGTGCAAGCAGTATTGCCGGGCGTGACGCGCACTGAGATTTGGGAGCGCTCGGGGATTGATGCGACGCAGATTCCGCCGGACATGGTGATGGACGCGGATGAGATGGTCGATGCGTCGCTGGCGGGTCTGGACCAGGGTGAGCTGATCACCATTCCTTCGTTGCCGGATGCTGCCGATTGGGATGCGTTTGTGGCGGCGCGTTTTGTGATGGCGCCGAACCTGTCCAAAAGCAAGGCCGCTTCGCGTTACAAGTGAGTGGTTCTCCATTGATTTGAGGGTATTGCGGTATGAGTGATCGTCGTGTGGTTGTAACCGGTATGGGTTTGGTCTCTCCGCTGGGTAGCGGGGTCGAGGCGGTGTGGGCGCGGTTGTTGGCCGGGCAGTCTGGCTTGCGCAATTTGCCCGACGACGTCGTGGCGGATTTGCCGGCGAAGGTTGGCGGCGCGGTGCCTACGATGGCTGAAGATGCTGAGGCGGGTTTTGACCCGGACCTGGCGACGCCGCCTAAAGAGCAGAAGAAGATGGATCGCTTCATTATGTTCGCCATGGAGGCGGCGCGTCAGGCGCTGGCGCAAGCGGGCTGGCAGCCTCAAGACGCTGAAGCCCAGGAGCGCACGGCGACCATCATCGGTTCTGGCGTTGGTGGTTTTGGCGCAATCGCTGATGCGGTGCGCACGACCGACAGCCGTGGTCCGCGACGGTTATCGCCATTCACGATCCCTTCTTTTCTGGTGAATCTGGCGGCGGGTCATGTATCGATCCAGCACGGCTTTAAAGGTCCGTTGGGTGCTCCGGTAACGGCGTGTGCGGCAGGTGTTCAGGCGATTGGCGATGCGGCGCGGTTGATTCGGTGCGGCGAAGCGGACATTGCAGTGTGTGGTGGGGCGGAGGCGGCGATTGATCGTGTCAGTCTGGCCGGTTTTGCGGCGGCGCGGGCATTGTCCAGTGGCTTCAACGGTACACCGGAGTGTGCTTCTCGACCGTTTGATCGTGATCGTGATGGTTTTGTGATGGGCGAGGGCGCGGGGCTTCTGGTGATTGAGTCGCTGGAGCATGCATTGGCGCGGGGCGCACAACCGTTGGCCGAACTGGTCGGTTATGGCACGAGCGCCGATGCCTATCATCTGACGGCGGGGCCGGAAGATGGCAGCGGCGCACGCCGGGCGATGTCGCAGGCGTTGGCCCAGGCGGGCGTTTCACCGGCGCAGGTCCAACATTTGAACGCGCATGCGACGTCGACGCCGGTTGGCGATCTGGGCGAGTTGGCGGCGATCAAGGCGTTGTTCGGAACAGAAAACAAAATTGCGGTGACATCGACCAAATCGGCTACCGGGCATTTGTTGGGTGCGGCTGGCGGTCTGGAGGCGATTTTCACGCTGTTGGCGATTCGCGACCAGATGGTGCCGGCAACGCTTAATCTGGAGAACCCGGATCCGGCCGCACAGGGCGTGGACATTGTGCAGGGTCAGGCGCGGCCAGTGGCGATCGAGTATGCGCTGTCCAATGGCTTCGGTTTTGGCGGGGTGAATGCCAGCGTGTTGTTCAAGCGCTGGGCGGGTTAGTGCCGGAGTGTTAGTGACATTGGGCAAATTTGCGTGTGGCACGAATAGTGATTGCCTGTTCGGACGCGTTCGGTGTGTAACAACGCGTTCCCGTCACTGATCAAGGATTTGTGCCATGTACAAAGATTACCCGGCGGCCTATCAAGTCAGCAAAGGCTCGGCGTTGCAGGTGGACAAGGCGTTTTATCAACGGATTCGAGACGATAAAGAGGGTCGTACGCTGATCGAGCAGTTCGAAGTGCCGATCCGCACTGGTCGCGCATGGAAGGTTCCTGCCGGGCATGTGTTTCGAGTGACCACACCGGTTGGCCCGCAAGTGGGTGATTTTAACGTATGGAATGCCAACGATCCGCGCGAACGTTTATGGGCGGCGCGCACCCGGCAGCTTCAGGGTGCGCATGTCAGTACCCATGACCGGTTGTGGTCGAATCTGCCGTTCCTTCGGCCGCTGGTGACGATCACTGACGACAGTCTGGCGGGTTACGGCATCGATGAGCATGGCGGCCGTTTGCATGACTTGCTCGGCACGCGCTGCGATCCCTATGTAAACAAGATGCTGACGGGCGAGGATTTTCATCATCACTGTCATTCGAATCTGACACGGGCAGTTTTGCCCCATGGCCTGACCGAGTTCGACGTGCATGATGTGCTGAATATCTTCCAGTGCACCGGGTTGAATCATGACGACATGTATTTCATGAAGGCGTGTCCGGCGCAGAAGGGTGATTACGTGGAGTTTTTTGCCGAGATTGATTTGTTGTGTGCGCTCTCGACGTGCCCGGGTGGGGATTTGTCACTGGCGATGTGGGGGCCTGATGCGCAGGATCCGCTGAGCGTCTGTCGCCCGCTTGGGGTGGAGATTTATCGGTTGGAGGATTCGTTGCTGGAAGGTTGGAGCCAGCCCGAGCGTGCGGCGTATGACGGGATGCATGGGTTGAAGATTGAGAAGGCGGATTGGGAGGAGTAACGATTCCTAGGCTGCGCCAACGAACATGTAGCAGCTGGCGCAGCCTCCCGAGGCTGCGCCAGCTGCTACATGGTTGGTCATTGCGGTTGCTTCAGCGGTCCTGCGCATCCTTGGCATCCGCTTGCGCATTGCGTTCAGCAACCCGTTTGCGTTGCTCATCGGTCAGTTCAACCTTGTTGGCGGTATCGCGCAACATCATCAGGCCACCAACGATCGAGCCGATTGCAACAACCAGAATCAACCAGGCATACCAGGGCATAGGGCTCTCCTTGAGGGCAGGCCGGTTGGCGGGTTTCGTCAACCGATCGTGCATATCTATTTGAGCGACTGATTATCGCAGTGGTTCCATTCTATGCCTGACCGCATCCAGTGCCGCACATCTTTGTAGAAGCGGCTGACGGCTTGCTGACGACACCGGTTCATGTGGGAGCCGGGCAAGCCCCGGGCTTGCCCGCGATAGCGGTGGTTCAGGCAACATTGATGTTGGCAGCAAGAGCCCAATCGCGAGCAAGCTCGCACAGGGGGGGCGGTGTCCTGGCGAGCGGCTACAGCTCTGCGTTAACGGCTACTTCTGTTCGGCAAGACACTCGCGCAATGCGGTTTGCCAATCAGGCTGACTCACGCCCCAATCACGCTGCAATCGACTGCAATCCAGACACGAATTGAGTGGTCGGGCGGCAGGCGTGGGGTAGTCGCTGGACGGAATCGGCAGCAACTCCGCGCAAGGCTTACCCTGCTGACGCAAAGCGTCGCCAATCGCCTGGGCAAATCCAAACCACGAGGTTTTGCCCTGAGCGGTCAGGTGATAGGTGCCCCAGGCGGAAGTCCCCGATTGCCAGCGTTTGATCAGCGCGAGGGTGCTGTCGGCGATGGTGCCGGCCCAGGTCGGCGCGCCGATCTGATCCGCAACAACTCGCAATTCCGCCTTTTCCTGCAGTAAACGCTGCATCGTCAGCAGAAAGTTGCGGCCATGGGTCGAGTAAACCCAGCTGGTGCGCAGGATCAGATGTTTACCCTGAACATCAGAAATGGCTCGTTCGCCCGCCAGTTTGCTCGCACCGTAAACCCCGAGCGGATTGGGCACATCGTCTTCGGTGTACGCGCCAACCTTGGTGCCATCAAACACATAATCAGTGGAGTAATGAATCAGCGAAATGTCCAGCGCCAGCGCTTCTTCGGCAAAAATTCCGGGCGCGGTGGCATTGATGGCAAACGCCGTTTCCGCCTCGCTTTCTGCCAGATCAACGGCGGTGTATGCCGCCGCGTTGATGATCAGATCGGGACGAATGGTGCGCACCTGCTGGCGAATCTGCTCCGGTTGCAACAGATTGAGCTGATCGCGGCCGGCTACGATCACTTCACCGACACTGCTCAGGCGGCGCTGCAATTCACGGGAGACCTGACCATGCTGGCCGCTGATGAGAATTCTCATAAGCACACGTCAGTTGCATGAGGCTTGTTATCAGTCAAAAGCGGAAGATTTACGATCATCAGTATTCCCCGGCCAACTTCGCAAGATACTGGCCATAACCGGTCTTGCCGAAGTAACGCGCGCGCTCCAGCAATTGCTCGCGGTCGATCCATTTGTTTTCGTAAGCGATTTCTTCCAGGCACGCGACTTTCAGGCCCTGACGATGTTCAATAGTTTGCACATACTGCGAGGCCTCGAGCAGGCTGTCGTGGGTGCCGGTGTCGAGCCAGGCGAAACCACGTCCGAAGCGTTCGACTTGCAGATCGCCACGTTCCAGATACGCGTTGTTGACGTCGGTGATTTCCAGTTCGTCGCGTGGCGACGGTTTGACCGCTTTGGCGATTTTGATTACGTCGTTGTCGTAGAAGTACAAACCGGTAACGGCATAGCTGGATTTCGGGCTTTTCGGTTTTTCTTCGATGGACAGGGCGCGGCCTTCGCTATCGAAATCAATCACCCCGAAGCGCTCTGGGTCTTTGACCCAATAGCCGAACACGGTGGCGCCGGACGGGCGTTTGACGGCGCTCTTCAACTGATCGCCGAAGTGCTGGCCGTGGAAGATGTTATCGCCGAGGATCAAGCACACCGGATCTTCGCCAATGAATTCTTCGCCAATCAAAAAGGCCTGTGCCAGGCCATCCGGGGACGGCTGTTCGGCGTAGCTGAAATTGACCCCAAACTGACTGCCGTCACCCAGAAGATTACGGTATTGCGGCAAATCTTGCGGAGTAGAGATCAATAAGATGTCTTTGATGCCGGCCAGCATCAACACCGAGATCGGGTAGTAGATCATCGGTTTGTCGTACACCGGCAGCAGCTGTTTCGATACGCCGAGCGTGATTGGATGCAGACGCGTGCCCGAGCCGCCCGCCAGAACTATTCCCTTGATCATGCGAGCAACTCCTTTGTATTGATGGCGCCCAGGCGTTCGCCCTGATAGCTGCCGTCCTGAACCCGGCGGCACCATTCCAGATTATTGAGGTACCACTGAACGGTTTTGCGCAGGCCGGTTTCGAAAGTTTCTTCCGGCACCCAACCGAGTTCGCGTTCGATCTTGCTGGCATCGATGGCGTAGCGCAGGTCGTGGCCCGGGCGGTCCTGAACGAAGGTGATCAGGTCGGCGTAGTACGCGATGCCTTCAGGTTTCTGCGGCGCCAGTTCTTCGAGCAGCGCACAGATACCGCGCACCACGTCGATATTGGTTTGTTCATTGTGGCCGCCAATGTTGTAGGTTTCGGCGATCTGACCTTCGGTGACGACTTTCAAAAGCGCACGGGCGTGGTCTTCGACAAACAGCCAGTCGCGCACTTGCAGGCCATTGCCATACACCGGCAGCGATTTGCCTGCCAAGGCGTTGAGGATGACCAGTGGAATCAGTTTTTCCGGAAAATGGAACGGGCCGTAATTGTTCGAGCAGTTGGTCAGCAGCACCGGCAAACCGTAGGTGCGGTGCCACGCGCGGACCAGGTGGTCGGACGCGGCTTTGCTGGCGGAATACGGCGAGCTTGGCGCGTAAGGTGTGGTTTCGGTGAACAGATCGTCGACGCCGTGCAGGTCGCCGTAGACCTCATCGGTGGAGATATGGTGAAAGCGGAACGCGCTTTTTTCCGGCTCGGCGAGGGTTTGCCAGTAAGCGCGGGTGGCCTCGAGCAGGCTGTAGGTGCCGACGATATTGGTCTGAATGAAATCCGACGGGCCGTCGATGGAACGGTCGACGTGGGATTCTGCAGCCAGGTGCATGATCGCGTGCGGCTGGAATCGCGCGAGCACGGCGCTGACGGTCGCCTGATCGACAATGTCGGCCTGGACGAATTCATAACGCGTGTCGTTGGCGATGCTGGTCAAGGATTCAAGATTGCCAGCGTAGGTCAGCTTGTCGAGGTTCAGCACTTCATGGCTGGTGTTTTGAATTAGCTCGCGAATAAGCGCGGAGCCAATGAAACCGGCACCGCCGGTGATGAGGATACGCATGGATGCCAGCCTTTTTCAGAAGTCGATAACGCTAATGGGCATAGCTTGTCGGCAGGAGCGGGGTAGTGCAATAGAAGTGTTGATCCGATTTGGATTTTGTCGAGGTGTGTGTGGTGTCCACATTTTTTGAAATGCGCCAGCTCCCAACGGGGGCAAGCCCCCTCGCCACAATGGCCTTGCCATAGCTCCCGATAGGCATCACACCATGCTACTCGTGGCGAGGGGGCTTGCCCCCGCTGGGCTGCGCAGCAGCACCGTCCCATCAGGCACACCGCATCAACGCCCGTAGGAGCAAGCGGGCGGCGATCCGGCTTGCCCCGCGATGAGGCCCATCCCGCCACCGCTGTAACCAAGGCATAAACCCACTCTTTACACATTCTTTATGCCCCGCCCACCCCCTCGATCTCGCGCCTTTACACCCTCCCTCCCGACAATGCCTCCACTCGCGGCAACGAGCCGTAACACGGAGATTGACCCATGAGCATTCTGGACGGGGTGTCGCTGCTGCTGGCAGCGGCGCTGTTCATTTATCTGTTGGTGGCGCTGTTGCGCGCGGACCGGAACTAGGGGCGGCTAATGCACAGTTATGACTATTGGCTGATTCTGGCCTTCTTCGCGTTGGTGCTGATACCGGCACCGTTTCTCGGGCGGTTCTACTACAAGGTGATGGAAGGCCAGCGGACCTGGCTGTCACCGGTCCTCGGCCCGGTCGAGCGCGGTTGTTATCGCGTCGCTGGCGTCGATCCGCAGAGCGAGCAGAGCTGGCAGAAATACACCCTGGCCTTGCTCGCCTTCAACCTCGCCGGTTTTGTGTTGTTGTTCACGATCCTGCTGTTCCAGAACGACCTGCCGCTCAACCCGCAGAACCTGCCGGGCCAGGAATGGACGCAAGCGTTCAACACGGCCGTCAGCTTCATGACCAACACCAACTGGCAGTCGTACAGCGGCGAAGCCACGCTCAGCTACCTCAGCCAGATGGTCGGCCTCACCGTGCAAAACTTCGTCAGCGCCGCCACCGGTCTGGCCGTGCTGGTCGCGCTGTGTCGCGGCATCGGGCGTAAATCCAGCCGCACCCTGGGCAACTTCTGGGTCGACATGACCCGCGCCACGCTCTATGGATTGTTGCCACTGTGCCTGCTGCTGGCGCTCTACCTTGTCTGGCAGGGCGTGCCGCAAACCTTCGCGCAATATGTGAACGCCGTGACCCTGCAGGGCGTCGATCAGGTGATCCCGCTCGGTCCGGCTGCCAGTCAGATTGCGATCAAGCAACTGGGCACTAACGGTGGCGGTTTCTTCGGCGTCAACTCGGCGCACCCGTTCGAGAACCCGAGCGCCTGGAGCAACCTGTTCGAAGTGGCCTCGATCATTCTGATCCCGGCCGCGCTGGTGTTCACCTTCGGCCATTACGTCAAAGACCTGCGCCAGAGCCGCGCAATCATCGCCTGCATGCTCGCGCTGTTCCTGATCGGCGGGGCGACGTCGCTGTGGGCTGAATATCAACCGAACCCGACGCTCAACAACGCCGCCGTCGAACAGACCGCGCCGCTCGAAGGCAAGGAAGCGCGCTTCGGCACCACCGCCACCGTGCTCTGGTCGGTGACCACCACCGCCGCGTCGAACGGTTCGGTCAACGGCATGCACGACAGCCTCAACCCGCTGAGCGGCATGGTCGCGATGGTCAACATGATGGTCGGCGAAGTGATCTTCGGCGGCGTCGGCGCCGGGCTCTACGGCATGTTGCTGAACGTGTTGATCGCGGTATTCCTTGCCGGTTTGATGATCGGCCGCACCCCGGAATACCTCGGCAAGAAACTCCAGGCCAAGGAAGTGCAATTGCTCGTGGTCACCCTGCTGGTGATGCCGGTCGGCGTATTGGTGTTCGGCGCAATCGCCGCCAGCCTGCCAGGCCCGGTGGCATCGGTGAGCAACCCCGGCGCGCATGGCTTCAGCCAGTTGCTTTATGCCTACACCTCGGCCAGCGCCAACAACGGCTCGGCGTTCGGCGGCTTCGGCGCCAACACCGCGTTTCACAACCTGATGCTCGGGTTCGGCATGTTGCTCGGCCGCTTCGGCTACATCCTGCCGGTGCTGGCGCTGGCCGGCAGCCTGGCGATGAAGAAAGCCGCGCCGATCAGCCCGAACAGTTTCCCCACCCATGGCCCGTTGTTCGTGACGTTGCTGACCGTGACCATTTTGCTGGTGGGCGGTTTGACCTTCCTGCCGGCGCTGGCGCTCGGTCCGATTGCTGAACACTTGAGCTTGGGTTTCTGAACCTGATGCCAATCAGTCAGACAAAACCCGCGCTGCTACAGAGTTCGGATTACGGCATGGCTGATCGGTACTGGATTTCAGGTCTCTTTTTAGGAGCAGAACAATGAACATGCCTGCCATCAAACCGGCTGCCGCGAAGGCGCCGGAGCAAGCAAAAACCGCGCTTTCGGCGCTGTGGCGACCGGCGCTGCTGCAAGCCTTCGTCAAGCTCGACCCGCGTCAGTTGAAGCGTTCGCCGGTGATGCTGGTGGTCGAACTGACCGCCATTTTCACCACCGTGCTGTGCTTTATTCCCGACCCTGCGGTACCGACCTTCGTCGCCGCGCAAATCGCCCTGTGGTTGTGGTTCACCGTGCTCTTCGCCAACTTTGCCGAGGCACTGGCTGAAGGTCGCGGCAAGGCTCGCGCCGACAGTCTCAAGGCCGGCAGCGAGGGCCTCAGCGCACGGCGCGAAGCGGCCGACGGCAGCTTCCAGATCGTGCCCGCCACCAGCCTGCGCAAAGGCGACGTGGTGCGCGTCGCGGCGGGGGAAATGATCCCCGGCGATGGCGAGGTGATCGAGGGCATCGCGGCGGTCAACGAAGCGGCGATTACCGGTGAATCGGCGCCGGTGATTCGTGAGTCCGGCGGCGATCGTTCGGCGGTCACCGGCAACACGCGTCTGGTCTCCGATTGGTTGCTGGTGCGCATCACCAGCAACCCCGGCGAGTCGACGCTCGATCGCATGATCGCGCTGGTCGAGGGCGCCAAACGCCAGAAAACCCCGAACGAAGTGGCGCTCGACATATTGCTGATCGGCCTGACCCTGATCTTTCTGCTGGTGGTCGTCACCCTGCAACCGTTCGCGCATTTTGCGAACGGCAGCCTGCCGCTGGTGTTTCTGGTGGCGTTATTGGTGACGCTGATTCCGACGACGATTGGCGGTTTGTTATCGGCCATCGGGATTGCCGGCATGGATCGGCTGGTGCGCCTGAACGTCATCGCCAAATCCGGTCGCGCGGTGGAAGCGGCGGGGGATGTGCACGTGCTGTTGCTGGACAAGACCGGCACCATCACGTTCGGCAACCGTCGTTGCACGGCGGTGTATGCCGCGCCCGGTGTCAGCGCCATGGACCTGGCCCAGGGTGCGCTGTTTGCTTCGCTGGCGGATGACACGGCGGAAGGCAAATCCATCGTCGAGTTTCTGCGCAACCTGCATCCGCAACCGGAGCCTGCCGCCGAGTTGCTGACGGGCGTGCCGTTCAGCGCCGAGACGCGCTTGTCCGGCGTGGATTATCAGGGCCGCGTGTTTCGCAAAGGCGCGGTGGATTCGCTGCTGGATTTTCTCGGAATGAAGCGCGCCGATCTGGCCCCGGCATTGACGCGGGAAATCGAGCGGATCGCGCAGAGCGGCGGCACGCCATTGCTGGTTTGCGCCGACGGTAAATTGCTCGGTGCGATCCATCTTAAAGATGTGGTCAAACCCGGCATCCGCGAGCGCTTTGCCGAGCTGCGCAAGTTGGGCATACGCACGGTGATGGTCACCGGCGACAACCCGCTGACGGCGGCGGCGATTGCGGCGGAGGCGGGCGTCGACGACGTGCTGGCCGAGGCCACGCCGGAGAAGAAACTCGCGCGCATCCGTCACGAGCAGAACGACGGTCGCCTGGTCGCGATGTGCGGCGACGGCGCCAACGACGCCCCGGCCCTGGCGCAGGCGGACGTCGGCATGGCGATGAACGACGGCACGCAAGCGGCGCGCGAGGCGGCCAACATGGTCGACCTCGACAGCGATCCGACCAAGCTGCTGGACGTGGTGCAGATCGGCAAGGAATTGCTGGTGACCCGTGGCGCGCTGACCACCTTTTCCATCGCCAACGACGTGGCCAAATACTTCGCCATTCTGCCGGCGCTGTTTGCTTCGATTTATCCCCAACTGGGTGTGCTCAACATCATGCAATTGAGCAGCCCGCAGAGCGCGATTCTCTCGGCGATCGTGTTCAACGCACTGATCATCGTCGTGCTGATCCCGCTGGCCCTGCGCGGCGTGCGCGTGCAAGCGGCGAGTGCGGCGGCGTTGTTGCGACGCAATCTGCTGATTTATGGATTGGGTGGATTGGTGGTGCCGTTTGTGGGCATCAAGGCAATCGATATGCTGCTGACGGCGCTGAATCTGGTTTGATGATTGGTCGCAATGGCACCGCGTCGGTTGTGAGGAGCTCTTTGTAGTAAGGAGATCTCTGTGGTGAGGAGATCTCTGTGGCGAGGGGGGTTACCCCCGTTGGGCTGCGCAGCAGCCCCCAGCCCAATAAATGCGGTGTGCCAGAAGAAATGAGTGAGCAGATCGAAGGGGGCTGCTTCGCAGCCCAGCGGGGGTAAACCCCCTCGCCACAGATATGTCGTGGCACAGAAGTTTGGTGTTTTCCCAAAGAATTCGAGGAGTCTGAAATGACCAAAATGATACGCCCGGCCCTGAGCCTGCTCGTGCTCATGACCCTGATCACCGGCATCGCATACCCCTTGCTGGTCACCGGTGTCGCCCAGATTGCATTCCCCGATCAAGCCAACGGCAGCCTCGTCCGCGACGCCGACGGCAAGGTCCGTGGCTCATCCCTGATCGCTCAGGATTTCACCGGTGACGCCTGGTTTCACCCGCGCCCCTCCGCCGGCGCTTTCGCCACCGTATCAAGCGGTGCCAGCAACCTTGCATCGAGCAACCCGGCCCTGGCCACTCGCGTGAACGAAGACGCCACTAAACTGCTGGTGCCAGGACAAGGCCCGGTGCCGCTGGCCCTGTTGACCACCTCCGGCAGCGGCCTCGATCCGCACTTGCCTCCGTCGGCGATTGCCTATCAACTGGCGCGTGTCGCAGCGGCGCGAAACCTGCCGGTGTCGACGCTGCAGCAGTTGCTGGATGCGCACATCGAACAGCCGCTGGTGGGGCCGCCAGTGGTGAATGTGCTGGCGCTGAACATCGCGCTGGAAAACCTGTAAATCAGTGCCGCCGCCATCGCGAGCAAGCTCGCTCGCACAGGCAAAATGCTCCCACTGTGGGAGCGAGCTTGCTCGCGATGGCGATAGACCAATCACCCTTTCAACATCTGAATAAAGTGAGCTTCAAGCATGAGCAATTCCGGCCGCGCCGACGCACTTCTGGCAGACCTGCCCCGCAATGGCCGTGGCCGACTCAAGGTGTTCCTCGGCGCTGCTCCCGGTGTCGGCAAAACCTACGCGATGCTGCAAGCCGCGCACACGCAACTGCGCCAGGGCGTCAAAGTCATCGCCGGTGTCGTTGAAACCCACGGCCGCGCCGAAACCGAAGCGCTGCTCGGCGGCTTGCCCCAGCAACCGCTGGTGCGTTCGGAATACCGTGGCGTGATGCTCGAAGAAATGGACCTCGACGGCCTGCTCGCCGCCAGACCGAAGCTTGTGCTTGTGGATGAACTCGCCCACAGCAATGCCCCCGGCAGCCGCCACACGAAACGCTGGCAAGACATTCAGGAACTGCTTGCTGCAGGCATTGACGTGTTCACCACCGTCAACGTCCAGCACCTCGAAAGCCTCAACGATCAGGTCCGTGGCATCACCGGCGTACAGGTCCGCGAAACCCTGCCCGACTGGGTTCTGCAAGAAGCCTACGAACTGCTGCTGATCGACCTGCCGCCCCGCGAGCTGCTCGAGCGCCTGCGCGACGGCAAGGTCTACGTGCCGGAACAGGCGCGGGCGGCCATCGACGCGTTCTTCACCCAGACCAACCTTACCGCGCTGCGCGAACTGGCGATGCAGACCGCCGCTGCGCAAGTCGACAACGACCTGGCCCAGGGTTATCGCCAACTCGGTCAGGCAGCGCCCGCCGTGCGCGGTCGCTTGCTGGTCGGCGTCGATGGCGATGAACACGCCGAACGTCTGGTGCGTCACGCCAGTCGCGTCGCCCAGCGTCGGCATCTGCCCTGGAGCCTGGTGCACGTCGACAACGGCAGCGCCCGCGACGAGCAATCGCGCCTGCGCCTGCAAAGTGCCCAGCAACTGGCCGAGCGTCTGGGCGGCGAAGTGGTGTTGCTGCGGGCCGGCGAGGTGGCGAAAACCCTGATCCAGCACGCCGCCGAACGTCGCGCCAGCCTGGTGCTGGTCGGCCAGTCCCGACAGCGCCTGCGTCGGCGGCTGTTCGGCGGCGGCCTGGCGTCACGTTTGCTGCGCGACGCTCGCGGCCTGGAAATCAACGTCCTCGACAGCGATCCTCCGCAGCATCCGCCGCGCCAACGCTCGGCGCCGTCGCTGGTGTGGTTCGACTATGCGCTGGCGCTGGTTGCGACGCTGTTGGCCACTGCGCTTGCCTGGGCCGTGGCGAGCGTCTTGCCGCTGCCGAACATCTCGTTGGTGTTCCTCGCCGCCGTGTTGCTGGTGGCGGTGCGCAGCAGCCTCGGCCCGGCGCTGGCCTGCGCGGCAATGTCATTTCTGACTTACGATTTTCTGTTCATTCCGCCGAATTTTTCCCTGAGCATTCAGCGCGAAGAAGACGTGCTGACCTTGCTGTTTTTCCTCTTGATGGCCGCGCTCACCGGCAACCTCGCGGCTCGCCAGCGCCGGCAATTGCAAGCGCTGCGCGACACTCAGGAAGAAACCAGCGAACTGCTCGATCTGTCGCGCAAACTCACCGCCGCCACCGACCGCCAGGCCGTAATCAGCGCCGCCGCGCAACACCTCGATGGCTGGACCGATGTGCACGTGTGCCTGCTCAATCGCGACGGCCCGGCAGGCTGGAAAGTTGAAACCGGTGGCCCGCTGCAGTTCAGCGAAACCGAACGCGCCGCTGCCGATTGGGCCTGGCAGCACGATCAACCGGCAGGTGCCGGCACCGGTACACTGCCGGGCGGACGTTGGTGGTGGTGGCCGTTGTCGGTGGAGGATGGACCCTTGGCCATCCTCGGGGTCTGCGCCAAAGAAGGTCAGACCCTGAGCGGACAACGCCGGCGTCTGCTGACGGCGTTGAGTCAACCGCTGGCCCAGGCCCTGGCCCGCGCGCAACTCGTCGACGACCTCGAAGCGGCGCGCCTGCATGGTGAAACCGAGCAATTGCGCAGCGCGTTGCTGGCTTCGGTCTCGCATGATTTGCGCACACCGCTGACGTCCATGCGCGGTAGTATCGACAGCCTGCTCGCGCTCGGTGAGGCGATCCCGCTGGAGGATCGCCGCGAGTTGCTCGAAGGCACTCGCGATGAAGCCGAACGCCTCGATCGCTACATTCAAAACCTGCTGGACATGACTCGCCTCGGTCATGGCGCGCTGAAGCTGGCGCGGGACTGGGTGGCGCCGGCAGACATCGTCGGCAGTTCACTCAATCGCCTGCGCGCCGTGTTGACGCCGTTGCAGGTCAGCACCGAGGTACCGGCTGAAATGCCGCTGCTGTACGTGCACGCCGCCTTGATCGAACAGGCGCTGGTCAACGTGCTGGAAAACGCCGCGCGGTTTTCACCGGTCCACGGACGGCTGCAACTGCGCGCTGGTTTGAGCGATGGCGAGATTTGTTTTTCGGTCAGCGATGAAGGCCCGGGCATTCCCGAGGAGGAGCGCGCGAAAATTTTCGACATGTTCTACACCGCTGCGCGCGGTGATCGAGGCGGGCAGGGCACCGGGTTGGGGCTGGCAATTTGTCAGGGCATGGTCGGCGCCCACGGCGGCCGGATCAGCGTCGCCGATGGCATCGATGGACGTGGTACTTGCATCACCCTGCACCTGCCTTTGCAGGAACAGCCAGCGTTGGAGAGTGAGCGTTGAAATCGAAGCCTGATACTCTTCGCCCATCCTTCTGCCGCGACCGCCAACCATGAGTCAGACCGCGACCATTCTGGTCATCGACGACGAACCGCAAATCCGTAAATTCCTGCGCATCAGTCTCGTGTCCCAAGGTTACAAAGTGCTCGAAGCCGGCACCGGCAGTGAGGGCCTGGCGCAAGCCGCGCTGAACAAACCGGACCTGCTGGTGCTCGACCTCGGTCTGCCGGACATGGATGGCCAGCAAGTGCTGCGTGAATTTCGCGAATGGTCGACGGTGCCGGTGCTGGTGCTGTCAGTGCGCGCCAGCGAAGGGCAGAAAGTCGAAGCGCTGGACGGCGGCGCTAACGATTACGTGACCAAGCCGTTCGGCATTCAGGAATTTCTGGCGCGGGTGCGCGCGCTGTTACGCCAGGCGCCGGCAGGGGAAATTCAACAGGCGGCACTGACGTTTGGCCCGTTGACCGTGGACCTGGCCTATCGCCGGGTATTGCTCGACGGCGCCGAAGTCGCGCTGACCCGCAAGGAATACGCCGTCCTCGCGCAACTGGCGCGGCATCCGGGAAGGGTGATCACCCAGCAGCAATTGCTCAAGGATATCTGGGGGCCGACGCATACCGAGGACAGTCACTACCTGCGCATCGTCATCGGCCATCTGCGGCAGAAACTCGCAGACGACCCGACCCGGCCGAGGTTTATCGTGACCGAGGCGGGGGTAGGGTATCGGTTGCTGGATGGGGGTGGCGGCTGAGATGTGCATTCGAAAGCCTTCGTCGCAAGCGGGCTTCTGTGGCGAGCGGGCTTCTGTGGCAAGTGGGCTCTTGTGGCAAGTGGGCTTCTGTGGCAAGCGGGCTTCTGTGGCAAGTGGGCTCTTGTGGCAAGCGGGCTTCTGTGGCGAGGGGGCTTGCCCCCGTTGGGCTGCGCAGCAGCCCCAGTCCGACACATCCGGTGTGCCTGAAAAATCGCAACTGCAGGTATTAGGGGGTGCTGCGCACCCCAGCGGGGGCAAGCCCCCTCGCCACAGAAGCCCCCTCGCCACAGCTGTTCGCACCCATCATTCAAGGCTCGCGCTTCTGCTCACTTTCATACCGGTCCAGCGTATCCCGGGCAATCTCGCGCCCCAGCGCGATCAATTCCGGCGCCTTGTAAAACTCGAAAAACCGGCACACCCGCTTCGGCACGTTGATCAGAATATCCGGCGGATACCCGGCAATCTTGTACTGCGCTAGCGACGTCTGCATCACCTCAAAACTCTGGTTGATCAAATCCAGCAGCGACGCCGGCCCGACGTTATCGATGATGAACGACCCGGTAGCCGACTTCGGCGCACCCGCCTGCTCCGGCGCGGCCGCCGGTTGCTGCGCCTCCGGCTCGGCCGATTCGATCCACGGATTGATCTCCGCCGCCTCCGCCTTCAGCGCTTCCTGCTCCAGCAACAACAACTTCTCTGCCGTCTTGCGCCGAAACGGCATCCTGGACCCCAACGAACTGACCAGATTGTCGAAGCGGCTTTTGAACGCAGGTGGCCGCGGGATCACCGGCAACTGATAGTGCCGCTGGTTGGTGGAGTTGAGGTTGACGGCGATGATCAAATCGCAATGACTCGACACCACCGGCACGATTGGCAACGGGTTGAGCAGGCCACCATCGACCAGCATGCGATTGCCTTGCATCACCGGCGTAAACAGGCTGGGAATCGCCGCAGAAGCGCGCATGGCCTGGTGCAGGCAGCCTTCCTGAAACCAGATTTCCTGCTGGTTGGTCAGGTCAGTGGCCACTGCCGTGTAGGGGATGCGCAATTCTTCGATGTTGATTTCGCCGACGATCTTGCGGATCTGTCCGAAGACTTTTTCCCCGCGAATCGCCCCCAAACGAAAACTCACGTCCACCAGACGCAACACGTCGAGGTAGTCCAGGCTCTCGATCCAGTTGCGGTAGTGCTCGAGTTTGCCGGCCGCGTAGATCCCGCCGACCACTGCGCCCATCGAGCAACCGGCAATGCACGCGATGTCGTAGCCGCGCCGTTCGATTTCCTCGATGACGCCAATATGGGCATAGCCCCGGGCTCCACCCGAGCCCAGCACCAGTGCGACACGTTTTTTCATGAACCGCCCTCGTTTGACAAGGTTCAACAATGCACCCATCGTGGGTCGCGCTTCAATCGCCACGGTCGCTTGGCGGGGCGACAGCGTCGTTTTTTCGACACTGCATGGCGGCTCAGGGTTATTCTCGCAGCGCTGCGGTTTGTGCGGTGGGGCAAGGCACTTTTCCAGTGCCAGACCGTCATACGTGCACGACTGTTTACCTAATGTTGAGGTGTGTTTGATGAAAGCCTGGATCTGTGTGCCCATGATCGCGCTGGCACTCGCCGGTTGTGCCGGCAAAACCGCTTACCGTGACAGCTGCGCCAGCGGTCTCGATGCCGCGTGGCGCGAACTGGACCTGGCCAAGGCGGAAGGTTTCGCCGGCAACGTCAGTTACTCCAAGGCGCTGTCGCTGTTGACCGGCGCCAAGACACAACAGCAATTCGAAGCGTTTGAAGGCTGTAGCAAGAAGGCCGAGAAAGCCCGCTTCTACATTCGCGAGTCGCGCGCGGGCCGTTGAGGCCTGTTGAAAACTTCAGGGGAATTCAAGTCAGGGAGTAAGTGATGTCGGCCTTGGTTGATCGGTTAGTGGCTCATGTGATGGGCCTGGAAGTGCGGGTGATGGTGTGTCAGGCGCGGTTGAGTGAGCGCACCGACCCGGAAGCGTTGCACGATCTGCGCACTACGGTTCGCCGCTTGCGCAGTTTGCTGCGACCCTTGCGCGGCTTGCCCGGCGTCGAGCAACTGGAATCGGCGGCCAAGAGCGTCGGTGACCTGACCACGCCGTTGCGCGACCGCGAAGTGCTGGCGGCGTACTTGCTTGAACACGAACAGCCCGAGGCCGCACAACGGCGCATGGCGCAGATGGCCAAGGCTTATCCGCAAGTTGCCGTAAGCGCGCAAGTGACGCAGTTGCTGATGATCCTCGATGCATTTCCACGCTTTTTGCGTGCGGCGCAGCATCAGGGCTTGCTCCAGGGGCTGCGTAAACGCGTGGAAAAACGTCTCGGCAAACAATGGAAGAAACTCGATCAGGCGCTGCACGACCCCGCGCATGATCGCCACCGTTTGCGGCTGCTGATCAAGCGCGTGCGCTACGGCATCGAGGCGTATCCAGAACTTGATCGCCTGCCCAAACCGGCGGCGCCGCGTCTGAAATCGGCGCAGGCCGCACTGGGCGATTGGCATGATTGCTGGCAATGGCTGGCCCGGGCCGAACAGGAAGCGGATTTGCAACCCTGTGTGCCGATGTGGCAAACCACCATGGCCAAAGCCGAAGCCCGCGCCGACCGTGTGCTCGACAAGCTCAGCGCCAGTTGCTTCAAATCCTGAGCCAACACACATCCAAATTGTGGGAGCGAGCTTGCTCGCGATGGCGCACCGTCAGTCACTGTCACTCTGCCAGTGAAACCGCCTTCGCGAGCAGTCTCGCTCCCACAGGGCTCGTCGATGACTGGCCCCGGCCTATCTGTCCGCTCCTTTGGCCAAAACAAGCCCTGTGTCGTCCGCGCCAGCTGGTTAATATCCCCTCATCTTTTTCCCGTTACCCGAGGTCCCCATGCGCTTTTCCGATTTGCTCGACGCCGTTCGCAGTCAGCCACAAGCGCTGACCATCCCGGCCGAATGGGCGCAGGGACGGGCCAGCTTTGGCGGGCTGGTCGCAGCGTTGCAATACGAAGCCATGCGCGCAAAAGTCCCGGCGGATCGCCCGGTGCGCTCGCTGGCGATTACTTTCGTCGGCCCCGTCGAGCCGGACGTGCCGGTGAGTTTTGAAGTGGAAGTGCTGCGCGAAGGCAAAGCCGTCAGCCAGGTCCTGGGCCGGGCGCTGCAGAAAGGCCAGGTGGTGACGCTGATCCAGGGCAGCTTCGGCGCCTCGCGTCCGTCCGAGGTCGCGGTCACGGCGTTGCCGGCGCCTGAGATGAAGCACTGGGACGAGTGCCAGGAATTGCCCTACATCAAAGGCGTGACCCCGGAATTCATGCGGCACACGGCTATGCGCTGGAGCGTCGGCGGCTTGCCGTTTACCGGTAACAAGTCGCGCGACATGGGCGGCTGGGTGCGTTTGCGCGGCGATGTGAAGGAGGAGGCGCTGAGCGAGTCGCACATTCTGGCGCTGGTCGATGCCTGGCCTCCGGCGCTGTTACCGCACCTGAACAAACCGGCAATGGGCAGCACACTGACGTGGACCATCGAATTCGTTCAGCCGTTGCTGGCGCTGAACACGCTGGACTGGTGCAAATACCTTGTGGAAATCGAACATGCCGCTGACGGCTATGGTCATGCGGCCGCGAAACTGTGGAGCGCAGACGGGCAGTTGATCGCCATGAGTCGGCAGACTGTAACGATTTTTGCCTGATACCTTGTTCCTGATCAGTGCCGACGGTGACGCTCACGCCAGGCTCGCCACCAGCCGCCGCTGAGGAAAAACCGCGGGAAGGTCAGAAACTGCTCGAGCATCAGCCGCGAGACTGCATCTTTGCGACCACTGAACGGCTCGGAGGCCTCGGCCTCCAGGCTATGCCCGTGACGTTGCAGGCCCAACGCGGCGATCAGGCCGATGACGCCAATCGCGAAGTTGGCGAAACTCAGACCGAACACCCCGCAAACCAGCAGCAAAAACGCCACGATAAACAGCGGCACGGCAATCAGGTGCAAGACCAGGTTGGCCGGATGCTGATGATTGTTCGGGTAAGCTCGCCATTGCCAGGCGGGCAGGTTGGGATGACGTTTGCCCATGATGCTGATCCTCGATCCATGTTGTACTCATGCTTGAAGAATAGGCCCGCCCAATCTGCCCGGCGAATCAAGCTTGGCTATCGAAGTGATAGCGGCCATGGTCAAACTCGATACTGCTTGTGAAACCGCCGTCGCGAGCGAGCTTTGCTCCCCGGATTTCGTATGTGAGACAAGTCTGTAGGAGCAAGGCTTGCCCCCGAAGGCGCCCTCAAGCCGTACCCATCAACAGCCAACCCCATCCAGAATGCGCTATCCTTCGCACCTTCAAAATTCCCTCGCTACAGGATCCATCGCCATGAAAGCCGCACTCGTCGAACTCATCAGCAAAATCAGCTCCGGGTGCATGAGCGATGAAGAAATCCTCAAGGTCGCTGACGAAGCGGCTCAGGCCTACGCCGACCCCGCGGCTTTTCTGACAGCCAATCCGGACATCAACTACGACGAGACTTTCCCGATTCCGCTGGGCGAGTGGGTGGTGGTCGGCAGCCTGCCGGAAACCGTGCTGTTTCAGGCTGACACTTATGTAGACCTGTTCGCGCAGATCGTTGCCTCGTTCGGCCCGGGCGTCGATTTCAATATCAAACCCAGGCAACTGGCCAAGACCGAAGCCCTGACGGCGCTGAACCGCATTCAGGTACAGATGGGCAGCATGAACAAGGAGAACGGCGGTTACACGCTGATGAACTTCAGTCAATTGCTCGACGATGAACTGCAAGTGGTGCTGGTCTACGGCAATGACGTGCCGCGCGTGCTCCAGTTGTGCGCCGAACTCGGCATCACCGCCGCGCCGTCGCTGGAAGCGCTGAAAGTGGCGATCCACGTTTGATGGAATAAACGGAACCCTGACATTCGCCGACTATCCTAAGCATGCACACCACTTTTAGGGAGCGACATCATGGGTTCTACGTTTAACGGCCTTATCGGCCTGATCATTCTTGCTCTGGATATCTGGGCGATCATCAACGTACTGAAAAGTGGCGCTTCCACAGGGATGAAAATCGTCTGGGTGCTGCTGATCCTGCTGCTGCCTGTCCTCGGCCTGATCATCTGGGCGATCGCCGGGCCGCGCGGCAACGTGCGGATCTGACGCAATCCCCGGCAACACCACCCACCTGGGAGCTGGCTTGCCAGCGATGGCATCACCGCGGTCTGTCAGATGCACCGCGCCAATCCAATCGCTGGCAGGCCAGTTCCCACAAGGAATGACGCGGGACCTGCAACTGAGGTTCGACCTGTCATCTTCCGCGACGTAGAATGCGCGCCATTCCCGGGCAATCGAGCCTGTCGATTGGCCTTCATGGGCGGGTAACCGTCCGTTGCCGCCGCATTCATCGGAGCACTACCCATGAGCACCACCCCCACCAGCGAATACCTGGAAACCCTCTACGAAGGCTACGGTCAGCGGTTTCGCATGGAAAAACTGCTGCACGAAGTGCGCACCGAACACCAGCACCTGGTGATTTTCGAAAACCCGCGCATGGGCCGGGTCATGGCGCTGGACGGTGTCATCCAGACCACCGAAGCGGACGAATTCATTTACCACGAAATGCTCACCCACGTGCCGATCCTGGCGCATGGTTCTGCCAAACGCGTGCTGATCATCGGCGGCGGCGACGGCGGCATGCTGCGTGAAGTGGCCAAGCATGGCGGCGTCGAGCACATCACCATGGTCGAGATCGACGGCACCGTGGTCGACATGTGCAAAGAGTTTCTGCCGAACCATTCCAAGGGTGCGTTCGACGATCCACGCCTGAACCTGGTGATTGACGACGGCATGCGTTTCGTCGCGACCACCAATGAAAAATTCGATGTGATCATTTCCGACTCCACCGACCCGATCGGTCCGGGCGAAGTCCTGTTCTCCGAGAACTTCTATCAGGCCTGCCGTCGCTGCCTGAACGAGGGCGGCATTCTGGTGACTCAGAACGGCACGCCATTCATGCAGATCGAAGAAGTCAAAACCACCGCCGGCCGCTTGCGCAGCCTGTTCCCGGACTGGCACTTTTACCAGGCCGCCGTACCGACATACATCGGCGGCTCGATGACCTTTGCCTGGGGTGCGACCAACACTGCTTATCGCAAATTGACCCGCGAAACCCTGCAACAGCGCTTCGCCGGCAGCGGCATCATCACTCGCTATTACAACCCGGAAATCCACATCGGCGCCTTTGCTCTGCCGCAATACGTGCTGCAGGCGGTCAACAAGCCAAGCAACGACTAATGTCCTACACGACATCCTGTGGGAGCTAGCCTGCTGGCGATGGCGGCCTGTCAGGCGACTCCGTTGTCGAGCCAAACGCCGCCATCGCCAGCAGGCTGGCTCCCACAGTTGTCTTTGCATTCACACGCTTACAGCCTAATCCCGTTGAACGATATCGCGGTGCAAAAGTCCAGATAGGAGTAAGCCCACTTGCGGGTTTTATCGAGGAGGCACCGATGCAAAAGTGGACAGTCACTTACGTGGATGATCACGGCGAAACAGTCGAGGAAGTCTTTGAGTGCGACGAGTGCCCGGACAACGAGCACGCCGCCACTTTGCTTAAGGAGCGGCTTTTCCCTGTCGCAGCCAAACTGGATCTGAACGATCTGGATGGCCGCACCGACGACGCCAGCGTAAAAAGTCTCATGACCCAGAACAGCATACAAATCCTCGGCATCACCCCCGTCTGATACTCCCCGTGGCACATTTTTGAAACACCAGGCCTTGGCAGCAGCTCTGACTTGCGGCTACTCTGCAAGCGAGATCAGCGAACGGATCGCGCTAAGGTCTGGTCTTGTCAGCTACATGCTTGCTTCCCGGCGGTAACGTGGTTATCGCTTCACTCGCCGCCACGGCTGCGCAGTTGGGAACACGGAAAGTCTATCCAGCAGTGTGAGGGGGACGATTCATGAGCACAGCCTATCAAGAAGACATCAGCAGCAGCGTGCTGCGCCGCATGAAAGAAGGCGGTTTCGATTTTTCCCGGTTTCATCCTATCGAGTTCTACGCCATTTTCCCGGACGAGGAGCGGGCACGCAGGGCGGCAGGTCACTACAACGGCGAATCCATGAACGCACAGATCAGCGTGCGCGATGACGGCGCGTGGTATCTGGAACTGAGCAAAGTGATGTCGGCAACGTATGACGGCATCGGCGATTTCGAGCAGGATTTCGAGGCAGTGGTCGAGCCTTTGGGCGGCATCATCGAAGGGTGGGGCGTCAAACAGGAGGTGCGGGGGCGACTTGCCTGACACCATGAACAGTGACAATGTCCACTCACGGCTAACCTTCGGGTTGGCCGTTTTTCGTTCACCCGCTGACAGCCAGTACCCCGCCTTGCAATGAGGCGCCGCCCTTCAGGCGCGGGCGTTAAACGCCCAGGAACGGTGCGACGTTCTCGCACCGGTCATGCAACCGATTGATCTGAAAGCGATTGTGCCGATGGCACGAGCCTTGCGATGGATGACAGGTCCGGGTGACAAGGAGTACGGCATGATCCGCACCTATTTTGATGAGATGTACGATGCCGGCGGCCAGGTCCGCTCGCATTATCGGGAGTTTGCCCGTTGGCTGGCGGAAACCCCTGACGAGCTGTTGGCCCAGCGGCGACGCGAAGCCGATCTGCTGTTCCATCGCGCCGGCATCACGTTCACCCTCTATGGCGACGAGCAGGGCACAGAGCGGCTGATCCCGTTCGACACCATTCCGCGCAGTATCCCGGCCAGCGAGTGGCGAATCGTCGAGCGCGGCTGCATTCAACGAGTCAAGGCGCTGAACATGTTCCTCGCCGACCTCTATCACGAGCAACGCATCATCAAGGCCGGCATCATCCCCGCCGAACAAGTTCTGGCCAATGAGCAATATCAGTTGGCGATGCAGGGGCTGGATTTGCATCGCGACATTTATTCGCACATTTCCGGCGTCGATCTCGTACGGGATGGCGACGGCACGTACTACGTGCTCGAAGACAATCTTCGTACACCGAGCGGCGTCAGCTACATGCTCGAAGACCGCAAAATGATGATGCGGTTGTTCCCTGAATTGTTCTCCGCCCAGCGCATCGCGCCCATCGACCATTACCCGAACCTGCTGCTCGACACCCTGAAAAGCTCCAGCCCTATCGATAACCCGAGCGTGGTGGTGCTGACGCCGGGGCGCTTCAACAGCGCGTTTTTCGAACATGCTTTTCTGGCCCGCGAGATGGGCGTTGAACTGGTCGAGGGCGCAGACCTGTTCGTGCGCGACGACAAGGTATTCATGCGGACCACGGACGGGCCAAAAGCGGTCGACGTGATCTACCGTCGGCTCGACGATGCCTTCCTCGATCCATTGGCGTTCAACCCCGATTCGATGCTGGGCGTGCCGGGGCTGCTGTCGTCCTATCGCACGGGCAATGTGGTGCTGGCAAATGCCATCGGCACCGGCGTTGCGGACGATAAATCGGTTTATCCGTTTGTCACCGACATGATCCGCTTCTACCTCGACGAAGAGCCGATTCTGAAGAATGTGCCGACATGGCAGTGTCGTAATCCTTCCGAACTTTCCCACGTGCTGGCCAACCTTCCGGACCTGGTGGTCAAGGAAACCCAAGGCTCGGGCGGTTACGGAATGTTGGTGGGGCCGGCGGCGACGGCGGCGGAGATCGAATCGTTCCGACAGCGGATCAAGGCCAAGCCCCATGCTTATATCGCGCAACCGACGTTGTCGCTGTCGACCTGTCCGACCTTTGTCGAAAACGGTATCGCGCCGCGCCACATCGACCTGCGTCCGTTCGTATTGTCTGGTCGCGAAACCCGGGTTGTGCCCGGCGGCCTGACCCGTGTCGCCCTGCGTGAAGGCTCTCTGGTGGTGAATTCTTCCCAGGGCGGCGGCACCAAGGACACCTGGGTGGTCGAGGATTGAAGGAAGCCTGCCATGTTAAGTAGAACTGCCTCGGATTTGTACTGGATGTCGCGTTACCTGGAGCGGGCGGAAAACCTCGCGCGGATGCTCGACATCAGTTATTCGCTGTCGCTGATGCCACAGGATGGTCGCGGTGACGGCTTGCACGAACTCGCCATGCCGCTGCTGATCACCGGCACCCTCGAAGATTACCTCGAGCGCCACGGTGAACTGCACGCCGAGCGTCTGTTGCATTTTTTCGCGCTGGATGCCGCCAACCCGGCGAGCATCTACAGTTGCCTCGGTTCGGCCCGCGCCAGTGCGCACGCAGTGCGTGGGCGAATTACCGCGGACATGTGGGAAAACATCAACGCCACCTGGCTGGAAATTCGCGGGATCGCCGATCAGGGCTTGAGTCGCTACGGCATGAGCCGCTTTTGCGAGTGGATTAAGGAACGGTCCCACCTGTTTCGCGGCGCGTCCTACGGCACGATCATGCGCAACGATGCGTTTCGCTTCATTCGTCTGGGCACGTTTATCGAAAGGGCTGACAACACGCTGCGTCTGCTCGATGCGCGCTATGAAATGGCCGGCGATCAGGCTGAAGCGGTCAATGACGGCACGGCACACGCGTATTACCAATGGAGCGCCCTGTTGCGAGCCTTGTCCTCCTTCGAGGCCTACACCGAAATTTACCGTGATGCCCCCGGCGCCCGGCACGTGGCGGAATTGTTATTGCTGCGCGCTGACGTCCCGCGTTCGTTGCGCGCCTGCACCGAGGAGATCGACCAGATTCTCGCGCAACTGCCCGGCGCCAACGGTCGACCCGCGCAACGACTGGCCGCCGAGATGGACGCTCGCCTGCGGTACACCGGCATCAGCGAAATTCTCGACGAGGGCCTGCACGCCTGGCTGACCGAGTTCATCCCGCTGGTGCGCCAGCTGGGCAATGCCATACACAGTTCGTACCTGGAGGCTGCATGAGACTTTCCATAAGCCACGAGACCACTTATCACTATGAGGATCAGGTGCGGGCGAGCATCCAGTACCTGCGTCTGACGCCCCACGACAGCGAGCGCCAGCACGTGCTGAGCTGGCAGCTTGACCTGCCGCGTCCGGTGCGCGCGCAGCTCGATCCGTTCGGCAACATCCTTCACGTGCTGACCATGGATGAACCGCACGAGGCAATCATCATTGGTGCGCGCGGGCAGGTCGATATCGACGAATTGCGCGAAGCCGAGCATGAGAGCCGGTCAGCGCTGCCTTTTCTGCGTTTCTCCCGCCTGACCGAGGCAGACGAAGCCTTGCGCGTTTTTGCGGGCAAGGCGTGCAAGCAACGTCGCGACCGCACGGCGTTGATCGACCTGATGCACGGCCTGAATCAGCACATGACTTACACCCCGGGCTCGACCGCCGTGGACACCAGCGCAGCGAATGCCTTCGCCGGACGCGCGGGCGTTTGCCAGGATCACACCCATGCGTTCCTGGCGTGCGCACGCAGCCTCGGCATCCCCGCGCGCTACGTGTCGGGTTATCTGTACACAGAGGATTGCGAACACCTGGCCAGCCATGCCTGGGCCGAAGCCTGGCTCGACGACGCCTGGTACAGCTTCGACGTAACCAATGAACTGGCACGCCCCGAACGGCACCTGAAACTGGCAGTAGGCCTCGACTACCTGGACGCCTGCCCGGTTCGCGGCATGCGCCGGGGCGGCGGGTGCGAACAGATGCACGCCAAAGTGTTCGTCTCTCCAACACCGATGCCGATCCCGGCCCCGGTGATCTCCGTCCAGCAGCAATGAGCGCGGGTTGCACCTGTAGGGTAGGAGCCGGGCTTGCTCGCGAAAGCGGTGTGTCAGCCAGCATTAATGTTCAATGACCCGGCCCCTTCGCGGGCAAGCCTCGCTCCCACAGGATCAGTTTCCAACCCAAGTGGCAAAGCTTGCTCGCGAAGACCCCGGCACCAACAGCACACATTCAAGGCCTGACCTTGCGCCCCGCCATATGCTTCAAATACCCCACCAGCCTCTCCAGGTCCCCATCAGGCAACAGCGCCGCTGAAAACCCGGGCATCTTCGCTTGCGGCCACTGACGCAAACTCTGCGGATCACGGATGTAGCGCTTGAGGAAATCCGCGCCAAAATACTCGGTCGGGCTGAACGGAATGTTCAGGTCCGGCCCGAACTGCGCATCTCCCGCACCGTTCAATCGATGACACGCCAGACAGTTCTTCTGAAACAACGCAAGCCCCTGGTTCACCGGATCATCGCTCTTCAATGCAGGATCAGGCAGCAGGGCAGGGAAGCGCTCGGCCACCGGGGCCAGGCGCTTGATGCCAGCCACTTGAAAAGGCCATTGTTCAGGACTGATGTTGCCCAGCTGCGGGTCAGTCCAGACCAGATAAAACGGCCCGGCGCTGGGCTTGCCTGCGGACAGGTCGGGCCACGGTGTTGCCGGGTCTTCAATCGCCAGCCACGCTCGCGCGCCTTCGGTATTGAGCAACGGCGCCGCCGCCAGTTCGGCCGCAAATCCGTCCGACGCTACCGCTTGCAGATGCTGATCAGGTTTGACCCCGGGCAACAGTGCCGCCAGCGGCACCGCCCGATAGTTCATGTCCCGCTTGTAAGACACATCGTTTTTGATCGTGATGGTTTGGACTTGAGGATGCTTGAGCAACTCCTCGGTTTGCCAGGTGCGCGAATGGTCGCCCAGCTCCAGATCAAGCTGCGCAGCGTACAGCGGCGAGCCGCACAGCAAGGTCGCCAATAGAATGATGGCTTTCAAGAATCGCCGTCCATGTCGTGGAAGTGCCGCAAGGTTGGCACAGCCGCACTGGCCCGGATAGCGGGCCAGTTACAATTTGGCGAGGCAATATAAAATCTGCAGCAGTTTGATTGAGAGATCAGCCGATCACCTTGGTCAGGTTCGGCAGAATCAGAAGAAGCGTGGTGGCGAAAAGAATGAGTCCGGCTTGACGTACTTTCGTGTGCTTGAACATGGCTAAACCGCCTTTTTTGTTATTTCCTGATTGCCTGCCTGCATATCTCCATGACGGCAGAGCGCTGCACTTCCTGTAAGACGAGTGCCTCGGCAAAACCCGACGGCAACTTCGTTCTGTTCACCTTAGAGCCCGTTAGAGCCCGCGTCACACTTGGCTTAGATCCATTTCGTATGGTTTTCCGGCGTTAAACCATTAAAAAGGTATGAGGCCTATTGCCAGCTTCTTTGTCGCCCGTTTGCTAGACAGCTTGCGTCTCTCAACCGGCCAACTCGATAGCACACTACCGTCCGTCTGAGCGTGACCGTCAATCTCGCTGAGCGTTGCGGTCATTGAATTCGCCGCGGCTCGGCATAAGGTGAAAGTCTGCAATCAATCCTGCACAGCGGTTCGAGGACGTCATGACCCAAGCTTTGATTTTCGACGCATTACGTACGCCCCGCGGCAAAGGCAAGGCAGATGGCGCCTTGCACAGCGTCAAACCGGTGAATCTGGTCGCCGGATTGCTCACCGCGCTGCAGCAGCGCAGCGATCTGGACACCAGTCAGGTCGACGATGTGGTCCTGGGTTGTGTGACGCCCATCGGCGATCAGGGGTCGGACATCGCCAAGACCGCAACGCAAGTGGCTGATTGGGACGTCAGCGTCGCCGGGGTGCAGATCAACCGTTTCTGCGCCTCAGGCCTTGAAGCCGTCAATCTCGGCGCCATGAAAGTACGCTCCGGGTTCGAAGACCTGGTGGTGGTCGGCGGTGTCGAATCGATGTCGCGGGTGCCGATGGGCAGCGACGGCGGTGCCTGGGCGCTGGACCCGCAAACCAACCTGCACAGCCATTTCACCCCGCAAGGCGTGGGCGCTGACCTGATCGCTACCCTTGAGGGCTTCAGCCGTCACGACGTCGACGCCTATGCGCTGCATTCCCAGCAGAAAGCGGCGCGCGCACGGGCCGACGGTTCGTTCAGCAAATCCTTGGTGCCGGTGCAGGACCAGAACGGCATCGTCCTGCTCGATCACGATGAGTTCATTCGGGCCGAGAGCACGCTGGAGGGGCTCGGCAAGCTCAAGCCGAGTTTCGAGATGATGGGTCAGATGGGTTTCGACGCCACGGCGTTACGCGTCTATAGCCATGTCGAACGCATTAACCACGTGCACACACCGGGCAACAGTTCCGGGATTGTCGATGGCGCCGCGCTGATGCTGATCGGTTCCGAAGCCAAGGGCCGGGCATTGGGTTTGCAGCCCCGGGCGCGCATTGTCGCCACCGCGGTCACCAGCACCGACCCGACGATCATGCTCACCGGCCCCGCGCCGGCGACTCGCAAAGCCTTGGCCAAGGCCGGCCTGCGCGTCGAAGACATCGACCTGTTCGAGGTCAATGAAGCCTTCGCTTCGGTGGTGCTGAAATTCATCAAAGACATGGCCATCGATCCGGACAAGGTCAACGTCAATGGCGGCTCCATCGCCATGGGCCACCCGTTGGGCGCCACCGGTTGCGCCATTCTCGGCACGCTGCTCGATGAACTGGAAACCCGGCGCCTGCGCTACGGCCTTGCGACCTTGTGTGTCGGCGGCGGCATGGGCATTGCCACCATCATCGAACGCCTCTGAGCCCCGACTTCAAGGAAACTCCCATGACCGAAGCCATTCGTTACGAAAAGGGCCAGGACGCAATTGTCGTCCTGACCATCGACATGCCGGGCCAGAGCGCCAACACCATGAATGCCGTGTACCGCGAAGCCATGGCGACGTGCGTTGCCCGGTTGCTCGTGGAAAAAGACAGCATTGCCGGCGTCATCATCACCTCGGCCAAGAAGACTTTCTTCGCCGGCGGTGACCTGAATGAATTGATCAAAATCGGCAAGCCGCAAGCCAAAGCGTTCTACGACATGGTGCTGACGTTGAAAGCTCAGTTGCGCACCCTCGAAACCCTCGGCAAACCGGTGGTCGCCGCGATCAACGGCGCGGCGCTGGGCGGTGGCTGGGAAATCTGCCTGGCCTGTCATCACCGGATCGCGCTGGATAATCCCGCCGTCCAGCTTGGATTGCCCGAGGTGACGCTCGGCCTGTTGCCGGGTGGCGGCGGGGTGGTGCGCACGGTGCGCCTGCTCGGTCTTGAAAAGGCCTTGCCGTATTTGCTGGAAGGTAAAAAAGTCCGCCCGCGAGAGGCTTTGCAGGCAGGGTTGATCGATGAACTGGCGACCAGCGTTGATGACCTGTTGGCCAAGGCGCGCGCATGGATCGTTGCCAACCCGGCGGCGGTGCAGCGTTGGGATGTGAAGGGCTATCAGATTCCGGGTGGTACGCCGTCGAATCCGAAAGTCGCGCAGATGCTGGCGATCGCGCCGTCGATCCTGCGCAGCAAAACCCAGGGTTGCCTGCCCGCGCCGGAAAAGATTCTCTGTGCCGCAGTGGAAGGCGCTCAGGTCGATTTTGACACCGCGCACCTGATCGAAACGCGCTACTTCACAGAATTGACCACGGGCCAAGTCGCAAAAAACCTCATTGGTACTTTCTGGTTTCAGCTCAATGAGATCAACGCTGGCGGCTCGCGGCCTCAAGGTTTCCCGCCGTATATGACGCAAAAAGTCGGCGTGCTTGGCGCCGGCATGATGGGCGCGGGCATCGCGTTTGTCAGTGCTTCGGCCGGCATCGAGGTGGTGCTCAAGGACGTCAACCTGGCTGCCGCCGAAAAGGGCAAGGCTCACTCGGCAGCGCTGCTGGACAAGAAAGTCGCGCGCGGCCAGCTGAGTGTCGAGCAACGTGAGGCGATCCTGGCGCGGATCCGTCCTGCCGAAAACGATGAGGACCTGGCCGGTTGCGACCTGATCATCGAAGCGGTATTCGAAGACCGGGAACTCAAAGGCAAGGTATCGGCCGCCGCGCAAAAAGTCGTCGGCCCCAAGGCGTTGATCGCCTCGAACACCTCGACCCTGCCCATCAGCGGCCTGGCGACTGCCGTGCCCGATCCAGGCAAATTCATCGGTCTGCATTTCTTCAGTCCCGTGGAGAAAATGCCGCTGGTGGAAATCATCAAAGGCAGCCACACCAGCGATGAAACCCTGGCCCGTGGTTTCGATTTCGTCCTGCAAATAAAGAAAACGCCGATAGTGGTCAATGACAGTCGCGGCTTCTTCACTTCGCGGGTATTTGGCACGTTCACCAACGAAGGCATCGCCATGCTGGGTGAAGGCGTGAGTGCGCCGATGATCGAGACCGAAGCGCGCAAGGCCGGCATGCCGGTCGGGCCGCTGGCGATCTCCGACGAAGTGTCCCTCAGCCTGATGAGCCATATTCGCCAGCAAACGGCCAAAGACCTGCAAGCGGAAGGGAAACCGCTGACAGAGCACCCGGCTTTTGCCGTAATTGATCTGCTGCTCAACGAATACAAACGTCCCGGCAAGGCCGCGGGTGGTGGCTTCTATGACTATCCGGCGGGTGGCCAGAAACAGTTGTGGCCAGAGTTGAAAACCCGTTTTGAAACCGCCGACGGGCAGATTTCGCCGAAGGACGTGCGTGATCGGCTGCTGTTCGTGCAAGCCATCGAAACCGTGCGTTGCGTGGAGGAGGGCGTGCTGACCTCGACGGCGGACGCCAACGTCGGTTCGATTTTCGGTATTGGATTCGCTGCCTGGACCGGTGGCGCCCTGCAGTTCATCAATCAATACGGCCTGCAGGATTTCGTCGCCCGCGCGCAGTATCTGGCTGAAGCCTACGGCGAACGGTTCGCGCCGCCCGCATTGCTGCTGGAAAAAGCCGCGAAAGGGGAGGCATTTTAAGGGACGGCGATGCATTCCGGGGCTTGCCTGCCACCGTGTTTCAAGGCAGGCTCTGGGGTGTGCATTATTCCCTTCACGTGTCAGGTATTTTTTATGTCGTTACGCATCTGCATTCTGGAAACCGACATTCTGCGTCCGGAGCTGATCGATCAATACCAGGGTTACGGGCAAATGTTCCAGCGTCTGTTTTCGCAGCAGCCCATCGCGGCGGAATTCACCGTCTATAACGTGGTGCGCGGTGAATATCCTGACGATGACCTGACCTTCGATGCGTACCTCGTCACCGGCAGCAAGGCCGATTCCTTCGGTACCGACCCTTGGATCGAAACCCTCAGAACCTACCTGTTGAACCGTTACGAGCGCGGCGACAAGTTGCTGGGCGTGTGTTTTGGTCATCAACTGTTGGCGCTGTTGCTGGGCGGCAAAAGCGAGCGCGCGACCCAGGGCTGGGGCGTCGGCACGCACAACTACAAACTCGCGGCAAAAGCGCCGTGGATGAGCCCGGTCAAGGAAGAGCTGACGTTGTTGATCAGCCACCAGGACCAGGTGACGTCATTGCCGGAAAATGCCACGGTCATCGCTTCAAGCGATTTTTGCCCGTTCGCCGCTTACCACATCAACGACCAGGTGCTGTGCTTCCAGGGACACCCGGAATTCATCCACGATTATTCCCGCGCGTTGCTGGATATTCGTCAGGAAGCGTTGGGCGAGCAGGTTTATTCCAAAGGCATGGCCAGCCTTGAACACGAGCATCATGGCACGACAGTCGCGGAATGGATGATGCGGTTTGTGGCGCACAAGCCCGAGGCTGCCAAACCTGTTTAAAGCTGATGCAGCATGCGCGCTCCCGCCACCTGTGGGAGCGAGCCTGCTCGCGATCGGCAGCGACTCTGTTTAACCTGCAGTGCACAGTCCTACAACCACCCCGACCGCTTGAAGCTCGCCCACAAACTGACACAGCCCACCGTGATAAACCCCAGCACTCCAAAATAACCGTAATGCCAGGTCAACTCCGGCATGTTCTCGAAATTCATCCCGTAAATCCCTGCCACTGCCGTTGGAAAGGCCAGAATTGCCGCCCAGGCAGCGAACTTGCGCTGCACTACGCTCTGACGGGAGGCTTCCAGTAACACGCCGACTTCGATGGTCTGGCTGGCAATGTCGGCCAGCGTCGTCAAGTCCTCCATCTGCCGCGTTACATGAATTTGCACATCGCGAAAGTAAGGGCGCATGTTCTTGTCGATAAACGGGAAGTTCAGCTTTTGCAGTTCCTCTCCGATCTCCACCATCGGCGCCGCGTATCGCCGTAAACGCACTACGTCGCGGCGCAGGCTGTGAAGTTTTTGAATGTCGTGCTCATTCAACGAACTGCACAGGACGTTGTGCTCCAGTTCATCAATTTCGGCATGAATCGCTTCGCCCACTGGCTGATAGTTTTCAATCACGAAGTCGAGGAGGGCATACAGAACGAAGTCTTCGCCATGTTCAAGCAACAGAGGACGCGCCTCACACCGTTGTCGCACATGGGCGTAGGAAGCCGAGTGGCCGTTGCGCGCGGTAATGATGTAGCCCTTGCCGGCGAAAATATGCGTCTCGATGAATTCCAGTTTGCCATTTTCACGGATGGGCGAGTACGTAACAATGAACAGCGCATCCCCGAAGGTTTCCAGCTTCGGTCGGCTGTGTTTTTCCAGGGCATCTTCGATGGCGAGTTCGTGCAGGTTGAACTGACGCTGGAGGTTGTTCAGCTCTTGCTCATTCGGCTCTTCAAGACCGATCCAGACAAAGTGCCCAGGCTTCGCGGCCCAGGCCGCACCTTCGTCGAGGGTGATGTCGGTGACTTTCTTACCGGCGCTGTAAACCGCAGCAGCAACAACTCTACCCATGGTTCTGATTCGCTTCTTATGTGCAAGTGGAAGTGGCAGGCAGGTATGAGCTTAGCCTTGTCTGCTGTTTGAGAGTCGGCAAAACCGGCAGAGTTCGCTGATAAAAGTAAACCCGCACTTGGCGGGTTTTTATCAGGCGACTTGCAGTTGCCGGTCCATCGAAGCGATGCACTCACGCATCTGCTCGCGGCATTGGGCGATCAACATGGGCATGTCATCCATGCTTAATCCTGCGGTGGGAATCGGCGGCAGCGAGCGGATAAGAATTTTCCCACTGCGCCAGCGGTTCAATCGCATGTGTTTGACGTAACTGCTGACACACACCGGCACGATTGGTACACCTGCGGCGATAGCCATCTGAAATGCACCTTTCTTGAACGGCAGCAGCTCTTCGCCAAGATTGCGTGTGCCCTCGGGGAACACCCAGATTGAAGTGTCTTCATGCTGCAAGGTGTGGGTGGTAGTCAACATCGACTGCCGCGCCTTTTGCGCGTTTCCCCGGTCGATCAACACGTTACCGGCCAGCCAGAACAACTGCCCGAACAGCGGCACCCATTTCAGGCTCTTCTTGCCAATGCACACGGTGCGGCGGGGCACCACGTTGCCGAACACAAACAGATCGTAGTTGGATTGATGGTTGGCGACGATCACGCAACTGTCGGGTTTGTCCATCAGCGGTGCTACGTCGGTCTTCACCCGCAAGCGCAAAATGCACATGGCCGGCCAGGCATACAGGCGCGCGCACAGACGGCTGTTATCCGGATTGAACGGTCGACACAGGCCGAGCAGCACGCCGAGCACGCCCGCCAGTACAAAGTGCAGGCTCATCAATAACATACGTAACACAAACAGCATCTGCAGGCCCACCGGCACAAAAGGTGGCGCAGTGTACGGATGTGCACTGTTTTCGGCAATTGTTGCCCGATAAGTAGGAGATGGCCGATGTTTGACCACATGTTTCTGAATTGATTGTCAGAGCCGTCCTAGAGCCGTTGTCGTTTTTTTACACCAAGCACGTACGAAAAAGCCCGACGCGAACGTCGGGCTTTTCGGCGATGCGGGTAAGATTCAACCCGTGTATTGCTGGTCCAGGATAATCGCGTTATCCAGGGTATCGAGCAGGCCCTTGCGCACTTTCAGTTTGGTGTTCTTGTGAGCCGTCATGTTGATTTTCTTCAACTGACGCGCCGCTGCCAGTGCCGCACCTTGCAGCTCCTCGGCCGATACCACGGCGTCGAGGAAACCTGCATCGACCGCGCTTTGCGGATTGAACATTTCGCCATTGATCACTGAACGGTGAAAGGCCGACTTGCGCAAACGATCCCTTGCAATCTCGATACCTGCGTGGTGCATGGTCATGCCGATCTGCACTTCATTCAGGCCAATGCTGAACGGACCGTCGACGCCAATGCGGTAATCCGCCGACAGAAGCAGAAATGCACCCTTGGCCACCGCGTGACCCGGGCAGGCGACGATGACCGGGAAGGGGTGCGACAACAGGCGACGGGCCAGTGTCGAGCCGGCCGTCACCAGCGATACCGCTTCTGTAGGGCCTGCCGTCATCACCTTCAGGTCATATCCGCCAGACAGGATTCCCGGCTGACCGGTAATTATCACAACGGCGCGATCAGTCACAGCCTGATCCAGCGCACTGTTGAACGCAGCAATCACGTCCGGCGAGATTGCATTGACCTTGCCATTGCTCAAGGTCAGGGTCGCGATACCGTCTTCGAGATGGTAGGAAATCAACTCACTCATGACGCTATTCCTTGTATGAAAGTTGAGGCAGACGTTACCCACCGCAGCAGGCCAGGTAAAGCGCCGAGACTGACTAGCCAGTCATCCTTTTCCCACACGCCGCGTGCTGCCAGCCATGCTGGCAGCGCATCGCCTTCTATATAGAAGATGACGCGAAGCCGAAGATTGGCAGGTTTGCCATGACGCGCAGCTGACAAGATCACCTGAATCCCTAACCGCATGAAAATTCTGCAAAAAAAGTTTGCCATCAGAAAAGCTTTCGACTACATTAGCGCGCCTCGACAGACTGAATATGTTTGACGAGATACGGTGAAGTGTCCGAGTGGCTTAAGGAGCACGCCTGGAAAGTGTGTATACAAGAAATTGTATCGAGAGTTCGAATCTCTCCTTCACCGCCAAATTTGATGTAACCAAAACCCCTGATTTCGAAAGAAATCAGGGGTTTTGTGATTTCCGGGGTCTGGAAAATCTTGCGGGCAGGTTTGATTGGCACCGGTGGCTACGGTCTCCATTCGTCGGCAGGCGGTTTCCATGAACCGCAAGTCCAGTAGTGACCGGCTAGTCTCAAAATTCTTGGTGATCAGCATTTTTCGGGCAAACAGGGCTTGCCGGTGCCGGTCCAGCTTTTGAGGGTGTGGATATGGTTCATCCGTATAACGAAGACGACGGGGCAGAGTTTCCGATCAACAACTGCGTGCAGTGTGGGCAAACCGAATATGTGGCAAGTTTTGGTGAAGACCAGATCAAAGTCGGCAAGATGAAATCCACTGTCAGTCGTGGGCCGAAGTCGAAATTCATGCCGAAGGTATCAACACCGGTTAGAAAGTGATGGATCCACTGCAGGCCCCGTCATGGAACGGGGTTTTTTTATCTGCCGGTTTATTTTAACCACACGGGATTTTGCAGAAACTTTCACAAAGTTTTCACAGGGTGAGCCGTAATCTCAGCTCATCCGTTAGAAAGCAATACCTGGCCCGTCTCCCCAGCGGGCTTTTTTTTGCCTGTCATAAAACCTTTCCCGTGATTGCTGTCCAACCGTCGCTGATGGTTGAGTCCGCGTGTCTGTGAGCTTCAACCTCGATCTTTGTTTGATTTTCCCAATTTTTTGAGGTTCTTGTCATGCGTTTAACTCTGCCTGCTCTGGTTTTTGGCCTGTTGGTTGCTCAAGGTGCATTGGCTGCTGGCGACGGCACGGCCGCGTTGGGTGGTGGTCTGGGTGGCGCGTTGGGCAATGTCGTCGGTCACAACATGGGCGGCAGTACGGGCGCGGCAATGGGTGCGGGCGTGGCCGGTGCGGCGGGCAGTGCGGTTGCAGCACGCAAAGGCAGCCGCACGAAGGCGGCAATCGGCGGCGGAGTTGGCGCGGCGGGCGGTTCAATCATTGGCAACAGTCTGGGCGGCAAGACCGGCTCCACCATCGGTGCAGGCTTGGGCGGGGCTTTGGGTGGCGGGGTAGGGAGCAACCTGTCCAAGGGTCACAAACGCCACTGATCCGATTGATGGCCAGCTGCCACAATTTAGTGAATCAATGATGACAGGATTTGAGCGGACAGGTGCTAGACTCCGCCCATCCGTAGTGCGTTTTTCCCCCCGACGCGGAATTAGAGGTTCATATCATGCGTTTAACATTGTCCACGTTGTTTCTGGGACTTTTGGTCGCTCAAGGTGCAATGGCGGCCGGTGATGGCACGGCTGCAGTAGGCGGTGGTATCGGCGGTGCATTGGGTAACGTGGTCGGCCAGCAGATGGGCGGCAGCACGGGTGCAGCGATCGGCGCAGGTCTGGGCGGCGCGGCAGGTAGCGCGGTTGGCGCGCCCAAAGGCAGTCGCACTGCAGCGGCCGTTGGCGGCGGCTTGGGTTCAGCGGGTGGTTCGGTAATCGGCAACAGCATCGGCGGCTCGACCGGTTCCACTATTGGCGCAGGCCTTGGTGGTGCAGCGGGCGGCGCAGTCGGTAATAACCTGGGCACCGACGACGATCGCAGTTCGCATTCCGGCAATGGCCACAACAACAAGTACAAGAAGAACAAGCACAAAAACAAACACCATTGATTTGATCCCGAATCACCGAAACCCGGCCCAGCGCCGGGTTTTCTGTCTCTATCGATAGCGTGCAGGAACGATTGCCCGCAGGGCGCCTCGAACTTAATACATCCCGGTATTGATTGAGGCCCGTCATGACTCCTGAAACCGAAGGCAAAGAAGAAAAAGGTCCAAGCGGAGTACCGTTCATCAATGATCCCGGGAATGAAGATCCCGGGTCGTTGATGGATGACGCCACCGTGCCACTCAATGATTCCGATGATGCGGGCGACGTGGGCAATACCGAATACGAAGAGGAAGATCTGGACGACGATGAACAGTGATTCGCCCCTGCGGGCGAGTCGGTCCGTACAGCCATGATCACCGCGTCATCAAGCTGCAGATTTCGGTTCTCAAACCTTTAAGAGGTGCATATGAACGCTGATCCTGAAGAAGCAGACGTTGACGACACGCCAGAGTACCCGCTGCCGTCTCCAACCGATTCGCTGAGCCGCGACCAGCGTCCGCCAGATGACGAGCCCGGTGTCGAGCAAGTGCCGAACGAGGACGTCAGACGTACGGACAGTGATGTCGAAGCCGACCCCGGTGATCCGGATAACGCAGGCAATGACGGTTCCGACGAGCCCAGTTGAGCGGCTGCCATTTGTCGGTTGAACGGCACCATCGACACACGATCGCTGCCGTACATTCAGGTAAGCAACTCTATCAAGGAGACGCACCATGATCAGATCAACCCTTACGGCCATCACTGTCGCTGGCTTGTTATCCCTTAGCTCCGCAGCAGTGTTCGCTCAGTCTACAGGCGCACCCGTCGATAAGGGCGGAGCACCACCATCCACCGAAATGAATACGGGTTCCGACAGTGGCAATGCGTTGCCACCTGGCAGCATTGACAGCGGGAACAGCGGAGACGCCAGCGGGAGAACCACAAGCCCGGGGGCTGGAAGCGGCTCCATGAGCGGTGGAAGCTCGATGGGGAGCGGTTCTGGCGGTGGGTCTGGCGACACCGGTAAGTCTGGGATGAGCAGTGGCAAGAAGGGGAGTTCGGGTACGCCAGCTGGGAGTAAGGATGGGGCTGGGGGCTAGTAGTTTTTTACCGATTACCGATTCGCCCAGCTAAATGCTGGGCGTTTTTATGACTGCGTTTAGTTGATCCAGGTGGTGGCGCATTAACCTACCTCTGATGTATGGAGGAGTAGTCAGACATATTGCCAGGATTTCCTTATGGCGGCCGTTTGCTCCCCCCGCATGGGTGGAAGCTAGATGGCTATTTTATCGTTTGGTAAAATGCCTGAAATGCTTCCTTCGTTGAGGAATTTAAAAATATGGTTCAGCCAAATTTTTCCCGATTCCCACTCATGCCAGTAGCAATATGAGCAACTCATGTTTTTCATAAGAAATTTCCGGAGCGAGTCCTCATTTAGATTAATTATTAATAATAATGTGATATCTTTTTGAACTCCTAGAATCGCTTTTGACGTAGATTCGGTCGCGAATGCATGTATAACGTCATCCGCCTTCTTGTGTTCCGTCATCCATTCTTCGTTGAAATAAGCACCCAGAAATTGGTGAGGATTATTGAGGGTTTCGTGTGTCATTGCGCAACCCGCCAAAATGAAATGGCCAAGTGGATCGCATGGTTTTTCTTAAGTATCAATTTCACTGCTGACAACGGTTCTAGATGCCCTTTCACGAAATCCCCTCGGCTCCGATTGGCATTGGTGTTGTCCGAGAAATAAGTAGTTTGTTAGCGCTATTGCTCATTCACTTGTCTATGTAAGATGATCTTGATATCCCCGTAACAGATTCGTACCACTCATAATAAAACTCTCTCTGTTGATTTATATCATTCGTAATGTCCGTATCTTCGTAGTCGAAGATTCTTATGATATTTTTCGTGCCCGTTCGCTCACCCATTTTGACCTCGTATGCCACCAGCCCAACGGACATTTGGGAGGACATTGTCGACGGGTAAACGTTTAGCTTTGCGCCTTTGCACAGGAATTTTATATTGGGATAGTCGGCTCTCATTAATCCGAAGCATTCGAAGCAGTCGTATGATTTATAAGTTTTACTTTTTGTATCGCCTATAATCAGTCTCAGCTCGGAGCGGGTTCGTTGCACCTCTATCACAGCTTGTTGGTTAGCACCGTTGATGCAGACGGAAATTTCGCACTTGATCATTGAGACTTGCTCGAGGATTTGTCCGATCTAATCCACTGCATAAAAAACTCTTTCTGCTCGTTGGGCTTGTTAGTCAAATTCTGTTCTTCATAGTCGAATATATAAACCAAATCTTCTCGTTCTGCCGGCTTGCCCAAAACAAGTTCATAAGCTTTAAGCCCAAGTGTCATTTGTGCGGACATACTAGACGGATGGACATTTATTTTAGATCCTTTGCAAAGGAACAGGATGTCAGGATGGTCCTCGCGTACACGTCCGAAGCATTTATAAAAATTACGGTCGCTGTAGGTCTTGTTGTACCCGTTTTGTCTAGTGAACATGATAGATACTGTAGAGCTGTCACAAACCAATTGTGCCGTTTCTTGCCGTCCCTCAATACTGATCGTCAATGGAACAAGCGTTATCATTTGCTGATTTTCCTATTTGGATTGATCAATGAGTATCCGAGTTCTTTACGGTTGTCGAGGATGAGGGTAGCTCCTAGCACGTCTTCGTTATTTATCCTGTTTTTTATAGCAATTTCTCTCTCTCTTCCAAACTCGTACAGGGGGCCTAGCTCAGCATGTAAGTCGTGTCCTGGTATTTTGTGAAGCGTGTATAGCCATCCTGTTCTGGTGCTATAGCTTGTTGCAAAGTCCTTTCCTACTTCTCTTAAGGGAGATGTACTGATGAAATTGCTTGGCGGATCATCACTGTCAAGAGAGTGCAACAGTAAGTCGTCGCTTTTACCTTTGCTCTTAAAGCCGTTTTCAAATACATCGCTGGGGTCAATCTGATCTCCCCGATATAAATAATCCTCTTCGCCTTTAGGCTTAGGTTGAACAGGTTCCCCCTCATCAACCTTAGCCTTCCCCGCCGGATCTTCAACTCCCTCAGTCCGCTTACACTTTCCCGTCCCAGGGCACTCAGTCAACCCCAGCGGATCAACCCACCCCGTCGGATTCCTTGTGTACTGATACTGATTCAGCCCACCCGCCAACCGAGTTGGATCCGGCGTCAGAAACCGGCCAACATTCGGATCATAGTATCGGTGCCGGTTGTAATGCAGGCCGCTCTCAGCGTCGAAGTATTGGCCTTGGAAACGTAACGGCTGGTCTAGGATCTGGTGGGTATCGCGGTTTAGGCGGGTGAGGCGGCCGTAGGCGGTGTATTGGGCGGCCCAGACGATTTCGCCGCTGTAATCCGTCAGCTCCTGCGGCGTGCCGAGATGGTCGAGCTGGTAATAAAACGGGCACGCTTTCTTCGGGCCTTTGCCGTCGAGCATGGCCAGCGGACGGAAGCTGCCGGGCTCGTAAACGTAGCTGCGGTAGTGGCTTTTACCGCTTTCGGCGACGAGGTTGTCGCCTTGCCAGAAAAACTCTGTGGTCTGCCCGTCGAAGGTTTTGCTGATGCGGCGGCCGAAGGCGTCGTAGCGGTAGCTTGCGCTGCGACCGTCGGGGGTGGTGACGCCGATCAGGCGGTGCTGGCTGTCGTAACGGTATTCGGTGACGAGTTTTTTCGCGGTGCCGCGGCGCTCGCGGATGAGGTTGCCGAAGGCGTCGTAGTCGTAATGGCGGTCGCCCTGCATCAGCAGGCGGTTGCCTTTGAAGGTGGTTGGGCCGGGGCGGTCCTGCATCAGCAGGTTGCCGGCCGGGTCGTGGGCGAAGCTTTCGGGTTTTTGATCGCGGGTGTGACGGACGCGGATCAGGCGGTTGAGCGGGTCGTAGGTGTAATCGCGCTGGCCGTGGCGGGTGTCGGCGATGTGCTCGAGATTGCCGTTGGCGCTGTAGGCATAATCGCGGCGATACAGCGATCGCTGGTTTTGGCTGAGGGCGTGAGCCTGCAAACGGCCCTGATCGTCGTAGGCGTATTCGCTGAGCAGCCAGCCTTGTTGGCGATTTTTTTCGCGACCGGCAACGAACGTGTGTGAACTAAGGTGTGCCCCGTTGAGATCGATGCCCGTCAGCGCGCCACCCTTGGCACGCTGATAATCCAGTTTGCTGCCATCCGGCAGACGCATCCGCTTGAGCTGGCCACAGGCGTCGTAACCGTAACGCAGCGTGCCCCAGCCCTGATGCTCGGTGATCAGCCGGTCCTGAAGGTCGTACTCGAATTCCAGCGGATGATCGTGGCCGTCGTCGACGCCGATCAGTCGACCAAGCGTGTCATAGCGATAGGTGACCTTGACCCCGTCGGGCAAGGTTTTAACCAGCAAACGCCCGGCCGGGTCCCGCTCATACGCGGTAAGCAAAACCGAACCGTCGTCACCCAACTCGGTCTTTTCCAGCAACTGCCCGTTCAGGTCGTAGGCATAGGCCGTACGCCGCCCGTCGAAGCCTGTTTCCTGTCGGATCAATCCACCGGGCGTGTAGTCCAGCTGATATTTTTCCCCGGATTCGTTCTCGATCTCCGTCAGCAAGAGCTGCGCGTTGTCGTAGCGATACTTGAGCTGCGTGCCGTCGGGATTGATTCGCCGGCTGACCAGGTGCAAGTCGTCGGCATATTCATAACGGGTGATGCGCCCCAGTTCGTCGCGCTCGGCGGTGATCTGGCCGTAGGCGTTGTAGCTGTAAGCGCGCGTCGCCTCTGTAGGCAAAGTCGTCTGCAGCAGTCGGCCAATGGCGTCCCAGTGGTACCGGGTGACGGCACCGTGTTCGTCCTGCCGGGTAGTCTGGCGTCCCAGAACATCGTAGGAAAACCGCCGCACACCGCCATCCGGCAGCGTTTCTTCGACCAATTGGCCCAGAGCGTTCCACACCAGCAGATGCCCGCTGGTGTCGGGGTAACGAATTGTTTGCAGTTGCCCTTTGTCGTCGTAGAAATAGCGGGTGACCTGACCGTCCGGGTCAGTCGCTTCAGTGACATCGCCCTGGGCGTTACGCTGATAGGTCCACACCGCTTTGCCGCGATAGCGTGCGTGCAGGAAACCGTTGCGGTATTCGTAGGACGTCGGCTCCTCGTCCGGTGGAATCAGCGCCACCAAGCGTCCGACGTTGTCGTAGCGGTATTCGGTGATGGCGCCGAGCGCATCCTGTTCGGCGATCAGCTGTCCCTGATCGTCATACGCCTTGAGCTGTTCACCGCCATCCAGCCCGACCCGGCGCACCAGCCGCGCCCGATCATCGTGCTGATAAACCTCCTCGCTGCCGTCACCATTGAAAACAGTGACACTGCCGGCGTCATCCCAGACATAACGCGCTTCCATCTGCGCGAACGACGCCCAATGCCGAATACATCGCGCCGCCTTGCCGGACTTTTCCCACTCCCAGAAGAAACTCGCCCCACCGGCCAGTTGCCGCTGCAGGATGACGTGCTGGTCGTCGTAGTCGTAACGCTCGCTCTCACCGGCCGCGTTGGTCGCTTCGATCAGCCGATGACAGGCGTCGTAGCGGTAGGACACCAGCGTCTGCTCGGTCTGCCAGGCTTCCTCCAGACTGGGCGCCGACACGAACACCTGGTAATCAACTGCGATCAAATGGCTGCGGTCATAACGCAGCAGCAAGGCCCGGCCAGCACCGTTATCCAGCTGTTGAATACGGTCCTGGCGATCGCGCGTAATACGCAACCGGTTACCGTACGCATCGCTGATCGCCGTCAATCGGCCATCGTGAAAGTGATAAAACCGCGTCAGTTCGCCGGCCTGCGCGAGGATCAGCTCGTCGCTTGAATCCCCCAGATAAATCGCCGCGCGCGACAAACTGTTATGAATCGCCGGACGTTCAGCGCTGGGCAACGGAAACGTCGTACGCCGGTTTTCATGGTCGACCCAGACCACCGATTCGCCGACGATCTCCAGCCGATGCGACAGCGAATGGCTCCAGCCAAACCCCAACCCGCCATCGATCTCCACGGCGCTGGTGCGGTAGAGCCGGGTGAAATCGAACGGCAACACGCCATGCAAAGTCCCATCGACCAGCGTCAGCAATTCCTCGCCGGTCACCATCGATACCGGGCAGCCGTCCTTGCAAGTCGAGGGCACACAAGTGGCACTGTCACCGTTAGGATTTTTCGCCTGATCCGGCGCGTCATCCCGATTTTCCACTCGGCCAAGGCGCGTTTGCATTTCGGTCTTGTCGCGAGCAATGGCGACCGGATTGCTGACTTCAACCGTCGGGTTAGCGCGAGCGCTGATCTGCAGCGGAACCACCGGGGAAGGCCTGATCGGTGCATTGCGTGCATTTACCATCAGCGGTTTGAGCATGCTCGCGTGCGGGGCGAGATCCGACTGCGCCGTGAGCTCCGCCAGGCGCAAACCCGCGGCCGCCAGCCAATTTCGCGCTCGCGCAGATTTAACCCGGTTCAGCACTTTGGCACTTATAGCCAGCTTTAGGCCTGTAGGACCCGTGAGCCGCACCAGCAGGAAACTCACCAGCAGCTCTGTGCGAATTTCCGCCACGACTTCAGCGATGTATTGCGGGGGCAGCATCCGCAACCAACTGGTGAACGCCGCCAAATGGATGAACATCAAAGGCTCGTCGCTCAACATCAGCAACACTTTGGCAATGACATCGGCGGGGACATTCAGAAGCGCTTCGAGCTCCTGCTCGGTCAGATACTCAAGCAGTTTTTCGCTATTGGCCTGCAGGTCCGCCATCAGTGCGAAAACCTGTTTTACGTCACCCCACAAACCCAGCAGCGACTTTTCGAAACCGTGCCAGTCAGCCTGTTGCAGGATGCCGTAGCGTCCAATGAAACCGGCCTCGGAAAACGACTGCCATAGCGACTCGAATTCGGTCGTCCACTCGGCACGCAGCCAGCCTTCCAGGTCGCCGATAACGCTCTGATAAGAGGCATACAGCGCTTTGACGTGATCCGCCGAAACATTGGGAAAAAAGGTGATGCGATAACGGTGACCGCGCCAGCATTCGGCAACCTCGAGGATGCCGCTGGGTCCGATGGTGTGATGAATCGGCTGATCGAAACTGACTTCACCACCCGGCCCTTCAATGACCCGTTCGAGCATCACCGGTGTATCGCCGATGGGCACAAATCGGGCGGCTTCAAACATATGTACCAGGGTCAGCGGGCCTTCGGCCGGGCAGGAGGCGAGTGTCGAACTGACGGGCGAGGTGAGATTCTTCGGCGCACTCAGGCGGACCTCGTTGCCGACTTTGAACACCTGCTCCACACCCAGCGCCCAACCGGTCCAGAAGTCTTCAGCCCAGGCTTCGTAGTCATTGAGGCTGAGCCGAAAATCGTCGAGCAGCGCCTCGACGTCTGGCTGATCGGGGTTCATCGCGGCGACCACCAGCAGACCGATGGCGTACTTCAAGGCCAGGACCTTGTCAGGTTTGGAAACATTCGCAGCCCCTTGCGCGGATCGTAGGAGCGCGACTTTGCGGGGGATCCACGAATAAAGAAGTCGGGAAAGGAGGCGTTTGATGTAGGGCAAATCGCTAAATCGACATTTGCTCAAAGGACACAGGTTTTTCCTCCGGCGAAGGATTGCCCGTTGCTCTGAGCGGTCCGCGCTCGTTATGCTGCTGAACCCTTTAATCAATCCTGGTTGAACGTATTCGAGTTGACCGGGGTGTCGTTCAAAACGGATCAGATGCGATGAATGCACCGCTGAAAGAGCTCCGCCCGATCAAAGCCGTCATCTTCGACATGGACGGCTTGCTGCTCGACACTGAGGGCATTTACACCGAGGTCACGTCGATCATTGCCCAGCGCTACGGACGCACTTTCGATTGGAGCGTCAAACAAAACATCATTGGCCGAGGCGCTGCCGACCTGGCACGTTATGTCGTCGAGGCGCTGGATCTGCCCATCAGCGCCGAAGAGTTTCTGCAGATCCGCGAGCCACTGATGCGCGAGCGTTTTCCGGCTGCATTGGCGATGCCGGGTGCTGAGCAGCTGGTTCGGCACTTGAAGGCGAACGACATCCCTATCGCAGTCGGTACCAGTTCTTCGCGCCAGTCGTTCGCGCAAAAAACCACCCTGCACCGTGACTGGTTTGCGTTGTTCGATTTCATCGTTACGGCGGATGATCCGGAAGTTGGCGCGGCGAAACCGGCGCCGGATATTTTCCTCACGGCAGCGCGGCGATTGGGCGTGGCCCCCGAGGACTGTCTGGTGTTCGAAGATTCGCCTTTTGGCGTGACGGCTGCGAAAGCGGCGGGGATGACGGCTATCGCAATTCCCGATGCGGCAATGGCCGATGAAAAATACGCGCATGCCGACGGCATCCTTCGCACGCTCAAGGCCTTTACGCCCAGCGCCTGCGGTCTGCCGGCGCTTGAGTGGACGTGATGCCTGCGGACGAAAAAACGCCGGCAACCTGATCAGGGTTGTCGACGTTTTGCGTGTCTGACCGGCAGTGAATCAGGCGCCGAAGCCACCGTCGATGGTCAGGCTGGCACCGGTAATGTAGCCAGCTTCCGGCCCTGCCAGATAGGCCACGAAGCTGGCAATTTCTTCCACTGTGCCGTAGCGGCCGACGGCCATGAGCGGCATCAGGCTGTCGGCGAAGTCACTGCTGGCCGGGTTCATGTCGGTGTCGACGGGGCCCGGTTGCACATTGTTGACGGTAATCCCGCGTGGGCCCAGGTCGCGGGCGAGACCCTTGGTCAAACCGACGAGCGCCGATTTGCTCATGGCATAGGTGGCACCGCCAGCGAAGGGCATGCGGTCGGCGTTGGTGCTGCCGATGTTGATGATGCGACCGCCATGCGGCATGTGGCTGGCGGCAGCCTGGGTGGCGACGAAAACGCTGCGAACGTTGATGGCCAGGGTTCGATCGAAGTCTTCCAGTTTGAAATCTTCCAGTGGCGCGACAGCCAGCACGCCGGCATTGTTGACCAGAATGTCCAGCCCGCCGAAAGTCTCGACAGTCGCGCTCACCGCGCTGCGGATGGCGTCGGCGTCGGCGCTGTCAGCCTTGATCGCCAGCGCTTTTCCGCCATCGGCGATAATGCTGTTTTGCAGTTCTTCGGCCTTGGCCGTGGAACTGACGTAAGTGAAGGCGACCGTCGCGCCTTCAGCGGCCAGACGTTTGACGATGGCGGCACCGATTCCGCGGGATCCGCCTTGAATGAAAGCCACTTTGCCGCTGAGGTTCTGGTTAGTCATGTCGATCTCCGAAATGCCGGGGCGAGAGGCCGCGGTTGATGGCGCTCAGTATCTTTGCCGGATTACCCTCTGTGTAGACCGCAATCGCTATAGTCTGTGTAAACCGGAAGTTTATAGTGGCCATTATGGAAACTTTCAGCAGCATTGAATGCTTTGTTCGCAGCGCCGAGGTGGGGAGTTTTGCCGAAGCGGCACGGCGCTTGAGCCTCACGCCGGCAGCGGTAGGCAAAAGTGTCGCAAAACTGGAGGCGCGGCTGGGTGTGCGCCTGTTCCAGCGCAGCACCCGAAGCCTGCGATTAACCGAGGCCGGGCAGCTGTTTCTGGGCGAAGTCAGCGGGAGTTTGCTGACGATCCAGAACGCAGTGGCGAACCTTGCCAGCGCAGAAGGGCGGCCAGCGGGTACTTTGAAAGTCAGCATGGGGACAGTATTTGGGCGCTTGTACATCGTGCCGTTGCTCGGGGAGTTCCTGCAGCGTTTTCCGGCGATCAACCCCGATTGGCATTTCGATAATCGCCAGGTCGACCTGATCGCTCAGGGTTTCGATGCGGCCATCGGCGGCGGTTTTGAGCTACCCCAAGGGGTCGTAGCGCGCAAATTGACCCCGGCGCATCGGGTGTTGGTTGCGTCCTCAGGTTATCTGTCACAGCGCGAGCCGATCCTTGAGCCGAGGGATCTTCACCACCATGACGGCATCCTGATCCGCTCGCCGCAGACCGGGCGCGTGCGGTCCTGGCATCTGACCGACCGCAAGCAACAACACAGCCCGCTGGTGCTGGGCGCGCGAATGACCATGAGCGATTCCGAAGCGGCGTGCGCGGTGGCGACTCAGGGGCTGGGGATCGCATTGGTGAGCATGCCGTTTGCCGTGGGTTATCTGCAGGCGGGGACGTTGCAGCGGGTGTTGCCGGACTGGTATGTCGACGACGGGCACATTTCGATTTATTACGCCGAGCACAAATTGTTGCCGGGCAAGACCCGGGCATTTGTGGATTTCATCATTGAACAATTTGCCGCGCAGCAGTTGAGCACGCGGTTTAGCGCGGTGTGAGCCTGGTGTTGGAGCGAGGCGCGGCCATCGCGGGCAAGTCGGAATGCCGCACCACTGCTCCCACATCTTCAAATTGAAGTGCCGTGTATTACGCCTTGGATTTACTGATGATATTGCCCGCATGCAGCCCGCATTCCTTTTGCGTGGCTTCTTCCCACCACCAGCGACCTTCACGTTCATGCTGGTTTGGCAGCACCGGGCGGGTGCACGGTTCGCAGCCAATGCTGATGAATCCACGCTCGTGCAAGCTGTTGTACGGCAGCTCCAGCATGCGGATGTAACCCCAGATTTCTTCGCTGGTCATCTGCGCCAACGGGTTGAATTTGTACAAGGTGCGCTCCGGCGTGGAGAACGCCGTGTCGATTTCCATCACCGCCACCGCGCTTCGGGTGCCAGGGCTCTGGTCCCGGCGTTGGCCGGTGGCCCAGGCTTTAACTCCCGAGAGTTTGCGACGCAACGGCTCGATCTTGCGAATACCGCAGCACTCGCCATGGCCGTCCCGATAAAAACTGAACAGGCCTTTTTCCTTCACGAACGGTTCAAGTTTGCTGTAGTCCGGCGAAACCAGTTCGATGTCGATTTTGTAGTGCTCGCGTACCTGATCGATGAAGCGATAGGTTTCCGGGTGCAGGCGGCCAGTGTCGAGGCTAAAAACTTTGACGTTTTTGTTCAGCTTCCACGCCATGTCCACCAACACCACGTCTTCGGCACCGCTGAACGATATCCACAGCTCATCACCAAACTCGGCAAACGCGAGCTTCAGGATGTCCTGGGCAGATTTGTTGGCATAGGTCGTGGCGAGTTCCACGACGTCGAACGATGGGCTCATCAGGGCGGCTTCCTACAGGTCGGTGGCGCTGGGCGCTCTATATGGGGCTGATGGTAACAAAATCCTGCGGCCGCTGGCGTGCCCTGTGCGTTGCGCGCGCCCCTTCGAATCGCTAGAGTTCGGCAGTCTTTTGACTCGCTCGACTCAATAATCACTACAAATCGGAGTGTCTTGTGGAAATTGCCTGTCTGGATCTTGAAGGTGTTTTGGTCCCGGAAATCTGGATCGCCTTCGCCGAAAAAACCGGGATCGAATCCCTCAGGGCGACCACCCGGGATATTCCCGACTACGACGTGTTGATGCAGCAGCGCCTGCGTATTCTCGATGAACACGGGCTGAAACTTGCCGACATCCAGGAAGTGATCGCGACCCTGAAGCCGCTGGATGGCGCTGTCGAATTCGTCAACTGGCTGCGCGAGCGCTTTCAGGTGGTGATTTTGTCGGACACGTTCTACGAGTTTTCCCAGCCCCTGATGCGTCAGCTGGGTTTTCCAACGTTGCTGTGCCATCGCCTGATCACCGACGGTGCGGGGCGGGTGACCAGCTACCAGTTGCGTCAGAAAGATCCGAAACGTCAGTCGGTTCTGGCCTTCAAGAGTCTGTATTACCGGGTGATTGCGGCGGGGGATTCCTACAATGACACGACGATGCTGGGCGAAGCGGATGCAGGGATCCTGTTTCATGCGCCGGACAATGTGATTCGCGAGTTCCCGCAGTTCCCGGCAGTGCACAGTTTTGAGGCGTTGAAGCAGGAGTTCATCAAGGCTTCGAATCGGGCGTTGAGTTTGTAAGCCCGACCCCGTAGGGGCTGTCGAGTGAAACGAGGCTGCGCTCTTTTGATTTTTCAAGATCAAAAGATCGCAGCCTTCGGCAGCTACAGGTTTTGCAGGGTATCGAGCAACACCTTCACTTTGGTAATCGACTCCTGATACTCAGCCTGCCATTCGGAATCCGCAACAATTCCGCCACCGCCCCAGCAGCACACCTGCCCATCCTTGACCAGCAAGCTGCGGATTGCGATGGAGCTGTCCATCTCCCCGCGTACATCGAGGTACAGCAACGATCCGCAATACAATCCGCGGCGGGTCGGTTCCAGCTCATCGATGATCTGCATCGCGCGAATCTTCGGCGCGCCGGTAATCGAGCCACCGGGAAAGCTGCCGGCTATCAGGTCCAGCCCATCACGGTCATCGGCCAACTCGCCGGTCACGCTGCTCACCAGATGATGCACGTTCGGGTAACTCTCCAGACTGAACAACTCCGGGACGCGCACCGAACCAATTCGACAGGTACGGCCCAGGTCATTGCGCAGCAGATCGACGATCATCAGGTTTTCCGCGCGATCCTTGGGACTGGCCAGCAGTTCGGCGGCGTTGGCGGCATCTTCGGCAGTAGTCAGGCCCCGGGGGCGGGTGCCTTTGATCGGTCGGGTTTCAACGTGTCGCTGGCTGATTTTAACGAAACGCTCCGGCGACAGGCTCAGCACTGCGCCGCCGTCGGGCAGACTCTGGAAACCGGAAAACGGCGTCGGGCAGGCGGCACGCAGCGCGCAGTAAGCTGCCCATGGATCGCCTTTGCAATCCGCGCGGAAACGCTGGGCGAAGTTGACTTGATAACAGTCGCCAGCCTGGATGTATTGCTGAATGCGTGCCAGCGCCTGGCGGTATTCATCCTGGCCCAGGTCGGCGGTCATCGGCGCTTTCAGTTTGAATGGCGCGATTGATTCAGCGGCGGGCTGGCTGAACAAAGCGATCAGTCGCTGACGTTCGCTGTTGCGCACCGTGGGGTGAAACACCAGTTGCGTGGTCGCTCGATGGTGATCGCTGATCAATGCCCAGTCGTACAAGCCAAATCGCGCATCCGGTAACTGCAGATCATCCTTCGCCTGGGTTGGCAGGTTTTCCAGATGGCGGCCGAAGTCATAGCTCAGGTAGCCAATCAAGCCTCCGGCGAAGGGCAGGTCGAGGGGGACGCTGGCTTTGCCAAGTTGTGTCAGATTTTCCCGCAGGCGTTGCAGGAAATCCCTGCCGCTCTCGTCCGGCGACACCGCGAGTTGAGTCACTGGCCAGGCGCTTAGCAGGTCATAGCGGCCGCGATCGGCAATCGGTCGGCCGCTGTCGAGAAGAACGGCGCCGGGGGCATGGCGCACGGCCGCGAAATAGTCTGCGGGATTGGCGCGGTAGGGCAGCGGGTGTACGGAGCAGGTCGGCATGGGCGGGGCAGATCAGCCATTGAGGCGGGGTGGCGATTGTAATCTGCCCGGGGGATTGCTCCTAGAGGGGACGTCGGCGATGACCGGCCATCATCGCTGGCAAGCGAGGCTCCTACAGGATTTGTGTCGTGCCGAAGTGGGCCGCTTGCCACGAATGCCGTAGGAGCAAAGCTTGGCCGCGATGGCCGCGACGCAGGACCGGGTTAGCCCTCGACTGCGGGAATGTGCCCGAACATTTCCTGTACAAACGCCATCCGCTCTTCAACCGTCTCGACCACGCCGCGAGCTTTCAGGTCTTCAAGCCGCGCTTCGACCGCATGCGTTCGTAACGTCAGGCCACAATCATTGGCAATCTGAATGTTCAACCCCGGTCGGGCGTTCAGCTCGAGAATGAGCGGGCCTTTTTCCTGATCGAGCACCATGTCGACACCGATGTAACCCAAACCGCACAGCTCATAACAGCCCGCGGCAAGTTTCATGAAACCGTCCCAGTAGGGCAGTTGCACGCCATCCACCGCGTTGGTGGTGTCCGGGTGTTTGGTGATGATGTTGTTCAGCCAGGTGCCGCGCAGCGTCAGGCCGGTCGCAAGGTCGACACCCACGCCGATAGCGCCCTGGTGCAGGTTGGCCTTGCCGCCCGATTGTCGGGTCGGCAGGCGCAGCATCGCCATCACCGGATACCCCATCAACACGATAATGCGAATGTCAGGCACGCCTTCGTAGCTGATGCTTTTGAAGATCTGGTCGGGAATCACCCGGTATTCAATCAGCGCCCGATCACGGTGGCCACCCAGCGAATACAAGCCGGTGAGGATGCTCGAGACATGGTGCTCGATTTCCTCGTGGCTGATGATCTTGCCGGAAACCGTTCGATAACGCCCCTCGAAACGGTCGGCGATGACGATGATGCCGTCGCCGCCCGCGCCCTGCGCCGGTTTGATCACGAAATCATTGCGCCCGCCGATGATGTCGGTGAGGTTGTCGATTTCCTTTTCGGTGGAAATCACGCCATACAATTGCGGCACATGAATGCCGGCGGCGATGGCGCGCTCCTTGGTGATGATCTTGTCATCGACGATCGGGTACAGGCTGCGCTTGTTGTACTTGAGCACGTAGTCTGCGTTGCGCCGATTGATGCCCATGATGCCCCGGGCTTCCAGGGCCTTCCAGGTTTTCCAGAAACCGAACATCAGGCGTCAGCCTTCTTCAGGAAAGCCTTGAAGCGCACCAGTTCCGTCAGACGGTAGCCGCGATAGCGACCCATGGCCAGCATGAAGCCGACAAGAATCAACAGGATCGCCGGGAAGGTGAACACGAAGTACACCAGTTCCGGCACACTCATGATCAAGTGCGCCAGCGCAGCGGCGAACAACGTGCCGATCGCCACTTTCATTGCGTGACTGGCACCGCGCTCTTCCCAGGTGATCGACAGACGCTCGATGGTCATGGTCAGAATCACCATCGGGAACAGCGCGACCGACAGTCCGCGTTCCAGGCCGAGTTTGTGGCTAAACAGGCTGATCGCCGCAATCAGCACCACAACGAAGGTCAGCACCACCGACAAGCGAGGCAACATCTGCAATTTCAGGTGTTCGAGGTAGGAGCGCAGCGACAGACCCAGCGCAGTGATCACCGTGAACAGGATGATGCCGAAGCCAAGCTGGGTTTCGCGGAAGGCGAGGGCGATCAGCACCGGGGTAAACGTGCCGAGCGTCTGCAACCCGATCAGGTTTCGCAGAATCAGGATGACCAGCACGCCGATCGGGATCATGACCATGATCATGAACGTCTGCTGGGTTTGCAGCGGCAAGCCGTACAGCGAATATTCGAGGAAATTGGCATCGGTATTTTCGTCGGTCAGTTTCGCCAGACGAATCGCGTTCATTTCGCTGTTGTTCATGCTGAACGTGACAGTGGCTTTCTTGCCACCATCGACGGTGATCAGGTTTTCATCGCCGGCCCACCACAGCAGTCGGTCGGTCGGCAGGCCCTGTTCGCCGGTCTCGGGATTGAAGTACAGCCAGTCGGCACCGTTGAAGCTGCGCAGCCAGAGTTCAGGTGTTTGCGGCTGATCGGCGACCAGACGAATGGTGTGGACCTTCTCAACCGGCACGTGAGCGATCGACAGCAGCAGTTCGACGATTTTCGCCTTGTGCCCGACCGACGGATCGCCGCCCAGCAGCAGCTTCACATTGTCATCATTGACGTTGTTCACGCGCTTGATGGCTTCGCCGATAAACGTCTCGACGTCGGCCGAGTGCTGGCGGATCGGTGCGAGCAAGGCTTCGACAGCCACCTTTTCTGCGCCTTCGACAGCGATGCTGTCACGGAATGTCGGACCTTTGACCTTGGACTTTTCGCCGGTGTAGCGCTTGGTCAGTACCAGACGGTAATAAAGGGTCTGATTGCCCTTGGCCCGACGCGCCGACCAGGTGACCTTGCGGTTGCCGTCGACGCGGTTCACGGCGACGCCGTAATTATTGGAAATGAAGCTTTCGTTGAGGCTCACGTAATCGCGGCTCAACGGCGGCACGAACATCTGGATCTTGACCGGGTCTTTGGCACTGGCGACGAACTCGACCTTGGCGTCGATGTTCCACAGGTCGTCGGTGGCGTCTTCGGTAACCGGGATGCCGAGCACGAAAATCTGATAGGCCGTAATCGAAATGCCCAGCACCACCAGGATGGCGATCAGCAGTTTCAGATGAAGGGTAAGAGAGCGCATGGTAATTACTCTGCGGTATGTGCGTCGGTGGCGCAGGCAGGTTTGCCAGCAGCGTATTTAAGACTGGGGTCGACCAGTGCGTCGAAGCGTTTAAGCGCTTCGGAGCCGATCAGTAACGGGTATTGGAAGGCGCTGCGGTCGGTCAGGTTCACTTCGATACTGCGTAAGGCCGAACCCATGCAGATGTCCAGTTCGATGACCGGACGGGCAGTATATTTCTTCCCTTCGTCCGGATCGTAGTCACCGGCGCGACGTTTGATCTTGCTGACGCGGGCCAGTGGTCTTTCGATCGGGTGCGAATGCGCGGCGTCGATGGCCAGGTAGAAGCGTACCCAGGATTCACCATTGCGTTTGAAGCGTTTGATGTCGCGGGCACTCAGGGATGCGGTTTTCGCGCCGGTGTCGAGTTTGGCGGCGACTTCCAGTTTGATCCCGTCCAGCGAGGCGTACTCGTTGAGACCGTACACGGTTTTCTCCCCCGCCGCGGCGACGCCGGGCAGGCAGAGCAGGTAAAGCAATGTCGGGAAAGGCTTGAGTCTCATAGATCCTGGGGCGCAGCGGTCCGGGTGTCGATTCTAGGCCCTGGCAATAATGAATGCGCAAGCTCCCGCGTGTGCCTGGCCATTTTATTGTGACAGGCAGGGCAGATGTCATAGACAAATGCGGGCGGCATTCTAGCACGGTGGTTTTATGGCGCCAGCGCTGGCCAGCGGCTATGAGTGGTTGGGGGTTGGTGCTTTATTAGGGAATATCCGTTTTTCGGGTGATGGCGGCTAATGGTTTCGCTTTTACAGCGAGTCACTTGGAAAAGCCCCAAGTAACCAAGGGCTCTTGCCCCTGGCGCGATGCAACGCCTGCATTGCCAGCGCCGCAACGCTTTTGACCGGTACTGCGCAGATTTTTTCATCGCGTCCAGCCCGCAGAATTGCCAGCGCATCGTTGCGATCGTTTTTAGGCCCGCTGCGGTGTGTGGCCACCAAATTGGCTGGAAGAATGCGCGCCAGATTGCCTTTGTCTTGCAGCTGCCGGGCCCAGGCTTGAGCACCCGGACCGGTCTCCATCAAAACCACGACATGAGGCGGCAACTGTTGGAGAAACTCATAAAACGCCTCGCGCGACTTGATCCGCTGCTCGTAGCGCACCTGGCCGAGGACATCTTCACCGGCGACCTGAAAAACCTGCTTGGCCAGATCGACCGCCACGGTTGTGCAGGCCGACAAATCGGAAGAAGACAGGGATTGATCAATCGAAGTATGCTTTTTCATGGACTCGCCCTCGCTGTCGTTGGCTGTTTAGACTGCCACCGTGGCGCATTGACGCCTCGGTTTGGGCGAGTCCATCCAATTACACGATTTGTGGCGCGTCGGGCTGAATGGGCCTAACAGACGAATCTGTGAGCTGCTTTGCTTTGCTTTGCTTTGCTTTGCTTTGCTTTAGATCTTGATCCACCGGCCCCTTTCCCAGAGGCCGAACGCAGGCGTTGCGCAGGGGGCACCGCGGCAAGGATGCCGCGGTAGTCGCCCCCGGCCATGGATGGCCGATGGCGACGGGCCCCCGGAGCAATGCCGGAGTGAGGGCATGCCGAGCCACAGCGAGGCACCGAATGGAGGGGCAAGAGCCTTTTGGTTACTTTGGGGCTTTTCCAAAGTGACTCGCCGTCAGGGCGAAACCAATAGCAGCCATCACCTAAATATCGGATATGTACACCCCAAAACAACGTCGCCCAACACACCGCCATCGCGAGCAAGCTCGGCTCCTACAGTTTTGCGTACGCAGGCCCAAACCGCGGCAACGGATATGTACACCCTCAAAACCGACGTCGCCCAAAACAAAGCCATCGCGCGCAAGCCCGGCTCCTGCAGAAACAGGAATTGCGCATACCCTACGAAAGCGTTATTAGACAATTGTCGACAATCACTATTTATCCTTTGACTAAATGATCGGTATTAGCTAGTTTTCCCGACATCAGCTCAAAAGGTGTCGACAATATGCTGGACCAACTCGATCCCTCGCTCATTACCCCAGACGATACGGAGACCCTGTCCGAAAACGTCTTCAGGCGCATTCAGGCGGCCATCGTCAAAGGCGAGATCGCCCCGGGCAGTAAAATTTCCGAGCCAGAACTCGCTCGCACCTACGGCATCAGCCGCGGTCCGTTGCGCGAAGCCATCCACCGGCTCGAAGGGCAGCGCCTGCTGGTGCGCATACCGCACGTCGGCGCGCGCGTCGTTTCCCTGAGCCACGCCGAACTGATCGAACTCTACGAAATCCGCGAATCCCTTGAAGGCATGGCCTGCCGTCTGGCGGCCGAACGCATGACCGTCGAAGAAATCGACGAGCTGCGCCGCGTCCTCGAAACCCACGAGCGCGACGAGGCATTCCAGGCTGGCGTCGGCTATTACCAGCAGGAAGGCGACTTCGATTTCCATTACCGGATTATTCAGGGCAGCGGCAACCGCACCCTGACCCAGATGCTTTGCGGCGAGTTGTATCAATTGGTGCGCATGTACCGCATCCAGTTTTCCACCACGCCCAACCGCCCGCATCAGGCCTTCGCCGAACACCACCGCATTCTCGATGCCATCGCCGACCGTGACGGTGAGCTGGCCGAATTGTTGATGCGCCGCCACATCGGCGCCTCCAAACGCAACATCGCCCGTCATTATCAGGACGGCGCTAACCCGACAGCCACTGAACGAGGTGAGTCATGAGTTCCAACAAGAGCACTCCAGGCCAGCGTTTTCGCGATGCGGTCGCCGGCGAGCATCCGCTGCAAGTGGTCGGCGCGATCAATGCCAACCACGCGTTGCTGGCCAAGCGCGCCGGTTTCAAAGCCATTTATCTGTCCGGTGGCGGTGTGGCTGCCGGCTCCCTCGGCGTGCCGGACCTGGGCATCACCGGCCTGGATGACGTGCTCACCGACGTGCGCCGCATCACGGATGTCTGCGACCTGCCGCTGCTGGTGGACGTCGACACCGGTTTCGGCTCGTCGGCGTTCAATGTCGCGCGCACGGTCAAGTCGATGATCAAGTTCGGCGCGGCGGCGATTCACATCGAAGACCAGGTCGGCGCCAAGCGCTGCGGCCATCGCCCTAATAAAGAGATCGTCTCGCAGCAGGAAATGGTTGACCGTATCAAAGCGGCGGTCGATGCGCGCACCGACGACAGCTTCGTGATCATGGCCCGCACCGATGCCTTGGCGGTAGAAGGGCTCGAGTCTGCGCTGGATCGCGCCGCGGCGTGCGTCGAAGCCGGGGCCGACATGATCTTCCCGGAAGCCATCACCGAACTCGACATGTACACACTGTTCGCCAGCCGCGTGAAAGCGCCGATCCTGGCCAATATCACCGAATTTGGCGCGACGCCGCTGTACACCACCGAGCAACTGGCCGGTGCCGACGTGTCGCTGGTGCTATACCCATTGTCGGCGTTCCGTGCAATGAACAAAGCGGCGGAAAATGTCTACACCGCCATCCGCCGCGACGGCACGCAGCAGAACGTTATCGACACCATGCAGACTCGCATGGAGCTTTACGATCGCATCGACTACCACACCTTCGAACAGAAGCTCGATGCGTTGTTCGCCGCGAGCGCGAAAAAGTAATCAGGTCTGTGTAGCAGCTGCCGAGCCTGCGAGGCTGCGTCCCAGGCCGAAGGACTCGCAAACTGTTTCGCAGCCTGACGCAGCCTGACGCCGCCTCGCGCTGCTCGACAGCTGCTACGAAAGTGAAGCGTTAACAATTGCCGATTCCCTGACAAATTCAAAAATTGGAGACAGCAAATGGCCGAAGCAAAAGTACTCAGTGGCGCCGGGCTCCGGGGCCAGGTTGCCGGGCAAACCGCACTGTCCACCGTGGGCCAGTCGGGCGCCGGCCTGACTTATCGCGGTTACGACGTTCGCGAACTCGCCGCTGACGCGCAGTTTGAAGAAGTGGCCTATCTGCTGCTGTACGGCGAGTTGCCGAACAAGGCGCAACTGGCCGACTATCAAGCCAGGCTCGGCAAGCTGCGCGATCTGCCGCAAGCCCTCAAAGAAGTGCTGGAGCGCATCCCCGCCGACGCGCACCCGATGGATGTGATGCGCACCGGCTGCTCTTTTCTTGGCAACCTGGAACCGGAAAAGGACTTTTCCGAGCAGCACGATAAAACCGACCGCTTGCTGGCCGCGTTCCCGGGAATCATGTGCTACTGGTATCGCTTCAGCCACGACGGCAAACGCATCAGCTGTGTCAGCGACGAGCAAACACTCGGCGGCCATTTCCTGCACTTGCTGCACGACAAGAAGCCGAGCGAGTTGCACGTCAAAGTGATGAACGTCTCTTTGATCCTTTACGCGGAACACGAATTCAACGCTTCGACCTTCACTGCACGGGTCTGCGCATCGACATTGTCAGATCTGTTCTCCTGCGTGACAGCTGCAATCGGTTCACTGCGCGGCCCTTTGCACGGCGGCGCCAACGAAGCGGCGATGGAAATGATCGAGCGGTTTGCCTCGCCGGAAGAGGCCGTCAAAGGCACCCTCGGCATGCTCGAGCGCAAGGACAAGATCATGGGCTTCGGCCATGCGATCTATAAGGACAACGATCCGCGCAATGAGGTGATCAAGGCCTGGTCGAAAAAACTCGCCGATGAAGTGGGCGACACGGTGTTGTTCCCGGTCTCCGAAGCCATCGACAAGACGATGTGGGAGCAGAAAAAACTATTTCCGAATGCCGACTTCTACCATGCGTCGACGTACCATTTCATGGGCATTCCGACCAAGTTGTTCACACCGATTTTCGTCTGCTCGCGCCTGACCGGCTGGGCGGCGCACGTGTTCGAACAGCGCGCCAACAACCGCATTATCCGCCCGAGCGCCGAGTACACCGGCGTCGAACAGCGCAAGTTCGTGCCAATCGAACAACGCTGAATGGTGGGGGGGCTGACGCTGGCGATTGGATGAACCGAAAACCCTGTGGGAGCGAGCTTGCTCGCGATAGCGGTGGGTCAATCGACATCTCTGTTGAATGTGACTAAGTCATCGCGAGCAAGCTCGCTCCCACAGGGGCCCGCGCGACTCCGCCTTTTGAAATCACCGTGACCGAGTCCTGACGATGAACACTCAATTGCGTAAACCGCTGCCCGGCAGCCATCTGGATTACTTCGACGTCCGTGAGGCGGTCGAGGCCATTCAGCCCGGCGCCTACGACACCCTGCCGTACACCTCGCGCGTGCTGGCGGAAAACCTCGTGCGTCGCTGCGACCCGGCCACGCTCACCGAATCCCTGAAGCAATTCATCGAGCGCAAACGCGACCTCGACTTTCCGTGGTTCCCGGCCCGCGTCGTCTGCCATGACATTCTCGGCCAGACCGCACTGGTCGACCTCGCCGGCCTGCGCGACGCCATCGCCTTGCAAGGTGGCGACCCCGCGCAAGTGAACCCGGTGGTGCCGACGCAATTGATCGTCGACCACTCACTCGCTGTCGAGCGCGGAGGTTTTGATCCAGAGGCGTTCGAGAAAAATCGCGCCATCGAAGACCGACGCAACGAAGACCGTTTTCACTTCATCAACTGGACCAAAAAGGCGTTCAAGAACGTTGATGTGATCCCGCCGGGTAACGGCATCATGCACCAGATCAACCTGGAGAAAATGTCCCCGGTGATCCAGGTCCGCGACGGCGTGGCGTTCCCCGACACCTGCGTCGGCACTGACAGCCACACCCCCCACGTCGATGCGCTCGGCGTAATCTCCATCGGCGTCGGCGGGCTGGAAGCGGAGAGCGTGATGCTCGGCCGCGCATCGTGGATGCGGCTGCCGGAAAGCGTCGGCGTCGAACTGACGGGCAAGCTGCAGCCGGGCATCACCGCCACCGACATGGTGCTGGCGCTGACCGAGTTCCTGCGCAAGCAAAAAGTCGTTGGCGCATGGCTGGAATTCTTTGGCGAAGGCGCCTCACGGCTGACCCTCGGCGACCGCGCAACCATCTCCAACATGGCTCCGGAATACGGCGCCACGGCGGCGATGTTCTACATCGATCAGCAAACCATCGACTACCTCAAACTCACCGGTCGTGAGGACGAGCAGGTGCAGCTTGTGGAGCTGTATGCCAAGACCACCGGCCTGTGGGCCGACAGCCTGAAAGGCGCGCAATACGAGCGCGGCCTGACGTTCGATCTGTCCTCGGTGGTGCGCAACATGGCCGGCCCGAGCAACCCGCACGCCCGCGTCGCGACCTCGGACCTGGCCGCGCAAGGTATCTGCGGCCAGTGGGACAACGTGCCCGGGCAAATGCCGGACGGCGCGGTGATCATTGCCGCCATCACCAGTTGCACCAACACCAGCAACCCGCGCAACGTGATTGCCGCCGGCCTGCTGGCGCGCAATGCCAACAAGCTCGGCTTGACCCGCAAACCGTGGGTGAAATCGTCGTTGGCACCGGGCTCGAAAACTGTCGCACTGTACCTCGACGAAGCGGGCCTCACCAATGAACTCGAGCAGCTTGGTTTCGGCGTGGTAGCCTTCGCTTGCACCACCTGCAATGGCATGTCCGGTGCGCTCGATCCGGTGATCCAGCAAGAGATCATTGACCGCGACCTGTACGCCACGGCTGTACTCTCCGGCAACCGTAACTTCGACGGGCGAATTCACCCGTACGCGAAAAATGCGTTCCTTGCATCGCCACCGCTGGTCGTCGCATACGCCATTGCCGGGACCATCCGTTTCGACATCGAAAAGGACGTGCTGGGCCTTGATGCTGACGGCCATGAAATCCGCCTGAAAGACATCTGGCCGAGCGATGAAGAGATCGACGCGGTCGTTAAAGCGTCGGTCAAACCGGAACAGTTCCGTCAGGTCTACATTCCGATGTTCGCCATCCACGAAGACACGGGGCCAAAGGTCACGCCGCTGTACGACTGGCGGGAAATGAGCACCTACATCCGCCGTCCGCCGTACTGGGAAGGCGCGCTGGCCGGGGCACGCCCGCTCAAGGGTATGCGCCCGCTGGCGGTGCTGCCGGACAACATCACCACCGATCACCTGTCGCCGTCCAACGCCATCATGCTCGACAGCGCCGCCGGCGAATACCTGGCAAAAATGGGCTTGCCGGAAGAGGATTTCAACTCCTACGCGACCCACCGCGGCGACCACCTGACCGCGCAACGCGCCACGTTCGCCAACCCGAAACTGTTCAACGAAATGGTCAGGGAAAACGGCAAGGTCAAGCAGGGCTCGCTGGCCCGCGTCGAACCGGAAGGTCAGGTGATGCGCATGTGGGAAGCCATCGAAACCTATATGGAGCGCAAGCAGCCGCTGATCATCATTGCCGGTGCCGATTACGGTCAGGGATCGTCCCGTGACTGGGCAGCAAAAGGTGTGCGCCTGGCTGGCGTGGAAGCGATTGCCGCCGAAGGTTTCGAGCGCATTCACCGCACCAACCTGGTCGGCATGGGGGTGTTGCCGCTGGAGTTCCTGCCGGGCACCGATCGTCACACGCTGGGCATTGACGGCAGTGAAACCTATGACGTGATGGGCGAGCGCACACCGCGTGCGCAGCTGACGCTGGTGATCAACCGCAAGAATGGCGAAATCCTTCAGGTGCCAGTGACGTGCCGTCTCGACACCGCCGAAGAAGTCTCGATCTACGAGGCGGGCGGCGTGCTGCAACGCTTCGCCCAGGACTTCCTCGAAGAATCGGCGGTTGCCGTTTAACACATCTGTGCGAGCAGGGGATTTCAAGTCCCTTGCGCGCCCGCTTTTAAGGTAAGGATCAGGAGCACCCATGGCTCACGCACTGCAAATCGCCCCTCAAATTAAAATCGCCGCCACCTACATGCGCGGCGGTACCAGCAAAGGCGTGTTCTTCAGCCTCACGGATCTGCCCGAAGCGGCGCAAATTCCCGGCCCGGCGCGCGATGCGCTGTTACTGCGAGTGATCGGCAGCCCCGACCCGTACGACAAGCAGATCGACGGCATGGGTGGCGCCACCTCCAGCACCAGCAAAACCGTAATCCTGTCGAAAAGCACCAAGGCCGATCACGACGTCGATTACCTGTTCGGTCAGGTCTCTATCGACAAGCCCTTCGTCGACTGGAGCGGCAACTGCGGCAACCTGTCGGCGGCCGTCGGTTCATTCGCCATCAGCAATGGCCTGGTCGACGCCAGCCGTGTCCCGCAAAACGGCGTGGCGGTGGTCCGTGTGTGGCAGGCCAATATCGGCAAGACCATTATCGCCCATGTGCCGATCACCCACGGCGAGGTCCAGGAAACTGGCGACTTTGAACTCGACGGGGTGACCTTTCCGGCTGCTGAAGTGCAGGTCGAATTCATGGATCCGGCGGCGGAAGAAGAGGGTGGCGGCGGCTCGATGTTCCCCACCGGCAATGTGGTCGACGATCTTGAAGTGCCTGGCGTCGGGACGTTCAAGGCGACGCTGATCAATGCCGGGATCCCGACGATATTCGTTAACGCACAAGACATCGGTTACACCGGCACCGAGTTGCAGGGTGCGATCAACGGCGATCCGAAAGCACTGGCGATGTTCGAGAGCATTCGAGCGTACGGCGCGCTGCGCATGGGGCTGATTTCCAGTCTCGACGAAGCCGCGAAGCGACAGCACACACCAAAAGTGGCGTTCGTTGCCAAACCCGCAGATTACGTGGCGTCCAGCGGCAAGGCGGTCGCGGCGGCGGATGTGGATTTATTGGTGCGCGCCTTGTCGATGGGCAAGTTGCACCACGCGATGATGGGCACGGCGGCCGTGGCTATCGGCACGGCGGCGGCAATCTCCGGTACCTTGGTCAACCTGGCAGCGGGGGGCATCGAACGCAATGCCGTACGCTTCGGGCATCCGTCCGGCACTTTGCGGGTGGGCGCTGAAGCCACGCGGGTGGACGGCGAGTGGACAGTGAAAAAAGCCATCATGAGCCGCAGTGCGCGGGTGTTGATGGAAGGTTTCGTCCGCGTGCCGGGCGATTCTTTCTGACCCCGCAGGAGCCGGCTTGCTGGCGATGAAGGCAACTTCAAACGCGGTTACCTGACACACGAGTCGTCCGGATTGCCAGCAAGCCGGCTCCTGCAAGAGTGAATCGAACATGAGCACCAACGTCGAACAGAACAACCGCCCCGACTACGACACGGTCCTGCAGGACATTGCCGACTACGTCCTGACTTATAAGGTCGAGTCTCGTGAAGCGCTGAACACTGCCCGCAACTGCCTGATCGACACCCTCGGCTGCGGACTTCTGGCCCTGCGCTTCCCCGAGTGCACCAAACACCTCGGCCCGATAGTGGAGGGCACGAGTGTCCCGCACGGCGCCCGCGTGCCAGGCACGAGCTACCGCCTCGATCCAGTCAAAGCGGCTTGGGACATCGGCTGCATCGTTCGTTGGCTCGACTACAACGACACCTGGCTCGCCGCCGAATGGGGTCATCCCTCCGACAATCTCGGTGGCATCCTCGCCGTCGCCGATCACTTGTCGCAGAAGCGTCTCGCCAAAGGCGATGCGCCGCTGACGATTCGTGCGGTGCTCGAAGCGATGATCATGGCTCATGAAATTCAAGGCGTGATCGCGCTGGAAAATTCCTTCAATCGTGTGGGCCTTGATCACGTCATTTTGGTCAAAGTGGCCTCGACCGCCGTTACCGCCAAACTCATGGGGGCCAATCGCGAGCAGTTGCTGTCGGCGTTGTCCCATGCCTTTGCCGATGGTCAGGCGCTGCGCACCTATCGACATGCGCCGAATGCCGGCTCGCGCAAATCCTGGGCGGCGGGCGATGCGACCAGTCGGGGTGTGCGCCTGGCGGACATCGCAATGCGTGGCGAGATGGGAATCCCCGGCGTGTTGACCGCGAAGCAGTGGGGTTTCTACGACGTTTTGTTCAGCCATACCAATAACGATCTGGCGCTCAAATCGGCAGACAAACGCGCCTTCAGTTTCAGCCGACCCTACGGCACCTATGTGATGGAAAATGTACTGTTCAAAATCAGTTTTCCTGCTGAGTTTCATGCGCAGACGGCCTGCGAAGCGGCGGTGATCTTGCACCCGCAGGTGAGGAATCGTCTGCACCAGATCGACAAGATCGTGATCACTACCCATGAGTCGGCGATCCGCATTATTTCCAAGGTCGGGCCGCTCGCCAATGCGGCCGACCGTGACCACTGCCTTCAGTACATGACCGCGGTACCGCTGGCCTTCGGTAATCTGGTGGCCGAGCAGTACGAAGATGATTTCCACGCGGCCCATCCGGTCATTGATGTATTGCGCGAGAAAATGGTCATTGTTGAAGACCCGCAGTACACCCGCGAATACCTGGAGCCGGACAAGCGCTCGATTGCCAATGCAATCGAGGTGTTTTTCAAGGATGGTGCGAGCACAGGGAAGGTCGTCGTGCAATACCCGATCGGCCACCGTCGGCGCCGTGCCGAAGGCATTCCGTTACTTGAGGACAAGTTCAGGGCGAACCTGGCAACGCGATTTGCGGCGCAGCGCTGCGCAGAGATATTTGCGTTGTGCAAGGATCAGGTTTCGCTCGAGGCGACGCCGGTGAACAGGTTTGTGGATTTGTTTGTGATCTAGGAGTTAAACCGAATCATCGCTCAATCGCTAGCAGGCTAGCTCCCACATAGTGGTGGTGTCGCCGCAGATCAACTGTGGGAGCTAGCTCTGCTAGCGATGAGGCCATAACAGGCAATGAAGATTCTACTTGAACCGCCGCTCCACACCCTTTTCCACCAGAATTTTCGCGGAGATTTCTTCCACCGAAAAATGCGTTGAATTGATGTGCGCAATGTTCTCGCGGCGGAACAGATTCTCCACCTCACGCACTTCGAATTCGCATTGCGCGTAGCTCGAATAGCGACTGTTGGGTTTGCGCTCGTTGCGAATGGCGGTGAGGCGGTCGGGGTCGATGGTCAGGCCAAACAGCTTGTGCTGGTGCGCACGCAGGGCGGTCGGCAATTGCAGGCGTTCCATGTCGTCTTCGGTCAGCGGGTAGTTCGCTGCGCGGATGCCGAATTGCATGGCCATGTACAAACACGTCGGTGTCTTGCCGCAGCGCGACACGCCCACCAGGATCAGGTCGGCCTTGTCGTAATAATGCGTGCGGGCGCCGTCATCGTTATCGAGGGCGAAGTTCACCGCCTCGATACGTTCCATGTAGTTGGAATTGGTGCCAATGGAGTGGGATTTCCCCACGGTATAGGAAGAATGCTCGGTCAATTCCTGTTCGAGCGGGGCCAGGAAGGTCGAGAAAATGTCGATCATGAAACCATTCGACATTGCCAGGATCTCACGGATGTCCTGATTGACGATGGTGTCGAAGATAATCGGCCGGAAGCCGTCGGTTTCAGCGGCTTTGTTGATTTGTTGTACCATGGCCCGCGCTTTATCCACGTTGTCGATGTACGGCCGCGTGAATTTGCTGAAGGTGATATTTTCGAACTGCGCCAGGAGGCTTTGACCCAGGGTTTCGGCAGTGATGCCGGTGCCATCGGAGATAAAGAAAGCAGATCGTTTCATTTGCACCTTGGGCCTTAAGCTAATGTAGATTCTTGGATATGATAGGCGCGATTTGCCGGCCGCCAGTGGCCAGCATTTTCACTTATTTTCCAGGTCCAGGCCATACGGCTGGCAAATGCTCATTTCGAGCGCCGGCTTCTGAGCTTTTCCAACACAGTTAGTGGAGAGATCACCTTGGTAGAGTACGTAGTTTCCCTCGATAAGCTCGGCAAACACGACGTTGAGCATGTGGGGGGCAAGAACGCATCCCTGGGCGAGATGATCAGCAACCTGGCCGGTGCCGGTGTATCGGTGCCCGGTGGCTTTGCCACGACCGCTCAGGCTTACCGTGATTTTCTTGAACTGAGTGGCCTGAACGATCAGATCCACGCCGCGCTCGATGCCCTGGACGTCGATGATGTCAATGCCTTGGCCCGGACCGGTGCGCAGATCCGTCAATGGATCATGGAAGCCGAGTTTCCCGAGAAGCTCAACGCCGAAATCCGTACCGCGTTTGCCACGCTGTCGGCCGGTAATCCTGGCATGGCCGTGGCCGTGCGTTCTTCCGCCACCGCCGAAGACTTGCCGGACGCGTCCTTCGCCGGCCAGCAGGAGACCTTCCTGAACATCCGGGGTGTCGAAAACGTCATTCGCGCTGCCAAGGAAGTGTTCGCTTCACTGTTCAACGACCGCGCCATTTCCTACCGCGTGCACCAGGGTTTCGACCACAGACTGGTCGCCCTGTCGGCAGGCGTGCAGCGCATGGTCCGCTCCGAAACCGGCACCGCCGGCGTGATGTTCACCCTCGATACCGAATCGGGTTTCCGTGACGTGGTGTTCATCACCGGCGCCTACGGCCTGGGCGAGACCGTCGTACAAGGCGCGGTCAACCCGGATGAATTCTACGTACACAAAGGCACGCTGGCCGCGGGCCGCCCGGCGATTCTGCGCCGCAACCTGGGCAGCAAAGCCATCAAGATGATCTACGGCGAAGTCGCCACGGCCGGTAAATCGGTCAAGACCATCGACGTCGACAAGGCCGATCGCGCACGTTTCTGCCTCAGCGACGCAGAAGTCAGCGAACTGGCCAAGCAAGCGATGATCATCGAGCAGCACTATGGGTGCCCGATGGACATCGAATGGGCCAAGGACGGCGACGACGGCAAGCTCTACATCGTTCAGGCGCGCCCTGAAACCGTGAAGAGCCGTACCCAGGCCAACGTCATGGAACGCTACCTGCTGAAGGAAACCGGCACTGTGCTGGTTGAAGGTCGCGCCATCGGCCAGCGCATCGGCGCCGGCAAGGTCCGCATCATCAAGGACGTGTCCGAAATGGACAAAGTCCAGCCGGGCGACGTGCTGGTGTCCGACATGACCGACCCGGACTGGGAACCGGTGATGAAACGCGCCAGCGCCATCGTCACCAACCGTGGTGGCCGTACCTGCCACGCGGCGATCATCGCTCGCGAGCTGGGCATACCGGCCGTGGTCGGTTGCGGCAACGCCACTCAACTGTTGCAAGACGGCCAGGGCGTGACCGTTTCCTGCGCCGAAGGCGACACCGGTTACATCTTCGAAGGCGAACTGGGCTTCGACATCAAGAAAAACTCCGTGGATGCCATGCCGGATCTGCCGTTCAAGATCATGATGAACGTCGGCAACCCGGACCGCGCCTTCGACTTCGCGCAGCTGCCGAACGCCGGTGTGGGCCTGGCCCGTCTGGAATTCATCATCAACCGCATGATCGGCGTGCACCCCAAGGCACTGTTGAATTACGACGGTCTGCCGCAGGACATCAAGGACAGCGTCGACAAGCGTATCGCGGGCTATGACGATCCGGTCGGCTTCTACGTCGAAAAACTGGTTGAAGGCATCAGTACCCTGGCCGCCGCGTTCTACCCGAAAAAAGTCATCGTGCGTCTGTCGGACTTCAAGTCCAACGAATACGCAAACCTGATCGGCGGAAAGCTTTACGAACCGGAAGAAGAAAACCCGATGCTGGGCTTCCGTGGCGCCTCGCGTTACATCAGCGAAGCGTTCCGTGACTGCTTCGAGCTCGAATGTCGCGCCCTCAAGCGCGTGCGCAACGAGATGGGCCTGACCAACGTCGAAATCATGGTGCCGTTCGTTCGTACCCTCGGTGAAGCGAGCCAGGTCGTCGACCTGCTGGCGGAAAACGGTCTGGCCCGTGGCGAAAACGGTCTGCGCGTGATCATGATGTGCGAACTGCCGTCCAACGCGATCCTGGCGGAAGAATTCCTCGAGTTCTTCGACGGTTTCTCCATCGGCTCCAACGACCTGACTCAGCTGACGCTTGGCCTGGACCGCGACTCCGGCATCATCGCGCACCTGTTCGACGAGCGTAATCCGGCAGTCAAGAAACTGTTGGCCAACGCCATTGCCGCGTGCAACAAGGCTGGCAAATACATCGGCATCTGCGGTCAGGGTCCTTCGGACCACCCGGATCTGGCGAAATGGCTGATGGAGCAGGGCATCGAAAGCGTTTCGCTGAACCCCGATTCCGTATTGGAAACCTGGTTCTTCCTGGCTGAAGGTCAAGCGCCGGCTTGATGGTGTAAACGGTTCGCCAATTGTAGGAGCAAGCTTGCTGGCGATGGCGTGTTCAAAGTCGCCATCGTCGGCAAGCTGTGCTCCTACAGGTTGGGACGTTTTTTTGATTCAAGCAGGGCGGGCTCCTCTGGAAGCCGCCCTTTTTTGTGCAAGAGCATTATGCAAAGCAGCAGCAACCTTTTTCCTGTCGCCCTGATCAGCGCCGAGCGGCGTGGCGATCTGAGCGAAGACGTTTATCGTTTGAAACCCGGCAATAGCCCCGACGGCACCGTCGAACTGGCCGTCACGCGCCTTGGCCTGGCCGATGAGCCGGCCGTGCGCGGCGTACCGGTGATTTTGCTGCACGGCAGCTTCTCCAACCGGCGCTTCTGGTTTTCGCCCAAAGGGTTGGGGCTGGGCGCTTATCTGGCTCGCCTGGGATTCGATGTCTGGATTCCTGAAATGCGCGGTCATGGCCTGTCGCAGCGCAACCATCACTACCGCAACAACCGCGTCGCCGACTACGCGCGTTATGACTTGCCGGCAATCGGCGCCTTCGTCCGCGAGCAGAGTGGTCAAGTCCCGCACTGGATCGGTCATTCGCTCGGCGGCATCACCCTCGCGGCTGCGTTGGGCGGCGAATACATCGGCGAGCCTGTCGTGGCATCGGCCGCGTTCTTCGGTACGCAGGTCAGCCGCACATACTGGCCGTTGAAGATTCCACCGGTAGAGTGGGGCGGTCGCTTCATTCTCAAGCGTTTCGCGCAGTTGTCCGGTTCGCGGCTCAAACGTGGCCCGGAGGACGAACCGATCGGGTTGGCCGTGGAAAGCATGCGCTGGTATGGACTCTTCGGACGTTTTGGCGACGCTGACAAGGACTGGTGGGCAGGATTGGCCGAGGTCAACTTGCCGGTGCTTGCGGTCAGTGCGGCAGGCGATCAACAGGATCCAGCCTGGGCATGCCGAAAACTGTTCGATCAGATGGGTTCACAGAACAAGCAGTTTCTCAACCTGAGCCGCGAGCAGGGCTTTGGCGATAATTTCGGCCACGTCGAAATGCTCGTCAGCAAGGCTGCGCAGGTCGAAGTCTGGCCGTTGGTAGCGCGCTGGCTGGCGGATCAGCAGACGCCATTGCTCGGCGAACGTCCGGTGCTGGCCGCAGTGATTGGAGGCTGACGCTCTAACAAGGGCATTTCACTCAGATCGGCTTGCGGCTAAGCTATGACGCATTCCGCTTTTCCGGTCACATTGCGACATCCTCGACGTCTTCTTTTCTACAGGAGTTTTTCGATGAACCATTACCTCACGCCCGACCTGTGCGATGCCTATCCGGAACTGGTCCAGGTGCTGGAACCGATGTTCAGCAATTTCGGCGGCCATGATTCTTTCGGCGGCGAGATCGTGACCATCAAGTGCTTCGAGGACAACTCGCTGGTCAAGGAGCAGGTCGAGCTGGATGGCAAAGGAAAAGTGCTGGTGGTCGATGGTGGCGGTTCGTTGCGGCGTGCGCTGCTGGGCGACATGCTGGCCGAAAAAGCTGCGAAAAACGGTTGGGAAGGCCTGGTGATCTACGGCTGCATTCGCGACGTGGACGTCATCGCGCAGACTGACCTGGGCGTGCAAGCCCTGGCCAGTCATCCGATGAAGACCGACAAGCGCGGCATTGGTGACCTCAATGTAGCCGTCACCTTTGCAGGCGTGACCTTCCATCCGGGTCATTACGTTTACGCGGACAACAACGGCGTGATCATCTCGCCAAGTCCGTTGAAAATGCCTGAATAAATCGCGAATCAATCAAGGGGTGAGGATGTTCGAGGAAGAAAACGCGCAGTGGGGCCTGGTGCATGCCCTGGTGCTGGATGGTAAAGGCGGTGCGCGTTCGATAGCCCGGACAGAACTCGACGAATTGCAGCTGCAGGCCCATGAAAGCCTGTGGCTGCACTGGGATCGCAGTCACCCGCAAACTCAGACCTGGCTGCGTAAATCCAGCGGGCTGAGCGAATTCAGTTGCGACCTGTTGCTCGAAGAAAATACCCGGCCGCGCTTGCTCGCGCTGCCGGACTCCGAGCTGTTGCTGTTTTTGCGCGGGGTCAACCTCAATCCCGGGGCCGAGCCGGAAGACATGGTCTCCGTACGCATATTCGCTGCGGCGCAGCGGGTGATTTCCCTGCGGCTACGGCCGTTGCGCGCCACTGATGAGTTGCTGGTGCAGCTCGCTGAAGGCAAAGGACCGAAGACCGCCTCTGAACTCATCCTTTATATGGCGCAGTACCTCACCAACAAAGTGCAGGATCTGGTCAGTTGCCTTTCGGAAGTGGTCGATGAAGAAGAAGAAAAACTGGATGCCGACGAACGGTATACACCGGAACACGGCGCCATTTTGCAGATCCGCCGACGGGCTGCTGCGCTGAAGCGATTCCTGGCGCCGCAACGGGAGATTTTCGGGCAACTGACGCGGTTGAAACTGCCCTGGTTCGTCGAAGATGATGGCGATTACTGGAACGAATTGAACAACAGCCTGACCCGCTATCTTGAAGAGCTGGAGCTGACCCGGGAGCGGGTGGGGCTGGTCCTCGAGGCCGAAGACAGACGCTTGAGCGTGCGCATGAACCGCACGATGTATCGCTTCGGGATCATCACCGGGATTTTTTTGCCGATGAGTTTTCTGACCGGTCTGTTGGGTATCAACGTTGGAGGAATTCCCTTCTCCGAAAGCCCTTATGGCTTCCTCATTGCCTGCCTTCTGATCGCCTCGGTGGCTATCGGGCAGTGGTGGTTATTCCGACGTTTGCGCTGGGTCTGACAATGCGGCATGTGACCCGGGCAAATTTGACCGCGTCTTTCACAGACATCACGAGAGGTGCGTATGCACGATCCGTTTGAACAGTCTTTACGCGACATGTTGAACGCTTCACCGTCCACCCGGGACGATGATGCGTGCCTTGGCCGTGTGCTGAAAACTGCCAACCGCCAGGTCGGCGCCGGCGACCTGTTCAGTCTGCTGGGCCGCTGGCTGCCCGCGTTGATGATCGCCCTGAATAATGGATCGGCGCATGTCTCGCCGGTTTCCCGTCACCGTAAACCAACCGTTCGCACTGCTGATAAGGCTGATTGAATATGGAACTTGATCTCTGGACTCAGAGCCTCGTCACTGCAATGACTGCGTTGTGGACTAAAATCGCGAATTTCATCCCGAACCTGTTTGGCGCACTGGTTGTGCTGCTATTGGGCTTCGTGGTGGCCAAGTTGCTCGACACCTTGCTGTCCAAGCTGCTGGCCAAACTGGGGCTTGATCGCCTGATGGGTGGCACCGGTCTGACAAAATTATTGTCCCGGGCCGGCCTGCAAGTGCCGATCTCGACACTGATCGGCAAAATCGTCTATTGGTTCGTTCTGCTGATATTTCTGGTTTCTGCAGCGGAATCTCTTGGCCTTGAGCGAGTCTCGGCTACGCTGGACATGCTTGCGCTCTATTTGCCAAAAGTATTCGGCGCCGCGCTGGTCCTGCTGGTGGGTGTGCTGCTTGCGCAACTGGCCAACGGGCTGGTGCGCGGTGCGGCAGAAGGTGTAGGTCTGGATTACGCTTCCGGGCTTGGGCGAATCGCCCAGGGCATGGTGATCATCATCAGTATTTCGGTGGCGATCAGCCAGTTGGAGGTCAAGACTGACCTGCTCAACCATGTGATTGTTATCGTATTGATTACCGTTGGTCTGGCAGTTGCGCTGGCCATGGGCCTGGGAAGCCGGGAAATTGCGGGTCAGATTCTTGCGGGAATCTATGTGCGTGAGTTGTACGTGGTTGGGCAACAAGTGCGTGTTGGCGAGGTCGAAGGTCAGATCGAAGAGATCGGCACGGTTAAAACCACATTGCTGACCGACGAGGGTGAGCTAGTCTCTCTCTCCAATCGGATCCTGCTGGAGCAGCATGTGAGTAGCCGCTAACCCGGCAAACCCTGCTAATGTATGCCGCCGCAAATGCCCACCAGGGCTGCGGCGGACATTGACCTGACTGTCGGCCCGACTTGTTTTGAATAAAGCTCAATCGCTCTCTACGCGCTACGACCCCCGCGAGCTCTCTGATGAGGAGTTGGTCGCGCGCTCGCATACCGAGCTGTTTCACGTGACGCGTGCCTATGAAGAATTGATGCGGCGTTACCAGAGAACATTATTTAACGTCTGTGCACGTTATCTCGGGAACGATCGCGACGCAGACGATGTCTGTCAGGAAGTGATGTTGAAGGTGCTGTATGGCCTGAAGAACTTCGAGGGGAAATCGAAGTTCAAAACCTGGCTCTACAGCATCACGTACAACGAATGCATCACGCAGTATCGGAAGGAACGGCGAAAGCGTCGCTTGATGGACGCGTTGAGTCTGGACCCGCTTGAGGAAGCGTCTGAAGAAAAGGCGCCGAACCCTGAAGAGAAGGGCGGACTTGATCGCTGGCTGGTGTATGTAAATCCGATCGACCGGGAAATTCTGGTGCTACGATTTGTCGCAGAGCTGGAGTTTCAGGAAATCGCGGATATCATGCACATGGGTTTGAGTGCGACAAAAATGCGTTACAAACGTGCTCTAGATAAATTGCGTGAGAAATTTGCGGGCATTGCTGAAACTTAGTTCGGCGCAAATATCTCTTACGTGTAGGCAAGTTCTGATAGACTTGCCGCCGAGTTGTCCCCCGGTTTGCGGGACTGCTTCACAATCACCAGATGGGGATTTAACGGATGAAACTGAAAAACACCTTGGGCTTGGCCATTGGTTCTCTTATTGCAGCCACTTCGTTCGGCGCACTGGCACAAGGCCAAGGCGCAGTTGAAATCGAAGGCTTCGCCAAGAAAGAAATGTTCGACAGCGCTCGCGACTTCAAAAACAACGGCAACCTGTTCGGCGGCTCGATCGGTTACTTCCTGACCGACGACGTTGAACTGCGTCTGGCCTACGACGAAGTACACAACGCGCGTACTGACGACGGCACGAACGTTAAAGGCGCTAACACCGCTTTGGACGCTCTGTACCACTTCAACAACCCAGGCGACATGCTGCGTCCTTACGTCTCGGCCGGTTTCTCGGACCAGAGCATTGACCAGAATGGCAGCAACGGCCGCAACCGTTCCACCTTCGCCAACGTTGGCGGCGGTGCCAAGCTGTACTTCACTGACAACTTCTACGCCCGTGCCGGCGTTGAAGCTCAGTACAATATCGACCAGGGCGACACCGAGTGGGCTCCTAGCGTTGGTATCGGTGTGAACTTCGGTGGCGGCTCCAAGCCTGCTGCTGCTCCAGTTCCAGCACCGGCTGAAGTCTGCTCCGACAGCGACAACGACGGCGTTTGCGACAACGTTGACAAGTGCCCGGACACCCCAGCCAACGTAACTGTTGATGCTGACGGCTGCCCAGCGGTTGCTGAAGTTGTTCGTGTTGAGCTGGACGTTAAGTTCGATTTCGACAAATCTGTTGTTAAAACCAACAGCTATGGCGACATCAAGAACCTGGCTGACTTCATGAAGCAGTACCCATCCACCAGCACTACTGTTGAAGGTCACACTGACTCCGTCGGTCCTGACGCTTACAACCAGAAACTGTCCGAGCGTCGTGCAAACGCCGTTAAGCAAGTTCTGACCAACCAGTACGGTGTTGAATCGTCCCGCGTTCAGTCTGTTGGCTACGGCGAATCCCGCCCAGTTGCCGACAACGCTACTGACGCTGGCCGCGCTGTAAACCGTCGCGTAGAAGCGCAGGTTGAAGCTAACGCTAAGTAATTAGCTCGCAGCTTTGAGAAAAGCCCGGCTCAGGCCGGGCTTTTCTTTGTCTGCGATTTACCTGAAGGACGGTGAATCAGCCTGTCTCAGGCGGATTGTTCTTCCGTCATCGCGTTCAAGCCATGCTCAAATTCGGTCTGCGCGCCATAGGCCGCCACGGCGCCGATCACAAGAATAGCCGGGCTCTTCAATTCAAAGCTGTAGGCATCTTCCTGCATCGTTGTGAGGCTGCTCCGATATTCCCGCTGATGTGGCAACGATGCATTTTCAATCATCGCCACCGGCGTATCCTCATTCAGGCCTCCCGCCAGCAACTGTTCGCGGATCTCGCTCAACTTCGCCACGCCCATGTAAATCACCAGCGTCGTGCCGCTTTGTGCGAGCGCTGGCCAGTTCAGGCTGCTGTCATCCTGCGTGTGCGCCGTCACCAGGGTCACGCCGCGTGCCACCCCACGCAGGGTTAGCGCAATGCCGCACTGCGTCGCGCCTGCAAGACCGGCCGTAATGCCATTGACCAGCTCGACCTCAATCCCGTGTTCACGCAACCACTGCGCCTCTTCGCCGCCACGACCGAATATGCACGGATCGCCGCCCTTGAGCCGCACCACGCACTTGCCTTGGCGGGCATAACGCAACATCAGGCGATGAATGAACGCCTGGGGCGTCGAGCGGCAGCCTCCGCGTTTGCCCACCGCAATGATGCGTGCCTGCGGACAATGCTCGAGTACCGCCTCGTTCACCAGATCGTCGATCAACACCACAGCCGCTCCGCTCAGTGCCCGAACAGCCTTCAGGGTCAACAGTTCCGGGTCGCCGGGACCTGCGCCCACCAGCCAGACTTTTGCGCTCATAGTGTTTTCCTCACGAGATGACAGCGACCGGCTGCGCGGTGGTAGCCAGCAAACGCTTGATTTGCGGAACGCAGGAACCGCACTGCGTGCCACAGCCCATTTTTTGTTTCAAACCGGATAAATCCAGGCCGGCGCTGATGCCTGCGCAGATCGTGTCCTGACTGACGTTCATGCAATTGCACACAATTGTTCTGCCCGCCACCGAGGTGCTGGTGTGTCCCGGCGGCGCACTTAACGGCGCCAGCAGCCAGCGTCGCAGCTGCTGATCGGCACGACCCTCGAGCCAAAGGTTTTGCAGCCAGTGTTGGGCAAGCGTTTCGCCGGACAGACGAATCGCGGTGATCCGGTCATTGTCGATGCGCACCCGTTTGCCAATCGAACGTGCGGGGTCGTCATAGGCCAGTACGGGCCCTTCACTGAGGCCAAGGCACTGGTCGAAAGCGTGCATCACCGCGGGCTCCGGCGCGGTGAAGCTGGCGGCACGTATGACCAGCGCCGGGCGCTCACGACCTGCCAAGCTGAGGCTTGCGTAGGAAAACGCCTCACACAGCGGTCGTAGCGTCTCAAAATGCTGTTGAACATCACCTTCGACCAACGCGAAAAGCCTCCACGGCAAATTCACCGGTTCAAGACGCACGCCGCTGTGTTTCAACTCTGGCTGCTTCGACAGGGGGTCGAACGCCGGTTGTGTGATTGCATTGACGCCGCCCTTGAGGAAGCGATCACCCCAATGCATGGGCATAAAGGCCTGCCCGGGGCGCACGCTGTCGTCGCTGCTCACGGCAACTATCAGCGCACCGCGACGGCTTTCAAGGCTGACCAGATCGCCCGTTTGCAGGGAATGCCGGCGCAGCTCATCCGGGTGCAGGCTTAATTGCGCTTCGCTGACGTGACCAAATAATTGCGCAGCCGTGCCGGTGCGACTCATGCCATGCCACTGATCGCGCAGGCGACCGGTGAGCAAGGTCAGCGGAAACTCTGCGTCCCGCTGTTCCCTGGCGGCGTGGTACGGGTCGGCGATGAACCGCGCGCGGCCGTTAGCGGTGGGAAAAACCCCGTCCACATACAATCGCGGCGTGCCGTGCGTTGCGCCTGCGAGAAACGGCCATTGCTGAGGGCCGAGACGGTCGAGCAGCTCATGGCTGATACCGCAAAGGTCCAGATCTCGTCCGCGGGTCAGCCATTTGTACTCATCAAAAATCTGCGCGGGCGACTCGAAGGCGAAGAGACTGGCCTGGTCCGGCCGCAGACGTTTCTCCAGACGTTGTGCGAAATCCACCGTGATCGACCAGTCGGAACGGGTTTCAGCCGGTGCGACTATCGCTTGGCGCACGTGGGAAATTCGCCGCTCGGAGTTGGTCACCGTGCCTTCCTTCTCGCCCCAGCTGGCGGCCGGCAGCAGCAGATCGGCAAATGCGGCCGTTTCAGTGGTGCGGAAAGCTTCCTGCAGGACGACGAAAGGGCAGGCTTGCAATGCCGCGCGCACAGCGTTCTGGTCCGGGAGCGATTGCGCCGGGTTAGTGCAGGCAATCCACAGTGCCTTGATTTTGCCGCCGCGTACTTGTTCGAACAGCTCGATGGCTGTCAGCCCGGTGGTTGCCGGCAGTTGCTCGACGCCCCAGTACGCCGCTACTTCAGCGCAATGCTCAGGGTTGGCCGCGTCACGATGGCCGGGCAGCAGGTTGGATAAGCTGCCGGTTTCCCGGCCGCCCATGGCGTTCGGCTGACCGGTCAGCGAGAAAGGTCCTGCTCCGGGGCGGCCGATTTGTCCGGTGGCCAGGTGCAGGTTGATCAAAGCGCTGTTTTTTGCACTGCCCGCCGTCGATTGATTCAGCCCCATGCACCACAGCGACAGAAAGCTCTGGGAAGTGCCGACCCATTCGGCGCACTGGCGCAGCTGCGCGAGGCTGATCCCGCAAAGCTGCGACACTCGATGCGGGGCGTAATCGCGCACCAGAGCGTCCAGTTCTGCTAGCCCGTCGGTGTGCGCTTCGATGAAACCGCGGTCAATCCATTGTTCCTTCAGCAACAGGTGCAAAATCCCATGGAACAAGGCGACATCGGTGCCTGGCAAAATGGCCAGGTGCAGGTCGGCCAGGTCGCAGGTATCGGTACGACGCGGGTCAATGACGATGACTTTCATCTGCGGCCGACGGGCTTTTGCTGCCTCAAGACGTCGGAACAATACCGGGTGGGCGTAGGCCATGTTGCTGCCGACAATCATCACGCAGTCGCTCAACTCGATATCTTCATAGCTGCACGGCGGTGCATCAGCGCCCAGGCTGCGCTTGTAACCCACCACTGCAGACGACATGCACAGCCGCGAATTGCTGTCGATATTGTTGGTGCCCACCAGCGCCCGCGCCAGTTTGTTGAACACGTAATAATCTTCAGTGAGCAGCTGGCCGGAGATGTAAAAAGCGACGCTGTCGGGACCGTGCTCGGCGACGGTATCGGCAAAGACATTGGCAGCATGGTCCAGCGCGGTGTCCCAGTCGGTGCGACTGCGCGCGAGTCCTTTGCCCAGGCGCAGTTCGGGGTATAAAGCGCGGGCGGCGAGGTCGCCGGTCAGGTGCAGGGTCGAGCCTTTGCTGCACAGTTTGCCGAAATTGGCCGGGTGCGCCGGATCCCCGCTGACGCCGAGGATGCGCTCGCCGTCATGTTCGATCAGCACGCCGCAGCCGACGCCGCAGTAACAGCACGTCGAGGCCGTGATCTGACGGTCCATCAGCTGGCTTCCTGCAGGGCAACTGGAGCCAGATCATCGTCCTCGCCAACGGTCGGCGCGGTGAGCGATGGGGCACCAAACATCAAGTGATCGCGAATGTGCCTAATGTCGTCGTTCTCACGGATCTGCTGGAAATACCAACCGCCATCGGTGACATCGCCGTACAGGCAGGCGCCGACCAGCACGTCGTCCTTGATCACCAGTTTTTTGTAGACGCCGCTGATCGGGTCGCAGAGGGTGATGGTCTCGGTGCCTTCACCCCCCATGAAGTCGCCAGCGGAGAACAGGTCAATGCCGGTCACCTTCAATTTGGTCGAGGTCACCGAGCCTTTGTAGGTGGCGAAGCCTAATTGGGCCAAGTGATTGGCGCACACCTTGGCCTGTTCGAACAGTGGCGCGACCAGGCCATAGGCGATACCACGGTGACTGGCGCACTCGCCGATCGCGTAAATCCGTGGGTCGTAGGTTTGCATCGTGTCGTTGACCAGAATCCCCCGATTGCAGGGTAGGCCGGATTTTTCCGCAAGTTCGGTGCGCGGGCGGATGCCGGCGGCCATCACCACCAGGTCGGCAGGGAGGATGTCGCCGTTCCTGAACTCAATCGAGCCTACGCGGCCATCGCCGGCATCGTGCAGGGCCGCTGTCTGTTCACGCAGACGGAACTGCAGTCCGCGGGCTTCCAGTGCGGACTGCAGCAGCTGGCCGCTGATTTTGTCGAGTTGGCGCTCCAGTAGCCATTCGCCGATGTGCACCACGGTGACGTGCATTCCGCGCAGCATCAGGCCGTTGGCCGCCTCCAGCCCCAGCAAGCCGCCCCCGATGACCACCGCGTGTTTATGCGTTTTCGCGGTGTTGATCATCGCCTGAGTGTCGGTGATGTCGCGGTAACCGATCACGCCCTGCAGGGTATTGCCGGGGATCGGCAGGATGAAAGGCGTCGAGCCGGTAGCGATCAGCAAGCGATCGTATTCGGCCTCGGTGCCGTCTTCGGCGATGACGCGGCGTTTGATCCGGTCGATCTCCACCACATGGCGATTGAGCAGCAGGTTGATGTTATTCCCGAGGTACCAGTCGAGGTCGTTGAGCATGATGTCTTCGAACGTTTGCTCACCGGCCAGCACGGGTGACAGCAGGATGCGGTTGTAGTTGGCATGGGGTTCAGCGCCGAAGACAGTGATGTCGTACAGCTCGTTGCTCAGCTTGAGCAGCTCTTCCAGGGTGCGGACCCCGGCCATGCCGTTGCCGATCATCACCAGTTTCAATTTTTTCATCATGTTCTCCGGTGGGCCGGGGACCGCCTCGAGAGGCCGTCAGGTTGTGCTCAACAAATTTGCGCAAACAAAAAAAGGCGTCCCGCTAGTTGCCTAGCGAGGACGCCTTTGTCCTGGACCCGTTCTCTCGGGCAGCGCACCTTCGTCGTTGAAGGCTGGGCTTTATGTGTGGTGGGGTAGGTAATGCAGTGGTTGTGCCAAGTGTGCAGCCCGCGGTTCTATGGGGGACTGCTTGGCTGAGATGCGGTTTTAATGCACTGAATTAAGGCGAAGTGCCCGTTTTGAGGCAGAAGCTGCGCTTCCTTAGCCACGAAATATCAACACCAGCAGCACCAGATTAACCACCAGCGAGAGCAGCGCCATGGTTCGCCACACCTTCAACGGCTCGCGCTCCAGCAAAGGTCGCGGGCGCACGCTCAAACTGCGTCGCTCGCCCTGTTCCAGCACCAGCAACCATTCTTCCGCCGTTTCGAATCGCGCACCGGGTTCCACTGCAACCGCACGCTCAAGGCTTTGCGCCAACCACTCCGGCAGGTCCGGCCGGTAACGGCTGGCACTCACCGGCAGGCCGAATCGCGGACGCTGGAAGGCTTCGATTTCGCCGAAGGGATAATGCCCGGTGAGCAGGAAATACAGGGTCACGCCAACCGCATACAAGTCTTGCTGCGGCGTCGGTGCGTCACCACGAAATGCCTCTGGCGCGATGTAGCTGGGGGTTCCGGGCAGGGCGCAGGCCTGGTCTTCGGACAAGCCGGGGCAGTACGCGAGGCCGAAATCCAGCAGGCGCAGTTCCCCATCGTCACCCAGCAGAAGATTTTCCGGTTTGATGTCGCGATGCAAAATCTGGCGTCGGTGCAGCATGCCCACCGCCCGCAGCAGGCGCTCGGCCAGGTCCTGCCATTGCGCCAGTGGTAATGGTCCTGCGCGCGCGTGTAATTGCGCGAGGGTGGAGCCGGAATATTCACGCATCACATAGTACAAATGCTGACGCTGACTGGCGGCATGCACCTCGGGAAAATGTCGCCCGGCCACGCGTTTGAGAAACCATTCCTCCGACAGCAGCGCCTGCCCGGCCAGGTGATCGTCGCGTAGCGCCGCGGGCAAGGTTTTCAACAGCCAGGATTGCTGCTGTGCGTCGCATACCCGGTACAGCAGTGATTGCTGGCTCTGCGCAAGAATCCCTTGCACTTTCCAGCCCTCGAACACCTGGCCGGGCTTCAGCGCTGGCGGCAGCGGCCATTGCCGGAGATGAATCAGCGCGTCGCCGATGCTTGTTTCACCGAGTGCATCGACCCGCACCAGCAGCGCGCTGGCATTGTCCTGACTGCCAGCCAGGTGCGCCGCGCTGACCAGTGTTTGCGCGGCCATGGACAAGTCCGGTTGGTCGCGCAAAATCGCTGCAATCGCAGTGTCGCCCAAGACAGCCCAGATGCCATCGCTGAGCAGTACGAAACTCTCATCGACACGCAATTCACCGTCGAGAAAATCCAGCACCAGGTGCTGATCGAGGCCCAGGGCGCGTTTCAGCACATGCTGCATGCCCGGTTGGTCCCAGACATGATCTTCGCTGATACGTTGCAGCTGACCGGCGTGCCAGCGATAAACCCTGCAATCACCGACGTGCGCCAAGGTAAAACGCCTGCCGCGCACTACCAGAGCGCTGACAGTGGTCAGCAGCGGTTGCCCATTGCCGTTGGCCTGCAACCAGCGATTTTGCGCGAGCAGCAAGCGATCCAGTGCCTGGGCGACACCCCAGGTTTCCGGGGTGGCGTAATAATCCAGCGCCAGTGCCTGCAATGTCGAACGCGCCGCCAGCCCGCCATCGGCGCACTGGCTGACGCCGTCGGCGATGGCGAACAGGTAACCTTTGCTTGCCGCCAGCGCCGGCGCGGGGGTGACCAGGCGCAAGGCGTCCTGATTCTCCTCACGCGGCCCGGTGGCGCTGGCTTCGGCAAAACTCAGTTGCAAACTCATTCAGTCTTCAGACCCGCGCCGCGGTCACGGCCGCCGAGCCCCAGGTGGTTCTCCAGCGACGCTTCACGCCATGCAGACCGAACCAGGCGAGTACGCCAAGGCTGGCGAACAGCCACAAGGCGAGTTGATAGCTCCCGGTGCTCTGCTTGATAGCGCCCATGCCCGCGGCCAGTGCAAACCCGCCAATGCCGCCGGCCATGCCGATCAAGCCGGTCATCACGCCGATCTCCCGACGAAAACGCTGCGGGACCAGTTGAAACACCGCGCCGTTACCTGCACCCAGGCCAAGCATGGTGCAGACGAAAAGTGCCAGCGCCGCGTAGGAACTGGGCAGATTGAAACCGACGGCGGCAATGCAGATCGCCGCCACGGTGTACATCGCCAATAGAGTGCGAATGCCGCCGAAGCGATCGGCCAGCGCGCCACCCAGCGGCCGCATCAGACTGCCACCAAACACGCAGGCGGCGGTGTAGTAACCGGCGGTGACCGGGCTCAGGCCGTATTGGTCGTTGAAATAGCCAGGCAGGGCGCTGGCCAGGCCGATGAAACCGCCGAAGGTCACGCTGTAGAAGAACATGAACCACCAGCTGTCACGGTCGCCCAGGGCTTTGAAGTAATCGGCCACCGATTTGGCTTTCGGTCGCTCGGGGGCGTTTTTGGCCAGCCAGGCGAACACGATGAGGGTCACGATCAGCGGGATCAGCGCAAAGCCGAACACGTTGCTCCAGCCAAACGCGGCCGCCAGTACCGGAGCGATCAGCGCGGCGAGCACCGTGCCCGAATTGCCGGCGCCGGCAATCCCCATGGCTTTGCCCTGATGCTGCGGCGGATACCATTGCGAGGCCAGCGGCAGGGCGACGGCGAACGAGGCGCCGGCCATGCCGAGGAACAAGCCCAGCAACAGCGCTTGTTCGTAAGTGTGAATGCCATGCATCCAGGCGACAAACAGGGCGCAGATGACAATCACCTGGCCTATCAGCCCGGCTGTTTTCGGCGACAGACGATCGGCCAGCATGCCCATGACGAAGCGCAGTATGGCGCCGGCCAGAATCGGCGTGGCCACCATCAGGCCGCGTTGTTGAGTGGTCAACTGCAAGTCGGCGGCGATCTGCACCGCCATCGGGCCCAGCAGGTACCACACCATGAAACTCAGGTCGAAATAGAGAAAGGCCGCGAACAGGGTTGGGGTATGGCCGGATTTCCAGAAGCTTGAATTCATCGCGCACCTCAGCGGTTGGTCGTCTCGAAAAAGAGTCATGAACTAGCGAGTGGGGCGTCGGCACGGCCGCACCACCGACCCCGGGTTGCGGGGCCAAACAAAAAAACGCCGCCACCTGATTCGCCGAAAGGCAAACGAGGTGAGCGACGTCTTTGTCGTAGGTGGGCAACCGCCGTTGGTTACCTGTGGTGATTACTTAGCGAGATTTGTGCCAATAGTTTGTATGGGGATAAAGAGATTGTTGTGGCGAGGTCAACCCAACAACTCACTCATCGCAATGATCTGTTCCGCCACCTGAATCAGCTTCTGCTGGCGGCTCATCGCCTGGCGACGCATCAGGGTGTAGGCCTCTTCTTCATTGCACGCTTTCATCTTCATCAGCATGCCTTTGGCCAGCTCGATGCGCTTGCGCTCAGCCAGTTGCTGGTCGCGGGCGTGCAATTGCGCGCGCAAGGCCTGGTCGCTTTCAAAGCGTGCCATGGCAACGTCGAGAATCGGCTGCAAACGTTGTGCATGAATGCCTTCGACGATGTAGGCACTGACCCCGGACTTGATCGCCTGGCGCATTACATTGGGGTCATGTTCGTCGGTAAACATCACGATTGGGCGCGGCTGATCCCGCGACACCAGCACCACTTGCTCCATCACATCACGGCTTGGTGACTCGGTATCGATCAGGATCACGTCGGGGCGCACCGTTTCGACGCGCGCGGGCAAGTCGATGGTCAGGCCGGATTCGTCGATCACCTCGAACCCGGCTAGCGTCAACGCCGCTTTCAGGCGGCCGACTTTTTTCGCAGTGTCGTTGATCAGCAGAATACGCAGCATGTTCGCAATCTCCTGTCAGCGGCGGGCGAGAAGGGGTGAGCTGTCGCTCAAAGCGTGCAGCTTGAAGCTCTGGGCGTAGGCGACGGGTTCGGAACCATCCCAGACTTTGCCGTCAATCAACTGGCTGCTGCGCATGTCGCGAGCGTTGGCGGCCACGCCGACAGCGGCGGCGGCCTCCCGGTACAGGTTCAGTTGCTGCACGTGTCGGGCCACCGCGAGGTAGTCCGGATCGTCGCGCAACAACCCCCAGCGCCGGAACTGGGTCATGAACCACATGCCATCGGACAAATACGGCAGATTGACCTCGCCGTCACCGTGGAAACGCAGTGCGTGCGGGTCCTGCCAGCGATTGCCGAGGCCGTCGTCATAATCGCCGAGCAGGCGCGGTTCGATGCAGTCGAGCGGCGCGTCGAGAAACTCGGCCGCACTTAACAGCTGCGCGGTGCTGCGTCGATTTTCGGTGTTCTGATCAATGAAACGGCTGGCTTCCAGAATCGCCATCACCAGCGCTCGCGCCGTGTTGGGATATTGCTCCACAAAGGCGCGGGTGCACCCGAGGACCTTTTCCGGGTGATCGGGCCAGAGGGTCTGCGTGGTCGCCATGGTGAAGCCGAGGTTCTGTTTCACCGCACTGGCAGACCAGGGTTCGCCGACGCAAAAGCCGTCAATACGCCCCGCCTGAAGGTGCGCGACCATTTGCGGAGGCGGCACCACCACGCTGGTGACATCGTGCAGCGGATGAATGCCCAGACTCGCGAGCCAGTAATACAGCCACATGGCGTGGGTCCCGGTGGGGAAAGTCTGGGCAAAAGTGAGTTTCGGGCGAGTTTGGTGCACGTGCCGGTCGAGTGCTTCAGGACCGGTCACGCCCAGGGCTTGCAAGCCGTGGGACAAGTTGATGCTCTGGCCATTCTGGTTCAGGCCCATCAGTACCGCCATGTCGGTGGGCGCGACGCCGCCGATGCCTAAATGCACGGCGTAGATCAAACCGTACAGGCTGTGCGCGGCGTCGAGTTCGCCATTGACCAGTTTGTCGCGCAGGTTGGCCCAGGACGACTGGCGCTTGAGGTTCAACGTCAGCCCATAGGGCTGAGCGAAGCCCTGGGTGGCGGCAACGACCACCGAGGCGCAGTCGCTGAGGGCCATGAAGCCGAGGTTGATGTCGGTCTTTTCCGGGGCGTCGCTGCCGTTGACCCAGGCCAACGGACCGGCTGATGGTTCGTTCATCGCATCTTCACCTTGCATAAAAAAGCGTCGTCCCGGGTCCTCGCATGAGCAAGGCCGGGTGACGACGCCACTGTCCTGGCACCCATGCCGTCGTTGGCATGAGTACTGATGCAGTGACTGGTGCAAGGCATATGCCAGCACCGACGATTTGCCTGCGCGCCTCGCGCGCGACTGCGATGCCCGGCTATAATCGCCGCCTCATTTCGCCGCGCTCGAGACCACACCGCCCATGTACACCCTGGCCCGTCAGCTGTTGTTCAAACTTTCCCCGGAAACCTCCCACGATCTGTCCCTGGACTTGATTGGCGCGGGCGGGCGGTTGGGCCTTAACGGCTTGCTGAGCAAGGCGCCGGCGAAAATGCCGGTGACCGTCATGGGCCTGGATTTTCCCAACCCGGTAGGGCTGGCGGCCGGTCTGGACAAGAACGGCGCGGCCATCGACGGCTTCGCTCAGCTGGGTTTTGGTTTTGTCGAAATCGGCACCATCACCCCGCGCCCGCAGCCGGGTAATCCGAAACCTCGGATTTTCCGTCTGCCGGAAGCCGAGGCGATCATCAACCGCATGGGCTTCAACAATCTCGGCGTCGATCATTTGCTGGCACGGGTGGCAGCGGCCAAATACAAAGGCGTGCTGGGCATCAACATCGGCAAGAATTTCGACACACCGGTCGAGCGCGCGGTCGATGATTACCTGATCTGCCTGGACAAGGTCTACGTCCACGCCAGTTATGTCACGGTCAACGTCAGCTCGCCGAACACCCCAGGCCTGCGCAGCCTGCAATTTGGCGATTCGCTCAAGCAGTTGCTTGCCGACCTTGCCACCCGCCGCGCGGAACTGGCGCTGCGTTACGGCAAACATGTACCGCTGGCCATCAAGATTGCCCCGGACATGACCGACGAGGAAACCGCACAGGTCGCCCAAGCGCTGATCGAAACCGGAATGGACGCGGTGATCGCCACCAACACCACCCTGAGCCGCGTGGGCGTTGAAGGCATGGAGCACGGTGACGAGGCGGGCGGTCTGTCCGGCGCCCCGGTGCGCGAGAAGAGCACCCATACCGTTAAGGTGTTGGCGTCGGAGCTGGCGGGTCGCTTGCCGATCATTGCTGTAGGCGGAATCACCGAAGGCAGGCATGCCGCTGAAAAAATCGCGGCCGGTGCGAGCCTGGTGCAGCTCTATTCCGGTTTCATCTACAAAGGCCCGGCGTTGATTCGTGAATCTGTCGATGCCATAGCAGCACTGCGCTGATCCTGTGAGAGCGAGCTTTTGTGGCGAGGGGGCCTGCCCCCGTTCGGCTGCGCAGCAGGCGTAGATCCTGCGCCCGTGATTTATCTGACGCACCGTTTTTTTTTGCATTGGGGCTGCTTCGCGACCCAACGGGGGCAAGCCCCCTCACCACAGGCAAGCCCCCTCGCCACAGAGCTATTCTGCAAGCATAAAAAAGGGCTCCTCAAAGGAGCCCTTGGGCCGGAGCCCGCCGCCCGGATGGGGCGTGCGTGGTAAGTCGTTACGTAATCAGATTGTCGTGTCGGAGTGTTAAGCCCTGTGTCAGCCGACGGCGTGAAGTTCGTTGAGTCTGTGGATTCCCGCAGTGCCGGTCATACCGTCCCAGTTGTCGCCGCGTCCTTCTCGCCAGCCGTTAATCCAGGCCTGACGTACCGACGGTAGAGTAAATGGGCAAAGCTCACGGGATTTGCCACCAACGCCATATTGATATCCGCGCAAAAATGCTCTTTCCAACGGATCACGCTTAAGTCTTCTCATAGGGTGTTGCCCTCACTTGTTGACTGTATTTATCGCGTCGACCTCGACTGAGGTCTGGCAGAAAATCTCTGCCGTTGGGGCTCGCTGCCGGCGTCGCGAGCCAAGGTGTCGACGCCGTTGCGGCGTCAACCTGTGGTGATTTCTAACCAATGAGTCACATAGATGGAATGATCGTTTTGTCATAAGCACGTAACCGTTAAGGTGCTATGGCCATAAGTAACTTGATGTTCGGTGCAGGATTATTGGCCAAACCCCGGTATGATCGGCCCCCAAGCTTAATGACAGGCCGAACCCTGAACGAGAATCGCTCTTGTTGTACCGGGCATTATTCGACGAAGGGTCGGCTTATTACAGTTTGTTGCTACAACCTCTTTATCTGCCTGTGCATCTAAGCTCATGAATTCGAGCAGCACGGGTGGGACGGCACACCTTCGTGCCACGCGGGCGCTCTTCAAGAAAAGCGCCTGATTGAAAACCGGGCCGGCAATGCGTTGCCGGTCCACTTAGCCAAAGGCTCTGGAATCACCATGTCCGACCGTTTCGAACTCTTCCTCACTTGCCCCAAAGGCCTCGAAGGCCTGCTCATCGAGGAAGCCGTCGGGCTTGGCCTTGAAGAAGCGCGTGAGCACACATCTGCCGTGCGCGGCATGGCCACCATGGAAACCGCTTATCGCCTCTGCCTGTGGTCGCGTCTGGCGAACCGGGTGCTGCTGGTGCTCAAGCGTTTTGCGATGAAGGACGCCGAAGACCTGTACTACGGCGTGCTGGATATCGAATGGCAAGACCATATGCTCAACGACGGCACCCTGGCCGTCGAGTTCAGCGGTCACGGCTCGGGCATCGACAACACCCACTTTGGCGCCTTGAAGGTCAAGGACGCGATCGTCGACAAATTGCGAACTCCCCAAGGCGATCGTCCTTCCATCGACAAACTCAACCCGGACCTGCGCATTCACCTGCGTCTGGACCGTGGCGAAGCGATTCTGTCGCTCGATCTGTCCGGCCACAGCCTGCACCAGCGCGGTTATCGACTGCAGCAGGGCGCTGCGCCACTGAAGGAAAACCTGGCCGCCGCGATTCTGATTCGCTCCGGCTGGCCGCGCATTGCCGCCGAGGGTGGCGCGCTGGCTGACCCGATGTGCGGTGTCGGTACTTTCCTCGTCGAAGCCGCGATGATCGCCGCCGACATGGCGCCGAACCTGCGTCGCGAGCAGTGGGGCTTTACCGCCTGGCTGGGTCACGTTCCGGCACTGTGGAAAAAGCTGCACGAAGAAGCCACTGAACGGGCCGCTGCCGGACTGGCCAGGCCACCGCTGTGGATCCGCGGTTACGAAGCCGATCCGCGTCTGATTCAACCCGGCCGCAACAACGTCGAACGTGCCGGTCTCAGCGAGTGGATCAAGATTTACCAGGGTGAAGTCGGCACCTTTGAACCACGTCCGGACCAGAACCAGAAAGGTCTGGTCATCTGCAACCCTCCGTATGGCGAACGTCTGGGTGATGAGGCGAGTTTGCTCTACCTCTACCAGAACCTCGGCGAACGTCTGCGTCAGGCCTGCCTGAACTGGGAAGCCGCGGTCTTCACCGGCGCGCCGGACCTGGGCAAGCGCATGGGCATCCGCAGCCACAAACAGTATTCGTTCTGGAACGGCGCGCTGCCGTGCAAGCTGCTGTTGATCAAAGTCACCCCGGATCAGTTCGTTACGGGTGAGCGCCGTACTCCGGAACAACGCCAGGTCGAACGTGAACAAGCCGAAGTCGAAATCCTTGACAACGATGTCGTGCCGGGCAAGTACGAGAAGTACAACAAGAACGGCAACCCGATCAAACCGGCCCCGGTGGTGATCGAGCAACCGCGCTTGAGCGAGGGCGGGCAGATGTTTGCCAACCGCTTGCAGAAAAATCTCAAGGCACTGGGCAAGTGGGTCAAGCGTGAAGGCATCGATTGCTACCGTATCTACGATGCCGACATGCCGGAATACTCGATGGCTATCGACCTGTATCACGATTGGGTTCACGTACAGGAATACGCCGCGCCTAAATCCGTCGATCCGGAAAAAGCTTCGGCGCGCATGTTCGATGCCCTGGCCGCAATTCCTCAAGCCTTGAACATCGACAAGAGCCGCGTGGTGGTCAAGCGTCGCGAACGTCAGAGCGGCACCAGGCAATACGAGCGGCAGGCAGCCCAGGGCAAATTTGTCGAGGTCAACGAAGGTGGCGTCAAGCTGCTGGTCAACCTCACCGATTACCTCGATACCGGTCTGTTTCTCGATCACCGGCCGATGCGCTTGCGGATTCAGAAAGAGGCAGAAGGCAAGCGCTTCCTCAATCTGTATTGCTACACCGCGACGGCCAGCGTTCACGCCGCCAAAGGTGGCGCACGCAGCACCACCAGTGTGGACTTGTCGAAAACCTACCTGGATTGGGCGCGGCGCAACCTCTCGCTGAACGGTTTCTCCGACAAGAACCGTCTGGAACAAGGCGACGTGATGGTGTGGCTGGACGCCTGCCGTGACGAGTTCGACCTGATCTTCATCGACCCGCCAACGTTCTCCAACTCCAAACGAATGGAAGGGATCTTCGACGTGCAGCGCGATCAAGTGCAGTTGATCGATCTGGCCATGGCGCGTTTGGCGCCGGGTGGCGTGCTGTACTTCTCCAACAACTTCCGCAAATTCGAACTCGAGCCAAACCTCAGCGAACGTTATGCCGTGGAAGAAATTACGGCCAAGACCCTCGATCCGGATTTCGCCCGCAACGGCAAGATCCATCGGGCCTGGAAAATCATGGCGCGTTAATTACAGTAAGAACCGCAGGAGCATCGACCGGCTGCTCCTGCGGAGCATTTCCGTACTGGTTAATTTAGTGGCTAATAGCTATAACTCAATTATGGCCAATGGGCTTTTCCGGCACCTGGCGTTATGAGTTTTCTCTATGTCGCTGCACGCCGTGCGCCCGAAGATTCTGGGATTTATCAGTGAAGACGCTTCGGCCATTCGGGTCGCGCTGCTGGTCTTGCTGATCGGCGGATTTCTTACCGGATTGTTGGCCTGGTCAACACTTAATCTGTTCCACCAACAATTGCGGCAACGTTTCCAGCTGCTCGCCAGTGAACGTTACAGCCGTGTCGAAGAGCGTTTCGAAGATCAGCAGCAGCGCCTCGACGGCCTGCGACGGTTCTTCATCAATTCCGATACCGTCAACCGCAACGAATTCGACGGCTACACCCAACCGCTGCTACGCCGTACTCAGGCGTATTCCTTTGCATTGCGCATCAGTCAGGCCGAACGGGCCGACCTGGAGCGGCGTGTGCGAGGGGAGGGCCTGTCTGGCTTCAGCATTCGCGAGCTGGATGACAAAGGCCAACTGCAACTGGCCGCGGACCGCGATGAGTACGTCGCGGTGCTGTTCAGCCAGACACAGAGCAAACTGGGGACAGCGCTGGGCTATGACCTGCTCGCGCAACCTTTGCGCCGCGCCACTCTGGAGCGGGCCGATCAACACGGCGGGATGGCGGTGTCGCAGCCGATGCATCTGGTCAGCATCGAGCCTGCTTATGCGCGCGGCGTGCTGCTGGTCGCGCCGGTCATCAATGCTGGCCAAACCAGACCTTACGGTTATGTGATGGCCGTGATCAGCATGCTTCAGTTACTGGCCGATGGATTACCGGAAGCCACCCGTGATTATCTCTCGGTGCGCATTCTCGATCTGTCCACCGATGACCAGCATGAAGTGCTGTATGAATCAGCGAACCGTGCAGCCCCCAGCGATCTGGCTGCGACCCGGCTGTTGCGTCTGGCCGATCATGATTACCAGGTCGACATCCGGCCCAGCGAAGCGTTTCTGCTAGCCAACCATTCGTCTGTGACCAGTGTGGTGGTGCTGGGCAGTTTGCTCAGCCTGATGCTCAGCGCGTTGCTGTACGTGCTGGTGAGTCAACGTCAGCGCGCGCTGAAACTGGTCGCCCAGCGCACCGGGGAGCTGCATGCTCGTGAGCGGGAGTTGCGCGGCACCCATGGCCAGTTGCGCGGGGTGCTGGATGCGGCGACCCAAGTGGCCATCATCGCCACCGATCTGCGCGGGGTGATCAGCACGTTCAATGCCGGCGCGGAGCAGATGCTCGGTTATGCCGGCGCTGAGGCGGTCGGCCACATGACGCTGGAAAGTCTGCACCTGTCGCGCGAACTGACGGCGCGTGCGGCCGAGCTCAGCGCGCGTTACGGCAAGCCGATTCCCACTTGCCAGGCCATGCTGGTCGAGGGTGGCGAGGAGGGTGGGCGTGAAGCGCGGGAGTGGACGCTGGTGCGTACCGATGGCAGCCACTTGACAGTCAATATGCTGGCGACGCCGCTGCTGGATGAGCAAGGTCTGTGGGTCGGTCACCTGGCCATCTGCATCGACATCACCGAACGCAAGCGCGTGCACGAAGCGTTGGCGGCACGGGACCTGTTGCTGAAGAAACTCAGCGCACACGTTCCTGGCGGGATCTACCAATTCAAAATGGAGTTCGACGGGCGATTCAGTGTGATCTACGCCAGCGACGGCATTCGTGAGATCTACGAGCTGGAGCCCGACGTGCTGCTGCTCAACGCCGAAGCGATTTTCACCCGGATTCACCCTCAAGACACTACGCGGGTTCGCGCCTCGATTCGCGCTTCGGCGGACACGCTCAGTCCGTGGCGCGAGGAATACCGCGTGCAGCTGCCTCAGCGCGGCGTGCGCTGGGTCCGCGGTGAAGCGACGCCGGAGGAGCTGCCCGGCGGCGGCGTGCTCTGGCATGGTTACATCTCGGATATTTCCGACTTGAAGCGTGTGGAGGAAGAATTGCGGGCGCTGTCGATCACCGACTCACTGACCGGCATTTACAATCGCCGTTACTTTCAAGAGCGCCTGTCCACGGAAATGGCCCGGGTCGAGCGGGGCGGCGGCCAGCTCTCGGTGATCATGCTCGACATCGACCACTTCAAACGCATCAATGATCTGCATGGTCACGCGGTGGGCGACAAAGTGCTGCAGACAGTCTGTGACCGTATCGGCCACCGGCTGCGCCGCTCCGATGTGTTCTGCCGTCTGGGCGGCGAAGAGTTCATGGTGCTCTGCCCGGACATCGACGGCGGGCATGCCCGTATCCTGGCGCTGGAACTGTGGCAAGGCTTGCGCAGCACGCCGATCGACGACGTCGGGATCGTCACCGCGAGTTTCGGGATAGCCAGCTGGCGCGTCGGAGAGGGTGCCGACGCCTTGCTGCTGCGCGCGGATTCGGGTGTTTACGCGGCGAAACAGGCCGGCCGGGATCGGGTTGAAGGCGAGATGAGCTAAAGCTGCGCTACCAACGTGTGGCGAGGGGGCCAGCCCCGTTCGGCTGCAACGATGTGGCGAGGGGGCTTGCCCCCGTTCGGCTGCGCAGCAGTCGTAGATCCTGCGCCGGTGATTTATCTGACGCACTGTTTTTGGCATTGGGGCTGCTTCGCAACCCAGCGGGGGCAAGCCCTCGCCACATAGTTGCAGGCGAACGGGGGCTGGCCCCCCGCCTCGCCACAACAAACCGGCTCCCATAGGTAATGGGGCGCTACAGAACCGAGGCAGTCTCAGGCAGTTTCGGTTGGCGATACAGGTCGAGCAGGACCTGATCCAATACCGACGACGCACCGAACGGAGCTTTGTCGTTCAGGATGGCCACGACTGCCCAGGTATTGCCATTGATGTCGCGGCTGTAGCCGGCAATCGCACGCACGGTGTTCAGGGTGCCGGTCTTGACGTGAGCTTCACCGGCCATGGCAGTGCGTTTCAGACGCTTGCGCATCGTCCCGTCAGTGCCGGCAATGGGCATCGAACTGATGAATTCAGCCGAATACGGACTTTTCCATGCAGCCTGCAGCATGCCCGCCATTTCACGCGCGCTCACGCGCTCTGCGCGAGACAGGCCAGAGCCGTTTTCCATCACCAGGTGCGGCGCGGTGATGCCTTTTTTCGCCAGCCACTGCCGCACCACGCGCTGAGCAGCCCTGGCGTCATCGCCATCGGCGTCGGTGCGGAAGCGCTGGCCCAGGCTCAGGAACAACTGCTGGGCCATGGTGTTGTTGCTGTATTTGTTGATGTCACGAATGATTTCCGCAAGGTCCGGCGAATAAGCCCGCGCGAGCACTTTCGCACCGCCTGGCACGGAGGCCAGGCGATCGCGGCCCTGAATGCTGCCGCCCAGCTCTTTCCAGATGGCGCGCACGGCACCGGCGGTATAAGTCGCGTGATCAAGCAGCGAAAGATAAGTCTGCGAACTGCAACCATCGCCCAACTGTCCGCCCACGGTGACGGTCACGCTTCCGTCAGGCTGCGCCACCGGGTTGTAACGAACGCCACCGGTGCATTGCTTGGAATTGACGGCCTTGACCTGATTTTCGATCCGAATGGTGGCAATCGGCGGCTCGACCGAAATCAGCACCCGCCCGTTGTCATTGCGCGCTACAAAGCGCAGCGCCTTGAGGTTGACCAGCAACGAATCGGGTTTGACCAGGAACGGCTTGTTGTTGTCATTGCCGTCGTCGTTGAATTCCGGCAGTTGCGGCTGCACGAAGAAGTTGCGGTCCAGCACCAGATCCCCGGTGATCTGCGTCACGCCGTTGGCGCGCAAATCGCGCATCAGGAGCCAGAGCTTTTCCATGTTCAGTTTCGGGTCACCGCCACCCTTGAGGTACAGGTTGCCGTTGAGGATGCCGCCGCTGAGGGTGCCATCGGTGTAGAACTCGGTCTTCCACTGATGATTCGGGCCGAGCATTTCCAGCGCGGCGTAGGTGGTCACCAGTTTCATGGTCGAGGCCGGATTGACCGAAACGTCAGCGTTGAAAATGGTCGGCGTGCCTGGGCCGTTGAGCGGGATCATCACCAGCGACAGGGCGTTGGTTTGCAGTTTGCTGGCCTTGAGCGCTTTTTCGACGTTAGGCGTCAGACCGGTATTGATAGGGGCAGCGGAAACGGGAAAGGCCAGCGGGAGAAGAAAACCGGCCAGTAACAATGGACGCAAAGATTTGATCATGTGAAATAAAGCCCTACAGCCGAGGGGGAAAAAAGACGAGGGTATGCTGGAAAAGTCCCTCAGTGGTCATGAAAGTGTCGGCATTATGCCCCAAGGTGTAGCGGCTTGTGCCGTGCCCAGGTCGTCTAATCGGCTATTTTTTTACCGACGGTCGCCAGCGACTCCCAGAGAGTCGGGCAATTGGCGGCTTAAACTGCTAAAGTGCCGCCCGTTATTACTTATGAGGATTGTTTCAATGGCGACTAACCGTTCCCAGCGTCTGCGCAAAAAACTGTGCGTCGATGAATTTCAAGAGCTGGGTTTCGAGCTGAACCTGGATTTCAAAGAAGATTTGGCTGATGAAGCCATTGATGCTTTCCTCGACGCTTTCCTGAAAGAAGCCATGGAAGCCAACGGTCTGGGCTATGTTGGCGGCGATGACTTCGGTCTGGTTTGCCTGCAAAAGCGCGGCTCGGTGTCCGAAGAGCAGCGTGCTGCTGTTGAAGCCTGGCTCAAGGGCCGCAGCGAATTGACCGAAGCGACGGTCAGCCCGCTGATCGACGTCTGGTACCCGGAAAAGCCGATCAATCAGGCCTGACGGCAGGTGCAAGTGACAAGCTTCAAGCCGCAAGCTGAATCGGCTTGAAGCTTGAAGCTTGAAGCTTGAAGCTTACCCCTGCTTTTTTCGCCAATTCAAGACCACCAACGTCAACACCCCCGCGATAATCCCCCAAAACGCCGAGCCAATGGAAAACAGCGTCAGTCCCGACGCCGTGACCATGAAGGTCATCAACGCCGCTTCCCGCTCCCTCGCTTCGGCCATGGCGATGCTCAGGCCATTGATGATCGAACCGAACAGGGCCAGCGCCGCAATCGACAGCACCAGTTCTTTCGGCAACGCGGCAAATAATGCCGCCAGTGTCGCGCCGAACACCCCGGCGATCCCGTAGAAAATCCCGCACCAGACCGCCGCCGTGTAGCGCTTGTTGCGATCTTCATGGGCATGCGGCCCGGTGCAGATGGCCGCGCTGATCGCCGCCAGATTGATCCCGTGGGAACCAAACGGCGCCAACAGCAACGAGGCAATCCCGGTGGTGGTGATCAGCGGCGAAGCGGGCACGTTGTAACCGTCGGCGCGCAGGACGGCGATGCCAGGCATGTTCTGTGAGGTCATCGCGACCACGAACAGCGGGATGCCAATGCTGATCGTTGCGGCCAGGGAAAAGTGCGGCGTGGTCCAGACCGGAGTCGCCAATTCCAGATGGAAACCGCTGAAATCCAGCAGGCCCATGAATCCCGACAGCGCCGTGCCGACCAGCAGCGCGGCCAGTACGGCGTAGCGTGGCGACAGCCGTTTTATCAACAGGTAAGTGAAAAACATGCTCAGCACCAGGGCCGTGCGATGCTGCGCGGCGACGAAAATTTCGCTGCCAATCTTGAACAGAATACCTGCCAGCAAGGCGGCGGCCAGCGATGCCGGAATTTTCTTCACCAGCCGCTCGAAGCTACCGGTCAGGCCGCAAAGGGTCACCAGCGCCGCGCAGGTCATGTAAGCGCCAATGGCTTCGCCATAACTGACGCCGCCCAGGCTGGTGATCAGCAACGCCGCGCCGGGTGTCGACCAGGCGATAGTGACCGGCGTGCGGTAGCGCAGCGATAAGCCGATGGAACACACCGCCATGCCAATCGAAATCGCCCAGATCCAGGAAGAGATCTGCCCGCTGCTCAACCCCGCCGACTGGCCCGCCTGAAACATCAGCACCAGGGAGCTGGTGTAGCCGGTCATCATCGCGATGAACCCGGCAACGATGGCCGATGGCGAGGTGTCGGCCAACGGGCGCAGTTGCGATTGCGTGGCATCGGTCATGACGGTGGTGTTCCTTGTCTATAAAACCAATGAATCCGAAAGAGTCTTCGTGGCGAGGGGGCTTGCCAAAGATTCTACGTGGCGAGGGGGCTTGCCCCCGTTGGGCCGCGAAGCAGCCCCAAAATCTCTGGTGATCCCAAAATCTTGCGAGTACTACGCACTCGAACGGGTGCAAGCCCCCTCGCCAAAGAAGCATGTTTAACCCAGATCCGCGAGCACAGAGTTGCGTGGTTAAGCCTAAACTCAAACTTGCGCGGTCGTGCGATACAGCAGAAGCGGCAAACAGCCGTACAGTCGTCTTGCCACCTTTCATTGTGTACAATCGCCGTGATTTTTACGCGATACTTGCCAGCGACCCACTGTGCCGTATTACAGTCACGGTCTATTCGCCGCAGTTCTCCCGACTCGAGTGCCCATGAACGAACAGTTGCAACCCCTCAAGAAACAACCGCGAGCGGGCAAAGCCGGCCGCAGCGGCACCCAGGACGATATTGTCTACGCGCATATCTTCGAGGCCATCCTCGAACAGCGCCTGGCGCCCGGCACCAAATTGAGCGAAGAAGCGCTGGGGGAAATTTTCGGGGTCAGTCGCACCATCATTCGCCGCGCGCTGTCGCGCCTGGCCCATGAAGGCGTCGTGCTGCTGCGTCCAAACCGCGGCGCGGTGGTGGCCAGCCCGAGTGTCGAAGAGGCCCGTCAGGTGTTTCTGGCGCGGCGGCTGGTGGAGCGGGCAATCACTGAACTGGCCGTGCAACACGCCACGGCCGAGCAAATCGCCGAATTGCGACAGATGGTCAACGACGAACGCGACAGTTTTTCCCGTGGCGATCGCGGTGCGGGTATTCGCCTCTCCGGTGAATTCCATCTGAAGCTGGCCGAAGCGGCTAAAAATGCGCCGCTGATCAGCTTCCAGCGTAGCCTGGTGTCGCAGACTTCCCTGATCATTGCCCAATATGAAAGCGGCAACCGCTCGCATTGTTCCTATGACGAGCACACCCAGTTGATCGACGCCATCGAAGCGCGCAACAGTACGCTGGCGGTGGATCTGATGATGCATCACATGAACCACATCGACAGCAAGCTCAACCTGGACGAAGAAAGTGCGTCGGATGATTTGCATGCGGTGTTCTCGCATTTGTTGCAGACCAAAAAGCCTGGGCGTTCGAGCGCGAAAATCTAACACCGCCCCCTGTAGGAGCGAGCCTGCTCGCGATGGTGGTTAACGATTACATGAGAAGCCTGACACCCCGTGGCGCCCTCAGGTTTATCGCGAGCAGGCTCGCTCCTACAGAGGATCAAAAAAATCCCCCGGTATCTTACGATCGCGGGGGATTTTTTTTGCCCGAAGAAAGCTTAGCGCTGATGCACCCGATTCCCTGCCGCATAAGTCTGCAGCACCGTGCGGTCATCGCCCAGCGTCATCAATACAAACAACGTCTCGGCAATGTGGGTGGACTGCTTCAAGCGGTAGCTCAGCAACGGCGTGGCGTTGTAATCGAGCACCACGAAGTCGGCATCGGTGCCCGGCTGCAACGTGCCGATTTTGTCTTCCAGGCGCAAGGCCCGCGCGCCACCCAGGGTCGCCAGGTAGAGCGATTTGAACGGGCTCAGCCGCGCGCCTTGCAACTGCATCACTTTGTAGGCTTCGTTCAGCGTCTGCAGCAGCGAGAAACTGGTGCCGCCGCCGACGTCGGTGCCCAGGCCGACATTCACTTTGTGCTTCTCCGCCATCGGCAAATTGAACAAGCCGCTGCCGAGGAACAGGTTCGAAGTGGGGCAGAAGGCGATGGCCGAGCCGGTTTCCGCCAGTCGCGCGCACTCCTCATCACACAGATGCACGCCGTGAGCGAATACCGAGCGCTCGCCCAGTAACTGGAAGTGATCGTAAACGTCGAGATATCCCTTGCGTTCCGGGAACAGCGCTTTGACCCACTCGACTTCTTTGAGGTTTTCGCTGATGTGGGTCTGCAGGTACAGGTCAGGGTATTCGCTGAGCAACTGCCCAGCCAGGGCAAGCTGTTCCGGGGTGCTGGTCGGTGCGAAGCGCGGAGTGACGGCGTAGTGCAGTCGACCTTTACCGTGCCAGCGCTCGATCAGCGCCTTGCTTTCAACGTAGCTCGACTCTGCTGTGTCGACCAGATAGTCCGGCGCATTGCGATCCATCATCACTTTGCCGGCGATCATCCGCAGGTCCAGCTGCTCGGCAACCTCGAAGAACGAGTTCACCGATTGCGGATGAACGCTGCCGAACACCAGCGCGGTGGTGGTGCCGTTGCGCAGCAGTTCCTTGACGAAAATGTCCGCGACTTCATCGGCATGGGCTTTGTCGGCGAACTGGCTTTCGCAAGGGAAGGTATAGGTGTTGAGCCAGTCCAGCAGCTGTTCGCCATACGAGCCGACCATGCCGGTTTGCGGGAAGTGAATATGCGTATCAATGAACCCCGGGGTGATCAGCGCGTCCTGATAATGGGTGATTTCGATGTCTGCCGGCAGCGTCGACAACAATTCGCTGGCGTGGCCGACGGCGCTGATCTGGCCGTTGTCGACCACCAGCAAACCGTCTTCAAAATATTCATAAGACGCTTCGATGCCGACTTCGGCGGGGTCGGCAATACTGTGCAGAATGGCGGCGCGGTAAGCTTTGCGAGTCAGAGGCATTGTCGTTCTCAATTCGTGGCTGTTTGGTTCGAAGCGCGGCTGCGGCGAGACGCAGGCAGCAGTTTGGCAATCGATGAGCCGGCACTGGCAGTGTGCTGACCAAAATCGGCGTTATAGGTAGCGATGATTTCGCCGGCGATGGAGACGGCGATTTCCACAGGCAACTTGCCTTTGACTTCGCCGATGCCCATCGGGCAGCGCATGCGTTGCAGCACGCTGCTGTCGAAGCCGCGATCGCGCAGACGATGTTCGAATTTCACCCGTTTGGTCTTCGAGCCGATCAGGCCGAAATAGGCGAAGTCGTTGCGCTTGAGGATTGCGGCGGTGAGTTCCAGGTCGAGCTGATGGTTGTGCGTCATGACGATGCAGTAACTGCCGGCGGGCAAATCATCGATCTCATCCACCGGTTCTTCGCTGACAATCTTGCGCACGCCGTGGGGGATCTGAGCGGGAAATTCCGCTTCCCGCGAGTCGATCCAGCGCACCCGGCAGGGCAGGCTGGCCAGCAGCGGCACCAGTGCGCGTCCGACATGGCCGGCACCGAACACGGCGATTTGCGCCTGCACCTGGCCCATGGGTTCGAACAATAAAACGGTCACGCCGCCGCAGCACTGGCCGAGACTGGCACCGAGACTGAAGCGCTCCAGATGCGTGTCCTGTTTACCGCTGGCAAGCATCTCGCGAGCGATCTGCATGGCCCTGAACTCCAGATGCCCGCCACCGATGGTGTCGAAGGTCTGCCTGGCACTGATGACCATTTTCGAACCGGCATTGCGAGGCGTCGAGCCGAGCTCTTCGATGATGGTCACCAACACGCAGGATTCACCGCGATTTTGCAGGTCGGCGAGGGCGTCGATCCAGTTGTACATGATTCACCTCGACATCTGTGTTGTCTGTTCGGCCGTCATCGCTGGCAGGCTAGCTTCCACATTTTGATCTCTGTCGCACACAAAATTTGTGCCCGCTGAATATCCCCTGAGGGAGCTAGCCTGCTAGCGATTGGCCGCGGCTGGGTTTACAGCGAAGCCAACTCGACTTCGGCTTCAACAGCCTTCGCCACCTTCAACTGGCGCATCTGCTCACAGCCCCACAACACCCGCTCCGGCGTTGCCGGCGCGTCGATTGTTGGTTGATGTTTGTAATCGCCGAGGCTCGCCACGGCATCCTTGATCGCACACCACGCGGCAATGCCGAGCATGAACGGCGGCTCGCCGACGGCCTTGGAATGGAACACCGTGTCTTCCGGATTCTTGCGGTTTTCCACCAGCTTCACCCGCAGGTCCAGCGGCATGTCCGCCACGGCCGGGACTTTGTAGCTGGCCGGGCCGCTGGTCATCAGCTTGCCTTTGTCATTCCAGACCAGCTCTTCCATGGTCAGCCAGCCCATGCCCTGAATGTAGCCACCCTCGACCTGGCCGATGTCGATGGCCGGGTTCAGCGAATCACCGACGTCATGCAAAATGTCGGTGCGCAGCATCTTGTATTCGCCGGTCAGGGTGTCGACGATGACCTCGGCGCATGCGGCGCCAAACGCGTAGTAATAGAACGGCCGACCACGGGCCTGGCTGCGGTCGTAATGGATTTTCGGGGTCTTGTAGAACCCGGTACTCGACAGCGACACCTGGGCGAAATACGCCTGCTGGATCAGCGCTTCGAAAGTCAAAATGTGATCGCGCACGCGCACATGGCCGTTGTGGAATTCGACGTCTTCTTCGCTGACCTTGTACTGTCGCGCGGCAAACTCGACCAGGCGCTGCTTGATGACTTCTGCCGCATTCTGCGCGGCTTTTCCGTTGAGATCAGCACCGCTGGACGCGGCGGTCGGCGAGGTGTTCGGTACCTTGTCGGTGTTGGTCGCAGTGATCTGCACGCGGTCCATTTCGACCTGGAACACCTCGGCCACGACCTGCGCGACTTTGGTGTTCAACCCCTGGCCCATTTCCGTGCCGCCGTGGTTCAGATGGATGCTGCCGTCGGTGTAGACGTGGATCAGCGCGCCGGCCTGATTGAGGAAGCTTGCCGTGAAGGAAATGCCGAATTTGACCGGTGTGAGCGCCAGGCCTTTTTTCAGAATCGGGCTGTTGGCGTTGTAGCGACGGATGGCTTCGCGACGTTCGGCGTACTGGCTGCTTTCTTCGAGTTCAGCGGTCATTTCCTCGAGCATGTTGTGCTCGACGGTCTGGTAGTAATGGGTGACGTTGCGCTCGGTCTTGCCGTAGTAGTTGGCTTTGCGCACCGCCAGCGGATCCAGCGCCAGATGCCGGGCAATCGCGTCCATCACTTCCTCGATCGCGACCATCCCTTGCGGACCGCCGAATCCACGGTACGCGGTGTTCGACGCAGTGTTGGTCTTGCAGCGGTGACCATTGATGGTCGCATCGCCCAGGTAATACGAATTGTCGGCGTGGAACATCGCCCGGTCGACAATCGACGCCGACAAGTCCGGCGAGCAACCGCAGTTACCGGCCAGTTCCAGCGCGATGCCGTGCAGGCGACCCGTGCTGTCGAAGCCGACATCGTATTCAACGTAGAACGGGTGACGCTTGCCGGTCATCAGCATGTCCTCGACGCGCGGCAGGCGCATCTTGGTCGGCTGACCGGTCAGGTGCGCGATGACGGCGCACAGGCACGCCGGGCTTGCGGCCTGGGTTTCCTTGCCGCCAAAACCACCGCCCATGCGGCGCATGTCGACGACGATTTTGTTCATCGACACGTCCAGTACTTCAGCGACGAGTTTCTGCACTTCGGTGGGGTTTTGCGTCGAGCAGTAGACGATCATTCCGCCGTCTTCGGTCGGCATCACCGAAGAAATCTGGGTTTCCAGGTAGAAGTGCTCCTGCCCGCCAATGTGCAGCGTGCCCTGAATACGATGCTCGGCGGTGGCCAAGGCGCCAGCCGAATCGCCGCGCTGATGGGTGTGGCTGTCGAGCACGAAGTGGCGTTTGCGCAGTGCTTCGACAACGTCCAGCACCGGTTCGAGGTCTTCGTATTCGATGATTGCCGCCATCGCTGCTTTACGCGCGGTTTCCAGGTCTTTCGCCGCAACCGCAAGTACCGGTTGACCGACGAATTGCACATCGTCGATCGCCAGCAGCGGATCGCCCGGCAACAGCGGCCCGATGTCTTTCAGGCCCGGCACGTCCTCGTGGGTGATGGCGATCCGCACGCCCTCAAAGGCGTAGCAAGGCTTGGTATCGATGCTGATGATTTTCGCGTGAGCACGGTCCGACAGGCGAGCGTACACGTGCAGCTGGTTGGGAAATTCCAGACGGTCGTCGATGTACTGCGCTTCACCGGACACGTGCTTGGCGGCGCTGTCATGTTTGACGCTGCGGCCGACACCGCTGGTCAGGTCCTTGGCGAACAGTTCAGCCAGTTCGGCTTGGGTCTTCTCTACAGCGTGATGATTAGACATAAGCGGTCACCCGAGTCTCGATGTGCGGTGTTTGCAGTTCGATGAAGTATTTACGCAGCAGATTCTGCGCGCCCAGCAGGCGATATTCCTTGCTGGCGCGGAAGTCCGAAAGCGGCGTGAAATCTTCGGCCAGTGCAGCACAGGCGCGTTCGATGGTGGCGTTGTTGAACGGCGAACCGATCAAAACCGCTTCGCAATGGGCCGCCCGTTTCGGGATGGCCGCCATGCCGCCGAATGCGACGCGGGCGTCGGCAATAGTCCCGGTGTCGATGCGCAGGTTGAATGCGGCGCAGACGGCGGAAATATCGTCGTCCAGACGCTTCGAGACTTTGTAGGCGCGGAACATTTGTTCGACGCTTGCCCGCGGCACGATGATCTTCTCGATGAACTCGCTTTCCTGGCGCGCGGTGACACGGTAATCGATGAAGTAATCTTCCAGCGCCAGCGTGCGGCGGGTTTCGCCTTTGCACAGGACGATCTGCGCACCCAGCGCAATCAGCAGCGGCGGCGAATCACCAATCGGCGAGGCGTTGCCAATGTTGCCGCCCAAGGTGCCCTGGTTGCGAATCTGCAGTGACGCGAAACGCTGAAGCAATTCGCCGAAGTCCGGGTACTCGGCCTTCAAGGCTTCGTAGCAATCGGAGAGGGGGGTGGCGGCGCCGATTTCCAGACGATCGTCGAAGCGTTCAATACGCTTCATCTCGGCGACGTTGCCGACGTAAATCATCACCGGCAAGGTACGGTGAAATTGCGTGACTTCCAGCGCCAGGTCGGTGCCGCCGGCCAGCAGGCGCGCTTGCGGATAGGCATCGTAAAGGTCGGCCAGATCAGCCACGGTCAGCGGCACCAGGCAGCGCTTGTCACCGCTGTTGAGTTCGCCGATGTCGGTCGGGGCGATGGCTTTCAGACGCGCGATGGTGTCCGCTTCACGGGCATCGAACTGATCGGGTTGCTTGCCGCAGCAGGATTGCGCGGCGGCTTGCAGAATCGGCCGATAGCCGGTGCAGCGGCAGAGGTTGCCTGCGAGGGCTTCGTGCGCTTTATGGGAATCCGGCTGGTCACTGTTCTTCTGCAAGGCGAACAGCGACATGACGAAGCCCGGGGTGCAGAACCCGCATTGCGAGCCGTGGCACTCGACCATGGCTTTCTGCACGCTGTGCAGTTCACCCTGGTGCTTGAGGTCTTCGACGCTGATCAGCTGTTTGCCATGCAATGAGGAAACAAATGTCAGGCACGAGTTGAGACTGCGATAGCGGATGTGTTCGCGGCCGTTGTCATCCGTCTGCAATTCGCCAACTACCACGGTGCAGGCGCCACAGTCACCGCTGGCGCAGCCTTCTTTGGTACCGGGTTTGCCCACATGTTCGCGCAGATAATTGAGCACGGTCAGATTTGGGTCCAGGGCGTGCTCGCTACGGAGTTCCTGGTTAAGTAAAAACTGGATCACGGAAGGCCTCGCAGACTCATTATTGTTGTTAAGCGACTTTGACCGAATTTATCAGGTCTGACTTTGCGGTCAATTGTTTTCTGACTTAAAGGTCAAGAAACAACATTTTGTCGATCAACAACGCATCACTTCATTATTGACCCTGGCGGGCTACCCTGCTTTTTTTGCGGGAATCGTGCCAAAACTGCGGAGTGGGCACTCCGCCATGAACCTTCATCTGCGCTACACTGCGCCGCTTGTGAAGATCGAAGAGTTTGAAGGGAAAACCATGACGTTCAAGGCGCCGGACAGCCTCGCCGAGCAAATCGCCCACCACCTCGCCGAACGCATCATTCGTGGCGAAATGAAGCCCGGCGAGCGTATTCAGGAACAAAAGGTCACGCTGGCGCTCAACGTCAGCCGCGGATCGGTCCGCGAAGCTTTGCTGATCCTCGAACGGCGCCACCTGATTGCGATCCTGCCGCGGCGCGGCGCCCAAGTCACCGAGCTCACCGCGCACAAGGTGCAGAGCCTGTGCAGGCTGATGAGCGAGTTGTACATTCTGCTCGGCAACGCCGTCGCCAAGGGCTGGCAGGTTCAGGCCGACATGGCGCCGTTCGTGCAGATTCAGCAGCGCCTGGCTGCCAGTTGCGAGCGTCAGGACATCCGCACCTTCGTCGACGACAGCTTCAACGTGATGCGCGCGGCTTACCCGTTCGCCAACAATCCGTACTTGCAGGAAACCGTCGAGAACCTGCAACCGGCCATGAGCCGCGCGTATTTCCTCGCCCTGGACCAGCGCAAGGCGTCGATGAGCGAATTCCTCGAGCTGTTCGAACGTTTGCTCGCGGCCGTGCTGGCCCGCGACTTTCCACTGATCCGCGAAGTGCTGACGGCCTACGCCCAGCGCAGCAGCGATCTGGTGGTTTCCGCCCTGGCGGACGCTTAAGGGTGCGGCTGAAGTGCATCAAGCTGGCGGGGTTCAAGTCCTTTGTCGACCCGACTACGGTGAACTTCCCCAGTAATATGGCGGCGGTGGTCGGACCCAATGGTTGCGGCAAGTCGAATATCATCGACGCGGTGCGTTGGGTGATGGGCGAGAGTTCGGCGAAGAACTTGCGCGGCGAGTCGATGACCGACGTCATCTTCAATGGCTCGACCAGCCGCAAACCGGTGAGCCAGGCCAGCATCGAGCTGGTGTTCGATAACTCCGACGGCACACTGGTCGGCGAATACGCCGCCTATGCGGAAATTTCCATTCGCCGCAAAGTTACCCGCGACAGCCAGAACAGCTATTTCCTCAACGGCACCAAATGCCGTCGCCGGGACATTACCGACATCTTCCTCGGCACCGGCCTTGGCCCGCGCAGCTATTCGATCATCGAGCAGGGGATGATCTCCAAGCTGATCGAAGCCAAGCCCGAAGACCTGCGCAACTTCATCGAAGAAGCCGCAGGCATATCCAAATACAAGGAGCGCCGGCGCGAGACTGAAAACCGCATCCGCCGCACCCACGAAAACCTCGCCCGCCTGACTGACCTGCGCGAAGAGCTGGAGCGTCAGCTGGAGCGTTTGCACCGTCAAGCCGAGGCGGCGAAGAAATATCAGGAATACAAAGGCGAGGAGCGTCAGCTCAAGGCTCAATTGTCGGCCTTGCGCTGGCAGGCACTGAATGAGCAGGTCGGGCAGCGCGAAGCGGTAATTGGCACTCAGGAAGTCAGTTTCGAAGCCTTGGTCGCCGAGCAGCGCAATGCCGATGCAAGCATCGAGCGCTTGCGTGACGGCCACCACGACCTGTCCGAACGCTTCAATCTGGTGCAGGGACGCTTCTATTCGGTCGGTGGTGACATCGCCCGGGTCGAGCAAAGCATTCAGCACGGTCAGCAGCGTCTACGGCAATTGCAGGATGATCTGAAAGAAGCCGAGCGCGCCCGCATGGAAACCGAGTCGCACCTGGGCCACGACCGCACCCTGCTGCTGACCCTCGGTGAAGAGCTCGACATGCTCACGCCCGAGCAGGAAATCACCAGCGCCGCCGCAGAAGAAGCGGCCGCCGCGCTGGAGGAATCCGAAACCACCATGCATGCCTGGCAGGAGCAGTGGGACGCTTTCAACCTGTCGTCCGCCGAGCCGCGCCGCCAATCCGAAGTGCAGCAGTCGCGCATCCAGCAGCTGGAAACCAGCATGGAGCGTCTGGCGGCCCGGCAGAAGCGTCTTGGCGAAGAGCGGGCGTTGCTCTCGGCCGATCCGGAAGATGCGGCGATCATGGAGATCAGCGAGCAGCTGGCGGCTTCTGAAGCCACGCTCGAAGATTTGCAGGCCAGCGAAGAAGCGCAGGTCGAACGCCTCGAGCAATTGCGTCAGGAATTGCAGCAAGCGCTGACGGCGCAGCAGCAGGCGCAAGGCGATTTGCAGCGTTTGAACGGGCGTCTCGCCTCACTCGAAGCGCTGCAGCAAGCCGCCCTCGACCCGGGCACTGGAACGGCAGAATGGTTGCGAGAACAGCAGCTGTTGGATCGCCCGCGTCTGGCTGAAGATTTGCAGGTCGAAGCCGGTTGGGAACTGGCCGTGGAAACCGTGCTCGGTGCCGATCTGCAAGCAGTGCTGGTCGATGATTTTGGCGATTATGATCTGGCCGGTTTTTCCCAGGGCGATCTGCGTCTGGTCAGCCCGGCCAGCGATGGCGTGCGGGTGCCGGGCAGTTTGCTCGACAAGGTCGAGGCAAACATTGATTTGTCGCCGTGGCTGGCGCAGGTCAAGCCGGTCGACAGCCTCGAGCAGGCGTTGGCGCTGCGCAGTCAGCTGTCGGCTGGCCAGAGCCTGATCAGCCGCGACGGTTACTGGGTGGGTCGACATTTTTTACGCGTGCGCCGCGCCAGCGAAGCGCAAAGCGGCGTGCTCGCGCGTGGCCAGGAAATCCAGGATCTGAGCCTTGAACGGGAAGCGCGCGAAGCCACGGTCGAAACCCTGGAAACGCAGCTGCAAAACCTGCGCGCACAGCAGCGTCAGCAGGAAAACGGCCGCGAACATTTGCGCCGCTTGCTGCAAGACGAAGCGCGTCAGCAGGGTGAATTGAAGGCGCAGTTGTCCGCCGGTAAAGCCAAAGCCGAACAGCTGACCTTGCGCCGCACTCGCCTTGACGAAGAGCTTGCCGAGCTGGCTGAGCAACGCGCGCTGGAACACGAAAGCGTTGGCGAAGCGCGCCTGCAATTGCAGGACGCACTCGATGCCATGGCGCTCGATACCGAACAACGCGAATTATTGCTGGCCCAGCGCGACAGCCTGCGCGAGCGCCTCGATCGCGTGCGGCAGGAGGCCCGGCAGCACAAGGATCACGCGCATCAACTGGCGGTGCGGCTGGGTTCGCTCAAGGCGCAGCATGATTCGACGCGCCAGGCCCTTGAACGATTGGAAATGCAGTCCGAGCGCCTGACCGAAAAGCGCGAGCAACTGAGCCTTAATCTGGAGGAGGGCGAGGCACCGCTGGAAGAGTTGCGCCTCAAACTCGAAGAGTTGCTCGACAAGCGCATGACCGTCGACGAGGAACTCAAGACCGCGCAAATCGCCATGGAAGACGCCGACCGCGAGCTGCGCGATGCGGAAAAACGCCGCAACCAGGCCGAACAGCAATCGCAGTTGATCCGTGGCCAGATGGAAACACAGCGCATGGAATGGCAAGCCCTGACCGTGCGCCGCAAGACGTTGCAGGACCAGTTGCTGGAGGACGGTTACGACCTTCACGGCGTCCTCGCGACCTTGACCGCCGAGGCCAACGAGAAAGACGCCGAGGAAGAACTCGAACGCATCGCTGCGCGCATTCAGCGTCTGGGTGCGATCAACCTCGCGGCCATCGACGAATACCAGCAACAATCCGAGCGTAAACGTTATCTGGATGCGCAGAACGACGATCTGGTCGAGGCGCTCGATACGCTGGAAAACGTGATCCGCAAGATCGACAAGGAAACCCGTAACCGCTTCAAAGATACCTTTGATCAGATCAACAGCGGTTTACAGGCACTTTTTCCAAAAGTTTTCGGCGGTGGCAGCGCCTATTTGGAACTGACGGGCGAAGATCTACTCGATACAGGGGTGACGATCATGGCGCGCCCGCCCGGAAAGAAGAACAGCACCATCCATTTGCTGTCCGGCGGTGAAAAAGCCTTGACCGCACTGGCTCTGGTTTTTGCGATCTTCAAGTTGAATCCGGCGCCGTTTTGCATGCTCGATGAGGTTGACGCGCCACTGGATGACGCTAACGTTGGACGCTACGCCCGGCTGGTTAAAGAGATGTCGCAAACGGTGCAGTTCATCTATATCACCCACAACAAGATTGCCATGGAAATGGCCGATCAACTGATGGGGGTGACGATGCACGAACCGGGCTGTTCGCGGCTGGTGGCGGTGGACGTTGAGGAAGCGATGGCGATGGTCGAGGCCTGACGGCCAGCTGCGAGCCTCAAGCTACAAGCCGCAAGCGGTGTTGCCAGCGCTTGAAGCTTTAAGCTTGTGGCTTATAGCTGCTGTAAAGTCCCTTTGTTCGTGCTAGTTTAATGTCAATTTTTCGTATACGTGGGCAAAACGCCTGTCAGAACATAGAGTTGGCGCCACGTTTTAAAGCGGTTTGCGAGTTGTAAACCCCTTATTTTTCAGCATTTTTTATAGAGGCACGGGATTACATGGAAATCGGTCTGCGCGAGTGGCTGATCGTCATCGGCATTATTGTCATTGCCGGTATTCTTTTTGATGGCTGGCGCCGGATGCGCGGCGGCAAGGGGAAACTGAAATTTCGTCTCGACCGTAATTTGTCGAATCTGCCCGACGAGGACACCGGCGCCGAGCTGTTGGGTCCGCCCCGGGTGCTGGACACCCACAAGGAACCGCAACTGGACGAACACGATCTGCCGTCGGTGAGCATGCCTGCCCGGGACACCCGTGAATCGGGTTCCAAGCGTGGCAAGCGTGGGCATGGCGAGCCTTCGCAGGGCGACTTGAACCTGAATCTGGATCTGGACGGCGGCCCGGGTTTCAGCAGCGCCGATGATTTCCCGGATGACACCAGGCCGTCTCCATCGGTCAGCGACAGAGATCAGCCGCAAGCTGAAGAAGTCTTGGTGATCAGCGTGATCTGCCGCGATGCAGCGGGCTTCAAGGGGCCGGCCCTGTTGCAGAACATTCTGGAAAGTGGCTTGCGTTTCGGTGAGATGGACATTTTCCACCGTCACGAAAGCATGGCCGGCAACGGCGAAGTGCTGTTTTCGATGGCCAATGCGGTCAAGCCAGGCGTGTTCGATCTGGATGACATCGACCATTTCAGCACGCCGGCCGTGAGCTTCTTCCTCGGCTTGCCAGGCCCGCGCCATCCCAAGCAGGCGTTTGATGTGATGGTCGCGGCGGCCCGTAAATTGTCGCAAGAATTGAACGGCGAGCTGAAGGATGACCAGCGCAGCGTGCTGACTGCTCAGACCATCGAGCATTACCGTCAGCGCATCGTGGAATTCGAGCGTCGTGCCCTGACGCAAAAGCGTTGATTTGAAGGCTGCAACAGGCCTCTGTGGCGAGGGGGTAAACCCCTCACCACAAAGTGCAAGCCATCAGGCTATCGTGATTTAAATTGAGCAGCCCAGGCTGCTCTTTTGCTTTATGAGAGAACACCGATGACTGCCGCCAAAACCCGCATTTTAGAGCTGCGCGCTGAGCTGGATCAGCACAATTATCGCTATCACGTGTTGGACGAGCCGAGCATTCCGGACGCCGAGTACGACCGCTTGTTCCATGAGCTCAAAGCCTTGGAAGCGGCCAATCCCGACCTGGTGACCAGTGATTCGCCGACCCAGCGCGTCGGCAGCGTGGCGCTGTCGGCGTTCACGCAAGTGCGCCATGAAGTGCCCATGCTCAGCCTCGGCAACGCCTTCGAAGAAACCGACATGCGCGAGTTCGATCGCCGCGTGACGGAAGGGCTGGATCTGCCGGTCGGGGATTTACTCGGCGGCGGCGCCGCAGTGGAATACAGCTGCGAACCCAAACTCGATGGCCTGGCGGTCAGTCTGCTCTATCAGGAGGGTGTGCTGGTGCGCGGCGCCACGCGCGGCGACGGCACTACCGGCGAGGACATCAGCGTCAACGTACGCACGGTGCGCAACATTCCGCTCAAGCTGCAAGGCAGCGGCTGGCCGGCGACGCTCGAGGTGCGCGGTGAAGTGTTCATGTCCAGGGCCGGTTTCGAGCGTCTCAACGCCACGCAACTGGAAGCGGGCGGCAAGACGTTCGCCAATCCGCGCAACGCGGCCGCTGGCAGCTTGCGGCAACTGGATTCGAAAATCACCGCCAACCGTCCGCTGGAATTCTGCTGCTATGGCATCGGCCAGACTTCGGCCGACATCGCCGACACGCATATCGGCAATCTCAAGCAGCTTCAGCAATGGGGTTTGCCGATCAGCCGTGAACTCAAACTCGCGCACGGCATCGATGAATGCCTGGATTACTACCGCGACATCGGTTTACGCCGCAACGACCTGACCTATGAAATCGACGGTGTGGTGTTCAAGGTCAACAGCATCGCGTCCCAGCGCGAACTCGGTTTCCGTGCCCGCGAACCGCGTTGGGCCATTGCCCATAAATTCCCGGCCATGGAAGAACTCACCGAGCTGCTCGATGTTGAATTCCAGGTCGGCCGCACCGGCGCGGTCACTCCCGTGGCCCGCCTGAAACCGGTCAAAGTGGCCGGTGTCACCGTGGCCAACGCGACCTTGCACAACATGGATGAGGTGGCGCGTCTGGGCCTGATGATCGGCGACACCGTGATCATTCGTCGGGCTGGCGACGTGATTCCGCAAGTGGTGCAAGTCGTCACCGAGCGCCGCCCGGAAAACGCCCGAGCAGTGCAGATTCCCGAGCAGTGCCCGGTGTGCGGCTCGCAGGTGGAGCGCACGCAACTGGTCAAGCGCAGCAAGGGCCGCGAGACCGTAAGCGAAGGTGCGGTGTATCGCTGCGTCGGTCGTCTGGCGTGTGGTGCGCAACTCAAACAGGCAATCATTCACTTTGTCTCGCGCCGCGCGATGGACATCGAAGGTCTGGGCGACAAGAGCGTCGAGCAATTGGTCGATGAAGGCCTGGTGAGTTCACCCGCCGATCTGTACGCCTTGAAGTTCGACGATATTGTCGACCTGGAAGGCTTTGCCGAGCTGTCGAGCAAGAAGCTGGTTAGCGCCATCGAGCACAGCAGGACGCCGAGCCTGGCGCGCTTTATTTACGCACTCGGCATTCCGGATGTCGGCGAAGAGACAGCCAAGGTGCTGGCGCGCTCTCTCGGTACGCTGGAACGGGTTCAGCAAGCGTTGCCGCAGGTGCTCACTTACCTGCCGGATGTGGGGCTGGAAGTGGCGCACGAAATCCACAGCTTTTTCGACGATGCGCACAACCAGCAGGTCATCAAGGATCTGCTCAGGCACGGGTTGCAGATTCAGGGTCAGGGCGACCTGGGCGCAGAGTTTGCGGCGAGCACCACGCTGGGCGGTTTCCTCGATAAATTGCATATTCCTTCGGTCGGGCCAGGCGGCGCACACAAGCTCGCGGACCGCTTTGGCTCGCTGCAAGGCGTTTTTAATGCGGACTGGCTGGACATGCGTCAGGCCCTGCCAGAGAAACAGGCGAATGCGGTACGGGAGTTTTTTGCACTTGCCGAGAATCGCCAGCTCGCTGAAGCCGCCGAACAGCAGTTGCGCGATTTCGGCATGCATTGGCAGAGCGAGAAAAAGCTCATCGAAGGGTTGCCATTCGCAGGGCAGACCTGGGTGTTGACCGGTTCGCTGGAGTTGATGAGCCGCGACGTGGCCAAGGACAAACTGGAAAGCCTTGGTGCCAAAGTGGCGGGCTCGGTGTCGGCCAAGACCCATTGCGTGGTGGCGGGTCCGGGCGCGGGTTCGAAGTTGACCAAGGCTAATGAACTAGGGGTGAAGGTGCTGGATGAAGAGGCGTTCGTCGCGTTTTTGAGTTCGCACGGTATTACGATGTGATGCCAGTCGTGAGCAAGCTTGCTCCCAGAGGTCTCATCGTATTCAACATTATCGGAGGGAAACATGTTCAGCCATATCATCGTCGGCGCGCGTGACCTCAGCGTCATGCTGGCTTTTTACGAGGCGGTGCTCGCGCCATTGGGCCTCAAGCGCATGCCTGACGAGAACGACGGTGGCCCGCCGGGTGCAGGCTGGCATTATCCGGGGCAGCGATGGCCGCAATTCTTCATTCAACAACCGTTCAATGGATTACCGGCGACGTGGGGCAATGGCACCCAGATCAGCTTCGCCTGCAGCTCTGAGGAACATGTCGAAGCGGCGTGGGCGGCGGCGATCGCCATGGGCGGCAGTGATGAAGGCGTGCCGGGGTTGAGGCCGCAGTATTCCGAGGATTATTTTGGCGCCTATTGCCGCGATCCGGAAGGCAACAAGCTGTGTTTTGTGCACGCTGAGGGCCTGGCGTAGGGCCGATTGCGAAGTCTTCAACTGACTGGCGTTACTCGCCATCGCCGTCAAGTGCAGACCGGCGATGACGCTCACTGCGATCCTAATGACGATCGCGATGACGTTTCAATGCAATCAGGCACCCTCCCAGCAACACGGCGGCGCCTGCCGCCCACATCAACGCTGGACGCTGAGCGTTTTCCCGCCAGCCGCCGCTCACTCGACGCGCGCCACTCGACGGCGCGAAGAGGTTCCCCGACGACGTGGCCGACGACGAACTGCGGTTCACGCTCAAACGGGTCAACCAGCCCGACACCCGCTCGAAACCGGGCAGCAGAAAATGCGCCAGCCGCCCGACGACAGCGGCACTGCCCACCGTAGTGGTCGGGCGCGGATGCAGCGCTCGGGCAACCATCGCGTCCGCCACGCGTTGCGGGTCGTAGACCGGTGGTGGTGGCTTGAGCGCGTGGCCGGTGAAATTTCCGCCATCGCGAAAGCCGGGCGTGTCCATGACCGCCGGGTAGATGTCGCACACGTGGATGTCGGCGAACTCGGTCAACTCCCCGCGCAATGCCTCGCTCAACCCGCGCAAGCCGTATTTGCTCGCCGAGTAGGCGGCAGCGTAGGGCTGCGCCACCCAACTGCCGATGGATAAGGTGTTGATCAGAATCCCGCGCTGCTGTGCCTTGAAATACGGCCAGGCCACGTAAGCACCGCGCAGGTAACCCAGCAGGTCGGTCTGCAGTACCTGCTCGTGCGCCGCCAGCGGCGTGTCCTCGAAATTGCCGACCGCGCCAACCCCGGCGTTGTTGATCCAGATGTCGATGCGCCCGTCACCGAAGGCGGCAGCCTGTTCCGCCAGTGCCTGCATGTTTTCGCTGCTGGTGACATCGGTGCGCACCGCCAGCGCCTCGGCGCCGTGTTCCGCACATTCTTCGACGACCTCTGCCAAGGCTGTCGTATCCCGCGCCGCCAATACCAGGCGGGCACCTTCTTCGGCAAAAGCATGGGCAGCGGCGCGACCGACGCCGCTGGAGGCGCCGGTGATCACCACCAGTTTGCCCTCGAGCCGGCGAACGCGGGGCGTCGGCCGGCGGGCGACATCGGCCTTTCGCGCGGGCGAATCGAGGTACGCGCGATAGGGCACTTCATCGAGTATCAGGCGCTCACCGTCGGCCATGGTCAGGGTCAGGTCTTCAATAGTACCCGCTAATCGATCGGGGAATACCGGCTCGCCGTCCAGATCAAGTTCGTCATACATGAACTTGCGGCCTTCAAGCCAGCCAACCGCAGTTTGCAGTTCGGCTGCCAGGTAATATTTGCCGTCGAGGAAGAAGCCCGGAAACTGGTGCGCGCGCTCACCGCTGTTGCGATTGAAGGCGTAGCGTTCGCCTGGCTTCATGCCGGTTGATCGATCAAACATGGGGAAGTCCTCCTGTGCTGATCTGCGATAGAGGACCGGGCGGCGAGCGGGTTCCATTGAAATGACTGAGTGTGTCGCCCGTGCAGTGCAGTTCGTCGCCTGCAGCGTCTGGCCTGGCGGTTGGCATTCACATTTCTGTCATCCCCGCCGATAGGCTGGTATGCAACCGATACGCTCAACGCCCAGCGGGAATTTATGCCGACCGATCTCGACCCCATTGCCTGCCCCTTGTCCAATCGCTCGAGCGTGGCACTGGCGCGTGCCTCTCTGTTCAAATTCGTCGGTTTGATGGCCGGGGTCTTTCTGCTTGCCGGCTATGCCCTGATTTACCTGGCGCATGATCTGGATCGCACGGAGGAGGTCGAAAGTGCCTTCTACACCAACAAGGCGATCCAATCGCTGGAAAAGTCGCTGCGCATAACGGTCAAGGATTACGCCTTCTGGGGCGACGCCTACAAGCACCTGCACACTCAGGTAGACGTTGACTGGGCCTACGTGCGAAAGAATATCGGCCCGACGATGTACGCGGATTTCGGCTTTCAGGGACTGTTCGTCGTCAACGACGTTGATCGCACTGTGTATTCGGTGATCAACGGCGAGCTGGTAAATGTCGAGATCTCGCAATGGCTGGGCCAGTCCGTCACCTCGATTCTTGACGAAGCCCGTGCCGGTGCGGAAGAGGAAACGCCGGTCACACGGTTCGTCAACGTCAACGGCGTGCCTGCATTGATCGCGGCGGCAGCGGTGACGACCGGGACTGACCCAACGGTGGAGGCGGATGAGCGAACGCCGTCGGTGTTGATTTTCGTGGAAATGCTCGATAGCACCAAACTGGCCGACATCGGCAAGGATTACGGGATCAAGGGCCTGCACATCGCAACCGCCGGAGAACCTGGCGAGGAGTTGGTCTATCCGCTGGGCGAGGATGGCGCCGCCGGCAGTTTGCACTGGAACCCACCGAGGCCAGGCCTGCACTTGCTTGGCGTGGGCTTGCCTTTGCTCGCTCTCGCCGCACTGCTGTTGTGGCTGATGATCTGGGTGATTTTGCGCCGCACCACGGCTGCGGCCCAGGCGCTGGACGCCAGTTATGAATCGATCCATTGCAGCCAGGCCGCGCTGGCAACCAGTGAAGCGCGCTTTCGCGACGTGGTCGAGGCAAGCTCGGACTGGGTTTGGGAAATCTCCGCCGATGGCCGTTTCACCTATCTTTCCGAACGTTTCGAGGCGGTCACCGGGCTGTCCAGAGACGAATGGTGCGGTGCGCAAATGGACGATTTGCTGCACACGGAACTGGGCACACTGTCGCAGTGGCTGAGTATTCCCAACCGGCGTCCGGACATCAGCGTCCAGTGCCGCTATGTCGACACCAAGGGTTGCGAGCGAATCACCCGGCTGTCTGCACGGGAAATGGACGACAAGGGTTTCCGTGGCACTGCAACCGATGTGACCGAAGAAGTCGAGGCACGTCGGCGCATCGAGTTTCTCTCGCAGCACGACGCCCTCACCGGGCTGCCCAACCGGACCCGCCTGCAGGAATTTCTGGACGGCAAGCTCAAGGCAATGCCGACGCCTGAGCAGCCGCTGGTCATGCTCAGCCTGGACCTGGATCGCTTCAAACCGGTTAATGATTTGCTCGGGCATGCGGCGGGGGACCTGGTGCTCAACGAAATTTCCAATCGCCTGGCCGACTGCGTTCGCCACGGTGACCTGGTCGCCCGCGTCGGTGGCGACGAGTTCGTCCTGATTCTGACCGATGTCAGCTCGCAGGAAGAAGTCGAGGCGCTGTGCCGTCGCCTGATCGAGTCCATCGAGCGGCCGGTGGAGGTTGAAGAGCAGGAAGTCTTCGTCAGCGCCAGTATCGGCATCGCGATGGCGCCCAATGACGCGTGCGAAGCGACCGAGCTGTTGCGCTACGCCGACATTGCGCTGTATGAGGCCAAAGCGGCCGGGCGTAACACCTGGCGCTTCTATGCCGGTGACATGAACGCCCGAATCATCGAGCGGCGGCGGCTGGAGAGCGATTTGCGTTATGCGATCAAGCATGGCGAGCTGCGGCTGCATTTCCAGCCGCGCTACCGCATCGCCGACGGTCACATGGTCGGCGCCGAAGCGCTGGTGCGCTGGCAGCACCCGCAGCGTGGGCTGATTCCACCCGACACCTTTATTCCAATTGCTGAAGAGAGCGGGCTGATTCTTTCATTGAGCAACTGGGTCATGGCGTCCGCCTGTGCCTGCGCGGCGCAGTGGCCGGAAGAATTGTTCGTGTCGGTCAACCTGTCGCCCAGCGAGTTCAAGCGCGGCAACATCATCGAACGCGTGCAGCAGATGCTGAACGAATCGGGCATCAACCCTGCGCGCCTGGAGCTCGAGATTACTGAAAACGTCATGCTCGAAGATGCCACCGGTGCGCTCGAGATAATGCGCACCCTCAAGCGTCTGGGCGTGCGCATCGCCATGGATGACTTCGGCACCGGGTATTCGTCGCTGAGCTACCTGCGCACCTTTCCGTTCGATGGGCTGAAGATCGACCGCAGCTTCTTGAACCGGCTGGCCGGCAGCGAGGATGACAAATCCATCATTCAGGCGATCGTCGGCCTGGGCCGCGCGCTGTCGCTCACGGTCACGGCCGAGGGCATCGAGACGGCCGAGCATTTGCAGTTGCTCAAATCGGTGGCGTGCGACGAAGGCCAGGGTTATTTCCTCAGTCGCCCACTGGACAGCGATGCATTCAATGAACTGGTGGGAATCGCGGCAACGGCAGACAGCTGAAGCGGCGGGGCGGCGCCAGTGGCGATTACATGCAACGAATGGCGCCTCGCGGGCTCATATGAAAACTAACCGCGCCGTTGGTCCAGGCAAGACAGTGCTTCATGGGGCGGATCGAATGTTTGAATCTGACTGCGAGCGACTGTACTTATGGCGAAAGAGAGCAACGATCATGTGAACTGGTTAGTCGAGCAATCGATGCTGAATGCAGCCCGGCAACGGGCGAAACTGTATTCCGGACAGGGACGACTCTGGCAGCAACCTTTCGCTCATACACGACCCAGAGATGCGTCGGCGCTGGCTTCGGTATGGTTCACCGCTTATCCCGCTTCCATCATCACCGCCGAGGACGGCACGGTGCTGGAGGCGCTCGGTAATGAAACGCTGTGGCATGCACTGTCCGAGATCGGCATCCAGGGCATCCACAATGGCCCGCTGAAAACCTCGGGTGGCTTGCAGGGGCGCGAGCACACGCCCACCATCGACGGCAATTTCGATCGCATCAGTTTCGGCATCGACCCGCAGCTGGGCACCGAAGCGCAGTTGCAAGGCTTGAGCCGCATCGCCGCCGCGCACAACGCCGTTATCATTGATGACGTGATCCCGTCGCACACCGGCAAGGGCGCGGATTTCCGCCTGGCGGAAATGGCTTACGAAGACTATCCGGGCCTCTACCACATGGTGGAAATCCGTGAGGAAGACTGGCCGTTGCTTCCCGATGTACTGGAAGGACGCGATGCGCAGAATCTCACGCCGCTGCAGGTCGATGCCCTGCGCGACAAACATTACATCGTCGGCCAGTTGCAGCGGGTGATCTTCTTCGAGCCGGGCGTCAAAGAGACGGATTGGAGCACGACCCCGGTAGTCATCGGTGTGGATGGCAAACCGCGACGCTGGGTCTATCTGCATTATTTCAAGGAAGGCCAGCCGTCGCTGAATTGGCTGGACCCCAGTTTTGCCGCGCAACAGATGATCATCGGCGATGCGCTGCATGCCATTGACGTGATGGGCGCGAAAATCCTCCGTCTGGACGCCAACGGTTTCCTCGGCGTGGAACGCAAACTCGATGGCACGGCCTGGTCCGAGAGCCATCCATTGTCGATCACCGGCAACCAGTTGCTCGGCGGCGCGATTCGCAAGGCCGGTGGTTTCAGTTTTCAGGAACTGAACCTGACCATCGACGACATCGCTTCCATGTCCCACGGCGGCGCCGACCTGTCCTACGACTTCATCACCCGGCCGGCTTACCAGCATGCGTTGCTGATGGGCGATGCCGAATTCTTGCGCCTGATGCTGCGCCAGGTGCACACCTACGGCATCGACCCGGCCTCACTCATTCACGCGTTGCAGAACCACGATGAGCTGACCCTGGAACTGGTGCACTTCTGGACCCTGCACGCGCACGACACTTTTCTTTATCAGGGTCAGACCTTCCCGGGCAACATTCTGCGCGAGCATATTCGCGAGCAGATGTATGAGCGCCTCGCCGGCGAGCACGCGCCGTACAACCTCAAGTTCGTCACCAACGGCGTGTCCTGCACCACGGCCAGTATCATCACCGCTGCGCTCGGCATCCGTGACCTGGACCTGATCAGCAAAGCCGACATCGATCAGATCCGCCAGATTCACTTGCTGCTGGTGATGTACAACGCGATGCAGCCTGGGGTTTTTGCGCTGTCGGGTTGGGACCTGGTCGGCGCTTTGCCGCTGCCGGCCGAGCAAGTGGCGCACCTGATGCAGGATGGCGATACGCGCTGGATTCATCGCGGCGCGTACGACCTGGTTGATCTGAATCCGGACGCGCCCCTGTCGGCCGGGCAAATGCCGCGTCCGAAAACCTTGTATGGCAGCCTGCCGACTCAGCTCAAAGACCCGGATTCCTTCGCTTCGCAACTCAAACGCATCCTCGCCGTGCGTCGCTCCTACGACATCGCGGCCAGCAAGCAGATTTTGATTCCGGATGTCGAGAACCCGGGGCTGCTGATCATGGTTCACGAATTGCCGGCGGGTAAGGGCACTCAAATCACCGCGCTCAATTTCAGCGCGCACGCCATTACCGAAACCCTGCACCTGCCCAACATCGCCCCGGGGCCGGTGGTGGATATCATCAACGAGCGGGTTGAAGGGGATCTGACGGCGCAAGGTGAATTCACCATTACGCTGGATGCGTATGAAGGGTTGGCGTTGCGGGTAGTGAGCAGTTCGCCGTTGATTTGATTCGGCAGGTTGTCAGGTGAGCCTGTGGCAAGCATGCTCGCGAAGGCGGATTCTTGCCCCTTTCGTCCGGTGGCTTCGCTCCGGTCCTGCTCCGTGGGCCCGCCGCGATCGGCCATCCTTGGCCGTGCGCGGCTAACCCGGCATCCATGCCGGGTTGCCCACTGCGCAGAACTTCTACTCAGCCTACCGAGGGGGCGCTAACCGCCACAGCCGCCGAGGCGGCCTGGTAGCCGACCTGGCTGGGCGGGTGTGCGTGTTCATGACTTGTACGGAACGCCGCGAACGTACAGGTGATGTGTCGAGTTGGAATCCTGCGCGGCAGGCGAAGCGCTTTGCGTTGCTTTGCTTTGCTTCAGATCTTGATCCACCGGCCCCTTTCCCAGAGGCCGAACGCAGGCGTTGCGCAGGGGGCACCGCGGCAAGGATGCCGCGGTAGTCGCCCCCGGCCATGGATGGCCGATGGTGACGGGCCCCCGGAGCAATGCCGGAGTGAGGGCATGCCGAGCCACAGCGAGGCACCGAATGGAGGGGCAAGAGCCTTTTGGTTACTTTGGGGCTCTTTTCCAAAGTGACTCGCCGTCAGGGCGAAACCAATAGCGGCCCCAACCGCAGCAACGGATATGTACACCCTCAAAACAAAAGTCGCCCAAAACAAAGCCATCGCGAGCAAGCTCGGCTCCTACGGGTTTTGCGTGCGAAGGGCGAAACCAATAGCAGCCAAGCCCGCAGCAACGGATATGTACACCCTCAAAACAAAAGTCGCCTGACACACCGCTGTCGCGAGCAAGCTCGGCTCCCACAGGTTTGCTGAGCGACACTCATCAATTGGCGCATTGCGAAAATCTCATGGAAAGTCTGCCCCGTCCCGCTGTCTATTCCCAATCAAGCCTCACTGCCAGGATTTCCCATGACCCACCCACGAATCGGTTTCGCTTGCCAGTTCAAGCATCCCGAGCGCGACCTTTCGCTCAGTGCGCTGAAGGTCATCGAGAGCCCGTTCAATCCGCGAACCACCACTTTGCGCTGGATGGATGGCGTCGCGCCGCAGGTGGCCCGGGACAGGTTGCTGGAGGTCATCGCGCACAACCTGGAGGCGCAATTACGTTTGCTGGCGTATGTCGCCGAGTTGCCGCCGACCTTGCGCATGCTGCGCCTGAGCAGCGATTTGTTGCCGTTCTACAGTCATCCGAAGGTGGCCGCTTTTTACCAGGATCCGGCCATTCAAAGGCAGCTGGCCGAGCGCTTCGCAGCCATCGGCACATTGGCGCGAGCGGCGGATATTCGTTTGTCGTTCCACCCTGGCCAATACTGCGTGCTGGGCTCGGACAAGCCGAACGTGGTGGAAAACAGCCTCGCCGAGTTCGAATACCACGCCGACATGATCCGGATGATGGGCTACGGCCGGCGCTTTCAGGATTTCAAATGCAACGTGCACATTGCCGGGCGCCTGGGGGGCGAGGGCATTCGTGCGATCTGGCCACGGCTGTCTGACGTAGCGCGCAACTGCATCACCTTCGAGAACGAAGAGAAGACCTACGGCGTCGACGACTGTCTGCAACTGGCGGATCTGGCCCCGGTGGTGCTCGACATTCATCACTGCTGGATCAACGAAAACGACTATATCGCCCCCGATTCTCCGCGCGTGCAGCGGGTCGTTGACAGCTGGCGCGGAGTGCGGCCAACGATGCACTACTCGCAGCCCCCGGAGCGTTTGCAGGAACTGGGTTTCGACGCCGACCGCAAACTGCAAATGCACGAGTTGCTGCAAGTGGTGAGCAAGCGCGACCTTTACGGCCACAGCGCGCAGATGTGGAATCGCTGGACCAACACCTACGCACGGTTATTCATGGATCGGTTCGACATTATGTTGGAGGCCAAGGACAAAAACCTCGCGGCGCTGGCTTTCTACAAAGAGTTCGCGCCTGGGGCGTGAAGCTGAATCTGGCCTTACAGGTGATCCGCATCAATCACCGCTTTGGCAAATGCCTGCGGGTCTTCTTGCGGCAGGTTGTGGCCGATGCCGCCGCTGATCAGGCGCAATTCATATTTGCCGGTAAAGCGATTGGCGTAATCCTCGGGCGCCGGGTGCGGCGCGCCGTTGGCATCGCCTTCGAGGGTGAAGGTCGGGACGCTGATCGAAGGCGCCGTGGCGAGTTCGCTCCGGCACGGTCTGTTTGATCTTCAGTGCGTCCGGGAAGTGGATGATGTCGCTGGTCAGACAGCGGCGGGGGTTGCCGGATTGTTGTTCTGCAGTGCTGTCGATTGAAGATTGGCGCCGTTTATCTGGATCCCGGTGGAATCTTTTGCCCGCGCCCAACTCAGATCACAAAGGAAACAGTTCCCTGAAATGTGAACGCCCGGTCAGGTTTTTTTACAAAACCCTGTTCCTGCGTACCATTCCCTGCTGCTTTTCCTCCCCCCACGGCCGTGATGAGGCCCGACCGCCAGAGCTCACTACATGCAATCAAATGGCCGCAGCGTCGGAGTTTCGTTAGTGCTTCAAGCGTTGCGCGCCGAAACCGCGCCCTTGCATATCGCCCTGGAAGAACGCCTGCCGTTTTTCTCCCCGGTGCTTGACCTCGATCACTACCAGCGACTTATCCAGGCGTATTTTGGTTTTTACCAGCCCCTGGAGCGACGTCTGCAAGACAGCCATCAAGCGCCGCCAGATTTCGTTTTGACCGAACGACTCAAAACCGCCACATTGCACGGCGACTTGCTGGCATTGGGGCTGACCGAACGCGAAATCGCCGGATTGCCGCTGTGCCGGTCCTTGCCTGTGATCGACTCTGCCGAAGCCTGTCTGGGCGTTTTTTATGTGCTTGAAGGCGCTACGTTGGGCGGACAGATCCTGCGTCGCGAGATCGCCTCCCGGCTCAATCTGGACGCTGCCAATGGCGCCGCTTTCCTGGATATTTATGGTGATGCGACCGGCCGACGCTGGCGCGATTTCATCGGCTATCTGGCCACTTTTCCACTGGAGCCAGCCGCGCGGCACTGCGTGGTGAACGCTGCCCAAACGACATTTGCCTGCTTCGAAAACTGGCTTGAGAGCTCCGAGGTATTGTTATGAACCGGTTGGACAAAGACGCCTTTGATGAATTACTGGCCAATTGTGACGACGAACCGATTCGCACGCCCGGCGCCATCCAGCCACACGGTGTGCTGCTGACCTTGTCGGAGCCGGACATGCGCATCGTGCAAGTCAGTGCCAACGTCGAAACCCTGCTGCGGCGCATGCCGCAGGACGTATTGGGTGCAACGCTGGATCTGCTCCTTGGCGACGCTTATGCGCGCGAGGTCGAGCAGGCTGCGCAGTATGACAATCCACTCGACATCCCCAACTTGCATTTCACTCTCAATGACGCAAAGTTCGAGGGTTTTGTACATCGGCACCAGGGCGTGCTAATGCTGGAACTGGAGGTTCAAACCCCGCCTGCGCAACCCGTCGTGGACGGCAAGGGCAATAACCTGGGGCGCATGTTGCAGCGCCTGCAAGCGGCGAAGACACTGCAGTCGTTGTACGAAAGCAGTGTCCAGGAAATCCAGGCGATCACCGGTTACGACCGGGTGCTGATCTATCGCTTTGAAGAAGAGGGCCACGGCCAGGTGATCGCCGAGGCGACGTCGCCGTCCATGGATGTGTACCAAGGTCTGTTTTTTCCGGCGTCGGACATTCCCGAACAGGCCCGCGAACTGTATCGAACCAACTGGCTGCGGATCATCCCCAATGCTGATTACCAGCCCGTGCCACTGGTGCCAACATTGCGTCCGGACACCGGCCAGCCGCTGGATTTGAGCTTCGCCCACCTGCGCAGCGTATCGCCGATCCACTGTCAGTACATGAAAAACATGGGCGTGTTGTCCTCCATGAGCATCTCATTGCTCAAGGGCGACAAACTCTGGGGCCTGATCAGCTGTGGCAATCGCCAGCCACTGCACGTGCCACATGAATTGCGCAGCGCCTGCCAGACCATCGGCCAGGTCTTGTCGCTGCAGATCAGTGCGATGCAAGCGTTGGAAATCAGCCGCCAGCGAGAGGAAAAAATCGAGGCGCTGGCGCTGCTCAATCAGGCGATGATCGACTCGCCCGAAACGGTCTTCGACGGTCTGGCGCAGCAGCCTGCGGTATTGATGGCGCTGGCCAATGCCGGCGGTGTGGCGGTCATTGACGACAACAAGTTGCATCGCTACGGCAACTGCCCCGAGCCGGAGGACATTCGAGCGCTGCACAAATGGCTGCAAGCGTCCTCTCAGCAGGTATTTGCCAGCCATCAGCTGTCGCAGGTGTACCCGCCTGCTGCGGCATTTGCGCCCGTTGCCAGCGGCGTGCTTGCCATGAGCCTGCCCAAGCCGGTCGACAATGGCGTGTTGTGGTTCCGTCCGGAAGCGAAGGAGAACATCAGCTGGAGCGGCGATCCGGCCAAGCCGGTCAACCTGGAAGATTCCGATACGGGGCTGCGCCTGCGTCCGCGTACCTCGTTCGAGATCTGGAAGGTGGAAATGGCCGGCATTTCCACCAAGTGGAGCGGTGGTGATCTGTTCGCGGCCAACGACCTGCGACGTTCCGCGCTGGAATCCGATCTGGCCCGTCAGGTGGTGCGCGAACAGCGAGCGGTGCAGGCCCGCGATGATCTGGTGGCCGTGGTCTCTCACGACCTGCGTACACCGATGACGGTCATTTCGATGCTCTGCGGCATGATGCAGAAAGTCTTCAGCTCAAAAGGGCCGCACACTTCGCGGCGCATCAGTCGCGCCATCGACACCATGCAGCAGGCTGCCGGGCGTATGAACACCCTGCTTGAAGATCTGCTCGATACGTCCAAAATCGACGCCGGCCGCTACTCGATTAAGCCGCAGCGCATTGCCGTCGACGAAATGTTTGAAGAGGCCGATTCGTTGCTGTCGCCACTGGCGCTGGACAAGGACATCGAGATTTCCTTCACGGCCGAACCGCAGCTCAGCATCCATGGAGATCCCGAGCGCCTGTTCCAGGTGCTGTCGAACCTGGTTGGCAACGCCATCAAGTTCACTCCTCGCGGCGGCAAGATCGGCGTGTCTGCGATGGCGGCGGGGGATGACATTGTTTTCAGCGTGCGTGATAACGGCGAAGGCATTGCGCAGGACCAGCTGCCGCACGTGTTCGACCGTTACTGGACGGTCAAGGACGGCAATCCCACAGGCACCGGGCTCGGTCTTTACATTACCCAGGGCATCGTCAATGCTCACGGCGGACATATCGAAGCGCAGAGCGTAGTCGGTCGCGGGACGGAGTTCAGCTTCACCGTGCCGAAGTTGAATCGCGCGATTGTGCAGCGGTAGAAGTCTGGCGTCCCGTCGGTTGCATTTTACGGAGCACTTTATTGATGCGTAAAGTTTGCCTTCAAGGCATTTTCAGGTGATCCCATGTCCCGTTCATTGCTGTCCCTGCTGAACATCGAGCTGCCGATTCTGCAATCGCCCATGGTCGGTGTGTCCACTCCCAAGCTTGCCGCAGCGGTGTCGAATGCCGGTGGCCTCGGCGCGATTGGTATCGGCGCGAGCACCGCCGAGCAAGCGCGGGCGATGCTGCGCGAGACGGCAGCGCTGACTGACAAGCCGTTCAACGTCAATCTGTTCTGCCACGCGCCAGCCGTTCAGGACCGCGATCGTGAAGCGCAGTGGCTGAAAGCGCTCGCGCCCTGTTTCGCCGAGTTCAACGCCGCGCCTCCTGCTTCACTGCGCGAGATTTACACCTCGTTCGTGGCCGATCCGGCCATGCTGCAGATGCTGCTGGAAGAAAAACCGGCGGTGGTCAGTTTCCATTTTGGGCTGCCTCCGCAGGCCGCGGTCGACGCGCTGAAGAATGCCGGGATTGTTTTGTTGTGCTCGGTGACGAACCTGGCTGAAGCGCGTCTGGCGGAACAGGCCGGCGTGCACGCGCTGGTGGCGCAAGGGTTCGAGGCGGGGGGGCATCGGGGAGTGTTCGATCCGCAACAGGACAGTGAAATGGGCACCTTCGCCCTGGTGCGCGTCCTCAGCGCCGCGAGTACGCTACCCGTGATCGCCGCCGGCGGCATCATGGATGGCGCAGGGATCAACGCCGTTCTGCAGCTGGGTGCGAGCGCTGCCCAATTGGGCACGGCGTTCATCCTCTGCCCGGAATCGTCCACCAACACCGCTTGGCGCGAAGCCCTGAAAAGCCCAAGAGCGCACCACACGCAAGTCACCAGCGCCATCTCCGGACGCCCGGCGCGGGGCATGGTCAATCGCAACTTCAGCGATCTGCAAATCAGCGGCGCTGCCGTGCCGGACTACCCGATTGCCTACGACGCCAACAAAGCCCTTAACACCGCCGCCAGCGCAAAAAACAACAGCGACTTCGCGGTGCAATGGGCCGGTCAAGGCGCACCGCTGGCGCGTGAATTGCCTGCTGCCGAGTTGGTGAGATGGCTGGCGGCCGAAATGAATGCTGAGTGAACGACACAAACCTGCAGCAGCTGGCGCAGCCTGCGTCCGGCTGCTACAAGGTTTTGCAATGCCCCTTAATCAAACAACACTCAACACCTGAGTCAGCGGGCGACGCGGCTTTTGCGGCCAGTTTTCCGGCAGCGGCTCCCCGACAGCCACCAACATCACCGCAATCTCATCCTCGGCCAGCCCGAACTCCTCGGCCACCGCCTCGGCATCAAAACCGATCATTGGCGAAGACCCCAAACCCATCGCTTGCGCCGCATAAATAAGCGTGCCAGCGCCAAAAGTTGCCGTGCGGACTGCTTCGTCGCGCTGCCTCAGCGGTTGATCATGGTAAAGACTTTTCGCCGCGCCTTCCCAGCCCGGCACCATCTGCTCAGGCATCAAACCGGCCTCAACCGACGGCGCCAAGCGGTCAGGAATCGTCCTGTAGTCCGCCAACTGGCCGCACACAATAAACGTTACGGCCGCCTCGGTAACCTTGGCCTGATCCCAGGCAATCTTGCGCAGACGCGCCTTCGCCTGTATGCGCAGCGATAAAACGCCAGTTCTGCAGGTTGAACGCCGTCGGTGCGGTGGTCGCCAGCCGAACCAACTCGGCGATTTGCTCCTCCTCAATGCGCCGCGACGCATCAAACAGGTTGACGGTACGACGCGCCTCAATGGCGCTGATGATTGGATCTTTCATCGCAAATTTTCACTCTCTGAAGGTTGGCGGCGGTCGTGTTGGATGGACGACGCACCGCCAGGCTGAATGAATGAAACGCGCCCACGCCGGGCATCTGTCAGACGATGCTGTCGACCACGCCGCCATCGACGCGCAGCGCGGCGCCGGTGGTGGCAGATGCCTGTTCGGAGCTGACGTAAATGATCATGTTGGCCACTTCCTCGACGCTGGCCGCACGTCGAATGATCGAGGAGCCGCGGTGGGCGTTGACGAAATCGGCTGCCACTTGCTCCAGACTGTCGCCGGAGCTTTCGACCGCGGGCTTGAGCATTTCAGCGACACCCTCGGAGAGCGTCGGCCCTGGCAACACGGCGTTGACCGTTACTCCGGTGCCGGCCAGGCGCTTGGCCAAACCGCGGGACACGGCCAGTTGAGCGGTTTTGGTGAATCCGTAATGGATCATGTCGGCAGGGATATTCAGCGCCGATTCGGACGAAATGAACACGATGCGGCCCCATTTGCGCTCCACCATGCCCTGGGCATAGGCCCGCGAGAGGCGTACGCCGGACATGACATTGATGTCGAAAAACCGTTGCCATTCGCTGTCAGGTGTCTCGAAGAAATCCTGCGGATTGAAAATACCCAGGTTGTTGATGACGACATCGAAGGTGCGATGCTCGGCCACGAGTTTTTGGAAGCCGGACTCACTGCCAAGATCGCCGGCAAACCCTGTGGCGTTTGATGCCAGCGAGCCCAAGCGTTGCAGAGCATTCTCGACGCTTTGCTGACTGCGCCCATTGATGACCACGTGCGCACCCGCCTGCAGGAAACCCTTGGCCGTTGCAAAACCGATGCCGCTCGTTGAGCCGGAAACCAGAATCTTCCGTCCGGTAAAGTCGATGTTCATGATGACCTCGCAATTCAGTGGATGGCTCAATCCTGAGGTATTTTCATTGCAACGATAATCCGGCCGGATTCGAGATGACTTTTCGAGCCTGCCGAATTATCGTCGACGCAGGCCCCGCTTCGGATTGAACGGTCATGGACACACTTGATGCCTTGCGCCTGTTCGTCAGCATTGCAGAAGCCGGCAACCTGACGGCAGCGGCCCATCAGCAATCCGTGGCCACCTCGACGGTCACCCTTGCGTTGCAGCAGCTGGAAGAACGTGTCTCGGCTCGCCTGATCACGCGGTCCACGCGCAAGCTGACATTTACCCATGAAGGCGAGCAGTTTCTGGTCTATGCCCGGCGGTTTCTGGCGGAGTGGGAAGCGGCGATCGACGGGATCCGCCAGAGCGGACCTTTGAAAGGGCCGATTCGCATGACCGCGACCAGCGATTTTGGCCGTGTACAACTGGTGCCCGCCATTGATCGATTCATGCAATTGCACCCGGACATCCAGGTCACCCTGCATCTGGGCGACGGCGTTATCGACATGATCGAACACAACCTTGACCTTGCGCTGCGAATGGCCCGCTGGTGGATTCGAACCTGCGGTCCAGAGCGTTGGTGCGCAGCCAGCGGATCATCTGCGCGGCACCTGGCTATTGGGATGCGCATGGCAGGCCGGGGCATCCCGAGCAGTTAGCGGAGCATAATTGCCTGATCCTGCATCGACCGGGCGTGCCGTTTTCGACCTGGCCATTCATGGTCGACGGCAAGCCGGTCACTGTGCGGGTTTCGGGAAACCGTATTGCCAACGACGGCGGGGTATTGCGCCATTGGGCGTTGCAGGGGCACGGCGTGATGATCAAGAACCGCTGGGAAGTGCGCCGCGAAATCGAATCAGGCTTGCTCGAAACAGTGCTCGATGAATTCATTCCCGCGCACGTGGACCTGTACGCAGTGACCACCGGCCGCACAACCAGCAGACGCGTCTCGGCGCTGGTGGATTTCCTCGCTGGGGAACTGCACGATGACTAATCGACACGCTCATTTAGCCGATGTAACACGCCGTTGTAGCAGCTGCCGAGCCCGCAAGGCTGCGTCCGGGCCGAAGGCACAGTTCATGCGCACCACCAATCCCAGTGGGAGCGAGCCTGCTCGCGATGAGGCCAGTACAGCCGACGGGTAATCGCGACTGACACACCGCGGTCGCCAGCAGGCTGTCTCCCACAATTGACCGCAGCCAGATCCCGAGTGTATGCGCACCACCAATCCCCAGTGGGAGCGAGCCTGCTCGCGATGAGGCCAGTACAGCCGACGGATAATCGCGACTGACACACCGCCGTCGCCAGCAGGCTGTCTCCCACAATTGACCGCAGCCAGATCCCGAATGTATGCGCACCGCCAATCCCCAGTGGGAGCGAGCCTGCTCGTGATGAGGCCAGTACAGCCGACGGATAATCGCGACTGACACACCGCCGTCGCCAGCAGGCTGTCTCCCACAATTGACCGCAGCCAGATCCCGAATGTATGCGCACCACCAATCCCCTGTGGGAGCGAGCCTGCTCGTGATGAGGCCAGTACAGCCGACCGATAATCGCGACTGACACGCCGCCGTCGCCAGCAGGCTGTCTCCCACAATTGACCGCAGCCAGATCCCGAATGTATGCACACCACCAATCCCCAGTGGGAGCGAGCTTGCTCGCGATGAGGCCAGTACAGCCGACGGATAATCGCGACTGACACACCGCCGTCGCCAGCAGGCTGTCTCCCACAATTGACCGCAGCCAGATCCCGAATGTATGCGCACCACCAATCCCCAGTGGGAGCGAGCTTGCTCGCGATGAGGTCGGCCCATCCGCTCACTTCAGGCACTGAGCACCAGCCTTGGCCACTTGGGCATCCTGCTCGGCTTTGACCCCTGACACCCCGATCGCGCCGATCACGTGGCCGTCGTATATGATCGGCACGCCACCTTCCAGCGAGGTGAGCAGGGGGGCCGAGAGGAAGGCGTAGCGTCCGCCGTTGACCATGTCTTCATAGCCTTTCGATTCACGCCGCCCGAGTGCCGAGGTGCGGGCTTTTTCGGTGGCGATGTAGGCGGCACTGGGTGCGCATCCGTCGAGACGTTCCAGGGCGAGCGGATGGCCACCGTCGTCGACGATGACGATGGTCACGGCCCATTGATTGTTTTGCGCTTCGCTACGGGCGGCGGCAAGAATACGGCTGATTTCGACCTGGCTCAAAATCGCTTTACTGTTCATCGGATTGCTCCTGAGTCGGGGATGACATGGCGTCTTCAACCAGCTCGATCCAGTGCCGCACAGGCGTGCGGCCGGCGCCATCGAGATGGGACTGACAGCCGATATTGGCCGTGACGATGACGTCGGGATGGCCGCTTTCCAGCGCGTTGAGTTTGTTATCGCGCAACTGCCGCGCCAGTACCGGCTGAGTGATGGAATAGGTCCCGGCCGATCCGCAGCACAAGTGGCTGTCCGGTACGGCCGTAAGGTTGAAACCCAGGCGGATCAGCAGCGCTTCCACCGCGCCGCCGAGTTTTTGCGCGTGCTGCAAAGTGCATGGGCAGTGAAAGGCCAGGCGCTGATCGCTGTGAAGCGCGAGCGTTTCAAGCGGTTCATCGCGCAGTACTTCCACGAGGTCGCGGGCCAGCGCGCTGACCTGGCGAGCCTTGGCGGCATACGCCGGATCAGCCCGAAGCAAATGCCCGTAATCCTTGATGAACGCCCCGCAACCACTGGCTGTCTGCACAATCGCCTCGGCACCTTTTTCAACGCTCGGCCACCACGCATCAATGTTGCGCCGAGCGCGATCAAGGCCGGCGGCTTGCGCGTCGAGGTGGTAATCCACCGCGCCGCAACAACCGGCTTCACGTGCAGGAATGATGCTGATGCCCAGACGGTCCAGAACCCGCGCTGTCGCCGCATTGGTGTTGGGCGAGAGGCTGGGTTGCACACAGCCTTCGAGCATCAGCACTTTGCGGGTGTGTTGCGTCACCGGTCGCGATCGGCTCGGGTAGACCTTGCGCGGCAACTTGCCCTGCAGACTGTTCGGCAGCAAGGGGCGGAATACCTGGCCGCTGCCGATCAACGCCTTGAACAGACCGGGATTGGGCACCACGCCGCGCAAGCCTTCGCGCAGCAACCGCTGGTCAAGCGGACGCACAACCGCTGCATCGACCACCGCGCGTCCGATGTCCAGCAGGTTGTGATAATCGACGCCCGAGGGGCAGGTGGTTTCGCAATTGCGACAGGTCAGGCAGCGGTCCAGATGCAGCTGCGTTTTGCGGGTAATCTCGTTGCCTTCCAGCACCTGCTTGATCAGATAGATACGGCCACGCGGGCCGTCCAGCTCATCGCCCAGCAGCTGATAAGTCGGGCAGGTCGCATTGCAAAAACCACAATGCACGCAGGTCCGCAGAATGCTCTCGGCTTCTTCGGCGCGGGGCAGTTGGCGCGACGCTTCGCTCAGGGTTGTCTGCATGGTTCAGAGCTCCGCATACAGGCGGCCGGGGTTGAAAATCTGTTGAGGGTCGAGTTGCTGTTTAAGGCTGCGGTGGTAGCGCATCAACGCCTCGGGCAATGGCTGGAACGGGCAGTCGCTCAGCCCGTGGCTGTAGCAGGTCACGTGCCCGCCAACCTCGTCGACCACTCTGCGAATGAACGGGGCATCGGCATCCGACTTCAACCAGCGCTGGGCGCCGCCCCAATCGAGCAGTTGCCGACCCGGTAACGACAGGCGCGAGGTATTGTTCGGCACGGACAGGCGCCAAAGCGGCTGATCCTCGTCGAAGAAATTCAGCCGGTGCTCATTCAGATCAGTCCAGAAACAAGCGTCCAGCAGCTCGCCACCGAGTCGGTCATGGGCGGCCGTTACCGACCCTTCGCCCCCTTCAAGGCGCAGGTGCAAACGCTGCCCGTCGTGGCAGGCGGCGCTGATCGGCAACGGTTGCTGGCCCCATTCCGCCAGGCGCAGCAAGGCGCGGTCGGCATCCATCTCGAGGCTGATACTCAGGCATTGTCGCGGTTTGGGCAGCACCTTCAGCGATACTTCAGTGATCACGCCAAGTGAGCCGAAGCTGCCCGCCATCAGGCGCGACAGGTCGTAACCGGCCACGTTTTTCATCACTTCGCCACCGAAGCGCAAGTGCTTGCCGAGCCCGGTGATGACCCGCGTACCCAAGACGAAATCCCGCACCGAACCCGACCACGGCCGACGAGGCCCGGACAAGCCGCTGGCGATCATGCCGCCCACCGTGGCGTCGTCACCGAAAGCAGGGGGCTCGCACGGCAACATCTGCTGTGCCTGGTCCAGCACCTGCGCGAGCTCGGCCAGAGGGGTACCGCAACGGGCGGTGATCACCAATTCGGTCGGGTCGTAGCTGACGATGCCGCGGTGCGAGCGCGTGTCGAGCACTTCGCCCGCCGTAATGCGACCGAGAAAAGCCTTGCTGTTGGAGCCCTGAATGCGCAGCGGCGTGACGTTTTGCAGCGCCTGGTTGACCTGCTCCAGCAGGGCGCCACTGTCATCGAGATCGCGTTCGCCATGCATCAGAAGCGCTCCAGTTCGGGGAAGGGCAGTTGCCCCATGTGCACGTGCATCGCGCCAAATTCGGCACAGCGGTGCAGCGTCGGAATGTTCTTCCCGGGGTTGAGCAGGCCGCTCGGATCGAACGCGGCTTTAACGGCATGAAACAGCGTCAGCTCATCGCTGTTGAACTGCGCGCACATCTGATTGATTTTCTCGCGGCCGACCCCGTGTTCACCGGTGATGCTGCCGCCGACTTTCACGCACAACTCAAGGATCTTGCCGCCCAGCGCTTCGGCGCGATCAAGTTCGCCCGGCTGATTGGCGTCGAACAGAATCAGTGGGTGCATGTTGCCGTCGCCGGCGTGAAAAACGTTGGCCACGCGCAGATCGTATTCAGCCGACAACGCCGCAATCGCTTGCAGGACGCCGGGCAATGCGCGGCGCGGGATCGTGCCGTCCATGCAGTAGTAATCCGGCGAGAGCCGACCCACCGCTGGAAAGGCATTCTTGCGTCCGGCCCAGAAGCGCACGCGCTCGGCCTCGTCTTTGGCGAGCCGCACTTCGATGGCGCCAGCCTGTTGCAGCACCAGACGAACGTTGTCGCAATCTGCATGGACATCGGCTTCGACGCCGTCGAGCTCGCACAGCAGAATGGCTTCGGCGTCGACCGGGTAACCGGCGTGAATAAAGTCTTCCGCGGCGCGGATCGCCAGGTTGTCCATCATCTCCAGACCACCGGGGATGATGCCTGCCGCGATGATGTCACCGACGGCACGCCCGGCTTTCTCCACGCTGTCGAAGGCGGCCAGCAGCACCTTGGCAGTTTGCGGTTTCGGCAGCAGTTTGACCGTGACTTCGGTGATCACTCCGAGCATGCCCTCGGAACCGGTGAACAGCGCGAGCAGATCAAAGCCTGGCGAGTCGAGTGCCTGGGAGCCCAGGCTGAGGTGCTCACCGTCTACGGTCAGGATGTCGACCTTGAGCAGGTTGTGCACGGTCAGGCCGTACTTCAAGCAGTGCACACCGCCAGCGTTTTCGGCGACGTTGCCGCCAATCGAGCAAGCAATCTGCGAAGAGGGATCAGGCGCGTAATACAGGCCAAACGGTGCGGCGGCCTGGGAAATCGCCAGGTTGCGCACCCCCGGCTGAACTCGCGCAGTGCGAGCCGCAGGGTCGATGTGCAGAATATTGTTGAAGCGCGCCATCACCAGCAGCACGCCTTTCTCCAAGGGCAGGGCGCCACCGGATAACCCGGTGCCGGCGCCTCGGGCGATGACCGGCACACGCCTTTCATGACACAGCCGCAACACGCCTTGCACCTCATCGAGGTGCCGTGGCAACACCACCAGCATCGGCGTGGTGCGATAGGCCGACAATCCGTCGCATTCGTACGGCCGCAACTCTTCTGGCTGATGCAGCACGTCCAGGTTCGGCATCTGCTCGTTCAGTGCCTGGATCAGCGCGGCTTTGTCGACATTCGGCAGCACGCCGTCGACGCGTTCGTCGTAGAGGATGTTCATAGGCAGTCACGGCACTCGTTTATTGTTATTCGAGGTCTGTTTCCGGTATTGCGCACCTATGCATCATTGGCCCGCGGCGGTCGGCTGTCCATGCGTTGTTGCACTGTTGGAAGCGGAATCTTCAGGGACCAAACTGCGCCCCTGAAAAACACTAAGCCGATCAGGACGTTATCGTTTTTGGCTCAAGGGCGCTGATCTTCCGCAGACTCGGTGTCAAACCGGATCTGCTCGGGATCACCCAGCGAGCTGTAATGCTTGCGCAGTTTGCGCAAGTCCCGGGTGCCCATTTTGTCCAGTGACAAGGTGGCGTTCTGCGCTTCCTTGGTGGCTCGAATCAGCTCGTCGATTTTCAAATGCAGGATGTCATTGTCACGGTTTTGCGTGTTCTGGATGAGGAACACCATCAGGAAAGTGATGATCGTGGTCGAGGTATTGATGATCAGTTGCCACGTGTCGTTGTAATTGAACAACGGACCGGTGACGGCCCACGCAATGATCAACATGATGGCGGTGAGAAAGGTCTTCGAACTGCCGGCTCGGTTGGAGAGGGCTTGGCAGAATTTTGAAAATTTCATGAGGCGGGCTCTGGCTTGTGGTTCGGAATAGACCACAAACCGCCGCTGAAATTCTTTATTACAAATTCCCAAGGCGTGATTAACGTCTCGCCGGCCTCCAAAAAAGCAGTCAGCGGATTGATACGGAGAAAAGAAAGCGTACTCCGCGGGCTGAGCGCTTCGCACCATTCGAAGGTGTCAGTCTGCTGCAGACTTCTGATCGTTAGGCTGCCCTTTAGCCAATATATAGCAGGGTGAAGGTGGCCATTGGGATGAGTAGTAACCACGACGGAAAGCAGCTTCCAGCCTTCGCGAATTTTCATGTTGGCGTCATTGGTGGAAAGGGCTTCCATGATTTGGTATGCCTCGGACATATGCATGTGATGACTCGCTTCGCTGGATTCTTCCATTAGGCAGGTATCCGACGCGCAGGTTCAGACTGGTACACCGTCGGTCAGCGAGAGCCACCCTGATCGATCAGCCCCAGTCTGGGCACAATAGTGCGCGGCTCCAGCAGTGCACCCGGCGCCACCACCGCGTTGGCGCCAATTCGTACACCGTCACCCACCAGAGCTCCGAACTTGCAGACGCCCGTTTCGATAATGCGTTGATTGACGAGAATCGTGATGTTCGCGCCCTCGAACTCATTGCGGTAGTTGGCGATCACGGCACCAGCCTCGACATTGACGTTTGCACCCAGTAGCGAATCGCCCACGAAATTGAAATGCGCTAGCTTGCTGCCGTCCAGCATGAAGCTGCTCTTCAGCTCACAAGCGGGGCCGATGATGCAGCGGCTTGCCAGGTAAGTGCCGCCGCGAAGGTATGCCCCTGCTGCAACAAAACAATGCGGACCGACCACCACTGGACCTTTGAGGATTGCCCCCGGCTCAACTGTGGCTGTCTCGTGGACCGCGACGCTTCCTTGCAGACGGTAACCGGGCCCTAGTCTCCCGAGCAGCGTCACAACGTGATGTTCGGCGGCCTGGGTGACGTCCCAGGCCTGCGTAGCCGCGTCCGCTAACCCGAGATCCTGCCAGCGGGAAATAAATCGAGAGATATCAATTTCAGTCAATGCAAAAATCTCTTGGTCGGGTCGTTGATGACGGAGCCCGTAAAGTGTCAGCTGGCTAACCGGACTTTTTCACGGGCTGATCCGGTTGAAGCAGTTGCGTCACTGCCAGCACCAGCTCATCCAGTGACCACGGTTTGTGCAGGTACAGCGTCAAGGCGGGCAGCGTCTGTGGATCAATCAGATAACCGGATGTCAGAATCGCCGAGATGTGCGGCCATTGTCCCCGCACCATTTCGATGAACTCCGTCCCTTGCACTTGCCCCGGCACGCCGTGATCGGCGATCACCAGGCGGCATTGTTCGTGCGCATGCAAGAGGTAGGTCAAGGCATCGTCGGCCGTGTCGAACGCGGTGGCCTTGGCGCCGATTTCTTCGACGATGTCCACCATCAAGGAACGCAGCGTCGGGTCGTCCTCGACCACGATGATTTCGCCCTGAATCGGCAATATCCCTTCCCAATTCACATTCACTCATTGATTCCTTAGCCAGGCCCGAAGGCCGACGTCACTGAAGTCAGTGTCTGAGTGTATGTCCATTTTCGCGATGCGCCCGCTGGAAATCATTCGTTATATGTCGCAGGTCAACGGATTGGTTTATTCCTCCACCGATTGCGTAGCGCGGACTTATTCACGACATTGACTCAGGTCGTCTCGACGGCTGTCACGTTCAACCACTGTGTCTGGCGACTTCATTCCCAGCAATGGCAAACCCAGCAACGTCAGGCCGATGCCCGCCAAAGCGCTGACGGGCAAGGGGTCGCCAAACTGCAGCCACGCCCACAGCAGCGTGACAGGCGGCGCCAAAAACAGTGCGCCACTGATTTTTTGCACGCTGAAGCGTTGCAGGCACAACCAGTAAGAACCATAGCCCCCAACCGTTGCGAAGAACACCAGCCACGCGACACCCGCGGCGAAACCCGCGGTGGCAGGCGGTAGCAGTGCGCCTTCAAAGTACGCCAGCACGGCGAATACCGGCGTGACGGCGCAGACTTGAATGAACAACGCAGTCGGCGCAGGCATCGAGGCACCGGGTGCGGCTTTTTCATACAGCGTCGCTGCCGCCAGCGAGAACACCGCCAGCAGGGGCAAAACATAAGCCCACAGATTGGCGGCGCTCCATTCGACGCTGGCGCTGCTCGCCACCAGCATGCCCAGCAGACACAGCGCCAATCCCAGCCATTGCCAGCCTCGCGTGCGTTGCCCCGGCACGCAGCCGGCCAGCACCACAATCGTCAAGGGCAACAGATTGGCGATGACCGCAGCGGTACCGGGGGCGACGCCCAGTTGGATCGCGCCGGCGATCGGCCCGATGTAGCCGCCGATGGCGAACACACCCAGCAAACTTTGATGGATGACATCGCGACGGCACAGCGCTCGCAATCCCCTCCAGGCGAAGGGCAGCAACACCGCCGCCGCGAGAACGAAACGCCACAGCGACGCAAGGTAGACGCCGCCCTGATCGGCAGCATAACGGTAGCCGATGAAGCCGGAGCTCCAACTGATGACCATGGTCAGCAGAAGCAGGGCGCTTCCCCACAGCGATACTCGAGATAGGGCAACGTTCATCGGTTGGCACCTGACAGTGGGCTGGATTCGATGGTATGAAGGAATGGCTGGTGCAATCAAACGATACGATCAGCAGCACTGATGCAGGAATCCTGAACCATGTCGGAGACGCTGGAAATTGACCTGCTGCGAACTTTTCAGGCCATCGTGCGCTTTGGCCAGTTTCTCGCAGCGGCGAATTTTTTGAACAAGAGTCCTTCGGCGGTGAGCCTGCACGTTCGCCGACTGGAGGCGCTGGCGGGCGGGCGCTTGCTGGAGCGCGACAATCAGACCGTCACCCTGACGCCTTTGGGTCGACGCTTCGCGCTGCAAACCGCCGAGCTGCTGATGCTCCATGATCGTCTGCTGGCCGGCTTCACCGCTCCAGTGGCCAGTGGACGGATCAGGCTGGGAATCTCCGAGGAGTATGCCGCTGCCGTGCTGGGCTGTACGTTGCCACACCTGACGGCGGACTTTCCGGGGATCGAGCTGGAAGTCGAAACCGGGAACAGTGGGCGCTTGGGCGTGCGCCTTGAGCGCGGGCAGCTGGATATGGCGCTGCTGGTCGAACCGGTTGACGCGGCGGCACCGGCCGAACGTTGTGTGAAAACCTTCGGGGTCACCGAGCCCGTCTGGGTCGCTGCGCACGACTATGCGCTGGACCTGAGCAAACCGGTTCCGTTGGCGTTGCATGGCAAGGGCTGCCCATATCGCGCGGTCGCCGTTGATAGCCTGTCGCGGCAGGGTCGACGCTGGCGGACGGTGATCATCAGCGCAGGCGTTATCGCGCTGGATGCCGCCGTGGAGGCGGGCCTGGCGATCGGCATCGTCGACCGCGCCCGGGTCAGTGAAGGCATGCGCGTGCTGACGGCGGCAGACGGATTCCCCGAGCTGCCCGTGCATGAACTGCGCTTGATGTCAGCGCCCGGCGAGCTGAGTGCGGCAGCTGAAGTGCTGGTGGGATTGATCGGGCATGATTTTCATCGCAGACCACTGTAGCGGCCGGGGTCGCCAGCTGCTAAACAGGCCAGCGATTATTAAAGTTAACAAGAATTGCCGAATGGCCAGGTCGCTCGTCCGGACAACGCCTCGGCGGTCGCAACAGGGTCACTTCCTGCACTCCGCCAACACCACTTGGCAGGTATTCGGCGTGCCGCCGGAACGCTCGGCATAACGGATGCAATTGTTCATGGATTTGTTGCGCGCCACGTTCAAAGTGTCGCCCCAGGCCAGGCCGCCCTCACCAATGCTCGGAAGCGCTTTGGCGTAGCAACTTGAACCGGTGCTTGAAGGAGTGTAGCGAGACGTCGCAGCTTTGCCTGAACAGCCTGTCGTCAGGCCGAGCAGGGTCGCGAGCATGCCAAGAATGACCCATGACGAGCAGTGCGCCGCTGTCGATCCATTCATGCCGGTTCCCCTGATTCAGACCATCTGCTCTTTTCAGCGTAGACGGTTTTGCACCCGCTCCGTGGAAGCGGAGCCTGGTGGTTGCAGGGCGTGCGCGGGGGCCACAAGAACACTTACGACAGCATCAAGGCGTTTCCCGAAACCGACTTCACCGAGGATCTGACGCTGATTTTCCACGGCGACAACGATCAGATCGTGCCCATCGATGCCGCCGGGCGGGCCTCGGCGAAACTGATCAAGGACAACACACTGATCGTCTATGAAGGCGCACCGCACGGGATCACCGACACCCACAAGGAGCGACTCAATGCCGACCTGCTGGCGTTCGTGCAGTCGTAGCATTTACTGCGGATGACGTGAGAGCCCGGGCGCGGCTCTCACTGTCACCTGTAACGCCTGGCAATCAAGACGCCTTGTTGGAATCGTCCGCTGCCTTGATCAGGTCGGCGCCGATTTCATCGGAGAACTTGTCCCACACCGGGCGCATCGCGTCGCGCCATTGCTGGCGTTGTTCAGGCGTCAGCGGGGAGATCTCGCTGGTCTTGGCGTCGATGATCGTTTGCTTGGCCGTGCGGTTCAGGGCTTCGGCCTGTTCGTTCACCTTGACGGTGACTTGATCCATGATTGTTTGCAGCTCGCCGCGCACATCTTCTGGCAGGCCGTTCCAGAATTTGGCGTTGGTGATGACCATGTAATCGATCAGGCCATGGTTGGTTTCAGTGAAGAACGGCTGCACCTCGTAGACTTTCTGGCTCTCGTAATTGGACCAGGTGTTTTCTGTGCCGTTGACGGTGCCGGTCTGCAAGCCTTGGTAAACCTCGGCAAAACTCATCTTGCGCGGGTTGGCGCGGATCGCCTTGAACTGTTCTTCGAGCACACTTGACGCCTGCACGCGAAATTTCAGGCCGCGGGCGTCCTTGGGCAGTATCACTTTCTTGTTCGCCGACAGCTGCTTGAGGCCGTTGTGCCAATAGGCCATGCCATGAATGCCCTTGTCGTTCATCGACGACAGCAACGCTTTGCCCTGCGGGCCTTGCTGAAAACGGTCGACCGCGGCCAGGTCGTTGAACAGGAAGGGAAGGTCGAAAATCTGCACTTTTTTGGTGTACTGCTCGAACTTCGCCAGCGACGGCGCCAGCATCTGCACATCGCCCACCAACAACGCTTCCATCTCCTTGCCGTCACCAAACAGCGCCGAGTTCGGATAGACCTCGACCTTGACCCGGTCCTTGAGCTGCGGATGTTCGGCCACCCGTTTCTGGAACATCAGGGCGCCTTGGCCTTTGGGCGTATTGTCGGCCACCACGTGGGCGAATTTGATGATTATCGGGTCGGCCGCCTGCGCGAGGCCTGCCATGGAAATGGCGGCGGCGCAGAGCATCGCCTTGGTCAGCTTCAACATCGTGATCACCTTTTTATTGTTGTAGGGGAAGTCAGTCGTTGAGGACGTGTTGAGCCCTCGCGGGTGAGGCAGTTTAGAAATTTCTCCATGCTCAAGATGCCGAATCGGGCGCGTTTGCTGAATCAGCTTTTGCGTAACCCTGCATTCGGACGCGCTGAACGCGTTCAGTTGGCCGCCAGGGCCAGCAGCCGTTGCGCGCGCAGCAACACCGGGGCGTCGATCATTTGTCCATCCAGCTGAAAAGCACCGGCGCCGTGCGCCGCCGCGCTGGCTTGCACGACTCGACGTGCCCAGTTCAGATCATCTGTGCTGGGGACGAGGGCAGCATGAATGACCGCCACCTGATTGGGATGAATGCACAGCGCGCCGCCATAACCCATGTCGTACGCATGACGGACGGCCCGCTGCAAACCGTCGGGATCACCGATGGCCGGGAACACGCCATCCAGCGGTGGCAGCAAGTCGGCCCCGCGCGAATGCAATTGCACGGCCATGCGCGCCTGATCGAGAAAAAGCAGCGCGGCGGCGCTGCCGGTGTTCAGGTTCAAATCGAGGGCGAGGTCGAGGCTGCCGAATGACAAGCGCTCGACCCCCTCGGCGTGGGCAATCTGTTCCAGCGCCAGCAGGCCTTTGGCGCTTTCGATAATCGGCCAGAGCGGCTTGCCGGTTTGCCACACGGCGGCGACGTGTGCGGCGCTTTCGACCTTGGGCAGCAGAATGCCGACGACGCCATTGTGTTGCTTGCAAAACGTCAGATCCGCGACGTGTTCCGGGTGCCCCGGTGCATTGACGCGCACCCAGACCGAAGCCTGTGGCTGCTCGCTGAAAAAGTCCGCCAGATTATCGCGGGCCTGACGTTTCAACGGTTCCTCCACGGCGTCCTCGAAATCGACGATGACCGCGTCGGCGCCAGCGGCCAGGGCCTTGGCAAAACGCTCGGGGCGACTGCCGGGCACGAACAGCGCGGAGCGGACGATGGTTGGGCGCATGCATGAATCCTCTTGAGCGTTCAAGTTCATCACCCTTCAAACCACCCCAGTGGCGGTCAACCGAGCCTGTTCTTGCGCAGAGAAACCCAGCTCTGCGAGGATCTCCCGGGTGTGCTGCCCGAGGTCCGGCACACCATCCATGCGCGGGGTGAACGCACTGTTGTGGCCGGGTGGCAGCAGCGACGGCAGTTTCCCGCAAGGGCTGTCGACTTCGCGCCAGCGATCACGGGCCTTGAGTTGCGGATGCTCCCAGACGCCCTGCATGTCGTTGACCCGGGCGTTGGCGATTTGCGCGTCTTCCAGGCGTGTGACCACCTCATCGACCGACAACCCCGCGAAGCCGTCGACGATGATCTGCCGTAACGCTTCACGATTCTCCGAGCGCTTGAAATTGGCCGAGAAACGCGGGTCCGTTGCCAGGGTTTTATCCAGCAGGACCTTCTCGCAGAACAGCGCCCATTCGCGCTCGTTCTGCAGGCCGAGCATGATGGTGCCGCCACCGCCAGTGGGAAATGGCCCGTACGGGTAGATGGTCGCGTGCGAGGCGCCGGCCCGGGCTGGCGGCGGCGCACCCTGGTAGGCGTAGTACATCGGGTAGCCCATCCACTCGACCAGGCTTTCCAGCATCGACACGTCGATGCGGCTGCCCACGCCGGTTTTCTCGCGCAGCATCAGCGCCGAGAGAATGCCGGTGTACGCGTACATGCCCGCAGCGATGTCGGCAATCGAGCAGCCGGCCTTGGCCATTTCGTCTTCGCCGGGGCCACCGGTCACCGACAGAAAGCCGCCCTCGCTCTGGATCAGCAGGTCGTAGGCCTTTTTCTTTTCATAAGGCCCGCCTTCGCCGTAGCCGGAAATATCGCAAACGATCAGCCGTGGGAAACGCGCCTGCAACGCCTCGAACGATAATCCCATGCGTGCCGCCGCACCCGGCGCGAGGTTCTGCACCAGCACGTCGGCCTTACCCAGCAGCGATTCGAGAATGCCGCTGGCAGCGTCCTGTTTCAGGTCCAGGGTGAGGCTTTCCTTGGAACGATTGGTCCAGACGAAGTGCGAGGCCAGACCGTCGACCCGCTGATCGTAGCCGCGGGCGAAATCACCGGTGCCGGGGCGCTCAACCTTGACCACGCGGGCGCCCAGATCGGCCAGTTGCCGCGTGCAGAAGGGCGCCGCTATCGCGTGTTCCAGGCTGATGACAGTGATGCCGTCCAGCGGACGGGGATTGAGCTGGGTCATTTTGGTCACCTGTTCACAACGGTTAAATCAGATCCGCCAACACCTGCGCATCGCGCAGATGCCAGACCTTGTCGATCAGCGCTTCGCCTTGCTCAGGCGTGCGCGCTCCGGAGAACGCCAGCAAGCGCTGGAACTTGGCCGCCAGTTCCGGGCGGCTGAGCGAGTTGCCGGGGTCACCTTTCGGTTCGTCGATGGCGGCGGTGAGCGTGCGGCCGTCGGTAGTGACGACGATCACGCGGCCGAGCCAGCGCGCGGGGTAGGCGCTGTCCACTTCAGGGGCGAATTCCATGCTGACTTTTTCGCGGAAGGCGTCGACGTCGGCGTCAGTCAGCGCGAGGTCGCGGAACTCGATCAACTGCGCACTGCCGTGCACGGCGATCAGCCCCAGCACGGCGCCCATGGAGAATTTGGCCTGATGCACAGTCGTCGGTTTCACCACACGGCCCAACACGTCGATGGCGCCCTGATGCACGCGGGTCACCACCTTGGCGATCTGGTCGTGGCGCAAATCTTCACGTTGCATCAGACGCAGCAAGGCGTCAGCGGCAGGGTGCGTGTGGCGGCATGAAGCGTGGAACTTGAACGAGGTTTCCGCCAATGCCCAGCGCGTGCCGAGCCGATCGGACAACCGGGCCGGGTCTGCATCGGTGGACATGCCGGCCGCCATGCCTTGCCCGCCCTCGAGAATATTGCGCGCGCCAGTCAGACCGTCCTCGGTCATGTAAGCGGCGAGCAAACCATCGGCGGCAGCCTTGGCGGCGTGCAATTGTTTGGAGTCTGCGGCATCGCGCAAGAACTCCCACAAACCGGCCGCCTGAGTGCCGGCACTGCCCAGCACATTGATGAAGTGTTCCTTGTCGAAACCCAGCAACTTGCCGACGCCCACCGCCGCGGCGAGGGTGCCGACGGTGGCGGTGGTGTGGAAGATGCGGTAGTGCGAACGGCCCATGAATTCGCCGATGCGAATCCCCGCTTCGTAGCCGGCGACCGAGGCCAGCAGCAGATCCTGGCCGGACCTGTTCAAGTCCTGAGCCGCCGCCAGCACCGCGGAAAAAACCACCGTGGCCGGGTGCAGCACGGAGCTGTTGTGCAGATCGTCCTGTTCCACCAAATGGGAAGATGCGCCATTGACGAAGGCTGCAAAGTAAGCCGACGTACCGCGGCCACTGACCAGAATCCTGGCGTTGCCGTCGGCCGGTCCCATGCGCTCGGCGTAGCGCTCGAACAACGGAATCGGCCGTGCGCCCTGGCTGGCCAGCGCCGAGCCGATCCAGTCGAGAAACAGGTCTTCGGTGCGCGCGAGCACGGTGTCGGGAATCTGCGCGTAATTCAGGTCGGCCAGGAACGTGGCCAAGGCATCGGTATGGTGCATGGGCTGGGCCTCAGAAACTGCGCGGCAGTTCGAGCAAGTGCTCGGCGACGTAGGAAAGAATCAGGTTGGTGGAGATCGGTGCCACCTGATACAGCCGGGTCTCGCGGAATTTGCGTTCCACGTCGTATTCGCAGGCGAAACCGAAGCCGCCGTGGGTTTGCAGGCAAGCGTTGGCGGCTTCCCACGACGCTTTGGCGGCGAGGTATTTGGCCATGTTGGCGCTGGCCCCGGCGTTCTTGCCGTTGTCGTATTCCTCGCAGGCGCGCCAGCGCATCAGGTCGGCGGCTTCGATCTCGATATGTGCTTCGGCAATCGGGAATTGCACGCCCTGGTTTTGCCCGATCGGGCGGCCGAACACCACGCGATCACGGGCATAAGCGCTGGCTTTCTCGATGAACCAGCGCCCGTCGCCGATGCATTCGGCGGCGATCAGCGTGCGTTCGGCATTAAGGCCGTCGAGGATGTATTTGAAGCCCTTGCCTTCCTCGCCGATCAGGCTGTCAGCCGGCAGTTCGAGGTTGTCGAAGAACAGCTCGTTGGTTTCGTGATTGACCATGTTGGCGATCGGTTGAACGGTCAGGCCTTTGCCGATGGCTTCGCGCAGGTCGACCAGAAAAATCGACATGCCTTCGGATTTTTTCTTCACCTCGGCCAGCGGCGTGGTGCGTGCCAGCAATATCATCAGGTCGGAATGCTGCACCCGCGAGATCCACACTTTCTGGCCGTTGATCACGTACTTGTCGCCCTGCTTGAGGGCCGTGGTCTTGATTTTGGTGGTGTCGGTGCCGGTGGAAGGCTCGGTCACGGCCATCGATTGCAGGCGCAATTCGCCGCTGGCGAGCTTGGGCAAGTAGAGACTTTTCTGCGCCTCGCTGCCGTGCCGCAGCAGCGTGAACATGTTGTACATCTGGCCGTGCACGGTGCCGGAATTGCCGCCGCACGCGTTCACTTCTTCAAGAATCACCGAGGCTTCGGCCAGCCCCAGACCCGAGCCACCGTACTCGGCGGGGATCATCGCCGACAACCAGCCGGCATCGGTCAGGGCCTTGACGAAGGCTTCCGGGAAACCTTTCTGTTCGTCGATCTGGCGCCAGTACGCTGCACCGAATTCAGCGCAGAGGGCGCGCACGCCGTCGCGGATGGCATTGAGGTCTTCGTCGTCATACGGATTCATGGCTGGGCTCTCTGGATCAATCAGCGGCGCACGGCCCGGCAGAGGGCGGGGCGTACACGGAAAAGCTTTCAGTCGAAAACGACCTCGGCGGTCTGGGCAACACCGGCTGCATTGCCGGCCCACAACTGCGCTGCGCCGGCTTCGACGATGCGCCCGCGCACTTGAAACGGGGTGGGCAGGGTCAACGGCCGAACGCCGCGATACGCGAAGTGCCGCACGCGTTTGTCGGGGTTGGCGCGGATGAACGCACGCAGGTTGAACGTGGCGATCATCGGCCCGTGCACCACCAGGTTCGCGTAGCCTTCGGTCGCGGTGACGTAGGGGTAGTCGTAGTGAATGCGATGGCCGTTGAAGGTCACGGCGGAGTAGCGAAACAGCAGGGTCGGCGTGGGCGAAATGGTTTCGCTCCAGTCGCCTGCGTCCGGCGTCTGGCCGCTGTCGAGTTTGGGAGGATTGGGTTCGCGATAGACAATGTCCTGTTCTTCACGCACGCACAGCTGGCCGTCCTGCCGATAGTCATGACGCACCGTGACAAACAGCAGCGAACCGCTGCGGCCGTGCTTTTCTTCCACGCGCAGGAGGGTCGATGAACGGTGTGCTTCGGCGCCGACAGTGAGCGGCTCGATGAACTCGACCCGGCCTCCGGCCCACATGCGATTGCGGTTGTCGGCGGGCGGCAGAAATCCACCGCGCGCCGGATGGCCATCGCCGCCCAGCTGGGCTTCAAACATCGGCTCCTGGAAAAAACACCATTGCCACAGTGCTGGCAGCGCCTCACCATCGGCCGGTGCCACTTCGCCGAATGTCGCCGCGATACGCTTGATCAGGTTACGGCTGAGCACGTCATGGGCCTCCTCCGTGCGGCCGATCCAGGCACTGAAATCCATGGGTGAACTTGAACCGTTCATATCGGGGGCAGCCTCTGCGCTTGTTCTTGTGCGCCGATCATGCGAGCCCCTTGGCATTCTGAGAATTTGCATTTGCGTATACCGGCGTTCATGTATGCTGAACGCGTCTTGTATTGCCGGACACGACCATGCATTTCGACCTGGCTGACCTGCGTCTTTTCATTCATATCGGTGAGTCGCCGAGCCTGACCCAGGGCGCGCGCCGGGCCTTTTTGTCTCCCGCCGCCGCCAGTGCGCGCATCAAGGCGCTGGAAGGCCAGCTCGACACCCGACTGCTGTACCGCGACAGCCGCGGCGTCGAGCTGACGCCAGCGGGGCATAAACTGCTCAAGCACGCACGGCTGATCATGACGCAGGTGGACTACCTGAAAGCCGAATTCACCCACTTCGGCACCGATTCCTCCGGCCACATCCGCATCTTTGCCAACACCACGGCCGTCACCGAATTCCTGCCGGAAGTACTCGCCGGTTTCCTCGCCAAGCGCCCCGGCGTGACCGTCGACCTGCAGGAGCGTTTATCGCGCGATATCGTCCGTGGCGTGCTCGATGGCAGCACCGACATGGGCATCATTGCCGGGCCGGTCGAGGCCGCCGGGTTGCAAGTCATCCACTTCAGCACCGACCGCCTGGTGCTGATCGTGCCGGTGGGGCATGAGTTGGCGAAGCAGAAAACAATCACCTTGAAACAGACCCTGGCGTTTCAGCACATCGGTCTGCATGAAGGCAGCACCTTGCTGAGTTTTTTGCGTGACCACGTCGAACGGATGGGCCAGAACCTGTCGCTGAGAATCCAGGTGTCCAGCTTCGAAGCGATCTGCCGCATGGTGGAGGCGGGCGTCGGCATCGGCGTGATCCCCGAATCCGCAGCGTTGCGTCACAGTCGCACCATGCACCTGGTGACGATCCGGCTCGAAGAGCCATGGGCCGTGCGCGAGCGCAGCATTCTCGTGCGCGAGCTGGATGCGCTGCCGGGGACAGTAAGGGCATTGATTGCGACGTTGATGCCGCAAGCGCCATTGAGCGAAGAGTAGGACGGCTACAGGCCCAGCCTCTGTCGGATTTGCGCCTCGCTTAATACGCCACTGGCGGGGCCTCCCGGCAAGCCTTCGTTCGCCCGTGTCAATGGCAACAGCACCGGCACGAAACCGGCGTCGCGCACCAGTCGGGCACCCGTTTCACGGGCTTTAGCGTCGTCAGCGAACGTCGCAATCGCTTTGCCGGTGCCCGACTGGCTCTTCATGGATGCGGCACCGATGGCGTTGAAGGCGCGCACCAGATGCACGCCGGGCAGGTAATGCTGATCGGCGAGCGCGACACCCTGATCCAGCGCTTTTTGCCCGACGTCCCCATCGCGGCCGCTGAATGGATTGCTGGTGCTGAACACGACCTTGCCATCCAGCTTGCCTTTCAACTGTTCGGACAGTACCGGCATCGCGCCGTAGGGAACGCTCAACACAATCACGTCGCCCCACGCGGCCGCATCGCTGACCGAGCCTGCCCGGGCTTTCGGCCCGGCGGCGTCGACCAGCGGCTGCAATTGCTCGGGGTGGCGTGAAGAGAACATCACCTCGTGACCCGCCTTCACCCAAAGAGTGCCCAGTGTGCCGCCGACTTTTCCGGCGCCGATCACACTGATTTTCAGGGTGTCGGCCACCACTTGCCCCGTGCACGCGATCAGCACGGCAACTATGAAGAAGCGGATTCTGCTCATGCGCTTTCACTCCCGGCTGCACACAGGGTGTTCTGCTATTTGAACGCCTGGCGCAACTCTTTGATGACTTCAGCGACCGAGGGTCCCTGGACAGCGGGTGGCTCAGGGCTCTCGCCAAATTCGCGCCAGACGAACAGCGTCATCTCCGCGCCGTCGGTCAACGACGGGGCATTTCCCTTCGACGCGAACGTGTTCAAAAGCCTGTACCGCGAATCGTTCCAGAATAGCTCTTCCACCCAGTGATACACCGGGATGAAGTGAAAATGAATGGCATGGCCGGGATCGTGGCCGAAGCGGCTGATGTAGAGCCATTTCGGCTTGAGCCGCAGCTGGAGGGTTTTCTGCACGGTTGCCAGCAGGCCGCCCAACTCGCTCAGCGCGTCGGCAGGAAGATCACCGAGTGAATTGACGTCAGCCCTTGCCCCAAGCACAAGGTAGCCGGGGAGGGCGGATGACAGGTGATGATTGACGATCCAGTGAGCGGTCTCATGGACGATGAAGTTTGCTGATATTCCCATTCCCAGGTGCCTTTGATTGAACGGCCATATGGAGAATATGCCATCGAGGCGTGGGTCAGAAGCGAGTGCTGCGGGGCGGCTGAAAAAATTGAGAACGGGGGATTTCCGACAGAGGTGTAGGACGTCTCCGAATCGCGGAAACCGGGTATCAGTCCTCTGAAAGCTCATCTAAAGTTTGTTCGTCGCCGAAAAAACGGTGATCGACCTTAGCCGGTCGTAACAGATGATGCACAAGCGCCGGTATAATCGTGGCGCTTTTGGCTGCCTGGCATGTATGTGTTTATGGTGGCTGTGCGTGGGACACCCTCGGGTGTGCCGGTTTCATCTGCCGGTCGGCTAACCCGCGTACGGCTACCACCCTTATTCGTTTAGCCGCGGACGGGTGGGAGCTTCACCCATCAGATGAGATTCAACCATGTCCAAATACCATCCGCTCCAAGGCAATTTCAGCGTCGGGCCGACTCTTTACATCGACACCGACGCCCGCGCTTCTGATCTTCTCGAGACCGCCGTCCACCGATTCAAAGCCGCGCGCAATCTGCTTAACAGCGTTGCCTGCCTGTGTGTGAAAGACGCTGATGGACACGATCTGGAACATTTCGCCAACGCTGCACACATATTGATTCAGGATGGCTGTGATGCCTTGGACGTCCTGAGTTGGACGCTGGAAAAATCCCCACGCTGAAAAATGGGGAAGGCGCAACATTCAGATCGTGTGGAAACATGGCATTCCGTGTAGTGCTTGCGGAAGGCGGGGCAGGGAGATTACCCATTGACTTGCCCCCCGTCCCCCGGCTAATTTCCAGACATGACTTCCACTTCATTGCGCTGCCAGCCAAGCATTATTACCGCCATTCCTTATTTGGCGGGCTAGCTCACGACTGCAGCACCCAACCCGCCCTGGAGGCGGGTTTTGTTTTTCTGTCTCGGGGCTCTGATCAATGTCAGGAGACCTTCATGTTCAGTACGCCCGCCCAACAAACCTTGCTCGAGTGTTACGTTAAAAAAATCCTCGCTGCGCCGGTCTACGAACTCGCCATATGCACACCGCTGCAACCGGCACCGGCGTTGTCCCTCGCCTTGGACAATCAAATCCTGCTCAAGCGCGAGGATCTGCAGCCGACCTTTTCCTTCAAGATCCGTGGTGCTTACAACAAGCTGGTGAATTTCACTGCTGCGCAAAAGAAGCGCGGCGTGATCACCGCGTCAGCCGGCAACCATGCTCAAGGCGTAGCGCTGGCGGCACGGGAACTAGGCATCGACGCCACCATTGTCATGCCCGCTAACACACCGGAGTTGAAAGTGCTGGGCGTACGCAGTCGCGGCGCCGAGGCGCTGTTGCACGGGGACAGTTTTCCGTTTGCCTTGGCCCATGCGCTGAAGCTTGCCGAACAAACCGGCAAGACCTTCGTTTCTCCCTTCGACGACCAGCACGTCATTGCCGGGCAGGGCACTGTCGCCATGGAAATCCTGCGTCAGCACCAAGGACCGTTAGACGCAATCTTCGTCCCGGTTGGCGGCGGTGGTTTGATTGCCGGCATTGCCGCGTATGTCAAATACCTGCGGCCAGAGGTGCGCATCATTGGCGTTGAGTCGGAACACTCCGCCTGCTTGTACGCGGCTTTACAGGCCGATGAGCGGGTCGTCCTGCCACGCGTGGGCACCTTCGCCGATGGCGTAGCGGTCGCACAGATCGGTGCTCATGGTTTTGAAGTTTGTCGGTTCTGCGTCGATGATGTGATCACTGTCAGCGACGATGAAATCTGCATCGCAATGAAGAATATCTACGACGACACCCGCTCTATCACCGAACCTTCCGGAGCCTTGGCTGTGGCCGGAATCAAGAAATACGTAGCGCAAACGGGTGTCCGGCATCAGACCCTGATCGCCATCGACTCCGGTGCCAATATCAATTTCGATACCTTACGGCTCGTGGCCGAGCGCGCGGCATTGAGTGAGGCGTTGGCTTAATGGCACTGCTGATGGGAGACAGGTTCATGGATATCGGGAATGGGATACATGCTCAGTCCCTTTTAACGATTTCAATAGGTGGGCGGCACGGTAGAGGCAGCAATGTCCCACGTCAGCATTATCTGGGTGATGGCCGCATCAATAACCCCATGCTGCGTGTTATCCCGAGCAAGGATGGAAATACCCTGCAAGAAACTGTCGAACACCGTAGCCATCGCGGGCGCGTAAATATTGCCCGGCGACTGACCGGCACTGACACCCCGCTCAAGTCTCGGCGAACGAAAACGCCTCCAGCTACTCCAACTAGCGCAGGGCGCTGGCAGGGGCACCTGTTGCCTCTCACTATCCTGAGACGTTGCTATCATTCATGCCATTCCCAATGGGGAAGTCATACAGCGCTTCGTGCTGATGTGAGCGCTTCTTCGAAGAGCGATGGTCCCAGCGAGCACCCAAAAGTCTTTGAGTGATACATGACAATGAACACTCCTACTGAACTGGCGCCGAATGAATCTCTGCGGATGAACATCGTTCGCAGATATGCCATCCTTGATACCCCTCCGGATGGTGCATTTGACCGTGTGACCGCCATAGCAGCGCGTCTCCTCGGAACTCCGATAGCAATCGTGAGTATCGTCGATACCGATCGAATCTGGTTCAAGTCCCATCATGGGGTCGACGTACAACAAATTCCCCGCAATCCAGGGCTCTGTGCCTCCGCGATCTTGCAGAACGGGCCTTGGCTGGTAACGGACGCCAGGCATGATCCTCGAACGCTTTCCAATCCCCTCGTCGCAGGCGAATTTGGGCTTCAGTTTTACCTCGGTGTGCCGCTGCATACGCACGATGGCTTCAATCTGGGTACCTTATGTGTGTTGGACAAGCAGCCGCGCACGGTCACCCAAGAACAGATAGACACATTGACGGATCTTGCAAGCGTTGTAATGGATCAGCTTGAGCTACGCCTTTCCGCCATGCGATCCATAGGCGAGAAGGAAGCTGCGCTGAATCATTCCCACTTGATGGCCGAGGAAATCGACCATCGAGTCATGAATAGCCTCCATTTGATTGTGTCGATGCTGAGCATTCAAAGTGCGCAGTTGGGCAGTTCTCAAGCGGCTAAAGAGATTTCCAGAGCGGCAGCTAAAGTATTTGCCGTAGCAAACGTGCATCAACATATTAACGTCGGCAAGGCGGCTACGACGCTCGACAGTGCTGACTATCTGGTTCAACTGTGTGCTGGCTTATCGACAATGTTGGGTTGTGGGGATCAGGTGTCGATTTCGGTCGACGCCGTCCCGCTCGCTTTGGCCAGCGAACAACTCAGTCGACTCGGTCTTATTGTTAACGAATTGGTGACCAATGCTTTGAAATACGGAGCTTCGAAGGTCGATGTACGATTAGCACCTTGTCAGCACCAATACTGCTTAACCGTAAGTGACAACGGCAGCGGACTTCCAGCGGATTTTGATGTTGATAAAATGTCCGGGCTGGGCATGAAAGTGATTACTTCGCTTGTAGGAAACCTGGGTGGTTCGCTGAGTCATGAGCGCAATTCAGACTTGGGCGGCACCGCGTTTCAGATAATTTTTTCGCCGATGATGAGTTCGCGTCATCCTGCTGACCTGGTTCATATTTCACACTTTTGAGTGTTCGCCCAGCGTTCGCAAATCCTTCCGTTACTGGGATCAAACCTGTTCTTTCGGCCCTACCCACATCTTGGCAACTGAAGCATGGCGTGGCGGGTCCCCATGTAAGCCAAGGCGTCAGCGATATCTTCCGGCTCCAGTGTTTGTATCTCGCTGGACGCGTGTTTGTCTGTAGGTGGGCAGTCGTTTCGTTGGTTGTACGCACTTCTATTGATCCTTGACGAGACGCAAACAGCATCGTCCTGCAGCTCGGGCGGCGCAATTGCACTGAGTAGGCTATGGTTCAAACGGGCGCGTGCCCTAACGTCCGTGAAAGGCTTATAAAAAAGGATAGGTTATGCACTCATCCGCTATTTCTCGTCCGGCTGCGCAGGGTCGGTCGCTGCTTCTCTCGCTGAGTCTGCTCGTTGCGGGTATCACCTCGGGCGCATGGGCTGACGATTATCCCCACGCCCAGGAACCGATTGGCACGGTGGAGCAGATCTATGACGGCGCCATGCTCCCCGATCTGGCGGTCAGTACCTACCGCAACATCGACCGGCTGTTTCCTACCCACAGGATCAAAGCCGGCGATCACCCGTATGCGCTGCCGAAATCGGACAAACAGTTACCCAACGTTCGCTTCACTGTCGGGGACAAAAAGTACGACCTGTATGACTTCGTCGCACTGGACAGCATTACGGCGATGCTCGTGCTCAAGGACGGCAAGATCGTGTTCGAGACCTACCAGCGTGGCAACACCGAGAAAACCCGGTGGATGTCGATGTCGATCGCCAAGTCCATCACCTCCACGCTGGCGGGTGCAGCGATCAAAGACGGCCTGATCAAGGGCCTCGATGCGCAAGTGGTGGATTACGTTCCCGAGCTCAAAGGCAGCGCCTACGAAGGCGTCACCGTGCGCAACGTGCTGATGATGTCTTCTGGCGTGAAGTGGAACGAGACCTACACCGATCCGGGGTCTGATCGTCGCGCGCTCCTCAACGCGCAGATATCGCAGAAACCGCGTTCGGCCGTGGCGTTGCTGGCAAGTTTGCCGCGAGCGGCCGAACCCGGCACGACCAACAACTACAGCACTGGCGAAACGCAGGTACTCGGCGAGATCGTTCGTGGCGCTGTGAAGATGCCGCTGGCCGATTATCTATCGCAGAAGATCTGGCAGCCGTTCGGTATGGAGAGTGATGCCCGGTGGTGGCTCGATTCTCCTGACGGCGTGGAAATCGGTGGCAGCGGTATCAGCGCCACGCTGCGCGATTATGGACGCTTCGGACTGTTTTTCATGAACGGCGGCAAGATCAATGGCGCGTCGATTCTACCCGAGGGCTGGGTCAAGGAGGCGACGCTGCCGACCACCCTCAAAGGCGGCAAGTCCCTGGACTACGGCTACATGTGGTGGACGGCATGGACCGAGCCGTCGGTGAAAGACGGCGCCTATTCGGCGGTCGGTATCCAGGGCCAGAACATCTACGTCAACCCCGCCAATAACGTGGTGATCGTCACCTTCGGTGCCCAGCCCAAGCCGGTTGATAAAGAGCCGATCGACCCGATGGTATTCTTCGATGCCGTGGTGGCTGCGTTGAAGTAGTTACGCGACAGTTAGAGCGACATCTCACTCGTAGGGTAGAGAACTTTGATCGGTTGAGGGTCGCGATGACTGATGGCCGTTCGCCGGTTACTCGTTATGGGTGGCTGAGCAGGATTGGCCATAATGAGGCTTTATCGCGGAGCCTGTTGGGGCCCCGCTCAGCGGGAAGACAGGTGTGGGAGGCGATTTGAGCGGACGGAAGTCTAATCCGATGTGGGTCAAAAGGAGCTGAGTTTGGTAAAGGCTATCAAGGTGCTGTCAGTCCAGAGTATGGGGTGTGCTAATACGTCACCTACGTATCCAACCCAGGATTCCTTCGGATGCAACTGGCTAACTGGTGAGTCGATAGTCAATTTCACGATTACAGAAGAGGATAAATACGCAGTACAGCTCGGCTATCTTTTTGAAGCTAAAAATCCATCGAGTGGCAAGCAGATCTGGAAAACATCCGCGGCGTTGCCCGCTCCCCAATCCAATCAGAATTGTCGCAGGGAGCACCGGCTCAGCTGACCCGCAGACCTTACAACTCACCTTGCAGCAGTTGTTGCGATGATTGCCCCTCCCGCTGGAACCCGTATCTGGATCGCCGCTGGCGTCACCGACATGCGCCGTGGCTTCGACGGATTGGCAGCATTGGTACAAACACAGCTGGAAGCCGATCCCCAAGTCGCATTGCTCCGGTTGTGGTGGGACGCTTCGTCAGTTGGGGGAGGATGTGTCTGAGGTGCTGGTGTATGTCCCGGCACGTTTCCAGGTGATTCGCCATGTTCGTCCCAGGCTCGTTTGCCGCTGCTGCCGGCAAAACAAAAACGGCACGCCTGTGGACGTATGATTCGAAATGACCGACCCGCCGGCTACACGCTGTCGAAAATCGGCATTAGGCGGTGCGATTTTCTATGCCCTCAACCGGTGGCAGGCCTTGGTGTGCTACTGCGATGACGGACGGATCGAAATCGACAACAACGCTGCCGAACGCGCGCTGCGCGCCGTCGCTTTGGGTCGCAAAAATTATCTGTTCGTGGGTTCCGATGCCGGTGGAGAGCGAGCCGCTGCAATTTACAGCCTGGTAGGCTCGGCCAAACTGAACGACCTGAACCCGCAAGCCTATTTGACCCATGTGCTGGAGCGAATCGCCGACCATCCCGTCAATCGGGTGGACGAACTACTACCCTGGAACGTTTCTCTTAACCCTTTCGAACGCTGCGAGGCTGCTTGATCAATGCCAAAAACATCTCATCTGTCCGTGGTTGAAACCGACCGTGTGCTGATACTGCACATGGAATTTAAATGGATAAAGCCTTCGATCTGGCGCCGGGTGGCAGTGCCTGAAAGCATCACCTTGAGCAAGTTGCATCGGGTGATCCAAGTCGTTTTCGGCTGGAGCGATACGCACCTGCACGAGTTTGAAATTGATGGTGAAAGTTATGGCGTGCCGGACCCGGAATGGGGCCCGCCAGTGATTTCGGAGCAGCGCAAAAAGCTGATGAGCGTGTTGTACGGGAAGAAGACGTTTCGCTATGTCTATGACTTCGGCGACAACTGGGAACTGCGAATTAAAGTCGAGAAAACGTTGCCCGCGATTATTTTCCCGCAAGTGCCGTGTTGCATCGAAGGAGCCAATGCTCGCCCGCCGGAGGACATCGGTGGCGCCCCAGGGTACGAAGATTTTCTGGCGGCGTTGGCGGATCCGAATCACCCTGAGCATGAAGCAATGTCAGAGCGGTATGGGGATGATGGGTTTAATCCGACGGCATTGACTGCGAGTGGATCAACCAATGGTTGAAGCAGGCGAAGGTCTGATCAGCAAGAGGGGGGTGGGCGTACGCTTACCCTGAGCTGACAATGGAGGGCATTGCAACGATTACTCTAAAAAGCTGGGTGCGATCAAAAATAGATTTTTGAATTTACCGTTCAGGACACTAGAACAGTCTAGAGTTCGATATGCACCCTAAAGCGCTTCCGGCTATGTGTGACTACCATAATTCCGAGGGAACGAAACTATGATCAAAAAAAACTTATTGCTGCTTACCGCCATGACATTGGGTCTGGCCGCTTGTGGCAGTCATTTACCTGAACACAAGGAAGTCGCTAGTAATCAACCTCCGGCCGGGGAAGCGCGACAGATCGCTGAAGACGCATATGTTTACGGCTATTCGTTGCTCACCACCGAAATCACTCGCGTGCAGATGAGCAATGTCGCCAAGGTTGAAGGTCTGCAAGCGCCAATGGGACAGTTCGTCAATGTTAAGCGTTATCCTCCAGCAGAATTTCGTGCCATCTCTGCACCTAATGCTGACACGCTCTACTCGGTGGCCTGGCTCGACCTCAATGAACCTCAAGTTTTCAGCCATCCGGATATGGGCACACGTCTTTACCTGTTCCCCTTTAGCGATCTGTGGATGACCGACTTTGATACCCCAGGCACTCGTACCTCTGGTGGGAAAGCGGCCAATTACCTAGTCACCGGACCCGGCTGGCAAGGCACGGCCCCTGCTGGTATGACTCAAATCAAAGCTTCAACCCGCTACGTGGTCGTTTTGGGGCGTACCTACGCCGACGGTAGTGAGAAGGATTATCAGGCCGTCAATGCCTTACAGGAACAATACAAAATCACTCCCCTGTCTGCATGGGGCAAGCCCTACACCTACCAGGCGCCGGCCGTGGATCCCAACCCCGGTTTCAGCATGACCGACGCACCGCAAAAGGTGATCCTCGGCATGGACACCGCCAGCTACTTCAACAAAATGGCCACCTTGATGTGCAAGGACGCGCCCCCGGCGGCGCAGGATGCGCCTTTGCTGGCACGCATGGCGACTATCGGCCTGGAGCCGTGCAAGCCCTTCGATGAAAGCAAACTGGACCCGGCCGTACAAAACGCTATCAAGAGCCTGCCAGAAGATGCTTTAAAACTAATCGCCCTTCACAAGGAAAAGATGGGCAAGGAGGTCAACGGCTGGATCATTTCCAAGGGGCTCGGTGTCTACAACACGGATTATCTGAAGCGCGCCACAGTGGCGGCTTACGGCTGGCCCGCCAATTTGCAGGAGGACGCGGTCTACCCATATGCCGAGGTTGATAGTGAGGGGCAAAAGCTCAACGGTACGAAAAAGTACACAGTGACATTCTCTAAGCGCCAAACCCCGCCAGTGAAAGGTTTCTGGTCGATCACCATGTATGAGATCGACAAGGGATGGTGGTTCACCCCCAATGCCTTGAACAAATTCACCGTCAGCCCACGCAACAACCTTAAATACAATTCGGACGGTTCGCTGACGTTGTACTTCCAGCACGAATCTCCTGGTCAGGCCAAACAAGCCAATTGGCTACCGGCGCCGAAGGGAGACTTCGTGCTAATGATGCGCATGTACTGGCCGCAGCCCACCACTCCGTCGGTGCTGAATGACACCTGGACACCGCCGAAAGTCGTCAAGGTTCAATAGGGTGGAGCGGAAAGGGGTATTCGGGAGTTCTGTTGTTGAAGGGGTGCGGTAGGGGCGACAGTCACCTGCCGCACCCCGCACAGATCCGTATGTGCGGAACATACCGCATACGGCTCCTGCCTCGAGTATACGACGCGAAGCGATCCTCGGGGTGAGGACGTGCATTTCTGGGTCTTGATATATAGAGGTCAGCAAGGCGTCCGTAACGTAACCATTGAAGCTTATTATGCTGGCTACGACGTTTCAGGACTCGCCGTCATAGACGGCAGACTGCCATTCGAAAACCGCCAATGCTTTGGCCTTGTTGTGGCCGCTGTTGCTGCAAGCGGCCGAACCCTTACCCTCTTGGCATAGGGCGCTTCCCGATACGCCGTGGCTGAATTCGTCCATGCATTGTCGACAAACCGATCAGCCGCAATCAGCAAAAAAGGATCCGAGGACGAAAAAGGGAGTCGCGGAGAACCCATTCTCATAACAGGCGACGCAGAGAATCACTCCCACGTTTTTTATTTCGGAATGATATAAGAGTCTCTTGCTGCATGTACTAGCCTTGCTAAGCGTTGGGCCAGCTGGGATGTATTGAAGGAACATAAATAATTTTCGAAGCTCACTGCTCTCACTTACTACCCTCTGATGCACAGATAGACGCCAAACTTCCCAAGATAACCCTGGCCATCTCAAGAGGGAGTCTTCTGAGTGGCGGCGGCCGATATCTCAGGCTTGGAGGTTTTAACGACAGCGACTTGCGCATTCCATCAGCACATTAAGAGTAGCGACTTTCAATTATCCACAAGGAAGAGGAAACGCATGATGCCACTTTCTGGAACTATCCAAAGTGCGCCAGCTAACTCCCGCGGGTTTGACACCGACACGGTGATTTCTTCCGCTACGGCACAGCAATTCGCGGCGCAAGGCTACACATTCTGCATCCGATATCTATCCTTGGGATCTGGCCAGGATCCAGGGGATCTGTCATCAATCGAGGCCAGTGAAATCCTGGCATCAGGACTCGCCCTGATGGTCGTCCAGCACGTCGATAATCCTGGGTGGTCACCGTCTCAGAATGCCGGACAGACCAACGGAAATAACGCGGCGGCGAACGCCGACACTGTCGGCCTGTCTCCGGGCTTGAACGTGTGGTGCGACCTTGAGGGTGTGGCGACCAGTGCAACCGCACAGGATGTTATTGACTACTGCTCGGCTTGGTACAACTCGGTGTCGGCGGCAGGTTATGTGCCGGGACTGTATGTAGGCGCTAACGCCGTGTTGAACGGACAACAGCTCTACGATTTGCCTTTCGAACACTACTGGCAGTCCTGCAGCGAGGTACCGGCAGTTGCCGTACGGGGGTATCAGATGGTTCAAACTTTTGTGCAGAACTCCGTGAATGGCGTCGGTATCGATGATGACACGACACAAACGGATCAGTTGGGGGGACAGGCATTGTGGTGGACGCAAAGCCACGCAACTTGACAACTTGGCAGCATTGATGAAATTAGCTCAACTTGGACGCTGAACCATCCATCATCACAGTGGCGTCCACAATTAGATACACCGTTCCATTAAGGAGAACGTTATGAGCACCTCTGTGGAGAATTATTTGGGAGTATTTGGCCCACCTACGGACATGAAAGGACTGTGCATTTGGACCGGTGAGAAACTAGGGAATGCGGTCGGGCAGCTCATTTGGAAACCCGTCTGGCAGGCATTCACGACCAATCAAATCATGAATAACCCGCCAACAGTCGCGGTCTGCGGCGACACGATGTATGCGTTTTATCCGAGCACATCGAATCAAACTAATTATCTGTTTTATAACACTTGCAATACAGGGACTTTGGAGTGGTCAGATCAAGAGATTCTGAAGTTCTCTGACCCCGATGTTCCCGGCGGACTGGCCTCAATCCCAACAGCAACTGGTGTCGGAGCGGCAGCCTTCAATGGGCAAGTTTATGTATTCTGGCAGGGAGTAAATAATGTAGGTTCGGGCAGCGCCAATGGAACATTATTCTATCGCACCATGAATGACGCCACCTACCATCAGATCAATTCGGGACAAAGTGTCGAGGGAAATAATCCAGGTGTAGTGATGTCTAATTGCCCGTCGGCCGTTGTATTTAATAATCTGTTGTACGTTTTCTACCGCGGACCTTCGGGCGATTCCGATTGCTCTCCTTGGTATTCGTTTTCAAGCGATGGCAATACATGGTCTGCAAGTACAAAAGTGCCCAATGTCGGGATGGTCAGCTCCCCTTCGACCGTTGTTTTCACCAATCCTTCCAGTGGAGCAGATCAATTGTACATTTTCCATCAGGGAGAAGGAGGAGGTAGTGGCGACCATGACCTCTTTTATGTGGTTATGGATACAACGGGAATTTGCTCCGGTGACACACAGGTGCCAAACGTAAGCATGTCTGCGACCCCGTCAGCCGGAATCTATAACGGCCAGCTCTATGTGTTCTACCAGGGTAGCAATACATCCACATTCTGGTATGTCTACTCCTCAGACGGAAGCACCTGGAGTGAACCGTGCCAAGTCGCCGATCTCAAAGTCTCTTACGCGCCGAGCATCGTGGAGTTCAACTCCGTGCTCTACTGCATGATGCAGGGACCTGGGGACGACAAATCCTTATGGCTTTCCACCTTCACTCCGGGATCTTCCAACACTTCGGTCATTCCCATGACTTCCTTGCCGAGCAACGCGAATTCCACGGCGGGATGTCCCTCGCTGGTGGTATCCGGCGGCAATCTATGTTGTTTCAGCGAAAGTTCGACTTCTAGCGGTGCTCTTTTATCTACCATACTTACTGAGAGTGGCTGGAGCGCGCAGTCCCAAGTGCTTGGGGCCGGAACGATGACATCGTCACCGTCTGCGGTGGTTTTTGGTCCGTATACCTATTTCTTCTTTCGGGGCAACAACAATACCCTGCAATCTTTCATTTGGGGAGAGTGGGACAGCCCGATACAGGTGCCTTATGCCACCACGGCGGCTACACCGTCGGCAGTCGTGTTCAACGAGCAACTGTACGTTTTTTATGAGACCCCTGCGGGTCAAATGCCCTGCAATCTGGCTTACAGCATTTCTAACGCTCCCGGTGGTCAAACCAGCAGTTGGTCAAGCAGCTATCTGGTGCCGCTCAATACAGTTTGGGATTGTCAATACAACGGCGTAGGGCCTGCCGCGATCGTGTTCAATGGGGATTTGTACGTATTTTATTTGGGGACTTATGAGAATGATCCCGACGACAAAGACTACTATTTGTGCTATTACCGGCTCACTACCTCTGGCGCGTGGAGTAGTCCGTACAATGTTCCCACAGTTAGCTGGTCTAGCGCTAATGCAGGCAATTTTAAGCCGTGCCCACCGGTTTCCCCATTCGCTTATAACAACGAGCTCGGCGTTGTATATCAAGACGGAAGTGGAAATCTTTATTTCATCTCCACTGCAAACGGCACCAGTTGGTCGGAACCAGTAGAACTCAGTTCCCCAGTGCCACAGGCTACGCCTCCTGCAGCCGGTACGATAATAGACTGGGCAATCAATCTTGGATTTACCATTGCTTCATAACGGAGGCGGATGCGAAGACCTCTTCGACGTCTGGGCCAGAAAGCAAAAAAACGATTTCAGGCCAAATAATTGCTAATGCTAAAACAGGGCGTCAATTGCAGCCATTTTTTTCCGTACTTCTTCGTCATTAAGATTGTGGACTACAACTTATATTGGGTTGATCGAGCGAATTGGTCCCACTCAGGATAGTTCGAGTTTTCCCATGGCTGCTCGTTCGACTGGAGAGTGTGTTCGGCAGTGCTGCTAAATCCATGGGCCGGTGGCAACCCGTTACGCTAATTCGAAGCGCATATTTGCGAGGTTAATTTATGCAAACCAGAATAACTGCCCTGCATACGCTTACGCTGCTCGCGTTGTGCTGTCCGCAAGCGTGGGCTGGCGGCATCCTGCTGTACGAAATCGGCTCGGACAACACCGGTCTGGCCAACGCCGGTGCCGCCGCTCGCGCCCAGGGTCCTTCGACCATCGCCAGTAATCCGGCGGGCATGAGCTACCTGCCGGGAACCCAGATCACTGGCGGTCTACAAGTGCTCTACGGCAACCTTACATTCGATCGCGATGCACAGACCAACGTGCCAGGCAGCGGCAGTGGTAATGCACTCGATCCCATGCCCGGCGCCAGTTTCTTCATCAGCCATGAACTGGACGAGCATTGGAGCGTCGGCTTCGGTCAGTACGGCGATTTCGGTCTCGCGGTGAATTACGACAATGACTGGTCAGGACGCTACTTCGCACAAAACTCCAGCCTGCTCGGTTTGTCCCTGGTGCCCAGCGTGGCATATCGCTTCAACGAGCAATGGTCGGTAGGCGTGGGTGTCAAGGCCATGTACGGCATGTTGCAAACGCAAACCGCTATCGACCGATCCCCTTTCGGCTTCACTGACCGTAGCGACGGCCAGTTCAAATACAAGGACGGCACCTGGGGCTATGGCGCCAACGTCGGGGTGATCTATGCCCCGCAACCGGGGACACGCATCGGTCTAACCTACACCAGTGAGGTTGACCTGGATTTTGAGGATCGGCTGGATGTGAAAGGCGACGGAAGATTGCTGGGACGCGTCGACAATACCAAAACCGAACTCGACATGAAGGTGCCGCAGACGCTTACCTTGAGTCTGTTCCAGCAACTGGACCCGCGATGGGCCTTGCTCGCCTCGGTCAACTGGCAGGACTGGTCCGAGTTCGGCGATATCGCGGTGCAGGTCGACACCACGGCGTTCGATGCTCAGTCAAATACGGTCGACGCCGGCTTCAAGGACACCTGGCATCTCTCCCTCGGCGCGCAATTCCATGCCACCGAACAACTGTTGTGGAACTTCGGCGTGGCCTACGACAGCAGCGCCGTGTCGGATCACAACCGCACGGTGACGGTTCCTATCGGCAAATCCTGGCGCTTTGCAATGGGGGCTACCTATGCGCTGAACAAGGACACCGATGTCAACGTCAGTTGGGTACTGGCCTGGCTTGGTGACCAGCCCGTGGACCAGACAAAGTCCGTATCCGGCAATCGAATTTCCGGTGAGTTAGACAATGCCTGGCTACAGGCCTTGGCCGGAAACATGACCTGGCGATTCTGATCTTCTGCCAATGAAAAAGACTAACTCCTGGGAGCACCACCACGATGAACCTGTCCCGGAATCTGCTTGTCAGCGCCACATTGGCCGGTCTGTTGCTCAGTGGTTGTACGTCGACGGTCACAGAAGAAAATCAATACTCCGGCTTCTTGGGCAACTACAACAATTTGGGAGAAGTCACAACCACCACTGGCGAGAAGGCCATGCGCTGGGTGAGTCCGTCCTGGAATGCCAGTGCGTACGACACAGTGGTGTTCAACAAGCTGGAACTCTATCCAACCCCCAAACCGCCACTGAGCTGAGCTGATCGCGGTCGGAACCGACATTGGTCACCTCATGAGCAACGATCAAATGGTGCCGAGTATCGACTGCTGTCTGCACGTTGTAGCCGACGATTCCCGTACCGCGCGTCATCATTGATCGGGCGTCTGGATCGGTCAGTGAGACCTGCTTATCCGGTGAGTCGTTAAGCCAATTTGACCAGGTCGAGTTCGTCGACGAAGACGTCGACTATACGCACCGGCTTGGTATCGCTGACGTAGTTGTCGAGGCTTTCGGGAAGTAAGGTACCTTGACCTCTATGCTCCCCTTGAATAAAGCGCTTCACGAGACGATCCTCTTGTGGAACCCGAATGTTGGATGCTGCTGTGAAGATAGTGAAATCTACCCGTTTTGACGATGTCGACCACGATTTAGGGTATGAGTACCGTGGCCATAATTACAGCGTGCAGAACGATGGGGATATGTTCCTGATCAGAACTTACGACGACGAACCAGGGTGTGCGACTGTCGTAAGTCCGACCACGGCGCAGGCCAACGGGAATCTTAGGCAGCTCGTCACTTTCTTGCAGGCGGAGTTTGGGGTCTCTAGGATCTGCCTCTACAAGGCTGACTTGGGGCGTTACACTGAGATCGACCTTGAAACGTTGGCACTCCTTCCCATTTGAGTTCGGCGGCGATAGCGCGGTTGTTGTTTTTACACACTCTAGCCCGATAGCTGCCCTTCATCACTCGCAGAAATGGCTCGAAGCGGAGGCCCAAGGCATTGAACGCGGCGAGCATCGAGGCGCGCTGTACCTGGCCGACTACGGCGCGCCTGGTGGAGCTGGAGCAATGATTGGCGAGGCGATCTACGACGACACCCTGAAAGCTCAACGAATCGGGAAACTGTTGAAGTCCACCGAATTGGCCAGCTGGTGGTCAATCAAGCTGATAAAACCCTGCACCTCGGGGCAATTGAAATGCATGTGCATCGCTGCTTCGGATTGCCAGCGGGCACTCACGGTCCAGCGGTTGCTGTCCTCCGGGCAGCGGTCAACCAAATAAGAGTCGCAGCCCGGCAGTTCGCGCAGGGTTTCAACTATTTTTTGCAATTGCTTGCCCAGCTCATCCGAGCGGCCAGCGGCAGCCCGCAGATTAACGGTGTTGGTCACTTCGGTGGACATTGCTCACACTCCTGAGGTTTCGCTTGACTTGAGCATCGGCGCGGGGCTGGGGGAATCAGGGTGTGGGCATGAGCGCATCATACCCACTAACCGTATCAACGTCGGTTCAGGATGGCATTCCCATCTATGCCGCCGGCAGTGCGGCAATCGCCTCGACCTCCACCAGCATACCGTCCAGCGCCAACCGCGGAACTGCGATCAGTGTGCCGGTGGGCAGGTGCAAGCCCCAGGCCCGGTTTGCCTCGGCAGCCCATTCGGCGAGGCGCGACTCGGAGTGATCGACCACCAGTATGGTGAGTTTATACACGTCATTGAGCGTAGCGCCGGCCGCCGCAAGGCCGATCTCTACATTGGCGATTGTTTGCCGGACCTGCTCCGCAAAACCTGGCGCAAGATAGCCCTCGCGGTCCTGTCCACCCTGGCCGGCGAGGTGCACGATCCGCGCGTTGAGGGTCACCTGAGCGACGTGCGAATAGGCGTTGTCCGTCGGGTCGTAAAGGCCGGCAGGGTTGGACAGGGTGAACGCGGGCGAAGACATGTCTGAAGGCATAACGGACTCTCCAATTGATTGAGGTCGCATCGTCAGACCTCAACGTATATTGAGGTCAAGCCCATTTTTGCCGAACCTGTGGCTGCCAACTAATCACGTTCCAGCAGCCCAGCCCCCGAGCCTTGCTCGCCGAACTTGTCGGCCGGGTTTCGCAGCGGACAGTCTTCCAGCGACAGACAACCGCAGCCGATGCAGCCATCCAGCTCGTCGCGAAGGCGCGTGAGCATGATGATGCGTTCGTTGAGGTTGTCTCGCCAGTGCGACGAGATATCGCGCCATTGGCCGGCCGCCAGTTTGCTGTCCGACGGGTAAGCATCAAGCGCCTGCTTGATCTCTTTCAGTGAGATGCCTGCGCGCTGCGCGACCTTGATCACGGCGACGTATCTGAGCACGTGCGCCGGAAACTGGCGCTGATTTCCGCTGGTGCGGACGCTGGCGATCAGACCTTTCTTTTCGTAAAAGTGCAGCGCTGAAACAGCCACCCCGGCACGCCGCGCCACCTCGCCGACCGAGAGCATTCTCAAGCTTTTCACCCTGTTTCGCTCCAGCCTGCATCCATCAAAATAGTGAGGTCCGCTAGCCTGACAGCCGCGCATTGCACTACGCAAGATCGCGCCTGTGCGCCAGCCACGTGCATAGATTGTACTCGCCCCAGGTGCCAGGATTTCAGGTACGACTTGACCACGTCGCCGGGGTCTTCAGCGATGGCCTTGGGTAGACGTTGACCAAAGCGGCGGAACGAAAGCTTGTCGGACAAAAAGCTCCGCTTCGAGTCAAAGATATCTGGGCTACAGGATGCACTTTGCATAAGTCACCTGGTCGTCGGCAACGGCTGGAATTCGCCGCGCTCCAGGTTTTGCACCCGGTTGCCCATGGTGTCCGTTGCATTGAGATCCGCGCCTTTGGCTACCAGTGATTCAAGAATATCTTTGCGCTGGAACAGCGCCGCATACATGGCGGCCGTCTGACCAGCGTTATTGCGTTGATCGGGCGCGCAGTCGGCGGCGACCAGTTGCCGAGCGATGCTGAGTTCGCCTTTGAAGATCGCCCCCATCAATGCCGTGTTGCCCCTTAGATCTTTGGCGCAGGGATCAGCGCCAGCGTTTAGAAGTCGGGTTACGGTAGGTTGTTGGCCGTGGTAAGCGGCGAGAATCAGTGCGGTATAGCCTTTTTCGTCCTGAACGTTCAGATCGAACCTGGCATTGATGAACTCGTTGAGCATGTCTTGGCGGCCGTCTCGGGCGGCCTGAAAAAACAACTCCCGAAGTTGTGCCTGGGTATAGGCAGCGGTGCGGGTATCTGACGGGTTGGCGTGGGCCACGCCCGCAGTTATGCACAGCAGCAAAGCATAAAGGGTCGTGCGCATGTGATGTCCTCCAAAAGCCCCGACCCGCCGAGCAAACGGGCCGAGGTGGTCGGTCAGTCCTTCAGTGCAGCGGCCAGTTGCTTGACCTTGGCCAAATCGCCCTTGGCAACCTGGGCTACGCCGGTGCCGTATTCCGGATCTGCCTTGTAGAGGAACGACAGCATGATGTTCTTGCTTTCGGTATCGGTGGTCGCCAGTGATTCACCAAAGCTCTGAATCAGATCCTTGCGGTCCTTCTCGCTGTAGGAACGATACAAGGCGCCCGCCTGCTTGAAGTTTTGCTCGCGCTGGGTCTTGGCCTGTTGTGTGCTGCCGGACAATGGCAGTTGGCTGTAGCGCGCCTCTTCAACCGCTGGACGCGGATTGAGTCGGCTTGGCTCGTAGTTCACGCCGGTCGTGGTATGCCCGGTATTGAGCGTGCCGTCCTGATTGCCGTTGTTGACCTTGACCCGTGGAGCGTTGATGGGAAGGCTCAGTACGTTAGTGCCCACGCGATAGAGCTGCGTGTCAGCGTAGGAAAAGACCCGACCTTGCAGCAGGCGATCTTCCGAAGGCTCAATACCCGGCACGACGTTGGCTGGCGCCATGGCGACCTGCTCGGTTTCCTGGAAGAAGTTATTCACATTCTTGTTCAAGACCATCTGGCCGATTTTGCGCTCGGGAATACCTGGCCAGATTTTGGTGGCGTCCAGCGGGTCGAAGTCGAACTTCGCCAAGTCGTCAGGCTTGACCACCTGGACGTACAGGTCCCACTTCGGAAACTCGGCCTTATTGATGGCGGCAACCAGATCGTTGGTCAGGTGACTGTAGTCCTTGGACTGCACTTCAGCCACCTGCTTTGGATCCAGATTTTTCAGGCCCTGCAGGCTTTTCCAGTGGAACTTCACATAGTTGACTTCGCCCTTGGCGTTCACCAGTTTGTAGGCGTGCACGCTGTTGCCGTCCATGGTGCGATAGCTGGCTGGTGTGCCTTCGTTGGAGTACAGCAAAGTCAACGTGCGCGTAGCTTCCGGGACGTGGGAGAAGAAATCGAAACGTCGCGAATCGTCATCCAGGTTGGTGCGCGGGTCAGGCTTGAAGGCGTGGACCATGTCCGGGAACTTGACCGCGTCGCGGATGAAAAACGTCGGGAAGTTATTACCGACCAGGTCCCAATTGCCGTCGGCAGTGTAGAACTTGGTGGCAAAGCCGCGGGGGTCACGCAGAGTTTCAGGGGAGTGGTTGCCGTGGACAACGGCTGAAAACCGCACGAATACCGGGGTGTGCTCGCCTTTGCGGAAGACCTTGGCTTTGCTCAGATCAGAGGCGTCATCGGAAGCAACAAATTCGCCATGCACGCCAGTACCGCGAGCATGCACTACACGCTCCGGAATCCGTTCACGATCAAAGCGCTGGAGTTTTTGCAGCAATTGCACGTCTTGCAACAGGATCGGGCCGGTTGGGCCGGCGGTCTGGGAGTTCTGGTTATCGCCGACGGCGGCGCCGTTGTCGCGGGTCAGGGTGTCTGCGTAAGCTGCAAAACTGACCATCAGGCTTGCGCCAATCAGGCTGGCAGCGATAGGGGAACGGGGTAAATACATCTCGGACTCTCTCTGTTTTTGGTTTTTCTGAGAGTTGAAGCCTAGGGTTCAAACCCGCCATTGCTGAATGATTTCTGACTATGTGTTTGATAAATTAACAAATATTGACGGACGCCCGGTGCCTGGGGTTGCGCCGTCGCGGTCAGAGGTCTGAGAGCGTCCAAAGGCATAGGCGCCGGGATCGCCCGGGGAAATTTTGCCGGTGAGTTTGGCGAAAAGCTTCTCGCGGTGACCCCTTGGGTCGCTTCGCAGAGCCCGAAGTTATCGCGCCTTTGGCCGTGTTTTTGGCATCGAGCGAATCGCACTGGGTGACGGGAGAATCCATCCGGGCTTCGGGCGGTGTTCGGGGTGTGGGTTACTGACGCGACAGGGTAAACTTCAGGCGCACGCCCCGTTGCGGTGGAGCGGGGGGCGCGGCTGATAATCCGCATCGAGCCACCGATGTCTGGAACAGCAGCCCTTGTTTTTGGAACTTTATAGAGCCGCGCAACTTGTATTGTTGCCAGGGACTACCGGGGACCACGTCCAATCAGGGGAAGATCCTTTAGCATGTTCTTAAGCGCTAACGCGTCCCATGGGAGGTGCTCGGCGATACCGATTCCGACAACGTCGGCAATAGCCGCAACATCTGCCAATACCCTGACCATATCGGTGATGGTCATTTTGCCTTGAGCAATCCCGTCAAACGTGCCCGCTGGTGTCAGAGGATTAGCGAATAAGAGCGAACGAAAAAAATGTGGATCGAGTACATCGAGATCCAAATGGATCGCCAGATGTTTTGCCCCGGTTGACCGGAACCACCTCAGGATCGGTTCACTGCTGACCGCCAGTTCCGCCGGGCTTGCTTTGCTCAACCCCAGGCGTTCGATCAATGCTGTTTCAACCGGAGTGGTTGCTTGTAAACCGACATACATCACGTTCTGTGGCTTGAGTGGACGCTTTACCGCGTCGGCGAATTCGGCGTCACCTTCACCCAAGAGATTTCCCAGCACCATGGCGTGGGCATTGGAAAAGTCATGGGGGGTCAAGACATCCGGATGCGCATCTACCCAGAGCACTGCAAGGTCACCGTCGTAGCGCTCATTCAGGTAAGCGAACGGCGCCAGATCTACCAGGCAATCGCCGCCCAGAATAACGACCCTGTCCGGCGCATGTTGATCAATCAACGCGCGCGCGTTACGCATTTGTTTGAGAAGTGCGCCACGCCCGAGGATGCCATTCTCCAATGGCAGTGGTTCATCTGTTGGCGCGTCGACCGTGACTTCGGCGACCGGGCCTGATGGGGCAGGTGCGAGCCAGGAGAGAAGCTGCGCCCCAAAGTGGTAGGGCGGATTGTTACCACCCTGCCATTGAGGAAACAGCAATCGTAGCGTGAGATCTTGTGGTGTGTTCATAGGGGTGAGTCCTCGGTCTCTTGGTTCAATACCTGATCAGGCACGTCGTGCAAGCGCAAGGCTTGTCGACAGGAAAACAATCGCCAGCACATACAGAAGTGCTCCAGCGAAGAACACCGTGGCTAGCCCGAAGCGGTCGACAATGCCGCCGCCAAAACCCGAGCCGGCGGCAATTGCAAGTTGAATTATTGTAATGAATACGGTCGAGGAGGCTTCCTCATTTACCGAAGGGACGATGCAAAAGATCAGCACCGAGCGGCGATTAATATTGCCGGCAAGAAGCAGAACACCGGGTGCTCCAATGGCAGCCAGAAGCCCCGGCAATGTCACCATGAGCCCGACATGACCTGGACTGAACGCAAAACTGGATGCAACTTCCGGTAGTACACCAACAGGGAGGAATTCAGCTGTCACGAAGCTGAACGTCCCTAATGTAATCGCGGCCACGGGTGCCCATGTTTAAGAGGACCCGACTCGTCAGCGCTATCAACTGTTAAGTCGTGTATCGACTGGTTTATAAAAATCTCGACGTTCCCACAAGGTGCATTTGAAGACGTTGGACAATGGTAATTGCATCCAGGCACTGGAGAGCCGCCTCGGTGTACGTTTGCTGAATCGAACCACGCGGCGTCAAAGTCTGACCGAGTTCGGTACACGTTATCTGGATCGCTGCAAACTGATCCTCGCCGAGACGGAAGCCGCTGAGTCAATGGCCAACGAAGCGCTTAGCGCTCCGAGCGGGAAGTTGCGCATCAGTGCGCCGATCAATTTCGGGGCGGGGAGCTTCATGAAGTTCATACAAATGTTCCTCGAACGTTATCCGAAGATAGAAATATCACTGACGCTGACAGATAGATTTGTTGACCTCACGGATGATGGGTACGAAGCCGCCATTCGCATAGGCGGTCTACACCTGGAAGCCGATTCGCTTGTCAGGCGCCAGCTGAAAAAGTACCAGTTGGTCGCGTGCGCATCGCCGGCGTACATCGAGAAGTTTGGTACACCCGGTACCCCTGAAGATCTAGCGGCGCATAACTGTGTGTCGTACATGTTTGCGGATCGGACTTCTGAACAATGTTGGCGCTTCTCCAAAGATGGAGAACAACATGAAGCGCGCTTCAAGAGCCGGTTATCGGTCAACGATATGCGAGCGCTGATTACCGCAGGCGTAAACAATTTCGGGATCGTCCTCGGCGCTGAAGACACACTCGCCGACGCTATAGCGGCGGGGCTGCTGGTGCCCATACTTCAAGAATATCAGGGGCCTTCGATGCCGCTGAGCCTCGTCTACAGGGCGGACCGACAACGAACTGCCAACCTCAGAGCTTTCGTAGAAGAGGCGGGAGTTTTTTTTGAGAACCTGGACTACGGATTCTGATAACAGTGGGTACCGCTGGGTAGTTGAGTTTCTGCCAGTGAGCCTGACACAGGCCCTCGCTTTGACGCGCTACAGGAAGCGTGCCCGTGCCAGCGAAACCGTCGAGGCCATTGCTAGGTGGTGACGGGCAGTGCTGCCGGCACATCAGATCGTCGGTCCACCCGCTTGCCAAGCCGCCAACCCAGCAGGCCCCACAGCATTGCACACAGTGCGCCGATCAGCGCCGCCATGCCGGCGCCTTGGCCGAGCATGTCCAATGCGCTTTTGGCCCAGGCACTGATGGCGTCGCCGGCGCGATAGATCACGGTGTCGATGACGTTCTTTGCCTTGTATTTGCTCTCGGCATCGAGCGGGGCAAACAGCATCTCCCGCCCCGGGCGCACGAAGGCGTACTCGCCAACGCGGCGGACGATCATGAGCGCGGCGATCAGGCCGAAACTGGGCGCGAACATCAGCCCTATGAAACCCGCGCACATGACTAGCGGCACGATCGCCAGCAGCACGCCGACCCCTAGCCGTTGGGCGATGCGTCCAGTGATGAACAATTGAGCGAGCAGGGCGCCCGCCTGCACGACGAAGTCGATGATCCCGAAAACGCGTACCTGCGCCTCGCGGTCAGGGTAGTGTTCGGCGACGACACGCGCCTGCTCGAAGTAGAGAAAGGTAGTGACCGAGGCCAGCAGCACCACAAAGCCGGAGATACCGAGCAGATAGGGTGATTTCAAAACGGCCGTCAGACCGCTGAAGGGGTTGCCGGGCAACGGCCTTTGTGGGTTTTCGCTGGGCGCGGCGCCGGGGCGTCCTGCGCCACCCCGTTCACGCCAGTGCATCAGCCTTCGCTTGAACAGTATTGCAGTACCCAGCAAAACAGCGGCAAGCAGCATCAAGCCGGACTCACCCAACGGACCGATCAACAGGGCACTCAGCACCGGGCCACTCAGGCCGCCGACGCTGGCGCCCGCTGCGATGAAGGCGAACAGGCGTTTGGCCTGGGCGCTATCGAATACGTCGGCCATCAGACTCCAGGCCACCGATACGACGAACAGGTTGTAGACCGAGATCCAGACGTAAAACAGCCGGGCCAGCCACGGGCTGTCCTCGCCCAGGAACAAGACGGCAAACAACAGCAGGTTGGCGCAGAAAAAGCCGTACACCCAGCCCACGAAATGCAGGCGCGGCACGCGTGCGCTGAGCCAGGCGAACAGCGGAACGGCCGCCAGCATGACCAGAAAAGTCGCGGTGAACAGCCACTGCAAGTTGTCTACGCCGGCGGATATACCCATCGATTCGCGGATCGGACGTAGCATGAAATATCCGGCAAACAGGCAAACGAACAGCAGAAAACCATCGAGCGCCGGGCGCAGTTCGTGGTCTTGGGCATTGATGATGACGCTCGCACGGTGGGTGAGACGGGACATATCCATAGTGTGCTCCTGAGGGAGTGGCGATGCGAGGCACGGACACGTCCGCGCCATCGCGGTCAGCGGTAGGTGACGCCGGTCAGTCGCTCTGAGAGTTGCCACAGCGCGTCGGAACTGGAGCGGTCGGCGGCTGCCTGAGGCATCTTGGCGAAGCCCAGCGGGCCGCGCTTTTCGTCATCCCCGGTGGGCCCGTAATAGGCACCCCCGACGGCCTCCGGCGCCGTCGCCGCATAAAGCGTGGGCAGCGCGCCCTGCGCTGCGGAGTGATACACGTCCCGGTCTTTGGCCCATTGCTTGCCAAATTCGCTGTTGAGTCCGGGGCCACGGGCAATCAACTCGGTCACGGCAACGCCTGGGTGAGCGGCGATGCTGCGTATTCCCCAACCGGCGGCATCGCTGCGCTGCTGCAGTTGAATACTCCACATCAGTACCGCCAGTTTCGATTGGCTGTATGAGGAGAAAGGGTCGTACTTGCGCTCGGCCTGCAGGTCATCGAGGTTCAGGTTTGCGCGCATTGCGGCGATGCTCGACAGGCTGACCACCCGTGCATCGTCACTTTGGCGTAGCAAGGGCATCAGCAGGCCGGTCAAGGCGAAATGGCCCAGGTAGTTGGTCGCCAGCTGCATCTCGTATCCATCGGCCGAAACGCCTCGGGTCGGCGGCGACATGATGGCGGCGTTGTTGATCAGCACGTCCAGCTTTTGCAGGCGCCCCTGCAGGCGGCTGGCGAGGTCGCGCACGGATTGGAGATTGGCGAGATCCAACGCTTCGAATTGCACGCGCGCCTCGGGCACGACCTGCTTGATTTTTGCAATCGCTTCGCGACCGCGCTCGGCATTCCGTGCGGCGATGATGACTTGCGCACCGGCTCGCGTCAGTGCCAGCGCGTCCTCGTAGCCCATGCCACTGGTGCCCCCGGTCACCAGCACGATGCGGCCTTTTTGGTCAGGCATGTCGTGCGTTGACCAGTCCGGCTTGGGCTCGGTACGCGGGGTGGCTTGCGCGGCCAGTGCGGCCAGCGCGGCCCCGGCGAACAGCGCTCGGGCGGCACGGAGGATGTTTCGGCTCGCGCTGTTTTTTGGCGTGGTGACTGAGTAACTCATTGGGAAATTCTCCTTTCGCGTTGTGTGTTCCCGGGTGACGGGGCGAGAGGCAAGTATCGGTGTACGACTGCCTGAGAATAAGTCGGGCTTTGATGGATGGGCCGTACGGTCGGGCGTACACTGAGCCCCTCTGGAGGAGAGCTCATGCGTAAACCAAACCTTACCGACGTCACGTTATTTGCTGCGGTGGTCGAAGCGGGCGGATTCCGCGCCGCTGCGCAAAAGCGAGGCCTGTCCGCCTCATCGTTGAGTGACTGCATACGTCGGCTGGAAAGCGATCTGGGCTTGCGCCTGCTCAATCGGACCACACGCAGTGTCACGCCCACGGCTGCGGGAGAGCGATTGCTCGAGCGCCTGTGCCCGGCCTTGCAGGAAATTGACGCCGCTTTCAACGACCTGGACGACGACGCTCAGCGCCCGGTTGGCACGTTGAAGCTCAATGTGCCGGTGCCTGTGGCACGCTTTCTGTTGCCCGACCTGTTGGCGCGTTTTCTGCGACTTTATCCAGGGGTTAACGTCGAGGTGGTCATGGAGAACACCTTTATCGACGTTATTGCAGGCGGGTATGACGCGGGTGTGCGCTATGAAGAGAGTCTGGCCAAGGACATGATCGCGGTGCCCATCGGCCCGCGTCGCCAGCGCTTCGTTGCCGCCGCCGCCCCGCGCTATCTGGCCGAACGTGGCACGCCTGCGCAGCCCGAAGAACTGATAGACCACGCGTTGCTTGGCCATCGATTCGAGAGTGGAAAAGTGGGCGTGTTTGAGTTTCAAAGAGGCGGGCGCGTTGTGCGCATCCCGCCCCAGGGGCAGTTGCTGACGTCGTCGCACGACTTGACGATTCGCTCAGCCATCAACGGGCTTGGCATCGTCTACACCTTCGAGGACTTCCTGCGCGAGCCGCTTTCCGATGGCCGGCTCGTGCCGATTCTCGAGGACTGGTGGCAGGCATTCGACGGCCCGTTTCTTTACTACCACGGGCGCCGTCACATGCCTTCGCCGCTCAGGGCGTTCGTCGACTTTCTCAGGGCCGAAGCGCAGCCGCGCCTGAACTCAGGCGTCGCCAACGTTAATCTCTGAACGACACGCTCCGGCCACTTGTTAAAAAGCACCGACCCCCAACCTCACAAAACCCTCAAAGCCGCCGTTCATGGCAGAATCCCCCCAACTTGATCGTTTTGGAGACCACCATGCTTCGTGCGTTTGAACGAAGGCTCGACCCTTTTCCTCCCGATGAGGTACCCCCGCCACCCAACGGCCTGGCGAGGTTCCTGTGGGCCTGCACGCGGGGCGCGCGCGGTTATATCCTCGCGTTTGCGCTGCTCAGCGCCGGCGTGTCGATTTACGAAGCCTGGCTGTTTGCCTTCCTCGGGCAAGTCGTGGACCTGCTCTCGACCTGGCAGGCCGGCGGTGATGCCGCTGCGCAGGAAAGTCGCGTGCTGTGGGGCATGGGCATCGTGATGGTGTCCAGCGTTGGGTTGGTGGCGTTGCGCACCATGGTGCAGCACCAGATATTGGCGATCAATTTGCCGTTGCGGCTGCGGTGGGATTTCCACCGCCTGATGCTGCGGCAGAGCCTGTCGTTTTTTTCCGATGAGTTTTCCGGCCGGGTCACGACCAAGGTGATGCAGACGGCGCTGGCGGTGCGCGACGTGCTGTTCACCCTGATCGAGATCGCACCCGGGATTGGCGTGTATTTCATCGCGATCATTGCCTTGGCCGGCGGCTTCGCACTGAAACTGATGCTGCCGTTCGTGGCCTGGATCGTGTTGTTCGGGCTGGCGATGGTGTACTTCGTGCCGCGCTTGGGGAAAGTCGGGCAGGAGCAAGCCAATGCGCGATCGATGATGACCGGGCGCATTTCGGATGCGTACACCAACATCACCACGGTGAAGCTGTTTTCCCACTCCAATCGTGAAGCGCATTTTGCGCGAGCAGCGATGGAGGATTTCAAGCAAACCGGTTTTCGCCAGATGCGCCTGGTCAGCCAGTTCGAGATCGTCAACCAGGCATTGGTGGTGGCGTTGATCATGGCAGCAGGGGGTTATGCCTTGTGGCTGTGGCATCAGGGGGAGGTGGGCGCGGGTGCCGTGGCGGCGATCACCGCCATGGCGTTGCGTATCAACGGCATGTCGCATTGGATCATGTGGCAAATGACCTCGCTGTTCGAGAGCATCGGCACCGTTCAGGATGGCATGGCAACGCTGACCCTGGGCACCAAGGTGCAGGACGCGCCCGACGCGGATGCGCTGGTGACATCCGGCGGCGCGGTGACCTTCGATAATGTGAGCTTCAACTACAATGGCGAACGCCAGGTGCTCGATGGCCTTAGCCTGAACATCCGCCCGGGCGAAAAAATCGGCCTGGTGGGCCGCTCCGGCGCCGGCAAATCCACGCTGATCAACTTGCTGCTGCGCTTCTACGACGTCGACAGCGGCGAGATTCGCATCGATGGCCAAAACATCGCGCACGTGACGCAAGACAGCCTGCGCAGTTCCATCGGCATGGTCACCCAGGATACCTCCCTGCTGCACCGTTCCATCCGCGACAACATCGCCTACGGTCGACCCGATGCGACCGACGCGCAAATCCGCACTGCTGCGGCCAATGCCCAGGCCGACGGGTTCATCAGCCAGCTGAGCGATAAACAAGGTCATACCGGCTACGACACCCTGGTGGGTGAGCGCGGCATCAAGCTGTCGGGCGGCCAGCGCCAACGCGTCGCGATTGCCCGGGTGATGCTCAAGAACGCGCCGATCCTGCTGCTGGACGAGGCCACCAGCGCGCTGGACTCGGAAGTCGAAGTCGCCATTCAGGAAAGCCTCGATGAAATGATGCAGGGCAAAACCGTGATCGCCATCGCCCATCGGCTGTCGACGATTGCGGCCATGGACCGGCTCATCGTCATGGACGACGGGCGCATCATCGAACAGGGCACCCACGCCGAATTGCTCGACAAGAACGGTGTTTATGCGCGGTTGTGGCAGCACCAGAGCGGCGGGTTTCTGGGTGAGGACAAGGGTGTGGTTGAGGTGATGGATCAGGAGTAATTGGTGCGGGTGCGTAGTAGTGGGGCGAGAGAGGAAGGCCCGGCTGTTGCCGTTTGGTGACGGCTGTTCTGAGCCGTTTTCTAGCTGTGGCGAGCAGCTGGAAATGGCCCAAAGCTACCTTCGTTGAGGCTCGCAATCGGCCAATGGCTGCCGGTCGTGAACGAGAACGTTGTTCCAGGCTTATGCTGGAAACGGCCGATGGACTCATCATAATGCTGCCTACCGCAATATCGATCGCTCTGCGGGATCATGTGATCGCGTACGGAAAGACCGTGGCAAGCCACGGTCTCCAACGAATGATTTTAGTGCAAAACCGCTTGGGTTTCCGGCGCAAGGCCTGGCTCTCGCACCCCATACACAAGCACCTTGGTCAGGATCACCGCGGCTGCGAGCGCACAAAAAACCAGTCCGCTGAAAATGGTTCCTTCCATGCCCATGCGTGCGAGGAACCAGCCACCCGCTGTTGCGCCGAGCGTCACGCCCAGGTTGATGAACGAAATATAGAGACCTGTCACAAACTCGGGAGCCTCCGGGGCTTCGGAGGTCAGCCAGACCTGGGTCACGATCAGGCCACTGGTGTGAGTGGCTCCCCACAGCAAGACGATCAAGACCATCGGCAAGATGGCGGGGCTGGTAAAGAAATGAAGGATCAGGTACGACGCGCCCAGCATGATCGGATGCATCAGCGTGGTACCCACGTTGTTCTGGACAGTAAGCGGCCTGCCAGCAGATTACCGGCCACACCGCCTACGCCGAACAGGATCAACATGGCGCTGATCACCTCTCCGCTCATGCCGGCTTCGCGAGACAGGTACTCGGCGCTGTAGGAATACACCGAAAACATCGCACCGAAGATCAGGGTGGAGGCCAGGATATTGAGCCACAACGTGGGTTTGCGCAGGATAGCCAGCTGTTCTCCGTACGGCGTTCGCTGCCCGGCAAAGGTATCGGGTAACCGGCCTCTGACGCGCTGACGCTGTAGCGTTCGATGATTACCGGCAAAATACCGACCACGCCGAACTCGATGGTGTAGACCCCGAACAAACCGAGGGCAATGAAGAACAACGGATTGAACATTTTCATGGTCGGTCCTCCAGCGTCACGATAACTTTGCCGAACTGCTCACCGGCTTCCAGGTACTGATGGGCCTCGACGATCTCGTCGAAGACAAAGGTTTTGGCGATCACCGGGGACAGGCTGCCGTCGATCAGGCCGTTGGATACGAACGCCTTGCCCTGGGCCAACAGGGCGGGATCAATGGACGTCGGCATGCTAGGTCGCAGACGACAGCGGAAACAGAGGCTAGAGTTCCGGACACATCGGACGTTTCGTTCCGCAATCCAAGGCGCAGACTCAAGGAGAGAGCATGGACAACCTCAGCGGAATCTCGGTTTTCGTCCAGGTTGCCGAGACCCGCAGCTTTGTAGCGGCGGGACGGCTATTGGGCGTGTCGTCTTCGGCAGTTGGCAAAAGCGTTGCCGCTGCCCCCTGTTACCTCGATCAGTGAGGCAGTTGCCGTCTCCAGCCAGCACAATCCGTTTCCGAAGTAGCTGGAAACACCGAGCTTGACACCTCCCCGATAGCAACCACACTTCATTACGATTTTTGACGAGCGCGCTGATTGTTCAGAAAGAAAACAATTCACCGCACCGGAATGCATCAACTAAGTGACATCAGCGGCCGGCTGTATAGGAAGCAATGGTCACTTAGCGGTTTGTCAACTTCACTATGGAGCCGCGACGTGCCTGATAACTCAACTCAGAAACTCTCTCGCTGGGCGCTGACGGCACTCGTAGTAGGTTCCATGATCGGTGCAGGGATATTTTCACTTCCTGCCACGTTCGGTAGAGCTACGGGTGTCTTTGGAGCATTGATCGCCTGGGCTATTGCAGGGGCCGGTATGCTGATGCTGGCGTTCGTATTCCAAAATCTGGCGCAACGTAAACCGGAGCTGGACTCCGGGATTTTCGCCTACGCCGATGCAGGTTTCGGGAACTACCTTGGTTTTGCTTCCGCCTTTGGATTCTGGGCAGGAACTTGCATTGGCAACGTCTCCTATTTCATTTTGATCCAATCGACATTGGGCGCTTTTTTTCCAGTATTCGGTGAAGGCAATACGCTTGCCGCAGTCGCCGTCGCCTCCGCATTTCTCTGGGCTTTCCATTTTCTCATCCTGCGTGGTGTCAAGGGCGCGGCTGCCATAAACACTATCGTCACGGTGGCGAAGATCATCCCCATCCTGATTTTTGTCGCGGTATTAATCTTCGCGTTCAAGAGTGACCTGTTTGTTCTGAATCTATGGGGCAACATAGCTCCCACGGCTCTTCCTGCAGACCTTGCACACCTGGATGATTTTGGCAGGATTGGCCATGCTGGTGCGTCGATGGATAACTCGAGTCAGCAAGCGGAATCACTACTGACGCAAGTACGTAGCACGATGTTGGTGACGGTCTTCGTATTTCTCGGAATCGAAGGGGCTAGCGTGTACTCGCGTTACGCGCGTAATCGCAAAGATGTCGGGTTCGCTACAGTGTTTGGCTTCGTCTGTGTTCTGGTGTTACTGATGCTGATCACAATCCTGTCTTACGGTGTGCTCCTGCGGCCTGAGCTTGCCGCTTTACGTCAGCCATCCATGGCAGGCGTTCTCGAGGTAATTGTCGGACGCTGGGGAGCCATTCTCATCAGTGTCGGGCTGTTGGTCTCGGTGCTGGGCGCGTATCTGTCATGGTCTTTACTCGCTGCCGAAGCGCTCTTTTCGGCAGCGCGCAACAAGACCATGCCAATGTTTCTGGAAAAGCAGAACGCCCATGACGTGCCCTCTTCGGCGCTGTGGCTGACGAACATTTTTGTCCAGTCGTTCTTGGTTTTAACGATGTTCGTACACTCCGCGTTCGATCTTGCGCTGGAATTGACCAGTTCGTTGACCCTGATTCCCTACCTGCTGGTTGCTGCATACGGCCTGAAGCTCGCATGGTCGGGCGAAAGCTATGAGGCTGATGCTCGTGGCCAGAAACAGCAGCTATTTATTGCGTTGATCGCAACCCTCTACACCATTTTGATGGTCGTCGCAGGTGGCATGAAATACCTGCTGCTCTCTGCTGTGATCTACGCGCCCGGAAGCATCCTTTTCATAATGGCGAGGCGCGAGCAAAACAGGCCGGTCTTCAAGACCTTTGAACGCGGGATATTTATAGTGACTGCCATTGCTGCGGTGCTGGCGGTCATTGGTATTGTTGCTGGCGTCATACCGGTATAGCTTGGACATCGCTGGCACTCACGCTGGTGTCTATTTCACAACCCGGTTCGTTGCATCAATGAGGTCTGCCTTGCCTCCGGCAAGCGAGGGTCCTGAAGCAGCAACTACGTCGTGTGGAAATCCAAGGGTTATTGCGCTGACCGCGTCCAGCTGTTGCAGCTGGTCCGCCGTCAACTGAACGTCTGCCGATGCCAGGTTATCGGCCATCTGCTCCGGCGTACGTGGACCGATGATGGGGAGTGTTCCCTTGGCCAGCACCCAGGCGATTGCGATCTGACCCGGTGTATGGCCGGTCTCTTCGGCGATCGCCAATACTGAATCCACGGTCGTGGTCTTGCGCTCGCTGCTCTCGTCGTGGATGACCGCCCCCAGACCCTGCGCACGACCGGTTTCGCCTTTGCGGTATTTACCTGTCAGCAAACCACCTCCCAGCGGTGACCATCCGACCGTTCCCAGGTTGAACGCAGCCGCCATCGGCAGAAGTTCGCGTTCGGCCGACCGCTCCACTAGGCTGTGCTCCAATTGCACCGCCGAGATGGCGGACCAACCCCGAAGCTCGGCCAGCGTGGCTGCCGTTGCCACACGCCACGCCGGAAAGTCGGACAGTCCGCTGTAGAGAACTTTGCCAGAGCGGATCAGGTCGTCCAGACCCCGTGCAATTTCGTCGATAGGCGTTACGCCGTCAGGCATGTGCACCCACAAAAGATCAATTCGATCTGTCTTGAGGCGCTTGAGGCTTGCTTCCACCGAGCTGAGCATGGCTTTGCGGCTATTGCCGGAACGGAGGACGCCGGCATCGGGGGAATCGCCGAGCGAGAATTTGGTCGCCAGCACGACTTCGTCGCGCTCACTGGCGATGAAATCGCCGAGCATCGATTCCGACTGACCAAATTGATATTGGTCGGCCGTATCGATGAAATTTCCTCCCATTTCACGGTAGCCGTTGTAGATCTTGCGGGCCTCGTCTGCGTCGGAGCCATAGCCCCAGCCTTTACCGAAATTGCCCGTGCCCAGCGCGAGCGAAGATACCCGCAGGCCGGTGTTGCCAAAGATGCGATAACGCATGGCGTGCTCCTTCAGGGGCAGCAGGCTTCAGCGACCTGCGCTGGGTTGGAAGTGAATGAACGCGCAGGAAGTTTAGACGGCTAATTGCAAACGCGCCGTGGCAGTCCGGCTGCCGGAACTGTTGGTAATTTGCCAGACCGGATTTGATCGAACGTCTGTGATTGACCGATTGTTGACTGCCACGACCGACTGAAATCGGCCAAAAGCGGCCCCTCAAGACCGGTTAAATCCTTATACCGTGGCGCTAACAAGGCTTGCTCAAGGGTTTTAACGGCCCTCTCAGTCCCGGCCACGTAAACCTTGAATTGATTTCCTATCAACCCGGAACGTCGATGACTCTTCACCCTAGCCTCATAATCCGGAGCCTTCAGCAATATTTTCGCTCATATTCCGAATAAATCTCCTACCTGTGTGGCCATAATGTGGACACTCCCTGTTCACTCATCGCCGCAATCGGAAAGGGCTAATCAGGCGGTTGCGGCCGACCTGGAAAAAACCAAACCCGCCTCCGAAGCTACCAAGGCAGCCAACAGTGCCTTGCTCAAAGAATTGCCGTTTAACGACAAGAAGTCATTTGAGCTGGCACACAAAGGATTCATCGCTCCCCTACCATCGGCAGAAACTTTTCGCTCGATGCTACGCTCTCAAAAATCAAACTAACGGCTGCGGATAAAGCTTCTCCGCCAACTCGAAAAAAGCTTGAGCCGCAGCAGTAGCCTGTCTCCGGTCCAGCATCGCGATCCCCACCTGACGCTTGACCGGCGGACTGAGCACCTTGACCATGTAGTGCGCATCACCGTCCTCAGGCAAAGAGGACTCAGCCACCATTGTTACCCCATCCCCACGTGTCACCGCAGCTAGGGTACTCATCAACTGAGAGGTCCTGTAACGAACACACGGCTTCAACTTGGCGGCGGCAAAGAGTCGGGAGACCAGTTCGGAAGAGCCCGCCTCGGTGAGTACAAACGGATCAGAGCACAAGTCTTCCAGGGTCACGCTTTCGTTGGAAGCGAGAGGATGTGAGATCGGCAGCAAGGCCACCATCTGATCCTCGATCAAAAGCCGGGTGTCAAACTGGGTTTCAGGCAAGGTGACGAATCCTACGTCCACCTCTCTGTCCAACAGCCATTCCATCACTTGGCGATCGGGCCCCTCGCTCACATGGATTTCAACACCTGGATAAAGCCGACGGTAAACCGTAAGAATTCTTGGCAGTAGGCGCTGGGATGAGGTGGGACCAAATGAACCAATGCGCAAGGTGCCTAGCTTCATGCTCCGTGCATCGCAGGCATCCTGCCGGATCGCATCTGCCAAACCGAGCATTGGCTGCACACGGTGGAGTAGGCGCGCCCCAATGTCTGTCAGCTCGATCTGGCCTTGATGCCGAAGCAGCAGTTCGACACCCCACTCTTGTTCAAGCGCCCTAATGGCATGAGAAACCGCCGATTGGGAAATCTTCAGTTGAGCGGCTGCGAGTGTGAAACCACGCCGCTCAGCAACAGCGACAAAAATTTCCAGTTGAGTCAACGTCATTGTTCAGCCATGAGTAATCACTCATTTCCCTATTATCAACATTATGCGTGAGCATAGACAAAACAGGCATGGCGAGATAGGCCTGCCCCTCTCGCTAATTGATATTAAAGGGATTTTTATGGTCGACCAATGGAAGACTGACGGCATTGCGGCAATTTGGCCTGAAATCAACGCGCCATTTCTTTCTCTACAGGGGATACCTGAGCACTTATTGCCGGTCACCGAAACTCAGGCGCTGTACAAAGAACTTCTGTTGGGGTTCGATGCCATCACAAGCTGCGAAATGAAAGAACTCTACCGGTTTAAACTGTTTCTCAATCGAATGATTAGCCCGCCGGAAATGTTGCTGATCCATAAAGCATTCATCGCTTGGGTGAACTTTGAATATGAACTGGCAAGGACCTTGTTTTCGCAACACCTGCAAGCGTATCCGTCCGACATCATCACGATTTTCTTCGTCCACATGCTGGACTTCTGTACAGGTAAGACTCCGAGGTTAACGGCAGAATTTTCATTTTGCGAACCGCACATACCCCACACACATGCCCTGTATTCCTACTACTTGGCAATCAAATCCTTCGTCTTGTGTGAAGGGCAGTGTTTCCAGGAGGCCCTTGAATTGGGCCTTGAGGCAGTCAGGCTAATTCCCTATAACATCTACGGCATCCATGCCACTGCGCACGCATTGCATGAGATGGGCCGCTGGCAGGAGCTATCGAGCTTCCTGACCGACTGCAAGCCTGACTGGATCGAAAATAAAGGCATGCGGATGCACGTCTATTGGCACCTGGCTATTGCTCATGAGCGATGCGACCAGGTTGAACAGGCACTCCAAGCGTTCGAGGAACTCTATGAATTGAAGGATAGCCCTTTCGCGAAACAGGATCTGGATGCGGTGGGTTTTCTCTGGCGCCTGCGTCTTAAAGCCACGGACAGCAAATTCAATGCTATCTGGGAACGTCTCGCCCTTTTGTGGACCGGCAGCGTTTATGGATCGACCTCTTACTTTCACAAAATCCACGCTGCTCTTGCCTTTTCTGCTACCAACCAGAGCCTGCTCATCGAGAAGCAAATCGCCGAAAGCGATGGATTCGGGATCGAGCCTGAAGCGCATCGAGCAGGCCTGGACGTGCTCAAAGGCATTCTGTTGTTCACCCTGAAGCGTTACCAAGAAAGCCTGGAGGCCTTGCGTACCAGCCGAGACCATTGGCCGTTGTTAGGGGGCAGCCGTGCCCAACGCGAGATCCTTGATCTTACCCTCGAATACGCAGCCCTCAAGACCCTACCCATTCTTGTACAAGAGACACAAGCATGACCGTCCATCCGCCGCGCATAGCCCACACTCCAGACAGCCTTACCTATTTAACGCTTTCTCTGGTAGCAATGATCTGGGGAGGTACCTTTGTTGCCGGTCGTTATCTATCTGCGGACACACCGGCGCTATTATCCGCCAGCGTGAGGTTTATACTCGCCGGAATCATCCTAGGACTGTTCCTGGTGTTTTCAAAGAAAGGCTTCGTCAGGCTTGATCAGTCGCAACTGATCAAGATCGTGGGACTGGGGTTCTGTGGAGTTTATACCTATAACCTCTGCTTTTTTTATGGACTACACTACACAACAGCCTCCCGCGCTTCATTGATCGTAGCCCTGAATCCAGCCGTCATGGCTATCTTCTCTTATTGGTTTTTTAGAGAAAAAATGTCCGCCATGAAAACAGCAGGCATTTTTCTTAGCCTGATAGGGGCCGCTGTTGTAATTCTCAATGAATCCTCGCGCACGTTGATCCTGAATAAAAGCAACTGGCGCGGAGACCTTTTGATCTTTGGCTGCGTACTCAGCTGGGTTTCCTTCAGCATATTCGGTAAAACGGTTGTCAAGGAAATCGGTGCCTTGCACACGGTGACCTATTCGATCTTCGCGGGGGCCGCGATGCTAACGGCGACCGCTATCGTGACGGGTCAAGTCAATCAGGCGTCGCTGCGGGCAATGACGCTTGTCGATTTTTCCAGCTTATTGTACTTGGGCGCCATCGGCTCGGCGTTAGCATACATCTGGTATTACAAGGGCATCGAGCAGATCGGCGCAACCCGTGCCGCAGTGTTCATCGCGCTCAACCCGCTGACGGCGGTGTTGTTGGGCGCACTATTGTTAGGTGAGCAGCTTGGCGCTCCCACATTTGTGGGGGGGGCACTGATTATTGCAGGAATAATAATGTGCAATAGGCCAGCTCGCGCTCGATACAGCCAGGAGACTGGAACCATCCGAGCACCATGAAAAGGCGGCCAATGTTTTGATGCTGAGTAAGAGATTGACCCCTCCCCGAGGGAAAGCTCCCAGGTGCTTCAGAAGGTGCCTAGTTACGCTCGGATGTAATACCCGAACAGCATGTTCAAGTCATTGGGCGAGTTTTGCCAGTCACGGGCGTTATCCCCGATGCGGCGAATGGCAAAAGGCGGAACGTTACGCCTAACAATGTGGCAGTCGTGCAAAGAGACGGTCGAAACATGGCTAATCCTCACCAGCTGTGAAGTCCCGGTGAGCCGGAGAAATGCATTCAGGCTCAAGGCGTGACGATGCCAAACATTCTTGGAAAGGTATCCAGTAAAGCCAATAAGTGGTGGTGAATTTCATCGATAACACTCCTTTAAGACGAGCGCACTTCCTACCGCTGCTCGTAAACGTGGCCCGGTTGGCTAACATAGAATTTTACGTCACCTGAAAAACGAACCGAGCCATGCACGGCGTTTATGCGGAAAAATCGAACAATCTTGCCAGCCAGCTCGCCACTGATGCATGTGGTGTGTGGCGTGTAGGAAAAAAGCCCCATGTCAACGTAGCAGCTAATACGCAGCTCGCAAGAAAGGGTGAGTGGCGTGACTCCGCATGCATGAGAGGTGCGCTCGCATCCGCGAAAGGCCGCTCTGGGTCGTTCTCTGCCGGTCATTCACTGCCGCATGTCGTGGCCAGGCCGAGTGCTTGATCAGCACGGATACATTGACAGGCCTTGTCGAGATTGCTTGCCAGCCACACCGAAAAGGTGGCGTACAGCGTCCAGTCGAACCACTCCAGCGGATTGCCCATACCTGCCGCGCGCAACGTTTTCAGGCGTCCTCGATGAGACGTCGTATTATTCATGTTTTATCTCCGGGTTACGGACGGAATCGGCAGCTGGAGACCCGGATCAAAGGTGCAGCGCCGGCCTGGCCTGGGCGCTGCCATGGGTAGAAGGGACTCGGACACGCAACGCAATTAGCAGCGCGGCCAGCAGCATCAGCACGGCCGCCGCTATGAATACGCCTGCGCTGCCACCGAGGCTGAACATCGCCCCGCCAGCGGCTGCCCCCGTTGCGATTGCTGACTGCACAGACGCAACCACCATGCCCCCGGCGCTTTCCGCTTGATCAGGTACTGCGCTGGCGACCCAGTTCGACCACGCCACCGGCACACCACCAAAGGCCAGGCCCCAGACCGCCAGCAGAATGGCCTGCCCCGGCACCGAGGCCGGCAACAGGACCAACGCCAGTGCAGCAACGCCCACCAGCGCAGGCATCAACGCCAGTGTGGCCAGCGGGTGACGCGCAAGCAGCCACCCGGCCACCAGCGTGCCGACAAAGTTCGCCACACCGAAACCCAGCAGCATCAGGGACAACCCTTGCGGACCGATGCCGGTCGTACCTTCGAGGAATGGCCGAATATAAGTGAACATCGCGAAGTGGCCGCTGTGCACCAGCACGCAACCGAACATCCCCATCGCGATGCCCGGTCGCTGCAACACCTCAAACACCGTGCGCAGACGTGACGGCCGACGCGGCGCAAGGCTCGGCAGCGTGAACGACTGGAAAGCAAGGGTCACTACCCCCACCGCCGCCGCTGCAAAGAACGCGCTGCGCCAGCCGTAGAGTCCGCCCAGAAAACTGCCCAGCGGGACCGCAACCACCGTCCCGATGGCAATGCCGCTGAAAATGATCGAGAGCGCTCGGGGCAACAAAGCCCCCGGTACCAAGCGCATCGCCACGGCCGCCGCCATGCTCCAGAACCCGCCAAGGGCGATGCCCAGCAAGATACGCATCAACAACAGCACCGCGAAACTTGAGGAAACGGCGACCAACAGATTGGATGCGATCATCAACGTGGAAAAACCCAGCAGCACCCAGCGGCGATCGATACTGCGGGTCAGGCCTGGCACTAAGAGGCCGGCGAACAGTGCCACCACTGCCGTCACCGTTACCGCCTGGCCGGCCAGCGCTTCGGACACACCCAAATCGGTAGCCATCGGCGTCAACAGGCTGGCCGGAAGGTACTCCGCGGTCAGCAAGCCGAACACGCCCATGGCCAACGAGAATACGGCCATCCACGCGGGGGTTGCAGGTTCTACATCCGGGCCGGCGCCGGGACGGCTGTCGGGCACGGCATTACACACAAGGTCAGTCATTGCACGGATCTCCAAATCTTCATGACGACCCGCAGTCTAGGCGCGAAGGTCTGGATGATCTATGATCGAAAACCTTGGTTTTTTGACTGAAACACCTGAATAATGCCTACAGACAAGTTTGCTCTCTCCTCGGACCTCATCAACGAGTTGTTGCGCGGCATGCGCCTGCGCGGCGTCGAGTACCGGCGTATTCAAGCGGGCCCGGCCTTCGGTCTGGGCTTCGCTGCCAAACCTGGCCATGCCTGGTTCCACTTCCTGGCGGTCGGCAACGCGGTGCTGCGGATGGAAGACGGGACAACCTATGCGCTGTCAACCGGCAATGCCGTGTTCATCTCACATGGCGCGGCCCATCAACTGCTCTCCCATACGGAAATGCCTGTTCAAGACATCGACCTTCTGGGCAGCGAGCCTCTCGGTGACACTGTCAGCGCGGTGGATACAGGAACCGATGGCGGCCCCGAACCGACCACGCTGGTGTTCAGCGGCTGCATGGAGTTTGAGTTGGGTAGCATCCATGGCCTTGGCAAGCTGATGCCTGGCCTGATGCTGATTGATGCCGGCGGCCAACGTTATCCTGGACTGGTGCCTATCCTCGCCACCATGGAGCGCGAAGTCAGCGCCGCACGCCTCGGCTTCGCCGGCATCCTCGCCCGACTGGCCGACGTGGTCGCCGCCATGGTCGTTCGCGGCTGGGTGGAGTGCGCCTGCGGCAATGCCTCCGGCCTGGTGGCCGCACTGCGAGATCCACGCTTGGCCAGTGCGCTTCTCGCGCTCCATCAACAACCGGGGCGCGACTGGACCGTTGCGCAGCTCGCGGAACAGTGCAATACCTCTCGCTCGGTCTTCGCGGACCGTTTCCAGATGACTATTGGCATGGCGCCGCTGCGCTACGTCACCGAATTGCGGATGCGGCTTGCCAGCCAGTGGCTGACGCTCGAAAGGATGCCTGTTGAAGAGGTGGCGCAGCGCTTGGGCTATACCTCTCAGGCCGCATTCAGTCGAGCATTCAAGCGCACTACGGGGAAGACGCCTGGATTAAGTCGTAAGTCGAGACAGACCGCTGTCTCCTGAAGCCGTCGCACAATCCAGGCATTCTTTTCGCTCAGCAGTGGACGGCCAACGGTTCTGATAAATTGGTACAAATCACTACCTTCTCGAGACCCACGATCAATGAGAGTTATTCGTAGCAAGGATTTCACCGCCGCTCGCGCTTGGGGTGCTGACGATATAGCTAACATGGGCGGAACCACCGTCCGCTTGCACTGGACCGACCAGCCATACAAGTGGCATGTCAACGATGGTGAGGAGGTATTCGCAGTTCTCGACGGCACGGTAGATATGCATTATCGCGAGTCAGGCATCGAACGCGTCGTGACATTGGTGGTGGGTGACGTGTTTTTCGCAGGGGTTGGATGTGAACATGTTGCGCATCCTCGTGGGGAAGCGCGGATTCTGGTCATCGAACGTGAAGGCAGCGTGTGATTGCCTAAGTTTTCGCTCATCGTTACCACTGCTCTGACGAATCGTTCAGGATCGCTTGCTGCCTGCCAGATCACGCTAGGAAGAGAACACTTGCGGACGTTGTTGCGCGCCACCTGCGTATCTGCGTGACTGCTGCCACGCCAGCTGTGCCTGAACTTCAGCGGCAGCGTTCAATACTTTCTGCGCCCAGTGCTCATCTTGTGGATTGACGACGACGACGCGAAAACCGTGATCATGGCCTTCAGTGCGCACGCCCTCGGAATCATCGACATGCAAGTCGATATCGAAGGCCGGCGGAAATTTCGAGGGGGAGTTTGCAAGCCCGTGAGCCTCAAGCGCACGGTTATGTACAACGCTGTTGACCACGCCGTCGACGTGAATCCCGTACAACATCAGCCAGCGGCGGATGTAAGCCGGTGTGCGCCCGGACGACGTGTAGACCCAGACGCTGCAGCCCTGGCGACGTAATTCTCGGGTCAGCGAGCGCGTGCCCAGACGCAACGGCTCACCCAGCCACCGATGAACAAAAGCCGGCAGTCGGCTTGGCTCGACATCGCAGTGGTGCAGTTGGCAGGCCAGCGTGTCATCAATATCAAACGAGATACGGATGCGCGGGCCCTGGCGCCGCAGCAGGGCCCGCCGGACGGTTTCAGCTGCACGGCTGATCGACGTGTGGCACTTGGCGAACAGTGTGGAGCCGTTCATCAATGGCCACCTTGGCAAGCGGGCAGGGGCGTGTCTTTGAGAAAAAACTTCATTGGATCGGGTGCCTGTTCTTCCAGGAAATGTGCGTATTTTTTCTTGATTTTGGGCAGCTCGTACAACGCCTTGACACCGTGCTTGGCGGAGTTGCGTATCACCGATGAAGGGTTGAAATAGCCCTCGGCGTTTTCCAGGGTCACCACAAATGGCGGCAAGCCCGCGCGCATGAGCAGGTAGCTGACAATCAGCGACCCGCTGCGGTTGTTGCCTTCAATGAACAGTTGCGGCTTGCTGAGGATGCGCACATAAACACCGGCCGCACGCTTCCAGACCGATTCGCTGCGATACGCGCAGTACCAATTGAACAAGTCCTTTATACCGCCTTCGACATTGTTGAAGAAATGCTCCTCGGTCGCCTTCAGATGATGAGCATATTCCAGTCGGCTCGTCGGGTCCCGGCCGCACAGGACGGTGGCGTTGATCTCCAGCATCAGGTTGAGTTGCTGAAGGTCAAACAGGTCGACGCCACGGGCGACATAGTCGTCAACCAGCGCGTAGCCTTGCAGCATATTGTGCAGCACCTCGTCCGTCAGAGGATCGCGCGGCTCGGTAAAGTGCTGGCTGAGCGCTGCAAAACGGCTCTGCACCTCACGCAATGCGCATTCAATCGCTGGCAAATCAAGACGACGTGTTGCAGACATTGGCTTTCCTGGATAACGCTTGATGAAAAAGTACAACGACCGCATGCCCGCCAAAGCGTTTGGGCGCCTGGCGGCATGCGGCCCTGACCGGAGATTGGTTATTCAGCTGAATTTGCCGCTGATGTAATCGCCGGTCATTTGTTCGCGCGGGTTGTCGAAAATCTGTGCGGTGGGGCCCATCTCAACCAGATAGCCGGTGCGCGTGCCCTGGGAAATATCCACCGAGAAGAAGGCCGTCGTGTCCGCCACGCGGATGGCCTGCTGCATGTTGTGGGTGACCAGGGCGATGGTGTAATCCTTCTTCAACTCGACCATCAATTCTTCGACCCGGCGGGTGGCGATCGGGTCGAGAGCCGAACAGGGTTCGTCCAGCAGCAGCACTTCCGGTTCGGTCGCGATGGCGCGGGCGATACACAGCCGTTGTTGCTGACCACCGGAAAGCGACAGGCCGCTGACCTTGAGCTTGTCCTTGACCTCATCCCACAGCGCGGCGCCTTGCAAAGCGTGCTTCACGCGGTCGCCCAGATCGCCCTTGTAGCGATTAAGGCGCAGGCCGAACGCGACGTTGTCGAAGATGCTCATCGAGAACGGGTTCGGTTGTTGAAACACCATGCCGATGTAGCGGCGCACGACCACTGGATCTACGCCCTTGCCGTAGACGTCCTGCCCGAGGAAATGCACATGGCCCTCGAAGCGGAAGCCTTTGACCAGGTCGTTCATCCGGTTGAGGCTGCGCAGCACGGTGCTTTTGCCGCAGCCGGACGGACCGATGAAGCCGGTAATCTTGTTTTTCTCGATCGGCACATGGCTGTCACGCACTGCCATGAAGTTGCCGTAGAAAATCTTGTCGAGCTTGCAGTCCATGACCACCGGCGCCTGGGTGACAAACGGAGCAGCTCTTTGCGCAGTTGATACGTTCAAAATTCAGGTGCTCCCGTTCTCAATACTTGGGCTTGCCGAAAATACGGCTGACAATGTTCACGACCAATACGATCATCACCAACACCAGCGAGGCCGCCCATGCGAGCTCGAGCTGGTTGTCGAAGGGCATGCCGGAGAAGTTGTAGATCAGCACGGCCAGCGATGCCGTCGGATTCATGACCTCCAGGCTGCCTTCGTGGTAGATCCAGTAGTTGCTGAACAACGCGGTAAACAACAGCGGTGCGGTTTCGCCCGCGGCGCGTGCCACGGCGAGCATGACGCCGGTCAGGATGGCCGGCATGCCGGTCGGCAAGATAATCTTCCAGATCACTTGCGAGCGGGTGCAGCCCATGCCGTAGGCGGCGTCCTTCATGATCTTGGGCACCATCCTCATCGACTCTTCCGCCGTGAGCACCACGATGGGCAGCATCAGTACCGCCAGTGCGACACCACCCGCCGGTGCCGAGTAGGTACCGGTCGTCATCACCACCAGCGCGTAGGCGAACACCCCGGCCAGAATGGAAGGCAGACCCGTGAGCATCTTGGCGGCAAAACGTGAAGCGTTTGCCAATTTGCTGTCCGGCCCGAGTTCGGCCAGGAATATCGCCGCCATGATGCCGACCGGGACAGCGATGGCCGCCGCGATGCCAACCATGACAAAGGTGCCCGCCATCGCGTTACCGAAACCACCGCCCGTTTCGAACCCGGTCGGTGGCAGTTCGGTGAAGACTTCCATGCTCAGGCGTGCACCGCCGCGCATGATCAGCATGTAGAGCACGGAAATCAGCGGCACGCTGGCCAGTAGCGCGCCAGCCCACACCAGCGTGGTCAGCACGAGGCTGCGCAAGGCGCGGCCTTCGAACTTGCGCTGCAGGCTTGGCATGGCGGCGATAGGGGAAGTGAGGTTAGTCATTATTTGGTCCCGCGTTGGGCATAAACCATGATCATGGAACCGAGGATGTTCACCAGCAGCGTGATCACCATCAGCACCAGTGCGGCATACATCAACACTTCAATTTCGTTTGGCCCGGCTTCCGGGAAGTTCAGCGCCAGCAAGGCCGCCAACGTGTTGGCCGGAGCAAACAGGGAAAGCGAGATATTGTTCGCGTTACCTACAAGCATGGCCAGGGCCATGGTTTCACCCAGGGCTCGGCCCAGGCCCAGCACCAGGGAGCCGAAAATGCCGGTGGCGGCGGAAGGCACCATGACCTTGAGAATCGCTTCCCAGTGGGTGGTCCCCATGCCATACGCGGCTTGCTTGGTTTTCATCGGTACGCCGGTGAGGGCGTCCTGAGAAACGGCGGCAATGGTCGGCAGAATCATGATGGCCAGTACCAATGCGGCCGGGAGCAAACCCGGACCGCTCAAGGACGTGCCGAAAAACGGAATCCAGCCCAGTTCAGTGTTCAACCAGGTGGTCAGCGGCCGGATGGCCGGGATCACTACATAAATGCCCCACAAGCCATAGACGACGCTGGGGATGGCCGCGAGTAATTCGACGATGGTGCGAAACACGGCTGCCAGTTTTGCGGGCAGGAAATCCTGGGTCAGAAATATCGCCATGCTAACGCCGAAAAAGCCTGCGATCAGCAACGCGATAAAGGCACTGTAGAGCGTGCCCCAGATGGCCGGCAGAATGCCGTACTTGCCTTGGTTGACGTCCCAGACGCTGCCGAACAGCACGTCGAAACCGTGCTTTTCCATGCCGGGAAGCGCCTTGCGTCCCACCTCGAACACCAGGGCAAAGACCAACGCCAGAATCAGTACCACCCCGATTCGCGCAAGCGCACGAAAGGTGCGGTCAACCATGAAATCCTTCGTAGAGGGTGGTTGGCAGGCGGAATCCGGGTTAACCGGTACGACAAAAGGTTTGTTCATGGGCTGATTCCGGAACAAGGGGGGGAACTCTCCCGGCATGGCTGACAGCCCACACCGGGAGCGGACTCACGAGCGTTACTGGATGTTGGCTGAAGCTTTACGAACCTGATCGACGACCGATGGCGGCAGCGGGATGTAACCCATCGAATCGGCGATTTTCTGACCTTCGGTCAGGCTGTACTCGACCATTTCACGCATGGCTTTGGCCTTGGCCGGGTTTTCGTTTTGCTTACGGAAGATCATCCAGGTGTAGGAGGTGATCGGGTACGACTTGGCACCGTCCGGATCCGGCAGCCAGGCCACCAGGCTTTCCGGCATCTTCACTGCCGCCAGCGCCTCGGCACCGCTTTCTGCGTTAGGCACTACGTAGTGACCGGCCTTGTTTTGCAACTGGGCGAAGTCAACCTTGGCCAGTTTGGCAAAGCCGTATTCGATGTAGCCGATCGCGCCCGGAGTCTGGCGTACGGTGGCGGTTACACCATCGTTCTTCGGCGATTTGATGAATTTGTCGCTGGCCGGCCAGTTGACTGTGTTGCCTTCACCCAGTGCTGTTTTGAACTCTGGATTGATGGCTGCCACGTGTTTGGTGAACACCGCGGTTGTACCGCTGGAGTCAGCCCGCACGACAACAGTGATCGGCAGGTCGGGCAGTTTCAGTTCCGGGTTGGCCGCGACGAGCGCCGGGTCGTTCCATTTGGTGATTTTGCCCAGGAAGATATTGGAGTAAACGTCGCGTGGCAGCTTCAGCCCTTTGGGACTGCCCGGCAGGTTGTAGGCCAGGACGATTTCGCCCGCCGTCATCGGCAGCAGTTGCGCGCCCTCGGCAACCTTGGCGATGTCTTCATCTTTCATTGCCGAATCACTGGCGGCGAAATCAACGGTTTTGTTCAGGAAATCCTGCACACCCGCGCCGCTGCCCTTGGATTGGTAGTCCACGGTCACCCCAGCGGATTTTTTGCTGAAATCCTTGAACCAGGTCAGGTAGATAGGCGCTGGAAAACTGGCACCGGAGCCAGTCAGGCGGACACTTTCCGCCGCGAAAGAAACGGAGGTGGCACAAAGAGAAACCGTAATGGCCAGCGCTGCAGACTTCATCAAACTTTTCATCTAAGGAGTTCCTTGTGATAACGGGCTCCCGAACTCTGCAACAATTTTGTTACCGTTTTATGAATGTGGAGTCGCGCAACGTCGCTGACAAGCTGGCTATTTCTCAGTCCGCCTGCGTTGAGGGCCGATCTTCACTCAATATCCGGGCCACGGCCCCTGAGGCTTCGAGCTGCTCGAATGAGCGCCGGGCTTTGTCGACGATGTCGTCCGGTGTGTCTCGACTGAACGCCATGTAGATTCTGGCGGGCTGTTTGTCGATCGAATAGATGGCCTCCAGCGAGCTGAAATCTACCTGCGCGGCGGTACTTTCCAGCCGTGCCGAGTTCTCCGACATCGGCAGCAGCTCCACTTGCTGATTGAGCAGCTTTTGAAAGTTGGCGTGATTATCGGCTGATACAACCAGACGAGTCAGCCCTTGCTGCTCCAGGAAAGTCTGCTTGGTGTCGTTACGCACCACCCCGACGATGTAGCGTTTGGCATCTTCAAGGCTGTTCAGCGTGATATCGGTGCGCCCGCTCAATTTGTAGAACTTGATCGTAACCCTGTCGATCTCGCCCACCCACTTGAACAGGTCTTCGCGGATTGCGGTACGCGTTAGGGGATAGATCAGCACGTTCGGCTCATGCAAAGCCTTTTCGTAGGCCCGTGCCCATGGGTATAGCGACAGGCGATACTCGGTCAGCGCAGCGCCTCGCAAGGTTTCTTCAGCGATACGAGTACCCGGCCCGGCGACCTTGCCGTCACGCGGGTAAGCGTACATCGAGTCCTCGGTAACCACTTCAATTCCCTCCGCGCGGGATTGCAGGCTGACCAGAGCCAGAAACAGGCCTGCGCAAAACGTCATACCAAAATGCATACGTACCTCGTGGCCACGCTGGTTTATAAGGCGACGCGATTGCGTCCTTGAGATTTGGCCCGGTACAGCGCTTGATCGGCGCAATGCAGCAATTGGTCGAAATGATCCATGGTCTGCGGGTCCAGCTCGGCGACCCCGATACTCAACGTCACAAAGGGCGACACCGTCGAGCCACTGTGTGGCAATTCGCGCGCGGCCAGGCTTGCGCGCAATCGTTGTGCAGCGTTGCAGGCCTGCCTGGCATCGATGTTAGGCAGCACCACGACGAATTCCTCGCCGCCCACCCGGGCAGCCAGTTCGCCCGAGCGTCCAAAGACCCCCCTCAGGGTTTCAGCGACCTGTTTCAGGCACTCGTCACCCTGCATGTGGCCGTAGGCGTCGTTGTACAACTTGAAGAAATCGACGTCACACATGAGCACCGCCAGCGGCGTTTTGTGGCGCATCGCTCGGCGAAATTCCACTTCCTTCAGTTCGTCGAAATAGCGACGGTTGGCCAGCCCCGTCAGCGCATCGTGCCGCGACAGGGCTTCGAGGGACTGATTGGCGGCCTTCAATTGCGCGGTGCGCGCTTCGACCAGTTCGGCCAAATGATCGCGACTGGAGGCAATGGCCAGTTCATCCGAACGCTGGCGCTCCAGATGGGCATGAAGATTGTCCTGAAGTTCATTGACCTGGGATTCGAGCAGGCCTAGCTCGTCCTGACGCCGTATCGAGCGCTGCAGCTTGAGGTGATTGCCGAGGGTTTGCGGCGCGAGCCCGCCCAGATGCCGTGCGATGTGTACGACGTGCACAGTCACCAATCGGTTGAACATGGTCATGATCAACCCGGCCAGCAATAACGACTGGATCACTTGAGTAATGACGATGCTGCGCGCTTCGCCCCAAAGACGTGCCCGCAGCAAATTGGCATCGCCTTCGATCGTCAGCTCGCCGACAATTTCGTGTGCCCCCGCATAAGGCTGCGCAACCAGCTGGCGATGCAGCAAGGGCGCCCTGTCCGACGTGGCATCGTTGTATCGCTTCAGCTCGATGACTTCCGGTGATTGACCGGGCCGCAGGATGTTCAGCACCACGCGCCCGACCGGCGCTGCGCTGGCGACACTGGCGAGCTGCTTGTTCAGCGATTCACGGTCCATTTCCCAGATGGCGTGCGACAAGGTGTTCTGGAATACCTGATCGATCAGAACCAGTTCCGAGTTCATCTCTGCCAGGTTACTTTCCCAAGCCATCCAGGTACGCAGCGAGACCATCGCCAAGGTAAAGAGCAGACAAAATATAAGCGTCGCCTGTACCAGACGACGCCCCAATGATTTGAACCTGTTGCCGCCGGTTTCTATAGATGAGGTTTCTTGCGATGAGCTATCGAGATCGCCTGCCATGTCATAACCACTTGCGCATGATGGCGTCATAAACGCCATTGCCGCGGATGGTCTCCAGACCTTTCCTGAATTTTTCGACCGTCTGAACGGGTGTCTTGCGGCTGAACGCCATGCTCAAGCCTTCCTCACTGGTGAGGTCTGGAAGCGGCAGTGAGCGGATCAGCACCTTTTCCGGGTCCTCGCCATTCTGGCGGGTCAGGTACAGCGCGTTGAGTTCATTGGAAATCCACAGCTCGACATGATCGACCTTGAGCTTGCGGTAGTTGTGTTCGTACTTGGTGCTCGACTGAAGTTCTTCACCAATGCGAAAACCTTTTGAAATCAGATATTGCTCCCCCACATCCTGATTGACCGTGGCGATCTGATAACCGCGGGCATCGTTCAGCGAGTTGAGTTTTATCGGCCGCTCTGCCAACGAAAACATGTACCACTGGGTCGGCGCGATGGCCCCCACCCAGTGGAAAAGCTGCTCGCGGGCAGGCGTGCGGACGATCGAGTAAATCAGCACATTGCTTTCATTGAGCGCCAGCTCGTATGCACGCGCCCAAGGCATGGGCTGGATCGAAGCTTCAACGCCAATCTCTTTGAGTACGGCTTGAACCACTTCGGTGCTCATGCCCGTCACGTGGCCATCCTGCGTCATGTTGTAGGGCGGCAACTCCTCCGTGACGATCCGCAACGCAGGCTCTGCCGAGGCGATTGGCGAAAACCCGCAGGCAGCCAAAAACATGAGGACGCTGAACATCAATAGGCGGTTAAGCGGCGAAGCCATAGACGATTACCCTGGGTTTACTCAAAGCAGCAGGCGCGGTTGATAGCCGTCGACTTATTGTTTATCGGCCGTGTTGGCGCGCGCTTGACTGTCGCACAAGCTGATATCCGCTCGATGCGTTTCTGCGACGATCTTGCGCACCTCGGGATGTCGATCAATCGTAATCAACTCACTGAGCGCTTGTCGGCGCTTCTGGGCAAACCGATTCTGCAGAAATTGCACGTCGAGCCGGCGGTGGATTGCAGGTATGAAAATGGCGGCGAGGAGGGTGGGGTATTGACATATCGAGAAATCTCGATATCATCGCGGCATGGAATTACTCGAAATATTTAAAGCGCTCTCGAACCGGACACGGCTGGAGATACTGAAGGGTCTGAAGGACCCCGCCAGGAATTTCCCCGCGCAGGATGAGGGTGACGTTCATACGGTGGGAGTCTGTGTGAGCAGCATTCAGGAAGGCGTCGGACTGTCGCAGTCGACGGTTTCTGATTATCTGGCAACACTGCAACGAGTGGGCTTGGTCGAGGTTACGCGCATCGGTCAGTGGACTTACTACAAGCGCAACGAAGCAACCATCAGTGCGCTTGCAGAGGTCATAGGGAAAGAGTTGTGAATTTCTCTTTGGTCTGGCTACATCGAAAAATCCCGATATCCCGTTTTGCCGAAATGAAGAGGTACAAGAGGTAGCACAAGGGCGAGTCTGAGCAGTCAGTGGTCTCGCCGCAGGTAAAGCGCAGTAAATTTTTTTGCCTGGCAATATCGAGAAATCTCGATATCCCTTTTTATCGAAATGAGGATGCGAAAATGAAAGCGATGATACTTAAATCATTTGGTGGCCCGGAAGCGTTCGAACTGCGCGAGGTGCCAAAGCCAGTGCCGCACACCGGACAAGTGCTGGTCCGGGTACACGCGACCTCGATCAACCCGTTGGATTTCCAGGTCCGACGTGGCGATTATTCAGACCTGGTGCAATTGCCGGCCATCACAGGGCATGACATATCGGGTGTCGTGGAAGCCGTCGGTCCGGGTGTGACGTCCTTCGTTCCCGGAGACGAAGTCTGGTACACCCCGCAAATATTCGACGGGCCGGGAAGTTATGCTCAGTACCACGTTGCCAACGAAAGCATTGTCGGGAAAAAACCTGCCTCGCTAAGCCATCTGGAGGCGGCAAGCCTGACGTTGGTCGGCGGTACGGCATGGGAAGCACTGGTCGTGCGCGCGGCGCTCAGAGTAGGGGAAAGCATCCTGATACATGGCGGCGCGGGAGGCGTCGGTCATGTGGCGATCCAAATGGCAAAAGCCATCGGAGCAAGGGTGTTCACGACCGTGCGCGAAGCAAACTTCGAGTTTGCACGAAGCCTGGGAGCCGACGTGCTCATCGACTATGAAAAAGAGGATTACGTCGACGTCATCATGCGGGAGACGGGGGGCCGCGGAGTCGATGTCGTGTTCGACACCATCGGCGGCCATACATTATCGCGTAGCCCCGACGCACTTGCACAACTTGGCCGCGTTGTGACGATTGTAGACCTTGCACAGCCACAAAACGTTCTTCAGGCCTGGGACAAGAACGCTAGTTATCACTTTGTTTTCACGAGACAAAATCGCGGCAAGCTCGATGAGCTGAGCGCGTTGATAGAACGCGGTCAGTTGCGGCCACATGTCGGCGCCGTCTATTCGCTTGCCGACATCCCGATCGCCCATGCCCGCCTGGAAAGTCCCAACAATGGCCTCCAGGGCAAGATCGCCATTTCGGTCTAGCCATCGGCGCTTGTTGCACGTCCGTATTTTTAACCGCAGGACTCATTGAAGAGGCATACCATGATTTATGAAATCGCTCTGCTCCCCGTACACAAAGAACACATCGCACAGTTTAGATGTGCATTTGCCGAAGTCGCCCCATTGCTCAGCCGTGCCAAGGGTTATGGCGGTCACGTGCTCGCGCAAGGTGTCGAAACGCCCGGGCTGTTCAACCTGATCGTGCGATGGCAATCACTCGAGGACCACACGCCGGGCTTCGAAGAAAGTGAAGACCATCGAATGTTCATGCAGGGCTTACAGGACTATTTTTCTGAGGAGCCGACGGTCTATCACGTTGAGGGGCCTGCCTTCGCTACAGGCGAACATGATAAGCCTCATAGTGCCATTGGCCCCGGTAATACCCAGTCCTGAAAACCCGTAGCCCTGGTTTCAATGAGCGGTCGTCGATTCAGGTGCCTTGCGCCATGAACGAGCGCAGGCATAGAGGTAGCGCAAGGTCGGTTTGCCGTTGTCGAAAACCAGCGTTTGCCAGGAACACTCCAGCATTCGCCGGTACACGCCGATCACTTCGGCATGTTCGGCCCTGCGGGAAAACGCATAGAGAAAGTCGGTGTGGTTGCCCAGCACGAAATCGATCCGTTGCTGTTTGGTCAGTTGCGCGCCATAGCGGGCGAGATAAACCTCGATGAACCTGATTTTATTCTGGTAGTACTTCTTCGGTTGCGCGGTCATGTTTCCGCTATTGACCGTGCGTTCCAGCAGTACGTGCGGCACCGTGTGAATCTCCCAGTGTTCGGCGATCCGGGTCCACATGTAGCGGTCTTCGGAATAACGCAGGCTGGCATCGAAGCCGCCCAGTTGCATGATCACGTCGCGCTTGACCAGTGCGGTGGAGACCCCATTAACGACGTTGGCGTGAATGAAGTCGTAGAAATGCCGGCCGTTCTTGCGAATGTTGTCCAGTTGCCGCCGTCCGTCGCTGTAGTTGACCTGCGTGTAGCAGTCGATCAGCCCCACCGGCCGTCCCTGGGCACTGAGTTCGTCATACAGGGCCAGTTGTAGCTCCAGCTTTTGCGCAAGCCATTGGTCGTCGGCATCGAGCATCGCCACAAACGTCTCTTCGGAGTGTCGCAGACCATGGTTGCGGGCGCTGGCCTGGCCTTCGTTGGCTTGCTGCAACAGCGTCAGGCGAAACGGTGCCGCAAAGTCTTTGACCCGCTGCGGCCCGTCATCGGTGGAACCGTCATCGATGACAATGACGTGATCCGGCAGCCGGGTTTGCTCCACCAGGGACGCCAGTGTTTGCTCGATGCTGGCGGCACCGTTATACATCGGGATCACGACGCACACTGAATGCGATAGAGGGGCGGCTTGGTCTGACATGGATGTTTCTCCGGTTGTTACGCCAGGGCTAAATCGCTTGGAAATGCGTGTCAGGCGGACGCTGGTACAGGTCGCCAGTGGGTGGGGCAGGTAATGGCATAAAGAGGGCTTTCCAGGGCGTTTGCGCAGACAAAGCTACCGCATGGTCCGTGTTTGGGGATCTTGTACATAACGGGTACAAAGGTCGCTCTGGGGAAGAGCGTTCAAGGACAAGTCCCGCGCAACTATTTGCTAGGTAGACCGTTTTAGTTATTGATCAGTCTTATGAAACTGTCAAACGCGACTTGTCAAAAAAATGCCTTTGATCCTGATAATTCGCGTGGCGTTGCAGTCAACTGATTGTTTTTACTGATGAAACTGTCTATGTGAAATTTAAGATTCTTTGGGTAATTAAAGTCGGAGTGGAGCGGCCTGGGATGTTCCGACTCGTGAGGCTCACAACCACGACTCAATCAAATTGGCCGGATTGAACCTGGCGGACTGAGGGGCTGAGTCGTGTCATGCAGCGCATCCTGAGACGATACTGGCGCTGGCTTACATCGACTCGCCCTCGTATCATCCGCCCCTGTGTGCCTACGACATTCGCCCGGACAGTCGCGCTTCCAGCAAGGCAAGCACGGGCCAGCCAAACGTGATTGATCCCCCTATGCTTTTTGAGCCCCTATGAAGACCTATCGTGCCAGGTTTACCGAAGGGCCCGTGGGCAAGCATGTAATGAGCATGGTGAGTACCAGCGCTCTGGGCCTGCTGGCAGTTTTTCTCGTCGACATCCTCACGGTGCTGTACGTGTCCATGCTGGATGACCAAAGTCTTCTGGCCGCCGTGGGGCTGGGCAAGACGCTGGTGTTCATCAACGGCGCGTTCACCTCCGGGCTGGTAATAGGCGCTGGTGCCTTGCTGTCGGACCGCATCGGTCGCCACGCCTCCAGCTCGCTGGCCCGACTTGCCAGCCACATGCTGATCATGGCGCTCGTGCTTTCGGGCACTCTCGTCGCCGTGGAGTTGTTGAGCGCCGTGCCGTTGGCCCGGTGGCTGGGTGGAGACCTTGCGGTGTATCGGGCTGCACGGCATTTTCTCTGGATGGTGGTGCCCGCGAGCATTTTGATGGCCGCGACGCAGATGTGCGTGCAGATGCTCAGGGCGCAAGGACAGGTCAGGCTCGCACTGAGTGTGTTGCTGGTGGGGGCGGGGACTTTGGCGGTCGCCGACCCATTGTTCATTTTCGGTTTGGGGATGGGCCTGGAGGGTGCCGGCATTGCCTATCTGCTGTCGGCGGCGGTGTCCATGTTCACAGGGCTGGTACTGGTCAAACGTCGCATTGGATTGTCGACCAGGGTCAATCGCCAGCTCCTGACCCTGCACACGGCGCGCACCTTGCGCGTGGCGTTTCCGGCGATGCTCGCAAATCTGGCCATGCCGGTGGGGATCACCTGCCTGATGCTGGTGCTCGCCGGTTTTGGCGCGTCGGCGCTGGCCGGAATGGCGGTCGTGGATCGGGTGCTGCAGTTTGGCTACTGTGTGTTTTTCGCCTTGCCGGGTGCGCTGGTGCCGGTACTCGCACAGAACCTGGGAGCGGGGCGGGACGACCGGGCTCAGGAAACCCTGACCTTTACCCGCCGGTTAGTCGTCCTCTATGGTGTGTCGTTGTGGTTTCTGCTGGCCGTTTCGGGAGCCTGGATTGCCGATTATTTTCACCTGATGGACATGGGCCGAGAGATCTTCCTGGCCGTCTGCTATTACGGCTCCGGTCTGTGGATTCTCTTCGGGCTGGACTTTGTTGCGCAGTCGATGTTTCTGACGATGGAGCGCGCCTGGTGGGTGCCGACCTTCGGCTGGCTTCGCGGCACGCTGGGTACGCTGCCGTTTGTGTACGCAGGCGCTCACCTGTTTGACGGGAGCGGCGCGGTAATCGGCATGTGGTTGGGCAACGCTTTGGTGGCGATGGTCGCAATCGTTACGGCTTCTCATGTGTCGCGGCGGTACTTTCTGCAAAGAGCGCAGACGCCCCGGCCTCATTGATAACAATCCCGCCACTGCCGGAGCAGGCAGCCAGAGTGGTCAACGATTAACGGAATTGTATGGCAGTCATGGACATTCACAACGAATCAGGCGATTCACCAAGCCCCAAACGTCGACGTGCGCCGAAAGGGGAGATGCGCCGTATGGCGCTGCTCGACGCTGCCACCGAAGTGTTTGCCCGCGATGGCTACCTCGGCGCTTCGATGCGCGATGTCGCCGATATTGCGGGAATCACCACGGTCGGATTGCTGCATCATTTCCCCAACAAGGTCGCGTTGTTGCGCGCACTGCTGGATCGTCGGGACGAGCGAGTGGTTGCCAGGTTCGGTGATCTGGCCACGGCCCCGACACTGGACGGTTTTCTGCAGTTCCTCAGGCTGAGCATGAGCTTAAGCGTGGAGGATGCATGCGAATGTCAGGCTTCGGTGATGATCAACACGGAAAGTCTCTCCGACAAGCATCCGGCCTTCCCCTGGTACAAGGAAAAGTTCGAGCTGGTGCATGCTCATGCGCAGGCGCACCTGGGCATGTTGGTCGAATCGGGGGAGATACGAGAGGATCTGAACGTGAAAGCACTCGCCCAGGAGATTTTCTCGATGATGGACGGGCTGCAGATTCAATGGCTCAGGGGGCAGACTGATGTCGACGTCATGAGCGTTTTCGAGGTTTATCTGCGGCGCCTGGCCGCGGATCTGAAAGTCGCGCAAAAGGCTCATCCCTGAGCCTTTATTCAACGGTCAGTAAGTCTGTGCCGCCGATACCTGAACGGCTTTGCGCAGAGGCACGGGCAGCGGGTTACTGTCGCGCGTGGTGAGTTGCTCCGGGTACAGGGTGATCAGCGTCTGGCTGAGGGCCAGATTTTCCGAATCGGTACCTACGCGGAGTTTGAACTTGCCGGCATCGACGTTCCAGCTGGCGGTTTTATCCACGTAGTAAGACAGCGAGCGCGAATCGATCGGGATGCTCACGGTCTTGCTCTGGCCAGGCTCGAGGTACACCTTGGTGAAGCCTTTGAGTTCTTTCTCCGGACGGTCGACCGCAGGGTTCACGGGCTGCACGTAAAGCTGCGCCACCTCGAAGCCCGCCTTGTCGCCGGTGTTGGTCACCGTGAACTTCACGTCGACAGTGGCCCCGGGTGTCATCACGTTGCTCGACAGCTTCAGGTCGCTGTAACCAAACGTGGTGTAGGACAGACCGTAGCCGAACGGGTACAGCGGCTTGGCGTGTTTCTTGTCGTAACCGCGATAACCCAGGTACAGGCCTTCGCTGTAGGTCAGTTCGGTCAGTGCGTTGTCGCCGCGATAAGCAGCCGGGTCCGGGTACGATGCGTAGCTTGGGTTGTCCTCGATTTTTTTGTCGATGGTGACCGGCAATTTACCCGACGGGTTGACCTTGCCGTAGAGAATCTCGGCCAGTGCCTGGCCGCCTTGCTGACCAGGGAACCAGGCTTGCAACGTTGCGCCGACTTTCTTCGCCCACGGCTGCATGTTCGCCACGCCACCGCCGTGCATTACCACGATGGTGTTCGGGTTGGCCCGGGTCACGAAGTTGATCAGCTCGGCCTGTTGGTCGGGCAGGTCGAAGCCGTGATCTGATCCTTCGCCTTCGTTTTCATAATTGCTCCCCGCGGCAACCACGACGGCATCGTATTTCGACAGATCTTTGGGCGGACGCAGTGACGCCCAGCTCATCTGCACGCCAGCGAGCCCGCCGAGTGCCGGGGTGAAGTTGCCCTGCACGCGTTGGTATTCGAGCTTCACGGTGTAGTGCTTGCCGGCCACCAGTGCCGCCGATTTACCGGAAGTGGTGAGCGCGTTGACCACGTCGCTCGAGTACGGCACGCCGTCGCTCTGCACCACCAGTTCGTCGTTCACCCACAGTTTGTAGGGGCCGTCTGCTCGGACTTTGAACACATGGGCACCGGACACTGTTGGCTTGATGTTCGCGGTGAAGCGCGCCGAGAAATTACCGGCAGTCGGACTGAAACCGGACACGGTGGTGGTACCGGCATTGGTTTCGTTGGTGCGGGTGGTCCAGTTGAAATTCACCCCCGGTTCGACGCGGGTTTGCGCGGGAGAGCCGGAGAAACTGGTGTTGGCGAAGTATTCGGCCTTTACCCCGGAATTGCTGATGGTGTTGTCGCCGGTGGCAGGCTGGTACCAGACCGAGCTTTTCGGGTTCAGGCTCATCTCGGACAGGTAGGTGACATTGGCGCTGCTCGATGCCAATTGCTGCAAGCCACTCAACTCGGTGACGTAGCTATTGGGAGGTGAGTTGGCGGTACCGAACGGCGAGGCCGGTGCCTGATTGGCCCAATCGCCAATCACGGCGATTTTGGCGGATCGCGCCAGTGGCAGCAGCGGCTGGCCAGCAGAGGTCTTTTCATTGCGCAGCAGCACGATCGACTCACGGGCGGTGTTCAGTGCAGCGCGTGCGCCGTACTCCGGGTGCTCGAGTGTCTTGGCCGTGTTGAGGTTTTCCTGGAAGTCGTAGCTGACGATCGCCCGCAGGTTGCGCTTGACCTTGTCATCGATGACATTCTGCGTCAGTTGCCCGCTCCACACGTACGGCATCAGGTTGGCTTCGGTAAATTGCAGGCCCGACGGCATATCGATATCGGTGCCGGCCCAAGCGCCCTTGAACGCATCGTGGATCGCGTTGAAGTCGCTGATCACGGTGCCTTGATAGCCCCATTCACCCTTGAGCACATCAGTGATCAGGTGATGGTTTTCGCAGGCGTAATCGCCGTTGACCTTGTTGAAACCGCACATGATCGATGCGACGTTGGAGTTCTTCACCATCGATTCGAAGCCAGGCAAGTACATCTCGCGCAGGGTACGTTCGTCAGCGATCACGTTGACTGCCTGGCGGTTGGCTTCCTGCTCGTTGGCCAGGTAATGCTTGCCGCTGGCCTGAATGCCTTGCGCCTGAATAGCGTTGACAATGGCGGGGGCGAGCACCGCGCCGAGGAACGGATCTTCGCCGCTCACGTACTCCGCCGAGCGGCCGTTGAACGGGGTGCGGTAAAGGTTTACGCCCGGTGACAACATCTGCTGTCCGCCGGAAATCCGTGTTTCATAAGCAATGGCCAGGCCGAATTCCTTCGCCCGGTTGATACTCCAGGTGGCGGCGAGCGCGGACTGCGACGGGTACTGCGCGCCGAAGGTTGCGTTGTTGACGTGTACGCCCATCGACGAGTCATAGGCGACAGTGCCTTTGATTCCCCACTTGAGCAGGGAAGGGATCATGTGCCCGTCGTTCACGCGTGTGAAGTTGATTTTTTCCGACGTGTTCATGTTGTCCAGAATCGAACTGACACGTGCTTCGACTTCGTTACCAGTGGCAGGCGTGACCGCCGCGAGTGCAAGGTTGGCCTGGATAACACTGAAGGTCAGCAGGCTCAGAGCCAGCGTCTGTTTGAATGCCGACATGGCAAGCGTCCTTCTGGCGAGGGTGATCGGAGGATGAAGGTCAGGTGCGCTCATGGTTGCTGCACCTGCGTCGGGGCGTCGTCGGTTGCCACAGGTGCGTCGAGCACTTCAGCGGAACCCGTTTGTGCCGTTGGCGTGATTTGGTCGGCACCGGAAAGCCGATCCCGTTTGGCCTCGACCTGCTCGCGTAGCTGATGTTCAGCATTGATGGAATAGCCAGAAGACGGTGAATCCGCGGCCATGGCGGGTAAACTTTGCGCGCACAAAAGTATTGCGCCTACTACAGGCGACATAAGTCGAAGCATCGATCGGATCTCGATTGGTGGAAGAGTCGTTATTGATCGACCGCAGACAATTAAGTCCGAGAGTGGGTCGCATCATAAGTCTGAAGCATGCACTTGAAAGTTCAGTTGTCGCAAAGAAATTTTTCCGCGAGGAAATTATTGTTTGAGAAAAGTGACGTCTTGAGCGGTTTCGGAGGGTAGCGCCAAGGTAGCTGTGACGTGCGGGTAGCTATAAATCACACAAAGGTGGTGTTTGTATTCGGTTTACATCATTTTCCAAGAACAGAACGGCGAAATTTTTGTGTCTCGAGCAATAAATAATCAATCACTAAACCTAGTTGCAATTAGGTTTAGTGATCTGATAAGCTTCTCCAGCGATGTATTTTTGATGATCAACGCTCATTGATTCATCCATGTTCGTATTTTTTAAGTCACTTGGAGTTGTTCGTCCCCGCTTGCGAAAGTGTGCGAATTTCTCTGTTGCTGTAACGATGATTCTCATAAACAGACACGCGTGAAGTGTGTCTGTTTTTTTGTTTTATTCGCATGTTCTTATTGAGCTGGTTAAACAGTGTGATGCAACTACCATCGCAATCCCGAATAGGCCAATGGTTGGTCGACAATGCTGAAGTCAAAGCGTCGGACGTCCAGCGGGCGCGCAAATTATGCCTGGCTGAAAGTGAGAGCGATGACCAAGTGCTGCGCAACCTTTTGCGCTTGGGTGCCGTGCGGGATGAACAGGCTGTCGAGGCGTACACGACACTGCTCGACGTACCTTGCCTGCGGCTTGACGATGCGTCTGTGGTTGAGCCGCTCATGATGGGCAGCGAACGCTTTCTGCGTGAATACGGGGTCGTCGCCATCGCCACCGATGCAGCAACGGTGACCGTGGCCGCCAGCCCGCCCCTGACGCAATACGCGCTCGACGCCATGGCCTACTGCGCAGGCAAGGCGGTGTCGTTGCAAGTGGCGACCGCCGCCGACATCAACACACTGATCGAGCGGCTGTACGGTCAGGGCCGCAGCGCCATGGATGCATTGATCGAATCGCTGGACGACAGCAGCGGCGCCGAGGAAGACATCGAGCACCTCAAGGACCTCGCGTCCGAGGCACCGGTGATCCGTCTGGTCAACCTGATCCTGCAATGCGCAGTTGAGCAGCGGGCGTCCGATATTCATATCGAACCCTTCGAAAGCCAGCTCAAGGTGCGCTACCGCATCGATGGCGTGCTGCATGAAGCCGAGTCGCCGCCGTCCAGCTCATCGGCTGCGATCATCTCGCGACTGAAGATCATGGCGCGCCTGGACATCGCCGAGCGCCGACTGCCGCAAGACGGGCGCATCATGCTGCGCATTCAGGGCAAGGAACTGGACTTGCGGGTCTCGACAGTGCCCACCAGTTTTGGTGAATCCGTGGTCATGCGCCTGCTGGATCGACGCACCGTAAGCTTCGACTTTCCCAGCCTGGGCATGGACGGCCAACGTTTGCAGACCTTCCTCGAAGTTCTGGAAAATCCGCACGGCATTCTATTGGTGACGGGCCCCACCGGTTCGGGCAAAACCACCACGCTATACACCGCGCTGTCGCGGTTGAACACCGCCGAGCGCAAGATCATCACGGTCGAAGACCCGGTCGAGTATCAGCTAGAAGGCATCAACCAGATCCAGGTGAAACCGGCCATCGGCCTGGACTTTGCCAACGCTCTGCGCTCCATTGTGCGGCAAGACCCGGACGTGATCATGATCGGCGAAATGCGAGATCTGGAAACCTGTCGCATCGCCATTCAGAGTTCACTGACCGGCCATCTCGTGCTCTCGACCCTGCACACCAACAGCGCCGCGGCGAGTATCACGCGCCTGTTGGACATGGGCGTTGAAAGCTACCTGATTGCTTCCACCGTCAAAGGCATTCTGGCTCAGCGCCTGGTGCGTCGACTTGACCCGCTCACCCGGATTGCTTTCGAAGCGTCGCCACAACTGGTGGCCGAGCATGGGTTGGAGCGCTTTACCGAGCAGCGTCCGATTGTGCTGTATCGGCCGGCAATCACCTTGCCCGGTGGCGGCTACCACGGCCGCAGCGCCATCACCGAATTGCTGGTCATGAACGAAGAACTGCGCTCATTGCTGATGCGCCAGGCCGATGCCGCGACCCTCGAACAGGCCGCCAGGCGCGGCGGTCTGCGCACCTTGTATGAAGAAGGTTTGCGGCAGGCCGTGGCGGGCATCACTTCACTCGAAGAGGTGCTGCGCGTGACGCGCGGTGACTGACCATGGCTCAATTCAGATACCGCGCACTGGACGCCGAGGGCGTGAGCCAAAACGGCAGCTTCGAAGCCGCCGATGAGGCCAGCGCCATCGCCGTTGTGCAAAAACGCGGCTTGCTGCTGTTGAGCCTCGATGCGAGCGTCGATCGCGGTTTGCGTTCGGCTTTGCGTCCTGGCGCCATGAAGGGCGCTGCACTGGTCAGTTTCACCCAGCAACTCGCTACATTGCTGGGTGCCGGGCAGCCTTTGGAGCGTTCGCTGAACATTCTCCTCAAGCATGCCAGCGAACCCCGGCAGCGTGCCCTGCTGGAACGGGTGCGCGAGCAGGTCAAGGCCGGCAAGCCGTTGAGCCAGGCCCTTGAAGAAGAACACGGTCAGTTCTCCAGTCTGTACATCAGCATGGTGCGCGCCGGTGAAGCGGGCGGGTCGCTGGAAAACACGTTGCGCCAGCTATCCGACTACCTGGAACGCACCGAGACGCTGCGCGGTGAGGTGATCAACGCGTTGATCTACCCGGTTTTCCTGGTGGTTGGTGTGCTCGGATCGCTGGCGCTGTTGCTGGCGTACGTGGTGCCGCAATTCGTGCCGATTTTCCGCGATCTGGGCGTGCCAATTCCGCTGATTACTCAAGCGATTCTTGGTCTCGGTGAGTTTCTCAGCGCCTGGGGTCTGCTCGTCCTGGCGACACTGATGTTGCTGGCGTGGGGGGTGGTCGCGGCGCGCCGTAACCCGCTACGACGCCAACGGCATGACCGCCGCCTGCTGCTGATCAAAGTCATCGGCCCGTTGCTGCAACGCATTGAAGCCGCACGTCTGGCGCGCACGCTGGGCACGTTGCTCAGCAATGGCGTGGCCCTGCTGCAAGCCATGCTCATCGTCCGCGAGGTATGCGGCAACCATGCCTTGCGCGCCCAGGTTGAGCAGGCCACGCAGCGGGTCAAGGGTGGCGGGACGCTAGCGCTGGCTTTCGGGGAAGCGCCGCTGCTGCCTGAACTGGCCCTGCAGATGATCGAGGTCGGCGAGCAGGCCGGCAACCTCGACGTCATGTTGCTCAAGGTCGCCGACGTGTTCGACGTCGAAGCCAAACGCGGCATCGATCGCCTGCTCGCTGCCCTGGTGCCGAGCCTGACCGTGGTGATGGCCGTAATGGTGGCGGTGATCATGCTCGCGATCATGCTGCCGCTGATGAGCCTTACCAGTAATATTTGAGGAAACAATCATGTCCCGATTCAACGTCGCTGGCCGTCGCCAGCGAGGTTTCACCCTGTTGGAAATGCTGGCCGTCATCGTCTTGTTGGGCATCGTCGCCACCATTGTCGTGCGGCAAGTGGGCGGCAACGTCGACAAGGGCAAATACGGTGCCGGCAAGGCCCAACTGTCGAGCCTGGGCATGAAGGTTGAAAGCTTCGGCCTGGACGTCGGCAGCCCGCCCGCCAACTTGCAGCAGCTGGTCAACAAACCAGCCAATGCCGCCGGTTGGTCCGGCCCCTACGCCAAACCCTCAGACCTCAAAGACCCGTTCGGCCACGCTTTCGGCTATCGCTATCCCGGCGAGCACGGCAGCTTCGACCTGATTTTCTTCGGTCAGGACGGCCAGCCCGGCGGCGACGGCTACAGGGCAGACATCGGAAACTGGGAATAACCGTGCAAGCCTTGCAGCGCTCGCGCGGCTTCACCTTGATCGAACTGTTGGTGGTGGTCGTTTTGATCGGCATCAGCATCAGTCTGGTCAGCTTCGGCGTCGGCAAGGGTTTGCAGGCTGCCACGGAGCGTCAGGCGTTGAGCCAAGTGGTGCAGTCGCTGCGCGCGGCCCGCGTGAAGGCGATCGTCAGCGGTCAACCGGCACAAACCCGTTTCGATCTGATAGCAGGACGTTTTCAGGGGCCAGGTCAGAAGACGTACAACCTGCCAGCCGACATGCACGTGCAACTGATGACCGCCGAAGGGCTTGGCTCGGCGTTCGAGTTTTATCCTGACGGCGGCGCCAGCGGTGGGCACTTGCTGCTGTCACGCAACGACAAACATTGGCGCATCGACATCAACTGGCTGACCGGCAGCGTTCAGCTGCGCTCGCTCAATTGAGCCGCCAGCGTGGTTTCACGTTGCTGGAAATGCTTGCGGCGCTGGTGGTGCTGGCGATCTGCAGCAGTGTCCTGGTGGCCGCTTTCGGGCACAGCGCGCGAGCGTTGCAGCAAGCACAACGCAGCGACCGCATGAGCCTGGTCGCACGTTCGTTGATCGAGGACGCCAGCGACGGGCCATTGTCAACTGGACAAAGCCGGGGCGAATGGAGCGGGGTGCACTGGCAGTTGGACGTCAGCCAGATAACGAGTGCGGCAGGCCCGGCCAATGCGTATCGCCTCGACCTGCGCGTCAGCGACGGCACGCGGCAAGCCCGTTACAGCACGTTGCAGGTGCGCAGTGCGGGCTCGGGAGCAGCGCCATGAGGCATGGCGTCAGAGGTTTTACCCTGTTGGAAGTGCTGGTGGTGATGAGTCTGCTGGGCGTATTGCTGACGCTGATCGGGGCGGCCATTTCCGGTGCAAACCGCGCGATGGCCAAGGCCGAGCGTTACAGCACGCGGCTGGATGAAGTGCGCTCCACGCAGAATTTTCTGCGTGCAGCCATCGGCCAGGCGCTACCCCTGGCCGCAGGCAAACCCGCTGAAGCGCGGTCCTCGCTGTTCGAGGGCGACGCGCACAGCCTGAGTTTTTATGCGCCGTTGCCGGCGACGCTGGGCGGCGGGATCAACCGGCACCACGTGAGTCTGAAGCACGGACGCTTGCAGGTCAGCGTTCAGCGGTTGCAGGGCCAGGCCTTGCAGCCGTCGAGCGATCCGCAGGTGTTGCTCCATCAGGTCGACGCCGTGCAACTGAGCTACCGCGGTGTGTCGCCCAAAGGACAGGTCAGCGCGTGGATGGACCATTGGCCGTGGCCGGGTCGTTTGCCGCAAGCGGTGCGCATCGAGGCGCAGTTGGCCGGTGCTATTGCGTGGCCCCGTCAAAGCATCATCCTGCGCCTGGACTTGTCCGGCGAGCACAACGCGCCATGAAGCGTCAGCGCGGTGTCGCGCTATTGCTGGTGCTGTGGGTGCTGGCCTTGCTCGCCAGCTTGCTCGCCGGTCTGGTCGGGTGGGTGCATTTGCAAAACCGTCAGGCGCTCTGGCAACGCGAGCATTTGCAGGCATTGCTCGCCGCCGAGGCGGGAATCGGCATGGCTGTGCTGGCGCAACTGGACCGGCAACCGGAGCGCCATTGGTTGGCGGACGGCCAGGTCCATGCGTTGCGTTTTGATCAAGCCGAATTGGCCGTCAGCTTGCGCAGCGAGCAGGGTCAGCTGGACCTCAATGCTGCGCCAGCAGGGCAGATCGACCGGTTGATGCAGGCCTGTGGCGCGACCCCGGAGAATGCCCGGCAACTGGCGCAGGCCGTCGATCATCGGCGCGGCGTTCACCAGGCGCCGCTGCGGATGATCGAAGAGTTACGCGAAATACCCGGCATGACTCAGGCGTTGTACCAGTGCGCCGCGCCCTACGTGACGCTTTGGAGCGGCTTGCCCGAACCGGATCCGCGTCTGGCCGCGCCCTGGTTGCAGCAGGCATTGAACCTGCCGCGAATGAACCCCACCGGAACATCAGCCGGGTCGATTATCACGCTACAGAGCCGGGCAACGTTGCCCGGTGGTTACGCCACGACGCTGCGCGTCACCTTGTTACTGAACCCATCGAAGGAGGGTGCACGACCTTATCGGGTCCTGCGCTGGCAAGAATGAAGCAATTGATCTCACCGGCGTTGGCTGTGCGGCTGGCGCGGTTTGCCGAGCGCGGTGCCAGCCACTGGCGCGGCAGCCTTGCGCAAGGTTTATGGCAGACGTGGTTGCAGGAACTGCGCAACGCGCTGCCGGCCCGTCTGCGAGCAGGCGTGTTGTCGCCGCCCCGTGAACAGGTGCTGGAGTGGCCGCTGTCGGACCCGCTCCCCGAGGCTGATGGCGCACGCCGGGTGTTGCTGTTGCCGCATGCGATGGTGTTGGTGCAACCGCTGCTATTGCCCCTGGCCGCCACCCGCGAACTGAGCCGCGTGATCGGTTTCGAGCTGGACAAGTACACGCCTTTCCCGCGTGAGCAAATGCACTACGTGGCCTGCGTTCAAAGTCGCGGAAAAACCACCGCCCGCGTGTTGCTGGTTGCGATTGTGCGCGAGCGTTTGCAGAGCGTCCTCGACAGTTGCCGCGAGCGCGGCCTGCACCTGCACGCCGTGGATTGCCGCAACGCCGACGGTCAGCCACTGGGCATTGATTTGCTGCCTCCTGACCAAAAGCAGCCTGGTATTCGCCATGACAGCGTGCCACGACAGCTGGCGGTTGCCTGCCTCGGTCTGCTGCTGGCCTGCATGCTGATGTGGCTGCACACGCGCTCCGCGATGGTCGAAACAATGCAAGCAACCGTCGAAGCACAACGCCAGCAGGTGCAGCAAATACAACAACTGCGCCGTGAATTGAGCAACACGCAAGGCGCTGCCCGGTACCTGGCGCAACAAAAAGCGGCCCAGCCGACCTTGTCCAGCGTGCTGCTGGACCTCACGGGTTGCCTGGGTGCCGATACCTGGGTCGAACAACTTGACATCAGTGACGGCGGGGGCGTGTCGATCACCGGTCAAAGCGCCAAGGCCAGTGCCCTGATCAGTCGCGCCAAGGCATGCCGAACCCTGAGCGATGTGCAGTTCCAGGGGATCATTCAGCCCGACGAACACACCGGCAAAGAACGCTTTTCGCTGCGTGCGCACTTGCGCAAAGAGGCCACCGATGCGTCGTGATTTTACCCCGCGCGAGCGTCGTGGCGCCGCCCTGATCGTGCTCGCTTTGGTGTTGGTGGCGGCGTGGTGGTTGTTGGTGCAGAGCTGGTTCCTTGGCCCGCTGATCGACATCGAAGGGCAGGCCGATACTTTGCGTGAACAGCAACAACGTTATGCCGCAATTCTGCAACAGCGCGACGCCTTGCAGCAGCAATTAAGCGAGGCCCGACGCGACCCCGCCAGCCGCACCAGTCTGCTCCCGGGTGACGACCCCAGCGGCGTGGCCGCCGACCTGATGCAGCGCAGTCTCGATCTGGTTAAGGCTCACGCCGAGCAAGGCCCCGGATGCCAGGTGATCCAGCGCATGCCCATCACCCCGGAGCACAATAGCGCCGAGCCGTATCGTCAGGTCAAAGTCAGCCTCACGCTGGAATGTGCGATGCAACCCTTGGTCGACCTGTTGCGCGACCTGGAATACGGCCAGCCATTTTTGTTTGTCGATAACCTGAGTATCCGTCGCCCGGCGTCGGCTCCAGCCGCTGGAGGCGCCGGGCGTTTGCAGGTGCAGCTTTTGCTGCGTGGTTATCTGCAACCGGTTGCCACCGGGGGGCCGCCAGCATGACACTGGGTCGTAGTGCTTCAATCCTGCTGGCGGTTGCAGCGGTGTTGGCAGCCTTCCTGTCGGCGTTGCTGCTCACGGATTTCGGGCAGACGGTTGACTGGCTGCCTGCCGACGCGCCGCGCGATCTGCCCACGGCGGTGGCGCCACGGGCAATGCCGATGCTGAGCACCCAGGCGCTGGCTGTGAGCTGGAAACAATCGATCTTCAGCCAGAATCGTCAACCCGACATCGTCACCACCCAAGGCGAAGCCGCCGCACTGCAGGGCGTCGTGCTCACCGGCGTGATCATAAACCGCCAGGCTCAGTGGGCGCTGTTGCGTCTGGCCAATAACCGCAGGCTCAAGCTTGCCGTCGGCAGCGCACTGGACAACGGCTGGACACTTTCCGGCCTCATCCCCTCGCAAGCCACATTTACCAAGCAAGGCCAGACTCGCCAGTTGAGCCTCGCCGTGCTTCGCCTTCCGCCGCCATCGGCGGCCCCTGTCATCACTCTCCCAAACGTACCGAGACCATGAACAATTGCCTTCCTGAGATTTCCCGATTGCGCAGTCCCTTTTTATGCCTGGTGACTGCGGTCGCGCTGGCCGGCTGTGCGTCTTCCCCGGAGTCCACCGAAAACGACCCGGCCCTGATGCAGGAAGCACTCAACGGTACCGGTTCGCAACGTGCGCCAGTGGTGGATGCGCCGAGCGTCGGGCTCACCAATCCAGCACCCGAAGTCCTGTCGCCCGCCCGACGCCAGATCTTTCGCGGCAGCCAGAGCTTCGTCCGCGCGCCGGCGTCCGCAGCCCCTGGGGCCAGCGCCAAAGCCGCAGCCGGAGCCGGAGCCGAGGCCGAGGGTGACATCGTCTTCAACTTCACCGATCAGCCGATCGAAGCGGTCATCAACAGCGTGATGGGCGATTTGCTCCACGAAAACTACAGCATCGCCCAAGGCGTCAAAGGCAACGTCAGCTTCTCGACCTCGCAACCGGTGAACAAACAGCAAGCCTTGTCGATTCTGGAAACTTTGTTGTCCTGGACCGACAACGCCATGATCCGCCAAGGCAATCGTTACGTGATTCTGCCGTCCAATCAGGCGGTGGCCGGCAAGCTGGTACCGCAAATGCCCGTCGCTCGGCCCTCCACCGGTTTGACTGCACGGCTGTTCCCGCTGCGCTACATCTCCGCGACGGAAATGCAGAAGCTGCTTAAACCCTTCGCTCGGGAAAACGCGTTTCTGCTGGTCGATCCCGCACGCAATGTGCTGAGTCTGGCGGGCACTCCGGATGAACTGGCGAACTATCAGGACACTATCGATACCTTTGATGTCGACTGGCTCAAGGGCATGTCGATCGGGGTGTACGGCCTGCAGCGGGCGTCGGTCGGCGAATTGATGCCGCAGCTGCAAAAATTGTTCGGTCCCGACAGCGGCATGCCGTTGGCGAGCATGGTGAAGTTCATGCCCAATGAACGGACCAATTCCATCGTCGCCATCTCGTCGCAGCCGGCGTATCTGCAGGAAGTCGGTGAATGGATCGCGACGATTGACGAGGGGGGTGGCAACGAACCGCAAATGTATGTCTATGACGTGCGCAACATGAAAGCGTCCGACCTCGCCAAATACCTGCGGCAGATTTACGGCACCGGGGCGATCAAGGAAGACACGGAGGCGAAAGTTGCGCCGGGTTTGCGCACCACCGCGCTGTCGTCACTCAATGGCAGCGGTAATGGTTTATCCGGTGCATCTGCGCAAGCCTCTTCCGGGTTGGCGGCCGAGGACGAAAACGCTCAGTTGAGTGCAGAGGAAGAAGAGGGCGAGACGGGTACTTCCAGCGACGGGATGTCCGATACCGGTATCAGCGACGCTACCGACTCCAGCGGCCAGACGGGTCAGCAGAGTCTGGAAGAAAGCGTGCGCATCACTGCGCAGAAAAGCACCAACCAGCTCCTGGTACGTACCCGTCCCGCGCAGTGGAAGGAGATCGAGTCCGCCATCAAGCGCCTGGATAATCTGCCGCTGCAGGTGCAGATCGAGACGCGAATCCTCGAAGTCAAACTCACCGGCGAGCTGGACCTGGGCGTGCAATGGTACCTGGGCAATCTCGCGGCGAATTCGGCGAGTACCACCGTCGCCAACGCCAGCGGCAGCCAGGGCGCGCTGGGCAGAGGAGGAGCCGGGTTGGGCGCGGCCGACTCGTTGTTCTACTCGTTCGTCAGCAGCAACCTGCAAGTGGCGCTGCACGCACTCGAGACCAACGGACGCACACAAGTGCTGTCAGCACCGTCGCTGGTGGTGATGAACAATCAGCAAGCGCAGATTCAGGTGGGCGACAACATTCCCATCAGCCAGACGACCGTCAATACAACTAACTCTGACACGACCTTGAGTAGCGTGGAGTACGTACAAACCGGCGTTATCCTGGATGTGATCCCACGGATCAACCCGGGAGGATTGGTCTACATGGAAATCCAGCAGCAGGTGAGCGACGCCGATACAACCAATGTGACCGCTACGCAGCCCAACCCGCGCATTTCGACTCGCTCGGTTTCCACCCAGATCGCGGTACAAAGCGGTCAGACCGTACTGCTCGGCGGGTTGATCAAGCAGGACAATGCCGAATCCACCTCCAGTGTGCCGGGCCTGTCGAAAATCCCCGGGCTGAAGTGGTTGTTTGGCAACACATCAAAATCCCGTGACCGCACCGAGCTCATTGTCCTGATCACTCCTCGGGTGGTCACGAGCGCCAGTCAGGCGCGTCAGGTTACCGACGATTACCGCCAGCAGATGCAGCTGCTGAAACCCTGAAAAGAATCGGGTGTAACCGCATTGGCCATCGCACGCCGGGTGCAACTGCTCACTCGCGCGTGCAATAACTGAACTTTCATGCCCCGGTCATTTTCTCACTGCTGACCCCTTCAAGCAGCGACCACCACTGGTTTGCTCGTTAGACCCGCGCCGAGAGCCTGAGCATGAAAGTAACTTGCGCAACACCCAGGGCCCCACTGCGTCGAGCCGTCACCGGGTCGATGCTGTTTCTTTTCATTCTTGGGGATGTGCTGGGCGCCGGCGTTTACGCACTGGCCGGCACCATTGCCGGTGAGGTGGGCGGCGCCATCTGGATACCGTTGCTGATCGCCTTGTTCTTCGCGATGCTCACGGCAGGTTCCTATGCCGAACTGGTGACGAAGTATCCGCACGCCGGTGCCGCTTCGGTCTTCGCCGAGAAAGCCTTCAAGTCGCCACTGATTTCTTTTCTGGTCGGCTTTTGCATGCTCGCGGCAGCTGTCACCAGCGCTGCGGGCCTGTCGTTGGCATTCGCCGGTGACTACCTTGCGGCATTCATTCACGTTCCACCTCAGCTGGCCGCACTGGCTTTCCTGGTGGTTATAGCGCTGCTGAATGCCAGGGGAATCAAAGAGTCGCTTGGCGCGAATCTGGTCATGACCGTGGTCGAATTGTCAGGGCTGATTCTGGTGATCGTCGCCGCTGCCTGGTACTTCCAGACGGGCGAAGCGGACCTGGGGCGTAGCCTGGAATTCAAGCCAGGGGTCAGCCCCGCAGTGGCGGTGCTGGGTGCCGCTCTGCTGGCCTTTTATTCCTTCGTGGGCTTCGAAACTTCAGCCAATCTCGCCGAGGAAATCGTTGACGTGCGCCGGGTCTATCCGCGCGCGTTGTTCGCCGCTCTGCTGACCGCTGGTGTCGTGTACATGGCGGTTGGCGTTGCCGCGTCCGCCGTCCTGCCGATGGATAAACTGGTGCAGACCTCAGCGCCTTTGCTCGAGGTCGTTCGTGCGTCGGGGCTGAATATCCCGCCACGACTGTTTGCATTCATCGCCCTGGTAGCCGTCGCCAATGGCGCGCTGCTGACCATGATCATGGCGAGCCGGCTGACCTATGGGATGGCCGGTCTGGGACTGCTGCCAGGTCCCTTGGCCCGGGTGCTGCCAAAGCGGCGCACGCCATGGGTCGCGATCATCGTGACAACCCTGGTGGCGATCGCATTGACCCTGACAGGAACGCTTGCGACCCTGGCCGAGACCGTCGTACTGCTTTTGCTTTTTGTTTTCCTGAGCACGAATGTGGCGGTGCTGGTGTTGCGTCGCGACAAGGTTGAGGAAACGCATTTTCGCGTGCCGACCTGGGTGCCGGTTCTGGCGATCGTTTCCTGCCTGTTGTTGCTCAGCCAGCAAGGCGTGGAAACATGGCTGCGTGGCGGCGGACTGATCGTGGTCGGCATGCTGCTTTTCGCCTTTTCACGTGTGGCCATGCCAGCAGCCGTTAAGCCCGATCAGAACGCCTGATGCCGTTCGGCAACCTGGCTCGCTTCATCGCCCCACGTCCGGTTGACCCGCTGGCCCCGGGCAACCGCTGGCCGTTTGGCAATGTCTTCTGCCCAGCGCTGCAAATGGACGTAGTCGCCGGCCGACAGAAATTCAGCGGCCGAATAAACATTGTTGCGCACCAGTTCGCCGTACCACGGCCAGACTGCAACGTCGGCAATGGAATAGCTTCGGCCGGCGAGGTACGGACTTTCGCTCAGCCGCCGATCCAGCACGTCCAGCTGACGCTTGGCTTCCATGGTGAACCGATTGATCGGGTATTCGAACTTTTCCGGTGCATACGCATAGAAATGACCGAAACCGCCGCCCAGGTACGGTGCTGCGCCCATCTGCCAGAACAGCCAATTGAGGGTTTCGGTGCGTCCTGCAAGATCGGTCGGCAGCAACTCGCCGAATTTCTCAGCCAGGTACAGCAGGATGGCACCCGACTCGAACACCCGAATCGGCGGCTGCACACTGTGGTCCAGCAATGCCGGAATTTTCGAGTTCGGATTGATCTCGACAAAGCCACTGGAGAACTGATCGCCCTCGTTGATGCGGATCAGCCAGGCATCGTATTCGGCCCCGGCATGCCCCAGCGCCAGTAGCTCCTCCAGCATAATGGTCACCTTCACGCCGTTGGGTGTAGCCAGTGAATAGAGCTGCAAGGGGTGCTTGCCTACGGGGAGCGTTTTGTCGTGAGTCGGCCCGGCAGTGGGGCGATTGATGTTGGCAAACTGGCCACCGGATGGCGCATCGTTCGACCAGATTTTTGGAGGGACATAGGGTGAATCAGTCACGGGACGAACCTCATTAAACTGGAATGGGAGGGGATGATCTTTTGAACATCGCCCTGAAGAGAGAGATTTTCAACATCGGGTCAGCAGGCAAGCGCCACACATCAGCGTAAACCGGTCAGGCTCGAATGTGCGCATTTTAGTCTTTCGCCACTTCACGAATGCGAATACGTATCAAATGCTAACGTGATGCGGTACCATGCGCCGCGTTTACTGGCACGTATGCCGTCTTATCTGGCTTTTATCTCAAGGTTTTCTCGATGCGTCGTACTCTGGTTTCTATCTGCGTGCTTCAGGCTCTTTCCGCTTCAGCTCTGGCAGAGCAGGCGAAAACCGCCACCAGCCTGGAGTTGCAAGCGACCGACATCGTCGGCACGTCTGATTATGAAACGGCGCAAGGACCGGTGAAGGGCTATCGTGCCACCCGCTCTGCCAGCGCAACGCGAACCGACACATCGATCCATGAAACGCCACAGTCAATCAGTGTCGTGACCAAAGATGCCGTAGAGGATATCGGCGCCACTCGCCTGCAAGACGCGCTGGATTATGCCGGCGGAGTGGGGCGGGCAAACAACTTCGGCGGCCAGGGGCTGACCACTTTCACCGTGCGCGGATTCACCACGAGCGAGTTCTATCGCAACGGTTTTCCGATTAACCGCGGCTACCCGAACATGCCAGACGCGAACACCATCGAGCGCCTGGAAGTGTTGCGGGGCCCTGCGACCACTCTGTACGGGCGCGGTGATCCTGGCGGCACGTTCAACGTTGTCTCCAAACAGCCTTTGGCTGAGCGCACCGTAACGCTGGGCAGCCAGCTCGATGACCAGGGCATGCAGCGTGGCACGCTGGATGCCTCCGGGCCGCTCGACGAGGAGGGCCGTCTGGCCTATCGCCTGAACGTGGTGGGAGAGGGCGGCGACACCTTTCGCGATCATGTCGAAACCGAACGCTATGGCGTGACACCGGTGATTGCCTGGCAGGCCAGCGATAACACCAAAGTGATCTTCGAAGGCGACTTCATGCGCAACAATCACCCGCTGGATCGCGGCGTGACGCGTTATCCGAATCAGATTGGCACCGCGTCCCGTGACACGTTCTTCGGTGAAAAAGACGTCGGTAAATTACACAACGACAACAACATGGCTCAATTGCGCTTCGAACATTTCCTGAGCGACAACTGGACCTTGGGCGGTGGTTTTCAGTGGCTGGATGGCACCTTGCAAGGTAACGCCATTGAAGCCAACGGCATGGCTGCGGACGGACGCACGCTGGGACGCAACTTCAACTACCGCAAACTGGAATGGACCGACAAGGACACCCAACTGAATCTCACCGGGCGTTTCTCCACCGGTGGTTTCGATCACACCTTGTTGACCGGCGTCGAGTACGAGGACTACGACTACACGTCCATCATCCAGCGTTCCAGTGGTGCAGTCGGCGCTTACCCGATCGATATTTTCAATCCGGTTTATGGCCAGCCACGGCCAGCCTTGACCCGCACGCCAACCCACGATAAGGAGAACCTCAAGACTTATGCGGCCTTCGTTCAGGATCAGGTCGCATTGACCGAGCGCCTGAAGGTCCTGGCGGGCGCCCGTTTCGAACGGTTCGAGCATGATTATGAAACCTTCGTGCCGGGCGGCAGAAGCTGGCAGGCGAGCGACAATGCGGTGACGCCGCGTATTGGCGTGCTGTATGACCTCACCGATACCGTGGCGGTGTACGCCGACACCGCGCGCTCGTTCAAACCCAACACCGGGGCCAGTCGACAGGGTGGCGGCTTTGCGCCGGAGAAGGGCAAATCCTACGAAATGGGTATCAAGTGGCAGGCGCTGGATCGTCAGTTGAGCGTGGATGCAGCGGTCTATCAAATTGAAAAACGCAACGTCCTCACCACCGATCCCGTTGACTCGACGTTCAGCGTGGCAGCGGGAGAAGTGCGCAGCCGTGGCTTTGATCTGAACGTGGCAGGTAATCTGACCCCGGAATGGCGGGTGATCGGCGGTTACGCCTATGTCGACGCCGAAGTCACCAAAGACAGCGTCCTGCAGTCGGGCACCCGGTTGATGAACATTCCAAAGAACAGCTTCAGCCTGCTAAACGTCTATGAGTTTCAGGATGGCTATCTGAAAGGGCTGGGCCTGGGGGTGGGCGGCAAGTACGTCGATGAGCGTGCGGGCCAGACCGCCAATACGGCGTTTTCGATGGGCAGTTACACCGTTATGGACCTGCTTGGCTTCTACAAGATTAACGACAACGTCAGGCTCAATCTTGATGTGAAGAACCTGTTTGACCGCGATTATCAAGAGGGTGCGTTTGGCAATGTGTACGCCTACCCGGGTGAGCCGAGGACGGTTCAGGTGGGTATTTCTTATACGTTGTAGCCCACGACAAGCGCTCACGATCTGCTTTGTGTGAAGGCACGTCACCAAGACCGACTATCGACCCGCGTCGAACGCTAACGCGCCCGTCACCAACGCGTCACATTGCGTGTCTAGCGTTCAGGCATCGCCCCCGCGTACCTGCCGAGAATGCTTTCCGGTAGACCCAGATCCGCGCCGGCCATCGTCCGCTGATTGGAGAGCTATCTTGGAAATCGACATTTTCAGAGAATTGCTGGTGCCCGTTATCGGTGGTCTGGGCATCTTCATGCTCGGACTTGAGTTCATGTCCGACGGGATAAACAATCTGGCGGCCAATCGCATGCGCGCCTGGCTGGCGAAATTGGCAGGCACTCCGGCGAAGGGGCTGGCGGCCGGTACGATGATTACCGGCGTGTTGCAGTCAAGCACCGCGATGACCGTCATGGTGGTCGGCCTGGTCAATGCCGGCGTCGTGGGGCTGCGACCTGCGATCAGCGTCATCATGGGGGCCAACATCGGAACGACGCTGGGCAATGGCTTGATCGCCATGCCTCTGGGGCCATTGGGGTTGATCTTCGCCGGGCTGTTCGCCCTGGTTTATGTCTTCAGCAAAAGCGAGAAGACCAGAAACATCGCGCTCGCCGTGATCGGTTTTTCGCTGATCTTCTATGGGCTGAACCTGTTGACCGGTGGCCTCAAGCCGTTGCGCGATCTCCCCGAAGTGATGTCGGTCATTTCCAGCCTGCAGGCCGACAGCTTCGGTGGCCTGGCCATCTGCGTGCTGACGGCCGCAGGTATCACCGCAATGATCCACTCGTCCTCGGCCACCATCGGCATCGTGATGGGGCTGGGTGCGGCGGGCGTTCTGGACTGGCAGACCGCCGTGGCTTTTTCCCTGGGCGCAGACCTGGGGACCACCGTCACTTCCTGGCTGGCCTCACTCAATTTATCGAAGAACGCCAAGCGCGCGGCCTACGCACACATCTCATTCAATGTGATCGGCGTGGCCGCGATGTTTCCGCTGTTCTTCATGTCGATGGATTTGTTGCAGTGGATGATGAGCCTCTTTGGCATGGACGTGACCAAATCGGTCATGGTCGATGGCAAGGAAAGCTTCCCGCTGGTGCCGGTGGCCGTAGGGTTGTACTCCATCGGTTTCAACCTGTTCAATACAGCGTTGATGTTCCCGTTCATAGGCGTCTTCGACCGCGTCTTGTCGCGTATCGGTGCCGGCCGCAGCGATGTCGAGGACTACGCACTGCCGCGTTACCTGGACCGTGCGGCGCTTGGCAACGTGAGCACCGGTGTGGCGGCCGTGAGCAAAGAACTGGCGCGCCATACCCAAGGCACTGGCCTGCTGTTGGCCGCTGCCCGTGGCGATCACAACACAGTGAAGGACTCCACCGAACACGAGCGGGCACTGGACACCCTCAGTCAGGAGATCCGCGCCTACACCGCACAAATGTTCAACAATGACTTGAGCGAACGCCAGACCAATCTGCTGGCGAGCCTGATCGAGGAACAGGATTTCAGCGCGAGCCTGACCGAGACCCTGTCGCAAATCACCCGCCGTATCGAGCGCCAGGTGTTCTGCGCCAACGGCCAGGCCATCGTCGCGGCTGTTCTCGATATCGTGGAGCCTGCAGTGAAGAACGGCCCGCAGGGTGTTTTTCTGCCACAGGCCTACAGCAAACAACTGTTGGAGTTGCGTGAGCGTTGTTTGAAAGCCGAGCAAAAGCTGGGCTGGGATGAACGTGGTGCCATCCTGGCGCTCCTGGGCAGTGCAGAGCGCGCGCTGAATCTGGTACAGCGCATCAATGAAGAGCGCCTTTCAGTTTCTCGAGAACTGGATCATGACGAAGCGATGCAAGCCGCTGACCCTGCACCGGGCGGAGCATTTCCCAAGCCTGTGTAAGGCTTGGTCATGCGCGCCTGGCCACGTGCATTCACAATGCATCGCGGGGTGAAAGCATCAAATTTTGTGGTGGATTTCCAGCATCCTGAAGGTCACTTTTCCGCCCTCGGTGGGATAGCCGGTGTTGTCCTGTACATACGCTCCCGCTTTGAAATACAGGGGTTTGGTCTTCCAGCTCGGGTCGACTTTGGATCTCCAGTTGTACCCCGCCGCGCTGATACCCAGTGCGCCCCCCGGGCTCAGGTGGATCTGGTAGGAAAAGTTCTGGTTGAGCGCAACACCCTTCACCAGAGTGATGACCTGGCCCTCTTCATCGTCGGGATGCAGGCGCACCTTGGCGACAATGTTCCCCGTTAACGACTTCTCCTTGTACTGGTATTCCAGCTTCACCATGGGACTGTTGCTGTCCTTGTTATGAATCTGGCCAATCACGATTTTGCCGGTGCTGGGTACCTGATTGATCGAAAGGTTCGCCCGCAGAATGTTGTCGGCCGCCGAGTACGTCCAGTTGCGCAGCGTCCCGTCACTGTTGGTTTCCCGCAACTCACTGCGTGGGTAACTGGCGTTGGCGGTTTTGGAACCGGTTACAGGTGCCCAGAACGACAGGACTTTAGCGTCAGAGCTGAAATACTCGTCCTTGAACCCTTGCGCCAGACGAGGCGTTTCTATGGTGGCCGGTGGGCTGCCTACAGGGATGCTTAAATTCCAGTTTGCGAGGTCGATCATGGCGAGGATCCTTCAGGCAGAGGATGTTGCGGCCGCCGTCACGCTCGAACCGTACTCATGCGCGGTGTCGGGTGGGATTGCTGAACGGTGAAGTTCGCGTGGCGGTTGATTGACGTCAAATGATCGTCAATGGAGGCTATTGCAGCCTTTATGCCTAGAAGGGTGACCGTTGGTCGGTTGCATGGAGCTGAATTGAACCTGCGTCAACGAACAGAATCAAACAGCGCCGGCGCTGCATAGCCTAGCTGCAGTAAACGTTCAAGCGCGCAAAATGGGCCTGGGTTATCACCCAAGACGTTATTTGTGAGCTATCGGAAATTTGGCAAGGCGTGCATAAAGTGCTCAGTGATGGAGCCGCATTCTGCAGGTGCCTGTTGCAGGCACTCGTATTGGCGAGATGGTTTTCGTGGGGGGCGAAAAAGGGTAAAGCCAGTTTCTGCCTCAGCGCTAGTGCTTGATGATGATCGAGTGATGCTGCCCCGCATCCTCGGTGATGCGGTTCAGCCCATTACGGACGCGAAGCCACCTCGTCCAGATGATGCAACAGGTCCAGCGGATCCTCATAAACCCTCAGCGCACCCGCTCGCTCCAGCTCGCCTGTGTCATAGCCACCGGAAAGCAACCCGATTCCCGTCGCTTTACATCGTCTGGCGGCGAGCATGTCCCAGACTGCATCGCCGATGACCAGGCATTCTTCAATCGCTACATCCATTTTCCGTGCGGCTGCGAGGAAGAGGTCGGGGTCAGGCTTGCCGTACTTGACGTCATCGCGATTAACAAGATTGATGTCTTTGCCATCCAGCTTCAGGGCCTTGAGGTTGATGCTTGCGGTATCAAGTCCTCCGCTGGTCGCGATGCACCACTTAACCCCTTCTTCTGTAAGCGACGTCAGCAGCTCCATCGCACCGGGCAGCGCAATGATCTGCCCCTGTAAAGCCTCGTAGGCCCGCGCATGTTTCTCGCTCAGCCGCTTCGCCTGTTCCGGACTGATCGTCAGCCCGGTCTCACGCGATAGCGTTTTGAGCATCAAGCCTCCACTCATGCCGATTTTGCGATGTATGCGCCACATGGCGAGCGGGATATTTTCCGAATCGAGGGCTTCTTTCCAGGCCGCGACGTTTTGATAGACGCTGTCAGTCAGTGTGCCATCGAGATCAAATATGAAAGAGGTTTGCGGTCGCATGTAGAACTCCAGTATCCAAAAGATCATCCTTGGGCAATTCAACTACAGACAGGTTACGCAATGGGAGCCCTGTCCAGGTCAGCCGGGCCAGGTTCCACCCGCGCTCCCTCGCCCTCGGATTCCTCACGACTCACGCGTTCGTCATCGGTGAGGCCCACCTCTGAGGTGTCCTCTTGAGTCAGTGCTTCATTCGTTTCATCGTTTTTTGAAGGTGGCTCTGTCGTGTCAGAGTTGCGCAGGATCATGTCTGGAGCAGACCATCTCTCACGGTCTGACAGGTCGTTTGGGAGAATTCTACCTACCCCAAATACATTCACCGCAATGTAGACCTTCAGTCCTCTGCACGCCTGTCTACAATATTGCTCAAAGCCAGCGCGAGCCTCGTCCATCACCTTGTCGAAGGGGTCCTGAACCAAGTGTGTCCCGGTATTTGCTTTCAATCTCATTACTCCTGAAAACCAAGCGACCTCGAAGAGAGGTCGCTAAACATCTATCAAGCGCCTTTGCCTTGCACGAAGCCTGATCCCAGATCAGCACCTGTAACAGGCTCGCTAAGCGGGTCGGATGCAGTTCGGGTCTTCATGGCTTGCAAAACAGTTTCATCGTCTCGGGAAAGACTCACAGAAGCGGTGCCGTCACCGCCGTCAACTGCAGGCCCGGGACTTTCAACATATTCCCAGCCGGCACCCTCGTTCCAGGGGCCGCGAACATTGGGTTCGCCTGACATGTTGAAGTACTTGTTGGTGAACTCCGGAACGCCAGGCAGCTTGCCTTGGGGGAAGTTCGGCTGAATGGAGTGCAGTGCTTTTTCAAAGGACTTCTGGTGCGCGATTTCCCGAGTCATCAAAAAGCCGAGTGCTTCTTTCACTCCGGGATCATCGGTCACGTTGATCAAACGCTCATAGAGGATTTTAGCGCGCGCTTCTGCGGCGATGTTTGAACGAAAGTCGGCAGTAGGCTCAGTAATCGAGTCGACGTAAGCTGCGGTCCAGGGGACGCCCGCGGAGTTGACCAGTGGTGCGCCTGCACCATACAGAAGACTGGTTATATGCGAGTCGTTACCGGCACCGTTAATGGCTCGGTAAAGTTCACCTTCCTCCTGCACACCTTCTGCCAACTGTCCTTTGGCGCCTCGGTTGAGCATGACAATGATCGAACCGACGATTTCAAGGTGGCTCAGTTCCTCGGTCGCAATGTCCATCAACAGGTCTTTGCGACCAGGATCCTCTTCCGCCAGTGCCTGGGTGAAATACCGTGCCGCTGCGGCCAGTTCACCATTGGCACCGCCAAACTGTTCCAGCAGCAGATTGGCCAGACCAGGATTGGGTTGTGCAACCCGTACGGTGTACTGAAGTCGCTTGTTATGTAAGAACATCGGGTAATTCCTCATGCCAGCCAAGAGCACATCCACCACTGTGGGCGTTAGCGCGTACATGAGTTGTGAGAGACGAAAACTGCGGAAATTTCGTTTAATACTGCCCGTCGAGACAGACGGTAGCAGTTGAATAGTTCAAGAAATTTCCGGGGGAAGGGTGGCTGCGCAGCGCCGACTGACCCGCCAATCTTGACGCCAGCGATGGATGATGGACAGGTATGCCGACTCAGTCCTCAGCTGAAATGGTCGGCGTTTGACCGGGTTCTTCAGCCAGCTTCAATCGGTCAGCCTTGCTGATGTATCTGGACTTGCTGGCGGGTGCCAGTTTGGCGCTGGCCTTTTTGGCATGCGCCTTGAGCAACTGCTGTATTTTTTTACGACGATTCATACTTCTCTACCCAGTGTGAAAGCGCTTGCATGATATCAGCATAAAATATCGCGCCGGCGTTGAAGAAGCGCATGACGTCTCCAGCAACCGCCGGCTGTGTCACCGACTCAAAACCTGTATTTGGCCGTCAGCATGTAACTACGCGGCGTGCCATAGTTGTCAGTAGAACCCCAAGTGGTGTTGTAGCCGATCGAGGAATAGTAGACGCGGTCGAAAACGTTGTTCGCGTTCACTTGCAGGTCCAGGTGTTTGTTGACCTCGTAACCGGCCATCAAGTCCGTGACAGCATAGCTGCCTTGCTGGAGGCGATAGCTGCCCACGGTGAGCGGCACATCGTTGTACATCCGGCTCTGCCAGTACACGTTGCCGCCCACCCGAAATTTCTCCAGCGGACCTTGAAGGCGATACATCGTCGAGACTTTGAACAGGTGCTCCGGCGTATCGGTGTCGAAACGCTGATTCTCGTTTTCCGGGTTTTCGTCCTTGATGTAATGGGCGCGGGTGTAGGTGTAGCCGGCGCCGACTTGCCAGTTCTCGGTGAGGGCGCCTTGCAGTTCAAGATCCAGGCCCTGACTGCGGACTTTGCCGGACGTTTCGTAGCAGGTCATGACGGGGCAGCCGAGCTGACTGTCCGCCAGCGATGCACGGTTTTTCTGGTCGATCTGGAACACGGCGAGGCTGGCGTTGAGCGCGCCGTCAAAGTACTCGCCCTTGATGCCGACTTCATAGTTTTCACCCACGATCGGGTCCAGCAGTTTGCCGGAAGTGTCCTGCGAAGTTTGTGGGGTGAAGATGTCGGTATAGCTGGCGTAAACAGAGTGGTGGTCGTCGAGTTTGTAGATCAGGCCGGCGTAACGCGTCAGGTTGCGGGTGACTTTGTAATCGCCGTCGCCGGAGCGGTCGTCGTAGTCATACCAGTCCAGACGGCTGCCGAGAATCAGTGTCAGCGGATCGGCCAGGCTCAAGCGGGTAGTGAGGTAAACGGCATCCTGAGTGGTGACGTTGTGGGTTTTGCCGCTACGGACGAAGTCCGGCTTCGGCGCGCCGATCGGCCACGCCGTGGTGTACGGGCTGTACTCTTGGGTGGTGGCATCGTAGGCGCGACTGCTGGCGCCGACGACCACTTCGTGCGTGCGGCCGAAGGCTTCAACCGGACCGCTGGCATACACGTCGAGTGCGTTTTGCTTGTCGGTGTGATGGGATTGATAAGCCGTGGTTTCCAGCGGGCCGGCGTAACGTGACTGGTAAGTGCCGGAGAACTCGCCGTCCAGTGTCGAAGCCGAGGCGGCGGCGTGCAGTTTCCAGTCGTTATTGAAGCGATGCTCCACTTCACCGAACACGGTATCGATCTGCAGCTTCTTGTTTTCCCAGTCGGTGCCCGGATAAGTGGAGCGGGGCAGGTCAAGGTGGTGGCCGTCGGTGCCGATCGGCAAGCCGCCCCAGAAATAGTTGGTTTGCTCGTTCTGTCGGGAGAAACCCAGCGTTGCTGTGGTGCTGTCGCTCAGGTCGGCTTCACCGATGGCGTAGAACAGACCGTGATCGTTTTCCTCCTCGTCGCGAAAACTGTCGGCGCCCTGATAGGAACCCACCACACGACCGCGCAACGTGCCGCTTTCGTTCAGTGGACCGGAGGCGTCGAACACACCTCGATAATCATCCCAGCTGCCGGCGGCCCCCGTGAGCGTCACCTGCTGGTCGGCCGTGGGGCGCTTGCGCACCATGTTGATGGCTGCCGATGGGTTGCCCGCGCCAGTGACCAGGCCGGTAGCGCCGCGAATGATTTCGACGCGGTCGAACATCGCCAGGTTCGGCTGCACGGCCATCGAGTAAGGCTGGTACGAACTGGGCAGCCCGTCATACATGATGTTGTCGATGTCGAAACCGCGTGAGCTGTAAGTCTGTCGACCCGGGCCCCCCGACTGGCTGAGAAACAGCCCTGGCGTGCCCCTCACCACATCGTTGATGCTGGTCATCGCCTGGTCGTCCATGCGCTGACGGGTAATCACGGTGACCGCTTGAGGCGTTTCGCGCATGGTCAGCGGCAGTTTGGTGGCAGTCTGCATCGGACCGGTGGTGTAAGAGCCGGAATCTTCAGTGGTGCTGCCCAAACCGGTGGCGCTGATTTCGGTGGCGCCCAGTTCCAGGGTGCTCGGCGGAGCGTCTTTCGCCGCCGTTACAGGCGGTGCCTCGTCGGCCGAGGCCAGCGGGATGCTCGCCATACAGATGGCCAGTGCCAGCCAATTAGGTGACAGGTTGCAGCGACGGTTTGCGATATGAAACGACATCTATCTGAGTCCCCAAGCGATACCAAAACGAATCGAATGCAAGCGCATCTAATAATAATTCGCATTAGTGTCTCAGATTGTTACTTGTGGAGAAAGGTAGACGAGTCAGTTAGTTAACAAATTTTTCACGTGCGCAGGGGGCGTCGTTTGCCCTGTAACTGTTCAGGATTGGATTCAGGCGTATCGGATCGCCCCACCGAGGGGGCGCATTCAGGCAGGGTTTCTGCGGTCATGATCGGCATGCCCGCGACGACGACATCACCGTTGTCTGGTGGGTCGACCACCCAGCAGACCCTCTTGTTCAGGAAGCCTTTCGCCAATCTGCAATCCGTTGCTGTCGATGTGGTAAACCCGCAGCTCATTGGAATGAGCACTGGCGCGAACCTTCACGACCGCCATGATGCGAAGCAGCCGACTTTCCACCTCGATATAGCGTTGAACGATGATGGCATCGGTCAGGAAAGCGGTGCCATAAGGACTGAATCGAAGATCGTTATACCGGTCTTCCAGTTCCGAGGTCATCAGCACAGTGGCACCTGCGCTGGTCAGGGTATTGACCATCCAGGACAACGACTGACGGAAGTCTTCCTGGAAAGTTGGCGCAAGTGCCAGCTCGAATCCGGAGAGCGAATCAATGACGACTCGTGTCGCTTTGAGTCGTTTGATCTCTTTCAACAGCATATGGACTATTTCGGCGATCGACAGGTCCGGTGCATGACTGTCTATCAGCGCTACATGGCCCTCTTTTATCAACTTTTTGAACGTGGCATTGCGCAAGTGATCGGGACGCTGCTCAAAAACGGCGACCACACCCGTTTCTCCGTTTCGCGCGCCTTCTTCGAGAAAGGACGCGGCAAGCATGCTTTTCCCCGAGCCGGAAGGCCCTGCAACCAGCAGCGAATAACCCCGGGGCAGCCCACCCCCGAGCATGTCATCGAGACGGGGGACACCCATCTTCAACCGCACAGAGGCCTCTGTGGTTTGCGGTTCAATGGAGTTTTCACCCGGCATGACTGCCGGCGAGAACACTTTGATTCCCGAAGTCTGAATCCGGAAAGTATGGAGCCCGGGCACCGTAGGCTGGCCGCGCATCTTCATGATTTCCATTTTGCGTACCATCGAGTTGCGGTACACACTTTGTCTCAGCCAGATCAACCCGTCGGCCACGGTGAAGATCGGGTTGGTATCGGTTTCGGTGAAGTATTCGCCGATCAGGAATGTCGTGGCCTGCCACGTGGTCATCAACATGCCCAGTTGCTGAACAAACTGAGGCAAGTTGTTATTAGGATTAGTCTGGGTCTGGCTGGCCAGGACCACGGAGCGGAATGAGTCCACAAATACCAGCGACGGGGAATGGGCTTCCACTTCACTGACGATGCGCCGCAATACTTCGTCCAGATTACCGGCGAGGGTATCGTCGACCAGATTGATGTAGCGAATCGATTTATTGATGGCCTCATCATCAAAAAAGTCGAATTGCTGCTGATAGCGCAGCATCTTCAGTGGCGGTTCACCCAACACGGTGAAGAACAATGCTGGCCGTTCAGGGGTCGCCAGGGAGAACATCATCTGATGCGCCAGAGTGGTTTTGCCACAACCTGGTGGCCCTGCGATGAGATTGAACGAAAACTCAGGTAATCCGCCACCCAACACGTCGTCCAGCCCAGGGACGCCGGTGGCCAGGCGGTTGATTGTCACTTTGGTGGTCATGACGAAGTATCCTGCGAAGGGGTGTCGCTCAAAGAAGGTCGCAACACACTACGGAGCAATTTTGCCGTAAGCGAAGGCCCGATCAGGGTGATTAGCAGTTGGTAAAGGGATGTAAGCAGGTGCTCGCCCAAATAAAGCGCCTCGGCTGCACTTTGCTTCAAGAGCATTATTTTAAGTGCTGTCAAGTCTACACTCGGCAGAACGGAGTGATACATACTCGCCAGGCGCGGATTTTTACTGCAGAGAATGAAGCTGCGACGAAAAAGTGCCATAACGCCTTGCTCGCCAATAATCGGCGCAAGGGCTGCGTGCATGTCATGCAGCGTCGCAATGATGGCGTTTGCGATCTTTGCAATGTCAGAGGTGTCGCCGATCCGGTGCGTCAGGGCAGCTGCAATCTGACGACCCTCTTCGCTTTCCGTTGGCATGGCGTAAGGACTTCTGATGGTGTTCGACGATGGTACACCGTCAGCGAACTTTCTGAGGGATATCGCTTGAATGGGCGCCGGTTGGCCATGACCGGCGCACTTTAGTCAGCTATAAGCCATGCGATAAGCACATTTCAGGTGCGCTGAGACACCGCAGGTGTGATCAGCGCACCAGGCAAGGTTGCTTGTTGTTGAAGCTCCAGCCTGGAATCAAAAACTGCATCGCAACGCTGTCGTCGCGGGCGCCCAGGCCCATGCCTTTGTACAACTCGTGCGCCTGCGCCACGGCGTCCATGTCAATGTCTACGCCCAAACCGTGACGGGCAGGAACCTTGACAAAACCGCCTTCAATTTTCAGCGGCTCCCTGGTCAGGCGTTGTCCGTCCTGCCAGATCCAGTGGGTGTCGATTGCGGTGATTTCACCCGGTGCAGCGGCGGCAACCTGAGTGAACATGGCCAGGGAAATATCGAAGTGGTTGTTGGAGTGGGAGCCCCAGGTCAGGCCCCATTCATGACACATCTGGGCGACACGAACCGAGCCCTGCATGGTCCAGAAATGCGGGTCGGCCAGCGGGATATCAACCGACTGCAGCTGGATGGCATGACCCATTTCGCGCCAGTCGGTGGCGATCATGTTAGTCGCGGTTTTCAGCCCGGTAGCGCGGCGAAACTCAGCCATGACTTCGCGACCCGAATAACCATTTTCGGCACCACACGGATCTTCGGCGTAGGCGAGGACGTGATGCTGGTCACGGCACAAACGGATGGCTTCTTTGAGGGACCAGGCACCATTGGGGTCAAGCGTAATGCGCGCATCGGGAAAGCGTTCGGCCAGTGCGGTGACGGCTTCGATTTCTGCATCGCCGCTCAACACGCCACCCTTGAGCTTGAAATCGTTGAAGCCATATTTTGCTTGCGCTGCTTCGGCAAGGCGCACGACTGCTTCGGCCGTCATGGCTTTCTCGTGACGCAGGCGAAACCAGTCGTCACTCGCATCCGACTCGTTGCGGTAGGCCAGATCGGTGACGTTGCGGTCGCCAATGTAGAACAGGTAGCCGAGCATTTTTACCGCATCGCGTTGCTGCCCTTCGCCCAGCAATGCCGCCACCGGCACTTCAAGGAACTGCCCCAGCAAGTCGAGCAGGGCGGCTTCCATCGCGGTCACGGCATGAATGGTGATGCGCAGATCGAAGGTTTGCAGGCCCCGACCAGCAGCGTCCCGCGAGGCGAAGGTGGTTCGCATCTGGTTAAGGATGCGTTGGTACTGACCGATCGGCTGGCCCATCACCAGCTCGCGCGCATCTTCCAGTGTTTCGCGAATACGCTCGCCACCCGGTACTTCGCCCACGCCGGTATTGCCGGCACTGTCTTTGAGAATGACGATGTTGCGGGTGAAGAACGGCCCATGGGCGCCGCTCAGGTTCAGCAGCATGCTGTCGTGACCGGCGACGGGTACGACTTGAAAACTGGTGACGACAGGTGACCGGGTGGTGTTGGCAGCGTGTTCAGCATTCATGGCGAATTCCTGCGAATGAGTTGATTCAGCGATCGATAAGGGTCAGTGGGATTTGCTGACGGCCACCGCGGGTGCCGGGGCGATCGGCGGGCTCAGCAGGGACGATTGTTTCGGCGATGTTTTGGCGAAGAACACCAGGATCGCAGCGAATATCGACGTGCCGGCCAAGCCGTAGAGGCCGCCCTGAATGGAGCCGGTGCTCTGCTCGAGAAAACCGAAGGTCGTCGGTGCCACGAAGCCGCCGAGGTTGCCGATCGAGTTGATCAACGCGATCACGGCCGCGGCGATCCGTGCGTCCAGGTAGCCTTGAGGAATCGGCCAGAACAGCGACGATGCCGATTTGAAGCCGATGGCGGCAAAGCAGATGGCGACAAAGGCAAAGATTGGCCCGCCGGTGGTCGAGAGGAACATGCCGGCAGCGGCAATCAACAAGGCGGTGGCCACCCAGGCCTGCTGGAATTTGAACTTGCCGGACAATGCCGCGAAGCTGTACATCGCGATGATGGAAATCAGCCAGGGAATCGAGTTGAACAGGCCGACCTGGATGTCGCTCAGGTCACCCATCTTTTTGATGATGCTCGGCAGCCAGAACGTCGCTGCATAAATCGTCAGCTGAATGCAGAAGTACAACGCGCAGAACAGCACAATCTGCCGATCCCTGAGCAATTTGCCGATCGTGGGTTTGACCGTGGTCAGCGCTTCACGCTCGCGCTGTTCCTGGTCGATGGCGTCGACCAGCGCATCCTGCTCTTCGCGACTCAGCCACTTGGCGTCATGGGGTTTGGAGTCGAGCCAGAACCACACGAAGAAGCCCAGAAACACCGAGGCCAGGCCTTCGATGGCGAACATCCATTGCCAGCCTTTGAAGCCAAAACCATCGATCTGCAACAGAGCACCCGACAGCGGCCCGGAAATCAGCGAAGCAATGGCCGAGCCGCTGAGGAAAATAGCGATGGCTTTGCCACGCTCTACACCGGGCAACCAACGGGTGAAGTAGTAGATTACGCCGGGGAAGAAGCCCGCTTCAGCGACGCCCAGCAGGAAGCGCAGAATGTAGAAATGGGTTTCGTTCTGGATGAACGCCATCATCGTCGCGACGATGCCCCAGGTGAACATGATGCGGGTCAGCCAGATTCGCGCGCCGACTTTTTGCAGCAGCATGTTGGACGGGACTTCGAACAGGGCGTAACCGATGAAGAACAGGCCGGCACCCAAGCCGTAGGCTGCCGCGCCGATACCCAGGTCGTGTTCCATGTGCGTACGCACAAAACCGATATTGACCCGGTCGATGTAGTTGAGGATGAACATGATGACGAAAAGCGGGAGTACGTGCCTCTTCACTTTACTGACGGCGCGATCCAGGACTGAATCTTCTGGTGGAACGACAGACGCATTGCTTGAATTGTTCACAATTCAAAACTCCCACTGATTTGTTTTTATGCGGGTTTATGGTGTCAGTCATCATACAACTAGGTTTTCGCGCTCGCAACGCCATTATTGGTGTTTATGTGCATAACGCACCGCTAATTCCGGCAGTAATGGTTATTTTGGCCAATGTTTGGGAGGTTTTTCCGGAGGGCTCAGCAGGATGTCGAGGGGATTGTGGGGGATAGTAGCTCACATGAAAATGAAAAATTGTTATGTTGTCATACAACATCAGGTTTTATCGATCGTTCCCGGACGTGCTCCCGCTGCGGCACCCGGGAGCACTCAGGATCGCCGTATCGATAGTCAAGGAATCAATCGAGCCTCGCGCAGTGTGTCGAACACGTCAAAAAACGCTCGATCACTCGCCTGGTAGCCCGTGAACCCCATGGTCCTGCTTTTCGACATATCGGTGACGACCTCGATCGGTCGCCCCAGATCTGCGTCAGTGTGCCATGGCGAAGTCAGTCGGTTGATATCCGCTTCTTTCAGGCCGTGTTCGGCGACCATCTGTTGCCACACAGTCTGGTCACCCGCCATTTGTGTCTCCAGTGGCGAGACGGCAGCCGGATATGCGGCGGGGTGCAGGGCGAAGTAATCGGCGATCCGGCCCCACATCCATTTCCAGCGGAACACATCGCCGTTGGTGACGTTGAAGGCCTGGTTGGCCGCTGCAGGTGTGGTGGCGGCCCAGAGCTGTTGTGCCGCCAGTTGCCGGGCGTCGGTCATGTCGGTGAGGCTTTCCCATTGCACACGCGAGCCAGGAAACACAAAAGGGCGCCCGGTGTGTTTGCAGACACTGGCGTAGACGGCGAGGGTGGTTGCCATGTTCATGGCGTTACCCACGGCGACACCGGTGACGGTGTGGGGCCGGTGCACGCTCCAGGTGAAGCCGTCCTTTTCAGCGGCAGCGAACACTTCGTCTTCCTGGGCGTAATAGAAGTTTTCGATGTCCAGACGCCCCTGTTCTTCGCGGAAAGGTGTCTGCGGCAGGCTACCCATGCCGTAGGCTTCGAAAGGCCCCAGGTAGTGCTTCAAGCCCGTGACGAGTGCGACATGCTGAACACTGTGGGCAGGGCGAACTGCGTCAAGGATGTTGCGCACCATGGCGCCGTTCACGCGAATGTTTTCCGCTTCCGTGGCCTGCCGCGACCAGGTGGTGATGAACACGTGGGTCGGCTTCAAATTCGCCAGCGCTTGTTGCAACGACGCCGGATCCTGCAAATCCGCAGCGACCGCAATGACGCCCGGTGTTGGCGCCGGGTGTCGCGAAAGTGCTGCAACCTGCCACTGGTGGTCGAGCAGTAATTGGGTGGTGGCGCTGCCAACGATGCCGCTGGCGCCCACGATCAATGCTGTCTGGGTCATAAGGTTCTCCGGTCTGTAGTTTTCTGAGCCCACGCGACTTGCGGAGGTTCAACCGGATCTGCTCCGGCAGCCCCTGATCAGCGAAAAATCAACGATTGATGGGCAGCGCCGCCGGTGCGCGCACCGTCACCCACTGCTATGGCGACATTACCCGCCGCTACAGCGGCATCGCCGCAGGCAAACACGCCCGGCACGCTGGTTTCACGCATGGCGTCGACCTTGATGAAATCACCCATGGGCCCGGGTTCGAATTCGCAACCCAGTTGCTCGGCCAGTGGCGAAGTCATGTGGCAACGCGGCAGCGTGAACACGCCCGCCAGTTGAATGATCCGGCCGCTGTGCAACCTGACATCGGCGTGGCCGTCCAGCGACTCCACCGGTTCGCGCTCAACGGTGACGCCGCGCCGTTTCAGGTGAGCCAACTGCTCGGCATCAGGCTCGAACGCTTCGTTCAGCAGCAGGGTAGTCGGCCCCCAGTCGGGCAGCATCAAGGCGTGGTGAATGGCGAGCGGGCCGGTGGCGAGGACGCCGATCGGACCTTCGTTCAATTCATAACCATGGCAATAAGGGCAGTGAAAAACCGATTGTCCCCACCGTTCGGCTAAACCCGGAATCGGCGGGAGTTGGTCCGTCACGCCGGTTGCCAGAATCAGCCGGGATCCAGCGAATGATCGGCCATCAGCGGTGGTGACCTCGAATTCATCGCCGTGCCTGGCCGCATGGGTGGCCAGCTGCGAGAGCCATTCGACGTTGGGATACAGCAGAAGCTGCGCACGGGCTTCAGTGGCGATCAATGCGGGATCGCTTCCGTCCTGACCCAGCAAACCATGGGATTGGCGGGCAAAGCGATTTCGCCGCTGGCCGCCATCAATCACCAGCACTTTGCGGCGTGCGCGTGCCACCTGCAGCCCTGCGGAAATGCCGGCATAGCTGCCGCCAACGATGATGATGTCGTAGACCATGATTGCAACTCCGTACTCTTGAAAAGCGCTCGATGAATTCTCGATACACCGTAAGTTACGTGAAAGCGGGCTGTCAATCGTCTCGTAACTTTCGATGTGGCGATTCATACTCAGCGCATCTTTTTACCCGGATTCATCGTTCATGAGAACCGACACCCGCCTGTCCCGGATGCTCCACGTGCTGATCCACATCGCGCGTCATGACCAGCCCGCTACCTCCGACACCATCGCGCAGATGCTCGGTACCAACCCGGTGGTGGTACGCCGGACCATGGCGTTGCTCAAGGAGGAAGGGTACGTGCGCTCCGAGAAGGGCCATCGCGGAGGCTGGTCGCTGGCCAAACCGTTGGCACAAATAACCCTGCTGGATATTCACCAGGCGTTGGGTTCGTCTTCGCTGTTCGCCATCGGGCTGTCTACCGACCATCCCGAGTGCCTGGTGGAGCAAGCGGTAAATGCCGCGCTGACCGACGCATTCGACGCGGCCCAGGCGCTGCTGATTGCGCGCTTGGGCCGTGTCACACTCGAGCAGTTGGCGGGTGATTTTGAGGAGCGTTATCGACGTCTGGAGAAGCCTACCTGAGGTGCTGCTGGTATCTTCAGGCGTGCACGCTACGGTGGGGCATTCATGGCAAACGCAGAAAACTCCCTGCGCAAGCGACTTTTTGCTTCGCCTGACGTCCAACCTTGAGACTGCCAACGTGGCTCTATAAACCTGAACAGCTGGCCTCAGCTAAGGATGGACGATGACCTTCTTCATTTTTTTAATAGCCTGCGGTGCCGCGGCGAGCACCGGCATCCTGTTCAAACCCGGCCAGTGGTACAACGAGCTGAAAAAGTCCGGTTTCACGCCGCCCGACTGGCTGTTCCCCGTTGCCTGGACGATCATTTATCTGCTGCTCGCGTGGGTAGGGTATCGCTTGACGCTGATGCCCGGGAGCCAGACGTTGCTTGCGTTATGGGCAGCACAGATCGCCCTCAACACGCTATGGACGCCGGTGTTTTTCGGCGCGCACCAAATCTTCGCCGGCCTGCTGATCCTTGTTCTGCTCTGGTTGGTTGTGGCGGTCATGGTAGTGCTGGCGTTGCGTTTCGATCTGGTGACCGGGCTGATCCTTTTCCCTTACCTGGCATGGTTGTCGGTCGCTGCCGCGCTGAATTTTTCGATCCTGCGCAATAATCGGTAAGTCGTCTGTCGCTCTGTTCAGTGCAGAGCGACAATCTCGCAACCCCACAGCTGCACGGACGGCTGGTTGCTGTCCGGTGCGCCTATCCATTTGCTCAACGGGTAGCAGTTACCTTCGAAACACAGTTGATAATCACCGGCTTCAGGTGTTCGACCAAGATTCAGGGCGTGCATGGGCCGGTGCTCCCTGCGGTAGTGCCAGCTGCCATTTTCCAAGCGTGCATCCTGTGGGATTTCCATGCCCGCGCCATTTCCCCGCACCCGGGCTTCGCCCAGCACCAGGCCTTGCCCAGTGACGCGGTAATCTTCCTCCCAGCGGATTTTTTCCACGGTGTGATCCCACGCCAGGGTGAAACTGGTCACGGGAAGCTGCGCCCAGACCGCACCCGCCAGGCCGAGGCACAGGCCGATCATGCTTGCGCCAGTCGAGTGTGACGCCAGCGCCAGAGGTGCTGAACGATGATCAGCGCGCCGAGCACGAAACCGATTTCGTCGGTCAACGGCAGGGCGACCACCAGCAAGGCTCCCGCTGCGAAGCTCGCCAGGCGTTCCCACAGCGGCATCTTTTGCTGCAGAAAACCGGTGGAAGCCATGCCCCACAAGCCAACTGCCAAGACAGTCTTGATGAACATATAAGCGGTCATCCACAGGCTGTCGCCTTGCATCATCAGTGCCGGGTTGTAGACGGCCATGAACGGGATGACGAACCCGGCCAAGGCAATCCGCACCGCCCACAGACTGATCTTGAAACCTGATTCCCTGGCGATGGGCGCGGCAGCAAAGCAAGCCAGCGCGACCGGCGGCGTGAGGTCGGCGAGGATGCCGAAATAAAACACGAACATGTGCGAAACGATCAGCGGCACGCCCAGTTCCAGCAGTGCCGGGGCTGCGATGGAGCTGGTGATGATGTAGTTGGGAATGGTTGGAATGCCCATCCCCAGCACCAGGCAGGTGATCATCGTGAGGATCAGCGACAGCAGCAGGTTGTCCCGCCCGATCGCCAGAATATAACCGGCGAACGTCGATGCCACGCCCGTCAGCGACACCACGCCGATAATGGTCCCGACCAGCACGCAGGCAATCCCGACAGGCACCGCGTGACGGGCGCCGTCGACCAGCGCGAACAGGCATATTCCCAGCGTTTCGCGACCACCCTTGATGAACCAGCAGACCAGGACCAGCGCTGCGATGACTGCGAAAATCACGCCAATGCCAAGCTGGAAGAAACCGACACAGAGCACGCCGAGCGCTACCCAGAATGCACAGCGCAACGCGAAGCTGGAGACCCTCAGAATGATCGCCGAACCGAGGATCACGATGGATGTGAGCGCCAACCCGACCATGCCCGAGAACAATGGCGTGCGCCCGGAAAACAGCAGGTAAACCAGGACCAGCAAAGGGATCAGCAAGTACCAGTTTTCCTTGATGGCCCCCAAAGCGCTCGGGCATTGGTCCTTGGGCAATCCTTGGAGATTTGAACGCTTGGCTTCGAGATGAACCATCCAGAACACCGAGCCGAAATAGAGAACGGCCGGGATCAGTGCAGCTTTGGCGACCTCGACATACGGCACGTTGATGGTCTCGGCCATGATGAAGGCCACCGCGCCCATCACCGGCGGCATGATCTGGCTGCCCATGCTCGACGTCGCCTCGACGCCGCCGGCGAATGCAGCGCGATAACCGAAGCGCTTCATCAACGGAATGGTGAACTGCCCTGTGGTGACGACGTTGGCAATCCCCGAACCGGTAATGGTGCCCATCAAGGCTGAAGAGACCACCGCAACTTTCGCCGGGCCGCCGAGTTTGTGGCCGAATATGCCCATGGCAAAATCGGTGAACAGTTTGATCATCCCGGCCTGTTCGAGAAACGAACCGAACAGGATGAACAGAAAAATGTAGGTGGCAGACACGTAGGTCGGCGTCCCGTACAAACCTTCGGTACCGAACGATAATTGGTTGATGATCTGGTCGAAGCCGTAACCTCGATGCGCCAGATCGCCTGGCAGGTATTTACCCAGCAAACCGTAGGCAAGGAACAGCCCGCAAATGATCGGCAACGCGATGCCCATTACCCGGCGTGCAGCTTCGAATACCAGTACGACCAGGACAAGTCCCACCACCAGGTCGCCAGACGTCAGGTCGCCCGAGCGCTGGATCAAGTCCGCCTCGAACACCCATTGATAAAGCGCGGTGCCGATGGCGGCCAGACTCAGCACCCAGGCCAGCGGTTGCCACGGCCGACTTCTGCCATAGGCCGGGTAGCTCAAGAACACCACCCACAGCAGGAAGCCGACGTGCACGGCGCGCAGCACCTGGCTGGACACCGGCGAAAACGCCGCGGTCACGATCTGAAAGACCGAAAACGCCAGCGCCACGTAAAACAGGGTTTTCGGCCAGTCCCGCGGGTTCGCCGGAATTCCGTGCTGAACTTCACTCATTGCCTGCGTGCCTCATGATCACAATTCAAAGAAGGGTGATGCGGGCGCAACGGCAGGGCGTGCCGCTGCGCCGCGTTTCATCACAGCGCACCTTTTTCCTTGTAGTACCGTTCGGCTCCGGGATGCAGCGCAATTGGCAGGTTTTTGCTCGCGGTGTCCAGCCTGATGTCTTTCGCCGCGGAGTGAGCATTGCCCAGCCGCGTGAGGTTTTCGAACATCAGTCTGGTCATCTCGTACGCTACGTCATCCGGCACGTCGGCGCGGGTCACCAGGATATTGGTGATCGCCACCGTCGGCACCGCCTCGGGCTGACCGTCGTAAGTGTTGGCTGGGATCATCGCGCTCTGGTACGCCGCGTTGCCGATTTTGCTGACGACGTCGGCAGGGACGGAAACGTAATTCAACGGCATGACCGAGGACAGGTCACGGATAGCCGCCATGCCCAGGCCGGACGACTGCAAGGTGGCGTCCAGTTGTCGGTTTTTGATCAATTCGACCGATTCGGCGAAGGGCAAATATTGCACCTTGCCCATGTCTTCATAGGTCAGGCCCGCCGCTTTGAAGATCGCCCGCGCATTGAGTTCGGTGCCGGACTTCGGCGCCCCCACCGAGATCGTCTTGCCCTTGAGATCCGCCAGGGTCTTGATTCCTGACTCCTGGCTGGCAACGATCTGGATGTAGTTGGGATACGCGCCACCGATGGCGCGCAGTTTGGTCAGCGGCGCCTTGAAGCCAGCGTCCTCCACACCGTTTTTTGCATCCGCCACCGAGTCGGCCAGCGCCAGCGCCAACTCACCGCGACCGGCTTGCAACAGATTGAGGTTTTCCACCGAGGCTTTGGTAGCCTGCACTGACGTCTTGACCCCGGGAATACCGTCGCCGTAGATCTGCGACAGGCCGACCCCGATGGGGTAATAAACCCCGCTGGTGCCGCCGGTGAGTATGTTGATGAACACCGGCGCCGCCTGTGCTGCACTGGTGACGGCCAACGCAGCGGCGGCGGCCAGAAGGGTGAAGCGGTTGATGATTCGCATGGGAAAGGCTCCGTCTTTTATTGGCTTTATGCAGAGTCATTCCACTGTAGTCGATGCAGGCGCAATGCGCGTCGCGGCGGGGTGCCCGGACCAAAGTTGCCGAAAACCTCGCCCGGCACGATCCAGCAGTACTTGCTGCGCGATCGGGTTAAGGCCCTGTGAGAAAACGTCGCTCGTGCCCATGCAGTTGAACTAAAAATTGACCATCAAGTCAGGATAAACAGCTGCATTCATCCCATTTCGAGGAACCCGACATGCCTGATTACACTGTGCGATACCTTTTCAACGGCGAGCCTCGCGAACACACCTTCGAGCTCCAGGACCCTGCGCTGCCTGTTCATGAGGCTGCGATGCATCTGCTGCAACTGCATTTTGGCGACAGCGAGAACAGCCTGATCATGCCCACCGCAGACGCGACGCCGGAAGAGATTCTGCAGCAGGCCGAATGGGTCGGGCTGACGCAGGTTGAGGTTGCTGATCAAGCGATTTGACGATTCAAATTATGACCACATCATCAATGACTTCCTGTTCATACAATCGTAATCTCTCGCATTAGTTCTCAAGACAAGAAAAACAACAGGAGTCATTGATGCAACCGATCCGTCTCGGTCTGGTGGGTTACGGCAAGATTGCCCAGGATCAGCATGTTCCCGCGATCATGGCCAACCCCGCGTTTGATTTGGTGGCTGTCGCGACGCAAGGGCAGCCGTGCCCTGGCGTTGAAAATTTTCAGTCGCTGAGCGAGCTGCTGGAAAAAGGTCCGCATGTGGACGCGATTGCGTTCTGTACGCCGCCGCAAGGGCGTTTTGCCTTGGTGCAACAGGCGTTGGCGGCGGGCAAGCACGTCCTGGTTGAGAAACCGCCGTGCGCCACGCTCGGTGAGGCGATGGCGTTGGTGAATCAGGTGGCGGAGCAGGGCGTCAGTGGTTTTTTCGCCTGGCATTCACGCTATGCGCCGGGCATCGCTGCTGCCCGGGACTGGCTGGCGGGCCGCACGCTGGACAGTGTTCAAATCGACTGGAAGGAGGACGTGCGCAAGTGGCACCCCGGTCAGGCGTGGATCTGGCAACCGGGTGGCCTGGGGGTATTTGATCCGGGCATCAATGCCCTGTCGATTGTGACTCACCTGTTGGCGTTGCCGTTGTTTGTCGAGTCGGCCGAGTTGCGTGTTCCCCAGAATTGCCAGTCGCCGATTGCTGCTTCGATCAGGATGTCTGACGCGCAGCGTCTGGATGTCTGCGCCGAGTTTGACTTTGATCATGGGCATGACGAGCTATGGAGCATTGAGATTCGCTGCAGCGAAGGCGTTTTGCGGCTGGATAACGGTGGCGCGCTGTTGAGCATCGATGGGGTTCGTCAGCTTGTCTCGGAAGAGGGCGAGTACGCGGCGGTGTATCGGCATTTTCAGCAGCTGATTGCGGATAGGGTCAGCGACCTGGATTTGCAGCCATTGCGGTTGGTGGCGGACAGTTTTTTTGTGGGGAGTCGGGAGTTGGTTGCGCCGTTCTTTGATTGATCGCTGCTGCCGTTGCCGCGAAAACAGAAAAATCCATTGAAAAAAACTTCCATAAGCTTTAAACGGGATGTTCACTGGCACACTGCTGGCAATTATAAAAAAGTCTCGCCAGTCTCTGGCACCGGGAGCGCTGATGAGTGTTGGTCCATTGACGGACTCCCTGCGGCAATCAAACGATTGCGATGCTGTTGCATGTGAACCGAAAGGGAATACGGGTAGGGTCGGCATGGCTTGCGCTGGCAGCGAAGACACGATTGAACACCTGCTGGACTCAGCGCGTAACTGGGCCCACACCACCACGTGGGTGGTGTATCGCGCCGGGGAACAAATGCACCTGCTCGGCCAGGGTGACCCGCGTATGCAGTGGCCGTCCAGCATCGCCAATGAAGCCTTTGAAGACTTTTGCCAGACGCGATGTCTGCACCGCTGGCCGACTGGCAGTGGCGAAACCGTGCTGGGTTGGCTGCTTGCGCCCCTTGATGATGCTACGGAGCCGGCGCTCGCCGAGTTTGCCCGGCACCTGGGGATCAAGGTGCAGACCAACACCCTGGCCCGCGCGCAAATCACCCAGCGTGTGCTTTATGAAATCACCTACCTGGCCAGTTCGACCCGCGACCGCTCGGTGTTTCTGGTGGGCGTGCACCAACTGCTGGCCAGCCTGATCGATGCCGAAAATTTCTACCTCGCGCTGTATGACCCGCACACCGGCAAGATCGACTACCCCTATTACGTCGACATCATCGACGTTAATGCCGTGGAGTCCGAACACTACGAATACCTTGACCCGGCCTATCTGTCATTGACCGCCCAAGTGTTGACCACCGGCCAGCCATTACTGATCGACGCGGCCGGGATTTGCGCGGCGCAGGACGAGGGCCGCTTTTACTGCGTGGGGGACCGTCCCGAGTTCTGGATGGGCGCGCCGTTGAAGAACGCCTCGGACGACGTCTTCGGCATGCTGGCGATGCAGGTTTACGAGGTTTCGCGCACCTATAGCGCCGAAGATCGCGCGCTGTTTCTGGTGGTGGCGCGCCACGTGGCCATGGCGCTGGACCGGATTCTGCACCGTGCCGACCTGGAAGCTACCGTACTGCGCCGCACGCTCGAACTGTCGGCGCTCAACGACGCTTTGCGCCAGGAAGTCGCCGACCGACAGCGCGCCGAACATTTGCAGAGCACGCTGTTCCAGATTGCCGAGCTGTCGAGCCAGCCGGGGGACATGACCGAGCTGTTTCAGACCTTGCACGGCATCGTCGCGGAGCTGCTGTTCGCGCAGAACTTCTACATCGCGCTGTTCGAAGAAGCGACCGCTGAAGTGACTTTTCCTTATTACGTCGATGAGCGCCTGACCACTTGCCCGGCCGCGCGGCGTGGGCGTCGAGGCTTGACCGAATACGTTATTCGTCAGCGTCGTCCTTGCCTGATTGACGTCGGCGAGGCCGAGCGGTTGTCCGCGCTGGGTGAAATCGAACTGGCCGACGAGCACGTCCGGTCCTACTCATGGCTGGGGATCCCGCTGTTCGAAGACGATGCGGTGCGGGGCGTGCTGGCGGTACAAAGCTACACCTCGCAGGTGCGCTATACATTGCGCGACCAGGAGTTGCTGACGTTTGTGTCGCGACACATCGACACCGCGTTGTCGCGGCGCACGGCCGCCGACGCGATTCACGCCGCCAACCTCAAACTGGAAGCGCGGGTGCAGAGCCGCACCCGCGAGCTCGATCACGTCAATGCCCGGTTGCAGCACGAAAACTTCCACGATGCGCTGACCGGGTTGCCCAATCGCGCTTATCTGCAACAGCGCCTTGATCTGGCCTGGACGCAGTTTGGCAGGGACGGCGGGCACCTGGCGGTGATGTTTATCGACCTTGACCGTTTCAAGATGGTCAACGACAGCCTCGGCCATCATTTTGGCGACCTGCTGTTGAGGCAGGCCGCGCATCGTTTGCGCGGTTGCCTGCGCGACACCGACATGCTTGCCCGTCTGGGCGGCGACGAGTTTGCCGTACTTGCCCCCGAGGCGCCGCTACAGGCGGTAACCGACATTGCCGAGCGGATTCTGGTCGCCTTCGATCTGCCGTTTTTTATCAACGGCCATGAAGTGTTTTCGTCCTGCAGCATTGGCATTGTCGGCGCCGACAGTCAGTTCCATGACGAGCCGGCCGACCTGCTGCGCGACGCCGATGCAGCGATGTATCGGGTCAAGAATGCCGGCCGTGACAGTTACGCGGTGTTCAATCAGGAGGTGCGTCGCGAGGTCTCGGACCAGGTCGAGCGGGAAGGGGCGTTGCGCAACGCGCTGAAACGCACCGACGAGCTGTTGCCGTATTTCCAGCCGATTGTCAGTGTCGACAGCGGTGAACTGGTCGCCCTGGAGGCGCTGATCCGCTGGCATCAGCCGGGGGGACGAGTGATCGCGCCGGGTGAATTTTTGCCGGATGTCGAGGGGCTGCGGCTGATCGGCCGACTGGATCTGTACATGCTCAACAGCATCGCCGAAATCCTCGCCCGTTCCGAGCACGCCAACTGGCCGCCGGTGCATGTCAATTGCTCCAGTTACAGCATGACGCGATCGGATTTCGCCAGTGATGTGCTCGCCCTGTTGGCCCGGCACGATGTCGCGCCATCGCGGATCTGCCTGGAGTTGACCGAAGGCGCGCTGGTCGCCGAACCGGCAATTGCCCGTCTGACCATGCAGCAATTGGCCGATAATGGCATGTCGGTGGTGCTCGATGACTTCGGCGCAGGATTCTCATCCCTCAGCTATGTGCACCAATACCGCTTCAGCGGCTTGAAGATCGACAAGTCATTCATTTTCGAACTGACCACCAGCGCCCGCAGCCGCGCGATCGTGCGGGCCATTGTGCGCATGGCCGAATCGCTCGACCTCAGCGTGGTGGCCGAGGGCGTCGAGGACGAAGCGACGCTGGTATTGCTGCGCGAAATGGGCGCCGGACAGGCCCAGGGTTATTATTTCGCCAAGCCAATGGGGTTGCAGGCGCTGTTGGCAACGTCGCTGCTCGGTCGTTAACGCAACCCTGGGCCGTTGCCCAGCGCACCACAAAAAAAGGAAATACCGTTGAACCAACACACATTGTCCATGCGCCTGGAGCGGGTGGCGGCGCATGTGCCTGGCGGCGCGCGTCTGGCCGATATCGGCTCGGATCACGGCTATCTGCCGGTGGCGTTAATGCGCCGGGGAATCATCACCGCGGCGGTGGCGGGGGAGGTGGCGTTGACGCCATTCCGCGCGGCCGAACGTACGGTGCGTGATAACGAGCTTCACCCGCAAATCAGTGTGCGTCTGGCCGATGGCCTGGCGGCGATCGAGCCGGGTGACGGGATTAACGCAATCACCGTTTGCGGCATGGGTGGCGAAACCATCCGCGACCTTCTGGACAATGGCAAGGCACGCCTTAGCGGCCGCGAACGCTTGATCCTGCAACCGAACGGTGGCGAGCCGCCATTGCGCCGTTGGCTGATGGAAAACGGGTACCGCATCGTCTGCGAAGAGCTGTTGCGGGAAAACCGCTTCGACTATGAAATCATCGTTGCCGAGCGCAGCGGGCCCGTGGCCTATAGCGCCGAGCAGTTGTACTTCGGGCCATTTCTGATGCAGGCACGCAGCGCGGTGTTCCTCGCCAAGTGGCAACGCCGCTTGCGCGAGAAGCAGAAGACCTTGTTGCACTTGGGCCGCGCGCGGCTGGCTGTGCCAGAAGAGAAAGTCCAAGCACTCTGCCAGGAAGTGCGGTGGATCACCGAGCTGCCAGGCTGCGCGAACGACAGCGCCGTGCAGCACGCAAAGCGCTAGAGCCCCCGATTGGGTTGCGGGTTTTTTTAGGGAGTTTGCGCATGGATTCGCTGGCTGATCCACTCCCGACCATGCGTCAGCACCTTGTTTGCCACCGCCGTGGGGAAATGGATAAACCCGTGCGGGCACGCCGGCACCAGGTGAACGTCAACCGGCGCAGACGGCTGCCATCGCTCGGCAATATCGAGCGTGTCGTCGCGCAGCGGGTCCAGTTCGCCGACAAACAGCAGCGCCGGAGGGAGACCGTCGAAGTCGCCATACAGCGGCGACAGCGGCGGTTGCCGACGTTGTTCGTCGCTTGAGTCCGGGGTGAGCATGCGCAAGGCCTCGACCATCCCGGGGCCATCCAGTACGAGGGTCTCGGGACCTGCGGCGCGCACGCTTGGGGTTCCCGCCAAGTCATAGACGCCGTAGTAAAGCACCGCACCCTTCACTCGGCGCAGCAAGTCCGGCCATGCCTTGAGCCCCAGCAGGGTGGCGGCGGCCAGATGCCCGCCGGCAGATTCACCGACGACGATAACGGGAAGACCGGCAAATTCTTCGCAGTCGTCACCCAGCAGCCAGCGGGCGGCGCCCAGGCAATCACTCATCAGGTCTTCGATCGGTGCCGTCACCGCCAGCCGATAATCAACCGAGACGGTCGCGACATTACAGGCGTTGACCATGGGCACGTTAAAAACGTCGTTCATCTGTGCATTGCCGATCACCCAGCCGCCTCCGTGGAAGTCCAGCACGACGCCTTTCACCGCTCCTATCGGTCGAATGATCCGCAAGGGAACGTCTGCGCCATCGACGCGGATCACCCGTATTTCTGCTTGAAGACCGTGCCGGGTCAATTTGCCTGCGCCGCCGGTCTGGCCCAGGCGCAAGAGCCCCTGAATCAACCGGGGAGTCATGCGATTGCGGATACGGAAACGTGGCAACCAGGCAAGCGTTTTGTTGAACCGCCGCACCTGCGCCAACTCGTGCTCATCAAATGTCATAAAGGTTTTACTATCCAATTGATCTGATACCTTGTCCACGAATGATCGTATTTCAAAACGGCCAAGGAAGGACTGGGTGAGCGGGGCCCGGTCTGGTCGCACGACGGCAGTCCCGATTTCAATCGGCATCAGGTAGCCAATACGCCTTACGCGCACTGGTTGAGCGCTTTGAAAGCAGCAACTTGATAACCTGCAAAGGGCTTCAGGAAATAACAGGATTGTCGCTGTTCTCACCCGCATTGAACGACACCGTGTTTCGCCCCGCACGCTTCGCTTCGTACAACTGCTGATCGGCTCTTTTGATCAGTGCCGTCGAGGTACCGTCCGACAGCCTTGCCAGACCGACGCCAATGCTGACGGTGACTTTTCCCACGGTATCGAAAGTCGCCACGGCAATCGCGGCGCGAATTTTCTCGGCAACGACTTCCGGGCTTTCCGGCGCTTCGATATCCGGCAGCAGCACTGCGAATTCCTCACCGCCGTAACGGGCGACGAAATCGGTGACGCGGGTGCTGTTCTGAATCAGTTGGGCCAATTGCCGCAGTACGTCATCGCCAACGTCATGGCCGTAAGTGTCGTTGATCTTTTTGAAGTGGTCGGCGTCGATCACCAGCAATGCGAACGTGCGCCCGGTGCGCTGAAACAGCAGGCTGTACTCGGCCATTTTTTCATCGAAACGCCGGCGATTGAACACGCCGGTCAGGCCGTCGTGGATCGCCAGTTTCAACAGATCGGCATTGGCCTGGGTGAGGTCGGCGGTGCGTTGCGCGACCGTGGCTTCGAGTGAGGCGTTGGCTTCCTGCAGTTCGCGCTCCTTGCCGAGCAAGGACTGCGTCATGCCATGGATCGACTGGCCCAATTGGGCGATTTCCCGTACCGGGTGATTGAGCGAAAAAGTCGCCCCGGGTTGCTGGTTCTGTACGCGCTTGGCCGACCTGGCCAATTGCTCGATGGGACGGCTCAGCGACAGGGCCAGGTAGTAAGCCACCAGGGCAAAGACAATCGCCGCCGCCACGCCGAGCATCAACAGTTTGTAAAACAACACGCGCGCGGGCTGCAGCGCAATGTCCAGCGGTTGCCGGACGGCGATGTACCAGGTCAGGCCAGTACCCGCTGGCGTAGGCACTGCAACGATGCTGGTGAGGAAACCGTTACCCAACGACCAGCCCGGGGTTTTGCCGTTGTCGCCCGACGTTGTCGGCAGGTTGGACAGTCGTTCGCCCATGAGATTTTCCGGATAGAGCACTTTACCGCCTTGGTCGACAATCAGTGCTTCGACGTCGGGCATCGTGCCTTTGCGCACCGCCGAATCGACGATCCGGGTGACCCAGCTCCAATGCGCATGGGCGCCGAGCACTCCGATCACCTGGCCGCGGTTATCGAGAATCGGCGCGGCGAAATCGATGAAACGCAACGGTTCGCCTGTGGAATTACCCGGTAACAATTTGGCGAGCAAAACTGCCTCGTGCGGGTCACCGGTGTAGGCGCCGCGCAAGCCGGCCTGAAACCATGGTCGCGCTTGCACCGATTGGTTGATCAGCAAGCCATTCACCGCCTGCCGAACACGCCCCTCGGCATCGGCCACGCCCATCCAGGCGTATTCGGCCCGCGACTGTGAGCGCAATTGCATCGACGTCAGGATGTCCGGATCGTCCAGGTTGCCGCGCCTGAGCAGCGGTGCGCGGCTGAGCAACGATACTTCCAGTTGACGTTCGTGCAACTGCGCGCCCAACAGTTCGGCGGCCGAACGCGCGGTGCTCAACAATGCATTGCCACTGGCCTGTTTCATCTGCCCGGTCGCGATATGACCGACGTAGAAGCCCACGCTCAGCAAGGTGAGCAATGACAAACCGGCAAACCATAGAGTGAGGAGGCTACGCAAACTGGCTTTGATCATGAGCGCTATCTGACGGCAGGAATGGCGGCATGGTATGCGTAATGAAAGGCCGCTGCCAGTGCGTAACATTGCCTTGGCGCAATACCAGGTTCCTTTTTTTGCGCTAAGGTGTGCGCCGCTCGAGAGATGGATGCCGGGCGTTTTCTCATGGAGTTACTCAGTGAATTACCTCAGCAAAGTGCTTGCCGTCAGCGTCCTAAGTCTGATCTTGACAGGCTGCACCGGCGTCGGGGCTCTACGCAACGTCTTCCGCTTACACGATAAACCGACCTGGACGCCTGCATGAACAAAGCCGCACCCATCATCTCCGCCCTGGCGCTCATCACCGCACTGTTCGGCCTGCCGGCCAACGCGGCCGGGGATGCCGAAGCCGGGGGCAAATTGTTCAAGCGGATCTGCAGCGGTTGTCATCAGGTGGGTGAGTCGGCGCGGGCGTCCTTCGGACCGCAGCTCAACAGTATTTTCGGGCGGGCATCCGGCAGCACCAGCGATTATGTTTACTCCGATGCAATGAAAGGCGCCGGTATCGTCTGGACCCGTGAAACCCTGACCGCCTATCTTGAAGATCCCAAAGCTGTCGTGCCCGGCACTCGCATGATTTTCTGGGGCATGAGCGATGCGCAGAAGATCGATGATGTGTTGGCGTATCTTGAAACGTTCCAGCCGCCGAGGCGGCCTGATAGCCGACCGGGCGTGGGCTGCGCCAGCTGCAGGTAATGTGTCGAGTTGGAATCCTGCGCGGCAGGCGAAGCGCTTTGCTTTGCTTTGCTTCAGATCTTGAACTTGATCCACCGGCCCCTTTCCCAGAGGCCGAACGCAGGCGTTGCGCAGGGGGCACCGCGGCAAGGATGCCGCGGTAGTCGCCCCCGGCCATGGATGGCCGATGGCGACGGCCCCCGGAGCAATGCCGGAGTGAGGGCATGCCGAGCCACAGCGAGGCACCGAATGGACGGGCAAGAGCCTTTTGGTTACTTTGGGGCTCTTTTCCAAAGTGACTCGCCGTAATGGCGAAACCAATTGCAGCCCCAACGCAGCAACGGATATGTACACCCTCAAAACAGAAGTCGCCCAAGACAAAGCCATCGCGAGCAAGCTCGGCTCCTACGGGCTTTACGTATTCAGGTCCACATCCAGGACGCCAGCATTACCCCCGCGGCAACCGCGCAATCACCTTGATCTCGAAATCAAACCCATAAAGCCACGTCACCCCAACGCACGTCACGGTCGGATGCGGGGCGTTGCCCCAAAATTCCGGCACGATGCTCCAGATCCGTTCAAACTTCGAATCCGGGTCGACGATAAACACGGTGACATCAACCACATCATCAAACGTACAACCCGCCGACTCCAGAATGGCATTGAGGTTGCGAAACGCCAGGCGCACCTGCTCTTCCAGAACCGGCTCGGGCGAACCGTCCTCACGACTGCCGACCTGTCCCGAAACAAACAGAAAGCCATCGGAACGAATCGCCGGCGAGTAACGATGAAGCTCGTAAAGCGCCTGGCGGCCCGGTGGGAAAACTACATCGCGGGTAATAGTCATGTTGTTGTCTCCTCGATTAACGGTGAAAAGACTTTAAGGGCCTTGTACCCGCCGGATAAACCAGCAACTCTAGCTATCACTGTTTGTAAAACCCAAACAATCCCGAGTGTGGAAATGGACCGTTTCGATGCGATGCAAGCGTTTGCCCGGGTGGTCGAGACGGGCAGTTTCACCAAGGCAGCGGACACCTTGCACATGAGCAAGACCAGCGTGACGCAATTGGTCCAGCAGCTGGAAGCACGACTGCGGGTGAAACTGCTCAACCGCACCACGCGCAAAGTCAATGTCACGGCCGACGGCGCGGCGTTCTACGAGCGTGTGGTGAAAGTGCTGGCTGATCTGGACGATGCCGAGACGGGGTTGTCTGCCGCAGCAGCATTGCCGCGCGGTCGATTACGGGTGGATGTTCCCAGCCCGTTTGCACGGATGATTCTGATGCCGGCGCTGCCCGACTTTCACGCGCGCTACCCCGATATACAGATCGACATGGGCGTCAGCGACCGGATTGTCGATCTGATTGGCGAGAACGTCGATTGCGTGGTGCGCGGGGGTGAGCTGACCGATCAATCGCTGATGGCGCGGCGCATTGGTGACCTGCAGTTGGGCGTGTTCGCGGCGCCCGGTTATCTGCAACGCCTGGGCACGCCCACGCATCCGCAAGCGCTGGAGAATTCGGCGCACCGCATTGTCGGCTACCTGTGGGCGAGAACCGGTAAAGCCTTGCCCTATGCCATGCGCCGGGGCGACGAGAGCGTCCACGTTCACGGCCGCTACGTGTTGGCAGTCGACGATGGCAACGCTTACCTCGCGGCGGGTCTCGCCGGGATGGGGGTGTTGTGGTTGCCTGCCTATATGTCCAAACCGCACGTCGCGCAGGGCGAACTGGTGCCGCTGTTCGAAGACTGGCGACTCGATCCGATGCCCATGTACGTGGCCTTCCCGCCGAACCGGCACATCAGTCTTAAGCTGCGGGTGTTCATCGACTGGGTCGTCGAGTTGATGGAGCAACACGCGCCGGTTATTCATCGTCGCGAGCTTTGACCGCCGCCGTGCTGTTACGCAAAGTCAGCTCAAAGGGCAGCACCACATGCCGTTGCGCAAGCGGCTTTTTCTCGATCAGCGCGATCAGCATTTCGACAGCTTTGTGCCCGAAGCGCTCGGCCGGTTGCGCGATGGTCGTCAGCGGCGGATCGCAGTATTGGGCGAAAGGAATGTCGTCGAACCCTACCAGCGAAATGTCCTCGGGCACGCGCAGACCCAATTGCTTGATGCGCTTCAACGCGCCGATGGCCATTTCATCGTTTTCACAAAACAGCGCCGTGGGGCGGTCGCAAAGGGCAAGCATTTCGGCGGCGCCATCCTGGCCGGCCTGCAAGGAGAAATCGCCGTGGCAGATCAGCGCGGTATCCTCGACGATCCCTGCCGCGCGCAACGCATCCTGATAACCGGCAACGCGGTCGCGGGTCAGCGGGCTGCTTTTTGGGCCTTTGATCAGGCCGATGCGGCGGTGCCCAAGCCCGATCAAATGCTCGGTCATCGTTTTGGCAGCGGCACGGTTATCCAGGCTGATGGTGGGGTGGCGGCCACCCTGAATCACTTCGCAGGCATTGACGATGGGTGGAGTTTCGGCGCTGGGGAAGGGCGCTTCGAACGGATCGTAGGCGCGCAACTGAATCACACCGTCGGCCTGATGGGCGTATACCAGCTCGGCAAATTCCCGTTCGATTTCCTCGCGGCCCTGGGTGTCGCACAGCAGTAATCGAAAACCGGCATGCTGGGCTGCCTGCTGCGCGCCGCTGATCACCCGGGCGAAAAAGGTGTTGGCGATGGCCGGCACCAGAATCACCAGATTGCCGGTGCGCCGCGAGCGAAATTGCACCGCCATCAGATTGGGCCGGTAGCCGGCCTGCTCCACGGCGGCGTTGACCTTGTCGCGAGTTTCCGGCAGCACTCGTTCAGGCGATTTCAGGGTTCGCGAAACCGTCGCCACCGAGACGCCGGCGAGTCGGGCCACTTCACGGATATTGGACAAAATCACCTCGTTGGACGCAGTGCGGCTGGCGAGTTTAACGCAGCAACACTGAAGTCGAAATGTGGCGGGTGTGTAATTCCGGTGTTTGACACCAGGCAAATCCGAGCCTAAATTTCGTCCACGATGTAACCGGTTACATCACTGCAGAATCTTAAGCCTGAAAGGGCCCAAAAAACAGAGAAGCGGCGCGATGAATGTTCCAGTGGCAAAAATACGAATGGGTTTTGTCGGCGGTGGCGAAGGCGCTTTCATCGGCCAGGCTCACCGTCAGGCTGCCGGTCTCGACGGCCGTTTCGAACTGGTGTGCGGGGCGTTCAGCCGCGACACGCGCAACAACCAAAATACCGCTGCGGCGCTCGGGCTTGCAGCTTCACGCTGTTACAGCGACTGGCAGCAGATGCTCGATGGCGAATCAGCGCTGCCGGCCGAGCAGCGCATGGAACTGCTGATCATCGTCACGCCTAACCATCTGCATGCACCGATTGCCACCCAGGCACTGAAAGCGGGGTTTCACGTGTTCAGCGAAAAGCCTGCAGCGCTGAACCTGGCCGAGGTGCAAGCGCTGAAAGCAGTGGTGCACTGCGGCGATCGTCTTTATGGCCTGGCCCATACGTACCTGGGTTATCCGATGGTCTGGCAGGCACGGCAGATGGTTCGCGACGGTGTGATCGGCACGCTGCGTAAAGTTATCGTCGAGTACCCGCAGGGTTGGCTGAGCGAGGATGTCGCGGGGCAGGGCAACAAGCAGGCGGGCTGGCGCGATCTTCCAGAGCAGTCCGGATTGGGCGGTTGCATTGGCGACATCGGCACCCACGCTTTTTCCCTGGCCGAGTTCGTCGCGGACCAACCCGTGACGCAGTTGTGCGCGATGCTCAATACCCACCTGGCCACCCGCCAACTGGACGATGACGCGGCAATGCTCTTGAAAATGGCTGAAGGCGCAAGCGGTGTACTGATTGCCAGCCAAGTGTGCGCCGGCGAAGAAAACCCGTTGAAGATCCGCGTCTATGGCGACAAGGGCGGCCTGGAATGGCGTCAGGAGCAGCCGTCGAGCCTGATCCATCGTTCCCTCGATCAACCAATGCGCGTCCTGCGTTCCGGTGTCGGCCAACCCTGGCTGTGCGACGCCGCAACGCAGCGCATGCGCCTGCCCGCCGGGCATCCCGAAGGGTATCTGGAGGCCATGGCCAATCTCTACGGCGATTTCGCCACGGCCATTCGCAGCCACGTCACCGGTAATGAGGCGCCGGGGGTACCCGGCATCGACGTCGGATTGCGCGGCATGGCCTTCATCGAAGCGGCGATCGCCAATCACCATGGCGACGCCAAGTGGACCGAGCTGGTCTGCCCACCACGCACCCGGAGCACTCAACCGTGAACGCACCTTCTCAACCAGGCCTGCGCGGCCCCGGAATTTTTCTTGCGCAGTTCATGGGCGCTGAAGCGCCGTTCGACACCCTGAGCAATATTGCGCACTGGGCGGCGTCGCAAGGCTACAAGGCGATTCAGCTGCCGACACTGGGCACGCAATTTATCGACCTTGCGCGGGCTGCAGACAGCCAGGAATACTGCGATGAACTGAAAGCCGTGTGCGCGCAGGCCGGGGTCGAGATCAGCGAATTGTCGACGCACCTGCAGGGCCAACTGGTCGCGGTGCATCCGGCGTTTGATGCGCTGTTCGACGACTTCGCCCCGGCGCATTTGCACGGTCAGCCTCAAGCGCGTACCGAATGGGCGATCGACCAGTTGAAACTGGCGGCGCGTGCCAGTCAACGCCTGGGATTGCACGCCCACGCAACGTTTTCCGGGGCGCTGCTCTGGCCTTACCTGTACCCGTGGCCACAGCGGCCGAGCGGTCTGGTCGAACAAGGTTTTGCAGAACTGGCCAAGCGCTGGCTGCCGATTCTCGACTGCTTCGAAGAGGCGGGCGTTGACCTGTGCTATGAAATTCACCCCGGCGAAGACTTGCATGACGGTGCCTCGTTCGAGCGTTTTCTAGAGGCGGTCAATCACCACCCACGCGCCGCGATCCTGTACGACCCGAGCCATCTGCTGCTGCAGCAAATGGACTACCTGGGCTTTATTGATCGCTACCACGAGCGGATCCGCATGTTCCACGTCAAGGATGCCGAGTTCCGCCCCGACGCGCGTTCCGGTGTGTATGGCGGTTATCAGGGGTGGGTCGATCGGCCGGGTCGATTCCGCTCGCTGGGCGATGGCCAGATCGACTTCAAATCCATCTTCAGCAAACTCACCCAATACGACTTCGCCGGTTGGGCGGTGCTGGAATGGGAGTGCTGCCTGAAGGATTCCGCGCAGGGCGCTGTGCAAGGAGCCGCGTTCATCGAGCAGCACATGATCAACAAGACGCAAAAAGCCTTCGACGACTTTGTCAGCGTGCAGTCCGACGAAGGTTTCAATCGACGCTTGCTGGGATTGCCTGACGCCTGACGGGCGCAGCAATCAATATTCCCCCACAACAAAAACAAAAAGACGGTGACCCGTTATGACCACAATGACCGCGCGACTGAGCGTCATGATGTTTCTGCAGTTCTTCATCTGGGGCGGCTGGTTTGTCACCCTGGGGACCTTCCTCGCCAGCAATCTGGGCGCCACTGGCGGGCAGATCGGCATGGCGTTTTCGACCCAGTCGTGGGGCGCGATCATCGCGCCGTTCGTGATCGGCCTGATCGCGGACCGTTTTTTCAATGCCGAGCGAATCCTCGCCGTGCTGCATCTGGTGGGCGCGGTGCTGCTGTATCAACTGTACAAATCACCGGACTTCAGCACCTTTTATCCGTTCGTGCTGGCTTACATGATGGTTTACATGCCGACTCTGGCGCTGGTGAACTCGGTCGCGTTCCGCCAGATGAGCGACCCGGCGGCGCAGTTTTCGCGCATTCGTGTGTGGGGCACCATCGGCTGGATCGTGGCTGGCGTGGTGATCAGTTTTGTCTTCGCCTGGGATTCGCAAGCGGCGATTTCCTCGGGCGGGTTGCGCAACACCTTTTTGATGTCGGCGATTGCCTCGCTGATGTTGGGCCTCTACAGCTTCACTTTGCCGCGCACGGCGCCGTTGCAGCCCGGGACCGGCAGCGGCGGCCTCAAGCAGATGCTCGGCCTGGACGCCTTGGGTCTGCTCAAGGACCGCAGCTACCTGGTGTTTTTCATTGCTTCGATTCTGATCTGCATTCCGCTGGCGTTCTATTACCAGAACGCCAACCCGTTTCTGGCGGAAATCGGTGTGACTAACCCAACGGCGAAGATGGCCATCGGGCAAGTCTCCGAAGTGCTGTTCATGCTGTTGCTGCCACTGTTCATCCATCGTTTCGGGATCAAGCTTGCGTTGCTGGTGGGCATGCTGGCGTGGGCGCTGCGCTATGTGCTGTTCGCCTTCGGCAACAACGGGGACCTGGCGTTCATGCTGTTCACTGGCATTGCGCTGCATGGCATCTGCTACGACTTCTTCTTCGTTTCGGGGCAGATTTACACCGACGCCAAAGCCTCGGAGCGCTTCAGAAGTTCTGCTCAAGGGCTGATTACCCTGGCGACATACGGCCTGGGCATGCTGATCGGTTTCTGGGTAGCCGGGCAGGTGACTGACCATTACGCGATGACCGAGGGCCATGACTGGAAAAGCATCTGGCTGTTTCCGGCAGGCTTTGCCCTGGCTATCTTTTTCTGTTTCGGCCTGGCTTTCAAGGGGCGCGAGGCGAGGGCGGTGCAGTCGAGCGTTTGAGTCGTCGGTAAAGTAAGCGTCGCCCGCCGTGAGTGGAATCCGCGCAAACGCGACGCAAAACCGGGGCTGACAGCGCAATCGTCAGGAAAATTGCCCGATTTCCAGACGATGGCCCCAATTTGCCCCTGATGGCGAGTGGATATCTGGCAGAACATGATTATGCTTGCTTCAAAGGTCTTGCAGCGATGCAAGGCCTTTTGCCTGTTTCCATGCTTCGTGCACACCGTAATCCGATGACATCAGCCCTGGGGCCTGGGTGCGGCAAATGGTAGTGAGGTACTCCGGCCTACAACAAGAAAGACGGAGATGACCCATGGCCGCAATCGACAACACTTCCGCGGGCAGCACGCCCAAACACACGATCACCAAAGAGGAGCGCAAGGTCATCTTTGCCTCGTCTTTGGGCACGGTGTTCGAGTGGTACGACTTTTACCTCTACGGTTCCCTCGCGGCGATCATCGCCAAACACTTCTTTGCCGGCGTCAACGAGACAACCGCGTTCATCTTTGCGCTGCTCGCGTTCGCCGCAGGCTTTGCGGTGCGTCCTTTTGGCGCCATTGTGTTCGGCCGGCTGGGCGACATGATCGGGCGCAAGCACACCTTCCTCATCACTATTGTGATCATGGGCGTCTCCACCGCCATCGTCGGTTTTCTACCGGGGTACGCAACGATAGGTGTGGCGGCACCGATCATCCTGATCACCCTGCGCTTGCTGCAGGGCCTGGCGCTCGGTGGAGAATATGGCGGCGCGGCGACGTATGTGGCCGAGCATGCACCCAAGGGCCGACGCGGCTTTTTCACCTCGTGGATTCAGACCACCGCGACCCTGGGTCTGTTCATGTCGCTGCTGGTGATCCTCGCCTGCCGCACCATTCTGGGCACTGAAGCCTTCGAGGCGTGGGGCTGGCGGATACCGTTCCTGCTGTCGATCCTGTTGCTGATCATCTCGGTCTATATCCGTCTGCAACTGAGCGAGTCGCCGGTGTTTCTGAAAATGAAGGCCGAAGGCAAGTCGTCCAAGGCACCGCTGACGGAATCGTTCGCCCGCTGGGACAACCTGAAAATCGTCATCATGGCGTTGCTCGGCGGCACCGCTGGCCAGGCAGTCGTGTGGTACACCGGGCAGTTTTACGCGCTGTTCTTCCTCCTGCAAACCCTGAAGATAGACGCGCAAACGGCCAACCTGCTGATCGCCGGCTCGTTGCTGATCGGTACGCCGTTCTTCGTGATTTTCGGCAGCCTGTCAGACCGTATCGGGCGCAAAGGCATCATCATGGCCGGCTGCATCCTGGCGGCGCTGACTTACTTCCCGATCTTCCATGCGCTGACCCAGTACGGTAACCCTGACGTGTTCGCTGCGCAGGCGAAGAACCCGGTGACGGTGATCGCCGACCCCAACCAGTGTTCGTTCCAGTTTGACCCGGTGGGCAAGGCCAAATTCACCAGCTCCTGCGACCTCGCCAAAACGCAACTGGCCAGGAAGGCCATCCCTTACAAGAACGAGGAAGCGCCGGCGGGCACGGTCGCGCAAGTGCGGATTGGCGACAAGGTGGTCTCCAGCTTCGAAGGCACCGACATGCCGGGCGCCGACTTCAAAGCCCGCAACGACGCCTTTGTCGCTACTCTCGGTGGCGCGCTCAAAGAGGCCGGGTACCCGGAGAAAGCCGACCCGGCGAAGACCAACTACCCGATGGTGCTGTTGCTGCTGACCATCCTCGTGATCTACGTGACCATGGTCTACGGGCCGATCGCGGCCTGGCTCGTGGAGCTGTTCCCGGCGCGTATTCGCTACACCTCGATGTCGCTGCCGTACCACATTGGCAACGGCTGGTTCGGCGGATTCCTGCCGACGGTGGCGTTCGCAATGGTCGCCGCCACGGGTGATATCTACTACGGCTTGTGGTACCCGATTGTGATCGCGTTGATGACGGCGGTGCTCGGGATCTTCTTCCTGCCGGAAACCAAGGACCGGGACATCAATCACTCCTGAGATGAGTGCCTGCCTTCTCCCGCGAGGGGGAGGGCAGCGCTGTTCACTTCAACACCGGCTTCAGGCCGGCCATCCGCAGAATCCGCGCGCCGTCGAACGGGTCGAGCAGGTAGTGCGCCTGCACGCCAAAGGTTTCGCGCAAACGCTGCGGCGTCAGCACGTCCAGTGGCTGGCCCAGGGCGACCAGACGCCCGCGTTCCAGCACCGCCAGACGATCGCAACTCAACGCCTGATTCAGGTCATGCAAGGCAATCAGCGTGGTCACCGGTAACGACTGCACGACGTGCAGAATTGCCAGTTGATGCTGGATATCCAGGTGATTGGTCGGCTCGTCGAGCAGCAGAATCTGCGGACGCTGGGCCAGCGCGCGGGCGATGTGCACGCGTTGACGCTCGCCACCGGACAAGCTATGCCAGGTGCGTCTTTCGAGGTGAGCCGCATCGACATCGCGCAGCGCCTGCCGAACGATGGCGTCATCCTCGCTCGACCACGGGCGCAAGGCTGATAACCAGGGTGTTCGACCGAGGGCGACGGCGTCGAATACGCTGATGGCGTCCAGCGTATCCGCCTGTTGCTCGACGACTGCGAGGGTTTGCGCAATCGCTCGCCGCGCCACTGTTTTCAAGGCCTGGCCATTGAGGTAGATGGCGCCCCGTCCGGGTGCGCGCACACCGGCCAGCAATTTCAGCAGTGTGGATTTTCCCGAGCCATTGGGCCCGACGATTCCCAGGGTTTCGCCACGCCGCACATCCAGGTGGATGTCTTGCAGCAAGCGGGCATCGCGCACATTAAAGCCCAGGCCTTCGCACCGCAGCACTGTGTCGACAACAGGCTGGACGGCGTTCATCGGGCATTTCTCCGGCCGACCAGGATCACGGCAAACACCGGTGCGCCGACCAGCGCCGTGATAACGCCAACCGGGATGACCTGACCTTTGATCAGCGTGCGCGACAGGATGTCGGCGGCAATCAGAAACACCGCACCGCCCAGCGCACTGGCCGGCAGCAGACGGGCGTGCCGGGTGCCCAGCAACAGCCGCGCTGCGTGGGGAATGACCAGCCCGACGAACCCGATGGAACCGACAATCGAGACCATCACCGCCGTCACCAGCGCCGCGCAACTGATCAACAGAAACTGCACCGGGCGCACCGCAATGCCCAGCGAAGCCGCCGAGTCGGCGCCGAAGGTGAACGCGTCCAGTGCACGGCGGTGCCACAGGCAAATCAGAAAACCGATCAGCGCCACCGGCACCGCCAGCCACACCGATGGCCAACGCACGCCGCTGAGATTGCCCAATAACCAGAACATGATGCCGCGGGCCTGTTCGGAACTGGCCGATTTGGTGATCAGAAAAGCGGTCAGTGCATTGAACAATTGCGAGCCGGCGATACCCGCCAAAATAATCTGCCCGGTCCGTCCCGGCGCACCACTGGCCCGCGCCAGCAACACCACCACCGCGAATGCCGCCACCGCGCCGGCAAACGCGCCAACCGACAGCGAAACCAGCCCGGCACCCAAACCGGACAGCGCCACCAACACCGCCCCCGTCGAGGCGCCGGCGGAAATACCGAGCAGGTATGGATCGGCCAAGGGGTTGCGCAGCAACGATTGCAAAATCACCCCGCAGGTTGCCAGCCCGGCGCCGCAGGCAGCGGCGACCAGGGCGCGGGTCAGGCGGTAGTTCCAGACGATGCCTTCATCGATCGGGTCGAGCACGTAGCCGGCGGCCCACAGTTTGTTCGCGAGCACCTGAAACACCACGCCCGGTTCAATGACGGTTTCACCAATGGCCACGCCGGCAATAACGGCCGTCAGTAAGGTCAGCGCCGCGAGGGCTGTGCGAATCAGCATAGCGGTCATTGCCCCAGGTTGTAGCCGTGGATGGCCGTCGCCAGGGTTTCCAGACCGTCGAACAGGCGCACGCTGGCCTGCATGGCCATCGCATCGAGAATGATGATGCGGTTGTTTTTCACCGCGTCCATGTTGCGGGTCACTGGATCGCTGCGCAGGAATTCGAGTTTTTTCAGGTGGTCGTCGGCAGGGAAGCGACGGCGGTCCATCCGCGCGATCACCAGAAAGGTCGGGTTAGCCTTGGCAATGGTTTCCCAGCCCACCGTCGGCCATTCTTCGTCGGACGTCACCACGTTGCGCACACCCAGGGTGTTGAGCATGAACTCGGGAATGCCCTTGTGGCCGGCGACGTAAGGGTCGATGTCGAGGCTGGCGCTGGAGAACCAGAACAGGGCGCTGGTGTGGCGCAAATCCTTGTTCTGCGCGGCGGTCGCCACCGACTTTGCCAAGCTGGCCTTGAGCCCGGCGACCAGTTGCTGACCGCGCGCCTGCACGTCAAACACCTGAGCCAGCTGGTTGATGCTTTTGTAGAGGCTGTCGACCCGGAACGCTTCGAGCCGCGTGCCGTCGGCGCCGACCAGATTGTCCTTGGCTTCGCAATCGGAAGGCATCAGGTAGGTCGCAATGTTCATCTCATGAAACTGCTCACGGGTGCCGACCGCGCCTTGTGGCCCGACCATCCATTCCAGCTCCACGGCAACCAGTTGCGGTCGCTTGCCGATCACTGCCTCGAAGCTCGGCTCGTTATCGGCCAGACGTTCGATGCCCTCGTTGACGGGTTGATATCGGGCCAACACATTGTTGAACCACAGCGACGTACCGACCACCTTGTCACTCAGGCCCAGGGCGTAGAGCATTTCGGTGCCGGCCTGGCCGATGGTCACGGCGCGGCTTGGCGCCTGGGTAAAGGTCAGCGTGCTGCCGCAGTTTTCAACCGTCAGGGGATACTGAGTCGGGGCTGCATGGGCGAGGGTGGAAAATCCCAAGGCAGTGACGAGGGTGGCAAGGCGCGACAGCCGCATGACGCAATCTCCGGTGACCGTACAGGGAGCAGGGTACGGACTGGAAACACATCGTTGATCGCTGCCGTTGTAGCTCAAACACCGGGCGCAAGGATGTCCTTCCCGGACACCCCGCCGGTTAGTGATTTGCTTGGCCGGCAGGTTTCCTGACTGATGCGTCGTCGCCTGGCTCCAGCCTTCCCGGGAATCATCCCAGTGGCAGTTCAGGAGCAGGCTCGGCATCTACAGTTGCGGGGGCAGTTCCGTTTGATGCCTGGCAAGGCACCTCGGATTCCCTATTAATCCCGTTGGGGAACCGGCAGCAGGCATGGTAGTCGATCAAGCGCCGCAATGGTCCGGAATTTTCTGGTGGTGGCACGATATCGAAGGCATGGCGTCAGCGGCCGATGGTGCACAGCTCGCCGGACGCACGGATCAGTGCCTGACCGTGCAACTGATCCTTGATCAGCGCCGCCCGGGTCTTGCCCAGCCAGTGCGGACAATCCGGGTCATTGCGGGCGTCATGAACCAGGATTGATATATTTGTCGGAGATCTACGGTTAGCATGGCGTTTCAGCCGCGTGCCTGAAGCCAGGTCCGTCAATGTAGCCGAGTGAGTCGCACCTTGATTGAAAGACGTCAATTTAGCGGTGGCATGAAGGGCAAAAACCTCCGCTATCTGAATGAACATTCTGCCGAGCCGGGCCGCATGACCCGGACCGGGTTCCTGCTGCTGGAGCATTTCTCGCTGCCCGCATTCACTCAGGCGCTGGACACCATTGTCACGGCCAATCTGCTGCGCCCGGGGCTGTTCTCATCACGCACCTTCGGCCTGCATGACCGGGAGGTCATCAGCGACCTCGGTCTGGTGATCCGCCCCGACGGGCGCGTCGATACGGCTGCGATCCATGCATTGGATCTGCTGGTGATCTGCGGCGGCTACCGAACCGAACTGAACGCGAGCGACGAGCTCAATCAGTTGATACGTGCGGCCGCCGAACAGGGCGTGATCCTGGCGGGCCTGTGGAACGGCGCGTGGTTTCTCGGCAGCGCGGGTGTACTCGATGGCTATCGCTGTGCGATTCATCCCGAGCATCGTCCGGCACTGGCGGAAATTTCCAGATCCACGCACGTGACCAGCGAACCTTATGTGATCGACCGGGACCGGTTAACCGCATCCAGCCCTTCGGGGGCTTTCCACATGGCGCTCGACTGGATCAAAGGCTTGCACGACAAGGCGCTGGTCGAAGGAATCGAGGATATTCTCGCGTTTGAGGAATCGCGTTATCGGCGCATCAAACCGACGGAAAATGTGTGCGTCAGTGCACCGCTGCGTGAAGTGGTGAAGCTGATGGACGCCAACCTTGAAGAGCCGCTGGAGCTGGAGCAACTTGCGGTGTACGCCGGCCGTTCACGTCGCCAGCTGGAGCGCTTGTTCAAGGAACAACTGGGCACCACGCCGCAGCGCTATTACATGGAGCTGCGCATCACCGAGGCGCGACGTTTGCTGCAGCACACGGACCTGTCCCAGGTGGACGTGCTGGTGGCCTGCGGCTTTGTGTCGCCCAGCCACTTCAGCAAATGCTACAGCGCCTATTTTGGTTATCGACCGTCCAGGGAAAAACGCCTGGTCAAGTAGCCCTGCGCAATCGGGACTGAAGACTCCAGTCCCGATTTTTTTCAACGGTCTGACAGCGGCGGGGTGCGCGGCGGGATCAGGCGTTTGGTGCCTGTCGATTCAAACGCCGAGGCGAAGCGCAACAGGTTGGAGTCGTCGTAGGCGCGCCCGGCGAATGTCAGCCCGACCGGCATGCCGATGTCCGCCATCACCCCCATTGGCACCGTCACTGTCGGCACGCCGAGATGACGGATGGCGAGGTTGCCGTTGGCGACCCATACACCGTTACTCCAGGCGATGTCGGCCGACGCCGGCTCGATATCGGCGTTCGCCGGTGCCACGTCCGCCACTGTCGGGAACAGCACCGCATCCAGATCCAGTTTGTCCATCCAGTCTTCAAGGTCGATGCGACGGGTTTGCTCGAGCCCGCGCAAGCCGTCCGCCACCGTGCTGATTTCATTCCACGGCGTGATGCCGCGTTCGGCCATGCGCACGTATTCGTCCATGCCGGCGACCAGGTCGCCTTCCCGGTTGGGCAGGGTGCCGGGATCGTGGGGGAAAATCAGCGGGCCGTCGACGTCCACCAGGCGGTTAAGCTGGGGATCACCGTTGGCTTGCAGGAAATCGTCGAAGGCCCAGGCAGTCAGGTCCCACAACTCATGGTGCAGAAATTCCTTGGACACAAGGCCCCGGGTGAACACCGTCGGTGCGCCCGGACGATCGCCTTCGCAATTGGAGACCAGCGGGAAGTCGACGTCGATTACTTCCGCGCCGGCGGCTTCGAGTGCCTGTCGGGCCTCTTGCCAGAGTGCGATCACCGAAGGCCGGGTGTTGATGCGCTGGCCCGTAGGCCCGCCGATACCCGGGGCCTGCGCGGTGCCTGCTTCGGGGTCTGCGTTGATGTACATCCGGGGAATGCCGAAACGTTTTCCGGCCAATGCGGCGCAATCGGCCGCCAGCTGCGGATAAGCAGCGGGGCGCACCGAGGCGACGCTCGGAATCGGCACCCAGGGTTGCAAGCGCCACAAATCGCCGCGGGTGTCGGGGTCTTCCGCCACCACCACGTCGAGCACCTCCAGCAGGTCGGCCATGGTTCTGGCGAACGGTACAACCACGTCCATCGTTGGCGTCAACGGCCAGTTGCCGCGCACCGAGATCACCCCGCGTGACGGCGTATAGGCGCACAAGCCATTGTTCGACGCCGGCCCGCGACCGCTCGACCAGGTTTCTTCGGCCAGGCCAAATGCAGCGAAACTGGCCGCTGTCGCCGTGCCTGCACCATTGGAGGACCCCGACGCAAAGGGCGCGGTGAGGTAGTCACCGTTATACGGGCTCTCCGCCCGGCCATAGACGCCACGTTGCATGCCGCCGTTAGCCATTGGCGGCATGTTGGTCTTGCCCAGGCAGATTGCCCCGGCGCCGCGCAGCCGTTCGATGGTAAACGCGTCGCGATGTGCAACCAGCTTGACGAAGGCCGGGCTGCCCGACGCAGCGGTCAGCCCTTTCACCAGGTAGCTGTCCTTGGCCGTGTAAGGAATACCATCGAGCGGGCCGAGTGTTTCGCCCTTGGCCCTGCGTGCGTCGGATGCGCGCGCCTCTTCCAGCGCCTGAGGGTTTTGGACCACGACTGCGTTCAGCGCAGTGGCAGTGGTCGGCCCGTCGTAGGCATTGATCCGATCGAGATAGGCCTGGACCAGCTCTACCGCCGTGGTGCGGCCGGTTTCGAGCGCCGCCCGCAGCTCGGCAATGGAAACTTCGGTAACCTCAATCATGCGTCGACCCCTGTGTTTTGTTGACGGAAGGGGCATTGCTGTAGTTGGAACAGGTGTTCATATCGGTTCTCGTTGCACTGAAATACACGACAGGGAGTGGGCTGTAGCCTGAGGCGTTCTATTTAACACCAAGGCAGGGTCAACGCCCGACCACTTTTTAAACTCATGGCGAAGGCCGCGGTCAACAGCTCACCACATCGGTAATGCGCTCGATGCGCGAGGAGATCGAATGGACAGCTACCACATCACTAAAACCGACAATGGTTGGTCCTTGAAGAAGGCAGGCGCGGAACGGGCCTCGAAGACGGCGTCGACCAAGGCAGAGATCATCAAACTGGCTCGCGACTTCTTCGACGGCAAAACCGCGTCACTGAAGATTCATCGCGAAGACGGCACCATTGAAGAAGAACGCACCTTCCCGCGTTCTGCAGATCCGAGCAAAAGCAAAGGCTGATGGCCGCCGCTATCAGCGATAACGCGGACGCGGGCTGCGCCGGCTGCTACAGAGAGCAGATACGCCACTCGCGTCATATAGAGGAGTCGGCGCTTGCAGAAGTTTGAACGCAAACAGCAACGCGCCGACGACCGGGCATTAAATCCGGGATTCCTGCCACTCGTCGCTAGCCGGCAATCTTTTTAAAATTTTCAAACGGGCAAGTGCTTCAGATGACTGTGGGCACCGCATTCGGGCATTCCCCGAATGAGTGTCGGTGCCTTTTGGCCTGAGGAGATCCAGTCATGTTTATTCATAACAAACGACTTCAATACACCGTGCGAGTGGCGCGACCCAATCCGGGGTTGGCCAACTTGCTGCTCGAGCAGTTTGGCGGGGCACAAGGCGAACTGGCAGCCGCCTCCCGATATTTCACCCAGGCGTTGGCGGAAGATGACCCAGGCAGAAAAGATCTGCTGATGGACATCGCGACCGAAGAGCTCAGTCACCTTGAGATCGTTGGTTCGATCATCGTCATGCTCAACAAAGGTGCCAAAGGCCGTTTGGCCGAAGGCGTGGACGAAGAGGGCGAACTGTACCGTTCCATTAACGGGGCGGGTAACGATTCGCATATCACCCAGATCCTGTACGGCGCCGGTGCGCCGCTCACCAACTCGGCAGGCGTGCCCTGGTCGGCAGCTTACGTCGACACCATTGGCGAGCCTACTGCGGACATGCGTTCCAACATCGCCGCCGAGGCCCGCGCCAAGATCGTCTACGAACGTCTGATGAATGTCACTGATGATCCTGGCGTGAAAGAAGCGCTGGGCTTTCTCATGACGCGTGAGATCGCGCATCAACTGTCTTTCGAAAAAGCACTGCACTCGATCCAGCCGAACTTCCCGCAAGGCAAGTTGCCGGGCAACCCGGAGTTCACCAACGTTTACTACAACCTGTCCCAAGGCGAGGGCAGCACTCGCGGACCGTGGAACCAGGGCGACGATTGGGAGTTTGTCGAAGATCCAATGCCGGCCGTTGATGGCGGCGATGGCTCGGCCAGCGTCGAGCTGAGTGCCGACGAAGAAGAACTGTTGATGGACATGAAAGCCCGCACCATGTCCGACCCCGACAGCGATCCAATGACCGGTGCCGATATTGGCTCGGGGCTGCAGCTCAAAACCGATGTGTAAAGCGTTTACCGCACGCCGCCAAGGCGTGCGGTGCCTTTATGTTGCTACAGTTGATAGAGGTGCAAGGCAATGATTGCAAAGTCCAAAGGTTTGTCCGTCAATTCAATTGATTTGTCGGGTTTGTTCGGCGCGACCGCCAGGTCTTTCGAGCAAGAGGCTCAGCGCATCACCCGGCAAATGCAGCCAGGCAGCTCACGAACAGGCAACAAGCGGGACAACGGCCGGTAGGAGGTTTTTTTATGTCAGACCCAGCTTCGTCGGGTGCAGACCCATCACGTTCATGGCTCGAAATGGCCAGGAGCGGCAGCTGGCCGGGCGTTCTGTTCTGGTTGACCTTGACGGTTGTCACACTGCTGTTGTTGTTCAGTGGCTACAGCGCATTGACTGAGTCCAATCCGCAGGTGCTGCGCTATGCAATCCTCGGTGGCACGGCAGGGTTTGGTGCGACGGCATTGGGCGCCGTGTTGGCGTTGGTGCTGCGTGATGTGGCGGTGCGCACCCAGGACACCATGCTCGGCTTTGCTGCCGGGATGATGCTGGCGGCGAGCTCTTTTTCCTTGATTCTTCCAGGCGTTGCTGCCGCAGAAACCATCACCGGCAACAAGATGGTGGCAGCCGCCGTGGTGGTGTTCGGCATGGCGCTGGGTGTGGCGTTGATGGTCGGGCTGGATCGCTTTGTGCCCCATGAACACCACAAGAGCGGACGCCGCGGGCCCGATGTTCAGCGGCTCAACCGGGTCTGGCTGTTTGTGCTGGCGATCACCTTGCATAACCTGCCGGAAGGCATGGCGATTGGTGTGAGTTTCGCTGGCGGTGACATGAAAGTCGGGCTGCCACTGACGACTGCGATTGCCATTCAGGACATTCCGGAAGGCCTGGCCATTGCGCTGGCATTGCGGGTCACTGGCATTTCCGCGATTCGTGCGGCACTGGTCGCTATTGGTTCGGGCTTGATGGAACCGTTGGGTGCAATCATCGGCCTGGGCATTTCGTCGGGCTTTGCGTTGGGCTACCCCGTGGCGATGGGTCTGGCAGCGGGTGCGATGATTTTTGTGGTCTCCCACGAGGTGATTCCCGAGACTCACCGTAACGGTCATGAAACACCTGCGACGCTGGGATTGATGCTTGGTTTCGGCGTGATGATGTTCCTTGATACGTCGCTGGGCTGAGGTTGAATCGCGACCCATGTCCGCTCGTCTGAGAGCTGGAATCGGATCAAACTTTCGAGCGGTCGAGCCCTCGGAATTAAACGAGCCCCGTGCTCGATTCCAGCAACGAAGAGGTGAACGAAAATGGCTAATACCGGAAATAAAAACACCGGAAATTTCGCCGATGACAAGCAGAAAGCTTCTGAAGCCGGCAAGAAAGGCGGTCAGGCTTCGGGTGGCACTTCGGGCAGCGGCGGACAAGGCAGCGGTCGCGGCGGCAATTTCGCCGACGACAAACAGAAAGCCTCGGATGCAGGCAAAAAAGGAGGTCAAAGCTCCGGCGGTGGCGCGCGTAAGTCTTGATGCCGCGTGACACCTGTCAAGCCCCGCCAGTGCGGGGCTTGATTCGTTTGCGTAAATGCCAATTTTTTCACTTCGTAGAAATCTGCGTCCATGCACGCCTCACGCCCACGCGCTGTAGCAGCTGGCGCAGGCTGCGCCAGCTGCTACGGGTTTAACTCACCCACGCTGCCGCTTCGTACCCACGAGGGTTCTGGCACTGCCAGCGCCATGCGTCCTTCAACATTTCGTCCAGATCCCGAGTCGCGCGCCAACCCAACTGACGCTCGGCCTTGCCCGGGTCGGCCCAGCACTGGGCGATGTCGCCGCTGCGACGCGGGCCGATATTCAACGCGATATCCACCCCGGAAATTCGCTCAAACGCGCGCACCACTTCAAGCACTGAATATCCGCAGCCGGTGCCGAGGTTCCACACATGCACCCCGGTTTTTCGTTGCAGGTAATCCAGCGCCTTGAGGTGCCCCTGCGCCAGGTCCATCACATGGATGTAATCGCGCACACCGGTGCCGTCGGGTGTGGCGTAGTCATCTCCAAAAACATTCAGTGCCTCGCGTTCCCCGGTGGCCACTTGCAACAAGTAAGGCAGCAGATTATTCGGCGTGTTGGTCGGCGCTTCTCCCAGACTGCCACTGCGATGTGCGCCAATCGGATTGAAGTAACGCAACAGACCGACAGACCAGCGCTCATCCGACCGGGCAATACTGGTCATGACATTCTCAGCCATGAGTTTGGAGTGACCGTAAGGGTTGGCCGGCTGACCCGGCACACAACTTTCATCGATCGGCATGTGCGCGCAGTCGCCGTACACGGTCGCCGAGGAACTGAACAACAACGTGTGCACGCCGGCACTCGCCATGGCCTGACACAGCGTGACGCTGCCGCTGACGTTGGTTTCAAAATAGCGCAACGGTTCGCGCACACTCTCGCCCACGGCTTTGAGTCCGGCGCAGTGGACCACTGCGTCAATGGGGTAATCGTCGAAAATCCGTTCAAGCAACGCGCGATTGCGCACATCACCTTTTATGAAGCCCGGTCGCGAGCCCGCTATCGCGGCGACTCGTTCAATGGCAACTCGCGAGCTGTTGCACAAGTTATCCAGTATCAAAACATCGTTGCCTTTGCGCAGCAATTCCACGCAAACGTGGGCCCCGATATAGCCAGCACCTCCGGTCACCAAAATCATGATCCCACCCTCATCCCGAGGCGAGCAAAGTTGCGTCGCTTGTAGTTATGGGGTCAGGGCTGCTGACTAGTTCAGAGTATTGGCATGACCGGCACATACCCTTCATCCGCTTTAAACAAAAGGCTTTTGAACGCTGGCGACAAGCTGTGCCTCAAAACGTTTAGAAGCGCGCAGAACGTGATGTCCAGTCACGGGCTTTGCTCTTCAGCCGTATGAGTTAGGGTCGAAGCCAGGTTGTCACTCTGCTTCGAATTTTGTTTTGCAATGACCGAAAGGAAATTTTTATGAATCTTCTTCAGCAACCTGACTCGCAATTAACGCCCACTTCCCTGACAACCGATCCGCACCTCGCGCTGTCCTTGCGTCCTGTTCTTTTGTGCCTGTCGCACTTGCGCTGGGGCTTTGTTTATCAACGTCCTCAGCATGTAATGTCGCGCCTGGCCAAAGACTACGACGTGCTGTTTTTCGAAGAGCCGATTCACGACGCCAATGCCACCGACTGGCTGGAACAGTCGCAACCGGCGCAAGGGGTGACTGTCCTCGTGCCCCACGTTCGCGGCGATCTTGACCATGAACAGGTCAACGCCGCCCAGCGGCAATTGCTCGACGACTATCTGGCGATCCAGGCGCCGTCGCAGTTGTTGCTGTGGTATCTGACGCCGATGAGCCTGGACTTCACCTCGCACCTCACAGGTCAGGTGACCATCTTTGACTGCATGGATGAGCTGTCTGCATTCAAAGGCGCGCCCAGGGAACTGGTGGAAAAAGAGCGTTTGTTGATGAACCGGGCCGACGTGGTATTTACCGGCGGTTATAGTCTCTGGGAAGCCAAGCGCAAACATCACGCAAATGCGCATGCCGTGCCCAGCAGTGTCGATCTCAACCATTTCGGTGCCGCACGCCAGGCGCTTGCGGAACCTTCCGATCAAGCGGAAATAGCTCATCCACGCCTCGGTTTTTTTGGCGTCATCGATGAGCGTTTCGACATCGCCCTGATCGACGAACTGGCCCGTCAGCGGCCGCAATGGCAGATCGTATTGATCGGCCCGGTGGTCAAGATCGACCCGGCGATGCTGCCGCGCTACCCCAACATTCATTATTTGGGCAGCAAGGGTTATTCACAATTGCCGGCCTACCTCGCCGGATGGGACGTCGCGCTGATGCCGTTCGCGCTGAACGAATCGACACGCTTCATCAGCCCGACCAAAACCCCTGAATACCTCGCGGGAGGTTGCGCCGTGGTGTCCACGCCAATCGCCGATGTGGTGCGCACTTACGGCAACAGCGGCGTGGTGAAAATTGCCGCGTCGGTCGAGGAATTCATCGAGGCCATCGACAGCATTCTCACCGACGAGAGTGACGTTGCAGCGTTTACCCAACGCATCGATGGCGTGCTCGATGGCATGTCGTGGGACAAGACCTGCGCAGTGATGAAGGAGCAAATCGAATGCCTGAGATAACCCTGAAAACTGCCATCGATCGCTCCGTTGCCGATCGCTACGACTACCTGATCGTCGGTGCCGGGTTCGCCGGCAGCGTCCTCGCCGAACGCCTCACCAGCGGGTTGGGCAAGCGAGTCCTGCTGATTGACCGACGTGAGCACATCGGCGGCAATGCCTACGATCATTTTGATGAAGCCGGTGTGATGGTTCATCGATACGGTCCGCACATCTTCCACACCAATGCCGAGCGCATTGTGCAGTACCTGTCGAAGTTCACCGAGTGGCGCCCCTATGAGCACCGCGTGCTGGCGCAAGTGGCGGAGCATCGGGTGCCGATCCCGATCAACCTGACAACGCTCAACACGCTGTACGGGTTGAGCATGACCGAGCCCCAAGCGGCCGAATTTCTGGCCAGCCGCGCGCAACCGGTGGAGACCATTCGCACCTCGGAAGATGTGGTGATCAACCAGATCGGTCGTGAGCTCTACGAGATGTTTTTCCGTGGCTATACGCGCAAGCAGTGGGGGCTTGATCCGTCAGACCTCGACAAGTCAGTGACTTCGCGCGTGCCCACGCGCACCAACAGCGACGATCGCTATTTTGGCGACACCTATCAAATGATGCCGCTCGAGGGCTACACCCGCCTGTTCGAACGCATGCTCGAGCACCCGAACATCGACATCCTGCTGAGTACTGACTTCAAAGAGGTGCGCGATCAGGTCTGCTACGACCACCTCGTCTACAGCGGGCCGGTCGACGAGTATTACGATTATTGCTTCGGCAGGCTGCCGTATCGCTCGCTGAAATTTCAGCACGAAACGCTCAATCAAGTGCAGTTCCAACCGGTGTCGGTCGTCAATTACCCCGATGAAGCCGTGCCGTATACGCGCATTACCGAGTACAAACACCTGACCGGCCAAACCCACCCGCTGACCAGCATCAGCTACGAATTTCCGTGCGCCGACGGCGATCCGTATTACCCGGTGCCGCGCCCGGAAAACGCGGAGCTGTACAAGCGTTACAAAACGCTCGCGGACAGCACGCCGAACGTCACTTTTCTAGGTCGGCTGGGTACCTACAAGTACTACAACATGGATCAGGTCGTAGGCCAGGCGTTGGCACTTTATCAACGCATTGCCCAAGCTGCCGCCGACGCGAATGTCCCGGCGTATGGAGTGGAGTCATGAGCGCCGGCGGACCGGCGCGGGCATCATGACCGCGCCCGGCACGTTCGACAGTTTTCTGTTGGCCGGTTACGAATGCTCTTCCCATCGCCGCAATGACGGGCGGCGCCTTGATCTGTCTGCGTCTACCGGTCATGCGCGCTGGGTGCAGAATGATTATCGACAAGTGGCGACCGTCGGCATTCGCACCGTCCGCGATGGCCTGCGCTGGCACCTGATCGAGACGCGTCCGGGGCATTACGACTGGAGCAGTTTTCTACCGATGTTGCGCGCCGCGAAGGCGTGCAATCTCCAAGTACTCTGGGACCTGTGTCACTACGGTTATCCCGACGACCTGGACATTTGGCGACCCGCGTTCGTCGAGCGTTTTGCGAAATTCTGCGCGGCAGTCGCGCGGTTGGTCAGGGAGGAGGGCATTGATGTGCCGTTCTACTCGCCCCTCAACGAAATTTCGTTCTGGAGCTGGGCGGGTGGCGCCGTCGCGTATTTCAACCCATCGGCACACGGTCGCGGGCTGGAACTCAAACATCAACTGGTGCGCGCGAGCATTGCCGCTATCGAAGCGATTCGCGAGCAGGCGCCGGCCGCTCGGTTCGTGCAGTGCGAGCCGTTGATCAATGTGATTGCCGGTTCGCACCGTGTCGATCAGGTAACCGCTGCCGAGGATTATCGCCAGTCGCAGTTCGACGCCTGGGAATTGCTCACCGGCCGGCAATGGCCGGGTCTGGGCGGGCAGGAGTCCTATCTGGACATCATCGGCGTCAACTATTACCCGCATAACCAATGGTTTCTCAACGGTCCGAAAATCCCTCGCGGTGCGCCCAAATATCGTCCCCTGGCCGGCATGCTCAGCGAAGTGCATCAACGTTACGGGCGACCGATGTTCATTTCCGAGACCGGTGCCGAAGGCGAGGAGCGCGCCCCTTGGCTGGCGTACGTCAGCGAGCAGGTAGAACTGGCGATACGTCGCGGTGTGCCGATTGAGGGCATCTGCTGGTACCCGATTCTGGATTACCCCGGTTGGGACAACGACCGCTATTGCCCGGCGGGCCTGTTCGGTTATGCCGATGGTGAAGGGCAGCGCTCGCCGTACCATCCGCTTGGGCTGGCAATGCAACAATTGACGCAACGTTTCACTCCCCCCGGTGCGCAAGACCATGGACCGTGAAGAGGAAAATGAAGGACAGACCTTACCCGATCAGCCGATAGCGTTTTTGTGGCGCTATGTATGTCGGCGTCCGTGGCATTTTGGCGGGATGCTGTTTCTGGTGGTCGGCGCCGCCAGTTGCGCAGTCGCCGTGCAATACGGCATGAAACTGCTGGTGGACGTCATGACATTGGGGGACCGGGCCAGTGCGCACATCTGGTTTCCGTTCTCGCTGTTCATTGGTCTGATCGTGCTGGAAAACATTTTCTGGCGCCTGGGCGGGTGGCTTGGCTGTCGCACCGTGGTCGCCAGTTGCGCGGACTTGCGGGTTGACCTTTTCAGTCATCTGACCGGCCACCCCATGCGCTATTTTTCCCAGCATTTCGCAGGTGCGTTGGCCAACAGAATCTCTTCGGCCGGTGCGGCGGCGGGTTCCATTTACGGGGGGCTGGCGTGGAAGATCATTCCGCCCTGTGTGGATTTTCTCGGCGCAGTGATCGTGCTCTCCACGGTGAGCCTCGGTATGGCCGGCGCCTTGATCGGCTGCGTGTTTGTTGTCGGTTTGCTGATCACCTTTTTCGGCATTCGAGGGCGTAAACGGCACATCGATTTTGCCTCGAAATCGGCGCGGGTCGGGGGCGAGATCGTCGATCTCGTTTCCAATGTCTGGACCATCAAGGCGTTCTCCGCGCGCAACCGCGAACGCCAGCGGCTGGAACGCGCCATCGGCATCGAAGCGAAGGCGCAGCGACGCAGCTGGATTTACCTGGAAAAGGCCCGCGTGCTGCACGATATTTTTCTGTCGGTAATGGCGGGCGGCATGCTCATCTGGGCGATCAGCCTGTGGCGCGAGTCCGGTATCACGGCGGGCGACGTGGTGATGATCAGCGCGCTGACCTTCCGCATCCTGCACGGCTCGCGAGATCTTGCCCTGGCGCTGGTCGACACTTCGCAGCAGCTCGGCGACATCTCCGAAACCTTGCGCATCATCGTTCAACCGCATGCCTTGTTCGACGCGCCTGAAGAAATGCAGGCATCGCGCGGCAGCATAAAATTCATCGATGTCAGCTACAGCTATCCGGATGGACGCGAGGTGTTCAAACACCTGTTTCTCGACATCCCGGCCGGGCAAACCGTGGGCGTGGTGGGTACCTCCGGCGCGGGGAAATCCACCCTCATCAACTTGCTGCAACGCCTGGATGATGTGCGCAGCGGCATCATCCTGATCGACGACCGCGACATTCGCACCGTCAGCCAGGACAGCCTGCGCCGGCAGATTGCCGTGGTTCCGCAGGAGGCTGCGTTGTTCAATCGCAGCATTTTCGAGAACATCGCCTACGGTCAGCCGAAACCCACAGAAGAGCAAGTGATGGACGCCGCCAAACAGGCTTATTGCGACGTGTTCATCCGCGCCTTGCCGCATGGTTACTCAACTTTGATCGGTGAGCGCGGGGCGATGCTTTCCGGCGGCCAGCGCCAGCGCCTTGGGCTGGCCCGCGCTTTTCTCAAGAACGCGCCGATTCTGGTGCTGGACGAAGCGACCTCTGCACTGGATTCGCAGACCGAGTCGGTCATTCGTACGGCACTCACGGCACTGATGCGCGGGCGAACGGTGTTGGCGATTGCCCACCGGTTATCGACTATCGCCAATTTCGACCGGGTGATCGTTCTGCACGAGGGAGAAATTGTGGAAGACGGTATGCCGGAAGATTTGCTCAAACGCGATGGGCCGTTCAAGGCACTGTGGCAGGCTCAAGCGATGACGACGCTTGAGCCTTGAACGGGTTCAGCGACCTGCCAGTTCGTCTTCGACCGGGCTGTCGTCATCCGGGGCAAGCGGTACGTGGTCGTCGATATTGGTAGCTTCATCGTTATGCCCCGGATTTTCCGGATTCGAAACGGGGACCGGTTCTTCACTGCCCGAACCGCCTTGCAGGTAATTGTCGTTGTTCATGATCGCTCCTGTGCGCAGCGCGGGTGCTGTGCTTACTTCTTTGAAGGCGCGGTTACGATGACGTTCGAACGATTTCCTGACCGGTCGTCCAGCGAGCATTTACTGTTGTTGTCCACAAAAAAAGCCCGACGGGTCAGCCGGGCTTTGTTCGGTATTGCTGCGCGGGTGTTTACTCATACATTGCGGCGTTCGATCAGACGGTCGGAACCACCTTCGGCAACCCGGCGGTCGATCAGACGGTCGGAGCCACTTTCGGCAACCCGGCGGTCGATCAGACGGTCGGAGCCACTTTCGGCAACCCGGCGGTCGATCAGACGGTCGGAACCGCCTTCGGCAACCCGGTGCTCGATCAGACGATCGGAACCGCCTTCAGCGACAACGGGGTGAGCAGAAGTCGCAGCGAAAGCGTTGGCTGCGAAAACCGAGAAAGCGATGCTGAGAAAGAGTTGGCGTTTCATGATGGTGTGCTCCGGGGTTATTGGTTGGTATGGATGCGATGTTACGCCGCGCAATTTTTAAGAGAACTTCATTGGGATGATGGTGACTATCAACGCCAGCAATGGCTGGAAAACCCTGTCCATCAATGATGGCGTGTAGCCAGGCGTTGCCTGATCGCCCGAGCAATGACACTCTCAGCGCCCGTTACACCAAGGAGCAGGTGATCAAGGAATGAGCGGATACGTCCCCAACCCCCCGAAAAACTTTCGATACGACGAAGCCAAACCCGTCGACATCCACGCCGAGCGCTGGGCCGAATACGAGAAACACGGCAAGGCGCCCGCCGCTGCGAAAGCGAAAATTCGCGTTGCATTGCGCATCGGCGTTTTTTTCGACGGCACGCTGAACAACGCCAACAACTCGGCCTCCGGCCTGCTGTGCGGCGCCCATCACCCCATCCGCCCCGAAGATGTCGATGCGAGCTGCAAGCCGTACATGGCGGATCCTGAGGGGAGTTATGGGAATGATATGAGTAATGTTTCCAAGCTTTACGAGCTTTATCCAACCTCGGAATTGGCTGGCGATGAGACCTCAGCCAAACTCGTATCGCGCAGCCTGTATATCGACGGGATCGGTACGGATGCTGGCCAGCAAGACAGCATGGGCGCTGCTGCCACTGGCCGTGGTGATGCTGGCGTGACGGGCAAGGTTCAAAAGGCTTTTGTCGCTCTCAAGACACTGGTTAAGGAAGCAATAAGTCGTAATCCCGGCAGTGAAATCACTTCGCTTACATTTGACACCTTCGGATTTAGCAGGGGTGCAGCCGCTGCCCGGCATTTTGCGAACGAAGTGGTGCGCTGCAAACTCGGACCTTTGGGAGATGTCATTCGCAGCAATTCATCAGGGTTTAGTCCGGTTTTTGATGGTCAATTCAACAGTGAAATCATCATGGGGTTCATCGGTTTGTTCGACACCGTGCCGTCGGTGGCAGGTGTCACCAACCTGGGGAATATTCAAAGTCCAGTGGCGCCAGGTATCAAGCTCTACCTTGACCGTCAGTTTTTCACTAATGTCGTCCAAATCACCGCGCGTGATGAGCATCGGGCTAACTTCGCGCTAAGCACCGTGATCCCCGCGCACACTGAAATATCTGTTCCTGGAGTTCATTCGGATATCGGTGGCGGGTATCGGGATGAAGTGGTGGAGTGCGTTCTGGTCAGCCCGATGCAGGCGCTGACGGTGCAGGCCGGTACCGACATTCGTACTACTTCGATATACCGTGATGCCCAGTTAAAGAAAACGAACTGGATTGCCGACGGCTGGCCGGAGTCCATGCTGGAAATCGTAACACCGACTCCGACTCCGCTTGTGACCAAGGGTGAAATAGCAGGGTCAAGGCAAGTTCGGGCTTATGCAGGACTTCAACTCAAACGCTCCGTCAGCGGCAAGCTGTCGGTGGTTTATCTGCGCTTGATGCACAAACTGGCTAAGGAGAGAGGTGTGTTGTTTGATGTGATCGATGAAGCCGACCCCGCCTACGCGGTGCCTTCCGAGCTACGTTCCTTCTGCGACAGCGTTCTTTCCGGCAACTACGAACCCACTGCTCAAGAAAGAAGACTGTTGAAGGTTAAATACATCCATACATCGGCCAACTGGAGTAATCCAATAGGCGCAAGTCCAGAGCGAGGTCTGAACGTCCGGTACATTAACGCGCCTGCGCAGAGTGGTGTCCGCGTACGCCATCCTCATGTTCCGGACTCAACTTGGAGAGTTTTTTGATGCGTGCGTGGATTCTAACTATCGCCGTGTTTTTTATAACAGGATGTCAAGCTTCAGATACGCTTTCAAAAAACGAACTCACTGGAAAATGGTGGAGCCTAAGCTTCAATCAGCCGAATTACATGAAGGTGTGGGTTGAGGACAGTCAGGTCGAAGACATAAACGGAAAACTATTTCGTCGTACGGGTGGCGGGACGGCGGCGGGAAATGAGCCTGAAGACGGCACCGAGTCCGCAAAAGGCTGGGGTCAGATCACTGGAGGAATTCGGGAGGTCGTTGGTGCCGACTTGCCTAAGCGTATCCATGTGCGCTGGCAATCGGTGGTCGAGCGGACGACGTACCGGGTCTGGATAGATATTCCCGAAGAGGCTCGGCGCATTATGCGGTCAACGTTTAATGACCGATGCCCTAAAACACCGGACGAACCTCCTGGGACAATCGCGTTGGTTTATGTTGGTCTTGCGCCCGGGGGAATTGCTCAGGTTTGGGTCTCGGATAAATGCATGAATGCTGTAAAAGTAGCGCGTGCTCAGGCGGAAATCGAACCACTGGGACCACACCTTGGTGAATCTGGCGGCAATTACTATCCGCAATCCGAAAACTCAAAGCGTTATGTCGAAAAATACGGCATCCCCTACGGCAGTTGGTAGCTGCCCTGAACCTTCACGCCTCACTGATCTCGCTCACGCTCGTCACCTGGCCGTTCCAGATCATTTCGTAATGGGCCGTTTGAATGACCGATAAAACCACTTTCGGCGTCATCAGCGCCCAGCAATAGCTGCCGGGCATTCGTACCGAGTGATAGCGAATGCCCGGGCATCCGGCCTTTTTGATCGACATGCCCAGCAAACGGGAATGGCTGTAATCGTCGGGATCGTAGACCGGGTGGGTGATTGCGAGGGATGTGGCATCCTTCATCGCTTTATCCACGAAAGAGCACGACAACCCACGGAAAACGAAGCGCTCGTAGTTGAGGCTCGGAACGTTCGACCAATAGAGACTTTGATGATGACGAACTTCGGCGAGGGCCGTTTCCATGGTATCGGCGAGGTACAACACGCCGAAGCTGCCGTCGCTGAACCGCGAGCCTGCGGGGTTGACGTGAGTGAAGGGCGCTATTGCGTAGGAGCAGCCAGGAATACCGAACGGAATCTCGCGTCGGGGAATAAGCTCCAGGCGACCCAGTTCATTTTTTAATCTGGGATTGGTCAGCTCCTGAATCTGATACAACACCTCGAATTCGTCCGCGTCCGCGACGTCATCAAATAGCGCGATTGGCGGAAACTTCGAATTGACCAGTCGATACGCCTGTATTCGCTTGCCGGCAAACTCTGCCAGTTCATTCGCCGCTACCACTGCGCGCCACGCAACACGTCGATGCGCCGAAAGGTTTCGTAAAGGGAGACCATATCGCCCTGCGCCATGATCTCCAGCGGACTGCGGCCATTGAAAAACTCGTTGTTGTTGGCCATGCCAGGGAAGCCGTAGACGTTGTCCGGGTTATCAAACACCAGGCGAAGGGCGGCATGGATGTTGAGGACAAAACTGATGCGCTGCATCTGATCGGCGTCGAGGGCAACTTCCCAATCCGGGTCGCGCTGTCGGGCGCGGGTGTAAGTGCTGCGGGATATACGCAGGATGCGGCAGGCCTGATCACTGGAAGCGCTCCACTTTTCCAGAATGCCCACGGCGGCGCGCAGGCCAGCCACGCACTGACTTTTGGAGAAGGCTTTTTCCTGCAAGGCAACAGCCATATTAAAATCTCGCACCAGAATCTACAGACTCAAAATTAGTTGAGTTGAGTCTATAGCGCAAATCGATTCGACCAGTGGCCAGTTCTGTTCAATGATTCGAGCTAGTCGACGGTCTATTTTTACTGGAAATATGAATTCGATCGGAGGAAACCGCATGCAATCCATCACGGGGGGCTGCCTCTGCGGCGAGGTCCGCATTGAAGCGTCCGGTCGTCCCTATCGCGTAGGACTTTGCCACTGCCTTGACTGCCGAAAATTCCACGGAGCGCTGTTTCATGCATCAGCGATATTTGCCGATATCGCCGTGACAATCATTGGGGAAACCCGCGATTACGCCGGAAGGCATTTCTGTCCACGCTGCGGCTCCTCGGTATTCAACCGCAGCGACGATGAAATCGAAATCAACCTGGGTTGCCTGGATGCCCCGAACCAACTGACACCGACATACGAAAGCTGGACCGTCCGTCGCGAGTCCTGGCTGCCAGCCTTTCCGGTCACCCGCAGCTACAAGGGCGATCGGGAGGGCAGCGGGCGCCTTGAGGAGTAGACCGCTGAACGGCGTAACAACCCATGCCGGATACGCCACTAGAATGAACGCGGCACGTTCCCTCCTGGAGAACCACGATGATCAGCAAAAATACCATTTGTCTGTGGTACAACGGCGACGCCCTGGACGCTGCGAATTTCTACGCGCAGACCTTTGCGGACAGTGCCGTCGGCAGGGTGATGCGCGCGCCCGGCGATTACCCTGCGGGCAAGCAGGGCGATGTGTTGACGGTGGAATTCACGGTGATGGGCATTCCTTGTCTGGGCCTCAACGGCGGCCCGGCGTTTACCCATAACGAAGCGTTTTCGTTTCAGGTGGCGACCGACGACCAGGCCGAAACCGACCGTTTATGGGACGCGATTGTCAGCAACGGTGGTCAGGAAAGTGCCTGCGGCTGGTGCCGGGACAGGTGGGGTCTATCGTGGCAGATCACACCGCGCGCGCTCACGGCTGCAATCAACGACGCCGATCCAGCGGTGGCCAAGCGCGCGTTCGAAGCGATGATGCAAATGGGCAAGATTGATGTCGCTGCCATTGAAGCGGCGGTGAAGGGCTAGCCTTGAGAATGCGGGCATCAATGCGACAATGGATACCCGCTAAAACTATCTTTACTTGAAAAGGATCTGTGTATGCGGTTTGCAGCACTTGCGCTCAGTTTGTTGGCCTTTTCTGCCGTGGCCGATGAAGGCGTAAAACCGGTGGTCAAATGGACGCTGCTCGACCAGCATGAACAGGCGTACACCCTCAACGACGACGCGCAGGTGCTATTGATCGCCCGTAGCATGGCGGCAGCAAAGTTGCTGGATGCGGCGTTGAAAGATCAACCGGCCGGCTATCTGGAAACGCGGCACGTGGTGTACGTCGCCGACATCGAGAAAATGCCGTCGCTGGTGAAACTGGTGGCAGTGCCCGCGATGCGTTCCGCCAGGTACCGGATCATGCTCGATCAGGATGGCCGGGTAGCGTCACGCTACGACGGTGATCGCGAAAGCGTCCAGTGGCTGGTGCTGAACAATGGTCGAGTGATGCGCGAGCAGCGTTTTACCGACGCTTCGAGCCTGCGTCAGAACGTTGAAAACCTGGAGCACTGACCGCCATCACCGGTTGACGGTGACGTTCCGGAAAATCATCTTCATGTAGCTGCCGATCGTCGGCGAACTGCCATAAACCTGATGCAAATGCTGCTCGGCGTTCGCCAGATGAGCGCGCAAACGCTCGGTAACGCGTCGCTCACCGTACAGCGAAACGAAGGTGGATTTACCTTTGTCCTTGCCTTGATCCTTGTGGTTATCCACGCACTTGTCTTGCAGATCGTCATACAGCTGAAACGCCTGGCCCAGTTCCATGGCAAAGTGTTGCAGCCCCGGTCTCATCTGCGGGTCGGCGCTGCCCACCAGCCACGCCATGTCCATGATGGCGCCAAACAGCACGCCGGTTTTCAGGCTGTTGGTCAGCGCAATTTCTTCGGCGCCGCGACTTTTCTGGCCATCGCGCAGGTCCTGGAACTGGCCCAGCACCAGGCCTTGGGTGCCGACAGCATTGGCCATGACCTCGACCAGTTGTGTGCGGATGTCCGGTGCCAGGCCTTGAATGGCGGCAACGATGCCAAACGCCCGGCTCAATAACGCCACAGCGGTAAGGATCGCCACGTCCTGACCAAATTGCAGGTGTATGGTTGGACGACCGCGGCGCAATCGGGCGTCATCCATGCAGGGCATGTCATCGAGCACCAGCGAGGCGGCATGCACCATTTCCACAGCGCAACCCAGGTCCAGCGCTTGATTACCCTGGTGTCCCAGGCCTTCAGCGGCCAGCAGCAGAAGTATCGGCCGCATGCGCTTGCCCGGTGCCAAGGTGCTTTCGCGCATGGCCTGCGTGATCAGATTGCTGTCGTTGCCACCCTCGGGGAGCAATTGCTGCAAGCGACAGTCGATTGCTGCACGCAATGCGGCCAGGTGCTCGACGAAGCCGTTATCGATGCCCGAGCCTGAATTCATTGTCATCACCGCTTTACCTTGCTGGGTTCGCTGAAAAGTACACCTGCTTCACTACTGATGTTACTGATTACGACGGAACGAGTGGCGTCCGAGGATGCCTCAAGAATCAAGCGACCTTATACATAACCTGTACATTAGCAGGATCTTTGTACAACACTACTCAAGCAGCAGACCGCGTCCGGACCCAATTGATCCGAGTAAATGGAGCAGCCATGACTAAAAGCGACCTGAGCCGGCGCAAGGATGATCATCTGGACATCGTGTTGGGCGGACAGGGCGGCGCCCATGGGGTGGGCAACGGCCTCGAGGCGATCCGGTTCGAGCACTGCGCATTGCCGGAGCTGGACCTGGCAGCGGTCGATCTGCGCAGTGAGCTGCTCGGGATCAGTTTGCGTGCGCCCTTACTGATCAGCTCCATGACCGGCGGCGCCGAGCGCGCCACAGCAATCAATCGCCACTTGGCTGAAGCCGCGCAAGCGCTGGGGATCGCCATGGGCGTAGGCTCACAACGGGTCGGACTGCGCAGTGGCAACGATCAGGGCCTGACCCGGGAATTGCGTCGGCTGGCGCCGGACATCGCGCTGTTGAGCAACATCGGCGCCGCGCAATTGCTGGAAAAAGACGGACTGGATCTGGCTCGTCGTGCGGTCGAGAACTTGCAGGCCGATGCGCTGATTATTCATCTGAACCCGTTGCAGGAAGCTGTCCAGGCCGAAGGCGACAAGGATTGGTGCGGGGTGCTGGAGGCCATCCGCCGTACCGTCGAAAGCGTCGGCGTGCCGGTAGTTGTCAAGGAAGTCGGGGCCGGGCTGTCTGCACAGGTTGCGATGGCATTGGTGGAGGCCGGAGTGAGCGTGATAGACGTGGCCGGTTGCGGAGGCACGAGTTGGGCGGCGGTCGAGGCGCAACGTGCGGCACTTCCCGCGGATCGGGAAGTGGCCATGGCCTTCGCCGATTGGGGCATCCCGACGGCGACCAGTCTGGCGCTGGTCCGAAAAGTATTGCCGCAAGTGACGTTGATCGCTTCGGGCGGCATTCGTAATGGCGTGGATGCGGCAAAAGCCATTCGGCTGGGCGCTGATCTGGTGGGGCAGGCGGCCGGTGTGCTGCACGACGCGACAATGTCCACCGCTGCGGTCATCGCGCATTTCGACATTGTCATCCGTCAGCTGCGGATTGCCTGTTTCTGCACCGGCTCGGCCGACCTCAAGGCATTACGGCAGGCCCGACTGCTGGCGCCTCTGAGCCTGAGCGATCTGCAGCGATGAGCCATTTTGCGGTGGTCGCTCCCGGTTTTTACAGCCACTTCCAGGCGCTTCAGGCACTGAGCGCGGTGTTGGTGGACCGAGGGCACCGCGTCACTTTTTTTCAGCAGGCTGACACCCGTCACTGGTTGACCGACCCGCGTATGGGGTTTCGCGCGCTCGGCGCCGCCAGTCATCCCCCCGGCAGTCTCGAACGCCAGCTGCGCCGCGCAGCGAGTCCGGGCGGGCCGCTGGGTTTGCGCCGGGTGATCCGCGACGTGTGCGAGAGCACGGCGATGCTGTGTGCCGAACTGCCTGCGGCGCTGGCAGGCGAGGGCATCGACGCTGTGCTCTGCGATCAGATGGAGGCGGCCGGCGGTCTGGTCGCCGAGGCGCTGGGGCTGCCCTTTGTGTCGGTGGCCTGTGCGTTGCCGGTCGACCGCGAACCACAGCTGCCGTTGCCGGTGATGCCGTTTGCCTATGCCACCGACGAGCGCAGCCAGCGCCTGTACGACGGTAGCCGCCAGGTGCATGACTGGCTGATGCGGCCGTTGCGCGACGTCCTGCATCGGGCGTCGAAAGAGCTGTCGATTCCGCCCCGCGACGGCTTGCATCATTATCTGTCGCCACTGGCGCAGATCAGCCAGACCACTGACAGCTTCGATTTCCCGCGCCAGCACCGGCCGGCACATTTTCATGCCGTTGGACCGTTACGGGCGGCGCACCCCATGACCCGTGGCGACTGGCCCATCGACGCAGCCCGGCCATTTGTTTTCGCCAGTCTAGGCACGCTGCAAGGCGCACGCCTGAGCATGTTCAAACACATTGCCAAGGCCTGCCGACAGCTCGACGCCCAGCTGTTGATCGCCCATTGCGGCGCGCTCGACAGCGTGCAGGAACATCGGCTGAAACGTATTGGCGCGACCTGGGTCACCGATTTCGCACCCCAGCAGTGGGCGCTGCAACAAGCGGATGCGGTCGTGACCCATGGCGGTTTGAACACGGTCATGGACGCCATCGTGGCGCGCACGCCGATGCTGGTGATGCCCATCGCTTTCGACCAGCCCGGCGTCGCGGCGCGGGTCAGTTACAGCGGTGCCGGTGTTCGTTTGCATCGGCGAGCGGGTGCTTCGACCATAAGCCGTCATTTGCAAGGTCTGCTGGCCCATCCACCGGAGTCGCTCAACTGGCTGGCAGCCGATATTCGAAATGCCGGTGGCGTGACGCGCGCGGCCAACATCGTTGAGGCGGCGATCCGCAGTGGGCAGCCCGTGTGGACCGGGGAAGTGATATGAGCCACGACGTGAGCCACGACCTGATTCTCGCCGGGGGCGGTCTGGCCAATGGGCTGATCGCCTGGCGCCTCAAACAGACGCGGCCAGAACTGCGCATTTTGTGCATCGAAGAACAGCCGAAACTGGGCGGCAACCACACCTGGTCATTCCATCATGGCGACATCGGCGCCGATCAGCATCAATGGCTCAGGCCGTTGATCGTCAAATCCTGGCCAGGCTATGACGTGCATTTCCCGGCCCGTTCAAGGCGCATGAACAGCGGTTACGCGAGCATCACGTCCGATCGATTCGCCTCGGTCATCGAACCGGCGTTGGGCGCGGACCTGCGGACCGGGCAGCGCATCGCCAGAATCAGCCCGCGCAGCGTTGTCCTGGAAAACGGTGAGACATTCCAGGCCGCTGCCGTCATTGACGGTCGCGGCGTCCAGGCGAGCGCGCAGATGGTGCTGGGCAAACAAGCCTTTCTCGGACAAATGCTGCGCCTGCACGCGCCCCATGGTTTGACATCGCCGATCATCATGGATGCACGTGTCGCGCAAGGCGACGGTTATCGGTTCGTCTACGTATTGCCATTCTCAGCCGACACCGTTCTTGTCGAAGACACGCATTATATCGACCACCAATCACTGTCCCATGAGCAACTGCGCCAGCACATCGCCGACTACGTGCGCCAGCAGGGCTGGTCCGTGGCCGCCTGTTTGCGCGAAGAGCAGGGCGTGTTGCCGATCACGTTGGCGGGCGATTTCGAGGCGTTCTGGGACGAGGCACAGGGGCAGCCGCGCTCGGGTTTGCGCGCCGGATTATTCCATTGCACCACCGGCTACTCGTTGCCGCACGCGGTGCGACTGGCGGACTGGATCGCCACGCAGCAATCGTTCGACGCCAATTCTCTCGCCAGTAGCATGCGTGAATGCGCCCGGCAGCAATGGCATCGCCAAGGCTTCTATCGCTTGCTCAACCGCATGCTGTTTCTGGCCGGGCGTCCACAGGATCGCTGGCAAGTCATGCAGCGTTTTTACGGTTTGTCCGAGGGCCTGATCGAGCGGTTTTATGCGGGCGACAGCTCACTGCCCGACAAACTCCGGGTGCTCACCGGTAAACCGCCGGTCCCGGTGGGAGAAGCACTGCACGCCGCCTTTCGGCTACGACCTCGGCACTATGAGAACTTGCGATGACTGAGCAAAAAACTGCAATCGTGATGGGTGCGGGTTTCGGTGGCCTGGCGCTGGCGATCCGTCTGCAGGCTGCCGGCGTGCAGACCACGCTGCTGGAGAAACGCGACAAGCCGGGCGGCCGTGCTTACGTTTATCACGATCAGGGATTCACCTTCGACGCCGGGCCTACGGTGATTACCGATCCGAGCGCGATCGAGGAACTGTTCAGCGCGGCGGGCAAGTCCATCAAGGATTACGTCGAACTGCTGCCCGTTTCACCGTTTTATCGACTGTGCTGGGAGGACGGCACGTCATTCGATTACGGCAATGACCAGGCGTCGCTGGACCGCCAGATTCAGGCGATGAATTCTGACGATGTCGCGGGCTATCAACGTTTTCTGGCGTATTCGAAAGCGGTGTTTCAGGAAGGTTATTTGAAGCTGGGCGCCGTGCCGTTCCTGTCCTTTCGCGACATGGTCCAGGCCGGGCCGCAACTGGCCAGGCTGCAGGCGTGGCGCAGCGTGTATTCGATGGTGTCGCAGTTCATCAAGAACGACAAATTGCGTCAGGCGTTTTCCTTTCACTCGCTCTTGGTAGGCGGCAATCCGTTTTCGACGTCGTCGATCTACACCCTCATCCATGCGCTGGAGCGCGAATGGGGGGTATGGTTTCCCAAAGGTGGCACGGGCGCGCTCGTACAGTCGCTGGTCAAACTGTTCGAGGACATCGGTGGGCGGTTCGAACTGAACGCCGATGTGGCTCAAATCGAGGTCAGCGGCGAACGCGCCACCGGTGTGCGTTTACAGGATGGCCGGCAGTTTCAGGCGGACAGCGTCGCCTCCAATGCCGATGTCATCCACACCTACGCGACCTTGCTGGCTGAGCATCCGCGCGGTCAACAGGAAGGTGCGCGGCTCAAGGGAAAACGCTTCAGCAACTCGCTGTTCGTCATTCATTTCGGTCTTAAACGGCCACAACCACAGTTGCAACACCACACTGTCTGTTTCGGCCCGCGCTATCGTGCGCTGATCAACGACATTTTCCAGGGCGAGGCACTGGCCGAGGATTTTTCGCTCTATCTGCATGCGCCGTGCATCACCGACCCGAGTCTTGCGCCGCCGGGCTGCTCCAGTCATTACGTGCTGTCACCGGTGCCGCATCTGGGCAACGCGCCGATCGACTGGGAAGTGGAAGGGCCGCGTTACCGCGAGCGGATTTTCGACTACCTGGAAAAGCATTACATCCCCGGCCTGCGTGAAGATCTGGTCACCAGCCGCATCTTCACGCCCAACGATTTCCGCGACGAGCTGAACGCGCATCTGGGTTCGGCGTTTTCGCTGGAACCGATCCTGCGGCAAAGCGCCTGGTTCCGTCCGCACAACCGCGACGCGCGCCTGGGCAACGTCTACCTGGTGGGCGCGGGCACTCATCCCGGCGCCGGTGTGCCGGGTGTGATCGGCTCCGCCAAGGCAACCGCCGGCCTGATGCTCGGAGACTTGCAGCGATGACCGACCAGCAGACGCTTCTGGATCACGCCACTCACAGCATCACCGTCGGCTCGAAGAGTTTTGCGGCGGCGTCACGCCTGTTTGATCCCGCCACCCGGCGCAGTGCAGTGATGCTGTACGCGTGGTGCCGACATTGTGATGACGTGATCGATGGTCAGGTGGCCGGCCACTCGGCGACGGAGCTCGATACCGGGCTAGCGCAGCAGCGCCTGGACGATCTGCTCGCGCAGACCCGGGATGTGTATGCCGGTCGCCCGGTTGCGGCGCCGGCCTTTGCTGCGTTTAAAGAAGTGGTGGAGCGCCACGGCATTCGCCAGGCCTACGCGATGGATCATCTGGCAGGTTTCGCGATGGATGTGCATCAGCGCGAATACCTGACCGTCGACGACACGCTGGACTATTGCTACCACGTGGCCGGCGTGGTCGGCTTGATGATGGCGCAGGTGATGGGCGTCAGTGACGAGCCGACGCTGGACCGCGCCTGCGACATGGGCATGGCATTCCAGCTGACCAATATCGCCCGCGATATTATTGAAGATGCTGGCGTGGGGCGCTGTTATTTGCCGGCCGAGTGGCTGGCAGAACTGGCGATACCGCGCGGACGTCTGGCTGAGCCGCAATATCGTCAGAGCGTGGCCGTGCTGGCGCAACGTCTGGTGGCATTGGCCGAGCCGTTTTACGTCAGCGCCGAGGCGGGGATGGCCTCGCTCCGCGGACGTTCGGCGTGGGCGGTCGCCACGGCGGGCGGGGTTTATCGCGAGATCGGCGTCAAGGTCGACGCCGCTGGCGCACGGGCGTGGGACGTACGGGTTTCAACCTCCAGGCTGGATAAATTACGCTTGATCAGTCTGGGTGCCTGGCGCGCGTTTACTTGCCGCGCGAAGCAGTGGCCGCCGCGTTCGACGACGTTGTGGCAACGTCCTCGTCCCCTTTATGAAGCGGCCCCGCGTGCAACTTGCGCAGCTGTGCACGAAGGCGGGCGGTAGACGGCGCGAAGAGAAAACCGAAGGACACGCAGCGGTCTTTGCCCGAGACTGCGTGATGCATCAGGTGAGCCTGATAGAGGCGTTTGAGGTAGCCAGAGCGCGGTACGAATTTCAACGGCCAGCGCTTGTGCACCAGACCGTCGTGGACAAGAAAATACAGAAAACCATAGGCTGTCATGCCCGCGCCGATCCACTCGAGCGGATGCAGACCTTGGGTGCCCAGCGCAATCAAGACAATGGCGAACGCTGCAAAAACCGCCGCGTACAGATCGTTTTTCTCGAACCAGCCGGTTCTGGGTTCGTGGTGGGAACGGTGCCAGCCCCAGCCGAAACCATGCATCACGTATTTATGGGCAAAAAACGCGAACACTTCCATGCCGATCAGCGTGGTGAAGAAAACCAGTGCGTTGAACATCATTGCGGCCACTCGATCGAAGTCTCTCGCTTGGACTCTACAGGATGCGCGAGCGTTCTGAGCAAATGCCCGTTGCGATCCTGAGGTTGCCCGTCTAATATACGTTTTATAGTCGTTTCGTATAGGTATGAGTGATGGGCATCGTCAAAATCTCTGAAGCACTGCACGACAACCTGCGCGTCGCCGGCAACGCGCTAAGCCGTTCGATCAATGCTCAAGCCGAGCACTGGATGCGTATCGGCATGCTGGCGGAGCTGCATCCGGAGCTTAATCACAACGAGATCAGTCGCTTGCTGGTTCGCTCCGAGCTGGCCGGTGGGCTGGATATTGCGCAGTTGTGCGATGCAAGCGCGCTCCCGGCAAACGACTCGGCGCGCGCAACAACGGGGGCAGGGGCATGAAGGCGAACGTCGTCATCCACGGCGCCGCAGAAATCGCCAAGTCCCGCGCCGCCGCCACGCTGGCCGCTGAAGTGCTGGCGATGATCACGCCTCACGTCAAACCGGGCATCAGCACCAATGAACTGGATGCGTTGTGCCGCCAGTACATCGTCGATGTGCAGAAAGCGATTCCGGGCAACATCGGTTATCACGGTTATCCGAAAACCATTTGTGCCTCGGTCAACGAAGTCGTGTGCCATGGCATTCCATCAAGCGAGCCGTTGAAGGAGGGCGACATTCTCAATATCGACATCGCCGTCCTCAAGGATGGCTGGTATGGCGACACGAGCCGGATGTACCGGGTGGGCGAAATAAGCGCGGAGGCGCAGCGGCTGATCGACACCACTTATGACGCGATGTGGGCGGGTATCCGCGTCGTCCGTCCCGGCGCCACGTTGGGTGATATCGGCCACGCCATTGCACGAGTCGCCGAAAACGCCGGCTTCAGTGTCGTGCGCGAATATTGCGGCCACGGCATTGGCAAGGTGTATCACGATGAACCGCAGATTCTTCATTACGGCTATCCGGGGCAGGGCCTGAAGTTGAAGAAGGGCATGATCTTCACCATCGAGCCGATGCTGAACGCCGGCAAGCGCCATGTGAAAACCTTGGGCGATCGCTGGACGGTGGTGACCAAGGATCAATCCCTCTCGGCGCAGTGGGAGCACATGATCGCGGTGACGGATGATGGCTTCGACGTGCTGACGCAGTGGCCTGAAGTGGCTGTGCATGAGCAACCTGCCATCGAATCGGCATTGCCTTGACCGAGTGCCGGCGTCTCGAAACTCGAAAAAATCCCGCGGATGCGGGATCTTTTTTTTAACCCTCAGACCACGGCAGGTTTCGCTGCAGTGGCCCGCCTGCGGGCACATCGTGCAGAGATATTCTCGATGTTTCCGGCAGCGCCAGTCCACCGGCCAGCGCCAGTAACGCCACGGCAATCAGATAGAACGCCGGTGAGAGATTGCTGCCGGTGGCGCTGATCAGCCAGGTTGCGACCAGCGGAGCGGTGCCGCCGAACAGGGTATACGCCATGTTGTAGGTGATTGCCGAAGCGGTGTAGCGCGTGCGCGTGGGAAAGGTTTCCGAGAGCAGCGCGGCGGTGACCACACCACACAACACCGCGCCAATCGCCAGCAACATGACGCCGGCAATGGAGGCTGCGAACGAGCCGGAACTGGCCATCAGGAACGACGGGTACACCGCGACGATCAGCAGCGCGCACGCGGTCACTACCGTCATCCGCCGCCCGACCCGGTCCGAATACCACCCGGCGAACGGGCAGATGGCCGCCGCGAAAATCAGCGCGATCAGCGACACCAGCAGCGCCACGGCACGGCTCAAACCGCCGGCCACTTGCAGGTAGGTCGCGAAGTAAGTGGTGAACATGTAGAAGGACAGGGCGGTCAGCGAGACAAAAGCGCCCAGGCAGCAAATGGCCGCGCCATGGTTGCGCAGAGTGTCATTGAGCGGCGAATGCGCCACCGCGTGTTCCGCAGTGACGGCCTGAAATGCCGGGGTTTCATCGAGCTCCCAGCGCAAATAAAGGCCCACCAGACCCAGCGGCGCGGCGATCAGAAACGGCAGGCGCCAGCCCCAGCTGCCCATGGCTTCCGCCGACAAGGACGCTTCAAGTGCATAGGCCACCACGGCGGCGGCCGCGAACGCGGAAAAGGTCGACACCGGAATGAAGCTGCCATACCAGGCGCGTTTATCATTCGGCGCATGTTCCATCAGGTAAGCGCACGCACCCGCGTATTCGCCCCCGGCAGAAAAGCCCTGAGCGCAGCGGATCAAGGTAAGAAGGATCGGCGCGATCACGCCGATGGCGGCGTAAGTCGGCAGCAAACCGATGAAGGTCGTCGCACCCGCCATCAGCAGAATGGTCATCGCCAGCGTGCGCTTGCGACCGATGCGGTCCCCGAGCATGCCGAAGAAAATCCCCCCGAGCGGCCGAAAGGCAAAGGCCACGGCAAATACCGCAAAGGTTTTCAGCAGGGCGACGCTGTCATCGCCACTGGGGAAAAACTGCTGGGCAATGGTCGTAGCGAGGAAGCCATAAACGGCAAAATCGAACCATTCGACGAAGTTGCCGATGGCCGCGGCGACAATCACTTTTCTCAGCGTTTCAGGGCTGACTTGCCCGGTGGCCGCGCTTGTCATGCTCAACCTCGACGTTTTCATCAATGATCTTGCGAGTATCAAGGAAGCCGCTGAATCGTCTCAGCTCAAAAGTGTCGCCTGCATAGTCAGGACCGACGCTGAAAGGCCTGAATTGAAGCCGTGGGTACCCTTACGCAGCACCACATCAGCACGGAAACATTTACTAATACTCTCCGGACAAGAATAGTTGTACGATGACAGACGTCTATGTTCGACTGCCCCCGTTCTCACAAAAAAAATAATGGAGATACTCTCTATGCCGAGCATTCCTTCGGTCGAAGGCCAAGTCCTTGCGCCCACCCAAAATCGCTTCTCACGGATATTGAAGCTTCTAGGCCCCGGAATCATCGCCGTGCTGTCCTGGCTGGGGGCGGGTGACCTGATTACATCTTCCGTCGCCGGGGCCAACTACGGCTACGCGATGATGTGGGTACTGGCCGTGTCTCTGCTGCTGCGCTACCTGATCGTCAACATCATTGCCCGCTTCCAGTTATGCAATAACCAGGGCATGACCATCCTCCAGGGCTATGCCCAACTGAATCCCTTCTTCGCCTGGTTCATGCTCGTGTACGCCCTGTTGATGGGCCACCTGATGAACGCCTACATGATCAAGGGCGCCGGTGAATCCCTGGCGATGTTGCTGAAAATCGACCATCCGTTGTTGTGCTCCGTCGCGGTGGTCATCGCGGTGTGGCTGCTGGTCGGGCGCAACATCTATTCGATGATCGAAGGCGTCATGAAGGTGCTGCTGGCGATCATGACGCTGGCGTTCATTGCCTTGGCGGTGATGTCCGGTCCGGATGTGGTCGGCATCGTCAAAGGCACCATCGGCTTCAGCATTCCGCCCGATGAAGGTGTGCACGGCGCCTTGCTGGTGGCGGTATCGGTGATTGGTGCGGTGGCTGGCTCGATTGCCAACTTCGTTCACCCCTACGTGATGCGTCAAAAAGGTTGGGTCGGGCCCGAGCACAAACGCATTCAGCGTAACGATTTGCTCTTCGCCGTGTTCGTCGGGATCGTTATCAACCTGGCCATCTGGATCGTCGGCGCAGAAATCCTGCGACCTAATGGCATCGAAGTCAAAACCTTGAGCGACCTGGGCAAGGCACTCGAATTGTTCTTCGGCCCGATCGGTTGGTACGTGTTCTTCATCGGCGTGTTCGCCACGCTGTTCGCCAGTATTTCCGGCAAGACCACAGCGTTCCCGATGCTCATCACCGATGCCTTCCAGCACGTGCGCCCCAAGCGTCGCGATAAGTACGGCAAAGAGTTCCACCATGATCCGATGCACAAGTGGTTCATGCTGTTCATCCTGGCCACGCCGCTGATCTGGTCGATGCCGGGCATGCCCGATTTCGTCACGCTGACCATCGGCGTCAGCGCGCTGAACATCATTGGCTTGCCGGTGATTTCCCTGGGCCTGCTGATCATGTCCAACCAGAAGTCGTTGCTGGACAAGCAGTATCGCAACAACCTCTTCGAAAACATCGCACTGCTGTTCGCCACCGGCCTTGCGCTGTGGGTGGCGTTTCAATTGGGTGTCGATCTGTTTAGCTGACAGGGGATGGCTCCTCAGGGATGAGGGGCCGTGCAGATTTTCAACCGACTTTATCGCAGGCAAAAAAAAGCCCGCGATGGGGAGTGCGGGCTGGTAATCACAAAGGAGCTGGGTACACCGTACGCCGGCGCATGTGAAAATAATGTGATCGATGTCAGGTCTGTTTTCCGACGATCACCAGAATGTGCCGCGCAACGTCAGCATGTGGTTGCGGGGTTCGCCATACCAGTTGGTGGCAGACGTTGAGCCCACCGTGGCGTAGTAGGTTTTATCGAAAATGTTGTTGGCGTTGTAGGTGACGGTCCAGTGTTCGTCCACTCGATACTCCGCCAACGCATTCCACACCGCGTAACCCGCCTGGCTGAAGTCGTAGGCGTTGGTGGCGCCGTTGGCCGTGACGGTCCCGCTGAAGTAGTTGGAGCTTTGCAGGTTGACGCCGCCGCCCACCTTGAAGTCAGAGAGCATGCCCGGCAGGCGATACGTCGAGAACATCTTGAACAGGTGTTTGGGGGTTTGTGTGCTGATGGGTGCCTTGGCGTTGCGGTTGCGATTGTTGTTGTACGTGTAGCCGGCCATCAGCATCCAGTCGGGCCTGACTTCGCCGGAAATTTCCATGTCCACGCCCTTGCTCACCACTTCGCCCTGATCCAGCCAGCAACAGCTGCCGGAGAAGGCAAAGTCGTTGGTCGGGTAGCCTGGATCGCGCACGCCCTGGTTCTCGCGCTTGGTGTAGTAGAGCGCGATATTGGTGTTGACCGCGCCGCCAAACAGCTCGCCTTTCAAACCGGTTTCATAGGTATTGCCTTCCATCGCGTCCATCGACGAGCCGGGCAGGGGGCCTTGCAACAGATTGACCTGGGGCTTGTAGATTTCCGAGTAACTGCCGTAGACCGACCATTCATCGTTCAGATCATAAACAAGGCCGCCATAGGGCGTGACTTTGGTCGGCTCACGCATGTCGATGTTCGATTGCGTCGTCCAGGTGGTGCCCACGCGGGTCTGGTAAGTCTGTTCGAATGCGTAGCGCTGCACCCGCGCACCCATGATCAAGTGCAACGGTTCCGCCAGTTGCAGACGTAAACTGCCGTACAGACCGTATTGCTTCTGGTCGTTGGGATTGTAGTCGCGGGTGTAATTGCGATCGTTGGCCGGCTCAGGGAACGGCGTGCTGTCCGGATCGAACGGGTTCAACGGGCCACCCGCGGATGGATAGCGGCCAGTACCCAGCCAGCGGCTGCTGATTTCCTGATAGTCGGCCCCCACCACCAGATCGTGTTGCAGGCCAAACATCTGGAAGGTGCCGGACAGGTTGGTGTCGAGCATGCGCTGCTGGTTTTCCTGCTTGCTCGAACTGCCGAACCAGGTCAGACCGGTGCCGGTGGCCGGGTTGATGCCCACGCCATTGGCCGTGGTGGTTTTGAAATAGCCGACATCCCAGAGGTCGGTGTACGACACGTTGAGCTTCCAGTCTTCGGACAGCTGATGGTCGATCTTGGCAAACAATTCGCGGCCGGTCGCATCCGTGTAAGCCCAGTTTTCACTCATGCCGGTGCGCCGTGGCAGACCGATGTCGGAGCCGTCGAGGTAACGCGGCACGGAACTCTGGGTACCGTTTTCATGGGATTTGTTGTAGCGGATGCCTGCGGTGAGCATCGTATCGTCAGTGATGTCGGCTTCCAGCACGCCATACACGAACGGCTTTTCCGTGCTGCGGTTATCAACGAAATACTGGCGATCAGTGTTGGCCACCACCATTCGACCGCGCAGTTTGCCGTCGAAGGCAATCGGCCCGGTGACGTCCAGTTCCTGACGATAGTTGTCCCAGCTGCCGGCCGAGGCGCTGAATTTCAGCTGAAACGTGTCCATCGGCCGCTTGCGCACCATGTTCACCAGACCGCCCGGATCGCCCGTGCCACCGAACAACGCAGCGGTGCCGCGCAGCACTTCGATGTGGTCGAATTCCGCCAGGTCGTAGACGTTGGACGAATAGAAACTGCCCAGCGAACTGCCCTGGGCCATCGGCGCCGCGCCATCGAGCTGGAAATTCTGAATGGTGAAGCCGCGCGACAGAATGTCGAAGGTGCGGTAGGTGTTGTTCTGCACGGAGATGCCCGGTGTCGCACGCATTGCGTCGTTGATGTCGGTCATTTGCTGATCGTCCATCAACTGCTCGCTGACGATGGAAATCGACTGTGGCGTCTGACGCAGACTGGCCGGCGTCTTCGAGCCGACACTGGTCAGGCCGGTGGTATAGGACCCCGAGTTTTCCGTCGCCTGGCCCATGCCCTGGCCCTCGATACGCGTGCTGCCGAGCTCGATGACCGCGTCGCTGCGTTGCGAAATCACCAGCGTCGAGCCTTGCTGCTGGTAGCTCAGGCCGCTGCCGTCGAGCAAGCGTTGCAGCGCGTCAAGGGGTTCAAGCGTGCCTTTGAGGGCGGGCGCGCTGCGCTGCGCAACGATGCCGTCATCCACTGCAATCGTCAGCCCGGCGCGTTCACCCAGTTGTCGCAGCGAAGTCGCCAACGACTGCGAGGGTAAATCAAAAGCAATCGGTGCCGCCAATACGTGCCCGTTCAGCGTCAGTGACAGGGCGACCACCAGTGATTTCAAGGAGTGACGATGCATGGGATTTCTCGTTTCAGGAAGGCGATACCTGATGACGCGGTAGCTCGCAAAACCCTGATGTCGTCGCGTGAATAATTTTCAGTGGCGCGATCAACGCGCCCGCAACTGAGTGCTGCCATCAAGCTGTGTGACCTCAACCGGCGCCACGGCCGGCAACGCGGCCAGGAAGCTGTCGATGTCGGCGAGCTGCACGACGGCGGTAATCAACGGCGACTTCTTCCCCGGCAATGTGATCACCGGGCGTTCTCGATAGCGCGAGAGGCTGTCTGCAATTTCTGCGAGATCGGCCTGGGCAAAGACCAGTCGCCCGCGTTCGAAGGCGAAGGCGTTGTCTGCCGGCAAAGGCAAACGCTTCAGAGGCTCACCGCGAATGACCTGCGCCACATCGCCCGGGTTCATTTGCAAGCGGGTGGCGTCGCTGTCGACTTGCACCTGGCCACGTTCGAGGCTGATCCGAAGCCTGTCGTGCAAGCGATTGACCACGAAGCGCGTGCCCAGCGCCGTCACTCGCGCCAGTCCGGCGTCGATCACAAAAGGTCGCTCGACGTCGCGGGCAACATCGAAAATCACTTCGCCCTGCAATAACAAGAGCAGACGTTGCTGGCCGTTGAATCGCACCAGCATGCGCGTGTCTGCCCCCAGAGAAAGGTGCGAGCCATCCGGTAAACGATGACGCTGGCGTTGACCTTTGGCTGTCTGAAAATACTCATCGTAAACGCCGCTTGTCGTCCAATGACGCCATGACAAGCCGCCGACCAGCAGCCCGGCCATCCCCAACATGCCATTGCGCAGGAAACGCCGCCGTCCGTTGGCTATTTCCATCTGCTGCGCCAGCGCTTCGGTTTTGCGGGTGGACGCGAAGTCTCCCCACAGCTCGGAAAACGCCTGGTACTCGGCCTGATGCCGCGGGTCGGCGCGTAACCAGAGGTTGAACCGGGCATGGTCCTCATGATCGTCGTCGACATCCAGCAAGCGGATGAACCAGGCGGCGGCCTCTTCGCGCGGTGAGTTCACGGGCAGAGCGCTTCGCGGGCCTCGCGCAAATCCAGCAGCGCGCGCATCAAATGCCGCTCGACCATGCTGAGGCTGATCCCCAGCATGGTCGCGATATGAGCCTGCCGATGCCCTTCAATTCGCGCCAGCCAGAACACTTCGCGGCAACGCGCAGGCAGGCAATCGAGAATGCGCTGCAACGCTTCAAGGCGCTGCTGCAGGTCGGCCAGATGTTCGGCAGAAGGGGCGAAGTCGTCGCTCCGGTGGTCTTGTTGAAGGCTTGCGCCGGCCTCATCAGTCAAGGCGACGTAACGCGCGGCGTGGCGGTAATGGTCGATCAACACCGAGTGCGCGACGCGGCGCAGATAAGCGTTCGGTTGATCAATGGTGATCCGTTGGCTGGCCAGCATGTAGCGGATGAACGCATCGTGAAGGACATCGTAGGCAACGTGCACGCAACGGGTTTGCCGGCTCAGGCTGAGCAGCAGATCCGTGTAGGCCCACCTGAGATTGATACCGTTCCAGTTCATCTTTTTCAGTCCTGCCGCCAGCCGCCGCTGACCTGTCGGCAACAGGTGTCAGCCTGCGACGCAGTTGTCGGAGGACCGCGCCGCTGGGTCGCAAGGATAAAAGCTTTGCGTAGTTAGTGCAAATGGGAAGAGTTATTATTCGCGATGGTCGCCCGACATTACCCGCGAGAGTGGCCACGTCCGCGAAAGTCGGTCGTAAACAGGCAGACGGCAAAAAGCCCGGGTGAGCCGGGCTTTTGAGGGGGGCCGATTCGCTGCGGCTGATCAGTAACGTTGATACTTCGAACCGAACTCTGCACGGACATCCGCGACCAGCGCACCGTCGATCTCTGCATTCGCCGGGCTCAGTGCAACACGATTCTGTTGCAGACGATCGGAACCACCTTCTGCGATCTGGTTGGCTTTCAGGCGGTCGGCACCGTCAGCGGCAATGCGGCTCTCGATCAGTCGATCAGCACCGCCTTCGGCGATAGCGCTTGGGGAGGCAGCGGCGGAAGCGTTGGCGGCCAATACCGATAAAGCAATGCTGAGCAGGAGTTGGCTTTTCATGTTGGTGTACTCCGAAGCGTTGTAAGTGGGTATGGGCCTAGTGTTACGTCGCTCGGTTTTTTTGAGAACTGCATTGGCTTGATGGTGATTATCAACGTCAGCGATGTGAAGGGATGAGAACGTCTGCCGGAGTAACCCAGCCCCCCGGCCTGGCGCTCGGAGGGCTGGTGGGCGTACTTAACGGAACGCCGGGACTACGTGCTTGATGAACAGCTCCAGGGATTTTTTCTTTTCCGCATGGGGCAGACTGTTATCACACCAGAAGCTGAATTCGTCGACGCCCAGTTCCTGGTAGTACTTGATGCGCGGAATGATTTCTTCCGGGGTGCCGATCATGGCGGTCTTGTGCAGGCTGTCGAGGGTGAACTCCGCACGCCCGGCGAATTTCTCTTCGGGGCTTGGCTCCAGAAAACCGTTGACCGGCGTGGTTTTGTTGCCGAACCAGGCATCAAAAGTGCGATAGAACCTTGAGATTGCCTTGGCGCCGACTTTCCAGCCTTCAGAATCGTCCACGCTGTGCACGTGGGTGTGACGCAGCACCATCAGCTGCGGACGCGGCACGTCCGGATTGTTGTCCAGAGCTGCTTGAAACTTGTTTTTCAGATCCAGCACTTCTTCATCGCCTTTCATCAGCGGCGTGACCATCACATTGCAGCCGTTGGCCACCGCAAAGTTGTGTGAATCGGGGTCGCGTGCGGCGATCCACATCGGCGGATTGGGTTGCTGGATCGGCTTGGGTACGCTGGTGGAGGTCGGGAATTTCCAGATGTCGCCGTCGTGGGCGTAATCGCCTTTCCACAGTGCCCGTACCACCGGAACCATTTCCCGCAGCGCCTGACCGCCGGAAGAGGCAGGCATCCCGCCGGCCATACGGTCGAATTCAACCTGATAGGCGCCGCGTGCCAGTCCGACTTCCATCCGGCCATTGCTGATGACGTCCAGCAGCGCGCATTCGCCGGCCACGCGCAGCGGATGCCAGAACGGCGCGATGATAGTGCCGGCGCCCAGGTGAATGGTGGTGGTTTTGGCAGCAAGGTAGGCCAGCAAAGGCATTGGGCTCGGCGAAATGGTGTATTCCATGGCGTGATGCTCGCCGATCCACACGGTACTGAAACCGCCGGCCTCGGCCATCAACGTCAGTTCGGTCAAGTCCTCGAACAACTGGCGATGGCTGATACTTTCGTCCCAGCGTTCCATGTGCACGAACAGGGAAAATTTCATGACGCTACCTCTGAACTTTTGTTGGCGGCCGATCGACTGAAGGCCTGTTGAAAACTGGTATACCATAATACGAGAAATGCGCAAAATCTTTAAGTGTCGATCTCTCAAGCCAACACTGGCAGTGCGCCCATTTTGCCGTGGCAGTACACCAGAGGCCCTGCATCCTGCCGGGGCACGATCAGGTTCTTGACCGCGCCCACCATGATGGCGTGATCGCCGCCTTCGTATTCACGCCACAATTCGCATTCGATGACGGCGGTGGCGTTAGCCAGAATCGGATTGCCCAACTCGCTCAACGTCCATTCGATGCCTTGCGCCTTGTCCTTACCCTTGCGGGCAAAAGCATAGGCTTCACTTTGCTGGCCGCCCGACAACACGTGGATGGCAAATCGTTTGTTTTTGATCAGCACCGGGTAGGAATCGGAGCTGTAGTTGGGGCAGAACAGCACCAGTGCCGGATCGATAGACAAAGAGCTGAAAGCGCTGGCAGTGAGTCCGACGATCTGGCCGTCGTCATCCAGCGTGGTAATGACGGTCACGCCTGACGGGAACGAGCCCATGACTTGTTTGTAAAGGGCGGCATCGATCATTGGACTGTCCTCGGAATGGCGTATTTTATGGATTTATAGGTCTGATGGTATACCGTAATACGTCTTTTGCAAGAGCTTCTTGTTTTAGCCGATAAACGTGGTGCTATCGGGTTTTGACCCAGTATTTACGGGGTTTTTCATAACGGATTATGAGGATTACTGGGGCTCATCACAGTTCAATTGATCGCATAAAGACCGTGTCAGCCTTGTGAAAATATTGGAATACCATAATATGGCGTGCATCTGAGGGGCGGCCAGAGATGCTCCCCCGGTTTGGCTTCATACAAATATAAGATCAGACAAACTCGAGTTCATGCATATGTCCCAGATGACCCGGCAAGATCCGTTGATCGAGAATCACACGGTCGATTACGTTCCACTCGCTGAGCGCCACGGGAAGGCCCGCGATCTTTTCACCCTGTGGTTCAGCACCAACATCGCGCCACTGCCCATCGTGACCGGTGCCATGGTGGTTCAGGTGTTTCATCTGGATCTGTTTTGGGGCCTGTTGGCGATTGCACTTGGACACATGATCGGCGGCCTGGTCATTGCTCTGGCATCGGCTCAAGGGCCGCAAATGGGCATTCCGCAAATGGTCCAGAGTCGAGGTCAGTTCGGTCGCTACGGTGCTCTGCTGATCGTGTTTTTCGCCGCGTTGATCTACGTCGGTTTCTTCATTTCCAATATTGTTTTGGCAGGCCAATCGATTGTCGGCCTTGCGCCGTCGGTGCCCGTCCCGTTGAGCATCATCATCGGTGCGCTGAGCGCCACTGCTATCGGGGTTATCGGCTACCGCTTCATTCACACGCTCAACCGAATCGGTACCTGGGTAATGGGCAGCGCATTGCTTGCGGGCTTCATCTATATTTTCGTCCATGAACTGCCGGCCGATTTTTTCACGCGTGGCGAATTCAACCTTTCTGGCTGGCTCGCGACCGTGTCTCTGGGGATCATCTGGCAGATCAGCTTTTCGCCTTACGTGTCTGACTATTCGCGTTACCTGCCAGCGGATATCGGCATTGCCAAGCCGTTCTGGGCAACCTACCTGGGAGCGACGCTGGGCACGATCCTGTCCTTTGCTTTCGGTGCGGTCGCCGTATTGGCCACGCCCGAAGGCACCGAAGCAATGGACGCGGTGAAGCAGTCTACCGGCTGGCTGGGACCGATTCTGATGGTGTTGTTCCTGCTCAATATCATCAGCCACAACGCCTTGAATCTGTATGGCGCAGTGCTGTCGATCATTACTTCGATCCAGACATTCGCCAGTCAGTGGACACCGAGCGTCAAGGTGCGTGTGCTGCTATCGAGTGTGGTGCTGACGGGTTGCTGCCTGGTCGCGCTGGGCGCGTCGACGGATTTCATAGCGCAATTCATCGGTTTGATTCTCGCGCTGTTGCTGGTGCTGGTGCCGTGGGCGTCGATCAACCTGATCGACTTCTACCTGATCAAACGCGGTTGCTACGACATCGCTTCGATCTTCCGTGCGGATGGCGGAATGTACGGACGGTTCAATCTGCACGCGATTGTGGCTTATTTCATCGGGATCATTGTGCAATTGCCGTTTGCCAATACCTCGTTGTATGTCGGGCCGTATGCCAATTTGATTGAAGGTGCAGACTTGTCATGGCTGGTGGGACTGGTAGTGACCTGCCCGTTGTATTACTGCCTGGCGACGCGCGAACAGACGCTGGAGGGCAGGGCGGCACGGTTGGGGTATAGCGATTGAGCGAGGTTTAAATTCTCCCGTAATGCCCGGTTTTCGCCGGGCATTTTTTTGAGGAGTGGAGGCGGGATTCGGGGTCTGATTATGCATGGAGCAATGGGCAGTCAGATCGAGCGCAAGCGCCGAAGCAGGGCAAGATCAAGAGATCGCAGCCTCGTTTCACTCGACAGCTCCTACCGTGTGGGGCCGGCAAGGGCAGCTGCCGCACACCTTTTGAGCTCGCAAAAAAAGGGTCTGCGCAACCCGACGTTGCGCAGACCCAGAGGGTGACTCTCTTCAGGCAGCAAGCCTCATGGCATAAAATCAGTGCGCCCCGGCCGCCTTGTTCAGATCGCTCTCGGCCCACTCGGTGTACACGCACGCATCTGCCGTGGCCCAGCGAACGCGCACCGGGTCGCCGGTCTTCAACGGCATGCCGGCCGCGGACAGCGCCTTCACCGTCATCGAGGTGCCGCCCGAGGTCATTACGGTGCAAGTCTGGCTTTCACCGAGGAACAACACTTCACCCACGATGGCCGAGACTTCGTTCCAGCCGGCTGCCAGCGGCTCCTGGGCGGCCTGGTCAACACTCAGCGCCAGGGCTTTTTCCGGGCGCACCATCAGCAAAACATCCTGACCGGTGTGCAACCCGCAGGTGAGGCGAATCGACAGCGACTGGTTCTCGAAGGTCGCGACGGCATTGGCTTGCGCCTTGAGCTTGAGGAAATTCGAGTTGCCGAGGAAGGACGCGACAAACGCATTCGGCGGATTCTGGTACAGGTCAAAGCCACTGCCCAGGCCGACGATCTTGCCGTGGCTGAAAATCGCGATGCGTTGCGACAAACGCATGGCTTCTTCCTGATCGTGGGTTACGTAAACAATGGTGATACCAAGACGTCGATGCAGCTGACGGAGTTCATCCTGCAAGTCTTCACGCAGCTTTTTATCCAGCGCGCCGAGCGGTTCGTCCATCAACAGAATGCGTGGTTCGTAAACCAGCGCTCGCGCGATGGCGACGCGCTGTTGCTGCCCGCCGGACAGTTGCGAAGGGCGGCGATGGGCAAATTGTTCGAGCTGCACCAGCTTGAGCATCGCATCGACCCGACGTTCGCGCTCGGCGCTGGCCAGTTTGCGAATCGCCAGCGGGAACGCGATGTTGTCGCGCACCGACAGGTGCGGGAACAGCGAGTAGCGCTGGAACACCATGCCGATGTCGCGCTTGTGCGGCGGCACGTTGACCAGCGACTGGCCGTTGACCAGAATCTCGCCGCTGCTGGGGGTTTCGAACCCGGCGAGCATCGACAGCGTGGTGCTTTTGCCCGAGCCGCTGGAGCCGAGGAAGGTCAGGAATTCACCGTCCTTGATGTCCAGCGAAATGTCGTCCACGGCCGCGAAATCGCCGTAGTACTTGTTCAGGTTGCGCAGGCTCACCAGGGGTTTGTCGGTTCGCTGCGCGGGATCTTTGATGACGGCACTCATGTCGTACTCCTGGCGCTCAAGCGCTGATTGGGTTGCGCCGGCGAACGGCGGCGGCGATGACCATGACCAATACCGAGAGACCGATCAGCAGCGTCGAAGCGACGGCGATCACGGGCGTCAGGTCCTGGCGCAGAGTGGTCCACATTTTTACGGGGAGTGTTTGCAGGGTAGGGCTGGCCATCATCACGCTCAGCACTACCTCGTCCCACGAAACCAGAAACGCAAACAGCGCACCGGCGACCATGCCGGGGCGAATTGCCGGGAATGTCACCTTGAACACTGCCTGCAGGCGCGAGGCACCGCAGATCACCGCCGCATCCTCGATCGACTGATCGAACAGCTTCAGCGAGTTGATGATCGAGATGATGGTGAACGGCAGCGCGACAATCACGTGGCTGACCACAAACGCGAACATCGTTCCGGTGTAGCCCAGTTTCAGAAACAGCGCGTACACCGCCACAGCGATAATCACCAGCGGCACAATCATCGGCAGGGTGAACAGGCCGTACAGCATTTCCCGTCCGGGAAAGCGGCCGCGTACCAGGGCAAACGCGGTGGGCAGGCCCAGTGCCACAGCGAAGAACGTGGTCAGCACGGCAACCTTGAGGCTGGCCATTGCAGCGTTCATCCAGTCCGGATTGGAAAAGAACTGGCCATACCATTTCAGCGTCCAGCCCGGTGGCGGAAAAACCAGCCACTGCGAGGAACCGAACGAGAGCAGCACAATAAAGACGATCGGCAACAACAGAAACAGTGCGATCAGACCCGTGGTGAAATACAGGCCGAAACGCATCCGGCGGCTCATGGCATTAGGGGTCAGAAGCATGACGGCTTACCTCGCGTTGCTGGCGCCAACCGGGGATTCCGGCTGAAGCTTCAGGTAGAAGTAGAACAACACCAGCGTGATGACGATCAGCAACGCAGCGCCGGCGCTCGCCAGGCCCCAGTTGAGGAACGACTGCACCTGCTGAATGATGAACTCGGGCAGCATCATGTTCTGCGCACCACCGAGCAGGGCTGGGGTGACGTAGTAACCGAGCGACATCACGAACACCATCAATCCACCGGAGAACAGCCCTGGCCGGCACAGCGGCAGAAACACCCGAAAGAAATTGGTCCAGGGGCTGGCGCCGCAAATCGAGCCTGCCTGCAGGATCATCGGATCGATCGCCTGCATGGTCGCCTGCAAGGGCAGCACGATGAACGGAATCATGATGTAGCTCATGCCGATGACCACGCCGGTCAGGTTGTGCACCATCTCCAGCGGTTGATCGATGATGCCCATCGCCATCAAGGCCTTGTTGATGACCCCGGAGGCTTGCAGCAGCACCAGCCAGGAATAGGTGCGGGCGAGGAGGCTGGTCCACATCGACAACAGCACGATGCTGAGAATCCAGCGGCCCCAGCCGCGCGGTACCAATGTGATCGCCCAGGCCAGCGGAAAGCCGAGCAAGAGACTGAACAGCGTGACCAGTCCGGCCACCGAAAACGTGTTGAGCAGAACCCGCGCGTACGCCGAGTTGGCGAACAGTTGCTCGTAGTTGCCAAGCCCCGGCACCGGTTCGAGTACGCCACGCAGCAACAAGCCGATCAGCGGCGCGAGAAAGAACAGGCCGAGGAACAGCAGGGCGGGGATCAGGTTACTTGCACCACGCCAGCGCTGAGTCAAAGAAGGCGCTTGCGAGGCGACTTTCACCAGACCAGGAACCGCCCCGGCAGCGCTCGCGGCGCTCCCGGTCGGTGTTGATTGACGGGGCGTGGTTGCCGTCACTTTCATTTGACCAGCCATTCGTTCCACCGTGTCGCGATGGTCGGACCGTTTTTGGCCCAGTACGCGAAGTCGAGAGTGATTTGATCCTTGACGTAAGCCGTCGGCAGGTTAGGCGCCAGCACGGAATCGAGCCGGGCGACACTGTCGACGTTGACCGGGGCGTAAGCGGTCAGGTTGGAGAAATCGGCTTGTCCTTTGGCGCCGCTTGCGTTGGCCAGAAACTTCATCGCCGCCGCTTTGTTTTTCGAGCCTTTGGGAATGACCAGAATGTCGGCCATGACCAGGTTCTGTTTCCAGCTCACGCCCACGGGTGCACCGTCTTCCTGCAGGGCGTGAATCCGGCCGTTCCAGAACTGGCCCATGCTGACTTCGCCCGAGGCAAGCAACTGCTGTGACTGCGCGCCGCCGCCCCACCAGACAATGTCTTTCTTGATGGTGTCGAGTTTTTTGAAGGCGCGATCCAGATCCAGCGGATAGAGCTTGTCGGCGGCCACGCCATCGGCCAGCAGCGCCAGTTCCAGCACGCCGGGGCTTGGCCATTTGTACAGGGCGCGTTTGCCGGGGTAGGTTTTGGTATCGAACAGCGCGGACCAGTCTTCAGGTTTTTTGGTGCCGAGCTTGCCCTCGTTGTAGCCCAGAACGAAGGAGAAGAAGAACGAGCCCACGCCATGGTCGGTGACAAATCGCGGGTCGATCTTGTCGCGCTGGATCACCGAGAAATCGAGCGGTTCAAGCAAGCCTTCAGCGGCGGCGCGCAAGGCGAAGTCGGCTTCGACATCGACCACGTCCCACTGCACGTTACCGCTCTCGACCATGGCTTTGAGTTTGCCGTAGTCGGTAGGGCCGTCCTGAACCACAGTGATGCCGCTGGCCTTGCTGAACGGGTCGGCCCAGGCCTGCTTCTGCGCATCCTGGGTGCTGCCGCCCCAGCTGACGAAGTTCACGCTTTCGGCCGCCATCAACGCCTGGCTGGTCACGCTCAGCAGTCCCGCGAAAAGAATTGCGGTCGCACGTTTGTTGAACACCATTTTTACGCCCTCATTGTTGTGTTTATGAGCGGGGCTTTGAGTGCCCGCCTATCGGGAGCAGTAGGTCCGGTTGACCCTCAGGGTCGTCCGGTCTATGGAATATCATATTATGGTATTCCAAACTTTGTGCAAGCGTTTCACCTTACCGGCTATCTGCCGAATGAGTTTCCTTGCCTCACTGAGTGAACGGAATGCTCTCCACCACTTCCAGGTCGTAACCGGTCAGGCCTGCGTATTTCAGCGCAGGACCCAGATGACGCAGCTTGCCCACGCCCAGGTCCTGCAGGATTTGCGCACCGGTGCCCACTTCAGAATAGATCCTTGACTGCGAACGACTGAAATGACGCGGTGGTTGGGTCAGTTGTGGTATCCGCTCCAGCAACGCCTGGGAAGATTCATGATTGGCGAGGACCACCACCACGCCGCGGCCTTCTTCAGCTACCCGCTGGAGTGCGGCCCACAGCGTCCAGTTCGACGGCCCGCTGTATTCGGCACCCACCAGATCGCGCAGCGGGTCAATGACATGCACGCGCACCAGTGTCGGGTCATCGCGACGCAGCTCACCCATTACCATTGCCATGTGCACGCCGCCTTCGATGCGATCTTCAAAGGTCACCAGACGGAACGTGCCATGCACCGTGGGCAATTCGCGCTCGCCGATGCGTGCCACGGTATGTTCAGTGCTCAGGCGATAGTGGATCAGATCGGCAATGGTGCCGATCTTGATGCCATGCTTGCGCGCGAAAATTTCCAGGTCGGGGCGACGGGCCATGGTGCCATCGTCATTCATCACCTCGACGATCACCGAAGCGGGGGTGAAGCCCGCCAGTCGTGCCAGATCACAGCCGGCTTCGGTGTGCCCGGCGCGCGTCAACACGCCCCCTTCCTTGGCCCGCAGAGGAAAGATGTGGCCCGGTTGCACGATATCCGCAGGACCGGCGCCGGTGGCAACAGCGGCCGCCACCGTGCGCGCACGATCGGCTGCAGAAATGCCGGTGGTGACCCCGACGGCGGCTTCGATCGACACGGTGAACGCGGTGCTGAACACGCTGCCATTGCTCGGCACCATTTGTTCCAGGCCCAGGCGTTGGCAATGTTCGTCGGTCAGGGTCAGGCAGATCAGGCCGCGCGCCTCGCGGGCCATGAAACTGATAGCTTGCGCCGTGCAACAGTCGGCAGCCAGCAGCAGATCGCCCTCGTTTTCGCGATCTTCATCGTCGACCAGCAGGACCATTTTGCCTTGACGATAATCTTCGATTATTTCTTCGATACTGTTGAAGGCCATGTGAGGATTCTCAGTGTTTGTCGGGATAATTTCATGGTATACCATAATACAAAAATAGCTGAGAGGTCACTATGAAGGCGTACTGGATTGCTCATGTCGATGTCACGGATGCCGATCAATACAGCCAATACACCCAGCGGGCGCCGGCGGCCTTCGCGTTGTATGGCGGACGGATGTTGGCCCGGGGCGGGCGGAGCGAGGCGCTGGAAGGCCGGCCGACGCCGCAACGCAGCGTGGTCATCGAGTTCGACTCGTACGAACAGGCGCTGGCCTGCTACCAGTCGGAGGAATATCAGGAGGCGCGGGGGTATCGCGAGGGTGTAGCGCGGGCCGAGGTGATCATTGTCGAAGCAATTGCCCCGGCATAACCCTGAGCTGCCGCAGGCTGCGATCTTTTGATCTTTGACGTACTCAAGGCTGCTGGAGCTCAAGAGCAAAAGATCGCAGCCTGCGGCAGCTCCTGCGGGAAGATTGCGTCGCTGTCAGCGGATAAAGTGAATCTTCCCGGTATCGTCGTTGCCGATATAGATCCCGTAGACGCCGGCCTGACGCTCCTCGATATACCGCTCGAGAATCTGCCGAATCGCCGGGTAGTAAATGCTTTCCCACGGAATATCTTCAGGCGCGAAAAACTTGTAGTCGAGCGTCTCGGGCCCGTACTGCCCGGTGATATCCAGCGCGATTGCGCGAAAGATGATGTACACCTCGCTGATCTTCGGCACGCTGAAAATCGAGTAGGGCGAAACAATCTCCGCGCGCACGCCGCTTTCTTCCCAGACCTCGCGCAATGCCGCCTGCTCGGTGGTTTCACCGCCTTCCATGAAGCCTGCCGGCAACGTCCAGGTGCCGGGACGCGGTGGGATCGCGCGTTGGCAGAGCAGGTACTTGCCGTCCTGCTCGATGATGCAGCCGGCAATGATTTTCGGGTTGATGTAATGGATGTAGCCACAGCCTCGACACATCAGTCGCTCGTGCGTATCGCCCGGTGGCAGCTGCTGATTGAGGTCAGCGCCGCCACACTTTGGACAAAAGCTCGGGCTGAACATGATTAGCGACCTATGCGTGGTTCTTTGAGAGCGATGGGCAGGGTGATCAGCGGGAGTTCGCCGGTCTCTTCCTGCTTGCGCTTGAGGTAATCGAGAGCGACGGCGGCGGCGGCCCGCACGTGATCGACGCACGCCTGGTGCGCGGCCAGAGGATCACCGCCCTTGATCGCTTCAACCATGCGTTCCATTTCCTGATTACTGGCGCCGCGGCGATTTTCCTGGGACACCGACGTCGCACGCAAATAGCTGATGCGTGCCTGCAACTGACGCAATTGGGTGGCCGCAACATGGTTGCCCGAGCCTTCGAGCAGTACGTCGTAAAAGCCCTGTACCGAATCGATCACCTGTTGCAGTTCACCTTCCTTGAGTGCCTTGCGGTTTTCTTCGAGGGCTTTTTCCAGGGCCTTGATGTCTTTGGCCTTGGCACGCAAGGTGAACAGCTGAACGATCAATCCTTCAAGGACGCACCGCAGCTCGTAAATGTCGACGGCATCGGCGAGGGTGATGATCGCCACGCGCGGGCCCTTGGCATCGGCGAACTCCACCAGGCCTTCGGATTCCAGATGGCGCAAGGCTTCGCGAACCGACGTGCGACTGACGCCAAGACGATCGCACAGATCGCGTTCGACCAAACGGTCGCCCGGCAAAAGCTGGAAATTCATGATGGCGGTACGCAGCTTGTCCAGCACGATTTCGCGCAGGGTGACGGGGTTGCGATTGACCTTGAAGCTGTCGTCGAGTGGCAGGCGTTTCATGGGGTCCGCTCTGAATGTGGCTGTCCATGCAAAAAGAGCACTTCGATCCGTGGATCATCGTGCTCAGTCAATGAAACAGCCAAGGGTTAACTGGAGGCCTCGGCATCGGCTTCGGCGAACGCTTCACGGGCGAGCCGGAAACTGTCCACGGCCGCGGGAACGCCGCAATAAATACCGACCTGAAGCAGAATTTCGCGTATTTGTTCACGACTCAGCCCGTTACGCAAGGCACCACGTACATGCAGCTTGAGTTCGTGCGGCCGATTGAGGGCCGAAATCATGGCCAAGTTTATCATGCTGCGCTCCTTAAGCGACAAACCCTCACGGCCCCAGACGTGGCCCCAGCAGTATTCGGTGACCATTTCCTGCAGTGGGCGGGTGAAGTCGTCGGCGTTCTCGATGGAGCGTTTCACGTAGGCTTCGCCCAGCACCTGAGTGCGGATCTGCAAGCCTTTTTCGTATTTATCGTTGCTCATAGCGGCGTGCTCCCGAAGTCGTCGAGCCCACCCATCAGGGTGTATTTCAGTTCCAGGTAATCTTCGATGCCGTATTTGGAGCCTTCACGGCCCAGACCCGAAGATTTGATCCCGCCAAACGGTGCAACTTCAGTGGAAATCAACCCTTCATTGATTCCAACCATGCCGTATTCGAGCGCCTCGCTCATGCGCCAGGCGCGACCAAGATCGCGGGTGTAGCAGTAGGCGGCGAGTCCGAATTCGGTGTCGTTGGCCATGTGCACTGCCTCGGCTTCGGAATCGAAGCGGAACACGGCGGCCAGCGGGCCGAAGGTTTCGTCCCGCGCGACTTTCATCGCCAGGGTCACGCCGGCCAGGACGGTCGGCTGGAAGAAACCGTGGCCCAACGCGTGGCGCTCGCCGCCGCAGAGCAATTGCGCGCCCTGGGCCAGGGCGTCCTGGACGTGATCTTCCACTTTTGCCACGGCGCGCTCGTTGATCAAGGGGCCTTGATTGATGCCTTGCTCAAAGCCGCTGCCAACCTTCAGTTCGGCCACACGTTCAGCCAGCCGCGCTACAAAGGCGTCATGGATGCCAGCCTGCACCAGAAAGCGATTGACGCATACGCAGGTCTGCCCGGCGTTGCGAAACTTGGCGATCAGCGCACCTTCGACGGCCCGCTCCAGATTGGCGTCGTCAAAGACGATAAACGGTGCATTGCCGCCGAGTTCCAGTGAGACTTTTTTCAGCGTCGGTGCGCACTGCGCCATGAGCAATTTGCCGATGGCCGTGGAGCCGGTGAACGACAGCTTGCGCACCTGCGCACTTGACGTCAGCTCGGCGCCGATGGCGATAGCGTCGCCGGTGATGACGTTGAAAATACCCGGCGGGATACCGGCCTGTTCGGCCAGAGCCGCCATGGCCAACGCTGAAAACGGCGTTTCCGGAGCCGGTTTGACGATACAGGGGCAGCCAGCGGCCAATGCCGGACCGGCCTTGCGGGTGATCATAGCCGCCGGGAAATTCCACGGTGTAATGGCCGCGACAACGCCAATAGGCTCTTTACTCACCACAATGCGCGCATCGCCCTTGTGGCTCGGGATAGTGTCGCCGTAGATGCGCTTCGCCTCTTCGGCGAACCACTCGATGAAGCTCGCGGCGTAGAGAATTTCGCCCTTGGCTTCCGCCAGCGGCTTGCCTTGTTCGAGGGTGAGGATTTCTGCCAGCGCGTCGGCATTCTCGAGCATCAGCGCATGCCAGCGTTTGAGCATCTGACTGCGCTCCCTGGCGGTCAGCGCACGCCACGCCGGCCATGCTTTGTCGGCGGCCGCGATGGCTTGTCTTGCTTCGCTCGCGCCAAGGTCAGGCACCCGTCCGATGACTTCGCCGCTCGCCGGATTGAAGATTTCCTGACAGGCGCCATCGGCCGCATCGAGCCACTGGCCGTCGATGTAAGCCTGTTGGCGGAATAGTGGTGAGGCTGCTGGACTCATGCTGGCTCCTGGAAATATAGGTAGATCACCTGTGGGAGCGAGCCTGCTCGCGATGGCTGGGGTACATTCAGCATCAATCATGACGGGTGCACCGCATCGCGAGCAGGCTCGCTCCTACAGTTTTTGGGTTGGTCAGGTCAGGACGGGCAGGGCGCCCAGCTTGCCTTTGTGATAGATCATCGGCGTCATCGGCTGCTCGGGCAGGATCAGGTTTTTCACTGCGCCGACAATGATCGCGTGATCACCGCCATCGTATTCGCGCCACAGTTCGCACTCGATGATCGCCGTCGCCTTGGCCAGCAACGGGTTGCCTAACGCGCTGAGGTGCCACTCGATGGCCTTTGCCTTGTCCTTGCCTTTACTGGCGAAGGCATAGGCTTCGGCTGTCTGGTCAGCGGACAGCAGGTGAATCGCAAATTGCTTGCTGTCGCGCAAAACCGGATAGGTGTCCGAGGCGTAGTTGGGGCAGAACAACACCAGCGCCGGGTCAATCGACAGCGCACTGAAGGCGCTGGCGGTGATGCCGACGATGCCGCCTTCCGGGTCCAGTGTGGTGACTACCGTTACCCCTGACGGAAAGGAGCTCATGACGTCTTTGTAAATGCCGGGTTCGATCATTTCGCTACTCTCCTAACGCATCACAAACGGGTCAGGCATTGGCGCCTGGGAAAGGTTGATCCACACCGTTTTCAGCTCGGTGTAGGCCAGCACCGAATCGATGCCGCTCTCGCGTCCATAGCCGCTGTTCTTGAAGCCGCCGATCGGTGCCATGGCCGAGACCGCGCGGTAAGTGTTAACCCAGATGATTCCCGAGCGCACATCCCGGGCGAGGCGGTGAGCGCGACCCAGGTCGCGGGTCCAGATGCCGGCAGCGAGGCCAAATTGTGAGTCGTTGGCAATCGCCAGCGCTTGGGCTTCATCTTTGAAGCGGATGACTGAGGCGACCGGCCCAAAAACTTCTTCCTGCATGATTTTCATCGAATTGCGGTCGCATTCGAACAGCGTTGGTTCGTAGAACCAGCCTTCGCCCAAACCTTGCGGGCGCTTGCCGCCCAGTCGCAAGCGCGCGCCTTCGGCGATGGCATCAGCGACCAGACCTTCAACGACTGCCAGTTGTTGCGCAGTGGCCATGGGGCCCATTTCGCTGCTGTCTTCCTGCGGGTTACCGATGCGGATGCGTTTGGCTCGTTCGACCAGGCGTTCGACGAACTCGTCGTAGATTTCATCTTGAACCAGCAGGCGTGAGCCCGACACACAACTCTGGCCGGAAGCGGCGTAGATGCCGGCAATCGCTCCGTTGATTGCACTGTCGAGGTCGGCGTCGGCGAAAATAATATTCGGTGACTTGCCACCCAGTTCCAGCGACAGCCTGGCGAAGTTTTCGGCGCTGCTGCGCACGACATGTCGCGCGGTTGCCGCGCCGCCGGTGAAGGCGATTTTGCGCACCAGCGGGTGGCGGGTGAGGGCGGCGCCAGTGCTCGGCCCGTAACCCGTGACGACGTTGACGACGCCCGGTGGAATGCCGGCTTCAAGTGCCAGACGCGCCAGCTCAAGAATCGTTGCCGAAGCGTGCTCAGAAGGTTTGATCACGATGGTATTGCCAGCGGCCAGGGCCGGGGCCAACTTGATTGCGGTCAAGTACAGCGGACTGTTCCAGGGAATGATCGCAGCGACCACGCCCATGGCTTCGTGCACGGTGTAGGCGAACAGATCCGGCTTGTCCAACGGCAGAGTGCCGCCTTCGAGCTTGTCGGCGAGCCCCGCGGTGTAATGGAAAAATTCCGGAAGATAGCTGACCTGACCGCGGGTTTCGCGAATGAGCTTGCCGTTGTCGCGGCTTTCCAGCTGCGCCAGTTGTTCCTTGTTTTCGGCAATCAGGTCGCCGAGGCGGCGCAGCAGCTTGCCGCGTGCGGTGGCCGTCAGTCCGCGCCAGGCCGGGCTGTCGAAAGCCGTCTGCGCAGCCTGTACGGCGCGCTCGACATCGGCTTCGTCGGCATCGGGCAATTGCGCCCACGGTTCAGCCAGCGCCGGGTTGAGGCTGTCGAAAGTCTTGCCGGAGAGGGCGTCAACCCATTCACCGCCAATGCACATCTGGAAGCGTGCGAGCGTCATGCAACGATCCCCTTTATCTGGTTTTGTCGGGCGTGCGCAGTGTCGAGAAACTCCAGCAGCAGCTGGTTAACCAGGCGCGGCGATTCTACGGGCATCATATGCCGTTGCTCGGCGAGCACGGCAACGGTGGCACCCGGAATTTGCGCGGCCAGTTGCCTGGCCATCTGCGGCGTCGAGCCGGGGTCCAGCTCGCCAGTGGCGACAAGGGTGGGCGCCTGAATACTGCCCAGATCCTCGGCGCGGTACATGTCCTGTGTGGCGAACAGTTCGTAGGTGGTCAGATAGCCTTGCGGGTCGTTGTCTGCCAGCGTCTGGCGCAACGCGGCAATCTGCGCCGGGTTGGCGGCCTGATACTCGCGGCTGAACCAGCGAGAGAGCGCCGCTTCCGCATTCGCATCCGGGCCATGTTCGGCCGCTTGAGCGGTGCGGGCAATGACTCCGGCGCGCTGTTCGGGACTGCGGTTGAACACGCTGTTGAGTACCACCAGGCCTTGCAGGCGTTGCGGGTAGTGCAACGCAAACGCCCGCGCTACCAAACCGCCCATGGAGAAGCCGATCACCGTCGCTTGAGGCAATTGCAGGTGGTCGAGCAACTCCAGCAACTGGTCGGCATAACCCAGCAGCGGCGTACCGCTTTCCGGGCGCGGGCTGGCGCCGTGGCCGAGCATGTCGTAAGCAATCACATGGTATTGGGTAGCCAGGCCAACGATTTGGCCGCCCCACATTTCTTTGTTCAGGCCCACGCCGTGGATCAAGACCACGGGCTGGCCTTGGCCGGTCGCCAGGTAACTGGTGCCAGCCGGGGTGCGTTCAGCGGTGAGCCGAATCATGGAGCGCTCCTGCATGCCTTTTTGTTGTAGTACTCAGCGGAATTACCGGGCTTTTTCAGCCGCCAGTTCTTCCAGATCGATGTAGCGGTTACCGATGCGTGGATGCAGGCGACCGCCATCGGCGCAACCCAATACCACGACAATTTCGTCGGCGCGGGGCGCATCTTCGATCTTCATTTCCAGCGTGATGTAGTGCGAACGCAAACCTTCGTCGTCCTTGTGCATCATCGGAATCTGAATCGAGCTGCCCGGCCCACCGCGTTTGTTGGTGAAACTCAGGTAGCTCTTGGCCTTGACCGCTTCACGGTAGTGATTGCCGAAACGCAAGGTGTGAATCACGGCAGAGGCGTGTTCGATTTCGCCGTCTGCGCCAACAACTGCGGCTTTGCCATACGCTTCGATTTTTTCGGCGCCGCCAATGATGCTCACCAGACGCTCGACCATCATCGCGCCGAGATCGGAACAGTTCGCCTTGATCTGTGGCTTGAGGTCTTCGACGAACCCGTTGCCGACCCAAGGGTTTTTCATGACAACGGCGAGGCCGACCATGGTCACCGGCTTATCGGTGGCTTTGCCGCCTTCGATGAAGGTTTCTTCGACATAGCTGACGATCTTGCGAATTTCGAAACTCATGAGCTGCTCCGTATCAGGTGAAATGTGTCTGTGCGTATGATGGTATACCATAATACGTGAAGCACAAGTCCCTAAAATGAGTTTCTAATGGGCGGCCGATGAAATGAGATCTCGTACCCCGAGGTCAGTACAAAACGGTTGTCGTTGTGGCTTACTCCGGTTTCGATGCATTGCACGCCCGATTGGGCGAGGATTTTTCCGGTGCATTGACCCAAAAATCACATAACGTAAGTGGGAGCACCGCATGGCCATGCTGAACGAGGTAGGTTTTCTCGGATTCGACGTGTTCGGTACCGTCGTGGATTGGCGAAACGGTGTCGCCCGTGCCGCGGTTCCATTTCTGCAGCGTCATGGGCTGAAGGTTGATCCCCTCGACTTTGCCGATCAATGGCGAGGGCTCTATCAACCCTCCATGCAACGCGTGCGCTCAGGCGAGCGCCCGTTCGTTACGCTCGATGTGCTGAACCGGGAGAATCTCGAAACCGTGCTGTCCAGGCATGACGTTGATTTTGGCCGCATCACTGATGCCGAACTCGTGGAGCTCAACAAGGCTTGGGAGAGGCTGGATCCATGGCCCGACTCCGTCACTGGGCTGACGCGACTGAAGCGCCAATTCTCGATCGGCGCTCTGTCGAATGGGCACATCGCCGGCATGCTCAATCTCGCAAAATTTGGCGCACTACCATGGGACGTGATCGTCGGCGCGGAAATCGCCGGTGCCTATAAACCTCAGCCGCAAACCTACTTGAAGTCTGCGAAGGCGGTGGGGCTGGTCCCGGAATTGGTCGCGATGGTCGCCGCCCACAATTCCGATCTGGCCGCTGCCCGTGCCATTGGACTCAAGACGGTGTTCGTTCGGCGTCCTGCCGAACACGGTCCAGGCCAGACATCTGACCTGAAGGCTGAACAGGATTGGGACGTGATCGTCGACTCCCTCACCGAGGCGGCAGAGGCGCTGGGTTGTCAAGAACGGTGAAGCCGATTCCCTGCGCATGCGCATGTAGAAATCAGTGAAAAGTGGCGGTTGATGACGAACCGTTCTTTTGCACAGTAGTCACAACTATTGATGGCATCGCGATTGACCGTCTGTAGTGCTCAAGGGCGAAGCTTGGGATTTCCCCACTTATGGGTGCGCCGGATAACGTTCAGTGAGCTCGGTACCGCCAACGCAGGCGCTGACCGCTGCTCTCATCCAACGCTCCCTCTTTTGGAGTACGGAAAATGACTCGACCATTGCGGTTCTTCCTATCGATTTTTCTTGCGGGTGCAACATTGGCATCGGCCGGCTTGCTCAACCCGGCAGCTGCGGCGACCGCCGAGGATCTCGATGCCGATTCCCGGCAAACCTTGCAGATTCTGAATAAGGCTACCCCATTCGCCGAAACCATCTCGCACCAAGCCAAAGCTGTGCTTGTCTTTCCGAAAATCATCAAGGCAGGGCTTGTGTTCGGCGGCAGCTATGGCGAAGGTGTTTTGATGAAGGGCAATAAGGTCGAAGATTATTACAACTCTGTCGGCGGTTCGTGGGGGCTTCAGGCGGGTGCGCAGTCGTATGGCTATGTGGTTTTTCTAATGACTGACAAAGCCGTGAAATATATAAAAGATACCAGGGGTTGGGAAATCGGTGTCGGCCCCACGGTTGTGATAGTCGATGAAGGCATCGCGAAGAACCTCTCCAGCTCGACGCTCAAAGATGACGCGTACGCGTTTATCGTCGACCAGCAAGGGTTGATGGCTGGGGTCAGCATTGAAGGTACGAAGATTTCACTGATCAAGCGTTAACGGCTGACTGACCGGCGGGGTTTCAAGAGGGAGCGGACACGCACCCGGGGGCACGTTTTTGCGTTAGCGCGTGGTGGCCTTCCGCCGCTCATTCTCCATCTCCCAAGTCACACTGGGAACCTCAATACCCGCGCGCCGCGCCATAAAGACAGGAGACTGCTCATGAGCGACCGAAGCAATTTTGCGCTGTTGAGATTTGATCCGGCGTTCGCGTCGTTGCGCGATGGCCTTTCGGTCGCTCAGCAGATTGACGACACACTCTGGGTGGCCAACGACGAAACCACGAGCCTGGAACGTCTGAAAATCCAGGAGGCTTCGCCTGGCGACGTCGTCCGGTGCGATGAGCACCAATCGTTTCAGCTTCTGGAGTATCTGGACCTGCCCCTGCCGAAGCAAGACGCCGAGGTCGATATCGAGGGGTTGGCCTATGTCCATGAAAGTGGTTATCTCTGGCTCGTGGGCTCCCACAGCCTGAAGCGAAAGAAGGCCGAGGCCGGCAATTCTGTACAGAAGAATATCAAGCGCCTGTCGACGGTAGAGCCAGACGGCAATCGCTTTCTGCTGGCCCGCATCCCCGTGGTGCATCAGAACGACAGCCATGTACTCGCCAGAAAAGTGGACGTCGATGGGCGTACGGCGGCGCAGCTACACGGCAACGACGTTGGTAACGACCTGACCGCGGCGATTGCTGAAGACCCTCAGCTACGTGATTTTCTGCGTATCCCGGGTAAAGACAACGGCTTCGATATTGAAGGGTTGGCGGTGATCGGCTCGCGCCTTCTGCTGGGGCTGCGTGGACCGGTGCTTCGCGGCTGGGCAGTGCTGCTGGAGATTGAACCGGAGCCGAAAGCCGACTCGACTGACACGCTGGTGCTGAAGAAGATCGGTCCGGATGGGCGCCGCTACCGCAAGCATTTCTTCGCGCTCAATGGCCTGGGCTTGCGCGACCTGTGCACCAGCGGTGACGACCTGCTGATGCTGGCGGGTCCGTCCATGGACCTGGATGGTCCGGTAACCGTTTTCCGCTGGCGAGGCGGTTTCGCGTCCGACACCGACAGCGTGGTCTTTTCGGATCAATTGGAGAAAGTAATGGAGGTACCTTTCGGACAAGGCAACGATCACGCTGAAGCCATGTGTCTGTTCAAGTCGGCCGAGCAGCCTGGGGAGGTTCTGCTGATCCTCTACGACTCCGCGGCGAAGAGTCGTAAACACGGCGAAACGGAAGTGGAAGGGGATATGTTCTTGCTGGATTAGCCACGCACCTCGGCAATTCAACGAGATGAGGCCACCTTACGGAGATGACATGAAAGTCGGCGTGATATCCGATACCCACGGCCTGCTCCGCCCCGAAGCGCTCGCGGCGTTAGAGGGTTGTGAGTTGCTCGTTCACGCGGGTGACATTGGTAGCCCGACAATTCTTGAGCAACTCGCGATCATTGCTCCTTTGCATGTTGTACGCGGCAACAACGACCAACAGAGTACCTGGGCAGAAAACCTGCCAGATGTGCTCCAGGTCGACATTAATGGTTGGCAGGCATTGCTGGTGCACGACATTGCCGATGTGCCCTGCGAACTCGACGCAGGTATCAAGCTCGTCATCACCGGTCACTCCCACAAGCCGCGCATGGAGTGGCGCGGTGAGATGCTTTATCTCAATCCTGGCAGCGCGGGCCGACGGCGCTTCAAACTTCCGGTGACGTTGGCAATACTTGAAGTAAGTACAACTTCTATTGAACCGCGATTGGTCTACCTTCTGGATTGAATGAATACATTTGTAGAACTCGATCAGCGTGAATCTGGAGCGCTTTGGGAAAGAGGGCGGTGAATTGCCCGAGCTGCCAGTGCTCAGGCGCGCTTCGGCAATTTCCAGTCCGGACGAATGAAGTGGCAAGTGTAGCCGTTCGGAATACGCTCCAGATAATCCTGGTGCTCCGGCTCCGCTTCCCAGAACGCTCCCGCCGGTTCGATTTCTGTCACCACTCGACCGGGCCACAGGCCTGAAGCGTCGACGTCGGCGGCAGTGTCCTCGGCAATGTCGCGTTGCTGTTCACTCAGGTAATAGATCGCCGAACGATAGCTGGCGCCGCGGTCGTTGCCCTGACGATTGGGTGTGCTGGGGTCGTGTATCTGGAAGAAGAACTCAAGAATCTGTCGGTAGCTGATCACGGCCGGGTCGAAGACGATCTCGATGGCTTCGGCATGGTTGCCATGATTGCGGTACGTGGCGTTCGGCAAATCGTCGCCGGTGTAGCCGACGCGCGTATGCAGCACACCGGGATAGCGCCGCAGCAGGTCCTGCATGCCCCAGAAGCAGCCACCAGCGAGAATGGCAGTTTCGGTTTGACTGGTCATGGTGAGTGCTTCCTCTCGGGGACGTTGGGTGGAGGTAGTGTTATGGAGGCGGGTTGGTGGATTCCAAGTCAGATCGCGTGATTCGAGCCGGCTCCTTCAATCTTGCAGTTCATATAAGAGATTGGAAACCGCTTTGCCTAATGACTTTCGCAGATAGGTTGCGGACGCGGGACACAAATGCATCAGTCGCGACGCTTCACCTCCCACAGGATCAGGCAAATTGTCAGGAGGATCGGACTCACTCGTTGTATTCCTTTATCCCTAATCTGGACTCGTAGCGAGACACCTCTCTTGTCATCAAGCATTCAGTAAAGGATCAGGATCATGTCGAACGTATCAAAGAAAATAGTTGTGATCACTGGCGCCAGCAGCGGTATCGGCGAGGCGACCGCGCGTCTTTTAGCTAGCGAGGGGGCACACGTCGTGCTGGGTGCGCGTCGCACGGATCGCCTTGAAGTCCTCTGCAACGAGATAAATGCCTCTGGGGGAAGTGCCCAATTCAAAGCGGTTGATGTCACCAGCCGGCCCGATGTGCAAGCGTTTGTGGATTTTGCGGTCCGGCATCATGGTCGGGTCGATGTGATCGTCAACAACGCAGGGGTGATGCCACTGTCGAAGCTTGAGGCGCTGAAGGTGTCTGAATGGGATCAGATGATCGATGTCAACATTCGCGGAGTGCTGCATGGTATTGCGGCAGGTTTGCCTCTGATGCAGAAGCAGAAATCGGGTCAGTTCATCAATATTGCGTCTATCGGTGCATACACGGTCAGCCCGACAGCCTCTGTTTACTGCGCCACGAAGTATGCGGTGCGGGCTATTTCAGAAGGACTGCGTCAGGAAGTCGGTGGGGACATTCGTGTCACGGTTATTTCGCCTGGGGTAACTGAATCGGAATTGGCCGAGAGCATGTCGGACGAAGGCGGACGGGCCGAGATGCGTGAATTTCGTAAGATCGCGATCCCCGCTTCGGCCATCGCCCGTGCTATCGCTTATGCCGTCGAGCAACCTGACGACGTGGATATCAGTGAACTGATTGTCCGCCCAACCGCCAGCCCATATTAATTTGGCGAGGCTGGAGGAAAAGAAAATGACGGTCAAAAAATCCGCTGATCATGTGGGTTGCGACAAATGGTGCGACGTGTCATCCAGGCCGACTTCCGGTGAGGAGGCCCTGGCCCGTCATCCGGTCGACACCTCGACTGCCCTGCGCAGCCGCCAGGCATCCTTCGCCGGTGGCATACCGAACATACGGGCATAGTCTCGACTGAACTGCGAGGGACTTTCGTAGCCGACTCGATATCCCGCATCTGCTGCATCAATCGCTTCTGTGACCATCAGCCGGCGAGCTTCCTGTAGCCTCAACTGGTTACGAAATTCCAGCGGGCTCATCGACGTGACCGCCTTGAAATGCGTATGGAAAGAGGAACGGCTCATGCCGGCGATATCGACGAGGTCATCGATCCGGCATGTTGCGTGGTAGTGGTTGCGTAGCCAGGTAATGGCCTTGGCAATCTGGTTCAGGCGGCTGTCTGCTTGTGCCATCTGCCTGATAATGCTGTTGCCGTTCCCGGTAAGGAGGCGATAAAGGATCTCGCGAATCACGAGCGGAGCGAGCACTTCGATATCACTTGGCCTGTCGAGCAGCCCGGCCAGCCGAACCACTGCATCCAGCAGTTCTGGAGTCGTGTCGTTCAACGCGATGCCCGCGGGAGGCTCACTGCCGTTCTCTTCCGGCAGGGGATGGCGCAGCACAAGGTCACTCAACTCAGTCGTATCGAGATCGAGCACCAGGCACAGATAAGGAACGGCCTCACTCGCCTCGATGACCGAGCCCATCACCGGAAGATCTACAGATGCAATCAGGTACTTGGCTGGATCGTAAACATAGGCGGTAGTACCCAGCATCGCTTGTTTGCGTCCCTGAGCGACCAGGCAGAGCGTTGGTTCGTACACCGCGGGCATAGGCATCGTAGGCGTGCCCGAGCGAATCAGGCTGACTCCTGGAATCGCGGTGCTGTGTATGCCGTCATTCTGGACGTGACGACCAACGATATCGACAAGCTTTACAAGAGAATTCAAGCGCAACTCCATAACGTCCGAATGCAGGTGTTCAACCTCTAGCTTATCGGATGATCGAGCAAGAAATCAGCACGATCCTGCTACGGCCACTCAAGCCTGCAAGTCACACTTCAGAAACCGCCCATCACGCTCGGCGGGCCCATTCGATAGATTCAGGAGCACACGAAATGCCGCTTCTTCGACGACTTTTCACGGCAGTAACACTGGTCTTCACCACGCTGATTGGTGGGCTGGTGCCCGCGGTGGCCAGCGAACCGACTACGGAACGCAACCGCCAATTCATTGCGCAAGCATTCGAACAGTGGTCTCAAGGTGGCCGAACGTTCTTTCAGGATGTGCTGGCTCCCGAGGTGATCTGGACGATCAAGGGAACGAGTCCTTCGGCAGGTACTTACCGGGGGCGGGATGACTTCCTGAAGCGGGCAGTGGCACCCTTCGCAAAACGCCTTTCTTCACCCGTTCGCCCGACAGTGACGGATATCTGGGCCGAAGGCGATGACGTGATTGTTCACTGGGACGGCTTCGCAACTGCAGCCGATGGCGCGCCTTATCGCAACAGCTACGTATGGATTATCCGATTGCACAATTTGCGCGCAACCGAAGTCATTGCCTTCCTCGACCTGGTTCCCTACGACGACGTCATCAGGCGTATTCCACTTGACGCGCAAGGCGATATCTCAATGAATAAGCACCCCTACGTCGGCATGTGGATGACCGATGACGGCCACATCCGCCATCAACTGCTTCCCAACGGCCGCTACGACGAAGCGCGTGGAACTCGTGAAAGCGCTTATCAAGGTCGCTATGAAATGACAGGCAATAAGATCAACTATTGGGACGATACCGGCTTCACGGCCGACGGCGTATTCGTCGATGAGACCACCCTTCATCACGGCGGGATGATCTTCCGCCGTCGATAACGGATCGTCTGGCCATGGAGTCGACTTGGGCATACGGCCAAGGCGCGCAGCTGTTGTTACTTTTTAGACGGGCAACAGGCGGTAGTCGTCGAAAGGATTTGCTCACAGGCTGTAGAGCCGTGACTCCAATATCGACTGTGTTCTATTCATGGCTACGGAATGCAACAAGGATTGAGGATGCTAGGGCGTAAAGCCCTAGCAGATACCCGTTATCACTTTTTCTTCTTCGCCGGCTTTTCTGCCTTTTCTGATTTCTTGGCCTTTTCTGGCTTGCTATCAGCTTTTTTAGCAGATTTCTTTGGTTCGGCATCTTTCTTCTTGTCTTTCGTTTCGGAAGATTTCGAAGAAGCCGAGGCCGCAGATTTTTTTGGCGGTGAGGACTTTTTGTCTTTCAATTCCTTGCTGGATTTCGAATCTTCACCTTTGCTTTTCTTCTCGTCTTTAGCCACGTTGACCACCTCTCGGAGTATGCCGGTATTGGCACAATGCCTGTGCGATTCTCCACAAGCTGAACATTAGGCGAGCGCGTACAAAAGCGGTTCAATTTTTTTGATGCGTCGAGTCGCGTTGATAGATGCGACAAGAAGCTGAACTGAACTGAACCGGTCAACCCTTGCTGTGCTTGACCTCCAGCTTGTAGAACGTCGCTTGCGCGCCTTCGCTCTTGTAGCCGGTGTTGTCCAGGGTGTAGGCCCCGGCCTTGAAATACAGCTGTTTGTTCTGCCAGCTTTTGCTGAGCTGCTTGCCCCACTGGTAACCTTGCGAAATCACGTGCAGGTAGCCCGCCGAGCTCAAGCGAACCTCGTAGTCGAACCGCTGGTTCAACTCGACATTTTCGGCAATCACCACCTTGGTGTCCTCGCTGCCCGGCTTGAGTCGATAGTTGGCAATCACGCTGCCGGTCTTTCTGGCTTTGTCATAGACATACTCCACCTTCAGCAACGGGCCCTTGCCTTGGTAGATATGAATCTGCCCGATCACCACTCTGCCTTCCGACGGCACCTGATTGACTGACAGGTTGGCCGTCATCCGGTGATCGGCCTCGGGGTATTTCCAATTGCGCAGCTCACCGTCCTTGTACGTCTCGCGAAGTTCGCTGCGTGCAAACTCGGATTTGGCCGTCGTCCCGCCCGTCACCGGCGACCAGAAGAACAGCGTATTGCCGGAGCGGAAATACGAATCCGAGTAACCGTCCACCAGGCGCGGCGTCTCGATAACCCGGGCAGGCGCGCCAACGGGGATGGTCAGGTTCCAAGTGCTTAGATCAATCATGGCATGGGCTCACTGATAGTCGGTTAATTCGCAGGTAAAGCAAAAGCTCTGACCCACAGGGCTTTCGTCTTCCCCGGAATGTTCATGAACACCAGAATGCTCACATCACCCCCATGTTTAACATGAAATGAGCAACCACCAAACCGCAGGTGATCAAACGGTCACGCTGTTCGCGTACGAGCTGCCGAGCAACCCGAGCAACCCGAGCAACCGAACAACGGCTTCCATTGTCAGTAGCAAACGCTAGGTCAATACCATGGAAGAGTCTGGAAAGCTGCTTCAGAGTGAGCTATTGTCTAGCGAGCTAGATAATAGCGAGCTAGGGGAAATGCATTGAAGAGAAACAGCGTAGGTCAGCAACTTTCGTTCGCCCTTTACGGTGCGGCAAATCGTATGGTGCGGCTACATAAGCCCTTCCTTGAGCCTCTGGGCCTCACATTTCCCCAATACCTGGTGGTGCTGGAGCTGCTTAATGCCGCCCCGCAACCCGTTGGCGTTCTCGGCGAACGCCTGAGTATGGACACTGGAACGATCACTCCGCTTCTCAAGCGTCTGGAACTTGGGGGCTTTGTCACGCGCGCACGGGATCCCAGAGATGAGCGCCGCGTGCTGGTAGATCTCACGTCGCACGGGCGGGCATTGGAGACCGAAGTTCAGGCTGTCACTGGTCAGATCAGGTCCGCGTGTCAGCTGGATGAGAAGGGCGTAGAGAATCTTCGGCACATTCTGGATGGCCTGGCCCACCTGTCACAGGAACAACCCATCGTATCAACGGAGATAACATGAAAATCGGCATTCTTGGCACTGGAAATATCGGCAAGACTTTGGTTAGCAAGCTAAGCCTTGCAGGACACGACGTAAAGGTTGCGAATTCACGCGGCCCAGAGACAATCGAAAAAAATTTGCTTTCCTCAGGCGCAAAGGCGGTAACAGCGCAAGAGGCCGTGACGGATGTCGACGCAGTTATTCTGTCTATTCCTCTCATTCGGATACCTGGCATCGCCGCGCTGTTGTCCACTGTCCCAAGTGAGACAGTGGTGATCGATACTTCCAATTATTATCCTTTCCGCGATGAGAAGATCGCCGCTCTTGAAGCTGGACAGGTAGAAAGTATTTGGGTGGCTGAGCAGTTGGGTCGCCCTGTTGCAAAAGCCTGGAATGCAATCGGCTCGGCGTCATTAGCGAGCAAAGGTAAACCCGCGGGCGATCCAGATCGCATCGCATTGCCGATTGCCGCCAATAGAGATCGGGATCGTGAGGTGGCTAAAGCGCTTGTCGAAGATACCGGACTTGACCCTTTCGACGCGGGATCGCTCGAAGACTCATGGCGGCAGCAGCCCGGCGCTCCAGCATACTGCACAGACCTCAAAATAAACGAAATCCAGGCTGCGCTGGTTGCGGCAGAAAAAGATAGATTGCCAAAACGACGAGATTTGGGTGTTGCTGTGATGCAGGAGCGGCTCGGCGATGGCACGACCAATCCGGATGCAGACTGGGGTGTGCGGCTGGTGCGGGCGATAAATATGTAATCTCCGTTGCATCGCAAAAACTGCGGTGCTCGGAAGGGCGGCAGCTAAAGGGAGGGGCCCGGCTCTGCGCCGGGCAACCGAATCGGTTACTTCAGTATGATGGTGGTGTTCACGCCGTCATTCACCGTTTTGTCGTCAAACCAGCGGCTGGTGATGGTCTTGGTCTGGGTGTAGAACTGGACAACCTGCTTGCCATAAGGACCGAGATCTCCAAGCTTGGAACCGCGAGAGCCGGTGAAGCTGAACGCAGGAACTGGTACCGGGATGGGGATGTTTATACCCACCTGGCCGACATCGATTTCGCTTTGGAATTTGCGGGCAGCGGCGCCACTTTGGGTAAACAACCCCACGCCGTTACCGAATGGATTGGCGTTAACCAAAGCGATGGCATCGTCCAGGGTCTCAGCTTCAAGGACCACAAGAACCGGGCCGAAGATTTCGTGGGTGTAGATATCCATTTCGGTCGTTACGCCCGAGAACAGGGTAGGGCCAATGAAGTTGCCGTCCTCGAAGCCTGGGACGTTGATATCACGGCCATCAAGTTCCAGTTTCGCACCCTGCTGCACACCGCTTTCGATTAGATCAAGTATTCGTTGTTTGGCGCGCTTCGAGATCACTGGGCCGATGTCGGTGCCAGGCTCGGAGCCTGCGTTCACCTTTAACTTCAGAGCCAGTTCCTTTATATCGGGCAACCAGTTGCGGGCTTCGCCTACCAGGACGACCACCGAGGTGGCCATGCAGCGCTGGCCCGCAGCGCCGAAGCCGGCGCCAACCAGTGCGTTCAGGGTGTGCTCGCGATTCGCATCAGGCAGCACCACTGCGTGGTTTTTGGCACCCATCATCGACTGGACGCGCTTGCCGTGCTGGCTGCCCAGGTTGTAGACGTGTGTGCCGACGTGGGTAGAACCTACGAACGAGATGGCTTTGATATCCGGGTTAGTGCACAGAGCATCGACGACTTCTTTGCCTCCATGAACTACGTTCAGAACGCCCGCCGGGATGCCGGCCTCCAGGCCCAGCTCCACTAGCATCATGGTCGACAGAGGATCCTGTTCCGATGGCTTCAGGACGAAGGTGTTGCCCGTGACAATCGCCATCGGGAACATCCACAGTGGGATCATCGCAGGGAAGTTGAACGGCGTAATGCCAGCGCACACGCCGATGGGCTGTCGAAGCGTGTAAGTGTCGACGCCGCTCGCGACGTTTTCGGCGAACTCGCCCATTTGCAAGGTGCCAATTGAGCAAGCGTGCTCCACTACTTCAAGGCCCCGAAAGATATCGCCTTCAGCATCAGCAATGGTCTTACCTTGTTCAGCGCTCAACACGGCAGCAATGCGCTTGGAGTTATCACGTATCAAAGCCTGCAGTTTAAGCATGATGCGCATGCGAGCGCCGATGGGCGTCTTCTTCCAGCTGTGAAATGCGCGCTCAGCGCAATCAATGGCAGCCTTCACTTCTTCTTTAGTGGCCATTGGTACCCTCGCCAATACTGCCTGCGAGGCGGGGTTTACCACGTCCATCCATTCGTTGGTCTTGGAATCAACCCACTCGCCGTTGATCAGCAACTTGACCTGAGCCACTGCAGTGTCGTTCTTGTTCAGCAAAGCATTCATGATGTCTCCTTGGATTAAGGTTTCTAAAATCGACGCTTTCACTTCGAAGTCTGGACGGCATCGAGATCGACGTTTTTAGTCTCTTTAAGTGCGATGACACCGATAACGAGGCTGACGCCTGTTATGAGAACGGGGTACCAGAGGCCGTAGTAGATATCGCCGGTGTAAACCACCAAAGCAAAAGAGATCGTCGGTAGAAGGCCACCAAACCAGCCATTACCAATGTGATAGGGCAGGGACATTGAGGTGTAACGGATACGGGTCGGGAACAGCTCAACCATCGTTGCGGCCAGAGGGCCGTAGGTCATGCAGGCAATGAGAATCAGAGCGACGATGATCGCTACCACCATTGGCTTGTTGACCTGTGCCGGATCCGCGCTTGCTGGGTAGCCTGCTGCAACAGTTACAGTTTTAATGGCTTCAGCGTCAAAACCATTGAGGACGGTGCCGCCTACGGCGATTTTAATCTCACCGCCAGCCGGGGCAGCAACGGTTTCATAAGGGATGCCCATCTTGGCCAGGTAAGTTTTGGTCTTGTCGCAGGCGCTATCAAATTTGGCTTTGCCAACAGGGTCAAACTGGAATGTGCACGAAGCAGGGTCTGCAGTCACCGTGACAGGTGCGGCAGCGCTTGCTTGCGAGATCTGAGGGTTTCCGTAGTAGCTCAAAGCTTTGAACAGTGGGAAGTAAAGGACAGTAGCAAGCAGCAACCCAACCATGAGAATCGGCTTACGGCCAATTCTGTCGGAAAGGGAGCCGAAGATGACGAAGAAGGGTGCACCGATTACCACGCTGATGATCAACAACATGTTGGATTGTGCGGGATCCATCTTCAGGAACTGAGTCATGAAGAACAGCACATAGAATTGCGAGGTATAGAACGTTACGGCTTGACCGGCATTAATCCCGAATAGCGCAATGAGAACAACCTTCAGATTTTCCCAGGAGCCGAATGAGTCGCGGATGGGCGATTTGCTAGTGGTTCCCTCTTCTTTCATTTTTTTGAAGGAGGGCGATTCATGCATGCTCATACGAATCCATGCAGAGATGCCGACCATCACCAGAGATAAGAGGAACGGGATCCGCCAGCCCCATACTTCAAATTGATCGCCGGTGATTTTACGACAGATCAAGATGACCAGCAGTGAGAGCAACAGTCCGAAGGTCGCTGTGGACTGAATCCAGCCAGTGAACATGCCGCGCTTGTTTCTTGGCGCATGCTCGGCCACATAGGTGGCAGCCCCGCCATACTCGCCACCAAGCGCCAGGCCTTGGAGCATACGCAGAAAGACGAGAATGATTGGAGCGGCAATGCCCCAGGTTGCGTAGGTGGGAAGGATCCCTACCAGGAAGGTCGACACGCCCATCAGGATGATGGTTACCATGAAGGTATATTTTCTGCCAATCATGTCGCCTAAGCGACCGAACACCAACGCGCCGAAGGGTCTTACAAGGAACCCGGCGGAGAATGTCATCAGGGCAAAAATGAAGGCGGTTGTGTCATTAACCCCTGAGAAAAAGTGCTTGCCGATGATGACTGCCAAGGCGCCATACAGGAAGAAATCGTACCACTCGAAAATCGTCCCAAGAGAAGAGGCGAAAATCACCTTCTTGTCTTGCCGTCCTATTTCGGATGAGCCAACAGTTTGCTCTTGCGCTATCTCGTTCATTTGCAGTTCCTCGGCCCGGTGGGCTCATTTTGTTTTTGTTCTTGACTGCCGGCCAATCGAACTGGCCGCCATCGTTGGATTATCTGAAGCTGACGCTCCGACAATTCGGTGATGCTCGATGGTTCGTACTCCATACAACGGGAGCCAAGTCGCCTGGCACCCGAGGGAACGCAACTGAGTCTAGGAGTGGCCTATGGCGTGTCACAGAGCAGAATCTGCTCAACGGATGTGCAGAAAAAAGGGAATGCCGCGCTGACAGCCACCCACCTATCGCACAGCCCGTTGAACCCAAACCCTCCCGTGAAAACAATCAGATTCGTGCATTCAGTGCACTTCTGTGCTGCACCTGACATGGCTTGTTGCCTTGGGTGCAAGGTGCGACTTTTGATACAGTGGATTCCACGGGAGATGAGTGATGAATGATGTAGTGCGTTTTGAGAGCTTTGGCGGTGCCGAGCAACTTCATCTGGACAACGTTCAGGTGGGTGAGCCGTCTGACGGACAGGTACGTCTCAGGCAATACGCGGTGGGGGTGAATCCCCTGGATATCAGTCAGCGCCGTGGTGAAGTGAAGATCCCGCTGCCTTCAGGCATTGGCTTGGAAGGCGCTGGCGTTGTGGAGGCCATTGGGCCGAACGTAACGAGCGTTCAGGTTGGTGATCGCGTGGCATACGCAACTGGCCCTATTGGAAGCTATGCCGCTGTCAGACTTTATCCTGCAGAGCGATTGGTCAAGCTACCCAACAATATGAGCTTTGAAGAGGCGGCGTCGATCCTGTTCAAAGGCATCACCGCTCAGTACCTGCTCAAAACCACCTACCCGGTCGTCAACGGCACAAACGTTCTGCTTTATGGCGCCGCAGGCGGTGTCGGTCAGCTGATGGCGTCTTGGGCAAAGCACTTGGGTGCGAACGTAATCGGAGTCGTGTCGAAACAATCGAGCGTAGAGCGGGCACGCGCTGCCGGTTGTGATCACGTCTTCGTTTTCGACAGCGCGACCTTGGCAAAAAACGTCCAGGAAGTCACCGGTGGGAAGAAGGCCGACGTTGTCTATGACCCAATCGGCAAGCAGACCTTTGACACTTCGCTGGATTGCCTGCGCGTGCGTGGCCTGATGGTTTCTTACGGTATCTCCAGTGGGGTGCCGGATCCTATCGCGGTAGGGACACTAAATGCCAAAGGCTCGTTGTATCTCACCCGGCCTTCCTTGATGGCGCATGTAGCTACAGTTGAGGCTTATCAGGAACGTGCAGCTGACGTACTCGACGCTATCGCCAAGGGCATCATCAAAGCCCATGTTTCCAAAACGTACCCTTTGAAGGAAGCAGCCAAGGCCCAGCAGGACATTGAGAACGGGCATTCCAAAGGCTCAATTGTTCTGATCCCTTAACTCTGAATCCCGCCCCTGCTGAGGTTGTTGATGGATCCGTTCGATAGCCGCAAATCCGATGAACTTTCAGCAATCCTGGCGCTTGCAGACCATCACACGTTTTCAGCGGCAGCAAAGGTTCTCGAGCGGCATCCATCCGTTTTGTCGAAGCGAATTTCCTCACTGGAAATGAAGCTGGGTGTTCGGCTGGTTGAGAGAACAACCAGAGCCGTCAGATTCACTGACGTCGGTGCGCGTTTTGTTGAGAACATCCGCGCCGCTGCGCGGTTGATTCAGGAAGCCCAATCCGAAGCGCTTCAAGACGCTTCGGCGATCCAGGGCACGCTCAGATTGTCGCTGCCGTCCGCAATGGGCCGGATGTGGTTAAGTCCTTTGATCGCTGAGTTCGCCAAACTCCACCCGCTTCTCTCGCTGGAACTCGAGTACACCGACGAATTCGTGGATATCGTCTCGAAGGCCCATGACTTGGCGATACGTATCGGAGATTTGCCAGATAGCCGGCTGATTGCGCGAAAGCTTTGCGATCAAAGGCGGATCATGTGTGCCTCGCCGGTGTACATCGAGCGACATGGAGCACCCCAGCACCCTCACGATTTGGTGAACCACCAATGTTTGTCCTACACGGGCTTCAGCACTTTTCCTGACTGGCGGCTCGTGTCGGATGGTAAGGCCGTCACCGTCAGGCCAAAAGGCTCAATCAAAAGTAACGATAACGAAGGCCTTCTGATTTCTGCCATCCATGGCTTAGGTATTGTGGCTGGCAGTACGTGGCTAGTGGCAAGAGCCATGAAGAAAGGTCAGCTCGTTCGAATACTTCCAAACTGGACATTCGGCGCTGACTCGGGCGTGTACCTTGTTAGACCTTCATCTGCCTACACATCGGCAAAAGTCGAGGCCTTTAAAACTTACATTGAGTCCAGATTCACTAACAGGGCTCCATGGGAGGATCCTGAGTAGTAATTTCTCACTGAGGTTAGGAATTAAGAGATGTCAAAAAAACAAAAAAACGAAAACTGGGATGACTTTCGATATTTCTTAGCCGTGGCAAGGGCCGGTACTTTGTCAGGCGCTGCCGAAAAACTTGGGACGGAACATACAACAGTTGCACGGCATATCGCAGCATTAGAGGATGGACTGAAGATAAGACTCTTCCACAAGAGCAATTCCGGATACGATTTAACTCCCGAGGGGGAGAGGGTTCGAAACGCTGTTGAAAGTATGGAGAGCATTCTGCTCTCGTACAAGAGCGATGAAACCGATCCTGGCCAAATCTCCGGTCTGGTAAGAATTGGTGCCCCGGATGGCTTCGGCAGCGTTTTTCTCGCTCCCAAACTTGCCGAACTCACAAAGAAACATCCCAATCTAGAAATAGAGATTTACGCAGCTGCCCGTGTGTTTAGTCTTTCCAAGCGTGAGGCAGATATCGGCATCAGCCTGGCTACAGCGGAACATATGCGTGTTGCTTCGCGACGCCTTACAGACTATCGCCTTCAAATTTACGCCACCCGTCAATACCTTGATGAGTCCCCTCCGATACGAACACAGAAGCATCTGGAACGTCACCCATTTGTGGGGTACGTCGAGGAGCTTTTGTTCGCACCTGAACTCAATTTTTCCAGTGGATTAGACGTGGAGCTGGTTTCGCGCTTGCGCAGCACCAACCTGCTTACTCAGCTGCATACAGTCTTGGGGGGCACGGTGCTAGGGATTCTCCCTGCCTACATTGCTACTTCTTTTCCCAAGCTGATTCCTGTCCTTTCAGACCAGGTCAGCATCAAGCGCTCGTTCTACATGCATGTGCACGAGGATCATCGCAAAGCTGCACACATTCGAGAGGTGGCAAGGTTCATCGCAGACCAGGTCAATGCCAATCAGGAAATCTTCCTATAGCGACATCAGTGATTTTTTGCACGCCGGATGTGTGTTTATTGTGTTGTGAAGGCACCACCGGCGGAAGTACCGTAATCCCATCGAGTTAGACCATTCTTTGAGGGTCTAACTTATGGGAAGGTACCGAAAAATAATAACAGGTGCAGCATGCTATACGTCATCTACTGCAGAGATAATCCCTCTACACCAACAAGGCGCGATGAATTGTATGATGCGCATCGTGCGTACTTAAAAAGCGCGTCAATAAAAATCTTAATTGCTGGGCCCTACACTTCCGCTGATAGCGATAAGAAAATTGGAAGCATGCTTGTAGTAGAGGCGGAGACTCTTGAGCAAGCTGAAGAGTTTCAGCGTAGTGATCCATTCGCTCTGAATGGTGTTTGGAGCGAAGTAAGCGTAAATCCCTACATAAAGTCAATTGATCAGCGTTAAGTATTGCGTGCACCACCAAGGCGCCGAATAACGCAGCTGATATTGAATGCGCAGAATTGTTTGACATAAATCCTTTAAAGCAATGGAGAACAAAAATGAAAACTATCGCTTGGATCGGTCTCGGTTTCATGGGCAATCCGATGTCCAAACACATGTTGAACGCTGGCTACACTGTTAAAGGTGTAGATATTGACTCAACAGCCCGTGAAGGGGCTGCCAGGAATGGCGTCGAGATCTGTGCCACCGTGGCCGAAGCCTGTAAGGGCGTAGATGCCGTGTTCACGATGCTGCCTACCGGTGCTGAGGTCAAAGAAGTCTTGACTGGCCCAAACGGCGTGTTTGCGAGTATTGATCCAGATACGGTTGTAATCGACTGCTCTACGATTGGTATTGAAAACGCCCGCGCCGTGCACGCGTCTGCCAAAAAGGCAGGCCGCATCTTCGCTGAGGCGCCGGTCTCCGGTGGTACAGAAGGTGCCATAGACGCTAGTCTGACTTTCATGATTGGTTGCGAAGACCCACACGTGGCCCGTGTCAAAGAGCTGCTGGGCCCGATGGGCGGTTATATCGCACATGCTGGCGGCCCGGAAGCAGGTCAAGCTGCCAAGGTCGTTAACAACCTGATTATGGGTGTTTGCGTCGCAGTGAACTGCGAAGCTACTGCACTGGCTGAGCGTCTGGGTTTGAACCTGAAAGAGTTCTTTGAAATCGCCATCCGCTCCACTGCCGACAACTGGACTTTCCGCGTCTGGAACCCCGGTGTGGGTGTTGTTCCAAGCGCTCCCGCATCGAAGGGTTATAAGGCGGGCTTCAAGACCTGGCTACTCGCCAAGGACTTGACCCTTGCCATGGACGCTGGCCGGGAAGTGGGCGCTACTATCGCAACTGCAGAAGCCGCTTACGCCATTCTGAAAAATCATATCGACAACGGCGGCGCGGATATGGACGCCACTTCCCTGGTGCTCAGCCTGAAAGAAGCTGCTGAGCAAACGGTGCCGCAAAAGGCATTGGCAGGAAGCGGTCGCTCGTGAACGGCAGTTAATCGCCGAAAGCAGACTCACCGAAAAACGGGCGCATTCAGCGCCCGTCTTCATCACTCACTCGCAACCTGCGCGCGCAACCGCCGCCCAATCACATCCATCAAATCACAGCCATCGCGCAACGGAATGACCAGCAGCTGAGAAAAGTCCGTCAACACCACCGTGTCGCAACCCAGCTCTGCGCGATAGGCGATGTTTTCCAGTACCTGCGTGACCGAGCGAATGCGGTGGTCGGCCATGGCTTGCAGGACGTCGAGTGGGGCTTGGGTGTCGATGAGCAAAGAGCCGGGATCAGGTCGATTCCGGTTAAGGGCATGTATCTATTCATATGAAAATCTCTGTTTGATTGGCTAACGCCGTCACTCAGTCGTCGCCAAACGACTGGGTGGCAGCTGTGCGCAGGTTGGCGAACCGGCAACAGAGAAAACCGGCAGACCCGAAGGTCTCCCGCGCACAGCCGCCATAATAGCGGCTTTGCGGGTGCGACGACCCCTGCAATAAAGCCTGGAGCCCTCGCATTCTCTGTTATCAGGTCGCCAAACCCGAATCGCCCATCCGGACGACGGACCGGACTATAAGCCTCATCGCATCCCCCGGCAAGGTGAGCGGTTCCGAGCTTTGCGCAGGAACTTTATAGCGGTCCTACGACGTCTACTCCCCGTCGCGCAAAAAAACGGACACACCCTGACCCATCATTTCACCGTGTTCATCGCCGCTGACGCTATCCTTGCAAACCGTACCCCGCAGTCGAGCCGGATCTTCACCCAATGCAAACTCCGACCACCGATCACCACCTCTGGAAAACCTACCTGCTTTTCCTCGCGCCCATGGTTCTCTCCAACTTTCTGCAATCGATGTCGGGCACCATCAACAGCATTTACATCGGGCAGATGCTCGGCACGCAAGCGCTGGCCGCGGTGTCGGGCATGTTCCCCATCGTGTTCTTTTTCATCGCGCTGGTGATCGGCCTCGGCGCCGGGGCGGGGGTGTTGATTGGTCAGGCCTGGGGCGCACGCGAACCGCATCTGGTCAAAGCCATTGCCGGTACGACGTTGCTCCTGGGTGCAATCATCGGCCTGACAGCCGCGGTGCTCGGCAGCGTATTTGCGCGGGCGGCGCTGCAGGGTTTGGGCACGCCGGCGGATGTGCTGGACGATGCCGTTGCGTATGCCCACGTGATGATGTGGATCATGCCGTCGCTGCTGGTGTACGTGCTGTTCACGCAGTTGCTGCGCGGGGTGAGCGATACGGTGTCGCCGCTGGTGGCGCTGGTGGTGTCGACGTGTATCGGGCTGGCGCTGACGCCGGCGTTGATTCGCGGTTGGCTGGGGCTACCGATGATGGGGATTCAAAGTGCGGCGTATGCGGGGTTGGTGGGCAATCTGGCGGCGATGGGCTGGTTGTCGTGGCGGCTGATCAGGCGGGGGCATCCGTTGGCGCCGGATCGCGAGATGTTTGCGGCGATGCGACTGGACCGGGTGATTCTGGGCAAGGTATTGCGCATCGGGTTGCCGACCGGGTTGCAGATGGTGGTGTTGTCGGTGTCGGAGCTGGTGATTCTCGCGCTGGTCAATCAGCACGGTTCGCAGGCGACGGCGGCGTATGGCGCAGTGACGCAGATCGTCAATTACGTGCAGTTTCCGGCGCTGTCGATTGCGATCACCGCCTCGATCCTTGGTGCGCAGGCGATTGGCGCGGCGCGGGTCGAGCGGATCGGGCCGATTTTGCGCACGGGTCTGCTGATCAACGTGTGCCTGACCGGTGGTCTGGTGGTGTTGGGTTACCTGCTGTCGCACTGGTTGCTGGGCCTGTTTTTGACCGATGAATTGACGCGGGCGAAGGCCGAGCAACTGTTGCACATCATGCTCTGGAGCCTGTTGGTGTTTGGCTTCCAGGCGATCATCGGCGGCATCATGCGCGCCAGCGGCAATGTGTTGGTGCCGATGGCGATTTCGATTTTTTGCGTGGTCGGGGTTCAGTTGCCGGTGGCCTATGTGTTGGACGGACACTTCGGTCTGCAGGGCGTTTGGATGGCATTTCCGGTGGCGTATCTGGGCATGCTGGTGCTGCAGACGCTGTATTACAAACGGGTGTGGAAGCATCAGAAAATCGAGCGGTTGGTGTAGTGGGGCGGGTTGCCGTCGCTGGAACTCGGGCCGACAATTCATCTGGGGACTAACCGGCAGGCGTGATCGCCTGTGGAGGTTTTCAGATGAGTTTCTGTTCGCCCACGGTCTTGCAGGATCGCGCCGATGCCGGCCGCCGTTTGATCGAGCCGCTACGCCATTACGCCCATCAATCCGACGTGATCATTCTCGCCTTGCCGCGTGGCGGTGTGCCGGTTGCCTGCGAAGTAGCGACCGCTCTGGCGGTGCGCCTGGACCTGATTCTGGTGCGCAAACTGGGCGTTCCATCCCAGCCGGAATTGGCCATGGGTGCGATTGCCAGTGGCGGCATTCAAATCCTCAATGAAGAAGCGCTGCGGGCTCACCCGGTCGGCAAAGCCGAGTTTGAGGCCATTGTCGCTCGCGAGACGCGAGAGCTGTTGCGTCGCGAGCAGGTTTATCGCGGCGGGCGCGCGGCTGTGCGGTTGAATGGGCAGACGGTGATTCTGATCGACGACGGGCTGGCGACGGGCGCGTCGATGAGGGCGGCTATTGATGCAGTGCGCTTGCAGATGCCCGCGCGCATTGTCGTTGCGGTGCCGGTGGCCGCCATCGAAACCGCAGAGGCGCTACGCGATGAAGTGGATGAGCTGATCTGTCCGCTGATGCCCGAGTGGCTGATGTCGATCGGGCATTGGTACGTGGATTTTTCTCAGACCCCGGATGAAGAGGTGGTCTGGTTGTTGCGGCGGGCTTGGCAGGGATTGCCCCCGGTCTGACGGCAAGGCAGCCGCTCGTCGTTGCGCCTCGGCTTGCTCTGCCGCGGATTTGCTGTCATGTTGTCGCTACTGGTAATCTTTCTTATTTGAGAAATTTTTTCGTATGCGCGACTTTTCCGTGGCTAATGACGATCTGGTGAACCGTCATCGGACATTCACCCAGCTCTACAGCGATCATCATCCCTGGTTGCATGGCTGGCTGCGGAAGAAACTCGGCTGTTCGCAACGGGCCGCCGATCTGGCCCAGGACGCGTTCATCCGCGTACTCACATTGACTGAACCGCACACCATCAAGGAGCCTCGGGCGTTTCTGGCGACCATGGCCGGGCGTTTGCTGATCGATGGCGCCCGACGCCGGCGGATCGAGCAGGCGTATCTTGAGGCGTTGGCGATTCAGGCGAGTGATGCCGGCATGCCGGACCCCGAGGCGATTCATGTCGCTCTTGAGGCGCTGGAAAAAATCGCCGTGATGCTCGCTGGATTACCGACCAAAACCCGCGAGGCGTTTCTGCTGAGTCGGCTTGATGGCCTGACCTACAGCCAGATTGCACTGGAATTGAAGGTATCGGCCAGCACGGTGAAAAACTACGTCGCGGCGGCACTGGTTCATTGTTACAACACCTTGTACGGGGCGGATCAGCCATCGTGACGCCACCGACCGAGCAGATGATTACCGAAGCGGCGCGCTGGCTGACGTTGCTGCATGACGACTCCATCGGTAACGCCGAGCGCGCAACATTCGATGCCTGGTGCGCAGCCGATCCACGGCATGCGGTTGCCGTTGAGCGCATGTGCAGCTTGTGGACCAGCCTCGATGAACTGCCGGTCGCCCCAGCACGGGTTGCGTTGAAACAGGCTTTCGCGCGACCGGGTCGATTCGCCTCAAGTCGTGCAACTCAGGCGTTGGCGCTGCTGGGGGTGCTGGTGTGTGGCTGGGTCGGTGTCGACAACCTGCCGATCTGGATGGCCGATCAGCGCACCGGCATGGGCGAGCGGCGCGAGTTGACGTTGTCGGACGGCAGCCATCTGCAACTCAACAGCCAGTCGGCGCTGGACGTGAAATTCGACGGGCAGCAACGGGTGATCGAGTTGTTGGCCGGGGAGTTGTGGGTGGAAGTGGCCAAGGACGCCCAGCGACCTTTCGTCGTACGCACCGACCAAGGCACCGCAACGGCGCTTGGCACCCGTTATCTGGTCAAGCGCGAAGCGGACGGCTCCACGATGGTCAGCGTGCTCGAATCGGTCGTTGCCGCCAAAGCGGATGGGGCCGAAGCGGTTAACGTCAGGGCGGGCGAGCAAACCCTGTTGAAAGAGGGCAGGGTGCAGGCACCGCGCGCCATCGGCACCGCCGACCCGGACGCCTGGACCCGCGGCTTGCTGAAAGTCGACGACCGACCACTCAGCGAAGTACTGCAAGCGCTGGCCAGGTACCGCCACGGCCTGGTGCGTTATGACGAACAAGCGCTGCAGGCGTTGAGGGTGTCGGGGGTGTTCCGCCTCGACGATACCGATGCGGCGTTGGCGACACTGGCGGATAACCTGCCGATCAAGGTCGAGCATTTCACGGATCTGTTGGTGGTCGTCAAACCCCGCTGACCTGCTTGTTCTCAAACCGCAGTTTTCGCCTCAACCTTTGTCACGGCCTTGCGGTAGGTCAACAGCACGATGCCCGTCACGACAATCACGCCGCCCAGGACCTGTCCCGCGCTTAGCATCTGATCCAGCACAATCCAGCCCATCAGCAGGGTCGCCAGCGGTTCGATGTTCATCACCGGCGCATTGCGTGGCATGTCCAGACGTGGCACGGAAATGAACAGTACGATGAAACCCGTGCCATACAGCACCACCAGCGTCGCGAGGGCCAGCCAGCCTGTGGACGTCGCCGGCAGGTTGAGGCCGCCGGGCAGGGCGCCGGTCAAACCGGCGAGGTTGACGCTGCTGAAGACGATGAAAATGGTCAGCAGGCTGCGCACCGAACCGCGCACTTGAGACAACTTGTGATCGGTGATCCATAGCGCGCAGGCGAAGACCGTAGCGGCGCAAAACGCCAGGGCCACGCCGAGCAACCATTGCGGGCCAACGCTGGCATTGGCCGAGAGGCGCCCCGGCACGTCGAGCACAAATACCAGCCCTACCAGAATCAGCCCCATTAATGCGGCCGTGCGCGCCGTCGGCCGTGGCCCGCCCAGCGCCCAGGTGAGCAGCGCCAGCAGGATCGGGAAGACGTTGGCCACCAGCAGCGCCAGGGCGACTGGCACCCGCGCGACAGCGGAATAAAGACACAAGCTTTGCGCGGTAATCAGCAAACCCAACAGCAGTTGCCAGCGCCAGGCACCCGCCGGCAAGCGCAAACTTTGTCGTTGCCACAGCACCAGCGCGGCGAGCACCAGCAAGGTCCCGCCCGAGCGCATCAGGATCGCCAGCAACACTCCGGCGCCATCATCGAAGGCGACTCGGGCTGCCACGTGGTTGCCGGCGAAAGCACAGCCCATGCACAACAAAATGAGCACGGCGATGTGACGGGGAAAAGGCGTTGGGGTGGATGAAGCGAGGGCGGGGCGGGTCATGGCAGGTTCTCGAGAAGGGTACGTGCCATCTCCCAGGATGGCTTCGTGTTTTTATTATGTCATCGTACAACTGCTCGAGTTTTACCGGAATTGGAATGGGTGGGCAAGGGCGAGCCAGTTTTAAAGCCACGATAATGCTGGGTTGTGTAGCCGGGCAGGTCTCCAGTTCACCTGGAAATTGTTGCGAGGAGATCGTATGACTTAACGTTATAGACGTTAATGCCCTTTCGCGAGCAAGCTCGGCTCCTACAGGTTTTGCGGCGACTTGCTTCCTGCAAATCGCCGGGAAAAATCCTGGTAGGAGCGAGCGGTGCGGCGTTCCGGTTTGCGTTGCCCCGGCACAGAGAGTGGCCTTCAGTCAGCCTTCATGCACTCGCCGCCCCGGTCATCATCGGCCGGCCCGTTTTGCGCAGCGGGTCGAGGCGCGAGCCGGTATAGCGAGTCTCCCGGTAGAACCGCCAGGAGCCAAACAGACCGTAGACGTGAGTCACTCGGCCTTGCTCCTGATAGCCCATGCGAATGTGCAGCTTCATCGCCGGGATGTTGTGGGTTTCGACCACGTCCACCACCTTGTTGCAGCCCTTGGCGGCCATGGTTTCCCACAGGGCGACCTGAACGTCCACCGACAGGCTGGTGCCGAAATAGGCGCGGATCATTTCACCGCCGAATTCGAAAAACTCGCCGGGATTGATCGGGAACCAGCAACCGTAATAGTGGCGGTCGTGGTAGTTACGGGTGCTGGCCCAGATGAACCCGATGGCATGGCCTTCATCATCAAGGTACATGTGCCCCGTGTGCCCGTCCGCGGCGAGTTCGGCCATGGTGCCGACGCGGTCGCCAAAATGTTTGGCGAAGGCGCAGGTGTTTTCCGTGGTGATCACCGCCATTCGCACGGGTGGATAAGGGCGCAGTTTGTGCGGCGCCACCGGGCTGACCAGGTCACGCTCCATCCACAACAACTCCCAATGGAAAAAAACATAACGCCTCCACAGTGTGCGGAACGTGCGGCTCAGGCCTTTTTGTTTGATTTGTGCGCGAAGCTTGTCGATGACTTTCATGATGCTCTCCAAAGACGGAGCAAGGTGTGGTGGGGACGCTCTTGTTGGGTATGGATCACGCGGTGGAACTCATCAAAGCGCCAGCTTTGAATATGATGCAACTTATGCAGGTCGCTCCAGCGACGCGCCAGGCCCACGCGAATCCTCGTTGAGGACGCCATAGGAGACGCGTGGGACGCCCAGCAATCGCTGGCTCAGCAGGGCTTTCAACGATTCCTGTGGGGACAGGTAGGCGTCGCCGAAATCGGCGCCGAGCCGGGTCGGGTGGGCGACAATTTCCAGCACGCCATCGGTGGGCACGTCACCGTCGCGCAAGCCCACGGGCGTGCAGACGTAATCCGCCGTCGTGCCTGCGAGCCTGCGCAAACGACGGTTGAGCAGTGCCTTGAAAACCCGCTTGGGCAGGTTCAGGTTTTGCCCCACGTTGCGCGCCAGCCGTACGGCGACGCCCTGACGTGCGGCGAAGCGGGCGACGATTTCACCGATCGGCCAAATGTTGTGCACGTGCTGATGGGAATCCAGATGGCTGGGCCGTACGCCGTTGTCGAGGCAGCGTTGCCACTGCGCTTCGAGTTCTTCCAGTACGGCATTGCGGTCCTGACGATCGAGCCGCAAACGGTGGCGCGGCAGGTTGAGGTCGAAGACTCCGGCGCTGTCGCAAAAATTAGGGCGGGCGAGAATGCTCTGGCTCAAAGGACGGCCATAGGTGAGGTTGAAATGCAGGCCGATCCGCCCTTCAAGCAGCGGGTGTCGGGCCATGGCGCACGCCGCTTCGAACGCTGGCATGTTCGCCATCGCCGTGGCAGAACTGATGACACCGGCCTGGAACGCACCCAATATCACCGCGTTCTCGCACGGGCTGAGACCGAAGTCATCAGCGTTGACTATGACTTGGCGTGGCATGTTCGCTCTCCCTTTGAGGTTCGGTGTGTGCGGCAACTTTGGCGGTCGGCAACGGCGCCGCGGGCACCGTCACGTTTGCAGCCCGTTTGGAGCGCCATTTGTACAGCCAGGGTCTGCATCGCTGCCAACTGCGCAGGGCCAATCCGAGTGCCAGGCCGCTGGGGCGCCAGGAATAGAAACTCCAGCGCCAGTGCTCGAGTTGGCCGCTCATGCGTTCATGCAGCTGATGGCTGGAATTTTCCAGACTGACCCGCGACGCATCGATCCAGCGCCAATTGTCGTCCAGCCCCCAGCGAATCCATTCTTCCAGCAGCACCCGGCCGCTGCCCAGGTCAGCGTATTGCGGCAGGAACGCCAGGTTGTAATCGTACAGCCGACCCTGTTCCAGCAAACCCAGTCGATAACTGATGCAACGGCCGTCCAGTTCCAGCACCACCACGCGCACCAGCCCTTGCGCGGCGAGGGCGGTGAAGGCGCGGTCCATCCATTGCCGATGACGTTCATCGGAGAAAATCCCCACGCCTTCGTCGCCTTTCCAGCTCACCGCCTCGACTTCACTGATGGCTTGCAGCAACGGCCCCATGCTCGACGCATCAGGTGTGATACGGCGGATCACGGCACCGCAGGCCGCGATCCGTTTGCGCGCCCGGCGCAGTTTGTAGCGCGGGGCACCGGAAACTTCCTGGCGGTCGGCGTCGCTGATCAGGTGCACCGGCACCCGGCAACTGAGGCGCCGTTCGCCGGTTGAGCTGTGGGCCATCCATTCGGTCAACGCGCTTTCAGCGCCAATCGGCTCGGACAACTCGTTGAGTTGCAGCAGGGCATGCGGCAACCGCCGGCGAATCTCGATCAGGGCCTTGCGCATGTCGTCGGCATCCACGCGAGCAAGCAATGCGAGCCGATCGGTCAGCGGGTAGCCAAGGTGATGCAGAACCCGAAACGGCAACCTGCCGATACGCTCGACCGAGGCGACCAGCGGCAGGCAAAACACCAGTTCGGTACCCTGCCAGCCGAGCAGCACGTGCAAACGATGCGCGCCGGTCAGTGCCTGTTCGGACGCGCACATCCAGGCCAGCGCGTTGAACGGCGTGTGGTCCATCACTCGCAGGCGCAGCGCTTCATGGGCCGCTGCGGGGAAATCTGCTGCGCACAGCGAAGTGCGCCATTCGAATCGCGCTGCCATAAGCTCAAGTCACCGGTTCTGTAATGGTTGAACGTTGCGGTTTGCGCAGGGCATCGAGACGCGAACCGCTGTAACGGGTTTCCCGGTAAAAACGCCAACGGCCAAACAACCCGTACACGTTCATCACCCGTCCCTGTTCTGTATAGCCGGTGCGGATGTGCAATTTCAGCGCCGGAATATTGCGTGAATCGCACACATCCACCACCTTGTTGCAGCCCTGTGCCTGCATGGCTTCCCACAGTCTGGTCTGCAGGTCCATCGACAATCGGGTGCCCCAGTAAGCCCGGCTCAGTTCGCCGCCGAACTCGAAGAATTCGCCGGCTTTCACCGGGAAGCTGCAGCCGTAATAGTGCTTGTCGTGATAGTCGCGGGCCGCGCCCCAGATGAATGCCACTGCGTCACCGGCGTCGTCGACGTGCATCTGACCGGTGAAGCCTTCACGGGCAAGCTCGGCCATGGTGTCTACGCGGTCACCAAAATAACGGGTGAACGCCACGGCGTTTTCCGGGGTGATGCTGACGACTTTCAGCGGCGGGTAGGGTCGCAGTTTATGCGGCGGGACCGGTGTGACCAGATCGCGCTCCATCCATAACAATTCCCAATGAAAATAGACGTAACGTTGCCAGCCTTTGGCGGCGGTGGCGCGCCAGCCTTTGTGCCGGATGCGCTCGCGGAGTTTTTTCAAAAAAACACTCATGTGACTGGCTCCTGACGGTGTTGACCGTGGATGGAGTGGCTACCGTGCAGCCAGATGCTTGCGCGGCAAACCATGCGATGAGGGATCATGACGATGCCCAGGGTCAATAACAGGATCAGGCGTTTCATGCCGACTTGCGCTGTAGCATTTGCAACATGGGGCTGAAGTCGCTGGGCAGGATGATCAGGGTTTGCCAGACCGGCACGCCACTCAATCGGCAATACATCACCAGCAACGCGACCGTCACCGCAAGATACGAGATGGACGACGCGGCTGCTGCGCCGACAATGCCGTACATCGGGATCAGCACCAGGTTGAGCGCGAGGTTGAGCAGGGCGCCCAGGCCCATCAGCAGCGAGATCGTGCCGGGGCGATTCTTGCCCAGCAAGTCCAGGCGCAGGATGCTCGCGTAGCACAGGCCCAGAAGGCCCGGCAGCAGCGCGAGCAACGCCGGGTAGGCCGGTTGATAGGCGACACCGAACAGCGTGACGATCAGCCATTCGCCGATCACCGCCATGGTCAGGCAAGCGCCGAGCATCACCGTCGCGGTCAGGCGCAGTGCCAGCGGTGTGACTTTGTCCATGCCTTCATCCTGCTGCAGCAGACGCTTCATCAGCGGCGTGGTCACCGCTTCGGGGACGATCAGCAGCAATTCCGCAGCGGCGCTGGCCATGGCGTAATGACCCAGCGCGGTACTGCCAAGCAGGGCGCCGATGAACAGGTAATCGGAGCGCAAGATCACTTGCTGGAAGAGCAGATCGGGATGACTGCGGGCGCTGAAACGCAGCAGTTCGTTCTGGCTGGCGCGGTCCCATTGCAGCTTCAGCGGTTGCGCGCGCTTGAGCCAGAACCAGCCCGTCAGCACGACCAGGCTGATGCCCGCCAGCCAACTGATCAGTGCCGCTTCAAGCGCCGCGTCTTTCCACATCCAGAACAGGGCGAGAAACAACAGCAAGGGCGCCAGTGACTCGATCAGGCGCAGGACGTTGAACGCCATGATCCCGCCAGAGGCATTGTGCAACGTCAGCAAACCACTTTTGAGCACGGTCAACGGCACCGCCAACAGCAACAGCCAGGCCAGCAGCCCCAGTTGCGTGGTGATGTCGAGTTCGGCGCCGAACTCGCGGGTCAGCGCCACCACCAGCAGCGTCAGCAAACCCGCCAGCAGGCAACCGAAGACCAGCACCTGACTGAGCAACAACCCCATCGGCCGCTGCTTGGCCGCCTGGAAACCGACCGCCGAATTGAGCCCGCCGCTGGTGGCGGCGCTGATCAGGTCGGGCAGGATGCTGAGCAGCGCAAACAGACCGCGTTCGCTCGGCCCGAGGATCCGCGCCAGTAACACGTTGCGCAGCAAGCGCAAAGCGATCATCGCCAGCTTGGTGCCCATGCTCATGGCCAAGTGTTTGAGGTAGTTGCTGCGGCTCATGGCCGTGCCCCGCGAAAAATACGCCACGACAACAATTGCGGGTTACGCGCGGTGCGCTGGCTGACGCCAAAACGCGGCAACGCCAGCGGGTCTTCGGCACCCCGGTAGATGCCGGTGCCGGTGCCCAGGCCAAACGCATAATCGTGTTGCGCCACGTGTTGGCGTACGCGCGCGTCGTTGTCGCCGTTGGGGTAGCAGTAGACCGGCAGCGGCCGATTGCAGCTGTTCAGAAGAGCGTCGCGGCTGCGCCTCAACTCCTCGTCCAGACGTTGATCATCAAGGCCGGTGAGGATCGCGTGACTGGCGCCATGCGGGCCGAAACGCACCAGACCGGAGGCTTCCAGCGACCGCACCTGATGCCAGTCCAGCGCTTGTGGCATCGATTCTTGCGGGCAGTCATCGGTCAGGCGACCGAGGTCGTGCGGGGCGAGGGTTTTCAGGGTTTGCAGAAACTGCAGAAGGCCCAGACTGCGGCGCTGCACATCGCCTTCTGCGAGCTGTGCCGGCACCGGCCGTCCGGCCATGTTCAGGCGACTGATGATGTGCGCGCGGGCCTTCTCGCCATGGCTGCCCCACAGCGTTTCGCCGATGCTTTCCCACCAGAACCGCTGCCGACTGCCAATGAAATCGGTGGAGAGAAAGATGCTCGCCGGCACCTGGTATTTTTGCAGCAGCGGGAAGGCATTCAGGGCGTTGTCGCGCCAGCCGTCGTCGAACGTCAGCGCGACTTTCGGCCGCTGCGAGCGCAGCGTGCCGGGTTGCAGAATGTCCATCAGCGGTACGCAATCGAAGTGGCGTTTGAGCCAGATCAACAAGTGCTCGAAGGCCTCCGGCCCGACGCACAATTCATTGCGGTGGGGCAGGTCGGCGGCATTATCGTCGGCCAGCACCCGGTGTAGCATCAGGATCACCCCGGCGCCGTGCAACTGATTGCGCCCTACCGGGGAGTTGAGGTACAGCCAGCCACTGGTGCGTTTTAACAATTGTCTGATCGCCATGGCACTTCCTTTTTTTCAACGATTCTGTTCCGGATTCCATTGTGCGTAGCGCTGGCCACGCAGGAACTGCCACAGACCGATACTCATCCCGGCGAGGGTCACCAGAAAAAACGCGGCGAGGCGAAAGGGTTTGGGCAAGCGGTGTTTTGAATCCATCAGGCCGGCAATGGCCACCGCATAGCCGAACAGTTGCGCGATCAGGCTCAGGCGATAAAAACCGTGTTCTTGCCACAGCCAGAAATTGCTCAGCAGCAACGGCACCAGCAGGATCGGCGCCAGTCGGCGAATCAGCTTGTGGCTGATCAGCGCAATCGAATAGAGGCCGTGTTTCATCGGGTTGAGCAGTTCACTGCGATGGGCCAGGCTTTGCAGGCCGCCGACGGTGACGCGCTGACGCCGACGCCATTGCTTGTCGGCCTCGTCAACACCGTGGTCGATGACCTGCGCCTCGGGCACGTAGGCGATCTGTTTATGCGCCACGGGCGCGCAGGTACTGATGAAAAAATCGTCGTTGACCTCCGCCGGGATGTTCTGGAACAACTCGCGGCGCAGGGCCAGCAACGCACCGTCGGCGGAGACCATGCATCCGGTGCGGTTTTCGACACTGCGCAGCCAGCCTTCGTAATGCCGATAAAGACTATCGCCGACACTCAGACCACCGCCCGTCACCGGGATCACCATGTGCCCGGCGCACGCACCGACGTCAGGGTCGGCGAAGGGCGCGAGCAAATGTCCGAGGGTGTCGCGCGACCATTGGTTGTCGGCGTCAGTGAACACCAGAATGTCTCCGGTGCTCAGCGCTGCGCCGGCGTTAAGCGTGGCGGCTTTGCCATGACGCGGCAGGTCGAGCACCGTGATGCGTGGATCAACCACCCGGCGCGCGCACGCCACGGTGTCGTCGGTCGAACCGTCGCTGGCCAGAATGATCTGCAGCGAGGCCGGCTGATAATCCTGTGCGAGCAGGGTGCGCAACTTGTGTTCGATGTGACGCGCCTCGTTGTGCGCGGCAATCACGATACTGATATTCATCGGCCCCGGCGGTGTGATGCGCCGCGCCGGAAACAGCGGCGCCAGCACGGTCAGCAGCAATGGATAGCCGACGTAGGCGTAGGCAGGGAGCAACAGGCACGTCCAGAAAATGAATTCAGCCACGGGCAGGCCTCCTGGCAGTCCAGCGACACATACTCAGGATAAACGCGGCGCCGGCCAGATGCAGTCGCACCCAATGCAAACCCCAGAGTTGCAGGGTCAGGCCGAGGTTGCGGTGCTTGTGGCTCTGACGCACGCTCATCACCAGGGCCGGCACGGTGGAGAGCAGGAGCATCAGCAGTGCGTGATGAGCGAAACCGCCCATCAGCGCCGATACCGCCAGGAAGTCCAGCAGCCAGGCTGCGAGCGATAACAGTGGAAAGCGCAGCAGTCGCAGACTGACACCGTTGTTGCGCAGCAATTGCAGATGGCTGCCCTGACGCCACAGTTCCTTGCCCACCCATTCGCGCCAGTTGGCCTCGTAACCCCAATGCAGGGCGACGCTTTGATTGATCGCCAATATTTGCGCGCCGGCCTGGTGCTGGCGCAGCGTGAAATCCTTGTCCTCGCCGGTGCGCAGGCGTTCGTCGAAACCGCCGACCTTGTCGAACCAGCCGCGGCGCATCAACAGATTGCAGCTGGGCAGCCAGTCGACCTTGCGTACTGCGTGGGTGGACGGGCGCAACGTGCGTCGTTGCCAGGCCGTGGCGTACCACGGCGCCTGGGCCGGGGTGTGCAGATCGAGGCCGAAGACATCCGCCTGGCCGGCGCTTTCCAGTTCGATCAATTGCCGCAGCCAGTCTTCCGGCATTTCCACGTCGGCGTCGATGAACGCCAGCCATTCCCCCGTGGCAATTGCCGTACCGCGATTGCGTAGCGCGCCGATCAGCGCACCCGGCTCGACCAGCACCTGCGCGCCGAACTGGCGGGCAATCTGTGGGCCTTGATCAATGGAGCCGTTGTCGACCACGATCAACTCGCATTCGAGATTGGCGGCGTGGGCGGCTTTCTGCGCAGCGAGTAGCGTGCGGCCAATGTGGCGCGCTTCGTTGTACATCGGGATGACAATACTGATTTGACTCATGCCTTGGCCTCCGGCAACGGACTTTCTTCGGCTTTCATACGCAGCACGCTGGTCAAGGCGAGCATGATCCACACGTACTTCTGGTTCGGCGCACTGAGGAACATCAGGAACAGCGTCAGTGACAGAAAACTCATGCTCAAGTGGGTCAACAGATCCGCCTGCGCGCCGTTACGTCGCAGCAGCCAGGCAGCCCGCGCGCGGATCAGGTTGTACAGGCCCAGGCCAAGCATGCCGACGAACATCAGCCCGGCGGGGATGCCCAGTTCACTGAAGATTTCCAGGTAGGTGTTGTGCGCGCGCCGGTACAGGTCGCCGATCTTGCGATTGGCCGAGAAGGCCTTGGCGTAACCGGTGGCGGCGTAGTGCAGAGGGAAGGTTCCGGGACCCGTGCCGAGTAACGGGTTTTCGCGGATCATCTCGCTGCCAACCACGAGGTAGGAGGCGCGACGCCCCAGCGAAGCGTCCTGACTGCGCGCGCCGGCGCTCAGAATACTCAAGGATTTGATGCGCTCCACATAACCGGCCGGCATCGCATAGATCGCCAGCGGAATCACGATCACCGCGCCCAGCATGGCAAAGCCCAGGTGCCGGGGCCGGATGCGTGCCAGCTCGGTGCGGTAGTGCCAGACGCCAATCATCAGGCTCAGAAACAGCACCACCAGCCCGGAGCGCGATTCGGTCTTGGTCATGCCGCCCAGCAGCAGAATGAAGCAGGTGGCCCAGAACAACCGATGCAACAGTTTCGGACTGCTGATCACCAGCCACAGGGCCAGCGGCACTGCGAACGCGATGAGCATGGCAAAGCCGTTCGGGTCTTCGAGCAGGCCGGAGGCGCGTCCCTGATCCTGGTATTTGGCGGAAAACATCGCCAGCGCACACGTCGCGGTCACGCTGAGCGTCACCAACCGGGCAAACAGGTCCATGTTCAGTTCGCGACCGATCAACAGAGTGATCACAAACAGAATCAGGCCGACGCTGATTTCGCGCAGGTGACTCATTGACATGCCGAGGTTGTCGGTGAGCAGCAGGCTGAGCATGTACAAGGCGATGAACCACACGAGGTAGCGCCAGATGTTGCTGCGCAGGCGCTCCGAGGGAATCTGGTGGATGGCCAGTTGCAGCATCAGGATCACGGCCAGTGACACGCCGATGAACTTGGTGCCGGAAAAAGCGTTTTCCTTGAAGAAGCCTTCGAACGGCACCAGCACCGCAATCCCGAGCAACCCCCACGTGGGTTTTCGGTACAGCAGCGAGACACCGACGAGGCCCAGCACCGCGGCCGGTGCCAGAAACGGATAAGGGCTGGCCAGCAAACCAAGGCAGACCAGGGCGAGCAAACTGACGATCGAGAGTGGAAATATCACACGCGAGCCTCCCGTGCAGTACGGACATAAAGCTGCGACCAGCGTTCGGCGAGGGCCTTGAGGTCGTAGCGATCCAGTTGCGTACGTCTTGCGTTGTCGATCAGCTCGTCAGCCAGCGCCGGGTCCGTCAGCAACGTGCCGATCTGCAGGGCGAGGGCGGTGCTGTCGGCGGGTGTCGCCAGCAGCCCGTTGTGCCGGTGTTCCAGCACATCAGGAATGCCGCCGACGCTGAAGGCCACCACGGGCACCCCGGCTTGCATGGCTTCCAGCAGAATCATCGGTGTGCCCTCAGTGCGCGAGCTGATCACCAGCGCATCGAGTTGGCGCCACCACACACTCATGTCGGCCTGATACCCCGGCAGCGTGATGCGCGCCTGCAAACCTGCGGCTTGAATGCGCGCCAGCAAGCGCTCGCGCTCCGGACCGTCGCCGAGCATCACGGCGTCCAGGTGCGGGTGTTGCAGGCACAGCGCAATCAGTGCATCGAGAAACAGGTCGGGGCCTTTCTCGCTGCTCAGGCGTCCGACGTAACCGGCCAGCCAGCGCGGCTTTTCAGCCGTGTGTGCGGACGGTCCGTTGGCCGCCGGTAAACCATTCGGGATCACCTGCAACTTGTCCGCGCGCACGCTGGCTTTGCGGTGCAGCGCCGCGATGCTTTCGGCAACGCAGACAACCCGATTGACCGAGGCAGTGCGGCACAGCTGCAAACTCAGCCAGGTGTAAAATTTTTGCTTGCGACTGCGCGGTGTGAACCCGTGCTGCGTAATCACCAGCGGCAGGCGCCATAACGTGGCGCCCACCCAGCCAAACAACAGACCTTTGAAATTGTGCGTATTGATCAGCGGCTTTTCAGCGCGCCGCTGACGCAAATGCCCCAGCAATTGCCCCAGCCCGGCGCAGCTCCGACAGTCCACCGAGGCGTCGCGAAACCTCGCGATCAGGTCTGGCGGCGCATCGAGAAACAGCACCTGGTGCTGCCCCGGCGTGGCCAGGCAATGGTCCAGCAGCATCCGCTCAGCCCCATAGAAGCCGCCGCTGCTGAGCAAATGAATGATCGGCAGGGCGCTGGTGTGACGGGTGGCGCTGAGCGGCGCGTTCAATTGCGCACCCAGTGCGCAAAGCCACGCATGGAGATGCTTCTGTGCGGGTTGGTTGGCAGCACGTGTTGCTCGTTGATCACCAGCAGCACGGGCAGGCCCAGCTCATGGCTGATTTGCGCAGGGTGCTTGAAGCGATGATCGAAGAACTCACGCACATAGACCAACGCGATGGCCAATAACAGGCCGGCCAACAACCCGAACGGAATGATCAGCATCGGTTTCGGAAACGCGGCTTCGGTCGGTTCGTACGGCGGGCTGAGCACGCGCGCGTTAGACAGGTCACTGTCCAGCGAGCGGGCGCTGCTGCTTTCGGCAAAACGCTGGGCATAGGTGGAGAAAGCCGCGTGCAGCGCGTCGATCTCGGTGTCCATCTGGCGCAGTTTGCTTTGCGCCACTTGCAGCTGGTGGATGCGCTCCTTGAACTCGGCAATGCGGGCGGTTTTCTGCTCGATCACCGAACTGACGATAGCGATGTCATTGGTGCGTTCCTGAATCCGGTTGCTCACCACTTTCAGGAATTGCTGACGGGTGCGGGCAATTTGCTCGCGGGTCAGCAGCATCGGTTCACTGCCCGGCTGGAAAATCGCCAGGTCATTCATGTAGCGACTCACCTGGGTGGTCAGCGCCTCGCCCATCTGTTTGATCTCGCGATCTTCGAAGGCGACGTTGTCCACGGTGGTGGTGAAAGTGTAGGGGAAGGTGTAATCGTTGAGTTTGGAGTCTTTGGCGGCGGCCAGGCTGGTTTTCAGGTACTCCAGCCAGCGTTGGCTTTGCAGCAGGCGATCGCGGTACAGGTTGAGCGCTTGCTCCTCGGTGTTGATCGCATTGAGACGGAAGGTGATTTCTTCCTTCGGATCGGACGAGCCCACGCCTTCGAGCAACCCCAGACGATTGCCTTCCAGGCCGTCAAGACGCACCTGGTATTGCATCTTCTTGGTTTCGTAGAAACTCTGCGGCAGGTCGATCGATTGCAGGGCCTGACGGCTGGCCAGGTAGTTCTGCAGCAGGGCGGCGACGAACTTGGTGCCTTGCGCCGGATCGCCAAAGCTGTAAACGACGGAGATCACGTTGGAGCCTGGCAGCGTCTCGATTTTCAGGCTGTCGATGGCCTGAGCGGTGAGCGAGTCCAGCGTGGTGTCGCGCACCGGATCGGTCTCGAGCCCTAGTGTATCGCGCATCGGATTGATCACCTTCGCCCGCAGTGGATTGACCACATAGCGTTTGAACGGCTCAGTCACCAGTTTATTGAACACGCTCGGCGGCGGTGTGTATTCGCCCTGCTCGCGCAAGTCACTGACGGTCTGCCGAATCAGGGCCGGGGAGCGGAGAATATTGCTCTCGGTTTCCATGTCCGCCAGGGACGGTGGAATGAACGAGGCGTTCTCCTGATTGAGGGACGTGGTGGCGTCACCCTGTGAAAGTTTTTTGGACTGCACGATCACCTGGGCGGTGATATCGAAGCTCTGCTTGAGCATGAGCGGCAAGACCAGCGCGATCACTGCAAAGACCAGGAAGACTCGCTTCACCAACTGTTTGTTGGCGAAGAAGATCCTGAAGAACTCATGCAGGTAGTTTTCCTTTGGATTCATGTCGATTCACCTGAGAGTTAGTTGCTGTCACTGTCTTTGTCGTCGAGGCGATAGCCGAAGCTGAGGCCCACACCCTGGAACAACACCACGTCCGCCAGTTGTCGGGCGAGTTCACCGGCGCTGGCCAGTCTGGTCTTGGGCACGTACAGCATGTCGTCCGGCTGCAGGTAGGCGATTTGCGAGGCATCGCCCGACAGCGCTTTTTCAACGTCGTAGCGCCGTGCCTGAACCTGGTTGCCGTTACGGCGCATGATCACCACCGAATCGAGCCTGGCCTTGATGTTGGTGCCACGGGCCAGGGTCAAGGCTTCAAGTACCGAGACCGGGCGACGGATCGGATAGGAGCCGGGTTGGGCAACTTCGCCGAGCACGAAGATTTCATTACCGGCGGTGGACTTGAGCAGCACATCGACGGTCATCCGTCCGGGCAGTTCGGCATAGCGTTTGTTGAGGAAGGTTTCCAGCTGATTGACGGTCATGCCCTGTAGCGGCACGGAGCCGATTTCCGGAAAACTCGCATAACCGTCGGTGCCCACGGTGATCTCGCGGCTCATGCCGGTGCCGGGGTGGTTCAACGCGCTTTTGAGGTTGGCCTCATTGCTCAGCGGGCTGATGACCTGCACCGACAGTTGGTTGCGGTTAGGCTGGAACAGCTGCTTGCGTTGATAGACGCGCTGGATTTCCTGGCGCGCTTCTTCGCTGGTCAGCCCGGCGATTTTCACTGACGTGTTGGCGCCGGGCAGCTCGATGGTGCCGTCGGGCAGTACCAGTTGGCTGCCGTTGAGCTGACTGGCCGCAGTGAAGTTCAGGCCGATCTGGTCACCGGACTGCACGCGGTAGGCATCCGAACCGCTGGTGCTGATGCGGAAGATCACGTCCAGCACATCCTGTGGCCGCAGGGTCTGTTCGACCCGGGGCATGTCGGTGGCCTGGGCGTTGGCCGGCGCGGCGGTGAGGATATTCACCGGCATGTTTTGCGTTTCAGACGTGCTGGTGCAACCCGCAAGCGGCAGCAACAGCAGGACAAGCATTTTGGCGTTCATGGCGTCATCCTTTTGCAGTGGCTTACAGGTTGTTGTAAAGCCATTTAGGCATGTAGTACTTGCGTCGGTTGAACACGCTGCCCACCAGTTTCGCGCCGGCCTGGGTCAGGCGCAGAGCCGCAGCCTGCGCGACTTCCCAGCGAGTGTCTTCAGAGCGCACCACCAGAATCACGCCGTCCACCTGAGTGCTGATAACCAGGGTGTCGGCGGCCGAGTACACCGCGTCGCCGTCGATCACAACAAAGCGGTACTGGCTGCCCAGCTGGTCGAGCAACGGGCTCAGGCGTTCCGGTGTCAGGTGCTCGGTGCCGGGCACAAAGCGGCCGTTGGGCATGACGTGAAACGGCAGACTCGAGACGTTCACCACACAGTCCTGCAACAGCGGCGGGTTTTGCGTGTTGAACAGCAGGTCGCGCAAACCGCGCTCCTTGGTCAACCCGAGTAGTTGCGAAAGGTTGGTCGTCGAATGGCTGGCGTCGACCAGCAGCACCTCGCCGCTGCTCATTTGCGCCAGTTGGCTCGCCAGTGCCAGGGCGCTGGTGGTGGTGCCCGCGCCGGGATTGGCGGCGGTCAGGAACAGGATCCGCAGATCTTGATCGAGCACAGTCGAAGTCAAATTGGACTCGCTCGGGTTTGCGATGGTGAGGCTTTTGGCTGATGAACCGTCCATTTAACTCGCTCCGTGGCCGCTGAATACTTTGAAGGGGGTTTTCAACAGGATCTTCAGATCAAGCAGCAAACTCTGCTCGGCGATGTAGTTGAGGTCCAACTCAACGCGCTGGTCGAAGTCGATATTGCTGCGCCCGGAGATCTGCCACAGGCCGGTCATGCCGGGGTAGATGCTCAGACGAGCCAGATGATTGTCCTTGTAGCGATAGCTGGTGAACGAGGTCGGCCGCGGGCCGACCAGACGCATATCGCCTATCACTACATTGATCAGGTTCGGTAATTCGTCGAGGCTGCTGCGTCGCAGAAACCCGCCGATGGGGGTGATGCGCGGATCCTTGTCGATCTTGAAGTCGATGGCGTCGGCGCCATGCTTGTTGAGGTGGCGCAAGGACTCCTTGAGCTCTTCGGCGTTCACGACCATGGTGCGAAATTTGTACATGCCGAACTTGCGGCCGCGGTAGCCAGTGCGTTTTTGCACAAACATCACAGGCCCCGGGCTGCTGGATTTGATCGCCAGTGCCAGGCCCAGCAACAACGGGGAAATCAGCAGCAGGATCAGCATGGCGCCCAGGCACGCCAACACCCGATTGGTGCGCGACAGTGTCCACGGGCGGCCGCCGTCGCGACCGGTCATCCAGCCTCGACCCTGCCTGTGGATCGCCGTATCCAGGCGCATTCTGTGCTCGGGGTCCAGGCGCTTGTCGCGGCGCAGCTGTTGGAGCGGTACACCTTGTTCATGTCCAGTCATGGGTTCCTCCGCCTGGGTTCAGCCGCTAGCGGCGCGTTGGCGATAGCAGTGGGTAGTACGAGCGGTACCAGGCGATAAAACGCCCAAGCCCCTCATCCAGCGCTATACCGGGCTGGAAACCGGTCGCCTGGGCCAGGTCGCTGGCATCGGCGCAGGTGTTGAGCACATCGCCGGGTTGCATGGGCAGCAACTCGACCACGGCTTTTTGTCCAAGGTGTTTTTCCAGCAGCGCCAGGTATTCCTTGAGTTCCACCGGGTGCTGACCGCCGATGTTGTAGATCCGCCACGGGGCCATGCTGCTGGATGGATCGGGCTGCTCGCGATTCCATTCAGGTGCGGCGTGCGGCGGCAGGTCGATCAGGCGAGCGATGCTCTCGATGATGTCGTCGATGTAGGTGAAGTCGCGCTGGTGCTCGCCGTAGTTGAACAGCTTCAGCGGCGTGCCTTCGGCGATTGCCCGGGCAAACTGGATGGGTGACATGTCCGGCCGGCCCCACGGCCCGTACACGGTAAAAAAGCGCAACCCGGTGCAGGGGATGTTGAACAGGTGGGCGTAACTGTGCGCCATCAGCTCGTTGGCTTTTTTGGTCGCCGCGTAGAGGGACAGCGGGTGATTGACGCCGTCTTTCACCGAATAAGGGGTGGTCTGGTTGGCGCCGTACACCGAGCTCGAGGAGGCGTAGATCAGGTGCTTGACCGGGTGATTGCGGCAGCTCTCGAGAATATTGAGGAAACCGCTCAGGTTGCTGTCGACATAGGCCCGTGGATTTTCCAGCGAGTAGCGCACCCCGGCCTGAGCCGCGAGGTGGATGACCACCTCGGGTTTCTCTTCGGCAAACAGGGTTGCGATGGCCGACGCGTCGGCCAGGTCAAGCGTAGCGAGCTGGAAGGGGCCGACCTGCTCCCGCACCCAATTCACCCGATCGTGTTTGAGCTGCGGGTCGTAGTAACTATTGAAGTTATCCAGGCCAATGACCTCGTACCCGTCGCGCAATAACCGCAACACACAGTGGGCACCAATGAAGCCAGCGGCTCCGGTGACAAGAATCTTCATGGTTGCAAAGCCTCGGGAGCAATGTGGCGCAGGCCGATGCCGCTGTAATGCAAGCCCGCCGCTGCTACGTGTTCTGGGTTGTAGAGGTTGCGGCCGTCGACGATGACCTTCGAGCGCAGCTTGCCGGCCAGCAGGTCGAAGTCGACCACGCGAAAGTTTTTCCACTCGGTGCAGATCACCAACGCGTCGGCGTCTTCCAGGGTGTCGTCGCGGGTCGCGCACAGGTGCAGGTCGTTGCGGTAGCCGTAAATGCGCCGGCATTCGGACATGGCTTCCGGGTCGTAGGCCTGCACGCTCGCGCCTTCGGCCCACAGCGCCTCCATCAGGTAGCGGCTGGGCGCTTCGCGCATGTCATCGGTGTTGGGTTTGAACGCCAGGCCCCAGATCGCAATGGACTTGCCGGCCAATCCTTCAGGGAACTGCGCTTTGAGTTTGCCGAAGAGGATGTGGCGCTGACTGTCGTTGACATCGGTCACGCTGCGCAGCAACCGCAGCGGCATGCCGTTGTGTTCGGCGGTGTGCAGCAGGGCGCGCAGATCCTTGGGGAAGCACGAACCGCCGAAGCCGCAACCGGGGTAGATGAAGTGGTAGCCGATGCGCGGGTCCGAACCAATGCCCTTGCGCACCGCTTCGATGTCGGCGCCGAGCAATTCGGCGAGGTTGGCCAGCTCGTTCATGAAGCTGATGCGCGTGGCCAGCATCGCGTTCGCCGCATACTTGGTCAGCTCGGCACTGCGGTTGTCCATGAACATCAGTTTTTCGCGGTTGCGGCAGAAGGGCGCGTAGAGTTCGGCCAACTGGTCGCGGGCCTGATCGTCATCGGTGCCAACGATGATCCGGTCGGGGCGCATGCAATCGGCGAGTGCACTGCCTTCCTTGAGAAATTCCGGGTTGGAAACCACCCGCACTTTGAGGGATTTGCCGCGGCGTTGCAGTTCTTCGTTGGCGGTGGCAGCCACCTGGTCTGCGGTGCCAACCGGCACGGTGGACTTGATGATCAGCGTGCGGTCCGCCTCCATGTGGTTGGCGATCTGCCGGGCGACGTTGAGCACGTGACTGAGGTCGGCGGAACCGTCTTCATCGGCCGGTGTACCGACTGCAATGAAGATCAGCTCGCCATGCTCGACCGCGTCGCTGGCTTGGGTGGTGAACAGCAATCGACCGGCTTTGATGTTCTCTTCCAGTGTGCCGGACAGGCCCGGTTCACTGATCGGCGGTACCGCTTGCTGCAGTTGTTTGATCTTGTTTGGATCAATGTCGACACACAAAACACGATGTCCGACATCGGCCAGTGCCGCTGCTTGTATCAGGCCAACGTAGCCCGTACCAAATACGCTCACGTCCATATTGGCGTGCCTCGTAAGACGGTGGAGAATTCAGAATTGAGACTGTCAGAAGGGGTATAGACCAGCCGTGGGAAATCGTGTCAGCAAAATGACATGTTGTAGTGCTACTTACGGGCGTGTTTTGCCGGCGATTGGCCATCAAGTGCTTGCCACTGCTGCATCTGCCGCATTTTTAAGGGGTTTATGAGAGTTTCAACAAAGCGATGAACGGTCGCAGGCCCGGAAATACCTGCCTTGCAGAGAAGTGAGTGTGTCAGAATTGAGTCAACGGTTTTTTGACGCTTTCGCAAAATATCCGGCGTTTCTTGCTCTTTAGTGGCCCGGTGCTAGTGTCAAAATCTGGCCGACAAACTCTTGGCCTGTTGCCTGGACGAACTTCGGAAAGACTATGATTCGATACCTCAAAGAACTGTTCCTGGTTGTCTATTTACTCCAGTTTTACGACTACTATTTCGAGCGCCTGAGCGCCATGGGCATCGGTTTTCCTGTGCTGCTTTACGGCGGTATGTTTGTTGTTCTGACGGTGGCGCTGTTCATGACTGCGTACATTCGTCAGACGCTGATTCGTTATCTGTTTGCTCTGGCGATGTTCGGCTCGGCGGTGTTCTTTGACGTTTACACCCGCGTCACGGCTGATTACCTCACTTACAGCAGCTTCGTCTCGCTGGTTTATTCCGGTGGCTTTATCGAAGAAGCGGCGTACCAATACCGCGAGGCGATTTTCAATGGGCTGCTCAGCGGCTTGCTGTTGCTGTTCGGCATTGCGCTGAAACCGCGTCGGCGCATGCCTCTGCCGGGCGGGTTGCTGGTAGCGGCGCCGGTGCTTGGTGTGATGCTGCTCAGCGCTGTGCTGTTCGTGCGCGCCGGGGAGGGCGCGCGCGGCTTGCCGGTGATGTTCACGCCGCTGGCGTACCTCAATCTGTTTGCTTACGAATCGCTGCACAACACGGTCGGACCGCGCGAATCGGTCACCCTGGCACGCGCCGACCGTCCGGTAGGGCACGACATCGTGCTGATTATCGATGAGAGCATTTCCGGCAATTACCTGGACATCAACGCGCCGTTCGGCGTGCACAGCAACCTCAAGTCCCCACCGCGGGGCGTGGAGATTTTCAATTACGGCTACGCCGCATCGATTGCCAACTGCAGCGTCGACACCAATGTCACGCTGCGTTACGGCGGTACGCGCGCCGACTACGTGCGCATCAACAGCACGCTGCCGTCGATCTGGCAGTACGCCAAAAAGGCCGGTTTGAGCACGGTGTATATCGACGCGCAGACGACGGGCGGTCATCTGCAGAATCTGATGAAAGAGTCGGAAAAAAACGACATTGACGAGTTTGTGCAATTTGATCAGACCAGCGTGCTTGAACGTGACATGGCCGCCGCCGCGAAGCTGATCGAGTTGATCAACGATGACCGCGCGCAACTGGTGTTGATCAACAAGGTGGGCGCGCATTTTCCGGTGCATGACAAGTTTCCGGATGCGTTCATGGCGTATCGGCCAACGCTGCCTCGCGGGCAGTATGTAGAGGTGGCGGAAACCGGCAAACGCGATGGTTTTGATGGCAAGCCGGATGACTGGTTGCTGTATCGCAACGCCTACAAGAACACGCTGTTGTGGAATGTTGGCGAGTTCTTTTCGCGGCTGTTGACCCAGGGGCATTTGAACAATGCCGTGGTGATTTACACCTCGGACCATGGCCAGGATTTACATGAGCGCGGCAATCCCGGCTTGAACACCCATTGCGGCGGTAACCCGGTGGACGAGGAGGGGCTGGTGCCGCTGGTGGTGATTCAGGGCAGCGATCTGAAGACTCTCGACTGGCAAGCCCAATTGCCTGGCAACAAGGATCGCTCCAGCCACTACAACATCTTCCCGACCCTGTTGCAGCTGATGGGCTATGACCTGGGCGGGATCGAGTCGGTGTATGGCAAACCGCTGACGGTGCCGACCGAGGATGCGTTCACTTTCAACTATCGCTTCAATGCGCGACTGGGGGCGAAGCCGGAGTGGAAGCACATCGACTTGAACAACATTGTCACGCCGACCAAGGCGCCTGCGGATGTGGTGGTGGGGCAATAGATTTGCGTACGCGGGCCGGGCCCCTTCGCGGGCAAGCCATGCTCCCACAGGATGTGCGAGCCCCGTAAGAGCAAGGCTTGCCCGATTCCGGTGAGCATGGTTTTGCGCAGATTCCTGTGGGAGCGTGGCTTGCCCGCGAAGAACGATGACGCAGTCCACCTGCCGTCCGCTATCCTAGGCTCACTGCATCCAGCGAGCCTCTCCCCATGCTTCAGGTTCAAGGCGTCTTCAAAAGCTACGCCACTCCCCAAGGCCCATTGCCGGTATTGCAAGGCATCGACCTCAGCCTGAAACCCGGCAGCAGCCTCGCACTGATGGGCGAATCCGGCAGTGGCAAAAGCACCTTGCTGCACCTGATCGCCGGCCTCGACAAAGTCGATCGCGGCAGCATCCGCAGCGGCGACCATCATCTGGAACACATGAGCGAAGCACAACTGGCCACCTGGCGCCGCACCGAAATCGGCCTGGTGTTTCAGCAATTCAACCTGATCGGCAGTCTTCGCGTCGAAGACAATCTGGCATTTCAGGCGCGCCTCGCCGGCCGCCATGATCCGCGCTGGCAAGCGCATCTGGTGCAACGCCTGGGCCTGGCTGATTTACTCGAGCGCTACCCCGAGCAACTTTCCGGCGGCCAACAACAACGCGTCGCACTGGGCCGGGCGTTGGCCTCCAAACCCAGGCTGCTGCTGGCCGACGAACCCACTGGCAGCCTGGATGAAAGCACCAGCGACGAAGTGCTGAAGTTGCTTCTGGAACTGCTCGACGACAGCCCGACCACTCTGTTGATGGTCACCCACAGCCACAGAGTTGCAGCGCGACTGGCGGAAAAAGTGATCCTGCACCGTGGCCGTCTGGCCAGCGCAGACGAGCGCTGACGTGCGGGTTTTTCGCGAGACTTTGCGCGCGCTGCTCAGCCACTGGCGGCAGCACCCGGTGCAATTTTTCAGTGTACTGACCGGGCTGTGGCTCGCCACCAGCCTGCTCACGGGCGTGCAAGCACTGAACAGTCAGGCGCGGGAAAGTTATGCCCGGGCCAGTCAACTGATTGGTGGCGAACCCCAGGCCAGCCTCGCCACCCCGAGCGGCGCGACGTTCTCCCAGCAACTGTTTGTCGACCTGCGCCGCGCCGGCTGGCCAGTGTCACCCGTGTTGCAAGGTCGGGTGACGCTGGAGCGCCATGAAGGGCAACGCTTGCAGGTGATGGGCATCGAACCGGTGTCGTTGCCGGCCGGTTCCGCAGTGGCCGGCCAGACTCTGCCCATCGAGCAGATTGTCGAATTTTTCACGCCCCCGGGCAGCACCTGGATTTCGCCGCAGACGTTGCAAGCCTTGGGCCTGAGTGAAGGCGACCAGCCGCAGAGTTCGAACGGTATGAAGCTGCCGCCGCTGCGCAGCCAGACCGACATGGCGCCGGGCATGTTGCTGGTGGACATCGGTTTCGCCCAACAGGTCCTCGGCTTGCCGGATCAGCTTTCGCGCCTGCTGTTGCCGAAGGATTTCAGCGCGACGTTGCCCGAGTCATTCAAGGGGCAGCTGCAACTGAAAACCAGTGACGAGGAGAACAATCTCTCGCGCCTCACCGAAAGCTTTCACCTTAACCTCGACGCCTTGGGCTTTCTCTCGTTCGTGGTCGGCCTGTTCATCGTGCACGCCGCGATCGGGCTGGCACTGGAGCAACGCCGCGGTTTGCTGCGAACCCTGCGCGCCTGCGGTGTCAGCGCGCGAATGCTGATCACTTGTCTGGTCGTTGAGCTGGGCGCGTTGGCGCTGATCGGCGGCCTGTTCGGGGTCGTCAGCGGCTACCTGCTCGCCGGCGTGCTGTTGCCGGATATCGCCGCCAGCCTGCGCGGTTTGTACGGCGCCGAAGTGGCGGGGCAGTTGCACCTCAGTGTCGGCTGGTGGTTGAGCGGCATTGGTCTGAGCCTGCTCGGTGCATTGCTGGCCGGCGCCAGCAGTCTGTTACGCGCCGCGCGCTTGCCGTTGCTCGCCCTGGCCGACCCGCAAGCCTGGCATCAGGCTCACGCGCGCTGGCTACGTCGGCAGGGTTGGGTAGCTGCGATGGCAGGCGTAATCGCACTGTTGGCCTGGATCTTCGGCAACAGTCTGGCTGCGGGATTTGTGTTGATGGCGGCACTGTTGATCGGCGCAGCGCTGGCCTTGCCCGTGGTGCTCAGTGCCGTGCTGAAGTTAGTACTCAAACGCAGTCGCTCGGTGTTGGGCCAATGGTTTCTCGCCGATTGCCGACAGCAACTGCCGGCCCTGAGCCTGGCACTGATGGCGCTGCTGCTGGCGCTGGCCGCCAACATCGGTGCCGGCAGCATGACTGCCGGTTTTCGCGAAACCTTCAACAATTGGCTGGAACAACGGTTGACCGCCGAACTCTACCTCAATCCGCAAAACCCTACCCAGGCCAGCGAAATGCAAGGCTGGCTCAAGCAGCAACCGCACGTCAGCGCTGTGCTGCCCAATTGGCAAGTGTCGGTTCAATTGCAGGGCTGGCCGGCGGATGTCTTCGGCATGATCGACCATCCGACCTATCGCCAGCATTGGCCGCTGCTCGAAGCCCTTGGCGATGACCCATGGCACCGCTTGGCGAAAGACGACACGCTGATGCTCAGCGAACAACTGGCGCGGCGCCTCAAGCTAAAACTGGGTGATCACCTGACCATCCCCACGCCGGGCGGCATGTGGGCGCCGCAGATCATTGGCATCTACGCCGACTACGGCAATCCCAAAGGTCATGTGCTGGTCAACGTCGAGCACCTGCTGCGCGCCTGGCCGCAGGTGACGCCCAACCGCTTCAATTTGCGTATCGAGCCGACGTTGATTCCAGATTTTTTGAAGGCACTGGATTCACGCTTCGCGCTCGATGACAGCCGCATCGTCGATCAGGCGCGGCTCAAGGGTTGGTCCACGCAAGTGTTCGAACGCACCTTCGCCGCCACCGCTGCACTCAACAGTTTGACGCTTGCCGTCGCGGGCGTGGCCTTGTTCATCAGCCTGCTGACCCAGAGCCAAAGCCGCCTCGGGCAACTCGCCCCACTGTGGGCGCTGGGCGTGACGCGCCGGCAATTGATGTTGCTCAACCTGGGCCAGACGTGGCTGCTGGCAGTGCTGACCCTGGTGCTGGCGCTGCCCCTGGGTATTGCGTTGGCGTGGTGCCTGGACACGGTGATCAACGTCCAGGCCTTCGGTTGGCGCCTGCCATTACGCGTGTTCCCGCTGCAGTTGCTGCAGCTGATGGGGCTGGCGTTGTTGGCGACACTGCTCGCGTCGGCATGGCCGTTGTATTCGTTGTACCGCACGCAACCGGCCGATCTGCTCAGGACGTTTGCCCATGAGGATTAGATTTTGGGTGTTACTGCTGGCGTTGCTGTTAAGCGCCTGCGATGACTCTGCGCCGGTTGAAAAAGGTTTCGCCGGATTGGGCGGCGAGGCTGCCGCGTTCACGCCGGTGGTGCCTGAGCGTATCTTCAGTTTTCCTGCGGATCACGGGCCGCACGACGGTTTTCGCATTGAATGGTGGTACGTCACCGCCAACCTCAAGGACGATCAGGGGCGCGAATTCGGCGTGCAATGGACGTTGTTTCGCAGCGCCCTGAACGCGACTCCCGAAGTGCCGGGCTGGGCCAATCAACTGATCTGGCTCGGGCACGCGGCCGTGACGTCGGCGACCCAGCACCGTGCCGCCGAACGCTACGCCCGCGGTGGCGTCGGGCAAGCGGGTGTAACCCTGGGGCCGTTCAACGCGTGGATCGATGACTGGCGGTTCAACAGCGAGGATTCAGACACCTTTACCGATCTGCAACTCAGCGCCCGCGACAAGGATTTCAGTTACCGACTGCACCTGACATCCACCCGTCCACTGGTGCTGCAAGGTGACAACGGCTTCAGCCAGAAATCCGAGCAAGGCCAGGCGTCGTATTACTACAGTCAGCCGTTTTTTCACGCTTCCGGCACCCTGGAAATCGACGGCACGGCTTACCAGGTCAGCGGTCCGGCCTGGCTCGACCGCGAATGGAGCAGCCAGCCCCTGACCGCGAATCAAACGGGCTGGGACTGGTTTTCGCTGCACTTGGAGACCGGCGAGGAAGTCATGCTTTACCGCATGCGCCACAAGACCGGTGAGCCTTACCTGACCGGCACCTGGATCGATGCGCAAGGCCGGACCCAGACATTGCACGCGTCCGATATAAGCCTCGTCCCGCAAAATACCGCTGAGGTTGCCGGGCGTTCGATGCCCGTGCGCTGGTCGGTGAAAATCCCCGGCAAACAACTCGATATCAACGTCGACGCGCTCAACCCCAACGCATGGATGGACTTGCGCTTTCCGTACTGGGAAGGCCCGGTGCGCCTGAGTGGTAGCCACGCAGGGCAGGGCTATCTGGAAATGACCGGCTATTGAATCGGAACTCTCGTGCGTGTCGCGTCCTCCTAAGTGAAGAAGCCCGATTACAGGAGTTCGCCCATGAGCGATGACCTCAAACTGCCTGACCTTGCCTCGTGGCAAAGGCTTTTTGACGACAAGGCGTATTGGCAACAATCGCCCGACGCGCACTACGCCGAATTATTACGTGTGGCTAACGACTTGCTAGGGCAAGGCGCCATCGACCTTGAGCAATGGCAGACACTGAAAGTCAAGGCCGAGCAGTCTCACAGAAACTCACCCGCTGAGAACGTCGCCCGCGAAGTCGACGATCCTGAAGCTTAGGGAGAACCATCATGAGTCGCGAACCGAAAGACACTGCGCAAGATCCTGAAGAACCGTACCCGCCGGGAGAGGTGGAGCGGGATAACGATGCACTGAGACCGACGGATCCGAAGCGGCGAGAGGAAAACGGCAAAGGGACTGAGAGTGGGGAGTCTACGGCGCAGGAGACTGCGGACAGGTCTTGAGTGCTTTTTGAAGTTTGGTGGTTTTGGATGAGCGACTTCGCCTAAGTTCGATTCCATAACTCACTATTATTTGTACTGTTCGCATCGCGCGACCCTTTGTTGTGCGGGCGGGGGATGTTAATGTTCAGTTCTTGATGCGTTTTTATAAGGATATTACCAGTGCTACGTCAGTTTTTACTCGCCTTGCCAGCCATGATGTTTCTGGGAGGCTGTGAGGCAGAATCCGGCCCTTTGTCCAGCAGCAAGAGCCTTGCACCGGAAAAAGTCGCGTCTATTGCAACTACTATTGAGAAAAAGTATCCAGATCTGTCCAAAGAGCTACGTGGCAGGGTGCTCAATACCGTTGTGCAGTCCATCGACAATATGGTGTTCGTCGAAGGCGGCCAGTTTGATATGGGCGATTTCGGGTGGGTTTGTGAGTATGACGAGAAGGATGTTTGCACTTGGCCTTGCGGTCAGGAGCCGGAACAGCTTTGTAATATTAGCCGCAATGATGATGACGATTTTGTGCATCCGGTAAAGTTGAGCTCTTACTATCTTTCAAAATTTCAGACTACCGTGCGTGATTTTGATATTTTCTTTATGGCGCAGGGAAAGGAGCTGTTTGATGCTAAACTCCGAGAGAGAGAAGACTTACAGAGCATGTACTCTCCCAAGCTTCCTGTCCCTACTAAAACATGGCAGGAAGCTAAGGGCTTCTGTCAGTGGATAGGGGACCTCAGTGGCTATGCCGTAGATCTCCCGACCGAAGCGCAGTGGGAGTTTGCGGCGAGAAATCGTGGGCAGCATATATTGTTTCCGACTGATAATGGGAGCCTGAATTTCGGTACGAATTTTCCAGTTGAAGGGGAGGGAGCGACTTTTTTTGTTGACAGGTTTCTTCCTAATCCTTTAGGTATCTATAATATGTCCGGTAATGCAACCGATTGGGTAAATGATTGGTATGGAAAGGATTATTACAAGGAATCTCCGATGGATAATCCGCAAGGTCCACAAAACGGGGAGCAGAAAGTAAAGCGGGGTTCAAATTATCCGGAAGCGCCCTTGTCCGCAGCTCCAGTTGTACGGCGCTGGCCTGAAAATCCAAATGAAGAGGCGTATTATCCAGGTACAAGTTTCCGCTGTGCGATTCAAACGGATAAGTCACTTTGAATATGCAATAAGAAGGCGCTACTAGGTGCCTTCTTTCATGCCAGACCATCAAAATTGATGCTGTGCTTTGCTGCAATCAATGTTTTTTCTTTGCGCCAAGGTGGGCTTGGACTCCATGCGAGCGTCCCATAATCAATGGTTGAACTGCTTATGTTTACTGTCAGCGTGTTGAGGAAACGGTTGAATTGCTGCTGTTCTGCGCCATCGAGTATGGAATTAAGACGGTCCAAGCTAGCCATGGCATTTACTTTCTTGCCGTTTTTTGAGCAGTGCTCTAGTGTTTCTATAAAGTGTCTCCAGCTACGCAAATGAGACAGCACTAAAACAATTGCTTGTTCTTGATCTTCAGCCCAGCTTTCCACAAAACTTTCAGTTAACAAATAGAGCATTGGTCCAATGGTTTGGGGTGGAAGCTTTTGAATGGGTATTATTTTCGTATCAATTTTTATTGATTGGTTTTTTATTAAATATGTTGCGAGTCGTTGTGCTTCCTGCTTCGTAGATTCTCTTTGTTTCCACCACAACGACATTTTTCTGAAGCCACCTTCAAAAGCGCTAGCAACAGATTGTCCTGGATTTGTAGCAATTTTGAATAAGCCGACTGCCATGTAGTTAAACGCATCTTCAGTTATCGCTAATTGATAATGAAAGTCTGCTTTAGACAGCGCATCGCAACATACATATATTAAATCAGCAATTTTCTCTAGGTCGACCGAGGTTCCAAAGCCACCACCCGCTCCAGGCCCAAAAACCAGGCTGGCTTTGCAGTTGATTGCCAAGCGGTTGGCGCTGATCTCGATACCAAAGTCGAAGCCGGCCCCAATACCCAGTGCCGCATTACCCTCAGCCTTAATTTCCACCAAACTCGACCAATCCGTACTCCCACTGTCGTTAGCTTGCCCGGCAGTGATCTTGCCTGTCCCTTGTTTGGTTGAATCAAGCCATTTCAATGTACCGGTCACAGTACCGCCGGCTTGCACGCCCGCGAAGGCGTTACCTTTGAGGCCCAAGCTGCCGCCGCGTTTTTTATCGACCGCCATGTCAGGGGGGCTCAACAGTGCTGTCGCACCAGAGGCTTCAACCTCTTTGGGCCTGTATTGTGCTTTGACACCGGCCTGCCCCTGTGCGCTGGCACCGAGGAAGCACGACAACTCCACTTTGCCATCGAATCGAAAGACGCCGATATCGCTGACCACTTCCTTACCTTCGGCATTGCGATAAGGCATGCGGACTACATAGCCGCCCTGATCAGGAAAAAAGCTCTTGAGCGCTACGGAGCCTTCAGCCAACGAGATCGCCGCACTGCCTTTGACGCCAACTTCGATGTTGCCTTTGCCGGGTTCCCAACTGTTGATGCCGGCACTGGCCGTGGCGGCAAACCGCAAGGCGTGGGCTTCGGCTGATACGGCGTATTTGGCCGAGTCCGCCTCGTTGGAAGTCCATGAACACTCTTTGTGCAGAGCATTGAGCAGGTTGTCGTCCTTGCTCGTCCATGAAGTGAACTTGGCTTCCAAACTGCCCAGAGGACTGGTTTTTCGGCCATCGCTAACAGCGCTACGAATGTCCTTGATCAGATCTTTGGCGAGATTTTTATCGAGCGGCTTGCCATGCATCACCGTGGTAGGAACTTTGAGGCGCCACGTGAGCTGCTCTCTAGTGCGGACAGGAATGTAGTGGCGGCGGGTGGGATCACGGAAGGATATGTATTCAACCACGGTGATGCCGGTTTTTACCTGCTTGCCATTCTGGGTTTCCGTGCCTTTGCCCTTGCCGTGTTTGATGTCAGGTGCTGCACCCTGGGCACTGGTGGAGCTGTCGCCAGCTTCGATCTTGCCCTGTGTTGCAATCCGGGTACGCAGAGACTGAATCTCTGCGTTTAATTCGGCGATTTTTTTTGCCTGCAAGCCTTTCCAGTTACTTTCCATATAGCTGCCTTCCAACGCGGCCTTCGGCGTGTAACGCTGATACCAATCACGGGCCTGTTGCACGGTCGCCAGTTGGCCCTGCAAATCCTCCTTGCGCTCGATTACGGTTTTAGGTTTTTCCACCGGAGGCTCGGATCGCTGGAGTAGGCCTGCCTCTTCGGCCTTGGCGTTCCATGCGTCTTTGACGCAGCGGCTGCAACGGCAACTGCCCTCAGGATCTTTGGTCTTGGCACATTGGCTGGCCTCGGTCGCCTTGGTCAGATTCTGATGCAGTTCGTCCATGAGTGTTTTGACAATGTCTGACTGCTGCTTCAGCACGGTCGATTCTTTTTCCGTCAGGACGTAAAAGTGCTCTTCGCCGGTGATATGGATGACTTCGACCAGTTCATCTTTGCAATCGACTGCACCCTTGACGGCGGTAGTACTCTGGTTGTCCGCGTGCTTGGGCGGCGGCACTGCGTTGACCGAAGTGGAGGGCAATTTCAACACCCAGCTGCTCTTGATGTGGCTGGGGTCGGTAATGATCGGATTCAGTGCCCGCAGCTCTGCCACGGAGCATTTGTTAGCGGCGGCAATGCTGCCCAGAGTGTCGCCGCTCTTAACAGTGTAGGTGTTGCTCATTGCTCGTCGTCCTTGTGATTACAGACTTTCCAGTTGATTCAGCTTGTCGCCCAGTGCGACGTCGTCACGTGCCAGCAACGCGGCGGCTGGAGCGTGATCCCAGAAACTGTCACCGCGCTGAATGGCCAAGCGAAGCCATCGTTCCTGATCGGCCATTAGTTCATAGCCGATGTCCCGCCCGGCCAGCAATTGACGATGGACAAATTCGATGCTGCCGTCCGTGGGTAAAACTTCGTGGTAGTCAGCCGCCAAGCGGGTCGCTATGACCTTCAACCGGCTCTGTTCAACCAATTCCTGACGCTCGGGGCTCAGGTACAACCATGCTGGTGGCTGGACGGCCGCTTCCGGACTTTGAGTCGCTTTTGCGTAGTATCGCCAGCCGATTTCGTTACGCCATGCGAGGCCACTGAACGGCCCAATGAACTGCCTTTGCTCGGTCTCAGGGAGCGAGAGCAGTAATGGCTCAAGCCAGCGCGGATCGAAAAATCGCATCATTTGCAGTGGTTCTTCGTCAGTTCGTACCGTGAGCAGGCTGCGCCAGTGTTCAACGCCCTGATCCAACAATGCTGAATTACTCAACCACGCGACACACCCGGCGTTAGTCTGCTCCAGTAACATACTGATATAGGGCGCGGCGGCCTGGTTTTCCGGGTACATGACAACGTAAGGGCCGGCAGACTGCAGTTCTGTGTATGGGGTATTTGTGAACAGCGGAATACAGGTTGGCCGGAATTGTTCATCTCTCCGGAGTAGCTGGCCGAGCAGTTCCGGATCAAAACTGCTATCCAAAATCAGGCACATCACTCCCGCGGACACAGGTTGCGTGAAGGGCGACGATATTGAATCAATCATGCTGTCTGCCTGCAGGTTGATGAATTGGGCAACGGCCTGAGGCATCGAGGTGGCAAGAAGGCGTCGGTAGCAGCACACCAATTTTGGATTGTGCTTTATACGACGCAAGCGATGGCGCCACGACCTCCCCAGCCTTATCCACATCCGCCTGCTTCAACACCCCCGGCAACAACGGCGCCGCCCCGGTCCCAATGCCCGGACTGCCCCCGGAGTTCATATTGATCACTGGCCCACTCAACGTCACGCCACCGGCATCGATCTTGATAAAGCTGCCGCCGCCCTTGAGTGTCAGCTCGCTGCCGGCTTCGAGAACCACTTTCAAACCGCTGCTCAGGTGGATTTCCTGGCCGGCTTCGATGAACTGCCCGGTACCCACCTTGATGTGTTGGTTAACACCCACGGTGAGGTGATCGTTAGCACGAGCTTCAACCTTGCGGTCGGCATACACCGTGTGGTGTTCCTCGGCTTTGAATTCCGTGTAGCTGTTCTTCTCGACCGTGTCATGGCGCTCGTTGCCAACGCGAATCTTCTGGTCACGCTCGACGTTTTCGTCCCAGTCACGCTGGGCGTGCAGGAAGATTTGTTCCTGTCCCTTTTTGTCCTCGATGCGCAGTTCGTTGAAGCCCGCGCCTCCCGGAGAGCTGAGGGTTTTGAAGGTGGTGCGCGTTTTATTCGCCGGCAGAGGGTAGGGGACGACGTTTTCCTTGTGGAACAGGCAACCGCTGACCAGTGGTTGATCGGGGTCGCCTTCCAGAAACGTGACCAGCACTTCCATGCCAATGCGCGGGATGGCGATGCCGCCGTAGTGCGCGCCGGCCCAGGCGGAGGAGACGCGCAGCCAGCAACTGGTTTTGTCGTCGGCCTGGCCTTCGCGGTCCCAGTGAAATTGCACTTTGACGCGGCCGTATGGGTCGCAGTGGATTTCTTCGCCCTTGGGGCCGGTGACCACCGCGCTTTGGCTGCCGAGAATGCGCGGTTTTTTCCGGGTCAGCGGCGGACGGTGCGGCACGTCCCACGGCGTCGCCTGGAAGCGGTTGCGATAACCCTGATGGAAATCGTCCTTCAGCGTCGTGGTGTCGCTGGTCACCGACTCTTCCAGCACTTGCGGCTGTTTGCCTTCGTGCAGGATTTCCGTCAGCAGCCACAGGTCGTTCCATTTGGGCTTGGGGTGTTGAGTCAGGGCCAGAAAATGGCCGCTGACCAGTCGTGGCTCGTCACTTCTGCCTTCGGCCAGCTGGAAGTCGCTGCGGTGACGTTCAAGTGCGCGTTTGGCCAGGTGCTTGCCGCGTTCGCGGTCCACAAACCTGCCGGGGTAATCGTAGTCTTCGAGATCGGGGAGGGCGTCGCCACGGTTCTCGCTTTCCAGGGTCAGGCGCGGTTTTTCGAAGTCGTAATCGCGGCGGGTCGTGCGGCTGGTGCGTGTTTCCAGGCGCAGGTCGAAACGCTTGATCACCGGATCGCTGGCGACCAAACCGGAGTCTTGCTGATAGGCCACCGGGGCCAGTTTCGGGAACACCGTCTGGTCGTCGCCGAACACCAGTCTGTGGCCGGTGGCGCTGTGCTCGAAGTGGTAGTGAATCCCTTCTTCTTCACACAGGCGCTGAATGAACTGCAGGTCTGACTCGTCGTACTGAACGCAATAGATGCGCTCGGGATAAACCGCCCCGACCTTGAAGGCGTAGGCATTGCCTTGAATGCCGTGATCTTCAAGAACACTGGCGATGATTTTGGGCACCGTGAGGTTCTGGAAGATGCGTTGGTTGATGCGATGCGCGAGGTAGGACAGTTGTGGGCGCAGGGTCACGGCGTAACGGGTCAGGCGTTTGCCCGCATCACCCTGAGCGGCACGATAGATCTGGCCATGGATGCCGGTGCCATCAGGTGAGAGCTGCAAAAAGGCTGGCTTGTGCAGGATTGTTTCGAGGTCCAGCGCCGGTTTTTCGCTGACCAGTTGCACCTCGAACACAAAAGGCTGGCTGATGGCTTCCCGACCTTCCAGGGCAAGCACCTGAAAGTCGTGACCAAGACCTTCTATGGTCAGGGCGAAGTGAGTCTGATTGGCCGGCGCGAACATCCCTTGTTCCTCGTGCTGTACAGCGGCGTTTGCCAAGACCTGAAAAAAGAATCAGCAGACGCAAAATTCTGGAGAGGCGAAAACAACATCGACCAGCAGTGCTGGCCGATGCTTTAGACGGTCGGCCTGATTCAGACGACCGGGGAACGCCAGTCATCGGAACCCGAAGTGCCGGATACTTCGTGCGTCCAGGTAATTTTGCGGTAGGTGAACTGCACTTCTTCCAGGTGGGTGAAGTGCGAGTTGCCTGGATCTTGGCAGTTGTGCATTTTGTTGTTGATGGCGACGATGATCGCGTCTTCCAGTTTGGTGGTGTAGTAGTGCTCTTGGGTACCTTGAGCCGAAGTACGGAACCACTGGATAACGATTTCGCTCATGCGCTCGCCGGAGGTCAGCGCGGCTTGCAGCAGTGGCGAAGCCTTGTCGTAGACCTTGGTGATCACGACTGGCTTGTGAACGCGCTGACCGGTCGGTTGGCCGGACTGCGGGTCGCGCGGGATGATCACGTCGTGGCTGAACGCCTGAACCATGACCTGGTCTTCGTGACCTTCCTGATAGGTGTTGCCAACGGAGTCAGCAGTGAAAGCGCCGGCAGTGATCAGGCCTTGTTTCTCGCCGGTGACGGACATGTACGCTGGTGTAGCCATGGGTGTGCTCCTTGCTGAAAAAATGAAGATGCCCGGGAGGCGGTATCGCCCGGTGGGTACCACAGCGTTATCAAGGAGCGTGCCAGCCAGGCGCAGTGTCCCGTAAATCAAGGCTTGCCGGACGGTTCGCACGCATCGCCGGCCTTGGCGCCTGGGGATAACCATGAGATGTGCGCAAGAAGTTGCGCAGTGCTGCGCAACTTCTTGCGCACTGAGCTGCAGGGCCTGCCCCGTCGCATGCTCAGCGGGGTTCGGCAACGTTTAGAACGATCCAGTGCGCAACTTCTTGCGCATCAAGGCTGCAAGCCATCACGCTGAAACGTGCAACGAACGGCACAACCCCAGGGTCCAACCCAGCGCCAGGCTAACTGAACACCTACCTATTCAAGGAGCGCGACATGAAAATCCTGATGGTCTTGACGTCCCACGATCAGTTGGGCGACACGGGTAAGAAAACCGGCTTCTGGCTGGAAGAATTTGCCGCACCGTATTTTGCTTTCAAGGATGCAGGCGCGCAGCTGACCCTGGTTTCTCCCAAGGGTGGTCAACCACCGCTTGATCCGAAAAGCGATGAGCCGGACGCACAAACCGCATCGACCGAGCGTTTTCGCCAGGACGCAGCCGCCCAGTCGGCATTGGCCTCAACCGGCTTGCTGAGCAGCGTGCGCGCGGATGACTACGACGCGGTGTTCTACCCGGGCGGCCACGGTCCATTGTGGGATCTGGCTGAAGACCCGGTTTCGATCGCGTTGATCGAGGCGTTTTTCCAGGCCGGCAAGCCCGTGGCTGCGGTCTGTCACGCGCCGGGCGTGCTGCGTCACGTCAAGGACGCGGACGGTCAGCCTCTGGTCAAAGGCAAGCGGGTGACGGGTTTCACCAACAGCGAGGAAGAGGCGGTGCAGTTGACCGATGTCGTGCCGTTCCTGGTGGAGGACATGCTGAAGGAGAAGGGTGGCGATTACACCAAGGGCGCTGATTGGGCCAGTTATGTAGTGGCCGACGGCCTGCTGATCACCGGGCAGAATCCGGCGTCCTCGGAGGCTGCGGCCGAAGCGTTGCTGGCAACCCTCAAGTAGCACAGGCATTTAGCAGCTGGCGCAGCCTGCGTCAGCCGCTGCAAAAAACCATTACCTGATCGGTGCAACGCCGAGAGCCAAATAGCAATCGTCGATCGAACGTCGCTGCGTCTCGGCGTACAAACCCAGTTCGTCAATCGTCGGCCGGCCCAGTGCAGTTTCAAACGCCTGCCGATTGGAATGCTCACGGTAATGGATCTGTGCCGCATCCCCCAGATTCGACTGAAAAATCCCTGCCGCGCTGACGGGCAGGAAATCTTCGTACACCAGCGGCTCCACTCGCACGTGGCCATCGTGCAGCAGGTCCTCGAGCGATGCATCACCCAGGCCGTCCGCCGACAGGCCTTCTTCCGTCACGAAGTAGCGAAAGTACGCCAGTTGCTGTCGGCGCATCCCTTCGACGCTGTCAGGAAATTCGCTGAAGTGCTGCGTCATCAGCGCGTTGTAACGTGCGGCATTGCCTTCGTTGGGGAAGTCATGCAATTCGTCGCGGGCGGCGCTGAGCAGGCGATCGTAAAGCGCCCGGCCTTTGGGTGTAAGGGCAGCGCCGCGTTGTTCGATTTCTCCAAAACGGGCGCTGTGACTGCCGAGCGTGTTGCCTTGATCCCTGAAAGCCACGGGTTCGTCCAGCGCCTTGAAACTGGTCTGGCGCAACAGGATCGGGCAATGACGGCGGGGCGGTCCTTCGATGACTGCTTTGGGCGTGATGCCGTGGGCAGGCATGTGTGCCTGGACGATATCGATGTCGAGCGTGCGCGGTGTCAGGTGATTGATGTGCGGGCCTTTGAAGGCGACGACGTCTGCGATCAGCCGATGTTGCGCGCCAAGTTGCTGGTACTGCTCGGCTGTGACGGTGGCGCTGTGATGCCAGCGAAAGGTTTCCAGTGCCTGCTCGACGAAATCCCCGGCATCCTGTTCGCCAAGGCCTCCTTGTGCCTCGGCGCGCTCGATCAGCTTCAATGCCGCCGGTGTGAAGATCGAACGTTTATCCAGCACTGATTGCGCAAAAGCCCGCAGTTCTGGATCTTCGATCAATTCCAGACGCAGCAGCGAGGTAAACACCCGAAACGGGCTGACCTGCAACGCGGCTTCATGCACCGCGCGAAACGCAGTCGAATGCACCGGCACACCGGCTGGAGTCAAATCGTAGTAGCCGACAGGCTGCATGCCCATCACCGCAAATAGCCGGGCGAGGGTGGCCAGCTCTTCTGCGGTGCCAACCCGAATGGCGCCATGGCGTTCCAGGTCAAGACGCTGAATTTCGCCGGTGCTCTTCAATTGCCTGGCGACCTGCGGATCGCTGTCCAGCACATGACGATTGGTCTGTTCCACCAACGCCATCAGCGCGCCGTACAGCGGCACTTCTTCGCGGTACATGTCGGACATCGCTTTGGAGAAGCGCTGGCGGATCAGGTCAGGGCTGACGAAGCTCGGTGGGCTCATGAAAAAATTCCTGGTGCGGTGACATGGAGGTTGCGAGAAAAGATCGCAGCCTTCAGCGACGCCGACAAACGAAGAATCTTACGGACTTCATTCTGCAAAAGACTGGTCGCTCAACGCATGCGCTGATCCTGCGGACTTTCCAGACGTCGGGATGCCAGGAACTCTCGATACAGGCGCGCCGTGCCCGAAGGATCTTCCACCATGGGCATATGACCAATGCCTTCCAGCACCTCGACGCGCAGGTCTTCGATGCCTTTGCTCCAGACGGAGACGCTGCTCACATCGATCAAACGATCCTTGCGCCCCCACACCAGCAGTGCCGGGCATTTGATGTCGGGCAGTAGCGGCTCCATCGGCGGGCTCGCGCGAAAATCCCGGAAGATTTCTTCCAGATCCTCGCGGCAGCGTTGATAACGCCGGGCGACGGCGTCCAGTACCACGCCGGGCATCCAGGGTGGCTGGGCCATGGTCATCTCGTAGAACTGGCGGAATTCTTCCCGCGAACGGATCAGGAACGGGTTGTGACCCTTGGCCAAATGCCGCTCCAGATCGCTGGCCTCAGGCGCTGTGACGCCCGCCGGGTCGATCAAGGCAACGGAGGCAATCCGGTCCGGGTAAGTCGCCGCGAGCCACGCCGCCATGTAGCCGCCCATGGAGTTGCCGATGACATGGACCTTTTCCACCCCACACACATCCAGCAACTGAATCATCCGTTTGGCCTGCAACGGGATGTCATACCCGCCGCCCGCCTTGAAGCCGGTTTCGCCATGCCCTGCTATGTCAGGGATGATCACCCGGTAAGCGCCGACGAAATGCCGGGCAAAACGTAACCACAGGTTTTTGTCGGCACTGTAGCCGTGCAGCATCAATACGCTGCTGGAGGCTTCGTATGGCCCGCCTTGCCAAGTCGAAACGGTCATTTCGGAGATCGGCACGACAATCTTGTGCAGGCGATACAGCCTGGCTTCTGCCGCCATGCTCAAGTCATACAGCCAGTAACCGATCGCCGGATAACTCAACCAGCTCCAGGCCACGAATACCGCCAATGCAGCCAACAGTAAAAGCATCGTGCGCCTCCCTTGGGATGACTCTTGTTGAGATAGCTCTTTTTGAGAAGATCACGTCAGGATGTGATCGGAGGGTTTCAGCGCCCGGGTCAAGGGTAGTAGCTGAAACTGAATCCCGGAAACATCGCAATGACACGTCCGCTCCTGCTTTGATATCAACGGTGGCAGCCGCCGGATTTCCATACGGTGCGCTCCATTTCCCTGTGAATCATTTCAGTGTAGGTACGTTCCGCTTCGGCGCGTACTTCGATGCTGCACAAGCCGGGTTTTTTTAGCGTGGCAATGCAATCGATGATGTAGTTCATTCGCCCAAAAATCGCTGAGCTGTTTGCCGTTTTTTCTACTGACCGGGTAGGAAATGACCCCGTCGGTGGCGTCGTAACCGGTGGACCAACCGCTGCCGATGATCAATACCTGAAAGTCTGCATGCCTCTCCTCATTAACCCCAGCCACGTGCGCCGGGTTGTCGCGATGCAGTTCAATCCGGTTTCACATCACTCTTTGACGCTCATGAAGTCTTTGGCCCAACGAATGTATTCTTCAGGCTGCGTGTAGGTGTGTGTCAGTTCGGTCGCGCTCAGGTCCGAAGCCTGAGTGAAGATCTGTCGCTGTTCGCGCAGGCTGTCGTAAGTGGCTTTGATCGCTGCGAAGTAAGCACCATGGCCGTCAATGGTGACGCGCACGCCCAGTTCGGCCAGACGCTTGTCGTCGCGAAGCAACGGGTTGCCGTAAGTCACCAGCATCAGTGGGACGCTCAGGTGTTCGGCAATCTTTTCCAGTTGCTCGAAATCCTGCACGCCCACCATGCAGATCCCGTCAGCGCCGGCTTGCTGGTACTGCTGGGTGCGGCTGATGATTTCCTGTACCGGCAGGATTCCCGCATTGGTGCGGGCAATGATTGCCATCTCCGAATCGACCCGGGCTTCCAGGGCTGCGCGGATTTTGCCGACGCCTTCAGCGACCGAAATCAGATCGGTGGATTTGCGCCCGAATTGTGCGGGCAGCAGCGTGTCTTCAATGGTCAGCGCCGCGATGCCGGCCCGTTCCAGTTCGACGATGGTGCGCATCACGTTGAGCGCATTGCCGTAGCCATGGTCGGCGTCGGCGATCACCGGTAACTGAGCCACGCGGCCGATGCGTGTGGCCTGCTCCGCGAATTCGCTGAGGGTGATCAGGGCGAAGTCGGGCGCACCCAACACCTGCAAAGAGGCCACCGAACCGCCGAGGATGCCTACTTCAAAACCCAGGTCGGCGGCGATCCGCGCCGACATAGGGTCAAACACCGATGCCGTGTGATAGCAAGTAGTGGAAGCAAACAATTCACGAAAATTACGGCGCAAATCTTGATGAGAAAGCCGGGACATAGAGAGTTCCACCAATGGAATGGAAGGCTTGAGCAAAAGTGTCAACGCCGAAGAAACAAAAGGCTATCACGCAAGAGGGGCGGGAATGGTGACGAATTTAAGCGGTTTTCTGCCTGGCAGCTGGTTTTCGGGTCATCAGGCCGCTGCAGCTCGACGTTGCCGACCAGGGAACGGCACCGCGCGAATCGAATCACCGGGTTGCACTTGCAGGCGTTTGGCGGTGAGTCGATCAACCACCAGCGTGTTGCCTTCACGCCTCGCAGGCGCGGCAGTGATGCGGCAGTTTTGCAGGCGGCGATTGTGAATCAGCCACACCGGAGCTTGTTCGTCCGCAGCGCCGATGGCCAGGGAAAGAGACTGGCTATCGCGAACGGTGCGTATGTTCGACAGCTCAGCTTCGATCACCGGGCCCCCGTCAAAGATGTCGATGTAGCCATTGTGAGCGAACCCTTCATCGGTGAGGATTTTCAGCGCCGGCTCGATATTGCGATGTGGTTTGCCGATGGCCGCCTGTGCTTGTTCGGTGAGCAGGCAGGTGTACAGCGGTTGACGGGGCATCAATTCGGCGATGAATGATTTGCTGCCCAGTCTGGACAGGTGATCGGCATGGGAAAAATCCATTTTGAAAAAATGCCGGCCAAGGCTGTCCCAGAAGGGCGAACAGCCGTGCTCGTCGGCGCTACCGCGCAGCTCTGCAATCAACTTGTCGCCGAACAGTTCGGCAAATTCCGCCACGAACAGGAGCCGTGCCAGCGACAACAGACGCCCCTTGTGGCCGTGTCGTTGATCAGGTCGCAGGAACAGCGAACCTATTTCCGACTGCCCCGTCATTTCGTTATTGAGGAACAGCGTCGCAATTCGGCGTTGAATGCCCAGATCGGGTGATGAGCTGACCGTCTGCCCCACCCGATAATTGTACCAAGGCTCGCGCAGGCCCACGGCCCCGGTCAGGGCGCTGACCCCGAGCACTTGTTGATCGTCATCTTCCAGGACAAACAGGTAATCGGCATCTGCTCGCTCCACCTGCCCGGCGAAGGTCCGTTGCGCCCACCGCACCCGGTGGGCAAGGAGGTCTTCGGTGGCGGGCAGCGAGGTGAATCCGGGACCCGCCTGTTGCACCAGTGCCAGAAGGGCGGGCAGGTCGGTGCCCTGAACCGGTCTGACGATCATTGCGCAGCTTCCTTGACGCGCGTGCCGGTGCGCTGAGATCGGATTCGGTGCCCGGTGACACTCAAAGTTCGATGACCCGGATGGAGCTGTTTTCGCTCACGTTCAAGGCCGCGCACATATCGCTGTCCAGGACGATGGCTTGCCCGGCGGTGTAGTCGAGGTCGGCAACGATGGCGCGGTAGTCGTGCAACGAATCGTTGCCGATCAGGTAGCGACCGCGCGCGTCGATGCATGAGCCGACTGCCACGGTCGCTGTTTTACTTTGCGAGATGGAGCGGATGGCAGGTACCCGTGCAAACAGCGTCGGGCCGCCATCGAACAGGTCAATGTAGCTGTTGGTTTCAAACCCCTCGCGCTCAAGGATGTCGCAAGCCTCTTGCCCCCCCGGGTGAATGCGACCAATGCAGGCCTGGGCTGCGGCAGGCAGCATTGGCACGTAGATGGGGTAATGAGGCATCAATTCAGCGAGAAAAGTCCGGCTTTCGAGTCCGCACAGGCGTTCGGCTTCGGCGTAAGGCAGGTCAAAAAAGTGCTTGCCCAGGGCGTCCCAGAAGGGTGAGTGGCCCTCATCGTCGCTGTAACCAACGATTTCGGTGATGACCGCCTCGGCAAACCGTTGCGGGTGAGCGGCGATAAACAGAAGTCTCGCCCGTGACAACAACTCGGAGAACGCGGTGCGTTCCAATTGCGCTTCTATATGAAAACCACGCAGCAAGGTATGGCCGTTGAGGTCCTGGCACAGTGCCAGGGCCGGCACGCCGTGCTCGATGTTCAGCTCACGCGAGGCGCTGGTGAAAGGCCTGTTACGCAGACTGTAGAAAGGTTCGTTGTAACCGGCCGTTGCGAGAATTTCCGAACAGCCGACCAGGCGTTGATTGTCCTGGTCCTCCAGCACGAAAAAGTAATTCTCCGGGCCGTGGCTCTGTACCTCTGTTGTCAACGAACTACATGAGTCGAAGATTTTCAGTCGTAAATGTTCGATATCGTCGGGCAATGATGTGACGCCGACAAGGCTTTGCCGGGCAAGCCGCTGCAACTGGGGCAAGTCGCCTGAATCAACTGGACGAAAGACCAGCATGGATGCACTCCTGTATCGATGGGTCCGGCTTTCGGCCAAACCTGACTATCACTGTCAGTTCCACGCGTGTTGATGAGATGTCGTTTATATTTGTTCATCTTTTAAACCAGTATTTATGTAACGCGCGATCTCTGTCTAGTTAAATTTTGCGCGTTTTATCAAGCGTCAAAAACAGGGCGGAACGCCCGTGTGCCGGGGGCTACGTCATTGTCGATGGTTGTTGTAGGTCGTGACTGACAAACGTGTCGGATATTACTGACTCGCTTTGCCAACGGGCAGGAAACGTGTTGAAAGCAAATGTCTCCAATCGTGCTGAATGCGGCACAATTGCGTGACTACTGACGGCCTGGGGCCGCTCTACGCTCACTACCGAGTAACTTGTCGTGCAGGCAACCCGTTTAACCCTGATATGCCACGCTAGAACAGTCGCACAAAAACTGGCGCAATTTCCTACGGATCAGCCTGTGGAAATGGATGGGCACGCGGCGCGGAAACCTCGTTGTCATTCGTTCAAAAAAGCCTTTCGGTTAGTCTGCGGTCCAGAATTGCGAACCCGGCAAACCGCCGGGTTGTTCGGCGGCGACATGGAAATAATCAGCGCGTTGCGCGATTACGATATCGGCCGGTGGAAGGGCGCGTGGATCAAAGATCTGCAAAAAACCGAGCCGGCAGCGCTACAGGCCTGGCTTGATAACCCCGAACTGTCGCCACATGGCGGTGAGTCGCGGGTGCAGCTTCGTCACCGAATCGCCGCGTGGCTGATGACGCTGGAATCGACACCTGGACATGTCATTGCCGTCACTCATCCTGATGTCATTCGCGCCGCGCTGACCCAGGTGTTAAGCAGCGCAGCATTTAACGACATCGACGTCGAACCCCTGTCGGCGATCGAACTGCGGTTCAATGGTCGCTGGCGCTTGCGTTTAACCGGCGGTAACGCTGAGGTGATCGATGGATGAAAAAGCTCAAAGTCATAGGCATCGGCGCTGGCAACCCGGACTACATCACGATGCAAGCCGTGAAAGCACTCAACAGTGTCGATGTGTTTTTCCTTATGGATAAAGGCCAGAGCAAAGACAAACTGATCGATTTGCGACGCGAGATTTGCGAGCGCTACATTACCCATGACGCCTGGCGCTTCGTCGAGGCCCGCAGCCCGGAGCGCGAGCGCGGGGATGTCGACTACGCATCGGCGGTTGAAGAGCTGAACCTCGCCAAGCAGCAGACTTTTGAACGGCTGATCAACGAGGAAATGTCTGACGACCAATGCGCTGGTTTCCTGGTATGGGGCGACCCCGCGTTGTACGACAGTACCGTCCGGATCCTGCAGGACATTCTGGCGTCAGGTCGCTGCGTTTTCGAGTTTGAAGTCATCCCCGGTATCACCAGCGTTCAGGCGTTGGCTGCGCAACACAAAGTGCCACTGAATCGCATTGGCCGTTCGATCGAGGTCACCACAGGACGGCGACTGGCGGAGGGGCGGGTGAGCGATGCCGACAGCCTGGTCGTCATGCTGGATGCGCAGGACGCCTACCACCACGTGGCTGACCTGGAAACGCAGATTTACTGGGGAGCCTACCTGGGAACGCCGGATGAAATCCTCATCAGCGGCAAACTCAAAGATGTCGCTGATGAGATCGAGCGCGTACGCAAAGCGGCCCGACTGGCCAATGGATGGATCATGGACACCTATTTGCTGCGCAAGCCCTAGGCAGCCTCACCACAGCTGCCAACCCCCGAAAGCAGGCAAGCCCGGCGCTCACTGCCTTGCATTCACCCCGGGTCCAAATCGTTGCCGATACACCGACGGCGGTACACCGACCACGCTGCGAAAGGCCACGCGGAAACTCTCCACGGAACGGTAACCGCAGCGTTCGGCGATCTGATCGGTGTTCCATGAAGTACTTTCAAGCAACTCGCGGGCGCGTCCGAGCCGTTCATGCTGCAACCAGGCTTTGGGCGGCATGCCGGTTGCTTCGCTGAACCGACGCAAGAACGTCCGTTCACTCATTGCGGCTTCGCTGGCCAGTTCGCGCACTTCCAGCGGCAGATGCAAACGCTGCCGCGCCCATTGCATCACCCGCGAGAGATCGCTGCGCGGCGCAGGGCTGACCGGGCTGGGAATGAACTGCGCCTGGCCGCCGGTACGTTGTGGTGACATCACCAGCCGCCGCGCCACCGAATTGGCCACCTGCGTACCGAAATCACGGCTGACCAGATGCAGGCAAGCATCGATGCCCGCTGCGCTGCCCGCGGAGGTGATCAATTGACCCGAGTCGACATACAGCACGTGCGGGTCCACCAGAATGTCCGGAAAGCGCTCGGCCAGTTCCGCGGTGTAGCGCCAATGTGTCGTGGCCCCGCGGCCGTTGAGCAAACCGGTGGCCGCCAGCACAAACACACCGGAACAGATCGATAACAGGCGCGTGCCGCGGTCGTGCGCCTGGCGCAGAGCCCGAATCAAATCTGGCGGCACGGGCGCGCTGCGGTCGCGCCAGCCGGGGATGATAATCGTCCGGGCGTCGTCCAGCAGGTGCAGGCCACCGTCGGCAAGCACCTGAATGCCACCCATGGCGCGCATCGGGCCTGGATCGACAGCGGCGATACAGTGTTCATACCAGGGGAAATCGAACTCGGGCCGCGCCAGGCCAAAAATCTCCACGGCAATGCCAAACTCGAACGTACACAGGCCGTCGTAGGCCAGAATCGCGACTGATCCAGGGTGGGTGTGCATTTGGCGGAAAATTCCCGGTGAATGTCCTGTGCGCCACTGTAGCGCCAAGCACGGCGCCGATAAAGTTGCTTCAAATTCACCGAAACGGAGCACCACCCATGACCAGCCTGGTCCGTCAAATTCCTGCAGCCCCTTCGGCGATTGCCTTGATGCATTTCAATAACCGTCTGACCTTCGAAACCGATTGTTCTGACGTGCATGGCAGCCAACAGGCCGGCGAAGTGGATTTTATCCTGGTGGATGTGCGGGGTCCGCTGGCGTTCGAACGAGGCCACGTGCCCGGTGCAGTCAACATTCCCGGTCGATTGCTGACCGCCGAAGCGTTGGCCAGCTATCCGCAATCAACGCTGTTTGTGGTGTATTGCGCAGGGCCACATTGCAATGGCGCCAACAAGGCCGCGGTGAAACTGGCGGCCCTGGGTTACCCGGTCAAGGAAATGATCGGCGGTGTGACCGGGTGGCTGGACGAAGGGTTTCAATTGAGCAGTGTCGCGCCGCGGTCGAACAGCAGGTCGATCGGATGTGAATGTTGATTTCGCCAAACGCGCAGGTCATTTTTTAGAGAAATTTGTCGTCTCAACACTGTTCGAACTCCTGGAGCCGCTCTAGACTGCCGGCCACTTCGGCTTTCTCGCCGAATGCTGTCTATCTAACGCTGCCAATAAAGTCTCCGCCTCCAGGAGTTATAAATGAAGACGCTAGTGATGTGCGGTGCCTTGGCACTGTCGATGTTGTCCCTGACCACGGTGGCCGAGGACGCCAAACCGATTCGAGTCGGTATCGAAGCAGGCTACCCGCCATTCTCGATGAAAACCCCGGACGGTAAACTTACCGGCTTCGATGTGGACATCGGCGACGCGCTGTGTGAGCAGATGAACGTCAAATGTACGTGGGTCGAGCAGGAATTCGACGGCCTGATCCCGGCATTGAAGGTGAAGAAAATCGACGCGATCCTGTCGTCCATGACCATCACTGACGATCGCAAGAAAAACGTCGATTTCACCATCAAGTACTACCACACGCCGGCGCGCTTCGTCATGAAGGCAGGCACCGACGTGAAAGACCCGCTGACCGAGCTGCGGGGCAAGAAAGTCGGTGTGCTGCGCGCCAGTACCCACGACCGCTTCGCCACGGAAGTACTGCAACCGGCCGGGATTTTTCTGGTGCGTTACGGCTCCCAGCAGGAAGCCAACCTGGACATGGTCGCAGGTCGCCTTGACGCGATGCTGGCCGATTCGGTCAACCTTGACGACGGTTTCCTGAAAACCGACGCAGGTAAAGGGTTTGCCTTTGTCGGCCCCACCTATGAAGACGCCAGGTATTTTGGCGGCGGTGCCGGTATCGCCGTGCGCAAGGGTGACAAGGAGCTGGCAGACAAATTCAACGCCGCCATCACCGAGATCCGCGCCAATGGCAAATACAAGCAAGTGCAGGACAAGTATTTCGCCTTTGACGTTTATGGTCATTAATCGCTCCGTGTAAAACAATGGCCCCCGCTAAAACGGTGGCCATTTTTTTTGCCTCGCGGTTTGGCCGCACACCGCGCGTCCTTCACAATGTTAGGCTCTGACCCGAACCCTGCACCTGTGAAGGAAGGCTCATGTTGAAGTTTCTCGCACTGATGACACTCCTGGCGTCCGCCGCCGTCCACGCTCAAACTCCGCTGCACGCTGACCTGCCGCTGAAATATCTGGCGCAAGCCCACGCTGAATCCGCCGGCCAGCCGCTGATTATTTTCATCCACGGGTATGGCAGCAACGAAGAAGACTTGTTTGGCATCAAGGATGAACTGCCCCCGGAGTACAACTATGTGTCCGTGCGGGCACCCATGATCATGGAGGAGGGGAGTTACAAGTGGTTTCGCGAGAAAGGCAACGCAGGCTACAACGGTGAGACCGAGGATCTGAAGGCCAGCGGTCAGGTGCTGCTGGATTTCATCGCACAGGCGGCGAAGAAATATCGCACGCAGCCCGATAAGGTATTCCTAGTGGGTTTCAGCCAGGGCGCGATCATGTCCTACGAGGTCGCGTTGCGTCACCCCGACGCCGTGGGCGGGATCGCGGCGTTGAGCGGGCGGATTCTGCCGGTCCTCAGAGCCGAACTGAAGCCTGATCAGCGACGCCAGTCGTTGGCGATATTCATCGGCCACGGCACGCTGGATCAGCGCCTTCCATTCAACGATGGCACCGAGGCTGACAGCTTGTTGCAGAGTCTGTCACTTGAGCCTGAATTTCACGCCTACCCCGGCGTCGGTCACAGCATCAGTGGCGCGGAACTACAGGATTTGCGCAACTGGCTGCAACGCTTGAACCCATGACGTCTATTTGCCGCTGATGATTTTCTTCACCAGAGTGTCGTGACCGGCGTTGTCGCTCAGGCGAGAGATGACCTGGATCAATGCCATGCGCGTGCCGGACGCGGCCATCAGCGTGGTGTCGAGGGTTTTGCCACCGCCCTGGGTGGCCGAGCTGTCGATCTGGCGCAGGCCCAGGCCGGTGCCTTTGTGCGTCAGGCTTTTCTCGCTTATTTTGGTGAAATCCGGCAGCGCCTTGGCTTGCTCTGTGGCGAAGTCGGCCGCTGCCGAGTCGAGAAACTGACCGTCGTTATCTTTGACGTTGACTCCGCCGGGGATGGTGTTTTGCGCGACGATCACCACGGTTTTGGTGGTCTCGTTGGTGTACATGGTGCCGCTCGCACCGGTCGGGCTCGCGGGCAGTTGATTGGCGCTGAAACCTTTGGGCAAGATGAATTTAAGCTTGTCGCCCAGCATTGAGACTTTTTGTTCCGGGGCAGCTGGCGCGGCTTTAGCCGCGTAGGCATTCAATGCACCCAGGCTGGCGACCGCCGTCAGCAACAGGACGACGACTTTTTTGCTCAACAAAGACATTCGGAACTCTCCAGGGATGGCGACGCGGTGGGCGCAATCATCCCATGGAATTGCGATTCATGTAGCCGCCACTACGTTCAAACTTTGTGAATTTCCGGAGCGGGGGCGGGGGCCGGTTTGGCCAACAGTCGCTTTGTCACACCCAGCATCGCCACGGACACCGCGACGCCGAGGCCAAACGCGGGAAGTCCCCTATCGGGCAGTGTCAGCGCTACCACCAGGCAAAACGCGGCAAAGGAATACATCCCCGTGGCCGTGGCGCGTAACAACGCAGCAGTGAACGCCGGGCCTCTGGTTTGTTGGGAAAACACCGCCATCACACTGCCCAGCACCGGGAAAACCGCGAGCAGGCCGCTCCAGCGTTCGCCGACCGTACTGGCCAACAGGGTCACCGCGAGGGTCAACAATGCGCCGGCAAGCATGCGCATGAATAATTTGTCCGACTTCGGCGCGGGGCCCGCGACGATCGGCTGCACTTTGGGGAACAGATACGGTGCTGCGAGCAATGCGGCAGCGGCAGCGATCACCGATAACGCCAGCGACGGTGGAATCATCGACAAGGCAACCGCTGCTGTGGCCCAGACCAAGAAGGAGGACGCCAGAGCCATTGGCCAACCGGTGCGTTGCGCAACCTGGGCGTAGGTCACGCAGAAGGCGATCATCGCAAACATTGCCGATAACGCCGCGGTCGCGGCCTGTGCGGCAAAGACCTCGCCCTGTTCGATGGCGAGAAAAAACAGAATCGGCCCGACCACCACCGGCAGTCCCGACAGCCACCCGGCCACGCTTGGGCCCCACCGCTTGCCGGCGAGGGAAATCAGCAACAGGAATCCGGGAATGACCAGCAGTTTGAGCAACAGCACGCGTACACCTCCGATGTGTGGGACGGCAACGGTAACACTGTGGGGAGTGGATTGCTCAACCGATTAATTGACATTGTATACAATATATTGATCTGCCTCCGGGGGAGTTCGACGAGATACCGGGCGACCAAACGTTGACCCTGTAGCAGCTGCCGAAGGCTGCGTCCGGCGGCGTTCCCGTCGAAAACCGGCCTACACGCTGCAACAGAAAACGGCTGCGCTTGCTCTCACGACTGCTGCGTCCAATCGCGGCCCGAGCCTGACGCAGCCTTCGGCAGGTGCTACAGATGCGTGGAAAAGCCCGATGCGACAGGCGTCGCACCGGGGGTGTTGCCGAGCTGCGCGGATCTTCGTGGGTCCCCGCGCGGTCCTTCAACGCTTTACGCCCGTTCGATCGCCAGCGCCACGCCCTGACCCCCACCGATGCACAAGGTGGCCAAGCCTTTCCTGGCGTCGCGCTTGATCATTTCGTGCAGCAAGGTCACCAGCACGCGGCAGCCCGATGCGCCAATCGGGTGGCCTAGCGCAATGGCGCCGCCATTGACGTTAACCTTGTTCAAGTCCCATTCCAGGTCCTTGGCCACTGCCAGAGACTGCGCGGCGAAGGCTTCGTTGGCTTCGATCAGGTCGAGTTGATCAATCGACCAGCCGGCCTTGTCCAGGCAGCGGCGGGTGGCGCTGACCGGGCCGATGCCCATGATCGCCGGGTCCACGCCTGCGTTAGCGTACGCGGCGATTTTTGCCAGCGCCGGCAGACCCAAGGCTTTGGCTTTTTCGGCACTCATCAGGATGACAGCCGCGGCACCGTCGTTCAGAGAAGAGGCGTTGCCTGCTGTCACCGAACCGTCTTTCTTGAAGGCGGCTTTCAATTTGCCGAGGGATTCGGCGGTGGTGCCGGCGCGTGGTTGCTCGTCGGTGGCGAAGGACAGCGGATCGCCCTTGCGCTGTGGAATCAGAATCGGTGTGATCTCCTCGGCAAACCGCCCGGCTTCAATGGCGGCGGTGGCTTTCTGCTGAGAGGCTGCGGCGAAGGCATCCTGCTGCTCGCGAGTCAGGTTGTACTTGTCAGCGAGGTTCTCGGCGGTGATGCCCATGTGGTAATCGTTGAACGCATCCCACAGGCCGTCGCTGATCATGGTGTCGACGATCTGCGCATGCCCCATGCGCAGACCGGTGCGCGCGCCGGGCATGACGTAGTTGGACAGGCTCATGTTTTCCTGGCCGCCGGCAATGATTACGTCGGCGTCGCCGCAACGGATCGCCTGCGTTGCCAGGTGCAGCGCCTTGAGGCCCGAACCGCAGACCTTGTTCAGGGTCATCGCCGGCACGGTAAACGGCAGGCCGGCCTTGATCGCCGACTGGCGTGCCGGATTCTGCCCGGCGCCAGCGGTCAACACCTGGCCCATGATCACTTCATCGACTTCAGCCCCGTCCAGGCCGGTTTGCTCCAGCAGCTGGCGGATCACCGCAGCGCCCAGATCAACGGCGGAGACGTTGGCCAGCGCGCCCTGAAAACTGCCAATGGCAGTGCGGGTGGCGGCAACAATGACGACTTCTTGCATGGAATGATTCCTCACTGCGCAGCGAACTGCATTTGCGGAACATGATCAGGCACGATCAGTTTACCGGCGGTTTTGGCGACGATTTCCTCGACACTGACACCCGGTGCCCGTTCCTTGAGAATGAACGCGCCGTTGTCGATTTCCAGGTAGGCCAGGTCGGTCAGCACGCGTTTGATGCACCCCGCGCCGGTCAGCGGCAGGCTGCATTGCGACAACAGCTTGGACTCACCGTCCTTGGACGCGTGAGTCATGATGACAATGATGTTGTCGGCGCCAGCCACCAGGTCCATGGCACCGCCCATGCCCTTGACCATTTTGCCCGGGATCATCCACGAAGCGATATTGCCTTGCACGTCGACTTCAAAGGCGCCGAGCACGGTCAGGTCGACGTGGCCACCGCGGATCATCGCGAAGGATTCGGCCGAAGAAAAGATCGACGCGCCGATCCGCGCGGTCACGGTTTGCTTGCCGGCATTGATCATGTCGGCATCGATGGTTTCTTCGGTTGGAAAAGGACCCATGCCGAGCAGGCCGTTTTCCGACTGCAGCATGACTTCCATGCCTTCAGGAATGTAGTTGGCGACCAGGGTCGGAATGCCGATGCCGAGGTTCACGTAAAAGCCGTCCTGCATTTCGCGGGCGACGCGTTGAGCCATTTGTTCGCGGGAAAGTGCCATTGTTGTTATTCCTTCATTCGGTCCGGGGGCAGGGGATCACTTACGCACGGTGCGCTGTTCGATGCGCTTCTCGAACGTGCCGCAAATGACCCGATCGACGTAGATGCCGGGGGTGTGGATCTGCGACGGGTCCAGCTCGCCGGGTTCAACGATTTCTTCGACTTCGACCACGGTGATCTTGCCGGCGGTGGCGGCCAGAGGATTGAAGTTCTGAGCGGTGTGGCGATAGATGACATTACCGAAGTGGTCGGCTTTCCAGCCTTTGACAATGGCGAAGTCACCGGTGATGGACTCTTCCATCAGGTACTGACGGCCATGGAATTCGCGCACTTCCTTGCCTTCTGCAACCGGGGTGCCGACGCCAGTCGCAGTGAAGAAGGCCGGAATACCGGCGCCGCCCGCGCGCATTTTTTCCGCGAGAGTGCCTTGGGGCGTCAGGACGACTTCGATTTCGCCTTTGAGCAGTTGGTCTTCGAACAGCTTGTTCTCGCCAACGTAGGAGGCCACCACTTTGCTGATCTGCCGGTCTTCCAGCAGCACGCCCAGGCCAAAACCGTCGACGCCACAGTTATTGGACACCACGGTGAGACCGCGTGTGCCTTTACGTTTGATTTCGGCGATGAGATTTTCCGGAATGCCGCACAAGCCGAAGCCGCCAGCGATCACGGTCATGCCGTCTTCAAGTCCTGCCAGAGCTTCCTCGTAGGAACTCACGCGCTTGTCGAAACCTGCCATATGCACCTCTTTTATTGTTCGTGGGCGGCTGGCCAGCCGTATGGAATGGAGTGTCTCGCCGCAGCATTAATTTGTTAAGTTGATTTTTACGTTCGATTGATAGATAAAACTCACCAATGGAATTTTTTGCGATAGCGCCCTGCGATGGTTTTCGTTGCAGTGTCATCGCGTGCAAGCTTTGCGCCTACAGGCAATCAGACATGACAGTGAAGCAGATCAGGGCGTTTCTGGCCGTAGCGCAGAGTTTGAGTTTTGCAGTGGCTTGCGAGCGGTTGCACTTGTCGCAATCGGCGCTGAGCCTGACCATCAAGGCCCTGGAGGACGGTTTGGGCGGGAGGCTGTTTACCCGCAACACGCGCAATGTGGCGCTGACGCCCGAAGGCCAGGCGCTGGTGCCGCTGGCACGTCGCCTGATCGCGGACTGGGACAATGCCGAAGACGACTTGCGCCAGCGATTCACCCTTGAACGGGGGCGCGTCACCCTGGCGGCTATGCCGTCGTTCGCCGGTAATTTGCTGCCGCCGATTCTGAAAATTTTCCGCGCCCGTTATCCCAAGGTCAACGTTACGGTGAACGACGTGATCAACGAGCAGGTGCTGGAGATGGTCCGTGATCGTCAGGTGGAGCTGGGCGTGGCGTTCGAACCGCTGCAGGGTTCGTCGCTGCAATTCACGCCGCTGTACGTAGATCGCTTTGTGGCGGTGGTGCCGCAGGATTGCCCGCTCGCGCAACGCAATGACATCGATTGGCAGACGCTGCTCAAAGAACCGTTCATTACCTTGCAGCGCCCGTCTACCGTGCGGGTGATGCTCGAAGAACACCTGCAGGCGCGCGGTATGAAATTACCGGTTGAGTTTGAGAGTCATCAATTGGCGACGGTCGGCAGGATGGTTGCCAGCGGATTAGGCGTCAGTGCAGTCCCGGCGTTGTGTGCCGGGCAGATGCTTGAATTGGGCGCACGGTGTCTGACGCTGGATGATCCGGTGGTGGAGAGGGCGATTGGCGTGCTGACCAAGCCTGGCGTGGAGCTGTCGGCGGCGGCTCAGGCGTTGTTCGATATTTTCAGGCAGGAGAAGTTGGGCGAGCGCGTTTCTTCCTGATAACCCGAAATTCCTCGAGCCGCCTGCTTGTCATGGCCGATTCGCTGACGGCCCGGATTGAGGCTGCTGAAGCCATCGCTGGCAGGCCAGCTCTCACAGGATTCGGGTTTCTCCCATTCCTACTGGGTCAAGCCTTGCGCCAGCACTGGCAACAACTGCTCGCACGACGCTTCGATTTTCATGTCCAGCAATTCATCCGCCCGCGTCTTGCCGAGATTGATCGCAATCAACGGCTTACCCTGATCGGCCATCACCCGGCACAAGCGAAATGCCGAGTACGCCATCAGCGAGGAGCCAACCACCAGCAAACCCGCGGCTTTATCAATCGCCGCCATCGCCTTGGCCGCCGTGGTCTGTGCGACGTTCTCGCCAAAAAAGATCACATCCGGCTTCATCCGCTCGCCGCTGCAATGCGGGCAATGCGGCACCTGAAACCTTGCTTCGAACGCCGCGTCCAGCAGGGTATCGCCATCGGGCGCCTGGACGGCATCGACCCCGGCCAGATACGGATTTTGCGTCTCCATCACGTGTTGAATCGAATCGCGACCGGTGCGCTGGCCACAGTCCAGGCACAGCACCCGATGCAGACTGCCATGCAATTCGATCACGTCATGGCTGCCCGCCTGGTCGTGCAGGGTATCGACATTTTGTGTGATCAGTCCGCCGATCAGCCGCGTGCGTTGCAGACTGGCCAACGCCTCATGCGCCACGTTGGGCTGCGCCTGGCGCACCCGCGGCCAGCCGAGCATCGCCCGCGCCCAGTAGCGCCGGCGCGATTCCGGGGCGGCGAGAAACTCCTGATACATCATCGGCTGCCGACCGCGGCGCACGCCCTGGTTATCACGATAATCGGGAATGCCCGACGGCGTGCTGATGCCTGCGCCGGTCAGGACCACGAACGGTTGGTCGAGCATCAATCGCTGAAGCTGGTCGAGCTGTTCGCGGACAGGGCTGTCGAGCATGTTCAACACTCCGGTGGGTTCGGGTGTTGGCAGGGTAACATTTGCCGCAGGAGCGCGAGCAAGATGACCTGTAGCAGCCGGACGCAGGCTGCGCCAGTTGCTACAGGGTGCGTGTTGCGTCCCGTCTTCGGTGCTTACTTTCGCGCCTCCAGAATCAGGTTGAACGGCGTCTCGGTCGCCCGGCGGAATGTCTTGAACCCCGCCTCGCTGAACACCTTGCGCAAGCGCGCTTCACCGGCCTGGGCACCCAGCCCCAAACCTACTTCCTGAGACAACGAGTTCGGCGTGCAGATAAATGTCGAGGCGGCATAGAACAACCGGCCTACCGGTGTGACGTTGTCGTCCAGTGAGTCGCAGGCGAACGGTTCCACCAGCAGCACCGTGCCATCTGGTTTCAGTGTCTCGTAGGCGTGTTTCGCCGCGCCTACCGGGTCGCCCATGTCATGCAAACAGTCGAAGTAGCAGACCAGGTCGTAGTCGTTGCCGGGGTAGTCTTTTGCCGTGCCCTGGAAAAACTGCGCCCGGTCTCCAACCCCACCTGCTTCGGCGCGCTGGCTGGCAATGGTGATCGAGGGCGCGTGGTAATCGAATCCGAGGAAGCGCGAATTGGCAAACGCCTGGGCCATGATCACGGTCGAGGCGCCATGCCCGCAGCCGATGTCCGCAACCTTCGCGCCGGCTTCCAGTTTGGCGACGACGCCTTCGAGCGCCGGCAGCCATTCGGCGACCAGAAACGCTTTGTAGCCGGGACGGAAAAAGCGTTCCGTGCCGTTGAACATGCAAGGATGATGATCCCCCCAGGCCAGGGCGCCGTCACCGCGCATGGCTTTGATCAGCTTGTCCTTGTCATGAAAAAATGAAGCGACCACTCCGACGCCACCTGCGATGTAGACCGGCGAGTCTTCGATCGCCAGGGCCAGCGCCTGTTCTTCCGGCAGGCGGAACTGACCGTCGCGGTGTTCCATGTAGCCGGAAGCGGCGTGGGCGCTGAGCCATTCGCGCACCAGGCGGGTGTTGCAGCCGGTTTTATCGGCAAGTGCTTGCGGGGTTATCGGCTGGCTGTCGGCCATGGCCCGGTACAAACCGAGCTCATCGCCCAGAATGACGTTGGCGAGCATCGCGGCACCGCCCATGTCATTCACCAGTTTGCCCATGAAATCATTCAGTCTGGCCTCGTCCATCTCAGGTGCTCCTGTTGCAGGATCACGGTCCAGAGACGTTTGGGTCGAGGCTTGCACCTCTGGGCGGTGGTCGTGGGAATGAACAGGACAGGCTCGGCGAGTCCTGCGTGGATTAATTTTAGTTCGCACGCCGTACTGCGCCGGTCGGGGCGACGAAAGTGCAGCCTGTGCCACAGTGAGGTCTGGCACGGGAGGCCGACGCCACCGCAGTGCAAACCTTCATGGACAGCGGACTGGTATTGTTGCGGCAGTTGCACGGTGCAGGGGTGATTGGTGTCACGGTTGCTTACTGACCTGACTTGTTCCCGGGCAGCGTCAGCTCTGCGCAAAGTCCACCGCTTTCGCGGTTGCTCAACGTCAGCGACCCGCCGATTGCCAGGGCCAGTTGCTGAGCAATTGCCAGCCCGAGTCCTGTGCCGCCGGTGCTGCGGTTGCGCGAGTTTTCCACGCGGTAGAACGGCTCCATGACGTGCGCCAGTTGTGCTTCGGCAATGCCGGGGCCACGATCCAGGACTTTCACCGACAGCCCGCCGTCGGGTTTCGATGCCACCTGCAATCGGGCCGCACCGGCAAATTTCAACGCGTTGTCGGTCAGGTTCACCAGGACTCGCCGCAGGGCATGCGGGCGGGTGTTGATCACCGCGCCGCTCTTGCCGTTGAGCTGCACATCTTTACCCATGTCCTGATAGTCAAACACCAGGCTGTCGAGGAATGAATCCAGATCGGTGCGACGACTTTCCTCTGTTGATCCATGGATGCTGCGGGCATACGCCACGCCTTCGCGCACCAGATGTTCCATCTCGCCCAGGTCGTTGCAGAGTTTGTCTTTTTCACCGGAATCATCCATGAATTCGGCGCGCAGTTTCATCCGCGTGATGGGCGTTTGCAGGTCATGGGAAATCGCCGCCAGCAGCTGCATGCGCTCCTTCAGATAAGCGGCAATGCGCGCCTGCATGGCATTGAACGCCTTGGCGGCATGGGCGACTTCGGTCGGGCCTTTTTCGTCCAGCAGCACGGCATGGGCGTTGGGGTCGAGGCTCTCGACTGCTTGAGACAAACGGGTGAGCGGGCGGATGGCGATCCGCACGGCGAGCCAGGTGCAGAGAATCATCAGCGCCAATTGGCCCAGCAACACCATTGGCAGCCAGGGTGACAACGGCACCATCGCCGGTCGCACATCGATCGTCACCGGGCTGCCGTCGGACAACTTGAGGTGTACTTGAAAGTGCTTCTGCGCTCCGGGAATGTCGGTCACGGTCATGGGGTAATCCATGCCGATGGCGTCCTTGATCGAGGTCATCGCGACAGGGGTGTCGCTCATGTGTGTGCCGGGCGAACCTTCATTCAGCAGGTAGCGATAGTTGCGCCGATCCAGCTGCTGCAGCCAGCCCGCACGTTCTTCGGCAGGCAAGCGGTCGAGGATGGCGATGGAGGTCGAGACATCGGTTTCCAGATTACCCAGCATGGTGGTCTTCGCGCTTTCGTAGCGCTCGTAGTATTGCGCGCCGAAGGAGAGTGCCTGCGCCAGAATCAGGCCGATCAGGAAGATCAGCGACAGCCGCGAGGCGAGGGTGCGAGGCCAGCGCATCGACAGCTTCATGCGGGCGCTCCAAGTACTTCCACCGGCAGCGAGAACACATAACCTTCACTGCGCACGGTTTTGATGTAAGCCGGTTCGCGGGCATCGTCGAGCAGGCGTTGGCGCAGGCGGCTGACCAGCAGATCAATGGAACGGTCGAACAGGTCCGCGTCACGCCCTTGAGTCAGGTTGAGCAACTGGTCGCGATTGAGTACCCGTTGCGGATGGTCGAGGAACACCCGCAGCAGGCGATATTCGGCGCCGCTGAGGGCGACCATGGTGCCGTCCTCATCGAGCAGATGGCGGGCGGATGTGTCCAGACGCCAGCGCCCGAACCCCAGCAGCCTTCCGGTTTCGGTCACGACCAGGTTGGGCGGCAGCATGCGCGTGCGGCGCAACACGGCGTTGATGCGCGCCAGCAATTCACGGGCCGCGAACGGCTTGACCAGGTAATCGTCGGCGCCCATTTCCAGGCCAACGATGCGATCGGTTTCATCGTTGCGGGCGGTCAGCATCAGCACCGGCGTGGCCTTGTGTTTGCCGGAGCGAATTTCGCGGCAGAGGATCAGGCCATCGTCGCCGGGCATCATGATGTCCAGCACGATCAGGTCCACCGGCGTGGACTCGAGAAACGAGCGCATCTGCCGGCCATCCGCAACGACGGTGGTGCGCAGGCCGTTCTTCTTCAGGTAATTGCCTACCAGCTCTCGTATCTCGCGGTCATCGTCGACGATGAGGATGTGGTCAACGTGTTCCATGGGCCAAGCCTCTTTAAATGGGGATTGCGGCTCAGTCTATAGAGCCTTCAGCGGTTCGCCGCTGCGGTTTGTATTGCAGTGTATCTGCTCTGTCGAGGGATACATGCAGAGGCAAAAACAACGAATTTCAGGGGTTTTGTATGGCTGTGTATCAGGACGGGGTTCTGATACGAACCGATTGATCCAAGCCTGTTTTTGACACAGAGCAGATACCTCGCGGGCTTCTAATTAGCTCCGTCGAGGCAAACCCAACCGCCTCGGCTCAATTGAACGACCTGCCCATTGAAGCCTTGAGGATACGACCATGAACACCAAAGCCATCTACGCCGCTAGCCTGTTTGCCGCACTGAATATCTGCACCTTCTCGGCCCGCGCCGAAGCCGACGTCACAGCGAAAACCTACACCTACGGCACGCCTCTGGACATCAAGAAAGTGCTGTCGTTGAAACAGGATGCCGCACCTTCCTGCGGGGTGGTGAATGCCCAAATGACCTATCTGGATTACGCAGGCAAAACCCAGGTGCTGGACTACCGCAAATTTGCCGACAGCTGCAACGAAGGTAACTGAGTCATGTTCTGAATCCTTCACCATTCCGGTGTGGGAGCGGGCAAGTCGAAACGCCGCTCCCGCACGATCGCGTCAACCACTCCTTCATTCGCATCCGGTGAATCCCATGTTACTCATCGCCTTCCTGGGCGGCCTGTTGACCGTCCTCAGTCCGTGCATCTTGCCAGTCGTGCCGTTCCTGTTCGCGGGCGTCGACCGCACGCGTTCATCCATCCTGCTCACCCTGGGCGGCATGGTACTGACCTTCGCATTGATCTCCAGCCTGGCCGTGGTCAGCAGCGAGTGGGTGGTTCAGGCCAATAATATCGGTCGTCACGTTGCGCTGATCGTGATGATGCTGTTCGCCCTGTCGCTGATCTCCGCGCGGGTCGGTAACTGCCTGACGCGTCCCTTCGTGCTGCTGGGCAATCGCATCGACCCCGACAGTCGAAAAATGTCCGGTCCGCTCAGCTCGATCATGGTCGGCATCGCGACTGGTTTGCTCTGGGCACCGTGCGCCGGGCCGATCCTCGGCGTGATCCTCACCAGCGCCATGCTGCAAGGTGCCAACCCGCAGACCAGCCTTTTGCTGGTGGCGTACGGGCTTGGCAGCGCATTGGCCCTAGGCACCCTGATCTTCGCCGGTCGCGGCCTGGTAAATCGCTTGAAAGCTTCGGTTCCTGTGACCGGCTGGTTGCGCCGCGCAACCGGCGTCGCCGTGTTGGCCGGTGCTGCGGTGATCTCCACGGGGGCGGACAAAACCCTGCTGGCCGGCGCCTCATCCGAAGGCATCAGCAGCGTCGAAACGCACTTACTGGAAACCGTGCCGAAAGTGGTCGATTACTTCGTCAGCAAGGTCAAGGCTGATACGGCGATGGACAATGCCCAGGGCGCAATGCCGTCGCTGGCTGGCGCCGTGCAATGGCTCAACTCGCCCGCACTGACCAATGAGTCGCTTAAAGGAAAAGTGGTGCTGGTGGATTTTTGGACCTACGACTGCATCAACTGTCAGCGCGCCTTGCCGTACGTGAAAGACTGGGCGGAAAAATACGAAAAGGATGGCCTGGTGGTCGTCGGCGTGCACACCCCTGAATACGGTTATGAACGGATCATCGACAACGTCAGGAATCAGGTGAAAAAACTCGGCATCACCTATCCGGTGGCCATCGACAACAATTACTCGATCTGGCGCAACTTCAACAATCAGTACTGGCCCGCGCACTACCTGATCGATGCCAACGGCCAGGTGCGCTTCACGCACTTCGGCGAAGGGCGCTACGAGACGCAGGAGAAGATGATTCAGCAGTTGCTGGAAGAGGCCAGGACGCCCCCTGCGTAAAACGCTGCAATCCAGTCGCTCACAGGTTACGCAAAGGTTGTTACGCAGCTGAAACAGATCTGCGCCGCCTATCGGCGAAAGCGCTGATTCGCCGTGCGAGCAGACCACCGGTCGTGCCAATGATGCGCTCCAGAGCGATAGTCAGCGAACAGGGTTCATGCTTTCGACCCTGTCATCAGTAACAGGAATCAGGAGGCTGCCATGCCCAGATTCATCATAGAACGGGAGCTGCCGGGCGCCGGAACCCTGTCAGAGCAAGAGCTCAAGGGTATCTCGCAAAAGTCCTGCGATGTGCTGCGCCAGATGGGCCCGGAAGTTCAGTGGCTGCAGAGTTATGTCACGGGCGACAAGGTTTATTGCGTGTACATCGCACCCAACGAGGAGCTGGTCCGGGAACACGCCAGGCAGGGTGGGTTCCCTGCGAACAGTGTTTCTCGTGTCACGAGCATCATCGATCCCACCACGGCAGAATAAGCCGGGGCCCGTGCATTTTTACGGAGCAGATCTTATGAGTACCTCCATTGATCTCAGTGCTTTGAAAAACCGTCAGATGGCTGCCTGGGCCAGTGGCGACTATGCCGTGATCGGCACCACTCTGCAGATTGTCGGCGAGGGGTTGGCCGAAGCCTGCGATTTGCTCTGCGACGAAGAGGTGCTCGACGTAGCGGCGGGCAACGGCAACGTGACACTTGCGGCAGCGCGGCGGGGCTGTCTCGTCACCTCCACCGATTATGTCGCCGCACTGCTGGAGCGCGGCCAGGACCGCGCGCGGGCCGAACACCTCGAAGTGACTTTTCAAGTAGCAGACGCCGAGGATCTGCCGTTTGAGGACAGTAGTTTTGATGCGGTGCTATCGACCTTCGGCGTGATGTTCACTGCCGATCAGGGAAAGGCTGCCGCAGAATTGGGGCGGGTCTGTCGGCCGGGTGGCCGCATCGGTCTGGCCAACTGGACGCCGGAAAGTTTTGTCGGGCAGATGTTCAAAACGCTGGGTCAGCACTTGCCACCACCGGCGGGTGCGCAACCACCGTCGAATTGGGGCCGGGAGGAATGGTTGCATTCCCGGTTCGATGAGAGTGATTTTCTGATCCAGGTAACACGCCGGCATTTCAACTTCCGTTACCGTTCCGCCGCGCACTTCATCGACACCTTCCGCAACTGGTACGGCCCGGTCCACAAGGCCTTCGCTGCACTGCCACCGGAAGGCGCCACGCTACTGGAAGGCGACTTGACCGAGCTGTTAAACAGTATGAACCGGGCCGGGGAAAACTCGTTGGTGGTACCGAGCGAATACCTTGAAGTGGTGATCAATCGACGTCTGTAGGAGAAAAGCTTGATCGCGATGGCGGCGGTTCATCTGGCACCAATGCCGACTGAACTACTGCTGTCGCGAGCTAGCCCGGTCCCACAGGCTTGACCCACAGCGACTCATTTCAGTCGCGAACCGTCGAACCATTCCATGGCGGTCCGCCAGATGCAGATGCCCAAAAAGTACGCCGACATCAACAGCCACAGGCCCATGACCAGCGGATTGATTACCGGATGGTTGACCACCAGCGACAAGCTGCAGAGCAACCAGATGGCGGTCACGGCAATGTTGATCGGCATGAATTTGCGCACGCGGAAGGGGTGCAGAAACTTCATCCGCGTCACGGTCAGCAGCGCCAGCGCGATGACGGTCAGAAAGGTGATCCACGGCGACGGAGCAATAATGTACAGGCACAGCGCGACCACGTTCCAGGCAGCGGGAAAGCCCTGGAAGTAGTTGTCTTTGCTTTTCATGTTGACGTTGCAGAAGCAGAACAGCGACGACACCAGAATCAGCGACACCGTGAGCAGCAGGGTGTAATCGGGCAGGGGAATATAGCGGTAGATGAACAGCGCCGGAATAAACACGTAGGTCAGGTAATCGATGACCAGGTCGAGGATCGAACCGTCGAAGCTCGGCAGAACCGATTGCACATTGACCTTGCGCGCCAATGCGCCGTCAAGACCGTCGACGATCAGCGCGACGCCCAGCCACAGCAGGCAATTGGTCGGTTGGTTTTCCAGCAGCGCGAGGGTGGCGAGGAACGCGGTGACCACACCAGTGGCGGTAAAACCATGGGCGCCCCATGCTTTGAGCCTGGCGATGTGTACGGTGGATATCACGGGGGTGTTCTCCAAAAAGTGAAGCAAGCCAGTCATCGCCCTCGTTCAATGAGGGCGGCGGCAGACCGGTCGGGTTGCAGGTATCGACCAAAAATTCGCGAATAAGGTTCATCCCTCATGAATCTTAGCTGGGCCGCGAGAAAGCACTGCAGATAAATCCGGGTTCGTATCAGCCAGACGGTGGTGGCGCAATCGCCTGCGCGGACTATCGTTGTCTGACAGAATTTTCGCTACTCAAGAGGATCTCATCATGAACACCAGCGACCTGCTCGAACAACTCCTGCGCGGCGGCCAGGGTGCCTCGTCGCAACGTGGCGCCGGCAATGCAGCGACCCCGGGCGGGCTCGGTGGGCTGGACGGATTACTCGGCAGTCTGCTGGGTGGCAGTGCCCGCTCAAGCGTGGGAGCGGGTGGCTCGGGTGGCCTGGGTGGTCTGGGCGGCTTGGGTGGTCTGGGCGGCATGCTCGGTGGCCTGGTGGGCGGCGGCTCGACCGCCGGTCGCAGTCGCTCGGGCGGAGGCGCCAGCTACGCAGCACTGGCCTCGCTGGGGATGATGGCTTTCAAGGCCTACCAGGCGTGGCAGAGCAAGCAGGCGACAGCGCCGCAGCAGACGCTGCGTACGGTGGACCTGTTGTCCGGTCCGGAAGTCGAGGATCACAGCCATGCGATCCTGCGCGCGTTGATCGCAGCGGCCAAGGCCGACGGCCACATTGATGAAGCCGAGCAGCAGATGATCAGCGACGAGATCCGTCGGAACACGGACGATCCGCAGTTGCAGCGTTGGCTGAACGACGAAGTGGCCCGGCCGCTGGACGTTGCCGACGTGGCGCAAGCCGCCAAGGACCCGGCGATGGCCGCCGAAATGTACCTGGCCAGCGTCATGTTGGTAAACGATCAGCAGGACGCCGAGCGCAGTTACCTGGATGCACTCGCCGCCGCCCTGAAGCTCGATCCGCAGTTGCAGGTGCAATTGGAGCAGCAAGCCAGCGGTACCCTCGCCTGATTGATTACGGATCAATCCCGGTGCTGGTCTGAAGGCCGTCTGTCAGGGCATTTTCAACACGAATGGAATTTTTCTCCGGAATCATCGCTCTGCTGATGTAGAGACGAGCTGACCCAGCGTCCTGCCACTGGCCTCAGACCAAGAGATATTTCCATGACTGCCCTGAACAGACTTGAATCCCGGCCTGCCCACGAACATCCGATTCCTGGGGCCGGCACGACCAAGCAGATTTACGCACAGCTGCTGCAAAGTGATGACGCCGAGCACCGTTGTGCGCTGGCCCAACGCTTCCTGGAAAAACAGATTCTTGATGCCGCGCAACTGCCCGAGGAAATGCCCCGGGACTTGTCGGCCCTGCAGTCTTTTGTCGAGCAGCACAGCGCCGATGTCGCCCGCCAGTATGCGGACTACCTGCAACAACGCAAGGCAGGCGGCCCCCGACAGTTCTTCAGCAACAAGGCTCACGCGTTGTTTTTCCTGCAAGCCGTGGGACCCACCAAACTGGTGGATGGCGCGTGGTTGTATGGCCTGTTGCAACATTGGCGTGACCCGCGTTTCCAAGGGCTGATCTGCACATATCTGGAAGAACTGGGTGATGGCAACCCGGCGCAGAACCACGTGGTGATCTATCGCAAACTGCTCGCCGAACACGGTTTGCAGGACAACGGCGTCATTGCCGACGAGCACTACCTGCAGGGTGCCATTCAACTGGCCCTGGGCGAATGCAGTGACCGTTTCCTGCCAGAAGTGATCGGCTATAACCTCGGCTACGAGCAGCTTCCCTTGCACCTGCTGATCAGTTCTTACGAACTCAGTGAACTGGGCATCGATCCGTATTATTTCACTTTGCACGTGACCATCGACAATGCCAGCACCGGCCACGCCCACAAGGCGGTGCAGTCGGTGCTTGAACTGCTGCCGATCGAGGGTGACCGCGAAGATTTCATGCGCAGGGTGGCGCTGGGCTATCGGCTCAATGACCTGGGGCAGGGCAGCCGCGTGATCATCGAGTCGTTCGACTTGTATGGTGAAGTATTGAACATGCTTGAGCGCAAACGTCCGTTTGGCCAGCACATGCATTCCGATTACTGCCGCTTTGAAGGCAAAACCGTTAATGAGTGGTTGTCTTCCCCGGAGCAACTTCCGGATTTCCTCACCGCGATGCAGAACAAGGGCTGGATCAAGCGTCATCAGGACCCGCAGGAAAGCCGCTTCTGGCAGTTGATCGAGGGTGACGGCGCCGCCATGTTCGGCGTGTTCAGCCCTTATGAAAAACAACTTCTGCAAGACTGGATTGCCGGCGACTGGAAGCCCGATCGCTCGCCGTCCGCTGTCCGTCGCGGCACCTGCGCCGCCGTCGAACCCGCATTGCCTGTCAACGACCCGGATATTCAGAGCCTGCAATCGGCACTCGAAGGACTGGCCGGCCATGAACAAATGCAGGCGTTGATTCCCTGGCTATCGGCGCGTCGCCACTCCCATCCTGCCGGGCTGATGGCCACTCGACGATTTATCGAACTCAAGTCCGGCCTTCGTTAGGGAGCACTGCATGAATCAGGAAGAACGACTCGACGGCGCCGATCTCGCATTGTTGCAATTGGGCCGCCGTTTGCAGGCTGATGGATACCGTTTCACCACTCCGACACCGCTCACACACCAGCGTGTCAACGACCGCGCTGTCGGCCAGCCTGCACGCACGCTGCGCGAGGTGTTCGGCTGGTCGCGGCCGTTTGAGCCGGGTTTGTTATCGGTGGATGAGCAGCGTCAGTTGCAACAAACGCATATTCTTCAAGAGAGCAATGGGCGCCTGAAAAGTCGCGTGCGCTGGTCGAGTCTGGACGATTTGCTGTTCGTCCATTCCGGGTTCCCGACAGAGGCCGCCGACGCCGTGTTTTTCGGCCCGGATTCCTATCGTTTCGCGCAACTGATCCATGCGCATCTGCAACAGAGTTTCGCGCCCGTGCGGCGGGCTGTCGATATCGGCTGCGGCGCTGGCGTCGGCGCCATTGTGATTGCCCGCGCCCGCCGCGAGGCCGAGGTGTTGGCGGTTGACATCAATCCGGCGGCTTTACGCATGACGGCCATCAATGCTGCGCTGGCCGAGCTGGCCAACCTCAGCGTCGGGACCAGCGATGTGCTCCAGGACGTCGACGGCCAGTTCGATTTGATCGTCGCTAATCCACCCTACATGGCCGATCCCGCCGAGCGCGCTTACCGCCACGGCGGAGGCGAGTTTGGCGAACAATTGTCCCTGCGCATCGTTGAGCAAGCCCTTGATCGACTGGCTCCGGGCGGGTCCCTGGTGCTGTACACCGGCGTGGCGATGATCGACGGGCACGATCCGTTTCTCGATGCGCTGATCCCGCGTCTGCAATCACCGTTGTTTGCCTGGACTTACCGTGAACTCGATCCCGACGTGTTTGGCGAAGAGCTGCTGACCCCCGGTTATCAACGCGTGGAAAGGATCGCGGTCATCGGCTTGACCGTCACCCGTATCGGGCCCGGAATCGGGGGCAGCGTTGAATCGGCAGGTGCGCCATGAGCAAGAATCTGGATGACTACAATCGCATGCGGGATTTCTCGGCGACTTCGGAGCCGGCCGCCAAGCCTTCCAGACGCAAAGCCGCCAAAGACCACGCATTGCAATTTTGCATCCAGAAGCATGACGCCTCGCGTCTGCACTACGACTTTCGCCTGGAACTCGACGGCGCTCTGAAAAGCTGGGCGGTGCCCAAAGGCCCGTCACTGGACCCACACGTCAAACGCCTGGCCGTGCACGTCGAGGACCATCCGCTCGACTATGCCACCTTCGAAGGCAGCATCCCTGAAGGCCACTACGGTGCCGGTGATGTGATCGTCTGGGACCGGGGCGTGTGGATTCCTCAAGAGGACCCCGCCACGGCGTATGCCAAAGGCAAACTCAAATTCGAGCTGCAGGGCGAGAAGCTTGGCGGGCTGTGGAACCTGGTACGCACGCACATGCCCGGCAAACAGGAGCAATGGTTTCTGATCAAGCATCAGGACAGCGCCGCCAAACCTGAAAGTGATTACGACGTGGTGGTCGCCGCGCCGGACAGCGTACTCAGCGACCGTACCATCGTGCCGAAGAAATCGAAAACAACAGCGGCGGCCAAGCCCAAGCCGGTGAGAAAACCGGCCCCGGCGGCGTCCAAGGCCAAGTCCTCGCCATTGACCGGTGCGCACAAAGCCAAGCTGCCCGACACGTTGAAACCTGAGCTGGCGACCTTGGTGGAAAAGGCCCCCGGCGGCGAGTGGAGCTACGAAATCAAGTTCGACGGCTACCGCATCATGGCGCGCCTGGACCATGGTGAAGTCAAGCTGTTCACCCGCAACGGCCACGACTGGACGCACAAACTGCCGAAACAAGCCGAGGCGTTGACGGCGCTAGGCCTTGAATCGGCCTGGCTTGACGGTGAAATGGTAGTGGCCAACGAGCAGGGCGTGCCGGACTTTCAGGCGCTGCAAAATGCTTTCGATTCGGGCCGCAGCGGTAACATCATTTACTACCTGTTCGACATGCCGTACCTCAACGGTGTGGACCTGCGCGAAGTGCCGGTGGAAGAGCGGCGGGCGGCACTGGCCACGGTGCTTAAGCCGAATGAGGACCCGCTGCTGCGTTTTTCTGATTCGTTCGGCGAAGAGCCCGACGCGTTGCTCAACAGTGCGTGCCAGATGCAAATGGAAGGGCTGATCGGCAAGCGTTTGGGCTCGCCCTATGTGTCGCGGCGCAGTAATGACTGGATCAAGCTCAAGTGCAAACACCGGCAGGAATTCGTCATTGTCGGGTATACCGATCCCAAGGGTTCACGGAATTCTTTTGGCGCTTTGCTGCTGGGCTTGCACGACCGCGACAGCGGCGAGTTGCGCTATGCCGGCAAGGTCGGCACCGGCTTCAACGAATCAACCCTCAAGCGTATCTACGAACAGCTGACACCGCTGCAGACGAAGAAACCGGTCGTGGTCAACCCGCCAACCGGATTCGACGCCAAGGGTGTGCACTGGCTCAAACCGACACTGCTGGCGGAGGTGGCCTTCGCGGAAATGACCAAGGAGGGCTCGGTGCGCCACGCCGTGTTCCATGGCTTGCGCAACGACAAGCCTGCCGAAGCCATCACAGAGGAGCGTCCAAAAGCCGTGAAAGCCGACCCTGCGAAAAAATCTTCTGCAAAAAAACCTGCTGCCGCAGCAAAAAAAACCGCTGCTGAAAAGCCCGCCACTGCGAAAAAAGCCAGTGCAGACAAACCCGCTGCCGCACCCGCGAAGAAACCTGTCAAAGCCGACACCGCGCCTTCACAGCTGGGGCTGGGCGGCGGCAAAGTACGCATTACCCACCCAGAGCGGGTCATCGACGCCAGCAGCGGTACCACCAAACTACAGTTGGCCGAATACTACGCCAGCGTTGCCGAGTGGATTCTGCCCGAACTGAAGGACCGCCCAGTGGCGCTGGTGCGCGCCCCGGACGGGATTGCCGGCGAGTTGTTTTTCCAGAAAAACGCCGAGCGTCTGGCGATCCCCGGGATCAGTACGCTGGACAAGGCGCTGACGGGTCAGCCGGTCATGCTCATCAATAATCCCGAAGCGCTGATCGGTGCGGTGCAAATGAGTACCGTCGAGCTTCATACCTGGAACGCCACCTCGGTCAACCTCGACAAACCGGATCGCTTCGTTCTCGACCTCGACCCGGACCCGGCACTGCCATGGAAAAGCATGGTCGAGGCGACACAACTGACGCTCACCGTACTGGATGAATTGGGCCTCAAGGCATTCCTCAAGACCAGCGGCGGCAAAGGCATTCACTTGATGGTGCCGCTGACCCGCAAAGCTGGCTGGGATGAGGTCAAGGATTTCAGCCATGCGATTGTCACTCATATGGCCAAGCTGCTGCCTGACCGCTTTTCCGCGGTGTCCGGGCCAAAAAACCGGGTAGGGCGGATCTTTGTCGATTATTTGCGCAATGGGTTGGGCGCCACCACTATTTGCGCCTACGCCGCGCGTACGCGCGAAGGCCTGCCGGTGTCCGTGCCGATCTTTCGCGAAGAGGTGGCCGAGCTTAAAGGCGGCAATCAGTGGAACGTACACAACGTGCATGCGCGGTTGGTCGAAATCGGCAACGAGCCGTGGGCGGACTGGAAGGAAGCGAAGCAGACGATCACCGCTGAAATGCGGCGCAGGGTCGGAATGAAAAAGTAGTCGCAACGGTCGGTCAGGCGTCCCGCAGCAGGTCGTTGGCGTTCAGCAACTCGTAGGCGATTTCCGGACGCTTTTCGAGGCCGCGGCGGATGGCTGCCGGTATTGCCTGGCGGGTCTTGCGGCACAGTCCCGGCAGAGCGTCGATGGAGATGGCGATGCCGCGCATGGTGCGCACTTCATTGAAACCGGGAGCGATTGCTACACGGATACCCAATTGTTCAAACATGCGTTGTTGCAGCCGTTCGAGATCGCTCAGGCTCTGCAGATTCTCCAGGCGCTCAAGCAGACGCTTTTCTTCATTGCGCGTCAGCAACAATATTCGAAGGTCTGCATCCGGCTTTTCCAGCAGCGGCTCACGCTCGCAGTTGCAAGCGCCGGGCGGGCAGGGTTGGCGGATCGAGAGCGGGATTGTCATGAAACCAATCATAGAGTGCTCCCCCAGGGTTTGCCCATCCCCGCGGCATCGGAACAAAATCTGTGTACCCTGTTCCAACCCGTGCGCGTACCGTCGTGCGTGCACGACGCCTGGGCGCAAAGGTATTCATGAAGCAGTTCTTCAAGGTTATTGCAATCCTCACCCTGGCGATCAGCCTGTTCGGTTGCATCGCTGCGCCCATCGAACTGACGCCACAGACGGAACAGCGTTTGCACGGGCAACCGCCGATCCGGTTTCTGCTGACATTCGACGACGGCCCGAGTGCGTCAAACTGGTGGAATCCCACCGCAACCGTGCTTGAAAGTCTGGCGAGCAATCCACTGCAACCCGACATCACAGCGGTGTTTTTTGTGCAAACTCGCGCTTCTCGCGCTGGAGGGAGTGAGCGGGGCCGCGAGCTCATGCGCCGCGAACACGCCGAAGGGCATATTCTGGGCTTGCACACCGCAACGCCCGGTCACAGCAACCATCGATTGCTCGAGCCAGCCGAGCTGGAACAGACACTTGGTAACGGCAGCGCTGACATCGCGTCAATCACCGGATCGCCACCGAGCCTGATCCGGCCTCCTTTCTGGAACTATGACAAACGCACCTTCGCCGCTTATCAACGCCATGGGCTGCGTGTGCTGCTGACCGACCTGAGCGCCAATGACGGCAAAATCTGGGGTTTCAACGCCAGCCCGCGGCGCCGGGCCAACCTGCAGCGCCAGTTGTCCGAGGTGCGCGAGAGGGTGGCTCGCGGGGAGTTGCCTGCAGTGGACGGGGTTATCCCGGTGGTCGTGACGTTCCACGATCTCAACCGTTACACCGCCCGGCACTTGCGCGAATACCTGCAAATCCTCGTCGACAGTGCCGGGACTCTGAACCTGAAACTCGCGCCCAAAGCGTTCTACGATGATCCTGCGCAACTGCACCGAGCCGCTATGGCGCGTACGGTTCGCGACGGCTCCGAACCGGTGGAATTGCCGGGGATCTGGAACTTGATCTGGAGCAGTGACGGTGATTGAGATTCTCGAATTTCCATTACAGGCGACGCTGAAACGCCCGGATAATCCTGCGCGTGGCGTCGCTGGTGTCGAGGTTCTGTACCGCATTCAACGGGTACCAGATGCAATCGAAGATTTCGTTTGCGGCCGAGCCTCATCGCAATTCAACACTGAAGCTTCGTAGACGTGATGCTGAGTGCTGCCCGATTGCAATTCCATCAGATAGAGCAATCCGTCGACGCCCAGACCGGTTTCTTCCTGTAGCTCGCGCATCGCGGCGCCCGCCACAGTTTCACCGCGTTCGACCTTTCCACCGGGCAAAGTCCAGCGACTCCCAGGCTTGCGCACCAGGAGTATGTATCGATCATGTTCACAAATAACGGTTGCACGTACTTTCATGTATTGCCTGACCACTCGTTGTCACAAAAGTGTCACATAAAATGCAGTAAACGGACGAGGAGTTGATTGTCGAGGGCTGATCTATTTGAGCAGGAATCTGTTGCAATCGTGCGACCGGACTTTCGACATCACGACGTCTGGTTGACCATTTTTCAAAGTGGCGGTGTAAGGTAGGCACGTCAGGTCTGGATATCAGGTACCGAAATGGAGGTGACTTATGAGCGTTCCGATGCTGAATAAGATGCACATGAACGGTTACGACGTTCTCAGCGTGAACAACGGACCCTGGCGGGTATGCACACAAGGTGATCGCCTGGGTTCTTTTGGCAGCAGGGAAGAGGCGCTGGCTTTCGCCGCGTCGCTGCCGGGATATCGAACCCGGACCAGGACACCGGCGAGTCATAAAGCCGATAAGTAGCACGCCTTGAAGCCCCGGTCCGCCGGGGTTTCTTGTTCTTATCGGGCGGTACTGCCTTCTGTCGGGAAAGTGCAGGTGATCGTCGGGTTTGGATGTCGTATTGAAGGTAGTGAATTCTCGCCAGTGCTTGAGGCTTCTTCAAAATGACGACCACCGATGATTTTCGATTCCACGCACATGAACTGATCGTCGATCTCGACGCGGCGACCACTGAAATGATGAAACTGATTTGCGCTCATCAGCTAAACGGACCGGAATGGGAGCGCGTCTCCAAATGGCAGCATGAGGCATATGAAAGGTGGATGACCTATTTGAACGCCAGGTCCTATCCTGATTCCGCTGATCAGAAGGCACCGCAATAAACGGTTCAAGCAATGGATGTCTGCGCAATGACGCGATACATTCGCCGTTTTGAAATTAAGGATGCGTCATGCGGATGTGGATGGGGGGTGTGGTGATGGCGACGCTGACGGGATGCTCGTTGCCTGCGTCGTTGGTGCCGGGTGAGCCTAATGTCAGCAAGTTCAGTGAAAAGCAACCCAAGGACTACGCCGCCTGCGTCTTGCCGATCTGGCAGACCCATGTGTCGAAGTCCACTCAAATGGGCATTTCCAACGGCTATCGAATCACGGCCCCGAGCATCATCACGGCGGATGAAATTGTCGACATCGTGAAATCGAAAAACGGCAGTCACGTTTCACTTTATCAAGGGCCACCATGGGCCAAGTCTGGCGCGTTGCGTCAGGCCGTACGCGACTGCCTATAACGCGCAGATGTTCTTCACAGGCACTGGCTTCACTGACAGAAGACCGGCTCCCTTAGAAAAAGTGTGGATATTTAATGGGTTATGGGTATTAGTAACCAGATAGTGAGCAACACCACCTTGTTACGAGAAGAAATATCCGGTAATATCCGCCCTGCGTTCACCACCACGGTTTATGCATTTTTAAGTCCCGGGCGTCCATCAGCTGCCCGGGATTTTTTTTGCCTGGCATTCAACCGTGAAGATTTTTTTTTGAAATCAAGGGGTTGCCAGTCCTCGGATTTCAGTACATAATTCACGCCATCGAAAGCACTGGCCGCTGAAAAAGCTCAATGTTTTCAAGGGGTTAGATCTTGAATCTAATTCCAGATTTGTACGCGTCGGGTGTTGTGCTAGATGACATCAGGTGCTTGAGGCCGAGTAGCAAAATGGTTATGCAGTGGATTGCAAATCCACCTACGCCGGTTCGATTCCGACCTCGGCCTCCACTATTGAAAACCCCGTAGATCACTGATCTACGGGGTTTTTTATGGACTGCCGGAAAGTGTAGTGTTCCGCAATTTATGGCGGTGGTGCCGCCATTGCTGCGCCTGGAGCGCCTGGAGCGCTGAGCGTGATTAGTATGCTGCCGCGCATGTGTTCTGCTTTTGATCGGCAGCTACCCGTCGTAGCGCTGCATCCCTAACCAGCCGTTAACCCAGCGCCCCGCAAGAGCCTAACTTGCCAGCGCATGCGGGTGCTACTCCGCTTATCAAATAACTCATAAATAAATTGACAAACTATTAATTGCCGAACTTTTTTCGGGTCTTGATTTGGCCTGAATAGCGTGTAGAGTAATCCGCAGGTGGTCGAGTTTGTGTCGTCCATTTATTTTAAAGGGTCTGATCGTCTTCCGTTCAGAATCTTTCCGTGATCAGACGCCCGTTGACAAGACGGGCGCAGCCAGGATGGAGGTTTCCACTCATGCGAGTAGAAACAATTAGCTTTTTGAAAAAACATGCATCTGACCTGCCTCTGGATGAGCCAATGGTCGTCACGCAAAACGGTGTACCCGCATATGTTGTGGAGTCTTACATTGAACGTAAGCGTCGCGACGAAGCAATCGCCTTGGTGAAAATGCTTGCAATCAGTTCGCGCGAGTATGCCCAAGGTAAACACTGTTCGACGGATGAGCTGAAAGCCCGTTTAAGCAGGAGATTAGCCCACAAATAACAGCAGGAGATTGAATGCATACGTTCACGTTACGCATCACCGCAATTGCTGAGTACAGCATTGAAGACCAGATTGAGCATCTGGCTGCCTACCACGGGCGTTCAACTGCCGAAACACGGGCTTACTCCGTCATTGATGGCATCGAGCAAAAGCTCTCGGCCATGCCCTATGGTTACCCTGTAAGCCCTCAGCTTAGCGAGCTGGGTGTCATGCAATATCGTGAATTCAACACAGATGGTTATCGCGTTTTCTACGAAATTTTCGAAACGGATAAGGCTGTCGCCGTCAGCCTGGTTTTGAGAGACAAGCAAAGCGTTCCCGACGCGCTCGTCCGTTACTGTTTGCTCAGCATGTACGAGCCCCTGCGAGGTGTCGCTGACTAGCTTTGACGCTTCTCGTCATGAGCGGACTGAAAGTGGCTCTATCCCGGCGCTAATGTGCTGGGGCCGGGCACTGCGTCAAATCCCCGCCCATTCCTGTACCGACATGCAGAAAAAATATCCTTGATAGAAATAAGCCGCTGACAGCAGCAGAGTGTCTTCTTTTGAGCGCTACAAATCGTTAGCTTGCGGAACGCTTCCTATGCTAACCTATTGATCTACTTAGCTTTGTAGCGTGGATTGCAAATCCACCTACGCCGGTTCGATTCCGACCTCGGCCTCCACTTTAAACGAGCTCCGTAGATCTATGATTTATGGAGCTTTTTTATTGCCGCCTCGCTGCAAGATTTAGTCTTGAATCGGGCGTCGGCGAACTTGCTTCACAGGGGGTGGATGTATATATTTCCCCCCTCTGCAACACAAGCGTCAGGCGTGCCAGGTTTTCATGGCAGACCCTGGACCGCTTGATCGCGCTACCGCCCGAATGGCGAAACTGGTAGACGCATGGGACTTAAAATCCCCCGCTCGTAAGGGCGTGCCGGTTCGATTCCGGCTTCGGGCACCATCTAAACCCTGTTAAGTCAGGTACTTAAAAGATCTCTTCGGAGGTCTTTTTTTGTCTTCCGTGTCTGAAATTCTCGATCGGCGGAGCAATCACCTGAAGCTGCTCCCTGACGAAAGGTGAGCGTTATTACACGATCCGAGAGGAATGTGCTGAGCCCTGAGCTCGTTAAGTGCGCTCTATTGGAATCGTTAGAATAAATTCACTACCTTGACCTTCGCCTGCGCTTTGCCCCGAAATTTTTCCGCCGTGTGCTTCCACGATTTCACGCACTACGGTCAGACCAATCCCCAGGCCAGTGCCGCAGAAACCTACGGCCTTGGCGTCTCTCACATAGGGATCGAATATGAAGGGGAGTGTGTGCGCTCCGATCCCGATGCCGCTGTCAGAGACATTGATTGTGATCAATTCTGGCTCGAGGGTGACCGATAACGCCACGTGGCCATCATCAGGCGTGTACTTGAGCGAATTGTTGAGAAGGTTGTGCAGAACCTGAGTGAGTCGCACAGGGTCGCCATGCACAATCACTGGTCCAGATGGAAGACGGGTGCTGAAGTGCAGATTTTTGGCGGCCATCATTGGGCGACACGCATCAATCGCGGCATTGATAATCTGGCTAAAGTCTACGTCAACCCGAGTGATACGCAGCTGTCCGCCGCTGGCGCGGGACACATCCAGCAGATCCTCAACGATGCGGGAAAGATGTTGAACCTGACCTTCAATCAGTCCGCGCATTCGGGGAAGTTCAACACTCGGCACGCTGACCATTCGCTCGGCAATCATGCTGATCGGGGTCAATGGATTACGCAGCTCATGTGCCACCTTCGCCAGCGCTTTTTTCTGCTCTGCCAATGCCTGCTCGGCTTTGGATTGCATGTCTTGAGCATTAAAAGCGGCTAAAACAAGCTGCTCATTGGCTTCAAGCGTCTCCTGGTATTGATCAGGATCTATTGCACCTTGAGACCCCGCAGAATCCGATTGTTCATCGAGGAGCTTCAACACCAGTTCCTGATTAGCCTCAATCAGAAGTTCTATTTTCTTTTTGTCTCGTTGATCGCCTTGTACTCCAATCAGATCGTTTTCCAGCGAGACAAGCAGCTCGCGGGACTGGACGATTTTTTTAGCCAACAGTAAGAGTTCGCGGGCGGCATTTTCCGCTCTGCGTTCGTTCTTGCTATCGGTATCGCTCATAGCAGGCACTCAACCATTATCATCTCCGAGGCGTGGGTCGTTGGGCATGCTCTTCTTCGGCCGCCCCCCCAATAAGCCTTCTCTTCCTTGAAGCATTTGCCCGATCTGCAAGCCGTTACGGTCAATGTGGTACAGGCGCAGTTCGTCTGAGTGAGCGCTGGCCCGAACCTTCACCACGCCCAGAATGCGCTGCAGTCGGCTGTCTACTTCGATGTAGCGCTGAACGATAATCGCATCGGTCAGGAACGCGGTGCCGTAGGGGCTAAAGCGCAGGTCGGTGTAACGGTCTTCGAGTTCGGACGTCATCAGCACCGTAACACCAATGCCGGTCAGTGCGCTCACCAGTCTCGACAAAGACTCTCGAAAATCCTCGCGGAATGTCGGTGCCACCGCCATTTCGAAACCTGATAGCGAGTCGATGACTACCCTGGTGGCTCCCAGGCGGCGTATCTCCGAGTGCAGCAAGTGGACGATTTCGTCGATAGACAAATCTGGCGCGTGACTCTCCACCAGTCCCACTTTGCCTTCAAACATCAACGCCTCAAGCTCCGCATTGCGCAAACGGTTCGGGCGTAGCTCGAAGACAGCGATGACCCCGGTCTCCCCGTTGCGGGCACCTTCGGCCAGGAACGTAGACGCCAAAATGCTTTTCCCTGAACCGGAGGGCCCTGCCACTAGCAATGAGTAACCCATCGGCAGGCCCCCGCCAAGCATTTCATCAAGAGCCTGCACGCCCATGTTCAATCGCCCGGATTGTTTGATTGTCCGGGGCTTCACCACGTCCACACTGGCGCTGGCGGGCGGAAAAACCTGCATGCCGGAGCTATCGATCCGGAAAGTGTGCAGCCCCGGCAGCGTCGGTTGACCGCGCATCTTCATGATTTCCATCTTGCGCACCATGGAGTTGCGCTGCACGCTTTGGCGAAGCCAGATCAGGCCATCCGCCACAGTGAAAATCGGGTTGGTATCATTTTCGTTAAAGTATTCGCCAATCAGGAAGGTAGTTGCCTGCCACGTCGTCATCAACATGCCCAACTGCTGGACGAACTGCGGCAGATTGTTGTTCGGGTTCACCTGAGTCTGGCTCGCCAGCACAACCGAACGAAACGAGTCGACAAACACCAGAGCGGGTGTATGGGTCTCAACTTCAATCACAATACGGCGAAGCACTTCGTCCAGATCACCCGCGAGGGTGTCATCCGCAAGGTTGATGTAACGAACAGACTTGTTGATCGCCTCGCTGTCAAAAAAGTCAAATTGCTGTTGGTAGCGCAGCATTTTCAGTGGTGGTTCACCCAGCACCGTGAAAAACAACGCCGGGCGCTCCGGTGTCGCCAAGGCGAACATCATCTGATGCGCCAGCGTGGTCTTCCCGCAACCAGGCGGGCCGGCAATCAAGTTGAAGGAAAACTCCGGCAACCCCCCGCCCAACACCTCGTCGAGCCCAGGTACGCCGGTGGCCAAACGGTTGATTATCACTTTGGTGCTCATGGCGAAGTTTCCTGCGAAGGTGGGGCGCTCGGGCTGCTATCCCACACGTCCAGCAGCAGACGTCGGGAAAGCGATGAACCAATCAGCCTGGTCAGCAACTCGTAGAGCGCTGTCAACAATTGCTCGCCAAAGAATATGGCGTCGGTTTGAGTCTGTTCGACCAGAATGGATTTGAGAGCCATCAAATCCAGTGGGTCATTCAAGCAACGGTACTTGTCGTCCAGGCGGGGATGCGCAGCGAGGGACACGTGAAGGCTACGGCGGTGGAGAGCCGCAACCCCTCTGGGTCCGATAACCGGAGCGAGAGAGGCGCTTGTGTCTCCCAGCATCGAGATGATCACATCAGCGACATGGTCGATGCTTGAGAGGCTGTCGAAACGGAGCGCCAGAGACGCGATGATCCGACGGCCCTCTTCGCTATCCGTAGGCATGGTTTCTGAATTTCCGATATGTGTCCGTGAATTTGACACGAACCGGGGGGAGGTGGTTGCTCAACCGTCCTCACACTCGTAGACAATTGGCCGGAATGATTAGTTTGAAAAATCGTAGAGCAGACGTGGTAGCTGCGGAGGATCAGTGATGCGAACTCTGCGTCGGGTCTTCAATTTGAATGACCTTTCCCTTGCCCCAGGCATCGGCGCCGGCATCAACGGCGGGTGCGGAAATGTCAGTGCGCTGCTGCCTTTTCTCGGCACTATTGATATCAAAACGTTTGTCCCGTTCTTGCACCAGCTCCGGCTTGACCTGGCCATCTGCAGTGAAGCCCATCATGAGTTGAGGAACACCCAGCGGTAAATTTTTATTGAGGTCGGTGTGCCACGTATGCCATGTCTTGCCGTAGGTATGGACGAGCTTTTGCATGAGTGCATGTTCCGCAATTTCCGGAATGCCGGGAGCCACCAATTGACCAGACCTGACTTCGTGAACATGGCTGTGCCACAGCGCTTTTTCCGTCTGGGGCAATTGGCTGAATAATGGTTCGCTGATGATGTACTCCACCCCCATGAGCTTCGCGTCCTTGCGGTTGCCGTCGTAGATCACACACTGGATGACCTCTTCGTTCAAGTGAGAGCAGTAGTGATGTGCTTCCATCTGCATCCCCATGTTGCCATTGTAAAAATGGAATCCATCGAGATAGGCATTCAACGCGTCTATTGGCGGGCGGGATTGCATGAGCGCTGCGCCCGCATCCAGGGTTCTTGTGGTCGATGTCATAGCCTCCCCCGGAGCAGAAACGCTGGACGACGTATTGTTACCTGCGCAGCCGGTCAGTATTGCGGCGATAGCCATGGCCAGCGAGAAGTTGCACGCGTTGAACCTTCCAGCAGGGGGGGTATTTACTTCGTCGCAGGCCCTTTGTTGAGAAGACCTGCAGGGGAGACGGGGATCGATGATTTTCATGTTGGCGCCTCAGTCCAGTCCAAAGGGCGGTCTTACGCCGTTTTACGCCAGTCTGACTCCGGGTGAGTTCACAGAGCTGCGAAAGTGATGCGCAGCCTGGCAGGCTGCGCATCGGTTTTATTTCTTGGCTTCCAGGTTCGGGTCTTCCGAGCGTACCAGGAAGGCTTGCGTAAGCTCTGGCAGGTGCTCAAGCAGCCACTCGGCCATGGCGATTTCTTGCGGAAGGATTTTCTCGCACGCAGCCAGGGTTTCATGATCTCCAGCGGCTTTTGCTGCGGCGATCAAGACGGTGTAAGCCGCAATCTCGACGTTCTCGAAAACGTAGCCCGCCATGGCTCCCTTGATCACTTCATCGCTCATCATAGATCCGCCGACCGCCTGACCAAACGCCATGAGCTTGCCCGTCATATCTTTAATGGTGGACGAGTCTCCACCGAGTCGGGAAAGGCATTGGTCAATGAGTTTTTGCTGGCCAAGCGTTTCCTGAATGTGTTGATCGATCCGGGCTTTGAGGGCCGGGTAGTGCTCTAACCGCTTGGATTGAGCCTTCAGCATATTTTCGGCTTGTTGCTCCATCGCGTGCGCATCGCGCAGCCAGTCCAGCAGGTTTGCTTGTGGAGTAGCCATGTTGATTTCCTCATCGTGGGTGTATGAGGTGGATTGCCCGGTGAGCGCGACAGTTCAGGATAATTACAGGCTTCGGACGAACTGCCTCCAACCCTTTGCAACAGGCAAAAAAATGGCCCGCATGCGGGCGGGCCAAGGGGTTCATCAGAGGAGTGAGTCGACTGTACTGGTTCAGTTGTGAAGACCATGTGAAATCAAAGTCAAAAAATTCCGATGTCTTGCCGGGAGGCAGACGAGGCGGTGGTACTGTTCACGCAAGCACGAACCCGGTGACAAAATGGTCCCCGTTCGTGGTTCTGGCGTGAATCAGGCCGCACTGCAGATTCGATATGAAATTTTCGGTCATCTGAACCTTGGGAGTGGCGGCTCGACTGGTTGCAACGATGACAATTTGTTGCGAATCAACGGCGCATCCTTCTCCACTTCATTGAGACGATCACGGATTCTAAGGGCAGTCGGGTGGCCACCTTGATGGTCCACCCAGTCGGCAATTTCCTTGCATGCCGCAGCAAGGCGCGCCTGGCGGGTATCCAGCAAGGTGAGCAGGGCGGTGATGGACTCTTTTTCGGACATGACGAACACCTCCGTTGAAGACATCGTGTAATGGCAACAAAATGCCCGCCAAGAGCGAGCATTCCGCCGATCAGACGCAGGTCCCTGAGCTAACCGTCAGTATAGACCGTGGGGTCAGCCTTGCAGGACGGATACCTGCGAACGTGCATTCAATTGCTTGCACTCACGTTCGGCGGCCTTTTCGGTGTCGAATCCATCGCCGATGAAGCCCAAGGTGCGAGTATCGACAATGCGATACCAGACTTCGGATTCAGGTGGCAGGTGCCTGGCTTCTCCAGCTCGGCGGCCCTGAATGATGATTTTATTGCACCGCTTCACAACGAAGATGTCTTCCATGGCCTCACCGAAGCTGATGTGTGTCCGGTCAACTATAGAACCCATTCTTCATTCTGCAAAAAAAGCATGGATCAACTCGTCGGTTCGGCGGCGCTACGAAGGACTTGTACTGCCTCCGCCGATTCCATGGCTTTCTCCAGAAACATCGCCAGGGCCACTTCCTCGGCCTTGAGCCCTTTGCGCACCCTCGGACGCGGTAATTGTTCCAGCGCGCCGGCAAGGAAACCGTCCATCACGGCGGGGTGGATATAACACTTGCGGCAGACGGCAGGTGTATTGCCCAGCTGCTGCGAGACGTTTTTGACCATGTCCACCACATGGCGTTTGGCGTCCGATTCCGGTTGCCATTGAAGCGTGCGCAATACCGACAATGCCAGGGCACTGCCGGCCCAGGTGCGGTAATCCTTGGCGGTGAAATCTGCGCCCGTCAGGGTTTGCAGGTAAGCATTGACGTCGGAAGAACTGACGGTGTGGCGATCGCCGTTTTCATCCAGGTATTGAAAAAGGTTCTGTCCCGGGATTTCCTGGCAACGTTTGACGATCCGCGCCAGACGCCGATCCTTCACCGTAATCTGATGGTCCACGCCGCTTTTGCCACGAAACTGAAAGCGGATCGCACTGCCATTGATTTCCACATGACGGTCGCGCAGTGTCGTAAGCCCATAAGAACGGTTGTCCCGAGCGTACTGTGTATTGCCAACGCGAATCAGCGTCGCATCAAGCAAAGTAATCACCGTGGCCATGACTTTGTCCCGGCTGAAACCCGGGGCTTCCAACAAGGCCTCAAGTTTTCTGCGCAATTTGGGCAGGACCAGACCGAACTGATACAGACGCGAGTACTTGTCAGCATCGCGCACTTCGCGCCAACGCGCGTGATAGCGGTATTGCTTGCGCCCACGGGCGTCGCGCCCCGTGGCTTGCAGGTGCCCGCGGGGGTCGGCGCAGATCCATACATCGGTATAGGCAGGAGGGACGGCGAGGGCATTGATGCGTTTCACTTCGTCGGCGTCAGTAATGCGTTGACCGTCTGGATCGAAGTAGCAGAACTTGCCGCGCAGCTTCTTGCGGGTAATGCCGGGCAGGGTGTCGTCAACGTAGTGCAGGTCGGGCGGCAGCCCGTCGAGTAATGCGGAATCGGGCATGGCGGTAATCCTTGGCGTCGAATCAGAAGGCCGATAAGCCATTGACCGCACGCCCCCGCAGTCGTGCCAGCGAATTTACGCCAGCACCGCCACCGCTTTGATCTGTGCCCAGAGTGGCTGGCCGGCGTGCACATTCAGTTGATCGCGCGAGTAGCGGGTGATGCGCGCCAGTAGCGGTGTGCCAGCCGCCTCCAGCCGGATCAGCACGTGGGCGGCATTGTCGGCGGCCAGTTCGCTGATCACCGTCACCGGCAGGCGATTGAGAATGCTGCTGTGCTCGACGCTTTGCAGACTGAGGCTGATATCACGCGCCTGAACCTTGCAGCGCAGTGTCTGCCCCAGCTGCATCGGCGTGTGCGCGACGCGAATGTTTAACGCAGTGTCTGGCAGCTGCAACGTCAGCAATTGGTAATCGGCGTCGTAAGCACTGACGTGGCCCTCGATGACCACGCCCGCGTCATCGCCCATCGCCAACGGCAGATCAAGGCGTGCCAGGGTTTCGCCGATGGGGCCGCTGGCCAGCGCTTTACCGTCGCTCAGCAGCACAAGGTGGTCGGCCAATCGTGCGACTTCATCCTGGGAATGGCTGACGTACAGCACCGGAATGTCGAGTTCGTCGTGCAGGCGTTGCAGATACGGCAGGATTTCACTTTTGCGCCGAGCGTCCAGCGCTGCCAACGGTTCATCCATCAAAAGCAGTTCAGGGCTGGTCAACAGGGCGCGCGCAATGCCGATACGCTGGCGCTCACCGCCCGAGAGGTTGTGCGGATGTCGGTGCAGCAAATGGCCGATCCCGAGCAATTCGGTGGCATGCGCCATGTCCACGCGACGCTGTTTTTTTGGGATACGTCTGAAACCGAACTCCAGATTGGCCAGCACTGACAGATGCGCAAACAGACTCGCCTCTTGAAACACATAACCCACTGCGCGCTTGTGCGGCGGGACAAAAACAGCGTTGTCGCTGTCCTCCCAGACTTCGTCATTGACCTGAATGAATGCCCGTTCGGCGCGTTCGAGCCCGGCGATGCAGCGCAGACAGGTGGTCTTGCCGGAGCCGGAATGGCCATAGAGCGCTGTCACTCCGCGGCCAGGCAATTGCAGGTCCACATTCAGAGCGAATGGGGAGTAGCTCACGTCGAGGCGCATATGGATCATCGATCAGCTCCAGCCTGCTTTGGTTCTACGATTGGAATAGAGCGCCAGCAGCACGACGAACGAGAACACCAGCATCGCGCCCGCCAGCCAGTGGGCCTGGGCGTATTCCATGGCTTCGACGTGATCGTAGATCTGCACCGAAACCACGCGGGTCTTGTCAGGAATGTTGCCACCAATCATCAGCACCACGCCGAACTCGCCCACGGTATGCGCAAAACCCAGGATGGCTGCGGTGATGAATCCCGGACGGGCGAGCGGCAGGATCACGCTGAAAAAGGTGTCCCAGGGATTGGCGCGCAAGGTTGCCGCTACTTCCAGCGGGCGGGTGCCGATGGCGGAGAAGGCATTTTGCAGGGGCTGAACCACGAATGGCATCGAGTAGATGACCGAACCTGCTACCAGCCCGGCAAAGCTGAACGTCAGCGTGCCGAGGCCCAGCGACTGCGTGAACTGGCCGACGAACCCGTTCGGGCCCAGTGCAAGTAACAGATAAAAGCCGATCACGGTCGGCGGTAACACCAGGGGCAGGGCGACGATGGCCCCGACCGGACCGCGCAACCAGGACCGGGTGCGCGAGAGCCACAAGGCAATCGGGGTACCGATGATCAGCAGGATGAGCGTCGTCAGGGAAGCCAGTTTGACGGTCAGCCAGATAGCGGAAAGATCGGCACTTGATAACGTCATTTAGAGTTGGTAACCGTAGGATTTAATGATCGCCGCGGCTTTTGGCCCCTTCAGATAATCCACCAACGCCTTGGCAGCCGGGTTGTCTTTGCCTTTGTTGAGGATCACTGCATCTTGCTTGATCGGGTCGTGCAGGTCAGCCGGAACAATCCACGCCGAGCCGCCAGTGACTTTTCCGTCTTTGTAGACCTGCGACAGCGCGACAAAGCCCAGTTCCGCGTTGCCGGTGGATACAAACTGATAGGCCTGGGAAATGCTTTGACCTTCTACCAGCTTGGCTTTGACTGTGTCTGTCAGGTGCAATTTCGCCAGTACCTGCGTGGCCGCCAACCCATAAGGCGCGGCTTTCGGATTGGCGATGGAGAGGTGGCGGTACTGGTTGTCGCTCAGGACTTTGCCGTTTGCATCGACATAATTGTCCTTGGCGGACCACAGGGCCAGCGTGCCGGTCGCGTAGGTGAAGCGTGATCCTTTGACCGCGTCGCCTTCGCTTTCGAGCTTTTGCGGGGTGCTGTCGTCTGCGGCGAGAAATACTTCGAACGGCGCGCCGTTCTTGATTTGTGTATAGAACTGACCCGTAGCGCCGGAAGAGGTGACCAGCGTGTGCCCGGTGTCTTTCTTGAAGTCTGCTGCGAGGGCCTGGATCGGCGCGGTGAAATTCGCCGCAACGGCGACCTGGACTTCGTCTGCGTGAGCAGTGCCGATGGCGACGGCAGCCATCAGGGCTGCCAGGCATGTTGAGGCGAAGCGTGTGGCGCGCGAGGTCATGAAACGGCTCCGAATCTGGAAATGGGTAGTTCGCTGTATAGCGGAATATATAGCGAATGTTTCCTGAAGGGAACGCGGATCAACCCCCCTGTAGCCGCTGCCGAAGGCTGCGTCTGGTTCAGTGGGTTGGGCGACTGCTGCAGAGGCAGCACGCAGCCTTCGGCAGCTGCTACAAGCGCGTGCGTCGCTGAACGGGCGCATCCTGGATCAATGCGATTCGCGGTCGAGCAACTGCCGTTTGCGTTCCACGCCCCAGCGATAACCGGAAAGATTACCGTCGCTGCGCACCACGCGGTGACAAGGAATCGCTACGGCCAGGCTATTCGCGCCGCAGGCTTGGGCCACGGCGCGCACCGCTTTCGGCGACCCGATGCGCCGGGCAATGTCCGCGTAACTGGCAGTGCTGCCCAGCGGTATTTCCCGCAGCGCCTGCCAGACACGCTCTTGAAACGCGGTGCCGCGTACGTCCAGCGGCAAATTCAGACCGATAGCCGGCGCTTCAATGAAACCGACGACGTGGGCGATCAACTGCTCGAAATCATGATCGGCGCCGACGAGTGTGGCCCGGCGAAACTTGTCCTGCAGATCACACACCAACTGCTGCGGGTCATCACCCAGCAAGATCGCGCAGACACCGCGAGCACTTTGCGCGACCAGAATAGCGCCCAGGGAACACTGGCCAACGGCGAAACGAATTTCGTTGTTGTGCCCTTCGGCGCGGTATTCGCCCGGCTTCATGCCCAGCAAGTGATCTGCTGCCTCGTAGAAGCGGCTGTTGGAATTGAAGCCGGCGTCGTACAGGGCATTGGTGATCGAACCGCCGTCACGCAAATGTTCGCGCACCTTGCGCGAGCGATGCGCCGTTGCGTAGCCCTTGGGCGTCAATCCGGTCGCAGCTTTGAACACCCGATGAAAATGAAAACTGCTCAAACCCGCGGCAACCGCCAGCTCGTTGAGGGTTGGCAGATTCTCGGCCTGTTCGATCTGGCGACAGGCCGCGGCGACGGTCGCGGCATGCTGTGACGCAAGCTCGCTTTGGTCTTTTGCCGCACGTTTGCTCGGACGATAACCCGCTGCCCGCGCTTGCTCTGGCGTATCGAAAAATTCGACGTTCTGCGGATTCGGCAAACGCGCCAGGCTGCTGGGGCGACAGTAGACGCCGGTGGTTTTCACCGCGTAAACAAACTGCTCGTCAGCACTGGGGTCGCGGGCGACGACGGCGGCCCAGCGTGGATCGTTTTCAGTGGCGATGGGTGTGGTCTGGCGTGTCATGGCTTTATGTCCGTTGATCTGTTTGATCCAGATTAATCAGCCGGCCATCTCGCCGCACTCCAAGTCTTGCGGTCAAATTCTTCATGATCGCGCGGTGCGAAATGTGAAGTTGATACGTTGCTCGCCCAGGCGCGGATGATGCCCCTGCTTGATTGGCAAGACGCCGTGAAAACGCAAGCGATCCACACCGCCCCAGACCACGATGTCACCATGCAACAACGGCACACGCCGGGTTTTATCACTGCGCTCGAATCCGCCAAACAGGAACATCGCCGGCAGCCCCAGGGATACGGAAACGATAGGCGCCGCGTAGGAGGTTTCGTCCTTGTCCTGATGCAAAGACATTTTTGCGCCTGGGACATAGCGGTTGATCAGGCAGGCGTCCGGCAAGAAATCGGCGAAACCGGCTTCCCGTGCCGCCGCTTGGGCCAATTGCATAAATGCCTCCGGCATGGCCGGCCAGGATCGGCCCGTCTGCGGATCTTCACGGGTATAGCGATAGCCTCTGCGGTCGGTGGTCCAGCCCCAGGTACCGCAACTGCTCATGGCCGCAGACATGGTGAAACCGCCGGGGGTGATCATTTGGCGCAAGGGCGCAGACGTCAGAACCGTTTCCAGCGCAGGCAGAAGACGTTCCAGCCACGGCAGGGCAAAACCGCGCAACACGCAGGACTGTTCGCCGATTTTTTCATGCCGTGGCGGTTGCTCGGGCTCGGCGTCGGTAAACAGGTCGAAAGTGTCTGGTGTCATGGCTCATAACGCATCGTGAAAAATGATCCCAAGGGTATGCCGCTTTCCGCTGTGCAGGCGACTGACGCCATGCCGCATCGTCACTCGATAGTAGCCGCGAACACCCTGAAACGGTCGTTGATTGACAGCGAAGATCAGGGCGTCGCCACGCTTCAGGTTGATTACTTGAGGGCGCGACTGCATGCGCGGCCGTTGTTCGGTGAGGACGAATTCACCGCCGGTGAAGTCTTCACCCGGTGCAGAAAGGAGAATCGCCACCTGCAACGGAAATACCTGTTCGCCGTACACATCCTGATGCAGGCAGTTGTAATCCTGCGGACCGTATTGCAGCAACAGCGGCGTGGGTCGTTCCTGACCGGCGGCATGGCAGCGCTCAATGAACGCCTCGTGTGCATCAGGAAAACGCCCCGGTAGATTCATGTGCTCGTGCCAGCGGTTGGCGATGGGCACCAGTCGAGGGTAAAGCGAGCTGCGCAATCCGGCGATCAGTTGCGGCAATGGATAGTTGAAGTATTGGTACTCGCCGCGACCAAATCCATGCCGGGCCATGATCACTCGCGAGCGGAACAAAGCCGATTGCGAATAGAGCGCGCTGACCGCACTGCACTCATCGGAACTCAGCATTGAGCTGATAATGGCGCAGCCATCCTGATCGAGTTGGTGTTCAACTTCAGCCCAGTCGACTGCTTCAAGCGAACGCGCGTCAAACATATTCCGACTCCTGAATCCCTGATGAATTCGGAAGTCTGGGATGTTGGAGCGGTAATTGAACTCCGCCAATTGCGGTCAAACTCAGGGGGGAGAGGCCGGACATCCTGTCCTCTGGTAACCCGTACCGGTTACAGCGCTTTGCTCACGCTGATCTCGCTGATGACGTCGTCGCCGGTTCCATGAATCTTGTCCAGAGCGGCTTTGGCTTCTGCTTCGGTGCCGTTTTCAAGCTGGGCAAAATCGAAGCGGCGTTCGCCGTTGAGCTTGTATTTGATGACGTATTTGGTCGTCTGAGCCACGGTCATTCCTGCTGGCGTTGGCATGGGGGCATCACTCAGCTCAGTTTCGAACTGGAGCGGCGGATGATCTTGATCGAGTGCGTCAGCGTCGGTTTGCGAGTCACGCTAATGGGGCGGCGATTGACCGTGTCGATGGTGATGTTCCAGAAGCCGGTGCTTGGTGCAGTAATTCGCGCCGGGAAGGTGTCGAACGCTCCGCCGTGGTAAGTATGGCGGCCGCCATTTTTGAAACTGCGAAAGTTGGCGTCGTTCATCAAGCGGATGTTGCACATTTGCGAGCATTGAATGACGACAATGTCGTCCTCGTTGAGGTGCTCGCGCTGGTGAATAAATTTCATGAGGCGCCTCCAGAAGGGCTTTTTCTACAAAATCAAAACGATAGCATGGGCGATTGGCGCAGTTTATCAGCCCGAACGGGTTATTATCCGGTCGTCGGCTCCCGCTTTGACAATTAAACAACAGATATTCGGAATTCTATGAGCGATAAAAGCAGTGAGCCTCGGAGAAAACCAGCCGTGTTGCTGTCGGAGGGTGTTTATCGGAGGTTATCTATGAAGTGGGGTGCCTGGGCCTTGCCGGTGGCGTTGCTGATGAGTGGCTGCGCAAGCGTCACCGAGATCAACGAGACGCTGCCGACCATGAACGTGATTTCGGGCAAGAAGCCCCATGAGTACGCGCAATGCCTGAGCGACAAACTGGCCAGCAGCCGCGGCGCTTTGCAAATTGAGTCGCATAAGGATGGCGTGCGGGTCATTGTGCCGCAGAAATTCTCGTCGGACCCTGCGGCGGTTTTCGATATCGAAGAACGTTCCGGTGGCAGCGCTATCAAGCTGCACGAGCGCATTTCCAACGTGCCGTTTCGGCCCAGGGATGTGCCCAACGCCGCGACCGCGTGCATCTCCGGCTGATAAACTGCCCGCGATCACCATGAATGCCGTCAAAGCGAGGCTTTGACGGCATCGTCATTTCTGGAGTCGGATATGAAGCGGGAACAAGTACGGGAGCAGCATGCGCAAGGGCATGTTCGCGCAACGCATGTGATCCAGAATCCGGCAACGCCGGAGGAGTGGATTGTATTTTTCAAAAAGAGTGCAGGACGCAGTTTTTTTCTGGTCGACGACAACGATGAAGTCGAATCCTTTGCACGTCTCGACGATTTGATCGAGACGGTGCGCGGTCTCGGAATCAAATTCGCCGAAATTCACATGTAGGGCAGGGCGCCCTACTTGCAGACCACCACCACGCTGCGATTTTTATAGTTGCCGACATCGACACCGAGCGTCTTGTCACTTTCTTTGGTAGACGGCGTGCCGTCGGTGCCAACGATGCGGTAGCCAGTGCCGGCGCACGATGCGTCGGCTTTTTCGTAGCAGGCGGCCCACGAATTGGCTTCGCCGGAACAGTCAATGGTCAGGCCGGTCTGGCCGTTGTCCAGGTACGTTTTTTCGGAAGTTGCACAGCCGCCAAGGGCCAGTAAAGCAAACAGAGGCAAGAATTTAGTCATGTTGTGATCGTCGTCAGTATTGATGGGCTGAGCCTGTGACAGCGCTGGTGTCAAAAGGTTATAGCGAAAGGCCACTTCGTTGCAGGATATCGCAAAAAAACCCTGCGCAGGGCAGGGCTTGATCGGGCATGGCGGTGCGGAATCAGGTCTTGTCCTTGCCGCGCCGTTTGGGGGCCGGGTGTTCAAGCTCCAATACGCAGGCCACCTCAATCGCCAGCGCTTCGGTCGGAAACGGCCCGGCGATATTTTCGCCGGCAGCGCTGTCCACCCACCATTGCCCATCTTTTGCCTGATTGATCAGGAACCCGTTGACGCTTTTTGCTACCGACATCATCTGCCTCGTTGGCTGGTTCAATTGCGCAATGATAGCGCCAAATGCATGCACCCGGGGCTGCTGCGCGTACGGTGATCCCGTGCGATCTTCGCGGATCCGCCGGTGACGGTTCGAATTTCTGCTATCTATAAGGGACGGCGAAGCGATGCGGAACTATATGCGGAACTATCAGCCTGAATATTTCTCTATGATGGCATCGGTTAGCCAGTGCGGGGCATTGTAAGGTGCACGCCGCCTGATTAGACTGCGCCGAAACTCGTACACACAGCCCTTTCAAGGACTTTTATGATCAAGAAATGCTTGTTCCCAGCAGCCGGTTACGGTACTCGCTTCCTGCCAGCGACTAAAGCCATGCCCAAAGAAATGCTGCCGGTGGTGAACAAGCCACTGATCCAGTACGGCGTCGAAGAAGCTCTGGACGCCGGATTGACCGAGATTTCCATCGTCACCGGTCGTGGCAAGCGTGCACTGGAAGACCATTTCGACATCAGCTACGAGCTTGAAAACCAGATCAAAGGCACCGACAAGGAAAAATACCTGGTCGGCATCCGCAAGCTGCTGGACGAGTGCTCGTTCTCCTACACCCGTCAGACTCAGATGAAAGGCCTCGGCCACGCGATCCTCACCGGCCGCCCGCTGATCGGTGACGAACCGTTCGCGGTCGTACTGGCGGATGACCTCTGTGTAAACCTGGACGGTGACGGCGTATTGACCCAGATGGTCAAGCTATACCAGAAGTATCGTTGCACCATTGTTGCGGTCATGGAAGTTGACCCATCGCAAACCAACAAATACGGCGTGATTGCCGGTGACGATATTGGCGATGGCCTGATCCGTGTCCGTGACATGGTTGAGAAGCCAGCCCCTGAAGATGCGCCGTCGAACCTGGCGATCATCGGTCGTTACATCCTGACCCCGGACATCTTCAAGCTGATCGAAGAAACCGAGCCAGGCAAAGGCGGTGAAATCCAGATCACTGACGCGCTGATGAAGCAAGCTAAAGATGGTTGCGTCATCGCCTATAAGTTCCAAGGCCAGCGGTTCGACTGCGGCGGTGCTGAAGGCTACATCGAAGCAACCAACTTCTGCTTCGAGCACTTCTACAAGACTGGCAAGGCTTACTGATAGCCCGGCCGACCTGCTTGTATTGAAAGCCACCTTCGGGTGGCTTTTTCATTTTCCGAACCCAAATTATTTGCAGCGCTTGCCCAGCCTTCGGCTACGGGTATGCTGATGACCTGCCGAGGAGAGTGAAGATGGCCTACGATTTTGACCTTTATGTGATTGGCGCCGGTTCGGGCGGTGTGCGGGCTGCGCGGTTTGCTGCCGGATACGGTGCGAAAGTGGCTGTGGCGGAAAGCCGCTACCTGGGTGGTACCTGCGTGAACGTCGGCTGCGTGCCGAAAAAACTACTGGTCTACGGCGCCCATTTTGCCGAGGACTTCGAGCAGTCTGCCGGTTTCGGCTGGACGTCGGGTGAGGCGCAATTCGATTGGGCGACATTGATCGCCAACAAGGATCGCGAGATCAACCGCCTTAACGGCATCTATCGCAATCTGCTGATCAACAGCGGTGTAACGCTGCATGAAGGTCACGCCAAAATAGTTGATCCGCATACGGTCGAGATCAATGGCGAGCGCCATAGCGCCAGGAACATTCTGGTCGCCGTTGGCGGCTGGCCGCAGATTCCGGAGATTCCCGGACACGAACATGCGATCAGTTCCAATCAGGCGTTCTTCCTCAAAGAGTTGCCCAAGCGCGTGTTGGTCGTTGGGGGTGGTTATATCGCGGTCGAGTTTGCCGGGATCTTCCACGGCCTGGGTGCCGAGACCACGTTGTTGTATCGCGGCGACCTGTTCCTGCGCGGTTTTGACGGTGCGGTGCGCAAGCATTTGCAGGAAGAACTCACGAAACGCGGCATGAACCTGCAATTCAACGCCGGCATCGAGCGCATTGAAAAACTCGCCGATGGCAGCCTGAAGGCAACGCTTAACGACGGTCGTCAATTGGAGGCCGATTGTGTGTTTTACGCCACCGGGCGGCGTCCGATGCTGGACAATCTGGGGCTGGAAAATACTGGCGTCAAACTCGACAAGAAAGGCTTCATCGAAGTTGACGACCAATATCAGACCGCCGAACCGTCAATCCTGGCGCTCGGCGATGTGATTGGTCGCGTACAGCTCACGCCGGTTGCGCTCGCTGAAGGCATGGCCGTGGCGCGTCGCTTGTTCAAGCCCGAGCAGTATCGTCCGGTCGATTACAAGATGATCCCGACTGCCGTGTTCAGCCTGCCGAACATTGGCACAGTCGGTTTGACCGAAGAAGAGGCGCGCGAAGCCGGCCATGACGTGACGATCTTCGAGAGCCGTTTCCGCCCGATGAAGCTGACCCTGACGGAGTGTCAGGAACGCACGCTGATGAAGCTCGTGGTGGATGCCAGGTCCGACAAGGTTCTGGGCTGCCACATGGTCGGACCGGATGCCGGTGAAATCGTCCAGGGCCTGGCCATCGCCCTGAAAGCGGGTGCGACCAAGCGCGACTTCGACGAAACCATTGGCGTGCATCCAACGGCGGCGGAAGAGTTCGTCACCATGCGCACCCCTGTCACAGGCTAATCGTCCTTGCGTGCATCTGGCGCTGTCGCAACGACAGCGGCCAGACGCACGCTTTCGTCGAGGCTCGCCTGAGTCTTTAGCAGCGTGACTTCCAGCGTTTTATTGATCTGCGACTGTTCCTCGACGTTCTGCTTCAACGACTGGCTTTCCAGCATTGCGGCGCGCAAGCGTTCCTGGAGGAGGGTGCGTTCGCTGTCGATCCGGTTAACCTGTTCCAGCAACTGATCCTGTCGGGTATGGGTGTGCTTGAGTTGTTCCTGCAGCAGGCTCAGCTCCCGCAATGTGCCACGGTTTTCCGTCAGCAGGCGTTCGTTATCGCGGTGCAGTTGGGTGATCTCATCCTGGCGCACAAGGGCGCTTTGCTGGGCCTGGCGCAACTCCATTTGAATCTGCTGCACCTGGCCTTCGTGGCGCCGTTGCTCCTGTTCACGCTGTTCTTTGACCGCATTGCGATAGTGTTCCAGTGCATCGCGAGCGTGCAGGTGCTTTTCTTCCAGCGAGCGGATCTGCTCGTCTTTATCCTGCAAGCGTAATTCGAAATCGGCCAGCGCCTGGTTCAACCCGGCGTTGCGCGTCTGTTCGCCTTGCAGCATGGAAAGGGTGTTTTGCAGCGTCTCGGATTCCTGGGTTAGCGCCAGGGTTTGCAGCTCGTATTGCTGCTGCAATTCGTCATTCGCTTCCTGCGCCTCGTTTAATTGGTTTGCCAGCTCTTTGCGCTGCTGCTCGAACTGTTCGCGCGCCTGATCGATGAGTTCCTGGGCCTGTTCCTTGAGGCGCTGCGCCAGTCGCCCGACAAGCGCTGCAAGCTCATCGTCAATCGGTTCGGAGGAGGAGGCGTCAGGTTCCACGCCGTCGTCCAGCTCCTTCAAGTAACGGTGGATCGTGGTCTTGGAACCGGTGTTGCCCATCTCGATTCGCACGGCGTCGATGCTGGGGTGTTCGCCCCGAGCCAGGATCGCCAATCGCGCTGCTTGAACTACTGCTTTGTTAATGCCGCCGCGAGCCATGCTGTCTCCTACGATTTTGTACTGTGGTACGTACCACCCTATCAGCTACTGTACCATGCGCGGTTTAAAGGAATAAAGTGTAAGTTTCTGATGCGGGATATACTGGTATTATCCCGTGTGAGGCGTGTTTGCTCCGTTTTACGCTGCAAAGCTTCGTACAAAATCTCCCGAGATAAGTCCATGACTGAGCTTGATCGTTATCTTCAGGCCGCCACTCGCGACAACACGCGACGCAGCTACCGCGCCGCTATCGAGCATTTCGAGGTGACGTGGGGCGGTTTTCTGCCCGCGACAGCCGACAGCATTGCGCGCTACCTGGTGGCATACGCCGGCGAGTTATCGATTAACACATTGAAGTTGCGCTTGTCCGCGCTGGCCCAGTGGCACAACAGCCAGGGCTTTGCCGACCCGACCAAGGCGCCCGTGGTGCGCAAGGTATTCAAGGGCATTCGCGCGCTGCACCCGGCGCAGGAAAAGCAGGCCGAGCCATTGCAGCTTCAGCACCTGGAGCAAGCAGTGGCCTCACTGGAGCTGGAAGCCGACGTCGCCCGATCACAACGGGATCAGCCGGCGCTCTTGCGAGCCCGGCGTGATCTGGCGCTGATCCTGCTGGGTTTTTGGCGCGGTTTTCGAAGTGACGAGTTATGCCGCGTGCAAATCGAGCATGTGCGCGTGGTCGATGGTTCGGGCATCACGCTGTATTTGCCGCGCAGCAAAAGTGATCGCGAGAACCTGGGCAAGACCTATCAGACCCCGGCGTTGCAGCGCTTATGTCCGGTGCAGGCCTACAGCGCCTGGATTACCGAAGCCGCGCTGGTGCGAGGCCCGGTGTTCCGTGGCATTGATCGTTGGGGCAACTTGAGCGAGGAGGGGCTGCACGCCAACAGCGTCATCCCCTTATTGCGCCATGCACTTGAACGCGCCGGTATCGCCTCCGAGCATTACACCAGCCATTCCCTGCGGCGAGGATTCGCCAGTTGGGCGCATCAGAGCGGCTGGGATCTCAAATCGCTGATGGGCTATGTGGGGTGGAAGGACGTGAAATCGGCGATGCGCTACATCGAAGCGAGTCCCTTCCTTGGCGTGGCGCGACTTGAGGAAAAGGTCATGCCACTCTAGAGACGCTTTTCTTCTATTAATAACGTTGCCTAATAGCCAAAACCCATCAGCAGCATCAAGTTTGCCAATGAGCCATCCGTCCGTCGAGCCGGTAGAGTTCACTCCATCAAGTTCTTAACCCATGACGGAGAGTCACTGATGCCTATCATCAACAGCCAAGTTAAACCGTTCAAAGCTGATGCATTCAAAAACGGCGACTTCGTAAAAGTCTCGGACGCTGACCTGAAAGGCAAATGGTCGGTCGTTTTCTTCTACCCGGCCGACTTCACTTTCGTTTGCCCGACTGAACTGGAAGATCTGGCTGACAATTACGCCGAGTTCGAAAAACTGGGTGTCGAAATCTACAGCGTTTCCACCGATACCCACTTTGCCCACGCTGCCTGGCACAACACTTCGCCAGCCATCGGCAAAATTCAGTACACCATGATCGGCGACCCGACTCACGTTATCTCCCGCAACTTCGACGTACTGATTGAAGAAGCAGGTCTGGCTGACCGTGGCACCTTTGTGATCAACCCTGAAGGCCAGGTCAAAATCGTTGAACTGAACGATGGCGGCGTTGGCCGTGACGCTTCCGAGCTGCTGCGCAAAATCAAGGCTGCTCAGTACGTCGCTGCTCACCCAGGCCAGGTTTGCCCAGCCAAGTGGAAAGAAGGCGAGGCCACGCTGGCTCCGTCCCTGGACCTGGTCGGCAAGATCTAAGTCTGTGACGCGCAACATCGGGGCGGAATTCCGCACCTTCTAAGTAAGCTGCACCGCCCAATAAAAACGCCCGGGCGAGATTCGCTCGGGCGTTTTTTTGCCTCAATCAAAAGGAAATCGCCCGTATGTTGGACGCCAATCTTAAAGCCCAGTTGAAATCGTACCTGGAACGGGTCACCCAACCGATCGAGATCGTTGCTTCCCTCGACGACGGTGCGAAATCCCGTGAAATGCTCGAACTGCTGAAAGACGTTGCCAGTCTTTCCACTCACATTACTTTGCTCGATAACGGTGACGATGCCCGCAAGCCATCGTTCTCGATCAATCGCCCCGGTGCCGATATCAGCCTGCGTTTTGCCGGTATCCCGATGGGCCACGAATTCACCTCGCTGGTACTGGCCTTGCTGCAAGTCGGCGGTCACCCATCGAAAGCCAGCGCCGAAGTCATCGAACAGATTCGTTCGCTCAAGGGCGAGTTCAGCTTCGAAACTTACTTCTCGTTGTCCTGCCAGAACTGCCCGGACGTGGTCCAGGCGCTGAACCTGATGGCCGTGCTGAACCCGAATATCCGCCATGTCGCCATTGACGGCGCGCTGTTCCAGGCCGAGGTCGATGAGCGTCAGGTGATGGCCGTGCCCAGCATCTACCTCAATGGCGTCAATTTCGGTCAGGGCCGCATGGGCCTCGAGGAAATCCTCGCCAAGCTCGACACCAGCGGCATCGAGCGTCAGGCCGAGAAGCTCAACGCCAAGCAAGCCTTTGATGTGCTCGTAGTCGGCGGTGGCCCGGCCGGCGCATCGGCGGCAATTTATGCGGCGCGCAAAGGCATTCGCACCGGCGTCGCGGCGGAGCGTTTTGGTGGGCAGGTGCTGGACACCATGGCCATCGAAAACTTCATCTCCGTGCAGGAAACCGAAGGGCCGAAACTTGCCAGCGCGCTGGAAGAACACGTCAAGCAGTACGACGTCGATATCATGAACCTGCAGCGTGCGACTGCGCTGATCCCGGCAAAGAATCCCGGCGAACTGCACGAAGTACGCTTTGAAAGCGGCGCGACCCTGAAAACCAAAGCGCTGATTCTGGCGACTGGCGCTCGCTGGCGCGAAATGGGTGTGCCGGGTGAGCAGGAATATAAAGCAAAAGGCGTGTGCTTCTGCCCGCATTGCGATGGCCCGCTGTTCAAAGGCAAGCGCGTCGCAGTGATCGGCGGCGGCAACTCCGGTGTGGAAGCGGCAATCGATCTGGCCGGTATCGTCAGCCATGTCACGCTGCTGGAGTTTGACAGCAAGTTACGTGCGGACGCCGTGCTGCAACGCAAGTTGTTCAGCCTGCCCAACGTTGACGTGATCACCAGTGCACTGACCAGCGAAGTAAAGGGTGATGGCCAGAAGGTCAACGGCCTCGTGTACAAGGATCGCGATTCCGGTGAGTTCGCCACGATCAACCTTGAAGGCATCTTCGTACAGATCGGCCTGCTGCCGAACACTGACTGGCTCAAGGGGACCATCGAGCTGTCACCTCGCGGCGAGATCATCGTTGATGCCCGCGGTGAAACTTCGATGCCGGGCGTGTTTGCTGCCGGTGATGTGACTACGGTGCCGTACAAGCAGATCGTCATTGCGGTTGGCGAGGGCGCCAAGGCATCTCTGAGTGCATTCGATCACCTGATCCGCACGTCCGCCCCTGCGTAATCGCTGACACTGAAAACAAAAAACCCCATGAGTGATCATGGGGTTTTTGTTATCTGGATTTTTGCTTTTGCTTACATCGGCGCAGGCTGAATGATTTCAACCCAATAAGCATCCGGGTCCTTGATGAACGCCAGGCTTTTCATGCGGCCATCATTGAGACGCTTCTGGAAGTCGCAGCCCAGCGCTTCGAAGCGCTCGCACGCGGCCACGATGTCCGGAACCGAGATGCAGATATGGCCAAAACCCCGTGGATCGGTGTTGCCATTATGGTAGGCAAACTCCGCGTCGTTTTCGGTGCCGTGGTTGTGCGTCAGTTCGAGGATGCCGGGAATCGACTTCAACCACTCAGTGCGGGCCGCTGCGTCGGCAGGGATCTGTTTTTTGTCGACCAGTGCGAGGAAATAAAGGCTGAATTCGGCTTCCGGGAAATCGCGTTTTTCCACCAGCGAAAAACCGAGCACGCGGGTGTAGAAGTCCAGTGATTTGGTGATGTCCTTGACCCGCAACATGGTGTGGTTGAAGACGAATGTCTGGGTGGCGGTGTCGGGTTGGGCAGTGACGCCCGGGACGTTGTTGAGTTCTTGCAGGCTCATGGGCCCTCCGGAAAATAGTTGGGGCTGACGATGTGTCAATGATACGCAAGGGTGCCGGCATCACCAAACCCAAACCGCCAGCTATTGCCTGTCGGGTGCGCGAGGCTCAGACTTTGGCGGTCAATTCACGAGTCGTCCGCGCAATGATCCGATTCCAACAAACGCTGTTTGTGCTGATCTGCCTGTTGTCCGGCGTGCCGTTTGCTCATGCCGATACGCCGGTGATCAGTTGGCCAACCGGCTGGGAAGTCGAGGCCGTGCCTCAGGAGGACGCCTTGTCCAGGGTGTCCCGCCAGCGCGCGGTCAAAAACGATGCCGCAGGCACGCCGGTGGTCGTGATGGAGCTGACCATGACACCGGTCCCCAGCGATCATCAGGTGAATCTCCAAGGTGTATTGCTGGAGATGCGCAAGTCGGTGCAGAAAGATTTCTTCCAGAGTGGCTATCAGAGCGTCTGCAACAAAATTCACCCGGCAACCTTGAGCCGGTTGGCAGCACTGGAAACTACCTGCACCATTACGCAGAACGGCCGGCATGTACTTTCGCAAACATTGGTGGCCGCAGTGGATGCCGATAAGGCCTATGTTTTGTCGTACGCCGGGCAGGCCGAGGCTTACAAAGCAAGTCAAGTCGAAATAGACGCCGTGCGTAACAGTTTGAAACTTTAGTGGCAGACATTTATTCAGCGTTTTATCAATGCGTTGATCACGTCCTCACGCATTAAATGCAAGTTGTTCCCGCCGCTGAAGAATTGGGCGAAATTCGTCGTGGTTAGAGGAAGATCATCAGCAAGCCCTGGATGAACAGGGCTTTTCTGAGTAGCTATTGTGTTCAACCGCGCAGCCAGGAATCGACGGTAGCAGCGCCGTATTTTTCCTTCCAGGCTTTCAGACCACGATGATTGCCGCCCTTGGTTTCAATCAATTCGCCGGTGTGCGGGTTTTGATAGACCTTGACCACGCGGGCACGGCGGGTTTTTGGAGCGGCAGCCTGTTGCAGGCTGGATTTCGAGGGGTTTGGGTCGAGAATGGCAACGATGTCGCGCAGACTCTTGCCATAGGTCTTCATCAGTCCCTGGAGCTTCTCTTCAAATTCGATTTCTTTCTTGAGCCCGGCATCGTTCTTCAGGGATTCCAGCTGCTTGAGCTGTTCTTGAAGGGCTTTTTCGGCTGCACGAAATTCAGCGAGTCTGGACAATATCTTTACTCCAATAGTGTGTTTGGCTGATACCAACCGCGAACAAAGCTATAAGCCAAAAAGCCTTGAAGCGACCCTGTGATAACTGGCTTGCCCGCTCAATACAGGCGGGCTCGAAAAATTGTAGTAGTTAATCAGTAAAGAGTAAATCGTGACCTTTTCTGCATGTAACAAGTGTAGTGTTTTGATTCAATTTGGTGCGGTAACTCGTTGTCTGAGCGTCATTTAATTTCAGTTAATGATCGCTTAATGCACTAACGAAATCTGCGCCGGACATAGGGCGGCCATACAGATAACCTTGGAGAAAGTTGACCCCGTGGGCAGTGAGGTACGCACTTTGCTCTTCGGTCTCCACGCCTTCGGCGACGATACCCAGTTCGAGCTTGGCCGAGAGCTCGATAATGGTCTCCAGAATATGCCCGGAAAGCGCATCGGCGCCGATCATGGCCACGAAGCTCTGATCGATTTTAAGGAAATCAACGTTGAACTGGCGCAAATAACCCAGGCTTGAATGGCCCGTGCCGAAGTCATCGATGGCTATCATGACCCCCAGTTCGTGAAGCCGCTCGAACAACTGATGAGTGATGGCGGTCGGCTCGATAAGTTCGCGTTCAGTCAGCTCCAGCACCAAAGTGACCGCACCTGGCGCGAAAGCGTCGAGGAACGCGCGGCAATCGTTGACCAGTTCCAGATCTTTGCAGTGGCTGGCAGTGATGTTGATACCCACGTGGAACGGTCCGTTGAAAGAAGCCTGCGCGGGCGCGAGCAGCCGGGCGGTCTGTTGCATCAACGAGCGAGTCATCGGCACGATCAGTCCGGAGTGCTCGGCGAACGGAATGAACAAGTCGGGTCGCACCAGCCCCTCGCGCGGATGATTCCAGCGCATCAGCACTTCGGCGCCCGACCATTTTTTGCTATCGCCGAGCACTACCGGTTGAAAGTACGGGACGAACTCTGCAGCTTCCAGGGCCCGCTGCATTTCCTGGCTGGGCGAGGTCGCGCGCTTTTGCAGAAAGTGCCCGATCGAACCGGACACGATGCCGAAGAACATCAACAAGCTGAACAGCGGGGGATACTCGCTGCTCATATAGCGCCAGGTTTCGCCTTCGGGAAAACCGGCAGCCACGGTGAAGGCATAGCGGCTGGAGGTGAGTCTGCTTTCGGCCACCGGCAGATCGGGGAGGGCCTCGCTGTGTACCTTGCCGTCGGCAGACAGCCAGTTGGGACCTATTTGTAACAGCAGGGAAGTCTTGCGGCCGATCAATCGCAGCACATTGCTCAGGTGATAGCCGTCCAGCGTCGTCAAAGCACCCTGTTTGCCTTCGCTGAGCCGGTACACCAGCAAGGACGTATTGGGCGTGACCGGGTTGCCGTTCATCAGCCACAACTTGCCGTCGGTGTAATCACCTGCATTGACCGGCTCCTGATAATCGCCGAACAACGAGCTGCAATAAAGATTGTTGTCCCACACGAGATTGGTCGAGCGCACAAACGGCCGGCGAGTCACCTGCTCACGCAGCGCGAGTTTCACCTCGTCGCAACGCTGGCCTGCCAGCGGCAGTAATTCGCGCGCCGCTTGAGCGGTGTTATCGAGCATCAATTCAAATTGACGAATGGCCTCTTCGGCAGTGCTTCCGGTACTTTGCTGGAGCGTACGCTGAGCTTGCATATAAAGGATGGCGACCCCGAGTGCCACGGGGATCAAGCCGCTTAAAACGGTGACGACAATGCGGGCGCGACGGTTGCGACGGGTTTTGACGTTCAGGGGCATTTGCGAAACCTGTGACGATGTAATGGGCTCTCAAATGCTGGCAGGTGAGCGGCGGGCCTCCCAAAAGCGTTCGATCAGAGGCCATGATAGTTGGACTTGGCGGCTCGCGCCGCTTATGCCGCGATTATCGTATACACCAGGCCTTGCGCTGGCTTGGGAAAAGGGGATTTCATACAGGAGACGGACAAAACGATTTACGCTGTGTAGAATCCGGTTACGCATATAAGAATAATCGTCTTCTGGCAGCAGAAGCCTCGCCCGCATCAGCCCTGGGTCGACAATGAAGAGTTACGGGTTTCAATTGATCTACGGTGACTTTCTCGCCCGCAGCGTGCGGGGCATCTCCTGCGCGCCACCCGCCGGTCTCAGCATGACTCGCCACTAACGATCCGTTAATTGACAAGAAAATGATGAGGCGCCAAACCATGGCAGATTTATACGAAAACCCAATGGGCCTGATGGGCTTTGAATTCATCGAATTCGCATCGCCTGTGCCGAACACGCTGGAGCCGATCTTCGAGATCATGGGCTTCACCAAAGTCGCGACCCACCGCTCCAAAAACGTGCACCTGTATCGCCAGGGCGCGATCAATCTGATTTTCAATAACGAACCCAATAGCGTCGCTTCGTATTTTGCGGCCGAGCACGGCCCGTCGGTGTGCGGCATGGCGTTTCGCGTCAAGGATTCGCAACAGGCCTACAAACGTGCACTGGAACTCGGCGCTCAGCCGATCCACATCGAAACCGGTCCGATGGAGCTGCACCTGCCGGCGATCAAAGGCATTGGCGGTGCGCCGCTGTACCTGATTGATCGCTTCGGCGAAGGCAGCTCGATCTATGACATCGACTTCGTGTTCATCGAAGGCGTTGATCGCAACCCGGTGGGCGCCGGGTTGAAAATCATCGATCACCTGACCCACAACGTGTACCGCGGTCGCATGGCCTATTGGGCGAACTTCTACGAGAAGTTGTTCAACTTCCGTGAGATCCGCTACTTCGACATCAAGGGCGAATACACCGGCCTGACGTCCAAGGCGATGACTGCGCCGGACGGCATGATCCGCATTCCGCTGAACGAAGAGTCGTCCAAGGGCGCGGGGCAGATCGAAGAATTCCTGATGCAGTTCAACGGGGAGGGCATCCAGCACGTCGCTTTCCTTGCAGATGACCTGGTGAAAACCTGGGACCACCTGAAAAGCATCGGCATGCGCTTCATGACCGCGCCGCCGGACACCTACTACGAAATGCTCGAAGGCCGTTTGCCCAATCACGGCGAGCCGGTTGACGAACTGCAATCGCGCGGTATTTTGCTGGATGGTTCGTCGGAGTCGGGCGATCGCCGTCTATTGTTGCAGATCTTCTCGGAAACCCTGATGGGCCCGGTGTTCTTCGAGTTCATCCAGCGTAAAGGCGATGACGGTTTCGGCGAAGGCAACTTCAAGGCCCTGTTCGAATCGATCGAGCGGGACCAGGTTCGTCGTGGCGTGTTGTCTACCGACTGAACCTGCATGCCGTGAATCTGAGCTGGCTTGCTGGCGATAGCGATGGCGATTTCGATAGCGAATGTCATGCCGTCATCGCTGGCAAACCAGCCCCCGCAGGGTCAGGTCAGGCAGTGTGGCCGCCCAGGGTTTCGGCGACCCAGTCGGCGATGTAGTGACCCGCGTTGATGCTGTTGTCAAAGCTGGAATGCTGCACGCCACCTTCGCGTTCGGTGAAAATCTTCAGCTCACGCTTGGGGCTGTTGACCAGTTGCTCGTACGTACGATGCGCCCACTTCAGCGGGATCTGCGAATCCTTTTCACCGTGGGTCACCAGGAACGGCACCTTGATCCGGTCCAGCACGCCGTCCAGATGTACGTTTTCGGCAATCGCCATGAAATCATCCATATCCTTGGCGCCCCATACCCAGCGCACGTGCGTCCAATAATGCGGTACAGGGAAGCTGCCCTCTTTTTCCAGCCGACGCTTTTGCACATCGCGCCAATCATGGTTCGCACCCCACACTACACCGCAGGCAAATCGCGGCTCGAAAGCCACTGCGCGCGGGCAGTAATACCCACCGAGTGAAACGCCCTCCAGACCGATACGCTTTGCATCCACGTCGCTGCGGGTTTCCAGCCAGTCGACCGCGCGGCTCGCCCAGTGCTCGCTGTCGTAGCGCGCAATCAGGTTATGCAGGCGCAAAGCTTCACCCGTTCCGGGTTGGTCGATGATCAACGACGAGATCCCGCGTTTTGCCAGCCAGGCCGGCAGGCCGACGCGGTATTTCATTTCCTTGGTCGAATCCAGGCCGTTGACTTGCACCAGGATCGGAGCCGGGCCGGTGATGCCTTCGGCCCGCACCAGCAAGCCGGAAATATGTTTGCCCTCGTAGGGGATTTCAACGCGCTCGCAGTTCTCCCGCGACAGTTCGATACCGCGTTTGAAGGTCTGCAAAAAACGTTGATAGAGTTCGGTACGGCCCGGCGCGCCGTGGGCCTGCAAGCGCTCGCAGGTGAGGTAATAAGTGGCAGCACGGTTGTATTTTTCGCCGGCAGACAGCAGGCGGCCATTGCCTTCGTCTTCCTCGGCGAGACCGCAGAGTTTGTCGGCCATCTTTGCCCAGGTTTCGCGGAACGCCTTGGTGCCCGCGGCGTCTGGCTGCAGCGCGGCTTCCTGCAGCGGCGCGCACATCTCTTCGATTTCGCCCAGTCGGGCGCCCATCTCAATTGCCAGGTCGACGGAGAGGTTCCAAACGTAATTGGTCGGGAAATAACGGAACATGATTGTTGTTGTCCTTTTGGTGGCCTTGGGCGTCACAAGGCACGTTAAGGACAGCCCGGCTAATTGACCAATCGTGACTCGGGATGAGAGGTATCGCGAGCGGCGATAGGATCGTGTTCCAGATGCTCGATGAATTCGCAGATGCGCTCACGCAGCCAGCGGTGCATCGGATCGCCGTCCACGCTGCGGTGCCAGAGCATCACCTCGCGCATGACGGGGATATTCACCGGTGGATTGAGTATGCGCAGTGGCAGGTGCTCGGCGTACAACCGCGCCAGACGCTGGTGCATGGTGGCGATGCGTTGGGTGCCGACGACCAGTTGCGGCAGGGTGTTGAAGTCACTGGTGATGACCTCGATACGGCGGTTGAAACCATACTGGTTCATGAACCACTCTTCGATACTCAAGTGCCGGCTGCGACCGAAACCGACAGAGACGTGGCCCATGTCCATGTACTGCTCAAGGGTCAGGCTGTCGCCGACGCGGGTATTGCCGTCCCACACCACGCAGACATGTTCTTCTTCGAACAGCAGTTTGTGGGGATGACCGTCGATGATGTAGCGCTCGGGCACGATCATCAGGTCGACCTCGCCACGAATCAGCAAATCACCGGAATTGTCGCCGGGGCCGAGCATCTCGAAGGTGATGTTGGGAGCTTCCTGGTGGATTTTCTGAACCACCTGGGCGAACAGCACGCTGATCAGGTAGTCCGAGGTCACAAGGCGAAAGTGACGTTTGCTGGTGGTGGCGTCGAACACCGGCTTGGCAGTGATCGAGGATTGAATCGTCAGCAATACTTCACGGATCGGTTTGGCGAGCTCCTGGGCGTAGGGCGTGGGCTGCATTTTGCGCCCCACCTGCACCAGCAATTCGTCCTCGAAATAACTGCGCAGACGACCGAGCACGCCACTGGTCGCGGACTGCGTCATGTGCAGGCGTTCGGCGGCACGCGTGATGTTCTGCTCTTCGAGCAGCACATCGAGTGCCACTAACAGATTGAGATCCAGGTGGTTGAAACGCATCAGGCATGTCCGCTTTTGTATTTATTGTGACGATACATTCCGGTGAATTCATCGCCGCGTCAATCCCTTCTGCGCACCCGCGTTCCCCCGCACTCAGGTATCGCGTTTACCGATAGGTCACATCCTCACTCGCGATTAGTCAGCTGCCAGATCGCACGTCAACCTTCGCCGCAGTCGGACCTGTGGCCGACACCACCACCGGATTCCATGCAGCGCTGAACGGCCTGGTCGAGCGTTTGGCTGCAGTCTCCGGATCATAATTTCAACGGAGTGGTAGCCATGAACATCATTGGCCTTGATGCCCTGATCTTTGGCGTCGATGACATCCAAGCCTGTACCGATTGCCTGCGTGATTACGGTTTGACCCCGGTTGACGTCGACAGCCGTGGCGGGCGTTTTGAAGCGCTGGACGGCACTGCGGTGATTATTCGCCGTGCGGACGATCCGGCTTTGCCAGTCGCCATTGGCCCGGCACCGTCGATTCGCGAAACCGTTTACGGCGTTGCCAGCGCGGCGGACCTCGACGCCATCGAAGACGAGCTGGCGCGAGATCGTCAGGTGTCCCGGGAAAATGGCGTGCTGCACAGCGTCGACGACATGGGTTTTGCGATCGCTTTCCAGGTCACTGTCCGCAAGGCGTACAGCGCCCCGGACGATCTGACCAACGCCGCCGGCCATTCGCCTCAACGCCCGTTGAACCAGCCTGGCATTACCCTGGACATGAGCGCGGTGCCACGTACCTTGTCCCACGTAGTGTATTTCGTCCCCGACGCGGCCAAGGCTGAAGCGTTCTATGCCCAACGCCTGGGCTTTCGGACCACGGACACCTTTATCGGCGCCGGTCCTTTCATGCGCCCGGCGGGTAGCGATGATCACCATTGCCTGTTCATGATCCAGACCCCGCCGCACATGAAAGGCTGCGAGCACTTCACCTTTCACATGGGCAGCGGCACCGAAGTGCTGCTGGCCGGCACCCGTTTCGAACAAAAAGGCTGGACCAGTTTCTGGGGCCCTGGCCGTCACCTTTTCGGCTCCAACTGGTTCTGGTACTTCAACAGTCCGCTGGGCTGCCACATCGAATACGACGCCGACATGGACAAACACGATGATGCCTGGGAGGCCCGTCGCGCGCCCTTGTCCGCGGATAACTCGCAGCTGTTCCTGTTCAATTCGAAAGAAAAATGGGCACCCGGCGGCCCGCCTCGGTAAGAGCTTGCTGGCGATGGTTGTTAACGATAACGCGTGTTTGTTGGATAAACGCGTCGCCCTCAAGTCCATCGCGAGCAAGCTCGCTCAAAGGTTTGTGTTATGCACCACGGCGATTTTTCCCTGTGCCGGCTGGAGGAGCTGATGGAAGGGCAGGCGCGCGGATTCGATCCATTAAAGTCTGGCAGGGACAGTGTTTTTGCCTTGGTGCACGAGGGAAAGGTGCGGATTTATCGCAACAGTTGCCCGCATCTGGACGTGCGCCTGGAGTACCGCAAAGACCGTTTTTTATCTGCCGACGGCCAAATGATCGTGTGTTACGCGCACGGTGCGCAGTTTTTGCCGGGCACCGGGGAATGCGTCTACGGCCCCTGTCTGGGGCAGAAACTGGAGGCGCTGTCGTGGCGTGTGGAGGAAGGCTGGCTGGTGCTGCAGATGCCTGGCATCGAGTACTCACCGACCCACGTTGAGGTATCGCGTTTGACGATACATCGCATCCCTACTCGCGATTAGTCAAATCCCTGCGTTGACGGGAAGCTGGAGCCAACGAAGCAGTGCCCGGCGCCGCATCGAATCACAAGAATAAAAAGTGAGAAAGCCATGAGTACAGTGAACAAGGTTCTGATCGTTGGCGGTGGAATTGGTGGCTTGTGTGCGGCCATCGCCCTGCGCCGCGAGGGCATTGAGGTTGATCTGATCGAGCTCAAGTCGCAGTGGACTGTGTACGGCGTCGGGATCATCCAGCAGAGTAACGTGGTCCGAGAGATGGCCAGGCTGGGTGTGCTCGACGGTTATCTGGATGCCGCGTACGCCTTCGAAGACGTCGGCATTTATGGCCCGGCCGGTCAGCTGATGGCGCGCATCCCGGGGCAACGACTGGCAGGGCCTGCGTACCCGGCCAACGTCGGTATCTCACGACTCGCGCTGCACAAGGTCCTCAGCGAAACCGCGCTGGAACTTGGCGCCCGGGTACGCCTGGGTCTTAGCGTGGAATCCTTGACGGACACAGGCGACAACGTGAACGTGCTGTTCACTGATGGCAGCCGCGCGGTCTACGACCTGGTGGTCGGCGCTGACGGTCTGTTTTCCCGGGTTCGCGATTTGCTGTTTGGCGACACCTACACACCGCGCTTCACCGGCCAATCGGTGTGGCGCTACAACTTCCCGCGTGCCCCGCAGATTGATCACCTCGCCAATTACCAAAGCGCCGAAGGCAACGCCGGCCTGGTGCCGCTGGCCGGTAACCTGATGTACCTGTTTCTCACTTCACACGAACCGTCCAACCCGTGGATGGACCCCGCGACCCTGGCCGAACAAATGCGCCAGCGCTTGCAGGGTTTCACCGGCCTGATCGGCGAACTGCGTGAGCAAATCACCGACAGCAGCCAGGTGGTGTACAAGCCGATGGAAGTGGTCTTCGTCGATGAACCCTGGTACCGCGGTCGCATCCTGCTGATCGGCGATGCTGCTCACGCGACCACGCCGCACCTCGGCCAGGGGGCCGGGATGGCGATTGAAGACGCGATCGTGCTCAGCGAAGAGCTGACACGCGAGGGCAACGTCGGGCAACAGCTCCAGCGCTTCATGGCGCGCCGCTTCGAGCGCTGCAAATACATCAGCGAAAGCTCGGTACTGGCCGGCGACAAGGAAATGCAGCATGACCGCGCGTTCGACCGCATTGGCCTGATCAAGCAGATGCTCGCGCGGACGGCCGAGCCGATCTGATTCACCCACAGCAGTTACCACTATAAAAACAAGAGGTTAACGCGATGGTTAGTACCACGACTGCGTCGCTTGCGCGCCGCCCGGTCTGCACGTCTGCACCCTTTGGTTTCAGTCTTGCCGCAGCGCTGGTGCTGTGCAGCCAGGCCGTCCATGCCTTTTCGGTGGATACCGGCAATCCGGATTTCAAGCTGCGTTGGGATAACACCGTGAAGTACAGCGCCGCCTGGCGCACCCAGAACCCCGGCAGCAAACTGACTGAGGGGCAGGTGGCGCTCAATCAGGATGATGGCGATCGTGCCTTCAAAAAGGGCCTGATCTCCAACCGCACGGACATCCTCTCCGAGCTGGATATGTCGTTCAATAACGTCGGCGCGCGTTTCAGTGGTGCCGCCTGGTATGACACCCAATACCAGCACGACAACGATAATGACAATCCGGCACGGGCCAACGCGCGGTCGGTGGGCTACGACGAATTCACCGATGACACCCGCCATCTGCATGGCGGCGACGCCGAATGGCTCGATGCGTTTGTGTACTGGAACGGCGAATTGGCCGATCACGCCACGTCCGTGCGTGCCGGGCGCCACGGGTTGATCTGGGGCGAGAGTCTGTTCTTTGGGGCCAACGGCATTGCCGGCGGCATGGCGCCGGTCGATGTGGTGAAAGCGCAGTCCGTACCCAACACCCAGTTCAAGGAAATCACCCGGCCGGTCAATCAGCTTTCGGGGACCTTTCAACTGACTGATGACGTGTCGCTCGGCGCGTTTTATCAGCTGGAATGGGAAGAGACACGCCTGCCGGGTGCCGGCAGTTATTTTTCGACCAGCGACACCATTGGCGAAGGCAACGAGCGTTTGATCGTGGGGGCGCCATTTCCTGCATTCCTCGGTGGCAATGCCAGCAGCCCGGCGGCGTTCTTCCATGGTAATGACAAGGAAGCGAAAAGCTCGGGGCAGGGCGGCTTGCAGTTGAAGTACAGCGCGGAAACGGTCGAGTACGGCCTGTACGCGATTCAGTATCACGACAAAACACCGAAGCTGTACCTCAAGCCCTCCACCGGTACACCGAACTTCAGTACTGGGCAGATCGGCGAGTACTACTGGGTGTATCCGGAAGAAATTCGCGCCTTTGGCGCCAGTTTTTCCACCACCGTCGACGAATACAGTTTCGCCGGTGAAGCCTCCATGCGCTGGAACATGCCGCTGGTTTCCAACGGTCAAACCGTGCTGCCCGGGGTCGTCGCTGATAACGATGACGATGCCCTGTACGCGGTCGGCCGTACCGCTCATGTCAACCTCAACGTTCTGGCCTCGTTCGGGCCGAACTTCCTTGCCAGGGAATCGGGGCTGGTCGGCGAGATCGCCTGGAACCGACTCCTCAGCGTCACTAAAAACCGTGCCGCCCTTGACCCTGATGCTACCGATGACGGCCTTGGATTCAAGGTGGTCTACACCCCGACCTACCGCCAGTTCTTCTCCGGTATCGATATCAGTATTCCAGTGGGCCTCAGCTACTTCCCGCTGGGTAAATCGGCCGTTGTCAGTTCTTTCGGCCCGGACAACGGCGGCGATATCAACATCGGCATCACCGCGACTTACCTGGATCGAGTGACCGCCGGCCTGACCTACACGCATTACTACGGTGCAGAGGACACCAACCTCAACGCCGCCAGCCAGTTCAATTTCAAGCAATCGCTGAAAGATCGGGACTACCTGGCTTTCTCCGTCAAGACCACGTTTTAAGAGGACTTGCGCATGACCCACAACAAGAAAACCGCAGCGTTCAAGCTCAACGCGCTTGCCTTCGCACTGCTCGGCAGTCTGGCCATTTGCAACCAGATGGCAAGTGCAGCGACGGCGCAAGAGTCGGCCACACTGTCGAGCAGCCTCACGCCATTCGGAGCCGAGCGCGCCGGTAATGCCGACGGCTCCATTCCTGCCTGGGACGGTGGTTACACCAAGGTTGATCCTTCGTTCAAGGAAGGCGGCAAGCGTACCGACCCGTTCGCTGCCGACAAGCCGCTGTTCAGTATTACCTCGAAAAACCTCGCGCAATACGCCGGCAAACTCACCGATGGCACCAAGGAAATGTTCAAGCGCTTCCCGGACAGCTATCGCATCGATGTGTACCCGACCCGTCGCACGGCCGCTGCGCCGCAGTGGGTGTATGACAACACGCTGAAAAATGCCACCCGCGCCAAACTGGTCGATAGCAGCGCCGGTCCCGTCCCCCAGGGTGCCTATGGCGGCATCCCGTTCCCGGTGCCAAAAAACGGGGCCGAAGCCATGTGGAACCACGTGCTGAATTGGCGCGGTACTTCGCTGTCGATGCATTTTCGTCACTACCTGATGACCGCGGATGGCAAGCAGGTGATGACCACTGACGGCCAGGCCATTCAAGAGATGCCGTATTACTACCAGGACGGTTCGCCGGAGTCGTTTGCCGGTGATTACTGGCTGTTCCGTTTACTCAATGTCGGACCACCCTTGCGCGCCGGCGAGCAAATCCTGGGCCGTACCAACATCAACGGCGACCTGTCCCAGGCGCACGTTTACCTGACAGGTCAACGCCGAGTGCGCAAGCTGCCCAATGCCTGCTGCGACACACCGACACCGGCGACTGCCGGGGTGATGTCGTTTGACGAGTTGAGCGTGTTTCAGGGGCGCATGGACCGCTTCAACTGGAAACTGGTCGGCAAACAGGAGATGTACATCCCCTACAACACCAACAAGGTGCAAACCGCCGCCAAGCCTGAGGACCTGTTTCTGGCACACCACATGAACCCGGATTACGTTCGTTGGGAACTGCATCGGGTGTGGGTGGTTGAAGCGGACCTGGCGCCGGGCAAGCGTCACCAGCTGCCGAAGGGCCGCTACTACCTCGATGAAGACACCTGGCAAGCGATGTTGGGCGACCGTTGGGATGCCAACGGCCAACTGGCCAAAACCTTGTGGTCGCTGCCAGCGGTCCTGCCAGACCTGCCCGCGCAAGCGCAATTGTCTTCAGGCTTTTACGACCTGACTTCCGGTGCGTGGTTTATCCAGAACGTCTACACCGGCCAGCCAAAGCAGTACGGCGTGGTCGATCGCTACAAGTCCTCCGAGTTCTCGCCCGCGGCGATGGCGGGTGCCGGGGTTCGTTGATTCGGGCCGGATCGCGGCATGCGCAGCGTGATCCGGTCTCAAACGGTTTTCGAGGTTGTTAATGAACAGAATCTGTCTGGTGGTTGGTCGGCTGATAGCGCTTGCAGCGCTGCCTCTGGCGCTGCCGTTGAGCCTGGTGCATGCCGCTGCGGCAGGCGACGCGCTTGACACGCCGGCGATGCTGGCGCCGCAAGCGAAATCCGCGGTGCTGCTGGACCTGGCCCGTGCGGGTACGCGGCTGGTGGCGGTGGGGGAGCGGGGCATCGTGCTGCTCTCTGATGACAACGGAGTCAACTGGCGGCAAGCCGACGTGCCGGTTTCGGTCAGCCTCACCGCCGTGCAGTTCGTCGACGCCAACACCGGCTGGGCGGTCGGGCATGCCGGTGTTGTGCTGGCCACCCGTGACGCAGGTGAACACTGGGTTGTGCAACTGGACGGCTTGCGTGCGGCACAGCTAGAGCTGGTCGCCGCCAGGGAGCAATTGCCGGCTGCCACCGACCAGAATGCCGCCGCTGCGCGCGTGCAAACGGCTGAACGGCTGGCCGGCGAGGGTGCTGACAAACCGTTTCTCGCGCTGCAGTTCGTGGACGCCCGCCGCGGCGTGATCGTGGGGGCGTACGGCCTGGCCTTTCGCACCGACGATGGCGGCACCACCTGGCAATCCATCATCGGGCAAATTGATAACCCGGTGGGCGCGCACCTGTCTGCCATCGCTCAGCAAGGAGCGCACTGGTTCCTGGCAGGCGAGCAGGGTTATCTCGCTCGTTCGGACGATGCCGGCCAGTCATTCACGCAGTTGCAAAGCCCCTACGCGGGAAGTTTTTTCACCCTGCAAATGCGCGATGACGGCGTCCTGCTGGTGGCCGGTTTGAAGGGCAATGTGTTTGCCTCCAGTGACCATGGCGAGACTTTCCTGCCCGCGCCGGTTTCGATGCCGGTGTCTTTCAGCGATGCGATTCGCACCGATGACGGCCAGTTACTGCTGGTCAATCAAAGCGGCGCCTTGTTTCGCACCCACAGCCAGCCCGGCGCATTGCTCAAACCCTACGGCAGACCGCTCGGCAAGCCTGTTGCCAGTGTTATCCAGGCCGCCGATGGCAGCCTGACGCTGGCGGGTTTCACTGGGTTGACGCGCCTGTCGCCGTCAATCACTACCGCTTCGGAGTGAGGTTATGAAGTCTTTCGACAACGCCACGGCAAGCCTGGCGAATTTCGATCCACGCTCCGGTTCAGTGGTGGAACGCACACTGTTCAACCATCGGCTGTGGGTACTGTTGGTGTGTGTGCTGACGACCCTGGTGCTCGGGTACCAGGCCACTCGAATCGAGCTTAATGCCAGCTTCGAAAAGATGATCCCCACACAACAGCCCTACATTGCCAACTACCTTGAGCACCAGAAACAGCTCACGGGCCTGGGCAATGCTTTGCGCATCGTGGTGGCTAACCGGCAGGGCGATATCTACGACGCCGAATACCTGAAAACCCTGCAGGCCATGAGCGACAGACTCTATCTGCTGCCGGGTGTCGATCGCGCTTACATGAAGTCGCTATGGACACCCGCCACGCGCTGGGTCGCAGTGACCGAAGACGGCCTCGACGGCGGCCCGGTGATCCCCGATGACTACAGCGGCACCGCCGCCAACCTCGATGCGCTGCGCCGCAATGTTCAGCGCTCCAACGAACTCGGTCAATTGGTGGCTCTCGACCAGACGTCCAGCATCATTTACGTGCCTTTGCTGGCCACTGCCCCGAACGGCAAGCCGCTGGATTACGCGGTGTTGTCCGAGCAACTGGAGACGCTGCGCAGCACTTATCAAAGCGCCAACATCGCTATTCACATTACCGGTTTTGCGAAAAAGGTCGGTGACCTGATTGCGGGCTTGAAGCAGATCCTGCTGTTCTTTGCGGTCGCGATTCTGATCACCACCGCCGTGCTTTTCTGGTACACCCGCTGTCTGCGCAGTACCGTGCTGGTGGTGTTGTGCTCGCTGGTGGCGGTGGTCTGGCAGCTCGGTTTGCTGCCATTGCTGGACTACCAGCTGGACCCGTATTCGGTGCTGGTGCCCTTCCTGGTGTTTGCCATCGGCATGAGCCACGGCGCGCAGAAAATGAACGGCATCATGCAGGACATTGGCCGAGGCATGCATCGGGAGGTGGCTGCGCGATTCACCTTCCGACGCCTGTTTCTCGCCGGCCTGACGGCACTGCTGTGCGATGCGGTGGGGTTTGCGGTGCTGATGCTGATCAAGATCCAGGTCATTCAGGACCTCGCGGTGATCGCCAGCATTGGCGTTGCGGTGTTGATCTTCACCAACCTGATCCTGTTGCCGGTGTTGCTCTCGTATGTGGGTGTTTCACCGCGCGCGGCACAACTGAGCCTCAAGAGTGAACAGGCCGAGCAAACCGGGCAGACGCGCCATGCGTTCTGGCGTTTTCTGGACTTGTTCACCCATCGTCGCTGGGCCAGCCTGTGCATCGCCATCAGCCTTGCGTTGGCCGTGGTGGGCTTCCTGGTCAGCCTGCAACTGAAAATCGGCGACCTCGACGCCGGCGCGCCGGAGCTGCGTGCGGATTCGCGCTACAACCAGGACGATGCCTATCTGACCCGGCATTACGGCGCCAGCAGCGACCTGTTCGCGGTGATGGTGAAAACTCCGGCCGGCAGCTGTGCACGCTACGACATCCTCGCCAAAGTCGATGCCCTGGACTGGCAACTGCGCGCTTTGCCCGGCGTGGATTCGACCAACTCGCTGGCGTTGCTGAACCGGCGCATGCTGGTCGGCCTCAGTGAAGGCAATCCCAAATGGTACGAGCTGCAGAACAACCAGGCGATGCTCAACATGATCACCGCCAGCGCGCCCCGCGGGTTGTACAACGAAGACTGCAGCCTGTTGACCCTGTACGCCTACCTCACCGACCACAAGGCTGAAACGCTGACCCGCCTGGTCGAGCACGTGGAACAATTCGCCGCCGCGAATAACACCGATGAGGTGCAGTTTCTCCTGGCGGCCGGTAACGCCGGCATTGAAGCGGCGACCAATATCGTGGTCAAGCAAGCCAACCGCGAAATGCTCGTCTGGGTCTACGGCGCGGTGATTGTGCTGTGTCTGATCACCTTCCGCTCCTGGCGCGCCACGTTGTGCGCGGTGATTCCGCTGATGCTCACTTCCATTCTCTGCGAAGCCTTGATGGTCTGGCTGAACATTGGCGTGAAAGTCGCCACGCTGCCGGTCATCGCCCTGGGCGTCGGTATCGGCGTCGATTATGCGTTGTACGTGATGAGCATCCTCCTGGGTCATCTGCGCCAAGGGGCGAGCCTGTCCGAAGCCTATTACCGCGCGCTGGTGTCCACCGGCAAGGTGGTGATGCTGACCGGTATCACCCTGGCCATCGGCGTGGCGACCTGGACGTTTTCACCCATCAAGTTCCAGGCCGACATGGGCGTGCTGCTGGCCTTCATGTTTGTCTGGAACATGGTCGGTGCGTTGGTGTTGTTGCCGGCCCTGGCGTACTTCCTGTTACCCGCACGCAGCGAGGTGGACGATGCCGTGGTGCCGATGACGGTGATCAACGTGGCGGGTACTGAGACGACGGCGGTTGCGAACGCTCATCACCTGCGCAGCAAGGAGCCCTGCCATGGTCGCTAATACCTCTGTAGAACGCCCCGTCCGGCAAGCCGGGCTGGCGCAATCGCTGTTGTTGCTGCTGGGCAGCTGCTTGCCGGTGTTGGGCGCGGTGTTGCTGGCCCCGGTGTTGCCGCGGGTGCAGGCGCATTTTGCCGATGTGGCCGGCAGCGCCGTGCTGGTGCCTGTCGTGTTGACCTTGCCGGCCCTGGTGATTGCTCTGCTGGCGCCGTTCGCCGGGCTGATCGCCGATCGCCTGGGGCGCAAACCATTGCTGCTGGCGAGCATGTTGTTGTACGTCCTCTGCGGCGTACTGCCGCTTTGGCTCGACTCGTTGCCGGCCATTGTGTGGAGTCGCGCGGGCATCGGTTTGGCCGAGGCGGGCATCATGACCTGCTGCACCACGCTGATGGGCGACTACTACAGCGGCGCCAGACGTGAACGGCTGTTTGCCTTGCAGATGGTCGCGACCTCGTTATCCGCCGCCGTGTTTATCGCGCTGGGTGGCTTCCTTGGTCAAGACGACTGGCGTACGCCGTTTGCGCTGTACGCAGTGGGTTTGATTTTCCTGCCGCTGATGGCGTGGAAGCTATGGGAGCCACAGGCCGGATCGCAAACAGGGCAAACAACGGCGGCAGTGCCGACAGGCAAATTCCCGTGGCGCGCACTTATGCCCATGTACCTGTTGGCGCTGCTGGCAGGTTTGAGCCTGTTTGTCGTGCCGGTGCAGGCCGGTTACCTGCTTAACCTGCTGCACGTGGACGCCCCGCAACAAATCGGCATGACCATGGGCGCCAATCAACTGGGCGTGCTCATTGGTGCGCTCAGCTTTCGCTTGTTCAGCGGGATGCGTGGCCAACACATGCTGTTGATTGCCTATGCGCTGGCGGGTATCGGCGGGCTTTTGATGGCCGGGGCCGTGACGCATTTACAGGTCGTGGTCGCAGTGACGATCAACGGCCTGGGCATTGGCTTGATGTTGCCGACGCTGATCACCTGGATCATGGCGCAAGTCAATTTCCATCAACGCGGGCGGGCGGCGGGGTGTTTTACCGCGGCCATTTTCGCAGGCGAATTCATAAGCCCCCTGGTCGTTCTCGGTATGACCCGTGGTGACGCAATGGCGCTACCTCATGCGTTGGCCATTGTCGGTGGGCTGCAACTGGTGGTGGCGGTGTTTTGTCTGGCCGTGCCACGGCTCGGAGGCCTGTTGCCCCAAGCCAATGTTGTTGTCGGTGGCACCACCATCGGCGACGAAAATTGAACGAGGATTTTCCATGCAAGCGCTTCCTGAATTCACAAGAGTGGTCACCGGTCACGATCAGCATGGCCAGGCGATTGAGTTGAGCCCGGCCCGAGGAGCATCAGTATGAAACTCGCCACGCTGAAAAACGGCAGTCGTGATGGTCAGCTCGTCGTGGTCTCGCGGGATCTCGCGTGGGCACTGGATGCCGGTTCTGTAGCGTTGACCTTGCAGCAAGCCATGGAAAGCTGGAGCAGTGCCGAGCCGCGCTTGCAGGCGTTGTCCAGTCAGTTGAATGCGGGCGAAGCGGCAGGTGCTTTCGCATTCGATCCCGACCAGGCCATGGCGCCGTTGCCACGCGCTTATCAGTGGTGCGACGGCTCGGCCTACCTCAGCCATGGTGCGCTGATGCAGAAAGCGTTCAACCTTGATCCTATCGATGGCGCTGAAAACACGCCGTTGATGTATCAGGGCGCGGGTGACGATTTTATTGGGCCACACGACGATATTGCGTTGCCGAGCGAGAGCCAGGGCATCGATTTCGAGGGCGAGTTCGTGGTGCTGGTGGATGACGTGCCGATGGGGTGCGACGCGCAAAAAGCGCTGCAGCACATCAAATTGATCCTGCAAATCAACGATGTCAGTTTGCGCGCCCTGGCTCCGCGGGAAATGCGCACAGGGTTTGGATTCTTGCAGGCCAAACCCTCGTCCAGCTTCGCTCCGCTGGCCATTACCCCGGATGAGTTGGGCGATGCCTGGCGCGATGGGCGTGTGCATTTGCCTTTGCAAGTGCACTGGAATGGACAATGGTTCGGTCATCCGCACGGCGGACAGATGAACTTCCATTTTGGCCAGTTGATCGCCCATGCCGCGCTGACTCGCAGGCTGCGCGCGGGCACGTTGATCGGCTCCGGTACGGTTTCGAATGCCGAGCGCAGTGCGGGGTCGGCCTGCATTGCCGAGCGTCGCGCCATTGAAATGATCGAGCACGGCGCCGCGCACACCGGCTTCATGCGCTTCGGCGACCGCGTGTACATGGATGTTCTGGATAGCAATGGCCAGTCGTTGTTCGGCGCAATCGATCAACGTGTCGTTCAGGCTCAAGGCTGAGGGGCGCCCTATGCGTGTGTTGATTACCGGTGCCAACGGTTTTGTCGGACGAGAACTGGTGCGGTGTTTGTTGGCGCGCGGCAGCTTGCGGGGCCGTAACATAGATTCATTGCTGGTCCTGGACAGCGACTTGCAGGGCCTGGCGGATGACGCCCGTCTGCGTCGGCATGTCGGCAGCGTGACCGATCCGGCATTGATGCGTCGGGTGCTGGCCGACGGCATCGACGTGGTGTTCCACCTGGTCAGCATTCCCGGTGGCGCGGCTGAAGAGCACTACGAACTGGGTTATCAGGTCAACTTGCTGGCCAGCCTTGAACTGCTCAATCAACTGCGCAACAGGAGCCAACCACCGGTTTTGGTGTATGCCAGCAGCGTCGCGGTGTATGGCGCTCAGCTGCCGGAGCGCATGACCGAGGCGGCCGCACTGCATCCCGAATTGTCCTATGGCACGCACAAGGCCATGGTGGAAAGCGCCGTAAGCGACCTTGCGCGACGGGGCGAAGTAGACGGTCGTGCGTTGCGTCTGCCGGGCATCGTCGCCCGGCCCCGTGGGTCCGCTGGCTTGCGCTCGGCTTTCATGAGCGACCTGATGCGGGCGTTTGCCGAGGGGGAGACCTATCAGTGCCCGGTCTCGCCAGAGGCGACGGCCTGGTGGATGTCGGCTCGCTGCTGCGTGAATAACCTGATCCTCGCTGCAGAGCTGGATGGTGCGTCGTTGGGTGCTCAACGGGTGTGGCAGTTGCCGGTACTGCATTTGTCCATTGCCCAGGTGATCGACGCATTGGCTGAGCGCTATGGGCAGGCCCGCCGTGGGCTCATCAGCCATGCACCCGATACCGGGCTGGAGGCGTTGTTCGGACGCATGCCGCCGCTGAAAACCCCGCAGGCTCGTACCGCCGGTTTCAACCATGACCGCAATGCGGCCGCGCTCGTTCGCAACGCCCTGAATCCCGCCGCCCCCCGACACCTTCCGCTGACCGGAGCTTTTCATGCCACTGCCAACCAAGCCTAAACGTCGTCTCGTCGACCTGTCGGTCACCCTCGACAATAACCCTTACACCGATCCGCCACCGTTGCTGCCGAAGATCGATTACATGGACCACCAGCAGGGCTGGCCGGAAATGGCCGCCATGTTCCCGGGGCTGCAACTGGATCAGATGCCGGGCAACGAATCCTGGGCAGCCGAGCGGCTGAACATCACCACCCACAGCGGAACGCACATGGATGCGCCCTGGCATTACGCCTCGACCACCGACGGCGGGCAGCCGGCATTTGGCATTGATGAGTTGCCGCTGGATTGGTGCCTGCAACCGGGGGTGAAGCTGGATTTTCGGCACATGGCCGATGGTCATGTGGTGACAGCCGACGAGATCGAAGCCGAACTGGTGCGAATCGGCCATGACTTGCAGCCGCTGGACATCGTGCTGATCAACACCCGTGCCGGTGAGTTATTCGGTCAACCGGGTTATCTGGATGCCGGCGTCGGAATTGGCCGTGAAGCCACGTTGTACCTGCTGGAACGTGGCGTGCGTGTCGTCGGCACCGATGCATGGAGCTGGGACGCACCTTTCAAATACACCCGAGAGCGTTTTTCAGCCAACGGCGATGCCTCGATCATTTGGGAAGGGCACAAGGCCGGGCGCGATATCGGTTACGGGCAAATGGAAAAACTCGCTAATCTGGAATCTCTGCCGGCCAGTGGATTCGTAGTGTCGTGTTTCCCCTACAAGATCAAGCACGCATCGGCAGGTTTTGTTCGCGCGGTGGCGATATTTGAAGAGTAATCCGCACGGGAAAGCGAAAAAAGTCGCCGATCAAACACAACAAGAGAGAACACATGCCTCTTTCGCGTCTGCCTCATACGTTACTCGCGGCCCTGCTGGCCATGGGAAGCAGTCTGGCAGTTGTTCGATATGGCGGACGACCGCGGCGAAACGACCGACCTCGCGGCCACTCAACCGCAGAGGGTGCAGCGGTTGAAGACGGCATGGCTGCTGTAGGCGCAGCAAGTAGGTGGGGTGTTTCCCGCGCATTAACCCTGGCTCTGTTCAAGGGCTTATAAAGCTTCAGGACCATTCTGCGCACGTACACTCAACCTGTGTGCGTGCGCTGTGCATTCAAGAGGTGGATTGGCGTAGTTGCTCGATGATGCGGCGGGCACGATTGGCGCCCACATCAACGTGTATGTCGATCATCGGGCGTACGCCAAACCGGCACATATTCCGGTACTGGGCTTCGATAACCTCCTTGTCCTCATCGAAGGTCAATACGGTTTGCTCAACCACCTTGGCTTTGGTGGCTTCGGGATCGCTCTCGGGGTTGGTGGCAATGGTCCAGAAGTAGTGACTGGTGGTTTCAGTCTCCGGTGTGACTCCGTGGAATCCGCGCATATGAAAGCCACCCCGATCGGGGTCATCCAGGTCGTCGGTGCCGGCCTCTACCGCGCCGGTCCAGATGCGCAGATGACTGACGTGAAATTCGATTTCCTGCCAACGGTCCACGGTACCTTTGAAGGGGTAGGCCGCCGTGTAGGTGGGTGGTGGAACAGAGTCCGGCATGTGGCGAACGACCCGTACTACATTGCCCTCACTTTCCACACTCATCCGGGCATTCATGTGGATGCTGGCATTGCCACCGATGGTGCGCAGATGGACATAACCCAGATGGCTCAAGTCCATGAGATTGTCGTGAATCAACTGATAAGGCGCGTTGTAGTGATACACACTACCGTCGAACAAATACTTGCCGCTGCTGTGGACAGGGTAGGTCGGCGGCTCGCAGATCGGCTCGGATTGAGCCTCGCTGCCAAACCAGATCCAGACGATCTGATCCTGCTCACGCACGTGGTAGGCGGGTACTCTGGCCTTGCTCGGGATCTTGTTCTGGCCCGGGATTTCGACGCATTTACCCCGTTCATCGAACAACAGGCCGTGGTATCCGCAACGAATACCGCTTGGCTCCAGGGTGCCGTTCGACAAGGGGAGTGCCCTGTGGCAGCAGCGGTCTTCGAGCGCAGCAACCTCGCCGTTAGCCTTGCGAAACAGCACGACAGGCTTGTTGAGTAGCGTCCGGCCCACGGGCTTGTCATTCAACTCCCAACCCAGGGCAGCGACGTACCACTGGTTCAAGGGAAAACTCGACAACGCAGGCGCCGGAATTTCTTCGGCCAGCGTTTGGAGAGTGGATGTATTCATGGTGTTCTCCAGGAAGCACGTTGATGGTGTTGTTCGATTCAGAGATCAAGAACCAGGCGTGATGATTTGGCGCGAGAGCAGCAGGGGGTAAAGCGATCGTTCGCGGCGTGTTCGGCCACCGTCATAAACGTGTCCCGGTGCTCGGGTATGCCCATCAGTACACGGGTTACGCAGGTTCCGCAGACGCCTTGCTCGCAGGATGAGTCGATCTCTATGCCGGCCTCGTCCAGTACTTCGAACACCGTGCGTTCAGCGGGAATCTGAAAAACCTGGCCGCTGGATGCCAGTTCGACTTCGAAGGGCGCATTGGCGCTTTGATCGACAGGGTCTGCGACGAAAAACTCTTTGTGCACGCGGTCCTCTGGCCAGCCTGCGTTTCGAGCGGCATCCAGGAGGTAGTTCATGAATCCGGTGGGCCCGCAGACATAAAGATGTGTGTCAGCTTCTGGTGTGGCGAGCAGGGCGGCCGCGTCCAGCTTCTGAGTGTGGGCGCCGCTATCGTCGTGAAGCTTTATGCGACCGGCGAAAGGCGTTTGTGCAAGCATCGCGACGAACGCCGCGCGTTCGCTTGACCGAAAGCAGTAGTGCAGCTCGAAGTCGGCATTTTGGTGCGATAGTTCATAGGCCATGGCCAGCATGGGCGTGATACCAATGCCACCGCCAAACAGCAGGTGTCGGTTGGCTGAGTGATCAAGCGGGAAAAGGTTGCGCGGATTGCTGATAGTGAGCGTTTGCCCAGACTGTATTTGCTCGTGCATCGCCGTAGAGCCGCCGCGGGAATTGGGGGCCTTGAGCACACTGATCAGATAGCGGTGGCGTTCCCTGGGATCGTTGCATAAGGAGTACTGCCGGGTAAGGCCATCGGCGATGTGAATGTCGATGTGGGCACCCGCCTCGAACGCCGGTAACGTACCGCCGTCCGCGGCACATAGTTCAAAACTGCAGATGCCTTCGGCTTCATCTGCTTTGCGGGTGACATTGACTTGAATCATGACTTGCCCCTCCACACTCAAGTGGCTGCTGAAAAAAAGCATTGGTTAGAACGTTGGCTGGAGGACGGGTCAGCCGGGCGCTGGCGCCTGGACGGCGATCATTTGCTTGAGCAGGGCGAAGGAGACGAGACTGGAGGGGTTCATGACCAAGACCTGAATAATTATTTTTATGAGTCAGGGCGACGGCCTATCATGCAAATCATCGCCCGCGACGTTCGGTAGAGAAATCTTCCGGCTATTTGGTTGCGGTGTCAACTAATATTCAAAGACCCTGCCGATTCAAGGTGTTCGCTCAATGTCCGCAGAATCACAACTGAACCTCACCCGTTATGTCCCTGCACTGCTGAATTTCCTGTCCAACAAGCTCTCTTCCGGAGCATCGCAGTGCTATCGCAAACACTTCGGCATCGGCGTGGTCGAGTGGCGAATGCTCTCGATGCTCGCCGTGGAAAATGACATCACCGCCAATCGAATTTGTCAGACGATCGGGCTCGACAAGAGTGCGGTCAGCCGTTCACTGCAGTCGCTTGAAATTGCAGGGCACATTTACAGCCAAGTCGATTCGCAGGATGCACGGCGTTACACCGTCAGCCTGACTGACAGCGGAAAAGCCTTACATGGTCGGGTGCTCAAGGTTGCACTGGAACGCGAACGTCGGCTGCTCAGCGGGCTTTCACCCGCGGAAGTGGACACCCTGATCGAGTTATTGGGCCGAATGCATGCCCAGGTATCCAATGTGAACGACTACGACCCGGTAGACGCTTGAACCGGCACATCAAGGCCTGACGCCCGAAGATGATGTCGCTTTCGTGCCTTTGGCGACTTGCTCGGCCTCGCTCTCTTTTGGAAACGTATGACAATTAGGCGTTAATGGCAGGTTTTGCGCTGCGGTTTGCAGCTGTAGCAGGCTTGCGCTTGGCGGATTTGCGTTTGTTTTTCCATGGCGTCGCGCCACGTCCGGCCGGGCTTGCCGGACCGCTGATGGTCAGGCTCAGGCCGGCGCATCGCGCAACCTGCTTGCTCATCCACGCGGCTTGCTTGGTGACGAATTCTTCCAGGCTCATCTCGCCGCTTTGCACCATGTCCAGTGCTTGTTCCCAGATGGCTGTGGTGCCAGGGTCGGCGATGGCGCGCGGTACTGCGTCGATCAGGCTGAAGGCCGCCGGCGTCGCAGCCAGCGCTTTGCCGTTCTTGACCAGATAACCGCGATCGAGCAGGCCTTGAATGATCGAAGCGCGGGTCGCTTCGGTGCCGATGCCGGTGGTGTCCTTGAGTTTCTGCTTGAGCAGTGGATCCTCCACCAGTCTGGCGACGTTTTTCATCGCTTTGATCAAATCGCCTTCGGTAAATGGCTTGGGGGGTTGGGTCCAGAGGTCTTTGAGTTTCACGTCGGCCACCGCGCACTCACAACCCTCGGCCAATGTCGGCAGTGTCTGTGGCGCCGGCGTTTCGCGACCTTTGGCGGGTGCCAGGGCCTCGGGCAACGCGCGTTTCCAGCCGGGTTCAACAATCTGCTTGCCCACGGCGCGCAAGGATTCTGCGGCGCAGTCAAAGTCGGCCTGGGTGCGATCGTATTCGTGACTGGACAGAAACTGCGCCAGATAGCGGGCGCGGATCAGGGTGTAGACCGCTCGTTGTTTGCCAACCAATCGGTCGAGGTTCCTGGCTGCCGCCGTGGGAATGATGCCGTGGTGAGCGCTGACCTTGGCGTCGTTCCAGGCGCGCGAACGGCGTTGCGGTTGCAAATAGTCCTGCAGGACATTCAGCGCCGGATCGGCCTGTCGCAGTGCCGCGAGAATACTCGCCGCTTCAGTGTGCTGACTGACCGGCAGGTAACCGCAATCGCTGCGAGGGTAGGTGATGACTTTATGGGTTTCGTACAGTGCCTGCGCAATGTCGAGAGTTTCCTGCGCACCGAGCCCGAGTTTCTTCGAGCAGACTTCCTGCAACGTGCCGAGGTCGAAGGGTAGCGGCGCCACTTCGCGCATGCGCTCGGTGCGTAGCTTGATCAGACGGGCAGTCGTGGCGCCGAGCATCGCTGCCGCTGCTTGTTGCGCCAGCGGTTGATTGAGGCAGCGGTCCTGATCGTCGCAAACGTCAGAGGTCGCACGCCATTGCGCGGTGAACGGCGTGCCGTCGTGCAGCAGCTGCACATCAATGGCCCAGTAAGCGACCGGCACGAAATTGCCAATGCTGCGATCGCGATCCACCACCAGGCGCAGGGTCGGCGTTTGCACCCGGCCCACTGGCAAGACCCCTTGATAACCTGACTGGCGACCGAGCAGCGTGAACAATCGACTCATGTTCATCCCGATCAGCCAATCGGCCCGCGAGCGCCCGAGTGCCGAGTGATAAAGGCTAAAGGTCTCGGCCCCCGGTTTTAAAACTGCCAAGGCTTTACGAATCGAGGCATCGTCCAGTGCCGACAGCCACAATCGCTGGATCGGACCGCGATAACGACAGTGCTCGACCAGTTCCCGGGCGATCATTTCGCCCTCACGGTCAGCATCGGTGGCGATCACCAATTCATCGGCTTCACCGAGCAGGCGCTTTACCGCTTTGTATTGGCTGGCGGTGCGCGGTTTGACGGTCATCTTCCACTTGTCTGGAATGATCGGCAGATCAGCCAGCACCCAGCGTTTGTAGCGCGCGTCATAAGCATCCGGCGGGGCGGTTTCCAGCAGATGGCCAATGCACCAGGTCACTGTGACGTCTGTTCCCAGCCAGCAGCCATCGCCGCGTCGCTGGGCGCCGAGCACCGCCGCAATGTCTTTGGCCTGAGAAGGTTTTTCACAAAGGTACAGCCGCATAACCACCATCGTTCATCAACTGCGGGGAGGTGCACAGAATGGCCGTTGATGAGCGCCGGAGCAATCTTTATCTGTATGGATGTACAGCAAAGCTGTTGCGCCGGTTTGCCGCTGGCGGAATCCCGTTGGGCTGTGAGACGGTCGGGACAGAAAAATTTGCGTTATACCTGATGTAACGCGGTCTCACTTTTTGTGGCCGCTTCTTCGCGCGCCGTCGCGGGCACGTCGGTCCCGCATTGCAGCCTCCCACAGGTTTATCGTCTCGAGGAACGCCTGTCATGAAAAGCACCGGTCCCAGTCCTGTCATCACCATTGCCGAACAACCAGGCTGTCTGTTGGTGAAATTCCACGGTATTCAGGTCGCCGCGTCCACCCGTGCGCTGGTGCTGCTGGAAGCCAATTATCCACCCGTCTATTACGTGCCGCGCGAAGACATCGCCGAGGAATATTTCGTCCGTACCGACCACACCAGTTATTGCCCCTACAAGGGCGACGCGAGTTATTACAGCCTGCAGGTCCCCGGGCACGAGGGCGCCAATGCGGTGTGGTCTTACGAGGATCCCAAAGTCTCGGTCGAGCAGATCAGGAAGTATGTGGCGTTCTATCCCGATCAGGTGACATTCGAAATGCTCAAAGACGTGGAATGAGCTGTCGGTCAAAGCGAGTTTCTAAAGTGAATGCCAGCGCCCATCGCCGTGCATGTGCGCGGCGTTTTTTGCGGGGGTGTTTCGCTCACCGGGCCGCGCTCACCAGCGTCGATTCATCAATCTGCGCAATCGACGTCACCCCGGTCAGGGTCATCGCCACGCGCATTTCCCTGGCGAAGATGTCCAGCAGGTTTTCCACACCGCGCTGGCCATCAGCTGCCAGCGCGTAAGCCATGGAGCGCCCGAGCAACACACCTTTTGCGCCTAGCGCCAGCATCCGCACGACGTCGAGCCCCGAGCGTATGCCCGAATCGACCAGTACCGTGAGATCGTCGCCGACCGCTTGCACGATCGGCGGTAACGCCTTGGTGGTGGAGAGCACGCCGTCCAGCTGCCTCCCGCCGTGGTTCGACACCACAATGCCATCCGCGCCGAAGCTGACGGCATCGCGAGCATCCTGCGGATCGAGGATGCCTTTGATGATCATCGGGCCCTGCCAGAAGTCACGAATCCACTCCAGATCGCTCCAGCTGATCGACGGGTCGAAGTTGTTGGCCAGCCAGCCCATGTAGTCTTCAAGGGTGACGGCTTTGCCGAGATATTTCGATATGTTGCCCAGGTCGTGCGGACGTCCCAGGAGACCGACGTCGAAGGCCCACTGAGGTTTGGTCATGGCCTGCAACAAGCGCCGCGACGAGGCGAAACGGCCGGACATGCCCGAGTGTGCGTCGCGATATCGAGCGCCGGGTGTAGGCATGTCGACGGTAAACACGAGGTTTTTGACGCCGGCGGCTTTTGCCCGTTCCAGCGCGTTTTTCATAAAGCCGCGGTCTTTCAGCACGTACAGCTGGAACCAGATGTTTTGCTCGGTTTGCGCCACTACTTCTTCGATCGAACACACCGACACCGTGGACAGGCACAACGGGATGCCTTTTTTCTCGGCCGCTCTGACCGCCTGCACTTCGCCACGGCGGGCAAACATGCCCGTCAGGCCGACCGGCGCGAGGATCACAGGCATTGACTGCGTCTGGCCGAAGAGGGTGGTTGCAAGACTGAGGGTTTCGACGTTTTTGAGGATCCGCTGGCGTAGGCTGATACCGGAGAGGTCGGCGCTGTTGGCCCTGAGGGTGTGTTCGGCGTAAGCGCCTCCGTCGATGTAGTCGAAGAGGAATCGCGGGAGTTTGCGGCGTGCTGCCTCGCGGTAGTCGGATGCGGATGAGATGATCATGGTGCCTCGGTCGGGTAAGTGGCGGGGCGGTTGCGTTGGGTCAGAGTAGCGAAAATGGCTTGGGTTTGCGGTAATTCTGTTGGCCTTGAATTGTGTGAGAGTGTGGATGCTTGCCAGGCCTGTGTGAGCAAAGCTTGTCTGGATTCGGCCGGATTTCTAAGGATGTATGCGGTTCATTGTGGGAGCTGGCCTGCCGGCGATGGCTCTGTCTGGGGCTGTCAGGTTTTGTTGGTGTACATATTCGTTGCTGTGGTTGAAGAACCTGCGCTCAGCCTCCCGAGGTGGCGCTAACAACCACAGCCGCCGAGACGGCCTGATAGCCGACTTGACTCGGGCGGGTATGCGTGTTCATGACTTCCAGGGAGCGCTGCGAACGTTGTAGCAGGCTGCTACAGGTGATGTGTCGAGTTGGAATCCTGCGCGGCAGGCGAAGCGCTTTGCTTTGCTTCAGATCTTGATCTTGATCCACCGGCCCCTTTCCCAGAGGCCGAACGCAGGCGTTGCGCAGGGGGCACCGCGGCAAGGATGCCGCGGTAGTCGCCCCCGGCCATGGATGGCCGATGGCGACGGGCCCCCGGAGCAATGCCGGAGCGAGGGCATGCCGAGCCACAGCGAGGCACCGAATGGAGGGGCAAGAGCCTTTTGGTTACTTTGGGGCTCTTTTCCAAAGTGACTCGCCGTCAGGGAGTATCAGATTTTTTGTGTGCGGGCCGGTAATGGCCTGCCGTCAGGCAGGCCGTATTTTTACCAGGTCGGCCTGATAAATCTGTCTCCGTACAGAATTGCAAATTGATTCATTGCACTCTTCCAGTCGTGCGCCGCGCTGCCCCAATTGGCGGTGATGTTTTGTAGTGCCAGCCAGATCAGCTTGGTTGCCGCATCGTCGGTTGGGAAGTGCCCGCGGGTCTTGATGATCTTGCGTAGCTGAGCGTTGATGCTCTCGATTGCGTTGGTTGTGTAGATCACTTTTCGAATGGCGGGCGGGAAGACGAAGAATGGAATTACTCGATCCCAAGCGCGCCGCCAGGCTGCCACTACCGTCGGATACTGCTTGCCCCATGGACCGTTTTCAAAAGCATCCAGCGCCTGTTCGGCCGCTTCGGCGGTGACTGCCTGATAGACCGGCTTGAGCGCTTTGGCCAGTTCCCGGCGCTTATCCCACGCCGCGTAATCAAGGCTATTGCGGATCAGATGAACGATGCAGGTTTGCAACGTCGTCGCCGGAAACACCGCGCTCAAGGCTTCTGGCATGCCTTTTAGGCCGTCTGTTACAGCGATCAGCACATCACCGACGCCGCGTGTCTTGAGGTCGTTGAAAACCTTCATCCAGAACTTTGCACCCTCAGTGTTCTCGATCCAGATCCCCAGAATATCGCGCGTTCCATCGGGCAAAACCCCTAATGCCAAATAGATTGCCTTGTTGCGCACCAAGCCCTCTTCACGGATTTTGACGCGCAGGGCATCAAAGAAAATGACCGGGTACATCGGTTCTAAAGGCCGCTGTTGCCACGAAGTGATTTCGTCCATGACTTCGCTGGTGACAGAGCTGATGAAGTCAGGCGAGACATCCGTCCCATATTGCTCGGAGAGAAATGCACGGATTTCCCGGACAGTCATTCCACGGGCATACATGGCGATGATCTTGTCGTCGAAGCCGGTGTACCGCCGCTCGTGTTTCGGAATCAGAATGGGTGAAAAACTACCGTCTCGGTCGCGGGGAATATCCAGCCGCAGCGGGCCGTCACCGGTCAGAACCGTCTTAGCGCTTTTACCATTGCGCTGGTTGGTTTCATCCTCGGGGCGCTGCGCGCCCGGCGGATAGCCCAGATGATGGCCGAGTTCGGCGTTCAAGGCGCGCTCGATCAGAGCCTTCTTGAACGCCGCAGACGCATCCTCGATGGCTTCAGCGGTCATCGGCCCGTCAGCAAACTGCTCGAGCAGCTCTTTCGGTATTTTTGGTAATTCTCGCAACGCGGGTTTCTTTTTGGTTGGCATACATGCACCTCTTGCTCATGTTATGCCCGAACACAAAATTTCTGACAGTCCCCGCCGTCAGGGCGAAACCAATAGCAGCCCCAACCGCAGCAACGGATATGTACACCCTAAAAACAGAAGTCGCCCAAGACAAAGCCATCGCGAGCAAGCTCGGCTCCAGGTTACGCGTACGACGGGCGAAACCTGTAGCAGCCCTAACCGCAGCAACGGATATGTAAGCCCCACCAAATCAAAGCCCGCCACTGCAATCCGACCCATCCAGACCGGTCAGTTGGTATCCAGGTCCACGTTCCTGGTCTCTCGCAAGCAAACCATCCCCACCACCAGGCTCACGCCGGTAATCACCACCGGATACCAAAGCCCATAGAAAATATCCCCGGTGTACACCACCAAAGCGAACGACACCGTCGGCAAAAAACCGCCAAACCAGCCATTGCCGATGTGATACGGCAGCGACATCGAGGTGTACCGGATTCGCGTCGGGAACAGCTCGACCATCAGTGCTGCCAGCGGCCCGTAGCACATCGCGGAGATGATGATCAGCGCGACAATCAGCGCCACGATCATCGGCTTGTTGATCGACTGCGCATCAGCCTGCGATGGATAGCCCGCCAGGGTCACCGCGCCGCGCAGGGCCGATTCGTCGTAGCCGTCGATTTTCACATCGCCGATGCTGACCTGCACGCCACTGCCCGCCGGGGCGACAGCGCTGGAGTAGGGCAGGCCCTGTTTGACCAGGAAGGTCTTGACTTTGTCGCACGGGCTGTCGAATTTCGCCTTGCCCACCGGATCGAACTGAAAGGTGCAGGTTGCCGGATCGGCCAGAACAGTAATCGGTGCCTGACGGCTGGCCTGATCGATGGCGGGGTTGGCGTAATGAGCCAGCGTCTTGAAGATCGGGAAGTACAGCGCGGTCGCCAGCAACAGGCCGATCATCAGGATCGGCTTGCGTCCGACCTTGTCCGACAGCCAGCCGAAGAAGATGAAGAACGGCGCGCCAATCATCACGCTGACGATCAGCAAACTGTTGGCCAGCGCCGGGTCCATCCGCAGGAACTGCGTGAGGAAGAACAGCACATAAAACTGCGCGGCATAAAACGTCACCGCTTGCCCGGCGTTGATGCTGAACAGGGCGATCAGCACCACCTTGAGGTTGTCCCATTTTCCGAAGGAATCACGCAGCGGCGATTTCGAGACTTTGCCTTCTTCTTTCATTTTTACGAAGGCGGGCGATTCGTGCAGGCTCAGGCGGATCCAGGTCGAGATGCCCAGCAAAACGATGGAAAACAGGAACGGCAGGCGCCAGCCCCAGACTTCAAACTGATCGCCGGTGAAGTAGCGGCAACCCAGCACCACCAGCAGCGAGAGCAACAGACCGAGGGTCGCCGTCGATTGAATCCAGCTGGTATGAAAGCCCCGTTTACCCATCGGCGCGTGCTCCGCCACATAGGTCGCGGCACCACCGTATTCGCCGCCCAGCGCCAGCCCCTGGAGCATGCGCAGCACCACGAGGATGATCGGCGCAGCGATGCCGATGCTTGCGTAGGTCGGTAGCAAGCCGACACAGAATGTCGCCACACCCATGAGGATGATCGTGGCGAGGAACGTGTATTTGCGCCCGATCATGTCCCCCAGGCGGCCGAACACCAGCGCGCCGAATGGGCGCACGATGAAGCCGGCGGCGAATGCCATCAAGGCGAATATGAACGCCGTGGTGTCATTGACCCCGGCAAAAAACTGTTTGCTGATGACCGCCGCGAGGGCGCCATACAGGAAAAAGTCGTACCACTCGAAGACCGTTCCGAGCGATGAGGCAAAGATGACTTTTCGCGTATCCGGGCTGGTCATCGCACCGGGCACGGCATCCAGAGATTGAACATGTTCTGACATAACGGTATCCCTCACAGTGATTGTTTTTGTTGTTCCACTGGTGTTGCGTAGTCCTTGTAGCGGTGTTTCAACGTCCGTGAGCCTGGCCCGATCCTTGGTGGGAACGAGTCTGCTCTGGGCGGCACTCCGACAAAAGCGGTGAGCCAGTCGACCTCTATGTGGCGGGTAGTACCGCCTTCGCGAGCAAGCTCGCTCCCACCGGGGAGAGGCCCAGAGTCGAAGGCTCCAGAATCAGTTGCGCTGCTTTTTCGGCAATCATCAGCGTAGGCGAACAGGTGTTGCCCGAGATAATGCGCGGCATGATCGAGGCGTCGGCGACGCGCAAGCCGGGGATGCCGTGAACCCTGAGTTGCGCGTCGACCACCGATTGCCCGTCGTTGCCCATGCGGCACGTGCCCACCGGATGAAAAATCGTCGTACCGATGCGCGCGGCGGCTTCGTGCAACTCTTGCTCGGTCTGCAAACTGTCGCCGGGCAAATACTCGACCGGTTTGAATGCGCGCAGGGCCGGCGCAGCAACAATGCGCCGGGTCAGGCGAATGGCGTCGGCAGCAACGCGCAGATCTTCCGGATGGCTCAAATAATCGGGTTGAATCGAGGGTGCCTCTTGCGGGTCGGCCGAACGGATATCGATGCGTCCACGGCTTTGCGGGCGCAGATCACACACCGACGCTGTGAAGGCTGGGAAGGTGTGCAACGGCTCGCCGAAGCGTTCCAGCGACAAGGGCTGCACGTGGAATTCGAGATTGGCCGTGGCCTGTTCCGGTCCCGACCGGGCGAACGCCCCGAGTTGACTCGGCGCCATCGACAGCGGGCCGCTGCGATCGTAAAGATAACGCAGACCCATGCCCATCTTGCCCCACAGGCTGCCGGCGATCTGATTCAGGGTGCGTGCGTTTTCCAGTTTGTAGATCAGGCGCAATTGCAGGTGGTCCTGCAGATTTCCACCGACTCCCGGCAAGTCCCGTGCGATACCGATACCGAGTTTTTCCAGCAGCGGGCGCGGGCCAATCCCGGAGCGTTGCAGGATGCCCGGCGAACCGACGGAGCCGGCGCACAGGATGATTTCCTTGCGCGCCTTGAAGGTTTTCGCCTGGCCTTGCCACTGTGCCTTGACGGCTGATGCACGGCCGTTGTCCAGTAACACGCGATCGACTTCGACACCGGTCAACACGGTCAGGTTAGGCCGCTGGCGGACCGGTTTGAGAAAGGCCTTCGCAGCGTTCCAGCGAATCCCGGTTTTTTGATTGACCTGAAAATACCCGCAGCCTTCGTTGTCGCCCAGATTGAAATCATCGACGCTGGCGATGCCGGTTTGCTCGGCCGCGCTGCGAAAGGCATCGAGGATCGGCCATGACAGACGTTGGCGTTCCACGCGCCATTCCCCGGCAGCACTGTGGAATGGCGAGTCGCCGGCAAAGTGATTTTCGCTTTTCATGAACAGCGGCAGTACGTCGTTCCAGGCCCAGCCCGGATTGCCATCGGCGGCCCAGTTGTCGTAATCGGCGGCCTGGCCGCGCATGTAGATCATGCCGTTGATCGATGAGCAACCGCCCAGCACTTTGCCCCGCGGATAACTCAGGGCACGACCCTGCAGGCCCGGTTGTGCGTCGGTTTTGAAGCACCAGTCGGTGCGCGGGTTGCCGATGCAGTACAGGTACCCCACCGGAATATGAACCCACGCATAATTGTCGCGGCCGCCTGCTTCGAGCAGCAAGACACGGTTTTGAGGCGCGGCCGACAGTCGATTGGCCAGCAGACACCCGGCCGGCCCGGCGCCGACCACGATGTAGTCGAAGTCCTCGAGGGAAGTCTGCATTCTGACCTCATGTTGTTGTTCTTGTTGTCAGTCATCCTAGTTGTTAGCTTTCGTTTAAAGAATGTTAGTTTTTGCGCAGCCGCTGTGCGTTTCTGAACAGCTCCCATGTCAAGGAAGGTCCATGTTCGACTGGAATGATCTGAGGTTCTTTCTGGAGTTGCAGCGCAGCGGCCGCTTGCTCACCGCTGCGCGACGTCTGAACACCACGCATGCCACCGTGGCCCGGCATATCGAAGCCATCGAAAAGAGTCTCGGCACCGCGTTGTTTGTTCAGCACGCGCAAGGCTATGAGCTGACTCCGGCCGGGGAGGCACTGCTCAAGCACGCGCAGGCGATGGAGAATGTGGCGCTGCTGGCTGAAGAAGAAATCACTCAGTCGACGGCGCCGCTGGGCAAGATTCGCGTCGGCGTGACGGAGGGGCTGGGCATCATGTTCCTCGCCAGTCGCATGAATGCCTTGTTCGAGCGTTACCCGGGGCTGGAAGTGGAATTGGTGGCGGTGCCGCGTTTTGTCAGCATTCTCAACCGCGAGGCCGAGATCAGCATCCATCTGGAGCGCCCGGCTGCCGACATGCTGGTCACGCGCAAACTCACGGATTATCGTCTGGCGTTGTATGCGAGCAAGGCGTATCTGGACCGCTCGCCGCCTTTGCGCAGCCGCGAAGACCTTGCAAGGCACGCGTGGATTGGCTACGTCGACGACTTGTTATTCAGTCAGGAGCTGATGTTCCTCAATGGCTTCTGCCGCAATCCTCAGGTGGTATTCCACAGCACCAGCGTCATCGCCCAGCAACAGGCCGCGCGCTCCGGGCTGGGGATTGCGGTGCTGCCGTGCTACATGGCCAGCGCCGATCCGGACCTGGTGCCTTTATTGCCCGAGGACAGCATCGAGCGCAGTTATTGGATCAGCACCCGACGCGAACTGCACAAATCCGTGCGGTTGCGCGTGGTGTGGGATCACGTGTTGCAATTGTGCGAACGTGAGCAAAGCCTGCTATTGGGAATGCCAGCGCCGTAGGAGCAAAGCTTGCCCGCGAGGGCGGTGGCTCAGGCGATGACAAAAGTGACTGACACCGCGGGCGAGTCTGATCGCCTCTGCATCAAGGCAATATTTCAAATTCACTGCTGGCCACCCGTTCCCCGTTGGCCAGGATGTGCACGGCGTGGCGTCCGGCGTAATGCTTGCGGGTGGTGAGTTCTTTGATCTGCTGGCTGCGAGCCACGAATTCGCGGGCCATGCCGGGCAGTGTCAGGGCTTTGAGCTTGAACACCTTCGCCGAAGTACCGCCGTTGGCTTTGACGTAATCGATCGCGTAGTCAATCACCAGCCGCTGACTGTCTTCGATGGTCGATTTCACGGTAAAGGACAGGGTGATTTTCTCCCCGAGCCTGACAACGGCGGGTGCAACTTTCGCGTCAATGATCTCGACCTCAGGCTTGCCACCCGCGCCGATGATAGCCAGCGCGCGGTTATTGCCCTGCTTGATCAGGCTGCGCAGCGCATGTTTGGCGATCCACGCGGTGTGCCGATTCTCCAGTGACCAGCCTTCGATAAGGTCGAGTACCCACTCGGGATGGTCCTTGGTGATGTCATTCAGATGATTGGCCACAGACTTGCGCACGTACAGGCTTTCGTCGGTTTTGAGGTAGTCGAGGATCGCAGCAGCCAGCGTCGGGTCCGCCTGAATGCGCTCAAGACGAAACGACCACGGCAGACGCGGTCGGCAACCTTCACTGGCCAGCCGTCGCACATGCTCGTTTTTGTCCAGCGACCATTCGTGCATCACCGCCAGGGTGCGTTCGAAATCGCTGCGCAAAAAATACCGAATCGCAAACTCGGCAGAGCCGAACGTGGTGAAGTATTCAAGCGCCTGCATTGAACGCTCGAAGTCACGGCCGCCGTACAGTGCGACGTAATGCGGCAAGGCAATGCTGACAAAACCGCTGTTCAGGCGCGGAGCGAGAGCGTAGAGCACATCGAGTGACTCTTCGTAATTCAGCGGCAATACCGCATGCAAGGACTCGCTGACACGGGCCATGCGCTGCATGATCGACAGGTCGGCGAGCCCTTCATTGGCCATTTCCAGGAATGCTTTGGCGTTGAACGCCGGATAGACCGCGGTCATTTCGCGGGCGATATGCTCAAGGCGGGTGGCGTTGAAGATTTCCTTGAGGGCAGGGGCGGGTTGATCTGCAGCCATTATGGATTCCTCGCCGATTGCTCTTCCAGCTGATCCGACTCAAACAGCTTCGCCAGTTCCGCCCGCGCTTCCTGGGCGGTTTGCAGCAGCTTCGCCGCATCGTCGTAAACCGCGTGTTGCGCTTCCAGCACCTGTTCATCGTGGTGTTTGAAACGCTTGATTCGTGCGTCGGCCTGCGCTTGGGTCAGGCCCAGTCCGACCAGCGTGCGCCGGCTCATTTCCAGGCTCGAATAATACGTCTCACGAATTGCCTCGGCGCCCAGGTCGACCAGCCGATGCACGTGCTGACGGTTACGGGCGCGGGCGATGATTTTGATGTGCGGGTACAAACGGTGCACCACTTCGGCGGTCTTGATATTGGTTTGCGGGTCGTCCGTGGCGATCACGAAATATTCCGCCTGCTCGACCTTGGCCGCGCTGAGAATCTCCGGGCGCATCGGGTCGCCGTAGAACACCGGCACGCCGCCGAAACTGCGCGACAGCTCGATGGTTTCCACCGACGTATCAAGGGCGACAAACTTGATGTTCTGCGCTCGCAGGATCCGCGCCACGATCTGCCCCATCCGGCCCATCCCGGCAATCACTACCCGCGGCTCATCGGTATCGATTTCGCGAAATTGCTCCGGAACCACTACCGGTTGCACTTTCGGGCTGACCAGTCGCGCGCACACCAACAGCAGCAACGGCGTAACGGCCATGGACAGGGTAATCGTCAGCACCAGCAAATCGTAAAGACGCGGTTCGAACAAGCCCTGATCGCGGCCGATCTTGAACACGACGAAGGCGAATTCGCCGCCCGCCGCGAGCACGATGCCGAGGCGAATCGCGCTGACCTTGCCCAGACCACCGGCCAGTCGTCCGACCACAAACAACAGCGGCAACTTGATGGCGATCAGCAACAGCGTCAGCCCCAACACGACAAACGGCGCGCTGAGCAGCAAGCTCAAGTTCGCGCTCATACCGACGCTGATGAAAAAAAGCCCCAGCAGCAGGCCCTTGAACGGCTCGATTTGCGCTTCCAGTTCGTGACGGTACTCGGAATCCGCCAGCAGCAACCCGGCGAGGAACGCCCCGAGTGCCATGGACACGCCGACCTGATCCATCAACCACGCCGTGCCGATAACCACCAGCAATGCTGTTGCCGTGGAGACTTCGGGCAAGCCGGTTTTAGCCACCACACGAAACACCGGGCGCAACAGATAACGGCCGCCAATCACCACTACGGCGATGCTGCCCAGCACTTGCAGCCCGTGATTCAAGTCTTGGGCAGTGCTGGTGGTGTGATCGCTGCCCGCCAGCAGTGGCACCATGGCGATCAACGGGATCGCGGCGATGTCCTGGAACAACAGAATCGCGAAGGCCAGCCGCCCGTGAGGGCTGGTCAGTTCCTTGCGCTCAGCCAGGCTTTGCAGGCCAAAAGCGGTAGAAGAGAGCGCCAGACCCAAGCCCAACACGATGGCACTGTTCAGTGCCTGCCCGAACACATAAAGCGCCACAACGCCGATCACCGAGGCGGTCAGCAGCACCTGCGCCAGGCCAACGCCGAACACTGCTCTGCGCATCACCCACAATCGTCGCGGCGACAGCTCAAGGCCGATAATGAACAACAGCAAAACTACCCCCAGTTCCGAGAAGTGGCTAACGCTTTGCGGATTGCCGATCAGACCCAGCACTGACGGGCCGATCATCACGCCGGCAAACAAATACCCGAGCACCGCCCCCAGTTGCAGGCGTTTGGCCAAAGGAACGGTGAGCACTGCCGCCAACAGGAACACGACGGCGGCTTGCAACAGGTTGCCTTCATGGGGCATGGGGAAACTCCAGAACTCGATACGGCGGGGGCGACAAGGATAAAGCGTGGGACGGCGAACGTCAGCCTGAGACAGGGAAGATTGTATGAATGAGCGCTTGTTGCGGATTTACGCGCAACAATACGGAATGTTTTGTGAGCGCCGCAGTCGGAGTGCTGTCATGAAATCATTACCGGAGGTTCACCTATGAACAACAAGACCCTTATTGCCAGCCTTGCCCTTGTTGCGGGCATGGCCAGTGTCAGCTCGATCGTTCAGGCAGATGAGCCACACAAAACCGTTCAGCCTAGCTCCACCAACACCCGCGAGCTGGTGGAAAACGATCGTGCCCCGGATATTTACATGCGCGCCGACAAGGCCATCAACTGGAAGGCCAAAGGCCTGAAAGCCCCTGGTAAAGAAGAGCAGTGGGTTGAGAACAACGGCAAGTACATGCGAGTGAAGACCACCAACGGTACGATCGTGGAAATCACCCCGGTTAAAAAATGACCGACTATCGGTGATGCGCTGGCCATGGAGGGCCAGCACGGGTTTCAGATCATTTCCCCCTTGTCCCACAGATGCACCAACTCTCCAGGCGCCTGGTTCTCGGGCACTTTCAGCACCATCTGGTCATCCTGCTCATTGAGGCGATAGCGCACTTCGATTTGATAGAAGCGTTGGTCACCCTGGCCGGAGGACTCCTCCGTCAGCGGCAGACAACCTTCCAGCAACGTGCAAATTCGCGTGCGCTGATCGGTGTCGCATTGCGCGAATTCGATTTCGCGAGGGCGCGACAGCGCATGGATCGGCGCAAAGCCGCCTTGGCGCGAAAGACGCACCACGGCTTCATCGCCCAGCGTCGGCAAGGTTTTCATACACCCTCCTCAGTCAGTTTGACGCCCACTTCAGTCCAGGCTTGAGCGACGGCTTGAACCCCGTCAGCGCCAAAATTGCTGCGTGCATGGGCCACGGTCAACAAGGCGAATTGTTCGAATGTCGCCTCGCTGGACAGCTGTCTGTCGCACAACGTGTCATACCAGATGCGTCCGGCTTTCTCCCAGGCAAATCCGCCCAGCGCCACGGCCGCCAGATAAAAGGCGCGGTTGGGAATGCCCGAATTGATGTGCACGCCGCCATTGTCCTCTTGAGTGATGACGAATTCGCGCATGTGGTCCGGCTGTGGATCCTTGCCCAGCAGCGGATCGTCATAGGCGGTGCCGGGATGCGACATCGAGCGCAAACCGGTGCCTTTGATTCGCGGCGTAAGCAGGTCGGCGCCGATCAGCCAGTCGGCCTGTGCCGCGGTCTGGCCCAGCACGTGTTGCTTGATCAACACGCCGAACACGTCTGAAATCGACTCGTTCAAGGCGCCGGATTGATTGGCGTAAACCAAACCCGCTTCACTTTCGATGACGCCGTGAGTCAATTCGTGGCCGATGACATCCAGTGAGCGAGTGAAGCGCTCGAAAATCTCGCCATCGCCGTCACCAAAGACCATCTGCGCGCCGTTCCAGAAAGCGTTTTCGTAGTCCTGGCCATAATGCACGCTGCCGATCAGCGCAAAACCCTGGTTGTCGATAGAGTCGCGAGCGAATACTTTCCAGAAAAAATCATAGCTGGCGCCCAAGGCGTCGTAGGCCTCGTCAACCGCCGGATCGCCTATGGCGGGTTGGCCCTCGAATCGGGCCGGCATGCCGGGCAAAAGCATTTTGCCTTGCGCGTCATGGATGCTGCGTTGCGCCAGGCCGGGTCGTCCACGTGGTGGCAGAAAGGTGGGCGCCGGCGGGCGTTGCGGCGGGGCGGGAATGTGTCGAAGCGTACGGACGTGGGTGAGCGTGCTGATTGCGCTGGAGCGCTGGCGCTCGGAACCATGGGCGATGATTCGGTTGAGAATGTAGGGTGGAATGAAACTGTGCAGCGGTCGTGAGTCGGTCATCAGAGCGTCCTTACCCGAGTACGGAGTCGTTATTCATGTGAGCCGGCGGAAGGCTTTCGGTTCCATGGATTGCCATTGGCGGCCAATTCTGCGAAAACCCCCGTCCGCGCCCTTTGCATCCGGGCGACCGTTGACGAGTGAGGCGCATGAACGACGAACTGCAAATAATTGATCTGGAGTGGGGTGAGGGGAAAGCGGCCGTCAAAGGCGCGCTGATCACCACCGAATATCGCGGATGGCTGGAAGACGGTACCGAGTTTGATTCTTCCTACAGCCGGGGAAAACCGTTCCAGTGCGTGATCGGCACGGGTCGGGTGATCAAGGGCTGGGATTTGGGAATCATGGGGATGCGGGTTGGCGGCAAGCGCAAACTGCAGGTGCCGGCGCATCTGGGTTATGGCGAGCGAACAATGGGGTCCATTGCGCCGAATTCGAATCTAGTGTTTGAGATTGAATTGCTGGAAGTGCTGACGCGGGATGATTGAGTTGTTGGATGCTACCCAGAGACCAGGGTGGCGAGGAGACCTCATGTGGCGAAGGGGCTTGCCCGTGGCGAGGGGGCTTGCCTGTGGCGAGCGGGCTTGCCTGTGGCGAGGGGGCTTGCCCCCGCTGGGCTGCGAAGCGGCCCCTCATTCTCTCAGGCACACTCGCCAGCAAGTCTCGCGACAACTTCGCCGCCGAACGGCAGCAAACCCCCTCACCACAAAGCCTGAAGTGGTAAACCCCACCCTGGCTGTTAGGGCGAAATGATGGGGTATCTGCAATTGGAGAATGATGTCTGGTGCTGATTCAGCGAGTCAGGTGAACATTTCAATGTCGTCGAGCGTGTCGCCAACTGTGGCTTCAAGCGCAGGGTATTTTGCTTGCACTGAATCCAAGGCGGCCATCACAGCTTGCATTTCCAGCTCTCCAAATCTGCGGGCAACATGTCCGAGAGCGGTGATAGCTGCCGCAGCGACCGACTGAGTGCCGCTTTCCATATGTTTCAGGCAAACGTTCTGAGCCCAAGCATTGTCTTGCTCGTTTAATCCGATGGAAATCAGTGCGGTGACAATGTTCTGTTCCAGGCCGCTATCAAACAGCATTATTGCTTCGTCATGGCTAATCGACGGATCGTGGTACGTGAGATTCACTGTTTAGCTCCCTGCCTGACGTGACATTGCCAGCACACGCGACCCTCGTTCCAGCAACTGCCGGGTAACGGCCAAGCCGATGCCAGAGCTGGCGCCGGTCACAACGGCGAGGCAATCCAGAAATTCATTGTGCATACCGCAAGTCCTCTTTTTGATTGAACAACCCGAGTGAGTGCTGCGATCAAAACTTTTGAGCGCGCTACTGCCAGCTCAAAATTCGCGCCAGTGGAGGAGGCCCCGTAAATCAGGGGCTTGGGGAAGTGGTGTTGTTTTTCTGACTCGTTGTGAAAGAGTCAACAAAACCCGGAAGGTAGTCGTTATGACTCGGTTCTGACGTTCTTCGGATATCCGTGGAAATCGCACAACCCGACCAAGGGTAAATCGGCGACTTGTTTCCACACGCCCGACGATTTACTGTATATCCACACAGTAAAGGCGTGCCCTATGGAACTCATCGACAAGCTCAGCATTCTCGCCGACGCCGCCAAGTACGACGCGTCCTGCGCCAGCAGTGGCGCGCCCAAGCGCAGCTCCGAGAGCAAGAGCGGGTTGGGTTCGACCAATGGCATGGGCATTTGCCATAGCTATACGCCGGACGGACGATGCGTTTCGCTGCTGAAAATTTTGCTGACCAATTTCTGTTTGTACGACTGTCAGTACTGCGTCAATCGACGTTCCAGCGATGTGCCTCGCGCACGTTTTACGCCGGAAGAAGTAGTAACGCTGACCATGGATTTCTATCGACGCAATTGCGTCAGCGGGCTGTTTCTCAGCTCCGGGATCATTCGTTCGGCCGACTACACCATGGAGCAGTTGATCCGTGTGGCCAAATTGCTGCGCGAGGATCATGAATTTCGCGGCTACATCCACCTTAAGACCATTCCGGAAGCGGACCCGGCGCTGATTGCCGAAGCGGGGCGTTATGCCGACCGCCTCAGCGTCAATATCGAGTTGCCCACCGATGCCAGCCTGCAAACCCTGGCGCCGGAGAAACAGCTGGGCTCGATCAAGCAAGCGATGCAGACCATCTACACCGGTGAACAAACCGTGCTTAACGAGCCGCGCTCGCCGAAGTTCGCCCCGGCCGGGCAGAGCACGCAAATGATTGTCGGCGCCGATGACACTGACGACAGCACGATCCTGCACGGCGCGCAGGCGTTGTACGGCAATTACAAATTGCGCCGGGTGTACTACTCGGCGTTCAGCCCGATTCCCAACAGTCCGAAAAGCGTACCACTGGCTGCGCCGCCATTGATGCGCGAACACCGTTTGTATCAGGCTGATTTTCTACTGCGCAGTTACGGCTTCAAGGCGGGTGAATTGTTCAAGGGACCTGGGCATCTGGCGCTCGACATCGATCCGAAACTGGCCTGGGCGCTGGAGAATCGCGAGGTGTTTCCGCTGGATCTCAATCGTGCGGAGGCCTCCTTGATTGCGCGTATTCCCGGCATCGGCCTGCGCACGACCGAGCGTCTGCTGGAGCTGCGTCAACAGCGTCGCATCCGCTATGAGGATCTGGCGCGGATGCGCTGTGTGCTCGCCAAGGCAAAGCCGTTTTTCATCACCAGCGATTACCACCCGCAGCAGGCGGAAGTGACCAGTCACCTGCTTTATCAGCAACTGCGCGATCGGCCGCAACCGCAGCAGATGGGGTTGTGGGGATGATCAACCTTGACTGCGACGATTTGTTCGACATCTGGCGCCAGCAAGCCCGCTGGCTGCTCAGTCATGAGGTCGACCCCAGTCAGGTGAGCTGGGCCAGCGAGGGCGTGGCTGACCTGTTCGCCAGCGACGACGCCCCCCCGGACGGCAAGGGGCCATTTCAAGCGCGAATCCCTCGAACGTTGCTCGAGACCCTGGAAAGTGCCGCGCGTTATCGAGGAGATCAACGCTGGAGTCTGCTGTACGAAGTGTTGTGGCGGGTCAGTCATGGTGACCGCACGGCGATGATGGCCGGTGACAAACTGGGCAGTGAGTTGCAGCGCAGAATCAAGCAGGTACGGCGTGAAGCTCATCATCTGCACGCGTTCGTCCGTTTCGTGGCAACGCCTCTGAGCGATGGGCCGCAGTACGTCGCCTGGCAAGAGCCGGCGCACGATATCCTCCACAGCGCCAGTGAACATTTTATCGGACGCATGGGGCGCCATCGCTGGTTGATCGCGACCCCGCGGGATGGGGTGTTTTACGACGGTGAACAGTTGATCCACCAGCGACAATGCCCGCCTGAATGGCAGCAACTGGCGAAGAACGTCGATGATCCACACGGACACATGTGGCTGACGTATTACAGCCACATCTTCAATCCGGCGCGGCTGAACCCGAAAGTCATGCAAGGGCATTTGCCGACACGATTCTGGAAAAATTTGCCGGAGGGCGCACTGATTCCCGGGCTGATCACCCAGGCGCGCACCGGCAAGCAGCAGGACGGACAAGCCAGCAGCATCAAAGGCAGGGGCGGTAAGCGCATCGCTCTGGGCGAACAGGAGCGTAATCAGGGATCATGAAAAAGCCCCCCATCGCGTCAGCAATGGAGGGCCTCAATGGAGCGGATGTCAGGTCAAACCTTGACGATCCAGCCTGCTGGCGCCTCGATGTCGCCGGTTTGTACACCGGTCAGCTCTTTGTAGAGCTTCTGGGTGATCGGGCCGACTTCGGTTTCGCTGTGGAACACGTGCAGGTGATCGTTGTAGCGGATGCCGCCGATCGGGCTGATCACGGCAGCGGTACCGCAGGCACCGGCTTCCTTGAAGTCCGACAGCTTGTCGATGAACACGTCACCTTCAATCACTTCCATGCCGAGACGGGAACTGGCCAGTTCGATCAACGACAGACGGGTGATGCCTGGCAGAACCGAAGGTGACTTCGGCGTGATGAACTTGTTGTCGTGGGTGATCCCGAAGAAGTTGGCCGAGCCGACTTCTTCGATTTTCGAGTGGGTCATCGGGTCCAGGTAGATGCAGTCAGCGAAATTCTCTTTCCTGGCCTGGGAACCTGGCATCAGGCTGGCGGCATAGTTGCCACCGACCTTGGCCGCGCCGGTGCCTTGCGGGGCTGCACGGTCGAAGCTGGAGATCAGGAAGTTATGCGGGGTCAGGCCACCCTTGAAGTAGGCGCCGACTGGAATGCAGAAAATCGAGAAGATGAACTCAGGCGCAGTGCGAACGCCAATGTTGTCACCCACGCCGATCACGAATGGACGCAGGTACAGCGCACCGCCAGTGCCATAAGGTGGAATGAAACGTTCGTTGGCGCGAACCACCGCTTTGCAGGCTTTGATGAACTGTTCGGTTTCCACGAACGGCATCAACAGGCGTGCACAGCTGCGCTGCATGCGCAGGGCATTCTGGTCGGGGCGGAACAGGTTGATCGAGCCGTCCTTGCAACGATAGGCTTTCATGCCCTCGAAGCATTGCTGACCGTAGTGCAGGGCAGTGGAGCCTTCACTGATGTGCAGCACGTTGTCTTCGGTCAGGGTGCCTTCGTCCCAGGCGCCGTCACGCCAGTACGACAAGAAACGCTTGTCTGTCTTGATGTAGTCAAAACCCAGCTTGTCCCAATTGATGCTTTCGTTACCCATGACACCCTCTATCACTGAACAACCGCCGAAACGGTTCAAGGCTTCTGACATATTTTGGATGGGGACAACAATACTTCATTCCGGACCCATTTCGCAGCCTGCAATTCGATCTCTGTATCCCGGCAGCTGCTACAGGATTGCATGCGTTTTAGAGATGCAGCGCATGCCCCAATGCTCGCAAAGCGGCTTCCTGAACCGCCTCGCCCAAGGTCGGGTGAGCGTGGATGGTGCCGCCGATGTCTTCCAGCCGTGCGCCCATTTCCAGACTCTGCGCAAACGCGGTCGATAACTCCGAAACCCCGACACCCACGGCTTGCCAACCAACAATCACATGATTGTCACGCCGCGCCACGACCCGCACAAAACCGCTTTTCGATTCCAAAGTCATCGCCCGGCCGTTGGCAGCGAAGGGGAAGCTCGAAACAATGCAGTCCAGACCGGCCGTCTTGGCTTCTTCCGGCGTCTTGCCGACCACCACCAATTCAGGATCGGTAAAGCACACCGCCGCAATCGCAGTCGGGCTGAATTCACGGGATTTGCCGCTGATCAGCTCAGCAACCATTTCGCCTTGAGCCATGGCCCGATGCGCAAGCATCGGTTCGCCGCTCAGGTCGCCGATAGCATAGACGTTGCGCATGCTGGTCTGGCAACGGCTGTCGATCTTGATCGCCGAACCGTTCATGTCCAGATTCAGCGCTTCGAGGTTCCAGCCCTGAGTGTTAGGTTTGCGACCGACAGCCACCAGAATCTGATCGCTTTCCAGATTCAACGCACCCCCGTCCGGGGTCGAAACCTGAAGGATATTCCCTGCAGAATCAAAATCCTGCACGCTATGCTTCAAGTAAAGTTTCACGCCGAGTTTTTTAAGTTCGTCATGCACCGGTTGCGTCAGTTCCGCATCGTAAGCCGGCAGGATTCGATCCTGCGCCTCGACCACGCTGACATCTGCACCGAGCTTGCGAAAAGCAATCCCCAGCTCCAGCCCGATATAGCCACCGCCGACCACGATCAGACGCTTGGGCACGGATGTCGGCGCCAGCGCTTCGGTGGAAGAGATCACCGGTCCGCCGATTGGCAGCATTGGCAAGTTCACGCTTTTCGAACCCGTGGCCAGCACCAGGTGCTCGCATTCAATCCGCGTGTCGCCGACTTCGACGGTTTTCCCGTCGATGACCTTGGCCCAGCCCTGAATGACCTGCACCTTGTTCTTCTTCAGCAGTGCCCCCACGCCAGTGGTCAGGCGATCAACGATGCCGTCCTTCCACTCGACGCTCTTGCTGATGTCGAGCGTCGGCGCGGAAACGCTGATACCCAATGCCGAATGCTGGCTATGGTGCTGAGTCTGATGAAACTGCTCGGCAACATGAATCAACGCTTTCGAAGGAATGCAGCCGATGTTCAGGCACGTGCCGCCCAGCGATTGGCCTTCCACCAGAATGGTCGAAATGCCCAGCTGGCCGGCGCGAATAGCCGTCACGTAACCCCCGGGGCCGCCGCCGATGATCAGCAGTGTGGTGTGCAAAGTCTGCATCTTTTACTCCATGAACAGGGTGGCGGGTTGTTCGAGCAAGCCACGAATGGCCTGGATGAATAGCGCCGCGTCCATGCCATCGACCACGCGGTGATCGAAGGAGCTGGAGAGGTTCATCATCTTGCGGATCACCACCTGGCCTTTCACAACCATTGGCCGTTCGACGATTTTGTTCACGCCGACGATGGCCACTTCCGGCAGGTTCAACACCGGCGTGCTGACGATCCCGCCCAAAGCGCCGAGGCTGGTAAGGGTGATGCTTGAGCCCGAGAGCTCATCGCGATTGGCCTTGCCCGTGCGCGCAGCAGTGGCCAAACGCGAGATTTGCGCCGCGGTGTCCCACAGACTCCGGGCTTCGGCGTGGCGGACCACCGGCACCATCAAGCCGATGTCGGCTTGCGTGGCGATGCCGACATGCACCGCGCCGAGGCGCGTGATCACCTGAGCTTCATCGTCATACCGGGCATTGATTTGCGGGAAGTCACGCAAGGCGACGACCAGGGCGCGTACAAGAAACGGCAACAAGGTCAACTTGCCACGGTTTGCACCGTGTTTTTCGTTCAAGTGGGCACGCAGTTCTTCTACTGCAGTCACGTCGATTTCTTCGACATAGCTGAAGTGCGCTGCGCGTTGAGTCGCGTCCTGCATGCGCTGGGCGATCTTGCGGCGCATGCCGATCACCGGAATCTGTTCTTCATCGTTGCGCTGGGCATAAGCGCCAGCGGTGCTCGATGCGTTGGACTGACCCTGCGCCAGATAGGCATCGAGGTCTTCATGCAGCACGCGACCTGCCGGGCCAGTGCCGCGCACCAGGCGCAACTGGATGCCGAGGTCCAGCGCATGTTTGCGCACGGCAGGCGACGCCAACGGCCGCTCATCCGCTTCACGCGCAACCATCGGGTCCTGGCAGACCTCGGCGCGTGGCGATGGGGTTGCGGCCACGGCTGGTTTGCTTTCAGCGACAGGCTCGACTTTGCGCGTCGCAACCGGCGCTTCTTTCGAGGCGACAGCCACTGCCGGCTGCGCCGACTCTTTGACATTACCCGCGCCTTCGACTTCGATGCTGATCAGCACACTGCCGACCGCCATGACTTCGCCCGGCTCACCACCCAGCGCAATCACCTTGCCGTGCACCGGCGAAGGAATGTCGACCATCGCTTTGTCGGTCATCACATCGGCCAACACCTGGTCTTCGACGACCATGTCGCCGACCTTGACGTGCCACACCGACAATTCAACTTCTGCAATGCCTTCGCCAATGTCCGGCATTTTAATAACGTGCGTGCCCATTCAGACCTCCATGACCCGTTTCAACGCCGCGCCCACTCGGGTCGGCCCTGGGAAATACGCCCACTCCTGCGCATGCGGGTAGGGGGTGTCCCAGCCGGTGACGCGCTCGATGGGCGCTTCCAGGTGGTGGAAGCAATGTTCTTGCACCAGGGCGACCAGTTCGGCGCCAAATCCGCAGGTGCGAGTGGCTTCGTGAACGATCACGCAACGTCCGGTCTTCTTCACCGATTTGACGATGGTTTCCAGATCCAGCGGCCACAGGCTGCGCAGGTCGATGACCTCAGCGTCGATGCCGGTTTCTTCGGCGGCGACTTGCGACACGTAAACAGTGGTGCCGTACGTCAGAATGGTCACTTCCTTGCCCGGGCGGGTAATGGCGGCAACGTCCAGCGGCACCGTGTAGTAACCGTCGGGTACTTGCGCGGCGGGGTGTTTCGACCAGGGCGTGACGGGGCGATCATGGTGGCCATCGAACGGCCCGTTGTACAGGCGTTTCGGCTCGAGGAAGATGACCGGGTCATCGTTTTCGATGGAGGCGATCAACAGGCCTTTGGCGTCGTACGGATTGGACGGCATGACCGTGCGCAAACCGCAGACTTGAGTGAACATCGCTTCGATGCTCTGGCTGTGGGTCTGGCCGCCGTAGATGCCGCCGCCGCAGGGCATGCGCAGGGTCATCGGTGCTGTGAATTCGCCGGCCGAGCGATAACGCAGGCGCGCGGCTTCGGAAATGATCTGGTCCGACGCGGGGTAGACGTAGTCGGCGAACTGAATTTCGGCCACCGGCCGCAAACCGTAAGCCCCCATGCCGACGGCGACGCCGACGATGCCGCTTTCGGAGATCGGTGCATCGAACACGCGCGAAGTGCCGTACTTGGTCTGCAGGCCTTCGGTGCAGCGGAACACGCCGCCGAAGTAGCCGACGTCCTGGCCGAACACCACAACGTTGTCGTTACGCTCGAGCATCACATCCATGGCCGAGCGCAGGGCCTGGATCATGGTCATGGTGGTGGTAGTCATGGCGTTTTCCGGCTGAATATTGGCGTTGTGATCGTTCATGTCAGATCCCCAACTCTTGACGCTGGCGCTTCAAGTGCTCCGGCATCTCTTTATAGACGTCTTCGAACATGGTCGCCGCGCTTGGGATCTGGCCGCCGGCGAGGGTGCCGTATTGCTCGGCTTCTTTTTGCGCGGCGATCACCTCGGCTTCCAGCTCAGCACTGACGGCGGCATGTTCCTCTTCCGACCATTGGCCGGTCTTGATCAGGTGCTGCTTGAGACGCACGATCGGATCGCCCAACGGGAAAAAGCTCCAGTCGTCGGCAGGGCGGTATTTGGAGGGATCATCGGAGGTCGAGTGCGGGCCGGCACGGTACGTAACCCATTCGATCATCGTTGGGCCGAGGTTGCGGCGGGCGCGTTCGGCGGCCCATGCGGAAGCGGCGTAGACCGCGACGAAATCGTTGCCGTCGACCCGCAGGGAGGCAATTCCACAACCGACGCCACGGCCGGCAAACGTGGTGGCTTCACCACCGGCGATGGCCTGGAACGTCGAGATCGCCCATTGGTTGTTGACCACATTGAGGATGACCGGCGCGCGGTACACGTGGGCGAAGGTAAGGGCCGTGTGGAAATCGGACTCGGCAGTGGCGCCGTCGCCGATCCAGGCCGAAGCGATTTTGGTGTCGCCCTTGATCGCTGACGCCATGCCCCAACCCACACCCTGAATGAACTGGGTAGCGAGGTTGCCGGAAATGGTGAAGAAGCCGGAGTCCTTGACCGAGTACATGATCGGCAATTGACGGCCCTTGAGCGGATCGCGCTCGTTGGACAGCAGTTGGCAGATCAGGTCGACCAATGGCACGTCGCGCGCCATCAGGATGCTTTGCTGGCGATAGGTCGGGAAGCACATGTCGTCGATATTCAACGCCAGGGCCTGACCGCTGCCGATGGCTTCTTCGCCCAGGCTCTGCATGTAGAAGGACATTTTCTTCTGACGCTGGGCGACTACCATGCGGTTGTCATAAATTCGCGTCTTGAGCATGGCGCGCATGCCTCTGCGCAGAATCTCGGCCGGCACGCCTTCAGCCCACGGACCGAGGGCATTGCCTTGGTCGTCGAGCACGCGAATCAGGCCTTTGGCCAAATCGGCGGTGTCGGCAGGTTCTACGTCAATGGCGGGTTTGCGCACCGTACCGGCGTCGGTCAGTCGCAGGTAGGAAAAGTCGGTTTTGCAGCCCGGACGGCCCGAGGGTTCAGGAACGTGCAGGCGCAGCGGTTCGTACGCTTGATTCATGGCTTCTACGCTCGATCTTGTGAATTTTTTGTAGTGAGCTGACTGTCATTCCATGGGTGATGGAAATCTTGTCCTACAAACATCATAGGCGCCGCGCAGGAGAATATTTCTCTCTGTTTCGTTGCGCTCATGATCATTTGGAGATAAAAAACCTGCATAAGCATAAAAAACAGGTAGTTTTATCTCATGCGCAGACTGGACCGTACCGACATCGGCATTCTCAACAGCCTTCAGGAGAACGCGCGCATCACTAACGCTGACCTTGCGCGCTCAGTGAATCTGTCACCGACGCCGTGTTTCAATCGGGTCAAGGCGATGGAGGAATTGGGGCTGATTCGTGAGCAGGTCACGCTGCTGGATGCAGATTTGCTGGGGCTGCACGTTAACGTGTTTATCCACGTCAGCCTGGAGAAGCAGGTGGAGGAAGCGCTGCAACATTTTGAAGAAGCGATTTCGGATCGGCCGGAAGTCATGGAGTGTTATTTGATGGCCGGCGACCCGGATTATCTGATCCGGGTGCTGGTGCCGACCATCCAGTCGCTGGAGCGCTTCATGATGGACTTCCTGACCAAAGTCCCCGGCGTGGCCAATATCCGCTCAAGTTTCGCGCTCAAGCAGGTGCGCTATAAAACCGCGTTGCCACTGCCGGCCAACGGACTGACCCTCGGGAGTTAATCGCGCCGCCGCTCACAGGTGGTCATATTGGTAATCAAGATCCTGCGTGAACAGCGTCTGCTGGACGGTGTAGGTCTGCGTCCAGGGGGCGGGCTCATTCGCGGGATGAAAAACCAGTGCCTGGTCCATCATCCCCTCAGGCCAACCGTCCTCGGCCGGGCGGAAGACGCGAGTCGGGTGCTGCTGTTTCCAGCGTTCCCACAAAAGATCCAGATAGCAGTGATGCAGGAAGAAGATCGGGTCGTTGGGAGAGGACGATTCCCCCATGTTGCCGCCGATCCAGGCATGAACCGGATTGTGCAGGCTTTCTTCCGAAGCATTTTCCCAACCGTCCGGCTCCCGCCAGTAAGGCGTCCGGTTCAGTGTCGAGATGACGGTTTCGGGCGATGGCAGCGCTCCCTGCGCCCCCAGATTACGACGCACACCGGTGTTGCCAGTCCCTTCGTCCCACACCGCGACCTGAAATTGGGAGTGCTCATGGGAGAAGGGCCCGTTCGATACGCGCTGATCTTGGGTGTTGTCCCCATTGCCGCCCATGAAATCCGAAGTGAACGGGTTATCGGCGCCCCCGAGTTGCCAGTTCCAGTAAGGCAGGGTGATGCGGGTGTTATTGGTGGCGGCCTGCAGAGCCAGTTCGAACTGGCGAATCAGGATCCGGTGCCAAGGATAAAAGAGTGGGCTGCGGTGTGGGTTTGGAATAACCGGATTGCCCCGGCCCATCGAATTTTTGTGGATCTGAACAAAGTCGTCGTAGCGGCTTTGCAGCCCGGGACGCAGCACGCTGTCGACATTGTTTTTCAATCGCAGGATGGCCGCGATAAAGGCGGCTTTCTGGTCCCGAGACATATCACGGTGATTACGGCGAATATCCATATTGCACACACTCCTTGGGTTGATTACCCCATGAAGTCTGCCTGCTGCCTGCGATAATTCCAGTTCATCGCATTCGACGCGATATGTCGGAAATCTCCTGGATCAGTGTCGCCCGCGAGTTTTTCTTACAGCGCGTTTATCGGGATTTTCAAATAGGTCACGCCATTGTCTTCGGCGGGCGGCAGGTTCCCCGCCCGCACGTTGACCTGAATCGCCGGCAACAACAGCGTCGGCATCCCCAGCCCGGCATCGCGCCGGGTGCGCATCTCGACGAAGGCAGTCTCGTCAATGCCATCGCGAACGTGAATGTTGCTCTGGCGTTGTTCGCCCACTGTCGTCATGCACCTCGATTCACGGCCCTCAGGCGGGTAGTCATGGCAGACGTAGAGGTTGACGCTGGCCGGGAAGGCCAGCAGTTTGCGAATCGATTTGAACATCTGGCTGGCATTGCCACCGGGGAAGTCGCAGCGCGCGGTGCCAACGTCCGGCATAAACAGGGTGTCGCCGACCAGGATCGCATTGCTGTCGATCACGTACGCCATGTCTGCCGGCGTGTGACCGGGCACATGCAGCGCGGTGGCTTTGAGATCGCCGATCATGAACGACTCGTCGGGCGCGAACAGATGATCGAATTGGGAGCCGTCGCTGCGAAATTCCGGCTCAAGATTGAACAGCGTCTTGAACACGTCCTGAACCTTGCTGATCGACTGGCCAATCGCGATCCGGCCGCCCAATTCACGGCGCAGGTACGGCGCGGATGACAGGTGATCGGCGTGGGCGTGGGTTTCCAGCAGCCATTGCACGTGCAAGCGATGCTCGCGGACGAAGGCGATGATTTTGTCTGCCTGCGTCGTGGTGGTTCGCCCGGCTGCCGCATCGTAGTCGAGCACGGGGTCGACGATCGCGCACTGGCCGCCGTCGACTTGATAGATCACGTAGCTGTAAGTCGATGAAACGGGGTCGAGGAAGGGTTCGATCAAGGCGGACATGGCAGCAGATTCTTTCTGGACGAACCATGAGGGTAAATTCATTTTCCCTGCATTGACCAGCCCTGAATTAATTCGATGCACGAAACAGCGGCGCGGGCTTTATCCTGTCACGCATCGTCTCCGGGCGTTCCCGGCTTTTCAAGGATCGTGAGCCTTTTATGCTGCTGGCAAGTTTTTTTGGAGTGTTCATGGGCCTGGTGCTGGGGTTGACCGGCGCCGGAGGTGGAATTCTGGCTGTTCCCGCGCTGGTGCTGGGGTTGGGATTCAGCATGACCCAGGCCGCCCCCGTCGCACTGTTCGCGGTGGGCAGCGCAGCGGCGGTAGGCGCTTTGGACGGCTTGCGCCACGGGCTGGTGCGTTATCGCGCCGCGCTGCTGATCGCCTTGCTCGGCGCGGTGTTTTCCCCGGTTGGTATCTACTTCGCCCATCAGTTGTCGGAAAAAATCCTGATGATTCTGTTCAGCCTGCTGATGGTCATGGTGGCCTGGCGCATGCTGCGCCGGGAACGTCGGGGGCAGGGGCCGAGTGACCATGGCCACGCCAGCTGGGGCCAGAAGAATTGCATGCTTGACCAGCACACCGGGCGTTTCTTATGGACCGCCAAATGCACGGCGACACTGGCTACCTTGGGCGCGGTGACGGGTGTGGTGTCCGGTCTGTTGGGGGTGGGTGGCGGGTTTCTGATCGTACCGGCGTTCAAGCAGCTGACTGATGTGCAGATGCGCGGCATTGTCGCGACTTCACTGATGGTGATCAGCCTGATTTCGGCGATCGGCGTGATCGGTGCATTGCATGCCGGGGTGCGCCTGGATGATGTCGGCGTGGCATTTATTGTTGCGAGCATCGTCGGCATGATCATTGGCCGCAAGCTTTGCGCGAAAGTGCCGGCGCGGGCGTTACAGGTCGGGTTCGCGAGTATTTGCCTGATGCTCGCGGTTTACATGCTGATCCGCGCTTGAACCTCAGAGTGGACGGTAGTTCAGGGACAACGTCAGCTCGGCGGACTGCCCTTGCTCCATCAGTTTCAATCCCGGCCGGCCGGGCAAGTGGTGCGCATTGACCGGATGGCTGACGGGTTCGATGCAGAAAAACCCCAAATCCACCGGGCAGTAGAGCAGGTAGTAATCGCCGCCGCTGGCCTGGCAGTCCAGCGCATAACCCAGGTCGGGTTGCTCGATCCGACAGTGGCCATCCCATTGGCAGAAACCGTTGTCGACCAGGGTGTCGGGTAACGCTCGCACCCGCTGGAAATCCCATTCGGCGGGCACTTTGCTCAGCGTTTTCGGCAACCTGGAAGGCTCGCACAACCAGACCTGCTCTGCCTTGGCCTGCAACCGTGTGCGGGCGGTGCGCGGAAAATACGGGTGCAGACCAAGACCGTGCCAGGCTGCGTTTTGATCCAGATGAGTCACCCGCAGCTCGATGCTCAAGCAACCGTCGCCCAGATGGAAGCGCTGTTGGGCGCGATAAGCGAAGGGTGTGGCGCTGTCGAGTTGCAGGACGATCTCATCGGCGGTGTGCGACAAGACCTGCCACGGTTGCTGCCAGGCACTGCCGTGAATCGGCAACGCTTCGGTAAGGCTGTTGGGCGTCAGTGCCAGCCAACCGTCCGGGCAATCGAACCCGCCTTCGGCGATACGGTTGGACCACGGCGCCAACGGGAAACAACCGAGTTTGTTTGCCAGACCGGTGTTCAGCGCTTGCGCGTCGCTATGGCGAAACAGCGGCTGGCCGGTGCCAAGCACGGTCCAGTTGACGATGGCGCCGCCGCGTTCAGGGGAGAGGGTGAGGAGGGTGAATGAGTCGTGGAGTTCGAGAAGTTTTAAAGTCATATCATTCCTCAAATACACCATGCCTCTGTAGCAGCTGCCGAAGGCTGCGTCCGGACGTGCCCGAGTAGGACGCCGGCTGCGCCAGCTGCTACAGGTTATGGATGGATTACAACACCAGATTCGGCAACCACAGCGACAGTGCTGGAATGTAGGTCACCGCGATCAGTACCAGGAACAGTACGCCGTAGAACGGCAGCAGTGCTTTTACGGTGCTTTCGATACTGACCTTACCCACCGCAGACCCCACAAAGAGCACCGCGCCCACCGGCGGTGTTATCAATCCGATCCCCAGGTTCACCAGCATGATCATGCCGAACTGTACCGGGTCGACGCCAATGCCCAGAATCACCGGCATCAGAATCGGCGTCAGAATCAGGATCAGCGGCGCCATGTCCATCACCGTGCCGAGCAACAGCAGCATGACGTTGATGCACATCAGGATCACGTAACGGTTGTCCGACAGGGTCAGGAACATCGTGGTGATTTTCGCCGGGATCTGCATCAGCGTCATGATGTAGCCGAAGCTCGCCGCGAAGCCGATCAGGATCATCACAATCGACACCGTGCGTACCGTGCGGTGCATCAGTTTTGGCAGTTCGCTCCACTTGTAATCGCGGTAAATGAACATGGTCACGAAGAACGACCAGAGCACAGCAATCGCCGCCGATTCAGTCGCGGTGAAGACACCCGAGAGAATGCCGCCGAGAATGATGACCATCGCCATCAGGCCCCACAATGCTTCGCCGCAGATCTTCAGCGCCTGGCGCATCGGAATCACTTCGCCTTTGGGGTAGTTGCGCTTTTTCGCGAAGATCAGGCACAGCACCATCAGGCATGCGCTCATCAACAGGCCAGGGACGATACCTGCCATGAACAGCGAAGCAATCGACACCGTGCCGCCCGCGGCAAGCGAGTACAGCACCGAGTTGTGGCTCGGCGGTGTCAGCAACGCCTGTACCGAACCGCTGACTGTGACTGCGGTGGCGAAATCACGCGGATAGCCACGTTTTTCCATTTCCGGGATCAGCACCGAACCTACCGAAGCGGTGTCCGCGACCGAGGAACCCGAGATCGCGCCGAAGAACGTTGACGCCATGATGTTGACCAGCGACAAGCCACCGCGCACGAAACCGACCAGCACACCGGCAAATGCCACCAGCCGGCGTGACATGCCGCCCTCGGCCATGATCGCGCCCGCCAGAATGAAGAACGGAATCGCCAACAGAGAGAACTTGTTCACACCGCCGGCGACTTGAATCATCACCGCCTGGAACGGAATATCGATCCACCACGCGCCGATCAGGGCGGCAAGGCCCAAGGCGTAAGCGACCGGCATGCCGATCACGATCAATGCGATAAAACTGCCCAGCAGAATCAGAGCGTCCATTTATGCGGCACCTTCGCTTTCTTCAACCAGGTCGAAACGCACGACCCGCCGGTTGCTCTGGTCTCCGAGCAGGAGTTTTTCCAGGACAAACACCAGGGTCAACAAGCCGCCCACCGGAATCGGCATGTAGGTGACGCCCACGCGCAGGGTGGGCAGAGCACTCATGAACTGGTTCCAGGTCGACATGCAGAGCTTGGTGCCCCAGATGGTCATGAACAGGCAGATGATGGCCATCAGCAGCTGTGAAATGATGCTCATGGCGTGGCGCATTTGCGGCGTCATGCGGTCGGTCAGCATGGCCACGGCCATGTGCGCGCCAGCGCGATAACTGGCGGCGGCACCGATGAAGGTGAACACCAGCATCATGAGGATCGCGACAGGCTCCGGCCAGCTCGAGCCGGTGCCGAGGACGTAGCGAGCGAAAACGCCCCAGGGAATGATTAACGCGATGGCTAACACGGACAGACCGGCCACCCAGATGCAGGACATGTAGATCCTGTCGTTAATACGCAACAGCAAATTCTTCATCGGGTTCCACCGTAACCGGGCGCACGCTGACAGACATTCGCGTCAGCGGCGCCGGGCCTTTCGTTTATGCAGGGAGGGTTACTGAACGGCTTCGATACGCTTGATCAGGTCGGCGTAAGGCGCGCCGTATTTCTCGCGGATCGAGGCGGTCGCTTCGCGGAAAGGGGTCTTGTCGACGGTGATGAACTCGACACCGGCAGCCTTGAGTTTCTCCTCACTGCTGGCGGATTTGGCGTCCCACAGCGTGCGTTCCTGGGCCTGTGCGGCTTTGGCGGTTTTCTTCACCAGCGCTTGTTGCTCAGGCGTGAGTTTTTCCCAGGTGATTTTCGACATCACGATAGGCTCAGGCAGAATCAGGTGGCCGGTCAGGCTGTAGTACTTGGCGTTCTGATAGTGGTTGTGCTCGAGCAGGGTCGGCGGGTTGTTTTCCGCGCCATCGATCACGCCGGTCTGCAGCGCGCTGAAGATTTCGCCGGTGTCCATCGCAATGCCGTTGCCGCCCATGGCGTTAATGGTTTCAATGAACATCGGGTTGCCCTGCACGCGAATTTTCATGCCTTTGAGGTCGGCCAGGCTGCGCACCGGTTTCTTGGTGTAGATGTTGCGGGTGCCGCCGTCCATCCAGGCCAGTGCAACCAGACCGAATTCGGAGTCAGTGATTTTCGCGAGGATTTCGTCGCCGACTTCACCGTCGATGACGGCGCGCATGTGGGCCTGGTCGCGGAAGATGAACGGCATGTTGAACACGTTCACATCAGGCACGACGGGGCCAACGATGCCAAGACTGACGCGAGCCATCTGGATGGCACCGACCTGCATCTGTTCGATGACTTCCTTTTCCGAACCGAGCACGCCACCGGGGAACATTTTAACGGTCAGTGTGCCGTTGCTCTCGGCGGTCAGGGTTTTGGCCATTTGTTCTTCCGCCACCACGGTTGGGTAACCCTTGGGGTGGATGTCGGCAATTTTCAGTTCCAGTGCGTGAGCCATGCTGCTGAAGGTGAAGGCCAGCGGGAGTGCAGCGGCGAGCAAAGTGCGTTTGAAGCCCATGAGGGTGTCTCCAGTGTTGTTATTTTTTTTGTGTTCATTCAAGGCGCAGCGGTGGAGCAGTGTCGCTAGGGATTGAAAACAGGTTCAGGCAGACCTTTCACGCCAGGGTTGAGGGCGAACACGCCGCCCGCCAGGGACTGTTCATCCTGATCGTCACCAGGACGGATCGACGTCACGAACAGGGTGTCCATTCGACTGCCACCAAAGGCGCACATGGTCGGCTTTTTCACCGGCACTTGCAGCGAACGGTCGAGGCGGCCATCCGGGGTGAAACGGTGGATCAGCCCGGCGTCGTTGGCGCAGATCCAATAGCCGCCTTCGGCATCGACCGCAGCGCCGTCGGGGCGCCCCGGATGCTGATTCATATCAACGAACAGCCGACGGTTGGACGGCGTGCCGCTGTCGATGTCGTAATCGAACGCCCAGATCTGTTGAATCAACGGGTGGGAATCTGACAGGTACATGGTTTTGCCGTCCGGGCTGAACGCCAGCCCATTAGGCACGATGAAGCCGCCAAGTTGAGCGGCGATCGGTCCTTGCTGGCCGGCGCTGTAGCGATACAACGCGCCATCGGCAGCGTTGGCGCCCATGTTCAGCACCATGCTGCCGGCCCAGAAACGGCCTTGACGGTCGCAGCGCCCGTCGTTGAGACGCATATCGGGGCGTGCGTGATCAACGTGTGCCAGCGGTTCGCTGTCGAGGCTGCCATCGTTGTTCGGGCGCAGCTGGAAGAAGCCGGTTTCCATGCCGGCGACCCAGCCGCCGTTGCGGTGACGCGCCAGGCAGGCAAGCATTTGCGGCGCGGTCCATGCGTCAACGTGGCCACTGTCAGCCTTCCAGCGTTGCAGGCCACCGGCCGGAATATCCACCCAGTACAGGGCATTTTCCTCTGGCACCCAGACCGGGCTTTCACCGACCGCATTGCGGGCATCGACAATCAATTCAGCGTGCATGGCGACTCTTCCCTAGGCTTTTATTGTGGGGATAGTTGCGGGTTCAGTCGCCGAACGGGCCGGCCGCGCAGAACGCACCACCCTGATAGACCCGGGCCGGATCATCAGCGGCCGGCATCGGCTGGGCTTCGACCTTGTCGCGGAACACTTCGGAGCTGTCTTCAGGCTTAAACCCCAGCAGCGCCGCGTGACGGTTATCCCACCAGACGTCTTTGTTATCCGACATGCCGTACACCACGGTGTGGCCAACGCCCGGAGTTGTCAGCGCACGTTCGAGCAATTGTGTCAGATCGCCGAAGCTCAGCCAGGTGCTCATCATTCGGCGGTTTTGCGGTTCCGGGAACGACGAGCCGATGCGGATGCTGACGGTCTCGATACCGTAACGGTCGAAGTAGAAAGAGGCCATGTCTTCGCCGTAGCATTTGGACAGACCGTAGTAGCTGTCCGGGCGCCGAGGGGAGAGGGCGTCGATCACTTCGTCCTGCTTGTAAAAGCCGATGACGTGGTTCGAGCTGGCGAAAATCACCCGCTTGACGCCATGCCGGCGTGCCGCTTCGTAGATGTGGAAGACGCCGCAAATGTTGGCGCCGAGAATGTCTTCGAACGAGTGCTCGGTCGATACGCCGCCGAAGTGCAGGATCGCGTCCACACCTTCGACCAGTTGATGCACGGCCTGCTTGTCGGCGAGGTCGCAGATGACCACTTCTTCGTGTTCGTCACGCGCTGGGGCGATGTCGGCGATATCGGAGAGGCGAAGCACGTTGGTGTAGGGGCGCAGGCTTTCGCGCAGGACTTTGCCTAGGCCACCGGCGGCACCGGTCAGCAGCAAACGATTGAAAGGGGCTGAAGTGGTAGTCATGAAAGTCCCTGGACACGCAGTCGTTATTAAATTTGTTGTAGGTTGTCGTACGACATTATCGAAGTATCGTAAGCCTTTCCCGGTCTTGTCAATGTGACTTTGGTGGAAGTTGACGGAGGGTGTCTCACCTCCGAATAGCGATGGACCCGTGGGAGCAAAGCTTGCTCGCGATGCGGTGGGCCAGCCACCAGTGATGGCAACTGACACGGCCTCATCGCTAGCAGGCTAGCTCCCACATTGATCGGGCATATCCAGACATCCGTGTTTATGTCTGCCCGATAACGCCTTACAACAACGAAAGCGGATAGCTGATGAAAATACGGTTTTCATCGAATTCGTTGGTGCTGAAGTCTCGACGAATTGTCGCGTTACGCCATTTCACATTAAGGTTTTTTAGCGCGCCGCTCTGCACGGTGTAGGCCAGTTCCGATTCGCGGCCCCATTCCTTGCCGTCGGTGATCGTGCCGGTGTGCACGTTGTCGCCGCTGATGTAGCGGTTCATCAGGGTCAGGCCGGGTACGCCGACGGCGACGAAGTTGTAGTCGTGACGCAGTTGCCAGGATTTTTCCTTCGCGTTGTCGTAACTGGCGTTGTAGCTATCGTTGGCGAGTGTGCCGCCGCTGGTGCCGTTGACGCGCATCCAGGCACTGTCGCCGCTGAGTTTTTGCAGGCCGACGTAGAAGGTGTTGCCACCGTATTTGGCCGAGAGCAGGGCGAATGCGGTTTTGTTGTCGAGGTCGCCGGCCAGAGCGTTGCCGTCTTCCTTGCCGTTGAAGAAACCCAGGTTGGCACCGAAGGTCCAGCTGCCGACCGGTTGGCTGTGGCTGACGTTGAAATATTGCTGCTGGTAAATGTCGGACAGTTCCGAATACCAGACGCCGACCAGTGTGCGTTTGTCGTTGAACGCGTATTCACCGCCGCCGAAGTTGAACCGGTCCGAGGTGAAAGCGCCGCGACCGTTCATGGACATGTCTTCCATGCTCGCATCGTTACGTGGGCTGTTGCCGCGGAACTGGCCGCCGTAGAGCGTCAGACCGTTGATCTCGCTGGAGGTGACCTGGCCACCCTGGAAGGTTTGTGGCAGCGAGCGGCCGTCGTCGGAGCGCAGGATCGGCAGCACCGGCATCCATTCGCCAACCTTCAATTCGGTCTTCGACACTTTGCCTTTAAGCGCTACACCGAGCCGGCCGAAGTTGTCCGCCGGGCGACCGTCATCGTGAATCGGCAGCAACTGGGTACCACCGGTGCCTTTACCGCCGTCGAGCTTCTGCGAGTACAGGCCCAGTACATCAACGCCGAAGCCTACGGTGCCTTGAGTGAACCCGGACCTGGCGTCAAGAATGAAGTTCTGCGTCCACTCTTCAGCCTTGCCCTGCGGGGCGGCCGGGTTGGTGAAGTTACGGTTGAAATAGGCATTGCGCAGGTTCAGCGTGGCCTTGGCGTCATCAACGAAACCTTCAGCGTTGCCGGTCATGGGCAGAGCGAAGGCCAATCCACCGAGACCGATCAGGCTCAGGGAATGACGAGGTTCGAAAGCTGGATGGAGACTTTTAACGGAGGAATTGCGGATGAGATTGATCACTTTGACGCTCCCTTGCTGCTTTTTTGTTTTTATTGTCGTTATACGTCGTCGTACAACATTGGCGCGATTATTTGCGAGTGTTCAAGGGAAAGTCAATCAGAAGTTACAGGATGATTCGACGTGATAGGCGGCTATCACCCTGACCCGTGTACGAGCGCAGCTTGCTCGCGAATGCGATCTGTCATTCAACATCATTATCGAATGGATGACCGCCTTCGCGAGCAAGCTTTGCTCCTGCAGGCGAATGGACGTCAGCCGGCAATCATCGGCGGCAAAGTACCCAACAACGAAACGGCTGCCACGGCACCCATCCCCAGTAGCCATTCCAGCATCACGCTTGTCCTCAACGTCCCCAGCCGCTGCTCGCAGCCAGTGATCTGCATGCGGTTGAACAAGGCTAACCCGAGCATCAGCGCCACCAGCATCACCTTGATCAGCAGGATCAATGCAAACCCGCTGAACAGCGGCGCAGGCCAGAACTGCCCGGTCAATACACGCACGTTGATCAGCCCGCTTATCACCAGTCCCGCGACCAGCGCATAACCGATCCCGCTGAAGCGACGCAGGATCGCGCGGGCATCATGGCCGGCGGGTTGCCGAAGAATCATCACCAGCCACATCAATCCACCCAGCCATGCACCCACGCAACCCAGATGGACAGCCTGATTGAGGATCAGCAACTGGCCGCTCAAGCCGCCCAGCATCGCGCCGTGCCCCACCGGGGCGAGCGTGGCCAGCAACGTGCCACTCAGTGTTGAACACAGGGCCTGATTGAATCGCAACGGTGTCAGCAGCACGATCACCAACACAGCGTTGAGCGACAAATGCCAGGCCCAGACTTCACCGAAAAACGTTTTGGCCAGCACCTTGCCGAGCAGGGTCGGGTCGAACGCTGCGTCCGGCCGTCCAGTCAGGCTGGCGGTGATTACCAGCAACCAGGCAACGCCGCTGATCAGCGCCACTGCTGCCAGCCATCGACTGATGCGCGACATCGACGCATCGATTGCGGTTTCACCACGCGACAATAACGGTTTGAACACCCACGCGCCGAACAGCATCAGTACTACGGTGAAGTGCACAAAACGGCACAGCACCATCGCATCCGGCATGGGTTACTCGCCGACCGTAAAGCTGTAGGTGCCTTCCAGTTGGTGGGTATCGACCGACGTCACTTGCCATTTGACGGTGTAATCCCCTGCCGTCAGTGGCGCTGCGGGCGACACGATCAGGGTGTTCTTGTCGCTGCCGTTGGTGCTCAGGGTTTTTACCAGTACTTCGTCGCCGTCCCGGCTGAGCGTGACTTTGCTGAAATCGGCTTCGACGCCTTCGGTGAACACCAGGCTCAGTTCTGACGGCGGTGTGCTCACGGTGCTGTCGGCCGCCGGTGTCGAGCTTTTCAGATGCGCGTGGGCAAATGCCGATGACGCGACCAGCAATGAGCCGAGCAGGGCGGCGGCGGTCAGGGCGTTTTTGAACAGCATCGTGGTTACCTCGCGGGCAGGTTCGAAGAAGCGCGCAGTTTACCTTCGAGAGACCGGGCTTACGACGTTTGGTTTTACCAGGTCGCCGCGACGCACTATCGCAACCCCCTGCGGTCGTAATCTTCACAGAGCGCCACACGCTGGCGTGACAAGAAATGTGGAGATCCAATGAGCCAGGACGTCCTGTCAAGCGAAACCAATCGTCGCCATTTGCAGCAGATCATTGCCGGTTTGTCCGACGGCGTGATTGTGCTGGAACCCGATCAGACCATTCGCTGGGCGAATGAGGCTGCGCTGGCCATGCACGGCGTGGCGCAAGTCAGTGATATGGGGCGCAACGCCAGGGAATACGCCAAGCGATTTGCGTTGCGCTATCGCAATAATCACCCGGTCCCGGCCGACCATTACCCGATCCATCGCGTGTCGCGTGGGGAAACGTTCAACGATGTGCTGGTGGAAGTCGCTCACGCCGACGACCACGAGCGCAACTGGGTGCACAGGGTCCGCGGTATGGTGCTGACCGACAACCAGGGCGAAGCGGAATCGATGGTGTTGATCATGGACGATGTCACCGAATGGGCGAGCGCCGAGCAGCGCTTCGAAAAAACCTTCAACGCCAACCCGGCCCCGGCAGTGATCTGTCGCCTCAGCGATTTGCGTTACATCAAGGTCAACCCGGGATTTCTCGAAATGACCGGGTATGCCCGCGATCAGGTCATCGGCACCTCGACCTATGAGCTGGACATTCTGGAAGGTGCCGAGAACAAGGACCTCGCCAAACAGCGTTTGCGCGAGGGCAGCACCATCCCGCAGATGCAGGCTGAACTTAACCTTCCCGACGGAGGCGTCAAGCAAGTGATCGTCGCCGGCCAGCCGCTGGAGCTGAATGACGAGGCCTGCATGCTGTTTTCATTCGTAGACATCGAACCCCGACGCAAGGCAGAAGTCGCTCTGCGCCAGAGTGAGGAGCGCTTTGCCAAGGCTTTTCGCCTGAGCCCGGTGCCGATTCTGGTGTGCAGCGCGAGTAATCAGGTGGTGATGGACGTCAACGAAGCCTTCCTCGATACGCTGGCTTATCCCAGTGAGGAAGTGCTGGGCAAGAGTGTCGCCGAGATCGGTTTTTTCCACGACAAGGCGGCCAGCTCACGGCTGTTCGCGGCGCTGGAGAAAAATGCCCGACTGGATCGCGTGGACGTGCGGGTGCGCAAGAAAGACACCGAGCTGATCGATTGTGCCGTCTCGGCAGACACGGTCAACATTCAGGACAATCCATGCTATCTGCTGGTGCTGATGGACATCACCGAGCGCAAACGCACGGAGCTCGAACTGGTGGCGGCTATTGAGGAAGTCATGAAAGACGCTTCCTGGTTCAGCCGCACGCTCATCGAAAAACTGGCCAACGTGAAAAGCGTCAATTCGCCCAGTCTGCCGAGCGTTTCGTTTACCGACCTGACCGCCCGCGAGCGTGACGTGTTGGGGTTGATCTGCGAAGGACTGGCCGACAAGGAAATCGCCGCTCGCCTCAAGCTTGCACCCAACACCGTGCGCAATCATGTGGCAACGGTATACTCGAAACTCGACGTGCACAGCCGCAGCGAGGCCATCGTGTGGGCGCGCGAGCGGGGGCTGTTTTCCAGCGACCGACATTTGGCGCAGCGTTAAGGTGCAAATGCACTAAGCTGGCTGGTGCATATTCATGTGTTGGATCAGGGCTGTGATTCTTAGTCTGTGAGGGTGCGACACCTGACGGCGTCGGTGTCGCCTCCCCTCGATGCGTTTAAGGATCAGCACTCAATATGGTCGCAGGAAACAGGCGGTTGACCGGGCATTTGCGCCAAGGTGGATCGAAATGATTTATCTGGCACATCTGCGCGCGCAGTTGGAACAAAGCTTTTCCCCTCTGGCTTGTGAATGCACGCTCACGGGGGATCACTCGCTGACAGTAAAACTGTATAACCCTGACACCGGCGAAGTAGACCTGGTGGTTACCGGGCTGAATGTCGCCAATCTGGGCAGCCCCGAATCAGTGCAGGCCTTGATCGGGGAACTGCGCTACGAGCTGGAAAGTAACACCCTGCATCGTCCAGACCCTGTTCTGTGAACGGTAAATGACCCGCAAGACGGCCTGACGGACCGCCCTTCACCCAGGTTGTCGACGCATGACCGATACTGGCATTGCCACCCGACTGAGCTATAAGAAATACGAAGGATTTTGCATGACGAGTCGGCCTTGCATGAGTCGGCCTGCGTCATGTTGCGAAAATCTGTCGATCACTCATCGCGGGTCAGCCTATGAACAGTCTCGGAAAACGCGTTATTGCGTCCATGTCACTCGCATTCTGTGCAGCCCTTCTCGGTGGTTGCGCCAGTCCTGCGCCCCCACCGCCTGCCGCGCCGCCACCTGTCCCGCAACGCACTTGCGAAACCGCTGAAAAAACCGATGTGCTGGGTGACGTGAGGGCGGACGGGCAGGTGACACGAGTGACCAGGATGACTCGGTGTGTGACCCAGTAACCTGGTCTGGCCGGGCGACCGATCAGGACAGGAAGCCACCGTCCACATTCAGCGAAATCCCTGTCGTATAACTCGACGCATCGCTGGCCAGGAACAGCACCGCGCCCGCCATCTCGCTCGGGTCCGCCACGCGCTTGAGCGGAATCTGCGCCAGAGCGGTCTTCAGGATGGCGTCGTTTTTTACCAGCGCCGACGCGAACTTGGTGTCAGTCAAACCGGGCAACAAGGCGTTGCAACGGATATTGAACTGCGCGCACTCCTTGGCGAACACCTTGGTCATGTTGATCACCGCAGCCTTGGTCACCGAGTAGATGCCCTGGAAAATCCCCGGCGAAATACCGTTGATCGAAGCCACGTTGATGATGCTGCCACCGCCGTTGTCGCGCATCAGTTTGCCGGCTTCGACGGACATGAAGAAGTAGCCGCGAATGTTCACGTCAACCGTTTTCTGAAACGCGCCGAGGTCGGTGTCGAGCACGTTACAGAATTGCGGGTTGGTCGCCGCGTTGTTCACCAGAATGTCCAGGCGCCCGAACTGTTCGCGGATGCCGGCGAACACCTGGCTGATTTGCTCCATTTCACCGATGTGGCAGGCAACCGCCGTGGCTTTGCCGCCAGCGGCGATGATGGCGTCGGCGACGTGCTGGCAGCCGTCGAGTTTACGGCTTGAAACGATCACATGAGCGCCTTGCTGGGCCAGCAATTTGGCGATGGCTTCACCGATGCCGCGGCTGGCACCGGACACAAAAGCGATCTTGCCATCGAGGTCGAACAACTGAGTCTTGGACATGGGATTCCCTTGTGAACAGTCTTGTTATTGGAAAATTGGCCAGAGGCGCGATCAGAGGCTGGATTTGTGGATGACCTGCAGGCTCATCTGCTCCAGCAGTTTGTTCATGTGAATGAACGATGCGAAGCGTTTGTCCTGGGTCTGACCATGGAAGAAGCGGTAGTAAATCTGCTGCACGATGCCGGCCAGTCGGAACAAGCCATAGGTGTAATAGAAGTCGAAATTGTCGATCTCGATGCCCGATCGCTGGGCGTAATAATCAACGAATTCACGGCGGGTGAGCATGCCCGGCGCGTGGCTAGGCTGACGGCGCAGCAATTGCACCGGCGCGGGGTCGCCGGCTTCTATCCAGTAGGCGAGGGTGTTGCCCAGATCCATCAGCGGATCACCAAGGGTGGTCAGCTCCCAGTCGAGTACGCCGATAATCTGCATCGGGTTGCTCGGGTCGAGGATGACGTTGTCGAAGCGATAGTCGTTGTGCACGATGCTCGACGTCGGGTGATCGGCCGGCATTTTGTCGTTGAGCCAGGCTTTGACGGCATCCCACTGCGGAGCGTCGGGGGTCAGCGCTTTTTCGTAGCGATCGCTCCAGCCTTTGATCTGCCGCGCCACGTAGCCTTGCGGTTTGCCCAGATCGCCCAGGCCATAGGCGTGGTAATCGACCCGGTGCAATTCGACGAATTTGTCGATGAAGCTTTTGCACAAGGCCTCGGTTTTCGCCGAGTCCAGGCCAAGCTCAGGCGGCAATTCAGAGCGCAGGATGATCCCTTTGACCCGCTCCATCACATAAAACTCGGCGCCGAGCACCGATTCGTCTGTGCAATGCACATAGGCTTTGGGGCAGTACGGAAAGCCGTCGCGCAATTGATTGAGGATGCGGAATTCGCGGCCCATGTCGTGGGCGGATTTTGCCTTGTGCCCGAACGGTGGGCGACGCAGCACGAATTCCTGTTCAGGGTATTCAAGCAAGTACGTGAGGTTGGACGCGCCGCCCGGAAACTGGCTGATCTGCGGCAAACCGTCCAAGCCAGAAATGTGCGCTTTGAGGTACGGATCGATCAGGCTGGCATCGAGTTCTTCGCCAGTGCGGATTCGGGTGGACTGGTCAGTAAGCGCCATGCTTATCCCTTCTGCTTATTCTGGAGGCCTGAAACTGTTGGCTAATCTAATCCGCACCCTCAGTGCCCACAACCCTGTTCAGCCCTTATAGGTGAGCGTGTTGCCGGGCAATCATTGCTTTTGATACGCCTGTTTGAATTGTCCTACAGGACCGCCTGGCTTTCCGCTGCCGGCAAGTCGATCGGGGTCAGGACCGGTTGTCCGGAGAAGAATGCGGCCAGGTTACGGCCGACCAGTTCGACGGTGCCCTTGGTGGCTTCCGGCGACAGACCCGCCACGTGCGAGGTCAGAATCACATTGCTCAACGCCTTGAGTGCGTCCGGCACTTGTGGTTCGCGATCGAAGACATCCAGCGCTGCCCCGGCGATGCGACGCTGTTCCAACGCAGCAATCAGATCGGCCGTCTGCACAACACTGGCGCGTGCGATGTTCACGATGAACCCGTTAGGGCCCAGCGCGTCCAGCACCGGCCGGTTGATCAGGTGCCGGGTGCCCAGGCCGCCGGGAGTGGCAATGATCAGGAAGTCCGACGCGCGGGCCAGTTCAGTGGGGGTCGAGCAAAATGTGTAAGGCACATCGCTGCGAACCTGGCGGTTGTGATAGCAGACCTTCATGTCGAAACCGTTGGCGGCGCGTTTGGCGATGGCCATGCCGACCGCGCCAAGGCCCAAAATGCCCAGGTGCTTGCCGGCCAGCGAAGGTCGCATGATCTTCGGCCACTCGCCGCGACGTACGGCAGCGTCACAGCGGGCAATGTCACGCACCAGTGAAAGCAGCATCGCCATGGCGTGGTCGGCCACTGAGGAGGCGTTGACACCAGCGCCATTGGTCACGGTGATGCGCCGGTCGGACGCGGCTTGCAGATCGACGTGTTCGTAACCGGCGCCGATCACGCAAATGATCTTGAGCGAGGGCAGGGCGGCCATTTCATCGGCAAACAGACCCAGCGGGCCGCGGGTCAGCACCGCATCGATACGTGCCCCGTGGGTGGCAATGGCCTGAGCGCGTTCGGCAGGAGTGGGTGCCAGAATCAGGTGAAAGCCCTGATGTTCGAGAATCGGCAAATAATCGTTGATGGTTTCAACCAGTACCAGAACAGTTGCGGGCATGCTGGGCTCCTGTGGCTCGAAATCCGTTGAAATCGCTGGCTGGAATGCGCTTTGGCAATGAGCAGAGATCACGGCGTCAGGATGATCATAGCGGAACGGCAGCGGAAGGTTTTCGCACGGCGAAAAAGTTCTCCCGCCACTTTCAACTTCTGCGGGCAGCGGTTCGGCGGTTGAATGTCAGAGCGCGTACTGGGCGATGCCGTTGCCGAACGACCAGTTTTCTTTTTTCACTTCAACCAGGCTAATGAAAACGTCTTCAAGTCGCACCGCCAGTTGCGCATTCAGGCTCTCGGCAATGGTTTTGTAGAGCAGCTTTTTCTGGTCGACGGTTCGACCCTCGCTGAGGGTGATTTGAATGATCACCAGATTGTCGCTGCGCTGGATGCCCAGGTATTGCGGGTCGTAGATGAAGTGCTGTTCATCATGTTCGGTAAGAATCTGGAAATTGTCATTTTCCGGAACATTGATAGCGCTGTGCATGGCGGCGAAAATCAATTGGCCGATGCGCTTGGCGTAAGTGGGATCGTCTTGCTGTTTGATACTGACGCGGACCAGGGGCATGGCAGGAACCTCAGTGGGATGAAGACGGTTTTATAAATGCATGACCGCAGGCAGATATCAAGCGCGCTGCTGTTTGGCGACTGGATGCGATCGCCGCGCTTGCGCCTACGGGGTTGTAGTGACGCAGTCGAATCTGATCCGCAGCACCGCTCCTCAGCCAAGTCTTTGCTTCTGTTCATTTATCCCGGACAATCGCGCCCCTGTTTCGACCGGGACGCTGCCTGTCGGATTTTTCCGACTCGTCCTGGCCGGGTAGCAACTGACCGGAATGCGGAGATCCCACCGGATGAATGATCAGGCCAATAGCGTCGACGAACGCTATGTAGCGGCGACTCCAGCGACATTGACCCGCTGGAATCGCCATGACACCACCTGGATGCTCGGCCTGTTTGGCACGGCAATCGGTGCCGGCACGCTGTTTTTGCCGATCAACGCGGGGCTGGGAGGTTTCTGGCCGTTGCTGGTTCTTGCCGTATTGGCGTTTCCGATGACGTTTTATGCGCACCGTGGCCTGACTCGCTTCGTTTTGTCCGGGCGCGAGGGCGCGGACATTACCGAAGTGGTCGAGGAGCATTTCGGCATCAAGGCCGGTGCGTTGATCACCTTGCTGTACTTCTTCGCCATTTTCCCGATCCTGTTGATCTACAGTGTGGCGCTGACCAACACAGTGGGCAGTTTCCTCGAACATCAACTGCACATCACGCCGCCACCGCGCGCGATTTTATCGCTGGTTCTGATCCTTGGGTTGTTGGCGGTGGTGCGTTGCGGCGAGCAGGTGATCGTCAAGGCCATGAGCCTGATGGTGTATCCGTTTATCGTCGCGTTGCTGTTTCTGGCGGTGTTCCTGATTCCGCACTGGAACGGCGGCATCCTCAGCACCGCCACCACCTTGCCGGAACCCTCGGCGCTACTGCATACGCTGTGGCTGGCGATTCCGGTGATGGTGTTCTCGTTCAACCATTCGCCAATCATCTCGGCGTTCGCCGTGGATCAGAAGCGCCGTTACGGTGAGCACGCGGAAGAACGCAGTTCGCAAATCCTGTCGCGCGCCCATGCGTTGATGGTGGTGATGGTGTTGTTCTTCGTGTTCAGCTGCGTGCTGACCCTGTCGCCGGCGCAACTGGCGCAAGCGAAGGCGCAGAACCTGTCGATCCTGTCGTACCTGGCGAACCATTTCAGCAATCCGACTATTGCTTTTGCAGCGCCGCTGATTGCGTTTGTGGCGATTTCCAAGTCGTTTCTCGGGCATTACATCGGTGCCAGTGAAGGCTTGAAGGGTTTGATCGTGAAGAGCGGTAAACGCCCGGCACCCAAGACCCTGGACCGTCTGACGGCGGCGTTCATGCTGGTGGTTTGCTGGATTGTAGCGACCTTGAACCCGAGCATTCTGGGGATGATCGAGACACTGGGTGGGCCGATCATTGCGGCGATTCTGTTCTTGATGCCGATGTATGCGATCCGCAAAGTGCCGGCGATGGCACGGTATCGTGGACAGGCCTCCAATGTGTTTGTAACGGCGGTGGGGCTGGTGGCGATTTCGGCGTTGATTTATTCACTCAGCGCCTGATGGATCTGCAGAACCCCCGACATCAAGCATCAAGGCAAAAAAAACGCCGCTCATCTCACGATGGGCGGCGTTTTTTATTGCTGTGAAACCTTACGCTTGGACCAACGGAATGTTGGCGTTCGCTGCCGCTTCACGGAATTCGGCGATCTGGTCGAACGACAGGTAGCGGTATACATCAGCCGCCATGCTGTCGATCTTGCCCGCGTATTCCATGTACTCCTCGACTGTCGGCAAGCGACCCAGGATGGAAGCGACCGACGCCAACTCGGCCGAAGCCAGGTAAACGTTCGCGCCGTCACCCAGACGGTTCGGGAAGTTACGGGTCGACGTCGACACCACGGTCGAATTCGGCTCGACGCGTGCCTGGTTACCCATGCACAGCGAGCAGCCTGGCATTTCCATGCGCGCGCCAGCCTTGCCGTAGATGCCGTAGTAGCCTTCTTCGGTCAGTTGGTGAGCGTCCATCTTGGTCGGCGGCGACAGCCACAGACGGGTTGGCAGCTGACCTTTGACCTGGTCGAGCAGTTTGCCGGCAGCACGGAAGTGACCGATGTTGGTCATGCACGAACCGATGAACACTTCGTCGATCTTCTCGCCAGCAACGCTGGACAGCAGACGGGCGTCGTCCGGATCGTTCGGCGCGCAGAGCACAGGCTCCTTGATGTCGGCCAGGTCGATTTCGATGACTTCGGCGTATTCGGCGTCGGCATCGGCAACCATCAGCTCCGGGTTGGCAACCCAGGCTTCCATCGCTTGAGCACGACGTTCCAGAGTACGAGCATCGCCGTAACCTTCGCCGATCATCCAGCGCAGCAGGGTGATGTTGGAGTTCAGGTATTCGGTGATCGACTCTTTCGACAGCTTGATGGTGCAACCGGCCGCCGAACGTTCGGCCGAGGCGTCGGACAGCTCGAAAGCCTGCTCGATGCTCAGGTTGTCCAGGCCTTCGATTTCCAGAATGCGGCCGGAGAAGGCGTTCTTTTTACCTTTCTTCTCGACCGTCAGCAGGCCAGCCTGAATCGCGAAGTAGGGAATGGCGTGGACCAGGTCACGCAGGGTGACGCCCGGTTGCATCTTGCCTTTGAAACGCACCAGGATCGATTCCGGCATGTCCAGCGGCATCACACCGGTGGCGGCAGCGAAGGCAACCAGACCGGAACCTGCCGGGAACGAAATGCCCATCGGGAAGCGGGTGTGCGAGTCACCACCGGTGCCGACGGTATCCGGCAGCAGCATGCGGTTCAGCCAGCTGTGGATAATGCCGTCGCCCGGACGCAGGGACACGCCGCCGCGGGTCATGATGAAATCAGGCAGTGTGTGGTGGGTAGTCACGTCGATCGGCTTTGGATAGGCCGCGGTGTGGCAGAAGGACTGCATCACCAGATCGGTCGAGAAGCCCAGGCACGCCAGGTCTTTGAGTTCATCACGGGTCATCGGACCGGTGGTGTCCTGAGAGCCGACGGTGGTCATTTTCGGTTCGCAGTAGGTGCCAGGACGCACGCCTTTGCCTTCCGGCAGACCGCAGGCCTTGCCGACCATTTTCTGTGCCAGGGTGTAGCCCTTGCCAGTGTCGACAGGTGCTTCAGGCAATTTGAACAGATCGGTAGGGCCCAGGCCCAGTTCGGCACGTGCCTTGTCGGTCAGACCGCGACCGATGATCAGCGGGATACGGCCGCCGGCGCGAACTTCGTCCAACAGGACCGGGGTCTTCATTTCGAAGGTGGTCAGGACTTCGTCGGTGCCGTGTTTGCAGACTTTGCCAGCATGCGGATACAGGTCGATCACATCACCCATGTTCATGTTGGTGACGTCGAATTCGATCGGCAGTGCGCCGGCATCTTCCATGGTGTTGTAGAAGATCGGAGCGATCTTGCTGCCGAAGCAGAAGCCGCCTGCACGCTTGTTCGGCACGTACGGAACGTCGTCGCCGAAGAACCACAGCACCGAGTTGGTGGCGGATTTACGCGAAGAACCGGTACCGACCACGTCACCGACGTAGGCGATCGGGAAGCCTTGACCGCGCATTTCTTCGATCTGCTTCATCGGGCCAGTTACGCCCTGGGCGTCAGGCACGATGCCTTCGCGGGCCATTTTCAGCATGGCGAGAGCGTGCAGCGGGATGTCCGGGCGGGACCAGGCGTCCGGAGCAGGCGACAGGTCGTCGGTGTTGGTTTCGCCGGTGACCTTGAACACACGCAGGCTGATCTTGTCGGCCAGCGTCGGGCGATTGCGGAACCACTCGCCGTCAGCCCACGACTGGATCACGCCCTTGGCGTGTTCGTTGCCGTTGCGGGCTTTTTCCGCGACGTCGTGAAACGCATCGAACATCAGCAGGGTGTGTTTGAGCTGAGCGGCCGCCACGGCAGCCAGTTCTTCGCTGTCGAGCAGGTCAACCAGGGTGACGATGTTGTAGCCGCCCTGCATGGTGCCGAGCAGTTCTACAGCGCGTTTCTTGTCAATCAGAGGGGAGGTGGCTTCGCCTTTGGCGAGTGCAGACAGGAAACCGGCCTTCACATAAGCCGCTTCGTCCACGCCAGGTGGAATGCGATTGGTGATCAGGTCAACGAGGAAAGCTTCTTCGCCAGCCGGGGGATTCTTCAGCAGCTCGACCAGGCCTGCAGTTTGTTCGGCGTTAAGCGGCTGGGGAACGATACCCAGTGCTGCACGCTCTTCGATATGTTTGCGGTAGGCTTCAAGCACAGTTATTACCCTCATCAGTGGTCCCAAATGGGTGTCCGGGACGCTCATCCCGAAATGGCCGTACTCATGCACTGCAGGGCGTTTTGGGCCCGTTAGCCAGAATTACCCGACCATTCCTTACAGAAGCTGCTTTCAAAGTTTTACGCCTGCAGAACGGGGAGCTGATGAGGGTTGGCGCTGGATTTTTCCCCGCTGGAAAAACCCCTCGCCAACACCGCTCTGAAGGAACGACTGTGCTCGTGACGCTTTGAAAACAGCTTCAAACGGACATTGGCGCCTTAAAAGGCTGGCTGATTCTACGGCAAAAAAAATTTAAAGGTAAGTGAGGGGCCATTGGACTTTGGTGGGTGATGAATGTCGGACAAAGGGCTAACATGCCGACCTGTTCTGCTTTTTCGTGCTTTTCTACCTATGCCCAATCAGACCATCAAGACCCCCTGCGTCGGCCTGTGCTCCACTGTTTACGGTGACCTGGTCTGCCGCGGCTGCAAGCGTTTCCACCACGAAGTGATCAACTGGAATGGTTACAACGAGGAAGAAAAACGCGCGGTGTGGTTGCGTCTGGAGCAATTGCTGTCCCAGGTGATGGCCAGCAAACTCGAGGTTTTCGACCCCCAGCGCCTGCGTCTGCAGCTGGAACAGCGCAAAATTCGCTTTGTGCCCCATCAGTCGGAATATTGCTGGGCCTATCAGCTGATCGCCCGCGGCGCGCGAGTCATCAACAATCTTGAGGCTTATGGCATGGTGCTGATGCCGGAGTTTCGCGAGTGGAACTTGCCGGAGCTGCGGGATGCGATCGATCGGGAGTTCTTTCTGCTCTCCGAGGCGCATTACCAGCGCTACATCGCGCCGGGGTTTCTCAAGGATGCCTTCGGCGGCTGAAGGCATCGCGGGCAACATGCGTACAAGGTGTGGGAGCGCGGCTTGCCCGCGAAGGCGATCCACCAGGCGCCGCACATCTCAGTGCTGGGTAACGATCTCCTCCAGATGATCCATGATGGTGTCCGGCTTCAATACCAGCACATCACTTTCCAGCGTATCCAGCACCACCTCCGCCGTATTACCGATCAGCGCCCCGGACAATCCGGACCGTGCCACGGTGCCGATCACCGTCACCGCCGCCCCCAACTTGTGGGCGGTGAAGGGAATCAACACATCCGCCGGTCCTTCGGCGATGTGCAGGTGATCATTATCAATGTCGAATTCCGCCTGAAATGCCTTGCACTGCTCGCGATAGCGCGCCTCGATGGTTTCGCTGAGCTGCAAGGTCGGATCGGACGCCGACAGCATCGGTGAAGGATGGGCGCTGATCACGTGCAGGTGCGCCTTGGCCAGGCTGGCGATGTCATAGCCGTGATCGACAATGGTGGCGTGCAGCGTGCGGTGTTCTCCGTCAGTATTGCCGACGTCGATCGCCGCCAGAATCACGCCGCCCGTCCACGGCCGGGACGTCTTGACCAGCAATACCGGTGCCGGGCAATAGCGCAGCAGTTTCCAGTCCGCCGGGGTCAGCAGGGCCTTCTTGAGCGATGAATCAGGGAAGTGCTGCTTGACCACCAGCCCGCAGCCTTCGGCTTGCTGCACATCGACGATGGTTTCATGCAGGCTTTCATTCCACGCTTGCTCGGTGGTGACACTGTAACCATCCTCAAGCAGCCCGGCTTTGAGCACACTGAGCATGGCGCTGTGATCATGCTTGCGGTCGCAGACCAGCAGATGCAGCTGGGCCTGAGTCACACCGGCAATCAATTTCGCCCGTTTAAGCGCAAGGCTTTCCGGATGTTCAGGTTCGATGACCACCAGAATGCTGCGAATGGCTTGCATGATCGGCATCTCCAGAAGGGAAAAACTCGGCGTTGAACAACTATAGTTGCTGGGCGCGCATCCGGGACTTGATGCCTATCAACGGTCGCGACTGGTGGTCTGGCGGCAGGCCGGTATAATCGCCGCCCTTCGTATCAGACCTTTTGCCGTGAGCCCCATGATCCTTCCCGAAATCCACGAGTTCCTCGGCTGCCGCACCCCCGATGGCTGGGTTCAGGCCGCATTGGCCGATCAGGAAACCCTGCTGATCGACCACAAGAACTGCGAATTCAAGGCCGCCAGCACTGCGTTGAGCCTGATTGCCAAGTACCACAGCCACGTCGACCTGATCAATCTGATGTCGCGTCTGGCCCGGGAAGAACTGGTGCATCACGAACAAGTGATGCGCCTGATGAAAAAGCGCAAGGTCGAACTGCGTCAACTGTCCGCCGGCCGCTACGCATCGGGCCTGCGCAAAGTGGTGCGCAGCCATGAGCCGGTGAAACTGGTCGATACCCTGGTCGTCGGCGCCTTCATCGAAGCGCGCAGCTGTGAACGCTTCGAAGCCTTGGTGCCGCATCTGGACGAAGAACTCGGCAAGTTCTACTTCGGACTGCTGAAGAGCGAGGCGCGGCATTTCCAGGGTTATCTGAAACTGGCTTACCAGTACGGTGATGCCAGGGACATCGCTCAGGTGATCGACAAGGTCCGCGCCGCCGAGCAGGAACTGATCGAATCGCCGGACGTGGAATTTCGTTTTCACAGCGGCGTGCCGATGGCTGCGTCCGCTTAACCGACCGATCCCTCAGCGGGCGTCCACCGGCACCAGAATCGCGTCACCGGTTGCCACCAGTTTCAGTTGATCAACGCTTTGCGCAAACAGCTCGGCGCGGGCGAACACCTGCTTCTTGCCTGCCTTCACCACGTGCCCTCGGGCAACGAATACTTCGCCGACGGCCGGGGCCAGGCAATTGACCGAAAAATGTGAAGCCAACACATTACCGGCCACCGTCCCCGCCGCGAAGCCGCAGGCGGTGTCGAGTAGCCCGCCGATCAGGCCTGCGTGCAGAAACCCTGCATATTGCGCCATGTCGGCGGGGCGAAAAACCAGGGTCAGTTCGACTTCGCCACGCTCGGCGCGAGTGACGTCAAAACCCGCCCAGCGATTGAAGGCTGAGGTTGAGTTGATCTGTTTGAGTGTGTCGAGCATGTCTAATCCCTCCGGTTGAGGCATCAACATGCGCCCGAGTGGGCGGGAAGTCATTGTCGATCAGGGAAGGTGATGGGCCTTTGGGTTTTTCGTGAATGCCGACGGGCTGAAATTAATTAATTCAACTTTGCGGCCGCGCACCTTCATGCTGGTGGCATCGCCAGCGATGTTGATCGCATAACCATCCCCGCCCTGGATTTTGCGACAGATCGAGCAGTAGCAGGGCTGGTAAGGGAAGGGTGGGCGCTGGTCAGGCTGAATGAAACAGCGCCGCGGCGGCAGGAACTCGCGGTTTATCGGTTCGGCACACGCCACAAATACCACGCCGCCACCGTCCGATACGGGCTCCACGCCAGCCCGGTCTCGATCATCTGCTTTCTGCCCGGCTGCTTCTCCAGCCCTTTTAATCGCCGATAGCCTTCGCGCACGCCAAAATCGTCCGCCGGCAAGATATCGGGCCGCTCCAGGCTGTAGATCAGCAACATTTCGACCGTCCAGCGACCGACCCCGCGCAAGGTGATCAAGCGCTCGATCAACGCCTCGTCTTCCATGGCCAGCGCCGTCGGGTAATCCGGCACCACGCCGTCCAGAGTGGCTTGGGCGATACCCTGGATAGTCGCGATCTTGCTCGCGGAAAAACCGCAGCCGCGCAGTTGGTCGAACCCTGCGGCCAACACTTGCTCGGGACGCGGGAATGAATCTCCCGGGAACAACGCCAGCAGCCGCTTGACAATTGCATTCCCAGCTTTGGCATGCAGTTGCTGATAAGCAATGGCCCGCACCAGCGATTGGTAGGGATCGCGAGCGGGATGCGGCTGATGCAGGCACGGGCCAATGGCGGCGATGTGGTGATTCCAGTCGTCGTCGATGCTCGACAGAAATTCACTGGCAGGCAAATACGGATTTACGGACAAACCTTGCTCCTGAGGTGAGGGTGGAATGTGAAAGCACGCTCAGAACAAGTCCCCTGTAGGAGCAAAGCTTGCTCGCGAAGACGCCGTCACAGTCTGCCCGGCTTGCCCGATCTGCACCGCCGCTTTCTCAAGCCTGAGCAGAAACGCCTTGCGCGGTTGTCCGCCACCATAGCCCGTCAGCGAACCATCCGCACCGATCACCCGGTGGCAGGGCACGATGATCGATACCCGGTTATGCCCGTTGGCCAGGCCCACTGCACGACTGGCGCCCGGCTTGCCCATTACCGCGGCAATGGTGCCGTAGGTGCTGGTTTGACCGTAGGGGATTTTCGCCAGCTGCGCCCAGACTTGCCGGGCGAATTCGCTGCCCGGCAAGTGCAGGGCGACGGTGAACTCACTGAGTTCGCCGGCGAAATATCGCGCCAGTTCTGATTCGACCTGGCCCAAGTGCTCGTTGTGACCGGGTGCCACGGCGTAACCGTAGCGCTGTTGCAAGGCTTCGACTTCACGGGTCAGTGCCGGCCGATCGAGAAATTCCAGCAATACTAGACCGCGCCGCTCGGCCATGGCGATCATCGGGCCTAATGGCGTGGTCAGCCGGCTGAACAGCAACGGCTCGCTGGTGCCAGCGCGACCGGGGGTTATGTTGAAGGATCTTTGAAACGCATGCCGAAAACCGCTCAGGGATTCATATCCGGAATCGAACGCCGCGTGGTCAATCGAGTTGCCCTGCCTGATCCCGCCTAACGCCATGCCGAGGCGCCGGGTGCGGAGCCAGGCGTGAAAGGTCATGCCGAAATGTTGCTTGAACCAGCGTCGCAGTTTCAGCGGCTCGACACCTTCGGCGAGCAACTGCGCATCGCTCCAGCGCACTTCGGGATTGGCGTCCACCGCGCTCAGCAGTGTCTGCACCCAGTCCGGCGCAATGGCCGCAGCGTCCAGCGGTTTGCAGCGCAGGCAGGCGCGATAGCCGGCCGACAGGCAGTCATCGGCATGGGCGAAAAACTCGACATTTTCCGGCTTCGGCTTGCGCGCCGTGCAGCTGGGACGACAGAAGATGCCCGTGGTTTTCACCGCCGTAAAAAACACCCCCTCGTAGGCGGTGTCCCGTTCGAGCATGGCGCGAATCATCTCGGCATGGGGCGGAAGTGCAGCGTTTTGTAGGTTCATGGAATGAGCATAAGTCGGGTTGCGCAAGTGCTCCACCGAAAAATCGACAGGCAATTCTGACTCGCTTTCAGGTGTTCGCGATCAACCATGCATTCAGGCACCGCGGTAGTCGTAACGGGTCGACTACCTGGCGAACCTCTTCGCGCCTGCCACACAGAGAATGACCGCCAGCGTCACCACCAGCATCCCCGGGCTGACCTGCTCGTGCAGCAATGTGGCCGCCAGCGCCAGACCGAAGAAGGGCTGCAGCAGCTGAAGTTGACCGACAGCGGCGATCCCGCCTTGTGCGAGCCCGCGATACCAGAACACGAAACCGATCAACATGCTGAACAGTGAGACGTAACCCAGGCTCAGCCACGCGGGCGTGCTGATCCCGCTGAATGACGCAGGCGTGAGCAGGCCGGTCAACATCGCCATCACCGGCAGCGACAGCACCAGCGCCCAGCAAATCACCTGCCAGCCGCCGAGTGTTCTGGACAGTTTTGCACCCTCGGCGTAACCGAGCCCGCACGCCAGAATGGCCAATAGCATGAGCAGGTCCCCGGCGGGTGAGGCCGTCATTCCTTGCGACAGAGCAAAACCGCACACTAGCAGACTGCCCAAAATGGAGAACACCCAAAACACCGGACGAGGTCGCTCGCCACCGCGCAAAACGCCGAACGCGGCAGTGGCGAGGGGCAGCAGACCGACAAAAACAATCGAATGCGCGGACGTCACGTACTGCAGCGCCAACGCCGTCAGCAGCGGAAACCCGACCACCACGCCAAGGGCAACGATGAGCAGTGGCAGCCATTGATCACGAGTAGGGCGCCGCTGCTTGAACAGCCACAGCAGACACAGCGCAAGCACCCCGGCGATGGTCGCACGGGCGACGGTGAGAAAAACCGGATCGAATTCCAGCACCGCCACGCGCGTGGCCGGCAGCGAACCGCTGAAAATCAGCACGCCAATCAAGCCATTGACCCAGCCGCTGGAGGTCTTCTCGCGGGTCTGGCTGTCCAGTCTGGTTGCTCGTTCCATGGCGGCGCTCACGTGAAGGATGTCGATAGGGGGTTGCCTTGAGCGCATGGTATGGCCGACTATCAAGACAATCAAAAAATTGTCATGGATACATCTCGATATGCCGCGCGCTCGTTATAAATCGCTGGTGGATGCCTACGCCGCCGACATCCGCTCGGGACGGCTGCCACCGGGCACTCGCCTGCCCACTCACCGTGAACTGGCCGCCAACGAGAAGCTCGCGCTGGTGACCGCCAGCCGTGTGTATGCCGAGCTGGAAGCCATGGGGCTGATCAGCGGTGAAGCCGGCCGCGGCACTTTTGTGCGCGAAACGTCGCTGGCGCCCAATCATGGCGTCGACCAGCCCGACGTGGCGGCTGGTGTGTTCGACCTCAATTTCAATTACCCGGCGTTGCCTGGGCAGGCTGACTTGCTGCGCAGCGGCTTGCGTCAACTCGCCCTGTCCGGCGACCTCGAGTCGCATTTGCGCTACCAGCCCCATTCCGGTCGCCTGCATGAACGAGCTTCGGTGGCCAACCACTTGCGCACACGCGGATTGTGCGTGCAGGCCGAGCAGGTTCTGATCGTCAGCGGCGCGCAACATGGGTTGGCAGTGACGATGATGGCCTTGCTCAAACCGGGTGATGTGGTCGCGGCAGACGCATTGACCTATTCGGGGTTCAAGGTACTGGCCCAGGCGCTGCATCTGGAACTTGTGCCCATCGCTGCCAACGACACCGGGCCGGATCTGGATGCGCTCGAGGCCCTGTGCCGGCGTCGACCGGTGCGGGCCGTCTATTCCATGCCCACGCTGCACAACCCGCTCGGCTGGGTGCAGAGTGGGACATGGCGGGATCGACTGGTTTCGATCGCACGTCTGCACAACCTGTTGATCATCGAAGACGGCGCCTACGCGTTTCTCGCCGAGGACCCGCCGTCTCCGCTGGCTCATCTGGCCCCGGAGAGGACGGTTTATGTGTCGGGTCTGTCGAAGAGCGTTGCCACGGGGCTGCGCGTCGGCTTCGTCGCCGCGCCGACAGACCGCGTGCCGGCACTGGAGCGCACGATCCGCGCCACCACCTGGAACACGCCCGGCGTAATGACCGCGATTGCCTGCGCATGGCTGGACGATGGCACCGTCCAAACACTGGAGGCGCAAAAGCGTGCAGATGCTCAGGCGCGGCAAGCGCTTGCCAGGGAGATTCTGACGGGGTTGCCTTACATCAGCCATCCGGCTTCGTACTTTTTATGGCTGCCCTTGGGTGAGGATGCCCGAGCCGACCAGATCGTTGTGGCATTGATGCAGGAGCAGGTAGCCGTTTCGACGGCCGACCCTTTTTCCATCGCCGCCAGTGTTCCCCATGCGATCCGGCTGGCGCTGGGGTCGGTGGACATGGCTTCGTTACGCACCGCATTGATCGCGGTGAAGCGGGTAGTGGGGGCTTATGCATAGGGCGAAGGACTTCGCCCCGGACGCAGCCTTCGGCAGCTGCTACGGAGGCTTCGATGATGGGGAGTTTTGTTCAATACCCATTAATGCCAGTTCGCTACATTGGGCCCGTGTTCAACGGATAGAGCGGGTGTGCGATGAGTGTATTGGTGTCGATGGCGGCGTTCGCATTGGTGGCATCGATTACGCCGGGACCGGTGAACATCGTTGCGTTGAGTTCCGGCGCGCAGTACGGCTTTCGTGCCAGTCAGCGACACGTGGCCGGGGCAACACTGGGTTTTGTGTTGCTGCTGGTCCTCATGGGGCTGGGGTTGCATCAGGTACTGATCATGTGGCCGGTGTTGACCCAAGTGGTGCAGGTGGCGGGCGTCGCTTTTCTATTGTTCATGGCCTGGAAACTGGCGTCGGACAACGGTGAGCTGGAAAGCACAGAGGCCGGGACGGCGCCGTCGATGCTCTACGGTGCGATCATGCAGTGGCTTAACCCGAAAGCCTGGCTGGCGTGCGTCGCCGGCATTGGCGCGTTCGTTGCGGATGGCGATACGCGGCTGGTGTGGCAGTTTGCGGCGGTGTACCTGGTGATCTGTTATCTGTCGGTCGCCTGCTGGGCGTATGCGGGGACGTTCCTGCGCGAATACCTGAACAATCCCCGAAACCTGCGCTGGTTCAACCGGACGATGGCCGTGTTATTGGCCATCAGCGCCGGGTACCTGCTGTATTCCTGAACCCGGCGCAGAGCGGGTAGACCGCTAACTCAAACCGCTCAACAGGTTTTCTGTCGCTCGGTCCAGTGCGTTGAAACGGCCCTTTCTCAGCTCGGTAATTGCATAGGCCGCGCGGGCCAGACGGCCATTACCGTCGGAGAACGCGTGGTAGCCGAGGAAGGACCCGATCAGATGTTTGCCAAAATGTTCATGCGCGGGATCAATGTCCGCCAAATGTTTTTCCAGCATCGCGGCGCCGGTGATATTGGATGGGTAGCGAACGTCCGGGTGAGGACTGCGATACCTGTCGATTGCCTGAGGGGCCAACCGGCGGTGCAGTTCCTTGTACGTTGCCGGATCGGTTAACGCCGCGTTGCTGGCGCTGAACTCCCTGAGCACGGCGCGAATGGCAGTGGACTCGTTTTGGGAATTCGATGCGCTCACAATCCACGCCGTCGCGCGATCCGCATTCTCTGTCACGCCCGTGGAGTTGAAGCGGATTTCCTCAGCGATGCCGTGGTAAGGCATTTTCCCCAGATCCTTGGTCAGCAATCCCTTTTGGTGGGCCAGCATGGCCGTGAGGTTTTTGTATTCCACTTTCAAGGCGCTGTTCAGGGTATCGACCAGCTCCGTGGCTTCCGGGATTTGACGTAGATTGTCCAGGTAATAGGTCTGTGCATGCCGGCGCGCCAGTTGCTCAACCACGTCGAATTCCACAACTTGCCCCAATGCTGCGGCACTGTCGGATTTAAGCGCAATGTCCGCCATCGAGTTATGCATCAGATGCTCAAGCTCTCGCTCGGGAACATTTTGCAGCAGCTTTGTATCGCGTGTGTAAATGGACTGCAGCACATCTTCGGCGGTGCTGATGCGGTCATTCTTGAACAGCGCTCGACCATGCCCCACAGTGTCAAGCGACATGCGCAGTTCGGGCGCCGAGCCGGAATGTTTCACCGCTGCGAGCAAGTCGTAACTGTTGGAGCCGGTCAATCGCAACAGTTGCGTGCGGGCGACGTCCGATATCGACCTTGCACGCATCTTCGCCAAACGGCGGCCGACCAGTTTTCCACCGCCCTTGAGCAATTTTGGTACCCCGTCCAGTGGGTTGAACAGTGCGATCACGGTGTGTGCAGTAACGCGTGAGGCCGCAAACAATTTCCCGGCCAGCGTGGCACCTTTAGTGACTGCAGCGACCACTTTGAAAGGTGCAGCGACCAAAGACAGGGCAATCAACGCTGCTTCGGTAATGCAGCCAGCGATCGCATTTTTCTGTCGTGACCCCACACCCGAAGAGAGTTCCTCAATGCATTCCTTGAAAGGGATAATCAGGTTAAGAATCACGGTAAACACCTTGCTTATCGCCTCAAGTTCCTTTTCTCGACCTGTCTGATCCCGGCCTATTTGACTAAGCTCCTCTCTAGTCAGGAATGGGGCTTTTTCGGCAATGAGGGTGGCAATAGCGTCCACTCGTCTGGACTGGAAGTAGCGCACTGGCGATGCAAAAGTTGGCGCTTCGTTCGATGCCTCGAATTCCCCGATTTTTGTAAACCTTACCGAAGCGGTCATATGCGGGCGAGAGGGGAGATTCGACGTGTAAGCGGCCAAGTCGACGGGCGCATCATGAATAAGTTTTCGGTCGACCAGTGTTCCTGTCGAGTGCAGCAGTCGAAAGGTAAATCGCTCGTCGAAGGCGGCATGGAAACGGGCGGTCATTTGCAACGCAAACAGTTCGTAACAGCGAACCCATGGGCCTTTTAACGCACAAAGGATGACCCCATAACGACCCGGGCTTGCAACGGTTTTGGCAGGCAAGAACGGGCTCAGGATCGGGCTGGTCACCGACGCCACAGTGGTGAGTGTGTCAATGTATCCATGTGGCTGATCTTCGGTTAGCTGATAAATCGCCAGTTGCGACGTCTCGATGAATGCCCTTTCGGCTTCATCCAGATGCGACAAAGCATGTTTGATATTTATTTCAAGTGCAGTCGACAGTTTGCCGTGATGCGCTTGAATGGCTTGCTCATATAACAGGTTGGCAGGTGTTAAATGTTTTAACGCAGGAAACTGCTGATAAACGTCGACTCCTCGAGTTCGTCCCCAAGTGGCTTTTGCCAGTTCACCTCCCAGGTACAGGTCGAGTATCGATACACTGGGTTTGGTCCAACCGTCATTGCCGTAATACTTGGCCAGCAGCTCTTGAGGGTTGCAGCCAGGTACCTCGCGGGTCAGTTCTGCCAACGCGATGGCCTTGCGGCTGGGAATCGGTGTGTCGGCGTCGCTGATGGCTTGGGTCAACGCCGTTACATATCGATCGTATTGTGCAATGGCGTCACCGATGGCTGCCTGACTCAGCTTACCGTTTGCGTCGGCAGTGATCAGCCCGTTCATCAGTGCCCAGGTAATCACCGGGTCCAGCGAGCCGCCTGCCTGCAACGGCTCGAGTTGTGGCAATAGCCCGGGAATCTGAGTGAACCCGAGCAGGTGCTCATAGCTCATCGAGCGCGACGCGCCGGGGACGATGCTTTCCACAAGATTGACCGCCTGGCTCAGGATGACCCAGGCCGGCGTGCCGATTTTCAAATCCGGCGGCAGATCGTGGACAAGAAACTGTGGGGCCATGCCCGCCAGCACCCATTGCACGACGACCGGCGCGATAACCGGTTGTAGCTGGAATTTTTCGACCAGGTATTGTCCCAGCTCCACGGGAATGGATTCAGGCTTGCGCAGTAAAAAGCGTTTTGCATACAAGTCGAATCCGGCAAACGCGGTATTCGCATTGTCCACGTCCGGATCGAGTTCCAACAGCATGGCGGCGATCAGTAGCTGATCGATAAACGCTGGTGAAAGTTGTTCGGCATTGTCATCGGTAAACCAGCCCAGTGCATCAAGGTAGTGCTGCGCTGACTTCGAAGCTCGCCGGGCGAATGACAACAGTCTGTGCATCCGGTAATCAATGCTGGTGGGGAGCTTCCCGCTGCCTTCCCAGGCGACATTTACGCCAAACCTGAAAAGCAGGGAGGGCGCATCGCCGCGCAATAGCCCGGTTTGCTCGGCGAAAATGAATCGGGTGCGATCGGTCAGGTTGAACATTGAGTCATCGGGTGTATCGAGAACTTGCCAATAGTTGTCCAGTGACGGGCGTGCGGGCAAAACGGCGAAGCCCAGCGCATCGATCAACTGTTGCAATTGCGCGTAGTTCTCGGGAATCGGTAGCCCGTGGAAGCGCAGCCATTGACCGATTGTAATTCGCCCGTTGGAGCTGATCGACCCACCGCTCAACCTGGCCAGATCAGCGAGTGATTGCAGATCGGCGGTCATTTTGGGAAGAGCCGCGTTGAGGGCCGACGCGGGACTGATTCTTCTGATGAAGCTGTTGATCCCGGTCGAATGAATGTTGGCAACATCGTCGGTCCCGGTTTCCACCTCGAACGTCAGGAGCGTTGCTTTTTCCGGCACGAGATAGAACGTGCCGGCCCTGGAAACCGGAAAATCGGCTGTCAGGCGCGCCAAACAAATCGCTCCAGCTCGCTGTGCCTGATCCAGACTGGAACCGGCCACGGCGTTACCACCCATGCTGTTCAATGTATAAGCCAGATCGCGCATAAGTGATTCGTTATTCATCACTTGAATGAGTGCGGTTCTGACTTCCATTAGTTGGTGTTCATTTTCAGAAGTTGTGTTTGTGTAAGGCGTAGTTTGCATGTGAAAAACGTCCGTGTTTTTTTCGAAAAGGGCGAACAAGGTTCGTATTGGTTTTTTTGATAGGGCGAAGGTTAGTGCAAGTGCGTGATGAGAGTTTATGTTCTGTGTGTCGGTTTGTATGTTTTAAGAGTTGGGCGGGCGTCAGTGCTTGTCGCGCAGAGTTAATTCAGGAAGTTCTCTTTGTTTTGTATATGAAGTTGCCGTGCACGTGAACGTACATCAGACTTAGCGCTGATACTGGCCCGGCGTCGCCGCCAAATGCTGCTTGAACACTCGCTGGAAGTGCGCCTGATCGGCAAAACCGGCTTCGAGCGCGACATCGGCAATCAGTCTTCCCTGGCGCAGTTGTTCCCGGGCAAACTGGATGCGTCGGTTGACCAGAAACGCGTGGGGTGTCATGCCGAAATGCTGTTTGAAGGCGCGTATCAGGTATGACGGTGACAGTTGCGCCGCCTCGCAAATGTCGTCGAGTTTGAGCATCTTCGTGCAATTGTCGCGAATGTATTCGGCCGCGCGTTCCAGCCGGGAATTGGCTTCGCGCAGCGGTTGGTCGGCGGGGTTGAGGCGTTGCTGCACCTCGGTGAAATATTCCACCGCCGTGCTGTGTTTGCACAGGATGTCCTGATCGTTATCGGTCAGCACGTCGTACAGGTTCCTCAAACCGCGGAACAGTGTCGTATCGGCGCTGTGGGTGACGGCAAACCGACGAAACGTCGGGTCCTGGCTGAAACCGAGCTGCTGCTGCAGGCCGGTAAGCCACGGCGTTTCCACATACAGCATCAGGTAGGACCACGGCTGGTCGTCGATCGGGTTGCAGGCATGCACATCGCCGGGATTCATCAACACGACCGTGCCGGCACTGACTTCGCATTGCGTTTGCTCATGCACATAAGTGCTGCGCCCGGCCGTGATCGCGCCGATGGAAAAATGCGCGTGGGAATGCCGGGTATAGCAAACCTCACGGCCATCGGCGATGGAGCGGGCTTCGATGAAGGGCAGGGCGTCGTCGCGCCAGAAGCGCGGGGCCGTGTCGGCATTTTTGGCAGCGGGATGCTTCATCGGGGCAGTCCTCGGCAGGTCTGTTGCGCAGTGTATTCCCGGTCGGGTCTATGGACAATTTTGATCAGCGGGTACAGACGAAAAAAAACCGCCGATGTCTCGGCGGTTTTTTGTGTCACCTCAAACCTTACTCTTCGATGTTGCCCATGGCCGTGGTGTTGAAGCCACCGTCCACGTACATGATTTCTCCGCTGATGCCGGACGCCAGGTCCGAGCACAGGAAGGCGCCGGCGTTGCCGACTTCGTCGATGGTGACGTTACGGCGCAGCGGGGTTTGCGCTTCGTTGGCCGCCAGCATCTTGCGGAAGTTCTTGATGCCGGAAGCGGCGAGGGTGCGGATCGGGCCAGCCGATACGCAGTTGACGCGAGTGCCGTCCGGGCCCAGGGAGCCAGCGAGATAACGTACGCCAGCTTCCAGCGAAGCCTTGGCCATGCCCATCACGTTGTAGTTCGGCATGGTGCGCTCGGCACCCAGGTACGACAGGGTCAGCAGGCTGCCATTGCGGCCTTTCATCATTTCGCGGCCGGCCTTGGCCAGGGCCACGAAGCTGTAGGCGCTGATATCGTGAGCGATGCGGAAACCTTCACGGGTGGTGGCTTCGGTGAAGTCGCCGTCCAGCTGGTCGCCCGGGGCGAACCCGACGGAGTGCACGATGCAATCCAGGCCGTCCCACTTCTTGCTCAGTTCTTCGAAGACCTTGGCGATCTCTTCATCGCTGGCCACGTCGCACGGGAAGCACAGCTCAGGGCTCGAGCCCCAGCCTTGCGCGAATTCTTCAACACGACCTTTCAGTTTGTCGTTCTGATAAGTGAAGGCAAGCTCAGCGCCCTCGCGATGCATGGCGGCAGCGATGCCGGATGCGATGGACAGCTTGCTGGCGACACCGACGATCAGTACGCGCTTACCGGCGAGAAAACCCATGTGTTGCTCCTCTCTTTCAGGTTATTGCGCAGTGGCTGGTGCCAGGAAAGCGGCTTCCAGCAACTGCTGTGTATACGGATGTTGGGGAGCGGCAAAAATACTTTGCGCGTCTCCCTGTTCGACCACTTGGCCATGCTTGACCACCATCAGCTGGTGGCTCAGCGCTTTGACGACAGCCAGGTCATGGCTGATAAACAGATACGTCAGGTTGTACTTGCTTTGCAGTGAACGCAGCAACTCGACCACTTGGCGCTGTACCGTCCGGTCGAGCGCCGAAGTCGGCTCGTCCAGCAGAATCAGCGCCGGTTTGAGCACTAACGCCCGGGCAATGGCTATTCGCTGCCGCTGCCCTCCGGAAAATTCGTGGGGGTAGCGGTTCCGGGTGTCCGGGTCCAGACCTACCTCCTTGAGTGCCGCAATAATCGCTTGTTCCTGTTCCGCCTCGGTGCCCATTTTGTGGATCCGCAGGCCTTCGCCAACAATCTGGCTGACACACATGCGCGGGCTCAGGCTGCCAAACGGGTCCTGAAACACCACCTGCATTTCCCGGCGCAGCGGGCGAACCTGTTGCTGCGTCAGGCAGTCTAGCTGCTTGCCTTCAAAACGGATGAGACCTTTGCTGCCGATCAGCCGCAAAATCGCCAGGCCGAGGGTCGATTTGCCGGACCCGCTTTCGCCAACGATCCCCAATGTCTGGCCCTGCAGCAGGCTGAAGTTGATGCCGTCGACCGCTTTGATGTGATCGACGGTCTTTTTCAGCAAGCCTTTCTTGATCGGGAACCAGACTTTCAGGTCCTCGACCTGCAGCAACGGCGGGCCGATTTCATTGGTCGCCGGCTTGCCGCTGGGCTCCGCGGCCAGCAGTTCCCGAGTGTACGGATGCTGCGGGGCGCGGAACAGCTCTTCGCACGATGCCTGTTCGACGATGCAACCGCGCTGCATGACACATACGCGATGCGCAATTCTTCGCACCAGGTTCAAATCGTGACTGATCAGTAACAATGCCATGCCCAGACGGGCCTGCAATTCCTTCAGCAATTCGAGGATTTTCAGCTGAACGGTCACGTCCAGCGCAGTGGTTGGCTCATCGGCAATCAGCAATTCCGGCTCGTTGGCCAGGGCCATGGCAATCATTACGCGTTGGCGCTGACCGCCTGACAATTCATGGGGCAGGGCCTTGAGGCGTTTGTGCGGCTCGGGGATGCCGACCATTTCCAGCAGTTCCAGCGTGCGTTTGGTCGCGACCTTGCCGACCAGGCCTTTGTGAATCCCCAGCACTTCGTTGATCTGCTTTTCGATCGAGTGCAACGGATTGAGCGAGGTCATCGGCTCCTGGAAAATCATCGCGATCCGGTTGCCACGAATATGCCGGATGGTTTTCTCGTTCAGGCTCAGCATATCCTTGCCGGCATAATGGATGGTCCCGGACGGATGCCGCGCGAGCGGGTAGGGCAGCAGGCGCAGGATGGAATGCGCGGTCACCGATTTACCGGAGCCGCTTTCACCTACCAGCGCCAGGGTTTCGCCACGCTTGATGTCGAAACTGACGCCTTCGACCACGCGCTGACAACGTTCGCCGACGATGAACTCGACGGACAGGTCGCGCACTTCGATCAGATTGTCCTGACTCATTTCACTTCCTCGGGTCGAAGGCATCGCGAGCGGACTCGCCGATGAACACCAGTAAACTCAGCATCAATGCCAGCACCGCAAACGCGCTCATGCCCAGCCAAGGCGCTTGCAGGTTGGACTTGCCTTGGGCGACCAGCTCGCCCAGCGACGGTGCGCCGGGCGGCAGGCCGAAACCGAGGAAATCCAGCGCAGTCAGCGTGCCGATGGCGCCGGTGAGGATGAACGGCATGAACGTCATGGTCGAGACCATCGCGTTGGGCAGGATATGACGGAACATGATCGCGCCGTTCTGCATCCCCAGAGCCCGGGCCGCACGCACGTATTCGAGATTGCGCCCGCGCAGGAACTCGGCGCGCACCACGTCGACCAGGCTCATCCACGAGAACAGCAGCATGATCCCCAGCAGCCACCAGAAGTTCGGCTGCACGAAACTGGCCAGGATGATCAGCAAATACAGCACCGGCAACCCGGACCATATCTCCAGAAAGCGCTGCCCGGCCAGATCCACCCAGCCGCCATAAAAGCCCTGCAACGCACCGGCAATCACGCCGATGATCGAACTGAGGATGGTCAGAGTCAGGGCGAACAGCACCGAAATGCGGAAACCGTAGATGACCCGAGCGAGCACGTCGCGGCCCTGGTCGTCGGTGCCCAGCAGGTTGTCTGCCGAGGGCGGAGCGGGGGCCGGAACTTTCAGATCGTAATTGATGCTTTGATAGCTGTAAGGGATCGGCGCCCACAGCACCCAGGCGTCTTTGGCCTTGAGCAGTTCGCGGATGTACGGGCTCTTGTAGTTGGCCTCCAGCGGGAATTCGCCGCCGAACGCGGTTTCCGGGTAGCGCTTGAGTGCCGGGAAATACCAGCCGTCGTCGTAATGCACTGCCAGCGGTTTGTCGTTGGCGATCAATTCGGCGCCCAGGCTCAGGCCGAACAGCAGCAGAAACAGCCATAACGACCACCAGCCACGCCTGTTGGCCTTGAACAGTTCGAAACGTCGGCGATTGAGTGGGGACAGGTTCATCTCAATGCTCCCGGCTTTCGAAGTCGATGCGCGGATCGACAAAGGTGTAGGTGAGGTCACCGATCAATTTCACGATCAAGCCAAGCAACGTGAAGATAAACAGCGTGCCGAACACCACCGGGTAATCGCGGTTGATCGCCGCTTCAAAACTCATCAGGCCCAGACCATCAAGGGAAAAGATCACTTCCACCAGCAGCGAGCCGGTGAAGAAGATGCCGATGAACGCCGACGGGAACCCGGCAATCACCAGCAACATGGCATTGCGGAACACGTGGCCGTAGAGCACACGGTGGTTGGTCAGGCCCTTGGCCTTGGCGGTGACCACGTACTGTTTGTTGATTTCGTCGAGGAAGCTGTTTTTGGTCAGCAGGGTCATGGTCGCGAAGTTGCCGATCACCAGTGCGGTCACCGGCAGGGCCAGGTGCCAGAAATAATCGAGAATCTTGCCGCCCATGGTCAGTTCGTCGAAATTGTTGGACGTCAGGCCCCGCAGTGGAAACCAGTCGAAGTAACTGCCCCCGGCAAATACCACGATGAGCAAAATGGCGAACAGGAACGCCGGTATCGCGTAGCCGACGATGATCAGCGAACTGGTCCATACGTCAAAATGGCTGCCGTGTCGCGTAGCCTTGGCGATCCCCAGCGGGATCGACACCAGGTACATGATCAGCGTGCTCCACAACCCGAGTGAGATCGACACCGGCATCTTTTCCTTGATCAGGTCGATGACCTTGGCGTCGCGAAAAAAACTGTCGCCGAAATCCAGCGTGGCGTAGTTCTTGATCATGATCCACAAGCGTTCCGGCGCCGATTTGTCGAAGCCGTACATGTGCTCGATTTCCTTCACCAGCGCCGGGTCCAGCCCCTGTGCCCCGCGATAGGCGGAGCCGGCCACCGACACTTCGGCACCGCCGCCGGCGATCCGGCTGGTCGCGCCTTCAAAGCCTTCGAGTTTGGCGATCATCTGTTCGACCGGCCCACCGGGCGCGGCCTGAATGATCACGAAATTGATCAACAAAATGCCGAACAGGGTCGGGATGATCAGCAACAGTCGCCGAAAAATATACGCCAGCATCTGATTACTCCGTGCCCGCAGGGTCGGCTTGCAGTTTGGTTTCGATTTCTACCGCCGGTTTCGCATCCGGCTTGATCCACCAGGTGTTGATGCCGACGTCATATTTGGGCGGCACCTGCGGATGGCCGATGTGATTCCAATACGCCACGCGCCAGGTCTTGATGTGCCAATTGGGGATCACGTAATAGCCCCATTGCAGCACGCGGTCCAGCGCGCGCGCATGGGCCACCAGGCTTTTGCGCGAATCGGCGTTGATCAGTTGCTCGACCAGTTGATCCACCACCGGATCTTTCAGGCCCATCGTGTTGCGACTGCCGGGCTTGTCCGCCGCCGCAGACATCCAGAACTCGCGCTGCTCGTTACCGGGCGAACTCGACTGCGGAAAACCGCCGACAACCATGTCGAAATCCCGCGAACGCACGCGATTGATGTACTGCGAGACGTCGACCCGGCGGATCACCAGTTCGATGCCCAGATCACTCAGGTTGCGTTTGAACGGCAGCAGCACCCGTTCGAATTCGGTCTGCGCAAGCAAAAACTCGAGGCTCACCGGCTTGCCCGTAGCGTCCACCATCTTGTCGTCAACGATGCGCCAGCCGGCCTCCTGCAACAGCTGATAAGCCTTGCGCTGCTGGCTGCGAATCATGCCGCTGCCGTCGGTGACTGGATTCTCGAAGGCTTCGTTAAACACCTGGTCAGGGATTTTGCCGCGAAACGGATCTAGGATCGCCAATTGATCGGCATCCGGCAGACCGGTCGCCGCCATCTCGCTGTTTTCGAAATAACTGCGGGTGCGCGCGTAGGCGCCGTTAAACAATTGTTTGTTGGTCCACTCGAAATCCAGCAACAGGGTCATGGCCTGACGCACGCGCACATCCTGAAACACCGGGCGGCGCAGGTTGAACACGAAACCCTGCATGCCGGTCGGGTTGCCGTTGGGGATCTGTTCCTTGATCAGCCGACCTTCGGTGACGGCCGGCACGTTGTAAGCGTTGGCCCAGCTTTTCGCGGTCATTTCCAGCCAGTAATCGAATTGCCCGGCCTTGAGTGCTTCCAGCGCGACCGTGTTGTCGCGGTAGTAATCGGTCATCATCACATCGAAATTGTAGAAGCCGCGATTGACCGGCAGGTCTTTGCCCCAGTAATCCTTGACCCGCTCGTAACGAATCGAGCGTCCGGCCTTCACTTCACTGACTTTGTAAGGCCCGCTGCCCAGCGGCATTTCCAGATTGCCCTTGTTGAAGTCGCGCGTGGCCCACCAGTGCTTCGGCAGCACCGGCAACTGACCGAGGATCAGCGGCAATTCGCGGTTGTTGCTGTGCTTGAACCGGAACAGCACGATGTGGGGGCTTTCTGCGACGACCTCGGCAACATCGGCGTAGTAGCCGCGATACAACGGCGCGCCTTCCTTGGTCAGCATGTCGAAGCTGAATTGAACGTCTTCGGCGTGGATAGGATGGCCGTCGTGAAAACGTGCTTCCGGGCGCAGGTAAAAGCGCACCCAGCTGTTGTCAGGGGCCTTCTCGATCTTGCCAGCGACCAGTCCATATTCGGTAAACGGTTCGTCCAGGCTCTGTTTGGCGAGGGTGTCGTAGATCAGGCTGATGTCATCGGCCGGCACACCTTTGCTGATGAACGGGTTCAGGCTGTCAAAGCCGCCGGAACCGGCCTGACGGAAGATGCCACCCTTGGGCGCGTCCGGGTTGACGAAATCGAAGTGTTTGAAGTCGGCCGGGTATTTCGGTGGTTCGTCGTACAGGGTCAGCGCATGTTGCGGGGCGGCGCAGGCCAGCCCGGCGAACAACAGGCCACCGGCCTGCAAGAGCAGGGCGCGTACAGGTTTCATCGATCTTTCTCCGAAGATTTCAACCACCACGCGCTCAGGCCCAGGGTATAGGGCGGCGTAGTGACGAAGGCGAACCGGTTGCGGTAAGCCAGACGGTGGTAATTGAGGTACCAGTTGGGAATGATGTAGTGCTGCCACAGCAGGACACGATCCAGCGCTTTGCCGGCGGCGATTTGCTGGTCGCGGGTTTGTGCGGCGAGCAGTTCTTCCAGCAAGTGATCGACGATCGGATTGGCGATGCCGGCATAATTTTTACTGCCCTTGATCCCGACCTGGCTGGAATGGAAGTACTGCCACTGCTCAAGACCGGGGCTGAGCGTCTGGTTGAGCGTCAACAGGACCATGTCGAAATCGAACTGATCCAAGCGTTGTTTGTATTGGGCGCGATCCACCGTGCGCAGCCGTGCGTCGATGCCGATGCTGGCGAGATTCTCGACGTAGGGCTGGAGGATGCGTTCAAGATTCGGATTGACCAGCAGAATTTCCATGCGCAGCGGCTGGCCGTCGGCGTTCTCGACGCGCTGGCCATTGAGTTTCCAGCCAGCCTCGGCCAGCAGCTTCAGGCTCTTGCGCATGGTTTCCCGCGGGATGCCACGGCCGTCGGTTTGGGGCAGGCTGAACGGTTCGGTCAGCAGTTTGGGCGGCAGCTGCTCGCGAAACGGTTTAAGCATCAGCCACTCGTGGCCGACCGGCAGCCCGGTGGCGGAGAACTCGCTGTTGGGGTAGTAACTCAGGGCCCGCTTATACGCACCGCTGAAGAGCGTGCGGTTGGTCCACTCGAAATCAAACATCAGCCCCAGGGCTTCACGAACTTTCTGATCGGCGAAGGTCGCACGCCGGCTGTTCATGAACAGGCCTTGGGTCTGCGTCGGAATCTGGTGCGGGATTTGCGCTTTGATCACATTGCCACGACGCACCGCCGGAAAGTCGTAGCCGTTTTGCCAATTCTTTGCCTGGTGCTCGATATAGATGTCGAACTCGCCGGCCTTGAAGGCTTCGAACGCGACATCACTGTCGCGGTAAAACTCGACTTCCATGCGGTCGACATTGTATTTGCCACGATTGACCGCCAAGTCCTTGCCCCAGTAATCCTTGACCCGTTCAAAGACCAGCTGCCGCCCGGGCGTGACCGAGGTCGTACGATAAGGGCCGCTGCCCAGTGGTGGTTCGAAGGTGGTGGCCTTGAAGTCGCGACCCTTCCAGTAATGCTGCGGCAACACCGGCAGCTCACCCAGGCGCAGGATCAGCAACGGATTGCCGGCCCGCCTGAAGACAAAACGGATGCGGTGGGGGTTGAGCACATCGACCCGCAACACTTCCTGCAGATTGGTGCGGTACTGCGGATGACCTTCCTTGAGCAACAGGCGGTAGGAAAACGCCACGTCGTGCGCGGTGATCGGCGTGCCGTCGTGAAATCGTGCTTCCGGGCGCAGGTTGAAAACCACCCAGCTTCGGTCTTCTGCGTACTCCACCGATCGCGCGATCAGGCCATAGCTGGACGTCGGCTCATCGCCGGAGGGCGCGTACTGTCCGGTGCCGACCATCAGCGGTTCGTTGAGTTCGTTGATGCCGTACTGCAGGAAATTGGCCGTGCCGACCGGGCTGGAGCCCTTGAACGTGTAGGGGTTGAGCGTATCGAAGGTGCCAAACGCCATCACCCGCAACGTACCGCCCTTGGGCGCTTGCGGGTTGACCCAATCGAAGTGGGTAAATCTGGCCGGATACTTGAGCGTGCCGAACTGCGCATAACCATGGCTTTCGCTAATCGTCGCGCTTGCGGGGGAGCTCAAGGCCAGGCTGATCAGGCAAAGAAGGAGAGGACGCTTCAAGTCAGAGATCCGATCCAGGCGGCTTGGGCTTTGTGGGCCGTACAGTAACAGCTTGTATGGACAGGAAAAAGACACTGAATTAATGCGTTGTTAATTGCAGACGCGATCACCTGGTGAACACAATATTGCTGGAGGTCTTGCTCATCCTGTAGCGAGGGAGCTTGTCGGAATGCCGCACCACCCCGTCCGGCTGCGAAGCAGTCGTAAATCCTGCAGACTCTGGGGGCAAAAGGATTGTAAAGGGGGGCTTCGCGACCCAACGGGGGCGAGCCCCCTCGCCACAGGACCTTTGCAGCCGCGAGATTTCAGCAGACCTCGAATCGCAGGCAAAAAAATGCCCCTGAATGTCAGGGGCTATTTTTTTAATGCGGCGAGGACACCGTCAGCATCTGGCCGGGCTTCAGCGCTTGGCCAACCCGAGGATTCCAGCGCTTGAGGTGTTGCATTTCCACATTGAAACGCTTGGCCACCATGTACAAGGAGTCGCCTTGCTTGACCTTGTATTGAGTCTGCTGCTTTTTGCCGGTGGATTTGCCAGCGGACTTGCTGTTCGCCGCCACGACGGTGTTGACCCGTCCGGAGCCACGCTTGGTGGTGTCCTGCATGACCAGGGTCTGGCCAACCTTGAGGTTTTTGCCGGACAACCTGTTCCAGCGCTGCAAGTCTTTGACGTCGACCTTGTTGGCCTTGGCGATAGTGCCCAGGTTGTCGCCGCGTTTGACTCGATAGGCGCGTTTGAGGCTGGCGATCTCGTTGCGGTCGATACCCTCGAAGACCGGTTTGAGCGGCTTCTGGCTGATCAACTCGTCCGGTCGCATGGTCGACAGGCTGGCGGTCAGCAGCTGCGCCTTCGACGTCGGCACCAGCAAATGCTGAGGGCCGTCAATGGTGGTGCGCTGTTTGAACGCCGGGTTGAGCTGAAACAGCTCGTCTTCGTCGATGTCAGCCACCGCTGCGACCTTGGACAGGTCCATGCGCTGGCTGATTTCGACCACCTGGAAGTAAGGCTCGTTGGCGATCGGGCTGAGGTTCACGCCATACGCTTCCGGGGCCAGCACCACTTGCGACAGTGCCAGCAACTTTGGCACGTAGGCCTGGGTTTCTGCGGGCAGGGGCAGGTTCCAGTAGTCGGTCGGCAAACCCAGCTTTTCATTGCGCTCGATGGCGCGGCTCACCGTGCCCTCACCGGCGTTGTAGGCTGCAAGCGCCAACAACCAGTCACCGTTGAACATGTCGTGCAGGCGGGTCAGATAATCCATTGCCGCGGTGGTCGACGCGGTGATGTCGCGGCGGCCGTCATAAAAACGCGTCTGACGCAGATTGAAATAGCGGCCGGTGGATGGAATGAACTGCCACAAACCCACGGCATGGGCGCGCGAATAGGCCATCGGGTTGTAGGAGCTTTCAATCACTGGAAGCAGGGCCAGTTCCAGCGGCATGTTTCGCTCTTCGAGGCGCTCGACAATATAGTGAATGTAGAGGCTGCCGCGTTCGCCAGCCGTTTCCAGGTAGGACGGGTTGCTCGCGAACCACAAGCGCTGTTGCTCGACGCGCGGGTTGACGCCAACGTTGTCCTGCAGCTGAAAGCCTTGGCGCATGCGCTCCCAGACGTCCTGGGGAATTTGTGGAACAGGCTTTTCGGTAAGCCAGACAGGCTTCTGTTTGGCGCGTGCCGCGATGTGCGGAGTGTGGGTCACTTCGGTTTGCGGCACGTGGCTGGAACAGCCCGCCAGGGTGGCGGACACAGCCACCGCGATGGCTTGAGCCAGGCGGGTCAATGCATCTGAATGGATGGACCGACGAGTAGATGACGACATTGGCTGGAAGTAAGTTCCGGGCAAAAATGTCGGGCGATTCTAGAAAGCGCACCCTCTGCGGTCAACCATTGAGATTTTACGCACCGTCCGCCAGCCCCCTTAGAACGTGTCTTTCCACGCCCTGAGTGCCGCAAAAACTGCGCTCGGCACGCGGTTAGAGGTCCCGGTCCGTTCGTCCACTTTTTCTTTAACGGATGTTTCGCCGGTTCGTAAAAACGGATTGGTCAGCTTTTCCAGAGCCAGGTTCGACGGCAGTGTGATGGTCCCGGCTTGACGTTTTTCGATCACGTCGGCGAGACGATCGGCAATGTCCGCATTGCCAGGTTCGACTGCTGCGGCAAAGCGCAGATTGCTCAGCGTATATTCATGCGCGCAGTAGACTTGCGTAGCGTCGGGCAATGCCGCCAGGCGCGTCAGCGAGGCGTGCATCTGCTCGGGCGTACCTTCGAACAACCGCCCGCAACCCGCGGCAAACAGGGTGTCGCCGCAAAACAGCATGCCCGGGTGGTAAAAAGCGACATGCCCGCTGGTGTGCCCCGCAACATCGATGACATCGAAGTCGAGCCCAAGGACGTTGATGCGGTCGTTGTCCTTGAGGGCCACTTCCCGCGCCGGGATGGTCTCACGGGCAGGGCCATAGACTTTCGCGTCCGTCGCTTTTTTCAGTTGCGCGACACCGCCGACATGGTCGTGATGGTGATGAGTGATCAGAATATCGCTCAACACCCAGTCCGGATTCGCGCGAAGCCAGGCTTGCACCGGCGCGGCATCGCCCGGATCGACCACGGCGCAGCGGCGGGTATCGCGGTCCTGTAACAACCAGATGTAGTTGTCGGTGAAGGCGGGCAGGGCTGTGATCTGTATCATCGTCGGATTCGCCAAGCGGTAAACAATGGCGCATCTTAGAACTTCCTGGCGCGTTGGAGAATGCAATGACTGATAAAGCGTTCGCTAAGGCTGATCCTGACTGGCTTGCCTTGATCAGTGCGGCCCGTGAATGGTTGTCCGGGCCGATCGGGCAGTTTTTGCTGGACGAAGAACGGCGCATGCTCGAAGACGAGCTGGGCCGCTTCTTTGGTGGCTATCTGGTGCATTACGGGCCTTCGGCGCAAACACCGCCGCCTGCGACGCAGGTGCAGCGTAATGTGCGTCTGGGTGCGCCGCTGCCGGGTGTGGAGATCGTTTGCGAAGAGCAGGCGTGGCCTTTGAGCGAGCACGCCGCCGATGTCGTGGTCCTGCAGCACGGGCTGGATTTTTGTCTGTCGCCCCACGGTTTGTTGCGTGAAGCGGCGAGCAGCGTGCGCCCCGGCGGGCATCTCTTGATCATCGGCATTAACCCGTGGAGCACTTGGGGGTTGCGGCATTTGTTTGCCAATGATGCTTTGCGCAAAGCCCGCTGCATTTCGCCGTCGCGGGTTGGCGACTGGCTGAACCTGCTGGGCTTCGCGCTGGAGAAACGCCGCTTCGGATGCTATCGTCCGCCGCTCGCATCCCCCGCCTGGCAAGCTCGTCTGGCCGGTTGGGAGCGCAAGGCCGGTGACTGGCAATTGTCGGGTGGCGGCTTTTATCTGTTGGTCGCGCGCAAGATCGTGGTGGGCCTGCGACCTCTGCGTCAGGAACGACGCGAGCCGATGGGCAAGCTGATCCCCTTGCCGATGGCCAAGGTCAATCGTCGCAACATCGAACCGTAATACCTGTTTTTATTCCCGGCCGGGTTCGCCCCGGCCTCGGGCATCGCTGACCGCAAATCGGCGAGCCACAGCATTTTTCTGGATAGATTGGCATGAGCGATAGCGTAGAACTTTTTACCGACGGCGCCTGTAAAGGCAACCCCGGCCCTGGCGGCTGGGGTGCGCTGCTGGTGTGCAAAGGTGTGGAAAAGGAACTCTGGGGCGGCGAAGCCAACACCACCAATAACCGAATGGAGCTGATGGGCGCAATACGTGGCCTGGAAGAACTCAAGCGTTCGTGCGACGTGCTGCTCGTTACAGACTCGCAGTACGTGATGAAAGGCATCAATGAGTGGATGGACAACTGGAAAAAACGCGGCTGGAAAACCGCCGCGAAAGAACCGGTGAAAAACGCTGACCTGTGGAAACTCCTCGACGAGCAGGTCAACCGCCACAACGTCACCTGGAAATGGGTGCGCGGGCACATCGGCCATCACGGTAACGAGCGCGCCGATCAGTTGGCCAACCGTGGCGTCGATGAAGTGCGCGGGTACAAGCAAGCCTGATTTGGTGTGGGTGCACTGCTTGTGGGAGCCACCCTGCTGGCGATGGGTGCGACACGGTGTACCTGAAAGCTCCCCACCCGCGTGGTAACATCCGCGCTTTTGCACGATTGACCCGTTGAGAGCTGAGCACCGATGGCCACCAGATCCGTAGTACTCGATACCGAAACCACCGGCATGCCGGTAACCGACGGCCACCGGATTATCGAAATCGGTTGCGTCGAACTGATCGGCCGACGCCTGACCGGCCGGCACTTCCACGTTTACCTGCAACCGGATCGCGAGAGTGACGAGGGCGCCATCGGCGTGCACGGCATCACCAACGAATTCCTGGTGGGCAAACCGCGTTTCACGGAAGTGGCCGATGAGTTCTTCGAGTTCATCAAGGGCGCGCAGCTGATCATCCATAACGCGGCGTTCGACGTTGGCTTCATCAACAACGAATTCGCCCTGATGGGCCAGCACGATCGCGCGGACATCACGCAACACTGCTCGATCCTCGACACATTGATGATGGCCCGGGAACGTCACCCGGGGCAGCGCAATAGCCTCGACGCCTTGTGCAAACGCTATGGCGTCGACAACTCCGGGCGTGAACTGCACGGCGCCTTGCTCGACTCCGAGATTCTCGCCGACGTTTACCTGACCATGACGGGTGGCCAGACCAGCCTGTCGCTGGCAGGCAACGCCTCCGATGGCAATGGCGCGGGCGAGGGCGCGGACAACTCGGCCACCGAAATCCGTCGCCTTCCTGTCGATCGTCGTCCAACGCGGATCATCGCAGCCAACGATGACGATCTGGCGCAGCACGTGGCGCGTCTGGAAGCCATCGCCAAAGCGGCCGGCGCTCCTTCGCTGTGGCAGCAACTGGCCAAAGCCCAAGCCTAAGTCTCTGTAGCAGCTGCCGCAGACAGCGTGCGGCGGAGCCGGTTGTTCAATTGATTTTCACCGGCCATCTTGTTGACCGCCGACGCAGCCTTCGGCAGCTGCTACAGGTGTGCAAACTTGCAGCATCAGGGGGCGCCTGTGATCCACCTTGGGGCTTACCCCCTCGCCACATTCGCTTCAACCCTCTACCCTGAGTTCATTGGCGGGTCTCTGACTGCCGCCTCAGGACATGGCCTTATGTACAAAGACTTGAAATTCCCGGTGTTGATCGTCCATCGCGACATCAAGGCAGACACCGTTGCCGGTGATCGCGTGCGCGGCATTGCCCGGGAGCTGGAGCAGGAGGGCTTCAGCATTGTTTCGGCGGTCGATTACACCGAGGGGCGTCTGGTTGCTTCGACGCATCACGGCCTCTCGTGCATGCTGATCGCGGCCGAAGACCCCAGCGCCAATTCCCACCTGCTGCAGAACATGGCCGACCTGATCGGTCTGGCGCGTGTGCGTGCCCCGGACTTGCCGATTTTCGCCCTTGGCGAGCAGGTCACCCTCGAAAACGCACCCGCCGACGCCATGGATGAACTCAATCAGCTGCGCGGCATTCTTTATCTGTTCGAAGACACTGTGCCGTTTCTCGCCCGGCAAGTGGCACGCGCTGCACGCAAATACCTCGATGGTTTACTCCCGCCTTTCTTCAAGGCGCTGGTCCAGCACACGGCCGATTCCAATTATTCCTGGCATACGCCCGGCCATGGCGGTGGTGTGGCCTATCACAAGAGCCCGGTCGGCGAGGCTTTTCATCAGTTCTTCGGGGAAAACACCCTGCGCTCGGACTTGTCGGTATCGGTGCCCGAACTTGGGTCGTTGCTCGATCACACCGGTCCACTGGCCGAGGCGGAAGCGCGCGCGGCGCGGAATTTCGGCGCCGATCACACTTTTTTCGTGATCAATGGCACCTCGACCGCCAACAAAATTGTATGGCACTCGATGGTGGCCCGCGGTGACCTGGTGCTGGTGGACCGCAACTGCCACAAGTCAGTGTTGCACTCGATCATCATGACCGGCGCGATTCCGTTGTACCTGTGTCCCGAGCGCAACGAACTGGGGATCATCGGTCCGATTCCGCTCAGTGAATTCAGTCGGGAGTCGATCCAGGCGAAGATCGACGCCAGCCCGTTGACCAAGGGGCGTGAGCCCAAGGTCAAGCTCGCCGTGGTCACCAACTCGACCTATGACGGTCTCTGCTACAACGCGGAGCTGATCAAGCAATGTCTGGGCAACAGCGTCGAGGTGCTGCACTTCGACGAGGCCTGGTACGCCTACGCAGCATTTCACGAATTTTTTGCCGGACGTTACGGCATGGGCACCTCGCGCAGTGACGACAGCCCGCTGGTGTTCACCACTCATTCCACGCACAAATTGCTCGCGGCGTTCAGCCAGGCTTCGATGATTCACGTGCAGGACGGTGGCGCACGGCAACTTGATCGCGACCGATTCAACGAAGCGTTCATGATGCACATCTCCACTTCGCCGCAGTACAGCATCATCGCCTCGCTGGACGTGGCCTCCGCCATGATGGAAGGCCCGGCCGGGCATTCGCTGTTACAGGAAATGTTCGACGAGGCCCTGAGTTTTCGTCGCGCCCTGGCTAACCTGCGTCAGCACATCGCCGCCGATGACTGGTGGTTCTCCATCTGGCAGCCGCCCTCGGTCGAAGGCATCGAACAGGTGTCTACCGTGGATTGGTTGCTGCAACCCGACGCCGACTGGCACGGTTTTGCCGGCGTGACAGACGACTATGTGCTGCTGGATCCGATCAGGGTCACGCTGGTGATGCCCGGCTTGACGGCGGGCGGCGCGCTGAGCGAGCGCGGCATCCCCGCTGCGGTAGTCAGCAAGTTTCTCTGGGAACGCGGACTGGTCGTTGAAAAGACTGGCCTGTATTCGTTTCTGGTGCTCTTCTCGATGGGCATCACCAAAGGCAAATGGAGCACGTTGCTCACCGAGCTGCTGGAATTCAAACGCAGCTACGACGCCAACGTCAGCCTCGCCTGCTGCCTGCCGTGCGTGGTTCAACAGGATGCCGCGCGTTATAGGGGCATGGGGCTGCGCGATTTGTGTGATCAACTGCACGCCTGCTACCGCAGTAACGCCACGGCCAAACATCTCAAGCGCATGTACACGGTGCTGCCTGAAATCGCCATGTCGCCCGCTGAGGCTTATGATCACCTGGTGCGTGGCGAGGTCGAGGCGGTGTCGATTGATGCTCTGCAGGGGCGAATCGCGGCGGTGATGCTGGTGCCGTATCCGCCCGGCATTCCGCTGATCATGCCGGGCGAACGGTTCACCGAAGCGACGCGCTCGATCAATGATTACCTGGCGTTTGCCCGAACATTCGACAGCAGCTTTCCAGGCTTTGTGGCCGATGTGCACGGCTTGCAACACGAACATCAAGATGAGGGCAATGGGCGGGTTTATACCGTCGATTGCGTCAAGGAGTGAGGACCTTTCCCAGTATGCAACCGGTGATGAATCCGAAATACCCAGGACTGTCGGTGCGGGTAGCCGATGATGGTTTCGCGGCGTATATCTGGGGCAGCGATTTCAGTTTTGAAGTCGCCGCCTATGCAGCAGCCGAACCCGGCAAACCGGTCGATCAGTGGCCGGTAACGCCGATTACCCCATACCGCAAGTGCTATGGCATCGATCCCGAGGAATTCGGCAGTTTTCGCGATGCCGCCGACAGCGCGATCTTCATGGCCTTTCTGGACGATGAGCCGGTGGGCCACCTGGTCATCAGCACCAATTGGAACGGTTTCGCCCACATCGATGAACTGGCGGTGCATACGCCGGCCCGTCGGCACGGCGTGGCCAAGGCACTGCTGGATGTTGCGCAGTTCTGGAGCCGCAAGAAAAAATTGCCGGGCATCATGCTCGAGACCCAGAACAACAACCTCGGCGCGTGCCGGCTCTATGAACGCTGCGGTTATGTGATTGGCGGGGTCGATCATCTGCGATATCGCGGCATCGATCCCAATACGGCGGAGATGGCGCTGTTCTGGTACCGACTGTTCGATAATCCGCTGCAAAGTACGCTCAGCTCGATAACATCGCCGCGGCTTGTACCGTGACGATTTCCAGCAGCGCCTGAGCGGCGGGCGAGGGCTCGGCATTCTTCAATGTCAACGCATACAGGCAGACGGGCACCGCGGGCACCAATGGGCAGGCATCCAGTCCGGCATGCCTGGCGCCGAGAGCGGTGAACGGGTCAACAAGGGCCAGGCCTTCGCCGGCCTCGACCATGCTGCGCATCATCTGATGCGTCTGCACACGGATATGGATCACCGGGGCAGGGCGCAGCGTTTGCAGTTTATTGTCGAACGCCGGACTTAGCGACTCGTGCCCCTCGAGGCCGACCAGCGCCTGGCCGGCGAGGTCCTGCAGGGAAATGTATTTTTGCTTTGGCTGCAGCCAGCCATGCGGCGCCAGCAACTGCAATTTACCCTGAGCAATCTGCTGGCATTCGATATCGACATGGTGTGGATCGTGCAGGCTCAAACCCACGTCGCTTTGGCGCAGCAGCAGGCTGCGGATGATGCCGCAAGTGGGTTCGCTCAGCAGCGTGCAAGGTGCATCGGGAAAACGTCGGCGCAACGCCGCAATGCTGCAGGGCAACAATTGGTGCGCAAGCGGTGGCGTGCAAAGGATTCGAAGGGGCGGTGCATGATAGTGCTTGAGGCTCGCGGCCAGCCGTTGTATCGGCTCGAGCGCGGCGTAGAGATGAGCAATTTCGCCCTGCAGCTCTCGCGCCTCGCGCGTGGCCTGCAATCGACCGCGCACGCTGGAAAACAGCATGAACCCCAACTGGCTCTCGGCGTCCTGCAGCAGGTGTTCGACGTCGGCCACTGGCAACTGCAGCCAATCAGCGGCGGTGCCCAGGTGACCGGTCTGCAGCAGCGCCTGAATCACTTCGATGTGGCGTAAACGCATGCGTGAAGTCCATGTTCGGCAGGTGAGGGGGTCAGTGGCTGAATCCTAACCCAAGTCCGCGCACATGACTTCTGCTCATAACGCGAGGTTATGAGGCGACGTTGGTTTCCGGCAGGCTGCCGACGTAGGTGTCGGGTTCGCGCACGATAGTGATGTTCGATTGCACCAGCAGAAACTGGTTGTCGTCGAGCTTGTTGACGCGATCGCCAATAGCCAGTTTGTAGGTGGTCACAGGCGCCGAGCCAGTGAAGCCGTCTGCCGACGGGGTGGATTCCTGGAACTCATGCACGGAATAAACGCGGCCTTCCGCGTCTCTTGCATGGAACTGACCGACGAGTACTGCTGCCATCTGCTTAGAACCTCTGGGGATAAATCACTCAATTTGCGGACCTGTAGACCGTGCTTGGGCGAAGTAAGTTTTCCTGCCTGGAAAAAATAGTCAGGGAGCCGCATTTATCACTCGCCCGCTGCCTGGATCGTCATCTATAACTACAAGCTCTTTCCATCGGACAGTCGAGAACATTTCCATGAGCAACGTTTACACGATCGCCGTTGTGGTCGGCAGCTTGAGAAAGGAATCTATCAATCGGAAGATCGCTTTGGCCCTTGCTGACCTGGCGCCTGCCCATCTCAAACTCGACATTGTCGAAATCGGCGACCTGCCGCTCTATAACGAAGACATCGATGGCGCTTCACCGCCGGCAGCCTACAGCACTTTCCGACAACAAGTGAGTTCATCCGACGCGTTGCTGTTCGTGACGCCGGAATATAACCGTTCGGTGCCGGCACCCTTGAAGAACGCGATTGACGTTGGCTCGCGGCCCTATGGCCAAAGCTGCTTCAGTGGTAAACCTGGAGCGGTGATCAGTGCTTCACCGGGCGCCATCGGTGGCTTCGGGGCGAACCACCATTTGCGCCAGTCCATGGTATTTCTCGATGTGCCGCTGATGCAGCAGCCGGAAGCGTACCTGGGCGGGGCGGGTACGGCGTTTGACGAGGCCGGTAACTTGTCCGAGACGGTCAAGCCATTCCTGCAAAAATTCATCGATGCTTACGCTCGGTGGGTCGAACAACACAAAAAGGTCTGAATCCCCTGTAGACACCGTCGAGCGTGCGCCGCCAAAATCTGCGGCCGACCAAAAACTGCAGGAGCCGAGCTTGCTCGCGAAAGCGCTGCGTCATTCAACCCAAACCATGACTGACCCACCGAAATCGCCAGCAAGCTTTGCTTCCACCTGTCAGCCATTGCCCGGCACATTCGGCCAAAGATCCGCGACCAGGAACAAGCGCTCCGCTTCCTCCCAATCCCCATCGCCATTCTCGATCAGGCGCACCAGCAACTGTGCAGGCGCCAGTGGCGCCAGGTCCGTCAGCCAGGCATTCAACTGTTCACTGCCCCACGTCTGATCAGCCGGATAATGCGCCGGTGCCAGCCAGGCATGGCGGGGCAGGGGTTGCCAACGGCCGGCCGGACGTTGAGCAACAAAGTCTGGCCAATCCTTCTGATGCAACCAGCTGCCCCGCAAGTGCCGCGGATGGGCACCGATGGGCGGTTCAGCCTGACCCGGCCACGGGTACAACAAATAGCCGCCCAGCCACAAATGCGCACGGAACTGCTGAATATCCAGGGCCGCCAGCACTTCGCGGCTTTCCGGGCGGGCAGAGATCGGCAGTTGATGCTGGCTCAGATGCGCCAGTTTGCGGTCCAGCCGATCATGACAGCCGGGGCCTAGCCACTGCGCCGTTTCCTGCCCATCGCCATCTTGCGGCCCGAGGTAAAGCTTGATCGCCAGTTCCAGATGATGCACGCCGTCGCGGTCGCGCAGCAGCATGTCCAGTTCACCCAGCGTGTGGCCTTCGCGGCGGATGGGCAGGTTGGCGGCGATCAACTCGATGCCCGGCGCCTGCTTCACGGCGTATTGCCACAAACGTTCGTAATACAAGCCCAGCCGTCGGGTGCGCGCCTGAGCGAGCCAGTGCAGCAAGTCGTAACTGTCGCGGTCCAGTTGGTGCAGCCAGCGCTCCAGCCGTTCCGGCGCTTGCACCCAGTCGCTGCCCGTCAGCGGATGACGCTGCGGCCACGGCGTGTTCTCCAGCATCGGCGGCGCGAGGATGACCCACGCCAGGTCGCGCACTTCCGGGTGGCGCAACTGGTGAGGTAACTGCAGCAAATCGGGAAATAGAATCATCTTGCGAGCATAGCCTCAAACCTGAGTGGACCTCTGGGGTGAAAGGATTTTGTCTATCCCGCGCTTTCGCCCATAATCGTGTTTTTCGCCGCCGCAGACCCCCGCAGGAGCCCCATGGAGCAATTTCGTAATATCGGCATCATCGGTCGCCTGGGCAGTTCGCAGGTGCTGGATACCGTCCGCCGACTGAAACGCTTTCTGCTCGATCGCCACCTGCACGTGATCCTCGAAGACACCATCGCGGAAGTCTTGCCAGGGCACGGCCTGCAAACCTCGTCGCGCAAGATGCTCGGCGAAGTCTGTGACATGGTGATTGTGGTCGGCGGCGACGGCAGTCTGCTGGGGGCCGCGCGCGCCCTGGCGCGACACAATATTCCGGTGCTGGGCATCAACCGTGGCAGCCTCGGCTTTTTGACCGACATCCGCCCCGACGAACTGGAAATCAAAGTCGCCGAAGTGCTCGACGGCCACTATCTGGTGGAAAACCGCTTCCTGCTGCAGGCCGAAGTCCGGCGTCACGCCGAGGCCATCGGTCAGGGCGATGCACTGAACGACGTGGTGCTGCATCCGGGCAAATCGACGCGAATGATCGAATTCGAACTGTACATCGACGGCCAGTTCGTCTGCAGTCAGAAGGCCGACGGCCTGATCGTCGCGACGCCCACCGGCTCGACCGCTTACGCCCTGTCGGCGGGTGGCCCGATCATGCACCCCAAGCTCGACGCTATTGTGATTGTGCCGATGTACCCCCATACCTTGTCGGGCAGGCCGATTGTGGTCGATGGCAACAGTGAGCTGAAAATCGTCGTGTCCAAAGATATGCAGATCTACCCGCAAGTCTCCTGCGACGGGCAGAACCACTTCACCTGCGCGCCAGGCGACACCATCACCGTCAGCAAAAAAGCGCAGAAGCTGCGCCTGATTCATCCGCTCGACCACAACTACTACGAAGTCTGCCGGACCAAACTCGGCTGGGGCAGCAAGCTGGGTGGTGGAGGCGACTGATGCTCGATCCCGCGCGTAGCTACGACCTGATCGGTGACGTGCACGGTTGCGCTCTGACCCTTGAGCACTTGCTCGACCGGCTCGGTTACCACAAACAAGGCGGCGTCTGGCGACATCCGTCGCGCATGGCAGTGTTCGTCGGTGACATCATCGACCGCGGCCCGCGAATTCGCGAAGCGCTGCACATTGTCCACGACATGGTTGAGGCCGGGCAGGCGCTGTGCATCATGGGCAACCACGAATTCAACGCGCTCGGCTGGAGCACACCGGCGCCGCCCGGCAGCGGCAAACAGTTCGTGCGCGAACATACCCCGCGCCATGCGCGTTTGCTGGGGGAAACCCTGAAACAGTTCGAGGACCATCCGGGCGACTGGCATGATTTTCAGCAGTGGTTCTACGACATGCCATTGTTCGTCGATGCCGGGCGTTTTCGCGTGGTGCACGCCTGTTGGGATGCGGGGCTGATCGCGCCACTGCGGGGGTTGTTCCCCGACGGCTGCGTCGACGAGGCTTTCCTGCAGGCGTCGGCGATCCCCGGCAGTTTCGCCTGCGCGGTTTTCGACCGGCTGTTGCGCGGTACCGACATGCGTTTGCCCGACGGGCTGACCATGACCAGCGGCGACGGCCTGACCCGGTCGTTTTTCCGCACCAAGTTCTGGGAAGACGACCCGCAAACCTACGGAGACATCGTGTTCCAGCCCGACGCATTGCCTGAACCGGTGGCCCTGACGCCGCTGTCGTCCAACGAAAAGAACACCCTGTTGCGCTACGGCGCGGATGAGCCGTTGCTGTTCGTCGGCCATTACTGGCGCAGCGGCAAACCGGCCCCCATCCGGCCGAATCTGGCCTGCCTGGATTACAGCGCGGTGCTGTACGGCAAGCTGTGCGCCTATCGACTCGACCAGGAAACCCGGCTCGACCCGCACAAATTTGTCTGGGTCGACGTTGAACGTCCGCAGGTGCTGCAATGAGTACCGTGGCCGTCCTGCGACTGCCGCTGAACGTGGATCTCAGCGGCTTCGTCAAACTGCTGCAACGCATGCAAGTGCCGCACCGGGTCAGTGAAGAGTCAGGCGAGCAAGTGCTGTGGGTGCCGGCCAACATCAGCGAAGACGTGCGCTCGTTGTATGAACGCTTCCCGGCGGGCGACCCCGATCAGCACCTGGACATCCCGGCGGCACAGGCTGCCAGGCGTCCAGGTGTTATCGAGCAACTGCGCCATGCCAAAGCGACCGCTTTGGTGCTGATCTTCAGCCTGATGGTCGGTGCGGTGACGCTGCTCGGGGAAAACCTCGATACCGTGCGCTGGCTGACCTTCCTCGATTTCCGCATTGTGGGCGACTACATCCATTTCGTGCCATTGGCCGACAGCCTGGCGGCGGGGCAGTGGTGGCGACTGGTGACACCGATGCTGATCCATTTCGGCATCCTGCACCTGGCGATGAACGGCATGTGGTACTGGGAACTGGGGCGGCGCATCGAATCGCGGCAGGGCAGCATCAACCTGATTGGCCTGACGTTGCTGTTCGCTGTGGCCTCCAACTATGCCCAGTTCGTTTTCAGCGGACCGACCCTGTTTGGCGGCTTGTCCGGTGTACTGTATGGCCTGCTCGGGCATTGCTGGATTTTTCAGGTGCTGGCGCCGAACCCGGCTTATCGCCTGCCGCGAGGCGTGCTGGTGATGATGTTGGTGTGGTTGCTGGTCTGCCTGTCCGGGGTGATCTCGTTGATCGGCTTTGGGGAAATCGCCAACGCGGCCCACGTCAGCGGGTTGCTCGTCGGATGCCTGACCGGTTTGTTGGGCGGTTTGTACAACCGCCGTAAACTGCCCGTCTAAAAATGTTACGTGTGTATCAAGAGACCGCGGAGACCGAATGTCCTCTTTCAACGAAATGATCAGCAACATCACGCCTGATATCTACCAGAGCCTGAAACTGGCGGTGGAGATCGGTAAATGGTCCGACGGCAACAAGCTTACCGCCGAGCAACGCGAACTGTCGCTGCAAGCGATGATTGCCTGGGAAATCCAGAACCTGCCCGAGGAAGAGCGCACCGGTTACATGGGCCCGCAGGAATGCAGTTCGAAGTCGATCAGCGTGCCCAACATTCTGTTCAAGTCGGATGCCATCCATTGATCGAGATTGGCCGCGGTGCAATCAGCAAGATGTCGGCGCGCCTCGACGGGCCGCACGTGCAGTACGCGTTTCGTCTGGGCGATACCGAGTTGCCGGTCAATCCGTTGATCGGCCGCACGGTGCGTCTGGAGTTTCTGGGGGCGATTCATTGCTCCCATTGCGGTCGCAAGACCAAAACCAGTTTCAGCCAGGGTTATTGCTACCCGTGCATGACCAGACTGGCCCAGTGCGATCTGTGCATCATGAGCCCGGAGCGTTGCCATTACGACGCGGGCACCTGCCGTGATCCGGAGTGGGGCAACACGTTCTGCATGACCGATCATGTGGTGTATCTGTCGAATTCTTCCGGGGTCAAAGTGGGCATCACCCGCGCCACCCAGCTGCCCACGCGCTGGATCGACCAAGGCGCGCGTCAGGCCTTGCCGATCATGCGCGTCTCGACCCGTCAGCAATCGGGTTTTGTCGAAGACCTGTTCCGCAGTCAGGTGGCCGACAAAACCAACTGGCGTGCTTTACTCAAGGGCGAAGCGGTGTCGGTGGATCTGGCACAGGTGCGTGATCAGCTGTTCGAGAGCTGCGCGCAGGGTTTGCAAGGTTTGCAGGAACGATTCGGCCTGCAGGCCCTTCAGACAATTGCCGACGTGGAACCCATCGAAATCCGCTACCCGGTCGAGCAGTACCCGGCCAAGATCGTCAGCTTCAACCTGGACAAGAATCCGATCGCCGAAGGCACGCTGCTGGGAATCAAAGGGCAATACCTGATTTTCGACACCGGCGTGATCAATATTCGCAAATACACGGCTTATCAGCTCGCCGTGCATCAGTAAGGACTCCAGCATGCGCACCGAACAACCGAAGATGATTTACCTGAAAGACTATCAGGCGCCCGAGTACCTGATCGACGAGACACACCTTACCTTCGAGTTGTACGAGGACCACAGCCTGGTCCATGCGCAACTGGTGATGCGCCGCAATCCCGAGCGTGGCCCGGGCCTGCCGCCGCTGGTGCTGGACGGTCAGCAACTGGAGTTGCTGTCGGTCACCCTGGCCGACCGTGAGCTGGGCGAAGCGGACTACCAGTTAAGCGAGAACCATCTGACCCTGCAACCGACCAGCGAAAGCTTCACGGTCGACACCAGCGTCCGGATCCACCCGGAAACCAATACCGCGCTGGAAGGCCTGTACAAGTCCGGCACGATGTTCTGCACCCAGTGCGAGGCCGAAGGCTTCCGCAAGATCACGTATTACCTCGACCGGCCGGACGTGATGAGCACGTTCACCACCACCGTGGTCGCCGAACAGCACAGCTACCCGGTGCTTTTGTCCAACGGCAACCCGATTGCCAGCGGCCCCGGCGAAGACGGCCGGCACTGGGCAACGTGGGAAGACCCGTTCAAGAAACCGGCTTACCTGTTCGCGCTGGTCGCCGGTGACTTGTGGTGCGTCGAAGACACGTTCACCACCATGACCGGGCGCTCTGTAGCGCTGCGCATCTACGTCGAGCCGGAAAACATCGACAAGTGCCAGCACGCCATGAACAGCCTGAAAAAGTCGATGCGCTGGGATGAAGAGGTCTACGGCCGCGAATACGATCTGGACATCTTCATGATCGTCGCGGTGAACGACTTCAACATGGGCGCGATGGAGAACAAGGGCCTCAACATATTCAACTCCAGCGCGGTGCTGGCACGCGCCGAGACCGCCACCGATGCCGCACATCAACGGGTCGAAGCGATCGTTGCGCACGAGTATTTCCACAACTGGTCGGGCAACCGCGTGACCTGCCGCGACTGGTTCCAGCTTTCGCTGAAGGAAGGATTTACGGTTTTCCGCGATGCGGGTTTCTCGGCCGACATGAACTCGGCCACGGTCAAGCGCATACAGGACGTGGCGTATCTGCGCACGCACCAGTTTGCCGAAGACGCCGGTCCGATGGCGCATGCCGTGCGCCCGGACAGTTTTATCGAAATTTCCAACTTCTATACCTTGACCGTGTATGAAAAAGGTTCGGAAGTTGTGGGCATGATCCACACCTTGCTCGGCGCCGATGGCTTCCGTAAAGGCAGCGACCTGTATTTTGAACGCCACGACGGTCAGGCCGTGACCTGCGATGATTTCATCAAAGCCATGGAAGATGCGAACGGCGTCGACCTGACTCAATTCAAACGCTGGTACAGCCAGGCCGGCACGCCGCGGTTGGCGGTCAGCGAGTTCTACGATGCCGCCGCGAAAACCTACAGCCTGACGTTCCGCCAAAGCTGCCCGGCCACCCCGGACAAGGTGGAAAAACTGCCGTTCGTGATCCCTGTGGAACTGGGTTTGCTCGACAGCAAGGGGGGCGAGATTGCGTTGCGTCTTGTGGGCGAGGCCAGCGCTCAGGGTTTTTCCCGGGTGATTTCAGTGACCGAAGCCGAGCAGACGTTCACGTTTGTCGACATCGCCGAACAACCACTGCCGTCGCTGCTGCGTGGTTTCTCCGCGCCGGTGAAACTGAGCTTCCCTTACACCCGCGATCAACTGATGTTCCTGATGCAGCACGACAGCGACGGTTTCAACCGTTGGGATGCCGGCCAGCAATTGTCGGTACAGGTCCTGCAAGAGCTGATTGCCGATCATCAGAAGGGCGAAGCGCTGGTGCTCGATCAGCGTCTGATCACCGCGCTGCACAGTGTGCTGACCGATGAAACGCTGGATCAGGCGATGGTCGCCGAGATGCTCTCGTTGCCGGGTGAGGCGTATTTGACAGAAATCAGCGAAGTGGCTGACGTCGATGCCATTCACATCGCCCGGGAATTTGCTCGCAAACAGTTGGCGAACAATCTGTTCGAACCGCTATGGCTGCGTTATCAGGCCAACCGCGATCTGTCGAAGAAAACGCCTTACGTGGCCGAAGCCGAGCATTTTGCCCGCCGCGCGCTGCAAAACATTGCGCTGTCCTACCTGATGCTCAGCGAGAAGGCCGAAGTGTTGGCGGCGACGCTCGAGCAGTTCGAGACCAGCGACAACATGACCGAGCGGCTGACCGCGCTGGCGGTGCTGGTCAATTCGCCGTTCGAAGAGCAGAAAGCCTCGGCACTGACGGCGTTTGCAGACCACTTCAAGGACAACCCGCTGGTCATGGATCAGTGGTTCAGCGTGCAGGCCGGCAGCCCGTTGCCGGGTGGACTGGAGCGGGTGCGTCAATTGATGCAGCACCCGGCCTTCAACATCAAGAACCCGAACAAGGTGCGGGCGCTGGTCGGTGCGTTTGCCGGGCAAAACCTGATCAACTTCCATGCGGCGGATGGTTCGGGCTATCGCTTCCTGGCGGATCTGGTGATCGAGCTGAACGGGTTTAATCCGCAGATTGCTTCGCGGCAATTGGCACCGCTGACTCGCTGGCGCAAATATGACGACAAGCGTCAGGCGTTGATGAAAGGCGAGCTGGAGCGGATTCGTGGGTCGGGTCAGTTGTCGAGTGATGTGTTTGAGGTGATCAGCAAGAGCCTGGCTTGAGTGCGGCTTTGCTCCTGCGGGTTCAGTGCTGATTCTGCAGGAGCGAAGATTGCTGGCGAAGGCTGTTTTGGATTCGGCTGCATTCCTGAGGATGTACTCGGGTTAATGTGGGAGCCGGTCTGCCGGCGATGGCTATGCCTTGGGCGATTGGGTTTTTTGGGTGTACATATCCGTTGCTGCGGTCAGGGCTACTATTGGTTTCGCTTTTACAGCGAGTCACTTGGAAGAGCACCAAGTAACCAAGTGCTCTTGCCCCTGACGTCCGGTGGCTCGCTAGTGCTCGCCATTCCTTCGCTCCGGTCCTGCTCCGTGGGCCCGCCGCGATCGGCCATCCTTGGCCGTGCGCGGCTAACCCGGCATCCATGCCGGGTTGCCCACTGCGCAGAACCTGCGCTCAGCCTCCCGACGGTGCGCTAACCGCCACAGCCGCCGAGGCGGCCTGATAGCCGACCTGGCTCGCAGTTTGCGCCGCAACATAAATCTGTGTAATTGGATGGACTCGCCCTCGCTGTCGTTGGCTGTTTAGACTGCCACCGTGGCGCATTGACGCCTCGGCTTGGGCGAGTCCATCCAATTACAGGTCCTTATCGTACAGGTCCTTCTCGTATCGGACAGAATGATCCTGTCCAGACGGCGCCGTTGCTTTGGCTTTGCTTTGGATCTTGATTTTGATCTTGATCTTGATCTTGATCTGCCCCGTCGGCAGGCCGAGCGCAGGTTCTGCGCAGTGGGCAACCCGGCAAGGATGCCGGGTTAGCCGCCCCCGGCCATGGATGGCCGATGGCGGCGGGCCTACGGAGCAGGACCGGAGCGAGGGTATGGCGAGCCTAAGCGAGCCACCGTACGTCAGGGGCGCAGGCGCTTGGTTACTTGGCGCTCTTCCAAGTGACCCGCCGTAAGGGCGGGACCAATTAAAGCCATCACCGAAAAATCGGATATGTACACCCACGAAACAGATGTCGCCCAAGACAAAGCCATCGCTTGCAAGCTTCGCTCCCACAGTTGAGCGAGTCCATCCGCGGGGAAGTTCTGGCCTGACACACCGCCCGTGCGTGCGGATCACATCGCCAATCACCCCACCTGATACCCCAACATTCAGCCAACCCGTCTACCACACAGGTTAACAAAAGATAACGTGGCGTCGATTGTCAGACCTTTCCAAACCCCGATAGGATAGGCCAGCTTCCGAAGGGGCTCTGGGTTGCGGGTTTCGGGACTATGCTCCTGACTTGTCTTTCCCTGCGAGCACCCCTGACGGCGCCCTGAAAGGTTGAACGACCTGACAATAATAATGGGGGAAGGTCTATGAGTGAGCCTGTCATGGGTGTGGGTGTCTGCCGCCCGCCGGCGCTACGCAGAATCGCGTTGCTGGCTACAGCGCTCTCGCTGTTGGGCTGTGCCGTGTTGTCGGCACCTGTGCTGGCCGCTGCGGCGACGGCATCCGATGCTGTTTATGCCGTTGAGTCCGCCAAAGCCAGCAAAAGCCTGATGCTCGACGTTGTGCACGCAGGCGCTCGCCTGATCGCGGTCGGCGACCGCGGGCACATTCTGTATTCCGATGATCAGGGCAAAAGCTGGACGCAAGCCAGGGTGCCCACCCGCCAGTTGCTGACGGCGGTGTTTTTTGTCGATGACAAGCACGGCTGGGCCGTCGGCCACGATGCCCAAATCCTCGCCACCGAGGACGGCGGCACCACCTGGACCAAGCAATTCGAAGAATTGAAACGCGAATCGCCGCTGCTCGACGTCTGGTTTCAGGACGTCGACAGCGGCTTTGCCGTGGGCGCTTACGGTGCATTGATGGCCACCACCGATGGCGGCAAACACTGGGAAGACGTCAGTGATCGTCTCGACAACGAAGACCAGTTTCACCTCAACGCCATCGCGGCGGTCAAGGATGCCGGGCTGTTCGTTGTCGGCGAGCAGGGCAGCATGTTTCGTTCAGCCGATTGGGGCCAGACCTGGGAAAAGCTGGAAGGCCCGTACGAAGGTTCATTTTTTGGTGTGATCGGTACCGCTCAGGCCAATACGCTGCTGGCTTACGGGCTGCGCGGCAACCTGTTTCGCTCTACCGATTTCGGCACCAGCTGGGAGCCGGTCCAGTTGAAAGCCACCCGCGGCGCGCTGGAGTTTGGCCTGTCCGGAGCGACGCTGCTTGACGACGGTTCCATCGTGATCGTAGGCAATGGTGGAAGCGTGGTGCGCAGCAGCGACGACGGCCTGACTTTCAGCGTGTTCAATCGAGCGGACCGCATCTCCGTGTCGGCAGTGACTGCGGCGGGCGACGGCAATCTGATACTGGCAGGACAGGGCGGCGTTCGCGCCACTTCGCCAACCGGCGCCGAGCTGGGCAAATAACAAGAAAGGCGGAGCTATGACATCCATGACAAGTCATCACCAGGACAAGGCGACGTTCCTCGAACGCCTGATCTTCAACAACCGCCCGGCAGTGATCGTAATCTGCCTGCTGGTCAGCATTTTCCTGTTCTGGCAGGCGACGCTGATTCGGCCGTCCACCAGTTTCGAAAAAATGATCCCGCTCGAGCATCCCTTCATTCAGAAGATGATGGAGCATCGCAACGATCTGGCGAACCTGGGCAACACGGTGCGCATTTCGGTGGAAGCCACCGACGGTGACATTTTCTCCAAGGAATACATGGAGACCCTGCGTCAGATCAACGACGAGGTGTTCTACATCTCCGGCGTCGATCGTTCCGGCCTCAAGTCGCTGTGGAGCCCGAGCGTACGCTGGACCGAAGTGACGGAGGAAGGCTTCGCCGGTGGCGAGGTCATCCCGCAGAGCTACAACGGTTCGCAGCAAAGCCTCGATCTGTTGCGCAACAACGTGCTCAAGTCCGGCCAGGTTGGACGCCTGGTGTCCAATGACTTCAAGTCAAGCATCGTCGATATCCCGCTGCTGGAGTCCTACCCGGACCCGCAGGATCAGGGCACGTTGCTGGCGCTGGACTACCGCAAGTTCTCCCACGAACTCGAAGACAAGATCCGCAACAAGTTCGAAGCGCAGAACCCTAATGTTCAGATCCATATCGTCGGTTTCGCCAAGAAGGTCGGCGACCTGATTGACGGGTTGGTGATGGTGGTGATGTTCTTCGGCATTGCCTTTGTCATCACGCTGATCCTGCTGTACTGGTTTACCAACTGCATGCGCAGCACCGTGGCGGTATTGAGCACCACGCTGGTGGCAGTGATCTGGCAGTTGGGCCTGATGCACTTTTTCGGCTTCGGACTCGATCCCTATTCGATGTTGGTACCGTTCCTGATCTTCGCCATCGGTATCTCCCACGGTGTGCAGAAGATCAACGGGATCGCCCTGCAATCGAGTGAGGCCGACAACGCCCTGACCGCAGCGCGGCGCACCTTCCGTCAACTGTTCCTGCCGGGCATGATCGCGATCCTTGCCGATGCGGTGGGTTTCATCACGTTGCTGATCATCGACATCGGCGTCATCCGCGAGCTGGCCATTGGCGCGTCCATCGGCGTGGCGGTCATTGTATTCACCAACCTGATCCTGCTGCCGGTAGCGATCTCCTACGTGGGGATCAGCAAACGCGCGGTCGAGCGCAGCAAGAAAGATGCGCACCGCGAACATCCTTTCTGGCGCTTGCTGTCCGGTTTTGCCAGCCCGAAAGTCGCGCCCGTGTCGATCGTTCTGGCCTTGCTGGCCTTCGGTGGCGGTCTCTGGTACAGCCAGAACCTGAAGATCGGCGACCTCGATCAGGGTGCCCCGGAGCTACGCCCGGACTCGCGCTACAACAAGGACAACAACTTCATCATCAGCAACTACTCCACCAGCTCCGACGTGTTGGTGGTGATGGTCAAGACCAAGTCGGAAGGTTGCTCGCGCTACGAAGCAATGGCGCCTATCGATGAGCTGATGTGGAAGATGCAGAATACCGAGGGCGTGCAATCGGCAATCTCGCTGGTGACGGTGTCCAAGCAGATGATCAAGGGCATGAACGAGGGCAACCTTAAATGGGAAACCCTGTCGCGCAACCCTGATGTGCTGAACAACTCCATCGCCCGGGCCGACGGCTTGTACAACAACAGTTGCTCACTGGCACCGGTGCTGGTGTTCCTCAACGACCATAAGGCTGCAACGCTGGATCGGGCGGTGCATGCGGTGCAGGAGTTCGCCAAGGAAAACAACAAGGATGGTCTGGAATTCATTCTGGCTGCAGGTAATGCGGGCATTGAGGCGGCAACCAACGAGGTGATCAGGGAATCCGAACTGACCATCCTGATTCTGGTTTACATCTGCGTCGCCACCATGTGCATGATCACCTTCCGTTCCTGGGCGGCGACCTTGTGCATCGTGTTGCCGCTGGTGTTGACGTCGGTACTGGGTAACGCGCTGATGGCGTTCATGGGCATCGGCGTCAAAGTCGCGACTTTGCCAGTGGTGGCGCTCGGGGTGGGGATCGGCGTGGATTACGGCATCTATATTTACAGCCGTCTCGAAACCTTCCTGCGCGCGGGTCTGCCGCTGCAAGAGGCTTACTACCAGACGCTGAAGTCCACCGGCAAAGCCGTGCTGTTCACCGGTCTGTGCCTGGCCATTGGGGTGTGCACCTGGATCTTCTCGGCCATCAAGTTCCAGGCCGACATGGGCCTGATGCTCACCTTCATGCTGCTCTGGAACATGTTCGGCGCGCTGTGGCTGTTACCAGCGCTGGCACGTTTCCTGATCAAACCGGAGAAGCTCGCCGGGCAGAAGGGCAACTCGTTGTTCGCTCACTGATCGCGGGCACAAACGAAAAAGCCGCAACCTGAGGGTTGCGGCTTTTTTATCGTGCACGCATTCCCCGTAGGAGCCAGCAAGCCGGCTACTACACGGCGTTCGTTATGCGGGATCGCTACCCAGCACCACACTCAACGCACTGCGCGCATCGTCGAGCTGCACCAGCGTGGCATGCCGGGCGCCGAGAGCGTCGCGGTTTTCGATGGCGGTGAGGATGGCCTTGTGTCGCGGCAGCGCCAGTTCATGCAGATTCGGCCGCTGGTTGGAGTGTTTTAATGCTTCGGCAATCGCGACCGAGAGCATGTTGCACAGGTTCGCCAGCAAGTCGTTGTGCGTGGCATCGGCAATGCGGCTGTGAAAATCCAGGTCCGGTTGCAGCAACGCTTCGGGCGTCGGTGCGGCTTCCATGCGTTGGTAAGCTTCACCGATCGAAGCGATGTCGGCGTCGGTCGCGAATTGCGCAGCAAGGGCCGCCGCAGCGGGTTCGATGATGCTGCGCACGCTGGTCAGCAGATCGAAGAATTCATTTTGCGGACTGCTTTGCATGAGCCAGTGCAACACATCCGGATCGAGCATGTGCCATTCCTTGCGCTGCTTGACCACCGTACCGACACGTGGCCGCGAATACACCAGGCCCTTGGCGACCAGCACGCGGGTGGCTTCACGCAGCACCGGTCGGCTCACCGCGTATTCCTCGCACAACAGCGCCTCGGCGGGCAGTTTGTCGTCCGGCTTGAAACGCCCGGAAACGATCTGCATGCCCAGTTCCTGGACGATGCGCGAATGCATGCTTTTGCGGTCGGAGGGTTTACGGTAATCCATGGGAAGCGGCGCGATCCTGTGCGATGGAGGTGTGGCGCATGATAGCAGGCACGGCACAATCCTGAGGTGGCTACGCAACCAAATGTGGGAGCTGGCCTGCCAGCGATAGCGGTGTGTCAGCCAACATGAATGGCAATTAACAGACCTCGATCGCTAGCAGGCTAGCTCCCACAGGGGATTGAAGTTCCAAATATAGATGCTGCCGCGGGCTGCGACCTTCTGCAGTTAATGAGAGTGACGCGGCACCTCGGACCCACGGCAACCGACCAGGAAGTCAAAGTCGCAACCTTGATCCGCCTGCAGCACATGATCGATGTACAGCTGACGATAACCGCCCACGATCAATTGCTGCGGCGGCCGTAGATCGGCCATGCGCGCGGCGAGCTCGGCGTCCGGAATGTCCAGATGCAGACGGCCATTGGCGCAATCGAGCTCGATCCAGTCGCCTTCCTTCACCGTCGCCAGAGGTCCGCCGGCAGCCGCTTCCGGCGCCACGTGCAATACGACCGTGCCGTAGGCGGTGCCGCTCATGCGCGCATCGGAAATCCGCACCATGTCCGTCACACCTTGCGCCAACAGCTTGGCCGGCAAGCCCATGTTGCCCACCTCGGCCATGCCCGGGTAACCCTTGGGCCCGCAATTCTTCATCACCAGAATCGAGTTGGCATCCACATCCAGTTCCGGATCGTTGATGCGCGCCTTGTACATGTCGAAGTTCTCGAACACCACCGCGCGACCGCGATGCTGCATCAGCTCGGCACTGGCCGCGGATGGCTTGAGAACAGCGCCAAGCGGCGCAAGGTTGCCGCGCAATACGCAGATGCCACCATCGGCGCGGATCGGGTTGTCGAGGGTGCGGATCACTTCGTCTTCACCATAAATCGGTGCGTCTTTGGTGTTTTCACCCAGCGACTTGCCGTTGACCGTCAACGCGTTCGGGTTGGGGATCAGGTTGGCTTCTCCCAGGCGGCGCAACACAGCAGGCAGACCGCCGGCGTAATAAAACTCTTCCATCAGAAAGCGCCCGGACGGTTGCAGATCGACGATGGTCGGCATGCCGCGGCCGATGCGCGTCCAGTCATCAAGGTCCAGTTCCACGCCGATACGCCCGGCAATGGCTTTCAAATGAATGACAGCGTTGGTCGAACCACCGATGGCAGCGTTGACCCGGATGGCGTTTTCGAAAGCTTCCTTGGTGAGGATCTTCGACAGGCGCAAATCTTCGCGCACCATTTCTACGGCTCGCATGCCTGACATGTGCGCCAACACATAACGGCGCGCATCGACGGCAGGAATCGCCGCGTTGTGGGGCAGGGAAGTGCCCAGCGCTTCAGCCATGCAAGCCATGGTCGAGGCGGTGCCCATGGTGTTGCAGGTGCCGGCTGAGCGGGACATGCCGCCTTCGGCCGCGAGGAAATCGTCGAGGGTGATGGTGCCGGCCTTTACTTGCTCGCTGAGCTGCCAGACCACCGTGCCCGAGCCAATGTCCTTGCCCTTGTGCTTGCCGTTAAGCATCGGCCCGCCGGTGACGACGATCGCCGGCACGTCGCAACTGGCCGCGCCCATCAGCAGCGCCGGGGTGGTTTTGTCGCAACCGGTCAGCAGCACCACACCGTCGATCGGGTTGCCGCGAATGGCTTCTTCGACGTCCATGCTGGCCAGGTTACGGGTGAGCATGGCGGTCGGGCGCAGGTTGGACTCGCCATTGGAGAACACCGGGAATTCCACCGGAAAGCCACCGGCCTCGATCACCCCGCGTTTGACGTGCTCCGCAATCTGGCGGAAGTGCGCGTTGCAAGGGGTCAGTTCCGACCAGGTGTTGCAGATGCCGATGATTGGCTTGCCGTGAAACTGGTGGTCGGCGATGCCCTGATTCTTCATCCAGCTGCGGTACATGAAGCCGTTTTTGTCGGCCGTGCCAAACCATTGGGCGGAACGCAGGGTGGGTTTTTTATCAGACATGATCGATTCTCTTATTGTATGACTATATTGTTCGAGCTGAGGCGTAACATAAGCCGGTTTTCGCCGCTTTGGAAGTGTTGTTGCGCAAATAGTATTACTATATAGTCGCTTTCAACGGAGGGATCAGCCCTGGCGATTTTCGCGAGAGGCGTCCCCCGAGTTTCTATAACAACAACAATCGGAGACCGATCTCATGAGCCAGGAACTGCGGCTGATTCGTCGCATCACGTTGAAACTGATCCCCTTCCTGATCCTGCTGTACCTGATCGCCTATGTGGATCGCTCCGCCGTAGGGTTCGCCAAATTGCACATGGGCGCCGACATCGGCATCGGTGATGCGGCCTACGGTCTGGGTGCCGGGCTGTTCTTCATTGGCTATTTTCTCTTCGAAATCCCCAGCAACCTGATGCTCGAACGCTTTGGCGCCCGCCGCTGGTTTGCGCGAATCATGATCACTTGGGGCGCCATCACCATCGGCATGGCGTTCGTTCAGGGGCCGCACAGCTTCTACGTGATGCGCTTCTTGCTGGGTGCCGCTGAGGCCGGGTTCTTCCCGGGCGTTCTCTACTACATCACTCAGTGGTTCCCGGTTCGCCATCGCGGCAAGATTCTTGGGCTGTTCATCCTGTCGCAACCGATCGCCATGCTGATCACCGGTCCGGTGTCCGGCGGTCTGCTGGGCATGGACGGGATTCTCGGTCTGCACGGCTGGCAGTGGCTGTTCATCGTCATTGGTGCCCCGGCGATCCTGTTGACCTGGCCGGTGCTGCGCTGGCTGCCGGACGGTCCGCAGCAAGTGAAATGGATGGACCAGGCTGAAAAGGACTGGCTGACCGAGGAGCTGAAGAAAGATCTGCAAGCGTACGGCCAGACCCGCCACGGCAATCCATTGCACGCGCTGAAGGACAAACGGGTATTGCTGCTGGCGCTGTTTTACCTTCCGGTGACCCTGAGCATTTATGGTCTCGGTCTTTGGTTGCCGACACTGATCAAGCAGTTTGGCGGCACTGACCTGGTGACCGGTTTTGTGTCATCGGTGCCCTACATTTTCGGGATTATCGGTTTGCTGATCATTCCGCGCAGTTCCGATCGCTTGAATGATCGTTACGGCCACCTGGCAGTGCTTTACGTGCTGGGCGCCATTGGCCTGTTTTTCAGCGCCTGGCTGACAGTGCCGGTGTGGCAGCTGGCAGCATTGTGCCTGGTGGCGTTCGCACTGTTTTCCTGCACGGCGGTGTTCTGGACCTTGCCGGGCCGTTTTTTTGCTGGCGCCAGTGCGGCGGCCGGGATTGCATTGATCAACTCGGTCGGCAACCTGGGCGGTTACATCGGGCCATTCGTGATTGGCGCGCTGAAGGAATACACCGGCAATCTGGCCTCGGGTTTGTACTTCCTGTCGGGCGTGATGGTGTTCGGCCTGGTGCTGACGGGCGTGGTGTACCGGGTGCTGGAGCGCAAGCACGCGTTGCCGGCGGATCAGTTTGCCGCGAGTGCGCGGGGTGCTACGCGTACCTAAATGACTGACACCGGCCCCTGTAGGAGTGAGCCGGCTCGCGATAGCGGTGTATCAGCCACCAACAATTTTGGATGTGCCGACGCTATCGCGAGCAGGCTCACTCCTACAGGAATCTGCGGTGTTTCGAATAACACAGGAGAAAATCATGCGTCTGGTTCAATTCGAATTGATTAACGGCGAGCGCCGGGTTGGCGTGGTCGAGGGCCATCTGGTCCGTGAAGTCCAGGACGCGCGCACGGTGCGTGATCTTGCCCTGGCGGCCATCGAGGCCGGGGTAAACCTTGAGCAGCAAGTGAAAACCCTGGGCCTGGGCACGACCCATGACTACGCTGACCTGCTGGCCCAACTGCGCATCCTGCCCCCGCTGGATCATCCGGACCCTGCGCACATGCTGGTCAGCGGCACCGGCCTGACTCACTTGGGCAGCGCTTCGGCGCGGGACAAAATGCACCAGCAGGCCGGCGACGAAACGGCGATGACCGACACCATGCGCATCTTCAAATGGGGTGTTGAGGGCGGCAAACCGACAGCCGGGCAGGCCGGTGTACAACCGGAATGGTTCTACAAAGGTGACGGCAGCATTGTCGTGCGCCCGGGCCAACCGTTCCCGCTGCCACCGTTTGCCGAGGATGCCGGCGAAGAGCCCGAACTCAGCGGCCTCTACGTGATCGGTCACGACGGCAAGCCGTATCGCCTTGGTTTTGCCGTGGGCAACGAATTTTCCGACCACGTGATGGAGCGCAAGAATTACCTGTACCTTGCACACTCGAAATTGCGCAGTTGCAGTTATGGTCCGGAACTTCGGGTCGGCGAACTGCCTCAACATCTGGCAGGCACCAGCCGTATCCTGCGCGACGGTGAAGTGTTGTGGCAGAACGAGTTTCTCAGTGGGGAGGCCAACATGTGCCACAGCCTCGAGAACCTCGAGTACCACCACTTCAAGTACAGCCAGTTCCTGCGGCCGGGCGATGTGCACATCCACTTTTTCGGCACCGCGACACTGTCGTTCGCCGACGGCATTCGCACACAGCCAGGCGACGTGTTCGAGATCAGCCAGGCCGAATTCGGCGCGCCGTTGATCAATGGCATCCTGCCTGTCGAAGCGTCATACGAACCTGGCACCATCGGCACTCTTTAAGGAGAACTTCATGACCAGCATTCTTGGCCACAACTACATCGGCGGTCAGCGTAGCGCCGCCGGCTCACAGACCCTGCAAAGCGTCGACGCCACCACCGGCGAGCCGTTGCCCCACGAGTTTTATCAGGCCACCCCGGAAGAAGTGGACGCCGCCGCCAAAGCCGCCGCTGCCGCTTACCCGGCTTATCGCAGCCTGAGCGCCGAACGACGTGCGCAATTCCTTGATGCAATTGCCGATGAACTGGACGCGCTGGGCGATCACTTCGTCGCGGTGGTCTGCCGTGAAACCGCACTGCCAGCCGGACGCATTCAGGGCGAACGCGGTCGCACCAGCGGCCAGATGCGTCTGTTCGCCAAGGTACTGCGTCGCGGTGATTTTTATGGCGCCCGCATCGATCAGGCGTTGCCCGATCGCCAGCCGTTGCCGCGCCCGGACCTGCGTCAATACCGCATCGGCCTGGGCCCCGTGGCTGTGTTCGGCGCAAGCAACTTTCCGTTGGCGTTTTCCACGGCCGGTGGCGATACCGCATCCGCATTGGCCGCCGGTTGCCCGGTGGTGTTCAAGGCTCACAGCGGGCACATGGCAACCGCCGAGCTGGTGGCCTGTGCGCTGACTCGCGCTGCGGAAAAAACCGGCATGCCGGCCGGCGTGTTCAACATGATCTACGGCGCAGGCGTCGGTGAAGCGCTGGTCAAGCACCCGGCGATTCAGGCCGTCGGCTTTACCGGTTCGCTCAAAGGAGGCCGTGCGCTGTGCGACATGGCGGCGGCGCGCCCTCAACCCATTCCGGTGTTCGCGGAAATGTCGAGCATCAACCCGGTGATCGTGTTGCCGCAGGCGCTCAATACCCGCGCAGAAACAGTGGCGCGTGACCTCACCGCTTCGGTGGTTCAGGGCTGTGGCCAGTTCTGCACCAACCCCGGCCTGGTGATTGGTATCCGCTCGCCACAGTTCACTGCATTCGCGCAGCAGGTTGCGCAATTGATCGGCGATCAACCGGCGCAGACCATGCTCAACGCCGGCACGTTGGGCAGCTACGGCAAAGGCCTGCAAAAACTCTTCGCGCATCCTGGCATTGAGCATCTGGCCGGTCGCGTGCAGGAAGGTAATCAGGCGCAGCCGCAACTGTTCAAAGCCGATGTCAGCCTGCTGATCAACGGCGATGAAGTGTTGCAGGAAGAAGTGTTCGGTCCAACCACCGTGTTTGTCGAAGTGGCGGATCAGGCGCAATTGAGCGCTGCCCTGAACGGTTTGCATGGTCAGTTGACCGCAACCATCATCGGTGAGCCGGCAGATTTCGAGCAGTTCGGCGAATTGACCGCGTTGCTGGAACAGAAGGTCGGCCGGATCCTGCTCAACGGCTACCCAACCGGCGTGGAAGTCTGCGATTCGATGGTGCACGGCGGGCCATACCCGGCGACTTCCGATGCCCGCGGCACCTCGGTCGGCACGCTGGCGATCGACCGTTTCCTGCGGCCGGTGTGCTTCCAGAACTACCCCGACAGCCTGCTGCCGGACGCGTTGAAGAACACCAATCCATTGCGCATTCAGCGCCTGGTGGATGGCCAGCCATCGCGCGACGCGATCAAGGGCTAACGCATATCCTGTGGGAGTGAGCCTGCTCGCGATGACGGAGTATCAGGCGACATCGGTGTTGTATGACACGCCGCAATCGCGAGCAGGCTCACTCCTACAGGGGGCTGTGACGTTCCCTGATTTGTGTTTGACGCATTGCGCTATCATTGCGTCTTTCCTCTCCAAAGATTGACTGCCATGACTGCCGATACCTTGCTCAATGCCCTCGAAAACTGCGACATGCTCGAAATCGACGGGCTGCACGCGTTCGATTTCTCTCTCGATGAAGACGACCACCTGCACATCGAATGCATGGACGGCCGCGCACTCAAACGCTGGGCGTTCAGCATGGCGCAGATTCAGGCCGCAACCTTCGATGCTGATTTGAAGAGCTGGATCATCACAGGCGATTCGGGCGAACACCGGCTGGTGCCGATGGAGGCCATCGGTGGCGGCGACGACGAGGACGAAACGAATGAGGATGCGTAACTTCTGGCCTCTGTTGATCGCCGGCAGCGTCGGCGCCATGGGGATGCAGGCGGTAGCAGACCAGCGCTATGACTTGCTGGTCGGCTCCTACACCGCAGGCCAGAGCGAGGGCATATACCGCCTGAGCTTTGACGCCGCCACCGGCCAGATCGACGCCAAACCGCTGCAAGTGATCAACAGCGAAAACCCGTCCTGGCTGACGATCTCGAAGGATCATCGCTACCTGTTCGCAGTCAACGAAAACGGCCCGGGGCAGGCCGATCCGGTCGGGCGCGTCAGCAGCTTTGCAATCGATCCCAAGACCCATGCATTGAGCCTGATCAATCAGGTGCAGAGCCTGGGCAATGAGCCGACCCATTCGAGCCACAGCGTCGATGCCAGTCACTTGTTCGTCAGCAATTATTCGGTGATTGAAGATCCAGGTGGCACCCTGGCGGTATTACCGGTGGGCGCGGACGGCCAACTCAAATCCGTGGTGCAAATGAGCAGCCATACCTCGAGCAGGGTCAATCCTGAGCGGCAGATGTCGGCGCACGTGCATTCAACGGTATCGTCGCCGGACGGCAAATATGTTTTCTCCAACGACTTGGGCGCGGACAAGGTGTTCGTGTATCGCTTCGATCCCAAAGCCAATCCCGAGCTGCCATTGACCGCCGCTACCCCGTCTTCCGTGCAACTCCCACCGGGCAGCGGGCCGCGGCATCTGCTGTTCAGCGCCGATGGCAAACACGCCTGGCTGACCATGGAAATGAGCGCGCAAATTGCCGTGTTCGATTACCGGGACGGCAAGCTTGAGCAAACGCAGATGGTCGATCTGGCAGCGGGGCAGCCAGCGTCGGCCAAGGCTGCGGCAGCCTTGCATGCTTCCGCCGATGGCAAGTTCCTGTACGTCAGCAACCGCGGCACGGCCAATCAGTTGCTGGTGTTCGCCATCGACCCGGCGTCGGGCCAGCTCAAAGAACTGCAGCGGCGCTCCGTGGAAGGCGATCACCCGCGCGAGTTCAGCCTCGATCCCAGCGGCAGGTTCTTGCTGATTGCCAATCAGAAAAGTAACCAGATCGTCGTGGTCGAGCGCGATGCCAAAAGCGGTTTACTGGGCAAAACCGTGCAGAAACATCCGATCGATGCCCCGAGCGACTTGAAGTTTCTGGTGCGTCAATGAGTCGCAGGCCCCGCTTGCTGGGGCCTGCGCACGTGTATCAAAACGACTGATATGTGAAAGTGCTACAAAGCATTTCAAGGGACAAACCCTCGGAGGTTAAGTTTGCTTCACGGCCCCACCGGGCAAGCAAAGCCAACTGACTCCGAGGACTACCGCCATGAACTTCAACCTTTTCTCCGTGATCGCCGCTTCAGCCATTTCTGCCACTGTTGCATTGCCAGCCAATGCCAACATTGAACTCAGCGACAAAAAATCCCACGCCCAGAGCTACACCCAGAAATACCTGCAACAAAGCGCCAACTTCTACGCAGCGCTGGATCACAAAACCCAAGCCTGAAATGTAAATCCTGCACCCTTTATGCAGGAGCGAAGTCACTTGCGCGGATCGAAGTAAAATTCGGGAAACGTTGAGTGAGGTCGCTCCTGCATAACGCGTTTCGGCGGTTTTTTGAAGGGCTCCCGGCGCCCGGAGCTAGCCTGATAAGTTTTATCGAGTCGGCAGATAGACTGGCTAAATAATCAACGAAGCTGATGGTTACTATGGATAACGCTGAGTGGCTGTCACGGGTTTTCTGATTGATTCTGTGGACATCAAAAACATGTCCACGGGAGAACACCATGGCCAGCGCAATCCTTTCTTCTGCCAAACGCGGCGCCTACCTGGCCATCGGTCTGTACCTGGTCATGGTTCTGGGTGTCAGTATTTCGGCTCAGACTGAACACGAATTCGAAGCACCGATCCAGGTCGCTCATCCTGGTATCCAGTTCGACCACCGCACCCAAAGCGCGCTGATTGATCGGGCCGAACTCGCAGGAGTCGCCGGATCATGAAAGGAGGGAAACTGGGGGTCATCGCTTTGCTGGCGTTCATAACCAATGGCTCTTCGCTTTTAGGCATCGGCCAGGGATCGGCAGGCTCGGTGGCCCGCGCCATAGAAGCCAACCACAACCTGGCCCACGCGATAGATACCGCCAAAGCCATGGGGCTACTGGCTGGCAATCCACCGATCAAACGTGATGTGGATTTTTTCGGCCCGTTCCAGGTGGATTGCTCGGTGTTGCAGATGTGTGAAGTGTTTGCCTGAACTGACGTTGCTTCATCCCATGCAACAGGCCACAGATGATTGTGTTAGCTGCTGCACAGGTGAGCGAGGGCGATTACTTCTGCATCACACGGGTAAACAAATCCGACACTAGAAACCGCTGCAACCAGGCTTGCAACCGAACATGCGGCGTCTGCGCAAACCATTCGCGATCAACATGGGCGAACTGGCGCACGAACGGCATCAGCGCCACATCCGCCAGGCTGGTATGGTCCGCCACCAGATAATCGCGTCCCTCCAGCAACGCCTCCAGCCTACGCAGAAACACCTCGCCCTCGGACCGATAAACTTCCATTGGCTGTTCGGGATATCGCTCGGCATATTTGTAGCGATTAAGGTGCACCTTGAACACGTGATCATTTTCTTCGATCAACTCGGCGATGCGCTGCCGCCCGACGGGATCCTCCTTGAGCGACCAGTCCTGCGGATCGTTCTGCGCCAGCGCCCAGCGCATGATCGCCAGGCTTTCATCGATCACCTCGCCATCGACGCTCAACACCGGCACCGTGCCTTTGCTCGACAGGGCAAGCATCTCGGCCGGCTTGGCTTTCAGGCTGACCTCGACGATGTCGACCGCGACCCCGCAGTAGCGCAGAGCCATTCTTGCGCGCATGGCGTAGGGGCAGCGGCGGAAGGAATACAGCGTATTCATTTCACCTCCAGCGTACTCAGGCCATTGCCTTGGCGGTGCACCTGAATCTGCACTGGGATCCGTTCATGCATTTCCTGCACGTGGGAAATCACCGCGACCTTGCGGCCCTGAGCCTGCAGTCCGTCAAGCGCGTCCATCGCCAATTGCAGGGATTCCGGGTCGAGGCTGCCGAAGCCTTCGTCGATAAACAGCGATTCAATCTTGAGTGTGCTGGAGGCCATCGACGCCAGGCCCAGCGCCAGGGCCAGCGACACCAGAAAAGTCTCGCCGCCGGACAATGAGTGCACCGAACGCAGTTCGTCGCCCATCTCGGTGTCCATCACCAGCAAGCCCAACATGCTGCCGCCACGTTTCAAGCGATAGCGACGCACCAGTTGCCGCAGCTGGACGTTGGCGTGATGCACCAGCAAGTCGAGGTTGTAGGCCTGGGCAATCTTGCGGAAGGTGTCGCCGGTGGCCGACCCGATCAGCGCATTCAAACGGCCCCAGCGTTGATATTCGGCGTATGCCTCGGCAATTCGCTGGGCCAGCGCCTGATTGGCATTCTGCCGACGCTGGTCCTCGGCCTGTTCGGCACGCAACTCGGCGCAACGCTGCTCGCTGCTGGCGAACAGGTTCTGCAACTGGGCGAGTGCGCTGGCCAGTTGTTCGGCATCGAGATTACCGTTGTGTTGCGCCTGATGATTGAGCAGTCGCTGATCGCGCTCCTGCAATCTGACTGTCGCCTGCTCGATGGCCTTTTCGCTCTGCTGCAAGTGCTGCCGCAGCTCGCTGACTTGCTGGTCGTCCACGCTCAACAGCGCTTGCAGCTCGCCATCATCCAGTTCCGGATGCAGCGCACGCCAATCAGCAATCTTGCCGCCCAGCTCGTGAGTTTCGCTGGCAAGGGCCTGGCTGCGGTCTTCCTGCGCTTTGAGTTCGGCGGCCAGTTGCACCAGCCGCGTGCGCACGCTCTGCAACTCCTGACCGGCGCTCGCTTCGGCACTGCGGGCCTGTTCGACGGCTTGATCCAGTTGCAGTTGCCACTGCTCGGCGCTGCCGTGCTCCCCCAATAGCTGCGCGAGGGTTTGCTCACAAGCCTGCTGCTGCGCGGTCAGTGCGGCGAACTGTTGCTGCGCGGCTTGGAGCTGCTGCGTCCGGGTGAGCTGGCGATCCTGCTCTTTTTCCAGCGTCTGCTGGCGCTGCTGTTGCTCGCCTTGTTCATCGCGTTGCTGTTCGAGTTGCTGCAAACGCTGGGCGATCTGCTGATCAAGCTGCAGGAACGTCGCCGCCGGTTCGTTGCGCAAAGCCTGCAGCGTATCTGCCGGCAACAGGGCGCCGAAGGCATTCAGTTCCTCGTCCAGACGCTGGCGATCACTGTTCAACTCGCGTTGCTGGTTGGCCAGATGCTGAGCGGCCTGCTGACTGGCGGTTTCGGCGTTGCGCAATTGCTGATGAAGTCGCGCCGCCTCTTGTTGCAGGGTGAGCAGGGCGGTTTGCCGCTGCTCGTCCTGGCTAATGCTCTGGGTTAACTGATTGTTTTGCTGGGCCAGCCAGGCATCGCGTTTAACAGCATCCTGGCCGAGCAGCTGTGTCGATAACGGGTGCGCGTCAAGGCTCGGCGTCAGGTCCTGCTGCTGAGTGGCCAATTGCTCCTGCTGTTGCAGCAGTTCTTTCTGTTGAACGATGACGCCGCCCACTTCGGTGCGCAAGTCGGTCAGCTGTTCCTTCAGCGTATCCACCGCTTTCTGCGCAGTGGCCTGTTCGCTTTCATCATGTCGACCGAGGCTTTGCAGCAAGGCTTCAGGCTGATGGTACGGGTGGTCCGGGCTGCCACAGACCGGGCACGGCTGATCGTCCTGCAACTGCGCGCGCAATTCTTCGACACTGGCGCTGCGGGCCAGACGCTGGCGTTCGAGCAATTCGCGGGTGACGCTCAACGTCTGTTCGGCGACAGTTAACGCAGCTTTGGTCTTGACCCCTTCCTGGGTCAGGCGCTCGCGTTCCTGCTGCGCGCTGAGCTGGCGCTGTTGCAGCTCGGTACCACGCTTGTCGAGCTCTTGCTGCCTGGCCCACAGCCGGGACAGCTCCTCAAAGGCACGCAGTTGCTTGCGATTGTCCTGCAACAGATTGCCCAGCAACTGAATCTGTTCGGCGACAGCTTCCGGTTCGGCGCCGGCCTCTTTGTAGAGCACTTCCAAATGTTGCTTTTGCGCGGTCAGTTGTTCAGCAGCGGCGGTGGCCTGATGTTCCAGCGAGGCCAGTTCGGCCTGGCCCTTGTTGAGGCGATTGCCGATCAGCATCAGTTGTTGCAGACGATCGCGGTAAGCGTTCCAGGCGTCGCTGAGGGGCGCGAGGTGCGCACTGTGCTCAAGCCCGGCGGCGATCTGCTGCAAGCGCTCGGCCACACGCTGCTGCTGGTCGAGCAAGTCTTGAATCGCACTTTGGCCTTGGGTGCACGCCTGTTCCGCCTGTTGTTTGCGCTCGGCGCTCAGGCTGGCGTCTGTGCCGAGGCGGGCGAGGGTGCTTTGTGCCTCGAAGGCCTGGCGCAGCAGCGGCGCGCTGGCCGCGTGGCGTGTTTGCGCTTCGGTCAGTGCGGTTTGTGCGGCGCTCAGGCTCTGTTCAAGTTGCGCGCGGCGTTCGTTCAGCTCGGCTTGCTGGCGGGTGTGCGCTTGCATCTGCTCGGCCAGGGGGGCGAGCTGCACAGTGAGTTCGGTCTGGCGAGCAAACTGATGGCGCTGTGGCGCCAGTTGCTCCAGGCGCGTCCATTTCAGGCGTTCGCTGGCCAGACGTTCCCAATGCGTTTGGGCGCTGGTCAACTGCTGGGCGGCGCTCTGTTGCTCGTCCTGCAGCTGGCGCAGGTCTTTTAGCCAGGTGTGTTGCAGCTCAAGTTGTTTAAGTTGCGATTGTTGAGTCCTGAGCTGATTTTGCGCTTCGTTGAAGCGCTCATCCAGTTCCGCGCGGGCTTCGGGCGACAACGGCGTCACGCCGATAGCCTGGTCCTGCAACAGCTTATGGTTTTCTCGTGCATCCTTGGCCTTGTCGAATGCACGGCGGCCCAAACGCGTGTAAAGCGCGGTGTCGGTAAGTTTTTCCAGCAGCTCGCTGCGTTCGTTGTCGTTGGCCTTCAGGAAGGCGCTGAACTCACTTTGAGCGAGGAGGACGGCGCGGGTGAACTGCTCGAAATTCAGGCCCAGCACGGCTTCCAGCTGGGTCTTGAAATCCATTTTCTGGCTGGCGAGCAGTTGGTCCTGATCGATGTCGCGCAAACTCTGGCGACTGGCCTGCAGCTTGCCGCCGGCCTTTTCCCGGGCGCGATTGGCTTCCCAGCGCGCACGATAGCGGCGCCCGTCGATACCGACGAAATCCACTTCGGCATAGCCTTCACCCGTGCCGCGGCGCAACAGCGTGCGGGGGTCGCCGGTGCTGATTTCGCCGTCGGCGTCCGGTGCCTTGGCCGATACTTGCGCGTTGCTCAGCCTCGGCACGGCGCCGAACAGCGCCAGGCACAAGGCGTCGAGCAAGGTGCTTTTACCGGCGCCGGTCGGCCCGGTGATCGCGAACAATCCGGCGCTGGCCAGCGGTTCAGCCGTGAAATCGATTTCGAATGGCCCGGCCAGCGAGGCAAGGTTTTTCAAGCGGATCGCGAGGATTTTCATGGCTGTTCGCTCTCCATCTGCACGTCCTGCAACAGTTCGGCAAAGTCCTTCAGCGTCTGCTCATCGACCTCGCTGCCATAGTTGTCCAGCCAGGCGCGACTGAACAATTCCTGGGGAGTCAGCTGATCCAGATCGATCAGGCTGGCACCGTCATCGGCACCGTCGCGACCGCCACTGCCGGCATATTCGGCCGCGATGCGCACCAGCCGAACGGCTTTGCCTTGCAAAGCGCTTTCGACCTGATGGCGCAAGTCGGGTTGCGGTTCGTCGAGGCGCACACGGACTTCCAGCCACGGCTGGCGCTGAATGTCGGCCAGCAGATCAATGTTCGGCAGGTCGGCCAGTTGCAAGAGAATGTCCGCCAACGGCGCTGGGCCGATGCGTTGCAGGTTGACGGCGCGGGGAATGAGCTTGGGTAGGACGCTGACCAGGGTCTCGCCGTCGAGCTGAATATCAAGGATCTGGTGCTGATAACCGATTTCGGAAAACGACAGCGGAATCGGCGAACCGCTGTAGCGAATGCGCTCTTCGCCGTTAACCTTCTGCGGCTTGTGCAGATGCCCGAGGGCGACGTAACTGATGCTCGAACCGAACAGGCTGGCCGGCAGCGCCTCGGCGTTGCCGATGATCAGGCTGCGCTCGGAATCTTCGGACACCGAGCCGCCGGCCATGTGCGCGTGACTGATGGCAATCAATGCCTGGCCCTTCTTGCGCTTGGCGTTGGCGGCTGCGATCAGCCATTCGTGCACCTGACCAATACCGCGCAGGTAGTTGTCACCCAAATGGGCGCCGGTCACTTCGGCGGGGCGCAGGAACGGCAGCGCCAGGCACCAGGCGACGGTTTTGCCCCTGGCGTCCGGCAGTGGCAGCAGCAGGCGCTCGGCGTCCAGCTGCCCGTCGTCCAGCCACAACACACGACCGAGCGCATGTGTGCGTAAACGGCGCATCAACGGCGCTGGCAACTCGATCCGCGAGCCGGAATCGTGGTTGCCGGCGATCATCACGATGGTCAGCTTCGGCTGTTGCTCATGGGCGCTGACGATGAAATCGTAGAGGCGTTCCTGGGCTTTGACCGGTGGGTTAACTGTATCGAATATATCGCCAGCGATCAGCAGCGCATCGGGCTGATCCAGCTTCAGCTGACGCAACAGCCAGTCAAGAAAACAACCGTGTTCGAAATCACGTTCCTGGCCGTGCAGGTTCTGCCCAAGGTGCCAGTCGGAGGTGTGAAACAGACGCAAGGCGAACTCCGTGGGAAATAAGGTAATGGCCGCGTGGAAAATGAGGGCGGCGAAAGCGGAGATAGTTTACGGGTAAACGGGGGGTAATGCAGAAGAGCGCAAAGATCGTAGCCTTGCGCAGCTTCCTGAGGGAGTGTTGTGGCCGTAGCTGCCGAAGGCTGCGATCTGCTGGTCTTACTTCGGATACAACGGCGGCAAACCACTGTCACCCACCGGGGCCTGAACGCCCTCCGCTGTCGGGATTGCGCGGATCGCCCTCCACAGGTCCTCACCTTGCCAGTGCTGGCCGGTCTCGCTGTAGAGCGCGCCGTTGAGGCCGTCGAGAGCGTCCGACAGCGGCACGAAACGCGCCGCCATGTCGGCCAGGGTTTCCGGCTGTTGCCGGGCCCAGGCGTCGAGCGCCTGGCGGGTGGCGTGGGAGTCGTTGGCCAGGCAGGCGCGTTTGAGTTCGTCGAGTACCGTGCGGGTGCTCGGGCCGGCTTGCGCGGCCCGCAGGATCGCCGGTTGCCAGCGTGCGCGCCACCAAAGGCCGAAGCCCAGCAGCGTGGTGCACAGCAGAATCAGGCTGATGAGTTGCCAGCGCCACAACGTGTCGCCGTCGGCAGCGGCGGGGAGTGGTGCCGTGCTGGCCGGTGTGTCGACCGGCAGGCTCGGATTGTTCGCCACTTGCAAGGTCCTGGCGGGCAGGCTGGTGTGTTCCAGGTGATCTTCGAAGGTGTTCCACCAGACGACGTCCACCGCGGGCAGCTCGAGCTTGCCGCTACGGATCGGCACGAGTGCTTCGCGATCTTCGCGACTGCCGATCAACCCTCGCTCGCTGTTCTGGTTGCCCAGCACCGGTTGATCCGGATAACGACGCAGCCCGTTGATGTCGGTGGCCGGCAGCGGTGGCAACTGCGAGCTGGCGAGGCCTTCGGCCTTGAGCGTCAGGCTGCGGGTCAGGGAGTCGCCCGCCTGGGCCTGTTCCGGCTCCGGGTTCCAGCTTTCGCTCAGGCTTATGCTACGGGCCGGTAGCCATGGCGCGTCCACAGGGTAAGCGGCGGGTTGGGGTTTGACCGTCAGCAACATTTCACTGGAGCTGACGCGCAGCATTTTCCCCGATCTCGGCGACTCGGCATCCTCGGCCGGTTGTGCGTCGACCAGCGTGGCGCTGAACGCTTGCGCCGGAATGCTCAGCTGCCCGCTGTGTTGCGGGTAAATCGCATAGCGCATCTCGATCACGCCGTGACGCACGCCCTTGATGTCTTTTTCATAGGTGCGCGATTCACCGAGTTGCTCGATACGTGCATCGGGAATCTGCAGCGGCGTCAGGCTGCTGTCGTCGTACAGCGAAACGGAATGGTAGATGCGCAAGGTCAGGATCGCCTGGGCCTGCACATAAACGCTGTGCTGATCGAGGCTGACCTCGATGAACACCGGAGCCAGCTTGCCTGCACTGTCCTGGGAGTCGCCTTCCACCACTTGCAGGGTGATCGGCTGGCTCTGTCCGTCGCCCAGTTGCAGCGACGGGATTACCACGGTGCCGTTCTGGCGGGGCAGCAGGGTGATGATCCAGCGCGTAGTGGCGCCCGAATCACCATTGATGGTGTTCAACTGGTTGACCTGACGGGTGCCGCGGACCTCGAACTGTGGCTCCAGCGCAGCCAGATCAGGTTTGCCAAACTGCGTCACGTCAGTGGATTCCAGGGTCAGTTCAACGGTTTCACCCGAGTTCAGACGACTGCGGTCGACACTGGCGACCAGACCCAACGCCTGAGCCTCGGTGGTCCAGAGCAGCACTGCCAGCGTGAAAGTTGTGAAGCGGGTCATCGGGTTTTTTCCTGATCCTGATGTTGTTGCTGTTCGTACCAGAATTTGCGTCTGAGCAATTCACCCGGATCGTCCGGAATCTTGCGTAGCCATTGCTCCAGCGCCTGCTGTTGTTCGCCATCAATGCTGTCGGTGGCCGGGCGCAGCGGTGGGGTGGTGCGCTGTTCATCGCCCAGCTCGCTGCCCGGGACTTCATTGCCGCCCGGTTTGGGTGGCGCGGTCGCCAATGGTTCCGTGTCTGGCGACGGTTGGCCGGTATCGACAGCCGGATCGCCTTGGCTGGAGGGCGGTGTCGCGGCGCCCGGCGGAGGTTCTTGCGCCGACGGGTTTTGCTCGGTCGGGGCCTCGTCCGGTTCAGCCGGCGGCGAGGTGTTTTTCTGCTTCAGCAAATGCTCTACAAGCGCCTTGTTGGTCAGGGCCGGGCGTAAATCCGGTTGGCGTTCCAGCGCCTGCTCATAGGCATCGAGTGCGGCTTCCAGTTCGCCGCTTCTGGCCAGGGCGTTGCCACGATTGTAGTGGGCGTGGGCATCCTTGCCTTCGGCGAAGCGCTGGGCGGCGCCACTGTAATCGCCGGCCTCATACAGCGCCACACCTTGCCATTGCGCATCTTCAAAGTGCTGCGCAGCTTGCGCCGGCAGTTTCTGCCTGAGCAGATGCAGCCCGCGCTGATCAGGTCGCAACCACAGGTCTTCGAAGTCGAAGGCATGGCTCGGTTGCGGTACCAGAATTAACAGGGGCAAACAGAATAGCCAGCCACGCCGGCCCGCGCAGGCGGCGAGCAGCAACAGCGGCAACAACAACCAGTAACCCTGATCGGCCCAGGTATCGAGGCGCACGGTCTGGCCGTCATTGCGCAGGTGGCGAGGCCCGTCGAACAGACCCAGTGCACGCAGATCGGTGTCTCCCAGGCGCGCATGGCGATAGCGCCCATCCACGCTGTCAACGAAGGTTTTCAACTGAGGCTCATCCAGGCGCGACACGAGGATCGCGCCCAGTTCATCCTTTAGAAAACTGCCGTCTTCCTGGGTAATCGGTGAGCCTTCGCGGGTGCCGATGCCGAGCATCAGCAATTGGGTGGACTTGCCTTTCAGCGCCAGATGAATGCCTTCGCGCTCCAGCTCGTTGAGCGATGAACCAATCAACAAAATACGCCCGTCGCCCAGTGCGGCCTGACTCAGCAGTGCGAGGGCTTTGCGCACGGCGAGATCGGCGCGATGGCCGGCTGCCGGCATCAGCGAAGGCTTGAGCGCATCCAGCAGGTTGCGACTGGTGGAGAGGTCGTCCGACAGTGGCACCAGCGTGTGTGCGCTACCGGAATAGACAATGATGGCGGTTTGCGAATCGCTGCGCCTTTGCAGCAGGTCGAGCACTTTGCGCCGGGCTTGTTCCAGCCGATTGGGAGCAACGTCGGTGGCAAGCATTTGCGGCGTGAGTTCGAGAATCACCACCAGTGGATCGGCCGGTTTCTGGCTGGTTTGCTCGACACGCTCCCAACTGGGCCCCAGCAGCGCCAAAACGGTCAGCGCCCACGCGACGCCGAGGGCGACCCATGGCAATTTGCTCTCGCGACCGTTGCCGCCACTGAGCAATGCGGCTTGAAAGGCTGGCGGAAGGATCATTTGCCAGCGGCCGGCGCGCTTTTGCCGATGCCAGAGTTGCCACAGCAGCCAGCCGAGCACCGGCAACAGCAGCAGCCACCAGGGGCGAAACCAATACGGCCAGAGCACGCTCATCGGCGCCTCCGTAGACGCAGGCGGTTGAGCCGCTGGCGCCAGTCAGGCAATGGCGTCTGTAACAGATCTTTGGTAAACAACCGCTGTATCGGGTTATGCGGCCAGCGTTCGCGCACGGCCAGCAACATGCTCAGCAGCAACGCCAGTGCCAGGGGCCACTGATATAACGCCTGGGCAGGGCGTGCCTGGGTCGGTTGTTGAGTCACCGGTTCCAGTTGATCGAGGGTGGCTTTGATCGCTTGCAGTTCCTCGCCGTCGTGGGCCCGAAAGTATTGGCCGCCGGTGACCTGGGCGATCGCCATCAAGGAGGGTTCGTCCAGGTCCAGGCTCGGGTTGACGCCGAGAAACCCCGCCGTGCCGCTTTGTTCAGGATCACCGCCGATGCCGATCGGATAAATTTTCACGCCTTCGCGTGCGGCCAGGCGCGCCGCCGTCAACGGATCGATTTCGCCGCCGTTATTGGCGCCATCCGTCACCAGGATCAACACTCGGCTCTGCGCCGGACGCAGGCGCAAGCGCTTGAGTGCCAGGCCAATCGCGTCGCCGATCGCCGTGTTTTTGCCGGCAATACCAATCCGGGCCTCGTCCAGCCAGATACGCACGGTCCGCCGATCGAATGTCAGCGGCGCTTGCAGATACGCTTTGCTGCCGAACAGAATCAGGCCGACCCGATCGCCTTCGCGACTTTCGAGGAAATCCCCGAGCAAGTGTTGGACCAGCGCCAGGCGACTGACTTCGTCGTCCCGCCACTGCATATCAGGGAAATCCATGGAGCCGGAGACATCCACCGCCACCAGCAAATCGCGACCACTGGCGGCGATGGGCAGCGGTTCGCCCAGCCATTGCGGGCGCGCCGCCGAGATCAGCAATAACAACCACAGCAGCAGGAATGGCGCCTGTTGCCGCCAGGCAGGCAGATTGGCCCGGGCGCGGCGCCGCGCGAGACCTTCGAGGTCGCTGAGGAAGCTGACGTTGAGCGCCGGCTCACCGCTGTCGGCCGCCGGCAATACGATGCGCAACAGCCAGGGCAACGGCAGCAGGGCGAAGATCCAGGGCCAGGCGAACTCAAACATGTTTGCGGATCCACGTATCGACGGCTTGGGTCAGCCCGGCGATGGCTTTGTCGTCGAGTTTGCATTCCGGTTTGTAGGCACCTTCGACCAGGATCATCCAGCGCGTCAGACCGGCGGCGGGACAGCGATTGTCGAGAAACGCCAGCCATTTGCGCCCGTTCAACGTGTGGCTCTGACTGTAAGGGTAATGGTTGCGGCACAGACGCTTGAGCAAACCGTTGAGCTGCTGCAGCCACGCTCCGGCGGGCGCACCATCGTAGGGTTTGGGCATCAGCGCCAGCTCGGCGAGCGCCGCGACGCGCACGGGATCCAGCGGTTGCTCGAGGGGCTCGACGGCGCGTTTGGCGGGCAGAAAGCGGCGCAGTTGCCAAAGACCGAAGCCGAGCAGCGGCATTAACAACAGCAACAACCACCAGCCGGGCGCCGGCGGCCAGAAGCCAATCGGCGGCGGAGAAATCAGCGGTTGCAGTTGATCGAGGCTGCTCATCGGCCTTTCCCTGGACGTTCCGGGTTCAGGTACTCGCGCAGCTGTTCGACCATTTCGCTTTGGGTGCTCAGCGGCATCAGTAACACACGCAGTTTTTGCGCCAGCAGTTCCCAGCGGTTGATACGCGCTTCGGCTTGGGCACGATACGTCTGGCGCAAGTCATAATTGAGCGTGTCGAGCTCCAGTTGCGCGCCGCGTTCGGCGAAGCGCAGCAGGCCGGCGGCCGGCAGGGCGTGGTCAAGCGGATCGGACACGGGCAGCAGCAACAGGTCGCAATGCCGCGACAACAGACTCAGTTGTTGCTCGGAGCCTTCGGTCAGCGCGCGCTCGTCGCAGATCACGATCACCAGGCTGCCGGGGCGCAATACCTCGCGGGCGCGGCGCAGGGCCATGTTCAACGAGTCGCGATTGTGCTCGCTTTCGGTGTGCAGCGACTGGTTGACCCGAACCAGACGGTTGAGCAGCTGCAGCAGGCTTTGTTTGCTGCGCCGCGGTTTGATCTCGTAGTGCTCGTGATCGCCGAACACCAGCCCGCCGACGCGGTCGTTGTGGCCAAGGGCGGCCCAGCCGATCAAACTCGCGGCCTGCGCGGCAAGCACCGATTTGAACATCAGCCCGGAGCCGAAAAACAGCCGGCGACTTTGCTCGACCATGATGAAAATCGGCCGCTCGCGCTCTTCGTGGAAGAGTTTGGTGTGCGGTTCCTGGGTGCGGGCGGTGACGCGCCAATCAATGGTGCGGACGTCGTCGCCAGCCTGATAAACCCGCACCTGGTCGAAGTCCACGCCGCGCCCGCGTAGTTTGGAATGGTGCAGGCCGATCAGCGGGCTGCGCTGACTCGGCGTGGAAAACAGCTGCACTTCGCGCACGCGATGGCGCATCTCGATCAGCTCTGTGAGGCTGACACGGATGCCCGGCTCGGGCGGCAGGCTGGCGTTCATCGGGGTCAAGCGACGGCTACGACGTCGAGAATCCGCTGGACCACACGGTCCTGATCAATGCCCGCGGCTTCGGCTTCAAAGGACAGAATGATGCGGTGACGCAGCACATCGAACAGCACCGCCTGAATATCTTCCGGGCTGACGAAGTCACGACCGGCCAGCCAGGCGTGGGCGCGGGCGCAGCGGTCGAGGGCAATCGAACCGCGTGGGCTGGCGCCATACGCGATCCACTCGGCCATTTCCGGGTCGAACTTGGCCGGCGTGCGGGTGGCCATGACCAACTGCACCAGGTATTCCTCAACGGCATCGGCCATGTACAAACCGAGGATTTCCTTGCGCGCGGCAAAAATGGCCTGCTGGCTGACGCGGCGCTCGGGCTTGGTTTCGCCATTGAGCGCTTCGCCACGGGCCTGCTGCAGGATGCGGCGCTCGACGGCGGCATCCGGGAAACCGATTTTGACGTGCATCAAAAACCGGTCGAGCTGCGCTTCGGGCAATGGGTAGGTGCCTTCCTGCTCGATCGGATTCTGCGTGGCCATCACCAGAAACAGCGGCGACAACTCATAGGTACTGCGCCCGACACTGACCTGACGTTCGGCCATGGCCTCCAGCAAGGCTGACTGCACCTTGGCCGGCGCCCGGTTGATTTCGTCCGCCAGCACCAGATTGTGGAAGATCGGGCCTTGCTGGAAGACGAAGCTGCCGGTTTCCGGGCGATAGATTTCCGTGCCGGTGATGTCGGCAGGTAACAGGTCAGGGGTGAACTGGATGCGATGGAACTGGGCTTCGATGCCTTCAGCGAGTTCTTTGATGGCCTTGGTCTTGGCCAGGCCAGGAGCGCCCTCGACCAGCATGTGGCCGTCAGCGAGCAGGGCGATGAGCAAGCGCTCGATGAGCTTTTCCTGGCCGAGAATCTGCGTTGAAAGAAAGGTTCGCAGCGCAAGCAGCGCTTCACGATGTTCCATCGGTGACTGTTCCTGGGAAGGGTGACCGCAGACGTTCTGGTAACGCCAGGGCTGGGGGCGTTACTTTAATCCATCGTGGGGTGCGGCGACTAACGGCATTTTGTGCAAAGTGCGGGAATAGATGGGTGAAATTGTCAGAAATTGCAGGTGCACAGAGTCATGTTGTGCCTTCAGGCCACATCGCGAGCAGCCTCGCTCCCGCACGGATCGCATCTTGACCCGGCAACTCGGTCAACGTTGGGAGCGAGCCTGCTCGCGATGGGGCCGGTCAAGGCACCATCAAAGCGCGCTGATATAAGTCCCGGTCCCCTTGAGCATGTTCTGCAAAGTCTCCTCCACCTCCGCCAGATCACCCGCATCCGTACGGTGAATGATCTCCAGCGAATCATCCCCGTTCAACGCATCTGCATCGGCAGCGGCGATTTCGATCAGCAAACGGGTGGCGCTCAACGTTACCTTCACACCGTCGAGCGTCGAAGGTTCGCCGTCGAGGGTGATTTCCAGCTCGTCTTCGTCCGGGTAGCGGGTCATCAGGAACATTTCACCCTGGTCGCTGTGGCAGGCGAGCATGGCCATGTCGTCTTCTTCCTCATCACAAGGGTTGACGATCAAAAGGGCAGTAGTCATTTGCATGGGAAATCCCGAATCGGCGAGCGTTGTAAATACAACAAAAGCCGATTCTGCCAGCACTCGGGAATTTCTGCTCGTCGCAGTGTCAGAGGATGCGTGGTGAACAACGGGTGGGTGGCTGGTCATTTCCGGTACTCGAACAGTGTAAATGCAGGCATAAAACGCCCGATTTCCTCCACGGCTGCTAGTGTTGTCACGGGCACATGGCATGAGCAGCATTCCGATGACCGAATATGTCGCAGCACCGCAAGCACGGGCCTCGCCGCACTGGTTAAGCTGCGCATCGAATGGATACCTGTAAAGACATTGTGCAATTGATCGCAGAGTCGTTTTTGCAGATGCCCATTCATGGAAGGTGAATGTGACCTGAGCGTCTCGTCCAGCTTCACCCACCTGTCACCCTGTTTCCTCTGCCCGAGATTCAGGAACAGGGCGACGGAACGCCCCGAAAGGGGTTTTGCACGCGACGCTTCCATCAATAACAAGCCCAAGCGGAGTACCACAGATGGCGTTCTTCACCGCAGCCAGCAAAGCCGACTTCCAGCACCAACTGCAAGCGGCACTGGCGCAGCACATCAGTGAACAGGCACTGCCACAAGTGGCGCTGTTCGCTGAGCAATTCTTCGGCATCATTTCCCTGGACGAGCTGACCCAGCGTCGGTTGTCCGACCTCGCCGGCTGCACCCTTTCTGCCTGGCGCCTGCTTGAGCGCTTCGATCACGCGCAGCCGCAGGTGCGCGTTTACAACCCTGATTACGAACGCCACGGCTGGCAGTCCACGCACACGGCAGTGGAAGTGCTGCACCACGACCTGCCATTCCTCGTGGACTCGGTGCGTACCGAGCTGAACCGTCGCGGCTACAGCATTCATACCCTGCAAACCACCGTGCTGAGCGTGCGTCGCGGCAGCAAGGGCGAGTTGCTGGAAATCCTGCCGAAGGGCACTCAGGGCGAGGGGATCCTGCATGAATCCCTGATGTACCTGGAAATAGACCGTTGCGCCAATGCGGCAGAAATGAACGTCCTGAGCAAGGAGCTGGAACAGGTTCTCGGCGAAGTCCGCGTAGCGGTCGCCGATTTCGAGCCGATGAAAGCCAAGGTTCTCGAGATCCTCACGGGTCTGGACAACAGCCAGTTCGCTGCCGATCCTGAAGAAAAAGCCGAAATCAAAAGTTTCCTGGAATGGCTGGTGGGCAACCACTTCACTTTCCTCGGCTACGAAGAGTTCGTGGTGCGCGATGAAGCCGACGGCGGCCACATCGTTTATGACCAGAGGTCCTTCCTCGGCCTGACCAAACTGTTGCGCAACGGTCTGACCTACGAAGACCTGCGGATAGAAGATTACGCGGTCAACTACCTGCGCGAACCGACGCTGCTGTCGTTCGCCAAGGCTGCACACCCAAGCCGTGTGCACCGTCCGGCCTACCCGGATTATGTGTCGATCCGCGAAATCGACGCCGATGGCAAAGTCGTCAAGGAATGCCGTTTCATGGGCCTGTACACCTCGTCGGTGTATGGCGAGAGCGTGCGGGTCATTCCGTACATTCGCCGCAAGGTCGAAGAAATCGAACGCCGTTCGGGTTTCCAGGCCAAGGCTCACCTGGGCAAGGAACTGGCGCAGGTTGTCGAAGTATTGCCGCGTGATGACCTGTTCCAGACGCCGGTCGACGAATTGTTCAGCACCGTGATGTCGATCGTGCAGATTCAGGAACGCAACAAGATTCGCGTGTTCCTGCGCAAAGACCCGTACGGCCGTTTCTGCTACTGCCTGGCCTACGTGCCGCGCGACATCTACTCCACCGAAGTGCGCCAGAAGATCCAGCAAGTGCTGATGGATCGCCTGAAAGCGTCGGACTGCGAGTTCTGGACATTCTTCTCCGAGTCCGTGCTGGCTCGGGTGCAACTGATCTTGCGGGTCGATCCGAAGAACCGCCTGGACATCGACCCCGTTCTGCTGGAAAAAGAAGTGGTGCAAGCCTGCCGCAGCTGGCAGGACGATTACGCCAGCCTGACGGTTGAAAGCTTCGGTGAAGCCAGCGGCACCAACGTGTTGGCGGACTTCCCCAAAGGCTTCCCGGCGGGTTATCGCGAGCGTTTCGCCGCGCATTCGGCCGTGGTCGACATGCAGCACCTGCTGAGCCTCTCCGAAAAAAATCCATTGGTGATGAGTTTCTATCAGCCGTTGGCGCAGGTTTCCGGCCAGCGAATGCTGCATTGCAAGCTGTACCACGCCGACACCCCGCTGGCGTTGTCCGACGTCTTGCCGATTCTGGAAAACCTTGGCCTGCGCGTGCTGGGTGAATTCCCGTATCGCCTGCGCCACAACAATGGCCGCGAATTCTGGATTCATGATTTTGCGTTCACTGCCGCCGAAGGTCTGGAACTCGACATTCAGCAACTCAACGACACCTTGCAGGACGCCTTCGTCCACATCGTGCGTGGCGATGCCGAAAACGATGCATTCAACCGTCTGGTATTGACTGCCGGCCTGCCTTGGCGCGACGTGGCGCTGCTGCGCGCTTATGCCCGTTACATGAAACAGATCCGTCTGGGCTTCGATCTCGGCTACATTGCCAGCACCCTGAACAACCACACCGACATCGCTCGTGAATTGACCCGGTTGTTCAAAACCCGTTTCTACCTGGCGCGCAAGCTGTCCAGCGATGATCTGGAAGACAAGCAACAACGTCTGGAACAGGCGATTCTGACCGCCCTGGACGATGTTCAGGTATTGAACGAAGACCGCATCCTGCGTCGCTACCTCGACCTGATCAAGGCGACTCTGCGGACCAACTTCTACCAGTCCGACGCCAACGGTCAGAACAAGTCCTATTTCAGCTTCAAGTTCAACCCGCACCAGATTCCGGAGCTGCCGAAACCGGTACCGAAGTTCGAAATCTTCGTCTACTCGCCACGCGTCGAAGGCGTTCACCTGCGCTTTGGTAACGTCGCCCGCGGTGGTCTGCGCTGGTCGGACCGTGAAGAAGACTTCCGTACGGAAGTGCTCGGCCTGGTAAAAGCCCAGCAAGTCAAGAACTCGGTGATCGTGCCCGTGGGTGCGAAGGGTGGCTTCCTGCCGCGTCGCCTGCCACTGGGCGGCAGCCGTGACGAAATCGCAGCCGAGGGCATCGCCTGCTACCGCATCTTCATCTCGGGCCTGTTGGACATCACCGACAACCTGAAAGACGGCGCACTGGTTCCGCCTGTCAACGTCGTGCGTCATGACGACGATGACCCGTACCTGGTGGTCGCGGCGGACAAGGGCACTGCAACCTTCTCCGACATCGCCAACGGTATTGCAATCGACTACGGCTTCTGGCTCGGCGACGCTTTTGCTTCCGGCGGCTCGGCCGGTTATGACCACAAGAAAATGGGCATCACCGCCAAAGGCGCATGGGTCGGTGTACAGCGCCACTTCCGTGAGCGCGGCATCAATGTTCAGGAAGACAGCATCACCGTCGTGGGCGTCGGCGACATGGCCGGTGACGTTTTCGGTAACGGTCTGTTGATGTCGGACCAGCTGCAACTGGTCGCAGCGTTCAACCACCTGCATATCTTCATCGATCCAAACCCTGAACCGGCCAATAGCTTCGCCGAGCGCCAGCGCCTGTTCGACCTGCCGCGTTCGGCATGGTCGGATTACGACACCAGCATCATGTCCGAAGGCGGCGGGATTTTCTCTCGCAGCGCGAAAAGCATCGCAATTTCCCCGCAGATGAAAGAACGCTTCGACATTCAGGCTGACAAGCTGACCCCAACGGAACTGCTGAACGCCTTGCTCAAGGCGCCGGTCGATCTGCTGTGGAACGGCGGCATCGGCACTTACGTCAAGGCGAGCACCGAAAGCCACGCCGATGTTGGCGACAAGGCCAACGATGCGCTGCGTGTCAACGGCAACGAACTGCGCTGCAAAGTCGTGGGCGAGGGCGGTAACCTCGGCATGACCCAGCTGGGTCGTGTCGAATTCGGTGTGAATGGCGGTGGCTCCAACACCGACTTCATCGATAACGCCGGTGGCGTGGACTGCTCTGACCACGAAGTGAACATCAAGATCCTGCTGAACGAAGTGGTTCAGGCCGGTGACATGACCGAGAAGCAACGTAACCAGTTGCTCGGCAGCATGACCGACGAAGTCGGCAATCTGGTGTTGGGCAACAACTACAAGCAGACTCAGGCCTTGTCCCTGGCGGCCCGTCGCGCGTATGCGCGGATCGCTGAATACAAGCGTCTGATGAACGACCTGGAAGGTCGCGGCAAGCTGGATCGTGCGATCGAGTTCCTGCCGGCTGAAGAGGCGCTCAACGAGCGTGTCGCCGAAGGCCACGGCCTGACCCGTGCCGAGCTGTCGGTGCTGATCTCCTACAGCAAGATCGACCTCAAGGAAGCGCTGCTCAACTCGCAGGTACCGGATGACGATTACCTGACGCGCGACATGGAAACCGCTTTCCCGCCAAGCCTGGTGAGCAAGTTCTCGCAAGCCATGCGTCGTCACCGTCTCAAGCGTGAGATCGTCAGCACCCAGATCGCCAACGATCTGGTCAACCACATGGGCATCACGTTCGTGCAGCGACTCAAAGAGTCGACCGGCATGAGCCCGGCGAACGTGGCCGGCGCCTACGTGATCGTGCGTGACATCTTCCACCTCCCGCACTGGTTCCGTCAGATCGAAGCCCTGGATTATCAGGTTTCCGCGGACGTGCAACTGGAGCTGATGGACGAGCTGATGCGTCTGGGCCGTCGCGCCACGCGCTGGTTCCTGCGCGCCCGTCGCAACGAGCAGAACGCTGCCCGTGACGTCGCGCATTTCGGTCCGCACCTCAAAGAGTTGGGCCTCAAGCTCGACGATCTGCTGAGCGGCGAAATTCGTGAAACCTGGCAGGCGCGCTATCAGGCGTACGTTGAAGCCGGTGTGCCGGAGTTGCTGGCACGCATGGTGGCTGGCACTACGCACCTGTACACCCTGCTGCCGATCATCGAAGCATCCGACGTGACCGGCCAGAACCCTGCGGACGTGGCCAAGGCCTACTTCGCCGTTGGCAGCGCGCTGGACGTCACCTGGTACCTGCAGCAGATCAGCGCTCTGCCGGTGGAAAACAACTGGCAGGCCCTGGCGCGTGAAGCGTTCCGCGATGACGTCGACTGGCAGCAACGTGCGATCACCATCTCGGTCCTGCAACAGGGCGACGGTACTCAGGACGTGGAAACACGCCTGGCGCTGTGGATGAAGGAGCATCAGAGCATGATCGCGCGCTGGCGCGCGATGCTGGTGGAAATTCGTGCGGCGAGCGGCACGGACTACGCCATGTACGCGGTGGCCAACCGTGAGTTGCTGGACCTGGCGTTGAGCGGGCAAGCAGTGGTGCCTGCCGCTACTGCGACTGCCAGCGCAGAACTGGAGCCTGTGGCCTGATCAGGCGCTGAATGAAAAAGCCCCGACTCGAAAGAGCCGGGGCTTTTTTAATTCTGGCGTTATGATCGATTAGTAGGCGCGAATTCAATCTTCGTCATAATCATTGTACTGGTCGGGCGTGGTACTGGTCGGATAGGGCACATTTCTTTCGAGTATCTCGAAATTAAACTTTAGTTTTTCTCCTGAATAGTCGTTGAAGTAATAAGCGTCTCTCCCGCTAGTTGGGTGCTTGTTGGCTTTGATGATGCCTGCATTGCGGGCTTTCAAATAAATGTTGGCGGTTCTGGAACTCAGGTCGTCAAGTGTGATTATTCTTTCGTTATCATCCAGCAAGTTAAATGAAGTGGTCTCTGCTCCGGCGCCTGGAAAGGCGCCAAGCTTGCCGTTAGCGTTTTTGCTGAGATATTTTCCGAAATAATCAGCGCTTCGGATCTGTATGTTGTAGTAGTCGTCATAACACTCGAAAAATGCAAGAAACTTTGGAGTAGAACGCTGCACTCCGGAGGGATGCCTGCGGTAAGGCGGCAGGGTGGTCAGTACGTTGGCCTCACTTGCGACATAACGTTCACCCAGGATGCTGTCGAGAAAGGTCAGGCGTTTGTCGTTGCACTCTACGTGCGCAATAAATGATTTTTTCTGGCTGAAGTTCATATAGTCTTCCTTGAAATGGGTTTTATTTTGTCTTGCGTCCTGCAAGACGTTAATTTAGTTAGATTGTATTCGAATGGAAGCCCCCAATAGTTGCGGCTTATTACCGTTTGTCGAAGAAGGAATAAAAGTTTGGGGCGCGGGCGGCCTGGGCTTTAATGGTGTTGAACTCGCCACTGGAGAGAACACGTTATAGAGTGACCAGCCATGTCGGCCTCAAGGAAGATTCACCCATGCACTCAGTCGATAGCATCATTACTCTCGAACGCTTCAACGAAGCCCACATCGATGGTGTCGCTGCGCTCTACAACGAGCCGGCGGTCGCCCGTCAGGTCCTGCAAATGCCTTTCCAATCGACCGAGGTCTGGCGCAAGCGTCTGGCGGCGGATGACGAGCGCGCTCTGAAATTGGTGGCGCTGCATCAAGGGACCGTCATCGGCCATATGGGCCTGGAACAATTTTCGCGCGTGCGCCGCAGTCATGCCGGCAGTTTTGGCATGGGCGTGCTTGCAGCTTGGCAGGGCAAAGGCGTCGGCTCAAGGCTGCTGGCGGCGGCACTGGACGTCGCCGACAACTGGATGAACCTGCAGAGGGTGGAGCTCTCGGTGTATGCCGACAATGAAGCCGCCATAGGCTTGTACCGCAAGTTCGGTTTCGAGACCGAGGGGCTGTTTCGCGACTACGCAGTACGCGACGGCAGGTTGGTGGATACCTTGAGCATGGCCCGTCTGCGGCGCACGCTCGGGGTTTGATCAATCGGCCGGCCCGTGCCAACGCCTCGCGGTCCATCGACGGATTGACCGCTCAGGCGTTTTAGTCGTACGTCGCGGCCGCGCATCTGCCATGCTCAATTTCCGTAACACCGCTTGAATCAAAGGATCATCGCAATGGACGACGTACAGCAACTGGGCGAAATGCTTCGTCTTTATGCAGACAGCGAAGCGCACAAAAAACAACTGTTCGAGTCGCAATCGTCCGTGTGGACGACGCGCATTGGCGAGTTGTTCGATGAGATCCAGCAATGGCTTGAGCCAGTCAAGGCGCCGAACCTGCTGGTGGTCAGCCGCGAACCTTATGTTGCTTCCGGACCCAGCGTTCCGGTTGAGACGTCTACGTTCAAGACTGAAAAAATGAGCATCATCATCGCCGGCAAGCCAGTTGAATTCGTGCCTGATGTGATGGGTTCCGGTGGCCAGATCTCGTTGGCGGTGATGGGCCTGACCGCCGCCCGTTATGGCAGCATCTCGCTGGTCTGCCAGCCGCCTTCGAACAGTTGGCAATGGCGCAAGACCAACGGTTTGAAAGACCCGGACACTTTTGTATTCGATGCAAATTTCCTTGCTCAGCAATTGCAGAGCCTGATTCCCCGCGATCGCGGCTAATCAAGCTTGGCCAAGTTGGCACTGACCCTGCCTCTGCTTACCGCCATAGATGAATATTTCGTTATTCAGTACAAAAACTCGTGCATTTGGCTATACCTGTATCACCCGTCTTCAGACGATTGTCGACCCAGGAGTTAGAGCATGAAGCTAGCGGTAATGATGAGCACCCTGTGCATGGCCTCGATTGGAATGGTGGGCTGCTCCAGCAAAGTGGTTGATCCGGACCAGTATTCGGGCTTTTTGAAGGACTACAGCCAGTTGCGCGAAACCAAATCCCCTTCAGGTGCCACGGTAATGCGCTGGATTGACCCCAAGATCGAGATCGACAAGTTTTCCAGTGTCTACATCGAACCCACCCAGCTCTATCCCCAGCCGCAGCCGACGGCGAAAATCCCCCAGGCGACGTTGAACGGTATAACCAGCTACTACGATCAAGCGCTCAAACGCGAAATCAGCCGATCATTGCCGCTGGCGGCTGCCCCGGGCCCCGGTGTGCTCGTGGTGCGCGCAGCCATTACGGCAGTCAGCAGCAAAACCCAAGGTCTGAAGCCTTACGAAGTGATTCCGATAGCCTTGGTAGCGGCGGCCGTAAGTACCGCCAGCGGTATTCGTGATCAGGACACCGACCTGGCCACGGAAGCGGTGTTTCTCGATGGCAGCAACAACAGCGTCGTTGCCCAGGTGGTGCGCAAAGGCATCGGCAAGCCGCTGGAAAATGAAGCTCAGGTCATGAAGGCCGATGATGTGAAAGGCGTGATCGATGGCTGGGCGTCGGACATGCATCAGTCGTATCTGAAGCTGAAATCCGAATGACGCAGGCAGGCTGACAGCCCTTTCGAGAGCAAGCCCGCTGCCACAAGGTTTGATGGGGTTCACAGTACGTGGCCATTGAACATTATGTGGAGGCGGGCTTGTCCGCGTATCCGTTCTGACCCATCAAGTAACCTCATCGACCGCTTGCCTGTCATTGTCCGGCGAGTTCGAGCACCGGCATTTTCCATTGTCCGTCGGCAAAGGTGCTTGCCTGGCGATCGCCCGTGCTTCCTGCGCAGTCGCGCTGAAGTGGGTCTTTGCACTGCTTGCGACGTCTTCGGCGCCCACCCGGCAGCTGACGAACAGAGTCATCAAGCTGTAGCCCGCCGCCCGAATTGCACCGTGCATATCGAAATTCCTGGTTGCCAAAGTGACGTTGATCCAGGCAAGCGTAGTGGCGCGCTCTACTGAAGTTAGCAGTTAACGTGGGGTGCACCAGCGGGGATTGATTCGAGTTATTGCCAGGCATAGGACCGAGGGCGAACTACGGCATTTTGTATCCGGGCGTAGGTCTGCGGCCCTTTTCATGGTTAACTTCTGCCTCGTCGAATTTCCATATCAACGTTCAGAAGGACTCCGTTCATGGCTCAAGTCACTCTCAAAGGCAATCCGGTTCAAGTCAACGGCCAATTGCCACAAGCCGGTTCCAAGGCGCCAGCCTTTTCCCTGGTAGCCGGTAATCTGTCCGACGTGACCCTGGCGAGCTTCGCCGGCAAACGCAAAGTGCTGAACATTTTCCCAAGCGTCGACACCCCGACCTGCGCGACCTCGGTACGCAAGTTCAACGCCCAGGCCAACGAACTGGCCAACACTGTCGTACTGTGTATCTCCGCCGATCTGCCATTCGCTCAGGCCCGTTTCTGCGGCGCAGAAGGTCTGGACAACGTGCAGAACCTTTCAACCCTGCGCGGTGCCGAGTTCATCGAAAGCTACGGCGTGGCGATTGCCGATGGTCCTTTGAAAGGCCTGACCGCCCGTGCCGTTGTAGTACTGGACGAGAATGACAACGTGCTGCACAGCGAACTGGTCAAGGAAATCGCTGAAGAGCCGAACTACGAAGCGGCTCTGGCCGTTCTGAAATAATCAAACCATTACAATTGTTAACGGCCTGGCCCTCCGCCAGGCCGTTTTCATTTGTGCTTCAGTGCTTTAGATAAATTTCCTGTTACGTAAGCCGAAGGTAAATTGCCGGTAAAGGCGCTTTGCTTAAGTTGCTCCAGTGCTTATCGTTCAGCCTCCCGTAAAAGAAGCCCACGCGCCCAATGGTTGATCATTCAATGCAATCCTCTCCCCGTCATTCTCGTCGCTGGCTATTCGGCCTGCTTGTCCTGCTGGTTGTCGCGGTGCTGTGCTGGAAGTTCTGGCCGGGCGGCGCTGCGCCAAAAGAAGTGGCGGGGCAGAAAGCAGCGGCCGGACAAACCGGTCGGGCGGGTGGCATGCGCCCAGGGTTTGGCGGTGCGGCGGGACCGATTCCGGTGCGCGTGGCGCCGGCGGTGAAGGGCGACTTCCCGCTTTATTACAAGGCGCTGGGCACCGTGACGGCGTTGAACACCATTAATGTGCGCAGCCGGGTCGGCGGTGAATTGGTGAAGGTGTCATTCGAGGAGGGACAGATGGTCAAGGCGGGCGATCTGCTGGCCGAAATCGACCCACGTCCTTACCAGAACGCTTTGCTCCAGGCCGAAGGCACCTTGCTGCAGAATCAGGCACAGTTGAAAAATGCTCAGGTTGATGTTGAGCGCTACCGCGGCCTTTTCCGCGAAGACAGTATCGCCAAGCAGACGCTCGACACCGCCGAAGCACTGGTGGGCCAGTATCAAGGCACTGTGAAAACCAATCAGGCAGCGGTCAACGATGCCAGGCTCAATCTCGAGTTCACCAAGATACGTGCGCCGATCGCCGGCCGCGTTGGCCTGCGTCAACTCGACGTCGGCAATCTGGTCGCAGCCAACGACACGACCGCGCTGGCGATCATCACCCAGACACAACCGATCAGCGTTGCTTTCACATTGCCGGAAAACAGCCTGGATGTGGTGCTGGCCCGTTATCGCACCGGCGCCAAACTCCCGGCCGAAGCCTGGGACCGTGGCGACACCAGAATTCAGGCCACCGGTGTGCTGCAAAGCCTCGACAACCAGATCGACGTGACCACCGGCACCCTGAAATTCAAGGCCCGTTACGACAACCGCGATCAGGCCCTGTTTCCCAATCAGTTCGTCAACGTTCACCTGTTGGCCGACACACTGAAAGACGTGATCCTGGCGCCTTCTGCCGCGATCCAGTTCGGCACCAACGGTACTTTTGTCTATGCGCTGGACGGCGACAAGAAGGTCACCATCCGTGCGTTGAAAGTCGGTGCCAGCGATGGTGAGCACACGGTGGTGACCGAAGGTCTGGCCGCCGGTGATCGCGTGGTGCTGGAAGGCACCGATCGCCTGAAGGAAGGCAGCGAAGTGGAAGTGGTCAATGACAGCAAGGACGTGCCGACCACCCCGACCGAACACTTGCAGGGTAAATCGGCCGCCAGCGCGCCTGATGCAAGCGTCTCCGACAAGGCGAAAAAGGGCGGCGCATGAACATCTCGCGGCTGTTCATCCTGCGTCCGGTTGCAACGACCCTGAGCATGCTGGCCATTATTCTGGCCGGTGTGATCGCCTACCGACTGCTGCCAGTCTCGGCGTTGCCCCAGGTCGACTACCCGACCATCCGCGTGATGACGATGTACCCCGGCGCCAGTCCGGACGTGATGACCAGTGCAGTCACCGCGCCGCTCGAGCGCCAGTTCGGGCAGATGCCCGGCCTGACCCAGATGGCTTCGACCAGTTCCGGCGGCGCCTCGGTGCTGACCCTGCGGTTCAGCCTCGACATCAACATGGACGTCGCCGAGCAGCAGGTGCAAGCGGCGATCAACGCTGCGACCAATTTGCTGCCTGACGATTTGCCAGCGCCGCCGGTGTACAACAAGGTCAACCCGGCGGACACACCGGTGCTGACCCTGGCCATCACGTCGAAAACGATGTTGCTGCCCAAACTCAATGATCTGGTCGATACGCGCATGGCGCAGAAAATTGCCCAGATCAGCGGCGTCGGCATGGTCAGTATCGCCGGCGGCCAGCGTCAGGCGGTGCGAATCAAGGTCAACCCGGAAGCGCTCGCCGCCAACGGCCTGAACCTGTCCGATGTGCGCACGCTGATCGGCGCGTCCAATGTCAACCAGCCAAAAGGTAACTTTGACGGCCCGACACGCGTATCGATGCTCGACGCCAACGATCAACTGACTTCGCCCAAGGATTACGCCAACCTGATCCTGGCGTATGCCAATGGCGCACCGTTGCGGCTCAAGGACGTCGCAGAAATCGTCGACGGCGCCGAGAACGAGCGTCTGGCCGCGTGGGCCAACGAAAACCAGGCAGTGCTGTTGAACATCCAGCGTCAGCCCGGCGCGAATGTCATCGAAGTGGTCGACCGCATCAAAGCGTTGCTGCCGAGCATCACTGACAACCTGCCCGCGGGTCTTGATGTCACCGTACTCACCGACCGCACCCAGACTATCCGCGCCTCGGTCACCGACGTGCAGCACGAATTGCTGATCGCCATCGCGCTGGTGGTCATGGTCACGTTTCTGTTCCTGCGGCGTTTCAGTGCCACAATTATTCCTTCGGTGGCCGTGCCGCTGTCGTTGATCGGCACCTTCGGCGTGATGTACCTCGCCGGCTTCTCGGTCAACAACCTGACCCTCATGGCCTTGACCATCGCCACCGGTTTCGTGGTCGACGATGCCATCGTGATGCTGGAGAACATCTCGCGCTTTATCGAGGAGGGCGACAGCCCGATGAATGCGGCGCTCAAGGGCGCCAAACAGATCGGCTTTACCCTGATTTCCCTGACCCTGTCGCTGATCGCGGTATTGATCCCGCTGTTGTTCATGGCCGATGTGGTAGGGCGCCTGTTCCGTGAGTTCGCGATCACCCTGGCGGTGGCCATTCTGATCTCGCTGGTGGTGTCGCTGACCCTCACGCCGATGATGTGCGCACGGCTGCTCAAACGTGAACCGAAGGAGGAAGAACAGGGCCGCTTCTATCGGGCCAGCGGTGCAACAATTGATTGGATGATAGCGGCTTACGGCCGTAAGTTAACGTGGGTTCTCAAGCACCAGCCCCTGACGCTGCTGGTAGCCGTGGGCACGATGGCGCTGACCGTGTTCCTGTACATGGTCGTCCCCAAAGGCTTTTTCCCGGTGCAGGACACCGGAGTGATCCAGGGTATTTCCGAGGCGCCGCAGTCGATTTCGTTTGCGGCGATGAGCGAGCGTCAACAGGGTCTTGCGAAAGTGATTCTGGCGGACCCTGCAGTTGAAAGCCTGTCGTCCTACATCGGTGTGGACGGCGACAACTCGACGCTCAACAGCGGCCGGCTGCTGATCAACCTCAAGCCTCACAGCGCTCGCGACTTGAGCGCGACGCAAGTGATCGGCCGTCTGCAGCCCGAACTGGACAAACTGCCTGGCATTCGCCTGTTCATGCAGCCGGTGCAGGACCTGACCATCGAAGACCGCGTCAGCCGCACCCAGTATCAATTCAGCATGTCGTCGCCGGATTCGGAGTTGCTCAGCCTGTGGAGCGGTCGTCTGGTCGAAGCTTTGGCTCAACGGTCGGAGCTGACCGATGTTGCCAGTGACCTGCAGGACAAAGGCCTGCAGGTTTATCTGGTCATCGACCGCGATGCGGCGTCCCGGGTTGGCGTATCGGTGTCGAACATTACCGATGCGCTGTACGACGCGTTCGGTCAGCGGCAGATTTCCACCATCTACACCCAGGCAAGCCAGTACCGGGTGGTTCTGCAATCGCAATCGGGCGAGAAAATCGGCCCGGATGCGCTGAATCAGATTCACGTCAAGACCACCGACGGTGGGCAGGTTCGCCTGTCCAGCCTGGCGCGCATTGAAGAGCGGCAGGCGCAACTGGCGATCACCCACATTGGCCAGTTCCCGGCGGTGATGATGTCCTTCAACCTGGCGCCCGGCGTGGCGCTGGGGCATGCAGTGAAGATCATCGAGCAGGTGCAGCAGGACATCGGCATGCCGATTGGCGTGCAGACCCAGTTTCAGGGCGCGGCCGAGGCATTTCAGGCCTCGCTGTCGAGCACCTTGCTGCTGATTCTGGCTGCCGTGGTGACCATGTACATCGTGCTTGGCGTGCTGTACGAGAGCTACATTCACCCGATCACCATTCTCTCGACCTTGCCCTCAGCCGCGGTTGGAGCCTTGCTGGCGTTGCTGTTGAGCGGCAATGACCTGGGGATGATCGCGATCATCGGCATCATCTTGCTGATCGGTATCGTCAAGAAGAACGCGATCATGATGATCGACTTCGCCCTCGACGCCGAGCGCAATCAGGGCCTGGACCCGGAGACAGCGATCTATCAGGCGGCACTCTTGCGGTTCCGGCCAATCCTGATGACCACGCTTGCGGCATTGTTCGGTGCGATTCCGCTGATGCTGGCCACGGGCTCCGGCGCGGAGTTGCGTCAGCCGCTGGGTCTGGTGATGGTTGGCGGCCTGCTGCTGAGTCAGGTGCTGACGTTGTTTACCACGCCGGTGATTTATCTGTACTTCGATCGTCTTGGCCGCCGTTGGGGGCGCAAGTCCGAGGCGGCGGCCGTGGTTGAGCAGCCATGAATCTGTCCGGACCGTTCATCAAACGCCCGGTCGCCACCATGCTGCTGAGCCTGGCAATCATGCTGCTGGGTGGCGTGAGCTTCGGGTTGTTGCCGGTGTCGCCGCTGCCGCAGATGGATTTTCCGGTGATCGTGGTGCAGGCCAGTTTGCCCGGCGCCAGTCCCGAGGTCATGGCGTCGACCGTGGCAACGCCGCTGGAGCGATCCTTTGGCGCCATCGCCGGCGTCAACACGATGAGCAGCCGCTCAAGCCAGGGCTCGACCCGGGTGATCTTGCAGTTCGACCTCGACCGCGACATCAACGGTGCCGCGCGGGAAGTGCAGGCGGCGATCAACGCTTCACGTAACCTGCTGCCCAGCGGAATGCGCAGCATGCCCACCTACAAGAAGGTCAATCCGTCCCAGGCGCCGATCATGGTGCTGTCGCTGACCTCGGATGTTCTGGAAAAGGGTCAGCTCTACGATTTGGCCTCGACCATCCTGTCGCAGAGCCTGTCCCAGGTGCAGGGCGTGGGTGAAGTGCAGATCGGCGGCAGCTCGTTGCCGGCGGTGCGCATCGAACTCGAACCGCAAGCGCTGAACCAGTACGGTGTGGCGCTGGACGACGTGCGCACTACCATCGCCAATGCCAACGTGCGCAGGCCCAAAGGTTCTGTAGAAGACGGCGAGCGTCTGTGGCAGGTGCAGGCCAACGATCAGCTGGAAAAGGCCAAGGATTACGAGTCGCTGATCATTCACTACGCCGACGGTGCCGCGCTACGCCTCAAGGACGTGGCCAAGGTCAGCGACGGTGTCGAGGACCGCTACAACAGCGGATTCTTTAATAACGATGCCGCGGTGCTGTTGGTGATTAACCGCCAGGCGGGTGCCAACATCATCGAGACGGTCAATGAAATCAAGGCGCAGTTGCCGGCATTGCAAGCGGTGTTGCCGGCCAGTGTGAAGCTTAACCTGGCAATGGACCGTTCGCCGGTCATCAAGGCCACGTTGCATGAAGCGGAGATGACCCTGCTGATTGCCGTGGCACTGGTGATTCTGGTGGTGTACCTGTTTCTTGGTAATTTCCGTGCGTCGCTGATTCCGACATTGGCGGTGCCGGTGTCGCTGGTCGGCACCTTTGCGGTGATGTACCTCTACGGATTTTCGCTGAACAACCTGTCGCTGATGGCGCTGATTCTGGCGACCGGGCTGGTGGTTGACGATGCCATCGTGGTGCTGGAGAACATTTCCCGGCACATCGACCAGGGTGTGCCACCGATGAAGGCGGCATATCTGGGGGCGGAGGAAGTCGGCTTTACCCTGCTTTCAATGAACGTGTCGCTGGTGGCGGTGTTCCTCTCCATCCTGTTCATGGGCGGCATCGTCGAAAGCCTGTTCCGTGAGTTTTCGATCACCCTGGCAGCTTCCATCATTGTCTCGCTGGTGGTCTCGCTGACCCTGACGCCGATGCTCTGCGCGCGCTGGCTGAAGCCCCACACGCCAGGCCAGGAAAACCATTTGCAACGCTGGAGTCAGCGTACCAACGACTGGATGGTCGGCAAATACGCCACCAGCCTCGATTGGGTGTTGCGTCATCGGCGTCTGACATTACTCAGTCTGATCGTGACAATCGGCGTGAATATCGCGCTGTATATCGTTGTTCCAAAAACATTTATGCCGCAACAGGATACCGGTCAACTGATCGGGTTTGTACGCGGTGACGATGGCCTGTCGTTTACCGTCATGCAGCCGAAAATGGAAATCTTCCGCCGCGAGGTGCTGAAGAATCCTGCGGTGGAGAGCGTCGCGGGGTTCATTGGTGGCAGCAACGGCACCAATAACGCTTTCATGCTCGTGCGTTTGAAGCCGATCAAGGAGCGCGGCATCAATGCGCAAAAGGTCATCGAGCAACTGCGCAAGGACATGCCCAAAGTGGCGGGGGCGCAGCTGATGCTGATGGCCGACCAGGACCTGCAATTTGGCGGCGGGCGCGAACAGACGACTTCGCAATATTCCTACATTCTGCAAAGCGGTGATTTGAGCCTGTTGCGCGAGTGGTACCCAAAAGTGGTGACGGCGCTCAAGGCGCTGCCGGAGCTGACCGCGATTGATGCGCGCGAGGGGCGCGGCGCGCAACAGGTCACGCTGATTGTCGACCGTGATCAGGCCAAGCGTTTGGGCGTCGACATGAACAGGGTGACCTCGGTCTTGAACAACGCCTATAGCCAGCGGCAAATCTCGACAATTTACGACAGCCTCAACCAGTATCAGGTGGTCATGGAGGTCAATCCGAAGTACGCGCAGGATCCCGTCACCCTTAATCAGGTGAAGGTGATCACTGCCGATGGTGCGCGAATTCCGTTGTCGACGATTGCCCATTACGAAAACAGCCTGGCCGATGATCGAGTCAGTCACGAAGGCCAGTTTGCCTCCGAAAGCATTGCTTTCGACATGGCCGAAGGCGTCACGGTGGAGCAGGGCACCGCTGCCATCGAGCGGGCCATCGCCCGGGTTGGCTTGCCGGAAGGGGTCATCGCGAAAATGTCCGGCACTGCCGACGCATTTGCCGCAACGCAAAAGAGCCAGCCGTGGATGATTCTGGGGGCGCTGGTGGCGGTGTATCTGGTACTGGGCGTGCTGTATGAAAGTTATATTCATCCGCTGACCATCCTTTCGACCTTGCCGTCGGCCGGGGTCGGCGCGTTGTTGTCCATCTATGTGCTGGGCGGGGAGTTCAGCCTGATCTCGTTGCTGGGGCTGTTCCTGCTGATTGGCGTGGTGAAGAAGAACGCCATTTTGATGATCGACCTCGCCTTGCAACTGGAGCGGCATCAAGGCCTGGCGCCGCTGGTATCCATTCGCAGTGCCTGCCTGCAGCGCCTGCGGCCGATTCTGATGACCACGCTGGCGGCCATTCTGGGCGCCTTGCCGCTGTTGCTCGGCCGTGCCGAAGGTGCAGAAATGCGCCAGCCACTGGGCCTGACCATTATCGGCGGTCTGGTGTTCAGTCAGGTGCTGACCCTTTACACCACCCCGGTGGTTTACCTCTATCTCGATAAACTGCGCCATCGTTTCAACCACTGGCGTGGGGTGCGTACCGATGCTGCTTTGGAAACTCCGTTATGACTGACCGTTCGCTCACCCGTGTTCCTGCATCGCTGATCACCGTACGAGGCTCGCGTTTACTGAGCCTTGCGCTTTGCGTGGCGCTGCTCAGTGCCTGTGCCATCGGCCCGGATTACCAACGTCCGCCGGCCGCTGCGCCGATGCAGTACAAAGAAGCGGCCGGCTGGCGTCAGGCCAATCCCGGCGATTCCCTGGCGCGTGGCGCGTGGTGGGAGTTGTACGGCGACCGTCAGCTCAATGAGCTGATTGAGCATCTCAACCGCTCCAACCAGACGGTTGCGCAGTCGGAGGCTCAATATCGTCAGGCCCAGGCTTTGGTGCGCAGTGCGCGCGGCGCGTTTTTTCCGACAGTGGATCTGACCGTCGGCAAAAACCGCTCGAGTCAGGGCACGGGTAGCAGCAGTTCCAGCCTGACCAGCTCTTCAAGCGGTATTCGCGACACCTATACGGCCCAGGCCGGGGTGAGTTGGGAAGCCGATGTCTGGGGCAAATTGCGCCGGGGCCTGGAAGCCGACACCGCGAATGCCCAGGCCAGTTTCGCCGACCTGGCGGCGATGCGCCTGAGCCAGCAATCGGAGCTGGTGCAGAACTACCTGCAATTGCGCGTAATCGATGAACAGCGTCGCTTGCTGCAGGCCACCGTCGAGGCGTATCAGCGGTCGCTGAAGATGACCGAAAACCAGTACCGCGCCGGTGTGTCCGGCAAAGACGCGGTGGCCCAGGCGACTACGCAGCTCAAAAGTACCGAAGCCGAGATGGTCGATCTGATCTGGCAACGGGCGCAGTTCGAAAATGCCATTGCGGTGCTGATCGGGTTGCCGCCGGCCGAGTTCAGCCTCGCTGAAACCACGGACATTCCGGCGCTGCCGGACGTGCCGCTGGCACTGCCCTCGCAATTGCTCGAGCGGCGGCCGGACATTGCCTCCGCCGAGCGCTCGGTGATGGCGGCCAACGCCAACATTGGCGTGGCCAAGGCTGCGTACTATCCGGACCTCACGCTGAGCCTGAACGGCGGCTACAGCAGCAGCACGACCAACAACTGGATCAGCGTGCCGAACCGCTTCTGGTCGGTCGGCCCGCAATTGGCGATGACCCTGTTCGACGGTGGACAGCGCTCGGCGGAAGTCGACCGCAGCGAGGCCGCCTATGACGAAACGGTTGCCGCCTATCGTCAGACAGTGCTCGACGGGTTTCGTGAAGTGGAAAATTATCTGGTGCAGCTCAAGGTGCTGGAAGATGAATCCGCCGTGCGCCAGCAGGCTCTCGACGCGGCGCGTGAGTCGTTGCGCCTGACGCAGAACCAGTACAAGGCCGGATTGATCGCTTATCTGGATGTTGTTCTGGTGCAAGCCACCGCGCTGAACAACGAGCGCAACATGCTGGACTTGATGCAAAACCGTTTGATCGCCAGCGTGCAGTTGATCGCAGCACTGGGCGGCGGCTGGGATGGGGCGCTGCAGGCGCCTGAGAAACGCTGATCGGCTCGGACGCAGCCTCGCAGGCTTGGCAGCTGCAACGGACTGGGGCGTTTCGCGGTTGACGTAAAATGTTAAAACAAGCGTTTCATCGGCTTGCTGGCCTTTTGCTCATTTTCTCAGTGCGTTCGGTTGGGGAATCAGTACAATCGCGCGCTTTGCCCACCGAGAATAGAAGCGTGTCGGCGGGTTATTCTCGAGAAACAGAACCTCCATGCTCATCGGCACTTATTCCACCTCGCTGGTTGTCGTCTCGCTATGCGTTGCGATTCTCGCCTCCTATACCGCGCTCGATTTGACCGGGCGCATTGCGACCGCCAAAGGCTGGGCCGTGCATTTCTGGACGGCGGGCGGTGCCGTCGCCATGGGCATTGGTGTGTGGTCGATGCATTTCATCGGCATGCTCGCCTTCGATTTACCGATCGAGCTGGGTTACGACGTGACCCTCACGGCGTTGTCGCTGCTGACGGCAGTCTTGTCCTGCGGCTTCGCCCTGTGGCTGGTCAGTCAACCGCAATTGCCGGCCTGGCAGCTGGCTTTCGGCGCGCTGGTCATGGGCGGCGGCATCAGCGCAATGCACTACACCGGGATGGCTGCGATGCGCATGCAGCCGGGCATCGATTACGATCCGATGCTGTTCAGCGCCTCGTTGATGATTGCGGTCGGCGCATCCGGCGCGGCACTGTGGATTGCCTTCCGTTTGCGCCAACATTCCCCTTACGTCAGCCTGATCCGTGGTGGCGCGGCGGTGATCATGGGCGTCGCCATCGTCGGTATGCACTACACGGGCATGGCCGCCGCGCGGTTTGCGGACGGCAGTTTCTGCGGCGCTGCGCTCAATGGTCTAAACGGGAAAGGCCTCGACAGCCTGGTGCTGGTGACCACGCTGGCGGTACTGAGCATCGCGTTGCTCACTTCGATCCTGGACGCCCGTCTGGAAGCCAGAACGGCCAGCCTGGCCTCTTCGCTGTCCGAAGCCAACCGCGAGCTCACGCAATTGGCCTTGCATGACAACCTGACCGGTCTGCCCAATCGCATATTGCTGGCAGATCGCATCCATCAGGCGATGGCGGCGGTTCAGGAGCAGGGCGGTTGCTTTGCGTTGATGTTCATTGACCTCGACGGGTTCAAACCGGTCAACGACGCGTTTGGCCATCACATGGGCGACCATTTGTTGCGCGAGGTAGGCCTGCGTCTACGAGAGGATTTACGTAGCCCGGATACACTGGCGCGAATCGGCGGCGACGAGTTCGTCCTGCTGGTGCAGTTGGCTGAGGCGAATGACGCATTAGCCTTGGCCGCGCGGCAGGTGAGCTTGATTGCACGGTCGTTTCGCGTGGTCGAACATGATCTGCAGATATCTGCTAGCGTCGGGATAGCGCTGTATCCAGGCAACGGCGAGACTGCCGATGAATTGCTGATGAATGCTGACGCTGCGATGTATCACGCCAAGGGGGCCGGCAAAAACGGCTACAGTTTTTTTGATGCGTCCATGAACAGCAACGCCCGCAAGCAACTGCAACTGCTGCAGGATTTGCGCACGGCGCTGGATCAGCGTCAGTTCAGCCTTTATTACCAACCCAAATTCCACGCGAGCAACGGTCGCCCGGTCGGGGCCGAAGCATTGCTGCGCTGGGCGCACCCGACTCAAGGAATGTTGCTGCCGGACAAGTTCATCGATCTTGCGGAGAAGACCGGCCTGATCATTCCGATTGGCGAATGGGTGCTCAACGAAGCGTGTCGGCAGATGCGCGATTGGTACGTCCTTGGTTATACCGACTGGCGCATCGCGGTCAATCTTTCGGCATTGCAGTTTTGCCACGCCGGACTTGTGCAAAGTGTCGCCAAGGCACTGGCCACTCACCAATTGCCGGCCAACAGCCTGACCCTGGAAATCACCGAAACCACCGCCATGAGCGACGCCGACGCGAGTATGACGGTATTGCAGGAGCTGTCGCGGATGGGGGTTGACCTGTCCATCGACGACTTCGGTACGGGTTATTCGAGCCTGATGTACCTTAAACGCCTGCCGGCCAACGAGCTGAAGATCGACCGCGGCTTCGTCCGCGATCTGGAGCACGACAGCGACGACGCAGCCATCGTGTCCGCCATCGTCGCACTGGGCCAGGCACTGGGTTTGCGCATCGTTGCCGAAGGTGTGGAAACCGGTGTTCAGCAGGACTTTCTGACGCAACTGGGTTGCGATTCGCTGCAAGGGTATCTGCTTGGCCACCCGCTACCGGCCGACCGCTTCATGGTCGATATCATTCGTGGCGAGCAATTGGCGGCGGGCTGAACCATTCCTGTAGCAGCAGCCTCGCCGGCTCGGCAGCTGCTACAGGTCATGCAAAAACCACCGATGGCGGTTATCCTTTGCCCCGACTGCATAGGCGTGTAATGGGGGAACAGACTGCATGGACAAAGTCATCGTCATCACCGGCGGCAGCCGTGGCATCGGTGCCGCCACCGCATTGCTGGCTGCGGGGCTGGGCTACCGAATCTGCATCAATTACCAGTCCGACGAAGATGCGGCACAACATGTCCTGGAGCAGGTCCGCGCACTCGGCGCGCAGGCCATCGCCATTCGTGCCGACGTCAGCATCGAAGACGAAGTGATCGCCCTGTTTCATCGTGTAGACGCAGAGCTGGGCCGCGTCACCGCGCTGGTGAACAACGCCGGCACTGTGGGGCACAAGTCCCGCGTTGATGAAATGTCCGAGTTCCGCATCCTTAAAATCCTCAAGACCAACGTTCTGGCACCGATCCTCTGCGCCAAGCACGCGATCCTGCGCATGTCGCCCAAGCACGGCGGGCAGGGCGGCAGCATCGTCAACGTGTCCTCGGTGGCGGCTCGTTTGGGCTCGCCCAATGAATACGTGGATTACGCGGCCTCAAAGGGGGCGCTGGACAGCTTCACCATCGGCCTGTCGAAGGAAGTGGCCGGGGAAGGCATCCGCGTCAATGCCGTCCGGCCCGGTTACATCTACACCGACTTCCACGCCCTGAGCGGTGATCCCGATCGGGTCAGCAAACTCGAGTCGGCGATCCCGATGGCGCGGGGTGGCCGTCCCGATGAGGTGGCGGAGGCCATCGTCTGGCTGTTGTCGGACAAGGCGTCGTATGCCACCGGGACGTTCGTTGACCTGGGGGGCGGGCGTTAAGCCTGCGACGCATCGAAGCGCCCGCATGGCGGGGGCTGACATCGGCTCTGGCTTTGCGCCCAGAGACGCGTCAAACCACCGAATCACTGTCGGTGTCTTTCAGGTTTTCGCGACCGTCCTTCGCCCCTGCTACGGTCAACATGTCGACTTGCGCTTCAGTCAGGAAGATACGTTTCCCATCAAGGTCAACCGCCGACATGCGCATGTGCGGATCAGTGATGACGACCAGATCTTCAGCCAGACGAATTTCTTCGCCGTTGTCGGTGGTGAAAAAAACAGTTTGATCCTGGGTGCGAACAGTCATGTCAGGCGTCCTTTTTTTCACGGTTGATAAGGGGTTAGGGCGCATCCAGGCGACATCGTTCTGTGCAACTGATTAATGGTCGGTGCGGTCCATGCTCTACCAATAATGACGAGGAGGGCTCCATGGACGCCTGGTTGCACGAAGTTTGGGTAACGCTTCAAGCGGAATTCTCTGACATCACCGATGCCTCTCAGTTGACACGAATCACCGTCAGACTGTTGATGGCGGCGATTCTGGGCGGGATTCTGGGTTTTGAGCGAGAACAGAAGGGCAAGGCGGCGGGGGTTCGAACGCACATGCTGGTCGCACTCGGTGCGGCGCTCTTTGTGCTTGTGCCGCAGATGTCCGGTTCGCAGGCAGATGCCATGAGCCGCGTGTTGCAGGGTGTGATTGCCGGTATCGGCTTCCTCGGCGCCGGCACCATACTCAAAAACGCCGAGGGCAACGTGGGTCACGTCAAAGGCCTGACCACTGCGGCGGGTTTATGGATGACGGCCGCCATCGGCGTATCGGCCGGGCTGGGCCGCGAGGCAACGGCGGTACTGAGTACATTGCTCGCGCTGGCGATTTTCAGCGTAATGCCGAAGATCGTGCGGATGCTGGACAGGAATGGGGATGAGGACAAGCCTTGAGCGACAGATCGTTCCCGCATCAGCGGGAACGATCACCGAGATGCAGATTATCGGGCCGCAACCACCACTGGCGGCAGGGTATCCGGCGGATCCTCCCGAGGCGGCGGTGTAGTCCCCGGCGGTTCCTGCTCGGGCTCCGGTTGCGGCTCGGTCGGCGGAGTCGAGGGATTGACAGGGTCATCGATGTTCGGATCGGGTGTTTCTACGGGGTTGGGAAGGGTCATCGTTGCGGCCTCCTGGTGGCACATGGCGTAAGACGTGCTTAAGTCGATTGACCACTCGATAAAGGAATTGATTCCCCCACATCCGCGTGAACTTTTACTCAAGGCCATAGCTCGGAACCTAAGCGAGTTCATAACGGGGCAGACCGCCTCGTGAGAACGCTGATCAGACAATGAGCGTCCATGGGGCGTTACGGAGAGATGCTCGATGACTGCCGAAAACATCGCAGAACCTGGCTATAACCCGCACATGCCGTTGGCGCAGGCGTTACTGTTGCCGCGCATCGCGATTGAAAACACTATGCCGATCCTCGATGGCGGGCAGTTTGCCGTCAAGGCCGTGGTCGGCCAGGATGTCGTGGTCACCAGCAAGGTGTTCGCCGATGGCCACGACAAGCTGGCCGTGCGCATCCGCTGGCGTGCCGAGGGCGATGAAACCTGGCAAAGCGAAGTCATGGAAGAGCTGGGCAATAATGGCTGGGAAGGTCGCTTCCAGGTGGCTGAACAGGGCCGCTACGTTTATTGCATCGAAGCCTGGATCGACCAGTTCGCCACGTTCTGCTATGAACTGGAAAAGAAGCATCTCGCAGCCGTCCCCGTCAGCCTCGAGTTGCAGGAAGGCCGCAATCACGTCCAGCAAGCGGCTGAGCGCACTGAAGGTCAGCTGAGCGAAGACCTGGCCGCGCTGCATCATCAACTGTCCGCGCTGCTCGAAACCGAGCAGGTCGCGCTGTTTTTGCACACGCGTAGCGCTGATCTGATGGAGCAGGCCGATCATCGGGCCTTCGTCAGTGTCAGCCCGGAATTCCCGGTGGACGTCGAGCGCGACCTCGCGCAGTTTGCCAGTTGGTATGAGTTGTTTCCGCGCTCGATCACCGACGATCCGGCCCGCCATGGCACATTCAACGATGTGCATGCGCGCCTGCCGATGATCCAGGACATGGGTTTTGACGTGCTGTACTTCCCGCCGATTCACCCCATCGGCCGCAGTTTCCGCAAAGGCCCTAACAACTCCCTGACCGCCGGCCCGGATGATCCGGGCAGCCCTTATGCGATCGGCAGCGAGGAGGGCGGTCACGAGGCGATTCACCCGCAGCTCGGCACTCGCGAAGATTTCCGCCGGCTGGTGGCGGCCGCTGCCGCGCACGGCCTGGAAATCGCCCTCGATTTCGCCATTCAGTGTTCTCAGGATCACCCGTGGCTCAAGCAGCACCCGGGCTGGTTCAACTGGCGGCCGGACGGCACGATCAAATACGCGGAAAACCCGCCGAAAAAATATCAGGACATCGTCAACGTCGACTTCTACGCCGCCGACGCGATCCCAAGCCTCTGGGTGGAACTGCGCGACATTGTCGTGGGTTGGGTGGAAGAGGGCGTGAAGATTTTTCGCGTCGATAATCCGCACACCAAGCCCTTGCCGTTCTGGCAGTGGCTGATTGCCGATGTGCGCGCGTTGCACCCGGAAGTCATCTTCCTGGCTGAAGCGTTCACCACCCCGGCGATGATGGCGCGTTTGGGCAAAGTCGGTTACTCCCAGAGTTACACCTACTTCACTTGGCGCAACACCAAGGACGAGCTGTCGACTTACCTTGCGCAGCTTAACGAATCGCCGTGGCGTGAATGCTACCGTCCAAACTTTTTCGTCAATACACCGGACATCAACCCGCCGTTCCTGCATCAGTCCGGCCGTCCCGGCTTCCTTATTCGTGCGGCGCTGGCGACCATGGGTTCCGGTTTGTGGGGCATGTATTCCGGGTTCGAGTTGTGCGAGTCAGCACCCGTGCCGGGTAAAGAGGAGTACCTCAACTCCGAGAAGTACGAGATTCGCCCGAGGGATTTCAATGCGCCTGGCAACATCATCGCCGAGATCGCTCAGCTCAATCGCATTCGTCGGCAGAACCCGGCGTTGCACACGCATCTGGGCTTGACGATCTACAACGCCTGGAACGACAACATTCTGTACTTCGGCAAACGCAGCGAGGACGGCAGCAACTTCATCCTGGTCGCCATCAACCTTGATCCGAACAACGTGCAGGAAGCCAATTTCGAACTGCCGTTATGGGAAATGGGCTTGCCCGACGACGCCAGCACTCAGGGCGAAGATTTGATGAATGGGCACCGCTGGACCTGGCACGGCAAGTACCAGTTCATGCGAATTGACCCGGCTGTGCAGCCGTTCGGGATTTGGCGCATCACCGTTTAAACGCGAAACCTGTGGGAGCGAGCCTGCTCGCGATAGCGGTGCGTCAGGCGATACATGTGCTGAATGTGACGCCGCCATCGCGAGCAAGCTCGCTCCCCCAGGTTAACCATTGCGTAAGAAGCGGGTGACGGGCTCAGCTGTTTTTTCGAATTCAACAGGAGTTTCAAATGGCAAAGAAATCCAATGGAGCTACCTTTATCAAGGACCCGCTCTGGTACAAGGACGCGGTGATCTATCAAGTACACGTCAAATCTTTTTTCGACTCCAACAACGATGGCATCGGTGACTTTCCCGGCCTGATCGCCAAACTCGATTACATCGCCGATCTCGGCGTCAATACCATCTGGCTTCTGCCGTTCTATCCCTCGCCACGCCGCGACGATGGCTATGACATCGCCGAATACCGTGGCGTACATCCTGACTACGGGACCATGGCCGATGCCAAGCGTTTTATCGCCGAGGCGCACAACCGTGGTTTGCGGGTGATCACCGAGCTGGTCATCAACCACACCTCGGATCAACACGCCTGGTTTCAGCGCGCACGCAAGGCCAAGAAAGGTTCGGCGGCGCGGGACTTTTACGTCTGGTCCGATGACGATCACAAGTACGACGGCACGCGCATCATCTTTCTCGACACCGAAAAATCCAACTGGACCTGGGACCCGGTCGCCGAACAATACTTCTGGCACCGTTTCTACTCCCATCAGCCGGACCTGAACTTCGACAATCCGCAGGTGATGAAAGCGGTGCTGTCGGTCATGCGCTACTGGCTCGACATGGGCATCGACGGCCTGCGCCTGGACGCCATCCCGTATCTGATCGAGCGCGACGGCACCAATAACGAAAACCTGCCCGAGACCCACGACGTCCTCAAGCAGATCCGCGCCGAGATCGATGCCAATTATCCGGACCGCATGCTGCTCGCCGAGGCCAATCAATGGCCTGAGGACACGCAGCTGTATTTTGGCAGTACGGACGAACAGGGCCTTGATGGCGATGAATGCCACATGGCGTTCCACTTCCCGTTGATGCCGCGCATGTACATGGCGCTGGCTCAGGAAGACCGTTTTCCGATCACCGATATTCTGCGCCAGACCCCGGAAATCCCAGCCAACTGTCAGTGGGCGATTTTCCTGCGCAACCACGATGAACTGACGCTGGAAATGGTCACCGATAAAGAGCGTGACTACCTGTGGAATTACTATGCGGCCGACCGTCGGGCGCGGATCAACCTGGGTATTCGCCGGCGTCTGGCGCCGTTGATGGAGCGTGATCGTCGCCGGGTCGAATTGCTCAATTCGCTGTTGTTGTCGATGCCGGGCACGCCGACGCTGTATTACGGCGACGAAATCGGCATGGGCGACAACATCTATCTCGGTGACCGCGACGGCGTGCGCACGCCGATGCAATGGTCGATCGATCGCAACGGCGGCTTCTCTCGCGCCGACCCGGCGAGCCTGGTGCTGCCGCCGATCATGGATCCGCAATACGGCTACCTGTCGGTGAACGTCGAGACCCAGTCCGGCGATCCGCATTCGATGCTCAACTGGACGCGACGCATGCTCGCCGTGCGCAAACAGTCAAAGGCATTCGGGCGCGGCACGATCAAAATGCTCTCGCCGAGCAATCGGCGGATTCTGGCGTACACCCGCGAGTACACCGGCGCGGATGGCAGACACGAAATCATTCTGTGCGTGGCCAACGTGTCGCGCAGCGCCCAAGCGGCGGAACTGGACCTGTCGGCCTACGTCGGCATGGTTCCGGTGGAAATGCTCGGCGGCAATGCATTCCCGCCGATTGGCCAACTGAATTTTCTCTTGACCCTGGCGCCTTACGGCTTTTATTGGTTTGGACTCGCTGCGGAGAATCAAATGCCCACTTGGCACGTAGAACCGGCGCATAGCCTGCCGGACTTCACCACACTGGTGTTGAAAAAACGCATGGAGGAACTGCTCGAAGCGCCGTCCCGTGACACGCTGGAGCAGACCATCCTGCCGAACTGGCTGCAAAATCGCCGCTGGTTTGCCGGCAAGGACGCGACCATCGAGAAGGTCAACCTCGCCTACGGCGTGCGCTTCGGCGATGCCCGGCACCCGGTGCTGCTCAGTGAAATCGAAGTCACCAGCGGCGGCCAGACCAGTCGCTATCAATTGCCGTTCGGCTTTATGGCTGACGATCAGGTCGGCCCGGCGTTGCCGCAACAACTGGCGCTGTCGCGAGTCAGACGCGGGCCTCAGGTTGGCTTGATCACCGACGCGTTCAGCCTTGAGAACTTCATTCGCGCCGTGCTGCAAGGGATGCAGGACAATACGGTGTTGCCTTCGGATGGCGGCGAAATTCGTTTTGAGCCGACCGCGGAACTGGCCAAACTGGGCCTGACCGGCGAATCGGAAGTGCGCTATCTGTCGGCAGAGCAGTCCAACAGTTCGGTGGTGATCGGCAGCAGTCTGGTGCTCAAACTGATCCGCAAGGTGGCGTCGGGTGTGCACCCGGAACTGGAAATGAGCGCGTACCTGACCAATGCCGGCTTCAGCAACATTTCGCCGTTGCTGGGTTCGGTGGTGCGTCGCGATGCCGAAGGCGAAGACAATCTGTTGATGATCGCCCAAGGTTATCTGAGCAATCAGGGCGACGCGTGGGAATGGACGCAGAACAACCTCGAGCGAGCGCTGCGCGACGAACTGGCAGACGCCATGTCCGAGCAGGAACAGCATTACAACGCGCTGGGTGAGTTGCGCGATTTCGCCGGCATGCTCGGCCAGCGTCTGGGCGAAATGCACCAGGTGCTGGCCGCACCGACCGATGACGCGGATTTCGCCCCGCAGGTGACCAACGAGAAAGACGCACTCGCTTCGGCCAAGGATGTCGCGGCTCAGGTGGAGCGCGCCTTGAAGTTGCTCAACGAGCATCAGCACGAGCTGAACCCGGCCGATCAGGCTACCGTCACGCGGCTGCTCGACAACAGGCAAGCCATCCTGGCGCATGTGCAGGAGCTGGGGAAAAAAGCCATCGGCGGCCTGCGCATTCGCGTCCACGGCGATCTGCATTTGGGTCAGGTGCTGGTGATCAAGGGCGACGCTTACCTGATCGATTTCGAAGGCGAACCGGCGCGCCCATTGTCGGAACGTCGCGGCAAGCACAGCCCGTACAAAGACGTCAGCGGTGTGCTGCGTTCTTTTGATTACGCCGCGGCCATGGCGATCAACGTGCACAACGTCGACAACACCGATGAAGCACAGGATGCCCGCCAGCGTGTGTCCGATCGTTATCTGGTGGAAGCAAAACAGGCCTTTGTCGACGCTTATCGGCTGGCGGCAGCTAGTCTTGGTCATGCATGGCAAGATCCGGAAGGCGAGGACGCTGCGCTGGCGTTGTTCGGTCTGGAGAAGGCCGCCTATGAAGTGGCGTACGAAGCAGAAAATCGCCCGACCTGGTTGCCCGTGCCGCTGCATGGTTTGTATGGATTATTAAATGGGCTTAAACCCTTTTCCGAACTTGGTGGAGAATAGTCATGAGTTTCTCGAACAAGGAACAGGGTCACGCTCAAGAGGCGCTGATGCCCAATGCGCGAGACATCGACGCATTGGTCCGCGCTGAGCACCATGACCCTTTCTCGATTCTCGGCCCCCATGGCGATAACGCCGGTGGGCAATTCATTCGTGCGTATCTGCCGGACGCGTTGAGCGTGCAGGTGGTGGCCAAGGACACCGGTGAAGAGCTCGGCAATCTGCAAGCCACGCAAACGCCGGGGCTGTTCGTCGGGCATTTCGACCGTGCACAAGGCTATCAACTGCGCACGCGCTGGGCCGGCGGTGAACAGCTTTCTGAAGACCCTTACAGTTTTGGCCCGTTGCTTGGCGAAATGGATTTGTACCTGTTTGCCGAAGGCAATCACCGCGATTTGAGCAGTTGCCTTGGTGCGCAGTTGATGACCATCGACGGGGTGGACGGCGTGCGTTTTGCCGTATGGGCGCCAAACGCCAAACGTGTCTCGGTGGTCGGCCACTTCAACAACTGGGACGGCCGTCGTCATCCAATGCGTTTGCGGCACCCGACCGGGGTCTGGGAACTGTTCATCCCGCGTCTGCAGGCGGGGGAAACCTACAAATACGAAATCCTCGGTGCCCACGGCATTCTGCCGCTGAAGGCTGACCCGATGGCACTGGCGACCACGCTGCCTCCGGACACGGCCTCGAAAGTCGCTTCACCGCTCAGCATCGAATGGCAAGACCACGGCTGGATGGAGGCGCGCCTCGAGCGCCAGAAGGCGAGTGCGCCGCTGTCGATCTACGAGTTGCATGCCGGGTCCTGGCAGTGTGAAATCGACGATCTTGGCGAGGTGGCCCGCCAGTACACCTGGCACGAGTTGGGCGAGCGACTGATTCCGTACGTCAAGGAACTGGGCTTCACCCACATCGAACTGATGCCGATCATGGAACATCCGTTTGGCGGTTCGTGGGGTTATCAATTGCTTTCGCAGTTCGCCCCGAGCGCCCGTTACGGCTCGCCGGATGATTTTGCTGCGTTCGTCAACGCCTGCCACCAGGCCGACATCGGTGTGATTCTTGACTGGGTTCCGGCGCATTTCCCGACCGACACCCACGGCATGGCCCAGTTCGACGGCACTGCCCTGTACGAATACGGCAACCCGCAGGAAGGTTTCCATCAGGATTGGGACACGCTGATCTATAACCTCGGTCGCACCGAAGTGCATGGCTACATGCTCGCTTCGGGATTGCACTGGCTCAAGCATTTCCACATCGATGGCCTGCGGGTCGATGCAGTGGCCTCGATGCTCTATCGCGACTACTCGCGCAAGGCTGGCGAGTGGGTACCGAACCGTCACGGCGGTCGCGAAAACCTCGAAGCCATCGACTTCCTGCGTCATCTCAACGACGTGGTCAACCTCGAAGCGCCGGGCGCGCTGGTAATCGCCGAAGAATCCACCGCATGGCCAGGGGTCAGCCAACCGACTCAACAGGGTGGGTTAGGGTTCGATTACAAATGGAACATGGGCTGGATGCACGATTCGCTGCATTACATTCAACAGGATCCGGTGTACCGTGCGCATCACCACAACGAGCTGAGTTTTGGCCTGATGTATGCGTGGTCCGAGCGCTTCATCCTGCCGATTTCCCACGATGAAGTGGTGCACGGCAAGCACTCGCTGATCGACAAGATGCCCGGCGACCGCTGGCAGAAATTCGCCAACCTGCGCGCCTACCTGAGTTTCATGTGGGGGCATCCGGGCAAGAAGCTGCTGTTCATGGGCTGCGAGTTTGGCCAGTGGCGCGAGTGGAATCACGACCAGCAGCTTGACTGGTACCTGCTGCAATACCCGGAACACCAGGGCGTGCAGAAACTGGTCGGCGACTTGAATCAGCTGTACCGCGAAGAGCCGGCCCTGCACGATCAGGACCACAAACCGGCGGGTTTCCAGTGGCTGATTGGCGACGATGCGATCAACAGCGTTTACGCCTGGTTGCGTTGGAGCGAAGACGGGCGACCGGTGCTGGTTGTGGCCAACTTCACGCCGATGCCGCGTGAGGCCTATCGCATCGGCGTGCCGTTCGCCGGACGCTGGACCGAGCTGATCAACAGTGATTCGGAGAAGTACGCCGGGTCGAACTACGGTAACGGCGGTGGGGCGTTTACCGAGGCGGAACCGAGCCACGGTCAACCGGAGTCGCTGGTGCTTAATCTGCCGCCGCTGGCGGTGTTGATGCTCCGGCCGCAGGGTTAACGTCCAGCGGCGCTCGCGGGGCGGTCATGCGTGCCGATGCACCGGCATGACCGTCCGGCGAGGTGCTGACGCCGTTGTTTCACCAGCGCATTCTCACCCCGAGGCTGCCGATGAGACCGTTCAAATCGTTGTCATCGACATCGCTGCTGTAATCGGCGCTGAGGTACAGGCTCACGGCGGGCGTCACTCTGGCCACCAGTCCCAGACCCACTTCCACGGTCGATGATTTGCGACTGCTGCTGATCTTGTCGACCTGATCGAGGGTCACGGTGTTGCCGCTGTAAACCGTGTGCCAGGATCGCCGGTCGTTTGAACTCCGATTAAAGATGCACTTCCACTGCCAGCGGCAGGTGATCCGACAAATGAGTCCATGGCTTATTGCCCAATATTCGAGGGTCGTGGCTGCTTGCGTTGCGCAAATAAATCCGGTCAAGGCGCAATAAGGGGAAGCGTGCCGGATACGTTTTAGCCGGACGACCGTGGTGGCGCTCGAAGGCTTCATGCAAGTAATCCTTGCGGGCGAGGGCGGCATTGCCTTGCAGTTGCCAGTCGTTGAAATCGCCGGCGATGATTGCCGGGGCGTCGTCGGGCAGCGATTCAAGCAGTTGGCACAACAGCTGAAGTTGTAATTGGCGATGGCTTTCCAACAGGCTCAAGTGCACGCAGATCGCATGGACTTCGGCATGTCCCGGCACGTCCAGAACGCAATGCAGGAGCCCACGACGTTCCGGCCCGGTGATGGAAACGTCAAGGTTGCGGTATTCGCGAATGGGGTATTTGGACAGCAACGCGTTGCCGTGGTGACCGTCCGGGTAGACGGCATTGCGGCCGTACGCGAAGTCGCTCCACATGCTGTCGGCGAGGAATTCGTACTGCGACGTTTGCGGCCAATCGTTGAAGCGGTTGGAATGACGCTCATGTTCGCCGACCACTTCCTGCAGAAACACCAGATCCGCCGAAGTACTGCGCACCGCTTCGCGCAATTCCGGGAGGATGAAGCGCCGGTTGAACGCGGTGAAGCCTTTATGGGTGTTGACCGTCAGCACCCTGAGTCGATGAATCGCCGGTCGCGCGTCCAATGCTACGGGTTCGATGGCTTGCGGCTTGGAATCGCTGGTCACATTTACTCCTCTGAATCAGGCTTGCCTATGCATGCGACTAACACGAGGGCGAGCAGTTCAGCGTGCTTCGTCCGACACCGCCATCAGCCGATATGAAGAAGCACCCTGACGCGTCGGCGCCAGGGTGATTCCGGTTACCGTCGCAGAAGGAGCGTCCCGAGGTCCATGTCACTCATCTTCGTCATGCTGCAATTCGAACAGCAGCAGCGAACGACCCGTGACCGAATACTCGTGACCGATCTCGAAGCGTTCCTGGCCGCGAATCGACGGTTGATTGGTGTCGATCATGCAAGTCCAGTGACCACCGTCCGGTACTTCCGGCAGGATGAAATTGACCACGTCGTGGTGCGCGTTGACCACCAACAACAGGGTCGCGTCTGCGCCCTTGCGGCGAATCCCGGTTTCCTGCGCTCGACCATCCATCAACATGCCCAGGCATTTGCCGTGTGCGTCTTCCCATTGCTCGATCGACATTTCGCTGCCATCCGGCGCCAGCCAGGTGACATCCTTGACGCCGAGTTCCTCGTTGTAATCGCCCACCAAGAAGCGACCACGACGCAGGATCGGGTAAGCCAGACGCAACTTGATCAGGCGCTTGACGAACTTGAGCAGCGCCTTGCCATCTTCACTGAGGTCCCAGTTGACCCAGCCGATGTCGCTGTCCTGGCAGTAGGCGTTGTTGTTGCCATCCTGAGTGCGCGCAAACTCATCGCCGGCCAACAGCATCGGCGTGCCTTGCGACAGCAACAGCGTGGCGAAGAAGTTGCGCATCTGCCGCTGGCGCAGTTCGTTGATTTGCGGATCATCGGTCGGACCTTCGACGCCATGGTTCCACGACAGGTTGTTGTTGCTGCCGTCCTGATTGTTTTCGTCGTTGGCTTCGTTGTGTTTGTCGTTGTACGACACCAGGTCATTGAGGGTGAAACCGTCGTGCGCGGTGATGAAGTTCACCGACGCATATGGACGACGGCCGCGCTGATTGAACATCTCGCCAGAGGCGGTCATGCGGCTGGCGAAATCGGCCAATTGGCCTTCATCGCCTTTCCAGAATGACCGTACGGTGTCGCGGTACTTGTCGTTCCATTCGACCCAGCCCGGTGGAAAGCCGCCGACCTGATAACCGCCCGGGCCGCAGTCCCACGGTTCGGCGATCATTTTCACCTGACGCAGTACCGGGTCCTGGCGGCAGGCGACGAGGAAGCTGTGACGCTCGTCGAAGCCATCGTGGTAGCGACCGAGGATGGTCGCCAGGTCGAAGCGGAAACCGTCCACGTGCATTTCCGTGGCCCAGTAACGCAGCGAATCGGTGACCATTTGCAGCACGCACGGGTGGCTCAGGTCAAGCGTGTTGCCGGTGCCGGAGTCGTTGATGTAATAACGCTTGTCGTCTGGCATCAGGCGGTAGTAAGAGGCGTTGTCGATGCCGCGCATGGACAGAGTCGGGCCCTGTTCGTTGCCCTCGGCTGTGTGGTTGTAGACCACGTCGAGGATCACTTCCAGATTGGCTTCGTGCAGGTGCGCAACCATTTCCTTGAACTCGGCTATCTTGCCGCTGGCCAGATAGCGCGGGTCCGGGGCAAAGAACGCAATGCTGTTGTAGCCCCAGTAGTTGGTCATGCCCTTGTGCAGCAAGTGCTGGTCATTGACGAACGCGTGAATCGGCAGCAATTCCACCGACGACACCCCGAGCTTGCGGATGTGTTCCAGCACGTCATCGACCATCAAGCCGGCGAAAGTCCCGCGCACGTTTTCCGGGACGGACGGGTGACGCATGCTGATACCGCGCACGTGAGTCTCGTAGATGATCGTCTTGTCCCACGGCACGCTAACGCGTTGATCGTTGCCCCAGGTGTGCGCCGGGTCGATCACTTTGCACTTGGGCACAAAAGGTGCGCTGTCACGCTCATCGAAGCTGAGGTCAGCATCGGGATGGCCGATGGTGTAGCCGAACAGCGCCTCGGACCATTTCAGTTCGCCGACCAGTTGCTTGGCGTACGGGTCGATCAACAGTTTGTTGTGATTGAAGCGATGGCCGTTCGCCGGGTCATAAGGGCCGTAAACGCGATAGCCGTAGATAAGCCCCGGATGCGCGTCGGGCAGATAGCCGTGGTAGATCTCATCGGTGTACTCCGGCAGCTCGATGCGCTCGAGTTCGACCTCGCACGAATCATCGAAAATGCACAGTTCAACTTTGGTGGCGTTGGCGGAAAACAAGGCGAAGTTGACCCCCAGCCCATCCCACGTCGCGCCCAACGGGAACGGTAAGCCTTCACGAATTCGCGAAGGCTCGGCCTTGGCTTCTGGGACGGCATTTTTTGGACTGTTCATAAGTGCTCCTGCAAATAGGGGACGAACGTTGTTCGAATAGCGGTGCGTGATACGCGGCTCGGGTTTTTCGAGGACGAGCGAAGCCTCGGTGGCGAGCGTGCTCGCCACGAGTCATTCAGGACACAGTATTGAGGGCGTCAGACTGCTGGCGGTTTACGCGCAGCGCGAGGCTTTTTATCCGCTGCTTTTTCGCCAGGCGGAACCACTGAAGAGGCCGCTGCTGGTTTCCTGGCCTTGGCTTTCGGCTCGGCGCCCTTGCCGTCGATCACGTTGCTATCCGCTTTCTTCACCGGCGTTTTTCCCGCCGATTTGCTGCCGGCAGCTTTGGGCGATTTGCTCGGCGCCAGCGCTTCGGCTTCAGCCAGCTTGCGAGCCATCTCCCAATGGCGGGCTTCCTGGCCCTCTGGTTTCCCTTCCGACTCCCAGATTTGATAGGCAAATTCTCGAACGCGTTTATCGTCAGTACTCATCGCATTGCTCCTGAACTCAACTCAAACTTTGATAAAAACGTTGACTGGGAAATTCCCCAGCGCTGCGCTGATGGCCAGCTCTCTGTGTTCTGTGACTGCGGCACTGCTGAAAAGTCCCTTCAGATTTTCGCCGCAAGCCGTGAACGGTAACTGCACCCGAGTATCGCCCCACTGCCGCGCATCAATGTGCGGCTCGCCACAATCGTTCAGCAATTGGGCACAGCGGACCGGCACAATCACGATGGCGGTTTTGCCTTCCAGCGATCGCGCAAAAGCAAGCACACGATGTGCATGGCTGCCGACCACTTCCAGCGCTTCATAGCTGCCGTGTCTGAACAGTTCGGCATGCTCGGCGCGCAGTTGCAGGGTGCGTTGGATCAGGGTTTGCTTGATTCGCCCGTCCCGCCACTGGCTGAGCAATTCCGGCAGCTGTGCAGGCGCCTGCGCGGCCTGCTGCCGACTGGCGTAATCCACTGGGCGACGGTTGTCCGGATCGACCAGCGAGAAATCCCAGTACTCGTTGCCCTGGTACAAATCGGGAATGCCTGGCACGGTCATGCGCAGCAAGGTTTGCGCCAAACCGTTCAGGGCGCCGGGGGCGGCGAGGGCGTTTGCAGCTTTGCCGATGGCGGTGCGCAGCGGCTCACCTTCGGGGCTCAGCAACAGTCGTTGCAAGAATTGTTGCGTGGCTTGCTCATAAGCATCGTTCGGAGCGCTCCAGCTGCTTTGCAACTTGGCTTCCCGCAGGGCTTTTTGCTGCCACTGCCAGACGCGTTGATTGTAGGCTTCAAGCGCGGCGTGATCGTCGCTGCGCAGGTCCAGCGGCCAGCTGCCAAGCAACGCCTGATAAAGAAACAGTTCATCACCCGTCGAGGGCATTTGCTCATCAGTGCGTAGCGCACGGGCGAGGGTTTGCCACAACGGAACCTGTTCGGCATACCACGCGCTGCGCTCGCTCAATACCGCCAACCTGGCGCGGGTATCCTCGCCGCGTTTGTGGTCGTGGGTCGCAGTGGCCAGCAGGTTGTCCGGGAACTCTTGCATGCGATTGAGGCAAGCCGCATGGAAATCCGCGATGGGCGCGCTGAACTGTTCCGTGCTGAAGCCAACATCGTTGCGCGACAGCAACACCGCCGAACGATAGAACGCCGTGTCTTCGACAGCTTTCGCAGCTGCTGGCGACGTCAATTGCTGAAAGCGCACGCAGGCGTGTTTGAGGATCTTGCGCGAGCGACCCACCGGCCGCTTGCGCCACGGTTCACCGCCGAGCCAGCGGGCCAGACAATCCAGTACGGGCCAGTCGGCCTCCCCGAGCGTTTGCCGGGCACCCTCCATGGCTTGCTGGAAAAACACGTCGTCTTCAGCGGATCGGCCACGAGGGCTGATGTAAGTGCGGTACACCGGAAAGTGCACGATCAGTTCCTGCAACGCCCGGCGAATGGCGCCCAAGGTCAAGTCGCGCGTCATCAGGTCATCGCGGGCCACTTGCAGCAAGGCCTGTGCAACGCTTTCAAAGTCCCCGGCGAGCGAGCCATTGAGTATCTGTTGCCGTGCCTGATGCGCTTCCTGCAGAAAGTGCGCAGGGCGCTGGCTGAAGCTGCTCCACAATTCACCGAGAGTTTCGGCGCCTGCCGGGTCGTGTTGCAGCAGCGACACCTGGTTCATGAATTCATAACCGGTGGTGCCATCCACCGACCAGTCGCGGTGCAGGGTTTCGCCTTCGCCGAGAATTTTTTCCACGTAGATCGGCAAATGCCGATCCGGGCACAGGCTGTCGACCCGGCGGCGCAGTTTGCGGCAGTAACCGCGCGGGTCCGCCAGACCATCGATGTGGTCGATGCGCAGCCCGTCAATCAGGCCCGCGGCAACCAGCTCGAAAATTTTCGCATGAGTCGCCTCGAACACGGCAGGGCGTTCTACCCGCAGACCCCCCAATTCGTTGACGTCGAAAAAGCGCCGCCAGTTGATGTCGTCGCCCGCCGTGCGCCAACTCGCGAGGCGGTAGCTTTGGCGTTCGAGCAACGCGTGCAGGCGTTCGAAGCCTTCGCTCTTGAGCGAGTCGTAGGCGCTCAGGGAATGCTCGATGAGTTGCAGAATCGCCGGATCGCTCGCCAGTTCGCGCAGCTCATCCTTCAACGGCGTCGCCAGGCTGTGAGCGTCGCTTTGGAAATTCAGGGCGCTGAAACGCTCCGCCAGGGATTTGAGCGCTTCGTTATCGACGCGTAACAACTCGCCGTAATTCTTCGGGCAGATGGGGAAGTGGTGATCGTAATGCTCGACATAAAACGCGCCGCGTTGCGCGTCGAAGCGCAAATGCAGCGTGCCGTCCTGCAAGGCGACGCCGTAGTCGCTGCCCAAAAACGGCAGCAACAACTGGCCTTCCATTAGCGGGTCGGGCGAATGCCACTGAATGTCGAAGAATTCACCGTAGGGGCTCAGGCGTCCCCATTCCAGCAAATCCTGCCACCAGGGATTATCACCGCCGCCGACGGCCATGTGGTTGGACACGATGTCGAGGATCAGCCCCATGTTCTGCTCGCGCAGTGCGGCGACCAGTCGGCGCAATGCCGGCTCACCGCCCAGCTCGGGATTGACCTGGGTCGGGTCGACCACGTCATAACCGTGCATGGAACCTGCACGGGCGGCGAGCAGGGGCGAAGCGTAAATATGGCTGATGCCCAGGCTGGCGAAATACGGTACTAGCGGCACCGCTTGATCGAGGGTGAAATCTTTATGAAATTGCAGGCGCAAGGTTGCCCGCAGTGGTTTAACACATGCTTGATTCATCGGTCACGCTCAGCTGCTTGAAGTCGCGCACAGGCGAGCAATTCCAGACGCCGTGCGGCGTCCGGGTCATCCAGTAAGGTTTCGCTGTCGCCCGGCAGGCGCCGCGACCAGTTAGGGTGTTCGTTGGTGGTGCCGGGCAGATTGGCCTGCTGTTCGATACCCAAGGCATCTTCCAGCGGCAGCAACACCAGGGGTGCGGGCGTGTGGCCCAGGAAACGAATGGTGGCGTCGAGCACCTGATCGGTTTCATGGGACTCTTCACGGAAGTTTTGCGGGTCTTCGGCGAGCACACGGCGCAGGCCTTCACGCTCGCGTTCGCGATGCTGGCGCCATTCGATTTCGCCTTGCGCGTCGACCAGCCCCAAACGGGCATTCCAGTCGATGTCGTGACCGTGCCACCAGCCGTTGATGGTCGGCAGGTCATGGGTGCTGGTGGTCGCCAGCGCGTTGTCCGGCCAGTCGAGTGTTGGCTTGAAATGGGTATTGTCCTGCTCGAACAACATCACGCGCATGCCCAGAATCGAACGGTCAATGAGCTTTTCCTGCAGACCTTCAGGCACGGTGCCGAGGTCTTCGCCCAGAACAATCGCTTGATGACGATGGGATTCGAGCGCGAGCAGGCGCAGCATGTCGTCGATCGGGTAATAAAGGTACGCGCCATCGGCGGGCGGCGCACCGTTGGGAATCACCCACAGCCGTTGCAAGCCCATGACGTGATCGATGCGCAAGCCACCGGCGTGGGCAAAGTTTGCCCGCAGCATTTCGATAAACGCCCGGAACCCATGACGCACCAGACCTTCGGGGGAGAACGCGGAGATTCCCCAGCCCTGGCCGCTGCGATTGAGAATATCGGGTGGTGCGCCAACGGTCAGCGCCGCGAGTAGTTCGTCCTGGCGACTCCAGGCCTGGCTGCCACCACCGTCGGCACCCACCGCCAGATCGGCGATCAGACCGATACTCATGCCGCCACTGCGGGCGGCGGTTTGCGCGCGCTCCAGGCAACGGGTAATCAGCCATTGGCAGAACGCGAAGAACCCGATGCGTCCAGCGTTCTCTTCGGCAAATTCGGCGAGTGCATTGCTGCGCGGGTCCTGCCATTGCTCGGGCCACTCGCGCCAGTCCAGGCTTTCGCCCTTGGCGGCGCGGGCCTCTTGAATGGCCTCAAAGCGGCAATGATTTTCCAGCGCTTCGCCGCCGGCATGACGGAAACTGCCGAAATCTGCATGCAGCGGGTGTTCGCCCTGAACGAAGCCTTCGTACAACGCTTGCAGCACCCGATGTTTGGCCTGCGCAGCGACCGGCCAGTCAATCAAGGGCAGTGCTTCGAGTTCCTGAAGTTGCGCGGCAAGGCCTGTCGCATCGATTGCGGTGCGCAGGGCCCGTTCGCCGAGAATGGCGCCGGGTGCGGCGTACAGGCTGTTGAGAAACAGGCGACTGGAGGGCGAATACGGGCTGTAGCGATGGGTGTCACTGCTGAACATCGCGTGCATCGGGCTGATCGCCAGCGCATCGGCACCGCGTTCGCCGGCCACTCGGGCGAGATTTTCCAGCGCCTGGGTGTCGCCGAAACCGCCGTCGCCGGCACGCCGTAGCGAGTAAAGCTGCACGCTCAGGCCCCACGCCCGGGGCAAAGGATTTTCCACTGCGTCGCCCACGCTGTAGCAACGCTGCGGCGCGACGGCCAGGGTAAATTCCTGATCGTCGATACGCACGTTCTGATAACCGACCGGGATCAAACCCGGCAGAATCGCTTCGGTGTCCAGTTTCAAGTCAATGCGTGAACCGTCTTCGAGATGGATTTCACATGGAGTCTGCGGCGCGAAGTACCGTGAAAGATCAAGGCCGACGCCGACGTCAGCGGTCAGCAACGGCGGCAGGTGCCGGGTCTGTTGCACGGCTTGCAATTCGAGCAGGCTGGCGTCGATTTCCTGCGCCGTGCTGGCAGGGTGGCCAAGCCCGGTCAGGACATTTCGCAGTACAGCTGGAGCGACTTTCTGTTGGCGGCCGTTGGCGTCGATCCAGTCGACCGCCAAGCCAGCCTGGCTGGCGAGTATTTCCAGTTGCGCATCACTCATTGGCGCTCTCCATCCGGGGGTAGCAAAAGGGCTGCGGCCGTGAGGCTGACCAGCGCGCTATACGGGGCAAGCATGCCCTGATCCAGCAGGCCGAACGATTGCGGTGGATGTTCGAATATCCGCAAAGCGTCGGTCTGTGGGGAGTGGACCACTGCCGTATCGCTGAGGTTCAGGTCGATTCGCAGCTCACTGCCATTGCCCAGGCGCCAGCGTGCGGACACCGCGCCTTTGGCCAGCACGTCGGCGCCGAGGGCCTCTGCGTCGGTCAGATGCGGCACGATGTGTTCGCGGCGCAGTTGCAGCAATTGCCGATAAAGGTCCCGGGTTGCGCAAGGGCGCTCACGCAAGTCAGGGCGCGATGCCTCGAAGGTTTCCCGAGCGTTTGGATCGGGAATCCGCTCGCGCTTTTCGGGATCGGCAAAAGCGCTGAACGCGGAGAATTCATTGCGTCGTCCCTCCCGGACCAGTTCAGCCAGCTCACCGTGGTGGCTGGTGAAAAACAGGAAAGGTTGCGCCGCTGCGAACTCATCGCCCATGAACATCAGCGGGATCATCGGCGACAGCAACAGCAGCGCAGTCGCAGCTTTCAAGGCGTCCGGGTGAGCCAGTTGAGGCAAACGCTCGCCAAAGGCGCGGTTGCCGATCTGATCATGGTTCTGCAGGAACAGCACAAAAGCGCTGGGGGGCAGGTGCCCGCTGGGTTCACCGCGAGCTTCACCGTGGCGATTTGTGTGGCCCTGAAACACGAAACCCTGGCTCAAGCAACGTGCGAGCTTTTCTGTCGTGTCGTCGGCGTAGTCAGCGTAATAAGCGTCTGTCTCACCGGTCAGCAGGACGTGCAAGGCGTTGTGGCCGTCGTCGTTCCATTGCGCGTCAAAGCCTTCCTGCAACAGGCTGGCCTGATTGTGCTCATTCTCGACGGTAAGCCAGACGTGCCGTGCGGGGTCGACTTGCTCACGCACTCGTTCCGCCAGCTCTTGCAGAAAATCCGGGCTCTTGATGGCGTGCACAGCATCGAAGCGCAGGCCGTCGAAGCGATACTCCAACAACCACATCAACGCGTTGTCGATGAAAAAGTCGCGCACTTCGCGCCGCTGGAAATCGATCGCTGCACCCCAGGGGGTGTGCTTGTCTTCGTTGAAGAACCCCTTGGCGTAACGGTGCAGGTAATTGCCGTCCGGCCCGAAATGGTTGTAAACCACGTCAAGCAGCACCGCCAGACCATGGCCGTGGGCCGTGTCGATCAAATGTTTGAGTTGCTCGGGGGTGCCGTAAGAGGCTTGAGGCGCGTAGGGCAGGACCCCGTCATAGCCCCAGTTGCGGTCACCGGGGAATTGCGCGATGGGCATCAGTTCGATAGCGGTCACGCCTAACTCCGCGAGTCGCGCCAACTGCATTTCGACTTCGCTGTAACCACCGAGCGCACCGACGTGCAGCTCGTAGATCACCGCTTCGTTCCATGGCCGTCCCTTCCAGTTGCGGTGGTGCCAGGAGTAGGCGAGGGGGTCGATCACGATGCTGTGGCGGTCGATGTCGCCGTCCTGGGCGCGGGAGGCCGGATCGGGCACCTCCAGCTCATTGTCAATTTTGAAACGGTAACGCGTGCCGGCGCAGCAGCGCGCCTCGATCACGAACCAGCCGTTGGCCTGAGGCAACAGTGGCAAGGATTGTCCATCTTCCAGTTCGACACTGACAGAATCTGCATCTGGCGCCCACAAGGCAAAACGCGTGTGTTCGGCGTCCAGCATTATTGCGCCGTGGGGCCAGGTCTCTTGGGTCCGTAACGGCATGGGTGAAACCTCTTACTGTCTGTGCGATTTACCGAGCGCTTTAGCGACGAGTTGCTCATAAAGTTCGGCATAGGGTTCTACTGCTTTGCTCCAGTTGAAGGGAGCGGCCATGGCGCGGCAGCGCATGGCATTAAGCAAATCGGGGTAAGCGAAAACCTTGAAGGCCCGGCTCAACGCCTCCTGGTAGCTATCTACCGTGGATTCATCGAACAGGAACCCGGTCACACCGTTTTCAATGGTGTCGGCCAGGCCGCCGGTGTTGCGTGCCACGGGCAATGAGCCGAAGCGCTGCGCGTACATCTGGCTCAAGCCGCAAGGCTCGTAACGCGACGGCATCAGCAGAAAATCGCTGCCGGCAAACATGCGCCGGGCGTCGGTTTCGTTGAAACCAATGCGCACGCCGACCTGGCCCGGGAAGCGCAGGGCGAGTTCGCGCATGGCCTGTTCTTCTTCCGGTTCGCCGCGACCGATGATCGCGATCTGGCCACCGGATTTGACGATGTATTCAGTGACGCCTTCGGTCAGGTCCAGGCCTTTCTGGTAAACAAGGCGCGAAACCACCGCAAACAGTGGGCCTTTGGAATCTTCAAGACCGAACAGATCGCGAACATGCGCCGCGTTGACTGCTTTGCCTTCCCAATCGCCAATCTGAAACGGGCGGAACAGATGCGTATCTGTCGCCGCATCCCAGCTTTCATCGATGCCGTTGGGGATGCCGCTCAGCAGGCCTTGCTGGGTTTTGGCGGCAAGGAAACCGTCGAGGCCGCAGCCGAAGGTCGGCGTGGTGATTTCTTGTGCGTAGGTCGCGCTGACCGTGGTGATGTGGCTCGAATAGGCCATGCCGGCCTTGAGGTACGACATCTTGCCGTAGAACTCCATGCCTTCCTGTTGCAGCGCGTGTGCCGGAATGCCCAGCTCCGGGCAGGAGCCCAAACCGATCACGCCCTGGTAGGCCAGGTTGTGAATGGTGAACAAGGTCGGAGTGCGCTGGCCGCGCCAGTGCATATAAGCCGGCGCCAGACCCGCCGGCCAGTCATGGGCGTGCACCAGGTCCGGGCGCCAGTGGATCTGCGCCAGGTTAGCGGCGATGTCCGCTGCGGCCAGACCCAGGCGGGCGAAACGAATATGGTTGTCCGGCCAGTCGCGACCGTTGTTGGCGCCATAAGGTGAACCTTCGCGCTCGTACAGCTCAGGGCAGATCAACACGTAAATGACCAGACCGTCAGGCATGTCCATGCGCCCGATCTTGCAAGGCGGCAGTGCCGCATGCCCCCCCAGCTCACCGATGATGTGGATCGGGTTCTCGCTGTTCAATACTTGCGGATAGCCGGGAATCAGCACGCGCACATCATGCAGATGCGCCATGGCGCGGGGCAGCGCTGCGGAGACGTCGCCCAGGCCACCGGTTTTCACCAGGTCGGCAATTTCGGAGGTGACGAACAGGACTTTCTTGCGATTCGGATTCCGGCTCGGTGTCGGGGTGAGCATCCGTGCACCGGGAGCAATCACCGGGAGGTTGCTGCTAATGCTCACAGCGCTCGATTCGCCGGCCTGCTGATGAGCACGTTCTCCCTGAATATCTAAAGCCGCACTGATCATTTGAATCTCCCGTGTTATTGATCTGGTTCTGGTCTGGCGAGCAATGGTCCATGGCCGATTCCTGTGGCCGGGCGCAAGCGCGAGGCGCAATCACGCCACGCAAAATTGAGCAAACGCTAACCATGCGCTGAAGCAGAATGGCTGGGGTGCAGGTTGCAAGGATTGCACCAGTGCAACCCACCTACCATTAAGAGGACTGGCCCCGAACGGCAAAAGTTTCGATTATTTTCGCCCTTTCCGGCTGACCGGTTTACGCGCCCGAAACCCAGTCTAGGCCAGAACATAGAGCGGCGCGGTGTGGATGGCTAAATTGTTCGACAATCGGTTTAACTCGGTACGAACGTCCTGCATAAAACGCAATTGCACCGACGAAGAGCAGGTTTTTTTTGTCAGCGAGCTAAAAAGTGACTCATGGGTCATATAGGGGAGCACTGTCGCGCAGGCCGTTTGCACCACCATGACGCACCAATAAGCTGCAACATAAGTCCTGTGTTTGGCCGAAGCGCTGCCTTACTCGCCACTGCCGCACCTTGATATAGTCCAGACCTCGTTTTTGCTCGGTAAAGGATCGCTGCCATGTCTGAATACACCGCGTTCATCGTCGAACTCGCCGATAACATTGCCCATGTGCAAATTAATCGTCCGGAAAAGATCAATTCCATGAACGCTGCCTTCTGGCGTGAAATCATCGAAATCTTCCAATGGATCGATGACACCGACGAAGTGCGCGCGGTAGTGCTCAGCGGTGCCGGCAAACATTTCTCGTCCGGCATCGACCTGATGATGCTCGCCGGCGTGGCTAATGAAATGGGCAAGGATGTCGGCCGCAATGCGCGTCTGCTGCGGCGCAAGATTCTCACCCTGCAAGCGTCTTTCAATGCCGTGGACAATTGCCGCAAACCGGTACTTGCGGCGATTCAAGGCTACTGCCTGGGCGGGGCGATCGACCTGATTGCCGCCTGTGATATGCGCTACGCTGCCGAGGACGCGCAATTCTCGATCAAGGAAATCGACATCGGCATGGCTGCAGACGTCGGCACACTGCAACGCTTGCCGCGGATCATCGGGGACGGCATGCTGCGTGAACTGGCTTATACCGGTCGCACCTTCGGCGCCGGGGAAGCGCGCGAACTCGGCCTGGTCAATCGTGTCTACAGCGACTCGGCCAGCTTGCTTGATGGCGTGATGGGCATTGCCCGCGAGATCGCCAGCAAGTCGCCGATCGCCATTAGCGGCACCAAAGAGATGATCAGTTACATGCGCGACCACCGCATTGATGACGGCCTCGAATACGTCGCCACCTGGAACGCCGCCATGCTGCAATCCAATGATTTGCGCGTGGCCATGGCCGCCCATATGAGCAAACAGAAACCCCAATTTCTGGATTGATTGAACATGACTTCACGCTGGACCACTGCGGTACTGGACACCGATCAACCGGGCGGCTGGGCTGTTGCGCGCAGCCCCGAAGGCTTCCTGTTCGATGACAATGGCGCGCTATTCCCGCGTGAATGGCTCAAGCGGCAGGACTTGTCGGTACTGACCGAACATGGCATCGGTCATCTGGATGGCGAGCCGGTTTACCTGCTGGAGCTGCGTAGTTCCAGCGAGGTACCGGGTTGCAACTGGAAAGGCCTGCGGGCGTTCATGCTCGAAGACGATCACACGCTGTTCAGAGTGCTCGGGTATGCCGCGCAGATCGGCACCTGGGCGCGTGAGCATCGTTTCTGCGGCAACTGCGGGCAGGCCACGCATCAGGTTCCCCGTGAGCGGGCGATGTATTGCCAGCCGTGTGATCTGCGTTACTACCCGCGGATTTCGCCGAGCATGATTGTGCTGATTACCCGCGGCGATGAAATCTTGCTGGCGCGTTCACCACGCTTTGTCACGGGTATCTACAGCACGCTGGCTGGCTTCGCCGAGCCGGGAGAATCTGCCGAGGATTGCCTGATTCGTGAAGTGCGCGAAGAAGTGCAGATCGAAGTCAAAAACATTCAGTACATGGGCAGCCAGTGCTGGCCGTTCCCGCATTCGATGATGCTGGGTTTCCACGCCGAATACGCCGGGGGCGAGATCGTCTGTCAGGAAGACGAGATCGAGGACGCCCAGTGGTTCAACGTGCATGACCTGCCGCCGTTGCCCGCGTCACGCTCCATCGCCCGTTATTTGATCGATGCCTATGTGGCGCGCCGTTTAGGCCACGCTGAACCAGTGTTGCCAGGCTAGACGCACGGTCAGGCCGAGCACCACGGTGATGAATACCGGCCGGATGAATTTCGCGCCGCCGCTGATGGCGGTGCGCGCGCCGAAGAATGCGCCCACCATCACCGACAGGCCCATGCTCAGGCCAATGATCCAGTCCACCTGGCCCGAGAAGATAAACACTGACAACGCCGCAATGTTGCTGACGAAGTTCATGCTGCGCGCGACCCCGCTGGCTTTGACCAGATCGATCGGGTACATGAGCATGCTGCTGACTGTCCAGAAAGCGCCAGTGCCGGGGCCGGCCACTCCGTCATAGAAACCGAGCGTGAAGCCTTGGGTCGACTGCCACTTTTTCTTGATCGGCGCGTCGCTGTCCAGCGGTGCCTTGGGTGTGCCGCCAAACAACAGATAAAGGCCGCAGGCGAAGACGATCACCGGAAGCATCTTGTTCAGCCATTCGGCGGGCAGGTAGTGCGCGACCACCGCCCCGGTCAGCGCGCCGACCAGCGTACCGACGATGGCGTGCACCCACTGCCGGGGATGAAACAGCTTGCGTCGGTAGAACGTGAAACTGGCAGTGGCCGAGCCGAACGTCGAACTGAGCTTGTTGGTGCCCAAGACCAGATGCGGCGGCAGGCCCGCGGTCAACAGCGCAGGCGTCGTCAGCAGCCCCCCGCCACCGGCGATGGCGTCGATGAAACCGGCAATAAAGGCAACGACCGCGAGGATGGCCAGGGTAGTGAGGTCAACGCTGAGTTCGAAAGGCATGGAATCGACTTATTCGGCGGGATGCAGGACTTTGGCTGCGGGGAGGGCCGATATCTTACCCATATCGGAGGTGGGCGGCGACTGCTCCGCCGCCATCGCGGTCAAGCCCGGCTGCCACAGGTCCCGCGTCTGGCCTGATGTTCTTCCCACCACCCCTTCAAGTCTAACCCTACAAGCAAGGCTTGCCCGCGAAGAGGCCCCTTTTCGCAATTATCGCTGCTGACACCCGCCATCGCCGGCAGGTCAGCTCCCACAGACGACGTGTATTTACAACCCCAACTCCGACAGACCCGGATGCTCGTCCGGACGGCGGCCCAGTGGCCAATGGTACTTGCGATCGCTTTCTTTTATGGGCATGTCATTGATACAGGCGAACCGATTCGCCATCAGGCCGTTTTCATCAAACTCCCAGTTCTCGTTACCGTAGGAGCGGAACCAATTGCCCGAGTCGTCATGCCATTCATAGGCGTAACGCACGGCGATGCGGTTGTCGGTGAAGGCCCAGAGTTCCTTGATCAGGCGATAGTCCAGTTCCTTGGCCCATTTGCGCGTCAGGAAGTTTTTCGCTTCTTCACGGTTGTGTGCAAATTCGGCGCGGTTACGCCATTGGGTGTCCAGGGTATAGGCCAGCGAAACCCGTTCAGGGTCGCGGGAGTTCCAGCCGTCTTCGGCCAGGCGGATCTTTTCAATCGCCGATTCACGAGTGAAGGGCGGCAACGGCGGACGAACTTCTGCACTGGGCATATCAATGTCTCCTTATCAAGTTAACGTTGCAGTCAATGATCAACGGGTTACAGGTCCAACAACTTCCCACGTTGATCCCGTTCTTCTGTAGCAGCATAGCTTGCCTCGACGTTGGCCAATACGACACCCACAAGACCCGAACCGATCCATGGTGTAAGCTCTCAAGCTCTTCGGATTCGACCCATGCGAGCCCTATGCCGTCGCTTTTCAAACGCTCCCTGCTGCCTAAACTGCGCAGTTTTCCACTGACCGCCGATGCCGTCACCATCCTCTCTGGCGCTGCCGAATTTCGTCGTTGCCTGCTGGAACGAATCGCCAGCGCGACCCGGCGAATCTACATCGTTGCGCTGTACCTGCAACAGGATGAAGCCGGTCAGGAAATCCTCGATGCCTTGCACGCCGCCAAACTGGCGCGTCCGGAGCTGGACGTGGTGGTGGTGGTCGACTGGTTGCGCGCCCAGCGCGGGTTGATCGGTGCCGGCAAGCAGCCGGGCAATTCGGCGTGGTATCAGGAGGAAACCCGCACACATCAAAGCGAAGTACCGGTATACGGCGTGCCGGTGCAGACCCGCGAACTGTTCGGCGTTTTGCATTTGAAAGGTTTCGTCATCGACGACTGCGTGATCTACAGCGGCGCGAGCCTCAATAACGTGTATCTGCACAAGTTCGACAAGTACCGATACGACCGCTATCACCTGTTGAACAACGCCGCGCTGGCCGATTCGATGCAGCATCTGATTCAGCACGGACTGATCACTTCCAAGGCGGTACATCGTCTCGACCTGCCGAATTTGCCCACCACCCGCAGCCTGCGCAACGACATTGGCGACCTGCGCAGTCGCCTCAAGCACGCAGCGTATGACACCACCAAAGGCAGCACGGACCGGGTTGGCCTTTCGGTGAGCCCGTTGCTGGGCGTCGGCAAGAACAATCCGCTGAGCCGGGTGATCTGCGAGCTGATTGCCAGCGCCAAACATCAACTGACCATCTGCACGCCGTATTTCAACCTGCCGCTGGCCGTGACCCGGGAAATCAATCGGGCGCTGGCTCGGGGCGTGAAAATCGACATCGTGGTCGGCGACAAGACCGCCAACGATTTCTACATCCCGCCCAGTGAACCGTTCAAGGTGATCTCGGCGCTGCCGTACCTGTATGAAATCAGTCTGCGGCGCTTCGCCAAGCGTCACCATCGCAGCGTCGAGAGTGGCGAGTTGAACCTGCACCTGTGGAAGGATGGCGACCACACCTATCACCTCAAAGGCCTGTGGGTCGACGAGCGCTACACCTTGCTGACCGGCAACAACCTCAACCCGCGCGCGTTCCGGCTTGATCTGGAAAACGGCCTGTTGATCGATGATCCGCAGGGCGAAATGCTGGAACCGCGCGCACGGGAGCTGCAGGAAATTTTCCAGCACACCACGCGCATCGAGCGGTATCAGGATTTGCAGACGATGCCGGATTACCCGGCCGGGGTGGCGAAGTTTCTCAAGCGCGTGAGTCGGGTGCGGATTGAGCGCTGGTTGTACCGGATTTTGTAATCCGGCCAGACAGGCGTCGGCAGTGACGACGCTTTCGCGCGCGCCTACGGGAATGAGCGCCATGCGCTAGTATGCGCACCATTCCAAAAACAACACGGCCCACTCGCTCCATGGCGGAAAAAGACACCATCTCCATCCAACTGGTGCGCGAAGCACTGTTGCAGAGTTGCGCGCCGGGCGCGGCCACCGATGAGGTTTTACACAAGGTCGGCATTGCCCCTGCGCTTCTGCAGACCCCGACGGCCCGCGTCCCGGCCACAGCGTATGCCCGTCTGTGGCGCTTGCTGGCCCGGCGGCGCGACGACGAGTTTTTTGGCATGGATCCGCGCCAGCTCAAGTCCGGCAGCCTGGCGTTTCTGTGCCGCTGCTCGATGGTCCAGCCGACCCTCGCGGCGGGCCTGACGTCGGGGCTCGATTTTCTCTCGCTGATGCTTGAACAGATGCCAGCGCAACTGGTGCGTCAGCAAAGCCTGGCGGAAATCGTTCTGCTCGAAGACGACCAGGCGCCGCGTCGAGCCTTCACGTATTTCACCTACTGGATGATCGTGCACGGCGTTGCCTGCTGGCTGGCGGGGCGGCGAATTCCGATTCTGGCCATCGAATTGCGCTGCGCGGAGCCGGATTTTTGCGATGATTACCAGGTGATGTTTTCGCCAAACCTGCGTTTCGACCGGCCCCGTACGCGGATGATTTTTTCTGCGGACTGCCTGGACCTGCCGATCAAGCGCAGCGCCGAAGAGCTCAAGCGCTTCCTCGCCCATGCGCCGGCAAACATTCTGGTGAAGTACCGCGATCCGCAGAGCCTGGCCAGCCGGATCAAACACGATTTGCGCCTGGTGCCGGCCGAACATTGGCCGGAGACCGAAGCGCTGGCACAGCAGCTGTGCATGTCGGCCTCGACCTTGCGACGCCGTCTGGCCGAGGAAGGGCAGACGTATCAAGGGCTCAAGGACAGCGTGCGCAAGGAGTTGGCGATCGTCTGGCTGGCCGAGCCGACGATCAGTTTTGCCGAGATTGCTACACGGCTGGGGTTTGCCGATACGAGCTCGTTCTACAAGGCTTTTCGCAAATGGTCGGGCTCGAACCCGGGGCATTATCGGAGTTTGATCTTGAACGAGGCGGATTGATTCAGCACACCTGTCAAACCTTGGCCAAACCAGTCAGCCAACTTGGCCGCTTTGACCATTGCACCGCGCCCCGCGCAGCGCGACTATTTCCCTGTTGATTACGGTTCCTCCAACCTAATAAAAATACAGAGGGATTCTGGCCATGCGCGATTACTTGTCTGCCACGTCACAGTTCGATTACCAGCACACCGTCGACACCGCGATCACGGGCAATCTGGCTGCACTGAATGCCTGTGTCGAGTGTTGTGACCGCCACGCCTTGCCGGGGCGCATCGCGCTGTTCTGGGAGGGCCGCGACGGCGACAGTGCGACGTACACCTTCACGGACCTGCAGGACAAAGCCGCGCGTTTCGCCAATTTCCTTCTGGCCCAAGGCGTGAAGCAGGGCGACAAGGTCGCCGGCCTGCTGCCGCGCAATATCGAATTGCTGATCACCGTTTTTGCCACCTGGCGCATCGGCGCCGTCTATCAGCCGCTGTTCACCGCATTCGGTCCCACAGCCATCGAGCATCGCCTGGGCAGTTCCGGCGCGAAAATAGTCGTCAGCGACGCGGTCAACCGGCCCAAACTTGCAGAAGTCGCCGACTGCCCGACCATCGTTACCGTTGGCGGCGCGAAAGGTCAGGGCATTGTCCGTGGCGACTTCAGTTTCTGGGCCGAACTGGCCAACCATTGCGCTGAGTGCCAACCGGTTCTGCTCAGCGGCGAAGACCCTTTCCTGCTGATGTTCACCTCGGGCACCACTGGCCCTTCAAAAGCCTTGTCCGTGCCGCTCAAGGCTATCGTCGCCTTCCAGAGCTACACTCGCGACGCGGTAGACCTGCGGCCGGAAGACGCGTTCTGGAACGTCGCCGATCCGGGCTGGGCCTACGGCATCTATTTCGGTGTCACCGGGCCGATGGCGATGGGGCACCCGATCACCTTTTACGATGGCCCGTTCACCCTCGAAAGCACCTGCCGTGTGATCAACAAATACAAGATCACCAACCTGACTGGCTCGCCCACCGCTTATCGCCTGCTGATCGCCGGTGGCGACGACTTCGCCAGGTCGATCAAGGGCACGCTGCGCATCGTCAGCAGCGCCGGCGAACCGCTGAATCCGGAAGTGATTCGCTGGTTCGCCGACCACCTTGGCGTAGTGATTCACGACCATTACGGCCAGACCGAATTGGGCATGGTCCTGTGTAATCACCACGGTCTTGAGCATCCGATCCACATGGGTGCTGCCGGTTTTGCTTCGCCGGGCCACCGCATCGTGGTGCTGGATGATGAATACAACGAACTCGGCGTGGGTCAGCCGGGCATTCTGGCGATTGATCGCAGCCAGTCACCGATGTGCTGGTTCGGCGGCTACGAAGGCGTACCGACCAAGGCGTTCGTCGGCAACTATTACCTGAGCGGCGATACCGTCGAGTGGAACCCGGACGGCAGCATCAGTTTCGTTGGCCGCAGTGACGATGTGATTACCACGTCCGGTTATCGCGTTGGCCCGTTCGACGTCGAAAGCGCCTTGATCGAACACCCGGCCGTCATCGAAGCTGCGGTGGTCGGCAAGCCCGATCCGGAGCGCACCGAACGGGTCAAAGCCTTCGTCGTGCTCAGCGCGCAGTACCGTGCCGCGCCCGAGTTGGCCGAAGAACTGCGGCAACACGTACGCAAGCGCCTGGCCGCGCATGCCTATCCCCGTGAAATCGAATTTGTCAGCGAATTGCCGAAAACCCCCAGCGGTAAATTGCAGCGCTTTATCTTGCGCAACCAGGAAATCGCCAAGGCTCAAGCGGCTGCGGCAAAGACCCCTTCAGCCTGAATTCAGGGAAACGATGATGCAGATCGAAAACAAGGTTTTTATCGTCACCGGCGGCGCATCCGGGCTCGGTGCAGCGACCGCTGAAATGCTGGTCGCGGCGGGCGCGAAAGTGATGCTCGTGGACATGAACGCTCAAGCGCTCACGGCTCACGCCCAGCGCCTGGGTGCGCATAGCGTGGTTGCCGATATCAGCAATGAAGCCGCCGCCGAGGCGGCGGTAGAGGCGACAGTCAAAGCGTTCGGCGGCCTCAACGGCCTGGTCAACTGCGCGGGTATCGTGCGTGGCGAAAAAATCCTCGGCAAGAACGGCCCGCACGTGTTGGCCAATTTCAGCCAGGTGATCAACGTCAACCTGATCGGCAGCTTCAACATGCTGCGCCTCGCCGCTGCTGCCATCGCCGAGACCGAAGCGAATAACGACGGCGAACGCGGCGTGATCATCAACACCGCGTCGGTGGCTGCCTTCGACGGGCAGATCGGCCAGGCGGCGTATGCCGCTTCCAAAGGCGCAATTGCCAGCCTGACCTTGCCCGCCGCGCGCGAACTGGCGCGCTTCGGCATTCGCGTGATGACCATCGCCCCCGGCATTTTCGAAACACCGATGATGGCCGGCATGACCCCGGAAGTCCGCGACTCGCTGGCCGCCGGTGTACCGTTTCCACAACGCTTGGGCAAACCGGCCGAGTACGCCGGGCTGGTCCGGCATATCATTGAAAACAGCATGCTCAACGGCGAGGTGATCCGTCTCGACGGCGCCTTGCGTATGGCCGCCAGGTAAGGAGAATTCGTCATGACGATTGCTAACGATCCCATTGTTATAGTCAGCGCCGTGCGCACGCCCATGGGCGGCTTTCAGGGCGAACTGAAAAGCCTGACCGCGCCGCAACTCGGTGCGGCGGCTATCCGCGCTGCCGTCGAACGCGCCGGTATCGCCGCCGATACGGTGGAAGAAGTGTTGTTTGGTTGCGTGCTGTCCGCTGGCCTGGGCCAGGCGCCTGCACGCCAGGCTGCGCTGGGTGCAGGCCTGGATATATCGACCCGCTGCACCACCCTGAACAAGATGTGCGGTTCGGGCATGGAAGCGGCGATTCTGGCCCACGACATGCTGGTCGCCGGCAGCGCCGAGGTGGTGGTGGCCGGCGGCATGGAGAGCATGTCCAACGCACCGTACTTGCTGGACCGCGCGCGCAGCGGTTACCGCATGGGCCACGGTCGCGTGCTTGACCACATGTTTTTCGACGGTCTCGAAGACGCGTACGACAAGGGCCGCCTGATGGGCACTTTCGCTGAAGATTGCGCCGAAACCAATGGCTTGAGCCGTGAAGCTCAGGACGCGTTTGCGATTGCCTCGACCACCCGCGCTCAGCAGGCGATCAACAACGGCGCGTTCAAGGACGAAATCGTTCCGCTCACCGTGACGGTCGGCAAAGAGCAGGTGTTGATCAGCAACGACGAGCAGCCGCCAAAAGCCAGACTGGACAAGATCGCCTCGTTGAAACCGGCGTTTCGTGAAGGTGGCACGGTAACGGCGGCGAACTCCAGCTCCATCTCCGACGGCGCGGCAGCGTTGGTGCTGATGCGCCGATCCGAAGCCGGGAAACGCGGTTTGAAGCCGTTGGCGGTGATCCACGGGCATGCTGCGTTTGCCGACACGCCGGGTCTGTTCCCGGTCGCTCCGATCGGGGCGATCAAGAAGCTGATGCAGAAAACCGGCTGGTCGCTGGATGACGTCGATCTGGTGGAAGTCAACGAGGCCTTCGCCGTGGTTGGCCTGGCGACCATGACTCAACTGGAAATTCCCCACGAGAAGGTCAACGTCCACGGCGGCGCGTGTGCTCTCGGCCATCCGATTGGCGCCTCGGGTGCGCGCATTCTGGTGACCTTGCTCTCGGCGCTGCGCCAGAAAGGTCTGAAGCGCGGCGTCGCGGCGATCTGCATCGGCGGTGGCGAAGCCACGGCGATGGCGGTTGAGTGTTTGTACTGACCCGATCCCTGTAGGAGCGAGCCTGCTCGCGATAATCCTGAGAGCGCCGCGGGGCGTCAGGTGGCCAGCGTTATCGTTGACGACTATCGCGAGCAGGCTCGCTCCTACAGGGGCACTCACATCTTAAGGTAGACCCATGATTCCCAATGACGAACAACTGCAGATCAGCGAAGCGGCCCGGCAGTTTGCCCAGGAACGGCTCAAGCCGTTCGCCGCTGACTGGGACCGTGAGCACCGTTTCCCCAAGGAGGCCATCGGCGAGATGGCGGAGCTGGGCTTTTTCGGCATGCTGGTGCCGGAGCAGTGGGGCGGGTGCGACACCGGCTACCTGGCCTACGCCATGGCATTGGAAGAAATCGCTGCCGGCGACGGCGCGTGCTCGACCATCATGAGCGTGCACAACTCGGTCGGCTGTGTACCGATCCTCAATTACGGCACTGATGAGCAGAAAGAGCGATTTCTCAAGCCTCTGGCCAGCGGGGCCATGCTTGGCGCCTTCGCCCTTACCGAGCCACAGGCCGGGTCAGATGCCAGCGGCTTGAAAACCCGCGCCCGTCTGGAAGGCGATCATTACGTGCTCAACGGTTGCAAGCAATTCATCACCTCCGGGCAGAATGCCGGCGTGGTGATCGTGTTTGCGGTGACCGACCCGAGTGCCGGCAAACGCGGGATCACTGCGCTGATCGTGCCGACCGATTCGCCGGGCTACAAAGTCGCCCGCGTCGAAGACAAGCTCGGCCAGCATGCGTCGGACACCTGCCAGATTCTGTTTGAAGACGTCAAAGTGCCGGTGGCCAATCGCCTGGGCGAAGAGGGCGAAGGTTATCGCATCGCCTTGGCCAACCTTGAGGGCGGCCGTGTCGGTATCGCGTCACAATCGGTCGGCATGGCCCGCGCCGCGTTTGAAGCGGCGCGCGATTATGCCCGCGAGCGCGAGAGCTTCGGCAAGCCGATCATCGAACACCAGGCCGTCGCCTTTCGCCTGGCCGACATGGCCACGCAGATCGCGGTCGCCCGGCAGATGGTGCACTACGCGGCGGCCCTGCGCGACAGCGGCAAACCGGCGCTGGTGGAAGCGTCGATGGCCAAACTGTTCGCCTCGGAAATGGCCGAGAAAGTGTGTTCCCAGGCATTGCAAACCCTGGGCGGCTACGGTTATCTGAACGATTTCCCGCTGGAGCGTATCTATCGCGACGTGCGCGTGTGCCAGATCTACGAAGGCACCAGCGACATTCAGCGCATGGTTATTTCGCGCAATCTTTGAGAAGGAGTCCCCTGTGAACTACGAAACGATTTTGCTGGAAGTGCGCGACCGCGTGGGTCTGATCACCCTGAACCGTCCGCAAGCGCTCAACGCGTTGAACGCGCAGATCGTCAGTGAGCTGAACCATGCGCTGGATGGTCTGGAGGCGGATTCGAACATCGGCTGCATCGTCCTCACCGGCTCGAAAAAAGCCTTCGCTGCCGGGGCGGACATCAAGGAAATGGCCGAGCTGACCTACCCGCAGATCTACCTGGATGACCTGTTCAGCGACAGCGATCGCGTGGCTAACCGCCGCAAGCCGATCATTGCCGCGGTCAACGGTTTCGCCTTGGGCGGCGGATGCGAGCTGGCACTGATGTGCGACTTCATTCTGGCCGGCGACAACGCGAAATTCGGTCAGCCGGAAATCAATCTCGGCGTGCTGCCGGGCATGGGCGGCACCCAGCGCCTGACCCGTGCGGTAGGGAAAGCAAAGGCGATGGAGATGTGCCTCAGCGGGCGCTTGATCGATGCGGTGGAAGCCGAGCGTTGCGGGATTGTGGCGCGGATCGTTGCGGCGGACGAGCTGCTGGACGAGGCGCTGAAAGTCGCAGCGCTGATCGCGAAAAAATCGTTGCCGATCGCGATGATGGTCAAGGAAAGTGTAAACCGTGCGTTTGAGGTGAGCTTGTCGGAAGGCGTGCGCTTCGAGCGACGAGTGTTCCATGCCGCGTTCGCGACACAGGATCAGAAGGAAGGGATGGCCGCGTTTATTGGCAAGCGCGAGGCAGAGTTTCAGGGTAAATAATCTGTAGCTTCAACGCCGCCATCGCGAGCAAGCTCGCTCCCACATTCGATCACATCTCTTCAGGAATGCGATCAAGTGTGGGAGCGAGCTTGCTCGCGATAGGCCGACACCATTTTCAAGCCTTATATCAGGTAATGCTTCAACTCCCGCGCAATCACCATCCGCTGAATTTCGCTCGACCCTTCGTAAATCTGCGTGATCCGCGCATCGCGGTAATAGCGCTCCACCGGGTAATCCTCCAGATACCCGTACCCGCCGTGAATCTGCATCGCCGATGAGCACACTTTCTCGGCCATCTCTGAAGCAAACAGCTTGGCCTGCGAAGCCTCCGACAGGCACGGCTTGCCGGCGCTGCGCAGGCGTGCGGCGTGCAGGATCAGCAAACGTGCGGCGTTCAGTCGGGTGTGCATGTCCGCCAGCATGTTCGCAATGCTCTGGTGCTCGATGATCGGTTTGTCAAACTGCACCCGATCCCGCGAATACGCCAGCGCCGCCTCAAACGCCGCCCGGGCGATACCCAATGCCTGGGCGGCGATACCGATGCGGCCGCCTTCGAGATTCGACAGGGCAATTGCCAGCCCCTTGCCGCGTTCGCCCAGCAGGTTGGCTTCGGGGATCGTGCAATGGCTGAGCGTTACCGCGCACGTGTCGGAGGCGCGGATGCCCATTTTGTGTTCGGTGCGGTCGACGATGAACCCGGCGGTGTCCGTTGGTACCAGAAACGCCGAGATACCACGTTTGCCCAGATCCGGATCGGTCACCGCAAACACGATCGCCAGCTGTGCCCGTTTGCCATTGCTGACAAATTGTTTGGCGCCGTTGATCACCCACTGGCCGTCGCGCAATTCAGCGCGGGTGCGCAGGTTGTGCGCTTCGGACCCGGCCTGCGGTTCGGTCAGGCAAAAGCAGCCGATGGCCTGGCCGCTGGCGAGGTCCGCAAGCCAGGTTTTCTTCTGCGCCTCGGTGCCGTAGTTGAGCACCGGCCCGCAACCCACCGAGTTATGGATGCTCATCAACGCGCCGGTGGCGCCGTCACCGGCGGAAATTTCCTCGACCGCCAAGGCGTAGGCCACGTAGTCAACGTAGGTGCCGCCCCATTCCTCGGGTACCACCATGCCCAGGAGGCCCAGTTCGCCCATCTTCGCCACCAGAGCGTCGTCGATCCAGCCAGCCTTTTCCCAGGCTTGTGCGTGCGGCGCGATCTCGCCACGGGCAAAATCCCGGGCCATGTCGCGGATCATCACCTGTTCTTCGCTTAATTCGATGTCGTGCATGGCTCAGCTCCCAATTTGGTCGAGGCCGCGGAAGAAACTCGCGACATGCCCGGCGTCCAGCGCCTGCAACGTCGGCGGGTTCCAGCGCGGTTTTTTGTCCTTGTCGATCAGCAGGGCGCGCACGCCCTCGATCAGATCGCCGCGTTCGAACCACTGGCGGTCCAGATGCAGTTCCATGGCGAAGCACTCCTCCAGGCTCAAGTGACGGCCACGTCGCAACATTTCCAGGGTCACGCCCATCGCCAGCGGCGAGCGGCTATCCAGTAACTCAGCGGTGGCCATGGCCCAGGCATGACTGTCGGCAACCGTCACTTCGCGCAGTTGCTCGACCATACTGGGCACATCAGGCAGGGCGAAGAAATGATCGATGACCGGGCGCAGGCTGCTCAGCGGTGCGTTGGGCAGGTGCTGGACCGCGAGTCTTGCCAACAAACCCTGAAGATCCTTGAGCGGCATATCGTGCCATTCGAGTTGATCGAGCTGTTCGTCAAGCGCACCCAGCCCGGCGCTTTCCAGGTACCAGTCGGCCAGCCCGCAATACAACGCGTCGGCCGCGCGAATCTGCACGCCGCTGACACCCAGGTAAATGCCCAGCTCACCGGGAATGCGCGACAGGAAATAGCTGCCGCCGACGTCCGGGAAGTAACCGATGGCAACTTCCGGCATGGCCAATCGGCTTTTGTCGGTAACCACGCGCAAATCCGCGCCTTGCACCAGACCCATGCCACCGCCGAGGACGAAGCCGTCCATCAGGGCGAGCACGGGTTTGCGGTAGTGGTGAATGGTGAGGTCGAGCGCGTATTCCTCGACGAAGAAATCTTTGTGCAGCGTGTCACCGCTTTTGAAGCTGTCGTAGAGGGAACGAATGTCGCCGCCGGCGCAAAAGGCTTTTTCGCCGGCACCGCGCAATACCACGGCGTTGATCTGCGGATCCTGCGCCCAGGCATCCAATTGACGCTGCAGGTGACGGACCATGTCGAGGGTGATTGCGTTGAGACCGGCGGGGCGATTGAGGGTGAGGTGACCAATGTGATTACGGACCTCGGCCAGTACTTCGTTTTGGGTGGCATCCATGGACTGGGTCCTCGGAGAAGAAACCTGAGCAGTCATCACTAACTCCCTGCTTTTATTGTTTTTTATCGAAAAGCTCGTAGGCGCGCGGTCCCGGATCGTACCAGTGCAAATTTGCCCAGTACAACCCGGATACGTGCAGGTTTAGTCTGCATTTTTGCCGTACGCAAATTATCGGATGCGAGGCGACAGCACTTCGCCAATGCTGCGACGTTTAGCCTGCAACTCGGTAGCGTGAATCAACTGTTCGAGGTCTTCGGGCGTCACGTCGATGAACGCTTCCATGTCGGCGAGTGCCAGTTTCAGGTCCTGGGCGGTGATCGCCTGGCTGTCGACAGGCGGGTGATCGGCAGGCACCACAGTCACCGGCTCGGCCGCACGCTTGGGATAGCGAATGCGGGTGAGGTTGTTATAGGCCAGCGCGCTGAACAGCAAGGTGAACGCGGCGAGCATTACCGGGGCGAGGGCCTTCCAGTCCATGGCGATCGTCGCCGGGTCTGCCAGCACCATCAACAATGCCAAAGCGCCAGCGGGCGGGTGCAGGCAACGCAGCCAGCACATCAAAACCAACGCCATGCCGGCGGCGAGGCAAGCGCTGCCCAGGGTTCGACCGAGTACGTGAGCGATCAGCAACGAGACAACCCCGGCGCTCAGGTAGCCGCCTACAATCGACCATGGCTGGGCGAGAGCACCCGAAGACACGGCAAACAGTAACACCGCCGACGCACCCAGCGGGCCGATCAAATGCTGCGCCACTTCGATGCCGAAAAACTGACTGCAAAGCCAGACGCTGAACAGTGTGCCGAGCGACATGCCAATGGCGGCACGGCTCCATTCGCTCGGACGGGTGTTGATGGCGGCGGGTAACCAGCGAGCAAGCATTGGCAGTTGATCCAGAAAATTCGGAAAAAAAAAGGCTTGTCTGGTAATCCAGAAAGCCCTTTGAAGGTATTCCAACTATTGGGGGAGGAACCGGCACAGTGTGCCGTCCATTCAAGGCTATGACAAATTCATATTAATGCAGTTTCAGTGCAGTATTAATGAAGTAAAGCATCTCAGATCCACCGCGAGGACCATTTGACTTTTGCCGCCATCAACGGCAGGTTGGACGCCCCTTTTTTCACCGCCATTCAAGGCTCGTCCGTTTTGATCGACTTACCCGTAGCAGATTCAAATACCGCCAGGACCAACCCGATGTCCGTGTATCTGGCGCGGCTGGCACCCTCCAGCCAGTTGACCATGCGCTATGTGCTGCAGGATGCCGCTGATCGCCTGGGCTTCGAAGACATGAACGTCGAAGACATTCCGTGGCACCAGCTGCAACCCGAAGATGTGATTGCACTGGTCGCGGCGTTGCGCGCTGACGGCTACGCGCCGAACACCTCGTCGCTGTACGTCAACGCCGTGCGTGGGGTCATGAATGAAGCCTGGCGCATGAGCCTGATCAGTCAGGATCACTTGCTGAAAATGCGTTCGGTCAAGCCCATCGCCAGCACGCGGCTGTCGCAGGGGCGCAACCTGCGTCGTTCGTTGATCCAGGAAATGATGGCGGTCTGTGCCGCCGACCCACGGCCTCAGGGGCTGCGAGACGCTGCCATCATCGGGATTCTGTACGGCTCGGGGATGCGCAAATCGGAATCGGTGGACCTTGACCTTGCCCAGGTGGATTTCACCGAGCGCAGCCTGCGGGTCACCGCAAAGGGCAACAAGCAGCTGATCAAGTACGCCCCGGCCTGGGCGTTCGCCAAACTTGATGCGTGGCTGGAACTGCGCCGTTCGCAGCTCAAGGAAGGTGAGGCGGATGATCCGTTCCTGTTCAATCGCATCCGTCGTGGCAGCCACATCACCCGCGAGCGCATCACCAAACACGCGATTTATTACATTGCCCGCCAGCGCGGCGCGCAGGTGGGGGTGAAGATCATGCCGCACGATTTCCGCCGCTCATTCATTACCCGGGTGATCGAAGAGCACGATTTGTCGATTGCGCAGAAGCTTGCGCACCACAGCAACATCCAGACAACTGCCAACTACGACGTGCGGGACGACAACGAACGGCGGCGGGCCGTTGATCGTTTTGATCTTTGAATGTGCTGAGCCGACGCACCGCAGACGACCGCTACGCGCCCGGACGCAGGCTGCGCCAGCTGCAGAATCTGCGGCGCATTCTGATGTGTAGCAGCTGCCGAAGGCTGCGTCCGGGCGCGCAGCGGCCGTCTATGGGTGAAGTGGCTTTTGTGGCGAGGGGACTTGTCGGAATGCCGCATCACCGCGTTGGGCTGCCAGGCGGCCCCAAAAACGCTAAACATCCGCCGGGCAGCCTGACTGCGTACCGCTCGCGGCGCGATTGATCAGTGCGGCCAGCCGCTTGACGTTAGTCTGCTGCGCAACCACCAGCTCATCGATGGAGGGCCCGGACGATGTCTGCAATGTACTTCGGCACGTCAGCAACGCGCCGTCGCCATTGCGCAGGCGCCATTTGACATCGATCAGGCCGTATTGCCCGGGAATCGAGTCAAAGCGTTGCACGTCAAGGCGCACCGACACCTTGCGCTGGGCACCATTGCCCAGTTGATCCACCAATGCGCTGCGCAACTCGTCGACCAGACTCGCGGCCCACCATTCGGTTTCCAGAATCGCCAGGCTGCTGTTGCCCTGACGGACGACGATCTGCGGCCGGTCGACCTGGGGCGGTACGCTCAGTCCTTCGATCACAATTTCCCCGGCGTTGCCCCGCGCAGTGACGGGTTGTGCCGGCGTCAGCGTATGAAACTGAATCGGGTCGCTGCGACACGCTGCCAACAGCAGGCACGCGGTGACCAGGGTGAACTTCAGCGATAAAGCCATGGTGTTGCTCCTGTGATCAATTGCGTGGCGGCGCCTTCAAGTCCAGTGGCGCAGCATTGTCGGGGCGGCCGCGAAGCAGCGACTCGGGATGCCGGCCGAGGTAATCCGAGAGCTCACGCAAGGACCGCGACATTCGCCCAAGCTCGTCCAGGGTCTGGCCCAGCTGCTCGCGTTGCGGTGAATCTTCCGCCAGCGTCGAACTGGCCGATTGCAGCGTCTTGCTGACTTCCGCCAAGGTCGATTGCACGCCCGGCAAGGTTTTCGCGTTGAATTGCGTCAGACCTTTGCGCAACTCGACGAGGTTGCTGTCGAGATTGTTGGCAATGCGTTCAACCGGCAGATTGTTGATCTTGTTGACCATGCCTTCGAGTTTTTCCTGCAGCTGCTCGAGGCTGCCCGGGATGGTCGGGATCGAGACCGGGCGGGCTGTCGGATCAAAGGTGACTTTCTCCGCTTTAGGGTAAAAATCGAGCGCAATGTAAAGCTGTCCGGTCAGTAGATTGCCGCTGCGTGCCTGTGCGCGCAGACCGTTTTCGATGAACGTTCCCATGAGACGCACGCCTGCGGCTTCATCGTTGGGGTCGTGCTTCAATACTTCGAGCATTTTGGTGTGCGCCTGGCCGAGACGCTGCGGATAGATGACGATGCCGACATTGACCGGGAACGTGCGTTTCTTCGCGTCGAAGTCCAGGTTGACCGACACCACCCGACCGAACTCGATGCCCAGGAACTCCACCGGCGCATCGACCTTGAGCCCGCGCAGTGCCTGGTCGAAACGCAAACTCAGGTATTGCGGCTTGCCACTGGGCGGGGCGAGGGCGACTTGTTGGTCGTCGAACAGTTCGAAGGTTTTGTCTTCCACTGCCGGGGTGTCGTTGGGGCTGTATTGCGGCGCCCGAAAAGCAATGCCGCCGACCAGCAACGACGATAACGATTCCGTCTTCACGGCAAAGCCGTTGGCGCCGACGTTGACATCGATGCCGCTGGCGTTCCAGAAACGGGTGTTTTCGGTCACATAAGCGTCATTAGGCGCGTGGATGAACACGTCGATGTTGACCCCTTTGCCGTCGTCGTCCAACGCATACGCCACCACCTGGCCGACCGGAATCTTGCGGTAGTAAACCGGAGAGCCGATGTCCAGCGAGCCGAGATTGTCGGAGTGCAGCGTGAAGCGTTTGCCCGGTTCGCCGTAAGTAATGGGCGGCGGATTTTCCAGGCCTTTGAAGGATTTCGCCCGGGTCTCGGACTGGCCGATATCAGCGCCAATATAGTCACCGGACAGCAACGTATCGATGCCCGACACGCCGCCGGCGCCGATGCGCGGTCGCACTACCCAGAACTGCGAGTCCTGGCGGGTGAAGGTTTCTGCCTGCTTGTCCAGTTTGATCGTCGCGTTGACACTTTTCTGATCGTCGCTCAACTCGACGTCGGACACATGGCCGATCACCACGTTGCGATATTTCACTTCGGTTTTGTTGGCGGTCAGGCCGCTGCCGGTCTTGAACGTAACGGTGATCGTCGGACCTTCCTGCATCATGCTGTGGACCACCAATGACAGGCCCACCAGCACCGCAACGATCGGCACGATCCACACCAGCGAAACGCTGAACCGGCGGGTTTTCACGGGGGCCTGGCCGGGGCGCGGCGCCCCGTCAGTGACTTGCGACTTCATCCATGATCTCCTCGGTTGGCGGATTGTCCCGCACAGGATCGTTATCCCAGATCATGCGCGGGTCGAAACTCATTGCGGCCAGCATGGTGAACACCACCACCAGACCAAAAAACAGAATACCTGCACGAGGCTCGATATCGCCCAACGCCTGAAACTTGACCAGTGCAGCCACCAATGCAACGACGATCACATCGAGCATTGACCAATAGCCGATCAGCTCGACGAAGCGATAGAGTTTCGAGCGCTCCCTGCGCGCCCACAAACTGTTGCGTTGCACGGTAACCAGCAACAGCGTCATCGCCACGAACTTGATACCTGGTACGGCGATACTGGCGATGAAGATGATCAGAGCGATGTCCCATGCACCGTGCTTCCAGAAATCCAGCACACCGGCCATGATCGTACTGTCCGCACCTGAGCCGAGCATCGTCGTGTTCATCACCGGCAACAGATTGGCCGGAATGTAAAACACCAGGGACGCCAGCAGGTAGGCCCAGGTGCGGTTCATCGAATTGGCCTTGCGCCGATGCAATGGCGCACCACAGCGCGGGCATTCATGGGCATCGACCTTCACGTCGCAGGCCAGGCCGCAGCTGTGACAGAGGGACAGGTTTAGCTCACTGGCAACCGGGGGCCTGTTCACAGGATGTCCCACAGGTCACGGATATCGCGACCGGCAATGCGGATCATCATCAGGCTGAGCACGGCAAGGGCTAACAGACCGATGCCGGGCAGCACGTCGAGCATGCCGGCCAGTTTGAACACCGCGACCATAGCGCCGAGCAGGCACACTTCGAGCATGCTCCAGGGTCTGAGTGTTTCCAGCCAGCGCATGCAAAACCTGAAACCGGGGGAGCGCTGCCCGACAAGGGCATAGCTCAACACCCAGAGCAACAGCAAAACCTGGAAAAGCGGTGCGATGATCATCGCGATGGCGGCCACCATGGCGATGAATGTAATGGGGCCGTGGCTCAGAGCCAGCACCGAATCCCAGAGGGTCGCGCTGTTTTTCAGTCCTTGCAGGCTGATGCTCATCACCGGATATAAATTGGCAAACGTCCATAGCACAGCTGCGGTCCAGGCCAGCGCCAGGCGCTGTTCCACGGTCAGGCCGTTATAACGCTGGAGCACGCCGCCGCAACGGATGCACTGGGTTTTCTGATGTTTGGCAAGCGTGACTTTCTGGTACACGCAGTCGCAGTGTTCGCAGATGATCAATGGAACAGTCGTAGCCATGGGCCGCTCGCCAGGAGACAGGGAATTCAGAGCACACCCACAATATAGAAGTGCCTTGCGATTGAGCAAATCGAAAGGCACAAACGACTGATGATCGCCTTAGCCCAGCAGCTCGCGCAGGCGGTACCAGAACATGCCAAGTGCCAGCAGCGGTGAGCGCAACATCGGGCCGCCGGGGAAGGTCATATGGGGCACGGCGCTGAAGACATCGAAGCCTTTGCTGTGCCCGGCATGGATCGCTTCGCCCAACAGTTGTGCGCACCAGTGGGTCACGTTCAGCCCATGTCCGGAGTAACCCTGGGCGTAGAACACGTTAGGGTGCTGACCCAAACGCCCGACCTGCGCAAAGCGATTGGCCGTGATGCCGATCATCCCGCCCCATTGAAAATCGATGCGCACGTCGGCCAGTTGCGGGAATACCTTGAGCATGTGCGGGCGCATGTAGGCACTGATGTCCGCCGGATCCCGCCCGGAATAGTGGCAGGCGCCGCCGAACAACAGACGTCGGTCTGCCGAGAGCCGGTAATAATCGAGGCCGACTTTCTGGTCGCACAGCGCCAGGTTCCGGGGAATCAACTGCGCTGCCGTTTCGGCCGATAGCGGCTCGGTGGCGATGATGTAACTGCCGGCCGGCAGCACTTTGCCGCTCAGTTTCGGCTCCAGTTCCTCCAGATGCGCGTTGCACGCCAGCACGATGTTCCCGGCCCGCACCGTCCCACCGGCACAGCGCACCTGCACGGTGCTGCCATGGATCAATTCCAGCACCGGGCTTTGCTCGAAAATCTGCACGCCCAACGACTGCGCCAGCCGCGCCTCGCCCAGCACCAGGTTAAGCGGGTGCAAATGCCCGGAGCCCATATCGATCAGTCCGCCGGCATACACGCCCGAGTTCACCACCTGTTGGCGGATCTGCTCTGGCGGGACCAGGCGGGTTTGATGGGCATACCCCGATTCGGCGAGGCTTTGCTGCTCGGCCTTGAACGCCTCGAACTGCGCCGGGGTGTTGGCCAGTTCACAAAAGCCCCAACGCAGGTCGCAGTCGATGTTGTGTTCACGGATCCGCCGGCCCACCAGCTCGACCGACTCGACCCCGGCACGTTCAAGGTAACGCACGCCTTCTTCGCCGACATGTTTGGCAAAACCGCTGACGTCATGGCCAACGCCGCGAATCAACTGACCACCGTTGCGGCCGCTGGCGCCCCAGCCGATTCGGCGCGCTTCCAGCAAGATCACCGAAAGCCCGCGCTGTGCCAGTTCGATCGCCGTGTTAACCCCGGTAAAACCGCCGCCGATCACGCAGACATCGACCACCTTGTCCTCGGCCAGCGCCGGATAGGGCGCCTGGCTGTTGGCCGTCGCCGCGTAATAGGAATGAGCGTGTTCGTTGTTCATTTGTTGGACTTCACTTTGCTCCAGGAACGGGTCATCAGCCGCATGATCGCCTGAGGCGGGGTGCTCGAAATGTACAGCTTGTCGAGGACCGACTGTGGTGGGTACACCTCTGGATTGTTCACCAGTTCGGCGTCCATGAACGGCTGCGAAGCCGGGTTCGGGTTGGCGTAACCCACCGAAGCGCTGACCTGGGCGATCACTTGCGGGTCAAGCAGGTAGTTGATGAACGCGTGCGCTTCTTTGATATTGCCCGCATCGGCGGGAATGGCCAGCAAGTCGAACCACAGGTTGCTGCCTTCCTTGGGAATGGTGTAGGCGATGTTCACACCGTTTTTGGCTTCCTTGGCACGATTGGCCGCCTGGAACACGTCGCCCGAGTAACCGAACGCCACGCAAATGTCGCCGTTGGCCAGGTCCGAAACGTACTTGGAGGAATGGAAATAAGTGATGTACGGGCGAATGCTCAGCAGCTTGGCCTCGGCCTTTTTATAGTCTTCCGGGTTTTCACTGCGCGGGTCCAGGCCCATGTAGTTCAGCACCGCCGGAAACACTTCATCCGCCGAGTCCATCATCGAGACACCGCACTGGCTGAGCTTTTTCAGATTCTGCGGCTCGAAGAACACCGCCCAGGAATCGATGTGATCAATGCCCAGCACTTGCTTGACCTTGTCGACGTTGTAACCGATGCCGTTGGTGCCCCACAGGTACGGCACCGAATGGGCGTTGCCCGGGTCATTCTTCTCCAGCAACGCCAGCAATTTGGGGTCGAGGTTCTTGAAATTGGGCAGCTGCGCGCGGTCCAGTTTGAGAAACGCGCCGGCCTTGACCTGACGCGCGAGGAAGTGGTTGGACGGCACCACCACGTCATAACCGGTGCGACCGGCGAGCAGCTTGCCTTCCAGGGTTTCGTTGGAATCGAAGACGTCGTAAATCACCTTGATGGCGGTTTTGCTCTGAAAGTCGGCGAGGGTGGTTTCGCCGATGTAATCGGTCCAGTTGTAGACGCTGACACTCTGCTCGGCGTGCGCACTGACGCTGACGAACATGGCCAGGGCGAGGGGAGCCAGGGTTTTCAGTAGACGCATATCGACACCTCTTGGATTTATTCGGTTTTAGGGTGTTCACCGTCCCTGTGGGAGCGGGCTTTGCCCGCGATGGCGGTCCATCAAACAACATCTATGTCGAAGGTGATGGCCTCTTCGCGGGCAAGCCCGCTCCCACAAGGATTGCGTGATGTCCACATGGTTTTTCAGACACTCATCATCAAAAACTCGCGTTCCCACGAGCTGATCACGCGTTTGAAATTTTCATGCTCAGCGCGCTTCACCGCGACATACCCGCGAACGAACTTGTTGCCCAGGTACCGGCTGACGGTGTCGCATTCTTCCATTTGCGTCAGCGCATCCTCGATGGTGATCGGCAGACGCAGGTTACGCCGTTCATAAGCCCGACCCTGAACTCCAGCGCTCGGATCAACGCGCTCGACCATGCCCAGATATCCGCACAACAAACTCGCGGCAATCGCCAGGTAAGGGTTGGCATCGGCGCCGGGCAAGCGGTTTTCCACACGCATTGAATCCGGCGTGGACGTCGGCACGCGCAGGCCCACGGTGCGATTCTCTTCGCCCCATTCCACGTTCACCGGTGCCGAGGTGTCCGGCAGGAAGCGGCGGAACGAGTTGACGTTAGGCGCGAACATCGGCAGCACTTTGGGGATGTACTTTTGCAAGCCGCCAATGTGCTGCAGGAACAACTCGCTCATGCTGCCGTCGTCATTGGCAAAAATCGGCTGGCCAGTGGCAATGTCCACCACACTCTGGTGAATGTGCATGGCGCTGCCTGGCTCGTCGCCAATCGGCTTGGCCATGAACGTCGCCGCCACGTTGTGCTTGAGCGCCGCCTCGCGCAGGGTGCGCTTGAACACGGTGATCTGGTCGGCCAGGTCCAGCGCGTCGCCGTGACGGAAGTTGATCTCCATCTGCGCCGGGCCGTCTTCGTGGATCAGCGTGTCGAGGTCCAGGCCTTGCAATTCGCACCAGTCGTAAACATCTTCGAACAGCGGATCGAATTCGTTGGCGGCGTCGATGGAAAACGACTGCCGGCCACTCTCCGCACGCCCTGAACGGCCCAGCGGCGCCTTCAATGGCAGGTCCGGGTCTTCGCAGCGTTGGGTGAGGTAAAACTCCATTTCCGGCGCAACGATCGGCCGCCAGCCTTTGTCGGCGTACAGCTGCAGGACTTTCTTCAGCACGTTGCGCGGCGACAGTTCGATCGGGTTGCCAAATTTGTCGAAGGTGTCGTGAATGACGATGGCGGTTGGCTCGATCGCCCAGGGGATCACGTAAACCGCGTCCGACACCGGTTTGCACACCATGTCGATATCGGCCGGGTCGAGCAGGTCGTAGTAAATGTCGTCGTCGACGAAGTCCCCGGTTACCGTTTGCAGAAGCACACTTTCCGGCAGGCGCATGCCTCGCTCATGCAGGAACTTGTTGGTGGGTGCAATCTTGCCGCGTGCAATGCCGGTCAGGTCGCTGACGACGCACTCGACTTCGGTAATCTTGTGATCTTTCAGCCACGTGAACAGCTGATCGAAAGGGACATTCATAAAGACCTCGTTATTGGTTTCATTAACGCCGGGGAGGGTGGTTTCATCCGCCACAGACTTCCCCTGGGACGCGTTGACGACTATCTTGGGCGAGCCTTGCCGTTCCATCTATCCACTTTCAGCAGCACCAAAACGCACCAAACGAGTGCGTAAGGTCACCCATGACAACGTATAATCCGCTCCAGGTCCAAGCCTTCGACACCGCCGATGTCGCCGAACAAATCCGTGCCACGCCTGGCTGGGTCCAGCATTATCAGCAGATGTCGCCGGGGCATTTTGCCGGGCGCGTGCGTTATCTCGACCTGCAAGGGGTGGAGATCTACGAGGAGCACATGAACACCCGTGTCGAGCAAAATTTCAGCGCGCCCGAGGGTTCGCTGGCGTTCTGTTTCGATCGCAACGACAACGCCCTGTACGTTTTGAATGAAGAAAGCCGCAACATCTGGATCACGCCGGAGAACTATCAGGAAATCGCCGTGGTGTTCGGCCCGCAATTTGTTCAACGTCACGGCTTGAATGTGGCCCGGCTGGAAGGCTTGTTCATGGCGCCGCTGAATTGCGGACAGAACGCGCTGTTCAGCCGCTGGCTAAGCGGCACACTGACCCGTCTGACGAATGCGCCCGATCCGCCAAGCAAGGAAGCATTGACCCAACAATTGCTCGAGGACTGTTTGTACATTCTCGACAATGCCTGCGTGTGCCTTGATCGCGGTGGTTTGCAACGTCGAAGTGAAGAACGCGCGGTGATGAAGCGCATTGGCGAATGGGCTGCGGATTCTCCGGAAGAAACGCTCAATCTGGTCGAACTGGCACGCGTCGCCGGCGTTTCGCTTCGCCAGTTGCAGCATGCGTTCAAGGCCTACACCGGGATGACGCCCACTCACTGGTTGCGCCTGCGTCGCCTGAACAGTGCGCACCGTGAATTGCTTAAGCGCTCGCCCATGGAAACCACCGTGGCTGAAGTGGCCATGCAATGGTCGTTCTGGCACCTGGGCCGATTTTCCAGCAGCTACCGTGCACTGTTCAACGAACTGCCGAGCGAGACGCTGAAGCGCTCCCGGCAAATCTGATCTGCCAACCAACGCCGATCCCGAGCTACGCCAAACACCTGTAGCAAATGACATAGCCTCGCCCGGTCTCTGTAGCCGCTGGCGCAGCCTGCGTCCGGCTGCGAGCCGTCGTAAAATCGGAATGCAACGTTTGCCTGATCCACCTCGTCGCCGGACTCTGCGACTGACTGGTGCCATCTCGGTCGAGGCCGAAACGGTGGTGCCGTTGAAGGAGCAGAACTCGCAACAAATCCAGCTCGACTTCAACGACTGTAATAGCGTGGCGGCCATTCAGGCCGCGCCGCCCCCTGCCAGTGGCGGACATTTACGCGGGGCGGTCGGTTTGCGCTGATCCAGCAGCTGCGCCATCAGGCCGGCGTAAAGGGTCACGCCGATGAACAGGCCCATGCGCACGACAAACGCTGTGTAGACATCCTTGCCCGCGAGGCTGTCCTGAACCGACTGACCGAGCAGAATGATTAGCGTGATGAATGTATTGAGCCAGAACCCCGGGCTCAACCGCGTGACGCTCAATCCATACAGCTTGCGTGCGAGCCACAAACCGAACAGCAGCATCCACAGGTAAAACATCCAGAGGTGCACAACCAGGCTGAGGGCACACCAGAACATCACGGCGAGCACGCCGCCGAGCAGGGTCGAACCGACCAGTTCGCGACCGGCATGACGAGCATTGGAGGTGGAACTTTGCTGACCGAGGCTGACCGCTTTGAGGATGATCGGCAGATAGCTGGCCGGATCGGCCAAGGCCAGCAGAAATGTCGGCAACACGATCAGGGTGGCCCGCAGCGCCACCCGGCCGACCTCTGACGCTGGCAACAACGGTGCGACGGGCGACGGTGGTGCATTGGCCGGTTCAGGGAACAGCCAGTGACTGACCGCCACGACTGAAATCGCAAGCAACAGCCCTTTGACCAGTGCGCCGATGACCATCGCCGCCAAACCGGAATCTGCCACACCGGCCGACGAGATCATGGTCAGGCCGATGACCAGAAAAGTGACGATCAGGTTATTGCCGCCACGCAGCCCAAAGCGGAACGCCAGGAACAGACAGGCAGCGATCAGCAGCACGCCACTGAGCGGGTAATACTTCAGAACCGGGACCAGCAGCAGCCCGGTACCGGTGGTCAGCATTGCCGCCAGCGCCAGTACCAGCGCGGCTTTCAATGGCAACGGACGATTGAGCGTGGCCAGCAACAGCACGGCCAGAACGGGCGACAGGAAGGGAATCGGCAGGTTCAGCCCGAAGCTGGTGGCCAGGCACAACGCGGTGCCGCTCGCCAGGCGCAATGCGCGCTGAGCCCGGGGCGAGCGTTCAGTACGCATACGACAGCCAGCTCATCAGCCACAGGAAAAACCGCCCCAGCGGGTTGAGCAGACTGCGTTCAGTGGGGAACGCCATGACTTCAGCCTGGCCGCCCGCGCGAATCGCGCCACTGTCACGCAGTGTGTTTCGCGAGGCCTCGGAGAATTCGATGATCACCGGGAAACGCTGCGCCGGCCGCAGCCAGTCGCGGCTGTTCTGCACATTCGGCAAGGTACCGGGCGCCGGGGGCTGACCAACGCTGACGCCATAACCAACGCTGCGCACGCGGCCCTCGAACACTTCGCCCGGCAGCGCATCAAGGACGATCGCCACCGGCGTGTCGAGCCGCACTCGCGCAAGATTGTTCTCGGTCATGTCCGCGCTGATCCACACATCATGTATGGCGATCAGGGTCATCACCGGGCTGCCCGCCGCTGCGAATTGCCCGGCGTCGGTGCGCAAGTCGGTAATCAGGCCGGCCGCCCGCGCGCGAATCTGCGTGTTGGCCTGATCCAGTTCGGCCTTCGATAACGCTGTTGCAGCACTGCGCAGCAAAGCGTTGTCTTCCGCGCTGCCACCTTCCTGTTCACGTGCCCGTTGAACTTCGGCGCGAGCCGCCGCGACCTGGCTGACGGCTTGCTCGCGGTTGGCGCGCGACACTTCCAGCAGGCGCACGGAGACGGTCCCCGGGTCGTCGCGATACAGGCCTTCCAGACGCTGATTGTCCTGCCGCGCCTTTAGCTCGTTGGCCTGCGCCGCACGCAGGTTGGCCTGAGCCGAGGCAATGCCGGCGGTGCTGGCGCCGATCTGGCGACGTGTCGATTCAAGGTCGGCCCGGGCGCGCTCGACGGCAATCTGATAGGACTGCGGATCGACCTCGAACAGTACGTCACCGGCATTGACAGTCTGGTTGTTGCGCACGTTGACGCGGGTGACCCGACCGGCCACTTCCGAGGCCACCGGTATGACAAAGGCGCCGACCCGAGCCTGCTGGGTGTACGGGGTAACCCGGTCGGCCAACAGGTACCACGTCAGGCTGAGGATAATCAGCAGTAATACCCACTTGAGTCCTTTTTTTGCCGGATCGGCTGGCGTCGCCGTGGACGCAGGCTGCGCGGTTTCACTCATGGTCGTCTCCCTTGTTCGGTTGGGCGGCGGCGGGTTCATCGAGCAGATCGCCCCAGTCCGTGCGTTGTTGCATCTGCTGGCGCGTGGCGGGGTCGACTTTGCCTTGCGCGGTGTACCATCCACCGCCCAGCGCCTTGTACAGAGCGATCAGGTTGCTCACCGCGTTGCTGCGGCTGACCAGGTAATTGTCTTGTTGCTCCAGCAGGGCGCGCTGCGCATCGAGCACGCGCTGAAAGTCTGAATACCCTTCGCGATACTGAGCGCTGGCCAGGACCAGCGAACGCTTGGCGGCGACTTCGGCTTCGCTGAGGATTCGCTCGCGCTCCAAGGATTTGATCAGGCCGCTGGCGGCATCGTCGGCCTCGCGTGCCGCCTGCCGAACCTTGTCGCGGTAGGCTTCGATCAGCTGCTGCAAACGCGCATCCTGCACGCGCACGTTGTTGCTGATCTGGCCATGGTCGAACAGGTTCCAGCGCAGGCTAGGTCCGCCGATCAGGTCCAGGCTTCTGGAGGTGCCATTGAGGGTATCGGCCGACCAGGCGATACTGCCCAGCAAGGTCAATGAGGGATAGAAGTCGGTCACCGCGACGCCGATCAAGGCAGATTGCGCGGCGACATTCAGTTCGGCCGCGCGCACATCCGGACGCCGCTGCAGTAAATCGGCCGGCACATCCTGCAGCACCGCACGGTCCACCAGCGGAATCAGCCCTTCATTGTGGGCCAGCATGGGCAGCCCGCCGGGCGGCTGACCGATCAATATCGCCAGCGCATTGCGCGTACGCAGCAACTGATCTTCAAAGTCGGGGAGGGTGCTCAAGGTGCCCAGGTATTGGGTGCGGGCCTGTTGCAAATCGAGTTCGGCACTCTGGCCGCTGTTAAAAAGTTTTTCGGTGATCTCGAAGTTTCGCTGCTGCTGTTTGGCGTTTTCCCTGGCCACCTGCAAGCGCGCCTCGGTGGTGCGCAAGGCGAAATAGGTGTCGGCGACCTGGGCGCGCAGGAGCACGAGCACGTCTTCGTAATTGGCCTGTGCGGCGAAATAGCTAGCGTCCGAGGATTCGATGGCGCGGCTGAAACGGCCCCAGAAATCCAGCTCCCAGCCGATGTCGAAACCGGCACTGTATTGCCAGAAGTGGGTATCCTGCGGATTGATCCCGCCCGATTGCCGGCGGTTGAAATACAGGCTGTCGGCACTGGCTTGCTGCACTTGCGGATAACGCCCGGCTTGCGCAATGCCCAGCCGGGCGCGGGCTTCCATGACCCGCAAGCCGGCGATTTTCAGGTCGGAGTTATGCGCGTCCGCCGCGGCGATCAGATGGTCGAGTTGCGGGTCGCCGAATACCTGCCACCACTGACGCACGTCCGGGGTCGGGCTGCGGTGAGTGGCGTGTTCGAGCGCCGCGCTATGCCACTGCTGCAACCATGCCGGTCGGGGCGATTCAAAGTCCGGGCCCAGACGCACGCAGCCACTCAAGCCGAGCACGCCAAGCAGTAAAAGTCGGGCAGGGTGCAGCGACAGGGTGGCGCCTGAAAGCATTGCGTATGAGTCCGCTGAACGAAACTCTCAGGAGCATAGACGGCCGGTGGCAGGTTGCTCGGCGGTGTTCAATTCGCCGGTTTAGCGCAGGCTCCACGACACCCCGAGATAAACCCCCAAACCTTCGCCAGGGGTTGATCGTGCGGCGTCCAGACCTTTGTCGTCATAACCGGGTGTGACGGTGGCGGCGTAGCGCTTGTTGGTCAGGTTGCGCATGTCGAACCAGGTTTGCCAGTCGCCTTTGGGCGCATTGTAGCCGACGGTAGCGCCGAACAGTGCATAAGGATCGGCCTCATAGCTGTTGGCGTAATCCACTTCAACGTTCGACACTAACTGGGTGTTGAACGCGGCAAAGAAGCCTTGGGACCAGTCGTAACGCAGCTCGCCCTGGTAATAATGCATCGGCAGGCCCGGCAACCGGTTATCGCCGAACCGGTCGTCATCGCGGTAATGGAAATCGCTGAACGTGTAGCTCTGGCGCAGGCTCAACTGGCCGTCATCGGCGTTCGACCACAGGTTGCTTTGCAGACTGGCTTCCACGCCCTGGTGCACGGTGGGGCTGGCGTTCAGCTCATAGGGCGTGGTGGCGTTGGCGTCCGGCAGCACCGACAGCAATTCGTGGCGCACTTGCGAAAAATACCAGGCGAGGCTCCATTGCCCCAGCGCGCTGTCGCCACGCCCACCGATTTCCAGGGTGGTCGCGGTCTGGTTTTGCAGTTTTACCGGATCGCGCTGAGTGCCGGTCGCGGCGCCGTTACCGGCCGGAAAACGCTGGTTGGCGCTGTAGATCAGCGACCAGGGATGCGGGCCCTCGACCGAGCGGCTGAGATTGCCGAACACCTGCAGATCGGGCGTCAGCTGGTAGCGCAGCCCCAAGCGCGGGGCGTAATCCCAATCGCCCAGACTGGTCTTGCCGCCGCCATCGGGATAGGTCACGGCGCTTTCGCGACGGGTATAAATGGCGGCCAGGCCGGTGGTCAGCCACAGATCGTCGGCGATCTCCAGGTCATTGCCCAAGTGCAGGACGGTGTCCGAGCCCTGATAGGTAAAGTTGCGCATGTGCGTGCCCGGCGCGTAGCCGGCGGTGTTGCCGCTCGGGATGCGCACCCGCTCGCTGGCGCCGGCATTGGGCAAATGCTTGGTCACGCGCAGCCCTATCGTGCTGCGGCTTTCCAGACCCCAAAGGCTGTCGCGACGTTTGTAATCGAACGTACCGCTGACGTCCGTGTAAGCCACCTTCAGACGGTTGGGGCCCTCACGCAAATCCATCGGATAGTCGTGATAGACCAGGCCGGTCTGGATGCTGGAGTCATCATCAATATAATAGGTCGTTTTGTTGCCGATGAAGGTGCTGCCCGGCTGCTTGCGGCTGTCATCGCGCGCTACGTAGGCGGGATTGGCCGCGCGTGGTGTGTGCTCCAGAGAATGTTTGCTGACTCGCCCGGCGAGGTCGTTGTCGGTCTGGCGATAGCGCAGGTAGAAGCGCGTTTCCAGATTCGGGTTGAAGCGGTAACCGACATTGGCGATCACGCCCTGGCTGTCGCTGGCGGTGTGATCCTGATAACCGTCGGCGTTCGAGTCGGTCGCGGACAGGTAATAATCGAAGTCGCCCAGCACCTGTCCGGAGCTGATTTGACGTTGCTGATAACCGTGGCTGCCCATCGCGTAACGCACCTGCAATAGCGGCGCGTCATAACCGGTGTGACTGACGTAATCGATGGCGCCGCCGAGGGCGAGGGCGCCTCGGTCAAAACCGTTGGCGCCACGCAGCACTTCCACGTGGTCGAGCCACAACGGTTCGAGCAATTCGTATGGCGTGCCGCCCGGGCCGGTCAGCGGCAAGCCGTCGAGCATCGTGTACAAGCCTGAAGCATGTGCCCCCGGCGCGCGGTTGATGCCCGATCCGCGAATCGAAATCTTCACGCCTTCATTACCGGCCGACTGGGCATAGACTCCCGGTTGATAGGCCAGTACATCCTGATTGCTGGCCACGCGCCCCTGTAACGGGCGGCGCATGTCGACGACGTTGGTGCCGCCGGGCACCTCGGCCAGCCGGGCCTTTGCTTCTTCGACTGCCTGATCTTCGCCGCTCAGGCCTTCAGCCTGGATCAACACTTGCCCTAGCTCCAGACCTTGCGTCTCGGCCATGGCCGGACAGGTAAGGGCCAGGCCCAGCAGCGCAGCGGGCAAGGATTTGGGCGAGGGCATTGAGCGAAACTCCAGACGTGCAGGAACGGGCAGTGAAGAACTGCGACGCCGGGAGTCTCAAAGGAAACACATGGAGATTTTGTTTTTTGCGCGGGCAGGGCGCCTACGCAGGCGGATCGATCTGATCCAGCACCCGGTTCGCGGTGATCTCGGCGAGCATGATGCTGTTGGAGATGCCTAGCAACGCGTGGCGTGAACCACCGTCCAACTGATCCACCAGGTCATGGACCATGACGTCCACCGAGGCCAGGGTTTCGACCAGATAGACCACGAGCGTTTCGGTGGTCGCCGCTGGGTCGACGATGAACAGAGTGCTTGGGGTGCGCGGCGTGGCCTTGATATCGGCGATCGACGGGAAGTGGAAGTCCAGAGCGCGTTCGGCGGCTTGGTTGAGTTTGTTTGAATCAGATTCGTACGGGGAGACTGGATCGGTGTCGGGGGGATTGGGGGTGACTTTGAACATGAATGCTTCCCTTTAAATAAGGGCCGCAACCGTCTCGCGACTAAACGAAAGGGTGGCAGCTGTGCGCAAGTTAGTCGACCGGTAAGGAGAAGCAAAACCGGCGCGTCCGAGGACGCCATGCGCACAGCTACCATAGAATCAGGCGAATGCCTGACTGACGATATTTGTACGACCGCTTTACCTTATCCGGGCGACTAAACCCGATCACTGATGAGCAGTGACGGGTATCAAGTTACCGGGCTACCTCCGGGCGCACAAGCCGGCGGATTCTGGCGTATGCGTAGGCAACGACGCAAGGTTGCGTAGCTTTCAGGAAGTAAAGAGGGGCGTATTTCAACAAGCGTTTTTCGCGATGATTGGAGGCATCAGCGGACACGTTTAATTCGCTCTGATAGGCTCTCGGGCGCTGCTTCTTCGCGAACGCTCCAATCCGGAAAGCGCACAAACATCTGCTTCTACCCAAGGTCTCAACACAAAAAACGGAACAAGGATGAACATACAGCAAGCGGTAAGGCGCTCCCGTACTCAGCGAGGCGTCGGCGGCATACTGTTAATCGGTGGCGCACTTTTTTACTTTGTCAGTTTGCTAATGGCGCTCTATCGCACTGCGGAATCCATGAGCCATTCGCTTTTCCTGGCGCAGGTTGGCGCAAAGATTCAGAGCTTCATTTTTGCCCTCTACCAAATCACCGAACCTTATATAGGGTTCGTCTGGCGCAACGTGCCTACCCTCAACCAGGCTGACCCGTTCAATGACGGCAACCTTCTTTTCCTGGGGCTAATCGGCGTCATGATCGTAGGCAAACAATTGATGCTTTCCGGCAGGCGGCTGAAAGCGCGCATTCAGCGGCAGATTGATCGTGTCGAAGAAATGCAATGGCACAACTCCATGATGACGGGTGGCGCAACGGCGGGAACGCAGGTTTCTGCTGGGGTGATCGAGCAAATGAATATTTACCAGCAACCCATGCCACCTAGTCCGGATGGAGAGTGGTGGACTCGGCCATGGGGCGTCCTCGGCCTTTCGATTATTGGGGGCTACGTTGTCGCCGTACTTGCCAAGTTGACCGGCATGCTGTGATGGCTGATGTGGCTGATGTGGCTGATGTGGCTGATGCCGATTCGAGCTTGGCATAGGAGGTAGTTCTGGTGACACCATTCAAAATTCGTGAACTGACAAGCGCTGATACTGAAGCGCTGTTGGCCTTTGAAATTCGAAACCGTGAGTGGTTCGAATCTCATATCGATGCGCGCGATCCTGCGTTCTATTCCTTGAGTGGCGTCGCCGCGCATATCGAAGGCTATTTGAATGACTTTGAAATCGGCGGCTGGCATCCATTTGTCATCGAAGATGCCAATCAAAACATCGTCGGGCGTGCCAATCTCAAAAGCATCGACTCGACGTTGAGTTCTGCCGAAGTCGGTTATCGGATTGACCAGCAATTGTGCGGCAAAGGCCTGGCAACACTCGCGCTGAGGCGGTTGATTCAGGAAGCTCAAGAGCGCTGGAAACTCAAGCAGCTGATCGCTTACGTCTACCAGGACAACGCGAGTTCGAGAAAAGTACTCGAGCGATGTGGTTTTCTGTCTCAGCAACCGACGGGCGATGACAACGCTGCCGCCGAGCGCCGCTTTATCCTTGAGATCTGCTAATCCCGGAACGGGCCCGCAAGTGCGCCGGACTCACACCGATTCGCTGCTTGAAAGCGGTGGTCATATGCGACTGGGAACTGAAGCCGCAGGCGAGGGCGATCTCCGACAGGCTGGCTGCTGAATCGCGAAAACAGGCGCGGGCTCTGGCCAGGCGCCGATCAATCAGGTAACTGTGCGGGCTTTTGCCCGTCACCTGTTTGAACGCCCGCATGAAAAAGCCTTCGGACAAACCAAGCAGCCCGGCCATGGCCTGCACGCTCAACGGGCCTTCGAGGCCAGCATCAATGAATTCATCCAGCAAGCGCATGCGTCCACTGTTGATCAAGCCTTGGGGCGAAGGCGATAGCGCACTGGAATCTCGCGCCCGATCAGTCAGGGCGGGCGCCCAGGATTCCCAATCGTCATCGAACGAGGGCCGCAACAGGCTACGGCGCATACGCAGCGCGAGGGCAATGGCCTGCGGATCAATACGGTTGTTGAAAACGCGATCTGCCATCCACTCCAGGCCCTTGGTATGAACAACCCGCAGGTATTCACCGCCAGTTGGCGATTCGGACAACACGTCGCAACCGGCAGGCACGAACGCCAGGCTGTTTGGCGCACAGACAAAAGGCAGCACGCGGTCGCTGCCAATCGCATGCAGGCCCTGCTGGCTGTCGAAAGCAAAACCGATCGCGCAATGGGTCGCGACGTAGCGTGCCGCGTAGGCGGAACCGGGTAACAATTCGATCAGCCACGGGCCTGCCTCGACACGGCGAATCGGTTCCGGGACGGGCGATGGCTGCAAGCGATTTCGATGGCGCATGATCAGCATAGTAATGAAGAGGGCGCCCAAAAGTCAGGTCAGTTTTTTGAAAGCCGGCGCCTGCGTGTCTGTCTAGACTGAACGAAATTTCCCGGAGGTGCCCATGTACAGTCTGACTCGCGATGAAATCGAACAAGCGGCTCGCCAGGTTTATCAAGTCATGCCGGCCACTGCCCAATACGCCTGGCCATTGCTGGGGCAGCGGCTGGGTTGCACCGTGTGGGTCAAACATGAAAATCACACCCCGACGGGCGCGTTCAAAGTACGCGGCGGCATCACCTTCATGCACTGGCTGAAACAGACGCACCCGGGGGTAAAAGGCATCGTTACCGCTACACGCGGCAACCATGGCCAGAGCCTGGCGTTGGCAGCAACGGCGCTGGGTTTGCAGGCATTGATTGTGGTGCCGCAAGGTAACTCAGTGGAGAAGAACAACGCCATGCGCGGCTTCGGTGGCGAGGTGGTTGAATTCGGCCACGATTTCGATGATGCCCGGGAAGAGGCCGCACGCCTGGCGCAAGAGCATGGCCTGTACCTGGTGCCGCCGTTCCACACCGAACTGGTCAAAGGCGTGGCGACGTATGCGCTCGAGCTGTTTAATGCAGCGCCGGATCTGGACACTGTCTACGTGCCGATCGGCTGTGGCTCGGGAATTTGCGCAGTGATTGCGGTCCGCGATGCACTGGGCTTGAAAATTGAAGTCGTGGGTGTGGTGTCCGAGGCGGCAGCGGCGGCAAAACTGTCGTTCGAGTCAGGCGAAATCTGCGAAACCGCTTCTGCAAATACCTTCGCGGACGGGCTCGCCGTGCGCAGGCCAATCCCCGAGGCGTTGGCTATTTACAGCAGCGGCGCGGCGCGAATCGTGTCGGTCAGCGACAGCGAAATTGCTGAAGCCATGCGCGTGTATTACACCGATACCCACAATCTTGCCGAGGGCGCGGGTGCAGCGGCACTGGCAGCGCTGATTCAGGAACGCAAGGACTCGGAAGGTAAAAACGTGGCGGTGATTTTGTCCGGCGGGAATATTGATCGGGCGGTGTATGCGAGGGTGATTCAATGATCATGGTGGAATTAGAGCTATAGCTCTACTAAATAGCTCTTTAGCGTAGTTATGGTGTTGCCATGAAAAATTCCTCGGTGTTGGATAGTCATCGCCTTCAAAGGCTAGTGAGTTTATCGCTGATCCGAACAGTTGATCGATCGTAGTACGCAGTCGCAACTGACGGGAATGACTACGGTCGTTATTAGAGGCTGAATATCGAGGGCTCGGTTCAACAGTTACAGGGTGCGCAGTGTGAGCTTGCGCAAACTCCTCGTGCCTGCAGATCTGTTGGGTTGGCGCTCACACGTTACGCAGTAGCGACGCGATTCGGATTCCGGGAAACCAGATTCCAGAAAAAAAAAACCATTCACACCGGTGGTGGATTTACGCGCTGGATGTGAACTGGTGACTTGGAACCCGGGCTTGTGCGCGTGTTGGATGCGGTGATCGGGCGCGGGCGCCGCCGCATGAACCTGGCAGCGCAAAGATATGAAGTCAGAGAGAGAATCGCGACAAAACGTGGATGGCACATGTCGAGGGTGTTATCGAAGCGATATTGAGCGCTGATTTACATTTCAGGGAATAGAGACGACGGCAGGGAAATCACATCTGCAAAATGCACCTGCAACCGGGCTGGCGCGGCAACATCCTGTTACGTGGAATGTATATTATGTTAAATTATGTATGTTTGGATAACACTACGAATGTCAGAGGACGGCGACGAATGTAAGCGTTGAAAATTAATTGGTCTGGGAACACATGGCGCGCGGAGGTCATTTCGCAGCATTAGAGCTGCCCGAAATTCTTGCTGATGAGATCAGAGCATTCTTTAGGTCATTGCGGAGCTAGATGAATCGCAACGGCTACCTGGCCCGCACTCACAACATCTGCTCTCCTGTCGAGAACTCGGAGTTTGAATCCTCGACAGGAGACACCATCCTTGGATCTAGAAGTGGTACTTCTCTAATCGCCGCCTGAAGGCTTCCTCCGATCCTTCCATGATGTCCAGCACTGCGGTCGCTGCCTCCTTCCTATCCAACCCTCCTTGCGCCAATACCCCACCTTTACCGTTCACGGATTCCAGTGCAAAAACGAACTCGGCATCGGCGTTCACGGGTAGGTTGGCGTTGTGGGTTGCGAGAATGATTTGACGAGTCGCTTTGGACTGTCGCAGCAGCGGCACGAGATCTTTGTAGATGAAGCTAGCATCCACCTCGTCTTCTGGCTGATCGATAATGATGGGGCCATCACCTTTGACGAGCAGCATGTGAAGTATGGCGGTGTTCCGCTGCCCCTCGGACAGATGCCCTCCCTCTAGGTTGCCTACTAAGCTGCCATCTGCACGGTAGAGCTCGATATCTACCAAATCCGGAATCCGTGTCGTCCGTAACGAGCGCCAGTCTTCCATCTTGGTCGCAAGATAAGTCCTGATTTTGCCGTCGAACTGCCGCAGGATCTCAGGCAGCTTAGCGGGGTCAGCAAGCACTTCACCGATATGTTCCCAGGGAGACGGCGCCCGCGATTCGGAAGTTACGAACTCCTGGAAGAGCGTCTCGCCTATGACCTGCCACTCTCGTCCTACTGGCGTACGTCTATCCGGTTCAAGCGCCATCCAAAGCTTCTCGAAATGCCTTGTGTAAGCCATTGGCTTGATCGAAATGCGGATAGATCGACCGGTTTTTCTGGTCAGCTCGTCAGCGACATTGGTGCGCAGTGCAGTCTGTTGGGCCCAGACATCGAAAAGTCTGTTCATTGCTCCATGCAATGCCTCTGACGTACCGTCCAGGGCCTGACGTTCACGAGTTTTGTCATCAAGGTTTTGCTGCCTAGCCTGTTTGGTTCGATCAAGCTCCTGCAGTCGACTAACATCTTGGGGTTGAATTCCTTTCACCTCGCAGGCTTTCACGAAGGCGTTTTGTGCAGCATCCAGATCAAGCTTAACCTCATCTAGCTGGGCGCCGTGTCCGAATAGACGCTCTGATTCTGCGGCCATCTCATCTAGCAAGGTGGAAAGCTTGGCCTTAAAGCGGTTGCGTACGGCCGCGACGTCGTTGGTTTTTCCTGTGAACCAGGCTGAATGTGGCCAAGCATCTGATACTGCTGTGCCTAGGTCGCCATTCGAGCGAAACGCTTCGACCGCCTCCTTGACGCTCTCGACATCCTTTCCGATCTGATCCTGCAATCCTTGAAGATATCGTTTAGCGCGCTGGGCATGCTGATAGGCGATAGCCTCACCTTGGACGTCTTTGCGTGCTTGCCATTGGCGCTCAAGCTCAACCAGCTCCTGGCTTAAGCCGGTTATTTGCTCGTCTATAGCGACGACCTGGTCTTGAGCTGCGAATAGTCGTTTGATTTCGGCAGCCAGAGTGCGTTCTTCGCCATTGAGCTTGTTGAGCTCTTCAATACAGGCCTCGTCGAGCATCTCCAGCAGTTGCAGTTGACCGCTTGGAGCAGTCAAGTCACTGAGCTGTTGCTGGCTGTAAAACTGAACAGGCAGGTGGCGCAGGTAGGTTGGGAGATCGAACGCCTCCCCTTCGGATAACGAGAGTCCGTTGTCGGGAGAAAAGTGCAGGGTATCGACCTGCCCGGGGATGCCCTCCCATCGAACATGGATCTGGGCATCGGGCAAAAGGGTGTTCTTAGCTCGATCGGCTTTTGACCGAGTTTTCTCCGACAGTGCGTCGCTTTGCTCGCGAGCGAACATCATCCTCAGCAGTTCAAGGATTGTCGATTTGCCCGTCCCCCTGGCACCGATCAAGGTATTCAGATTCTGGGAAAAAACCACCGTTTGGTCTTGGAGGTAGCGCGTGTTGGTAAGGCTTATCGATTTTATGCGGGGATGAGTCTCGCGATCGCTAGGACGCATTTTTTCAAGGCTGATCCTGGAGTCCTGATCGCGGAACGCCTGCTTGAGTGCAGCTATCGACGGCTGTGAGCATTTGATCCACGTGTAGCGATATCCCAACGAATTGGCTTTGGGGTTGCCGTGCTCGTCCGTCTTAAGCGACTTGGCATCCGAAGACTGGACATAGGCCGGCTGCTTACCAGGCCTTGCCCAATCACGGTTGGTACCATTGAGGATGCCGGCGGCTTTTGGGTTCAAGGGATACTGGGTCACCTCCAGTGCCATAAGGTCGGGCAACTGGTAGTCCATTCGGTTTCCAGGACGCTGAAGTAACCCATCCTCTTGGTCGGCATGCGCCGGGATGACCAACCCGCCATATTCCCCTTGAACAATATCCAGCAACTTCGAGAGGCTAACTGTCTCACCTCGTTGCCGTAAGGGTAATGGAAGCCCGCGCTCGAATCGTTCGGGCTCTGCCAGTCCAAGCTTGGTGAGCACCGTGTTCACACGCATCAGGTCATTGACCTTGGTGGTGGTTTCGAACAGACAGAGCACGTGGTAGCCAATGTCGACTTCGAAGCCTGGGAAGAAATGGATAGGCTCCCGCCCGAGTTCCTGGGCTACGGATTTGTTTTGCCGGAGCAGGTGCGTGAGAAACCAGTCATCAGCATCAAGCTGTTCCGAGAAATTGTGGTCAGTGATGCCTATGATTTGAAGTTCGAGCTCGTGGCAGCGACTCAGGAACGTGCGGGCTTTGTCTTGGATACCTTGCTCGGAAATCTGGCCATCGATCCTAGGTCGCCGCGGATTGCCTAACCGGAGATCGACATCTGCCCAATGCTTGCTATCTTCGGGTGTTTGCACCTGAAAGTCAGCTTTGAACCACCGCATTCCTTGATATTCACTCACTGCGCCTTACTCCATCATCTGATTTGCGCGCGTTATTAAACACCTTTAGGAGCCCTTCTGCTCCACTGCAAGGCGTCAGTGCAGAAATGAGCTTGAACGTACTCGTCTACACATGAAGCGGGTTATGAAAATCCTCGGCGCCAGCAGCTTAATGAAAGCGTTGTCGGCGTGAAAGGGTTGGCTTCGTTGCTTACTTGGCACGCTAGAAGCCTCGCTGGTGCCTCCACGACCATAGTGACGACCTGTAGGACTTGCCGCGAGCAGCTACTCGGCTAACAACCATCGGCACTGCGCGCCGACAGTACACCCGCGCTTTTTTACACACTCTGGGCCAAGAGCGGTCGTCCGAACAAGGGCTGCTTCGGGTCAAAACTTCAGATAGCGACGAGCAGACTTTAGGGGCTTTGAACTATCGACGAGGCCTGAGTCCTTGCTAGAGCTTCCATGCCGATGTTACTTAGTCGCTCTACGCGCGCGCTTTCTCCCAGTACGTAAGGCTCTCGGTTTGGACGCGGAAGAAACCCCTGGTGCATCCGTACCTCAAAAATTATCCGTGAGACCCCGTTGATATTTTCTACAAAGGAAGTTGAGACCGGTGAGCGCTGAACGCTTACTTGATGCAACACGGCACCCGTTTCCGTTTCAGTTCCGGAGGTGACACATGCCACCATCAGCCGTCGTGTGGAAATGGCTGAAAACTGGTTTAAAAGTTCCTTGTTCGACCGCCATGCGCGCGGTGTCACCGTTACAGCTGCAGGTCAACTCGCGCTGGCCAAAGTCGCTCATGCCTTCGACCAGCTCAAGCAAGCACGACAACCCCGACCTGCAGGCCCAACCCTGCCTATTGTCAAATTGGCCACGACGTCATCCTTCGCGCGTTTCTGGTTGATCCCCCGCCTGACCCAACTGGAAGGTATCATCCAGGACTTACGTATCGAGTTGGTCACCTCCGCGCTCAATGCCAGCCTTTCTTCAGGTGAGGTCGATCTGGCTATTCGATACGGGCGAGGAAAATGGAATGATGGAGAAGAGGATTCACTCTTCGAAGAATTGCTTTGCCCTGTGGCGGCACCTGAAGTCATCGCCATGAACGAACAGGCGTTGTCCTTGATAGCTGACATGCCGTTACTTCACACCGGCGATACGACACTGTGGCGAGCATTCATGAGCCATCACGGCAAACGCCTAGTTTCTAAGCCTGCGGACAGGGTCATGGGTGATTACGCCCAGGCACTCGAAGCCGCCCGCTCAGGATTGGGCATCGCCCTGTGGAATCCGGCGATTCACTCTCTAGACGCGTTCAATGGCCAATTGGTCGCTTTGACGGAGCTAAGTTGTCCAAGCCCGCTGAAATTTTTCCTGCTGTCGAAACCTGGCCCGGCACATACGCCGCCCATGAGGGTTCGGTCGAGGCTGCGCCAGCTATTGAACGAGTCTTAAATCCCGAACAGCAAAAATCGAAAAAGATCCTTTCCGACTGAATCAGGTGCTCCAATGAAAGGCTGCAATGGGTCCGATTGCTGCCCGTGATGAAGATAGCAAATGGTCAGAATCAGCTTCTCGCCTGCCCTGCTAACAGTAGTACTCCTGCGTTGGCAGGAGAGCCCGCGCGCCCAAAGACCGAGCGGCATTCGCGATCTGACGAGCGAGATGCCTTGCCTGCTTCGAGCAAGGCGGGCGCGATAGACTGAGCATCCTGTTTTGATCCGGGGATCGCGTGACGAAGTGACTCAATACCGTGTGAAGGTGAGTAGGTCAGGCGACGCTGAACGCGGTGCGCAGCCTCAAGGTCGTCGGGCGGCGCGTTGACGCCCGGCTCCCCCAACGTCAGGTCTGTGACATCCCCGCCCTGCCCTGCACTCGCAACAAAGCCGCGCGCTTTGCCATGATCAGGATGGGAGACTGCAGGGTGTTGGCCAGGGAATACGCGTTGACGGCGTTCGCCAGATGGCTGTTGCGGGCATGCAGGATTGGCAGCATTACCCTCCAATTACTACCGGCATTTTCTGCCGCAGTACACGGTCCTTATGCTTTATCTTCAAGCTTCATTTCACGGAAAAACATTCGCCGATACTCAGAAGGCGAGGTGCCAAGCTGAGCGCCGAACTGCTGCCTCAACGATAAGGGCGTTCCAAATCCTGCCTCACTGGCGACACACTCGATAGGCAGGTCAGTCGTTTCGAGCAGTTGTTGCGCTCTGGCGACTCGCTCAGCATTCAACCATTTAGAGACGGTACTGCCAGTGGCTTCTCTGAAGCGTCGAGTGAACGTGCGCCTGCTCATTTTTGCCATGTCTGCCAGGACGTCGAGCGACAGATCATTGGCCAGGTTCATTCGGGCCCATACCAGCACATCAGACAGATGAGTCTCGCTGGATAGCTGCGGCACAGGATGCTCAACGTATTGAGCCTGACCGCCCTGCCTGTGCGGCGGTGTCACCAGCATTTTTGCGGTGCGATTCGCCACGTCGGCGCCGAGCCGCTGGCGTACCAAGTGAAGGCAACAATCGATTGCCGCCACGGTTCCTGCGGAGGTCACGATATTGCCGTCCCTGACGTAGAGCACCTCGGGCCTGAAGCGAACCTCAGGGAAACGTCGCGCAAACTCCTCTCGCACTGCCCAGTGAGTGGTTGCTTCTTTGCCATCAAGCAACCCTGCATCGCCGAGCACGAATGCTCCCAGACATAATCCGACGATGAGCTTTTCTTGGGCATTAGCGCCCTGCAAGGCTTTCACAAGCTGTGCAGATGCAGCGACCGACTGATCGCCCCACGCTGGAATGACAATTACGTCAGAGGACTCCATCAGTTCCAGACCATGAGTGACCTCCAAGCCAATGCCTTGGTCGCTACTCACCATTCCCGGAGTCTCTGCGCAGTAATTGACCTCATATTGAGGTTCATCAGGTGCGGATCGAGCCGTCCCCAGCACCACTCCCGGCACGGAGAGATGGAACAGGCTCACGCCATTGAAAGCTAGAACAGCAACGCGTATGGATTGCATGAGGCGCCTCGGATTTGCCGGGTTATTGCTATCGAGCGCGCACGTGTATGAGCGACCCTTCACAGCGATGTATTTCAAGGATCGAAGGGAACGTTCCCCTCCGCTCTTCATGTCTTTTCCAGACACCACGTATCGTCTGGCCCGATTATATCGAAATATGTCATTCAGGCCACTGTCAGGCTTCCAGGCATTCCGCGAGAATGGGGTTCTCGATGTATCAACAGGATCAACCACATGAACTTCAGAACTCTACCTCTTGCCCTCAGCATTACTTGCGCCGCGGCCGCCACACCAGTATTGGCAGACTCAACCGTCACCAAGGCCCCGGACGTAGCCCGTCAAGTGGACTTGCAGCAAGTTCGTAATGCAACGGTGAAAATCACCTACGGCGGCACGACCTTCCTGATCGACCCGATGTTGGCCAAGAAAGGAACCTATCCAGGATTTGAAAATACCTACCGCAGCAACCTGCGCAATCCCTTGGTCGATCTGACCGAGTCGCCCGAAAAAGTGATCTCTGGTGTTGACGCAGTCATCGTCACGCATACGCATCTTGACCACTGGGACGATGCCGCACAAAAGGCGCTGCCCAAAGACATTCCCCTGTTTGCCCAGCATGAAGAAGATGCACAGCTGATTCGCTCCCAAGGTTTCAAGAATGTACGCGTACTGACTGATGAAGCTGAATTCGGTGGCGTCAAAATCACCAAGACCGGTGGTCAGCATGGCACCGACGAAATGTATGCAGTACCCGCTCTCGCCAAGCCTCTGGGCGAAGCAATGGGCGTCGTTTTTCAAGCGCCAGGCTACAAGACCCTCTACCTCGCCGGTGACACCATCTGGCGTAAAGAGGTCGACCAGGCCATCGAGAAATATCACCCTGAGGTCATCGTGCTTAATGCCGGGAAGGCAAAAATGACGGGGTATGAGGGGGCGATCATCATGGGTGAAGAGGATGTCCTGCGTGCTTCACAGGCTGCGAAAAACGCAAAAATCGTCGCTGTGCACATGGACGCAGTCAACCATATGTCCCTGACCCGTCAAGAGCTGCGCACCTACGTCAAGAAGAAAGGTATTGAGACTCGCGTAGATATTCCGGAAGACGGCGCCTTACTGGAATTCTGATTTAAACCGTGGTGGGCCGTAGCTGGTGCTGGCTTACTTTCCCGCGAACAGCCCGGCCCTCACGACAAACTCACGTTGATAACTTGATTGGAGATCGTGCATGGAACGAGGTCTTGTAGTAGTTGACCTGCAAAACGAATACCTGCCCACTGGCAAATTGCCTTTGACCGGCATCGAAGCGGCTGTTGCTAATGCTATTCGGGTAATCAGCCACGCGCGCGATACGGGTATCCCGGTTTTTCACATTCGGCATGAGTCCGATCAAGAAGGCGCTCCAATCTTCGTCAAGGGATCTGGCGGCGCGCAAATCCAGCCGGCTGTCGCCCCTGAAGGTCAGGAACCGGTGATTGTGAAAAAACACATCAATGCCTTCAGAGAAACTGATCTCAAGCAGCAGCTGGACGCCTTCGATGTCCAGGAGATCGTGGTCATTGGTGCAATGAGCCACATGTGCATCGACGCAGTAGTACGTGCGGCAGCAGACATGGGTTATCCGGTTACTGTGCTGCATGACGCCTGCGCCACTCTGGATTTGACCTTTCGCGGCGTTAAGGTGCCGGCCGCTCAAGCGCATGCGGCGATCATGGCAGCCTTTGAGTTTGGATACGGCACGGTTAAAACCGTGGACGAGTACCTTTCGGCTTGACGCGCGCGCCACAGCCCCGAGTCCTTGGCCCGCCGCGTGGCGGGCCTTGAATTTCATCTCGGTCTCACGACCTGACGCCACAGGCTCGGCGGTCAATCGCTCGCCCGCTTCAATCGTCTGGCACCTCGGGCACCCCAAGTGGTTCGAGGTTAATCAGTGCGAAAGCGTCAATAGATCGTTACCTTTTTGAAACACCACATAACCGTCTATCGGTTTTCACGTTTTTTTGACACTTTTACGATATTCGGTCACAACTTTTTCTCCGCGGTGGGTCATAACACGGTGGTCGTCGATGGATTATTGGCGTCTGTCGCGTTTCTAGCCTAATACGGAGATAAGTTCATGATTTTTAACGTACAAAATTTTGGCGCCAAAGGTGATGGCATCACAGACGACACGGCGGCCATCCAAAGTGCGATTGATGCGGCGGCCGCGGCAGGCGGCGGTGAGGTGTATATGCCGACCGGCACTTACATTGTTTCTGGCGGCGAGGAACCGTCCGACGGCTGCCTCATGATCAAGAGCAACGTCTACATGTACGGCGACGGCATGGGTAAAACCAACGTCAAGGTAGCGGACGGTTCCGACACCAAGATCACCGGTGTGATCCGCTCGGCGTATGGCGAAGAAACCCACGATTTTGGCGTCAGCAACCTCACCATCGACGGTAACCGCGACAACACCACCGGCAAGATCGACGGTTGGTTCAACGGGTACATTCCCGGCCAGGAAGGTTACGACTCCAACGTGACCCTCGACAGCGTCGAGATCAAGGATTGCTCCGGGTACGGCTTCGACCCCCATGAGCAGACCGTCAACATGGTCATCAAGAACAGCGTGTCTCATGGCAATGGCCTGGACGGCTTCGTCGCCGACTTCCTCAGCAACAGCACTTTCGAAAACAACGTGGCCTACAACAATGACCGCCACGGTTTCAACGTCGTCACCAGCACTCATGACTTCACCCTCACCAATAACGTGGCCTACAACAATGGCGGCAACGGCATCGTCGTGCAGCGCGGCAGCGAGGACATCCCCTCCCCCAGCAACATCACCATCACCGGTGGCGAGGTGTACGGCAACGGCGCCGAAGGCGTGCTGGTCAAGTTGTCCAGTGATGTGACGGTCAGCGGCGTCGATATCCATGACAACGGCAGCGCCGGGATCCGTATCTACGGCAGCAACCACGTCGAAGTGATCGACAACACGCTCAATAACAATTCCCTGGCCAACCCCGTACCGGAAATCATCATCCAGTCCTACGACGATACGTTGGGCGTGTCCGGCAAGTACTTCAACGGCAGCGACAACCTCATCCAGGGCAACATCATCAGCGGCAGCAACCTGTCGACTTACGGCGTCGCAGAACGCAACGAAGACGGCACGGATCGCAACGCCATCATTGGCAACACCATCAGCAATACCAGCAAGGGCGCCACGCTGGTCTATGGCGACGGCAGTTACGTCAGCGCCACGGTGCCGATGACCACGGTGCAAGGCACTGCTGGCAACGACACCCTGGTGGGCAGCGCCGCCAGCGAAATTTTCTATGGCGCGGCTGGCAACGACACGATCAATGGCGGCGCCGGGAGCGATATTCTGGTGGGTGGTGCAGGCATCGATAAACTCACCGGCGGTACCGGCGCCGATACGTTCCGCTTCGTTTCGCAGTCCGACAGTTACCGCAACGCCACGGCCAGCTTCGATGACACCATCACGGACTTCGACGTCACCCAGGACAAGATCGACCTCGCCGGCCTCGGTTTCACCGGTCTGGGCAATGGCCGCGGCGGCACCTTGCAGATCAGCTACAGCGCCAGCAACGACCGGACTTACATCAAGGACTACGATGCCGACGCCAGCGGCAATCGCTTCGAGTTGATCCTTGCCGGCAACCTGAGCAGCACCCTGACCGCGAGCAACTTCATCTTCAATCGGGTGGTCACCGGCACCAGCGGCAACGACTCGCTGGCGGGCACTGATTCGGCGGACACCTTGCTGGGCCTCGCGGGCAACGACGGCCTTAATGGCGGCGCGGGCGACGACAAGCTCGACGGCGGTGCCGGCATGGACACCCTAACCGGCGGCGCTGGCGCGGACACCTTTGTGTTCTCCAGCCGCATGGACAGCTATCGCAACTACAACACCGGTGGCGCCAACCTCGGCGATCTGATCACGGATTTCAACATCGGGGCCGACAAAATCGACCTCTCCGCGTTGGGTTTTACCGGTCTGGGCGACGGTAAAAACAACACGGTGTACCTGGTGCTCAACTCGGCCGGGACCAAGACGTACATCAAGTCGCTGGAAGCCGACGCCAATGGCAACCGTTTCGAAGTGGCGCTGGACGGCAATTACCTCAACACCTTGACCAGCGCCAATTTCGTCTTTGCCACGTCCCCGACGGTCAACCGTGCGCCGGTAGTGGCCACGGCTCTGCTGGACCAGAACGCGACCGAAAACACCGCGTTCAGCTACGTGGTGCCAGCCACCAGTTTCACCGATCCGGATAACGACAGCCTCAGCTACACCGCCAAACTGGCCGATGGCAGCCCCCTGCCCGCCTGGCTAACGTTCGACGCCGCCTCGCGCACCTTCAGCGGCACGCCCAGCGACACGGCCTCCGGTACCTACTCCATTCAGGTGACGGCATCCGATGGCAGCAATGCCTCCGTGACCGACAGCTTTACCCTGGCCGTACAGGACATGCCCGCGGGCCCCACTGTGATCAATGGCACGCCGAACAACGACACGCTGACCGGCACCGCTGCCAACGAGCAACTGTTCGGTGGTGCGGGTAACGACACGCTCAACGGCGGCGCCGGCAACGACATTCTGGTCGGCGGCACGGGTGCGGACAAACTCACCGGCGGTACGGGTGCCGATGTATTCCGCTACACCTCCAAGCTCGACAGCTACCGCACCAGTTCTACCAGCGCCAGTGACCAGATCCTCGATTTCGACGCGGCCGCTGACAAGATCGATGTCTCCGCGCTCGGCTACACCGGCCTGGGCAACGGCCTGAACGGCACGCTGCAAGTGACCTACAGCGCCTCGAGCAATCGCACCTACCTCAAGGACCTGACCGCCGATGCCAACGGCAACCGCTTCGAAGTGTCGCTGGCCGGCAACCTGACGAGCACGCTGACGGCGAGTCATTTTGTCTTCGCCAACCAGAACAACCCGGGCAATGTCGCGCCGGTTGTGGCCATTCCCCTCCTCGACCAGAGCGCCACCGAAAGCACGCTGTTCAATTACACCGTGACCAACAACAGTTTCACCGATGCCAATCAGGATACGCTGACCTACAGTGCGACCCTCGCCGACGGCAGCCCGCTGCCCGCATGGCTGACGTTCAATGCGAGCAACCTGACGTTCAGCGGCACGCCGACCAGCACCGCGTCCGGCACCTATAACGTGCTGCTCAAAGCCACCGATCCGGCAGGCGCGTCAGTCAGCGACAGCTTCGCACTGGCAGTCGCCAATGCGCCGGCCAGCACCATCACCGGCACCGGCAACGCCGATGCCCTTACCGGCACGACAGGCGGGGACCTGATCCTTGGCCTTGGCGGCAACGACACGATCAAGGCCGGCACGGGCGCAGACATCGTCGACGGCGGCGCCGGACGGGATTCGCTCTACGGCGGCGACGGCGCCGACACCTTCCGCTACACCAATGTGCTCGACAGCTACCGCGACTACGACACCGGCGGTGTCACGGCCACGGACACGATCTACGATTTCACCGCGGGCGTGGACAAAATCGACGTTTCCGCGTTGGGTTTCCTTGGCCTCGGCAACGGCAGCAATGGCACGCTGTACATGACCCTCAACGCCGCTGGCGACAAGACCTACATCAAATCCGCCGAGGCCGACTCTGCAGGCAACCGCTTCGAAATTGCCCTCAACGGCAACTACCTCAACACCTTGACCGCTGATGATTTCGTGTTCGGCACGCGTGCCCAGCAAGACATCCTCTACTTGCCGACGCTCGGCCAATCCAACGCGCGCCTGCTGCGCATGACCGAGGACGACGATCAGTCCGGCACCTCGATGCTGGTCAAGGACCTGGCCCGCTACACCACGTATGACGTGCGCAGCCAGTTCACCGATGCCGATGGCAATGGCATTGACATCGCAGTGGGTGGAAGCACCGTCAATGGTCTGTCGACCCTGAGCGCCGAGGAACTCAAGTTGTGCTGGTGGCTGACCGACACCAACCAACCCGGGCCAGCATTGTTGCGTGCCGTGGCGTTGCTGCAGGACCAACTCACCGAACTGAAATCCATCGACAACGTCACCATGGGCATCATCTGGGGCCAGGGCGAAGAAGCCGCCCAGGAGATCGCCCGCGCCACGGATAAACCCGCAGCTGCCGCGGCCTACAAAGCGGCGACGCTGAAGGTGTTCGATTATCTGCATGCCCAATTCGGCAACTTCACTGTGTACATGATGGAAACCGGCCACTACCAAGAGGACGCAGCGCGCGCCCGTGGCTATGCGGAGGACAAGATCGCCGCCATCGTCGAGGGCGTCGGCTATGTTCGCGCTGCACAGGAAGCCCTCGCCGCCGAGCGTGCCGACGTCAAGCTGGCCGTGGACTACACCGACCTGCCCCTGCGCCACGAAGTCGATCCAGTGATGTATCCCGATGACGTCTGGCACTTGCACGAGGAGTCGGCGGAGATCGTCGGCCAGCGCCTCGCTGATTACATCGCCGGGGACCTGGGCTTCCAGGGCAACCCCAACGACAACAACAGCGTGCAGGACATTTTCGACAACGCTCAGAACCAGGGCGGGAAAATTTCCGGGACGGACCAGGCAGATACGCTGGTCGGCAGCTCGGGCAACGACACGCTTTCTGGCGACATGGGCGCCGACACCATGACCGGTGGCGATGGCAACGACGTCTACGTGGTCGATAACGCGTTCGACAGCGTAGTGGAATCCAACGATTCGGCCTCGCAGATCGATACGGTGCAAGCCTCGGTCAGCTGGACCCTGGGCGCAAACCTGGAAAACCTGGTGCTCAGCGGTGTGTCGGAAATCGACGGTACCGGTAATGAGCGGCGCAATTTCATCACCGGCAATGCCGCCAATAACGTGCTCGATGGTGCAGCAGGCGCTGACAGCATGAGCGGTGGCGATGGCAACGACACTTACTATGTGGACAACGCCGACGATGCCGTGATCGAAACCAACAGCAACGCGGTACCCGGTGGAATCGATAGCGTGCACAGCAGCCTCGCGGCGTACACGCTCGCCAGCAATGTCGAGAACCTGTATGTCGATAGCGCTGGCGCTGCCAATGGCACCGGCAACGCGCTCGACAACACGCTGTTCGCCGGTGCTGGCAACAACGTCCTGGACGGCCGCGAGGGCAATGACACAGTGTCCTTCGATCGGGCATTGGCGGGGGTGACGGTTAACCTCTCGACATCGGCGCAACAAAACACCGTGGGATCTGGGCTCGACACCTTGAAGTTTATCGAGAACCTGACGGGCAGCGCCTATGACGACAGTCTGTCCGGCAACAGCGCCGGGAATATCCTCAACGGGGGGGCGGGCAACGACACACTGGTAGGCGGGTCGGGAGATGATCGACTGATTGGCGGTGCCGGCACCGACACCCTTACCGGTGGCACGGGCGCGGACACCTACGCATTCGCTGCGCTATCGGACATGAACGTGGGAGCCTTGCGCGATGTGATCAACGGGTTCAAGACCCTCGAGAGTGATCACCTGGATTTCTCCGGTCTCGACGCCAACCCGCTGACCGCCGACATCGACGCTTTCACCTTCATCGGCAGCAACGCTTTCGACGCCACCAACGCCACCGGCCAACTGCGCTTCGCCGACGGCATCCTCTATGGCAGCGTCAACGCCGACGCCACGCCGGACTTCGAAATCCAACTGGTCGGCGTGAAGGAGCTGCACGCCAGCGATTTTACTGCCTGACCTGAGGCGGGAGCGAGGCAGGCTCGCTCCCGCAACGGTACTGTGGGCGGATGCAAAATCCAGCGTTTAACACAATCCAAATGTGGGAGCGAGCTTGCTCGCGATGAGGGCGCCACATTCAGTACTAATGCTGAATGACACTCCGCATCGCGAGCAGGCTCGCTCCCACACCGGATTCGGGCTGCTTCAGAACAGGTTTTGCACCTGTTCCAGCACCGCGCGGTTCATCTGGCCGGTGTGGGTGTGCAGGCTGACGTAGCTTTGCAACATGTCGAGTTTGGTGTTGAGCAGGTCTCGGCGCGCCTGAAACACGCGCTGCTGTGCATCAAGAATATCCACGGTGGAGCGCACGCCACCCTGAAAACCTTTCTCGGTGGAGATCAGCGCCCGCTGGTTGGATTCCACCGCTCGCTGCATCGCCTTGCTTTTGGTAAATCCGGCCACAACGCCCAGGTAATCGGCCTCGATGTCTTCGGCCAATTGCTGGCGCTGCACGTCATAGTCGGACTGGGCGCCGGCCAGTTGCGCTTCCGCCTTGGCCACCGAGGCGCGGACTGCCCCGCCGCGGTACAGCGGAATATCCAGCTGAACCCCGACGTAATAAGAATCCTGGCGCGGATCAAGTTCCTGGTATTGACGGGTTTCCCGACGGCTCACCTGAGTGGTCAGCGACAAGGTCGGATAATGCCCGGCGCGCTGGCTGTCGGCCTGGGCTTCGGCAACCTTCACCGTCGCCAGTCGGGCGGCCAGCTCGGGGCTGGCTTCGCGGGCAATCGCGGTCCAATAAGGCAAGTCGCGCTCCGGCGGGATCGGGCTACCGGCGGCGAGCTCCTCGCGCATCGGCTGAATGTCTTCGATGGGCACGCTGGCGCGGCCGGACAACGCCCGCAACGCAGCCACGCGGCGGGCCTGGGCCTCCGCCTCCTGGGCCTCGACGAGATCGAGCCGCGCCTGCGCCTCGTCAACATCGGTAATTGCCCCCTGCCCGCCCTGATAAAGCTTTTTGCTCTGGATCACCAACCCGCTGATGGCCGCCTTTTGCTGGGCGATCAACTTGATCTCGTTTTCGGCCCGGGCGACGTCGAAATAGCCCTTGGCAACCCGGTCGTACAGGGCCTGTGTCGCGACATCGAACATCTGTGTGCCCAACCGGCCGCGTGCCTTGCCCTCTTGATACGCGGCCCAGCGACCCTTGTCATAGAGCGGCTGTTGTGCCGCGAGGGTAACGTTGTTCGCCTGGTAATCGTTGCTGTTGACGTAGCTGGTGTCGTCGCCGCCATCGATGCGCCCGCCGTAACCGTAGCGCGAGCTCAGCGACACTTGCGGATAGAGCCCCCCACGGCCGATGGCCTCCTCATGGGTCGACGCATCAAAGGCATGGGCAGCCGATTGCACGGTCGGATCATTGAGGCGCGAGGCGTCGTAAGCAGCGGTCAGGCTCACGCCGTTTTCGGCGGCCCAAACGGGACTGATTGCAGCCCAACTGGTACATAAACCCAGCAACATGCCGGAGCGATAGCGACAACGGGCGGTCATGCTCATTCCTCTTTGAACGCTGCAAGCAAGCGCTCACGCAACGGTTTCATCAGGTAATTCATCAAGGTCCGCTCCCCCGTCACGACTGTGACATCGGCGAGCATGCCGGGGCGCACCAGCAGCCCGGCAGCCTGCAGCGAGACGACGGTGTCGGCGGGGATTTCGACCTTGGCGGAAAAGTACGGTTGCTTCGTCTGCTCATCGATCAACTGGTCCGCCGACACCGTGGTCACCGTGCCGGTGACGGTCGGCGTATCCACCCGTTGCAACGCCGTGAAATGCACGTGCACCGGCAACCCGGGGCGCAATTTGTTCGCCATCAATGGCTCGAAGCGCGCAGTGATGGCCATCGGCGCATCCAGCGGCACCACCTGCATCAGCGTTTGACCGGCCTGCACCACGCCGCCCACCGTATGAATGCTCACGTCCATGACCTGCCCGGACACCGGCGCACGGATTGCCGCGTTATCGACTTCGAATTGCAAGGCATGAATCTGATCGGCGAAACCCGCGGCCTCGGCGGAGACCTCGCTGAGCTGGGTTTCGGCATCGCGGCGAAATTCCTGCTGTGCCTGCAACGCCTTGAGCCGGCTTTCATTGATCGCCTGGCGCGTGCGCCCGACATCGCCGATCCCGGAAGCAATCTGCCCGGCCAATTGGGCGGCGTTGCGCTCGGACTCGAAGAGTTTGTTGCGCGGGACGTAGCCTTCGCGGGCAAGATCGCGCAGACCTTCCAGCTCCTGCTGCTGGAAGCGCATCTGCGCGTCGTAGTTACGTTTGACGCCTTCGTAGCCCTGCAATTGCTGCTGCAGCGCCGCGGCCTCGTGTTCGATGATCTGCAAGCGACTGCCCAATTCTGCGCGGCGGGTCAGAAACAACTGGCTCTGCAACGCCATGGCCGCCTTGACCCGCGGCTCGGTAGCGCGTTCCGCCAGTTCCGCTGGCCATTGAATCTCGGCTGCACCCAGGCGCTCGGCAATCAATCGCGCCTCGACGGCGCGATCGTTGAGCAACTTGCCCAGGGTCACGTCCAATTGCGACTGCGCCTGCACCGTATTGAGTTGCACCATCAACTGACCCTGGGTGACGCGGTCACCATCGCTGGCCAGCAGTTTTTCCACGACCCCGCCAACGAGCGACTGCACTGCTTTGCGCTCGCCCGCCACCACCACGGTGCCACTGCCGACCACACCCTGGTCCAGGGGCGCCAGGCACGCCCAGAGCAGGAAAGCGCCCAGCGTCAGGATCAGGAAACCCATGCCATAGCGCGCCGCTGCCCCGGCATCGGAGCTGGCGCGGGGCAGCGCTGTGGTGTCGCGCAGGGTCAGCAGCGAGTCGCTGCGGGCGGGTGCCGCGGGGGTCAAGTCACGCATCCTTTGCAGCCTCCCTGACCACGGCCGCTCTTGGCCCTGGCATCAATGCCTTGAGCACCCGGTCCCGTGGACCGAATGCTTGTTGAGTACCGTCCTTGAGCACCAGGATGTGATCGGCCACCGCCAGCACATTGGGTCGATGGGTGATCAGTACGACAGTGCTGCCAGCTGCCTTGAGCGCAGTGATCGCCTCCACCAGTGCCAGCTCCCCCGCTTCATCGAGGTTGGAGTTGGGTTCGTCGAGCACGATCAGCGACGGGCGCCCGTAGAGCGCACGCGCCAGGCCGAGGCGTTGTTTTTGTCCACCGGAGAGGCCCAATCCACCAGGGCCCAGCGGCGTATCGTAACCCTTGGGAAACCTGAGGATCATTTCGTGAATGCCGGCATGCCGCCCGGCAGCGATGATCTTGTCGGCGTCCTGCTCGCCGAAGCGGGCAATGTTGTCGGCCACCGTGCCGTCGAACAGTTCGATGTCCTGCGGCAAGTAGCCAAGGTGCGGTCCCAGAGCGTCGTGGGACCATTGACTGATCTCGGCGTCGTCCAGGCGCACCGAACCGCCCATGGCTGGCCAGACCCCGACCAACGTCCTGGCCAGCGTTGACTTGCCGCCTGCACTGGGGCCGACGACGGCGAGCACCTCGCCCTGGGCCAGGCTCAAATTGATTCCGCGCAGGATCGGTTGCGAAGTGCCCGGCGGGCCGGCATACAGTTGCTCCAGACGTAACGCGCCGGTGGGCGCCGGCAACGGCATGCGCAGGCGCTCGCGCGGGTGCTGAACCAGCAATTGACTCAGGCGCTGATAACTTTGGCGGCCACCGTTGAACTGCTTCCACGAGCCAATGGCGATTTCTACCGGCGCCAACGCGCGCCCCAGCAACAGCGACATCGCAATCATCATGCCTGCCGATATTTGCCCCTCCAGCACCAGCAACGCCCCCAGGCCCAAGGCCAGCGACTGCCCCGAAATACGCACGAAACGGGTGGCCGAGGTGATACGTGCGCTGCGATCGCTGGCATGCGCCTGGGCGGCGATGATGCGTTGCTGCAGCAGGCTCCAGCGCTGGCGCAACGGCCCTAGCATGCCCAGGGCCTGAATCACCTCGGCATTTTGCAAGGTGCTGTTCACATAGATCGATGACTGCACGCCCAGGCGATTGGCCTCGCCCAGTTGCGCGCGAGTCACCAATTCGCCCCACAGCGCCAAGCCGATCAGCACCAGCGCGAGCACCAGCGTCAGCACGCCGAACCAGGGGTGAAAGATGAACGCCACCACCAGGAAGATCGGCAACCACGGCGCATCGAACAAGGCGATCAGGCCCTGGCCGGTGATCAACTGCCGCAGTGTCGCCAGATCGGTAAGCACCTGCGCCGGGTTGGCGTTGTGCTCACGCAGACTGCGGGCGAACGCGGCGTCAAAAACCCGCTCGCCCAGCGCCTCGTCCAGCCCCGCGCTCATGCGAATCATCACCTCGCCGCGCACCCATTCGATCAAGGCACTGAACATGAACAGTCCCAGTGCGATCAGGGTGAGCATCATCAGGGTGGTTTCGTTGCGACTGGTGAGGACCCGGTCGTACACCTGCATCATGTAGAGCGACGGCACCAGCACCAGCAGGTTTATGACACCGCTGAACAGCGCCAGGGACCAGAACACCCGGCGATAGCTCAATAAAGCGGCATCGATGTCGTGACGCGGATCAAGAAGCAAACCCATAGAATGTCGCCCGCAAAAGAAATAGTCGATCCAAGCCGCGATCCGTCGCGAGCGTTTTGCCCAAAGGCATTGGAGAAAACGCTAAGCGTAGCCGGACATTTCGCTATCAGAGAGGTCCTCGTCGCTACTGGCGCCAGCTACTGACAGCTCAACCTCGGGTTAGTGCCAAACACGCTGACTGATTCCGAATTATCCGCGGGGGAAGCAGCGCTTGACATGACCCGCCCACCCATGCATTCCGCCACGTTGCAGGGCTGGACGGTGAACATCATGGTTTGACGGCTGATGATGGTGTCACCCATTTACAAAGGCAACTTTGGCAACCTGTTGTTTTTCTGGGATGTACTGTTCGGCACGGCCAGGATTACCCGTCAGCGTCTGCCGGCCTACGGTATCGAACATCTAAAGCCCATCAGCTGGAAAGAAGAACTCTTCTGGCCCATCGTGCGATCGCGCCGTACAGCGCCCAAGTACGAAGGGCAACAGAAGGTGCCTCAATGAATCGCCACATCGTGCTGCTGTCGGGGTCCAACCGGTCCAACAGTCAATCACTCAAGGTCGCCCGCTATCTTCGTCTGCGACTGGAGCAGCTCGAACTTTGCGAATCCAGCGAAGTGATTGACCTGGCCTCTTCCCCTGCCCCTTTGGCCTGAAGAAAACTTGAAGGGCACGTAGAATATCCATCAGCCCATCCTCGGAAATGCTCCTTGCGATCTTTAAAGTCCGCGCGCTCAACCGCGGGCTATTCTTTAGCTTATGCCGACTCTGCAGATTTCGGATACCACCTGCATCGTTGCGTCTTCGATCGTTCCTTCATTACGGCATAACACCCAGCCGTAATCTGCAATCGCTCGCTCGAACGCCATGGTACAAGCGGCCTGATCTTCCAGCTTATGGATCACGGTACTGCCCAGCCCACGCCGTCGTGCCGCTGCCCTCGCCCATGAAATATCAGGGGCGGTGACAACCCCGACATGCAGGTCTGGGACTCGCACGTTTCGATCGATGTTTAATTGAAGAATCTCTGCAAAGGGGATTAACCGACGAAACGCGGCATCGGATGGGTACCAGCGATCGATCAGGATGATGCTGTCTGGTGGCTGTTGAGTCAGCACATGCCGGGAAATCCAGGCACGGCTATCAGCAAAGCGCTCACAAACCGCGAGCTCCAGATCACGGGAGGGATTTCTGACGAAAAGGTTAACGAGCGCCATTGTTTCAGCCCTGAAGGGATCGCTTTTCTGCTCGGAAAGCCGAATCACCTTTTTGTTATCGGCCCTCAATGCTTTCGTGACGGCCTCCAACAAGGTGGTTTTGCCGGTACCCTTGGGCCCATCCAGAGAAACGAACAGCGGACGACTCATTGTTCACACAGTGATGGCTGATTCCACTTACTCATCGCTGACCTCGCCCGGTTGTTTTTCCGGCGCTTGCTCTCAGATGCGGGACTGTGTGACCTGCTCAATGTAATCCAGCGCTTCATGGCGCAAATCCTTGATTTTGTGCTGTCGCCGCGCAACTTTCTTCAGCGCGCCAGGAAATCTTGATTCCATGGGATTATCCTGATTTTTTCTTGACCGGCTACGGAGGATTCCATCGAGTTGAGATTTATTTGAGGCCACTCAAATAATGATCAATAGCCGAACGCTCGTTCGCCATGGCCAACTTGTTTAAGCCGCCGAGGTAATAACGCCTCCGGTTTAAAGGAACCGCCACATGACCACTCTTCTTCATATTGATGCCAGCGCACGATCTGATCGCTCCCTGAGCCGTAAATTGTCCCAGGCATTTGTCGAATCCTGGATAGCGCACGATGACAACACGCAAGTCATCGTCCGTGACGTCGGGCACGCCCCTCCTCCGTACCTGACCGAGGAATGGATTGCTGCAGTCTTCACCCCCGAAGCGCAAATGACCCCTGAAAAACGCGAGGAGCTGCGGCTCTCGGATGAGCTGATCGATGAACTGGATCGCGCTGACGTCATCGTGATCGGCACGCCGATGTACAACTACGGAATGCCGGCAACCCTCAAATCCTGGTTCGACAAAGTGATTCGTATCGGCAAGACTTTTACCTTTGATCTCGACCGGGGCGACTATCCGCTGGAGCCGACCATGAGTGGCAAGAAGCTGATCGTTTTGTCCGCCCGGGGTGAGTTCGGATTTGGCCCGGGGGGTGTTCGCGAAACCATGAACCACCTCGACACGCATATTCAGACCTGCGCTCACTACCTGGGCGTTAACGAAACCCACGTCATCGCCATCGACTATCAGGAATTCGCAGACGCACGCCATGAAGCGTCCATCGCCGATGCATTCGATGCCATTCCCGTGCTGATCCGGCAGATGCTCGCAGAACAACAACGCCGGCTTTCGCCAGCCTGAAGGTCAGGTGCCGCCGACCTTATGAAGTGATCGTCGATCGGTGTTGAGTCAAATCAGTCGCGGCGTTTTCCTTGAAGGCGCTGGCCTGGCTCAGAAGCCAGTCTTTGAACACCGACAGGCTGCGGCGCGGAGCACGCTGGTGGTCTTCTATCAGGTAATAAGTGAATCCGGGCAAGGTCGGGCCTTCCACCCGATGCATTCTGCCGGAACGCAGCCCATCGCCGATCAGTACATTGCTGCACAACAACGGCCCCAGCCCACGCTCGACCGCATGCAGCGCGAGGGTTTCCTCGCTGTACCAGGAGGTGCGCCAATCCCGCGATGTATCGTGCCCGCCCCGGCTCAGCCAGGTTGACCATGACGGCACGTCGAGCGCCTGATTTTTCCACTTGAACGCCAGTAACGAGCGATCATGAAAGTCGTTGATCGTTGCAGGACGGTCGGCGGGACAAATGCTTTTGTCCGCCACCGCAACGTAGCGATCCTCGAACAATACCGCTCCACGGGCGTCGGCATCGAACGGGCCATAGCGGATGGCCAGATCGATTTTCCCGGCGCGCAGGTCCACGAGTTTCTCCGAAGCGTGAATGGACACCACGATATCCGGGTGGATCGCATTGAATTGCGCCAGGCGCGGCATGAGCCACCGTTCTGCGAACGCACGTGTGGTGGACACCTCGATGGCATCCCCCTCGGTTGGCGTGCCAATCAGGGCAAATGCCTGGGCTATCTGATCAAAGCTGTCTCGCAACAGCGGGTAGATGGCTTTGCCGGCGGACGTGAGGGTGACCGTCCGCCCCCGTTCCAGGAGCTTTTGGCCCAACCCGTCTTCCAGTTGCCGCACCTGATGACTGACCGCTGCGACCGTGACCGAGAGCTCATTGGCAGCCATGGAAAAACTCTGGTGACGAGCGACAGCCTCAAACGCTCGCACAGAGTTCAGGGGAGGTATTTTGCGCATGGCTTTCTCCGCACGCCTCGTCTCATGAGCCCAGTCGCATGACATCCGTGTCGCGCTTCCCTATTACGCCATCAGCGCCCGTCAGGGCCGACCACGCGGCCAGCGCGCTGTGAGCGATCTCTTCGAGCTTTTGACCGCTGGCGCCATCGCGCGCCTGAATCGACATACCCTGTTGAACCGTGACGAAAAAACGCGCAACCGCCTCTACGTTAATTCCTTCGTCGAGCTCACCACTCTGAACGCCTTCAGCCAGCTTATCGGCCAGAATCTGGACGTTGTGGACTCTTCTGGCGGATAGCTCGGCTCTGACAGCGGCGCTGGCAGGCGTCGAGTGCAAGGCTGCAAGGGTGATGAAGCACCCGCTTGGTTTATCAAGCGTGCTGAATTGAAGGGCTGAAGTCATCAGGAACGCTTCTACAGCGCCATAGGCCGAGGGCGCGGCAAGCGTTTCACGCCAAACCGCAGCGCCATCGGTCGCGGTATAAAGCTCCATGGCCGCCCTGAACAGTTCTTCCTTGGAACCGAAAGCCGCATACAGGCTTGGCGAGCCGATGCCCATTGCCGCAGTCAATTCCGCCATCGAAGCTCCTTCGTAACCCTTCTCCCAGAAAACTTCCATTGCCTTGGCAAGACTTTTTTCTGTATCGAAATTCCGGGGCCGTCCACGAACAACCATTTGTAAACTCCAATTGTGTGTCGATCGACATATTAATCGTTGACGCGTTTTTCAGTAAGAATTATGTTGTGTGTCGATCATTACATAAATAGAGGTTTCACCATGTCGTCACTTATCGGAAAGCGCGCGTTTGTCACAGGCGGGAGTCGCGGCATCGGCGCGGCCATTGCTCGCAGGCTCGCAGCTGAAGGCGCCGACGTTGCGATTGCTTACGAGCAATCCGCCGCTGCCGCCCAGGCCATCGTCGAAGAGCTTCGCAATGCTGGCCGCTGCGCGGTGGCGATCCAGATGGACGCCGCATCGCCGGATTCGGTCCGCCAGGCGGTTGATCGCGCAGCCGCTGAACTGGATGGGCTCGATATCCTGGTCAACAACGCCGGCATCTTCCGGGCTGGCCCGGTTGAAGCCATGACTGTGCAAGACATCGACGACACCTTGGCAGTCAACATAAGAGCGGTGCTGCTGGCCTCCCAGGCAGCGCTGGCTTACCTGCCAGCTGGCGGCAGAATCATTTCCATTGGCAGCAACCTCGCCGAACAAGTGCCTGGCGAGGGATTGAGCTTGTATTCGATGAGCAAAGCGGCACTGATCGGCTGGACCAAAGGCCTGGCACGAGACCTTGGACCGCGAGGCATCACTGTCAATGTTGTACACCCCGGCTCTACTGACACGGACATGAACCCCGCCGGTGGCCCGGGTTCCGAGGCCCAGCTGAATCGCATGGCAATCAAGACATACGGCCGGGCAGAGGATATTGCAGCGCTGGTCGCATTTGTGGCTGGAGAAGAAGCTCGCTCGATCAACGGCACTGGTTTGACCATCGATGGCGGCGCCAACGCATGAAAGTCCTGCAAAGCCGGGTAGGCGCCCCTTTAACCGCCCGTTGCACGAACTCCATAGCGCGAAGAACCTCGGATCAAGATGGGTAATTCGGGTTATTCGAAAGTACATTTCTAACAGGGGTGAATTTACCCCTTGAGCGCGATTAATGCTCTACTGAGTCACCGAACCCGCCCGATGCAAGGTTCAACGACCAGGTTTCGACTGCTATGCGTTTATCCGGATTCATCCTCGAAAATATCGAAGCCATTGTTCAGGAATGGGAAAATTTCGCGCGAACCATGCACACCCCTGGCAAACCGCTTGACACCGCGGCGCTGCGCGATCATGCCGAATTGATGCTGCGCACCATTGCGGCGGATCTGCAGACGGACCAGACCGCGCAAGAGCAGGTAGAAAAATCCCAGGGCCATGGCGCATCAGAGGATGAAACCGCGGCCAAGACTCACGCCATTACCCGGTTGATGTCGGGATTCACCATCGATCAGTTGGTGTCGGAGTTTCGCGCATTGCGCGCGAGCGTGATCAGTCACTGGATGACACGGGCACAGGCCGGAACGCCACTGGAGGTCGAAGACATGATCCGCTTCAATGAAGCCATCGATCAGGCCCTGGCTGAGTCCATCAACAGTTACACCGAAGCAGTGCAGGCCTCGCGCAATATCTTCCTTGGCATCCTCGGGCATGACCTGCGCACGCCACTGAGCGCGATACTGTTGGGCGCAGACGTTTTGTTACGCTCGGACGATCTGGGGCCGCGGCCCACCAAAATCGCCTCGCGCATTTACTCCAGTGTGAAGCGTGCCAGCCAGATCGTTGGCGACCTGCTTGATTTCACCCGTTCCCAGGTTGGCCCGGGCATCCCGGTCAAGAAGCAGGAGATTGATCTCAGCCCGATCTGCGAGCGGATTGTCGATGAGTCCAGGACGGTGTACCCGGAGATCAATATTCAGTTGAAATCGGTCAAGCGGGCGACGGGACAATTCGACGGCGACCGTCTTGAGCAGGTGTTTTCCAACTTGATCAATAACGCGGTCCAGCACGGCGATGGGCGTAAACCTGTTAGCGTCAAGCTGGAACTCACCGCCGACACCGTGCTGTTCAGCGTTCACAACAGCGGCAGCACTATCCCGGAAGATGTACTGCCGTTTATTTTCAATCCGATGGGACGCTACTCACCGCAAGCATCGATCGAACATGGACCCTATTCCAGCCTGGGCCTGGGCCTGTTTATTGCCGATCAAATTGTTGGCGCTCATGGCGGCCGTATCGAAGTCACTTCGCAAATCAAATCGGGCACCACATTCGTCGTTGTGCTTCCTTTGGGATAACCGCATGACTGTCCTGCCTGAGTGGACAGTCAAACCGTTTTCAGCGCCTTTATCCCCTTCTCGTCTTTCCTTAATCTGAGCCCATGTTGAACGACGCCCAACCCACTCGATAAAGGATCTCACCATGAGCACATCTACTTACAACCGCCTGAACAAAGACGACGCTGTCGTTCTGATGATCGACCATCAGACCGGTTTGATCTCCCTGGTGCAGGACTTCTCGCCCAACGAGTTCAAGAACAACGTACTGGCCCTGGCCGACGTCGCCAAATTTTTCGAGCTGCCGACTATCCTCACCACCAGTTTTGAACAAGGCCCCAATGGCCCACTGGTTCCAGAGTTGAAAGAAATGTTTCCGGACGCGCCTTACATTGCTCGCCCTGGTCAGATTAACGCCTGGGACAATGAAGACTTCGTCAAGGCGATCAAAGCGACCGGTCGCAAACAGCTGATCATTGCCGGCGTCGTAACTGACGTGTGTGTGACCTTTCCGACACTGTCGGCGCTGGCCGAGGGTTTTGAAGTGTTTGTGGTTACCGATTCCTCCGGCACCTTCAACACCACCGTGCAACAGGCTGCGTGGAACCGCATGACCCAGGCCGGCGCGCAAATGTTGAACTGGTTCTCGGTTGCCTGTGAATTGCAGGGTGACTGGCGCAACGATATTGAAGGTCTGGGCAACCTGCTGTCCCAGCGTATTCCGAACTACCGCAACCTCATGAACAGCTATTCGGCAATGGTTGCGCGCCAGGCGTAATAACGGCTTACCCCCGAGTGTCGGGCGCTGGGTTCCTGTGAAGGACCCGGCGCCTTTTGTGTTGCATTTCAACGCCAACCCGCACCTGGATCTGACGCAGGCATAGCCCCGAAAACCCTTGCAACAACAAACTGGATTCGCTCCTCGATTCGGTGCAAAGTGCCCGAAGTTGGGGAGCGGCACCCGCGAAGTTGCTCTGCCGCCCGGCCCAACACTAGCGCCAGCAACTAACTGACATCAAAATGACTTCATTTTGTGATAGCAGTTGCAAAGACTACCAAACTAGAAAAAGGTTTGATTTCTCCGACAAAGTGTAATCATCCTTACCCATCAGTGACTTACAAATCATCAATTTTGCTATTCGATCAAAGGCATTGTTTTTGACTTGTAGCGTTTGACAGCTCGGCAAGACTGGACGATAACTATATCGGCTCGGAGGATTACCCTTAAGTGTGCAATTAAACTTAGGCGGTGCCGGGTTAGTCGGTTCAGGCACTCAGCTAATTAATCAGGGTCGCAAGTATTGACCGTGCGGTAGCTTTGCCTTGATGAAAGTCGAAAGCAGTTTGATGCCGAATATGAATTTGCATATCGCATTAGGTAATTTCAACACTCGCCTTTTGATAGAGCTAGAGCGTCTGCGCGTTGTGAACAACTTTCTGAAGTACTCGTAAGTGTTCCACTATTGATACATGCAAGTTCCCCACACTATCAATTGACGCTTTATTTCTGACGATTCCGGCCTCCATGGGCCACCTGCCTACTAGCTGCATGATGGCAAGCGCGATGGCGTTGCCAGGCCTGTCGCCTGCTGAACTATCTACGCTATGTATGGAGCTCCCCCATGCAAGAAGATATCGCCCACCCTTCCAAATGGTACCTGTTGCAATGCAAGCCACGGCAAGATGAGCGAGCTCAGATCAACCTGCTTCAACAGAACTACATCACGTTTTGCCCCCAACTGGTCGGTGAACGCTTGCAACGGGGCAAGCCTCAGCGAACGCTGGAACTGCTGTTTCCAGGCTACTTGTTCATTCAGTTGAGCCGCGAAGATAACTGGGGCCCCATCCGTTCCACGCGGGGTATCAGCCGCATTGTCGAATTCAACCATGGACCCGCCACGGTGCCCGATCATGTCATCGAGCATCTGCGCACCCGGTGTGTCAATTCCCTGGAGCCGCATTCCGAGCCCACCCTTGAACCCGGCGACACCCTGCAAATCATCCGCGGCCCGCTGTCGCCACTGGAAGGCGTCTTCCTGTCCATGCTCGGTGCCGAGCGCGTGATGCTGTTATTGCAGTTTCTGAACAGAGAGCAACACGTATGTGTGCCCTTGAGTCACCTTGAACGACAGCCAATGGCAGCTATAAACAAATGACCAATAACTGAAAGCCAAGCTGTTCATCGGGAGCAAACATATGGGTTTGAAGTCCAACTGCCCTCTCATGCTGGTCATGGTCTCCTTTTATCCTGGCGTTGCCTGGAGCCTCGAACCGCAATCGATCGATGTCTACGGGTTCGACTTCACACCCACTTTGTTATTTTCCGAAAGTTACGACGATAACTTCCGCGAGCTGGAGCACGACGCCGAGTCGACGATGGTGACCAAAATCGCCCCCACGTTCGAGCTAAAGGCTGAAGACCGCAATAGCGGCACGCGCCTGATCTGGCAGCCGACGCGCTACATCTATCACGAGGACTCCGATGCCTCGAACACGGCGCAACGTTTGCGAGCAGACAGCGTCATGGAGTTCACGGACCGCCATCGCCTGAAACTGGAAGCCGAAGCGCGCGAGTACGAACGCACCACCTCGACAGCGATCAACGGCATCAACGATGAGATCAGCAGTCAGCGTGTCAGCGGCGTGTACACCTACGGCGCCAAAAGCGCTCTGAATCAGATCGACCTGGGTGCCAGCTTCGATCGCCTGCGCTACGACAATGCCGACGGTATCAACGACGACAAGGAACGTGACACCACCGCGCTGTCCACCACGTGGTACCACCGCCTCGGCAGCAACACCCGCAGTTTGCTCCAGTACGACCACAAGATTTTCGATTACGTCGAGCCCGACAGCCCGCGCAGCAGTAAATCCAATGCCCTCCTGGGGGGCGCCGAGTGGGATGTCACTGCCCGTACCACCGGCAAGGTGCGCGTCGGCTATGAGCGCAAGGAGTTCGATGAGAATGACTCCGGCGACCTCAGTAACCCGACCTGGCAGGTCAACCTGGACTGGAAACCCCGCACCTATTCCAGGTTCACCTTCCTGGCCAGGCAGGCGATGGCCGAGGGCGACGACGGCTCCGACGCCGTAAAGTCGACGTTTACCCAGATCGGCTGGCGTCACGGCTGGACCGAACGCATTACCACCATTGCCGAAGCCGGCAGGGGCAGCTACGAATACGAAGGTCAGGACCGCACCGACGACCTTCAGGATTACAACCTGGCGGTGGCGTACGAGATGCGCCGCTGGCTGGACATCGAGTTGGGTTATCGGCACCGCGACAACGATTCCGATGCCGACGATGAAAGCTTCAAGCGCAACGTCTTCCAGATCAGTTTCAACGTAAGCCTCTAGAGGTTTCCCCCATGAACTCGCGCATTTTCATGCTTGTGCTCGCGCTCTGGCTGCTGCCCAACGCTCAGGCAGCGGAACCCGGCACTCAATACAAACTGGCGGCCGGTGACGTATTGCGCATTATCGTCTTCGGCGAGCCGGAGCTGAGTATGAAAAAGATCCGGCTCAGCGATGCCGGAACCTTTTCCTACCCGTTCCTGGGGGAAATCAACGCCTTGGGCATGACCCCGGGCCAAGTGGAAAAAATCATCGTCGATGGTCTCAAGCAAGGTTATCTGGTCGACCCCAAGGTCAGCCTCAGCCAGGTCGAATACCGCTCGTTCTACATCAACGGCGAGGTGCAGAAACCCGGCAGCTATCCGTTCGTGCCCGGGCTGACCCTGGAAAAAGCCATCGCCCTGGGCGGCGGGCTGACCGAACGCGCCTCGATCAAGCGCGTCACCATCGTGCGTGGCGACGGCGGTCCGACCCTGACCGACGCTGTAACGCGCAGCACTGTCATTGCCCCCGGCGACACCATTTCCATTGCACAAGGCTTTTTCTAATCATGGACAACAGCCCTAGCACCTACATTGAACGCCCTCTTCAACCGCATCTGTATCAGCAGCATGGGGAAGAAAAGGACACCATCGACCTGATGAAACTGTGGCGGGTGATCTGGCGCGCCAAATGGAATATCGGCTGGCTGGTGTTGTTCAGTGTGGTGTTGGCGATCGTGACGGTGTCGATGATCACCCCGCAGTACGTCGGCAGCGCGACCTTGCTGATCAACGAGAAAAATCCGCCGCTGATGTCGTTCCAGCAGGTCAAGGACTCGTCCACCAATTCCACCGATTACCTGCAGACCCAGCAAGCATTGCTGCAATCGCGGGACCTGGCGGAACGAGCCGTGAGAAAGCTCAACCTCACGACCAACCCGATCACCGATCCCCGGCAACAACCGAAGCCGTGGTTCACCCCGCGCAAGTGGCTGGCCGAACTCAACAGCGGACAATGGCTGCCGGGGCTGGCCTTCCTTACGCCGGTGCAGACCACGCCCACGGAACTGGACATCTTCAACCAGGTGACGCAGAACCTGATGCTGCACACCAGCATCAAATTTGTCGGCAAAAGCCAGTTGCTGGAAATCGAAGTGGAACTGCCTGACCCGAAACTGGCCGCCGACGTCGCCAACGCGCTGGCCCAGGGCTTTATTGACAGCCAGCTCGACACCAGCGTGAAGTCCTCGCAAACCACCACAAGCTGGATGAACACCCGCCTGATCGAACTGCGCGACAACCTGCGCCGTGCCGAGAACAAATTGCAGGGCTACCGCGAAGAACAAGGGCTGGTCGATGTCGGCGGCGTCGCCACCATCAGCGCCAACGAACTGGAAATGACCGGCAATCGGATGATCGATGCAAGACGTAATCGCGCCGAAGCCGAGAGCCAGTACCGTCAGGCCAAGTCCCTGAGCAATGGTGACCTCAGCCGGTTGTCGAGTGTGCCGGCGGTGCTGACTAATCCACTGGTTCAGCAATTTCAGGGCGAACTGGCCAAGGCGCAAGCCAAGGTCGAGGAGTTGTCGGGACGCTACGGGCCTAAACACCCGGCCCTCGTTTCGGCACGATCGGAGTTGCGCGCCGCCACCACCAGTCTGCGCCTGCAAGTGCAGCAAGTCATTGCCGGTATCGAGCGCCAATACCAACTGGCGGTGGCCAGCGAGCAGGCCCTGCAAGGTTCGTTCAACACCAACAAGGCGCAGATTCAGGACATTTCGCGCAAAGAATTCCAGCTGCGCGAATTCCAGCGCGAAGTCGACAGCAGCCGCGCCTTGTATGAAACCTTTATCACCCGTTTAAAAGAAACCGCTGCGACCTCGGACATGGATTCCACCAAGGTTCGCATCGTCGACTCGGCCATCGCTCCGCTTGAAGCGAGCAAACCGCGCAAGATGCTGATCGTGGCGATTGCCGCGGTGGTTGCCGCGTTGATCGGCGTGATCCTGGCGTTCCTGTTCGACACCTTGAGCAACACCTTCAAGACTGACGACAGCATCGAGAGCACACTCAATACTCCGCTGCTCAGCGTGGTGCCGCTGGTAATGAAGAAAAGTCGCCGGCAACTGGCGCGCCTGTTTGACGACAACGACCATCCGCGTTTTTCCGAGACCATTCGCAACCTGCGTACCTGGCTGATGCTGCAGAGTAACGAGCAACCGGCGCAAGTGGTGCTGGTCACCTCGACGGTCTCCGGTGAAGGCAAAAGCACCATCGCCAACAACCTGGCCTGCTCGCTGACGCCGCTGGAGCGGGTGTTGCTGATCGACGCTGACTTGCGCCAGCCAACACTGTCGTCGAACTTCGACTTCCCGGCCGACGCGCCAGGGCTGGCCAACGTGATTGCCGGTACCGCACGCCTGGAGGACTGCATCCGCACAGTGGGCAATCTCGACATGTTGCCGGCCGGCAATGTATCGCCCTCCTCGCTCGACATGCTGACCTCCCCGCGCCTGCCGGGGCCTGGCGAGCGCCGCCATGGCTCGCGTCAGCCGCCGCCGCAGGACTTGCTCAGCTCACCGCGGGTGGCGCGCATGTTTGATGCCCTGAAATTGCGCTACCGCCACATCATTATCGATTCGCCGCCGGCCGAAATGGTCAGCGACGCGCTGCTGCTGGCCAAGCATTCGGACGCCGTGATCTATGTGGTCAAGGCTGAAAGCACCCCGGTCAGCCAGGTGCAGAAGGGACTCGCGACGTTGCAGCAGAGCCACGCTCCAGTGTTCGGGATCGTGCTTAACCAGGTCGACCTGCGCAAGGCGCGCAAGTACGGCGATAGCCATTCGGACACATTCTACGATTACGATTATGCCTCCAGGTAACGCTGGTCGCTGCTCACTGCGCTGCACCCTTCGCTGAAAACCGTTTCACCTCAATCGAGCCACATACCAGCGTGCGCGCCACGACGCCGTGAATTCATGGGTCGGCGCGATGCATGCCCCATGTCCAGAGGTTGAGCCGATGACTCCGCAATACACCGCTCAAGTCGCCCATCGCAAAGGCCTGACGTTTTGGGGCCAGTGGCTGTGCGCGCTGACCCTGGTCAACGTGCTGTTGATGGTGCTCGTCTACTGGCGCGTTGGCTATCTGGCCAGTCCCTACCGCGTGCTGATCATTCTCACGGTGCTCGGTTCGGTACCGATCTACGGCGCCATGCAGGTCTACCACAAACGTCACGGTTTGCTGGTCGGGCTGGCTCGCTTGTTGGCCGGCTGGCTGATCCTGCTGGCGGTGCTGATCAGCATCGCGTTCATCACCCAGACCAGTGCGATTTTCTCGCGACAGGTCATCATCGTCTGGGCCATCGCCGGCTACCTGTTGCAAGCCGCCAGTTTCATCCCCCTGCATTGCCTGACCCGGATGCACTCGAGCAAGCGCTGCAACGAGCGCCGCTCGGTGATCCTCGGCACCTGCCCGACCGCCCATGAACTGGCGCGCAAACTGTCGCGACCAAACCGTGCGCGGGTGCTCGGATTTGTCGCCACCGCAGACCATGCCGGCCCCGCGCCGAGCATCCTGCCGCTGCTCGGCTCGGTCGATGACATACGGGAAATCATCGATCGCATGGAGATACGCCGGGTGTATCTGGTGTTGCCGATGGACAAGGCCGCGATCATCGAGGCGTTGTACATCGACCTGCTGGACATGAACGTCGACGTGGTATGGATCCCCGATTTCAGCAGTCTGGTGCTGCTCAATCAGTCGATTTCGGAAATAGAACGGATGCCGGCGTTCTACCTCAATGAAAGCCTGATCAGCTCACATCCCGGCAGTCTGTTCTGCAAAGACCTGCTGGAACGCAGCCTGGCGTTGGTCGCGATCACCGTGCTCAGCCCGCTGCTGCTGGCCGTAGCAGTGGCCATCAAGCTCACCTCCCCCGGCCCGGTGTTGTACAAGCAGAACCGGCATGGCTGCGACGGCGAAGTGATCCGGATCTGGAAGTTTCGCTCGATGCGTGTGCACAAGGACGACGACGTCCGCCAGGCCACCCGCGACGATGATCGCGTCACCCCGCTTGGACGCTTTCTGCGCCGCACCTCCATCGACGAATTGCCGCAGCTGTTCAACGTGCTGTTCGGCGCGATGGCGCTGGTCGGCCCGCGCCCCCACGCAGTCACTCACAACATCTATTACACCGGCAAGGTTCGCGCCTACATGGCCCGGCATCGTCTCAAACCGGGTATCACCGGACTCGCGCAGATCACCGGCCATCGCGGTGAAACCGAAACGCTGGAAAAGATGCAGCAGCGCGTCGCCCAGGACCTCAATTACATCAATCAGTGGTCGCTGTGGCTGGACATCAAAATCCTCGTGAAAACGCCGTTCACTCTTTTTTCCAAAAACATCTACTGACGCCCCAACTTGAGGTTTCACCATGAATGTGAGCGTATTCGGCATCGGTTATGTTGGGCTTGTACAGGGCGCCGCGCTGGCGGAAGTCGGCCACTCGGTAATGTGCGTGGACGTCGACGCCGCCAAGGTCCAGGCGCTGATCGAAGGCACGTTGCCCATTTATGAACCCGGTTTGAAAACCCTCGTTCGCGACAACTACCAGAGCGGCCGACTGAAATTCGGGACTGACATGGCGGCTGCCGTGCGCCACGGCGATGTGCAACTGATCGCCGTCGGCACCCCGCCCGACGAGGACGGTTCGGCAGATCTGCACTACGTTCTCGACGTGGCGCAAACCATTGCGCTGCACATGGACCGTTATCAGGTGATCGTCGACAAGTCCACGGTGCCGGTGGGCACTGGCGATGTGGTTCGCGCGCGCATCGCACAGGTGCTCGCCGAGAACGGGCGCGGCGAGTTGACCTTCGACGTGATTTCCAATCCGGAATTTCTCAAGGAAGGCTGCGCGGTCGACGACTGCATGCGCCCAGACCGCATCATCATCGGCACCGACAGCGCGCACGCCGAAGAAGTCATGCGCGAACTGTACGAGCCATTCAATCGCAACCGCGAAAAAATCATCGTCATGGACATCCGCAGTGCCGAGCTGACCAAGTACGCCGCCAATTGCATGCTCGCCACCAAGATCAGTTTCATGAACGAAATGGCTGCCCTTTCCGAGAAGCTTGGCGCCGACATCGAGATGGTCCGCCACGGCATCGGCTCCGATCCACGCATCGGTTACCAATTCATCTACCCCGGCGTTGGCTACGGGGGCTCGTGTTTTCCCAAGGATGTGAAAGCGTTGATTCACGCCGCGACAGCCGTGGACATCGATGCCCGCGTTCTGAAGGCAGTCGAAGCGCGTAACAACGAACAGAAAACCACGCTGTTCAGCAAGATTTTCGAGCACTTCGGCGGTGCGCTGCAGGGCAAGACGTTTGCGTTGTGGGGGTTGAGCTTCAAGCCCAACACCGACGACATGCGCGAAGCGCCGAGCCGGGTGCTGATGGAAGCGCTGTGGAAAGCCGGGGCCCGCGTTCAGGCCTTCGACCCCAAAGCCATGGAAGAGGCCCAGCGTCTCTATGGCGAGCGCGATGACCTGACGCTGGCGGGTACCAAGGAAGCGGCACTGAAAAATGCCGATGCACTGATCATCGTCACTGAGTGGCAAGCGTTTCGCGCACCGGATTTCGACCTGCTCACTCGCCACCTCAGGCAGCCGCTGATTTTTGACGGACGCAACCTGTTCGATCCGCAACGCCTGGGCAAGCGCGGTTTCACCTATGTGTCCGTCGGCCGGCAGACCTGGCCGGATGTCGCCCAGGGAGGCATGCAATGATCAAGCTGAATGTGATCGAGCAGTACTCGCCGGCGCTGCTGGAAGTCAATCAGGCCTTTTCCTTCGTCAACTTCGCTTCCATCGGCAGCTTCCTCAAGCAGCCCTCGAACGCCGTTGCCTACTTTTGCGACGGCATGTTGATGTCGACCTTCATGTCGCGTGTGACCGGACGAGCCGTGGGCCGGGTCAGTTTTGATTTCACTTCCATTGCCGACCCGGTGTTGCGCAGTGCCGAGGAACAAGGCAAACGGGTTTATTTCGTCGGCGCGCGGCAGAACGAGATGCAATTGTTCATCGAAAAAATTCTGTTGCGCTATCCGGCGTTGCAGATTGCCGGTTATCACAACGGCTATTTCAATGCTCAGCAGGCCGAGGCTATTCACGCCGACATCTGCCGCAGCGAGACGCACATTCTGATCGTCGGCCTGGGCGCCGGGTTGCAGGAGCGGTTTGTCGACAATGCCCTCCAGGCCGGCTTCAGCGGTGTGGCGTTTACCTGCGGCGGTTTCATTCGTCAGGAAGCCATGGCCACGCAGCAGTACTACCCGGCGCTGGTTGACCGCCTGCATCTGCGCGCCTTCTACCGCATGTACCGCGAACCGCACACGATCAAGCGCTACCTGATCGACTACCCGAGCAACTTTTGCCACCTGTTGGCGATGATCGTTCGACGCAAGCTGTCGATCGACATCAGCACACCCTGAACAGCGGGCCATTGACTATGCACATTCTTTTCATTCTCAAAGACTTTGAGCCCGATGGCGGCGTTGAACGGGTACAGCAACGTCTGGCCGAGCAATTTCTGAAGGATGGCCATCGTGTCAGTTTTTTTGTCATCAATGGCGACCCACCCGACGCTGCCGGCGCGACAGCCATCGATGGCGCCGGCAGCGGGGTGATCGGAATGCTCAAGTCCATCGTCCTGTTGCGTCGAACAATCAGCCGCGAAAAGGTCACCCACCTGATCAGCGCCAAGGAACAGGCCAACCTGTGCACCTGGTTCGCCACGCTGGGGCGTTCATGCAAAGTCATATACACCCGCCACACCGCGCTTGATTGCGCCGAGCAGAGAACCGGGGTGACCAGCCTGCGTCTGCTCTACGCGCTTTACCTGTGCGGCGGCGGCAAAGTCGTGACGGTTTCCCAAGGCCTGCGCCACGCTCTGGCCGACTGGATACCCTGGGGCCGCCAACGCATTTCGTATTGCCCAAACGCGGTGGTCACTGAACACCTGCTCAACGCCGCACAGACCCCCGTGCCCGCCAACTTGCCCAGCGAGTTCTGGCTGGGGGTCGGTCGCCTGGTGGAACTCAAGGGCTTTCACCTGATGCTCGACGCTTATGCGCTGGCTTTGAGCCGCGAGCCGCTGCCCGATCTGGTGATCGCTGGCGACGGCCCGCAACGCGGTGCGCTGACCGCACAGGCGCAGCGCCTGGGCATCGCGAACCGGGTGCATTTCACCGGGTTTATGCGCAACCCCTATCCGCTGATCCGCCAGGCCCGGCTGCTGATCCTCAGTTCATCGCACGAAGGGATGCCTACCGTATTGATCGAGGCGCTGGCATTAGGCACCCCGGTGCTGGCGTGCGACTGCGATACCGGCCCGAGGGAGTTGCTTGATCACGGCCGCCTGGGGCAGTTGGTCAAGGTCAACGATGTGCCGGCGCTGGCCGAAGGTCTGCTGCAAAGCCTGGCGATGTCTGACGCGGTCACGCCTGGCGGGCAATCGCTGGCCGAGGCCGTCCGCCCATACACCAGCCACCACGCCGCACAGGCCTATTACCAGGTATGGAACCGATGAAGAAGCTGCTGATCATTCTCCACGACCTCGGCGGTGGCGGCGCAGAAAAAATGATGGCGCGACTGGCCGGTGCATTGGTCGACGCCGGCAACGACGTCACGCTGCTGATGCTCACCGGCGGCGGCCTTAACGTCGCGCTGCTCGATCCCCGGGTCAAACAGGTGGAACTGAACAGCCCGCGCAGCGCCAGTGCGGTCCCGGCGCTGGCAAGGTTTCTGCGGCGCAATCGCTTCGATGCGCAACTGGCCGCCCTCACCCACGTCAATGTAGTGGCCATCGCTGCATCGATGCTGTCCGGCACGCTGCGACGCCTGCACGTCAGCGAACGCAACGCCTTTTCCCACGACAAACACGTCAACCCGGCGATGGCGGTGCGGGCGGCTTATCTGCTGGCGCCGTTGCTGTATCGGCTGATTCCCAACCCGGTCATCTGCGTATCGCGCGGCGTCGCGCAAGACCTGGTCGACACGACGATTGCGCGCAAGCGCGATGTGACGATTGCCGACAATCCGGTGCTGGATAACGATTTCCTTGAAAAACCACCGGGCCTGCCGAGCCATCCCTGGCTGCTGGAAAAAACCACATCGGTGATCGTTGCGTTGGGGCGTCTGGCTCCACAGAAAGGCTTCGATACGCTGATTGCAGCGTTCGCCCGTTTGCCCGATTCAGGCACGCGTCTGATCATTTTTGGCGAAGGCAACCTTCGCGCGCAGTTGCAGGCACAAGCGGCCGCCCTGGGCGTGGCCAGTCGCGTCGATCTGCCGGGCTATACGCGCCAGCCTATGGCGGAAGTGGCGGCGGCCGATTGTTTTGTATTGTCATCTCGCTTCGAAGGCAGTCCCAATGCCCTGGTTGAAGCCTTGGCCACCGGCACGCCCGTGGTGTCGACTCGCTGCCCGCACGGTCCGCAGGACATTCTCGACAACGGTGCGGTCGCGCCGCTGGTGAATGTCGACGATCCGGCCGCGCTGGCGCAGGCCATCGCCGGCGAGCTCGGCGCCACCCGTGATGCGAATCGCCGGGCGCGTATCGCCGCCGCCAATCGCTTCGTCAGCGGCCGCGCAGTGCACACGTATCTGGCGGCGATGCTGGGGGGCGAACGGTCATGAGGAAACTGGAAGTCAGGTACTCCACGCTGCGCGACGCGTTTACGTTGTTCGGCGTGTTGTTCTACATCCAGGTGATTGCTTTTTTCCTCGGGCAAGGCGCTGCCCTGGACGATGCGCAGAGGGACATGGAGGGTAACGTGGTCAATCAGATTGGTGGATTGGTCACTTTGCTGGTACCGCTGTTTTTCTTCATCCGCAACAAGGTCTTCCTCAGCAAAAGCTTTTACCGCAACAACCTTTTTCTATTGCTGTTTCTGGGGTGCGTGGCAGCCTCGATCAGTTGGTCCAGCGACCCGATGCTGAGCTTCAAACGCTTTATCGCGATGGTCAGCGTGGTGTTCTTTGCCGGGTTTGTTGCTTACAACTACAGCATTGAAAAAATTGCTTTCATGATCGGTTCCGTGATCGGTGCTGCCGCGTTGATCGGTCTGATCTTTGCCGTGATCAGGCCGGACATCGCCTTCATCTCGGGCGGTATCCGGGACGGCGCGTTCAAAGGGATTTTTACCGAGAAGAATGCCGGCGCACGAATCAATGCCATTGCGATTCTGTTGCTGCTGCCGATGATTCGTCAGCGCAATGTCATGGCGATTCTGTACGCGAGTTTTTCGCTGGTGGCGATTCTGCTCGCGCAATCGGCCACGGGCATTGCACTGATTGTCACGGGTGCGGCCAGCTACTGGTATTTCCTGACGATGATCCGCCTGCGCATCAACCGCTCGTTGCTGGCGTTCTTCGCCGCGACCGTTGTCTATTTGCTGATCTGCGCCTTCATGTACGGCAATTACACGCTGCTGCTGGAGATGATGGGGCGCGATCCGTCGCTGACCGACCGCACGCTGATCTGGGAATTGCTCACGCCGCTGATCGATAGCAAGTTTCTCAACGGTTACGGCTTCGGCGCGTTCTGGTCGAGCCCGGATGCCGACGTTTTCATCAAGCGCTGGGGCTACATCGGCAATGCGCACAGCGGTTACATGGAAACCTTGCTCAACGGCGGCGCGCTGCAACTGGCGGCGCTGATCCTGTTGTTCGCTGAAGCGCTGATCAAGCAATACCGCGCGGTCACGGCCGATCGATCGGCACAGTTCCGGGCCAGCGCGCTGGTCATCATCGCGCTGTTCATCGTCACCAATTACGTGGCGTACGTGGTGCCCAACTACCGTTCTGCGGAGTTCCTGGTGTTCTGCACGCTTGCCCTGACGTTCCGCCATCACCATGCCAAACGACCGGCCATGGCCGCTCGCTCGCCTGCACCGGATCATGCCGTGCGCTCACAGGCTCTGTCCGTCGGCACCCGGTCCAAGGAGAAAAGCCCATGCTGAACGACGCTTCCTCATCACCCGGTACGGTGTGCGTGGTCATTCCGCTGTACAACGCCGCCGGCAGCATTCAGCAGACGTTGGCATCGCTGAGTCGGCAAACCCGCCTGCCCGATAACGTCATCATCGTCGACGACGGTTCCAGTGATGACGGCCCGCAGATGGTCCGGGACTTTGTGGCGCCGTTCCCTGTAACGTTGCTGCAACAACCCAATGAGGGTCCGGGAAGTGCGCGCAACAAGGGCATTTTCCTGGCTCAGGAAACGTTCATCGCGTTTCTGGATGCCGATGACCAGTGGCATCCGGAAAAACTCGAGAAGCAATTGGCGCTTTATGCCGAGCTGACGCGCACAGGGCATCGGGTCGGTCTGATCGATTGCTATCAGTTGAGCGTGTTCAGCGATGGCAAGGAACAACGGGAAGAGCGGCGCAAGAGTGGCAATCACTTTGCCGATTTCATGCGGGAAAACGTCATCAACGGCACTTCCGGGGTTGTCGTCAGACGCGAGGCGATCCTCACGCTCGGCGGCTTCGATCAGAAGCTGCGATACGCCGAAGACCGCTTGCTGTGGACGCGGATCGCGGAGCATTGGGAAGTTCACACAGTGCCGCAAGTGTTGATCCGGCGCGGTGTCAACGCCAGCAACATCACCGCCCAGCCGCAAAAATATTACCCGCACAAACTCAAGTTCATCGATATGTACCTGGAGCTTTATGGCCCCCGACTGACGCGTCAGCAGCGCATCGATTTCGTGCTGGCCAATCATGCCGACTTCCTCGGCACGTTCTCCCGGCGCGGCGAGCATGCTCTGGTGATCAAGGTCTTTCAGAAAATGCTCAAGCACTCCTGGCAGACGCTGATTTTCTTCAACGGCAAACCGACCCTGCGCTACCTGTATGCGCGGATGAAGATGCTGCGCAAAGCCCCCTGACGAGCCGCCCAACAACGCGAACCCCGACAACGCGCCTCTTGATAACGCGACCCTGTAGCAGCGGGCGGTGCTACGCGCGCCGGTTCATTCGGTTCGTTGTTTCCTCCCTTTTTCGTTGGATTCCCAGGTCTCGCCCATGGCCAATCATCGTCTGGTTACATTGATCTGGATTTTCACCGAAAAATTCGGCCTGATTTTCCTGTCGATGATCACGTTTGTGGTTTACGCGCGGCTGCTGTCGCCAGCTGAACTGGGCATCGGTACCGTTATCATCGCCATCGTCGAAGTGGTCGGCATCATTTATTCCTCAGTGCTGGAAGATCCGCTGGTGCGGCAGGATCGGCTGGACGACCGGCATATCTCGACCGCGTTCTGGTTTTCCGTGTTGATCAGCCTGGTGTCCATCCTGGTCATCAGCGGCCTGGCGATGCTGTACGCGCCGTCACCCGCCCTGCAATGGATGACGGCGGTGGCCTCGGTGAAAATCCTCTTCACCATGATGGCGCGGGTGTATGTGGTGCAGATGCGCCGCAGCGGCAACTTCAAGATGCTCGCCACCCGTACACTGTTGGGCAAGGTGCTGGGCGGCGTCGGTGGCATCGCGGTCGCCTTGTGGGGCTTTGGCGCCTGGGCCGTGATTGCGCAGGCGCTGATCATGGAATTCGTCTCGGTGATCGTGCTGATGCGCGGCGAGCCCAAACGCATCGCGTTCCACATCGACACCCGGTTTCTGCGCGAAACCCTGAGGGCGGGCACACCGGTAGCGATCAATGTGCTCAGTTCGCAAACCCTGCAACGCGGCGTCAATGTGGTGCTCGGGATCACCGCCGGTGCCAGCGCCGTCGGCATGTTCAACCTGGCCATGCGCATCATCGATCTGCCGCGCACGGCCATCTATAACGGCTTGATGAGTTACGCGTTGCCGGCATTCGCCCGGCGCAGCGCGGATTCTTCGCGGCTGATCGGCCTGATCAGCGACTCGACGGCGCTCAGCGGTTTTCTGTTGACGCCGCTGTTTATCGGCATCGCGTTGACCGCAGACGACATCATCCTGCTGATCTTCGGCGCCAAATGGGCCGACGCCATTCCTCTGCTGCAAGTGCTGGCCTGCACCGCCGCCCTCGGCAACACCGCGATGTACGCAACCACCGCCCTGGTGGCGGTCAATCGCACTCGTCTGACCCTCAAGGCCGAAGTCGGCACCACCCTGCTCGCCCTCGCCCTGGTGTACAGCCTTGGCCCGATTTACGGCGGCATGGCCGCAGCGCTGGCGCTTTTGGTACGGATGCTGATCATCACCCCGCTGCAGGTTCGCGGCCTGAACATCGCCATCGGTTACGGCTGGCGGGCATTTTTGGAGTGCAACTACCGCAGCGTCATCGCCTCGCTCGTAATGGCTGCCAGCGTGGTGACCTTTGCCACTCAGGTGAGCCTGACGGGCTATGTACATCTGATTGCCAACATCGCCATCGGCGCCCTGTCGTATGCCCTCGCCTACAGCCTGCTGCACCCGCGCTGGCCGCAAGAATTCAAGTCGGTTTTCACCACCCGCTGAACCGGTTCTCGCACAGGAATCACCATCATGCTCAGAAAAACCACGCTGATCACAGGCGGGGCCGGCTACATCGGCTCCCACACCGCTCTGACCCTCATCAATGCCGGCCAGCAAGTGCTATTGCTCGACAACCTGAGCAACAGCTGTCGCGAGTCGATCACGCGCCTCGAGCAACTGACTCATACGCGGGTGGAGTTCATTGAAGGCGATGTGCGCAACCAGAAGCTGCTCGATGACATCTTCAGTCACTTCGACATCGACGCGGTGGTGCATTTCGCCAGCCTCAAGTCGGTCGAGCAAAGTGTGCGCAACCCACTCGACTATTACGCCAATAACGTCGCCGGCGCACTCAGCCTGTGTCGGTCGATGGCGCGTGCAAAGGTGTTCAATCTGGTGTTCAGCTCATCGGCGACCGTGTATGGCGACCCGGCGCAAACGCCAATTCTGGAGAACCTCGGCACCGGCAAACCGACCAACCCGTACGGGCGCAGCAAATTGATGATTGAGGAAATGCTCAATGACCTGGCCATTTCCGATCCGCGCTGGAGCATCGCGCTGCTGCGTTATTTCAACCCGATCGGCGCCCATGAAAGCGGCATGATCGGCGAAGACCCCAGCGGCAAGCCGAGCAATCTGCTGCCCTGCCTCACTCAGGTAGCGATTGGGCGCATTGCGCAGCTGACCGTCTACGGCAGCGACTACCCAACCGTCGACGGCACCTGCGTGCGCGACTACATCCACGTCGTCGACCTTGCCGACGGCCATCTCAAAGCCTTGCAAGCCTTGCGCGACAGTTGCGGGGCGCATGTCTGGAACCTCGGCACCGGCGTTGGCTATAGCGTCTTGCAGATGATCCGCCATTTCGAGTCCGTTACGGGGGTCGCCATTCCATTCAGCTTTGCCCCGCGTCGCCCCGGCGACATCGCCCAGTGCTGGGCCGATGCGAGCAAGGCTGGACGCGAACTGGGCTGGTCGGCCGAACGTGGCCTGGAACAGATGATCGCCGACAGCTGGCGCTGGCAATCGCACAACCCGCTCGGTTATCGCACGCCCCCGGCACTGAAGTTTGCCCACAAGTGAGCCCCTCGGCTCAGATGACAGGAGATGCACATGGTCAGGGAAATATCGCTGGGCACGCTGCTGATGGCGGCAGCTTTGAACGCGTTTGCCAATGTCACCAGCCCGCCACTTAACGGTCTGGTGCTTTGGCTCGACGCTGCAGATGCTTCGACCTTTACCGTCGATGGTGAAAACCGCGTGACGCGATGGCGAGACAAATCCGCCAAGGCCACTGCACTGATCGTCGACCCTGTGACGGCCACGGCGCTGCCCTTGCGGGTCGACAACGCCATGAATGGCCGCCCGGTGGTGCGTTTGAGCGGTACTGCGGCGTTTTCCGGCCCGTCAATCCGGACGGGCAAAGGTCCGGCCACGGTGTTCGTGGTGTCACGGCGCTTGCCTGAGCAGGCCGGTGGCAAAGCCTGGCAGCGCTTGTTCAGTTCGCGGCCGCTACTTGCCGATAACGACAACCTGCTGCCGAACTTCGGCATCAGTGTGCAACAGACCACGGCCTACGAGCCGAAGCTGGACTTTCTCGAAATTTACGACGTGCCCATCGGCCCGTTTGCGGTGGCGCGTAATGTGGTCGGTACTTCGGAAATCCTGCGTGGCGACATCGCCGAAGTGCTGGTCTACGACCGCGCGTTGAGCTCGCAAGACGAGCGACAAACCGCGTTTGATTACCTGGCGCAAAAGTGGTCGGTGGCCGGACCGTCGAAATCCACGGCCTGGACCCGCGTCGGTCCCCTCGGCGAAGTGCCACAACACACCAACCCCAACGCACCGTTGTCCGATCAGGCCAACGCCGGCCAATGGGTGCTGGACACGCAACTGTCGGATGATTTCAACGGGACGACGCTCAACGCAACGCGCTGGCATGTCAACAACGCCACCGGGACCGATTCGCTGGGGCGTAAGCCGGCGCTGTTTCTGCCGACCAATGCCGTTGTCAATAATGGCAACCTGAACATTTACTTTCGCAAGGAAACCCTGCCCGAAAAGTACGTCAAACTCGGCTACAAGGATTACAGTTCGGCGATGGTGCGCACCCATGAGCGTGGGCTTTACGGCTATTACGAAGCGCGGGCAAAACCGATGAATTCGGCCGGCTCCAGTGCGTTCTGGCTGGCCTGGACCGGGCTGCCCGACAACGCCACCGAGATCGATATTTTTGAAATCGGCGGCAAGACCAAGGACGGCGCTTTCGACAAAAAATACAACATGAACGCCCACATCTGGGCGACGCCCCAGAGCGATGAGCACCTCAGCGATGGCAGCACCTGGGTTGCACCGTGGCGGCTGGCGAGCACCTTTCATGTGTATGGTTTCGACTGGCAGCAGGACAAACTGCGCTGGTACGTCGATGGCGTGCTGGTTCGGGAAGCGAAAAATACCAACTTCTTCTTCCCGATGCAGATCGTTTTCGACAGCGAGGCGATGTGGCAATGGTTCGGCGTGGTTGACGATGCCGACCTGCCTTCCACGTTTCGCATCGACTACGTCAAGGTGTGGAAGCGCGGGAACTAGCCCGCGCTGTGCGTCGGTAAACCGGCTCGCTCAGGGCGGTGTCGCCACGTCCGGCGTGTCCTGCACCCATTGCCAGAACAGTTGATAGCCGACAGCCAACACCACCGGGCCAATGAACAACCCGATGATGCCGCCGGTGACCATGCCGCCGAGTGCGCCGATCAGGATCACCGGCATCGGCACATCGACGCCACGTCCCAGCAGCAGCGGCTTGAGCACGTTATCGACCAGACCGGCCACGAATACATAGACGGCAAAGGCGATTGTCGCGGTGCTCGCGCCTTCAGTGGCAAACACATAAGCAATCACCGGCAGCGTGATCAAGGTGGCCGGCAGCTGCATGATGCCCAGCAGCAACACCGCGAGGGCGAACAAACCGGCGCCGGGCACGCCTTTGAGCACAAAACCCAGGCCCACCAGCAACATCTGAATGAACGCGATTCCGACCACGCCCAAAGCCACCGCACGAATCGTCGCGGTGCACAGGCCGGCGATTTCCGGGCCTCTGACCGGACCGCTGAAGCGCGACGAGATTTGCACGGCACTGCGAGCGCCGCTTTCGCCATAGGCCATAAAAATACCGGCGATGATCAGGGCAAAGATGAACGTCAGGAAACCCATGCCGACACCGGCCAGTTTGCCCAGCAGGGCCAGGCTCACCCCTTTGATCTGCGGGATGTATTTGTGCATCAGCCCCGGCAGGTCAGTCGACGCCTGCAGCCAGACAGCCGACAGCGGCTTGCCCAGCAACGGGAACCCGGCCAGGGAGTCGGAAGGCGGCGGGATCGTTAAGCCTTCAGTCCTGACAACGTTTATCGCATTCTCCACCGAGTCGGCAATCGAGGTGCCCAGCAGGTAAACCGGCACCATCAAAATGAGGATCGCGACCAGCACAATCAGCGTTGCGATGCGCCCTTCCTTTCTTCCAAGCGGCCCTCTGAGTCGCTGTTGCAGTGGATAAAGGGTGATGGCCAGGATCAGCGACCACAACATCAGGTCGCGAAACGGCCTGAAAATCTCGAAGCAGAACATCACCAGAACGGCGATCAGCCCGGCGCGAATCAGCACGTCGAGCAGGTTGCGCGTGAAGGCTTTTTCGGAAAGGGAGATGGGCTCCATTGACGACTCCATGCAGGTCCAGGCAAAGGCGCGGGATTGGTTAGGCCAGCATAGACGTTCGCGGGAAAACGCGAGGTGCTGGGCGGGCAATAAACGATGCCTTTGCAAGCAGGCTCGCACCCAACCGATGCAGGGGATTATCATGGCGGCCTTTCCCCAACCCTGCTGTGACGAGACTGCGCATGACTTTCGATTTTGATCAGGTGTTCGACCGCCATCACACCGGCAGTACCAAGTGGAGCCGCTACCCGGCCGACGTCCTGCCGATGTGGGTCGCCGACATGGATTTCGCCGCCCCGCCGGTGATCGTCCAGGCCCTGCAAAAACGTCTGGAACATCCATTGCTCGGCTACAGCGTGGCGCAGCAGGATTTGCGCGAAGCGATCGTCGCCGATCTGTGGAAAAAATATGCCTGGCGCGTCGAGCCGCAAGCGCTGATTTTCCTGCCGGGCGTGGAATCGGGTTTCAACATGGCTTTGCGTGCGCTGGTTGAGCCGCAACAAAACGTCGTCGTGCAGGTGCCGAATTACCCGCCACTGCGTCACGCGCCGAGCCATTGGGGCCTGAACAAAGTCGAGCTGAATTTCGCCGCGATGGCAGACGGCACCTACGCCACACCGCTGGAATCGTTGCGCCGCTCACTCGAGGGCGGCGGCGCCTTGCTGCTGAGCAATCCGCACAATCCGCTGGGCAAAGCCTTCCCCCGGGAAGAACTGCAAGCGGTAGCGAAAATATGCCTGGAGCAGGACGCCTGGATCATCTCCGACGAGATCCACGCCGAGCTGTGTTACGACGGTCGCGTGCATGTTCCGACCGCGTCATTAAGCGCGGACACCGCCCGGCGCACGATCACGCTGATGTCGGCGAGCAAGGCCTACAACATTGCCGGGCTGAAGACATCGTTCATGATCATTCAGGACCGCGCCATCCGCGATCGGGTCAATCATGCGCGTTGCGGCATGGTGGACAGCGTCAATCCGCTGGGCATGGAGGCGACGCGTATTGCCTACAGCGAAGCCGGTCCATGGCTGGCAGAGTTGAAGGCGTATCTGCAGGGCAACCGCGATTATCTGATAGACGCGGTTCGCACCCGCCTGCCGGGCGTCAGCATGAACAGGCCGCAAAGCACTTACCTGGCCTGGCTCGACTGTTCGGCGCTGGGGTTGGCCGATCCGCAGCGGTTTTTCCTTGAACAGGCAAAGGTCGGTTTGAGTGCAGGTCTGGATTTTGGCGATGACTGCCAACAATTCGTGCGCCTGAATTTCGGCTGCCCACGGGCATTGCTGGAGGAAGGCATTGCGCGGATGGAACGCAGTTTGCGCGGCCGTAGCGTTTGATGTGAATCGCCGGCAGGCCAGCCGGAAATCCAACCGAACTCAAGGTGAAAGCACGGGGTCAACCCTTTGGCTCGTTTACCTTGAACAGGAGATTTCCGATGATCGACTACCCAAAACCACCGTTCCCGAAACAGGCTCAACCCGTCCCCGGCTCCCAGAAAAAAATGGACCCGTACCCGGATTGCGGCGAGCAAAGTTACAAAGGTTCGGGCCGGCTGGAAGGCAAGATTGCCCTGATCACCGGGGCTGACAGCGGCATCGGTCGCGCTGTCGCCATTGCATTTGCCCGCGAAGGCGCGGATGTGGTGGTTGCCTACCTCAATGAACACGAAGACGCCGAGGAAACTGCACGCTGGGTCGAACAGGCCGGGCGTCAGTGCCTGTTGCTTCCGGGCGATCTGGCGCAGAAAGAGCAATGCCAGAAGCTGGTCGATAAAACGGTCGAACGTTTTGGCCGAATCGACGTACTGGTCAACAATGCCGCTTTCCAGATGACCCACGAAAACTTCGAAGACATTCCCGATGAGGAATGGGTAATGACGTTCGACGTGAATATCACGGCCATCTTCCGCATTTGTCAGGCGGCGCTCAAGCACATGCAGCCGGGCAGTTCGATCATCAATACCAGCTCGATCAATTCCGACATGCCCAAACCCACCCTCCTCGCATACGCCACCACCAAAGGCGCGATCGCCAACTTCACCGGCGGGCTGGCGCAAATGCTTGGTCCGAAAAACATCCGGGTCAATTGCGTGGCCCCAGGCCCTATCTGGACGCCACTGATTGTCTCGACGATGCCGGACGAAGAAGTGCAAAACTTTGGCGGCCAGACACCCTTGGGTCGCCCCGGCCAACCGGTGGAGGTCGCGCCGATTTACGTGTTGCTGGCATCGGATGAGGCGAGTTACATCACCGGTCAGCGTTATGGCATCACGGGCGGCAAGCCGATGCTCTAGGTTGTAACGACTGCAATGCAGCCGGACGTTGAGCGGATGCGTCCGGCTCCGGATTTTTACGACTGCTGCGCAGCAGTCGTTCAGGCCATACGCGACAACGCATGAACCGCGCCGTATTTCATTCCTTTTCCCCCGCCATCGCCCGCCGATGAAAATGCGCCAACTCCCCAAGCGCATGCTCGGCCGCCATCAATTGCACCTCACAACGTGTCCCGAAAAACCGCTCGCGCCGACTGAACACGCAGCGGCCATCTGCAGACTGGAAGGCCCAGGCAAAACACACCGTGCCTGCGGGAATGCCATCCATGTCTTCCGGCCCAAGAATGCCGGTGGTCGCCACCGCCGCGTTGGCCGTGCTGTCGCGCAAGGCGCCCAAGGCCATTTCACTGGCGACTTCACAACTGGTCAGGTTGAAGGTTTCGATCGTGTACGGATTGACGCTGAGCAGCCGCTGCTTGGCCTGGGGGGAATACACCACGTAGCCGCTCTCGATCAGATCGCCACTGTGCGGCACTTCCGCTAACAGGGTGATAATTTTGCCGGCGGTGCAGGATTCCGCTGTGGTCAGCAGCAGGCGGTTCTCGCGCAGGTATTCGACAACCGATTCACTAAGCGTCATGGCAACTTTCCAGAGTGAGAGCTGCTCGGTTGACCTTTGCGGCGATTAAACATTCAGTCTATTGAACGCTCGCGCAATAGATCGATGAAAAAATGAACCCCGGAGGAAACCCGGACCTCAATACGTTAAGCGGCTTCTGTCACAGGCCGATCCAGATCAGGAGGTCGTCATGTCCGCACCCATCGTCAAGCTGTTCACGCAACCGAATTTCGCGTGGACGGATATTCGCAAGGAAGAGGAAGCGCACCCGCGTCATTACCTCCCTCATTTGCTGTTACTTGCCTTGATTCCTGCGGTGTGCCTGTTTATCGGGACTACCTATGTCGGGTGGAGCCTGGCAGAAAACGAGACCGTCAAACTGAGCACCGGCAGTGCGCTGCAACTGTGCGTCATGCTCTACCTGACCATCATCATTGGTGTGGTGGTAATGGGCATGTTTATCCGCTGGATGTCCCGCGCGTTCGACTCGCGCCCTACTCTGAATCAGTGCATCGGCTTCGCGGCTTACACCGCAACGCCATTTTTCCTGGCCGGTATTGCGGGGCTGTACCCAAGCCGGTGGCTGGCAATCGTGGTGCTGGGCGCCGCCGGTGTGTATTCCACTTTCCTGTTGTTCGTGGGTTTGCCGACTTTCATGCACGAGCGCAAGCAGCAAGGCTTGCTCAATGCTGCCTGCGTATGGGGTGTAGGGTTGTTGGTGCTCGTGACCATTCTGGTTGAGATGATTCTGCTGTGGTTCAACGTACTGACGCCGGAATACGTGCGGGCGACTGTCGGTTGATTCCCTTGGCACACTTCATCCCGACATTTGCTGGCAGTAGCCCCTCATGAGTTTCGTCGTCTGGGTGGCCGTGCTCGGTGCTGTTCTGCTGACACTGGCGCTGACCTCATCGCACTTGCGCTGGATGCCCGTCACGACGTCGGCCGTGTGCCTGTTGCTGGGCATCGCCATCGGGCCGTCGGGCTTGGGTTTTCTAAAGCTCAATACCGACGATGCCGCCGTCTGGATGGAGCATCTCACGGAAGTCGCCGTATTGTTTTCGCTGTTTGTCTGCGGATTGAAACTGCGCTTGCCACTGCGGGATAAAACCTGGCGAGTGGCTTACGGTCTGGCGGGGCCGGTCATGGTGCTCACCATCGGCGGCGTTTCCCTGCTGTTGCATTACGCGTTCGGATTGTCCTGGGGCGCTTCGGTGTTGATCGGCTCGATCCTCGCGCCCACCGATCCTGTGCTGGCCGCGTTGGTGCAGGTCAATGACGCCCGCGATGACGACAGCGTGCGCTTCGGTCTTTCCGGTGAGGCCGGGCTCAATGATGGCATTGCCTTCCCGTTCGTTATCCTCGGTCTGCTGATGCTGCAGCAAGACAGCCAGCCCGGCTGGATTGCTGACTGGGCGCTTCAAGACGTGCTGTGGGCGGTTCCTGCGGGTTTGCTCACCGGCTATATCATGGGCCGTGCCATCGGCCGGTTGACATTGACCCTGCGCATCAAGAATGAGGACAGTACTTTATCGCCCAACGATTACCTCGCGCTTGCCTTGATTGCGCTGGCGTATGTCGGCGCGGAAGCGGTGCATGGTTATGGCTTCCTGTCGGTGTTTGCGGCAGGTCTCGCCTTGCGCCATGAAGAAGTCAACTCCACCGGCGACGACGCCCTGCCTGCCGAGCATCTTGTCCAGCCCGTGGTCGGCCACCAGCATGTCGAGCCGGAGCATGCCGTGCATGGCGACACCGAAAACCTGGAAGACAGTCAGGTAGCCGCCGGCATCATGATGAGCGACATGCTGGCCTTCGGCGGGCTGGTCGAGCGTGCGATGGAAGTGTTTCTGGTGACGCTGCTGGGGGTGATCCTGATCGCCCATTGGGACTGGCGAGCGCTGCCGATTGCCGCCGTGCTGTTCTGTCTGATTCGCCCGCTTTGTGTAGTCGCCATGCCATGGGGCGGTTTGCTGCCGATGCGTCAGCGAGCCCTGATCGGCTGGTTCGGCATCCGCGGGATTGGCAGTTTGTATTACCTGTTTTATGCCTTGAACCATGGTCTGGAACCGTCGGTGGCCAGCGTGTGCATCAACCTGACGTTGTCGGTGGTGGCGTTGAGTATTCTCGTTCACGGCATCAGCACTCAGCCAATACTTGCGCGGTATGAAAAACGGAAGCAGCGAGAAAGTTGATTTCAAGCGAACGGGACGCCGAACAGTTCGACCGGTACCAGGCCATGCGCAGAAAAGCCGATTTGAAACACGGGAAGCCATTGAGCTTTTACGCTTGCTGAATGGGAGTTTCCCGTCGCAAACGATGGCCCCGCCTCTCACGCAACGTCACTTGGATTCGTACGAATCCAGAGCATGCCCGCCAAGCCTGGCGCCTGCGGTTGCAGTGCAGGAACCAGGCATTCACTCTATACCGCCGGGATTGGCGTGGCGTCATCAATGCGTTCAGTCAGCGGCACATCGCTCGATCCAGGGGTCAGAATGACCTTGCGGCAATCTTCCTGTTTCTTGTCGAACATCTTGTAGCCTTCGGCCACCTGCTCCAGCGACATCCGGTGCGAAATGATCGCGTCCGGTTGCAGGCGCCCGGTCTCAATGTATCCAAGCAGTTCCGGCAGATAACGCTGCACGTGGGTCTGTCCCATTTTGAACGTCAGGCCTTTGTCGAATGCATCGCCAAACAGGAAACCGTGGATAAACCCGGTGTAAACGCCCGGCACGCTGACGATCCCGCCTCGACGTACGGCCGCGATGCACTGGCGCAGCGCCTTACCGCTGCTGCCTTCGAGCTTCAGCGTGGCCAGAATGGTTTCGGTGGTGCTGCCCTTCGCTTCGAAACCTACGGCATCGATCACGGCATCCACCCCGCGGCTGCCGGCCGTTTGGCGAATGATCGTATCGGCGGGGTCATCGTCGTCATCAAAATTGATCGGGATGACGCCGTAGGTCCGTTGGGCGTAAGCGAGTCGATAGTCGTGATGGTCGACCATGAAAATCTGATCGACGCCGAGCATGCTTGCGCAGGCAGCGCTCAATAATCCGACCGGTCCGGCACCAAAAATGGCCAGGCTGGAACCTTGTCCGACGCCAGCGTTGAGCACGGCTTGCCAGGCCGTTGGAAGGATGTCCGAGAGGAACAAGACTTTTTCGTCCGCCAATGTTCCGGGAACCTTGAACGGACCCGTATTGGCCTTGGGCACTCTGACCAACTCGGCCTGGCCACCAGGGACGCCACCATATAAACGGCTGAAACCAAACAGGGCCGCCGGAGGCGCAATGATTTTCTTGTTAAGGCTTGCACCCGGGCCGCTGTTGGTGGTTTCACAACAGGCGAACTGTTCCTGCTGGCAGAAGAAGCAATCTCCGCAGGCTATAACGAACGGGATGACGACCCGATCGCCGCGCTGGACGGCAGTGACGTCTTTGCCTGTTTCCTCAACGATGCCCATGAACTCGTGACCGAAAATATCACCGTGCTCGACGGTCGGAATTTTCCCACGGTAAAGATGCAGGTCCGAACCACAAATGGCAGTGGCTGTAACGCGCAGAATAATGTCGTCGGGTGCTTCAATAACAGGATCAGGCACGGTTTCAATCCTGACGTCATGGGCTCCGTGGTAAGTCATCGCACGCATGGCTGCATCCTCGCTGATCAATAAAATCATGGTCTGTCTGTATTAAGGGAACGGCGTCCGCACGCGAGTTCAGTTGAAAATGTGGCGTATCTGATCAGCGGTTGAAGTTGAAAATTTAGTTTGAGCGCATCGATTGCGGCGCTGCCGCGAACTGCATGAGTCAAATTGAAGCCTCATGCAACCTGCACGATCATCGACTTCGCTCGCAACATTTAAGCGACTGAATTGCTTATGTTTTTTGAATTTCCAGAAAACGGCACGGCATATGCTCCAAGGGTAAGAGCGACATTCGGCCTTGAGACCGTTCGCGCTCAACCCTGACTAGATGAGAGATTCGACCATGAACGCCATTGACCTGTTGAAAGCCGACCATGAACGTGTGAAAGCCATCCTGACTCAGTTGAGCGAGTCCACCGAGCGCGGTGTGAAAAAACGCACCGACTTGCTCGCCAAACTGGAAATGGAAGTCACCATTCACACTCGCCTGGAAGAAGAAATCCTGTACCCGGCTTTCAAAGAAGCTGGCGGTAAAGAGCAAGACATCATGTATTACGAAGCCAAGGAAGAGCATCGCACCGTGGATTCGCTGGTGCTGCCTGACCTGAAAAATACTGATCCGGCCAGCCTTGAATTTTCTGGTCGCGTGAAAGTGGTCAAGGAACTGCTGGAGCACCACATCGAGGAAGAAGAAGAGGAAATGTTCCCGCAGGCCAAAAAGCTGCTGGGCAACGCGACTCTGGAAGAACTGGGCGCTCAGATGGAAAAGATGAAGGCCCAGTACAAGAAAGAGATGAGTGCGAACAATATGGCTGCCTGATTGCCAGTTTGATTCACAGCAAGCCCGGCATATTCAGGCTGTGTGAAGCAAATGCCCCGACTTGTCGGGGCATTTGCTTTTCCGGTTTTGAAAAGCAAAAAAGGGCTTTTCAGCCCATCAATTCCATCATTCGCCGCACACCCAGCACGTTTATGGCTCTTTTCAGGTTGTACGTTTGTATCGCAAGCGCCATTTCCGTTCGAGCGCCTTTCAGTTGACGCAGTAAAAACCTGGCGTTGCCCATAGACCATTGCTTCAGGTTCCCAAACGGATGCTCAACGATAGATCGCCGCTGGCTCATCATGTCTCGATTGGCTTTCATGCGCCGTTCCATTCGTTCAAATGCGGCTTCGTGGGCATGACGCGTGACGTATCGGCGTTCGGCCTTGGTACATCGGTTTTTCAGCGGACAAACAGTGCAGTCGTCGACGGCGGCGTGATAGACCCGGTCTCCTTTGTTGAGGGCTTTAAGCGTGAGTATCTTGCCGTTTGGGCATTGATAGTTGTCACTTTCTTCGTGGTAATGGAAGAGTGTGCGATCAAAGTTTTGCTCTTCATCACCCTTGGTATTAACGGCTCGGTTTGGCGGGACATAGGGAGTGATGCCAGCGTCTTCACATGCCTGGAATTGACTGCCGTTGGAGTAACCCGCATCAGCAACGACACTGAGTTTGGCCTGCTCCAGCGCCTCTTGGGTAGCCTTGGCCATCGGCTCCAGTTGGCGGTTATCGGTTCCTTCCTGAGTCACTTCATGGTGCACGATCAGGCAGTGTTTTGCGTCAACCGCACTTTGAACGTTATAGGAAATACGCGAGCCTGAAGGGGTGCGCATTTTTTGCGCGTCGGACTCACCCACCACATGCTGCACCAGACCTTGAGCTTGCATCAGCACTTGGCAGGTCTGGTTATTGGCCTTTTTTATCTTCAGTTTCTCAAGCGCCGTCTGCACAGCAGAACGATCAATAGCTTCTTTGTGCTCGCCGCGATCAGCTTCATCAAGCTGAGCCAGATAGTGCGCAATACGCTTGTCGAGCTTTGCCTCGCGCTGTTGGAGCTTTTTAGGGGTGATCTGTTTTCGGTTCGAAGCCACGGCCTGGAACTTGCTGCCATCGATGGCCACCAACTCGCCAGCAATCAGGCCGGCTCCCCGACAAAATCGAACAAACGCACGGCATGTCGCGACAAAAGCTGCGCTGTTGTCGCGCCGGAAGTCGGCGATGGTTTTAAAGTCCGGAGCTAATCGGCCCAACATCCACATGACCTCGACGTTGCGCTGACACTCCGCTTCCAGCCGCCTGGAGGATCGAATTTGTTGGAAATAGCCGTAAAGATAGAGTTTAAGCAGGTCGCCGGGATGGTACGAAGGGCGCCCGGTTGCTTTGGGAGCAGCTTTGTCGAACCCGAGTTGCTCAAGGTCCAGCAGAGAAATGTACGCCTCGATCACCCGAACCAGATGGTCTTCGGGAATGAGTTCGTCCAGTGAGACTGGAAACAGAGTGCCCTGCGTACGATCTTCACCTTGGATGTAGCGCATAAGAAAAATGCCCGTATCTTGCGATACGGGCATTTTCTTAAACCCGGCGGCAGATTGCTAGGTTTTCACACAGCCTGATATTGCCGGGCTTGTTGATGCTATCTGGTTTCAACCCAACGGGTCGGTAACCTGAATATAGAAAGCGTAGAACCCGAGCAGGATCCAGAATGTGGCGAAAATCCACGGTGTGCGCACGGAAAACAGCAAGGACTTGCGGTAACCCTTGTGCGTCGACTCCATCTCGCTGAACAACGGCGATTCGTCATACGCCATGCCCATCAGCGGTTCACTGCGCAGCAGTTCGCTCTGTTTGAAGTGCCAGTGATCAATGATGTCGTAGGCCGCACGAATGCCTGGCCAGGCGTTTAAGGAACTGAGTACGCCAAGCAGCGCCAGAAACGGCGGTACGACCAGCGTGAACAACTTCCCCCATTCCGGATTCAGGTTGGCCATGCACGACGCGAAGGCAATCACCAGAAAGGACTGCGCAGTCAGGTAAGCGTCGGTGCGATTGGCGAGGATGCTGGTTTCGTACTGAATTTCACGCCGATAGAAATCCAGGCGCTCCTTGGGTGAGCCGAACATCTTGGCATTATGATCGGACAGGGTATCGTCCAGCGGAACGTCAGTCAGTATTCTTGGCACGGGAATCACGCACGAAATCGAAAGGGGTTAGAAGAACCGTCAGCCGACAAGTTCAGCCGGCAAGCCAGGTGTCGACCAAAGGGCCTTTGTCGCCATAAACCGGATCGATTGCGGGACACTTCACTTTCGCGATTCGGGCGATGGATTCATCGTGGGTAGCCGGGTCGGGACGTTGAATGTCGTAGTCCTCCTGACCTTGCGGGTAGGCACCCACTACCAGAAAATCGCTGCTTTGCTCCAGGCTGCAATGGCCAGTGCCAGCTGGCAGAATCAATACGTCACCCGCCTCCACGACCTGCTCCGCACCCGCAGGCCCGCCCAGTTTCAACCGCGCTCGCCCTTTGGCGACGCCCAGTACCTCGTGAGCATTCGAATGATAGTGGTGATAGTCGAACACCTGCGCACGCCATTGCGCAGGCCAGTGATTGGCGCTGAACAACGCTTCGAAGGCGCTGGCCGTGTCCGCCGAATCCAGCGCGACGCTTGTATAGAGCAACACCGGCAGGCGGCTATTGGGCGTCTGCCCGTCATCTTCGAAAAACAACTGAATCAGCGAGTTTTCGGTGGGATGATTCATGGTGGAGCGCTCCGCAGGACCGTAAGATTCTGAGCGGCACAACGGCAAATAATTCCCTGCCGTTGCCCGCAGGCGTCCCCAACGCAACCCTCGTCACTTCATCGTCGAAGCAATGATCTCCACAAGATTGAGCTGGGTGAAAGGCTTCGACAAACGCGGCAGGCTCGTCGCGAAGCCTTCCAGCCGCTCGGCGTACCCGGTAGCCAGAATGATCGGCAAGTCCGGTTTGCGGTGTCTGATCTCTTTTGCCAGCTGAGCGCCGTTCATCTGCGGCATGGCCATGTCAGTAATCACCAGATCGACGGTTTGATCACTGTCGAACACTTTCAGCGCCTGTGCCGCGCAGACCGCACTGATCACTCGATGCCCGAGGTCTTCAAGCAACAGACAGGTGCTGGTCAGGACCAGGCTGTCGTCGTCCACCACCAGCACACATAAACCGGGCACCGGCTCAGCGACCTGTTCCGGTGCTGGCTTGGCCCGCGCACCCCGCGTTGACACCGGCAACCACAATTGGGCAATGGTGCCCTTTTCCTTCTCACTTTCGAGAATGAAGCGGCCACCCAGTTGTTCGATGAAACCATGCACCATCGACAACCCCAGCCCCGTGCCTTTGCCCACGCCTTTGGTGGTAAAAAACGGGTCCATGGCCATGGACAGCGTGGTTTCGTCCATGCCCTCACCCGTATCGGTGACACTCAGGCGGACGTAGCGGCCGTCCCCCAAGGGCAACTGTGGCTGCTCGTCGGTCTCTTCGGTTTTCGCGCTGATGATGATTTTCCCGCCATGGGGCATGGCGTCGCGGGCATTGGTCGCGAGGTTGAGCACTGCCAGTTCAAGTTGATTGACGTCCGCAATGACCGGTTCGAGCGTGGGTGAGAATTGCGTTTCCAGAACAACCGATGGGCCGAGGGAACTGCGCAACAGACCACTGATGCCCAGAATCAGCTTGGGTATTTCGACCACCTCGGTCTTGAGTTCCTGGCGGCGGGCAAAAGCAAGCATCCGCTGAGTCAGAGAAACACCCCGCTGTGCGCCTTGGGTGGCATTGTCCAGCAGGCGGGTGATGCGCGGTTCTTCGCCGACACGTTTGCGCACGATTTCCAGATTGCCCAGTATCACCGTCAGCAGATTGTTGAAGTCATGGGCAATGCCGCCGCTGAGCTGACCGATTGCCTGCATCTTCTGCGCCTGAAACAGCGCTTCGCGGGTTTTCTCCAGGGTTTGCTGGGCAATTGTCGCTTCGGTGATATCCCGGGTGATCTTGGCGAAACCGAGCAAGGTGCCGGTGTCGCCCCAAATGGGGTCGACCACCACGTGGGCCATGAACCGGGTGCCATCCTTGCGCACACGCCAACCCTTGTTTTCAAAGCGACCTTCCCGCACGGCACTGTCGAGGGTACGTTGCGGCTCACCGGCCTCCCGGTCCTCCGGTGTGTAAAACAGCGAGAAATGCTGGCCGATGATTTCTTCCGGCCGGTAGCCCTTGATCCGTTGAGCCCCCGGATTCCAGTTGGTCAGCCGACCGTCCGGCGCGAGCATGTAGATGGCGTAGTCGGTGACACTCTGCACCAGCAGCCGGAACTGCTGCTCGCTTTGTTTGAGGGTTTCTTCGGCCATCTTGCGATCGGTGAGGTCGCGGGTAATCTTGGCAAACCCCAGCAGCTCACCGGTCGGACTGACGATTGGATCGATGACCACGTGGCACCAGAAATGTGTGCCGTCCTTGCGCACGCGCCAGCCTTCCCCTTCGAAGCGCCCTTCAACCCTTGCCGTGTCCAGCGCCCGTTGCGGCAGCCCGTTACGGCGATCCTCATCGGTGTAGAACCGGGAAAAGTGCTGTCCGAGAATCTCGGCTTCCTCATACCCTTTGAACCGCCTGGCGCCGGCGTTCCAGCTGGTGATGATGCCGTCGGGATCCAGCATGTAGATTGCATAGTCAACCACAGCATCGATCAACAGGCGCAACCGCCCTTCCTCGATGGTGCTGGCTTTGCTTCGATCCTCGCGCATTGGGGTCTCGCTTCCGAATTTCGTGGGTGGAGTATGAAACAAACCGAAAATTTGAAAAGGTCAAAAATACGTCCAGACCAAAAGTGTTATCCAGCAACCCATGGACGCAAAAAATCACTTAGCCGTCGCAGGGCATCTGTTGAGTACTGACCGACCACCAGCGCGGCAGTAACTGCCTGACCTTGCTGTCGCCGAACCGGTCATCAATCAACATCACTACCCCTTCATCCTGCTGGGTGCGGATGACCCTTCCTGCGGCCTGCACCACTTTCTGAACGCCCGGATACAGATAGGTATAGTCGTAGCCCGTGCCAAAAATGGCCGCCATTCGATGCTTCATCTGCTCGTTGACCGGGTTGAATTGTGCCAACCCCAGCGTGGCGATGAACGCGCCGATCAGCCGTGCACCGGGCAGGTCGATGCCCTCGCCGAAAGCGCCGCCCAGCACGGCAAAGCCAACCCCCTGACTGTGGATGGTGAATTGATCGAGAAAGTCCTGACGCTGCCCTTCCGCCATGCCACGCGATTGCGACCACAGCGTGATGTGGGGATGTTTTTGCGCCAGTAACTGCGCGACCTGCTGCAAATAATCGAAGCTGCTGAAAAACGCCAGGTAATTGCCCGGTCGCTCGCCGAACTGTCGGGCGATCAGTTCCACGATCGGCGCCAGTGACGCTTGGCGGTGAACAAAACGCGTGGATATCTGGTTGACGATGGACACCGCCAACTGGCCGGCATGAAACGGCGATTCGACGTCGATCCATACCGTGTCCGCCGGAGCGCCGAGCAGATCAGCGTAATAGTGCCGCGGGCTCAGGGTTGCCGAAAACAGCACGGTGCTGCGCGCAGCCGTCAAACGCGGGCCAAGGAACCCGGCGGGTACCACATTGCGCAAACACAGTTGCGACAAGTGACGCGGGCGGTCGAGGTCGCGCTTGCTGATGTCGAACAGGAACTGCTCATCGTAAAGCTCGGCCACTCGACAGAACTGCAGCATGTCGAAGTAGAAGTTCTGCAAGGCACTGTCCAGGCCCTGCGGATGATCGTTGAGGTAATCACCGATGCTGGCGCTGCAGGTGAACAGTGCCTGAAGGAGCTTTTCCGGGGGTTTGTCGTACGCCTGGTACGCGCTGAGTTGTAGGTTATGCAGAGCGTTCCACTCGCGGTTGACCCGCTGCAGGGGCTTCTTCAAGGACTCGGGCACATTTTTTCGCACATTGTTGAGGGTCGACTGGTCCAGGCTGGCGCTGTACATCTGGCGACCGCGCTCCACCAGATTGTGTGCTTCGTCCACCAGCACCGCGACTTTCCAGTGGTTGGCCTGGGCCAGACCGAACAGCAAGGCACTGAAATCGAAGTAGTAGTTGTAGTCAGCGACCACCACGTCAGCCCAACGGGCCATCTCCTGGCTCAGGTAATAAGGACATATGTCGTGCTTCAAGGCCACTTCGCGCAGCGCGTTCTGATTCAGCACGCTCAGCTCGCTGGCGGCTTGGCGAGCTGCCGGCAGGCGATCGTAGAACCCCTGTGCCAGCGGACAGGATTCACCGTGGCAGGCCTTGTCCGGATGCTCGCAGGCTTTGTCCCGGGCGATCATTTCCAGCACGCGCAGGGGTGGCGCATCGGCACTGTCGATAATCACTTGCGCGGCGTCGAGCGCCAGTTTGCGTCCCGGGCTTTTCGCCGTGAGGAAGAACACCTTGTCCAGTTGCTGCGGTGCCAGCGCCTTGAGCATCGGGAACAGTGTGCCGACGGTTTTGCCGATGCCGGTCGGCGCCTGGGCCATCAGGCAACGGCCGGTGCTGACGGCCTTGAACACCGATTCCGCCAAATGCCGCTGTCCGGCGCGAAAATTGACGTGTGGAAACGCCAGTTGCTGCGCCGCTGCATTACGCGCTTGGCGATGGGCCATTTCCTGCTCGGCCCATTTGAGGAAAAGACGGCAGTGCTGTTCGAAAAACACCTGAAGGTCTGTGGCGCTGAAGGCCTCGACCAGGCAGGTTTCCTTTTCGCTGACGATGTCGAAATACACCAGCGCCACGTTGAGGTGTGGCAGGTCGAGTTTCTGACACATCAGCCAGCCGTAGACTTTTGCCTGCGCCCAGTGCAAATGGCGATGGTTCGCCGGTTGTTTGCTCAGGTCGCCGCGATAGGTCTTGACCTCTTCCAGGCGGTTTTGCGCAGGATCGTAGCCGTCCGCCCTGCCCCGGACCTTCAAGGTGTGAAACAGGCCTTCCAGTGCTACTTCACTTTGATAACCCTCACTGCGTCGTGACGCCACCGTGCGGTGACCGACGATGCCCTCCAGCGCAGTCGGCGAGGGTGTGAAGCGCAAATCGAGGTCGCCGACCTTGGCGGTGAATTCGCATAACGCCCGCACGGCAATGCTGTAGCTCACGCGCTCTGTTCCGCCCATTGCACGTAACACACGGCAATCGGCATCTGGTGCTCATGGCAAAAGTCGAGCCAGCGTAACTGGTTATCCTGCAGGCGATCACCGGGGCCTTTGACTTCGATCATGCGGTACGTCTTGTCTTGCGGCCAGAACTGGATCAGGTCCGGCATGCCGGTGCGATTGGCCTTGATGTCCAGCAGCAGCCGGTTGAACCAGTGCCGGAGATGCTCGGCCGGCAGGCAGTCTAGGGCTTGATCGAGCAAATCTTCGTTCAATGCGCCCCAGAATACGAACGGCGACTGCACGCCCCATTTCGCGGCGTAGCGTTGGCGAATCGTGTGCAGATAACGCCCATCGTCAAGCTCGCTGAGGCAGGTTTGAAACAGCTCCGCCCGGCGCGCGTGAAAGTCTTCATGATGAAGATCCACCGGGCCACGCTGAAACGGGTGAAAGAACGCGCCGGGCAACGGCGCGAAAATCGCGGGCCAGCACAGCAGGCCGAACAGTGAATTGATCAGGCTGTTTTCGACGTAATGCACCGGCGCCGACTCTTCGGCCAAATGCGCCTTGACGTGAAACTCCACCGACAGCAGCGAATCGGTCCGGGGCAATTGCAGATCAAGTCGCAGCATGTCCCGACGAGAAACACGCTTGATAGGCGGCCCACCCAGCTTGCGCCGCAGCCCGGGCAACATGCGCAATAATTGCTGCTGCTCGGCGGCGCTTTCCGGCGCTTGCTCGGCCACCGTGGCGATGTCCAGAGCCAATGCGCATTCGCCACAACGTTCCAGGACCAGGATCAGTCGCCGACGCGCGCCGGGCCATGCACAGTGGCGGTAAATCATCAGCGCCGTCGTGAAATCTGCAGTGCGCTCGCAAAACTGTGCAATCTGGAAGAGGAACTTGTTGCGGCGTTTTTGCAGCCAGGGATTATCCAGTGCCAGCCCGTTGACTTGCTCGACGATCTGCAGCACCGCTTCGCCGGCCTCGAAGCGCTGCTGGCAGGCGTGAAGGAACAGGCAGGCATCCACATCGTCACGGCTGCGCAAACCTCGGGAATCTGCGCTGAATTCGACTTTCTCGTAGGTAAAGATGCCGAGGTCGGCGAGAACGAACTCCGACCAGTCCTGGTAAAGATTGCCGAAGAACATCAGGCGCAATCGGTCGCACAGCTCCATGATGGTCAGGCTGAACAAGCGGTCAGCCAATGTCGGGCACCAGTGGGTGAACGGGTTGGCACCAGGAAACTGTTCGGCAAGCGCGGGCAGCCAGTCGTTCTTCTTGCCTTTGGGCTGAGTAATTGAGGAGCCAAAGCACTGGATGATTTCGGCCTTGAGCAGCACGTCGAAAATTGCATCCAGGGGCAGCGGCGAGTGCTCATCGATCCACCCCAGTGCCAACAGCGGTTCGGCGGCCATGGCGATGTCGCCTATCTCCAGGTAATGAAGCTTGCTCACCCGGAAGTGCACCCCCTTGCGCATGACCAGGCGCACCAGCAAAGCCCGTGAAGGCTGGGGTAACCGGGCGAACTGTTTGATGAAGGATTGCTCTTGGTCGCTCAACACATCGGCATAGCGATGCTCAAGCCAATCAAGGACTTGCATGAAGTTGTTCAGGTAATACAGCGGATTTTCAAGCGGGTGTGCGGTCACGGGAAAACAGGGCCATGGCGAGCGAGTACTGGTTATGCGTACAGATACCAGCTGTGCACGGTGGGGCGCAAATGGAAAAGGATAAGCGGCATGGATATTTCAGTTTTTTTTGCGCGCAGGTAGAACTTTCCAGTGATCCGCCGCACCAACCGCGTCAGGTACAGTACCGATTGCTGCAACGACGCGATCGCATTGTTTTTTTACGGATGAGAGGTAGTCATGAATATCAAAAAGCTGGGTTTGCCCTTGGTCGCCGTCGCTGTTCTGGCGCTGGCCGGTTGCTCGACGCAAACGGTGGTGACGCTGCAGAACGGTACTCAGTACCTGACCAAGGACATGCCGAAAACCGAGACTAAAGATGGCTTTTACGAGTTTGAAGACATCTCCGGGTCCAGGGTGAAAGTTCGCGCTGATGAAGTGGCGACGGTTCGCTAGGAAGACTGAGCCCGAGGCTGATTGGCGGCAGTCATCCAGGGAGGCAAGAATTTACAGCGATATCAAACGTCCGACAGGCCCTCGATCCTTACAAAATATGCCTCAACTCCCGGTCCGGATCTTGTTCCACAACCGCATCCGAATCCGGTCGATGTTCAGCGGCATGGCCTCCAGCGCAAACAACTTGCCCATCATTTCCGGACTCGGATACACCTTGGTGTCATTCTTGATCGCCGGGTCGATGAGGCTGTCCGCCTGCTCGTTGCCATTGGCGTAATGCACGTGGTTGGTGATGCTGGCGGTCACGTCGGGGCGTAGCAGGTAGTTCATGAATGCGTAGCCGGCCTTTTCGTCCGGGGCATCCGCCGGCATTGCCACCATATCGAACCAGATTGGCGCTCCTTCCCTGGGAATGGCGTAACCGATCTCTACACCGTTTTTCGCTTCCTTCGCCCGGCCATCCGCTTGCAGGATGTCCCCGGAGAAGCCCACCGCCACGCAGATGTCACCGTTGGCCAGGTCGCTGGTGTATTTGGACGTGTGGAAATAGCTGACGTAGGGGCGGACCTTCATCAACAACGCTTCAGCCTTCTTGTAGTCTTCCGGTTTTGTACTGTGGTGAGGCAGCCCGAGGTAATTCAATGCGGCGGGCAACATCTCCGGGCCGTTATCGAGAATCGCGACACCGCACTTCTGCAGCTTTTGCATGTACTCGGGTTTGAAGATCAGGTCCCAGGAATCCACCGGCGCATGATCGCCCAACACTTCCTTGACCTTGGCAACGTTGTAACCGATGCCGGTGCTGCCCCAGAGGTACGGAAAGCCGTGCTCGTTGCCCGGGTCGTTGGTTTGCAGGGCCTTGAGCAAAGCCGGGTTGAGGTTTTTCCAGTTCGGCAGCTGGCTCTTGTCGAGTTTCTTCAGCGCCCCGCCCTGAATCTGTCGAGCCATGAAATGGTTGGAGGGGAACACCACGTCATAGCCGGATTTACCGGTCATCAACTTGCCGTCCAGGGTTTCATTACTGTCGTAGACGTCGTAGCTGAAACCGATACCGGTTTCTTTCTGGAAGTTCTTCGTGGTGTCCGGGGCGATGTAGTCCGACCAGTTGTAGATTTTAACGGTCTCGGCCGCATGACCGAGGGTCGCGACCAGTGCAAGGGGGGCCAGTGTCAGTGTCTTGCGGTTCATGCGTCGATTCCTGTAAGGGCTTTTGTCTTTTTTAGGCTGGCAGGCAATCAAATGACCAAGGTTCAGAAAATCAAAACGTAGCTCTTGCGCACGGTTTCCTGGATGTCCCAGAGACCGAGGCTGTTGGCCGGCAACATCAGTGCGTCGCCGGCTTCTATGTGCAGGGTTTCACCACCATCCGGGGTGAACGTGCAGCGGCCCTGAATGAAATGGCAGAACTCCTGGGCGACGATCTGGCGCCGCCAACGGCCCGGAGTGCACTCCCACACGCCGGTTTCGACGCCATCGTCGTGTTCAACGGTGGTGGTCGACGCCACCGCGACCGGTGTGCCCAACGGTACGGCCACCGGATTCGACGCGTGCAGCTCAAGGGTGGCGGTGTTTTTGAATTGCGTGATGCTCATAGGGTTACCTCGATGAAGCCTTTGAATGAAAAGCTTGGTGATTACTGCATGAGACTTTCCATGAACCCGGCCACCCGGCTGGACAGCGCGCGCCGCCAGGGTGGGCTGGCCGGATTGGCCAGCGTCTGGTCCTCGTGGACGAAGCTGCGAATGATCGCGTTGTAACCGAGCCAGCGGCAGGGTTCCGGTTCCCAGGCCTTGAGCGCCTGGAAGCCGCCCTGAACGATCACCCACGGCTGACTGACCAGTTCGCTGTCGCGCTGCAAAATCAGGTCGGCCAAGGTGCGGCCGGCCAGGTTGCTGGCGCCCACGCCCTCGCCGCCGTAACCGCCAGCAAGTGCGATGCCGCTCGCCTGGTCGCAGAGCATGTGCGGCTTGAATCGGCGCGACATACCCAGATTGCCACCCCAGGCATGGGTAATGCGCACGTCCTTGAGCTGAGGGAACAGCTCGCTGAACAGGTAGCGGCGCAGTTCGACTTCGCGGGTGGTCAGGTCAAAGTCATGCCGCAATTTGCCGGCAAACTGATAACCACCGCGGGCGCCGAATACCAGACGGTTGTCAGCGGTGCGCTGTCCATAGGTGACTTGACGGCTGCTTTCGCTGAACGCCTGACCGTGGCTCAGGCCGATCTCGTCCCAGGTCGCAGCGCACAGTGGCTCGGTGGCCACAATCAGGCTCTGCACCGGCAACTGATAGCGGCCCAGCGGCGGCAATGTGGTGGCGTAACCTTCTACGGCCGGCACAACCCAACGGGCGCGAACCCGAGCCTTGTCGGTGCGCAAGCTGCCCGAGCGCCAATGGGTGACCGCACTGTTTTCGTAGATCTTCACGCCCAAACCCTCGACCGTCCTCGCCAGCCCGCGCACCAGTGTCGCCGGATGCAGCGTTGCGACGTGCGGGGTGTAGATGCCGCCGTAAGGTTTGGCCACGCGAACCTGTTGCGCCAGTTGCTCTCGATCAAGCCAGCGATAATCGCGCTCTGTGAGGCCCTGGCTGTACAGTTTGTCGAGGTATTGACGCAGGCTGGTTTCCTGCTCGGGATAGCGCGCAGCGCAATACAACGCGCCGCCTTTGCGGAAGTCGCACGCGATGCCTTCGCGTTCAAGGACCACTTCCACCTCATCGGGAATGCTGTGCAGCAGATCGTAAGAAGCGCGACGCCGCACCGGCGACAGATCAGCCAGCAAGCGGTCTTCGCCAAGAATGTTGCCCATCAGCCAGCCACCGTTGCGCCCCGACGCACCGAACCCGGCAGTCTGTGCTTCAACGATGGCGATGGTCAGCTCGGGGGCCAGACGTTTGAGGTAATACGCGGTCCAGAGTCCGGTGTAACCGGCGCCGATGATCGCGACGTCGACATCCAGATCCTGCTCCAGCGTCGCACGCGCCAGTAGCGGCTCTTCGAGTTGGTCCATCCATAAACTGATGTTGCGCCACGCCGACATGCCAGACTCCGCCAATCAAACTTCGATGGCGTCGATCCTAGTGCGTGGTCTCAGGAATTGTCTTGCGCGCGTGCCCGCAAAGAAATTTGTTTGGCGTAAGCCTTTGGCGACTCGCCAGTGTGCTGGCGAAAACAGCTGTAGAACGCCGACAAGGAATTGAAACCGGCGGCGAAGGCCAGGTCGTCTATGCGCACCGGCGGTGCGGTCGTGTTCAGCGCCGCGAGCAAGTGCTGCAAGCGGGCCTGGTTGACGTATCGATAAAAACTCTGCCCGAGCACCTGGTTCAGTAGATAGGAAATCTGATTGCGGCTGTACCCACACTCCCTGGCCACCCTTTGCAGATCGAGCGTGGGATCGAGATACGGTTGCTGGCGCTGGAAATACTGTTGCAGGTCATCCGCCATGAAGCTCAACTGGCGCGGCGACAACCCGAGGCGACTGACCGCCGGCCGCTTGGTAACGGCGCTCGTACGGGCGTTCTGTTCATGCACCAGGGACGCATACTCATTGACCCGCCAGATCAGGCCGTCACGAACGGTGATTGCCTCGCTGGCACGGAACGACACCAGGCCTTCACCGCCACGCAGGGTGATGCGGTATTGAATGAACGCCGTGTCGCCGTCCAGCCGAATCCGGTCCGAGTGCTCAAGTGCCTCGTCCGGGTCGCGCGGCATACTGCTGCGCACGTACTCGCGCAATTCATCCAGGCCCATGACCCGGTCCTGGAAAAAGTCGTTGTATTGAACGTCGGGGTGATACAGCGCCATCACCCCGTCCAGATCCCGGTGTTTCCAGCGCAGGTGATAGCGCATGACGGTGTCGCGGGTGATCCCGGTTTGCAGCGGACCCTCTTCATCGGCTTGCATGGACGGCTCTGTTACGCAAAAGCCGAGCTTGCCGAAATTCCCTGCCCTGATCAACGATCAATCGCTGGTGGGGGTCCTGAAAAATACCTGGACGCCGCGACCTGCATCAAAAAAAATTGAACCAATCGCCAAACGGCCTGAAAAATCCACATTAATTTCACATGCAAATGCTACTTTTAAGGGCAATCACCGGTTGGGCCAACGACGGCTCTTCCCTCCTAACATGAGCTAACGGAAGCGCTCGATGATGCAGGTGGGCCACACATGAACAAAGGCTTCAGCAACAAGGTTACCTTTCCAAATGCCTGCCAGCTCATGCGCTGGCATTTTCACCCTATGGGTTTCGAGGCGAGCATGGATGCGCCGGGCAGCATGATTGCCCGTCTGTTCGATCGTGCCAGTGGCGAGACCCTGATCGCCATTGCCGGCATACCCTGTGCGACGGTGATGAATGCTGCGGATGTCGAACGGATTATCGAGGCGGTGGAGGATGAGCTGGAGTCGTTTGTTCCTTCTGCTGCGCTGCGCATGCACAGCTATGCTTGAGTCTCAGTACGCGATCCTGTAGCAGCGGGCGCAGCCTGCGTCCGGCTGCGACAGGGCGCGGTGTCTCTTAATTGCCTCGATGATCGATGAAGAACGGCTTGTTCTTGTCCACCCGATCAGAGGCCTTGGGCATATTCGCCGCTTGAGTGTCCGACGCATCCACGTACCAATAGCAATGGCTCACCGCCCGGGTGATGCCGACGTAAGCCAAACGCAAAATCTCGTCCTTCTGCGCATTATCGTAAGCTTCGTTGTCCCCGGCCTTGCCCAACCCGGCCATGCGGTACACCTGATTTTTGAACGGCGAATTGGTCAGGTGCTGGCAATCGCCCAATAGAAACACGGCATCCGCCTGCAGGCCCTTGGCACTGTGATAGGTCAATTGCTTCAACCTGCGCGACGCGTACGGCAAACTCGAATCAACATTAATTACAGGCTGAATATGCTGCTCAATCAATAACCTATCGCTGCTTTTTCGATACAGCATGAGGATCGAATCGCCGCGTTCGTAGTGATCCATGAGCTGCCTGGCGAGTCCCTGATCATTGCGCTCCAGCACATGGACGGGCAGCAGCGGTTTCGCTTCTGCGCTGGCCTTGGCCTTTTTCCCGGCGATCGCGGGCGCCGCGCGAACAATGTGTTCGGCGGCGTCAATGATGTGCTGATGACTTCGGTAGTTTTCGCTGAGCATGACTTTACTGGTGCTCGGCGACGGGAATTCCCTGTTGAATTCCATGAAGTACGTCGGCGAACTGCCGCGCCAGCCATAGATCGATTGCCAGTCATCCCCTACACACAGCAACGATGAGCGCTGCGCGCCGCGCCCCACGTGCATCGCCGGGCCGCGGCTGCGTATTTCAGCAAGACTGGCGCGAATCCACGAGACGATCTGCGGCGAAACGTCCTGAAATTCGTCGATCATCAGGTGCGACATTGGCCGCAACAACTCGTCGCTCAACAGCTTAAGATTTTCCGGAGAATGCTCGCTGAACAAGGCGAACATGCGGTTGTAGGTCATTATCGGCGGCTTGTGGTCCAGCAGATGATCCTCCAGCGCACGCCAATACAGGCTCAAAGCTTCAAAGAAAAACCGGTCCGGATCGTCTTTGGCAAAACTCATCCGGCCAACAGCGTCGGGCACATCCAGCCCCAGGTTTTCGATGAACCCGGCGGCCGCAACAAAACAGTCCAGCAATGGCGCGGAACCCAGCTCGCCTTTCACTTTGTATTCGAAGCCCGGGCCGGCGCTGGCATCGCCAGCCAACGAAGCTAAAACGCGCTTGGACATTTCATAACTGTCCAGCCATATCAGTGGCTTACGGCAGAAAGCTTGAAACAGAGTGCGCTTTACCGCCCATTCTGCGCGGAGCGACAATTTGGACCCCGGCCGACCGACCTGCGGGTTTTCGCGAGGATCGAACCCCAGCACCACCCAAGCGTCCAGGCTCGGGATGTAGCCATGGCTGTGAAAGGTAGAACCGTTGATCTCGAACGTCTGCCGCTTCGGCTCAATGCCTTTGATCGGCCAGGCGTCGGCGCGAAACCACAAGTCCTCGATCAGGTCGCAGAGTTCTTCGTCGCGTCTGGCCGCCAATTCGGTCACAGCGACGCGTTTTTGCACGTCGGGATGGTCGCGCTCCAGCTCCTTGAGCTGCAAGGCATGCCGGGACAGCGGTTTGATCAACTCGCGGAATCGTTCGTCACGCGTATGCAATTGGTGATAACAGGCGTTGAGCTGCTGACGCTGCGCGTCGTTGATGCGCAGGTCGAAGGGATTGCTGTCGACCTCCTCCTCCCGACCCTGGGCGCGATGACTGAGGTTTTCGAAAGCCTGCAGACGTTCGAAACCCGGCAGGCTGCGGACCATCGGCAATATGCGCGAATGGAACGTGCGCACCAGCTCCCGAGCTTCTCCGAGACTGACTACCCGCCCCCACAGCGCGAATAATTCGATCAATTTGTTGATGAAGTCTTTGCGCGACTCTCGGGTAAACGTCACCACGGTCATCGAACTCAGCTCAAAGCCCAGGTAGTGGCTGAGCAACAGAATGCGCAACGCCAGCGTAGTGGATTTGCCCGCTCCAGCACCGGCAATCACCGAGGTCGATGGCGTATCGCTGAAGATCATTTTCCACTGCGCGGCGCTGGGCTGCGCGTGGGGTGCCAGTAGTCGGGCAACGTCGGCCTTCATGCGCTTCTTCAGGTCCGCCGTCAACGGCAGCCGCCAGTCGTCGAACAGGTGGTCATCGATGTTCGGCGGACGGTGATCGGTCGAGCGTGAGTCGCGGATCAGTAATACCTGCCGCCCCTCTTCCAGCCCTTCAATCCTGCCCTCCTGATAGCCGTAATCAACGCCAGCGCTATGCCCGCTGCGAAAACCGTCAGCTTGCCCGTGAAGCCAGGACGCCCGGTGCTGGGCGCGCAGGCGGGTCAGGCCATGCCCGAAAAATCGTGCGGCCAGACGTTTAAGTAACGGCATCTCGGCCAAGGGGCGTAGTTCGGGAGGAAGATCGGGGGTGTGTTGCGGCACGCGGACTGACTCCAGGGTGTGAGGCTGTGAAGCCATGGTGTGCGTTTTTGCCTTTCAGTTCCAGTGAATTGCTTACAGGTCATTGGCTTATGCGACGAACTGAAGGTTATGAGCCAACAAGCTGATTTATTGAAATATCGGTGTTATCGATCATAACACTGCAGTTTTTACGCTTTTTATCGATGCGTATCTGATTGATGATGCTCGCCATTACCACCTATCGAGGAGACGAACATGCTCGAACTCAGACCTTTCAATCGACTGGGCGGTGCCCATCACGGCTGGCTGGATGCCCATCACCATTTTTCGTTCGCCGAGTATTACGACCCTGACCGCATGAACTGGGGCAACCTGCGGGTGTGGAACGATGACATCATCGCTGCTGGTACCGGTTTCCCGAAGCACCCTCACCGGGACATGGAAATCATCACTTACGTGCGTGAGGGGGCAATCACCCACGAGGACAATCTGGGCAACAAGGGGCGCACCGAAGCAGGTGACGTGCAGGTCATGAGTGCCGGCACGGGGATCGCTCACAGCGAATACAATCTGGAATCGAGCGAAGCCAAAATCTTCCAGATCTGGATCATTCCGAACGAAGCCGGCGCAGCACCATCGTGGGGCGCCAAGCCCTTCCCCAAGGGTCAACGTGAAGGCTTTGTGACTTTGGCCAGCGGCAAGTCCGGCGACGATCAGAGCCTGCGTATCCGTGCCGACGCGCGCTTGGTGGCTGCCAACCTGAAAGCTGGCGAGTCGGCGGAATATCGGCTGGACAATGGCCGTCGCGCTTACCTGGTTCCGGCGACCGGGGTCATTGAAGTCAATGGTTTGCGTGCACAAGCTCGAGACGGTGTTGCAGTGGCTGATGAGCAATTGCTCAGAGTGACCGCGGTCGAGGACAGTGAGATAGTCTTGGTTGACCTGGCTTGATTGAATGCACGGGCAAAAAAATGGGCGACCTTCGACGGTCGCCCTTTTTTGCATCAGGTTCAATCTTCAGTGCACGTGCTGGCGTATTCGCCGGTCCGTCATTTACCCGAAATGGCGCCATCGACCAATGTTTGCGCCTCGGCCACCAACTGTTTCAAATGCTCGTCGCTGACGAAACTCTCCGCATAAATCTTGTAAATGTCTTCGGTGCCGGAAGGACGCGCCGCGAACCAGCCGTTTTCGGTCATGACTTTCAAACCGCCAATGGCCTGGTCGTTGCCCGGGGCATGACTGAGAATGCTCTGGATCGCTTCACCTGCCAGTTGGGTGGATTTCACCTGGTCCGGTGACAACTTGCTCAGCAACGCTTTCTGCTCCGGATTGGCCTTGGCGTCGACGCGCACCGAGAAAGGTTCGCCCAGTTCATCGGTCAATGCGCGGTAAGCCTGGCTCGGGTCACGGCCGGTGCGCGCGGTCATTTCTGCCGCCAACAATGCAGGGATCAAACCGTCCTTGTCAGTGCTCCAGACGCCGCCATCCTTACGCAAGAATGACGCGCCGGCGCTTTCTTCGCCGCCAAAACCCAATGAGCCGTCGAACAAGCCATCGGCAAACCATTTGAAACCGACCGGCACTTCATACAGGTGACGGCCCAGACGCTTGGCCACGCGGTCGATCAAACCGCTGCTGACCACGGTTTTACCGACGGCGGCATCGGCGCGCCACTGCGCACGATTGCGGAACAGGTAATCGATACTCACCGCCAGATAGTTGTTGGGAGCGAGCAAACCGCCCGACGGCGTAACGATGCCATGGCGGTCGTGATCCGGGTCGCAGCCGAACGCCACATCAAAGCGGTCCTTCAAGCCAATCAAGCCTTGCATGGCGTGGCTGGACGAAGGGTCCATGCGAATCTGACCATCCCAATCCACGGTCATGAAGCGGAAAGTCGAATCGACCTGTTGGTTGACCACTTCCAGGTCCAGTCGATAATGCTCGGCAATTGCCGACCAGTAACGCACCCCTGCTCCGCCCAACGGGTCTACGCCCAGGCGCAGTCTGGCATCGCGAATGGCGTCAAAGTCGATCACGTTGATCAGGTCGGCGACATACGTGTTGAGGTAGTCATGGCGGTGAGTCGTGCTCGCCTTCAGCGCCTGCTCGTGGCTGATCCGTTTGACCCCGGCGAGCTTGTTGCCCAGCAGCTCGTTGGCCTTGGCCTCGATCCATTTGGTGATGTGCGTATCGGCCGGGCCGCCGTTGGTGGGGTTGTATTTGTAGCCACCACTTTGCGGCGGGTTGTGCGACGGCGTAATCACGACGCCGTCCGCCAGGCCCGAGGTGCGGCCGCGGTTGTAGCACAGAATGGCGTGGGAAATGGCCGGGGTCGGTGTGTACTCGTCACCTTCGGCGATCATCACCGTCACGCCATTGGCCGCCAACACCTCCAGTGCGCTGGCGCCGGCCGGAGTCGAGAGCGCATGGGTATCGATGCCGACGAACAGCGGACCATCGATGCCCTGGGCTTCGCGGTACAGGCAAATGGCCTGACTGATGGCCAGAACGTGCCATTCGTTGAAACTCAGGTCGAACGAGCTACCGCGGTGTCCGGAGGTGCCGAATGCCACACGCTGGGTGGAAATGCTCGCGTCGGGCTGACCGGTGTAATAAGCCGTCACCAGTCGCGGGATGTCGACCAACAGTTCTGCCGGTGCCGGTTTACCCGCAAAAGGACTGAGTGTCATGCAAAAACCTCTGGGAAAGAGTGGTTCAGGAAGTGGAAGGCAGTTTACTGGCAGTTTGACCGCAACGCGACGGGATCGATCCAACAGCCTCGGCAGACAGGCATGCGCCTCAGTCCAGAGATTCCAGGCGCAAGGCGTCACCGAGCAAACTCAATGCGGTGCCGAGATCATGATCGCCACCAAACGTATGGCTCAGGCGCAGATGCTGAGAGTGCAGACCTTGCAGGCTGAACAGTTCACCCGGCGCGATGACCACATGGTGCGTGAGCAGTCTTCGAAACACCCGGCGCGTATCCACCTGGCGCAGCGAACGCACCCAGACCGTCGCGCCTCCTTGCGGCTCGACGAAATGCAAGGCATCGCCCAGGCGTTCTTGCAACAGCTGTGTCATGTGGCCCTTGCGCTCGTTGAGCAAGCGCCGCAATACCTGCAGATGCTGGTCGATTCGACCGTTACTGAACAGCCGGGCGATGGCTTTTTGGCGAATCGGCGACAGACGAAACGAACGCAGCAGAAAATGTCGCTGGAAGGCGTCGCTGAAATGACGTGAAAGCACGAACCCGTAAGGCGCCTCCGAGCCGAGAATTTTTTCCAGTGTCGAAAACACGATCAGCCTGTCCGGGTCCAGCCAATCGCGAAAGCGTGCGCCGTGCGCTTCAAATTCCAGTTCGGCATAACAGTCGTTTTCCAGCACCCAACTGCCGTGCCGTTCCAGCAGGCGCGCAACTGCCTGCCTGTTGTCGTCGGGCGCCTGACTGCCGCGTGGCATGCTCACCGCAGATGAAACCATCACCAGGCGCACTGGCCGGGTCTCCAGCAACGCTGTGAGCTGATCAATATCAACACCACCCTCGGCTTGCAGCGGTAATTCAATCACGTTGACCCCCGCCGTCTGAAACAGACGCAGAATCACCCAGTCACAAGGTGACTCCAGCAGCACCGTGGCGTCTTTGAGGCCAAGCACCGCGATGAGTATTTCCAGCACGCCGCGCAGGTCCGCACCGATATACACATCATGGGCATGCCAGCAGCGCAGCGGCGAAGTGGTATAGCGGGCCGCCAGTGCGGCACGCAATTGCAGTTCTCCGCAAGGTTGCAAAAGGGTATGTGGCTGGCGTGGATACTGGCGCAGCAATTCTCTTTCCAGCAACAGCAGAGGATTGTCCAGAGGTTGCAGCAACGCCGGTTCATCGGCGCTCAAGACCAGCATGCCTGGGCGACGGGCGCTGGCATACACCGTCTCGAGCAAGTCACGGCCACTGTCCAGCGGATCGATCGAGGACACCGGCAACGCGAAGTAGCCGGATTTGGCTACTGAAAAGACGCGCCCCTCCTTTTCCAGCAACGAATACGCGTACTGAATAGTCGATATCGATACATTCAAGCGATCCGCCAATTGTCGCAGTGACGGCAAACGGACCTGCGTGTCGCTGCCAGGTTCATTGATCAAGTGGGTGAGGTATCGATACACCGCTTGATAGGCGAAGTCGGTTTCGCGTGGTCCTTTCAACGCCCTGCAGACCATTCACCCGCCGCCGCGGCCGTACCGTCCCCGACACTGGCGTTTTCCACGGCTGTGAGTTCAGTTGCACGCCCTTCGCGCTCGGGCGCAGGGCCCATGTGATAGAGCGTGCCGATCAGGTTCACCGGTAAACCGCTGACATCGACCATCCATTGCATAATCTGATCCGACACCGGATGCCCCTGCATGGCCCGATGCAAGTCAGGCATGGCCACCAGCATGCCGGGATGACACTGACGCAGAAAACGCTCCAGTGAAGCGCCCCTTTCGTTAAAGGGAGCAAACAGCAGACACACCAGTTGCGCCTCGCTCAGTCCCAGGCTCTTTTGCGCGTCTGCTGCCGCATGAGCACGGCGTTCCGCAGCCCTGGCCGGGTTGCCGAAGGCTTCCACCGCCAGATCGCACAATCGCTCGGGCACCTGCCGACGACGCATCAATACCAGCGCGCGCTGCAGATACTCGGTTACACCTGATTCATAACTTCGCCCTTGCACAAAGCACGCATGCAAACCGCGCACATGGGCTGCTATCCACGGGCTGACGCATTCGTTATCCCCCAGGTGGGCCCAGAATTCGTCAGGTTGATAACCCAAAAATTCGGTCAGCAGGGGCCAGCGCTCTTCCAGGTTGCTGACGAGAATGTCCTGGATGTCGACGTATGAAGTGCGACGGCATTCTTCGAACTCCTCGGCCGGGCGCCATTGCGCTTGCGCTTGCCTGGTATAAAGCGCGCGATAGCAGTCATTGCCGAGTTCATCGAGCACGTCGAAAAGCTGCTCGAAGCCATCGTTCCCCGGCGTGCAAATCTGCACCCCGACCTTGGCGGCCGCCCGCTTCACTGCATCGATGTAGAGCCTTTGCTGACGCAGGTTGTCGCTGCAGACCAGGGCATCGACGCCGCCCCGCCAGCGTGCGACCTGCCCATAAAACTCCCCGGTGGCCAGATAGTGGTCGTCCCAGATATTGATCGGCTGGTCCCACACCCGACGATGGCCCACCATCAGCAGATTAAGGCGATTGGCTTCGCGCCCGGCATTGGAGATCGTTGCATGCGGATCGAACGCCAATACCTGGCGATGATCGACCACCACCACTTCGACCCGCGGGTCGTCGTGCAAGAACAGCGCACTGTAGCTGCGCTGGATGTTCTCGCGGGCCGTCGGGCTGGTGCCATTCAGGCGCAAGGAGGCCACGCGCAGCTGAAACGTGACGGGTGCGCGTCCGGCAATACTCAATTGAGCCGCCCGTAGCAGCGCCAAGGTATGGCAGCTGTCGCGAGTGCCGTTCTGAATGGTCAGAACCTTGTATTCGCCGATGCGTTCCATGCCGCCTGCGGCGAGGACCAAACGCTGTATCAACAGTTGTAATGCCGTGCGCTCGGCACGGGAGAAAAAACCAAGCAAGCGCTGGAGCACTTGCTGATAGACATAGTTCATCGCCTGATCATGAATACTGGTCATCTTGTTTACCTGATGCTTGTAAGTTCTATATCACGCAACCACTGAAAAGCTCTGCGCGACGCATTGCCGGCCACTAATAAGTGCGGGTCTTGATTGTCAAATGCTAGCACTTAACTTCGGGTTTAATTATTCAGGGTGCCTGAACGTTGCACGCAACCCGACGACCCACGAATGGCTGGAAAGCCTTGTGGTGCCGGGGTTTTGCCCGACAGGAAACCGTCCTAGGAAATATCCCACAGCATCCCACAGACAATGAGTACAACAAATAAAGAAAGATATAGCAGAGGATATTCTGGAAGCGGCATAACACTGTACGACTGTTCGCACGTATATCAACGTCACGCAATGAAAAGTATCACCATGATACTCAGCCATGACTCATTCCTTGAGATGAAAATATTCATTCAATTATCAGGGCTTGAATGCTGATTAGAAGATACAGATGGAGAGCAAAAACCGGTTCAGTTGCTGAACGGGTGAAACCGACGCGCCACGGGAGTACGGGAGGTGGCTTTGCGGGTGGCGAAAAAAAGTCCGTGCTGGCACGGACTTTTCAAAAGGTTTACGCAGGTTCGATCTCAAGGGCCACTCGCTCGCGGCATGGACACTCGTCCATATAGCGATGCGCTTCGACGAACTCGGCAAACGGAAATACCCGGGTCTTGAGCGGCAGCAGCACACGGTCTGCGGTCAGCTGGTTGATATCGCGCAATGCACGTTGCAGGGCCACTTGATCCTGAATGATGCCCAGCTCCGGTTTGCCGGTGAAATTACCGATGCAGTGCACGAAAAACTGAATGTTCTTCTGGAACGCTGCACACGCCGGGAACGGCGTCTGGTTACCGCCCTGCAGGCCATACAACACCAGGCTGCCACGCGGCGCCAGTACATCCCCCAACAGCGACATCTGCGGGCCGCCGAGACCATCGAACACAACGTCGACGCCACGATTGTCGGTAATCTTGTTGATCCGCAGCAGCAGATCCTCTTCCTCGGTGACAATCACTTTCTCGGCACCCAGCGACAGCAGGTATTCGCGCTCATCGGCGGTCTTGGTCGCGGCAATCACTCGCACGCCCAAGGCTTTGCCCAACTGCACGAACGAAGGTCCCGCGCAGTGACTGGCGTCCGTCACCAGGGCGAATTGACCCGGCTTGACCCGCGCCAGATCCGTATAACCGAAATAGGCGATCAAGAGCGGCGTGTAATGCACGCTGGCCTCAACCGGGCTGAGCACATCCGGGTAACGTGTCAGTGCGGTGCGCGGCAGTACGATCTGCTCACCGTAGACCGGATAATCGTTGGGGCTCTCGGCCGGGAAACTGGCGACCTTGTCACCGATTTCGAGGTCCTCGACGCCCTCGCCAAGCGCCGTGACGACGCCGGCCATTTCGTGGCCCAAGCCTGAAGGCAGCCGAGCATGGGACGAGGCCAGGTTTTGACGCCAGAGCGTGTCATACCAGCTGATGCCAATCGCTTCGACGCGCACCTGCACTTCGCCGGGCGCCGGCAGAGCGGCCGCATGCTCTTCGCATTTGAGCACCTCGGCCGGACCAAACTTGTGAAAACGGATCGTGCGTGACATCGCAAACCTCGTCAAATAAACCTCTAATGCCCTGAACTCTATATGGGCTTTGAACCCAAGACCATCAGTGGCCATTAATAGTCGACATGCCTGTCATTGATTCGCAACATCTGCAGCATCGGCAAAGCAGTGTAGGAAGCCGGGAGCCAGCTTCGTAGGAAATCTGAATTTACCCGGTGCAGAGTACCAGTCTTTGCCCGTAATATTCATGCCGGCCATTGTTCCCATATGACCGCCCTCGTCAAGCTTTGACTCTGCCAGGACACCAGATGAATCGTAATGACCTACGTCGTGTCGACCTGAACCTGTTGATCGTGTTCGAAACATTGATGCATGAACGCAGTGTGACCCGGGCTGCGGAGAAGTTGTTCCTCGGCCAACCGGCCATCAGCGCTGCGCTCTCACGCCTGCGCGGGCTGTTCGACGACCCTTTGTTTGTACGCACTGGCCGCAGCATGGAGCCGTCGGCCCGGGCCGTAGAGATCTTCGCCCTGCTCTCGCCGGCGCTGGATTCGATTTCCACCGCCGTCAGCCGCGCGGCAGACTTCGATCCAGCGACCAGCACCGCTGTGTTTCGTATCGGTTTGTCGGACGATGTCGAATTCGCCTTGCTGCCCATGCTGCTCAAGCGCCTGCGTGCCGAATCGCCGGGCATTGTCCTGGTGGTGCGTCGTGCCAACTACATTCTGATGCCCAGCCTGCTGGCCTCGGGTGAAATCTCTATTGGCGTGAGCTACACGCAGGACTTGCCGGCCAACGCCAAACGCAAGGTGCTGCGCCGCAGCCTGCCGAAATTGCTTCGCGCGGACACCGTGCCCGGCCCGCTGAGCCTGGACGATTTCTGCGCGCGGCCGCATGCGCTGGTGTCATTCGCCGGCGACCTCAGTGGCTTCATAGATGAAGAACTGGAAAAACTCGGGCGCAAACGTCACGTAGTGCTGGCCGTGCCGCAGTTCAACGGCTTGAGTACGCTGCTCAGTGGCACCGACATTGTCGCGACCGTGCCCGATTACACGGCTGAAGCGCTAACAGCGGCGGGCGGCGTACGCGCAGAGGACCCGCCGTTGCCAGTGCAAACGTTCGAATTGCACATGGCCTGGCGGGGGTCGCAGGACAACGATCCGGGTGAGCGCTGGTTGCGCTCGCGCATTCAGATGTTTTTTGGCGACCCTGAGAGTCTTTAGGCGTAGCCGGATAGGCTGAAATTTCATTCAGGGATACCCGAATTGAAACCCTTGGCAGTCCAAAGGCTGCCTTGCTCGGGTTCACCACTGCGGTACTGGCTTACAACGTCCTGGCCGTCCTCAAACGCAGCGTCGAGCAGGCTCATCGCGATAGCCAGCCTGAAGGATGGGAAGCTTCGATCTATCACTTGGCGGTGCAGGTCAGAAGTGGTTATGAGCGAACGCAGATTGCGTTGCCCTCGGAATTTCTTCCCGCCGTTCCACTGGAAAAACTGGCTCAGCGCTTATTGGAGCTGGCCAGAAACATTCAACCCAAACAAGTTGCGAAAAGCCCTCGTGGTCCAAAGGTGCCCAAGCCCAAGACATGGGTTCAAGGCGCCGCAGTGCATGCACATGTTTCAACGACCGGGTAATTAAGGCTGCTAAAACAAAAAGACCTTGAAAGGGATGAGGCTTAGGGCGGAACGCTAGAGAGCGCCTGACACATCAAACCAGGCTTGGCCAAACTGAAGGCCAAAGGCCTACACTCATCAAGCTGGCTACGACGTCCCGCTGCGACAGCCCTTTTTTGACTTTGTGCGCCTGCTACAAAGGACGACCCCGTACGTCACAGTTCGTCAGACTCAAATCCCAAACTATGTGCACCCAGGTGAAATGGCATAATATGCCAATGAAAGAAAGATACTGTTTGTCGAAAGCTGGAGCTTATTATGGCGACGCGAAACGTTGTGCTCACCCCTCATCAGGAACAGGTTATCCATGACCTGGTGCAGTCTGGCCGCTATCAGAATGCCAGCGAAGTGATGCGGGAAGGTTTGCGGCTATTGGAACAGCGTATCGCCGAAGACACTGCCAAAATTGAGGCCCTGCGACAGGCCACCTCGATCGGTATCGTGGATCTTGAGCAAGGGCGCTTTACTCAGGTGAACGAAAAGGATCTGGAGCACTACCTCGAGGGCTTGAGCCTGGAGGCAACCCTCCCCGCGAGAGAGAAGCACTGAGCATGCCGCAGTATCGGATTCCAACCCGGCGCGCGCCGACATTGTCGACATCCTCAGGCTCTCCCAAACGCAGTTCGACCTGGCCCAACGGCTTAACTGACCAGGAATAGCGAAGGTCTAACAGCGTCTTAGCGCAGCTGAAACCAGGTGGTTTTCAGTTGCGTGTATTTATCAAAGGAATGCAGCGACAGATCGCGACCAAAACCCGACTGCTTGCCGCCCCCAAATGGCACCGACACATCCAGCGCATCGATGGTGTTGACCGAGACCGTCCCGGCATTCAAGGCGCGAGCTACGCGATGGGCACGATTGAGGTCATCGCTCCATACCGACGCCGCCAGGCCATAAATGCTGTCGTTGGCTTGCTGTACGGCCTCCTCCTCAGAGTCAAAGGCGCTGACCGCCAGAACAGGACCGAACACTTCATCCCGCGCAATGCTCATGTCGCTTTTCACGCTGCCAAAGATGGTCGGCTGGATGAAGTTGGAGGAACCGTTGATGATTAACTGCTCACCACCGGCCAACAGCGTGGCACCGTCTGCATGCGCCTGGCCGATTGCTTTCATGATGCGGGCGGTTTGCTCACTGTCGACGATTGCCCCTGCAGCGCTACCCGGGTTCAGAGGATCACCGGGCATCCACGCACGCGACTTGCTGATCAGGCGCTCGACAAATTCGTCGTGGATAGAGCGTTGCACGTACAGCCGAGAGTTGGCCGAGCAGACTTCGCCCTGGTTGAAGAAAATGCCGAAGGCGGCCTTCTCCGCCGCCAGCTCCAGATCCTGGCAGTCTTCAAACACCAGGTTCGGGCTCTTGCCACCGCACTCCAGCCAGACCTGCTTGAGGTTGGACTGGGCGGAATATTGCATAAAATATTTACCGACCTGAGTGGAGCCGGTGAACACCAGGCAATCCACGTCCGGATGCAATCCCAGCGCCTTGCCGGCGCTCTCGCCCAGGCCCGGAACCACGTTCAGCACGCCTTCCGGGACGCCTGCCTCCAGGGCAAGTTGGGCCAGGCGCAGGGCGGAGAATGGCGATTGCTCGGCGGGTTTGAGTACAACGCTGTTGCCAGCGGCCAATGCAGGTGCCAGTTTCCACGCGGCCATGTCCAGCGGGAAATTCCACGGCACCACGGCAGCAATCACCCCCAACGCTTCGCGGGTGATGGTGGCCAGCGCATTGCGGGCGGTGGGCGCGACCTGATCGTAGACCTTGTCGAGGGCTTCGCCGTACCAGGCGAACACCTGTGCGGCACCGGGCACATCCACGTTGTAGGCATCCATCACCGGCTTGCCCATGTTCAGCGAATCGAGCAGCGCCAGCTCTTCGCGGTGGGTCATTAGCAGCCCGGAAAGTTTGATCAGGATTTTCTTGCGCTCCCCAGGCGACATACGTCGCCAAGGGCCTTCGTTAAAAGCACGGCGGGCAGAACGCACCGCCAGATTGACCTCCTCAATGCCACACGCCGCGACGCGCGCAAGCAGCTGGTTGGTCGCAGGGTTGATGGCGTCGAAAGTCGCCCCGGACAACGCGCCCACTTGCTGGCCGTCGATCAAGGCGCTGTCGATAAAGGTTTGGCGGGCAGCACGTTGCTGCCAGTGGTCAAGATCGAACATGGTGTAGTTCCCAATGGATGACATTTTTTTATTCCGCCATGTGCAGTTCAGGCATCTTCACCTGGAACCCGCGCGTGATACCCAGCAGGCAAATGAGCCCAAGCCCCATCCAGCCCAGACCAATGGTGAACGACATGCCGGACAGGCTCGTCCACAGCCAGATAGTGCTGAGAAAGCCCAATCCAGGCAGCGCCGCGTACAACAGGTAGTTACGAGTACCCCGCAACTGCTGGTCGACCAGGTAATGCTTGATCACCGACAGGTTCACCGCCGAAAACGCGAAGAGCGCACCGAAACTGATCATGTTGGCCACGGTGTCCAGGGTGATGAACAGCGCAATCAACGAAAACAGGCTGACCAGCATGATCGCGGTGGCCGGTACGCGTTTTTTCGAAACCAGCTTGCCGAACACTCGAGGCAGCGCACCGTCGCGTCCCATGGCAAACAGCACGCGGGAGACACTGGCCTGGGAGACCATTGCCGAGGCGAAGCAGCCCGCCACATAGGTGGCGGTGAACGCCGTCACCAGCAGTTCGCCACCGACGCGACGCATCACGTCCACCGAGGCTGAGTCGGGGTCGGCGAAACTGTTCCATTCGGGGAAAACCATTTGGGCGAAATAGGACACGACGAGAAACAGCAGCCCGCCGAACAACGACACCACCATGATTGCGAGCGGGATTGTGCGTCGCGGGTCGGGCGTCTCTTCGGCCATTGTCGACACCGCATCGAAGCCGAGGAAGGACAGGCAGAGCACCGCTGCGCCGGTCATGATCAACGGCACGCTGAAGCCTTCGTGGTGGAAGGGTGCGAGCAGCGAAACCGGTTCGGAGTGCCCACTCAGGTTGTGCACCGATAACGCCACGAACACCACAATGAACACCAACTGGGCAACAACAAGTATCCAGTTGACCCGGGTGATCGACTCGATCCCGACCAGGTTGAGAACGGTCACCAAGGCAATTGAACCGAGCACCCATACGGCAGTTGGCACTGCAGGGAAGTATTCAGACATGTAGATGCCGATCAGCAAATAACTGAGCAGCGGCAGGAAGATGTAGTCCAGCAGCAAGGTCCACCCGGCGATGAAGCCAAAGTAGGCGCCGAACGCCTTGCGCGTGTAGGTGTAGACCGATCCTGAGTAAGGATGCGCCTGGACCATGCGTCCATAGCTATAAGCGGTCAGAAGCATGGCCGCGAGCGTCAGCAGGTAGGCGGTTGGCAAGTGGCCCTTGGTCATCTGGGTGACCAGGCCGTAGGTTGTAAACACGGCCAGCGGGACCATGTACGCCAGGCCGAAGAGCACCAGCCCGACAAGCCCGAGGGGTTGTCGAAATCGGCGAGACGATGTCACTTTGGAGGGAGAGTGATGGGAGGGAGTATCGGCCGCGTTTGTTATTGTATTCATTGCTGACTCCTGGAAATTTGAATGCAGGGCGCCGCGGTACCCGATGGGATCGGTACCGTCAGTGATTCATCCGCTGAACAAATGCCTGTCCGCTTTACCCGCAGGGCGATGTAAAGATGACGATCACCACCCCGGGCACGGGGTGGTGATCAGATCACTTCACAGCTTTTCCGCGATTCGAGCGGTGCGGTCTACCGCGAGACGGGTTTTTTCCACCAGCTCATCCAGTTCCGCGCGAGTGGCCACCAATGCTGGCGCCATGATCATGCGGCCCAGTGTCGAACGAATGATCACCCCCTCTTCAAAACCAAAGGTGCGGCATTGCCAGGCCAGGTCGTTTTCGTTGTCGAAGCGTTTGCGCGTGCTCTTGTCCTCGGCGAACTGCAAGGCGGCGAGCAGGCCCGCGCCCTGGATCTCGCCGATCATCGGATGGTTGCCGAACACTTCACGCAGGATCTGTTGCAAGTACGGCCCGGTGTCTTCCTTCACCGTGCGCACGATGCCCTCATCACGCAGCGCCTTGAGGTTCGCCAACGCCACCGCCGCCGCGACCGGGTGTCCGGAATAGGTCAGACCGTGGGCAAAGACGCCGCCCCGCTCTACCAGCGCATCGGCTATGCGCTGGCCCAGCACCAGGCCGCCCATGGGGACGTAGCCGGAGGTCAGGCCTTTGGCGATCGACAGGGTGTCCGGCTCGAAACCGAAGTACTCGTGGGCGAACCACTCGCCCGTGCGACCAAAGCCACCGATCACCTCATCGGCGCAGAGCAGCACATCGTATTGACGGCAAATGCGCTGGATTTCCGGCCAGTAGCTTTCCGGCGGAAAGATCATGCCGCCAGCACCCTGGAAAGGTTCGGCGATAAAGCCCGCGACGTTTTCGGCACCCAGTTCCAGGATTTTTTCTTCCAGCTGCAGGGCACAGCGGCGTCCGAACTCAGCCGGGGTCAACTCGCCGCCCTGGGCGTACCAGTAAGGCTCATCGATATGCGCGACATCAGGAATCAAACCACCCATCTCGTGCATGAATTTCATCCCGCCCAGCGCAGAAGCCGCCAGGGTGGAGCCGTGATAGCCGTTCCAGCGACCGATCATGATCTTTTTCTGCGGCTGACCAACCACCTGCCAGTAACGGCGAACGGTACGGATCAACACCTCGTTGGCTTCGGAGCCGGAGTTGGTGTAGATCACGTGGCTGTAGTGGCCTGGCAAGAGACTGAAGAGCAGCTCGGACAGCTCGATCACCGCCGGATGGGTGGTATGAAAGAACATGTTGTAGTAGGCCAGCTGGTCCATCTGCGCCGCCGCGGCGGCGGTCAAGTCCTTGCGACCATAACCTAGCTGGGTGCACCACAGGCCGGACATGCCGTCCAGGTAGCGCTTGCCTTCGCTGTCCCACACATACAGGCCTTCGCCGCGGACGATCACCCGGGGGCCTTCGGCATTCAGCGCCTTTTGATCCACAAACGCGTGGATATGGTGGGCCGCGTCGGACTTCTGATATTCCTCGGTCTGGCGTTTGGGTTCGAATGGTAAGTTCATGTTTTTTCTCTCTTGTTAGTAGTGATCCGCTCAGCGGATCTTGTTCATATAACTTTCAAGGGGATCTTTACTGAGCACGCCTTGGGCTTCGGCCAACGAATCGATAAACAGGGAAAACAGTTCCGATTGCGCGCCTATATCGAGCTTGCTGTAGATGTGTTTGCGGTGAGACTTGATGGTGTCTTCCGACAGGCCAAGGCGCTCGGCCAGCGAGCGGGTGGAGTGGCCGCGCAGTATCAGTTGAGCAATCCGGCATTCGCGCTCTGTGAGAATCGAGGAGCCAAAATTGTTGAGCGCTGCGTGGATGCGCTGCTCCAGCTGGCTTTCAAAGCGCGAACCCTGTGCATCCAGGCCGACAAAATGCTTGCCCAGCACGGCCAGCACCCAAGGCGCTATACGCTTGAACTGTTGTGTCGTGGCCGCGTCCAGCTTTTGCGTGAACGCCAGTGACACCGCCAGGCTCGACCCATTGCTCAACTGCAGGATGTAGTTCAGCTCATCCTCCAGGTGCGAGTGCCGGTAAAACGACTGGAAATATTCGCTGAGTTCGAAATGATCGGGAGCGACATCCGCCAGGTCGTAACACCCTGAGGCAACCCTCTCCACGCACGCCCCGTAAAACGGATCCAGCAAGTAAAAACCGGACAGGTACTGGCGCACGTTGCCTTGTGGCAACCATGGCCCTTCCAGCTCGAACAACGCGCTGGGCATGCCGCCGTGCGGGTACAAATACAGCGTTGTGGCCTGAATCGGCCAGATACAACCAAGGGCATCGAACAAAGCAGCCGCGAAGCCCGCCTGCCCGATGCTCTCGGTGACATGAGCCATTTGCTCGAACCATTGCGCAGAAGAAAGCCGGTCGTTTTCCACATCAAAGACTCATTGAATGAATGGAAATGATGGTCCCACACCCGGGAAATCATCGAAATCACCCGATAGGGTGAGCTTGCATCCGATATTTATGCTCACTTCCCAGCTTAATAATATTTTATTAATACCCCCCTCCCCCCTAGCCTTGAAGTCATGCACGACCTGAATCCAACTGCATTACGCAAGGACAGACACATGACTGAAGCGATAACAAAAGTAGACACTTTGGTGGTGGGGGCCGGTCAGGCTGGCGTGGCCATGAGCGAACACTTGAGCAAGCAAGGCGTGCCGCACCTGGTGCTGGAGCGCAGCCGTATTGCCGAGCGCTGGCGCACCGGGCGCTGGGATTCGCTGGTTGCCAACGGCCCCGCCTGGCACGACCGTTTTCCCGGCCTGGAATTTGATGACGTCGCCGCCGATGGCTTTGCGCCAAAAGAGCGGGTGGCGGACTACTTTGAAGCCTATGCACGCAAATTCAACGCGCCGATTCGTACCGGCGTAGACGTGACTTCGGTGGTTCGCAACGTGGGGCGCCCAGGCTTCACCGTGCATACCAGCGAAGGCGTGATCGAAGCCAATCGCGTGGTGGCCGCGACCGGGCCATTTCAGAAGCCGGTGATTCCGGCTATCGCGCCGCAAGACGTGGCGCTGCACCAGATCCATTCCGCTGACTATCGCAACCCCGCGCAACTGCCGGTCGGCGGCGTGCTGGTGGTGGGCGCAGGCTCCTCCGGGGTGCAGATCGCCGATGAGTTGCAGCGCTCCGGTCGCCAGGTGTTCCTGTCCGTTGGCGCCCACGACCGCCCGCCTCGTGCCTATCGCAACCGTGATTTCTGCTGGTGGCTGGGGGTGCTGGGCGAGTGGGACCAGGCCGCGATGAAACCCGGCCGTGAGCACGTGACCATCGCAGTCAGCGGCGCCCATGGCGGCAAGACCATCGACTTCCGTGAACTGGCCCGGCAAGGCATGACACTGGTCGGCTTGACTCAATCCTTTAATGGCAGCGTCGCGACGTTTCAGCCCAACCTGGTGGAAAACCTCGCGCGTGGCGATGAGAACTACCTGGCCCTGCTGGATGCCGCAGACGCCTATGTCGAGCGTAACGGCCTGGACCTGCCCCTGGAACCTGAAGCCCGTCATGTGTTCCCCGACGCGGATTGCATCAAGCACCCGATCCTGGAACTGGACCTGGCCAAGGCCGGCATCACCTCGATCATCTGGGCCACCGGTTTTGCCGTGGATTACAGCTGGTTGAAAGTCGATGCGTTTGACGCCGCCGGCAAGCCGCAGCACCAGCGAGGCGTGGCCAGCGAAGCGGGCATCTACTTCCTGGGTTTGCCGTGGCAGTCGCGCCGTGGCTCGTCGTTTATCTGGGGCGTGTGGCACGACGCCAAGTACGTCGCCGACCATATCGCCATCCAGCGCCAATACCTTGAATACCGCGAAACCGCACCGGTCGTTCGCCAATCCCCTGTCAGCGCCTGATCACTTTTGCCGGAGTTTTTTTGATGCCTACCCACACCCGTATTCGCATGTTCAACACCAAGGAAACCTACCCCAACCAGAGTCTGGACAACGACCTGTGCCAGGCGGTGCGCGCCGGCAACACCGTGTATGTCCGCGGCCAGGTGGGTACCGATTTCGACGGTAACCTGATCGGCCTTGGCGACCCGCGCGCCCAGGCCGAACAAGCCATGAAAAACGTCAAGCAACTGCTCGAAGAGGCCGGCAGCGACCTGAGTCATATCGTCAAAACCACCACCTACCTGATCGACCCACGCTACCGCGAGCCGGTGTACCAGGAAGTCGGCAAGTGGCTCAAGGGCGTGTTCCCGATCTCCACCGGGCTGGTGGTGTCCGCCCTGGGTCAGCCGCAATGGCTGATGGAAATCGACGTGATCGCGGTTATCCCGGAATAAGGAGGCTACCCATGACCTTTTCAATCGTCGCCCGTTGCGCAGACACCGGCCAATTGGGCATCGCCATCAGCTCATCGAGCATCGCCGTGGGGGCGCGCTGCCCGTGGCTGCGCCCGGGTGTGGGCGCAGTGTCGACCCAGAACATCACGCTGCCAGCCCTGGGCCCGGAGGTGCTTGACCTGCTGGAACTGGGCCTGGCCCCTGCCGACGCCCTCGATAAAGCGCTGACGAGTAACGGCTACAGCCAATACCGGCAACTGACGGCGATTGATCACCTGGGCCGCGCCGTGCATTTCAGCGGCAGCAAAACCCTCGGCACCCACAACGCCGTGTCAGGCGAACAGTGCGTGGCGGCCGGCAATATGCTTGCAGACCGCGCGGTGATCGAGGCGATGGTCCAGGCGTTCGAGCAAGGTGAAGGTCAGTTGGCCGATCGTTTGCTCGCCGCGATGAACGCCGCCATCGACGCCGGTGGCGAAGCCGGCCCGGTGCATTCGGCCGCGGTGGTGGTGGTGGGCGAATTGACCTGGCCGATCATCAACCTGCGGGTGGACTGGGCCGATGAACAACCCATCGGTCAGCTGCAAAAGCTCTGGGACGCCTATCGCCCGCAAATGCAGGACTATATCGATCGTGCCCTCGCCCCCGACCGCTCTCCCGGCTACGGCGTGGCGGGTGACGATCGATGAGCAGCAGCCGTGAACTGCTGCAAACGCTGGTGCAGTTTGATACCACCAGCCGGGAGTCCAACCTGCAACTGATCGCGTTTGTGCGCGATTACCTGGCGGGTTTCGGCGTGACCAGCGAGCTGATCCATAACGAAGAACGCAGCAAGGCTAACCTGTTCGCCAGCATCGGCCCGGTTGAATGGCCGGGTATCGCGCTGTCGGGGCATACCGACGTGGTGCCGGTCGATGGCCAGCCATGGACGGTACCGCCGTTTGAATTGACCGAGCGAAACGGCAAGCTGTTTGGCCGGGGCACGGCGGACATGAAGGGCTATATCGCCTGCGTGCTGGCCCTGGTGCCGGCGTTGGTTGAAGCGCCGTTGCGGATACCGGTGCATATCGCCCTGTCGTACGACGAGGAAGTGGGTTGCCTCGGCGTGCGCTCATTGCTCAAGGTGCTGGAGCAGCGGCCGGTCAAGCCGATGCTGTGCATTATCGGCGAACCGACGGAACTCAAACCTGTGCTTGGGCATAAAGGTAAGTTGGCGATGCGCTGTGATGTGCATGGCGAGGCTTGTCATTCGGCCTATGCGCCTTCTGGCGTGAATGCCATCGAGCATGCCGTAGAGTTGATTGGTGAGCTGGGGCGAATCGGGCAACAACTGCGGGAGAAGCAAGACCCGCGGTTTGACCCGCCCTTCAGCACGGTGCAAACCGGGGTGATCAGTGGTGGCAAGGCGCTGAATATCGTGCCGGCGGACTGTCGGTTTGATTTTGAAGTCCGTGCGCTGCCGTCGCAGGATCCGGGTGAGGTGGCGTCGGCGTTGATGGCTTACGCCGAACAACAGGTGTTGCCACGCATGCAAGCCGTTAGCGCGCAAAGTGCGATTCGCTTTACCGAATTGTCCGCCTACCCCGGTTTGGTCACCGATGAGCGCAGCCAGGCCGCGGAGTTGATTGCGGCGTTTTGCGGATCGCGGGAATTCGGCACGGTGGCGTTTGGCACCGAAGGCGGGTTGTTCGATGCGGTCGGCATTCCTACCGTGGTGTGTGGGCCTGGCAGCATGGACCAGGGCCATAAGCCGGATGAGTTTGTGAGTGTGGCGCAGTTGGCGAAGTGTGACGCGATGCTGCTGCGGATGCTGGAGTCGGTACGCGCGTGAACTGAACACCGTCTCTGCAACAACGCCAAACCTGTGGAGCTGGCTTGCCTGCGAGGGCGGTGTATCAGCCAGCGTCCCTGGCTACTGACCCACCGCCATCGCGGGCTTGCCCGGCTCCCACAATTGATCTCTATTGTCGATGCAGATTGCATTCCATGTTCAGCCGAGGATTCGCGCCAGTTCTTCGCGGCAGTGATCAACGAACAATTGCACCGGTTTGGTCAGCGGCGCCCGCCGCAGCCACACCGCCGACAAGCCAGACCCAGTGACGGTTTCAGCCAATGGGATGCACACGACTTTCTGGCCATCGTAGGTGTACTCCGTGAACGGCTTGGTCACCAGGATCGAGAAACCAAACCCCCGGCCCACCATCCCCCGCACCATCTCGATTGAAGGCGAACTGAACACGATATTCGGCGTCAACCCGCGCTCTTCAAAGATGCTTACGAAGTACGTGCGGCTGGGCAACACGTCCAGCAAAATCATCGGTTCCAGCACCAGGTCCGTCAACGACACCCTGGCCTGCTGCGAAAACCGGTGATCCGCCGGCAACAACGCATACGGCTGCTGCGGCGGCATCAACGGCGTGGTCTCGATGGTGCCGCCCAAGTCATGCTCGAACAACATTGCCACATCGATACTGCCCGCCGTCAGCGCTTGCACCAGCTCTTGCTGCTCGCCATCGCGAATGCGGATTTCCACCCCCGGCCAACGCGCCTTGAAGCCGGCGATCAAACGCGGCAGGTACAACGGCGCAACCGTTTCAAAGCAGCCGATATCGATCTGCCCCGCTACAACATCATTGTCCGCCAAGGCGTTTTGCTCGAACTCATGAGCCACCCGCAACAGCTCCAGCGCCTTGCGGTAGAACCGTGCGCCACTGGGCGTCAACGACACACCCTGGGCGTGATGGCGGATAAACAGCTGCACGCCAAAGCTGTCTTCCAGCTGCTTGATGGCGGTCGAGACCGACGGCTGCGCGATATACAGCTTGCGCGACGCCTCGGCGACGCTGCCGCACTCAGCCGTGGTCACAAAATATCTGAGTTGGCGCAGGTTGTAGGCAGCCATCGGAACCTCGGTAAACGTCGGAATTTGCCCCATGCGGGTGCAAGAAACAGCTGCTTTGTGCAGCGCTCATGGCGCATGCAACATACCGGAGCAAAAAGGCATGCGAGATACTTTTTTTAAGGTCTGTAGCAACAAACTTACTAATTTACCTCTCTGCCACCTTTACAGATGATCACTCCAACAACAAAGCGTCGCGCAGGCGATGCGCTGCGAAGTACGCCCACGTACTCACCTTGCCTTGGAGCTCGTCATGGTTACCACTGCAACATCCTCCGCACCGCTTATTGAAAAACACACCATTGGATACGTGCCCCCGGAAGACCGCCATGGAAAGGTACGCGACCTGTTCACCCTGTGGTTCGGCGGCAATATCGCGCCGTTGCCGATAGTGACCGGCGCCCTGGGTGTGCAACTGTTCCAACTGAACCTGATGTGGGGCATCGTCGCCATCCTCGTCGGCCACCTGGTCGGCGGCGTGCTGATGGCGCTGCACTCGGCCCAGGGCCCGCAAATGGGCATCCCGCAAATGATCCAGAGCCGCGCGCAGTTTGGTTCTCTCGGCGCGTTGCTGGTGGTAGTCATCGCTGGCGTCATGTACGTCGGCTTCTTTGCCTCCAACATCGTGCTTGCGGGTAAATCCCTGCACGGCGTGGTCGACGCGGTGCCCGTACCGGTGGGCATCGTGATCGGCGCCATCGGCTCCGGGATTATCGGCATCATCGGCTACCGTTTCATCCACGTGCTCAACCGCATTGGCACTTGGGTATTGGGCGCCGGGATCGTTCTGGGTTTCGGCTACATCTTCACCCACATTCAGACCACGGATTTCCTGACGCGCGGAAGCTTCAACATCTCTGGCTGGCTCGCCACTGTCTCCCTGGCTGCGCTGTGGCAGATCGCGTTTGCCCCTTACGTTTCGGACTACTCCCGCTACCTGCCGGCTGACGTGCCCGTAGCGTCCACCTTCTGGACCACTTACCTGGGCTCGGCGCTGGGTTCCAGCCTGTCGTTCATTTTCGGCGCCGTCGCTGTCCTTGCCACTCCGGTCGGCATGGACACCATGGAAGCCGTGAAACTCGCCACCGGCTCCATCGGCCCCCTGATGCTGGTGCTATTCCTGCTCAGCGTCATCAGCCACAACGCCCTCAACCTGTACGGCGCGGTGCTGTCGATCATCACGCTCGTACAGACCTTCGCATATCGCTGGATTCCAACGGCCAAAAGCCGTGCGGTGATCTCCATCCTGGTGCTGGCGGCGTGCGCGATTGCAGCGGTATTCGCCTCGAAAGACTTCATCGGCCACTTCGTGGACATGGTACTGGTGTTGCTGGTGGTGCTGGTGCCGTGGACAGCAATCAACCTGATCGACTTTTACGCGATCCATAAGGGCAAGTACGACATAGCCTCGATCTTTCGCGTGGATGGCGGGATATATGGCCGCTTCAATCCGCATGCGTTGCTGGCGTATGCGGTGGGGATTGTGGTGCAGATCCCCTTCATGAACACGCCGCTGTATGTGGGTCCGATTTCACAGCACATCAACGGGGCGGATTTGTCCTGGGTGGTGGGGCTGGTGGTGACTTCGCCGTTGTATTTCTGGTTGGCGAGTCGCGATAGTGCCTATAAGCGCAGAATGACGGAGGGGAAACTGGTCGGTAGCGTCTGACTTCTATCGAGCTTCGCTCGCCCGGTGACCGCTTCACGGCCGAGGGCATCGAGCTAGCGAAGCAGGCGGACGTTCTCATTGATTCGTTGTTGAATACGCTGCACTGTCTCAGCGGTGATCATTCGCGCAAACATGCTTTGCGCCAAGGCTGCAAACTGGCTGGCCGATTCGCAAATCCTGCTGATGATGGCCGCTGCCGACTCCATCGGGACCTCGGCTTCTTCTGCAAGTCTGAGCATCGCTTCTCGACTGATTTTCAACGCCTCTCCCAGCACATCCATCTGGTGATAGCCACCGGGGCCTTCGCAGAAAGTCACGTCATAGGCCGGCGCCAAATGCCATGTGCCGGAACGAGACATGAGGTAAGCAAAGTTTTTCGGATGATCGTCCCGATTGTTGAACGCGACGTTGAAGACCGCACGTTCGAAAGCGAACGCTTTCTCCCGCACATCGTTCGTGCACATCTGTGTTGCACGCAAGAAATTCAAGTAATCCAGCGATCCCGGCGACTTATAGTCGGCTCCGGTAAAGGCGGCGAGGCTTTGCATGGGGACGCGCTGACCGTCGATGCGATCAAAGCGTTTACTCGCGAAAGCTGCCAGCCCGTTGGGCAGATTGAAGTGCTGTGTGTCCGGGGTCGGGATGTTGCACCTGCGCAAGCACTCGGCGTAGACCATTTCGATTGCACACACTTCAGGATGTTCGTCTTTCGCCGGAAACTTGATCAGCCAGGCTTCGAAGCCCGGTGTGGCGGCGGTGGTAAACGCCCCATCCTGGGGGTCGCGAAAGACCAACGCTTTTGGCCTCGCACCTTGCGGCGAGCCGCCCACCAGCAGCAGCGTCTGCAGAAATTCCCCGCCCTCGCCATTGAGAACTTCCTGAATCTCGGCGGCGAGCGACTCAACGGGGATGTGCGTCTGCGACACTTCCCCCTCGGGCGCTACGGGCTCGAACGACATCGCGCCCATGGCATTTTTGCCAATGTAGGCCAAGCGTTCCAGAGGTCCTATCCGTGCTGTATTTAGATGGCGGCGCCTGAACAACCGGTCCATCAGCAGCATGCCCCAACCGTCGGGCAAAGAATCATAGACGGGCCCTGGGAGGCCGAACTGATGGGAAGGGAAGCCTCGACGTAACTGGACACCCTCCAATGGCAGCGTGTAGGACGACAGCTCGAGTCCCTTGCTCTTTGCCAAATTACTGTACTCGAACATGATCTGCGGGCGGCCAGTGATTGCGGTCGTAGACACAAGCGTGCCCCACAGCCAGCGCTCACCCCAGCCAACGTAGAAAACCTCAACCTGTTCAAGCATCGGTCATCCTCCTTTTGATACGCTGGCGGTTAACACTGGTTTCATACCGGCGAATGTCTTCGAGGCTGTCGAGCTTTGGCATGAACAGTTCTTCGAGTTCCTTGGTGCGTCCAAGCACCATCGCTACACGGACCACGTTTTCGAACCCGACATTTCGCCCTGCCTCCAGGTTGGACACCGTATTGGTGCCAATACCGGCGCGTCCGGCGACATCGGCTTGCGTCAATTGCAGGGCCAAGCGCTCTTTACGCAAACGATCACACAGGCGCTTGACGAGTTCGTCTGGTTTAACAAAGTTTAACTCCAGCATACTGTGTGTTACTCGCCAGTTATCTGTTTAATACCCAAAATCATGGATTTACTATAGTTCAGTTAGCTCGATGCCTCCATCATTGTTTCGCGGGTTCAGGGCTGATCACTGTAACTCGCGCTAGCATGCGGTGGATTCTTGCGGCCCAGGCAATACAGTATTACCCTCAAGCCAATTGATAGCCGCCTAACGAAAGGCGCACGCTAGAGAGCTCCGTTCGGGTTCGTATCATTCCGAATGATAGTTACCTTCGCCCCATTCGATTCGTGTGATACGCCCCTCGCCAAGCATCATCCGCCCATTCTTAATACATTGGCGGATGCATCCATGGAACAATCACTCAAACATTTGCGCTTCCCGTTGGCCTTGCTGGCCGTACTGGTGATGAGCGCCTGTGGCAAGACGCCGGACACAGCCGCCGCTCCGCCCGCCGCCAAGGTCAGCGTGGCCAAAGTGCTGGAGCAACCGGTCAATGAGTGGGACGAATTTACCGGGCGGCTCGAAGCGCCGGAAACCGTTCAGATCCGTCCAAGGGTTTCCGGCCAGATTGATGACGTGGCCTTCACCGAAGGCGCACTGGTCAAGAAAGGCGATTTGTTGTTCCAGATCGACCCGCGCCCGTTCCAGGCCGAGGTCCGCCGCCTTGAAGCTTTGGTGTCCCAAGCTCGCGCCACCGCCACTCGCAGTGAAAATGAGGCGCAACGCGGTGAACGCCTGCGCACCAGCAACGCGATTTCCGCCGAACTGGCCGACTCGCGCACCAGTGCTTCTCAAGAAGCCCGCGCCGCTGTCGGCGCGCTGCAGGCGCAACTGGATCTGGCCAAACTGAACCTGAGCTTCACCCGCGTTACAGCGCCCATCAGCGGCCGCGTCAGCCGTGCCGAAATCACCGCCGGCAACCTGGTGACCGCCGACACCACCGCGCTGACCAGCGTTGTTTCCACCGACAAGGTCTACGCCTACTTTGATGCCGACGAGCGTGTGTTCCTCAAGTACACCGCCCTCGCCCGCCAAGGCAAACGCGGCGCCACCACTCCGGTTTACCTGGGCCTGTCCAACGAAGAAGGCAACCCGCACCAGGGCGTCATGAACTTCGTCGACAACCAGGTCAACCCGCAAACCGGCACCATTCGCGGTCGCGCTGTCTTCGACAATGCCGATGGCGCCTACACCCCAGGCCTTTATGCACGTCTGAAACTGGTCGGCAGTGGCACTTACTCCGCCGTGCTGATCAATGACGAAGCGGTGGGTACCGACCTTGGCAAAAAATTCGTGCTGGTGCTGGATGGCGAGAACAACACCGCCTACCGCTCCGTCGAGCTGGGTCCGAAAATCGAAGGCTTGCGCATCGTGCGCAGTGGCCTGAGCAAGGACGACACGGTCATCGTCAAGGGCCTGCAACGCGTACGTCCAGGTTCGCCGGTCACCCCTGAAGTCATCCCGATGGCCAGCGAGCAAACCCTCGCCGCGCTGGCTCAACAACGACAAGCGCTGGAAGCCAGCAACCTGCCCCAAGTCGCGCCTGCCAAGGCCGCGCCAGGTGCGGTTGTAAAAGTGGCTACCGCGACCCCACGCGGTTAAGGGACGACAAACCAGATGAATTTTTCCCAATTCTTTATTTCCCGGCCGATCTTCGCAGCGGTGCTGTCGCTGCTGATCCTGATTGCCGGCGCGATTTCGCTGTTCCAGTTGCCGATCAGCGAATACCCGGAAGTCGTGCCGCCGACCGTTGTGGTCCGTGCCAACTTCCCGGGTGCCAACCCGAAAGTCATCGGCGAAACCGTGGCCGCTCCGCTGGAGCAAGCCATCACGGGCGTCGAGAACATGCTCTACATGTCCTCGCAGTCGACCGCCGACGGCAAGATCACCCTGACCATCACCTTCGCGCTGGGCACTGACCTGGACAACGCGCAGGTGCAGGTGCAGAACCGCGTGACACGTACCGAACCGAAACTTCCCGAGGAAGTGACGCGCATCGGTATCACTGTCGACAAGGCTTCGCCCGACCTGACCATGGTTGTGCACTTGACCTCGCCGGATAAACGCTACGACATGCTGTACCTGTCCAACTACGCCCTGCTCAACATCAAGGATGAGCTGGCGCGGCTGGGCGGTGTGGGTGATGTGCAGCTGTTCGGTATGGGCGATTACTCGCTGCGGGTGTGGCTCGATCCAAACAAAACTGCTTCACGCAACCTGACGGCGACCGATGTGGTGACCGCGATTCGCGAGCAGAACCGCCAAGTGGCTGCCGGTGCCTTGGGCGCTCCGCCTGCGCCGAATGCCACCGCATTCCAGCTGTCGGTCAACACGCAGGGTCGTCTGGTCTCTGAGGAAGAGTTCGAGAACATCATCATCCGCTCCGGCGACAACGGTGAAATTACTCGCCTCAAAGACATTGCTCGCATCGAGCTTGGTTCCAGCCAATACGCGCTGCGTTCGTTGCTGAACAACCAGCCGGCGGTGGCCATTCCGATCTTCCAGCGGCCGGGCTCCAACGCGATCGACATCTCCAATGACGTGCGCGGCAAGATGGCCGAGCTGAAGAAGAACTTCCCGGAAGGCATGGATTTCAGCATCGTCTATGACCCGACGATCTTCGTGCGCGGCTCCATCGAGGCGGTGGTTCACACCCTCTTCGAAGCGCTGATCCTCGTGGTGCTGGTGGTGATCCTGTTCCTGCAGACCTGGCGCGCTTCGATCATTCCGCTGGTGGCGGTGCCGGTCTCGCTGATCGGTACGTTTGCCGTGATGCATCTGTTCGGCTTCTCGCTCAACGCCTTGTCACTGTTCGGCCTGGTGTTGGCCATCGGTATCGTGGTCGATGACGCAATCGTGGTGGTGGAGAACGTCGAACGGCATATCGAGCTGGGGGAGACGCCTGTAGAAGCCACCAAGAAAGCCATGCGTGAGGTGACCGGGCCGATCATCGCGACGGCACTGGTGCTGTGTGCGGTATTTATTCCGGCGGCGTTCATTTCCGGACTCACCGGCCAGTTCTACAAACAGTTCGCCCTGACCATTGCCATCTCGACCGTCATCTCCGCGTTCAACTCCCTGACGCTGTCCCCTGCCTTGGCCGCCGTGCTGCTCAAGAGCCACGACGCGCCGAAAGACCGCTTTACCAAAGTGCTCGACAAACTCTTGGGCGGCTGGCTGTTCCGTCCGTTCAACCGATTCTTCGAACGCGCCAGCCATGGCTATGTCGGGACGGTGGGCCGGGTCATCCGCAGCAGCGGCATCGCCATGATCGTCTACGCCGGTTTGATGGTGCTGACCTTCTTCGGCTTCTCCAGCACCCCGACCGGTTTTGTCCCCGGCCAGGACAAGCAATACCTGGTGGCCTTCGCGCAATTGCCGGACGCCGCGAGCCTGGACCGCACCGAGGACGTGATCAAACGCATGTCCGACCTCGCGCTTAAACAGCCGGGTGTGGAAAGTGCGGTGGCCTTCCCCGGCCTGTCGATCAACGGTTTTACCAACAGCCCGAACGCCGGCATCGTGTTCGTCACCCTCAAACCGTTCGACGAACGTAAAGACGCCAGCATGTCCGCCGGTGCGATTGCCGGTGCCTTGAACGGCGAGTTTGCCGGGATTCAGGAGGCCTACATGGCGATTTTCCCGCCACCGCCGGTACAAGGCCTGGGCACCATTGGCGGTTTCCGTCTGCAGATCGAAGACCGTGGCAACCTCGGTTACGACGAGCTGTACAAAGAAACCATGAACATCATCAACAAGAGCCACAACGTGCCGGAACTGGCCGCGTTGTTCACCAGCTACACGGTGAACGTGCCCCAGGTCGATGCCGCCATCGACCGGGAAAAAGCCAAGACCCACGGCGTGGCCGTCAGCGACATCTTCGACACCCTGCAGATTTACCTGGGTTCGCTGTATGCCAACGACTTCAACCGCTTCGGTCGTACCTATCAGGTCAACGTTCAGGCCGAGCAGCAGTTCCGCCTCGAACCGGACCAGATTGGTCAGCTGAAAGTGCGCAACAACAAGGGCGAGATGATCCCGCTGGCGACCTTCATCAAGGTCAGCGACACCTCGGGGCCGGACCGTGTGATGCACTACAACGGCTTTATCACCGCTGAAATCAACGGTGCAGCCGCTCCGGGCTACAGCTCTGGCCAGGCCGAAAAAGCCATCGAGAAGCTGCTCGCGGAAGAACTTCCCAACGGCATGACCTACGAGTGGACCGACCTGACCTTCCAGCAGATTCTGTCCGGCAACACAGCGCTGTTCGTGTTCCCGCTCTGCGTATTGCTGGCGTTCCTGGTGCTCGCCGCACAGTACGAAAGCTGGAGCCTGCCGCTGGCGGTGATCCTGATCGTACCGATGACCCTGCTGTCGGCCATTACCGGTGTGATTGCCTGGGGAGGCGACAACAACATCTTCACCCAGATTGGCTTGATCGTACTGGTGGGACTGGCCTGTAAGAACGCGATTCTGATCGTCGAATTCGCCAAGGATAAACAGGAAGACGAAGGCATGAGCCCGCTCGAAGCGGTGCTCGAAGCGTGCCGCTTGCGTCTGCGGCCGATCTTGATGACTTCCTTCGCGTTCATCATGGGTGTGGTGCCACTGGTGTTCTCCAGCGGTGCCGGTGCCGAAATGCGTCACGCCATGGGTGTGGCGGTGTTCTCCGGGATGCTCGGGGTGACCTTCTTCGGTCTGTTGCTGACGCCGGTGTTCTACGTGCTGATCCGTAACTTCGTGGAGCGCGGTGAAAAGCGCAAAGCGGCCAAAGCGCTGAAACTGGAGGCGCAACAATGAGCTTGAAAGCCTTTCTACCGAGCCTGCTGGTGCTGGCCCTGAGCGCTTGCGCCGTCGGCCCGGACTACCAGACGCCCGCCACCGAACGGGCCAACATCACCAGTGCCACCGACGGCGCGGCAGGCCAGAAGAACTTTGACCGCGCACGTTTCGAAGGCATCTGGTGGCAGCAATTCGAAGACCCGACCCTCAACCGTCTGGTCACGCAATCGCTGCAGGGCAACCGGGATTTGCGCGTCGCTTTCGCTCGCTGGAAAGCCGCCCGGGCGATTCGCGACGACGCCAGCAACGACGCAATGCCAACCATCACCAGCCGGGCCAGCAGCGAAGTGGGTAAAGGCCAGATTCCGGGCCAGACCACGCAACGGGTCAACAGCGAACGCTACGACCTGGGCCTGGACATGGCGTGGGAACTGGACTTGTTCGGACGGATCCAGCGCAATCTGGAATCCAGCGACGCCGAACAGCAAGCCGCGGAAGCGGACCTGTACCAACTGCAAGTCAGCATGATTGCCGAACTGGTGGACGCCTACGGTCAACTGCGTGGTGCGCAACTGCGCGAGAAAATCGCCCTGGCCAACCTGAACAACCAGCAGGAATCGCGCAAGATTACTGAAAGCCTGCGCGATGCCGGTGTCGGCGATCAGCTCGACGTGGTTCGTGCCGATGCCCGCCTGGCCTCCGTCGAAGCCAGCGTGCCGCAACTGCAGGCCGAACAGGTTCGTCAGAAAAACCGCATCGCCACCCTGCTGGGCGAGCGCCCGGACAAGCTGAGCGTAGACCTCAGTCCGAAAGACTTGCCGGCGATTGCCAAGGCGTTGCCGATTGGAGATCCGGGCGAATTGCTGCAACGGCGTCCGGATGTTCGCAGTGCCGAACGCCAGTTGGCGGCCGCCACTGCGCGCATCGGCGTGGCCAAGGCTGACTTGTTTCCGCGAGTGAGTTTGAGTGGTTTCCTCGGTTTTACCGCAGGGCGCGGGTCGCAGATCGGTTCGTCGGCGGCCAACGCCTGGGCACTCGGCCCGAGCATTACCTGGGCAGCGTTCGATTTGGGCAGTGTGCGCGCGCGTTTACGCGGCGCCGATGCCGAGGCCGAAGGCGCTTTGGCGACCTACGAACAGCGAGTGTTGCTGGCACTGGAAGAATCGGAAAACGCCTTCAGCGATTACGGCAAGCGTCAGCAACGCCTCATCTCTCTGATTCGCCAGAGTGAATCCAGCCGCGCCGCTGCTGACCTGGCGCAGATCCGGTACCGCGAAGGCACCGACGATTTCCTCGTGCTGCTCGACGCTCAACGTGAGCGCCTCGCGGCAGAAGATTCACAGGCCCAGGCCGAAGTCGATTTGTACCGCGGCATTGTCGCAATCTACAAAGCACTCGGCGGTGGCTGGCAACCGGAGACGGTCGCCGCCAAATAGAATTTCCACGAGCTCCTTTGGTTGGCCGCAACCAACCAGATTTTTGCCCCGCGCCTTCATTCGGTCGCGGGGTTTTTTTTGTCCGGCTGAACGTAATCGACGAACATCGCTAATCCATCAGTCCCCATTCACCGGGCGGTGTTTGAGCGCCGGCTGTTGATTCGGCATGCAACTTGAGCCGCAAACGCAGGTTATTCACCGAGTCGGCATGCTTGAGTGCTTCTTCTTCGGTGATCGCGCCTTCTACGACGAGCGCAAACAAGGCCCCGTCGTAAGTCTGCATGCCCGACTCGACGGATTTCTCCATGATCCCTTTGAGCTCATCGAACGCGTTACGGCGGATCAGGTCGCCAACGGTCGGTGTGCCCAGCATGACTTCCACTGCCGCCCTTCGCTGGCCGTCGTGGGTACGCACCAATCGCTGCGAAACAAACGCCTTGAGGTTGTTGCCCAGGTCATGCAACAACTGGGTGCGGCGTTCCTCCGGGAAGAAATTGATGATGCGATCCAGTGCCTGATGGGCGTTGTGCGCATGCAAAGTGGAAATCACCAGATGACCGGTATCGGCAAATGCCAAGGCGTGCTCCATGGTTTCGCGGTCGCGGATTTCGCCAATCAGCACCACGTCCGGCGCCTGGCGCAGGGTGTTTTTCAGGGCCGCGTGAAAACTGCGGGTATCGACGCCCACTTCACGCTGATTGATGATCGATTTCTTATGCCGATGGATGAACTCGATCGGGTCTTCGATGGTGATGATGTGGCCGCTGCCATGCCGGTTGCGGTAGTCGATCAGCGCCGCCAGTGACGTGGACTTGCCCGAGCCGGTGGCGCCGACGAACAACATCAGCCCTTGTTTGAGCATCACCGTTTCCAGCAGCACCGACGGCAGATTCAGGTCTTCGTAGCGCGGAATATCCAGCTTGATGTTGCGCGCCACGATCGAGACATCGTTGCGTTGCTTGAAAATATTGACCCGAAAACGACCGACGCCCGGCAGCGACATTGCCAGATTCATCTCCAGTTCCCGATCGAACTCCAGGCGCTGTTCGGCGTCCATGATGGACGCTGCAATCGATGCGATCTCGCCAGGTTTGAACGGCTGGTCAGAAAGGATCTTCAGGACGCCGTCGAATCGGGCACTCGGTGGCGCCCCGGTCGAAAGGAAAAGATCGGAGCCATTTCGCGTGGCCAAGAGGCGTAACAGGGCATCGATTTCCATGGCAAAAAGCATCCGCAAACATTCAATGAATAAAAAATGACCGAAAAAGGTTCGTCCCGCGTCTACCAACAGAGGATAGTAGACGCCGCCACACCGACTGACGTGCAGGAACTCTTGATGAACGCATCACCCACCGGCAGCGATGCCCAAGCGCTGATTGCCAGACTGGACTGGGCAGCCACGCCGCTCGGCGCCGCCAGCACCTGGCCACAAAGCCTGCGCACCGCGGTGGACATCGTAATCCATTCACCGATGCCGATGCTGTTGCTTTGGGGGCCGCAGCTCACACAAATCTACAACGACGGCTTCGCGCTGCTGGCGGGCAACAAGCACCCTGCCGCGTTCGGACAGCCGACACACCAGGTCTGGCCAGAACTCGAAGACTTTACCGCGCCGATCTACCGCGCCGTCCTGCAAGGCCAGGTGCGCACCTATAGCGAGCAACGCTTCAGCCTGCAGCGCGACGAAGGTGATTGCGACTTCTGGCTGGACCTGACTTACAGTCCGATCCGCGATGAAAGTGCGCAAGTGGCCGGCATTCTGGTCACCGCCATCCAAACCAACGAACGCCGGCGCATCGCCCTCGAACTGGAGCAGCGTTCCGCCGCCAGCCTCAAAGCGCAACGCGAAACCGAAGAGCGCCTGCAGCTGGCGCTGGCCGCCACCGATGCGGTCGGCACCTGGGACTGGGACATCGCCGAAGACCGCTTTATAGCCGACGCGCACTTCGCCCAGCTGCACGGCGTTGACCCGCTACGCGCCAGCCAGTTGCCGATCAGCGATTACCTTGAGGCGGTGCACCCCGAAGACCGTTCGATGGTCACGCGCAGCATCAAGCATTGCATCACCAACGGCACCGAGTACGCCGAGGAATATCGCCTGTTGCAAGCCGACGGCCAGGTCCGCTGGGTGTTCGCGCGAGGCCGCTGTTACAAGGACCACCATGGCCGGCCGATCCGCTTCCTTGGCGCCGCCCTGGACCTGACCGATCGCAAACACATCGAACAGGCACTGCGGCAGAGCCAGACCGAGTTGCAGCTGATCATCAATGCCATGCCGATCCTGATCAGTTACGTCGACAGCGAGCAACGTTTTCGCCTGAACAACGCCGCGTACCTGGACTGGTATGGCCTGACGCCGCAGGAGCTTTACGGCAAAACGATTCTGGAGGTGCTGGGGCCGCAGGCCTATGCCCAGCGCGCCGATTACATTGCACAGGCGCTTGCCGGCAAGACCTGTTGTTTCAGCATCAGTACTCCGCACCGCGATGGCAGTATCCGCCAGGCCTTGATGAACTACCTGCCACGCCATGGCGCGGATGGTGCGGTGAACGGTTTCTATATTTTTGTGATCGATGAAACCGAGCGCAAAAAGACTGAAGAAGCCCTGCGCAATCTCAATGAAACGCTGGAAGAACGAGTGGCCGCCCGCACTCGTCAACTGGCCGAAGCCAACGAGAACCTGCTCGCTGAAATGTTTGAGCGCGAGCGCGCGGAAGACGCGCTGCGCCATGCGCAAAAGATGGAAGCGGTCGGCCAGTTGACCGGCGGCATCGCCCATGACTTCAACAACATGCTCACCGGCATCATCGGCAGCCTCGACCTGGTGCAGCGTTATATCGCCGACGGCCGCGCTGCGGAAATCGGCCGGTTTGCCGAAGCGGCCGTGTCGTCGGCGAACCGCGCCGCTGCGCTGACCCATCGTCTGCTGGCGTTCTCGCGGCGCCAGTCGCTCGATCGCAAACCCCTGAACGTCAACGAATTGATCCACTCGCTGGAAGATCTGCTCAGTCGGACCAAGGGCGACCACATCGAGCTGAATCTGCAACTTGCCGCCGATATCTGGGCGGTCAACACCGATGTGAGCCAGTTGGAAAATGCCTTGCTCAACCTGGTGATCAACGCGTGTGATGCCATGCCCGAGGGCGGCCGATTGCTGGTTGAAACGGCCAATGTGCACCTCATTGGCAGTGCTGTGACGACCGCTGAAACGGCCAAGCCCGGCGACTATCTGATGATTGCCGTGAGCGACAATGGCACGGGCATGACGCCCTCAGTGCTGGCCAAAGTGTTTGACCCGTTCTTCACCACCAAACCTATCGGTCAGGGTACCGGGCTGGGGTTGTCGATGATCTATGGGTTTGCCCAGCAATCCGGTGGCCACGTCGACATCGACAGTGTGCCGGGCCAAGGTACGTGCGTGCGGTTGTACTTGCCACGGTTGTTGTTGTCGGAGGTTGAAGCGACCCTGTTGCCGTTCTCGGGCGAGGCGCCCCCGGCGATTGCCGGGGAAACGGTGATGCTGGTTGAAGACGATCCTGCGGTGCGCATGCTCGTGCTCAATCTGCTGAATGAATTGGGTTACCACGCCCATGAAGCCAAGGATGCCCTGTCCGCCCTGCCCTTGCTCGAATCCGACCTGCGCGTGGATCTTCTGGTCACCGACGTCGGGCTTCCAGGCATGAACGGCCGTCAGTTGGCCGAAATTGCGCGTCAGCACCGGCCGCACCTCAAGGTGCTGTTCATGACCGGTTATGCCGAAAAAGCTGCGCAGCGCCAAGGGTTTCTCGAGGACGGCATGGACATGGTTGCCAAACCGTTTTCGATCGATCTGCTGGCCAACAAGATTCGCGCGATGATCAGCCATTGCGAGTGACTTGAGGCATAATCGCGCGCCCCGCTGTCACCACCGTTGCAAGGTATCGTCCTGATGAAAGCTCAAGCCCGCCACATTCTGGTGAAAACCTCGGAAGAAGCCGAGCAACTCAAACAACGCATCGCCAAGGGCGAAGCCTTTGATGTGCTGGCCAAGAAGTATTCCACCTGCCCGTCGGGCAAACGGGGCGGTGACCTTGGCGAGGTCCGGCCGGGGCAGATGGTTGGGGTGATCGACGCGGTGATTTTCAAAAAACCGCTGCGGGTGGTGCACGGGCCGGTCAAAAGCAAATTTGGTTATCACCTGGTGCAGGTGTTTTATCGCGATTGACGGTTGGGCCAAGCCTTTTGAGCGCCTCTCAAAAATGTGAGAGCGAGCTTGCTCGCGATTCGACTGCGCAGCAGGCGTCGCATCACCGGGGGATCAACGCCCCCGGCACCTGAATGACCTGGCTCGCCAAACGATGCCCCGCTTCAGCCGCTTCAACCGGGCTGCTACCCATGAGCCGCCCGGAAAGATACGCCGCACTGAATGAATCCCCCGCCGCCGTCGTATCCACTACCCGCTCGACTTTCTGCGCAGGCACCTCAAACACTTCCCCCGCACACCGGATCAGACACGCCTCGGCACCGCGCTTGAGCACCACTTCCGGCGTGCCAATCTGCTCATACGCCGCGAATACCGCATCGTAATCGGAAAAGTGAAACAACGCCTGTTCGTCATCCACGGTCAGCAGCGCCAGATCAACGTGGGGCAGAACGCTGCGATAAGCCGCTCGCGCCTCTTCGACCGTCGCCCACAAGCGCGGCCGATAGTTATTGTCGAAAACGATCCGAGCGCCGCGCCCACGCGCTTCCATCAGGGTCTTCAATAACGCTTCGCGCCCTTGCACACCCAGTACCGCCAAGGTTATGCCGCTGAAATAGAGCACGTCGTACTGTGGCAACGCCGCCAGAATCGGCGCGGCCGCCGCCGTGGTAAAGCAGTCGCGCACGGCCGCTTCGTTTCGCCAGTAAAGAAACCGCCGTTCACCGGCCGCGTCGGTCTGGATGCAGTACAAACCCGGCAGTCGACCAGCCAGACGCTGGACCATCGACAGGCCGATATTTTCCTGTGCCCAACTGCGGCACATGGCATCGCTGAAACTGTCATCACCCAGCGCGGTGACGTAATCCACCGTGCCGGCGCTGCCGAGTGCGCGGGAGAGATAGACGGCGGTGTTCAAGGTGTCGCCGCCAAAGCTTTGTTGCAGCGTGCCGTCAGCGCGTTGCTGAAGCTCGATCATGCATTCGCCAATGAGGGCGATGCGTGGGGAGGTTCGGGTATTCATTGGCATAAAGTCTCTGCGGATGCGGTGTCGTCTGGAAGGGCCCTCTCGCGAGCCTGCGCGCGAAGGCCACGCCTCGGTCTGAAACCTTAAAAACAGGTTTCCATGGTCTCGATAACGTTCAACTGCTCATCCACCAGACAACCGACCCGCCACTTGTCAAAGGTCAGGCATGGGTGCGACGTACCAAAAGCAATGATGTCCCCGACGCGTAAATCCACGCCAGGCGCAACCGTCATGAACGCGTGCTGATCCATCACCGCCGTAACTTTGCAGGCGCTGACATCGTCGCCCGTTGCCGGCGTAACGTGCGCTTTGTAACGCATCAGCGGCACCGGCAAACCGGCGTCGTAGGCGACGTCGCGCTTGCCCAGCGCGATCACTGCAAACCCCGGTTCAGGCAACGATTGCACGTGCGCCCAGACCTCCAGCGCCGGGCGCAGGCCCTCGTGCAGATCGCTGCGCCGATCGAGCACACAGCATTGCGCTTCTTTATAAATGCCATGGTCGTGCGTCACGTAACTGCCCGGACGCAGCACGCTGAGGAAACGGCCACCGGCATTCTGTGCTTCGAACGATTCGGCGATCAGGTCGTACCAGGCTGAACCCGAGGCTGTGACGATCGGTTTGGCAATGGCAAACGCGCCGCTGTCTTGCAGTTGCACGGCCAGACGCACCAGGGAAGCCGCGAATGCGCGGATACCGGTTTCTGCGTGATCGCCATGAATCACCCCTTCGTAGCCCTCGATGCCGGTCAGCGCCAGGGCCGGTTGCGCAACGATGGCTTGGGCCAGTGCGACCACTTCGTCTTCCGAGCGGCAGCCGCAACGACCACCGACCACGCCGTATTCGATCATCACGTTAAGGCGCACACCGCGCGAGGCGAAATACGCACCCAGGTCTGCCACGTTGTCAGGATGGTCGACCATGCAGTGAAATTCAAATGCGGGGTCGGCCAGCAGGTCGGCAATCAGCGCCATGTTCGGCGTGCCGACCAACTGGTTGGCCAGCAACACCCGGCGCACGCCGTGGGCATACGCCGCACGGGTTTGCGTCGCGCTGGCGAGGGTGATGCCCCAGGCGCCGGCGTCCAGTTGGCGGCGAAACAGCGCCGGGGTCATGCTGGTTTTCCCGTGGGGCGCCAGTTGCGCACCGCTGTTGCTGACGAACGCCTGCATCCAGCGAATGTTGTGTTCCAGCGCCTCGCGGTGCAGCACCAGCGCGGGCAGGCTGACGTCGCTCACCAGGTTGGCGCCGGTGTGCGCAGCGCCTTTTTCCACGGCGGACGAAGAGTGGGCAGAAGACATGTGCAAATCCCTCGTGTACGCGGCCGTGAGCAGCCGCTGTTATTCGTTGATGCGACGCGCCAGGCTGTTGGCGCTGTCGATCAGCACCCGGCGATAGTCGTTGTAGTTTTTCCTGGCATCGGCCCGTGGCGCGACGATGCACAGGGTCGCGATGGCCACGCCGTTCGCGTCATTGACCGGGGCGGCGAAGCAATGGGTGAACGTGTCGGCAACACTGTCGAAAGAGAAGAACCCGTCGATGTGCGCCTGACGGATTTGCGCCAGAAACTGCTCCAGCGGCAAACGCTGGCCGTCCGGCAGAATGAAGTCGTCGGGGTCGATCAGGTCAGCGATGGCCTGGTCGCTCAAGTGCGCCAGCAGCAGACGTCCGGAGGCGGTCCACGGGATCGGCGCGTTTTCGCCGATGTCCGAAGAAATACGGAAGTGGCGCTCGCCCTCTTTCATCAAGGCCACCGTGTATTTGCGCCCGTTCAGCAGGCACATCTGCGCGGTTTCACGGGTCTGGCTGACGATGTCCTGCAAGGCGTGATCAGCTTCGCGGGTCAGGTCGAAATGGCGCAGGTGCGCCTGACCAAGGAAGTACAGCTGTCGTCCGAGGTAGACGTGCCCGTCCTTGCCGACGGGCTCCAGAATACGGCGTTCCAGGAGCGACGCGACCAGTTCGTAAACCGTGGATTTGGGGCTGCCGATGCCGCTGGCGATTTCATTCGGGCGCAGAGGTTGGCCGATCTCCTTGAGAAAATCGAGGATATCGAACGCCCGGTCCAGACCCCGAGCCCGGCGCTTGATGGTGTCTTCGGTCATGTCAGTGATTCCCTGCAAGGTGCCCCGAGTTTATTCAGAGTGCTGCGTCGACAGTCAGGCCGGCTCGCGATGAATTCACCGCAGGTCTCAAGCCTTTTTCTTGTAGGCGATGCAATCGATTTCGACCTTGCAGTCGACCATCATGCTCGCCTGCACACACGCCCGCGCCGGTGCATGCTCGCTTTTGAAGTACTCGGAAAATACCTTGTTGAAACTCCAGAAATCCCGTGGGTCTTCCAGCCATACGCCGGTGCGCACCACGTCTTCCAGGCCATAACCGGCCTCCTCGAGGATCGCGATCAGGTTTTTCATGGTCTGGTGCGTTTGCTCGACGATACCGCCCGCGACAATCTCGCCGTCCACTGCCGGGACCTGGCCAGACACGTGCAGCCAGCCATCAGCCTCCACGGCACGCGCGAAGGGACGGGGCTGGCCGCCACCGGCGGTACCGCCTGTGCCGTAACGAGTAATGCTCATGAGTGTTTCTCCTGCCTGAATACTTAACAGCAAATTCCGCTATAGCGGATTTGAATATGCAATAGCGGAAAGATCACGGAAAGTGTGCCACAGATGGTGAAATGAATGCAGGCAATGTCCCGCGAACGTACAAAGCCATTTTCTCGATAAGAACTGTCATTTATGTCAGTAGACAGCCTGGCAAATACCGCCCAATACTCAAATTCCTCTTGATTCAAGCACTGCAGGCGAAGGGAGTTCGAAAGATGAATATCAGGATCTTGGCATTTACGGTGATAACCGGACTGTTAGTGGCGGGTTGCAGCCTTCAGCGTGGCGCGAGTGTCGCAACGGTTCCAGAAGAATGCAGGGAGTTGCTGAACATGAAACTGATTGGCCAGAACGGCCCCGAAGTGTGCGTGACGACACCCCTTTCGAAAACCGATACGAGCATTGCCGGAACCATCGTCAGCGCCGGGTCAACCGGACCTTTCATGGTGACAGCGGTAAACAGTGATGGCGGCACGGTGAAGCAGGTCTCCACATTGGCGAATGGCGACTTCACAATGAGCGCCTTAGATCTTCGCAACCTGCCGGGCAAAGCCATTTCATTCACAGTAATGGTAAACGGTATAAAGTCGCCGTCGACCAACCTGGTGGTGGGACAAGTGCCTCCCAGCAAATGCAACATTGACCAACCTGGTTTTCCAAGGTGTGCCACGCACCCAGGGGCGATTCTTTTCCCGGTGAAATCCTCGATCACCGCGATCGTTGCAGTGCCAAGTGGTGAATATTATGGGGGGACGACCATCATTCCCCAATTGATGGCCTTGGACTACATTTCGTGGAGGCCTGAAAGGAAGATAGGTTTTTTCAGGGAACTTCCCCCTCAATTGGCACCTGGACAAAGTATCGAGGTTTATTCGGACAACTCTGAGGGCGAGGTATTTACTTATCCTGTGCCCACAATCGTGTTGCCCCGCTGAGATTAACCGAGTGATCACCGGCAAATTCCCCAGCGGGCCGGGTACAGCTTTGACCATTCAGGCAATTTAAAGCCCGCCATCGGGAGCGAACTTCGCTCAGGGGCTGAAGACATCCGAGGAATCCAGGTCGGGTGGCTTACGCTGATGAACAACCAGAGCGAATACCTGGCGAATTCATGAACCTCCCACAGACTGCGCGCGATCTCTGTGGGAGCCAGCCTGCTGGCGAAAAACGTTCACCCTGAAATTAGCTGATCGATATGGCAGTAATCTGGTTACAACAATGTTGCTCACGTATCGTGCGACAAGCCGCCGCCCGCTGCGACCGTGCCCAGTCTTGCCAGCGCGGACAGTCAAGCTTCCGTTTTAGCCAGCAACACCCGCGTCACGCGCCGCTCCTCCACCGCCACCACGGTCAACCGCCAGCCCTCCCATTCCGGGCTGTCACCTCTCATCGGCAGGCGATCCAGCAAGCTCACCACCAACCCGGCAAGCGTTTGATAATCCTCGGTAGGTTGCGCTGCGAACCCTGTTAGCTGGCGTACGCGCATCAGGTTCAACGCGCCGCTGACGAGGAATCCACCCTGCTCTTCGACCACATCCGGGCCTTCGATTTCGCTGGCATCGGGCAACTCGCCGGCGATCGATTCAAGAATGTCGGTCATGGTCAGCAAACCGACGAAATCGCCGAACTCGTTAACCACGAATGCGATGTGCGTCGAGGCTTTGCGCATCTGTTCCAGGGCGTTGAGGATCGAATAGCTGTCGAGCAGATTAATGGCCTGACGGGCCAAGTGCTCCAGGCTGGGCTCGTTACCGGCGAGGTATTCCTTCAGCAATTCCTTTTTGTGCACGAAGCCCAACGGCTCATCCACGGCGCCGTCGCGGATCAGAGGCAGTCGCGAGTAGGACGAGTGCATCAATCGCGTACGAATGGTTTCGGCATCGTCGGCCAGGTCGATGTGGTCGACGTCCGCCCGCACTGTCATGAAGTTGCGAATCGGTCGTTCAGCCAGTTGCAGCACGCCGCTGATCATCACCCGTTCACGACGGTCGAACAGCTCTTCATTCGGCGTCTCGCCGTTATCCAGCAAATCGGCAATGTCTTCGCCAACCTCTTCGGCAGCCATTTTGCGCCCGCCGAGCAAACGCAAAACCGCATGGGCCGTGCGTTCGCGCATTGGCCGCACACCTTGCGCCGATTTCTTGCGCCGCGCCCGGGCAATCTGGTTGAACACTTCGATCAGGATCGAGAAGCCAATGGCCGCGTACAGGTAGCCCTTCGGAATGTGGAAACCCAGGCCTTCGGCAGTCAGCGCGAAGCCGATCATCATCAAAAAGCCCAAGCACAGCATGATCACGGTTGGGTGCTCGTTGACGAAGCGCGTCAGCGGTTTGCTGGCGACGATCATCAGGCCGATGGAAATAATCACCGCGATCATCATCACCGCCAGTTCATCGACCATGCCCACGGCGGTGATCACTGCGTCGAGCGAGAACACCGCGTCGAGCACGACGATCTGTGCAACGATCGGCCAGAACAGCGCGTACGCCGTGTTGGATGAGCGTTCGCCGACATGCCCTTCGAGCCGTTCGTGCAATTCCATGGTGGCCTTGAACAGCAAGAACACACCGCCGAACAGCATGATCAGATCACGGCCGGAGAAGCTTTTGTCGAACACCTCGAACAGCGGCTGGGTCAGGGTCACCAGCCAGGAAATGCTGGCCAGCAGGCCAAGGCGCATCAACAACGCCAGAGACAGACCAATAAGCCGCGCCCGGTCGCGCTGCTCGGGGGGCAGCTTGTCCGCGAGGATCGCGATGAACACCAGGTTATCGATGCCGAGCACCAGCTCCAGCACGATCAACGTCAACAGGCCCAGCCACGCGGTGGGGTCAGCAATCCATTCCATAAAAATGTCTCGATCTCTTCAGTGAATTCAGAATGCCGGGCACGGCAAAGCGCGGCACAGAGGCCGTGGGGCTGCAATGGCAAGAGGGTTCAGAAGTCGAAAGACCGGGTACTTCGCGTGCTTCGGGGCGGCGCGTTTGCGCAGGGATGGAGAGAAACCGGGAGGCTCCAGGAGGGTGTTCATGCAAGTCCAGAAAGGAAAACGGCCTTGAAGAGTACAGGCTGAACAGACTTTTCCTACAGCGGGAATTCATTACAAAATTTGTAAAAGCAAGGCTTGCCCGCGAACGAGCCGGCGCGATCCCTGTCGGAGCGAAGCTGCTGGCGAGAAACGTTCAGCCTCAAGTCAACTGATCGATATGGCAATAATGGGCGCTGAGTTCCATCGCCAACTGGCTCGCCCGCCCCAGCCGTATCGGCCCGCGTTCGATATCAATCAGCAACCCCGGACAGTCCAGCGTCGGCAGGCCCGCCCACTCCTTCACCCGGCCATCCGTGATCAGCAACAAACGCTGCTGCTCCGCCGGGAAACGCTTGCGGCGCACGCTGAGCCACTGCCGCGCCTGAGCCAGCGCTGCCAGCAAAGGCGTGCCTCCGCCGGCTCCCAGATCATCAAGCCACTGGCGCAAACCCGCAGACGCCTTCAACCCCTGCACTTGCCAGGACGGCGTATTCCCGCTGGCCGTCAACAATGCCAACCGGGCACGCTGGCGATAGGCATCTTCGAATAATTGCGCCAGCAAACCCTTGGCGTCGCTCAATGCGTGATGCCGGCGGGTCGACGCCGAAGCATCGACAATCACCAGCCAAAGCTCATGCGACGAGCGCGTGCGCATCTCGAATAACACGTCGGCACGCTGACGCGGACGGCCGTTGAGCAAGGTGCCGGGCCAATTGATCGAGCCACTGCGTGCTGCGTGACGCGTACCCTGCCTGCCTTGAGCGAGGTGGCCGGCGCGGGGTCTGGCATTCGCCCCCGCGTTGGAGCGAGGGCGAATGCCTAGGGCTTTTTTGGCCAGCTCGGCACTCCACGGCGGGCACCGGTCGGCAATGCCTGCGCAGGCATTTCACCCCACTGACCCTCGCCCGCTTGCGGGCTGGAGGGCTGGGTCGACGGTGCCTGGCCTTGTTGCGTTGCGGGCGGCGATTGCTGGCGACGACGATGGCGCAAGGCAAACTCGGCAACAGCGTCGATGTCTTCTTCGGCAATGGCCTGTGCGCCCCGCCAAGCGGCGTGAGCACGGGCGGCGCGCAGCCAGACCAGATCGGCGCGCAAGCCATCGACACCTTCGGCAAAACAGCGCTCGGTAATGTGCGTTAACGCGGCGTCATCCAGGGGAATGCCGGGCAATGCCGTGCGAGCTTGCTGGCAACGTTCGCGCAGCGCTTGCTGCTCACCTTCCCATTGAGCACAGAAACGTTGTGGTTCGCTGTCGAAATCCAGTCGCCGTCGAATGATCCGACCACGCTCGGACGGTGCCACGTGGCCACCGAGTTCAACGTTCAGCCCGAAGCGGTCGAGCAACTGCGGACGCAATTCGCCCTCTTCCGGGTTCATGGTGCCGATCAGCACGAACTTCGCCGAGTGCCGATGGGAAATGCCGTCGCGCTCGATGACGTTGGTGCCGCTGGCGGCGACGTCGAGGAGCAGATCGACCAGGTGATCGGGCAGCAGATTGACTTCGTCGACGTAGAGCACGCCGCCGTCGGCCTTGGCCAGAACGCCGGGGGAAAATTGTGCGCGGCCCTCACTCAACGCGGCATCCAGGTCGAGGGTGCCAACCAGGCGCTCTTCGGTCGCCCCGAGGGGCAAGGTGACGAACTGGCCGCTGGCGAGCAGATCGGCGAGGCCTCGGGCCAGGGTCGATTTGGCCATGCCGCGCGGCCCTTCGATGAGCACGCCGCCGATCTTCGGATCGATAGCAGTCAGGTACAACGCGAGTTTCAGGTCGTCGGCGCCGACCACGGCGGAGAGCGGGAAATGCGGGGTATCGGACATTGTTAATTCTCAGTCAGGGTCGGTGGTGTCCAGAACACGCTGGCCCCTGTGGGAGCGGTGTCGTGTCAGCTGTGTTCTTCTCCCTAGGGAAACGTTGCCGTGTCAGCTGTCTTCTTCTATATCAAGCAGCAGGTTTTCCAGCGCCTCGCGGTACTCGCCCGGCTCCTGCCACATCCCCCGCTGCTGCGCTTCCAGCATCCGCTCGGTCATATCGCGCAGGGCGTGCGGATTGTGTTCACGGACAAAGTCCCGGGTCGCCGGGTCCAGCAGATACGCATCTGCGAGCAAGGCGTATTGATGATCATCGATCAACTGCGTGGTGGCGTCGAACGCGAACAAATTGTCGACGGTCGCCGCCAGTTCAAACGCGCCTTTGTAGCCGTGACGTTTCACCCCGTCGATCCATTTCGGGTTGGCCGCCCGGGAGCGGATCACCCGGTTCAGCTCTTCTTTCAAGGTGCGGATTTTCGGCAGGTCCGGTTGACTGTGATCACCGTGGTAACTGGCTGCCGCTTCCCCGCTGAGGCTTTCCACTGCCGCGAGCATGCCACCCTGAAACTGGTAATAGTCGTTGGAATCCAGCACGTCATGCTCGCGATTGTCCTGATTGTGCAGCACCGCTTGCACCTGACTCAGGCGCTGGGCGAACTGTTCGCGGGCGGCCGTGCCTTCGTCGCTGCCGCCATAAGCGTAGCCGCCCCAGTTCAGGTACACCTCGGCCAGATCCTCGCGGCTCTGCCACAGACGACCGTCGATAGCACCCTGCACGCCCGCACCATAAGCGCCGGGCTTGGCTCCAAAAATACGCCAGCCGGCCTGCCGCCTCGCAGCCTCGGTATCAAGGCCTGATTGCTGCAACGCTTCACGCTCGGCGCGAACCTTGGCCGCCAACGGATTAAGGTCGTCCGGTTCATCCAGCCCGGCGACGGCTTGCACCGCCGCATCGAACAGACGAATCAGATTGGCAAAGGCATCGCGAAAAAATCCGGAGACGCGCAACGTCACGTCCACCCGTGGCCGATCAAGGAGGCTCAGCGGCAGAATTTCGAAATCGTCGACGCGCTGACTGCCCGTCGCCCACACCGGACGCACGCCCATCAGCGCCATGGCCTGAGCGATGTCGTCGCCGCCGGTGCGCATCGTCGCCGTGCCCCACACCGACAAGCCGAGCTGACGCAGGTGATCACCGTGATCTTGCAAGTGTCGTTCGAGAATCAGGTTCGCCGACTGGAAACCGATGCGCCACGCTGTGGTGGTCGGCAGGTTGCGCACGTCCACCGAATAGAAATTGCGCCCGGTCGGCAGCACGTCCAGACGCCCGCGACTGGGCGCGCCGCTTGGCCCGGCCGGGACGAAGCGTCCGCTGAGAGCATCGAGCAGACCGTGCATTTCTGCGGGGCCGCAGGCGTCCAATCGCGGGGCGACGACTTCGCGGAGGTGGTCGAGGATTGCGTTGACCTCGGACCAATCACGTTCTTGTGGCAACAGGTTTTTGTGGTGAGGGGGCTTGCCCCCGTTGGGTCGCGAAGCGGCCCCAAGATCTGGGCCTGCTGCGCAGTCCAACGGGGGCAAGCCCCCTCGCCACAACGGCTCATTTTCTGGGAGATCAGTGTTGGCGATTAGCTCAGCCGCGAACAATTCCAAGCGTTCGCGGGTGTCCCCGGCGGTCCGCCACGGTTCATCGCTGATCGCTAACAGGGCTTCAGAACGCGGGCCTGACCACGGCTCGGCCAACGCACAATCCAGCGGATCAAATCCCAACTCGAAAGCATTGGCCAGTGCCCTCAGCAGACTCGACTGTGCGCCTCGGCCGTCGCCACGGGGAATTCGCAGCAACGCCAGCAAGGTATCAATGCGCAGACGCCCGCCCGGCGACTCGCCGAAAATGTGCAAGCCGTCGCGGATTTGCGACTCTTTCAAATCGCACAGATAAGTGTCGAGACGCGGCAGCCAGATGGCCGCATCGGCGTTGCTGTCGAGTCGCGCGTCCAGCTGCAATTCCCGGTCGATGTGCGTGTCGCGCACCAGCTGCAAAATGTCGCGCTGCAACTCGCGGGCGCGGCGCGGGTCGAGCAATTGCGCGTCGTAATATTCGTCTGCCAACAGTTCAAGATTACGCAACGGACCGTAGGTTTCGGCGCGGGTCAGCGGCGGCATCAGGTGATCGATGATCACCGCTTGCGTGCGGCGCTTGGCCTGTGCGCCCTCGCCCGGGTCATTGACGATAAACGGATAAACGTTCGGCATCGGCCCGAGCAACGCGTCCGGCCAGCAGTTGTGCGAAAGCCCGACGCCCTTGCCCGGCAGCCATTCCAGGTTGCCGTGTTTGCCGACATGGATCACCGCGTGGGCGCCGAAGGTGTGGCGCAGCCAGAAATAGAACGCCAGATAACCGTGCGGCGGCACCAGCTCGGGGTCGTGATACACCGCACTTGGGTCCACCTGATAACCCCGCGCCGGCTGAATACCGACAAAGGTCAGCCCCAGGCGCAAACCGGCGATCATCATGCGCCCGCCCCGGCACATCGGATCATTGCCCGGCGGCCCCCAGCGTTCGACCACGGCTTGGCGATTGACCGCCGGCAAGGCGTCAAACATCTGCTGGTATTCGTCCAGTGAGAGGCTTTGATGACAAGGACGCTGATCAAGGCTGTCGAGGTCATTACTGACGCCGCCGAGCAATTGCCGGATCAATGCAGTGCCGCTGTCTGGCAATTCGGCCGGCAGTGGATAACCTTGCTGATGCAACGCCCGCAGGATGTTCAGCGCCGCCGCCGGCGTATCGAGACCAACACCGTTGCCGATGCGCCCGTCGCGGGTCGGGTAATTGGCGAGGATCAACGCGATGCGTTTTTCAGCGTTGGGCACGCGCGCCAGATCAACCCAGCGCCGGGCCAGCTCTGCAACAAAATCCATGCGCTCGGGCTGGGCTCGATAGCACACCACATCCGACTGACTGCGCTCGCTGCGCCACGCCAGGTCCTTGAAGCTGATCGGACGGCTGATGATTCGTCCGTCCAGTTCCGGCAGCGCGATGTGCATCGCCAGGTCCCGAGGCCCGAGGCCCTGTTCGCTGGCACGCCAACCGGCTTCATTGTCCTGCGCGCAAATCGCCTGAATCACCGGAACATTACGGCGAAACGGCCGCAGGTGCGGTGCTTCCGGGCTGGATTGGGCAAATCCGGTGGTGTTGAGAATGACACTGGCGTCGACTTCATCGAGCCAGTCTTCGACCACTGTCAGGCAGCCGGATTCTTTCAGACTGGCGACGGCGATTGGCAATGGGTTCAGGCCGGCCGTTTGCAGACGCTGACAAAAAATATCGATGAACGCCGTGTTCGCCGCCTGCAAATGCGAGCGGTAAAACAACACGGCCGCCACCGCTTGATCGGGCCGCCATTGCGCTTGCCAGTCACTCAGGTTCGCCGGGCTTTTTTGCGGATGATAGATCGCGGTGCGCGGCAGGGTTTGTGGCTCGGCCCAAGCGTAATCGCGACCAAGCCAACTGCTCGCCAGGCAATGGAAGAAATCCAGAGCATTGGTCATGCCGCCCTGACGCAAGAACTGCCAGAGCCGATCGCGATCTGGCCCACTCACGGTGCTCAGGTCGCTGAGCTCCGGGTCCGGGCGATCATCGCCGGGCACCAGAATCAGCTGCACGCCGCGCGCGGCCAGCCCTACCAGTCGTTCGATGCCGTAGCGCCAGTAACCGATGCCGCCATGCAGGGAAATCAGAATGACCTTGGCGTGGCGCAGCACTTGATCGACATACAGATCGACTGACGCATGATTCTGCACCTGCATCGGATTGGCCAGGCGCACGCTCGGGTAATCATCGGGCAATTGCCGCGCCGCTTCCGCGAGCAACGCAAGGCTGGAGTCACCGCTGCACAGGATCACCAGTTCGGCGGGCGTCTGGCCAAGGTCGGCTATGTTGTCATCCGAGACAAAGCCGCCGGGTTGGGTCCTGAGCAGGTGCATGGCTTAAACGCTGAGCGCAGCGCGCAGTTGCGCTTCAAGCAAGGCGGCGTCGAGTTCCTGACCGATCAGCACCAGGCGCGTGGTGCGCACTTCGTCGGCGCCCCACTGGCGGTCGAAATGCTTGTCGAACCGCGTGCCCACGCCCTGAATCAGCAAGCGCATCGGTTTGTTCGCAATCGCCGCAAAGCCTTTCACGCGCAGGATGCCGTGTTTGACCACCAGTTGCGTCAGCGCATCCAGCAGCAGGCTTTCGTCGGCTTGCGGCAGTTCGATCGAGATGGAGTCGAAGGCGTCGTGATCGTGATCGTCTTCGCCTACATGGTGATGATCGTGATGGCTGTGGCGGCTGTCGATGTGCTCCTCAGAACCGGCGCCGAGGCCGATCAGTACGTCCAGTGGCACGCGGCCGCTGCTGGCTTCGATGACTTTGACGGCGGGCGGCAATTCTTCGGCAACTTCCAGGCGCACGCGGGCGAGGTCTTGAGGGCTGATCAGGTCGGCCTTGTTGAGGATGACCAGGTCGGCGCTCGCCAGTTGATCAGCGAACAATTCATGCAGCGGCGATTCGTGGTCCAGATTAGGGTCGAGTTTGCGCTGGGCATCGACTTGATCCGGGAACGCCGCGAAAGTACCGGCGGCCACGGCCGGGCTGTCGACCACGGTGATTACCGCGTCCACCGTGCAGGCGCTACGGATTTCCGGCCACTGGAACGCTTGCACCAAGGGTTTGGGCAGGGCCAGACCGGAGGTCTCGATGAGGATGTGGTCAAGGTCGCCGCGACGGGCGACCAGCTCCCGCATGACCGGGAAGAATTCTTCCTGAACGGTGCAGCACAGGCAGCCGTTGGCCAGTTCATAGACACGGCCGTTGGCTTCTTCTTCGGTGCAGCCGATGGAACATTGCTTGAGGATTTCGCCATCAATGCCCAGTTCGCCAAACTCGTTGACGATCACCGCAATGCGGCGGCCATGGGCGTTGTCGAGCATGTGCCGCAGCAAGGTGGTTTTGCCCGAGCCGAGGAAACCGGTGACGATGGTGACGGGAAGTTTGGCCAGTGTTTTCATCGGATGCCCTAACGCAAGGTGGCGGGCATACGGGACGACAATCGCAGCGACGCACGCGCGCGGAAGAGTTCGCCACCGGATCACCCCGCCCGGTTGTAGTGAGAATCTGTATCGAGGCAGGTCTCCTGGCTGACGGTGTGCCGGGCGTTGGGCCCAGCGTTCGCTGCGCCTTCCCGCGGATCCGTTGGACAGGACCTGCAGTGGCGTGGCAGCAAACAGCACCGTTCACAGTTGCGGGGGCAGCCGCGGCATTGACCGCGTTCCCTTCTTAGCTTCGGCAGCCGCCGAAGAACCTCGAACACGCAAGGCTACGCATGGTCTTGGGGCGGGTCAATGTTCGGGAGTGGTCGCCGACGATTGTGGTCAGGGGACTTGCCTGTATTGAAGGGCTTGCCTGTGATGAGGATTTTCCTGTGGCGAGGGGGCTTGCCCCCGTTCGGCGGCGAAGCCGTCGTCAGACCTGCTTGCGCGGTATGTCTGGAAGAATGATGGGGTCGCTTCGCAACCCAACGGGGGCAAGCCCCCTCGCCACAAAGATGAGAACCCATGCCAATTGACGCCCAACCCCCGCCCATGCTCTCCTACACGCCTAGTTACGGGTGCCCTTACAGGGTGAAACGGGAAACCGGTGAATCATGTGCTTTACTCAGAGCCATGTCAGTCCGGTGCTGCCCCCGCAACGGTAAGCGAGCGAAGCGTCAAATCCACTGTGCCGGATAGTCGGCATGGGAAGGTGATGCTTGCAGGTTCCGGTTGACGCCAAACCCCTCGTGAGCCCGGAGACCGGCCCGCAGCACACGGTGAGCATCACGCTCGCCGAATGACAAACCCGCGGTGGGCGGGCGCTGTTCGAGCCTCTGCGTGCCTGATTCGCGGGGTTTTTCATGCGCTCCATTCACCCGCTGACAGCCCAGAGGGATGCGCCATGTCGATCATCAGCAGCACCGGCAGCACTGCCGGGAAAAGCACCACCACAACCCTGACCCAACGCCTGGCCGCTGCCCTTTGCGCATCGATCCTTGGCATCTCTCTGGTGTATTTCGCCGGTTTCTCGCACATCCAGGCCGTGCACAACGCCGCCCACGATACCCGCCACAGCGCTGCCTTTCCGTGCCATTGAGACCTGCTGACATGATCAAGCGTATTGCGCAAACCGCAGGTTTTTCCGGACTGCTGGCGGCCCTGTTGCTGACTCTTCTGCAAAGTTTCTGGGTTTCGCCACTGATTACCCAGGCCGAGACGTACGAAAAATCCGAACCGGCTGCTGTTGAATTGCACGAACACACTGCCGGTGCTGCCGCACACACTCACGACGCCCAAGCCTGGGAACCGGAAGACGGCTGGCAGCGCGTGCTGTCCACCACCGGTGGCAACCTGGTGGTCGCTGTCGGTTTCGCGTTGATGCTCGCCGGTCTTTATACCCTGCGCGCGCCAACCCAAACCGCCCAGGGTCTGCTCTGGGGGCTGGCCGGTTATGCCACCTTCGTGCTCGCGCCGACCCTGGGCCTGCCACCGGAATTGCCGGGCACGGCCGCAGCCGATCTGGCCCAGCGCCAGGTCTGGTGGATCGGCACCGCTGCGTCCACGGCAGTTGGCATCGCGTTCATTGTGTTCAGCCGTCACTGGCTGATGAAAATCCTCGGCGTGGCGATCCTTGCCGTACCGCATGTGATCGGCGCGCCGCAGCCGGAGGTGCATTCGATGCTCGCCCCCAAAACGCTGGAAACGCAGTTTAAAATTGCATCACAACTCACCAATGTCGCGTTCTGGCTGGCCTTGGGCTTGATCAGCGCAGGGTTGTTCCGCCGCAACAGCGCGGGTCCGTACGACACATGACAAATGCCGGCGCGGCGCCGACATTAGTGGTCGGCCTGGGCTGCCAGCGCGGCTGCCCGCTCAGCACATTGCGGGCACTGCTGGATCAGGCCTTGCAAGCGCACCAGATCGGGCTTCATCAGATCAAGGCGTTGGCCACTATCGATTTGAAGCGTGAGGAAGCGGGCCTGATCGAACTGGCCGAGCAACTGGGGTTGCCCTTGATGTCTTTCAGTAGCGAACAGTTGGCCGGCTACCAACTGCAACTCAGTCACCGTTCACAGATCGCGTTCGAGCGTACTGGCTGCTACGGCGTAGCGGAAAGTGCAGCGCTCGCCTTGGCCGAACAGCTGACTCAGGCTCCGGCGAAGCTGCTGATTTGCCGGCAAAAATACGCACAAGCCACGCTCGCCCTGGCAGGCGCCGCTTAAAAAACCTGAAAATCCGCTTTTTGATCATGAGCGTTCTTCATCTGAAGCGCTGCCGCCCTCTTTTTGACAGGAACCGACGATGACCGTCTATTTCATTGGCGCAGGTCCCGGCGATCCGGAATTGATTACCGTCAAAGGCCAGCGGCTGATCCGAAGTTGCCCAGTGATCATTTACGCTGGCTCGCTGGTACCGGCGGCGGTACTCGAAGGTCATCAGGCTGAACAAGTGGTCAACAGCGCCGAGCTGCACCTGGAACAGATCATTGAGCTGATCAAGAGCGCGCATGCCCAAGGTCACAACGTCGCCCGCGTACACTCCGGCGATCCGGGTCTGTACGGCGCCATCGGCGAACAGATACGTTACTTGCGCGAGCTCGACATTCCGTTCGAGATCATTCCCGGCGTTACCGCCACCGCCGCGTGTGCGGCGCTGCTGGGGGCTGAGCTGACGCTGCCGGACGTGTCGCAAAGCGTGATTCTGACGCGGTACGCCGACAAGACGGCCATGCCGGCCGGTGAGGAGTTGGGCCGTCTGGCGCAGCATGGCGCGACCATGGCGATCCATCTGGGGATCAATCACCTTGATAAGATTCTGCTCGAATTGCTGCCGCACTATGGCGCGGACTGCCCCATCGCGGTGGTTCATCGGGCAACCTGGCCGGATCAGGATTGGGTGGTGGGAACCCTTGCCGACATTGCGGCAAAGGTAAAAGCCAAAGGGTTCCGCCGCACGGCGTTGATCCTGGTGGGTCGGGTGCTGGGCAGTGATCAGTTCAGCGAATCGTCGCTGTACCGCGTCGGGCATGCGCACCTTTTCAGGCCATAAGCAAAACACACCTTTGTGGTAAGACCGCTTCCTGTGGCGAGGGGGCTTGCCCCCGTTCGGCGGCGAAGCCGTCGCATGATCTGCTGGCGGGCATTGGCTGGCGAAAAGAATGGGGCTGCTTCGCAGCCCAACGGGGGCAAGCCCCCTCGCCACAGACGAGCCTCATTCCACAGTTAAGCCCCTCGCCACAGTTAAGCCCTCGCCACATGTAAGCTCACTTGCCAAAGTAAGCTCACTCGCCACAGCGGACCATGGGTAACCGGGCACCCATAAAAAAACGGCACTCACGGTTGCCGTTTTTTGGTTTCTGCAGCGAACACCTTATTCAGTAGTAGGCGTTTTCTTTCTGCGTATGGTCCGTCACATCGCGGACACCCTTCAATTCAGGAATGCGCTCGAGCAAGGTGCGCTCGATGCCTTCGCGAAGGGTAACGTCGGCCTGACCGCAGCCCTGGCAGCCACCGCCAAACTTCAGCACGGCGATGCCGTCTTCAACCACATCGATCAGGCTGACCTGACCGCCGTGGCTCGCGAGCCCCGGGTTGATTTCGGTTTGCAGGTAATAGTTGATACGCTCGTTGACCGGGCTGTCGGCGTTGACCATCGGTACTTTGGCGTTTGGCGCCTTGATGGTCAGCTGCCCCCCCATTCGGTCGGTGGCGTAGTCGACCACCGCGTCGTCCAGAAAGGCTTCGCTGAACGAATCGATGTAAGCGGTGAAGCTTTTCAGCCCCAGCGCGGTGTCTTCGGGTTTCTCTTCGCCCGGCTTGCAGTAGGCAATGCAGGTTTCGGCGTACTGGGTGCCAGGCTGGGTGATGAAAACGCGGATGCCGATGCCCGGGGTGTTCTGCTTGGAGAGCAGATCAGCCAGGTAATCGTGAGCGGCGTCGGTAATGGTAATAGCGGTCATGGAAACTCCTCGCAGGCTTGGGCGCAGTTTACGCCAATCATCGCGCGGGACAAAGTCCTAGTATTTTTGTCGGGAAAGCGCAAGCTCACTACGCTCAGAGGATTGGCCATCAACGCGGGATTTAAGCCACCGATAGCTGCTTTGTTCCACCCAGATATAACTGGCCCAGGACCCCACACCAATCGTCGCCACGCACACAGCGAACATCACGTAAGGATTCACCTCGTAACGCTGTGCGATGAATCCACCTGCGGACAGCACCAACACATGCATCAGGTACACCGAGTAGGAACAATCGCCCAACAGCTTGAACAAGCGACTGTGCTCGAAAAAACGCTCCAGCGACATGCAGGCCATCACCAGCACCGCGCTGGGCAATCCCCAGGTCACCAATCGCGGCTGCGGCGGCAGGTGATAAATCGCCAGCACTGCCACGCCAATGCTCAACAATGGCAGCCATAAACCAGGTTTGATCCAGCCGCGCCGGTAGATCATGCCGATGGCGATCCCCAGCAGGAACTCATAAACGATGTCCGAACGATAAAACTGACTGATCCAGCCGTAGCCTGTCCACGCCTGACATACCGCAAACAGCAGTGCCGCGACGATCAGCAGGCGCGCTTGCAGGCGGAACAACAGCGCCCAGGCAAACAGCACGTAGAATAGTATTTCGTAGTTGAGGGTCCAGCCGACATTGAGCGTCGGATAAATCCCGTAGCCGCCCGGGTTCGCGGTAGGAATAAACAGCAACGATTGCAGGAAATGTAACCAGCTGACCGTCTGATCCGGCACCAACGGCTGGGCGAATACCACCAGCAACGCCATCAGCACCGTGTACAACCAATACGCCGGCACGATGCGGAACAAGCGATACAGCAGAAAACGTCCGGGCGGCAGCGATTTGCCCTCGGTCGACAGGAAGATCACCAAACCGCTAATGACGAAGAAAATGTCGACGCCCACCGCGCCCTTGTCGATAAACAGCTGACCAATCGGCCCGTGGGCCTTGAAGTCGAAAAAAATCTGCATGAAATGGTGGCAAACCACCGTCCAGGCTGCGAGTGCACGCAATGCCTGTACTGAAATCAACATTGATGGCTCCCAGTCGGTCCGCGAATTCCCGCAGATCTCTGTAGGATCGGCGGTGTCCATAGCCTCCGACACCGGGCAGTGTTCAAAGGTCGATTGAAAGACTCCCGAAGCAGCAGTTCATGTCCAACACCCCTCTTCGATCGGATCGAGACAGTGCCTTCCTCAACATGAGCGATATTCATGCAAAAACGCACCATGCTCAAAAACCGCACAGGTTTGTTATGATCCCGCCCCTTCGTCATGGTCTTTTCGAGTAGTCCCAATGTCCGATCGCAGTGTTCGCCTTCAAGCTCTCAAGCACGCCCTCAAAGAGCGCATCCTGATTCTCGACGGCGGCATGGGTACGATGATCCAGAGCTACAAGCTCGAAGAGCAGGATTACCGTGGCAAACGCTTCGCCGACTGGCCGAGCGACGTCAAGGGCAACAACGACTTGTTGGTGCTGACCCGCCCGGACGTGATCGGCTCGATCGAGAAAGCCTACCTGGATGCCGGCGCCGACATTCTTGAAACCAACACCTTCAACGCGACCCAGGTTTCGCTGGCTGACTACGGCATGCAAGGCCTGGCGTACGAACTGAACGTGGAAGGCGCACGCCTTGCGCGCAAGGTGGCCGACGCCAAGACACTGGAGACCCCGGACAAGCCGCGCTTCGTCGCCGGCGTGATCGGGCCGACCAGCCGCACTTGCTCATTGTCGCCGGACGTCAACAATCCCGGCTATCGCAACGTGACCTTCGATGAATTGGTGGAGAACTACACCGAGGCCACCAAAGGCCTGATCGAAGGCGGCGCCGACCTGATTCTGATCGAAACCATTTTCGACACCCTCAATGCCAAAGCCGCGATCTTCGCCGTGCAAGGGGTGTTCGAAGAACTGGGCATCGAACTGCCAATCATGATTTCGGGGACCATCACCGATGCCTCCGGCCGCACCTTGTCGGGCCAGACCACCGAAGCGTTCTGGAACTCAGTGGCGCACGCCAAACCGATTTCGGTCGGCTTGAACTGCGCCCTCGGTGCCAGCGAACTGCGTCCGTACCTCGAAGAGCTGTCGAACAAGGCCAGCACCCATGTTTCCGCGCACCCCAACGCCGGCCTGCCAAACGAATTCGGCGAATACGACGAACTGCCATCGGAAACCGCCAAGGTCATCGAAGAGTTCGCTCAAAGCGGTTTCCTCAATATCGTCGGCGGTTGCTGCGGGACCACGCCGGGCCATATCGAAGCCATCGCCAAAGCCGTGGCCGGTTACGCACCGCGTGAAATCCCGGACATCCCCAAGGCCTGCCGCCTCTCGGGCCTGGAGCCGTTCACCATCGATCGCAGCTCGTTGTTCGTCAATGTCGGCGAGCGCACCAACATCACGGGATCGGCCAAATTCGCCCGCCTGATCCGCGAAGACAACTACACCGAAGCCCTTGAAGTTGCACTGCAGCAGGTCGAAGCCGGCGCGCAGATCATCGACATCAACATGGACGAGGGCATGCTCGATTCGAAGAAGGCGATGGTCACCTTCCTCAATCTGATTGCCGGGGAGCCGGACATCTCCCGCGTGCCGATCATGATCGATTCGTCGAAATGGGAAGTCATCGAAGCCGGCCTCAAGTGCATTCAGGGCAAAGGCATCGTCAACTCGATCAGCATGAAAGAAGGCGTCGAGCAGTTCATTCACCACGCCAGGCTGTGCAAGCGCTATGGCGCTGCCGTAGTGGTGATGGCGTTCGACGAAGCCGGTCAGGCCGATACCGAAGCGCGCAAAAAAGAAATCTGCAAACGCTCCTACGACATTCTGGTCAACGAAGTCGGCTTCCCGCCGGAAGACATCATTTTCGACCCGAACATCTTCGCCGTGGCCACCGGTATCGAAGAACACAACAACTACGCCGTGGACTTCATCAATGCCTGTGCTTACATCCGCGATGAACTGCCATATGCGTTGACGTCGGGCGGCGTGTCCAACGTGTCGTTCTCGTTCCGCGGCAACAACCCGGTCCGCGAGGCGATTCACTCGGTTTTCCTGCTGTACGCGATCCGTAATGGCCTGACCATGGGCATCGTCAACGCCGGTCAGCTGGAGATCTACGACCAGATCCCGGCGGAACTGCGCGAAGCCGTCGAAGACGTGATCCTCAACCGCACCCCTGAAGGCACCGACGCCCTCCTCGCCATCGCCGACAAGTACAAGGGCGATGGCAGCGTCAAGGAAGCCGAAACCGAAGAGTGGCGCAACTGGGAGGTCAACAAGCGCCTCGAGCATGCGCTGGTCAAAGGCATCACCACGCACATCGTCGAAGACACCGAAGAATCGCGCCTGTCGTTCGCCCGCCCGATCGAAGTGATCGAAGGCCCGCTGATGTCCGGCATGAACATCGTCGGCGACCTGTTCGGGGCCGGCAAAATGTTCCTGCCGCAAGTGGTCAAATCCGCCCGCGTGATGAAGCAGGCCGTGGCACATTTAATCCCGTTCATCGAGCTGGAAAAACGCGACAAGCCGGAAGCCAAGGGCAAGATCCTGATGGCCACGGTGAAAGGCGATGTGCACGACATCGGCAAGAACATCGTCGGTGTGGTGCTCGGCTGCAACGGCTACGACATTGTCGACCTGGGCGTGATGGTGCCGGCGGAGAAAATCCTCCAGGTGGCCAAGGAGCAGAAGTGCGACATCATCGGCCTGTCCGGTCTGATCACACCGTCGCTGGATGAAATGGTCCACGTCGCGCGCGAGATGCAGCGTCAGGATTTCCATCTGCCGTTAATGATCGGCGGCGCCACCACTTCCAAAGCGCACACGGCGGTGAAGATCGAGCCGAAGTACAGCAACGACGCGGTTATTTATGTCACCGACGCATCCCGCGCGGTCGGCGTGGCGACGCAATTGCTGTCGAAAGAATTGAAAGCCGGCTTCGTCGAAAAAACCCGTCTGGACTACATCGACGTGCGCGAACGCACCGCCAACCGCAGTGCCCGCACCGAGCGCCTGAGCTACCCGGTGGCGATTGCCAAGAAGCCGCAATTCGACTGGAGCACCTACGCGCCGGTCAAGCCGACGTTTACCGGCTCCAAAGTGCTCGACAACATCGACCTGAAAGTCCTCGCTGAATACATCGACTGGACGCCATTCTTCATTTCCTGGGACCTGGCCGGCAAATTCCCGCGCATCCTGCAGGACGAAGTGGTCGGTGAAGCCGCCACCGCGCTGTACGCCGACGCTCAGGAAATGCTCGCCAAACTGATCGACGAAAAACTGATCAGTGCCCGCGCAGTCTTTGGTTTCTGGCCAGCCAATCAGGTGCGCGACGACGATATCGAAGTGTATGGCGACGACGGCAAGCCGTTGGCCCGACTGCATCACTTGCGCCAGCAGATCATCAAGACCGACGGCAAGCCAAACTTTTCCCTGGCGGACTTCGTGGCCCCCAAAGACAGCGAGATCACTGACTACGTCGGCGGCTTCATCACCACCGCCGGCATTGGTGCCGAAGAAGTGGCCAAGGCGTATCAGGACGCTGGCGACGATTACAACTCGATCATGGTCAAGGCCTTGGCCGACCGCCTGGCGGAAGCCTGCGCCGAGTGGCTGCACCAGCAGGTGCGCAAGGATTACTGGGGTTACGCCAAGGACGAGTCGCTCGATAACGAAGCGCTGATCAAGGAGCAATACACCGGCATCCGCCCTGCTCCGGGCTACCCGGCGTGCCCGGATCACACCGAGAAGTCGACACTGTTTGCATTGCTCGACCCTGAAGCGAGTGAGATGAAAGCAGGTCGCAGCGGCGTGTTCCTCACCGAGCACTACGCGATGTTCCCGGCAGCAGCGGTCAGTGGCTGGTATTTCGCTCATCCGCAGGCGCAATACTTCGCCGTCGGCAAAATCGACAAGGACCAGGTGCACAGTTATACGTCGCGCAAGGGTCAGGAATTGAGTGTGACCGAACGCTGGCTGGCGCCGAACCTGGGTTACGACAACTAACCTGTTCCATTGGCCACAATTTTGTGGCCAACGCACCGCCCTGTGGGAGCGCCAGTCTTGGGTGAGTTGTCTATGCTGACGCTTCACCCACACGGGACGAGGGACTTATGGACGATCCAGCATATCACAAACCGCCCACCCTGTGGCAGATGGTGCACAGTGTCCTGGCGGCCGCGCTCGGGGTGCAGAGCGGGAAAAATCGCGAACGGGATTTCACCCACGGCAAGCCGAGTCACTTTGTGATGCTGGGGGTGCTGTTCACGGCGCTGTTTGCGCTGGCACTGTTTGGCATTGTCACACTGGTGGTGCATCTGGCGGGAACTTGAGTCAGCCCGGCAACGGCCTTATGACCGTCGCCCGGACACTGTCGATTATTGGTGACTGACCCAGAACACTGCCGTGCCCACCACCAGCACGATCAGAAACAAAATGGCCCAGGCATCGACCGTACTGTCAGGCTTTGTAGCTTTGGTAGGGTTGCTCATTGCATCGCCTCTTGTCGGTTTTATCGGTGATTGCATAAAGACTCGATCACAGTAAAGACGAGGATTGCCCGCACCACAAATGTGGGTTTATCGACATTGCATGTCGTTAGTCTTTTTAGTTCTTTACATATATTCAAACATCACTTTTGCGCATAACTCCAAACTGGTATCTTGCCCCGGCTCCGTAGGGAGTGCGCGGCCGTGCGCGCAGAATTGCCGAGGCAGTATCGGAAACTTCAGCAAGCGAAAAACGCCACTGGATCCGACCGGCCCAAGCCTGAGAACAGGACTTATATGTACGTATACGACGAGTACGATCAGCGGATCATCGAGGACCGCGTCAAGCAGTTCCGTGATCAGACCCGACGCTATCTGGCAGGCGAGCTGAGCGAAGAAGAATTCCGCCCTCTGCGCTTGCAAAACGGGCTTTATATCCAGCGTTTTGCGCCGATGTTGCGCGTGGCGGTGCCTTACGGCCAACTGACTTCGCGCCAGACGCGAATGATGGCCAAGGTCGCCCGCGACTACGACAAGGGCTACGCCCACATCAGTACCCGGCAGAACGTGCAGTTCAACTGGCCGGCACTGGAAGACATTCCCGATATTCTGGCTGAGCTGGCGACTGTGCAGATGCACGCGATCCAGACCAGCGGCAACTGCCTGCGCAACGTCACCACCGACCAGTTCGCCGGTGTCGCAGCCGATGAGCTGATCGACCCGCGCCCCTGGTGCGAGATTGTCCGTCAGTGGACCACGTTCCACCCGGAATTCGCCTACCTGCCGCGCAAGTTCAAAATTGCCATCAACGGTTCAACATCCGACCGTGCCGCCATCGAAGTCCACGACATTGGCCTGGAGCCGGTACACAACGCCGCCGGCGAGCTGGGTTTCCGTGTGCTGGTGGGTGGTGGCCTCGGCCGTACGCCGGTGGTAGGTGCGTTCATCAACGAATTCCTGCCGTGGCAAGACCTGTTGAGTTATCTCGACGCCATCCTGCGTGTCTACAATCGCTATGGCCGTCGCGACAACAAGTACAAGGCGCGGATCAAGATTCTGGTCAAAGCCCTGACGCCTGAAGTGTTCGCGCAAAAGGTCGATGCCGAGATGGAACACCTTCGCGGTGGCCAGACCACGCTGACCGAAGCAGAAGTGCATCGCGTCGCCAAGCACTTCGTGGACCCTGAATACAAGGCGCTGGACAACCTGTCGGCCGAACTCGCCGAACTCGACCGGCAGCACCCAGGCTTCGCCCGCTGGCGCAGCCGCAACACCCTGGCGCACAAGAAGCCGGGTTATGTTGCCGTCACCCTGTCGCTGAAGCCGACCGGCGTTGCACCCGGTGACATCACTGACAAGCAGCTCGACGCCGTCGCCGATCTGGCTGACCGTTACTCGTTCGGCCAGCTGCGCACGTCCCACGAACAGAACATCATTCTCGCTGACGTCGAACAAAGTCAGTTGTTCGCCATGTGGGGCGAATTGCGCGAGCAAGGTTTTGCAACACCGAACATTGGCTTGCTGACCGACATCATCTGCTGCCCGGGCGGCGATTTCTGCTCGCTGGCCAACGCCAAATCGATCCCGATCGCCGAATCCATCCAGCGTCGTTTCGACAATCTGGACTACCTGTTCGACATCGGCGAGCTGGACCTGAACATCTCCGGTTGCATGAACGCCTGCGGTCATCACCACGTCGGCCACATCGGCATTCTCGGTGTCGACAAGAAAGGCGAAGAGTTCTACCAGGTTTCCCTCGGCGGCAGTGCCAGCCGTGATGCGAGCCTGGGCAAGATCCTCGGCCCGTCCTTCGCCCAGGAAGCCATGCCTGACGTGATCGAGAAGCTGATCAACGTGTACGTCGAACAACGTACCGAAGACGAGCGCTTCATCGATACCTATCAGCGTATTGGCATCGACCTCTTCAAGGAACGCGTCTATGCAGCGAATCATTAAAAACAACGAAGTCGTCGACGAAACCTGGCACTTGCTGCCAAAGGACTTCAGCATCGACGAAATCACCAACTGCGACGACTACATCGTTCCGCTGCAACTGTGGCGTGAACACAGCCGCATGCTCAAGGCCCGCGATGGCGGCCTCGGTGTGTGGCTGGATGCTGACGAAGAAGCGGAAGAGATCGGTGATGACGTCGACGAGTTCGAGGTGATTGCCCTGAATTTCCCGGCTTTCACCGATGGGCGCAACTACTCCAACGCTCGCTTGCTGCGTGATCGCTATGGCTTCAAAGGCGAATTACGAGCGATTGGCGATGTGTTGCGTGATCAGCTGTTCTACCTGCATCGCTGCGGCTTTGATGCATTCGCGATTCGTCCTGACAAAGATCCGTACGAAGCCCTCGAAGGCCTCAAGGACTTCTCGGTGACCTATCAGGCCGCCACCGACGAACCGCTGCCGCTGTTCCGTCGCCGTTAATCGCTGCTCATGAAAAAGCCCTGAACCGGACATCCGGTCCAGGGCTTTTTTGTGTCGCCTGGTTTACCAGAAGCGTTGCTGGGTCAAGCGGCTCCACCACGTCAACAGCACGCGATCAACCGAACCGCTGGCCGCCATGCCGATGCGCTCCTGCAGGCTTTTGCGCTCGGCATAATGCAAATGGAAAAGTTCGGCAGTTTTCGCCCGCTCTGCAAGGTATTCGTCACTGGTCTTGAGTTCGTCTACCAATTGCCGGTTCAACGCGGCAATGCCCAGCCAGATTTCGCCGGTGGCCACTTCATCGATGGCCAGTTGCGGGCGATAGCGGGCGACGAAGTTCTTGAACAGCTCATGGGTGACATCAAGGTCTTCCTGAAACTTCTCGCGCCCCTTCTCGGTGTTTTCGCCAAACACCGTCAACGTGCGTTTGTATTCGCCGGCGGTCAGGACTTCGAAATCGATGTCGTGCTTCTTCAACAGGCGGTTGACGTTGGGCAGCTGCGCGACCACGCCGATCGAGCCGAGAATGGCAAACGGTGCACTGATGATCTTCTCGCCGATGCAGGCCATCATGTAACCACCGCTGGCCGCAACCTTGTCGATGCACACGGTCAACGGTACGCCGGCGTCACGGATGCGCGCCAGTTGCGAGGAGGCCAGGCCATAGCTGTGAACCATGCCGCCGCCGCTTTCCAGACGCAGGACGACTTCGTCCTTGGGCGTTGCAAGGGTCAACAGCGCTGTGATCTCGTGACGCAGGCTTTCAGTCGCGGAGGCCTTGATGTCGCCATCGAAATCCAGCACGAACACACGGGCCTTGGCCTTGCCGTCGGGTTTGTTCTTGTGCTTCTTCTCGGACTTGCCTTCGGATTTGCGCAGTGCCTTGAGCTGATCCTTGTCGAGCAGGCTCTGCTCCAGGCGCTCGCGCAGGCCTTTATAAAAATCATTGAGCTTGCTGACCTGCAACTGGCCACCCGATTTGCGCCGGCCTTTGCTGCGCAGCGCGGCAAAACTGGCCAGGACCACCAGAATGGCAATCACCAATGTCACCGTCTTCGCCAGGAAGATGGCGTACTCGGACAAAAACTCCACACGGACTCCTTCAATACAATGCGCAATACATATTGCGCGGAATGACGCCAGCATACCCATGCGCCGCGTCGGCGACCAGCCGGGAAACCTCTGGCAACAAGGCTGAAACAAGCCTTTCAAACAAGCGTATGTTTTTTCATTGACAGCTCACCGCCATCCTCATAACCTCGCCAAACCTTCAACGTACCGGGATGACGCGGACGTGGGCAGCATCTATTTGATTCGACATGGCCAGGCCTCCTTTGGTGCAGACGATTACGACGTTCTGTCGCCGACCGGTATTCGCCAGGCAGAAATCCTCGGCCAGCACCTCGCAGGCCTGGGCCTGAGCTTCGACCGCTGCCTTGCCGGCGACCTGCGCCGCCAGCAGCACACGGCCAGCAGCGCCCTGGAACAATATGCCGCCGCTGGCGTGCCGGTCCCGACACTTGAAACCGACTCCGCCTTCAACGAGTTTGACGCCGACGCGGTCATCCGCGCGCTGCTGCCGGCCATGCTGGACGATGAACCCGAAGCCCTGGACATCTTGCGTAACGCCGCGCAAAACCGCGCGGAGTTTCAGCGAATCTTTGCCTTGATCATCGAACGCTGGCTCGCGGGAACGTATGACGCCCCCGGTCTGGAAAGCTGGCCAGGGTTTGTCGAGCGGGTTCAAGCCGGTCTGCACCGTATCCTCGAGCAGGCCGACAATACGCAGAAAATCGCCGTGTTCACCTCCGGCGGCACCATCACTGCCCTGCTCCACCTCATCACCCGGATGCCTGCCAAACAGGCTTTCGAATTGAACTGGCAAATCGTCAACACCTCGCTCAACCAATTGAAATTTCGCGGTCGCGAGGTGTCCCTGGCTTCCTTCAACGGGTATGCGCACCTGCAACTGCTGAAGGCCCCGGACCTGATCACGTTTCGCTGAGTCCGGACTATTGTGACCCTGGCTGTCATCACCCAGCTGTAATTCTCCAGCTGTAATTCCCAAAGAAAAGGATCGAACCATGACCTCCGTAGCTGACGCTGTACAAGCAATGAAAGCCAAGTTCAACCCAGCCGCCGCTGCCGGTCTGGACCTGGTTTTCGGTTTCCGCATCGACGACACCAAGAACTTCTCGCTGATCGTCAAGGACAGCACCTGCGAACTGCAAGAAGGCGAGAACCCGGACGCTCAGGTCACTCTGGTGATGGACGGCGAAACGCTGGAAGGCATCGTCAGCGGCGAGACCGATGGCATGCAAGCGTTCATGGGTGGCAAATTGCGCGCTGAGGGCGACATGATGCTGGCAATGAAGCTGTCCGAGCTGTTCCCGGCGTAAGCACGTCGCGCCCTTTTGCAGGACGCGCGTCTGGCTGCAAACCGATCCCGCCCCTGAGGCGGGATTCGTCGTTTACGGCATTGTGAAGCACATCTGGTTGCTCATGTTTCGTCTTCTGACCGGTCCCTTGTCGGGTACGTATGCGATTACAATGGCGCACTCCCCGCACCGGCCACTCCATGGACATCGACCTCGCCCGCACTTTTCTGGAAATCGTTCGCCACGGCAGCCTCGCTGCGGCCGCCGAGAAACTCCACGTCACTCAGACCGCGATCACCGCGCGCGTGCAAAAACTCGAGAGCCAGCTGGGCAGCACGCTGTTTGTGCGAAACCGTGCCGGTGCGCGCCTGACGCCGAACGGCGAAGCCTTTGTGGTGTACGCCCATCAGTTGGTGGAAACCTGGGAAGCAGCACGCCGGGATTTGCCGTTGCCTGAGGGTTACCACGACGTGCTGCACATCGGTGGCGAGGTGAGTTTGTGCAATCCGCTGATGCTCAGTTGGGCCGGCGAATTACGCGAGAAAATTCCGGGACATGCCCTGCGCATGGAAATTCGTGATGGTGAGAACCTGCTGCGCCAACTGGAACTGGGCGTCCTCGATGCGGCGCTGGTGTACCAGCCGGAATATGGGCCGCGCCTGCAAGTCGAGCAGGTGCTGGAAGAAAAGCTGATCCTGGTTCGTCTGGCCGGCAATCCCGACCCCTATGTTTACATTGATTGGGGGCCGGACTTCCGTCGTCAGCATGATGCCGCGCTGCCGGAAAAAGCCAAGGCCGCATTGAGCTTCAATCTCGGCCCACTGGCCCTGCAATACATTCTGGAGAACGGCGGCAGCGGCTATTTCAGGACGAGGGTGGTTCAGAGTTATCTGGAAAGTGGCGTACTCGAACCCGTGCCCAAGGCCCCGGAATTCAGTTACCCGACCTATCTGGTCTATTCCCGCGAACGTGACTCGGCCACCTTGCAGCGAGCCTTTGATCTGCTGCGTGAGGTGATCAAATCCGACGATGACTGGTCGCAACGCTGGAACCCGCTGACGTGAATTCGCTTTTCACCGAATCATGGCGTTTGTGACACCCAGGTAAAGCCCGCATCGACACGCACTATCAGCTACTCTGGTGGCACGCCGACACCACGGATCGGGCCTACCCATCGGCACCCGACGAGAACGTCCATGACTCGCATGCAGCATCAGATCGATATCGCCGGCAATCCTGGCCGCGACAGGAGCACTGACATGAGTCGAGCCTTCAAATTTCGCCATGGGGTTTTGACGCTCCTGGTAGCGGGTGGCGCGTTTTTGCTGCTGATGCCGACCAAGGTGCAACCGGTGGCCTGGTCACCGGCGCCGGCACCTTCGCTCTCCAGCGGCCTCTATGCTGACAATCAACATCTGAAAAATATCGAATCGGTCGGCGCCGCCGGCATTGATGGACCGGAAGCCTTGCTGCTGGAAGAAAACGTTCTGATCACCGGCCTGCATGACGGCCGTATCTTTCGCACCAGTCTGGATGGCCACACCACCGCCGTGTTGGCCGATACCGGTGGGAGGCCGCTAGGCCTGGCTCGCCACCCCGGTGGTTTGCTGGTGATCGCCGACGGTGTCAAGGGTTTGCTGTCACTGGACACGCAGGGTCAGGTGGTTGCGCTGAGCACCGAGGCCAATGGTGTGCCGTTCGGCTTCACCGACGATGTGGTGATCGACGAGTCCGGGCACTTTGCGTATTTCAGCGATGCGTCCAGCCGCTTTGGGTATGGCCAGGACGGCGAGGCAATTATCGAGCATGGCGGCGATGGGCGTTTGCTGCGCTATGACTTCCAGACCGGCAAGACCGACGTTTTGCTGGAGAAACTGGAGTTTGCCAATGGTGTGACCCTGGGGCCCGATGAGGCTTTTGTGCTGGTCAACGAAACCGGTGCTTATCGCATCAGCCGTTACTGGCTGAAGGGTCCGTTAGCCGGCAATCATGATGTATTCATCGACAATCTGCCGGGCTTGCCGGACAACCTCTCGTTCAATGGCAAGGATCGTTTTTGGGTAGCGCTGTATTCGCCGCGCAACGCACTGCTTGACGCCACGGCCCAGCATCCGTTTGCCCGCAAGATGATCGTGCGGGCGCTGGCCGTATTGCCCATACCGGTCGAGAAGCGGGCGTTTGTTTTGGGGCTGGACCTTGGGGGCAAGGTGATCGCCAATCTGCAGGATGGCAGCGACGGTAATTATTCGCCGATCACCACGGTGCGTGAGTATGGGGACTGGCTGTATTTTGGCTCGTTGAAAGCCACGCATATGGCCAGGTTGCCATTGAGCACGGCGCTGCAGAAACCTTTGAATGCCTTGAATTGAGGTGGGTGGGTTTGCGCCAGCAGAAACCTGGTACCGCAGTCGCTGGCAGGCCACCCCCCACAGGGGATTGAGTCCAGCCCCGCAAAATCCAGCCAGATCCAGGTCGACCATGGTGAGCGATCTGTGCTGAGGCACCTCGCCTGCATCCGTTGATGCGGATCCTGATCATTCGAGGTGCCGGGTTTTAATGCCGTTCAGTCATTCACGCACTGGTCGTCGGCGGCGAGACGAACATCAGGACGGCGCCTGAAGTTGTTGGACGATCTTGTCCTTGACCTGCAGACGCTTTTCCTTGAGTTTTTTCAGTGCATCATCGGTCGGCGCGTCCGACCGGGCACTTTCAGCCTTCACCACGTCGGCATCCGCCTGCGAATACTTGTTGATCAATGAATCCAGTAATGGATCCTTGGTGCGTTTTTGCTGGATCTCTTCCTTTGACAGTTTCAAATCCTGATAAAGATCGTGGGTCACCGGCATGGAACACCTCCTTTGGTTGATCGGCAGCAAACGCGATCGATTGCGTTTGCCAATCCTCAGAATGGCCTCGGTTTGAGGGTTCTGTCGACTGACAATCAGACCAGCGGTGCCGTTCGTCGTCCTCTGCCAAACGCGATAAAACCTTTGTCAACGCGCAGGCCTCCATTAAATAACGATCAACTTGATCGCATACAATAAACCTGTATGGGAGATTGACCAATGGACCGATTTAACCTGCGCCACCTCGCTATGGCAGTAGCATTGAGCGCCAGCATGGGCACCGCTTTCGCTGCCACCGACAATGATTTTGTCGAAAACGCAGCGGCCAGCAGCATCGCAGAAATCGAGACCAGCCGTCTTGCTCTCGAAAAAAGTAAATCGGCTGACATCAAGGCATTTGCCAACATGATGATCACCGATCATTCCAAGGCAAACGATGAACTGGCTGCCATCGCCAAGAAGCACGACATCGAAGTGCCCGACACCACGACGCTGGTAAAACAGGCCAAGGAAAAAATCCTCGAGGTGCGTGACGAATCGTTCGACGCTTCCTATGCCGATAACCAGGTCATGGCGCACGAAGAAACGATCAAGCTGTTCGAAAAACAAGCGAACACCGTCACTGATGACAAAACCAAAGGCGCCACCGAGTTGAAAGGTTTTTCACAGCAAATGCTGCCAGGTCTGAAAAAGCATCTGGAAATGGCTAAAAAGCTGCAAGCGGCTCACCCGAGCGAATAACGGCACGCAGTAAAAAGGCCGCATCCTCTAATGCGGCCTTTTTATTCAGACTTTCAACTAGCCGCCGTCGGTATCAATATCGGCATCGGTGGCATCGCTGGGCGCCGGCCGATCAGGGTTTGGTTTGAAGCCCGGGCTGAACTCGTTGTCATTGTCGTCATGATGATTCTTCTGATCCACCGCTTTATCAGCACTTTGCGGCTCGCCAGTTTGTGAGTCCTGCGCTTGCGGCGTCGCTTGCTCTTTCATGGTCACCTCGTTCAGTAATGGCCCATTTGCGGTAAAACAATCGGCCCTGTTGTTTCGAAGTCGGTAAATGCACAGGGTTCCATCCATTCATTGATGCCGGTCAAGTGAACGCAGCGATAATTGTGCCGGCTAGAGTAGTTTGTACCCGAAATGAATTATCCTGCCTGGCGGACAACTATTTCATACCGCAAATGTCACTGATGAGCGCCGGTCACTTTTAAAAAAGCCGGCAGACACTTTCCAGGGAGTCACAGCACATGGCAGCACTGCAAACCAACACACTCGATGCACTGAAGAACAATCAGGCGCAGTTGCTCGCTGAATGGTCAAAAGGACTCGAGGCCAGTGGTGCCACGCGCAATCTCAAAGAACATGACCTGAAGCAGCAGACTGCAGAGTTCCTGCAACTGATTATCTCCGGTCTGGAAAAAGGCAACGGCCAGAATGTCGCGGCACCCGGCTGGGATGAGATCCGTCTATACCTGGAAAAACTCTCCCACAGTCGCGCCCTGCTCGGTCAGGATTCTCACCAGACCGCCAGCTTTATCTTTGCTTTGAAAGGCCCGCTGTTTGCGCTGCTGCAGAATCATTACCAGGACAATCCGGCACTGCTGGCCGAGCAACTCTGGGAAGTCTCCGAATTGCTCGACGCATTGGGCATGCACACCATCCGGACCTTCCAGAAATCCCGCGAGGCCGTGATCAAGCGCCAGCAGGAAGAGCTGCTGGAACTGTCCACCCCGGTTGTCAAATTGTGGGACGGCGTGTTGGCGCTGCCGATGATCGGCACCCTCGACTCGCAACGGACTCAAGTCGTCATGGAATCGCTGTTGCAGCGGATCGTCGACACCGGCTCGGAAATCGCCATTATCGACATCACCGGCGTGCCGACGGTCGATACCCTGGTCGCTCAGCATTTGCTGAAAACCGTCACCGCCATTCGCCTGATGGGTGCCGATTGCATCATCAGCGGCGTACGTCCGCAGATCGCGCAGACCATCGTGCACCTGGGGCTGGACCTGCAAGGCGTGGTGACCAAAGCCAACCTGGCCGACGCATTGAAACTGGCCCTCACCCGGCTGGGACTCTCCGTCAACAAGGCGGATTGAGCCGATGGACCGTATTCCGATTTTACAGATGGGCCACTTTCTGCTGGTGACCATTCAGGTTGACATGCACGACCAGTTGGCCCTGACGCTGCAAGACGACCTGTCCAAGCGTATCAGCCGTACATCGGCCCGCGGCGTGTTGATTGACATTTCGGCGCTGGACATGGTCGATTCTTTTATCGGCCGGATGATCGGTACCATTTCCGGCCTGTCGAAAATCATGGACGCCGAAACCGTGCTGGTCGGCATGCAGCCTGCGGTTGCCATCACGTTGGTGGAGCTGGGCATGACCTTGCCCGGGGTCAGCACGGCGTTGAATGTCGAGCGCGGCATGAAACTGCTGCACGACCGAGTGCTGGGAAAATGAACGTGCTCAGCAACGGCACTCATCCGATCGGTGTTGAGCAAGACGTGGTGATTGCCCGGCAGCTGGCGCGCAAGCTCGCGCAGGAATGCGGGATGCGCCTGATTGACCTGACCAAATTTGTCACGGCGGTCAGCGAGCTGGCGCGCAATACCATGGTGTACGGCGGTGGCGGCGACATGGACTGGCAAATTATCGAGGACGGCACGCGCACTGGTTTGCGTGTGGTCTTCCGCGATGAAGGTCCCGGCATTGCGGACCTTAAACTGGCGATGACCGACGGCTGGACCTCCGGCAGCGGACTCGGCCTCGGCTTGACGGGCGCCAAGCGGTTGGTTGAAGAATTCGAACTCGAGACTGAGCCGGGCAAAGGCACACGCATAACGATCACCCGATGGACATGAATATCACAGGCACGCTGACGCAAGTGCTGCCGATCGAAGACACCAGTCAGATCGGTCATGCACGACGTACCGCGCAGCAACTTGCTGAACAACACGGCTTCGATCCGGTCGATGCCGGGCGTGTGGCATTGGTCGCCACAGAACTTGCCAGCAATATTCTAAAACACGCCGGGCGTGGCGAATTGCACTTGCGCGTGTTGCCACGGTCATCCGGTAATGGCATTGAAATGCTCGCCGTGGATCGCGGCACGGGTTTTGATGTGCACGCATGCCTGACTGACGGATTCTCCACTCGCGGAACACAAGGCATTGGCCTGGGTGCCGTGGCGCGGCAGGCGCAAGTGTTCGATGTCTACGCCGATTCGCGGGGTACGGTACTGCTGACACGTTTCTATCCGCGACACGACAGAACAGCGGATCGACGCATGGGGGTCAGCCAGCACTCTCTGCACCACGACCCTGCCTGCGGCGACGTCTGGCACGTCGCGTTCGATGGCGCGCGCATCAGTGCGCTGGTCATCGATGGTCTGGGGCATGGTGAGGAGGCAGAACACGCCGCCCGGGCCGGCGAGGAAATTTTCGCTCTGACGCCGTTCACCTCCGCCATGCTATTGCTTGAAGACATCCATCACGCCATGATCGGCACCCGTGGTGGCGCGCTGGCCATCACGCAGTTCGATGGCGACAACGATACCTTGCGATTCGTCGGCATCGGCAACATTGGCGCCTGCCTGATCGCACCGGATAAATCCCGCGGCATGGCCTCTCACCCAGGCATCGTCGGCGGGCAATACCGCAAAGCACAATCTTTTGACTACGCTCATGTGAATGGACAGCTATTGATCATGTACAGCGACGGCCTTCAATCCCGCTGGAATCTTCAGGATTACCCCGGCCTGATGCATCGCCATCCTGCGGTGATTGCTACCCTCCTGCACCGCGATTTCTGCCGCGGCCGGGACGACGTCACCGTGCTTGTCATTGCTCTGGAGGCCACTCATGGCTGAAGTCCCCGTGAGTCAGCTGGACGAGCAGACCGCGCTGATCGCCAGGTTGCAAAGTGAAGCCACGGCTCTGCGCGAAGAGCTCGATGAAACCAATCAGGGCGTGTTGGCCCTGTATGCCGAGCTCGATAATCAGGCCGAAGAGCTGCGCCAGGCCTCGGACCTTAAAAGCCGTTTTCTGTCATACATGAGCCACGAATTTCGCACGCCGCTGGGTTCGATCTTGAGCATCGCCAGTCTGCTGACTGACGAGCTCGACGGACCCTTGAGCGTCGAGCAGCACAAGCAGGTCGCCTTCGTCAGCACCGCGGCGCGCGAGCTCAGCGACATGGTCGACGATTTGCTGGATCTGGCGAAGATCGAAGCCGGGCGCATCAGCATCTCGCCGGCCTGGTTCGACATGTTTGATCTGTTCGCCGCACTGCGGGGCATGTTTCGGCCGATTGTCGATGCCAGCGCCGTGGACCTTATCTTCCAGGAGCCGGTCGGTTTGCCAAGGCTTTATACCGACGACAAGAAGCTCGGGCAGATTCTGCGCAACTTCATTTCCAACTCGCTGAAGTTCACCACTCGCGGTGAAGTGCGCGTTTCCACACGGCTCGAAGGCGCGCACCACGTGCGATTTGCTGTCAGCGATACCGGCATTGGTATCGCACCCGAGCTGCATGGGGCATTGTTCGAGGACTTTTCCCAGGTCGATTCGCCGCTGCAAAAGCGTCTGCGCGGCACCGGATTGGGACTGTCCTTGTGCAAGCGCTTTGCGGCGCTGCTGGGGGGTGAGGTCGGGGTGGAAAGTACCCCGGGAGTTGGCTCGACCTTCTTTGTGATCATCCCGCTGGCCATCGCAACGGAATCCGCCGATGAAACGTGACATTCGCCTGTTGATCGTCGATGACAACGTCGCCACGCGTTACGCCCTGCGTCGACGTCTGGAACGCCACGGTTACATCGTGCGCGAAGCCGGCACCGGTGGCGAAGGCCTTGCGCTGATCGACAAAGAGGCGATCGACGCGTTGATCCTCGACGTCAATCTGCCAGACATGAGCGGCTTCGACATCGTGCGCAAACTGCGCTGCGAAGCGGCCACTGCCCTGCTGCCAGTGATTCACGTGTCGGCCGCGTCGATCCAGACCGGCGATATCATCACTGGCCTGGATGCCGGTGCCGACGCCTACCTGATTCATCCCGTCGACCCGGACGTGCTGCTGGCGACCCTGCGCACGCTGTTGCGGGTTCGTGACACCGAAAACGCCTTGCGTGAAAGTGAGGCGCGGTTTCGCGAGATTTTCGTCAATGTGTCGGCGCCCATCGCTGTGCTTGACGCACAGTTCAAAGTGCATGAATGCAACCATGCGTTCACTCAACTGATTCACGACAACCGTGACGCCGAGGCCCTGCGCGAATGTTTCGCCGATCAGCAGAACGCGATCCTCGATGAGCTGCGCCTGCGCCTCACGGCCGGCGAGCGCTGGAAAGGCACGCTGAATATGCGCGTGGATGGCGAATTGCGGGAAACCGAATGGCAGATTTCGCCGTACCGCACCCCGGAGTTGAGCCTGGTGTTCGTCGAGGATGTGACCGAGCATCGTCGCCGTGAGCGCTCGCACCTGGCACAACTCGACGACGCGACGTCGCAGCTTGAACATGAGATCGCCGAGCGGGTGCGCACCGAAGCTCAGCTGCTGCAAGTGCAAAAAATGGACGCGTTGGGCAAATTGACCGGCGGCATCGCTCATGACTTCAACAATTTGCTGACCGGCATCATCACGAGCCTGGAGTTGATCCAGAAGCGCATCGCCGATTCTCGCACCGACAAGGTTCAGTTTTACGCTGATGCGGCGCTGAATTCCGCCATGAGCGCCGCTTCCCTGACTCATCGACTGCTGGCGTTTGCCCGTCAACAACCGCTCGATACGCGCCCGGTCGACATCAACGAGCACATTCGCTCGCTGGAAGAATTGCTGGTGCGCACGATTGGCGAGCACATTGCCCTCAAACTCGAACTGACGTCCAAGGCGGCCATCGCGCTGGTTGATCCGATTCAGCTGGAAAGTGCCGTTCTCAACCTGGTGATCAACGCCCGCGATGCGCTGCCGCAAGGTGGCAACATCTGGGTCAGCACTTATGCCGCGTATTCACACGGTGACCTGAAGATTGCGGACGGCGCCTACGTGGCTTTATCGGTTCGCGATGACGGCACAGGCATTGAACACAGCGTGATCGACAAGGTGTTCGATCCGTTTTTCACCACTAAGCCACTGGGCCAGGGCACCGGGCTGGGACTGTCGAGCATTTACGGGTTCGCCCGGCAGTCTGGGGGCGATGCAAACATTCGCAGCGTCGCCCGTCGTGGCACGGAAGTGACCATCATGCTGCCGGCCACTGCCGACTCTACCCCGGTTCAGGAAATGCCGGGCGTGGTGGATCCGCAGGGCTCGGGCGAACACCTGCTGATTGTCGAAGACATGGCGTCGGTGCGCATGTTCGTTACAGAAGTCCTGCTGGATGCCGGCTACCGCTGTACGCAGGTCGGCGATGTCGAAACCGCGCTTGAACGCCTGCAGAACGACGCAAGCATTGACCTGCTGCTGACCGACGTCGGCCTGCCTCGCATGAACGGGCGTGAACTGGCGGACGTCGCTCGCGGCTGGCGTGAAAGTTTGCCGATTCTGTTCATGACCGGTTATGCGGAAAACGCAGTCAATCGCCAGGTGTTCCTGGGCGACGGCATGGACATGCTGATCAAACCTTTCCAGATCAACGAACTGCTGGACAAGGTCCGTCGCTCGCTGGACGGCGCTTCCTGAAGCGTATCGCCAGCAGGCTGGCTTCCCACAGGGGCTAGGAGGATGACGGCCCCAGCGTCCTTGCCAGATACGGCGCAGTCCGGCTTTTTTTGCTTTTGGCGACTTTCCCGGGCGTGCCTGCAACGACAATCTGGCCCCCTTGATCGCCGGCTCCCGGGCCGATGTCGATCACCCAATCACTTTGCGCCACCACGCGCATCTCGTGTTCAACGACGATCACCGTGTGCCCTGCCGTCACCAGTGTATTCAGCTGTTCGAGCAAGCGATCGACATCGCGCGGGTGCAACCCGGTGGTCGGTTCATCCAGCACATACAGCGTTGCGCCACGTTGACTGCGTTGCAGCTCGGTCGCCAGTTTGATGCGCTGGGCTTCGCCGCCGGACAACTCTGTTGCCGGCTGCCCCAGGCGCAAATAACCCAGGCCGATGTCACGCAGCACTTCCAGAGACCGGTAGATGCCCGCCTGACCGGCGAATACCTCGACGGCCTCATCTACCGTGAGTTGCAACACCTGCGCGATAGTCAAACCTTGCCAACTGATCGCCAGCGTTTGCGGGTTGTAACGCGCACCATGACAGGTCGGGCATGGCGCATAGACACTGGGCATGAACAGCAACTCCACGCTGACAAACCCCTCGCCTTCGCACGTCGGGCATCGCCCCTTGGCGACGTTGAAGGAGAACTGCCCCGCGTCGTAACCCTCGGCCTGCGCCTCGGGCGTGGCGGCGTATAACTTGCGCACGTTGTCGAATAGCCCGGTGTAGGTCGCCAGATTCGAACGTGGCGTGCGCCCGATGGGTTTCTGATCCACCTGAACCAGTCGTGCAATCGAGTCCAGCCCGGCCGTCACCCGACCACCGCTGACTTGCGGTGCATCGTCTTCAAGGCTGATCTCCTCGGTCTCGCCGTCGCGGCTGGGGCGACCGAGGTGCGCGCCGACCAGCTCCAGCAATGCCTGACTGACCAGACTCGACTTGCCGGAACCCGACACACCCGTCACCGACGTAAAACAGCCCAGCGGAAACTCCACACTGAGGTTATTCAGATTGTTGCGGGTTATGCCCTCCAGGCGCAGCCACTCGGTAGCCTTGCGACGGGTGTGCGGCGAAGCGACCTGATCGGCAAACAGGTAAGCACGTGTCTGTGAATCCGCCACTTGCGCCAGTCCGGACGGCGGCCCGCTGTACAGGATGCGTCCGCCGTGCTCGCCGGCTGCGGGGCCGACGTCGATCAGCCAATCGGCGCGGCGCATGGTTTCCAGGTCGTGTTCGACCACGAATAAGGTATTGCCTTCAGCCTTCAAACGCTGCAACGCCTCGAACAACGCCTCGCCATCCGCAGGATGCAAACCGGCAGAAGGCTCGTCCAGCACGTAGATCACCCCGAACAACTGCGAACCCAATTGTGTGGCCAGGCGCAACCGCTGCAATTCCCCGGACGACAGTGTCGGCGTGCTGCGCTCCAGCGCCAGATAACCGAGGCCCAGATCGGTCAGTGTGCTGACTCGCTCCAGCAGATCCTGGGCGATCCGTTGCGCAGCCAGGCGTTTTTCTACCGACAGATTGGGCGTGTGGCGCACATCGGGGGCATTGGCATGGGCACTGGCGCCGTGAGCCACCCGTTGCTGGCGAGCCTCCCGGGTCTGCTCATGGGTCAGCACCTCACCGGCTTCTTCGGCCTGTTCGAGATAACCATGAGCGGCCACCGGCTTCAGCACTTCTGCCACTTGCAGCAACGGCATCTGCGACAACTCACCAATGTCGTAACCGGCGAAAGTCACTGACAGCGCTTCGCGCTTGAGCCGTTTGCCATCGCACAGCGGACATGGGCTGCCGAGCATGAATTGCGAAACGCGCTTTTTCATCAGCGCACTTTGCGAATGGCTGAAGGTATGCAGGATGTAACGCCGCGCACCGGTGAACGTGCCTTGGTAACTCGGCTCCATCTTGCGTTTGAGCGCGACTTTGGTTTCCTCGGGTGTGAGCCCGGCGTACACCGGCACCGTCGGAGTTTCCTCGGTGAACAAAATCCAGTCGCGCTGTTTTTTCGGCAGGTCACGCCAGGGTTTATCGACGTCGTAACCCAAGGTCACAAGGATGTCGCGCAAGTTCTGCCCCTGCCAGGCCGTCGGCCACGAAGCGACGGCGCGCTGGCGGATGGTGAGGCTCGGATCCGGGACCATCAATGCTTCGGTAACTTGATAAACCCGCCCAAGGCCGTGGCATTCCGGGCAAGCGCCTTGCGGCGTGTTCGGCGAGAAATCCTCGGCGTAAAGCATGGGCTGCCCCGCCGGATAGCTGCCGGCGCGGGAGTAGAGCATACGAATCAGGCTCGACAACGTCGTCACGCTGCCCACCGAGGACCGTGTGCTCGGCGTACCCCGCTGTTGCTGCAACGCCACGGCGGGCGGCAGACCCTCTATTGAATCAACGTCGGGCACGCCGACCTGATCGATCAGTCGTCGCGCATAAGGCGCAACTGACTCGAAATAGCGCCGCTGCGCTTCGGCGTACAGGGTTGAAAATGCCAGCGAAGATTTACCGGAACCAGAGACACCTGTGAACACCACCAGGGCATCGCGGGGAATATCGACATCGACATTCTTGAGGTTGTGTTCCCGAGCGCCACGCACTCTGACCATGCCGGAAGGAGGGTTCGAGGTGCGCCTGGAAGTCATTGGTTGGCCTTGATTGAATCACAGGAAAATTTCGAACACGCGGGGGCTTGAGCAGGCTCTTTCCCACACTGTACACACTCAACTGCCCACCCCTGCAGCCATCGGCGCGCCCGTTTGTTTCGAGCACCGAGGTTGCCAATGGTTTCATAGAGTTATAGCTGAGCATTGACTGGCCTGTTTGACAGCGCGTTTGTCGCCACTACCGAACTGTTCATAACTGCGCGGGATTTAATGGAAATCCCGACTCCTTACGCTGATGCCATCCAGTAACGGAGTGAGGTCGCTCAATCGTCCGGCAATCAAATGCCGGACATTGCCCTCACTCTCCCAGCGGCCATCGACCTTGAGCAATTGTGAGCCAACCAAAACCTTTTGCTGTCGCTCGGCCAGGTCGCGCCAAACGATGACGTTGACGTTGCCGAATTCATCTTCGAGGGTGACGAAAGTCACGCCACTGGCGGTTCCCGGTCGTTGTCGACCGGTCACCAGCCCGGCAATGCTGACCGGCCGGCCATGTTCAACCTCCAGCAGTTCTTTGGAACTGCGACAGCGCCGGGCGTTCAATTCACCGCGCAACAACGCCAGCGGATGCGGGCCGAGGGTGGTGCCGACACTGTTGTAATCGGCCAGCAGGTCTTCGGCCACCGTGGGTTTGGGCAGGTATACCGCCGGTTCTTCCTGACTGGGCATACCGCTGAACAAACCGAGCTGCTTGTGCACACCCGCCACTTCCCAGCGCGCCTGGTGCCGGTCACCGGCCAGCCCCCGCAGCGCGCCGGCATCGGCAAGCTGTTCCTGGGCCCGGGCATCGAGTCGCGCCCGTTCGCCAAGGTCGGCAATGTCGATGAAAGCCCCCTGCGACCTGGCGTGCTCAATACGTCGGGCATCGTCCTCGCGAAAACCTTTGATCATCCGCAGGCCCATCCGGATAGCCGGCTGCGCACCGATGATTTTCTCAAGGCTGCAGTCCCAGTCACTGGCCCGCACATCCACCGGACGGATCTGCAAATGATGCCGGCGCGCGTCTTGCAGAATCTGGTCCGGACTGTAGAAACCCATCGGCCAGCTGTTGATCAGCGCGCAGGCGAAGGCCGCCGGTTCGTGGCATTTCAGCCAGCAACTGGCGTAGGTCAACAAGGCAAAACTGGCGGCGTGGGATTCCGGAAAACCATAACTGCCGAAGCCTTTGATCTGTTCGAAAATCAGCGCGGCAAATTCCGGCGTGTAACCATTTTTTTTCATACCGGCCGCCAGGCGCAGCTTGTGCGGCTCAAGCCCGCCGTGGCGTTTCCAGGCGGCCATCGAGCGGCGTAACTGATCGGCCTCACCGGGGCTGTAATCTGCCGCGACAATCGCAATCTGCATCACCTGTTCCTGAAACAACGGTACGCCGAGGGTGCGTTTGAGCACTTTTTCCAGTTGCGGTGACGGATAGGTCTCGGCCTCCTGACCATTTCGGCGGCGCAGATAAGGGTGAACCATGCCGCCCTGAATCGGCCCGGGGCGGACGATGGCCACCTCGATGACCAAATCATAAAAGGTCCTGGGTTTGAGCCGGGGCAACATCGACATCTGGGCCCGCGACTCGATCTGGAACACACCCACTGTGTCCGCACGGGTAATCATTTCGTAAGTAGCGGCATCCTCGGCCGGGATTGTCGCCAGGCTAAGGTCACGGTCACGGTGCCGCCGCAGCAGGTCGAAGCATCGGCGTATCGCACTGAGCATGCCCAGCGCCAGAATATCGACCTTGAGCAAGCCGACGGCGTCCAGATCGTCCTTGTCCCACTGGATGATGGTGCGGTCAGCCATGGCCGCGTTTTCCACCGGCACCAGTGTGTCCAGTGGCTGTTCGGAAATCACGAAACCGCCGGGGTGCTGGGAAAGGTGCCGGGGAAATCCGATCAGTTGCCCGGTCAGGCTCAGCACCCGACGGAGCACCGGGCTCTCGGGATCGAAACCGCCCTCGCGCAGACGTTCCAGCGGTGGGGTTTCATCGCTCCAGTGACCACAGCAATCGGCCAGTGCATTGATCTGGTCGGGTGGCAATCCCAAGGCTTTGGCAACGTCGCGCACGGCACCTGCCGCGTGATAACTACTGACCACTGCCGTCAGCGCTGCACGGGTGCGGCCATAACGCTGAAATACATACTGCAAGACTTCTTCGCGACGTTCGTGCTCGAAATCGACGTCGATGTCCGGTGGTTCATTGCGCTCTTTGGAGAGAAAGCGTTCGAACAGCAGCGTGGTGCGATCCGGATCGATTTCGGTGATGCCCAAGGCAAAACACACCGCCGAGTTGGCTGCCGAACCCCGGCCCTGACAGAGGATTCGCTGCTCACGGGCGAAGCGCACGATGTCGTGCACCGTCAGAAAGTAGCTTTCGTAGCCCAGCTCGGCAATCAGCTCCAGTTCCTTGTCGATCTGGGTCAGCACTTCGGTTTTTGGCCCGTCGGGCCAGCGCCACTGCATGCCTCGTTCGGTCAGAACGCGTAGCCAGGACGAAGCCGTCTGGCCTTGCGGCACCAGCTCGCGTGGGTACTGATAACGCAATTGGTCGAGATCGAACGTGCAACGCCGGGCGATGGTCATCGTCTCGTCGAGCAAGGCTTGCGGGTAGATCGAGTGCAACGCGTCAAGACCGCGCAAATGCCGTTCGCCATTGGGGTGCAGGCGCATGCCGGCTTCGGCCACCGGCAGGTGATGACGAATCGCCGTCATGGTGTCCTGCAGGGCGCGACGTCCCCGGCAATGCATGTGCACATCGCCGCTGGCCACGGCCGGGATTTGCAGCTCGCTTGCCAGCTTCAGAAACCCGTTCAACCGCTGCGTATCGTCCTGACCGCGATGCAGTTGAACGGCCAGCCAGAGACGTCCAGCGAACACTTGCCTCAGCCAGTGACCCTGCCCGATATCATCTGTCGCATCCGGTACCCATAACGCCAACAACCCGGGCAATGGATCGCTGAAATCCTCGCGCAGCACTTGGTACTGGCCCTTCTGCGTACGCCGTCGCGCCAGGGTAACAAGCCGACACAAGGTCTGATAACCCTGAAGATTTTCTACCAGCAGCACCAGTTTCGGGCCGTTTTCGATACGCACTTCGCTGCCGATGATCAGCGGTATTTCCACGGATTTGGCCGCTTGCCAGGCGCGGACGATGCCGGCCAGGGTGCACTCGTCGGTGATCGCCAGCGCCCGATAACCGTGCTTTTTGGCTCGTTGAAAAAGCTCCAGCGCACTGGAAGCACCGCGCTGGAAACTGAAGTTCGACAGGCAATGCAACTCGGCATAATCGAGGCTCATGCGAACCAGCCCTGCAACCATAACGGACCTTCCTCACCCACCGCACGATAGGCCCAGCCTTGTTGGCCGGTTCGGGTTTCGATCAGGTAGTAGTCGCGACGGACATCGCCGCCATCCCACCAGCCTGACTCGATACGCTCCGGCCCCATGAGAATGCGCGTGGAGTTTTCGTGAACAGCCTGCGGTTCGGTCAACAACCACCCCGGACGTTGCACACCCGGTAGCGCTTCACTGCGCTGGTTATCGACTCTGGCCTGCCAGGCGCACTCTGGCCGATGGTCTGCCTGAAAGCGCAGGCCCTGCACGGCCTCGTCCCCCAGCCGTGCGCGCAAGCGTTCGCGCAATTGTTCCCAGGGCAAGGACTGCTGAGGGCGATCGTCGAACAGTTCCTGGTATTGCGGAATAAAGGTCGGCAGATCTTCGGCGCGCAAGCGAAAACCGCGCACGGGGGCTTCGACTTGAACCTGTTCGAGTCTGCCTCGGGCAAGTTCAAAGAGCATGGCCGGATCGCGCTCGGCGCCAAGCAGGCCGACCTTGATCAAAGTGTCCGGCAACCCGGCATGTTCAAGGTGCAGATCGAATCGCTGCACACCGCTGTCCCGGCCACAAAGAAACGCCGACAAATCACCGGTCAGGCGGCGCAACGGAAACAGTAATGCCTGATGCGATTGCACGTCGAAGTTGAGTTCAATGCGCACGTCGAAACGGTCCGGCGGCAAATAGAACGCCAGCGCCAGTCGTCGTGTGCCGAGCAAAGTGTCCAGATGTTTGAGCACCTGAACTTCAAAACGACGGGCGAGACTTTGCCGGGGCAATGCCTGGACCTGACTCAGCGTGCGCAAACCCATGCGCGTCAACGCCGTGGCGACGCTTGCTTCCAGGCCGATCCGGTCAACGGGCAATTGACCAAGGTGATGCTGCAAGGCGCAATTGTCAGGCACCACCAGACCGTCATAAGCGTTGGCGAGGATCCGCGCGGCCGCCGGGTTGGGCGCGGCGACGATCCGGTGACGAAAGCCCAGTTCGCCGAGTTCACTGCGTAATCGCGTTTCAAATTGCGGCCAATCGCCGAACAGGCCAAGGCTGGACTCGATTTCAAACACCACCGCTCGAGGGTAATGAACGCTGACCTGGGAACTGAATCGATAGGCCCACGCGGCGAGAAACTGTTGCCAGTGCTCAATCTCGGCGCTGTCATATTCCGCGGTAACAAAGCCTTTGCTCAGGGCTTGTGCAGCCGTCATCGACTGACCCGGGCGCAGGCCCAGCGCGCGGGCCGAAGCATTGACCGCCTGCAACACCCGGCGCTGCGCCGGGCCGGTCAATAACGCCAGCGGCTCGTCGGGATCGGGCCGCTGACGCAGGACTGCGTCCAGCGCCAATTGCGGGAAAAGAATGCAAACCCAGCGCATGGCAACCTCAATGCCCCACGGGGTAAGCAATGGGTGCCGATCGGGCCAGACCGCCGCGACACTTGAGCACTCGCAACTGCGCGGGCCGGGCATCGATTGCTATGCGCAGCGCGGCAGGTGAAGGATTCACCGCTTCCTGGATCGAGCGATAGGCAAACGCCAGGGTCGAACCGGTTTCCGCCGCCACCTGCAAGCGGCGCAAAGCACGGTCATCGGCCTTTTGCGGCCAACACAACACGGCGCCGCAACTGCCCGAGCGCAGGCATTGCTCCGCCGCCCACAGGGCATCGCGCTCACTGGCCTGGATGATCGACAACTGGCGCAAATCGACCCCGGCATTCAGCCAGGCCATGGGGTATGGCACGTAAGGCGGCGCTATCAGCACGATGCGCTCACCGGCCGCCGACAGTCGCGCCAGTGCCGGCCACACCAGTTGCAACTCACCAACGCCTTGCCCGGCCAGGAGGATTTCGGTCAATGCCGCCTCCGGCCAACCGCCCGTGGGCAGCGCAGCGTCCAGCGCGGCATGTCCGGTCGGTTGTGGGCTGGCGGCCGGTGGCGCAGGTCGGCCCTTCCAGACCTGACCGCCATTGAACAACGTATCCAGCGCGACGACGGCACCCATCACCCTTGCCTCACCAGGCCACAGAACACCCCTTCAATCGCCAGGTCCTGATCGGCGCGCACCTGAATCGGCTTGTACGCCGGGTTACGCGGTAACAGTTGCACCTCGTCACCGACTCGCTGGAAGCGCTTGATGGTGACTTCGCCATCCAGCCGCGCCACCACGATCTGGCCGTTGAGCGCCTCGGGATTGCGATGCACACCGACCAGATCGCCATCGAGAATGCCGTCCTCGATCATCGAGTCGCCCTGGACCCGCAGCAGGTAATCCGGCACTCGGGAGAATATCGAGGGATCAAACAGCAATCGGCTGTGCACCTCGGCATCGGCACCTATCGGCGCACCCGCGGCAACGCGACCAAGCACCGGAATATCCAGTAACTCGGGCCGCGGCGGTTGCCCGGGCAGCCGAATGCCTCGGGCCTGATTCGGATTGACTTCGATAAACCCGGCGTCGGTCAGCGCCAGCACATGCTTGCGCGCCACGCTACGAGAGGCGAAACCAAACGCCTCGCTGATTTCAGCGAGGCTTGGGGACTGACCGTGCTCCGCGATTCGATCACGGATGAAAGTCAGAATGGCGGTACGGCGGGGAGTGAGAGTCGTCATGGAGTACATTTGTACTCTTTCGCCATTTTTCCGGCAAGAGCCGTTAGTCCGGCGCTACAGGTGCAATCGAATGATTAAAAGTTTGATTCACTGCAGTAGCAGCTGCCGAACACCGCGAGGCTGCGTCAGCGTCCGTCAGGCAGACCTCACGGCGCATGACGCAGCCTCGCGGTGCTCGGCAGCTGCTACAGGTTTTGTGGGCATTTGGGGCTGGTGAATCAGCTGATACTTAACGCACGCAAATCCAGGTAGCCATCCTTGAGCGGCGGGCACCAGTAATAGCCGCCAGTGACCGGTCGGCTCATGCGGTACAAACCGTCGGTGATGCCGTCCTCGAGTCCACTCATTCGGCGCAACTGCGCTTCAAACGCATCGAGCGAAAAACCGAACGCAAGGAACATCAGACCGGCGCGATCCCCTTCGATCCACGGCATCGAACGGCGCACCACGAACGCTTCGGGGGCGAAGCTTTCCTGAGCGGTGCGTTTGACGTGGGCGGAAATCGGCGCGTCATCGAGCTCTTCGTTATCGCTCAAACGGCGACCCATGATGTGGTCCCGCTCATGGGGAGCCATCGCGCCAAAGCCTTTGAAATCGTGCTGCCACTGCTGGATTGCCGCGAAACTGCCTCCGACCAGACCTTCAGCGCCCTCACCCAGCAGCGCCGCCGCGACCGCCGCTTCGTCGTGGGGGTTTTCGGTGCCGTCTTCGTAACCGGTCAAGTCATGGCCGGTCAGGTGGCGGAAGGTTTCATTCATTTGCATTAGACGAAACGCCGGGGCGAGCGCGGTTTCGAGGGCATTGCTGCGGTTGAGCAAATCGCCACGGTCGATGCCATGCAGCCAGCACCACAACGCCTGCTGCGTCGAAGGGTTATCGACGCCGACGCCAGCCATCGCCGGGAAGACCCGCAAGCCATCGATCTGCGCGTGCAGCGCCTTGACCAGCGATTCACCAAACCCCACCACCGCCGACTTGCCGTCCACCAGCGTGATCAGCTTGTCGAGCGCTGCCGGCAAGGCCTCGAGGGATTGCAGGGCGAAGAACATATGACGGGCGTGAGGCGGAACGGGGGTGGCGAGAATGCCCGGCTGGTAGTGACTCATATGAACTCCTTTGGAAAGAGCGCGGAGTTTACCTGCAGCACTGGTGGTTGTGTGTTCTGAGGTCAAAAGATCGCGAGGTTGGCGGATCGGCACTTAAAAAGTCGGGCCAATAAGGCGTATAACCTTTGAAGTGAATCCGAACGGCCAGCCGCCAATGTGTGGCTTACATCACAGGGAGTAGCGAAATGACCACAGCGATTCTTGGCAAACTGTTTCCACACTCCAGCGAAATTCCGGAAAAGCACCGCCTCGACGGCCCCACCGAACAGCGTGAATATCTGGTCGATGGCAAGTTGAAAACCTGGCCCGGCGCCCTCGCCCAGGTCCGCAGCCCGGTCTACCTGAGCGGCGATAGTGGCGATGAACAAGTCATTCTCGGCAGCACGCCTTTGCTCGACGCAGACACTGCATTAACCGCCCTCGACGCCGCCGTGCGCGCCTACGATCGGGGCCAGGGACTCTGGCCAACCCTGCGCGTGGCCGAACGCATCCAGCACGTGGAAACTTTCCTTGGACGCATGCGCGAACAGCGCGAAGCGGTGGTCAAGTTGCTGATGTGGGAAATCGGCAAGAATCTCAAGGATTCGGAAAAAGAGTTCGACCGCACCTGCGACTACATCGTCGACACCATTAACGCGCTGAAGGAACTCGACCGCCGCTCCAGCCGTTTTGAGCTGGAACAGGACACGCTTGGCCAGATTCGCCGCGTACCGCTCGGTGTTGCGCTGTGCATGGGACCTTACAACTACCCGTTGAACGAAACCTTCACCACACTGATTCCTGCGCTGATCATGGGCAACACCGTGGTGTTCAAACCGGCCAAACTGGGCGTGCTGCTGATTCGTCCGCTGCTGGAAGCGTTCCGCGACAGCTTCCCGGCCGGAGTGATCAACGTGATCTACGGCAGTGGTCGCGAAACCGTCAGCGCCTTGATGGCCAGCGGCAAGATCGACATCTTTGCGTTCATCGGCACCAACAAAGCCGCCAGCGACCTGAAAAAACTCCATCCAAAACCGCACCGGTTGCGCGCCGCGCTGGGTCTGGATGCGAAGAACCCGGGCATCGTCCTGCCTGAGGTTGACCTGGACAATGCCGTCAGCGAAGCGCTGACCGGATCCCTGTCATTCAATGGCCAACGCTGCACCGCGTTGAAGATCCTCTTCGTCCATGAAGACGTGGTTGAGGCGTTCATCGAAAAATTCAACGCCAAACTGGCAACACTGAAACCCGGCATGCCGTGGGACAGCGCCGTGGCGCTGACCCCTTTGCCGGAGTCGGGCAAGGTCGATTACCTGCACGCGCTGGTGGCGGATGCGGTCAGCAAGGGCGCAACCGTGGTCAACCCCAATGGCGGCGAAGCGCGCGCCTCGTTTTTCTACCCGGCGGTGTTGTTCCCGGTGACGCCGCAGATGCGCGTCTATCAGGAGGAACAGTTTGGCCCGGTGGTGCCGATCGTGCCGTACCGGCATCTGGACACGGTGATCGATTACGTTCTGGAATCGGACTTCGGCCAGCAACTGAGCATTTTCGGCACCAATCCGGTGGCGGTCGGCCGACTGGTCGACACCTTCGCCAACCAGGTGGGGCGCATCAACCTCAACGCCCAGTGCCAACGCGGGCCGGACACCTACCCGTTCAACGGCCGCAAGAACTCGGCCGAAGGTACGTTGTCGGTGCATGATGCGCTGCGGGTGTTTTCGATTCGGACGCTGGTCGCGACCAAATTTCAGGAAACCAACAAAGACCTCATCAGCGAGATCATCAGCGGCCGCCGTTCGAGTTTCCTGACCACCGATTACATCTTCTGAGGACATCACGCCTGAGCAGGACGGCGCCGCGCTGGAACATCCGGGCGATCATGACTGCGCGGCGACGCGGCGAAATTTCAGGCTCCAGCCTTGTTGCATGCCGGCAGCCGCCAACAAAATCGCGGCGACGCCTATCCATTGCAGCCATTCCAGACGATGGCCGAAGGCAAACCAATCGACGAAGATCGCTGCAATCGGGTAAATGAACGACAAGGCCCCGGTCAGCGCCGTCGGCAATTTTTGAATCGCGCCGTATAGCAGCACGTACATGACGCCGGTGTGAACAATGCCCAGCGTCACCAGACTGGCCCAGGCACCTGGCGCTTGCGGCAGCGCCGAAAAATGCGCAAATGGCGCGAGCAGGAGCACGCCGGTGCTGACCTGGACCAGCGCGATCAAATGCGGCGGCGTGCCAGTCAGGTGCTTGATGATCAACGCCGCAATCGCGTACAGAAACGCAGCCCCCAGCGCTAGCGCAATGCCCACCAGGTAATCGCTGCCGCTTTCGCCCTGCTGCCCATGGGCGCTGACAATCGCCAGCATGCCGAAGAACGAAACGCCCAGCCAGAACAGCTTCTGCAGAGTGATTTTTTCGTTGAGGAACAGCGCGGCCAGGCCGACCAGCATAAAGGGTTGAACGTTATACACCGCTGTGCCGATAGCGATCGAGGCGCGGGAATAAGAGGCGAACAACAGCACCCAGTTGCCCACAATCGCCATGCCGCTGAGCACCGCCAGCAAGAACGTAGTGCGGGTCAGGATGCCGGGGCGCAGAAAGCCGAACGCCGCGCAAATCAGCAGTAACGTGCCGGCGCCGAATACGCAACGCCAGAACACCACGTCCAGCACCGGTTGCCCGGATACCAACACAAACCAGCCGATGGTCCCGGAGATCAGCATGGCAGCTGTCATCTCGAATGATCCCCGACGAAGCGAATTGTCCATCACCTGACTCCTCTGATTGAGTGCAAATTATGCCAATGCCTCTGCGGCCGTCTCCAGCGCTTAAATCAGGCTAAACTCTAAATCTGCCTTTCTTATCAAGGCTTTTTTGAACAATTGCCTAATATGGACTTCGCCATGACCGACGACATTGATCAAGTGCTCATCACTGCATTGATGGAGGATTCGCGCCGTTCACTCAAAGCGCTGGCGAGTATCAGCGGCCTTTCTTCGCCGAGTGTGGCCGAGCGTCTGCGGCGCCTCGAGGAGCGCGGCGTGCTCAAGGGTTACACCGTCGAGATAGACCCGAAGTGCTTTGGCTATCAGCTCCAGGCCATCGTGCGCATTCGCCCGCTCCCAGGGCAGCTGCAGGAGGTCGAGCGGCAGATTCAGGCCATTCCCGAATTCACCGAATGCGACAAGGTCACTGGCGACGATTGTTTCATTGCGCGCTTGCACGTGCGCTCGATGGAACAGCTGGACGCCCTGCTCGACCGCCTCAACAGCCATGCCGAAACCAATACCGCCATCGTCAAGAAAACCCCGGTCAAACGTCGCCTGCCACCGATGGCCTGACAGCTGGGGCAAATCGCAGATAATAAAAAACCCGCCGAAGCGGGTTTTTCATTCATGGCCTGCGATCAATCGTCACGGCTCATGATGCCGAACAGCTGCAACAAGCTGACGAACAGGTTGTAGATCGATACATACAGGCTGATGGTCGCCATGATGTAGTTACGCTCGCCGCCATGAATGATGGCGCTGGTCTGGTACAGAATGCAGACCGAGGAGAACAGCACGAAACCTGCGCTGATCGCCAGTTGCAGACCGCTGATCTGGAAGAAGAAGCTCGCGACCACCGCACCCAGCAACACGAAGAAACCGGCGGTAATGAAACCACCGAGGAAACTCATGTCCTTGCGGGAGATCAGCACATACGCCGACAGACCACCGAATACCAGTGCGGTCATGGCGAAGGCCGAGCTGACAACTTCCGCGCCGCCCTGCATGCCCAGGTAACGGTTGAGGATCGGGCCGAGCAGGAATCCCATGAAACCGGTCAGGGCAAACGCCGACACCAGGCCCCAGGCGGAATCACGGAGTTTGTTGGTGAGGAAGAAAAGGCCGTAGAAACCGATCAGCACCACGAAAATATTCGGGTAGCCAACACGCATCTGCTGGGCGACATACGCCATCACGCCGCTGAATGCGAGGGTCAGGGCCAGTAAGCCATAAGTGTTGCGCAGGACGCGGCTAACCTCTAGCTGCCCAGCCTGCACGCTGTTGTTAACTGCGTAATCCTGTTCGCGCATGGCGACACTCCTGTTGGTTTGAAACGTTCAGTCGCAAAGATCATAACAGACGCTCTGTAACAAGCTACGTAGAGAGTTTGACAGTGTGTTTCATTCAGGTATTATGGCGCCCGCAACGCAAACGGAGGTGTGGCCGAGTGGTTTAAGGCAACGGTCTTGAAAACCGTCGACTGTAACAGGTCCATGAGTTCGAATCCCATCGCCTCCGCCATCTTTATACGAAAAAGCCCTGATTATTCAGGGCTTTTTCGTTTCCGAAGCTGGACATTAACTACCCGCCCATACCCGCCCATACCTTGGGAAAAATATCTGACATTCGACCAGCGGCCATAATTTCACGTCTTCGTTGCCGGAATTCTGTGCCTGATACAGTCACGGTACGGAAATGTGTTAGTGGTAAAGTGCCACTATCTGCTGTCGGAAGAATCCAGTGATTCGTCGATCCTTGTCCTCGCCCAGTTTCCTTCAATCTCTCCTGGTGCTGCTGTGCGCGGCGACGCTGTTGTTTCTGTGGGGATTGCATTTCCAGCAAAAGGCTTCGTCTCGTCAGGAAGCCTTGGCAGCAAAGGCTGCGGAACATCTGAACCTTGCCACGATAGCGGCGGAAAACCTGCGTCAGCTGGTCGACAGGGCGCAGGCCATCGGCAGGGTCACCCGCAGCGATATGCAAGAGCTTGGAATACGTCGTCAAGGCTGGGTGCGAATGCTGGCCGAGGATCCGGTTATCAAACGCATGAGTTTGTATGCAAACGACGGCCACCTGATCTCCGCCAGCCATTCGGACGAGCCTGCGCAACTACCTGTCGAGTGGGTCGCACAACTGCAGGCCCATGCTGCTCAATATGGTTTCAAAGCGCTTCTGCCCTCTTCACCGGCTCAACAGAGCAGCCTTCCTGGGCCCAGCTGGCGTTTACCGTTTCTGTTGCCGCTTATGGACTCCTCTACCGGCAGAATGGATGACATTCTGGTGATACAGCTGGACGTGGGATACCTGGCCGCTTTGTTTGAACACATCGACCTGGGTCAAAGCGGGATGATGCGTCTGATCGACAACGATGGGCGGGAGCGTCTGCGGATCAATAGCAGCGGCGTGGTGTTCTCTGGCGCACCTCTTGTTCCCGAGTTACCCATTGCCGGAGGCGCTTCCGGGACACTTCTTCAGCACTCCCCCGCTGGTCTGTATCAAAGCATGTATCTGCACGTTGCCCAACGAGGATTCAGCGTCATAGTGAGCCAGGTAAATGACGAGATACTCGCTTCGTCGGTGCTCACGTACCAACGTCAGTTCTGGCTGAATCTTTCCATGACCGTGCTGATTCTCGGCGCCCTGCTTTGGACGCTGCGTGTGCTGCGCAAACGTCAGGATGCTTTCACAGCGCTGGAACATGCCCAGCAGGTTAATCAAGAACTGATTGGCAGACTGGAGGAGCAGCACCGCCACAGCAGCCACGCTGCGGCGACCGATCATTTGAGTGGCCTGCACAACCGACGCCAGTTTCTAGAAGTTGCTACACAAGTGCTCTCTGCGCAACGCGGTAAGCGCCGACTCGTGGCCATTCTGTTCATCGACATGGATCGCTTCAAATCCATCAATGACTCGCTGGGACACAAGGTCGGCGATATGCTGCTGCAAGCAGTCGCCGGACGCATCAGCCGCGCGCTTGAACCCGGGGATGAAGCAGCGCGCTTCGGGGGGGACGAGTTTGTCGTCCTGTTGGCAGGCGAACGCACTGAAGAGCAGATCGATGCCTGGGTGCGAACTCTGGTTGAAAAGCTTTCGGCTGTTTATTCACTCAATGAACATGAGGTAACGACCAGCCCCAGCGTAGGCGTCAGTATCTGTCCCCGGGACGGTCAGGATGTAGAGGAGCTTATTCGCGGCGCCGATGCAGCAATGTATTCCGCCAAACGCGCCGGTCGGGGCCAGTATCGGTTCTTCGATTCATCCCTCAATGTGGCTGATGTTGAAGAATTCATGCTTGAGCAGGCTTTCGGCCAGGCATTGAGCCACCGTCAATTTGTTCTGCACTATCAACCGCAGATCCGCCTGGACGCGATGCGCGTTGATGGTTACGAAGCGCTGGTTCGCTGGCAGCATCCAGACTTCGGCCTCCTCTACCCGGATCGCTTCATTTCATTGGCGGAACGCACTGGCTTCATCGTGGCGCTCGGGTGGGAGGTGTTGCGTCTTGCCTGCGAAGACCTGGTGCAGTGGCATACGCAAGGACGGGAACTGAAGATCGCTGTCAACGTATCAGCGATTCAGCTGCACCAGGCCGACTTCAGCGAAAGACTGCTGCGCGAGTTAGCCGGCCGAGGAATAGAGCCAAATCATCTGGAACTGGAAATCACCGAAACGGCATTGCTGGATCCGCAGGGCCAGGCACTTGAGCATCTTCAGTGCCTGCGTGTGGCGGGGGTGCGTATCAGCCTTGACGATTTCGGCAGTGGGTACGCCGGATTCGCGCATTTGCAACTGTTGCCGCTTAACAAGCTCAAGATCGACCGCGCGTTGATCGCCCAACTGTCCAATAGCCCCGATGACAACCCGATTGTTTCGTCCACCATCATCCTGGCCAAGCGCCTTGGGCTTGAAGTTGTAGCTGAAGGGGTGGAAACCCGCGAGCAGGTCGTCTGCCTCAAGCTTGCGGGTTGCGACATTGTTCAAGGCTATCATTTCAGCCGACCGCTGACTGTCGCGCAGCTACACAAGTACCCGCCCTTCATGAACCTGGTAGACAACGCATGCGTGTGATGAAATTTATGGGGTCTCTCGTGACAGCCCTGGCGCTGGTCGACCTGGCTTATGGTCAGTGTACGCAGCAGAGTCTGCGGGTTGCGGTTATCCCGAAGAAAAGCATGGATGTCCTGTTACGCGAGCATCAGCCTCTGACCGAGCGACTCAGTGCAGCGACGGGAATGCCGGTGGAAATCGTTCCATCCTCGTCGTATGAAAGCGTAGTGGATGCAATCGTTTCTGGCGGGGTGGACGTAGCCTGGCTTGGGCCGGCCTCTTACATCATGGCCAATCAACGTGACTCCCGAATCGAGCCGTTCGCGAGCCTCACTATCGCTCAAGGCTATTTCACGCCAGCCGGTCAATATTATCAGGCACTGCTATTGGCACGCCCGGAGGTGGCCGAGCAGATCGACGCCCTTCGCGGGAAACGGGTCGCACTGACTGATCCAGCCAGCACATCGGGCAGCGTGGTGCCTAACGCCGAGTTCTCAAGCCAGGTTGGCATTCCATTGGCGCAGTTCTTCAGCACCGTGGTGTATTCGGGCTCGCACGACAAATCGCTGGACGCATTGCTGGATCGAAAGGTCGAGGCCGCTTTTGTTGCGAGTGTGCGAGTGGATGAATATCTCAAGAAAGGGCTGATAAACCGCGAGACCCTCAAAGTGCTGTGGCGCTCGGAACCCATCTACTATGATCCTTTTGTCTTCCGTGGCGCCCTCTGCGCCGGTCTCAAGAAGCAAATCCGCGACGCGATGCTGGTTGACACCAAAGGCTTGCAGGACTTTCTGGGTTCTCAGGAGGCATCGGGAATCGTGCCAGTGGGACATGCACAATATGCCCCCCTGCTTCAGAAAATACGGTCGATTTCCCCTCAGCGTTGATCATGCTGGAATCATGACTGGCTTTTGCGAAAGCAGGTTTTCGAAGCGCTGGCGGTATCTGATAGATACCTGGGCAAGGAATTGAGCCATGACTCAGGACGGACAAAACAGATGACAGACTTGATGCGTGGCCTCCAAGGCCCGAGAACAGCCCAGCAAGCGCTGTTTTATGACCTGGAAGATGCCGCCTCGATCATAGTGCGCTTCGGAAAGCCGGGCGCAGGTTCTGCGCAATGGGCTCCCCGGAATGCCACACTCACTCGCCCATCAACCTGCGCACCCGCGAAACCAGCGTATCAATCGCAAACGGTTTGGTGAGCACATGCATCCCCGGTTCAAGATGGCCCTGAGCTATGGCAGCAGTCTCGGCATAGCCGGTGATAAACAGGGTTTTGAGCCCCGGACGAACCTCGCGGGCAGCGTCCGCCATTTGCCGTCCGTTCATGCCACCCGGCAACCCCACATCAGAAATGAGCAAATCGATACGCACCTTTGAGCGCAGAACGCTGAGCCCTTCAGCACTGTCCGCCGCCTCGATGACGAAGTAGCCCAATTCGTCCAGCACCTCCACCAGCAGCATGCGCACCGTGTGCTCATCATCCACCACAAGAATTGTCTCGCCGACTGCTGCAGACGCCTGTGCAATATCGCTTTGGGCATGCTCCTGAACGCTTTCGCCACCCACGTAACGCGGCAGGTAGATACACATTGTGGTCCCGCTGCCCACCTTGGAAAAAATACGCGCCTGCCCGCCTGACTGTTTGGCGAAACCGTAAATCATCGAAAGGCCGAGACCGGTGCCTTGCCCGATCGGTTTGGTCGTGAAGAAAGGATCAAACGCTTTGGCAACGATCTCGGGCGTCATGCCTGTACCGGTGTCACTGACACACAGCGTCAGGTACTGGCCTGCCGGCAAATCCAGCGCCGGCGTCTCCTGCGCGCTCACCCATTGGTTGGCGGTGGTGATGGTGATCCGCCCACCATTGAGCATGGCATCGCGGGAGTTGATGCACAGATTGAGCAGTGCGTTCTCCAGCTGGCTGGGGTCCACTAATGCCGTCCAGAGGTCCTCGGCGCCGACCGTCTCCAGTGAAATACTGGGGCCGACGGTGCGCTGGATCAGCTCACTCATGCCCTCGACCAGGGTGTTGACGTTGGTCGGTCGCGGATCGAGCGTTTGCCGTCGGGAGAACGCCAGCAGTCGATGCGTCAACGCCGCCGCCCGTTTGGTCGCCCCCTGCGCCGTCAGCAAATACCGACCGACATCCGAAAAACGTCCCTGGGCGATCCGCGTACCCATCAGTTCCAGAGCACCGGAAATGCCGGCCAGCAGATTATTGAAGTCATGGGCCAGGCCACCTGTCAGTTGACCCACCGCTTCCATTTTTTGTGACTGACGCAGCTTCTCCTCGGCTTGCATCAACTCGGACGTACGCTCGGCGACGCGCTGTTCCAGGGTGTCGTTCAGCGAGCGCAACGCGGCGGTGGCCCGGTCGCGCTGCGCCTCGACCGAGCGACGCTCTTCAACGTCGATCACGACACCTGGAAAATTGGTCGGCGTGCCATCTTCCGCGTGATCAACCCGGCCGTTGGCTTCGATCCAGTAATACTTGCCGTCTGCGCGACGCACCCGATATTGGTGGGCATAGGCACCCCCGCGGGCAATTACCTCGTCGATGGCGGTGATCAGCCCGGGCCGGTCTTCGGGATGGACGGTGGCGATGACCTGTTCGAGGCTCAAACCTTCGTGACCCAGCGCAGGATCCGTGCCGAAGGCGCGCGCAAACGCTTCGTCCACGGTGAAACTGTCTTTGGTCAGATCCCAGTGCCACGTGCCGAAGATTGCACCCGCCGCGAGCGCAAGCTGCACTCGTTCGACGTTTGCCCGGGCAATCATCTCGCTCTGGCGCAGGCGTTCTTCGGCAGCACGTCTTCCCGTCACGTCACTGAATAAAATGGCGAGCTGGCGATCGGCGCGATCGCCCACGGGCACCGCGCGCACGTCAAACCAGCGACCGAACGCCTTGGCGTAACTTTCGAAGTTGGCCGGCACGCCGGTTTTTGCCACCCGGCCATAAGTTTCAAACCAGAAACGCTCCAGATCGGGCGCGAATTCAGTGACCCATTTGCCGCGTAGATTGACCCCTGCATGACGCTCGAAAGCAGGGTTGGCTTCCAGAAATCGGTAATCCACCGGTTGGTCGTCGGCATCGTATTTGACCTGAACGATGGCAAACGCCGCTTCGATTGTTTCCAGAATCGTACGAAAACGCTCCTCGCTCTGCCGAAGTGCAGCTTCTGTGCTGCGCACGCGGGTGAGGTCAAGCATCGCGCCGATCATGCGCAGCGCGCGCCCTTCCTTGTCGCGAATGACATGCCCGCGATCAAGTACTTCGGCGTACGAGCCATCGATTCGTTGGAAGCGATATTCCTCGGTCCAACCAGTACCGCTGCCATCTATGACTGCGTGGATGGACGCGTAGATACGCTGCCGGTCATCAGGGTGAATGTGCCCGATCCACCAGTCTCCGGTCATCTCGATATTGGCTAAAGGATACCCATAAGCCTGCTCCAATGCGTCGTTCCACTGCACACGGTTGGACGTCAGATCCCAATCCCAAATGGCATCGTTGGTGGCTTTGACGACTAACTGGTAACGCGCCTGGGCTTCTTCTATCGCCCGGCCGGCGAGGTGCTCATTGGTGCGATCGCGCAGAATCTTGACGAACCCGAGGTGAACGTCGTTATCACCCCACAGCGGCATCATTTCGCCGGAGGCCCAGAAGCGCTGACCGTCCTGACGCAGGTGCCAGCGTTCATCCGACGCCCGGCCCTCACGGAGTGCGGTGGCCATTTCCAGCTCGATCCGCCCGGCAGCGCGGTCATCCGGGGTGAAAAAACGTGCTGCGGTGTGACCACGCATTTGCTCTGCGGTCCAGCCCGTCACCTGAGTTGCGCCCGAGTTCCAGTCGGTGATTTTGCCGTCCGGGTCGCTCAGGATCATCGCAAAATCAATGGCGCTGTCGAAGATTGCCCGCTGCCGCGCTTCGCTGCTGGCCAGTGCCGAGCGACTCGCCTCCAGCTCCGCCTGGATTTGTTCTGACATGCGTTGGCCGGAGCTCGGCTTTTGCGCTTCAAGCCTGGACGCCTCAAGCGCCAAACGCAGGCTCGCGACCTCGGCTTCAAGCGCCTCTCGGGATAAATGTTTCAGGTTGTCTCCCAACTGATGCACCGTCACTTTTCCAGGCTGAGATGAAGTTACATTAATTACGCCGCAGGACCCCAGCGCTTGTGACAACGGTTTGCACAATGGATTCAAATACCCGCGCGGCCATCAGTTGGGCGCTCTCGTGGCACTGCAGTCCGCCCGGTGGGTGAGAATAGGGATAGACGTCTTCGCGGGCAAGCCGGATGGCCGCCCGCATGCTCGTACAAGGATTCTGGTCTGAAATCCGCGGGAACTATCGCGCTCGCGACACGATCATTCCTAAGCGCAACCTGCGCGCCACTGATGGACCCGATCAGCGCTGAGATTCAGCCCAGGGTCGCAGAACCATTAGGAGTCGACATGACCGTTACCGTTCACCCGACCTACCGAAGTACGCCAGGCCCGCTTCATGCCATCCTCCTCGCAGGTACTGTTCCGCTGTTTCTCGGCGGTCTGCTGAGCGACATTGCCTATTACAAGAGCTACCAGATTCAATGGAGCAATTTTGCCTCGTGGCTGATTGCCGGCGGTCTGGTGTTTTGTGGATTCGCGCTGTTGTTCGCGCTGGTGAATCTGGTCCGCGCAGAGCGCAAGTCCGGGCGACCGGTCATGTATTTTCTGCTGCTGTTGGTGACTTGGGTGCTGGGGCTGATCAACGCTTTCGAACACGCCAAGGACGCGTGGGCAGCCATGCCTTCGGGCCTGGTGCTGTCGGTGATCGTGACGCTTCTGGCCTTCGTCGCCGCATGGACAGGGCTGACCAATCTGCGTTCGGGAGATGAGCGATGAATTATCCAGGCGCACTGACTGCCTTGAGTATGGCGCTGTTGCTGAGCGCATGTGGTGCCGACGGTGACAAAACCCAGGCACGCGGGCCAGACCCGAAAATGCCGGAAGTGCAACGCACGTTACTGCCGAGCATGAAGATCGCCGAGCCCGTGGCATGGGGCGAGCAAAAACCCACGGTGCCGGAAGGCTACAGCGTCACGGCAATCGCCACCGACCTGAAAATTCCGCGGCAGACGCTGGTGCTGCCCAACGGTGACATCCTGGTAGCCGAAGGCCGAGGTGGCAGCGCCGCGAAGCTCAAGCCCAAGGATGTTATCGCCAGCTACATCAAGGCCAAGGGCAACACCCAGGTCAAGGGCGGCAATCGCCTGACCTTGCTACGCGATGCTGACGGCGACGGTACCTACGAGACCAAAACCGTTTTTGCGCAAAACCTCAACGCTCCCTATGGCCTGGCCTTCGCCAATGGCAACGTGTATGTAGCCAACCAGGATGCACTGGTGCGCTTCGCCTACACCGAAGGCCAGACGCAGGCCGGCGGCCCGCCGGTGAAAGTTACTGACCTGCCCGCCGAGATCAACCACCACTGGACCAAGGCGCTGGCAGTCAGCCCTGACGGTCGCTTCCTGTATGTCGGTATCGGCTCGAACAGCAATGTGACCGAACGCGGCATGGAGGTCGAAATCGACCGGGCCATGGTCTGGCAGATCGATGCCGAAACCGGCGCGCACAAGCCGTATGCCACCGGTCTGCGCAACCCGACCGCACTCACCATTCAGCCGGATTCCGGACAGTTATGGGCAGTGGTCAACGAACGCGACGAGCTGGGGCCTGATCTGGTGCCGGACTACCTGACCTCCGTGCGCGAAGGCAGCTTTTATGGCTGGCCTTACAGCTATTGGGGGCAAAACGTCGATCCACGTGCGCAACCGCAGAATCCGGAAAAGGTCGCCGCTGCAGTCAAACCCGATTACAGCCTCGGCTCGCACGTGGCGGCGCTTGGCGTCGATTTCTCGATACCGGAGATGGGCGAGAAATTCGCCGATGGCGTTTTCGTCGGCGAGCACGGGAGCTGGAACCGCCCTGACCCGGTTGGCTACAAAGTGATTTTCGTGCCGTTCAGCAACGGTCGTCCGGCTGGCGAGCCCGTTGATTTTGCAACGGGGTTCCGTGGCACGGACGGCAAAACCCGCGGCCGCCCGGTGGGTGTCACCGTCGACCCGCGCGGCGCATTGATCATCGCTGATGACCTTGCCAATACCGTGTGGCGGGTGACTCGCAACCGGTAATTGCGACGTTACATTTGCCCCCCGGTAAAACAACAAGGCCCTGAGCATTCAGGGCTTTGTCGGTTCTGGCCATCAGCAGAGCCATTGATTTGAATCCCCCTGCTCAACCCGAAGTGGCTAGCCGGTATTGGCGCGGCGTGAACCCGGTCAACGCCTTGAACTGACGCGTGAACGCGCTGTGGTCGGTATAGCCGCACTGAAGCGCGACCTCGGTAATCGGCAATTCGGTATGCAGCAGTCGATGAGCATGCTCGAGGCGCACTTTTTGAATCATCTGCCTCGGCGTCAGGTGGAATATTCGCTTGCAGTATCTTTCCAGTTGCGCCACCGAAATGCCGGCGATGCGCGTCAATTCGGCCAGTGCGATGCGCCGATGGAAATGCGTGCGAATGTGTTCATCGACGGCGGCCAGCCGCTGGTAAGCCGGGTGTGTGTCAGCGGCTGATTGCAAGTCGACCGAAATGCCCGTCAAGCCGATGATTGCACCTTCTCGATCAAGGATCGGCTGCTTGTACGTGAGGCACCAACCGGGCTCGCGGCTGCCGTATAAATGCAGTTCCAGTTGGTCTTCCAGCACCAGACCCTGCTCCAGCACGCGGCGATCCTGTTCGGTATAGCCTGGCCCCAACTGTGCCGGAAACACCTCGGCGCTGGTTTTGCCCAGCAACGGTTTCAAGTCTTTCAAGCCGCAGCGCTGCACCAGTGTGCGATTGGCCATGACATACCGGGCCTGGCTGTCCTTGATGAAAATCGTTGCGTTGGGGATGGCGTCCAGCATGGGTAATAGCAGTGCAACGCTAGACAGCAGGTGTTCGAGGGATGGCGGGCAGGATGAGTCAGTACCTTGGCAGAGGTTAGTGAGTGCGTTGGGTGTCATGGGTTTACTACCTTTTGGCCAAGATTTTCCGCGACTGACAGGGCGCTTTCGCGAGCAAGCTTTGCTTCCACCAAGCTCTGCTCCTACAAGTGCTGTCAGATTGCCGCACGGTTGCGCCGGTGTCGAGCGCCGGCCACCTGTGGCGAGGGGGCTCGCCCCCGTTGGGTGGCGCAGCGACCCCGGCACTCCGACTGTGCCGATTTCGTCATCGAAGCCTGCGTAAAACATCAATCTCGCTATCGCCAATCCGTTCATTGTCATGGCAGAGCCGCCACTGAATGGGACACGTCCATGAACAAACTCCACATCATCGATTCCCACACCGGCGGCGAACCCACGCGCCTGGTGATGTCAGGTTTCCCCGACCTGCCAGGCGCCTCCATGTCCGACAAGCGCGACGTCCTGCGCGATGAACATGATCAATGGCGGCGCGCCTGTCTGTTGGAACCGCGAGGCAACGATGTGCTGGTCGGCGCGCTGTATTGCGAGGCGGTCTCGGCCGACGCGACTTGCGGGGTGATCTTCTTCAACAATGCCGGTTACCTCGGCATGTGCGGACACGGCACCATCGGCCTGGTTGCCTCTTTGCATTACCTGGGACACATCGGCCCGGGTGTGCACACGATCGACACGCCCGTCGGCCCGGTCAGCGCCACCCTGCACGAAGATGGCGCAGTGACCCTGCGCAATGTGCCCGCCTACCGATACCGCAAACAGGTCCCGGTGGACGTGCCCGGCTACGGCCGCGTCCATGGCGATATCGCTTGGGGCGGCAACTGGTTTTTCCTGGTGGCCGAGCACGGCCAGACGCTGCAAATGGACAACGTCGACGCCCTCACCGCCTTCACCTGGTCAATGCTCAAAGCCCTGGAAGCTCAAGGCATTCATGGCGAAGACGGCGCGCTGATCGACCATGTCGAACTGTTCGCTGACGATACCGAGGCTGACAGCCGCAACTTCGTCATGTGCCCCGGCAAAGCCTATGACCGCTCCCCTTGCGGCACCGGCACCAGCGCCAAACTGGCCTGTCTGGCGGCCGATGACAAACTCGCCGAGGGGGCTGTCTGGGTGCAGGCGAGTATTACCGGCAGCCAGTTCCAGGGCCGCTTCGAATGGGAAGGCGAGCGTGTTCGCCCGTACATCACCGGCCGCGCGTTCATGACCGCCGACAGCACATTGCTGATCGACGAACAGGACCCGTTCGCCTGGGGCATTTGAGTCGCCCTGCCTCCCCTCATTCAGTCGAAATCAATGTTCCGAGGAGCTACAACGATGAGCGCTACTATTTTCACTGGCTGCATTCCTGCGTTGATGACCCCCTGCACCGCCGAGCGACAACCGGACTTCGATGCACTCGTGGCCAAAGGTCGCGAATTGGTGAATATCGGCATGAGCGCCGTGGTGTATTGCGGCTCGATGGGCGACTGGCCGCTGCTCAGTGAAGCCCAGCGCCAGGAGGGCGTGGCGCGCCTGGTGGCTGCAGGCGTGCCGACCATCGTCGGCACCGGCGCCGTCAACAGTCGCGAAGCGGTTTCTCACGCGGCGCATGCGGCAGCCGTCGGCGCGCACGGCTTGATGGTGATTCCTCGCGTACTGTCCCGGGGTGCCTGCGCCGCCGCGCAAAAAGCTCATTTCGCGGCCATTCTCGACGCGGCGCCGCAGCTGCCCGCCGTCATCTACAACAGCCCTTATTACGGCTTCGCCACCCGCGCCGAGTTGTTCTTCGAGCTGCGCCGCGAGCACCCAAACCTGATCGGATTCAAGGAATTTGGCGGCGCTGCCGACCTGCGCTACGCCGCCGAGAACATCACCGCCAAAGACGACAACGTGACGTTGATGGTCGGCGTCGATACTCAAGTGGTCCACGGTTTCGTCAATTGCAATGCCACCGGCGCCATCACCGGGATCGGCAATGCCCTGCCGCGCGAAGTGCTGCACCTGGTGGCCCTGAGCAGGCAGGCCGCCAACGGCGACGCCAAGGCCCGACGACTGGCCCGCGAACTGGAATCGGCGCTGGCCGTATTGTCGTCGTTCGATGAAGGCTGCGACCTGGTGCTGTTTTACAAGCACCTGATGGTGCTCAACGGCGATCAGGGTTACGCACTGCATTTCAACGAGACCGACGTACTCAGTGATTCGCAGCGCCGGTACGCCGAGAAGCAATACGCGTTGTTCCGCCAATGGTATGAGCACTGGTCAGCTGAGCTGGCCTGAACAAACAGCCATCTGTCGCTGCCTGATCAGCTTGAGGATCCCCGAAATATGCCTGACCACAGCACTGCAAACGACCGACACGACATCGCCGTCGTCGGCGCCGGCATCGTGGGTGTTGCCTGCGCCCTGCGACTGGCGCGCCAGGGCTTGCGTGTCGTGGTCATTGACCGACAGGATCCTGGCCACGGCGCGTCGTTCGGCAACGCCGGGCATCTGGCGACCGAGCAGGTTTTTCCGATTGCCGACCGCTCGATTATCAGGCGGCTACCGTCAATGTTGATGGACCCGATGGGGCCCTTGCGTCTGGACTGGAAATACCTGCCGCGCGCCCTGCCCTGGTTCACGCGGCTGTTGCTGAACTTGCGTCCGGCGCCTTTTCAGCAAACGGTCGCCGGCCTGCGTGCGCTCAATGAAAACAGCCTCGGTGCATGGCAACGGCTGCTGGCCTCCATGAAACGCCCACACCTGCTGAAAGAGGACGGCTCGTTGCTGGTGTTCGAACGCGCCAACTCGCGACAGGCGATCGAAGCGTTGCAGACGCGTCTGCGTCAGCAACAGGTGCCGGTCGATTTCTGGTCCGCCCGCTCGGTGCGTTACGCCGCGCCGCAACTGAGCGAACAGATTCAGGGCGGGCTGTTCTTCCCGCGAACCGGGCATTTTCTCGACCCTTATCAAGTGGTTTGCGAACTGGTGGAAGCCGCGCAAGCCAGTGGCGTGCAGTTTCTGAAACAGCATGTTCAGGGCGGGCACGTGCAAGAGCATGGGGTTTCATTACGCACCGACCAAAGCACGTTGCAGGCTCGACAGGTCGTGATCGCTTGCGGCGCACATTCAGCCAATCTGACCGCCATGCTGACCGGCAAAAAAATTCCGCTGGATACCGAACGCGGTTATCACCTGATGCTGCCGCATGAGCACGATCGCCTGCCCTTTGCCGTCACCTCACTGGAACGCCGATTCATCATGACCCCGATGTCCGCAGGGCTGAGGCTGGCAGGCACCGTCGAATTCGCCGGCCTGCACAGCCCACCGAACATGCAGCGCGCGTGGCAGTTGCATCACCTGAGCAAAGGCCTGTTTCAGCGTGATTTGAATACCGAAGACGCGACGCCGTGGATGGGGTTTCGCCCGTCGTTGCCGGATTCCCTGCCGATCATCGACCGCGTGTGTGACGGCAAGGTGCTGTTGGCGTTCGGGCACCAGCATCTGGGTTTGACCCAGGCGGCGGTAACTGCCGAACTGATCGGCGAACTGCTGTCAGCGGGTTCTGCGAAGCCCGGTTTGCCCGCGCTGCACCCCTATCGACTGGATCGCTTCTGAGCTCACATTCCTGCGAGTGTTGTTGCCTGAAAAACTCAGCGGCTGACTGGTCGACCGGGATGATCGGATGAAGTTCGCGATGATGGCGCTCCCAGAAACATGGAGATCGTATCTGTTGTCCGATCCAGCCCTTCACTGCGGCGAATCATCGGTAGCCGTATCAATGCTCACCACCACCGACATCCCCGGGCGCAAGCGTTCGCTTTCTGTCTGATCGGGGTCGATGGTGATACGCACCGGCACGCGCTGGGAGATCTTGACGAAGTTGCCGGTGGCATTGTCGGCCTGCAACAACGCGAATTCCGACCCGGTGCCCGGTGAAATACGCTGCACACGACCGGTGAATTTGCGATGGTTCAACGCATCCACGGTGAAACTCGCCACCTGGCCCACGTGTATATGGTCCATCTGGGTTTCCTTGAGGTTGGCGATGACCCATTTCTGCGGCGGCACCAGTGCCATCAACTGCGCGCCGGAATTGACATAAGCACCCAGACGCACACCGATTTGCCCCAGTTGGCCGTCACGCGGGGCGAGGATGCGAGTGTTCGACAAGTCGATCCGCGCCAGTTGCACCGCCGCTTCGGCGCTGGTGACGGCGGCTTCCAGCGAATCGCGATTGACGATGACCGATTGCAGATCTTGCCGGGCAATCTCCAGTGATGCCTTGGCCTGAGCGACTGCTGCACGGGCCTGCGCACTGGCGGCGAGCGTCACGTCGAACTCGCGTTTGGACACCGAACCGTCACTGACCAATTCTTTGTTTCGACGCAAATCGGCGTCACTCTTGCGCGCCTGGGCTTGGGCGTCGGCCAGTGCAGCCTCGCGTAATTTTATGGTGGCTTCGGCGCTGCTGCGTTGTTGCACTTCATTGGCCAGCGCGGCTTTCTGCACAGCCACCTGCGCCAGCGACTGATCGAGACGCTGTTGATAGATGCGGTCGTCGAGACGCACCAGCAAGTCGCCGGCCTTCACGTGCTCGAAATCCTGCACCGGCACTTCGAATACGTAGCCATTGAGTTGCGGGCCGATGATCGTCACCTGACCGCGCACCAGCGCATTTTCGGTGGTTTCGATGGCGCTGCTGAACGGTGGCAATTGCCATGCGTAGAGCACGATCAACAGGCCGACAAGGGCAATTGCGGCAAAGCCCAGTGACGAGATGATGCGCACACGCAACGAGCGCGGCTCGGTGGCTGGCGACGCGGGTGGCGCCTCAGCCTCAGGGGTGGCGGCGATGGCATTGGTGGTGGTCGTGGTGGGTTCAGTCATGAAGAAATGGCACCGCTGGGTTGAACGGGAGGCGTGGCGGACGCTGTCTTTTTATTCACGCTGATCAGCCACAGCGCACGAATGGAAATCCAGATCATGGTCAACACCGCGATGACCGCGATCAGCATGAACACATCGTTATAAGCCAAAACGTTAGCCTCGCGCGAGGCGGCGTTCGCCAGGCTGCGAATGCCTTGCAGGTTGCGCAGGTTCGGGTCGGCAATCACTCCGCCCACTGCCGAGCTGCCGTTCTGCACCCGGGCGGCCACCAGCGGATCGGACAAGGTCAGGTGATCGACGATATGGCTGGAATGAAACTTCTCGCGCACGATCTGGAAAGTGCCCAGCAGCGCTGCGCCAATCAGGCCACCGAGGTTCTGGCAGATCCCGAACAGCACGGAAAAACTGACCAGATTACGCGGGTTCGTCAACACGTTGCGGGTGCCCAGCACCATGGTCGGACCGAGGAAGAACGTGCTGCCGAACGCCAACAGAAACTGACTGAAATAGAGATTTTCCGGGCGGGTCAGGTTATTGGAAAAGCTGTCCATGACCGAGCCCGTCGCCATCAGCGCCAAGGAAATAATCAGCGGCATCAGCAGGTGTTTCGGGTCGATGGTCAACGCGCTGATGAGCAGCCCGGCGACGCTGCCCAAAAGCATCACCACATAAAGACTGTTGAGTTGCTGATTGCTCATGTTAAGCATCTGCATGAACCCGACGGCGCCTGTGGACTGCTCGGAAGCGACCATGCGAATCAGGATCACTGCCAGCGCCAGCCGGATCATCACCCCGCTGCCCAGCCACCGGGTCATCAATAATGGATTGCTGCGATTGTGTTCGATCGCCAGGCCGGCGAGGATCAACACTACCGAGGCCGCCAGCGCGATGCCGATCCAGCGCGCCTCCAGCCACCAGTCAATGCGCCCCAGTGACAACACCGCGCAGAGCAACGCCACGCCGCTGGCGAGAATCGCGAAGGTGAGGAAATCCAGTTTTTCAAAGGTTTTGAAGCGATCTCCCGGCGGCAGTTTCAGCAGCAACACGCAGCCCAGCGACAGCAGCGCCATGCCCAACTCGAACAGATACAAGCCGCGCCATTCGGCGATTTGCAGCAAGTCTTCAGAAAACAGTCGCGCCAACGGCAAGGCCAGTTGCGAGGTGCCGAGGCCGAGCACCAGTGCTTTCATCCGCCACTTCGCGGGAAACGCCTGAATCATGTAATACAGGCCCAACGAACTCAGCGCCGCGCCGACCATGCCATGCGCCGCCCGCACGGCGATTGCCGAATTCAAGTCGTTGACGAACAGATGGCCGAACGTCACCAATGCGTACAGCACCAGAAACACTTCGGTAAACGCGCGCAATCCAAACTGCTGGCGAAATTTCACCAGCAGCAGGTTCATCGACACATTGGTCATCACGTAGGCCGCCGGCAGCCAGGCCATCTCCGCAGTGGTCGCGCCCAGCGAGCCTTGCAGGTAGGGCAAGTTGGCGATCACCAGCGAATTACCGAGGCCACCGGTCAGCGCCACCAGCAAACCGACCAGCGCATAGGCCAGACGTTTGGGTGTGGAATGCAGTGGCGTCGAAGGCGAGCCCGGCAGATTGGGTCGCTCATGGGGCTGCCAATTGCGCGCGGCGTATCGATCCATTGAAGCTTTCCCAGGAGCAAAGCTCGGTTTGCGGGTTTCAGCGAGGGCATCTGTACAACCCTGACCTTCGGCTTAAGGACAGGAGGATCGTACGAGCGTTCAGTTTGCGCTCAAGAGGGTTGCACGACGTCCCTGATCCGCCTGCTGATTTTTCGAACGCCTGTGGGGTTTATTGGTCTTCTCTAGTAATACTTTTACTGGAATTAGAACGTATGTCCGCTCATCAAGGCCTGGTTGTCCTCGCACGCGGCGGTTATGCCGCGCGAGGTGTCATCTATCTCATCATCGGGATATTCGCTTTTCTGGCGGCGCTCGACTCGACTAAACCAAAGGATAGTCATAAAAGCCTGGAAGCCTTGCTAAGCCAGCCGTTCGGCTACGTTATGGTCGGACTGGTGGTCGCAGGCTTGCTCGCGTTCGCCGCCTGGCGTGTGCTGCAAGCAACGCGCGACGTCGATCATCACGGCAAGGAAGCCAAAGGTCTGGTGATTCGTGCGGGTTTACTGGCCGGCGGTGCGGTCAACGGCGCACTGGCGTTTTTTGCCTTGGGCCTGCTCATCAGCGGGCACAGGAGTTCCGGCAATTCCGGAGGTGATCAAACCAGGGACCTGCTGGCAAGTTTGCTGGCCTGGGAATATTCCAATGTATTGCTTTACCTCGTCGCCCTGGTGCCGCTGGGTGTCGGCATTGCTCACATCATCAAAGGCTGGAAGGCGACCTTCGAGAAGTACTTCGAAGCCGATGAAGATGTAATGCGCTATGTGCGTCCGGTGTCGCGATTCGGTCTGATTGCCCGGGGCGTGGTCTTTATCGAAATCGCCGTGTTACTGCTGGTCAGTGGCTCGGCCTATAAAGCCATGGACCCACCCGGCATGAAAGACGCGCTCGATGCACTGCAAAACCTGCCGGCTGGCGCGGTGATTTTGATGGTGATCGCCTTGGGCCTGATCGCTTTTTCCGTCTACAGCTTTGCCGAGGCGGCGTGGCGCAAGATCAATATGGATGTGCCCGGCGTGTCGCGAAACCAAGGTTGAAGCGCATCCCTCCCGTTCCTCCAGGTCATCTTTCAAAGCGCTGACCCGGAAGTGAACGTTGGGGATTCCATGTGGATTGCAGCGAAGGACCTTCCCACGGTGTGATTCAAGTCAAGCGCCTGACATCCAGGCGCCCACAGGGTGGGCCGCTCAGTTGTTCACCGGTTTCCAGACTGAACACCGAGAAGTGCAAGGGACACGTGATGCTCTTGCGCTGCTCATTGACCATCCCGTGCTCCAGCCACCCGGCGCGATGCGGACAGGTGTGCGGCACTGCAAAGTGCTGGTCGCCGATTACCACGGTAAATTTGCCCGGGCGATGAAATTCAGAGGGCTCGCTCAATTTCTCGCTCCTTGTCGAAAAACTTCTGACGCCTTGCCTTCTCGACGGCCGCATCAAAAGCAGCGTTGGTAATTTCGCGCCCCATGCAGATGCCCTCCCACGCTTTGACCGGGTCCAGATCCCCCGTCGCATCCATCGCTTTAAGCAAACGCTGGCCTTCGATGGCGTGAAAGACATCAATATGGACGTGCTCGGAATAATACGTATGAGACTTGATTTGCAAACGCGAACAAATCGATGTGTAGCACTCGAAAAAGAACGGCACGACCGTTTCGAAGTAAGTAATCACCCCCGCGAAATACGACGGATCATCCGCCCGCATGGTCAGCCAGCAAAACATATTGGGGAATGAGAACCCGGCTGCAGCGTTGACGTCGATGTAGAACCCCAGGTCGGTCGGCATCTGCAGCTCGGCCAGCAAGTCGGTGTACAACGTGGTATGGGACCGCTTGAGGTTTCCCGATCCAAATTCGTCAATCATCATCCGCAACATGGGCATCTGAGCGGCAAGGCTGAGTCGAGGCATCAGGTGATAGAACACCTGCGCCTCGGTCAGGCCATCCAGCGCAAATTCCTGCACCAGGATCTTGAATTCCTCCCGCGTCATCTGATCGGCGACGTAGGCTGCGCTGGGCGGCAGCACGCTGCGTTCCAGCTCTACCAGTTCGGCAAGTTGTGTGCGCAACCCGGCCAGGTCGGACGGCGTGGTGGCAGTGCGCGTTTTATTGATGGTCGAATCGATCCAGTCCCGCTCGAAGGCCAGGATATGGTCTGGCAATGGCTGCAGCCGTTTGATGCAGGCGCGATTGGCCAGGAACAGTTCTTTTTGCAGCTCGCTCATGCCATGGCCTCCTCTTCTGCAAATACCTTGTCCGTGCTGATGATGCCCCGCGCCTTGAGCTCCTTTTTGACTTGCGCGTACCAATCGTCCGCACCGAGTTCAAAGCGCTGGTCCAGCGATTCCACCAGCGCGCCCACCGCGGGTTGCCGTGCGCTTATCGCCAGACGACAGAGTGCAGGTTCCAGATTGGCCAGCGACACAACATTGCCATCGGACTCCAGATCCCTCGCCAGGAGCATTTCCCAGCCAAGGAAGTAATCGAGACCTTCATTGCGCAGTTGATTGATCTCGCTTTGAACGCGAGGTTGTGAGGGTGAGTCCTTGATGCCGATGACCCTGGGTAACCGGGCAATGGCCAGTAAGGTGTCAAAAGTTTTCTCGTTGCCCGACAGCGCAGACTCGTTATAGATAAAGATGTCCAGGGACACCGCGTCATGCACGGCGCGATAATGCTCAATGATGTCTTGCTGACTCGTTCCCGATGCAAACGGCGAAGTGAACATGATGGCCTGAGCACCCAACTGCTGAGCCAGCAGTGCGTATTCAATCACTTGCGCCGTCGTCTCGCGTTCGATACCCGCGATCACTGTTTTATCCCGTGCATGGGCCAGCGTCAGTTCGAGCATCCGCTGCCAGTCTCGACGGGCCAGTCGCCAGCCTTCGCCGGAAGTCAGGCAGGGGATGTAACCATCGACGAAGGGTCGAGAGCAGTGCATTAACCGGCGGACGCTGGTTTCACAAATGCGCGACTGCTCATCGAGAGGCGTAATCAGCGGGACGAAAATATGTTTAGCCGACATGCTGAAAATCCTTCTGTTCGATGCTCATTGCACAGGACTGCTCGTAAAGACTCTGCAGGCTTTCAGGGAAGACGGAGCCAGTCTTCGATGAGGGGAACGTTTGCAGAAAAGGCTTTAGCGTATCCAGCTCGCGCAGTGCGCTGTCGTGGGTGAAAAATGGGTGTTGATGTTCGACCACCTGTGCGGCCAACAACCTTTTCTCGACGCTCAGGTGCGCCCAGTCCGATTCCAGGCAGGCCCGTTTCAAGACCTTGTTGCAGTAACCCCGACGCTGAATGTTCATGTCCGTATGAAGGACGTCCATAAAGGGGTAATAGACATCCTGCAACTGGCGGCTCTTCTTCCAGATGATGGCATCGCAAATTCCGATCTGACCGAAACTCATCAAGACCCGACGCGAATAGAAGGCGTTGAAAAAACCCAATGATTGTTCACGGATGCCCTGATCGGCATGGTGCATGCCCATGAACACGGTGGCATCGATAACCGGGATAACGGGATCAGTCATGATACTGCTCCAGGGCACGGGCGATGGTTTTAACGGCCTGCTCGAACTCATCGGGTTTGCGGGCCAGGGCGAGACGAATATACTTTTGCCCTGCTTGCGGCTGACTCCAGTAAAAGTACTTGCCGGGCAACACGTAGACTTCGTACTCCATCAAATACGCCTGCAAGTCATCGGCCGTCACACCCCCGCGCATGATTTCAAACCACGCGACACTGGTCTCGACCATGGGCGTCACGTAACGTAGAAAATTGCCGTCCAGGAGGCGTTTGGCGCCTGTGCGATTAACTTCAAGCACGCTGCGAACAGACTCGAAGTCATCTTCGCTGCTGTCTCGAATGTACTGAGTGACCACTTTGAGAACGAAGGGCGAGACGTTCAGCAATACACTCGTGACGATGCTGTAAATGTCTGCATTGATGTCCTTGCTGGCCATGATCGTTGCGCACTTGGTGTCTTGCAGTGGCCAGGTTTTGCCGGTGTCCTCCATAACGATGTACTGGGTGCCAATGTCGTCCAGGATTGCATAAGCGTCGAACCGGCTGCCCCCTGCAGTTTTGAAGAATGCCGCAAAGCAAAAGTCCAGAATCAGCAGCTTTCCGTGCTCCTTGCAGTAACGGGCCACCTCGACAAATGTTTCGGCACCGGTGGCAAACATGCTTGAACCGGTCGGATTGTTGGGATCCACCAGAAAAATCGCGTCAACATCGACTGCTGCCTTTTGAAGGTTGGCGTAAACCTGTGTTGGCGACTGGAAAAGGCTCTCGTCCAGTGCTGTCAACGGCACTTCCATGTGTTTGAGCAGATCATGCAGATTATCGAAACACGGTTCGATCAACCCGACGCTCATGTTGCGCTTGCGCAGATAGGTTGCAGTGATGTGCATTGCAATTGAAGCGGCATACACGAGGTAAATTTCATCGTGTCGCTTGAGGGCGTGCGCTTGACCATGAAACGAAAAAAACGCCTGGATGAACTCCTGCTCGCTTTGATACTGGGTACTGTTTTGGGCGCGATACCAGAGTTCAGGCAAGCGCTCGACAATTTTTCGTTGAGTGACGCTTTGATCCTGGTGCGTGTGGGCATCAGCAAGGTTAAAGCGTGTTTTCAGGGCAGATATTTCATGCTGGGTGATGTCTTCCTTAACTTCGTGACGGGCTGCAACACTCATATTGTTATTCCTGTAAGAGTCAACTTAGTTATCTACACAGATAGCCTGCTGTAAAACCTGCAGATAAACCCGGCTCAATAATTAGCGCTGCTCGATTGTTCTACAACTGTACCTCAGTGCAGGTTTCTGCTTTTTTTACGCCTGTCTTTAGGTACAGTTGTTTTTTGCAACCTCCAGCGGCATCCTCCTCGCGCGTTACAAACCAATTCACGTTGTTGTATACGGGCGGAAGTCATACACACATGGACAAGGTCAGTTTTTACAAAGCCGATTATTCGGATGCCTCACAAGAACTTATGGGCAACCTGTTCCGATTGAGAAAGGAGGTATTCGCTGACCGTCTGGACTGGCGGGTCATCGTTAACGAAGGCAGGGAAATTGACGAATATGACAACGCCTTTTCAACCTACCTGGTAGGCGTGTATGCAGGAATGCCCCTCGCGAGCCTGCGCCTGATCAATACCCAGAACCCTTATATGGTGGAAGGACCGTTTCGCGGCTTTTTCAATTGCACGTTGCCCAAAGATCGGCTGATTGCTGAATCCAGTCGCTTTTTCGTAGACAAGACACGCTCGCGCGCATTAGGGCTGAGTAAAGCACCCATCACTGAAATGTTGCTTCTGGCGATGCACGATCACGCCACTCAGGCGGGTTTGGTCTCGATCATTACGGTGGTCAGCCAGGCCATGTCGCGCATCGTCCTGAGGGCGGGATGGCAATATGAAGTATTGGCCACAGGCGAAGCTTCACCCGGGGAGAAAGTGCTACTGCTGAATATGCCGGTCCGTCCAGAAAATGCCCGGCGACTGAAAGAGGTGATCGAGTCGAAGTGCAAACACCCATTGCGCAAGACACTGGAAGTCAACTGCTGATCAATGCAACAGCCCGCTTCAAACCAGCCCCAGACTCACAGCCTTGTACACGGCTTGTTTGGCATTGCAGACTTGAAGTTTGTTGACGATATTCGCCATGTGGAATTTCACGGTGCGAATCGAGATGGCACAAATGTCGGCAACTTCCCTGTAAGCCTTGCCCATGACCACCCACTTGAGCACGCTCAACTCGCGATCCGACAGGCCGGTCTCCAGGTCAGGAAAAAGCTCATCAAGGGAAAAACAATTGGTCATCTGGCTTTGAAATTGAATGAGCATCATCTGGATTTCCGCCGCCTTTAACGTCATGACCTGCTCGAAATCGTTACGGCGCTCGGTATTGCTGATACTCAAGGCGGCGAAAAGTCCATGGGCGTCATGCAAATTGAACGTGAAACCATCGGATATCCGGTACTTCTCCGACGAAGCGAACACCTCCTGCCCCGTGCCTGAATCCCTCGATTCGAGCGCCTCATGCCAAAAGAACGGCGCTACGCATTTCATGCCGTGTCTGATCACGGGATCTATATGGTGATAACCCTTGGATTTATACAGATCAAGCCAACGTTCAGGGTAGTTGGAAAAGATCCTGGGTTGGACCTCACGCGTCTTGCTAGTGATGAAATACGCGTAATGACAACCCTCCAAAGGCAGCAGGCACTTTTCAAAGGCAGTTCTCAGGCTTTCATCCATTCCGGAATTGAGGCTTAACGCTTTGCCCCTTTTCAAATACTGAGTGCTCATAAAAACTCCTTTTTTTATGGTTGCAGTTGACGGTTGCGCTGCTGCATATCAAGTGAGAGGCATGATTCAATCCCGGTCCGGCGACGTAGTAAAGCCAAATCAACGCTACATTTGTAGCAAATTGGGCACTGATTCAATACCCGCGTAACCGGTATAAACCTGTCGATTGCACAACTGCCCTCCTCTGTGCCCGTCAGTGGCATTAAAGCCTGGGAGATTCCCGGGCCAGGCCAGACTTAGTCCGCCGGGAGGTTCCGGGATTCGGCGAGTCCTGCTTGCACGGCTGGACGCGCCTCAATAACCGTCAACCAGCGCACTACATGGGTAAACGGTGAGATATCCAGCCCTAGCTCCCCATAAGTACGTAGCCACGTAAACGCTGCAATATCGGCGATTGAGTACTCATCGGTCGCCAGACAAGTGTGCGAGGCCAGTTGTTTGTCCACCACACCATAGATTCGCAACGCCTCTTTGCGGTAACGCGCGAGAGCTTCCTCGTTGCGCGTCGTGCTGCCATGCAGGAACCACCATAACTGCCCCAGCATCGGACCGATGGCCCCGACCTGGAAGTACAACCATTGTTGAACCGAGAGTTTATCGGCAGAAGAATCAGGCTGCAGACAATCGAACTTCTGTGACAGGTACCCGAGAATGGCAGCGGATTCGAAAACCGAAATGCCAGCCTGATGATCAACGATGGCCGGAATTTTCCCGTTGGGATTGATTTGCAGGAATTCCGGCGAATGTTGCCGGCCTGCGGACAGGTCGAACTTCACTATTTCGCACTCAATGGCCGCTTCTTTCAGGAAAATACTGATCTTTTGACCGTTGGGTGTATCGGCTGTGTAAAGCGTTATAGGGCAGGACGCGCTCATGAGAAATCTCCGTTTAAAGGCTTTCTAATTGCATTTGCAATCATATTGAGGCGTGCAGTATGGTGCAAGTACGAAGGATCGCACGGAGATTTCATGCATATGATCGGCTTTTCCAGCTTCAGCAAAACACCGGATACCCGCGTTGCCGCTCAGGCTTGCATTGATAAAATCCGCACCATGACGCAACAGCACAGGGTGGGTTCTTGCTCTCCGCTTTACACCATGATTGACATCGCCAATCAATTGGAACGAGATCCTGGAACGGCCAGACACGTTTGGGTCATCCGCGCCAACAGGCAGTCGCAAGTTGATGGCGCCCACACCCGAATCAATGCCTGGCCGCTGCGTTTGAGTCCTGCCGCATGTGCCAGCGAAAAACCGCTGTTGTACCTGGCCAGTTCTGCGACGTCAGCCGAGCTGTGCGCCCTTTCAAATGAGTCGGCCCATCGCGGCATTCTGTGCAACGACATAGAAACCCTACCCTCGCGCTGGCCCAAGGGCGCTCACCCCTGGGTCTCGATCTGGCTGGCGGCCAACCCGCAATGCTTGCCTTTCGACCCGGCCAGCGGTGCGGAGGCGCACGCCATTGCGCTTGCTGCGTTGCACAGCTTGTATGTGGAAGGCAACGACGGTTTTTACTACATGGCGCTGCATGACGAACCCTATGATTTCGTCGCGCCTGTCAGCCAGGTCAGTGCGAGCCACGCGCTCAAGGGTATGTACAGGCTCCACGATTTCGACGCTGAGGCTGCCGGTCCCCGGGTTCGCTTGTTGGGCGCTGGCCGGGCGTTGCAGTCAGTGGTTTCAGCGGCGCAGTTGTTGCGTGAGGATTGGGCCATCGACAGCGAGTTGTGGAGCTGCCCCAGCTACACCCGGCTGGCCCGGGAGGCAGACAAGGCACAACGCTGGAACCGCATGCATCCCGACATGCCGCGGCGATCATCGCATTTGCTCGACTGCTTGAGCCTCGATGACAGTCCGGTGGTGGCTGTGACCGGATATGGCCGGCATGTCGCCGATCAGATCGGTGCGCATATCAAGTCACGCTTCGTAACGCTTGGCGCTGACTCCACTGAAACGCCGCTCGACACAACGCTGGATAAACACTGGATCGTCGTGCTGGCGTTGCGCGCTCTGGCGGACGAAGGGCGTATTGCACAGACGAGCGTCGCTCAGGCGATGAACCGTTATTTGCTGCAATGACTGCGAACTTTGCTCAACCCGCGCGCCCACTGTTGCGCGCGGCCGTCGCCGCACGCTCAAGCGCATCGCTGAAGGTCCGCTGTTGCTCGCCATCGAACTGCGCCAGAAACAACTCGTCCACCGCCCCTTCATAGACTTGCCACATTTTTTTACGCAGCACTTTGCCGCTCTCGGTGATAACGGCATAGGCACCACGTCCGTCATCGCTGGCACGGGTGCGGGTGACCAGGCCTTCGGCCTCCAGACGGTCCACCAGGCGAGTCAGGTTGTAGCGCTCGATGGCCATGACGTCAGCCAGTTCGCTCATGCGTCGGCTGCCGTCGGGGCCGCTTTCCAGACCCCATAACGCGTCGTACCACGCGTAGGCAGGGAGCTTGGCGGCCGCCAGTCGACGCTCGATTTCGCGGATCAGGCTACGGTGGGCCCGGACGAATCTGAACCAGGTATCCGGATCGCTTGACGACATGCTTCACCCTTCTGATGAGTTCGATTTAGTTGCAATTGTAGCGCGGCGCAGGATAAGTTCTCACTCGTAGTTGCAATTACAACTACAAAAATTCTTCAAGGTTGGCGTCGACCCACGCCCCTTCACCAGGCACCCAACGACTCGGTGCTGCTGCACTGTCCAGGAGACGACGATGGCTCAACAACCCCTGTTTCTCGACGAGGATCCACAGGAAACTCGCGAATGGCTCGAATCCATCGAATCGGTGGCGAGCGTCGAAGGGCGTTCTCGCGCTCACTACCTGATCGACCAGATGCTCGATTTTGATGCCAACCGTCACGGTGATTTTTATGGGCGCGTGACAACGCCCTATGTCAATACCATCCCGGTCGACCGTCAGCAGCCCTACCCCGGTGACCTGGCCATCGAGCGCCGGATCAATGCCTACATCCGCTGGAACGCGTTGGCCATGGTGCTGCGCGCCGGCAAGCATTCGAACGTGGGCGGGCATATTGCTTCCTATGCTTCGGCGGCCGTTTTGTACGACGTCGGTTTCGAGCATTTTTTCCGCGGGCGCACCGAACAGTTTGCCGGTGACATGGTGTACATCCAGGGCCATTCTTCGCCGGGTATCTACGGGCGCGCTTATCTTGAAGGTCGCCTGAGCGAGGATCAGCTGGATAATTTCCGCCGCGAGACCGACCGCGACGGCGTCTCTTCCTACCCGCACCCAAGGTTGATGCCCGACTTCTGGCAATTCCCGACAGTCTCCATGGGACTGGGGCCGATTACCGCCGCGTATCAGGCCCGGTTCATGCGCTATCTCGAAGACCGTGGACTGAAGGAGCATCAGGGTCGCAAAGTCTGGGCGTTTCTGGGCGACGGTGAAATGGATCAGCCGGAATCCCTGGCGGCGATTTCCCTGGCAGGTCGCGAAAAACTCGACAACATCATTTTTGTCGTCAACTGCAACCTCCAGCGTCTGGACGGACCGGTGCGCGGCAACAGCAAGGTGATTCAGGAATTTGAAAGCCTGTACCGGGCGGCTGGCTGGAACGTCATTAAAGTCATCTGGGGCAGCGGTTGGGATGCCTTGTTGGAAAAAGATAAAAGCGGCTTGCTGCGCCAGCGCATGATGGAGTGCGTGGACGGCGACTATCAGAACTACAAATCACAGAATGGCGCATACGTCCGCGAGCACTTTTTCGGCAAATACCCCGAGTTGCTGGAACTGGTCAGCGACCTTGGCGATGACGAGATCTGGAAGCTGTCACGCGGGGGCCATGATCCGGAAAAAGTCCACAATGCTTACGCCGCTGCGATGCGCCATACCGGTGGGCCGACGGTCATCCTGGCGAAAACCGTCAAGGGTTTCGGCATGGGCGAAGCGGGCGAAGGACAGAACATCAACCATCAACTGAAGAAGATGGGCGACGACGCGGTCAAGGCGTTCCGCGATCGTTTCGGGCTAGACCTCAGCGACGAACAATTGGGCGACATGCCCTACCTCAAACCGGCAGCAGACAGTGCCGAAGCCATTTATCTGCAAGCCAGGCGCGCGCAGCTGGGCGGTTATATTCCGGCACGCTTCAGTGCCGTCGAGCCGTTGCAGATCCCGCCGTTGTCGGCTCTGGACACCCAGCTCAAAGGCACCGGCGAGCGCGGGATCTCAACCACCATGGCATTTGTGCGCATTCTCGGCACGCTGCTCAAGGACCCCAACATCGGCAAGTTGATCGTGCCGATTGTCCCGGACGAATCACGCACTTTCGGCATGGAAAGCCTGTTCCGCCAGATCGGCATCCACTCCCACGTCGGCCAGTTGTATACGCCGCAGGACGCGGGCCAGTTGAGTTATTACAAGGAGGCGCGGGACGGCCAGATCATGCAGGAAGGCCTGAACGAGTCCGGTGGCATTTCTTCATGGATCGCCGCGAGCACGTCTTACAGCACCCACGGCGTGATGACCGTGCCCTTCTATATCTTCTATTCGATGTTCGGCTTCCAGCGTGTCGGCGATCTGGCGTGGGCGGCAGGTGATGCCCGCGCCAGGGGTTTCCTGCTGGGCGCCACGTCCGGCAGAACCACGCTGATGGGCGAAGGTCTGCAGCATGACGACGGGCACAGCCACGTGTTGTCCTCCACCGTACCGTGCTGTGTTTCCTACGACCCGACCTTCGCCTATGAACTGGCGGTGATCATCCAGGACGGCATGCGGCGCATGTATGTCGATAAAGAAGACATCTATTACTACATCACGCTGCTCAACGAAAACTACGCCCACCCGCCGATGCCCGAAGGTGTCGAACAAGACATTCTCAAAGGCCTGTACCGACTTTCGGCATCGGCAAAGCCAGTGCAAGGCAAGCATGTTCAACTGATGGGTTGCGGTTCGATCCTGCAGGAGGTCATCGCCGCTGCACAGTTGCTGCAGCAGGACTTTGGCGTGAGTAGTGAGGTGTGGAGCGTCACCAGCCTGACCGAGCTACGCCGCGCGGGGCAGGATGCTGAACGCTGGAACCTGCTGCATCCCGAGCAGGAACCCCGTATCAGTCACGTTGAAAGTTGCCTGCAAACCAAGCAAGGTCCGGTCGTGGTCGCGACGGACTACATGAAGATATTCGCTGACCAGATCCGCCCGTTTGTGCCCAAACGACGTTTCGTGGCGCTGGGCACTGATGGCTTCGGACAGTCGGATACTCGCGAGTCGCTGCGCAGATTTTTCGAAGTGGATCGCCACTTCATCGCGCTGGCGGCGCTAAAAGCGCTGGCGGATGACGGAGGCATAGCGAGGGAAACAGTAGCTGAGGCGATCGCGCTTTATGGCATCGATCCGGAGAAGCAAAATCCGGCGAAAGTCTGAATTTCAGCCGTGGGGGATGCAATCTGCGGCTTGTCCCAAAACCTGTGGGAGCGTGGCTTGCCCGCGGAGGGGTCCGAACAGTTGGCATCTTTGCTGACTGATCCACCGCCTTCGCGGGCAAGCCACGCTCCCACCGGAATTGTGGTGCGGCATGGATTTATAGAACCCGCACAGTAATTGCTGTTGACGCAATCATGAAAATGACTAGACCCTGAATTTCAGGGGCTGGTCCTTACGGCTGGGTCCCGATCGCATCTTCACCCCTTGCTGTGCTCCGGCGACGTCGGTCCTTCCTTGACGCCACGCGGGCCGGCGATTCCCCAGGCAATCAGACCGATCACGGGAAATACGATCAGACCGATGGCCCACGCCGCCTTGATGCCGACGGGCTTGTCGCTTCTGAATACGCTGACAATGGCCCAAAGGTCCACGAGCACTATGAACACCGCAATGGCGATCATGAAATAACTGAGTGCTTCTGACATGGCCGTGCTCTCCAGGTAGGTAGTTCACATTAGGCTGAGTGGTTCAGACGGCGTTCAAACTTTTCGCAATAGGCGCAATGACGCACGAGCGTTTGGCGGTTTCCTCCAGTAGATGGTCGACCACCGCTTTCATGGCTGCCTGCGGATCCCGACTGGTCATCAACGCGCGCTCAAAGACAACCCGCTGACGCTGCGCACTGGTGCCTTCAGCGAGAATCCGACGCGCATGTGCAAACACCTCTTCCACACCCATCCTGCACGCCGTGTCGCCGAAAATCTGTTCCGCCCGGAATAACCATTGTTCAGCGCTGAAAGGCCGGTCGTAACCCTCGAGAATGAAGGCTGCCTGAGTGCCGTGGCGTTTTGCCCGCCAGCGGTTTTCCATCAGTATCCAGCGCGAGTTTTGCGAGTAATCCGCGCCTGGCTGTGCGTGCTCAATCGCGTATGCAACCAGCAAGCGGAAAAAGGAGGCGATGCACAGCGCATCGTCCAGACGCGGACAGGCATCGGTCATGCGCAATTCCAGCGTCGGGTACCTGGCCGCCGGTCGAACGCCCCACCAACAATCACTGGCCTGTTTGATCGCTTCCGTGCGGATCAGCAGCCCCACGTAGGCGTCGTAGGCAGGCTGGTCAGCAAAGAACTCTGGAATGCCCATCCTCGGCCACTCATCACAGGCCGTCTGGCGATAACTCATGTAGCCGCTGTCAGTGCCGTTCCAGAACGGCGATGAGCAACTCAACGCCAGCAATAACGGCGTCCAGGGCAGGACCTCGTTCATCACTTTGATACGATCAAAGTGGCCGGGCACTTCAACATGCACGTGCAACCCGCAGAGCACGCTACGTTGCGCGACGTGCCGGTAATCTTCGAACAATTTGGCAAAATGCGTTTGCTCTGTGGCACATTGCTCGCGCCAATCGGCCAAAGGATGGCTACCGGCGCTCAATAAAGCGAGCCCATGAGGTTGGAGTGCGCGGCGCAGGCTGGCACGGGCCTCATCGAGATACTGCGCAGCCTCGGCGACGTCGGTGAACACCGGCGAGGCGACTTCGATCTGGCCCTGGAACATTTCCAGTGCAAAGCATGGACCCAAGGCTGCTTCGCATGCCTGAATCGCAGCCGCAGGGGGTTGCCCGCACAGGCTTAGGCTGTCCAGTTCGGTGATGAAGTATTCCTCTTCGATGCCGAACCTCGGATTGGTTTTCATCGACAGTCCTCAGCGATAGTCGTCACCCGCAACCGCGCGCAAGTACGCCTGATCTGCTTCACAGCGCAGATCGCGCCACTCTTCCCAACTGACAATGCACTGGCGATCCATCTCATCGGTTTGCCGTAGCAACTCTTCGTGATAGGCATCCGGAGAGTCCTTGCGCAACTCGATGTTGTCGAGCGTCTGGTACCAATGATCGAGTGCGCGAAGTCTTCGCTCATGTGCCGGCGTCAGCAGGTTTCTGAAGGAGTTCATGGCGATGGAATTCCTGAAGTATTTCTGGATGGATCAATGGACGTCGACATAGGTTCATGATCGCCGACCGGAGGTGGTTCAAGCAGGAAAGCCCCTCTGAATGCGCGGCACCAACTGTCGATTCCCGGTCAGCCGGATCAAACTTTTACATCCTCGCGATGCTCCACTGGTGTAACCCAATGGAGGTAAACGCTATGAACAATGACGACCGCGTAAACACTGTGCCTGCTGCAAATGCTCCACCGACCGATGCGGCAGGCAAACCCGTCAATGTGGTTGAACGCGACCTTCGGGACGGTGACAGCGACACCGAGGGCGTAGATAAAACGATCACCCCCTCGTCAACTCGTGCCAAAGAGCAAGAAGTGGAGGAACTGCAACGCAAGACTGCGGAGATCGAACGCAAAGTGGCGGACGGTAACTAGCCCCCCGTTCGGAAACGGTTGAAACGTCGGGAGGCCATCAAGGCCTCCCGCGCAGGTTTACTCAAGACGTACCCAGCCCTCCCGACAGATCCGCCGAGGACCCGCCTGGCCTGGACGATTGCGTCCCCGGCTGAGCGTTCGTGTTCGTGTTGCTGGTGTTGGCTGTTTTATCGGCGTTCGTGTCGGAATGGTCGGTGGTTTTCGTGACGGTATCGCGCACCACTTCCATCCCTTCGCGCGCCTGCTGCTTGACCTTGTCCGCCAGATCCGCACTGGTCTTGCCCATGTAGCGCTGTTCGGTGCGGGTCGAAGGCAAAGCAGCGCCCAACAGCGCGCCCAAGGCAATCCCTGCGGCCGCGACAACCAACGGCTGGTCCCTGAGCAGTTGATTGAACTGGGTGCCCATTTGCTGGGTGCTACGCGCCACCCGGTCGCTGACGTCGTGAGCGGTGTGGCTGATGCGATCGCTGACATCATGCGCCGTGTGGCTGAGGCTGTCGGTGGCGGATGACAGGTTATCCGCCAGATGAGCCGCCTTGTCCTTGACCGATTGATAACCGCCTTTGAGCGAATCGGCGGTCTGGTGCATACGGTCGCGGGCGCTGTCGACGCCGTCTGACAGGCCGTCGGCCCACTGACCCATCCTGTCCTGGTCCGGCCCTGTGCGGTACACGTGGCGAGCTGCAGGTGGACGGTTCTGGCTCATCATCAGCCAAAGCAACCCGACCGACGTCACGACCGCCGGTACAGGATTGTTGCGCACGCTGGTCCCCAGATTGGTGAGGAACGTCGTGCCGTTGTTTTGCATCATGCCCATCGCCTGGTCAAACATTTGCCCGGGCGTGAATTTGCTTTCCAGGGCGTCGACAATGTTGCCAATGCTTTCGCGTTGAGCATCGATTTCACGCTCGATGTCTTCAGGGCTTTTCTCTGATTCGATATCCAATTCACGGTTCATGAGACTTTCCTCCGCAGCGCTTCCTGGTCTTTGTTCAAAGCGTCCAGCGTACGATCAGGCTTGAGGTTGGATGGCTCGAATTGCTTCTTGCCGGACTGCAGCATGGTGAAGCCAATGATCATCACCACCACGCCAACGATCAGGGCCGCCAGCCACGGCGCCATGACCATGCTCAGGCCGTAAACCACCGCCATCAACAAAATGATGAAACCGGCGAGCAGCACAATCGCGCCGCCGGCCACACCGGCAATCCCGGCCTTCAGGGTGGTAAGGCTGGTTTGCAGCTCGGCTTTGGCCAGCGCCAGCTCTTTGGTGAAAAGCGCTGGCACTTCGCGGGACAGTTGTCGCAACAGTCCGACGACCGAGGCGTCATTTTCCGGCACGGGGGCAGGACGGCTGCCCGGCAGATCGGTATCGTCTCTGTTCATCACAGTTCTCCTTTGAAGTTCGAGGAACCTGGCGGCGAGTTGAAGTTTGCCGAGCCCGGTGTGGAGGTCGGGTTCGACGGCGATGGCGATGGCGATGGCGAAGACCCGGGCGTTGCAGACGAGGCGAAGTCCGAGGGGTGGTCATGCTCATTGGGCGAAGCCGGAGTGCTACCGGTCGCCAGCCCAGACTCGGAACCGCTGCGTGAAGGCATGGAGCTTTCGTAGGGTCGCTGAGCGCCGAAACCACCGGAAGGCGGCATCGAGTTGCTTTGGGCCGAATCATGGTCTTCGTTGAAAGACGCAGCCGGTGCCGTACCGGCCTTAAGGAACCGTGACAGTGCAAAGCCCAGCGCGATGCTGCCGGCGATGAACAGTGTCGGATTTTTCCGCGCCAGATCGGCGCCGTCGTGCAGCAATTCCTCGGCGCTTTTACCACGCAGATTGCTGGCCAGCCCGGTCATCGAGTCGGCGACATCGGCAAGGTAATCGGACATGCCGAGGGTGTCCTTGCTTTCCATTTCCGAGACCACAGACTTGGCGCCCTGGGCCAGTGCTTCAATCTGGTCTGCTGCCGTGTCGCGGTATTGACCGAATTGCGCATCGGCATGCTGCCGCGCACCACCGAGCGCTTCTGTGACATTTTCCTTGATTTGGTCAAAGCCCTTTTCCGGTCCCCCGGATTGCTGGTTGCCAGGCTGATTGTCAGTCCTGTTATCTGAAGTATTCATGTCGTCCCTCACCTTGGAAATGAAAAACAAGCGTGTCGGGGCTGCAGCGTCATCTGCCTGAAGCCCATCCATTCAGATGACGGAGGACTGCGTACGGGAGTTCCAACGAATTGATGAGCGATACGTTCTCGGCCCAGAACCCGCGAAAATCATCGATTGAGCACGCCGCTCGTCCGCTGGTTCGCACGTTTTCTAGCGCCATGCTTCCAATTCGATGTCATCCACTCGCAAGGAAGATTCAAAATGATGAAGAACAGAATTGCGGTGCTCTCGCTTGCTGGCATCCTGTCGGCGTACTCGCTTCACGTCCTGGCGGCCACCTCGACCGGCACGGGCACTACGTCCAGTGACGACGCCACGCAAACCCGGCAGCCTGCCTCCCCCAGCACCAATGCCGATCCGGACGCCGGCACGTTGCCCAAAGGTGCCGATGGTGGAACTACCGACAGCGGCCCAACCCCTGGCGGCGCGAAAACCGGCGGTGCTGACAAGGTGGGTGGGGGCAGCAGCAGTGGTGGCGGTGAAGGAGGTAGCGGCGGCGGTAGTTGAATCTTTTGCGTGATGTGTCTGGAGCCCGCGATCAGCGGGCTTTTTCTTGACCGGGCATATAATTTTAAAGTGCCAACGGAACTGGCACTCCGCCACTAATGTCGTAGCGACATCACCTGGAGAATCGGATGACGCGCCCTCGGCATTTTCAAATCACTTACCGCTACAGCAAGACCCGCCAGATATTCGTCCAGCCGGATTCACACATGACCGATGAGGATGCCTGGTACTACGCGTGCCTGCACTCGGGCGTGGGCCTGCTGTATGGAGAAAGTTACCCGCAGGACGAGCACTTGCGCTTGCTTGAACACGCAAGTTCGGTCGGTTTGACCGAGGTCTCGTGGGAAGAATTGCCGTGAGCCCGTTTTATGACGGTCGAAAAAAAACCGCAGAAGTCAGACTGGCCAAGCTCTGCTGCTGCGGTTGTATTGTGTTACCTGAAAACGTATTTCAACAGCACTTCGGTCCGGCCTTGCTGCCGTAACGAGCCTCCTGACGTTCCCGAAAGAACACCTCGTAACTCATCAACGGCTGGTCCGGATGCCGGGTCTGCATGTGTTCGACGTAGTTGTCGTAATCGGGCATTCCCACCATCAGACGCGCGGCCTGACCAAGGTACTTCCCGAGGCGACTCAGGTCATTGAACATGCGCCCCTCCTCCTTCAGGCGTCTGGCAGCGGTTGAAACGGCGCTTCTTTATCCGTGCGTTCCTTGGTACCCCAGGCGGCGATACCGACTTTGAGCGCAAAGAACAGGATGCTGAAGACCACGAACAGGAACAGCGCGGTCAACGTCGCGTTGGTGTACGCGTTGTAAATGACATGTTGCATCTGATCGATGTTCTTGGCCGGTGCCAGCACCTGACCATTGGCCAGTGCATCGCTGTACTTCTTCGCCAGGGCCAGGAAACCGATGGCGGGGTTGGCATCGAACAGCTTGATAAAGCCAGCGGTGGTCGTGCAGATCAGCAGCCAGACGGCGGGCAGCATGGTCACCCAGACGTAGCGCTGGCGTTTCATCTTGATCAGCACCACGGTCGCCAGCATCAGCGCGATACCGGCCAGCATCTGGTTGGAAATGCCGAACAGCGGCCACAAGGTATTGATGCCGCCGAGTGGATCGATCACGCCTTGATAGAGCAGATAACCCCACATCGCCACACACCCGGCGGTGGCGATCAGGTTGGCGGTCCAGGATTCGGTGCGCTTCAGTGCCGGCACGAAGGCACCGAGCAGATCCTGCAGCATGAACCGGCCGGCGCGGGTACCGGCGTCAACCGCCGTGAGGATGAAGAGCGCTTCGAACAGAATCGCAAAGTGGTACCAGAACGCCATGGTGTTTTCACCCGGCAATACGCTGTGCAGAATCTGCGCGATACCGACCGCCAGGGTCGGCGCACCGCCGGCACGGGCCAGGATCGTGGTTTCACCGATGTCGGTGGCCACCGCCTGTAACGCTTCCGGCGTGATCGCAAACCCCCAGCTGCTGACAGTTTGCGCGACCGACACCACGTCACTGCCAACGATGGCCGCGGGGCTGTTCATGGCGAAGTACACGCCCGGCTCGATGACCGACGCGGCAACCATGGCCATGATCGCTACAAAGGATTCCATCAGCATGCCGCCGTAACCGATGTAACGGGCATGGCCTTCGTTGGCGAGCAATTTCGGCGTGGTGCCGGAAGCGATCAGCGAGTGGAAACCGGAGACCGCGCCGCAGGCGATGGTGATGAACAGGAACGGGAACAGACCGCCCTTCCACACCGGCCCGGTGCCGTCGATAAACTGCGTCAAAGCCGGCATTTTCAGGTCGGGCATGGTGATCAGGATGCCGATCGCCAGCGCGACAATGGTGCCGATTTTCAGGAAGGTCGACAGGTAATCACGGGGTGCCAGGATCAGCCACACCGGCAACACCGCTGCGACGAAACCGTAACCAATCAGCATCCAGGTGATCTGAACGCCGGTGAAACTGAATGCCTTGGCCCAGACCGGATCAGCGGCAATTTGCCCGCCCAGCCAGATCGAACCCAGCAAGAGCAGCACGCCGATGATCGAGATTTCACCGATGCGACCGGGGCGGATGTAGCGCATATAAAGGCCCATGAACATCGCAATCGGCAGGGTCGCCATCACGGTGAACATGCCCCATGGGCTTTCCGCCAGTGCTTTCACCACGATCAGCGCCAGCACCGCAAGGATGATGACCATGATCAGGAAGCAACCGAACAACGCAATCGTGCCGGGGATACGACCCATTTCCTCACGGACCATGTCGCCCAGCGAGCGGCCATTGCGGCGAGTGGACAGGAACAGGACCATGAAGTCCTGAACCGCCCCCGCCAGCACGACACCGGTGATCAGCCAGAGTGTGCCGGGCAAATAGCCCATTTGCGCTGCGAGCACGGGGCCGACCAGCGGACCTGCACCGGCAATGGCCGCGAAATGGTGACCGAAAAGTACGTGTTTGTTGGTCGGCACGAAGTCCAGACCGTCATTGTTGAGCACGGCGGGCGTGGCACGATTGGGGTCCAGCTGCATCACCTTGGTGGCGATGAACAGGCTGTAATAACGGTAGGCAACGAGGTAGATAGCGACGGCTGCGACTACGATCCAGAGGGCGTTGATTGCTTCGCCGCGGCGCAGGGCCACGACACTCAGCGCAAACGCTCCCAGGACAGCCACGGCAAACCAGGCGAGGTGTTTAGCCAGACGGGGCATAGCGTGTCTCCTGCCGACAGCCAGTGACTGCGGCGGTAATTTTTATAATTGTGTCCGCTGTGCGGAGCTGGCCCAATATCCGCGTATGCCGTCCACAAATAAATCCGCGTTACTACGTACCCGTGGTCTACGTAGTTCTACGTAGACGCCGCCAATTCTGTTGGCTAACAATAATCCACTTTTGGGAGCGAGCTTGCTCGCGATGGGGGCCTGTCAGGCACAACTGATGTTGGCGCTGCAGCCACCATCGCGAGCAAGCTCGCTCCCACATGTTTTTTGCATTTCAATCTGCAGATCCAGGTCGTGCAGTCATTCCGTCCCGCCGCACTTCTGGGCATGCGCAGCAATGGCATATGATGCTCCGCCACCGCTTGCCCATGTTCCGGTCAGGAGCCCCTATGCAGCTCAAACACAAAATCGTCGCACTCGGGATTCTGCCGTTGGTATTGGCGATTGCAGTTATTTGCGCGCTGGTGATTTCGCTGAATCGGCAACTCGGTGAGCAACAGGCGCAGTTGATCGAAGACAGCATCCTGGCCAGCAAGCGTGCCGAGCTGAAAAACTACGTCGAAATGGCGCAGAGCCTGATCGCTCCGCTCTATGACAACGGTCAGGGTGACGCGCAGGCACAGCGCCAGGTGCTGGAAGAACTGCGCAAACTCAGCTTCGGCATCAACGGCTATTTCTTCGTCTACGATCGCGAGGGCCGCAGCCTGATGCACGCGCGTCAGTCCGAACTGGTGGGTCAATACCTGTGGGACATGAGAGATCCGCAGGGTTTGCCCGTCATTCAGGCGTTGCTCAAAAGCGCGCAATCCGGGGAAGGCTTTCAGCGTTACGCCTGGAACAAACCGTCGTCCGGTCAGGTCACCGACAAACTCGCCTACGTCGTGATGCTGGACCGTTGGGGCTGGATGCTCGGCACGGGCATTTACCTGGAAGACGTCGAACGCGCCACTCAACAGGCTCGCGATGAAGTGGCGCAAGGCATTCGTACCACGATGCTGGCGATTGCCGCCGTGGCGCTGGTCGCCGTGCTGTTTGTGTTCGCCAGCGGCATGACCCTCAATGTCAGCGAACACCGCCTCGCCGACAAAAAACTGCAGCGCCTGACCCAGCGTATCGTCAGTTTGCAGGAAGAGGAACGCTCACGGGTCTCGCGCGAGCTGCACGATGGCATCAGTCAGGTGCTGGTCTCAATCAAGTTTCAATTCGAACTCGCCAGCCACGTGCTGGAAAATGGCCAGGACAAAGGCCTGAGCATTTTGCGCGAAGCCAACCACCGGCTGGGCGAGGCGATTGGCGAGGTGCGCAGCCTCTCGCACGACCTTCGCTCATCCCTGCTCGACACCCTGGGTTTGTCCGCAGCCATCGGCCAGCTCGCCGAAGAATTCGAGCAACGCAGCGGGCTAACGGTGACGTACAACGACAATGAGTTCGACTGCCATTTGGTCGAGGGCGCTGCCGTATCACTGTTTCGCATCGTCCAGGAAGCCCTGACCAATATCGAGCGCCACGCGCAAGCGAAGCGTGTCTCGGTTACCCTGCACGGCTGCCAGGCATCCATTCGGCTGACGGTTGTCGACGACGGTATCGGGTTCAACGTCGCTCAGGTTGAACGCCATCAGGCCGGTATCGGCCTGCGCAATATCCGCGAACGTGTCGAACATTTCGGTGGCCGCTTTGAACTGATATCAATGCCGGGCGGCAGCATGCTGGATGTGCTGCTACCGATGAAAATCCCCGGCGCAAAACGCTGATCCATCCTCAAGAGTGATACCCGCGATGAACCTGCCCTCCCCGATCCGCGTTGCCCTGGTTGACGATCACTCGCTGGTTCGTGACGGCATCAAGGCGCTGCTGTCCGTCATGGCACAACTTGAAGTCGTGGGCGAAGCCGAGAATGGTGCGGGCGCCATCGAGATGGTCGGCCGCTGCCAGCCGGATCTGTTGCTGGTCGATATCAGCCTGCCGGACATCAACGGGCTCGAGCTGACTCGCGTCCTGCGCGGTCGATACCCAATGCTCAAAGTGCTGGTGTTGAGCATGTACGACAATTACGAGTACGTCAGTGAGTCGGTGCGCTCCGGCGCCAGCGGCTACGTGCTCAAGAACGCGCCGTCAAGGGAATTCATTGCCGCTATCGAAGCCATCGCCAGCGGCGGCACCTTCTACAGTGCCGACATCGCTCAGCGATTGATTGCCGATAAAACCACCGACAACGAGTTGACCCCGCGCGAGAGCCAGGTGCTGTCGAAGATGGCGCAAGGCTTGAACAACAAGGAAATGGCCCGCGAGCTCGACATCAGCGTGCGCACCGTGGAAACCCACCGGCTGAGCATCCGCCGCAAGCTCAACATCGACAAGCCCGCAGCACTGGTCAAGTACGCGATGGACCACGGGCTTATCTCCAGGTGAACCATCAAGCCTGCGCAACTTCCACCACGCCCTCATTGAAGCGCACCGGCCAGACGCGCAGACGCTGTTGCGGATATTCCAGGCAGCTGCCGTCTTCCAGGCGGTAATGCTGTTTGTAGATCGGTGATGCAACGACCATCTCGCCCTTGATGCTGCCGATCAGCCCACGGCCGATCACGTTGGCGCCCGATTGCGGGTCGTGATTGTCGATGGCATAGAGACTTTTGCCCTGCGCACCGGGCAAGTAGAACAGCGCCACTTGCGCCCCATCCAGCCACACGACGACACCGGAATTGTCGACCAGATCCTGCTGGCCACACACCGGCGTCCACACCTCGGCGCAGGTCATGGCTGGGATGCTTTGCGTATTGATCGAGCTCATCAGACGATCTCCTCGGTGACGGGAATAAGGTTGAGTTCGGCGGCCATGATCGGGCGTCGCTGGCCACGTTCGTGAACGAAATGAATGTCCGGATCGGGGCGTTTATCGTTGACGAAGGTGCGGAAGCGCTTGAGTTTTTCGGGATCCTTCAAGGCATTGGCCCATTCGCACTCGTAACGATCGACCACCAACTGCATCTGCGTTTCGAGTTCGGCACCAAGCGCCAGGCTGTCGTGAATGATCACGTCCTTGAGGAAGTCGAGGCCGCCTTCAAGGCTTTCGCGCCAGACCGAAGTGCGCTGCAGCTTGTCGGCGGTGCGGATGTAGAACATCAGGAAACGGTCGATGTAGCGGATCAGCGTGGCGTCATCAAGGTCGGTGGCGAACAGCTCGGCGTGGCGCGGACGCATGCCGCCATTGCCGGCGATATACAGGTTCCAGCCTTTCTCGGTAGCGATCACGCCGACGTCTTTGCTCTGCGCTTCGGCGCATTCGCGGGTGCAGCCGGACACGGCAAATTTGAGCTTGTGCGGCGAGCGCAAGCCTTTGTAGCGATCCTCGATGGTCAGCGCCATTTGCACGCTGTCCTGCACGCCGTAGCGGCACCAGGTGCTGCCCACGCAAGACTTCACCGTACGGGTCGATTTGCCGTAGGCATGCCCGGTTTCGAAACCGGCTTCGATCAGCTCGGCCCAGATGTCTGGCAGCTCATGCAATTGCGCGCCAAACAGGTCGATGCGCTGGCCGCCGGTAATTTTGGTGTAGAGGTCGTATTTTTTCGCCACCACACCGATCGCGATCAGCTTGTCCGCAGTGATTTCGCCGCCCGGAATGCGCGGCACCACCGAATAGGTGCCGTTTTTCTGCATGTTGGCCATGAAGGTGTCGTTGGTGTCCTGCAGCGGCACGAGCGAAGCGTCCATGATCGGCTGGTTCCAGCACGAGGCGAGGATCGAACCGACGGCGGGTTTGCACACATCGCAACCGGTGTGGCCGCGACCGTGTCGGGCGAGCAATTCCTCAAAAGTGATCACCCCCTCAACGCGCACCAGCGCGTACAACTCCTGGCGGGTGTAGGCGAAATGCTCGCACAGGCTTTTATCGACGCTGACGCCACGGGCAATCAGCTCATGTTCGAAAACCTGCTTGAGCAAACCGGCGCAACCACCGCAACCGGTGCAGGCCTTGGTTTGCACCTTGAGCAAGCCCAGGTCGCTACAGCCCGCGTCGATGGCCGAGCAGATCGAGCCCTTGGTGACGTTGTGGCACGAGCAGACGGTGGCTGATTCCGGCAGCGCGCCCGGGCCCAGGGTGGGCGCGCCTTCGGAAGAAGGCAGAATCAGGCTGGCCGGTTCAGCCGGCAAGGCGATAGCGTTCTGCATGTATTGCAGCAGGGTGTCGTAATAGCTGTTGTCACCGACCAGCACGGCGCCGAGCACCTGTTTGCCCGAGGCATCCACCACCAGGCGCCGGTAGCTGGCGCTGGCTTCATCGATAAATTGATAACTGCGCGAGCCCGGCGTGCTGCCGTGAGCGTCGCCGATGGAACCGACATCGACACCGAGCAATTTCAGTTTGGTCGACATGTCCGCGCCCATAAAGGGCTCGGCGACTTGATTGCACAAGACTGCCGCCACCCCGCGCGCCATCTGATAGCCCGGTGCAACCAGGCCGAACAGGCTGCCATTCCACGAAGCGCACTCGCCGATGGCGTAAATGTGCGGATCGCTGCTCAGGCACTGATTATCCACCACGACGCCGCCACGCGGTCCAATGTCCAGCGCCGATTGCCGCGCCAGCGCGTCTTGCGCACGGATGCCGGCGGAAAACACGATCAGGTCGGTTTCAAGGAATTCGTCATTGGCGAAATTCATGCGATAGCGATACTGCTCACCCGCCGTGATCGACTGGGTAGCGCGGGACAAATGGACCCCGACGCCGAGGCGTTCAATCTGCGACTTGAGCGCCATGCCACCCATTTCGTCCAGCTGCACCGGCATCAGGCGCGGCGCGAACTCGACAACATGCGCTTCCAGGCCAAGGCTTTTCAGCGCATTGGCCGCTTCAAGACCCAGCAAACCACCGCCCACCACTACACCGCGTTTCGCGTTAGCGGCGGCCGCACGAATGGCGTCGAGATCCTGAAGGGTGCGGTACACCAGCCGCGAATCGCCCTCGGCACCCTCGACGGGTGGCACAAATGGGTACGAACCCGTGGCCAGCACCAGTTTGTCGTAGGCGATGCACCCTTGTGCGGTCATCACCTGACGCCGGGCGCGGTCGATTGCCAGCACCGGTACGCCCAGATGCAGCGTGACGCCCGGCGTCTGATAGAGCGCGGCTTCCCCGAGGGCCAGCGACTCGGCATCGCGGCCGCTGAAATATTCGGAAAGGTGCACGCGATCATAGGCGCGCATCGGCTCCTCACTGAACACGTGCAGCCGATAGTGCTCAAGCGCACCCCGCTCGATCAACTGTTCGACGCAATGATGGCCGACCATGCCATTGCCGATCACCACCAGAGTTTGCAATTTGTTCAACGCGGCAACATTGGAATTCATAAGAAGCACCCGGCTAAAGCGGTTCAAAAAGCAAAAAAAAACGCCTGAAACCTTTCGGTTCCAGGCGTCTTTGCCTGTTCTTTCGCGGTGTCGACTGCAGACGACTGCGCCTGGTCCACCGATGTTGCCCGCGAATCGATCGTCGTTGACCGAGGGGCTGCCCACTCGATTGCGTTGGCGGTGGGCCTGATCAATGTGTTGCAGTGTTTGTGCCAGATTACTAAACCGCTGTGTTACAAGGGCTTTCTCGGCGCTAAGCGCGGTACTCGTTCAACGCCATGCCTTCGCTTAGTGCAATGCAAGTACTCGGGCTTTATAAAAGTGCACGGGTTACAGGTATTTCAACCACGCAAGGTCACGCCGCCGCGCCTTCAATCCAGAAAACCATTTCACCGGCGGATACAGTGCAATCGCCAAAAGAATCGCAGCCACCCACACCGCGCCCACCGAGTCGAAACCGAACCAGTTGCCCTGATTAGGCCCTGCCAGCGCGACGGCGATGAGGTACAGCACTTTCAGCACGTACAGGTGCAACAGATAGAAGAACATCGGCGCCGAACCGAATACGGTCAGCGGCCGCAACCACCGAGTGTTGTTCAGGCGTTCGAACCACAGAAGCAGCAGACAGCCAACACTCAGGGTCAGTGTGACAAACAGCAGTGACGGCGGGTACTTGGTGATGTTGAAAAAACTCATCAGCGTCTGCAAGGCGGTCTCGCCCTCATGCCACGGCGCCTCGCCGTAACCGTTGAGCAGCCTTAGCGCCACGAACCCGGTCAATCCCAGAGCACCTGCGATCACCAGTCTGCGCTGACGAACCTGCGCATCGGCTGCCCGCCCGAACCACGGTCCGATGGCGTAACCCAGCCCGATGACACCGATCCATGGCAGGACCGGATACGAAGTGCGCAGACGAAGCCCATCGACTGCGTCGATCCAGCCGCGGTCATGCAGCATGGCCCACGGCACGTGCATCGCTGATTCAACCGGAAAATGCAGCGCGTCGAGCAGGTTGTGACCGGCGATAATCGCCAGGCTCAGCGCGAGCAATATCGGTCGCGGCAACCAGACCATCAGCGACAGCGCAATCATGCTCAGCCCGATCGCCCAGATGACCTGCAGATAGATGACAGTCGGTGGCAGCTGGAACGTCCATGCAAAGTTCACCAAGGTGAATTCGAGCACCACCAGAAACAGACCGCGTTTGAACAGAAAGCTGCATACGTCGGTTTTGCCGGCGTATTTCTCGCCGTAAAGCCAGGCGGACAGGCCGGTGAGCAGGACGAATACCGGCGCACACAAGTGCGCCAGGGCGCGGCTGAAAAAAAGCGCCGGTTCCGTCGTGGCGATGTCCATGGGATCGGACACCTGCCGGTGCAGGAAAAACGTTTCACGCACATGGTCGAGCAGCATGAAAAGAATCACCATGCCGCGTAAGGCATCGATAGACAGGAGTCGGCCAACCGCCGTTCCAGTGGGAGAGTGTGAAGCAACAGTCATGAAAAAGTTCGCACTACAAAGGGGTGAGTGAAAGCGCCGCAGGGAAATCGGGACACAGGTTATATTGTTACCCTATAACGTAGCCAGCCGAATTTCATTTTTTATATCTCGGCGTCGCTTTCAGCTTGCTCCGCGACATATCCCGACTGCGCCATTGCCCAATCACTCAGTGGTGCTACTTTGGAAATGTTTTGTTTCAATCACCTCCATCACCTTGCAAAGGAATGCTCCGCCATGCACTTTTCACTCAAGCACCTGGCCGCCACAACGTTGCTGCTGACCAGCCTTTGCGGTTTCACTACCGCTGCGCACGCCAATCTCACGCCACTACAAAGCGCTGACATTCTCAAGACGTTCGACGAAAGCTCGGTTACGGATTTCCGCCAATTCCTCACCAGCCTGACGAAAACTGATCTGGCCAAAACCCATGACATCGGCCCGGCGATCAGTGCCTTCCTCGACAACAAATCCCTGACCGCCGAGCAGCAAAACGAAATTCATCGTTTGCTCGGTCTTTATGCGCGGGTCAAATATGGCAGCGCCGCCACTGAGACACTGCGCGAACTGGTGGCCATCCCGACCTTCCAGGTGGAGGGCGTGGCACAGCATGACAATCCTGAATTCATCAAGATCGCCGACAAAATCAAAGGCCTCGCTGAGGCCTTCAATCTCAAATTCCGCAATATCGACAACCGCGTCTACGAGATTTCGCTTGAAGGCAGCAGCGACGAAGTCGTCGGTATCCACGCACATGCCGACGTTGTGCCGGTGACACCGGAAAACTGGGTGCTCGAAGACGGCACGCGGCTCGACCCGTTCAAGGTCACCCTGATCGGCGACCGCATGTACGGCCGGGGCACCGAGGATGACAAGAACGGCATCGTCGTCTCGCTGTACGCGATGAAGGTCATCAAGGAAGAGAAACTGCCACTGGCGCGCAATTTCAAGCTGCTGGTCGACACCACCGAAGAAACCACGGGTGACGCCATTCCTTACTACTTCGAACATAACCCGACGCCCAACTACAACCTGGCGCTGGACGGCGGCTACCCGGTGGTGATCGCCGAAAAAGGCTACGGTACGGTCATGGCCCATTTTGCTCGCCGTCCTGCCGAGGGCACAGGTGCCGAAATCACCAGCATGATCGGCGGTCTGGCGACCAACCAGATTCCCTCCGCTTCGGTCGCCACGCTGGTCACTGACAAACCCGCCGAACTGGCCGCCACACTCGAGAAAGCCGGTGCGGACTATGCCAACCGCAATGGCGGCGATTTCAGCGTGACCGCCAACGTTGTCGACAAGGACGTCAAACTGACAGTGACCGGCGTATCGGCACACTCCTCCGAGCCGGAAACAGGCGTTAACCCGGTGGCCAGAATGCTCGACTTCATTAACAGCCTCGACGGCAAAGTCGCGCTCAAACACAACTACATCACCGACGCCGCTCGCTACGCCGCTGACAACTGGGGCCTGGATTACCTGGGTGGCAAGTTGGGCGTTGGCTTCTCTGATGCTTTCATGGGACCGCTGACCACTTCGCTGACTTTTGTCGGTATGGATGAAAAAACCTTCAAACTCGCGGTCAACCTGCGCGTGCCGAAGGGCAAGTCGCCGGAAGTGCTCAAGGCTGAAATCGCCGAGAAACTGGACGCCTGGAGCAAGCAATCCAAGGTCGCAGTGGCTTTCGATTACTCGGTCGCGGAGCCGATGTATCGCAACCCTGAAGGTGAATGGGTCAAGGCGCTGCTGGCGGTGGCCAGCGAAAACCTTGGCATGGAGCACATCTTCGGCACCTCGGCCGGGGCGACTTCGGTGCATGAATTGCCCAATGGCGTGCAATTCGGCCTGGCGCGGCCGGAGGCCAAATACACGGGCCATACCGACAACGAGTTCAAGACGGTTGACCAGTTTCTGCTGGACTTGCAGATCGTGACGGAAATGATGGGGCGCATCGGGCAATTGCCGAAGCTGTGATGCGTAATGTACTGACCGGCGATCTCCGGGGAATGTGAACCGGGGAAGTAGAAAAGCCACTCAGTGAGTGGCTTTTTCTGTTGTCGCTGCACCGCAGCACGCCAAATTAATCAAGCGACTGCCCGAACTTCAGCAGGTTGCCGTCCGGGTCAATGACGTAGAATTCGGCGGTACCCCACGCCGTGCGGGTCACGTCCTGAAGTTCGGGCAACGCGCCCTTCAAAACCGCGTGTACGGCAGCGATATCATCCACGCGGATGTAGCAGGACGTATTCTCGGCGATGCGCTTGTCGGCGCAGCTCCAGAAATGCAGCTCGACTTCTCCCCAAGCGGCCATCCCATAGGAAAAATCTTCAACATGATGAGCCTTGAAACCCAAGCCTCTGTAGAAATCGAGTGTGCGTGCAATATCAGTCGACGCCAGAATCGGAATGGCTTTGCAAAGGCGTGGCGTGGTGTCGGTCATCGTGTTCTCCATAACATTGAAAGGCACCTGGCCCAGTAGGTGGACCCTGGCGCCGGCCCTTTATGATTGACCCTTCTCGATCGCCGATGCGGTTCTCTCACAGGCTCCGACCTGTGGTACCAGCTGGATGTCCACACGCCGATTAGCCGTACGCCCTGTCTCGGTCTCATTGTTTGCGATCGGCTGATTGGCCGCAAGGCCTTGCACGGCAAAACAGCTGTCGGCGATGTCACCCATCTGCTGCATCCAGTCGCGCACGGCTGAGGCGCGGGCGTGGGACAAGGCCAGGTTTTGCTCCGCAGCCCCGGTCGCATCGGCATGCCCGGCGATGACGATCAGCCAGCCCGGCTGGGCTTTAATGCCAACCAAGGCATTGATCAGCACCTTGGTTGAGCCTGGTTTGAGGATGGCGCTGCCGGCATCGAACAGCGACAGGCTGTCCAGCCGCACCGGCTCTGGCATGAGGGGTGGAGTGTCTTGACCGGCCAGCCACGCCCGCCAGGCAATCCCCCCAAGCAAGGCAGCGATCAGTGCCCCGGCAAACAGCCAAAGCGCCAGACGTCGCCTGCGCGGCTCCACTTCAGGGGGCGGCAAAATGATCACGGGGGTCACCCATGTCGGCGGCGTCAGCCGGATGGGTGTCAGCATCCTTTCGCCCGTTGCATGATTCTGCCCCAGGCGCTGGACCACGTTGCCAACTTGATGGCGCAACACCTGCAGCGTCATCAGAGGGCTGGATAGTTGAGGAAGTAAACGCGCCTGCAAACGCGCGAGTTCAATATCCAGTTGGCTCAGCGCAGTTCCAGTGTGCGCTGTCACCGCCAGGCTACGCAGCAGCAATTGCAATTGATCGAACAACCACCCCAGCAGATCCAGGCGCATGGATTCCGCCAGCGGCCACAGACGAGGCCATTCGCTGCTCAAGGCTTCCAGCATCACCACACCCTGAGTGATGCCTTCCAGCCCGTGGCGCTGACCGCGCGCCAAGGTGTAAAAGCAGGCCGTATGCAGCTCTGCCCCGTTTTGCTGGAACAGCGCCAGGCACAATTGCTCCACCTTGCCCCAGTCCACATCCGGGCAGGCCGGATGGTTGAGCTTGGCCATTTCTTCGCGCAATGCCGTAAATTCACCGAAGCCGCGCGGATCACCGCCGACTCGAATACGCATCTCATACAACGCCGTCATTGGGCTTCCCTTCCGTTATCGGTGACAGGTTTGGTCAGGTAGTGCTGACGCTTCAAGTGACGCACCAGCACCTTGCCCTCGGGTGTCAGGAGGGTGCCGAAGTTCACGTGCTGCCCGTTCTTGAGTTGCGCGTCCAGGGCATACTCCAGATGCCCAGGACGCGTCTGCGGACGCAGTTCGATGGTGACCGCCGCCAGCCGCGGTTCGTACTTGAGCAGGGTGGCGGTCATAGTGCCGATCAAGCCATGGGCCGTGGCGGGCAGCCCTTGCAGGATCAGGCCCATGTCCGGCAACCCGTAATCCGGCAGATGGCTGAGGGCGCCGGCGCGGCTGTTGAGGATGCGCTGCAGGTTGTCCAGCACCGACAGGGCGTGCTGGTCCTCCTCACTGACGCGAGGCAGCTCCAGTTCACCGTCGAAATTCTGCAACAGCATTTCGTACAGCGAGGGATTGTACTCGGTCATGGTTCAATCCTTGGCCAAGGGCCGCAGGGTCAAACGGTTATCCCCCAACTCGATGACCCGCGCGCGGTCCGGGTTCAGGTCATCCCGGAGCAACGTCAAGCGCCAGGTGTTCAATTGGGTATCGGGGCTGCGAAACAACGCCACCACCGTGACGAACTGCGCGTCCTTGTCGAGTGGTACATTCAACTGTGTGCCCTCCTCCGGTTTTACCACCACCGAGCGTTTGTCCAGCAACGCGCCCGCCAACAGCTGCTCGTCATAGCCCAGCAATCCGTCGTAGGTCGCCTGTTCTACCGCCTTGCCGTCGCGCAGTTGGTACACCCGCACCAGGGTTGGCACCGACAAGGCGCTCATATCCGTGGCATCGGTGTTCAGCGCGGTGCGCGCACTGAAATCCAGGTGCAGGGTTTTTACCGGCTTGTAAAAGATTGCCTTGGCGGTGGAGGCGGTGCCATCCGCCACGGTTTGGGCCAGGCCACACCCGCCGAGCGCCACAAATATCACCACGCTAAAAATGGTACGCAACATGCTGTGTTTCCCTGTTGTGGGGATTCATCGAAAGGCCTTGGTAGCGGCCCAGGTTGATCGTGAGCGTGTCGTGCTCTGCCACCTGCCAGCTATCGTTGCCCAAGCCCAAAACCCCGGTCATGCCGAGGCGAATGGGCGCGTGCCCCAGCACCGGCACGGGCAAACTGTGGATCGGCAGCGATAACTGCAGCTTCGCCGTGCAGCGCCACCCCAGGTACACGCGCAGCAACACCAACAGGTCGCAGTGCAACGGCCCCTCTGGCAACCAACCCTTGGCTTCCTGCGTGTCTTCGGTATAGAGCGTCAGGCGCAGCTGGCTGTTGGCCTCAAAGCCGACGCTGCCCAACGGCGTCCCCTGGGACAAGCTCACCGGGCACTGAGCGCAAAGTGCCGCTGGCCGGTCCAGCGAAATTTTTTGTGGCCAATGCGGGGTGATCTGGGCCTGGGTGTTGGGCGCCAGCAATTTGACCAGCGCGGTGATGCCTTCCGCATTCCGCGTGGGCAGGCGCATCACACTGAGCAAAGCCAGAAAGCGCGAGACAGGCGTGGCGATTTGCTGCGCGGTGCCGGGAATCCCCAGGCCGATCAGGCCCAACAGGCATTGCGAGGTGGCATCGGTGCCGCCCGCTTCGAACGTCGCCGGGTAGGAGTACTTGCGCCAGATGCGGTAGAACTGGGTGAAAATTCGGTGGTTGAAAATATCCAGGAAGGCTTCCAGCGCGGCATGCCCTTCCCGACGCTGCGCGATGTCATCCAGAAATACCGTCGGCATCGGTGAGTCGACCCCGTACAACCCGAGCAGACGGGTGCGCACTGTCGCCGGGCGCTCCGGGCGAGCTTCATCGGTTTCAATCGCCTTCAATTCGCTGGCCGGAAAACCCATGCCTGGGTCGGGCCGAAAGCGCACCGCGTCGTCGGCCGGATGCGCGGTACTGCCCAGTAGTGGTTGACCAGGCAAGGCCTGTTCCAGCAACTGGCAAAAACGGTACAGGTTGGCCTCGGCCACCTGCCCCCGCAAAGCGTCGAGCAGACCGCCGGCCTTCAACCGGGAATACGCTGACTGTGGTTCTCGTTCCATCGCAGGCACTTTCCAGTAGGTTGCAGGATCAGCGTGAGCTGGGTGTACAAATGAATGTCGGCATACAAGGAGAAGAAGCGATTGAGCATCTCACCGAACAGGCTGATGTCGCCCTCCCCCGAAAAGCCGTTGGCGTCCAGGGTGATTTCGATATCCACGCCGCGCAGCAAGAAGCCTTTTTCGAAGCGCTGCACCAGGTGATGTTTGACCTCGGCAATCGCCGCCAGGCGACGACGATTGAGCTCGCTGCCCGTCCAGTCGTAAAGCGCCAATGTCCCTCGCAGCACTTCGGCGTTGTCGAGCATCGGCAGGAAGTTGGAGCCCAGGTGACTGAGCACTCGCCAGTGGAAGCGGTCACGATTGGGCGGGTAGCACGGCAAGGTCGGCGCGCACAGGTTGCGCACGCGCAAACCGGCCTGGGTGGACTGCACCGCCGTATCGAGCAAGGTGCTTTGCAACGCTTTTCGGGGTAATTGGCCGTGGGTGCCGGTCAAGCGCAAGGAGAGGCTTTCACGCTCAAGCAAACGGTCCTTATCGAAGCCCTCGCCGCCGAGGATCAACCAGGTGTCATGCAAACCGTTGGCCGCACGCTTGAGCCGCGTATGGAAGTAACGCTCCGGGGCCTCGTCACGCAGCATGCCGCCCTTGTGGCGAAAGCTGGTGAACGGCACGTAGTCCAGGCGCTCGGCATTTTTCGACGCGGTGACCCGGTCCACTGAATAGATCTCGGTATGGCCGTCCTGCAACCGCATCGGGCGCAGCAAGTAGTCGGTTTGCAAGGGCGCCAGGGTCAGCGGGTCGGCCTCCAGCGCGAACAGGTTGATCACCGGTACCGCGTGCAGGCGAATGTGCTCGCTGCTCACGTCGAAGTTGGCCGGCCACGGCTCTCGCAGCACCACCTCAAGTTCGAACCAGGCGGTGCCGGGCGCAATCTCAAGTTGCTCCAGTCCGCACAGGGACACGAACATGAATTTTTCGCGGAAGCTGAAATACTCCAGTAACAGCTGATAACCGCTGAAAGCGCTGTCGCCCTTGGGCCACAGCCGGTCTTCATCGGCAAAGCCCTTGGGCGAAAAGTGCGCGCGCAAAGGCTGACGTTCGGTGCCCCCGGGCCAGCGTACGTATAGCGCTTGCGCATTCAGGGTCAACGCCTGATGCAACGCACTGGCCAGCGGCGCGTCGGCATTCAGGTAAAGCGGCAGCCGGCTCAGGTCGATCTGGTTCCAGTCAGTCAATGCTCCGCAGGCGAAGCGCAGGGTTAGCCTGGAGCGACCATCCGGCTCATGATCTCGCCTCAGCGATTCCAGGGCCAGCGGCCGCAGGGTCAGATCCTGGGTGGTGGTGTAGCGGCAGCGGGTGCTTTGCGGCCCGACGGGTTGCGACAGCACCTCAAAGCCCCGGGTGATCAATTCGCTGCGCTTCATCTGCGCCAGTTCAGGCGCCAGTTCGACCACTGACAGCGACGGAATGGTGCGCAGGTAATGCGGCCACAACAGGCTGACCAGGCCCTCGGTCAACTCAGGCAGGTCATCGTCGAGTTTTTCCCGCAGGCGGCCCATCAGGAACGCAAAGCCTTCGAACAGACGCTCCACATAGGGGTCCTGCGCGCCCGGTTTGTCCAGGTTGAGCTGCGCCGCCCGATCCGGGAATGCGTCGGCGAACTCCTTGCCGGCCTCGCGCAGGTAGCGCATTTCAGCGTCGAAATAGCGCAGTGTCAGATTGTCCATGCTCACAGAAAAATCCTGATGTAGAAGGGTTAGCCGCAAAGCACTGCGGCGCGTACCGGGTCGATGGCCACCAGGGCCGCCAGCAAGGTGTCCATGCGCCGCGCCAGGGTGGGTTTGTCGGCGTCGTTGCGCTGGGCTTTCACCCGCAGCAGCTTGAGAAGACGCGCCTTGACCTCGAAATTCAGCTCGGGCTCCCATTCGGCCAAGGCTTGGCGTTGCGCGGTGGCGTCGAGTTCCGCCAGCAGGTGAATGGCCAGGTCGGTCTTGGCGTACTGTTCGGCGACGCGCGCCATCAGCAGGCGCAGCAGCCAGCGTTGGCGCCCGGTGTGGATGCCCGGGCGAGCAGCCAGCCAGGCCAGCGCGTGATCCACGCCGTCACTGTCGGCCTGGGCCACGGCCTCGCCTTCCAGGGACAGGATGTCGGCATCGCCGGTGGCCGGTGTCATCGCAGGCAGGGGTAACCATTGTTGCGGTTTGTTGCCACTGACGTGCTGGGCAATCCACTCGCGGGTGGTCTCGTCGGCAAACGGGCTACCGTCGTTCCAGCACAGCACTTCCAGACCCGGCAGGCGCTCAAGCAACATGCCCAGATCACGTTTGGCGATATCGGCCCAACGGTCCTGCGGCGCGGGTTGTTTGCTCAGCGCTTGGTACAGGTACCACTGCAGGTCCAGCCAGAAATGGTTCACGCCCTCGGCATAAATGCGCTCGACCTGATCGATCAACTCCGACCAGTTCTGTTGCAGGTACAGGCGCTTGAGCTGCGCCCGATAGTCACCGCGCGGCGCCGTCAGGCGTGTATGGCCGTTCGCCTCTTGAGGTGGGGCCTGATGCACCGTGTCCCACCGCAAGCTCTTCATCAGGCGATGAGCTGCCAGCCAACCCAGGGGCTGTTCACGCAGATAGCCCGCCAAGGCTCGGCCGCTGTCCAACAGGTCACGCCCGGACTTGATCTGCGGTGCTGGTGCAGGCGTCGTCGCCTCATGGCTGACGGTGTTCTGCGGCACCAAGGCGTCCATACCGCCGGACTGCACCAGTCTCGCGGACAAGGCGGCATACAAGGGTTCCAGGTTTGGACGCTGTTCCTGCGGCCATGCACTCAGCCCACGCTCCAGCCAGGCAAGTGCCGCGGCGGTACGCTCGGCCTCGGCCTTGACCACTTCCGGGTACAACGACAGCGTGTCGAGCACCTTGCCACTGGCCAGCCATTCCAGGGCCATTGTGCGGCTGTTGGGGCGGGTGGGCAGCACCGCGTCGGCAAAGCGTTCCACCAACGCCGCCAGCAGGCTAAGGCCATCAGCCAGACCGACTTCGCCGTCCTTGTGCAGGCGCGCCCACAGGTAGTAGGTAGCGACGCGCAGGTCCTTGCAGCTGCAGGTCAACAGCTTCAGCGCGAGTTGAGCCACCTGCTCGGCATCGGCGCCCGAGAGCTTGTTGACCTCTTCGCGCATATGCTGGAAGTCATCGTTGTAGCCGGGGTCTTCGCCCACGGGTGAATCGGCGCTGATGGGTTGCAGCCAGGGTTGCCAGTGGGTGGCCTGTTCGCGGGCGACGGACAGCGCGTCGCGTTCTCCCAGACAGCGGGCGATCAAGGTGCGCAGGCTCATTCAGACCTTCCATTTTCCGGACGCATCAGGAGCGCCGACCAATCGAGGGGCAATCCGCCAATCAGATATCTGTGCGTCATCCCAGCAGCCTCCACTCAACAATTTCATCCTCAATCGTAGTGATGTCGGCCCGCAGGAAACGGCGATGGTGACGCTCGACACTTTGCAACGGCAGAATTTCGCCCTCTTCGAAGTGACGGATCGTGCCGCCCTGCAAACTGGCTTGCGATGCATCAGTCAGGCGTGAGGCTTGCCAGTAACCGGCATGCGGGCAGGCCTGACCGCTTTGGCAGGTTGGCGCTGGAGTTGTGGCTTTGATGAACGCGGGTGAGCCTGGCATGGGTCTACCGGTGACAGGATCAAGGACCTTGGCCTTGGCCATTTGCTGAATCAACGTCTCGCTGGGTTTGGGAGGCGGGATATTAGCTTCGCGCTCCTCCAGCCACTTCAGCTTGCCATCCCACGGCGGCAGTTCGACGGGAGGGAGCGGAACTATTTCATTGATTTCGGGAACTTTGGGATTCGCGTAGGAATAGTTCGCAAGAATCCGCCATATTTGTTTGTAGCGGTCGGCGCGCACCACATCAGGCTGTAACTCCAAGTAGTCAACTTGATTGTCCGGACTAGGGCCACGGAAAGAATCTGATAGACGCCCAGCAGCATTTTCATCGCCCGAAGCTACGGCCATCTGCAACACCTCAACAGCCTCACTATATTTCTTGTCATCCCGAAGATACATGAAGAGCATGACGGCAGCCTCACTCTGCCCTTGCGAAGCAGCGCATTGACGCATCTGCCGTGCGATATTCGGCGCTATATCAATTGGCGCTAACTTGTCGCCAATATAGGCTTGAGCATTAGCATTGCCCTCATCGGCCGCCTTGCGGAAGTAACGTAACGCCATCTCCGGATCCTTCTGCAATCCCGCTGAGCCCTGCTTAAGGTAGATGCCGACGAAGTAGTAACCCGTGGCGACTCCGGCATCGATCAGTTCCTGACTTAGTCGTAGATGCTCCTCTCCCCGCAGTTTGAAGTGGCCACGCAAGGCACCATTCTGCAGGTTGATATTGGCCTTGTGATGACCATTCTCGGCGGCGATTCGGTACAGGCGTTCAATCTCCGCATCAACAATTTTGTCTTGCTTGAGTTGGTTGTTCTTCTGCAACCAACGGGCATAGTGGAACAACACATCGGCGTCCGCCGAGGCCTCAGGGATGCGCTCATATACGCAGGTGAAGGCCAAGCTGGTCTTGATATGGGAAAGGGGGTCCAAAGCACTATCCTTCTTTGAATGTGCGACGCCAGAAATACCGCAGCCAACCTGGAGCAGAATGCTCAATAAAAGAATCCGATACATCAGTCCAGGTCGCTCCTGCTGAATTGGTCGTAATGAAACTCTACGAGCGAGGCCCACGGCATGGTTTTGGCCTCCTGGCGCTTTCTGTTCTCATGGAGAATTTTTTGCCATGCCATAAAGGCCTCCGCCGGGTCGTCCTGAGTCCCCAGTCCTGCCGTATGTATGTTCCACAACTTGCGTCGCATCTTGCGTGTCACGGGGTGCCACTCGTGAGCAAGGTTCAGTTCGCTGTCTACTCGCATGCTGCGGGTGTTGATATTGGCCGAACCTTGGATGGTGTAGACATCGTTGACAATCATCAGCTTGGAGTGGATGTACACCGGCATCCATGGTTTGCCTGCTGGGGAGTCGGAGGCGACAAGGGAACAAACATGGATCTTCAGGCCGGGACGATTTTCCGGAATCTTGATGTCCTCTTCGAGGCGCTTGGTCCTTCGATCCAGTTCCTGCTGCCATAGCTCCCGTTCGCGTAACCCACGTGTATCTCGCGGATCGGTGACCCGAGGCTCGGGGGGCATTTCCCTTTTTTCCTGGTCAATGCGGCGCAGCAAGGTCACATTGGGGGTAGTGTCGGCTCGGCCCAGTGACTCCAGCATGCGCTGGGTGTTCACTACCCCTAAACCGATGCCGCCGTCGCTGACGTTGGTAGTGACAAATAGATGGAGCGCCCCGTGCTTACCTGGGTCGCGGCCTTTTGCGGTCTGGGTGGCGGCAACCTTGTTGATCAGTTCCGCTAAAGGCGGCCAGCGGAAATACTGGTTTTCGATGTAGATGAACTGGGTGGCGTTGTTCACTGCCTGCAAGTAGGCCTTCTCAATATCGTGCCTGCCGCCCTGGGTGCGTAACAGTTGAGCCAGCAAACGGGTACCAGAATCGCCTGTGCTGCACTTGAAGAACTTACCAACTTCCTTCGCATTGCGGAGTGCAAGCAGATTTTCACCGGTTTCCTTCTGCCAGGCTTCGGCGAAGTTTTGGTGCAGATATTCAAGAATCGGCCCGCTTACACGGCAGGAAATGTCCTGCCGCGGCAGGACGCCACGGGGACCACGGTCGGGGTCGTGAGTAAAGGGATTGGGGTTAGGTTTTTGGGGATCGGGCCGTCTGAGCGCCGAATGCGTGTCGGTATCCCAATATTCATCGAGCATGTTGTGCCCCATGACAAAGCCGATAGCTTTATCCGGTAACTCATAGTCGACCAGAACACTCTTTTGGTGATGGCTAGGCGCAGCCATCATTGCGTTTTTCGCCGCCCTACTGACCTCTCGATCAAGACCATTATTGACATCTTTACGGATCTGATTTCGCTCACTGCCACTGAAACCACGCGTGACGAGGACCGGAACCCTCTCAAGAACACGCTGTGTGGCCTTTTCACCTTCCACACTGAAAGCCTTGAACCAAAATTCGTCGTATGCGTGCTGGACGTCAGTGGCGGCCTGCCCCCTTCGGTCTGAAATGCTTCCCTTTCCTGGCAGGTTGGCTTCGCCCGCCAAACCGGCGGAGTTTCCAAGCATTTCCCAAGACAGCACACGCACCTGTATACCGAGACGAGCCTTCTGATGGAGCAACTTACCTATGGAGGTGTGTGCACCATCACGAACAAAATACATTGAAGGCTGAAAGCCCCAACAGATGATGTCGATGGACTTCTCGGCGGCTTCGATGGCCTTGTACACAGAACTAAAGGCGGCTTCACCATTAACCAACGGCTCATAGTTGGTCATGGTCGCTGAATATTCTGCGTCAGGAACAAACCAGGGCGCCGTACAGACCCCTTCGTTGGTGTGCTTCAATGCGATAGGCACGACAATGCTACAGTGGCTCATGGAACACCTCCCTCATCTTTCAGCAGTGATGCGTACAACAGACGAAGATCGTTATGAACGCTGGGCTGGTTGACCTGCGAATCGCCCAGGACGGCCAAACTTTGCAAGCCTTGATTTGCCAGATGCCCCTGTTCGGGGTTGCTGTATTCGGTGGGAATCGGAATTTCATAATTGATGCCATTGCCTAATTCCAGTCGGTATTGACGGGTGACTATCTGATGGTCGAATGCTAGTTGGCTCGTCTCGTCAAGGACTCCTTCCTGCAACACTTTACCGTCGGCATAGAGGATATAAGGCATGCCCGCCCAGCCATGGCTTGAGGCATTCGGCGCTTGTAGAACGTTGAGTCGCAACGGCTGTTTCGCCAACTGCTTCGGATAGTCCGGGTGGGTAGCCTTCATACTGGCGGGGCCGGGGCGGTCAAAACTCGCGGACTTGATCAGGTAGTCCCCTTCCGTACCCGACTCGATCGCGTTCTGGTCGAGACTGATATAGCTGCCGCCGGCATTGAGCGTGATTTTCTTTTTCGCGACGATGCGGATTTCATCCTCGGTACTGGTGATCTCCAATCCTTGCCTTGCGTTGGCTTCCAGCTTGTCGTTCTGGGCCTGGATACTTACCGCGCCCTGGTTGGCGATCAGCTTGATGCCCAGCTTGCGCACGAACACGCTCAACCCCTGCCCCACGCCCATGAACAGGCGCTTGACCACGCTGATATCGGCCTGGCCGCCAGCGTTCAACATCAGGTTGTGCTCAGCGGCCAGTTGCAGATGATGGCCGCTGGTCAATGCAATGCCCTGTGGGGCGCTCAGTAGCAGCACCGACGATTTGAGCTGTTCCAGGTCTTTCTGCAGCAGGTTGAGTTGTGCCTGCACATCCGCCGGATCGGCTTGGCTGGCTTCGGCATCCACGGAGAGGGCCTGCAGCTGCTCACCGGCCTGCTGCAACCGGCCCACGGCGGCGGTCATCTCCAGCATCGGCCCCTGTGCGCGGCGCTGTGCGTCGGCACTGAGAAACAGGCCTTTGCCGCCACGAATCGCACCCCAGCCATCAGTGCGCAGTTCAAAGCCTTCACCGCGTCTCTGCTTCTGCGCATCCACCAAATGCCCAAGGTTAAGCTGGCTCTTGCCACCGTGCTCGGTACTGAGCTTGATGTGCTCCTGCCCGCGGGTGTCGTCCATGCGCAGTTTGTTGTTGGCCGGGGTGCGCAGCACGTTGCGCTTGTCGTTGCGCAGGGTCACGTGGTCGACATGCTGGCTGTCGTGCAGAGCATGGGCGATGTAGGGGCGGTCCGGGTCGCCCTGCTCGAAGGCCACCGCCACTTCGGTGCCGGCAATCAGCGGTAAATGCAGGCCATGGGTGTCGCCGGCGTAGGGCCGGGCCAGACGCAGCCAGACGCTTTCTTCGCCAGCTTTCCAGCTGTCGCGATCGAACAGGAAGTTCACCCGGTAGCGCCCTTCCAGGTCGATATGCGCGTAGGGGTCGTTGGCCTGTGGGCTGGTGACGCGCGCCGGGACGGTGCCGGCGATTTGCGGTTTGTCCTTCAATGTCGGGCGAAAGCACACGGTTTCTGAATAGGGCATGGCCTGGAAGGTTGCCTCAAAGCTGCGGTCGCGGGCGGCCGTGGTGGTCAGGCCGGTGATCACCGCACCGGGCGTGAAGGCCTGTAGCGCGCAGCCGCAGACCTTGAGCACCTGGCCCGGTGCCAGGGTGGCGCTGCTGCTGAGACCGCTGAGTTGGGTCTGCCCGTTCAGATAACGCTCGTGACGCAGGCGGGCGTAGAAGTAGCCGCTTTCGCTGTGCAGGTCTTCATCCTGAGACTGCGCATCGCCGAGTACGCGGTAGGGTTCGGCGTAGTGGTAGGCCTCGCCGTAGGTGGCGGTTGAGCCTCGAGTCTGGTCGATCTCGCCGCTCAGATGGGCGCCAGCGTCGCGGTGCTGGTAGGCGCGGATATGCACCTGCCGCTCGACCACTTCATGGCTCGACTGCAGTTGCCACACCGCATCCTGGCCGCTGCTGCCCAGCCCGGATTGCGGGCGAATGGGCAGCTCGATGTTGAAGTGGTAGAGGCGTTGATCATCGCAAAACTCCACCACATCGATGCCCAGGCGTTCGTCGCTGGTGAAGCGGAACCAGATGCCCACCTCGGCCAGCAGACGAGCAATAAAGGCCAGGTCGCTTTCGCCGTATTGCATGACCTGTTCGCGCTCGGGGTAGACGCGTTTCAGGCTGAACAGGAAGTCCTGGCCTTCCAAGCCGTGGCGGTTACGCAGAATGCTTTCGACGATTTCCGGCACCGATTGATGCTGGTAGATGCGAAACTGCTGGCCGCGACCGAGCAGGGCCAGACGCGGCTGCAAGGTGATCTCATAGCTGGCCTGGTCGTTGGAGCCGGACTGGCGTTTGAAGCCGGTGATCACACCATGCAGGGTGCGCAGCGGTTTGACCGCCGGTGCGCTGAGCCCGGCGACTGGCAGCTTTTGCGGCGCGGCGTACAGGCTGAAACTGGCGTCCTGGGCGAGCATGCTTTCTGCGGCCAGGTCACGCTCGGTGCTGGTGAATTCCACGCGGTAGTTGAACGGTTGGCTGAGGTTTTCTTGGCCTTCGAAGGCCAACACGTCAAGCCGCGCCTCCACGTCGCGTACGTTCAGGGTGTGGCGGCTGTGGTCGAAGAAGCCAAGCAAAGTCATTTCAACCTCCCGTTATGTGCGTAAGGCATATCAACGGTCTTTTCGCTAAGAAATATCTGCCGGGGCAACTTGAAGCCCCTCAGTTTGAGCAACGCCAACGGCCCGGCATTCAGCTCGGTGCGCAAGTACCAGATCAGGTTCAAGCCATCGGGCGCCTTGAGTACCATGCGGTAGCGGCTGTCACCGTCGTCCAACGGCGTGACCTTGGCTTTTTCCAACAAGCGGATCAGGCCCCAGGTGCCGGGGTAATCGCCGAACAACCGTTCGCCAGCCAACAGGCTGGTCCAGCTCAAGCTGACACCGGGATAGTCACTGCGCCCCGGCCAGTTGAAACGCTGCCAGCTCTCCTTCTGGTTGAAATACTGGTGCTTGTCGCCGTTAAGGATGAAGGTGGTTTGCACCACATCGCGTACCGGTTTGCCTTGCAGCTCAAAGCTCAGCCCCATACCACCGTCGGTGTAGAGCACATCGGCCAGGTCGCTGAGTTGATTGATGGCAGTGAGAAATTGCGGGTTGAAGCGCAAGCCTTGGCTGTGGCGCGGATCGGCCACCCACCGGTTACCTTCCTTGCGCAACACGCCACTCAATTGCCGCTGCAAAAACTGCTCGATGCGACCGGAGTCCGCGCGGATCATCTGACCCAGCATCGGCAAGGACGCATCGCTGGCGGTGGCGGCAAAGGGGTAACGGCTGGCGAAGGCATCGTTCCAATGACTGACGATCGAGCGTTGCCACTGGCTGTTGATCCCTGCCGCCGACGGTTGCAGGACCCGCTGCCAGGCGTTTTCCAGCGGCTGAACGAACAGCGTTTGTGCTGCCCCGCTCCACTCCGCGCCCAGGCTGGCCGCCATCAGGCTGCCGTAGGATTGGGTGTCGGTCAGGTCGATGCTCTTGCCTTGAAAGACGGTTTGCGCCAGTGCCTGAGTCATTTCCAGCGGGTCGGGCGCCGTGCTGACTTGTTGCAACTTCAGGCGTACGCGAGTCACTCGAGTGAGGAAGGATTGGAGGCTGAGGCCATCAGCGCTGTTCTTGCCCTCAGAGTCTTTGCCCAGCAGCGCCAGCAACGGGCCGAAGGTCGCGTCCAATGGACTGCTTGGCGTGTGGACGCGTTGGTCGATCAGCGGCGCCTTGTCTTGCCCGATCAGCTTTTGTGCGGACTTGACCAGAGACTCGGCCAAGGCCTGGGTTCGAGCGCCGGCCTGCCCCTGGTAGGCCAGGGAATTCATCAACGCAATCAGCGGCGATTGGCGCACATCGCTCATCAACGTCAACTGGTCGATCACCGCGTCGAGGCTCGCGGCCTCCCGCCAGCGCAGGCTGTTGAGCAGATCCAGCCAGGCACTGGCGTAGTCCTGGAAGTACCGTTCGGTGAGCCGCTCGCGGAGCTGGTCCGGGCTCAAACGGGTGTCGATGTCGGCGGGCTTGTCGCTGAGCACCCAGTCGATTTCCTCGCGGCGGGCCTCGGCAATTTCGTCGATAGCTTGGCGCACCTGCCCCTCCCAGGCCTGGCGGGTGAACACGCCCGGCACGCTGGTATCGGTGGAGAACAGAGCCAGGGCATCGGTGTCGCCCACCAGTTGGTGAAGGCCCAGGTCCGGGTAGTGATTGGCGGCGTTATCGAGCAATTGTTGGTAGAGGCCGGCCTCGGCATTGCGCTGGCCCAATTGACCGAGCAGCACCTGCCGGACTTGTGCCACCAGCCTTGGATCTGTCTCGATACGCCAGGTCGGGTTGGCAGCCAGGTGTTCGCCATAGAACTGCCATAAGTTCGGCGCCAGGCTTTGCCAGAGCCCAGGTGCTACCCCTGCGCGCGAGGGCTCAACCTCGCTCAGGGTTTTGACCAGGAGGTGGGCATCGGCCTTTTCCGGGCGCGTCATCATCAGGTAAGCCTTGAGCTGGTCGTAGGCATCACGGGCACGTTCAGCACGCTCGGGGCTGTCCGGGGGCAGCTTGACCAGCGCATGCAGTTGCTGGCGCAAAGTCTCGGCGGCCGGGTCGCGGATCAGGCGATTGTTGGCTTCGACATAACGTGGCCACAGCGCGTCCAGCAGGGCTTGATTTTGATTCAGGCCAAAGCGCTGGTACCAAGGCATGCCGTGTTCGGCGCGGTAATCCAGACGTGCCAACTCGCGTACCAAATCGTTGAACGCGCTCAGTTGCTCGTCGCTATTCCCCGGTTGCTGCAATGCAGCCAACGAAGTTTGCACTTGGGCAATCTGCACACGGTTACTGACAAACGACAGCAATAACCCGGCTCCCCACAGCACTGCCAACCCTAGCACCAGTGCATAGCCGACTCGCGGAATGCTCCAGCCCAAGCGGCCACCTTTGGCATTATCGTCGAGCACGCCGTGCCACACCGGAGCGGCTGGCCAGTGATGTTTTAAGTCGTGCTGTGTGCGCGGCACCGGCAGGCTGAACCACAGCCCACGCAACGGCACGCCACGGGCAAACTCGCCGGCCAACGCGGCGAGCGTGTGACGCCAACGGCCTATGCCCTCGGCCTGCAAATCGCGGGACAGGCGCAGCAGGAAGTCATGGCCCATCATATTGTTGATCTGCACCAGGCCTTCGCGACGTAAAGGCTCCAGCAAACTATTCAAACGACCTTGCAACGCCTGCGCATCAAAGCGTGCCGGCAACAAGCAACCTACCGGCCGTGCCTTGCGGTTGTCCTGCGACCAGGCACTGTCGCAGACCTGCCACAGGTACAACGGCAACTGCCAGTTCAGGCCACGGGCCAGGCACTGCATCTGGCGCACGCCCGCGCCCATCGCGGCATCATCGGCGGCCTGAGTTTTATTCAGTGCCCAGACGACCCCGTCCAGCGCACGCCAGCGACTTAGTCCACCCCATTGTTTAGAGAATGACTGATCCAGCGTCGACTGGGCACTGCCGCCCCATAGCAGGACGGTGCCTTGACCTTCCAGCCAGAATTGTTCGGCCAGGGTCGGAGCGATGGCTTCGATTTGATCGGGTTCGCCGACGACCAACAGGAGGCGAACTTTACGGCGCCAGAAGAGGCCATAGTGGTCGCGCAGGCGGGCTTTAATCGAGGAGACGCGTTGCGCAGCCTGGGCATCGCGAGATTCAAGGTCGCTAGCCTGTGCGGACGGGGGAATATCATCCTCCTCCTGCTGGCGGTAAGCCGAACGCCCCAACTGATGCCCCAGCAAATGGTAGCCACCCACGCACAGCACCAGGATCAAGGTCGTAGCGGATATCACCCACAATCCTGTAGTTTGGCGATCACTTCCGGATCTAAACCCAAATACCCCTGGGTAATGCCAAACCAATACACTCAGGATCGTACCGATCAGCAACAGCGCGACGACCAGAACCGCCAACCACACAACACGTCGAAACGGCATTCGAAATTCCTACTTCGAGAGCGATGACACAGGCGTTAAGACCGTGCTCCAGAGCCCTGCATCAACACAGCCGCCCCCGCTGAAAATGAACTGCGGCCCAGCGCCGCATTGAATGGTCTGCGTCGCGGCGGCAATCGCCAGCCACGGTGATGCTTTGCCCGGGTGCCCCAACTGGGTGTCCAGGTCGTAAAACCCCTGGTTGTGCTTCGATGGGAGCGACACTTCAGCCATGACCGTGGTCAACGCTGCATCACGTCGCGCATCAACCCCCACTCGCCATGTCTGCTCGATTGATTGCGGATCCAGCGGCACCCAGTCCAAGGCCTGGTGCGCGGCATAAAGCAAAGCCTCTGTGGTCGGTTCACGTTCCTGCTCCGGGCGATGCAGATAGGCCATTGAGGGCAGAGTGTTTTGCGTCAGGCGGTTGCCAAACAGCAGTCCGACGGCAACCTCAGCCGTCCCTTCAGGCTGTTGCGGCATGAACTGTAGCGCCACCACCAACAGCAACGCCTGATCACCAATACGCTGATCGAGCCACTGATCCACGGCCTCAAGCCCATCCCCTTCAACAGACACTGTCGACTGGCGGATACCGGACTCGCTCCAGGCTTGTCGCCATACCCGCTGCAACATGTTCTCCGGCAATGCGCTATCGACCTCTAACAACAAGGCCAACGGCGCATCGTCAGATAGCTGCATTAGGGTTTGCGCAAGGTCGGAAAGCACTTGTTCCACCACCTGCTGCAATACATATTCAGAGGCTTCATTCGTAACACCAGGCAATCGACTATGACGTAGCATCGATCCGCCCAGCCAAGACGGCTGTGTCTTTATAGCTTTGGTTCCGCTCAGTAAGGCATTCAGTTGTAGGGCATCCTTCTCCCCTGGTGCTAACAGGGCTGTATGCAGACTGACACCCAATACCTGCTGTACGCGCCGACCACGCCGGACCTTGTGAATCAAATCCTCTTCACGTGCCTTATCCCACCCATCAGCGACCTGCTGCTGACCGAAATACAGCAAAACACGCCCAAAACTCAGCAGGCACCAACCCAAGAGCGGTACTCCCAAGGCCAGCCCCCAGAAACTCACTGGTTGTTGGTGCAACGCTTGAGTGCCGAACAAAAACGTCCCACACACACCCAGCAGCAACAGCAGCATTGGAAATACGCCTAGCCAAAGCCAAGCCCTCGGCCGTGCAGGTCTTGGCGCTGGGACAGGGACTTGATCCAATCTGACCGACATAACTAGCTCGCGCTCGCTTCAGGCAGTGACGAAATCAAGGTGCAACCGCACGCGCATCGATGCCCGTGAAATGCAATCGGAACACCCTCATCGCGAAAAGCCGGATGCCCCTCAGCAACCACAGTTCGGCCATGGCCCGGAACCGGACAGCTCACCGGGTCACCCTGCCGAGCCACACCTATGCTGCTGAACAACATGGCTGTAGACCCCGAAAGAACCGCTCCGCCCCCGGTCGTTTTGTCACCAATACGGATGATGCCCTTCATAATTACTCCTATGCTAAAAATCACACTGTGCACTTACTCACCCAGGTTTTCTTTGTTCAATATTTCCATGGGTGAAAAAATGTTGTCCCGCAATACATAGTTTGTTGAGCTCAACGCTCTTCCAGCAACGTCAACATTGTCAAACCAATCAATCGAAAAACCCTGACCATTCCATTGCACTGAAGAAAAATCAGAATCTTGCGTTTCTTCCCCCGAGTTCTGACTAACCAACGAGATCGAGCGCAAACAACTGCTCACCAGCACTCTTGTCTGCACATTTAACTCGGCACCTATCGCTTTATATACGTACAGCCAAATTTCGGTTCCAGCCCCACAGAATCCGTTGGGTCTTACACGGCTAGAAGGTGAAACCTGAAACACTGCCACATAATGCTCATCACCAATCAAGTGTTTGCTTTTGTCGTAAAAAACACCACTTACATCAGGAAATAATTTTAGTTCATAGACACTGCCGTCAGTTGCCTCCAAACTCACTCGCCCATTTTTATTACTGATCCATGACATTGAGGTATTGGCAAAAACATTACCCGCCACAGCTAAAGCCAGCCACATAAAAACCAACGTTCGCCAAAAATCATTCCGCAAGAACATGATCTGCATAGCACACGCCTTTATATCCCCACGGATGATCATCGGACTGTCCCTTTGTGCCTTTTTCATAGGTACTCTTATCGCGCTCACGCAGATCAGACTCCGTTTTGCCTTTATTTTTTTCACTGTCCATCGACCAGCCAATATTCCCGGTATTAGAGTCGCAGAGAATGTTCTTTTTCCTGACCCAGGAAGCTGAGCCGGTGTCCCATACATGATAGGCGCCACCGTTCCAGCGGCTGAACACTTCATGCTGTAGTTGATCATCCGTATAGGTTCTGCCTGCCTGCCCCAGATACTTCTTGGCGGCCCGCACCTTGTCCTTGTAAATAGAGGACCCCGCCACGATATTGGCTTTCCAGTTCCACGCCTGCTCATAGGAGGGTGCTGGATTGGTCATTTGTGTGATGCCGTAGCCTTTGTCAAAGGCGACAATTGGCTCGCCATCAAAATTGATAAAGTGTTTAGAGTTCGTTTCTTGCTCCAGAAGTTTCTCGAAGCCACTCATATCCTCCAAGGTAGCCACATAGGTCGTAACACTCTCTGGCGTAGGGTTCTGTCCACCAATCAAAACAGTTCTGACCAGCGTCTTTTGACCAGCAATCACCGTAACCGTTAACTTTCCGCCCAAGACCCTTCCAGAAAAATCAGCCGTCCACACGGTGTTACTACATACAAACGACCCTGCGTCTTTGAAGGTCTCCAAGACACCACTCTTTCGTGCCCGCTCCCTCAATCCACTGACTTTTGCTTCCCATTCAATCGTCCACGACCATTTATAATCGCCAGGGGCTTGCGTCCGAAATTCGAAAACAATATTCGGAAGCTCAGCATCTTGCGTAACCATGAAGACTTCATTTTCAGCTGGCGACACCCATGTCAAGGTACTTTCGGCTGATACAACTTTGATCACACTGCTATCAGAATTATTGGTATTACCAGCATGCTTTACTTGCTGCATGGTCTCGCCCCCAAAAAAATGCGTCCGTAATGACGCCGAGTTCGTTAAAGAACAAATCCGGTTGAACTAATTCTTACCAAGTGCCATAGGGAATACCGTGCTGGTCGATATAGGCTTGAGCCTCAGGCTTCGGCGCTCGGTAATAAATACCGTTGTCGTTCAGATGGGGCCCTCGCGGCTCAATCTCTGCCTGAAAACGCCCAACCTCCTTGTACCCAAGACAGCCAGCCCCAACCCAAACCTTGACGATGCCACCAGGGGCCATGCCAAGGGTTATTCTATTGCGATAAAGCGTTACGTTTTCTTGGTCCCCTGCGCAAAACACCCGTTCCGGCTTGACCATTTCATCGCGCACCCACTGCGGGATCGGGATTCTGATCCTGTAGGCCTGCGGCTCCACGAGCGATTGCCAACGCAGAAAGAGCCGTTCCGGCAGGTCAACGTTATTCACCGGCATCATAGATCCGCTCCCGTTGTGCCAGCCCTCTGCTTTGCCGGTGTAGCTGGCCACACCCCCAGACACATGGAAAAACGCCAACCCACGCTGGTCGAGCACATCTACGGTCTCAACCCAGACCTCCATATAACGCGGGGCGGCCAGACCTACGTACCAACTGCCGTAAGGCAACTTGGGCGGAGCGGGTGGTTTTGGCCCGCTGGCACAGGCACACAAGCTAAATAGCAGACCGACCACCAGGATTAGACGCTTCATTGGGGGTAACCCTTCTGTGGCAGGTTGGGATAGACGCTGCGCGCGCTTACCAGGTGCCATAGGGAATACCGTGCTGGTCGATATAGGCTTGAGCCTCAGGCTTCGGCGCTCGGTAATAAATACCGTTGTCGTTCAGATGGGGCCCTCGCGGCTCAATCTCCGCCTGAAAACGCCCAACCTCCTTGAAACCTAGGCAAGCCCCTCCCACCCAGACCTTGACGATCCCACCGGGGGCCATGCCTAAGGTGATCGAGTCTCGATAGTCGTCCCTCCATTCTTTGGAGCCTTGGCAAAACACCCGTTCCGGCTTGACCATTTCATCGCGCACCCATTGCGGGATCGGGATTCTGATCCTGTAGGCCTGCGGCTCCACCAGCGATTGCCAACGCAGAAAGAGCCGTTCCGGCAGGTCAACGTTGTTGACTGGTTTCATCGCCCCGCCTCCCTTGTGCCAACCCTCTGGCTTGCGGGTGTAGCCGGCTACCCCGCCATGTACGCGAAAGAACGCCAACCCACGCTGGTCGAGCACATCCACGGTCTCAACCCAGACCTCCATATAACGCGGGGCGGCCAGACCTACGTACCAACTGCCGTAAGGCAACTTGGGTGGGGCGGGTGGTTTAGGTCCGCTGGCACAGGCACACAAGCTGAATAGCAGACCGACCACCAGGATTAGACGCTTCATTGGGGGTAACCCTTCTGTGGCAGGTTGGGATAGACGCTGCGCGCGCTTACCAAGTGCCATAGGGAATACCGTGCTGGTCGATATAAGCTTTGTTCTCGGGTTCTATCGGAATATATTTCCCCTTGCTTTTGCCTCTATACGGTCCGAGAGCCTCGATTTCGGCCTGAAAGCGCCCAACCTCCTTGTACCCAAGACAGCCAGCCCCAACCCAAACCTTGACGATGCCACCAGGGGCCATGCCAAGGGTTATTCTGTTGCGATAAAGCGTTACGTTTTCTTGGTCCGCTGCGCAAAAAACCCGCTCCGGCTTGACCATTTCATCGCGCACCCATTGCGGGATCGGGATTCTGATCCTGTAGGCCTGCGGCTCCACGAGCGATTGCCAACGCAGAAAGAGCCGTTCCGGCAGGTCAACGTTGTTGACTGGTTTCATCGCCCCGCCTCCCTTGTGCCAACCTTCTGGCTTGCGGGTGTAGCCGGCTACCCCGCCATGTACGCGAAAGAACGCCAACCCACGCTGGTCGAGCACATCCACGGTCTCAACCCAAACCTCCATATAACGCGGGGCGGCCAGACCTACGTACCAACTGCCGTAAGGCAACTTGGGCGGAGCGGGTGGTTTTGGCCCGCTGGCACAGGCACACAAGCTGAATAGCAGACCGACCACCAGGATTAGACGCTTCATTGGGGGTAACCCTTCTGTGGCAGGTTGGGATAGACGCTGCGCGCGCTTACCAAGTGCCATAGGGAATACCGTGCTGGTCGATATAGGCTTGAGCCTCAGGCTTCGGCGCTCGGTAATAAATACCGTTGTCGTTCAGATGGGGCCCTCGCGGCTCAATCTCCGCCTGAAAACGCCCAACCTCCTTGTACCCAAGACAGCCAGCCCCAACCCAAACCTTGACGATGCCACCAGGGGCCATGCCAAGGGTTATTCTATTGCGATAAAGCGTTACGTTTTCTTGGTCCCCTGCGCAAAACACCCGTTCCGGCTTGACCATTTCATCGCGCACCCATTGCGGGATCGGGATTCTGATCCTGTAGGCCTGCGGCTCCACCAGCGATTGCCAACGCAGAAAGAGCCGTTCCGGCAAGTCGACGTTGCTTACTGGCATCATTTTCCCTCCGCCTTTGTGCCAGCCTTCTGGTTGGCGGGTGTAACCGGCGACACCGCCATGTACATCGAAAAACGCCAACCCACGCTGGTCGAGCACATCCACGGTTTCAACCCAAACCTCCATATAACGCGGGGCGGCCAGACCTACGTACCAACTGCCGTAAGGCAACTTGGGCGGAGCGGGTGGTTTTGGCCCGCTGGCACAGGCACACAAGCTGAATAGCAGACCGACCACCAGGATTAGACGCTTCATTGGGGGTAACCCTTCTGTGGCAGGTTGGGATAGACGCTGCGCGCGCTTACCAGGTGCCATAGGGAATACCGTGCTGGTCGATATAAGCTTTGTTCTCGGGTTCTATCGGAATATATTTCCCCTTGCTTTTGCCTCTATACGGTCCGAGAGCCTCGATTTCAGCCTGAAAGCGCCCAACCTCCTTGTACCCAAGACAGCCAGCCCCAACCCAAACCTTGACGATGCCACCAGGGGCCATGCCAAGGGTTATTCTGTTGCGATAAAGCGTTACGTTTTCTTGGTCCGCTGCGCAAAACACCCGTTCCGGCTTGACCATTTCATCGCGCACCCATTGCGGGATCGGGATTCTGATCCTGTAGGCCTGCGGCTCCACCAGCGATTGCCAACGCAGAAAGAGCCGTTCCGGCAAGTCGACGTTGCTTACTGGCATCATTTTCCCTCCGCCTTTGTGCCAGCCTTCTGGTTGGCGGGTGTAACCGGCGACACCGCCATGTACATCGAAAAACGCCAACCCACGCTGGTCGAGCACATCTACGGTCTCAACCCAAACCTCCATATAACGCGGGGCGGCCAGACCTACGTACCAACTGCCGTAAGGCAACTTGGGCGGAGCGGGTGGTTTTGGCCCGCTGGCACAGGCACACAAGCTAAATAGCAGACCGACCACCAGGATTAGACGCTTCATTGGGGGTAACCCTTCTGTGGCAGGTTGGGATAAACATTACGGGCGTTATCCGGCGCTGGTTTGTTGATCATAAAACCCTTACTGGGCGTCCAGTGGGCGGACTGGTGGATATAGCGGCCACGCAGCAAACGCTCTTGGTCAGGGTCGAGGCTGACTTCAGTACCTCCCAATGCCTGATCCAGGATGTGCGCGGCGATAGATTGCAGCTCCTCTGGAAGGGCCAAGTCAGGTCGTGCTTCTAGGTTCTTGAAAGGCACACCATGGCGTACGCCTAGCTCACGCATCAAACGCAGGCCAATCAAGGCCAACTCGCCGCGCACTGGCCGCTCAAGCTCAATCGTCAACAAGTGGTCCTGCTCGCTGTGCTCTCCACTGTCGCGCGGTGGCCGGGGTATCGGCCAGGTTTTGATACCAATGCTGCCATCGCCGGCCAAACCACTGGCGCGCAGGGCCAACATTTGTGCACGGGCTTGCACCCACAACGGATGCGCCTCCACAGGACGGTGGACCGGCAGGGTAATTCTACGTGGCCGAGTCAACCAGACTCGTTCACGAGCACGAGGCAAGTAACCCCCACCAATGTCGGAGTGGACGCCGGGCAAGCTGATTTGCTGGTGACCGTGCAGCACGCTGTTGAGCGCAAAATTGAGGCGGTGTTCGTCGCGAGCGTGCAACTGGATAACCTGGCGTGCACAGCCAGGTGGCAGATACAGATTGACCCCCGGGTTATTGGCATCCGTTGGGGTTAGATCGCCGCGCGCAATGTCCACAATAGCCGCAACGGTGTCGAACAGGCCGATCAGGTTAAGCTTGACGTCCACCACCGGGTCGAAGCTCGCCAGTAAGCCAAATCGTCCGCCTTGCAGCACTTCGCCGAACAGACCCAGACCGGGTTTAAGTAGTTCGTTGGCACAGTGCCGTGCCGCAGCGGCACCGCGACTGAAACCGAAGATATCGAACTCTATGCGGCGAATAGAGGTGCCAGGGTTGGCCGCTGTAAAGTCACGAAGTCGCTCAATTACTGCGCCCGGCGCCTGCTCAACCCGCGCCACAACTCCGGTTTCACCTCTCCCCAGCCCCTGACCGTAAAGCGAGTCTTTAGCGCCACTGCGGGTGCCGATGCCCTCTAGATAAACAGGAACATAGCCGATTTCAGCTCCGGTAGGGACGCCGTCGGAGGCATGATCGGGATACAACCTCGACAGATGCACCACATTAGTAGGCGCATTGCCGTAACTATTATCCGGTGCTCCGTTGAAGCCGGTACCGTCGAACTCACCAAAACCGTACCGTTTGCACTGTTGGATGATGCTTGCCAGTTCGTTGCGGTCGAACAGTGTCAGGTCTTCACGACGGCATTGCTCAGTGGCTGCCGAGTTAGCCTGATTGTTGCCGGTGCCATCGAAGAATAGGCCCAGACGCAAAGTAATGCCGTCGAGTTCTTCCTCTTCTTCCTCTTCTTCCATGCCGTAGCTCAGCGAGAGCTTTTCAGGCGCCGCGGTGTAAACGCGCTGGGTGAAACCCTGGCTGTCAGTGGTTCCTCTCCAAACCTGTCCAGAGGCTGCGGTGATCTTGTAGGGCGTACCGGCCAGTACCTGTTCATCATCGCTGGCGAATATCCGGAACTGCTCGTGGAATTCGAGCGGTGGGTCGATGATCGCCGGTAGCGTTGCGATGCCTGCAGCCAGCGTGGCTTTGTTCGGGAAGTACTCAAAGTGCGCGGACTTGATGTTGTAGTCACCTGCCGTGCCTGATTCGATGCTGCACGGGTCGAGTGTGATGTAGCTGCCGCCAGCATTGAGGGTGATCTTTTTCTTGGCGGTGATGCGGATCTCGTCTTCGCTGCTGGTAATGTTCAGGCCATGGCGAGCCAGCAATTCCAGCTTGCCATTCTGTGCCTGGACACTCACCGGCCCCTGGTTGGCGATCAGCTTGATACCCAATTTGCGCACGAACAAGCTCAACCCCTGCCCCACCCCCATGAACAGGCGCTTGACCACGCTGATGTCGGCTTCACCACCGGCGTTGATCATCACGTTGTTCTGCGCCGCCAGTTGCAGATGCTTGCCGCTGGTGAGCGCTATGCCCTGTGGGGCGCTGAGTAGTAACACTGAAGATTGGAGTTGTTGCAGGTCTTGCCTGAGCAGATTCAGTTGCGCTTGTACGTCGGCGGGATCTGCCTCACTCGCTTGGGCATCAGAGGAGATTTTTTGCAACTGCTCGCCTGCCTGCTGCAAACGATCCAGGGCGGTGTCCATCTCGAGCACTTGACCCTGAGCCTTGGGCTGCCCGTCTGCGCTGACGAAAATACCGTTACCTGCACGAATCGCACCCCAGCCATCAGTGCGCAGTTCAAAGCCTTCACCGCGTCTCTGCTTCTGCGCATCCACCAAATGCCCAAGGTTAAGCTGACTCTTGCCACCGTGCTCCGTACTGAGCTTGATGTGCTCCTGCCCGCGGGTGTCGTCCATGCGCAGTTTGTTGTTGGCCGGGGTGCGCAGCACGTTGCGCTTGTCGTTGCGCAGGGTCACGTGGTCGACATGCTGGCTGTCGTGCAGGGCATGGGCGATGTAGGGGCGGTCCGGGTCGCCCTGTTCAAAGGCCACGGCCACTTCGGTGCCGGCAATCAGCGGTAAATGCAGGCCATGGGTGTCGCCGGCGTAGGGCCGGGCCAGACGCAGCCAGACGCTTTCTTCGCCAGCTTTCCAGCTGTCGCGATCGAACAGGAAATTCACCCGATAGCGCCCCTCCAGATCGATATGCGCGTAGGGGTCGTTGGTTTGTGGGCTGGTGACGCGCGCCGGGACGGTGCCGGCGATTTGCGGTTTGTCCTTCAATGTCGGGCGAAAGCACACGGTTTCTGAATAGGGCATGGCCTGGAAGGTTGCCTCAAAGCTGCGGTCGCGGGCGGCCGTGGTGGTCAGGCCGGTGATCACCGCACCGGGCGTGAAGGCCTGAGGCGCGCCGCCGCAAACCTTGAGCACCTGGCCCGGTGCCAGGGTGGCACTGCTGCTGATGCCGCTGAGTTGGGTCTGCCCGTTCAGATAACGTTCGTGGCGCAGGCGGGCGTAGAAGTAGCCGCTTTCGCTGTGCAGGTCTTCATCCTGAGACTGCGCATCGCCGAGTGCGCGGTAGGGTTCGGCGTAGTGGTAGGCCTCGCCGTAGGTGGTGGTCGCGCCCCGGCTCTGGTCGATCTCTCCGCTCAGGTGGGCGCTGGCATCGCGGTGGTGGTAAGCCCGAAAATGCACCTGTTGTTCGACTACCTCATGGCTCGATTGCAGTTGCCACACCGCATCCTGTCCACTGCTGCCCAGCCCGGATTGCGGGCGAATGGGCAGCTCGATGTTGAAGTGGTAGAGGCGTTGATCATCGCAAAACTCCACCACATCGATGCCCAGGCGTTCGTCGCTGGTGAAGCGGTACCAGATGCCCACCTCGGCCAGCAGACGAGCAATAAAGGCCAGGTCGCTTTCGCCGTATTGCATGACCTGTTCGCGCTCGGGGTAGACGCGTTTCAGGCTGAACAGGAAGTCCTGGCCTTCGAAGCCGTGGCGGTTACGCAGAATGCTTTCGACGATTTCCGGCACCGATTGATGCTGGTAGATGCGAAACTGCTGGCCGCGACCGAGCAGGGCCAGACGCGGCTGCAAGGTGATCTCATAGCTGGCCTGGTCGTTGGAGCCGGACTGGCGTTTGAAGCCGGTGATCACACCATGCAGGGTGCGCAGCGGTTTGACCGCCGGTGCACCGAGCCCGGCGACTGGCAGCTTTTGCGGCGCGGCGTACAGGCTGAAACTGGCGTCCTGGCCCAGCATGCTTTCTGCGGCCAGGTCACGCTCGGTGCTGGTGAATTCCACGCGGTAGTTGAACGGTTGGCTGAGGTTTTCTTGGCCTTCGAAGGCCAACACGTCAAGCCGCGCCTCCACGTCGCGTACGTTCAGGGTGTGGCGGCTGTGGTCGAAGAAGTTCTGCATTCGGCCAGACATGCTCACGCCTCCAAAGCGACGGGCTGAGCCGTCTCTTGAACATCGGTGAAATGCAGGCTGATGCCTCCATCGTCGCTGTAGCCCAGGAACACGCCATGGATACGCTGCTTCGCCGCTCGACGCTCCAGCAGTTGCTGGCTGAGTACCGGCAAGATCTGTTCGTTGAGCAGGCTGTCGATGTTGCGCGCGCCGGAATCGGGCAGCAGGCAGGCGGCAACCAGAGCATCGCTCAGTGCGTTGTCAATCTGGCACTCCAGGCCGTAATGACGGTGCAGCCGTTTGACCACCTGGCCTAGCTTGATCGCCACAATGCGCTTGAGCGCGTCGGCCTGTAGTGGGCGATAGATCAGGGTCTGGAAACGGGCGAGCAATGCCGGTTGGAAGTGCTCGCGCAGGATCGGCCGCAGCAGTTCGTGCAGCACGCTGTCCGATGCGTCAGGTTGCTCCTGCACACAGGTGTGCAGCAGATCGCTGCCGAGGTTGGAGGTCATGAGGATGACGGTATTGCGAAAGTCGATTTCGCGCCCTTCGCCATCGCGCATGAAACCGCGGTCAAAGACCTGGTAGAACAGATCGAGGACGTCGCGATGGGCCTTTTCCACCTCGTCGAGCAACACCACGCTGTAGGGCCGTTGGCGCACGGCTTCGGTAAGCACGCCACCCTGGCCGTAACCGACATAGCCGGGCGGCGAACCTTTGAGCTGGCTGACGGAGTGGGCTTCCTGGTACTCGGAAAAGTTGAGGGTGATCAGCGATTTTTCGCCACCGAACAGGCTGTCGGCCAGGGCCAGGGCCGTTTCGGTTTTGCCGACGCCGCTGGTGCCGACCAGCAGGAATACGCCCAGCGGAGCCTTGTCATCTGTAAGCCCGGTTTTGGCGGCGCGCAAGCGCTGGGCCATGGCACTCAGGGCCGGCGTCTGCCCGATAACGCGCTCGCCCAGTTGCTGCTCCAACCTCAGCAGGCTGGCCTGTTCGTCTTTGAGTAAACTGCCCAGTGGCACCCCGGTCCAATCGGCAATGACTTCGGCCACGCTGCGCGCGTCGACATCCAGAGACAGGAGCGGCTGGTTGCCTTGGACATCGCTCAGCTGCCGCTGCAACTGCGCACACTTTTCCCGTTGCGGTGGCTGCGCCTGACGCGCATCAATCAGCTGTTGGGTCAGACCAAGCTCTCGTCGATATTGCTGTTCAAGATCGACGGATTGGCGTTGAATTTCGGCATGCTGTGCGGCAATCGCTGCCAGACGCTCATCGGCGCCTTGGCTGCCAAGACACTGATCCTGCTGCAGCGCCGCGCCCTCCAGTTCCAAGGCTGCTTGCCGAGCACGCAGGCGGATCAATATCTGCGGTTCGCAGTCCAGGCTCATGCGAACCCGGGCACTGGCGGTGTCCAGCAGGTCGACGGCTTTATCCGGCAGTTGGCGACCGGTGAGGTAGCGCCGTGACAGGCTGACCGCTGCCTGCACGGCCGCATCCTGAATGTGGACGCCGTGATGGGCGGCGTAGCGTCCTTTGAGGCCACGCAGCATCAGGCTGGCATTGGCGTCATCCGGCTCATCCACCTTGACCAACTGGAAGCGCCTTTCCAGGGCCGCGTCTCGTTCGAAGTACTGCTTGTACTCGCTCCAGGTGGTCGCGGCGATGGTACGTAACTCGCCACGGGCCAAAGCAGGCTTGAGCAGATTGGCAGCGTCAGCACTGCCAGCCTGGTTGCCGGCGCCGATCAGGGTGTGGGCCTCATCGATAAACAAAAGCACCGGTTTTTCCGACCGCTGCACGGCGTCGATCACGTTTTTCAGACGTTGTTCGAACTCGCCCTTGACCCCTGCCCCGGCTTGCAACAACCCCAGGTCGAGGGTGCGCACGCTGACCGATTTGAGACTGTCCGGCACTTTGCCTTGGGCGATATTCAACGCCAGGCCTTCGACCAGGGCCGTTTTGCCGACGCCGGGCTCGCCCACCAGGAGTGGATTGTTCTTGCGCCGGCGACTGAGGATATCGATGACCTGACGAATTTCATCATCACGACCAAATACCGGGTCGATCGTCCCTTGTGCTGCTTTGGCGGTCAGGTCCTGGGTGAATCTGTCCAGCACCGCCTGCAACGCATCATCTTTCGTCATTGCACTGGATGGGAATGTGGCGAGCAACTCGGAAGAAGATTCGAGGCTGTCGGTCGCTGAAGCCTGCACCTCGGGGCGTTCCTCGGAGGTCTGATCCAGCAGCACCATCAATCGCTGCAACTGAGCGTCACTGAGACTGAGCAATGGCCATGCCGCCTCACACGCCAGCATGCCAGGCGTGTCCATCAATGCGCCCAGCAAATGGACAGAGCGCAGGCTGTCGTTGTTTTCGTCCAGCGAGGCGCGCAACCAGGCGCTTTTGATCAGTTGCTGCAACGGCGACGACAGTTGTGGCTTGCTCTGCACACTGCGTGGCAATTGATCGATGTGTTCAAGCAGCCCGCACCACAGCGTCTCCATATTCCACTCGTAACGACGCGCGATCACCGTCAGATCACCGCCTCCCTCCAGCAACTTGAGCAACCAATGCTCAATGCTGATCTGCGCGTGCGCTCGGGTTTGGCACAGTGAAGCCGCCGCACTCAACGCCTGGGCGCAGTAGGGGTTAAGACGGCGAAGCAAGCGAGTGGAATTGAGTGCCATGCAGTAGATCCTTGCTCGGGAATCTTGGGGTGTCGTCGATAAAATCGGCCGGGGCTTTACAACTCGATGTATTCGGCTGAACGCCCGCGAACGGACGCTCACCCGGCACACCGTGGGCCAGCAGGCGAAAGTCCGCCCGCTGGCCCAGGCGTATCACGCGCTTTGACGCTCGTTCCACGAATCGGCGTGGGTGATGTTGCCGTCCTTGTAGGTCCAGGTGACCTTCTCGTAACGCAACTCGATTTGTTCGAGGTGGTTGTGCTTCTCTTTGCCCGGGTCTTTGACGTCGTGCATTTTCGGCGCGACTTTCACCACCTTGACGTTTTCCAGCTTGGTGATGAAATACTCGACTTCATGCCCGGCATCGTCGATGCGGTACCACTTGAACACCGCACTCTTGAGGGTTTGGCCAGTGGTCACCGCCTTGTAGAGGTAAGGGCTGGACGCATCGATTTCCTTGGAGAACAGAAACGGGGTGTGGACTCGCGTACCGGTCAACTTGCCGGTGTTGTTATCGGTGGGGATGTACAGGCTGTGGTCCTGGGCAACCACTTCGATGCTGCCTTCGCGTTTTTGCACGTCCACCGAACCCTTGATTTCTGCGCCGCCGTCGTTTGTCAGCCAGAGGTAAACGGGAATTGCCATGTGAAGCTCCTTTTCCTTGAGAATCTAAATGTCGCGTGCTGCGACAGGGGTTTGCCTTTCTGGCCCCGAGGTAGAGAGCGCACACGCCCCAGCCTCTGGTACCAGACGGATATCGACGCGGCGATTGACTGCACGCCCCGCTTCGGTGTCGTTGCTGGCGACCGGTTGGCTGGCGCCAAAGCCCTGTACTGCAAAGCAGCTCTCGGGAATGCTGCCCATCTGCTGCATCCAGGCATGTACGGCAGCGGCGCGGGCATGGGATAACCGCAGGTTGTTCTGTGGATCGCCAGTGGCGTCGGTATGCCCGGCGATCACAATCAGCCAGCCCGGCTGTGCCTTGATGTCGACCAGTGCATTGATCAGGATTCTGGTCGAGCCTGGCTTGAGTCGGGCGCTGCCGGTGGCGAACAGCGACAGGCTGTCCAGCCGCACCGGGCTGGCGCGCCGCACAGATGCCGAGGCCGGTGCCGGCTCTACATGAGCGGCCAGGACTGCCAAAAGTGGCGCGCGCAGACGTTCGCCGCGGTACAGGCCCAAGCCGAAGGCCAAGGGCGCACCGTGTCGGTAATAGCTGTCCAGGCGCCGGGCGTCCTGACGAAGAACGGTCACGGCATCCTCGCGCCAAAGAAACTCGCGCTGCCCAGGCTGGGTTGGCTGGGGAATGGCCGCATATCGCCTTAGATCGTCACTGACCTGGCGCACCAACAAGGTGTTCTGCCAGGCTGAGCTGGCGAGGGCCGCGACACCTGCAACGGCGAAAAACCACAGCGCAGCGACGCTTGCGCGTTGTACCGGGGAGCGCAGCGGGCCGAGCGGGAGCAGGCTGAGTAAAGCGTCCGGGAACGGCAGGGGCGCATCCGCCTCCAGAGGTCTGTTGTCAGTCAGTGCCACTTTCTTGCGCAACCATTGCTGCCACAGGTTTCCCCTCACGGCAGCAGGCAATGCCGGGACCAGCTTTATTGCGCAGACAGTCGGCAAACCGGGAGCGCTGGGAGTCGCCAGATGTGGCAGCACAGCGTGACGCACCCAGGCCATCACACTGCTCAGCTGTACGCTTGCGTGCATCCGGGCCGCTTGCAGGGAGGCGTCGGCAGCGTGCTGCTGCCATTCAGTCAGACTCACACAAGCACCCGTGTCACGCACACGGGCATCAGGCTGGGCGTTGTTCCAGCTGAACCACGGCTGCTCAGCCTGTGAAGTTTGCAAATAACTCACCAGCAACAGCGGCAACGCAATGCCACGTTTACGCGCCAGCGCCACCTGATGACTGAAAGCACGCATCTGGCCGGCGAGTACCGCACCGTCGCTGTGCTCGCCCGGGTTGACGGTGAGCATCACACTGAGCTGCGCGTCCCAGCCAGGGCGCAGCGCGCGGATGCCATCAGTGACGGCCCACAGTTGCTCCAGGTTCGGTATCCGCACATAGCAACCCTGTTCGGTCGCACGCAGCGCCAACTGCCCGGCCGGAATCGAGCCGAATAGCGCGTCCAGACCATCACCGCAGACCAACACCACGGGGTGACGAAACGCGGGCGCCGGCAGCACCGTGTTATCGGCTAATTCGACCCGCTCACGCTGTTGAACTGCGCGGCGCTGCAACAAGGCCCAGGTCAGCGCAATACAACCGACTGCGATCAATACCCCGAAGGCTCGCATCCACATGCCGAGCGGAATGATGACCAGCAAAGCGAGGACCAGCGCCCCCGCCCACAGCAGAAGGATTCGATGCAGGTTGACGGTCATCTCGCCTTCACGCCTGATCAGGCAAGAGCGAGGCAATCGCGCCGCTCAACAGGTGATCCAATCCCCACCATGTGGCTGCAAGCAACAGCCCCACTAGCACTGCATGGATCAAAGGTGATCGCAGCCAGGCCAAGCCTGAAATCAGCTCACTGCCGCCCGCCCGCGTTATCAAGCCGTGACTGACCTTGAGCGGCGTAGTCTGTGCCCCAAGGGCCACCAATAACTGCTCACGCTCGGGATCGCCAAGGTCACGGTAGCGGCCGCGAAAGCCCAACATCAATACCCGCTGAAACGCCGTCAGCACATGCAGGTCCGGCGCTGCCTCGCGCAAGACCTCGCGCATGTCCTCGTACAGAAACTCGCCCGCCTGATGGCGATTGAAAAACCGGGTCTGCAACGGTTCGCTGGCCCAGGCGGCATGTGCCTCACCTTTAGCGCAGGTGAGCACGGTTTCGTCGAGCAGCGCGCATTGCGCATGACTGATGTGGTCTATGTTGCGCTGGCTCAAGCCGGCCAGTCTCAACTGCTGCCGAACGTGCTCAACATGCTCCACACACAGTTGCGACAGGTCCTGGCTGCGCGGCACGGAGGCGCCCTGGCGCAACTCGACCACCAACAGGTAGGTGTCCTGCAACAGCTCATCAATATCCACAGCCATTGTGGTGTGCTCCCTGGAGGCATTCAGATTCATGAGCGCAGCACCGCAAACAATTCAAGCTTCACATCGACCAGCGTGCCGGGTACATAGAAAGCGCAAACCCCTTCGTCCAGCATGGCCTGCCCCTTGGGGTGAGCGAGATCCATCGCGAAATACTGGTTTTCCAGACGTAACGGAACAGCCGCCGGTACATGGCTGAGGGACTGCAGCGGAACGCCGTCGAGTGCCGCATTAACCAGGTAATCGACTTCGTCCGGCGTCCCGATCTTGCACAGGCGCGGGAACTGGTCCTGCAACTGCGCGGCCGGTAAACGGCAACGCACCGACAGATAGAAATCGGCACCCTCACGCTCGCGCAGGCGAGGGTCATTCAGCGTGACCTGCCAGCGATTGGCCCCGCGCTCCTCCAGATCCAGAGCAATCACTCGCGACGGCAGACTGGCTTCCAGCAACAGGGAAATGGTGCGCATCAACGGCGGGAACACCGTCTCCAAAGACTCGTGCCGGTAGGCCGGGATCGTGTCCATGTCGTGTTCCAGTGAAAACGTCAGCAGGCTGCCAGCCAGCTTGATCAACTGCTGGTAGACCTGTTCAGGGTGTCGCACCGGGAAGTTCAACAGATCCGCCAATACCGGCTGACAGGTGTTCAAGGCGTTCAGCAGCCAGAACAGCGACACATCGGCCACGGCAAAGTCGGCCATGCGCTGATTGCTTTCCCGGCGCATGCCCATCAGCCGTTGTCGCTTGGCGGATAGCTGCGTCAACAGGTTGTCCAACTGGTTTAACAACCCCGCATGGGCGGCAAAACTCAGAAGTGGCGGCACGTAGGCAGAATCGAGACTCCAGGCGCCCTGCCCGTCGCGCTTCAATCGTGCGACCGGACAGGTCAGGTAATCGGCGTTGTCGTCACTGTGCAGGCGCAGGCTTAGCGCGTGCTCCAGCACACCGATCGACTGCACCTCGTCAGCATAGATGTCCTGTACTGCGCGCCAGGACTGGCGATAACGCATGGGTCGATCGGCTCGCCCGCCTTCGAACAGGCAGTTGTTGCCGTTGGCCTGCTCCAGAGGCAAGGCCAACTGCAGAATCGCGTGATCATCCGCACCGGTCAGCAGTGGCGGCAGGTCCACGGCGGGCGGCAGGCGGTCCACCTGCTCAGTATCGATCCAGGTGCCATCGGGCATACGCACACGCAGTTGAGTCGCCTTGAGCTTGCCAAGTCGCAATGCGTCCGCGTCGAACTCCACGGCCTGGACACCCCAAGGGTGTACCAGGCTCAGATGAGCGAGCTGCTCGTTGGCCCAGTCCTCCCAGCGCGCCTGTTGCTGGAATTGCTGCGGAGACAGCAACGCACCGGCAGCCCATAGCGGGCGATCGATCTTCATGGCATCGTTTCCCTACGACTGAATCAGGCTTTGGCCTTGGGCATCTGCGAAACCAGCGACAAGTTCACGTCCATACCCTCGACCTGGAAGTGCGGCACGGCGTACAACTTGACGCGGAAGAAACCGGGGTTGTCCTCAATGTCTTCCACTGTGACCTTTGCATCACGCAGTGGGTGTGAGGCTTGCAGGTCATCGCCCGGATCGGTCATCTCGGTCACCAGCCCGCCGATCCATTTGTTGAGTTCCAACTCCAGCAAGCGGCGATCCTTGGTGGTGCCAATGTTTTCGCGCTGGATCAGCTTCAGGTAGTGGGCGATGCGTGACAGCAGAAAGACGTAAGGCAGCCGTGCGTTGATTCGGCTATTGGCGGTGGCATCGGCCGTGTCGTACAGCGCCGGCTTCTGCGCAGAGTTGGCCGAAAAGAAACACGCATAGTCGCGATTCTTGTAATACGACAGAGGGATGAAGCCGAGGTTGGCAAATTCGAACTCGCGCGTTTCCGGGATCATCACTTCGGACGGGATCTTGATTTGATTTCCGGTGCCCAGGTCGTACAAGTGGATAGGCAACCCGGTGACTGCGCCACCCGACTGCGGCCCACGAATCTGTACACACCAGCCATTGGTGATAAAGCTCTTGACCATGTTGGCGGCGAACGCAAACGACGCATTGGTCCACAGGTACTTGCCGTGATCCGGCCCTTTGACACTTTCGATGTAATTGAAACTGCGTACCGGTACGGTGTCGGGACCATAAGGCAGGCGACCCAGAACGCGTGGCATCGTCAGCCCGATGTAACGTGCATCGTCGCTATCGCGGAATGCTTTCCATTTGATGTACTCCGCACGGTCAAAGTAGTTGCCGATATCTTTAATCGCAGCCACTTGCTCCATGGACTCTTTGCCGAAGAAGGCTGGGCCGACTGAACCCACAAACGGCATATGCGCTGCGGCGGCGACTTTCGAAATGTTGCGCAGCAAGGCAATGTCCTGAGGACTGCGATCAAATTCGTAATTGGAGATGGCTGCAGCAATAGGCTCACCGCCAGGGGTGTCGTATTCCTGGGTGTAGGTTTGCAGGTATAAACCGCTCTGGGCGATTTCCGGCGCGTCCTCGAAGTCCTGCACCAGGTGAGCCTTGCTGATATCCAGCAGTTCTATGCGCACGTTCTGCCGAAAATCCGTCTGATCGATCAGCGACTTCACGCCACGCCAGGTTGACTCGACGCGCTGAAAGTCCGGATGGTGCATGACCGCATCGAGTTGACCGCTGATCTGCAGATCCAATGAAGCGATATGCTCGTCCAGTAGAACTTTGTCCAAGCGTACAACTTTCTGCGGCGACTGTTTAAGCAACTTCAGAAACACACTGACAGCAGCCGTTACCCGCTCATCGGCCGACACCTCCGACAGTGCCTCAGAGTGCTGGAAAACCTCGATACCTCCCAACTCAGTAACCGGACTCAAATTGATCTTGTTAAACAAAGCGCTATAAACACTACTGTTATCTTCAGACAACACTGTGGCGCCGCGCGATTGCACGCTGGAATTTTCTATGGACATGATGGAACTTCCCTTTAGTACAACCGATGTGAATTAACGTTCGCGCTCAGGCGCCAATGCAGCCAATTCGGCGCGAAGCTCATCACTGAGCGCGTCATCCTTGAGGATGCGCTCCAACTCATGACGGAAGGTCACGTTATCCAACAGGTTGGATTTGAGATCACGCAACAGGTTGCGCATGGCCAACAAGGCGCGTAGCTGCGGAATCTGCCGCGCAACCTGCTCGGGCTCGAAGTCGTTCATGCTCTGAAAACTGAGTTCGACACAAGTGTCGGACGCTTCATCGGACAAGGTGTTGTTGACTGCGAGTTTCAGGCCAGGCGCAAACTCACCCAGGACACTGTCGAAGTTGATTTTATTTACGTCTATCTTGGCTCGTTCAGAGAGCGGGCGCTGCTCCCTGCCGTTGCTGTAGTCACCCATCACCATCAGTTTGAGGGGTAACTCGACTTTCTTCTGTGCACCACCGGTATGGAGGTCAAGCTTGATATTGATCCGCGCTTTGGGCACTTCATTCTGAAAACTGTTTGTAGCCATAACCCCTCCCTCCAGACACCTCGCACCGGCAAATTCTGGCGCGAAAATTAAGACTGAAACCTATACCTCCAGCTGGCTCGACACACAGCCAACTGCAGTACATAAATTCCTTTTTAGAGGTCATGGAGCGCCTACAGGTATTGCGCCCAGTTCCTTGGATCCAAGAGTGAGTTATTTCAAATGTCGTTTCCTAGCCCCTACGTGCCCAGGATCACTACAAAGAGGAATTTTCGACAGCCTACCGGGAACATTTCCTACGCACCTTGCTGTCACGTTTACGCCAAGCGGGCAGTACGTGCGCGGTATGGGGTTGCGGTTCTGAAGGTCACCGACCTTGCGAACAGATCAGCGTCTGGCCATCGAACAGACCGCACTTGATGAGGGCCATCGCGAATATCACGTATCGCTGACTAAAAATGTTTACTTATGTTTGGGAATGATTACTATTAGCGCCACCCAGCCTGAAGGATTAGCGCAGTGATACGAACCTCTCCGGTGTTCTCCCGGTTACACGCAGGGCACAACGTCTACGGCCTGCTCAACTCTCTGCCGTCACCGATGCTCTGCGAAATGCTTGCATTCGCGGGCTACAACTTCGTGATTCTGGATCTTGAGCACTTACTGCGCTCCGAAGAAGACATCATGCATTGTGTCCGCGCGTGTGAGGCCGCTGGTATTTCGCCCTGGCTGCGCATACCAGAAGTGGACGAAAAACTGATCGGTCGGGCACTGGATGCCGGTATCGAAGCTATCGTCCTTTCACGTACCGAAAGTGCTGCGCAAGTTCAGCGCGCCATCGAAGCGGCCTTCTTTCCCCCCTTGGGGAAACGTGGAATCACCGGCGGCCGTATCACCGGGTTCGGTCGCCTTCCATTACCCGAATACATTGATCTGGCCAACCGTCAGACGCCAATTGTTCCCATGATCGAAAGCCGCGCCGGGGTCGACGCTCTCGACGAAATCCTGCAGCTGCGGGGCGTCGGCATGATCATGGAAGGCGCTCTGGACCTGTCCCTCGATCTAGGCTTGGGACCCGATCCGCTCAATCCTCAAGTCTGGCAAACACTGCAAAACATGGCCGATGCCTGCCTCCGCGCCGCAATACCTTTCTGCGCAAATCCCCGCACGCCCGAACAGAACACGCTGTGGCGCGCTCGCGGGGTCCGAAGTTTTCTGGCCGGTGAAGACCGCGGCTTGCTGCATAACGCACTGAAAGCCCGCCTGCATTCTCTCCAACCGTAAAGATGAGCCAACGTAGCCCACATGAAAACAACAAAATCCCTGCATTTTTCACTCAGTCTTATCACGTTGAGTATTTGTCACGGTGCCATGGCCGCTGATCAACCCGTCGATGTGTCCACCAGCCCCGCCAGTAACCTGGAACTGGCACCCACCACGATTCAGGGTGACGTTCTCGGCACGGCCAGCGATCAAGAGGTGCGCACCTATGCCGGCAGCCGCAGCGTCGTCGACGCAAGCGAACTGAAAAAAGCCAGCGTGCGCGGTCTGGACGATGCGCTGCAACGGGTACCGGGCGTGAAGATTTTTGACGAAACCGGCACCGGCGCCTTGCCGCAGATATCGGTACGCGGGCTGTACGAGAGTCGTAGCGGCCGGATTCAAGCGTTGTCAGATGGCATCCCGCTGGCACTGGCGCCGTACGGCCAGACGGGTATGTCGCTGTTTCCAATGACCATGGCCACTGTGGACCGTATTGATATCGTGCGTGGGGGCGCTGCGGTGCAATACGGTCCGAACAACGTTGGCGGGGTGATCAACTTCATCAGCAAGCCGATTCCGCGCGAGTGGGAAACCACGCTGCAGGAGAAGTTGACGTTCAACGCTGGCGGGCGCCGGTTGTGGGACAACTATCTGGGCACCGGCGGTTACCTGACCGACAACTTCGGCCTGCAGCTGGACATCAATACCCTGGGTGGCGAGTACGGCCGCGAGCACTCCGAAACCGATGTTCAGAACTACCGTCTGCGTGGACAGTGGAACATTGATGATGATCGCGATCTGAGCTTCGGTATCCAGCACTACAAGGCCGATATGGATCTGGCCGGAGCACTCAGTGTGAAGGATTACAAGGATGATCCTCGGCAATCGACGCGTCCGCTGGACCGTTTCGAGGGCGACACCAATCGCGTGTGGGGCACCTATACCCAACGCTTGGGCGCCATGGGGCCGTTCGACTCAGTGGAATACAGCTGGACCAATTTCGCCCACGACAGCTACCGCAACTTCGTCGTCGGCCTGCCGTTCACTCCGGACGGTACGGCGGTGACGAAACAAGACGGCCCACGCGACTTTAAAGTCTGGGGCTCGGAGCCGCGCATCAGTGCCACCATCGACGGCGACACGGTTGGCCAGACCTGGTTGCTGGGCGCCCGATATGTCAGCGAAGACATCGACTACAAGGTCAACCGCCAGAGCGTCGCTACCGGCAGAACGACGCCATTCCGGGACTGGAAGTTCGATGACGACGCCCGCGCGTTCTACCTCAGCAACGCCATCAGCCTGCTCGATCATCGCCTGATCATCACCCCTGGCGTGCGTTACGAAAACGCCCGCATGGATTACGCAGACGGCATCACCGGCTTCTCGCGCCAGAACAAATCCGAAGAATGGCTGCCGGGCCTGACGGTGGGTTATCAGGCGACCGACACCTGGTTCTTCTACGCCAACGCCCAGAAGTCCCTGCGCCCACCGCAAGTCACGCAGATCGTCAAGGAAGGCGATGTCGGCGCCGAACTGGCGTGGAACTATGAGACCGGCGTGCGCTATACCCCGTGGGACGGCCTGCGCGTCGATTTCAATCTGTACCGCATCGATTTCGACGACCAGATCAGTTACAACGCCACGACTGACCGCTTCAATAACCTTGGCAGCACACGTCACCAGGGTTTCGAGAGCGAAATTTTCTGGACGCCGCAAGCGCTACCTGATCTGGACCTGCACGCCAGCTTTGCGTACCTCGATGCCAAGCAACGCAACGGCACATTCAAGGGCAACGAAGTTCCGTATTCCTCGCGCAATCAGTTCACGATCGACGGTCGTTACCGTTTTGCCGAGCACTGGACCTACAACCTTGACGGCCTGTATATCAGCAGCGCTTACACCGATGCCGCCAACTCCAGCGAGGAAGATGCCACCGCCAGCGTGGGCGAACTGCCTGCCTACTGGGTCTGGAACACAGCCCTTGAGCGTGAATTCAAGCTGGCGGACGAAAGCCTTCTGACCGCGTCCGTGGGCGTCAGCAACCTGTTCAACCGCGAGTACTACTTCCGCGGTATCGACACCAGCCCATGGGGTCGTCAAGCCGCGCCCGAGCGCTCGCTCACCGTAGGCGTCAACTACCAATTCTAAACCGCGCATCTGCGCCCCTGTAAACCTGCTGCCCGATCCTCCGGGACGGTCAGCAGCTGCCCCCAGGAAACCGCCATGGAACGCCCATTCGTCATTCTTGCCCACGTCGCCCACCCCGCCATTCTCGAGGGTTTTCTGCCTGCTGCGCACGCGCGCGGGTTGCCGATCGTGGTCATCACCGACCATGCTCAGGAGCACCGGCGCCTGCTCGCTACCTCGCCTATTTCGCCGGATGAGCTGCACGTTATCGAATGTGATGTGTTCAACCCGCTCGCGGTCGTCGAGACCCTCAACAGTCAGGGTTTGCGCCCCGCCGCAGTGTTCTCCAACAGCGATCACCTGCAGACCGCGACAGCCATGGTGGCCGAGATATTCGAATGCCTCGGCAAGGACTGGCGACTGTGCTATGCGGCAAAGAACAAGGCGGCGATGCGCGAGCGCATGCAACGTCTGGGCTTGCCCGGCCCGTGGTTCCAGGTGATTACATCGAACTCCACACTGCCGACCGATGCGCCATGGCCGGTGGTCGCCAAGCCCCGTGAAGGCGTCGCCAGCCTGGACGTCAGACTGTGTCACAACGCCGCCGATCTGGCCGTTTACTGCGAACAGTTCTGGCAGCAGCAACCGGACCGCGCGTTGTTGCTGGAGGCATACATGGAGGGTCCTTTGTTTACCCTCGAGACGCTGGGCGACGGGCGCAATCTGCAAGCCGTCGGTGGCTTCGACGTCACCCTTTCGGCACCGCCGCATTTCGTGGAACTCGCCGCACGCTGGAATGGCCAACTCAGCCGCGCGCAGCGCGCCGGCGCGCTGGCTCAAGTGGCCGCGTTCGGGGTCAATTTCGGGGTTTGTCACAGCGAGTTCATTCTGACCGCCCAAGGCCCGGTACTGGTTGAGATCAACTACCGCAGCATCGGTGATGGCCGCGAGTTCCTGCTGGATCGGCTGCTGCCACAGGGCTGGTTCGACCGCATCATCGCTTTGCATCTGGGCGAAAAGCTGGTCGACACGCAACCCGCGCAGGCCGAAGCTACCGTTCATTACCTTGTGGCTGACCGTCCGGGACGGCTGAAACAGGCCAGTGCCAGCTTCAATAGCGAACGTGAGAGCCATTGGTGCGATTACCGTGCCCTTCACACCACCGGCGACACCGTGACCATCAGCCATTCCAACAAGGACTACGTCGGCGTACTGAGACTGATCGCGCCGGATGAAGCGAGCCTCGAAACGCAGCTGAACCTGACGCTGAACGACTTGAAGTGGGTGATGGCATGAGCCTGCATCCGGACCTTGGGGATCAGGCGTACATCACTCGACGCATCATCGATTGCTGCCTGCGCGAGGACATCCGGGGGATCGTCAGCGCAGGACAGATTTGCAGGATGCCGCAAGAACTGAGTCAACACTTGCAGCATCAGGCCGACGCAAGCTGGCTGCGCATCGCCCATCTGGGCGCCGACGAACTGTGGCTGCCCGTGGTCAAGGCGTATCCGTTGCAGGACTGGATCGGTACTGGCGACGCCTGGATCAAGGTGTCGCCGCAGAGCCACGTCGAGATTCAACGAGGCTACGGGCTCTGGCTGGGCCACCTGAGCCAGGGTCTGGACGAAGAAAGTCTGGCACTGTTCGCGGCGTATCTGAAAGAAGCAGATTGTGCGAACGAACACCGGACCTTGTGCAACCGGGCGTATCGCCAACATGCGCCCGCGCTGAGCGATGTGACCAACCTGAAGGATTGGTCGCAGAGGCTGCTGAAAATCGATCAACTGGCGAGCTACCTGGATCACCCGTTTTATCCAACGGCGAGGGCCAAAAGCGGCTTCGATGCCGCCGCGCTCAGAGGCTACGCGCCGGAGTTCGCGCCGCGCTTCGAACTCAATTGGCTGGCGATTCCCGACAACGCCTTGACCCTGACCAGCCAGCAGCCGCCGCACTGGCCGAACTTCGAGGAAGTCGGCTTGCCATCGGTCCTGCAAAACAGCCATTCATTACTGCCAGTACACCCGCTGACCTGGGGCGAACTGGAGCAATATGGCTTGCCTGAAGGCACGTTCAAGGCTCCACGTACCGCCATGCAGGTCGAGCCAACGTTGTCCGTGCGCACAGTGGTCTGCCTCACTGACCCTCAGTGGCACATCAAACTGCCGTTGCTGGTCAGCACGCTCGGCGCGCGCAATTTGCGCCTGATCAAGCCCAGCACCCTCTACGACGGTCACTGGTTCCAGACCACCCTGCAGGCCTTGACCGAGCGCGATCCGGCACTGGCATCACGTTATCTGCACGTTGACGAAAAACACGGAGGCCATGCCGCCGAGAGTCGACATCTGGCCTATATCGCGCGCCGTTATCCGACGGGGCTGGAGAACATCACACTGGTGCCTGTCGCCGCGTTGGCCAGCCCGCTTGCCGACGGGCGCCTGTTCCTCGAACAACTGGCCGAGCGTTTCTACGCAGGTTCGTTGCAACACTGGCTGGAGGATTATCTCGATCTGCTGCTGCAGGTGCATCTGCGACTGTGGCTGCGTTACGGCATCGCTCTGGAAGCCAACCAGCAGAACGCCGTATTGATGTTCGAACAAGGTCAGCCACTGCGGCTGTTGATGAAGGACAACGACGCCGCTCGCTTGTGGCCGCAGCGTTTCGCCACTGCCTGCCCGGATCTCGCTGATCTGCCGGCAGCCCTGCAGGATGAGCGCATTCGCGTCGACAGCAGCCAGCCGCTGGCCGAGATGTTTTGCACCATTACATTGCAGTTGAACATCGTTGCGATCCTGGATGCGATAGCGACCGCTGGCCTGAGCTCGCGATCCGTTCTGTACGGCGCGCTGCGTCAGCGTCTGATGGCCTGCCTGCAACAACTCGAAGCCGAAGGCATTGACTGCGACGATGCGCGCCGGTGGCTGCTCGACAGCCCGAAATTGCCGGTGAAATACCTGCTCAGCGCCGGCAGCCTGTTCAGCAAGGCACACTCCGGTGCCAGCGACATCAACAAATTCTATGGCTACAGCGCGGCGAACTTCCTGCGGGAGGATATTCCATGCAACGACGATTGATCTCCAGCGTCTTGCTGGGACATTACCTCTCGGCCTTCACGGCGCTGGGTATTCCACTGTACCTGCCGCGCATCCTTGCTGACCTCGCACCTGACACGCCAGGCTGGGCTATCGGCGTGCTGTTCGTGTTGCCGACGCTATGCACCGCACTGGCGGCGCCGATCTGGGGACGCTGGGCCGATCGCAACGGCTGTCGCTTGTCGTTGCTGCGCGCTCATGCCGGTTTGTTCGCAGGTTTTCTGCTGGCAGGTTTCAGCCCCAATCTGACGGTATTCGTCCTGGCGTTGATCATCCAGGGTACCTTCGGCGGCGCCATGGCGGCGTCCAATGCTTACCTGTCGACCCAGTTCAAAGGCGGCGATTTATCCCGAGCCCTGAACTGGACTCAATATTCGGCGCGCCTGGCGATGATCAGTGGCCCGATCCTGCTGGGGCTGCTGACCGCGCAAGGCATGGGATTGAGTTTGTATCGCTATCTGGCCTGGCTACCGCTACTGGCCTTCGTTCTCATCCTGCCGCTGCCCAAAGACGCCCCGAAACATGTCTTGGGCAGCAAAAAAGCGGTGGCATTGGGCGAACTGCCAGACGACATGCCGCGGCTACTGGCCGTGCAGTTTTTGTTCAGCTTCGCGATGGTCGTCACCTTTCCATACTTCATGCCTTTCGGCGAGCAACTGGGAATTGGCAGCGATGTCGTGATCGGCGTGCTTTACAGCCTGCCGCATCTGGTTTACCTGCTGGCGCTGCCCTGGGTTCAGAAACGTCAGGGCAATCTGCTGTTGCCGGGGCTGGCGTTGCTCGCAATCAGTAACGCGTTGCAATTCTGGAGTGTGCAGGCCGAGCCGCTGTTCATTCTGCGTCTGCTCAGCGGGGCCGGCATGCTGCTCAGTTTTGTCGGGCTGCACCGCTGCCTTAGCCAGCGCAGCCAAAAAGGCAGCGCCGGTCGCTTGTTCGGCTGGTTCGACTCCAGTGGCAAATGGGCCGGCACCGCTGCCGGTGGCGCCGCCGCGCTGGTCAGTCAAACTTGCGGCATCGCGTCCCCCTTTCTTATTGCGTGCCTGGCAGCCGTGACGGCCATGGTGCTTGCGCGCCCTCTCTTGATGACCTCCCGGGAGATTCCCGCATGACGCTCGTTCTCGACACCGCACCGTTGAATACTTCATCGCTGAAACCAGTATCCCTGCATGATCACGCCCTCGACGGCGAAGCCCAGCGACATGCCATCGAGTGCCTGCTCAATTGCTATCTGCGCGAGTATGCATTGCCACGCAACGAAGCGAACCTGAACTATCAGGCGCTGGATCTGCCGATGAGCCTGCGCCAGGCCAACGGTCGTTGCATCAGCATTCGCCTGACCAGTGGCCGCTTGGTTGTGCGCATTGATCGCGCCAGTCTTCTGGGTCGCTGCCATTACACCAGCGCACCCTATTTCAAAGGCGACAGCCAGAGCTGGCGCCCGTTGAAAGCCCTCGAACTGGCGCGCCTGCTTTGTACCCCGTTGAGTGGCGCCGACCGCGTCGGCGAGATGCTGCAACAGGTGGCCAACAGTCTGCAGGTCACCCGCACCTTTCTGCGTCATTCACGCCCGGCCAACGACGCTGCCAACAGCCTGCTGACGTCCGAGCAGTATCAGCTGTGGGGCCATGCCCTGCATCCGACACCGAAAAGTCGCGAAGGCATCTCCCATGACGATTTGCTGGCCTGCTCGCCGGAAGTCGGGGCGCACTTTCAGCTGCACTGGTTCAAGGTCGATCCCAGGCTGATTCGTCATCAGGGCGAAGATCCGCGCAGCACTCTGCGCCAGCTGTCGGGACGCGACGACGCCTACCCGTGCCACCCCTGGGAAGTCGCCCGCGTGCTTGCCGACCCGCTGGTACAGCGTGCGCAACAACAGGGTTTGATCCAATACCTCGGCCCCCTGGGCCAAGGCATGTACCCAACGTCGTCGGTGCGCACGCTCTACCATCCGCAGATGCCCTATTTCATGAAGTTTTCGATGCATGTGCGCCTGACCAACTGCGTGCGCAAGAACGCCTGGTATGAACTGGACAGCGCCGTCGCCCTCACTCGTCTGCTCGGCCCGGTCATGAGTGAGCTGGCGACGCAACAACCGGGCTTCATGTTGATGCCAGAGCCCAGCGCCACCAGCCTGGACCTCAGCGCCCTGGGTACGCTGGAGGAGGCCCGCGAAGTCACCGAATGCTTCGGTATTGTTTACCGGGAAAACCTTCCCGTCGCCGATTGCGAGCGGTACCAGCCGCAAGTGGCAATGGCGTTGTTCACCTGGGATAAAGAAGGTCGCAGCGTATGCCGCCAACAGGTGCAGCGCTACGCCGACAAGGCGGGTTTGACCATTGAACACGCCACGCTGAACTGGCTGGATGCCTACGCCAGCCAGATGCTCGGCGGTGTGCTGTATTGCCTGTTCCGCCAGGGCGTGGTGCTGGAGCCGCATCTGCAGAACACGGTTATTGGCTTCGGTGAAGACGGCCTGCCTGGCCAGGTCTGGATTCGCGATCTGGAAGGCACCAAGCTGGTCCCTGAAATCTGGCCCGCCGAGCGTCTGAGTGCGCTGGATGAACGCACCCGCAGCTCGGTGTACTACAGCGCGCAAAAGGCCTGGCAACGAGTCGGTTACTGCGCACTGGTGAACAATCTCGGCGAAGCGATTTTCCATCTGGCCAACGGCAGCGACCTGCTGGAACAACAACTGTGGGCGCGAATCGGCGACCTGCTGCACACGCAATCCGCGCGTCTCGGCCATCCGACAGAACTGCGCGAGTTGTGCGCCGGCGCGCCCTTCCCGAGCAAAGAAAACTTCATGACGCGCCTGATGATGCGCGCCGACCGCGAGGCCGGTTACACCTCACTGCCCAGTCCCCTGGCGATCATTGAAAAGAGGAAACGCGCATGAATCTTCCTGCCTCCGTCACCCGCCGCATCGAGCAGCTCAAGGCTGAACACGACGCACCATTGTGCGCGTACGTCTACGACCTGCCTGCCCTTGAACGGCATGTAAAGGCAATGCGTCAGGTGCTGCCGGAAAACTGCGAATTGTTCTACGCCGCCAAGGCTAATCCGGAAGCCCTGGTGCTGAAAACCCTGGCCCCGTGGGTGGATGGTTTCGAGGCGGCCTCGGGCGGCGAACTGACGTGGCTGCATGAGCAGTGCCCCAACCAGCCGCTGATTTTTGGTGGCCCCGGCAAGCTCGATCGCGAACTGGACATCGCCATGCAGTACCGGATTTCGGCGTTTCACGTGGAGAGCGTGACCGAACTGCGAAGCCTGGCACGCATCGCCCGGGAACGCGGGGTGCGGGCTCCGGTGATGCTGCGATTGAATCTGAAGCTGGCTCAGGCACCGCAGAGTCGATTGGTCATGGGCGGCAAACCCACACCGTTCGGCCTGGATGAAGAAGGTCTGGCAAGCGCCCTGCAATTGCTGCGCGAAGAGCCGTCGCTGGAGCTCAAGGGGCTGCACTTTCATCTGCTGTCGCACCAGCTGGATGTCGACGCACACCTGGAACTGATTCGCAGCTACTTCCTGACCTTCCGCCAGCTGTGCACCGACCATGACCTGCAACTGCCGCTGCTGAATGTTGGCGGAGGGATGGGTATCAATTATCAGGATGCGGCGAAGTCGTTCGATTGGCCATCGTTCTGTCAGGGCCTGAAAGGGTTGATCGATGAATATGCCATGGGCGCGACCCGCATACGCTTCGAGATCGGACGTTTCATCAGCGCTGCCTGTGGTTACTACGTCATGCAGGTGCTGGACATCAAAAGCAGCCACGGCGAGTTTTTTGCCATCGGACGCGGCGGTACTCATCACTTCCGCACGCCTGCAGCTCAAGGCCACGACCATCCGTTCACGGTACTGCGAGGTTCGCAGCCCGCGCAAATCAGCAATCAGTCCGTGACGCTGGTGGGTCAGTTGTGTACGCCAAAGGACGTCCTCGCCAGGCAACAACCGGTAGCGCAGTTAGCGATTGGTGACCTGCTGGTATTCACTCTCGCGGGCGCCTATGCCTGGAACATCTCGCACCAGAACTTCCTGATGCACGAACCACCGTTGAAGGTTTTTTTATCGAGGGCTGATTGCGGTTCGCCGTACACGGACACCGTTCTGTCATAGACGCTCACATAACTTTCTCTCACGTCGAATGACTGGCTGTTAGTGTTTTTCGCGGCAGCTCGATGCGCTGCACAACTCCCCTTCATAAAATGGAGCCACCTTGATGACTACAACCGTTCTTCGCACGCTGGGTTTGTTATTGACGATCACCCTGCCCTTGACCGCACACGCCCACGAACCCGAATGGCTAACGCTCGTCACTCTGGCCGACGGTAACCGTGGCACCAAGAACGCTGTCGACATCGGACCCCCCGGCCCTTCACAGGGTGACCTTTTCGTCTTCGACCAACCCCTGATGAACGAAGATCGACACGATATCGGTAGCAACAGTGGCTACTGCATCAACACACTGCCAGCCCTGCACAGTCAATGCCAATGGACGCTGTTGTTCACTGACACGGCGGGGAAAGTCGAAGGCACCCTGGTCGTCGCAGGGCAAGAGCATGAGGTAGGCCAGTCGGTGGTCGCGGTGATCGGTAGCACCGGAAAATATGCAGGTTATGGCGGAGAAATGACTTCGCAACCCAACCCGGACGGCACCTTCACCCAGACACTGAAACTCTCCCGCCCACAGCCGTAAATGCTTAGAGCGACAGATTCCATTCGCTGGAGCGTGATTCGTCCAAGAGGTAGCCATAACAAAAAATGCCCCGAATCTTTCGATACGGGGCATTTTCTTAAACAGCGATGCAGATTGCCAAGTTTTTACACAGTCTGCCGAGCGGTTAATGATCACTGTAGTGGTCTAATGAAACCGGACACCCATTCACGCGTGCGTAGCGATCCAATGCTGACCATAACAGGCACACTGCCCGCTGCCTCTACTGCCAACTGCGCAACGCGAGTCCGCTCAACCCGAGAAAGATACGCATAGCTACCGGTAGAACCGAGTGCGCCGATAGAGTCGACATTGGCGGTTGCCAGTTGCTCAACAAGACGAGTAAAGGCGTTTTCATCCACGCCCTGCTCATTCATAGGCGTCAAGGGAAATGCGCTAAGGCCGGTAAATATCATTCATGACTCCAGGCTTTCGTCTTCCGACTAATTAGATCCAGGACCAATCAGTGAGCTTTCAATTTGAACGCCTGGCATCATCAGTTGCAGGCCCTCAATAAGCTTGTCGCCTGCCTCTGTCAGCGCTTCAAGAGGCATCGCTGGCAAGCTTTCCAGAATGAACCACATGTGTTTTGCATCGGCACCCAGGCGTGTTCTGACACCTTGCCGCCAATTCCAACGGCGGCATGTCACGCCTTTATCGTCCCGCCATACCACTTCGCCGGCGTCGGGATACTCGTGAGCGGGAGCGCCTTCTTTCATGGTGTCAAAAGGCTCGGTACCGTCTGCGACGACGAGCCGCGGCGTGCCCACATAGGCGTCTATATTTTCCCCACCTACAGGGATCGCGTACTCGATACTGATGGCATTGTAGAGATCAACCATGGGATCCAGGCTCGGTAAGCTACCGTCTCGTAGAACACGCTTGCGCAATGCCTCAGCTGAGCAAGGCGTGCGTTGTGGCTTGGCCCCAAACTTTCGGAAGGTCTCTGCCCATGCCGCCAGATGCGCTTCTCCCCAAGCGGGACCGCTTGCCAACACTGCCTCGCAAGCGCGGTCCAAGGCCTCTTGAGCGACGCCAGAGTTGGTGAGGGGGGCAGCCTTCACAACGATACTCAGCGCCCGGAAGCCCGGTGCCAAATCTGCAACCGATTGGTCAATTAACGGCAGTACGCACAGCATCAAGAATCTCCAGTGATCCGCATGTCGGTTCATGCTAGTCAGTGACGACCAACATAGTCAATATATCGACCATCGAATCAGGTCCAGCCCCCGGGCAGATTGACGACACCAGCAGCAAGCGTCGAGAATTCCTTCAACTTTCTCTCATGACCCTCAGCAATGACCCTAAACAACAGTATATCGACCACGCCCGGCGCCGATGCTCAGACAGTGGGCCTGGCAGTTGCACGCTCGCTCAAACAGGCACGAAAGAATCAGAAAATCACCTTGGATGAGCTGTCCCGCCGCTCAGGTGTAAGTAAAGGAATGGTCGTCGAAATTGAGAAATGCACGGCTAACCCGAGCATTGGCATCCTGTGCAAAATCGCCGCGGCGTTGGGGCTTTCTGTAGCAGACATCGTCAATGTGACAGACGCCCCTGCTGCTCACATCATCAACAGTCAGGAGATCCCTACTCTCTGGACCGGTGATCTGGGCGGGACAGCTCGGCTGCTTGCAGGAACGACTGGCCCCAACATGATTGAACTATGGCGCTGGGAAATGTTTCCGGGTGAGTCCTTTTCATCCCAGGGGCATCCTCAGGGCACGCTTGAATTGTTTCATGTGGAGAAAGGGACGCTGAAATGTGTGGTCGGGGAAACAGAATTAGTCATCCCTGCAGGTAGCTCTGCGGTGGCAAAAACAGATGTTGCACACTCCTACGCCAATGCGGGTAGGTCCAAGCTGGTCTTCACCATGTCGGTCACTGAAATACACCAGTAGACGAACTCAGACTCATCAGCGAGTCCGCAGCCTCAAGGTTGGTGCCCCTCAAGACCAAGACACAGAGTTTGACCTATCAGCTGCAGCGTTTACCGCGGACTTGGACAAGCCCACGCGCGCAGCACCGAACAGGTGCTGTGCTGATTTGAATGTACCCAGCGCCCTTGGCGATAAGACATTCAGGTGATCATCCAAGCGTATATGTGGGCCACAGACATCACCTAAGTTCGCTCGAGGCAGGAGTAAGGAACAATGCTGACGTCCAAACCCTGGATTGATCCCGCTGCCGCGCACAAATAAACAAGGGATGCTCACGGCCCGGCTGCAAGTTCAGTTCGGCCAGCTCAATCTTGCCTTGCAACTCCCGAGGCAATGGCGCAGCTGTTGTACGCTCCAGGGACACTTTCAGCTCCGCCCCCGGCAACTCCACCACTTGGGGTTGAGCCAATAGATCCTCACCGGCAACCTCCATCAGCACCGTCGGCGCATGCACGTACGGCTGCGGCTCGGAGGGGTCGCCCACCTTGATGTAATTGTCGATCCGGCTGTGGACCTGCAAGGTCGTACCCGCCAGATGGGACACGTCGATTTCGATGCTGTCGGTGTCGCCATTGGTGTCGGTGCGGAACGCCAGCACCTTCGCATCCTTGCGCCATACGGTCTGTTCCGGGTGATCGAGACCCAGGGCGCGGAAACCGTTGATCACCGCTCCGGTTACACGAATCTCGCCGGTCCAGTAGGCGCCGCGATAACGGTCCTTGATCCGCGCGCCGCCCAGGCGCAGGCGGATGCGTTGCTTGCTGAGACCCAGCTCCTGGTGCAGGTTGCGTGACCAGATCAACTTGTCGCCGTCGAACAGGTCGACCTGCTCCCAACCCGCTTCGCCGAGCAATCGGTAGTCCAGGGTCGCGTTGGCATCGGCGCTGAAGACTTCGCCCATAAAATGCTCACCCTGGCGCAGGCTGGCAAATGAACGCTCGCCCGTTGTCGCAAAGGTACGGCGGGCACGCAAGGCTTTGCCGACACTGGCGCGATCAAAACGCTCGGCCACCACGCCGGTCAGTCCGCCACGCGAACCAAACACGGCCGTGGCCGGCACGCCACCGCCACACCGGCCCTGGTGTTCGTCACTGTTGGCCGCTGCGCCCACCCGGTAACCGCGCTGCAACGCTTCGGCGTAGACCCAGTGGAATTGCCCCCAGGCCGAGCCCACCTCGATCAAACGTTCCAGCTCGGGGTGGTGCCAGTCGAGGTTGCAGCGGCGGCCGCCGACGTGGGGCATCATCAGGTGGCCTTCGGGGTCCTTGGCATAGGCCGCGTAGAGTTCGTCCACCGGCCATGCACCGGGCTTGATGGTGCCGGCGGTGAACTCGTTCCATTCAAAGGAGCGCACCAACCGGCCTTGGTTGTCGAAGGGGAACTCGGGTTTACGGTCATGCAGGAACACCACGTTGCGGTCGCCGCCGGCGCAGGAGTTGCCGCACCATTCAGTGCCGGGATAGCACACGAAACGCCCCGGCTCATTCAGCTCATGGATCAGCTTGACCGCCTGGTCCCAGCGTTGTTCGGTGATATTAAAGTCGTTGGCGGTGTAGCCAAGGATATCCAGCCCGGCGACATCGCGGCCGTAGCTGAGGTTGTACAGCGTGTCATTGGTGCCCACCGTGTCATCGGAATGCACGTGTAGATCGGCGTATAACGGCCGCAATGCCGTGCCCGCCGGATCCACCGTGACGAAGGCTTGAGCGCCCCTGACACGGGCCCCCGCCACGTCGGCAAACAAGCGCCACTCCCCTGCTCCGACCAGCTCCAAACCTTCCAGCCGCGCAATCGCCCAGCCGTCAGTCGCCAATGTGAACGCTTGCTCCAGCGTCTCGCCTTGTGGATCAACCAGCGTCAACAGACCCTCAAGGGGTAGATCACGGCAGGTATTGCCCCAGGCATCATCCACCCGCAGCAGCACATCGAAGGCCTCGCCGGCACTCACCAGGCGCGGCGCAATCAACTGCACGCTCTGCGCCGGGCCAGGCACGATATCGAGCAAAGGGTCGCCCGGCACTTCGGCAAATTTGGAGCTGCCCAGCGGGTCGATAAACAAGCGGAAGCGGAAGTCTTTCTCGACAAAACTCTGCACCCGCGTGCCCGCGCCGCCCTGACGTCGATCCCCCAGGCGAATAGTGATCTTGTCGCCAGGGTTCAGGTAACCGTCGACGATGTCGATGATGATCGCTTTCTGAAACGGCCGTTCATGGCCCTTTTGGTCAAAGCGCACCTTGAGGTGCTGCACCGTTGCCTGGCTCTGGCCGGGAACCAGCGCGCCCGCTTGGTATTCGGCGCTGACGTAGTGGGGGCCGGCCGGGTTGGCCGTCTGGAACAGCGCCCAGTCGGAGTAGAACTTGAACGCCAGTTTCAACCAGGCGCCGTCCGCCAGGCCGCTGCCGCCGACCTCGTAGACCAGGGTGATTTCATCCCATTGGCCGGCGACTACCGTACTGCGGTCGCAGCTGATACTGCCCAAAAACGGGCGTTTTTTGTTGCGTTCGTACAGGCCTTGCGGGGCGATGTAATGCCCGGCTTCGCGGGGATCGAAAACGTTGCTCACTTGACACCTCGTGCAGTGGTCCACTGAAGGGTTCGAATAGGTCGGCCGTGGCTTATTGCACACGCCATTTCTGGTAATGACGCTCGATACGCCGGAACACAAAACTCTCCATCAGCCAGGCGATCAGGCCGATCATTACGATGCCCAGCAGCACCTGGCTGCTGTTTCCGATCTGCCCGCCGGTGGAGACCATCCAGCCAATCCCCTGGGAGGCACCGATCATTTCCGCAGCGACCAACGCGCGCCAACCCTGGCTGAAGCCGATGCGCAGCGCCGCCGTGACAAACGGCAGCGACGCCGGCAAATACACATGCGCCAGCAGTTGCCAGTGATTGGCGCCCAAGGTGCGGGCCGCGCGCACCTCGCCGCCGCGAATGCTTTGCACGCCTTCCTGGATCGTCACCGCCATGGGGAACACCGCTGCGATGAAAATCACCAGCACGATGGACACATAGCCCAGGCCGAAAATAATCATGATCAGCGGCGCCCAGGCGATAGGCGGAATGGCCATGAACAGGCTGTTGAGCGGCGAGATAAAGTCGCGAAACTGCGAGGACAACCCTCCGGCCGTGCCCAGCAGGATTGCGACGATCACTGCCGCGCAAAAACCGCCGATTTCTTCCAGCACACTGCCGCGCAGGTGTCGCCACAGCGATCCGTCCGCCAACCAACGTACGGCTTCGCGCGCCACATCCCATGGTTGCGGCAGGATGTACGTAGGAAAGCGGCTGGCCAGGGCGATCCAGATCAACAGCAGGAATGGGAGCGAAGCCCATCCCCAATTCGGTTTTGGCAAATGCATGACAGACTCAGCGCGAGGCTTTTTCCAGATAGGAGGTGTCCACGATCTGCTCGGTCTTGAGCGTCGTGTCGATAAAACCCAGGTCGTAGGAGTAGTTCATCAGGCGCTGGATAAACTGGATATCCGTGGCCTGCAGGTCCGCCGACCAGCCGAGACGCGTGCGCGCCTGGGCGACAATGGCTTCGGGGGCAACGGTCGTGCCGTCTGCGCCCTGCACCGCTTCAAGCTTGAACGCCTCGGCGATGATGCGATTCGACTCGTCGGGATGCGCATTCAGGAACGCGATGGCCTTGCGGTGCGCGCGCAGCAACTTGACCACGTCGTCCGGACGTTCCTGCAAGGTTTTCGGCAAGGCAATCACTACGTACCACGGGTAATTCGGCAGCGGCTGGTTCACATCCAGCAGCACCCGGCTGGAGCCACGCAGCAAGGACTGGCTGACGAAGGGTTCCCAGGAAAACGCCGCATCGACAACGCCACGCTCCAACGCCGCGTTCATATTGCCCGGCGGCATGTCGATGATGTCCAGGTCCTTGTCGGGGTTGAGCCCGGCGTTTTCCTTCAACACATAGCCACGCAACAGCACGTCCATGCCACTGCCCTTCTTCACCCCGGCGAGCTTTTTGCCCTTGAGTGCTTGCAGGCTGTTGATCGGGCTCTTGGCGTCGACGATTACCGCCGCCTGGCCATAGTTGACCTTGGCCAGGATCCGGCTTTGCAACCCGCGCGAGAACCATTGGTACACCGGCGGTGTGCCAACATACGCCACATCCAGTTCACCGGCCGCCAGCGCCTGCTGGATCACCGGGCCGTCGCCCAAGGCCTTTAGGTCAACATTCAGCCCCTCTTCACGGTAGAAGCCCTGTTTATCGGCAATCAGCGCCGGCGCGTTGGCCATGGCGAACACATAGCCGATGCGCAGAGGGTTCTCGGCGGCGGACACACCACCTGCCAGCGCGGCGACCGTCAGGGAAAGGGCAAGCAGTGAACGTTTGATCATGCGGTTAACTCGGGTTGACGGGTGGGGGTTGAAGGCACCTCCATGACTTGCGAGATGCGCTCCATCAGTTCATTGCGGTAATCAAGAAAGGCCGGCAGGCGGCGGGTTTGCAGGTTGGAGCGCGGGCGCGGCAGGTCGATCTTCAGCTCGCTGTGAATGCCGCCCGGCGCGATGTTGAGCACGATCACGCGATCCGCCAGGAACACCGCCTCGTCGATATCGTGGGTGATGAACAACACGGTCTGGCCCAGCTCCGCCCAGAGGCGCAGGGTTTCTTCATTCATGCTGTTGCGACTGATGGCATCCAGTGCAGCAAAGGGCTCGTCCATCAGCAATACGCTGGGTTCCAGGGCCAGGGTCCGCGCCAGGGAGACACGCTGCTGCATGCCGCCGGACAGTTGATGCGGCAAGCGGTGCGCCGCCTGCTCCAGGCCGACCAGGCGCAAATACTGCAACGAATGGGCACGCTGCTCGGCGTCACCGGTGTTGGCCGTCATGCGCAAGCCAAACCGAACGTTCTCCAGTGCGTTCAACCACGGAAACAGCTGCGCCGACTGGAACACATAGCCCAACTCGGCCAGCTCAGGCCGCACCGCCGCCTGGTTGATGCGGATCTGCCCACGTTGCGGCTGCTGGAAACCGGCTAACAGGTTCAACAACGTGGTCTTGCCACACCCCGATGGCCCGAGGATCGCCACGAACTCACCCGGCTTGGCACTCAGGCTAAATGAGGAAAACACCCGATGCCCATTGGGGTAGCTGAAGCTGATGGCGTCGACCGTCAGCGCGTCGTCGAGAAAAGCAGGGGTTTTGGGCATGGCAAGTGTCGTCAGGTCGTTTACAATGGGCTTGCTCGACATAATACGTATTAATACTAGTCGTCCCAATAACCTATTTCTATAACCTTAGAAGTGAAGGCACACCTGCCCCGCTCCAAGGTCAAGGAACCGACAGTGCCCACGTCTATTCTTCGCGACAGCACCACCTCGCTCTACGAGCAGATTGCCCATCGATTGCTGGAAGAGATCCAGCGCGGCGATTTCGAACCGAGCGGCAAACTGCCCTCCGAGGCCGAGTTGGGCCAACGGTTTGGCGTCAGCCGCGTTACCGTGCGCCTGGCCGTTGGCAGGCTCAGCGATGAGGGTGTGGTCGAGCGCAAACAAGGCAAAGGCACGTTTGTCGCGGCCAAGCAGGTGCGCCACGGCCTCGATGCCCTGCGCAGTTTTCATGAGGCGCTGTTACTGCAAGGGCTCAAGCCGAGCATGCACGTGATCAGCCACAGCGAGCAGCCGGTGCCAGAGGCGTTGCGTGAGTTATTTGCGGACGCAGCGCGCTGCCTGCAAGTGGAGCGCCTGCATTTTGTCGATGAAGAACCCATCGCCTTGGGCCGCAGCTACTTGCCCGCCGAACTGGCAAGCGTGGTCTGGGCGGATGTGGCGCACCAGCCGATCTACTCAGTGCTGGAGGCGGTCACCGGCCTGCCCGTGAGCCGTGCCGACCTGGCGATTCGCGCTCAGGAAGCCGACAAAAGCCTGGCCAGCGCGCTGAACGTCAAACGTGGTGCGGCGCTGCTGGTGATGGAACGCACGTCATACTTCGCCAACGGCCGCTGCTGTGACCGCACGACCTTTTTTATCCGGCCCGAACGCTATGCCTTCATTCTCAGCGGAGTTTTCAAGTCCAACCCCGTCAGTGTGTATGCGCCTTAGAGAGCACTCTTTAATCTGAGGTAACAATGTCAAAAATATAATATTTTAGTTTCGACTGCAGGCTCGACCAAGAATGTATGCAGTGAAGCAATAACAGTTATTCCCCACTCAAATATATTAAGGAGTGAGGATCAATTTGTTTCACAAACAAAAAAAAACAACAAATTCATATTATGAGCAAAGGCGTTAAAAAAGTTACCTATTAATCTTGGCGCGAGAGACGCGCATTCATAATTTCTGGTAGATTCGCTTCAATCCAATCTGCGAGGACTTCTACATGACGCGCCACCTCAAGCCCCATAGGGCTAAGGCTATACTCAACATGAGGTGGTACTACCGGGTAGGACTTACGTATAACAAATCCATCGCTTTCCAAAAACTGAAGTGTTTGTGCAAGCATCTTTTCGCTTACACCTCCAATCTTTCTACGCAGATCGCTAAAGCGGTGCGTACCTGCAATTAACGCTACCAGTACCAATACGCCCCAACGGCTCGTGACGTGCTGAAGGATTATCCTTAAAGGGCAGCCTGGGTCAAACAGCTGCCCCTCACGTAATTGGTTAGCCACGGTCGTGGGCCGCTCAATAACTTCACGAGGAACAGAATCAGACATACATACTTACCTTCAGGTGCGTACTTACAAAAAGATTGCCAGGCCAATATTCTGCCTGCGCCTACATTTTTTGTACAAGGAGCTTCTTCATGATTGCCATCACCGGTGCGACTGGCCAACTCGGCCGACTCGTTGTTGAGAAACTCAAACAGAAAGTACCCGCGTCCGATATCGTCGCCCTCGTTCGCAACCCGATCAAGGCAAGCGAGTTGGGCGTAGCGGCTCGAACAGCAGATTACTCTAAGCCTGAAACCCTTGTTACGGCCCTCACGGGAGTTGACACGCTGCTTTTGATTTCATCAAGCGAAATCGGCAAGCGCGTGGAGCAGCATCGAAACGTCATCAATGCGGCGCAGCAGGCAGGCGTGAAGCGCATCGTTTACACCAGTCTTCTTCATGCAGACACCTCACCATTGAGCCTCGCCGGGGAGCACCGCCAAACCGAAGCAGCGCTCAGAGACTCGGGCCTTGAGTTCACCCTCATGCGTCACGGATGGTACGCCGAGAATCACACTGGCTTCATCCCAGGAGCGCTTGCTGGCGGCGCTTTTCTTGGCAGCGCCGGGGCTGGCAAGATTGCCGCAGCGACGCGCGAAGACTACGCACACGCCGCTGCAGTAGTGCTCACCCGTGAAGGCCATGAGAACAAAACTTACGAATTGGCTGGCGACACCGCGTGGACACTCTCTGAGCTGGCTGCAGAAGTCTCACGACAAATCGGCAAAGACATTCCATACAAGAATTTGCCTGAGGCGGACTACGCCAATGCTCTAACGGGTTTCGGCTTGCCAGAACCAGTGGCGCGCGCCGTCGCTGGGTACGATATCAGCGCATCTGAGGGTGCACTCTTCGATGACAGCCACCAGCTATCGAAGCTGATCGGCAGGACCACCACCTCACTTTCAGCGGCAGTCGCTGCCGCCCTTAAAAGTAGCGGCAGTCAAACCCTGTGATTCATAACTGAGCTAAAGATCTACTGATAAACGACAGTGGCCCTGAAGCTGGCACCCACCCATGGACCCAGCACATTAAACCAGGGCCGCAGGTTGATCAGAGCAGGGTTGGAATCCATCGTTGGCAGCACTGAGGCTACAGTTTTTTCTCCACGAACAGTGCGATGGAGTCCCAAGCGGCTTCCACTACTGGCGCTCCGAAAGCCCTCAACCCTGAGTGCACCATGCCTCGCGCGATGTGCAATTGTGTGTCCACGCCATCAGCCGCCAATACATCGTGATAGAACACTCCGTGATCTCGCAGAGGATCAATTTGCGCCACGGCAACGAACGTCGGCGCGAGCCCACGAAAGTCTTTCGCTTCCAAAGGCATGGCGCATGGGTCCAGTCGGTCTTGCGCATTCGGCAGAAACCCTTCCAGAGACTTCGCCAGACCGGTCACTGTCATCATCGGTGCATTTGCATGTTCTTGCATGGATGGAAGTTGATGTGCAACCGTCAAAACCGGATAGATCAGTACCTGGGCCAACGGCTGAGGATGTCCATCTCGTCGTAAGGCCATACACAAACCCGCCGCCAGCGTACCTCCGGCACTGTCACCGATGACCATCAAGCGTTCGGTACTGAGATCAGGATCGACGAGTCCCTCCCGCAGTCCATGCCAAACGTCTAGGCAATCCTCCAATGGAGCAGGATAGCCATGCTCAGGTGCAAGCCGATAATCGACCGCGACGATGGCCACCTTCAACCGCTGGCCCAAGGCGTATGCAAACCAGTCGTGGGTATCAAGGCTACCCAAATCCCAGCCGCCGCCGTGGATATAAAGCAGAGTTGGCCAACCTCCCACGGGGGTGATGTCGTCGGGTCGGTAGCATCGCAAGCGCACTCCCTGCCATCGGAGATCATCAATCCGCCAGTCGTCAGGCGCAGACGGCGTACACGCTCGACAGGCACGCAAGAACGCTTCGCGCCGAGCGGCCAGGCTGCCATCTGCGGGGGAGAAGCGCTGGCTGGCCTCGACATAGGCTTGCATGGCAGCATCGAGTTGGTAGGTTTGAGTCACGATACATGCACCTCCATAAAACAAAGCTGCCGCACTACAAGCAGTGCGGCAACGTGATCAATTGCGGCTACTAAAACAGTGGCAAGGTATAGGCCAGAATCACCCGATTTTCATCCCGGCGCCCGGTTGCATCCCCTTGCAACTGGACATTGCGCCAGCGCAGCGCAAGGTTTTTCAGTGGGCCGTCCTGAATCACATAGGTGATATCCAGGTTGCGCTCCCATTCGCTGGCGTCCTGACCTGCAACCTTGAAATTGTCGCCTTTCACGTAACGAGCAAAAGCCGTCAGGCCGGGCACGCCGAGCGGCGCAAAGTCCAGGTCATAACGCGCCTGCCACGAGCGCTCCTGTGCACGGTCGAAACGTAGAACCTGAACCGCGTTAGCCACGCCTGGCAGGTCGGTGTCGTGAATAAACGGCAGCGCACTGTCACCGGCGTTGTACTGGTAGCCAATGCGGAAAGTCTGCGCGCGCAGGTTGGCGCTGAGCATCCCGGACGTCATGCGGCTGTCGAGTTTGCCAGCCTGTTCAGCGCCGGACTCACCGGTGTCGAGGTAATTGAGCGTACCCGACAGGTTCCACTCACCTGCCTTGTGCGTATGGGTCACGGTGGACAGGTTTTGCTGATAGACATCTTCCAGACGTCCACCCCACGCACCTGCGGTCCATTGCGGGTTGATGCGCCAGGTACCGCCCAGGTAATTGAAGCGGTCGCTGAACACGCTGTAGTAATTGCCCACCTGAATCTCACGGCTGCCCGCGAATTCGCGCTGATTGACGCGGCGCATCTGGCCCAGGCTGATATCGAGATTATCGAACTCGCGAATGTCGAGCATCGCGCCTTCAAAGAACTGCGGCAGCAGTCGGGAATCCCCGGAAGTGACCAGCGGGATTTTCGGAAACAGGCCACCCACCTTCAGTTCACTCTTGGAATACTTCAGTTTGAGCACAGCGGTGGCCTCGGAAAAATTGTCGACCGAACGCGGGTCGGCATTGCGCGGACCACCGGCGCGGTCGTAAGCGCCAGGCAGCAATCCGGTGCCACTGCGCGAGGGCGACGAGTCGAGCTTGAGCCCCAGGCCTGCGTAGACATCCACACCTACGCCAACGATACCGTCGGTGTAACCCGAGCCGCCTTTGAAGATGAAACCCTGTGCCCACTCCTCCAACTTTGACTGTGCCGGCTTGGTCGAGTCACGCAAGTCATGGTTGTAGTAGAAGTTGCGCAAGGTCAGGTTGCCGTGGGCGTCATCGATCAGATCGGCCTGGGCCGCCAAGGGGCCAAGGCTGAGCAGCAGTGTCAGAGGTTTTGCAGCGCGAGCGAAGCCCGCCTCATGTGAGGATCTTTTCATTATTATTGTTCTCGGTGGTGGGTGTCGGTTCAGCGGTCAGTGGATGACGTCAGGTGTCGTGCCAGGTGAAATCAAGGGTTGCGCTCAGGCGTTGCCCTGGTGCCAGTTCATGAGTGCCCACGTCGTGCCAGGTTGGACGCGGCTGGTTGAAGGCGTCGGCAAGGTGCGACACCGGCTCCAGGCAAAGGTAGGTGGCATTGGCCGGGGCGAAGGCGACGAAATGACTCAGCGGTGCCGATGCGTGTAGGTCGAGCTGGCCGCTCTCATACGCCAGTTGCAGATGCCCATTCCAACTCGACTGGTAATGGGCCAGTGCGCTCGCATCGTCCGCCTCGAACACCACGTTGCGCAGTTGGTCGAGGTACTCGCCAGTGACGAGGTAGTCGCAATCAATGGCCCAATCACGGCCGACCGCATAGTGCGCGCGCAGACCGGGGTGGCGCTGGAAATACGGGTGCAAGCCGAGTCCGCCGGGCATGGGCTGCTCGCCGTTGTTCGTCAACGCTAACGTGATACGCAAGCGATTGCCGAGCAAGGAAAAATGCTGCTCGGCACGAAACGCCCATGGCCAATGCTCACCTTTATAATCACAGGCAATCAGCACGTGATCGGCAGTTGCCCTGACCACGTCCCAGGCCAGCGTGTGACTCACGCCGTGCAAGGTATGGGGGGCAGCAGCTGGATGGGCCGGCAAGCCGTGCACGCGACCGTTGAAACTAAGTTTCGCATTACGCAGGCGGTTGGAGTACGGCATCAGCGGATAAGCGCCCGCCCTGGGCCAGTTCAGCGGATCGAAACTTTCGCTGTCGATCGGAACCAGCACATCCAGCCCCTTCGCGCGCAGGGTGGCAATACGACCGCCCCAGGCGGGCAGCAAACTCAATGTCCAAGTGGCATTGCTCAGTACGACAGGTTGCATGGGACCTCCTGCGCCTGGATCAGGCACGGCAAACCCGGCCGCCGGTTGCGCGGCGACTACGGTTTATCAATTTACAAAAGGATGAAACGTCAACTACGCCGGAAACGCTCGATCACCTGCAGATCAATGTCCACGCCAAGCCCGACATCCTGGGGAATCAGTAACTGGTTACCCTGGCGTAGCGACTCGACCGGGTACAGCCAGTCCGCCGGTTCCACAAACAGGTACTCCACCTGGGGAACCCAAGGCTGGACCGCCGCCAAGTGCAGAGTGGCGATCAACCCGGGGCCAAAGTACGGGCAATGCGGCAGTACCACGGCATCGTGCTCGCGCGCCAACTCGGCAATGCGCAGACATTCGGAAATGCCGCCGACCTTGGTCACACTGGGTTGGATCGAATCGACCGCCCCCCTCGTCAAGGCCTGCTCGAACTGCACGGCTGTGCACCAGTTTTCCCCGGCGGAAATCGGTACGCCCTGGCCCCGCAGGCTGGCGAGCGTGGCGAAGTCTTCGGGCGGAAAGATCGGCTCTTCCAGCCAGGCCAAGTTGAGGTCCGCCAACGCCGGCAGCCACTCGCGGGTGTCCTGCACGTTCCACGAGCAATTGACATCGGTGGCCAATGGCACCGAATTACCCACGGCGCGTCGGCAGGCGGCGATGTCGTGCAGGGTCGCCTCGTGCAGCTTGAGGTCGGTGAAGCCCATCGCCAAGGCTTTCTCGCAGGTCGCCGGGGCGATCTTGTCGTCGCCATAACGCACCAGGCTGGCATACGCCGGCACCTGGTCTCGACAGGACTCACCCAGCAGTCGATGCAACGGCACGCCCTGACGGCGAGCGGCCAAATCCCACAGGGCGATGTCGATCCCCGAGATGGCAAACAGCGTCAACCCATAACGGCCAAACAGGTGCAGACGTCGCTGCAAATCCAGGTTCCATGCGGGGATATCGGTAATGTCTTGCGCCAGCAACAGCGGTGCAATCAGACGATCGATGAGTGCCTTGGTTGCGTCGGCAACGAAGTAACCGAAGGCTTCACCCCAGCCGATATTGCCCTGCTCGTCTTCAAGACGAATCAGTACGTTTTCCAGGGTGCGCCAGGTAGAAGGCGTACCGCCCTGCCCTTTGCCACCATCCTGGAATGGAATCTCCGCCACTATCGTGTCGACACGGAGAATCTTCATACACGCTCCAAGACACTGGCCAACGGCACACCGGCATAGGCTCCGCCCACGTGGTCACGGCCCGACCCTACGGGTGCCATCGCCTCGTAGGGCAGATAATGCTCGGCAAGATGCTCACCGGCGTTATCTTGCGGCGTGTAGCCCAAGGCGCGAGCGCGCCGGTTGTGGAACAGCGGATTAGGACTTTCGGAGACGCCGTAGACGATTTCCTGATGCACGTCCGGGTGCTCCAGGCCAATCAATAGCAATTGCGCCAAGTCGCGGGCGCTGGTCCACATGCGCAAACGGCGGGCGTCGGACACCTTAGGGTCAGCATTACCAATACGTACAATGAACGTGGCCAAGTCGCTGCGCTGGGAGGTCATGGCGCAGGCGGCTTCGCCAAATACCTTGCTCAACGCGTAGTAACTGTCGGGCGCCACGGGCATGTCGTCAAAGTACTCAGCGGCGTCACTGCGGTGCTGGCCCAACACGTGATGGCTGCTGGCGAACACAAAACGCTTTACGCCGTGCTGCAACGCAGCCTCCAACAGGTACAAGGTGGCGTGATAATTGGGCTCGACCGTGCTGATGAACTCAATGTCGGTGCCGTGAGCGCAGGCCAGATGCAGGATGCCATCTACCCCATTGACGGCCTGTTGCACACAGGCCGGGTCGGTCAGATCACCGACCACCGCCGTCTCGCCTGCCACCAGACCTTCAACAGGTTTACGATCAAGCAGGCGTAGCGCATAGCGCTGACGAAGAAAGGGCCGCAGCGCGGTTCCGACGATACCGGCAGCGCCGGTGATAAGCAGCGTAGGCATGACAAATTCCCAAATTCGTTACGGTCGCCGACTTTCGCCGACGTTTCACAGGGTCAGGCGACGGCGATAGCCATTTCGCGTTTCTGCGGCTTTTGGCCAACAAAGAACGCCACGATCAGCGCACCGAGGATGCCAAGACCACCTGCCAAGACAAAACCACTGCTGTAAGTGCCGGTGGACTGGATGATAAAGCCAGTGACCGTTGGCGCAACAATGCCCGACAGATTGGCCAGCCCATGCATGAACCCGCCTGCTGTGCCGACCTGGTGATCCGGTACAGCATCCTGGATCAGCGACCAGTAGGCCGGCGCGGTGAGCATCAAGAAACCGATGGCGACGGTCATTACCGCCACGGTCGCTGTCACGCTCTGAACCTGACCGGTCAACCCGATACACACCGCCGCAATCAACAGGCACGTGACGAGAACCACTTTGCGCGAAAACAACTGCTTGCCGGTGCGCTTGAACACCCAGTCAATGAGCAGGCCGCCGCAGACAAAACCAACGGTGCCCACCAGCCAAGGCAAGGCGGTAACGATGCTCATGGCCTTGAGGTCGATGCCCTTGGCGTCGATCAGGTAGCTGGGAAACCAGGTCATGAAGAAGTACAGGATGTAGTTGTAGCAAAACAGCGACACACCAGTGACCAACACCGAACGCTGCAGAATGATCTCCAGGACAGGCGTGCGTGGCGCGTTTTCTACGGTAGACACAGGCGCTTCACGGCCTTCGTTAATCTCGGCAAGTTCCTGGGGCGAGACCTTAGGGTGTTCGTTCGGGGTCGACGTGGCCAGTCGGTACCAGGCGACCGCCCAGACCAAGCCGATCACGGCAATGACCACAAAGGCAACGCGCCAGCCCAACCACAGGGCGAGAAAACCAATAATGGGACCGGCCAAGGCACCGCCCAATGGCCCCCCGGCCTGATTGAGGCCGATGGCGCGGGCACGCTCCTTGATTGGAAACCAGCTGTTGACGGTTTTGTTGGCCGTGGTTGACACCGGCCCCTCACCGACGCCAAACAGCGCGCGGACGATCAGCAGCGACCAGAAGTTGAACGCCAACGCAGTGGAGCCACACAGCACCGACCAGAAGCTCATGGACCAGGTCAGTACGCGCTTGGGGCCGAAGCGGTCGGCGAGGTAACCACCAATAAAACAAAACAGCGCGTAGCCGAAGAAAAAGCTGCTGAAGATCATGCCTTTTTCCGAAGGCGTGAGGTGATATTCCTGGGTGATAAACGGCATTGCGATCGACAAGGCTGCGCGATCGATATAGTTGATGACCATGGCGAGGAACAGCATCGTCAGGATTGTCCAGCGGTAGTTCTTTTTCTTGTTCATTTACATCTCCGCCCGGCATTGCAATGCCGGATCTTGTTGTTATAGCGCCTGCCCCGGGCAACAGGCCAGGCGCTGCTGGGGTCTAGACGCTGTAATCCACTGCCACCCATTCGAAGTACTGTTTGAGGTCCGCCACCAAGGCCTGGTGCGCGGGGTGCGGCAGGTAACGCTCGACCGCCGCCCCGTCATCAAAGGTGGACTCAAGGATGTAGTCCCAGCAGATCGGCCGGTGCAGCTCATTAGCGGCCACGCTCCACTGGCGAATGAAGTCAATTTCCGCCTCCAGGCCGCGCATCTGCGCGACCAGACGCGCTTCCAGTTCAGGCTGCGGTTCGACACCCGCCAGGCGCCGGAACATTACGATATGTCGCATCATCGTTACGCCCTCCGTTTAACCCAGGACCCAGGCCGGCGCGTCTTGCAACGCCACCGGGCGCAAGAAGCGCTCGAGCGCGGCATAACCGACCGAGGTGGCTTGTGGAGTGGTCGACGACGGCCATGGTCCGCCATGCTGCTGCGCGTGACACACAGCCACTCCGGTCGGCACGCCGCCGAACAAGACGCGACCTGATACACGCTCGGCAGCACGCACCAATTGCCGATTGAATTCACTGGATTCTTCGGCGCCCCACAGCGTGGTGGTCAAGGTCCCACCCACCACGTCCAGCACCTCAATGACCTGAGCCAGTGACCCGGCAGTGATGATCAACGCGGCAGGACCAAACATCTCCTCACGCAGGTGCGGGTTGGCGATAAATGCTTCTGCATCGGCGGCCAACAATTGAGGTGCCGGTCCGGCCCCCTCCGCAGCTTTGTCAAAGACAGGTGTCGCATGCTGCGCCACGGTGGCAACGGCGGCCTCGAACCCCTTCTGCATGCCTGCTGTAAGCATGCGGTGCGTGCCGATGGGTGCGATGGCTTCGGCCAATTGAGCGACAAAACGCTGGGACTGGGGCGATTCCAAAACAACTATCAGGCCTGGGCTGGTGCAGAATTGACCGCTGCCAAGCGTAATGGAGGCCGCCAGTGTCTTGGCGAGCGTTTCACTGTTGTGCTCCAGTGCCGTCGGCAACACGACCAACGGGTTGATAGAGCCCAACTCACCAAAGAATGGCACCGGACGCGCACGTTCATTTGCCGCTTGCCACAATGCCTTGCCCCCTTGGAAAGAGCCCGTGAACGCTACGGCGGCAATTGCAGGATGCTGCACCAGGTAAATACCGCCTGCACGTGAGGTGCTTTCAACCAGAGTCAGTACGCCCTCGGGCAACCCTTGCTCGCGAATGACGGCTGCGGCCACCTCGAATACAGCACGAGACAGCGCAGGGTGACCCGAGTGTGCCTTGACTACCACCGGGCAGCCGGCTGCCAGCGCAGAAGCCGTGTCGCCGCCGAGTACCGAAAAAGCGAACGGAAAATTGCTCGCGGAAAACATCGCTACAGGCCCCAGCGGACGCTGCACTCGCACCAGTTTCGGCCGGCCAACCGGTGGGGCACCGGCGATGGCCTCATCGACAACGCGGCGAAAAGGCACGCCCGCCTCCACTTCGCTGGCGAACCCACGCAGTTGGAACGCGGTACGTGCGACTTCGCCGTTGAGCCGCGCTTCACCCAGCCCACTTTCACGGTCCGCGATGGCCACCAGTTGCGCCTGGTTGTGCTCAAGGGCAGAGGCTAATCCACGCAGTAAAGTGGCACGTACAGCGGCTGATGATTCGGCCCAGGTAACCGCGGCGTCTACTGCCTTGGCCACCACCTTGTCGATGCCAACCAATGCGGGGTCTTGTTGATTACTCATGTCGATCTCCGTTCAGTGCGGCGCAGGGCCGAGGTTGTAACCACGACCTGCGTAGTCGAAATCCACCAGTTCATTGATCGCGACGGCCTTGTCCGCAGGCGAGGCGTAATACGCACGAATCTCTTTGATCAGACCGCTCTGCTCGTCGAATACATACCACTCATCCCCGCGCAGGGCCGTGTTCAGCTTGCTTTTCCAGTGCGTCCATTCGATCACCGCTTCATGGCTGTCGTGACTGACCAGGATTTTCTCGATGGTCCACTGTGAACCGAGGTTCTCCACGCACCACTGCCACTTACGGGCAATGGCGTCGGCCGTGCGCCATGGAATATCCGGCAGGCCGGCGGGGAAGTAATGCACCGCATCCGGAGTGAAGCAGGACACCAATTTGTCGTAGTCAGCCTCGTTACAGGCATCGAAATAGCGACGAATCAATTGGGCGTAAGTGTGCTCGGCCACGGTCAGTCCTCCTTGCGGGCAATGATTGAAGGAATGGTCGGGCGGCCATGGGCGACCCAGGTGTGGTAATCGGCGATCGAAGCCGGGCTGGGTGGGTAGACGCCCCACAAGGCTTCACCTGCGGCAATGCGCATGGCCAGGTAATGCTCGAGGTCATCCTGCACGCTGCAGACCTCGGCCAATTCTTCGGCCAGATGGGCCGGCACCAAGGTCAGGCCATCAGCATCACCGACGATAATGTCGCCGGGATAAACCGCGACACCGGCGCAGCCAATCGGTACTTGCAGATCGGCAACGTGGTGGTAGGAAATGCGCGTAGTGGCCGTGATCTCACGGGCGTAGGCCGGCAGGTTCATGCCAGCAATTTCGCTGCCGTCGCGCAGGGCGCCGTCTGTCACGATGGCCTTGGCGCCGCGTGCCAGCAGCCGGGTCACCAGGATGTTGCCAGCGGAAGCGGCGGCCGGGTCATTGCGGCTATCGATCACCAATACATCACCCGGCTGAATCTGTTCGACGCCCTGCCACTGCAGGTTGTCGTCATTGGGTTTGGTCGTCATCGTCGCGTAGGTATCGATATCCTCACGCGCCGGGATAAAGCGCATGGTGAAAGCGCGTCCAGCGAACGGCTTGGTGTCGCGCGTCATGGCGCGCAGGCCGACCAGCGCGGGCTGGCGAAAGCCACGCTTGAATAACTGGGTCGTTAACGAACCACTGCTGCACGTGGCGAGCCTGGCCAGGACTTCATCACTGACTTCTACCCGCTTGCCCGAAGCGCTTTCATGAGCGTCAGCGTAGGTGTGGATGGTGGACATTCTTATAAGTTCTCCAAACGATACGGCATCTGATGAGCAGTCCGGCATTCCCACCATGTGGAACTCAACCCGTAACTTGCCCCGCTGAGTTCGATTCTATGGCGGAAAACCGAATGAAAAAGCAGCAGAATGGGTAACCAACCAGAGCAGTTCCAAAAGGTGGGAATATTCGATGAAGACCGGGGATGGCACGGGCGCGCTGGAAAAAGCCTTGGATGTCTTGCAAGCCGTTGGCGCAACTCCCAACGGCATCAGCCAAACGCAATTGGCCGCTCAGGTTCAATTGCCACGCACAACGATGTACCGGATCCTCGCCACGCTGGTAGAGCGCGGCATGATTCGGCGCGACCCCACACGCAAGGTCTACCGGCTGGGCTTCAATTATCTGGAGATGGTGCGTAACGCGTACCTGGAGCCGGACCTTGTGGCCGCCGCCAGCGCCGAGCTTCGTGCATTGCGTGACCTCACAGGCGAAACCTCTTACCTGGCTGTACTGGACGGTAACCAAGTGTTGTCGCTTGAGCGTTGCGATGGCGCCCACACCCTGCGCTCTGCAGCCAGCCTGGGCCAGGGCAAGCCGGTGTACTGCACCGGCCAGGGTAAAGCCATCCTTTCGGCGCTGGCGCCTGGCGCCCGTGACGATATTCTCAAGGGGCTGGTGCTGGAGCCGCTGACACCGCTGACGATCACCGATCGCCGGCGCTTGTTGGCCGAATTGCAGATCACCTGTACTCGCGGCTACGCGCTGGATGATGAAGAGATACGGCTAGGAGTGCGTTGCGTCGCCGCCCCGATCATCGATAAGCACGGCAACGTGCGCGGTGCGCTGAGCGTCGCCGGGCCGGCCTATCGACTCACCTTGGAGCGTTTGACGTTGCTCGGTCCGGAGCTGGCAGATGCCGCGCGACGGGTCGGAGAACAACTGCGGGGTGAACCCTCAGCCCACGCGACCAGCGCTACGAATGTAGTGCCCGGGCCATGGGCTTTCCATGGTGCCTTCCCGCGCTGGCACGCCGAGCAAAAACGGCTTTATTGGGCGGACACCCTTGCACCGGCGATACATTGCTGGGACGGTCGCAGCAGCCGCATTCTGAGCCGATTGGACTTCCCTGTGCGTGCCATGGAGATGCACCATGATGGCTTGTTGGTAGCCCACGCAGGAGGCTGGTCACTCATCGATTGGAAAGGCGCGGAGCATTCCATGCAGGATCTTCTGGGCTCCCGCCTCCTGGCCTTGGGCACCCATCCATCAGGCACGCTGTGGGGATGTACCAGAACGTCAAGCGGCTGCGTAATTGGTGAGGTGAGTGTTGAGGGGGAACTGCGCCATGGCTGGAGCTTGAGTGAACAAGTCAGTGGCTTTCGGTGGGATGCAACCGGCACAGCGTTATACGCCATCGCACCAGGGACAGGCGACATCCTCAGGATGCAGCCTGGTAGCAACACCGTGCGCCGACTGGCTACCTTGCCACGCGGCGGGGGAAGCCTAAGCGGCTTGGCTTTGGACGCACAAGGCGGCGTGTGGACAACCCAGCGTGATGGCTGGAGTCTCGCGCGCTTCGATGCAGAGGGCAATCTGGACCGAATGATAGGCCTTCCAGTACCCAGCCCTTCCGACCTTTGCTTCGCAGGCAAAGATGGCACCACTCTGTACATCACCAGTTCCCGTCAGGAACTCAAGCTGGAAGTGCTCGGAGGGGCACCTGACTCAGGCTGCCTGCTGCAGTTGGAAGCAGAAGTTGCAGGACAGACGGTGGCGGCGAGTTGCTGGCGCCTAGACAGTTAACAAGGGGTTACTCATGTCATTTGATTTTCATCACTTGCTGTTCGTCTTCACAGCCTACATCGTTGGAGCGGCGAACCCCGGCCCCAGCAACATGCGGATTATGGGCGTGGCAATGCATCAAGGCCGCAAGCCTGCACTTCTGCTGGCAGCCGGCGTGATCAGCGGTTCGTTTTTTCTGGGGATCTATTGCAGCTGAAGGCGTCTCCTCGTCTCGCTATCCAAGCTGCCCCAGCAAAAAACCGATTCAGTGCACATCCAAATCCAAGATCCTCATTCGGAACTTAAATCGGGACTCGAAAGCACTGGATGGAGCTGGATTTCAGTGGTTCCCGCTGGAACGAAAAAAGGGCCAAAAGGCCCTTATTTCAATCACTTACAGAATTCAGTGGAAATCTGCAGAACAATATCTGGAGCGGGAAACGAGACTCGAACTCGCGACCCCGACCTTGGCAAGGTCGTGCTCTACCAACTGAGCTATTCCCGCGTCTTGGTGAGGCGCATTCTATAGAAAGCGAATGCCCCGTCAACCCTTTGATTCAAAAATGTTTTATTTCTTTTCAACGTCCGTCTTCAGATGCGGCCAGGCTGCGCGAAGGTATTGGACCATCGACCACAGCGTCAAACCCGCCGAGATCAGCAGCAAGGCGTAACCCAGCAGAACCCAGAACGTGAAGCTTGACGGGTTGGCCAGCAGGATCACCAGCGCCAGCATCTGGGCAGCGGTTTTCCATTTGCCCAGATTCGATACTGCAACGTGTGCACGCGCGCCGAGTTCGGCCATCCACTCGCGGAGCGCCGAAATGACAATTTCTCGCCCGATGATCACGGCTGCGGGCAGTGTCAGCCACAGATTACCGTGCTCTTGCACCAGCAACACCAGGGCGACCGCAACCATCAGCTTGTCGGCCACCGGATCGAGGAAGGCCCCGAACGGCGTACTCTGTTCCAGACGGCGGGCCAGGTACCCGTCCAGCCAGTCCGTTGCTGCAGCGAATGCGAATACCGAAGCGGACGCCATGTAGCTCCAATGGTATGGCAGGTAGAACAGTAAAATGAAGATCGGGATAAGCAGGACGCGTAGTACGGTAATCAGATTAGGGATATTCATCGGCACAACTGGCTACGAGGTGAGGTGGCATTCTACTCGCTGTGCAGATTTGCATAAATCAACTCTGCAAGCTTTTTACTGATTCCGGGTGCTTTGGCGATCTCTTCGATGCTTGCACGAGACAGCTCCTGCAATCCACCAAAATGTTTCAACAAATCGCGGCGGCGCGTCGGCCCGACTCCTGCAACGCCCTCAAGCGTAGACGTGCGGCGGGTTTTACCACGACGGGCGCGGTGCCCGGTAATCGCGAAACGGTGCGCCTCGTCGCGTATCTGCTGAATCAAATGCAGTGCCGGTGAGTCGCCGCGCAAGGTGAACTCGTGCGCGGCATCGTTCAGATACAGCGTTTCAAAACCCGCCTTGCGCGTTGCGCCTTTGGCCACACCGAGCAAAATCAGGTCGGGCACGGCCAGTTCATTGAGCACATCGCGAGCCATCGACAACTGGCCCTTGCCACCGTCCACCAGCAGAATGTCCGGCAGTTTGCCTTCGCCGTCCTTGAGTCTGCTGAAGCGCCGGGTCAGCGCCTGGTGCATGGCTGCGTAATCGTCGCCCGCCGTCACACCTTCGATGTTGTAACGACGGTAATCGGACTTGATCGGGCCTTCCGGACCGAATACCACACAGGACGCCACCGTGGCCTCACCGCTGGAGTGACTGATGTCGTAGCACTCGAGTCGCTGCGGCGGTTCATCGAGTTTGAGCACTTCGGCCAGCGCCTCGAAACGGGCACCCATATGCTGTCGGTTGGCCAGCCGCGCACCCAGCGCCTGTTCGGCATTGGTCACGGCCAACTGTTGCCAACGTGCGCGTGTACCCCGGACCCGGTGGCTGATGGTCAACTCACGACCGCGCAATTCTTCAATGGCCTCGATCAGGGTGGGGAAATCTTCGTGAACCACATTGACAATGAGTTCGCTCGGCAGGTCGCGCTCGGGGCTGCTGATGAAATAGTGTCCAAGAAACGCTGCCATGACCTCAGAGACGTCTTCTTCAATACCCACCTGCGGGAAGAAGTTCTTGCTTCCGAGCACCCGCCCGCCCCGCACGCTGATCAGGTGAACGCATGCGCCGCCCGGATTGATGAACGCCGCGATCACGTCAACGTCGCCAGAGCCGCCTTCCATACTCTGCTGATCCTGCACCCGGCGCAGCAACGAGATCTGATCCCGCAGTTCGGCAGCCCGCTCGAATTCCAGATTGATCGCCGCCTCTTCCATCGCCGTCGACAGTTCGTCCGTCAGGGCATTGCTGCGTCCTTCAAGAAACATCACCGAGTGGCGCACATCTTCAGCGTAAACCTCGGGCTCGACCAGACCGACACACGGCGCCTTGCAGCGTTTGATCTGGTATTGCAGACACGGGCGCGTACGGTTTCGGTAATAACTGTCTTCACACTGGCGGACGAAAAAGGTTTTTTGCAGCAGGCTAAGGCTTTCGCGAATCGCCCCCGCGCTCGGATACGGACCGAAGTATTTGCCCTTGGCCTTCTTCGCACCGCGGTGAATGCTCAAGCGCGGAAATTGCCCGTCCGAAAGAAACACATAGGGATAGGATTTATCGTCGCGCATCAGAATGTTGTAGGGCGGCCGCCATTCCTTGATCAGCGTCTGCTCAAGCAACAAGGCTTCGGTTTCGTTCGCTGTGATCGTCGTCTCGACCTGGGCGATTCGCGCTACCAGCGCGGCGGTCTTGGGCGCGAGGCCCGTCTTGCGGAAGTAGCTCGACAGTCGATTCTTGAGGTTTTTCGCCTTGCCGACATAGAGCAGGCGCGCCTCGCTGTCAAACATGCGGTAGACGCCGGGACGGCCACTGACAGTTGACAGGAATGCGCTCGGATCGAAAGTTTCGGTCATGTCAGAGGCTGGCATCTACCATGCCGTGACGAACCGCCAACAGCGTCAATTCGACATCGCTGCTGATCGAAAGCTTTTCAAAAATTCGATAACGGTAGGTGTTCACGGTTTTAGGCGAGAGGCAGAGCTTGTCGGATATGATCTGCACTTTCTGGCAGCCGACAATCATCAAGGCGATCTGGATTTCCCGCTCCGACAACGCGTCGAAGGGCGAATCGTTGCTCGGCTGGAATGATTTGATGGCCAGTTGCTGGGCGATTTGCGGGCTGATGTAACGTTGTCCGGCAAATACCAGGCGAATGGCCTGGACCATTTCCGGCAACCCGGCGCCCTTGGTCAGGTAACCGGCAGCACCGGCCTGCAGCAAGCGTGTCGGGAACGGATCTTCCTCGCACACAGTGACCGCTACGACTTTGATGTCTGGCTGACTGCGCAACATTTTGCGCGTGGCTTCCAGACCGCCGATGCCAGGCATCTTGACGTCCATCAGGACCACATCGGGTTTCAGTTCGCGCGCCTTGAGCAGGGCTTCTTCGCCTGACTCGGCCTGGCCGACCACTTGCAGGCCATCGATGTCTGCCAGCATTCGTGTAATGCCGGTACGAACGAGATCATGATCATCGACCACTAGCACCCTAATCAAGCAGACACCTCGCGATATGGTCATATTGAGTTGCCGACACCTTAGCAAAAAGCAACTGGCAGACCTAGCGGCAAGCGTCATTAAAACAGTTTCAATTCGTCTTGAAACGCTTGTCGCCTGCGCGTTTCAGACATTCGCGGCCCTCACGTCACGCTGCATTCTCAGGAAACAATCGTCTGTGCCGACCACCTTCAGGCCCTTTCTCTCATACAAGGCTTTAGCTGGATTATTCTGGAATACCGTCAACCGCAGTGCCGGTCGTTGTTCCTTGATAGCCATCGCGAAAACCTGATCGATCACCCAGGAACCGGCGCCCTGCCCCTGAAAGACTCGCTGCACGTGCAACTCACGGATGTACAAGGCCCTGGCGTCGCGACTCAGACTCACATAACCCAAGCGCTCTCCACCTTGCATGATCAGCAGGTTTTCGCGTCCAGCCCATGCAACGTCAAACGCGTCATCCTCCCAGCGCAGATCGTGCTGAATGTAATAGCGCAGCATGGATTCACAGGTGAGCGTTCGCGCAAACTCCAGGTCCCGCGACGTGGCCGGGCTGAATTCAAATTCGGCGGGAAGGGACGATTGGATCATGTTCGGGCGTTACCTGATCTGTTCGCTGAAGTGTGTCACAACCTTCGCTGCGCTCAAGCAATAGAAAACACCTTCGTCAATCAACTGCATTTTCCAATTGAATCCGGCTACCCGCCTCTAGTAAGCTCGGGGCATTCATCGGAGACAGACCATGTTCGACACCCTCTTACCGCCTCATATCACCAGCGCCCCGCGCTCGGTGGCGGCTGCCCCGGTGAACGACGTCTGTACTCCGGTCAGCTTTTATTTTGGGTATTGGTTTAGCCACTGGCGCGCCTGATACCCACAAGGCGCCCACTTCAAACGGGTCGCCACCAGAGATTTCTCAACCCCCGGTCGGCTTCCCGACCGGGGGTTTTGTTTTTCTGGCTCGCCACTTTTTGCACTCACTTGAGGTTTTACGACATGAACTACGCCACTTATTACCGTTACGACATGTTTAGCGCCTGGCGATTTAGCAACTTCCGCTCGGGACAGCCTGCCGCCTCCGATCGGTCACCTGCAGGTGGCAAGCACACACGCGCGGTCAACCCGGCCAATTGTCGAACACCCCAATAGGGCCGAGTGCGCGGGAACGAACCCGCCGCCAGCCCAGGAATCCTGAAGATGAACTCGTCCGTCTCCGCTCTGCCACTGCCTACCCTGAGCCCCGCCAATGAAGCGCTGACCGTGCGCCTGCCGACCTCATTGCAACTCAAACAGCAATTACCGCTCGGCAATGCCTTGACCCGTCAAGTCGCCAGCCACCGCGATGCCATCCGCTCGATAATCAACGGTAACGACTCGCGTTTGCTGGTCATCGTCGGCCCCTGCTCAATTCACGACCCCGAATCCGCTCTTGAGTACGCCCACAATCTTGCCCGCCTCGCCGCCGAAGTCAGTGACCAGATGCTGCTGGTAATGCGCGCCTATGTCGAAAAGCCGCGCACCACGATTGGCTGGAAGGGCCTCGCCTACGATCCGCATCTGAACGGCAGCGATGACATGGCCCACGGCCTGACCCTGTCCAGGGCGCTGATGCGCGAAATGCTCGAGCTTGGATTGCCGGTTGCTACCGAATTGCTGCAGCCGATGGCCGCTGGCTACTTCGACGACCTGCTCAGCTGGGTCGCGATCGGCGCACGCACCACCGAATCGCAGATACATCGGGAAATGGCCAGCGGTTTGAGCATGCCGGTCGGGTTCAAAAACGGCACCGACGGCGGCGTGACCGTGGCCAGCGATGCCATGCGGTCGGCCGCCCACCCGCACCGTCATTTCGGGGTCGATAGCCAGGGGCATCCCGCAATCGTGCACACACCGGGCAATCCCGACACTCATCTGGTCTTGCGCGGCGGCCATCGCGGACCGAACTACGATAGCGCCAGCGTCGCACAGGTGAAAAGCGATCTGAGCCAGCTGAACATTGCGCCGCGCATCATGGTCGATTGCAGCCATGCCAACAGCGGCAAGGATCCGCTGCGTCAACCGGCAGTCTTCAACGATGTCCTCGAACAGCGTTTGCGAGGTGACACCACGTTGATCGGCATGATGATTGAAAGTCACCTGTTCGAAGGTTGCCAACCGTTGAGCCCCTCGCTGCGTTACGGTGTTTCGGTCACTGATGCTTGCCTGGGCTGGAGCGGCACGGAGCAACTGTTGCTTGAGGCAACAGAGCGGCTTCGCCGGCACTAAGGCGCCAGTCGTCCAGCCTCGCCCAAGGCTGGACGACGTCAAGACCGCACGCCGGGCCCGTCGCCGGAACACATGGGCAAACGTCCCTCCTCCCGTAAGCCCTTCAAGGGCCACAGGCAAAAGCTGTCGAAAGGACGTCCAAATATTCGGAACAAAGCCTCGTGGATATTCGAGCATTCGTACTTTCCCTATTCCGTTTTCGCCCAGCTACAGCGGACTTTTCGCACATCGCAGTGGCGTGGGACTGCTTTAGAGTGAGCTTCGATACCCCATCCACTTCAGTAACAGGTACGCACATGCAACGGAATGCAACCACTCAGTTTCCGATCCTGCTGGTCCACGGACTGTTCGGTTTTGATCGAATTGGCCGGGTCGAGCTGTTCCACGACATCAAACAAGCCCTGCGAAGCGCTGGCGCCAGGGTGTTCATTCCTCATCTTTCAGCGACCCATTGCAACGAAACCCGCGGCGAACAACTGCTGGCGCAAATCGAACGAGTGCTCGACGGTACCGGCGCAGAAAAAGTCAACCTGATAGGTCACAGTCAAGGGGCACTCACCGTGCGTTATGCCGCAGCGGTTGCGCCAGAGCTGGTCGCTTCGGTCACCTCTGTCAGCGGGCCTAATCACGGCTCGGAACTGGCCGATTTCCTGCGCAAGGCCCTCACCCCGGGGAAACTCCCGGAAGCAGTCGCAGAAACTGCTGCCACTTTGTTTGCAGATTTCATCTCGATCCTTAGCGGTCACCAAAAGCTGCCGCAAAATGCCGTCGCTGCGCTGAACGCGCTGACCACTGAAGGGGTCGGTGCCTTTAACGCCAAATACCCGCAAGGATTGCCTACCACATGGGGCGGCAAGGGGCGCGATCAGGTCAATGGGGTTCGCTACTACTCCTGGAGCGGCACCTTGCAGGGAAGCGTATTTGACGAGGGCCTCAATGCGCTCGACCCGTTGCACGGAATCTGTCGTGCCTTTTCCCGCTATTTCTGCTCGGAGCCCGAGCATAACGATGGCATGGTCGGACGCTTCAGCTCCCACCTGGGCAAGGTGATTCGCTCAGACTATCCGCTGGACCATATGGACAGTATCAATCAGACCGCAGGTCGAGTACGTCCCGGCGTCGATCCGATCGGATTGTACGTGCAGCACGCCGAACGGCTGCGAAAGGCCGGCCTGTAGACATCCGACTGAACTTTGAGAAGAAATGGGCCACTGAATCCGGTAGGCTCGTCACTTTACCGAACATTGAAAGGAGAAATTTACCCATGGCTAAAGCCACTGCCCGTCACATCCTGGTTGCCAGCGAAGAAAAATGTAACGAACTCAAAACGCAAATCGAGGGCGGCGCTGATTTCGCAGAAGTCGCGAAGGCCAACTCCACTTGCCCTTCCAGCCGTCAGGGCGGCGACCTGGGTTCGTTCGGTCCGGGCCAAATGGTCAAGGAATTCGACACCGTGGTGTTCAGCGCGCCGATCAACGTCGTGCAGGGCCCGGTGAAAACCCAATTCGGTTACCACCTGCTCGAAGTGACCAGCCGTCAAGACTGATCATCGTCTGATTGCCCCAACAACGGCCCGCCTTCTGGTGGGCTGTTGTGTTTTGGCTACGCGATACGGCTGGCGAGGAACGTGCCGCTAGCGTACAAATTACGCTCATCGACCTCCCGGCTTTAAGGCTGACAATGCGACTGGCTTTCCCGACTTTCCTGTTCACTGCCGTGGCCCTGTTATTGGGTGCCGCCGGTGTGAATGCCGCCCCGCAACATGCACTGACCGTTTACGGTGAGCCGGCCAGATACCCCGCCGGTTTCGCCCATTTCGACTACACGAATGCATTGGCCCCCAAGGGTGGCACGATGCGGCGGTCGGCGCTTGAGATCGGTCACTTTGATCACATCCTTCCTTATATAGACAAAGGCATTGGCGTGTCGCAGATCGACGGCCTTCTCTATTCGCCTCTTGCCCAGCGGTCGCAGGATGAGCCTTACACCGTGTACGGCATGGTGGCGCAGTACATGGAACGCGCCGATGACGGTCTCTCGCTACGTTTCTATCTGAATCCCGAAGCGCGTTTCGCCGACGGCAAGCCCATTACCGCTGAAGACGTGCGTTACACCTTCAACCTGCTGATGACCCAAGGCAGCCTGCGCTACCGCGCGCAGTTTGCCGACGTCAAAGGCGTTGAAGTGGAAGCCCCGCGCACCGTGCGTTTCGACTTCAAAACCAACGAGAACCGCACCCTCCCCCTCGACATCGCGACCCTGCCGGTATTGCCCGAACACTGGTGGAAGACCCGCGACTTTGCCGGCGGCGGCGGTTACGAGCCGCCCCTGGGCAGCGGCCCTTATAGAGTCGGCAAAGTCGATTCGGGCCGCACCATTACCTTCGAACGCAATCCCGACTGGTGGGGCAAGGACCTGCCGGTCAGTCGTGGCCTGTACAATTTCGATCACTTCAGCATCGAGTACTTTGGCGACACGGACGTAGCGCGGCAGGTCTTGCGCGGCGGCGCGTACGATTACAATCGTGAATTCTCCGCGACCGGTTATTCGATCGGTTACGACAGCCCGGCGCTCAGCGATGGTCGATTGCAAAAAGCGCATCTGGCGCAAAACGCGCCGCAGTCGGCTCAAGGGTTTGTGTTCAATCTGCAAAATCCGCTGTTCCAGGATCGCCGCGTGCGCCAGGCGTTGGTAATGCTCTGGGATTTCGAATGGACCAACCGGCAGATGATGCGTGGCCTTTATATCCGCCAGCAAAGCTATTTTTCCAACAGCGAACTCGCCGCCCGCGAGCTGCCCGATGCGTCCGAACGGGCCATCCTCGAACCGTTGCGCGGGCAGATTCCGGACGAAGTGTTCACCCAAGTGTTCGAAGCCCCGAGAACCGATGGCAGCGGGATGATCCGCGACAAGCAGTTACACGCGCTGGAGCTGCTTGAGCAGGCCGGCTGGAAACCCGACGGTGATCATTTGGTGAACGCTGATGGCAAGCCGTTGAGCTTCACCTTTCTGGTCAGCCAGAACGGCATCGACCGTATGCTGCTGCCCTACAAACGCACGCTGAAGCAGATTGGCATCGACCTGAACATCCGTCGTATCGATTCGTCCCAATACGTCAATCGCCTGATGTCGCGCGATTACGACATGATCGTCACCGGCTACCCGGTGACCACCTCGCCGGGCAATGAGCTGTACAACTATTTCGGCTCGGTCGCGGCGAACGATCCGGGCTCGAACAATTACATGGTATTGAAAAACCCGGCTGTCGATACGCTCGTCGACGGGCTGGTGCGTGCGTCCACCAAGACCGACATGTTGCGCTACGCCCATGCATTGGACCGGGTGCTGCAATGGAATTATTACTGGATCCCCAACTATTACCCGCCGGGCAGTTCGACGGTGTGGTGGAACCGCTTCGGAATACCCAGCGTGCAGGCGGCCAACGACGAGGTGATCGAAAGCTGGTGGGAGGTCAGTACCACGCCACTGACCAACCAGCAGATGACCGCCGAGCTGATCAAGCGTGGCAGACCCGGAGGGCCGCACTGATGTGGGCTTATAGTCTGCGGCGCCTGCTGCTGATCATTCCGACGCTGGTGATCATTCTTCTGGTCAACTTCGTCATCGTCCAGGCCGCGCCCGGTGGCCCGGTCGAGCAGGCAATCGCGCATTTGCAAGGGATCGGTGGCGCAAGTGTCGGCGGCAGTTCCGGCGACGTCATGAGCGCAAGCTCGCGCGCCAGCCGTGGCCTCGACCCGCAACTGATCAAGGAAATCGAAAAGCAATACGGCTTCGACAAACCGGCACCGCAGCGGCTGTGGTTGATGCTCAAAAGCTACGCGCAACTGGACTTCGGCAAGAGCTTCTTCCGCGGCGCCACGGTCACCGACCTGATCCTGGAAAAGATGCCGGTGACCATCTCCCTGGGGCTCTGGGCGACACTGATCACGTATATGGTATCCATCCCGCTGGGCATCCGCAAAGCGGTGCATCACGGCAGTCATTTCGATATCTGGAGCAGCACCGCGATCATCATCGGCTATGCGATGCCGGCGTTTCTCTTCGCGATGTTCCTGATCGTCGTGTTCGCCGGCGGCACGTCGCTGAACTGGTTTCCCGTGCGCGGTCTGGTGTCGGACAACTTCGAGTCCTTGTCGACCGTGGGCAAGATTGCCGATTACTTCTGGCATCTGGTGTTGCCGGTGACGGCGCTGGTCATTGGCGGTTTCGCGACCCTGACCATCCTGACCAAAAACGCCTTCCTCAACGAAATCACCCGCCAATACGTGGTCACCGCCCGCGCCAAAGGCATGAGCGAACGCCGGGTGCTGTACGGCCATGTGTTTCGCAACGCGATGTTGCTGGTGGTGTCGGGTATTCCCCAGGCGTTCATCAGCGTGTTCTTCGCCGGTTCGCTGCTGATCGAAGTCATTTTCTCGCTCGATGGCCTGGGTCGCATGAGTTATGAAGCCGCCGTGTCGCGGGACTATCCGGTGGTGTTTGGTTCATTGTTCATCTTCACATTGTTTGGGCTGCTGATAAAACTGGTCGGCGACCTGTGCTACACCCTGGTTGATCCGCGCATCGATTTTGCTGCGAGGAACGCCTGATGCTTACGCTCTCGCCCCTGGCTCGTCGTCGTCTCGAACGTTTCAAGAAAAACCGTCGTGGCTGGTGGTCACTCTGGCTGTTCATTGGCCTGTTCCTGCTGACCCTGGGTGGTGAACTGATCGCTAATGACAAGCCGCTGGTCGTCAGCTACCAGGACTCGTTGTACTTCCCGGTGTTCAAACGCTACACCGAGCAGGCGTTCGGCGGGCAACTGCCGTTTCAGGCCGATTATCGCAGCGATTACGTGCAGGACCTGATCAAAAAGGACGGTGGCTGGCTGCTGTTTCCGCCGATTCCGTTCAGTGACGACACGCCCAACTATGACTTGAGCAAACCCGCACCCAGTCCGCCGTCGAATGTTAATTGGCTGGGCACGGACGACCAGGCGCGCGACGTGTTGGCCCGGGTGATCTTCGGTGCGCGGGTGTCGATTCTGTTTGCGTTGATGCTGACGGTTATCAGCGCATTGATCGGCATCGCGGCCGGCGCCTTGCAGGGTTACTACGGTGGCTGGGTCGATTTGATCGGCCAGCGTGTGCTGGAGGTCTGGTCGGGGTTACCCGTGCTGTATTTGCTGATTATCCTCTCGGGTTTCGTCGAACCGAATTTCTGGTGGCTGCTGGGGATCATGGCCCTGTTTTCCTGGCTGGCGCTGGTCGACGTGGTGCGCGCCGAGTTCCTGCGCGGGCGCAATCTGGAATACGTCAAAGCCGCCCGGGCGCTGGGCCTGACCGACCGTAAAATGATCGTGCGGCACATTCTGCCCAACGCGATGAATGCCACGCTCAGTTACCTGCCGTTCATTTTGACCGGGGCGATCTCAACGCTGACGGCGCTGGATTTTCTCGGGTTCGGCATGCCGGCCGGCAGCGCGTCGTTAGGCGAGCTGATCGGTCAGGGCAAGCAAAACCTGCAAGCACCCTGGCTGGGGCTGACGGCGTTTTTCACGTTGGCACTGATTCTTTCCTTACTGGTGTTCATTGGCGAAGCATTGCGCGATGCGTTTGATCCGCGATCTTGATCCTCGATCTTGATCGGCGATCTTGATTCTGGCCGTCGCTTTTGAACAACGATGCTGATGCGGAGATGACAAGCATGAGTCTCAACCTGATCGAAATCCGTGATCTGTGCGTCGCCTTCAATGGCCAGACCGTGGTGTGCAACCTGTCCCTGGATATCCGCCCCGGCGAATGCCTGGCGCTGGTCGGGGAGTCCGGTTCCGGCAAATCGGTCACTGCGCACTCCATCCTGCAACTGCTGCCCGAGACCGGCACTCACACCACCGGCAGCATTCGCTATCACGGCAAGGAATTGCTCGGCGCCTCATCCCGGGTTTTGCGGGAACTGCGTGGCAACCGCATCGCGATGATCTTTCAGGAGCCGATGACCTCGCTCAATCCGTTGCACACGATTGAAAAGCAGATCGGCGAAACCCTCTTGCTGCACAAGGGCTTGACCGGCAAACCTGCACAAGCGCGGATTCTCGAACTGCTGCAGCTGGTGGGCATTCAGAAACCCAAGGATCGCCTCAAGGCGTATCCGCATCAGTTGTCTGGCGGCCAACGGCAGCGGGTGATGATCGCCATGGCACTGGCCTGCGAACCACAGTTGCTGATCGCTGACGAGCCGACCACAGCGCTGGACGTGACCGTGCAGCGCAAAATCATGATCCTGCTCAAATCCCTGCAACAGCGGCTTGGCATGTCGCTGCTGCTGATCAGCCATGACCTCAATCTGGTGCGTAGTATTGCCCAGCGCGTGTGCGTGATGAAGGCCGGGGAAATCGTCGAGCAAGCGTCGTGCGAAACCCTGTTCGCCGAACCGCAGCATCCCTACAGTTGCGTGCTCCTGAATGCCGAACCCGAGGGTGAAGCGCTGGCTCGGGACGAGCGCGAAAACGTTCTGGAAGTGGACGACCTGAATGTGAAGTTTCAATTGAGTGGCGGTCTGTTCAGACGCAAGACTTACCTGCGCGCCGTGGACGGCATCAGCCTGAACATTCAGCGCGGCAAGACACTGGGCATTGTCGGTGAGTCCGGGTCCGGCAAATCGACACTCGGTCAGGCGATCCTGCGCCTGCTCGATTCGGACGGCAGCATTCGCTTCGAGGGCGAAGCGCTGGACGGTCTGACGCAAAAGCAACTGCGGCCATGGCGCAAGAAGATGCAGGTGGTGTTCCAGGATCCGTTTGGCAGTTTGAGCCCGCGCATGACGGTGGCGCAGATTATCAGCGAAGGCCTTGAAGTTCACAGCCAGTCGAGCGCCGAGCAATGCGACGCGCAGGTGATTCAAGCGCTGCAGGAAGTAGGCCTTGACCCGCTGAGTCGGCATCGTTATCCGCACGAGTTTTCCGGCGGTCAACGCCAGCGTATCGCCATCGCGCGGGCATTGGTGTTGAAGCCGGCGCTGATTTTGCTCGATGAACCGACGTCGGCGCTGGATCGCACCGTGCAAAAACAAGTGGTCGCCCTGCTCCGCCATTTACAGGAAAAACATGGCTTGACCTATTTGTTCATCAGTCATGATCTGGCGGTCGTGCGCGCGCTGGCGCATGACCTGATCGTGGTCAAGGACGGCAAAGTGGTTGAACGCGGTGCCAGCCATGAGGTATTTGATTCGCCGCAGCACCCCTATACCAAAGAGCTGTTGGCGGCGGCGCATCCGCGGTAACGGAGTCCAGTCGTTACACCGGGTCGCGGCCTTCGCGAGCAAGCTTTGCTCCAACAGGCGATGGCGTCCACACAGGCAATACACAACCAGGACCAACCACCATGAACACCACCGAAAGCCTGAAGGACTACCAACGCGTTCGCCTGCTGGCGATCCGCTCGTTGTTCGAAATCATCGAGCAGTCGAGTGAAGGCACGGTAATTGTCGACCGGGACGCCAACATCGTCTGGATGAACGAGCGCTACGCCCGACGCTTTGGCCTGGAATCGGCTGAGGTGGCCATCGGCAAAGCCTGCGAAAGCGTGATCCCCGGCAGCCTGCTGCGGGAAGTGGTACGCACCGGACGACCGATTCTGCTCGACATGCAGGACACGCCCAAAGAACCGCTGGTGGTCATGCGTCTGCCGATTCAAGACGATGCTGGCGTGGTGATCGGCGCGATCGGTTTTGCCTTGTTCGACGAGCTGCGCAGCCTGTCGCCAATGCTCAAACGCTATATGAGCATGCAGGAAGAACTGGCCTCCACCCGATCGTTGTTGCGTGCCCGGCAGACCAAGTACAACTTTGCCCATTTCATCGGCACCAGTGCAGCCAGCCTGGAAGTCAAACGCCGCGCCCGCCGCAGCGCCAGCGCCGATTCGCCGGTGTTGTTGCTGGGCGAAACCGGCACCGGCAAGGAACTGCTCGCGCAAGCAATTCATGGCGCATCGCCGCGAGCGCACAAAGCCTTTGTCAGCGTCAATAGCGCGGCCATTCCCGAAGCCTTGCTGGAAGCGGAATTTTTCGGCACCGCCCCCGGCGCGTTTACCGGCGCTGATCGCAAGGGCCGCGCCGGCAAGTTGCAGATCGCTCAGGGCGGCACGCTGTTCCTCGATGAAATCGGTGACATGCCACTGCCCTTGCAGAGCAAACTGCTGCGGGTGTTGCAGGAGAAAGAGTTCGAGCCGGTCGGCTCCAATGAGGTGATCCAGAGCGATGTGCGAGTGATCGCCGCAACGTCCACCAACCTTGAGGCGGCGATCAAGCGCGGGGAATTCCGCGCTGACTTGTATTACCGCCTCAACGTCCTCCCGATCCAGGTTCCGCCGCTACGCGAGCGCCTCGACGACTTGCCAGCCCTGAGCGAAGCGATTCTGGAAGAACTGCGCAGTCAGCACGAACTGAACCGGCAAGCGCTGGAATTATTGGGGCAACACGCCTGGCCGGGCAATATTCGCGAGCTGCGCAATGTGCTGGAACGTGCAGCGCTGCTCAGTGATGACCTGATGTTGAATGCCGGGGATATCCGCGCGGCGATCGGTACATTCACGCCGGTGGAGCGCGCGACTCCGATAGCGCTTGAACCGCCCGCACTGGAAACGTTCAGCGCGGCGCGGGAGCGGTTTGATCGGCAGCTGATCGAGAATGCACTCGCGCAATGCGAGGGCAAAGTGATTGATGCTGCGGCGCGATTGGGGTTGGGGCGCTCGACGTTGTACAAAAAGATGGTCGCTTTGGGGATTGCCGAGTCTCCATAAAGAGACGCTGATCTCTATTGGTAGACCGGACCTCTTCGCGGGCAAGCCTCGCTCTTACAAGGGCCAAGCGCAATCCCGTAGCAGCGAAGCTTGCCCGCGAAGGGTCCATTACAAACACATAATTTCTCGAAATAGAGACTGCCCGAGCCTCCCCATAGCAGCTTCAAAAATATTGTTATTTAAATCAACACATTACCAATCTGGCACACATCTCGCTAAAGCCCTCTCCCACCAGCCTCACCCCAAAAAAATAACAATCCAGGAGACACACCATGAGTGTGACCATTGCCTTGGCGGCCCTCGCGCTGCTGATGCTCGCCGCCTACCGTGGCTACAGCGTTATTCTCTTTGCCCCCATTGCCGCCCTCGGCGCCGTGCTCTTCACCGACCCGTCCGCCGTTGCCCCCGCATTTACCGGGGTGTTCATGGAAAAAATGGTCGGCTTCATCAAACTGTATTTCCCGGTATTCCTGCTCGGTGCAGTGTTCGGCAAGCTGATCGAACTGTCGGGTTTCTCGCGCTCGATTGTTGCCGCTGCCATTCGCGTGCTGGGCACCCGTCAGGCGATGCTGGTGATCGTATTGGTCTGCGCGATACTGACGTACGGAGGCGTGTCGCTGTTTGTGGTGGTCTTCGCGGTCTATCCGTTCGCCGCCGAGATGTTCCGACAGAGCAATATTCCTAAACGCCTGATCCCGGCGACCATTGCTCTGGGCGCCTTCTCGTTCACCATGGACGCCCTGCCCGGCACGCCGCAGATCCAGAACATCATCCCCAGCACCTTTTTCAACACTACCGCATGGGCAGCGCCATGGCTGGGCGTGATCGGCACGATTTTCGTGTTCAGCGCCGGCATGCTGTTCCTGCAGCGTCAACGTAACAAGGCTCAGCGCAGTGGCGAAGGCTACGGCACCGAGTTGCGCAATGAGCCGGAAACCGCAGCAGATATCAAACTGCCTAATCCGTGGCTCGCCCTTTCGCCTTTGCTCGCGGTCGGCATCATGAACCTGCTGTTCACCCAGTGGATTGCGCAGTGGTACGGCAAAACCCACAGCCTTGCGCTGCCGGGCATGAGCGCGCCGGTCACTACCGAAATCGCCAAGCTCACGGCCATCTGGGCGGTTCAGGCAGCGTTGCTGATCGGCATTCTGATGGTGCTGGCATTCGGTTTTCAGGCGATTCGCAGCAAGCTGGCTGAAGGCAGTAAAAGCGCGGTCAGCGGTGCGCTGCTGGCGGCGATGAATACCGCCTCGGAATACGGCTTCGGTGCCGTGATCGCTTCGTTACCGGGTTTTCTCGTACTGGCCGACTGGCTGAAAAACATCCCCAACCCGCTGGTCAACGAAGCGATCACAGTCACCTTGCTGGCGGGCATCACCGGTTCGGCATCCGGCGGCATGAGCATTGCCCTGGCGGCGATGGCCGACGATTTCATCGCTGCGGCGCATGCGGCGAACATTCCGCTGGAAGTGCTGCACCGCGTGGCCGCCATGGCCAGTGGTGGCATGGACACCCTGCCGCACAACGGCGCGGTGATCACCTTGCTCGCGGTCACCGGCCTGACGCACCGCGAAGCCTACAAAGACATTTTCTGTATTACGCTGATCAAGACCCTGGCGGTTTTCGTGGTGATCGGTACGTTCTACGCCACTGGCATTGTGTGAGGTATTGATGACAACTCTTACGGGCAAAACTGCATTGGTAACCGGTTCCACCAGCGGCATTGGTCTGGGCATCGCTCTCAGCCTGGCCAAGGCCGGCGCGAACATTGTCCTTAACGGTTTCGGCGATGCCGCGAAGGTGATTGCCGAAGTCGAGCAGTTCAATAAAAGCAGCGGCGGCAAGGTGGGCCATCACCCGGCCGACGTCAGCGACCCCGCGCAGATCGCCGACATGCTCGCTTACGCCGAGCGCGAGTTCGGCGGCGTCGATATTCTGGTCAACAATGCCGGCATTCAGCACGTCTCGTCGGTGGAGGATTTCCCCGTCGAGCGCTGGGATTCCATCATCGCGATCAACCTGTCATCGGTGTTTCACAGCACTCGTTTGAGCCTGCCCGGCATGCGCGCCAAGGGCTGGGGGCGGATCATCAACATCGCCTCGGTGCACGGCCAGGTCGGCTCGGTGGGCAAGGCGGCTTATGTGGCGGCCAAGCACGGCGTGATCGGGCTGACTAAAGTGGTCGGCCTGGAAACGGCCACCACCAACGTGACCTGCAATGCGATCTGCCCCGGCTGGGTATTGACGCCGCTGGTGCAGAAGCAGATTGATGACCGCATCGCCAAAGGGATCGATCCGCAGCAGGCGCAGCATGATCTGCTCGCCGAAAAGCAGCCGTCGCTGGAATTCGTGACGCCGCCACAACTGGGCGAACTGGTGTTGTTCCTGTGCAGCGATGCCGGTAGCCAGGTGCGCGGGGCGGCGTGGAATATTGATGGTGGGTGGTTGGCGCAATAACCCACCAATCATTTCGTGGTGAGTGGACCTGTCCGTGGCGAGGGGGCTTGCCCCCGTTGGACGGCGCAGCCGTCCCAATTGCGGTCCCGGTATCCGATCAATACCGGTGAGGCCGACTGGGGCGGCTGCGCCACCCAACGGGGGCTTGCCCCCTCGCCACAGATAAATCCCAGGCCACAGCAGCCCCCTCGCCACAGAGGCCCGCTCTAAAGTAGCCTGCGTGTATGCATAAAAAAGAGGCAAACCATGTCCGACATTCTCTGGCAACCCAGCGCTGAACGCATCGGCAAAACCCGCATGGATGCCTTCCGGCGCTTCATCAACCAGCGTCAACACCTGAAAATCGACGACTACCCCGCCCTGCACCAGTGGTCTATCGAGCATCGCGAGGATTTTTGGCAGGCGATCGTCGACTTCTTCGACCTGCGCTTCCACACCCAAGCGGATGCGGTACTGGTCGAGAGTGCGCACATGCCCAGTGCGCAATGGTTTCCCGGCGCCACGCTGAACTTCGCCGAGCACTTGCTACGCCGGCGCGACGATGCCGTGGCCGTGGTGGCCATTGGTGAGAACGGTCAGCGCGAACAGCTGACCTGGACAGAATTGGCGGAACACGTTGCCGGTTTTCAGAATAGCCTGCAGGCGGCTGGTGTTGGTCAGGGCGACCGGGTTGCCGCGTGCATGCCCAACACCTGGCAAACGCTGGTGGCCATGCTCGCCACCACCAGCCTCGGCGCGATCTGGTCGTGCTCGTCGCCAGACTTCGGCACCCAAGGCGTGATCGACCGCTTCGGCCAGATCGAACCAAAAGTGCTGATCACCTGCGCTGGCTACCACTATGCGGGCAAGGGCATCGACCAGACTGCCAAGGTCAACGAAATCCTCGAACGGCTGCCGACCCTGCAACAGCTGATCGTTGTTCCGTACGCGCGGCCACAGGCACGCATGGAAAATTTTCACACGCAGGGCGATGTTGCCCTGTGGGATGACTTCTACGAACCAGGCGGCGAGCCTGACTTCGTCGCCGTGCCCTTCGATCATCCGCTGTACATCCTGTATTCCAGCGGCACCACCGGCGTGCCCAAATGCATCATTCACAGCACCGGCGGCGTGCTGTTGCAGCACGTCAAGGAACATGGCCTGCATTGCGATCTCGGGGCCGGTGACCGTCTGTTCTACTACACGACCTGCGGCTGGATGATGTGGAACTGGCTGGTCTCGGCCCTTGCAGTGGGCAGTGCCGTGGTGCTGTACGACGGCTCGCCGTTTTATCCGGGGCCCGAGCGTTTGATCGATTTGATCGACGACGAGCGCATCAGCGTCTTCGGCACCAGCCCCAAATACCTCGCGACCCTGCAAAGCAGTGGTGTCAAACCCCGGCAAAGCCATGCGCTGGACAGCCTGAAAATCCTCCTGTGCACCGGTTCTGCCTTGTCGCCGCAGAGTTACGACTATGTGTACCGCGATTTCAAAAGCGAGCTGTGCCTGGCTTCCATGTCCGGCGGTACCGACATCGTTTCGTGCTTTGTTAACGGCAATCCGCTGCTGCCGGTACGCCGCGGCGAAATCCAGGGCAAGAGCCTCGGCATGGCCGTAGAAGTCTGGAGCGACGCCGGCAGACCGGTGATCGGCGAGAAAGGTGAGCTGGTGTGCACCCGGCACTTCCCGGCCATGCCGATCGGCTTGTGGAATGACCCGAGCGGAGAAAAACTGCGCGCGTCCTACTTCAGCCAGTTCCCTGGCGTGTGGGCGCAGGGCGATTACGCCGAACAGTTGCCGCACGGCGCGATGCTGATTCACGGTCGCTCGGACGCGGTGCTCAATCCCGGCGGCGTGCGCATCGGCACGGCGGAAATTTACCGTCAGGTTGAAAAAATTCCGCAGGTGACCGATAGCGTCGTCATCGGCCAGCAGTGGCAGGACGACGTGCGCGTGGTGTTATTTGTACGTCTGCAGAACGGTATCGAGCTCGACGACGCTTTGCGGGACATCATCCGCCAGTTGATCCGCGCCAACACCACGCCGCGCCATGTGCCGGCGAAAATCGTCGCCGTGACCGACATTCCGCGGACCATCAGCGGCAAAGTGGTCGAGCTGGCCGTGCGCAACGCGGTGCATGGCCAACCCGTCAAAAACACCGATGCGCTGGCCAATCCCGAAGCGCTCGAACAGTTTCGCCGGCGCCCGGAGCTGCTCGATTGATCGGCCGCCACCGGTACAGGACATGCCAGGTTTGACTCACGGCCCAGCCTGACCGAAGCTGGCAACTTTGCAAAACTTGCCAGCTTCGGATACGTGCATGACCAAGTCCCGCCGCTACCTGATCATCAGCCTGTGCGCTTTGTTCGCCATTGGTGTTGCCTCGCTTTATCTGCGCAGCAGCACGCCGGTGATACCGGAAGCGATCAAGCGCGGTTACAGCGAAGCCCTGACCCAGGCCCGCGAAGGCCGCCCAGGTGCAGCGCGCATGCTGTATCAGCAACTCGGCCGCCCGGACATCTCGCCCAAACGGCGCATCTGGCTGCATGCCGAACTGCCGAATTACCCCAGCTCGGTCGCCCTGAAACTGGCCGACGCCGATCTGCAGCACCCCTCGGCCGATGTGCGCGTTGCTGCGATCAAAAGCATCAGCGGCCTGGTCCCCGGCGGGCAACGCAGTTTGCTGCTTGGGCCTTTGCTGGACGACAGCGATCAACGCGTACGCTTTGCCGCGGTCAACGCCCTGCTCGGCTTGTCGCCGGACACTCTCGGGCTGTATTTCGGGCCGCTGCAGCAGGCGGTCGACGCATGGAAGCAAGCGCTGAAAAACACCCCGGAGACCGCAGACAACCAGATCCAGCTGGCTCGGCTGCACCTGCACAATGGCGAGTACAAGGACGCGCAACTGGCGCTCGAACACACCTTGCGCCTTGCTCCGGACAATTTGCCGGCGCTGGTGATGCAAATCGAAGTGTTGGACAAACGGGGGCAAAGTGAAGCCGCTCGCCTGTTATTGGCCAGACAGTTGAAAGCACAGCCTGATTCGGCGTACCTGCAACACGCGTTGGGCATGTGGTTGCTGCATCATGATCAAAGTGAATTCGCCCTGCTGGGCTTGTCGAAAGCCGTGGAGCTGGAACCGGACAACAAGGACTATCGCTACGACCTCGCCACCACGCTGCATGACCAGGAAGAACTGGAGGCCGCGCAGAACCAGTTGCAGGAAATCGTTCAGCGCCATCCCGCTGACCGCCGCGCCCGGGTGTTGTTGATCAATTACTGGAAGGAAAGCGGACAGCTGCAGAACGTGCAGATCCTGCTCGCGCAACTGGAACAAATGAATCCGGACGACCCGGCGCTGCAACAAGGTCTTTAATAACTGATCGATGATGTGGAACCGCTGTCTCGGCCAACGGTCAAGTGAACAGGCAGTTCATTCAGCTATTCAGCTTGCTGCCTCGCTTCCCCTAGTCATGAGAGGGCATTTTTTGTCGAAGTCTAACGAGTTGTTCAGTGCAAAAGCCGCCACCGGGATCGAAGGTATGGATGACATCCTCGCCGGTGGATTGTCCCGCAGTCATGTCTTCCTTCTGGAAGGCGAGCCCGGAACGGGTAAAACCACGGTTGCTTTGCAATTTTTGATGGCCGGTGCCAGAGCCGGCGAGCGCTCGTTGTATATCACCCTCTCCGAAACAGAACATGAGTTGCGCCAGGGCGCGCGGTCCCATGGCTGGGAGCTGGATGAAAACATCCACATCTTTGAGCTGACACCGCCGGAAAGCGTGCTCAACGCCGACCACCAGCAGAGCCTGCTCTACTCCTCCGACCTTGAATTGGGCGAAGCCACCAAACAGATCTTTGAAGTGGTCGAACGGGTCAAGCCAACCCGCGTAGTGCTCGACAGCCTGTCCGAGATTCGTCTGCTGGCGCAGAGTTCGCTGCGTTATCGTCGGCAGATTCTGGCGATCAAACATTACTTCGTGCGCTACGACGCCACCGTATTGTTGCTGGACGACCTGACCACCGAATCCCTCGATAAAACCGTGCACAGCGTGGCGCACGGTGTCATCCGCCTGGAAGAACTGGCCCCGAACTATGGCGCCGAACGCCGCCGCGTCCGCGTCGTGAAATACCGCGGTCAAAAGTACCGCGGCGGCTTTCACGATTTCACTATCATGGGCGACGGCGTGCATGTCTTCCCGCGTCTGGTGGCGGCCGAACATCGCGGTGGTTACCAGCGCCAGCAATTGACCAGCGGCATCGGCGAAATGGATTCCCTGCTCGGCGGGGGTATCGAAACGGGGTCCAGCACCTTGATCCTCGGCCCGGCCGGTACCGGCAAATCGCTCATCTCGATGATCTTCGCGGCAGCGGCAGTGGCGCGCGGCGAAAAAGCCGCACTGTTCATCTTCGACGAAGAGCTCGGCCTGTTGTTCGAACGCATGAATAACATGGGCATCGATTTGCAGGCCCTGCGAGCCACCGGCAACCTGCTGATCGAGCAGGTCGACGCCGCGGAACTGTCGCCGGGCGAGTTTTCACACCGCGTTCGCCACTGCGTCGATGAAGGCGATATCAAGACTGTAGTGATCGACAGCATCAACGGCTACAAGGCCGCCATGCCCGAAGAGAACGCACTGGTCCTGCACATGCATGAACTGCTGCTGTACCTCAATCGCCGTGGTGCCTCGACGTTCATGACGGTCGCCCAGCATGGCCTGGTCGGCGACATGCAATCGCCGGTCGACATCACTTACCTGGCCGACACCGTGATTCTGCTACGTTACTTCGAGGCATTGGGACAGGTGCGTCGGGCGATTTCGGTCATCAAGAAACGAACCGGCAGCCATGAGACGACCATTCGGGAATACCGCATCAGTGCATCCGGCATGACCATCGGCAAACCGCTGGATGCGTTTCAGGGTGTACTGCGCGGCGTGCCGACCTACATGGGTGAAAGCAAACCGTTGCTTGAGGATCAAACCCCGTGAATGTTGCGCAGGCGAGTTCCGAACGCGCGATCATTCTCGCGCCGCTGGGACGTGACAGCCAAATCGCTCTGAAGATGCTCAACGAAGCCGGTTACGAGGGCATCATCACTCGCGATCTGATGGAACTTTGCACGGAGCTGGAGAACGGTGCAGGGGTGTTGTTGATTTCTTCCGAGGCTGTCCTGGGCAGCGACCTTGAACCGCTGTTCAGCCTGATCGAGGCACAGCCGGCCTGGTCGGATCTGCCTATCGTGTTGATGACGTACCACGGCGGCCCGGAACAGAACCCCGCCTCTCGATTCGGCCCGCAGCTGGGCAACGTCACTTTTCTTGAGCGCCCGTTTCATCCGGTGACGCTGATCAGTCTGGTGACCACCGCTTTGCGCGGCCGCCGACGACAATACGAAGCCAGGGATCGGTTGATCGACCTCAGCCAAAGCGAAATGCGCTTGCAGACTACCCTCGAGACGCTGGAACAGCAGGTCGAGGAGCGTACGGCCCAATTGCGCCATAACGAAGAAGCCCTGCGCCAATCGCAAAAGATGGAAGCGGTCGGCCAGCTCACCGGCGGTATTGCCCACGACTTCAACAACATGCTGACCGGCATCATCGGCAGCCTCGAGCTTCTGCGCCGGCGCATCGCCCGGGGCCGCACCGAGGACCTCGACGGCCTGATCGATCTGGGCGTGACCTCGGCAAACCGCGCGGCCGGCCTGACCCATCGTCTACTGGCCTTTTCCCGGCGTCAGTCGCTGGATTCCAAACCCGTCGAGATGAACGCGCTGGTGGTTGCGATGGGCGAACTGCTGCAACGCAGCATCAATGAAACCATACACCTGGACATGCAACTGGACCCGCAATTGTGGGTAGCGGAGGCAGATCCCAATCAACTGGAAAGTGCCCTGCTCAACCTGGTCATCAACGCCCGCGACGCCATGCCCGACGGCGGCAACCTGGTGGTTAAAACCAGCAATCAATTTCTGGATGCCAGCTTCACTGCCGCCCACAGCAATCTCGAACCTGGCGAATTTGTAGTGCTGAGCGTCACGGATAATGGTTGCGGCATGCCGCAAAGCACCATCAATCGCGCCTTTGACCCGTTTTTCACGACCAAGCCGATCGGCCAGGGCACCGGCCTTGGATTGTCGATGATCTACGGCTTCAGCAAACAGTCGCGGGGCCACGTGGTGATTGATAGCGAAGAAGACAAAGGCACGACAGTGAGTCTGTACCTGCCCCGTTACGGGGGCGACGTCTATCAGGACGAACCCGTCGATATTCAACACGCGCTGATCGCCGAGAATGGTGAAACCGTGCTGATAGTCGAAGATGATCCAGCCGTGCGCGTGCTGGTCAGCACGGTGCTGAGTGACCTGGGTTACGCCTTCGTCGAAGCCGCCGACGCCCCCAGCGCGGTGCCGATTCTCAATTCAACACAACGCATCGATCTGTTGATCAGCGACGTCGGACTGCCCGGGATGAATGGTCGACAACTGGCGGAAATCGGCCGGCAATATCGGCCGGATCTCAAGGTGCTGTTCATTACGGGCTATGCAGAGCATGCGGCAGTGCGCGGCGGCTTTCTTGACCCGGGCATGCAGATGATCGCCAAGCCGTTTACGTTTGATCTATTGACGGCGAAGGTGCGGGAAATGATTCGGATCTGACTGCAGGAGCAAAGCTTGCTCGCGAAGGCGGTGGTCCAAACAACATTCATGGACCAATCGCCAGCAAGCTTTGCTCCTGCATGTACCGCAGGCCCCACACGAGTTGCCAGCCGATCAGGACAACATGTCCTGCATCAACTCCTGCAACACGTCCAGATCAAACGGCTTGCCCAATATCGGCGCTTTACGCGTAATCGGACTGTCCGTCTCACGGATTTCCTGCGGGTAACCACTGATGAAGATCACCTTCAACTCCGGCCGCAACTTCATGGCAGGCTCCGCGATCTGCACCCCGGAAATCCCGCCCGGCAGGCGAAAGTCAGTAATCATCATGTCCAAATGCGGTTTGCTCGCGAGAATCTCGAAGGCCTGCTCGCCGTTTTCCGCCTGCAACACCCTGTAGCCCTCGCCGGACAAATAGGCGGAAAGCACCATCAGGATGGAGGGGTCATCTTCGACGATCAATACGACATCTTGCGCATCTTCACTCATGGGAAGCCTTTGTTCGGTCAATAGCTGCTGATACGACCGTAGGGTCGATCAGAGGTTGCGTTTATCTGGCTGTTTTCCTACAGCGGCAGACAAACACGAAACAAGGCGCCTTCGCCAATTCGGCTCTCGACGGTTATCGAACCGCCATGGGCAGTCACAATCTGTTCTGAAATGAACAGCCCCAGGCCCAATCCGGCAACGGCATGCTTGGCCGTGACGCGTTCGAATTGCTGGAAAATACGCTTCTGGTTTTCTTCACTGATACCGATCCCCAGATCCCGAACTTCCACCCGCGCCTGCGCACCCTCACTGTATACCTTGACGCTGATCGGGCTTTTGGCGCCGTAACGCAAAGCGTTAGTGATTAAATTAGAGATCACTTGCTCGATGCGAAATTCATCCCAATGACCAATCACCGGATGTTCGGCGTCCAGGCGGACCGAAGATTCGGCGGCCTCGATCTGCGGCGCGAAATTCTCCAGCAGCCCGCGCACCAGCGTCGACAGGTCGAACCGCGAAGGCCGGATCGACAACTTGCCCGTGCGAATGCGCGACACATCCAGCATGTCTTCGATCAGGCGAATCAAACTTTTGATCTGGCGCTCGTCCCGGTCAACCATTGCGTGCATCTTGTCCAGCGAGAACGCGGCAGCGTTGTCCCGCGCCAGGTGCATCTTGCGTAACTGGGTTTCCAGAATCAGTCCATTGAGCGGGGTGCGTACTTCATGGGCGACGATCGACATGAAGTCATCGCGCATCCGCACCGCCTGCTCAAGTTCCAGCTGAGTGCTTTGCAACTTCAGCAGCAACGCCTCCTGCTCCCGACGGCTGCGCTCCAGGGCTACCACCTGTTCCTTCATGGCCTTGCTCTGGCGGAACAGATCCACAAACACATTGACCTTGCTCTTCACCGCATGAATATCCAGCGGCTTGTGGAGAAAGTCGACAGCGCCGCTTTCGTAACCCTTGAATGCGTAGTTGAGTTCACGGCCCGCCGCACTGACGAACACGATCGGAATGTTTCTGGTTTTCTCTGTGCCTCGCATCAGCTCAGCCAGCTCGAAGCCATTCATGCCAGGCATCTGTACATCGAGAATGGCCATGGCGAACTCGTGCTGCAGCAGCAGCGACAGCGCTTCGTCGGCGGACAAGGCTTTGTAGACAATGCGGTCTTCACGCTTGATCAGCGCTTCAAGTGCCAACAAATTTTCCGGCAGATCGTCGACTATCAGCAATTTGGCCTGGATGTTACTTAGCATGCGATTCGTTCCAGCTCGACAAGCAGACGGCCGATGCCGCGTAAAGGGAGAATGTGGTCTGGCTGGTGGGTCGCCAGCGCCGCCAGCGGCATGGTCGCCACCTGGGCTTCTTGCGGGTCCTGCACAATGGTCATACCACCACATCGTTTGACGTAGGCCACACCGTTCGCACCGTCGCGGTTGGCGCCGGTCAGCAGTACGGCGGCCAGCGCCGAGCCATAGGCATCCGCCGCCGATTCAAACAGGAAATCAATGGCGGGCCGCGAATAATGCACGCGGTCTTCAAGGCTCAGGGAAAACGTACGATCCTGCTCCACCGACAGGTGATAACCGGGGCCGGCGAAATACAGCGTTCCGGGCTCGACCGGCGTTTTATCCTGCGCTTCAAGCACAGGCATAAGGACCCGGCACCTGAACACCTCCGCCAAGTGACTGCGACGTTCGTCGGGCAGGTGTAACACGACAATAATCGGCAGCACAAAACCTTCGCGCACAGGGCCGAGAATACTCAACAACGCCTCCACCCCGCCCGCAGAGGCGCCAATCACGATAGCCTCGACGCGAGGCAGCGCTTCGGTGCTCATGATTTTCGGTAGATCCGTTCTTGCTTGACCAGAGGTTCAAATTGATTGGCGAACGCTGAAAAATCCGTGGTTTCCTTGCTGCCCAACACCAGAAATCCGCGATGACACAGCGATTCATGGAACAACCCGAAAGCACGATCCTGCAATTTTTTATTGAAATAAATCAGCACGTTACGGCACGAAATTAACTGAGTTTCTGAAAAGACACTGTCGGTCGCCAGACTGTGATCGGCGAACGTCACGTTCTCGCACAGGGTCTTGTCAAAAATCGCGTAGTCGTACGCTGCCGTGTAGTAGTCGGCAAACGATCGCTGACCGCCAGCCTGCTGATAATTACGGGTGTAGGCACGGACGTTCTCCATGGAAAAAATGCCTTGCTTGGCTTTCTCCAGCGAACGCGGATTGATATCGGTCGCGTAGATAATCGTGCGATCAAGCAGGCCTTCTTCGCGTAACAATATCGCCATCGAATAGACCTCCTCACCCGTGCTGCAACCGGCGATCCAGATCTTGATTGACGGATAAGTCTTGAGCAGCGGCACCACTTCCCTGCGGATCGCCAGGAAGTGCGACGGATCGCGGAACATCTCGCTGACCGGAATCGTCAGCAACTGCAGTAATTGCATGAACGCCGTCGGGTCATGCAGCACCTTTTCCTGCAGTGCAGAAATGGTTGCGCACTCGAACTGAGTCAGCGCATGGATGACCCGGCGCTTGATTGAAGCGCCGGAATAATCGCGAAAATCGTAGCTGTACTTGAGGTAAATCGCCTCAATCAACAGTCGCAATTCGATTTCGCCGTTTCGCCCCTCGGAGTTGATGCGTTCCACTAAATGCGTTCCATCTTCGGTAACCACACTCGAATCAGCGAGAACAGGCGATCCAGGTCAATGGGCTTGGCCAGGTAATCATTGGAGCCGGCTTGCAGGCAGCGCTCCTGATCGTCCTTCATGGCCTTGGCAGTGACGGCGATAATCGGCAGCTTGCGCCAGCGCGGGTCCTGACGGATCAAGGTCGTCGCCTCGAAACCGTCCATCTCCGGCATCATCACGTCCATCAACACCAGATCGATGTCCTCGACTTCATTCAGTTTTTCAATCGCTTCACGGCCGTTTCGACCAATCACCACGACTGCACCTTTTTGCTCCAGTGCGCTGGTCAAGGCGAAGATGTTGCGCACATCGTCGTCCACCAACAGCACTTTGCGGCCCTCGAACACCTTGTCGCGGCTGCGTGCGGTCTTGAGCATCCGCTGCCGTTCATGGGACAACCGCGATTCGACTTTGTGCAGAAAGAGTGTGACCTCGTCCAGCAGACGTTCCGGCGAGCGCGCGCCCTTGATAATGATCGAGCGCGAATACTTGCGCAGCTCGGCCTCTTCATCGCGGGTCAGGTTACGCCCGGTGTAGACGATAACCGGCGGGAACGAGCAGATATCCTCGATCGACATGCGTTTGAGCAGGTCGTTGCCGAGCATGTCCGGCAGCTTGAGGTCGATGATCATGCAGTCGAACACCGTGGTGCGCAGTTGATCGAGCGCCTCTTGCGCAAAGCCGACGGCGGTGATTTCGATGTCCTCATCGCCGATCAACCGGGCGATACTGTCGCGCTGCAGATCATCGTCTTCCACCAGCAGCACGCGCTTGACCTTCTGGGTCAGCTTGGATTCCAGGCGCGCAAAAACGTCCTTGAGCTCTTCGCGGGTGGTCGGTTTGACCGCGTAACCAATGGCACCCATGTGCATCGCCGCTTCGACCCGGTCTTCCACCGAAATCACATGCACGGGGATATGTCGGGTTTCGGCGTGTTCCTTCAGACGTTGCAGCACGGTCAGACCGGAATGGTCCGGCAGGCGCATGTCCAGCAGGATGGCGTCGGGAATGAACTCCCTGGCCAGGTCGTAACCCTCGTCGGCGCCGTGGGCCACCAGGCACTGGTAGCCCAATTCGTGCGCCAGGTCATAGAGGATGCGCGCGAAGTTCGGCTCGTCTTCCACCACCAGAATGCAGCGAGTGGCAAACGGTGCCTGGCTGCGGTCGTCGTTGAAACGCGGGATATCGACGTCGGCGATCAATGGCACCGGTGCGGCGGGCGGCGCGGTCTGTGCAACAACAACCGGTGAAGTCTTCATCGGCTGGACGGGCTCTTCTCCCGGTTCAACATAGTGTTGCGGCAGCATCAGGGTAAACACACTGCCCTGCCCCGGCTCGCTGTTGACGCTGATGGAGCCGCCCAGCAATGCGGCCAGATCGCGGGAAATCGACAGGCCCAGCCCGGTGCCGCCGTAACGGCGATTGGTGGTGCCATCCGCCTGACGGAACGCTTCGAAGATGCTTTCCTGTTGATCAGCGGCAATCCCGATCCCGGAATCGCGCACGACGAACGCAATGCCGTTATCAGGCTGGCTGGCAACACTGAGGCTGACTGTGCCTTTTTCGGTGAATTTCACCGCGTTCGACAGCAGATTCTTGACGACTTGCTCCAGGCGCTGGCTGTCGGTGTAAATCATCAGCGGCGCACCGGGCTGCAACTCGACCTGGAAGTCCAGCTGCTTGTCTGCCGCCAGCGGCTGGAACATTGCGCGCAAACCGTCGACCAGTCGGGCGACGCTGGTGTTCTCCGGGCGAACATCGAGCTTGCCCGCCTCGACCTTGGAAATGTCGAGGATATCGTTGATCAGGTTCAACAGATCGTTGCCCGCCGAATAGATCGACTCGGCAAACTTGACCTGTTCGGCGCTGAGGTTGTCCTGCGGGTTTTCTGCCAACAGCTTCGCCAGAATCAACGAACTGTTCAGCGGCGTGCGCAGTTCGTGAGACATGTTGGCGAGGAATTCGGACTTGTACTTGCTGGAGCGCTGCAATTCATCGGCGCGTTCTTCAAGTTGAATTTGCACCTGGTTGAGCTCGGTGTTTTTCATGTCCATGGCGTCGCGCTGATCGGCGAGGATCTGCGCCTGTTCGGCCAATTGTTCGTTGGTCTGTTCAAGCTCGACCTGCTGGGTTTCCAGGTGCGCCTGGGATTCCTTGAGAATCCGCGACTGTTCTTCCAGCTCTTCGTTGGCGGTCTTGAGCTCTTCCTGCTGCACTTGCAGCTCTTCGTTCAACTGCTGTGTTTCTGCCAGGACTTCCTGCAGGCGTTGGCGATAACGCGCGGCTTCGATCGAGGTGCCGATGTTGCCGGCGACCAATTCCAGCAGTTCGACGTCACGCTCATCCAGCGGACGCAGGAAGCCCAGTTCGATAACACCGTTGACCCGCTCGTCATCACTGGTCGGCACCACCAGCACGCTGCGCGGCAGGCCTTCGCCGAGGCCGGAACTGACTTTGAAATAGTCATCGGGTACGTTGTCCAGGCGAATCAGACGGTTATTTTCCGCCACTTGCCCGACGATCCCTTCGCCGCTGAAAATCTGTTGGGCGCGCTGTTCCTGGTCCCGGGAGAAGCCATAAGTGGCCACACGTTTGAGACCGCCGTGCTCCTCACGCACATAGATAGCCGCCACGGCGGTGTCGAGGTATTGCGCGAAGAACTGCAGAATGTTGCGGCCCAGCAGGTTAAGCGACAATTGCCCGAGCACTTGCTCGGCCAGTTCGGTCTGGCCGTTGCGCAACCAGGCTTGTTGCTCCAGACGCCGGGCGCTGGCCTGTTGCGCAGCCAGATTGGTGCTGTAACTTTGCGAAAGGTTGACCAGATCGCGGCGGCCGATATAAGCGAGCAAGGCACTGATGCCCGCGATGAACAGCACGTACAGGCCAATACTCCAGATCGTGGTACGGCGCACGTCCAGGTTGCGCGAGGTACGCAGCTGCTGCTCCATGTCGATCACGTCTTCAAACTGCCTGCGTATCTCGTCGGTCAGACGCTTGCCACGCCCGGCCTTGACCGCGCCACGGTAGTCACCGCCAGCCCGGTGCAGCTCGATCATGCCCTGCGCGTAGCTGGCCCATTCGGTCTGCAGGGCCTGCAGCCTTTTCAGCCGATCGGTCTGCACCGGGTTGTCTGCGGTCAGTTCGAGCAAGGTATTGAGTGCGACGGTGACTCTCGGCCGCGCCGTTTCATAGGGTTCGAGAAATTTCTCGTCGCCACTGAGCAGAAAACCGCGCATGCCGGTTTCCAGATCGACGGTCAGCTTGATCGCTTCATTGGCGTTATTGATCACCCGGTCGGTGTGCTCGACCCACTGAATCACCGATAGCAAATAAGTGATCAGCGAGACAAAGAAAACCGCGCTCACCACGCCCACCCCCAGCGGCAGGCTGACGTTACGGCTCAATAGTTTACGAAATCTCTGCTCATCAACCGAAGACGCAGTGGTCATAAGGAAGCCTTGTCGAACTGTTGAAAACCCGGGAGTTTGCCCCAGAACGGCTGCATTGTTCCAATCTTCTGACGTGTTTTTAAGCAAATCCCTACATTCAGCTGCTCTCGGGCACGGTAGCGGTTATCCTTGCCCGCTCTGGTACTGCCATTCTTTTTGCAGTGAATTCGGGAACTTCTCAGGTTCCGCCAGTTACTCATGCAAGGCCCTTGCCCATTTTTATCGGCCGGCCAACGCACTTTCCATTTTTGAGAGCCCCACTATGTCCGCCGAAAAATCCATCATCCTGGTCGTAGAAGACGACAACATCGTGCGGATGCTGATTGTCGATGTCCTCGAGGAGCTGGAGTACAAAGTGCTGGAGGCGAACGGGTGTGAAGAGGCGCTGGAGTTCCTCAACGATGAAGATCAGCACATCGACCTCTTGATGACGGACGTCGGCCTGCCCGGGATGGATGGCAAGGAGCTGGCTACTCAGGCGCGCATGCTCCGCCCTGAACTCCCTGTCCTGTTCGCCAGCGGTTATGCGGAAAACATCGATGCACCGGCCGGCATGCAAGTCATTGGTAAACCGTTCTCCATCGATCAGCTGCGTGACAAGGTCAAAGGCATACTCGCCTGACAGCGATTGATGCGGGCTCAGGCTCTGCCAGCGGCTGTGGTTTAATTGCGCCCCGCTGTCATCCCGGCCCCGCTTCAAGGAATTGCCCCTTATGAGTCACACCTGCGCAACCAAAGTCCTGATGATTGGTTACGTCTGGCCCGAACCCCGCTCCTCTGCGGCGGGCGGCTATGTCATGCAATTGCTCGGGACGTTCCTCCAACAAGGCTGGGACGTGACCTTCAGCAGCCCCGCCGGCGCTGGCGAACATCAGGAAGACCTGACGGCGCTGGGTATCCGTGAAGTGCCGATTGAACTCAACAACAGCAGCTTCGACGCTTTCATCAGCGAACTGACGCCAGACATCGTTGTGTTCGAGCAATTCATGATGGAGGAGCAGTTCGGCTGGCGGGTCGAAAAACACTGCCCCGATGCCTTGCGCGTACTGGCCACCCAGGATTTGCAAAGTTTGCGGCATGCGCGGCATCAGCGCCTCAAAGATCGTCTGAAGACCAACGACGACGGCAACGACTTCAGCGAATTGTTCGCGCCCGCGTTATCCGAAGAGTTTGCGCTCATGGCCAACACCGATCTGGCCAAGCGTGAGATCGCGGCGATTTATCGGTGTGATTTGAACCTGATGATTTCCCAAGTGGAAATCGAGTTGCTGGTAGAGCAGTTCAAAGTACCGCGCGACCTGCTGCATGGGTGCCCGTTGATGGTTGATCTACCGACGACAGCCCCAGCGTCTTTTGAAAGCCGCGCGCACTTCCTGAGTATTGGCAATTTCCGCCATGCGCCCAACTGGGATGCCGTGTTGTGGATGAAGACCACACTCTGGCCGATGATTCGCGAACAATTGCCCAACGCTCAGCTGCACATCTATGGCGCTTACACGCCGCCCAAAGCCACGGCACTGCATAACGCAGCGCAAGGCTTCCACGTGATGAACTGGGCCGAAGATGCCCTGCAAGTGATGTCGGCGGCACGGGTGTGCATGGCGCCGTTACGGTTTGGCGCCGGCATCAAGGGCAAGATTGTCGATGCAATGCTTTGCGGCACGCCAACTGTTACCACGCCAATCGGCGCAGAGGGTATGCACGGGGATGCGCCATGGCCGGGCGCAGTCGCCAGCACGGCACGTCAACTAGCCGATCACGCGGTGCAGCTCTACAGCGACAAACAGCAGTGGCTCAACGCGCAAAAGCACGGACTGTCGCTGTTGGCCGAGCGTTATCGGCAGTCCACTCACGGGCCCGCCCTGATCGACAAACTGCTGCATTGCCGACAGCATCTGGAGCCTCTGCGGATTGCCAACTTTACCGGCAGTATGTTGCGTCACCATCAACACAAGAGCACTCAATACATGGCGCAATGGATTGAAGCAAAGAACCGCCCTCAGTAAATAGCCCGTTCGCCACTCGACGAAAATCGTCGCACTGGCTTTAAGCGTCGGGGACAGGGCATGATCGGGAGGCGATAACAATAAAAGCAGGCTCAGATGACCCGAACGGCCAGAGTGACCGACCCCTCCTACGAATTGATGGACGACCATAACGGGTTGTCCATTATCTATCGCCAGCATGGATTTCCCTGTCCATTGGTGCGCTGGCACTTTCACAAGGAATACGAACTGCACTTGATCGTTGCCAGCTCCGGCAAGGTGTTCATTGGCGACTACATCGGCAACTTCTATCCGCAGACGCTGTTCCTGACCGGCCCCAACTTGCCGCACAACTGGATCAGCCAGGTAGCCGAAGATGAAGTGGTGCCCAAGCGCGACATGCTGGTCAATTTCACCGACGAGTTGTTTGAGAGCGGTCATCAGGTGTTTGCCGAATTGAGATCACTTTCACCTTTGCTGGAGCGCGCCCAATACGGCATCGAATTTCGCTGCCAGCATACGATTCGCCAGGCCACCGATTTGATGCAGCGGATCGCCGACTCCAGCGGTGTGACCCGGCTTGGGCACTTCTTTATTCTGCTGGAGTTGCTGGCGGCCTGCGACGATTACCAACTGCTCTCCGGCGCCACGACGCCGCAACTGGCAGACGAACACAATATTGACCGAACCAACCGGGCGGTGGATTACATTTTTGCGCATTACGCCCGTGAACTGCCGCTGGAGGAAGTGGCCGAACACCTGGGGATGAAGCCGACTTATTTCAGTCGCGTATTCAAGCAGGCGACCGGGCGTTGCTTCATTGAATTCGTCAACCGGTTGCGCATCAGCAAGTCTTGCGAACTGCTGGCCGACGGCGACAAACCGGTCACCGACGTGTGTTTCGAATCGGGGTTCAACAATATCTCCAACTTCAATCGGCGTTTTCAGCAGCTCAAAGGCATGACGCCTTCGCATTACCGGCGCTTGGCGGTGCAGCGGTTGACTGAGCAGAATCCGCACTGAAATCCCCCCGTGTACGCAGTGCAAAAAAGTATCGGTTGAAGTGCGATGGATGATTTGTTTCATCTTCAAATGAAGGCTGTAATCAGTGCACATTCTTCCCGCCCTCGGAAGACACAAAAACAATAACTGTCCTTCTGTACCCTCGCGGTGCGGAAAAGGAGTGCTCGATGCAACCTTCTGTAAAAGCTTTGCTCGCCCTCACCTGCATCACCCTCAGCAGCGTCAGCCTTGGCGCCCAGACCTTGACCATTGCCACCGTCAACAACAGCGACATGATCCGCATGCAAAAACTTTCGAAAACCTTCGAGGCCGAGCATCCGGACATCAAGCTCAATTGGGTGGTTCTGGAAGAAAACGTGCTGCGTCAGCGCCTGACCACGGACATCGCGACTCAGGGGGGCCAGTTTGATGTGCTGACCATCGGCATGTACGAAGCTGCACTCTGGGGCGCCAAGGGCTGGCTGGAACCGATGAAGGATTTGCCGGCGAGTTACGCGCTCGAAGACATCTTTCCTTCGGTACGTGAAGGCCTGTCGGTCAAAGGTTCGCTGTACGCGCTGCCGTTCTACGCTGAAAGCTCGATCACCTATTACCGCACCGACCTGTTCAAGGAGGCCGGGCTGACCATGCCTGAGCGCCCGACCTGGACGCAAATCAGCGAATACGCCGCGAAACTGACCCATAAAGACAAGGAACAATACGGCATCTGCCTGCGCGGCAAGGCCGGTTGGGGCGAAAACATGGCGCTGATCACCACCGTCGCCAATGCGTATGGCGCGCGCTGGTTCGACGAACAATGGAAACCTGAATTCAGCGGCCCGGAGTGGAAAAACGCGCTGAATTTCTACGTCGACACCATGAAAAAATCCGGCCCGCCGGGCGCGTCGAGCAATGGTTTCAACGAAAACCTGGCGCTGTTCAACAGTGGCAAGTGCGCGATCTGGGTCGACGCCAGCGTGGCCGGCTCCTTCGTCACCGACAAAACCCAGAGCAAAGTCAGCGAGCACGTCGGTTTCACCTTCGCGCCGCATGAAACCACGGACAAAGGCTCGGCCTGGTTGTATTCCTGGGCGCTGGCGATCCCGACCAGTTCCAAAGCCAAAGATGCAGCGAAAATCTTCAGCGCCTGGGCCACCTCGAAAGAATACGGTGCCCTGGTTGCGGAAAAAGACGGCATCGCCAACGTGCCGCCCGGCACCCGCGCTTCGACCTACAGCGAGGCGTACATGAACGCCGCACCGTTCGCCAAGGTCACGCTGGAATCGTTGAAAGCGGCCGATCCGAGCAAGCCGAGCGCCAAACCGGTGCCTTACATCGGCATTCAGCTGGTGACTATTCCCGAGTTTCAGGCAGTGGGCACGCAGGTCGGCAAGTTGTTCTCGGCCGCGTTGATCGGCCAGACCACGGTCGACCAGGCCCTGGCGGCCGCACAGCAAACCAGCGAACGCGAAATGAAACGGGCGGGTTATCCCAAGTAACCTGCTTACTCATAAGGGACAGCGTTTGTGGCCAGGGGGCTTGCCCCCGTTAGATCGCGAAGCGGTCCCAGAACGTGCGACTGCTTCGCAGCCGAACGGGGGGCAAGCCCCCTCGCCACACAAGCTCGCTCCCACATTTTGACCTTCACCAGTCTGCACGATTCGGGTTAATTACCATGAACACCTCAACTGCCAAAGCTCACATGGACATCCCCCAACCGGTGCGCAAAAGCCGTTTGGCCAACCCTGGCTGGTTTCTGGTCAGCCCCTCGGTGGCGTTGTTGCTGCTGTGGATGATCGTGCCGTTGGGCATGACCGTGTATTTCTCGCTGATCCGCTACAACCTGCTGTACCCCGGTGAAAACGAGTTTGTCGGGCTGGAAAATTTCACGTATTTCCTGACTGATTCCGGCTTCATGCCCGGCGCCACCAACACGCTGTTGCTGGTCGGCAGTGTGCTGTTGATCAGCGTGGTACTGGGCGTGCTGATCAGCGCCCTGCTCGAAGCCAGTGAATTTTTCGGTCGCGGCATCGTGCGGGTCATGCTGATCTCGCCGTTCTTCATCATGCCCACGGTCGGCGCGCTGATCTGGAAAAACCTGATCTTCCACCCGGTTTCAGGGATTCTTGCCTACGTCTGGAAGCTGTTCGGCGCGCAACCGGTGGACTGGCTCGCGCATTACCCGCTGCTGTCGATCATCATCATTGTGTCCTGGCAATGGTTGCCGTTCGCGATCCTGATCCTGATGACCGCCATGCAATCGCTCGATCAGGAACAAAAAGAAGCCGCGCGCCTGGACGGCGCCGGGCCGATTGCGATTTTCTGGCACCTGACCCTTCCCCACCTGGCCCGGCCCATTGCCGTGGTGGTGATGATCGAAACCATTTTTCTGCTCTCGGTATTCGCCGAAATTTTCACCACCACCAATGGCGGCCCCGGCTACGCCTCGACCAACCTCGCCTACCTGATCTACAACCAGGCGCTGGTGCAGTTCGACGTCGGCATGGCCTCCGCCGGTGGCCTGATCGCGGTGGTGATCGCCAACATCGCGGCCATCGTGCTGGTGCGCATGATCGGCAAAAACCTGACCGACAAAGCCTGAGGCCCGCGCTATGACTCTTCAGCAATCCCGTCGCCTGCAAAGCCTGCTGCTCGGCACCCTCGCCTGGGCCATCGCGATCCTGATCTTTTTCCCGATTTTCTGGATGCTGCTGACCAGCTTCAAAACCGAAATCGACGCCTTCGCCACACCGCCGCAATTCATCTTCACGCCGACGCTGGAAAACTACCTGCACATCAACGAGCGCAGCGATTACTTCAGTTTCGCCTGGAATTCAGTGGTGATTTCTTTCAGCGCCACGGCGTTGTGTCTGTTGATCGCGGTGCCGGCGGCTTACTCGATGGCGTTCTATGAAACCCAGCGTACCAAGGGCACATTGCTGTGGATGCTCTCGACCAAGATGCTGCCGCCGGTGGGCGTGCTGATGCCGATCTACCTGTTGGCCAAGAGCTTCGGCCTGCTGGATACGCGCATTGCGTTGATCGTGATCTACACACTGATCAACCTGCCGATCGTGATCTGGATGATTTACACCTACTTCAAGGACATCCCCAAAGACATCCTCGAAGCCGCGCGTCTGGACGGCGCGACGCTGTGGCAGGAAATGGTCCGGGTGTTGCTGCCGATTGCCAAGGGCGGCCTGGCCTCGACGGTGTTGTTGTCGCTGATTCTGTGCTGGAACGAGGCGTTCTGGTCGCTGAACCTGACCTCGTCGAAAGCGGCGCCACTGACTGCGTTGATCGCTTCGTACTCAAGCCCCGAAGGGTTGTTCTGGGCCAAGTTGTCGGCGGTGTCGACGCTGGCTTGCGCACCTATTTTGATCTTCGGCTGGATCAGCCAGAAACAGCTGGTGCGCGGTCTGTCGTTTGGCGCGGTGAAATGAATTCTCCCGTACTCCTGACTCAATGCAAATCCCTGTGGGAGCGAGCCTGCTCGCGATAGCGGTGGGTCAGTCGACATCAATAATGAATGTCAGGCCGTCATCGCGAGCAGGCTCGCTCCCACAGGTTCAACCGAATAACAGCATGCGGAGGCCCACAATCATGGCCAACCTGAAAATCAAGAATCTGCAAAAAGGCTTCGAAGGATTTTCCATCATTAAAGGCATCGACCTGGAAGTGAACGACAAGGAATTCGTGGTCTTCGTCGGCCCGTCCGGCTGCGGCAAGTCCACCCTGCTGCGGCTGATCGCCGGCCTTGAGGAAGTCAGCGGCGGCACCATCGAACTGGATGGCCGCGACATCACCGAAGTCAGCCCGGCCAAACGCGACCTGGCGATGGTGTTCCAGACCTACGCCCTGTACCCGCACATGAGCGTGCGTAAAAACATGTCCTTCGCGCTTGATCTCGCTGGCGTGCCCAAGGCCGAAGTCGAGAAAAAGGTCGGCGAAGCGGCGCGCATCCTCGAACTCGGACCGATGCTCGAACGCAAGCCTAAACAGCTCTCCGGTGGTCAGCGGCAGCGCGTTGCAATCGGCCGGGCAATCGTGCGCAATCCAAAAATTTTCCTGTTCGATGAACCGCTGTCCAACCTCGATGCGGCGCTGCGGGTGCAAATGCGCCTGGAGCTTTTGCGCCTGCACAAGGACCTGCAGGCAACGATGATTTACGTCACCCACGACCAGGTCGAGGCGATGACCATGGCCGACAAAGTGGTGGTGTTGAATGGTGGCAAGATCGAGCAGGTCGGCTCGCCGCTGGACCTTTATCACCAACCGGCCAATCTGTTTGTCGCAGGCTTTCTCGGTACGCCGAAAATGGGTTTCCTCAAAGGCAGGCTGACCCGCGTCGACACGCAGCACTGCGAAGTCCAACTGGACGCCGGCACGCGCATCAGCTTGCCGTTGAGCGGTGCCACGCTCAGTGTTGGCGGCGCCGTGACACTGGGTATTCGGCCGGAGCATCTGCAACTGGCGCAACCCGACGACTGCACGCTGCAAGTCACTGCCGACGTCAGCGAACGGCTGGGCAGCGACACCTTCTGCCACGTCGTCACCACCTCCGGCGAAGCGCTGACGATGCGCGTTCGCGGCGACCTCGCCAGCCGTTATGGCGAAACCCTGAACCTGCATCTGGACGCCGGGCACTGCCATTTATTCGATGCCGATGGCGTGGCGGTGACCCGTCCCTTGCGCGTTGCCGCCTGATTTTCGAGAGCCTGTGATGAAACTCAACAAACCCAATCTGCACCATCTCGCGCCCGAAGTAATGCTGCCCGCCTATGCCCTCGACGATACCCGCCAAGGCATCGCGCACATCGGCGTCGGCGGATTCCACCGCGCCCATCAGGCGTATTACACCGACGCCTTGATGAACACCGGCGAAGGCCTCGACTGGGCGATTTGCGGGGTTGGCCTGCGCGCCGAAGACCGCCGCGCCCGCGACGATTTGCGCGAGCAGGATTACCTGTTCACGCTGTTCGAGCTGGGCGACAGCGACAACACCGAAGTCCGCGTCATCGGCGCAATTCGCGAGATGCTGCTGGCCGAGGACGGCACGCAAGTGTTGATCGACAAACTCGCCAGTCCCGACATCCGCATTGTCTCGCTGACCATCACCGAAGGCGGTTATTGCATCGATGACAGCAACGGCGAATTCATGGCGCACTTGCCGCAGATCCAGCACGATTTGGCCCACCCGGATGAGCCCAGAACGGTGTTCGGTTTCCTCTGCGCCGCCTTGGCCAAACGCCGCGCCGCCGGCACCGCAGCGTTCACCCTGATGTCTTGCGATAACCTGCCGCACAACGGCGCCGTGACCCGCAAGGCATTGCTGGCCTTCGCTGCCTTGCATGATCCGGCGTTGCGCGACTGGATCGACAGCCACGTCAGTTTTCCGAATGCGATGGTCGACCGAATCACACCGATGACCAGCACCCAACATCGCCTGCAACTGGCCGACAAACACGCCGTCGACGACGCCTGGCCAGTGGTCTGCGAGCCGTTCGTGCAATGGGTGCTGGAAGACAAGTTCGTCAATGGCCGTCCCGCGTGGGAAAAGGTCGGCGTGCAGTTCACCGACGACGTCACGCCGTACGAAGAGATGAAGATCAAGCTGCTCAACGGCAGCCATCTGGCATTGACGTATCTCGGTTTTTTGAAGGGCTATCGCTTCGTCCACGAGACCATGAACGACCCGCTGTTCGTGCGTTATATGCGCGCCTACATGGACCTGGACGTGACGCCACAATTGTCACCGGTGCCGGGAATTGATCTGACGGCGTACAAGGACACGCTGGTGGCGCGGTTCTCCAATCAGGCGATTGCCGATCAGCTGGAGCGCGTGTGCTCGGACGGGTCGTCGAAGTTTCCCAAGTTCACGGTGCCAACGATTAACCGGTTGATTGCCGATGGGCAGGATACCCGGCGGGCGGCGTTGGTGGTCGCAGCCTGGGCGCTGTATTTGAGGGGGGTGGATGAGAATGGCGTGACCTACGCCGTGCCGGATCCGCGCGCACCGTTTTGCCAGGCGCTGGTGGCGGATAATGCGCTGATCACGCAGCGGCTATTGAAGGTTGAGGAGATATTTGGCACGGCAATTCCACAATCAGCGGAGTTTGTCGCAGCATTTGAGTGGTGCTTTGGCAGTCTGCGCGAGTTGGGGGTCACAAAAACCCTCGAACGTATTCTGGCCATCTGATCGAAGGTGTTTCATGACAAAGCAGTTGTTCCTCGGCATCGACTGCGGCACCCAAGGCACCAAAGCCATGGTCCTCGACGCGCGCAGCGGGCAGGTTCTGGGCCAGGGTGCCGCCGCGCATACGCTGATCAGCGGCGCCAATGGCCGGCGCGAGCAGGACACCGCACAGTGGCTTGAGGCGTTCACTCTGGCGACGCGCGATGCATTGATTACAGCAAAGGTCGACGGCCAGGACATCCTCGGCATCGGCGTGTCGGGTCAGCAACACGGCCTGGTTGTGCTCGATGACCGAGGGCAGCCTTTACGCCCGGCCAAGCTTTGGTGCGATACCCAATCCTCCCCGGAAAACGACCGGTTACTCAGCCACCTCGGCGGCGAAAAAGGCTCGCTGGAGCGTCTCGGCGTGGTCATCGCACCGGGCTACACTGTCTCGAAACTGCTGTGGACCCAAGAAAATCACCCGGACGTTTTTGAACGCATCGCACGGTTTCTGCTGCCCCACGACTACCTGAACTTCTGGCTCACAGGTCGCGCCTGCAGCGAATACGGCGACGCGTCCGGCACTGGCTACTTCAACGTGCGCAGCCGTCAGTGGGATCTGCAACTGTTACGGCACATCGATCCCGGCGGACGTCTGGAAACCGCACTGCCGCAACTGATCGACGCGCAACAAGCGGTTGGCACGATTCTGCCGGGCATCGCCGAGCACCTCGGCATCAGTCCGCGAGCGTTGGTGGCCAGCGGCGGCGGCGACAATATGATGGGGGCGATCGGCACCGGCAATATTCAACCCGGCGCGATCACCATGAGCCTCGGCTCTTCGGGCACGGTGTACGCCTACGCCGATCAACCGACCGTCAGCCCCGACGCCTCGGTCGCAACCTTCTGCTCATCCAGCGGCGGCTGGTTGCCGCTGATTTGCACGATGAACCTGACCAATGCCACCGGCGTGATTCGCGACCTGTTCGGACTCGACATCGACTCGTTCAACGCACGGGTCGCGCAAGCACCAATCGGTGCCGAGGGCGTGTGCATGCTGCCGTTCCTCAACGGTGAACGCGTCCCTGCCCTGCCCCACGCCAGCGGCAGCCTGCACGGTTTGACCATGACCAACCTGACCCAGGCCAATCTGTGCCGCGCCGTGGTCGAAGGCACGACATTCGGATTGCGCTACGGGCTGGACCTGTTACGGCACAATGGCTTACAAAGCCGCAGCATCTGCTTGACTGGTGGCGGCTCGAAAAGCGCAGTGTGGCGGCAGATCGTCGCCGACATCATGAACACCCCGGTTATCTGCACCGAACAAAGTGAAGCCGCCGCCCTCGGCGCGGCGATTCAGGCAGCGTGGTGCGTGTCCCGGGAAAATGGCCATGAAGAAAGCCTCGCGCAGTTGTGCGAGCGCTGCGTAAAACGCGATCCGACCAGCGAAACCTGGCCGATCGCCGAAAATGTGGCGGCCGCTCAGCAGGCCTATGAACGCTATCGACAGCATGTCGCAACCCTTTGAAGAGCGAACAATCATGTATCTGGTGTGTGGCGAAGCGCTGTTCGATTTCTTCAGTGAAGACGACGCCAGCGGTCTGGCTTCAAAAGTAAATTTCAAGGCAATAGCCGGTGGCTCGCCGTTCAATGTGGCGGTCGGTTTGCGCCGCCTCGGCGTGGACGCGGCGCTGTTCGCCGGGCTCTCCGACGACTATCTGGGCCGCCGCTTGCAGCAAGTGCTGCAGCAGGAAGGCGTGCGCCCGGACTACCTCGTCGACTTCGCAGCGCCGACCACGCTGGCGATGGTGGCGGTCGGCGCCGATGGCTCGCCGCACTACAGTTTTCGCGGTGAAGGCTGCGCGGATCGGCAATTGAAACCTGAACATCTGCCGCAGTTGGGCCCGCAAGTGCGCGGCCTGCATATCGGCTCGTTCTCGCTGGTGGTGCAACCGATTGCCGACACCTTGCTGGAACTGGTACTGCGCGAAAGTGGCAAGCGCCTGATCAGTCTCGATCCGAATGTGCGACTCAATCCCGAACCGAATATCGAGCTCTGGCGTAGCCGGGTTGCAACGTTGGTCGAACATGCCGACCTGATCAAAGTCAGCGATGAAGACTTGAGCCTGCTGTATCCCGAGCAGGATCCCCGGCGGGTCATCGAGGGCTGGCTGCAGCACCGCTGTCAGCTGGTATTTCTGACCCGCGGTGGCGATGGCGCGACAGTGTTCAGCCGTCAACACGGTTCATGGTCGGTACCGGCCTGCGCCGTGACAATGGCAGACACCGTGGGCGCCGGCGACACCTTTCAGGCCGCCCTGATTACCTGGCTGACCGAGCATGAACTGGACTCGATCGAAGGTGTGCGAATGTTGAGCCGCGAACAGATCGACAGGATGCTGCGCTTTGCCGTGCAGGCGGCAGCGCTGACCTGCGGCAAGACCGGGCCGGACCTGCCGTATCGGCATCAGCTGGATTTGCGCTGAAACTGATGGCCGGTTCGCTCTGCATGTTGACGAGCACAAATTCAGCGTTCAACCCGGATCCACTGTGGGAGCGAGCTTGCTCGCGATGGCTTTGGGTCCGGCACTAAATTTTCTTCGGCAAGGAAGCGCCCCAACGACACCGGGGGTGCAGTTCACCCAATGAAACCTCCCTGTCCATTGGCCAAAACACGCCCCATCAGGGATTTCCCTATGCCACCCGGGCGTTTCACCTACGGCATTTGCGCCTTGAACCAGTCGCTTTAATCCTGCACCATCCGGCCCAGCTTATCCAAAGGACGGAATTCAAGGCATGCTGGACGCAAACGCTACTCATATTTCCCTCTCGCTCGAGGGTGTTTCCGTTGACCTTCAAGTGCTCGGTTTTGTCGGTCGCGAAGCCCTCAATCAGCCGTTCAGTTTTGACATCGAACTGGTCAGCGCCCGCCCCGACCTGAAGCTCGAAGAGTTGCTGCACAAGCGTGGTTGCCTGACTTTCGGCGCCACCGGCGAAGGCGTGATCCACGGCCTGGTCTATCGCATCGAGCAAGGCGACTCGGGCAAAAGCCTGACCCGCTACAGCATCAGTCTGGTACCGCAACTCGCCTACCTGCGGCACAACCGTGATCAACAAATCTTTCAGCATCTGACGGTGCCGAAGATCATCGCCCAAGTGCTGGAAGCGCGCGGCATTCTGGCCGATGCCTACAGCTTCCAGCTCGGCGCGAACTACCCCGAACGGCTGTATTGCGTGCAGTACGATGAGTCCGACCTGCATTTCATCCAGCGTCTGTGCGAAGAAGAAGGCATTCACTTCCACTTCCAGCACAGCGCCAGCGGTCACAAACTGGTATTCGGTGACGATCAGACCGTGTTCCGCAAACTTGCCGCCGTGGCCTACCAGCAAGACTCCGGGATGGCCGCCGAGAAGCCGGTGGTCAAGCGCTTCAATCTGCGCCTGGAAACCCGCACCTCCCGCGTCAGCCGTCGCGACTACGACTTCGAAAAGCCACGGATCCTGCCCGAGGGTGCCGCTAAAAGCACTTTTGCCCCGGACCTGGAAGACTACGACTACCCCGGCCGCTTCACTGACCGGGCCCGTGGCAAACAACTGGCCACTCGCGCCCTCGAACGCCATCGCAGCGATTACAAACTGGCTGAAGGCAAAAGCGACGAACCCGCGCTGGCCAGCGGTCACTTCATGGCCCTGAGCGAACACCCGCGCAGCGAATGGAACGACCTCTGGCTGCTGCTGGAAGTCGTCCACGAGGGCAAGCAACCGCAAGTGCTCGGCGCGAACGTCAGCAGCGACGTGACCGGGAACAAAGACGATTTCCACCAGGGCTACCGCAACCGTTTCCTCGCCACCCCGTGGGACGCGCATTACCGCCCTGCCCTCGAACACCCGAAACCGCAAGTCCTCGGCAGCCAGACCGCCGTCGTCACCGGCCCGCCGGGTGAAGAAATCCATTGCGATGAATACGGCCGCGTCAAAGTGCAGTTCCATTGGGACCGCGATGGCCAAAGCAACGACACCACCAGTTGCTGGCTGCGCGTGGCCACCGGTTGGGCCGGCAGCGCCTACGGCGGCATCGCCATCCCGCGCATCGGCATGGAAGTGCTCGTCACCTTCCTCGAAGGCGACCCCGACCAACCGCTGATCACCGGCTGCCTGTACCACAAGGAAAACGTCGTCCCCTACGACCTGCCGGCAAACAAAACCCGCAGCACCTTCAAAACCCTCAGCTCACCGGGCGGCAAGGGCTACAACGAATTTCGCATCGAAGACAAGAAAGGCGCAGAACAGATCTACCTGCACGCCCAGCGTGACTGGGACGAAAACATCGAACACGACCAGAAAATCCGCATCGGCAACGAGCGCCATGACACGGTCGAGGCCAATGTTTACAGCGAGTTCAAGGCCGAAGAGCACCGCATCACGCATCTGGACCGCAAGACGGAAACGCGGGCGGATGATCACCTGACCGTGGCGGTTTCCCGACATGTGAAGGTCGGGACGGCGCAGTTTGTCGAGGCTGGGCAGGAGATCCACTACAGCGCTGGCGAAAAAGTCGTGATCGAGGCCGGCATGGAACTCACAGCGAAGGCTGGCGGAAGTTTTGTGAAGGTGGATGCGGGGGGTGTAACGATTAGTGGTGCTGATGTGAAAGTCAATTCCGGCGGAGCGCCAGGCGTTGGTACAGGCATTCAGATACTCACCCCGCTTATTCCAGGCGCCGCTGCCGCAGCCATTGCTGGGCATCTACTCACCGCCCCACCTGTCGGGAATCTCAACGTCGCCCCACCTCCCGTGGAGGAAGAGCTTGAGGAAGAGGAAGAAGAAGTTGAGCTGGAAGAAATTACCTTGCGGATCGGGGTGTTCTTTGATGGGACGGGGAACAATCGCAGTAATAGTGAGCGGGTTTACGGTTGTTTTGCACCGGATGTGAACCTGGAGGAAGCAGCTGAAGATATACGTCAGTTCTGTGCAGCTCATGGTTATGACGGCAAGGGGAGTTCGCCGGATAACAGTTATGGGAATGATGTAAGTAACGTGGCCCGGCTCTATGACCTTTACTTGGACCAAAGGGGCATAACACTGCCGGTCGATGCCAAAACTGGAATCCTGTCCATTTACGTGGATGGAATAGGTACTAGTAGTACTGCTGGGGATTCCACCTTTTCGCAAGGTACCGGGATAGGCGTGCAAGGCGTCAGGGCGCGAGTGGAGGAAACACCGTCGCTGATTCTTCAGGCGATCCAATCATTTCAGGAGAACAACCCCGATAAGCGCGCAGCTCGAATAGAGTTCGATATCTTCGGGTTCAGCCGTGGCTCGGCAGCAGCGAGGGACTTTGCCAATGAGGTATTGAAGGGTAACCGGAGTATCCTCGCCAAAGCGTTACCTACAGGTGCCCCGGTTTTGTCGGATAGCTTCGCCTGGAAACCGCATACCGATGTGTCCATAAATTTCATTGGCGTATACGACACCGTCGCGGCCATTGCCAATCCGCTAGTGGGGGACTGGACTGGTAACAACGCTTATAACCCGGGTATCAATATCCGTTTAGCCCCTGACGCGGCCAGGAAAGTCGTCCAATTGGTCGCTCGACATGAACGCCGTTATAACTTTGCCCTCAACAGTCTTGGCTCGGCCGATATTGTCCTGCCTGGTGTGCATTCGGATCTGGGTGGCGGCTATCTACCAAAGGCCATGGAACGCATTCTCCTCAGCAAACCGCGTAGAAGCGCGGTTGATGAAAGGACGCCCTTCGCTGAAGCCAACAGTTACAAACTCGCCCAGCAAGACTTGAGTCGGCTTCAAGATCAACTGGCTCAATATCACCTTTCGCTGGAAATCCGAACTTGGGAAGTGCCGTTTCGCAGCACTGATAAAGACAACCGCAAAAACATGAAATACGTTTATTCAGCAGTCAGCAGCCAGCGCGAAGTTCGAAGTGATTTATCCTTGGTCTACTATCGGATCATGCGCGAACTGGCCGTGGAAAACGGCGTACCTTTCGGCGAGATTGACCAAGGTGAGCCTCGGCTTGCGCTGCCTGCAGAACTCCTATCCATTTCCGAAAAACTGATGGCTTACGCTCAAGGGAAAAGCAGAACAGCTGGGCTAACCTCGCAGGAGGAAGAATTGATGTTCCGGCGTTATGTTCATATCTCTGATAACTGGAACGCCGCTAAAAATCGCACTCATAGCGATCTAAATATAGTGTTCATTAACCGACCAGACGAAAACTCTGTACGCACGGTGCACCCGAATGAGTAATTTTATACGCGTCGCTCTTGCCGCTTTTCTGCTCAGTGGCTGCACATTCGCCAACAGCGAGACAATGCCATACAAATCATGGTTCCTAGGGTTCTCGGCGCCCGACTACATGGAAGTTTGGATCGAAACAGCCGATGTCGTTGATATTCAGGACCATGTGTATCCACGAGCGATGAGTGGCGTTGCATCCATATCAACGCCTCTCAACAACGCCGGCGATCCAAGAGGTTGGCCAAAAAGAGCGGGCATCGGCAAAGGCAAAAATGTAACAGGAGCTGACTTGCCCAAACAGATCTATGTCCGCTGGCAGTCCTTGGCCGAACCGCAAACCTACCTGATGGTGATTAAAATCCCCGAGGCGACTCGGGAGCTCATGCGCAAGGGTGAAAAAGCTTTCTGCGCTGCCGATGGCAAATGGATCACTGGCTATCGGCAGTCGATCGGAATAAGGCTGGTTCCCGGAGGTATCGCCAGAGTCTGGGTAGGCGGTCCTTGCATGACATCCATTGAAGTGATGACGGTAAAAGCCATGATTGATCCACGTGGCCCGTATGAAGGTAAGTCTGGAGGGCACCACCGGCCTCTTTCAGCTGTATCCAAAACCTATGTCAAAAAATTTGGTGTCCCGTACAACTCTTGGAAGTAGGTCAAAGCTGGCCCTTTAAGCCGTTACGTTCATTTCTCCGATTACTGGAACGCCGCAAAAAATCGAAATATAACGATCTGAATAAGTTTTCATTAGCCGACCAGACGAAAACTATGTGCGCACGGTGCATCCCAATGAGTAATGTCTACCGAATTGCTATCGCCTGTTTACTGCTAGGGGGAAGCTCATTCGTCAACAGCAAATCGTTACCTTACAACGCATGGCGTTTGGGCTTTTCAGCCCCTAACTACATGGAGGTTTGGATTGAGACGGCGGATGTAATCGATGTACGAGGTGATGTTTATCGCCGCGCCATGAGCGGCACCGCTGCGATACAGACCCCCCCAAATAATGCCGGGGACCCGAAAGGATGGCCTGAAAAACCTGGATGGGGTAAAGGAAAGTACGTGACAGGTGCAGACCTCCCCAAAAAAATCTATGTGCGCTGGCAATCGCTCGTTGAACCTCAGACCTATAGGATGGTAATTGAAATACCCGAGTCGACCAGGAAACTTATGCGCAGAGAAGAAAAGGCTTTTTGCGCTTTTGACGGAAAATCTGTAACAGACTACCGCGAAGCATTAGTTGTAAATTTGGCCCCGGGGGGAATTGCCAAGGTCTGGGTACTGGGCCCGTGCCTGCCACCGATCGAAGTGACCACAGTGAAGGCTGAAATTGATCCTCGTGGCCCTTACGAAGGTAAATCTGGTGGCGAGTACGACACTCTCACGGATGTTTCGAAAGCCTATGTCGACAAATTTGGTGTGCCATATGGCTCTTGGAAGTGACACGCATCGACATCCACATGAGTAACCTTATACGTGTCGCTCTTGCCGCTTTTCTGCTCAGTGGCTGCACATTCGCCAACAGCGAGTCAATGCCATACAAATCATGGTTCCTAGGGTTCTCGGCCCCCGACTACATGGAAGTTTGGATCGAAACAGCCGATGTCGTTGATATTCAGGACCATGTGTATCCACGAGCGATGAGTGGCGTTGCATCCATATCAACGCCTCTCAACAACGCCGGCGATCCAAGAGGTTGGCCAAAAAGAGCGGGCATCGGCAAAGGCAAAAATGTAACAGGAGCTGACTTGCCCAAACAGATCTATGTCCGCTGGCAGTCGCTGGCCGAACCGCAAACCTACCTGATGGTAATTAAAATCCCCGAGGCGACTCGGGAGCTCATGCGCAAGGGTGAAAAAGCTTTCTGCGCTGCCGATGGCAAATGGATCACTGGCTATCGGCAGTCGATCGGAATAAGTCTGGTTCCCGGAGGTATCGCCAGAGTCTGGGTAGGCGGTCCTTGCATGACACCGCTAGAGGTGACGACGGTAAAGGCCGTAAGTGATCCACGTGGCCCGTATGAAGGTAAGTCTGGTGGTGAGTACGATTCTCTCTCCGACGTATCCAAGGCGTATGTGGAGAAGTTTGGTGTACCGTACGACTCGTGGAAGTAACCCGCGTCGAGATCCCAATGAACAAGCTTATATATGTCGCTCTTGCCATAGTCCTACCGAGTGCATGCACATTCGCGGATAGCCAGTCGTTGCCATACAAAGCCTGGCGCTTGGGATTTTCGGCTCCTGCTTATATGGAGGTCTGGATCGAAACAGCAGATGTTGTTGACATTCAAGGCCAAGTCTACCGACGTGCCATGAGCGGGAACGCTGCCATACTCACTCCCGCCAATAATTCCGGCGATCCCCGAGGCTGGCCGAAAAGGGCTGGCTGGGGGAAAGGCAAGTACGTTACCGGAGCAGACTTACCTAGAAAAATCTATGTGCGTTGGCAATCGCTGGCCGAGCTTCAAACGTACAAGATGGAAATCGATGTACCCGAGACCACTCGGGATATGATGCAAAAGGGAGAAGATGTTTACTGTAAGGCCGACGGAAAAAGAATTATAGGGTATAGGAACGCCATCGCTGTAAGGCTAGTGCCCGGAGGCATTGCCAAAGTCTGGGTGACCGGTCCATGTATGACCCCAATCGAAGTGACAACGGTGAAGGCTGAGATTGATCCACGTGGCCCGTATGAAGGTAAGTCTGGTGGTGAGTACGATTCTCTCTCCGACGTATCCAAGGCGTATGTGGAGAAGTTTGGTGTACCGTACGACTCTTGGAAGTAACCCGCGTCGAGATCCCAATGAACAAGCTTATATATGTCGCTCTTGCCATATTCCTACTGAGTGCATGCACATTCGCGGATAGCCAGTCGTTGCCATACAAAGCCTGGCGCTTGGGATTTTCGGCTCCTGCTTATATGGAGGTCTGGATCGAAACAGCAGATGTTGTTGACATTCAAGGCCAAGTCTACCGACGTGCCATGAGCGGGAACGCTGCCATACTCACTCCCGCCAATAATTCCGGCGATCCCCGAGGCTGGCCGAAAAGGGCTGGCTGGGGGAAAGGCAAGTACGTTACCGGAGCAGACTTACCTAGAAAAATCTATGTGCGTTGGCAATCGCTGGCCGAGCTTCAAACGTACAAGATGGAAATCGATGTACCCGAGACCACTCGGGATATGATGCAAAAAGGAGAAGATGTTTACTGTAAGGCCGACGGAAAAAGAATTATAGGGTATAGGAACGCCATCGCTGTAAGGCTAGTGCCCGGAGGCATTGCCAAAGTCTGGGTGACCGGTCCATGTATGACCCCAATCGAAGTGACAACGGTGAAGGCTGAGATTGATCCACGTGGCCCGTATGAAGGTAAGTCTGGTGGTGAGTACGATTCTCTCTCCGAGGTATCCAAGGCGTATGTGGAGAAGTTTGGTGTACCGTACGACTCTTGGAAGTAAGTCCGTGCCGCATCGATGTATTCGATGGGACTGTTGAAAGGCAATATCACCCTCGATATTCGCCTCGTTAACAACCGCTTAACCTCCCGATTCAAAAATCCCCTGGACCGCACGCCCTAAGAGCCTTCTGACACCCAGTGCGGCACGCCCGACTCACTGTCGAGCTGACCCATAGACCGCATTGGAGAACCTTTATGAAAATGCGTGTTGCGTTCTCTTCACCGCCGTCAGCTGCGCCGGCTTCATCGGAGTTGCCCAAGCCACAGACGACCCCTCTCTTGCAGAGGCTCCGTATCACTACGGCATGCCGCTGCACGTGACCAAGGTTGTTTCCCTGACCGAGCCGCCTACTGTGGAGTGTGAGGTCGTGTTGGCGCACATGCGATACATCGACTCCGCGGGCCGACCCGCAGAGATCAGCTATCGCAAACTGTCTGAAGCATGCCGGCTGCAAAATTGACTGAGATACAGCGGCGACCAACGGTTACAGCGCGTGCTTGCTCGGGTGCAAAAGCTGAGCGTTCGCCTGCTGATGCAAGTCAGATCGCAGGCCAGCGATCAAATCACTGATCGCACGGCTGCTGTTGAGCTGACTGGCATTGATGCCGGTCACCAAGAGATCAACCTGTTCAGATTTATCATCGGCGAAAACTTTAACAGTCATTTTCAGATCCGGCGAAAGCGAACACTGGCAGCGTTTCGGTAAAAAACCGCTCTCGACGATACTGCGAATTTCCAAGGCAGACAAAAACATGGCGATTCTCTCCTGATTGTGAGATAGCCAAAAAAAGTAAGTGCTGGCTCTGTATAAATCCGGTCAGCATCAATAGACATCTACAGCATAAAACATGCCTCAATTCCTGCGCCGCAGACCGTCCATGAATCAAGGACTTAGCCAACTGTCCCTTCTATAAGCTCATGCAAATTGCAAGATCACGCCTTTAGGCCCATGCATTTTGCAGCCCCCTCACTCTCGTTTGCATTGGCTGCGAACGGCGGTAAGAATGCAGTGTGTCAGCTCAGTATCCGCTGACCTCACTTACATGCAAGGAGGCACCATGGGTTCACTGACCTGTGTCACTACCGTTGGGCTGATCGCTGCTGCGCTGTGCTCATTCGCTCAAGCCGCGCCGCTTGAAAAATTTGCGCCATTTCCCAAGCCAGAGGAAGGGTTCTCGCGTCAGGTCATCCACCTCGCTCCGCAAACCCGGGAAGACAGCCTTCAGGTCGAGATTCTCGCTGGCAAGACGCTCACCGTGGACTGCAATCGACAGCGCCTTGGCGGCATGCTGGAGGAAAAGAATCTTGAGGGTTGGGGGTATCCGTTCTATCGACTGGAAACTGTGATCGGGCCGATGAGCACACAGATGGCGTGTCCGGATGGCAAAAGCAAGAAAGACTTCGTGCCGGTGGTGGGTGACGGCTTCATGTTGCGTTACAACAGCAAGTTGCCGATTGTTGTTTATGCGCCCAAGGACGTTGAAGTTCGTTATCGAGTCTGGTCGGCGTCGAACACAGTCGAGAAAGCGGTTCAGGAATAACGTGACCTCACTCGGTTTTATAGCTGCTGCGCAGCCGGACGCAGGTGCGCCAGCTGCTAGAGCGGATTCCGCGCGATAAACTATTTGAGGCCGACCCTGAGCAACTCGCCATCGTCATCATCGGTCAGCACATACAAATAACCATCCGGACCTTGGCGCACGTCGCGGATACGCTTGTTGAGCTCACCCATCAAACGCTCTTCATGCACTACGCGATCGCCGTCGAACTGCAAGCGGATCAACTCCTGGCTGACCAGCGCGCCGATGAACACGTTGTGCTGCCATGGCTTGAACCGGTCGGCGTCGTAGAACGCCATGCCGCTCAGGCCGGGAGATTTTTCCCAGACGTGATGCGGCGCGACAGTGCCATCGGCAGTTTTGCCATTGGCTTCCGGAATCGGTTGACCTGTGTAATTGATGCCGTGGGTCGCCGTCGGCCAGCCATAGTTTTTGCCGCGCTCGATGATGTTGATTTCGTCACCACCACGGGGACCGTGCTCGTTTTCCCAAAGCACTCCGGTCCAGGGATTGAGCGCGGCGCCTTGCGGGTTGCGCTGGCCATAGGACCAGATTTCCGGGCGGATGCCGCTCTGACCGACAAAGGGGTTATCGTCGGGCACCTTGCCGTCCGGGTAGATGCGCACCACTTTGCCTTGCAGTTTGTCGAGGTCCTGTGCGGTTGGCCGGTCATTGTTTTCACCGAGCAAGATGAACAGATAGCCATCGCGATCAAACACCAGCCGTGATCCGAAATGATGGCCAACCGAAAGCTTGGGCTCCTGGCGGAAGATCACCTTGAAATTCTTCAGCGTCTTCAAATCTTCGGACAATTGTCCGCGACCGACTGCCGTGCCGGCCTTGTTGCCCGCACCACCGCCCTCCGCGTAAGACAAATAGACCGTGCGGTCCTGCTTGAAGTCGGGTGAAAGCACCACGTCGAGCAAGCCGCCCTGCCCTTTGGCCCACACCTGCGGTACGCCGTCGAGTGGCGCCGAGAGTTTGCCGTCGGCGCTGACCACACGCAGATTCCCCGGCCGTTCCGTCACCAGCATGCCCTGTTGATCGGGCAAAAACGCCAATGCCCACGGGTGATCCAGGCCTTTGGCAATCCGGGTGACTTCGAGCGTCCCCTGTTCACTTTTCAATTCTTGAGTCGATGCCGCAACAACAGGCGCCGCAGCGGTAATGAATGCGCTGGCGCAGAATGTGGCCAGAAGAGTTTTACGCAACATGCACGATTCCTTTTGTCGTCAGAATGGCTCGCAAGGCTTTCTGCCCTGGGATTTAACGGTTGCCGGTGGGCGCGTCTCGGTGCGGTGGATTGGGAATGAATGTCGGCGGGCTGACGGGCGCCGACCGGTCCTGCGGATAACGATTGCCGATGCCGCCATTGTCGAGCGTCGGGGGTCGCGGCACCGGCACGGTGTTCGGACCACGGATCGCCGGCGCACTGGGCTGGGTGCCTTGCATGCTGTTGGGGTTGGCCCGGCGGATCGGGCTGTTGTAAGGATTGCCGGCATTGCCCGTCGGGCTCTGCGCGAGCAACAAGAGCGTCGGCGCGACGTCGGCCTGGGCGGGCAGACTCAGCACGCCACTCAACGTCCACACGCCAAGGCCAAGCATTATTCGATTCATCGCAACCTCTCTACAGGCTCGTGACAGGAGTCTGCCTTTCGATAGCACGCTATGCCGAGGGTTCGGATTTGTTAACCGAAACCTGTCCAGCAAGATGTAACACCCTTTGACCGTACCACTGATCCGCCCCTATGGCGCGGAGTAAAGCCGCTGAAACTTTTTCGCGCGGGCACGGGTCACCTGATCATCACTTGCGAGTAGACGACGATGCCACGTGCAATCTGGAAAGGCGCAATCAGTTTCGGACTGGTGCATATCCCTGTGGCGCTGGTTTCGGCTACGTCATCTCAGGGCGTGGATTTTGACTGGCTCGATGGCCGGAGCATGGACCCGGTTGGATACAAGCGTGTCAACAAGGTCACCGGCAAGGAAATCGACAAGGAGCACATCGTCAAGGGCGTCCAGTACGAAAAGGGTCGCTATGTGGTGCTCAGTGAAGAGGAAATCAAATCGGCACACCCATTGTCCACGCAGACCATCGATATCTTTTCGTTTGTGGACAGCGAACAGATCCCGTTACAGAACATCGATAAACCCTATTACCTCGCGCCGGACAAGCGCGGCGGCAAGGTTTACGCCTTGCTGCGTGAAACGCTGAAACAAACCAATAAGGTCGCCCTCGCCAACGTCGTGATACATACCCGTCAACATCTGGCCGCATTGATGCCGCTGGAAGACTCGATGGTGCTGGTGATGTTGCGCTGGCCGGAGGAAGTTCGCAGTCTCGACACGCTCGAACTGGGCAGCGACGTCAAAGACGCGAAACTGGCCAAGGGTGAACTGGAGATGGCCAAGCGGCTGGTGGACGACATGGCTGGCGACTGGAGCCCGGAGGATTATCGCGACAGTTTCGAAGACAAGATCATGGCGCTGGTGGAGAAGAAGGCCAACGAAGGCAAGATCGAGGACGTGGAAACGGTGTCGGGCGAAGAGGAACGCAAAACTGCCGATGTCATCGATTTGACCGAGCTGCTCAAACGCAGTCTCGGAGGCAAGGCACCGGCCAAACCGGCGGCCAAGAGCAAAGCGGCTGAGAAGACCACAGAGAAAGCTCCGGCGAAAAAAGCTTCGAAGCGGTCGAGCGGTTGATTCAAACATCCGGGAAACCAAGGGCATCTCCAAAGGATGCCCATGGTCACTCAAATCAATACAAATATCGCCAATAACCCGGCAAAGATCGCCCACTTCTCCAGGTAATAGAGTTTGCGATTACGCTTCTTCAGCGCTTTGCCCCGCAGGCGAATCGTGTAGATCTTCGCAAACAGGCGATTAAGCCCTCCTGTCTTGTCACCCACCTCATTCGGTGCACCGGCCGCAGACATCACGTTACGGCTGAACCAGCGATTGAACGCCGCGGCCCAGCGAAATTTCATGGGCCGCTCGATGTCGCAGAACAGGATCATGCGGTTCTGCTGAGTCGTGTTTTGCGCGTAATGAATGAAAGTCTCGTCGAAGATCACCGCTTCACCGTCGCGCCAGTGATAATGCTCACCGTCGACGTTGATGTAACAACCCGCGTCGTTCGGTGTGTCCAGGCCCAAATGGTAGCGATAGGAACCGGCATACGGGTCGCGGTGGCGGACCAGTTTCGAGCCTGGTGGCAACTCGGCAAACATCGCAGCCTTGATCGAGCCGATGCTCTGCACCAGCTCGGTAGTGCGCGGGCAGAGCTTCATGGCCGAAGGATGGCTGTCGCCGTACCATTTGAGGTAGAAGCGCTTCCAGCCGGTTTTGAAAAAAGAGTTGAAGCCGACGTCATCGTATTGACTCGAGCGCTTGATCTCACCGGCCCGCAGCAGGCTTTGCCCTTCCGCGCGGATTTCTTTCCAGTGCGTTTGCAAGAGGCTGAGGTCCGGGAAATCGGCAGGGTCAAGGTAAGGTTTGTTGGGGATTTTCGAAAACAGATACAGGAAGCAATTGATCGGCGCGAGAAACGTCGAGTGATCGCTCAGTTGCCGGCCCAGTTTGTGGCGCACGCGACCGCGTAAATGAACGTACGCAATCGATACAACGTAAATGGCAGCGATGATGAGTTTCAAGGCAATCGTCACACGTCAGAAGTGAACAAACTGCGCCTCTTGCGCCCGATTGGCCGAAGGGTCTTGTGCAGCGTCTGCATTCAATAAAGCTTCCTGATGCGCTTCCTAGAGCCGTGCCGACCCTTGGCATCACGCGGAAGATGGCATTTTAGTCACATTCTGTAACTTATGGTTAACCTTCAAATGTGAAAATCTGTCCACTCATACCGCCAAAGCACCCGTGCGGCCTCAATGCCCTATCGTTTAAAGAGCCAGACCAGTACAATCGCCGCCAAACATTATGCGCCCCCCTTGGTTGACGACGGTTTGAAACGTCCTCAGCGCACTTCGACTCGGGCCAAGCGCGCCTCATGCTGCTGTCCACTTATTGCCAGATGGACCTTCCGCTTCTGACCGGGATGTATTTCCCGTGGTCTGGACAACGGACACGGGTACTGAATCGGTACTGCCGCAACCCGATACTCTGAATGCTTCACAGGAAAAACCTTTGATCTCTACAGCTAACATCACGATGCAATTCGGCGCCAAGCCGCTATTCGAAAACGTTTCGGTGAAATTCGGCGCGGGCAACCGCTACGGTCTGATCGGTGCGAACGGTTGCGGCAAGTCGACGTTCATGAAAATCCTCGGTGGTGATCTCGAGCCGTCTGGCGGCCAGGTCATGCTCGAGCCGAACGTGCGTCTGGGTAAATTGCGCCAGGACCAGTTCGCCTACGAAGAATTCACCGTGATCGACACCGTGATCATGGGTCACGAAGAGCTGTGGAAGGTCAAGGCCGAGCGCGACCGCATCTACTCGCTGCCGGAAATGACCGAAGAAGACGGCATGGCCGTCGCTGAACTGGAAACCGAGTTCGCCGAGATGGACGGCTACACCGCCGAGTCTCGTGCCGGCGAATTGTTGCTCGGCCTGGGTATCGGCATCGAGCAGCACTTTGGCCCGATGAGCGAAGTGTCGCCAGGCTGGAAACTGCGCGTATTGCTGGCCCAGGCGCTGTTCTCCGATCCGGAAGTGCTGTTGCTCGACGAACCGACCAACCACCTGGACATCAACACCATCCGCTGGCTGGAAAACGTGCTGACCCAGCGCTCCAGCCTGATGATCATCATCTCTCACGACCGTCACTTCCTGAACAGCGTGTGCACCCACATGGCTGACCTGGATTACGGCGAGCTGCGCCTGTTCCCGGGCAACTACGACGAGTACATGACCGTGGCGACCCAGTCCCGCGAGCAACTGCTGTCGGACAACGCCAAGAAAAAAGCGCAGATTTCCGAACTGCAATCGTTCGTCAGCCGCTTCTCGGCCAACGCCTCGAAAGCCAAGCAGGCGACCTCCCGCGCCAAGGCGATCGACAAGATCCAGCTGGCCGAAGTCAAGCCTTCGAGCCGTGTGAGCCCGTTCATTCGTTTCGAGCAAACCAAGAAGCTGCACCGTCAGGCGGTCATCGTCGAGCGCATGGCCAAGGGTTTCGACGGCAAGACGTTGTTCAAGGACTTCAGCTTCCAGGTCGAAGCTGGCGAACGCGTGGCGATCATCGGCCCAAACGGCATCGGCAAAACCACCCTGCTGCGCACCCTGGTCAATGAACTGACCCCGGATGCCGGCACCGTCAAGTGGACCGACGCTGCGGAACTGGGTTATTACGCCCAGGACCACGCGCACGATTTCGAAGACGACTGCAACCTGTTCGACTGGATGGGCCAGTGGACCCAGGGCGGCGAGCAACTGGTTCGCGGCACCCTGGGCCGCATGCTGTTCTCCAACGACGAGATTCTCAAGTCGGTCAAGGTCATTTCCGGTGGTGAGCAAGGTCGCATGTTGTTCGGCAAGTTGATCCTGCAAAAGCCAAACGTGCTGATCATGGACGAACCGACCAACCACCTGGACATGGAATCCATCGAGGCGCTGAACCTGGCGCTGGAAAACTATCCGGGCACGCTGATCTTCGTCAGCCATGACCGTGAGTTCGTATCGTCGTTGGCGACCCGCATCATCGAGTTGAGCCCAAGCGGCGTGATCGACTTCAGCGGCACGTACGACGATTATCTGCGCAGTCAGGGTGTGGTGTTCTAAGACCAACCGTTGGTTTCAAGCTGAAAGCTGCATGTAAAAGCCCTGTCGTTGTGACAGGGCTTTTTGCGTTTGAGGGTGAGTGCGTTTGCGGGTGCTCAAAGCCCCATATCTGCGGATGTTGAAACTTGCCTGATTAACAAGTAACAAAATATACGTAACAGGATATAAGTAACAGAATAATAATCGGCCTCACCATTTTTGTTATTGCAAAATGACGAAACAGTTAAAACAAAACACCATCATTGCGTTAAGTTTCCACTTCGACAAAATGCCCGCGCTGCAAATCATCAAACCTAATAACAAGGAATACCAACTTGCGTACATTACTTCTGACGTCCGTCGCCTCTGCTCTGTTGTTCTCATTCCACTCCACCGCCCAAGCCACAGACCAAGGGAGCCTGGCCGAGCAAATTTGCTATAACGGTGTGTGCTGGGACATCGGCGGACCTCCTGGTAGCGAATGCTGCCCATTCAGTGATGAGCGACTGAAAACCAGAGTCCAGCGTCTGGAAAATCCAACGGAAAACCTGCTGAAATTGCAGGGTGTATCCTTCAATTGGAAACACAACGAACAGGCGGATGTCGGCCTGATCGCTCAGGACGTGCAGAAGGTCTACCCGCAGTTAGTGCACACCAAAGGCGATCACCTGCAAGTTGATTATCAGAAACTGGTGGCACCTCTGATTGAATCAGTTCGCGAACTAAATGCCCGAGTCCAGACACTGGAAAGTGCAGCGGCTAACAAGTAACGAACAATGCGACCGCCGGTTAATTATTGATCGGCGGTTTGCATGCCAGTGCTGCCACCGAACTCAGCGCTCGCCCTTCCCGCCGAACGACACCGCCTCCCCGTTTCAACACTCCGTTATCTGCCCCAAACCCTCCGGGCAAACACCACCCCAAACCCCAGAAACAAAAAAACTCCGCATCTGCCACTTGCATGATCAGATACAGAGTTTTTCGCGCGTACTCGCGATGTTTCACCGCTTGTCTCAGGCCTTATGCAGCGGCGAACAATTGCCCGCTGATCTGCGCCTGCGCATCGCTCATCGCCTTGGTACGGACTTCGTCGCCGTAAGCCAGGCCGTGGGCACGGACGAAGTCGATATCCGTAATGCCAAGGAAGCCGAACATCACTTTCAGGTATTCCTCGTGTGCCACGCCAGTCGCCTGACCGTGATGCAAACCACCGGAGGTCGAAACGATCACGACTTTCTTGTTGCCGCACAGGCCTTCAGGGCCGGCTTCGGTGTAGCGGAAGGTTTGACCGGCCACCGCGATGCGGTCGATCCACGCCTTGAGCTGGGTCGGAATGGTGAAGTTGTACATCGGCGCGGCGACGACCACGGCGTCGGCAGCGAGGAATTCGGTCAGAGTCGAAGCGCTGAGATCCGCTTCGTGCTGCTGGGCGGCATTACGCAGTTCTGCGGTGGTGCCGGCGGCGACCAAAGTGTTTGCCGAGAAATGGCTGATGGCGTCGGCGGCCAGGTCACGGTAAGTGACGATGACGTTGGTTTCAGCGGCCTGCCAGGCACCGACCACTTCGCGGCTCAAAAGACGGGAGGCCGAGTTGTCGCCCAGAATGCTCGAATCGATGTGCAACAGTTTCATGTGGGATCTCCAAGTGAGGACCGCCACCGGCGATCTGATGCAATCATCCTACAGACGAAACGAATGGCTGATTAGCCGGCAATCATGCGATAGTTTGTCCCACTGATAGAACAATCGAGCACCTGAATGCAAGATCTCAACGACCTGTATTACTTTGCCAAAGTGGTCGAAGCCGGTGGATTTGCGGCGGCCGGTCGCCTGCTCGGAATTCCCAAGTCGCGATTATCGCGGCGCATTGCCGAGCTGGAGGAACGCCTGGGTGCGCGCCTGCTGCAACGCACCACCCGGCAACTGAAACTGACCGCCGTGGGCGAGCGTTACCTGCGGCACTGCCAGGCGATGCTGCTGGAAGCCGAAATGGCCGATGAAGCGGTGGCGAGCATGTCGAGCGAACCGCGCGGACGGTTACGGGTCACCTGTCCTGTGGGCCTGGCGCACGAGATTTTGCCGCAGATCATTGCGCAGTTTCTGGAGAAATATCCGCTGGTGCAACTGGAGATGATGCTGCTCAATCGCCGCGTCGACCTGGTGACCGAAGGCGTCGACGTCGCCCTGCGTGTGCGCGAGCCGGGTGATGAAGACCCCTTGCTGGTCACCCGCCGCCTGCGTCAGGCGCAAATGCTCCTGGTCGCCAGCCCTGCTCTTTTACGCGGGCGTGCGATCAATCATCCCGATGACCTGAAGAACCTGCCGGTGCTCGGCGCCCTGGAAGCGGACCGCATGGTGCACATTCGCATGCTCGATCAACAGGGCAAACGAGTCGACCTGAGCCTCGAAGCGCGCCTGGGTATAGAGGATTTCATCGTGCGCAAAGCCTGCACGCTGGCCGGCCAGGGCTTTACGATGCTGCCGATGATGTATTGCGAACAAGCGTTGGAAGACGGCTCATTGGTGCAATTGCTGCCAGAGTGGTCACTGCCGGGCGGCTGGCTGCAAGCCGTCTACCCTCATCGGCGCGGGGTGATGCCGGCCGTGCGTGCCTGGATCGACCACATGGTCGAATCATTCGATGCCTGCGGGGAGCGACTGCTATGAAGGCGGGACGCATGAGCGAAGACGACGTTGCGGCTTTCTGCCTTTCACTGCCGGGGGCGCGGGAGGATTACAAATGGGGCGGCGTGCGGGTTTTTTCGATTGCCGGCAACAAGATGTTCGCCCTGCAAAACCTGCGCGGCGACTCCCTCGCGTTCAAAGTCGACAAGGATGTGTTCGCGGGTCACTGCGACCGCCCAGGCATTCACCCGGCGCCATATCTGGCCAGGGCGCAGTGGATCATCATGCAGACGCCCTACCCGCTTGGCGCCGCAGAGCTGAAAGACTTGCTGCAACGTTCGCATCAGTTGGTGGTGAGCAAATTGCCCAAGCGCACTCGGGTCGGGCTGCTGCTTTAGAACAGTGCGAGCAGATTGGCGCCGAGAAACAGTTGGTCTATCCAGAACACCTGATGCAGCAGCACGATGGCCCAGAACAGCACCTGAAACGATACCTTGCGCGTTTTGTGCCGAAACACTTGCTGCGCGAGCATCGCGCCCGGCCAGCCGCCGGCGAACTCGACGGCGTGCAAGACATTTTCTGGCGTGCGCCAAAGGTCGGTGCGGGCCTTGCGTTTGTCGCCCCAATACAGCAAAAACGCCAGCACGCTGACAATGCCGTAGGCCGCGAGGGGAACCAGCGAGATACCGCGCAGCCACAACGTCACTGAACCCAGCAATGGCAGCGCGCACACAATCGAGAACACCAGCAACTTCAGCCGTGGGTGCTGGATACCCCCCTGGGAAGGATTGCGCGCGCTGGCGTTATTCATGGCTGAACGGCGGTCCAGTCGACCCAACCGAACTGCCACGTGGCCAGAATTACCAGGCCAAACGCGATCCGGTACCAGGCGAACGCCGCATAACTGTGGCTGGCAATGAACTTGAGCAGACCACGAACGGCGATCATCGCGAAGATGAACGCGGTGACAAAACCGATGGCGAACACCGGGAAGTCAGCCGGCACGAACAGGTCGCGGTATTTGTAGCCCGAATACACCGCTGCGGCGACCATGGTCGGCATCGCCAGAAAGAACGAAAACTCGGTAGCCGTTTTGCGCGACAAGCCGAACAGCAAACCACCGATGATCGTCGAGCCGGAGCGCGAAGTGCCTGGAATCATCGCCAGGCATTGAGCGAAACCGACTTTCAGTGCGTCCTGCCAGGTGATGTCATCGACCGTTTCGGCGTGCACGTCATGCTGACGCCGCTCGGCCCAGAGCATGACGACCCCGCCCACCACCAACGCCGCCGCAACGGTGATGGGGTTGAACAGGTATTCATGAATCAGATCCGAAAACAGCACGCCCAGCACGACGGCGGGCATGAAAGCGATCAACAGGTTGGCGGTGAAGCGCCGCGCGCCGGGCTGCGTTGGCAGGCCTGTGACCACGTCGAAAATCTTGCGGCGAAACTCCCAGACCACCGCCAGAATGGCGCCCAGTTGAATAATGATGTTGAACGCAATGGCGCGTTCTCCGCCAAAGTTGAGCAAGTCCGCGACGATAATCTGGTGCCCGGTACTGGAAATCGGCAAAAACTCCGTCAGCCCTTCCACAACCCCAAGTATCAATGCCTGCAAGGCGGTCCAAAGGTCCATCAATCCCCCAGGGGGCGATGCGCTGCGGCATGCCCCAATAATAATTTTCAAACGTTCACTGCGGTCAACGTGTCTGCCCCGCGCGCTGCAGCCAGGCGAAGCCGAAAAACATCGGCTGAAGTTCGTTCCGGACTCAGGTTTTCCCGCGCGGGGCCGAAATCCTATCAGACAAGCCTGATTAACGCTGCCACGTTATAAGAACTGGATCGGACAGATCCATTGAGCAGAGCGTGACGGATGCTGGCGACCCTTTATGACAAGAACAAGACGCAGGAGTGACAGCGGTATGAACAGCTTGCGAACCATGTCGATCAGCCGCCGCTTATGGCTCATCCTGATCGTGGCGGTGGTGATGCTTTTGACCTTGGGCGTGGTGATGCTCAAGCAGATTCATGAAGACCTTTATTACGCCAAGGCGCAGAAAACCCAGCACGTGGTGCAGACGGCCAGCGGCATTCTTTCGTACTTCCATGGCCTGGAAAGCGCTGGCACCCTCACCCGTGACGCCGCGCAAAAGCAGGCGCTGACCGCTGTTCGCGGCCTGCGCTACGACCAGAACGATTACTTCTGGATCAACGACCTCACGCCGGTCATGGTCATGCACCCGACCAACCCGAAACTCGATGGGCAAAATCTCGCCGCGATCCGCGATCCGGATGGCTTTGCGGTCTTTAATGAAATGGTCGCGGTGGCCAAAAGCAAAGGGGCCGGCATCGTCGATTACCGCTGGCCAAAACCGGGCGCCGAGGCGCCGGTTGAAAAAACCTCCTACGTCAAATTGTTCGAACCCTGGGGCTGGGTCATTGGCTCGGGCGTGTACATCGATGACATGCAGGCCGAGTTCGCCGCCCAGGTCTGGAAAGCCATGTTCGTCGGGCTGGTGATCGCCGCGATCATGGCGCTGCTGGTGATTCTGATTGCCCGCAGCATCGTTCGCCCACTTCAGGAAACCGTGAACGCGATGGCCAACATCGCCAGCGGCGAAAGCGACCTGACCCGCAGCCTTGATACCCATGGGCAGGATGAGGTCACGCAACTGGCGCAGCATTTCAATGCGTTCACCGCCAAGTTGCGCCTGGTGATCGGCGAACTGCAGATTTCGGCCAGCGCACTGGGCCAGTCCTCCAGTGATCTCGGCAACGACGCGGCGCAGGCGCAACAGCGCAGCCAGCAGCAATCGCAGCAGATGGAGCTGGTCGCCACAGCCATCAACGAGGTGACTTACGGCGTGCAGGATGTGGCGAAAAATGCCGAGCACGCGGCGAGTGAAATGCGCGATGCCGAATCCCAGGCGCAACAGGGTCAGGTCAACATTGACGGAAGCCTGCAACAGATCGACAAATTGTCGTCGACGATTGATCAGGCCGTGGAAGTGATTCGCACCCTCGCCGCTGAAAGCACACAGATTGGCAGCGTTCTGGAAGTGATCCGCTCCATCGCCGAACAAACCAACCTGCTGGCGCTCAACGCCGCGATCGAAGCGGCCCGGGCCGGCGAGCAAGGACGCGGATTTGCCGTGGTTGCCGATGAAGTGCGGTTGCTGGCGCAACGCACGCAAAAGTCGACGGCCGAGATTCAGTCGATGATCGAGCGTCTGCAAAATCATTCGGAAGCAGCGGTGAAGGTGATTGGCGACAGCAGCCGCGCCTCGCAACTGACCATCGAACAGGCTGGTCTTGCCGGTGCCAGCCTGAATGCCATCGGCCAGGCACTGCGCAATCTCAACGGGTTGAACGCGTCGATTGCCAGCGCCACTTTGCAACAGGCTCAGGTGGTCGAGGACATCAACCAGAACGTCACCCAAGCGGCCGGCTTGTCCCACAGCACGGCGTTGGCGGCGGAGCAATCCAGCGTGGCCAGCGTGCGGCTCAAGGACCTGAGTGAACAGCTGAACGGGTTGCTCAGACAGTTTCGGGTGTAGCCCTCGCGACGCGGTCTTATAGCAGTTGCCGAGCCTGCGAGGCTGCGTCTGGCTCGGGCCGCGATCGGGCGCAGCGGCAGTAAAATCAGGCAATGCGGTGCATCAGGAAAACCGCGTTCTCCAGATGTACGACTGCTACGCGGCCGGACGCAGCCTCGCAGGCTCGGCAGCTGCTACGGGGTCGTGTCGGCTTTGATGGTTCTCCTTTGCCTGCGCCTGCCGTTACAATCGCCACCCTGCGCAACTTCCCCAAGGAAACGCCATGTCCGGGCTTGAACTGTTTGCCGCCGCCCTCGGCGTCATTGCCGTGTGGCTGACAGTCAAACAGAACCCGTGGTGCTGGCCCATCGGGCTGATCATGGTGCTGCTCTACAGCTGGATCTTCTTCGAAGTGAAGCTCTATTCGGACATGCTGCTGCAAGTCATTTACGCCGCGTTGCAGCTCTATGGCTGGTGGCAGTGGACGCGGGCGGGCGACGCCCATGAAGGCCGGCAGGTCACTCGTCTCGGCGGACAAGCCGTCGTGTTCAGCTTGGCCATCGGTGCCGTCGGCAGTCTGCTGCTGGGCGCCGCGATGGCCCATTGGACCGACGCAGCGCAGCCCTGGCTCGATGCTGCGCTGACCGGTTTCAGCCTGGTCGCACAATCATGGATGGCGCAAAAACGCCTGCAGTGCTGGCCGCTGTGGATTGTGGTCGATGTGATTTTCGTCGGCCTCTTCCTCTATAAAGGGCTGTACGTGACTGCCGCGCTCTACGGGCTGTTCACCCTGCTGGCGGTGCAGGGCTGGCGCGAATGGCGGGCCGATCCGGTCCTGCGCACATGAAAGTGCTGGTGCTGACCGGTCCTGAATCCAGTGGCAAAAGCTGGCTGGCGGCACAAGTGCAAGCGCAATTTGGCGGCCTGTTGGTCGATGAATATGTGCGTTGGTTCATCGAGCAAAATCCGCGCGAGACAACGCTGGCCGACATACCTGCCATTGCTCGCGGCCAACTGCAATGGGAAGACGCCGCCCGTGCGCTGCAGCCGCCGCTGCTGATTCTCGACACCCATCTGCTGAGCAATATCCTCTGGAGCCAGACCCTGTTTGGCGAGTGCCCGGCCTGGATCGGGCAGGCCCTGCTCTCGCGCCACTATGACCTGCACTTGCTGCTGTCGCCCGAACAAATTGAATGGACCGACGATGGCCAGCGGTGCCAACCCGAGCTCAGCGCCCGCCAGGCATTTTTCGAGCAGACGCTGGCGTGGCTGGAGCGCCATCAACAGCCACTGCAAATTTTGCGCGGTGACTGGGCCGAACGCCGGCGTCAGGCCTTGGCAGCAGTCAGCGCATTGCTGAGCGGCTAAACCGGCATTTGGGGATTTCGCCCTGCGATATCCTTGGCCTGGGGGAAAGTGTCCATTTTTGAAACACTCTCTACCTCCTGAACAGGCCATTTTAAAGGCCCTGAGTCGATAGCCCCGCGACTGTTACGCGGGCGTTACAGTTTCCCGCAAACCCCGCGCCAGAGTGATTCGAGGCCCTTCGTTCGCAAACGGGCTTCTCACTTGTCTCATCGGTGAAACACTGGTGATGCCGCTTTGCCTGCCTCTATAGCCAACCCTTTGAATTTCCTCACTATTCCAAATCCGGCACAACTTTCGCTGTGCCATCACGATGCTGGCCCTCCGCCGGCACACACACGGGCGGACCGCCCACAGGGATTCTGGGCGTCAACCCGGGTGTCGTGGGGGAATGTAGCAACACTTAACTAATGGGCACGGAGAAACAGCATGAAACCTACAACGGCCTTGAAACCACTGGTTTTCGCTCTCGCAGCAGTGATGGCAATCGCAGCACAAGCCGACGGCCGGGATACCGATCAAGGGAATGACAGTGGCCGCACTTACGGCCATGCCGATGAAGCGTCTATTGTCGGCTACGCCATCACCGCGTCAACCGAAGGCAACAACCGGGCCGGCCACGGCCTCGCCGACAGCGGCGCCAGCACGGCTGAGTTCGTGACTGTTGGCGTATTCGGCCTGGCAGGCGTGACCACTCAACAAGTGTTGACAGCTGACGGCTGGAAAAACCCCGTGACCCACGTATCCCCCATGACCAACTCGATGAACAGCTACTCCGGCAACGGCGGCGCCAACGTATCGTCGGGCGTGGTCAACCGGCAGAGCAACTCGCCGTCCATTGCGGCCGGCTGCAGAAACTGTCTGTAATCGCGATCGCAATGAAAGCCCCTCCTTCAGCCTGAAATTTGCGTACTGCTTTTGACCGCCATGGAAAAGGCCCGCTGCGATCCTCATCGCAGCGGGCCTTTTCGTTTCACCCCGCCCTAGCGGATCTGGTGTTTGTGCAGCAAGCGGTAAAAGGTCGGCCGCGACACGCCCAGCACGCGGGCGGCGACGCTGAGGTTGTCGCTGTGCCGATTTAATACATCGCACAGTGCCTGGCGTTCTGCGCGGGTCTTGTAATCTTCCAGAGTGCCCATCGGCGCGGCAATTGCGTGCTGGCTGATCAACCCCAGGTCGCGTGCTTCGATCTGCCGCCCTTCGGCCAGAACCAGACCACGACGGACCCGGTTGGCCAGTTCGCGAACATTGCCTGGCCAGTCATGCTTGCCCATGGCGATCAGCGCGTCTTCGCTGAAACTGCGCGGCCGGCGCCCGGTTTCATGGCTGTAGAAATGTGAAAAGTGGTTGGCCAGCATCGACAAATCGCCATGCCGCTCACGCAACGGTGCGGTAACGACCTGCAGAACGTTGAGGCGGTAGTACAAATCTTCGCGGAAGCGCTTTTTCTCGATGGCCGCTTCGAGGTCGACGTGTGTCGCCGCCAGAACCCGCACATCCACCGGAATCGGCTGATGGCCACCTACACGCTCAATGTGTTTTTCCTGCAAAAAACGCAGCAGATTCGCTTGCAGTTCGAGGGGCAGATCGCCGATTTCATCGAGAAACAACGTGCCGCCATGGGCCGCCTCGATGCGTCCGACCTTGCGCTGATGCGCGCCGGTGAACGCGCCTTTCTCATGTCCAAACAATTCGGACTGGATCAAGTGTTCGGGGATGGCGCCGCAATTGATCGCGACAAAGGGTTTGCTGTGCCGTTGGGATTGCCGGTGCAGCGTGCGCGCGACCAGCTCCTTGCCGGTGCCGCTTTCGCCACGGATCAATACCGGCGACTCGGTTGGAGCGAGTTTACCGAGCAATTTGCGCAGTTCGCGAATCGGCTTGCTGTCGCCCATCAGCTCGTGCTCGGGTTGATTGATGTGAACCGTGCCCTGCCCGCGCAGCCGTGCCATGCCGAATGCGCGGCCCAGGGTCACCTGCACCCGCGAGACGTCGAACGGCAATGTATGGAAATCGAAAAACCATTCACAGACAAAGTCGCCGACGTTCTGCAGACGCAGCACTTCCTGATTGAGCACCGCGATCCACTCTGTCCCGCTGCGACTGATCAGCTCCTTGACCGCATCCGGGCGTTCCAGATGAGAGGGTTGCAAGCGTAGCAACCCGACGTCGCAGGTCCGCTGGGCAGCGTCTTCGAGGGTGCAGCTGTCAACGTCCCAACCGATTGAACGCAAGCCCGGAAGCAGGCGATAACAATCGTCACAGGGATCCACTACCAATAATCGTCGTAAAGCAACCGCTTCGATCATGACTGTTCCTTGGCGCCAAAAATGAGAAATATTAGTAAAAACAGTCGATTGGCGGGTCTGGCTGTAACATTAGCAATAATTTGACATGGACTTGTACCGTTTGACTATAACAAACCCAGAAAGTAGTTATAAGCGGGGGGGGGGGCACCGTTAGCGACCTGATCAAGTCTTAACTTTCACCGGTCTTTCATCGGCGGACCATTCAACGGTTAAATGAAAGAAAGTGTGAAATTTCTTTTGCTCATGTGTGACCCGGACCCAGCGTTCGGACATCAGTACAAGTAACCAGCCGCACGGTAAGCCCAACCGACGGCACATCACTTGATTGGGCATAAAGAGAGAACATCCCATGACCGCCCCGCTCCGTATCAACGAAGCTCTTTTGATTGCCGACCGCGCATTCCAACCGTTTCAATGCGTGGCCTGGGCCCCACAGGACGGTAACGGCGAACTGAGCCTGACCGTCATCGATCGCACTAACACGCGCATTGGTCGCAGACAGATCCCCAGCAGTGCTTACACTGACCCGGTGCAACTTGAACATGTGCTGGAGCAGGCACGTGAAGAACTGAGCCGTGAAGGCTATGCGCTGCAATCGTGGTCGATGCCACATTGAAGTCGCTGCGGATTACTGCGAAGTAATCCGCGCTTTCCTCTTTTCTTGTAGCGCAGTTTTGCCTGGCGCAGGTTTTCAGATGCACGGGTTGGAACTGCATTTAGTTGTCAGGCTTTGAAGTGGTTCGAAAAGCCATTGTTCTGGCACACAACGCCCCTCCATCCGTTATTCCTGTCAGTTGTGCACGGGCGTGTTCAGCGGTTGAATACCTCTCCTATATAAGTCGCCTTCCAATCCCTGGATGAGGACGATTCGCAAGGAGACGCGTTCATGTCAGTCCAGAACGTTACCGCGCTGGCACCAGCGCTTCATGACGCTGGAACACTCGACAAGACTTTCGCCGCCGCTGGCAAAACCCACGTGTATTTCCCTGGTAGCGTTTCAAGCATGGCCAATGGCGTCGCCATTGATGACAGTGGCCGATTGTTGGTGGCGGCGAAGGTCGGCACTGCGGGTGGTAGCCGTTTTGGTTTGGCGCGGTTGCTCCCGGACGGCTCGGCGGATCTGACGTTCGCTCATCAGGGCAGCGTGATCGGCCAGTTCCAGCATGGTTTTGAGGCCATGGCCGGGCACGTTCGCGTCCTGTCCAATGGCCATATCCTCGTGGCCGGCCTGCATTACGAAAACGCCCATCTCACGCTTCCCGCGCTCGCGCTTTTTGATCAACATGGCAAACCGGTTCCAGGATTCGGCGACAACGGACACTGTGTTGTGCGCCTGCCGGGCAACTTTTCCCAGGGCATCCGCGACGCGTGGTTGCCACCCGGCATACCCGGTGCTGAAGTGTGCGCCATGGGGGTGCAGGCCGACGGCCGTATCGTGCTGGTGGCCAATCATCATTTTCAACTGGCGGATCACGCCGCGATGCTGATCCGGCTCAACGACGATGGGTCGCTCGACAGTTCCTTCAATGGTCGCGGCTTTGTCGTGGTCAGGCAGTTGCTGATGAACACCTGGCTTGGCAGCCTGTTGATTCAGGATGATGGCCGGATTATGGTCGGCGGTTCGATCAATTTTCCCGAGGAAGGCCTGCTTGCGCGCTACCTGCCGGATGGTCGGCTGGATGAGTGCTTCGCGGTCGACGGCTTCATGAGTTTCACCGCCAAAAGACGCAGCGCTCAGGTCAGACAGATTGTTCAGTTGAGCGACGCAGATGTGCAGTGTTTCGGCAGCAGTAGCGATCCGATGCAGTGCATGGCGTTGAAAATCCACAGCAATGGTCGCCCGGATGTGCATTGCAACGGCGGCCAGGCGCAGTTGCTGGAAATCGGCCAGAACGGTTGCCAGTGGACGGCGGCGCAGAAGCTGGCGGATGGCGGTGTGGTGAGCGTTGGCGCAACGATTGGCGGTGTCGAAGCCGACTTTATCCTGGCCCGGTATCGGCCCGATGGTCAGCTGGATGAACGCTTTGGCAACGGCGCAGGCTGGGTTCGCACGCGTCTGGGCCGCAGCCTGGACACCGCCACATCGGTGGCGGTGCAGGACGACGGCAATATTGTCGTCGGCGGTTATTCACTGGACGGTAACTACCGCGCGGTCGTCGCACGCTACCTGGGATGAAGTCTGCTCGCGTTTGCCAAATGGCACACCACCAGAACTACTTTGCCGCCATCAGCCGATTGACTTCACTGCGCACCATGTTGGCGAACTCTGGAGGCGACAGGCTATCGAGCTCCGAACGGACCCACTCGGCCCATTTGCCTTTGCGCTTGGCGCGTTCGCCAAACAACCGTGCAGCCTCGCCCTTGGCTTTGCCAAGGTTGCTTTGCCACAAATCGAACAGGCGGGACTTTTCATCTTCGAGCGCCGCGCGCTCGGCATGGGGTTTGTCGGCCAGATTGAAGCTCATGGGATTTTCCTGCTGCGTAAATTGGCGACATCTTACACCTTGGGGTGAAATCTCCTGCGCTGGATTTTTCCGGGGTCAGCCGGATGCATTCAACCCGTGCAACTTTTTACCCGACAAGCGACTCCATTGTTCACTGCCCATTAACTGCAAGGAGTAACTCAATGGCTCGGAAAACTGCCGGACAAACCGCCGAAGAACAGATCAAGGATCAGGCTTTCAGCGAGCTTCAGGCTTTGATCGAGGAATCGGAAAAGCTGCTCAAAAGCAGTGCTTCGCTGGTAGGCGAAGAAGCGGAAACCCTGCGCGGCCAGATTGCGCAGAAGCTCCAGCAGGCACGGGACTCGGTCGGTAATGTGCGTGACCGTACGATGCCGGCGGTTCAGGCGACAGAAACCTACATCGGTGGCCATCCTTGGCAAACCGTGGCGATCTCCGCAGGTTTCGGTCTGGTTGTCGGTTTGTTGCTGGGTCGCCGTTAATCGCATGACCTGTTAACGCCTGGCGGGAGCAAACTCCCGCCGGTTCACCACCTGAATCCCGCGCTCAAAGCCCCGCCAGAACCCGCAAATTCTCCAGCGTTTCGCTGTCCAGCTCGATGCCCTGCTCTGCGGATTTCGCCCGCTGTGAATGACGCCGGTCACCCGGCAAACGCTTGAGCCCTACGCCATGCATCTGCCGCACCAGCTCCTGACTGCGCTCTGCGAAGCCCTGCCCCGCTGCCTTGCTCGGGTCGATCACGATCAATAGTTGACCGGTCCACGGTGTTCTGGCCCCCGGATGATTCGACCAGTCAAACTCGAACGAGAAATTGCCTCCCGTCAGCGCCGCAGCCAACAGTTCCACCATCATTGAAAGCGCCGACCCCTTGTGCCCGCCGAACGGCAACAGTGCACCGCCCTCAAGAATCGCCTTCGGGTCTTGAGTCGGTTGTCCCAGACTGTCGACGCCCATGCCTTCGGGCAAACGTTCACCCTTGCGCGCAGCGATCTGCACATCGCCATGGGCAATGGCGCTGGTGGCCAGATCGAACACAATCGGATCGCCATCGGCACGCGGCGCGGCGAAGGCAATCGGGTTGGTGCCGAACAACGGTCGGTCTGCGCCATGGGGCACCACGCAGGTCATGCTGTTAACCACGCTCAAGGCCACCAGCCCTTCATAGGCAAACGGTTCGACGTCTGGCCACAGCGCTGCGAAGTGATGAGAATTTCGAATCGCCAGCACCGCGATCCCGGCCCTGCGCGCTTTCTCGACCAGCAACGAGCGGGCCGCCGCCAGGGCCGGCTGGGCGAAACCGTTACCGGCATCGACCCGCACAAATCCCGACGCCACCTCTTCGACCACTGGCACGGCCTGACCATCGACCCAGCCGCTCTGCAGGGTCGAAACATAACCGGGAATGCGAAAAACGCCGTGACTGTGAGCGCCATCCCTTTCGGCGCCGGCGCAGTTGAGAGCCAGAGTGCGGGCTACGTCGGGGGAAGTGCCGTGCCGCAAAAAAATCTGTTCAAGCAATTCAACCAGCGCATTGAATTCAAGCGATTGCATGGGCGCTTTGACGGCTACTTCGGGCGTTGCGGTCATCTGAGGCTCCAGTTTTATTATTGAGGACGGGCGACAGGGTCAGGCGAAGGAAGCGTGGCATCCCGGAACAGTACCGATTAAGCGCTGTTGCACCGGCGCGCTGTCAAGTCCTGGCACCACCGTTGCGCCAAGCAATATGTACCGCACCCGGCCACTGGCCCGGTTCTAACCTGCTTCCTCGATTTAACCCTTGGAGGAAACAGCCATGACGACATCCCCCCTGCCGTATTTTTTTGACGAAGCAGAAATCGCATCCAGAGCCAAACAACCTGGCACTCGTGAAAAGGCCCTGAACTTGAGCCTCGGCGATCTCAAGTGGCTGCAAAATGTGTATCTGGCCACCCAGACAGCTCGCAAAAACCACAATGAGCCCATGCTTGCACACCGGTTGCTGGTGACCCAAACCGGCCTCGCAGACACGCCACTGGCAGGCGCTTTTGCGCTGAGTCGGCCCAACGGCAGAGAAGTCACGCTTTATACGCCGTGGAAAGGCTTGATCAAATTTGCAGACATGGATGGGCTTAAAAGCAAGCTGAGAGAATGGCTGGCACTGGACGACGGCAAGCGCGAGTTATTGCGCTTTCTCTCTATCGAGCAGCGTGGCGCCCTGTCGGACGGCGCTGCCGCGGATATTTCCGCAGTGGAGATTGATGGCGCGGTCTTCGAGGACCAGGAGGGCGTGCTGGAACTCAATCAGCAACAGAACTTGCAACGGATGACCGACGAGCTGTTGAAGACGCCGACTCTGCAAGCGATGCTGGACGAGACACTGAAAAATGCACTGTTCAAACCGTTTCCGCAACTCGACCAGCGCCTGACCCGGTTAACCACCTATGCCAGGACGATTTCTCCGGTTGATGGCAGTGAGTACCCGCACGCGCAGTCATCGTTGTCTCTGAGCGATGCGCTGATGCATTACTACCTCACCAACCAATGGCCTCCCGGCGATTCCAGGGTATTCACCCACCCCCGACACATCGTGAACGCCGTCGCCGATAACCCGGCGTGGGAAACCGCCATCAAGGAAATCGCGCAGAGTTTCACACCGCACTTGCAAAGCCTGATCGAAACGTTCTGGAACTCATCGATGAGCAACGGCACAGCACGCCTGGACTTCTTCTGCGAAGGGATGGGCGACGTTTATTACGCGAAACTCCTGTTGCAGCACCAGTCGGGTGTTCTTACGGCGGATGAATATGTGCGCCTGAGGATTGTTGGCCTGCCGTCGGTAACGGACGCCCTGCTCAACGTTGAAAAAGTACGGGTGACCGCCCCGTTGAAACATTACGCAGAGCTGGCCTCAACCTTGATGATCGGCAGTCAGGAGACGCCCGGTTTTCTCTACACCCCGTCCAGGGGCGTTGACACGACCGGCGATCTGGCTGCAGTGAAAACCATCGTACTGGATATGCTGAAGAGCGAAGGTCATGAAGACACGTTGCTCAACTTCATGTCGCTGGAGGAGCGCGGGACCTTTCTCGCATTGCCTGCGCAAGAGCGCGAGATAAAAGGCGTACCTGTCAAAGGCGCGGTGTTTGAACAGCTGATGGCCGACGTTCTCGGCAAGCAACTGGCAAACTTCTCGTACGCGTTGAATCGTTATCGGGAAAGCGAGGGCACCCTCGACCCGGGCGCCTTGTGCGACAGTGCGCTGGATGTACGCGGCTTGATCGATGTTCGGCTGCTGACCACCGACACTGGCGGGCGCTGGAGCACCCGCGTCGACCAGCGCTGGAGTTCGCGTCCGGCGACCGTGCGTGCCGAATCGGCGAAGGCGCAACTGACCCTGCTGACCACAGTGGAACAAGCCCTCGAACGACGCCTCGAAGGCCGCACCGCCATCGCGCCCACGACCGGGACAGTGGCCGAGGCCCAACTCGTCATCAATCCCTCGTTGCCCGGCTTACAGGCGGACGTCACCCATATCATGTCCGCCGCGTTGCGCAGCGAACTCGATTTGCGCGCACTCGACCGCACACTGGACGCGTCGGAACAGGCGCTCATCAAAACGTTGCTTGATAGTCCGCAACGCCCTCAGCGTGCTGCACTGAACGGATTTTTCCCCGACGTGTTTGCACTGGCGCTGAAAACGGCTGAATCCGCCGACATACTGAAACTGGCAAGTTGCTTTGTCGCCACCGAACGAGGTGGTCTGGACCCCGCGCATTCGGGTCGTGCTGTCCTGTGGACACCGGCCCAGGGTTTTGAAACCTTTGCCGGTGTGAACCTTTTACGGGCTGAGCTTGATCGACGTCTCCAGGACGAAAACCTTCGAACCCTTTTGCTGGAGAACCTCGGACGCAGCGAACGATCACCTGCAAAGACATACTCCCTGGCTCCATTGCAGCGTATCGATAGCCACTTTATTGAATCCCTGCAAAAACCCAATGTTCAGCTGGACAGGGCAAGTGTCACCGCCGCTTTGGCCACAGCATTGCCGACGAAGGAGAAAACCAGCCTCCTGAACCTTGTCTCACTGCGCCAACCGCAAACCGGATTGCATCGCGCGACCAGCATTGCCGACTACCTGGCGACCCCGGAAAAGCTGCCGGCATGGCTGGCCACGGCCTCTTTCGAAGATCAGGTATTGCACGCAGAACTGGCCCAGCAATACGTCAACAATGTCACCGAGGAGCAGGATTTCCTTAGCGGCGTTCGTACCCTGGCCCGCACTGCGCACCATGAACTGCAGAAACAGCTGAAAGCAGACACCTTTGATGTTGACCCCGACAAGGTACAGATTACCCCGCGTTTGTTGTCTGCCGCCAACGAACAGACCCTGACGCAATTTGCGTTGAGCCACTTTCAGGACCTGGATAACGCAAGCTTCACGGTGAAATCACTGGATGCCCGCGATGTCCCGAAAGGAATGGACCAAAGCTACGTCAAGGCCCTGATACGCAAGCTGAAGCTGGGTGAACATCAGCAAACAGCGCTCAAGGCAGCGTTTGCCGGCACGGCCACGGATGCAGTCGACCGCAGGAAACGCTTTGCCGCGCAACTGCCCTGGCAACTGATGCTGCATGCCCACGCGGAAAAACTCCAAGAGCGCCTGAGTGCCGCAGGCTTTGGCCTCATCTGTCAGATCATGGACATGCCTGACGCGATAGCGCGCGAGGCAGTGGAAGGCACGAACGCGATCATCCGGCCGCTGGAGCTTGGCGGTATCAAAAGCGGCTCCACGATCAAGGTGCCGGGTATGTGGCTGGTCGGCCCCAGGCAGCCGGCCTCGGGACGGCAGATTCTCATCGCGCCGCTTAGCCCGACGCACAGCATTAAAGAATACGAAAATGAAGACCTGCTGTTGGCCGAGCTGAACAGCAAAGGGCGATTGCAGGACTGGACGCTCAACCGCTTGCCTGACGCTGATCGCTCGCTGTACAAGGCGCGCTTGTCATCCGTAAGCATAACTTCACGGCCCGTCAGCCTGGCGTCCAACCCGATCAAAGGCGGGCTGTTCAGGCAGTTGTTCGACGACAACCTCGCATTGCTCGGCCGCCTGCTGGGCTGCCAGGCGGACACCGATACCGCGCAAGAATGGACGGCGATCAGGCACGTGCTCGATGAAGATCTCGGCGTCGCGAGTTCTTTCGTCATGGGCAAACTCGCGTACCCGCTTACGGTCTGGCAAAGCTTCCGTGATCTTCAACAGTCAGCTGAAGACTTGCAGACGCACAAATGGCGCGCGGCATTCCAGGGATTCATCAGCGCCGTCGCGCAATTGGCCAGGTTGCGCCAGGCGATGGACAACCCGATGGCGACCGTTTCGCCGGTCAGCGAGCCGACGCCGGAGGCAGCCTCGACCGCGTTTGCGTGGAAGGACGCTGATATCACCGCGTCCGACCGCACGCGCCTGCAGAAACTGGCGAGCACTGAAGTTGATCTGAGCGCGTTGACACACGACACGACGCTGGGACTGTATACCCACGGCACGACGAAGAAGCACTTTGCACCGATCGCAGGCAAAGTATTCCCCGTGCAGAAATACAATCAGCAGTGGCGCATCGACGGGGGGAAAGCCCGGGGTCCCAAGGTGCTACAAAACCTGAAAAAAGAATGGTTGTTCAGCAAGTCAGCAACGCCCCCCCGCTTCAGCCTTCTGAATCGCCTCGATACCGCCGCTGCTGTCTTTGCGGACATGTATGTTGATGCCCGTGGCATGGAAGCCATCCGGCTGCTGTATCCGGTCAAGGCGCGCCAGATCGATGAAGCTCTGGACCTGGCCACGACGTACGCCTGGAATGCCTTTCGCAACTTGCAACTACTGAAGGCCACGGACAGTAAAACCACTGCAGTGCATCAGCTGATCATGGATTTCATCGGCGTTACGGCCGTTGAGCCCGCCTATGTGGACAAGATCGAGAAGACCATCCTGGAGATATTTGCCGCCCTGCTGGACCCCACACTGCGAAAGGCGAAATCGAAGCGTTTCGTGATCGGCAGCGTTTTCCACGCGGTCGAGCATACATTCGCCTTCACCGTGGCGACTGATAAGAAAAACCGAATTTACCTGGCCGAAAAATTCTTCAGGCCCCAATACGACCACTACCGCCGACACCTCACAGACACTGCCTTCCCGATCAGTGGACATGCCCGGGCCGTGACCCTGATTCATGAACTCTCGCACATGGTCAGCGGAACCGAAGATATCGGTTATCTCGACCCGTCCAAGCCGTTTTTCGATCTGATTGACGAGACCACCGGCAAGGGTAGAGAACTCAGAACCGTGCTGGCCCATATCAGCGAGAAGACGTTGTCCATCATGACGCCCTATACGCAATTATTCATGCACGAGGAACCTGATACCGGCATCTGGAAGGAGCTCGGCGATACCTTCCCGGAAGAAACCGATCGGGCGAAAGCGATTATTCTGAAATTGACGGGCGAGGAGAACCTCGCCGGAGCCCGGCAAAAATTCAAGAGAGATCCACTGGTCCGACTGTCCGTGCAACTGGCCAATGCTGACAGCGTGGCCTCGCTGATTGCTCAATTGGGCCGCCAGTTGCACGTCGACACCCCGTAAGCGGAATAATAATCAGCGCGTTTGATGGGCAATTGCCATGACTGTGGTTCTCGACGCGCTCTGCTCGGGGTTAGAATGAGCGAAATCAGGACCAGTCAATGACCGACAATTCTCTATCGCAAGCCCAAACTGACGCCATCACCGACGCCGCCGCGCACTGGTGCATGCGCTTGCACGCCAGCGATTGCACCGCACAGGAGCGTCTGGCGTTCGATCGCTGGTTCAATGCCGATCCGCTTCATGCGCTCGAGTACGCAGCCATGCTGGACATTTGGGACGTTGCGGGGAATTTGCCAGCGCTGGCGCAGGTTGCGCCAGCGGTACAGACGAAATCGCCAACACCCTGGCGCGCCATGGGCATCGCTGCTGCCGTTTGTGCGGTAGCGCTGCCATTGGCGGCGTATAGCGGATGGAGTCTGGGGTTGCTGCCCACTTCCTGGCAGCGGTTCGAGGCGACCACTGCGGTTCGTCAGGTCACTCTGAGCGATGGCACGCAGGTGGAGCTGAACCTCGGCACCACATTGACATTCAGCAATTACAAGGACGAGCGGCGGCTCACCTTGCAGAAAGGCGAAGCGTTTTTCAATGTCAGCCATGACGCCACCCACCCGTTTGTGGTCAAGGCGGCGGATGGCAGCATTCGGGTGACCGGCACCCGATTTAATGTCTGGATGTACGAAGATCAGGTGCGCGTGAACCTGATCGAAGGTTCGGTGTTGGTCAACAGCAACGATGATCTGCCGGGCGACGGGGTGCGCCTGGCCCCGTCCATGCAGGCGCGGTATAAACAGGGCGACTACACGCCACGAATCAGCCAGACCGACGCCGACGACAGTTCACTGGCGTGGCGCAATGGCAAACTGGTGCTCGACAACCTGCCGTTGTCCGAAGCCATGCCGTTGATCAACCGTTACCTGAGCAAACCGGTGATGCTGGCCGACACCAGCACTGGCGCGATCCGCGTTGGCGGCATTTACAACATCAAGGAACTCAATAGCCTGGTGGGCTCGCTGCCCAAGGTCCTGCCGGTTTACGTGACGCGCAACAAGCACGGCAACCCGGTGCTTAATTCCATTCCCCGACAACCACCCAAAAGCTGAAGGCCGCGCCCCTTGCGGGTGCGGCCTTCTTTTTTGCCTCCAGCGTTTTCAGTGCCTGGCCACCTTCCGGGCCTTTTCGTCCTGCTCGCCTATGGTCACCACCTGGTAGTGCGGATCCGACGTGATCTGCTGTTCGGTGAACGGCAACACACTCAGCTGTTTTTTCGAAAACGCCAGCGTCTGGTCACTGGCATGCCTGGAGGTCGGGTCGCTGGAGAGCGACATGGCCAGCAACCCCTGCGCCTGCGGACCTTTATCGTCGAAGGTCACCACTTGCAGATAGCTGGTGCCGCTGACAACTTCCAGTTTTCCATCGGTTGCCGGCACGCTCTGGATGGCGTTGTAAATCCCCAGCGAGCCAGGCCCGCCGTGTATCGGCGTTTGCCGGTTCGCGCCACTGACCACCTGGACGTCGCCCCATCGGCTGGCGCTGGTGAGTCCGCTCTTGTTGACGCTATCGACGGAGGCCAGCATGGCTTCGCGGACGGCTTTTGCCACTTCCGGGCGATCTATCGCCAGACCACGCGGGGTGTGCTGCGGGTCTTGCGGATCAAACGCGACCTGCCAGACACCAGATACTCCCTCTAATGCCAGCATGACATTCTGAAAATGCATGAAGCCCAGACCGCTGTCCAGATTCGCGCTGCGGTCCCAGGATTTCAGGTTGGCGCACAACGGCTCCAACGTCGGCGCATCGGTGCCGAGACCCGCACAGAACTGCAGCAAATCCGGCATCACCAGCGTCGCCTGGTAAACCTGATCATCCATCACCATGCTGACCAGATCCTTCGCTGCTACCTTGCCGGCGTTATTCAGGGTCGCCAGACGATCAAGCGCAAACCGCGAACGCAGACCCAACGGCTGACCGTCCTGACTGATCAACGGCGAGAAACCGGTCAGTGGCTGATCCGGGTTGGCCATCCACGCTGAATCGTTGGAGTGCTGGACAAAGTCCGTGCGCCGGATTTGCGGCAATTTATCGGCCGCGTATATGCCGGGTTGCGCAGCGGCAGGGTCGTTGTCCCAAGCGCAGGCACTGTTGGAACCGTCGAGAACAATCATTTGCAACCCTGCTCGCGGGTCGCTGCATCGGGCAAGTTTGGCGGCGTTGACGTTGGGCACCACCGACAGGTTCATGTACAGCGTCTGCCCCTGGTCGTCTGCCGCCACCGTGTTGACCCACGGAATGCCCTGAAGCGTGTGAACCGAAATTTGCAGCTCCTTCAGACTCTTCGCGCGGTTCATCGCGTACCACTGTTGCAGCACACGGTCGTTGTCCAGATTGGCGTCGCGCAGGCTATAGGCAAACCGAGTGTCCCAATCGAGCTTCCCGGGCCATTGCACGACCGGACCGAACAGAGAGCTGTAGATCACGCGGGACACCGCTTTGACCTGCCCGTCCGGTTGCTTGACGTTGATCGTTACCGTCTGCTGCTGCATGGGCAGTGATTTGCCATCAAGCAGGTAGCGAGTCGAATCTGTTGGATCGAGCTGCAAGCGGTACAAGGTGAAATGTCTGGACGAATCGACCGTATGGGTCCACGCCAGGTGTTGGTTGAAGCCAATGTTGATCATCGGCAAGCCCGGCAGCGCCGCGCCCATCACATCGAGTTTGCCCGGGATGGTCAGGTGCATCTGATAGAAACGCATGCCGCCCACCCACGGAAAATGCGGGTTCGCCAGCAACATGCCGCGACCGTTGAACGAACGTTCACTGCCCACCGCGACGGCGTTGCTGCCACGGTCCAGCGCAAAGCGTTGCAGGCGCGAACCGGCAACCTGAAATGACGCGTCGTCGGGCTGCACCACAGCAGTCGCTGATGGCGGAGTTGCACCCGCGAGCGCCTCGGCAAACTGCCCTGCTCCGCCTTCGACCAGCAAACGGCGGGTCAGCTTGACCATGTCCAGCGCCGTGATATCGCGAACCCAATCGCCCTGGCATTGCTGCGGCAAACCCTGGTCGCGCCGGTCTTTGCGGACGCGGTTGTAACCCGTCACATAACCTTCAATCAGGTCGCGGACTTGCGGGGTCTGTGCTTGCCAGAAAGCATCGACGGCCCGTGGTGAATTGAGCCAGGCGAAAAACACATCGCTGGCCGCGTTTGGACGTTCTTCGACTGTCAGCTGGTCGGGTCCGAAATACCGCGAACGTTCGCCGTTGACCGTGGTGACCTCGTTGGCCAGCAGGCAGAGATTGTCCTGCGCGTAGGCGTAGCCAATCCCGTAGCCAAGGCCGCGCTCGTTGGCGGCACGAATGTGCGGCACGCCGAAACTGGTCCGGCGGATGTCAGCCGATACCTGATCCGCTCCCTCGCGCGCGTTTGCCGCAAGACTCAAGCCCAGCACCACACCTGCAAGGCTCAACCGGGTTAATTGCCTGGAAATATTCACGCTCGCTCCTGATCGACATCGACGGTCCTGGCCCACGTGCCATGCGACGGACCAGTGCTATCTATCAGAACGAAGGTCACGAAAAAAAAATTAGAGACCTGAGCCCCCTGCCCCGGCCATTTGACGGCCCGATCACAGGTTGGCGACGAAATTTCTACACGCAGGTCTTCATGATTTGGCGTGCTCATACGTCTTATTGCTTAAGAGCACTCATCACATTTTCCGGTTCAGGCTCTGAGAAGGAGTTTTTGCATGTACAACTCGCAACTGCCAACGGACGGTAGCAAGGCGCCAGTGGGAACATCCATGGGCTCAGGCCTGTTCAGTCAGCGCAACGAACGTCGCGGCAACGAGCGAATCCGTGTGTTGCTCAAGAGCTTCGGCCTGCGCACCAGTCTGATCCGCCTCAAGGTCATCGACGCCCTGCTGACCGCTGCCGACGGCGACCGCAGTCTGGGCGTGCGTGGCGTGCACAGTCATCTGCTGGACCTCGACATTCCGCTGTCGTTTCTCAGCGTGCGCGAAGTGTTGAAGCGCTTGTGCAGCGAAGGGGTGATCACCTTGAACGCGGATAAAAGCTACAGCCTGCACCCGCAAGCTGCCGCTGTTCTGCACGGCGAATAACGGCGGCTATGGCGTGGTTCAGGGTTTGACCTTGCGGCGCATCACGCCATTGATCACTACCACGATCACCGCCACGCCAATGGCGATGTACTGGAACAGCTTTTCGCTGATGACGCCGGTATTCTGCAGATACGACAGGCCAAACATGATTCCCAGCACGACGAGGGAGATCAGAATCGAGTATTTCAAACGTTGCGACTGGGTCATTGCCATTTCCTGAAGCTGAGGTTTGCGGTGTGTAATCCGTTGCCTGGCGGGCCCCGTCAGATTTCACAGACGGGCCTGCGGACCGGGGCTCATGTTAGCGCCGATGAAGCGATTTGGCTTCATTGGCGCTTCATCGCCGCTCGATTATCTGCATCACTTGGAAACACTCTCGTGGCTCGTGGTTGGCTAAAACGGTCAGAATGCGTTTTTGCCCGCACTCCGAGACGAGATTCCCCATGCGAAATCACCTGCGTCTGGCCGCCCTGAGCGCCCTGTTTGTATCCTCCCTCGCCCAGGCCGCCGACCTTATCCCGATCGACGTCCACCGCGACGCCAATTGCGGCTGCTGCAAAAAATGGATCAGCCATCTGGAGGCCAATGGCTTCAAGGTCGCCGATCATGTCGAAAGCAACATGAGCGAATTCAAGAAACAGCACGGCGTGCCTCCCCGCCTGGGGTCCTGCCACACAGGCTTGATCAACGGCAAATTCGTTGAAGGCCATGTGCCGGCCGAGCAGGTGTTGGCGCTGGGCAAACGCGACGATCTGCTGGGCGTCGCCGCGCCGGGCATGCCGATGGGCTCGCCGGGCATGGAAATGGATGGCATGAGTGACGCCTACCAGGTCATCGGCCTGAAAAAAGACGGCACTGATGTGGTGATGGCGGACTACCCTGCCCATTGATGTTCGGTGCTTACATCGGCCTGTTTTTTGCGGCATTCGGCGCGGCGACATTATTGCCTCTGCAGTCCGAAGCGTTGTTGGTGGGGCTGGTGCTCAGCGAGCAATATGGGCTCTGGGCGCTGTTGACGGTTGCGACACTGGGGAATGTTCTTGGCTCGCTGGTCAACTGGTGGCTGGGGCGGCGCGTCGAGCGTTTTCGCGAGCGGCGCTGGTTTCCCATCAGTCCAGCCAACCTTGACAAGGCGCGCGTCCACTATCTGCGCTACGGTCACTGGTCGCTACTGCTCAGCTGGCTGCCGGTCATCGGCGATCCGCTGACCCTGGTCGCCGGCGTCATGCGCGAGCCGCTTGGCCGCTTCCTGCTGATCGTGACCCTCGCCAAAGGCGCCCGCTACGGCGTGCTGGCGCTGGCCACGCTGGGGTGGACGGGATGAACGATCCTGCTTTTCGATTGCCTGTGTTTAATGTCGCCCTAATGATGCCGAGCCACGATCGGCAGATTTCCCTACGGAGCTTTCTCATGCCCTTGACCCTTTCCCGTTGGTTGCCCGGTCTGCTGTTGACTGCCGCCCTGCCCGCCATGGCCGCTGAAGGTCCGGAATATGGACCGGAACTTCAGGGTTTCGAGTATCCCTACACCGTCAAGCATTTCGCCTTCGAGTCCCAAGGCAAATCCGTGCAGATGGGCTACATGGACGTCGCCGCCAATGGCAAGGCCAATGGGCGCAGCATCGTGTTGATGCACGGCAAGAATTTTTGCGGCGCGACCTGGGATACCTCGATCAAGGCCCTGAGCGACGCCGGTTACCGGGTTATCGCACCAGACCAGATCGGTTTTTGCACCTCGAGCAAACCGGACCATTACCAGTACAGCTTCCAGCAACTGGCGACCAACACCCAGCAACTGCTCAAGGCCCTGGGCATCCAGAAAGCCAGCTTGCTCGGGCATTCCACCGGCGGCATGCTCGCCACCCGCTACGCGCTGCAGTATCCCGATCAGGTCGAACAACTGGCGCTGGTCAATCCCATCGGCCTGGAAGACTGGAAAGCCCTCGGCGTACCGTATCGCACCGTGGACCAATGGTATGAACGCGAGCTGAAAGTCACCGCCCAGGGCATTCGCGAGTACGAGCGCAACACCTATTACGACGGCCGCTGGAAACCCGAATTCGATCGCTGGGTGGACATGCTCGCCGGTCTGAGCAAAGGCCCCGGCAAGACTCAGGTCGCCTGGAACTCGGCGCTGATCTACGACATGATTTTTACTCAACCGGTGTATTACGAGTTCAAGGACCTGAAAGTCCCGACGCTGCTGCTGATCGGTACGTCCGACACCACTGCCATCGGCAAGGACATAGCGCCGCCGGAAGTGAAGGCAAAAATCGGTCACTACGAGGTGCTCGGCAAGCAAGTGGCGAAACTGATTCCGCAATCGACCCTGGTCGAATTCCCCGGCATGGGCCACGCGCCGCAGATGGAAGAACCGGCAAAATTCCACGCCGCCCTGCTCGACTGGCTGAACAAGACCAGTCCGGTAAATTGAGTTGACGAGGCCAGGCCAATGACGGTGCGGATTGCAGTGATCGATGATTGGCAAAATGTCGCGCGCGACGTGGTGGACTGGTCGGCGTTGAGCGATGTCGGCGAGGTGCACTTCCTGCACGATTACCCGGCTGACAACGCAACGCTGGCCGGGCGTTTGCGCGAATTTGAAGTCATCTGCGTGATGCTGGTCAACACAGCGCGCGGGCCGATTGTCGACGAGGCGGCGCTGATCAAGGCGTTGCAGAAGAAACGCCTGGCCGGGGCGGCACTGGACGTGTTCGAGCAGGAGCCCTTGCCGGCTCGACACCCCTTCAGAACGCTGGAGAATGTGCTCGCTACGCCACATGTCGGTTATGTCAGCCAGCAGAACTATCAGTTCTATTCGCAGATGATCGAGGATATCGATGCCTGGGCGGTCGGGGCGCCTGTCCGGCTGTTGAACTGATACGGCGTTCGCGAAACTGCACGCGAAGCACCGTCACTTATTTCCGACGGGACGAAACATATCCTTTCGACTTTCCTGCTCTTCGCGATGTCGCAACAGTAATCACCCGCTATGCCTGTCAGAGCATTCGAGGCGTGATTCGACTGAAATGCATCACCGTGTGGAGCATCCGTCATGAACATCCAATTCGCTGTATTCGCCACGCCACTGTTGCTGGCCGTCGCACTTTCAAGTTCTCTTGCATTGGCCACGGGCGACAAGCAGAAAGATGAGCCGGCCAAACCCAATTGCCCCAAAGGCCAGGTCTGGGACAGCAAATCGCAACGTTGCCTGATGCAGAACAGTAACCTGGTGTCAGACCTGTATCGCACGATATAGGATCCGCCACCTCCACCGCTCCCGTAGCAGCTGCCGAGCACCGCGAGGCTGCGTCTGGGATTGCGTGGTTATAAACCGATCTGGAAACTGCAGCGCGACTGAACACCGCCTCGCGGTGCTCGGCAGCTGCTGCAGGGGTTTTCGTCAGCTGGGGGTGGGCAGCCAGAGACGGAAGCGTGCGCCGCCCAGGGGTGAAGGCTCGACGGTCAAGGTTCCGACCTGCGCTTCGAGGGCGCGACGGCTGATGGCCAGACCCAGGCCGAAACCTCCGGTCGCGCGGTCGCGGCTGCGGTCGAGGCGATAGAACGGCTCGAAGATGCGCTCGCGCTCATCATCCGGGATGCCGATGCCGTCGTCGTCCACCCAAATCTCGCAGCCTTCCTCGCTCACCTGCACGCTGACCTGGATACGCTTTTCGCAATACCGCATCGCGTTGAGCAGCAGGTTCTGAATGGCCCGCGCCGTCAAGCGCGGATCGAGACTGAAGCGTTCGAGCTGACCGTGCAGCAGCACATCGATCACGATGTCCGGCGAACTCAGCTCTTCGTCAACGCTGCCGAGAATGCTGTCGATGAATTCGTCCAGCGAAACTTCCACCTGCTCAGGTACACGCGCCGGGTTTTGCAGACGACTGTACGACAGCAACTCGAGCACCAGTTCGTCCAGCTCGCGGATGTGCGCAACCAGACTTTGCAAGCGTTCGCGGCTGGACGCCGGCAAGTCGTCCGACAACGCCAGCGCCAGGCCAAAATCCAGGCGGGTCAGCGGTGTGCGCAACTCGTGGGAAACGGCATTGAGCAGGTCGCGCTGCTGGTTGAGCAGGTTTTCGATATCGCCCGCCATGGTGTCGAAAACATGCGCGAGACTGCCAATGTTGGAATGCGCAGATATCCGCGTTCGCTCGCTCAAATGGCCCTTGCCGAAGCGTTCCGCAGTACCTTTGAGCCTTTCCAGATCACGCCAGTGCGGACGCAGCCAGAGCAACAAACAGGCGAGCATGGTCGCGCCGATCAGCACGTTGATGCTCCAGTACAACAGGTTCACGTCCATCGGGTCCGGTGGAACCACCATTTGCACCACGGTTTGCTCGTTCAGGGGTGTGACGGCCAGGGTCCGCCAGCCCCAGTCGCCAATACGCACCACGTTTTCACCGCGGCGCAAACGCTGCTGTTCCGTCGCGGTGAACTCCGCATCGTCAGTGTTCGCCAGGACGATGTGCAAGGGCTGGAAATCGGCGTCCATTTCGGCTGCCAACGCCGGCCATTGCGCCTGCGGCACCGCGTGAAACTGTTTGACGATGAGGGTTTGCAGCCCTCGCGAGTAATCAAGGTTGTAAGTGACGAAACGCTCATGGAAGAGCTTGATCACGCCTTCAGGCACCAGGTAAATCGCGGCGCTGTAAGAAATGATCGTCACCAGGTACAGGCGAAACAGCAGTCTGAACATCGGCTCAGCATTCCCATTCGGAGCGGCTGAACAAATAACCTTTGCCCCACACCGTTTTGATCTTGCGCGCTTCGCCGGCGTGGTCGTCGAACTTGCGTCGCAGCTTGGAAATCGCGACGTCCACCGAACGGTCAGTACCATTGAACTCAATCCCGCGCAGGCGTTGCAGGATCTGGTCGCGGCTGAGCACTTCGCCGGCGTGCCGGGCCAGCACGACCAGCAGGTTGTATTCGCCACTGGAGAGTTCGACCGGTTGCTGGCGCCAGGTCACGGTGCGCTCTGACAGGTCAATGCACAGGTTGCCCATCAGAATCCGGTCGTTGGCGGTCTGCGGCTCACCCAGGCTGCTGCGACGCAGCAAGGTTCGCACCCGCGCGAGCAACACCCGTGGTTCGCAAGGCTTGGTGACATAGTCATCGGCCCCCATTTCCAGACCCAGCACCTGGTCATGGCTGTCATCACGGGCGGTCAGCATCAGGATCGGCAGTGCCGCCGAATCGGCACGCAGCAGGCGGCAGACTTGCAGGCCGTCCAGTCCCGGCAGCATCAGGTCGAGGATCACCAGGTCCGGGGGATTGGTCCGCGCCCGCTCACGCACCTGATCGCCGCGGCTGATCACGCTGACGTTATAGCCGTTGCGCTCCAGATAGCTGGCAATCAGCTCGGAAAGCGCGGAGTCGTCTTCGACCAGCAGGATGTTGGGCATGGGGTGTTTCCACAAGGTGCGGTGGCGCCCGCCAGGCCGCCATCGCGAGCAAGCTCGCCCCCACAGGGGTACGCATTTCAACTGCAGGAACGAGGCTTGCCCGCGAAGGCGTCCGGGAAGGCGCAATGGATTTCAAGCGGTGAAGGATATACGCCCTCACGCACACCGGAGCAAAACCCTTACACAATTTCACACAGCAACTACAAAACTTCACCGCTACTCTCGTCGCCTCCCCGTAGGATGCCGGGGATCATTACTGGGGTATTCCATGTCGAAGAATCTGCTCGCCAGGCTTGGCCTGATCGCATTGGCGTTGACGCTGGGCGCGTGTGAACAGGCCACGACCGCCGAGACACCGGCGCCGTTGGCCACCGTGCGCATCGAAACCCTGTCCGCTCGCCCGCTATCGATCAGCAGTGAATTGAGCGGGCGGATTGCCGCGCCGCGCATGGCCGAGGTCCGGGCGCGGGTGGCGGGCGTGGTGTTGGAGCGCGTCTTTCGTGAAGGCACCGACGTCAAGAAAGGCGACGTGTTGTTTCGCATCGACCCGGCGCCGTTCAAGGCTGACCTGGACACCGCCGAAGCGGACTTGCGCAAAGCCCAGGCCAATGCGTTTCAGGCGCGCCTGCAAGAGCAGCGTTACGCGCAACTGGTCGAAGGCAACGCCATCAGCGGTCAGGACTATGACAATGCCCGCGCCGCCGTACGGCAAACCGCGGCCGACGTCGCCGCCAACAAAGCCGCCGTGGATCGGGCGAAACTCAACCTCGGCTATGCCACGGTCACCGCGCCGATTGCCGGACGCATTGGTCGTGCACTGGTCACGGAGGGCGCGCTGGTCGGGCAAAACGAAACCACGCCGCTAGCGCTGATCCAGCAGCTCGACCCGATCCATGCCGACCTCACCCAGTCGACCCGCGAACTCAACGACCTGCGTCGCGCGTTCCGGTCCGGTCAGTTGAAAGAAGTCGGTCGTGGCGAGGCCAGGGCCACGCTGATTCAGGATGACGGCAGCCTCTACCCGCTGCCGGGCAAGCTGCTGTTTGCCGACATTACGGTCGACCCCGGCACGGGCCAGATCATCCTGCGCAGCGAATTCCCCAACCCGGATCTTGATCTGCTGCCGGGCAGTTTTGTGCGCGTGCGTCTGGAGCAGGCAGTCGATCAGCAAGGGCTCAGCGTGCCGCAACGGGCCATCCAGCGTGACAGTGCCGGCATTGCGCAGGTGTTGCTGCTCGATGCGGATCAACGCGTCGGTCTGCAGCCCGTGGAACTGGGCGCCGTGCAGAACGATCGCTGGATCGTCACCGGCGGGCTGAAGCCGGGCGACCGCATCGTCACCGAAGGCCTGCAACACGCCAAACCCGGCGAGAAAGTGCAGATCGACGACTCCCCTCTTCCACTTGCCCAGGCTTCTGGTCAGTAAGCAGGACGCTTTTTTATGCCGCAGTTCTTTATCGACCGCCCGGTATTCGCCTGGGTGGTTGCCCTCTTCATCCTGCTGGCCGGCGCGCTGGCCATTCCGCAATTGCCAGTGGCCCAGTACCCCGACGTGGCGCCGCCGCAAATCGAAATCTCTGCCGTGTACCCCGGCGCTTCCGCGCAGACCGTGGACGAGAGCGTGGTCAGCCTGATCGAGGAAGAGCTCAACGGCGCTGATCATCTGCTGTATTTCGAGTCGCAGAGCAGCCTTGGCAGCGCGACGATCAAGGCGACTTTTCAACCGGGGACAGACCCGGAAATGGCTCAGGTCGATGTGCAGAACCGCTTGAAAGTGGTCGAGTCGCGACTGCCGCAAGCGGTCAACCAGCAAGGTTTGCAGGTGGAAAAAGTCTCCGCCGGTTTCCTGTTGCTGATCACCCTGACATCCAGTGACGGCAAACTCGACGACGTCGCGCTCAGTGATTACCTGGCGCGCAACGTGATGAACGAGATCAAGCGTCTGGATGGCGTCGGCAAGGCGCAGTTGTACGGCGCCGAGCGCGCCATGCGTATCTGGATCGATCCGCAGAAGCTGCTCGGTTTCAACCTGACCCCGGCCGACGTCAATGCCGCCATCGTCGCGCAGAATGCACAGGTGTCGGCCGGCAGCATCGGTGATCTGCCGACGCGCAGCACCCAGGAAATCACGGCGACCATCCTGGTCAAAGGGCAGCTGTCGACGCCGGAAGAATTTGCCGACATCGTACTCAAGGCCAATCCCGACGGCTCCACCGTGCGCATTCGCGACGTGGCGCGGGTCGAAATCGGCAGCCAGGATTATCAGTTCGGCACGCGCCTGAACGGCAAGCCTTCAACCGCCGTCGGCGTGCAACTGTCACCGGGCGCCAACGCCCTGAGCACCGCGACCCTGGTGCGGGCGAAGATGGATGATCTGGCGCGTTATTTCCCGGCCAACGTTGAATACAAGATTCCTTACGACACCTCACCCTTCGTCAAGGTCTCGATCACCAAAGTGGTTTACACGCTGCTCGAAGCGATGGTGCTGGTGTTCGCGGTGATGTTTCTGTTTTTGCAAAACATCCGCTACACGCTGATTCCCACGCTGGTAGTGCCGGTGGCCCTGATGGGCACGTTCGCGACCATGCTGGCGCTGGGCTTTTCGGTGAACGTGCTGACCATGTTCGGCATGGTGCTGGCGATCGGTATTCTGGTGGACGATGCCATCGTCGTGGTGGAAAACGTCGAACGGATCATGGTCACCGAAGGCCTGTCGCCCAAGGAGGCGACGCGCAAGGCCATGAAGCAGATTACCGCAGCGATCATCGGCATCACCCTGGTGCTGGTCGCTGTGTTTATTCCGATGGCTTTCATGCAGGGCTCGGTGGGCGTGATCTACCGCCAGTTCTCGTTGTCGATGGCGACGTCGATTCTGTTCTCGGCTTTCCTGGCGTTGACCCTGACCCCGGCACTGTGCGCGACCCTGCTCAAGCCGATTGCCAAGGGTGAGCATCACGCCAAGGGCGGTTTTTTCGGCTGGTTCAACCGGCGTTTCGAGCAACTCACCGAACGGTACTCGGGCTGGGTCGCCTATGCGCTCAAACGCAGCGGTCGTTATCTGCTGATCTATGGCGTGTTGCTGATCGCGCTGGGTTGGTGCTTCAGTCGTCTGCCCTCTTCGTTTCTGCCGGTGGAAGATCAGGGTTACACGATTACCGATATTCAACTGCCGCCGGGTGCGAGCCAGAACCGCACGGTGCAAGTGGTCAGGCAAATCGAGGAGCACAACGCGACGGAACCCGGTGTAGGCGACAGCACTGTGATTCTCGGCTTCAGTTTCTCCGGCAGCGGCCAGAACGCGGCGCTGGCGTTCACCACCTTGAAAGACTGGTCGGAGCGCGGCCACGACGACTCGGCGAGCTCGATCGCCGACCGTGCCAATATAGCCTTCAGTCAGATCAAGGACGCCATGGCGTTCTCGGTTCTGCCGCCGCCTGTGGATGGCCTCGGCACCTCCAGTGGATTCGAGTTTCGCTTGCAGGACCGCGGCGGCCTCGGCCATGCGACATTGATGAAAGCCCGGAGCGAATTGCTGGAAGCCGCCGAGAACAGCCCGATTCTGATGAACGTGCGTGAAAGCGCTCTGGCGGAAGCACCGCAGGTGCAGCTGGAAGTCGACCGCAAGCAGGCGAACGCGTTGGGCGTGTCGTTTGCCGACATTGGCAGTGTGCTGTCCACGGCGGTCGGTTCGGCGTACATCAACGACTTCCCCAATCAGGGTCGGATGCAGCGGGTGGTGGTGCAGGCTGAGGGCGATCAACGCAGTCAGGTCGCCGACCTGCTGAAGATCAACGTGCGCAACGATGCTGGAAAAATGGTGCCGCTGTCCGCGTTCGTCGAGGCCAAGTGGACACAGGGGCCGGCGCAGCTGACCCGTTACAACGGTTACCCGGCGATCAGCATTTCCGGCGAGCCAAAACCGGGTTACAGCACCGGTGAAGCCATGGCGGAAATCGAGCGACTGGTCGCACTGGGGCCGGCAGGTCTGGGTCAGGAATGGACCGGTTTGTCGTTGCAGGAGCGCTTGTCTGGCAGTCAGGCACCGATCCTGCTCGGGTTGTCGCTGTTGATCGTGTTTTTGTGTCTGGCCGCTCTGTACGAGAGTTGGTCAATCCCGACTTCGGTGCTGCTGGTAGTGCCGCTGGGTGTCCTCGGAGCGGTGCTGGCGGTGACCTTGCGCGGGATGCCCAACGACGTCTTCTTCAAGGTCGGGCTGATCACCATTATCGGGTTGTCGGCGAAGAACGCGATTCTGATCATCGAGTTCGCCAAGAGCCTGGTCGACGAAGGCCACGAACTGATCGATGCGACCTTGCAAGCGGCGCGCTTGCGCTTGCGGCCGATTGTCATGACTTCGCTGGCATTCATCCTGGGCGTGGTGCCGCTGGCGATTGCCACGGGGGCAAGCTCGGCAAGTCAGCAAGCCATCGGCACCGGGGTGATCGGCGGGATGATCACGGCGACACTGGCGGTGGTGTTCGTGCCGGTGTTTTTTGTGGTGGTGATGAAGTTAGTGCGCAAGCGACACAAAAAAGCCTGACCCATCACATCAGCGGTATGGGGTGTATCCCCACCGTAGGAGCTGACGAGTCAAACGAGGTTGCGATTTTTTGATCTTGCTTTCAGGTTCAAAAGATCGCAGCCTCGTTGCACTCGACAGCTCCTACACAGGTCATGCATAGCTCAGACCACCGCCATAGTGAGTCCCCATGCCCCATCTCGCCCGCACCCACCCGCGCCTGTCCGCCGCTTTCGCTTTCGGCGTCGCGGTCGGCATTCTGACTCCCGCGGATTCAATCATCAGCAAAATCCTGTTCGGCTGGAATGCCGGTGTCTGGACGTACTTGCTGTTGATGTTTTGGCTCAGCGCCCGGGCCAAAGCGCCAGACGTCAAACGGATCGCCGAAGTCGAGGACGAAAACGCCGGGCTGGTGCTGTTCGTGGTGTGCATTGCGGCGCTCGCCAGCCTGGCGACCATCACCTTTGAACTGGCGGGCAGCAAAGACCTGGACAGCACGAGCAAACTGCTGCATTACGGATTCACCGCATTGACCGTGATCGGTTCGTGGCTGCTGATGGGGGTGATCTTCAGCGTTCATTACGCCCGCCTGTTTTATACCTGGGGCGGCAAAGACCCGGCACTGCGTTTCGCCGAAGGCCTGACCACGCCCAACTACTGGGATTTCCTGTATTTCTCTTTCACCATCGGCGTGGCAGTACAAACGTCCGACGTCGGAGTGGCCACAAGGCAGATGCGCAAGATTGTGCTGGCGCAATCGCTGATCGGATTTTTGTTCAACACGGCGATACTCGGTTTTTCGATCAACATCGCTGCCGGGCTGTTCAACTGATCCGTGCACAAATGTTCCAGACAAAGCCCTGCGCGGGTGCGTTAACCAGGTTGGCGAAACGCCTCACAGGTGCAACATGACGACTCACAACTGGATCGATCTGGCCCAGGACGCCGACACCGGCATCGAGACGCTGCGCGCGCATTTTGAAGGCCATGCCTACGACCCGCACTGGCATGACAGTTTTCTGGTGGGCGTCACCGGGCAAGGTGTTTCTGCTGGAGCCGGGTGACATCCACGATGGCGAAGCACCGACGGAGGATGGCTTCACTTACCAAATGCTGTACCTCGACCCACAGTGGTTGAAACGCGAGCTGAGCGCGCTGTTCGACGACCTCGCGATGCGGCTCGCAAACATAAACCTGTTTTTTTGCACAAAAATGAAACCGGTTTCAGAGGTATAACAACAATGCACAAACCACCCGTTTCCATCGGCCGCAAATGGACAACGTGGCAGCGACACCGCACATTGGCTCGGCGACCCATGAAACACGGGAAGCCATGGCCAAGGGTGCGGTGGACAATGTGCTGGCGGCGCCAAGGTATGAACGACCTGTCAATCTGGTCAACACGCCTGCCTGGAAGGGGGCACCCGCTGCCAGTTACTGAAATATTTTTTTCCCGTGCAATGTGGGTACAGAGCGATTGCCGGCGGCATCCTTGCCGCGCACCTCGATCGTTTCAGCGTTGGCATCCGGCACGCCGGGGAAGAAGTGGGTGGTTCCGGTGGCCGGCACCCAGGCCCCCCCGTTACGCCGAACTTCGTGACCCGTCACACCCACGTTGTCTTCCGAGGGAGCCCAGCTCAGTTCCACGCCGTCGCCCCTCGGGGTGAGGCGGAGTGTGCGCGGGCGCGCGGGCGGCACGCGGTCATGGGTCATGACGCTGATGGAAGCCGAGGCTGCTGGACGCTTGCCGTCGGTGCGCCGGGGCTGAACCTTGAACACGTATTCCTGCTCGGGTTTCAAACCGGTGACGATGATTTCCAGTTCAGTTGTGTGGACGGTCTCCAGGCCAGGGCAACTCACTTCATAGTCGCGAAGATGCGAGTAATCCAAGGGGCGTTTCCATGTCACCCATGCCTGGTCAAATGTTCGGCCCTGCACTTTCAAATCGCGCGGGTAGGTTTCGTCGGGACCGATCGTGAACCGATCAGAAGCCGGGTCCGAAAAACCACTTTCGTTAAACGCGCGAACCTCGACAAAGTAGCGAGCCAGCGGCAGCAGGTCGGCCAACAGATAGGTCCGGTGCTCGGTGACATGACTGGCGATGGTTTGTGGATGTTGATCAGCGAAACCATAAGCGACTGCAAAGTTTTGTCTGCCGATATCAGCCGTCCAGTGCAGTCTTGCGCTATCAAACTCCAGTGTTTTCATCAGGTTGCCTGGCTTGGTCGGCACGGGCGGTCCGTCCAGGGTTTTCAGGGTGATCTGCGCGGGCAACGATTCTCCGTTGGCATTGCGCGCACTGACCTCGACAAAATAGAGCGTGTTTTTGGTCAAGCCTGTCAGCGTTTCCTTGAGCAACGTCGTCGCCACGCACGCGGGCGTGCCAGCAGGCGGTTCGACACCATAACGGATGACATAATCGCTGGCACCCGGGGAGGCCGTCCACTGCGGCATCAATGTCGAGACCCCGGCAGTTACGCTCAGATGAGTGGGCTTGGCCGGGACTGCCAACGTCTGCTTGATGACGCGGGAGGGAGGCGAATCACCGAAATTGTTGGTCGCCCGGACGTCAAAGTAATAGTTCGTGCCACTGTGCAGTTCGCCGATGAAATGCGCGGTGGTCGTCCATACTTCTGTGTTGAGCACCGGCCCGCTGGGAGCGAGACCATAACTGATTTTGTAGCTGCTGGCATTGGCAGAGCCGGTAAAGCTCAGGTCCATCTCCCTGGCGGACGGTGTGGCGACGAGATGGGTCGGGCTCTGCGGTATGTTGGACGCCGGCAGCGTCGTTGCGCTGGTGTCCCGGCTGTAAGAGGACACCTCATCTCCCCGCAATCCAAACGCATAAATGCGGTACGGCGTATTAGGAGTGAGCTCTGTCATTTCGTATATTCTTGAAGCGTTCAGGACATCAAATCCGCCGACCCGCTCTCCCCCGCTCCACCACTCCAGACGGGTATCATTTTTTTGACCTGCCAGATCGTATTGCCACGAGAGACTGATGGAGTTTGGCGAGAGTGGTTTCGCGACGATTGCGCCTGGAGGGCCGATACTCGTCACGTCAGAAAAGCCTGTCTCGGGTTGATGTTCGCTCATGCGGGTGCGCTCCTGCGTTGGTCGGAATGGTCCATTTCAACGCCGCAGGCGTGTGCCGCGCTACTGACAGAACTGTGAGTGGCGAGCGCTGATTTCTCGTGTTAGCGGCGCAGGTCCGTGTTGCAACTGCGCGGGCTTACCCGACAACCTCCCGCGTTTCCAGCAAATCCATTGCACACGAGGCGATCCTGCGGCACGCATCCGTCAGTTTGAACCGGTCGACGACCAACCCGATGCGAATATGCCCTGCCGCACTCGGCCCGAACGCTTCGCCGGCCAGTACGCAGACGCCATAGCGCTCCAACAGCCGCTCGGCGAAACGCTGGGCGCACAAACCGGTCTGGCGCACATCGACCATCACGAACATGCCGCCATCGGGCCGGACCGGCCGCAGGCCCGGGCAACGGCTCAGGCTTTCGCAGACCAGATCACGACGCTGTCGATACTCCTCACGCATGTTCGCAACTTCCGGTAAATCCTCGTCCAATGCCAACTGCGCAGCGTTCTGAATAAAATCCGGAATGCCGAACAACATGCACAACGACAGATGCTCCAGGTGGTCGGCCAAGGCTTTCGGGCCGATCATCCAGCCCACGCGCCAGCCGCTCATGGCGTGGGATTTGGACAGACTGTTGATCGTCGCGGTGCGTTCGGCCATGCCCGGCAGACTGGCGGGGCTGATGTGCTCGCCTTCATACAACAGATCGCTGTAGACCTCGTCGCTGATCAGCCAGAGGTCGTGACGAACACACAGTGATGCCAATTCCTCCCAGATCATCAGCGACAGACTGGCGCCAGAGGGATTGTTCGGGCTGTTGAGCAACAAGGCGCGGGTTTTCGGCGTGATCAAGGCGGCCACATCGGCAGGGTCAACACGAAACCCGTTCTCCGGGCGTACCGCCACCGGTACCACTTTCGCGCCGATGGCACCGAAAACGCCTTCATAGGTGACATACATGGGTTCGGCGACGATGACTTCATCGCCGGGGTCGAGCAGGCATTGCGCAACCGAGTACACCGCGCACTGCGCGCCCGGAAACACGATCACCTGCTCGGCATCGACCACCTGGCCACTGCGCAGACGATGCCGGCGGGCGATGCTGTTGCATAGCCCGGGACTGCCCCGTACCGCCGGATAATGTGTATGGCCGGCGAGCAAACTGCCGATAGCGGCGCGGACGATTGGCTGCGGGGTGTCGAAATCCGGATCGCCGATCGACAGCAGCAACACGTCGACGCCCTGTGCGCGCAATTCCAGCGCTCGATCATGAATCTGCCAGGCCGCCGCTCCGTCACCGGCGATTCGTTGGGTCAAGGCTGAATAGCGCATGGTGTTCTCCTGTCGCGCGGGTTTCCAGTCTCCACCCTATCTCAAATTCAACAGTGCGCCAGTCCGACATTTCCTCGACGTACCTACATGCCCGCATTGATCGTACACGGAACGCGGACAGACACTTCCTTGGCGGAGATCTTCGTTGTCACGCCGCAATTTGCGCTCGGTCCGTAGGAATTTAGAACACCCGGACGCTTCCTACAGGAGTGCGATGTATTTGCCGACAGACTTTTCCGAGAACCCCGATTAAAGTCCTGCACCGTAATTCGCGTCAGCTTCCAGAATCGTCATCGCGATATCAGCAAAATGGTCCTGCAGCGCTGCACGGCGGCTGAAGAAAGGTCCCGCGAACCATGCCTTGCTGAAGTAGGACTATTCTGGCGCGCCCACGCCGTCAATGATGATATATGCGCAATCAACTCCAACCGCCGCGAAAATGAATCAGCTTGATCATCACCCGCTGAGGTCAATTCACCGCCCGCCGAGTATCGGGACCGCGTGCCCCCCGAGCCTGCTGAGACTTTCATGAACCCGAACCAGTCGCTCCTATCCACACCGCTTCGCCTTTTGCGCGAAAGTGCCTGTGGCGATACGCCCGTGTCGCACAGGCAACGCCCAAACCAAAAGCTGCGCATCATCCTCGCCGACGATCATCCGGTCGTGCTGATGGGTGCTGAAGCGGCCTTGTGTACGCCGCTCGATTCGGCATTCTCCATCGTCGCCCTGGCCAATAACGCCGATGAACTGGTGGGGCATCTGGAACGCACGCCGTGCGATCTGGTGATCAGCGACTATTCGATGCCCGACGGACGTTTACCCGACGGACTGGCGTTGATGGGGTATCTGAGGCGGCACTTCAATCACATCCCGTTGATTGTGATGACGATGCTGCGTAACCCTTGTCTGCTGCAAGCGCTGCTCAAGGTGGGCGTAAGAGGATTGTTCAATAAACGCAGCCACCTGGGCGAGCTAAAACAGGCAGTAAACGTTGTCAGCCGGGGTCGTCAACATCTCTGCCTTGCGTCTGCCGAAATCCTGAACACCCAACACTTGCCCGCCTCCAGCACTGACGCACCGTGGGTGAACCTTTCCCAGCGTGAATTGGAGGTGGTGAGGATGTTTGTCCAGGGCATGTCCGGCCGGCAGATCGCCGCGCAATTGAACCGCAGCGAAAAGACCATCAGCCGACAGAAACGCACCGCCATGGACAAATTGGGGCTTGACCATGACGGTGGGTTGGTGGAGTTTGCGCGGGTGAGTGGGTTGGGGTGATTCAATTTTTTTATAAGTCGTTGACCCCTTCTATCCCGACACGACGTTCCCTGTCGTGCGGGAGGGCGACTCAAAGATCCCGATTATTTACAGCCTTTTAAGAGACACGAATTTTTTGGTTGCGTCCCGTGGCCGCGGAATATGAAGGAGGAGGACTATAGGCTGGAGCAAGATCCCCTTTAACGAGGGGGTGCTCGATCATTGCCTCGGAAGGGATCGAGGGTGCTGGAGAGAGCCTGGCTGAATGACCCGGCCTGTTCGCTGCTGCGAGCAATTCTCGACTGTTTGTACTGCTTTCCAGCAATCTATTATTCTGTGCAACTACTCGGTTCAACAAATCAGGCTTCGCCCAAGCGTTACCCATCTCGACTTTCTGTATCCACCTGTTGTTGCTTTGATAAAGGTCCTCCCTATACAGCGCTTGCTTGGCGAATTTGGCAGAACCCGGGTTAGCCGAGGATTTAGTTAAAGCCACCGCTGCTTCCCTCGACAACCCTGAATTTTTAAGCGGCGAAATACCGTCATTCGCGTTTTGGAACACCTTTTGCAAAGCCGGTTTAGCAAGCTTTCGTGCACTCTTGTTAGCCTTCGTGGCAATCCCGAAAAATCTCATGACGACGCCGAATGAAAAATGACCGGTCGGGTCCTTGTAGGCAATCGGATTCCCCAGACAATAGACATACCAATTTAATCCGCCTCGCCCAAACGGACTCCAGCTGTCCGCACTATGAAACCGCATCAACACCGAATTAAACGCCCGATAACCTTTACCCAATAGCTGCCAACCGGTTTGCGCCTCGTGCAATTCTCCGTTGTATCCCACCTGCGTAATCACCGGCTGCGCGGCACTGCGATGCCCATATGCGGAATAAACAATGTCATTCGCCGAATTCTGCTCCACTCCGCTCAACACAGTGTTTTTATCATCACAGGCCAGGATCAGGGACTTTGGGCCAGCACCTGCCTGGTGCTCGGCGAGCACGACCTGTTCACCACGCATGAATGTGTTGCTGTCAGCTCCCCGAATCAGGTTCACGATTTCGTCATCCTTGTAGAACCGCCGCTCCTCGGCACCTGCCGAATGGCTACTACTCAGGCTGTCCAAGGTGTCATAACCGTATGATTTGCTCGCGGGGCCGCCGCTCACATCACTGACACTGACCAGACGACTCAGGCTGTCATAGCCCAGAACGCGCCCCGCCTCGTCGCTGACGAGATTACCTCCGGCATCGTAGGCGAAGTCAATTCTGGCCGGATGGCTTGGGTCAGCAGGAACCAAGGTATTGCTGAGTCCGGTCAATTGGCAGGGATCGCTCGGGTTGTTGAATTCGTAAATGATCGAATGGCGTCCGCCGGCGAACCGGGTTTCCAGAAAGTTGATGTTGTCCAGTGCATCAAAACCAAACGTCTGCCGGTCGATTTTTTTTCCGTACGGGTCTACAGGGCACTGGTCACCGACACAGACGTAATCCACCAGTCGCCCCCGTTCGTCATAAGCGTAGGTCTCGTCACGCAGGGTTTCGCTACCTTCTTGCAGCACCCGGTGGGTCAGTCGATCAACTTCGTCGTAGGTTTGAGCCAGTGTCTGGATGACTCCGTTCCCAAAATCGAATGTCCGCAGGGTTTCGCGAGCGAAATCGTCGTACTCAAGACAGGTCACAAGCGATTGCGCTCCATCAACCGTGGTTATGGATGAAAGCTGCGCGAGGTCGTTGTAAGCAAATGTCGAAATTGTATTCCCCAAGCTAGTCTGGGTCAGCTGCGCCTTGGTGTTGTAGGTATACGTCTGCGTTTGTCCGAGCACATCGATGTAGGACAGCAAACGCGCCTGCCGGCTGTAGCTGTAATGCATCTCGCGGGGCGGTTCACCGGTTTGTTCCCGGCGCTCGCTCTTCAGTTCGCCCGTGCTGAAATAGGTCCGTTGGAGAACATGCTTGATACCGTTGGCGTCCAGCTCTTCGGTTCTGGTCAGGCGCGCATTTTCGGCGTCGTAGACGTAGTCGGCGGTACTTTCAACGGCGATGCGCTGTTCCGGGTCTTCACCCAGTTCCGGACGATAGACGTATTTGGTTTCCAAACCGCTGGGGCGCAGCACGCTTTTGGGCTGGGTTTGCCCAGGGGCGAACCGGTATTCGCTCCTGCGCCCGCCCGTCACGGACACGATCATACGGTCCTGCCCGTCGAACGCCTGCGTTCCAAGCTCAACACTGTTGACGCTGATGGTGATTGGCAAGTCTTTGCTGCTGTGCGGCGCGTACTCACGGGTCACTTCGTTAAAATCCGGCAAAACAGTTTTCACCATGCGGTCGAAGACATCGTATTCGTACACCGTTTTATTGCTGACCGCGTCGAACTCCTCAGCGGTTCGGCCGAGCCCGTCGTAGTTGTAGACGTGCTCACTGTACGGCTGAGAGCCCGGTACGGCCGGGTCAACATTTTCAAGGTAACGTTTGATGCTGTCAGGCTTCTCGAAGAGGTTGTTGGCGGTGACGGTTTTGCCCGTGGCCCCCTTGCCTGAAACCTCCAGCCACTGGGAAGTTGTTTGCCCAACGGGGTCATTGACTTCATGCTCTTCAACACCGTCAGGCCGGATAACGCTGCGCTGCTCGCCCCAATCGTCATAGTTGAAACGGCTAATCAGAAACACATCCTTAGGGCCTTCCCAGTCAATCACTGTCTCGGTGGCCAGTTGCTCGCGATTATCGTACGTCGCTTCGTAGATCAGGCGGGGTGGATCGTTGGGATCGAAGCCCGCGGCGTCTGCATCCTGACGGGCCTCCTTGATAGGCCGATTGAAACCGTCCAGCCAAGTGGTAGTGGTCACGCCCTTGACGTTGCACGCCGTTTGCTTGGCTTGCTGACCCACGGCGTTGGTGAGTCCGTAGGTGTAAGTGCGGCTGGCCTCATACGGTGTCCCTGGCGCCACTGTTTCTTTGGTCACCCGGCCCAGCACATCGTAGATGTAGGCGATTTCGACATCGTTGTCATCGCGCTCGAGCACCGGCTCGCCGTTAAGTATGAGGTGTTCCTGAGTGACGATCTTTTGTTCGCCGTCGAAACCGGTGACGGTATTGACCGTACGCAGCACGGTCTCCCCGTTGCGTGCGTTTTTGGCCAGGCTGTACACGAAATCGGTAGCGGTGGTATTGCCATTGAGCGTCACGGCGTCCTGCAATTTACGCCCGTGTTCGAATGGATTCGTGGGGGTACTGAAGTACTGGAAAACGCGCTCTTGCACGGTCAAGTTGCCGATTGCGCGGACGTCTTTCAGGGTTTCCTTGTGCGGAGCCAACCACGGACCGTGCCCGGTCAGGCCCGGTTGCGCGGTGTAGGTGTAATCGGTGCGCAGGGTCGGCGCCTTGCCATATTGCGAGGCGGCCGGGGTCACGGTCTTGCTTTTAAGGTTGCGCACAAATCCCTGCGGGTCCGCGGGGCAACCGACCTCGCCTGGCGCGGCGTACCATTCGCTGGTTTCGGTCACGCCGTTGGCGTTGATTTGGGTCAGCAGGTTGCCGAAGTCGTCAAACGTGGTGCGGACCACCTCCACGTGGCGCGGCTGGGTAGTGCTTGCATGCCGCCACGTCTGGGTCACGGTTTTCGGTAACTGGCAATAGTTCGGCTGGTCCTCGAAAGCCAGCAACGGGTTGAAGTGGTATTCGGTTTCGGTGGTCTTGAGCGTATCGTCCCTGGCCGGATCGTGGCTGTACTGGAGGGTTTCTTCCAGGGTCAACAGATGCAGGCGGTTGTAGACCCGTTTTGTCTCCCGCACCGCTTTGTCGGCCGAAGCGTCCCAAAGTATTTCCCTGGTGTGGTACTCATACACGGAACTCACTTTATAAAGGTTGTCCAGGCCATCGTCGCTCCACGACAGACCGCTGCCGAAGCCCAGAAAGTTATTGTCTGTGGGGTCGTACTCGTAACGGGTTTCGATGGCCGGCTGGCCGAAACCGGGGTCGCGCACGTGGGCGTATACCCGCGGCAGGGTGCGTCCGGCCACACCCGGAAAATAGTGCGGGCGGGCCGAATAGGTGACGGTCTCATGGCCGCCGGTAGGGGTGTAGATATTCTTGAGGCAGGTCAGCCCGCTCTCGGGAATATAGTCGAAACGCCAGGACGCCTTGTCGGCTGTCGGCAACTCCAGCGTTCTGCTCTCGCCGCCGATGATGCTCATCTGGAACAGGGCTTCAAAGGTACTGCCCGGGTGCAGCGCGATTTTCAACAGGTTGGTGGTGCGCAGCAGGCTGAGCAGTGGGGTGCCGTCAGTATCGTTGGTGATGCGGCTCAGCAGGGGCTCGGTACCGAAGGCCGCATAGTCGAGCGTCACGCTGTGCCCTTGCGGCGAGAGCATTTGCACCGGCAGCGCAACCTCGCCCTGGCGGACTTCAAGCACTTCCACCAGGCCGGATTTATGCTCGACGCGGTAGCGCTTGTTGCCCAGGTCATGGAAATGAAAGGAGTCGATTTTCTTTTCCGGAATGTGCGGACCATTGGGCCCGCCGAGAATGACCTTGAAGGTTTCACCGGTATACAGCGACAAAATGCCGTTGATGGGATTGAACTGCGACAGTTGCAAGTTCCAGCCCTTGCCGAAACCGCTGTCGGCGGCGTTGAGTGCGTTAAACGCCAGTTGCAGGGGAACGACCGGGCCACAGAGGTTATTGGCCTTGAGTTCAGGCAAAGAGATGGCGCAGGTGTATTGCCCGGTGCGCGGGTCGACCTGGCTTAATATAAAACTCATGAAATTAAAGGCGTTGGATTGCACAGAAGTCGATGTCGACATGGCTCACGTCCTGAGAATAAGAGAAAAATAAAGAGTGCGACCCAATAAAGATCGCACTCTAATAAAGCGGTCGCTGTTACGAACCGATTATTTTAAGTTTATTTCGATCAACACCATCGAAGCCGATTCGCACACTGTGCCTGTTACCATAATCATCAATAACCTTTACATGCAGGCTCGTGTCGAAATCAGCTTTCGCGTACTTGTCAAACTGCCAATACTCACGCCGATGCAAGCTAAATAGAACCTGCCCTTTTGGGACAGGCGCTGATGGATTAACGATGGGCGCTGGCACTTGAGTATTGGGACCTAATCGACGCAACAGAATCTCGTCGATGTGCAGGATCTGATTGCCTCTGTCATCTTTATCATCGGCCAGTGCATACCCGGTAATGCTGTAGACATCTTCAAGCTGGGTATCACTTTCCCATTTGATCATGCTGGTATTACGGTCAAATTCGATGCTTTTTATTCCGACCTGTACGCCCCTGACCAATAACTTCAAGTAATAGTAATCCGTGGTATTCAGGTCGACCTCATCGTCTTTGTCGCCCTCTACACGGGTCGGTGGATTATCACCGAACGTTAATACAACCTGACCAATAGTTCCTCCCTCTGGCGGTTCGACTGCAACTAGGTTACGGGCCTTGTGATTGACTTCACCGTCTGACGTGCCGGGGTTGGAGTAGAACGTTTCGTAGTTGTCGCTGCGAATGCTCGCCGCCACCATCAGGTTCTCGACCTTGTGGCACTGGACGAAAAATTCCTTGATGTGCATCGTCGCGACACGAGGTTGCCCGGGAGCGGCTGTCAATTGATGGGCGGTGGCAGAATCCGGGTGCGGTTTATAACCATTTGGGTCTTCAGTGAAATACCATTTCCCACCTTCAGGTACTCCATCTTCGCCCACTTCCGGCAAAGGAATGTGTTGCTCTGCCGAGACCAGACTAATGCTCTTGTATTCATCTTCAGACAGCTCCAGCGGATCGGGCGCCCCCGGATAATCGGTCGCACGGAACCGAACAACCACCCTGGCTTGTTGCAATCCGTTGGCCCATACGCGGGTCGGCTTGGGATCCACGGCAAAGTCGAACACATCATATTTAAACCAGTTCGATTGCCTGGCGTGGTCGCTCAGGTGGATGATGCTGTAGCCGGAAACCGCACCGGCCAACGTACCTTTAACCACGCTGTAGGGTTGTGTGATGACACTTGGCGCCGTAAATTCGCCGGTATCAGGGTCCACGTCGCCCTCACCGGCAACCATCGACCACTTCATCTGAGAGGCGGCTTCTTCCGGGCCTTTCAGAAGCGCGCGGCTGTTTGCCCTCAAACCAGGAATGAACGCCGGGGTGACTTTCAGTGAAAAGTTGCCGTTCAGCAGCAATACGGTGGCGATGGATTTCTCACCGGTGATGCTGTCCTCTATATCAATCAGCACCGTTTCCAGAGTGCCGGTAGGTGGTGTCTGTGGTCGTGTGTAGGTCACCTCGTTGCCTTGATTGGCACTCAAGGAACCCTGATTGCCCCGCAACGCCCACTTCAACGTGCCTCCCCCAAGGGTCATTGCTGTGAGCTTGACGTCTATCGCCTTATCGTCCCGCATATTTATCTGCACGATCGAAGGCGTCACCACTACCCCCGCCATCGTGACAGTGACCAATGCTGAGGCCGTCACCTCTTTACCCGTAGTGGCGTCCGTGTAAGTCGCAGTGACGACATTGCGCGCCGCAGTGCCTTCGAGCAGTTGAACAGCCGGCGCCGTGTATTCGCCATTGCTACTGATATCGCCCTTCGCCCGGACGCCGTCGATAGAGCGCACACTCCAGGTGACATCCGCCGATTTGATGCCCAGCTGGCGAATGGTGAACTGTTGTTTCGCCCCGGCCTTGATCACCGGCGTCAAAGGGTCGAGGGTGAAGGTGGTTTCTTTCGGGTCGATATGACCGACCATCAGCAAGTCACCCGGTAGTCGTGCCTGGGTCAGTTGCAGGGCGTTGCGTTCGGGAAAGAGTAGATTGCTGATGGCGAGTGCATTGATTTCCGGTATGCCGAAACTATCTTTAAGTGCCGACTCCCGTAATCGTTCTGAAACCCCCTTGAATACACCCACATACTTTTCGTAGATCCTGCTCTGCACAGCTTCAGGGTAATCCTCCCCATCAAAAACCAACACGCTCGTATTTATATCAAACGAATAGTCTGCCTTGCTTACGAAATTTACCGCATTATAGGAATTTACAACCGGAGAAAACTCGACCTTGATGTTTGGCATAACAGGGATTACGCCAGGATGCCTATCATCTTTCCAAGGCCAAAAGTAGTCCCTAAGCGTAAAGTCCAATTCTTGCAAGCCTGACAGTTCAACCTGCAACAGGTTCTTAGCGTTCGGAAATATACGCAAACTGTTCTCAGCCAACTTATTTGCATACTTGAACGCCAAGGGGCCATTATTTAATATCTCTTTGTATTCTAACGGGTAATGAGTATCCCGCCAGCTATGCCCCTCTATCGCCTGCTCACCAGATACAGCATAAAGCCCCCTGGAGAGATGATCTGACTCGTTGCTTCGCTCCAGACGCAAATTACCGTTATTGATTACTTTCTGCATGTAGTCCTGAATATACCAGTCAAACACCACCCGACTGGCCAACACCAACGATCCCGAATAGAGGGCTTTGCCCTGTGCATCCCGATCATTTGGAATCAGATAGTCCAGCGAGCCTTCCGTTGGCTCATCACCCTCATCCGGATTACCCTTGGTCCTGACGAACAGGACCACCGCACCGTCACCGTAGTCGTCAGATGTTTTAATCTTCCCTTCATCGGTTGCCATGGTGCGGATAATGAACGAGCGAGGCGCCAGCAAATCGACGTCGCGCAAGTCCAGCATACCCAAAGTATAAAGCCGATCCTCGGGTTTTTGCTCGAGGAACAGTGCTTTGAAGAACTCCCCCAGCATCAACTGCGAGTTGCCATCTTTGACAAGATTGCAGCGACAGTTGTACCCGTCACCGATATCGAGACTCACCTTGCCCTGTTCATTAACCGTGCCTTTGCTGGCTTTCAGGTCGATGTCCATGGTGACAGTAAACCCTTGCTGGGCGCCCACCACATAGCTGTAAAGGATAGTCTCAGGCTCACTTACACTGCCCTTGCTCACATAAGACACGGTGCCCGAGACAATATTCATGGTCGCCGTCACACGAGAATTACGTAGCGAGGCCTCCGCGAAATTCACCATTGGCTCGCTGAGTATCAACCCGCTCAGCTGAAGTACCTCATCACCCGCAGGCGTCATTGCCGGCGCGCCAAAGATCTGCTTCAGGAAACTGTCTTTGTTGAAGCGGCTAATATATTGCTGTTGCAGCAGGCTATTGACTTTAGCCCGATTCATGAACACGACGGCGTCCCAGCCGAGTGTCACCGACTTGCCCTGCATCCTGGTAGTAAGTGCAGCTAAAGAGTAATTTGACATGGCACACCCGACTTAAATCGATGGATCAATAAATTGTTTGATCGATGGTTTGATTGAATTACTTGCGACGGTATCACTCACGGCTTCAATGAGTTCTGCATACTTGCTGAGAGGTAGCGGGATGGCAATTTGACCGCGCAGTTTAGTTCCAACGATATCTGCTGTGCCGGAAAGGACAACGAAGTCACCGGGGACGATGTTGTCCGGTTCGGTATATACCCCGGTCACCTCATCAAAATTGCCGTTTCCTGACAGTTTGCTCCAGGATACCTTTATCACTCCTGGAGTCGGCACAATGGGCCCTTCCTCACCCATCAACTGAAAGTGTGCTTTCCCATTCGGCAAATCGCTTGAACCGGCCAATACCATTGGTACGGCAATCAGCTGTTTCTCGATCATTAATGAAATATAAGAAACGGTTCCGCTGGAAGGATCTTTGATTTCAATCCTGTCAATCGGGAACGGTATGTCGGCGTCCATATTTGTACCGGCTGTGTACACACGCTGGTTGGAATCGTTGGGATCTACCGCCAGCGAAGATCCAAATTGCGGTGTCAAAATGGTCCATACCAATGCTTTCGGGTCCAACGACTGGGCAGAAAGAGCCAGTGTTTTTCCTGTCTCACAACTGGCATACATTGGGTTAGCCACGATAGCGCTATGCATGACGGAGACCAGCGCCGAGCTTTGCACCGGCAAGCCATTGAGCGTGCCCTTGGCCGTCACCATCACCACGATAGACCCGTCGGTGAACGTATCCGCGGCGGGTGCGGTGTATACGCCGGCAGGACTGATCGTACCCGGCTGAGCGATGTTGCCGTCGACATCCTTGACGCTCCATAGAACGCTATCGGGCATGGGCGTGAGGTTGAATTGCAGTGTGCTTCCCGCACTGATCGTCGAATTCTTCGGAGAGAGTGCGGTCGTTGTGCGCAGGGGATCGACCTGACCGAAAACCGCCAGATCGCCAGGGACAAAGGCGTCAGTCAATTGCAAGGCGTTTTGGCCGGGGAATAAAAGGTTACGGGCCAGGAAGGTGTCCAGCGTGGGCGATGTCAATTTATCGAGTAGTGCGATGATCCGGGGTTTGAAAAACGCTTCAATTCCAGGCTTCATGCTCGGGAATTGGGAGATGACATCCTCCATCCCTTCCGCCCCGGCAATAGTCAGGCTAAACGTCGAAGAGCTTTCATTGCGCTCAAAGCTGACAAGACCGGTTTCCTTATCGAGTTTAATATCGAAGTGAACGCGATAATCAACTGAAAAATCCATGAGAGCGCTGTCATCTTTATCCTTGTCCCAAGCGGCGAAATAATCGATCCGCCGCCTGAACATCGCCTTGTAGGACTTGTTCAACACGAATTCAATACGATTACCACCCGCCTTGACAGTTAAGGGAGCACCTCCGCTGTCCGTCTTGAAGTCAAGTTGGAGCGGGACTGAAAAGTAAAAGATACCAACCTTTATTCCGCCGCGGTACACATCATACTGATACTTGTAGTCCTGAAAGAGACCACCTGCGGAGCCCTTCAAAGGAAACGCAAGATCCTTACCGCCGTCATAAGGTTCAAAATCAATACCATTCGCTATATCCGCAATGGCCGGATCGCGCATGATCCTGTCGAAAAGCACCCGGCTCGAGAGCATCATCGCTCCCGTATATTGGGTGCCGCCCTCGTCAGCCGGAATAAGGTAGGTCGAATTGGCATTCGGAAAAGTAGTGCTGTCCTGACCACTCTTCAGGGTCATGAACATCATCACCATGCCATCGCCGTAACTTTCATCTCCCAATACGGCGAGGGGGTCGGATTTCATGGTCCGGATTTCGAAACTCTTTGGCGTCAGCTCGCCGTTCAGGTCGCCCTCCAGCCTCCCCAGCGGGAAAACCTTCTGCTCCGGCTTCACCTCTTTATCGAAATACTCCTTGAAACGGTTGCCGACATCCTCCTGTGCCAGGTCACCAAAAACGAAGTTAGCCTTGAATGTGTCGGCGTTTTTTATGTCAATCACCACATCACCCAAACCGCTGACCGTACCTTTGGTCACCGGCTGATCCATCCATAACTGCGGTCCGCCCACCGGAAGTACTTTCAGCATCTTCGACACGAAAACAGCACCACCGCTGTTCTTTTTAGTGCTGATAATCATCCCACCGATCATGTCCATGGTCAGTCGTGCCCGAGCGGCGAGGCTCGGGTCCGAACTTTGGAACGACAGTCGCGGCGCACTGAGTTTCAAATTGAAAATATGTTCCTTGTAAGAACCATCCCCCCAATTGGCAACCATGCTGGCCGGCTCGATATAGCCATCAGCCGTATTGAACCGTTCAACGTATAGTTCAAACAGCAACTCATTCGCCTTGCGTTGATCATACATTGTCAAAGCATCCCAACCAAAGGTCATGGACTTGCCTTGCAGGTGGGCGACCAGTTGCGCCAATGTCATTTTACTCATGGCTCATTACCTCAAAAGTAACAAATAAAAAGATTCAATATTCATCCCGCCAGCAGTTTCAGCTGCAGCGGCTTATTGAATGTCACGGTAGTGTGTCCACCATCAAAGCTCACACTGGCTCTCACGGTGAACGTATCATTCGCTGCAATACCTGCCAGGTCTGCCCGGAATAGTCTGGCGTTGACGCCGAGTGTGACTTCTTCAGGCTTTACTTCACGTACAGCAATAATCTCGCGGTCTGGAATACCGCTGGCGCTCAACCACAAACGCACGCGGTGCTGAGTTGAAATGAACGACCAGAGTTCCACACTCAACACCGCGCCTTCGGCCGGGATATCGGACAGTTTCAGGGTTGCGGGTGAGCCGACCTGGGCTTTGTCGCACTTAATGCCGGGATGACTGGTAAGTTGTCGGATAAACAGTTGCAACGCAGGCTCCGCATCCTGACCAGCAACTTGATAAGTGACTTCAACGGTTTTACCGAAGTTCGGCGGCAATACCTCGGGGGGCACACGAAATTTTCTGGGATTGAGCTGGCTGTGAACTGTTGTTTCATAAGAGCCAGTCGTTCCGAACCCCTTCCAATACGCCGTCACTTCCTCGTCATCGCCAATAGTGGCGAGCGCAGGAATCGTGACGTAGGCACCGCTGTAAGCCAAGATGGGATTGAGCTCTTCACGCGCCCCGACAAGGACGCTGCGATCAACCGTTGGAGTAGGCAAAACACGGGGTTCTCGAATGCTCAGTTTCAGTGCCGAACCGGAACCGGCGGCGTCTGGCCGCGCATACTGATAACGCAGGCTTACAGTGCCACCACGATTGTCCCGCAGCCACTGCGCCGGGATCGCTACTTCAATCTTGCCGCTTGCGATGTTGGAACTGTCGATCTTCAAATATTGGATTGTGTTTTTGTTAGGACCACTACCCGTCCCGGTGCGCGTGCCGTACACCAGCACCTCGTCGCCGTCGCGAATCCCCTTATAGACCGGAATCACCACAACGATGCCGTCCGGAAACCGGCCGGGATCGATCTCGGTGCCGGTCAGCCCCTTGACGGTGGCCGCCGGCAGCTCGGGCGCGGCAGGCGGTGCCACCAGAAAGGTGCGTTCGGCCGATACGGTGTCAGCGAGCACTGAAGCGGCATAGGTGATCTCGTAATGCAGGGTAACCTTGCCGCCCCGCAGCGCCACGGCGCTGGATCTGGGCACTGTCCAGCTCAACACCTGGCCGGGGTTGTTGGTCAGGTCAGTATCGGTATCGTTCAAGGTTTTGGGGGGGATATTCACGGTAGGCCCAGCGCTGCCATCAGCACGCTCGCCTTTCCAGACGAGCTTGACCACATCACCGCTGGACATCACCGTATAGGGGACCACCGCGATCGTCATACTGGTGCCGTCGATCGCGTCGGGGTCCAACTGCAGGTCATGGGACTCTTTTATCTGAGCCGCGGATGACAGCCCATGCTTTCCGATACCGAAATGAATTCGCTTGGACTCTTCCCTGGGTCCACCGGCAACCCGCTCCACAAAATACGAATAGAACACCTGGCCTTTTAACAGCGCCACCACGGTGTGGTAGGGAACCGGCATCAGAAACTCGGTTTGACCCGGCTGAGGGTCTACGTCGATCTTTATATTCCCGTGATCGACCGGATCTCCGTTCTCTGCCAACCCGAGCCAGCTTTGATAGAGGGCATCGCCTAACTGGGGATCGGTGTAACTCGCGTAAGTAGAAAGTGGCCCGCCATTCAACGCCTCAGGATCAATTGTGCCGTTGATCAGAAGTGGAATAGTTGGCGCGTCCGGATGGCCCGCTGCCATAGTTGTACTCCTTGGGTTTAGTCCTTCATTAAAAATAATAACGTGGCTATTTAATTAAATAGCACGCTTGACAGATAACCTCCGTTTTACGCCTGACAACAAACATTGGGTACTAGCAGAAGTGCCAGGTTGTCAAATGCGGGGCTGCTGCTAATGTCGGGAAGAAGCGGCCCTTACGCGACTACCCTCAACCTGTTTAGAGATCACCCATAGTGAATTATTCAAAAACCCTGTTAACCGCGACTGTTTACACCTGCATGGCACTTTATGGTGCAAACACCGTTGCCGCCGCGCAAACAAAAGCCACGTATGGCGATATTATTTTTTACAACAGTAAAGGTGAACAGAAATGCACGCTGTCCGTTCCAGAAACCAGGCAAACGTTTGATTTCAGCCAAAGCAGCCAAAGTTGTGAGAACAACATGGCAGTCACTTTCACACTAAGGAACATACCTTCGGCAACGCTCATTCAATTTTATGACGAGGAAATCTGCAGCGATGCCAAAGTTAGCGATAACTTTTTTGTCAAACTAAAAACAGTTAAACAGCCGACAGACTGGAGTAACCCTGCGGCCAACATGACCTTGAATGATTTCAAAAAAAGACAAGCAGGCGATTTGATTCCGAACAAAAATATTCGCGTGGAGGAGCAGTGGGAAGGCAGTGACTATGCGAACAAAGATTGGAACGAACGACTCAGCTGCGTATACATCGAGCGCTCTCAGCCCGCCAATTGATCTTGCCCGCTAACTTATTCAATTTTCCGTCTTTCGGCCAAACAACGAGGCGCTTTAATGAGCACGTCCGCCACCTTACAGTCCAACGCCTTCAACTTCATGGATTTCATTCAAAGCCAGGTCGACCCGCGCACCGGGCAATACACCTGCGCCATCTCTTTGCCTGAACTCAAGGCCAATAACCTCTGTGGCCCGGTCGTTCCCCTGCAACTGGCGTTTAACGCACTCAACGCCGCCGACAGCGGTTTCGGCAAGGGCTGGAACTTGCAACTGTCGCAGTTCAATCCCATCAACGGCATTTTGTCGCTGTATACCGGTGAAACCTTCAAGGTCATTCTCGGCGGGCCCAATGGTCCGCACATTCCGGAAAAGAAAATCGACTCCTTTCATTTCCATGACCTGGGCAACAAATGCTACCGCGTCGAGCATAAATCCGGCCTGGTGGAAGTGCTTGAAGTCCGCCAGGGCGAGGTTGCGCTGCCGGTGCAAATGCTCTCGCCGCAAGGGCACAGCGTCACGCTCGACTATGCGGCCTTCGGTACCGAGCCCCTGCTGAGCCGCATCACCAACGATACTGACGGCACCCCACTGCTCAGCCTGCTGCGCACCACCAACCTGTTGAAAATCGCGCTGCACCCTGGCAGTACCTGTGAAGCCCTGTTCCAGATGAGCATCATCGGCGGCGAGAGCAGAACGCTGGAGTTGCCGACAGCCGACAAGGCGTCCTGGCGTTTCGACTATATTCCCGAGAGCGGGCTGACCTGCCTCAAGAATGTCTACACCCCTACCGGCGGCCATGAGACCGTCACCTATTCGGCCCGCCCGCACTATTTTCCGGGTGTGGCCGGACGCACCCTGCCGCGGGTATACGCCCACGTGCGCGACCCCGGTTTCGGCCAGCCGGCCATCGAAACCCGTTACGAGTACGACCCCACAGACAAAAACTTTCTGGGCTTCGGCAGCGGTCTGTCCTGGAGCGACGATGGCCTGGACAACCTTTATAAAGTGAGCTCCGTGTATGAGTACCACACCAGGGAAATACTTTGGGACGCTTCGGCCGACAAAGCGGTGCGGGAGACAAAACGGGTCTACAACCGCCTGCATCTGTTGACCCTGGAAGAAACCCTCCAGTACAGCCACGATCCGGCCAGGGACGATACGCTCAAGACCACCGAAACCGAATACCACTTCAACCCGTTGCTGGCTTTCGAGGACCAGCCGAACTATTGCCAGTTACCGAAAACCGTGACCCAGACGTGGCGGCATGCAAGCACTACCCAGCCGCGCCACGTGGAGGTGGTCCGCACCACGTTTGACGACTTCGGCAACCTGCTGACCCAAATCAACGCCAACGGCGTGACCGAAACCAGCGAATGGTACGCCGCGCCAGGCGAGGTCGGTTGCCCCGCGGACCCGCAGGGATTTGTGCGCAACCTTAAAAGCAAGACCGTGACCCCGGCAGCGTCGCAATATGGCAAAGCGCCGACCCTGCGCACCGATTACACCTACACCGCGCAACCGGGCCTGACCGGGCACGGTCCGTGGTTGGCACTCCGTAATGAAACGTTGCTGAATATTGTCGATCCCAATACCTCAACGCAGGTACGACAGCTGATTCATGAATACCTCAGCACGCCCACAGACCCACTGACGCACGGGCTCATCCAGCGGATGACCCAAACACTGCATGGCCGGGCCGATACCCTGACCACCACCCAATTCAAATACTGCATTACGCAAAACGCCCGGGCGCAGGCCATGGTCATGCGCACGGAAAGCGAGCTGATCGGCTTCGATGACTTGCCGGGCAAGCCCGTACGCAAAGTCATCACTCAGGAGCACTCACTGCTTACCGGGCAGCAGCTGCTCAGCCAGGATGACAACGATGCCCAAATTGCCTACGTCTATGACAGATTGGGTCGGGTGATCGAGGAAATCGTTGCGCCGGATTCGACGGCCTACACAGCCAGCCGCGTCTATACCTACACGCTGACCAATGGCACGGCGGGTCAACAGGCCAAGCAAACAGCCACGGACGTGAAGGGTGTCGAAACCATCAACTGGCTCGACGGCCACAACCGGGTTATCAAGGAAGAGCGACAGGATGCCGATGCCCTCGGCGACGATCCGCTGGCGTTTCGCGAAACCTACAGCGCGACCTACAACAACCTTGGGCAACTGATCAGCGAAACCGTTACCGATTGGGAGGGTGCCACTGACAAGCCAGTGACCAGCCACATCCATTACGACGCCTGGGGCGAGCAATACAAGGTGGTCGGAGCCGACGGCGTGGCGCAGGTCACCGAAACCGATCCATCGACACAAACCCTGCGCAGCTGGACTGAAAGTACCGTGGCGCCGATCAGAGTCAGCGGTAAAAGCCGCACCACCATCAATCGCTTCGGCAAGGAAGACAAGATCGAGGCGCTGGATGCACAGGACAAGGTCATCAGTTCCCGCCAATACCTGTATGACGGCCTGGGCAATTGTGTAGAGCAGATCAATGAAATGGGCGAGTCCACCCGCTTCGAGTTCGATCTGTTTACCCGAGTACAGGCCACGATTTTGCCGGACTACACCGAAGTGCACCGCACCTACGCCGCTCACAGTGCCGGCGATCTGCCTGTCGAGACGAGCGTCGAAGCCGGTCAGGGGCCTGTCAGTGTTGGCATCCAGACATTTGACGGCCTTGAACGCCGCACGAAGCTGGAAGTCGGAAAACGTGTTCAGTCGTTCGAGTACACGGGTGGTCAATCCCAGGTGAGCAAAGTGACCACCGCCAGCGGAAAAGAGATCACTTACGAGTACCAGCCGGGTCTGACGGGCACGCCGGTTGGCAGCATTGCACCCGATGAGCAATCGAGCTTCAACTACGACGGGCAGAGTGCGCAATTGACGTTGTCGCAAAACACTCAGGGCGAGCATACCTTCAACTACAACGCCAACGGTCAGTTGCTTAAAGAGTTGTGGAAAGAGACGGGGTCGGGCAAGCAATGGGAAACCCGCTACACCCAGACGCTCAACGGCCTTGCGCTCACACGCCTGGACGCCAATGGATTGCTCTGCAGCTACACCTACGATGCAATGGCCCGACTCAAGACGCTCACTCAAGGCCAACTGGTCGTCACCCTCGTGTACGACAACCTGAGCCAGGTGACCGAAACGACCACCCGCAATACGCACACCGGGCAGGCGCTGAAAACCACCTTGACTTACGACGACCAAGGCCGGGAAATCAGTCGCCTGATGGAGCTTGACGGTTACCCGGAGCAAACCATCACCCAAACCTACCGTGATGACAGCAAGTTGCAGGTTCGTGAATTGCAGGTGGGCGGCCAGACCGAGCTACGGGAAACCCTCGATTATGACCAGCGCGGGCGCATGGTGGCCTATAACTGCGAAGGCCCTGGTCTGCCTCGGGATCAATACGGCAACGCCATCGAGGAGCAGCTGTTCGAGTTCGACGCACTGGACAATGTGACCGCGGTCTACACGCTGTTTGCCGACGGTACACGTGACGATGCTTTCAGCTATTTCTCTACGAACGATCCCTGTCAATTGGTGGAAGTCACCCACAACCACCCCGACTACCCGACCCGTTGCACGCTTGACTACGACGAAGATGGCCACCTCAAGCACGATGAAAACGGCCAGGCGCTGCACTACGACACTCAGGGCCGGTTGATGCGGGTCACCGACACCAGTGGCAAGGATGTCAGCCAGTACCGCTATGACGCCCATAACCATTTGCTGGGGGTCACCCGGGGTACACAGGTTGAAACCCTGCGCTTTTATCAGGGCGACCGCCTGAGCCGCACCGAACAGGGCGACCAGAAGATCGATTATCTCTACCTCGGCGATCAGCCATTGGGTCAGCAAGAACAGGGCGACCCCGCGCAGACCTTGCTTCTGTTGACGGACGGCAAAAACAGTGTGCTGGCCGAAGGTGGCCAGGATGAACTGCGAAAAGCGGTCTATGGCGCCTATGGACATCGCAACCCGGACGATGACTTGAAATGCCTGCTCGGTTTCAACGGTGAAGTACGTGACCAAACGAGCGGCTGGTACCTGCTGGGCCAAGGCTACCGGGCCTATAACCCGACTTTAATGCGCTTTCATAGCCCGGATTCGTTGAGCCCCTTTGGGGCTGGCGGGATCAATCCTTATTGTTACTGCGCGGGCGATCCAATTAACTTCACCGACCCGACGGGGCATGCCAACCGCGGAGTTAACTTGAAGGGCCTCGCAGGTGCGATAATGTCAGCCATCGGTATAGGCCTGACCATCGCAGCTGTAGCGGTTCCGCTCATCGGGGGCGTGGCCGTGAGCGCGATATTTCTCGCAAGGGCGGCCGTGTTCACGACCATCGGGGTCGGGTTTGGCGGCTGGGGCATAGCTGAAGGCATCATGGCCACGACCGCGACCAAGTTGACCGACCGTGAAAGCCACGCGATGAACTCCCTGATCTCTGGGGGTATCGACTCTGCGCTTGGCGGGGTCTTTCTTGGGATGGCGCTCAAGGGTGTTACCAGGGCGGCGGCGGCTCAGGCGAAATGGCATGCACACGTCAAATCCAGATTGACTGCCATGAACGATTTAACGGCAACAAAACGCAGTCCCGTTCTGAGCAGGCCTGCCGCGACACAGGGCCTTCAGGGGCCTCGGGGGCCGCAAGGAATACCGGGGCCTGCAGGAGCGACGGCAAACGTTCCGGCAACTACCGTATCACCACCCAGGAGGCCTGCCGCGAAGCCAGCGCCTCCATCCACCACTGAGCCAGTTCCCCCAGCGCATAGTCGTAATAGTGAGCCATGGGATTTTGAGAAGCTTGAACAGAGCCAAACTTCGCGATATGAAGAATTCAATGGAGGCGAAAGACCTGTCAAGGTCACCGACCCAATTGGAGTCAGACCAGACAGCACAGTTGCAGATATCAGAGGTAAAATCGGAAATATAGTCTCAGCATCACTGCCACGTTAACCATAAGCAATGAAAGGCTCCACCTCTTGAGGTGGAGCCTTTTTTATTTCCTGAATAGATAAACATCTTCAAACACCCCCGCTCCAACACTGAGAGTTCTCTCATATCTCCGCCCCGCCGCCCCCTCTAAACTGCCGCCGCCGAGACACACACTACCTTTCCCACTCACAACGATCGTGAGCACTTCCGGCATCGTCTCGCACAATAACTGCCGGACTTGATCTATTTAAGGATTTGTTACATGAAAACCTCTCTACTGGCACTACCGCTGGGTCTGGCATTGAGCATGGCGGCCACTTCGGCACTGGCCTTCGACGGCACTATCAACTTCGCCGGCAAGATCACCAGCGCCACATGCCCGATTCAAATTGTTAACCCGGAAAGCGGCGCGGTAGGTAACCTGGTGCCGATGGGTTCGGTGGACGCTGGCGATTTCAGCGGGAGTGGCACCGAAGGCGGTGGTCGCGGTTTTCAAATGCGCCTGACCCCAGACTCCACGTGCGTCATAGACAAATTTAATGCAAAGGTGACCTTCACCTCGGTTCAAGGCGGTGGCGGCGATCACTACGGCATCAAGAACGTCGCCGGAGCGGCCACCGGCGTTGCGGTGGGCATCAAGGACAATACCAATACCCTGGTGAAAAACGGCACGGCATCAGCCGTTTACCCACTCAGTGCAACCGATCCGACCTTGATGTACTTCACAGCGGTGTACGTCGCAACCGCTGACGCCGTGACGCCTGGCCCGGCCGATGCAGACGTCAACTTCCGCGTCGATATCAATTAATAACTTTACCCTCGATTGAACAACGGGCTTCACCGCCCGTTGTTTTCGACCCTTACTTCGACTCAGAGATCGACTATGTCTGGTTGTATTAACCGTCCTGCGTATTTGAGGGCTGGCGTACTCGGCTGCCTGTTGTCGACCGTGACAGCATTGTGGCTACCCAGCAGTTATGGCGCACTGACGATCAGCAGTACTCGAGTGGTATTTGACAGTGACAAGCGCAATGTTTCCTTAAATGTCAATAATCCGAGCGACAAGCCTTTTGCCGTGCAAACCTGGGTCAATACCACGGCGGATGACCAAACCACTGCCGTGCCATTTATTGCTTCGCCACCGCTGTTTCGCTTGAATGCCGGAAAAGAACAACAGGTACAAATAAACGGTCTGCCAAATACATTGCCGAAAGATCGTGAATCGGTCTTTTATTTCAACGTCCAGGAAATACCGCAACGAAAAACAAGCGAAGCCAATCAGCTGAACATATCGTTGCGCACGCGAATCAAGCTGTTTTACCGCCCTGTCGACATCAAGGCCAATCCGCTGGATGCACCTAAACAACTTCACTGGTCGGTGAAAAAAGTCGAGGGTAAACACCGCCTCTTGCTGAACAACCCGACCCCCTTCCATATCTCATTCGTCCGCATCGAGCTCACAGCGGACGGGCGGGCCGTGCGCTTGAAAGAAACCCCCATGGCGCTTCCGCTGGCGTCGAGCACCTACGAGCTTGAAGGGTTCAAACCGCGGCCGGGAATGCAGGTGAGCTTCTCCATCATCACTGACCACGGCGGGTACACCCCTCCCCTCACGTCGCCGGTCGATGTTGATCTTTAAACCTGCGCGGATGCTTATCATGAATTTCTTTCCGTACCGGGCTTCAAAGCCCGCGCAGCGTTGGCTTCATCTGGCCGTTTTGGCCGGGGGCAGCCTGGCTTTACTGGACACCCGGCCCGTCGTGGGCGCTGGCGAGCCCGAGTTTGAAGCCAGCTTCATGCGCCAACAGGATAACCATGCCAGCGATGCCGGCGCCCTGGCGTTGCGCGCCCTCTCCAGTAGCCAGGATCTGGGCCCCGGCCGCTACCTGGTGAGCATCGACGTCAATCGGGTTTTATTCGATCCACAGGAGATCGAGTTCACCCTCAACGCTCACGGCGATGGCCTGACGCCCTGCTTGTCGATGCAATTGCTCAAAGAGATCGGGGTCAATCTCGATGCTTTGGCCGAGCCGGCGCTGGCGCACGGCGCGTGCGTCGATTTGCCAAGACTCATCCCCGGCGCATTGGCGCACCTGAATGGCGGTCAGTTAGCGCTGTCGATTTCGATCCCGCAGATTGCCATGCGTCGTGATGTAGCCGGTTATGTCGATCCGCAATTGTGGGACAACGGCATCAACTCGGCGTTTGTGAACTATCAAGTGTCGGCCCAGCAAGGTCGCCGTGCCCGAGGCGGCAACTCCAGCAGCCAGGACCTCTACCTCAATAGCGGCGTGAATCTGGGGGCCTGGCGCTTGCGCAGCAATAACGTCTTTCGTAGCGAGGCTCAAGGGGAAAGCGCCTGGTCTCGCGCCTACACCTACTTGCAGCGCGACCTCCCCGGCACTCATTCGCGCGTGACTCTGGGAGAAGCCTATACGCCGGGGGATGTGTTCAGGAGTGTGCCGATCCTGGGGGCGCAGGTCGCGTCCGATTTGAGCATGCTGCCCGACTCGCAGCAAAACTACTCACCGATCGTTCGGGGTGTAGCGCAGAGCCGCGCCAGGCTGGAGATTCGCCAGAACGGATTCCCGATCTACTCCACCTATGTCAGCGCCGGTCCCTATGAAATCAATGACCTCATCACCGGCGGCGGAAGCGGCGAACTGGAGATCATCCTGACCGAAGCCGACGGTCAGGTACGACGCTTTACGCAACCCTACTCGACGCTCAATAACCTGCTGCGCGAGGGTGTCTGGCGTTACAGCGCCAGTCTCGGCCAGTACAACGCGCCGTCTTACTCGGTTGACGATGCGATGCTTTGGCAGGGGACGCTGGCCAGCGGAATTGGCTGGAACTCGACACTGTACGGCGGCTTGATGGCCAATGATTTTTATCAGGCGAGCACTGTTGGCATCGGCCGCAACCTGGGATCGTTCGGCGCCTTGTCGCTGGATGCGACTCGTTCATCGGCCGATATCGACCGCAATGACAGCAGCCGCAATGTCCAGGGAATGAGTTATGCGATCAAGTATGGCAAAACCTTCGACACCCGCACCAACCTGCGTTTTGCCGGTTATCGTTATTCAACCGAGGGCTATCGCGATTTTACCGAAGCGGTACGCGAGCGAAGTGCCGACAAGTATTTTCGCGGCAGTCGGCGCAGTCTGCTGGAAGCCTCGGTGTTCCAGGACATTGGCGCCTCCAGTTCCTTGAGCCTGACGCTGTCGCAGGAAGAGTTCTGGCGTTCCGATTACCGCCAGCGGCAATACCAGTTCAACTTCAGCACTCGTCATAAATCGGTCAGCTATAGCCTCTACGCCTCTCAATCGCTTAACGACAACCAGTTCAATGACCGTCAGTTCGGCTTGAGCATCTCGATGCCCCTGGATTTCGGACGTTCGACGACTGGCACCCTCGACCTGCGCGAAAGCGGCGGCTTGTACAGCCAGCGCGCCTCTTTGTCAGGACAGGCCGAGGGTAATCGCCTCAATTACCGAGCCTCCGTGCTCAACAATGAATACAAACAGCAAACCGCCGAATTGGCCTTGGGTTATCAGACAGCTGTCGCCAGCGTCGGCGCGGGCATTACTCAGGGTAGCGATTACAACAACTTGTCGGTCAACGCCAGTGGCGCCGTATTGCTGCACGGTGAAGGCCTGGCATTCGGACCTTATCTGGGCGAAACCAGTGGGCTGGCGCATGTTCCCGACATTCCAGGCGTCGGCCTGCTCAATGCTTCCAGCGTCAACACCAACGACCGTGGCTACGCGCTGATTCCTTACCTGCAACCTTACCGGGTCAACCGGGTGATCCTCGATACCGATCAGCTCGATCCGAATGTCGAGATCGACAATGGCATCACTCAGGTGGTGCCGCGCAAGGGCTCCATTGTCAAGGCGACCTTCCCGGCACGTAAAGTCCAGAGACTGTTACTGACCACTCGGGATGACCAAGGCGCTGCCCTTCCGTTTGGTGCACAAGTCACCCATGCCGATGGCGAAGTCCTTGGCATTGTCGGCCAGGCCGGTCAGGTGTTGCTCAGCGCAACCGGCGATCAGCAAAACCTGACGGTGCGTTGGGGGAATGCCGCCACTGAACAGTGTGATCTGCAATTCGATGTCCAGAGCTTGCCGATGGACCAGGGCTATCGGGTTCAGGACTTGATTTGCCGTTGAGCCGTCGCTTCGTTCATTTGCACTCGGCGCCCTTTCCGGGCGCCTAGCGTTTTGCCAGGAAAACAGCATGTCGAAAAAATTATTCCCGGGCGTTCTGCTCACGCTTGCCGCGTCCGGTCTTTTGCCCTTCACCGCCCCGAACGCTGCCGCTAACGGTTGTTACTGGGCAAATGGCAATACTGGGCCGATTCGCTATGTCGCTCATTTGAATACGCTGTATGTCCCCAGAGATGCCAGGATTGGTGATCCCATCGGCCCCTCGGAGCAACCCTTCCTGCTCAGTGGCGGCGGCTTGGCGGTTCACTGCCTGACCGACGGCACACGAATAACGTTCAATGCTTCATCCACGGCCACACCGGTACCCGGCCCTATCCCCCGAATGAACGGTGTCGCCCCGCACGGTACGTTGCTTGAGACCAATGTCGCGGGTGTGGGGGCCTTGATCAAAATAGGCAGCCCGTACGACGGGACGACCACTGGTTTCTGGAAGCTCAACAGCGCTGACAGCACGGTGCCGTTTGATGGCTACATCGATTTCAATACGCCTTTCCCGCTCCAGCACGCGTTGCTGCGCGGGACAGTAACCTTGATCAAAACCGGGACGATCGGCCAAGGCACGCATCCACTGGATTCGGGCAAGGAAATGGTCAACGCGTCATTCACCGGTGTTCCCAATGCCTTTAGCCTGACCTTGAGCGGTGCGGTCACCCAGGCCGAATGCACATTGTCGACCAACCCCGTGAGCGCCGATCCCGTGAAGCTTGGTGACTGGCCTGATACGGAGTTCACGGGAAAGGACCACGCCACGGTGGCGGTGCCGTTCAGCATTGCCTTGAATTCGTGCATGTCCGATCCGCTGCCGGGGGGCTTCGAGGCGAACGCCCATATCCGTCTGGACCCGGTGGCGGGCTCAACGGCCATCGACGCAGCCAATGGCGTGTTCAGCCTGGGCAGCAGTTCCACCGCAAAAGGCATCGGTATCCAGATACTGAAGCGCGACGCCGTGACGCCGATTGCCTTGCTGACCGATGTCGATCAAGGCGTCATCCCGGCCAGTGGTGGCATGCTGCTGGAGTTCAATGCTCGCTACTACCAGACGGGCCCGACGGCGGATGTCTCCGCGGGATCGGCCGATGCGTCACTGGGGTTCACCATCACTTATAAATAACGCCGCGCCCGGAACCGGAGGACGAACGCCCACGATATCCGGGGGCAAGCGATCGTCCACCGACTCTCGGCACCTGATCTGCCCTATCGCAAAAGAGAAGGAGCAAGCTTGCTCACGGTGGAGGTGAGAACGCCGCTGGGTGTCAGGCAGCCCGCGTTATCGTTGACGTCCATCGCGAGCAAGCTCGCTCCTTGGGTGCGGGTTCAGATCACAAACCGCGCCACCAGCGCATTCAAATCCACCGCCAGTCGTGACAGCTCATGGGTGGCGGCGCTGGTCTGGTTGGCACCCGCGGCGGACTGGGTGGCGAGGTCGCGGATGTTCACCAGATTGCGGTCCACTTCGCGAGAAACCTGCGCCTGCTCTTCCGAGGCGCTGGCGATGACAAGATTGCGCTCGTTGATCATCTGGATGGACTGGGTGATCTGCTCCAGCGCCACACCCGCCGCCCGTGCCATGGCCAAAGTGCTTTGGGTGCGCTGATTGCTTTGTTGCATCGATGAGACTGCATGGCCGGTGCCGTTTTGAATGCCCGCCACCATCTTCTCGATCTCTTGCGTGGATTGCGCCGTGCGATGAGCCAACGCGCGAACTTCGTCCGCGACAACCGCAAAACCCCGCCCGGCTTCACCGGCACGTGCGGCTTCGATCGCCGCGTTCAGCGCCAGCAGGTTGGTTTGTTCGGCGATGGCACGGATCACGTCCAGCACCTTGCCAATATCGCGACCTTGGGTCGCCAGCCCTTCGATCATCAGCGACGTGTTTTGCACGTCCCGGGTCATGGTCTGGATCGCGTCGACGGTTTCCACCACGCGGTCGCGACCCTCGCGGGCGGCCTGGGTCGACTGGTTCGAAGCTTCGGAAGTCGAGACCGCATTGCGCGCCACTTCTTCGACCGCGGCGGTCATTTCGTTCACCGCAGTGGCGGCCTGTTCGATCTCGTTGTTTTGCTGTTGCAGGCCGCGGGACGCTTCCTGGGTCACGGTGCTCAGTTCTTCAGCGGCGGCGCCCAGTTGTGTGGCCGAACCGGCAATCTGCTCGATGGTCTGACGCAGGCTGGTCTGCATGCTCGACAAGGCGCCGAGCAGGCGCGCCGGCTCATCCTTGCCGTCGATCTCGATGACGTTGGTGAGGTTGCCAGCGGCAATGGTTTGCGCCGCCAGCAGTGCACGGTTCAGCGGCGTGACGATGCTGCGAGTCAGCAACCAGGCGAGCAGCACGGTCAGCAGCGCGGCGAGCACCGAGACAATAACGATGCCGGTGATCGCATTGTTGTACTGCTCGCCCGCCTCGGTCAGCGCGGACCTGGCGTAGCTGCTGTTGAGTGCCACCAGCTTGTTGAGCTGCACGCCCATCTGATCGGTGCCGTCCTTGATTTGCGTGTTGATCAGGCTGCGCATCTCATCGAGTTTGTTCTGCCGCGACAGCTCCAGCATCTGGTTTTGCGCCTGCAGGTAGTTCTCCAGCGTGACTATGAATGTCTTGTACAGCGCGGCTTCTTCCGGTTGAGCGGGCAACGCAGCGTAGTCGGCCTGGGCGCTGCGCAGCTTGTCGACGAGCACGCCGATACGGGCCTGGGCTTCCTGCAACGCGGCCGGATCACGGTTAACCAATACGCGGAAGGAGAGGATGCGCATGCGCAGGACGTTTTCGGTCATGTTGCCGAGGTAGCCGACGCTGGGCAGTTGCGTCGCCCCCATATCCACCGCGGCCTGACGAATGATCGTCATGCGGTTGACGGCGAACACGCCGAGCACGATGACCAGCAAGGCGATAAACGCAAAACCCAGGAAAGCGCGAGGCGCGATGTTCAGATTACGCAGGGACATAGGACGGTACTCGGTGATTGAGGCTTCGAGCGTCCTTGCCGTTATCGATGAAGGGCGAGCGTTGACGCGCGCCGGTCAGTCTGGCGCCCGCCGGGAAGGCGCGCCTGTTATCTATATCGGCGGGGGTTGAGTATTTTTGCGGGGATTTGCGAAATATAATTCTCCGGGCTTCTACAGGGCTGTTCCGGATTTACGTGCAACGAGGCGCCAGACCCGGGCAATATCGCTCGCCCGCTCACGCAACAAGCGTGGCGCATCGGCACATGCCTGCTCCAGCGTCATCGGCCCGCTCGCCAGGGCAAACGCGGCATCGATACCGTGCTCGTACAACGCCTGATAGCCCTCGCCCAACGTGCCGGCGATAACGATCACCGGTACGCCGTGTTCGCGAGCAATGCGGGCGACGCCAAACGGTGTCTTGCCGCGCAAGGTTTGCGCATCGAAACGGCCTTCGCCGGTGATCACCAGATCGGCGCCCTTGACCGCCTCCGCCAGACCGACCAGTTCTGCCACCACTTCAACCCCGGCTTTGAACTGCGCCCCCAGAAACGCCTTGGCGGCAAAGCCCAGACCGCCCGCTGCACCGCTGCCCGGCTCGTCGCGCACATCGTTGTGCAAGACGCTCGCGCAGTGATCGGCAAAGTGCCCGAGGGCATGATCCAGTTGCTGGACCTGCTCGGAAGTGGCTCCTTTTTGCGGGCCGAAAATCGCCGAGGCACCGTGGGGGCCGCACAGCGGATTGTTGACGTCGGCGGCGATGTCGAAGCGCACTCGCGCCAGGCGCGGATCGATGTCGCTCAAGTCGATGCGAGACAGGTGCGCGAGTGCGAGGCCGCCCGGTGCCAGGCTCTGGCCTTGGGCATCGAGCAGTTTCACGCCGAGCGCCTGCATGGCTCCGGCACCGCCGTCATTGGTGGCGCTGCCGCCAATCGCCAGGATGATGCGCTGCGCACCCTCGTCGAGGGCGCAGCGGATCAATTCGCCGGTACCGAACGTGCTGCTGATGCACGCATTGCGTTGATCGACCGGCACCCATTGCAGGCCACTGGCCTCGGCCATTTCGATAATCGCGGTGTGGCTGCCAGGCAACCAGCCCCACGCGGCATCGACTGGCGCGCCCAGCGGTCCCCGGACCACTGCACGCCGACGCAGGCCATCGCATGCCACCAGCACCGACTCGACCGTCCCTTCCCCGCCGTCGGCCATCGGGCATTTGATTAACTGCGCGTCGGGCCAAACCTCGGCCAGGCCCAGCGCAATGGCATCGGCCACGCCTCGGGCACCGAGGCTGTCTTTGAACGAATCGGGGGCGATGACGATTTTCATGGGAATGCTCCAGTTTCAGGATTTACACCGTTGTAAAAGATTAACGCAATGAAGTCGTTTTCCTACAACGCGCGCTGGCGCCTCCTACAGTAATACCCTCGAAGAGGCGATAGTCTGCAATCGCCTCGTTGTACTCAAGTTTAAACACGCTGTTTGAACGAGGTGAAAATAAAATCAAAGAAGAGATACTCAAATGCTTAGAATTTCCGCGAAGACCCTGTTGCTGTCCTTGGCGTTGTCCTGCCTTCCTCTGATGAGCCAAGCTGCTACGGACCAAAGTCAAACGACCTCCGCCACCTCTGCGAAAGCAGTTATCAATTGGTGGTGTTCCCCGTCCAACAACCATAAGTTCAGAGGCTCTATTATTGGGCACACTGTCGTCTCTTCGGGATACAGTTATTTCCAGGTAGAGAAATACAAAATAGAACGGTTTGAGGGACAGAGCGGCGGTAACAAAGCCAACCTGAGTATCTGGATGGGGAGCAACGGGGACTTTAGTTTCTTCAATGAGTCTGGAGATAACCTGATGCAGGACAGCCAGTGGCACGATCTGAATCTGCGAGTTAACTACCCCGGAGCTGGCACACAGGTCAAGTTCAAGTTCACGTTCGACAAGTCCTGGAGTGACCCAACCTGCGAAGCAATACGCCCGGCGTAAATAACTTCAGGCAAATGTCTTCCCTATATTGAAATTTCACTCTACCTGCATGCCCCTTGTAACTCACCTCTTAAACTCCGGAGGTGAGTTCAGCATGGGCATTCATGGGCATAAACGCCGATATTTCAGAGACCCATGAGCGCTTAGATGACTGGCACTTCCTGTCAACACGACTTCGTCTTTCTATCCGAAATCAACAAACATTTTCATATGGGTGCGAATCAGCTTCACATATTAAGAGATGTTTCACTGACAATAAACTCCGGGGAAAGTGTAGCCATCCTCGGGCCTTCCGGCTCAGGTAAAAGCACTTTGCTCAACCTGCTCGGTCTGCTGGACTCAGCCGACACTGGCCAGTACCGCCTCGGCGGGCACGAGACCACGACCGCTGCACCGGATCAATTGGCCTCCATTCGCAATCAACTTATCGGTTTCGTATTCCAGAGTTTCAACCTCATGCCGCGCCTCACCGCGTTGGAGAATGTTGCCTTGCCCCTCGGTTATCGCGGTGTCGGCCGGGCTGATGCACGGCATCAGGCCATGCGCATGCTTGAGCAGGTCGGGTTGGCACCCCGTGCCCACCATCGCCCCGCCGACTTGTCTGGAGGGCAACGACAGCGCGTCGCAATCGCCCGCGCCCTGGTGGGCAAGCCGCGTCTGATTCTGGCTGACGAACCCACCGGCAATCTCGACGGTGAAACGGCGAAAGACATCATGGCACTTCTGCTATCGCTTAACCGCGAGTACCACGTGACGCTGATTGTCGTCACCCATGACCCAGGCATCGCCACGTTGTTGAATCGGCAGATTCAGGTGGATAACGGCGTCGTACGCGAGCTGTGCCCATGCTCCGCTTGACACCGGGTGCCTGGCCGCTGCCGCTTGAGCTGATGCACGAAGTGATTGCCAGCCTGCGCACATTGGGCAAGCGATCGGTGATCGCACTGGTGGGCATCGCCATTGGCAGTTCTTCGGTCATCGCGATGATCAACATCGGCAGCAACGCCACACAGGATGCTGCAAAAATTTTCCAGGACATGGGTGTCGACATGATGGTTGCCCGTCTCCACGACAAACCCCGTGTCACGGCTGTAGCGCCCCTGACACTGGATACCGTGAAACTTCAACAAACAATGCCTAACCTTCTATTGGTTGCGCCGACCCTGCAACGGGGAGGCTCAGTCGTGTTCAACGGGCATTCAGTAGCCGCCGATCTGATAGGTGCCACCCCTGACCTGGCGGGCGTCATGGGTTTGACGTTGCGCGCCGGGCGTTTTTTGTCCGAATTCGATCAGTCTGAAACCCATGTGGTCGTCGGCCACTCGCTCGCTAAAACACTGGAAACGACGGGGGGTGCTTTGCGCGTGGGTGACCGCCTGCGAATTGGCGACTATCTGTATACCGTCATTGGTGTCCTGCGCGAACGACCCGCCTCGATGCTGATTCAGATCAGAGCCAATGACTCCTTATTCTTCCCGTTGCAAGGGATGCGCCGCATCGACGGTTCGGCGAGCATCGATAGCATCATGATTCGAACAGCTGCGAATCAGCCCATGAGCGAAGTGGCCCGCAACCTGACCGGCGCTCTAAAAGTGTTGATGCCCACAAGCAACGTCAATGTGTTTGTGCCGCAACAGTTGATCGACGGGGTCTCACGACAACATCGCACCTTCAGCTATCTGCTCGCGGCCTTGGGCGGGATTTCCCTGGTGGGCGGCGGCGGTGGCGTCATGAATGTCATGCTCATGAATGTCTCGGAGCGTCGACGGGAGATTGGCATTCGCATGGCCCTCGGCGCACGTCGCAGGGACATCCGCAACCTGTTCCTGCTGGAAGCATTCACGTTGAGCGCCCTCGGCGCCCTCGGCGGTGGCGTCCTGGGCATCACCTTTGCTTTCATCTATGCGCGCTTTTCCGGGTGGACGTTTTTTCTCGCACCGGCCGCCCTGCCGCTGGGCATCATCAGCACACTGGGGGTCGGCGTATTCTGTGGCCTGTATCCCGCGGTTCTGGCGTCCCGCCTGCAACCGGTGGAGGCGTTGCGCGATGATTGACCGGCGCGCATTTGTCTTCGCCCTGCTCTGCCTGGCCCCCGGCAGCGCGCAAGCGTCGATCGATATCAGCGAAGTGTCGGCGCCCACTTACGCCGGCGACTCTTTGCGCAGCGCGCCGACGAGCCTGCAATCGACCCAACTGTCCCTGAGCGACGCCGTCTACCTGGGGCTGCGTAACCATAGGGGCATTCGCAGCGACTACCTGCGACGTATCGCTCAGAAATTCGACCTGCGCGTGGCGCAGGACGCGTTCAAGCCCCAGCTGTTTCTCAAAGGCAATTATGAACGCCATCAAGGCACTGATGACCGCGGCCAAAAGACCTCGCTGTCTCCAGGGGTCAGTCTGCTGGGCGAGTACGGCACACGCCTGAGCGCAGGCTGGACTCGCCAGATGAATGAGGCCGAACGCGCCGGCCGTCTGCGCAGCGACGGGCTCGACCTCGCGGTGGTTCAGCCGCTGTTGAAGGGTGCGGGACGGGATGTCACCACGGCACCGCTGCGACTGGCGCAGCTGTCGGAGCAGATGAATCGGCTGAACCTGAAAGTCAGTGTCTCTCAAGCGATCGCCGACATCATCACGGCTTACCGCGAGTTGCTCAGATCGCAAGCGCAACAGGTCATCGCACAGGAGGCGCTGCAGCGCAGCGAATCGCTGTTGGCAGTCAACAAGGCACTGATTGCCGCCGGGCGCATGGCCGCGTTCGACATCGTCCAGACGGAGGCGGAAATCGCCGCGCAGGAACTCTCGGTAGAAGAAGCGCAGAACCAGGTGCACACCCATCGCCTCGCGCTGCTGCACCTGCTTGCCCTGGACTTGTCCACGCCGATCCGGGCGAATGAAACGCTGCAGGCGACGAGGCTCGCTGTCGACACTCAGCAGGCCCTGAGCCTGGCGCGGGCTCAGCAGCCCCGTTACTTGTCCACGCTGCTCGGCAGCCAGCAGGCTGACCTGAACCTGCTCCTCGCCAAAGATCAGGCGCGATGGGATGTGTCACTGGTGGCCGGTGCCAATCAGGTCAACGGCCGCACTGATCGCGGCGTCGGCGCCGGGCGCAATTGGGACAGCTACACCGGCATCCAGGTGGACATTCCCATTGGCGATTTGAGTGCCCGGCAAAGCGAAGCCCATGCGCTCATCAACGTGCACATCGAGGAAATCCGGCTGGCGGACGCCCGACAGGAACTGGAACGCAACGTCAACAATGCGGTGCGCGACCTCGGCACCCGCTGGCGCCAATACGAAATTGCCCAACGCGCCGCCGAACTGTCCATCCGCAAACTCGGCATCGAGCGCGAAAAGCTCAACGCCGGGCGTTCGAGCAACTTTCAGATCATCAGTTTCGAAAGCGATCTGCGCAGCGCCGAGCATGCCCGCCTGAACGCATTGATCGCTTACCTGAACGCGCAGACACAACTCGATCTGACCCTCGGCACGACACTGGAGAGCTGGGAAATTGCCCTTAATGACGACTGACAACGCGGCCCTTTCAATCCGCCGACGCTGGCTCAAAGTGATGCTGTGGGCGACCACGGCGCTGCTGGGCAGTGCAGTGTTCGCCCACGCCATGTTCGCCCCGGCGCCCGAGGTGGACGACTGGATCAGCGTCAGCCACCAACCCCTTGTTCACACCATCGGCCTGGTCGGCAAAATTGCCCCGCATAAGACTGTCGTCATCAGTGCACCATTTGACGGTAACCTTCAGACGCTGCTCGTCGAGCCCGGGCAGCGAGTCGAACAAGGGGAGTTACTGTTGACCATGGACCCGACCTCGATTGAAACGCAATTGCGCGACGCGCTGTCCGCACAGCTCAAGGCGCAACGGGTGGTTCAGGAGCTGGTCGATTGGGAAACGGGGGCGCAGGTATTGCGGGCACGCCGCGCGGTTAGAACGGCGACTATGACCTTGAATAATGTGCAGCGCCGGGTGCGCGACAGCGAGCTGTTGCTGGCGCGCGGAATCATTGCGCGAAACGAGCTGGAAGACCTGAAACAACAGTTGCAGATGCAGGAACTGGAAAGGCAGGCAGCGCAAAGCGAGTTGGACCTTGTGCTGGATCAGGGCGCAGGCGAACAGCGGCGCATTGCCGAAATGGAGCTGAAAAATGCCACGGTCAGGTACGAGGGATTGCGCTCGCTGCTCGATGACCGACATATCGTGGCGCCTTTCACCGGGGTGGTCATGCCCGTCAGTGCCACGCAAGTTACGGGCGCTGTTTCGTCAGTGCCTGTACAGACGGGAACCCGGCTCAGCCAAGGCCAGGCATTATTCGCCATCGCCGATATCGAGCAGCTGAAAATCATCGCTTCGGTCTCGGAGCTCGACATCAATCAGCTGCATCCGGGGCAAACAGTCGAAATCGAAGGTGACGGTTTTATCGGCGAGCGCCTGGAAGGGACGGTCGAGATCGTCAGTGACCTGGCCAAATCCGCAGAGGAAGACGCTGAAAGCGCGACCTTCGCGGTAACGCTGTCGGTGCCCAGGCTGACGCCTGAACAACTGCGCCGTATTCGCCTGGGCATGAGCGCTCGCTTGTCCATCGTCACCTATCGCAATGAACAGGCTATCGTTGTCCCACCGGAGGCGATTCGCCACGAAGGTGTGACGAAAATAGTGGAGTATCGCCCGGCCATCGATCAACCGGGCCAGCAGGTGAGCGTCGTCACCGGACGGTCCACGGTCAGCGGCGTCGAGGTGTCGGGGTTGGCGCCAGGGTTCGTGCGTGTCCAGCCTACCGCCTCGATATCAAAGCCCGCCACTGACGGGTGATTCAGCTACAGTGTTCAGGCAACCTGTCTTGGGTGGGAGCCTGGCTTGCCCGCGATGGCACCCATGCGGTTTGGCTCGTGAACCGCAGCGTCCGCTTCGCGGGCAAGCCAAGCCCACACTGTCCGTGATCATCCGGTCATGATTCAACCGTAAAATCACGTATCCTGCGCCTCCGTTTCACCTTCCACTTCGCGAGGACAGTTTGTCTAAAGGTATCGCTCTATCGGTGTCGGCCTCGGTGCTGTTTGCCGTCATGTATTACTACACGTCCCTGCTCACCCCGCTGAGCGGCGTAGAAATTTTCGGCTGGCGGATGCTGCTGACGGTGCCCTGCATGACGGTGTTCATGCTGGTGTCCGGGGAATGGAAACGGGTCATCGAGATCGTCAGGCAGGTGAGCGCCCATCCGACATTGATCGCCGGTCTGTTCGCCTCCTCTGCTCTGCTCGGCGTGCAGCTCTGGTTGTTCATGTGGGCGCCGCTCAATGGCTACAGCCTCGATGTGTCGCTGGGCTATTTCCTGTTGCCGCTGACCATGGTCCTGACTGGACGCATCGCTTATGGGGAACGTCTGTCGTATCTGCAAAAAATCGCAGTGTTGCTTGCCTGCCTCGGCGTGATCAACGAGATCTACCAGGTGGGTGGTTTTTCATGGGCGACTTTGCTGGTGTGCGTGGGCTACCCGACGTATTTCATCCTGCGCAAGCGTCTGGTCACGGACAATCTCGGCGGCTTATGGCTGGACATGGCGCTGACGCTGCCCGTCGCGTTCTGGTTCGTGCAATCGGGCGAGCAAGGTTTTGCTGTGTTCGACCAGTATCCGTGGTTGTCGCTGCTGATTCCGGTGCTCGGTGTGATCAGTGCGTCGGCGCTGGTGATCTACATCATCGCCAGCCGTTTGTTGCCGTTCAGCCTGTTCGGGCTGTTGAGCTATGTTGAACCGGTGCTGTTGCTGGGCGTTGCGTTGCTGCTCGGGGAAAGCATCAGGGCGGGGGAATGGCTGACCTACATTCCGATCTGGCTGGCCGTGGTGGTGTTGGTGTTTGAGGGGTTCAAGCATCTGGTCCGGCAGCGCCGCAGATCCATGTAGGCGCCGAGCTTGCTCGCGATGGCGGCATGACATTCACCGCCGCTATCGCCAGCAAGCCGAACGGGTCAAGTAATCCCGGACAGCAGCTATCGACGTCATCAATACGCGGCCATTGATGCAAGTTGCTGGTGGCATCCGTGGCGGCGTCCTAGCTTTGCTTTGCATAACAATCAGCAAAGTGAAAACGCCATGAATGCCCTGCACCTGAAATGCCAAACCCTGTTCGACGGTACGGGTCTGCAGACCCGTCAACAGCAAACGCTGGTCGTGGAAAACGGCCTGCTCTCGTATGTCGGCCCGACCGCCATGGCGCCGCAGCCGCAACCGGGCGACGCCGTTGTGGACGCCGGCGATAACTTTGTCATGCCAGGCCTGGTGGACGTGCATACCCATTTGGCCTTCGGCAACGCGCAGAGCGAAGAAGACATTGATATCTGGACCAGCGACGAATTTCGCGCACTGCGCGGCATGTTCTTCGCCCAACATGTGTTGGCGGCGGGCGTGACCAGCATGGTCTGCCCGGGTGATAGCGGCCAGCTCAGCATCGCGGTGCGCAATGCGATCGGCGCGGGCCTGTTCGAAGGGCCGCGCATCGCGGCCAGCAGTCGTGTCATCACCAATCGGCAGAGCCTCAATGACTGGTTTCCCAGCCGCGTAGGTGCCCCCGAATATTTCACCGCGCGCCTGGTCACCAGCCGCAGCGAAGCCTTGGCAGAAATCCGCAAGCAGGCGAAGGATGGCGTGGACCTGATCAAGATTGCCATGGACGGCACTCACCGCCGGCCCAACGGCGAAATCATCGCGGCGTTCACTGCCGAAGAAACCTGCGAGATGGTCCAGGAGGCTCACCGTCTGGGCTGCAAAGTCGCCACACATGCCTATGGCCGAGAGGCGGTGATGTACGCCGCACGCGCCGGCGTCGATCTGGTGTTCCACGCTTTTTACATGGACGACGCCTGTATCGACGCACTGCTTGAAGCGGGCAGTATCCTCGCGCCGACCATGACGTTCCCGCAAAATACCGTGGATTTCTGTCAGCCTCACGATCCGGCCATCAGCACCGGCTACGCGGGTTACTGCGCCCGCACGCTGGAGGTCGGTGCGGTGGCGCTCAAACGGGCCAAGGCCGCCGGCGTGCCTTTTGCCTGCGGCAGTGACAGCGGTTTTGCCGTGACCCCTTATGGCGAGTGGCATGCCCGGGAGCTGGAACTGCTGGTCACTCGTCTGGGTTTCACGCCCGCCGAAGCGTTATATGCCGCCACCGCCGTCGGCGCGCGCTGCATGCCGCGCGGTGAAACCATCGGGTCCCTGGAGGTCGGCAAGCAAGCGGACTTCCTGTTGCTTGACGGCTCGCCGTTGCACGACATTCGTGTCCTCCAGGACCGCTCGCGCCTCAAGGCCGTGTACAAGGCTGGTCAGCCGGTGCGCATGGAACGCAGCCCCTACAACCCCAAGCAGGTGTCTGATTTCAACTCGTTGAAATGGACTGACCTGTATACCCGCGACCGAGTGGCCCAGTTGGGCAAGTGGGTCGTATGAGGATCGACATCGTGCACACACTTGATCTGTTCACAGCCACTCATATCGCCAGCAGCGCGATTCGAATCGCTCAAGAAACCGGGCTTAACCCCTTGGCCGCCGTCGTGCTGGATGCAGCGGGGCATCCACTGGCGGTCCTGCGCGATGAACAAGCCAGTTTCCTTCGCCCGCAAATCGCCACCGGCAAAGCGCGCGGCTGCCTGGGGATGGGCTTTGGCGGGCGTGAACTGGCACGGCGTGCGCATGCCATGCCGGTGTTCTTCGATGCGATCAACAGCCTGACCGGCGGTGAAGTGATTCCGGTGCCTGGCGGAGTGCTGATTCGTAATGCCGAGGGAAAGATTCTGGGTGCCGTCGGGATCAGTGGCGACACCTCGGACAACGATGAGCTTTGCGCAGTGCAGGCAATCGACCAGGCCGGGCTGTTGGCCGATACCGGTGATCAACTGACGGGGTGATCAAGCATCGCGGCCTGCTCCAGCAACAGGCCGCGGAACCACATCATCGCAGGATCGCGTTCCTGATACGGGTGCCACTGCAGCACCTGTACGGCCTCCGGAAATTCCACAGGTGCGGGGTGAATGCGCAGCGGATAACGCCGGGCAAAACGCTCTGCCTGCCGGCGAAACACGGTGGCGATTCGCGCAGTACCGACGATGAACTCAGGCATCAGCGCGAAACTTTCAACGGCCACCGCCACCCGTCTATCAATACTCAACTCATGCAGATGCATGGCATCCATCGCCAGGTTTCGACCCTCCGCGAACTCCCGAACCACATGCTCGGCCGCGCAGTAGCGGGTCAGGCTCAAGCCCTCGGCGAACTGCGGCTGATGGGCGCAAACGACGCAAACCAACTGGTCACTCAGCAACGGTACATGGGGGTAAGCAGGGTTCAACCGACGTTGTGGCACGATCACACAATCACTGCGCCGATAATCGAGCGCTTCGCTGACCACATCACCACCACGCGGTATCGGCAGGTCGCGCAGACTCAAACGCACCCCGGGTGCAACGCGCGCCAATTCACGACTGACCGCAGGCATAAGCACCCCTGCCACGTAGTCCGAAGCCACCAGGGTGAACTGTCGAGTGCAAGTGGCCGGATCGAAATTTGCCGGAGCATCGACAATTTCCCGTGTCAGCGCGAGGGCTTCATGCACCTTGGGCAAGAGCTCCAGCCCCAAGGCAGTAGGCTCCAGACGCCGCCCGACCTGAACCAGCAAGGGGTCATTGAAGTGTTCACGCAAACGTCCAAGTGCCGAACTGGTCGCCGACTGCCCCAGACACAAACGCTCGGCGGCCCTGCTGACGCTGCATTCGCTCAACAGAGCCTCCAGGGCGACCAACAGGTTCAAGTCGAGACGTCGATACCGCATGCTGTTTCCCTTATGGATTGATCCTTGGACTTCGCTTCAACTGTGTCATACGACGCAGCCATTCTGCACAACAGCTCAAGCGGCGACTGCTGCAACGAATGTGACGGGTTAGTGGCGTCGAAGCAATCCCAAAGCACGTTGCGTCAAGGTGTCGAGGCAGGACGAAACGTGCTTTTTAATTCCAAAACTGCTTTGTCGGACAATATGTAGTGCCTGAAAATAATCACTACAAAACCGTTGACGCCTCCGATCTGCCCTTGCATGATGCAGACGTCTCCCCGATCGGGAGCCAGGCAACATGTTTGAGCAAGCTCGTCTGACCGCCGAGCTGTTATTCCCGGATACACGCTGCCCACAAGGCAGATTGAAGAAACTGACCTGGCCCGAACGTCCAGTACACGGACGAGAAACGCTGGCGATCAATCCTCATGATGCTTGTGGCCGACCCTGAAAGCGTCGGTAGCAGCCAAAGGTTTTCGCCGTTTCTCTTCGTTGTGACGCGATTGCGTAGCAGTTATTCAACACGACTACATACAACAGACGCGTAACCCCGTCACTTCGACGGTGACCGCTGACGTCCTGGTTTCGGTGCCAGGGATCAACTAACCGATGGGCTACCTGTATTAGCGGATCAACTTTGAAAGATCACCAAATGGTCAAGGGGTTTACATGATGAATCTGAACAATCAACCGACTATCGATGAACTGGCTCGTCTGTTCGCGGCGCAAAAAGACAGCCATGACAGCCATATTCTGTGGATCAGCAAATCCGGCCAGGTGCATATTGACTGCCTGTCGCCGCACGCCCATGAAGCCGAGTTCGATCAGAATAATCAGAACCTGCTGGCCCGCCTGAAAATGTACCGTCGCGGCCAGGGTTATGTCGGCAAAAAAGCCGCCGCTGATAAAGACTTCATCGGCAATGTTCTGCAAACGCTGAAACAGGCCTGGGCCTCGATGCAGAATCAGAACGAAGCGCGGGTGATTGACCGATTCTACTGACAGTTCCCATGTAACCAGAACTGAAAAGGCCCCGCCCGAAACATCGAGCGGGGCCTTTTTTTGTTTTTCTTCCGCGGCGCAAATACGACTATCGTTAAGCGTATCGTGCAATGAGCCCTTGGAGATTTGTGATGAAGTCCATTCTGACAATCATGGCGTTATTGGTCACCGCGAACGCAGCTCAGGCCAACACTGTCGCAGGTGTGCCGGCATTTATAGTCGAGTGTCCGGGAAAACTCCTGGTGCAGGCCGATCAGGATGGATCCGTACTGATCAACAGCAAGGAAGCCGAAACCAAAGCGATCAATGATCGTCGTTTCGAGGCCAAGGGCACGGATGTGACGCTTAAAATCGTGGTCGCCGATGACGACTCGGTCGCAGTCACATCCACGGGCAAAGTATCCAAGGGCGTCTGCGAATCCGTGGAGGACTGATGCGACCGCAAAGCCGCTTGCTTCGATGTCTCCCTTGAGGCTCGTCGAACCATTGATCAGCGTCTCACCGACAGATCGGTTTGCCGCATGCGGTTGCGAATGGTGAAAACGCCGTCCCCCGAAAGAATCGCACTGCGGGCAAACAGGCGTCCGCTCTCCCAATTGGAAAGGCCCAGCTCCGGCTTGTTCAGGGCGTACTGACCGTCGACCCAGCGGGTGATGCCATCGCCAACAAAAGGCGCGTTGACCGAAGTGTAAAAATGCTCTTGGGCGGCAGCGCTTTCACTGATCAGCGATACGGTGAACTGTGGGCTGTAGCGATTGAACAAGGCGATGGCGCAGTCCAGGTCGTCAACGATCTTCAGGCTGACTTCCGGCGTCTCTTCCCACTCCCACTCGCGACCCAGCTGCCCTTCCGGCAACGACTCGGCCAAGGGCTCGATGCGGTAGCCTTCAGCGCGATAAACCTCGACGCTGGCGGTTTGCCAATCGCTCGGCAGGTACATTTCGCTGCCTTCCACAACGTGCAACTTGCAGCCCTGCCCTCGTGCGACGCCAGCCTGTTTCAGCGCCGCGAGGAACAACGGCACCAGGTCGGCCGCGCGGTTGCGATGGATCAGGCAAACGTTGAGGGTGTTGCAGACCTTGCGGTCCAGTGAGTTGCGCACGACGGCGGCGAAACGCGTGGCATCGGCGCCTTCGTCGGCAATCAACCAGGCGCCACCCGTGCCGTGAAGGCTGACGGCGGTGCCAGCCTGTTGCGCGATGCTGCCCAGTTGACTGACGGCGCGGCCCGAACCACGAGCCACCGCCAGTGACAGGCGTCGGTCAGCAAACATTGCCCAGCCGGCAGCGTGATTGACGCTGTCCACCAGCGACACCGCCCCGGCCGGTAATCCGGCGTCGTTCAACGCCGGATTCAAGGCGTGGGCGACGATCGCCTGGGCGGTGCCCAACGCATCACTGCCGATGCGCAGCACCGCAGTGTTGCCGGTGCGCAAGACACCTGCAGCGTCGGCGAAAACATTGGGCCGACCTTCGAACACGAAAGCGACGATGCCCAGCGGCGCGACCACTTGCTCGACGGTCCAGCCGTCATGTTCGACGCTGCTGATCACTTTGCCGCGTGACCCCGCTGCATCGCGCCACGCCCGCAGGCCGGCAATCATGTCGCGGCGCATGCGCTCATCGGCAAGCAGCCGTGTAGTGGATCGTCCCCGAGCCTTTGCCCGTTCGATATCGGCACGGTTGGCAGCTGCGATCAACGCCCAACATTGCGTGTCTTCCAGGCGCAGGGCGAACCGGTCAAAAAATTCGCTGATGGCCTCATCGGAAACGGCTGACATCGCCTTGAATGCCAATTCGGCACGCTGGATCGCGACTGTCGCTGCTTGCTGGTCTGCCACGGGGATCAGCAACAATTCACCGCGGACCTGTTCAACCAGCAAATGGTCCCCGGGCTGAAACCGCCCGGCCAGTTCGGGGCTGACCACTGAGACCCGGTTACCGGCGAAAGGGATCGGGGTACCTGCAACCAGACGTTCGAGCGCGAGAGACATGAAGCGGTTTCACCAGGCAAGGGACGGCCGGAAAATGTATAGCAAAATTGCCGGAGCGTCATCATCGCGCCAGCCGGAAAACACGCGGCCCCTGTAACAGTTGAGGAGCCAGCGTTTGGCGGGAAATCCGGGTGTGTGTATCACCCTGTATACGGCCCCGCCCCTGATACACCACCGCATAAAAGCCCCCCTATAAAGACACATCGCAAATACACCTGCCTGATCCACTGTGCCCGCCGATTGGTCTACATTGAGTGAGCTTGCCCAAGGCTACGCAATCAGCAACAAAGGCCACGGCAACTTCAAATTGCCGCTGATCTACCTCGTCGCCCTGCTAAGGCTATTCTTTTGCGGTGCCGGCAAGCTCAGCCTCGATGCGCTGGCGGCACGATTCTTCTGGCACCGCAACAATCGCTGAAATGTTAACGTGGCAGCGTTCACTTCCACTCACTTGTGCAGACAGGAGCCACCATGAGCGTGACCACCCAATGGATCGACATCGAGAGCGCTGACGGCAAATTTGGCGCTTACCTGGCCATTCCGCACACCGGGAAGGGCCCGGGCATTGTGCTGATCCAGGAGATTTTCGGCGTTAACGAACACATTCGCTCGGTCGCCGAACAATACGCGGCCGACGGTTACCTGGTGATCGTTCCGGACCTGTTCTGGCGCAGCGGCCACCGCATCGAACTGACCTATGACGAGCCGGGCTGGAAACGCGCCGTCGAGCTGATGAACGCCACCGATATCGGCAAGGCGCAGGCTGACATCGAACTGGCCATCAATGCCTTGAAAGCCCAACAGGGTCTCGACGGCGGCATTGCTTCGATCGGTTACTGCTTCGGCGGCCTGCTTTCTTATCACACTGCCGCCAATGGTCTGGTGGATGTGGCCATCGCCTACTACGGCGGCGGCATCCAGAATCAACTGGAGCGCGCCGATCAAATTGAAGTGCCGTTGCTGATGCATTTCGGTGAAGAAGACAGCCACATTCCGCTGGAAGCCGTCGAGAAAATCGCCGAGCGCTTCGAAAACAACGAAAACGTCGAGATCGTCGTGTATCCGCAGGCGCAACACGGCTTCAACTGCTCGCACCGCGACAGCTACAACCAGCGCGCATCGGCTGAGGCCCATGGCAACACGCTGATCTTCCTGGGCATGGAACTGTAAGTACGTTTCTGAACGGAGCACAGCTTGACCGAGAACGCGTCCTCCAGGTCGCTTTCGCCGGCAAGCCGTGCTCATTTTGCGCAAAAGTCTGCCTCAACAGGGGCAACTTCACGCATCATGAGCACCGTCCGCTCAAGGGAGATTTTCATGGGTTTCACATCAATCGTCCGGCGTCTTGCCGCGATGTCGCTTGTTCTGCCGTTCGCCATGAATGCATGGGCGGTCGACGAGAAACAACTGATCGACTCGATCAACGTTTACCGCAGCGAAGTGCAGCGATGTGGCAACGAGGTGTCGTCGGAGCTGCCGCCACTGGCCGGTGATCCACGGCTGGCGCTGTCGGCCACCGGTGTTGGCAATCTGCAGCAGGCCATGGCCAGCGCGGGTTATCCGATGGTCAATGTGCAGGCGATCAGCCTGTCGGGGCCGCGGGACGCGCAGTCGGCGATGACGGCGATACGTGAGAGTTTTTGCCAGGTGGTGCTTGATCCGCAGTTCGTTGACATCGGCGTCAGTCGCGAGGGTCGGGAATGGCGAATCGTGCTGGCGCGACCGCTATTGAGCGCACGCTTGGGCGACTGGCAAGCGGAAGGTCAGAAGTTGCTGGCCGAACTCAATACTGCGCGCAGTCGGGCACGCCAGTGTGGCAGCCAAAACTTCGCCGCCGCGAAGCCGCTGACGTGGAACGCGGTCCTGGGGGCTGCGGCCGAAAGCCACTCCCGGTCCATGGCCAACAATAATTATTTTGATCATAAGGACCGCGACGGCAGAACACCGGGCGACCGCGCGGAACTGGCGGGCTACGTCGGCCAGCAGGTCGGCGAGAACATTGCCGCCGGGCAAGACACCGTGCGCAGGGTGGTCGACGGCTGGGTTGCAAGCCCCGGCCATTGCGCCAACCTGATGAACCCGCAGTTCCAGGAGCTGGGCGCGGCGTATGCGGTAGACCCGAAAAGTGATTCCGGGATCTACTGGACGGCGATGTTCGGTACGCCATGAATGCCTGAAAGAGAGGGCTGCTTCGCAGCCCGACGGGGGCAAGCCCCCTCGCCACAGGCAAGCCCCCCTCGCCACAGGCAAGGCCCCTCGCCACAGGCAAGCTTCCTCACCATAGGCAAGGCCCCTCGCCACAGGCAAGGCCCCTCACCGCAGGCAAGCTTTCTCACCACAGGCAAGGCCCCTCGCTACAGGCGAGCCCCCTCACAGGCAAACGCTCTCGCCGAAGGCATCTGCAGTGTCCGCGAACCTCTAGCCGCTGCCGAAGGCTGCGTCCAGCAGCTGCACGTGGCTGACAGAAACGTATTGAACCCGCGCCTCACCCTAGTTTCGAAACTCTATCAGCGCTGAACTAAGCTCCAGGGAAGCGCCATTGGAGAGGAAACCCCGATGAACAGTAGAGTTCTGCTTCTGATCGCCAGCCTGAGTCCCACCTTGGTCTTCGCCGAAGCCTGTGACGTGCAGACCCGCTCGCAAAGCCCATCCGTACCGGTTGTCGAATCCCACAGTTGTTATGAGTACGAAGGCATGCCGGTGAATTCCATCGACTGGTCGTGCAGCAATGAAAGCAAGGAAATGATCACCAGCACCAAAAAGAAGGTTGCCCAGTGCGAAGAACGTTACCACGCCACCTGTGTCGCCACATTGACCCAGGAATCACTGGCCAATCCACATTCCACCAGCAAAGACAAAAACAGCCAGCGGCCTAACGTGCCGGACAATGCGCAGGTCACCACTTATTATTACGGCGCCGACAACCTGAGCCAGGCGAAAATCGACTGCGAGTCAGGCGGCGGCCACTGGAAACCCAAATAACCCGCAGGAGCTGTCGGGTGCAACGAGGCTGCGATCTTTTAATCCCGATTACCACGAATTAAAAGTGAACCCTCCCGGCACCAAACCACCTAATGACAAGACTTTAGGAGGTGACCAATGCAAATCGAAACCATCTGGATCGTGCTGGCGGCAATTCTTGTACTGGTCGAGCTATGGGCTATCAACAAAGTCCGCAAAGCCGAAGGCAAATCCAGCGATAAACTGGTGTGGATCGTAGTCATCGTGTTCGTGCCGTTGTTCGGGTTGATTGCCTGGGCACTTGCCGGGCCTAAGCACAAAAACCCGAATCCGCATTCGCCGCAGGCCAGGCAGTGACTTGAGTTCACGGGTACCCGTTTCTGGAATCAGCACAGTTCAAAATACAAAGCCCCGATGAGAGTCGGGGCTTTGTTGTCTTCAGCGGAATAAGAGCGCGGTCACGGACGCAGCCTTCGGTAGCTGCTACAGGGTAGCGTCCGTTTTCCGATCAGAAGTTCGCCGGCGTATTCGCGCTGATGATTTCTGCCTCATCCTGACCAATATTGCGAAACCGATGCGGCAGCGTCGTCGGGAAGTAATAACCATCCCCCGCATTCAACACGCTGATCTGCCCATCAACCGTCAGTTCAACCGTCCCCCGCGTTACCAACCCGCACTCCTCCCCCTCGCAATGCACAATCGGCGCTTCTCCCGAACTCGCCCCAGGCGCGTATTGCTCGCGCAAGAGACGCATTTGCCGGCTCGGCACCGACGCGCCGATCAGCAGCAAACGCAGGCCATGGCGGCCGAGGTCGGGCTGCTCATTGGCGCGGAATACGTATTGGTGTTCGCGGGGTGGCTGGTCGAAGGTGAAGAAATCCGCCAGGGACATGGGGATGCCTTCGAGCAGTTTTTTCAGGGAGCTGACGGAGGGGCTGACGCGGTTCTGTTCGATCAGGGAAATGGTGGCGTTGGTGACGCCACTGCGCCGGGCCAGCTCGCGCTGGGAGAGTTTGTAGCTTTCGCGTACCAGTTTGAGTCGTGAGCCCGTGTCCATGACAGCCTTATGCGAAAAATACTTAAGGGTTATGGGGGTAGATGGCGGGCGACTGTTGGCCGCGAAAGTACCGCTTCCCTGTCCCGGAAATGTGAAAGGCGGGTATTAAATCACGTTTGAGGGCGTTGCTGTAGGCGTGAGGTTGACGGTGATTGCGCGGTGTCCGATTGGATGTGAGTCCGCAGGGATGGCCTCATCGCGAGCAAGCTCGCTCCCACAGGTTTTGTGGTTGGCCCACAATCTGCGCCGCTGCAGGAAATCACTGTGGGAGCGAGCTTGCTCGCGATGGGGCCGGCACATTCAGCACATGTCCGACCTGACGCACCGCCATGGCGAGTAAGCCTGCAGGTGGCTGTCGCGGTTAGATACCGAACCGGTCGCGCAGTGCGTAGTACGCGGCACCCATGGCGGTAAGCGGGGCCTGGAAGGTGCGGCCGCCGAGCATTGGCATGTGCGGCAGCGAGGCGAAGGCGTCGAAGCGTTCGGCGTCGCCGCGGATCATTTCACTGATCAGTTTGCCGGCCAGGTGCGAGCAAGTGACGCCGTGACCGCTGTAGCCTTGCATGTAGTAGGCGTTCTTTTCGATGCGCCCGAATTGCGGCATGCGTGACATGGTCAGCAGGAAGTTGCCGGTCCAGCGGTAGTCGATTTTCACGTCCTTGAGCTGGGCAAAAGTCTTGAGGATTTTCGGCCTGATCAGTTGTTCGATGTCGTCCGGCTCGCGCGCACCGTAGACCACGCCACCGCCGTACAGCAATCGGTTGTCGGCCGTGAGGCGGTAATAGTCGAGCAAATAATTGCAGTCTTCGACGCAGTAGTTGTTTTTGATCAGGCTGCGCGCGACGTGCTCGGACAACGGTTCGGTGACGACAATTTGCGAGCCGCACGGCATGCTTTTGCTGGTCACGCGATTATCGAGGCCCTGCGGCAAATAGGCGTTACCGGCGATCAATAGATACTTGGCACGCACGATGCCTTTGGCGGTTCGCACCGTAATCGGTTCACCGTAGGTGATCTCCACCGCGGCCGATTGTTCGTAAATTTTGCCGCCCAGGCCAATGATCGCCGAGGCTTCACCAAGGGCCAGGTTCAGCGGGTGGATGTGACCGCCCTGCAAGTCGAGCAGGCCGCCAACATAGTTATCGCATCCAACTTCGCGCTTGATGTCCGCCGCGTCGAGCATTTTCAGGTTTTTGTTGCCGTAGCGTTCCCAGCTGCTTTTCTGCTCAGCCAGGCCTTTGAGTTGTTTTTTGTTCAGCGCGGCGAAGATGCCGCCCTGCTTGTAATCGCACTGAATGTCGTAATGCCGGATGCGCTGACGGATGATGTCGGCGCCTTCGAAGATCATGCTGCCAAGCACTTCAGCCGTCTTGTCGCCGTAGCGTTGTTCGATGACATCGACGTCGCGGCTGTAGGAATTGACCAGTTGCCCACCGTTGCGACCGCTGGCGCCGAAGCCGACTTTTGCGGCTTCGAGCACCGTCACGCTATAACCCGCTTCGCAAAGAAAAAGCGCCGAGGACAATCCGGTGTAACCGGCGCCGATCACGCAGACGTCGCAGTCCACCGCTTGCTCAAGCTCCGGGAAATCGCCGGTGAAGTTGCGGGTGGCGGCGTAGTAGCTGTTTACATGTGTTGTTTTCATGGTTTCTCCGAGGGCCGCGAGCGCTGGCTGGCGGCCGCCGATTTAGAGGTGTCAGAGCTTGATCCAGGTCGCTTTGAGTTCGGTGTATTTATCGAACGCGTGCAGCGATTTATCGCGACCGTTACCCGACTGCTTGTACCCGCCGAACGGCGCGGTCATGTCGCCACCGTCGTACTGGTTGACCCACACGCTGCCGGCACGCAGGCCGCGGGCAAAGGTGTGGGCCTTGCCGAGGTTGCTGGTCCAGACGCCGGCGGCCAGGCCGAAGATGCTGTCGTTGGCAATGGCCAACGCTTCTTCTTCGGTATCGAAGGTGATCAACGACAGCACCGGGCCGAAGATTTCTTCACGGGCAATGGTCATGGCGTTGGTCACGCCGTCGAAAATCGCCGGTTCCAGGTACAGGCCACCGGTGGCTTCGAGGGTGCGGTTGCCGCCGGCGATCAGGTGCGCGCCCTGGTCTTTGCCGATCTGGATATAACGCAACACGTTGTCCAGTTGCCGCTGATCGACGACCGCACCAACCGTGGTAGCCGGGTCGAGAGCATGCCCCGGTTTCCACACGTGCAGCGCTTCCACCAGCAGTGGAATGAATTGCTCGCGAATCGAGCGTTCGACCAGCAAGCGCGAACCGGCGGTGCAGACTTCGCCCTGGTTGAAGGCAATCGCGCTGGCCGCCGCCTGGGCTGCCACGCGCAGATCCGGCGCGTCGGCGAACACCACGTTCGGGCTCTTGCCGCCGGCTTCGAGCCAGACACGTTTCATGTTGCTTTGCCCGGCGTAGATCAACAGCTGCTTGGCGATCACCGTCGAGCCGGTGAAGGCCAGCACGTCGACGTCCATGTGCAACGCCAACGCTTTGCCAACCGTATGACCCAAACCCGGCAAAACGTTGAACACGCCTTTCGGAATGCCGGCATCCAACGCAAGCTGCGCAATGCGGATGGCGGTCAGTGGCGACTTTTCCGATGGCTTGAGGATGAACGAGTTGCCCGCCGCGAGGGCCGGGGCGAACTTCCAGCTGGCCATGATCAACGGGAAATTCCACGGCACGATGGCGGCGACTACGCCGACAGGTTCGCGGGTGATCAGGCCGAGTTGATCGTGGGGCGTGGCGGCGACTTCGTCGTAGATCTTGTCGATGGCTTCGGCGTTCCAGCGAATCGCATTGGCGGCCGCAGGAATGTCGATGTTCATCGAATCGCTGATCGGTTTGCCCATGTCGAGGGTTTCGAGCAAGGCGAGCTCTTCGCGATTGGCGAGGACCAGATCGGCGAAGCGGATCAGGATGCGCTTGCGTTCGGCCGGGGCTAATTTCGCCCAGATGCCGGAGTCGAACGTGCGGCGGGCGACGGCGACGGCTGCGTTGGCGTCGGCTTCATCGGTGCTGGCGACGTTGGCCAGGAAACGGCCGTCAACCGGGCTGATGCATTCGAAGGATTCGCCGCTGAGCGCCGGAAGGTATTGACCGTCGATGAAGGCGCGGCCTTCGATGGATAAGGACTGGAAGCGTTGCTCCCAGTCGCTGCGGGTGTTTGTCATTATGGTGACTCGGTGCAGAGGAATAAGCAGTCGCCGGTTAAAGCCGACCAATTAACGAGCAGAAAAAGCGATCTCTGTGGGATCGACCTGTGGCGAGGGGGCTTGCCCCCGTTGGGCTGCGAAGCAGTCCTGGAACCTGTGGCGTACCGAAGATTCAGTGAGTGCTACGCACTCAAACGGGGGCAAGCCCCCTCGCCACAGGTCGCTGGCGCAGGCCGGGCGGTGGGCACACGATCTGTGCGCACCGCCATTGCCACATTTCCTTTTCCGGCCAATCAAACCGTATGCAAATACCAGTTGTACTCAAGGTCCGAAATGGAGTTCTCGAACTCGGCCAGTTCGCTTTCCTTGCACGCCACAAACACATCGATGTACAGCGGGTCGATGTAGCGGGACATGACTTCGCTGTCCGCCAGTTCGCGCAATGCATCGCGCAGGTTGTTCGGCAGGCTCTGCTCGTTCTGCTCGTAGCTGTTGCCCTCCACCGGGGCGCCCGGCTCGAGCTTGTTGGTCAGACCGTGGTGAATACCGGCCAGCACCGACGCCATCAGCAAATACGGGTTGGCGTCCGCGCCGGCAACACGATGCTCGATGCGCACCGAATCCGCCGAACCGGTCGGTACCCGCACTGCCACGGTACGGTTGTCGATGCCCCAGCTTGGCGAGTTCGGCACGTAGAACTGCGCACCGAAGCGGCGGTACGAGTTGACGTTCGGGCAGAGGAAAGCCATCTGTGCCGGCAGGGTCTCGAGCACACCGCCGATCGCGTGACGCAGCGCGGCGTTCTGCTCGGGATCCTCGCTGGCGAAGATGTTGTTGCCTTCTTTATCGAGAATCGAAATGTGCACGTGCAAACCATTGCCCGCCTGACCCGGATACGGCTTGGCCATAAACGTGGTGTCCATTTCGTGGTCGTAGGCGATGTTTTTCACCAGACGCTTGAGCAGTACCGCGTAGTCGCAGGCCTTGATCGGGTCATTGACGTGATGCAGGTTCACTTCAAATTGCGCCGGGGCGCTTTCCTTGACGATGGCGTCGGCCGGGATGCCCTGCTCTTTCGCGCCTTCGAGGATGTCTTGCAGGCAATCAACGTATTCGTCGAGATCGTCGATCAGATACACCTGAGTCGACACCGGACGCTTGCCGGACACCGGCGAACGTGGCGACTGCGGACGACCGTTCACGTTGTCCTGGTCGATCAGATAAAACTCCAGTTCGAACGCGGCGCAAATCGTCAGGCCCATGTCATCGAACTTGCTCACGACCTGACGCAGCACTTCGCGCGGGTCCGCGAAGAACGGCTGGCCTTCGAGCTCATGCATGGTCATTAACAGTTGCGCGGTCGGACGCTTCTGCCAGGGCTCGATGCTGAGGGTGTCGGGGATGGGGAAACAGATGCGGTCAGAGTCGCCGATGTCCAGACCCAGGCCGGTGCTTTCCACCGTGGAGCCGTTGATGTCCAGCGCAAACAATGACGCGGGGAGGTTGATGCCTTTTTCGTAAACCTTATGAAGACTGGTGCGTTCGATACGCTTGCCGCGCACCACACCGTTCATATCCGCAATCAGAAGGTCGACGTACAAAACCTCAGGGTATTTCTTAAGGAATGCGTTTGCTTCGTTGAGTTGAACGGTACGCAGAGGGACCGACATGATGCACCTATTGACTGTTAATTATTATGTTCACTGCACTTTCGCGAGCTCAGTCAACCCGAACGGCAAAGTGAAGTCAATAGCGAACACCCAGCCTCTCATCCTTTATTTTCGGGCCTTTTATGGGCACACCAGTGCCAGATATTGCACGCACACCGCAGAAATCCTGACGAACAGACGCACGGCGTTTAGAATTTTTTACATGAGAGTTGTTAATTAAAATCAACAAGGCTAAGCTCCGGAAAAGCTCGTTCAAGTGTGAAACTTCGAGGTGATAAAAATGGCATTCAAGCCATTGATCGGCGTTACTGCATGCGTCAAACAGATTGGCCTGCACCCCTGCCACGTCAGCGGCGACAAGTATTTGCGTGCTGTCAGCGTCGCGGCTATGGGGCTGCCCGTGGTCATTCCTTCCCTGGGTGAGTTGACAGACATCGAGGACCTGCTCGCGCAGCTCGACGGTTTGCTGCTGACCGGTTCGCCATCGAATGTAGAGCCTTTCCACTATCAAGGCCCAGCCAGCGCTCCCGGAACGGATCACGATCCGGCGCGGGACGCCACCACCCTCCCCCTGTTACAGGCCGCCATCGCGGCAGGCGTTCCGGTACTCGGCATCTGCCGGGGCTTTCAGGAATTGAATGTGGCGTTCGGCGGCAGCCTGCATCAGAAAGTGCACGAGCTGGCGGGCATGCTTGATCACCGTGAAGCGGACAGTCCCGAACTGGCGGTGCAATACGCACCGGCGCACGCGGTCACGGTGCAACCGGGCGGCGTGTTCCAGGCGCTGGACCTGCCGGAGCAATTTCAGGTGAATTCCATTCACAGTCAGGGCATTGATCGACTCGCCCCGGGGCTACGCTGCGAAGCAATCGCGCCGGACGGTTTGATCGAGGCGATCTCCGTAGAGGACAGCGAAGCCTTTGCCGTCGGCGTGCAATGGCACCCGGAATGGCAGGTACTTTCCAACCCTGTTTATCTGAGAATTTTCCAGGCGTTTGGCGATGCGTGCCGGCGACGGGCTGAATTGCGTAACACCCGCTGATTCACGACATTGATTGACTGCCCCCGCGAGTCCGGCGGACGTGCCTGCGCGCCACCCGTGCTTGCGAAACAACACACTGCAATAACAACAAGTACGACCCAGGCAGCCAGGACGGCGGCGCCGAATAAGCCCGATGGGTATGGCCAGTGATTCAAATGCAAATCCCTGTGGTAACGAGCGTGTGTGGCGAGGGGCTTGTGTGGCGAGGGGGCTTGCCCCCGTTGGGGTGCGAAGCGCCCCTGAAAATCAGCCACCGTGATCCTGAGTTAGAACACGGTGCCGGTTTGCGATTGCTTCGCAATCGAACGGGGGCAAGCCCCCTCGCCACCCATGCTCGCTTCCCAAGGGACGGCCGTTGAACCCTCTGGCACTGCCCGCCCCGGGCTTGCAATCCACTCTTAAGTCAGGCCGCGTTGGCCCGACGACTGAAACCTGTTGGGAGTTTCACATGGCAAACGCCTCCAGCATTCACAGGAAGGCTCTTGAAGGTCAGCAAGCCCCGAAAAAGGTCTTGTTGAAAGTCGACCGAGTCTCCAAGAAATTCGACGAAACCTGCGCCGTCGACGACGTCTCGCTTGAGATCCATCAAGGGGAAATCTTCGCCCTGCTCGGCGGTTCCGGTTCGGGTAAATCGACCTTGCTGCGCATGCTCGCAGGCTTCGAGCGGCCGACTGACGGGCACATCTTCCTCGACGGTGTGGACATTACCGACATGCCGCCGTACGAACGCCCGATCAACATGATGTTTCAGTCGTACGCCCTGTTCCCACACATGACCGTGGCGCAAAACATCGCCTTCGGCCTGAAACAGGACCGTCTGCCGGCCAGCGAAATCGAGGCCCGCGTCGAAGAAATGCTGCGTCTGGTGCACATGACTCAATACGCCAGACGCAAACCGCATCAACTCTCCGGTGGTCAGCGTCAGCGTGTGGCCCTGGCCCGTTCGCTGGCCAAACGTCCGAAGCTGTTGCTGCTGGACGAACCGATGGGCGCGCTGGATAAAAAGTTGCGCTCGCAGATGCAACTGGAGCTGGTGGAAATCATCGAACGGGTCGGCGTGACCTGCGTGATGGTGACGCACGACCAGGAAGAAGCCATGACCATGGCGCAACGCATCGCGATCATGCACCTGGGCTGGATCGCGCAAATCGGGAGCCCGGTCGACATTTACGAAGCGCCGGTCAGCCGCATGGTCTGCGAATTCATCGGCAACGTTAACGCGTTCGACGGCACCGTGGTGGAAGACCTTGAAGGTCACGCGATCATCCACAGTCCGGATCTGGAGCAGAAGATTTACGTCGGTCACGGCGTCAGCACCTCGGTGCAGGACAAGTCGATCACCTACGCGATCCGCCCGGAAAAAATGCTCGTCAGCACCACTCAGCCGGAATTCCGATACAATTGGTCCCAGGGCAAAGTGCATGACATCGCCTACCTCGGCGGCCACTCGGTGTTCTACGTGAAACTGCCCGGTGGCAAGATCGTCCAGTCGTTCATGGCCAACGCCGAACGCCGTGGCGCACGGCCGACCTGGGACGACAATGTCTACGTATGGTGGGAAGACGACAGCGGCGTGGTACTGCGCTCATGAAAACACTCAATCAGCAGTTCCTGCGGCTGATGCCGAGTGGTCGCAAACTCGTCATCGGAATTCCCTTCCTGTGGCTGTTCCTGTTTTTCATGTTGCCGTTCTTTCTGGTGATGAAAATCAGCTTCTCGGAAGCGGCACTGGCGATTCCTCCGTACTCCGAGATCTACACCTTCGCCGAGCAGAAATTTCAGCTGCTTCTGAACATCGGCAACTACGCGTTGTTGACCGAAGACGAGCTGTACATCTCGGCTTATTTCGGCTCCTTGAAAGTCGCTTTCCTCAGCACAGTGATGTGCCTGGCGATCGGTTTCCCGATGGCCTACGCGATCACCAAAGCGCGTAAGGAAACGCAAAACGTTTTGCTGTTGTTGATCATGATGCCGACCTGGACCGCCATCCTGATCCGCGTGTATGCGTGGATGGGCATCCTCAGCAACAACGGTTTGCTCAACGGCTTTCTGATGTGGACCGGGCTGACCGATCACCCCATCGAAATTCTCAACACCAATACCGCGGTGTACATCGGCGTGGTCTACGCGTACCTGCCATTCATGGTGTTGCCGCTGTACGCCAACCTCGTCAAGCATGACGGCAGCCTGCTGGAAGCGGCGTCGGACCTCGGCTCAAGCAATTTCAACAACTTCTGGACAATCACCGTGCCACTGGCCAGGAACGGCATCATCGCCGGCTGCATGCTGGTGTTCATTCCGGTGGTCGGCGAGTTCGTGATTCCGGAGCTGTTGGGCGGTCCCGAGACCCTGATGATCGGTCGCGTGCTGTGGCAGGAATTCTTCAACAACCGCGACTGGCCGGTGGCGTCCGCCCTGGCGGTGGTGATGCTGTTGATCCTGATTGTGCCGATCCTGTTGTTCAACCGTAGCCAGGCCAAAGAGATGGAGGGTCGGGGATGAAACGCTTCGGATTTTCAAAGTTCATGCTGATTTTCGGCCTGTCGTTCATCTACCTGCCGATGCTGATTCTGGTGATCTACTCGTTCAACGCCTCAAAACTGGTGACGGTATGGGGCGGCTGGTCGCTGAAGTGGTACACCGGCCTGCTCGACAATACACAACTGATGGGCTCGGTAATGCGCTCGCTGGAGATCGCCTGCTACACCGCGATTGCGGCGGTGGCGCTGGGCACGCTGGCCGCGTTCGTGCTGACCCGCGTCACGCGCTTCAAGGGACGCACGCTGTTTGGCGGCCTGGTGACGGCGCCATTGGTGATGCCGGAAGTGATCACCGGGTTGTCGCTGTTGCTGCTGTTTGTGGCCATGGCACAGTTGATCGGCTGGCCGATGGAGCGTGGCATTGTCACGATCTGGATTGCGCACACGACGTTTTGTGCAGCGTATGTGGCAGTGGTCGTTTCGGCGCGTTTGCGTGAGCTGGACCTGTCCATCGAAGAAGCGGCCATGGACCTTGGGGCCAGGCCATTCAAGGTGTTTTTCCTGATCACCATTCCGATGATCGCGCCGTCACTGGCGGCCGGCGGCATGATGTCGTTCGCGTTGTCGCTGGACGATCTGGTGCTGGCGAGTTTCGTCTCGGGGCCAGGCTCGACGACCCTGCCGATGGAAGTGTTCTCGGCGGTGCGTCTGGGTGTGAAGCCTGAGATCAACGCCGTGGCCAGTCTGATCCTGCTGGCCGTTTCGCTGGTGACCTTCCTGGTCTGGTATTTCAGCCGCCGCGCTGAAGCCAGTCGCCGGCGCGCCATTCAGGAAGCGATGGACCAGACCGCCAGCGAGTCGTGGCAGCAACCGAAAAACCACAGAGTCGAAGCGACGGCCTAGTGCCGTTAGCCATTAGTTACGAGTGGCGAGGGGGCTTGCCCCCGTCGGGCTGGGAACCGGCCCCAAAGTCTGCACCCGTGTTCCATCAGGCACACAGTTCAACCGGTTTCAGGGCCGCTCCGCGGCCCAACGGGGGCAAGCCCCCTCGCCACGGGTGATGCGTGTGTTCAGTGTGATTTTGAATAAAAAGAATTGGAGTTGTACCGATGAAAATGTTTGGCAGGACTCTGCTGACACTGTCCTTGTTGGGCGCGATCACCACCGGCGCCCAGGCCAATGACAAGGTTCTGCGCGTCTACAACTGGTCGGATTACATTGCCCCGGACACCGTCAAACAGTTTGAAGACGAAACCGGGATCCGCGTGACCTACGATGTATTCGACAGCAACGAGACCCTTGAGGCGCGTTTGCTCGCCGGCAAATCCGGCTACGACATCGTGGTGCCGTCGAACAGTTTTCTGGCCAAGCAGATCAAGGCTGGCGTGTATCAGGAACTGGACAAATCGAAGCTGTCGAACTGGAAAAACCTCAATTCGGTGCTGCTGCAAAACGCCTCGGCCAGCGACCCGGATAACGCGCACGCTTTCCCGTACATGTGGGGCTCGATCGGCATTGGTTTCAATCCGCAGAAGGTCAGGGAAGTGCTCGGTGCCAACGCGCCGGTCAATTCCTGGGACTTGCTGTTCAAACCGGAGAATGCGCAGAAACTGAAAGCCTGCGGGATCAGTTTCCTCGACTCGCCGACCGAAATGCTGCCCGCGGCTCTGCACTACCTGGGTTATCCGGTGAACTCCAAAGACAAGGCGCAAATCGCCGAAGCTGAAGCGCTGTTCATGAAGATCCGGCCGTCGGTAGCTTATTTCCATTCGTCGAAATACATCTCCGACCTGGCCAACGGCAACCTCTGTGTCGCGGTGGGTTATTCCGGTGATGTGCTGCAAGCCAAGGCCCGCGCGCAGGAGGCAGGCGGCAAGGTGCAGATTGATTACAGCATCCCGAAAGAAGGTGCTGGCAGTTTCTACGACATGGTGGCGATTCCCAGGGACGCGGCGAATGTCGAGAACGCCTACCTGTTCATGAATTTTCTGATGCGCCCGGAGATCATCGCCGAGATCACCAACAACATCGGCTACAGCAACGCCAACGCTGCGGCGACGCCGTTGGTGGACGAGGCGATTCGCGATGATCCCGGCTCCTATCCTTCGCAAGCGGTGATGGCAACCCTGTATGCGATTCCGGACATGCCGATTGGCGTACAACGCGTGATGACCCGGGGCTGGACGCGGGTGAAGCTCGGGAAATAGGCGCTGAATCCGACGCTTCGTTGGAACACCACCCGGGGCAGGCCTCGCTCCCACGGTGATTGTGTTGAAACGCAGAACTGTGGGCGACCCCAATACCTGTGGGAGCCGAGCTTGCTCGCGATGGCGGTATTCCAGCGAAGAACCCATCACTGGCCACACACCATTCAACCGTTTCCGTTCACGCAGCGCCTTACCACCGCTGCACTTCTCTCAAGAACGGCCTCACCTGGCTTCCTCGGTTCAGGTGAATTCGGCGCCCTCCTCGGGCGCCTTTTTTTGCTGCGCAACCAGCGGCCATTCAGCCAACGCCCGGTAGCGGCCCTTGTGCGATTCATACAAGACAAACCGATCCGCACGCAGGGAAAACTCCGGCGGCGCAGCGGACTCCGGCACCGGCGCGCGAAATTCGCGCATCAGCGTCAGGTGCGGTCGAAATTCCTTCGACGGTTCTTCCAGCCCGAACGGCAACATCGCCTGTTCCAGCGCATACACCCACCGCAGCAACTCCGGCGGCGCCTGTTCGGCCGCCAGCACCAACACCCCTGCCCTGCGCCAGACCTCCACGCGATCCAGTGCTACTCGCAGCGCGACGCCGGGTACGCGCACCTTGCCCGCCGCTGTGCAGATATCAGCGATCTGCGCCGCGCCAACCGCGCCGAGAAACAGCAATGTGAGGTGGAAATTTTCCGTCGGCACCGGACGCCCGATGCGCAACGCCAGCGCGCTACGCCACTGCGCAATCTCCCGGCGCTGTTCGGCGGGGCAGCTCAGGGCAAAAAACAGCCGTTTGACCGGCTCATGGGCTTCGTCGCTCACGCCTGGCACCTCCCTGCATGCACGTTATAGTTGACCCAACCGATTCAACGGGAGGACGCCATGCGACAGATCATCAGCAAAGAGCCCTGGTGGGCCATGCCGCCCAAGACGGGCCAGGCTGAGTCCGAGCTGGAATGGGGCTGGCTGGTTCACTATAGCGAAGGTGAGCCGCGTTTCGAATTTATCCGGGAGCGGCCGTCAGACCTGGAGATTGAGCAGCGTAAAAGTTGCCGGATCACCCCGGTGTCGGAGTGAGCTTGCCAGTCAGGGGTTAATCTGCGGACTACTCGATTGCGCAGGACTCCACTCGACCGTGCCGCCGTCCAGACCGACCGACGGTTCAAGGCTGGCGGCCAGGTGGCCCTCGATCTGCGCGGCCAGGTACAGCGTCCCCGCCATCACGCCGGTGGTCGGGTTCTGCACCAGTTTGGTCCACGCCTTGTCGAAGGTGTTACCCAGGCTGCTGCGAATCAGCGCCTCACTGTCGGGCCGGTCATTGGCCTGAATGACCGCTCGCACACCTGCCACGCCGACAGAAATCAAGGCCCCCGCCAATTTCCCCGCCACTGCGGCCACGGCACTCGCCGCCCCACGCGGGGCCATCTCGGCTTCGATCCTCTTGCTGGCGCGCTTGGCCACCGGCGCCATGGCGGTGTCGGTCGAATCCACGCCTCTGTCCCCGCCCGCCTTGTGAATCTTGTCGATCAACGCCGCATAGGCCGGCAGCGTGTTCAGCGGTTGCGTGCGCACCACCTGATACAGCGAAGCGTTGCGCGCCGCTGGCGGGCCCAGCGCAATGGCCGGGATCTTCTGAATCCGGCCGTTGAGCTGCGCCATCGGCACGCCGTGGCGCTGGGAAATGCGCTGCAGTTCTTCCTGAACGATATCCACGTAAAAAGCCGTGGCCAGGCCGAGTATCTGGTCCGGATCAATGTCCAGCGCAGCCGGCGCCAGCACGCGTTTGCGGTATTGCTCCAGCAGATAAGCGGCCAGGCGCTTCTCTGACTGGTCCTGCTCGTCCGTGTCGCTGATGGCGTACCAGCTGACTTTCATCGACAGCCATTCCTGGGTCCAGTAGCTGCTGAACCAGGGGATGAAATTTTCTTCGGTCAGTTGGTACACCCGCGTGCGCCAGTAGTCCATGGCGCCGCGCGCGTAGATTTTGCTCTGCTCGGTAGCCGAGCGGGACGCTGCAACTATCTCGCGGTCGACTTGCTGCCAGGTGCTACGGGAAATCACCACTGGCGGCGCTGAAACCGGCGCGCGCTCGGGCGTGGCGCACCCGGCCAGTATCAGCAGCACGACAACGATCAGCGAACGCAGGCTCAAGATCGTGGTTTCCTGCAGGTCCCCGGTGAACGGTATGTTCCGGCGGGGCGAAAGCTATTGGATTGAGTATAGGTGGCTGACCCGAGGTTACGATGAGTTCCGCTTTTTGAACGACGTGTCGGAAGATCACCTCGCCCGCGCCACTTGGTTTTCATGATCTGCGCACACCTCTCGCAGACAGCTGCGTAACCATCGGTGTGCCGGGTCGGCGTCCATGCGCGGGTGCCACAGCATCGCGACCGTGAACGTCGGCAGCGCCACCGGCAATTCAAAACTGAACAGCCCTTCTCGCAAGCTTGCCGTATGTCGCTCGGGAACAGTGGCGATCAGCTCAGTGCTGCGCGCGAGCGCCAGCGCGGTCGAGAAGCCGCCGACGAACGCGACGATCTGCCGTTGCAATCCAAGCGCCGCCAGCGCCTCATCGATCGGCCCCCTGTCGAGCCCGCGTCGCGACACGCTGACATGATCACCTACCGCATATCGCCCCGGCGAAATGTCGCCCCGGCACAGCGGATGACCGACTCGCACCACACCCACGAAACGATCAGCGAACAGGCCTTGGGTGCGCAACTCAGGCCCGGCCGACTTCCCCACTACACCGGTTTCCAGATCAACAGTGCCGTCGCGCAATACCGTGCTGTCCTTGTCCGTTTTGTCCACGAAACGCAGGCACACGCCCGGAGCTTGTTCAGCGAGTCGCGCGAGCAGTGCTGCACCGTAGTTCTCCACGAAACCCTCGCGAATGCGCAGCGTGAACGTACGGTTCAGTTGTGCAAGATCGGGCGGTTGCGTCGGTCGCAGCAGCCCTTGTGCCTCTTCCACCAACTGACTGACGCGCCCGCGCAATTCCAGCGCACGCGGCGTCGCCACCAGCCCGCGTCCGGCGCGTACCAGCAATGGATCGCCAGTGGTTTCACGCAAACGCGCCAGCGCCCGGCTCATGGCCGAGGGGCTGAGTCGCAATCGCTTGGCCGCACGCGCGACGCTGCCTTCGGCGAGCAGCGCATCCAGGGTTATCAGCAAATTCAGATCAGGCATCGACATGCATCGCTCCGCGGCAACGTGATGTAGCGTCAAGCGCATGTATACAGTGCAATCCGTGCGCCTTCCGCCATGTTAGGCCCCGGCGTAGATTTCGAACAGCCGCACCGGGCGCCATCGACATCAAGGAATACAGCATGAAACCAACCCTCGCCGTCAGTGCTCAACCCACATCGTCCGCGCGCTGGGGCTTGCTCGGCCTGGCGCTGGCGATGCTGTTATCGTCACTCGGCACCAGTATCGCCAACGTCGGGCTCCCGACACTGGCAGAGGCGTTCGACGCCAGTTTTCAGCAGGTGCAGTGGATCGTCATCGCTTACCTGCTGGCTATCACCACATTGATCGTCAGCGTCGGCCGGCTCGGTGACCTCATGGGCCGGCGGCGTCTGCTGCTGATCGGCATTCTCGTCTTCACCGTGGCATCGGGCCTGAGCGGCATGGCACCGACCCTGGAGGTGTTGATCGGCGCCCGGTCACTGCAGGGGCTCGGCGCAGCCATCATGATGGCACTGAGCATGGCGATGGTTGGCGATACGGTCACCCAGGACAAAACCGGCAGCGCCATGGGTCTGCTCGGCACGATGTCAGCGATTGGCACGGCCATGGGGCCGTCCCTCGGCGGATTGCTGATCGAGGGGTTCGGCTGGCGCGCAATCTTCCTGATCACTGTACCGTTGGGCCTGATGACGTGGCTGCTCGGCCATCGCTATCTGCCAACCGAGCGTGGAAAACCGGACATATCGCCTGTCCGCTTCGACGCACCGGGTACGCTGGTGCTGGCCCTGACGCTCGCGACCTATGCGTTGGCGATGACGCTGGGACGGGGTCAGTACGGGACGTTGAATGCGTTGTTGCTGGCATCGAGTGCTGTCGGCGTCGGGCTGTTTGTGTTCATTGAATCGCGAACCGCCTCGCCCTTGATTCACCTGACGCTGCTCCGCGACCCGATGCTCAGTGGCAGCCTGGTCATGAGTGCCTTGGTCATGACGGTGATGATGACGACACTGGTGGTTGGGCCGTTTTACCTCGCTCATGCGCTGGGCCTCGATGCCGTGACCGTCGGGCTGGTTCTGGCGGTCGGACCGGCGGTTGCGGCATTGACGGGTGTGCCGGCCGGGCGGATTGCCGACCGTTTCGGCGCCCGCCCGATGACGCTCGCCGGGTTGACCGCGATGGCAGTCGGCTGCCTCGCGCTGTCGGTGTTGCCGCCGACGCTGGGCATGGGTGGTTACGTCGCGCCGATCATCTTGCTCACGCTCGGCTATGGTGTTTTTCAGACGGCCAACAACACGGCGGTCATGATCGACGTTGTGGTCGGGCAGCGCGGCGTTATTGCGGGTTTGCTCACCCTGTCGCGCAACCTCGGGTTGATCAGCGGCGCAGCGGCATTGGGCGCAGTTTTCGCGCTCGCCGCCGGCGGGGCGGATATCAGCACAGCGCCGCCCGCAGCCGTAGCCCACGGGATGCGCATCACCTTTGCCGTTGCAACAGGATTGATGGCTCTGGCGATCACAGTAGCGTTGGCCATCCGCCCGCTGGCTTCGCGCCAAAACCGTCCCTGACTCGCACCTATGGCTTGATCACCACCAGCGGCACGCTTTTTTCGACGATGTACGTGGCCAGCTCGGAAGCGCGATTGCTGCCGATATTTTTGGCGATGTGCGCAGCGCCCGCCGGTATGTACAGCGAATCACCTGCTTTGAGCGTCACCGGCGGCTGGCCCTCGAGTTGATATTCGAACGTCCCCTCGATGACGTAAGCCACCTCAACACCCGGATGGGAGTGATTCGGGGAAGCGACGCCCGGCTCGAAGTCGACGCGGACCTGAATCACTTCACGCCCCGACACATCGAGGTCCTCGCGCAGCAAGTCAGTGCGATGCAGCCCGGCCTGCCAGCTCTTGGCCGGCACAGGGTCAGCGGCTTGCGACACGCCCGAGTAGCTTGCGAGGGCAGCCGCGGTGGCTAGCGCGAAGGTGAACAGGCGGCCCGGGTGGTGGAACTGGCTTGACGACATGGCGATTTCTCCAGATGGATACCGTGTGTGGTGGCCCAATTAAGCCGGTGCCGTGTATCGCGCACGTGTCGGTGAGGCGTGGTTTTGTAAGCGAACATGGCCGCGCGAGCCGACGATACGTGGCGATACAAATCCAGTGTTCTCGCAGGCCCCCGTAAACAGCTGCCGAGCCTGCGAGGCTACGTCCGATCGCGGCCCGAGCCGGACGCAGCCTCGCGGGCTCGGCAGCTCATACAAGGATGCGTCTGCGCTGGAACTTTGATTTTTTCTGAAACGGGTCAATCCTTGAAACAGGTGATCGGGCTGAACCGGCCCTCCACAGAGCAGGACAAGCCGATGAGCGAACACATCGTCCACTTCCATTGCCAGATCGATCAGGGCACCACCGAGCGCTTCCGTGACTGCTGCCTGGAAGCCCTGACTCAGGGCGCCACCTCGCTGATGCTCAATCTGTCCACCACCGGTGGCAGTACCAACTTCGGTTTCACGTTGTACACCTTTCTGAAGTCATTGCCGGTGCCGATCTGCGCGGTCAATGCCGGCAATATCGAGTCGATGGGCATGATCATGTTTCTGGCCGCGGGGCATCGGATCACCTCGCCACACTCGCGCTTTCTGATTCATCCGATGAACTGGTATTTCAATCAGAAATCCGTCGACCACCAGCGCCTGCGCGAATACCTGTCCAGCCTGGACAACGACCTGGCGCGCTATGTGCAAATTTTCTCCCTGGAAACCGCCCACGCCGAGACCAAACTGGACATTTTCCACTGCCTGTCGGCCGAGGAAAAAGTCATTGCCGCCGAAGACTCCCTGGCGTATGGAATCGCTTACGAGATCAGGCAAATGGTGTTTGAAGAAGGCGTGAAGCACTGGACAGTCAGCGGCGGATAGTCCCGCAGCACTCAAGAAAATCCATTGCAAATCAACGGCTAAAATTCACCGCGCAAATCTTTTGAATTTTTTTTGACGGGTCCACTCATTTGCTTAAGAGCATTAAGGGGGCCTTATGAACCGCACGGGACTGTACATCATTGAATACAACCTTCATGGCAAGGCCAAATCCTTCATCATTCGCGCGCAAATGATGCAGAACGCGGACGCGTGGCATTGGGCAAGCTGTGACGCCGGCATTGCGCCGATTCCCAAGCCGGGACGGCCACCTCTGAAGACGCTTTCAAAGCCGCAGGCCGAGCGTTATGGCATCACCGAGGTGAGATGGCGTGAATCCGCAACCATAGACTGGACCGAGGTTTGACCAGCCGCTTCGCGTGCTGCTTGCACGATCACGCCAATCGGAGGTAAACCGATCCAGGTGCTACGCTTTCAGTTCCTTGGCAGAGGCAACACAATGTTTGAGCGAAAAGTCACCTTCCAGGCATTTGAAAGCGTCGCCGCCAAGCGAATTCTGGCCGCTTTCATCGTTGTAGCGCTGGTCGCCACGACCACCTACGGACTCTGGCACTGGGACGCGGTCGGCACCAAGACACAGCAATCGTTGTGCGGCGAAGCCAAGCAGACTCTCAAGGCTGTGGAAGTACAGGCGCGGGCACTCGCGGCCGGCCTGACGGTGGAGGATTACGCCAAGGCCGAGGAAGATGAAGTGGCGGCGCTGATCCGGGCGCTGGATGCTGCCACCAATGAGGCGGAAGTGGACCGGGCCATCGAGGCCCACGCGGCGTCGATTGAAGCCAAGAACGCCGTGATCGACGCTGAGGTGGACACCCGTGGCGAGCAGATTTTCCTCGAACAGCGCTTGAAAAAACAGCGCATCCCGGTCGATGTCAAACAGCAACTGCTACGCGCCGCCAAAGCCGTCAGCGTCAGTTGCACGTGATGCGCTGATCCTCGGGCTTCAGCCTTTCGCCGCCATTGCAGTCACTTCCACACGCATGCCATCAACTGCCAGTGCCGCGACACCGACCGCCGCCCGCACGGGCCAGGGTTTGGCGAAAAAGCGCTTGTAGACCTCATTGAATGCGGCGCGATCGGCCATATCGGTGAGGTAAATGGTCAGATGCAGCACCCGATCCATCGAACTGCCAGCACGCTCAAGCGCCACCTTCAACGCCTGCAGCGTGCACTCGCTTTGCTCAACGATCCCACCCAACTCGAGATTGCCATCGGCGCGGGTGGGAATCTGCGTGGACACCAGCAGACCGCCAAAACCGGCAACGTCTGATGAGATGGAATCGGCGTCAGGGTCAGGCAGGAAGGCGATATCTTGGTTGGCCATGAGGTGCTCTTGTTTGGGGAGGAAAGAGGCGCAGTTTACAGGCTCGCTGGCGGGTTGTTCAGGCAGCCGTTCAAAAACCTGCAGTGGCCATGGAAAGCCTTCGACGCCCAGCGTTATAACGTCTGCTGACTGTTGCCGATCGTCCTGGCCTGTTCAACCCCCCACTCCATCGCCGCTTCCATATCGAGGAAATGCAGCGAGGGGTGGTCGTTTTCCTCAACCGCCGTGCCACCAGGCAAGTAAACCCCGATAAACATCCCCAACGAACCGTCCCGCAATATTTCGGCCTTGACCTTGATCTCGCATCCGTTGGAAAGCGTTTCAGTATGAACCAGATGCCGTTCTGTCATCGCTGCGTTCCTCTTCGTCGTGGACAGGTCAATCGCGTTATTTGCTCGGCTCAGCTTAGCTCAGCCAGGGGCGAGCAGATTCGTTTCCACAGGCTGACCACGCACCAAAACGGCTCACTCAAACCGATAGAAAGCCCGGCCTGACAGCGGCGCAATGCCACCTATACTACAAGCCACCGTCCCCCCCCGGGGTCTGCATTACCAACAATAAAAGCAGAGGTGGAACATGGTCTGGCAGCAAATCTACGATCCGTTCAATAGCCCGGTGCTTTCAACCATCATGGCGGCAGTGCCGGTTGTGGTGATGCTGGCGGCCCTCGCGTTTTTCCACGTCAAAGCGCACCTGGCGGCCCTGATGGCCTTGGGTTCAGCCTTGCTCATTGCGATTTTCGCTTTCGACATGCCCGCCGACATGGCGGGTTCCGCCGCGCTGTACGGCGCCGCCAACGGTCTGCTGCCGATCGGCTGGATCGTGCTCAACATCATTTTCCTGCACCGACTGACCACCGAGAACGGTTCGTTCAAGGTGCTGCAGGATTCCCTGGCGCGGATCACCGATGACCGACGATTGCAGCTGCTGCTGATCGCCTTCTGCTTCGGCGCGTTCTTCGAAGGCGCTGCCGGTTTCGGCACGCCGGTGGCAGTGACCGGGGCCATCCTCATCGGCCTGGGCTTTTCACCGCTGGCCGCCTCCGGCCTGGCATTGATCGCCAACACCGCACCCGTCGCGTTCGGTGCACTGGGCACGCCGATCATCACCCTGGCCAAAGTGACCGGGCTGGACGAAATGGAATTGTCGATGATGGTCGGGCGGCAACTGCCGTTTTTCTCGGTGATCGTGCCGTTCTGGTTGATCTGGGCATTCGCCGGCTGGCGCAAGATGATGGAAATCTGGCCGGCGATTCTGGTGGCCGGGGTCAGCTTCGCCGTCCCGCAATTTATCGTCTCGAACTATCACGGGCCGCAACTGGTGGACGTGATCGCGGCACTGATCTCCATGGCTTGCCTGACCGGTTTCATCAAAATCTGGAAACCGGCGACCATCCATACCTCCGCCGCGCTGTCGGGGCGGGTCGACAACTCTAAAATTGCCGAAGAGCACGATGTAAAACCGACCGCGACCTCAAGCTTCAACAGCGAAAACCGTTCGGCGGTGATGCGCGCGTGGATGCCGTGGATCATTCTGACCATTTTCGTGTTCGCCTGGGGCACGCAGAGCTTCAAGAACATTTTTGACACTCGCCAGGTCATCGACCCGGTGACCCATTCGGCCAAGCTCGATCCGCAAGGCAAGCCCATGCGCGAAGCCAACCCGGTTTTCGCCCCGACCATCACCTTCTCGACCATCCACCAGCAGATCGAAAAAGTACCGCCAGTGGTGCCGACGGCCAAAACCGAAGACGCGGTGTATCGCTTCAACTGGCTCACCGCCACCGGCAGCGGCATCCTGTTGTCGGCGATCCTCGGCGGGTTGCTGATGGGCTATTCGATTCCGCAGCTGATCAGCCAATACGTGCGAACGCTGTGGGTGGTGCGTTACTCGCTGATCACCATTGTCGCCATGCTCGCGCTGGGCTTTCTCACGCGCTATTCCGGGCTGGACGCGACGATGGGCCTGGCGTTCGCGGCGACGGGGATTTTCTACCCGATGTTCGGCACGCTGCTCGGCTGGCTCGGCGTCGCGCTGACCGGCTCGGACACGGCCTCCAACGTGCTGTTCGGTGGCCTGCAGCGGGTGACCGCCGAGCAACTGGGCCTGAGCCCGGTGCTGATGGCCGCCGCCAACAGCTCCGGTGGGGTCATGGGCAAAATGGTCGACGCGCAGTCCATCGTGGTGGCGTCGACTGCCACGCGCTGGTATGGCCATGAAGGGGAAATCCTGCGCTACGTTTTCTTCCACTCGATCGTCCTGGCCATTCTGGTCGGCGGGCTGGTGACGTTGCAGGCATACGTGGAACCGTTCAGCAGCATGGTCGTTGGCGGACGCTGACGCGATCTTCACCACGGGGAGCCAGGTTTGCCCATCGCGAGCAAACCTGGCTCCTGCAACATCAATGCTCATCCACCATCAAGAGGGACCGAACAGATGACTCGACTCACCGCAAAAGATTTTGCCCCGCAACTGCTGGAACTCTACGACTACTACGCGCATGGCAAGATCAACCGGCGCGAGTTTCTTGACCGTGCGGCGCTGTTCACCTTCGGTGGCTTGACTGCCGGCGCGCTACTCGCCGCGCTGAGCCCCAACTATGCGCTGGCCGAACAGATCGAATTCACCGACCCGGACATCATTGCCGAATACATCACCTACCCTTCACCGAAAGGCAACGGCCAGGTCCGTGGCTACCTGGTGCGTCCGGCCAAGGCCACCGGCAAGGTGCCGGCCGTGGTGGTGGTGCATGAAAATCGCGGGCTCAACCCGTACATCGAAGACGTCGCGCGGCGGGTGGCCAAGGCCGGGTTCATTGCGCTGGCGCCGGATGGCCTGACGTCCGTGGGCGGTTACCCTGGCAACGATGACAAGGGCCGCGAGCTGCAGGCGACCGTGAATCCCGAAAAACTGATGAACGACTTTTTCGCCGCCATCGAGTGGCTGATGCAGCACGACGCGACCACCGGCAAAGTCGGCATCACCGGGTTCTGTTATGGCGGCGGTGTGGCCAATGCCGCCGCAGTGGCTTATCCGGAACTGGGCGCGGCCGTGTCCTTCTACGGCCGGCAACCGGACGCCAAGGATGTCCCGCGGATCAAGGCGCCGGTGATGATTCATTACGGCGAGCTGGACACGCGCATCAACGAAGGCTGGCCAGCCTATGAGCAAGCGCTGAAAGCAAGCGGCAAGACGTACGAAACCTGGATCTACCCGGGGGCCAACCACGGCTTTCACAACGATTCGACGCCGCGCTACGACGAAGCGGCAGCCCGGCTCGCCTGGGACAGGACGCTGGGCTGGTTCCGCCGTTATCTGGTTTGAACCAACCGCGCTCTACCCCACAAGATCGATCAGTTGTTCGCGCTGCGCACCGGTCAACATCGGGCCAAACCCTGCGCCGGCATTGTCCGCCATGTATCGCGGATTGCCGGTGCCGGGGATTACGCAGGTGACCGCCGAATGCGCCAGCAGGAATTTCAGCACCAATTGCGGCCAGCTGTTGACCTGCACCTGAGACGCCCAACCCGGCAGCGGTTTGCCCTGCAAGCGGCTGAGCAGTCCGCCGCCGCCGAATGGCCGATTGCACATCACCGCCACTGCGCGTTCCCGACACAGCGGCAGGATGCGTTTCTCCACGCCACGATCATCCAGGGCGTAGTTGATCTGCAGAAAATCCAGCGGCTCGGCCTTCAGCACGGCCTCTACCTCATCGTAGGCCGACGCCGTGTAATGAGTGATGCCGATGTAGCGAATGCGCCCTTCTTCCTTCCATTTGCGCAAGGTCGGCATATGGGTTTTCCAGTCGAGCAGATTATGGATCTGCATCAGGTCGATGCGGTCGGTCTGCAGCAACTTGAAGGATGCTTCCATTTGCGCAATGCCTTCTTCGCGCCCGCGCGTCCACACCTTGGTCGCCAGAAACGCCGGCGAACGCGGTTCGTGGATAGACAGCAATTCGCCAGTGGTCTGTTCGGCGCGGCCATACATGGGCGAGCTGTCGATGACCGTTCCACCTTTTTCGAACAGCGCACTGAGCACGGCGGGCAGATTCTTGTAGGCCGCGTCGGCGGGCGCCACGTCGAAGCCGCGATAGGTGCCCAGACCGACCAGCGGCAAGGGCTCGGAGGTGGAAGGAATGGCGCGGGTCTGCATGGTCTTGCCTCCTGTGTCCTTCGATGGCGCAGTGGCTGAAAAGGCCCGATCGAAGGTGAGAACCGCCGAAGCACCGGCAGCCAGCGTGAGTAATCTGCGACGTGTAAAACCTTCAGTGCGGCTCATGGCCGTGTTCCTCCGCTTCGTTGCGCTGCGCCTTGTGCGCCTGTTGCCGGGCCAGCCAGGCACATAAAACGCCCCACAGTCCGGCAATCGGCACGATCACCAGCGCCACCAGCCCGAACCCCGCGCCCAGCGTCGTCAACCCGACGGACAACCAGCCGCTGGCGGCGTCGCCACCGCGATAGACCAGCGTCTCGATGACGTTCTTGGCCTTGTACTTTTCTTCGCGGCTGACCACGGTCCACAGCACTTCGCGCGCCGGTCGCACGATGGCAAATTCGACGGCCCGGCGCAGGCCTTGGGCCAGGGCCACGGTGGCGGGCACCGGCGCCATCGCCATGGCGCTAAACGCGACGATCGTCGCCAGCGGCAACATAACCAGTGCGCCGCCGACCCCAATCAGGCGAATCAACGGCGCGGTCAGCAGCAGTTGAAAGATCAGGGTCAGCGCCGACACGGTCAAATCGACCAAGGCGAAAAACTGCGTCCTGCTGGCCACATCAGAATAGCTGTCGGCGACAATTCGTCCCTGCTCGAAATACAACAAAGTCGCCGCGCTGGTGTGCAACAGCATGAACAGCACCAGCCCGAGCAGGTAGCGCGAGTGCAAAATCAAGGTGATACCGGCGAGCATGCCACCGCCCATGCGCCGGTCATCCAGCGACGAACGGCCACTTTGCGAGTCTGTGCGTGACAACAAGGCACGAAAGCAGCGCACCGCGATTTCCAGCAGCACCGCCGCCGCAACCGTCAGCGCCACCGGCCCGAGTCGCGTGGCCATGGTCGCCGCCAGGAGCGGCCCGATGAACGTGCCAAGAGTGCCGCCCGCCGCGATGAAGCCAAACAGCCGCCGCCCCTGTTCGCTGGAGAAACGGTCGACCAGCACGCTCCAGAAAATCGAAACAATGAACAGGTTGTAGATGCTGATCCAGACGAAGAACACCCGCCCGACCGCCACCGGTGCGACGTGATTGGCGATCAATCCACCGAACAGCAGCATCGACAAAGCAATCGCACGATAAATCAGCGGCACGAAACGCGTGGCAGGCAACCGCGAGGCGAGCGCACCGAACACCGGCACCATCAGCAGCATCACCACGAACGTTGCAGTGAACAACCACTGCAGCTGACCGGCGCCGCCCTCCAGACCCAAGGCATCGCGCAGCGGTCGCACCAGGTAATAGCTGGCGAGCACGCAAAAATGAAACGCAAAGCCCAACATCAGCGCGGTCCTTTCGCCGGGCAAAACGTTCAGCCATTTAGCGGCGATGGGCATCGCTCCCCTCCTCTTCGGCCATTCTCGCTCGATGCGGGCTTCAACTACACTCTGACAGCGCTCCAGCACCTGCACACCACGGCCGAGAGAAATCGATGCCGACCTCTAACGTTAGTCGAATGTCGCGGACACTGATGTACATCGTCGCTATCGTCGTCGTGCTGTACCTGGCCCTCTGCGGGGCGCTGTTCGTTTTTCAGCGTTCGTTGATCTATTTCCCGCAACCGCGTGCCGTTGGCGGTGCCGAAACCTTGATGACGCTGGCGGTTGCCGACGCGCAAGTGCTGGTCAGCGTGAGACCCCGCGCGGGGTCCAAAGCACTGCTTTATTTTGGCGGCAATGCCGAAGATGTTTCGCAGAACCTGGCCCAATTCAGCGAGGCGTTTCCCGAACACGCGCTGTACCTGATGCACTACCGGGGTTTCGGCGGCAGCAGCGGTTCGCCGTCGGAGGAAGCGATTCAGCGCGATGCGATGACACTGTTCGACAGTGTTTATCACGTGCATCCGCAGATCGCCGTGATCGGCCGCAGCCTCGGCTCGGGCGTCGCGGTGCGCCTGGCCAGTCAACGACCGGCGGCGCGGTTGGTGCTGATCACGCCGTACAACAGCCTGGAAGATCTCGCGATACGCCAAAACCCGGTATTTCCGGTGAGATGGCTGTTGAAGGACAAATTCGAATCATGGAAATACGCCGCTCACATTGCCGTGCCGACGTTGTTGGTCACAGCCGGGAATGACGAAGTCATCCCGCGCGCCAGCACGGAGGCGCTGTTAACGCACTTCGCTGCCGGAGTGGCGACCTTAAAGGTCGTACCGGACGTGGGGCACAATTCGCTGTCAGCGAGCCCCGATTACCTGAAGCTGTTGCAGGAAGGCCTTTGAGCGCGATCACTTGCGCGCCAGTTTGTAGCGCAGGCAATCGTCGTAGAAGCTCTTGCGCAGCGCGGCGGGCTTGAGTCGCGACGGGCTGTCGTAGGTCTGCTCGGTAATGCCCATGGCCATCATGCGCATCCACGCCTTGTTGAATTTGTACGCCTGGATCTTCTGCCGGGCGGCGTACAACGACACGCCGGCCAGCTTCAGCTCCTGCGCCCTTGCAGCCGTGCCCGCGCCCCAGCTGCACATGTAGCGGTCATTCTCTTTGAGTTCTTTGGCGAAGGTGGAGGCAGCGATGCCCGTCAGGCCCAGGGAAACCAGTGTGATCCATACAATCCTCATTTGAACCCTGCCTTAACCGGCTGAAAATGAAGCGATTTTGCCGAGACAATGGCTTCAGCGGGGCCAGCAAAATGCCTTGTTTTCCACTATCAGACTGAGCCTGCCTGTCTGCCGGGGCGAACTTGCAGGTCAGGACAGGACTCCAGATAACAAACCTGAGGATTCTCGGCTGGAGGTCAAATCCATGTGCGGACGCCTGACGCAGTACCGCGGCATCCATGACTTCGTCGCGGTGTTGAGCATTCCCGATGCGTTGATCAATCACGTCGGCAATGAGCCGCTGGCCGGTTACAACGCCGCGCCAACGGATCAGCTGGCGTTGCTGCACCTCGAGGATGACGGGCTGGTAGCGGACAAAGTACGTTGGGGATGGCGGCCGCATTGGGCGAAAAATCGTGCAGCGCCGATCAACGCGCGCGTCGAAAAAGTCGCCCACGGGCCTTTCTTCAGATCGATCTGGCCGAGCCGGGCGATCGTGCCGGTCGATAGCTGGTTTGAATGGGTCACTGAGGCCGGTGATTCAACCCGCCAGCCCTGGTTGATTCGCCGTCGGGATCGCGCGCCCGTGTTCTGTGCCGCCATCGGCCAGTTTCCTGTACGAGGTGGGCTGGCGCGCGACGATGACGGCTTTGTGATCATCACGGCCGACAGCGCCGGTGGCATGCTCGATATACACGACCGCCGGCCGGTGGTCTTTACCCCGGAGCTGGCGCGGGAATGGCTCGACCCGGCCACCCCCCGCGAACGTGCGGAGCAGATGGCGCTGTTACAGGGTGAGAACAGTGACGCTTTCGAGTGGTACCGGGTCAGTAAAGCCGTGGGCAATGTCCGAAACAAGCAGGCCTCGTTGATCGATGAGGAGATTGGATCCGATCAATATCGCCAAATACCGCTGATTGATTAATACCTGTACAGCCCCCTCAAACCGGCACTCGTTACCTTGCCTGTTCCGCTGCGAAATATTCTGTTACAGCAAGACAGACTGATACCGCGCCGCTTGTCAGACAATCGGCTTGTCCTACATACATTTTGGGTCACTCCGGATAGCATCTGCGCCGCGTTTCCATTGCTTTTTCAGCTGGTCAAAGAGTCGGCGAATTCCGGGAAAATCCATTACACCTAGACCTGAAGAGTATTACCCTTGCGCGATGATTTTTCACTGAATCCAGTCGTGAGTCTGTCGTGTGTTCATTTGTCCAAGACTGAACACTACCAGCTCGACTGCTTTATCGAACAATACATCAAGACCCGCAATCTTCGATCAGTTTCGGGAATTGAAAGCCGCCTGCGTTTGACCCTCAAGCACTATCCTGGCAAACCGCCGGTAAGGGTCAACGAGTTGAATGCGTGGATCGACAAAACGTTGGGTTACAGGGCAGCCCATCCCGATGAACTGCCCCCGAACGACGATTGATCCGGGTTGGCGGCATTTGGCTTTGCTGATCCAGCCTGTGCAGCAGCGCCAAATCGCTTTCACGATGCACGCCATGTCAGGGCGAAGATGGTTTCCTCGGGTACTTCAAAACGAATGCGTCCATCCCGGCACTCGACAGTGGCAATGCGGCTACGGCTGTCAGGGCCGAAAAGCGCCAGGGACGGGCAGACAGTGTCTGCGCCCTGCAGGCTGATCCGTTGCAGGCGCTCGCCTTTGTTTACCCCCAATACGCTGCGTTCCTGACCGCGGACCATCGCCAAGGCATCGACCTCGAACGCGCTGTTGTCCAGGCGCAGGACCTGGTCGAGCCAGTGCGACTGAATGAACTGATGTGCGAGTCCTACCGGTTTGAGCTCGAAGCGATCAGGCCCGGGCATACGGATCATGCCTTTAAGGTGATGCGGATCGTCAGCGGCCTGAAACCAGTTGAGCATGTCGAGCAATCCGTCCTGGGCTGAATTGATGGCGACCGACGCCCACCAGAGCGATGCAAAATGTGTCTCCTGTTCATAGGGGCTGACACTTGAACCGCTGGAAATATTGGTCTGGTCCAGCAACAGCGCCTTACGAGGCCGGCCATCGGCTTGCAGGCCGACAACGTGCGCAGCCTGGCGAACAGCATCGCGGTATGTCCGCGTGGCCAGCAGGTCGCGAATCATCCACTCGTGCCAGGCCAGGGCATCGATTTGCGGTCCCGATTCCTTGAGCATGCGCCGGGCCCAATCGATGCCACGGTGTTGGCCGCCTTGCGGGATAAACGGCCCGTTGACGAAGCGCGAGCTGGCAGGCATTGCAATACGCACGCCCGCTTCACGTGCGCCCGGATAATCGCGCACCTGCCGATACATGGCGTCGAAGAAGCGCTTGTACGTCGCATAGTCGCGGTAGTTGTAGTTGGGCTCATCGGCGAAAGAAAGGTAGTGAGTGCCGCGCCCCAAGGCAACCGTGGCCGCCAGCCAGGCGTCCAGCCCCGCGATGCTCTGCCCGTTGGCCTCCAGGTCGGCCTTGCGCCCACTGCCGGCCAGCAAGGTGATATTCACCTCAATGCCACCGCGTTCCAGATAAAAACGTCTGAAGGCATCTTCGTAATGAGGCTGAGCGGCCAGGATGTCGACGGCGCTGTAAAAGGCACCCGCACCAGGCTTGAGCGCATCGAGTGCGGCATGGCTTGCCGGCGGCGGAAGTATGTAGGGCAAAGCAACGCCCAGGCGCGGCGTAGGGCCAAGCACCCCGGAATGCAGGGTGAGCTCGGTGTGGCCAGGGTCCTGGCGAAGCGTCTGCAAGTGTTGCGGCCGCTGCGCGAACAGGTTGGCGGTGCCGTCCAGCCAGAAGGCCGCCTTGCCTCGACCTTGCAGGCGCAAACGCCAGTCTTGATCCTTTTCGCTGACGGGCAAGTCAATCTGGTCGAACCGCGGGTACTCTTTGTGGGGCTTGAGTTTCAACTCGACTCTGGTGCCATCGCCCAGTCGTTCGGCAGCCAGAACCCTCACACCACCGAAATATTTGCCACTCAGAATCGCGCGTTCACCGGCGCGGACCTTGAAATACAGTTCGGTGTTGGATGAGGTCTCGGCGCTGAAATGCACCTTTGTCGGCGCGAACAGGGCGACGGTCTGGTCGTCATGCTCAAATCGATAGCGTCTGAAACTATAGCCTGGCACTTCCACGCGATAACTGGCGGCGCTGGCGGGCAATGCCCATTTTTGTTCACCGCGACCTTCGCTGGCGGGTATGAAACGCTCGCCTCGCAACTGCCCCTGGCCGTCCAGCAGGTAAATGCGTTCTTCATTGGAATCGGTCTGCCAGGCCGGTACCCAGCTGACACGCAACGTGTCGTCGTGGGTCGCCTGCAGATAGAGGCTGCCGTCGCGAACATCCCCCCAGCGCATCGGGGCAGCCTCGACCAAACTGCACAATGTGAGCATCACTACCACGGCAATGCGGTTCATAGTTGCTTCCCGTTACGTCTGCCCAACCCACAAGCTTGGCGTTTTGCCATTATTCGCTCTGTACAGTAGTCCGAATGTAACTTTCACGAGAAAAATAGTACGGATCTACGATGAATGGTATTAAAACTTCTATTCGGGATGCCTGCACCGGGGGCTGGAAAGATCATTGACACCCGCAGTTTTTTTGACGCCGTAATTGCGTCGATTGCAGTTTCGTCATAACAGCAATAAACCGGCTTGCTCTTTCAAAGAGCGCTGCTAACGTCACATCAGATCAGCCGGTTTTTCAGCGTCAACCAAGGCGCCATGCACACGAAGGAGCCTGACCATGCGCGCAGAGCAGCGGTTTGATTCGCTGGACAGTTTCAGAGGGCTGATGGCTGTTTCAGTAGTGCTTTATCACCTGCGCGTCAGCGGCAGTTTCACCGAATGGTTGTTGTTTCGCCATGCGGAAGTATTTGTATCGTTCTTTTTTGTATTGAGCGGCTTTGTACTGACGCACGCTTACGGCAGTTCCATCCAATTTAATTTCAGACGGTTCTTTATAACGCGGACTTTCCGCTTGTTACCGCTGCACCTGTTCATGTTATGCGTATTTATAGTACTGGAGTGCGGCCGGTACATTGCTTTTCAAAAAGGCATGGACTTTAACAATGCGCCGTTTACCGGAAAGTTCGCCCCGTCGGAAATCCTGCCTAATGCGTTGCTCATGCAATCCTGGACCCATTTGACCAATCCACTGTCGTTCAATTATCCGTCGTGGAGCATCAGTATCGAGTACTACACCTATATGATCTTTGCGCTGATACTGAGCATTGCTTTTGGCTTCAGAACCTGGATATGGGCAACGACCGTCGTCGTCGCCCTGGCGCTGGTGTACGCAGGCAATACTTTTTTTACCATTGAGTCGCTGCGCGGGCTCGCCTACTTTTTCACCGGTTGCCTGGCCTATACCGCCTTCGTGAAGATGCCCCATCCCGGCCGGACCAATACCTTGTTGCTGACCTCGCTGGAAGTGGTGGCGGTCGCGGCGGCGCTGGTTTTCGTCGTCAATGACTTTGAAGCAAAGCCCCTGGTGGCCAGTCCGTTGTTCGGTGTGATCGTGGTGATCTTCGCTTTCGATGGTGGAGCGGTGTCGCGGTTATTGGCGGGACGGTTCTTCGGTTTTCTCGGCAAGTTGTCCTATTCCATCTACCTGACCCACGCGGCCGTACTGTTTTGCGTTGTGTCAGCGTTTATGGTCGCGAAAAAAATCTTCGGTATCGACATCGCGCCCATGATCGACGGCACCCGCTATCTGGACCTTGGTAACGTATGGCTGAACAACCTCATCGCTTTGCTGGTAGTGGGGTGTGTCGTTGTGGTGTCGATGTTTACCTACCGGTATATCGAAATGACCGGGCAAGCCCTTGGTCGAGCGCTTGCCGATAAACCTGCGCACCGCAACCCCGTGTTAAGACCTGATGCTGACTGATTGCCAGACCGGGACCTGCATGCCGGTCTGTACGCGAAGCACACTTCGCGCAAAACTGTCGGCATTGGCCTGCAAGCCCGGGAGTCAGGATGCTTTATCGAATCGCCGCCGACGGCCTGGTGCTGTTTCATTTGGCGTTCATTCTATTCGTGCTGTTCGGCGGGCTGCTGGTGCTCAAATGGTGGCGGCTGGTCTGGCTGCATCTGCCCGCCGCAGTCTGGGGCGTATGCGTCGAAATACTGCACCTGCCCTGTCCGCTGACAACCTGGGAAAACCTCACCCGTCGCGCGGCCGGGCAAACCGGCTATGGCGGCGGATTCATCGAACATTATGTCTGGCTGATCATTTATCCGGCAGGTCTGACCCCCGCCATCCAATGGGTGCTGGGCGCAGTGGTGTTGGGGATCAATCTGCTGATTTACGCCACGCTGATCAGACGCCGGACAACCCATCGGTCCCTTTGAAACTCAACGGACAAATACACTCCGGGCACTTGATCAGGGCGCCGATTGCTTCACGGTCTCGATCCAGGCGGGATTCAACCGCGTCTGGTCCGGGTCGATGCCAAGCGCTTCCATCCGCGCCTTGTGCTGTTCCATTTCCTGTAACAGCTGCCCGTGATCACTGGAGTTCCCGTCGAGTTCGTGCATCTGGCTCAGACCCAGGTGGTAGAAGCGCAGCAATTTCATGGCGCCGGGATCGTCCCTTTGCACCGCCGCTTTCACCTGATGCATGACGTTGGTGACACACATCAGGCTGCGCTTGAGCTGCCAGCCGTACACCGCCGGGGCCATCCAGGCCTGTTCCCAAAACACACTGCGCATCAGCGCGACCATCAGCAACACCGCGACGAACACGCCACCGACGTTGAAGCGCAGATTGTCGCCGTCCGGCTCGCCAAACAGACTGACCGCCGCCGTCGACAGCGTCATCGCCAGGGCCAGAAAAATCAGCGCGATGATCATTGTGCTGCGGCGCGTCTGGCGGCGGTAGAGCTCGGGATTCTGCGGCTGGATATCGAACATTGCGACGGGTTTCCTCAAGTCATCAACGAAAAGATTGCCGGGCATTATCGCCTCTGTGGGGGATTTAGCTATGCTGGGGCTCCTTTACATCTTTTCATCGTCAAAGGGGAACGTGGCGATACCGCTCGGTTCGTGCCATCTTCTTTCATGGATACACACTATTCGGATGCCATGCGCCGTCGGGCGGGTGACATCGTTTTAAGGATTACTGAATGACCCAACGACATGTCATCAACGCCTCGGTCAGCCCCAAAGGCAGCCTGGAAACCCTTTCTCAACGTGAAGTTCAACAACTGAGCGAAGCTGGATCCGGCAGCACCTACACCCTCTTCCGCCAGTGCGCCCTGGCCATTCTCAACACCGGCGCCCACGTAGATAACGCCAAGACCATTCTGGAAGCTTACAAGGATTTCGAAATTCGCATTCACCAGCAGGACCGTGGCGTGCGCCTCGAACTGCTGAACGCACCGGCCAACGCCTTTGTCGATGGCGAAATGATCGCCAGCACCCGTGAAATGCTGTTCAGCGCGCTGCGCGATATCGTCTACACCGAGAACGAGCTCGACAGCCAGCGCATTGACCTGAGCACGTCCCAGGGTATCAGCGACTACGTGTTCCACCTGCTGCGCAACGCGCGCACCTTGCGTCCCGGCATCGAGCCGAAGATCGTGGTCTGCTGGGGCGGGCACTCGATCAATACCGAAGAGTACAAATACACCAAGGAAGTCGGCCACGAACTGGGCCTGCGCAGCCTCGACATTTGCACCGGTTGCGGCCCAGGCGTAATGAAAGGCCCGATGAAGGGCGCAACCATCGCCCACGCCAAGCAGCGCATCCACGGCGGACGCTACCTCGGCCTGACCGAACCCGGCATCATCGCCGCCGAAGCGCCGAACCCGATCGTCAACGAACTGGTGATTCTGCCGGACATCGAAAAACGTCTGGAAGCCTTCGTCCGCGTTGGTCACGGCATCATCATTTTCCCGGGCGGCGCCGGCACCGCTGAAGAATTTCTGTACCTGCTCGGCATTCTGATGCACCCGGACAACAAAGGTCTGCCGTTCCCCGTGATCCTCACCGGGCCCAAACATTCGGCACCGTACCTGGAGCAACTCGACGCGTTTGTCGGCGCGACGCTGGGGGAAGCGGCCAAGCAGCATTACGAGATCATTATCGACGACCCGGCGGAAGTGGCCCGGCAAATGACCCAAGGTTTGAAAGCGGTGAAACAGTTCCGCCGCGAGCGCAATGACGCATTCCATTTCAACTGGCTGCTGAAGATCGACGAAGGCTTCCAGCGCCCGTTCGACCCGACGCACGAAAACATGGCCAACCTGAAACTGAGCCGCGACCTGCCCGCTCACGAACTGGCCGCCAACCTGCGCCGTGCGTTCTCCGGCATCGTCGCCGGCAACGTCAAGGACAAGGGCATCCGCCTGATCGAAGAACACGGCCCGTATCAGATCCGCGGCGACGCGGCGATCATGCAACCACTGGATCAGTTGCTCAAGGCGTTCGTCGCCCAGCACCGGATGAAACTGCCCGGCGGCGCGGCTTATGTGCCGTGTTATCGAGTGGTCGCGTAAAACTGCTGACGACCGTGGCGAAGCAGCAAACCTGATCGCCACGGCTCGTCATTGGGAAGCCTTGGCATCCAAAGGCTGATCGCTCGCTAGACAAGGGGCTTTCTGGCATCCTGCGCGTCCATTTTCCGACCCGGCCGCCTGCAGGCACGCAAATCATCATGACCGCTTCTGAAAAAGCCTTCGCCCCACGCAACAACGATCTCATTTATGGTCTCGACGACCGTCCTCACCTGACCGCAACGGTATTCGCCGCACTGCAACATGTGCTGGCCAGTTTCGTCGGCATCATCACACCCACGCTGATCATGGGCAGCGCCCTGGGCCTGCAAAGCGAAATCCCCTACCTGATCAGCATGGCCCTGTTCGTTTCGGGCCTGGGCACCTTCGTCCAGGCGAAACGCTTCGGCCCGGTCGGCTCTGGCCTGCTGTGTCTGCAAGGCACCAGTTTTTCATTCATCAGCGTGATCCTCAGCGCCGGGTTCATGGTCAAGGCTCGCGGGGGCGGCACCGACGAAATACTGTCGACGATCTTCGGCGTGTGTTTTTTTGCCGCGTTCATCGAGGTGCTGCTGAGCCAGTTCATTGGCAAATTGCGGATGCTGATCACACCGGTGGTCACCGGCACGATCATCACGTTGATGGGGCTGTCGCTGATCAAGGTCGCCATGACCGATATCGCCGGCGGTTTTGGCGCGCCGGACCTTGGCGCCGCCAGTCACCTGGCGCTGGCCGCGTTGGTGCTCGGGACGATTGTGCTGTTGAACCGGGTGGATGTGCCGTTTCTGCGCCTCGGGGCGATCGTGATCGGCCTGACCCTCGGTTATGCGGTGGCGTGGTTGATGGGGCACGTGGATTTCGCCAGCATGCCCGAGGTGCCGCTGATGAGCGTCCCGGTGCCGTTCAAATACGGGTTCAATTTCGATTGGGTGGCGTTCATACCGGTCGCGGTGATTTTTCTGGTGTCGCCGCTGGAGGCCGCGGGCGATCTCACCGCCAACTCGATGATCTCCCGGCAACCGGTCAAGGGTCCGCTGTACATTCGCCGGATCAAGTCCGGGCTGCTGGCCGACGGGCTCAACTCGGCGATGGCGGCCGTGTTCAACAGCATGCCGATGGTGACGTTCGCGCAAAATAACGGGGTGATTCAGTTGACGGGCGTAGCGAGCCGCTACGTGGCGTTTTTTATCGCCGGTCTGCTCGTGGTGCTGGGGCTGTTCCCGATGATTGGCGCGGTACTGCAACTGATGCCCAAACCAGTGCTGGGCGGTGCCGAGCTGGTGATGTTCGGTACGGTCGCGGTGGCGGGCATCAAGATCCTCGCCGAGGCTGGCCTGCATCGGCGCAACATGCTGATCGTGGCCATTTCCATCGGCCTGGGCCTGGGTGTCGCGGCGGTGCCGGAGGTGTTGCGTGAACTGCCCAAGGCGCTGCACAACATCTTCGAGTCGCCGATCACCGTCGGCGCGCTGTGCGCTATCGTACTGAATATCTTCCTGCCGGAAGAATTCATCGAGCTGGAAGAAGATGATTTCGATCCGGAAGCCTCGATTCTTCAGGTAATGGAAAACCCCGAGGTGACGAGCAAGGCTGAACCGGCAGTGCCCGGGGTGGTCGGACAGATAAACCGCTAGGCAGGCTTGAGGCCGAGTTCTGGAGGTTCAGCCTTTTTCTTTCCAGTGAGTGTGCTCATGCGCCGTGTCCACGCGTTGATCCTTTCCCTGCTGATGCTGGCCCTCAACGCCTGCTCCCTGCTGCCCCAGCGCGACCCGTTGAACATCAACGTGGTCGGGCTTGAGCCGATGCAAGGTCAAGGCATGGAAGTGCGTTTTGCGGTGAAAATCCGCGTGCAGAATCCCAATGACACGACCATCGATTACAGCGGCGTGGCCCTGGATCTGGAGGTCAACGGCCAGCCCCTCGCTTCCGGAGTCAGTGATCAGTCAGGGTCGATCGCGCGCTTTTCCGAGACCGTGCTGACCGTGCCGGTGAGCGTGTCGGCGTTCTCCATTTTTCGCCAGACGCTGGGCCTGAGCCAGACGCAAACCCTGGATAACCTGCCCTACGTCCTGCGCGGCAAGCTGGCCGGAGGCTTGTTTGGCACGATGCGGTTCGTCGACACTGGCAAGCTGAGTTTGCCGGGGGCTGCGACCGGCACCTGGTGACCCCTGATTTACTGCGATCAATGTGGGAGTGCAGCCCGCTTTCGCGAGCAAGCTTTGCCCACAGAGGTTTGAGCTATCGGCGGAGAATGTAGCGTTCGATCGCCTGGGCCGCGCCGTCTTCGGTGTTGGCTGCAGTGATGACGTCTGCCTGGCGCTTTACGGCGTCTTCGGCCTGTCCCATGGCAATCGATAACCCAGCGCGGTGGAACATGGCCGGGTCGTTGCCGCCGTCACCCATGGCAGCCGTCTGCTCCAGCGGTACACCGAGGTACGCGGCAAGTGTGGCCAGCGCTTCACCCTTGTTCGCCAGCAGCGCAGTGACGTCCAGGTAGATCGGTTGCGAGCGTGAGACCTGTGCCTGACCTTCAAGTCTGGCCAGCAAACGGGCTTCCAGCTCGATCAACAGTTCAGCGTTGTTGCTCGCCGCGACGATCTTGTCGATGCGCTGCAAGTACGGTTCGAACGACTCGACCACAACCGGCGGATACCCCAGACCACGCTGTTCGCGCGGCACCATTGGCCCGGTCGGATCCTTGAGCAGCCAGTCGCCACCACTGAACACCCACACTTCAATGTCCGGCAAATCGGCAAACAGGGTCAATGCTGTCAGCGCGACCGTCGCTGGCAGGTAATGCGCGACCAGCAACGAGCCGTCCGGATTGATGATGGTGCCGCCATTGAACGCTGCTGTCGGCAGATCGACGCCGAGGGCTTCGATCTGTTGCAGCATCGCTTTCGGCGGCCGGCCGGTGGCCAGGCTAAACAGCACGCCCGCCTCGCGAAGGGAACGCACGGCATCAATGGTGCGCTGACTCAGGCTGTGATCGGGCAGCAGCAAGGTGCCGTCCATGTCGCTCAGCAGAAATCGGATGGGTTGTTGCGTCGGCTCACTCATCCGAGGCCATGCCAGACGCGACCGTCGCGAGCCAGTAAATCCTCGGCTGCTGCCGGTCCGTCCTCACCCGCCGCGTAAGGCTCGACGCGAGCGTCCTGCTGCCAGGCATCGAGGAACGGCTGTACCGCACGCCAGCCATTCTCGATGTTGTCAGCACGCTGGAACAGCGTTTGGTCACCGGTCAGGCAGTCGTAGATCAGCGTTTCGTAGCCGGTAGACGGCTGCATTTCAAAGAAATCCTTGTAGGCAAAACCCAGCTCGATGTTGGCCATTGTCAGCGCCGGCCCCGGCCGTTTGGCCAGCAGGTCGAACCACATGCCTTCGTTGGGCTGGATCTGAATCCGCAGATAGGTGGGTTGCAGCTCATCGACCTCGGTGTCGCGGAACTGCGCGTACGGCGCCGGTTTGAAGCAGATGACGATTTCGGTGTCACGCACGCTCATGCGCTTGCCGGTGCGCAGGTAAAACGGCACGCCGACCCAGCGCCAGTTGTCGATCATGACTTTGAGCGCAACGTAGGTCTCGGTGCTGCTGTCGGGCGCCACGTTGTTTTCCTGGCGATAACCGGGCAATGGCTTGCCATCCACATCGCCCGACGTGTATTGGCCGCGAACCGAGTTGGCCCGCGCCTCTTCGGTAGACCACGGGCGAATCGCTCCGACTACCTTGGCTTTCTCGCCGCGAACCGCGTCTGCACCGAACGCGGCCGGCGGTTCCATGGCCACCATCGCCAGCAGCTGAAACAGGTGATTGGGCACCATGTCGCGCAAGGCACCCGTGTGTTCGTAAAAACTGCCACGGGTTTCGACGCCGACGGTTTCGGCAGCGGTGATCTGCACGTGGTCGATGTAATGGTTGTTCCAGAATGCTTCGAACAGGCTGTTGGAGAAACGGCTGATCAGAATGTTCTGCACCGTCTCCTTGCCCAGGTAGTGATCGATCCGGTAAATCTGGTTTTCCGACATCACGCCAAGCAGGCAAGCGTTCAAGGCTACGGCTGTCGGCAAATCGGAGCCGAAGGGTTTTTCAATCACCACCCTTCGGAAGGCGTCGGGCGTTTCCTGAAGCAGGCCGGCAGCGCCCAGCCGCCGCACCACTTCACTGAAAAAACGCGGCGCGGTGGCCAGGTAGAACACCGCATTGCCGGTGCCGCTGGCGGCAATTTTTGCCGCCAGGGCTTGATAAGTGCTGCCGTCCAGGAAGTCACCCTGGACGTAGCTGATGCCGCTGGCGAGCTTGGCCCACAAGTGCGGATCGAGAATTTCGTCGTCGCCCTTGCCGACCTTGGTCGCCACTTCTGTACGGATGAAGTCTTCGAGTTTTTTCGCGAAGGCTTCATCGGTAATGGCGTTGTGGTCAACACCGACGATCCGCAATCCATCCCCCAGCAACCCGTCGCGACTCAGGTTGTACAGCGCCGGCATCAGCAGACGCTTGACCAGATCGCCATGCGCGCCGAACAGAAACAGCGTGGTCGGCGGAGCGGGTTCAGCCTTGGATTTATTGCGGATCAGACGGGTCATTTTTTCGAAGTCTCCACGTGGCCGCCGAAGCCGAAGCGCTGGGCCGAAAGAACCTTGTCGCCGAAAGTGCCCTGCCCGCGCGAACGGTAGCGCGAGAACAACGAGTTGGACAGCACCGGTACCGGCACCGCTTGCTCCATGGCAGCCTCGATGGTCCAGCGACCTTCGCCGCTGTCCGCCACCGAACCGGAGTAACCTTCGAGCTGCGGATCGCTGGCCAGAGCATCAGCCGTCAGGTCGAGCAACCACGACGACACGACGCTGCCACGACGCCAGACTTCGGCGATATCAGCGACATTGAGATCAAAGCGCTGGTCTTCCGGCAGGTTTTCACTGGCCTTGGTCTTGAGAATATCGAAGCCTTCGGCGAAGGCCTGCATCATTCCGTACTCGATGCCGTTGTGGATCATTTTCACGAAGTGTCCGGAACCGGCCGGACCGGCGTGAATGTAGCCGCGCTCGGCACGGTCATCTTCGGACTTGCGGTCCCTGGTACGCGGGATATCGCCCATGCCCGGGGCCAGGCTGGCGAACAGCGGGTCGAGGCGTTTAACCACTTCGGCTTCGCCGCCGATCATCATGCAATAACCGCGTTCCAGGCCCCAGACGCCGCCGGAGGTGCCGACGTCAACGTAATGCAGACCTTTTTCCGAGAGGCTTTTCGCCCGGCGGATATCGTCTTTATAAAAGGTGTTGCCGCCGTCGATGATGGTGTCGCCAGGTTCCAGCAACGTGCTCAACACTTCGATGGTGTCTTCAGTCGGCGCACCGGCTGGCAGCATGACCCACACGGCGCGCGGTTTGGCCAGGCCGGCAACCAGGGCTGGCAGGTCGATAACGCCTTTGGAGCCTTCGGCTGCGAGGTTATCGACAAACGCGGTATTGCGGTCGTACACAACGGTGGAGTGACCGTTGAGCATCAGGCGCCGCGCAATATTGCCGCCCATGCGGCCCAGTCCAATAATCCCGAGTTGCATGTGCTGATGCTCCCTACTGCAAATAAAGTGTGTCAAAGGTTATAGCCCAACGCGACTAATGGGGGTTAGTCCAGAGCATTGGCCTGAAGTTTCCGGGCATTGTGCCCGATCCAGACAGATAACGTCGGGAATCGTGCTGAAGGCACACCGACCATGAAAAATAAAAAAGTTCCCATTCAGGGCAAAAGAAATCAAAATTGCGGCCGATAGTGTTATGTACCGCTTGAGAAGCGGCCAAAACACAGTTGATGCAAGCTTCGAGGTGAGCCATGGACACTCAGATGACCGCACGTCCCCTACAAACCCTGTACGTGACTATTCGTCGTGACGAACTGCGTCAGTTGCGCGAGGAGCGCGAGTTGCTCATGCGCGAAGTCGCTCATTTGCAGGAGCGTTTGCAGCTGTTGCAGCCCACGGACTACCGGCTGCCACCCACGACAAAAAAAGCGCTGCACAACTAATTCGCCAGAAACGGTAATTAGTCAAAAAACCAGGCTCAGACCATCTGTCTCGATGATCAGCCTGGTTTTTTTGTGCCCGTTTATTTTCCCTGCGCGGCGTGCGGTTGCAGCGCGATACCTCCCCAGCCGTCGCAAAATAAAGTAGCTCACGAACTTTTCACAGCCCCCCGGTCATAGTTGCTTCATTGTGGCCGCCGCCGAATCCTGCGTGGTCGCCATTCGCTGCCGCTGCCTGCGCCAGCCACCTCGAATCATCTGCTGGAGCCCTGAATGGCGACGTTTGAACGCAGCAACACGACTGCGAAAGGTTTCGATTGGGCCGGATTTCTCTGGCTGTTCATGTTCTTCTGGTACTTCTCCGGCATCACCCAACTGCTGATTCAACTGACGGGCACCTCGGGTTTCAGCGGGTTCCGCCAGGCCTTCGTGGTGAGTGCAATCTGGCTCGCCCCGATGTTGCTGTTCCCGAAACAGACTCGCGTGATGGCGGCAGTCATCGGCGTGCTGCTGTGGGCATGCTCGATGGCGAGCCTGGGCTACTTCTTCATTTACCAGCAGGAATTTTCGCAAAGCGTCATCTTCATCATGTTCGAGTCGAACATCGCTGAAGCCGGCGAGTACATGACCCAGTATTTCGCCTGGTGGATGGTCGCGGCATTCCTCGCGCACACCCTTTTCGCAGGGTTCCTGTGGACGCGTCTGCGCCCGGTGTACCTGTCGCGCGGGCGCGCATGGGTAGCGGCGACCGCCCTCGTGGTGGCGGTGGTCGGTTATCCGCTAGCCAAACAGACCTTGCGCACCGGCAGCTTCGCCGGCGGTTTCGAGAAGTTTGAAAGCCGCATCGAACCGGCCGTGCCATGGCAGATGGCTGTGGCCTATCACCGCTATCTCGACACCCTCGCCGGCATGCAGGACATGCTGCACAGCGCGAGCAAGATCGCCCCGCTGAAAAACCTCAAGGACGCTACGGCTGACCAGCCACAGACCCTGGTACTGGTGATTGGCGAATCGACCAACCGGCAGCGCATGAGTTTGTATGGTTACCCGCGCAAAACCACGCCGGAGCTGGACAAACTCAAGGATCAGCTGTCGGTTTTCGACAACGTCATTACTCCGCGCCCCTACACCATCGAGGCGTTGCAGCAAGTCCTGACATTTGCCGATGAAGACAATCCTGATTTGTACCTGTCGACGCCGTCGCTGGTCAGCATGATGAAACAGGCCGGTTACAAGACCTTCTGGATCACCAATCAGCAAACCATGACCAAGCGCAACACCATGCTCACGACCTTCTCCGAACAGGCCGACGAGCAGGTGTACCTGAACAACAACCGTAACCAGAACGCCGCTCAGTACGATGGTGACGTGATTGCGCCGTTCAACAAGGCGCTGACCGATGCCGCGCCGCGCAAGTTGATCGTCGTGCACCTGCTCGGCACGCACATGAGCTACCAATACCGCTATCCGTCGACGTTCGACAGATTCAAAGACCGTAACGGCGTGCCCGACGGCGTGCGCGATGATCAGTTGCCGACGTACAACAGCTACGACAATGCGGTGCTGTACAACGATTTTGTGGTGTCGAGCCTGATCAAGGATTACGCCAAATCCGATCCGAACGGTTTCCTGCTGTACCTCTCCGATCACGGCGAAGACGTGTTCGACTCACCGGGCCACGGCACATTGGGTCGCAACGAGAGCAAGCCGACGGCGCCGATGTACACGATTCCGTTCATGGCCTGGGCGTCGCCGAAATGGCGTGAAAACCATGACTGGAACTTCACCGCCGATCTGGGCCGGCCTTACAGCAGCTCGCACCTGATTCACACCTGGGCGGACATGGCCGGGTTGAGTTTTGACGAGCTTGATCGCAGCAAGAGCCTGGTCAGCGACAGTTTCAAACCGCGACCGCTATTGATCGGTAATCCTTATCAGCGCCAGCAAAAGGCCTTGATCGACTTCAGCCTGATCAAGCCCAAAGTGACAGCCGACCCTGCAGACCTTGTCCTCAAGTAACAACACGCTCTACGCAGCAGCTGGCGCAGCCTGCGTCCGATCGCGACCCATCGCGCCGGACGCAGCCTCGCAGGCTCGGCAGCTGCTACAGGATCTTCGGGCCCCCCAGGACTGGAAGCTCCAAGCCTCAGTTAATTCCCAATTAACAGAATTGGCAGATAATGTCCGCGCAGTATTGCTTCATGGACGAAATCGCATCCGACATCGTTAGTGGGAGGCAGACCATGAAAACGGCACCCTTGATTGTTGCCGGGCTGATGACTTTTGTTTCGGTGACTGCGTTTGCCGAAGGTGGTGCTGAACGCATGCGCTATTACTACGAGAGTTGGCGGCTCAGCCAGCAACAGAACCAGAGTCAGAAATCCACTGAACTGCAGGTTCCGGACGATCAAACGGCGCAAGTGACGGAAAATTACAAGCCGTGATGTTGATCACAGCGCGGTTGCCTCAGCACGGCATCCGCGCTGAAAGGTCCAGCGACCGTAGTGCGCGTCCTGTGCTTACTGCAACGGCTGACCGCCCGCGCCCCAGATCAATGCCTCGGTCCAGCCCAGCTCGGCGAAATCTGCCGCGCGTAAATGCGCTTCACCGGCGCTGAAAAATTCGTCGAGTTGCGGCGGTGCAACCGAGGTGCCGCTGAGCATGGCGTGGACTTGTCCACGATGATGGATCTGGTGTTCGAACAGGTGCGACAGCAGGCGCAAGCGACTGTCGTGTTGCGGCGTTTCCCGGGCGATGGTCACGAGCTTGGCCAGGTCGGCGTCACGCATCTGTTCGCAATAGGCGATCAACCGGCGATCCACATGGGATTGCTCGCGCATGAGATCGGCGGCGCGGATGCACGGCTCGTCCTCCGTGAAAAACACCAGGCAGTCGGGGTGCGGCGGATCGCCGCGCAGCTCGCGTTCCAGCGCATCCACGTAAAACCAGTCGCAGGTCAGAATGTGGTTGAGGGTGGCGCGCAGGCTGGGGAAAAAACCGGTTCGCGGCGCGCACAGCTCGACCTCACTCAGCTGACGCCAGGCTTTGGCGAGTCGATGATTGGCCCACGCATTCTGATAGGCCATGGTCAGCAAATGGTGGGACAAGGGTTGATGCACAGTGGCACTCCTTCCGGTCAAGCCTCGGCGAAACGTTGCAGAACGGTGCCGGGCTGCAGGCGATGATCGGCGCCGCCATACACCGCAATCACTTGCATATGCTGCTGCATCGCCTTGATGGCCGGCATGAAGCGGTCCCGGTTCTGAATTGACAAACCTGTGGGAGCGAGCCTGCTGGCGATGGCAAATCAGAAGGCGCCGGCGTCGGGAAAGGCGCCATCCGAGACACAATACCGTGCCCGCGGGCACCCGCTATTCGGCAACGATGCGCCCGGCGATCAAGCGTTAAAGGTCATGGAGGACAGCTACGAGCAACTCCAACAGCACTTCGAAAATGTTCGACGTCTATCGGGTGACCGCGACTGTCGGGCTCTGGACGACTTTCTGCGCACGCTGCATTTTGAGCAAGCCCCTTCGGAGAATTACTTCAATAGCCTGAGCAAGCCATGACAGGCAGCAAATGAGCAGCGCAACTGATCAACCGTTATTACACCCGTAGCTGCTACCTGTGAACCAGACGACTGGCGAGGGCCTTGGCCTGGCTGGCGACGTCGGTCACCGCTGTGCTTTCCCACCACATACCGCGCAGGGGTGGACCCATGGCGAACAGGCGATCGGCCAATGTGCCGTCGGCGCTCAGCACCGCGCCGTCGACTGCCGCAGCGATACCCAACGCCAACGGCCCCGGTTGAATCAATCCTCGCGCCAGCAACTGCTGCGGTAGCGGCCGCGCGACTCGCCGCCAGTCGTACTCGATGCCGCTGGAATTGATCAACGCCGCACCGCCGACGACGACCGTATCCGCCTCGCCTCGACGACGAACGCGAATGCTCACGCCATGATCCAAAGTTGGCTCCAGCCCCCTGAATGAAGCTGCCTGAATCCGCAGCCGCCCTTCCCCGTGCAGCCGTTCCACCAACGCTGCACTTAACGGCGGTGAGCGGTGATGATGACTTTCCCACCACGGCCGCACGTGCCGCACAAACTGCCGCCGCTGTGCATCCGTTGCCTGACGCCACAAGCGGCCGATGTGCGCGCGCACGGTGTCGAGGGGTGCCTGCCAGTCGATGCCTTGCGCAATGGCGTCCCGGCAATGCCGACGCAACTCGCGCACCAATTGGCGCGGGGTGCGAATACTGTGGTCAACCGCGAGAAAATCCACCCACGCCGGAGGCTGGCGACGTACGTGCGGCAGCAAGCCATGCCGGGAAAACACTTCGATGGGTCCTCGGTGCCCGGCCTGTTCCAGTGACACCACGGCATCGACCATGGTCAGTCCGGAACCGATGATCAGCACCGTCGACTGCGGATCGAGCCGACGCATGGCGGCGACGTCCCACGGATCAAGTGCGGCAGCGTTGACCCCGCTGGACTCCTTCTGCGCCGTGCGCGCCGCGGGAAACATCCCCGTCGCCAGCACGGCATACGCACCTTGCAACTGCTGACCATTACTGAGTGTGAGTAAACAACGTTGATCATCCGTCTGCAGGTCAATGACCTCTGCCCGCACGTGTTCAATCGTCGAACCCTCGACAACGCCCACCGCTTGCGCCTCAGCCAGACGCTGCTGCACGTACAGGCCAAATATCCCCCGTGGTGGAAACAGTTCACTGACCGGCAGATGCTGCTCATCGGATTCCGGCCAGCCGCCGGCCGCAATGTAATCGGTCAGCCACTGCGTCAGGTCGTCGGCGTTGTCCGGATCGACGCTCATGCGCGCCGCATTGCCATTGAGCGTATGGCCAAGCTCGACCGCGCTGTACGCTTCGCCCCGGCCCAGTTCGGCGCGCGGCTCGATCACCAGCACCGAGCGCTTGCCCGGCAAGCGCACCAGTTGCGCTGCGAGCATTGTGCCGCTCAGGCCACCGCCGATGATGAGGATGTCTGCGTGGCGAATGGCGGCTGGCACCGATGCACTGCAGGTTTTGCTCATGCCGCTCTCACTGGTCAGTACTCGCCAAAAACAGTTCTGCAAACCGCCAGAACGCTAAATCACCACATTACGCACAAACCGCACGGCCACCGGCCCGTCATTGCGATAAGCATGCGGCTGGTTGCTGGCGAACATATAAAACTCGCCGGCGGCAATTTCGTGAGGGGTGTCGCCCAACATCAATGTCAGGCAACCTTCGAAGACGTAAATCTGTTCACTCCAGCCGTCGGCATCGGGCAGCGACGGGTAAATTTCGCCGGGTTGCAGGCACCACTCCCACTGCTCGACTTCACGGGTCGCGGTGGCTTTGGAAAGCAAAACCGCTTTGCTGCCCGGGATTGTTCCTGCCCATGCGACCTCGTTGATGCGGCTCGGATCGCGCGCGTCGGGCGCCTGGATCAGATCACTGAACGCCACGTTCAACGCTTCGGCCACGCGGTCGAGGGTGGTCAGGCTGACGTTCTTCTCGCCCGCTTCGATGGCCACCAGCATGCGACGGCTGACCCCGGATTTTTCCGCCAGCGCGGTCTGACTCATGTCGGCCGCATGGCGCAGACGTCGGACGTTAAGGCTGACGTGCTGCAGAACCGAAGCACGTTGTATGGAATTTTTGGGCACTATATTGCTCACTTGACAGGACTGGGCAGTATACTGCGCACCATTCGGCGCATTGTGCGTCTCCCACAGGTAGCGCGCAAGGTCATGACGTCGTCGAACTCCTCTCCTCGTTTCACACGCTTCAGTAAAGCCGAATACGTGCTGGTCGTCATAACGATGGTCTGGGGCGGCACGTTCCTGTTGGTGCAACATGCGATGACGGTCAGCGGGCCGATGTTTTTTGTGGGCCTGCGATTCGCTGCAGCGGCGTTGATCGTCGCGTTGTTCTCCTGGCGTCAGCTGCGCGACCTGACGGTATTCGAACTCAGGGCGGGAGCGTTCATCGGCGTAGCAATCATGCTCGGTTATGGCTTGCAGACTGTCGGCTTGCAAAGCATTCCCAGCAGCCAGTCGGCATTTATCACCGCGCTGTACGTGCCGTTCGTGCCGTTGCTGCAATGGCTGGTGCTGGGACGGCGGCCGGGATTGATGCCGAGCATCGGCATCATGCTGGCCTTCGCCGGGCTGATGCTGGTGTCCGGCCCTGCGGGGGCTTCATTCAATTTCAGCTCGGGTGAAATCGTTACGCTGATCAGCGCGGTGGCAATCGCCGCAGAGATCATTTTGATCAGCGCCTACGCCGGTCAGGTCGATGTGCGCCGGGTTACGGTGGTGCAATTGGCGACCACGTCGGTGCTGGCATTCCTGATGATCGTTCCGACTCAGGAAGTAATCCCCGATTTTTCCTGGTTCCTGCTGTGCAGCGCCCTTGGCCTCGGTGCCGCGAGTGCGGCGATTCAGGTGGCGATGAACTGGGCGCAGAAAAGCGTTTCGCCAACCCGCGCAACATTGATTTATGCGGGGGAGCCAGTGTGGGCCGGGCTTGTCGGGCGGATCGCCGGGGAGCGTTTGCCGGCAATAGCGTTGCTCGGCGCGGGATTGATTGTGGCGGCGGTGATTGTGAGTGAGTTGAAAACCAAGGGTAAGAAAGTTGTGGTAAACGAAGAGTTGGAGCAGGAAACCCAAGGTTGAGCGTGAAGATTTGAAGCGCCTGTCAGAGGTATTCCAAAGGTGGCCAAGCCTGCTGAACACACATCTTTGACACAATGAAATACAGGAATTATCCGACTACCTTGTAGGATTCTGCGACAGCTTGGCGTTTGGCGATCCGGGGACTGGCACGTATGATGCTTCACAAACTTCCGCAGATTAGAAGCCTATGTCCCTGATAGTTCTACTGCTTCTGCCCTTCGTCGGCAGCTGTCTGGCCGCCCTGCTGCCACACAACGCGCGCAACACCGAATCTCTGCTGGCTGGCGTGGTGGCCTTGATCGGTACGATCCAGGTGGCGCTGCTCTACCCGCAGATCGCCCATGGCGGGGTCATTCGTGAAGAATTTTTCTGGTTGCCCAGCCTGGGCCTGAACTTCGTCCTGCGCATGGACGGGTTTGCCTGGCTGTTCTCGATGCTGGTGCTCGGCATCGGCGCGCTGGTGTCGCTGTACGCTCGCTACTACATGTCGCCGGACGATCCGGTACCGCGATTCTTCGCCTTTTTCCTGGCGTTCATGGGCGCCATGCTCGGCCTGGTCATTTCCGGCAATCTGATTCAGATGGTGTTTTTCTGGGAGCTGACCAGTCTCTTCTCATTCCTCTTGATCGGTTATTGGCATCACCGCGCCGATGCGCGACGCGGCGCCTACATGGCGTTGATGGTCACAGGCGCGGGCGGGTTGTGCCTGCTGGCCGGAGTCATGCTGCTTGGCCATGTCGTCGGTAGCTATGACCTGGACAAGGTTCTGGCTGCCGGCGATCTGATTCGTGCACATACCCTCTACCCCGTCCTGCTTCCTTTGATCCTGATCGGCGCCCTGAGCAAAAGCGCGCAGTTCCCCTTCCACTTCTGGCTGCCCCACGCGATGGCTGCGCCGACGCCGGTTTCGGCGTATCTGCACTCCGCGACCATGGTCAAGGCCGGGGTTTTCCTGCTGGCACGGTTGTGGCCGTCGCTGTCGGGCAGTGAAGAATGGTTCTACATCGTCAGCGGCGCCGGTGCCTGCACGCTGTTGCTCGGCGCATACTGTGCGATGTTCCAGAATGACCTCAAAGGCCTGCTGGCCTATTCGACGATCAGTCACCTGGGGCTGATCACGCTGCTGCTGGGCCTCAACAGTCCATTGGCCGCTGTGGCCGCGGTGTTCCATATTCTCAACCATGCCACGTTCAAGGCTTCGCTGTTCATGGCGGCGGGCATCATCGACCACGAGAGCGGCACGCGAGACATCCGCAAACTCAGCGGCCTGATCAAACTGATTCCGTTTACCGCGACCCTGGCCATGGTCGCCAGCGCCTCGATGGCGGGCGTGCCGTTGCTGAACGGCTTCCTCTCCAAGGAAATGTTTTTCGCCGAAACCGTGTTTATCAATGCGACCGCCTGGATCGAAATGACGTTGCCGATCGTCGCGACCCTCGCCGGGACGTTCAGCGTCGCCTACTCGTTGCGCTTCACCGTCGATGTGTTCTTCGGTCCTGCCGCTACCGATTTGCCGCACACTCCGCACGAACCACCGCGCTGGATGCGCGCGCCGGTCGAGTTGCTGGTGTTCGCCTGCCTGGTCGTCGGGATCTTCCCGGCACAAGTGGTCGGGCCGTTACTGGCCGCTGCTGCCCTGCCCGTGGTGGGCGGCACACTGCCGCCATACAGCCTGGCCATTTGGCACGGCTGGAACGCGCCGATGATCATGAGCCTGGTCGCCATGTCCGGCGGCATCCTGCTCTATCTGTTGCTGCGCAATCAGTTAAAGCGCGGCCGCTTCAAATACCCACCGGTGGTGGGCCGTTTCAACGGCAAGCGCATGTTCGAGCGCAGCCAGGTGGTCATGATGCGCGTGGCCCGGCGCCTGGAACGACGGGTCAGTACCAGACGCCTGCAAACCCAGCTGTTCCTGATGGTGGTCGCGGCCGTGCTGGCCGGATTGATCCCGATGCTGCACAGCCAGTTGAGTTGGGGCGATCGACCGAAGATTCCAGGCTCCATCGTGTTCGTTACCTTCTGGGTGCTGGCGATTGCCTGCGCGCTCGGCGCGGCGTGGCAGGCCAAGTACCACCGGCTCGCGGCCCTGACCATGGTCAGCGTCTGCGGCTTGATGACGTGCGTCACCTTTGTCTGGTTCTCGGCGCCCGACCTGGCGCTGACGCAACTGGTGGTCGAAGTGGTCACCACCGTACTGATTCTGCTGGGCCTGCGCTGGTTGCCGCGGCGGATCGAGGAGGTTTCGCCGTTGCCGAGCACTCTGCGCAAGGCGCGCATCCGACGCTTGCGTGACCTGCTGCTGTCGATTGCGGTCGGTGCCGGCATGGCATTGCTGTCGTACGCGATGCTGACGCGCCAGACGCCCAACGATATTTCGTCGTTCTACTTGAGCCGCGCCTTGCCCGAAGGCGGTGGCAGCAATGTGGTCAACGTGATGCTGGTAGATTTCCGTGGCTTCGACACCCTCGGCGAAATCACCGTGCTGGCGGCGGTGGCCCTGACCATTTTCGCCCTCCTGCGACGCTTCCGCCCGCCCAAGGAAAGCCTGCAACTGCCAGCCCAACAGCGGTTGCTGGCGCCCGACGTGGTGACCGATCTGGTCAACCCGCGGTCGGCCAGCGACACCGCGCTGGGCTTCATGATGGTCCCGGCTGTGTTGGTGCGACTGCTGCTGCCGATCGCGCTTGTGGTGTCTGCTTACCTGTTCCTGCGCGGGCACAATCAGCCGGGCGGCGGTTTTGTCGCCGGGCTGGTCATGTCGGTGGCGTTCATCCTGCAATACATGGTCGCTGGCACCCAGTGGGTCGAAGCACAAATGAGTCTGCGCCCGCTGCGCTGGATGGGCACCGGTTTGCTCTTCGCGACGGTCACCGGGCTCGGCGCGATGGCCGTCGGTTACCCGTTCCTGACCACGCACACCTGGCACCTGAGCGTGCCGTTGCTCGGCGAGATTCACATCGCCAGCGCCTTGTTCTTCGACGTGGGCGTGTACTCGGTGGTGGTCGGCTCGACCTTGCTGATTCTTACGGCCATCGCGCACCAATCGGTCCGAGGGCACAAAACCGCGACCCTGCCCAAATCCGTCGCCACCCAGGGAGCCGTCTGATGGAAGAAGTCATCGCAATCGCCATCGGCGTTCTGGCCGCGTCCGGCGTCTGGCTGATCCTGCGACCTCGAACGTTTCAGGTGGTCATGGGCCTGTGCCTGCTGTCGTATGGCGTCAACCTGTTCATCTTCAGCATGGGCAGCCTGTTCATCGGCAAGGAGCCAATCATCAAGGACGGCGTGCCGCAGGATCTGCTGCATTACACCGACCCGCTGCCCCAGGCGCTGGTGCTGACCGCCATCGTCATCAGTTTCGCCATGACCGCGTTGTTTCTTGTTGTGCTGCTGGCCTCGCGTGGCCTGACCGGTACCGACCATGTGGATGGCCGGGAGCCTAAAGAATGAATGCAATGACGCACCTGATCGCCGCACCGATTCTGCTGCCACTGCTGACGGCCGCCGTGATGCTGCTGCTGGGCGAGAAACACCGGCCGCTGAAGGCTCGTATCAACCTGCTCTCCAGCCTGCTCGGGCTGGCTATCTCCGTGCTGTTGCTGCAATGGACGCAATCGACCGGTGTACCCGGCTCCATCGGCGTCTACCTGCCGGGCAACTGGCAAGTGCCGTTCGGGATTGTGCTGGTGGTCGATCGACTTTCAGCGTTGATGCTGGTGTTGACAGGCATCATCGGCGTCAGCGCCCTGCTGTTCGCAATGGCCCGCTGGGACGGCGCCGGTTCGAGTTTCCATGCGCTGTTTCAGATCCAGCTGATGGGCTTGTATGGCGCGTTTCTGACCGCCGACCTGTTCAATCTGTTCGTGTTCTTCGAAGTACTGCTCGCTGCATCTTACGGCTTGATGCTGCATGGCTCGGGCCGCGCGCGGGTGTCGTCAGGGTTGCATTACATCTCGATCAATCTGCTGGCGTCGTCGCTGTTCCTGATCGGCGCGGCGCTGATCTACGGCGTCACCGGGACGCTGAACATGGCCGATCTGGCGCAAAAAATCCCGTTGGTGACGGAAGCCGATCGTGGCTTGCTGCACGCCGGCGCGGGAATTCTGGCTGTGGCGTTTTTGGCCAAGGCCGGGATGTGGCCGCTGAATTTCTGGCTCGCTCCCGCCTACTCTTCGGCCAGCGCGCCCGTGGCGGCGATGTTCGCGATCATGACCAAAGTCGGCGTCTACACCTTGCTGCGTTTGTGGACGCTGCTGTTCTCGGGGCAGGCCGGTGCGTCGGCGTACTTTGGCGGCGACTGGCTGATTTACGGCGGTATGGCGACCATTGTCTGCGCCGCCGTGGCACTTCTTGCCGCACAACGCCTGGAGCGCATGGCCAGTTTGAGCATTCTCGTATCCGCGGGGATTCTGCTATCGGCCATCGGTTTTGCCCAGCCGAACCTGATTGGTGCGGCACTGTTTTACCTGGTCAGCTCGACGCTGGCGTTGAGTGCGCTGTTCCTGCTTGCCGAGTTGATCGAGCGTTCGCGTTCGGCCAATGAAATGCCGCTGTACGACGACGGCGACCTGATCGCCCGTCCACTGGAATCCTTGCAACCGCCCAAGGGCATTAACCTCGATGACGAGCAGAAAGCTGTGGTCGGCCAGGTGATTCCCTGGACCATGGCGTTTCTCGGTTTGAGTTTCATCGCATGCGCCTTGCTCATCATCGGCATGCCGCCGCTGTCCGGCTTCATCGGCAAGCTCAACCTGCTGGGCGCCCTGCTCAACCCGCTGGGCCTGGGCAATAGCGCCGATGAACCGGTGTCGAATGCGGCGTGGGGTTTGCTGGCACTGTTGATACTGTCAGGGCTGGCATCGTTGATCGCATTTTCGCGGGTCGGCGTCCAGCGCTTCTGGACACCGGAAGAACGGCCGTCGCCGGCGCTGCGCCTGTTCGAATGCCTGCCGATCATTGCATTACTGGGTTTGAGCGTCGTGCTCACGTTCAAGGCCGAACCGTTGCTGCGCTACACCCAAGCCGCCGCGCAGGCCTTGAACAACCCGCAGCAGTACGTGGTCGCGGTCATGGCGACACGCGCGGTGCCGAGCCCCGAAGCCAGAGCGGCGTTGGTGGAGGAGCTGCCATGAATCGTCTGTTTCCCGCGCCATGGTTATCGTTGGCGCTGTGGCTGCTGTGGCTGCTGCTGAACCTCTCGCTGAGCCCCGGCAATCTGTTGTTGGGCGCGTTGCTGGGGTTCTGTGCGCCGGTGATGATGCGCAAGCTGCGACCATTGCCAATGCGCATTGGTCGGCCCGGCGTGATTGTGCGGCTGTTTTTTCTGGTCGGTCGCGATGTGGTGAAGTCCAATCTCGAGGTGGCGTGGGGCGTGCTCAACGCGCGCCGGCGGCCGCCACGCTCGGCATTCATTAAAGTGCCGCTGGACCTGCGCGATGCCAACGGGCTGGCCGCATTGGCGATGATCTGCACGGTGGTGCCCGGCACCGTCTGGTCGGAACTGGCGCTGGACCGCAGCATCCTGTTGCTGCACGTGTTCGATCTGGAGGACGAAGCGCGGTTCATCCAGCACTTCAAGGCCACCTACGAGCGCCCATTGATGGAGATCTTCGAATGAGCCCGCTGCTGTCGAATGCGATCCTGCTGAGCCTGTTCATCTTTTCCCTGGCAATGGTGCTGACACTGACGCGGCTGTTCAAAGGCCCTTCCGCGCAGGATCGGGTACTGGCGCTGGATTATCTGTACATCGTCGCGATGCTGATGATGCTGACCCTGGGCATCCGTTATGCCAGTGACACCTACTTTGAAGCGGCGCTGCTGATCGCGTTGTTCGGCTTTGTTGGCTCGTTTGCATTGGCCAAATTCCTGCTGCGTGGCGAGGTGATCGAGTGAACGCTGAACTGTCCATGTGGGTGGAAATTGCGGTGGCGATCCTGCTGGTGCTCAGCAGTCTGTTTGCGCTCTTGGGTGCCGTCGGTCTGGTGCGGCTGAAGGATTACTTTCAGCGCATGCACCCGCCGGCGCTGGCCTCGACGTTAGGCGCCTGGTCTGTGGCGCTGGCCTCGATCATTTACTTTTCCGCACTGAAGTCTGCGCCGGTCCTGCACGCCTGGCTCATTCCGGTTTTGCTGGCGATCACCGTGCCGGTGACCACTCTGTTGCTGGCGCGGGCGGCGCTTTTTCGCAAACGTATGGCGGGTGATGATGTGCCCGCTGAAGTGAGCAGTCGGCATTCTTCGAAGGGCACGGAGCAGGTGCAACGTTGAATGCATCGCAAGCAAGCTCACCCCGCCCTCGCTACTTTACTTGAGCCCGGCCGAGACCTTGTCCGCCACATCCTTCGGCACCCAGGCCTGCCAAACCTCCGGATGCGCCTTCATGAACGCCTCCGCCGCCTGACGGGACGGCGTATGTTTCTCGCTCATTTCGGCCAATGCCTTGTTCAAAGTATCGATAGGGAAATCGACCTTGCTGAAGAATTCGGCGATCTGCGGATACTGTTTCTGGAACGGTGTGGACACGCCGATAGACAACTTCGAAGCCAGTGAACGGGTCGGCTTCGGATTGGGATTATCAGCGTCGGTCAACGTCTTCCAGGCCTCGGCATCGAATGCCGGCTCTTGCAGTTGAATCAGTTTGAAACGGCCAAGCAATGGTGTCGGCGACCAGTAGTAGAACAATACCGGCTTGCCGCGTCGGATGGAGGAGCTGATTTCCGCGTCCAGCGCCGCGCCAGACCCGCTACGGAAATTCACATAGCTGTCGTCCAGGCCATAGGCTTTGAGCTTCTGCTTGTTGACGACCTCGGAGGTCCAGCCGATCGGGCTGTTTAGAAAACGCCCTTTGCCCGGTGTTTCCGGATCGCTGAAGACGTCTTTGTAGCGGGGCAGATCGCTCACGCTGCGCAAGTCGGGCGCCAATGGCTTGATGCCTCTGGCCGGATCGCCCTTGATGACGTACTCCGGGACCCACCAGCCCTCGGTCGCACCTTTGACGGTGTCGCCGAGACCGACGACCTTGCCCTCGGCTTCAGCCTTGACCCAGACCGGGCTGCGTCCGGCCCATTCCTCGCCGATTACCTGAATGTCATCGTTGGCCAGGGCGGTCTCCAGAGTGATGGTCGTTCCCGGCAGCGTATCGGTGGGCAGACCGTAGCCTTTCTCGACAATAATTCGCAGGATATCGGTGATCAGGCTGCCGCTCTCCCAATTCAGATCGGCAAAGTGAATGGGCGACTGGGCAGCGAATACCGGGACGGGTGAAATCAGCAAAGCGAAAGTGGCCAACGTCGCGGCCAGCAACCGTCGAAATCCGTTCATGCGTTTCACCTCGTGCTGTACACAGCAATAGCAGGTTGGCCTGACGAAGACCGCAAGCCTCAGAATACTCAGTCAACTGACTGTAGTAGAGGTTCCTGCTTTCGAGGGGTGTGTATTATTTTGCGCAAGTGTCCTGCAGGCACGCCAGTTCTCTTCTGACCATGCTGGCGTATTCCGCCGGCTGCAACCTGTAGATCTGCGAGGCGACCCAACCCAGCCAGGCGCCCTGCAGGATAATTTTCTGAGCGAACAGCCGCTGGGCTTCAGCCTTGGCGCTGGCCAGGTTTTGCACATGAAAATCGGCGCGGGTCAGGGGCATTATTCGCTGGCCTTGAAGGTGATCAACTCGCCTTTTCGCCACTTGGCCGCTTTGGCCGTGACCGCTTTAAGTGTCTTGGTCAGGCCTTCCTGCAACTGTTGGTGAGCGGCAAATACCATCACCACGCTGTGACCTTCCTTGAAAATCACCGCCTCACCGTCGGCAGTATTGACAAAGGCATAGTCGCCCAGCCCATACGCCGTCAGTTTGATTTCGCGGAACCTGATCTCCAGTTTGCCGCCTTCGCGACTCGGTAGAACGGCCGCGCTGAAGTGATCGCCAACCTTGAGTTTCAAACCGGGCTTATCGTCCACCACCAGGGCAGATTCGGTGTCGAGCTCGGCAATGTAAATGCCCTCGGCATTTTGCTCGGTGACGTAAACGAAACGCGACTGGAACTGTTTAACAAGCTTCGCTCGCAAATCACCCAGCACGAACAAAGCATGCATATCGAGATTACTTACTGCCAAGGAAACATCCCCACATCTGGAAAAATTGGTGCCGTACGCAGAAAACGCACAGCAGAAAAAAGCGGCAATGCCGATGGTTTCGCCGAATGACCCGGCTGGCATCCCGAGATGAACTGAGGGCTCATTCGTCGCGAAGTACGTGAAGACTAATGGAAAGTCTTGCACGGCGTCTCGCCGGGCCTTCGCCAAAAGCTGAAGGAAAAAGCCCTGTTGGTTGCCGGAAAGTACGGATTACCAATCTTGGGGAAAAGACGCTTTGAAAAAGGTACTTTTCTTACATATCGGCGGCAAAAAATTGCTTTAGATGTGATCAATCGCCAACCGGTGAGGGTGATTCTAGAGCAGCGATGCTATCGCAGACTACCCATAACTACGTACATACGTCGGCAAAACCACGAAAAGGACTTCATATGAGCACCATGACCCACTGCGCACCGATCCAGGCGACACATCTGCGCAACGCTTCGACACTGCATGCGGCGTTGTTCCGCGATCCGGCAGAGCCCGAGGAACAGCAGACCAGACCGCGTTACCAGGTGATATTGGCCGGCAATGCGTTTTTCCATATCAGGGAAATTTCCACAGGATATGTAAGAGGATTCCGCAGTAGCCACAATGAGGCGTGCGCCCTCGCCCGTGCGCTGGAGTGGCGTAGTTGAAATCTCGATATATCGATTCAATGACGCTTCGTCATGCCGACGACTTATCTCCGACGTCGGCAGGCAACTACTGCCATACTGCCCGACCAATGAATCCGTTCCCGGGCCGGGCGGTTCAACACCACAGACAATTACCAAGGGAAGGCTGCCCAGTGACGGAATTTGATATCGGTGAATTTTTTATCCGGGGCGAAGCCAGAGAAATCGATGGCGAATTCCAGGCTGTCATTGTCATGCGGGCCAAACCGCCGCTGACGGCTGTGACTTATCATCAAGTCGAGAAAGATCGCTGGTTCAAAACGTCGGACGGCGCCGCCCTCGCTGCAGCGGAATCGGCGATGGAACTCAAGGCCGCCGTCGATGCTGGGGCCTTGAAAGCCTGAAGACGTTGTTCAGCGCGGCAGAACGGCCGTGCCTGAAGGTGTTCACGGCGTGCCAACCGCAAAGTTGCACGCCGCTTTTAGATAAATGTCAGATCAATTTGCGTTTGACCGCTTCATCCAGCGTGCTCTGGGTCAGGTGTTTGAGCAGCCCATCTGCGCGTTCATTGAACGGCAGACCAACGATCAGGAAAATCTGCATCCAGGTGCGGGTGCTTTCCTGCTTGACGATTTTGCCCAGCAACTTGCCTTCCTGATCCTTGATCACCGTTTCCAGCGTAAATGTGTTGCTGTACGTCGTCGGAATCAGGAAGAGCGTGAAACCGGTCAAAAACGCACTGGCCAGATTGCCTTGTTCGTTGTTGGTCAGCGTGCTTGTGACGTACAGGTTCGACTCGACTTTGTCCGTCGTCACGGTTTTGAACTGACCGGACTCCTTGAAGGTGTCGAGCATGCTCTTCTCCACCAGCGCCGCATTTCCACCGCCGCCCGCCAGTTCGCCGTTGAACTGCTGTTGAGTGGTCACGTGCAGGTAGGCCGTCGGTTTGTCCTGTCGAGCCTGGGCCGGTGGCCACTGATCCACCGCCGCCAATTCGTGTTTGGAATAGGAAATGCAACCGGTCAAGGTGCTGCTGACCAGTAACAATATCAACAGAAAGTACTTATTCATGGGCGGCGAGTTCCTTGGACGGTGTCTGCAATTGAGGCGTGGCATTGGCCAGCAATTGAGCGATCAGTTCGCGCAACTGTGTACTGCCCAGTCGTGGATTCAAGTAGTCGGCGTTCCACAGGCCGACATTCTTGTCGAGCCTGACCTGCTCAATCGACCTCGCCAACTGCTTGCCCTGACGGTCTTCGATGATCAGTTCGCCGGCCAGGTCGTACTTGTCGACGTAAATAGGGCCATCGACCCAGATCCAGATCGTCAACGTGAGCAACGCACCGGGAATGTAAGCCGGGTGCATGGTGCGTTTACCGGCGAGCGAGGTCAGATTGAACTTGAGCACCACATCGTCTTCCCCTGCTTTGGCCGGAAATACAACGATGCGCTTGAAGTAATCGCTTTTGTCGACATAGGTGCTGATCTGCTCGGTCAGCTGGCGGCTGCCATTGGCGCGTACCGCTTCGTCCAGCCTGGGCGCAGAGATCACCACATCGCGGATTTCGGCACTGCGATCAAGCGTCGATGACGCCGTCTTCAAGGGCTCGCCAATGGGGCCTAGCGGGGTGAACGACACACAACCGGTCAGTGACAGGCCAAGCGCGATGGCCATCAGATACATAAGACGCTTCACTGCTTACATCCTCTTCATGCGGAATCGGGATGCGTCGGCTCGAAAATAATTCACGCAAGGGATGGCCAGATCGGCACTGCAAGGCTGGAAAACCGGGGTGCATCGCCTACATCCATGTACGGATTTTTCGCATGGCGGCTCTATGACGCCAAAAACGCGACGGCATCGTAAGCGGCTGAATCCTGATAATCAATAGCCTATTGCCATCATCGAGTGAAATTCGCTGGTGGCTCAAACTTGTTCGAACTCTTGGCGCGCCATTCCCTCAGATGCAATGACGCCGCATTTGTCGATCGCGTACCTGATGCGACCGGAACTTCCCTGGGAGATGAAAATGGACATGCCTGCAAATAACCTGGAAACCCTGTTCGCTCAACTGGGCCTGCCTACTGAAGGGACTGCCATTGATGGCTTCATCGAAGCGCATCAACTCGAGCCAGAGACAAAGGTGTCAGAAGCGGATTTCTGGGAGCCGCACCAAACTCAGCTGCTCAAGGAATGGTTACTGGCCGACGGCGATGAAGCCATGATGGTCGACGAATTGAACGTGCGCCTGCACGACAGCAAATAACACCCTGTGCAGGAGCGAAGCTTGCTCGCGAAGAACGTCCAGCCAACTCGATCCTGCCGATAAACGCATCATCGTTGACGTCCTTCGCGAGCACGCTTCGCTCATGCATCGCATACCCTCCACGCATCAGCGTGGGTTTTCTGGTTTATACCCCAACCGCAAACCGCCCCAGTGCCGGCCCTTCACCATGATCGGCACGGACAAGTCGTGCATTAATTCACCGGTGTCCCGCGTGTAAGTTTGCAACAGCACCGCCTGCTGGTGGCTGCCGCAACGGATGCCCGTGCGGTCAGCGAATTTGCGCTTGGTGCGGTTCTGCAAGGTGTCGATCTGCACATCGCCCGTCAGCGGCTGACTGAATACTTTGTTGTGCGTCGGCACATAACCTTGCTGCGTGCAGGCAATCGCGAACACCAGGCCTTCATGGCGCGGCAACAAAGGTTCTTGAATGGCCGGCAAGACCTGGTCGGCGTAGCGATCAAAACGCGTCTGGTATTTGGCCGGATTGGTGTTGGGAATCGCCTGGTAGGTGCGATCGAACAAGTCATCGAGACTGACCCGACCTGCGTCGATATCGGCCTCCAGGCGTGCTGCAATCTGATTGGCGCCTTCGCGGGCCAGGTCATAAATGCGCTGGTGATAATCATCCAGGCCGACTTCGGCCAGCCGCTCGCTAATGGTTTCGGCCTGCCCTTCCATCTGCACCGCCGCCTCGGCGAGGCTTCGGGTTTGTTGATCACTGATCGCAAGGTCGCTACGCATTTGTTCGATGGCGTGAAACAGGCTGTCGAGTTGCTCGCGATTAGTGTCGGCACCCTGGGCGATCTCACCGACCTGACGTTCGACACCCGCCGCCAGACGGGCGATGTTTTCCAGATGCGACCCGGTGCGTTCAACCTGCTCGACGCCAATGTCGAGGTCGCTGGACAGCTGCCGAATCTGCTCGACCACCTGCGCGGTACGTCGCTGGATATCGGCGACCATCTCACCGACCTCACCGGTGGCCGTCGCTGTACGCGCCGCGAGGCCGCGGACCTCATCGGCCACCACCGCAAAACCACGACCGTGCTCTCCTGCCCTCGCCGCTTCGATCGCCGCGTTCAACGCGAGCAAATTGGTCTGGCTGGCGATGGACTGAATCACCAGCGTGACGCGCTGAATGTCGTCGCTGCGCAGACTCAGGGCCTCGATCAGCTCGCGGCTGCCGTTGGCACGTTCGCTGAGCTGGTGCATGCGCGTAATCGATTCGCTCAGCTCGACGCTGCCGGCCGCGCTGCTTCGATGTGCCTCGCTCGCCGCACGAAGCGCATCTCGGCTGAGGGTCGAGGTGGCTTGCTCGGTGGCAATCATCACTTCTGCGCTGCTGACAATTTGCGCGGCTGCGCCGAGTTGCGATTGCAGCTTGTCGGCCAGTTGCCGCACAGAGAACGCGACGCCGGCAGCTGACAAAGCGTTGTGACTGGTGGTGTAGGAAAGATCGCGCGTCAGCTCGGCCATCGAACCACTTCCGCCGTCGCTGATTTCCTCGGGAACTGCTCGAGCACGCAGTCGAGGCAGCCAGACAATCACGACTGCCACTGGCAGTCCGATGTACAGCGACCAGCCGCCCAGCGTCATGCCGCACAACAACAGCATCAGGGCGACGCTTTGCAGCGTTGGTGCCAGCCAGCGGTTTTTCGCAGCAAGCGCTGGTCCAGGCACGGCCATAGCCGGAGATCCGTCTCTCGTCATTTCGTCACCCCACGTCGTTTGTCATTGTTGTTTGAGCATTAAACGCCACTACAACGCCATTATCCATGGTCCGTTAGTCGGGCTTTGCAGCAGATCAACTAAAACACTCAGCACTTTTCGGCAGACGAAAAAAAGCATCGCGGGCATGCCTTGCTCGTTAAAGCGTGAGGCTTGTCCGCGATGCGGGGCGTTACGAGATCAGGCCTGACGCTGGTGCTTGTCGATCTGTTCGTGACGCTCTTGAGCTTCGATGCAGTATTTGGTGGTCGGGCTGATCAGCAAACGCTTGAGGCCAATCGCCTCGCCGCTGTCGTCGCACCAGCCGAAGCTGTCTTCCTTGATGCGCTCGAGTGCTTGTTCCAACTGAGGCAGCATGCGCTGATCGCGATCGATCGCGTTCACCAGCCAGGTGCGCTCTTCTTCGACAGAAGCAGCGTCAGCCGGATCGGCCGGGGTGTCCAGGCTCTCGATGGCGATGCGATTCTGCTCGATGCGCTCATGGGTTTCGACTTTCATGTTCTGCAGCAGCTCGGAGAAAAAAGCATGTTGCTCGGCATTCATGTAATCATCCGCCGGCATGGCCAGCAACTTGTCCTTTGTCATTGATATCTCTATAAAAAAACGTGCATTAAGGCGAATTAGGGAGCGATCCGGCAGACCGGGTCTGGCCAGCGGAAAGGCGCCGTCTATTCCAAGCGCCACCCGGCACTCAATTTACGAGGGGCGGCAGTCTAAGGCCGACTTGAGACCTCAGCAACTGAAAAGACAGCGAATGTGGCCGACAAAGCCCGGAAAGTGCTCTATGGCAACCTTGGCGATGGTTATCGGAGTGCGTTTATAGCAAGAAATTCAATCGAGCGGCTGTATATAGAAGACAAACGGCTCGACGTGTAGGGGATATCGACGGTTATGGCCGATGCATGAGCCGAACAACCAAAAAAAGCCGCTTCCACCCAGGGCGGAAGCGGCAGAGGCATGAGCCTCGCAAATATTACGTCAGCAACGCAATCAGAATGATGATCGGGATCGGGATGCCAAGGAACAGCAGCAGTAATGAGCGCATGGGAGTTCTCCTTATTAACGAACTTGGGTTGGGGTCACGTAGGTATCGGTCTCGAGGTACTCCACGGCATCCCGACGGCGACCACCAAAGGTTGCAGCAAAACTGGCGAAGAACGCGCCGATCAGCAGTGCAACGAACATCCACAATGCAGTCATGGCAGCAACTTTAGCGGCGGTGTCAGCGGCTTCCTTGGCAGCCTGCTTGGCGTCGGCGATTGCTTTCTGGGTGCGTGCATACACTTCATCGACACGACGTTCAGCATCGGCCTGACTCAGGTTGGTCCGTTGAGCAACCAGTTGCGCCAGATAGGTACGATCTTCGGCAGACAGTTGGCCGTCGCTCAGGCTGCGGCCAAAGATGCGGGTAACGGTGCTGCGGGCGGCGTCATCGCTGACAGCAACCGGGCGATCATCGCGGAACAGGCTGTCGATAAAATAACCGTACTGGTCACTGTCGGTGTTGCTTGCGGCAGTACCCGCCGCTTGAGTAGCTGCACTCGCAGCGCTACCCACGGCGCTGGCACCGGCTTGCACGCCCCCGCTGACGATGCTGCTCACCGAACCGACCACCAGCGTGGCGGTCACCAGCGTTGCAACACACCACGCGAGGAAACCATGAGCGGTGTCGCGGAAATAAACTTCATCACCGTGCATGTTGGCCCATTTCACACGCAGGCGGCCGGCGATATAACCACCCAGCCCCGATGCGACGATTTGGGTAAACGCCAGCCAGATAATGGTTGAAATGCCCAGGCCTTTGGCGCTGACGCCTTCGTTTGCCCATGGGGAGACTGCCGAGAAGCCCAGGCCGAAGCCGAGCAACACCAGGATCAACGATAACGCCGCCGCAGCTGCGGCCCCTGCGAAAATCGCGCCCCAGGAAACGCCGGACCTGGCGTTCGATTCTTCTGCGGCAGGATAGAAACCATCCGAGGATCTAATCATTGTTTGTCGCTCCAGGCAGGAAAGATGCTGTTACAAGTTGTTGAATGGGTCGTTGCAGTCAGCGTGCCAATGATGAGCGCCAAATTAATTGTTATTTATCAAATGGTTATATATTTGGAATTTCTGTTGCCCGTGCAATTTGCAAGAACCGGGCGTTTGCAACGGGTTTTATGCATTGAAAAAGGGGATCTGTTAGATGAATTTTTTCGGCAGCAATAGCACGATTTTTACCTGCCGCTGGCCGAGAAAGGCGAGCAGGTTTTCCGCCTGCCTGTGGGAGCGAGCTTGCTCGCGATGGCGGTGGGTCAGGGATATCTGCTCACTGACTACCGCTTTCGCGAGCAAGCTCGGCTCCAGGTGGTAATGTTTATCAGGCCGAGTAATTGGCTCGAAGTGCCTCAAGCCCGCCCTGATAAATCCCGCGGAACAACGCCACCACTTCCTCTTCGCTCACACCTTGCGGTGCGAACCGACCGGACCAGGTCACGCGAGCGCCCTTGCCCTGGGTTTCAACGAGAATGGTCGCCAGATAATCGGTAGCCGGAAACGGTGCCTGCACTATCGAATAGCTGTACGTTTTAGCCGCGTCATCAAAGGTCCGCAGACGTTCCACCACTTCGGCGCCATCCGCCGTGCGCAGGCTGCGCACTCGCCCGCCTTCGCTCAGTTCACTCTGGGCAATGAACGGCAGCCAGTCCGGCAGCGAGTTGAACCCGCCGATCAATCGCCACACCTCTTCGGCCGAAACCGGGATATCGATAGTCGCTGATGCAGTCGCCATAAAATTTTTACTCTCTCAATGCTTTTGATAGATGAACCAAACTTCAGATTGCCATGCTGTCTACCACGACTGGCGAATCGTTTACAGCGCGGCTCTGGTCGCGCCGGGACTGGAAAGCGCCGACGGAGCCGAATTCACAATCTTGGCCCAACGGGGGTTGCCAGGGAAACGTCTTCAACGATAACGATCCGGCAGAACGTTGGTTGCGCTCGCGAATCTGCCAACACATTTCGGCTCTGTTGCCGGTCGACTGAGCGAGCGAAAAGCACCCGGATCGGCTTCGCGCAAGTACACCGGCAAGTCGGTCACCGGCGGCATGGCCGGAATTTCAAAGTACATCTGGATCACCCAACCGCGGTGATAGCTGGCGTGGTTGACCACGTGCATGAGCATTGCGCCGGCGCTCATGGTGCCGCTCTCGCCGGAAACGAAGGCAAATTCGACGGGCGTGTCCAGCGATGCATCCGTCTGCCGCGCCGACCATCTGCAGTACCAGTTATCGATGTCCTTTTGCGCCAGTTGCAGTTCCATTAAATCCGGGTGAAGCAGATCGTGGGACGTTTTAAAACCGTGGCCGCGACCTTCAAGATGGGCCTGCCAGATGCAGTCCACCACGTAGATGTGATTAAGGGTTCCGATCATGTTCTTGAACACCGAGACGCGCGCCTTGTTGAGCTCACCGGGCGGCAGGGCCGTCAGGCTGTCAAACAGGCGTCGGTCGGCCCAGCGTTTGTAGTCAGTCAGCATGCGGGCAGTGCGTACATTGATCATTGCAGTTCTCCCATGGCAGATGGGCGCACTGGCAAGCATAGCCCGCATGACACATAGCCGCGCAGACGCTGATCATCGGTCGGCTCACTTCCATGAAGTGCAGGGTCAAGGTTTCGCCGCGCGAGTATCGCCAGCGTTTTTCAAGATGAGGCGTAGCAGGCAGAATTGATTATTTTTGCCGCCCGGAACTACCGGCCTGCGAAATCGATCCTAAACTATGTAATACATCCCTTACACTTCATGCTGTCGGAGAACACCATCATGCGCCGTTCGTTACTCATCTCTTCGCTTGTGTTGTGCTTGCCCGCTGGTTCGGCTTTGGCCGATGTGGACGCAAAAGATGTTGCTACCTCGGCGGGTGTTTCTGCTTCCCTGTACTCGACGTTCAAAGACGACAAGTTGATGATTCCTGCCCGGGATGATGCCTCCAGTTTTGTTGCCAGCGGCGGCACGATTCGTGGTGTTTATCTGGAGTCGGTAATGCAGGATATTCGTCAGAAAAATCCTGGATTGACAGCGAGCGATGAAGAGCTGGCTCAGGCGATTCTCGCGCAGTAAACCCTTTACGGCAGCACATCCAAAGCAACCGCCGGCTGTTTCGAGGTGCTCGATCAGCCGGTTTTTTGTGACCGGTTGGACGGGTGCTTATCGAACCACCGCTTGCGCGAGCAAGCTTTGCTCCCGCAGTCAAACCCTAACGGTTGGTGGTGAGATGTAAAAACCCGTCGGGATCAGTCACTGCTCTGACTGATGCATAGTTGACCAACGTCGTATGCGCTGTTTCGAGCGGGTATGAATGGGTCGAGGTAATAATGACGAGATCTGCACCCGAGGCTTCGGCCGCCCGAATGCCGACGGGGGCATCTTCGAAAATCAGGCAGTCGGTTATTTTAACCCCGAGTCGTTGGGCAGCGAGTCTGTAACCGGCAGGATCAGGTTTTCCGACACTGACGTCTTCAGCCGTGATCATCACTGAAGGCCGCGCAATACCTGCAACGGCCATACGGCGCAGCGCCAGCGGCTTGGGCGCGGAAGTTACGATAGCCCAGCCGCCAGGGGGCAGTGACTGAAGAAACGTTACCGCACTGACTATCTCGACGATGCCCTCAACGTCATCGATTTCCGCTTCCGTGACCCAGGCAGCTTCTGCTTCGGCATCCACACCGGGTAAACCCAGACGCGTAACCGTGTCGATGGCCCGGGCACCGTGGATGGTCGGCAGGAAAGACTCGACATCTACACCATGGCGCAAGGCCCAAGTGTTCCAGATCCGCTCGGCGGCGGCAATCGAGTTGAGCAGCGTGCCGTCCATATCAAACAGGAACGCGCGATACGGCGTGTTAAAAACGGATGCATTCGCTGACAAGAACAAACTTCCTTTCGCGAGAGTCGGCCAAACGTGCCCGGTAATGTAGCATCAGCGAGGCACGGTAACTGCGCCACTCGACATTTTTCTACCGCCCGTTTTCGACTTGAACGCCGCTTCTACGGTATCCAGCAACTGCCCCATCGCCCACGGCTTTTTGATGAACTTGACGTCGTGCCGTACACCGGAAGTTTCCGGGGTTTCATAGCCCGACATGATCATGATCGGCTTGTCCGGCCAGCGGTCGCCGAAGTGGTTAGCGAGATCCGCTCCATTCTTTTCTCCGGGCATCGTGATATCGGTGAGCAACAAATGAACCTTGTCGGCATGCTCTTCCAGGTAGACGCATGCCTCGTCGGCACTGACCCTGGATTCAACCGCGAAGCCTTCGTCCTGAAGAATTTCCACGAGAAACTCCAGAATCAACGGATCATCTTCAACCACAAGAATCAAACCGTCAGGTAGATTCTCGCCCGCTTTGGATACTGGACACATACGCTGACACTCCCTGAATACTCAAATAATGTTGCGGGCTCAAATCCGCTGCTTATGAGGTATGAGCGGCGCGCTCTGCGGAAATTCATTTTTGATACAAGCAACTGATAAAAAATGATGTTGTTAGCGATGTTCATTGGGTTCCAGCGCTTTGCGGCGTCACACCGACGCAATTCCGGGTAAAATGCCGGCCCCTCTGAATTGCCGACGCCACTCGATGAACTCTGACGCCCTCCGCACCCTCCACGATCATTTGTTGAAGGCATTGGCCGCCGCCCCGAATGAAACCCGCCGCCTCTTCCACGGTCGTGGCCGTTGCTGGCCGGGGCTGGAACAATTGACGGTGGACTGGCTGCAAGACGTGGTGCTGGTGTCGCTGTTCAAAGAGCCGGAAGCGACGCAACTGGACGCGTTGAAGCAACTGTTGATGCAGGTCTGTTCTTCAGTCCAATGGCAACAATCCGGCGCGCATACCCTGGCGTTGCAACATCGCTACTTGCTGCAAAGCACCACCGAATGGCTGGTTGGGGATGCGATCGATGAGATGACCATCACCGAAGACGGTCTGCGTTATCGCGTCGATCTGGGCAAAAAACAAAACACCGGGCTGTTCCTCGATATGCGTTACGGTCGCAACTGGGTGCGCGCCAACGCGCAGGGCAAACGGGTGTTGAATCTGTTCGCCTACACCTGCGGATTTTCGGTGGCGGCCATTGAGGGTGGCGCCGGGCATGTGGTCAATCTGGACATGTCGAGCCCGGCGCTAAGCCGCGGCCGCGACAATCATCGCCTCAACGGCCATGACCTGAGCAAGGTGACTTTCCTGGGTCACGACCTGTTCAAGTCATGGGGCAAGGTGATCGGCAAGGGGCCCTACGACTTGGTCATCATCGATCCGCCTTCCTTTCAGAAAGGCAGTTTCCTGCTGACCAAGGACTACCAGCGGGTGTTGCGCCGGTTGCCCGAGTTGCTCAGCCCGCAAGGCACGGTGCTGGCCTGCATGAACGACCCGGCACTGGGCGCCGACTTCCTCATCGAAGGCGTGATGCGAGAAGCGCCGGGGTTGCGTTTTGAGCAGCGGCTGGAGAATCCGCCGGAATTTCCCGATGCGGATGTGGCGTGCGGGTTGAAGGCGCTGGTGTTCAAGCTGGGCGATTGAACCCTGGCTGTTTGTCGCTGACCGGGTTCAACGCAGCTGCAACACCGGGTCCCCACTGAGCGCTTGGCCAAAAGCAAGTGCGGCCTGCAGATGAATCGCCGGGTCCTGGGTTTCAGATTCCAGCAGCAACTCGGACGTCACCACCTGCGCACCGCAGTAGTCGAAGATCCCGTGATCAATTTGCGTTTTCATGGCGTCGGCATAGCCATGTCGGGCATAGGTGCCGGCATCCGCACCGCCGACGCCGATCAAGTGCACGTGCAAATGCCGCAGCTTCTTCTCGAGCTTTGCATCGGCGCTGAAATCGAACGCCCAGCCGTTGGCAAATACACGGTCGATCCAACCCTTGAGCAGCGCCGGCATCGACCACCAATAGACCGGAAAAACCAGCACCAATTGATCAGCGCGATCGATCCGCGCTTGCTCGGCGCGCACATCAGCCGGCGCTGGCGCCTCTTGGTGATGCACCGCCAGGTCCGCCGCGCTGAACCTTGGATCGAACCCTTGCGCCGAGAGATCGGCGATCTCCACCGTGGCGTCTGGATCGCCCTGTGACAGACCTTTAGCGATTTGCGCTGCCAGACTGTGGGTGAGCGAGCGGGAATCATGATGAGCGACAACGATCAGCGTGTGCATGCCGAAACTCCTGATTGAGCGCGTGAGCCGAGAGCTATATACTTTTAGTAAGTTGAACTAAGTTACTTTTGGTACATAAACATGTCAACCCCTGAACCGACTTCACCGCCAGCGACACCTCGACGGCGTCTTTCCCGTGAGGATCGTCAGCGCCAATTGCTCGACGTCGCCTGGCAACTCGTCCGCGATGAAGGCACCGACGCGCTTACATTGGGCCGCCTTGCCGAGCAGGCCGGCATCACCAAACCGGTGGTCTACGATCACTTCAACACGCGCCCCGGCTTGCTGGCGGCCCTGTATCAAGACTTCGACGCCCGCCAGACGGTACTGATGGACCAGGCGCTTGAACGCTGCGAACCAACATTGACCAGTACCGCAGGGCTGATCGCTTCGTGCTATGTCGAGTGTGTACTGCTGCAAGGTAATGAGATTTCCGGGGTGATCGCCGCGCTGGCGGGTTCGCCGGAGCTGGAGAAAATCAAGCGCGAGTACGAAGCGATTTTCCTCACCAAGTGCCGCAACGTGCTCGCCCCGTTTGCAGGATCGGGCGATATCCGTCCTGCCGGTCTGCGCGCCATGCTCGGCGCGGCGGAAGCGTTATCCAACGCGGCAGCGAATGGAGAAATCAGCGCTGCGCAGGCGCAGGATGAGTTGTTTGCAATCATTGTGGGGATGGTTGGGAGGAGCGTAAATATCGCTGTGTAGGAGCAAGCTTGCTCCTACAGGAGCTTTTCGGCTTGGCTGATCCTGTCACCAAGCCGTTGCCGCACGAATTCATTCGCTCGATGCGTCATCTGATCCAGATGGCGGTCGCGCTGTTTTTCCGCGTCGAGCATGGCCCTTTTGCCGTGCTTCTGTAGCAGATAGGTGTGGATCTGCCGGACCTCCAGCGAGCTGTAGATCGGCGCCACATCCAGCATCCCCATCAACCCGTCGCTGGCATGATCGCGCGTATTCATCAGCACTTGTGTCCCGCGCGCACCCGTCACCTGAAAACCCATCGCTTCAAAATACGGCACCTTCGCGACCGGGCACGTCAGCTCCGCATGCGGATAACGGCCAACCATTTCGCGCAGCATCCGCCGGGCAATACCCTGTTGCCGATAACCCGTCTGCACCGCCATATACGCCACGCCGCACGCATCGGGATCGCCCTGCATCGGCAAGTACAGAAGGAAACCGAGGACCTTCTGCGGGTCGTCGTCATCCGTCGCCACCAGCAACTCCACCGCAATCCCTTTCGCGGCGTTCAACGCTTCGAGGTACAGATGCACTTCGAACCCGATCGCATACTGGTAGACGTTGTACAGCAGGTTGCTCGGCGGGATCGCGACCCTGCTGATGTCGGTCAGGTTATCGACCACCAGCTGCAGAATCTGGCTATTAACGGGCTCGGGGCACGGCGTTTTGTAGTGGGTAATCCGGGGCATGAGACTCTCTGAAACGCTATCGACAATTTGCAAGGCTACGCTGATCCCTGTAGCCGCTGGCGAAGCCTGCGTAACAATCGCGCAGATACGACGCGCCTATCATAACGCGCAACGACGGCTCGCCTGAAAGTAAACGCCAGCTGAATCCGGTGTGGGCGCGAGCTTGCTCGCGATGGGGTCAACACAGACACCTCAACTCACCCTCACTCCGCCACCGCCACCTGATTGCGCCCGCGCGCTTTCGCCCGATACAGCGCCCTGTCCGCGTTGTTCAGCAAGCTGTGCAAGTCAATGTCATTCACCTCCATCGCCGCCACGCCCAGGCTGGCGGTAATGCGGTGAACCGGCCCGGTCATCAAGCCCGAAATTGAACGGGTCAATTGCTCGGCAATGGCCGTGGCCAGATCGATGGAGGTGTCCGGCAGCAGCACCGCAAATTCCTCGCCGCCCATTCGCCCGGTGATGTCGCTCTCGCGAAAACACTGGCCAACCAGCACGCCCATCTGCCGCAGCACCTGATCGCCGGCCTGATGCCCGTAGGAATCGTTGATCTGCTTGAAGTGGTCCATGTCCAGCATCACCGCGCACAACGGGACCCGATTGATTTTGCAATGGTTGAACAGCATGTACGCCTCGGCGAAAAATGCTCGACGATTTTTCAGGCCAGTGAGTTCGTCGGTCTGCGCGGCGTGCAGGGACAAGCGATGGGCGAGTTCCATTTCGCGGGTCAAACGAAAGGCGGTTTCCAACGCGTCGGACATCTTGCGTGTCGCGCTGGCCACAAACGATGTGAACACCAGGACAGCGATGGCCATGCCAAATTGAATGGAGGACGGCTGGAACAACAGCCAGAACGTACACGGAAACAGCACCAGCCCGATCGACACCAGCGTCATGTACCGATACGCCGAGTAACGCGACACCGCGCTGACCGACATGCCAACGGTAAACAGCATTACCAGCGCCTGAGCCAACAAATCGTTCGGCGGCATCAGTGCCAGCGCACCGGCCCCCCAGATGCCGGCGGACAGGACCAGCGTGATCCAATAGGCACGTTCCCAGCGTTGCGGCTCCAGTGCGCCGGCGTCGCGTTGGAAATACAACGCGAACATCAGCAGTCGCAACAACGCCGATCCCGTCAGAATCGCCAGCCACCACGTTATCACGCGATGATCGAAGCGGTCCCAACACAGCCAGCACAGCATCACCGCAGCGAGAAAACTGCCAAACACCGCGGAAAATGATTGATGGAAAAGCTGATGCAACCGGTCGCTGCGCACCTGCTGTGCGATAACCATTTCCTGGTCGTACCGAAATCCCTGGTCACTCATTTGATCCGCCTGATCGAGCCGCTGCGACAAACCACTATTGTGGCAGTCGCCGCGAACGATGGCGACAGGGACAAGCGCTTCACACTACCGCGTCAGAGGCTCCGGCCGGCGGCGCGTGACGTGGTTCGCATTTACCACTGATAAGTTGCGCTCGCCTGAACCGTGCGCTGCGCGCCATACCAGCACCACGAATACGAAAAGCAGGACGCTACGTATTCTTTGTTGGCGAGGTTGCTCGCGTTCACCGCCAGGCGAAGGTTGTCCTTGAGGCTGTTGATGCCTGGGATGTCGTAATGCACCGACGCATCGAACAGCGTGTAGCCCGGCACTTTCAATGTGTTGGCGGTATCGCCCCAGGACGAGCCTACGTAGCGCGCGCCGCCGCCGACGCCGAAGCCTTTGGCGACGCCGTCGTGGAACGTGTAATCCGCCCAGACCGAAGCCGTGTGCCGGGGCACGCCGTAGGTGGTCGTGCCCTCGGCGGAAACGGCCGGGCCCACCGCGATGTCGCTGATCGGCGCGTAGCTGACCGTACTGTTGGATTGGGTGATGCGATTGTCCAGATAGGCGTACGCCGCCGTGATGTCGAGGTTGTCGTTGAGGCTGGCCTTGCCTTCCAGTTCGAAGCCACGGGAACGCACTTCGCCGGACTGTTCCTGGCAACGGCCGGCACCGCAGATATGGGTTGGATCCGGATCAAGCGTCGGCACGTTGCTCTGGCGCAGGTCGAAGATCGACGCCGTAATAAAACTGTTGCTGCCCGGCGGCTGGTACTTGATGCCGATCTCGTACTGTTTGCCTTCGGTGGGTTTGAAGACCGAGCCGCCGAAACCGGTGCCCGATTGCGGCTCGAACGATTCCGAGTAGCTCACGTACGGCGACAGGCCGTTATCGAACAGGTACACCACACCGACGCGCCCGGTGAACGCTTCGCTGTCCAGCGAGGACTTGCTTTTGACGTTGGTGCGCAGATTCACGGTGCTGTTGTTATTGTCGGCCCAGTCGTAGCGTCCACCCATCAGCAACACCCACTTGTCCCACTTGATCTGGTCTTGCAGGTACAGGCCTTTTTGCTGATTGCGTTGTGTGCCATCGCTTTGAAAAGCCGGCGTGGCGACTGGCAGGCCGTAGACCGGCTCGAAGACATCCAGCGTCGGCCCAACACCGAAACCCGATTTCGTGTCGGTGCTGGTGTTCTGATAATCGCCACCGAACAGCAAGGTGTGCTGCAACGGACCGGTGTCGAATTTGGCCTGCGCCTGGTTATCCAGCGTGTAAGACTCGAGGTTGACGTCGGCGGCGATGGTCGAGCGTCTCGAGGTGCGGTAATCGGCAAGCAGGTAGCTGTTATAGAGGCTGCGGTAGTCACCTTCGCTGCGCAGGTATCGGGCGTTCTGGCGCAGGGTCCAGACGTCGTTGAGGTGATGCTCGAACAGGTAACCGAGGGAGAAATACTCGCGGTCACTCTTCTCGAAATCCTTCTCGCCGTCGTAGAAATCGACATCGATATCGCGCCCGAGCGGGCTGTCCAGCACCGAGCCCCACGCGGGCGTCGAACCGTACGAAGCCGCTTTCGGGTCTTTCTGGAAATGCCCGAGCAAGGTCAGCGACGTATCGGCGTCTGGCCGCCAGGTAAAGGCGGAAGAGATCGACTGGCGCTGGGTTTCGGTGTGTTCGAGCTGGCCATCGGCTTCGTCATACAGGCCGGCGAGGCGGTAGGAATAGATGCCTTGTTCGTCGATCGGTCCGCTGAGGTCGAACGTGGTGCGCTTTTTGTCGAAGGTGCCGTACTCGACGCCAATCTCATGGAACGGCGTGTCCAGCGGACGCTTGCTGACCATGTTGACCACCCCGCTCGGGCTGGCCTGGCCGTACAGGACCGACGACGGCCCGCGAAGAATGTCGACGCGTTCGAGGTCGAAGGCGTCTTTTTGTGGCGAGGCGTCACGGCTGCCGGGCATGCGCAGGCCGTCGAGGTACACCGCCGGGGAGAAGCCGCGGATGGTCATCTGGTCGAGGCGCGACGCGGTCGAGCCGCGAGTTTCCGGAACCACGGCGGCGGTGTAGCGCAAAATCTGGTTGAGGCTTTCTGCGCCCTGGGCTCGCATCTGGTCTTTGGTGACCACGGAAATCGACTGCGGTGTTTCGTTGAGCGGCGTGTCGGTTTTGGTTGCGGACAGTGAGCGCGTGGCCACGTAACCGGCAACCGGGCCGGTCGGACTTTCGCTCTGGTACCCGCCGTTGATGTTGGTGGCTTGCAATTCCAGAGTGCCTTCGACGGCCTCGGCCATCGGCTCGAGGCGATAGCGCGTGGACGACAGCGCGATGGCACTCAACCCGCTGCCCTGCAGCAATTGCGCGAGGGCGTGCCCCGTGGCGAATTGACCGTTCAGCCCGGCGCTGGTTTTGCCCCGGGTCAACCCCGGATCAAACGCCAAGGCCAGCCCCGCCTGCTCGGCCAGACTGTTGAGCGCGCGACTCAGATCCCCGGCCGGAATCGAAAAACTGCGCACCGCACTGGCAGATGCCTCCACCGATGACGACTGCGCCGCAGACAGCGGCACCGCGACAAAAGCCATCGCCACCGACAGCGCCAGGGGATGCAACGGACGAGCAAAGCGTGACATGGGAAATCCTGCGAAAGGGAAGACATTACTAACCATGACGGCCATGTCCGGAAAAAAGACAATGAATGTTAGCGATTCGCATTAGTTTTATTGTTGACGGCACCTGGATCGGATATGCGGGGATGAGCCAGCTCGTGATAGCGAGGTGTCAGGCCACAGGAATCAGTGGGGGCCAAGCTTGCTCGCGATGGTGGCGGACGAAAGATTCTCCCTATCACACCCCAACACTGCACCTATTAGCTGACTCCTGAAGTCGGGACTAACCTTATCCCGGCGCTGGCATCATAAGCTGGCCGATGTAGTGCTGATAAGGAGACAGGAATGAGTCCGAAGCCGGAAAAAGGCCGCCCGTAAAGCCACTTGATTGCCTTGTTTGAACACCGTGCGTGTTCATCTGGTCAGTTGCTCGAACTGCAGGGCCGCAGCCTGTGTCATCGACTTCGCTCGTTGTTATTCAACGCCCATCTCGGGCCATGTAGCCGATTGAATACGACCAAAAGGTAGCTCGCAAATGGCAAACGAATCGAAATGCCCGTTCAACCACGCCGCTGGCGGTGGCACGACGAACCGCGACTGGTGGCCTGACCAACTGAATCTGAAAATCCTGCATCAACACTCGTCCCTGTCAGATCCCATGGATGAGAATTTTAACTATGCCGAAGCCTTCAAGACCCTCGACTTTGAAGCGCTCAAGCAAGATTTGCGGGCACTGATGACCGATTCGCAAGAGTGGTGGCCGGCGGACTTCGGTCATTACGGCCCGCTTTTCGTGCGGATGGCCTGGCACAGCGCCGGTACCTACCGCACCGGCGACGGTCGCGGTGGCGCCGGTTACGGCCAGCAACGTTTTGCGCCGCTCAACAGTTGGCCGGACAACGTCAGCCTCGACAAGGCCCGCCGCTTGCTGTGGCCGATCAAGCAAAAATACGGTCCTAAAATTTCCTGGGCCGACCTGATCGTGCTCACCGGCAACGTCGCGCTGGAGTCGATGGGCTTCAAGACCTTCGGTTTCTCCGGGGGTCGTCCGGACGTCTGGGAGCCCGATGAATCGGTTTACTGGGGCTCGGAAAACAAGTGGCTGGGCGGCGATACCCGCTATGGCAAAACCAATGAGCCGATGCAGGAACCCGGCGAAGGCCCGCTGGTCGCAGAGCCTGGCGAAAATGAGGAGAGCCGTACCGACAAGGGCCGCAACCTGGAAAACCCGCTCGCGGCCGTGCAAATGGGCTTGATCTACGTCAACCCGGAAGGCCCGGAAGGCAACCCCGACCCGCTCGCCTCCGCTAAGGACATCCGCGAAACGTTCGGCCGTATGGCGATGAATGATGAAGAAACCGTCGCACTGATCGCCGGCGGTCACGCCTTTGGCAAAACCCACGGTGCCGGGCCTGCCGACAACGTCGGCGCGGAACCGGAAGCTGCCGGCCTCGAACAGCAGGGGCTGGGCTGGAAAAACAGCTTCGGCACCGGCAAAGGCCCGGACACGATCACCAGCGGCCTGGAAGTGACCTGGACCACCACGCCGACCCAGTGGAGCAACAACTATCTGGAAAACCTCTTCGGTTTCGAGTGGGAACCGAACCTGAGCCCGGCCGGTGCCAACCAGTGGATCGCCAAGGACGGGGCCGGGGCCGGCACCATTCCGGATGCGCACGACCCGAACAAACGCCGCAACCCGACAATGCTGACTTCGGATCTTGCATTGCGCTTCGACCCGTTCTACGAGCCGATTGCGCGGCGCTATCTGGAGAATCCGCAGGAGCTGGACGATGCCTTCGCCCGCGCCTGGTACAAATTGCTGCACCGCGACATGGGCCCGCTATCACGCTACCTCGGCCCGGAAATGCCGGCCGAAGAACTGCTCTGGCAAGACCCGATTCCCGACGTCGACCACGCCCTGGTCAACGACAGCGACGTGGCCGCACTCAAGAGCAAACTGCTGCAGTCGGGCCTATCGGTCTCCCAGCTCGTGTCCACGGCCTGGGCGGCAGCCTCGACATTCCGCGGTTCGGACAAACGCGGCGGCGCCAACGGCGGTCGCTTGCGCCTTGCACCGCAGAAATTCTGGCAATCCAATCAACCCGAGCAACTGGCTAAAGTCCTGGATACCCTTGAAGGTATTCAGAGCGAATTCAACGGTGCACAGGGTGGCGGCAAGAAAATCTCACTGGCCGACCTGATCGTGCTGGCCGGTTGCGCCGGCGTCGAGCAAGCCGCGAAAAACGCCGGTCACAGCGTGACGGTGGCGTTCACGCCAGGAAGGATGGACGCCTCGCAGGAGCAAACCGATGTCGAATCTTTTGGCTTTCTGGAACCCATCGCCGACGGCTTCCGCAACTACACCAAATCGCACTACAGCATCCCGGCCGAACACTTGTTGATCGACAAGGCGCAACTGCTGAACCTCACGGCTCCAGAAATGACGGCGCTGATCGGCGGCATGCGCGTCTTGAACACCAACGTCGGGCAAACTCGTCACGGTGCGTTTACGGCGCAGTCGGAAGCGTTGACCAATGACTTCTTCAAGAACCTGCTGGACATGAGCGTCGAATGGAAACCGACTTCGCCAGATAACACCGAATTTGAAGGGAGGGATCGCAAGACCGGTGAAGCGAAGTGGACGGCCACGCGGGTCGATCTGGTGTTTGGCTCGAATGCGCAGCTGCGCGCATTGGCCGAGGTGTACGCCAGTGCGGATTCGCAAGAGAAATTCGTTAAAGACTTCGTCGCGGCCTGGACCAAAGTGATGAACCTGGATCGGTTCGACCTTCAATAATCGTTGACGCTGAAACTGCAACGCCTCCTGAGTGGAGGCGTTGTGGTTTGTGCCGTGTGTTAAACGGGGGAAATTGTGGCCAGTGCCCCAATCAAAATGGTCAACACCAGAAATCCGCCGAGGAAAATCGACATCTTGGCCATCGCTGCCTCCTGCCACTGAAAGAGCTGCCAGTGTGAGCCGCTGGCCACGCGCATAACAGATGCAGGTGTGACGGAAAAATACGGATCAGCCGGTGGTCATCGCTTATACGATCTTGAGCGCTGGTTTTTCTTTTGGACCCGGTGTCGACGCAGGGTCACGAGCATTGAGAAATTCATTCCAATCCTCGCACGCATTGTGATGCCGCAAAGTCGCCTCCTCCCACGCCGGCCCCGACACACCACGGGATGAAACCAGCACCATCATCCCCATCGTCGCCGCATCCATTTCGATCAGCCACTCGTGAGAGTTGATCCTGAAGTCTTCGATTGAAATCATTGAAAGGTCCCCCGGCGGAATACACCGCCATCAAAGAGCAAGTGCTCCTTGAACTGTGGAGTTGTGGGGGGGGTTGGGAAAATTCAGGTGGGGTGACCGCCGGTTGGTGGGTTTGGCACGAAGAGCGCTCACAAAATCTATCGGCCCTTTAAATATCAGCTCCAAGTAGCTTGATCCTCCAGAGCGGCCTTCTGTAGGTCGTCTTTCCATTCGACCCTTGCCAGGCGAAGAATATCTTCGAAGAAAACTCTAGTACTGTCCATCTCGTCCCAGCCTTCAGAGAATGAAGAATACACTTCAGGGTCATATTTTAGCAGTGCGTCGAAATCGTAGCGGTGATCCTTTAAAGCATTCTCACCTCCCATTCAGCCTGATAACGTCGCAGACATTCAAGGAGCACCGACATAAATCTCCTTTGATCTTTAACTTCTTCATCAAAATAAGTAACAATTTTCGAGAATACTCCATTGAAATTGTCACCCACATCTAAAAAATGTACCAACGTAGCGATGAATAAGTGTCGCTCGTTTTCGGTATAACTAAGAAATTCCGGCCTCAGCAAAATATCAAACAATTCTTCCAGTTCGTCATCGCTGTTTACATTCTTCGAAACTATAATCTCCTCCCTGCGCAGGTCACGTGTATTTTCTATATCAAAAACAAACAGCAAACCTCGTATATCCGAAATATTGCACGCGCTTTTTCCTATATTTTTATTCATTCACTAGGCCTTATCACTTTATCCTGCGGATCGCCATTTAGAGTTTTCCAATACTCTTTCCTGCTTTTAGTGTGCAAATTCGTAACTTCCCTGCTTGGGTCATTGCCTGCGGTTTGGCGCGAAGCGGACATGGACTCCAAGCCTTACCAAGTATTCCGATCTTCCAAGCTAGCTTTAAGCAGATCGTCTCTCCAAACCTCTTGCGCCAAGGTATAAACATGCTGAAGAAAATCTCGAGGACTCTCCAACTCATACCACTCGCCACGAGGCCAACTTGCAGCCTCGCCTTCGTCAATATTAAACAAATTCTGAAAATCATAGCTATTGTCAGCCAACTTAGCTGCTAGAAATTCAACCAAAACCAGCTTATGCCGATAGTTCAGATATCCTAAATTCAAACTATATTGCTTTATCAACTCAGCTCTATCATCTTCAAGATTAGGGTTGTAGATTCCAAGCTCAGCACCCAGGGTCTCCTCTCGATCATAAATATCAAAAACTCCTATAAACCACATTAAGCCTGGATGAAACTCTTCATCATTTAAAAACGGATGACGTAACATTATTTATTCTCCGATGGAAAACCTGTAAACGGTCGGCTTATATCGTCTTTGTCAAACTTAACTTCAAACCAATTCATGTTTTCATTCAGCGCGGGGTTATTTGGATTATTTCTGTTGGGTTTATAGCCACGACCAGCTCCGGGAAGCTCCATTCTTACAATTGGGTTTTCTCTATGGTCTACCCCTGTATGAGGAGAGATGCCTAACTCTTGCCTAGTCATAGCCTTGTTCAATGCATTGAAGTGCATTCGCCAGTTTGAAAACTGAGAACTTGGATTCCCTCTCGGCGGTACTGGGATTTCTCCCGTATGAGGATCTGCCCCATTAATAGCCCTCTGCTTGAGAGCCGCATCAGATATTTCCGAGCTGTGCTTTTTGACGGTATGCATGTTGTATTTTTTCTCCAGCGCCATAACCCGCTTTTTCGCATTAGCCTCTGCCAGTTCATCTATCCTCGCCCGCCGCTGCTCACCGGTCAGCTTCGGAAGCTTCGGTTCACCCTCATCAACCTTCGCGCCAGTCGTATCATCCGGCGCCCCACATCCGGGCTTATTCGGCGGCGGGCAGTTCCCGCTCAACCCCAGTGGATCTACCCAACCCGTCGGATTCGGCGCATACCGATACTGATTCAGCCCACCCGCCAACTTGACCGGGTCGAGCGTCAGGTAGCGGCCTATATTCGGATCATAGTACCGATGCCGGTTGTAGTGCAGGCCGCTTTCTGTGTCGAAGTATTGGCCTTGAAACCGCAGCGGCTGGTCGAGCTGCTCGCCGCTGCCGTGTACGAGATCAGTGACTTTGCCGTAGGCGTTGTACTGCGCTGACCAGACGATTTCGCCGCTGTAATCCGTCAGCTCCTGCGGCGTGCCGAGGTGGTCGAGTTGGTAATAAAACGGGCACGCTTTCTTCGGGCCTTTGCCGTCGAGCATGGCCAGCGGACGGAAGCTGCCGGGCTCGTAAACGTAGCTGCGGTAGTGGCTTTTACTGCTTTCAGCGACAAGATTGTCGCCTTGCCAGAAAAACTCTGTGGTCTGCCCGTCGACGGTTTTGCTGATGCGGCGGCCGAAGGCGTCGTAGCGGTAGCTTGCGCTGCGACCGTCGGGGGTGGTGACGCCGATCAGGCGGTGCTGGCTGTCGTAACGGTATTCGGTGACGAGCTTTTGCGCGGTGCCGCAGCGTTCGCGGATGAGGTTGCCGAAGGCGTCGTAGTCGTAATGGCGGTCGCCCTGCATCAGCAGGCGGTTGCCTTTGACGTTTGCCGGGCCGGGGCGGTCCTGCATCAGCAGGTTGCCGGCCGGGTCGTGGGCGAAGCTTTCGGGTTTTTGATCGCGGGTGTGACGGACGCGGATCAGGCGGTTGAGCGGGTCGTAGGTGTAATCGCGCTGGCCGTGGCGGGTGTCGGCGATGTGCTCGAGATTGCCGTTGGCGCTGTAGGCATAATCGCGGCGATACAGCGATCGCTGGTTTTGGCTGAGGGCGTGAGCCTGCAAACGGCCCTGATCGTCGTAGGCGTATTCGCTGAGCAGCCAGCCTTGTTGGCGATTTTTTTCGCGACCGGCAACGAACGTGTGTGAACTAAGGTGTGCCCCGTTGAGATCGATGCCCGTCAGCGCGCCACCCTTGGCACGCTGATAATCCAGTTTGCTGCCATCCGGCAGACGCATCCGTTTGAGCTGGCCACAGGCGTCGTAACCGTAACGCAGCGTGCCCCAGCCCTGATGCTCGGTGATCAGCCGGTCCTGAAGGTCGTACTCAAATTCCAGCGGATGATCGTGGCCGTCGTCGACGCCGATCAGTCGACCAAGCGTGTCATAGCGATAGGTGACCTTGACCCCGTCGGGCAAGGTTTTAACCAGCAAACGCCTAGTTGCGGAAGCCCTCGGCGATTGGATGTCCGAACCGCGGAATGTTGAGGCTACGCGGTGAGCAAAACCGAACCTACTACGACTACAGCATTCCGGCCGAACACTTGTTGATCGACAAGGCTCAACTGCTGAACCACACTGCTCCGGAAATGACAGCGCTCATCGGTGGCATGCGCGTCTTGAACACCAACGTCCGGCAAACTCGCCATGACGCGTTCACGGAACAATCTGAAGCACTGACTAATGACTTTTTCAAAAACCTGCTGGACATGAGCGCCGGATGGAAATCCACCTCGCACGACAACACAGCGTTTGAAGGAAGGGATCGCAAGACCAGTGAAGCGAAATGGACGGCGACCCGTGTCGACCTGGTCTTCGGCTCGAATGCGCAATTGCGCGCATTGGCCGAGGTATACGCCAGTGCGGATTCGCAGGAGAAATTCGTCAACGACTTTGTCGCGGCCTGGACCAAAGTGATGAACCTGGATCGGTTCGACCTTCAATAACCGTTGCTGAAACTGCAACGCCTCCTGAGTGGAGGCGTTGTGTTTTGGGCCGTGGGTTAAACTGGGGAAATTGTGGCCAGTGCGCCAATCAAAATGGTCAACACCAGAAATCCGCCGAGGAAAATCGACATCTTGGCCATCGCTGCCTTTTGCCACTGAAAGAGCTGCCAGTGTGAGCCGCTGGCCGCGCGCATAACAGATGCAGGTGTGACGGAAAAATACGGATCAGCCGGTGGTCATCGCTTATACGATCTTGAGCGCTGGTTTTTCTTTTGGACCCGGTGTCGACGCAGGGTCACGAGCATTGAGAAATTCATTCCAATCCTCGCACGCATTGTGATGCCGCAAAGTCGCCTCCTCCCACGCCGGCCCCGACACACCACGGGATGAAACCAGCACCATCATCCCCATCGTCGCCGCATCCATTTCGATCAGCCACTCGTGAGAGTTGATCCTGAAGTCTTCGATTGAAATCATTTAAAGGTCCCCCGGCGGAATACATCGCCATCAAAGAGCAAGTGCTCCATGAACTGTGGAGTTGTGGGGGGTTGGGAAAATTCAGGTGGGTGACCGCCGGTTGGTGGGTTTGGTGTTTGGCGCTGGCAAGACATGCCCGCAATTAAGCGCGGAGCAAAATTGGCGACCTCGCTATTTGGCTACCAATCACACTGATTTTCCAGTCCCGCTCGTTCGAGATCAGTCTTCCATTTTTCGCCTGCCAACCTACGGATATCTTCAAAAAAAGCCGATGATCGACTATCCCCGTTTCATCCCACACCAAGTAATAATTCTGACCCTGATCACTTTCAAAAAAAAACCAAAAAATTAAAATTCGGACTCTTCACTGGTCTTGGCGTGCAAAGTCGTAATTTTTCCGCGTGGGTTAACTTCCTGAGATTGAGCGCGAAGCGGTCATGAATTCCAAGCCTTACCAGGTATTCCGATCTTCCAATCTAGCTTTAAGCAGATCGTCTCTCCAAACTTCCAACGCGAGAGTATAAACGTGCTGAAGAAAATCACGTGGGTTCTCCAATTCGTACCACTCGCCGCGAGGCCAGCTTCTAGCTTCGTCTTCTTCGATATTAAAAAGATTCTGAAAATCATAACCATCTTCATTTAATTTAAATGCTAGATATTCCACCAACACCAGCTTATGTCGATAGGTTAAATAGCTCAAATTCAAACTGTAGTTTTTTATCAAATCAGCTCTATCGTCCTTGTTATTAGGATCATAAACTTCGAGCTCCACCCCTAAGGTTTCCTCGCGATCGTACACACCGAAAACTCCGATAAACCACATCAAGTCGGGATGGAATGCTTCATTTAAAAATGGATCTAGCAGCATCACTTTTTCTCCGAAGGATAACCAGTAAAAGGCCTGGTTACGTCATTTTTATCGAGCTTGACTTCGAACCAATTTAAGTCTTCGTTCAGCTTTGGATTGTTTATGTCTTTTTTATTTGGCCGATACCCCCGGCCGGCGCCAGGTATTTCCATCCTTACAATCGGGTTCTTGTCTTGGTCTTTCCCGGTATGAGAGCTCAACCCCAACTTTTCACGCGTCATGGCCTTATTCAATGCATTGGAATGCATCCTCCAATTAATGAACTGCGAGCTCGGATTACCTTTTGCGCGCTTCGGAATTTCTCCCGTATGAGGATCCGCCCCATTAATAGCCCTCTGCTTGAGCGCCGCATCAGATATTTCCGAGCTGTGCTTTTTGACGGTATGCATGTTGTATTTTTTCTCCAGCGCCAGAACCCGCTTTTTCGCATTAGCCTCTGCCAGTTCATCTATCCTCGCCCGCCGCTGCTCACCGGTCAGCTTCGGAAGCTTCGGTTCACCCTCATCAACCTTCGCGCCAGTCGTATCATCCGGCGCCCCACATCCGGGCTTATTCGGCGGCGGGCAGTTCCCGCTCAACCCCAGTGGATCTACCCAACCCGTCGGATTCGGCGCATACCGATACTGATTCAGCCCACCCGCCAACTTCACCGGATCCGGCGTCAGGTAGCGGCCTATATTCGGATCATAGTACCGATGCCGGTTGTAGTGCAGGCCGCTTTCTGTGTCGAAGTATTGGCCTTGAAAACGTAGCGGTTGTTCGAGCTGCTCACCTCCGCCGTGTACGACATCGGTCAGTTTGCCGTAGGCGTTGTACGTCGCTGACCAGACGATCTCGCCGCTGTAATCCGTCAGCTCCTGCGGCGTGCCGAGATGGTCGAGCTGGTAATAAAACGGGCACGCTTTCTTCGGGCCTTTGCCGTCGAGCATGGCCAGCGGGCGGAAGCTGCCCGGTTCATAGACGTAGCTGCGGTAATGCTCGCGGCCGCTTTCAGCGACAAGATTGTCGCCTTGCCAGAAGAATTGCGTGGTGTGCCCGTCGTAGGTTTTGCTGATGCGGCGGCCGAACGCGTCGTAGCGGTAGCTTGCGCTGCGACCGTCCGGAGTTGTGACGCCGATCAGGCGGTGCTGGCTGTCGTAACGATATTCGGTGACGAGTTTTTGCGCGGTGCCGCGGCGCTCGCGGATGAGGTTGCCGAAGGCGTCGTAGTCGTAATGGCGGTCGCCCTGCATCAGCAGGCGGTTGCCTTTGAAGGTGGTTGGGCCGGGGCGGTCCTGCATCAGCAGGTTGCCGGCCGGGTCGTGGGCGAAGCTTTCGGGTTTTTGATCGCGGGTGTGACGGACGCGGGTCAGGCGGTTGAGCGGGTCGTAGTAATAGCTGCGCTGGCCATGACGGCTGTCGGCGACAGTTGCCAGGTTGCCATTGACCGCATAGCTGTAGTGGCGCATGTACAGCGGGCGAGTCGGCTGGTTAACCGCGTGGGCCTGCAGCCGGCCCTGTTCGTCGTAGTGGTATTGGCTGGTGAGCACGCCCTGTTGCCGGGTTTGCTCACGACCGAAAACAAACTGATGGGTCGTGAGCCGCGCGCCGTTGAGATCGATGGATACCAACGCGCCACCCTTGGCACGCTGATAATCCAGTTTGCTGCCATCCGGCAGACGCATCCGTTTGAGCTGGCCACAGGCGTCGTAACCGTAACGCAGCGTGCCCCAGCCCTGATGCTCGGTGATCAGCCGGTCCTGAAGGTCGTACTCGAATTCCAGCGGATGATCGTGGCCGTCGTCGACGCCGATCAGTCGACCAAGCGTGTCATAGCGATAGGTGACCTTGACCCCGTCGGGCAAGGTTTTAACCAGCAAACGCCCGGCCGGGTCCCGCTCATACGCGGTGAGCAAAACCGAACCGTCGTCACCCAACTCGGTCTTTTCCAGCAACTGCCCGTTCAGGTCGTAGGCATAGGCCGTACGCCGCCCGTCGAAGCCTGTTTCCTGTCGGATCAATCCACCGGGCGTGTAGTCCAGCTGATATTTTTCCCCGGATTCGTTCTCGATCTCCGTCAGCAAGAGCTGCGCGTTGTCGTAGCGATACTTGAGCTGCGTGCCGTCGGGATTGATTCGCCGGCTGACCAGGTGCAAGTCGTCGGCATATTCATAACGGGTGATGCGCCCCAGTTCGTCGCGCTCGGCGGTGATCTGGCCGTAGGCGTTGTAGCTGTAAGCGCGCGTCGCCCCTGTAGGCAAAGTCGTCTGCAGCAGTCGGCCAATGGCGTCCCAGTGGTACCGGGTGACGGCACCGTGTTCGTCCTGCCGGGTAGTCTGGCGTCCCAGAACATCGTAGGAAAACCGCCGCACACCGCCATCCGGCAGCGTTTCTTCGACCAATTGGCCCAGAGCGTTCCACACCAGCAGATGCCCGCTGGTGTCGGGGTAACGAATTGTTTGCAGTTGCCCTTTGTCGTCGTAGAAATAGCGGGTGACCTGACCGTCCGGGTCAGTCGCTTCAGTGACATCGCCCTGGGCGTTACGCTGATAGGTCCACACCGCTTTGCCGCGATAGCGTGCGTGCAGGAAACCGTTGCGGTATTCGTAGGACGTCGGCTCCTCGTCCGGTGGAATCAGCGCCACCAAGCGTCCGACGTTGTCGTAGCGGTATTCGGTGATGGCGCCGAGCGCATCCTGTTCGGCGATCAGCTGTCCCTGATCGTCATACGCCTTGAGCTGTTCACCGCCATCCAGCCCGACCCGACGCACCAGCCGCGCCCGGTCATCGTGTTCATAGACTTCTTCGCTGCCGTCACCATTGAAAACAGTGACACTGCCGGCGTCATCCCAGACATACCGCGCTTCCATCTGCGCAAACGACGCCCAATGCCGAATACATCGCGCCGCCTTGCCGGACTTTTCCCACTCCCAGAAGAAACTCGCCCCACCGGCCAGTTGCCGCTGCAGGATGACGTGCTGGTCGTCGTAGTCGTAACGCTCGCTCTCACCGGCCGCGTTGGTCGCTTCGATCAACCGATGACAGGCGTCGTAGCGGTAGGACACCAGCGTCTGCTCGGTCTGCCAGGCTTCCTCCAGACTGGGCGCCGACACGAACACCTGATAATCAACTGCGATCAAATGGCTGCGGTCATAACGCAGCAGCAAGGCCCGGCCAGCACCGTTATCCAGCTGTTGAATACGGTCCTGGCGATCGCGCGTAATACGCAAGCGGTTACCGTACGCATCGCTGATCGCCGTCAATCGACCGTTGTGAAAGTGATAAAACCGCGTCAGTTCGCCGGCCTGCGCGAGGATCAGCTCGTCGCTTGAATCCCCCAGATAAATCGCCGCGCGCGACAAACTGTTATGAATCGCCGGACGTTCAGCGCTGGGCAACGGAAACGTCGTACGCCGGTTTTCATGGTCGACCCAGACCACCGAGTCGCCGATGATCTCCAGGCGATGCGACAGCGAATGGCTCCAGCCAAACCCCAGACCGCCATCGATCTCCACGGCGCTGGTGCGGTAGAGTCGGGTGAAGTCGAACGGCAACACGCCGTCCAGAGTCCCATCAACCAGCGTCAGCAATTCCTCGCCGGTGACCATCGATACCGGGCACTTGTTGGTCGCGGTTTTATCTGCAGATTCGGTACTGTCGCCGTTAGGGTTTTTCGCCTGATCCGGCGCGTTGTCGAAGTGTTCATCCTGCTTGATCGTGGTGTTGCGCTTCGCCTTCCAGCGCAGTTGCATGCGTCCCTTTTTAATCCCCGCCGCAACGCCCCGCGCGGCAACCGTCTTGTAACGATCTACATACGTCATGAAGTTATTGATGATCGTGAAGATCGCCTTAACGAAACCCACAACAGCGTCGAGAATTCGCCCGCCATAGTGGGCAAGTCGCCGGCCCAAGTAAGCGATGCCAATACCCGCGCCGGCGAAAGTCAGAACAATCCCGATCAAGATATCGATCAGCAACTGCACTACAACCATTGAAAGCGCTTCCGCCGTTTTGCCGGCAATATCGCTGGGCGGCAGCATGTCCAGCCAAAGACTGGCAGTGCGCAGCAACAGGCATAACGCCGCTTCATCGCTGGCCAGCAACTGAACCTTTGCCATCGTTGCCGGAAATTGTTCCGCCAGTTCGGCCAGCTGATTGGCACCCTCGCCCAGCCGCTCGGCATACTTGCGAGGGTCTTGGAGAATGTCCGAGAGCAAACTGATGCTGTCCCAGACACCGGTAATCGCCGCCCAACTTCCCGCAAGCATTCCATTGCCCACCGCGGCAGAAGTCGACTGCGACCAGCGCGGCTTGAATGCATCCCACTCGGTGCGCAACCAGCCGCTCAACTCCAGGGTCAAGCCGTCGTAGGATTTAAAAAGCTCATCAACCTGCTCTGGCGTTACTTCGCTCTGAACATGGACCCGGTAGAACTTGCCGGGTAATCCTCTGAACTCTCCCTTGCCGTGTTCATTCAGCGTAACGACCTTTTTATGGCCGCCATCCACGGCAATAACATTGACCTGGATATTGCCCAGAGGAATTTCATGAACCGACTCAAACTTGCTCTCGATCTGCAGAATCCCGTTGTCAGGACACTGCGCAACCGTGGAGAAAAAGTTGTCATCACTGCTGCCGACCGACGTGGTCGTATCGCCCAGTTTTATAACTCGCTCCATGCCCATCAACGAGGGCATGTCCATAAAGCGGCTGAACTTGTCGGCGCTCTGGCTTACAGCACCTTCCAGTCGCTGGCGATACATACTCAACGTGCCGCTGAAATGCCCGAGTTCTTCTTCGATACGCGTGATGTGATCCATCACCGCACCGTTGGGCATGAGGAGAAAAGGCAAACGGTGACAATCATGGGCAGTCCCTTGCGCTGAAAATCGGCGTTCGAGACTTTGCGGGGGATCCGACGGAAAAAAAGTCAGGGAAGTAAGCGCGGGATGTAGGGCAAATCGCTAAATCGCAGCCATAAAAAAACCCACTGACCGTTTCCGGTTCAGTGGGTTTTCAGACAGGTCTCTGGTTTACAGAGCCATATCACTCGCAGCATTGGCTTTCTGCGCCTGCGGCGCTTCAGCCGGTGCAGCAACCGGGGCCGCTGCCTGACCGATGGCCGGTGGCGGTGTCAGTTCCAGCACCTTGGCGGTGTAGGCCCACTCTTGCGCCACTTTTTCAGGGCTGCTGTTGAGCTGAGTGCCGTAGCTTGGCACGATCTGATGCAGCTTTTCCTGCCAGGCTGGCGAGGCGACCTTGTCCTTGAAGACTTTCTGCAGCACGGTCAGCATGATCGGCGCAGCGGTCGAAGCACCTGGCGATGCGCCCAGCAGGCCGGCAATCGAACCGTCAGCGGAAGCAACAATTTCGGTACCCAACTTCAGCACGCCACCGGCAGCTTCATCACGCTTGATGATCTGCACACGTTGGCCGGCTTGCCACAGGCGCCAGTCTTCAGCTTTGGCGTTCGGGAAGTATTCCTTCAGAGCGTTAAGGCGGTCTTCGTCCGACAGCATCAGTTGCCCGGCAAGGTACTCGACCAGCGGGTATTCCTTGATGCCGACACGGGTCATCGGCCACACGTTATGTGTGGTGGTGGTGGTCAGCAGGTCGAGGTACGAACCTTCCTTCAGGAACTTGGTGCTGAAGGTCGCGAACGGGCCAAACAGGATGACGCGCTTGCCGTCCAGAACACGGGTGTCCAGGTGCGGCACCGACATCGGCGGTGCGCCAACCGACGCTTTGCCGTAAGCCTTGGCCAGGTGTTGCTGGGCGATGGTCGGGTTTTCGGTCACCAGGAACGAGCCGCCTACCGGGAAGCCTGCGTATTCCTTGGCTTCAGGAATGCCGGACTTCTGCAGCAGGTGCAACGCTCCGCCGCCAGCGCCGATGAATACGAACCTGGCGTCGGTTTCCGACTTGCTGCCGTCTTTCAGGTTTTTGTAGCTGACGCGCCAGGTGCCGTCGTCGTTTTTGGTGATGTCCTGCACTTCGCTGGACAGTTTCAAGTCGAACTTCGGCGTGGTTTGCAGGTGTGCAACAAACTGGCGGGTGATCTCGCCGAAGTTGACGTCGGTGCCGATTGGCGACCAGGTGGCGGCGATTTTCTGGTTCGGGTCACGCCCTTCCATCATCAGCGGCACCCACTGCTTGATCACAGCCGGGTCTTCGGAGTACTGCATGCCGGCGAACAGCGGGCTCGCTTGCAGGGCTTCATAGCGCTTTTTCAGGAACTTGATGTTGTCATCGCCCCACACGAAGCTCATGTGCGGCGTGGAGTTGATGAAGGAACGCGGGTTCTTCAATACACCCTGTTGAACCTGCCAGGCCCAGAATTGACGGGAGATCTGAAACGCTTCGTTGATTTCAACGGCTTTCGGGATCTGTACGTTGCCCTTGTCATCTTCCGGGGTGTAGTTCAACTCGGCCAGCGCGGAGTGACCGGTACCGGCGTTGTTCCAGCCGTTGGAGCTTTCCTGAGCGACACCGTCGAGGCGCTCGATCATTTCCATCGAAGTGCCAGGTTCCAGCTCATTGAGCCAGACACCCAGCGTCGCGCTCATGATGCCGCCGCCAATCAGCAGCACATCAACTTTCTTTGCCTCTTCCGCGTGAACGGACGTGATCCCCATCGACAAAGCCAGCCCCAACAGGGCCGTGTTCATTTTCTTAAACATCTGTAGCACCTATGATAAAACGCCATCCGCCCTCCGTTCTCACGACGAAGCCGTTGTTTCACGGCAATCAGATAGATGTCGTGGGGCTGCGTACAAGAATCGGAGGGTGGGCACACAAGGCCGACGTGTTTGATCGACCTCAGTTTATATGTCCCTGCTGAACTGACTTTTTATCGTTTTTGGCCTCAGCTACTTGAGCGACAGTGATTCTGTTGGCGCGTCTCGAGGACACGCAAACTGAATAGGTCAAACCAAGTTGTTGCAAAGAATATCACGACAAGGCAAATCCGCGCGTCTGTTCACGACTGATTGGTCAGGGCACGGGCGTCACCCGACACTATACTGAGGCTGATTTCCGACGTCGGTGAGGCACAGCCATGAGCGACAACGACCACTTGCGCAAGTACTCCTCTCAGGTAGTCGACGGCGTGGAGCGCGCGCCCGGGCGTGCCATGCTGCGGGCCGTGGGTTTCACCGACGAGGATTTCAAAAAACCGCAGATCGGCATTGCCTCGACTTGGGCGATGGTCACGCCGTGCAACATGCACATCGACAAGCTTGCGCTGGAAGTGGAAAAAGGCGCGAATGCCGCCGGCGCCAAGGGCGTGATCTTCAACACCATCACCATTTCCGACGGCATCGCCAACGGCACCGAAGGCATGAAATATTCGCTGGTGTCGCGGGAGGTTATCGCTGACTCGATCGAAGTGGTCGCCGGTTGTGAGGGTTTCGATGGCCTGGTCACCGTGGGCGGTTGCGACAAGAACATGCCGGGCTGCCTGATCGGCATGGCGCGGCTCAACCGCCCTTCCATCTTTGTCTACGGCGGGACAATCCGCCCGGGCGCCGGCCACACCGACATCATTTCGGTGTTCGAAGCGGTGGGCCAGCAGGCCCGCGGTGACATCAACGAAATTCAGGTCAAGCAGATCGAGGAAGTGGCGATTCCCGGGCCCGGCTCGTGCGGCGGCATGTACACGGCCAACACCATGGCCTCGGCCATCGAAGCGTTGGGGATGAGCCTGCCCGGGTCGAGTTCGCAGGATGCCGTCGGCAGCGACAAGGCCTCGGACAGTTTCCGCGCCGGTCAGCAGGTGATGGAGTTGCTGAAGCTGGACCTTAAACCGCGGGACATCATGACCCGCCCGGCCTTCGAGAATGCAATCCGCGTGGTCATCGCCCTCGCCGGTTCGACCAATGCTGTGCTGCATTTGCTGGCCATGGCGCATGCCGTGGATGTCGAACTGACGCTGGATGATTTCGTCGAGTTGGGCAAGGTCTCGCCGGTCGTTGCCGACCTGCGTCCCAGCGGCCAGTACATGATGAGCGAACTGGTGGCGATTGGCGGCATTCAGCCGCTGATGAAACGCATGCTCGACGCCGGCATGTTGCACGGCGATGTGCTGACGGTGACCGGCAAAACCTTGGCGGAAAACCTCGCAAACGTGGCTGATTATCCTGAAGGCCAGGACGTCATTCTGCCGTTCGATCGGCCGGTGAAAAAGGATTCGCACCTGGTGGTGCTGCGCGGCAATCTTTCGCCCGGCGGGGCCGTGGCGAAAATCACCGGCAAGGAAGGCTTGCGCTTTGAAGGCGCGGCGCGGGTATATCACGGCGAAGAAGGCGCGCTGGCGGGTATTCTCAATGGTGAGGTTCAGGCCGGCGATGTGATCGTGATTCGCTACGAGGGGCCCAAGGGTGGCCCGGGCATGCGCGAAATGCTCTCGCCCACGTCGGCGGTGATGGGCAAAGGATTGGGCAAGGATGTGGCGCTGATCACCGATGGACGATTTTCCGGCGGCTCCCACGGATTCGTGGTCGGGCATATCACGCCGGAGGCGTTCGATGGCGGGCCGATTGCGCTGATTGAAAACGGTGACCGGATCACCATCGATGCCGAAACACGACAGATCACGGTGCAGGTGTCCGATGCCGAACTGGCGGAGCGCAAGATGCGTTGGGTGCGGCCGGAGTCGAAGTACAAGCGCGGGGTGTTGGCCAAGTATGCGAAGACGGTGGCCAGCGCTTCCGAGGGCGCTGTTACCGATAAATACCTGTAGACATTTTTGGCCGGCATGACGCCTTCGCGCACCCACAGGTTCAGCGTGCAGAAAACCATCAGTCAGTGCGCTTCAAACGCTTCTGGTAACAAATGCGTGTCAACAGGATTAAAACTTCTGAAAGGCCCCTCGACTCTCACTTCTACGCGGGCGATACCTCATCGCCACGCTGAGTTCATCCCCGGTTAATGCCGCAGGCTATCAACCGGACCTTTCACATCAGGAGTAACCCATGACTCGTTCCCTATGGATTGGCGTAATCGGATTTCTCGCGGCGGGCACTGCCCACGCCGCGTCGCAGGAGGTATCGATGGATCTTGTGAGCGCCGACGGCGCGCCGCAAGCGATTGGCACCATCAACGTCAGCGAGACGCCGTACGGCCTGCTGTTCACCCCGAAGCTGAAGGCCCTGCCGGCCGGCGTCCACGGCTTTCATGTGCACGAAAACGGCAGTTGCGATGCCGGCATGAAGGATGGCGTCAAAGGCGCAGCCCTGGCGGCGGGCGGGCATTTTGATCCGCAGAAAACCGGCAAGCACCTCGGCCCTTACGCCGACGGTCACCTGGGGGACTTGCCGGCGGTGTACGTGAGCGCCGAGGGTGTCGCCAACTACCCGGTGCTGGCACCCCGGCTGAAAAAACTCGCCGATATCAAAGGTCACGCGCTGATGATTCACGCGGGCGGCGACAACCACGCAGACCTGCCTAAACCTTTGGGTGGTGGCGGCGACCGAGTGGCGTGCGGGGTGCTCTGATCCAGCCGGCGCAGCGTTAATCCTCAGCAGACAAACGCTGCGCCCCGCTGCTCAGCAATTCACGCAACGTCAGCGCATTACCCAAGGCAAAGCCACCCGCGGTGTTATCGAAAATGCACCAGGTGGCAATGCCGGTTTGTGCGCTGACGTGCGCATGCCGGGCCAGCGCCTGCAACCGCTCCAGGCCATAGTCGCTGTAATAAATGCGCGGTGAGCCATGCCAGCGCCAGTAGTGAATCCCCCGCCAGCCACCTGGCACCTCACCGCCGCTGACAGGTGATGGATCGGCAGCCACCCGCCCGACCCGATACTCAACCAACAATTTCTCGGCGTGCAACCAGCTCTCGTGGCGGGGCTCGAGCACTACAGCTCCGGCATACCGGTGCCGCAGGGCCTGAAAAAACTGTGCAGCGACGGTCTCGTCGTACGTCAGCGAGGGCGGTAGTTGCACCAGCAGGCACCCCAGGGATTCCCCCAGCATCGTGCACTGGAACAGAAAATCGTCCAGCAGTTGATCACAGTTGTGCAGTCGCTGAACGTGGGTAATCAGCTTGGGCATTTTTACCGAGAACCGAAACCCCGGCGGTACCGATTGGCCCCAGCGCGCGTAGGTTTGCGGTTGATGCGGTCGATAAAACGAGCTGTTGATTTCTACCGCGTTCAGCTGCGATGCGTACCGCTGCAGGTGCGTGCCCTGCTCGGTAAACATCGGCCAGTGCTCACGTGGCAAATTCCAGCCGGCGCATCCGACATACACCCCAGGCCCATCACGATGGTCGTTCAATAGAGCACCGCCGCGGCGTCGCGCATGAAAATCTCCACGGTTTTTGGCCCCACGCCCTCAAATTCGCTCAAGCGCTTTTCAAACGCCTGGCGATCTTCGCTGGCGGCGCGAATATTGAGGATCTTGCCGGCGTATTCATCGTTCATTTTTTTGCTCAGGCTCAACAGGCGCGCCGCGGTGGTTTCGTCGTAGCGTACATAACGGGCCTCGCCCAACATCGAAACCAGTTCGCGGTGCGTGCAATTGCTCAATTTCCGTAGCGTGTCGCGTGCGTGTTTTTCGACGATCACGCGATAGGCTTGCGCGGCGATATCAGCCTGGATGCGCTTCCCCATCAGGAAACTGGCGATAAACCATTTGAACAAAGCGCTTTCGTCGTCGCGCTTGATATGAATGCCCAGATCGCTGGCACTGATCGTTCTGCTCATCGGCGGGCGTTCCTCAGCCAAGTCGTTTGCCGTTCCTGTCTTCGAGAAAACACCGCGCCGCAAGTTCGTTTTTTCAGCAGGCCCGTTGCAAATTTGCTTATCTGTAATCGGCCTCTCCGTGGTTTGAAAGTCGTTGTCACCTGCGAACAAGCGTAGGCCATGGTTAGAATGGCGGACCACGACAGTAAGTCCGTTCGTTTCAGGAAGGCACCTGCATGACCGAACTGCACACCGATGACCGCAATGGCTGGGCGATATTCCTGATCTTCTTGCGGCTTGGGCTGACGTCTTTTGGCGGCCCGATCGCGCACCTCGGCTATTTCCGCGATGAGTTTGTTACAAGACGGCGCTGGCTGAGCGAGCGCAGCTATGCGGACCTCGTCGCGCTGTGCCAGTTTTTACCCGGACCGGCCAGCAGTCAGGTCGGCATCGCACTCGGCCTGTCGCGGGCGGGATACAGCGGCGCAGTGGCTGCGTGGGCGGGTTTCACCCTGCCATCGGCCATCGTTCTGATCCTGTTTGCGCTGGGTCTTGCGCATAACGGCAGCCTGATCGCGCCCGGGGCTTTGCAGGGCCTGAAAATAGTGGCCGTCGCTGTGGTTGCGCAAGCGGTATGGGGCATGGCGCGCAATTTATGCACGAACGCCGTGCGCGTCACCGTCATGGCTCTGGCGGCCTGCAGTGTCCTGCTTGAGCCGTCGGCCTGGGGTCAGGTCGCTGTGATCGTCGTGGCGGGCATCGCCGGCCTGCTGCTGTTCAAAGCCGGGCAGGATGCCGAACATGAGGCGCTGCCAATTCCGGTCAGTCGGCGGGCCGGGGCCGTTTGCCTCACGCTGTTCGTCATTCTGTTGCTCGGTTTACCCCTGCTGACTCAATGGTTGCCTTATCAAACCTTGGGCCTGGTGGATGCATTCTACCGGGCCGGCTCGCTGGTTTTTGGCGGCGGTCATGTGGTGTTGCCGTTGCTGCAAGCCGAAGTGGTGCCCAGCGGCTGGGTCAACCATCAAACGTTTCTCGCAGGATATGGCGCTGCGCAGGCCGTACCCGGCCCGTTGTTTACCTTCGCCGCTTTCCTCGGCGCGTCAATGAACATGGCCCCCAATGGATGGACGGGCGGCCTGATTTGCCTGTTGGCGATCTTCGCACCGGCGTTCCTGCTGATCATCGGCGCTTTGCCTTTCTGGGAGCAACTGCGCCGAAACAAACGCGCGCAAGCCGCCCTGATCGGTGTGAACGCAGCCGTGGTCGGCCTTTTGCTGGCCGCGCTTTATCAGCCGGTCTGGACCAGCGCCATCGTCAGGCCACAAGATTTCGCCCTCGCATTGCTGGCGCTGGTGGCGTTGATGTTCTGGAAATGTCCGCCGTGGCTGGTGGTGATCGGCTGCGCAGGGATTGGCTGGATTCTGGGCTTGTAAGCGCGCCGCGCGATTTAAAACTTTTCCTGAAACACAATCCCGACGACTCGTCCCGCTGCCGAAAAATCCGCCGACTATCCTTGAACGGCATCTGCGCTGAAAAGAGGAGACCTGTCATGAAAGGCATACTCGGTGGCTTCGCACTGTCCGCTTTGCTGACGGCAACGGCGGCGTTCGCTCATCACGGCTGGAGCGAATACGATGCCAGCAAGGAAATGGTGCTGGACGGCACCATTGAAGAATCCAGTTACTCGCATCCCCATGGTTTCGTCCGCCTCAAGACCACGGACAAAACCTGGAACGTCGTTCTCGCGCCACCTTCGCGCATGGAAAATCGGGGCCTGAGCCCGGAGATGCTGATGGTCGGCCACAGAGCCAAGGTGGTCGGTTACCCAAACCGCAGCATCGCCGATGAATTGCGCGCCGAGCGAATCTCCGTGGACGATAAAACCATCGAGCTGCGCTGATGCGGGCCAGCAACCGCGGTGCCGGTGCAGGCTGGCTGGACGGACTGCACGACTCACCACTGGGCGCGGCCATGCGTGGCGACCTGTGGCTGTATCCGCTGGTCGAGGTGGCGCACATCATCGGTTTCGCCGTGCTGGTGGGGTCTGTGGTGATGTTCGATCTGCGCGTGCTCGGCCTCTCCAAAGCCATCGCGGTGACGGCGCTGGCTCGTCATTTGCTGGTCTGGTCCCTCGCCGCGCTGCTGCTGATCGTGCCGGCCGGGCTGATGATGTTTTCTGCTCATCCGCATGACTTCGCGTCCAACACCATTTTCATCTTGAAACTTGGCCTGATCGCGACGGCGGGCATCAATGCCGCGCTGTTCCACGTCGGCGTCTACCGCACAGTCGGCAAATGGAACGTCAACGTACCCGCGCCCACGCTTGCCAAGGGCCAGGCGCTGTTGTCGATTGCCTTGTGGTTCTCGGTGATTTTCTGCGGTCGCCTGTTGGCCTATACCTGAAGCAACAGGCCGAAGTAAACGTGATGTAGCGCTGGCGCTAGGTTCCGCCTTCTACGCCTTCGGTGGCATTGGCAAACGCCAGGCCCGCCTCGCGAATCAGCTGACGCCATTCAGCACCGTCGATGATCCCCAACCGCTCCATTTCATCAGCCGCCTTTAGCAATTCGTCGTACTGATCTTCACAATCCATGCGGATCAGCGGCTCGTTCAAAAGTTGATACCAGGCCGTGAGGGCTTGCTGCTTGCGATCACTGTTCATGCTCAAACTCCACCCGATGGACTGTCCTCGTTTGGAATATTCCCCGCGGCAAGCGTTCAGCACATCCGATATACGGCACAACGCGAGGTCTGAGACAAACTTTTATCCTTGTAACTGCCGCTTGACCTAACCTCTTAGGCTGGATGATCAACAAGTCGAGCACTTCCATGCGTCATGCTTTCGCCATGATCTTCGTCGTTTTCACGCTGTTGGCTACGGTTGCGCAAACGCTGTGGGCCGCGGACCTGACAGAAACCTCAGTCCCACGGGCTGGCGCCGCAGCCGTGGCCGTATCGCCAAGTGAGCTTCAAGCACTGCAGTTGCGTCTGGACACCCTCAAACAGCAGGTCTCGCTGGTAGACAATTACAACCAGCTGGAAGCTCCGCAGGATCTGGCCCAGGTATTCATCCTCGATGTCGATCGGCTGACGGCGGCGCTGCTGCCGCTGCAAACTCAACTGCGCGCGCAATTGACCGTACTCGGCCCGGCGCCGGACGATGCAGTGGCTGCGGAACAATCGGATATTGCGGCACAACGGGTCATGCTGACCGAGCAGAAAAACAAGGTCGACGCCACCCTGAAAACCCTGACAACGTTGAAAACCGGCGCCACTGACCTGATCACCCAGATCTCCGGGATCAGGCGCAATCTGCTCGAAAGCGAACTGACGCTCAGCACTCGCAGCATTCTCAACCCAGGCTTCTGGCGGCCGGTCTTGACCCCGTCAGTCGCTGACCGTCAGCGCCTGAGCGCACTCCTTGCGCAGGCCAAAGACGCGTTGCGGCCCGCCTGGCAACCCGGTCACCGTCTGTTCACCTGTGCCTTGCTGACACTCGCGCTGTTGGTCTGGACACTCGGGCGTCGGCTCGCCGAACGGGGACTGACCTGGTTGTGCATTCATCGCATGCCGGAAGGACGCTTGCGCCGCAGCGCCCTCGCACTGGCCTCCGTCATCGCGACGGTGTTGACCGCAGGCGTGGCGTTGCATGTGTTGTTTTACGCGCTCACCCGGCAAAGTTCGCTCACGCCGATGCTCACGACATTTTCCCAGGAGTTTGAAAAACTCGCCTACACCTGCGTACTGATCAGTGCACTGAGCCGCGCTCTGTTGTCCACCCACCACCCCTCTTGGCGCTTGCCGGCGATCGCCGATTCGGTGGCGCTGGCGATGGAGCCTTTTCCGCGCGTGCTCGCCGGGGTGCTGCTGGTCCTGGTAACGCTCGTTCAGATGATTAACGCCGCGGGCGTGAGCAGCGGCATGGTGATAGCCGGGCGCGGCATCGTTGCGCTGATTGTGTTGATGATTCTGATGGTGTTACTGGTGCATTCCGGCAAAGTGCGCCGCCAGGCAGTAGCCTCGGGCGAAGCCGCCGAGGCCAGCACCACCTTCACCGGCCTGCTGTATACGTTTACCGGATTTGCCACGGTGATTGCGCTGCTGTCACTGCTGACCGGCTACATCTCGCTGGCGCGTTTCATCACCTATGAACTGGTCTGGGGGTTCATCGTTCTCTGTGGATTCTACCTGCTGATGCAGGTGACCAAGGACACATGCGAACACCTGTTCTCGCCAAAAAGCGCCAGCGGCAAATCCGTCAAACAGGTCATGGGCATCGAGGACCGCCGTCTTGAGCAGATCTCGACTGTTCTCTCGGGCGTCACTCGGGCCGGGCTGTTGCTGTTGGCGATCGTCACGCTGGTGGTCGGCGGGGTCGGCACGACGCTGGGGCAGTTGCTCACCAATGTTTTCGGGATCCTCGGCGGCGGCGGGTTGCGCCGACTCAACATCATCCCGGGTCACCTGTTCAATGCGGTGCTGGCGCTGTTGATTGGCGTGTACCTGATCCGCTCGCTGCGGCGCTGGCTTGATGACGAGTTTTTGCCCAAGACCGATATGGACCCGGGCATGCGTGCTTCGCTCAGCACCTTGTTCGCCAATATCGGTTATGCCTTGGTCATTCTGATGACGTTGTCATCGCTGGGTGTGGAATGGACCAACCTGGCCTGGATCGTCAGCGCCCTGTCCGTGGGGATCGGCTTCGGTTTGCAGGAGATTGTGAAGAATTTCGTGTCCGGACTGATCCTGCTGACCGAACGCCCGGTGAAGGTCGGCGACCTGATCAGCATCAGCGGCGTCGAGGGCGACATCCGCCGAATCAATGTGCGCGCCACGGAAATTCAACTGGCCGACCGCTCGATCGTCATCGTGCCAAATTCACAACTGATTTCGCAGAACCTGCGCAACGTGACGTTGGGCGGCAGCGCTCAGGGAGTGGCGTCGCTGGAATTGACCTTCCCGCTGGACATCGATCCCGAGCAAGTCAAAAACCTGCTGTACGACGCGTTTTGCGAACATGAAACCATCCTCGACAAACCCGAGCCGACGGTCCGCTTCAGCAAACTGACACCCGATGGCATCACCCTGACCGTCACCGGTTACGTCGGCAGCCCGAGAATTGTCGGCACCACCAAGAGCGATTTACTGTTCGAGATTTTGAAGCGTCTGGGCGCGGCGGGGATTGAGTTGGCGAAGCCGGCGCCAGTGGTTTGACCCTCCACGCTCGCCACATAACCTCTGTGGAGCAACGCTTGGTCGCGAAAACTGTGCCAGGGTGAAATCCGGTGCCTCGTCGCCAATACGTATCGTCATGCTCGCGCTCCTGGCTATCAACGGTTGGGAAAACTGCGGAACACCACTATAGAAGAGCTTAGCGACTCTGCCGGGGGGGCTGGCGGGCGAGTGCCGAGGGGCTTTCATAGCCGACCGCAGTTCTGACTGATGCACCGCGGCGCCTGTATCGCGGGCAAGCCTCGCTCCCACAAGGGTTTGATGGCGATCACCCAAACGATGCTTCGACGCAGCTCTGACTGTGGGAGCGTGGCTTGCCCGCGATGGCATCGACGCGGTCTGACTGATGCACCGCGGCGTTTGCATCGCGGGCAAGCCTCGCTCCCACAAGGGTTTGATGGCGATCACCCAACTATGTGGCATCGACGCGGTCCGACTGATGCTCCGCGGCGCTGAAGTCACCAGTTGGCAATGACGGGAGTGCCGAGCATGCGCTTTCATCTCAAAGCCGTGGGCAAGGCCGGCGTGGTGTCTATGACCGTCGAAGCGCCTGGGCGTAGCGAAGCCCGGCGCATTGTCGAGGAGCAGGGTTTGCGCGTGGTCAGCCTGCAGGTGGAGCGACATTGGCAAGCCGCCGAGCCGTCGATCGCTGGGCATCCTGCTGCAAGGCGGCATACCGCGGGTCACCGCCATGGGCATGGTCCGCAATCTGCTCACCGTCGGCTCGCGCGTGCGCCTCGATCAGGCTTGCGAACGCGTGCGCGAAGGGCAATAGCTGTCCGCCGCCCTCGAACTCAACCACCTCGTCACCCCGTCTCCCTGCGCCTGCTACGCGCCGGCGAACAGTCCGGCAATCTCGGGCAAATGATGGAACGCAGCGCCGACTTCTACGACGAAGAAATCAGCCGCTGGATCGAATGGTTTGTGCGCCTGTTCGAACCGCTGCTGATGACGTTTATCGGGTTGTTGATCGGAGTGATCGTGATCCTGATGTACATCCCGATCTTTGAACTGGCGTCGAGCATTCAGTGAAGGAGACGCGAGCTGTCAGGTCTGATCCTGGCGATCCAGCCGCTCGCGTAAAAACTCCACTAATGCCTGCACCGGTCGAGAGCCCTGACGATGCTGCGGGTACACCGCCGACAACGTCAGCGGCCCGGTGCGAAACTCATCCAGCACGGTCACCAGACTCCCCTCGCGCAACGCCGCCCCGACAATGAAAGTCGGTAGATACGTAATCCCAAGTCCCGCCACCGCAGCGTCCTTGAGCACCTCGCCATTATTGACCCGCATCCGCCCCGCTACATTCACCGCCAGCGGCTTGCCCGGCCCTTCGAAGCGCCACTGCACCTGTCGACCATGCCCATAGGGCAAACACTCATGCCCTTGCAGATCCTCAGGCCTGAGCGGCGTACCGCGCTCCGCCAGGTACCCCGGACTGGCGCAATACACACGATGAACCGACGCAATGCGCCGGGCAATCAACGTCGAATCCTCAAGAATGCCGATGCGCAGCGCCAGGTCAAAACCCTCACCGAGCAAATCCACCGGGCGATCATTCAGATCCATTTCTACTGTGACGTCGCCATAGCGCTGCAAAAACAGCGGCAGCAGACACCCCAGATGCGCCAGCGCGAACGACAGCGGTGCACTGACCCGAATCGTCCCGCGCGGCTCGCTGGTCTGGCCGGCAATGCCCTGCTCCACTTGCTCGACTTCACCGAGCAAGCGCAATGCCGATTCGTAATAGCTCTGCCCCAGCGGCGTGACGTCGAGCCGCCGGGTCGACCGGTTAAGCAGGCGAACGCCCAGGCGTTCTTCCAGCTGCATCAAACGGCGGCTGATAAATTGCTTGGACAGCCCCAACTGATCAGCCGCTGCGGTGAAACTCCCGGAGTCCATCACCTGGCAAAAAATACGCATATCTTCGAAAGGGTTCATTGTCACGCCTTGGTTGACAGTCAAACACTTTATAGCGGCTTTTTCACTTTCAAGCATCCTATTAATCTGTGTCCACGGTGTCGAAACGGCCCAGTTTCAACACGAGCACACCCATCAATTAAAAAGGATTTACTCAATGAAATTCGTCAAAAAAACCCTGACCGCCTCCCTCCTCGCCTTCGCCGTCGGCAACGCATTTGCCGCCGGCAGCCCAGGTGTCGAACACAACACCCAGGCCTTTCTCGAAGCCCTCGCCGCTGGCGGTGGCAAACCGCTGGAACAACTGAGCCCCAAAGACGCCCGCGCTGTCCTCACTGGCGCGCAGGCATCGGTGAAGGTTGACCTGTCGGGTGTGGAAGTCAGCGACCGCGCGATCAAGGCTGACGGGCAAACCATCAACCTGAAAATCGTCCGCCCGGCCAAGGTCAAAGGCGAGTTGCCGGTGTTCATGTTTTTCCACGGTGGCGGCTGGGTGTTGGGCGATTACCCGACTCACCAACGCCTGATCCGCGACCTGGTTGTGGGCTCCGGGGCGGTTGCGGTGTACGTCGATTACACGCCGTCGCCAGAAGCGCAGTACCCGACCGCGATCAACCAGGCCTACGCCGCCACCCGTTGGGTGGCCGAGCATGGCAAGGAGATCGGCGTCGATGGCAAACGCCTGGCAGTGGCGGGCAATAGCGTCGGTGGCAATATGGCGGCGGTCGTGGCCCTGATGGCCAAAGAGCAGAAAACCCCGGTGTTACGCTTTCAGTTGTTGATGTGGCCCGTGACCAACGCGCAGTTCGACAGCGCTTCCTACCAGCAATTTGCCGAGGGCCACTTCCTGACCCGAAACATGATGAAGTGGTTCTGGTCCAACTACACCACCAACGCCAGCGAGCGCGCCCAGATTCACGCTTCGCCGCTGAACGCCAGCGCTGAACAGCTCCAGGGCTTGCCCGCCGCGCTGGTGCAGACCGCCGAATTCGACGTATTGCGTGACGAAGGCGAAGCTTATGCCCGCCTCCTCGACGCGGCGGGGGTGCCGGTCACGGCGGTGCGTTATAACGGTATGATTCATGACTTCGGTCTGCTGAATCCGCTGAGCCAGATTCCGCAAGTGAAGGCAGCGGTGCGTCAGGCGGCACTGGAATTGAAGACGCATTTGAACTGACAAATCCACCTCGCCGCCCTCCCCTGTGCGGCGAGGTTTTCTGGTGATCACCGATTACCCGCGGCAAGGAACCACCGATTACCTGTGGCGAGGGGCTTGCCCCCGTTGGTTTCGTAGAGACCCCGACGTATGACGAGTAGTCATATCTACGCCTGCTTCGCAGCGGAACGGGGGCAAGCCCCCTCGCCACAAAAGTGTTTAAAACCCTGTCTGGAGTTTTCCCATGCCCTTCTTCCTCGCTCATCTGCTGTCCTGGAGTGTCGTGCTGCTAGTGATCGACACCGTGCTGTGGCACGTGGCGCCGTTCAAGCATCGCGTCACCCGGGTCGGTGTGCGTCTGGCGCTGTTTCTGGCGTTCAGCGCGGTGATCATCAACGCCGGCGTCAGCCCGCTGCAGGCGCCGCTGTTGGCCGAGGATCGCGTGGCGCAACTGGGCGCCACTGCCTTGGGCATTCTCTGGTGGCTGTACGCTGCACGGGTGCTCACCGAAGTGATCGGCCTGGTGCTGATGCGCCGCATCGGCCACAGCGGCCGGCTGCTGCAGGATGTAATCGGTGCGCTGGTATTTTTGATCGCCATCGTTGCGGCAGCCGGTTATGTGCTTGAGTTGCCGGTTAAAGGGTTGCTGGCCACTTCCGGGGTCGTCGCGATCGTGGTCGGTCTGGCATTGCAAAGCACGTTGAGCGATGTGTTTTCCGGGATCGTCCTCAACACCACCAAGCCGTATCAGGTGGATGACTGGATCGTGATCGACGGTGTCGAGGGCAAAGTGCTGGACATCGACTGGCGCGCAACCCACCTGCTCACCAGCGCCGGCAGCACGGCGGTGGTGCCAAATTCGGTTGCGGCGAAGGCCAAAATCGTCAACCTCAGCCGGCCGAACGACCGGCACGGTGTATCGATCAGCATCATGGTGCCCAATCACATTCGCCCGCGCCGGGTACTCGATGCACTGGAGCGCACGCTGCAAGGCAGCAGCCGTTTGCTGCTCGATCCAGCGCCGAAAGCGGTGCTCAAAGAAGCCGGCGAAACCATGTCCGAGTACCTTGCCAGTGGCTTCATCGCCGAACTCCGCAACAAAAGTGAAGTGCGCAATCAACTGTTCGATCTGGCGCACCGGCACCTTGAGGCGGCCGGTATTTCCCGGCAACCGGACGGCGTGATCGAACCGACGAGCCGCGCACGCGCCTTGCTGGATGAAGTGAAAATCTTTCGTTCGCTCAGTGAAGACGAACGCGATCAGCTGGCGCAGTCGATGGTTGCCCAGCAGTACGCTGCAGGTCAGGTGGTGCTGGATCTGGATGAAGTGCCGGACGGCCTGATGGTGATTGCCACCGGTGTAGTCAGCGCTACCGTGCCCGACGGTAATGGCCAAATCGAAGCTGGCCGCATGGGCCCGAGTGAGGTCATGGGCGAACAGAGCATCCTCGACGACACACCCTCACAGGCCACCTTCACTGCACTGACCTCGTGCATCATCTACCGCATCGACAAATCCTTGACCCGCACTGTCATGGACCAGCGTGCTGAAGTGCGCCGAGCAATGAACAAATTGCAAGTGGTGCGCCAGCAGAACAGCCGCACGGCATTGCTGGCCAAACCGGTGCAGATCAAGAAAGGCGGATTCCTCAGCTGGCTGCAGAAACGCCAACAGGTGTAGTTTTTTTGGCTGCCTGAATGGGTAGTGGAGGGCTTTGTGGCGAGGGGGCTTGCCCCCGCTGGAGCGCGCAGCGGTCCCAAAAGATGGAGAGTGCTACGCACTCTGACGGGGGCAAGCCCCCTCGCCACAGGGACTCCCATCACCTTGAGACAATGAAAAAAATGCCCGCACATTTCAGGCTGTGTGAAAACGCAGCCTGTGCCGGTCAAAAGCAAATGCCCCGACTTGTCGGGGCATTTGCTTTTCCGGTTTTGAAAAGCAAAAAGGGCTTTTCAGCCCATCAATTCCATCATTCGCCGCACACCCAGCACGTTTATGGCTCTTTTCAGGTTGTACGTTTGTATCGCAAGCGCCATTTCCGTTCGAGCGCCTTTCAGTTGACGCAGTAAAAACCTGGCGTTGCCCATAGACCATTGCTTCAGGTTCCCAAACGGATGCTCAACGATAGATCGCCGCTGGCTCATCATGTCTCGATTGGCTTTCATGCGCCGTTCCATTCGTTCAAATGCGGCTTCGTGGGCATGACGCGTGACGTATCGGCGTTCGGCCTTGGTACATCGGTTTTTCAGCGGACAAACAGTGCAGTCGTCGACGGCGGCGTGATAGACCCGGTCTCCTTTGTTGAGGGCTTTAAGCGTGAGTATCTTGCCGTTTGGGCATTGATAGTTGTCACTTTCTTCGTGGTAATGGAAGAGTGTGCGATCAAAGTTTTGCTCTTCATCACCCTTGGTATTAACGGCTCGGTTTGGCGGGACATAGGGAGTGATGCCAGCGTCTTCACATGCCTGGAATTGACTGCCGTTGGAGTAACCCGCATCAGCAACGACACTGAGTTTGGCCTGCTCCAGCGCCTCTTGGGTAGCCTTGGCCATCGGCTCCAGTTGGCGGTTATCGGTTCCTTCCTGAGTCACTTCATGGTGCACGATCAGGCAGTGTTTTGCGTCAACCGCACTTTGAACGTTATAGGAAATACGCGAGCCTGAAGGGGTGCGCATTTTTTGCGCGTCGGACTCACCCACCACATGCTGCACCAGACCTTGAGCTTGCATCAGCACTTGGCAGGTCTGGTTATTGGCCTTTTTTATCTTCAGTTTCTCAAGCGCCGTCTGCACAGCAGAACGATCAATAGCTTCTTTGTGCTCGCCGCGATCAGCTTCATCAAGCTGAGCCAGATAGTGCGCAATACGCTTGTCGAGCTTTGCCTCGCGCTGTTGGAGCTTTTTAGGGGTGATCTGTTTTCGGTTCGAAGCCACGGCCTGGAACTTGCTGCCATCGATGGCCACCAACTCGCCAGCAATCAGGCCGGCTCCCCGACAAAATCGAACAAACGCACGGCATGTCGCGACAAAAGCTGCGCTGTTGTCGCGCCGGAAGTCGGCGATGGTTTTAAAGTCCGGAGCTAATCGGCCCAACATCCACATGACCTCGACGTTGCGCTGACACTCCGCTTCCAGCCGCCTGGAGGATCGAATTTGTTGGAAATAGCCGTAAAGATAGAGTTTAAGCAGGTCGCCGGGATGGTACGAAGGGCGCCCGGTTGCTTTGGGAGCAGCTTTGTCGAACCCGAGTTGCTCAAGGTCCAGCAGAGAAATGTACGCCTCGATCACCCGAACCAGATGGTCTTCGGGAATGAGTTCGTCCAGTGAGACTGGAAACAGAGTGCCCTGCGTACGATCTTCACCTTGGATGTAGCGCATAAGAAAAATGCCCGTATCTTGCGATACGGGCATTTTCTTAAACCCGGCGGCAGATTGCTAGGTTTTCACACAGCCTGACATTTGGCGGGCATTTTTTGTGACGTTACTTATTTCGCGCTCAGTACCGAGTAGCTGTTCATCAGGTTGCGGTAGTTTGGAATGCGCGGCGACAGCAGGTTTGCCAGGCCTTCCATGTCGTTGCGCCAGTCGCCCTGCAGCTCACAGGCTACCGAAAACCAGTTGACCAGTTGGGCACCGGCCGCCGCCATGCGCGCCCAGGCTGCCTGCTGCACGGTCTCGTTAAACGTGCCCGAGGCGTCGGTGACCACAAACACGTCAAAACCTTCGGCCAGTGCCGACAGGGTCGGGAACGTCACGCAAACGTCAGTCACCACACCGGCGATGATCAGTTGCTTGCGGCCGGTGGCTTTTACCGCTTTGACGAAATCTTCGTTGTCCCAGGCGTTGATCTGGCCTGGACGCGGAATGTACGGCGCGTCGGGAAACTGCTCTTTCAACTCGGGGACCATCGGGCCGTTCGGACCGTTTTCGAAACTGGTGGTGAGGATGGTCGGCAGTTTGAAAAACTTGGCCACGTCGCCCAGGGCCAGTACGTTGTTCTTGAATTCGTTGGGCGAGAAATCCTGAACCAGCGAGATCAGACCCGTCTGGTGGTCAACCAACAGCACCACTGCGTCGTCTTTGTTCAGGCGTTTGTACGGTACGTTGCTCATGTGAAACTCCTCGAGGGGTGGTTGTCGCCGACAGCGCCGGCACGTGCGTCCGGCGCTTTTACATGTTCATCAGAAGGCAAAACACGAGCAGCCAAAGGCGCCCCAGAAACCGGCAAAATCACTCACTGGCGCGTTCGACAATCGCGCCCGGTCATGGCTGTGCGCGTGCACGCCACAGGGACCGCTGCAATGGTGGACCTGCGCCTGCATCGGCGAGGCCGGACGCCAGTGACCCGGCACCTTGACCACCGGCGACCAGTCCGGCAGCACCGGCACGCTGGCCGGGCCGAGCTTTTCAAAATCACCGGCGGCGTACACCACCTTGCCGCCGACCACGGTCAACAGCGACTCGATCCACTTGATCGCTTCTTCGTCGACGCTGAAAAAATCCGCGCTCAGGGCCGCGAGGTCAGCCAACTGACCGACCTTGATCATGCCTTTCTTGCCCTGTTCCGATGAGAACCAGGCGCTGCCGTGAGTGAACAGCTCCAGCGCGGTCTGGCGCGACAGCCCTTCGCTGTGCAGCTCCAGCCCGCCGACCGTGCGGCCGCTGACCATCCAGTACAACGAAGTCCATGGATTGTAGCTGGACACCCGGGTTGCATCGGTGCCGGCGCCGACCGGTACACCTTCGGCAAGCATGCGCTTGATCGGCGGCGTCGCTTCGGCCGCTTTGGCGCCGTAACGCTCGACAAAATATTCACCCTGAAACGCCATGCGGTCCTGAATCGCGATGCCGCCGCCCAACGCCCTCACCCGCTCGATGTTCTGCGGGGTGATGGTTTCGGCGTGATCGAAAAACCACGGCAGACCGTTGAACGGGATGTCGCGGTTGACCTTCTCGAACACATCGAGCATGCGGCTGATGGATTCGTTGTAGGTGGCGTGCAAACGGAAGGGCCAGCGCTGCTCGACGAGGTGGCGCACCACCGGCTCCAGCTCGTCTTCCATGGTTTGCGGCAGGTCCGGACGTGGTTCGAGAAAGTCCTCGAAATCCGCTGCGGAAAACACCAGCATTTCCCCGGCACCGTTGTGGCGCAAGTAATCGTCGCCTTGATGCAGGGTGACGCTGCTGGTCCAGTTCTTGAAGTCGGTGAGTTCTTCTTTCGGCTTCTGGGTGAACAGGTTGTAGGCGATGCGGACGGTCAACTGCTGGTCCTTGGCCAACTGCTCGATCACCTGATAATCGTCCGGATAATTCTGGAAACCGCCGCCGGCATCAATGGCGCTGGTCAGGCCGAGGCGATTGAGTTCACGCATGAACTGGCGAGTGGAGTTGACCTGATATTCCAGTGGCAACTTCGGCCCCTTGGCCAGCGTCGAGTACAAAATCATCGCGTTGGGCCGGGCGACCAGCATGCCGGTCGGCTCGCCGTTGCTGTCGCGCACGATCTCGCCGCCCGGCGGGTTCGGCGTATTGCGTGTGTAGCCAGCGACTCGCAGGGCTGCGCGGTTGAGCAAGGCGCGGTCGTACAAATGCAGGACGAACACCGGCGTATCGGGCGCTGCCTGGTTGAGTTCTTCAAGGGTCGGCATGCGCTTTTCAGCGAACTGGAATTCGTTCCAGCCACCCACCACCCGCACCCATTGCGGCGTGGGCGTGCGGTCGGCCTGATCCTTGAGCATGCGCAACGCATCGACCACGGACGGCACGCCTTCCCAGCGCAGTTCGAGGTTGTAGTTCAACCCGCCACGGATCAAATGCAGGTGCGAATCGTTGAGGCCAGGGATGACGCAGCGGCCCTTGAGGTCGATGACCTGAGTGCCGGAACCGCGCAAGGCCATGGCGTCGGCATCGGTGCCGACGGCGACAAAGCGACCCTCGCTGATCGCGACGGCGCTGGCGCGCGGGTTTTCCCGGTCAACGGTATGAAATTGGCCATTGAATAAAATCAGGTCGGCGTTCATCGCGTTTCCTTAGGCTGAGTGGAGGGAGACAGCCAGGGCGCGAACAGGCGCGTCGCCAATGGCATGAACAGGTACACCACCGAGACCACGATGGTCAGCGTGATCAGGAACGTCGCGACCACGTAGTTGGAGAGAAAAGCATGCAGTTGCAGCAACGGCCCCCAGAGCAACGGCACCAGCAGCGTGTGCGGCAGAATCACCAACAGCGTCACGACTGCCTGCTTCCAGCGCGGCGGTGGCGGTGAACCGGCTTCGGCCGGGGCGAACCAGAACTCGTTGACCGGGTTGACTTCGGTCTGGTCGCCATCCGCCAGCATCGGCGCGGCCTCGTTGACCAACGCCTGTCGCTGCGGTGAATCGAGCCAGCGCTGCATCGCCTCGGTGGAGCAAAAGCGCAGCACGCAGGTGTACAGGTCGAGGCCGGCGCTTTTACCGCGCATCACGTCGACACCCAAGTGCCCGTCCTGCTGCCCGGCAATGCTGACGATGTTGCGCAACCAGACTTCGTAGGGCACTTCAAAACCGGCCTTGACCCGGTGTTTGATGACCAGGGTCACGACTTCCTCGAAGCCTCGTTTGGCGTGCTCGGGGTTGTTGGAATCAGGCATAACGCAAAGCTCCGGCGAAACGGACATTGAGCGCCAGCCGTCCCGGCCCGGCGATAAAAACCACCGGCAAGGGTGCGCCGGGAATGGTTTGATAGTGCCGGGGATGAGGGTTGGGGAAATTGGATGTACGTGCTGTTTTGCGGGGGGAAGCTTAGGATCGCCCGGATGGTTCCGCCCGGCGTACGCAAAACCTGAGCCGAGCTTGCTCGCGATGGCTTTGTCTTGGGCGATTTCTGTTTTGAGGGTGTACATATCCGTTGCTGCGGTTGGGGCTGCTATTGGTTTCGCCCTGACGGCGAGTCACTTTGGAAAAGAGCCCCAAAGTAACCAAAAGGCTCTTGCCCCTCCATTCGGTGCCTCGCTGTGGCTCGGCATGCCCTCGGAAGGCTGAGTGCAGGTTCTGCGCAGTGGGCAACCCGGCATGGATGCCGGGTTAGCCGCGCACGGAAACCTGCAAAGGCGCCGACATGAACTGCGCGATCCGCCCACGCAACCAGCGCTCCGCCGGATCATTGTCATGCACCCCGCTCCAGGCCATCGACAACTGCGCTGCCTCGATCGGAAACGGCGGATCCTCCGCCCGCAACGCACACCCCTCAACCAGCGCACACGCCGCATAATCCGGCACCGTGGCGATCATCTCGGTCCCGGCCAGCAACGCACGCAACCCACTGAACTGCGGCACGCCCAACACCACCCGACGACTGCGCCCGATCTTCGCCAGGTCCAGATCGATATTGCCGCTCAAATCACCGGAGAACGACACCATCGCGTGCGGCCGCTCACAGTATTCATCCAGCGTCAGCGGCCCCGGCCGTTTGTCACCGCGCAGCACCTTGCAAGGAATATCGCGCAGGGTCTTGCGCTTGGCGTTCGCCGGCAAATCCGTGGTGTAACTCACCCCTACCGAAATCTCACCGGACGCCAGCAACGCCGGCATCAGCAGATAATTGGCCCGACGCACCACCACGATAATGCCCGGCGCCTCCTCGCGCAGTTGCGTCAACAACGGCGGAAACAAACCGAACTCAGCGTCGTCCGACAAGCCGATGCGAAACACATCGCAGCTGGTGGTCGGATCGAACTCCTTGGCCCGGCTGACCGCACCGGAAATAACGTCCATCGCCGGCTGCAATTCCTTGAGGATGGCCAGCGCCCGCGCCGTTGGCTCCATGCCGCGACCGTTACGCAGCAACAACGGATCGTCGAACAGATCGCGCAGTCGCCCTAACGCTGCACTCACCGCCGGTTGGCCCATGAACAGTTTTTCGGCCACCCGTGTCAGGTTTTTCTCGAACATCAAAGCCTCGAAAATCACCAACAGGTTCATGTCAACGCGGCGCAAATCGTTACGGTTCATAGACTCGGCTCCCTTGTGTTTGTGTGCGTCCAGCCAGTCAGCCGGGCTGCGATTGTGTCTGACTTTAGTCAGCTGCGCTCACCCCACCTGAGGAATTAACAACGTTTAACTCGCAGGCCAGAGCCGCGCAGCCAAGAATGCAAACCACCCATACGGACATTGCCCATGGCTTATTTTCAGCAAAACGTCGTGCGCGCGGCAGCCACTCAAACGCGCAAGAAAAGCACCGGCGGCCTTGCTCCGTGGCGCGAGAGCCTGGCCAAGCAACTGATCCTCGATCGTCTCGGCGAGACCATCGAAGTCGCCGAACTGGCGAGCGCCTGCGCCCTGTCCCGCAGTCATTTCTCTCGAGCTTTCAAATGCAGCACTGGCCTGTCGCCGCAAGACTGGATCCGCCACCAACGCATTGCCCGCGCCAAACAACTGATCCGCAGCACCGACCTCAGCCTCACGCAAATCAGCCTCGAATGCGGTTTCTGCGACCAGGCGCATTTCTGCCACATCTTTACCCGCAGCGAAGGCATTAACCCGTTTGCGTGGCGCTGCCGCGCCGTTCGCCCACGCCTGAGCCCCGCCCCGGCAGAAAGCCTCCAGGCCACCAGCCTGTGTATGTGATCGAACAAACACAAAACCCCGCAGTAGCCACCCAGCCGGGGATGGCGATTTTGAAAACGCCATCGCTGGCAAGCCAGGCTCCTGCAGGCCTGAGGGCCCGTACGTTGTAAATTGTCGATTGCGCTGATGCAAAAACCTGCGGAATATGCCCGTGAACTGCGAATTAGACGGATGCCAGCAGGAGTGACCCGTTGACCCTTTCCCCCGCCCCGGCCATTCATTTCGGCCCCTATCGGATCTACCCGGGACAACGGCTGATAATGGAAGCCGATCAGCCGCTGCGCCTGAGCCGCCGCGCCATGGACATCCTGTTGATCCTGCTGGCACAGGCCGGAAACGTGGTGAGCAAACAGGAGCTGATCGCCGGGGTCTGGCCCAACAGCGTGGTCGAGGACATCAACCTGCGCGTACACATGGCCGCGCTGCGCAAAGCCCTCGGCGACGGCCAGGCGGGCCAGCGCTACATCGTCACCGTGGCGCAGCGCGGCTACAGCTTTGTCGCGCCCTTCTTCGTCGAGCACATTGAGCAACAGCCTGAGGGCAAAGCCGCCAATTCGGATGGCCACAATCTGCCGGTTCGCCGCACGCGCATGATTGGCCGCAAAGGGCTGATCGACAACCTCGTCGTGCAGCTCGCGCGGCAGCGTTTCATCACCCTGGTCGGTCCGGGGGGCATCGGCAAAACCACCGTCGCCCTGCGCGTCGCTGAAGAGTTGATCGGCCACTACCGGGACGGCATTCGCTTGCTGGACCTTGCGCCTGTCAGCGATCCTTCGATGATCACTGTGCACCTGGCCAATTTGCTCGAACTTTCCCTGCACGACGCCGAACCGCCCGGCTATCTGCCGACCGCGCTGCACGACCGGCACATGCTGCTGGTGATCGATAATTGTGAACACCTGATCGACGCCATCGCGCTGCTCAGCGAAAGCATCCTGCGCGCCGCGCCACAGGTGCATATTCTCGCCACCAGTCGCGAGAGTTTGCGCGCCGAGGGCGAATTCGTGCAGCGCCTGGATTCGCTGGAGTGCCCGCCGCCGTTTGCGGTACTGGACCGTGCTCATGCCCTGAAATTTTCAGCGCTGCAATTGTTCGTCGAACGCGCCATGGCCAGCCATGAACGCTTTGAACTGACCGATGATGCGCTGCCCCACGCCATCGAAATCTGCCGTCGTCTGGATGGCATTCCACTTGCGCTTGAACTGGCTGCCGCGCAAGTCGGCAGCCTTGGCTTGAACGGCGTGCTGGCGCAGCTGCAAGGCTGTTTCGGCCTGCCCCCCCAGGGCACGCAAACCGCCCTTGGCCGACACCAGACATTACGCGCCACGCTCGATTGGAGCTTTGCCCTGCTCAGCACTTGCGAGCAGACCTGCTTGCGCCGGTTGGGCGTGTTCAGCAGCGGATTCACGCTGGAGTCTGCTGCGGCCGTGATCATCGGCGAGCACATCGACCCGGGTGAAGTGTTCGGATCGATCACGCAACTGGTGGCCAAGTCGCTGCTGAACGTGGAGGTCGGCGAGGAACAAGTGTTTTACCGCTTGCTCGATACCACGCGCCGCTATGCCCTCGAGAAGCTCGAACAGAGCACCGAGCTGACAGACACCCGCCAACGTCACGCTGAACGTTGCCTGGTGATGATGCGGCAGGCACAGCTCAATTGGGAGCAGATCCCCGCAGCGGTGTGGCTCGAACGCTATGCTCGCAGCCTCGAAGACATTCGCTCGGCGCTCGACTGGGGCTTGAGCGCGGATGGCCCGCAGGCATTGGCGATCCACCTGGCAGCGACCTCGGCACCGTTGTGGCAGGAACTTTCACTGCTCAAGGAACACGGCGGTTATGTGCGCAAGGCATTGTCGCTGCTCGATGCATCACCCACGCCCTGCCCTCAATTGCGGATTGCCCTGAAGCTGGCGCTCGGCAGCTCCTGTTACCACACCCAGGGCGGCACTGCAGAGACTGTTGAAGCTTTCGTCAGCGCCAGTCACCTGGCCCGCGAATGCGATGACGTGGCGGGCCAACTGCGTGCGCTATCCGGCCACATAGCGGTGACCCTCAGCTGCGCGGACTACCGGACGGCGCTCGAACAAAGCCAGCAATTCGACCGATTGGGGCTGCAGGGCGATGCACTGCTGAGCCTCAGCACGCAGCGTCTGCGCGTCCTGGCATTGCACTTCTACGGGGATCAACCGGGCGCGCGGGAAAATGCCGAACAGGTCCTTCAGCGCTTGGCCCAGAGCGGCCACCTCAACCGCTTCACCCATGGTTTTGGCGTGCAATACGATCAAAGCGTTGCAGCGCTGACGATTCTGGCGCGCATCCTCTGGCTGCAGGGCCAGCCGGAACAGGCCTGGCGGACCGCCCGGCAGGCGCTGGACATCGCGATTCAGATCAACCACGGCACGTCCATCTGCTACACCCTGGCGCTGGCCGGCTGCCTGATCGCCCACTACAACGGTGACACGCAAACAGCCCGCGATCTGCTGCGCCTGCTACTCGAACAAGCACAGAAACACTCGGTACTGCTGTTCTATACCTGGGCTCGCCAATATGCGCAGGTGATCGACCAGGCTGGCGTGCAGGCGCCGCGCAGGCCGAAGGGCGGGCTGATCAAAGACCTGATGGTCACGCTCGATACCGCGTTTGTCGATGATGATTTAGTGCAACGGGCGGACACCGGAACAGCGGGCTGGAGCACTGCAGAAATCCTCCGCGCCAGGGCCGAAGCATTGTCGAAGGGTGAGTGCCCGAGCTCATTGTCGGCGGCCGAAGCGCTGCTGATCAGAGCGCTCGATGTGGCCAAAATCCAGGGCGCGCTGGCGTGGGAACTGCGCAGCGCAACGTCGCTCGCGCAGCTGTTGCAGCGTCAGGGTCGTCACGGGCACGCTCATGCGGTGCTGGCGCCGGTCTGCGACCGGTTCACCGAGGGCTTTACCACGCCGGACGTGATGAAAGGCCGGCAGCTACTCGACGGGTTGCAGAGCCATTTGCCCGTTTGAGATCCGGCGCGCCCGGCTGATGTAGTGGGCGTAACGCCTCTCGAATTCACGCAGGCCACTGCTGTTTTCAAGCTTTTCCAGCGCATAGGTGCGGGTGGTGTTAAGAAGCCGATAACGGGCCAAACCACTGCCTTGTTCCAGCGCCAGCAGCGATTTGAGCGCGAGACTTTGCAACGCTTCAGCCACACCTGCAGGCGACAGCATCGAGCAACCGATCACGTCGATCGCCGCCTCTAGAGTAAAAGCCCTTTTGAAGACAGCCAGGCGCTGCAACACCGTTTGCTCAATCAGGCTCAGCCGCTCGTAGCTCCAGTCCAGCGCCGCTTTCAGGGTCTGGTGGCGCGGCACTGCGGTGCGGCGGCCAAGGGTCAGCAATTGAGAACAGTTGTCGAGTTGCGCCTGCAAGCCCACCAGCGCCAGCGCGTCGATGTGCGAAGCGGCCAGCTCAATCGCAAGTGGCAAGCCATCGAGTCGTCGACAGATTTCCCTTACCGCTTTCAGATCCTGTTCGCGCAGGGTAAAGCCATGCTGATGGTTTCGCGCGCGGCTGACCAACAACTGCACCGCCGAATACCCCATCACCTCGGCGACACTGTGCAACGCCGACGCCGGTGGCACCGTCAGCAAAGGTAAACGCTGTACGGTTTCCCCCTCGACCCTGAGCGGCTCGCGACTGGTGACCAGGATCGACAGGCGCGGCGCATTCTCGAGCAAGTCCTCGACCAGCGCCCCGCAGCTTTCCAGCAGGTGTTCACAATTGTCCAGCACCAGCAGGGCATGCCGTTGCCGCACCACTTGCAACGTGGTGTCGATTGCCAGTTTGAGGGTGCGCGTTACATGATCCACGACGTGCGCAGGATCATCGATCCCGGCGAAATCGATCAGCCAGACACCCTCCCGAAAATGTTGCAGGAGCAACTCCGCGACCCGCAACGCCACGGTGGTCTTGCCGATACCGCAGGGGCCGATCAGGGTCATCAGGCGCCGGGCCGGCAACTGTCGAACCAGGTCGCCGACAATGCAATCGCGACCGATCACCGGGGTGAGGCGTGCGGGCAGATTGTGTTGCGGCTTCTGCGCGGGCGTCAGCAAGTCCGGGGTGTTCGCTGACACCTGCTGGACCGCCGCGATAAAGCTGTAACCGCGCTGGGGAATATTGACGATGTAGCGCGCGCCGTTATGCCCGTCGCCCAACGTGCGACGCAGCGCCGCGATGTGTACGCGCAGGTTGTTCTCTTCGACCACAGACGTCGGCCAGACCTCGGCGATCAACTCTTGCTTGCTGACGACACTGCCGGCGCGCTGTACCAGCACCTGCAAAATATCCAGCGCCCGGCCACCCATCAGCAACGGCCGATCACCCTCGAGGATCAACCGTTGTCGTGGGTGAAACACGTAGGGGCCGAATTGCAGCACGGCTGCGCTGTTCAAATGAGTGACACTGTTCATGCGTGCTCACGTACGCAAACCCGGGCCGCTGTCGCTTGCGCCAGGCTCGCGCATCTCCAATGCAAAGAGTACAGGGCTATCTTGGCAGGCCATGATGACGGCACAACTGCCACATTGGGAGCGTAGCGGCCATCACGGTGCGCGCAACGGACAAAACTGCCTTAACTGAACTGTTGGCGGTACTGGGTGGGGGTCAGACCGAGCTTTTCACTGAACAGAAAGCGCATGTGCCGGACACTGCCAAAGCCACTTTTAAAGGCCACGGTCTTGAGTGGCAAGTCACTGGTTTCCAACAGGTTTCTTGCGCAATCGATGCGCGCGCTCTGAAGAAATTCCATGGGCGTCATGTTCACTTCCCGAGCGAAAACCCTCGCAAAATGACGGGTGCTCATGGTCACCAGACCGGCCATGCGCTCAATCGTAAACGTTTCATCGAGGTGTTCGAGCAGGTAATTCTGCACCCGCGTGACCGGCGTTTCGTGAGGGGCCACCGCGGCCGTCAACGGACTGAATTGCGCTTGTCCTCCCTGGCGCTTCATCACCACCAGCAACACTTTGGCCACGTCCTGGGCAACTTTTTTCCCATGGTCCCGGGCAACTACCCACAGCGCCAGATCGATGCCGGCGGTGACCCCGCCGGACGTGATCAGGTTGCGGTCCTGCACATAGATCTGGTCGGTTTCGACGCTGGCCTTGGGGAAACCCTTGATCAGGCGCTCGGTGTAATGCCAGTGCGTGGTGACGCGGTAACCGTCGAGCAAGCCGGCATGCCCGAGCACGAAGGCGCCGGTGCAGATTGAGCCGTAACAGCCGGAGCGTTTGACCGCAGTCTGCAACCAGCGCAGTAGCGGCGGGTGTCGTTCGTTGTAGGCGCCGGGTCCGCCGGGTACCAGCAGCAAGTCATAACGCCCGGTCGCCTGATCGATATGCAGATCGGCCTGCACGTTGACGCCGTTTGAGGCACGCAGCGGGCCGGGCTCGGTGGCGATGGTCAATAGTTGGTAATGCTCGCCCGGGGCCAGATATCGATTGGCGATGGAAAACACCTCCATCGGCCCGGCCATGTCGAGCAGCAGAAAGTCGGGGAACACCACCATGGCTACGGTTTTCATGAATGCGAAATCACTGAAGTCAAAAAGGCTGAACGCCGGCTCTGTGCAAGGGGGATGCCGGCATTATCGCTGAAAACACAGGGCTTGGTTGCAGACCGCTCACTGTCAACCTGATCAGGACAGTATTTCAATTTCCGCCTCCTTATTGCTTCCACCGGTAACCATTAACCTTCTCCTCACTCGGACGAATCAACGTCCCCCACAGGAGATTTCATCATGCTGACTCTGCGCAAAGCCTCTGATCGCGGTGCCGCCAATCACGGTTGGTTGAAGTCGTTCCACACTTTTTCTTTCGCCAACTACCGCAATCCAAAAGAACAGGGTTTTTCCGATCTGTTGGTGATCAACGACGACCGTGTGGCGGCGGGTAAAGGTTTCGGTCAGCACCCGCACCGCGACATGGAAATTTTTTCCTACGTGCTGGAAGGCGCACTGGAACATAAAGATACGCTGGGCACCGGCTCGGTGATTCGCCCCGGCGATGTGCAACTCATGAGTGCCGGCAGCGGCGTGGCCCACAGCGAGTACAACCATTCGGCAACGCGACCGGTGCATTTTCTGCAAATCTGGATCGTGCCGGACATCAGCGGCGCCAAGCCGCGTTATCAGCAGGAGCATTTCAGCACGCAGAAGAAACGTGGGCGTTTGCAGCTGATCATTTCGCCCGACGGCGCCAACGGTTCGCTGAAAGTGCGCCAGGATGCGCGGGTGTATGCCGCGCTGATCGACGGCAAGGAGAGCGCCACGCTCGAACTGGCGGCCAATCGCTATGCCTACGTGCATGTCGCACGGGGCAGCGTCGACCTCAACGGCGTGCAGTTGCAGGAAGGCGACGGTGTGCGCCTGCGGCAGGAACAGGTTTTGACGTTGAGCAATGGTGTGGATGCCGAAGTGCTGGTGTTTGATTTGCGTCCGCAGGAATTGCCGGAAATGCCTTAATGTGGGAGATCAAAAGATCGCAGGCTCGCTTCGCTCGACAGCTCCTATGGGGATTTGGCAATTTCTGCAGGAGCTGTCGAGCGAAGCCTGCGATCTTTTGATCGACTGCGACATTGCGTGGTCCCAGTTAATTGAACGCATCACAACAGGATTGCGAAATGACTCTGCCCCAAACCATGACCCTGATTGAAATCACCGAACCTGGCGGGCCCGAGGTGCTCAAGCCGCGCCAGGAACCGCTGCCCGTCGCCGGTGCGGGCGATGTGCTGATTCGTGTCCACGCCGCCGGGGTCAATCGCCCCGACGTGATCCAGCGTACCGGCAAGTATCCGATGAAACCGGGCATGAGCCCGATCCCCGGCCTGGAAGTGGCCGGTGAAGTGGTGGCGATCGGTAAAGACGTCAGTGAATTCATTGTCGGCGACCGCGTCTGCGCACTGACCAATGGCGGCGGCTACGCGCAATATTGCGTCGCGCCGGCCAGCCAGACCCTGCCGATTCCTGACGGCATGGAGTGGGTACAAGCGGCGGCCGTCCCGGAAACCTTTTTCACGGTGTGGGCGAATCTGTTCGACATCGGCGGCGCCAATAAAGGCCAGCGCGCATTGATTCATGGTGGGACCAGCGGCATCGGCACCACCGCGTTGATGTTGTGCCGCGAATTCGGCGTCAAGACGTTCGCCACGGCGGGCAGCGAAGAAAAATGCGCGGCGATCCGTCAGTTGGGCGCCGAAGCGATCAACTATCGCGATGAAAATTTTGTCGAGGTGCTGCAGGAAAAAACCGCCGGCAAGGGCGTCAATGTCATCCTCGACATCATGGGCGGCTCGTACCTGAATCAAAACATCGCGGCGCTGGGAATGGACGGGCGCCTGGTAATGCTCGGCTTTCTCGGCGGTGCACATGCCAAGGACGTTGACCTGATGGCGATTCTGGGCAAACGCGCAACGATCACCGGTTCGCTGATGCGCTCGCGCACGCGCGAAGAAAAGGCCTCGATTGCCGAGCAACTGCGCGAGTACGTCTGGCCAGTGCTCGCCGCCGGACGCTGCCTGCCGATCATCGACAAGATCTTCCCGCTGGCGGATGCCGCGCAGGCGCATTCCCGGATGGAAGCCGGTGATCACATCGGCAAGATTGTTTTGAAAGTGGATTGACTGTTTGTATTTGGCGGGGAGCTTGAGCGTGGCAGCTTTGCCAATTTGGGGCTGCGAAGCGGCCCGAAAAACACACGGCTGTCGCAATTATTCCCGCCCCTGCCACGCATCTGTTAAAAACCGGACTCCAGTCATTCACCGGTAAATAGCCCGATGCCCCTTCCCCTCCTCACCCGCATGCGCCGACACTGGCTGACGCTGACGTGCATGGCCGCGCTGATCGTCGGCCTGCCCGTGGGTTGTGGCGTGCTGGAGCAAACAGAGCGCGAGCTGCTGTTTCGCATCGAACCGGGCACGGCACGCTGGTATCGCGGTCTGCCCAACGATGTTCAGGAATTCGACATCAAACCCGCCAGTTTCAAGGCCGGGCAAAACCTGCATGCCTGGTGGTGGCCGTCTGCGCGCCGCGATGCGCCGTCGATCCTCTATCTGCACGGCGTGCGCTGGAACCTCACTGGCCAGGCGTTCCGTATCGAGCAACTGCGCGCCATGGGTTATTCGGTGCTGGCCATCGACTATCGCGGTTTTGGCCGGAGCAAAGGCGATCTGCCGTCGGAGGCCAGTGTTTACGAGGACGCACGAGTGGCCTGGGAGCGCTTCTCGCAGATGCAACCCGACGCCAGCAAACGCCTCATCTATGGCCATTCACTGGGCGGCGCGGTGGCCGTCGATCTGGCGGCCGATCTCGCCGCCCAGGCAAAAAAGGACAACATTGCAGTACCGGTGCGTGGCCTGGTGATCGAGTCCACGTTCACAACGCTGGGAGATGCGGTGGCGCAAGTGGCCGAAAGCAAGCTGCCGGTAAAATGGCTGCCTGTGCGCTGGTTGCTGTCGCAGAAATTCGATTCGATCGACAAGATCGTCGACATCGACATGCCGCTGCTGGTGGTGCATGGTCTGGCGGATCAGTTCATGCCTTCACGCTTCAGTCAGCAGCTGTTCAATGCCGCCAACGAACCCAAACGCCTGTTGCTGGTGCCGGGCGCGACGCACAACAACAGCATGAGCCTGGGCAACAGCCAGTATCGCCAGGCGCTGGAAAGTTTGATGAAAGCCAGACCGGCACAGATGGCCGGGCCGACCGTGATCCGTACTGCCCGGCAATCCTGAACCCTATCGATAACCTGTGGCCTGCAGGCTGAACAGCTGCGCATAACGTTGCAACAGCAGGGGCGCGAAGCCGAACAGCTTCACCTCTTTGACATAGCCCTCGTGGGAAAGCAGCGTTTCAATGTAGTTCTACTGGCGACTGTCCGGTGCGCGCCGGGTGAACAATCTGAAGGCATCGCCGGAGAAATATGCCTCGGCAAAAAATACCGGCACCGCCATGTTACTTCAACCAGCCACCGGTGCGGGGGCCTGCGGTAGCGCCGCCTTTTTTCGGGACATACGTCTAGTCCGACCGGACTGGATCATGTGAGTCAACGCGTCGCCAAATGGAGCCATAAGACACGCTGTCCCTATAAAAAAACCGTCTAACCAATATTTGCCAAACCCGCCCCCTAACGCTTTGCTGAGTAATCCAGTCACTGCAGCGCCGGCGGCGGATCAGCCCCATGGCCTGCTTCAAAAAGGGAGGACATCATGAGGATCAACCCCTACCTCATCTTCAACGGCGACTGCAAAACCGCTTTCACCTTTTACGCTCAAGCCCTGGAGGGGCAGATCGACGTCATGATGACGTTCGGTGAAAGCCCTGCACGCGAGCATTTTCCGGCCGACCTGCACAACCTGATTATCCACACCTCACTGTCGGTGGGTGAGCAGACCATCATGGGGTCGGACACCACGCCGGACCGCCCCACGGATGACATGGCCGGTTGTTCGATCTCGCTGAATGTCGACAGCATTACCGAAGCGGAACGGGTATTCGCGGCGCTGTCGGAAGATGGCAGTGTGCAAATGCCACTGGAAGCGACGTTCTGGGCCGCACGTTTCGGCATGCTGGTGGACCGGTTTGGTGTGTCGTGGATGGTCAATTGCGAAAAGGATCAGTAGGACGGATCAGCCCTTCACGCACACCACCTGACGCAATGTGTGCAGCACTTCCACCAGATCGCGCTGGGCGTGCATGACGCGTTCTATGTCCTTGTACGCCATCGGAATTTCATCGATCACCGCAGCGTCTTTGCGGCACTCGACGTGGGCGGTGGCGCGGATCTGATCCTGCACCGTGAACAGGCTTTTCGCCTTGGTGCGGCTCATGGTGCGGCCGGCGCCGTGGCTGCAGGAGCAAAACGATTGCTCGTTGCCCAGGCCGCGCACAATGAAGCTTTTTGCGCCCATCGATCCCGGAATAATCCCCAACTCGCCCTTTCTGGCCGAGACCGCGCCTTTGCGAGTAATAAAGACGTCTTCGCCAAAATGCCGCTCTTTCTGCACGTAATTGTGGTGGCAGTTCACCGCCTCCAGCGCCACATCGAACGGCTTTCCGATCACCTTGCGGCTAGCGTGAATCACCGCTTGCATCATCAACGCCCGGTTCTGCCGCGCAAAGTCCTGCGCCCAGTTCACCGCCTCCACGTAGTCATCAAAGTGGCGACTGCCCTCCTTGAAATACGCCAGGTCACGGTCCGGCAGATTGGCGATGTGCTGACGCATATCGGCTTGGGCCAATTGAATGAACAGGTTGCCGATGGCATTGCCGACACCACGGGAACCGCTGTGCAACATGAACCAGACGCGGTCGGCTTCATCCAGGCACACCTCGATGAAATGATTGCCGCTGCCCAATGTCCCCAAATGCGCGCGATTGTTGGTGCTGGCCAGTTTCGGGTATTTCGCGGTGATCAACTTGAAGCGCGGAGCCAGCGCGCCCCAGGCCTGATCGGCCTGCTGGGGAACATCGTTCCAGGCGCCCTCGTCGCGCTTCGAACGGGTCAAGGTCCGGCCATGGGGCACGGCTTTTTCGATGGCGCAGCGCAAGTCGTGCAAGTTCTCCGGCAAATCGCTGGCCGTCAGCGAGGTGCGCGCGGCGATCATTCCGCAGCCGATGTCGACGCCGACCGCAGCCGGAATGATCGCGCCCAGGGTTGGAATGACGCTGCCGATGGTCGAGCCCTTGCCTAAATGCACGTCGGGCATCACGGCCAGGTGTTTGAAGATGAACGGCATCCTCGCGGTGTTCATCAACTGCTGTCGGGCTTCGGGCTCTACCGGGACGCCTTCGGTCCACAGCTTGATCGGCTTGCCCTTGGCGACTTCCAGTAGCTGGAAGTTTTGCTGCTGCATAATCGACTCTTTTCCGTTGGCCGAACCGGCGGTGTGCCCAGGTTCGCACTGCGCTCAAGGAAGTTATAGCACCGGACGCGGATCGGAAAAAGCACTGCTTGGCCGGTACGCCTCACTTGATCCGATAGTGAAACGTATTGCGCACCGACGGCACCGCGACGACTTGTCCATCCACCACTTTGGGCTGATAACGAAAGGTATTGGCAGCGGCCAGCGAAGGACGCATGAACAGCGGATGGCAGCCATCGAGCACCTTCGGGTTTTCGACTTTGCCTTGCGGGTTGACGGTGTATTCAACGGTGCAATCGCCTTCGAGATTTTTGTCCAGCGCCCGCTGCGGGTAGTCCGGTGCTTGCTTGCTCAACGGCAGATATTGGCGACTGCTGGCAGCGTTTTGTGCGGCTTGCTGACGCGCGCGTTCGGCGCTCTGCCGCGCCTGCTCTGCCTGCTGCGCCTGCTGCTGGGCGAGGCGTTGCTGCTCGGCTTGCGCTTCACGGGAACGTTGTTCCGACGCCTGACGCTGTTGCTCGGCGTGCAGCTCGCGTTTTTTGTCGTCGACACGCTTGCGCGCCAACACCGCCTGCTCAAGCTTTTGCGCCTGAATGTGCGGATCGACAGCGGGTTTGACCGGGGCCGCAATCACCGGCTCGGGCGCGGGTGCCGGTTGCACCGATGCGGGCGCGGGCTCGGGCGTTGCCGACACCGGAGCAGGTGCTGGCTCGAGCGCCGGTGGCAGCATCACCAACTGCGTTCTCAACACCGCAGGTTGCGCGGCGGGCGGTGGATCCACCGACCAGCCGTGCACCAGCAGCACCAACACGACTGCGTGCAGCGCGACTGCCAGACCCGCAGCCAGACCGTTCTGCCAGAAGCCGTTGCGAAGACTTCCATGCCACGTCGCGGCTGACCCGTGCATGATCATCGCGGTCATTGCGGCGCCTCGGTCACCAGCCCGAGATGGGTGACGCCGCCCTGCTGCAACGCGGCCATGGCCGCGATGACGCTGCCGTATCCGGCGTCCTTGTCGGCACGAATGTACACCTGCGTGTCCCGCCGCTCGGCAACCACTTGCGTCACCTTGGCCCGCATATCGTCAAGCGTCACGGCGCTGTCGGTTTGATGTTGGGTATCGAGATCGCTGCCCAGATTCCAGTAATAACCACCCTCGGATTTCACCGACAACGTGAGAATCTGCTGTCGGCTGTCAGTGGCCAGCGCCTCGCTGGCGACTTTGGGCAGTTCGATCTTCACGCCCTGCGTGAGCATCGGTGCGGTGACCATGAAAATCACCAACAGAACCAGCATCACATCAATGTACGGCACCACGTTCATTTCGGCCTTGGGCCCGTGCTTGCGTTGCGGTTTGATCAGCATGTCGATGCTCCTTTCAGGCGGCCGCCGCCAGGTTCAATGGCGCGCCGTGCAAGGTGCGATGCAGTCGCACCTGAAGCTCATTGCCAAAGGCGTAATAGCGCGTGAGCAACGTCTGGCTGCGCGAAGAAAACCGGTTGTAGGCAATCACCGCCGGAATCGCCGCAAACAGGCCGATGGCCGTGGCGATCAGCGCTTCGGCAATGCCCGGCGCCACGGTGGACAACGTGGCCTGCTGCACCTGAGACAGGCCGAGAAAGGAATTCATGATCCCCCACACGGTGCCGAACAGGCCGATATAGGGGCTGACCGAACCGACCGTGGCGAGAACCTGCAAACCCTTTTCCAGCTGCACTTCCTGCTCGCTGATGGCCACGTACAACGCGCGCTCGACACCTTGTTGCACCACGTCGGCGCCGTTGCCGGAGCGCTGCTGCAAATGGCTGAACTCAAGCAACCCGGCGTGAAAAATCGGTTCCACACCACTCACACATTCGGCTGTTTCGCGGTACAGCGGCTGCAGGTCCGGAGCGCTACGAAAACGCTGCACAAAATCGCGCATCTGCCGTTCCTGACGGTGCAAAACGCGGCTGCGCTGGATGATCAGAAACCAGCTGAGCAGTGACGCCAGCAACAGGGTCAGCATGACGGCTTTGACCAGCAGACTGGCGTCACTGATCAAGCCCCAGATAGTCATGTGTTCAAGCGTGGCCTGCATGGTGAAACTCCTTGTCTGGCGCTCGGGCCGTCAATGCGCGACGGCCTTTGAGCTATTCGATGAAAAACGGATGACAGGTTGATGACGGTCCGGATCAAGGCAGTTGCAAGGCTTTGCTGACCTCGGCCCATGGCACGAACTTGAAGTTCTGGGTTTGTTCGGGCATGCGTTTGCGGCCGTCCTGCACCACCAGCATGCCTTGGTTCCAGGGCCCACCGAGGTTCGTGGAGGTGACTTCCAGGCCATCGGTTTCCGAGGCGCCGTCGATGCCCAGGTCGGCATTCAAACCGACTCGAAATGCCCCGCGGGGAGCGAACGGTGGCTCGGCATCCAGCAGCAGATAGCTGTCGTTGCCTTGGCTCGAAATCACCAGATAATCGCGGGTCGCGCTTTGATACAGCGCCAGCCCTTCCACATCCGCATGCAGTTGCGGCCCGACCTTGATCACGCTCGCCAACGTCGCCGGCTGATCGGCACGGGCGTCCACCGCCCACACGCCGACATCTTCTTCGCCGAGAAACAAGCGCTGCCGCTGGTCATCGGCGACACAGCCTTCAGGCTGGCTGGCAACTTTGAACTGCCGCACCAGCTCGCCGCGCACGCTGCCGTTGGGCGCGCTCAAGCGATATTGCAGGAAGGTGCCGTCCTTGCCGTTAGCGATCGCGTAGAGTTCGCCACTCGCCGGCTGAAACAGGCAGATGCCGTAGATTTCCCTGAGCGGCGTCGCAATCTCGCCGGCCTCGCGCAGCTCACCACTTTGACGATCGATACTGAACACACTGAGACTGTTGCGATCGCGATTGCTCGCCACAGCGAGGTCGACAGTCTGCTCGCCGAGTTTGAAATGGGGGCGCACATCAACGTTGTTCAGACGCCCGACCGGCAACTCCTGGAGCAACTTGCCTTGCAGATCGTAGGCCAGCAGCCCCTGCTTTTTATTGGTGCCCAACACCCGGCTCAGCGCCGGTTGCTGCGGGTGAATCCAGATCGCCGGGTCGTCTGCCGCATCGCCCTGGCGACCGACCGGATCGCTCTGGCCGAGCGGCTTGACACTCGCCAGCACCGGCGCCAATGGCTGCGGTCTGGCCCGCCAGTCAATGTCGCCTTGATACAGACGACCGTCATCATCGTCGCGCATCAGTACCTGCAAGCCTTTGGCAGTCGGCCGCACGGCGAGGGTTTCAGCTTCCTTGAGGCCGGGCAATGGCAACACTGCCTGCGCCGTCCAGCTTTCGCCCTGCTGCTGATAAAGATGCAACTGCGCGGCTTGCGGATCGAGCGCGACGATGCCACCTGGCACCAGCGCCACGGCGCCCGCAGACTGTTTGATCGTGCCGAACGGTTCGCGCATGGCCACCGGTGTACGCGTGACGTCGGCTTCGGGATGCGCCGGGTACGCCCACCAGCCGACATTCTGTTCGTTGACGATCAACTGATTGGCCCCGTCGTCGACCCGACAATCGCTGGCCGACGGTGGCAACGGCAATGCGCGCACGCGTTGCGGCTGCGGGTTCAGCGTCGAACCACTGCCCACCAGCCATTGCTCACCTTTGCCCTCCTCGCCCACCAGGAACACAAACAGGTTGCTGGCGTCGTCGCGGTACAGGCACAAGCCGTCGACCGGGTAGTCCCGCGTCGGCAGGTAAACGGGCGTTCCCCAGGTACGTCCGCCGGGATCGAGACTCACGATCAGCGCCTGTTGCCGGGCATTGTCGAGGCTGGCCACGACAGCGTGCCGGCCCGCAGCGCGGCTATCGATACCACTGAAAGAGCCCGGCAATCGCGACAATTCGCGACCTTGTGCATCGAGCAGCAGCAAGCCGTCGCGCTCGCTGGCGGCGAGGCGTTCGCTGGCCGATTCAGCCGGCAGAAACGCGACGGCGTCGACCGTCAGGTTCGCCGCCCAGGGCGTGAGTGTCAGACTCGGTGCGGCCGCCAGCGCCTGAGCCGCCATCAGGCAGATCGCTGCGCCAACGCAGTGGCGCGCGGGTAGAAATGAAGTGCTCATGAACAGGCAAATCCTTGTCGTGAGGCCGCGGCCCCGGAAAGCTTAGAAGTGAGTAAATGTCAGGCCAAGCTTGTAGGTCGGGCCGTATTCTTCGAATTGCCCGTTGTAGGAACGGTGGCCGGTGTAGACGAAATACGACTCGTCGGTGAGGTTCTGCGCCTCGAAGCTGACTTGCAGGTTTCTGCTCAGCGAATAACGGGCGCTGAAATCGACGAAGGTCTGCGCATCCACGTGCGAGTCGTGGGCCTTGTCGTTGATCGAGGCCAACTCATAGAGGTAGTCGGACTTGTAATTGGCGGACAGACGCAGGCTCAACGTGTCGTCTTCCCAACCAAGCATCAGGTTGCCGACCGTGTCGGACTGATTGGGCAAATCGATGCTGCGTTTACGGTTGATGCCACTGGCGGCGTCAAAGCCTTCGATCTCGGCATCCGAACGGCTGAAGGTGGTATTGGCGCCGATCAGCACGCCATTCCACGGCGCTGGCAACCAGTCGAATTTTTGCGAGTAGGCCAGTTCCAGGCCATACAGCTTGGCGCTGTCACCGTTGGCGAACGTGTGCGCCTCGGCGAAATCGGCCCAGGCGCCAGTGCCGGCGAGGTCGGTGTTGTAGACGAAGTTCTTGATGTCCTTATAGAAGACGAATGCCGACACCGTGCCGGCGCGCCCCATGTAATGCTCGATGCCGAGGTCCAGGTTGCTCGACTCCAGCGGCTTGAGATCCGGGTTACCGAAGGTGGCTTCGTCATCGTCGATCACAAACCCCGGCGCCAGTTGGCCGAAGGTCGGGCGCACCACGGACTTGGTCCACGCGGCGCGGACCTGGGTGTTTTTATCCAGCTGATAGCGCGCATGCAGACCCGGCAGCCAATGGTGATAACGACGTTTGGTGTCGGTGGCCTGGAACTCGCCGTCGGTGGCGCCGGTGCCCTTCGCTTCGAATTCGGTGCCCTCGTAGCGCATGCCGGCAATGAAGCGCCAGTCGTCGACGTCGACGGTGTTCATCAGATAGCTGGCGTTGATGTCTTCGCTGATCTTGAAATCGTTGACCCGGGATTCGGTCTCGTCGTAAAAATCTGCCCGGTTCAGCCCGCCGAGCAGTTGCTTGATCGCACTGCCACTGATACCCGGGCCAAACCGGCCGAGGCGGTAGTCGACGCTGCCTTTCTGAAAGCCCGACAGGTTGAGCTGGTCATCGCTGAAACCCAGATCGTCGAAGTCTTCATAGGCCCAGGCTTCGAGATCGTTGTCCTTGTTGCGCCGGCTGACCTTGCCGCCGAATTTGACCTGGGACGCATAGCCGCCGAGGTCATAGTCGCGGGCCAGGTCCAGGCGCAGGTTTTTCTCGGTGTCGGTGGTGTTCTGTTTCTCCCAGTCAACCTTGTCGAGGCTGAAACTGCTCGGGTTATAGAACGTCTGACTTACGATCGGTCGCGGCGTATCGTTGTCGTAGAAACCGCTGTCGGCCAAATCATCGATGCCGGTAAACGCGGCATTGGCGATATGACCCGGACTGTCCTCACTGGATTGGCTGTAACCGGCCTGACCGCTGAGCGTCCACAGGCCAAACATGCGCTCGCCACCGAGTACGTAAGACTGAATCTCCTGAGTCTCTTCGCGTTGTTTGAGTTTGCGTGAAACTTCGGCATCGCCGACCTCACCTGCGGCTTGTGGATCAGCGAATTCGAAGCCCGCGGCGTTACGGGTTTCGCTGTCCTTGTAGCGGCTGTAAAGCGTGCGCAGGTAATAGCTGCTGAGGTCGTCGGGTTTGTAATCGAAATTCAGCCCACCGCCGGCGCGTTCGCGGCTGATGTCGTAATCGCGTTGTTCGAATTCCTGCAGTCGCGCGCCTTGATCAAAATCCCAGGCGCCGCCGGTTTCCACGTTGTCGGAACCAAAATCGCGTTTCTGCCAGCTCAGCGCGGCCGCCACGCCGAAGTTGTCGATGCCGTCGCCAAGGCTGAAGCGGTCGCTCGCGGCGCCGGAAAATTTCGGGCTGGTCTGGTGGGTGTTCTTGTCGTAACTGGCCTCGCTGCTTCCGGTGTAGAACAGGCCCTTGTGGTCGAACGCGGAAAGACTTTTGACGTCGACGGTGCCGCCCAGCGAGTTGGCGTCCATGTCGGGCGTCAGGGTTTTGATCACCGACAGCGACTGCACCAGTTCCGAGGGCAACACATCCAGCGCGACGGCGCGGCGCTCGCTCTCCGGCGATGGCACCAGCGTGCCGTTGATGGTCACGCTGTTAAGGTCCGGGCCCAGCCCCCGCACGCTGACAAACCGCCCTTCCCCCTGATCCCGCTCAACGCTGACACCCGGCAGGCGCTGCACCGCTTCGGCGACGTTTTCGTCCGGCAACTGGGCCATGCCGTCAGCGTGCACCACGCTCTTGATGCTGTCGGAACTGCGCTGTTCCTTGAGCGCTTGGTCGATGCTCGCCGCTTGCCCGACCACTTCGACATGCTCTGTGTTCGCGACGGCGTCGGCCGCGCTCAAGCGTTCACTGACAATGGCCAGGGTCAAAGCGGTCAGCGTGAACCCGAGCACGCCTGCGCTGCTGCTGCGCTTGTACATGAATGTTCTCCCCCGCAAATCCGCTAACGCCAGGCAAGAGACCCGGCAACTGGAAGCGCAAGCTAGGGTCGACGGATGACCGTTCTGTGACAGGCAATGGGCGCGAAGCCTTCAAAACAGGGTTTTGCGTAGGTTGAAGCGGGCAAATGAGCTGAAATGACCTGAGCCGAGCGCTGACTTTGTGGAGAGGGATTTTTGTGGCGAGGGGGTTTACCCCCGTTGGAGTGCGAAGCGCTCCCCGTCAAACCCGCGGTGGCGGCCGCTACGCGACCGAACGGGGGTAAACCCCCTCGCCACAGTTTCACCAGGCAGAAAAATAACGTTGCGCCGCGAGCTGATTCGACCTCCCCGCCTCGTCACCCCACTGTCACAAACATCTGCTGTGCTGACGCGCATCGCTTTACTTCAAAGGACCCGCAGACATGTGCTCAGTGCTCAAACCCCATCGTTGGAAACTCGCCACGCTGTTGCTGGCGGCCAACGCCGGATTGCTGTTGCACCTGGCCTGCGGCGAACTGAAAAGCGTCAGCGAATGGATCTGGCTCGATATTGTCGGCGAAGGCGGTTCTGCGCTGCTGGCGCTGATCTGGCTGGGCCTGGTACTTAAAAGCCGCCCGGCCGGACGCGTCACCAATTATCTGGCGCTGGGCTTGAGCGGGATCTTTTTTTCCTGGTGGATCGACAGCCTCGACGAATTCATCCGCCTGCCCGACAGCATCACCTGGGACCACTGGCTGGAATCCGGCCCCATGCCGGTGGGCATGATTTTGCTGACCATCGGGATTTATCACTGGCACCGCGAACAACTGGCGATCGGTACACAAATGGAAAAACGCGAAAAGCTCTTCCGCGAACATCGGTTGTTCGACAAAGTCACGCCATTGGGCGGTGCCGATTACCTCAAGCGTCAATTGATCGCCAGCCTGGAGGACAGCCAACGCCACCAGCAGCCACTGTCATTGCTTGCGGTGGACGTCGATAACTTCACTGCCATCAATCAATCCTTCGGGCATGCCGAAGGCGACGCGGTGTTGCAGGCGCTCAGTCATTTGCTGCTGCTCAATTTGCGCCGTCAGGACTTGCTCTGCCGACTGGCCGGCGACCGTTTTGTGGTGCTGCTGCCCCATACCGGCGAAACCCAGGCACGCCTGCTGGCGCTGGAGCTGCAACACGCCGTGCAAAGCCTGGCGCACAAAACCCGCCAACACGGCGAGCGCGTGCAGTTGTCCGCCAGCACGGCGGTGGTCATGGCGCTCAACGAGGCGCCGGATGCGTTGCTCAAACGCCTCAACCTCGCGCTGGCCAGGGCCAAACAACCACTGGCCAAAACCGCCTGAGGCGCGCCCATGACGCTTAAGACGACGTGGTACGAGAACGACAGCCGTTTCATTCCCGGCCACTATCAACCGGCAACCCTGATCGATCTTGCGTTGTCCCGCGACATCGACAGTCATCGCCTGCTACGCGGCACCGGGCTGTTCCATGAGGACATTCTGGCCGGTCAGACCCGCCTCAGCCCTCAGCAGTTTCTCGGGCTGATCAGCAACAGTCGGCGCCTGCTGGATGCCGATGACAGCAGTTTCCTGTTCGGCCAACGTTTGTTGCCGGGTCATTACGGCCCGGCCAGTCATGCCCTGCGTCATGCGCAAAATCTGCACCAGGCACTCGACACCCTCGTACGGCAACCGGCACTGCTCAGCCCTCTGGCAGCGCCTCGGCTGGTGCTCGATGAAAAGCACGCCTACCTCTATTGGCTGGACAGTTGCGGCGCGACAGAACAATGGCGTTTTCTGCTGGAAGCGAGCATGACCTCGCTGATCGCGATGAGTCGCGCACTCAGCGGTCAGCGCCTGCCATGGGAATGCAGTTTCAGCCACGCCGAGCCGCGTTATGTCGAACAGTATTGGGTGCACCTGGGTGAACACACCCAGTTCCGGCGCCCACTGGACTTCATGCGAATCCCTCGGGAATACCTGGCGATGACGTGGCCCGGCGCCTCGGCCACTGCCGGCCAGGTTGTGCGCCAGGAAGCTCAACTGCAGATAGAGCAGTTAGGTTTTGCCGTCAGCTTTGTCGATTGCTTCTATCGTTATCTGCAAACCCACATTCGCCAGGCGCCGAGCCTTGAGCAGGTCGCGTCGGCATTCGCCATGAGCCCCGCCACCCTCAAGCGAAAACTGCACAAACACGAGACGGGTTTCCAGCAGCAAGTGGATCGGGTGCGCAAACACGTGGCACTGTACTTGTACCAGGTCAAAGGCTTTAGCAACGAACAAGTGGCGGACTATCTGAGTTTTACCGACGCGGCGAATTTCAGAAGATCGTTCAAACGCTGGACCGGCAGCACACCGAATTTGATCCGTCAGCTGTTCAGTTCGGGGTGACCACTCAGTCCAGAAAGTGGACGCAGAATGCGTCGAAGTGCCATTCGTCGGCCCATGGAACCCATGCTAAAAATGACCGGTCTGACTGGCTTAGCGATTGCACTGGCCGTCCATAGCAGCCATGGAACGTCGAAATTCTGACGCGGCAGCTATTTTTCATTAACGTATAACGACTCCAGCAAAACGCTTGGCCAGTCACCGGGAGATTCAACGTGTCAACTCTTAGCGAAATCGCAGCGAACCACGCGAAAATGGCGAAGGCCCAAGTAGAGGAGTCGCTTGCAGTTTCCAAGCGTCAAATCCAGATCGTAGGCGGCTTTGAGATGATGACCCCCGATGAAGCATCGCACGTGACGCTGCATTACATCGACTGCCCGCAGGAAGAGCATTCGCACTTGTTAGTCGCGAAATCGCCAGCGACGGGACATCTGATCAGTCATCAGCAGGCAGTCTGACGGCTCTGGAATGTAGCCGGGCTGACCGCAGTCGCGAAAAGCTCGCAATAAAAAGCCCGGCGCAATTGGCCGGGCTTGTTCATTTGGATTGTTCTTCAGGTGCCTGGATGCTCGGGGGAAACCGAATCAGCGGCATCCACATCCGCCATATCTTCTTCAAGGGCTGCGTCATCTTCAGCAGGCCGTTGTTTCTGCGCCTCATGGGTCTTGGAATCATGGCCCGTTTCGTTGTCGGTACCGACCGTTACATGCTGCTGCGAGACGTTGCCAGGGGCCTTCTCATCAATGTCCATGCTCACTCTCCGATCTAAATTGCGCGGGATGTCCGTGCTTACACATCAGAGAGGACGACTGCTGGCGAGTGCCCTGGAAGGGACGAACGGCATACGGATCATAGCGACTTATTAGCAAGATCCGGGCGGAATGCCTTCCTTGTTGAAGTCTTTCAAACGCTCGCGCTCTTGCTCGGTGGAATGCGCCGGAGTGTCATCGTTGGGTTGCTCTTTCTTCTTTTCGTCAGTCATGGCAAACCCTCCTCGTTGTGGGTGCGTTTTTCCAGTCTCAAGCCACTTTCAGTGCCTCGATACACACGCGCCCATCAGCCATCCGATGAAGATATTCGCGCCACTTCCTGAAGGCTTGTTGCTGCCGGCAGGCGGCATCCTGCCACTGCGCGCTACCGATGAGTTCGACCGGGATCGACATCATCTGCTCAGTCGCAAAATCAAGCTCATCAACGAGCTCACGGCCGTTGGGCATATCGAGAATTAGAGATCGCATAGAAACCTTCTTTTAGGGCTACTAGATCGACTCTCCAAGTGACTGTTCGTGCTGGGATTCCGACGAACGGACTAAATTTTCGGGAAGTGTTTTGTTCGCCGGCGGAGCGCGTTCAGGGTGGGGATGGGGATCGCGCGGGTGAACGATCGATACGTCGTGCGGCATGGCGCTCAGTGCGACGAAACGTAGCGGGAAGTCGACGCAGGCGCAGGAAGCGCGTAGGTGGCTTTCATCCTTGCGATTTCCGCATGGGGCGTGCGGCCGAAGAATCGCTTGAATTCACGGCTGAACTGCGACGGGCTTTCATAGCCGACGCTGAATGCCGCCGATGAGGCTGACACGTCGTTGCGCAGCATCAGCAGGCGGGCCTGATGCAGGCGGGTCGATTTCAGGTATTGCATCGGTGAAGAATCGGTGACGGTTCGGAAATGCAGATGGAAGTTGGGCACACTCATGCTCGCCTCCTGCGCGAGGGCCTCGACGTCCAGCCGCTCCTGATAGCAGCTGTGGATCTTGCGAATGGCACGCGTCACTTTTGCGAAATGTCCCCGTGCGCCAAGCGCTGCGCGCATCGATCCGCCCTGCTCACCGGCGATGATGCGGTAATAGATTTCTCGCACCAGCGACGGACCGAGTATCTGCGCGTCGACCGGATGGCTCATGGCTTCGATAAAGCGCAGTGTCGACTCGCTGAGCATCTCGTCCATGGGTGAGGAGTAGATACCTCTGGGGCGGGCGTGACTCGGACCGAAAGTGTCATCGATTTCCATGATCAGTTCGCCGGCCAGCTTGAAATCCAGTTGCATGTAAATCGCCAGCATTGGCTCTTCCTCACTGGCGTCGGTTTCCATGGTGAATGGCACCGGCACCGAAACCACCAGGTAGTGCCGGGCGTCGTAAACGTAGACGTCGTCACCCAGATAACCGAGCTTGCGCCCCTGACACAGGATCACGATTCCCGGCTCGTAGAGCACCGGCGTTCGGGTCAGCGGACGGTTGGAGCGCAAAAAACGGACATCATCCAGCGGGCTCAGATTATAGCCTTCCAGCGGTGCCAGCTGTTTCATCAGCTCGACCATGCGCCGAGTACGCTCGGTACTGTGGTTCATATGCCCCCTTTTTCCGACGCTCAATTGTCCGTGGAGCGGGTCAGTGATTCCCATTGATCGATTTCTCTCGACGACTGCGCGAGCTTCTCGCGCACCAGCTTCAGCGCATCGCTGCCTAGCAGCAAGTGGGCCGGCGGGTTGGCGCTCTCGATCAACTGCAGTATGGCGTGTGCAGCCTTTTGCGGATCGCCGGGCTGCTTGCCGCTCTTCTCTTCACGCGCCTGGCGAATCGGGTTGAAGCTGGCATCGTAGTCGGCAATGCTGCGTGGCGTACGCTGCATCGAGCGGCCCGCCCAGTCGGTGCGAAACGAGCCAGGCGCCACTGCCGTGACAAAGATGTTGAACGGGCTGAGTTCCTTGCTCAGGGTGTCGGAAATACCTTCCAGCGCAAACTTGCTGGCGCAATAGTAGGCGATGCCCGGCATGGTAATGGTGCCTCCCATGGAAGTGATGTTGATGATGTGGCCGCTGCGGCGCTGGCGGAAGTACGGCACGAGCGCCTTTGTCACCGCGACAGCACCGAATACGTTGACGTCGAACTGACGGCGCATTTCTTCCAGCGGCGACTCTTCGAAAATCCCTTCGTGACCGTAGCCGGCGTTGTTCACCAGAACATCCACCGGGCCGTAGCAGCTGTGCATTTCGGCGACGACGCGGTCGATTCGCTCAAAATCGGTGACGTCAAGAATGACCGCGTGGGCGTCGGGTGACAGAGACTCGAACGCCTCCACCGCGGCCTGGTTGCGGACCGTGCCGATGACCCGGTACCCGACAGCGAGTGCCGCGGTGGCCAGGGCCTTGCCGAAGCCACTGCTGATCCCGGTAATGAACAAGGTTTTGTAAGCACTCATTGGAAATTCCTCTGGGTTCAATGAGGCTCAGGGTAGTGAAATCACTGATCCAGACCTATGCCGGGAAATCCGTGAGTCTTGCCTGTTTCTATCTGGACCGGGAGCATGCGCCAAATGAGTCGATGGTGTCTTTTCCAGCGTACGCGACGACAGAGACGCGGACACCCTTATAGGCGGTTGCCCAGCGCTCCGCGGAATTAACATCCGCGACAACCCGTTTTGTGACCTTAAATTTGCGATGAGCAAAGGTGGCAGACTGCTGTAAATATTCGTGAGCTTCACTGTCGCGGAGCATCTGATAGATGCCCGCGTTCTGCTCCGCCTCTACGCCAAGGCGCCGGTTGAGCACCACTTAGATGCCCCCCAACTCGAGGTCGTAGCGCTCCTTAACGGTGCTCAATGGCTCGACAGCTGCCCAGTTGCGTCCATCCCAGAATGAAAGATAGGTGGCGTCATAACCAACCGCCTTGGTGATCTCGCACCTGTCCTCAAAGCTGGAGGTGCCCATAGAGCTATAGAAACATCACGCCTCCCATTGCTACTCGCTACTCCCCCGTTTGACGTATTGCCTTCTCAGTTCGCTGACGTCCTGCATGAGCAAGCTTGCTTACACCAGCTTCCTTGGCAACCGCGTATATCAAGGACTCCCCTTCGTGGCCCCTCTGAACCATCTCATCGACCAAAGCGCGCAGTTCTTGCAGGCACATTTCAGATAGCCCTCTTGTGAAATTTTCGTCGCCAGGCTTACGGAAGACGACACTGGTGCGCCCTCAATCAGGGCTTTTTTTAATCGGTATTAAAGATTTGGCTCTTGGCCTGAATTGCGCAGATAGGCCCAGTCGACATCGGGCCGGAGCTCTTCACAGGTCACCGCCCTGCTCGACTCCCGCTCAAGATTGATGGCGAGGCCTGGACCTGCCCGGCGAAAGCCATGGGCGATTTGTTTAAGGTTCCCGGCACTGGTGCCGCTGCGCTTGGCCAACGATTCCGCCGAGGGTGTGTCGAGGGACCGGATGAGTTCGAGTAGCGTCATGTTTGTCTCCGAAAGAAGCTCGGATTACATTTTGCTAATCTTAATAACAATAGCATTTATAATTTACTGTTTGCTAACGCAGGGACACTATTCGCCTATGAATATCAAAACTCTTCGGGTCGACGCGCTGCGGCGCGTCATCGGCCCACTCAGCCAGAAAGACTTCGCCGACCTGCACGATTTGGACGCTTCGTATTTGTCACAGATCCTCAATGGGCACCGCTCATTGGGCGAGAAGGCAGCGCACAACCTTGAGAATAAAATCGGGCTCACGCCTGGTGTGCTGGTCAACCCAAATGGGCACAGGCCGGCGCTCATCGAAGGTGAGTACACTCGCCAGGATGTGGTGCGAGAGGCGGCGTCGGCCCGCCAAGCCCTTCAGGACAAGGCTACGCCGCGAGCAGTTGCGGTTATCGAGAAGCTCGCCAGGGCCGCGGCGAAGGGAAGACTCAAGGAGTCGGACTTGGTTCTGATTGAGGGCATAGCCGCCCTGCTTGAGAAGGCCAACGCTGAAAAGCCTTGAGCCAGATGCAGAAAGCCCGGCGCTTGGCCGGGCTTCAAGGTAATCATCAATTCAAACGGCGTTGAGTCGCTCAACCATGTCAGGGAAGCGCTGAACCAATTTAATCAGTAGCGCTGCCTGGGCATTTGGTTTGGATTTCGATTGCTCCCAGTTCTTCAGCGTGTCAGGACTGGTCCTGATTTGCCGGGCGAAAACCGGCTGCGACATGTGAAGATTCTCCCGGATGGAAACGATCTCAGCAGCCGTCACCTCTGGAGGTGCAAGAGCCTCCACTTCGTACTGACGAAGTGTGATCTTCCCCTGCCGGTGCTCGCCCATCTCGTTTACGCCTTGCATCAGCTCAGCAAACAGATCGCGCTTTTTCATTTCCCACCTCGTTTTTTCAGCTCTGCATCAATAGCAGCCTTCAATGCCTTCTCCTGAGCAGCAGTCAGGTTCGCCATCTCATCCTTGTCATAGATCGAAAACATCCAAAACTGGCCATCATTAAGCAACCAGTAATAAATCACACGAAGTCCGCCACGCTTCCCCTTGCCGCGGCGATTGTCCTGCCAGCGGAGCTTTCTGAAGCCGCCGGTACGTGGCATTACATCACCGGCCTCAGGATTCGCCTGCATTTCCGTCTGGAGCTGCCGATATTCATCGTCAGTCAGATAGTCACCTACCGTGGCGGTGAAGCTTGTCGTTTCAAAGAAGACTGTTTTCATTGAGATAAAGTATACGCAAGTTGCTTACATTTAAAAAGCGTAGCTGCATGACTCATTCTGCCAACTCGCTGCCACGCCATTAAGGATTACTGAGGCTTTGACGAAAAGCCCGGCGCTGGGCCGGGCTCTCTTCATTGCTACGCCAACAAGTCTGCGTCTCGCTCCCGCCACAGAGCTTCCAATTTCGTCAGGCCCTTCCCTGTGATCAGTGTGGAGCACGTTGGGATCGTCCCGTCGATTGGATGCTCGAAGGTGCCCAGCTTCACATCCAGCAGGCCGGCCTCGATCTTCGACTGGTACGGCTCGTTCGAGCGGGTCACCCACCCTTTCTGCCGCATGAACTGCAGCAGTCTGGTGCGGCCGGTGCCGATGATCTTCGCGGCCTGGGCGGCGTTGTAGGTCTTGTGCGACACCACAACCATGTCGTGAAAGGCTACCTTGGCAGCGTCCTGTTCTACCTTCACTTCCAGCTCGTGGTTCTCCTTGGAGAGTTCAGTGTTGTCAGCTTCCAAGGCAACGACCTTGCGGACGTTGTCGGTCAGGAGCGCGAGCAAGACCTTGGGGTCATTCAGGCTGGAAATGTCGAAGGCAGGCATTGCTGACATCTCTTCCTGTTCCTGCCAGCGATCAACCAGGCGGGCCGTGAATTCTGGACATAGTTGGGCAACGACAATGAAGCTGTCTCGCTTGCAGAGCAGATACTCAGAAGCGCGACAGCCAAGGCTGTCGAGGTATTCCCCCACTGGGGGAAGAGCGATCACCGGCTTATCATTGCCATCGAGACGCGCGGCAAGACGCTCAATGGACTGCTTCACCTTGTCGTGTCGCGAACCCACTAGCTCTGCGATCTCGCACGATGACATTTGTTGCGCCACGTTATGCGATTGCAGAAAACGTGGCGCGCCATCAGAAAGCTGCTCAGATTGAATGGAGGAAGTAATCATTGCGCAACCTCCAGGCCTTCACGGGTAGAGTCAACAATCGCTTTAGCCAAATCTACTGACCGAAATAGGAGCCAAACCTGGCTCGGTTGTATGCCATCCGTCCCCATGGCTGCACCTTCAAGTGAAGACATAAGCGCGCTCAGTATGCAGGACGCTTCTTCAAGGGCATCTCCAGCCGGAATTCCCGATCGGACAGCAAACAGCTCCTGCTGCTCTACATTGCATCTGGCAAATGAATGCTCCACCGCCGCCGGCCCCCTAAAAGCGCCATCATTGAGTTTTTCGTTTACTTCGGTATGCTCGTTCATGTGAATGTCCTTCAAAATATTCGCATCCAAAGCCCTGGCGTCTCGTAAACGCCGGGGCTTTCTTTAATTTTCAATCGTTTTCTCCTTATCGCGCTCCCTTCCCCTCAAACGCAACGCTTCTTCAACCAGCAATCCAAGCTCCGCGTTGATGCTCCGCCGGTTTTCTTCGCTAACTCCCCTACCCTGCTTTCAAACCCCTACTGGCAACCTCAACGAAAATGCTGCCAGAGTCAAAGGCCGATCCCCCAACTCGGAAATACTGGCGCGCCTGGAAACCTCTTTCACAGATGCAGCACTGCCGGCAGAAGAAACCAGAAAACGTTTCGATGAACTCACATATGCAATTCGTCATTTCGAAGGCAGCTTAAACAGGGGCTTTAACCATCTAGCAACTACTGTTTATTAAATCGCCAAACAACGACATCAGACCGAAGTAAACAATAATCTTTCGGCTCTGGATAACAAGCCCAACCAACCTAGATACAAAAATTTCTGACCCCGACCCCGACGCAGAAGCCCCTACAGCTAAACGAGTTACAAGAACGAAAAAAACTAAAAAAACCATAATAAGATGACTTTCGCCGTGTTTTTACATCGTCTACTTCAATATTAATCAGTCGATGATGACGAGCACAGACGTAGAATGAACGCAAAGTTATGCACAGGCTAGCCCCGCACCGATGGTAATGGGTCACCCATTCAGCAAAACCGACCAGACTGAAAAGACAAAAGCTAGAAAAATAAAGGCCTAGGAATGGGTGACCTATTATTTTGACCTTATTGCACCGCTTCCCTTCCCGCGCCAGCCAATCACGGTTGCCAGACGCTTTACCCGTAAACCAGATTTCTTCATAGAACCGACATCAGAGTCCCCTCGAGATTTCAGCCACTCGAGAACGAGACTCTGAGCCCCTCTCCCCCCAGGACCAGACGGATCGCGAGTTCCATTATCAGTAACCGCTTGCCAGCACTGGAAAGCCTCGTATAGCCCTTTCGGGTGAACCGGATTTTCAGGGTTGAAGCATTTCAAAAACACATCGAGCTCCGCGCTCAACAGCTCAATCTGCGCATCCTTTTCTTGGATTTTTCTATCCTTGGCTCGGAGCTCGTTATAAAGATTTCGGCTATCATCGACTGAGGCTTTCTCCTTAGCTTTGAGCTCGACAATTAAGGACTCAGCCTCGGCAAGGCGGTTTCCAACCTCCAGTAAAGCAAGCCGATCTTCGGTAGAGCGCACGATTAACGTGTCACTATCGAGCTCAGCTAGCCCATCATGGTGTTGATGACTTCGCGCCTGAGGCTCCTGTCTCTTTGGCACATTTGTATAATCTGAAATTAACTCGCCACTCTGCAAGCGAGCTTTTTTTTCAGCGTCACTCACTTGTCGATCGAACCACTCCCGATTGACCATGACCTTATTTGAATCAATCGGCCCCTGGGGAGTTTCAAACAACGCAGGTACGTGCCTATCGGTCGCCCTTCTGAAATATTCAGATAATTCCGAATAAGTAATCGGTATAGCCAAAACAGCGTTTTTGGTGCCTTTGATATAGATGGTTTCGGGATTAAACTCTGCATCAGGCTGAACAATTGAAGATAATCGCTCAGCAATATATGCAAGCAAAGCAGGGTTCCTTCCCTTGGCATCGGAGCAGGATACATCCAGCGAAACGTACTCTTGCATCAATGCTCCTCCCTTATCGAAAACCAAGCTTGCGGCTAAGCACTGTCTATCCAACCAGCGATGGCACTCAGTCTAACCAGCCCGTTAGCAAAATGTAATAGCCCTACGGCGCATCCGAGGAACACACCATGGACGACCGGGCTCGCAGGCGTTGAGGCCGGCACATGGGTTGGTACAGTCAGCACTGCTGGCTGGCATGGTTCGGTTAAGTAAGGTATTGATGCCGTCTCATACAGGAGGCGGGATGAACACGAATAAGCTGCTGAAGCTTCTGATAGCAACCAATCTGCTCACGCTGGTACTGGCAAGTGCATCCGTATACTTTTCAATGGAAGCTAGGGACTCAGCTGATGACGCATACTCTGCGGCTGAATCCGCCAGCAGCTATGCGCGTGACATCCTCCAGAACCAATGAGCCAATTCATGTTGGGTTATTGCAGTATCGTCTGCTAATTGCGAATTAGCTGACCCTAGTGACACGGTGAATCTACAAGCCCTTCAATGGGCGCCGCTGTGGAGATGAGAGCATGGCCGTAGCTGAAAAGCTTAATCCACGCGAATTGTTCACCAAGAAGCTCGTGCGGATCTGCCAGAGGCTAGACGAGGCTTCCTCACGAGTCACTCACAAAAACTTCCTCTACAAAGCTGTGACGTCCCAGCTCGAGATTACCTCACTAGGGGTGGTCGGCTCGTATGCCCGCGGCGCAATGACTTGCGGAGATTTGGACCTTGTCCTTGAGTACAAGCTCATTGAAGGGAATCACCCTGCGCCCTCAACGTTAACGAAGACGTTCTTCGGCTTCCACCAGTATGTTCGCTACTACTTTGGACTCCGGATAGCAGCACATCAGGTGTGGTATTCCATGACGCAATCCTTATCTGGACCAAGCCCGGTTGCGGATGGGAATCGGCGATTGAATCAATTCAACTAGACCTCAACGCCGGCCGAGCAACACGAGAGACAGATTCGATTCCATTACGAGCTGAGCAACTGTACATGGAGCCCGAACGCCTGCATGAGTGGGAATTCGTTGAGATTACCGCGGCAGACCCGTTCGATGAAGAGCCAACCATCAAGCAATACGCCCTCATCCCGCACATCAGAGCAGGAAGAGCCCTAATGGTGCATGGATAATTCGGCGCGGTCCCAACCATCCTGACGCTCAAGCTCTCGCAAACAGGCATGCTTACTATCTCGGGAACCCAGGATCCCCAGAGACGTTGGTGCATCGCGATCAGAATAAATTTTGGTCGACGGAAATACTTGAGCTGTTCAGTACTCACGAAGAAGCAAAAGAATTTGCAGCCATGCTGGATGAGGGAAATGACGCGCCAGATACGGAGATTGGTCGAGCCGAAGGACTAGACTTGATGTCACTTTGCTTTGGTGGATGCCGTCGAGATCAGTGACCATCAGCTCGCAATCACGCCGGCGCTATCTACTTTGAGCAAGATAAAGCGACGATGAGCGAGATCGTCACCGCCTCCCCTGATAATCAATCCGGCCCTTGAGACAGTAAGTTCTCCAAATACCGTCGGTGTGAACAATGATGCTGCTGCCATCGATCAAGCATGGGCGCCGGTATTGAAGTTGAACGCGCCAACATTTTGGAAAGCGTAACTGACACTGGATGCATCTCTTGTAACTGCAGTCCCCTAGCGACTTCACTCAACCGCTCGTGCAGCCCTCCTTCATCAAGAGATGGCAATGCCGACATCGGCATTTCATCCAAGCAGTGTTGTACGACTACCTGCCACACCCGAGCCTTATTGCCAAAATGAGCGTGGCCGAACGTGCGAGAGCCAATGGCTGGCCGCCACAAGCGCAACCTGGCATCACACTTCAGACTCAGGCGCCCAGCGTCGGAACAGCACGCTCGCGTTAACGCCGCCAAAACCGAAACCATTTGAGAGCGCGTTCGTGATCGGTATCTCTCGGGACTTGAGGCCTACCAGGTCAAGCCCATCAGCCGCCTCATCGGGATGATTCAGGTTCAGAGTGGGAGGCACGATTTGGTCGCGAAGCGCCAATACGGTGAAGATCGCTTCAATGCCTCCGGCCGCACCCAGAAGATGCCCAGTGGCAGATTTCGTCGAGCTGATCGCCACCCCAGAGCCACTCCCGAACACCGAGTGAATGGCGGCCAGTTCACCGTTGTCACCGACTTGCGTGGAAGTTGCGTGTGCATTTATATGCTGCACATCGGCAGGACTGACACCCGCCTGGCGCAGTGCCTGCTCCATGGCGCGCCGTGCGCCGCTACCGTCTTCCGGGCCTGCCGTCAGATGGTAAGCGTCGGCGCTGGTGCCATAGCCGACCAATTCCGCCAGGGGCTTGGCGCCACGCGCAAGGGCGTGCTCCAGTGACTCGATCACCAGCAAGCCTGCACCTTCGGACATAACGAAGCCGTCGCGATCACGATCAAAAGGACGTGAAGCCTGCTGCGGCTGCTCGGCAAAACCGGTAGAGAGCGCACGTGCGGCCGCGAAACAGCCCAACGTCACTCGGTCTATGGCTGCCTCGGTACCGCCACATATGGCGATGTCCGCTTCACCACTTCGGATGATCCTGGCTGCATCGCCGATGGCCTGTACGCCGGCCGCACAGGCGGTTACCGGGGCGCCGAGCGGCCCTTTGAAACCGTGCCGAATGGAAACGTGCCCCGCCGCCATATTGGCGAGAAAAGACGGCGCAGTGAAGGGCGATAATCTGCGAGGACCACGCGTGTCGGTGGTACGCACAGCGTCGGCAATCGCGCCAAACCCACCCACGCCTGATGAAATAATCGTGGCGGTCCTTTCCTGGGCTGCGCTCTCAGTCGGGTGCCAGCCGGCCTGTTCAAGTGCCTCGTGTGCCGCCACAAGCGCAAACTCAATGAAACGGTCCATTTTCTTGCGATCCTTGGCCGAGATGATGCGCTCCGGGTCATACCCCGCGAGGGCGTCCTCTTCGAGCGACGGCACCTGGCCGCCTACTGCAACACCGGTACCCTCCGTAATATCGCTGGGTAAATTGCGGATGCCAGAACGCCCAGCCAACAACCTCTTCCAGACCTCCTCAACTCCGCACCCCAGAGGCCCGACAATGCCGACGCCCGTGACTACGATTCGTCTTTGACCTTCGAGATTATTCATTGAACCCTCTTCATTTATCAGTCGACGCTCACTCAAATCAGAACGCCATGGCTTACGCCTAAATCTCTGTTGTAGGAGATCAACGAGAGGACGGTGGGCGCCCTCTCCTTGAACCTCGCTCGTTTACGCCAGTTTCGCTGTTTGAGATTTGCCCGTATTGTCAGGCCGGATCTTGAACCAGATGGAGTACATCGCAGGCAGGAATACCAGTGTCATGATGGTTCCGACAAGCGTGCCTCCGATCAGCGTGTAGGCCAGCGTCCCCCAGAAGACGGAGTGGGTCAGGGGAATGAACGCCAGGATTGCCGCCATCGCTGTCAGCAGTACCGGGCGGGCCCGTTGTACTGTGGCTTCGACCACCGCGTGAAAAGGATCCAGCCCTTCTTGCGCGTTGTGATGGATTTGTCCAATCAGAATCAGCGTATTGCGCATCAGGATGCCTGATAGGGCGATCAGACCGACTAGAGCGTTGATGCCAAAGGGTTGTTGGAAGATCAACAATATCGGCACCACACCAATTAACCCCAGCGGTGAGGTGAGGAACACCATGATCATGGCCGAGATTGAACGGACCTGCAGAATGATGACCAGCAGTGTCATGGCAATCATGATCGGGAATAGCGGCAAAATCGCTTTACCGGCCTTGCCCGACTCCTCGATTGCACCCGCCTGTTCGATCCGATACCCGTCTGGCAGCTTGTCGATGATCGGCTGCAGATCCTTCACGATCGCGCTCGAAACATCCGGCGGCTGCAGATCCTCGGCAATGTCGCCTCGTACGGTAATGGTCGGTGTGCGGTCACGACGACGAAGGATCGGATCCTCCATACGCACATCCACCGCCCCTACCTGGGACAGTGGAATCCGCTGCCCCGCCGTACCTACCAGCGTAACGCCTTCTATCTTGGCGGGATCGAGGCGGATATCGCCAGCCGCGCGCCCGACCACCTGCACCGAACGAATGTCCTCACGCACCGCAGTGATCGGTACGCCCGCCAGCAGGAACTGCAGTTGCTGCGCAACGGCGCTTGAGGTCAGCCCCACTGCCTGCAAACGGTCCTGGTCCAGCGTGAAATGCAACGTCGGCGTCAGCGGGCCCCAGTCGGTGTTGACGGTTCTCATCATCGGACTTGCCTGCAACACGTCCTGCACCTGGCCGGCGATTTCGCGAAGTTTTACCGGGCCAGGCCCCATCACCCGATAGGCAACCGGGAATGGCGAGTACGGACCAAACACTAGCTGGGTCACCCTGACCCGCGCTTCCGGTGCAAGACCCTCGGCAACTGCCTCGCGGATACGGAACTTGAGGGCCTCACGGGCCGCCTGGCTGTCCGTCAGCACCACAATCTTCGCGAATGACGGATCAGGCAGTTCCGGCGCCATCGCCAGATAGAAACGCGGCGCACCTTGCCCAATATAGGCCGTGACGATTTTTGCCTCATCCTGCTTTTGCAGCCAGGCCTCTATCTTGGCGGTGATGACGCTGGTCTGCTCGATGGAGGTGCCATACGGCATTTGCACTTCAATCAGTACCTCAGGACGGTCCGAGGTTGGGAAGAACTGCTTCTTGACCAGGCTCATGCCAAGGATCGACACGACAAACAAAGCGATAACGGTCCCTGCCACCAGCCATTTGCGCGCGATGACCTGCGTCAAGACCGCGCGGAAGCGGTTGTAGTGACGGGTGTTGTAGATGGCGGCGTGGCCACCTTCGACCGTCTTGATGTCTGGCAACATCTTCACGCCCAAATAGGGGGTGAAAGCGACGGCAACCACCCAGGAGGCGATGAGCGCGATGCCTACGATCCAGAACATGTTGCTGGTGTATTCGCCGGCCGTCGATTGTGCGAAACCGTTGGGCATAAAGCCGATAGCCGTTACCAGCGTACCGGACAGCATCGGTGCGGCCGTATGGCTCCAGGCGTACGCGGACGCCTTGATGCGGTCGTAGCCCTCCTCCATTTTCACTACCATCATTTCGATAGCAATGATCGCGTCGTCCACCAGGAGTCCGAGCGCCAGAATCAACGAGCCAAGGGTAATCCGGTCAAAGTTCTTGCCGGTGGCCGCCATCACCACAAACACCACGGCCAACGTCAACGGTACAGCTGCCGCCACCACAACGCCGACACGCCAGCCCATGCTGAGAAAGCACACAAGCATGACCACGAGCAGCGCGACGAAGAACTTGACCATGAACTCGCCGACAGCCGAATCGATATTTACCGATTGGTCGGTGACTTTGGAAAGCGCCATGCCGAACGGCATGCCTTCATTGATCTTGAGCGTCTCCGCGTCGAGCGCTTTGCCGAGGTCAAGGCCGTTCCAGCCCTCACGCATCACGATCCCCAGCAACAACGCATCTTCACCGTTGTTACGTACCAGAAAGGTTTTTGGATCTTCATACCCGCGCTCAATCGTCGCCACGTCAGAGAGTTTGAGCGTGCGCTGCTGCACCGTAATGGGCGTGTCCCGAATCTTCTGCAGCTTATCGAAGGCGCCATCCAGACGGAGGAAGACTTGCGGGCCCTCGGTTTCGATCGAACCGGCGGGCGTGAGTACGTTTTGATTATTCAGCGCGGCAAAGATGTCCTGAGGCGAAACGCCCAACGTGGCCAGGCGCTCATGAGAAAAGGACACGAAGATACGTTCAGGCTGCTCGCCAATAATGTTGACCTTCTTCACGCCCGGCACGTGCAACAGACGCTGACGCAACGACTCAGCATCACGCACCAACAGTCGCTGTGGCTCCCCTTTGGCTTTCAGGGCAAACAGGGCGAACGTCACGTCCGAAAACTCGTCGTTGACCATCGGCCCGATGACGCCCGCCGGCAGTTTGATAGCCTCGTCATCGAGTTTTTTTCGCGCCTGATAGAACTCCTCCTGCACTTGCGAGGGCGGCGTGCTATCGAGCAGCGACACCATCGTGAACGCGAGGCCAGGACGGGTGTAGGTTTCCGAGCGGTCGTACCATTTCAGTTCTTGCAGGCGTTTTTCAAGTGGCTCTGCGACCTGGTCCTGCATCTCCTGCGCCGTAGCGCCCGGCCACGCGGTGATGACCGTCAACTGCTTGACCGTAAAGGGAGGATCCTCCGCGCGCCCCAACTGGAAGAACGACAAGATGCCCGCAACAGCAATCAGGAAGAGCAAAAACACCGTGATTGAGCGCTCGCGTACGGCGATCGCCGAAAGGTTGAAACGACCCTCGCTCATGGATGACTCCCGGCAACCTTGACGTCACCCTGGGGAGCCAGTCTCACCTCCTCACCCTCGCGCAGCAGATGTGCCCCCAGGGCAACAATAGGCTCGCCTTCCTTGAGGTCACCGGCGATGCGTGCCGAGTCGTCGCTTAAGCCCAGGACCTGCACAGGTCGCCAAGTGACTTTCGCGGGTGTACCGGCAATGATCCACACCCCCGTCCCCTTGCCTGGGTCATAAACAGCCGCGATGGGTACTTGCAACACTTGCCCTTGCACTGCGCCTTCAGCAATCCGAAGCGTGACGGTCGAACCAATCGGCGCATTCGCCAGCGCGCCCTCCAGCACATAGCGCGCCTCGAAGGTGCGCGTCATACGATCGGCCGAGTCTGACAGCAGCCGCAGCTTCGCGGTAACTGCGCCTGTGGCATTGCCATAAAGCGTCGCCTGGGCGGTGGACCCTGCTGTCGGACGCAACGTCTCGGGCAAGTGCACGATGGCTTCGCGCTGCCCTGCCCGCGCCAGTCGAACCACAGGTTGCCCCGGGCTGACGACTTGCCCTGGTTCAACGAGCGTCTCCACCACCACACCGTCGGAATCCGCAATCAACACCGCATAACCGGAAGCGTTACGGGCAACATCAGCCTGCGCTTCAGCAGCGCTCAGCTGTGCCTTGGCGGTGTCTGCCGCGGCTTTGATCTGGTCGTAGGCCGAGGCAGAAATAGCGCCTGCGGCGACCAGGTCACGGTACCGGGCCTCGTCATCTGCTGTCTGCTTGGCACGGGCCCTTGCGGCAATGACCGACTCTTGCTGCGCGCGCGCCTGTAACCCCAGGTCAATGGGGTCGAGGCGCATGAGCGGCTGGCCACGCTTAACGGTCTGGCCGGTATCAACCAGGCGCTCAAGCACCTTGCCTGAAACCCGAAACCCCAAGTCACCCTGGATACGGGCAGCCACGACCCCCGTAAAAGAGCGCGAAATATCGGAGGAGCCTTGAACTGCTGCGGACCTCACCAGAGGGGCTTGCGTGCGCGGATCTGCTGCGGTGGATGAATCACCACACGCCGTCAGGACAAGAGGCAACAAGCAAGCAGCAATAGGGACAGGTCGAAGCCGGCGCATAGATTCCCTTATTTCAATAATAGGACGGAAATCATATTTTTAGGCTTGTGACGCTTTTTGTCAATGGTCACCAAGTTAAGGCGTCAAGCTTCGCAATATCAGTGCAGAAAGATGCGCTGCCCCCTTCTTCGCCACCTCCAGGCTGGATTGCATTAGCACTGGATTGGTGTAGGGGCGAATCACCAAATAGATGCCGCCAACAACTTCGTCAAGAGGCGTTTTGCGCTCGAACTCTCCGGAATCCCGCCCGAGCAGAATGATTAGGGTGATGACCTCCCGAAGGCGCTCCTCATGCCTGGTCACCGAAGGCCACTGCTCCCGCGCAGCTATAGTAGCAACAGCGTAAAGCTGACGATCATGGAAGAACAGGTCGCTACCAGCCGCCTCAAGCCCGAAAAATAAGGCTGTCAGCTTCTCGGACGCCGTCGCGACCTCAAGCACCCTAGCGTCCACGACCTCCATGAAAACAGCGAGGCGCTTCGCACAGATCACTTCCCCTATTGCCTGTTTGGAATCGAAAAACTTGTAGATATAGGCCTTGGAGAAGCCGATGGATTTGGCGAGGCTGGACACGGTGGTCTTTTCATAACCGTCGCGCCCGAAATGCCCAGTTGCAGCTTCAACGACCCGATCTCGAACATCGTGTTCCGAAGGCCCACGCAAGTGCGATGCGCGCAAGTTGTCAGTCATTTTCAACATAGCTCAATAACGTGAATTGACAGAAAGTGACCATACAGTACTATAGTCACTCGACATACGGCTCAAGGAATCTTAATGCTCCCCCTTCGCCCCCTCGCTCTTTTGGTGAGCGCCAGCTTGATAGCCGGTTGCGCGGTCGGTCCGGACTATCAGCGTCCGAACGCTCCGCTTCCCGATCGCTACATGGGTCAGTCTGCTGTTGAACAAAGGCAAGGGATGAGGCACGCCGATCTCGTCGACTGGTGGAAAGGTTTTGGTGATCCACTGCTCGCCAACTTTGTCGCTAAAGCCCTTGAGCAAAACCTGGACCTGGCGCAAGCGTCGGCCCGCATAACACAAGCGCGAGCAGGACTCGGCGCTGCGAATGCCGCTTTAATACCCTCCGGCAACATCAGCGGCCAGGCTGCGCGTTCCTATCAGTCAATTGAGACACCACTCGGTCAAGTGCTGAACTCGACACCTGACTTTGACCGGTACGGAAATGCCTACGAGCTCAACCTTGAGGCTGGCTGGGAGATAGATATCTTCGGCGGCCTGCGACGCGGACGGGAGGCCGCATTGGCCGAGTATCAAGCCTCAGAAGCAGGCGCCGACGCCACACGCCTGGCCATCGCCGCCCAGACCGCCGATACCTACATCACCCTACGTGGATTACAGTCGCGCCTGGACATAGCGAACCGGCAAGTCAAAACACAGCAGGAACTGTTGGATAAAGTCCAACTGCTCTATGGCAAAGGCCTTGCGGCCCGCTATGAAGTTCGCCAAACGGAGGGAGCCCTGTCGCAAGTCCAGGCGACAGTGCCTGCCCTGCAAACCGGGCTGGATGCCGCCATGAACGCGCTGGATGTCATCCTCGGCACGCCACCCGGCACTCATCGAGCGCAATTGGCAAGCAAGGCCAACATTCCTCTCGCGCCACAGTTGAAGGGCACCGGAACACCCGCCGATTTGCTGCGCCGCCGGCCAGATCTCATTGTGGCTGAGCGCCGCCTTGCGGCCTCCAACGCACGCATCGGCGAAGCAGTTGCTGAGTACTATCCGAAGTTTTCCCTTAGTGCATTGCTCGGCAGTGCAACTTCCGTATCCAGCGGCAACCTTTTCAGCGGCGGCTCCAGTCAGGCCGACGGCGTATTGGGGCTGCGCTGGAGACTTTTCGATTTCGGTCGCATAAACGCCCAGATTGATCAAGCCAAGGGACAGGAAGCCGAAGCCCTGGCCGCTTACCGCCAGTCAGTACTGCGCGCCACCGAAGATGTCGAAAACGCCTTCTCTGCCCTGGTGAATCGTGAAGTTCAAGCAACCACCCTCACCACAGGCGAGGATGCTCTGGCACAGGCTCGCCAATCGTCTTTCATTGCGTATGAAAAGGGCACGGCCAGCCTGATCGATGTCCTGCACGCCGACGAAACCCTGCTACGGGCTTCCGATGCCCGGGCGCAAGCTCGAACAGAATCTGCTCGGGCTGCGGTCGCGGCGTTCAGAGCGCTCGGCGGTGGCTGGCAACCTCCTGACCCCCAACCTGTGGCGACGAGATGAGCTAGCCAAGTCTGCGTGACGCGATACATGCCCCATCTCCTTGTGCCGAACCACACAATAGAAATAAGCCGGAGTACATACGATGAAGTTGAGCGAGAATTCCTGGGTACTCATCACGGGAGCATCAAGCGGTTTCGGCAAAGAGTTTGCGCAGCAATATGCAGCCCAAGGAAGATCGCTGATCCTGGTGCACGCAGGCTGAGTGGGCTTGAAACGCTTGCAGATGAATTGCGCGAGCGCTACACCATTAATGTGTTGGTACAACAGGCGGATCTTTCATCAATTAATGCGATTATCGATCTACATCGGTATTTGCATGATCGCAATATTGTCGTTGATATACTGATCAACAACGCGGGCTACGGTCTGCAGGGCGCATTCTTGGATGAACCCATGGAAAGCTCCCTCGCCATAATCGACATGGATGTTGCCAGCCTGACCGCGATGACCCGCCTCTTTGCTGAAGACATGCGAGCCCGGCGCAAAGGACATATCTTGATGGTTGCTAGCCTGCTGTCCTATCAGGGCGTCAAGAATTTTGCCGTTTACTCCGCCGCCAAGGCGTATGTGCTGCGATTCTCCGAGGCACTGCATCGCGAACTCAAACGTGACGGCGTCATAGTGACTGCGCTTTGTCCTGGAATGTCCGACACCGGCTTTGCGGCAAGCGCCAGGCAAAAGATAACGCCCACCTTGAAACGGGTGATGATGCAACCCCAGCCCGTCGTACATGCAGGAATTCGCGCGCTGCAAGCAGGACGTATGAGTGTGGTGCCAGGCTTCGGCAACAAAGCCATTAGCGTACTGACTTGGGCTACGCCTCGTCGGTTTCATCAAGGGCATATGGAACACGTGATGGGCGTCTGAGCCCGTGAAAGAACAGCTTTCCCAACGGTAAGTGTTGGGAAGTGCTTTAAACAACCGGGAGTAATGCTGTACTCCCGGCCGGCGTTTAGAACAACCGCCAATCAGAACCGATAACTGACAGAGGCTCCAAGACCGCTCGCACTGTTTTTATACTTGGAACTATAAGCGCCCCTGCTCGCTGTCACGTGGTTGACCTGAACGCTCTCTTCCCACAGATAAGAATAAGCAACGTCGATCGTGACATTGTCTACGGGTGTCCAGCCTGCTCCGACGCTGATCACCTTCCGGTCGCCTGTAGGAATGCGTGGCCCGCGATTAGTGTTATTGGCGGGCGACTGATCGACCGAGAAGCCAGAACGAAGCACCCACTGATCATTTAGCTTATACGCCGCGCCAATAGCGTGCGCCCACGTATCATGCCAGTTCTGCTCTTCGGTGACGGAACCCAGTTGTACACTCAATAAAGGCGGCAAACCCTTAGTCTCGCTGGTCAATTCTTTGAAGCGACTCCATCGAGTCCAGGTACTCCCCATGTATAGGGTCCAGTCATCATTAAGTTGATGAGTCACCGACATGTCCACTGATTCTGGGGTATCCACATCCAACGAAGCGTCATAGCTGCGACCACTGACCCCTAACACGCTAAAAATACTGTCGGTGACCTTGGTCTTGGCGTCCAAGTGATAACTAACTTTGGAATGGTAGGTCAACCCTAAGCGGGTTCGGTCTGTAGGCTGCATCAAAATGCCGACGTTAAAACCGAGAGCCGTGTCGTCGCCCGTGCTTTTGAGCTTTCCGTCATTGCGACCCGGGCTGAGCGGGTTGGGCACCATCCCGGACAACTCACCAGTGATACGGTTGATAGTGGGACCAAATCCAATCGACACCTTGTCGTTAAAGGCATAACTGACGGTAGGCTGGAATGTTAAGGTCGTGACCTCGCTTTTGTTGGCGTAATAGCGCCCAGCAAAACCGCTGCCGTAATCGGTCATCAGACCAAACGGCACATAGAAACCCACACCGAATGCCCAATGCTCATCAATAGGCTTGACGTAGTACCCCATAGGTACTGTGGTCGTGGGCACCATGTCGCCGTCTTCCTCACCTCCAAATGTACTGCGCGTGTGGCTTATATTCGACTTCGCGAAAAGAGTCGCAGCCCCCACGCTGACCTGCTCGCTTTTTAAGCGAGCCATGCCCGCCGGATTACCGAAAACCGTGCTCGCATCCTCAGCAGAAGAAGAACGACCGGCAAACCCGGACCCCATCCCACTGATACTTTGTTCGTTGAGCGCGAAACCGCTCGCTAACGCATTAGAAGAGGCAAGCACGACAGCAAGTCCAAGTGGACTCTTGAGCAGGATTTTTTTCATTAATAGAACTCTTCGTTTATCACCGGAAGGAACCAGTAGAAATTGTTTTGTTATTGGCTTTAAATCTTTTGCATCAAGTAAAATTGCCACAGTCTGGCGCGCCCAAAGAACCCGACGACCGTTTTCGTCCCATATTTTCCATATCCTGTAACGAGTAACCCTCCAAAGCCTATTGACTGAAAGAGTTGATAAGAAACCACTCACCAACAAGGGCTGGCTGCGGTAGATCTATCATCCAAGATGCAGAACTGATTGCGTCAGGTTCGGTGAAGCACGTCATGACCGCCGGCGGCAAACTGTCAGAGAGCGCAATCAAGGCGACCGCTGGGTCTACGCCCTGCGCATCTATGTGGCGCACCCACATCAATAGCTCGGGATTTTCCGCCCCAGACACGGGTAACGAACCACCCGCGGGGCGCATCTCAAAGTTATAGGCGCAAGCAGGTGCAACCTTTTTATCGAGCTCAAGCGTGGGGTATTGGGACGGACCATCCACACTGGGACGAGACCATGAATCATGGGTAATTTTGCTCCCGCGCGGCCGGGCGAATAGCAGCGTCGTGCGCAGCGCAAGCTCATCGCCCGACATACAATCGACCGCCACGGAGGTAACAGATCTCCCCTGACGCAGCACACCTACATTGAATGTCTGGGGCTGCGTGACAGGGGCTATGAACGATACCTGCGCGGACTTGATGGGAGGAAAATCCATCGGACGCTCGTGCAAAACTGCCCGTAATGACAGCGCTGCAGACAGGCCACCGAAGACGCTACCGCCCTGAAGCCAGTTGGCAGGAGGTACGAAAGGCGCATGTGGATCAAATTGCCCCAGTAACGGGGCAAAGCTCGTCATGTCTGCGCTCCCCGCCCCAACAGGCCGCAGTTACCACTAAACAGCACACGAGCAAAGCCAAACCTTTGGATGGTCACCACTGAATCAGTAACAACCTGCTCCTGGGAAAGAGGTACGACAAACGGCGGCACTGAATCATGGCGGTCACTCTAAAGCTGATGCGCCATGTTTATTCATGTGACCTTATATGTCAACAGTCACGATCTAGCTAAAGTTTCACCCTTCCACTGCTCACGGCAAGGACTGAAACTGAAACTCGATATGCGCTTTTCGGCTTTCACATGAAGACTGCGTGTAATGCCCCCCCCGGAATCATGGCATGAGGCTACGCAATATCAGGTTAGAGGTGAGCGTGGGCGCCTCCTCGACGAAGTCGAGGTTGTATTGCAGCAGCAAAGGGTTGACGAAAGGCCGCAGCGCAAGATGTATGGAATCGACCGTCTCGTCTAATGGAGTCTTGCGTTCGAACTCGCCACTTTCCCGTCCATCACGCACGATCTGCGAAACGAAGCGTTTAATCTGCGCGTCGTAAACCTGGGAACTCGGCCAGCTTTCTGACGCCGCAAACGCTGCGATGTCATAAAGTTTTCGGTCGTTAAAGAACAGGCTTACACCCGTGGAGATCAAGGTTTTGACCAAGCGTCGAAAGCGCTCCGTCGACGAAATCCCATCGACATTAATGGCATGCTCAACAGCCGCTACGATTTCCGCTAGGCAATTTGCGCAGATGGCCTCACCGATCGCCTGCTTGGAATCAAAGAACTTGTAGATGTAAGCCTTGGAAAACCCGATGGCCTTGGCCAGGTCGGAAACCGTGGTTTTGCTGTAACCGTACTGGCTGAAATGCTCGTTGGCCGCCGCGACAATCTGATCTCGAATGTCATGATCGGCTGGGCCCCGAATGCCGGGCGAAGATACTGATGGCTGGTTCATGCCTGTAGCTTACGCATCCACTTGACGGTTGACAACTTGTGACTCCGTCGTAATATAGTCACAAACGACTGACGAATAGGTCACCCCTGTACGCCCCATCCCCTGCTGCCGCAGTCCTTCGGCTACGGATGGATGCAGAATGCTGAGTCGTACTGCCTACACACCTCTCCGTATCACGCAAGCGCAATAGCTCCAATGGTTCATCCTACTTTACGGCCTTAATCGGCCGTTTTTTTCGGATCAATAGTACAACTGGCGAGCGAGGCGTTGCATTATGAAAATGGAAGATCATCCCACTGTTAAGAAGCTTCGCGAAGCAGGAGGGTTAGAGCTCCCATTTGATGAGCGAAAGTCACTTACAGCGGCGGATTTACGGGAGCTTGCGCGAGTATACCCTGCGGTGCCGATAGCCATTGCATCCTTGGTCGAGAAGACGTCCGGAAGCTTGACCAGCCACTCGCCTTTTACGCGTGCCTTCTGAGAAAATCCGCCGTGATGGGTCTGGCTCAGCCCCCAACCATTGGCGACTACGCGGTCCCCCACGGCGATGCCGGGATAGGCAGAGGTTTCGACGGTGCCGGCAAAATCGATTCCGGCAATCAATGGAAACTGCTTGATGACGTCGGCGTAACCACTCAGCGCCAGCGCATCCTTGTAGTTAACGGTTGAATAGTCGACCTTGACGGTAACGTCGCCAGGCATGAGATCTCGCTCATGCATATCAACTACGCTGGCCGAAATCTTATCGTCTGTCTTTGTTGCGAGCAGTGCTTTGAACGACATCATATTCTCCTCAATGACCCTGCGGGTCGAAATCAACTCAAGGCACCTACGCCTCGTGTATCCGAAAAACTAGAGCGGGTCAGGTAACTTTTTTTCAGGATGTTCGGGATCGAGAAAAGCCAGCGCCTTCGCCACGAAATTGGCGTGATTCTGGAAAATTGCACCATGTCCGGCATCTTCGTAAATGATCAGTTGCGAGTTCGGGATGCGGCGCGCCATATCAGTAGAGTTCACTGTCGGCACCATGATGTCGTTATCACCATTGGCGATCAGTACCGGGATCTGGATACTGCCGAGATCCTGGGGTGCCTGCCGCCCCCACGCCTTGATCGCCTTCAACTGTCGCGAGAAGGCACTTGGCGTGGGTCCCTTGTCCCGATCCGTTTTGCGCTCCTTCAGTCGCTTCAAGAAGGCCTTCGCGGCTTGGCGACCATTGGCCGAGGCCGTGAAGAACAGATAGAACTTCGGATCCCGTAGCGTCAGTAAGCCTTTGATCATCAATGGCCACGACACCGCCCCTACCTTGTCAATGTCTTTGCCGCCCGCAGGCCCGGTACCGGCCAAAATGAGCTTGCGCACCAGGTCGGGTGCTTTCAGCACGATGTCCTGCGCCACGAATCCGCCAAGGGAAAAACCGATTAGATCAACCTTCTCCAAGCCCAGCGCGTGGATTAAAGCTATCGCATCCCGAGCCATCTCATCGATGGTCACGGGCGCGGTTCCTCCCGACCCGCCAATCCCCCGGTAGTCAGTGGCGATGACGCGATGTCTACTGGCAAGACCATCGATGATCCGCGGGTCGAAATTATCCAATACCGCGCCCCAATGGTTGAGAAGTATCAGTGGCACGCCACTGCGAGGCCCCAGGTCACGGTAGGCAAACACAGTCCCTGCGACATTGATCGAGCGGTTCACGGCAGTTACGTAGGACGTACCCGATCCAAGATAATTGTCGGAATGGGTCATTGTTTACTCCACGTGTCTGGTGTGGACCGGGAATCCTGAGGTGGCAGGTCCCGGCCTACTTCATGTCGATTGAAAGTGATGACGCCCCCTCTGCGCGTCTGCGCAATACTTACGAGAGCGTGCGATACCGCTCTGCTACATGCGCTTGTCTAATGTCCGAGATGAGCGCTTGTCGCGCGGCATCCAGGGCGGTCCAGCGACTTGCGTCGTGCAGTGGCGGGATGGTCACAAGCTCACGGCGATCAAAGCCCACCAGCGCGGCATCCACCAACTCACCCACCTCCATCAGTTCCGGCAGCGCGTTGATGTCGATGCCCGCACGCCCCCAAATCTCGGTGCGGGTTCCGGCAGGAAGTACGGCCTGGACATAGACACCCTTGGGCGTGAGTTCCAGACTCAGTCCCTGGGAGAGGAACAACACAAAGGCCTTGGTGGCGCCATAGACCGACATGCCGAATTCCGGTGCCAAGCCAACCACCGAGCCGATATTGACGATCGCGCCTTCACCGGCCTGCGCAAGCCGAGGGGCGATTGCGCTGGCGAGTCGCACCAACGAGGTTGTGTTAAGCGCGACGAGTCGAGCGACATCGTCGGGCGTCTGCTCGATGAAGCTGCCAGACTGGGCTGCCCCGGCGTTGTTAATGAGGATGCCGATTCGCGAATCGTCGCGCAGGCGCGTCTCGACGACGGCCAAGTCGCTGAGCTTGGTGAGATCGGCCTGGAGGATATCGACAGCGACGCTGTTTTCCTCGCGCAGGCGAGCCGCAAGTGTCTCCAGCCTCACTTTGTCGCGGGCAACCAGCACGAGATCGTGGCCGCGACGTGCGAAGCGCTCGGCGTAGGTGGCGCCGATGCCGGAGGAAGCGCCGGTAATGAGGACTGCGGGATGGGTAGCCATGTATTTGCTCTCTTGATCAGGTGAACACATGTCGGGCATGCAACGTACAAATCGACACCGCGCCAGTGTTACAGGGCGCTGGCGTCAGCGAGGGCCGGATAGTCGATGTATCCCGCAGCACCACCGCCGAAAAGCGTGGTCGGATCGAACGCCGCCAACGGCGCTGCGGTCTTCAGACGTTCCACCAGATCCGGGTTAGCAATGAACGGGCGCCCGAACGCGAAGAGGTCTGCCTTGCCTTCGGTGAGTCGGGAAGTAGCGAGATCCAGGTTATAGCCATTGTTGGCGATGTAGGTGTTCCTGAATCGCCGACGCAGGGATTCAAAGTCGAACGGTGCGACCTCGCGCGGCCCGCCGGTAGCGCCCTCGACGACATGGAGATAGACGATGCCCAAGGCGTCGAGCTGATCGACGAGGTAGTCGAACTGCCCCTGTGGATCGCTGCTCGAGACACCATTGGTGGGCGAAACCGGCGAGATACGAATACCGGTGCGCTCGGCGCCGATCTCACCCACCACTGCTGCCGTCACCTCCAGCAGCAGCCGAGCGCGATTTTCGATCGACCCGCCGTAGGCATCGGTGCGTACGTTGGCACCGTCCTTGACGAACTGGTCCAGCAGATAGCCATTGGCGCCATGGATCTCGACGCCATCGAAGCCTGCGGCAATAGCGTTTGCTGCGGCCTGGCGGAAATCGTTGACGATCCCGGGCAGTTCGTCGAGCGCCAGCGCCCGAGGCTCGGAAACGTCGACAAAGCTGTTGTTGACGAACGTCTTGGTTGCGGCCCGAATGGCCGAGGGCGCCACCGGAGCGGCGCCGTTCTCCTGTAGATCAACATGCGAAACTCGCCCGACGTGCCACAACTGCAGAAAAATTTTCCCGCTCTTCGCATGGACGGCATCGGTGACCTCACGCCAACCGTCGATCTGCGCTTGCGAGTAGATGCCGGGCGTATCCTGGTAGCCCTGCCCCTGCTGCGAAATCTGTGTGGCCTCGGAAATCTGCAGACCGGCCGACGCCCGCTGGCTGTAATACGTTGCAGCGAACTCGCTTGGAACGAAGCCCGCGCCGGCGCGGTTGCGCGTCAGCGGCGCCAGGACCACCCGATTGGAGAGCGTCAGGGAGCCGAGGGTGTAGGGCTCAAATAAAGTTTTTCCGGTCATATCTTGTTTCTCCCACGTTGACTGATGGTCATTGTTGCGAGTGCGCATCACCATACGATCGGCGCTTTCAGGCGGGCGTCGTTCATGGACTGAGCCCTTCCAAAAGTTAGCGAGCCATTATGATGATGATCATAATCTTAATCGTCAATAACTTTGATGATGATTGACATCAATGTATATTGGCCGCCTGACAGTCAGCAGATTCAAAGAGGCATGTGGGTATGAGGGTCACCAAAGCGCAGGCACAGGCGAATCGGGCGCACATCGTCGAGACGGCTTCCGCCCTGTTTCGTGAACGCGGTTATGACGGTGTGGGGGTGGCGGAACTGATGGCCGCTGCCGGGTTCACCCATGGCGGGTTCTACAAGCACTTTCGCTCCAAAGCCGATTTGATGGCTGAAGCCGCGGCGAGCGGGCTTTCGCAGAGCCTGGTCAATAGCGCAGGCCTCGACGTCACCGAGTTCGTCAATCTTTACATATCACGAGATCACCGTGATGGCCGCAGCGTTGGCTGCACAATGGCGGCCCTCTGCGGGGACGCTGCGCGTCAATCGGAGGAGCTCAAGGCAACGTTTGCTGACGGGATCGAAAGCATGCTGGCAGTCCTTGAGCCTGAGGACTCGCTGGGCGACATGGATCCGCACACAATGCGAGCACAGATGATCGACATGCTTGCCCATGCGATCGGCGCAGTCGTGTTGTCGCGGGCTTGTCCGGATGATTCCCCGCTGGCGGATGAGATTCTGGAGGCCTGCCGCGAAAAAATTCTCGCGACACTGTCACCGTCGCAGGCCACGTAGTCGTTGTCTCAGCGGCAATCCCGAGAAGTGGCTGCGCGCCCATGGCGTGGAGCCATTCGCAGCCGGCGTCGCTGAGCGTTATCCGCTATCAACAGGGCGTGGCAGACATCGACATTGACATCGATGCACGGGAGGTTTTCAGCAAGATTGCAAGGGATGGCTTGCCAAAAATGCGGCGACTCGCTCAATGACCTCGTCCGGCCGGGAATCAGCAAAAAAATGTCCACCCACTATCGCAGAAGCCTCCATCACCGTGCAGCGATCCACCCAAGTGGCGGGTAAATCATAGTGCTTGGCCATCGCACCTGAGGCGCCATAGAGGATCAGCGCGGGCGCGGTGATGCGTCGTCCGGAATCGGACATGTCGTCTGCCAGATCCACAGTGAGTGCGGCGCGATAGTCGTTGCAAAACCCAGCGATCGTTGCCGGATCACGCCAGGCTTTCCGATACGCCGCCAGTTGGTCAGCGTCAAAATCCTCCGGCCCTGCGGCACCCCAGCCGAAAAGGCAGCTCTCGAAAAAGAAATCGGGATCCGCCGCAATCATGCGCTCCGGAAAGGGTGCGGGCTGAGAAAGAAAAAACCAATGCCAGTAACTGTGGGCTATGTTCTTGCGCAGATCTGTCAGCATCACAGCCGTAGGAACGATGTCCATCAGCGTGACGCTCGCCACCACGTCTGGATGATCCAGTGTCATCCTGTATGCAGTGCGCGCGCCACGGTCGTGTCCCACAAGATGGAACCGTTCATGTCCGAGCACACGCATCAGTCCGACCTGATCCGCGGCCATGGCGCGAAATCCGTAATTTGACAGATCCGCTTGAAGCGGCGGCTTATCCGATGCCCCATACCCACGCAAATCAGCACAGACAACCCGATAGCCACGCGCGACCAGCCCAGGTGCGATACGTGCCCAGAGCGCCATGGTCTGCGGAAAACCGTGGAGCATCAGGATGGGATCGCCTTTACCCGCTGCAACACAGGCAATTTCCACATCGCCTACGGTAATTTGGTGCGTTTTGAAGTTTTCGAACATGGGGTCGTCTCGTTATTTCACCCTGACGATGACCTTGCCTTTTGCCCGACCGGTTTCAACATAAGCCAAGGCATCCGGGGTCGATTCGAATGGAAAAACCCGGTCCACCACCGGGCGTATGACACCGGAATCGATGAGCGCAGTAAGCTTACGCAACTGGTCACCGCTGGCTTTCATGTAAAGGAATGAATAGCTGACGCCACGGCGTTTAGCTTTTTTCCTGATCCCGTAACTCAACAGGCCCATGACCAGTTTCAGGAATCCGGACAATCCAGCGTTTTTCGCAAAATCAGCATCCGGTGGTCCAGAGATCGAGATGAGCTTTCCACCAGGTTTGAGTATGCGCAACGATTTCTCAAGTGTATCCGTGCCCAGGCTGTTCAAGACCACATCGTAATCGTGCAGGACCTTTTCGAAATCGTCTTTGCGGTAATCGATCACGATATCTGCACCAAGGCGCTTCACCCACTCGACATTCGCCGTGCTCGTGGTCGTCGCGACAGTCGCCCCCAGGTGCTTGGCCAGCTGAATGGCTAATGTTCCCACGCCACCGGAGCCCGCATGGATAAGCACCTTTTGACCTTTCTTCAGGTTCGCTTTTTCGACCAGCGCCTGCCAGGCCGTCAAGCCAACGCGTTAAGCATTGCGTAGATGGTGGGCACTGCAGAGAAGTACGTGGGTCGAACCCACTCGACATCCTCAAAAAACGTGTCGACGTTGAAACGCTTGCGAATCGAAACCCGACCACCGCTTGATAGCGGGACGAGCGTGCTCACCACAATGCCGTTAACGTGAAAGAGTGGAAGTATTAATAAACAGTGGCCGCCCGGGTCGACCTCATCAAAGGTGACGCTCTCGACGACATTGATCGACAGGTGCCAGTTCGCGCGGAACCGGCCGCCGACATAGCCTTCAGGGGCGACGATGTTCATTCCATCGTTGAGTTTGCGACCGGACTTGAGTCGACCGCCCTTCGTCAGGTTGGCCGGATCGCTTCGCAGGTCGGAGTTGTGATCGTCGACCGCCTTGTTGTACTGGCTGGCCACCGCGTTCTGCGCCCAAATCTCGGGATTGCCCACCGGTGACATGCGTATGACGCTGCTGCCAACCTCGATGATGATCTCGCGCAGGCTGGCGTCGATAGCTTCCGTTGCCTGAGCCGCGGACTCGGCCAAATTCAGGGCAAAGCTTCCGGCTTGACCGGAACCTGCCCGACTCACGACCGCACCTGCAGTTCATACAGAATCGGCGTACCGGCCGGGTTGATCTCTTTCAGCGGCGGCACGATTGACCAGGTCCGGCCTTGAACGATGACCTTGTTCAACAAATCAGGCACCCACGTCAGCCCCTGCGCGGCGATCTTGAGCTTCTTATCGCCCTGCTTGATCAGGCTGTTGTTCTGGAATTCTTGGCCAGTGAAGTCGAGCAGGATGCCTTGGGCAGTCTGCTCGACGACGGTGTCAGGCGGCGCGGTACCGGTGTCCGGATCGTACTCGCCGACGGTGAGCGCCCGAATAATCACGGGCTGGCCGAACTCTGTGATCATCTCCAGAGCCATCACGGCCATTTCGTCATAGAAGGCCATGATGGACTTACCTCGTGTTTTTATCTTTTGCGTTGCTGCTCGAGCATATGGTCGGCCATAGTCGCGGCCGTCCCGAGCAAAACAGTATGGGATTTCTTGAGCTTGCTCAGGCTGTCTTCAGGGAGTGATGCGGCCTCGAGGTAAACCACCTGTAAGGCTGCAGCATAGAAGCGATCCCAAGAAATTCTGTCAGCTGCATTTAGTGCCATGTAGACCTCCATAGTTGAAGGTCGACAGTAGCTCACGCCCTTACAGCGAACAACCCACGCCTCTGCAAGTAATCAGCGAATTGCGTGGCGCTCGGCCGATCCGGCGCGGCCGGCAACAGTCGGCCGCTGGTATTGGAAATCGCCGCGTACTCGCGAGTGACCGCCCCTTCGACACGCTCCAGCGTCACAGCGCCTTTGCGTTTGTCGATGGGGTCGATGTCGTCGGTATGGATCTCGGCAGCCAGGGCCATCTGACCGTACTGGATCCGCGCCGGCAGGTAGTTGTCAGGCTTGATCTGGCAATCCAGTTCAACCCCGCGGCGCGGCCAAGCCAGAGCCTGATCGCTGTCCATCTTGCGGCCCTTCCAGGTCATGCCATCCATCGCCAAGGCGGACCGGCGAAGCAGTGCTTCTTGTGCTGGCTCGTCCGCAGGAATGGCCACACCGAATTTTCCGGCGTACATGACCAGGTCTGCAGCACTCGCGTAGCTTTCGGCGTCTGGCTTGCCGGTGCCGTCCTCGATGATGAGAGTCATGGATTATTCCGCTGGAATGAGTTTGACCAGGTCAGCCTTCGGCGCTTTCGCGTCGAATTCGACGCCTTTGGCAGCCAGCCATTCGCGCAATTCTGCCACACCCATCTTCACTGGGTCCGTTTCGGCTTCCGCCTCGGCGAACTCAGGCTTCAGCTTGGCTTTGGGCGGCTTGTCGGTCTCGTCGTCACGGTCGGGCGTCACGTTTGCGTCGATGATGATCAGGTCGTTTTTCTTGGCGATGGCTTTCACGTCATCTTCGTAGCGGTGGAACGGGCCCGGCAGGTACCAAACGTTGTTCTTGGTCATGATCGAATCTCCGCCAAACCGGGCGCGCGGCCCGGCTCGGTCATCAGGGCTTACTTGGAAGCATCACCAATCAGGGCAACACCAGCGGTGTCTTTGATGCTGGTGGCGGTTTTGTCCCAGTTGGTACCGGTGGCCAGCGCTGCGCTGGTAGGCGACTTGCCGCCGTTCGCGGTGTCCCAGGTGTAACCCTTCAGGCCCAGACCGAAGGTGTAATCGACCTGAATGGTGGTTTCGATACGAGTCTGACCGTTTGTGGTCTGAACGTTCGAGATGATATCCCGACCGTCATGCACGAGCGCGGCGCCGGACGCCAAGGCCAGAATGATCTCCTTGTTAGGAGTGCCGGCCTGCAGCAGTGCGGGGGCGTCGGTCACCACAGACGTTTTACCGAGAATGTCGACAACGCGAACGTTGCCAGCCAGGAACAGGTTCTGGGTGTTAGCCAGGTTCTGACCGACCAGCTTGTGCCACGAGCTGCCGGTCATAACCTGAGCGACCAGATTCTGACTGGCGTCACCGAACTTGGCATGCGAGCTGTTCAGGCTGGCCTGCGAGATGCCGGCGGTTGCCGACACGTCGTTGACTGCGGCGGCCTGTGCGGTGATGGCGGCAACCAGAGCAGCAATGGCGGTGTTCAACTGATCCTTGAGCAGAATCTCAGCGAACGCTCGGGACGCGACTTCGATGCCTTGAGCAGTTGGACGCTGCAACCAGGTCATCTGGGACGGCTCGTAGCGTACCGGACCGAAGCCGCCGGCAACTTTAACCGTGGTGTTCTGCAGCTCGGTCAGATCTACCGGAGTCACGGCGGCCTGCGCGGCGTAGCGGTTCACGCGACGTTGAGCTGCGCCGAGGTTCTGGAAGAAAGACTCTTGCAGAAAGTCACCGGTGAAGCCGTCGGGCGAGAGCACGATCGCGCCATTGCTGGCAGCGTTGAAGGCCGCGAGCATTTGATCAAGGGTCTCCAGCGTCGCTGGCATGACGTAATCGTTGAAGACCTGCATTTGAGACAGGGACATGAATTATTCCTTAATTGAGAGGGAGGTCCGGAAACTTGCTGGCGATTGCCGCAGTGCGTTCCGTCTTGGTGCCGCCGATATTGCCTTTCGCGGCCCCGCCGCCATTCCCAGCACCGTTGGCCCCGCCACCCGATGCCTTGCTACCCGCGATCAGTGGCGCGAACGCCACGTCGTTTGCGAATTCTGCTTTCAGCTCATCCAGCGTTGCCGCCGAGAGCTTGCCCTGAGGGTCGAGCACGACCACAACAGGCTTCCCATCGCGCTGTTCGACGCTCAAACGGCGCTCGATGTGCGGCAACAGGGCTTTGGCGCTGCCTGGGATTGCCAGGGCAGACGCGATATCAGTAGCGGTACGACCGACGGTCAGATCCCGGATCTGAGTGCTCAGCGTTCCACGCTCCTGTTCCAGCATGCCGTTCAGCTCAGCTTCACGACGGGTGTACTTTTCAGACCAGGACTTTTCGAGCTCTTCAACGTTGCCGGACTTGCGGGCGTTTTCTTCACGCTCCAGTCGGGCCTGGTCTTCAGCATCCTTGCGTGCCTTGTCGGCAGCCTTCTTCTCGTCCAGCAACTCCTGAACCTTGGATTTCAAGCCCGAGACATCCTCGGGCTGTGGCAGACCTTCAATGCCGAGTACGAACTTGCCGTCCTTCTCGGTGTAAAGAGCGCGCACGGCTTCGTCGACACCATCCAGGCTGTCCAGTTGGAATTTCAGCATTTGTTGTCTCCCAGAGACGTTGGTGCAGGCCCTGCCTGCAAAAAAAAGAGGTGGATCTGTAGTGGCCAAATGATGACAATGCGCCCCGAAAAATTTCCCACATACCGGAGCGAGCAATGACGAACGACGCAAATGGCGCGACTAAGAAACTGGAACTACGAAACGGATTGTTGATTGCGGTCATTACAAGTGTGCTTACACTTGCTGGTGTAATGAGTACTGGCCTCACCAGCTGGATTTCGTCTTCGCAGTCATCAGCCACAACGAAAAGCCAGGCCTGCATTGTTCGATTGGATACTCAGGAACAAAACTTTCGCGGAAAAGCGGACCAGTTCCTCGTAGCCTTAGGGGGATTTTCGGCGCTCCTAGCACATAAGAAACTTGACAACGAGGCGTACAACACAAGGCTCGACGACCTTATGAAGGCTGGTTATTCGTTCAGCGCTTACGCACCTGAGAAACTCGCAACTTTGAGCAGGAATCTGGTAACTCAACTGAAAAACGCGATTCATTTAGAAGATGAGAGCGAGTCTAAACAGGCATTGCAGGATTTCTACAAATCGAATCAGCAGTGGAATGATGACTTCCAACAATCTCTCAAAGAGTTAGCGTCAGATCGAAGCGGATGCTGACTTAAATCCTTGCTAACTCGAACGCTAGGGGCTCAAGAGCCTTCATCTGCACCAGCGTCAATGGCTCAAAGTTGCGATCAAGCTGCAGCTCGGAAAATCGTTCGATGCTCAGGCCGCCTTCACGAAATAGCTTGGCACGGACTGGGCCAATAGCCTTGTCCTGAAATGCTGCCGGCTGCTGCTTGAGCCAGTCGTAATAGCTGAGGTCTGCCCTCACCTGCTGGGCGCCGCCATCGCCGATAGATGCCCGGGTGGCGTAACGTTCCTTGATGCGGCGGATCATGTCCGGCGTGTCGTAGCCGTCCATCAACTCATCGACCGCCCGCGGCAGACCCTGCTCGCGCTTGACGTGTGTCACCGCCGCCATCTTGCCTACGTTGAAGTCCATGCCGATGAAGAGCGGTTCGCCGGGCTGCACCGTGCCAAAGCACTGGTTCAGCTTCCGGTCGTAGGCGTGATAGATCGATCCCGACGTCAGGTTGACGAACTGGCCGTTCAGGTACGCAAGGATCAGCTGAGGCGGATACGACTCCATCCTCACCAATCCGCTCAGTGTGCGCGGCGCGGACGGTGGCAAGCTGCTAAAGTCGTTCATCGATGGCTTCACCGCCACCGAGCGACAACGCCTTACTGGCGCGATCCGGCAGGGCTTCTTCGAAGGCCAGACCAACTTCCAGATCATCAAGAACATCCGCGGTACGAAGTCGCTTCAATACAACGACGGCATCCTGGCCACGACCAACCGGAACGCCGGCGCCTTGGTGCGAACTGCGGTGCAGCACGTCGCCACCCAGGCGCGCATGGAAACGCTGAAAGAAAACTCTGATGTCGTGCAGGCGGTGGAATGGGTCAGCACCCTGGACACGAAGACCACCAGCCAGTGTCGGACGCTCGATAAGCAGCGCTTCAAGCTGACCGAGGGGCCGCGGCCGCCGATCCACATCAATTGCCGATCGACCATTGTCGCGGTGACCCGCTTCAGCGCTTTGTTCGCGAAGGACTGGGAGCACACAGGCGACGACTACAAGAAGACCTGCGAAATCCGGGTTTATCCGGATGCGTCCGGTAACTCTCGCAAGTCGGTCAATGCCAGTGAAACAGACCTCGCCCTGTTGAAGCAGGCCGGCTTCGCCGTCATAGCGCCGGCGGCCAACCCGCCAGTCAAGGATCGAATCAACGCCATGAACGCCATGTTCTGCAACGCGCAGGGCGAACGGCGTTACCTGGTCAATCCGTTCACATGCCCAACTTACGCCGACGGCCTTGAGCAGCAGATCTGGGCGCCCAACGGCGAGCCGGACAAGAGCCAGGGCAACGACCACGCCAACGATGGCGGCGGTTACTTCATCCATCGCGAGTACCCGATCGTTAAACCGGTCACCTCAATGAAAATGGGAGTCGCCCGATGACGGACGTCACTTTTACCCGCCCCGAGTACACAGCGGCGCGATACCGCTGGCGGTTGGTGCGTGACGTCTGCAAGGGCTCGGAGACAGTCAAGGCTGCAGGCGATTATTACCTGCCCCGACCGAACGCTTCGGACATCAGCGATTGAATGTAGTCGTCGGGCAGGTTCAGCTCGTTGTCGAACGTGCTGGCCTGCACTAGGCCGTACATCTTGTTCAGCTTCGGCTTATCGCGGACCTACCCGCAGATCCGAGACATCTTCTATCCGACGATGGATGAAGTGGCCTATGACTGGGGGCTCAAGACCAAGATCAACCAGGCGAACCATGAAGTTCACATCTACAGCGGCCGGCAATATCGCGGCACTGTGATTTGCCGGTCGATGGAGAAGCCGCAGACGATTGTCGGTTTCAAGATCGGCCATGCACTGGTGGATGAGCTGGACGTGCTGACGTCGGTCAAAGCTCAGCAGGCGTAGCGCAAGATCATCGCCCGGATGCGCTACAACCTGCCGGGGCTTAAGAACGGCGTCGACGTAACCACGACACCGGAAGGCTTCAAGTTCGTCTTCCTGCAGTTTGTGAAGCAGCTCGGAGCGAAGTAGCCAGCGTTGACGCCGGGCCACTCCATGAAATGCTTGCTCAGCGCCGAGCATCCCACCCAGGTCTTGCCTGAGCCGAACCCGGCAACGAATGCGCGAAACTTGTGAGGCAGCAGAAGGAATTGCGATTGCGGAACGTTAAGGCTCGGCATTCGGCTTCCTCGCATCCACCACGTCTACTTGAATGCGGGTCGGGATTGCTGGCTCATCGTCAGGATCATCCTTGCGGTGGCGATTGACGTAGATGTCGCCGACTTCCTTGGCGGCTTGCTCCAGCACCTGCATAGCCAAAGCGATATTCTTCATCGTCTCGGCCTTCTCGACGAATCTACCCAGTGCTCGCAGACGAAACGCACGGTTGGCGATCGGGATCTCGGCAGTCTCTTCGCGGAAGCGCTTGCGGGTGTCATGGAACAAGGTCTGCCACTTGAGGGCAACGTGTTCGGTCTTGGCTTTCGCATCGTCGGAGACTCGGTTGATGTCTTCAGTGAGTTCGCGCTGTAGGCGCAGGGTGTTGGTGAGCGAGGTCACTCGGGCGGTTGCTATATCTCGCTCGGTCGTGACCTGGTCCAGTTCAGTGTTCGCACTCTGGAGCTGTACCCACATCACCCCGAACGACACGGCCACTGCAAGCACCACCCACACCCAGGCGGGCACCAGCTTAAGGACGGCGATCACTCTGGATCTCCATCATTCAGCTTTGGCTGCTTGATCACTCGCGATACCGCAACGGCGATACCAAGCACCATGTTCACCGAGGCGTATACCAGAGGATCAACCGACCCTTGGAATGACGACCAGCCAGCAGCAGCGGCATTCAGTACCACGCCAGCAATCGCCCATTGAACACTGGTCATGCGCCAGAACTTTCGCCATTCAGGGATTAGGGTCATGAGCTTTCTTCGCTGCAGGTAGTTGCTCGAGGCTTTCGGCATAGCGCTTCCACTCATCGCGACTTTTCAGGGCCTGACGGAGCGCAGCACCTTGGCCTTCAGCAGGAACGCATTGACCACTCACATAGCGGTAGACGGTTGTGCGTCGAACCTTGGTAGGCTCCTGGATCGTTTCTTTCTGCGCGCAACCAGTGAGCAGCATGAGGACGATCAACAGGCGCTTCATTTTGGTCTACCCATCTGGGCGAGCCCTTTTAGGCCCTCCCAGAGTTGATTGATCTGGAACTCTTGCTTCTGGGTTGAGGTGCGAAGGGAATCGACGAACTTGTCTGTCGACTCCCTTGAGCGCTCCAAAGAGTCAACCCTCTGGCCGATCAGCGCTTGGCTGGTCTGGTAGGCGGCAAGCTGCACTTGAAGCGAGCCGAGTGATCCGACTACGTACACAAACGCGCCAATGGCACCGGCCGACAGGATCGTTTGCAGTATCGGGACAGCGACCTTGAATGTGGTGCTGTCTGCAATGCGCGAGACTTCAGTCATAGGCGGTACCGTGAATAAAAAAGGCCTGCGTTGGCCTGGGCATAGCCCAAAACAGAAAGGCCCCGATCAATGTCGAGGCCCTGAATAGGTGCGCAGTCTTTCCCGCTGTCTGCCAAAGACCTTCACAGCGTCGACGCCCTTATGCATCGATCTCGCAGCTTCAGTCTCGCGCCACTCCGCAATCATGTGAGGCCAGAGTGCGCGGGCTGCCGGTGTTGATTCCGTACGTCGCACTATCTGGCTAACGACGTCCAGGCCTTTCGTGAGGCCGCCTTGGCGGCGGTGAATTCGAGGCATAAAAAAGCCCAACGCTATGGCTGGGCTAGTTTGAAGATGGCTTTTCTACTGTGATATCTGTCGGCTATTTCGCCAGTAGAGATAGGCGAGGCCTATTGGTGCCACGAAAATCGACAGCCACCAACACATTAGCATGGTAAGAGTTTTTACAAACAGCATCAGCGAGGCATTCACGAAGAACACGTTGTTTCCCATGACGTATCCGATGACGCTTTCGTAAACAAACCGAGAATACGGGTAAAGAATCGTGCAGACGACGCAGATAACGATAAATCCGGGCTTGCCCGTGAGACCACTGGAACTATTGGCCATCAAGGACAGTATCAAGATCGGAAAGAGAGATCCAAAAATAAGCTGGCGTACGTAGTAGGCGGCGGTCAATCCACCAAAAGTTTTCGAGAGAAATGAATGCATGAATGTCCCTTTGCGCTGTTGATTCCAATTGGCCACTAAAATATCAGGAACCGGCCACCATCGGAAAGAAGAACGCCGCGAACGCTTTAAGAAAACCCGGCGCAGTGGCCGGGTTCCGTGGAGGCATATGCATTCGTTAGAAGCTAGTCAGCTCCGCCGTTTTCGCGGTCAGTCTGGGCATCCTGATCAGATCCTGGATTCCCAGGCGGCGGATCCCAATCTACTGGCCTCTCGCCCGTGCCTTGCTTGGGCTCTGACTCAGCTTGATCAAGACCTGAATTGTGACCTTCGCCCGTATCGGGCGCGTTCTCGTCGGGGCCCGGGTATGGCGCTTCAGGGCCGTTGTTGTCGTCAACCATAACTTTCTCCCATCAGAAGCGCAGGGTCTGCGCATACATTTGAGAGGCTCTGCCTGGACGGAGAGTGCAATTCCCTCGACGAGCGGACAAAAAAGCCCCCCACGATGGCGAGGCTTTGGAACTGGCGCATCAAGATTTACTCGGCAGCAACGGTATCACTACAAAAATGTTGTATCACTACAAAAATGTAGTACCATCAACTTATCAAACGCCTCCACATCACATCCAAACTAGATGATTAGGCCTTCCAGTTCGCAGTACTTGGGACGTTGTTGGCGATTTCGGCAGCGAAGGCCAGCATGCTGTCACCGCTAGGTAACCGCGGGCGAAACAGCCCTACCGTCACCGCCCTCCCCGACTCGCGATCTAGATTGATGGCGAGTCCGGGGCCAGCCAGGCGATACCCGTAGGCGATTTGTTTGAGGTTGCCGACACTGGTGCCACTGCGCTCTGCCAGGGAATCCAGTTGGGCCGGCTCCAGGGAGCGGATGAGGTCGATTAGCGTCATGTTGATCTCCGAAAGAGCTCCAGATTACACAATGCTAAATCGTATAGCAATAGCGATTAGTAATTTACCAACTGCTAAATCGAGACCACTATTCGCCTATGGATATGAAAACTCTTCGGGTCGAAGCGCTGCGGCGCGTGATCGGCCAACTCAGTCAAAAAGACTTCGCCGAGCAGCACGATCTGGACGCGTCCTATTTGTCCCAGATCCTCAATGGGCATCGAGGCCTGGGCGAGAAAGCTGCGCTCAATCTTGAGCAGAAAATCGGCCTAGCGCCGGGCCTTCTGGTGAACCCTGGCGGCAACGGATCGAACGTGATCGAGGGTGAATTCTCGCGACATGAAGTCCATCGCGAGCATTCGCCTGCCTACCAAGCGATGCTGGGGACCGCCTCGCCCCGGGCAATTGCTATCGTCGAAAAGCTAGCCAGAGCCGCGGCAAAGGGGAAGCTGAAGGAATCAGATCTGGTGCTGCTGGAAGGTATCGCCGGCCTGCTCGAAAAAGCCAACGCCGAAAAATCCTGAATCCGAGATGGCAAAAGCCCGGCGCAAGGCCGGGCTCTCTTCGCTCCTACCTCAGCAAATCCCCTTCCCTGCTCTGCCACATAGCCTGAAGCTTTGCCAGCCCTTTGCCGGTAATCAGCGTCGAGCACGTGGGGATCGTGCCGTCGATTGGATGCTCGAAAGTGCCTAGCTTTACATCGAGCAGACCTGCTTCGATCTTCACCTGGTAGGGCTCGTTGTTCCTCGTCACCCATCCCTTCTGGCGCATGAACTGCAGCAGCCTAGTTCGACCAGTGCCGATGATCTTCGCGGCCTGGGCTGCGTTGTACGTCTTATGGGACACCGCGACCATGTCGTGGAAGGCCACCTTCGGCGCATCCTGCTCCACCTTCACTTCCAGTTCGTGGTTCTCTTTCGAGAGCTCGATATTGTCCGCTTCCAACGCAACGACCTTCGTCACGTTTTCGGTAAGCAGCGCCAGGAGTGTGCGAGGGTCGCTCAATGCAGCTGCATAGTCGAAGGCAGGCTTCGCATTGGCTCCCTCAAGCTCTCTCCAGCGGCGAACAACAGCAAGACGCATCTTGGCGCTGTAGCCAGTTAACAGCGTGTCAGTCAGTTCGCGGTCAAGGTTGAAGCACGGGAGAGCCCGCCCGGTGCTGTCTTGGTACTGGGCTGAATAATCAGCCGAGTTGATTTCCAGTTCGGCGAACATGTTACGGATATCGGCGAGCACGTTTTTGTGCGCCTTGTCTGTCAGTTCCGCGATCTCGCGGGATGACATGGTGTGACACGACACGTTCTGTTGAATCTGAAAATGCGTCGCGACGCCATTCTGCTTGTGCTGAATAGAGGAAATGCTCATTGCGCACTCTCCAGTCCTGCATGCGTCGAGTCGACGATCACCTTCGCTGTATTTGCAGCCCGATACAGTAGCCAAGCTTGATTGGGCGTTATTCCATCGACCCCCATGGCAGCTGCTTCAAGTGAAGATTTCAGCTCGCTGAGAATGCAGGACGCCTCTTCAAGGGCATCCGTAACTGGGACCCCAGGCCGAACAGCAAGCAAGTGTTCCTGGTTCGGGTTGCAAATTGTGAAAGACAACTCCACCGTGACCGGCATACAGATAGCGCCAGCATTGAGTTTTTCGTTTACTTCGGTATGCTTGCTCATGTGAATGTCCTCAGAAATGTTCACTGCTTCATAGGCCTCAGGCGTTGGTCCGCCTGGGGCTTTTTTATGCCCGCTGTTTTTGTTCATCTTCCTGCTCCATCATTTTCTTCAGGCGATAAATCACTTCGCCATTGATCGTTCTCCCATTCCCTTCAGCCTCGCCACACAACCAGTGTCTCATCTGCTCAGGAAGCCTGAGGATCGTTGGAATCTTCGTTGCCTTTTTCATTTCTACCTCCTCGTGACGGTGATCATTTGTGATCATTTAGCTCCACTACGAGTCACTTGTCAATACTGATCACATAGCGTCATTTCTTGTCTGGTATAGTGATATTTAATCGTATATTGACAGGCTAAAAGGCTACCAATGACTGATGCGAAGCCGTTCTCAGAGCGCCTCCTATGGGCCAGATCTGAGGCGGGACTTACTCAAAAAGACTTAGCATCCAAGAGTGGAATTAGCCTTCCCCAAATTGTTAGGTATGAGGCTGGGAGATCTACACCGAGGCTCGGCGGTGCGCTAAAGCTTGCACGAGTACTGAACATGGACGCCTACGATTTACTCCCTGAGCTAAAGAAGACAACGCATGAAACCGAGATAGATTTTAGTGACGAAGAGGAGGAGGTACTCCGGAAGACGGCAAATGGCCTAGGTATCAGCATAGAGGAGCTGATACGGAAAATAGTGATGAAGGGATTGCGGGAGAGAGCCAACGATCCGGAGTTGCGAAAGCTAATTGATGAAAATTTACCCGGCCTTGTAGAGACGATCAACGACCATGATGATGAGGCTGACGACGATCTTGCCTGATAGCTTGAATGCCGTTTGATACTCCTCTGTAGCGCAGTTCTCTGCAGTACCAACCCCTGGACCTCGGCGAGCACAAAGCCCACAGGCGAACCGCGAGTGCTTGTATCGCTCAGAGGCACAGCGCGCGGAAATGATGGATAGAGTTTCAAACGCTTGTAAATTGTTGATGGCGCTAGACCGGTGATTTTCTCGATCTCGGGCATACGGATGATGGTGTTCGCTGGCTCAAGTTGAGCTTGATCTAAAGATTTTGACATATCTGTTTCCTGCCATTGGATGGGACTGGAAACAGATTGCCTCTCTGAAGCGCATGACAGAAAGGGAGTACATGGTTACATGTCCTATGTCATGGCTTGACTAAATGGTCAGGTTTTATCGCTGTAGCTAGGTAAACAGCCTTGTGCGGCGGCGTTTTATCCCACGGCACATTCAAGCCAAGTAAAGTGCAAATTTCCCGCTGGATAGTTTCCTGTGTAGGTTGGCGCATCTCAGGCTTGTACTTTGCCCAGTAATCCAAGGCAACCTGGCGCATAATCTCAAGCTCCTTTGTGGAGTAGGGAAAACTTAGGCCTTGGTGATTCGTTTCTTTCTCAATCGGGCTATTCGTTAAGCTCAGCAACTGAGCCCGGAGGTCGGCGTTTTCTTGAAGCAGGTCACTATTTTGACGTTCAAGATTTTTGAGGCGTAGCGCTGGGGGGATGTCGCTTTTTTCGTTGAGGGGAATGACTATGCTTGAATACTCACTTGGTGAGCGCTCGACCATTAACGGAATTGGCCAGTCTATGTCGTTTTTTGTCAACCAACGCCTCACATCTCCTAAATCCACTTCTTGATCGATTCCGAGGTCGGTTGTGCGCTCCAACGCACCACTTAACGAAATTGCAGGTATGGCAAACCCCTTCCTTATTAGGCTTACCACTACTGGCCGCTTATAGCCCTGGGTCTCCAGTAACACACTAATTTCACGCGGAGTAGCTTTCCATACAGACGATAGAAAAGAATACTCACGCTGGCCAGTTTTATAATTCAGACGCCAACTAGTTTGAATGCCGCCGGCATGAAGAACGTCCCAAATATCCCGTGAAAAACCAAACTCAAGAAGCTCTTTGCTTTCTGAGCGTAATACTTCGTCGAATACAATATCGCTGACTTTCAAACTAGAGTAACTCGGACTGCCTGCCACTCTTTTCAAAAGCGCAGTAGCTGCGCGCTCGGGATCGAACACTGGAAGTCCCGACTTATCCAACTTCATTTCCTGCATAGGTCCAGTCACAGATCGTAGGCACCCCAGCACTACACGAGCGGAGTCATGTAGAGGCAAGATTGCACCCTCGTCCGAATACGCGACACTCGTGATTAGGTCAGCCACGCACACAAAACTATCCAACACCCTGTCTAGAAATTGAGTTGCCGCCATGACACTCCACCTTAAGCTGACTGAATTCTGGATCCGATAGCATCAAGTCTATCGCCAGTTAGCAAAATGTAATAGCTAACGCCCTACCGACCTTACCCCTGGGCTCCGCGGTATCGGCGAAAGGGCCAGCCAGCATACAAATCGGTTGACAACCCCGGCACGGACCAACACTATCACCACAGTGTCTCCATACTATGTCGACACTGTAAAAATCTGACCCTTTATAGGAATTACAGGCATGATAACCACGCACAAAATCCCCTACCGCGATGGAGAAATCCGAGTTGGCTGGGCGTCTTGGGACGATGGATCACTCACGAAGCGCTCCATCAAATACGCTTACAAGGACGCTAGCGGTAAAATTTCAAGGGGCTCGCCTGAGCTACCGTTCGACGTTTTAATCGATTTGTTTAATTATGCGTTTGAGCAAAAGGAAACGCCTGCTTGGAGCATTCGAACATCGGATTTTCGTGTGGAAACCGCTTCAGATACAGAACTTTTAGAGGAGAGAAAAAAACTTAACACAGCATTGATGCGACTGCAGGGGATTATCATGGATGTCCCAAACGTGAATTTTAAAGCGCAGTACGACCAAATAGGGGAAATGAAAGAGCGCGTTTCAAAGGAGCTGGAAAATCGGAAATCTGGACGTTGATTAGGAAGCGAGAGCTCAGACTTAAACTGAGCTCTTTACTTGAACAAGACAGGATTTCAACTCACCATTACCCGGTGCAGCAGGAAAGGATGAACTCAATGGCGGCCTCGACCGAGAACTCGAATTCTTCGTACGCTCCATAGATCGATGCAACTGTCAGCACGAACCGCACACCTTCGAGCCGGAAGCTACAGCCTCACCAACGATGCCCGGCTGATACGACGCTAACCAGTTCTCCAAGCGGGCAATGACCTCGTGAGAGTCGGTGCATTTGTAACCCCGCCCATTCTGGATAATCTGTTGCAAATCTTGCGGCAGATCGCATGACTTGCTTTCGAAATACCAAAATTTTTTAGCTATTAAGACGTTTCTCCCACTCAGATCATGGTCCATGTGGGAGCAGTCATGATTATCACTTTCTCGTTGAAACCAATCACCGACCTCATCCTTGAATTAAATATTGTCCCCTTGGCGATTAGCGTCATCTCCATCTCCGGAAGGTTGCTTGGCCAAATAGAGCGGATTGCCCCCATAGTCCTCAAGCGGGAGTACCTGATCGATTTTGGCGGCGTAGATGATCTTTCCGCGCAGACCGTAGACCGCTGACCCGGTCCCCACAAGCCAACTCCCCGGCTTCGCATTGCGCCGGATAACAGCATACAGGTGGCGAGCGTTAAAGATCCTCCAAAGGGATTTGGAGCAAAACCAGTGTCATGGATAACGACATAACAATAAATTCGACTCATGTGAATTTTCCCGTATAGATAGCCAGTCGGAACACTTGCTAACTTCATCAGTTGCTAATGGTGATTTAGCTGCCCAGGGTGGTACGTTCAGTCTCCTCGCCCCGCGTGAAGAGTCAACAGCATGGCAGCACTCGAAAAGCGTTATCCCCGCGAGTCGTTCACCAAGAAGCTGGCGCGGATCTGCCAGAGGCTGGACGAGGCATCGACCCGCACCGTTGCGCACAAAGACTTCTTCAAAAAAGAAGTGACTTCCCAGGTCGAGATCACCTCGCTATGGGTCGTCGGCTCATACGCTCGGGGCGCGCTACTGTGTGGTGACTTAGATGTCGTCATTGAGTATCGACTCGTCGAGGGGAATCACCCTATGCCCCGGACGATAACGAGGACGTTCTTCGGCGCAGTTCCGTACGTTAGTTATTACTTCGGCAAGCCAGAGAGCAGCACGTCAGGCGTGGTTTTCCCTGACTCAATCCCAATCTGGACAGGGCCTGGCTGCGATTGGGGGGCTGCGATCGATGCCATTAAGCTCGTCCCAGACGCCGGCCGCGCAGCGCGCGAGACAGATTCGATCCCACTACGGTCGGAACAGCTGTACATGGAGCCGGAGGGTTTGAAGGCGTTAGCGGCCTTAGAAAAAGAAGGCGTGCTTGAGTGGGAGTTTGCAGAGTTCACTGCTGCGGACCTCGAGCCGATAGCTGCAGATGAAGTCAACGAACGGGATAGGAAGCTCATTCGAGTCGCATCCTATATGGGCAAAAAGTCCCAGGTGCTGGTACCGGCAATAATTCGATTGATGGCCAGGCTCAAGCCTCTTGGCATTTGGAACACACTCGAGAGCAATCGTGGGAGATTGAGATGCGGCGCTACCGCTTTACGCTTGGGCCGGCCGTCCCTGCCCTACAATCTTTTCGATGATGAACCTACCATCAAGCAGTACGTCCTCATTCCACATGTAAGCGCGAAGGGCCCGAACGGCGCCTGGATAATTCGGCGCGGGCCCAACCATCCGGACACTCAAGCCCTCACAAACAGGCATGCCTTTTATCTCGGGAGTCCAGGATCCCCAGAGACGGTGGCGTATCGCGATCTCAATAGAATTTCGTCGACAGAAATGCTTGAACTCTTCGGCACGCACGAAGAGGCCAAAGACTTTGCCGATATGTTGAAAGAGGGAAATGAGTCGTGGGATACAGAGATCGGCAGAGCCGAAGGGCTAGACCTGATCTCGCTCTTTGCTTTGGTCGACGTCGTAGAGATTGGTGACCATCAGCTTGCGATGACGCACTCGGGAGCCTCTTATTTTGAGCAAGCAAAGGCGACGATGGATGAGATCGCGGCCGCCCTCCCCGTTGTCGCTCAGATTAGCTCTGAAGCTTGAGCACAGGGAACGCCCACCCAAGACGCCCGCGCGATCCGGGCTAATTTCAGGCGTGCGGATCAGAATCGATAATTCCGACTCAGCTCAAGCAGGAGCGAACTGAACAAGGAACGCAGTTGTAAATATCAATGCGCCGGAATCCGCCGTTCGGACGTTGAAGGTGACTGATTTTTTGTCCGTCGCTATGAATGTGGCAATTTCAAGATGTGGGGCAGAGATCGGCTCGGAACTGAGGGGGAAAAGCGCCCATGCGTCATCGATGGAGTGTTCACTTGTCAACGCGATCTCTATAACGCCGTTGTTATTAGCGTCTACAAATATCGCTCCAGATGGAGGGACCTGCATATTCACATTGAACTGCACCCCCTCCGATAACGCGTAGCCAAAGCCCTCAGGGGTAGATCTCTTTATTTGCATCGTTATTTGTGTGTCCGGATTGTAGCCTCGCATCGTAAATGTTGGATTGCTCATGGTGGATCCCCTGACGTGAACGGTTGGAGTTCAGTTCCAAAGGATAGACAGCATTAGGGGAAGCCGATGGTACGCATTGCGATTAGACATAAACCAAATGGGAACATCTGAGCTTCTGGTAGCGAGAGAACTAGTTTTCGTGGCTCCAGTGAATCTCTGAACCTCTCAGTAAATTGCAGGCAAAGTAATGCCCGCTTGGTCGCGCAGCCTAATGGATTACTAGGAGCTGAAGTCACTATATGCGGCAGCCTATGGAAACGCGTGTAAGCGCAAACGAAAAAGCCCGGTTCTAAGCCGGGCTTTTCTCAGGAGCAGGTTCCGCCTTTATGATGCGACCCCGTCCCGCCTGTTGGATGGGTGCCTTTCGGGCAGGCCGACGCAGTAAGCGGAAGTGCGGAAAGCAGAATGACCAAGCCAAGCGCAGCAAATTTTTTCATGACGCCTCCATGCACTGCAGTTGCAGTACCAGGGAATCGGCGGCTTGTGAAATTACTTGAACGAAGGAGCGAAAAGTCCAGCGTTTGGCCGGGCTGGACAGTGGCAAAGATCAATTCTTTAGAAGCGACTGATTTGAATACGACGAGATAGCCAACTGAGCAACCGATATCGGTAGAGCTTTGGCTTTGACCTTCGTTGTTAGGTATGCCTCAAATTTGCCAGCGCCTATGTAAACCTCACGGAACCAGCGACGGAACTCTCCCAGCGCCGCCTCTGGATAGCAGTTTGATTCCTGAGGATTGGACAGGGCCTGTGGAAAGTAATCCGGATAGTTGTGATCGTATTTGATGGGAGCGCCATAAAAGTTTTCTAACTCAGCACCCTTCCAGTGTTTTGCCCAGTGTATCCCCACGCTGCCGTCAGGGACGAAGGTACTGTCTATATGGATGCCGCTCTGTCCGAGATGGACTACCATGTCCGCGATTTCTTTGAAGATCCCAAAGTAGCCTGCTGGAACAGCGTTGTAAACCAGCGACATCCTGTCGTGGAACTGTTTCCATTGAGTAGGAACATGGTTCTCTGGGTCGTATCCAACTTGCGTGTAGATGAAATCACGAAGAGCTTTCCCTGCTAGAAGCCTGAAATTCATCAGCGCTTCATCTTTACGATTTATTCCGGCTTCAAATGCGTAATATTCTAGAATTGCTAAGCATACGCCGTCTGGATAGGCGTGAGACATCGTCCCCTTATCAACGACCGTCGTGTAGGGTTCGGTATAAGTGAGCCCGTGGGTTTGCAGAAGGGAGTGGATCTTCGTGATGGCAGGTCGATTCGACGTCCAATCGTTTGCGATATCCAATATCGACGTGTGCTGAATGCCGCACAGTCTCGCGAGACCTCGCGCGGTAAGAAATGGCGTGCCATCTGATAGCACACCCATGCCGATGCCGTCGATTTCAATCTGAGCATCAATGGCCAATGGCAGCTGCGCTTTAGGGCTGGTGGGTAAGTTAGCCATTTTTCTCATATCCTTCTGATTTTAAACGTTTTTAGGTGGTGTGCATCAACGTTCTTGCAAAGCTCTGGCTTTATTTCCTGCCCTCACCTCATCCGCGTGCCTCGCCCGGCGTTACCTAGGGCTCAAGGTAGATAAACATGCCCTGTTCCTTCGATTCATTCGCAGCGCTCAGTGCTCTCGCTGCCAAGGCAACGGTTTCACGATATTTAAAGTAATAGCGAGGCGGGAGGACGAGTACGCTAGTCCACCAAGGCTCCCCATCCACTGGCAGAGGTAGCTCGTGGCAAAACAGCTGGTGCCCCTCAGCTCTAGGACCCAGCGCAATTCTGAGCTCACGCGTAAGGTCCGATGCTCCGGGGCGGGTGTAGTGGTTAGCCAGCACCAGGCCGTAGGCCTTCAATGCTCCAAGAATTTCACTTAGGTCCGACTCGTCGTTCAATATGGCTACTACCGGCATTTCGCACTCCTTGCAATGCTGCTCAAAAACCTTCAATTCCACAAACCGACAGTTCTCGTCGACAAGCTCAATCCACTTGAGGTACCACTCCGATCTGGGGTAACTGAGCCTAGTCCCAAACCATGCTTCCCGCCTTCACCTCATCAGCGTAACCAGCCATCTATCCTGCTAAGGCTGCAATCGTTGGAGCCAGTTTCGCCTTTCTGCTTTCGTGCAGTTTATCGAATCCATGCGCCGGCTAAGTGCTAAGGATTTCGAAGGGTCATGAGGCTTGAAAGCAGAAGAAAATCCATTTAAGCCGGCAATATCCTGTAATTCAAAATAAAGCAGGTCGCTGAGATTTTTGCATTGATTTAACCGATCAGCCTCAGTGGTGGGCATCGGCGCCGCGTCTAGCTGCTTCTCAAATTCAGTCTTTTCCTTTGGGGCACTGCTACAACCCGAGAGAGACGTCGCCAGCAATAGACTGGCAATTTGACGCGTGCACATCTTCAATTCCACTTGATGTCCCAATTTATGCTCGGCTGATGTCGGTCTAGCCTAGAAGGGCCTCTTCTGGCTTAGCTAGTTCTCACCGAAGCGAAATTCAGCACCATTAAATCGCCTCTACGAGCAGCACCGCGTCGCATCTGTCGCTCTATCATCGCATGAGCAAAATATCATTTAGCAATTTGTATTGACGAAATATTTAGCGTTTGCTATTTTCGCATTACTTCTCCTTTGTCTCCTGGCAAACCTAAACCTTTATCAAATTTCGCGAATCCCAACAGCGCGGCGGGCCTCTGCTCGCCCTGGAGAAACTGTGCGGTTGGCGAGCCTTAACCCGAGAGGAAACGCAGTGAGCACTCCAGCACCGAGCCCAGCAAGCGAATTCGCGGAATTTGGCCAGCGCCTTATAGACCTGGGCATGGCGATGAAGCGCGACCAGACCACCGTGAGGGATCTACAAGAGCTAGCAAGGGCCTGCGGCATCAAGCTGCTGAACCTTCGCTCAGTCCCAAGAGCAGAGGTACGCAATGGCTAAAACGATCCTGCAGGTCCATCAACGCGGCATCCACTTCTATCTGAACACAGAGAGTTCATCGCCCAATACCGGGCACAGGAACCGTTATCGGCTGTTCAAGACTGAAAACTATGGCCGCGACAAGTCGGGATGGATCCAGGTTGGGTCGATGGCCGGCCAAGAACTCGCAGCCACCGAGGGGGAGACAGCGTTGTTTGAAGCTTGCCAGAAGCTTTTTGCCAGCAAGACACCACATTGCTATGCGCGACACGGTGCTATACGCGGTAAGCCGGGAAAGTGGGAGGGAGAGGCATTTCCTACACGTCAGCCCCCCGTGAAGTCGACACGCGATGCCGAGTCCACTAGCCACTTCGATCGAGAGAGTTGCGAGAAATGACAACGGATCTAGCACTTCTCCCCCGCTTCATCCGAGCGAAGCAGGCGCCGGCCTACCTGGGGATGTGTCGTGCGGTATTTGACGCCGAGGTACGCCCGTACATCCGTGAATTTCCTATCGGTAAACAAGGTGTTGCCTTCGACCGGCATGAGCTGGACGAGTGGGCGGACGCCTATGTCGCGCGCAAGTCGATTGAAAAGGCCGCCAATCAAGACAACAATCAGCCCCGCAGCGAGCGCCACGGCGGAGCAAAAGGAGAAACGCCATGGCCCAAAAAGCAATCTCAGGCCTCCAGCAAATGCCGAGTGGCATCTGGAAAATCGACAAAATTTACCGAGGAGAAAGAATTCAAACGAGTACTGGCACTCGTGACCGGGCGGAAGCAGAGCAATTCCTGATTCATCTACTCGAAAACCTGCGCCAACAGAAGGTTTACGGGGTAAAGCAGGTCAGGACCTGGCGGGAGGCTTCCACCAAGTTCCTGCTCGAGGTTAAGGACCAAGCCTCGATCCACATTTCAGCGACGTACATGGCTCAGCTCGACCCCTTCATTGGGGACATGCCGATCACCCATATAGATGACGCGTCCTTGGCGCCGTACATCAAGTCGAAGCTGAACCCCAAGGACGGGAAGAAGCCGGTGACAAACAGGACGGTGAACATCGCCCTTCAGCGAGTCATTCGGGTGTTGAACCTGTGTGCCAGGAAATGGCGAGATGATGAGCGCAGACCCTGGCTCGATACCGTGCCAATGATCTCGCTGCTGGATGAGAAGACGACCAGTCGCAAGCCCGACCCACTTTCTTGGGAAGAGCAATCGATTCTGTTCTCTGAGCTACCGGCCCATTTGCAGGTCATGGCTATGTTCAAGGTCAACACCGGTTGCCGTGAGCAGGAGGTGTGCAAACTTCAGTGGGATTGGGAGATTGCGGTACCGGAACTGGGAACGAGCGTGTTTCTGATCCCGGCGAGTTTCGGTGGCAGGAGTGAACGATCCGGCGTGAAGAACCGGGACGAGCGCTTGGTGATATTGAATAGTGTGGCCAAGTCGATCGTCGAAAAGCAGCGAGGGCAGCACGAGCATTTCGTCTTCCCTTCCGGGAAGGCGGACGAGGATGGTGAGCCCACCATGATCCACCGGATGAACGACTCAGCCTGGAAGCGAGCGAGGGTCAGGGCAAGCAAGAAGTGGCTCGAAAAACATCTTCGAGCACCACATGAAGGGTTCACCAAGATCCGGGTTCACGACCTGAAGCACACCTTTGGCCGAAGGCTACGAGCAGCAGGCGTCACCGAAGAGGATCGAAAAGCATTGCTTGGACACAAGAACGGCAGCATCACCAGTCACTACTCGGCCGCAGAGCTGGACCAACTGATTGAGGCTGCGAACAAGGTATCAGTCACCGATTCACGCGCACCAGCGCTGACGATTCTGAAAAGGAGGCAGGCTTGAATGAAAAAACCCTAGCTCACTCGGAAAGTCACTAGGGCAGAAATGAAAAAGCCACCAAAAGGCGGCTAAGTCATTGAAAAATATGGTCGGGACGGAGTGATTCGAACACTCGACCCCTAGCACCCCATGCTAGTGCGCTACCGGACTGCGCTACGCCCCGACTAGGCGTGAAACTCGTTCCTCACCTCGAAGAACGCTCAAGAATATATCGCAAGCTTTTGAAAACTGGAAGTATTTAAAAGCACGATTTTATTTCTTGAGTACAACCAACACATCTTCCAATTCGGCAATCATCTGACGAATCATCTGCTTGTACTGGGTGGTGTCGTCTTTGGCTTCATCACCGGACAAACGCAGGCGTGCGCCGCCGATGGTAAATCCCTGATCGTAAAGAAGTGCGCGAATCTGCCGGATCATCAGCACATCCTGGCGCTGATAATACCGGCGGTTTCCGCGGCGTTTGACGGGGTTGAGTTGAGGAAACTCCTGCTCCCAATAGCGCAGCACGTGCGGTTTTACCGCACATAGCTCGCTGACTTCACCAATGGTGAAGTAGCGTTTGCCCGGGATGACGGGTAGTTCGTCGTTATGACTTGGTTCCAGCATAAGCCTCAACTCGGGCCTTCAACTTCTGCCCTGGACGAAAGGTAACCACACGGCGAGCCGTGATCGGGATTTCTTCCCCCGTTTTCGGATTGCGGCCAGGCCGCTGGCGTTTGTCCCGAAGGTCGAAATTGCCGAAACCGGACAATTTGACTTGTTCGTTGTCTTCAAGAGCGTGCCTGATTTCTTCAAAAAACAGTTCGACCAATTCCTTGGCTTCCCGTTTATTCAGGCCCAGCTCTTCATACAGACGTTCCGCCATCTCAGCTTTCGTCAGAGCCCCCATACGTCACTTCCTTAACGTGGCGTTCAACCTTTGTTCGAGCGAGGTGAGGATGTTTTGCGTTGTGGTATTCACCTCATCGTCATTAAGAGTGCGCGATGGATGCTGCCAGGTCAAGCCGACTGCGAGGCTTTTTCTATCAGGATCAATGCCTTTACCCTGATACACGTCAAATAGCCTGAGGTCTGTCAGCCATTCGCCTGCATTTTCACGGATTACGTCCAACACAGCGCTGGCCGCGACGTCCGTAGCCGCAATCAGCGCCAGGTCACGACGCACTTCAGGAAAGCGCGATAACTCCTGGAATTCAGGCATTTTACCCAGTGCTACTTCAGCCAGAACCAGCTCGAAAACAAAGACCGGACGATCGAGGCCAAGGGTTTTCGACAATTCAGGGTGGATCGCACCAATGAAACCAACCAGACGCCCTTCGCGTTCAATGCGCGCGGTTTGACCTGGATGCAAGGCTGGGTGTTTGCCCGGCACGAAACTGAACGAATCCCGCGCACCAGCGAAGCCAAGCACTGCCTCCACATCGGCTTTGACGTCGAAGAAATCAACGACATCGCGACCCTGCGCCCAGCCTTCCGGCAAACGACTGCCACAGGCGACACCAGCGATCATCGGCTCTTGCTTCAGCTCATCGAGCTGACCGACAAAACGCAGGCCGCTCTCAAACAGACGCACGCGGTCCTGTTGACGGTTCAGGTTGTGCTGAAGCGATTTGACCAAGCCCGGCCACAAGGACGAGCGCATCGCTGCCATGTCGTTCGAGATCGGATTGGCCAGCAGCAGCGGCTCGACACCCGGATTAAACAACTCAAATTGTTTCGGATCGATGAAGCTGTAAGTGATCGCTTCCTGATAACCCCGAGCTACCAGCAGGCGACGCAGTTCAGGCAGATCGCTGCGTGCTTCGGCCTTGGCTTGCGGCGCCAGACGCGCTTGCGGATAACGGACAGGCAAACGGTTGTAGCCGTAAAGACGAGCCAGCTCTTCGATCAGGTCCACTTCCAGACTGATGTCAAAGCGGTGGCTTGGCACATCCACGCGCCACTGCCCTGGCCCGTCAGCGGTCACTGTCAGCCCCAGAGCGTTGAGCAAACGCTCGACTTCGACCGGGTCCATTTCCATGCCGAGCATCTGTGTGATGCGCTGGGCTCGCAATGTAACCGGAGCAATCTTCGGCAGAAATTCTTCGTTGACGGTTTCGATGATCGGGCCAGCTTCACCGCCAGTGATCTCCAGCAGCAGGCCGGTGGCGCGCTCCATGGCTTCACGGGCCAGCTGCCAGTCCACGCCGCGCTCGTAGCGATGCGAAGCGTCGGTGTGCAAGCCGTATGAGCGGGCCTTGCCAGCGACGGCGATCTGATCGAAAAACGCGCTCTCGAGGAACACATCTCGCGTGGTCGCGGTGTTGACGCCGCTGTGCTCGCCGCCCATGACACCGGCTATCGCCAGTGCGCGGGTGTGGTCGGCAATCACCAGCGTATCGCTACGCAGGCTGACTTCCTGGCCGTCGAGCAATACCAGCTTCTCGCCCTCTTCAGCCATGCGCACGCGGATGCCGCCGTTGATTTCGGCGAGATCGAAGGCGTGCAGCGGTTGACCCAGCTCCAGCATCACGTAGTTGGTGATGTCCACAGCGGCGTCGATGCTGCGAACGTCAGCGCGACGCAAACGCTCGACCATCCACAGCGGCGCAGGCCTGGACAGATCGACGTTACGAATCACACGGCCCAGATACCGCGGGCAGGCGGCGGGTGCGAGGACATCAACCGAACGCACTTCGTCATGTACCGCTGCAACGCTTGCAACAACCGGACGGGTGACTTCAGCGTTGTACAGCGCGCCGACTTCCCGGGCCAGACCCGCCAAAGACAGGCAGTCGCCACGGTTTGGCGTCAGGTCGACTTCAATGCTGGCGTCGTCCAGGCCCAGGTATTCACGAATGTCCTTGCCGACCGGCGCATCAACCGGCAGCTCCATCAGTCCATCGTTGCCTTCGCCAACCTGCAGTTCGGCTTGCGAGCACAGCATGCCGTTGGACTCAACGCCACGCAGCTTGGCTTTCTTGATTTTGAAATCGCCCGGCAGTTCGGCACCAATCATGGCAAACGGGATCTTCAGGCCCGGGCGCACGTTCGGCGCGCCGCAGACTACCTGGAAGGTCTGCGAGCCATTGCTGACCTGGCAAACCCGCAGCTTGTCGGCGTCCGGGTGCTGCTCGGTGCTGAGCACCTCGCCCACAATCACGCCACTGAATTCACCGGCGGCCGGCGTAACGCTATCGACCTCAAGACCGGCCATCGACAGACGAGCAACCAGCTCGTCACGACTTACCTGCGGGCTTACCCAGCCACGCAGCCACTGTTCACTGAATTTCATCCTGCTCTCCTAAGAATTCGTTACGACTAGCGAAATTGCGCGAGGAACCGCAAGTCGTTGTCGAAGAACAGACGCAAGTCGTTCACGCCGTAACGCAGCATGGCCAGACGCTCGACGCCCATGCCGAAGGCAAAGCCCGAAAACTCTTCCGGGTCGATACCGGACATGCGCAACACATTCGGGTGAACCATGCCGCAGCCCATGACTTCCAGCCAGCCCGTCTGTTTGCAGACACGGCAGCCTTTGCCGCTGCACATCACGCATTCCATGTCGACTTCAGCGGACGGCTCGGTGAACGGGAAATACGAAGGACGGAAACGCACGGCCAGTTCTTTTTCGAAGAACACTCGCAAGAACTCTTCGATGGTGCCTTTGAGGTCGGCGAAGTTGATATCGCGATCGACCAGCAGGCCTTCAACCTGGTGGAACATCGGCGAGTGGGTGATATCGGAATCGCTGCGGTACACACGGCCTGGGCAGACGATGCGGATCGGCGGCTGTTTCGATTCCATGGTGCGGACCTGTACCGGCGAGGTATGGGTGCGCAGCAACATGTTGGCATTGAAATAGAAGGTGTCATGCATCGACCGGGCCGGGTGATGGCCTGGGATGTTGAGCGCTTCAAAGTTGTGGTAGTCGTCTTCAACCTCGGGGCCTTCGGCGATGCCGTAGCCGATGTGGGTGAAGAACTGTTCGATGCGTTCCAGAGTGCGCGTAACCGGATGCAGACCACCGGAGGTCTGACCACGGCCAGGCAGGGTCACGTCAATGGACTCGGCAGACAGTTTGGCAGCCAGGTCGGCCTCTTCAAACAGGGCCTTGCGAGCATTGAGAACCTCTGTGACACGCTCCTTGGCAACGTTGATCAGGGCGCCGACTTGCGGACGCTCTTCTGCCGGCAAATTCCCCAGGGTCTTCATCACCTGAGTCAATTCACCTTTTTTGCCAAGGTAGTGAACTCGGATTTGCTCCAGGGCATTGATATCTTCAGCGCTTTGCACAGCCTCTAGTGCTTGAGAGACGAGCGCATCCAGGTTTTCCATGTACAGACTCCAGATACAAAATAGGGGAAGAGCTTGAAGGCTCTTCCCCTATTTATGACGTTTAACACCTGGCCCCACGGAGGTGAGGCCGGGTGATTGTCGGGGGTACTTAAGCCAAGGTGGCTTTAGCTTTCTCGACAATCGCAGCAAACGCCGCTTTTTCGTTCACTGCCAGATCAGCCAGAACCTTACGGTCGATCTCGATGGACGCTTTTTTCAGGCCGGCGATGAAACGGCTGTAAGACAGACCGTTGATACGTGCACCAGCGTTGATACGAGCGATCCACAGAGCGCGGAACTGACGTTTTTTCTGACGACGGTCACGGTAGGCGTATTGGCCTGCCTTGATTACCGCTTGCTTGGCAACACGGAATACGCGCGAGCGAGCGCCGTAGTAGCCTTTAGCAAGTTTCAGAATTTTTTTGTGACGTTTACGGGCAATGACGCCACGCTTTACACGAGCCATGAGTTACTTCCTCTATTCTTAACCAAAAATTAGCAAAGGCGCAGCATACGCTTGACTTTTGCAACGTCGGACGGGTGCAGCAAGCTGCTACCGCGCAGCTGACGCTTACGCTTGGTCGACATTTTGGTCAGGATGTGGCTCTTGAAAGCGTGTTTATGCTTGATACCGTTAGCAGTTTTCAGAAACCGCTTAGCAGCACCACTTTTCGTTTTCATTTTTGGCATGTTCGGATACTCCGCATTCAGTTGATAAACATAATCAGAAGGCCTGCCGTGCCCTGTTGATTATTTCTTCTTTTTCGGGGCGATGACCATGATCAGCTGGCGTCCTTCCATCTTAGGATGCTGTTCGACCGAACCGTACTCAAGCAAGTCACCTTCAACCCGCTTGAGGAGTTCCATCCCCAGCTCCTGGTGGGCCATCTCACGGCCGCGGAATCGCAAGGATACCTTGGCCCTGTCCCCATCACTCAGGAAACGTACCAGGTTGCGCAGTTTTACCTGGTAATCCCCTTCCTCCGTCCCTGGACGAAACTTGATTTCTTTAACCTGAATCTGCTTCTGGTTCTTCTTGGCCGCGGCAACCTGTTTCTTCTTCTCGAAGATCGATTTGCCGTAGTCCATCAGTTTGCAAACAGGGGGTACTGCATCGGCGGATATTTCCACCAAATCCAGTTTGGCCTCTTCAGCCTTAAGAAGCGCGTCTTCAATTGACACAATCCCAAGCTGTTCACCTTCAGCTCCAATTAACCGAACCTCGCGTGCCGAGATATTCTCGTTGATCGGGGCTTTCGGTGCAGCTCGTTTATCTTGTCTCATTTCACGCTTAATAGTAATTACTCCAAATCTGGGCGACCACGCCGGGAAACCGCTTGCGCGAGAAACTCAGCGAACCGGGCGACGGGCATCGAGCCCAGGTCAGCACCTTCACGAGTACGCACAGCGACAGTCTGCATCTCGACTTCCCGATCTCCAATAACCAAGAGATAAGGGACCTTGAGCAAAGTATGCTCGCGGATTTTAAAGCCGATCTTTTCATTTCTCAAGTCAGACTTGGCACGAAATCCGCTTTCGTTGAGGGTTTTTTCAACCTCGGCGGCGAAATCGGCCTGTTTGTCAGTGATGTTCATGATCACTGCCTGGGTCGGAGCCAGCCACGCGGGGAATGCCCCTTCGTAGTGCTCGATCAGGATTCCGACGAAACGTTCGAAGGAGCCGAGGATCGCCCGGTGCAACATGACCGGGTGCTTGCGACTGTTGTCTTCGGAGACGTATTCGGCTCCCAGACGGACAGGCAGGTTAAAATCGAGCTGCAGGGTACCACATTGCCAAACACGGCCAAGGCAATCTTTCAACGAGAACTCTATCTTCGGCCCGTAGAACGCACCTTCGCCCGGCTGCAGTTCGTACGGCAGGCCAGCGCTATCAAGGGCTGCAGCCAATGCCGCTTCGGCGCGATCCCACAGCTCGTCGGAACCGACGCGTTTTTCCGGACGAGTGGACAGCTTCATTTCAACGTCTTTGAAGCCGAAGTCGGCGTAGACGTCCATGGTCAGCTTGATGAACGCGGCGGACTCAGCCTGCATCTGCTCTTCAGTACAGAAGATATGGGCGTCATCCTGCGTGAACGCACGCACGCGCATGATGCCGTGCAGCGCACCCGATGGCTCGTTACGGTGGCAGGCACCGAACTCGGCCAGACGCATCGGCAGCTCGCGGTAGCTTTTCAGGCCTTGATTAAACACTTGCACGTGGCACGGGCAGTTCATCGGCTTGATCGCGTAGTCGCGGTTTTCCGACTGGGTGGTGAACATGTTGTCACCGTAATTGGCCCAGTGACCGGATTTCTCCCAGAGACTGCGGTCAACGACCTGCGGGGTCTTGATTTCGAGATAGCCATTGTCGCGCTGAACCTTGCGCATGTACTGCTCGAGCACCTGGTACAGAGTCCAGCCGTTCGGGTGCCAAAACACCATGCCCGGCGACTCTTCCTGGGTGTGGAACAGGCCCAGACGCTTGCCGATCTTGCGGTGATCGCGCTTTTCGGCTTCTTCAATGCGCTGAATGTAAGCCGCCAACTGCTTCTTGTCGGCCCATGCGGTGCCGTAAACACGCTGCAACTGCTCGTTTTTGGCATCGCCACGCCAATAGGCACCGGACAACTTGGTGAGCTTGAAGGACTTCAGAAAGCGAGTGTTCGGCACGTGCGGACCGCGGCACATGTCGACGTATTCTTCGTGATAGTACAGACCCATGGCCTGCTCGTTCGGCATGTCCTCGACCAGGCGCAACTTGTAGTCTTCGCCACGAGCCTTGAACACTTCGATCACTTCGGAGCGCGGCGTGACCTTCTTGATTACGTCGTAATCTTTTTCGATCAGCAGCTGCATGCGCTGTTCGATCGCAGCGAGGTCGTCCGGGGTGAAAGGACGCTCGAAGGCGATGTCGTAATAGAAGCCTTCGTCGATGACCGGACCGATGACCATTTTTGCGGTCGGGTACAGCTGCTTGACTGCATGGCCAACCAGGTGGGCGCAAGAGTGACGAATGATCTCCAGCCCCTCTTCATCCTTTGGCGTAATGATTTGCAGCGTGGAATCGCTGTCAATGATATCGCTGGCGTCGACCAGCTTGCCATTGACCTTGCCGGCCACGGTGGCTTTGGCCAGGCCAGCACCAATGGATGCGGCGACCTCAGCTACGGAAACCGGGTGATCGAATGAACGTTGACTGCCGTCGGGAAGAGTAATAGTTGGCATGGCGCCTCCTCTCCTAGTGGTGACCCCTACCAAAGGTCACGTGGGTTGGGATGAGCCAGTACAAGATCCGATTCAGGCCATTCAATGACGAACGCCTGCCTTACAGCGGCAGGAGCCTTGCGGCCAACCGGAAAACCGAACCAGAGTGACTGGGATTCAAATCAGGGTTATTCGAAACGTTACCGCCACCGGGACTGAAGGTCATCCGGAGCCTGCAAACGCCCGAGCGGGGCATGCTAGCACAGATGAACGGTCATCGCGGCAACGGGGAATTGGGCAGGGCCAATCTGTCAAATTTATGCCAGAGTCTGAACTAGATCGCCGTTTTACCCCTCAGATAACCAGACATTGACCCACAAGGAGCATCCCAGCATGCGTCTGAAACGTTTATTCGCCGTCATCGCCCCCGTCGCTCTGCTGCTGCCGCTGGCCGCCCACGCCGATTGGCCCAAGGGCGAGCGTGATAAGTACATGGCTCAGTGCACTCAGGCTGCCGCCCCACAAATCGGCGCCGCTGCAGCGAAATCACACTGCGCTTGCGGCGCGGATGCCATCAAATCGTATCCGGCCGCCGACATCCAGGCATTAATGGACAACAAGGCGACCCCGGATCTGCAACAAAAAGCGCTAGGCCAGATCGCCAAATGCAAGGCGGATGTACCGGCGAAAAAATGAGAAAAGCAGCCTTCCGAGGCGGTCGCAATCCAGTAAAAAGTGATGGATTTCAGCTTTTTCACACGATTTATGCAGGTTTTTCAGCTTTTTTTATGGTCTTTACTTTCGACTGAAAGCCTTGTAAGACGGGGCTTTCAGCCATACCGAGCAACAAAGAATGCGCCAGTAAGGGTCAAACAGCACGTCCGGGGGGCTCCCAAATCGAACATTTCGACTATGATATCCCGGTGTGCCCAGTTGGCCTGAGCAGCACAGTACTACTGAAAATATAAGTTTCTTGGAGATACACCATGTCTAATCGCCAAACCGGCACCGTTAAATGGTTCAACGATGAAAAAGGCTTCGGCTTCATCACTCCTCAAGGTGGCGGTGACGACCTGTTCGTACACTTCAAAGCTATCGAAAGCGACGGTTTCAAAAGCCTGAAAGAAGGCCAAACCGTTTCCTTCGTGGCTGAGAAAGGCCAAAAGGGTATGCAAGCTGCACAAGTTCGCCCAGAGTAAGTTTCTGGCGCACTAAAAAAACCCCGTCCATGTGACGGGGTTTTTTATGGCCGGGACAAAAGCCGCGATAATCAGCCGCAGTTGACGCGCGTGACGATTTGATCAGCGTCTGTGTTCAGGTTCAGTCGATCGGAACGGTACTCAAGGGTCACCATGTCGGACGGCATCAGGAACCGTGCATTCTGCGCGCCTGCGCGGGCGCGAGCCTGCTCCAGCAATTCTGGCGAAGCTTTTTTGCCGACAGTGAATTGCGCAGCCTTCGCCTCACAGCGGCTATGACCGGCATCAGTCGCCGTGACGGGGTCCGCTGCAGGTTCGGTAGATGTGCTGCTGCAACCAGCCAGCAGCGTTGCTGCCAGCAAAGTACCCAATGACGCGAGCTTCCAAGGCATGAAGCCTCCTATTTCGTTAGTTAAACTGAAATCGTGCGACCGCCAACCTGGCGTTTCGTTTCAGGACGAGTGCTAGCACCCTGCCTGCAAATCGAAGAATCCGCGAGTTTGCCTGAGCAAAATGCCCCGTCCATCCGTCAATCGTGACTGGATATGAACAGGACTCAGTAGACGTCGATGTAGTCGAAGGGCGGATTTGGCCAGTTCTCCTTGAGCGCGTTGAAAATCTGCATCACCCAGACCTCATCACTGGCAGCGACCAGTCCGACATACCCCGAGCCTTTGGCCCACGTCTCCAGCCGAAACAACAGCCCGTCAATATCGGTACCACCCACAATGCCGGACGAAATATAGGCAATTCCTTCTCTAGTGACTCGCAGTTGCGTGTGCTCATCGTCGCTGGCAGAGGCCAGCAACTGACGCACAGCTTCAAGGGTCAAGCCGTCCGGACTGTTCAAATCGATCTGCACAACGTGATCCTTTGGAAATCATCAAAGACCAAGTGTCGCATAGCCCTCCCCTCATGCCTAAGTCGGAGTGTCAAACGTCCCGCAAAATGGTTAACTCGCACCCAGACTTATCCACATTTCCGAGCGCTATCATGACCACCGTAAGTATCGATGCCGACATCAAGGCCAAGTGGCCGCAGGGCCACAGCTCCTACAGCCCCGGCAGCCCGGAAGAGTTGGCAATCATTGGTATCGATCTGTTGGTCAAGGAACTGGGCACCGAAGCGGCGCAGTCATTTATTGCGCAGGTTTTCGAGAAGTACCCGGCCGAATACATGGGCATTGTGCATTCAGTGCGAGAGTAGAACCCGCAGGTCGATGCCTGCGGGCTTGGCGGTTACTTCAATCGCGCCAGGCGCTGGGTCAGCAGATCGAAAAAGCCCTGGGCATCACCGTTTTCCACCCAGTAGGCGTTCTTCGGCGCTTTCAAACCGTCATACCAGTCGACGACAGTCTGGCCGAAAGTCGGGCCTTCGCGGCTATCGACCACCACGTTGACCGAACGACCGGTGAAGAGCTCAGGCTTGAGCAGATACGCGACGACGGTAGCGTCATGCACCGGGCCGCCTGGAAGACCGTAGTGTTCCATGTCGCCTTTGACGTACTCATTGAGAATCCCGCTGACCAACTTGCTGGCTTCGTTGTTCAGCGCTGCAATCTGCTTCAGACGCGCGTCGCTGGTCAGGATCTTGTGGGTCACGTCCAATGGCAGATACGTCAGTTTGACGCCGCTTTTCAGCACGACTTCCGCAGCCTGCGGATCGGCGAACAGGTTGAACTCGGCCACCGGCGTTATATTGCCGCCGTTGAAGTGCGCACCACCCATGATCACCACTTCCTTGATGCCCTGAACAATCCCGGGCTCCTGAATCAGCGCCAAAGCCAGGTTGGTTTGTGGACCCAACATGGCAATCGTGATGCTCTGCGGCTTGGCAGTCTTCAAGGTGTCAATCAGATAATTGACCGCACTGCCCTTCTCCAGCCCCTTCTTCGGCTCGTGAACCGTCACGCCCGACAGACCTTCCTTGCCGTGGATGTTCTCGGCGTAGATCGGCGTGCGCATCAGCGGCTTGGGCGCACCAGCGTAGACCGGAACATCCTCACGCCCCGCCCATTCGCGGGCCAGTCGTGCGTTACGCGAGGTTTTGTCGAGGCGCACGTTGCCGGCAACGGTGGTCAGCGCACGAATATGCAGTTCTTCGGGCGAGGCCAGAGCGAACAGCAATGCGACGACGTCGTCGGCACCGGGGTCGGTGTCGATGATCAAATCGATTTTTTCCGCCGCATGGGCGCTTGTTGCGCTAATCAGGGACAAAAGCAGAAAACTCCGAAGCAGGTGGTGCAGTGTCTGAGCATAGCGGTGCATGGCGCACTCCTTGTGCGTAGGAAAAGCAGAAATGAAACAGCCGATCAGAACGTTACCCCAGCCACCAGCACAATGTTGCAGTACGGCTGACATTCGCCTGTACGAACAATCGCCCGTGCTTGTCGGCTAAGGACTTTAAATTGCTCATGGCTGAGCAGGTCGCGCCGACCGAGCGCACCGTCTGCGTTTAACGCATCCAGCACGGGCAACGCCGCCGGTTTCTTTTGCAGAATCTCCTCGGCCAGCACATGGCTTTCCACCTGCATTTCACTGAGCACCACGTCCAGGGTGCTGATGAAATCGGGAATGCCATGGGTCAGGGCCAGATCAATCAATTCGACGCCTGCCGGCACCGGCAGCCCGGCGTCGCCGATCACGACCATGTCGCCATGGCCGAGGGATGCGATCAGCCTCGACAGTGCGACATTGAGCAGAGGTGTTTTTTTCATGATGTTTTAAATGCCTTGACGTCATTCAACGTGGGAATCGAAGGTTGAGCCCCTGCGCGAGTCACAGACAGCGCAGCAGCCACCTGGCCGAAACGGATGGCGTCGGCTTCGCTTTGACCGGCGGACAACGCTGCGGCAAAACCGCCAACGAAGGTATCGCCAGCCGCCGTGGTATCGACCGCTTTAACCTTTGGCGCCGGGAAATGCTCAAAGCTTTGGCCATTGGCAAACAGTGAACCCTGGGGCCCAAGGGTGATGATGACTTTGCTCGCGCCCATGGCGAGCAGGCGGGTCGCGGCGACTTCTGCGGTTTCCAGTGAATCGACCGGCAAACCGCTCAAGGCCGAGGCTTCACTTTCGTTGGGAATCAGGTAATCGATGGCCGCGTACCAGTCTGCCGGCAACGGACGACTGGCTGGGGCGGGGTTGAGAATCACCGTTTTGCCCAATTCGCGACCACGCTTGAGAGCGTGGCCCACCGTAGCATCAGGCACTTCCAGCTGACAGATAATCACGTCCGAGGCCTGCAACACTGCATCGAACTGATCGATCACCTCGGCCGTCAAAGCGCCGTTGGCACCGGCAACAATCACGATGGCGTTCTGGCTGTTGTCGTCGACCACGATCAATGCCACACCGCTGGCGCCTTCGACGGTGCTGACTGCCTGACAATCGATGTTGTCGGCCAACAGCGCCCCGCGCAATTCGTCACCGTACGTGTCACTGCCCACACAACCGACCATCGACACCTGTGCACCCAGGCGAGCTCCGGCAACAGCCTGGTTCGCGCCCTTACCGCCCGAGACCGTGGCAAACGATTGGCCAATCAGCGTCTCGCCGCCCCGGGGCAGGCGTGAAGCTCGCGTCACCAGGTCCATGTTCAGGCTGCCTATCACCACTACTTTTGCTGACATACGTTGCTACTCATCAATTCGGTTTCAGCGGGTATGCTCAGGATTCAACGGTTTTGATCAAACTGGCCCGCCAGCGGAGCAGTCGATTCGCGCAAAACGATACTGGGCGTGACGATTCGCTGATCGGTGGCCACAGTTGGATTGGCGATCCGGCGCAGAAGCACTTCGGCCGCCATTTCACCCAACTGCACAATGGACTGCCCTACGGTGGTCAACGCCGGGTAAACATAACGGCTCATCTGGATATCGTCGAAACCGATCACCGACAGTTCAATCGGCACCCGGATATTGCGCTCCGCAGCGGCGCGCAATACACCTATGCCGATCATGTCGTTGCCGGCGAAGATGGCGCTGGGCGGATCCTTTTCCAGGAGGACTACCGCGGCGTTGTAACCGCCGTTGCTGGTGAAGTCACTTTCCAGCATGCGCTCGCCGGACACGTCGACGCCTGCCTCAGCCAACGCACGGCAATAACCCGCCAGACGCATTTGCGCCACGCTGGTACTGGCCGGACCGCCGATGGTGGCGATGTCCCGGTGACCCAGCTCCAGCAAATGACGTGTCGCCAGATAGGCGCCGAATTCGTGATCGATGCGCACCAGGTCCGCATCGAGTCCTTCCAGTCCCCGGTCGACAATCACCATCGGCGTCCGCACGCCGGCCAGGCCTTCCGCCAGACCGCCATCACCGCCAGCCGAAGCCACGATCAGACCGTCGATGCGCTTTTCCAGCAACACGCGCAAATAGCTGCGCTGCTTTTGCGGGTTGTCGTCGGAATTGCAGAGGATCACGCAGTAACCGTTACGCTCGCAGTAATCCTCTATGCCTCGTGCCAGTTCGGCAAAGTAAGGGTTGAGGCTATTGGGCACCAACAGTCCGATGGTCGCCGTGGTTTTCGCCTTGAGCGAACGGGCTACTGCACTGGGCACATAGTCGAGCGTCTTGATGGCCGCTTCGACCTTGATCCGCACCTCTTCACTGACCGGGCGCGTCTTGTTCACCACGTGGGAAACCGTCGTGTAGGAAATCCCCGCGAGCGCTGCCACATCCTTGATTGTTGCCATGACTCAGGTCCGCCGGCTTGCGCGCTGACTGCGATAAGTGTCGAGCACCACGGCAATCACGATGACTGCACCGGTGATAATCCGCTTGGTCGGCTCGGTCGCGCCGATCTGCGCCAGGCCTGCTGCCAGCACCGAGATGATCAGCACACCGAAGAATGTGCTGATCACCGAACCGCGGCCGCCCATCAGGCTGGTCCCGCCAATGACAACGGCGGCAATCACTTGCAGCTCCAGGCCGGAGCCCGCGTTCGGGTCCGCCGCTTCCAGGCGGGAAATCTGGAACAGTGCCGCAATACCGGCCAGCAGCCCCATCAGACTGAACACCAGAATCTTGTAGGGCTTTGGGTTGATCCCGGCCAGACGCACGGCCTCTTCGTTGGTGCCAATGCCGATCAGGTAACGGCCGAACACCGTGCGCGTCAATACAGCCTGGGCAATGAAGATGATTAGCAAGGCAATGATAAAGGACGGCGCAATGCCGAATGCAATCGGGTTGGAAAGCCAGGCAAAGGCATCGCCAATATAAGCGGTGCGCGATCCGGTCATTTGGTAGGCCACGCCGCGAGCCATTTCCAGCACCCCCAGCGACACGATGAACGAAGGAATACGCCACGCTACCGTGATCGAACCCGTGAGGGTGCCCGCCAATGCAGCGGCTGCCATACCGAGCAACGCCGCTGGCAGAACGCTCCAGCCCCAGCCGAGAATCGCCACACTCACCGTGGACGCCGCGAGCGCCAGCACCGAACCGACCGACAGGTCGATACCGCCGATGATCAGCACGAAGGTCATCCCGACGGCCAGCACCATCAGATCCGGGATCTGGTTAGCCAACGTGCTGAAGGTGTCGTATGAGAGGAAATGGCTGCTCAACATCGAGAACAGCGCGATCATCGCCAGCAAGGCACCGGCCAGGCCGAGATAGGTACCGAGGCCATAAAAGTTGCCACTACGTGTGCCGACAGACGTTGCAATCTTCATGAAAAATCCTTTGGCGCCGCTTCGTTGAGCAACGCATCACGTTTTTGGTAGCCGGCAAAAGCGGCTGCAAGCAAGTCATCCTGGGTCCAGCTGTCGCGCTCGAATGTCTCGATCAGGCGCCCCGCCGACAAGACACCGATGCGGTCGCAGATCAGCATCAGTTCACGCAGGTCGCTGGAGACCACCACTAACGCTTTGCCCTGACGCGTCAGTTCACCGAGTAATGCATAGATGTCGAACTTGGCTCCGACGTCGATGCCGCGGGTTGGCTCGTCGAACAGCAACACCGAGCAATCGCGTTCCAGCCAGCGGCCTATCACGACTTTCTGCTGATTGCCGCCAGACAGCTCGGATACCCGTTGCGTCGGGCTGGAGCTGCGGATGCGCATGGCGTCGATCTGCCGCTGAGCCAAGGACATTTCGTCAGCGTTGTTGACGAACCCGGCGCTGGAGATCACCGGCATGTTGCCCAAAGCAATATTGGTACTGATCGATTGCGTCAGCAGCAAACCCTCGCCTTTGCGGTCTTCGGTGATCAGGGCGATGCCATGTGCCACCGCATCGGCCGGCGATCGAATGCTGACTACCCGCGTCGGCGAACCCAGTGCGATGGTGCCGCTGTCCGCGACGTCGGCGCCGAAAATCAGGCGCAGCAGTTCCGTGCGCCCTGCCCCGATCAAACCGGAAATCCCGTAAATCTCTCCGGCGCGCACTTCGAAAGACACGTCGCGGACCTTGTCAGCGCGGCTGAGACCGGTGACCGTCAAGGCGGGGGCGCCGATCTTGCGCGAACCCATGTCGATGTGTTCGCCAAGCTCGCGGCCGACCATCAGCGTGACCAGTTGCTCGCTGTTGTAATTGGCCATCGGTTCGACGCAAACCAGGTTACCGTCGCGCAGCACCGCGATGCGCTGGGCTACACGAGCCAGCTCTTCCAGACGGTGCGAGATATAAATGATCGAGACGCCACGTGCTTGCAGACGAGTGATCTGCTCGAAAAGCATCTCGACTTCCCGGGCCGTCAGCATCGCGGTGGGCTCATCGAGAATCAGCACGTGGCAATCGCCGATCAGATTGCGGGCGATCTCGACCATCTGCTGATGGCCGATGCCGAGTTCACTGACAAGCGTGTCCGGGTCTATCGCATCGAGTCCAACCTGGGCCATGGCTTCGATTGCCGCCTTGCGCAGTTGCTTGCGACTGATCCAGCCACCGTTGCTGGGCAGATTGTCGAGGAACAGGTTCTCGGCCACCGACAGGGTCGGCAGCAGATTGAGTTCCTGCATGACCATGCGGATACCCAGGTCTTCTGCCTGGGTGCGGCTGCCAGGGCGATAAGCCTGCCCCTGGAATTGCATCTGACCTGTGGTCGGGGTGACCAACCCGCCGATGATCTTCGACAGCGTGCTCTTGCCAGCACCGTTTTCGCCGGTCAGCGCCAGCACCTCGCCGCGCATCAGCGTCAAATCGATACCGGTGAGAACGGGTTGGGCATAAGTCTTGCCGATGCCGCTGACCGAGAGGACAGCGTTCGGAGCGGAAACTGACATAGAAATCTCCATGCGCTCGTCCGGACGGACGAGCGCCGTTGCGTCGCCAGAAGGTTTACTTGGTAACCAGCTCTACCGGCGTTTCAATGACGCCATTGGCGCCGCTATCGACTTTCTCGCCCTTGATTATTTTCAGCGCCGTTTCGATGCCGAACACCGCTTGCTTCGCGGCGAACTGGTCGGCCGTGGCCATGACTCGACCATCCTTCAACATGGGTTTGATCGCGTTGATATTGTCATAGCCGACCACTTGCACCTTGCCCGCTTTGCCTGCCGCGCGCACGGCCGAAACCGCGCCGACCGCCATGCTGTCGTTGCCGGCCAGCAGGGCCTTGAGGTTCGGGTATTCGCTGAGCATGGAGGAGGCAACCTGGTTGCCTTTGTTGATTTCCCAGTCACCGGATTGCAGGGACACCACTTTGATCTGCGCCGCTTCCATCGCATCCTTGAAGCCTGCAGTGCGGGCCTGCGCGTTGGTGGTGGTAGAAACGCCTTCAATGATGCCGACTTCGTCACCGGCCTTCAGCTGCTTGGCCAGGTACTCGCCGACCAGACGTGCACCTTTGCGGTTATCCGGACCTACAAACGGAACGGTGATATTTTTGCTCTTGACCACCGCTGGATCCAGCTGGTTGTCGATGTTGATCACGGTGATGCCGGCATCCACCGCTTTCTTGATCACCGGCACCATCGCCTTCGAGTCGGCCGGTGCGATGACCAGAGCATTCACTTTGGAAACGATCATCTGTTCGACGATGCGGATCTGGTTAGCGGTGTCCGTCTCATCCTTGATGCCGTTGGAGATCAATTCGAATTCGCCGGAGTGATCTTTCTGATACGCCTTGGCGCCGTCTTCCATGGTCAGGAAGAATTCATTGGCCAGAGATTTCATGACCAGCGCGACTTTGGGTTTTTCCGGGGTTTCGGCGAATGCCGAGGAGACAGGCAGCGCCGCGGAAGCGGCAGCCAACATGGCGACAGCGAGAAGACGTGCAGCGAATGGCAGCTTCATGGGTTCACTCCGATCTTATGATTATTCTGGGCAACGCGTGCGCCGACGTTACCATCGCGGTCGATACTACCGCCGACGAGCTTGGCGCGCAAACGTTTGCGTTGATCGAACTATGCGAACCCTGCAGGCAATTGTCAACGGGCGAAGCGCATTTCCAAGTCTGCGCAGAACGCGGTTACACGGTGGTGCTAACCAATCCTCCGGACGCGCCGTCCTTTGTCAATTCCTTGATCAGGCTGGCAGTCACCTGCGCCAATGCCCCGTTCGTTTCGACAATCTGCCCTTGAATGGACATGACGACCGTTGCCTTGGCTTCCTCTGTCGGATAAGCCGCGGCCTGCGCAGCGGCCAGCTGCTGCTGTTGTTCGCGCAACTGCTGCTGCAATTCCTGCATGCGTTTGAGCAGCACTTTCACTGCGATGCTTTGAGTGCTTCCACTCTCCTCCTTGGCTTGCGCCGGTGCGCCGCCCCCGGTCCGAACCTGGTTCGAATCACGTTCCTTTTCATCGGCCGGGACAAGTGCCGAGGCCTGTTCGGCGGACTCGCTCAACGCTTTGAGGGTGGCCGTGGATTTGCCACCAATGGTGATGCTGCCGGCATTTGGAAAACCTACGGAAAACGACATGTGAGCTCCTGAGAAAAAATCCTTTGGAGGGCATCGACTGCCGCACCGCTTTCTTTAGCGCTTGTTGACCTGGTCGCATGCTGACCGCTTAAAAAATACGAAAGGTCTTTATCGGAAAGCCGAACGGAAATACGTCTTGTATTCGGAATACCGTCCAGAAGACAGTTTGGCGTTTACTTGATGAAAACGAATAACACTGACAAATCATTAACTTGAGCGATTTTCCTGACCGCGGATACGACTGGTATGGATCCTGCTCTCTGTCATATGCCTCGGGCTTCCAGATCGGCCTGAGGCAAATCCAGATGAAACTGCACCAGCATCGTCAAACAACCAGAGAAAAAAATAAAATGACATCTGCATTGAAGACTTTCGTTCCGGGCGCCTTGGCCCTCCTCCTGCTTTTACCTGCCGCCCTCCAGGCCAAAGAAGTCGAAACACAACAGAAGCTGGCCAATGTGGTGGTGCTCGCCACGGGCGGCACTATCGCCGGAGCGGGCGCCAGCGCTGCCAACAGCGCCACCTATCAAGCGGCGAAGGTTGGCATCGAACAGTTGATCGCGGGCGTTCCGGAACTGAGCCAGCTGGCCAACGTTCGCGGTGAGCAAGTGATGCAAATCGCGTCCGAGAGCATCACCAACGACAACCTGCTGCAACTGGGTCGCCGCGTGGCTGAACTGGCGGACAGCGCTGACGTGGATGGCATCGTCATCACCCACGGCACCGACACGCTGGAAGAGACCGCGTACTTCTTGAACCTGGTGGAAAAAACCGACAAGCCAATCATCGTCGTCGGCTCGATGCGCCCAGGCACTGCGATGTCGGCGGACGGCATGCTGAACCTGTACAACGCCGTGGCCGTGGCCAGCAGCAAGGAGGCACGTGGCAAGGGGGTACTAGTGACCATGAACGATGAAATCCAGTCGGGTCGTGACGTCAGCAAAATGATCAACATCAAGACCGAGGCATTTAAAAGTACCTGGGGTCCGCTGGGCATGGTCGTTGAAGGCAAATCCTACTGGTTCCGATTGCCGGCCAAGCGTCACACCATGGATTCGGAATTCGATATCAAGCAGATCGAAACTCTACCGAACGTAGAAATTGCCTATTCCTACGGCAACGTCGGCGACACGGCTTACAAAGCGCTCGCCCAGTCTGGCGCCAAAGCCATCATCCACGCCGGTACCGGTAATGGTTCGGTATCCTCGCGCGTGGTGCCAACCCTTCAAACCCTGCGAAAAGACGGTGTACAAATCATTCGCTCTTCCCACGTCAACGCGGGCGGTTTCGTATTGCGCAACGCCGAACAGCCGGATGACAAGTACGATTGGGTAGTAGCCCACGACCTCAACCCACAGAAAGCCCGGATCCTGGCCATGGTTGCACTGACCAGGACCAACGACGCCAAAGAGCTGCAGCGGATGTTCTGGGAATACTGATCTGCCGTCGCCCGGCTGACTCCAGCCGGGCACTGCTGCATCCACTCGTCAGTCCTGGCGAGTGTCGCCGATTTTCTCCGACAAGTTTATTGCCCGCGTCCTACACCAAACAGAAAAAACCACTGTCAGAGGATTTTCTTGAATTTTAAGCAGTTGCGAAAATGCCTACAGTTAAATACTGTATGCACGTACAGCTTAATAAGGATAATCCTGTGGCCACCACCTCCGCCTCACCTGACGCCTTTGAACGCATGGGCATTCGCGTTCAGAAAATCATCAATTCTCCAACCGCTCAAAAAGCCAAGGCTGCACTGATCTTCCGTCTCCCGGACGAACCAGTGGCCGAGTGGGAGCGCCTGCTCGAAGAAATCGACGAGAACGACAACGTCACCCTCGCCTACCGCGACGATGGCGGCGTGCAGATTTTCTGGGTTGTGCCGAAGGAAGATTGAGTCAATGAGTGTCCGTTGTTTTGCTTTGCTGTTTTTGTTTTTCGCCATGAGCGTTCAGGCTGACGCTCCCCGCACTTTCAACGAAGCCAAGAAGGTTGCCTGGAAGCTGTACGCCCCGCAGTCCACCGAGTTTTACTGCGGCTGCAAATACACGGGCAATAAGGTGAACCTGTCGGCCTGCGGCTATGTCCCGCGAAAGAACGCCAAACGCGCTTCCCGAATTGAGTGGGAACATATCGTCCCGGCCTGGCAGATCGGTCATCAGCGTCAGTGCTGGCAACAGGGCGGACGCAAAAACTGCACACGTCATGACCCGATCTATCAGAAGGCAGAGGCCGATCTGCACAACCTGGTACCCAGCATTGGAGAAGTGAACGGCGACCGCAGCAATTTCAGCTTTGGCTGGCTGCCGGAGCAGTCGGGGCAGTATGGCTCTTGCCTGACGCAGGTGGATTTCAAGGCGAAGAAGGTGATGCCACGCCCTTCGATTCGCGGCATGATCGCCCGGACTTATTTCTACATGAGCAAGCAATACGGGTTGCGTCTGTCGAAACAGGATCGGCAATTGTATGAAGCCTGGAGTAAGACCTATCCCGTCCAGGCGTGGGAACGCCAGCGCAATCAGAGCGTGGCGTGTGTCATGGGGCGCGCCAATGAATTTGTCGGTCCGGTCGATATGAAAACTTGCGGTTGACGGTTCCTGAAAATGAAAAGGCCTCGGGTTTTGCTACCCGAGGCCTTTTTTATTCATGATCGCGCCGCAGCCCACCGGCTTACTGAATGACCGGATGTTCGATAACCAGCACTTCGATGTTTTGCTTTTTCGCCTTCGCAAGTGCCGCGAGCACCTCTGCCTGTTTGGCCTCAGCCTCGGGTTTCGTTTTGTACGGCCCCATCAGAATGCGTGTTTTACCCTCCTCTCTGATCACGCTGGACACGTAGCTGTGTTCGATCAGCCATCCGCTAAGGTCGCTGACTGCCTGAGTTATCTCGCCGCGCACTTCAAGGTGCCATTGAGGTGTGGCGGCTGATGCAGACGTCGCCTCCGTTGCCGGCCGGGGTTGCGGCGCCTGGGTATTCTTGCCTTCGCCACATGCCGCCAGTGCCAGTACTGCGATTACCAAGGCCAATTTGCGCACAACGCTTCCCTCTGAATACTGAAAAAGAGGATTTTAACATTCATGAATACTTCCCGAGTGCCGCAAAATGGGCTCAAAACAACGAGAATGATAGGTGCCGCCTCTGTATAGTTACGCCTTGGGAATTAATGCAGCATCTGCGCGTCAGAAAGAGGCACCCAAACCGTGAGACTTCGCACTAATCTATACCTATCACCGACCTCTGCACTGTTCGAATCAGGTGCCCTACAAAGCAAACAAGGAGAAGACCATGCTGATACTCACCCGCAAAGTCGGTGAAAGCATAAACATTGGCGATGACATTACGATCACTATTTTGGGCGTAAGCGGCCAGCAAGTCAGAATCGGCATCAATGCCCCGAAGAACGTAGCTGTTCATCGCGAAGAAATTTATCAGCGCATTCAGGCCGGTCTTACCGCCCCGGACAAGCCGCAGTCCTGAATTCTGCTGCAATCAGTAGCCAGCCCGTTCACCCCCCGAACACCGGCTGGCTAAGATTCGAGCGTCACCCCTCCCCCCCGCCAAAACCTGCCGCCGATAATACCGACCACTCGATGGCTTGGCTGTCAGACGCTTCGCATCCTTCCAGGGAAAAGTGCGATCGCACCTGACTCCAGCTATATCCCCAACGGAATGTTTTCAGGCGAGTACTCACTGACGACTGGCGAAACGCGCAGCGATCGCAATATCATATTCTCACTGGCGTTCAACCAAGAGCGCCAGAGGACAATTATCCAAAAGGGAATTCACTTGAAAGACATCGTCATCAGCGTCAACAACGCCGTCATGTACATTCTGCTGGCCGTTATCGTCATCACCTCAATAGTCGGCATGTTCGTTCAGGGCTTCTGGTCCGGCGTCGGCGCGTTCATCCTGGGCACTCTGGTGTGGTGCGTCATTTCCGGCTTTTGGTTCGTCCAGTCGGCGACGTACGAAGAACTGCGCAAGTTGAACGCAAAATAAGCTGACCCCGGTTAGCGGGATTGACCGGAAATCGGGTCATCAGAAGTACTGGTGAAGCGAAGGCCTGCCCTAGGGCAGGCCGTTAGAGTCTCGCAAGACAATGACATTTCAGATCGCTGCCTAAACAATGCAGCAGCCGGCAAAGCCTGCGTCTGACCGCGTCACTAAAGTAGGCATGTTGCGTGAATTGTTATCAGTGCATTGACTATCCAAACGTCACCCCTCTCGCCATACCCGTCGCCGCCACAATCATCGACATCACCAGCAGCGCCTGAACGTGACAGATCCGCGCGAAGACCTTCGCACGAGCGGTATCGATGGGCGCACCTCGCCCCAGGGCGATCCGCCATTTGATCAGCGTCACCATCGGTGCGATTTCCAGCAACAGGATAAGGATGAACAGCGTCATTTTCAGGTGGAACAGGGGTTGATGCAGATAATAGTCAGTGCCCTTTTCGTACCCGCCAAAGGCACGCATCCCACCTGTGATCAGCAAAAGCAGCGCGGAAACGCCCCACACGTTATCCGCGACCAGGGCGTTGCGGGCTTCCCCCAGCCCGGCGGCGAGGCGCCGAAACGCTGTGCCACGCGTCAGCACTGCCCAGAAAGCAATCGCTAAAGCCAGGAGATGGATTGCGGCGAGGGACCAGTGAACAAGCATTGAGATACTCCCGTCAGATCAACGTTGGGTCGGCCTGAAAGTAGTAGTTCATGAACCGAATTTTCGCTTGCCCGTGCAAATCAATCAGAGCTGTAGAGACATAAATCAGGCGGCTGTCGCGCCGATCAGGAATTCTTTACAATCGGCATAGGGGGCGGCCTTCATAGGCCGCTCCCCTGCCACACCACCCGGCATGCGGGTCCGCACCGGGCGGTTCGAGGGATTGAGGTTATGAGAGTCGTACCAGCCCCAGCCTGTCGAACCATGCAATATCTAACACTCGATTCAGCTCAAAACGGCTGTTTCGCCACCAGCTAGACGAGTTGGCCGCCACTTTTCGAGCCGTTTGACGGCTGGCTCCCAGCGCCCTCAGTTCGCGGTAGATCGTCGGGCCACGTCTCCATTGCTTAAGCTGGATCGCTCTCAGTCGGTGTCGTATCCATTCGTCCAACGCACGCCAAACGGCTGGGGTTTGCGACAACCCGAAGTAAGCTTTCCAACCCAAAATGTAAGGACGCAGGTCATCGACGATCTGCTGCAAGCTACGACCACACGAGCGTCGGGTGTACCAGCGTATTCGCTGCTTGAACTGCTTCTGCGCCTTATAGGATGCAGCACGCTTGACTTCGCCGCGGGCTGACCACAACTCATAGCCCAGAAACTTGCGACCAAACGCACTCGTCACTGCACTCTTGCTCTCGTTGACGCTCAAGTGCAGCTTTTCATATAGACGCCTCAGCAAAGCCATTACCCGTTGCCCCGCCTTCTGGCTGCGAACGTACACGTTCGCATCGTCGGCATAGCGCACAAAACAATGGCCTCGACGTTCAAGCTCGCGATCCACTTCGTCCAACAGCACATTAGCCAGCAGCGGCGACAGCGGGCCGCCTTGCGGCGCCCCGCAGCGGCTTTTCTCGACCACGCCATTGATCAGCGTTCCGGCATCCAGATAGGCGCGAATCAGCCGGATGACCGCCTGATCCGTAACCCGTTTGCGCAAACGCTCCATCAAGATGTCGTGATCGACCCGGTCGAAGAACTTCTCCAGATCAACATCCACCACCACTTTACGTCCTGAAGAAACATGGCGCTGAGCCGCTAAAACGGCGCCCTGCGCACAGCGTCCCGGACGAAAGCCGTAACTGTGGTCACTGAAAGTTGGATCGAGTAATGGCTGCAAGACTTGCAGTAACGCTTGTTGGATCAAACGGTCAGTAACCGTTGGGATACCCAGCTCGCGTTGACCGCCGTCAGGTTTGGGAATGGCCACACGCCGTACCGGACTGGGCCGGTAGACACCTGATAGAAGCTGTTCACGAATCGCCGCCCATTGGGTCAGCAGGTGCTCGGCCGTCTGATCAATATCCAGACCGTCGACTCCCGCTGCACCTTTGTTGGCCTTGACCCGCTTCCATGCCCGTTTCAGGTTTTCTCTCGCAAAGGCCCGCTCCAGCAGCCCTTGCCCTGCGTTGTCGGGTTCATTTTGCGGGCGATTGACCTCGTCGCTGACGGAGCTTCTCACGGCTTCACCGTTCGCAGTCCCCATCCGCCCCGCGTTTGGCGGGCATCTGACTTCCGGTCTTTCACATCAACATGGCCTATAACGCTTTCTCTCGTTCGGCCCTTCGTCAAAAAAAAAAAGACTACTACGGCCTCTGCTGACTTCTCGCTCCGGCTGGCGCCGTCGCCCTTTCAGGCATGAGGCGAGATCTCCCCAGGTAAGAACGCAATCCTTCACCACACAACCGCCGGATTTACACAACCTGATCCTTGACCACAAGAGCTTCGCGGTTTTGTGCCCGCTCGCCCTGATCGGCCGCGCCTTTTATCCGGTTCTTGTACATCGGCTCATGGCTTCGATTCACGCTTCCTCCCCACACTCAGTCGCCCTCGTGCAGTTGCGCTTCACTTCGTTCGCTGTGGTCAGCTTACGGCGGGACTTTCACCCACAAGATTGCGCCCATGCTGGGCGCACACAAAAAAAGGCCCACCTTTCGGTGAGCCTTTCCAGACCGCCCAGCAGAGCGGATTTTGTTTGGTAGGCGCGATTGGACTCGAACCAACGACCCCCACCATGTCAAGGTCTGCTAGGAGCAAGCTCCAAGCCCTGCTGCTCTTGGATTTCACAGAACGCCCATTCACATCATGAGGCGTTAAAAATGGCTAATTTCCGCTTACTCCCGTCCGGCAACTGGAACGCTCAGGTACGGGTTAAAGGTAAATCTCCCCAGTCGAAAACCTTCTGCACGAAAGCCGAAGCAGAGTCATGGGCGAAACAGATTGAAGCCGTGACGGCGGATCGCAAGCATCACACTATATATACGCTGGGCATGACCTACTGCGAAACCATGCTCAAGGGGAAAGGCAGCTACGACCATGCACTTAAAATCGTGGAGCATTTGGGCAGACACTTCACCCAGCCCATCCACGAAATTACACCGCAGATGATCAACGACTTCAAGATTATGCGGCTGAAGAAGGTGAAGCCTTCCACATGCAGGACGCAGCTTGCGTTCATGTCCCGCTTCTAAAGGTTCGCCAAACGCGGCCTATTGATCGACATCCACAACCCCGTCAGCGATATCGCACTTCCAAAGCCTGATCGATCCTCTGACAAGGTGATTAGTGCGAGCGAGCTTGAACGTTTGCTCGCAAAGCTGTCACCCACCATGAAACTGATTGTTGAACTGGCTTACGAGACTGCCATGCGCCGCTCTGAGATCCTAAAGCTGACCAAAGACTGCCTGCACCTCAAAGAGCGAATTGCCGATGTGATTGATGGGAAGAACGGCACACGATCAGTTCCCCTCACCCACCGTGCAGTGGAAATTCTCCAACTCGCCCAACTGTGTGCCGCCGTAGAACGTCACCCGAATAACCTGATCTTCCCGGTCACTCCACATGCAGTTTCTCAGGCAGTGCGATTGGCAAGAGTAAAGGCAGGCTTGGACAGTAGCGTTCGACTACACCAGCTCAGGCACACCAGAATAACGAACGTCGCAAAAAAGGGTTTCAACAACGCCCAGATAATGATCGTGTCAGGCCACCGAGATACACGATCCGTAGCGCGATACTCCCACCTCAACGTCAGGGACGTGTTGCACCTGATCGGCTGATCGATTCGGACGGTGGGTAATTGCAGAGACTTTCCCACCCATTCGCACTCGACCTGACCAATCATTTCCAACGGATTTGACCATCAAACTGCGTGGCCGTGACCGGCAGAAAACGACCCAAAGCGGGCATCCACTCGCGACTATTGGGAACATGCGCCCACGTCATTTATCAGTTCGCGCCAGGCATCCCTTGCTTTCTGCTCCGAGGTAAAGACTTGTACTTTTGGATGCCAGAACTGCCCCTCAATTACGATGCATTCCAGGGTAGAGTCCTGAAACGTGAAGACATAATGGATGGCATCTTTTAGAAACCTCTGTCTATCGTGTCGCGGATGAATGGCGTTTCTCTGCTCAAGCTCTGCTAGCCAAGGCGAATTATCTATTCGATGAATTTGGTAATGCTTGAGGCCAAGTCCAATAAGCGGATGACCACCCAAAGCCTCGTCGTTTGGTGAGCCGAATTGAATTTTTTTAACTAGGGGAAAATGGATTACAGCTATTTCTTCCCCTGCGGTGCAATACCGTAAACATAGCTGCGTGTCCGTGGCAAACACGATGGGTTCGGGCGACGTACTTGGCTGTGGCCAGGAGTCAAGCAGCACTACGGTTGCGAATGACATAGGGAAGCCTAATGAAGAATAGGGGGCAAAACAGAGTGCGAGAGCGACGCGTTGTCGTCAAACGTTTCTGATCGCGATGGGCTGCTTCTGGCCGAACGCGGTCGTCCATGAGCGTCTGCTTCTGGCCGCTCTCTGCCGATCATGGTCACAAAGTTCGCCTGGCAAATCCGGTGCAATCGTTGGTCAGTACGAATGCAAACGGGTGGTCAAGTGGAGTGCAGTTTCGCAGATGGGTTAGCCAAATCAAGTTTATAGGTTGGCTGCCTTGAAAACTGTTTGAAAGCCTTCCAAGTTGTTAGCTGCCGCTACTTGGACGAACTACAGGAGCCCGGCTGGAAGAGCTCTGCCAACTGCGTGTGGATGACTTCATCGAACAACAGGGCATCCAGTGCATCCGCATCGATGACAGCCGCGAAGGCCAGAACCTGAAAAACTCCAGCAGCCGACGCATTCTGCCCTTGCACCCAGCCCTGATCGACTTGGGGCTGATCCAACATGCCGAGACAGTCAGGAGCACGGGAGCGGATCGGCTATTCCCTGAACTGGAAGCAGTTCGGGGGAAACTGGGACATGCACCATCGAAGTGGTTTGGTCGGTATAAAATCAAAATGGGCACCACCGCCCCTTGGAAGACGTTTCATAGTTTTCGGCACACGCTCATCGACGATCTACGTGATGCCGGGGTGCAAGACTCGCTCATCAAACGGATAGCAGGACACTAGGACGGAGCGGTCACGGTCAGCATTTACGGCAGTCGCAGCCCACTGAAGGCGATAGCTGAGGCCCTTAGTCACATCAGCATTTAACCATCGCCCTGACTCTCGTACGAGCCATTAGTCGGGCCATCCCTGCTGTATATAAAGAAGCCCGCTTTTGCTGGGGCCGACATGAGCGGTGGGTTTTGCAGCGGGAACCTTGAACTCATCCGCTCCGCTGACGACAACCCAGCGGGGTCAGCTGAAAAGCAATGTACTCAGTACGAACACGTGCTCCTGCGTGAAGTCTGGCTATCAGCGTGGGGCGGAGCACAGCAGATTTCGCGTAGCAACGCGAATGATTTACCGCTCGTCGGATTAGCAGAGAAAACCCATCTAAACACTACCAAGCCACTTGACAGATCAGGATTCTACCGTAACGTGATCACCAGTTAGAAGAGCAACGCAATACCCTTCCCCAGTTCCACTTCTATCTCGCACTACCCTGGTGCAACAACCTGAAGACACTTCCCGAATTCCATGACAAGAGTTGCCGGCATTTCTTTGCCTTCGAAAAGTACCACCACAACTAAGAGTATGTATATGCAAAAGAGTTATTCATTGCAGCGGAAGTCTTGCGACCACTGCAACAAGACCTACTACAGTCGGTCACATCGTTCCCGATGGTGCAGTTCAGCCTGCCAAACCCGGAACTTTCGCGAGAACAACAAGGCAACACCTGAGCGATTGGAGCAAGAATACTTGGCCCACGAAGCACAGCATACTAACCAACAGGAAAAAGCATCATGAAACTTTACTACCAGATTAACCCGATCACTGACGAGATACTTGGCCTTTACTCAGGTCGGTTTAACGAACATGAGTTCGACTATGTACGTGAGAAGGATATCGACTTCGCGTTCTTTGACGCGTGGGGAAAGACCTGGCCTCACGTAAGTCCATTACTTTCAGAACTAGAGCTTTACCGGCTCTGGAAGAAAGCAGATACCGCCTTTAGAACAGTAGGAGACCGCCCAGAACTACAAAGACGATCACTACCAGGCGAAGCGGCATCCAACTACTTTGCGATATAACCCAACCGGCTGTTAGTAGCAGCCAACAATCCACCTCCCACCAAACGCAGAAGACGAGTAACAGGCCACAACTAAACGCCAATCTCACACTAGCCAAGGAACTGGAGGCAATATCATATTAAGGATAAATACCCGTGAACTACTTTGTAATTAACGTACAATCAAACACAATCGTTAACGTCATCACTTCAACCGAAGCTCCGACTAACACTGAAACAACTTTGTTTATCCCTGCTACTGATGGCCGTCTTAATCAATATTATGAGCGAAAGAAGTGGGCGAAACCCATCGATCTTTATTCGATCATTCCCAAGCTGAAGATTCCTGAGATTCTCCCGCTGACGACAGACGACCGTGCCAGCCTGAGAAAGTACGTCTCAAAGTCTCGCCATCGAGAAACCGTTGAGCGAATGGCGTGGGTGTGGCGAGTCTCCGAACGAGCAGTTCGAGAAGTTCTAGAAAACTTGTAACCGCCATTATTAGCCGACCAGCCCCCTACCCTTGGTAGACCTACCTTCTAGGGGGGTGGTAGCGCTCTACAAGCCACGGTTTTAAAGGCTTGTGGCGGTGCTGCCGGCTGGGTTTTAGATGCAGGTTACAGCACTACAACCGAGAGCAGGCTTATCTCTGTCTACGCAAAACATCCCCCACGGCAGACCAACGCTTCGCTTACTCGGGCCAATCGGCAACTGAACTGATTGATTTTCGTGCCCCCGTAATAAGGGCCAAGCGTTCCCATCGACAGTATCCGGAACACACCGAGGGTTGCTTATGAACTGACGACACTATAAAGAGAAACAACAATGAAAAAGAAACTGCACGTATCGAACAGCTGCACTAGCAATCTTCTCTCCCGCTCAGAACTGGTCGCATTGGACGCACGCATTGGTGCCAATGCAAGTAAATGGCTGGAAGATAACGCACCGGCAGCTAGAGCCAGGATTGCCCAAAAGACAAAAGGTACTCGTGGCCGAAAAGCCAAGGTGATTCGGAACCCGTTCTTGGGGTACATTGGCTGCTTCACATACTGGGGTCGTTACCCCGTGTTCGCACTGGACATCATCGAGGGAGTAGCACGACTCGACTGGCATGATCGCCCTGTCGAGTCAGGGGGAAAGTCGATGCCACTATCCGTGCGTAACATAGCGGTAATCTTGGAACACTTACCAATCGTGACCAACGAAGCCGTAGAGGACTTGCTGCAACTGGGTGAACGACATTCGAGGCGCTATGTAAAAGCAATCGAACTGATTACCCCCAGGATGAAGGAGTGTCGCCCTAGGTCACTGTACAACGAGATGGAAGGTATCGAACCAGAGCAACCGCCATGCGACTGGCGAGACCAAGATGAACTGGGGCCATCCAACACCTGAAGAGTTGGCCAAGTTACATTTTGACTTACGGACACTAACCCAGTACAAGACCGCCGAAGAATATGAATCGGAGTCGGAGTACACAACCCTCCTGCCGAACATTATTCAATTTCCTGCCCGTCAGCAGCATCCGAAGAAAGGCCAGGTGTTGCAGATGCTGATGGATGGAATGTTGGTCAAATCCATCGAGAGAGAAACTGGTGTGTCTGCGAAGACCATCAAGAAGTGGCGCGACGAGATGCTCGCTGCACAAGGCGAGTTTCAGGCGGCCTAACCTACACCTGCCGGAGGGGGGAGTAATTCGGCCGCATGTATCAAAGGCAAGTGCCAACTTCCGCCAAAGGGCGGAATGGGGCACAATCGCCAAAGCGGAGCTTTGGGATTAACTACCTCTACATTATCTATAACTTGTGACGTTACCGTCACTGACAATAGCCTGTGCCACCAGGCACGGATGACAACTCTATAGGATTAAGGGGGAGATGGGGCGGACAGCCCGCTTTGCTTTTGCTCTCAACCTTGCTTAGTAACTTGTGGCGTGAGCCACGATTGAGCAACTCAACAGGAATAACAGTGACGGAGTCACAGGGAATTAGTCCGTGCCTATGGGCACCTGTTATACCTCCACAATTCAGAGCAAGAGCAACAGCGGGAGGGGGTCACCCCCTTTCCTCCCTTGGAACTTAAACAGTTGTTAATCGTGCCCTGAGGCAAAGGTAGGAATAATGGAGGCTACAGACTTGGAAGTCAGTTATCCGTGACTGTCAGTCACCACTTACCTACAGGGTTCAGATCAAAAGCGTGTGGGGTTTGTCTGCCCCTACCCCACCGATTACATGCTTACGCCGCGAGGCAAGAGAACAACTCTATTCAGCAGGGTGGATAGGGGGCTCAGCCACCACCCTGATGTTGATGTCGATGTTGATGTCGATGTTGATGTCGATGTCGATGTCGATGTCGACCATGCCGAGCGGCATACGGAAACTGAGTGAGCTGATCGCAAGCGTGCAGGGTTGCCCATGTGTAAGGTGCCAGCGGGGGACGATTGGATTCTTTAAGTAGTCCATCTAGGTGGGCTAGGGATGGCCCATTCCACGCACGTTAACGTCCAGATGTGATGATTAGCGTGCGGAAATGGGCATCGGGCAGTTTTCGCCTAGTGAACATTCACCGCCGTTAAGCGGGTGTTTACTGTAACCGTCCGCTCAGCACCCACTCCTGACCGTTCTCCAAATTAACCAAGATAGTGGACACCATTTTTTAGTGGACACTATCTTGAATATAACTCCCACTCGTCGCTCCGGTCGCCGCCCGAACTTCCCATCCGCATTCAAGCGCAAAGTCGTCGAAGCCTCATATCAACCCGGCGCCTCAGTGTCGATGATCGCTCGCGAGCATGACGTCAATGCCAACATGGTTTTTCGCTGGCGGCAGCAATACCAGGACGGCGCATTCGGCCCGGTCAGCCTGAGCGCAACGTTCTTGCCCGTCGAGGTGATCAAAGCACCCATCGACTTGCAGTCAGCAGCGCCGCTGCCGCAAAAACCCCATTCCGAGATCGTTATAGAAGCAGGAAAAGCCAAGCTACGCATCACCGGCTCACCTGACCCGCAGACCTTGCAACTCACCTTGCAGCAGTTGCTGCGATGATTGCGCCTCCCGCTGGAACCCGTATCTGGATCGCCGCTGGCGTCACCGACATGCGCCGTGGCTTCGACGGATTGGCAGCATTGGTACAAACACAGCTGGAAGCCGATCCCTTCTGCGGCCAGATCTTTGCCTTTCGCGGACGACGCGGTGATCGGATCAAATTGCTGTGGGACGGCGACGGTTTGTGCCTGTTCTGCAAACGCCTGGAGCAAGGTCGCTTCGTCTGGCCGCAAGCAACCAGCGGCAGCGTGTCGCTGACGGCGGCGCAGTTGTCGATGCTGTTGGAAGGCATTGATTGGCGCAGGCCAATTCGTACAGCACCCGTCCTCGCGGTCTGACTTTACGCGCTGAAAGATCTTAGTAATATTCGGCCATGAATCTCGTGACCGATTCCCTGCCGAATGATCTTCATGCCTTGAAGGCCCTGGTCTCTGCTCAGCGAGCAGAGATTGAACGCCTGAAAATGATGATCGCCAAGCTACGGCGTACGCAGTTCGGTCGTCGCTCCGAGCAGTTGGACGCGATGATCGATCAGCTCCAGTTGAGCCTTGAAGAGCTGGAGGTCAGCCAAGCCGAAGTGATACCGGTCGCTGAGCCAGCACCTCGTACAACTTCCCGCCGCAAGCCATTGCCGGACTATCTCCCACGCGAAATTCATATTCATCAGCCTGAGTCGCAATGTTCCGGCTGTGGTGGGGCGCTTCGCCAGCTGGGCGAGGATGTGTCTGAGGTGCTGGAGTACGTTCCGGCACGCTTTAAAGTGATTCGCCATGTTCGCCCCAAGCTGGTTTGCCGTTGCTGCGAACACATAGCGCAAGTACCTGCACCGAGTCGTCCGATAGCTCGCGGCCTTGCAGGCCCGGGGTTACTGGCCCATGTATTGGTCTCCAAATTTGTCGATCATCTTCCGCTGTATCGGCAGTCCGAGATCTATGCCCGTGAAGGTGTGGATCTGGAACGCTCAACCCTGGCCGACTGGGTTGGGCAGAGCAGCCAGCTGCTCAGGCCGCTGATCAACGCGCTTGAGCGCCATGTGATGAGCGGCCATAAAGTCCACGCCGACGACACGCCGATTGGCGTGCTTGCACCGGGCACCGGCAAAACAAAAACGGCACGCCTGTGGACGTACGTGCGCGATGACCGACCCGCCGGCTACACGACGCCGGCGGCGGTCTGGTTTGCTTACTCGCCGGATCGCAAGGGGCAACATCCCCGTGCTCATCTCAAAAACTTCAGCGGGATCTTGCAGGCCGATGGCTACGCCGGTTTTGCTCAGTTGTATAGCTCGGGTAGTGTTCAAGAAGCTGCCTGCTGGGCTCACGCCCGGCGTAAGTTTTACGACGTTTATAAAGACCAGTCCTCACCACTTGCCGCCGAAGTGCTGCAACGTATCGCGGCCTTATATGCCATCGAAAGCGAGATTCGAGGCCAACCACCCGACCTGCGAAAAGCCGCTCGGCAAAGCCGGGCAAGCCCGCTGCTGGAACAGCTGCACGCGTGGCTTAACCAGACGCTGACGCAACTGTCGAGAAAATCGGCATTAGGCGGTGCGATTTTCTATGCCCTCAACCGGTGGCAGGCCTTGGTGTGCTACTGCGATGACGGACGGATCGAAATCGACAACAACGCTGCCGAACGCGCGCTGCGCGCCGTCGCTTTGGGTCGCAAAAATTATCTGTTCGTGGGTTCCGATGCCGGTGGAGAGCGAGCCGCTGCAATTTACAGCCTGGTAGGCTCGGCCAAACTGAACGACCTGAACCCGCAAGCCTATTTGACCCATGTGCTGGAGCGAATCGCCGACCATCCCGTCAATCGGGTGGACGAACTACTACCCTGGAACGTTTCTCTTAACCCTTTCGAACGCTGCGAGGCTGCTTGATCAATGCCAAAAACATCTCATCTCTCCGTGGTTGAAACCGACCGTGTGCTGATACTGCACATGGAATTTAAATGGATAAAACCTTCGATCTGGCGCCGGGTGGCAGTGCCTGAAAGCATCACCTTGAGCAAGTTGCATCGCGTGATCCAGGTCGTTTTCGGCTGGAGCGATACGCACCTGCACGAGTTTGAAATTGATGGTGAAAGTTATGGCGTGCCGGACCCGGAATGGGGCCCGCCAGTGATTTCGGAGCAGCGCAAAAAGCTGATCAGCGTGTTGTACGGGAAGAAGACGTTTCGCTATGTCTATGACTTCGGCGACAACTGGGAACTGCGAATTAAAGTCGAGAAAACGTTGCCCGCGATTATTTTCCCGCAAGTGCCGTGTTGCATCGAAGGAGCCAATGCTCGCCCGCCGGAGGACATCGGTGGCGCCCCAGGGTACGAGATTTTCTGGCGGCGTTGGCGGATCCGAATCACCCTGAGCACGAGGCAATGTCGGAGTGGTATGGGGATGATGGGTTCGATCCGACGGCGTTTGATTGCGAGTGGGTCAATCAATGGTTGAAGCAGGCGAAGGTCTGATCAGCTAGAGGGGGTTGGGCGTACGCTTACGCTGCTAACGCAATGGCGGCCATGGAAACGCTGGACACAAATGCTCAAGGAATCACGGACGCCATCATGCGACTTCGCCAGTCGTAGGCCTCAGACGACTCTCTCCTTCCCCGTAGCCGACCGCACCGAGAATGCACCCGTGTAGCGGCGGGGGCATGGATTCTGTGGGACACGCCCTTGGTCAGCTTGGGGCAGGAATACTGATAGGCGTCTTGGCTGGGCCCTTAACCTTAAGTCGCTCAACATCGTCACACATAAGTTCAAAGGCGATTTTGTAAGCCGTCTTGGCCTCGGAAGCAATTAGCCGTCCTGCTGCACCGTCTGCCTCGAATCGATTGACCATCTCTGTTTGAGTCCAAACGTTGGTCACAACCGTACCGGCACCATCCCCTTTCAGGTCTGCTCGGAACCTTTCGTATCCGGTGTATGCACCGAATCCGTTCTTGGCATTGAGCATTCCGCACATGTGCTGCTGTTGCCAGTCCAGTGTCAGGTCTTTGAATTGCACTGCGTCGGGGTCTTTGTACCTTGCAGCGATGCTCTTCTTTGCAGCATTAGCCACCGTTAGTAAGCGTTGCTCTTCTGAGTCTTGGCATCCCGCGAGTGACAGCAGACAGGCAGTGACAGCGAAAACCGTCTTCATAGTCGCGTTCCGATGCGAATTAGTGGCGGCATCCTACCGCTTGTTGTGGCCGCTTGCCATCACACCACTTCGAAGACTTGGAGCTACAGATCAGAACAGGAAGAAGCGCTGCCGAGGGAATCAGTCGCTATAGCCAAGCATGTGGTGATTGTTTGCTGATACCGTTCGAGCAACGGAGTTTGGTACGACCTCTTAACCACATTGAGACGAGCCTTTAATGCCTCGCCGTCTGGATGACCGCACGCCAGAAGTCTTCCTACCCGCCCCATCGCACGGTGATACATCGGTTCAAGGACAGCCCAGCCCGGCATCGACTCGCTCACCACTTCCAACTCCCTGACCGCTGAACGTATACGCTTTCGTTCCAACTTGGTTAGGCTCGGAGTGCTATTGAAGACGCTCAACCCTGTTACCGTGACCGGCTGGAAAGTAGCGTCATCAGTCTTGATGCCCTGCCCACGAACACGCATGTGGAGCTTTGTACGCTTCTGATGACAGCCTTTGGCAGCCAACATCCCGGTGATGGTCGAAACTATGCCGGAAAGCTCGTTCGTCGACGGCTCGCGGCTACAGGAGATAGTGATATCGTCAGCGAATCGAGAGTACTGGAAGCCTCGGTCCAAGAGGTCCTTCACGATCTTTGGTTCAACATCCCAGAAAACCAGGTTGGCGATGTAGCCACTCGTACTAGCCCCCTGAGGCGCACTCCCGTCGCGGGTACAAATTGACGACAGCAGGGCCGCTACACTCGCTCCAAACCCGAACAGCCCGCGAAATAAGGCGTTAACTTGGCTTTTCAATATGGACGGGTAGAAGTTACGGATATCTTGGAGGATGACGAACCTTGCTCCCGCATGCACAGTCGCATTGCTATGAATGCTCCGTGGGGACTTAAGGTCCCTTATGCCTCCGTGAAGATACGCGGGGAAGATCGCTTTGGACAACACCCGGTCAACTAGCTTTCGCTGAACCCGCTTGAGAGGCTCGTGAGCATCGTAAGTATCCCGCTTCTTACCTTTCTTCTCTTGAGGTACATGGCGGTACATTCGGTCAGCACGGATCGCAAGGCGCTCTAGCAGACGTTCGCTCTCGCCCAGCGCCAAGGCTAATGCTTGGATACTGTGAATAGGCTTGAAAGGGTACGTAGGAGCGTCCATTTTCCGATCCCTAAAATGAAGAAAGGCCGATTCTTAGATCGGCCCTTCAGAATTCGAATGATGTGATTTGTTGCGTCATGAGAGAACAACCTCAAGGAGTTTGCCTACAGCCTCGCAGGCTCCATCCCAGTACTCCTGCTTACGTTCCCAGATCTCCAAAAGCGCTTGGCGAATCAGAAGTCCCTCCACCGCATGGCGGATTCGTTTCAACCGACTGCTGCTTCCTTTATTGCTATGAGAACGTTCACTATCAACTGTAACGCGGGTGTCTTGGATATTGTGCTTTTTCAGAATAGTCCGAGAACGGACTGCTTTCGTCTTACGCATGGTTGTAGCTCCTTCGCCGGCGAAATTGCCGCCGCCAAAGCATTCCGGGCCGAATGGAACTTCCAAGACACCACTACAAACCACAGTTCTGCTTATTGATATTGATTTATCAATATCGATAAGCCGTCGCCGCCACAAACTTCGTCACCTTAGAATTCATCCATCAACACATGCCAATTGCGCAAACCGAACAGCGTTACGTTAACGAGGAACACTTCGCCACCGCATAGAGCAAACGCTAACACGGGACACCTCGATGACGCGCGGCCCGAGCACAGGACACACACATAGGACGACCTTGGGGACTGAGTCGTTGCGGAGAGGTAGCTTTGAAGAACACCAAAGCCGGTCAGTTTCCCGACCACCAACTGCAAGCCCAGAGAATATTCACCATGTTTAAAGAGCACCTGGACGGTACGCCCAGCGATTTCCTTATACCCCTTGCCAAGTCGCTTGGCAATAAAATATGTCGATGTGCCACCAAGGTCTGATTAGAGCAGCCGTGAAGCTAGGTCTTATCTTTAGTGTGATCACCATATGCGTAGCCCATCTGTGCCGTCTCCCGTTCACTCTCTCGACGATACACATCACTCAGCGCCCACTTCAGCCGTTCGTGTTCGATTTTTAGGGCGGCAAGCTCCTTCGATCCGCCCCTGTACATGACGATCAACCCGGCAATGGTCTTATGGGCCCTGCGTAGAACCTGACGTGTTGTATCCAGCTCAGCTTCCAGTACCGAGCAGTAGTGCTTCAGCATCTCTACGCGGGTGGGCATCCTCAATTCAAATCCGCTGTCGTCCATCAAATCGTCTTCCATCACGCACACACCAAATACTGTATGTGCAAACAGTATAGCTAGTGTTCGGGAGACTCAATAGTTGTGTTCCTGGGAGGTGCGCTTCTGGCTGGCTTTCATACGAATGCGGCGGTTACCATCAGAAACATTGGGCGAGGGCAGGTGAAAGAATGCGAGCTACAGACACTAATGGAAAGACCAAATGGAACACAGTGATTAAGGTGTTTTGGTGGATAGTAGCCACGATGGCCGCCGTCCCGATAACGCAGTGGGTAGAGACACGACTGAATGTATCGTTCTTCAGCCCAGCCATTGATGGGCTGTGGAGCTGGTTCACGGCGCTCGGAGCATGGCTCACACGTGACGTCTCGTTACCGTTCTGGTGTGTACTGCTGCTGCTAGTGATTATGACCTTACTGGCGATCCCACTCCTGATTTTCATCTACGCCCGATACGAGCCGGACGCAGAGGAAGTCAAATCACACCCCTTGAGCAATGAGCAAATGCAGGTGTTCCTGTGCGTGGGGAGTTCGGTGAATCGAGGGGAGAACCTTACGTTCAGTGGCTTGCTTGAGTACACCCGCCTACCAAGAATCACCACTCACCACGCACTCGACGTTCTAGGGGGGTATCAACTGATTACTGGTGCAACGGACACCATGGGCTACGAGTACATTGATCTGACGCACCGTGGTCGTGAGTTTTACTTAGACCAAATGCGAGAAGCCTCACCTGCTGGCCGGTAGTTTCACACCGTCAACGCCCGTCGATTGCCCGTTCACATTGCCCAGTGTGAACGAACCCTATATTTTGTGAACGTTCTGCTTGAATCCCAGAAAGCAAAAAAGGCCCACCTTTCGGTGAGCCTTTCTAGACCGCCCAGCAGAGCGGATTTTGTTTGGTAGGCGCGATTGGACTCGAACCAACGACCCCCACCATGTCAAGGTGGTGCTCTAACCAACTGAGCTACGTGCCTGCTGTGAGGCGGCATTCTACGTAAATTCGAAGGGGTGTCAACACCTTTTTTTGAGCTAACCCTATGAATATGCAAAATATTAATTTCGCCGCTGCGACGGAGATTTTCCGGTAGCTGGCGGTTGATTTTTATCTCGGGTAGGATCGGCGGACTCGTAAAATATATTAAACAGAGGCTGCCGGATGGCGAATATTTCCTACCCAGAATCCTATTACGCGGCATCGGCTAACGCTGTTCCGTCGCGTCCGGCGCTGCAAAGTGATATCGAGACTGACGTTTGTGTCATCGGCGCCGGTTACACCGGTTTGTCCTCTGCCCTGTTTCTGCTGGAGAACGGTTTCAAGGTGACCGTGCTGGAAGCCGCAAAAGTAGGCTTCGGGGCTTCGGGCCGCAACGGTGGTCAAATCGTTAACAGTTACAGCCGCGACATTGATGTCATCGAGCGCACGGTCGGCCCCCGGCAGGCTCAGCTGCTCGGTGAAATGGCGTTCGAGGGCGGCCGCATCATTCGCGAGCGAGTCGCCAAATATAATATCCAGTGCGACCTTAAAGACGGCGGAGTGTTTGCTGCGATCACCGCCAAACAGATGGGCCATCTGGAATCGCAGAAGCGTCTGTGGGAGCGTTTCGGTCACACGCAGCTGGAGCTGATGGATCAACGGCGCATCCGTGAAGTGGTGAGTTGCGATCAATATGTCGGCGGCCTGCTCGACATGAGCGGTGGCCACATTCATCCGTTGAACCTTGCGCTAGGCGAAGCCGCTGCAGTGGAGTCCTTGGGCGGCACTATCTACGAGCAGTCTGCGGCGGTGCGCATCGAGCGCGGCGCCAATCCGGTGGTGCATACGCCGCAGGGCAAGGTCCGGGCGAAGTTCGTTATTGTCGCGGGCAACGCATACCTTGGCAATCTGGTGCCGGAACTGGCCGCGAAGTCGATGCCTTGCGGTACCCAGGTGATCACGACCGAGCCGTTGGGCGAGGCCTTGGCAAACAGCCTGTTGCCGCAGGACTACTGCGTTGAAGACTGCAATTACCTGCTCGACTATTACCGACTGACCGGCGACAAGCGCCTCGTTTTCGGCGGCGGCGTTGTATACGGCGCGCGGGATCCGGCAAATATTGAAGCGATCATCCGCCCGAAAATGCTCAAGGCCTTCCCGCAGCTCAAGAACGTCAAAATTGACTACGCCTGGACGGGCAATTTCCTGCTGACCTTGTCGCGTCTTCCGCAGGTCGGACGTCTGGGCGATAACATCTATTATTCCCAGGGCTGCAGCGGGCATGGCGTGACGTACACGCACCTGGCCGGCAAGGTGCTGGCCGAGGCATTGCGCGGGCAGGCGGAGCGTTTTGATGCGTTTGCCGACCTGCCTCATTATCCGTTTCCGGGCGGGCAGATGTTGCGGACACCGTTTGCGGCGTTGGGCGCCTGGTATTACGGGTTGCGGGACAGGTTGGGGTTTTGAGGACCGGATAGAAACAGGGCCGCTTGATGCGGCCCTTTTCATTGGCAATAGAGCGGCCCTGTAGGCGCGAAGCTTGCTCGTGAATGCGGTATTTCAATCAACCAGGATGCTGAATGACACGACGTCATCGCGGGCAAGCCACGCTCCCACAAGTACTGCAAAGCGCCAGATCTCTGTGTGGCTTTCATAGCCCTCAATAGGGTTTTAGACTCGATCTCGCGGGATACCGCTGCGGATCCTAAGGATATCTGCCAGCACCGCCAGCGCGATTTCCGGCGGTGTCTTGCTGCCCAGGTTCAACCCGATCGGCGCATGAATTCGCGCCAGCTGCGCCTCACCCAAACCACCAATTCGCCGCAGTCGCTCGAAGCGCTTGCGTGACGTCTGCATTGAACCCATCACTCCGATATAAAACGCCTCGGTGCGCACTGCCTCCATCATCGCCAGGTCATCAATGCGCGGATCGTGAGTCAATGCGACCACCGCCGTGTCGCTGTGGCAGCCACCGTCGGCGATGAACACTGAGGGCAACTGCCGGCGAATCTCGACATGCTCCAACACCACGCCGTCGAGCACCTCGTCACGCGGATCACACAGAATCACCTCGAAACCCAAGCCAACCGCAAACTCCGCACACGCCTGCGCGACGCTGGAATACCCGGCCAGCAGCAGCCGTTGCGCGGCGCCAATGCGCACCCGGACCCGGTCAATCTCTCGCTCGATACGCGCGCCCTGCTCGCGATTCGTGAACAGGCTGCGCGCACCGTTGGCCAGATCAATTTCGCGAATCAATCGACGCTGGCCGAGCAACGCCGACTCCAACTCGCGCAAGTGCGCCTGCACGTCACAGTCAGCGTCCAGTTTCTCCACCAGCACATCAAGTACGCCGCCACAGGGCAGCGTCACGCGAGAGCGTGGATCATCGCCTTCGCCATAACGAACAACGCTGACCTCCTCGATAAACGCCCCCTCAGCAACACGCTCGAGAAAATCTTCCTCGACGCAACCGCCGGACAACGAGCCGATCCATTGCCCGTCAGCGTTGACCGCCAGCAACGAGCCCGGCGCACGCGGCGCCGAGCCATACGTCGCGAGCACCGTGCACAGCCAGACGCGCTGACCGGCCGTTGACCACTGCAGCGCACGGCGTATGACTTGCAGATCCAGATGCTGCATGTCAGTGCGCCTTGTGCTCGGCGGGCGGCGCATCTGCCTGCAGCTTCTGCACGTCACCCACCGCCAGTTCTGCCGATTGACCGCCCCAGCCCTGGCGCAGGTAATTCAACAGATCGGTCAGTTGCTCGTCACTTAGCTTGTCGGCAAACCCCGGCATGGGCTGCATGCGTTCGAAACCGACGAATTGCTGCTCGCCGATGCCGTCCTCGATCACGCGCAGCAGGTTTCGCGGGTCTTCCAGGCGCAACGTGGTGTTGCCGCGCATCGCCACGGCTATGTGCGGTTTACCTTCACCCTCTGGCGCATGGCAACCGGCGCAAACGTTCAGGTAATCCTGACGACCGCGCCTGGCGCTGGCCGCCAATTGATCCAGCGGCACGTCGGCAACCACTTTGGCCGCGGGCGGTTGATCGCCGAGCAGGAAAGTCGCCATCGCCGCCAGGTCGGGGTCCGTCAGGCGCTGAGTGCTGTTGTGAAACACCGGGAACATCTCGTTAAACATCGTCCCCTGCGCGCTCATGCCGTGCTTGAGGAATGAGCTGAGGTCCTGATGATTCCAGCCGCGAGCGGCCAGATCATCGGCGAGCAGACTCGGCGCCAGATAACCATTGAGGACACCACCGGTCATGCGTTTGTCCAGCTGCATCGCACCCGGCAAGCCGCGCGGCGTGTGGCATTCGCCGCAGTGACCGAGTACATCGACCAGGTATTGGCCGCGCTTGAAGGCCTCACTTTTGCCCTCGGTTGGGGCCAGCTTCATGTCTTTGCCGTAAAGCATGTTCCAACCCGTCAGGCCCGGCCGCACGTTGAACGGGAAAGTCAGGCGGGTGACCGGCGCCGGCCGCTCGATGGGCTCGAAGGTTCTCAGGTACGCGTGAATCGCATCCGAATCCGCCCGAGGCATCAGGTGGTACGAGGTGTATGGCATCGCCGGGTACAGGTTCGCGCCGTCGCGACGCTTGCCTTGGGTAAGCGCGGCGAAGAACTCGTCATCGCTGTAGAGGCCAATACCGTGCTTCTTGCTCGGCGTGATATTGGTGCCGTAAATGGTACCGAACGGCGAAACGATCGGCAGACCGCCCGCGTACGGCGCGCCGCCCGGTGCAGTGTGACAGGCCACGCAATCGGCAGCGCGCGCGAGGTATTCACCGCGCGCGACCTGATCCTGCGCCTGCGCCAACAACGCCGGCACAGCCAGACCGACCGCCAATGCCAGGCGGGACAGTAAGTGCTTCATGCTCAACCCTCCTTGACCAGGCCGAGATCAGTCAACACGTTGCGCGTCGCGCTGTAATAGCGAACGTAGCCAGTGCAGCGGCAGATGTGATGGCCGAGGCTGTCCTCGATGACTTTTTCCAGCTGACTTTTAACGATCGGCTGACGCTGCAGCTTTTCCACCAGCACCGTTGCGGCATTCACGAAACCCGGTGCGCAGTAGCTGCACTGGAACGCAAACTCATCGACGAAACGCTGCTGGATCGGGTTCAGCCCGGTGACCTGACCTTGCTCATCACGGGTTGCGTGGCCTTCGATGGTGCGGACTTTTTTGCCTTCGAAGTAATGCGCACCGGTGATGCAGGTGCGCACTTCTTCGCTGGTGCCATCCGGGTTGTCGACGATGACCACGCAGGCATGGCAGATGCCCTGGCCACAACCGAGGCGCGAGCCCGTCAGGTTTTTGTATTCGTGCAGATAGTCGATCATCGGCAGGTCATCAGGGATGTCCACCGGGCCGACGGATTGACCGTTGAGGGTCAGTTGAAGCGGACGGTTAGCCATTGAGGGCCTCCTTGATGCGGGCAGAAGTGATAGGCAGGTCGCGAACACGTTTGCCGATGGCGTGAGCCACGGCATTGCCGATCGCACCGACCACCGGAATCATCACCACTTCGGCAATGCCTTTGGAGGGGTCGCTCGGTGACAGTGGCGGCAGGATTTCCGCTGTCTGTTTCCACACTGCAACGTGCCGCGCCATCGGCAAACGGTAGCGGTTGAAATTCCAGTCACCCTCCCCCGGCCCGCCTTCGTACAGCGACATCTCCTCCATCAGCGCATGACCAATTCCCATGGCGATGCCGCCTTCAAGCTGACCTCTGACCAATTCTTCGACCAGCACCCGCCCGCACTCGACCCACGAGTGATGGTTGAGCACTTCTACCTCGGCTGAGCCTTTGTTCACTTTCACTTCCACCAGCGTCGCGACCGGGCTGTAGTAAGTTACGGCCGCGTTGTTGAGCTGAGTGTCCGGGTAATGCGTGTTCTGGCGGTCGAGCAGATGGAAACCGGCGCTGTTCATCTGCGCTTTTTTCACGCTCGGGGCACCGTCGCCGTACTTCACCGCCAGCCCATCGAGTGGCAAGCGTTCACGCACGCCATCGATGCTGAACTCGGACTCGGCCCAGCTCCAGCGGTTGAAACCGTGGACGCTGGCGCCAGTGACCAGGCCTTTTTCGTGGGCGTACTTTGCCAGCTCTGCAAACGTCAGCGGCTGCATGCCGTTGGCGGTGAGCTTGCCGTCGACCCAATGCGCGTCTTCGCGGCGCACCACGTAAGGATTGGCCTGGCCACCATAAGGACCTTGGCGCCAGATCTGCAGTGCCGCCGGCCACAGACCGTGGTTGAACAGCACGCGGGCCGCTTCACGGGTGGCGTGGCTGAAGTAATAAGCGGAGTTGGTCGCCGATGAAGCCGACGCTATTTTGCCGACCCAGCGCGGATTACGCAGCCAGTTGTCCTGCTCGGCCTGGCTCATGGTGTACGGGTTGCCGCCGGTGATGAGTTGCAACTCGTGCCATTCAGTTTCGCCGGTCTTTACTTCGTGCGCCGGGTTACCGAGGAAGTCGGCGACGACCAGTGCTTGCGAGGTGGACATGCCGGTGCCGATCTCAATGCCGATGTGGCGCAAGTGAATGCGCCCGTCCGCGTTGAATTCGACGCTGGCCATTGGCGCTTCGGAACCGGTGCCGAAGTCTTTCTGACAGATCGCAAAACCCACGCCGTACCAGTTATCCGGGTCCTTGGCCTCGCGCTGCTTTTTCATCGCCGCACGGTTTTTCCAGACTTCGTGGACGGCAGCCTTGTCGAGAATTTCATGCAGGCGCAAGGCGCCGGCCGGGACCGCCCCCTGGGTATTTTTCATGCCCGAGCGCAGGGCGTTTTTGCGGCGCAGATCAATCGCGTCGATGCCGAGGCGATCGGCAATTTCATCGACCATCATTTCCGTCGATGCCATGCTTTGCAGCGTGCCATAACCGCGCATCGATCCGGCTTCAACAGCACGGGAATGATAGGCGGTGACCTGCAGGTCGTTCTGCGGCATGTAGTAGATCGATTGCGCTGCCGTCGCACCAACAGCCGCCACCGACGGGCTGTAATTGATGCGTCCGCCGCCGTCGACGCTCATCTCGGCGCGGAAAATCTTGAAGCTGTGATCCGTCTTGTCGACCGCCAGTTGATAGCGGATATCGAACGGGTGACGCTTGATCCCGCTCTGGAATTGCTCGTAGCGATCGTTAGCCAGACGCACCGGCACACCGGCGCCATACAACGCAGCCAGCGCAGCGTAGTAGACGAAAATGTTGTGGTCTTTGGAGCCGTAACCGACGGTATAACCCGGGTGCATGTTGAGATTGGCCAGGCCGAAACGCGACGGCGCGATCATCTTCGCGGTGTCGGTGGCGGTTTCCAGTGGGCACTGGGTGGCGACCACGAAATGCAGGGTCTTGGTGGCGGGGTCGTACCAGCCGTTGCCGTTGTCCGGCTCCAGTGCGGCAGGTTCGATCGACGGCGTTTTATAGCGCTCGTCAAACACCAGCCAGTTGTCCGGCGGCGTATCAATCTGCTGTTTCATCCGGTCGGCATAATACAGCCCGCGCTCGGTCAGGTTGCCGTGCAGGTTCGGCTGGGAATCCCAGACCGGGCGCCGGTTGCGCAGCATCGGAAAAAGGATCGAATCCTTGAGGCTGGCGAATTCATCCTCGTCCGCCGAGGTCGCACCGCCGACCCGCACGTAGCGGAAGCTGCCGTAAGGATCGCCTTCGTAGAACGGCACCTGAGCGCCGTAGCGGATGGCCTTGTCGTTGAATTTGAGTTTGGCCTTGGCCTGCCGAAAACGCTCGAAGTCGTTCCAGATCAGGATCGCCACCGGGTGACCGATGAACATCGGCACCTTGCCTTCCGGCAGCAGCGGATCGGGCGCGTGCTCCTCCGGAAAAACGATGCCGTCCTTCTCCAGATCGGCGGCGGTAACGATGCGGTCCGGCTGCAAATCGGCGCCGAGCCATGTCAGGTCGTAACCCGCGTAGATGCGATCAGCCTTGGTGATTTTCAGCAGCATGGCGTGCCCCTGCTGCTGCGGCCATCCAGGCATGTCCTTGGCGCGAATATCGCGGGCAAACACTTTGCTGCCGCAGACTTTCGACAAGGCATCATTACGCGCGCGGGCCTTGCCGTTATTGCCGAGCCATTGCTCGGACGGCACGGTCACGCTGTTTTCCATCAGGGCCGCCAGCGCCTGACTGCTGAGCGGCGTGAGCGTCACACTCACGCCCGCTACCAGCCCGCCCTGAAGGAACGAGCGCCGGGAGATATCACGGTTGGACATGGATCATCCTCTGGGCGGTTATAGGTCCGCCCTTGTGGTTATGTTCTGGGAATCTCGAGTCGTGCAGAGGCCCTTATTGACGAAGCAAAGGGCTGATATGACAGTGCAAAGCTGACCGAAAGGTTAACTTTATAGCGTTATCCGGAATTAGAAAACAACGGGTAACAACTATCTGACCGATAAATCAGAAAACGACCGCTTTGCGGCGCAGCAACTCAATGAACAAACCGAGCTCGCGGCTGATGTGCTCACCTTTGCGCAGCAGCAAACCAAACGGCGCCAGTTGCACGTCCAGCTCGATCGGCAACGCGACCACCAGCCCCATTTTCAGGTAGTCGCGCAACGCGGTTTCCGAGAGCACCATGATCGCGTCGGTCAGTTGAATCAGCTGCTGCATCGAATAGACAGAGCTGCATTCGATGATGTCGGCCGGCGTCGGCAACGCCTGGCGCTGCAACGCTTGATCCAGACCAATCCGCGCCGGGCTGCTCTGCGGTTGCACAATCCATGGCCAACCGCTGACCAGTTCCGCGAGATCAAGTTTTTTGCGCTTCACCAACGGATGGCCGGCGTGCACCACCACCAACAGCCGTTCGTTACCCAATTGCTCGAATTGATAATGCTCGCTGTCGGTGGCGGCATTGCGGCGAGCAATGGCGAGGTCAATGCGGCCCTGCTCCAGCAGCTGAATCACCTGGTCGCTTGTGTCTCCCATGATGCGGATGCGCAGTTGCGGGTTGAGCGATTTTATTTCGGCAATCGAGTCCATCACCAGGTCCGGCGCGGCCCCCATGATCGTGCCGATCGACAAATAACCGTAACCCCCCTGCTGTCGAGCGATCAGGTCTTCGGCGCAACGGTCGAGACCACTGATCGCCGACTCGGCGAAACGAATCAGTTCACTGCCCAGCGCAGTCGGGCGCATTCCGCGAGGCAGGCGTTCGAAAAGATCGCAACCGAACATGTCTTCGATCTCATGCAGCATCCGCGTTGCCGCCGGTTGTGACATGTTCAGGCTTTGCGAAGCGCGATGCAGGTTCTGGCTGCTGCTGAGCGCGACGAGCATGTGCAGATGCTTGTAACGCAGGCGATTGAGCAGGCTGCGGGAAATGGCTGGAGTGGTCATGGCGAGCTCTTTTTTATCGATACCCTGAAGGTATCAGTTGTTAGCTAGATTCGATTTGTAACGCATCGATTCACCGCCGTACAGTCTTCTCCATAAGAACAAATGCCCTACCAAAGGAATACTGCGATGAAGACTCTACCCGCACCTCTGCTCGCCAAAATTTCCTGGCGGCTCCTGCCCTTCCTGCTGTTGATGTACATCATGGCCTTCCTCGACCGCGCCAACGTCGGGTTTGCCAAGCAAGCCTTTCAAGCCGACACCGGCATCAGCGACGCCGCTTTCGCCTTCGGCGCCGGGGTGTTCTTCGTCGGATACGCGCTGCTCGAAGTGCCGAGCAACCTGATCCTGCATCGCGTCGGCGCCCGGTTGTGGATGTGTCGCATCATGGTCACCTGGGGCCTGGTCTCTGCCGCCATGGTCTTCGCTCATAACGAAACCACCTTCTATGTCCTGCGCTTTTTGCTCGGCGTGGCTGAAGCCGGTTTCTTCCCCGGCGTGATTCTTTACCTGACTTACTGGTTTCCCAACGCCGTGCGCGGCAAGGCCATGGGTTTCTTCTACTTCGGCGCGCCGCTGGCGTTCATCTTCGGCAGCCCGCTGTCCGGCCTGCTTCTGGAAATGGACGGCTTTGCCGGTTTCCATGGCTGGCAATGGCTGTTCGCGGTGGAGGGCTTGATGGCCACCGCCGTGGGCATCTGGGCTTATTGGTACCTGGACAATCGCCCGGCAGATGCCAAATGGCTGACCGCTGAAGAACGCGTGCAGATCCAGACCCTGCTCGATCAGGAAGACAGTCACAAACAGAATCACGGTCGCAGTTTGCTGAACGTGTTGTGCCAACCGTCGGTGCTGTACTTGTGCCTGATTTACCTGCTGATTCAGGCCAGTGTCTACGGCGTCGTGTTTTACCTGCCGACTCAAGTCGGCGGCTTGCTGGGCACCAAAGTCGGGTTGATGGTCGGGCTGGTCACGGCGATTCCATGGATCTGCGCAATCGTTGCGGCCTACTTCATCCCCGGCTACAGCGACCGCACCGGCGAACGGCGCCACACTGCATGCCTGACCTTGCTGATGTCCGCCGCCGGTATCGCCTGCTCGGTGACGTTCAGCAGCCCGTTCCTCGGCATCATCGCCTTGTGCTTCGCCGCCTCCGGTTTCATCGCCGTGCAACCGGTGTTCTGGACTTTCCCTTCCAGCTATCTCGCAGGGAGCGCCGCCGCAGCGGGCATTGCCTTGATCAACTCGTTCGGCGCGCTCGGCGGGTTCATCGCCCCGGTCCTGAAGAACTGGGCTGAAGGCGCCTTCCAATCCCCGGCCGCCGGTTTGTATGTGCTGGCCGCCACCACTGTCATCGCCGCGTTGCTGGTCCTGGGCGTTCGCGCCCCCGGGCAAACAGCTTCGAACAAACCGGCCACCGTTTAAACCTGAGGAGTCAAACCATGGGCATTCCAACCATCAAACACGTGCGCGCTTTCACCTTGCGTGGAGGCGGTGCGGATTATCACGATCAGGCGGACGGTCACTGGATCGACGATCACATCGCCACGCCGATGAGCAAATACCCCGAGTACCGCCAGAGCCGCCGCACCTTCGGCATCAATGTGCTCGGCACCCTGGTGGTCGAGATTGAAGCCAGCGATGGCACCGTCGGTTTTGCCGTGACCACCGGCGGTGAACCGGCCGCTTACATCGTCGAGAAACACCTGGCGCGTTTTCTTGAAGGGGCGCGAGTGACCGACATCGAGAAAATCTGGGACCAGATGTACCAGTCGACTTTGTATTACGGGCGCAAGGGGATCGTCATCAACACGATTTCCGGGGTCGATCTGGCGCTCTGGGACTTGCTCGGCAAGATCCGCCAGGAACCGGTGCATCAGTTGCTCGGCGGTGCGGTGCGCGATGAATTGCAGTTCTACGCCACGGGTGCCCGTCCGGACCTGGCGCAGAAAATGGGTTTCATCGGCGGCAAGATGCCCTTGCACCATGGCCCGGCCGAGGGAGAAGAAGGCCTGCGCAAAAATCTCGAGGAACTGGCGACCATGCGCGAACGCGTCGGCCCGGACTTCTGGCTGATGCTCGATTGCTGGATGAGCCTGGACCCCAACTACGCGACCAGACTCGCTGTCGGCGCCCATGAACATGGCTTGAAGTGGATCGAAGAAGCGCTGCCGCCTGACGATTACTGGGGCTACGCGGCGCTGCGCAAGAACGTCCCCCAAGGCATGCTGGTGACCACTGGCGAGCACGAAGCAACCCGCTGGGGTTTCCGCATGCTGCTGGAAATGGGTTGCTGCGACATCATTCAGCCGGATGTCGGCTGGTGTGGCGGGATCACCGAACTGGTGAAAATTTCCGCCCTCGCCGACGCACACAACGCGCTGGTCATCCCCCATGGATCTTCGGTGTACAGCTATCACTTTGTCGCGACGCGGCATAACAGCCCGTTTGCAGAATTTTTGATGATGGCGCCGAAGGCTGATGAGGTGGTGCCGATGTTCCATCCGCAATTGCTCGGTGAACCGGTGCCGGTTAACGGTCGCATGCGCCTGTCGGCCCTCGACCAGCCGGGGTTCGGCGTGACGCTCAACCCGGAATGCCAACTGCATCGGCCGTATAACCGCTAAGAAGGAACCGTCATGAACATGCCTCACAATGCGTTTAAAGCGGCGCTGAGCAACAGCGCCACGCAATACGGCATCTGGGCCGGTTTCGCCACCGGTTACGCCGCCGAGATTGTCGCCACGACCGGTTACGACTGGATGTTGATAGACGGTGAACATGCGCCAAACACGGTGCCGGGCGTGCTCGCGCAGTTGCAAGCCGTCGCGCCCTATTCCACCGCGCCGGTGGTGCGCGCGGTGAACGGCGACGCCAGCCTGATCAAGCAACTGCTGGATATCGGCGCGCAGACCCTGATGATTCCAATGGTCGAAACCGCCGGGCAAGCCGCGGCGCTGGTCCGCGCCATGCGCTATCCGCCACACGGCATTCGCGGCGTCGGCGGCGGCTTGACCCGTGCTACACGGTGGGACGGCGTGCCGGACTACCTGACCACTGCCCATGAGCAGTTGTGCCTGATCGTGCAGGTCGAATCGCGCACCGGAGTGGAAAACGTCGAAGCCATCGCTGCCGTCGAAGGCGTTGACGCGGTGTTTATCGGCCCCGCGGATCTGTCCATCGGCCTCGGCCATGCTGGCAATCCAGGTCATCCCGAGGTTCAGGAACGCATTCAACACGCGGTGCAGGCCACGCTGGCGGCCGGCAAGGCCTGCGGGATTCTGGCGCCGAACGAAGACGACGCGCGCCGCTATCAAAGCTGGGGCTGCCAGTTCATTGCGGTGGCCATCGACATCAGCCTGTTACGCCAGAGCGCCACGGCGACCCTCGCCCGCTATCGCACCCCGGACCACGCCCCAGTACCGTCGCGTACCTATTGATCAGGAGTCGCCGCATGTCATCTGTGCCTGTTTACCAGAATTTCATCAACGGCCAATTTGTCGCCAGCGCCGCCCATCTTGAGGTCATCAACCCGGCCACCGGTGCCGTGCTGTCGAAGGTGCCAGCATCTACCGCTGAAGACGTTGACCGCGCCCTCGCCGCCGCCCGCACCGCGCAAAAAGACTGGTCGCGCACACCGGCCATCGAGCGCGCCGGGCATTTGCGGCGCATTGCCGCCAGGCTGCGGGAGAACGTTGCGCATTTGTCGCGCACCATCACCCTGGAACAAGGCAAGATCAGCTCCCTGGCGGAAGTCGAAGTCAACTTCACCGCTGATTACCTCGACTACATGGCGGAATGGGCGCGCCGCATCGAGGGCGAGATCATCACCAGCGACCGCCAGAACGAAAACATTTTCCTGTTCCGCAAACCGCTCGGTGTGGTTGCGGGGATTCTGCCGTGGAATTTTCCCTTCTTCCTGATCGCGCGCAAAATGGCCCCGGCGTTGCTGACCGGCAACACCATCGTCATCAAACCCAGCGAAGAGACGCCGAACAACTGTTTCGAATTCGCCCGTCTGGTCGCTGAAACCGACTTGCCGACCGGCGTGTTCAACGTGGTGTGTGGGGATGGTCGAGTCGGCGCTGCGTTGAGCGCGCATAAAGGCGTGGACATGATCAGCTTCACCGGTAGTGTCGACACCGGATCACGGATCATGGCCGCCGCCGCACCGAACATTACCAAGCTCAACCTCGAGTTGGGCGGCAAGGCGCCGGCGATTGTGTTGGCCGATGCCGATCTCGATCTGGCGGTGAAAGCCATCCGCGATTCGCGAATCATCAACAGTGGCCAGGTGTGCAACTGCGCTGAGCGAGTGTACGTCGAGCGCAAAGTGGCGGATGAGTTCATTGAACGGATCGCGGCGGCAATGAACGCGACCCGCTACGGCGACCCGATCTCGCGGCCGGATGTAGAGATGGGCCCGCTGATCAATCGTCAGGGACTGGAGAGCGTGGATCGCAAAGTGCGCACGGCGTTGAGCCAGGGCGCGAGTTTGATCAGCGGTGGCCAGGTGGCCGATCTGCCGAATGGCTTTCATTTTCAACCGACGGTACTGGCAGGCTGCAGTGCCGAAATGGAAATCATGCGAGAAGAGATTTTCGGTCCGGTGCTGCCCATCCAGATCGTCGATGACCTCGATGAAGCCATCGCCATGGCCAACGACTGTGATTATGGCCTGACCTCGTCGATCTACACCCGCGACCTGAGCAAAACCATGCAGGCCATGCGCGAGCTGGACTTCGGCGAGACTTACGTCAATCGGGAGAACTTCGAAGCGATGCAGGGTTTCCATGCCGGCGTGCGTAAATCCGGGATCGGCGGTGCGGACGGCAAGCATGGGTTGTATGAATACACGCATACGCATGCGGTGTATTTGCAGGGTTGAGAAAGCTAAATTTCAGGCACAAAAAACCCCGGTCTTTCGACCAGGGTTTTTGCTATCGACTCGAAGAGAACCAGTAGTTTTCTTCGTAGCTTCAAGGCGTTCAGTGGGCCTTGAGGCAGATATGGCGCAGCGGACGGGACTCGAACCCGCGACCCCCGGCGTGACAGGCCGGTATTCTAACCGACTGAACTACCGCTGCGTATCGCTTTGGACTTTCGCCCAAGTAACTCGTCTGACCAAAAACTCCGAGGTTGTTCGTCTCGGACTTTCAATCTCGAATCAGCTAAACCTGACCCGGAAAATATGGCGCAGCGGACGGGACTCGAACCCGCGACCCCCGGCGTGACAGGCCGGTATTCTAACCGACTGAACTACCGCTGCGCGTCGGTGGAGGCTTTTCAGCTTCCCTCTTGCTTGCGCAAGAGTCTCAAGAAGTGGTGGGTGATGACGGGATCGAACCGCCGACATTCTGCTTGTAAGGCAGACGCTCTCCCAGCTGAGCTAATCACCCTTTGCTTCTCCGAGGCCGCGAAATTTACGCACCTAACGAAGCTAAGTCAACAGCAGGATTGAAGTTTTTTCAAAACAGCTTCAAGTCGCATGCTACAAGCGGCAAGTAAAAGCAGGATGATGCATCGAGCCTCCACACAGGTCGCCTCTACTTGCCGCTTGTAGCTTGATGCATGCAGCGCCTACGCGTAGACCATCTTCTTGGTCATGCCGCCATCCACCACGAATTCCTGCCCCGTGACAAAACCCGCATTACGCGAAAGCAACCACGCCACCATCGCAGCAACATCCTCGACCGTCCCTACCCTGCCCGCCGGATGCTGCGCATGGTCGGCATCGGTCAACGGCTCGGCACGTCGCACAGAAGGATCCCGTGCATCGATCCAGCCCGGGCTGACGGCGTTGACACGAATCTCCGGCCCGAGGCTGATGGCCAACGCGTGAGTCAGGGCCAGCAAGCCGCCCTTGCTCGCCGCGTAAGCTTCGCTGTCAGGCTCCGACTGCCCGGCGCGGGTCGAGGCCAGGTTGACGATGGCGCCGCTGTGCGCCCGCAGGTACGGCGCGCAGTGCTTGGCCAACAGCATCGGTCCGCCGAGGTTCACCGCCAGCACCCGGTTCCAGTACGTCAGATCAAGGCTTTCCAGCGTGATGTTGTGCGGATCGGCCACCGCGGCGTTGCACACCAGCGCATCCAGTCGACCGAACTGCCCCAGCACTTCGGCAACGCCCAACGCGACCTGGCCTTCGTTCGAAACGTCCATGGCGATGAACCAGGCATTGTCACCCAGCACCTTTGCCACTTTCGAACCTCGCTCGCGGTCCAGATCGGTTAAAACCACTTGCCAGCCTTCGCTGATCAACCAGGCCGCGATCCCCAGCCCAATCCCGCGCGCGGCCCCCGTGACCAGCGCAACGCGGCCATGGGTTCCCGTGGCTGGCGTCGACAACTCGATCACAGGGCGGCCAAACCGCGCGCCAGATCGGCTTGCAGGTCTGCCACGTCTTCCAGGCCGACCGCCACGCGGATCAGGCTGTCACGAATGCCCGCCGCTTCGCGCTCTTGCGGAGCGAGACGACCATGGGAAGTGGTGCCTGGGTGGGTGATGGTGGTTTTACTGTCGCCCAGGTTGGCGGTGATCGAAATCAGGCGGGTCGCATCGATGAAGCGCCAGGCGCCGTCTTTTCCGCCCTTGACTTCGAAACTCACCACCGCGCCAAAACCTTTCTGCTGACGTTGAGCCAACTCATGCTGCGGATGACTTTTGAGGCCGGCGTAATGGACTTTCTCGATGCCGTCCTGTTGCTCCAGCCATTCGGCCAGTTGCTGGGCGTTGGCGCAGTGCGCCTTCATGCGCAGGCTCAAGGTCTCGAGACCCTTGAGGAAAATCCATGCGTTGAATGGGCTGAGAGTCGGCCCGGCAGTGCGCAGGAAACCCACTACTTCCTTCATCTGCTCGCTGCGACCAGCCACCACACCGCCCATGCAACGGCCTTGACCATCGATGAACTTGGTCGCCGAATGCACGACGATGTCTGCGCCCATCTTCAACGGCTGTTGCAGCGCAGGCGTGCAGAAGCAATTGTCGACGACCAGCATCGCGCCTTTGGCGTGGGCGATTTTCGACAGTTCGGCGATGTCCACGAGTTCGGCCAGCGGGTTGGACGGCGACTCGACGAACAGCAATCTGGTGTTGGCCCTGATCGAAGCCTCCCAACCGGACAGATCAGCCAGAGGCACGTAGTCGACTTCAATGCCGAAGCGTTTGAAGTACTTCTCGAACAGACTGATGGTGGAACCGAACACGCTGCGCGATACCAGCACATGATCACCGGCGCTGCATAAACTCATGACCACGGCCATGATCGCGGCCATGCCGGTAGCCGTGGCCACGGCTTGCTCGGCGCTTTCCAGCGCGGCAATGCGCTCTTCGAATGCACGAACGGTCGGATTGGTGTAACGCGAATAAACGTTGCCCGGCACTTCGCCGGCAAAGCGTGCGGCCGCGTCGGCCGCCGTACGGAAAACATAGCTTGAGGTGAAAAACATCGGCTCACCGTGTTCGCCTTCCGGCGTGCGGTGCTGACCGGCGCGTACGGCCAGGGTATCGAACGCTACGCCTTCGAGGTCGCTGTCCAGCCGACCGGCATCCCAATCCTGACTCATGCTGTCACTCCTTGCCCTGGTCTCGAAATAAAAAGTGTAGTAGATACGAAACCGGCCCCTCAGGGCCGGTAGAAACTCAGTTGTTATACAGATCAATGATCGCGCTGACTGCCTGCGTCTTGACCTTGGAGGCATCGTTACGCGCCTGCTCGATCTTGTTCAGATAAGCCTCGTCGACGTCGCCGGTGACGTACTGGCCGTCGAACACCGCGCAATCGAACTTGTCGATTTTGATCTTGCCGCCGCCGACCGCTTCGATCAAGTCGGGCAAGTCCTGGTAGATCAGCCAGTCGGCGCCGATCAGGTCAGCCACGTCCTGAGTCGAACGGTTGTGCGCGATCAGCTCGTGAGCGCTCGGCATGTCGATGCCATAGACGTTCGGGTAGCGAACGGCAGGCGCCGCAGAGCAGAAGTAAACGTTCTTGGCGCCGGCTTCACGAGCCATCTGGATAATCTGCTTGCAGGTGGTGCCGCGAACGATCGAGTCGTCCACCAGCATCACGTTCTTGCCGCGGAATTCCAGCTCGATGGCGTTGAGCTTCTGACGTACGGATTTCTTGCGTGCCGCCTGGCCCGGCATGATGAAGGTCCGGCCGATGTAGCGGTTCTTCACAAAGCCTTCACGGAACTTGACGCCCAAGTGGTTCGCCAGCTCCAGGGCCGCGGTGCGGCTGGTGTCCGGGATCGGGATGACCACGTCGATGTCGTGATCCGGGCGCTCACGCAGAATCTTGTCGGCGAGTTTCTCACCCATGCGCAGACGTGCCTTGTAAACCGATACGCCATCGATGATCGAATCCGGGCGCGCGAGGTAGACGTGTTCGAAAATGCACGGGGTCAACGACGGGTTGCTTGCGCACTGACGGGTGTGCAGTTTGCCGTCTTCAGTGATGTAGACCGCTTCGCCCGGTGCCAGATCGCGGATCAGAGTGAAACCGAGCACATCGAGTGACACGCTTTCGGAGGCGATCATGTACTCAACGCCTTCATCGGTATGACGCTGACCAAAGACGATCGGACGAATACCGTGCGGGTCGCGGAAACCGACGATGCCATAACCGGTCACCATCGCCACGACGGCGTAACCACCCACGCAACGGTTATGCACGTCAGTCACGGCGGCGAAGACATCTTCTTCCGTTGGCTGCAACTTGCCACGCTGGGCCAGCTCGTGCGCGAACACGTTCAGCAATACTTCCGAGTCGGAGTTGGTGTTGACGTGGCGCAGGTCAGATTCGTAAATCTCCTTGGCCAGCTGTTCAACGTTGGTCAGGTTACCGTTGTGCGCCAGGGTGATGCCGTAAGGCGAGTTGACGTAAAACGGCTGGGCCTCGGCCGAGGTCGAGCTGCCCGCGGTCGGATAACGCACATGGCCAATGCCCATGTGGCCGACGAGGCGCTGCATGTGACGCTGATGGAACACGTCACGCACCAGACCATTGTCCTTGCGCAGAAATAACCGGCCGTCATGGCTGGTCACGATACCGGCAGCGTCCTGGCCGCGGTGCTGGAGGACGGTTAGCGCGTCATACAGCGCCTGATTGACGTTCGACTTACCGACGATACCGACGATGCCACACATGCGACGCAACCCCTACTTTATGGATCTGAACTGAACAGCACTCACTGAGGCGTTTTCGCCGTCGGCAAGAGCTGTTCCTTGAACGGTATTTCAGCGGGTACGCTGATACCGCTGGCAAGCCACTGACTGCTCCACCCAAGGATCAGGTTTTTGGACCAGTCTGCGACCAATAGAAATTTTGGCACGAGCTGTGACTGCTGCCACCACCCATCCTGCTGTACCGGGCCCAGGCTCAACAGCCCGACCGCCACGACGACCAGCAACACGCCACGCGCGGCACCGAAAGCCATGCCGAGGAATCGATCGGTCCCGGACAGCCCGGTGACACGTACCAACTCGCCGATAAGATAATTGATCATTGCGCCAACGATCAGCGTGGCGACAAACATGATTGCGCAACCTGCGATCACGCGGGCTGAAGGCGTTTCGATGTATCCGGTGAGGTGTTCGGACAATGCGCCACCGAACATCCAGGCGACGACTCCTGCGATGATCCAGGTCACCAGCGATAATGCTTCTTTGACGAAGCCGCGGCTCAGACTGATCAATGCGGAGATGGCGATGATTGCTACGATCGCCCAGTCAACCCAGGTAAATGGCACAGTGCAGCCTACAGACAGATAAGGCGGCGCATTTTAGCAGAGCACGTGCTGATCGGTAAGCTGCGATTGTCAGTGCATTTCAAATGGGGGCGATAGCGTTAACCCTATGGAAGCCGCGGAGTTTCTCATAGCAGCTGGCGCAGGCTGCGCCAGCTGCTGCAGGGTGTGTTAGCCGCGCTCTGGCTGGAAGCGCACGACAAAACCCTTGAGGTTTTGCTGGCGATTGAGCAGATCACGCAGACGATCGGCTTCGGCACGCTCGATCAGCGGCCCGACAAACACCCGATTCTTGCCGTCGGCCGTGCGGATGTAGGCGTTATAGCCCTGGCTTCGCAGGGTTTTCTGCAGGTTTTCCGCGCTCGCACGGTTCGCCAGGCTTGCGAGTTGCACCGACCAACTGACTGAGAGGCCATTGGCATCAACACGACTTTGCGTGGTGTCAGGCTTGCCCGGCGCAGCCGTGATGGGCTGGCTTGGTGCGGTCGTTGGTTTGGTGACCGGCGGAACAGCAACAGGTGCAGGAGGTGGCGTAACCGGCTTGGCGGCAGCCGCCGGTGCCACGGGCACAGCGGGTGCAGCTGGGGCAACAGGCGCGGAAGGCTCTTCCTGCCGGGCGATTTCGTCATCGCTCGGCACCGGCTCCTGCGGCAGGGCTTGCGGCTCTGGCACCACCACCGGCTCGACCTGCACCTGCGGCACCGCAGGCACTTGCGGAGCAGCCGGCGCGTCCACCGTGACCTGGCGCTGTTCATCCTGACGGGAGAACAACATCGGCAGGAAGATCACCGCCAGCGCCACCAGAACCAGAGCGCCAACCATGCGTTGCTTATATGCCTTATCCAGCAATGCCATTTGCCGCTTCCTCCGTGGAGCGCCGGGCCAGCCATTCAAGGGCCTCGGCGACACAATAAAATGATCCGAACAACAGAATCTCATCGTCGTTCGTCGCTTGCGCACACTGCCCTTCCAAAGCGGCGGTAACGCTGTCATACGACGCTACCGAAGCACCAAGGTTCTGCAATGCCGCGCACAAATCGGCCACCGGCCGTGCGCGGGCAGAATCCAGCGGCGCAACGGCCCAATGCTGGACACTAGCATTCAATTCACCGACGACGCCATCCAGGTCCTTGTCCGCAAGCAAGCCAAATACCGCCAGACGCTTGCCGACCGGTGGTCGACCGGTCAGATGCCGAGCCAGGTATTGGGCCGCGTGCGGGTTGTGCCCCACGTCCAGCAACAGGTTCAGCCGCTTGCCCTGCCACTCGAACCGGCGACGATCGAGCCGTCCGACCACACGGGTGGCTTTCAGCGCCCGGATGATCTGCTCATCCACCCAAGGCAAGCCGAGCAGCAGGTACGCCTGCAATGCCAGCGCCGCGTTCTCCATGGGCAGATCGAGCAAAGGCAGATCGTGCAGCTCGACGACGCGCCCTTGAGCATCGAGACCGCGCCATTGCCAGTTGTTATCCGTTACGCCCAGGTCAAAATCGCGCCCCCGCAGGAAAAACGGGCAAGCCAGCTCGCGAGCTTTGTCCAGCAGAGGTTGCGGAGGATTAAGATCGCCGCACAGCGCAGGCGCACCCTGACGGAAAATCCCGGCCTTTTCGTAAGCCACGGATTCACGGGTGTCACCCAGATAATCGGCGTGATCGACGCCAATACTGGTGACCAGCGCAATGTCGGCGTCCACCACGTTGACCGTGTCCAGACGCCCACCAAGGCCGACTTCAAGCACCACGGCGTCCAGCGCTGACTGTTGAAACAACCAGAACGCCGCCAAGGTGCCCATCTCGAAATACGTCAGGGACGTGTCGCCGCGCCCCGCTTCCACTGCGGCAAAGGCTGCGCACAGCTGGGCGTCAGTCGCTTCGACGCCATTGACCTGCACCCGCTCGTTATACCGCAGCAGGTGCGGAGAATTGTAGACACCGACTTTGAGGCCCTGCGCGATCAGCAATGACGCCAGGAATGCACAGGTAGAACCCTTGCCGTTGGTGCCGGTGACCGTGATCACCCGAGGCGCCGGCTGGCCCAGTCCCATGCGGGACGCTACCCGTTGCGAGCGCTCAAGGCCCATGTCGATGGCCGACGGGTGCAACTGCTCGAGGTAGGCGAGCCACTCGCCAAGGGTACGTTCGGTCATAGGCCGGCAGGAACCGGCGGAACCACGATCGGCTCGACAGGTGCAGCGACGAATTGGGGCGTCGGCTGGCCGGTCAATTGCGCCAGCAGGTTACCCAGGCGCGGACGCAGCTCCTGACGGTGGATGATCATGTCGATCGCACCGTGTTCCAGCAGGAATTCACTGCGCTGGAAACCTTCCGGCAGTTTTTCGCGAACGGTTTGCTCGATCACGCGCGGACCGGCAAAGCCGATCAGGGCTTTTGGCTCGCCGACGATCACGTCGCCGAGCATCGCCAGGCTGGCAGAAACGCCGCCATAGACTGGGTCGGTCAGCACCGAGATGAACGGGATGCCTTCTTCACGCAGACGCGCCAGCACCGCGGAGGTCTTGGCCATTTGCATCAGGGAAATAAGGGCTTCCTGCATCCGTGCACCACCGGAAGCGGCGAAGCAGATCATCGGGCACTTGTTTTCCAGGGCGTAGTTGGCGGCGCGAACAAAACGCTCACCGACGATCGCACCCATCGAACCACCCATAAAGGAGAATTCGAACGCAGACACCACCACCGGCATGCCCAGCAAGGTGCCGCTCATGGAAATCAACGCGTCTTTTTCACCGGTCTGCTTTTGCGCAGCGGTCAGGCGGTCCTTGTATTTCTTGCCGTCGCGGAATTTCAGACGGTCGACTGGCTCCAGGTCCGCGCCCAGCTCGTTGCGGCCTTCGGCGTCGAGGAAAATATCAATGCGGGCGCGCGCGCCGATACGCATGTGGTGATTGCACTTGGGGCAGACGTCCAGGGTCTTTTCCAACTCCGGACGGTACAGCACCGCTTCGCAAGACGGGCATTTGTGCCACAGACCTTCAGGCACCGAGCTCTTCTTGACCTCGGAACGCATGATCGAAGGGATCAGTTTGTCTACCAACCAGTTGCTCATGCTTTCTTTCTCCAGTACCGGCGACCCGAACGCTCTGGTTCGCGGCCCCGCGTATGCCCTTGAGCTAAATTCATGTGTGTGGCGATGATTGCGGGAGGCCGGATCAGCTTAATGTGACCTGCGTACACCCCGAAAACCCTCAGCCATGCCTGTGGACGGCGGCAGTGTGCCAGCCGTCACATCAGGTAACGCGTACTGCCTCGATGAATGCCTTGATCTTCGCGTGATCCTTGATGCCCTTGCTCGCCTCTACGCCGCCGCTGACGTCCACCGCGTAAGGCCGAACCCGTGCAATCGCCTCGGCGACGTTATCCGGAGTCAGGCCGCCCGCGAGGATGATTGGCTTGCTCAGGCCTTGCGGTATCAGAGACCAGTCGAACGCTTTACCGGTTCCGCCGGGCACGCCTTCCACGTAAGCATCCAGCAAGATGCCGCTGGCACTCGCAAAGGCGTCGCAGGCGCCAGCGATGTCATCGCCCGCCTTGACCCGCAACGCCTTGATGTACGGGCGATGCCAGCCTTCGCACGCCTCGACGGTTTCGTCACCATGGAACTGGAGCAGGTCCAGCGGCACGGCATCGAGGATTTCCCCGAGTTCGCAGCGGCTGGCATTGACGAACAGGCCAACGGTGGTCACAAACGGCGGCAGCGCTTTGATGATCGAGCGCGCCTGCTGGAACGTTACTGCCCGCGGGCTCTTGGCGTAGAACACAAAACCGATGGCATCGGCACCGGCCTCGACCGCCGCCAACGCATCCTCTATGCGGGTAATCCCGCAAATCTTGCTGCGAACGGCTGACATGTCGATAAAACCTCGGGGCCAATCAGTGAAGTCCCGGATGGTAACAAATGCGTTCGAGGGCGTCAGCCGTCAAGTTCGGCGAAACCGGTCAGGAAGTGTGGGCCGATGTAACGCTGCGGCAAATCAAACTCGTCGCGGTACTCGACCTGCACCAGATACAGGCCGAACGGGTGAGCCGTGACGCCACCGGAACGGCGAATGCGACTTTCCAGTACTTCCTTCATCCATTCCACCGGCCGCTCGCCGGTACCAATCGTCATCAGTACCCCCGCGATATTGCGCACCATGTGATGCAGAAAAGCACTGGCACGGATGTCGAGGACGATCATTTTGCCGTGACGCGTGACGCGCAGGTGATGCAGCTCCTTGATCGGCGATTTGGCTTGGCACTGACCCGCGCGAAACGCGCTGAAATCATGGGTGCCGACCAGATATCGAGCAGCCTCGGCCATGCGCTCGACGTCAAGCGGACGGTGGTTCCAGGTGATTTCTTCGTTCAGGTGCGCCGGACGGATCTGGTCGTTGTAGATGACGTAACGATAGCGACGGGCGATCGCCTTGAAGCGCGCGTGGAAATGCGCCGGCATGACTTTGGCCCAGGTAACACTGACATCGTGAGGCAAATTGATGTTGGCGCCCATGACCCACGCTTTCATCGACCGCTCGACCGGGGTGTCGAAATGCACAACCTGCCCGCAGGCGTGCACGCCAGCGTCCGTGCGCCCGGCACAGAGTAGCGAGACAGGTGAATCGGCCACCTTGGACAACGCGTTTTCCAGGGTTTCCTGCACGGTGAGCACGCCGGACGCCTGACGTTGCCAGCCGCGGTAGCGCGAGCCTTTGTATTCAACGCCCAACGCGATTCGGAACAAGCCCTCGGGCGCCATTTCGGCGGCCGGATTATCTATGTTTGCCAAGGGGTGACAGCCTGCTGAGGTACGCAAAGGCGGGCATTATAAGGCGACGGGACGGGGATGCCAGTGGATCAACGCACCAAACGAAAACGGCAGCCACATCGGGCTGCCGTTCATTTACCGCTTATGGCCGATCAAACCAGGCGCGAGAGCATCTCCCGGGCTTCGCTCTTCTGACCGTCATCACCCTCGCCTACCACTTCGTTGAGGATGTCGCGGGCGCCGTCGGCGTCGCCCATATCGATGTAGGCCTGAGCCAGGTCGAGCTTGGTCGCGACTTCGTCGGTGCCCGAGAGGAAATCGAAATCCGGCTCGTCTGCAGCCGAAGCCAGCGCATCTTCTTCGGTAAACGTCGGCTCCGCCATGCTCAGCGACAGACGATCAAGCTCGGCGTTGACGTCGTTCAGCTCAGCCGCAAAGGCGTCCGGCGCATCCATTTCATCTGCCAGCGACAGGTCGAAATCGGCTGGCAGCTCCAGATCATCTACCGCGGGTTCAGGAGCCGCCTGCACTGGCGCGTCCGGCAGATCCTTTGGCTCATCACCCAGACTCAATAGAAAATCGTCTTCGGCCAACGTTGCCGGAGACGGCTCATTGCCCAGGTCCATGTCCAGATCGAAATCCGACAGGTCGTCGAGATTTTCCTTGGTCTCGGTCTGCTCTTGCAGCACCGAGGCAAAGCTCAGGTCGTCATCCACCGGGAACTCGTCGAGCCCGGCTGCAGGCTCAGGCGCTGGCCCCGGCTCTGGCGTAACCACCGCAGGCGAGGCAGTTTCCAGGTCATCCAGACTCAGGTCGAACGCGCTGTCGAAGTCTTCATCGGCCGCGACCGGCGCGGGTTCTTCCTGTTCGTCCAGCAACAGGTCCTTGACGTATTGTGCGTCCAGCTCCGCAGCCAGAGCAGCCGCCGCGAGGCCACCGGCGGCGACAACAGCCATGGCCGGGAAGCGGCTTTTCAGCTCCTCGACGCGGGCGAAATTTTCGCCGTTGGCGACGAGTTGACGTTCCTGGACCACGAACGCATCGCGGTCGCCCTGCTGACCGTAGACTTCCATCAGCTTGAGGCGCAGGTCACTGCGCTGAGGCTCCTCTTTGATGCCGTCTTCGAGCAACGCAGCGGCCTGATTCAGACGACCGGCAGCGATATGCGACTCGGCCTTGGTCAGAACGTCGGCATCCGGATCGCCGGAGGGCGAAACCAGTGGCGCGGCGATCGGCGGTGTAACGATCACGGGCGCAATCACCGGTGCCGGAGTTGGCACTGGCGCAGGGGCTGGAGCTGGAGCAGTGACGAGATTGACACTGGGTGGCGGAACTTCCAGGCCTTCGAAACTGCTTTCCGGCAGGTCGTGTTCGGCCGAGAACTCCTGCTCCTCGGACAACGCGCGAGCCATGCGCACGTGCTTCTCGGCTTCCTGCCGGGCTTTGCGCCGACGTGCCAGCAACAGCAGCAACAGCAGCAGCACCACAGCCCCGCCGCCGATCAGACCCAGCAGCACCGGGTTGGTCAGCAGGTCATTGAATTTTTGCTCGTCGGATGACGCCACAGCGGGCTCCACGGGCGTCTGGGCGGGCGCCGGGACCGCCTCGGGAGCCGCAGCCGTATCAGGCGCAGACGCTTGCGGCAAGGCTTGCGTCGGGGCCGCCGCAGGGTTCGGCGCCAATTCAGCGGAGATCACCGGGGCGGTCGCGACAGCTCCCGATGCATCCGGCGTACCGGCAGGGGCCGCAGCACCGGCGCCCCCTTCGGCCTGCAATTTGGCCAGCTGATTGTTCTTCAATTCGAGCAGACGCTGCAGCTTGTCCAGCTGACTTTGCAAATCGTTCATGCGGCTTTTCAGCTCGGCATTGTCACGACGGGTGGTGTCGAGACTTTCCTGCGTGAGCGCCAGCTTGTTGTTCAACGCTTTGGCGTCGCCCCCCGCGCCTTTAGCACCGGCGTTGGCCGCTTCAGCAGAAACCAGACTCAGTTTGTCCTGAGCGGGTTGCGTCGGCGTGCCCTCGGTGCGTGCACGGTTGGTGGCATCGAGTTGCTGCTGGCCCGCACCTGTCTTCGGCGTATAGCGACGACCCTGCCGCCACGCGGTGTTTTGCGCCGCTACTTCAGCGACAGCCGCCGGCTGAGCAAGGTCGGTGCTTTGCGTCTGGTCCGGCAGGCGCAGCACCTGACCGGTTTTCAGCAGATTGATATTGCCGTTGATGAAGGCATCCGGGTTCAACGCCTGGATCGCCAGCATGGTTTGCTGGATCGAACCACCGTTACGCGCCTTCGCAGCAATTTCCCACAGGGTATCGCGCGGCGTAGTGGTGTATTGGGTGGTATTTGTGATTTTTGCGGCAGCGGTGACCGGCGCGGTAACGGCTTGCGTCGGTGCCGGTTGCGCAGCCGCGTCGGCCGTTTGCGGTGAGAATTTGGACGGATCAAGCAGCACGCTGTAATCGCGCAACAAGCGGCCGTTAGGCCACGTCACCTGAACCAGGAATTTGAACATCGGTTCGGACAGCGGCTTGCTGGACGTAATGCGCAAGATGCTTTTGCCACCGGGGTTGAGCACCGGGGTGAAACTCAGGTCGTTGAGGAACGCCTGACGGTCCACCCCTGCCCTGACGAAATCTTCTGGATACGCCAGGCTCGGCACCACTTCGGCAGCGGTGAGATCCTTGACGTCGAGCAATTCGATTTCTGCGTCCAGCGGCTGGTTCACCGACGACTTGAGGGTCAGTTCCCCGAGGCCGAGGGCATGCGCCATACCGGAGGACAGCGCCGAGGCGGCCGCTATTGCTAACACCAGTTTGCGAACTTGAACCATAGCCTCTTCCTTTGTTTGAACATTCCTCGGCCAGCGAGAAGGTGTTGATTAGCCGCTGCCGTAAGGCATTGCGCGCGGCGGCGAAGGGTCGTCGCGCGCGATCGTTTCATTCGTGCCCGAAGAGCCCGCAGGGTGACTCGCCGGATGCATCCGGCCAAGCATAACGCCGGGCAAGAATCATTCTGCAATTTGTTTCAAATATCTTTCACAGCAGGTCTTTTATCAACAATTCAGCCACCTGCACAGCATTCAGCGCCGCGCCTTTGCGCACGTTATCTGACGTCAGCCACACATTAAGTTCCGACGGGTCGTCGATTCCCGCACGAACCCGACCAACGTAGACAACATCCTGCCCGACCGCGTCACCGACGGCAGTCGGGTAATCGCCGGTCTCGACCAGCTCTATACCTGGGGCGGCTTCCAGTGCTGCGTTGACTTTTGCAAGGTCGACGGCATTGGCTGATTGCAGGCTCACGCTATAGCTATCGCCAAAAAACACCGGGGCTTGAATGCAAGTGACGGAAATCTTCAGCGAAGGCAGTGCCATGACCTGACGCAGCTCACGCACCAGGCGTTTTTCCAGCAGTGTATGGCCCTGCTCGTCCGGTTTGCCGACCTGGGCCAGCAAGTTGAACGCCATCTGCCGGTCGAAGAATGTCGGCTCCAGCGGGCGCACATTGAGCAGCTCGGCGGTTTGCCGGGCCAGTTCGGTTACGGCCTCGCGGCCCTGGGCGGAAACGGCCAGAGCGGCGGTCAGGTTAATGCGTTGCAGATCCAGCAAGCCGAGCAAGGGTGCCAGCACCACCGCCAGGGTGGTGGCGGCCGGGCTCGGGCTGCTCACCTGAACCGGCGGCTTCAGACTGGTGAGTATTTCTGCATTGGCCTCGGGCACAACCTGCGGCGCCTGATCAGCGGGCAAAGCGCCGGACAAATCAATCACCGAGCAACCGGCAGCGGTGGCGCGCGGGGCGAAACTGAGGGTGACTGCCGGGCCGGCAGCGAAGAATACCAATTGCACTTTGCTGAACTCGAACGCATCGACCTCACGCACACGCACGTTCTTGCCGCGAAACGGTACAGAGTGCCCGGCGGATTCGCTACTGGCCAACAGGTGCAGCTCGCCGACCGGGAAGTCGCGTTCTTCGAGGATCTGCACGAGCGTTTCGCCGACAGTTCCGGTGGCGCCGATCACGGCAATATCAAAGGACTGGGTCATGGTTCTACCTCTGGCGAAACGGGGGAGCGGCACTTTACCGGGTGGTGGGGGTGCAGGCAATTTCTGGGCGCACCCTTGTAGCACCTGCCGAAGGCTGCGTTCGAGGACTAAGTCCTCGTACTGGCATCTTTTCAGTCATTTCAGAGCATCGCGAGCTTAGTTTTACGACTGCTTCGCAGCCGGACGCCCGAACGCGGCCCGCTTCGCCAGCTGCTACAGGTCGACAGGAGAGCATAAAAAACCCGCACCTCTTTAAAGGCGCGGGCTCCTTCCTTACTTCAATCAATCAACGCTCAAGCAGAATCCGCAACATGCGACGCAGCGGTTCAGCGGCGCCCCACAGCAGCTGGTCGCCGACGGTGAATGCGCCGACGAACTGCGACCCCATGTTGAGCTTGCGCAGTCGGCCTACCGGCACATTCAGGGTGCCGGTAACCTTGGTCGGGCTCAGCTCCTGCATGCTGATATCGCGGTTGTTCGGCACCAGTTTTACCCAAGGGTTGTGCTGGCTGATCAGCCCTTCGATGTCGGCAATCGGTACGTCTTTGTTCAGCTTGATGGTCAGCGCCTGGCTATGGCAACGCATGGCGCCGATGCGCACGCAGATGCCGTCAACCGGAATCGGGCTCTTGAAGCGACCCAGGATCTTGTTGGTTTCAGCCTGGGCTTTCCACTCCTCGCGGCTCTGGCCGTTCGGCAATTCCTTGTCGATCCACGGGATCAGGCTACCGGCCAACGGTACGCCGAAGTTTTCCGTCGGGTACGCGTCGCTGCGCATGGCCTCGGCCACACGTCGGTCGATGTCGAGGATGGCGCTGGCCGGATCAGCCAGTTGATCGGCGACGGCGGCGTGGGTGGCGCCCATCTGCTTGATCAGTTCACGCATGTTCTGCGCGCCGGCGCCGGAAGCCGCCTGATAAGTCATGGCGCTCATCCACTCGACCAGACCGGCTTCGAACAGCCCGCCCAGCCCCATCAGCATCAGGCTGACGGTGCAATTGCCGCCGATGTAGTTTTTGGTGCCGGCATCGAGTTGCTGATCAATGACCTTGCGGTTCACCGGGTCGAGGACGATGACTGCATCATCCTGCATGCGCAGGCTCGACGCAGCGTCGATCCAGTAACCCTGCCAGCCGGCTTCACGCAGTTTCGGGAACACTTCGCTGGTGTAGTCGCCGCCCTGACAGGTCAGAATCACGTCGAGGGTTTTCAGCTCTTCAATGCTGTAAGCGTCCTTGAGCGGAGCAATGTCCTTGCCCACGGACGGGCCTTGGCCACCGACATTGGAAGTGGTGAAAAACACCGGCTCGATGAGATCGAAATCCTGCTCTTCCAGCATCCGCTGCATGAGCACGGAACCGACCATACCGCGCCAACCGATCAGACCTACACGTTTCATCGCAACTACACCTTCTTGAAAAGTGGGCCGCTGCTTTCAGAGTTGAAAGTGGCAGCGGGCCCGAGAGATTACAGATTCCGCAGCGCGGCGACTACTGCGTCGCCCATTTCCTGCGTACCGACTTTGGTGCAACCGGCCGACCAGATATCACCGGTGCGCAGCCCCTGATCCAGCACCAGGCTCACGGCTTTCTCGATGGCGTCCGCCGCATCCTGCTGATTGAAGCTGTAACGCAACATCATCGACACCGACAAAATGGTCGCCAGCGGGTTGGCAATGCCCTGGCCGGCGATGTCCGGCGCGGAACCGTGGCACGGCTCGTACATGCCCTTGTTGTTGGCGTCCAGAGAGGCCGACGGCAGCATACCGATGGAACCGGTGAGCATCGACGCCTGATCGGACAGGATGTCGCCGAACAGGTTGTCGGTGACGATCACGTCGAACTGCTTCGGCGCACGCACCAGTTGCATCGCGGCGTTATCGACGTACATGTGGCTGAGTTCGACGTCCGGGTAATCCTTGGCCACCTGCTCGACGATTTCGCGCCACAGCTGACTGGAGGCCAGTACGTTGGCCTTGTCCACCGAGCAGACTTTCCTGCCACGCACGCGGGCCATGTCGAAGCCGACACGGGCGATGCGACGGATTTCACTTTCACTGTACGGCAGCGTGTCGTACGCCTGGCGCTCGCCGTTTTCCAGCGTGCGGGTGCCGCGCGGTGCGCCGAAGTAGATGCCGCCGGTCAGTTCACGGACGATCAGGATGTCCAGGCCCGCGACAATTTCCGGTTTCAGGCTCGACGCTTCGGCCAGTTGCGGATAAAGAATCGCGGGACGCAGATTGCCGAACAGGCCCAGTTGCGCACGAATCTTCAGCAGGCCGCGCTCCGGGCGAATGTCGCGTTCGATGGTGTCCCATTTCGGACCGCCAACAGCGCCCAGCAGCACGGCGTCGGCAGCGCGAGCACGATCGAGGGTTTCGTCGGCCAACGGTACGCCGTGCTTGTCGATCGCGGCGCCGCCAATCACGTCGTGGCTCAATTCGAAGTCCAGGCTGTACTTGTCGTTTGCCAGTTCCAGCACCTTGACCGCCTCGGCCATGATTTCCGGACCAATACCGTCGCCTGGGAGAATCAGAATCTGCTTGCTCATGCTTTCCTCATGTCATCAGTCGGCGCGCCCGTGAGCGCGCCCGGAAAAATTCAAATGTCGCAGCGCTTATTTTTCAGCCCATAACACCAGCACATCCGTGCTGAACGAGCCATCCGCCTCGATCTCGAAATAGTCGCGCACCTCATTGCCCATTGACTGCTGCAGCTCGCGAATGGCCGCGCGCATCACCTGTGGCGTGCGCATGCGCTCAACCCACGAGTTGTACTCCAGACGCAAGCGTTGACGCGATGTACTGCGAGTGTGAAGCCCCGCTTCGCTGACCTGACGCAACCACTCTCCGGCGGAATAATCGCGCACATGGCTGGTGTCGCGCAGCACTTCGACGCTTTGCAAATAGGTGTCGAACAGCGGACTGCCCGGTGACAACACGTCGATGAATGCCGCCACGCCACCGGGTTTCAGCACCCGGCGAACTTCGCGCAGGGCCAAACCAAGGTCGCTCCAATGGTGCGCCGAATAGCGGCTGAAGACGAAGTCGAATTCACCCTCGGCAAACGGCAGGCGCTCGGCGGCACCGTGAACGGTGCTGATGTTCCCCAGATCACGATCAATTGCCGCGGCTGCGACCACATCGAGCATTTGTTGCGACAAGTCGTAAGCCACCACTTCCCTGACCAGCGGGGCGACATGAAAACTCACGTGGCCGGCACCGCAACCCAGGTCCAGTACACGGGCATCACCCTGCCCGGCCAGCTCGGCCTGTAGCAGTGCGAATTCGGTGCCCTGAGCGTGAACGGCGCTGCTCAGGTACGCGGCGGCCTGTTCACCGAATTGCTTTTGGACGACCTGGGTGTGCCGGGCGGTGCGGGTCATGGGGAAATTCCTTTTGTGTGTGAGTCTTGTGCTGCCTGGGCCACCGTCATCGCGAGCAAGCTCGCTCCCACAGGGGTTTCGTGAACCCTGCACATCCAATGCGGGAGCGAGCTTGCTCGCGATCGGGCCGGTACGGACTATCGGGAACTACGCATCACGAAACAACCAAGGCTGACTGGCCCGATGCTTGCCTTCAAACGTCGCAATTGCCTCGTGGTCCTGCAAGGTCAGGCCAATATCGTCCAGACCGTTGAGCAGGCAATGCTTGCGGAACGCATCGATCTCAAAGCCCAACACCTTGCCATCCGGACGGGTCACGGTCTGGGCTTGCAGATCCACCTGCAGTTGATAACCCGGATTCGCCTCGACCTGCTTGAACAATTCATCCACTTCAGCGTCGTTCAGGATGATCGGCAACAAGCCGTTCTTGAAGCTGTTATTGAAGAAGATGTCGGCATAGCTCGGCGCGATGATGCTGCGAAAACCGTATTCTTCCAGGGCCCACGGCGCGTGCTCACGGCTGGAGCCGCAGCCGAAATTTTCCCGGGCCAGCAACACGCTGGCCCCCTGATAACGCTCGGCGTTGAGGACGAAGTCCTTGTTCAACGGGCGCTTGGAGTTGTCCTGATACGGCTGGCCGACATCCAGATAACGCCATTCATCGAACAGGTTAGGGCCAAAGCCTGTGCGCTTGATCGATTTCAAAAACTGCTTCGGGATGATCTGGTCGGTGTCGACGTTGGCACGATCCAGAGGCGCGACAAGTCCAGTGTGCTGGGTAAAAGCTCTCATGCTGCGCTCCTTCAGATCAATTCACGGACGTCGACAAAACGACCATTTACCGCGGCGGCGGCGGCCATGGCCGGGCTCACGAGGTGGGTTCGACCACCGGCGCCCTGACGGCCTTCGAAGTTACGGTTGGAGGTCGAGGCGCAGTGCTCGCCCGACTCCAGGCGGTCCGGGTTCATCGCCAGACACATCGAGCACCCCGGCTCGCGCCATTCAAAACCGGCCTCGAGGAAAATCTTGTCGAGGCCTTCCGATTCCGCTTGGGCTTTGACCAGACCCGAACCCGGCACCACGATCGCCTGCTTGATGGTCGAAGCCACCTTGCGACCCTTGGCGATGACAGCTGCTGCGCGCAAATCCTCGATCCGCGAATTGGTGCAGGAACCGATGAAAACACGGTCCAGCTGAATGTCGGTGATCGCCTGATTGGCGGTCAGGCCCATGTATTTCAGGGCGCGCTCGATCGAGCCACGCTTGACCAGATCGGCTTCCTGCGCCGGGTCCGGCACGTTTTGATCAACGGCAAGGACCATCTCCGGCGACGTGCCCCAGCTGACTTGCGGTTTGATCCGGGTAGCGTCGAGTTCGACCACGGTGTCGAACACCGCATCGGCGTCGGACACCAGGTCTTTCCACGCTTCGACTGCCAGGTCCCATTCTGCGCCTTTCGGGGCAAAGGGCCGGCCCTTCACGTAGGCCACGGTTTTTTCATCGGCAGCAACCAGGCCGACGCGTGCGCCCGCCTCGATGGACATGTTGCAGATGGTCATACGCCCTTCGACGGACAGGTCGCGAATCGCGCTGCCGGCGAATTCGATCGCGTGGCCATTACCGCCGGCCGTGCCGATCTTGCCGATCACCGCCAGGACGATGTCCTTGGCCGTCACGCCGAACGGCAACCGGCCTTCGACCGAGACCAGCATATTTTTCATTTTTTTGGCGACCAGGCACTGCGTGGCGAGCACATGTTCGACCTCGGAAGTGCCAATGCCGTGGGCCAACGCGCCGAATGCGCCGTGAGTCGAGGTGTGCGAATCGCCGCACACCACGGTCATGCCAGGCAAGGTCGCGCCCTGCTCCGGGCCGATGACATGGACGATGCCCTGACGCACGTCATTCATTTTGAATTCGACGATGCCGTATTCATCGCAGTTGTCATCGAGGGTCTGAACCTGCAAACGCGAGACCTGGTCGGCAATGGCTTCGATGCCGCCCTTGCGCTCCGGAGTAGTCGGTACGTTGTGGTCGGGGGTGGCGATGTTGGCATCGATGCGCCAGGGCTTGCGACCGGCCAGACGCAGGCCTTCGAAGGCTTGCGGCGAGGTCACTTCGTGGATGATGTGACGATCGATATAGATCAGCGCAGAGCCATCGTCGCGCTGTTTGACCAAATGCGAATCCCAGAGCTTGTCGTAGAGCGTTTTGCCGGCCATCAGACGTTTTCCTCATCAGCGTATTTCTATGCCCCGGGCTTCGAGAAACTCAATAACCCTTTGGCTTGTGAGGTCGATCCTAGGGGGTTACATTAAATAACTCAAATTCATATTTTTTATGCTTTGGATAACCAACTGGAATACTGCAAATGGACCTCGCCAACCTCAATGCCTTTATTGCCATCGCCGAGACCGGCAGCTTCTCCGGCGCAGGCGAACGGCTGCACCTGACACAGCCGGCCATCAGCAAGCGTATTGCCGGGCTTGAGCAGCAATTGAAAGTACGACTGTTTGATCGATTGGGCCGGGAAGTTGGCCTGACCGAGGCCGGACGCGCCTTGCTGCCCCGGGCTTACCAGATTCTGAATGTGCTGGACGATACACGGCGCGCGCTGACCAATCTGACTGGCGAGGTGAGCGGCCGTCTGACGCTGGCGACCAGTCACCACATCGGCTTGCATCGCTTGCCACCGGTGTTGCGCGCGTTTACTCGCCAATACCCACAGGTTGCGCTGGATATTCAGTTCCTTGATTCGGAAGTGGCCTACGAGGAAATCCTGCACGGCCGCGCGGAACTGGCGGTGATCACCCTGGCGCCCGAGCCGCACACCTTGGTCAAGGCGACGCCGGTGTGGGACGACCCGCTGGATTTCGTGGTCGCCCCTGAACATTCGTTGATCAGCAATGGCGCGGTCAGTCTGGCCGATATCGCTTTGCATCCGGCCGTTTTCCCGGGCGGCAATACCTTTACCCACCATATCGTCCAGCGCCTGTTCGAGGCACAAGGGCTGACCCCGAATATCGCCATGAGCACCAATTATCTGGAAACCATAAAGATGATGGTCTCCATCGGCCTGGCCTGGAGCGTGCTGCCCCGCACAATGCTCGATGACCAGGTCGCAAGCATCCCATTGCCGGGCATACAGCTCACTCGCCAGCTAGGCTATATCGTGCACACCGAACGGACGCTGTCGAACGCCGCGAAAGCCTTTATGGCTTTGCTGGACGCGCAAATCGATCTGCCAGGGACTCAAGGCTGAGTTGTGCGACTCCTGTAGAGCCAGATTCCCGGTCACTAACGCCTTAATCAGTTCAAGGCTCGTAGCCAATGCCGAAATCGTTTGACCGTGTGCCGCCGATGCCCCGCATCCAGGTCATCGACCCGCGACAATCCGAACAGAGCTGGGAAAGTGCCCCGCAATTACTGGCCGCCCTCAACGGCGCGCGTTTGGGTGCATGGTATTGGGACATCGAGCGCGGTCAGATCAGTTGGTCGCGCGGCACGCAGGCGTTGTTCGGCTTCGATCCCCGACAACCGTTGCCCAAGGACCTGGAATACCTCGACCTGCTGCCGCCCGAAGACCGCGCGAAAACCGTGCGCGCCTTTCACGCAGTGATTGCCGGCGCGCCACTGGAACAGGCGATGCATCACCGTATCCGCTGGCCCGACGGCAGCCTGCACTGGCTGGAGGTCAGCGGCAGCTTGCTGCCAGACAGAAACGGGCGCCCGCGCATGATCGGCGTGATCCGCGAAATCACTCATCAGCGCCAGCGCGAACAGGCGCTGAGCAGCTCGGAAAAACGCTTCGCAACACTGTTTCATCTGTGCCCGAACATGGTCTTGCTGACGCGGCAGGAAGACGGCCTGATCACCGAGGCCAATCAGTATTTCGAAAGTCTGTTCGGCTGGCCGGTGCAGGATGCGATTGGTCGCACCACGGTCGAACTGGGTTTGTGGGTGCACCCGGAGCAACGGGCGGCGCTGGTCATCGCCACCAAGGCCAAAGGTGAATTGACCAGCATGGAAGTGCAGCTCCGTGCCAGTAACGGGCAGATCCACGATGGCATTCTCAGCGCGCAGAAAGTCGAGCTCGAAGGCCAGCCATACTTGCTCAGCACGTTTCTCGACACCTCTGAACGCAAGGTCGCCGAACATGCGCTCAAGGACAGCCAGGAGCGCCTCGACCTGGCGCTCGATTCCGCGCAGCTGGGCACCTGGGACTGGCACATTCCCAGCGGCATGCTCTACGGCTCGGCGCGGGCCGCGCAGTTGCACGGCCTCGAAGCCATGCCTTTTCATGAATCGTTCGAGGAGTTTTTCGAGGGCGTTCCCGGCGAGGAACGCGACACCATGCGCGACGCTTATCGCAGCCTGCGCGAGGGGCCGGCCGGCAATTACCAACTGACTTACCGCGTGCAGCTGCCCGACGGCAGTTCGCGCTATCTGGAAAGCCGCGCCCGCCTTTATCGCGACGACAACGGCGCACCCTTGCGCATGGCTGGCACGTTGCTGGACATCACCGATCAAGTGGAGCGCGAGCAAAAACTGGTCGCCTCCGAAGAGAAATTCGCCACGCTGTTTCAGGTCAGCCCCGACCCGATCTGCGTGACGCGCCAGGACACCGGCCAGTTCATCGAGATCAATTCGAGTTTTTCGCAGACCTTCGGCTGGAGCACCGCCGAGGTGATGGGTCACAGCGCCGACGAAATCGGCCTGTGGGACGGGTCGACGAAAAGCCTGCGGCGGATCGAACAGGTCATCCGCGAACAAGGCCTGAACAATGTCGCCATCCACGTTCAGCACAAGGATGGCCAAGTGTTGACGTGCGTGATTTCCAGCCGGCAAATCAGCGTCGGCGATCAGCCGTGCATAGTCACAACCCTGCGCGACATCACCCAGCAGCAGCGCTCCGAAGCGGCGCTCAAGGCCAGCGAAGAGAAATTCGCCAAAGCCTTCCACTCAAGTCCCGACGCCATCACTATTACCGAACGCGACAGCGGGCGCTATCTGGAGGTCAACGACGGCTTCTGCCGCCTGACAGGCTACCGCGCAGATGAAGTGTTGGGGCGCACGGTGCATCAGGTGGGCATCTGGGCCGATGAAAAACAACGTTCGGCGCTGTTGGCCGAGCTGCAGCTCAAGGGCCGGGTGCACCATCAGGAGATGCTCGCGCATAACAAGCGCGGCGACCTGCTGACAGTCGAAGTGTCGGTGGAGCCGATCACACTGAATGAAACCGCCTGTCTGCTGTTGACCGCACGAGACGTCAGCCTGCTGAAAAATGCCGAGGCGCAAATTCGCCATCTGGCTTATCACGATCCGTTGACCAACCTGCCCAACCGCGCGCTGTTGATGGATCGCTTGAGCCAGCAAATCGCGCTGCTCAAGCGACACAATCTGCGCGGCGCGCTGATGTTCCTCGATCTGGACCACTTCAAGCACATCAATGACTCACTGGGACACCCGGTGGGCGATACGGTGTTGAAAATCATCACCGCCCGCCTTGAAGCGAGCGTGCGCATGGAAGACACCGTAGCGCGGCTCGGCGGCGACGAATTCGTGGTGCTGCTCAGTGGCCTGGAAGGACCGCTAAACGAAGTCAGCGATCAGGTTATGGAACTGGCCGATACCCTGCGCGAACTGCTCTCGGAACCGATGTTTCTGGATGGCCAACGCCTGCAAGTCACGCCGAGTATCGGCATCGCACTGATTCCCGACCACGGCTCGACCCCGATCGATCTGCTCAAGCGCGCGGACATCGCGCTGTATCGCGCCAAGGACTCGGGCCGCAACACTGCGCAGATGTACCACAACACCATGCAGAAAGCCGCGAGCGAACGCCTGCGCATGGAAACCGACTTGCGCCTGGCCCTGTCCCGGGGTGAATTGCGCGTGTATTACCAGCCCCAGGTTGACGCGCGCGACGGCCGTATCGTCGGTGCCGAAGCGCTGCTGCGCTGGAATCACCCGGAACTCGGCGCGCAATCGCCTCACGAATTCATCAAGGTGCTTGAAGACAGCGGGCTGATTCTGGAAGTCGGCACCTGGATCGTCGATGAAGCCTGCAATGCCTTCAAATACTTGATCGAACAGGACCTGATAGATCCGCTGGATTTCAGTCTGTGCGTGAACATCAGCCCACGGCAGTTTCGCCAGAACGATTTCGTCGAACGCATCGATCACAGCCTCAGCAGCCACGGCCTGCCCTACTCGTTACTGAATCTGGAAATCACTGAAGGCATCGTCATTCAGAACCTGGACGACACCATCGGTAAAATGCGCCGCCTGAAAAAGCTTGGCGTCAGCTTCGCCATGGATGATTTCGGCACTGGTTATTCCTCGCTGACTTACCTCAAGCGCCTGCCGGTGGACACCCTGAAAATCGATCAGTCGTTTATCCGCGACGCCACCACCGACCCCAACGATGCTGAAATCATCCGCGCGATCGTCGCCATGGCCCGCAGCCTGGGCCTGAAAATAATCGCAGAAGGCGTGGAAACGGCGGAGCAACTGGAGTTTCTGCAAAGGCTGGGGTGTCATTACTATCAGGGTTATCTGCACAGCGCGCCGGTGCCGGTGGAGGGTTTGCAGAAGCTGCTCCGATAATCCGCTGAAACTCGTCATCGTCCCGCCTACCCGTAGAGCGACTTCAGCCAATAAAAAAGGGCGCCAATGCAGGCTGTGTGAAAACGCAGCCTGTGCCGGTCAAAAGCAAATGCCCCGACTTGTCGGGGCATTTGCTTTTCCGGTTTTGAAAAGCAAAAAGGGCTTTTCAGCCCATCAATTCCATCATTCGCCGCACACCCAGCACGTTTATGGCTCTTTTCAGGTTGTACGTTTGTATCGCAAGCGCCATTTCCGTTCGAGCGCCTTTCAGTTGACGCAGTAAAAACCTGGCGTTGCCCATAGACCATTGCTTCAGGTTCCCAAACGGATGCTCAACGATAGATCGCCGCTGGCTCATCATGTCTCGATTGGCTTTCATGCGCCGTTCCATTCGTTCAAATGCGGCTTCGTGGGCATGACGCGTGACGTATCGGCGTTCGGCCTTGGTACATCGGTTTTTCAGCGGACAAACAGTGCAGTCGTCGACGGCGGCGTGATAGACCCGGTCTCCTTTGTTGAGGGCTTTAAGCGTGAGTATCTTGCCGTTTGGGCATTGATAGTTGTCACTTTCTTCGTGGTAATGGAAGAGTGTGCGATCAAAGTTTTGCTCTTCATCACCCTTGGTATTAACGGCTCGGTTTGGCGGGACATAGGGAGTGATGCCAGCGTCTTCACATGCCTGGAATTGACTGCCGTTGGAGTAACCCGCATCAGCAACGACACTGAGTTTGGCCTGCTCCAGCGCCTCTTGGGTAGCCTTGGCCATCGGCTCCAGTTGGCGGTTATCGGTTCCTTCCTGAGTCACTTCATGGTGCACGATCAGGCAGTGTTTTGCGTCAACCGCACTTTGAACGTTATAGGAAATACGCGAGCCTGAAGGGGTGCGCATTTTTTGCGCGTCGGACTCACCCACCACATGCTGCACCAGACCTTGAGCTTGCATCAGCACTTGGCAGGTCTGGTTATTGGCCTTTTTTATCTTCAGTTTCTCAAGCGCCGTCTGCACAGCAGAACGATCAATAGCTTCTTTGTGCTCGCCGCGATCAGCTTCATCAAGCTGAGCCAGATAGTGCGCAATACGCTTGTCGAGCTTTGCCTCGCGCTGTTGGAGCTTTTTAGGGGTGATCTGTTTTCGGTTCGAAGCCACGGCCTGGAACTTGCTGCCATCGATGGCCACCAACTCGCCAGCAATCAGGCCGGCTCCCCGACAAAATCGAACAAACGCACGGCATGTCGCGACAAAAGCTGCGCTGTTGTCGCGCCGGAAGTCGGCGATGGTTTTAAAGTCCGGAGCTAATCGGCCCAACATCCACATGACCTCGACGTTGCGCTGACACTCCGCTTCCAGCCGCCTGGAGGATCGAATTTGTTGGAAATAGCCGTAAAGATAGAGTTTAAGCAGGTCGCCGGGATGGTACGAAGGGCGCCCGGTTGCTTTGGGAGCAGCTTTGTCGAACCCGAGTTGCTCAAGGTCCAGCAGAGAAATGTACGCCTCGATCACCCGAACCAGATGGTCTTCGGGAATGAGTTCGTCCAGTGAGACTGGAAACAGAGTGCCCTGCGTACGATCTTCACCTTGGATGTAGCGCATAAGAAAAATGCCCGTATCTTGCGATACGGGCATTTTCTTAAACCCGGCGGCAGATTGCTAGGTTTTCACACAGCCTGCAATGGCGCCCTTTTTTCCTGCTCACACTCAGTGCTGCAAAGCAGGTTTTTCCATCCCGTTGATCGGAATGCGCTTTGCCTTTGCCTCTTCCGGAATCACTCGCAGCAGATCGATGCTCAGCAAACCGTTGCGCAGGTCGGCGGTCTTGATTTCGATATGGTCCGCCAGACGGAACGACAGTTTGAATGCTCGTTGCGCGATGCCTTGATGCAGGAAGGTCACGCCGTCGGTGGTATCGCGTTTGCCGCCGCTGATGGTCAGCACACCTTTTTCCACCTGCAACTCCAGGTCTTCGTCCTGAAATCCAGCGGCCGCTACGACAATGCGGTATTGGTCGTCGCCGTGTTTTTCAACGTTGTAAGGTGGGTAAGTGCTGCCTGGCTCATTGCGCAGGGCGGTTTCGAACAGATCGTTGAAACGGTCGAAACCTACCGAGGAACGGAACAGCGGGGCCATGGAAAATGCAGTCGTCATGATTCAAATCTCCTGAAAACAATCAGCAAGTTTTTTTTCCGCGACCCGAATTCGGCATCGCGTAATCCCTAAATAGGGACCGCTGATTTGATTTCAAGCCATTATTTGAAGATTTTTTTCAGGCCGCTTCGGCCACTGGCAAACCCAGCAAACGCGAGACCTGGTCCAGCTCGGTTTCGCGTCGCAGGACAGTGAAAAGCTCTACGGCTTCGGGGTAATTGCGCGTCAGCATGGCCAGCCATTGCTTCAAGCGACCCGGCGACTGACGCGCGGTCATCTGGGCCTTGGCTTGCAGCCAGAAGTCCTGGAGCAGTGGCAACAATTCGGCCCAGGTCATCTCGACGACTTCCTCACCGGCTCTCGCCGCAGCGATTTGTCGAGCCAGGTCCGGGCGCGACACCAGCCCGCGACCGAGCATGATGTCTTCGACGCCGCTGATTTCGCGGCAGCGGCGCCAGTCTTCCACACTCCATATATCGCCATTGGCGAACACCGGCACTTTGACCACTTCCTGCACCCTGGGTATCCATTCCCAATGCGCCGGCGGTTTGTAGCCGTCCATTTTGGTCCGCGCATGCACCACGATGTGCGCCGCGCCTCCTTCGGCCAGCGCAGTCGCGCAAACCAGCGCGCCGTCGGGACTGTCGAAACCCAGACGCATTTTGGCGGTGACGGGGATGTGCGCGGGCACGGCACGGCGTACGTGCTCGACAATCTGGTTGAGCAGCTCAGGCTCCTTGAGTAACACCGCGCCGCCGCGGGACTTGTTGACCGTTTTCGCCGGGCAACCGAAATTAAGGTCGATGACTTCAGAGCCGAGTTCGCAAGCCAGGGCCGCGTTTTCCGCGAGGCAAGCCGGGTCGGACCCGAGCAACTGGACGCGCAATGGCACGCCCGACGCGGTGCGGGCACCGGTCAGCAACTCAGGACCGAACTTGTGGAAGTAGGCCGGCGTGAGCAGTTGATCGTTGATGCGGATGAACTCGGTCACGCACCAATCGATGCCACCGACGCGAGTCAGCACGTCGCGCAGGATGTTGTCGACCAACCCCTCCATGGGCGCCAAAGCAATTTGCATGAAAAAACACACTCGATGAAAAACGTGCGGCAGTTTACTGGTTTTCAGCTGCTAAAAGGTAAGCGCCTGTCAGGCAGGAACTTGCAACGCCGGGCCGTAGCCTTCGATGAATTCTGTCGGCATGCGCCTGGGTTTGCCCGATGACAGCTCGATGCAGACAAACGTGGTTTTCGCGCGCAACAGCGTGGTGTTGTCGCACGGGCGTTTGAGCTGGAAGTGGCGGGTCATTTTCAAGCGCTGGTCCCAGTCGACGATCCAGGTGGCCAACTGCAGCTCGTCGCCCTCATAGGCCGCCGCCAGATAATCGATCTCATGACGCACGACGGCCATCGCCCGATCCAGTCGGCGGTATTCGACGAGGTCAAGACCGAGCCGCTGCGAGTGCCGCCAGGCGCAGCGCTCGAGCCAGGTCACGTACACCGCGTTGTTGGCGTGACCCAGCCCGTCGATGTCTTCGGCAGCCACTTCCAGATCAATGATAAAAGGCGTTGCCCGATCCCAGCCCATGCCCCACTCCCGGTCAGATTATTACGACCGAGGCAGTGTAGCGGATGCTCAGGCGGATTGGCGCGATTGCAGGCTGCGCCCCGACAGCAGTGATAACACACCATCAATCACCCGAGGGTCTGCCAGGATGCGCTGATGACCGCCCTCTTCCAGGCGCAGCAAACGGCTGTCGAACCAGGCCTCATGAATCAGCTGCGACTCTTTGACCCCGACGAGGTTGTCGTCTTCGGCATGAACGATCAGCCCGGGCATGTCGAGTTGATAATGCGCGACATCCAGCGTGGCGGCGCGCATGCCGACGTCGCTCTCGACCTGGCGAATGAACGCCGAACGCGCTTTCGGGGGCAACCGCACGTAACGTGCAAAACCGCGCAACACGCCGAGAATCCGCGCCGGTGCGGCGATGGTCACCAGCGTCTCGGTGCGCAAGCCCAGTTGCACGGCGAGCATGGCACTGGCGCCGCCCATGGAGTGACCGATCACCGCCTGCAGCGGTGGCAATTCGGCGGCCGCTTCGAGCATGGCCCGGGCAAACAGCACGACGTTGGCTTCGCGCCCGGGTGAGCGACCGTGCGCCGGACCGTCCAGCGCGACCACGGTATAGCCGGCGTCGACCAGTGCGGTGATCAGGCTGGCAAACTGCGTCGGCCGCCCTTCCCACCCGTGCATCAGCAGCACTGCGGGGCCTTGCCCCCAGCGCAAGGCCGACAGGCCGAAGCGCAAGGTGATGCGTTCGGATCTGGCCAGCAATGGCAACTCCCAATCGCGGGGCGGCAAGTCCCGGGGAGTCATGAATGCCAATCGCATTTTGCTCGCAACCAGTTTCGGTGCGAACCAGCCCAAGGTGCCATTAACGCCACGAACCCATTTTAACGTGCCCATCGCCCTCACTCCTCAGGCCGCAGCCTTCAGGTCATAGCACCGCCGATTTGGCGGCGCGCAGCAATCGATCAGATAACTCACCCGGCCCCAACGCGCGGGCCAACGCCAAACCGCCCACCATCAACGCCATGTCGGCCAAAGCTTTTTCGGTGTCTTCCGGGCTGGCCGCCAACTGCGCGACCATCAATTCAACGTGCTCATTCAACGCCACCCGAAACGCCTCCGGCAGACGTCCCAGCTCACCCACGGATGCGGGGATCGGGCACGCCGACTCAGAGGAATCGCGGTGTTTGCGCGACAGGTAAAACGCGGCGACCAAGGCGCGGCGCTCTTCACCGGTCAGTTGCTCGTCCATGTCGGCGATCAAGCCACGGCGGTGGCCAAGCAACTGCTTGAACGCCTCCAGCATCATCGCGTCCTTGCTTTCGAAGTGTGCGTAGAATCCGCCGACCGTCAGGCCGGCCGCACCCATCACTTCGCCGACGCTTGGCTCAGCCGGACCGCGCTGGATCAACGCCGCGCTGGCAGCCCTGAGAATGCGTTCGCGGGTTTGAGCTTTTTTATCGTTCATCGTTGCCTCCGAATATTACGATTAGAATATTATTCGCATAATAATTTTCCGCAAGTCTTGGCTGTGACCGCTGGTCTGAAGCACAGTTTGAGAGAACGGAGGGATTTGGCCAAACGCCAGACAAACAAAAGGGCCATTCAATAATTGAATGACCCTTATAAAATCCCGCAGAGCGGGTAATCGTGGCGTCCCCTAGGGGACTCGAACCCCTGTTACCGCCGTGAAAGGGCGGTGTCCTAGGCCACTAGACGAAGGGGACGCAAAACCTTCTATACAACTGATCAGCGCTGAGAACTGATCGATTCAAGGCCGGTGTGGCCAGACCTTGAACTGTAAATTGGTGGAGCTTAGCGGGATCGAACCGCTGACCTCCTGCATGCCATGCAGGCGCTCTCCCAGCTGAGCTAAAGCCCCGGATTTTTCGCCTCGCGGCGGAGCGACATACTGCAACATCGCTTCTGTAAAACTGGCGTCCCCTAGGGGACTCGAACCCCTGTTACCGCCGTGAAAGGGCGGTGTCCTAGGCCACTAGACGAAGGGGACGTAAACCCTTCTATACAACAGATCAACGCTGAGTGTTGATCGCTTCAAGACCCGTGTGGCCAGACCTTGAAGTGTAAATTGGTGGAGCTTAGCGGGATCGAACCGCTGACCTCCTGCATGCCATGCAGGCGCTCTCCCAGCTGAGCTAAAGCCCCTCATCGCTGAGGACGGGGCGAATCTTAATGGCGCTTTAGAAGTGTGTCAAACTTATTTTTAACAATCTCCAAAGTTTTTTGCCGACATAACAATCACTTACCGCCCGCCCCCGTAATCTCGGGGCGATGCGTTCCCTGTAGCAGCTGCCGCAGGCTCGTGCCGCGTTCGGACGTTCGAGTGCGCAGCGCTCGCCTTACAGGCCCCCCGCCCTTTCAAGCAGGTCGTGGCGCGCCAGCCAGGGGTTGCCGGGCAAGCCGACGCAGCCTGCGGCAGCTGCTACATGGGAACGGTCTAATCAGGTGGCAGCGAGTGAGATCAGGCGATGTTCGCCAGCAATTTTTCCCACTCCTTGTTTTCCTTCTTCGACACGCCACCGAGCAAATCGATGGCCTGGCGCAGACGGAAACGCGTGAGGTCCGGGCCGATAATTTCCATCGCATCCAGCACGGAAACCGAGCTGGCCTGGCCGGTGATTGAAGCAAACATCAGCGGCATGGCGTCACGCAGCTTCAGTTCGAGGGATTCCACCACTGCCTGAATCGTCGCAGTGATGCTGTCCTTCTCCCACTGACGCAGGCTTTCCAGCTTCCATAAAATCAGCTGCATCAACTGGCGAACCTGATCGCCCGAGAGCTTTTTCGACTCAAACAGGCTGGCATCCGGATTCACGCCACCGGCGAAGAAGAACCCGGCCAGCGGTGCGACCTGGCAGAAGGTCTCAACCCGGCCCTGCACGTGCGGGGCGATTTTCATCATGTATTCCGGGTTCAGCGCCCAGGTCTGCAGACGCGAGGCAAACTCTTCCACCGGCAGATCACGCAACCATTGGCCGTTGAGCCACGACAGTTTCTCGATGTCGAAAATCGGCCCGCCAAGAGAAACGCGCTTGAGGTCAAAATTGTCGACCATTTCCTGCAGCGAGAATTTCTCGCGCTCGTCCGGCATCGACCAGCCCATGCGGCCGAGGTAGTTGAGCATCGCTTCCGGCATGAAGCCCATGCGCTCGTAGAATGTTACCGACGTCGGATTCTTGCGCTTGGACAGTTTGCTCTTGTCCGGGTTACGCAGCAGCGGCATGTAGCACAGCTCCGGTTGCTCCCAGCCGAAGTACTCGTACAGCAGAATCAGCTTCGGCGCCGAAGGCAGCCATTCTTCGCCGCGCAACACGTGGGTGATGCCCATCAAATGGTCATCGACCACATTGGCGAGGAAGTACGTCGGCAGGCCGTCGGTTTTCATCAGCACTTGCATGTCCATGCGATCCCACGGGATCTCGACGTCGCCGCGCAGCATGTCCGGCACCACGCACACGCCGTCGCTCGGCACCTTCATGCGGATCACGTGTGGCTCGCCAGCGGCCAGCCGACGGGCGACTTCTTCTTTTGACAGCAGCAGTGCACGGCCGTCATAACGCGGGGTTTCGCCGCGCGCCTGTTGCTCGGCGCGCATCTGGTCCAGTTCTTCGGCGGTGCAGAAGCACGGGAAGGCATGGCCCATTTCGACCAGTTGCTGGCAGTACTTTTGATAAATGTCGCCGCGCTCGCTTTGGCGATACGGACCGTGCGGACCGCCGACATCCGGACCCTCGCTCCAGTCGATGCCCAACCAGCGCAGAGCGTCGAAAATCTGCTGTTCGGACTCACGGGTGGAACGCACCTGGTCGGTGTCTTCGATCCGCAGAATGAACTCGCCACCGTGCTGCTTGGCAAAGCAGTAGTTGAACAAAGCGATGTAAGCGGTACCTACGTGGGGGTCCCCGGTAGGCGATGGCGCGATGCGCGTGCGGACGGTGGTCATGGCAAATCTCGGAATGAAGATAAAACAAAGCGCGAATGGTAACAGGCGTGACGGGCCGGGCTCCAGTGAGGCAGGGATTTAAGCAAAGTTCCCGCCCACCGCCGAGCAGCAGATGCTGGTGATCAGACCTCGATCAACCGCTCCCGCAGCTTGCCAATCTCGTCACGCAGTTGCGCTGCGGCTTCGAATTCCAGATCCCGGGCCAGTTGATACATCTTCTCTTCCAGCGCTTTGATGCGCTTGGCGATTTCCCCCGGGGAGCGCAGTTCGGCTTCGTATTTGGCGCTCTCCTCGGCGGCTTTGGCCATCCCTTTGCGCTTCTTGCTGCGCGAACCCGGCACGGTGGCGCCTTCCATGATGTCGGCGACATCCTTGAATACGCCTTTGGGCGTGATGCCGTTGGCCAGGTTGAAGGCGATCTGTTTCTCGCGACGCCGCTCGGTTTCACCGATCGCCCGTTCCATCGAACCGGTCATGCGGTCGGCGTACAGAATCGCCCGGCCATTGAGGTTACGCGCCGCGCGGCCGATGGTCTGGATCAGCGAGCGCTCGGAACGCAGGAAGCCTTCCTTGTCGGCATCGAGGATCGCCACCAGCGAAACTTCCGGCATATCGAGACCTTCGCGCAGCAGGTTGATCCCCACCAGCACATCGAACGTGCCAAGGCGCAGATCCCGAATGATTTCGACCCGCTCCACGGTGTCGATGTCCGAGTGCAGGTAGCGCACGCGCACGCCATGATCGGCCAGGTAATCGGTAAGGTCTTCAGACATGCGTTTGGTCAGCGTGGTGACGAGTACGCGTTCTTCCAGCGCAACACGTTTGGTGATTTCCGAGAGCAGATCGTCGACCTGGGTAAGTGCCGGGCGAATTTCGATCTGCGGGTCGACCAGGCCAGTCGGACGCACCAGTTGCTCGACCACACGGCCGGCGTGTTCAGCCTCATAGTTGCCGGGCGTGGCCGAGACAAAAATGGTCTGCGGGCTGATGCCCTCGAACTCGTCGAAACGCATCGGCCGGTTATCCAGCGCCGAGGGCAGCCGGAAGCCGTATTCCACCAGCGTTTCCTTGCGCGAACGGTCGCCTTTGTACATGGCGCCGACTTGCGGCACGCTGACGTGCGATTCGTCGATCACCAGCAGCGCGTCGGCTGGCAGGTAGTCAAACAGCGTCGGCGGCGCCTGCCCGGAGGCACGGCCCGACAGGTAGCGCGAGTAATTTTCGATGCCGTTGCAGTAACCCAGTTCGAGGATCATCTCCAGATCGAAACGGGTGCGCTGCTCCAGACGCTGGGCTTCGACCAGTTTGTTGTTGGAGCGGAGGTATTCGAGACGCTCCTGCAATTCGACCTTGATCCCCTCGATGGCGCCGAGCAGGGTTTCGCGCGGTGTCACGTAGTGGCTTTTGGGGTAGAAAGTGAACCGTGGCAGTTTGCGAATGACCTCGCCGGTCAACGGATCGAACGCTGACAGGCTTTCCACCTCGTCATCGAACAGCTCGATGCGGATCGCTTCGAAATCCGATTCTGCCGGGTGGATATCAATCACATCACCGCGCACCCGGAAGGTAGCGCGAGCGAAATCGATGTCGTTGCGGGTGTACTGCAGGTCAGCCAGACGGCGCAGCAAGGCACGTTGATCAAGCTTGTCGCCACGATCAACGTGCAGGACCATTTTCAGATATGTCTCGGGGCTGCCCAAACCGTAGATGCAGGACACCGTGGTGACGATGATCGCGTCTTTGCGCTCCAGCAACGCTTTGGTCGCCGACAAACGCATCTGCTCGATGTGGTCGTTGATCGAGGCGTCTTTCTCGATGAAGGTGTCCGAGGACGGCACGTACGCTTCCGGCTGGTAGTAATCGTAATAGGAAACGAAATACTCGACGGCGTTGTTCGGAAAGAACGCTTTGAATTCGCCGTATAGCTGCGCGGCCAGGGTCTTGTTGGGCGCCAATACCAGCGTCGGGCGCTGAACCTGAGCGATAACGTTGGCAATGCTGAAGGTCTTCCCCGAACCGGTCACACCGAGCAACGTCTGGTGCGCCAGCCCGGCCTCGATGCCTTCGACCATAAGGCGAATGGCTTCCGGCTGATCGCCGGCAGGCTCGAAGCGGGTGACTAGCTGGAATTCAGACATGAAATACCTCTGGGTTCATTCCCGCATGGTTAAACCGGACGGGAACGAGAAAGACCGCAAACGACCGAGATCGCCCGAGGAAAAAACTGGATTCATCTCAATGTGGAGCCGATTGCCTGCGCTTTCAAGGCAAATGTCCTACATCCATTGAAGTCTTTGACGTGAGCAATCGAGGAACGGTCGAAAAATAAACGGGAAAACTTGCAGTAAAAACGGAAACGTCTGTCGCCATCGATCAGGAATGGCCTCTATACTAGCTCCCCGTTTGTGCACCGCTCTAGTGCATTCGGCTGGAGCGCGACACGTCCCTCCACTCCCCATTCAGAGCCGCCGCAAAAATGAGCCTGTTCTCAGCTGTCGAAATGGCACCACGCGATCCAATCCTGGGCCTCAACGAAGCATTTAACGCCGACACCCGTACCAGCAAAGTCAACCTGGGGGTCGGTGTTTACTGCAACGAGGAGGGGCGAATTCCACTCCTGCGCGCCGTTGTCGAAGCCGAGACGATTCGCGTCGCTCAACACGCCTCCCGTGGCTATCTGCCAATTGATGGCATTGCCGCCTACGACCAGGCCGTGCAAAAACTGCTGTTCGGCAATGACTCCCCGCTGATTGCTGCTGGCCGGGTTATCACTACTCAGGCCGTCGGCGGCACCGGCGCATTGAAGATCGGTGCAGACTTCCTCAAGCAGTTGCTGCCAAACGCCATTGTGGCCATCAGCGATCCAAGCTGGGAAAACCACCGCGCGCTGTTCGAAACCGCCGGCTTCCCGGTGCAGAACTACCGTTATTACGACGCCGCGACCCACGATGTGAACCGCGCAGGCCTGCTCGAAGACTTGAACGCCCTGCCCTCCGGATCGATTGTCGTGCTGCACGCATGCTGCCACAACCCGACCGGCGTGGACTTGAGCCCGGCGGACTGGAAAAACGTGCTGGAAGTCGTGAAGGCCAAAGGTCACGTGCCGTTCCTCGACATGGCTTATCAGGGCTTTGGCGACGGCATCGACGAAGACGCTGCTGCCGTGCGCCTGTTTGCCGAATCGGGCCTGACATTCTTCGTCTCCAGCTCGTTCTCGAAATCCTTCTCGCTGTATGGCGAGCGCGTCGGCGCGCTGTCGATCGTCAGCGAATCCAGGGAAGAAAGCGCGCGCGTGCTGTCGCAGGTCAAACGCGTGATCCGCACCAATTACTCCAACCCGCCGACCCACGGTGCAAGCATCGTCGCGGCCGTACTGAACAGCCCGGAATTGCGCGCTCAGTGGGAAGAGGAACTGGCCGAAATGCGCCTGCGCATTCGTGGCATGCGCACCCGGATGGTCGATCTGCTGGCGACCAATGCCCCGCATCGCGATTTCAGCTTTGTCGGCCGTCAACGCGGCATGTTCTCTTACTCCGGCCTGACGGTTGAGCAAGTGACCCGCCTGCGCAGCGAGTTCGGCATCTACGCCCTCGACACGGGCCGCATCTGCGTGGCGGCGCTGAATCAGAGCAACATCGATGCGGTGACCAAGGCTATCGTTGCGGTGATCTGAGTCGCTTGCTGAGACGCAAAAACGGGAAGCTGGATGGCTTCCCGTTTTTTATTTGTTTCAGATAATTCAGCGGCGGGCCAGCCTGCCGCTCTAGACTGCACGCGTGTTTCCGCTATTTCAGAGAATTGCCATGAAAAACGATGACCTGCGCGCCGAGCGCGACGACCTCGATCACCACGACGACTTCATCCCTCGCACGCCGGCCAAACGCAGCACCAGCCTGGTGATGCAAGTGGCCACCGGCGTGTTTCTCGGCGGTCTGGCCTTGTGGCTGGTGCAACTGGGCGCCACGCTGCTTTACAACAAATTGATGCTGGCCACCGTCACGTTCGGCGGTTAAGCCAGTTCGGTTGCACGCTGGCTGGCGGCATCGTCATAAACGACATACAGCGATTCTGCAATCTGGCTTTTGATGGCTTTGGCACTTTCAAGACCAAGGACAAAACCCTCGGCCTTGCCGCCTGCACGATTCAATTCGTCAGCGGTGCCGGCCTGAGTGATTGCATCGAGCAGTTTCTCGGCGTGCGGACCTACGCCTTTTGGCAAGCTGATTTGAGCGATGCTCATGCGAACACCCCGCAAGGGCAAGGTGTGGAAAACAGGTGGGTCATGACGCGTACCTTTTCGGCGAATGGCCGGCAGCGCGTGTAACCGCTGCCGGGCGACCATGGTAGACCTCTCGTGCCTTTCTGGTAACCGCCAATCGCTGATAAACCGCCGCCCGTCTTGCCAAATTGGCTCAACAGAAAACATAGGCTTGACTTCTCTTTTTGAATCAGTAACATACACGCCATTCCGCGATAGCTCAGTTGGTAGAGCAAGTGACTGTTAATCACTGGGTCCCTGGTTCGAGTCCAGGTCGTGGAGCCAGACAGCAATAACGAAAAGCCCCCGAATCGAAAGATTCAGGGGCTTTTTTGTGGCTTTCGTTTGATCAAGGGCTGTCGTTTGATCAAGAAAGTCGCTCGAAGGCTTGGTAGCCTGCGAGCGATCATTGTTTAACACCTGGTGGTGCCGTTACACGTGCTCACTGCTTTTCACATGCAAAGCCCGCGGCTCGCCATGCCCGGTGTCTGGCTCCACCACCGGAATTTCCTTGCCGTCGCAATCATGCAGTTTGCCTTCGCTGAAATAATCCCCTTCGCGTAACGCCGCCAGATCCTTGTAGCGCAGCACCCGTTCGGTACCTGCCGCAAACACCGACTGTTGATCCGAGTTGCCGGCAGTCAGGTGGTTGAAAGCCAGGTTCAGGACGATGGCCATGATCGCCGAGGAGCTGATGCCCGAATGGAAAATCGTCGCGAACCAGCTCGGGAATTGATCGTAGAAGTGTGGCGCAGCAATCGGAATCATGCCGAAACCGATAGAAGTGGCGACGATGATCAGGTTGACGTTGTTGCGGTAATCGACCTTGGACAGCGTGCGAATGCCGCTGGCCGCCACTGTTCCGAATAGCACGATACCGGCGCCGCCGAGTACGGAGGTCGGCACGGCAGCAATCACCCGGCCCATGAATGGCAGCAATCCGAGTATCACCAGAAACAGACCGCCGGTGGCTACCACAAAACGGCTCTTGATCCCGGTCACCGCCACCAGCCCGACGTTCTGGGCAAAGGCACTCTGGGTAAAGGAGCCGAAGATCGGTGCGATCATGCTGGACAGCATATCGGCGCGCAGACCATCGCCCAGACGTTTGGAGTCGACCTTGGTTTCGATGATTTCACCGACCGCGAGGATGTCTGCCGAGGTCTCTACCAAGGTCACCATGACAACGATGCACATCGACAGAATCGCGGCGAAATGAAAGGTCGGCATGCCGAAGTGAAACGGCTCGGGGAAACCGAACATCGGCCCTTGCGTCACCGAAGAAAAGTCCGCCATGCCGAGGAATACCGCGATCACCGTTCCAATGACCATCGCCAGCAGGATGGACAAGCGCGAGATGGTCGCGCTGCCGACTTTACTGAGCAACAACACCAACATCAGCGTCACTGCCGCCAAACCGATGTTGGACATACTGCCGAAGTCTGGCGCCTGGCTGTTGCCGCCCATGGCCCAGCGTGCAGCCACCGGCATAAGCGTCAGGCCGATGGTGGTGATGACGATGCCGGTGACCAGCGGCGGGAAGAACTTGGTGATTCGCGAGAACACCGGCGTGATCAGCAATCCGATTAGAGATGCGGCAATCACCGCCCCCAGAATCGATTGAAACCCGCCCTCGCCGCCGCTGCTGACAATCGCCACCATGGTGGCGACACCCGAGAACGACACGCCCTGCACCAGCGGCAACTGACAGCCGAAAAACGGTAAGCCCAGCGTCTGCAGTAATGTCGCCAAGCCCCCCGCAAACAATGAAGCAGCAATCAATAAACCGATGTCCGCCGGTGACAGCCCGGCCGCCTGGCCGATAATCAATGGCACCGCGACAATGCCGCCGTACATGGTCAGAACGTGTTGCAGGCCGTAAGCCATATTCGCGCCGACCCCGAGGTTTTCGTCCTCAGGTCGTTGGTGTGAAACATGGGGCGTTTTCATGATTGGGGGGTTCCCTGGTTTTTTGTTATGCGCACACTGTATGCAAGACTCACGACAAATGTCTATAGAGTTGTATACAACTACCCAGTCAAATTATGAACAGGCGTTCCAATCGGCCCTGAGTAACGCTTTCAGCGCGCTACAACACCTTGCAATAAATCTGCCGCTATTCACTCGATAACGCCCACTAAGCTTCAAGGTTCCTGGTGACCATCGGTAGGGTCGCCCCTTTCATATACATATAGAATATGCATAATAATGTCATTCGAGATTCAGTACGACAAAGGGAAAAATGCAGCCAACAAACTCAAGGTCAAGGGCGTCAGCCTGTCCGAGGCGGAACCGGTTTTTCACGATGAGCAAGCGCTTACGCTTCAGGATAATCATCACGACGAACAGCGCTGGGTCATTGTCGGAATGGACGCGAGAGGTCGCTTGCTGGTGGTGGCCTATACCTACCGCGACCCGAATTTTGTTCGGGTTATTTCCGCCCGCCTCGCTACTAAAACAGAACGTCAGCGGTACCTGGAGGTTTTAACCTATGAAAAATGAATACGATTTCAGCGAGGCGAAGCGCGGCGCCATTGCGAATAGCAAAGGCAAGACCCGCATTACCATCATGCTGGACGACGCCGTTCTGGAAGCAGCTCGAACACAGGCTGAGCGTGAGGGGCTGGGCTATCAAACCGTCATAAACGGCCACTTGCGGCGGATCTTGCTTGGCGAGAAACGCAAAAACATGGAGACAGCGCACCTCAAGGCGGGAATTACGCATCCCGAGCTTAAAAGCCTGGAGAAAAAATTGAACGACGCCGTTGCTGAGATTCATCGCTTGATGGAGCAGGATGCTCACCCATAAACGAGCAGCCCGATACCTTGGTGTGAATATCACCCATGGCCAAAATCCTGCCGACACCCAGTCCACCATCAAGCGGACATGAGCAATTTTTCCAGCGCACCTCTGATCTGTGCATCATCAGGCAATCGAATGGAGAACTCACGGGCTAGCACTGCGACCAATTCATCCAGATCGGTGATCTCACGGCGCTCGCTTTCCTGGCCTGTCCGGTGAATCGCGAAGCTGCCGTTGTTCAACGTGCGGCGCCAGCCCTCCCCCGTTCGTGCCACCATGAGTTGTCTGGCGAAGGAGGATTGCGGACAGGTCGAGACGTACCAGTTGCCGACGGCGTAATCGACCTCTTCCTGACGTTGCAGGTCGAAGATGTACATTGCTCGCCATTCATTGGCGACCCTGGCGCGCAGGGTGTAGCCGTCGCTGTGCTGTTCGATTCGGTAAGGCTCATGCGCCGTCGCCTGCTCTTCCAGAGTGTCGAGCAGCAGTGGCGCCGTGGGCACCATGCCTCCGAACCCGACGTCGGTGATGTAACGCACGCCCTCCAGAACGATCAGGTTCAGGCGGTGCGTGCGCGCAGTCCAGGCGCCTTCGGGCTGCCCCATGACGACACGGCCGGTGATGCCGCGCACGTCGAAACCCAGTTCCTGCAGCAGCGCAAAGAACATCCCGTTGAGCTCGTAGCAGTAGCCACCGCGACCGTCCTGAAGGAGTTTTTGCTCGATCGATGGCAGGTCGATGAGCACCGGCACGCCCGCCAGGGTATTGATGTTTTCGAAAGGAAAAACGCTGGTATGGCGAAATTGCAGCTGACGCAGAGTCTGCAGTGTGGGCGGTGGCGGCGCCTCGAATCCAAGGCGTTGAAGGTACAGCTCAGGATGGCTCAGGCGTGGTTCGTTCATGAATCGGTCCTTATACAGGCAACCGCGGATCGCTCTGCCGATGGTCGCCATGTATAAAGCAACAGCTGCCGGGCACGACAATTGATTTAAGCAATCGTCGCCGCTCGACGAATTCACCGACGCTTGCGCGAGCCCAAACGGATCCACGTCGGTGCATGGTCGCTGGCATGCGGTTCATTGCGCACCCACGCGTCGACGCCCGCTTCGTGCAGGTAGGGACTCAGCGCCGGATTAAGCAGCAGGTGATCGATGCGCAGCCCCGAATTTTTCTGCCAGTGCTGTCGGAAATAATCCCAGAACGTGTAGAGCCGGTCTTCGGGATACAAATGCCGCAAGGAATCCGTCCAGCCCTGATCCAGCAGGCGCTGGTAGCACTCGCGGCTTTCCGGTTGCAGCAGCGCGTCCTTGAGCCACGATCGCGGGTTGTAGATGTCCATGTCGGTGGGCACCACGTTGTAGTCGCCCGCCAGCACCACCGGGTGGTCACTGCTCTGCAAATCTTTCGCGTAGCTGATCAGCCGTTCGAACCACGCCAGCTTGTAGTCGAATTTCGGCCCAGGCTGCGGGTTACCGTTGGGCAAGTACAAACAGCCCACCAGTACGCCATGCACCGCAGCCTCGATGTAGCGGCTATGGGTGTCGCTGTCATCGCCGGGCAAGCCTCGGCGACTCTCCAGCGGTTGCGCATCACGCGCCAGAATCGCTACACCGTTCCACGACGTTTGCCCCTGCCAGATCGCACCATAACCGGCAGCCTCGATTTCGGCTGCAGGGAACGCGGCGTCCACCGATTTCAGTTCCTGCAAACAGACAATGTCCGGTTTCTCGCGCTCCAGCCACGCCAGCAGATTGGGCAGCCGGGCACGCATGCCATTGACGTTGAACGTTGCGATTCGCAGATTCTTCACAGGTCAGCGCTCCTGCCGAGGATGATCATTGTGTGACCTCGGCGTGTTCCGGTGGTTGCGTTGATTGGCGCACTGCCGCGTCGCAGACGACCACTCGTCACGCAATGGGCACCAACCTCCTCGCCGGCGACACCAAACTGAAGTAACGACTCACCTTTGGAGACGAACGATGATGAACATCAAAATCACGCCGTTGCTTCTGGCCGGTCTGCTCTGTGCAGCTTCCGTGACTGCATTTGCAGGTTCTGGTGATGGTGCAGATGCCACCGGCACCAAATCCGGCTCGGTCGGCGGTTCTACCACAGCCCCCAACCCGAGCGCTCCCCCACGTCCGAACACCGACGGCAGTGTCAATCCGACACCTCCGCCCCCAGCCGGCGGAAGCGGCGGCACCAGCGGCTCCGGCGCAGGCGGCGGAACGGGCGCAGCGGGTGGCGGCACTGGTGGAGCTGGCGGTGGCACGGGCAGTTGAACGCGCAAAAACAGCCGATGACAGACAACATCGGCTGTTTTCCTGAATGAAACCACCGCAATAACCGCTTAACGGTCCGAGCGCATCAACGCCTCGACAGCGCCTTCCATCGACAGCACCGCCGAGCGATTACGTCCCGAATGTTTGGCCTGATACAGCGCAGCGTCTGCGCGTTTGATGAACACTTCCTTGTCGTCGAGTCCCGTCGGCACAAACGCGTAGCAACCAAGACTGACCGTGACAAACCCGTTCGGAGAGCCGCGGTGGCGAATGTTTTGCGCCATGACGCTGCGTCGAATCTGTTCGGCAATGGCCATCGCACCGTGGATGTCGGTATCTGACAGCAACACAGCAAACTCTTCGCCTCCATAGCGTACGGCGAGGTCCGTGGGCCGATGGCAACAACTTTTGACCACTTTGGCGACTTGCGCGAGGCAGTGATCGCCGGCGACGTGTCCGTAGGCATCGTTGTAGCGTTTGAAGTAATCGATGTCGAGCATGATCAGGCTTAAAGGAGTCGTGTGCCGAGCGCCTCGACCGAACTCGATGTCGAGCGCGTGCTCGAACAGCCGGCGATTGCCGAGACCCGTAAGGCTGTCCTGGTCCGCAATCAGCTTCAGCGCTTCCTGGGCCTCGCGCAGATCTTTCTCGATGCGCTCGCCCACGCGCACCTGACGCACAAACACCCAGCCAAACAAACCCACGCCCAGCACGACCAGCGCGACGATCACGGTGGAATGAAACGCGGTGGCGTACCAGTCCTTGAGTATTGCGTCCTTGGATGAAGCGGCCGAGACCACCACGGGATAAGCATCGAGCTGACGGAAGCCATACAGACGAACGGTGTCATCGAGCACGGAAGCAATCATCGCGTTGCCCGACATCGCACCCGCCAGGTATTTGGTGAACATCTCGCCACTGGCCAACGACTTGCCAATCTGCGCTTCGACGAATGGGCGTCGCGCCAACAATGTGCCGTCACTGAGCGCGAGGAACATCGAGCCCTCGTTATCGATGCTGAAGCTTTTGAAGAACTGGTCAAAATACGACATCTTGATGCCGGCCATCAGCACGCCTTGAAACATGCCGGCTTTGTCGTTTACCCGTTTGGAAACCGGGATGATCCATTCACCGTTTTGGCGGCTGCGAATGGCCGGGCCGATGTGCGCGATGGATGAGACGTTTTGCTGGTGATATTTGAAATATTCACGGTCGTGGACACCCGTACCGCGCGGCAGATCCCCGAACGAGGTCACCACCCACTGGCCATTCTGATCGAACAGGAACACCCCGTGCAGTTGGCTCAGTGCCTGGACGCGGCGAGCAAAGGTTTTGCGTAACAGTGGCTTTTGCGCATCGTTGAAGCCCTCTTCCTGAATCCAGTCCGCGAGGCTGGTCAGCACCAGATCGGCTTTCATGAAGGTGTCTTCAGCCTGCTGGGCCATGGCGCGTGTGAGGTTCGAAGAGTCCTCTTCAGCCAACGCGAGATCGTGCCGACGCGACTGCTCGAGTTGCAGGTACAACAGACCACAAAGGCACAGGCACACAACGACGACAAACAGTACCGCTGCCTTGCGCAGCGGCAGCCGTTTCAATGCGCCACCGGTGGCGTGGCGCGGATCGTCTGGAGAGATAGGCAAAAGCTCGTCCTGCAGGAGTACGGCATGGGCGAAGGCCCAATACTCTTGTAATTGGCGCGCCTAGTGTACGCCAAGGCGCACGGCAATAGCCCTTGCAACCGCTGCTCACCACTACCAGCGATGCCGGCCTCAAAAGCGGCGTGCTCTTATTGGCGGGCGCCTCCAACCGCAGTCGCAGCCTGCAAATTCAACACCGGCATTTTTGAAGGTCGATTCAATGCGCGCAGCACGGGCGCATCGTAACCGTACACGTCTGGCTTGAACGCCACTCGCCCGTCGCTGCCCATGTCGACTGTCCAGTAAGCGAGCAACACCGGGACTTTTACCGGCAGCTGAATGTTTTGCGTCTTGCCATTGGCCAGTTGCTTCTGGATACCGGCGCTGTTCCATTTGACCGGATCGTTGAACAGCAACTCCACCAGCTGCAGCGGATTCTCTACCCGGATGCAGCCCGAACTGGTCGCGCGAACGGTTCGGGAAAACAGCTCGCGATGCGGGGTGTCGTGCAGGTAAATCGCGTAATCGTTAGGGAAACGGATCACCACTTGCCCCAGCGAGCTGTCCGGGCCTGCGTCCTGGCGCAACCTGATGCCACGCGGATTGCTCCAGTCGACGGTCGAAGGATCCAGCACGTTGCCCTCGCGATCGAGCACGCGTATGCGATGGGCCGCCAGGTAATGGGGATTACTCTGCACCTTCGGCAACACGTCCTCCTTGAGGATCGTCGGCGGCACCGTCCAGGTTGGGTTAAAGGTGATGTAGCTGATCTGCGCCTGGAAGATCGGCGTATTGCGCGCCGCTTTACCGACCTGCACCCGAGAGCGCCATATAGGCTGACCGTCTCGGTACATCGCCACTTTATAACCCGCGATATCAACGATGACGAACGTGCCTTGAAGCTTGTAAAGCAGCCAGCGAGCACGCTCCATGTTGACCCGCACCTGATCGATACGCGCTTCCACCGGCACATTCAACGCCGCCAGCGTCGTGGCGCCGGCCATGCCGTCGGCGCTCAAATATTGCGCGTTCTGGTATTTTTTCACCGCAGCGGTCACGGCACCGTCGTATTGAGTGCCGCGAATCAGGCGCGGATCGAGGAAGCCTGCAGCTACCAGCCTCGCGCGCAACTGCGCCACGGCCGGTTCGTCCATGCCGGGTTTGAGTGAATGATCGACCACAACTTTCGGCCAGCCGCCGCGCTGACGTACATCACGCAACTGTGCCAGGGCCTGGCGCAAGCCGACATACACCGCTTCTTGCGGCGGTGCCTGGGCGAACGCTTTGGCTACATCGTGATTATCCAGAGCGGCGAAGAAAGCGTTGACATCGTCACGCGGATCGACGCCGTTTGCGTCGAAATTCCAGTGATTGTCCAGACGTGCAGGATCGACCTTGCCCCGCCGCAGCTGCATCAATGCGCTGATGAACGTGTGGGTAGTCGCCAGATCAAAGGCCGCCTGCTGCTGCGCCGTTGCAGGTGTGGCTTGCAACGCCGATCTGGATCGAACCAGTTCGCCGATGTGAAAATCCGTCGGCGTCAAACCGTCGATGTCCGTCGCCTGCAAACTGGTAATCAATTGCTCGATGTCGCCTTCGTGGGTCCATGCCGGCCGATAGGCACGATGAGCATAGAAATCCAGCACCAGTCGGCTGACATCCACACGTCGATGGCGCGGTCCAGTGAGCAGCGGCGGGAAGGCACTTTGCAACGGCTCGAGCGATGCCTGAATCGCTTGACCAACGCTGTCGTCAGGCGCGGCTGCCGATAACACGCTGGGCGAAATTGTCGGCGCAATCGACGAAGTTCCCGCCAGCGCAGTGCCGCTGATCAGAAAGCCCATAAAAAAAACGCGGCTTATGACGAATAACCTTGTTAAAAGCACCATGGATAATCCTTAATTCCCCGCATTCAACGTCCGGCATTCCAACGCACTGCTAGACTCGAACTCAACATGATGAGACATCTATATGGCGCTACTACGTTTTGGCTGTGTATTCCCGGCGCTGCTTCTGACTGCAATGTCTGGAGCGTCAGCCTACGCCGATTCGCTTGCGACTGCTCTGATCAAAGCAGCGCCGAAAGCCAATGCCAACGTCATCTACCTCGCTGTTCGCGCTTCGCAATGCAGCGTCGCCCAAGGCGCAGCTCCCGCGCAAAGACTTGCGGTGATTGATTACTCCCTGCCTTCGACCGAACAACGCTTGTGGGTGTTCGATTTGAAAAAGCGCAAGTTGCTGTTTCAGGAACTGGTCGCCCACGGACGTAACAGCGGCGAAAACATGGCGGTGAATTTCTCCAACCAGAATGAAAGTTTTGCCACCAGCCTCGGCTTGTACCGCACGCAACAGAGCTATGTCGGGCAAAACGGTTATTCGCTGCGCATGGAAGGCCTGGAGCCGGGCTTCAACGACAACGCGTTTGACCGCGCAATCGTCATTCACGGCGCGCCTTACGTCAGCCCCGTGCTGGCCCGGGCAAACGGACGCATTGGCCGTAGCCTCGGTTGCCCGGCTGTCCGACCGGCGGTCGCGCACAAGTTGATCGATTCGATGAAAGACGGACAACTGTTGTTTTCCTATTACCCGGATAACAGCTGGTTGAAAACCTCGTCCTATATCAATTGCGGTAGCGGCACCGTGGCTTCAGCTTCCAGGCCAGTGACCCATCGTTGAATGCAGCGTGACCTGCTGCCGGGACTATTTAAACTCCCGCAGACGGCCAAACACTATTGGCTGGACCGGGAAACCCAAGCCTGGACCTTCAACATCGCAACAACGTAACAGTCAGTAGTGATGGTCCGGCAACACTGTTGATTTCCCATGGCTTCGGTTGCGACCAGACCATGTGGCGCCAGGATCGTTCTCAAGATTTTCGTACAGCATGAGTTGCAAAGTGGCGAACTCGTGAGTCGCTTGAAACGACCAACTGCGGACGTTTCCGTTTCCGAGCGATGAAGCGGGACCGAAGTCGCTGATTAAATGTACGGCGATAAAAAGGGCCCTCGAAGGGCCCGATTTTTTGCAGATCCCAATTACTTGGTCAGCCACGACTCGACGGTGGCGGAGCCGTGTTCAGCTTTCCATTCCTTCAGGGTTTTGTGGTTTCCGCCTTTGGTTTCAACCACTTCGCCCGTTTTAGGGTGCTTGTAGATCTTCATTTCACGAGGCTTGCGAGTACCGGTTTTCGGCTCGTTGGCAGGGGCGCGACGACTCGCTTTCGGGTCAAGAAGGTTGATCACATCTTTCAGGCTGTAGCTGTATTTGGCGAGCAAGTCGCGCAACTTGGTCTCGAACTCAATCTCTTTTTTCAGACCCGCGTCGCCCTTCAGGGCTTCGAGCGCCTGGAGCTGTTCGGCAAGGTGTTTCTCGAGTTGGCGGAATTCTGCGAGCTTGGACATTATTAATCTCTATGTGGTTAGTAACCAGACGGTACACCAAAAGCACCTGATTGAATTTAGTTAACTTAATCCAACTCAGCAAGTAATTCCTTCAACGTGCGCTCGTCACTCGCATTGCAAGTGATAGCTACGGAACGGAAACGTCATCAAGGCTGTCCGTTGTAGTAGACACCAACGTGTCAGAACCCTGTCAAACTGGAGAAACGAACCATGAATAACATTATCTACATCGTCGGCGCCGTTGTGATCGTCCTGTTTATCCTGTCTTTTATCGGCATTGTGTGACACCGGACTGTCAGCACGATGGCTGAATTTGCTTGGCACTACCGGCGCCTGCAGGGTGCCGGCGCAAGTATCATCCCGTCGCATCGCCCATTCACCCCGGGCACCACGCCATTCGTCCCGTGCCCGTTGCGGGTTGGACATGTCCCTGAGGATGCTGACGAGGTTCATCCTGCACCGAGGCGCGCATCCGGGAGGCCGCCACTGCTACCCGATCGGCGGCATTCGCGGTTTTGATGCCCATGGCGTCCGGGAGCACTTTCATCCGCCGACGGCACCCGCACTTTTCTTCTGACGTCAGTATTGCGCTTGTGCTTCAGGAGCTGGACCTGCGGCAGGACGCGAACTCAACATAGGAGAAAACAATATCTGAAACACCGTGCCGCCATTTGCATCGGACTCATGACTTAGCGAGCCGCCCAGGTTTCTTACAAGCGAAGTAATTACTTTCATTCCCAGGCCCGACATCTGATTTACATCAAAGTCGGCTGGAAGGCCCTTGCCATTGTCTCTTACGGTTAAGCAGTATTGGTGCGCATTGGGTGCTAATTGCACGTCGACCCTGGAGGCGCCGTATTTCAAAGCGTTAGTCACCAATTCGTTAACGATAAGGCCGAGTTGACTGAGTTGTTCGCTCGCCAAGGCTAACGGAACAGCTTCAACCGAAATCGCCACTTGATCCCCACAACCTAACATTGTCGATAAGCCAGCACAGAGTTGGACCAGATAGTCAGCGCTATCGAGTGTCGTGGCGGCTTTGCCGATGTGAATATGTTGATGCACATTGGCTACGGCAAATATTTTGGCAGCCGCCCTGGAAATCTCGTTAGCCGCTTCAGAGCTGCCCAACTGCGCACTTTGAATGCTCAACATCGACACAATCAAATGGAGGCTATTCATGACTCGATGGTCAATTTCCTCGGCCATCAAGTTGGAATGTTTCAGCGCAGCTTCCTTCTCGGCTATGGACCGTATGGACGAAAGGCGCAGCTCGAGCTGATCCATTACAACGCTGGCAAGATCCGTCAATGTGTCTATCTGTTCTTGGGTAACGGTGCGCGGCTGCTTGTCCAACACACATAACGTACCCAGATTGAAGCCGTCGTGGGTATGCAGCGGCACACCCAAGTAAAATTGAAGCCCAAATTCTCCTGCCACAAGGGGATTGGTAAGCGTTCGAGGGTCACGCCTGGCATCGGTTACCAACCAAGGCGCACTCTGCAGTATCGCAGAGGAACATAGCCCTGAATGGCGGGGAATTTGATTTGCGGCGAGCCCATGATGGGATTTGAACCAGATTCGATCCGTGTCGACGATACTCACGATTGCTATCGGAGTTCCGAGAAGGCGCGCTGCGATTGCAGTCACACGATCAAACGCGCCATCCGGAGGCGTATCAAGGATGGCATATCTGCGGACAACGCTCATCCGCAGGGCTTCATCTGGCGCCAGTTCACCAGAGCTTGCGGAGTGAGGCATATTGATCACGGTCATTTATCACTCCAAAAGGTCTAGGGCCAGTGCAATTGAGGTTGATCCGACGGGACGGCCACTCTAACAGTTCGAACCGGGGCGTCCGCTTCGCACTTGATCGGGAGGCCTTGAGGCCAGCAAGGCGCTGCGCAGTATTATGACAGCAAGAGATGCGTCTGGGAGCATTCGCACACCGGCGCGTTTTATGCGGCGCAGGGGGCGGCGATGAACAAGCCGGTGAATACTTGAATCCGGAGGCGGTCGATATTCGCTGTTAAGCAGAGCATTTGTAGGGATTAACGCAAGGCACTATGATGTCGCTCTGCAACTATCGGCCTACGCGCCGCATAGACATTTGTATGGAGCGTTACTGACATGGATGCACCGGGCCCTGACGTGTTGCGCAAGCGGTACTTAGGGACAATTTTGTTAGTCCTCTGCGCACTAAGCAGTTTCGCCGCTGCAGACCCCGCCGGCAATTCAGCACAGCGACGCGCTGCGACTGTCACTCAAGTGATAATGGGCATCTTCAGCTATGCCCGCTGGCCTGCTGATCTTCAGCAAATTCGCTTGTGCGTGGTTGGGCCAACAGAATACGCCGATGATTTAATGAATGGCGCGAAACAGTCTGCTGGACGCCCGGTCGTGGTTCGCCGTCTGCTAGTCAATGATCCGCAACTCCCCGCCGAATGCGATGCGCTTTACATTGGCGTCCTTACGCCCCACGACCGCAGCAACGTGTTCGCCGCCCTGACCGGACTCGCCGTGTTGAGCGTTAGTGAGCAACCCGACCAGTGCACCGTAGGCAGCGCTTTTTGTTTGCAAGTCAGCGATAGCCAGGTTGGATTCGAAATCAATCTGGATTCGGTAGCCCGAAGTGGTGTACGCATTCACCCTAACGTTCTGCAGCTTTCACGGCATCGGACATCAATCCAATGAGCAGCGCATCGCCAGAATCCCCTGGCTCGGCCTCACTCCCGACACTGCGCACAGTTTTAAGACGAGGGCATCTGAAAGTTGCGTTGGTGGCGGTCAGCCTGGCTGGCCTGTCTTTAACGTTACTGGCATTGTTTGCACTGCGAGCTTACGCCGACCACAACCTGCAGCTCATCGCCAGGTCTATCAGCTACACAGTGGAAGCAGCCGTGGTATTCGACGATAAGGCGGCTGCAACTGAGGTGCTGTCGCTAATTGCAGCTTCGGAAGAGGTGGCAGAGGTTCAGTTGCTCAAACCGAGCGGTGACGCCATGGCAAGCTGGGCCCGTCCGGAGGTTGAGCAAAGATCAAAGGCAGAAGCGTTACTCGCCGATTTGCTGATGGTTGAGCCCGTTTCATTACCAATCCTGCACCACGACCGCACCATTGGCACGGTGATGGTCGCTGGTGATGGGACAAACTTGCTGCATTTTTTGGTCAGTGTTTTCTGCGGGATCATCGGGTGCCTGGCACTGAGCATCGTAGTCGCTCAATATTTGTCGCGACGACTGCTGAGGAGCATCGTGCGGCCATTGCGAAAACTTGCCGAAGCCGCACATGTGGCTCGCGTCAACCGAACGTTTGATCAGCGTGTGCCGAAAGCGGATATTGCCGAGTTAAACCATCTGAACAGCGACTTTAACTGCATGCTGGGCGAGCTCGAAAATTGGCAAGCGCACCTCGAAAACCAGAATCGCGCCCTGACGCATGAGGCCTCTCACGATAGCTTGACCGGACTTCCCAATCGGGCATTTTTCAATGGCCGTTTAAGTCGCGCATTGATCGACGCCAGGACATCGAATGACAAGTTCGCCGTGCTGTTTCTCGACAGTGATCGTTTCAAAACTATCAATGACACTCATGGTCATGCCGCAGGTGATGCGGTGTTAACAAGCGTCGCGGCCAGGGTCAGCTCACAAGTGCGTAATACTGACCTGGTTGCTCGACTTGGCGGGGACGAATTTGCAGTGCTGCTTTCGCCGATTCGTCACATTGATGACGTTGTGAAAATAGCTGACGCCATCATCACCAGCATGAAGGCGCCCATCAACATTCCGGATAACGAATCAGTAACAACATCGTTAAGCATTGGAGTGGCTGTTTTTCCTTTGCACGGTAAAACCCCTGACCAACTGCTGGATGCTGCAGACGCAGCGATGTATGAAGCCAAGCGATCAAGACTGGGTGGTCTTCATATCGCGCTGTCAGATCAAACACTTTAAATGAAAAGGAATTTGCGGTGATTTCGTCTAGTTCGTGGAATGTGCGTTTTTACTTGTTGGGATTTTTTCTAGTCGTGATGAGTCTGGCAGGATGTCAAAGCACGTCGCCGCCCTCGGGTCTGACGGCTGAGCAGATAGCAGTATTGAAAGCTCAAGGCTTTAGACCGAACGACGAGGGCTGGGTATTCGACTTGTCGGGCAAGGTGCTCTTTGGTAGTGATGTAGGGGCGGTAAACAAGCAGAGCAGAGAGATAGTCGAGCGCATCGGCAAGGCATTAATGGGCGTTGGGATCGACCACCTACGGGTGGATGGTCATGCCGACGCTTCTGGCAAAGCAACTTACAACGAGCAGTTGTCCCTGCTTCGAGCGAAAAGTGTTAGCGATGCACTTGTAGCAATCGGCATGCGCCAGGAAAACCTGCAGATCCGGGGGTTAGGTAGCAATTATCCCGTGGCCCCCAACAACACGGCCGAAGGCCGGACTGAAAACCGTAGAGTGGCGATTGTGGTGGCTTCGCATTAAACCTGCGAACAAAAAAAACCGGTTGGCAAGGGCTTTAATATCCTGGCAGGGGCGAAACAAATACCCGGTCCGGAGAAGGTCATCCTCGTCAGGATGACCTTCCCTTCTCTCAAGTCGAAGGTCTGGCTTTCCTGATAAACTGTTTTCCCGTCCCGATTGATCCGTATCTGCGCCGTGTAGGCCGTCGAGCTGTCAAAAACCGCTGTATAAAAGATCAGTACCAATGAATTTCCAAAAATCTGAAACGTCCGTAAGCACTAGCCCTGTCGGCCCTGAGCCATCCCGCCGCTTCAGTGTCGCGCCGATGATGGACTGGACCGACCGTCACTGCCGCTTCTTCCTGCGCCTGCTCTCCAAAAACGCGCTGCTCTACACCGAAATGGTCACCACGGGCGCGCTGCTCAACGGCGACCATGAGCGTTTTTTGCGCCATGACGAAGCCGAACACCCGCTCGCCCTGCAACTGGGCGGCAGCGTGCCGCTGGACCTGGCTGCCTGTGCGCGGATGGCGCAAGCGCATGGCTACGACGAAGTGAATCTCAACGTCGGTTGCCCGAGTGATCGGGTGCAGAACAATATGATCGGCGCGGTGCTGATGGGGCATCCGCATCTGGTCGCCGACTGCGTGAAAGCGATGCGCGATGCGGTGTCGATTCCGGTGACGGTGAAACATCGCATCGGCATCAATGGGCGCGACAGTTATGCCCAATTGTGTGATTTCGTCGGCACGGTTCGGGAAGCTGGCTGCACGAGTTTTACGGTGCATGCGCGGATTGCGATTCTGGAGGGGTTATCGCCGAAGGAAAACCGTGACATTCCGCCTCTGCGTTACGACGTCGCGGCGCAGTTGAAAGCTGACTTTCCGGAACTGGAGATCATTCTCAACGGTGGGATCAAGACGCTGGAAGCCTGTCATGAACACCTGCAAATCTTCGATGGTGTGATGCTGGGTCGCGAGGCCTATCACAATCCCTACATCATGGCCGAGGTGGATCAGCAGCTGTTCGGCAGCACGGCGCCGGTGATCAGTCGTGCGCAAGCGCTGGCGCAGTTGCGGCCTTATATAGCCGCCCATATCGAAGCGGGCGGGTCGATGCATCACATCACCCGGCACGTGTTGGGGTTGGGAACCGGTTTTCCGGGCGCGCGAAAATTTCGCCAGTTGTTGTCGGTGGATATTCACAAATCCAGAGAGCCACTGAAGCTGCTGGACCAGGCCGCGACGTTGCTTGAAGGACGCTAATGCATTTCGGTGATCGCTTGCCAAGCGTCAGTTTCCTGGGCGCAGGCGGTCATATGGGTTGAACCTGTGACGTCTTTCGGCATCGAACGATCGATACCGCGCCCCGCCCTTCAAACAGCCTTTCTCCGGTTGTTGCCATCGGGGCCATCGATACACGTACACGCCCTTGAGTGGCCGCAAGCGCTCGGGTAATGTCATCAGACCCATAGGACAGAGCACGCCCATGACTTCCAAGCTGGAACAACTCAAGCAAATGACCACCGTGGTTGCCGACACCGGCGACTTCGAAGCGATCGCTCGCGTAAAACCTGTAGACGCTACCACCAACCCTTCCCTTCTGCTCAAAGCGGCGGCCATCACCGGTTACGCCGAGCTGCTCGACGCTTGCGTCAGCGATTGCAAAGGTGATGTCGGCCTCGCCAGCGACCGTTTTGGCGTCGCGGTCGGGCAAGAGATCCTGAAGGTAATTCCTGGCCGTATTTCCACCGAAGTGGATGCGCGCCTCTCGTTCGACACTGATGCTGTGTTGGAGCGCGCGCACCGCCTGATCGAGCTGTACGACAAGGCCGGCATTGGCCGTGACCGCGTGCTGATCAAGATCGCGTCCACTTGGGAAGGTATCCGCGCTGCCGAGATTCTGGAAAAGGAAGGCATCCAGACCAACCTTACCCTGCTGTTCTCGTTTGCTCAGGCATCTGCGTGTGCCGATGCGGGTGTGTTCCTGATTTCGCCGTTCGTAGGCCGAATCTACGACTGGTACAAGAAAGCCAACGGCAGCGACTACAGCGGTGCGGATGATCCAGGCGTGCAGTCGGTGACGCGCATCTACAACTATTACAAGGCCAATGACTACAAGACCGTTGTCATGGGTGCGAGCTTCCGCAACCTGAACCAGATCGAGCAACTGGCCGGTTGTGATCGTTTGACCATCAGCCCGGATCTGATTGATAAACTGGCAGCAGACACTGGCAAGCTGGAGCGCAAATTGACGCCGGGCCATGCGGGTGAAGCGCGTTTGAGCCTGAACGAAGCGCAGTTCCGTTGGTTGTCCAACGAGGATGCGATGGCCACCGAGAAACTGGCTGAGGGGATTCGTCAGTTCGCTCGCGATCAGGAGAAGCTTGAGGCGCTGTTGCAGGCCAAGCTGTGATTTGATTCAGCGTTGATGCAAAAAGGGCGAACCTTGACGGGTTCGCCCTTTTTTATGCGTCGATCGCACGAGTCAGTGGCGCTCCAGCGCATTTACCAGGTCATGAAACGCTTCACGATTGGAGTCGTTCAGGCCCATGAGGATCTTGTGGGCCTCGAGCACCTTGATCCGCACCACCTCTTCCGACTGATCCTGGTCCGGCAGGTCCGTCAGGCACTCCGGGCACGGGATCGGCCGATCAACGATGTTGAACACCTGCTCGAAGCCCATGGACTGCAGCAGACGGGTGATGTCTTCATGGGTGGTGACCACGGTGGGCAACAGACCGATCTTTTGCCGCGACAGGATCGACAGTTTGGCCAGCAGGCCAAGGGTGGTGCTGTCGATGCTGCGGGTTTCGGTGAGGTCAATCACGATCGCATTGAAGTTCAACGCGCTGAAGATCCGCTCAATAGTCGCATCCAACGCCGAACACAGGGTCAGGCGAACTTCACCGACGAACTTCAGGACGAAGGTGCCGTCCTGCTCGGCGAACTGGATTCTACCGGTACTCATTGAAGATTCCTGCTCAACACCAACAGGGCGATATCATCCGGCATCTCCCCCAGCGTGGCCAGTCCAAAAACCTGCCGCAACCCATCCAGGGTGCCGCCCGCAGCCTTGACCCGTTGGGGCAACGCCGCTTCCTTCTCTTTGAGTGTAGGTTCCGACAAAAGATCCAGAATGCCGTCCGACATCAGCGTCAGACTGAACGCCGGCGGCAATTCGAGCACATGGTCTTCATAGGTGGCCTCGTTGAAGAGGCCGACCGGCAGACCGCGTCCTTCCAGATACCGAACACTGTCTGGCGTGTACAACACAGGCAACGGCAAATGACCACCGATGCTATAGGTCAACAAACCTGTCTCCTCGTCGATGACTCCACCGACCATCGTGACGTGTTTACCCAGCTTACAACTGATCAGGCCGCGGTTGATATGACCGAGGACTTCCGAAGGTTTGAATTCCGGCAATGTGCCGCTGCGTTTGGATTCAAACAACAAACGCGTGGTCATGAACTTCAACAGTACGGTGACGAATGCTGAAGAGGCACCGTGGCCGGAGACATCCGCCAGATAGAACGCCACCCGGCGCTCGTCGACCCGGAAATAGTCAACGAAATCACCCGACAGGTACAACGACGGGATGATCTGGTGGGCAAACTGGAACTCGTCGATGCTCCACGGGCTGATCGGCAGCATGTTCATCTGCACCTGGCGCCCGGCGTTCTGGTCTTCCTGCAGCAGGTTCAGACTGGCTGCGAGTTCGCGGTTGGCCTTTTCCAGCTTCTCGCGGTAGCGCTGGTTTTCCAGCAGCAGACGCGCGCGATCCAGGGCCCGGCGTACGGAGTGCTCGAGCACAGCCAGATCCTCGAGCGGCTTGATGAGGTAATCGGCAGCGCCCAGACGCAAGGCTTCGACCGCATCATTCATCACGCCCGCGCCGGACACCACGATAACCGGGGTCTGCGGCGAAAGCTCAGTGACCTGGCGGATGAGTTCGAGCCCGCCCATCTGCGGCATGCGCAGATCGCAGATGACCAGATCGGGCTTGTCCTGCTCGAATACCTGAAGACCCTGCTGGCCGTTGCTGGCCTGCAAGACGCTGAAACCACTGTCGTCCAAATAGGCGGCAAGGCTCGCGCGCACTACTTCGTCATCATCGATTATCAGCAACGTGGCACTGGTTTTTGGCATGTGGGCAAACGGCGCCAGAATTAGGTTGGCGTAGTGGCTGGGGTGATTGACCCGGCACAGACTACTGGATTCGCTTTCTAGCCTCTCTAACGCACTGCTTTCGAGCATTTGCCCGATTTACAGATCCACCAGAGGTGCCCTTCTAAGGCGCAGACGGTACTCCCATCCGCGGGGCGTTTCAAGCTCACGCCGATCGTCGCCTGACCTCTTTACGAGTCAAATGACCGGGAGTTATAAGAACAGACGAAACCGAAACCCAATGGAAGGATGAGCCCATGCCTCAAAGCGATCGGGACTACAGCGAAAAGCGTGATTTCATCCGCATGCGGGTTGATGCGGATATAGCGCTGATTCATGAGGGTGACGAAGTGGCAGCCGTCTGTATCGACCTTTCCAGCAGCGGTATGCAGATAGAGGCACCGCGAAGGTTCAAGGTCGGCGACCGCATCGACGTGCGCATCGAATCCGATCACGCCGCTTTGAAGGGCCTGGAGGCCGATACCGAAGTGGTGTGGGTCAAAGAAGAGGACGGCGTTAGTCAGAAACTCGGCCTTACAATCCTGAAGATGACATAAGCACTATCCACAGAAGCAGAAGGCGCCCCTCAGGCCGCCTTCGTGCATTTCAGATCAAGATCAGAAATCGTCTTCGACCTGACCGTCCTTGACCTTGAATTCGCGGTTCTGCAGATACGCATTGCGAACGAAAATATACTTGTCGCCACTGATCAGCTTCTCCGCCGACAGCAAGCTCGCGCGGGTATCGACAATGTTCAGGCCGAAGATCGAATTGCGCACCGGCACGTCGTTGATGTAGCGGTAGGGCCCGGTGTAGCCATCAACATACCTGGCCGGTGTATCACGCAGTGTGCTCGGGCCCAGCAGGGGCAGCACGACATAAGGGCCGCTTCCTACGCCCCAATAGCCCAGAGTCTGACCGAAGTCTTCGTCGCTGCGGTTAAGCCCCATCTGCGTGCCCACATCGAAAAACCCCAGCACACCGAAGGTGGTGTTGAAGATCAGGCGCGCCGTGTCTACGCCTGCGGCCGCAGGTTTGGCCTGCATGATGTTGTTGGCAAGGTTGGTGACATCACCGACGTTGCGAAACATGTTGTGGATGCCGTCTTCAAGAAATTGCGGGGTCACGAACTGATATCCCTGCGCCAGCGGTTTTAGCGCATAGGTGTCGAGCACATCGTTGAATTTGAAGATCGGGCGGTTGAAGCTTTCCCAAGGGTCATCTTCCGTCGCCGCCTGAGCAGCGAACGGAACCAGCAGCACACTGGCGCACACAGAAAGCCGAGCTAGATGATTGCTCCAGCGCATAAAAGAACTCCTTGGACTGTACTGGCCCGAGCACGTGGCCGGGGCATTAAGCTGGCTAGTATAAGGCGGAAAAGTCGCTTTAGACACTTATGTGCGCGCTGGCCCGCAGATCAATTGTCCGGATCCGGGCGATTCACATCTCTGTCATTCAACTGTCACCTGTGTCGCCTAGCGTGGTGTTTATTTCAGGGACGTTGATATGCCGCGCGCCGAAGCCTTGCCTCTCGCAGCACCCAGCCTGACTGCGGTTCTGTTCGGTCTCACGGGTTGCCTGGTGGATTTCGGTGCTCGCACGCGCCTGGACCGTGGGCACTCTGCCGACAATGCCGTCGTCACCCCGGGCGCGCTCGATAGCCTGCGCAGCTTGCAACTTCAGCAAATCCCCTGTGCCTGGCTGGATGAGCATTCTGCCGAGCTGAGCCATTGGCTCGCAGCCGACTTGCCCGCCTGGATCAAACCATCGCAACACCCCGCAGCAGTTCATCCGTGGCCCGCTCCGCATGCCTGCTGGCAGGCGCTGATGAGCCTGGGCGTCGAACGTCTGGACGGCTGCGTGCTTGTCAGCGGCGAACCGCGGCTGCTGCAATCGGGGCTGAATGCCGGGTTGTGGACAATTGGCCTGGCCTCCTACGGCTCACTCTGCGGCCTGGCGCCGAACGAATGGCAGGCGCTGTCCCAACAGGAACGGGAAATGAAGCGCGGCAAAGCGACGGTGGACCTGTTCACGTTGGGCGTTCATTCGGTGATCGATCACCTCGATGCGCTCGACAGCTGCCTGGCCGACATCAGCCTGCGCCGGCTCAAAGGCGAAAAGCCCTGACCGCAATCATGCAGATTGGGCACGAGTGGATTAATCTAAAGCTCAGCCATAGACCTTTGGCGTGCCGCCGCGGTCTATGCCAGTGCCTATCGATTAAAAGGAAGAACGCCATGCCTGCCCGCGAACTGCAAGAACAGCTCAATACTCTGCGCGAGCAATTGGAACAAAATCCGCCGCTGACTGAAGCCGAGCGCGAGAACCTGCGCGACTTGATGGCGCAGATTGAAGCCGAGATCGAACTGGAAACCAAAACCCAGGACACCAACCTCGCCGACAACGTGAACCGGGCTGTCGAGCGTTTCGAACTGGAACACCCTACCCTTGCCGGCACCTTGCGCAACATCGTGCAGACGCTGGGGAATATGGGGATCTGAATCCTGCGGATGCAAAAAAGCCCCGCTAGCGATAGCGGGGCTTTTTCATGCCTGCGATTTACAATCGACTGCGTTATTGGCGGACCAGACGATGGTTCGGCAACTGCACATCTTCAGTGCTGCGATACGGGTTTATGTCCAACCCACCACGCCGAACATAACGCGCATACACCGTCAGTTTCTCTGGTTTGAGCAAGCGTTGCAGATCGAGGAAAATCCGCTCCACGCACTGCTCATGGAAGTCGGAGTGCTGACGGAAACTCACGATGTATTCCAACAGACTGGCGTGATCGAGCGCAGCACCGCGATATTCTACTGCCACGCTGCCCCAGTCCGGCTGACTGGTCACCGGGCAATTGGATTTGAGCAAATGACTGTGCACGCTCTCTTCGACGATGCGCGAATCATCGCAACGCAGCAGTTCCGGACGCGGCTGCTCGTAGTTGCTGACACTGATGTCGAGGTCGTCAATGCACAGGCCCGGCAACGCAACAACGCCTAGCGCCGCCACCTCATCCAGACTGCGAATGCGCACGCCGACCGACTTACCGGCCGCAGCCGACAAGTCTTTGACCAGCGTCGCTTCGAGGCTGGCGGTGTCGGCGAACGGGGTTTGGTTCAAGGAGTTCAGGTACAGCTTGAACGACTTGGATTCGATGATGTTCGGCGAATCCGCCGGAATACTGAATTCGCCGATTGCCACCACCGGCTTGCCGGATGGCAGCAGCCACGAAAGCTCAAAGCAATTCCAGAAATCCACGCCCGTGTACGGCAAGGTTTCAGCCGTCAGGCCCAGCTCGGCCCACTTCGCGGTGCGCGGAATCGGGAACAGCAAGGACGGCGTGTACGTGGCGATGTATTCACTGGATTTGCCCAGCGGCGAATGTTCGGCTGCGGGATGCATGGCGGAAAACCTGACTGAAGAATCAGCCGATTCTAACAAGTTCGCCGCCGCGTTTCACTCGCCAGCGTCGACGGCCAACTTGCCAACCATCCCGGCCTGATAATGGCCAGGAATATTGCAGGCGAACTCAAGTTCGGTAGCCTTGGTGAATGTCCAGTTCAGCTCGGCGGTTTTGCCCGGCTCGACCAGCGTGCTGTTAGGGTCGTCATGCTTCATGCCGTGGTGCATGGTGCTGTGGTCCATTTCCTTCATGCCTGTAGGCGTGAGCATGCCGCTTTGCTGCATTTTGAGCATTTCCTGCTGATGCCGGGCGTGCATCGCCGCATCGCCGAGGTTGAATTCATGCAGCAACTGGCCTTTATTCACCAAGACAAAGCGAATTGTCTCACCGGCCTTGATATTGATCGATTTTGGCGTGAACGACATATCACCCATCACCACTTCGACACTACGCGTGGCCTCGGCGGCCGCAGTCGGCTGACCGAAATCGAACGTATGCGCCGGCGTAGCCCATACCGGCGAAATCAACGCCAACAGACATGCGGCCAGCAAAAGGGGTTTGTGCAAAAACATTGTCGTACTCCAACACGTTAGGATTCAGCCCGTGAAAACTCTAAACTGCCGACACTGCCCGCAACCTGACGGGCAGATTACAACTTTGTCAGGTTGGCCCGTACCACACCCACCCACGGTATAAAGCTCACGTTTCGCTAATCCCGAGTCGCCCATGAAACTGCTGATTGTCGAAGACCAACCGAAAACCGGCCATTACCTGCGCCAAGGCCTGGCCGAGGCCGGGTTCAATGCCGAACTGGTGGCCGATGGCAACACCGGGCAGCAATTGGCACTGAGCGGCGATTACGCACTGTTGATACTCGATGTGATGCTACCGGGCCGCGACGGGTGGCAGATTCTGCAAGCCGTGCGCAACGCAGGGCTCGACACGCCGGTGCTTTTTCTCACGGCCCGCGACGCGGTGGAGGACAGGGTTCACGGTCTTGAGCTGGGGGCCGACGATTACCTGGTCAAGCCGTTCGCCTTTTCCGAGTTGCTGGCTCGGGTGCGCAGCCTGCTGCGGCGTGGCAGCCTGACGCCGCAGGAAACCAGCCTGCAACTGGCCGATCTGCGTCTGGACCTGATCCGCCGCCGCGTCGAGCGCAGTGGGCAGCGGATTGATCTGACCGCCAAGGAGTTCGCTCTGCTGGAGATGCTGCTGCGCCGTCAGGGCGAAGTCCTGCCCAAGTCGCTGATCGCGTCGCAAGTCTGGGACATGAATTTCGACAGCGACACTAACGTGATCGAAGTCGCAATCCGTCGCCTGCGTCTTAAAGTCGATGATGATTACCCCAACAAGTTGATCCACACCGTGCGCGGCATGGGTTACGTGCTTGAAGAGCGTGGCGTCTGATGCGCAAGATTTCCTTGAGCAGCCGCCTGGCACTGCTGTTTGCCGCGTGCACGGCCGTGGTGTCGTTGTTCGCCGGACTGTTGTTCAGCCGCGCCAGCGAAGCGCACTTCGTTGAGCTGGACCAGCAACTGCTGGATGGCAAGTTGATTGGTCTGCGCCGGGCGCTGCACGACCTTCAGTCGAGTGACAGCGAAGTCAGGCTGGCGGATGAGTTGAGCCGCGAGGCTGATCTGTCGCTGCGGATCACCGGTAGCGACGGCCGGCGTTGGTACGACAGCTCGTCACGCTTGCCCGACCAGCTGCCGCAAAAGCCCGGCCTGGCGACGGTCAGTGATGCCGGTACGGACTATCGCGTCCTGAACGCGCCACTGTTTCCAGAAAACCCGGCTTCGCCACAGTTGACGCTGCTGCTGGACATCACCCATCACCAGCACTTTTTGCAGCGCATGCAGCGCCTTATCTGGCTGACCGTCGGCCTCTCGGCCCTGGCCACCGCGCTGCTGGGCGCCTGGGCCGCGCGCAGTGGTCTGCGCCCGTTGCGCCGCATGAGTGCGGTGGCCAGCGGCGTTTCGGCGCAGTCCTTGAACGCCCGCTTGCCGGAAGCGAACATGCCGCCAGAGCTGGCGGAAATGGCCCATCACTTCAACGCCATGCTGGGACGCCTCGACGACTCTTTTCAGCGCCTCTCGGCGTTCTCCGCCGACATCGCCCATGAACTGCGCACGCCGCTGTCGAACCTGTTGACCCATACCCAGGTCACCCTCACCCGCCCACGGCCGATCGAAGACTACCGCGAGGCATTGCACAGCAACCTTGAGGAGTTGCAGTGGATGGCGCAACTGGTCAACGACATGTTGTACCTGGCCAAAGCAGACCATGGGTTGCTGACGCCCAAGCGCGAGTTATTGGACCTGGCGGAAGAAGTGGATGTGTTGCTGGAGTTTTTTGCGCCACTGGCCGAAGACGCCCGAGTGACGCTCAGCCGTGATGGCAGCGGGCAATTGATGGGCGACCGCAACATGTTGCGGCGGGCGCTTTCCAACCTGCTGGACAACGCGCTGCGGTTTACCCCGGTGAATGGCGAGGTGCGGGTGCGGGTAATTGATCGATCCGCAGTTTTGAGCCTGTTGATCGAAAATACCGGGGACGGGATTTCAGAAGAACTGTTGCCGCGTTTGTTTGATCGATTCTACCGGGCAGACCCGGCGCGCAGGGAAGGCAGCAGCGAACATGCGGGGGTGGGATTGGCGATTACCCAGTCGATCGTGCGTGCCCATGGCGGGCAGATTCGATGCGAATCGGATCGGGGGTGGACGCGGTTTTTGATCGAATTGCCCAAGGAAGATTGAGGCCAGCAGGCCTGGCCTAATCGCGGGCAAGCCCGACTCCCACAGGATCAGAGGTGCCCACCAGTGAGTGATTCAACACGGTCAATCGTGGGAGCCGAGCTTGCTCGCGATAGCGATCTAACGGCCTATGAATAGCGCAATGCCGTTGCCGGCTCGATCTTCGCCGCTCGCCACGCCGGGTACAGCGTCGCCAGAAAGCTCAACACAAACCCCGCCGAGCAGATCAACACCACATCCCCGGCCTGCAGCTCCGAAGGCAGGTTGCTGACGAAATACACGTCGGAGCTGAAGATGTGCTGGCCACTGACCCGCTCCACCCAACCGACCAGCTCGCTGACGTTGAGCGCCGCGATCACACCCAGCACGCCGCCGAGCAAGGTGCCGACGATACCGATCACGGTGCCCTGAACCATGAAGATCGCCATGATCTGTCGAGGCGTGGCGCCGATAGTGCGCAGGATCGCGATGTCCGCGCCCTTCTCGTTCACCACCATGATCAGCGTCGCAATGATATTGAACGCTGCCACGGCGACGATCATCAGCAGCAACAGACCGATCATGGTTTTTTCCATTTTCATCGCACTGAACAGACTTCCCTGGGTGTGAGTCCAGTCGTCCGCTCTGTAAGCAGTGCCCAGTCCGCCAGCAATATCGCTGGAAACCTTGGGCGCTGCGTACAAATCCTTGACCGCCAGACGCACGCTCTGCACCTGATGGGGCTGCCAATGCTGCATCTGCGCGGCATCGGCGACGTGGATCAGCGCCATCGAACCATCCAGTTCGGCGCCGACCTTGAACACGCCAACCACGTTCAGCCGCTGCATGCGCGGGGTGATGCCGCCCGGTGCGGTGCTGACTTCCGGAACGATCAGGGTGATCTTGTCGCCGACATTGAGGCGGAACCGGCGCGCGGTGATCTCACCAATCACCACGCCGAATTCGCCGGGCTTCAGAGCATCCAGTCGCCCCTGAACAATGTGTTTGGCGACAATCGAGACCTTGCCTTCAAGGGCCGGATCGACACCACTGACCTGAATCGGCTGCATCGAGCCTTTATAGGACAGCATGCCTTCCATCTCGGTGAACGGCACGGCAGCCGTCACTTCGGGGTTTTTCATGGCCGCGGCGGCCACCGGTTGCCAGTCGTCAATCGGGTTGACGCCGACGATGGTCGCGTGCGGCACCATGCCGAGAATTCGCGAGCTCATCTCGCGCTGGAAGCCGTTCATCACCGACAACACCACGATCATTGCCAGCACGCCCAAGGCGAGGCCGATCATCGAGGTCATCGAGATGAAGGAGACAAAGCGATTGCGGCGCTTGGCGCGGGTATAGCGCGTGCCGATAAAGATCGATAACGGTCTGAACATTCGCTGGGGCACCGTATAAAAATAAAAGACCCGACGCACCTCAGTGCGGTCGGGTTTCGGTCAGTCAGATCGGGGTGAGGCAACCTTCCTGCAGGTGCAGGACTCGATCCATCTGACGAGCCAGATTCATGTCGTGGGTCACCACCAGAAAAGCAGTGCGCATCGAGGTGCTGAGTTCGAGCATCAGATCCTGAATGCCTTGCGCCGTGTGGGAATCGAGGTTGCCCGTAGGCTCATCGAGCATCACCAGGCCGGGCTTGTTCACCAGCGCGCGGGCGATGGCCACGCGCTGACGTTCGCCGCCGGACAATTCCGACGGTTTGTGTTCCAGGCGATGGCCCAGCCCTACCCGCTCCAGCAACGCGGTCGCCCGCTGACGCGCCTCGGGGATAGGCGTTTTGCCGATCAGCAAGGGCATGCAGACGTTTTCCAGCGCGGTGAATTCCGGGAGCAGATGGTGGAACTGGTAAACGAAACCCAGCGAGCGGTTACGCAACAGACCGCGCGCCTTTTCGTTCAGGGCCGACAATTCTTCGCCCGCCAGCCAGACGCTACCCTTTGACGGTGTATCGAGGCCGCCCAGCAGGTTGAGCAAGGTACTTTTGCCCGAGCCCGAAGTGCCGACAATCGCCACACGCTCACCCGGATGCAACTCGAGTTGCAGACCGGCCAGAACCTCTACCGATTCCGGGCCTTCCTCGTAGGATTTGCCCAGGTTGCGGCAACTCAAGATTGCTTTATCACTCATGCCCGACTCACTCATAACGTAGCGCCTCCGCAGGCTGGGTGCGCGCGGCACGCCAGGCTGGATACAGGGTGGCGAGGAAACTCAGAACCAACGCGGCGGCGCAGACCATCAACACATCCTGGCTCTGCACTTGCGATGGCAGGTAATCGATGAAGTACACGTCGGCGTTGAGGAATTTGTGGCCAATCAGGCCTTCGAGGGCCGAAATAGCGGCGCTCACATTCAGCGCGGCAAAGATCCCGACCACGGCGCCGATCAGCGTGCCGACCACACCAATGACCGTGCCCTGGACCATGAACGTCGCCATGATCGTACCCGGCGTGGCGCCGAGGGTCCGCAGAATGGCGATGTCGCCTTTCTTGTCGTTCACCACCATCACCAGCGTGGAGATGATGTTGAACGCGGCCACTGCGACAATCAGCAGCAAGAGCAAACCGATCATGGCTTTTTCCATGCGGATCGCCTGATACAGATTGCCGTGGGTGCGGGTCCAGTCGCGAGCGTAATAACGGTCTTCGCCGAGCTGCTGGGCGATGTTCCAGGCAGTGCGTGGTGCCTGGAACAGGTCGTCGAACTTCAGGCGGATGCCCTGCACCTGATCGGGTTTCCAGCGGTGCAGTTTCGCCAGGTCCTGCAGATTGGTGACGCCCAGGTAACCGTCGATTTCACCGGCGCCGACATGGAAAATACCGACCACGGTGAAGCGCTTCATGCGTGGGAACATCCCGGCCGGGGTCACGGTGACCTCCGGTGCAACGAATGTCAGTTTGTCACCGATGGCCGCGCCAAGCTTGGCGGCGGCTTTGTCACCGATCACGATGCCGAAGCTGCCGGGGGCAAGATCGTCGAGTTTGCCCTGCAGCATGAACTTGTCGATGATCGACACCTGCCGCTCCAGCGCCGGATCGATTGCATTGAGCAAAACTTTGGAGACTTTGCCATTGTTGGTCAGCAAGCCCTGCATTTGCGTGAACGGCGCCACGGCCGTCACCTGCGGGTTCTGCTTGACCCTGGCGGCGAGGTCCTGCCAGTCGTTGATCGGGTCACCGGACTCGATGGTCGCGTGGGGCACCATGCCCAGCACGCGGGTGCGCATCTCATGATCGAAGCCGTTCATGACCGACAGTACGACGATCATCACGACCACGCCGAGGGCGAGTCCGATCATCGAGGTCAGGGAAATGAAGGACACAAAATGATTGCGACGCTTTGCACGGGTATAACGCGTGCCAATAAATACGAAGAGAGGTCTGAACATGTCGGGGCTTGTTCGGAGGGAAAAGGAACGTCCTTGTGGCGGGGGTCGATAACCAGCTTTACACTCAGACCACCGCCGCTACCATGGGTTCGCCATGTCGACATTAGATGAAGAAGATCGCCGCGAATACTACCGTATCGAGGATTCGATCGCACTGGAAATTAGGCCCCTGTCTGCTCCCGAAGCCGCAGGCCAGGAAGTTTTGCAGGATACTTCCCCGCTTTTCAACCTGCTCAGTGAATTGCATCTGAGCGAATTCGAATCCCAACACTTGCTGCGCCAGATCAGTGACCGCGACCGCAATATCGCCGCTTTCCTGAAATCGCAGAACAAGCGCATCGACCTGCTCAGCCAGGTACTCGCCATCACCGTGCTGGGACAGATTGGCGAGCCGCAACCGGTGACCATCTCCGAAGGCGGCGTGGAATTTCAGTATCCGACGCCGATCGCTGCGGGCACGCACCTGTCGGTGAAACTGGTGCTGATGCCGCAAGCTCTCGGCCTGCTGTTGCGCGCACGCGTCACTCATTGCGATGCCAGGGGCGACGGCTATGACGTGGGCACCGAGTTCCAGCGCCCCACCGATGCCCAGCGGCAGTTGCTCGCCCGTTACATTTTGCAGAAGCAGGCTCAGGAAAGACGTCTGGCCCGCGAAAAAAACGATCCCGGCATTTAAATTAAGGAAGAACCGTGACCCTCATCTACGGCCATCGCGGCGCCAAGGGCGAAGCACCGGAAAATACCCTGACCGGTTTTCAGGAATGTCTTAAGCACGGCGTGCGACGCTGCGAACTGGACCTGCATTTGTCCAAGGACAACGAGCTGATGGTCATTCATGACCCGACGCTCAAGCGAACCACCGAGCGCCGGGGCAAGGTTGTCGAGCACACCGCGAAAGAGCTGGTGACCTACGACGCGCGCAAAGGTGGCCCCGGCTGGATAAAACCATGCCCCATCCCGACGCTGGAAGAATTGTTCGAAAAATGCGACTTCGATCATTGGCAACTTGAAGTCAAAAGCGCTTCACGCACCCGCGCCGCGACCACCGTGCTGGCAATCCGTGAAATGGCTCAACGCTTCGGCATGCTCGAAAAGATCACCATCACCTCAAGTTCAAGGGAGGTGTTGAAGGCTGCGCTGGACCTGGTGCCAGACGTGTCTCGTGGACTGGTGGCCGAGTATGCCTGGCTCGATCCGCTGAAGGTCGCGCAAAGCTACGGCTGTGAAATTCTCGCGTTGAACTGGACGCTGTGCACGCCGGAACGCCTGCAGAAAGCGCAGCGTCAGGGGCTGCATGTGTCGGTGTGGACAGTCAACGAGCCCGCGCTGATGCGCAGGCTCGCCGACTTCGGCGTTGACAGCCTGATTACAGACTTTCCCGGTTTGGCCAGCGCCACGCTCGAGAATTGCTGAAATCGGTCTCCCCGGCCGGCTCAGGCCACCGGCCGGAGCCGCTCAAAAAAGCCGGTTGAGGCCGTCGTATGCCGCTACCCGATAGGCTTCGGCCATGGTCGGGTAGTTGAACGTCGTGTTGACGAAATACTTCAGCGTGTTCAGTTCGCCTGGCTGGTTCATGATCGCCTGACCGATGTGCACGATCTCCGACGCCTGATAACCGAAGCAATGTACGCCCAGCACTTCCAGGGTTTCACGGTGGAAGAGGATCTTCAGCATGCCTTGTGGTTCACCGGCGATCTGTGCCCGCGCCATCCCTTTGAAGAACGCCTTGCCGACTTCGTACGGCACCTTGGCCTGGGTCAGCTCCTGCTCGTTCTTGCCGATCGAGCTGATCTCCGGAATGGTGTAGATGCCGGTCGGCACGTCATTCACGAAACGCCAACTGCCGTTGTCAATGATGCTGCCGGCGGCCGAACGGCCCTGGTCATGCGCGGCACTGGCCAGGCTCGGCCAGCCGATCACGTCGCCGGCACCGTAGATGTTCTGGACACCGGTGCGGTAGTTCTCGTCAACTTCGATCTGGCCACGACTGTTGACCTTGACGCCGATGTTTTCCAGGCCCAACTGATCGGTGTTGCCGGTACGACCGTTGCACCAGAGCAAGGCGTCGGCCTTGATCTTTTTGCCGGATTTGAGGTGCAGGATCACGCCGTTGTCCACGCCTTCGACGCGCTCATAGTCTTCGTTGTGACGAACCGTGATGTTGTTGTTGCTGAAGTGGTAGCTCAGCGCCTGGGAAATTTCCGAATCGAGGAAGCTCAACAGTTGACCGCGGTTATCCACCAGTTCAACCAGCACGCCCAAACCACTGAAGATCGACGCGTACTCGCAACCGATCACGCCGGCGCCGTAGACGATCAGTTTGCGCGGGGTGTGGCCGAGGCTGAGGATGGTGTCGCTGTCGTAGATACGCGGGTGATGGAAATCGATATCCGCCGGGCGATACGGGCGCGAGCCGGTGGCGATGATGATGTGCTTGGCAACAAGCTTTTCGACTACACCATTGGCGCAGACCACTTCTATGGTTTGTTCGTCGGCAAAGCTGCCGGTGCCAAAAAATACATCGACGCGATTACGGGCGTAGTAGCCAGTACGTGACGCGACTTGTTTGGAGATGACTTTCTCGGCGCTTTTCAGCACGTCCGGAAACGAGAACCAGCGCGGTTCACCAATCGCCCGAAACATCGGGTTGGTGTTGAACTGCATGATCTGCCGGACCGAGTGACGCAGGGCCTTGGACGGGATAGTGCCCAGGTGGGTGCAGTTGCCGCCGACCTGGCGACGGCTATCGACCATCGCGACCTTGCGCCCTGCCTTGGCGGCGTTCATTGCCGCGCCTTCTCCGGCGGGGCCGGAACCCAACACCACCACGTCGTAGTTGTAGACAGCCATGCGTACTCCTCAGAACAGGCCGCGGTGCACTCGGCACCTGCGGCTAAATCACGCCGATCTGTGACGTGAAGGAACAATTTGGGGCCTGTGCAGAACCCGGACACAGTCTATAGAAGCGTCAACGCCGGGCACATTAACCCTTGGTCGCGTCGTAGGCTACTTTTGCCTGCGCCACAACGCCAGTTTTCAATGTTGGACTTGCCGTGTTCATTCGGTTTTCTTACCTGCAAGGCGCTCGAAAGCCGGGTTTGTGCGAGCAATGAAACCTGTATCGGCACGCACGACAAAAAATGCACCGATGTCATGGCGTTGGGCAAAGTCCCAACCCCGATCCGGCCCCAGAATCAGCAACAGTGTCGATAGTCCATCGGCCATCAACGCTGAAGGATCAATGACCGTGACTGACGCCAGCGTGTGCAGGACGGGCGCGCCGGTGCGGGCATCGATGGCGTGGGAATACCGCCTGCCGCCCTGCACGAAATAGTGGCGGTAGTCGCCGGAGGTGGAAACGGCGTAGCCGTCCACGCTGATGATGCGCTGCGCCACCTGCTGATCGTCGCGAGGTTCCTCCAGGGCAATCTTCCAGGCCGAACCGTCGAGCTTTTTTCCCGCAGCCTTGAGTTCGCCGGTTACTTCGGCCAGATAGTTGTGAATGCCCAGCGCTTCGAGCCTGTTTGCGATCATGTCAACCGCATAACCGGCGGCGATACTGTTGAAATCGACGGCGACAGCAGCGTCTTTGCATAGCCGGTCTTCTTCAATTCGCAAGTGCCGATAACCAACACGACTCTGCACCTGAGCCAGCGCCTGAGCAGTGGGAACGTTCTCTCCTCGTGATTGCGGACCGAACCCCCAGAGGTCGAGCAGCGGCGCCACAGTCAGGTCGAACGAGCCTTCACTCTGGTCGGACAGGGCCTGGCCAACGCGGACCAACTCGAGCACCGGCGCAGGCATTTTCTGACAGTGGTTGGCGGGCAGCGTGTTGAAGCGGGCAATGTCCGAGTCGCTGCGGTAGGTCGACATCTGCTGATCGACGTCCGTGAGGATCTGTTCGACTTCTCGCTGGACTTCTTTCGCGGCGGGAAGACCGGCGTGGCGCAGGTATTTGATTGAATAGGTGCTGCCCATGGACGGGCCGCTGACGTTTTCCATGGAGTCGCCATTGCCGCAGCCGGATAGCGCGCCGCACAGCACCAGGACAATATTTTTCCACCGCCTCAAAAATACATTCTCCCCTGTCAAAAACAAAAACGCCCCGACCTGAGTCGGGGCGCTTTCATATACCCATGAAGCTTAGCGCGGGAATGCTGGCGGGTTTACACCGGCCATGTCTTCCATCACGCGAACTACCTGGCAGCTGTAACCAAATTCGTTGTCGTACCAAACGTACAGCACAACGCGGTTGTCCTGGCAGATAGTGGCTTCGGCATCGACAACACCGGCATGGCGCGAACCGACGAAGTCGGTGGAAACCACTTCCTGCGAATTGACGAAGTCGATTTGCTTATGCAGATCGGAGTGCAGCGCCATGTAGCGCAGGTACTCGTTCATCTCTTCACGGGTGGCGGCTTTCTCAAGGTTCAGATTGAGAATGGCCATCGACACGTTTGGCGTCGGAACGCGGATCGCGTTACCGGTCAGCTTGCCGGCCAATTCCGGCAAAGCCTTGGCAGCAGCAGTGGCAGCACCAGTCTCGGTGATGACCATGTTCAACGCAGCGCTACGGCCACGACGATCGCCTTTATGGAAGTTGTCGATCAGGTTCTGGTCGTTGGTGTACGAGTGAACCGTTTCAACGTGACCGTTGACGATGCCGAACTTGTCGTTGACAGCCTTCAGCACCGGCACGATGGCGTTGGTGGTGCAGGACGCCGCGGAAACGATCCTGTCGTCAGCGGTGATTTCGCCGTGGTTGATACCATGAACGATGTTCTTCAGCTTGCCTTTGCCAGGCGCGGTCAGAACAACGCGATCAACGCCCGGGCACGCCAGATGCTGGCCCAGACCGTCGGCATCACGCCATACACCGGTGTTGTCCACCAGCAGCGCATCGTTGATGCCGTACTGGGTGTAGTCCACTTCGGTAGGGTTTTTCGCGTAGATAACCTGAATCAGGTTGCCGTTGGCGGTGATGGTGTTGTTGGTTTCATCAATGGTGATGGTGCCATCGAACGGACCGTGAACCGAGTCGCGACGCAGCAGGCTTGCGCGCTTGACCAGATCGTTTTCGGCGCCCTTGCGGACCACAATGGCACGCAGACGCAGGCCGTCGCCACCACCGGTTTTCTCGATCAGGATGCGCGCCAGCAGACGGCCGATACGACCGAAACCGTACAGGACAACGTCGGTGCCCTTGCGAGCGTTGACGTTTTGCTGGCCAACGACGTCAGCCAGTTCTTCACGAACGAACTGCTCGGCGTTACGGCCGTTGGCTTGGGCCTTGAACTTGACGGCCAGCTTGCCCAGGTCTACCGAAGCAGCGCCGAGCTTGAGTTCGCTCATTGCCTTCAGCAGCGGGAATGTTTCGTGGACGGACAATTCGCTGTCATCGGACTGGCGGTGACGAGCAAAGCGGTGAGCTTTGAGAATTGCGATGACTGAACGATTGATCAGGCTGCGGCCATAGATCGAGCTCACCACATTATTATTGCGGTACAGCTGACCGATAAGCGGAATCATCGCTTCTGCGAGTGCTTCACGGTCGATCCATTCACCAAGACACTGGTCGGGCTTCTGAGTCACGGGAACCTTCCACATGTAGGGGCAGAAAAAAGGGGCTACATTATGCCGCCGAGTGCTTCTCGTAGCAATGCGCACCTGTCGCACGAGACGAAACATTTTTCCTGTTCAAAAAATTAACGCCTCGCTCAAGCCCAGTAAAACCGGGGCCTGCAGAATAGTCAAATTTTTGAACTGCCCCCCCAAAGTGTCCGTAACCCTCCGTAACACACGATGGATTTGCCACTACATATTCATTATTTTTGAACAAAAAACCGCGCAATTTTGTCTTTACCACTACATTTCACTCAACCTGCGTATTAGACACAGTCTGCAACTGACAGGCGGCACCCGGGACCGCTACAATTACCGACTTTGTCGCAACGCTTGGAGCTTAACCTTCCGTGCCCGTTCTGCGTCTACCGCTACTGCCTGCCGCGGCAGGTAAACAGCACTGGGGCAACCTGCCCGGTGCCGCCCTGAGCCTGGCCATTGCCGAGGCTGCCAGCGCTGCCAAGCGCTTTACCCTGTTGCTGACTGCCGACAGCCAAAGCGCCGAACGGTTTGAGCAGGAACTGAGTTTCTTTGCCCCGGATTTGCCAGTGCTGCATTTCCCGGACTGGGAAACCCTGCCCTACGATCTGTTTTCGCCGCACCAGGACATCATTTCCCAGCGTATCGCAGCCTTGTACCGGTTGCCTGAACTGAGTCACGGCGTTTTGGTGGTGCCGATCACCACAGCCTTGCACCGGCTGGCGCCGACGAAATTCTTGCTCGGCAGCAGCCTGGTGCTGGACATCGGCCAGAAGCTCGACGTCGAGCAAATGCGCACCCGACTTGAAGCGAGCGGTTATCGCTACGTTGATACGGTGTACGAACACGGCGAGTTCACCGTGCGTGGCTCGCTGATCGACCTGTTTCCGATGGGCAGCAAATTGCCCTATCGCATCGACCTGTTCGACGACGAAATCGAGACGCTGCGAACCTTCGACCCGGAAAACCAGCGCTCCATCGACAAAGTGGAAACCGTTCGACTGTTACCGGCGCGTGAATTTCCGCTGCAAAAAGATGCAGTCACGCGCTTCAAGGCGCGCTTCCGTGAACGCTTCGATGTCGACTTCCGTCGGTGCCCGATCTTTCAGGACCTCAGCAGCGGGATTACTCCAGCGGGTATCGAGTATTACCTGCCGCTGTTCTTCGATGAAACGTCAACGCTGTTCGATTATCTGCCACAAGACACCCAGGTCTTCTCCCTGCCAGGCATCGAGCAGGCGGCAGAAAATTTCTGGAATGACGTGCGCAATCGTTACGAAGAACGTCGCGTTGACCCGGCCCGTCCTTTATTGCCACCTGGCGAATTGTTCCTGCCGGTGGAAGATTGCTTTGCCCGACTGAAGAACTGGCCGCGTGTGGTCGCCAGCCAGCAGGACGTGGAAACCGGCGTCGGCCGTGAGCGCTTCCCCGCTCGCGCGTTGCCGGACCTGGCTATCGAAGCCAAGGCGACCCAGCCATTGGCGGCGCTGGCCGGTTTCCTCGATGAGTTTCCCGGTCGCGTGCTGTTTACCGCCGAGTCCGCGGGCCGGCGCGAAGTACTGCTGGAATTGCTCGAACGCCTCAAGTTGCGACCCAAAACCGTCGACAGCTGGCCTGATTTCGTCGCAAGCAAAGAGCGCCTGGCAATCACCATCGCACCACTCGACGAAGGGTTGGTACTGGATGACCCGGCCCTGGCGCTGGTCGCCGAGAGCCCGCTGTTCGGGCAGCGCGTGATGCAACGCCGTCGCCGCGAAAAACGCGCCGACGCCAATAACGATGCCGTGATCAAGAACCTCACCGAGCTGCGCGAAGGCGCGCCGGTGGTGCACATCGATCATGGTGTCGGCCGCTATCTCGGGCTGACCATCCTGGAGATCGATGACCAGGCCGCTGAATTCCTGACCCTCGAATACGCGGAAAATGCCAAGCTTTACGTGCCGGTGGCCAACCTGCACCTGATCGCCCGCTACACCGGCAGCGACGATGCATTGGCCCCGTTGCATCGCCTCGGCTCGGAAACCTGGCAAAAAGCCAAGCGCAAAGCGGCTGAACAAGTGCGCGATGTCGCCGCCGAGTTGCTCGACATCTATGCGCGCCGCGCAGCTCGTGAAGGTTACGCCTTCGCCGATCCGAAAGCCGACTACGCGACATTCAGCGCCGGCTTTCCGTTTGAAGAAACGCCGGACCAGCAGACCACCATCGAAGCCGTGCGTGCCGACATGCTCGCACCGAAACCGATGGACCGGCTGGTGTGCGGCGACGTTGGTTTCGGCAAGACCGAAGTGGCCATGCGCGCAGCGTTCATTGCAGTCCACGGCGGACGCCAAGTGGCAATTCTGGTGCCGACCACCCTGCTCGCTCAGCAGCACTACAACAGTTTCCGCGATCGCTTCGCCGATTGGCCGGTGACCGTGGAAGTGATGAGCCGCTTCAAGTCGGCCAAGGAAATAAACGCCGCCGTCGCGGACCTCGCCGAAGGCAAGATCGACATCGTCATCGGCACGCACAAACTGCTGCAGGACGACGTCAAGATCAAAAACCTCGGGCTGGTAATCATCGATGAAGAGCACCGGTTTGGCGTCCGGCAGAAAGAACAACTCAAGGCACTGCGCAGCGAGGTCGACATCCTGACCCTCACCGCCACGCCGATTCCGCGCACGCTGAACATGGCGGTGTCGGGCATGCGCGACCTGTCGATCATCGCCACACCGCCGGCACGTCGCCTGTCGGTGCGGACATTTGTCATGGAGCAGAACAAAAGCACGGTCAAGGAAGCGTTGCTGCGTGAGTTGCTGCGCGGCGGCCAGGTCTACTACTTGCACAACGACGTGAAGACCATCGAAAAATGCGCTGCCGACCTTGCCGAACTGGTGCCGGAAGCACGGATCGCTATCGGCCACGGGCAGATGCGTGAGCGCGAACTTGAACAGGTGATGAGCGACTTCTACCACAAGCGTTTCAACGTGCTGATCGCCTCGACCATCATCGAGACCGGCATCGACGTGCCGAGCGCCAACACCATCATCATCGAGCGCGCCGACAAATTCGGCCTGGCGCAGCTGCACCAATTGCGCGGCCGTGTCGGTCGCAGCCACCACCAGGCGTACGCGTACCTGCTAACGCCGCCGCGCCAGCAAATTACTGCGGACGCCGAAAAGCGTCTGGAAGCGATTGCCAACACTCAGGACCTCGGCGCGGGCTTCGTGCTCGCGACCAACGACCTGGAAATCCGCGGCGCTGGCGAGCTGCTGGGCGATGGTCAAAGCGGTCAGATTCAGGCCGTGGGTTTCACGCTGTACATGGAAATGCTCGAGCGCGCGGTCAAGTCGATCCGCAAAGGTGAGCAGCCGAACCTCGATCAACCGCTCGGTGGTGGGCCGGAAGTCAACCTGCGCGTTCCGGCATTGATTCCCGAAGATTACCTGCCGGACGTCCATGCGCGCCTGATCCTGTACAAACGCATTGCCTCAGCGACGGACGAGGAAGGTCTCAAGGACTTGCAGGTCGAGATGATCGACCGTTTCGGCCTGCTGCCAGAGCCGACCAAAAACCTGATGCGTATCACTGCGCTGAAGTTGCAGGCCGAGCTGCTGGGCATCAGGAAAGTCGACGGCGGCCCGCAAGGCGGCCGGATCGAATTCGCCGCGCAAACGCCGGTGGATCCGCTGACCCTGATCAAACTTATCCAGAGCCAGCCCAAACGCTACAAGTTCGAAGGCGCGACGATGTTTAAATTCCAGGTGCCGATGGAACGCTCGGAAGAGCGCTTTAATACTGTTGAGGCGCTGTTCGAGCGCCTCATTCCGAAAACTGCTTGAAGGACGCCGCATGCGCCTGTTTCACACGCTGACTTTGCTAATGACTCTGGTCACCCCTGCGGCATTTGCCGACGACCTGTATCAGGTCGAAATGATTCTGGTCCGCCAGAATGCAGTACCGGCCATTGTCAGCCGAGCCGCCCCCGAAGACTGGGCTGCCGGGGCACAACGCCTCAGCGCCGACAGCTTGCGCACGCCGAGCCTGAACATGGAAGTTGAAAAGCTGACGGCGAGCAATGAATACACGGTGTTGCTGCATAAAGCCTGGCAACAGAATCTCGGCGAGCAAGTCAGTAAGGTCGCGATCAGTGAAGGCGACGAGCAGTTCGGGCAATTCCCGATCGAGGGCACGCTGGGTTTGAAGTTGGGACGTTTCACCGATGTTGCTGCGGATTTTTGGGTCAATCAAATCGATGCCAATGGCATGGTCACCGCCAGCGAACGCTTGAAACAGGAAAGCCACACCAAAAACGGTCAGCTAAACTTCCTCGACAATGGCCACTTGGGCCTGCTGATCAAGATCACATCGCTGACCGCACCGGCCCCTCGGCCGGTCCCCGAAGAAATTCCGGACTGATTGAAGTCCATATGCCTGCGACCCTGAGCAAACCCCTCGCACCTTCCTGGGTCAGCCGATTCAAGGAACAAAGCCTGGAACGTGGCCGCCGCTACGCGCTGGAGAATCGCGTCAGAATCGTCGAGGTGGCAGACGCCACCATTACGGCGGCTTGCGAAGGCTCCGGCGGTAACGTTTACCGTCAGACGATTCGCCTGCGCGAGTCAGCCAAAGCCACCCTGCTGATGGTTGATGCAACCTGCACCTGCCCGGTCCGCAGCAATTGCAAACATTGCGCGGCCGTGCTGCTGAAAGTCCAGGAAACACTGGCCTATCCTGCCGCGGCACAGGACGCCGATTTGTTGGAAAAACTCCAGGCCGTTCTGGAAAATCGCGATCCCAAAGCGCCGCCGCAGGTGCTGGTGGACAACGTCCAGCCGATTCCGCGCCTGTGGCTGGCGAGTATCGAGTTCAGCGCGTTCGAACCGCGCAATGGCAAGATGCAACGTTACATTCAGCATCGTGCGGCGCTGTCCTTCAGCTATCTGGATGAGTATGTCAGCGGGCAAAAAAACACCGATGTGCTGATTCGCCAGGAAACCCGGACGCTGCGGATAAAACGTCATCCGGAAGTCGAACAGGCTTACAGGGAACAGTTAAGAATCCTCGGCTTCAAGATCGCCACCCGGCAAAGCAAGGCCTTGCCGGAAAGCGCGGGCGAACTCTATGAGATGGTCAATGACAGCGCCTGGCTGACCTTTACGCTCAACGAATTGCCGAAGCTGCGCGCCCAGAATTGGGAGCTGCAGATTGACGAAGATTTCGGTTTCGACCTGACCGCCGTCGACGATTGGTACGCCACGGTTGAACAGGCACCGGAGCGTGACTGGTTCGATCTGGAACTGGGGATCATCGTGAACGGCGAGCGACTCAGTCTGCTGCCGATTCTGCTTAACCTGATGCGTTCCCACGCCGAAATACTGAACCCCGAACGCCTTGCCCGACGCCGTGACGACGAACTGATCCTGGTGAACATCCCCAATCGGCCGCATTCCGAACACGGCGCGCTGCAAGTCGCCCTGCCCCTCGGCCGTTTGAAACCGGTGCTTGCGACTTTGGGCGAGTTCTATCTGCAGGGTCCCGGCGAGACTACGCTGCGTCTGAGCAAGGTTGATGCCATTCGCTTGAACCCGCTGGAAGACATGCCGCTGCTCTGGGAGGGCGGCGAGCAGATCCGCACTTTCGCTCAACGTCTGCGGGACATTCGCGATGACACCGCGGCCCCCCCTGAAGGTCTGAACGCGACCCTGCGTCCGTATCAGCTCGAAGGTTTGAGCTGGATGCAATCCCTGCGGCAACTGGAAGTTGGCGGGATTCTCGCGGATGACATGGGCTTGGGGAAAACCCTGCAGACCCTGGCGCACATTCTCATCGAGAAAGACGCTGGACGCCTGGACCGGCCCTGCATGGTAGTGATGCCGACCAGCCTGATTCCCAATTGGCTAGACGAGGCGGCGCACTTCACACCTCGGCTCAAAGTGCTTGCGCTGTATGGCGCCGGGCGCAAAAGGCATTTCGAGCAGCTCGCAGACCATGACCTGATCCTGACGACCTATGCGCTGCTGCCAAAAGACATCGAACGACTGGCCGCGCAACCTTTGCACGTATTGGTTCTGGACGAAGCGCAATACATCAAGAACCCGAACAGCAAAGCCGCCCAGGCTGCCCGCGAGCTCAATGCACGCCAGCGTTTGTGCCTTAGCGGTACGCCACTGGAAAATCACCTCGGCGAACTGTGGTCGCTGTTTCACTTTTTGTTGCCGGGCTGGCTCGGCGACGTCAAGAGTTTCAACCGCGATTACCGCGTGCCAATCGAAAAGCGCGGCAGCGAAGTCCGGCTTCAGCACTTGAATGGCCGGATAAAGCCGTTTTTGCTGCGCAGAACCAAAGAGCAGGTGGCCACCGAGTTGCCGCCGAAAACCGAGATCATCCATTGGGTGGAGCTCAACGAGGCCCAGCGCGATATGTATGAAACCATGCGTCTGGCGATGGACAAGAAAGTCCGCGACGAGATCACCCGCAAAGGCGTGGCGCGCAGTCAGATTATTATCCTTGAAGCCCTGCTGAAGCTGCGTCAGGTGTGCTGTGATTTACGCCTGGTCAACGATGCTGCCCTGCCGCCCAAGGGCAGCACCTCGGGCAAACTTGATAGCCTGATGGAAATGCTGGAAGAGTTATTCGAAGAGGGTCGCAGGGTTCTGCTGTTTTCGCAGTTCACCTCAATGTTGTCGTTGATCGAAGACGAATTGACCAAACGCGGCGTGGCTTACGCGATATTGACGGGCCAAACCCGAGATCGACGCACGCCGGTGAAAGAATTCCAAAGCGGGAAGCGTCAGATCTTCCTGATCAGTTTGAAGGCCGGCGGTGTAGGTTTGAACCTGACCGAAGCAGACACGGTGATTCACTATGACCCGTGGTGGAACCCGGCGACGGAAAACCAGGCCACCGACCGCGCCTACCGCATTGGCCAGGAAAAGCCGGTGTTTGTGTACAAGCTGATTGCACGCGGCACGGTGGAAGAGAAGATTCAGCATCTGCAAAAGGAAAAATCCGACCTGGCAGCGGGCGTACTGGATGGGCGCACGGCTGGCGACTGGAAATTGCAGACTGACGATATCGAGGCGCTGTTTGCGCCGTTGCCGGACAGGCTCGAAAAGTAGCGGTGGTATTTTCGGGTAGATATCAAGAGCAGGCTTGCCTCCACCGAGGAATGCGCCGCGCCCGCTTTTATGGACGACACAAATCCCTGTGGGAGTGAGCCGGCTCGAGATGGCGTCAACTCAATTTCTGGCCAGCCCCTCATGACTTTGCGTCGGGCAGCGGCGCAAACAGCGCCTCAATATCGCTCTGCTCAAGCTTCCAGCCGCCAGTTGTTCCGCCTTCAAGCACTGCCCCGGCCAACGCTGCTTTTTCCACTTGAAGCGCCTGGATCTTCTCCTCCACGGTACCGCGGGCAATCATTTTGTACACAAACACCGGTTTGTCCTGACCGATCCGGTAAGCACGGTCCGTCGCCTGATTTTCAACCGCAGGGTTCCACCATGGATCAAAGTGGATGACCGTGTCAGCGGCCGTCAAATTCAGACCTGTGCCCCCCGCCTTCAGGCTAATCAAAAACAGCGGCACCTTACCACTCTGGAACTCCTTGACCGGGGTGCGCCGATCCGTCGTATCTCCCGTCAATAATGAAAATCCGATCCCTCGTTGCTGCAACTCTTCTTCAATCAACGCGAGCATTGACGTGAATTGCGAGAACAGCAAAATCTTGCGACCCTCGCTGAGCAACTCTTCCAGCATCTCCATCAATCCGCTCAACTTGCCGCTGCCCGCACGAAGCGCCTTCGCCGTCAGCGACATTTTGACCAGCCGCAAGTCGCAACACACCTGGCGCAGCTTGAGCAACGCATCGAGGATGATGATCTGGCTGCGCGCCACGCCGCTACGGGCGATTTCGTCTCGCACTTTTTTATCCATTGCCACGCGCACGGTTTCATACACGTCGCGCTGCCCATCGCTGAGCTCAACCCAGTGCACCATCTCGGTCTTGGGGGGCAATTCGGTGGCGACCTGTTCCTTCTTGCGGCGTAGCAGAAAGGGTTTTATTCGTGCGGTCAGGTGCTGCATCCGCCCACTGTTGCCGTGTTTCTCGATAGGCGTGCGGTAGTCGCGATTGAAGGTTTTGCTGTCGCCAAGCCAGCCGGGCAACAGGAAGTGAAACAGCGACCAGAGTTCGCCGAGGTGATTTTCCAGCGGGGTGCCAGACAGGCACAAACGCTGCCGGGCGTTCAGATCCCGGGCCGCCTGAGCCGCTTTGCTCAGCGGGTTCTTGATGTTCTGCGCCTCATCGAGAATCAGCACGCTCCAGGCCTGAGCCTGCAGCACCTCGAGATCCCGCGGTAGCAACGCATACGTGGTCAGCACCAGATCGTACTCGGCAAGACGGGCGAAATCCTTCTGCCGACTGGAGCCATGAAGCGCCAGGACTTTGAGTTGCGGGGTAAACCGCGCCGTCTCGTCGAGCCAGTTGGGAATCAGGCTGGTCGGCATCACTGCGAGCGACGGCAGATCCATACGCCCTGCCTGTTTTTCCACCAACAGATGAGTCAGGGTTTGCAGAGTCTTGCCCAGGCCCATGTCATCGCCGAGGATACCGCCGACTTCCAGCTCCCGAAGGGTTTGCATCCAGTTCAGACCTTCAAGCTGATAGGGTCGCAGCGTCGCATTGAGCCCCTCGGGCGCCGGGACATGCCTATGAATCGAGTCGCGCAAATGCGCGGCAAAGCTGCGCAGCCGCTCCCCACCCTGCCAGACCAGTGGCACGTCCTCGAGCATGCTCAGGCGAGCGGCATCCGGCCCGTTCAGGCGCAATGATTCACCCTCATGGGTGCCCAGGTACAATTCACCAAGCGTGGCCATCAGCGGTTTGATCCGACCATAAGGCAGCGCGGCTTTTGTGCGGCGTTTGGCCCCAAAGCCACCACTGCCCAGTTCGATCAACAACAGCTCGTCGTCGTCTCGCTTGTCCAGGCTCGCCAGATCCAGCAGGTGCGGCTGACTGCGCAATAACTGCAGCAGGATCGGCAACAGGCTATGGCGCTCACCGTTAACGACGATACCCAACTGCAGATCGAACCATTGATGTCCCGATTCTTCTTCTATTTCTGCATACCAATGCTCTACGGGTTCGACATTGAAGTGAAAGTCATGACGGATCTCCACTTGCCAGTTGGCCGCTTTCAATAACGGCAACCCTTGCTGCATGAACGCCAGCCAGGCGCTGTCATCCGGCAAAACGAACATTTCTGCGGGCCGGTCCACGCTGCTCTTGCGCGCGGTCTTTTTGAAGCCTTGTTTCTGCAGGAGCCGGCGCATGGCTTTTTCGGCTTCAGGATGGCGCTGAATTCGCCGGGTTTGCGTCCCGGACAGAATCAGCACTTGCGGCTGCCCGTTTTGCGCGGGGTGCCCGTCGTAGGTGAACGAAAGTGCAGCGCGATGCTCGGGCTCGTAATGCCAGCGCGTGTACTTCTTGCCGCTGGCAAGTGTCAGGTGCGCCTGAGGAAGGACGTCGTCGACGAATTGCTCCGCCAGTGTGAGCGGGGCCGGTACCACACGAGTAGCCGCTCCCATCCGATGGCTGAACTGCGTCGCCTGACGAGCCGGGATGTCCGGCGCCAATGACAAGTGACAGGCCAGTTTTTCCTCGAATTCGTTGAGTAGCAGCCCGAGCTGGAGTCGCTCTCGATCCAGGTAATACAAAGGCTGCACGGCCAGCACGGTTTCCACCGGTGCCTCTGCGCTGCTCCATTGAGGATGAAAACTCCCGCTGGATTGTTCGGCCCAGGAAAACTCACCGGACCTGCGAGCACCCGAAGCCAAGGGCTGCGGCCGTTCAAAATCGAGAAACAGCCGTGACGTTCTCAACAGCATCTCGAGCAGTTCCGCGCCACTGCTGCCCTGCAGCGGGTAGCCACCGTAATGCGCATGATGGGAGTGGACAGCGACCAACAATCTGGCGATGCGCAGGTCCAGTTCAGAGACATAGCCGGGCTGACGAATGAGCAGCTCAGACACCGAATACATCGTCTTGATGTCTTGCAACAGGCCCGTTTTGGTTTGGCGGGCCTTGGCAATCTCAACTGTCCACTTCCCAGGGACGGACGTTGCCTTGAGCCTGTACACCAAGCAGGGACCCGCCCCTTGCGCCGGTTCCCCCAAGGACAACGCGGCGGCACAAACACCGTCGAGCCAGCGCTCGAGCTCACGATTCAAAGGAACCTGAACAGGGCTTTCGGATAATTCGGCGGGATGGTGCTGCAGGTGAAACAGAACGGCTGCGCAATGCTTGCAATTGGACATGACCGGACAGGAACAACTGCACTCAAGCCAGAACCGGCCGTTCTTATCTTCGGTGAGTTCAATCTCCTGATTGTACGCCTGACTTTCGGACCCTTCGCAGGTGGCGGTCACCGTCAAGGCATCGACTTGATGGATAGTGACCCGATCCTCGCTGGCGTATCTGCGGCCTTTATCCTGCGAGCGATGACTGAAAAAATTCGTCCATGTTTCGCGAGAAAGGTACTCAAGCATTGCGGACATAAACTCAAGCCTCCAGACAATGGACGAAGCTCAAAAGCATCAAGCGGATCCGGCAAGCACCCGCGCCAATGTCGACTTCACCTTGCCCATCCCGTCATGCAGCGCCTGTTCGATCTCGGCCATGGTGATCACAGCTGTCGTCTTGCCCGCCGCCGGGTTCACGACCAGTGCCAGACAGGCGTAATCCAGTTCCAGCTCGCGAGCCAACGCCGCTTCCGGCATGCCCGTCATGCCGACGATATCGCAGCCATCACGTTCCAGCCTGGCGATTTCAGCGACGGTTTCCAGACGTGGACCTTGAGTGCAGGCGTACACGCCTTGATCACTGTAAGCGACACCCTCAGCCGCCAACGCTGCAATCAGCTGCTGACGCAACGGTTCGCTGTAGGGGAAACTGAAGTCGATGTGCGTGACGTGTTCCAGGTCGCTGGCGAAATAGGTGTGCTCACGACCGCTGGTGTAATCGATCAACTGATGCGGGACACAGAAGTGGCCGGTCCCCATCGTCGAATGGATGCCGCCAACGGCATTCACGGCAAGAATGGCTTGCGCACCCGCTTGCTTCAGCGCCCAGAGGTTGGCGCGGTAATTCACCTGATGCGGCGGAAAACGGTGCGGGTGGCCGTGGCGTGCCAGGAACAGCACTTCCTTGCCCGCGTATTCACCAATCTGCACATCGGCCGAAGGCGCGCCGTAGGGCGTATCGACCGCCAGTGACTGGCGAATGCTCAGGCCTTCGAGTTGAGTCAGGCCGGTGCCACCGATAATCGCGTAAACCGTCATAACGTAAAGTCCTTATTCAATCAGTTGAGCTTCTTTGAGCGCGCCAATTGCGGCCAGCCAACGCGGGTGTTGACGGTATTCAGTGCTGGCGTACGACTGGCCCCGCATCCGCGCAATGCGCGCGGAAGGCTGGACTTTCAGACGCTGCGCCGCACACAGAGCCAGCTCGGCGGCCGCGCGGTCATTGCACACCAGGCCCATGTCACAGCCGGCCGTCAGCGCGGCTTCGATACGACTGGCGGCATCGCCGACCACATGGGCACCGGCCATGGACAAATCGTCGCTGAAGATCACGCCGTCGAACTGCAATTCGCCGCGCAGGATGTCCTGCAACCAGCGCCGGGAGAAACCGGCGGGCTGGGGATCGACTTGCGGGTAGATAACGTGAGCTGGCATGACCGCCGCCAATTGCTTGCTCAATCGGGCGAAGGGAACCAGGTCGTTGGCGCGGATCTCGTCGAGACTGCGCTCGTCGTTCGGGATGGCCACGTGGGAATCTGCTTCGGCCCAACCGTGTCCGGGGAAGTGTTTGCCGGTGGCGGCCATGCCAGCACTGTTCATACCGCGGATAAACGCACCCGCCAGCACCGCGGCCCGCACCGGGTCGCCTTCGAACGAGCGGGTGCCAACCACGGCACTGCGCTGGTAATCCAGGTCCAGCACCGGGGCGAAGCTCAGGTCGAGGCCGACGGCCAATACCTCGGTCGCCATGATCCAGCCGCACTGCTCGGCCAGAAACTCCGCGTTCGGGTTGTCGGCAATGGCGCGCATGGCCGGCAAACGAACGAAACCTTGACGCAGACGCTGAACACGACCGCCCTCCTGGTCCACTGCCAATAGCAGGTCGGGGCGAATGGCGCGAATGGCGGCGCTCAATTCGCGGACTTGCCGCGGGTGCTCGATGTTGCGGGCAAAAATGATCAGGCCGCCCACTTCAGGCTGGCGCAACAATTGGCGATCTTCAGCCGTCAGCCAGGTACCGGCGACGTCCACCATCAACGAGCCTTGGAGGCCAGCAGTCATAAGAATTCCTTGATAACGGAAACCGCTGCCCGAACGCTTGCGCCGCAACGGGCCGGGCCCGGCAGGTGGGCAATATCAGACGGAAGCGGGTTCAGAACGAGAGTCGGCATGGGCGGCTAGCTTAACGGAAGTCAACTGCCGCGCCCACCCGTGCGCGGTCAGACCTTCGCCGCAATCGGTGTCGATTTGCTACGTGGCCGCAGTTGAGCAGTGGCCATCGCGGTGTCGGTCACACCGGTTTCGGCACGCATGCCAGCAGCCAGAAACGGCACCATCAGGCGCATGACCTGTTCGATGGAGGTGTTCACGCCAAAGTCGGTCTCGGCAATCGCTCGCAGCGCTTTAATGCCGGACATGCTGAACGCGGCGGCCCCAAGCATGAAGTGCACCCGCCAGAACAATTCGATGGGCGGGATGCGAGGCGCCGCTTCATTGACCAGCATCATGTAACGGCGGAAAACCTTGCCGTACATGTCCTCCAGATAGCGACGCAAGTGGCCTTGGCTCTGGCTGAACGCCAGTCCGAGCAAACGCATGAAAATAGAAAGGTCATTGCCGCTGCGAGGCTGCACCACGAGAGCCTGCTCGACGAGGATTTCCAGCAGCTCTTCAAGAGAGGGCTTGTTTTCAGGTTTGGCCTGACGTCGCTCCAGCTCTTTGTCGAGACTCAAACAAAACGGCCCGAGAAAACGCGAGAAGACTGCCTGGATCAGAGCCTTCTTCGAACCGAAGTGATAATTCACCGCAGCCAGATTGACACCGGCCTTGCTGGTGATCAGACGCAAAGAAGTTTCAGCGAATCCTTTTTCCGCGAACAATTGTTCTGCAGCATCGAGAATGCGTTCAACGGTTTCCGATTGGGCCATGACTACTCCGCCTGACAAACACTTGTTTGAAACATACGTTTTCAGCCCAGGCCTTGTCAAGCCTGCCGGTTCGTTTCGGGAATGGTCAGTCAGCTATTTAACCACACAACCCGGGGTGGTTGACCAACGGGGATTTTGACCGTCCAGCGCCAAATCAAAAAACGGGCATTGCCAAGAAGGTTTCACTGTATATAATCCCAGTCACTGTATAAAAAGACAGAGCGATCAATATGCTAAAGCTGACGCCACGCCAAGCAGAGATTCTGGCCTTCATCAAACGCTGCCTCGAAGACAACGGCTACCCGCCGACCCGTGCGGAAATCGCTCAGGAACTGGGATTCAAGTCGCCCAACGCGGCCGAAGAACACCTGAAAGCGCTGGCCCGTAAAGGCGCCATCGAGATGACGCCGGGTGCGTCTCGCGGTATTCGCATTCCCGGTTTTGAAGCCAAAGCCGATGACTCCACGCTACCCATCATTGGTCGAGTGGCAGCAGGTGCACCGATTCTAGCGCAGCAGCACATCGAAGAATCCTGCAATATCAACCCGGCCTTCTTCCACCCGCGCGCCGACTATCTGCTGCGGGTGCATGGCATGAGTATGAAAGACGTCGGTATTTTCGATGGCGACTTGTTGGCCGTGCACACGACCCGCGAAGCCCGCAACGGCCAGATCGTGGTGGCGCGCATTGGCGACGAAGTCACCGTCAAGCGCTTCAAGCGAGACGGCAGCAAGGTCTGGCTGATGGCGGAAAACCCTGAATTTGCCCCTATCGAAGTAAACCTGAAAGATCAGGAACTGGTGATCGAAGGCTTGAGCGTTGGCGTCATTCGCCGCTAAAGGAGGCTTTATGCAGTTCCCACACACCTCACAGCAAGCCCAACTGCCGTTGTTCGAGGCATTCATGGTGCAGCCGATGGCGCCGATTCTGGAAGATGTGGTCACGACGCCCTGGAGCGCCGAACCGGATGTTTTCAGCGAATTGTCGCTGCGAGGTGCGGCCGGGAATTGCCTGAACCTGCTGGCTCCTGTACTCCGGGAATTAAGCCAGGATCAGGATGCGCGCTGGTTGACGTTAATCGCACCGCCGGCCAGCGTCACCCAGGCATGGCTGCGGGATGCCGGATTGAACCGTGAACGGATCTTGCTATTACAACCTCGCGGCGCTCAAAGCGCTCAGCAACTAACATGCGAAGCGCTGCGTCTGGGTCGTAGCCACACCGTTGTGAGCTGGTTGAATCCTTTGAACACCGCTTCGCGGCAACAACTGATTACCGCAGCTCGTACAGGCGACGCACAAAGCCTGAACATCCGATTAGGTTGAACGGGCGCGAGCAATAAAAGCGCAGGGCTTCTCCAGGGACAGAGGAGCCGGAAGAAACAGGCATCAGAGCAACGGGACGAACGGGATCAGTGGAGAACCCGAGAACTTTCATCCGTAGTGAAATCACCTTCAACAAGGCGGCCCGCCATCTGAACGCCGACGCTCAGCATCGCCTTTGCGACTTCCACGTGCTGACCTTGCAGAAATGCCTTGGCATCCTCGGAGAAATCCAAAGTAACCAGAGAACCTTCGTCCTCGGCCCTGCGCAGCTCAATACGGCCGTCTGGTAACTCGACAATTTCTAGAAAGGACGTTGGCATAAAGGTCTGATCTCCACGAAAGGCGGCGATTATATAGGCATCAGCCAGGCTTCGCTCGGGATCTTGACCAGATGCCTGTTCGAATCGACATTTCTGACAGGACTCGTCCCCGAACTGACAGACGATCAGCCATTCCACATCGATATTGCAGCCTCAGCACTCGTTCAGTCCTTCGCGAAAACGGATTGCCAGGCTCTTGAGATTTTGCCGCCAGCTCTCGAGCTCTTCCCGGCTCAGCTCTTGCGGCGCTGGTTCTTCGTCCAGATTCACTGCCTGAATCAACGGTTGTGTGACATCACCCTTGGGTTTGTGTGGTGCCCGCGGAGGCTGAAACAGCGCAGCGTGGGAGGCCAACAACCGTGCGAGCCAGGTTTCCGGATTCTGCGCCAGTTCGACCATTTCGGCCATTTCAGGAATAGCGATGGCGTCGAGCACCTCCCGGGTCAGCAGCAACTCTGCGCGCGGCGCGGTGGCTTGAGGCAGGCGATAGAAGCCGGCTATTTCATGGCACAACCCCAACAGCGCACCATAAAGATGAAACAACGCTGATTCGCGACCTGCCTGAATCAGCGCCAGCGCGTTCATTGCCCGCCCTTCTTCAGCTTTGGCAAGCGCTTCCAGTGACAGTCCGGCGAAATAGATTTTCTGATTGGTGCGGGTATAGAGTTCGTGGGCCATGACGGCAGCCTCCACTATGAAATAAATGCTTCACCCCAGTTGAACAGTGTCGTGGATCACCTTCGCCTACAGCAAGCACAAAACAAAAAGGCCGCCTGAAAACCAACAGGGTTTCAGGCGGCCATTCATGTACGAGCGAGCTTGCTCGCGCGGAACCTGACGACGGCGTGCCCATTCAGACAACACGCGTTTAAGTTAGGGTTCCCGCAAGCAGGTTACTGCTTACGCTTTGGCTTTTGCCGGACGCTTGTCTTCCACCGTCCACTTGCCGCCGTCGTAGTAAGCCTTCCAGCCAGTCGGCTTACCGTCCACTTCAGTTTGCACGTACTGCTCTTTGGTCTTGCGACTGTAGCGGATAACGGCCGGCAGACCATCCGGGTCCTTTTTTGGCGCTTCGCAGAGGAAGTGGTACTTCGGATCGATCTCATCCTTGTGCGGGATAATTTCCATGACCAGCGGAGCACGAGTCTCGCGGTTTTTCGGGAATTGGCTCGCCGCCAGAAACAGGCCGGAAGCACCGTCGCGCAAGATGTAGGTGTCGTTGACCTTTTCGCATTTCAGCTCAGGCATTTTCACCGGGTCCATCTTCGGCGGTGCCGCATCACCGCTCTTCAGCAGTTTGCGGGTGTTCTTGCACGTCGGGTTGGTGCAGCCGAAGAACTTGCCGAAACGGCCGGTCTTGAGCTGCATCTCGCTGCCGCACTTGTCGCATTCCAGGCTTGGACCTTCATAGCCCTTGATTCGATAGCTGCCCTCTTCGATCTCGTAACCTGCGCAATCCGGGTTATTACCACAGATGTGCAGCTTGCGTTTCTCGTCGAGCAGGTAAGCGTCCATCGCCGTGCTGCAGATCGGGCAACGATGCTTGCCGCGCAGCACCAGCGATTCCGATTCGCCCTCGTCGTCCGCCGCGATTTCGTCGCCCGGGACCAGGTTGACTGTGGCTTTGCAGCGTTCTTTCGGCGGCAGGCTGTAGCCCGAGCAACCGAGGAAAACGCCAGTCGATGCGGTACGAATCTGCATCGGTCGGCCGCACGTCAGGCACGGAATATCAGTCATGACCGGCTGGTTGGCACGCATACCGCTGTCCGGGCTTTCCGCGACTTCCAGTTTTTTCTTGAAGTCGCCGTAGAACTCGTCGAGCACGTTTTTCCAGTCGCGCTCACCTTGAGCCACATCGTCGAGGTTCTCTTCCATGCCGGCAGTGAAGCCGTAATCCATGAGATTGGAGAAGCTCTCGGACAGACGCTCGGTGACGATGTCGCCCATCTTTTCCGAATAGAAACGACGGTTGTGCAGCGCCACGTAGCCGCGGTCCTGAATGGTCGAAATGATCGCGGCGTAAGTCGAAGGACGACCGATACCACGCTTTTCCATTTCCTTGACCAGGCTCGCTTCCGAGTAACGCGCAGGAGGCTTGGTGAAGTGCTGGGTCGGATCAAGCTTGATCAGCTTCATCGCGTCGCCCTGAACCATGTCCGGCAGCACGTCATCGTCGCCAGGCTTGGCGATCTGCGGCATCACACGGGTGTAACCGTCGAACTTGAGGATGCGGCCCTTGGCGCGCAAATCGAAATCGCCGGCACCCACAGTGACAGTGGTGGACAGGTATTGCGCGGGCAGCATCTGGCAAGCAAGGAACTGACGCCAGATCAGCTCGTAGAGCCGTTCGGCATCACGTTCCATGCCCGAAAGCTTGCTCGGCTCGGTGTTGGCATCGGACGGGCGAATGGCTTCGTGAGCCTCTTGCGCGCCTTCCTTGCTGCTGTAGACGTTCGCAGATTCCGGCAGGTACTTCTTGCCGAATTCGCTTTCGATGTAAGTGCGCGCCATCGTCACGGCATCGGCCGAGAGGTTGGTGGAGTCAGTACGCATGTACGTGATGTAGCCGGCTTCGTACAGACGCTGGGCCATCATCATGGTCTTCTTCACGCCAAAGCCCAGGCGGTTACTCGCAGCCTGTTGCAGAGTGGACGTGATGAACGGCGCCGACGGCTTGCTGCTGGTCGGTTTGTCTTCGCGCTTGACGATGCTGTAGCTGGAAGCCTTGAGCTTTTCCAGCGCGGCCATGGCCTGAGTTTCGTTCAGCGGCTTGAATGCTTCGCCTTTTTCACGAGCGACGTCGAAGCGCACGGTCGCGCCTTTGGCCGTGCCCAGATCGGCGTGAATCTCCCAATATTCTTCCGGAATGAACGCGCGAATTTCGCGTTCACGATCCACCACCAGCTTCACGGCGACCGATTGCACGCGACCGGCGGAAAGCCCACGGGCAATCTTCGCCCACAGCAGCGGGGAAACCATGTAACCCACCACGCGATCAAGGAACCGGCGCGCCTGTTGAGCATTGACACGGTTGATGTCCAGCTCGCCAGGCTTGGAGAAGGCTTCCTGAATCGCCTTCTTGGTGATCTCGTTGAACACGACGCGCTTGTAGCGGCTGTCGTCACCACCGATGGCTTCGCGCAGGTGCCAGGCAATGGCTTCCCCCTCGCGATCCAAGTCGGTTGCGAGGTAGATGGTGTCAGCATCCTTGGCGAGCCGGCGCAGCTCTTCGATGACTTTTTCCTTGCCCGGGAGAATCTCGTACTTGGCTTTCCAGCCATGATCGGGATCGACACCCATGCGCGAGACCAGCTGCTTGCGCGCTTTCTCTTTCGGCGTGAGCACCGGACCTTCACCCGCGGCGGCCTTGCCACGCTTGGCGGCAGGCTCTTTGCTGGCGCTAGCCGAACCGCTGGTGGGCAGGTCTCGGATATGGCCGATACTCGACTTCACCACGTATTGGTTGCCCAGATACTTGTTGATGGTCTTGGCCTTAGCCGGGGATTCCACAATGACCAGCGATTTGCCCATGGATCAGAAAATTCCTGAATTCTAGAAGTGTAAGGCGGTTGGCGCCTGACGCGGCACCGCTATATATAGTGGCTACAAGATGAGGTCAAGCGCAGGGTTTTGCGCGCACTCACCTTATGGCTTGGAAAAAAGGCTCGGTTCAGCTTGCACCAAAGCAAAGCGCGGCACCTGTTCGCCGTCAACCTCGACCGACTCCAGAAACATGCTCAAGGGACGCACCCAAAAGCCGTAATCGCCATACAGGGCTTGGTAGAAGACCACTTCTTCTTCGGTTTCCGAATGCCGCGCAATACTGAATACGCGGTACTGCGGGCCTTTATAATGCTGGTAGAGCCCAGGTTGTATCGGCATGGTTTGGCCCCCTCTCAAATCTTTTAAAAAATAAAAACAAAATAAATCCAGAAAAACAAAAACCGGGGCACTTGGCCCCGGCTTCCGTCAACGGAACGCTTAAACGCGTTCGAAGACGGTGGTGATGCCTTGGCCGAGACCAACGCACATGGTGGCTACCCCGAAGGTGCCGCCATTCTGCTTCATCACGTTCAGCAAAGTGCCGGAGATACGCGCACCGGAGCAACCAAACGGGTGACCCAGGGCGATTGCACCGCCGTGCAGGTTAACCTTCTCGTTCATCTTGTCGAGCACTTTCAGATCTTTCAGCACTGGCAAGGCCTGTGCAGCGAAAGCTTCGTTGAGCTCGAAGTAGTCGATATCGTTGATGCCCAGGCCCGCGCGCTTGAGTGCTTTCTGGGTTGCCGGTACTGGACCATAGCCCATGATGGCCGGGTCCACACCTGCCACTGCCATCGAGCGAATCACCGCCATCGGCTGGATGCCCAGGTCCTGAGCACGTTGCGCCGACATCACGATCATGCACGAAGCACCATCGGTGATCTGCGAGGAAGTACCGGCAGTCACGGTGCCGCCCTTTGGATTGAACGCTGGCTTGAGAGCCGCCAGGCTTTCCAGGGTGGTTTCCGGACGAATGGTTTCGTCGTAGTCGAACAGCTTCAGGAAACCGTTCTCGTCATAGCCCTGCATCGGGATGATTTCGTCTTTGAACTTGCCTTCCACAGTCGCCTTGTGAGCGAGCTGGTGGGAGCGCACGCCGAAAGCGTCTTGCTGCTCGCGAGTGATGCCGTGCATTTTGCCGAGCATTTCCGCGGTCAGGCCCATCATGCCCGAAGCTTTCGCCGCGTACAGCGACATGTGCGGGTTGGGATCGACACCGTGCATCATGCTCACGTGGCCCATGTGCTCGACGCCGCCGACGACGAACACGTCACCGTTGCCGGTCATGATCGCTTGCGCGGCCGTGTGCAGTGCACTCATCGACGAACCACACAGACGGCTGACGGTCTGGCCGGCGGCGGTGTGCGGGATCTGTGTCATCAGCGAAGCCATGCGGGCGATGTTCCAGCCCTGCTCCAGGGTCTGGTTCACGCAACCCCAGATCACGTCTTCAACTTCGTTCGGGTCGACCTTGACGTTGCGTTCCAGCAATTTGCTGATCAGGTGCGCCGACATGTCCTCGGCGCGGGTGTTGCGGTGCATGCCGCCCTTGGAGCGGCCCATCGGCGTACGACCGAAGTCGACAATCACGACGTCTCTTGGATTCAAGCTCATAAAATTTCACTCTCGCTCAAGTGTTGGGACGCTTAACCGAAGAACCGTTGGCCGGTTTTGGCCATTTCACGCAGTTTTGCGGTCGGGTGGTACAGCGCGCCCAAATCAGCGTACTGGTCAGCCAGGGCAACGAACTCGGCAACACCGATCGAATCGATGTAGCGCAGCGCACCGCCACGGAATGGAGGGAAACCGATACCGTAGACCAGACCCATGTCGGCTTCGGCAGCGGTCTCGACGATGCCGTCTTCCAGGCAACGTACGGTTTCCAGGCACAGCGGGATCATCATCCAGTTGATGATGTCTTCGTCAGTGACTTCGCGTTGCTCGTAAACGATCGGCTTGAGCACTTCCAGCACCGATGGATCGGCGACCTTCTTCTGCTTGCCTTTCTTGTCGGTCTCGTAGGCGTAGAAGCCCTTGCCGTTCTTCTGGCCCAGGCGCTTGGCTTCGTAGAGCACGTCGATCGCCGAACGACGGTCGTCCTTCATGCGGTCCGGAAAGCCTTCAGCCATCACATCACGACCGTGATGACCGGTGTCGATGCCGACCACGTCCATCAGGTACGCCGGGCCCATTGGCCAACCGAATTTTTCCATAACCTTGTCAATGCGGACAAAGTCCACACCGGCGCTGACCAGCCTGGCGAAACCGCCGAAGTACGGGAACAGCACGCGGTTGACCAGGAAGCCCGGGCAGTCGTTGACGACGATCGGGTTCTTGCCCATTTTCTTGGCGTAGGCAACGGTGGTGGCCACGGCCAGTTCGCTGGACTTCTCGCCACGAATCACTTCAACCAGCGGCATCATGTGCACCGGGTTGAAGAAGTGCATGCCGACGAAGTTTTCCGGACGCTTGAGGGCTTTCGCCAGCAAGGTGATGGAAATGGTCGAGGTGTTCGATGCGAGGATGGTGTCCTCTTTGACCTTGTCTTCGACTTCAGCCAGAACGGCCTGCTTGACCTTCGGGTTTTCGACCACCGCCTCGACCACCAGATCCACGTGACCGAAGTCGCCGTAGGACAGGGTCGGACGAATGCCGTTGAGCACTTCAGCCATCATCGCCGGGGTCATGCGACCTTTATCAACGCGGCCCACCAGCAGCTTGGCGGCTTCAGCCAGGCCTTGCTCGATGCCGTGCTCGTTGATGTCTTTCATCAGGATCGGCGTGCCTTTGGACGCCGACTGATACGCGATACCGCCGCCCATGATGCCAGCACCCAACACAGCGGCCTGCTTCACGTCTCTGGCGATTTCGTCGTAAGCCTTGGCCTTTTTCTTTAGCTCCTGATCGTTCAGGAACAGACCGATCAAGCTCTGCGCAGCGGACGTCTTGGCCAGTTTGACGAAACCGTTCGCTTCAACTTCCAGCGCTTTGTCGCGGCCGAAGTTCGCAGCTTTCTGAATGGTCTTGATCGCTTCAACCGGCGCCGGGTAGTTCGGGCCAGCCTGACCGGCCACGAAACCTTTGGCAGTTTCGAAGGCCATCATCTGTTCGATGGCGTTCAGCTTCAGCTTTTCCAGCTTCGGCTGACGTTTGGCCTTGTAGTCAAACTCGCCGGAGATAGCGCGCTTGATCAGCTCCAAAGCGGCTTCCTGGAGTTTTTCGGGAGCCACCACGGCATCCACGGCGCCGACCTTCAGCGCGTCTTCAGGACGGTTTTCCTTACCGGCAGCGATCCACTCGATCGCGTTGTCGGCGCCGATCAGGCGCGGCAGACGAACGGTACCACCGAAGCCCGGGTAGATCCCCAGCTTGACTTCCGGCAGGCCGATTTTGGCCTTGGTGGACATGACGCGGTAATCCGCCGCCAGGCACATTTCCAGACCGCCGCCGAGGGCGATGCCGTTGATCGCGGCAACCGTCGGAACGTTGAGGTCTTCGAAATCGCTGAAAATCTTGTTGGCTTCCAGATTGCCAGCAACCAGCTCGGCATCAGGCAGCTTGAAGTTTTCGACGAATTCGGTGATGTCGGCGCCGACGATGAACACGTCCTTGCCACTGCTGACGATCACACCCTTGATCGAAGCATCTGCCTTGATGGTGTCTACCGCCTGACGGAGTTCGTTCAGGGTTAGACGGTTGAACTTGTTGACGGACTCACCCTTGAGGTCGAATTTCAATTCGACGATGCCACTCTCAAGAGCGTTAACCGTGATGGCTTTACCTTCGTAAATCATCAACTGATCTCCACGATATGGAAGCTGAACAGTACACGTCGGACGCAGGCGAAGGGCTTGGCAGGGACGCTTATCGTCGATGCTACGCCTATCCACCCGACACACCCGCCAACGCGATAGTCGGGATTCTGTAGGAGCGTTCTTACATGCAAACGCTCAATTCATACGCCCGTTTGATTCGGGTACGTCACCTTCACGGAAATTCCGACAATTGTCAATCGCCCAAAATACCGGTTGAAACACGACTTTGCGGTCACTTCCCTACTGGCCATACTTGAACAGGCGAGTACATGAGTAGTCATTCATAGGATCAATAGTTAGAAAATTCGCCCCAATTCACGGCGGCTTTTTTCCCAGGCGCTATGCTGACGGGACTTGCCAGAGAAACAACGCGTCGGCGAACGCCGCGCGAGTGGACTGACCGTTGAAGTTTCCGGCCTGCCTGGCCAACCCGGCCCGATGATGAATGTCGGGCTTTTTATTGCCCGAGAATCGCTCCGACCTGTAGCAGCTGCCGAGCCCCGAGGCTGCGTTCGGCGGCGAAGCCGTCGTAGGGTAAGGCGCCCATGCTTAACAGCCGTACTGCGGGCTCAATGTCCGACGACTTCGTCGCCGGACGCAGCCTCGCGGGGCTCGGCAGCTGCTACAGGGTCAAGGGTTCAGGCAAGCGCTTTCAGGGTCGAATCGATTTGTTGCAAAACAGCCGTGTCGCCCTTCTCGCCCCAATACAAAGTGATCATCTGCATGTCCGCCTCGACTTTGTAAACGTTCGCCGGCAATTTTTCGAAATGATTCAGCACCGCGCGGTCTTCGCAGATTTCCTGCCACTGATTCACCCACACGCCAGGTGATTTCTGCCAGTAGCTCCAGCACGCCGGCTGATTGCCACGACGCGGCCGGTGATACTGCGCGCAAGGGCTAGGCGGCTCCTGGCTCAGCCAGTGTGGCCACTCCTGTGGCGCCAATTGCATGGCCAACCCGATGCGTCGGGCTTCCATGCGCAGGGCCATGCGCCCGCTCTGTCCACGGGACGGACGTAACCATGCCAGTGGACTCAAAACCACCAGCAGGATTGACACCACTATCCAGACCGTCATATCTGTACTCCCGATTTTTCATGTGCGCTTGGAATCAGCTTCAAACCAATGCGCTTGAAACCAGCCATACTTACCAACATTGCAAACCTCAGGAGGAGCACCTCATGCCCTACCACCATATTCTGGTCGCTGTAGACCTGACCGAAGAGTGCGACCCTGTCATCCACCGCGCTCGCGAGTTGTCGGTGAGCAACGGCGCGAAGTTGTCCCTCGTGCACATCGTCGAACCCATGGCCATGGCCTTCGGCGGCGACGTGCCAATGGACCTTTCGCAGCTGCAGCAGCAACAATTCGATCAGGCCAAGGAGCGCCTTGATCGGCTGATCATCAAGTACCCGGAACTCTCGAAAGAGTACAGCCACCTGACCTACGGCCAGCCCCGCCAGGAGATTCATCACCTGGCCAAAGAGCAAGGCTGCGACATGATCGTGGTCGGTAGCCATGGCCGGCATGGCCTGGCGTTGCTGCTGGGCTCGACCGCCAACGATGTGTTGCATGGCGCGCCTTGCGATGTGCTGGCGGTGCGTCTGGCCAGCAAAAACTGACCCTCATAACCCTGTGGGAGCGATGTGAACCTGCAAATCGCATTGCATACAAAAAGCCCGGCACTCATCACTGAGCGCCGGGCTTTTTATTACCGGATCATTCAGGCATCCAGCTCCGCCCAACGCTCGACCATCACGTCGTGCTCAGCTTGCAATTGCTCCAGTCGAGCAATGACTGCAGCGGTTTCCGCAGCCGGCCGCTGATAAAAACCACCGTCCGCCATCTGCGCTTCAACTGCCGCAATCTGCTTCTCCATGGCCTCGATCTGCGCTGGCAACATCTCCAGCTCACGCTGCAATTTGTAGCTCAGCTTTTTCTTCGCCACCGGCGCCTCGACTGCAGCGGCCACAGGCGCAGCATCGGCAGTGACGACCGCGGAGGTCAGGTCGGCCTTGCCGGATTTGCTTTCGGTCACGCCCAGCAGACGCGGCGAGCCGCCCTGACGGATCCAGTCCTGATAGCCACCGACGTACTCGCGCACCTTGCCTTCACCTTCAAAGACCAGGGTGCTGGTGACCACGTTGTCGAGAAATGCCCGGTCGTGGCTGACCATCAGTACGGTACCGTTGAAGGTCAGAAGGACCTCTTCCAGCAGTTCGAGTGTTTCCACGTCGAGGTCGTTGGTCGGTTCGTCGAGGACCAGCAGATTGGCAGGCTTGCTGAACAGTTTCGCCAGCAACAGACGCGCACGCTCACCACCGGACAACGCCTTGACCGGCGTGCGCGCACGCTGCGGGCTGAACAGGAAGTCGCCGAGATAGCTCAGCACATGGCGGCTCTGGCCATCGATATCGATGAAGTCGCGACCTTCGGCGACGTTGTCGATCACGGTCTTTTCCAGGTCCAGCTGATGGCGCAGCTGGTCGAAGTAGGCCACGTCGATGCGTGTCCCCTCCGCCACGGTGCCGCTGGTAGGTTGCAGACCGCTGAGCATCAATTTCAGCAGCGTGGTCTTGCCGGTCCCGTTGGCGCCCAGCAGACCGATACGGTCGCCACGCTGCAAGACCATCGAGAAATCCTTGATCAGGAACGGACCGCCCGGGTGAGCGAAACTCACGTTCTCGAGGACCATGACCTGCTTGCCGGATTTGTCCGCCGTGTCCAGCTGAATGTTGGCTTTGCCGGTGCGCTCGCGACGTTCGCTGCGCTCCACGCGCAGGGCTTTCAGGGCGCGCACGCGGCCTTCGTTGCGGGTGCGACGGGCCTTGATGCCCTGACGGATCCAGACTTCTTCCTGCGCCAGCTTCTTGTCGAACAGCGCGTTGGCAGTCTCTTCTGCGGCAAGCGAGGCTTCTTTGTGCACGAGGAAACTGGCGTAGTCGCCGTTCCAGTCAATCAACCCACCGCGATCCAGTTCGAGGATGCGCGTGGCGAGGTTCTGCAAAAAGGAACGGTCGTGCGTGATGAACAGCACGGCGCCCTGGAAGTCCTTCAGCGCTTCTTCGAGCCAGGCAATGGCACCGATGTCCAGGTGGTTGGTGGGTTCGTCGAGCAGCAGCAGATCCGGTTCGGAAACCAGTGCCTGCGCCAGCAGAACGCGACGGCGCCAGCCACCGGACAATTCGGCGAGGGTCTTGTCGGCCGGCAACTGCAGACGGCTCAAAGTGCTGTCGACCAATTGCTGCAAACGCCAGCCGTCACGGGCTTCGAGGTCTTGCTGGACGTGCATCAGCTTGTCCAGGTCAGCGTCGGTGACGATGTTCTGGCTCAGGTGGTGATACTGCGCGAGCAGCTCACCGACACCGTCCAGACCTTCAGCCACCACGTCGAACACGGTCCGCTCGTCGGCTACCGGCAATTCTTGCGGCAATTCACCGATCTTGAGGCCGGGCGCGCGCCAAACGGAGCCGTCATCGGGCTTCTGGTCGCCCTTGACGAGCTTCATCATGCTGGACTTGCCAGTGCCATTGCGGCCGATGATGCACACCCGCTCACCACGGGCGATCTGCCAGGACACCTTGTCCAACAACGGCGTAGCGCCGAAAGCAAGGGACACATCGCTGAATTTGAGCAGGGTCATGAGCTTCTCCAAAAACCGGGCGCGCATTCTACCTGACTTGGGGCGTCAGGAGGCCGGCAATTTCAACTTCCCGCCACTGTGCATTATAAATGTTGCGAACTTGTGCAGACTGGGCTGCAAAGCTTTCGCCCGTTGCTGGCAAAAGGCTAAGCTACAGATTATTCAGTGGCGGCCATGCCGACACTTGTCATGATTTTCTCTGCCCGGATGTCTCATGCGCAGTCGCCTTTTAGGTTTTTTGTCGTGTTTTCTTTTATCAGCCACTGCCGTCCAAACCGCCCAGGCGGTGGATTTGTCCACCCAGCGCCAATATTACGATGAAGCCAAGCGTGCGCTGGCCAAGGGCGATACCGGCCCATATTTGCGCTACAGCCAGGCGCTCAGCGACTATCCGCTGGAACCGTACCTGGCGTATGACGAGCTGACCGCGCGCCTGAAAAGCGCGAGCAATGCCGAGATCGAGAAGTTCCTCGCCGAGCATGGCGACCTGCCGCAAGCCAACTGGATGAAATTGCGCTGGCTGCGCTGGCTTTCCGAGCGCGGCGACTGGGCGACCTTCGTCAAGTACTACGACCCCAAGCTCAACTTCACCGAGCTGGACTGCCTGAATGCGCAGTATCAGATAGGGCATAACCAGAAAGCCGAGGGCTACGCCAACGCCAACAAACTCTGGCTGACCGGCAAATCCCAACCTGCTGCGTGCGATGCCCTGTTTGGCATTTGGGCTGCGGAAGGCCAGTTGACCGAACAGAAACGCTGGGAGCGCGCCAAGCTCGCCGCCCAGGCACGCAACTATCCGCTGGCCAACAGCCTGGTCAACGGTCTGACTACCCTCGCCCCACGCGGTCGTTTGCTGATCGATGTGGCGCAAAAACCCGAGCTGCTTAATCAGCCCTCGCGCTTCAGCCCCGCCGACGAACCGATGTCGGATGTGGTCAGCCTTGGCTTGCGCCGACTGGCCCGCCAGGACCCGGATAAAGCCATGGCGCTGCTCGAGGGCTACGCCAGCAGCATGCATTTCTCGCGGGATGAAAAAGTCGCAATCGCCCGTGAAATCGGCCTGACCCTGGCCAAGCGCTTTGACGGTCGTGCGCTGGAGGTCATGACCCGATACGACCCGGAGTTGCGCGACAACACGGTCTCGGAATGGCGCCTGCGTTTGCTGCTGCGACTGGCACGCTGGGACGATGCCTATCAACTGACCCGTCGCCTGCCACCTGATCTGGCGACCACAAATCGTTGGCGTTACTGGCAGGCCCGCAGCCTGGAACTGGCACAACCTCAAAATCCGGAAGTGCAGAACCTGTACAAAAACCTGGCCCGTGAGCGCGATTTTTACGGATTCCTCGCCGCAGACCGCTCGCAATCGTCCTATTCACTGAACAACAGACCGCTGGTAATGAGTCAGGCCCTGATCAACAAGGTGCGCAACACGCCCGGCGTGCGTCGGGCGCTGGAGTTCCATGCGCGCGGTCAGATCGTCGACGGTCGTCGTGAGTGGTATCACGTCAGCCGCCATTTCAATCGCGACGAAATGGTCGCCCAGGCAAAACTGGCGTATGACCTGAAATGGTACTTCCCGGCGATCCGCACCATCAGTCAGGCGCAGTATTGGGACGACCTGGACATCCGTTTCCCGATGGCCCACCGCGACACCCTGGTGCGTGAGGCCAGGGTTCGTGGCCTGCATTCGAGTTGGGTGTTCGCCATTACGCGGCAGGAAAGTGCGTTCATGGACGATGCTCGCTCCGGCGTCGGCGCCAGCGGCCTGATGCAGCTGATGCCCGCCACCGCCAAGGAAACCGCCCGCAAGTTCAGCATTCCGCTGGCCTCGCACCAGCAGGTGTTCGATCCGGACAAAAACATTCAGCTTGGCGCTGCCTACCTCAGTCAGGTGCACAGCCAGTTCAACGGCAACCGCGTCCTCGCCTCTGCCGCCTACAATGCTGGCCCAGGTCGCGTCCGCCAGTGGCTGCGCGGTGCAGACCACTTGAGCTTCGACGTATGGGTGGAAAGCATTCCATTCGATGAAACCCGTCAGTACGTACAGAACGTGCTGTCGTACTCGGTGATCTACGGCCAGAAACTCAATTCGCCACAGCCGTTGGTGGATTGGCATGAGCGGTATTTCGATGATCAGTGAGACTGATTTGCGACGATAACAAAAATGCCCGCATCGATTGATGCGGGCATTTTTTGAACGCTTATGCCAACTGGAGCCGAAGGGCAGTCTGTTTGCCGAGCCGGGTCAGACGATATTGTTGAGCCGGGCTGCTCGGCGAATCTGGATGGGTCATCTCGATCAATTCGGCAGCCAGTGCGGGCCGTAGGTAATTAGCTCGAAAGGTCGCCTTGTGAGCCAAACCGACCTTCGCCATCAAGTCGCTGATTTTGAGCGGACCGTTGATATGAAGCGCTGAAAGCAATTTTACTACTGGGTCGGTTACTGGGTCGGTTACTGGGTCGGTTTGCCCTTCAAGCCGGGCTGCCTCCGCGAGCGCAAGGCTTAACGCCTGCAACATGAACTCCACAAAAGGTGTCGCTTCGCCCAATTGATCCGCTGCGGACAATGCCCCGTAATAAGCGTCTTGCTGTTCCCGAATCACCGCCTCGACTGGAAGATAAGCCAACACCGGTCGCCATTGACTAAGTATCAACGTCTGCCAGAGTCGGCCCATACGCCCATTGCCATCCGCAAACGGGTGGATGAATTCGAACTCATAGTGAAAAACGCAACTGGTGATCAGCGGATGCCAATCAGACGCGGCAAGCCACGTCAGCAGGTCTTCAACCAAATCCGCGACCCGACTGGGCGGCGGCGCCATATGCACCAGCTTGTCACCGCGATAAATCCCCACGCCGCCCTGGCGCAACTGCCCAACATCGTCGATCAGTCCCGCCATCAGTAGTTCATGCGCGTTCAGCAAATCGGCGCGACTTCCAGACTGCCAGCCGGGCATCGCCTCGTAAGCCGCAAAAGCGTTCCTTACTTCCTGAATTTCCCGGGGCAGTCCCAACACACGGCGCCCCGCCAGAACTGCAGTCACCTGCTCGATGCTGAGCGTGTTGTTCTCAATGGCCAGAGAAGCCTGAATCGTCCGGATCCGATTACTGCGGCGCAGCCGTGGCGCCTGGCGACGATCATCCACAGCCGAAAGCTGACCAATCTGCTCACTGATCTCGGCGATCAATGCCAGCATTCGCGCAGTCAGGGTCAACGGTGGTTGATAACGGCTCATATGCATCCGGGCTTGCCACTAAAGGCCGACATGATGCCTGATTCAACGGTCATTCAGCAGCCCTCATTCATGCCGCTTCATGCCCATCACTAAACTGCAACGCAGCCAGCCGCGCGTACAACGCATTGCTTGCAATCAACTCCAGATGCGTCCCCACCGCTACCAGCCTCCCCTGATCCATCACCGCGATACGATCGGCATTTTTTACCGTGGCCAAGCGGTGGGCGATGACCAGGGTGGTGCGGTTTTTCATCAAGCTCGGCAAGGCTTGCTGAATCAGGTGTTCGCTTTGTGCATCGAGGGCGCTGGTAGCTTCGTCGAGCAGCAGGATGGGCGCGTCGACCAGCAGCGCACGGGCGATGGCCAGGCGTTGGCGCTGGCCGCCGGACAAGCCGAGGCCGGCGTCGCCGAGATGAGTCTGATAGCCGTTGGGCATTTGCTCGATGAAGTCATGGGCGTAAGCGATTTTTGCCGCGTCCTTGACCTGTTCAAGGGTCGCGCCCGGGTTGCCGTAACGGATGTTCTCTTCGATGCTGCCGAAGAATAACGCCGGGCTTTGCGAGACCAGCGCGAAGCAGCGGCGCAGGTCCAGTGGATCGAGTTGCGTGAGGGGCACGCCATCGAGCAGGATGCTGCCGCCGGCGGGATCGTAGAAGCGCAGCAACAGGTCGTAAACCGTCGATTTGCCAGCGCCGGAAGGGCCGACCAACGCGAGGGTTTCGCCGGCGTTGATCGTCAGACTCAGGCCGTCCACGGCGTAGCTTTCCGGCCGCGACGGGTAGGAAAACCGCACGTCTTTCAGCTCCAGATTTCCCTGCACCCGCTCCGGCAATGACACCTGCCCGGTTACCGGTGGTTGGATGATATTTTCCGAGCGCAGCAATTCGGCAATGCGCTCGGCGGCGCCGGCAGCGCGTTGCAATTCCCCGATCACCTCGCTCAGCGTGCCGAACGCGCTGCCGACAATCAGGCTGTAGAACACGAAGGCGGCCAGTTCGCCGGCGGATATCCGCCCGGCCATCACGTCCATGCCGCCGACCCACAGCATCACGCTGACCGCGCCGAGCACCAGCACGATCACCAGCGTGATCAGCCAGGACCGTTGAAGGATCCGTTTGCGCGCGGTACTGAACGCTTCTTCCACCGTCAATGCAAAGCGCTGTTCGTCCTGACGCTGGTGATTGTAGGCCTGCACGGTTTTGATCTGGCCAAGGGTTTCGGACACATAGCTGCCGATGTCGGCAATCCGGTCTTGACTGAGTCGCGAGAGACTGCGCACCCGACGCCCGAAAATCAGGATCGGCGCGATCACCAGGGGCAAGGCAACCACAACGATGCTGGTGAGTTTGGGGTTGGTGATAAACAGCAGGACAATGCCGCCAATCACCATCAGAAAATTACGCAGAAACATCGACAGCGAAGAGCCGATCACCGACTGCAACAACGTGGTATCGGCGGTCAACCGTGACTGGATCTCGGAGCTGCGGTTGTCCTCGTAAAAACCCGGGTGCAGGTAAATCAGATGATTGAAGACCTGACGGCGAATATCGGCGACGACGCGCTCACCGATCCAAGAGACCAGATAAAAACGCGCAAAAGTGCCGATGGCCAGACCGGCCACCAGCAGCAGGAACAGGCCGATGGACTGGTTGAGCAGGTGCGGTGACTGGGTCATGAAACCTTGATCCACCAGCAACCTGATTCCCTGCCCCATGGACAACGTAATGCCGGCGGTGACAATCAGCGCAAGCAAGGCTCCCATGGCGTGCCATTTGTACGGCACAAGGAAGCCACTCGCCAAGCGGATCGCACAACGGTAACGGGCAGAGAGCATAAGGTTTTTCCTGAAACGCAATGATGGGCCAGCTTACGGCACTGTAGGGGTGGAACTCTGTAAATCACAATGAGTCAGGTTAATTATGACCGCAATGACTAGAAGCTAGACGCTATCGTTCTAAAATCCGGGTGGCAACGGCGCGGTATTTCTGGTGGACTGTAATGGCCGTCCCGGAAAGATCGCAGGGAGTTGTCATAGCCCGGTCACCTGGCGGTTCTACAGTAAGTACACAACCTGATGAGGAGACAGGCCATGTCCTTGCAACACAGCAGCGACGACAAGATTGAAGTGATCCGCACGCAGCCGAACCAGTCTCTGGGGTGCTCGATTATTGATGAGCAGGGGCGCGAAGTACCGATCACTGAAGGCATGATCCAGGACGCATGCCGCGAACTGGAAAAGCGATTGGTCAAGCCTGCCGAACAAGAGTGATGTAGCCACCGTCTTCCTGACCCGGCGCTGATAGCCGGGTTTTTTGTGGGCGTTATTTCAGTGTTGCGGTGTGACCCTCGCCCCCAACGCCAACACAATCTTCTGCAACTCGGCACAATCGCCGTCGATGCGTACCTGCAGCCCATCGATCTCCCGGCGCGCTGGGTACTGCTTGCGCAACACATCAAACGCCGCACGCTGCTCGGTCACGCTGCCTACAAGACTGCGGCGCAAATCCGCATCGTCTCGGCGCGGGTCGTAGACGCCGCGACACAGCATTGCCAGCGCCCACGCCGGATCGCTGTCTGCGTGCAGGGTCACCTGCGACAACCACGGTGTCGGCAGCAACTCATTCAGGCTGACCGACGCCGGTTGCCCGACAAATTTGCAATACGCCTGATAAATCTGCGCCGTGCCGCGCTGTTTGCCATCCAGGCTATAACCGGCAATGTGCGGCGTCGCCAGCACGCACAAATCAGCGAGCGTCACATCGACCTCCGGCTCGCCTTCCCAGACGTCCAGCACCGCTTGCAAGTCCTCTCGCTCCAGCAGCACTTGGCGCAAGGCGGCGTTATCCACCACCGGACCGCGACTGGCGTTGATCAACCAGGCACCGGGCTTGAGTTGATTCAAGCGGTTTTTGTCAAACAGATGCCAGGTTAAATCGCTGCCGTGCTTCTTCAGCGGCGTGTGCAGACTGATCACGTCGCACTGCTCGATGACCTGTTCGAGACTGACGAAATCGCCGCCTTGCGCGGCTTGTCGTGGCGGATCGCACACCAGTACGTTCCAGCCCAGCCCTTGCAGAACCTTGACCAACCGCCCGCCCACTTCGCCGGCACCCACTACGCCGTAAGTGCGTGTGGCAAGGTCAGCGCCTTCGATCTCTGCCAGCGTGAGCAGACTGCCCAACACGTAATCGACCACGCCGCGGGCATTACAACCGGGGGCGCTGGACCAGGTAATGCCGGCCTGCTGCAAATAATCGAGGTCCAGATGATCGGTGCCGATGGTGCACGTGCCAACGAACCGTACCCTGCTGCCTTCGAGCAACGCGCGGTTGACGTTGGTCACCGAGCGCACCAGCAAGACGTCGGCCTGTTCGACCGTGGCGCGGTCGATCAAGCGCCCCGGCACCCGGCGAATTTCGCCAAACCCTTCGAAGAAGGCATCAAGCAGCGGGATGTTTTCGTCGGCAACAATCAGCATGGGCAGGCTCCTTTGGCGGATCGGCAGTTTAGGCGCAGATGACTGTGGTGGGCCAGCGGATTGAGGCTCACCGCGCCCTGTGGTGAGGGGACTTGTCCCCGTTGGGTCGCGCAGCGGCCCTGATGGATTCAACCTCATCCTTTCTGAAACACCGAGTGCGATGGATTGGCGACTGCTTCGCAGCCGAACGGGGACAAGTCCCCTCGCCACAGGGGATGTCGCTGCATTCGAGAAGTGCTTACAAATCGCTAACACAGCTCTTTTCCTGACCGATGCGTCAAGGCGTAGAATGCGCCGCCTTTGTGCATAAATTCTTTCTGGACGCTCTGCCCTTGAATTCTGTGACTGAACGCTCTGACGCCGCCCCACTTACCCGCCCTGCCCGGGTTCGTCTGGAGCTGAGAAACCTGCTTGGCCTGGGGCTGCCGATTATGGTCGCGCAGTTGGCGACGACCGCGATGGGCTTCGTCGATGCGGTGATGGCCGGCCGCGTCGGGCCGCGAGATCTGGCGGCGGTGGCGTTGGGCAATTCGATCTGGGTGCCGGTCTTTCTGTTGATGACCGGCACATTGCTGGCGACCACGCCCAAAGTCGCCCAGCGCTTCGGTGCCGGCACGCACAGCGAGATCGGTCCGATTGTGCGCCAGGCCCTGTGGCTGGCGCTGGTCGTGGGGGTACTGGCGACCGCCATGCTGCTGGGCGCCGAGCCGATTCTGCACATCATGAACGTCGATCCAGAACTGATCGGCCCCTGCATGCAATACCTGCACGGCATCGCCAGCGGCTTACCCGCGGTGGCGATTTACCATGTGCTGCGCTGCTTCAGTGACGGGCTCGGGCGCACGCGTCCGGCGATGGTCCTCGGCTTATGCGGGCTGGCGTTGAATATTCCGCTGAACTACATCTTCATTTACGGCCACTTCGGCGTGCCCGCCATGGGCGGCGTCGGCTGCGGCTGGGCCACCGCCATCGTCATGTGGGTGATGGCGCTGGGCATGGCCGGCTGGGAACGCTGGGCGCCGGCCTACCAGTCGAGTCAATTGTTCAGCCGTTTCGACTGGCCGCAATGGGCGGTGATCAAACGTCTGCTGAGCATTGGCTTGCCGATCGGCATCGCGGTGTTCGCCGAGTCGAGCATCTTCGCAGTAATTGCACTGTTGATCGGCAGCCTCGGTGCCACGGTGGTCGCCGGGCATCAGATAGCGCTGAACTTCAGCTCGCTGGTGTTCATGATCCCCTACTCCCTCGGCATGGCCGTGACCGTGCGCGTCGGTCAGGCGCTCGGGCGTCAGCAGCCACGTGAAGCACGCTTCGCCGCCGGGGTCGGCATGGGCACGGCGCTGGCGTACGCGTGCCTTTCCGCGAGCATGATGCTGTTGCTGCGCGAACACATTGCGACCATTTACACAGCCGATCCGGCGGTGATTCAAGTGGCAGCAATGCTGATCGTATACTCGGCGCTGTTCCAGTTCTCCGACGCGATCCAGGTCACTGCAGCCGGCGCCTTGCGCGGTTATCAGGACACACGGGTGACGATGATCCTGACCCTGTTTGCCTACTGGGGCATCGGTTTGCCGGTGGGCTACATCCTCGGCCTGACCGATTGGTTCGGCGCGCCGAGCGGCCCGAGCGGATTGTGGCAAGGTTTGATCGTGGGGTTGAGTTGCGCGGCGCTGATGCTGTCTATCCGCCTGACGCGCAGTGCACGCAAGCGGATACGCATCAGCAGTTCGGCGGGTTAAGCGAGTTTCTTGCGGATCCAGTAGAGGTAGGTGCCGCCCTCTTCGTGCTGCGCCACCAGTTCGTGGTCGAGGAATACGCAAAATTTGGGGATGTCGCGACGGGTCGACGGGTCGGTGGCGATCACCTTGAGCAGACCGCCGGGCGTCAAGTCACGGATGTGCTGGTGCAGCATCATGACCGGTTCCGGGCAGTTGAGGCCAGTCGCGTCGAGGATGCCGTCTACCGGCGTGTCAAGCATTTCACTCATGATTTACTCCTGAATCTGGCCGGCATTGTCGCGTAACTACCGGGTGTGCGGTCATCTGTTGGCAAACACTTGACCTGTGTAGGAGCTGCCGAAGGCTGCGATCTTTTGATTTGTTATAGGGACAAGGTCAAAAGATCACAGCCTTCGCCAGCATCTACAGGGGTACGTGCACATTTCACCCACTAGCGGGACTTGGGTTTCTTCACATCCAGTCGACGCAGGTGGCAGGTCACTTCCTCCCGATCGTGATACAGCTGCTTGCAGCCGATCTCGACCCGGATCCCGCGTTCCTTGAAGCCATCGGCTATACGCTCCAGCAAGCGTTTGACTTCGGCATAACGCTGTTTCATCGGCAACTTGAGGTTGACCACCGCTTCGCGACAATGTCCCTCGCCAATCCACTCTTCCAGCATCGCCGCATTGCGTGCAGGTTTCTCGACGATGTCGCAGACCATCCAGTCCACCGGCTGGCGAGGCTTGAAGGTGAAACCGTCGGCCATCAAGTGCTGCACCAGCCCGGTGTCCATCAGGCTCTGAGCCATTGGACCGTTGTCGATGGCGGTCACCAGCATGCCGCGATTGACCAGTTGCCAGGTCCAGCCGCCAGGTGCCGCGCCGAGGTCAACGCCGGTCATGTCGCTGTGCAGACGTTCGTCCCACTGATCACGCGGAATAAAATGGTGCCACGCCTCTTCCAGCTTCAGCGTCGAGCGGCTCGGCGCCTCTCGGGGAAACTTCAGGCGCGGTATGCCCATTGGCCACATCGCCGAGTTGTTCGACTCGGCCAGCCCCATGAACACTTCGCGGCCGCTTTTGAAGGTCAGCAACAGGCGCGGCTTGTGCGGATCGTCCACCAACTTGCCGGCGGCCAGCAATGCTTTGCGCAGGTGGCCTTCGAACTTCTTGCAGAAGTTCGACAGTTCCTTGCCGTCATTGGTGTCGACCATTTCCAGCCATAAACTGCCGCACAACGGGAAATCGGCCATGTGCGCGAGAATCACGCTGATGCGATCGGTTTCCGGCAGATCAATGAAGATCCCCCGTGCCCATTGCCGCGGAAAAATCAGTTCGGCGAAACGTTGGCCGCGCATCAGGCGCTCGGCACCGTCTTCCTCGGTGCAGATAAATTCGGCACAAGCGCTGGCAGTCTTGGCCTTGGCGTAACCGGCCACGTTGAGCCGCGCGGCGTGCTCGGAAATCTCCGAGCAGACTTCGCTCTCGAAGCCCAGTCGGCAATGCATAAAGAGGGTGTTCATCAAATCTCCTGGGCAATCGGCAACCATCGATGCGCAAACTTGCCCTGTAGCAAAGCCTGTCACGAAAACCGGCGCATGATAGCCGACTTCGGAACCCCGGACTTGCCGATAGAGTCCAGTTATTCGCCAGCGACTTAAAACAGGGCTAGTTTAAATGCTCTGTCCGTCCCCTCAGTCCGTAGCCGTGCGGACTCAAAGGAGTGATCGTAATGCCGTCTCTAAATAGTCTGAAGACCCTTAAAACATTACAAGTCGACGACAAGACCTACCACTATTTCAGCCTGCCAGACGCTGCCAAGAGCCTCGGTGATCTCGACAAGCTGCCGATGTCGCTGAAAGTACTGCTGGAAAACCTGCTGCGCTGGGAAGACGAAAAAACCGTCACCGGCGCCGACCTGCGGGCAATTGCAGCCTGGCTCAAAGAGCGCCGCTCGGATCGCGAAATCCAGTACCGCCCGGCGCGGGTCTTGATGCAGGACTTTACCGGCGTGCCCGCAGTGGTCGACCTCGCCGCCATGCGCGCGGCGATGGCCAAGGCCGGCGGCGACCCGCAGCGGATCAATCCGCTGTCACCGGTGGATCTGGTGATCGACCACTCGGTGATGGTCGACAAGTTCGGCAGCGCCAGTGCTTTCGAGCAGAACGTCGACATTGAAATGCAGCGCAACGGTGAGCGTTACGCATTCCTGCGCTGGGGCCAGAACGCCTTCGATAATTTCAGCGTGGTGCCACCGGGCACCGGGATCTGCCATCAGGTGAACCTCGAATACCTGGGTCGCACGGTCTGGACCAAAGACGAGGATGGCCGCACGTACGCCTTCCCCGATACGCTGGTCGGTACCGATTCCCACACCACCATGATCAATGGCCTCGGCGTACTCGGCTGGGGTGTCGGGGGCATCGAGGCGGAAGCGGCGATGCTCGGCCAACCGGTGTCGATGCTGATTCCGGAAGTGATCGGCTTCAAACTCACCGGCAAGCTGCGCGAAGGCATCACGGCCACCGACCTGGTGCTGACCGTCACGCAAATGCTGCGCAAGAAAGGCGTCGTCGGAAAATTCGTCGAGTTCTACGGCGACGGCCTTGCCGACTTGCCGCTGGCCGATCGCGCAACTATCGCCAACATGGCCCCGGAATACGGTGCCACCTGTGGTTTCTTCCCGGTCGACGATGTGACCCTGGACTACCTGCGCTTGTCCGGCCGTCCGCGTGAAACGGTCAAACTGGTCGAGGCCTACAGCAAGGCACAGGGCCTGTGGCGATTGCCCGGCACCGAGCCGGTGTTCACTGACAGCCTGGCGCTGGACATGGGCAGTGTCGAAGCCAGCCTGGCCGGGCCGAAACGTCCGCAGGACCGAGTGTCGCTGCCCAACGTCGCGCAAGCGTTCAATGATTTCGTCGAGCTGCAGTTCAAACCCGCCAACAAGGAAGAAGGACGCCTGGAAAGTGAAGGCGGCGGCGGTGTTGCGGTGGGCAACGCCGATCTGGTGGGCGAAACGGACTACGAGTACGACGGCCATACCTATCGCCTGAAAAACGGGGCGGTGGTCATCGCGGCAATCACCTCCTGCACCAACACCTCCAACCCGAGCGTGATGATGGCTGCCGGACTGGTGGCGAAAAAAGCGGTGGAAAAAGGCCTGACCCGCAAACCCTGGGTGAAGAGCTCGCTTGCGCCCGGTTCAAAAGTGGTGACCGACTATTACAACGCAGCCGGGCTGACGCAGTACCTGGACCAACTCGGCTTCGATCTCGTCGGTTATGGCTGCACCACGTGCATCGGCAACTCCGGCCCGTTGCCGGAGCCTATTGAAAAAGCCATCCAGAAGGCTGACCTGACCGTCGCTTCCGTGCTGTCGGGTAACCGTAATTTCGAGGGCCGCGTGCACCCGCTGGTGAAAACCAACTGGCTGGCCTCGCCGCCGCTGGTGGTCGCTTACGCGTTGGCCGGTACGGTGCGCACTGACATCAGCAGCGAGCCGCTGGGTAATGACAAGGACGGCAACCCGGTCTACCTGCGCGATATCTGGCCCAGCAGCGAAGAAATTGCCGAAGCGGTCAATCAGGTCAATACCGCCATGTTCCACAAGGAATACGCAGAAGTGTTTGCCGGCGACGAGCAATGGCAGGCGATCGAAGTGCCGCAAGCGGCGACGTATGTCTGGCAGGACGATTCGACGTACATCCGGCATCCGCCATTCTTCGATGACATCGGGGGGCCGCCGCCGCTGATCAAGGATGTCGCCGGCGCCAGGGTGCTGGCGCTGCTGGGCGACTCGGTCACCACTGACCACATCTCCCCCGCCGGCAACATCAAGATTGACAGCCCCGCCGGCCAGTACTTGCGCGAAAAAGGTGTCGAGTCGCGCGATTTCAACTCGTACGGCTCGCGGCGCGGCAACCATGAAGTGATGATGCGCGGCACCTTTGCCAACATCCGCATTCGCAATGAGATGCTCGGCGGCGAAGAAGGCGGCAATACGATCTACATGCCGACCGGCGAACGGATGGCGATCTACGACGCGGCCATGCGGTATCAAGCGTCGGGCACGCCGCTGGTGGTGATCGCGGGGCAGGAATACGGCACCGGTTCGAGCCGCGACTGGGCGGCCAAGGGCACCAATCTGTTGGGTGTGAAAGCGGTCATCGCCGAAAGCTTCGAGCGGATTCACCGCTCCAACCTGGTGGGTATGGGCGTGTTGCCGCTGCAATTCAAACTGGATCAGAATCGCAAGAGCCTGAACCTGACCGGCAAAGAAACCTTCGACATCCTGGGTTTGACCGGTGTCGACCTGACACCGCGCATGAACCTGACGCTGATCATTACCCGTGAGGATGGCAGGCGCGAAAAAATCGAGGTGTTGTGCCGGATCGATACGTTGAATGAGGTTGAGTACTTCAAGGCGGGAGGGATTTTGCATTATGTGTTGCGGCAGTTGATTGCTTCATAAGTGCAGCAGTGGGGGTTGCGCCTAAAAGCCAACCCCACTTACACCCCAAATCCGGACAAGCCATACTTGATACTCAAGTCACTTAATGGCTCGCATCCGCGCAAGAATAACCGAAGGGAAATATCGACCAACTATATACGACACAACCACGATCAAATAAGCCGAACATAAGCCAGCAGAAACAAATAAAGCATACGTTAATTTGTTTTTTCCAAGTATAGAGTAACGTCGGCCAGCGCTGGCCAAATCAGTATTACCCACATATGAAATATAAAAAAAGAAGACCAACAACACTATCAATGCCGGCACCAGCAGAATCAATTTTATAACAGAGTGATCTTCATACAACACTCGCTCGCAAGTGGAAAGTTTTAGCGTCCTGTACGCAAAGATCACGGAAAACACAGGCATCACCAAACACCAGTAATTTGTGACGATTTTCGACGCCAGAGGAAACGCTGACGACCACATACCAACCTTCCCGAAAAGATATTGATCAATAACTGTCTCAATTAATTGGAACAATTGAGTATCCGCATTCAAAGGAGTAAGGAATACCAATAAAAAAATCGGACTGCACGTCAATATTGCGAATACGTATGGAATTTCCATCTTGACGAATTTCATACCATTGCTCTCACTTAATCAACCATCAGTCGAAACCCTCAGTACTGCATACTGAGGGAAAAATCACTATCACCTACACTGTGTTGTCACCTCCAAACCGGTTTAGAAAATAGTTATTTATTTCCTCCACCTTATCCACATCAAAATAACTTGCTGAAAGTGCCATTATTACAGCGACTACCGGAACGCTAATGACCGTGAGTGTTGTAGTCAATGCAAATAAACTTGCGAATAAAGCACCCGCTGCAAAAGCGGCCAAGGTCCCAACCGCCAAGGATTCAACTTCTAATCCCAGCGGCTTCCACTCCCCAGTCTCAATCCCGATAATCGTTTTCTGTCGGATGGCCTCCGCCTGAACAATTTTCCCCACGACGCCAAACGCCTTCCCCAACCGGTTCACATTATCAGCAAAGCTAGCTTTATCTAAGGCACTGAGCGCATCAACAACAGCTCGAATATCTTTTGCATTCAATTTCAAACGGGGATTGGTACTGACCTTCTCAAAGGTCGCCATGGCGTCGCTGTAGCTTCCTATCTTCTTGCCTGAAATATTATTTTGAAGGTCCTTAGCGGTTTTGGCTAGGTTGGCGCCATACTTTTCCAGGATATGCTTATTGGTATCTGCCAAGAAGCTGACTGCATCCTTATAAGACGCTTCTTTCGCTTGCGCCTCGGCAGCTAAACGAAGACCTTCTGCTTCTGCAGCAATGCGCGCCTGCTCACCAGCAACTCGCTGAGCTTCAACCTCTGCGGCAACGCGCGCCTGCTCGTCGGCAACCCGCTGAGCTTCAGCAACTGCTGCAAGTCGAGATTGTTCTAACAAACCCTCAGCTTGCTGGGCACGGGCAAACAGCTCTGCAAAGGCTGTAGCCGCTGCAGTTAGATGTCGAACATTTTCAGAGTGAAGAAGTGATACATGGTAATCATCCCACCGTTTGCCCAGATCTGTATTCGCCTGAAGGTGCGTTAGATTTCTAAGCGCTTCAAGTTCCGGCTTACTAAACGGCAATTGCATATTAGGGTTGGCGGTGACGTACTGTCCTATTTGAGATTGTTCACTCGCAATAATACTATCTATTGCGGACTTGTATTTAGCCAACGATTGAGAGTGCGTAAGCCCCTCTACTGAACCTGTTGAAGAGACAATATTTTCTTGAAGAAAATGGGGCAGCAACTGAATTCTAATATTTTTCTCTGTATTTACCGCATAAAGCCTATCTGCCAACCAAGATTCCAGGGCTCCTGGACCGAGTTGAGATTCAGCCTCAGCCTGACTAATTTTACTTGCCAAGCCAGCAAGCTGATCAGCCAAAATAGTATTTTCCAACGAAAGTCGTTTGAGTTCTAGAGCGGAGCGATACGCCTGATTTATTGATTCATATGCGCCTACCACATCCGGTGGAACCGAATTGACACCATCGACAACCTTTCGGAAGGGTAATTCTTTCATCAAGAAAAATGGGTTGTGCCCATACAGCGAATGCGCACTCTCGACTTTAGACTGATACTCTCGTTCCTTGCCGGCAATTGTATCAATTGTAACATTTCGATCGGATTTAGCTGCGTCAACTTGAGTAAGCTCCTGCCCTGCCTTAGCCGATTGCTTTTTTTGCTCGATTTCAGTGGTAACCGCACCCACAACATCATTAAAAACTGCCGCATACTCACTATCAATTTCAGCCTGGTATAGGCGATGTTCTCCCATAAAGTCATCCCAGATATACGGCGTTAAGGGACTAAGCTTTCCGCCCCCTAAGCTGCTACCCCTGCGATGCTCATCATTGATACCCGTATTAATATAAAGGCCATTACTACCATTAAAAGACGGCAGCCTAAAAGCCCTAACAGGCACCGGCATTAGTTCGTATGAATTCGGTCCTGTTTTTATGTGCGGTCCTAAATAACTTCCAGCACCTGACATATAAATTCCCTTTAAAGTGTTTTAATGACTTGATTCATTCTCGAGGAAACAACCAAGTCACCTACTGTGCATCCACACAGCTAAAACCTCCATATGCAAACGGTAACCATTCGTGACTTCGACTTCTTATGCGCTTTGCCTCACACGTCACACCCACAGCCCTCCCCATACCACAAGATTGGAGGAGCTTAATGTGCTCACGATAACGGCATATCAGCCTCATTACCCGTGAGGATGGCAGGCGCGAAAAAATCGAGGTGTTGTGCCGGATCGATACGTTGAATGAGGTTGAGTACTTCAAGGCGGGAGGGATTTTGCATTATGTGTTGCGGCAGTTAATAGCATCGTAAGCGCTTGCTGAAAAAGACACCGCGTTCGGGCTGATGCCAGTCAGTTAAGCTGACTGGCATTTTTGTTTTTGATCGGATAATTCGGTGACTTCAGCCGGATGGCCCGAGGGTGAACACGCTCCTCACGTTGTGCGGCGCTGAAGCACGAAGCTCGGCCAAATACTTGGGGATGTTCCCGGAACGGCCAGCCGAGAGGCTGTTGATAAACCCTAAAGGATGCTTGCCGGCTGACGCAACGGTCGTTTTGCGACGCGCCGCTGCTAAATGGAAAATAATTTCAATTAATCCCTGACGGCGCCGACAACCTTTCAAAGCCTCACGGATTGAAAAAGCCATGCGCAACAACCAGCCTGTTACACAACGCGAACGGACTTTCCCGGCTCAGCAACGGTTGATTTCCACTACCGATGCCAAGGGCGTGATCACCTACTGCAACGACGCCTTCGTCGAGATCAGCGGGTTTTCGCGTGAAGAGCTGATCCGTGCGCCGCATAACCAGGTGCGTCACCCTGACGTGCCGGCCGCGGTATTCGCGCACATGTGGGCCACACTGAAACAAGGCTTGCCATGGATGGGCATCGTCAAGAATCGCTGCAAGACCGGCGACCATTACTGGGTCAACGCCTATGTGACGCCGGTTTTCGAAGGCAAACAGGTGGTCGGATACGAATCGGTGCGGGTCAAACCCACGGCCGAGCAGATCCGCCGCGCCGAAGCCCTGTATCAGCGCATTAACCAGGGCAAGTCGGCGATACCGTCCACCGACAAATGGCTGCCAGTGCTGCAGGACTGGCTGCCGTTCATCCTGGTCAGTCAATTGAGCTTCATGATCGGCGCCACACTCACATCGCAATGGGGTTTTGCGTTGGCGGCGGGCCTGTCGGTGCCGCTGGGCCTGCTCGGCTTGAGCTGGCAACAGCGCGGTCTCAAACGCTTGCTGCGTTTGGCCGAACAGACCACGTCCGACCCGCTGATCGCGCAGATGTACACCGACAGCCGCGGTGCCCAGGCGCGTCTGGAAATGTCGATTCTCAGTCAGGAAGCGCGCCTGAAAACCTGCCTGACCCGTCTGCAGGACACCGCCGAGCATTTGACCGAGCAAGCCAAACAATCCGACACCCTGGCGCACAAAAGCTCGACCGGGCTGGAACGTCAGCGCGTGGAAACCGAGCAGGTAGCAACGGCAGTCAACCAAATGGCGGCCACCACCCAGGAAGTCGCGAGCCACGTGCAGCGCACGGCCGATGCCACCCAGGAAGCCAATCGCCTGACCGGGCGTGGGCGCGACATCGCCGGGGAAACCCGCGATGCCATTCAGCGTTTGTCGGTGGTGGTCGGGGAAACCGGTCAGACCGTCACGCAACTGGCCAAGGACAGCGATGAAATCGGCGGCGTGGTCGATGTGATCAAAGGCATCGCCGACCAGACCAACCTGCTGGCACTGAACGCAGCGATCGAAGCGGCACGCGCCGGTGAAATGGGTCGCGGCTTTGCGGTGGTGGCTGACGAAGTGCGGCAACTGGCGCAACGCACCAGCGAATCGACGGGGCAGATTCACGCGCTGATCGCCAAGTTGCAAAACACCGCCAGCACTGCCGTGCAAACCATGGAGGCCGGGCATCGCCAGGCTGAAGAGGGTGTAGCACGTGTGCTGGAAGCGGATCAGGCGCTGGTGGGGATCAGCGAAGCCGTGGCAAACATCACCGACATGACCCCGCAGATTGCGGCGGCAACCGAAGAGCAAAGTGCTGTGGCCGAGGAGATCAGCCGCAACATCAGCAATATCTCGCAGCTGGCGGACCAGACCTCGGAACAGGCGCAGCATTCGGCCTTGCTGAGTGAAGAACTGACGAAGACGGCGAATACCCAGTATTCGTTGGTGGAGCGGTTCAACCGCTGATTGGCGTTGGAAAGAAAAAACCCGGACGGTGGAAGCTTCCGGGTTTTTTATTGCAGGCTAAAGTGGCACTGCCCGTCGAGCTTCACCTTCGGAAGGCTGCCCAGAGCAGGCTCGCGCCCGCATGGATTTGTGGTGGGACGCAGAAAACCCGTTCTGCGCAAAATCTGTAGGAGCAAGCTTGCTCGCGATGGCGGTGGATGGGTCGGCGGGTCGGTCAGTCAATAATGATGTTGGCTGACCGGGCCTCATCGCTGGCAAGCCAGCTCCTACAAAGATTTGTGGTGGTACGCAGAAAATCCGTTCAGCGCAAATGAAGTGCGCCCCAGAAGTTGGACATCCAATCCAATCTCTGGGGTGTTTTCATGAGTCAGTACACATCGCAATTCAAGTTGTCTGCTATCACCGCTTTTCTCGAGCGAGGCAGAGGTTTTCGCTTCATAGCAGCCCAATTCCAGATGGACCCTACCTTGCTTCGCCGCTGGGTGGAGGCCTACCGGTTGCATGGTGATGCCAGCCTGAAGGTTCGCAACAGGGTCTACAGCCCTGAGTTCAAACTCGGCGTTCTACAGCGCATGTGGCGAGACAAGCTGTCTTTACGTCGCGTGGCGGCCCTTTTCAATCTTGGCAACTCAAGCCAGGTGGGCAGATGGCAGCAGCGGTATTACAGTGGCGGCTTCGAAGCCCTGTCTGCAGGGAAAGGATTGAACACCGCCATGACCCTGCCACCTGACAAGATTCCTGACCCGACATCGCCAAGTGATGATGACCTTTCGCACGCAGAGTTGCTGATCAAGCTTCGCAAGCTCCAGGTGGAGAATGCCTGGCTAAAAAAGCTCAAAGAGTTCAGGGAGGAGAAGAAAAGGCAGGAGCAGGCGAAAGCCGTCGGCAAAAAACCACGCTAGTTACTGAGTTGCGAGAGCATTTTGCGCTCGATGAGCTGCTTGAAGCCGCCGACCTGCCACGCAGCACTTACTACTATCAAGCCAAGGCAATGGCGAGTGGAGATCGGTTCGCCTCACTGAAAGCCGCTATCCAGAGCATCCAGGCCACCCATAAGGGGCGTTATGGCTATCGTCGGATGACTGCTGCGCTACGTAACATCGGCCAGAGGGTTAACAGTAAAACGGTGCGAAGGCTGATGGACGAATTGGGTCTCAAGTGCACGGTGCGCCCGAAGAAATACCGCTCATACCGCGGGCTGATGGGCGAAGCCTCGCCCAACACGCTGGCTCGCGATTTCGAGGCCGGGCAGCCGAATCAGAAATGGGTCACGGATGTCACCGAGTTCAAAGTGGCGGGTGAAAAGTTGTACTTGTCTCCGGTGCTGGATCTCTACAATGGCGAAATTGTCGCTTATCAGACCGCCACCCGGCCTCGCTATACCTTGGTGGGTGACATGCTGGAGAAGGCTCTGGAGCGGCTACCTGAGACTGCCAAGCCCCTGCTGCACTCCGATCAAGGCTGGCACTACCGCTACCCGGATTACCGGGAACGCCTGGAAAAAGCGGGCCTGGAACAAAGCATGTCGCGCAAGGGAAACTGCCTGGACAACGCGACGATGGAGAGCTTTTTTGGCACATTGAAGTCTGAATATTTCTACCGCGAGCGCTTCGACAGCGTGGCCCAGTTGCAAGCCGGGCTGGATGAATACATCCGTTACTACAACCATGATCGAATCAAGATGAAACTGGGCGGACTGAGCCCTGTAGCGTACAGGGCGCAGTTCGCGATAGCTTAGCCAACCGGTGTCCAGGTTTTGGGGCGCACTTCACAAAATCTGTAGGAGCAAGCTTGCTCGCGATGGCGGTGGATGGGTCGGCGGGTCGGTCAGTCAATAATGATGTTGGCTGATCGGACCTCATCGCTGGCAAGCCAGCTCCTACAAAGATTTGTGGTGGTACGTAGAAAAACCGTTCTGCGCAAAATCTGTAGGAGCAAGCTTGCTCGCGATGGCGGTGGAGCAGTCGGTACAGATGTTTGCTGACCGGGCAGCGCAAATGTCACTGAAGAAACGCAGCAACCTTCCCCGCAGCCGCCGCCAAATGCTGCTCATGGGTCAACCCCGAAACCTTCAACGGCTTTAAATCATGATCCCCCGCGGCTAACCAGAACACCTCGATCTGGTCTGATAACTCATACCCGCCGACCGTCTCGCGATTGCCCAACGCATCCCGCTCGCCCTGCACAATCAGGGTGCGCGTCTTCAACCCGGCCAGATGCTCGACCCTCGGTTTCTCCGGTTTGCCGGCCGCGTAAAACGGATACCCCAGACACACCAGCGCATCCGCTTCCAGTTCATCGGCGAGCAAACTGGCCATCCGCCCGCCCATGGACTTGCCGCCAATCGCCAGCCGCCCACTGACATGGCGCCGCACCACGGCGTACACCTCGCGCCAGCACTCCAGCAGTTTCGGCGCAGGATTGGGCGGGCGTTTACCGCCATCGACACGCCGCAGAGCCATGTACGCGAACTCGAAGCGCAACACGTTGACCCCTTGTGCAGCAAGGCGTGCGGCCATGTCGCTCATCCAGGCGCTGTCCATTGGCGCGCCCGCGCCATGGGCCAGGATCAGCGTGGCCGAGGCCGGTGCTGCAGCCTCATTCCACAACCAGCCGTGATCGCGCACACATTGCGCCCATTGATCCCCGTCAATACTGGCGTTGTGCTGTTTGCTCATGCTTGCCTCGCTTTTAGTCTGCCTATAACTCCAGGCGAAAGGCGCGCTGCTTTATTGCAAGCGCTCAATTCGGCTGAACCGTGGATGGGGAAACATGAACACTTCTATCAGTACCGCCTACAACTACAAGGTGGTCCGCCAATTCGCCATTATGACGGTGGTATGGGGCATCGTCGGCATGGGGCTCGGGGTTTTTCTCGCGGCTCAATTGGTCTGGCCCGAACTCAATTTCGAGTTGCCGTGGACCAGTTTTGGCCGCCTGCGCCCACTGCATACCAACGCGGTAATTTTCGCCTTTGGCGGCTGCGCGCTCTTCGCAAGTTCCTTTTACTCGGTGCAGCGCACCTGCCAGACGCAGCTGTTTGCGCCGAAAATCGCTGCGTTCTGCTTCTGGGGCTGGCAAGTGGTGATTCTGCTGGCGGCCATCAGCCTGCCACTGGGCTACACCAGCTCCAAGGAATACGCCGAGCTGGAATGGCCGATCGACATTCTGATCACCGTGGTCTGGGTTGCCTACGCGGTGGTGTTCTTCGGCACGATCATGCAGCGCACGACCAAACACATCTACGTCGGCAACTGGTTTTTCGGCGCGTTCATCATCACAGTCGCGATCCTGCATATCGTCAACAACCTTGAGCTGCCGGTGAGCTTCACCAAATCCTATTCGGTGTACGCGGGGGCAACCGATGCCATGGTGCAGTGGTGGTACGGCCACAACGCCGTAGGCTTTTTCCTGACTGCCGGTTTCCTCGGGATGATGTACTACTTCGTTCCCAAGCAGGCGGAGCGTCCGGTGTATTCCTATCGCTTGTCGATCGTGCACTTCTGGGCGCTGATCACCCTGTACATCTGGGCCGGCCCGCACCACTTGCACTACACCGCATTGCCGGACTGGGCGCAGTCGCTGGGCATGGTGATGTCGCTGATCCTGCTGGCGCCGAGCTGGGGCGGGATGATCAACGGAATGATGACGCTCTCCGGTGCGTGGCATAAGTTGCGCAGCGATCCGATTCTGCGTTTTCTCGTGGTGTCGCTGGCGTTCTACGGCATGTCGACTTTCGAAGGGCCGATGATGGCGATCAAGACCGTCAACGCCCTCTCCCACTACACCGACTGGACCATCGGCCACGTTCACGCCGGCGCCCTCGGCTGGGTGGCAATGATTTCGATCGGCGCGCTGTACCACATGATCCCGAAAATCTTTGGCCGTGCGCAGATGCACAGCATCGGCCTGATCAATGCGCACTTTTGGCTCGCCACCCTTGGCACCGTGCTCTACATCGCCTCGATGTGGGTCAACGGCATCGCCCAGGGCTTGATGTGGCGCGCGATCAACGAAGACGGCACGCTGACTTACTCCTTCGTCGAAACCCTGGTCGCCAGCCATCCGGGCTTCGTCGTGCGACTGGTCGGCGGTGCGATCTTTCTCAGCGGCATGTTCCTGATGGCCTACAACACCTGGCGCACCGTGCAGGCCTCGCAGCCTGCCGAAGTCGCCGCTGCCGCGCAGATGGCTTGAGGAGTCCGCCATGAAACACGAAACAATCGAAAAAAACGTTGGCCTGCTGATGCTGCTGATGGTCCTGGCCGTGAGCATCGGCGGGTTGACCCAGATCGTCCCGCTGTTCTTTCAGGACGTGACCAACAGACCGGTGGAAGGCATGAAGCCGTACACCGCACTGCAACTGGAAGGTCGCGACATTTACATTCGCGAAGGTTGCGTCGGTTGTCACTCGCAGATGATCCGGCCATTGCGCGCCGAGACCGAGCGCTACGGGCATTACTCAGTGGCGGGAGAAAGCGTGTGGGATCACCCGTTCCTGTGGGGTTCCAAGCGCACCGGTCCGGATCTGGCGCGGGTTGGCGGTCGTTATTCAGAAGACTGGCACCGCGCGCATTTGTACAACCCGCGCAATGTCGTGCCGGAATCGAAAATGCCGGCCTACCCCTGGCTGGTTGCCAATCCACTCGACAGCCGCCACACCGAAAGCAAGATCAAGGCAATGCGCACCCTCGGCGTGCCGTACACCGACGACGACATCGCCGGTGCCGCGCAATCGCTCAAGGGCAAGACGGAAATGGATGCGTTGGTCGCCTACCTGCAAGTGCTCGGCACTGCCATCAAGAGCAAGAGGTGACCATGTCCTTTGCAATGCAAACCGACAGCCCCCAAGAACCCGTCACAAGGAGTAACCGGCCATGACCACTTTCTGGAGTACGTGGATCTGCGTACTGACCATCGGCAGCCTGCTCGGCCTGACCTGGCTGTTGATCGGCACGCGCAAAGGCGAAACCAAGGGCAGCGTCGACCAGACCATGGGCCACAGCTTCGACGGCATCGAGGAGTACGACAATCCGCTGCCGCAATGGTGGTTCATGCTGTTCGCCGGCACGCTGGTGTTCGCCGTCGGCTATTTGGTGCTTTATCCCGGCCTGGGCAACTGGAAAGGCATTTTGCCGGGTTACGAGGACGGCTGGACCGGCGTCCACGAATGGGAAAGGGAGATGAACAAGGCGGACGCGAGGTTTGGGCCGATCTTCGCCAAATTCGCTGCAATGCCGCTGGAGGAAGTGGCGAAGGATCCGCAGGCGCTGAAAATGGGCGCACGCCTGTTTGCCTCAAATTGCTCGGTGTGCCACGGCTCGGATGCCAAGGGCGCGTTTGGTTTCCCCAACCTGGCCGACAGCCATTGGCGCTGGGGCGGCGACGCGCAAATGATCAAGACCACGATCATGGGCGGGCGCATGGCGGCGATGCCGGCCTGGGGGGAAATCCTCGGGGAGGCCGGCGTGAAAAATGTATCTGCTTACGTGCGTCACGAACTGGCCGGGTTGCCACTGCCGGCAGACACCAGCGCCGATCTGCAGGCTGGTCAGCAAGCGTTCAGAGCCAGGTGCACGGCTTGTCACGGCGCCAATGGCCAAGGCAACGAGGCCATGGGCGCGCCGAATCTGACGCAACCGGCCGGCTACATCTACGGGTCGAGCCTGGCGCAACTGCAACAGACCATTCGCCATGGCCGTCAGGGCCATATGCCGGCGCAGAACGAGTTGCTCGGCAACGATAAAGTGCAACTGTTAGCGGCCTATGTGTACAGCCTGTCGCATGGGAATGAGCAGTTGAGCAGCAAGCTACAAGCTACAGACCGCAAGTAGAGGCAAACGCAACGGCTGCGAGTGTGCACACTTGCACTTGCAGCTTGAGACTTGCAACTGCTTCCTTTTGTCACACCCTCCTCTGATGCACCTTTCGGTTCCCCGTATTCGGGTCTAAGCTTTCTCCGATGCATGAGCCGGTTCAAGGTCGATACACCCGGTGTGCTCGACACATTCGCTCGATGACAGGCCGCAAAGGCAGATAGTTGACGGCTATCGTGCTTATTGCCCGCACCCCCCTGCCCTGCGTGTTTGAACACACCCGGTTACAGATGACCTGACCCTTGATCCTGTTCGCTCACTGCGGCGTTTTGTCCATGGGTAATTTTGCCCTTACGCGGGGCATGGAAAGGCCGCAGAATCAGCGTCTGAAAGCATTGGCGCAGGTCATGGCGCGTTGCAATGACCCCCCGCTTTCTACATACTTGCGGCCGATTTTCACTCCTAATAAAACACCCAAACCGTGGAACCTTAGAATGAGCACAGCAATCAGTCCGACTGCTTATAACTATAAGGTAGTCCGCCAGTTCGCCATCATGACGGTGGTCTGGGGGATCCTTGGCATGGGGCTCGGTGTCTTCATCGCCTCGCAACTGGTCTGGCCGGAGTTGAACTTCGGTCTGGCATGGACGAGCTTTGGACGCCTGCGCCCGTTGCACACCAACCTGGTGATTTTCGCCTTCGGTGGTTGTGCACTGTTTGCCACTTCTTATTACGTCGTGCAGCGAACCTGCCAAACGCGACTGATTTCCGACAGCCTGGCGGCCTTCCACTTCTGGGGATGGCAAGCGGTGATCATCGGCGCAATCGTTACCCTGCCGATGGGTCTGACCACCACCAAGGAATACGCCGAGCTGGAATGGCCACTGGCTATTCTGCTGGCCATTGTGTGGATCGTTTACGCGCTGGTGTTCTTCGGTACCATCGTCAAGCGCAAGACCAGGCACATTTATGTCGGTAACTGGTTCTACGGTGCTTTCATTGTCGTGACGGCGATGCTGCACATCGTCAACCACGCCTCGCTGCCGGTCAGCCTGTTCAAATCCTACTCCGCTTATTCCGGCGCGACGGATGCGATGATCCAGTGGTGGTACGGTCACAACGCAGTGGGTTTCTTCCTGACCACCGGCTTCCTGGGGATGATGTACTACTTCGTTCCCAAGCAGGCCGAGCGTCCGATCTACTCCTATCGTCTGTCGATCGTGCACTTCTGGGCGCTGATCACCCTGTACATCTGGGCCGGTCCGCACCATTTGCACTACACCGCACTACCGGACTGGGCGCAGTCGCTGGGCATGGCGATGTCGATCATCCTCCTGGCCCCCAGCTGGGGCGGCATGATCAACGGCATGATGACTCTGTCGGGGGCCTGGCATAAATTGCGCACCGACCCGATCCTGCGCTTCCTGGTGGTGTCGCTGGCGTTCTACGGCATGTCGACCTTCGAAGGCCCGATGATGGCCATCAAGACCGTCAACTCGCTCTCGCACTACACCGACTGGACCATCGGCCACGTACACGCCGGCGCTCTGGGCTGGGTAGCGATGATCTCGATCGGCGCGATCTATCACATGATCCCGAAACTGTTCGGTCGTGCGCAGATGCACAGCATCGCCCTGATCAACGCGCACTTCTGGCTCGCGACCATCGGTACCGTTCTTTACATCGCCTCGATGTGGGTCAACGGCATTACCCAGGGTCTGATGTGGCGTGCAATCAACGATGACGGCACCCTCACCTACTCGTTCGTCGAAGCGCTGCAGGCCAGTCATCCTGGTTTCATCGTCCGCGCCCTGGGCGGTGCGTTCTTCGCCAGCGGCATGCTGTTCATGGCGTACAACGTATGGCGTACCGTACGTGCCTCGAACCCGGCTGAAGCCGAAGCAGCTGAACAGATTGCTGTAGTTGGAGCTCACTGATGAAGCATGAAGCAGTCGAGAAGAATATTGGCCTGCTGGCCTTCTTCATGGTTATCGCCGTCAGCATCGGCGGCCTGACGCAAATCGTTCCACTGTTTTTCCAGGACGTCACCAACAAGCCGGTCGAAGGCATGAAACCGCGCACCGCGCTTGAACTGGAAGGGCGCGACGTCTACATGGCCAACGGTTGTGTCGGCTGCCACTCGCAGATGATCCGTCCGTTCCGTGCTGAAACCGAACGTTATGGCCACTACTCGGTTGCCGGTGAAAGCGTCTGGGACCACCCGTTTCTGTGGGGTTCCAAGCGTACCGGTCCGGACCTGGCCCGCGTCGGCGGTCGTTACTCCGATGACTGGCAGCGTGCGCACTTGTACAACCCGCGCAACGTAGTGCCAGAGTCGAAAATGCCGGCCTACCCGTTCCTCGTGGAAAACAAGCTCGACGGCAAAGACACCGCGAAGAAAATGGAAGTCTTGCGCACGCTCGGCGTTCCTTACACCGACGAAGACATCGCCGGTGCCAGGGATGCCGTGAAGGGCAAAACCGAAATGGACGCGCTGGTGGCCTATCTGCAAGGCCTGGGCACCATCATCAAAAGCAAACGGTGATTTAGATGGATATCGGGATGATTCGTGGCCTGGGCACCGTTGTTGTGATGGTGGCCTTCATCGGACTGGCGCTGTGGGTGTTCAGTCCCAAGCGCAAGTCGGAGTTTGAAGACGCGACCTTGCTGCCTTTCGCGGATGATCCCGAAGCCATCAAGCACGTCGAGCAAGCTTCTAGGAGTAACAAAGAATGACTACGTTCTGGAGTCTGTACGTCACAGTCCTCAGTCTGGGCACCATCTTCGCCCTGACCTGGCTGCTGCTGTCCACCCGCAAGGGTCAGCGCGCCGAGCAGACAGAAGAAACGGTCGGCCACTCCTTCGACGGGATCGAGGAGTACGACAACCCATTGCCAAAATGGTGGTTCATGCTGTTTGTCGGCACCATCATTTTCGCGCTGGGTTACCTGGTGCTGTACCCGGGTTTGGGCAACTGGAAAGGCCTGTTGCCCGGCTACGACTACCTGGATAACGAAAAGCAAATCGCGTTCGCCAACGGCCAGAGCGGCTGGACCGGCGTTCACGAGTGGGAAAAGGAAATGGCCAGGTCCGAGGCCCGTTTCGGCCCGATCTTCGCCAAGTTCGCATCCATGCCGATCGAAGAAGTGGCCAAGGACCCGCAAGCCCTGAAGATGGGTGGCCGTCTGTTTGCGTCCAACTGCTCGGTCTGTCACGGCTCCGACGCCAAAGGCGCCTATGGCTTTCCAAACCTGACCGACGCCGACTGGCGCTGGGGCGGCGAGGCAGAAACCATCAAGACCAGCATCATGGGCGGTCGTCACGCCGTGATGCCGGCCTGGGCCGAAGTGATCGGCGAGCAAGGCGTGGCTGACGTTGCTGCATTTGTCGTGACCAACCTGGATGGCCGCAAGCTGCCGGAAAGCGCCAAGGCTGACCCGGCCAACGGCCAGAAATTGTTCGCGGCCAACTGCGTGGCTTGCCACGGTCCGGCTGGCAAAGGCACACCGGCAATGGGCGCACCCGACCTGACGCATCCGGGCGCGTTCATCTACGGCTCAAGCTTTGCGCAACTGCAGCAGACCATTCGTTACGGCCGGCAGGGCCAGATGCCTGCGCAGGAACAGTTGCAAGGCAACGACAAGGTTCACCTGCTGGCTGCTTACGTCTACAGCCTCTCCCATGGCGAGAAAGCTCCGGCGGAAGACAAACAGTAAGCCTGAAATCTGACGCGACAAAAAAGGCCCCGCCCATGTGAATGGACGGGGCCTTTTGCATTTGCCGTGGCCAGATGGCGACGGGAGGCGGTGCGTTTTCGTGTTGCAGGGTTGTGGGATGCCGTCCGAGGTAGTAACGTTTCTACAACCAGCGTTCAGACAGGACGACGATGATGTCGATCACTACTATTTCCAGCCGCGAATTCAATCAGGACACAAGCAGTGCCAAAAAAGCCGCGCGCCAAGGGCCTGTCATCATCACCGACCGTGGCAAGCCGGCTCATGTACTGCTAAGCATTGAGGACTATCAAAAACTGACTGGCGTGAACGCAAGCATTGTCGATTTGCTGATGATGCCTGAAGCGCGAGACATCGAGTTCGAAACCGAGCGCGCCGTCATTACTCACCGCCCCGTGGACTTGTCTTGATGTATTTACTGGATACCAACGTAATTTCCGAACTGCGCAAACCCCATGCTGATCCAAATGTCGTGTCTTGGGCGAAGAGTGTCATCGCGGCGAAAATGTTCATGTCGGCAATTACCTTGAAGGAACTGGAAACCGGTGTGCTGCGCATGGAGCGACGAGACGCCGCACAGGGAAAGATATTGCGTAATTGGCTCAAGCGACATGTCATGCCGGCGTTCGATGCCCGGATCCTTCCAATCGATGCCGCAGTAGCCATTCGCTGTGCGGGTCTACATGTGCCGGACCGCGCCAACGAGAGCGATGCACTGATCGCCGCAACTGCACTGGTGCACGGGCTGACCGTAGTCACCCGTAACATCAGTGATTTTCAATCCAGCGGCGTCGCACTGCTAAACCCGTGGATTGAATAAGCGTCCGCCCCTCGAAACAGCCCATAATTGCTCTGTCAATTGATTCAAGTCATTACACCATCAGTTGAATTATCCCAACGCGACTAAAGGTCGCACCCTTGAGCCAGAGCGACAGGCGTATCATTGCGCCACTGCAACACCCTTTTTGACCGCGGCCGGCATGTACTGACCGCGGCAATTTTCCACTGCCGTGGGATGCAACTGATGAGCAACCAGATTCCGGTACACGACGTCACTCCGCCAGCCAAAGACGCGAGCAAAACGGTCGATCTCTACGCCTCACGGGAAAAAATCTACACCCGCGCCTTCACCGGCCTGTTCCGCAATTTGCGCATGATCGGCGGTGCCGGTCTGTTTCTGCTGTATTTCGGGACGGTCTGGTTGAAATGGGGTGGTCATCAAGCGGTGTGGTGGAACCTGCCGGAACGTAAATTCTTTATTTTCGGCGCGACCTTCTGGCCGCAGGATTTCATCCTGCTCTCGGGCATTCTCATCGTCAGCGCCTTCGGCCTGTTCTTTATCACTGTGTATGCCGGCCGCGTCTGGTGCGGTTACACCTGTCCGCAAAGCGTCTGGACGTGGATCTTCATGTGGTGCGAGAAGGTCACCGAAGGCGACCGCAACCAACGCATCAAGCTCGACAAGGCGCCGATGAGCGCTAACAAGTTCCTGCGCAAATTCAGCAAACACACGTTGTGGCTGCTGATCGGTTTCGCCACCGGCATGACCTTCGTCGGTTATTTCTCGCCCATTCGCGAGTTGACCATCGACTTCTTCACCGGTCAGGCCGATGGCTGGTCGTATTTCTGGGTCGGTTTCTTCACCCTCGCCACGTACGGCAATGCCGGCTGGCTGCGTGAGCAAGTGTGCATTTACATGTGCCCTTATGCGCGCTTTCAGAGCGTGATGTTCGACAAGGACACCCTGATCGTTTCCTACGACCCGCGCCGCGGCGAATCCCGTGGCCCGCGCAAGAAAGGGGTCGACTACAAGGCCATGGGGCTGGGCGATTGCATCGATTGCACGATGTGCGTTCAAGTCTGCCCGACCGGCATCGACATCCGCGATGGCCTGCAAGTCGAGTGCATTGGCTGTGCCGCCTGTATCGATGCGTGTGACAGCATCATGGACAAGATGGACTACCCGCGCGGCCTGATCAGCTACACCACCGAGCACAACCTGTCCGGACAAAAAACCAATAAACTGCGGCCGCGCCTGATCGGTTACGCCGTGGTTTTGCTGACGATGATGGCACTGCTTGCTGGCGCTTTTTTCATGCGTTCGCTGGTGGGCTTCGACGTCAGCAAGGACCGCGTGCTGTATCGCGAAAACGCCGAAGGCCGGATCGAAAACGTCTACAGCCTGAAGGTCATGAACAAAGACCAGCGCGATCACACTTACGTGCTGGAAGCGGTCGGCCTGCCGGATCTCAAGCTGCAGGGCAAACGCGAAATCAAGGTCGCCGCCGGGGAAATCTTCAGTCAGCCGGTTGAGCTTTCCATGGCGCCGGAGAAACTGCCATCGAGCACCAACGAGGTGAAATTCATCCTCAAGGACGCCGACGACGCCGGTATCCACGTTGAAGCAAAGAGCCGGTTCATCGGCCCACAAATTCGTTGAGAGAAGTGATCATGCCTGCACCAAACGCCGCTAGCCCGTGGTACAAGCACCTTTGGCCATGGATCATCATCGCCATCCTGGCGTGCTCGGTCACGCTGACCCTGTCGATGGTGACCATCGCGGTAAAGAACCCGGACAACCTGGTCAACGACAATTATTACGAGGCCGGCAAAGGCATCAACCGCTCCCTTGACCGTGAGCTGCTGGCGCAAACGCTGCAGCTGCGCGCCAACGTGCATCTGGACGGCGAGACCGGTGAAGTCGAGGTTCGTCTGAATGGCAAGAGCCAACCGGCCAGCCTGGAGCTGAACCTGATCTCGCCGACGCAGCCGGAAAAAGATCGCAAGATCAGCCTGGTGCAGAGCGGCTCCGAACCGGGTCGCTACATCGGTCAAGTGAACGACAAGGTTGAGGGCCGGCGCTTTGTCGAGTTGCTGGGCGTGCAGGACGACAAGACGTGGCGCATGTTCGAGGAAGAACAGGTCAGCCACGACAAGGACCTGCTACTCGGTGACGAACCGCTGCAAGGCGCCGAAGACCTGAAAAACTGAAGTCGCAATATGGCAAGGGGATTTATCCCCGTTCGGCTGCGAAGCGGTCGTGGAGCTTTTTGTCTAGATATGACAGGAAGAATGCAGGGGGCCGCTTCGCAGCCCAGCGGGGATAAATCCCCTCGCCACAGTACCTGGCCCGCCTTTAACACTTTGTTTTTATGGCCAATTAGATGACCACGCCAACCCCCTGCTACCACTGCGCCCTGCCCGTCCCGGCCGGCAGCCGTTTTACCGCCGGTGTTCTCGGGGAAATCCGCGCGTTCTGCTGTCCGGGTTGTCAGGCGGTGGCCGAAGCGATTGTCGCCGGGGGCCTGGAAAATTATTACCGACATCGCAGTGAAGCCTCGGCCAACCCCGAAGGTTTGCCAGTGCAACTGGTCGATGAGCTGGCCCTGTACGATCGCGCCGACGTGCAAGAACCCTTTGTCCGCCACGACGGCGACCTCGCCGACACCACCCTGTTGATGGAAGGCATCAGTTGCGCCGCGTGCGGCTGGCTGATTGAAAAACACTTGCGCGGCTTGCCCGCCGTCGCCGAAGCGCGTCTGAATCTGTCCAACCACCGCCTGCATGTACGCTGGGCCGATGCGCAATTGCCGCTGAGCCAGGTGCTGAGCGAACTGCGCCAGATCGGCTACGCCGCCCATCCTTATCAAGCCGACCGCGCCAGCGAACAACTGGCCAGCGAGAATCGTCTGGCGCTGCGCCAACTCGGCGTCGCCGGGCTGCTGTGGTTCCAGGCCATGATGGCGACGATGGCCACCTGGCCGGAATTCAACATCGACCTCAGTCCTGAACTGCATACCATTTTGCGCTGGGTCGCACTGTTCCTGACGACACCGATTGTGTTCTATAGCTGCGCGCCCTTCTTCAAAGGCGCCATGCGTGATCTGCGCACCCGCCATCTGACCATGGACGTTTCGGTGTCGCTGGCGATCGGCAGCGCTTACATCGCCGGGATCTGGACCTCGATCACCGGCGCAGGTGAACTGTATTTCGATGCGGTCGGCATGTTCGCGCTTTTTCTGCTGGCCGGCCGTTACCTTGAGCGCCGTGCCCGCCAACGCACCGCTGCCGCCACCGCGCAACTGGTCAATCTGCTGCCGGCCTCGTGCCTGCGTCTGAGCGCTGATGGCCAGAGCGAACGCATCCTGCTCAGCGAACTGCGCGAGGGTGATCACGTGCTGGTGCATCCCGGCGCGGTACTGCCGGCTGATGGAAAGATTCTTGAGGGGCAGTCGAGCGTCGATGAATCCCTGCTGACCGGCGAATACCTGCCGCAAACACGCACGCCGGGCGATGCTGTCACCGCTGGCACGTTGAATGTGGAAGGCGTGCTGACGGTCGAAGTGCTCGCGCTCGGGCATGACACGCGGCTGTCCGCGATCGTCCGCCTGCTCGACCGCGCCCAGGCCGAAAAGCCAAGACTGGCGGAAGTTGCCGACCGCGCCGCGCAGTGGTTTTTGCTGCTGTCGCTGATCGCCGCTGCCATTATCGGGCTGGTCTGGTGGGAGCTGGATTCCTCCCGCGCGTTCTGGATTGTCCTCGCCATGCTGGTCGCGACCTGCCCGTGCGCGTTGTCCCTCGCAACGCCGACCGCGCTCACCGCGGCCACCGGCACGCTGCATAAACTCGGCTTGCTGCTGACCCGCGGCCATGTCCTGGAGGGCCTGAACCAGATCGACACGGTGATTTTCGACAAGACCGGGACGCTGACTGAAGGTCGTCTGGTGTTGCGTGCGATCCGCCCGCTCGGCGCACTCGACAGCGATCAATGCCTGAGCCTGGCCGCGGCCCTCGAAAATCGTTCCGAACACCCGATCGCCCGTGCATTCGGGCGTGCGCCGCAGGCCGCTAAAGACGTTCAAAGTCGACCCGGACTGGGCCTCGAAGGCTGGGTGGGCGAGCAACGTTTGCGGATTGGCCAACCCGTTTTTGTCTGTGAACTGAGTGGTGCGGTCGTTCCGTCGATGCCCGATGAACCCGGGCAATGGCTGCTGCTCGGCGACGCTGATGGACCGCTGGCCTGGTTGGTGCTGGACGATCGGTTGCGCGACGACGCTCCTGCGCTGCTCGCTGCATGCCGGGCTCGCGGCTGGCGCACGTTGTTGCTGTCGGGTGACAGCTCGCCGATGGTTGCCAGCGTTGCGGCGCAACTGGGCATTGATGAGGCCCGGGGCGGATTGCGTCCGGACGATAAACTGCAGGTGCTGCAGCAGTTGCACCGGGAAGGTCGCAAGGTGTTGATGCTGGGCGACGGGGTCAATGACGTGCCGGTGCTGGCCGCCGCCGACATCAGCGTCGCCATGGGCTCAGCGACTGATCTGGCCAAGACCAGCGCCGATGCGGTGCTGCTGTCCAATCGGCTCGATGCACTGATCCAGGCCTTCAGCCTGGCTCGACGGACCCGCCGGGTGATCATCGAGAATTTGCTCTGGGCCGGGTTGTACAATGGTCTCATGTTGCCGTTTGCCGCCCTCGGCTGGATCACGCCGGTGTGGGCCGCAATCGGTATGTCCATCAGTTCGCTGACCGTGGTGCTCAACGCGTTGCGCCTGACTCGCCTGCCGAGCACGCACACCGCCAGCACCACGGCAGAAACCCGCCCGCTGCCGGCCTGAGCCGCGCGGGCATGGAGTTCACCCATGCCAGCTCTCTACGTGATGATCCCGGCCGCGCTGCTGATCGTCGGCATTGCGATCTACATTTTCTTCTGGGCAGTCGACAGCGGTCAGTACGATGACCTCGATGGCCCGGCGCACAGCATTCTGTTTGACGATCAGGACCCGAATCACCAGGCCGCCGTCGACGCCGCCAGCGCTGCGCCGCCGAAACCGGACGACAAGGCGCCACCGCATGCTTGAGTTGGCGCCACTGCTGGTGTCTGCGGTCATCCTCGGCCTGCTTGGTGGCGGCCATTGCCTGGGCATGTGCGGCGGGTTGATGGGCGCGCTGACTCTGGCGATTCCCAAGGAACAACGCAGCCGGCGTTTTCGTCTGCTGTTGGCCTACAACCTGGGGCGAATTCTCAGTTACGCCGCTGCAGGGTTATTGATCGGGCTGGCGGGATGGGCCGTGGCAAACAGTCCGGCAGCGATGCTCATGCGCATCCTTGCCGGTTTGCTGTTGATTGCCATGGGCCTGTATCTGTCGGGGTGGTGGAGTGGCTTGACCCGTATCGAAAGCCTCGGCCGCGGACTGTGGCGGCACATACAACCGGTTGCCAACAAACTGCTGCCGGTCTCGAGCCTGCCTCGCGCCTTGTTGCTGGGCGCGTTATGGGGCTGGCTACCTTGCGGGCTGGTTTACAGCACATTGTTGTGGGCAGCGAGCCAGGGCAATGCGTTCGACAGCGCACTGCTGATGCTCGCTTTCGGCCTCGGTACCTGGCCAGTCTTGCTCGCCACCGGCCTGGCCGCCGAGCGCGTCACGGCGCTGTTGCGCAAACGCAGCGCGCGCATCACCGGCGGCCTGCTGGTGATCCTGTTTGGTATCTGGACCTTGCCCGGCCCGCATCAGCATTGGCTGATGGGCCACTGACAACGCATCCCCTGTAGCAGCTGCCGAAGGCTGCGTCCGAGGACAAAGTCCTCGCCAACCAGGCCCATACAGTTCTCCCTGACATACCGAGGTGTCCGGGCTTGCGACGGCTTCGCCGCCGGACGCAGCCTTGGGCAGCGGCTACAGGTCGGCGGTCACTTGATGCAAATCAACACGTCTCAAGCGCCTGCCTCTTAGACTCGCTCACACTGCCAGTCTATCTCGGGGAACGCCCGCATGATGCTCGACGCCATTCGTTGGGACACTGATCTGATCCGCCGATACGACCTGGCGGGACCGCGCTACACCTCTTACCCGACCGCCATGCAGTTTGGCGCTCACGTCGGCACATTCGATTTTTTCCACGCACTGCGTGAAAGCCGCAAAGCCCGGCGGCCGCTCTCGCTGTACGTGCATGTGCCGTTCTGCGCGAACATTTGCTACTACTGCGCGTGTAACAAAGTCATCACCAAGGATCGCGGGCGCGCCCTTCCCTATCTGCAACGTATCGAGCAGGAAATCCAGCTGATTGCTTGCCATCTCGACCCGGTACAAAAGGTTGAGCAGTTGCACTTCGGCGGCGGTACACCGACCTTTCTCAGCCACGATGAACTGCGCCAGTTGATGGCCAGATTGCGCAAAAGCTTCAACCTGCTGGACGACGATTCCGGTGATTACGGTATCGAGATCGACCCTCGGGAGGCTGACTGGTCAACCATGGGCCTGCTGCGAGAACTGGGTTTCAATCGGGTCAGTATCGGTCTGCAGGACCTTGATCCAGCGGTGCAACGAGCGGTCAACCGCCTGCAAAGTCTCGAAGAAACCCGCGCGGTGATCGAGGCTGCACGGACCTTGCAGTTTCGCTCGATCAACCTCGATCTGATCTACGGCCTGCCGAAACAGACCCCGGACAACTTCGCCCGCACCGTCGCCGAAGTGATCCACCTGCAACCGGATCGGTTGTCAGTGTTCAATTACGCGCACCTGCCTGAACGCTTCATGCCGCAGCGGCGCATTCACAGCCACGAACTGCCGACACCGGCGGACGAACTGGAGATGCTCCAGCGCACCATCGAACAGCTGACTGCCGCCGGCTACCGCTACATCGGGATGGACCATTTCGCGCTGCCCGACGATGAGCTGGCAATTGCCCAGGAAGAATCGGCTCTGCAGCGCAATTTTCAGGGCTACACCACCCACGGTCACTGCGACCTGATCGGTCTGGGCGTTTCGGCGATCAGTCAGATCGGCGATCTGTACTGCCAGAACAGCAGTGACCTCAATCACTACCAGAACGCCCTGGCTTCGGCGCAACTGGCGACCCATCGCGGCCTGGTGTGCAACGCCGACGACCGTTTGCGACGCAAAGTGATTCAGCAACTGATGTGCACATTCAGGCTGGATTTTGCGGAGATTGAGCAGATGTTTAACATTGCTTTTCGCGACTATTTTGGCGCGCTGTGGCCGCAATTGCAGGGCATGGCCAAGGATGGCTTGATCGAGATCGATAACCAAAGACTCACCGTGCTGCCAGCGGGACGTTTATTGGTCCGCTCCGTCTGCATGGTGTTCGACGGGTATCTGCAGCAACAGAATCGCCAGCGGTTTTCCCGAGTGATCTGAACGCTTGCGGCAAATCCGCAAGCTGGCCTGAATGTCCTGTCGTGGGTTACCCTTACATCTTATGTGTGCTTTTCCCACAAGGATTGAAGAAATGTCTGAGCCAGTCAAACTGCGCGCTCACACCCAGGCCCATTGCAAGGATTGCAGCCTCGCCCCCCTGTGCCTGCCACTTTCACTGAATCTGGAGGACATGGATGCGCTGGACGAAATCGTCAAGCGTGGTCGCCCGCTGAAAAAAGGCGAATTCCTGTTCCGCCAGGGCGACGTTTTCGACGCTGTTTATGCCGTGCGCTCGGGCGCCTTGAAAACCTTCGGGCTGAGCGACGGTGGTGAAGAACAGCTCACCGGTTTTCATTTACCGAGTGAACTGGTCGGGCTGTCGGGGATGGACACTGAAAAGCATCCGGTTTCGGCACAAGCGCTGGAAACCACCTCGGTGTGTGAAATCCCCTTCGAACGCCTCGACGAACTGGCCTTGCAGTTGCCGCAACTGCGCCGGCAATTGATGCGGGTGATGAGCCGGGAAATTCGTGACGATCAGCAAATGATGCTGCTGTTGTCGAAAAAAACCGCGGACGAGCGCATTGCCACGTTTCTGGTCAATCTGTCAGCACGCTTCCGCGCTCGTGGATTCTCCGCCAACCAGTTTCGTTTGAGCATGTCGCGCAATGAAATCGGCAATTATTTGGGCCTGGCGGTGGAAACCGTGTCCCGGGTGTTCACGCGATTCCAGCAGAACGAGTTGATTGCGGCCGAAGGCAAGGAAATCCACATCCTCGACCCGATCCAGCTGTGTGCGCTGGCTGGCGGTTCCATCGAAGGCTGATGCGACGGACGATGGCTGAGCGAAACGGTTCAGCCACCGTTATACTGCGTCGTTTGTAGCCTGCCAGGACACCTCGACGATGGTCTTCGACTCCTTCGACATCAAATCCCTGATCCGCCCTGTAATCGACTTCCCGAAACCGGGCGTGATCTTTCGCGACATTACCCCGCTGTTCCAGTCGCCTACGGCCTTGCGTCTGGTAATGGACAGTTTCGCTCACCGTTATGTCGAGGCCGATTTCACCCACATCGGCGCCATGGACGCCCGTGGCTTTCTGATCGGTTCGGTGTTGGCCTATCAGTTGAACAAGCCGCTGGTGCTGTTCCGCAAGCAAGGCAAGCTGCCGGCCGATGTGTTGGCCGAAGGTTATGCGACGGAGTACGGCGAAGCGTTTCTCGAAGTGCATGCCGACAGCCTGTGCGAGGGTGATTCGGTCGTGATGTTCGATGACCTGATCGCCACCGGCGGCACCCTGATTGCGGCAGCGAACCTGATTCGACGCATGGGCGCGCAGGTGCATGAGGCGGCGGCGATCATTGATCTGCCAGAGCTGGGTGGTTCGCAGCGCCTGCAGGACATGGGGATCCCGACGTTTTGCCTGACGCAGTTTGCGTTGACAGATAAGTAACGCCGCGCCTTCAGAGGCCTCTTCGGCGGAATCCCGGAGCAGAATCCGGTTATTCAGGTAAAGCCAAGCTGGTTTGCCAGCGATGGCGTCCGTACTGACGCTATAGGGCAATCGGCTTGCGCCCCGCAAACGAATGCGCCAGCGTTCCGCCATCGACCAGCTCCAGCTCGCCACCCAGCGGCACGCCATGGGCGATGCGTGAGGCAATCAGGCCTTTGTTGTTCAACAACTGGGCGATGTAGTGCGCCGTGGCTTCGCCTTCGACCGTCGGGTTGGTGGCGAGGATTACCTCGGTGAACGTGCCCGCCTGCTGAATCCGCTCGAGCAGCTGCGGGATACCAATGGCTTCAGGCCCCAGCCCGTCCAGCGGCGACAAATGCCCCTTCAAGACGAAATAGCGACCGCGGAAACCGGTCTGCTCGACCGCATAAACATCCATCGGCCCTTCCACCACACACAGCAAGGTGTCGTCGCGGCGGGTATCAGCGCATTGCGGGCACAGATCGTCTTCAGTCAGTGTGCGGCACAAACGGCAGTGGCCCACCCCTTCCATGGCCTGACTCAACGCCGACGCCAGGCGCGAGCCACCGCTGCGATCGCGTTCGAGCAGCTGCAATGCCATGCGCTGGGCAGTTTTCTGACCCACGCCCGGCAGAATTCGCAGGGCATCGATCAGTTGGCGAATCAAAGGGCTGAAGCTCATGAGGAAACATCCGACAACATAACGAGACGCGGTTTATACCCGCGCCTCCGTTGAGCGTCAAATCGCGGCGGCAATTACTCAGTCCTGAGCAACACGCACGACCAGTTTGCCAAAGTTGCGGCCTTCCAGCAGACCGATGAAGGCCTCGGGCGCGTTCTCCAGGCCATCGACCACGTCTTCACGGAACTTGACCTTGCCATCGCGCACCCACGGCGCCATTGCGCTGACAAATTCCGGCTGCCGATCTCCGTAGTCGTCGAATACGATGAAGCCCTGAATGCGCACTCGCTTCGTCAGCAGCGTGCGCTGCAACAGCGGCAGACGATCCGGCCCACTCGGTGCTTCATGGGCATTGTAGGAAGCGATCAAGCCACACAGAGGAACGCGCGCCCTGGCGTTAAGCAGCGGCACTACGGCGTCGAAGACTTTGCCGCCGACGTTCTCGTAGTAGATGTCGATGCCCTCGGGGCACGCCTGGGCCAGCTCTTCGGCGAAGTTGTCGCTCTTGTGGTCGACGCAGGCATCGAAACCCAGCTCTTGCACTACATAGCGGCATTTTTCTGCACCGCCGGCGACGCCAACGACCCGTAGCCCTTTGATCTTCGCCACTTGGCCGACTACCGAGCCAACGGCGCCAGACGCGGCGGCCACCACCAGGGTTTCACCTTCTTTGGGCTGACCAATGTCCATCAGGCCCATGTACGCGGTCATCCCGGGCATGCCTAATACGCCCAACGCCATCGAAGGGCTCGGCAGACCTGACGGCACCGGCATGATGTCGCGACCATCGCTGATGCTGTGGCTCTGCCATCCCGTCGCGCCCACAACCAGATCACCTTCATGGAATTTCGGATGCCGTGAGCGCTCGACGCGACTGACAGCGCCTCCGGTCATCACTTCGCCGATTTCGACCGGCGCGGCGTAGGACGGAGCGTCACTCATACGCCCGCGCATGTAGGGGTCCAGCGACAGGTAAAGGGTTTTGAGCAGCACCTGACCCTCGGCCAGATCAGGCAGAGCCTCCCTTTCCAGGCGGAAGTTTTCCGGCGTCGGCGCTCCTGTCGGGCGGGACGCCAAAACGAATCGTTGGTTGAGGGTCAATGCGTCTGACATGTGAGCTTCTCCTGTGATCGGTGAAATTGGCGATATAGGAGCAGACATTTGAAGGGGGGCGGCGTTCGATGTTTTTGCCCGAAGACCCAGTGGTGTTCTTCGCGGGCAAGCCTTGCTCCCCCCGGAAAGCTGACACCTGATAGAGCTGGCCTGCCTGTAAAAACGGCTGCACACATAAAATGTTGCCAAGAGCCACAAAAAAAAAGATGCCAGGCGTAATGCCTGGCAGTTTTTGTAACTCGTTCAACCGGCGCTGCGAATCAGAACGGGAGTTTCATCCCCGGAGGCAGTTGCATGCCAGCAGTCATGCCGGACATTTTGTCCTGGCTGTTGGCTTCAATCTTGCGCACGGCGTCGTTGACGGCGGCGGCAAACACGGCTTCCAGCATTTCGCGATCGTCCTCGCTCAGACCTTCAACCATGCTTGGGTCGATGCTCACGCGCTTGACGTCGTGACGACCGGTCATCACCACAGTGACCATATCGCCGCCGGCTTTACCGGTGACTTCGGCGTTGGCCAGTTCTTCCTGCATCTTGGCCATTTTTTCCTGCATCTGCTGCGCCTGCTTCATCAGGCCGGCCATGCCACCTTTCATCATGGTAATCACCTCAAAGTACTTGGAATAAAACAGCGCCCGGCCCTGCGGCCACACGCCTTCAGTTATTAGCCCTGACTCGCCAGGGCTTCGACAGGTTCAATAGTATCGTTACGGATGACCGCACCGAACTGTTGCATCATTTGCTGGATGAACGGATCACCGTGAATCGAGGCTTCGGCTTCGCGCTGGCGGTCAACACGCCGGCGAGACGCCGCCTGAGCGGGTGTTTCCTGCTCCGGTTTGATCAACTCCATACTCAGCGTGAGCGTGCGCCCGTGATATTGGTTCAACGCGTCATTGAGACGCCGTTGCTGGGTCGCGTTAAACAACGCGCTGTGCGCAGGGTCCAGGTGCAACAACCAATTGTCGCCATCTACGGCGATCAGCGTGCAGTTGGCGGCGATGCTGCCGGTCATGCCGGAAACCGGCAGTTTCGGAAACAATTCAAGCCATTGCAGCGCCAGACCGGTCGCCGGCATTGCAGCCGGTTCAGGCTCGGGCTCCGGCGCTGGTTCGGCAGCGTGTTCGCTGGCCAGCTCATCGAGGTAGCTGTAGGACGAATCCATATCCGGCTCGATGTAATCCTCGTCGAGCGGCGGCTCGTCATCGAGGTCGATGCCGGGCGTGGCTGCATCGACGTCGGCTACAGAGGGTTCCGGAATTGGCGCTGCGGCCCATTCGGGGGCATTGGGGACGACGCTGTCCGGGGTCGGCAACGGCATCGGTGGCAGCTCGGGCTGCTCGGCGGCCGTTTCCAGCATTGGTTCGACTGCGGCCTGCTGTACCACCTCGGGTTCGACCGGGTCATTCCACGGCAGGTCGACAACCGCTTCGATGGCGACAGGCTCTGCCACCGGCTCTGGCTCGACGACCGGGGCGACGGTTTCAGAAACGGGCGGCGGATTCTTCGCAACCGGTACAACCGCCAAAGGAGCCACCGGCGCAACGACAGGCGCGGCAGCCACTGAGTGTGCGGAATCAACTGTGGCCTGGCTGATCCCCACTGGCTTTAGCGGTTGCCTGGGGGTGTCCGCCGTGTCCGCCGGGCGGAACGCGAGCATCCGCAGCAGGACCATCTCGAAACCACCCCGGGGGTCCGGCGCCAGCGGCAAATCACGGCGCCCAATCAAGCCCATCTGGTAATAAAACTGCACATCTTCGGCCGGCAACGCCTGGGCCAGCGCCAGCACCCTGTCACGGTCGCCGTGACCGTTGTCGACGCCTTCAGGCAAGGCCTGGGCGATGGCGACACGGTGCAGCACATTGAGGATTTCCGAGAGCACGCCGTTCCAGTCCGGACCTTGTTCTGCCAGATGGCGGACGGCCTCGAGCAGGGCCTTGGCGTCGCCATCGATCAGCGAGTGCAGTACATCATAGACCTGACCGTGATCGAGGGTGCCGAGCATCGCTCGCACATCGGCGGCCATGACCTTGCCTTCACCGAAAGCGATCGCCTGATCGGTCAGGCTCATGGCGTCGCGCATCGAACCGTCGGCGGCACGCCCCAGCAGCCACAGTGCGTCGTCCTCAAACGGCACGTTTTCCACACCGAGGACGTGAGTCAAATGCTCGACCACCCGCTCCGGCGTCATGTTTTTGAGGGAAAACTGCAGGCACCGCGAAAGTATGGTCGCAGGAAGTTTCTGCGGATCGGTGGTCGCCAGGATGAATTTGACGTAGGGCGGCGGTTCCTCAAGCGTTTTGAGCAGCGCGTTGAAGGAGTGGCTGGACAACATGTGCACTTCGTCGATCAGGTAGACCTTGAAGCGCCCGCGGCTTGGGGCGTATTGCACGTTGTCGAGCAGCTCGCGGGTGTCCTCGACCTTGGTCCGGCTTGCGGCGTCGATCTCGATCAGGTCGACAAAGCGTCCTTCATCGATTTCCCGGCACACCGAGCATTCGCCGCAGGGTGTAGAAGTGATGCCGGTTTCACAGTTCAGGCATTTGGCGATAATGCGCGCGATGGTGGTTTTGCCGACACCGCGGGTGCCGGTGAACAGGTAGGCGTGATGCAGCCGCTGGCTGTCCAAGGCATTGATCAGAGCCTTGAGCACATGGGTCTGGCCGACCATTTCGCGGAACGAGCGCGGGCGCCATTTACGTGCAAGAACCTGATAACTCATCGAAAACCGTCGCCACTGGAAAGCAGAAGCGGCTAATGCTAGCGGAGCAAGGGCAAAATTGCATCCGGCGCGCTCGCCTAATCTGCCGAAGATGCAATCTGCGGGCGCTTAGGGGCCGATTTTCATTTGTATAGGAGTGTTTATGCGGCCTCCCCAAACACCTCCGGTTTACCGGTCATCAAAACGCAGACGAAAAAAAATCCGCCCTGGACAGAATCCAATGGCAGAACATTAAAATCAAAATGGGCAGCTAACGCGAAAGACATTCACGTTGCGTTATGGAGGCAACCCCACCAGCCACACCCCGGCACACAATGTTCCCGCTGTGGCTGCTTCCTTCCGGATCTGACCAGGTTCACGGGTAATCGTTGCGGGGGGACCGATGGGGTCACCATAACGACGCTCACCTGACGGCGAGCCGCGCCATTGTACCTGTCTGAGACGAAGTTACAACCGTTCGCGCAGATTAAAAAATATGAATACGTTCAAGGACATGCACATTTTCCAAAACCCGGACCTTGTAGCAGCTGTCGAGCCTGCGAGGCGGCGTCCGGCTGCGCAGCAGTCGTTAAAACGGCGGCTGCGGTTTGTCGCCAAACCGCGAACTCAGGGTTTACGGCTGCTTCGCAGCCAGACGCAGCCTTCAGGAGCTGCTACAGGTTGGGGGTGGTTTGTGGAAGGTTACAGGTCCTGCAGCACCTCATCCGCCTTTCCGCCCTCTTGCTGGATTACCAGGTGGATAAAGTGCAGCTTGGCAATGACGGCAGGCGGCAGAACGAACGGATAAAAATCCGGTTGACCCATGCTGCGCGACAATTCGTTCAGCATGCCGGCCAGTTCGATCCATGCGTTGACGAACGAGAGAAACGCCGCACCGCCGGGATGCTCCGGGTTGTAAAGCGCGCTGGGTGGAAATGGCTGATAGTCGAGATCCATCTCCCGCGCACTCATGCCAAACCCTAGCGCCGTGTCCACCGCGTCCATCATGTGCAAATAGTGAGCCCAGGTTTCCGCCCAGTCTTCCCATGGGTGCATCGTTGCATACTCGCTGACGCAGCGTGTCTGCCAGTCGAGCGGTGCACCTTGTTGATAATGCCGCTCCAGCGCGTCGGCATAGCTGGCACGCTCGTCACCGAACAACGCGCGGAACGAGCCCAGCCATTGGCTGTCGGCGATCAGCCGATCCCAGTAATAATGACCGACCTCATGCCGAAAATGCCCAAGCAATGTGCGATAGGGTTCATGCATCTGCACCCGCACCTGTTCGCGATGGGCATCGTCAGCCTCCTTGATGTCGAGGGTGATCAGGCCGTTGGCATGGCCGGTGGTGGGTGGTTTGCCCTCCAGATCGACGCCAATGAAATCGAACGCGAGTCCGGCCTCATCGTCCACGGTTTTGGGAATCACCTGCAATCCGAGGCTGATCAGCTGTGCGACCAGACGCCGCTTGGCCGTTTCGACCTTGCGCCAACGCTCGTGGTTTTCGGTGATCGACAGGTCAGGAATGGTGTGATTGAGGCTGCAGGCAATGCAGAGCACTGAGTGATCGCTGGCCGGCAGCAACCAGTTGCAGGCCGCCGGGGAATCAAGATTGGCGCAGCGACGCAAGACCCCGGCTTCAGGCTCGGCATCGAGCAGCCAGGTATCCGGCTGAGGACCGGGCTGCAGCGACGACAGGCGATGATGCTGCGGTTGATAACCCAACATCGCCAAACAGGCCAGGCACTGAGTGTTGGGAAAGAACAGCGACTGCCCGCAGCGGCATTGCCAGACCTTGCTGTTGCGCGAACGCTCGCCAAGCAACGGCGCGGCAATGCGTGAGCTGAGCTGTTCGAAAAAGCGGTACATGGCGATCTCTCCCTGGGGCGTGCGAAGACTAGATCATTGCCCTGTGGGAATCGTTCCCGTTTATTGCGCAACGGCTGATATCGCTTTCGCGGGCAAACTCGTACGTTTGATCGCATTCCCGCAGAAGAAACACGGGTGTCCAGGTTTTGGGGCGCACTTCAGCCCAGTGTGGGAGCAAGGCTTGCCCACACATGAAAACACCATGCACCGCTATTTCTTCGAACCTCCCGGCAATACCGCACTGAGCACCTGCTTGGCCGTCTGCACGATCACGCCGGCCTGATCCGGATCGCCCCGAAGCAGGGTCGTGGCGAATTTCTTCGCCTGTTCCAGCTTGATATGCGGCGGCAACGGCGGCACGTTGGGGTCAGTCTTGAATTCGATCACCACCGGCACGTCCGAGGCCAATGCCTGTTCCCAGGCGGCGGCGACGTCCTCTTCGCGATCGACGAAAATGCCTTTCAAGCCGATGGAAATCGCAAACAGGTGATAAGGCACGTCAGGAATGTTCTGCGACGCTTCGAATTTCGGGTCGCCCTCCATCACCCGCTGCTCCCAGGTGACCTGGTTGAGGTCCTCATTGTTGAATACCGCACAGATCCACTTGGGGCTTTGCCACTGGCGCCAGTACTTGGCGACGGTGATCAACTCGGCCATGTTGCTCATCTGCATCGCCCCATCGCCGACCAGTGCGATCACCGGCCGTTGCGGGTAGGCGAATTTGGCTGCAATCGCGTAGGGCACCGCGGCACCCATCGAGGCCAGCCCGCCTGACAGTGAACACATCATGCCGCGACGGATTTTCAGGTCACGCGCAAACCAGTTGGCGCACGAGCCGGAATCGCAGGTGATGATGGCCGCGTCGGGCAAGCGTGGCGACAATTCGTGGACCACCCGCTGCGGGTTGACCGGGTCAGCCTTGACCAGCGCGCGTTTCTCCAGGGTTTTGTCCCAGCTCGCGTGCCAGCCTTCGACTTTCTTGCGCCATTTGCGCTGGGACTTGTGCTGCAGCAAAGGCAAAAGCGCCGCGAGAGTTTCGGCGGAATCACCGACCAGGTTGACCTCCATCGGGTAGCGCAGGCTGAGCATGTCCGGCTGCAAATCAATCTGCACGCCGCGTGCATGGCCTTCCTTGGGCAAGAATTCGGAATACGGGAATCCCGAACCGATCATCAGCAGCGTGTCGCATTCCATCATCAGTTTGTAGCTGGGCTCGGTGCCTAACAGGCCGATGCTGCCGGTGACCCAAGGCAGATCGTCCGGCAATACCGCCTTGCCGAGCAGCGCTTTGGCCACGCCGGCGCCAAGTTTCTCCGCCACTGCGATGACTTGCTCAGTTGCCTGCAGCGCACCGGCGCCCACCAGAATCGCGACTTTCTCACCGGCGTTGAGCACATCGGCGGCGCGCTGCAAATCCGCGTCATACGGCACCACTTTTGGTTTGCTGTAACCGACGCCGGAATGCACGGTACCGTGCGCCCTCTCCGGCTCCTTGTACTCGGCATCCTGCAGGTCATTCGGCAGGATCAACGCAGTAACGCGACGTTCGCCCACGGCCGTGCGCACCGCCCTGTCGACCAGATGCCGGACCTGGGACGGTTCCGAAGCCTGCTGCACGAATGCGCCGGCGACGTCCTTGAACATCGAGAGCAGATCCAGTTCCTGCTGATAGTGACCGCCGAGCGCCGCGCGTGCCTGTTGCCCGACAATCGCCAGCACCGGCATGTGGTCCATCCGCGCATCGTAGAGCCCGGTGATCAGGTGCGAAGCGCCGGGGCCGGACGTGGCAATGCAAACGCCCAGCTCGCCGGTAAACTTGGCGTGCGCCGATGCCATGAACGCGGCCATTTCTTCATGCCGCGCCTGGACAAATTCGATCTTGCCCTGAGCCCTGCTCAGCGCTCCGAATACGCCATTGATGCCGTCGCCCGGATAACCAAAAATCCGCGTGACGCCCCATTGGCTGAGTCGCTCAACCAGAAAATCGCCTACTGTCGTTGTCATGTCGATCCTCGCCTTGGTGCCTCAGAGGTGTAAGGTCTGGACAGCCCGGCGGGCTGCGAAGTTTCGACGGATTGGCCGGACGTGCTCAGTGGGGCGACGTCAATGTCGGATGTGACTCAGTCATCGCGAGCAAGCTCGCTACCACCGCGGACTGTCGACGACACTGGTGCGTCGTACGGCTAGAAGCTGATGTCCGCTGCAGGTTTGACATCGATGCGTGCCACCGATCCGGTCAGGCGTGCGAGGTCTTTGTTGTGCTCGGCAATGATGTCCTCGGCGCGCAGATTCCCGTGGTCGACCGTGGAGTGCGCATCGCCGGCCAGCACCACGTCGTAACCCAGTTTCAGCGCCTGACGCACGGTGGCATTGACGCAGTAGTCGGTTTGCAACCCACAGATGATCAGTTGTTCGAAATCCTGTTCGGGCAGCAATTTGCGTAATGGAGTCTGATAGAACGAATCCGGCGTGGTTTTACGGACACGCAGGTCCTGGGGAGCGGTGACCAGTGTTTCGGCCAGCTGCCATTCGGGAGTTCCATGCACAAACGGGCCGCTCTCTTCTTCGTGTTGAATCAGTACCACCGGTGCCCCGGCCTTCCGGGCCTTGGCACTGAGGCCGTTGATAGCGTCGATGACGCGCTTGATCTCGAAACATTCGTAATCACCGGTGCACAGCGCATGTTGAACATCAATGATTAACAGTGCAGTGGTCATGAGCCTTCCTTGCAAGTCTGAAAAAACAGAACGGTCACGCCTTCGCGCCGATCCCCATACCTCGAGCCTTCAGGCGCGGGCGCCCCGTTGAAGCGGCTGCCGAGCCTGCGAGGCTGCGTCCCGGATCTTCGCTGATCAATACCCTAACGACAACCCGCTATTACGCCGCGGATCGTTCGCCCCGTAGAAGCGGTTTTTGCCCACCGGTTTGCCCTCCAGCGACGGCGCGCCGACCAGAATGGCCGCCAGATGGTTGGCATCCTGCGGCCCGGCAAACTTGTGCCCCCAGCTTTCCAGCATCTTTACCGTGTCGGGACTGGTGGTGAAGTTCTCCAGATTGGTTTCTTCCGGCAGCCACTGCTGGTGGAAGCGCGGCGCATCGACCGCTTCCTGAATGTTCATGCCATAGTCGATCACGTTGAGCATGGTCAGCAATGTAGCGGTAATAATGCGACTGCCGCCCGGCGTACCGACCACCATCACCACCTTGCCATCCTTGGTGACGATGGTCGGGCTCATGGACGATAACGGCGCCTTGCCGGGTGCGATGGCATTGGCCTCGCCCTGCACCAGGCCGTACATGTTAGGCACGCCGATTTTCGAGGTGAAGTCGTCCATCTCATCATTGAGGATGACCCCGGTTTTGCTGGCCATGACCCCGGCGCCGAACCAGTCGTTGAGGGTGTAGGTCACCGACACCGCGTTGCCCCACTTGTCGACGATCGAATAGTGCGTGGTGTTACTGCCTTCATGGGGCGCGACGCCGGGCTTGAGTTCGCTGGACACCGCCGCTTTTTGCGGCGAAATAGCGTCGCGCAGCTTGGTCGCGTAGTTTTTATCGAGCAGATGAGCGATCGGATTTTTCACGAAGTCCGGGTCGCCAAGGAAGCTGTTGCGGTCCACGTACGCGTGGCGCATCGCTTCGATCTGATAGTGCATGCCCTGGGCCGAATGGTAGCCCAGGTCCTTCATCGGATAGCCTTCCAGAATGTTCATGATCTGGCAGATCACCACCCCGCCAGAGCTCGGTGGCGGCGCCGAGACCACATGGTAACCGCGGTAGTCGCATTCGATCGGCGCCAGTTCACGGGTCTTGTAATTATCGAGATCGGCCTGGCTGATGATGCCTTTGTTGGCCTGGCTTGAGGTGACAATCGCGTCAGCCACCCAGCCTTTATAGAAACCGTCGGCGCCCTTCTCGGAGATTTCCCGCAGGGTTTTGCTCAGGTCTTTCTGCACCAGCTTCTGCCCCACCTGCATCGGCTCGCCGTTGCTCAGGAAGATCGACCCGGAGTCGCGCATGTCTTTCTTGAAAACGTCGGTGGCATATTCGAGCAACTCGACATCGCCCTGCTCCAGTACAAAACCTTCTTCGGCCAGTTTGATTGCCGGTGCGATTATTTCCTTGCGCGGTTTGGTGCCGTATTTCTGCAGCGCCAGTTCCATGCCAGACACGGTGCCGGGAACGCCGACCGCCAGGTGACCACGGGTACTGAGTTCCGGTATGACATTGCCCTCCTTGTCGAGGTACATGTCGGCGGTGGCTTTGAGCGGGGCCTTTTCCCGGAAATCGAGGAAGGTCTTGCGCCCGTCCGCCAGCTGAATGGTCATGAAACCGCCGCCGCCAAGGTTGCCCGCTGCGGGATACACCACCGCCAGCGCATAACCTACCGCCACGGCGGCATCGACGGCGTTGCCGCCGTTCTTCAACACATCGACGCCGACATGGCTGGCCAGATGCTGGGCGGTGACCACCATGCCGTTTTCGGCGCCCACCGGGGCGACCGAGGCCGCATAGACGGACAGGCAACTGAATGCCAGGGAGGTCGCAATGAGCGATTTGGCCAAAGGTTCGAACTTCATGGGTCAGTCTCTTTTTGTTTTTGAGGGGAAAAGGCGCCAAGAGCAGTAGCCAAGTATGGTCGCAATTGCGTTTTGCGCCTCCCCGCCGAGGCAGTATGCTGAGCCTCGATCAGCCCACCTGCGGAATCCATCTGCATGACATATACCTGCATGACGCTGGACTCTCCGGTCGGCCAGCTGAAGCTGGTCGCGAACGGCGCGCGACTGGTGGCCATCCTCTGGGAAAACGACAGACTCAATCGCGTAAGGCTGGGGCCGATGAGCATCGCGGCGAACTCCCCGGTCCTTTTGCGCACGGCGCAGCAACTGACGGAATATTTCGCGGGGACGCGGGAGCGTTTTGAGCTGGAGCTGGATTTTGTCGGGACACCGTTTCAGAAGAAAGTGTGGCAGGCATTGCTCACCATCCCGTTCGGCGAGACGCGCAGCTACCGCCAGATCGCCGTGCAGATCGGCTGTCCCGGTGCGGTGCGAGCGGTGGGTGCGGCGAACGGAAGAAACCCGATTTCAATCGTGGCGCCGTGTCATCGGGTGATCGGGGCCTCGGGCAAACTCACCGGATTCGCGGGCGGCCTCGAAGCGAAAGAGTTTTTGCTGACGCTGGAAGGTGGCGATTGGGCTGGCACCAATCGCACTGGAAGCCTTTTCTGAATCGCACCCGGCTGTGTAGCAGCTGCCGGGGCTGCGAGGCGGCGTCCGGCTCAGGTCCGCTGGACGCCGCCTCGCAGGCTCGGCAGCTGCTACATGGATCAAAGGGTGGCGAAGAGGTTATTCATGGCTGCGTACTGCAGCAGCATGATGGTTTTCGCGTCGCAGATCTCGCCGCGATAAAAAGCCTGGAGTGCTTCGTCCAACGTCCACTCCAGCACTTCCAGTTCTTCGGTCTCCGATTCCAGTCCGCCGCCTTCGCTGACTTTGGATGAGGCGTCATACTCGGCGATGAAAAAATGCAGCTTTTCCGTCACCGAGCCGGGGCTCATGTACGCCTCGAAGACTTTCTTCACGTGGTGCACGCGATAACCGGTCTCCTCCTCTGCCTCGTCGCGGATGCGTTCCTCCGGCGCTGCCCCTTCGAGCAGCCCTGCTGCCACTTCGATCAGCAAACCGTCATGGCCGTTGACGAAAACCGGTAAACGGAACTGACGCGTCAGCACAACGGTTTGCTTTTCCCGGTTGAACAGCAAAATCGCCGCGCCATTGCCGCGGTCATAAACCTCGCGGGTCTGGCGTTGCCATTCGCCGTTGTTGCGCAGGTAATCGAAAGTGATTTTCTTCAGCAAGTACCAGTCGTGGGACAACACCTGAGACTCGACGATGTTGACCCGTTCGGCTGTATTGACCATGACAACCCATCCGTTTCCTGTCAAAAGATGCGCATGCTAAACGAAATCATGACGACGCAAGCTGTTCGTCGAACTCCTTCAGATAATCTTTCGCCAGGCTGATTTTCTGCTTGTCGCTAAGCAGCTTGCCGGCGCTCTGGAAAAACTTGTTCTCTTCTTCCTTGAGGTGGTGATGAACCTTGTCCGAGAGTTTTTTCGCTGTGGCCAACCATGACGGGCTGGACATCTCGGTCTCGTCGAGTTCCTCCATCATTTCGTCCATCTCGTGGTGCTCGGAGATCGCATGACGGCTGAGGTCGACGCCGTTGTCGAATTGCATCAACGGGATGTAGAAATGCCGCTCTTCAGCGGTTTCGTGCGCCTGGAGTTCGGCTTTGAGCCGCTCGTAGGCTTCTTTGCGTTCCGGAGTGTCGCCACTGGTGCGGACCACCGCCTCGGCGTAGGTGCGTTGACGGTCATGGCTTTCGCGCAAGGCTTCAAAAATGTTCAAGGAATATGGCCCTCATCGGCTGCGTTCTGAAATGACGCTGTTATGCCTAGACATCTGCGCACTCGCGAGGGTTCCTCGCGCGGGGATGGAACATTTACGGCGCCCCGGCTACGCTCGGGGCTCAACGCCATAAGGATGTAGCTGATGACTTTACGAATAGAAATGACCCAGGAACCGACCCCCGAGGATCGAGAGGCAATTCTTGCCCCCTTGCGCGCCTACAACCTCGCGCAAGCGGGGGATGGCGAATCAGAATTGCTGGCGCTGCTGGTGCGTGACGCCAACGATGAAATCCTCGGCGGGCTGTATGGCCGGTTTTTCTATCAATGGTTGTTTATCGAATTGTTGTCGGTGCCAGACGAGGCTCGGGGCCAGGGCATGGGTTCGCGGCTGATGAAGATGGCCGAAGATCTGGCGCGGGAGAAGGAATGCGTGGGAATCTGGCTGGACACCTTCGACTTTCAGGCGCCGCAGTTTTACAAAAAGCTGGGCTTCACTGAAGTAGGCGAGATTGCCGACTACCCGCCGGGGCATCGACGCTTCTTTTTACAGAAGCGCTTGCTCAACAGCCCTGACAATTTTGACGACTGAAATGCTCTTTGTGGGCTCCCACTGGTGATCTGTTCGCGAGTGAGTTCAGAGACAGGTCGCCAACGCCGCCAACCGGCGTTTGGCGACAAAGTCATCACGCTGGGCGTAATAGCTCAACTCCGTCCCTGTCACCGCGGTGGTCAGGTCGACAAACGACTCGGCCGAACGCGTGTACACCGTCGAGCCGCCCTTCTTGCCCGGCTGCAGATACGCACCGGCGTCAATGCCGAATACCGTCTCGTCCTGCCAGGCAAACTGCACACACTGGGCCACGACTTTTTCCGGTTTGTCCGACGTCAGGGTTTTGTAAGGGGTTCCCGTGCGGGCATCGTTCATTGCCGAACCGGCGCATCCCGCCAGCAACGTCACGGCCAGCGCCACCATCAGAATTCGCATTGCATGTGCTCTTCAAGAAAAAACGGACTGTACCATCGCAGCGCGGCGTATCGTTCTGCTTTACTGCATTTATAGCGAGACACCGCGCAACGATTCGCGCACCCTGTCGCGCCAAATGTCGCATCGCCCGTTTCGAGCGGGCCTATTTCTGGAACGTCCCATGACACCCAATGCCGAATTTTACAAACCCACCGCCGAATATGCCGACAAACTGATCAGCCAGATCGGACAGACGCCGTCGTGGATCGCCAAGCGCATCGGCGTGACCGACAAGCGCATTCGTTACATCCTCGACGGCGAAAGAACCGTCAAGGGCGAGACCACGCCTATCCAGATGACTTACCCGGAGCAATTCGCCCTCGAATGTCTGGCGGCAGCGGCCAAAGCCAAGAAACAGTCTTCTTAATACATTTCCAGGAGCGACCATGGCGGCAACTGAACAGCAACACGAACACGCCCTGCGAAAATTTCTCGATGAGCGCCCGCAGCTGCGCGAAGAACTGGACAACCTCAACCCTCTGCTGGCGCAGGCGAAAGGCGAAACCGCTGCGCAGTACCGCGAAGAACGCTTGCATGAAGCCTTCGAGGCTGAAGCGGAACACCTCGGTCTGTTTGCCTGGGAGTTGACGTTGCAACTGACTGCGGCGACTGCCGAGGAGTATCAGGCTCAGCGTAGGGAGGTGCATAAGGAAGTCGCCGAAATGGCCGGGATGGACTGGCTGGAATATTGTGACTTGTATGGGTTGGAGCCGTAGGCTGGCTGGAGTCACGCCAGAGTCAGCCTATGCGTTCACTGGCAGTCAGACTTCGCCGCACCACTCATAAAGCTTTATCATTGCCCCAGTTCCGTCGACCCGAGTCCGTCATGAAGTTCGCCATCGCACTGTTCTCCGCCGCCCATGCGCCCTCCTCGCGCCGCGCCTTGCTGTTTGCCCGGGCGGCGCTGGCTGGCGGACACGAAATTGTCCGGCTGTTTTTTTATCAGGACGGCGTTTATAACGCGTCTGGCAGCGTGGTTACGCCCCAGGATGAACAAGATTTGCCCAAGCAATGGCGCGCCTTCGTCGCCGAGCATCAACTGGACGGCGTCGTCTGCATAGCGGCCGCTTTGCGCCGTGGCGTGCTGAATGAAGAAGAGGCCCGGCGCTATCAGCGCGAAGCCGTTGCAGTCGGCGCGCCGTGGGACTTGTCCGGCCTGGGCCAGTTGCACGATGCGGTGCAGGATGCCGACCGCTTGATCTGTTTCGGAGGCGCGTGACATGCCTAAATCCTTGCTGATCATCAGTCGTCAGTCGCCGTGGTCCGGGCCCGGCGCCCGGGAAGCGCTGGACATTGTGCTGGCCGGCGGCGCCTTTGATCTGCCAATAGGCTTGCTGTTTCTCGACGATGGCGTATTGCAGCTTGCCACGAAACAGGACGCCAAAACCCTGCAGCAGAAAGACCTCAGCGCCAACCTCCAGGCCTTGCCCATGTTTGGTGTTGAAGACCTGTTTGTCTGCGCCGACAGCGCTGCCGAACGCGGTCTGGACCTGGCCGGTTTATCGCTCGAAGAAGCGCAGGTGCTGAGCGCGTTCGAAATCACCGCACTTATTGACCGTTACGACCAGGTGATCACCCTCTGATGTCGACTTTGCATGTGTTGTCTCATTCCCCGTTCGGCGATGAACGCCTGACCAGTTGTCTGCGCGTGATCGGCGCCAACGATGCGTTGTTGCTGACCGGTGACGCGGTGTACGCGCTGCAGCCCGGCACTGCGCCGTTCGCCGCGCTCAATGCTCGACAGTTGAAATTGTTCGTACTGGCCGAAGACGTCCAGGCGCGCGCGCTGGATATCCCCGACGCCGCCACGGCCATTGACTATCCGGCCTTCGTCGAGCTGTCGATCCAATACCACAAGGTCAACAGTTGGCTATGAATTCACTGACAGTGGGCTCCCGCGCCATCGAGCTGGACAAGGACGGCTTTTTGCTCGAACTGAGCGATTGGTCCGCCGATGTAGCCAGCGCTCTCGCCGCGGGTGAAGGTATCGAGTTGAGCCTCGAACATTGGGAAATCCTCGAATTGCTGCGCAGCTTTTACGCCGAATTCCAGTTGTCGCCAGCGACGCGCCCGCTGATCAAATACACCGCGTTGAAGCTCGGCGCGGAAAAAGGTAACAGCCTGCACCTGAACCGACTGTTCAAAGGCACCCCTGCCAAACTCGCCGCAAAACTGGCGGGCCTGCCCAAACCGACGAACTGCTTATGACCGATTACCCAGCGCTGACCCTCGAAACACCCGCCGAACATCCGTTCGCGCAATTCGTGCGGATCCTTGGCAAAGGCAAACGCGGTGCCCGCGACCTGACCCGCGAAGAAGCCCGCGAGGCCATGGGCCTGCTGCTCGACGAGCAGGTCGAAGACACCCAGCTTGGCGCGTTCCTGATGCTGTTGCGGCACAAGGAGGAAAGCGCCGAGGAAATGGCCGGGTTCACGCAAGCCTTGCGCCAGCGTTTGCAGGCACCGCTGTTTAATGTCGATCTGGACTGGCCAACCTATGCCGGCAAGAAGCGTCATCTGCCTTGGTATTTGCTGGCGGCCAAGTGTTTGGGGCAGAACGGAGTGCGGATTTTCATGCACGGTGGCGGCGCACACACGGCCGGGCGCCTGTACAGCGAGCAACTGCTGAGTGAACTGAAAATACCGTTATGCCGCGACTGGCAACAGGTCGGCTCGGCGCTGGATAACGGCGGCCTGGCCTTCATGCCTCTGATCGATTGGGCGCCTGCCCTGCAGCGCATGATCGACCTGCGCAACACCCTCGGCCTGCGCTCGCCGATCCACTCCCTGGCGCGAATTCTCAATCCACTGGGCGCCCGCTGCGGCCTGCAAAGCATTTTTCACCCCGGCTATCAGGCGGTCCACCGCGATGCCAGCGGCTTGCTGGGTGACACTGCAATTGTGGTCAAAGGCGATGGCGGCGAAATCGAGATCAACCCGGATGCCGGCAGCCACTTGTATGGCACTACCGGTGGCGTGAGTTGGGACGAGGAATGGCCGCAGATGTCCAGCCAGCGCCACGTCAAACCCTCTTCGCTCGACCCCGAACATTTAAAGGCTGTATGGCGCGGCGAAGTGGTCGACAGGTATCCGCAGATGGCGCTGATCGCCACCATGGCTTTGGCCCTGCGCGGCCTCGGTCAACCCCGCGAGCAGGCATTCGACACCGCCCGGCAATATTGGGACGCACGAGACAAATCGATTTAACCGATCATAAGCGTCCAACCTTTGCGCTATTTAATCGAACCTATGCGGATAAACTCTTCTCCAACGCTTACTGGTTGAGGAGTCCTGAACATGGGTTTGTTAGTGGAAGGTCGCTGGCATGACCAGTGGTACGAAAGCAGCAAGGACGGCGCATTCCAGCGTGAGCAGGCGCAGCGTCGCAACTGGGTCACCCCAGACGGCAAGCCCGGACCGAGCGGTGTCGGTGGTTTCGCTGCCGAACCCGGCCGCTACCATCTTTACGTCTCGCTCGCCTGTCCGTGGGCGCACCGCACGCTGATCCTGGGCACACTCAAAGGCCTCGACAAACTGATCGATGTATCAGTCGTCAGCTATTTGATGCTGGAGAACGGCTGGACGTTCGACATAGCCAACGGTTCCACCGGCGACAAGCTCGACGACCTGAATTTTCTGCACCAGCGTTATACCGCTGACGCTCCCGACTACACCGGCCGCGTCACCGTGCCGGTGCTGTGGGATAACCAGCACAATCGCATCGTCAGCAATGAATCGGCGGAAATTATCCGCATGTTCAACAGCGCGTTCAACGACTTGACCGGCAATGACCTGGACTTCTATCCGGCGCCGCTGCGAGCGGAAATTGATGGCTTGAACGAGCGGATTTATCCGGCGGTGAACAATGGCGTGTACCGCGCCGGGTTTGCTACGTCGCAGCAGGCTTATGGGGAAGCATTCGATGAAGTGTTTGCCGAGCTGGATCGGCTGGAGCAGGTACTGGACGCCAATCGTTATCTGGTCGGTGAATACCTGACGGAAGCGGATGTTCGACTGTTTACAACGCTGATTCGGTTTGACGCGGTGTATTACGGCCACTTCAAGTGCAACCTGCGGCGGATTGCCGATTATCCGAACCTGTCGAATTGGCTGCGGGAAATGTACCAGTGGCCGGGGATCGCCGAAACCGTGGATTTCACCCACATCAAAAACCACTACTACGGCAGTCACAAGACGATAAACCCGACCGGGATTGTGCCAAAAGGTCCGGACCAGGATTTCGCCGCGCCGCATGATCGGGCTCGGTTGAGCGGGAAAGGGGTTTGGCGCGGGGTTTGATACCCGGCTGCGGCCTTGGCGTGGCAGCGATCATTGTGGCGAGGGGGCTTGCCCCCGCTGGACTGCGAAGCAGCCCTCCAAAAACTGCCACCGTGTTTTATCAGACAAACCGAGTCGTCTATCTGCATTCACCGATTTTAGGGGCGCTGCGCGCCCCGACGGGGGCAAGCCCCCTCGCCACAGCAAGCCTCTTTGCCACAGCAAGCCTCTTTGCCACAGCGAACCTTCTTGCCACAGCGAACCTTCTTGCCACAGCGAACCTTCTTGCCACAGCAAGCCTCTTTGCCACAGCGAGCCTTCTTGCCACAGTAAGCCCCCTCGCCACCGTTCAAACCTGGGACTGAGCCCCTTCAAACCACGCCAGCTTCTCGCGCAGCTGCACCACCTCACCCACGATCACCAGTGTCGGCGCATGCACCTCGTGCTCCGCGACCATTCGTGGCAAGTCCGCCAGCGTGCCGGTAAAGACCCGCTGATTCACCGTAGTGCCCTGCTGAATCAACGCTGCCGGCGTATCGGCCGCACGACCGTGTTTGATCAATTGCTCGCAGATCACCGGCAGCCCGACCAGACCCATGTAAAAAACCAGAGTCTGCGCCGGTGCGACCAGATCAGCCCACGGCAAATCAGTCGAACCGTCTTTCAAGTGACCGGTGACAAAGCGGACCGACTGCGCGTAATCACGGTGGGTCAACGGGATACCCGCGTAAGCCGCACAACCGCTCGCTGCGGTAATGCCCGGCACGACCTGAAACGCAATGCCATGCGCCGCCAGCTCTTCAATCTCTTCACCGCCACGGCCGAAGATAAACGGATCACCGCCCTTCAACCGCACGACGCGTTTGCCCGCCTTGGCCAAATCAACCAGTTGCTGATTGATCTGATCCTGTGGCACCGCGTGTTCAGCGCGGCGCTTGCCGACGTAGACCCGCTCGGCGTCGCGACGACACAAATCGAGAATCGCCGGCGCTACCAGACGGTCATACAGCACCACATCGGCTTGCTGCATCAGGCGCAAGGCGCGAAAAGTCAGCAGATCGGGATCACCCGGGCCAGCGCCCACCAAATAAACCTCGCCAGTGGCGGCTGGTGCATCGCCGGCAATTTTTGCCAGCAGCAAGCGCTCGGCCTCAGCCCCCTGCCCGGCTAATTGCCGGTCGGCGATCGGACCCTGGAAAACGTCTTCCCAGAATGCCCGGCGCTGCTGCACGTCGGGGAACAACCCTTTGACCTGGCTGCGAAAACGCGCCGCCAGACCGGCCAATTGTCCGTAAGTGGAAGGAATCCAGGTTTCCACCCTGGCCCGAATGAGCCGCGCCAGAACGGGTGCATCGCCGCCGCTGGACACCGCGATGATCAACGGAGAACGGTCAACGATCGCCGGGAAGATCACGCTGCACAGCGCAGGCGCATCGACCACGTTCACCGGTACACAGCGCCGATGCGCGTCGGCGGAGACCTGCGCATTCAACGGTTCGTCGTCGGTGGCGGCGATGACCAGCCCGCAACCGTCAAGATCCGCCTCGACGTAGCCACGCAACACGCACTCGCCACCGCTGCCCACCACCAGCTCTCGCAGTTGTGGTTCGATTTCGGGCGCAACGACCCGCAGCAGCGCGCCGGCTTCGGCCAGCAGGCGGGATTTGCGCAAGGCAATCTCCCCCCCGCCGACGACCAACACACGACTGCCGCGCAGGTTATGAAACAGCGGCAGATAGTCCATTTAACCGATGACCTCGAGGCCACCCATGTACGGCTTCAGCACGTCCGGCACACGGATCGAACCGTCGGCCTGCTGATAGTTTTCCAGCACGGCCACCAGCGTACGCCCGACTGCCAGGCCGGAGCCGTTGAGGGTGTGAACCAGTTCGGGCTTGCCGGTTTCCGGGTTGCGGAAACGCGCCTGCATGCGGCGGGCCTGGAAATCGCCGCAGTTGGAGCATGAGGAAATTTCGCGGTATTTGTCCTGGCTCGGAATCCACACTTCCAGGTCGTAGGTCTTGACCGCACTGAAGCCCATGTCCCCCGTGCACAGTGCCAGCGTGCGGTAAGGCAGTTCCAGCAATTGCAGGACCTTCTCGGCGTTGGCGGTCAGGCCTTCGAGCGCTTCCATCGAAGTCGAAGGCTCGACAACCTGGACCATTTCAACCTTGTCGAACTGGTGCTGACGGATCATGCCGCGAGTATCGCGCCCCGAGGCACCGGCCTCACTGCGAAAGCACGGTGTGTGCGCGACGAACTTGATCGGCAGCAGTTTCGAATCGACGATTTCGCCGGCTACGATATTGGTCAGCGAGACTTCAGCAGTCGGGATCAAGTACAGATCAGCCTCGCCTTCGCGGGCGATCTTGAACAGGTCTTCTTCGAACTTGGGCAACTGACCGGTGCCTTGCAGCGCCGGCGCCTGGACCAGATACGGCGTGTAAGCCTCTTCGTAGCCGTGTTCGCTGGTGTGCAGGTTGATCATGAACTGCGCCAGTGCACGGTGCAGGCGTGCGATCGGGCCACGCAACACGGCGAAACGGGCGCCGGACAATTTGGCCGCCGTTTCGAAATCCAGCCAGCCAAACTTCTCGCCCAGGGCGACGTGGTCCCGAACCGGGAAATCGAACGCGGTCGGCGTGCCCCAGCGGCGCACTTCAACGTTGTCTTCTTCATCTTTGCCGACCGGCACGGACTCGTGCGGCAGGTTGGGAATACCCAGCAGGATCGAGTCCAGATCGGTCTGGATCGCGTCCAGCTCGACCTTACCGGCGCTCAATTCGTTCGCCATGCGCTCGACGTCCGCCATCAGCGGCGCGATGTCTTCGCCGCGCTGCTTGGCCAGACCGATGGATTTGGAGCGCGCATTTCGTTCAGCCTGCAGTGCTTCGGTACGGGTCTGGACGGTCTTGCGCTGTTCTTCCAGCGCTTCGATGCGCGCAACATCCAGCGTGTAACCACGGGATGCGAGGCGGTCCGCTACGTCCTGAAGGTTGCTACGTAACAGTTTGGAATCGAGCATGTCGGTCTCTCGTTATCAAAGTTTGGTCAAGGACAGGCCGGCCCAGGTGGCAAGCAGCCCGCCGAATACGCTGATGGCCGCATAGCCCAGAGCCAGCGGCACCTGCCCGCTTTCCAGCAGGCGCACCGTATCCAGTGAAAAGGATGAAAAAGTTGTCAGCCCCCCGAGGAAGCCGACCATCAGCCCGGCACGGACCTCGATGGGCACCTCCGGGCGGACCAAAAACAGACCGTAAAGAACGCCGATCAGCAAACAGCCCACGATATTAACGGCCAGCGTCGCGGTATAGAAGTGCCGCGGCCAATTCGCGTTGATCCAGTTGCCGGTGGCAAAGCGCAAGAGCGTACCGGCGACGCCGCCGATGGAAACTGCAACGATCAATGGCAGCACTATTTTCTCCGCTGTCGGGGGCTGAGACGGTCGAGTTGCGCGAGGTGGTTCAGTTTCTCGCCGATTTTCAGTTCCAGACCGCGAGGCACCGGCTGATAGAACGGCTGAGGATCGAGCTCGTCCGGGAAATAATCTTCGCCAGCGGCATAAGCGTCAGGCTCATCGTGGGCGTAACGGTATTCGTCGCCGTAACCCAGCTGCTTCATCAGCTTGGTGGGTGCGTTGCGCAGGTGCAGCGGCACTTCCAGCGAACCGTGTTCGGTAGCGCTGCGCATCGCCGCTTTGAAACCCATGTACACCGCGTTGCTCTTCGGTGCACAGGCCAGATAGGTAATGGCTTGTGCAACAGCGAGTTCGCCTTCAGGGCTGCCCAGTCGCTCCTGCACTTCCCACGCGGCCAGGCACAGGCTCAGGGCGCGCGGGTCGGCGTTGCCGATGTCTTCGCTGGCCATGCGTACTACGCGCCGCGCCAGGTAGAGCGGATCGCAACCGCCGTCGATCATTCGCGCGAACCAGTACAGCGCGCCGTCGGGGTTGGAGCCGCGCACCGATTTGTGCAAAGCGGAAATCTGGTCGTAAAAGGCTTCGCCACCCTTGTCGAACCGCCGACGGGTGTCGCCCAGCAGGCTTTGCAACAGGTCAGTGCCGATCTCGCTGTCATCTTCCGCCAGGTCCGAGGCGTTTTCGAGCAGATTGAGCAAGCGCCGACCGTCGCCATCGGCGGCCGACAACAGCATCTGAAAGCCCTCGTCACTGATGGTCAGCTGGCGTTTGCCAAGGCCACGCTCTTCGGTCAGCGCGCGGTGCACCAATTTGCGCAGCGCCGCTTCGTCGAGGCTTTTCAGCACGTAGACACGCGCCCGCGAGAGCAAGGCGTTATTGAGTTCGAATGAAGGGTTTTCGGTGGTCGCGCCGATGAAGATCAGCGTGCCGTCCTCAACGTAAGGCAGGAAAGCATCCTGCTGCGACTTGTTGAAGCGATGCACTTCGTCGACGAACAGAATGGTGCGTTTGCCATATTGCCCTGCTTGCTGCCTGGCAATTTCAACGGCCTGGCGGATTTCCTTGACGCCGGCCAGCACAGCCGAAACGGTCTCGAAGTGGGCATCGGAGACTTCCGCAAGCAAACGCGCCAGGGTGGTTTTGCCGACACCCGGCGGGCCCCAGAAAATCATCGAGTGCAGAGCGCCCTGCTCCAGCGCTTCACGCAGAGGCTTGCCGCGGGCGAGCAGATGCTCCTGACCGACGTACTCGTCCAGATTGGTCGCACGCAAACGCGCGGCCAATGGTTGAGCAATCGGGGCACTGCGAAACAGGTCCATCACGTATTGTTAAAACCTCAATTGTTGCGCAGTACTCATCGTCTGGCGAAATCTGTGGCGAGGAGGCTTGGTGAAACGTCGCACCGCCCCGTTCGGCTGCGGAGCAGTCGTAAAACCTGCCAATCAGGTCTCACTGATGAATCGAAAGGGCCTGCTTCGCTGCCCAACGGGGGCGAGCCCCCTCACCACAAATGGCTCTCTCGCACAGGTTATGCGTCCTACTCCTGAATCACGTCCGCACCCTTCGGGATGTCGAACTTGAATCGGGACGCGGCAATCGGTTCATTGGCCTTCACGCCCGTGAACAGGATGTTGGTGCGCTGACCGACGCTGTCGATCATCTGCATGTCATTGACCAGACCATTGCGGAACGACAGGCGCAGACTGTCGAACAGGGTATCTTTGGTTTTCGGCTTGAGGGTGAAATCGATCACCCCGCCAGCTTCCTTGGCACTGATATCGAAACTCTGACTGATCTTCGACACGTCGCCGGAAAGCAGCAAGGCCGGGGTCTGGGTCAGGCGTTGATCAAGGTTTTTGATGGTGGCTTGCTCGAGATCCGGGTCCCACAGGGTCACTTTCTTGCCGTCAGAGACCATGGTCTGCTCGGCCGGCGCATCGGTGTGCCAATAGAACAGGCCCGGACGCTGCAGCGCCATCTCGCCGGTGGTCTCCTGCAACTGGGTGCCGCCGCCATCGAGGGTCAGCTGCGAGAAACGTGCGGACAGGGTCTGGGATTTTTCCAGCAGTTGGGTCAGACGCGTCACGTCCTTGTCATCGGCGTGGGCCGAGAACGTGGTCAAAGCCAGTACCGGCAGCAACAGCATGCGGATAAGACGCATGGGAGTCCTCATAACATTCGTGGGAGTGCGGGTGGCGCCCGATGGCGCCCCCCCTTCAAATTCAGATCAGTCGCGAACCGGGCCAGGCGCCAGGACTTCACGCGAACCGTTGGTATTCATGGAGGTCACGACGCCGGCCATTTCCATGGCTTCGATCATGCGTGCTGCGCGGTTGTAGCCGATTTTCAGCTTGCGCTGCACCGCCGAGATCGACGCCCGGCGGCTTTCCAGCACGAACTGCACGGCTTCGTCGTAGAGCGCATCGGTTTCCGCATCGTCGTCACCACCGCCGCTGCCGCCATTTTCGAAACCGCTGCCGGCCTCTTCGACGCCGGCGAGGATGTCATCGTTGTATTCAGGCGCGCCGCGCAGTTTCCAGGCTTCAACCACACGGTGGACTTCGTCATCGGACACGAATGCGCCGTGGACCCGAATCGGCAGGCTGGTGCCCGGCGGCATGTAGAGCATGTCACCGTGACCCAGCAGCTGCTCGGCGCCGCCCTGGTCGATGATGGTCCGGGAATCGATCTTGCTCGACACCTGGAACGCCATACGCGTGGGAATGTTCGCCTTGATCAGGCCGGTGATCACGTCCACCGATGGCCGCTGGGTGGCGAGAATCAAGTGAATACCGGCCGCACGCGCCTTCTGCGCAATACGAGCGATCAGTTCTTCAACCTTTTTTCCGACGATCATCATCATGTCGGCGAATTCGTCGACGACCACGACGATGGTCGGCAGCTTGGTCAGCAGCGGCGCTTCGTCGTGAATGCTTTCGCGTTTGTACAGCGGATCGGACAACGGCTCGCCCGCATCCTGGGCTTCCTTGATCTTGGCATTGAAGCCGGCAAGGTTACGTACGCCCATTTTCGCCATCAGTTTGTAGCGACGCTCCATCTCCGCCACGCTCCAGCGTAGCGCGTTGGCCGCATCTTTCATGTCGGTCACGACCGGGCAGAGCAAATGCGGAATGCCTTCGTAGATCGACAATTCAAGCATCTTCGGGTCGATCATGATCAGCTTGGCGTCTTCCGGCCCGGACTTGAACAGGATCGACAGGATCATCGCGTTCACACCCACCGATTTACCGGAACCGGTCGTACCGGCCACCAGCAAGTGCGGCATTTTGGCCAGGTCGGTGATGACCGGCTTGCCGCCGATGTCATGCCCCAGGGCCAAAGTGACCGGGGATTTGAAGTTGTCGTACTCGGGGGTCGACAGCACTTCGGAGAAGCGCACGATCTGCCGGTCTTCGTTGGGGATCTCGATACCGACCGTGGTCTTGCCCGGAATCACTTCCACCACCCGCACACTGGTCACAGCCAGCGAACGCGCGAGGTCCTTGGCCAGGTTGGAAATGCGGCTGACCTTGACCCCGGCAGCTGGCTGAATCTCGTAGCGGGTAATCACCGGGCCCGGGTGGATCGAATCCACCGAGACTTCCACGCCGAACTCTTTCAGTTTGATTTCCAGCAGATGGCCGACCGCGGCCAGCGATTCCGGGGAATAGTTAAGCTGTTTCTTTTCTGCCGGGTCGAGAATCGAGATCGGTGGCAAGGTGCCTTCAACCGCGCTGTCGACGAACAACGGCGCCTGCTTCTCTTTCTCCACACGCTTGCTGGGTGCGGCAGGCTTCGGTGGCGCGGGGGCAATCACCGGTGGCACCTGCTTCTCGCGTTCCTGCATGTGCTTGCTCAACGCCTGTTCACGCTCGATCAGGCGCTCCTTGACCTTGGCTTGCTCGCGTTTGTCGGTCACCATCGGTGCCACGACGTCATGCACGCGGTCATCGACCTCACGCAGTTGCGCGACCAGCTGCTTGCGCTCGACACGGGCGGTCCACCAGCGATTGGCCGCGCCCTGGAACAGTTCGAACAGGTCGAGGGTGATCTTGCCGGTGACGTCCATCACCTTGAACCACGACAAGTCGGTGAACACCGTCAGCCCGAACAGGAACAGCGCAATGAACAGCAACGTGCTGCCCTGAATATTGAGCGCGTTGCGGGCCAGGTCGCCCAGGCTTTCGCCCAGCGCACCGCCCGCGCCGGCCGGCAAACCGGTCGCGGCGTGAAAATGGATATGAGCCAGCGCAGCACCGGACAGGACCAGAAACACCAGGCCGATCAGACGCCAGGAAAACAGCCAGCCGCTCCATTCCCACGGTTGATGCCGCTGGCGAAAAATCTGATACGCCTTGACCGCCAGTAACAACGGGAAAATGTAGGCGAAATAACCCAGCACCATGAACAGGATGTCGGCGCTGTACGAACCGGCAGGGCCGCCGAAATTCTGTACGTCGTCGATCTTGCTGTTATGGCTCCAGCCCGGATCGTCCTTGCCATAGGTCAACAAGGCCATCATCAGGAACAGGCACAGGGCGCCAATGGCGATCAATGCACCTTCCTTGAGTCGGTAGTGCAATTGCTGGCGCCAGAGCGGCACGACGGCTGGTTTAGGTGCTGCGGTGGATTTCTTCAAAACGCTTCTTTTCCTGCGCCAACGGCGCGTCCATCTGTTGAATGACTATGAAAAACTGCCCAATCCAGGCAGGTGAACAGTGAACCGGCGCAACCCGGAATACTTTTAACACTGCGTTCAGGCTTTTAAAAACTCAGTGCGTACCGAATATTCTGTAACAAGCCGGCATTGTACGGATTTGTTCGCGGGATGCCATGGTCGCGGCTGCCGTGAATGCCCGGATCAACCAGCCTGAATCAGCGGTTCAATTTGAGCATGCATTTTCTTGTGTGACAAAGGCTTATGAGGCGTTGTTATGGACGAAGCGATGCGCGGCCAGTGCCAGGAAACACCCTGACACTCTACCACCGGGCTCGTTTACGACCCTGCCCATACGGGCAAGTTGCAATTGCATCCTGCGATGTCGCGGTTATCCTGAAGGACATCCCGTGCATTTTGACGGCACACCGACGGCGGACCCTGGCCCGCCACCCGCCCTCCCCTTCCGCAAGCCTGAATGCCATGTTGACTTGGTTACAACGTAATACCTTGAGTTTCCCGCCGCTGGACAAAGCCATGCGTGACCCCAACGGGTTACTCGCTGCGGGCGGCGATCTCTGCGCAGATCGACTCATTCAGGCTTACCGGCACGGCTGCTTTCCATGGTTTTCGGAAGGCCAGCCGATTCTCTGGTGGTCACCCGATCCACGCACAGTGCTCTTTCCCGACGAATTGCATGTATCGCGCAGTCTCAACAAATTGCTGCGCCAGCAACGCTATCGGGTGACATTCGATCAGGATTTCGCGGCGGTCATCCGCGCGTGTGCCGCACCTCGCGACTATGCCGACGGCACCTGGATCACGCAGGCCATGCAGGACGCTTACCTTGAGCTGCATCGGCGCGGCTACGCGCATTCGGTCGAAGTCTGGGAGGGTGAGAATCTGGTTGGCGGGCTGTACGGCCTGGCCATGGGGCAGCTATTTTTTGGCGAATCGATGTTCAGTCGCGCGGACAATGCATCAAAATTCGGTTTTGCCACGCTGGTGCGTCATCTGAAAGATTCGGGGTTCGTGCTGATTGATTGCCAGATGCCGACCGACCACCTGCACAGCCTTGGCGCCCGGGCGATTCCCCGCAGGGAATTTGCCGGCTATCTGGCCCGCCACCTCGATCAGCCCGACCGCGCTACCTGGGTTTGCTGAGCGACTTTGGCGTGCGTGGCTTACACTTAACAAAAGCTTATCCCGAGGGTCGATCATGACCGAGTTGGCGCGCTTGAAGTTTTATGCCACTCAGCCCCACTCTTGCAGCTATCTGCCTGAAGAGCAGGCGACGACCCTGTTCCTCGATCCTAGTCAGCCCATGGACGTGCATGTCTACGCGGATCTGTCGGAAATGGGCTTTCGGCGCAGTGGCGATCATCTCTATCGGCCGCATTGCCAAAACTGCAACGCCTGCGTCCCGGCACGCATTCCCGTTGCGCAGTTCACACCCAATCGTCAGCAAAAACGCATTTTCAAGCGCAACCTCGACCTGCAGGTGCGTCCGGCCAAGCCGAAGTTCAGCGAAGAGTACTTCGACCTTTATCAGCGTTATATCGAACAGCGGCATGCCGATGGCGACATGTATCCGCCGAGTCGCGATCAGTTTTCGACGTTCCTGGTGCGTGATCTGCCCTTCTCGCGATTTTATGAGTTTCGCCTCGGAGGCCGGCTGTTAGCCGTGGCAGTAACGGATTTGCTGCCCAACGGCATGTCGGCCGTTTACACCTTCTACGAACCCGACGAAGAACGCCGCAGCCTGGGGCGCTACGCGATCCTCTGGCAAATCGCCGAGGCCCGGCGCCTGCAACTGGAAGCGGTCTACCTGGGCTACTGGATCAAGAACTGCAAGAAGATGAGTTACAAGACGCAATATCGGCCTATTGAACTGCTGATTAATCAGCGTTGGGTCATCCTGAACTAGAACCCCTTGGCTTAAACCCCATTTTTCGGGCACAATGCACGCCGCTTTTGCCTGGCGCAGTTGCACCGGGCCATTCATTGGACACCGAGGGCTTTACTGCATGTCGAAAGAAGACAGCTTCGAAATGGAAGGCACTGTCGTCGACACCCTGCCCAACACCATGTTTCGTGTGGAGTTGGAAAATGGGCACGTCGTAACCGCGCATATCTCCGGCAAGATGCGCAAGAACTACATTCGTATTCTTACCGGTGACAAAGTGCGCGTCGAGCTGACGCCCTATGACTTGAGCAAAGGGCGCATCACTTACCGCGCTCGCTAATCAGGTCAATACAGAACGCCCGGTGTATGCCGGGCGTTTTTGTTTGTCTGAAATTTGATGGATCAACACCATCCCCTGTGGGAGCGAGCTTGCTCGCGAAGGCGGTGGGTCAGCTGCAGTGTCATCGAACATGCTGACGCATTCGCGAGCAAGCTCGCTCCCACGGGTCGGTGCTCGACTCACTGACAGCAAAAAGGCGCCTCTCGGCGCCTTTTGCTTATTGCGGTTAACCGTCAGGCCATCTCCGCCGTCGTCTCGAAGTCAAACGTCAACTCCCCGTCCTTGATGTCGATGTGCACCACACCGCCATGCTCGGCCAGTTCACCAAACAGAATCTCCTCCGCCAGCGGACGCTTGATCTTGTCCTGAATCAAACGAGCCATTGGTCGAGCACCCATTGCCGAATCATAACCGCCCGCCGCCAGCCAACTACGCGCAGCATCGGTTACTTCAAGCAGCACACGCTTGTCTTCCAGCTGCGCCTGAAGCTCGGTAAGGAACTTGTCCACCACGCTTTTGATAACCTCATGACTGAGGCGACCAAACTGGATAATGGTGTCCAGACGGTTGCGGAACTCGGGCGTAAAGCTCTTCTTGATCACCTCCATCGCATCAGAGGAATGATCCTGATGGGTGAAACCGATCGAAGCACGTGCCGCAGTTTCGGCGCCGGCGTTGGTCGTCATGATGACGATCACGTTACGGAAATCCGCCTTGCGCCCGTTGTTGTCGGTCAGCGTACCGTGGTCCATGACCTGCAGCAGCAGGTTGAAGACTTCCGGATGCGCTTTCTCGATTTCATCGAGCAGCAGCACGCAATGAGGCTGCTTGGTAATCGCTTCGGTCAGCAGACCGCCCTGATCAAACCCGACATACCCCGGAGGCGCACCGATCAAACGCGAAACGGTGTGGCGCTCCATGTACTCGGACATGTCGAAGCGAACCAGTTCAATCCCGAGCGCCTTCGCCAGCTGACGCGCCGCTTCGGTCTTACCGACACCCGTCGGTCCTGCGAACAGGAACGAGCCGACTGGTTTGTCAGGCGACTTGAGGCCCGCACGGGACAGTTTGATCGCGGTCGACAGCGAGTCGATCGCAGCATCCTGGCCAAACACGGTCAACTTCAGGTCACGCTCAAGGTTACGCAGCAGCTCTTTATCGGAGCTGGTGACGTGCTTCGGCGGAATCCGCGCGATTTTTGCAACGATGTCCTCGACCTGTGGCACTTCAATACGTTTCACGCGTTTCTCGACCGGCTGCAGACGCTGATAGGCGCCCGCCTCGTCGATCACGTCGATGGCCTTGTCCGGCATATGCCGGTCGTTGATGTAACGCGAGGCCAGTTCGGCAGCGGCGCGCAGGGCTTCGTCAGAGTATTCGATACTGTGATGCTGTTCGAAGCGCCCTTTCAAACCGCGCAGGATACCGATGGTGTCTTCCACCGACGGCTCCGATACGTCGACCTTCTGGAAGCGTCGCGCCAAGGCCCGATCCTTCTCGAAAATCCCGCGAAACTCCTGGAACGTAGTCGAACCGATGCATCGAATATCGCCCGAGGACAGCAGCGGTTTCAGCAGATTCGAGGCATCCATGACGCCACCGGATGCAGCACCTGCACCGATGATGGTATGGATTTCGTCAATGAACAGGATTGCCTGCGGACGTTTTTTCAGCTCATTGAGCAACGCCTTGAAGCGCTTCTCGAAATCACCGCGGTATTTGGTCCCGGCCAGCAATGCGCCCAGATCGAGCGAATACACCACGCTGTTCGCCAGCAAGTCCGGCACCTGGTTGTCGACTATGCGCTTGGCCAGTCCTTCGGCAATCGCGGTCTTGCCCACGCCCGCCTCGCCAACCAGTAGCGGATTGTTTTTACGACGTCGCGCGAGAATCTGCGCGACACGTTCGACTTCCAGCTCACGGCCGACCAATGGATCGATTCGACCCTGGCGCGCGAGTTCGTTGAGGTTGCTGGCATAAGCATCCAGCGGATTGCCTGAAGAAGAAGACTCGCCGCCCTCGTCGTCCTGCATATCTTGTTCACCTTCAGAGTGATCGCCATGCCCCGGCACCTTCGAAATGCCGTGGGCGATGTAGTTGACGACATCGATGCGCGCAACGCTCTGCTGTTTCAGCAGGAACACTGCCTGACTCTCTTGCTCACTGAAGATTGCAACCAGCACATTCGCGCCGGTCACTTCGCGCTTGCCCGAGCTCTGCACGTGAAACACAGCACGCTGCAAAACGCGCTGGAAGCCCAGGGTTGGCTGGGTCTCGCGATCCTCGTCATGAAGGGGGATCAGCGGCGTAGTGGAGTCGATGAACTCCTGCAGATCATGCTTGAGTTTGTCGAGGTTGGCGCCGCACGCACGCAATACGGTGGCGGCAGCCTCATTATCCAATAGGGCCAGCAAGAGGTGTTCGACGGTCATGAACTCATGACGCTTCGAACGTGCCTCTTTGAAGGCAAGATTGAGGGTGACTTCGAGCTCGCGGTTTAACATAGCTTCACCTCATACCCAAGTGGTCGGCGATTAACCGTCCTTCTCGATTTCACAGAGCAGCGGATGCTGGCTTTCCCGGGCGTACTGGTTGACCTGCATGGCCTTGGTCTCGGCGATGTCGCGGGTAAACACTCCACATACTGCCCGTCCTTCTGTATGGACGGCCAGCATGACCTTGGTCGCCAGCTCGCGATTCAGGTTAAAAAACACCTCGAGCACTTCGACGACGAAATCCATCGGTGTGTAGTCATCATTAAACAAAACCACCTTGTACATCGGCGGCGCCTGTAACGCAGGCTTGGCCTCCTGAACAGCAATGCCTGCGGAATCGTCGTCGTGTTCCTCCGGGCGATCTTTTTGGAGAGTCGGGCGATCCTGATTGAATGTTAGTCGAATCTGGCTGATTGCATGCATGGAAAGAAAGGTTCGTCTGTGGTTCAAATACAGTGGTGGGGGCGGGCCGCGGCGATTTCAACTCCGACCGCCTCGTCACCTTGACTATCGGCAAAACGGTGTTACAACCAATAGAGCCCACAGTGGGTAAAAAAGGTCCGCTGAGTCAATCTTATTTATCGGATTCGATTGCGGATGTACTGGATGATACTCCAGTGATGGAGTCTGTAGCAGAGGGATATGGGTATGTCAGTTGTCCGGGTCAGTGGCAAGGTGAAATGGTTCAACAACGCCAAGGGTTACGGTTTCATCCTTGAGGAAGGCAAGAGTGAAGACCTGTTCGCTCACTATTCGGCCATCAAGATGGACGGTTATAAAACCCTCAAAGCCGGCCAGGCCGTGGTCTTCGAAATAATCCAGGGGCCGAAGGGCCTGCACGCCGTGAACATCTGCGAGGCTCAGGAAACTCAGCCAGCTTTCGCTCCCGCTGACGAAACAACTGTTACAGCGTAATTCGAGCATTCTCCGGCCAGAAAAAAACCGCCCGACTCAGTGACCAAGTCGGGCGGTTTTTTTGTTATTGCAATTCGCTTACATATGCGAAATCAGCGCCTCACCAAACCCGGAAGACGATACGAGCTTCGCGCCGTCCATCAGACGCTCGAAATCATAGGTCACGGTTTTGGCGGAAATTGCGCCGTTGGTGCCTTTGATGATCAGGTCAGCCGCTTCAGTCCAACCCATGTGACGCAGCATCATTTCGGCGGACAGGATCAGCGAACCCGGGTTGACCTGGTCTTTGCCGGCGTATTTCGGCGCAGTACCGTGGGTGGCTTCGAACATGGCCACGGTGTCGGACAGGTTGGCACCCGGTGCGATACCGATGCCACCCACTTCCGCCGCCAGAGCGTCGGAGAGGTAATCGCCGTTCAGGTTGAGGGTCGCGATCACATCGTATTCGGCCGGGCGCAGCAGGATCTGCTGGAGCATGGCATCGGCGATGGCATCCTTGACGACGACATTCTTGCCGGTTTTCGGATTCTTGAATTGCATCCACGGACCGCCGTCGAGCAGGGTCGCGCCGAATTCTTCGGCCGCCACTTCGTAGGCCCATTCCTTGAAGGCACCTTCGGTGAACTTCATGATGTTGCCTTTGTGCACGATGGTCAGCGAGTCGCGGTCATTGTCGACCACGTATTGCAGGGCCTTGCGCGCCAGACGCTTGGTGCCTTCCAGGGAAACCGGCTTGACGCCGATGCCACAGTTCTCGTCGAACCGGATCTTGGTGACGCCCATTTCTTCTTTGAGGAACTTGATGACCTTGATCGCTTCCGGCGAACCGGCCTTCCACTCGATACCGGCATAAATGTCTTCCGAGTTTTCGCGAAAGATCGTCATGTCGACGTCGCCAGGCTTTTTGACCGGGCTAGGCACGCCTTCGAACCAGCGCACCGGGCGCAGGCACACATAAAGGTCGAGTTGCTGACGCAGTGCCACGTTGAGCGAACGGATGCCGCCACCGACCGGCGTGGTCAGCGGGCCCTTGATGGAAACCACGTAATCCTTGACTGCGTCGAGGGTTTCCTGAGGTAGCCAGGTGTCCTGATCGTAAACCTGAGTCGCTTTCTCCCCGGCGTAGACTTCCATCCAGGAAATTTTGCGCTCGCCGCCGTAAGCCTTCTTAACAGCAGCATCGACAACCTTGATCATGACCGGGCTGATATCAACACCAATACCATCACCTTCGATGAAGGGGATAATCGGGTTGTCAGGAACATTGAGAGAATGGTCCGCGTTGACGGTGATTTTGTCGCCGTCGGCTGGAACCTGAATCTTCTTGTATCCCATGCTGAACTCCATTGTTTGGATTGGACATCTGGCTTCGTCCGAGCGTACCCCAGTTGAATCAGCACGCAAACCCTATGTTCCAGCCATCTGGCGCAAAGCTGCGCCGTTCGCGACATACAAGCCTGAAAGCAAAGGGAAAAGCGCCAAACTCAAGCATGTTCGACGACTCACCGTGCCCCGCTGCCCTGCGACCTTTAGACCAATGGACGAGAATCGTCACCTATGAACCATCGGCAGATTGCCAGCTACCTATGTATAATGCCGCCCGCTGACCACAGAGTCACGACGGCCGACCTCTCTACGACGAGACTTCCGGCCCGAAAAGCAGGACTGTTATCGCAGTCCACCCGCTGCCGCTCGACTGATGCACCCAACATCACCGCGCACAATCTCGACATTCGGCTCATGGATGACTTTGAACGAACGCGCTTACCCGGCGCCCCTCGAGTTTCTGCGCACGCTTAGCAAAGAAGAGAGAGTTAATCCGAATATGCCCACCCGCTCGAAGATCATCTATACCTTCACCGACGAAGCCCCAGCCCTCGCCACCTATTCACTGTTGCCTATCGTAGAAGCGTTCACCGCTTCGGCTGATATCGCCGTTGAAACCCGCGATATCTCTCTTGCAGGGCGCATCCTGGCCAGCTTCCCCGAGCAATTGGGCGACAAAGCCGTAGCCGACCACCTCGCCGAACTGGGCGACCTGGCCGTTACGCCTGAAGCCAACATCATCAAACTGCCGAACATCAGCGCTTCGGTTCCGCAGCTGCAAGCCGCGATCAAAGAACTGCAAGCACAGGGCTTCGCGCTGCCGGACTATCCGGAAGCCGTGACCAGCGACGCTGACAAAGAAGCCAAATCGCGCTACGACAAGATCAAGGGCAGCGCCGTGAACCCGGTTCTGCGCGAAGGCAACTCCGATCGCCGCGCACCGCTGTCGGTCAAGAATTACGCGCGCAAGCACCCGCACAAAATGGGCGCCTGGGCTGCCGATTCCAGGTCCCACGTTGCGCACATGAGCAGCGGTGATTTCTACAGCAGCGAGAAAGCTGCCCTGATCGACGCAGCTGACGTTGTCAAAATCGAACTGCTCGCTCAAGACGGCACCACCACCGTCCTGAAAGAAAAGACCACCGTGCAAGCCGGTGAGATCCTCGATTGCGCCGTCATGAGCAAAAACGCCCTGCGCAGCTTCATCGCAGCGGAAATCGAAGACGCCAAGGCCAAAGGTGTATTGCTGTCGGTTCACCTCAAAGCCACCATGATGAAGGTCTCCGACCCGATCATGTTCGGCCAGATCGTTGCAGAGTTCTATAAAGATGCATTGGCCAAGCACGCTGACGTGCTGGCACAGATCGGCTTCAACCTGAACAACGGCATTGGCGATCTGTACGCTCGCATCAAAGCCCTGCCGGCTGAGCAGCAAGCGCAGATCGAAGCAGACATTCAGGCGGTCTACGCCGTTCGTCCGTCGCTGGCGATGGTCAACTCCGACAAAGGCATCACCAACCTGCACGTGCCGAGCGACGTGATCGTCGACGCCTCGATGCCGGCGATGATCCGTGACTCCGGCAAGATGTGGGGCACTGACGGTCAGTTGCACGACACCAAGGCGGTGATCCCGGATCGCTGCTACGCCACCATTTACCAGGCGGTGATCGAAGACTGCAAGGTCAACGGCGCGTTCGATCCGACCACCATGGGCAGCGTGCCAAACGTTGGCCTGATGGCGAAAAAAGCCGAAGAGTACGGTTCGCACGACAAGACGTTTCAGATCAAGACCAACGGCGTCGTCCGCGTCACTGACAGCAAGGGCGCCCTGCTGCTGGAGCAATCGGTGGAAGCCGGTGACATCTTCCGCATGTGCCAGACCAAAGATGCGCCGATCCAGGATTGGGTCAAACTGGCCGTCAACCGCGCTCGCGCGAGCAGCACGCCAGCGATTTTCTGGCTGGACCCGATGCGCGCTCACGATGGCGTAGTGATCGAAAAAGTTCAGGCCTACCTGAAGGATCACGACACGGCCGGTCTGGATATCCAGATCATGGCGCCGGTCGATGCGATGAAGTTCACCCTGCAGCGCACTCGCGACGGCAAGGACACCATCTCGGTGACCGGCAACGTGCTGCGCGACTACCTGACTGACCTGTTCCCGATCATGGAACTGGGCACCAGCGCCAAGATGCTGTCGATCGTGCCGCTGATGAATGGCGGCGGTCTGTTCGAAACCGGCGCCGGCGGTTCGGCACCCAAGCACGTTCAGCAACTGCTGGAAGAAAACTTCCTGCGCTGGGATTCGCTGGGTGAGTTCCTCGCCCTGGCCGCGTCCCTTGAGCATCTGGGTGTGACGTACAACAACCCGAAAGCGCTGGTGCTGGCCAAGACCCTGGATCAGGCCACTGGCCAGTTCCTCGACAACAACAAGTCGCCATCGCGCAAAGTCGGCAACATCGACAACCGCGGCAGCCACTTCTACCTGGCGCTGTACTGGGCTCAGGCCCTGGCCGCCCAGACTGAAGACGCAGCACTGCAAGCGCAGTTTGGCGAACTGGCCAAGACCCTGACCGAGAACGAGGCAACCATCGTTGCCGAGCTCAACGCCGTTCAGGGCAAGCCAGTGGACATCGGCGGTTACTACCACGCCAATGCCGAGCTGATCAGCAAGGCCATGCGCCCGAGCAACACCTTCAACGCGGCAATTGCTGCGCTGGTGTAAGGTTGTAAGGAAGCAAAGAAGCCCCGGCCCAGTGCCGGGGTTTTTGTTTCTGACTGGCGCTGCCTCTGCTACACCTTCCAACAAGACCGAGGTAAGTTCATGGATTGGAAACCCCACATCACCGTCGCGACCATCGTCGAAGACAACGGCCGCTTTCTCATGGTCGAAGAGCTCAAGGGCGGGCGCATGGTGCTCAATCAGCCCGCGGGTCATCTTGACCCGGACGAAACGCTGATTGACGCCGCCATCCGCGAAACCCTCGAAGAAACCGGCTGGGACGTTGAACCCGCCGGCATCGTGGGCATTTACCTCTACACCGCGCCAAGCAACGGCGTGACCTATCAGCGGATTTGTTTTACCGCCAAACCGCTCCGGCATCACCCCGACTATCAGTTGGACGAAGGCATCGTCGGCGCCAAGTGGCTGACGCGTGAGGAATTAATCGAACAGCGGGGCAATTGGCGCAGTGAACTGATCATCCGCTGCATCGATGATTATCTGGACGGCAAACACTTCGGCCTCGAATTGATCCGCCCTTCTCTTTAGCCTTGTGGCCTTGGGCCTGCTAGAATCGCGTCCTTTTTCAAGACACTCGTTGAATCCCTATGCGTGATCCAGCCCCTTCTGACACACAAAAGAAGCGCGTCATTGTCGGCATGTCCGGCGGCGTGGACTCTTCCGTTTCCGCTCTCCTGCTGATCGAGCAGGGTTACGAGGTGGAAGGCCTGTTCATGAAGAACTGGGAAGAAGACGATGGAACGGAGTACTGCACCGCCATGGACGACCTGGCGGACGCTCAGGCCGTGTGCGACAAGATTGGCATCAAGCTGCACACCGCCAACTTCGCCGCCGAGTACTGGGACAACGTGTTTGAGCACTTCCTGGCCGAATACAAGGCCGGTCGCACGCCGAACCCGGACATCCTCTGCAACCGCGAGATCAAGTTCAAGGCGTTCCTCGACTACGCGATGATGCTCGGCGCCGACCTGATCGCCACCGGTCACTACGTGCGCCGTCGCGACATCGACGGCCGTACCGAACTGCTCAAGGGCCTCGATCCCAACAAGGACCAGAGTTATTTCCTGCACGCCGTTGGCGGCGAGCAGATTGCCAAGACGCTGTTCCCGGTCGGCGAGCTGGAGAAACCTGAAGTGCGCGCGATTGCCGAGAAGCACGACCTCGCCACCGCGAAGAAAAAGGACTCCACCGGCATCTGCTTTATCGGCGAACGTCGTTTCAGCGACTTCCTCAAGCAGTACTTGCCGGCCCAGCCCGGCGAGATCAAGACCACCGAAGGTGAAGTGATCGGCCGTCACCACGGCTTGATGTATCACACCATCGGCCAGCGTCAGGGTTTGGGCATCGGCGGCTTGAAAGACGCCGGTGACGAGCCGTGGTACGTGCTGATCAAGGACCTGGAACACAACGAACTGATCGTCGGCCAGGGCAACGATCACCCGTACCTGTTTTCCCGCGCCCTGCTCGCTTCAGACATGTATTGGGTCAACCCGATCGATCTGAGCGAGCCGCGCCGGCTGACCGCCAAGGTGCGATATCGCCAAAGTGACCAGCCCTGCACGCTGGAAAAAACCGCCACCGGTTACCGCGCAACCTTTGATGACCCGCAGCGCGCAGTCACACCCGGCCAGTCCGTGGTGTTCTACGACGGCGAAATCTGCCTCGGCGGCGGCGTGATCGAAGTGGCCGAGCCGTGGACCAGCAGCACGCAACCCCAGAGCCAGGCCCAATGAATCCGACTCAGGAGCAACTGACGGCGCTGGGCGGCGTCTTCCTCGCCGCCGTGCTGGTCGACAGGATCGCCAAGACCGGGCAGACCACCGAAGCCGGCCTGACCTGCATGCTCGGCAGCCTGCTGATTCGCGACCCCAAGGACACGCTGGAAGTCTACGGCGGCGACGACCTCAATCTGCGGGAAGGTTACCGCGCACTGATCGGCGCCCTCGAGCGTGATCCGAGCACCCTGCAGCGCGAACCTTTGCGTTACGCGCTGGCAATGCTTGGCCTTGAGCGGCAACTGGCCAAACGTGACGACATGCTGGACGAGATCGGCAAGCGTCTGCCGCAGATCCAGGCTCAGGTCGAGCACTTTGGCACGGCGCACGAAAACGTGATTGCGGCGTGCGGCGCGTTGTATCAGGACACTTTGAGCACATTGCGCCAACGGATTCAGGTGCACGGCGACATGCGCAATCTGCAGCAACCGAGCAACGCCTCGAAGATCCGCGCCCTGTTGCTTGCCGGCATTCGTTCGGCGCGCCTGTGGCGACAGCTGGGCGGTCATCGCTGGCAACTGGTGATCAGCCGACGCAAATTGCTTAAAGAGCTCTACCCGTTGATGCGCAACAGCTGAACCACCTGTTGTAGCCTGTAACGCGTAAGACGCTGGTCAGTTGGCAACGGACCGGCGGTTTTTTTCATGTATGATACGCGCCCCATTTCGTTGCCCGACTGTCCGAGAACACCCTATGCAGCTTTCTTCGCTCACTGCGGTTTCCCCTGTTGACGGCCGCTACGCCGGCAAAACCCAGGCCCTGCGCCCGATTTTCAGCGAGTACGGCCTGATCCGTGCTCGCGTCCTGGTTGAAGTGCGCTGGCTCCAGCGCCTGGCCGCTCACCCTGGCATCAGCGAAGTGCCGGCGTTCTCCGCCGAGGCCAACGCTGTACTGAACACCCTTGCGCAAAACTTCTCTCTGGACCACGCCGAGCGCGTCAAAGAGATCGAGCGCACCACCAACCACGACGTCAAAGCCATCGAATACCTGCTCAAAGAGCAAGCCGCCAAACTGCCAGAGCTGGCCGCCGTCAGTGAATTCATCCACTTTGCCTGCACCAGCGAGGACATCAACAACCTGTCCCACGCCTTGATGCTGCGCGAAGGCCGTGATGATGTGATACTGCCGCTGATGCGCCAGACCTGCGATGCCATCCGCGAACTGGCCATCCGTTTTGCCGACGTGCCGATGCTGTCGCGCACCCACGGTCAACCGGCTTCGCCAACCACGCTGGGCAAAGAGCTGGCGAACGTGGTTTACCGTCTGGAGCGTCAGGTCGCTCAGGTCGCTGCCGTCCCGCTGCTGGGCAAGATCAACGGCGCTGTCGGCAACTACAACGCGCACCTGTCGGCCTACCCGGACATCGACTGGGAAGAAAACGCCCGCGCCTTCATCGAAGACGAGCTGGGCCTGGGCTTCAATCCGTACACCACGCAGATCGAACCGCACGACTACATTGCCGAACTGTTCGACGCGAATGCACGTTTCAACACCATCCTGATCGACTTCGACCGCGACATCTGGGGCTACATTTCCCTCGGTTATTTCAAGCAGCGCACCATCGCTGGCGAAATCGGTTCGTCGACCATGCCACACAAGGTCAACCCGATCGACTTCGAAAACTCCGAAGGCAACCTGGGTATCGCCAACGCGCTGTTCCAGCACCTGGCGAGCAAGCTGCCGATCTCGCGCTGGCAGCGTGATCTGACCGACTCCACCGTACTGCGCAATCTCGGCGTCGGGTTCGCTCACAGCGTGATCGCCTACGAAGCCAGCCTCAAAGGCATCAGCAAACTGGAGCTCAACGCGCAGAAAATCGCCGCTGACCTGGATGCGTGCTGGGAAGTACTGGCCGAGCCGATCCAGACTGTGATGCGTCGCTACAACATCGAAAATCCGTATGAAAAGTTGAAAGAATTGACCCGTGGCAAGGGCATCAGCCCTGAAGCGCTGCAAACTTTCATCGACGGTCTGGACATGCCAGCCGCGGCGAAGGCCGAGCTGAAATTGCTGACCCCGGCAAACTACATCGGCAACGCCGCGGCACAAGCCAGACGCGTCTGATCGACCGCTGTACCCGTTTGAGACGCCCGGCTGCGCCGGGCGTTTTTATTCCCGTCTGGAAAGTACATTTTTTCAATAGGTTACACATGAATCCTGATATTCCTCTTCAACTTCTGGGCGGCATCACGGCGCGCGAGTTCCTGCGCGACTACTGGCAGAAAAAACCGCTGCTGATCCGCCAGGCGATTCCTGATTTCGAAAGCCCGATCGACGCCGACGAACTGGCCGGTCTGGCGCTGGAAGAAGAAGTTGAATCGCGCCTGGTGATCGAGCACGGCGAGCGTCCCTGGGAATTGCGCCGCGGCCCGTTCGCTGAAGATGAATTCAGCAAATTGCCGGAAACCGAGTGGACTTTGCTGGTGCAAGCCGTCGACCAGTTCGTGCCGGAAGTCAGCGAAATGCTTGAGCACTTCCGCTTTCTGCCGAGCTGGCGCATCGACGATGTGATGATCAGCTTCGCTGCCCCGGGTGGCAGCGTCGGTCCGCATTTCGACAACTACGACGTATTCCTGTTGCAGGGCCACGGCAAGCGCAACTGGAAAATCGGCCAGATGTGCGATTCCGAGAGCCCGCTGCTGCAACATGCCGATCTGCGCATACTCGCGGATTTTGAAGCCACCGATGAATGGGTTCTGGAACCGGGTGACATGCTCTACCTGCCACCGCGCCTGGCCCATTGCGGCGTAGCCGTCGATGACTGCATGACGTATTCGGTGGGTTTCCGCGCACCGAGTGCCGCTGAAGTGTTGACCCACTTCACCGACTTCCTCAGCCAGTTCCTGCCGGACGAAGAGCGCTACACCGATGCTGACGCCCTGCCCGCTGCTGATCCGCATCAGATTCAGCACGATGCTCTGGATCGCTTGAAGGGCCTGCTGGCCGAGCACATGAGCGACGAGCGTCTGCTGCTGACCTGGTTCGGCCAGTTCATGACCGAACCGCGCTACCCGGAGCTGGTGGTGGGCCCGGAAGAAATCGAAGAAGAAGACCTGCTCGCCAGCCTTGAACAAGGCGCAGTGTTGATTCGCAATCCGAGCGCGCGTCTGGCCTGGTCCGAAGTCGACGACGACCTGCTGCTCTTCGCCAGCGGCCAGAGCCGTTACCTGCCGGGCAAGCTGCGTGAGTTGCTGAAGATGATTTGCGCCGCTGATGCGCTGCACGCCGACAACCTCGGTGATTGGTTGAACGACGAAGACGGTCGCTGCCTGCTGTGTGAACTGATCAAGCAAGGAAGCCTGGGGTTTGCTGATGAATAAAATTCACGTACGTGTCGCAGACTGGCAAAAGGACAACGCCGAGATCCGGCGCATTCGTGAGACGGTGTTCATCGCCGAGCAATCCGTTCCACCTGAACTGGAATGGGATGCTGACGACGCGACAGCGGTGCATTTCCTCGCATTCGAAGGCGACTTCCCGATTGGCACCGCGCGCTTGCTGCCCGATGGCCACATCGGCCGAGTGTCGGTGCTGAAAGACTGGCGCGGCTTGAAAGTCGGCGATGCGCTGATGCAGGCCGTGATCGGTGAAGCGGAGCAGCGCGGCTTGAAGCAGCAGATGCTAAGCGCACAGGTGCAGGCCACGGCGTTCTATGAGCGCCTGGGTTTCAGCCTGGTCAGTGAAGAGTTTCTGGAAGCAGGGATTCCGCATGTGGACATGGTGCGGCATTCGGCCTGAGAACCTGCGGCAGAAGGTCTGAGATTTTGAGGCATCACGTCCAAATCTTGTGGCATAGGGTTCAAGATCTTGTGGCATAAACTCCAAGATCTTGTGGCATAGGGTTCAAGATCTTGTGGCACAGGGTAGAAGATCTTGTGGCGAGGGGGCTTGCCCCCGTTGGGCTGCGCAGCGGCCCCAAGTTTTATGGGGCTACTGCGTAGCCCAACGGGGGCAAGCCCCCTCGCCACAACGTTCTGAAGAACACCACAAAACGCCCCGCCGTCTTCGGATGCCGGGGCGTTTTGCTGTCCGGGATTCAACTTGCCCCACGCCGGGCCGACAAACTGGCAATATCAACACTTCAAGATGTCGGAGATAACGGACATGTTCCTACGAACCCTGCTCACCACATTGCTGCTGACCTGCAATATTCCGGTCATGGCCGCCACCGAAATCGTGCCGCTGAACTATCACACCAGCGCCGACATGCTTCCGATGGCGCAGGATTTCATCGGCAAGGACGGTCAGGTCAGCGCCTATGGCAACCAGCTGATCGTCAACGCCGATCAGCGCAGGATCGACGAACTTAAAGCCCTTGTCGCTCAGCTTGATATCGCGCCAAAGCGGTTGCTGATCACCGTCGACACCAATGAAAACAACGTTCAGGGAGATCAAGGCTACTCGGTGAACGGTGCCAGGCCGAGCCAGACGCGAATCATCAATCGCAGCACCAACAGCCGTGACGGGGGCATTCAGCAAATCCAGGCCAGCGAAGGTTCCCCGGCGTTGATCCAGGTTGGCCAGAGCGTGCCGCTCACCAGTAGCCGTGCCGATTCCTACGGCGATCTGCAAAGCCAGACCGAATACCGCAACGTCACGCAGGGTTTCTATGTCACCGCCAGCGTTACCGGCGACATCGTTCACCTGTCGATCAGCACCAATCGTGATCGTATGAGCCAGGAACGCCCCGATGTAGTGAACGTGCAAAGTACCGACACAACTGTCACCGGACGTCTCGGCGAATGGATCATGCTGGCCGGCGTCAATCGCCAGACCCAGGCCGACCAACAGGGCCTGACCCGCAGCTACTCGACTCAAGGCCGCGATGACATGATCTTGCGGGTGAAAGTCGACACCTTGGACTAAACCACCGAAAACTGACTGATTAGTCGTATCGGAGCAAATATGTAGTGCTCGAAAAAAAGCACTACAAAACGTTTGACGATCGAAAAAAGCAAAGGCATGATGGCCTCGCTCCCGCTAATCAGGGGCCCTGGCAAGGGCCTTCGAAGCGATGCTCGCACCTACCCCGCGAGCCGTTTCGTGTCTGTACCGCCCACAAGGTGTGTTTGACGAGGTTGCCGACTGGAACGAAGTTGTCCCGAGGGACGGAAGCGTAATTAGGTAACCCGGCTTCACACTGATGTTTGCACCAAGGCCCACGACGCCCGAATGCGCTCGCCAGTTCGCCTTTACCTGCTCACTTCCCCTCGAGCCCATCGTTCATCCCGTCGCCACCCCCGCCGAATCCGACTTGACCGCCTAAGCTTCTGGTCAGCGAGCGCATTGCTTCACCGCAGAACAACTTTCCATACAAGACGCGACGAGGTTTATCTCCATGGCACTGACACGCGAACAGCAAATTGCAGCCCTCGAAAAAGACTGGGCTGAAAACCCGCGCTGGAAAGGCGTGACACGCGCTTACTCCGCTGCTGACGTCGTCCGTCTGCGTGGCTCGGTGCAACCTGAGCACACCTTTGCAAAAATGGGCGCAGAGAAGCTCTGGAACCTGGTCACCCAAGGTGCCAAACCGTCCTTCCGTCCCGAGAAAGATTTCGTCAACTGCATGGGCGCCCTGACTGGCGGCCAGGCTGTGCAACAAGTCAAAGCCGGCATCCAGGCAATTTACTTGTCGGGCTGGCAAGTGGCTGCGGACAACAACTCCGCCGAATCGATGTACCCGGACCAGTCGCTGTACCCGGTGGACTCGGTTCCAACTGTGGTCAAGCGCATCAACAACTCCTTCCGTCGTGCCGACCAGATCCAGTGGAAAGCCGGCAAGAACCCGGGCGACGAAGGCTACATCGACTACTTCGCACCAATCGTGGCTGACGCTGAAGCCGGTTTCGGCGGCGTACTGAACGCCTACGAGCTGATGAAAAGCATGATCGAGGCAGGCGCCGCCGGCGTTCACTTCGAAGACCAACTGGCTTCCGTGAAAAAATGCGGCCACATGGGCGGCAAGGTACTGGTGCCAACCCAGGAAGCTGTGCAGAAGCTGACCGCTGCTCGTCTGGCGGCTGACGTTGCCGGCACGCCGACCATCATTCTGGCGCGGACCGACGCTAACGCGGCTGACCTGCTCACGTCCGATTGCGACGCGTACGACAAGCCGTTCGTGACTGGCGAACGTACCCAGGAAGGTTTCTACAAAGTGCGCGCCGGTCTCGACCAGGCCATCGCTCGCGGCCTGGCTTACGCGCCGTACGCCGACCTGATCTGGTGCGAAACCGCCAAGCCGGATCTGGACGAAGCCCGCCGTTTCGCTGAAGCGATCAAGAAGGAATACCCGGACCAACTGCTGTCGTACAACTGCTCGCCTTCCTTCAACTGGAAGAAAAACCTGGACGACGCGACCATCGCCAAGTTCCAGCGCGAACTGTCCGCCATGGGCTACAAGCACCAGTTCATCACCCTGGCCGGCATTCACAACATGTGGCACAGCATGTTCAACCTGGCGCACGACTACGCCCGCAACGACATGACCGCCTACGTGAAGCTGCAAGAGCAGGAATTCGCTGACGCCGCCAAGGGCTACACCTTCGTGGCTCACCAGCAGGAAGTGGGCACCGGCTACTTCGACGACATGACCACTGTGATTCAAGGTGGCTCGTCTTCGGTCACCGCGCTGACCGGTTCGACCGAAGAAGAGCAGTTCCACTGATCTGCTTCACCTGAACAAACGGCCGTTGCGGACCGAATAAAAGCTAACCGCAACGCCGCACATCTGACGCCCCGACTGGTTCGGGGCGTTTTTTTTGGTGCTCTTGCTACTTGCAATAACCGCTATATAAGACAACTTCCCACTTGCGCACCCGGTAAAAAGTTACAAAACTCGCACAAACAATAGTGATTATCATTTAGCGGGAATTATATCCGTTACATTCACAACCAAACTTAATTGATGAAAACCCGGCTAATGCCCGCATCGCATGGCCTGCGCGGTTTCGGGGGCGCGCTATGTCCTTATTCCGCTAAATAATTTCGCTACAGGAATTTTACTTGCACCGTGTTGTGCCATAAAATCATCGCGATTGATTGCTGCGACATATCGTCACTGCTTTGTTCTATTCAAGCTCAGAGACCTTTGCTCTCTGTTAAGGATTATCAGCATGCCCGAAGCGACAGGACTCATGGCCCACAATTGGGGCTTTGCCATTTTCCTTCTGGGCGTTGTCGGCCTCTGTGCCTTCATGCTGGGTGTCTCCAGCCTCCTTGGGTCAAAAGCCTGGGGCCGCAGCAAAAACGAACCGTTCGAATCCGGCATGCTACCTACAGGTGGCGCCCGCTTGCGGCTCTCAGCCAAATTCTATCTGGTCGCGATGCTGTTCGTGATCTTCGATATCGAAGCCCTCTTTCTCTTTGCCTGGTCTGTGTCCGTCCGCGAAAGCGGCTGGACCGGATTCGTCGAAGCTCTCGTTTTCATAGCAATTCTGTTGGCAGGTCTTGTCTACCTGTTCCGAGTGGGCGCCCTTGACTGGGCTCCGGAAGCTCGTCGCAAGCGGCAGGCGAAGCTGAAACAATGAGGCTTTGGCAATGCAATACAATCTCACCAGGATCGACCCCGATGCTCCTAACGAGCAGTATCCGATTGGCGAGCGGGAAACCGTTTCCGATCCGTTAGAAGATCAAGTCCACAAAAACATTTTCATGGGCAAGCTCGAAGACGTGCTTAACGGCACGATCAACTGGGGGCGCAAGAACTCCCTGTGGCCGTATAACTTCGGCCTTTCGTGCTGCTACGTGGAAATGACCACCGCCTTCACGGCGCCCCACGACATCGCGCGCTTTGGCGCCGAGGTTATCCGGGCATCGCCGCGCCAGGCGGATTTCATGGTTATCGCCGGTACCTGCTTCATCAAGATGGCGCCGATCATTCAGCGTCTCTACGAGCAAATGCTCGAACCTAAATGGGTGATTTCCATGGGTTCGTGCGCCAACTCCGGTGGCATGTACGACATCTACTCTGTCGTTCAAGGGGTGGACAAGTTCCTGCCCGTGGACGTCTACGTGCCTGGCTGCCCGCCCCGTCCCGAAGCTTTTCTGCAAGGCTTGATGCTCTTGCAAGAGTCGATTGGACAGGAGCGTCGTCCGCTTTCCTGGGTCGTGGGTGATCAAGGCGTTTATCGCGCCGAGATGCCTTCGCAAAAGGAACAGCGCCGCGAACAGCGAATCGCAGTCACCAACCTGCGCAGCCCCGACGAAGTCTGATCCAGCTCTGCTTCTTTAATAGAACGAGAACCTGGCTTCATTCTTTACGTTGACCGAAAGCGATAAATAACCATGACTACAGGCAGTGCTCTGTACATCCCGCCTTACAAGGCAGACGACCAGGATGTGGTCGTCGAACTGAATAACCGTTTTGGCCCCGAGGCGTTCACCGCCCAGCCTACCCGCACCGGCATGCCGGTGCTGTGGGTTGCCCGGGCCAAACTCGTTGAAGTCCTGACCTTCCTGCGCAATGTGCCAAAACCGTACGTCATGCTCTATGACCTGCACGGTGTGGACGAGCGTCTGCGCACCAAGCGTCAAGGGCTGCCAAGCGGCGCCGACTTCACCGTGTTCTATCACCTGATGTCGATCGAACGTAACAGTGACGTGATGATCAAGGTCGCCCTGTCCGAGAGCGATCTGAATGTGCCAACCGTTACCGGGCTCTGGCCGAACGCCAACTGGTACGAACGTGAAGTGTGGGACATGTACGGCATCAACTTCGCCGGTCACCCGCACCTGACGCGCATCATGATGCCGCCGACCTGGGAAGGTCACCCGCTGCGCAAGGACTTCCCGGCCCGTGCCACCGAGTTCGACCCGTTCAGCCTGACGCTGGCCAAGCAACAGCTCGAGGAAGAAGCTGCACGCTTCAAACCTGAAGACTGGGGCATGAAGCGTTCCGGCGCGAACGAGGACTACATGTTCCTCAACCTCGGTCCCAACCACCCTTCGGCGCACGGTGCCTTCCGCATCATCCTGCAACTGGACGGTGAAGAAATCGTCGATTGCGTGCCGGACGTTGGCTACCACCACCGTGGTGCCGAGAAGATGGGCGAGCGCCAGTCCTGGCACAGCTATATTCCATACACCGACCGTATCGATTACCTCGGTGGTGTGATGAACAACCTGCCGTACGTGCTCTCGGTCGAGAAACTGGCCGGGATCAAGGTACCGGACCGGGTCGACGTCATCCGCATCATGATGGCCGAGTTCTTCCGGATCACCAGCCACCTGCTGTTCCTCGGGACGTATATCCAGGACGTCGGCGCCATGACCCCGGTGTTCTTCACCTTCACCGACCGCCAGAAGGCGTACACGGTGATCGAGGCCATTACCGGTTTCCGTCTGCACCCGGCCTGGTACCGCATCGGCGGCGTCGCCCACGACCTGCCACGCGGCTGGGAAAAACTGGTGAAAGACTTCGTCGAGTGGATGCCAAAGCGTCTGGACGAGTACCAGAAAGCCGCCCTGGATAACAGCATTCTGCGTGGCCGGACCATCGGCGTCGCCGCCTACAACACCAAGGAAGCGCTGGAATGGGGTGTCACCGGTGCCGGCCTGCGTTCCACCGGTTGCGATTTTGACCTGCGTAAAGCGCGTCCATATTCCGGTTACGAGAACTTCGAATTCGAAGTGCCGCTGGCCGCCAATGGCGATGCCTACGATCGTTGCATCGTGCGCGTGGAAGAGATGCGCCAGAGCATCAAGATCATCGAGCAGTGCATGCGCAACATGCCGGAAGGCCCGTACAAGGCGGATCACCCGCTGACCACGCCGCCACCGAAAGAGCGCACGCTGCAGCACATCGAGACCCTGATCACGCACTTCCTGCAAGTTTCGTGGGGCCCGGTCATGCCGGCCAACGAATCCTTCCAGATGATCGAAGCGACCAAGGGCATCAACAGTTATTACCTGACGAGCGATGGCGGCACCATGAGCTACCGCACCCGGATTCGCACCCCAAGCTTCCCGCACCTGCAGCAGATCCCTTCGGTGATCAAAGGCAGCATGGTCGCGGACTTGATTGCGTACCTGGGTAGTATCGATTTCGTTATGGCCGACGTGGACCGCTAAGCATGAACAGCACGCTTATCCAGACAGACCGTTTCACCCTCAGTGAAACCGAGCGCTCGGCCATTGAGCACGAGCTGCATCACTACGAAGACCCGCGAGCGGCGTCGATCGAAGCCTTGAAGATCGTCCAGAAGGAACGTGGCTGGGTGCCTGACGGCGCGCTCTACGCGATCGGCGAAATCCTGGGCATCCCGGCGAGCGACGTCGAAGGCGTGGCGACTTTCTACAGCCAGATCTTCCGTCAGCCGGTCGGCCGTCACATCATTCGCGTCTGCGACAGCATGGTCTGCTACATCGGCGGCCACGAGTCGGTGGTGAGCGAAATCCAGAGCAAACTCGGCATCGGCCTCGGCCAGACCACCGCCGACGGTCGTTTCACGCTGCTGCCGGTTTGCTGCCTCGGCAACTGCGACAAGGCGCCGGCGTTGATGATCGACGACGACACTTTCGGTGATGTGCAGCCTGCCAGCGTTGCCACACTGCTCGAGGGCTACGTATGACCCTGACTTCCTTCGGTCCTGCCAACCGCATCAAGCGTTCGGCCGAGACTCATCCGCTGACCTGGCGCCTGCGTGACGACGGCGAGGCTGTGTGGCTCGACGAGTACCAGGCCAAGAACGGTTACGCCGCTGCGCGCAAGGCTTTCGCCGACATGGCCCAGGACGACATCGTCCAGACCGTGAAAGACGCCGGCCTCAAAGGTCGCGGCGGTGCAGGCTTCCCCACGGGCGTGAAGTGGGGCCTGATGCCCAAGGACGAATCCATCAACATCCGCTACCTGCTGTGCAACGCGGACGAGATGGAACCGAACACCTGGAAAGACCGCATGCTGATGGAGCAACTGCCCCATCTGCTGATCGAAGGCATGCTGATCAGTGCCCGCGCGCTGAAAACCTACCGTGGCTACATCTTCCTGCGAGGCGAATACACCACCGCCGCCAAGCACCTCAACCGTGCCGTGGAAGAAGCCAAGGCCGCAGGCCTGCTGGGTAAAAATATCCTGGGCAGCGGCTTCGATTTCGAGCTGTTCGTCCACACCGGCGCCGGGCGTTACATCTGCGGTGAAGAAACCGCACTGATCAACTCCCTCGAAGGTCGCCGCGCCAACCCGCGCTCCAAGCCGCCCTTCCCTGCCGCCGTTGGCGTGTGGGGCAAGCCGACGTGCGTGAACAACGTGGAAACCCTGTGCAACGTGCCGGCGATCATTGCCGACGGCGTCGACTGGTATAAATCGCTGGCCCGTGAAGGCAGTGAAGACATGGGCACCAAGCTCATGGGCTTCTCCGGCAAGGTCAAAAACCCCGGTCTGTGGGAATTGCCATTCGGCGTCACCGGTCGCGAGTTGTTCGAAGACTACGCCGGTGGCATGCGCGACGGCTTCACGCTCAAGGCCTGGCAGCCAGGAGGCGCCGGTACCGGTTTCCTGCTGCCGGAACACCTCGACGCACAAATGTACGCCGGCGGCATCGCCAAGGTGGGCACCCGGATGGGTACCGGCCTGGCCATGGCGGTGGACGACAGCGTCAACATGGTGTCCCTGCTGCGCAACATGGAAGAGTTCTTCTCCCGTGAGTCGTGCGGTTTCTGCACCCCATGCCGTGACGGTTTGCCGTGGAGCGTCAAGCTGCTGCGCGCAATCGAAAACGGCGAAGGTCAAGCCGGCGACATCGAGACCCTGCTGGGTCTGGTCGGTTTCCTCGGCCCGGGCAAGACCTTCTGTGCTCACGCACCGGGCGCCGTGGAGCCGTTGGGCAGCGCAATCAAATACTTCCGCCACGAGTTCGAGGCCGGCATCGCGCCAACCCGCGCAGGCGACCTCAATCAAGTGGTAACGCCGACCATGGTTGGCGTGTAAACGCTTAACAAGGCGAAGGGTCCGTGCCCTTCGCCTTCTCGTTCGATGACGCCTTTGATGGGCTGTTTTGATTCGTGCGAACAACAAGATTCCATTAGCCACGCCCGCTGACACCGGGCCAACGAAGAACTTTGAACCATGGCCACTATCCACGTAGACGGCAAAGAGCTCGAAGTCGACGGGGCAGACAACCTGTTACAGGCATGTCTGTCGCTAGGCCTCGATATTCCGTATTTCTGCTGGCACCCAGCCCTAGGCAGCGTTGGTGCTTGCCGCCAGTGCGCGGTCAAGCAGTACACCGACGAGAACGACAAGCGTGGTCGGATCGTCATGTCCTGCATGACCCCCGCCACCGACGGCAGCTGGATCTCCATCGACGACGAAGAAGCGAAAGTATTTCGCGCCAGCGTCGTTGAATGGCTGATGACCAATCACCCCCACGACTGTCCGGTCTGTGAGGAGGGCGGCCACTGCCACCTGCAAGACATGACGGTGATGACCGGCCACAACGAGCGCCGTTATCGTTTCACCAAGCGTACTCACCAGAACCAGCAACTGGGTCCGTTCATTTCCCACGAGATGAACCGCTGCATCGCTTGCTATCGCTGCGTGCGCTTCTACAAGGACTACGCCGGCGGCACCGACCTGGGCGTATTCGGCGCCCACGACAACGTGTACTTCGGTCGCGTTGAAGACGGCACCCTCGAAAGCGAGTTTTCCGGCAACCTCACCGAGGTCTGCCCGACCGGTGTGTTCACCGACAAGACTCACTCCGAGCGCTACAACCGCAAGTGGGACATGCAGTTCTCGCCGAGCATCTGCCATGGCTGCTCCAGCGGATGCAACATTTCCCCGGGCGAGCGCTACGGTGAACTGCGCCGGATCGAAAACCGCTTCAACGGTTCGGTCAACCAGTACTTCCTGTGCGACCGTGGCCGTTTCGGTTATGGCTACGTCAACCGCGAAGACCGTCCGCGTCAACCATTGCTGGCCGATGGCGTCAAGCTGAGCCTCGACGAAGCGCTGGATAAAGCCGCTGACCTGCTGCGCGGTCGCAACATCGTCGGCATCGGTTCGCCACGCGCCAGCCTCGAAAGCAACTACGCGTTGCGCGAACTGGTTGGCGCCGAGCACTTCTACTCCGGCATCGAAGCTGCCGAGCTGGAGCGTATTCGTCTGGTCATGCAGGTGTTGAAAGACAGCCCGCTGCCAATCCCGAACATGCGCGACATCGAAGACCACGATGCAATCTTCGTCCTCGGTGAAGACCTGACCCAGACCGCTGCGCGCATGGCACTGTCCCTGCGTCAATCGGTCAAGGGCAAAGCCGAAGACATGGCCGACGCCATGCGCGTTCAGCCTTGGCTGGATGCGGCGGTGAAGAACATCGGTCAGCACGCGCTGAACCCGCTGTTCATTGCCAGCCTGGCTGAAACCAAGCTCGACGACATCGCCGAAGAATGCGTTCACGCAGCGCCAGACGACCTGGCCCGCATCGGTTTCGCCGTGGCGCACGCCCTCGATGCCACTGCCCCGGCGGTTGAAGGCCTGGACCCTGAAGCCCTCGGCCTGGCTCAACGCATTGCCGACGCTCTGCTCGCGGCCAAACGTCCACTGATCATTGCCGGGACCTCGCTGGGTTCAAAGGCGCTGATCGAAGCGGCTGCGAACATCGCCAAGGCACTGAAGCTGCGCGAGAAGAACGGTTCCATCAGCCTGATCGTGCCAGAGGCCAACAGCCTCGGCCTGGCCATGCTCGGTGGTGATTCGGTCGACGATGCATTGCAAGCGGTCATCGACGGCCGTGCCGATGCCCTCGTCGTGCTGGAAAACGACCTGTACACCCGCACTGACAAGGCCAAGGTCGATGCCGCCCTGAACGCCGCGAAAGTGCTGATCGTCGCCGACCATCAGAAAACCGCCACCAGCGATCGTGCGCACCTGGTTCTGCCCGCCGCGAGCTTCGCTGAAGGCGACGGTACGCTGGTCAGCCAGGAAGGTCGCGCCCAACGCTTCTTCCAGGTGTTCGACCCGAAATACATGGACGCGAGCATCCTGGTCCATGAAGGCTGGCGCTGGCTGCATGCCCTGCGCGCCACTCTGCTGAACCAGCCGATCGACTGGACCCAGCTGGATCACGTCACCGCTGCCGTCGCTTCGAGCACCCCGCAACTGGCGCGCATCGTCGACGCTGCACCGTCCGCCGCATTCCGCATCAAGGGCATGAAACTGGCCCGCGAGCCGCTGCGTTATTCCGGTCGCACCGCCATGCGCGCCGACATCAGCGTGCATGAACCGCGTACCCCGCAGGACAACGACACCGCGTTCAACTTCTCGATGGAAGGTTACTCGGGCTCGGTTGAACCGCGTCAGCAAGTGCCATTCGCCTGGTCTCCGGGCTGGAACTCGCCGCAAGCGTGGAACAAGTTCCAGGATGAAGTCGGTGGTCACATCCGCGCTGGCGACCCGGGCACCCGCCTGATCGAAAGCACGGGAGATTCGCTGAACTGGTTCGCCGCCGTACCGCGTGCCTTCAACCCGGCACCGGGCACCTGGCAGGTTGTGCCGTTCTTCCACCTGTTCGGCAGCGAAGAAAACTCTTCGAAAGCCGCACCGGTTCAGGAACGCATTCCGGCCGCTTACGTGTCGCTGGCCAAATCCGAAGCCGACCGCCTGGGTGTCAACGACGGTGCGCTGCTGAGCCTGAATGTTGCCGGCCAGACCTTGCGTCTGCCGCTGCGCATCAACGAAACGCTGGGTGCCGGTCTGGTGGCATTGCCTGCGGGCATCGCCGGCATTCCGCCCGCCATCTTCGGCACATCCGTTGACGGTCTGCAGGAGGCAGCTCAATGACCTGGTTCACGCCTGAAGTGATTGACGTGATCATCGCGGTCCTCAAGGCCATCGTGATTCTGCTCGCCGTGGTGGTGTGCGGCGCGCTGCTGAGCTGGGTCGAGCGTCGTCTGCTCGCCCTCTGGCAGGACCGTTACGGTCCGAACCGCGTCGGCCCGTTCGGCGCGTTCCAGATCGCGGCCGACATGATCAAGATGTTCTTCAAGGAAGACTGGACGCCGCCGTTCGCCGACAAGATGATCTTCACCCTGGCACCGGTTGTGGCGATGAGCGCCCTGCTGATTGCCTTCGCGATCATCCCGATCACCCCGACCTGGGGCGTGGCGGACATCAACATCGGCATCCTGTTCTTCTTCGCCATGGCCGGTCTGTCGGTTTACGCGGTGCTGTTCGCCGGTTGGTCCAGCAACAACAAGTTCGCCCTGCTGGGCAGCTTGCGGGCCTCGGCACAGACCGTGTCGTACGAAGTGTTCATGGGCCTGTCGTTGATGGGCATCGTGATCCAGGTCGGCTCGTTCAACATGCGCGACATCGTCGAATATCAAGCGCAGAACCTGTGGTTCATCATTCCGCAGATCTTCGGTTTCCTGACCTTCTTCATTGCCGGCGTCGCCGTGACTCACCGTCACCCGTTCGACCAGCCGGAAGCGGAACAGGAACTGGCCGACGGCTACCACATTGAATACGCCGGCATGAAATGGGGCATGTTCTTTGTAGGCGAGTACATCGGCATCGTGTTGATTTCGGCGCTGCTGGTGACCTTGTTCTTTGGTGGCTGGCACGGCCCGTTCGGCATTCTGCCGCAGATCCCGTTCATCTGGTTCGCGCTGAAAACCGCGTTCTTCATCATGATCTTCATCCTGTTGCGCGCCTCGATTCCGCGCCCACGGTATGACCAAGTGATGGATTTCAGCTGGAAGTTCTGCCTGCCGCTGACCCTCGTCAACATGCTGGTGACCGCTGCGATCGTGTTGCTCAACACGCCCGCCGTCGCGGCTCAGTGAGGATAGAGAATCATGAAGTACATAATTGACATCGTGCATGGCTTCTTCACCCAGCTTCGCAGCCTGGTGATGATTTTCGGCCATGCCTTCCGCAAGCGCGACACGCTGCAGTATCCGGAAGAGCAGGTTTACCTGCCGCCGCGCTACCGGGGCCGTATCGTTCTGACCCGCGACCCCGATGGCGAAGAGCGCTGTGTAGCCTGCAACCTGTGCGCCGTGGCGTGCCCGGTGGGCTGCATCTCGCTGCAGAAAGCTGAAACCGAAGACGGTCGCTGGTACCCGGACTTCTTCCGCATCAACTTCTCGCGCTGCATTTTCTGCGGCCTCTGCGAGGAAGCCTGCCCGACCACCGCGATCCAGCTGACACCGGACTTCGAGATGGCCGAGTTCAAACGTCAGGACCTGGTTTACGAGAAAGAAGATCTGCTGATCTCCGGCCCCGGCAAAAACCCTGATTACAACTTCTACCGTGTTGCAGGTATGGCGATTGCCGGTAAGCCCAAAGGCTCCGCGCAAAATGAAGCCGAACCGATCAACGTGAAGAGCTTGCTGCCTTAAGGAAGAAAGATGGAATTCGCTTTCTATTTCGCATCGGGTATCGCTGTGGTGTCCACGCTTCGCGTGATCACTCACACCAACCCTGTGCACGCCCTGCTCTACCTGATCATTTCGCTGATTGCCGTGGCGATGACGTTTTTCGCCCTTGGCGCACCGTTTGCCGGTGTGCTGGAAGTGATCGCCTACGCTGGCGCCATCATGGTGCTGTTCGTGTTCGTGGTGATGATGCTCAACCTCGGCCCCGCCTCAGTTCAGCAGGAGCGCGTGTGGCTCAAGCCAGGTATCTGGCTGGGCCCGGTGATTCTCGGCACCTTGCTGCTGGTCGAACTGCTGTATGTGCTGTTCAGCGACCAGAGCGGTCAGGCCATCGGCCACACCACCGTAGACGCCAAGGCCGTGGGCATCAGCCTGTTTGGCCCGTATCTGCTGGTGGTCGAACTCGCCTCGATGTTGCTGCTCGCTGCAGCTGTCACGGCGTTCCATCTCGGCCGTAACGAAGCCAAGGAGCAATGACGATGCCTGCTATCCCTTTGGAGCATGGTCTGGCGGTCGCCGGCATCCTGTTCTGCCTCGGTCTGGTCGGCCTGATGGTCCGCCGCAACATTCTTTTCGTGCTGATGAGCCTGGAGATCATGATGAATGCCTCCGCACTGGCCTTCATCGTTGCCGGTAGCCGTTGGGGTCAGCCGGATGGGCAAATCATGTTCATCCTGGTGATCAGCCTCGCGGCCGCCGAGGCCAGTATTGGCCTGGCGATTCTGTTGCAGCTGTATCGCCGCTTCCACACTCTCGATATCGACGCTGCCAGCGAGATGCGCGGATGAATCTTCTCTATCTGACTTTCGTATTCCCTCTGATTGGTTTTCTGCTGCTGTCGTTCTCCCGTGGACGGCTCTCGGAAAACCTTGCCGCGCTGATCGGCGTCGGCTCCATTGGCCTGTCTGCCATCGTCACCGCTTACGTGATCTGGCAGTTCAACGTTGCTCCGCCAGAAGGCGGCCACTACACCCAGGTGTTGTGGCAGTGGATGGCGGTGGAAGGCTTCACGCCAAACTTCGCGCTGTATCTGGATGGCCTGTCCGTGACCATGCTGGGCGTGGTGGTTGGCGTCGGCTTCCTGATCCATTTGTTCGCGTCCTGGTACATGCGCGGTGAAGCGGGTTACTCGCGCTTCTTCGCCTACACCAACCTGTTTATCGCCAGCATGCTGTTCCTGATCCTCGGCGATAACCTGTTGTTCCTGTACTTCGGCTGGGAAGGCGTGGGCCTGTGCTCCTACCTGTTGATCGGTTTCTACTACAGCAACCGCAACAACGGTAATGCGGCACTTAAAGCCTTCATCGTGACCCGCATCGGCGACGTGTTCATGGCCATCGGCCTGTTCATTCTGTTCCAGCAACTGGGCACGCTGAACATTCAGGAACTGCTGGTGCTGGCACCGCAGAAATTCCAGGCCGGCGACTTCTGGATGGTCATGGCCACCCTGATGCTGCTGGGCGGCGCTGTCGGTAAATCGGCGCAACTGCCGCTGCAGACCTGGCTGGCGGATGCGATGGCCGGCCCGACCCCGGTGTCGGCACTGATCCACGCCGCAACCATGGTAACCGCCGGTGTCTACCTGATCGCCCGTACTCACGGCCTGTTCGCGCTGGCGCCGGACGTTCTGCAGCTTGTGGGAATCGTCGGTGGCGTGACCCTGGTGCTGGCAGGTTTTGCCGCTCTGGTGCAGACCGACATCAAACGTATCCTCGCCTACTCGACCATGAGCCAGATCGGCTACATGTTCCTGGCGCTGGGCGTGGGCGCATGGGATGGCGCGATTTTCCACTTGATGACCCACGCGTTCTTCAAGGCGTTGCTGTTCCTTGCTTCCGGTGCGGTGATCGTTGCCTGCCACCACGAGCAGAACATCTTCAAGATGGGTGGGCTGTGGAAGAAACTGCCGTTGGCCTACGCCAGCTTCATCGTCGGCGGCGCGGCCCTGGCGGCGCTGCCACTGGTGACCGCAGGTTTCTACTCCAAGGACGAAATCCTTTGGGAAGCGTTCGCCAGCGGCAACCACGGTCTGCTTTACGCAGGTCTGGTCGGCGCGTTCATGACCTCGCTGTACACCTTCCGTCTGATCTTCATCGCGTTTCACGGTGAAGCGAAGACCGAAGCGCACGCCGGTCACGGCATCGCTCACTGGCTGCCACTGTCGGTGCTGATCGTGTTGTCCACCGCCATTGGCGCGATGATCGTTCCGCCGCTGCACGGTGTACTGCCGCAAAGCGTCGGGCATGCCGGCGGCGACGCCAAGCACAGTCTGGAAATCGCTTCGGGCGCCATCGCCCTGGCCGGTATCCTGCTGGCCGCGCTGCTGTTCCTCGGCAAGCGTCGTTTTGTCACTGCAATCGCCAACAGCGGCATCGGCCGCTTCCTTTCGGCCTGGTGGTTCGCTGCCTGGGGCTTCGACTGGATCTACGACAAACTGTTCGTCAAGCCATACCTTGCGATCAGCCACGTACTGCGCAAAGACCCGCTCGACCAGACCATCGGTCTGATCCCGCGTATGGCCAAAGGCGGTCACACCGCCCTCAGCCGTACCGAAACCGGTCAACTGCGTTGGTACGCGGCCTCGATGGCAGCCGGCTCCGTGCTGGTCATCGGCGCCATCGTGCTGGTAGCGGTCTGAATATGAACCTTGCGAACTTGCGAAAGGAATTGAGCCCGTCATGATTCTGCCTTGGCTAATCCTGATCCCCTTCATCGGCGGCCTGCTGTGCTGGATGGGTGAGCGCTTCGGCGCCACCCTCCCGCGCTGGATTGCGCTGTTGACCATGTCCCTGTTGCTCGCCATCGGCCTCTGGCTGTGGGCCACCGGCGACTATTCATTTGCCCCGGCGCCTGGCGCCGATCCGACCTGGGCGCTTGAGTTCAAGCACATCTGGATCGCGCGTTTCGGCATCAGCGTGCATTTGGCCCTCGACGGCCTGTCGCTGTTGATGATCCTGCTGACCGGTCTGCTGGGTATCCTCTCGGTACTCTGCTCATGGAAAGAGATTCAACGTCACGTTGGCTTCTTCCACCTGAACCTGATGTGGATTCTGGGCGGTGTCGTCGGCGTGTTCCTCGCCCTCGACCTGTTCATGTTCTTCTTCTTCTGGGAAATGATGCTGGTGCCGATGTATTTCCTCATCGCGCTCTGGGGTCACAGCTCTTCGGACGGCAAGAAAACCCGGATCTACGCAGCGACCAAGTTCTTCATCTTCACTCAGGCGTCCGGCCTGATCATGCTGGTGGCGATCCTCGGTCTGGTGCTGGTCAACTTCAACGACACCGGCGTTATCACGTTCAACTACGCCGATCTGTTGAAAACCAAGATGTCGCTGACCACCGAGTACATCCTCATGCTCGGCTTCTTCATCGCTTTTGCGGTGAAGCTGCCGGTCGTGCCGTTCCACTCGTGGTTGCCTGACGCTCACGCCCAGGCGCCAACTGCCGGTTCGGTCGACCTGGCCGGTATCCTGTTGAAGACGGCGGCTTACGGTCTGCTGCGCTTCGCCTTGCCGCTGTTCCCGAACGCCTCGGCCGAGTTTGCGCCGATCGCCATGACCCTGGGTCTGATCGGGATTTTCTACGGCGCGTTCCTGGCGTTCGCACAAACCGACATCAAGCGTCTGATCGCCTTCTCGTCCGTTTCCCACATGGGCTTCGTACTGATCGGCATCTACTCCGGCAGCCAGCTGGCCTTGCAGGGCGCGGTGATGCAGATGCTCGCGCACGGTGTGTCCGCCGCGGCACTGTTTATCCTCAGTGGTCAGCTGTATGAGCGCACTCATACCCGCGACATGCGTGAAATGGGTGGTTTGTGGTCGAAGATCGCTTACCTGCCGGCGCTCAGCCTGTTCTTTGCAGCCGCTTCGCTGGGCTTGCCGGGCACCGGTAACTTCGTCGGTGAATTCCTTATCCTGATCGGCAGCTTTGCCGCCGCGCCGTGGATCACCATCATCGCCACGACGGGTCTGGTATTCGGTTCGGTCTACTCGCTGATCATGATCCACCGCGCGTACTTTGGCCCGGCCAAATCGGACGCGGTCATGCACGGTATGGACAGTCGCGAAATGATCATGGTGGTTGGGCTTGCGGCACTGCTGATTTACCTCGGCGTGTACCCGCAACCGTTCCTCGATACCTCTGCTGCGACGATGCATGGCGTGCAGCAATGGCTCGGCACCGCCTTCACTCAACTCGCTTCGGCCCGGTAAGAGCGCTATGGAATTCACGACTCAACACTTTATCGCGCTGGCGCCGTTGCTGATCACCACCATCACGATCATCGTGGTGATGCTGGCGATCGCCTGGCGCCGCAACCACTCGCAGACCTTCCTCATTTCCGTGGCAGGTCTGAACCTGGCATTGCTGTCGATCCTGCCAGCCCTGAAAGTCGCGCCGTTGGCGGTGACTCCCCTGCTGCAGATCGACACCTTTGCCTGTCTGTACATGGCGCTGATCCTGGTCGCCACCCTCGCCTGTGTGACCCTCGCCCACGCCTACCTCGGCGATGGCGGTTCGGGCTACCCTGGCAACCGTGAAGAACTTTACCTGCTGATCCTGATGTCGGCCCTCGGCGGGCTGGTTCTGGTCAGCGCGCAGCATCTGGCCGGGTTGTTCATCGGTCTGGAACTGCTGTCGGTACCGGTTTACGGCCTGGTGGCGTATGCCTTCTTCAACAAGCGTTCACTGGAAGCCGGCATCAAGTACATGGTGCTGTCGGCCGCCGGTTCGGCGTTCCTGTTGTTCGGCATGGCGCTGCTCTACGCCGATTCCGGCAGCCTGAGCTTTACCGGTATCGGGCACGCCCTGGCGACCACCGGCCTGCCAAGTTCGCTGGCACAGATGGGCCTGGGCATGATGTTGATCGGTCTGGCGTTCAAGCTGTCGCTGGTACCTTTCCACCTCTGGACCCCGGACGTTTACGAAGGTGCTCCGGCACCGGTGGCGGCGTTCCTTGCAACCGCCTCGAAAGTCGCGGTGTTTGCTGTGATGGTGCGCCTGTTCCAGATCTCCCCTGCTGCCAGCAGCGGTGTACTGAGCGACGTGCTGACCGTCATCGCCATCGCGTCGATCCTGTTCGGTAACCTGCTGGCCCTGACGCAAAGCAACCTCAAGCGTCTGCTCGGTTACTCGTCCATCGCTCACTTCGGTTACCTGCTGATCGCCCTGGTGGCGAGCAAGGGTCTGGCCGTGGAAGCCATCGGCGTGTACCTGGTCACCTACGTCATCACCAGCCTCGGCGCCTTCGGCGTGATCACGCTGATGTCCTCGCCGTACAACGGTCGCGACGCCGATGCGCTGTACGAATACCGCGGCCTGTTCTGGCGCCGTCCGTACCTGACCGCCGTGCTCACCGTGATGATGCTGTCCCTGGCCGGCATCCCGCTGACCGCTGGCTTCATTGGCAAGTTCTACATCATCGCCACCGGCGTGGAGTCGCAGCAATGGTGGCTGGTCGGTTCGCTGGTATTGGGCAGCGCCATCGGCGTCTTCTACTACCTGCGCGTGATGGTCACCCTGTACCTGATCGAGCCGAACCTGCGCCGCCACGACGCGCAGTTGCATTGGGAGCAGAAGGCAGGCGGCGTGATGCTGCTGGCGATTGCCCTGGTTGCGTTCTTCCTGGGTGTGTACCCACAGCCATTGCTGACGCTGGTTCAGCAGTCGGGCTTGGCGGGTTGATCGTGTAGCGTTATTTGGCAGGAAAAGAAACGGCACCTTCGGGTGCCGTTTTTGCTTTTGTGCTTTCAACATCAAAAGCCGCCCCCCATCCCCCTTGCAAACTATCGAAAGTTCCAGCCCGACCTGTTGAATTGTCCTACAGGTGTTTTTACCCCCGAGAGCTACCGGTGAAAGCGGGGAAGAAAAGGTTGGCCTGAAGGCCTTGACCGATTCGATTACAGAGACAAGACTATACGTAGGTAACGTACAGAACATGGAAGCTCTATTTATCGAATTACGTATGTTTCAGAAGCATCGAGGCGATTACCTCGATGACGATCTGTTTCACAGCTTTCAACTCGAATTACTGAAAAATCCTGAAGCAGGCGACCTGATTGAAGGGACCGGCGGACTGCGCAAAATTCGCTTCTGCGACCAACGACGTAGTAAAGGCAAGCGCAGTGGCTTACGGGAGATTTATTACTGGTGGTCTGGCTTCAATCAGTTCTGGCTGTTCACTGTGTATGACAAAGACGAGCAGGACGATCTGTCGACCGTCCAGAAAAAGCTCTTCAGACAAACGCTGGATAGAGAAATCAAAACGAGATCCCACTATGAAACGTGACATTTTTGCCGAACTGATGGATGGCCTGGACGCCCTCGCCGATGAGCGCCAAGGCAAGATCACGCTGCGAACGCACAAGATTCATTTGCCAGAACTGATGCCCATCACTGCCGAGGAATTGGTCGCCATCCGCAAACAGCTCAACCTCTCCCGCTCGGTGTTCGCCATGTATCTGCGCACCAATACCCGAACCCTGGAAAACTGGGAACAGGGACGGGCAACGCCTAATGCCCAAGCCACGACACTGATCCGTCTGGTTGAACGCTTTCCGCAAACAATCGAAAATCTCGCGGCCTTGACTTGAGATAAACGAAAACGGCACCTCTCGATGCCGTTCGCATTTCCCATCATCACTGTTTGCCTGGCCGCCGCTTCCCACGATTTCGCTTCGACCTGACGCAAAAAATAGAAATCACCTAGCACCATCCAAGACCCGTCCTACAGCCACCATTGACCTCGTTCGTTAATGTCGCGCAGCCCCTCAATGGGCGCTGCCGATGGACGAACGAAAGGATGATCAGTGGCTGGTCACAAGGATGTACCGCGGGTTCAAAACCCACCCTCCGGCGATGGACATCACATCACCAGTCGCCTCATGACTGCTACGGAGCTGGCAGAGCGTGATGCCAGACAAAACGCTTACGACGCCATGCTTGCAAGGCAACGGGCCTATGAGAACAGTCTTATTACAGAGACAAAGAAGAAGGACGTCGTTAATAGAGGGTGTGTCTTCGCCAAGTCCTGCAACTTACCGGACGCCATTATCGATTATTCGTACCCGTCGGGAATGGTGCCGGTCGATAGCCTTAAGGATTACGGCGAAATTGCCTGGCTTGGCGCTCGCGAAACGGACGGTGCCGGACTGCTGGATCTGCAAAAAATCAGTGGCAACATTGCAGCCCTCGGCGTCGGCCGACTTGCACTCCGCACCCCGACAATTGGCGCTACAACCGTAGGCTCAGGCGCAGCTATCGGCGTCGCTGGCGCTACGGCGCTTGCCGGTATAGCCGCGGTGTTCTGGACGCCAAGCCTCGGCGATAGCGCGATCTATTCCGAAGAACAACTGCGCGCCCTCAAACAAGCCCGCACCCGCGTTCGTCTGCATATCGAGCAGCAAACCGATGGCAGCCTCAAGGGTTACGGTTTTTACACCGGTAAAAATCACGATTGGGAAATGGTCGATGTTGTGCAGTTCGCGTTGCGCGGCAGCCAGCAAGTGGCTGATTTGGGCGACGGGGTCGAACTGATCTGGACGCCGGCTGTGGACGGCTCGGACATTCTTGGTATTCCGGCGCTGCAAGCTGCGCCACAGGCACCGCACATCTGGGTTTACCCGCCAACGGAAGTTGCCGGCAACATCATCGTCAATCCGATCTACCCGCCTGAGTACAAGGATTTCATTCTTGTGTTTCCGGTAGGGTCGGGGGTTAGGCCGGTGTATGTTGTTACTAGCATGCCGGGAGATCATAAGTACTACGATATTCCGAAAATGCTGCCCGCTTATCCAGACACGTATAGTGTTAAATCAAAGGCTTCGGTTCAGGGTGGTGGGAAAAAGCGCGCACGATGGCTAGATCGCAAGGGCCGGATTTATGAGTGGGATTCAAAGAGCAACGCTGTAGAGCGATATGATAAATTAGGGAACCATCTGGGAGAGTTCAATCACATTACAGGCAAACAAACAAAACCGGCAAAGCCGGGCAGAACTACTCCAAGATAACTGAAGAGAGAAAATCATGCGCCACCTATCTATCACCGGATTCTATCCAGACGACAAACAGGACGACTCATTACAGTTTGAGTTGACAATCACGGACCCCGCGTTAAACCAAGCACTTGCTCAACTGACGGAGTCAAAATCTTTAAACGAAATAGAACCTGGCGAGCTGGAGCTCACGGGCAGCCAAGTGGCTCAGATTTCAAAGCTTCTGAACGTGGACTTCCCCGAAGGTCTGGAGTACTTCATCGGTGCTCGCGCGCCATAACGAATACCACAAGCTACAAATCGGCATACGGACGGCCTTTATAGGTCGCTCCCCTCTTGGCCGCGTGGATTCCTGACTTTCAGCCTCTGTTCAGCCATCAAATCAAACCTGCTACTTCGATGCCACCGTATATCCGGGATAGCCCTCTTGCCGAGAGCAACTATGCGCTACCTATCTATCACCGGTTTTTATCCAGACGATAAATGGGACGATTCATTGCAATTTGAGTTAGCTATCAAGGAGCCCGCACTAACCCAGGCACTGGCACAACTGACTGAATCAAAATCTTTTGCAGAGATAGAACCTGGAGAGCTAGAGCTGACAGAGAATCAGATTGCAGAAATATCAAAGCTGATCAAAGTGGAATTCCCCAGTGGACTGGAGTACTTCATTGAAACCCGTGCGTCATCCTGAATCCGAGCATCTTCCGGTTCCATTTTTGTTGTTGTGCTTTCAACATCAACAGATCGCAGCCTCGTTTCACTGGTCAGCTCCTGCAGGTCAAGCATTCCTGTGTAGGTGCTGTCGAGTGAAACGAAGCTGCGATCTTTGTACCCTGGATGCTCTTCCCTGAACTGCCCGATGAACCGCTTCACCGCCGATCCCTTGGTTTCTCCTTTTCGTTTACTGCGCCTTCTACGCGGGTTCGGTCACATGTACTTAAACTTTATCTTGGACGTTTCATAAATCTGTACAATTTCTTCGCCATAAAACCGTACGCCCATAAGAATTAAAGCCCATGGCAGACAACCTGGAAATACTTACACATATTAATAGATATTTCTTACATTTTGCAATTCGACAACATCCAGGAGTTCGGTTTAATTTTCCGCCCAGACCAACAACACAAATCGGACAAAAATGAAAAACGCTCTCGTCATTCGACACCTTCACTTTGAAGATCTTGGCACCATTGAACACTTGCTGTTACAACGCAACTACAGCATCCAGACAATTGACGCCACTGCCGACGCACTTGACAAGGTCGATCCGATAACACCTGATCTGATGGTGATATTGGGAGGACCAATAGGTGCTTATGATGAAAAAAAATACCCATTTCTCGAAGACGAAATTGCACTTATAACCAAACGGTTGCAGAGTAATAAAAAGATACTGGGAATATGCCTGGGCGCCCAGCTTATAGCGAGAACATTAGGCGCTTGCGTTTACCCCATGGGGAAACTGGAGATTGGTTTCAGTCCCTTGCAATTGAGTGACAGTGCACGCCATACCTATCTCGAACCCTTGAACGGTGATGTAGCCGTCTTGCATTGGCATGGAGATCAGTTCGATATCCCGAAAGGCGCTACACATCTAGCCAGCAGCGAACTTTGTGCGAATCAGGCGTTTAGTTTCGGCAATAATGTTTTGGCTCTGCAGTGTCACCTGGAAGTCGATCCTGACCGTATCGAGCAATGGCTGGTAGGCCATGCGGCCGAACTCAACATGGCCTCTATTGATCCGCGTGATCTGCGCCAGCAGGCATCTTTACACGGGAAATCCTTGAAAGCCGTTGTCCCTGGAATCATTTCAAACTGGCTCGATCTGCCAGAATAACCAGCCCTACTCCCCGGATTGCTCCTAATAACAAAAAAGGTGACCCGCCGTGAATATTCAAGAAACTCAAACTTACTCTGTTGCGCAGATGCTCGAAAAACTTTCCGCGCTCTGGAACACACGAGCCGCTGTCAACAACAAACAACCTGCGTATTCGGAACTGGCATTCGACCCCAGCAAAAATGACTTCTGTGAAAGCTTGCTGCCTTTCAGAAATCACCCTGCCTGGATTGAAGCCTCCCCGGAAATGAAATCCACATGCTTGTCCTATGCATGGATTATTTACAACCTTAAAACCATCTATATCGAGTGCGACATCGTCACGCCTGCGTGTGAAGACATCATCAAGACTCCACCCAGCGCTACCAGGAATCGTGCATTGCTACAGGAGTCCATCTCCGAAGCGCTGCTGGATGAAGCGCTGCACACCAAAATGTCAGTTACAGCGTGCAATTACATCTACCACCATCGGGACCTCGCGTACCTGAATTTCACCGACTTCAATCTGATCAAATGGAAAAACTGGGTCCTCTCATCCTGCTCTGCCGAATGGGAGCGCAGACTTACTCGATTCGGGATCGCCTGCGCAAGTGAAACGCTGATTACTGACTATCTAAAAACTTTAGCGGAAGACAACTCCGTTCAAAGCATTTGCCATCAGGTTACCAAAACCCATGCAATGGATGAATGGAGTCATTGCAGTGTGTTCAGCTATGTGGCTTCGGACCTGATAACGACCTTGTCCAAAAGCGAAAAAATGCACCTGCAGAATGTCATCAAGAAAACCGTCTCAATGTTTGCCAACAATGAGATGAGTGCTTGGGAAATGGCCTTTTCTCATGCTCGCCTGCCTCGTTACAAAGACATCATCAATGACACTGACACCCTTGGTGAAGTTAACGTCTACACAGACTCGGTCGACAAACTGCTGAGCAGAATAGGTCTCGACGAAATCCACTGACGTCATCTACCACCCTCCCCCTGAAACCCCAACTCATCAAAAGCCGCACTCATATTTTTACTATGAAGGGGACAACATGGAATGGCCTACGTTCTTGAGTTGCGAGAAAACTTCGGACGTCGCAACCAATATCAAGACCTACCTGCTACGCGTGCCCGAGAGCATCACAACCGATGAATTAAAGCCGGGGCGATTTATTGTCATCAATCACCCCGACCTAAGTGGCACCACACAGAAAAGAAATTATTCGATCACAGCATTGAGGGATAACAAGCAGATAGAAATAACTGTCAAGAGAACAGGCAACAAGGGCGTCTCGGACAGCTTGCACTCCAATATCAACTCAGGATCACTTATTTATTGCTCCCAAGTAGGTGGAAACATCACTTCGGACCGCATTAATGGCTATCGGCATGTGTTGATGCTGGCAGGAGGCATCGGCATCACTCTGCCGATTGCACTCATTCGTTGCCTGGCCCTGCTTGATAAGGAAGGTAAGCCCGTCCCGAAAGTTACCCTTCTGGTCAGTTCACCAACCATTGACAGCATACCTTTCCTCGCAGAACTCCTCGCTCTGGAGCTTGGATCAACGTGGTTCAGTGTTCGTTTTTTTATTACTCGAGAGGCAGTCAACCCTCACTCAAGTCACTTTATCGGCGGACGTCTGAGTAAGACGGACTTACTGGAAACGGCCCCTGCAGACGCGGTGGTCATTTGTGGCAGCCACGGATTTTCTGCGGCTCAGCAGGCACACGTCGCAGAGTTCAATGGCAACATCCCCTGCTACATCGAAGCATTCAGCAGCCCGGACCGGTCAGTGTCAAAACCAGACCAGCCCCAGCACACCACTGTCCGCGCCCGGTCAAACCAGCTGGACTACTACTTCGTGGTCAATGCAGGGACAACATTGCTTGATGCACTGGAAGCCAACCTGGTGTCCATCCGCAGCCAGTGTCGATCAGGCATCTGCGGCAGTTGCAGGATCAAGGTAGTTTCCGGCTCATGCAAAAGAGCACCTGATTTCTCGCTCAGTGCCGCGGAAAGGGAGTCAGGTTATGCGCTGGCCTGTTGCTCATATGCCGAGGGTGATGAGCTCACAATCGAGGTCTAGACCGTGTGTGCCCGGACCGCGCATTACGGGTGGTTCAGGCACCCATACAAACGGCACCTCACGGTGCCGTTTTCGGTTCCAGCAGTTTACTTACGCGCCGCCTCCCATGATTTCAGCAGTTCGGCATAGCCCACGGTTTCACCTTTCGGCTTCTCGTTCGCCAGTTTAGGCTTCGGTGCACCCGGTTGATCGAACCAGTACTGCGCATCGCGCTCCGGGTTCATTTTCGGGGCGCAGGTCGCTTGCGCCTTCGAGCGTTCCAGACGCGTCATGATTGCGTCCTGATCCTTGGCCAAACCATCCAGTGCCTCTTGCGGGGTTTTCTCGCCGCTGGCCGCTTCGGCGATGTGGCTCCACCACAGTTGCGCCAGGCGCGGATAGTCCGGCACGTTGGTCCCGGTCGGGGTCCATTGCACGCGGGCGGGGCTGCGATAAAACTCGACCAGGCCACCCAGTTTCGGCGCGAGGTCGGTCATGGCTTGCGAGTTGATGTCCGACTCGCGGATCGGCGTCAGGCCGACGATGGTTTTCTTCAGCGATACGGTTTTCGAGGTGACGAACTGCGCGTACAGCCAGGCCGCCAGTTTCTGTTTCTCAGGTGTGGATTTGAGGAAGGTCCACGAGCCTGTGTCCTGATATCCGAGCTTCATGCCCTCCTCCCAATACGGGCCTTTGGGCGACGGCGCCATGCGCCATTTCGGCGTGCCGTCGGCATTCATCACCGGCAGACCCGGCTTGGTCATGTCGGCGGTGAAGGCGGTGTACCAGAAAATCTGCTGGGCAATGTTGCCCTGGGATGGCACCGGGCCGGATTCGGAGAAGGTCATGCCCGCCGCTTCCGGTGGCGCGTACTTCTTCATCCATTCAACGTATTTGGTGGTGGCATAAACCGCTGCCGGGCCGTTGGTGTCGCCGCCGCGGGTCACGCTGGAGCCAACCGGATGGCAGTTTTCGACACGAATCCCCCACTCGTCCACCGGCAAGCCGTTAGGCAAACCCTTGTCGCCGCCGCCGGCCATCGAGAACCAGGCATCGGTGAAGCGCCAGCCCAGCGACGGGTCCTTTTTGCCGTAATCCATGTGGCCGTACACACGCTTGCCATCGATTTCCTTGACGTCTTCGCTGAAGAATTTGGCGATGTCTTCATAGGCTGACCAGTTCACCGGCACGCCCAGCTCGTAACCATATTTTTCCTTGAACTTGGCTTTCAGGTCCGCGCGTTCAAACCAGTCGGCGCGGAACCAGTACAGGTTGGCAAACTGCTGATCGGGCAGTTGATAGATCTTGCCGTCTGGCGCGGTGGTGAACGAGATACCAATGAAGTCCTTGAGATCGAGGGTCGGCGAGGTGAAGTTCTTGCCTTCATTGGCCATCAGGTCGGTGATCGATTCGGTCTTGCCATAACGAAGGTGTGTACCGATCAGATCCGAGTCGTTGACCCAGCCGTCATAAATATTCTTGTCCGACTGCATTTGCGTCTGCAGCTTCTCCACCACATCGCCTTCCTGCAGCAAGTCGTGGGTCAGTTTGATCCCGGTGATTTCGCTGAACGCCTTGGCCAGCACTTTGGATTCGTACTCGTGCGTGGCAATTGTTTCCGACACCACGTTGATCTTCATGCCGCGAAACGGCTCGGCGGCCTTGATAAACCATTTGAGTTCTTCGAGCTGCTGTTCCGCCGTCAGGGTGGACGGCTTGAACTCACTGCCGATCCATTTTTTCGCGGCGTCTTCATAGGCATCGGCCCAGGCCGAGACGCTCAATCCGCTGAGCGCGAATAGGGCTGCCAATGAAATGCTATGTCGCAGCTTATTGTTATTGTCGAACATAGAGACCTCCTGTTTAAGTTTCGGAGCAACATTGCCGATCGGTGTCGACTAGCCCCAACGCATCACAGCCAACAGCCACACCAGGGAGAGCGCAAACGCGACCCAGATGCTCCAGTCGGTGGCGCCGATTACCAGCAGATGCAGGTAGGCGCTGCCGAGAAGACCGATGAACAGCCGATCGCCACGGGTGGTGGCAATGGGCAGAAAACCTCGCCGGGGAATGCTCGGCGAACGTAATTCCCAGGTCGTCATGCCCGCCAGGATCAGGCCGATGACACCAAAAAACGCCGCCGTCGGGGCGGTCCAGTTCATCCATTCCATCGTCAGTTCCTCATACCCGGCCCAAGGCGAAGCCTTTGGCCACGTGGTTGCGAACAAACCAGATCACCAGCACGCCGGGCAAAATCGTCAGCACTCCCGCCGCCGCCAGCACGCCCCAGTCAATGCCCGACGCCGAGACCGTGCGCGTCATCACCGCAGCGATCGGCTTGGCGTTCACCGAAGTCAGGGTTCTCGCCAGCAACAGCTCGACCCAGGAAAACATGAAGCAGAAAAACGCCGTGACACCGATCCCCGAGCCAATCAACGGAACGAAAATCTTCACGAAGAACTTGGGAAAACTGTAGCCGTCAATGTAGGCCGTTTCGTCGATTTCTTTTGGCACGCCGGACATGAACCCTTCGAGAATCCACACCGCCAACGGCACGTTGAACAGGCAGTGGGCCAACGCTACCGCGATATGCGTATCGAACAGCCCGATCGAGGAGTACAGCTGAAAGAAAGGCAGCAGAAATACCGCCGGTGGCGCCATGCGGTTGGTCAGCAGCCAGAAGAACAAGTGCTTGTCGCCGAGAAAACGATAGCGCGAAAACGCGTACGCCGCCGGCAACGCGACGCTGAGCGAAATCACTGTGTTCAGGCTCACGTAATACAGTGAGTTGAGATAACCGGTGTACCAGGCCGGATCGGTGAAGATCACCTTGTAATTGGCCAAGGTAAAATCCTGCGGAAACAGCGTAAGACCGCTGAGGATTTCGGTGTTGCTCTTGAAGGACATGTTCAGCAGCCAGTAGATCGGGACCAGCAGGAACAGGATGTAGATCAACAGTGGAACAAGCTTTCTCTTGCTCATGGCGCGGGCCTCAGCGGTTGGCGTCAGAGTGAGTCATGGCCGTGTAGAACAGCCAGGACACCAACAGAATGATCAGGAAATACACCAGCGAGAAAGCTGCCGCCGGGCCGAGGTCGAATTGGCCGATGGCCATTTGTGTCAGGGTCTGACTGAGGAACGTTGTGGCATTCCCCGGCCCGCCGCCCGTCAGTACGAAGGGCTCGGTGTAGATCATGAAACTGTCCATGAAGCGCAACATCACTGCGATCAGCAGCACACTTTTGAGCTTGGGCAGCTGAATGTGGCGGAACACCGCCCAGGCCGATGCCCGATCAATTCGCGCCGCCTGGTAATACACGTCCGGAATCGCCCGCAACCCGGAGAAACACAACAGCGCCACCAGCGAGGTCCAGTGCCACACGTCCATCACCAGCACCGTGACCCAGGCGTCCATGGTGTTCGCAGCATAGTTATAGCTGATGCCCAGCGCATTGAGGCTCGATCCCAGCAGACCAATGTCGGCGCGGCCGAATATCTGCCAGATCGTGCCGACCACGTTCCAGGGAATTAACAGCGGAATCGCCAGAATAATCAGCACCAGCGACGACCAGCGACCCTTGGTCGGCATGGTCAGGGCGATGGCGATGCCCAGCGGAATTTCGATCAGCAACACACAACCGGAATAGATGAACTGGCGCAGCAGCGAGTCGTGCAGACGTGGATCGAGCAGCACCTGCCGGTACCAGTCTGCGCCGACAAAGTAGCGGCTGGACTGGTCGAAAATGTCCTGCACCGAGTAGTTGACCACCGTCATCATCGGGATCACCGCACTGAACGCCACCAGCAGAAACACCGGCAACACCAGCCACCAGGCCTTGTTGTTCTGCACCTTGTTCATGGCTGTGCCTCCAGCAGGTAATCATCGGCATACACCATCAACCACTGCGCCGGAAAACTGATGTACGCGATGCCTTCCGGCACGGGCTTGTCTTCGGCCAGGCGCACCTTGAGTGGTGCGCCGTCGAGATTCAGGGTCATGATCTTGTAGGTGCCGAGGTCTTCGACGTGTACGACTTGGGCCTGCATCGCGTCATCGAAGGGTTCGTCCCACACGTGGACAAACTCCGGACGGATGCCGACTTTCAGGGTTTTCCATTGCGTCTCGGCGATTCGGCGCTGTTGCGCGTCGGACAACGGCAAATGGGTAGCCGCGAACCCGACACCTCCAGGCTGCGGCTGAACCTCGATCAGATTCATCCCCGGGCTGCCAATGAAATAGCCGACAAAGGTGTGGCTCGGGCGCTCGAACAAATCCCGTGGCGTGCCGAACTGGACGATCTGCCCGCCGTACATCACCGCAATTTTGTCAGCAAAGGTCGAGGCTTCGAGTTGATCGTGGGTGACGTAAACCATGGTGATGTTGAACTGCTCGTGGATCTGCTTGAGCTTGCGCCGAAGCTTCCATTTCAGGTGCGGATCGATCACGGTCAGCGGTTCATCGAACAGGATGGCCGACACGTCGTCGCGCACCAGCCCGCGGCCCATGGAAACTTTCTGTTTTTCATCGGCGGTGAGGTTGCGCGCCTTATTGTTCAGCAACGGCTGAAGGTCGAGGACTTCGGCAATTTCCTGCACCTTGCTATGAATTTTCGCCTCGGCCATGCCCTGATTTCGTAGCGGGAAGGCCAGGTTGTCGAACACGGTCATGGTGTCGTAGACCACCGGAAACTGGAAAACCTGAGCAATGTTGCGCTTCTCCGGCGTCAGGTCGTTGACCACTTTGCTGTCGAATAACACCTGGCCCTGGGACGGGCTGAGCAATCCGGAAATGATGTTGAGCAACGTCGACTTGCCGCAGCCCGATGGCCCGAGCAAAGCGTAGGCGCCGCCCTGCTCCCAGACGTGATCCATCTCGCGAATCGCGTAATCGTCTGGCCCGGTCGGTGTGCGGGTGTAGCTGTGGGCGAGGTTCTGCAAGCGGATTTCGGCCATCAGGCAACCCTCGCGATGCGCCGACCGGGGGCTTGAACCAGCCGTCCCTGCGCATCGAACACAAACAGTTTATGGGTGGGTATATAGATGCGAATGGGTGCATCGACGTCGTATTCGTGAACGCCGGGCAAGTGCAGCACCAGCAGGAAATGCTCATTGCGCACATGCAGAAAGGTTTCCGAGCCGCTGATCTCGGCGACTTCCACGGTCACCGCCAATTCCAGATCGTCGTCGTTGCTCGGCACCAGCGAAATGTGGCTGGGGCGCACGCCAAAGCGGAACTCGCCCTCGCCGACCGGGCGCAGATCGACGTTCAACGGGAAGTGCACAAAGTTGGCGAAGCTGACCTCGTTGCCGGCGATTCGGCCGGGCATCAGGTTGATCGGCGGTTCGCTGAACAATTCTGCCGCCAGAACGGTTTGCGGCTGGTGATAAACCTCGGCCGATTTGCCGCTCTGGATCACCCGGCCCTCGTGCAGAATGGTCGTGGTGCCGCCCAGCGCCAGCGCCTCGTTGGGTTCGGTGGTGGCATAAATCGCGATGGTGTGCCGCGCCTTGAACAGCTCGCGCATTTCCTGACGCAATTCTTCGCGAAGCTTGTAGTCGAGGTTGACCAGCGGCTCGTCGAACAGGATCAGCTCGGCGTCCTTGACCAGCGCCCGGGCCATCGCCGTGCGCTGTTGTTGCCCCCCGGAAAGCTCCAGCGGATAGCGCTGCAGAAACTTCTCGATGCGCAACATTCTCGCAGTTTCCAGCACTTTGCTCTGGATCACTTCATTGGAAACACCGCCCTGGCGCAACGGCGAGGCGATGTTTTCAAACACGGTCATGGTCGGGTAATTGATGAACTGCTGATAGACCATCGACACGTTGCGCAAACGCACCGGGCGCTGGGTGACGTCGACGCCGTTCATCAGGATGCGCCCGCTGTCGGGCTTGTCGAGGCCGGCCATCAACCGCATCAGGCTGGTTTTGCCCGATAGCGTGCGACCGAGCAGAACATTGAACGATCCGGGTTCAAAACTCAGGCAGGCATCGTCGATCCAGATCTGGCCCTCGACGGTACGGCTGACGTGCTCCAGGGTGAGTGACATGGCTCGGCCTTTTTTATTTTTGGAGTCAAGCGACCGGGATGACAGAGCGACATTCGTGCCAGAAATGGCAAGCCTTTGATCTGCGTTGGAATTGTCCGGATTGCAGCGAAAACAGCATTCAATGCTGAACAGAAATGAACAACCGTGGCTGAGCAACTGAACACTGCGCCGGTTGACAATGAACAATAGTGAACAACACTCTATAGACGGTTTTGCGACCCAATCACCCGAATTCGCCGCGATTCATGTAGCAGTTGGCAGCCTCGGGCCGCGTTCGGACGTCCGGCGACGCAGTCGTCGTGAAATCAAATGCCCCGGTGTATCAGATATGCCGCAAGGACGCAGGCTGCGCCAGCTGCTACTGGGATCGAGTCAGGCATTACGTTTAACGACAACGCGTTTACCGATAACAAAAATAATAAAAATCTCAGAGATCGATTGCCATGGCCGCACCTGCCCTGCCGCTCTCCCACGACGCCATCATCCAGGACTCCTGGTCCCGATGCCGTGCGTTTGGCCTCGATCACCAGAGCGCCCCGGCGTTCGATCAGTTGCCCGCCGCGGACATCGCGCAGTTACTCGAACGTCAGCATTCACTGGTGCAAACCACGCATCAGGAAGTGTTGCCCTACTACGAAAACATTCTCAGCAATTCCAATTGCCTGATCATGCTTGCTGACAATCAGGGCCAGGTGCTGACCTCGTGGGGTACGCAGCGCTTCATCGAGCCGAACCTGACCCGCGGATTCAGCGCCGGCGCCAGCTGGATGGAGCGTTGCAGCGGCACCAACGCCATCGGTACGGCGCTGGCCTGCGAGCAAGCTGTGCATATTGAACACGATGAACATTTCCTCAAGGCCAACCGCTTCATGACCGGTTCCGCTGCACCGATCTTCGATGCCGAACGCAAGGTGATTGCGGTGCTCGACGTCTCCAGCGACAGCTACCTGCCGCCCTCGCACACCCTCGGCATGGTCAAGATGATGAGCCAGACCGTGGAAAACCGGCTGATCCTCAACCTCTTTCACGGTCAGCACTTTCAGCTGACCTTCAACACCGGACTCAATAATCTCGACAGTCAGTGGGCGGGATTGCTGATTTTCGATGAGAGCGGTCAGGTGCTTTCCGCCAACCGCCGCGCCGATAATCTGCTGGGCGTCAGCCTGTCGCGGGTCAGCGTTGAGAGTCTGTTCAAGGTCTCCCTGCTGGAACTGCTGAATCAGCCGGAAGGGTTGCCGTTTGCCCTGCAAGCTTCGGGACGCAACCGTTTCCAGTGTTTGCTCAAGCGACCAAAGCAGGTGCCCATTCAGGCAAGGGTGTTTGCCGAACCCAGCGTGGCTGCGTCCACCGTCATCAGTCTCAACTCGTTGCACTTCGGTGACAGCCGGGTGGAGAAAGCGATGCGCCAGGCCGAACGTTTGCTCGAAAAGGATATTCCACTGTTGATCCACGGCGAAACCGGTGTGGGCAAAGAAGTCTTCGTCAAAGCCCTGCATCAGGCCAGCTCTCGCAGCAAACAGCCGTTTATCGCGGTTAACTGCGCAGCGATCCCCGCCGAACTGGTGGAGTCCGAGTTGTTCGGTTACGAGAAAGGCGCATTCACCGGTGCGAACCAAAAAGGCAGCATCGGCCTGATCCGCAAGGCTGACAAAGGCACGCTGTTTCTCGATGAAATCGGTGATATGCCACTGCCGACACAAGCGCGACTGCTCCGAGTGTTGCAGGAACGGTGCGTGCAACCGGTCGGCAGCAGCGAGCTGTTCCCGGTGGACATCCGCATCATCTCTGCGACCAACCGCGCGTTGCGCGAGCAGGTTCAGCTGGGGCGGTTTCGTGAAGACCTGTACTACCGCATCGGCGGCTTGACGCTCGAATTGCCGCCATTGCGCGAGCGCTCCGACAAACAGGCCTTGTTCAAGCGTATCTGGGAGCAGCACCGGGAACCGGCGCAGTGGGCCGGTTTGAGCCGTGAAGTGATGGAATTATTCAGCCGTCATCCGTGGCCGGGAAATTTAAGGCAGGTTAGCAGCGTGGTCCAAGTGGCGCTGGCGATGGCGGAAGAACAGCCGGTGAGGCCAGAGCATTTGCCAGATGATTTTTTTGTCGATCTGGAGATGGAACTGGTGGATTCGCCAGAGCCGTTGACCGTGGATTTGAATGATGCGCAGGATTTGAATCGGCAGTTGCAGGCGGCCGGCGGGAATATCTCGCATTTGGCCCGGCGGCTGGGGGTTAGTCGCAATACGCTTTACAAGCGGTTGCGGCAGGCTGAGTGACCGGTCGTTCACACTGTTTGCGTTCGGCAGGAGGACATCGCGAGCAAGCTCGCTCCCACAGGGGAATGAAGTGCACCCAAAACTCAAACTAGCGGAGATCCAGTGTGGGAGCGAGCTTGCTCGCGATGGCGTAAGCCGGGACACGGCCACTTTTGCACCTCGCGCATAAACAAAAACCCGCACAAGGCGGGTTTTGTTTTTTAAAATGGCACAGCAAAAGCAGCAATCAGTCAGCCAACCGCCACGTCGTGCCGCCCTTGCCGTCTTCCAGCACCACGCCCATCGCGGTCAGCTGATCGCGGATACGGTCGGACTCAGCCCAGTCTTTGCCAGCACGGGCCGCCAGACGTGCAGCAATCAGCGCATCGACTTGTGCCGCATCAACTCGCCCTTCAGCACCGGCCTGCAGGAAGTCATCGGCTTCAAGCTGCAACACACCCAGCACGCTGGCCAATTCCTTCAAACGCGCTGCCAGGCCCGCCGCCGCAGCAAGATCAGTCTCGCGCAAGCGATTGATCTCGCGGACCAACTCGAACAGCACCGCGCAGGCTTCCGGTGTGCCGAAGTCGTCGTTCATCACTTCGGTAAACCGCGTCACGAACGTTTCGCCGCCGGCAGGTGCCACCGATGGCAGCCCCTTCAACGCATGGTAGAAACGCTCAAGCGCGCCTTTGGCGTCCCTGAGGTTGTCTTCCGAATAGTTGATTGCGCTGCGGTAATGGCTCGACACCAGCAGGTAACGCACGACTTCCGGGTGATACTTTTCCAGCACATCACGGATGGTGAAGAAGTTGTTCAAGGACTTGGACATCTTCTCGCCATTGATGCGAATCATCCCGCAGTGCATCCACGCGTTGGCGTAGGTCTTGCCGGTGGCCGCTTCGCTCTGGGCGATTTCGTTTTCGTGGTGCGGGAATTCGAGGTCGCTGCCGCCGCCATGAATGTCGAACGTCTCGCCGAGGCAGCAGGTGGACATCACCGAGCACTCGATGTGCCAGCCCGGACGTCCGTCGCCCCACGGCGAAGGCCAGCTCGGCTCGCCTGGCTTGGTTGCCTTCCACAAAACGAAGTCGAGCGGGTCCTGTTTCGACTCGTCGACTTCGATCCGCGCGCCGATGCGCAGGTCTTCGATTTTCTTGCGCGACAGTTTGCCGTAGCCCATGAATTTGGCGACGCGGTAGTACACGTCGCCATTGCCCGGGGCGTAGGCGTAACCCTTGTCGATCAGGGTCTGGATCATGCTCAGCATGCCGGGAATATGAGCCGTGGCGCGCGGTTCCATGTCTGGTTTGAGGATGTTCAGGCGCGCTTCGTCTTCGTGCATCGCCGTGATCATGCGCTCGGTCAACGCATCGAACGACTCGCCGTTTTCGTTGGCGCGATTGATGATCTTGTCGTCAATGTCGGTGATGTTGCGCACGTACGTCAGGTTGTAACCACTGAAGCGCAACCAGCGGGTCACCAGGTCGAACGCGACCATGCTGCGACCGTGGCCAATGTGGCAGTAGTCGTACACGGTCATCCCGCAGACGTACATGCGCACATTGTTGCCATCCAGCGGCTTGAAAACTTCTTTGCTCTTGGTGAGCGTGTTGTAGATCGAAAGCACTTTAGAGGTTCCTTGAATCACTGGCCCCACGAATCACGCAAGGTCACGGTACGGTTGAATACCGGCGCGCCTGGTTTCGAGTCCTTGATATCTGCGCAGAAGTAACCTTCGCGCTCGAACTGGAAACGGTCTTCCGGCTGTGCGTTGCCCAGCGAGGGTTCAGCACGACAACCGGTCAGCACTTGCAGGGAGTCAGGGTTGATGTTGTCCAGGAAACTGGCGCTGTCTTCAGCCTTCTCGGGGTTGGGCGAGCGGAACAGGCGATCATACAAACGCACTTCGCACTCGACGCTGGCCGCCGCCGGCACCCAGTGCACCACGCCTTTGACCTTGCGGCCTTCAGGGTTCTTGCCCAGGGTTTGCGGATCGTACGAGCAACGCAGTTCGACGATATTGCCATCGGCGTCCTTGATCGCTTCGTCGGCGCGGATCACGTAGCTGCCACGCAAGCGCACTTCGCCGTTCGGCTCAAGGCGCTTGTAGCCTTTCGGCGGCTCTTCCATGAAGTCGTCACGGTCGATGTAGATTTCGCGGGCAAACGGCAGCACGCGCATGCCCATGTCTTCTTTCGGGTGGCAAGGCAGTTCGAGGTTCTCGACCTGGCCTTGCGGGTAGTTGGTGATCACGACTTTCAGCGGACGCAGCACGCACATGGCGCGTGGGGCGCTGTGGTCGAGGTCGTCGCGGATGCTGAATTCGAGCATGCCGAAGTCGACCACGCCGTCGGACCGGTTGGTGCCGACCATTTCACAGAAGTTGCGGATCGATTTCGGCGTGTAGCCACGGCGGCGGAAACCGGACAGTGTGGACATGCGCGGGTCGTCCCAACCCTGAACGTGTCCCTCATCCACAAGCTGCTTGAGCTTGCGCTTGCTGGTGATCGTGTAGTTCAGGTTCAGGCGGCTGAATTCGTACTGGCGCGGGTTCGCCGGCACCGGCAGGTTCTCGAGGAACCACTCGTACAACGGACGATGGCTTTCGAATTCCAGGGTGCAGATCGAGTGGGTGATGCCTTCGATGGCGTCCGACTGACCGTGGGTGAAATCGTAGTTCGGATAGATGCACCACTTGTCGCCGGTCTGGTGATGATGGGCGTGACGGATGCGGTACATGATCGGATCGCGCAGGTTCATGTTCGGCGAGGCCATGTCGATCTTCGCCCGCAACACACGTGCGCCGTCCGGGAATTCGCCGGCACGCATGCGGGCGAACCAGTCCAGGTTTTCTTCCACGGAGCGATCACGGAACGGGCTGTTCTTGCCCGGCTCGGTCAGGCTGCCACGATATTCCTTGGCCTGTTCCGGGCTGAGGTCATCCACGTAGGCCTTGCCGGCCTTGATCAGCTCGACGGCCCAGTCGTGCAACTGGTCGAAATACTGCGAGGCGTAGCGCACTTCGCCCGACCATTCGAAGCCCAGCCATTTGACGTCGCTTTCGATCGCGTCGATGTATTCCTGGTCTTCCTTGGCCGGGTTGGTGTCGTCGAAGCGCAGGTGCGTGACGCCGCCGAATTCCTGGGCCAGACCGAAGTTCACACAGATCGACTTGGCGTGACCGATGTGCAGGTAACCGTTGGGCTCAGGCGGGAAACGGGTGACGATCTGCGTGTGCTTACCCGAGTCCAGGTCCGCCTGGATGATCGGGCGCAGGAAATTGACCGGCACGGCTGGGCCGGTCTTGGCATTCGAGGTAGGGTCGACAGTGGGCTTGCTCATAGGATCCTTGAACGTACAAGTGCGCGGCCGGAAGACAGCCAGACAAAACAAAGCCGCTATCATAGCCGATGCCGTCAAGTCGCTGACAGAGCAGGCCCTAAATCAGCTGCGTTTAATGCCCTGTTTTGAAAAACCGCCTCGAAATTCACGCCTGTCGCGCTAAACTGCGCACCTTGGCTGCTGTTGGCCGGACCGGTCAGGGGCCCAAACGCCCCGAAACCCACGAATTCACTGAACACGCTTCTCCATAAAAGAGTACCGATCATGACCCAAGTCAAACTGACCACCAACCACGGCGACATCGTCCTGGAACTGAACGCTGAAAAGGCACCGCTGACCGTTGCCAACTTCATCGAGTACGTCAAAGCCGGTCACTACGAAAACACGGTGTTCCACCGCGTCATCGGTAACTTCATGATCCAGGGCGGCGGTTTCGAGCCAGGCATGAAAGAAAAGAAAGACAAGCGCCCAAGCATCCAGAACGAAGCCGACAACGGCCTGCCGAACGAGAAATACACCGTCGCCATGGCCCGCACCATGGAGCCGCATTCGGCCTCCGCGCAGTTCTTCATCAACGTGGCTGACAACAGCTTCCTGAACCACAGCGCCAAGACCACGCAGGGTTGGGGCTACGCAGTATTCGCCAAAGTGGTTTCCGGCACTGAAGTCGTCGACAAGATCAAAGGCGTCGCCACCACCTCCAAGGCTGGCCATCAAGACGTACCTGCAGACGACGTGATCATCGAGAAAGCCGAGATCATTGAGTGATACTGCTGATTTCAGATTTGCATCTGGAAGAGGAACGCCCGGACATTACCCGGGCGTTTCTGGATTTGCTCGCCGGGCGTGCCCGTTCGGCGAGTGCACTTTATATACTCGGTGACTTTTTCGAGGCGTGGCTTGGCGACGATGCCATGACACCTTTTCAGCGTTCCATCTGCCAGGCCCTGCGCGCACTCAGCGACAGCGGTACGGCGATTTTTCTGATGCACGGCAATCGCGACTTCATGATCGGCCAGGCCTTTTGCAAACAGGCCGGTTGTACGCTGTTGAAGGACCCGACTGTCGTGCAGTTTTATGGCGAGCCGGTGCTGTTGATGCACGGCGACAGCCTGTGTACCCGCGACGTTGGCTACATGAAGCTGCGACGCTATCTGCGAAATCCGCTCACGCTGTTCATCCTGCGCCATCTTCCGCTGGGCACACGGCATAAACTCGCGCGCAAATTGCGCAGCGAAAGCCGTGCGCAGACGCGGATGAAAGCCAATGACATCGTTGATGTCACGCCGGAAGAAGTACCGCGGCTCATGCAGGCATTCGGTGTGAAAACCCTGATTCATGGGCATACCCATCGGCCGGCCATTCACAAGTTGCAGATTGGCGACGAGGCGGCGAAGCGGATTGTGCTGGGCGACTGGGATCGTCAGGGCTGGGCGTTGCAGGTGGACGAGAACGGATTTGCACTGGCGCCGTTCGACTTTGCGCCGCCACCGCAGCTGGCGGCCCCCGCCAATTAATGGCCCAACGCAAAACCCATTGTAGGAGTGAGCCTGCTCGCGATAGCGGCGTATCCGTCAACTAAGTTGTTGAATGTGATAACGCTATCGCGAGCAGGCTCACTCCTACAATTCGACCGCGTTGGGTCAGTGGCCGCTGGCCGCAGGCCCCGCCTTCGCCGCAAACGGCGGTTTCGCCAGCCACACGATCACGATCAACGCCATGAACGCCCACCCGAGCAATGTGAAGTAGTCGATGGTGGACAGCATGTATGCCTGACTGCTCAGCACGTGATCCAGCTGCGCATACGCCGCATCCCCTGCCCCGCCCAGACTGTTCAGCGCCTCGCGGGTCGCCGGTTCATAGGTGCTGATGCTTTCGCTCATATAGGCATGATGCTGATCCGCCCGGCGAATCCAGATCCAGGATGTCAGCGACGCCGCGAAACTCCCGCCCAACGTCCGCAAAAAAGTCGCCAGACCGGCGCCATCGGCGATCTGGCTCGGTGGCAGATCGGACATCAGAATGCTCAGGGTCGGCATGAAGAAGAGCGCCACGCCAATGCCCATGAACAGCTGGACCAAAGCGATGTGCTGGAAGTCCACTTCGTTAGTGAACCCGGCGCGCATGAAGCAGCTCAAACCGATCGCCAGAAACGCCAGCCCGGCCAGCAACCGCAGGTCAAACTTATGCGCGTACTTGCCCACGAACGGCGACAGAATCACCGGCAAAATGCCAATCGGCGCCACGGCCAGACCGGCCCAGGTCGCGGTGTAGCCCATCTGGGTTTGCAGCCATTGCGGCAGAATCAGGTTGATCCCGAAGAACCCCGCATAGCCCAGCACCAGCACAATCGTGCCGATGCGAAAGTTGCGGTGGGCGAACAGCCGCAGATTGACCACCGGATGCTGATCGGTCATTTCCCAGATCACGAACACCGCCAGCGCAATCACTGAAATGGCCGCGCCTGCAATAATGAAATTCGACTCGAACCAGTCCAGGTCGTTGCCCTTGTCGAGGATCACCTGCAACGCGCCGACGCCGATGATCAGGGTGATCAGACCGACGTAGTCCATCGGCTGATAACTGGTCACCACCGGGCGCGCCTTGAGTTGCTGGCGCACCACCATCACCGCAAAAATCCCGATCGGCACGTTGATGAAGAAGATCCACGGCCAGCTGTAACTGTCAGTGATCCAGCCGCCCAGAATCGGCCCGGCAATCGGCGCCACCACCGTGACCATCGCCAGCAGTGCCAGGGCCATGCCGCGCTTCGCCGGCGGATAAACCGCGATCAGCAGCGTCTGTGTCATCGGGTACAAGGGGCCGGCCACCAGCCCCTGGAGCACGCGGAAACCGATCAGCTCCGGCATCGAGGTGGAGATGCCGCACAGAAAAGAGGCGACCACGAACAGAATGGTCGCCCACAAAAACAGCTTCACCTCGCCGAAACGCCGGCTGAGCCAACCGGTCAATGGCAGCGCGATGGCGTTACTCACGGCGAAGGAGGTGATGACCCAGGTGCCCTGCTCCGAACTGACCCCCAGGTTGCCGGAAATCGTCGGCAATGCGACGTTGGCAATGGTGGTGTCGAGCACCTGCATGAACGTCGCCAGCGACAGGCCTATGGTGCTGAGCAGCAGGCTGGGCGGCGTGAAAGACGCGTTATTGCTCATCGCGAATCCTTTGAAACTGAACGGGCGCTAAAAATGCAGCGAACCCTGGGGGGGCGAACTTTGTGGCGAGAGGGTTCCTGCAGTGAGGACTTCCTGTGGCGAGGGGGCTTGCCCCCGCTAGGTCGCGAAGGGGCCTCAAGAGATGGGACTGCTGCGCAGTCCAACGGGGCGGTGCGGCGTCCCGCCAAGCCCCCTCGCCACAAAAGCCCGTCCATCACAAAATCCCGTCGCCACAAAGGCACGCACTGAATCGGAATCAGCGCTTGGCGGTCTTGCTGACCATGGCGCTGTTGTCGTGGATCAACCGGGTGATCATCTCGTCGGCCTCGGCCAACTGGCGGTCATAAACCGTGGTACTGAACGAAGCCTTTTGCGGCGGCTGTTGCGCCAGCACCGGGCCACTCTGGTCGTGCAGGTTCACATCGACCTGCGTCGACAGCCCGACGCGCAATGGATGTTTTGCAAGCTCTTGCGCATTGATGTGAATCCGCACGGGCACCCGCTGGACGATTTTGATCCAGTTGCCAGTGGCGTTTTGCGCGGGCAACAAAGCAAACGCGCTGCCGGTACCGGCGCCGAGGCTATCGATGGTGCCGCTGTATTTGACGTCGCTGCCGTACAGGTCGGCCTCAATGTCAACCGGCTGACCAATGCGCATGTCACGCAACTGGGTTTCCTTGAAGTTGGCGTCGATCCACAACTGATCCAGTGGAACCACTGCCATTAGCGCCGTGCCCGGTTGCACGCGCTGACCGAGTTGCACGGTGCGCTTGGCGACATAACCGGTAACCGGCGCGATCAGGGTGCTGCGCGCGTTGGTCAGGTAGGCCTGACGCAATTGCGCGGCGGCCGCCATCACATCCGGATGCGACGATACCACCGTGTCATCGACCAGTGCGCTGGTGGTGATGAGCTGCTGGCGGGCATTGGCCAGCGCGTTCTGCGCCGAGGTCAGGTCGTCGCGAGCGTGGGACAGTTCTTCCTGGGAAATCGCCCCGCCAGCCGCCAGGCTTTTACGGCGGCTGAAATTATCCTGGGCCTTTTGCACTGCGGCCTGTTGCGCGTTGACCTGAGCTTTCATGCCATCGACGTTGCTGTACAAACCGCGTACCTGGCGCACGGTGCGGGCCAGATTGGCCTGGGCACTTTGCAGCCCGACCTGTGCGTCGTTCGGGTCGAAATTGATCAACACCTGGCCTTCATGCACCAGGTCGCCGTCGTCAGCGCCGATGCTGACCACGGTGCCGGTGACCAGCGGGGTGATTTCCACCACGTTGCCGTTCACATAAGCATCATCGGTGCTCTCGTTCCAGCGCCCGTAAAACTCGTGATAAGCCCAGACGCCAAGACCGGCAAGCATTACCACAATGGCCAGTACCACCAACATGATTTTGCGTTTGCGCGGGTTGCTCGTGTCAGGCGCTTGATTGTTTGCAGCAGGAGTTGCTTCGGCAGTGGCCATGACAATTACCTTGAAAGAGTTGTGCTGTGTGGCGCATTTGCGGCGGCGGTTCGGGTTTCATCCTGAAAACCGCCCCCCAGCGCCTGCATCAGCTGGATCGACAGGTCGATCTGCTCGGCATTCAGGTTGGCCAGTTGTCGCTGAGCCTGGAGCAATTGCTGTTCGATGCTGAGCACGTCGAGGTAATTGCCGATGCCGGAGCCATAACGCTGAACCACGGTGTTGTAAGAATCCTGGGCGATGTCGGTGGCGTGCTGCTGCGCGCCGATCTGCCGGCCGATGTCACGCAACTGGTTGATGGTGTCGCTGACATCGCCGAGGGCACGCACCAGGCTTTTGTTGTACTGCGCCACCGCGAGGTCGTAATCGGCGTCGCGCGAATCGAGGTCGGCGCGCAAACGGCCGCCGTCGAAAATCGGCAACGAGATTGTCGGCCCGACATTGAAGAAGCGGCTGGCCGAACCAAACATCGCATCGCCCAACAACGACTCGACACCCGCTGCAGCGCTCAGGTTGAGGTTGGGGTAGAAGCGGGTTTTGCCGGCATCGATATTCTTGCTCGCGGCCTCGACACGCCAGCGCGCGGCGACCAGGTCCGGGCGACGACCGAGCAATTCGGCTGGCAGCACCGACGGCAATGCCACGGCGCTGGCCTGAAGAATTGTCGGTCGGGCGATCTCGTTGCCGCGATCCGGGCCTTTGCCGAGCAATACCGCCAGGGCGATTTTTGCGGTCTGCAGGCGTTTCTCGGCGTCGATCAGGCTGGCTTGTGACGTGGCCTCCAGGCTCTCGGTCTGCTGAAACTGGTACTCGCTGTCGATCCCGGCACTCAGGCGACGTTTGCTCAGGTCGAGCATCTGCCGGGTGCGCTTGAGGTCTTCGCTGGCCAGGTCGTAAACAATGTGTGCCTGACCGAGATCGCTGTAAGCGCGGGCGACGTCGGCAGACAGGGTCAACTGCGCGGCTTGTTGATCGACTTCAGCGGCGCGGGCCTGGCCAAGCGCGGCTTCCCAGGCGGCACGCTGACCGCCCCAGAGATCGAAGTTGTAATTGAAACTGGCACCGAGGTTGCGCAAGGTCGAATACGAGCCGCCCTGCCCGCTTGGGTCCTGATCCCGCGCCAGCCGCGCACGGCTGATGCCGGCGCTGGCGTCGAGGGTCGGCATGCGTTCGGCGTCGGCGGCGTAAGCGGCAGCACTGGCCTGGTGCGCGCGGGCGTCCGCAATTTGCATGTCCGGGCTGTCACGCAACGCCTCGCGGATGAGACCGTCGAGTTGCGGGTCACCGAGGTTTTTCCACCAGTCGCTTTGAGGCCAGGCCGCCGGTGATAACGTCACGCCATCGAACGACTGCCCAGCCTTGAGATCTTTCGCGTCGAGACTCACGCCTTCAGTGGTCAGACCGCTGTAGCTGGCGCAACCGGCCAGGGTCATGGTCAGCAGCACCAGACTGAGGCCGGTGCGCAAGGTTTTACTGTTCATGGTTTACCTATCCGCTGCAGGGTGATGGAGTCACCGGCTGCTGCCAGGATTTTATGCAGAATGTGTTCGAGGATTTTCAGCTCTTCGGCGGTGATCGCGCCGGCCAGTTCGTTCATCGCATCGGCGCCGATCTCTGGCAAACGGTCCGTCAGCTGCTGGCCTTGCCCGGTGAGCACCAGCCGCACCTGGCGGCGATCCGCCTCGGAACGCTGACGGTCGAGAAAGCCTTTCTGTTCCAGACGATCCAGCATGCGGGTCATCGAGCCGCTGTCCAGCGACAGGTGCCGGCACAGCTCGGCCGGGGTATCGACGCCCATTTGCGCCATGATGATCAACACTTTGAACTGCGCGGCAGTGATGCCATGCGGTTCCATGTGCGTGTCGATGATCCGGTCCTTGAGCAACGCTGCGCGCCCGAGCAAGAGACCGAGGTGGCAGTTCTGAAAATCATCAGGGGTGAAATGCATCGTCTGGTCACCGATTAGCTGCCTAGGCAGAGAATGTGTGACGAGATATTACTGCCTAGGCAGGGAATGTCAACGCAATAGTTAGGTTGCTTGGTATTTAGTCGATAGCGATGCATCACAAACCCTGTGGCGAGGGGATTTACCCCCGGTTGGCTGCGCAGCAGTCATCTTTTTTTCTGGTTCGGAAATAACCGAGGTCGAAGATTAGTGGGTCGCTGGCGGCCCCACGGGGGCAAGCCCCCTCACCACAGAGGGCTCGGCAGGCTCTAGAAATCCCGCTTGTAGAAGATATCCAGCGAACTCGCCACGCCACTGGCGGCTTCGACGTAGACCTTTTTGCTCAGCTTGTAGCGCAAGGCAATGGTGTTGGCCGGCTCGAATACGCCGACGCCGTAACGCAGGCTGAGTTTCTCGGAGATGTTGCCGCTGGCGACCACACTGGTTTCATCGCCGCTGCCCTCGGTGTCGAGCTGGAAATCCTCGATGCCAAGGTTCTTGGCCATGCTGCTGGTCACCTCCGAGCTGCCCATCAAACCCAAACCGAGCGCGGCCTGGGCCAGCATGTTGTTGTCCTCGCCGGTGGTGCTCAACGGACGCCCCAACACCAGATAGGACAACGCCTGCTCCTGGCTCATCGCCGGCTCCGAGAAAATCTGCGTGGTCGGCTGCTCGGCGCTGCCGCTCAAGCGGATACCGGCGATGACATCGTCGGTCTGGCGAATCGCTTCGATGTCCAGATACGGCTGATCCAGCGGCCCGGCGAACAGCAGTCGCGCGCGACGCACGGTCAACCGCTGGCCGTAGGCCCGGTAACGGCCGTCGTTGAGCCACAGCTCGCCGCGCGTGTCCATGTTGTCGCCGATGTGCACGCGCCCTTTCAGGTTGGCGGTCAGGCCAAATCCGCTGAAGCTGAGTTTGTCGTCACCGACCACCACGTCGATGTCCATCGCCATGGCCATCGGCGGCTTGCCCTCTTCGGTCTGCTCGCCAATGATCACAGTGTCGTCGGACACCTTGACCGTTGAGGGCGGCAACTCGCGCACGGTGATATCGCCCCGCGGCACCAGAACCTTGCCGGCAATCGCCAGTTTGTCGTCCTTCATCGAAATGTTCAGATCCGGCGCCACTTCAAGTTCGGCGTACGGTTCGACGGTGACGGGCAATTGCGTGCCCTTCAGCGCCAGGTCGACCACCAGCGCCTGACCCCAGGCGATATCGCCGGTCAAGCTGCCCTGCCCGCTCTTGCCACTTTTCCAGCCACCGTTCAGCTGTACGGTTTCACCGGCGATCTGCGCTTTCACCTGCAAATCCCGCAGCTCCATCGGCAATTCCGGGCCGGCCACTTCGCCGTCACTTAGCAGCAAGTTGCCGTTGACCAACGGCGCCATCAGGCCGCCGGACAACGTGCCGCTCCCGTTCAAGCGTCCGTTCAGCGTTTCCACCATCGGCACAAACGGCCGCACCACCGACAAATCCAGACCGCTGAGACGGAAGGAACCGCTCAGCGGCTTGTCGGCCGGCAGTGGATTGATTTGCGCCTGAACCATCAACTCACCGAGTTTGCCGCCTGCAAAGTTGAGGTCGGTGTCGATACGTTTTGGCGTGAGTTTGCTGGTGAGTTTCAGCGTCTGATAGGGGAAATCCAGCCATTGGCCTTTATCGCGCATACGCAGGGTGCCGCCGCTGGCGTCAATGCTGATCTGGCCGTTTGGGCCGCTGGCCGGCAGGTCCAGTTGCAGGTTGGCATTGAGGCGGCCCTGCCAGGCGAGATCTTTGGGCATCCACTGCGCCAGGCTCTCGATCGGGAACTGCTTGAGCTGGTAACGCAGTTTCGGCTCTGGCATCAGCCGCTGGTCTTCGCCGCACAGGCTGGCGGGTCCGGACAACCAGCAATGTGCGCCGAGGTTGATTTTGCCGTCGGCCAGGCGCTCAAGCTTCGCCGGATTTTGCAGTTTCCAGTTCTGACCGCCGGCCTCAACAGCACCACTGGCCAAGCGTCCGCGCCAGTTACCTTGATCCAGTGTGCCGTCGAGGCCGAGCGCCAGTTTAAGCTTCGGCCCGAGCAAATCGAGGGTCAGTTTCTGCTTCCTGATGTCGCCCTGAGCGCTGGCAGTCAGCGTGCCCAGCGATGTTTCACCGGCCTGAATGCCGCTGCCCTTGAGATCGATGTTCGCCCGCTGCGCACTGTCGAGCGTCGCGTCGAGGTTCAGGCGTTGCAGACTATTGTCTTCGAAGGCCAGTTGCGTGCCTTGCAGGACGAGCTTGCCTTGCGGCGCCTTGAGTGTGCCGGCGACATCGACGCGGCCATTGAGCTGCCCGCGCAATTGCGGCCAGAGCTGGGCCAGTCGCGACAGCTTGATGTCGATCTGCCCGGCCAGCTTCTGTTGCAGGCTGCCCTTGCCGTTAATGCTGTTGTCGCCCAGACGAATCTGCAAAGCGCTGAGCGTCCACTGCTCGCCATCGCCATCGGCTTTGGCCTGAATCACCGCCGGTTGACCGCGCAGCTTGCCGTTCAAATCCAGGTCCGCATTCAGGCTGAGTTTGTCGTTCTTCAATTCGCCTTTGCTGCGCAGCGGTCCGGCCAGAATGCCCGGCAACTCAGCCACCCAATACGCGGGATTGATCGCCGACAAATCGAGCGCGGTGTCCCAGGCGATGCCGTCGGCGAATTGCAGGTTCAGGTGGCCATCAGCCTTGCCCTGCCCGGCCACCAATTGCAGTTGTTGCAGGTGGATTTTCGTCAGGTCACCGGCAAACGGGCTGGTCAGGCTGAACGCCCCGGCCGGGCCATCCAGCGCAGCCTTGAAATTGCCGAGGTAGTTGCCGTCGGTGTAAGACACTTCACCGTTGACACTGCGCAGCGCCACGGCCGGCTCGTCGATCAGCGGATAGAGGTTGTGCCAGGGGAAGTCCAGCCAGTCGATTTTTGCCGTCGCGCTCAGACCTTCGCTCCAGTCGATCACGCCGCTCAGCTTGAGGTTTTGCTTGTCGTTGGCGGTCAGGTCAAGGCCGGCAATTAGCGCGCCGCTGGCGTCGACTTTGCCTTGCAGTAACAATGCGACCGGGCCCTTGTCTCCCGGCAGCGTGGCGGTGCCATGCAATTGGTAACCGTTCTTCAGGTCGCCATCGCCGGTAAGTTCGACGTTATTGAGTTGCAGGGTGTCGGGCAAATCCGCCGCCGGTTTGAAGCCATTGGCGGTAATACGCACCCTGGCCGGGAGGTTTTCCAGCAAGGGCTGCAACTGGCCGGTCAGTTGCCCGTTCAGGTAGCCGCTGCTGTCGGCTTTAAGGTTTAACGTTTTCAGCAGATCGCCGTCCACTTTCATATTGAGTGCCCACGGCTGCGGGGCCGGCAACGTCAGTTTGCCCTCGGCCCTCAGCGGCCAGTCGCCCGACGGTTGCAGCAAACCGGACAGATTGAGGCTCAGCTCGTCGCGCTGCAATTGCACGGAGTCGATCTGCAGGCCTTGTTCGGTCCAGTGCGCCGCCAGTTGCAAGCCTTTGAGTTCTTCGCTGCCGTTGAACATCAGGCTGCCGATCTGCACGTCCCCCAGTTCCAGCGCCAAGGGCAACTTGAGGTCCGGCAGCATGATCGGCCCACTGCTGGCGTCTTCCGGGCCAGGCGCAAATTGCAGGCTGACCTGATCGGCCTTCAACTGCTCGATGCACAGGGTCATGCGCATCAGGCATGACGGTGACCAGGCGAAAATCACCTTGCCCAGTTCAACCCGACGGGTGTCCTGCTGCCAGATCAGGTGGTCGGCGCTCCATTGCCCGCCCAGCCGCCCCTGAAAATTGTCGACGCTCAAACCCGGCACCCAACCCAGTGCCCAGCGACTGCCGGTTGCGGTACCCAGCACAGTGGCCAGCGTCAGGATGATCAGCATCAGCAGCGCCAAAATCGCCAGCAGTGTTATCTTCAAACCGCGCGTCACAGCTCAGGCCCCATGGAAAAGTGCAAGCGAATGCCGCCATCGTCGTCCAGCGCATGAGCCAGATCGAGGCGAATCGGCCCCACCGGTGAAACCCAGCGCACGCCGATACCGACACCGGTCTTGAGGTCCGGCAGATCGAGCGAATTGAAGGAATTGCCTTGATCGACAAACGTCGCGATACGCCACTTCTCGGCCACCGAATACTGATATTCGGCGCTGCCGGTGATCATGTAGCGACCACCGATGCGGTCGCCATCGGAGTTCTCCGGCGACAGGCTCTGGTAGTCGTAGCCGCGCACGCTCTGATCGCCACCGGCGAAAAAGCGCAGCGACGGCGGCACCGATTTATAGCCGTTGGTGGCACTGCCGCCGACCTGCACCCGACCGAGTAGACGGTGTTTATCGAACACCGTGGTCAGGCCTTTGACCAACGCCGTGCCGTACAGCAGATTGTTGTCGGACCCCAGCCCTTCCTTGGCGACCTTTGTCTCGAACTGCAGGCGATAGCCGTTGTGCGGATCGATGCGGTTATCGCTCTTGAGGTAGGAATAACTGACGCCGGGCATCAGCAGCGTGCTCAACCCGGAATCATCACCCAGGCGATATTCTTCGCGCTGCCACTTCAACGAAACCACGCGCTGCCAGCCACTGGGCAATTTGCTGTGCCATTCCGGGCCGAGCGTCAGCAGCTTGCTCAGGCTGTCCTTGTCGGCGATTTCTTCGCTTTGATAGCCACCGGCGAAGCGCAGCTTATCGGTCAGTGGCGGGTCCAGCGGAATGTCGTAAAACAGTCCGACGTTTTGCCGTGGCGCGGAGATTTCGGTTTCCCAGCCGTAGCTGTGGCCTTGCGGGTTGACCCAGTGGCGTGTCCAGTTGGCTTTGACCCGTGGGCCGACATCGGTCGAGTAGCCGACACCCAGCCCCATGGTTCGCGGCTTGCGGGTCTCGAGTTTGACGTCGACCGGGATTACATTCTGCTTTGAGGCCGTAGGGGCAGCATCGACGCGTACGCCTTCGAAATAACCGCTCGATTGCAGCGCCTGGCTCAGTTCGGCGATCAGTTCGGAATCGTAGGGCGCGCCGGACTTGAACGGCACCATGCGTTGCAGCAGGTCTTCATCAAACGGCGTGTCGCCCTCGAAGCTGACTTTGCCGAGGGCATAACGCGGACCACTCTCGTAAACCAGCTCGATGTCGGCTACACCGGCTCGTGGATCGACTGCCAGTTTCTGGCGGGTGAAACGTCCGCTGAAAAAACCGTAGCGCGAGGCTTGATTCTGGATAAGCCGCTTGGCGTCTTCGTATTGGCCGTGGTTGAGCACAGCGCCGGTTTGCAGCGAAGCGCTTTTGGGCAAACGAAAGGATTTGAGGCTGGCGGCCGGCCCATCGACACGCAAGGTGACATTGCGCAAATGCACCGGTTCGCCGGGGACGATGGTCAGGACCAGACGCGGGGTCTTGCCACCGGTGACGTCGCTGTCGATCTGCGGCTGGTAATAACCCAAGGCCTGGGCGGCTTTGCGCGCCTGTTCTTCGGCTCCACGGCTGAAGCGCAGCAAGGCCTCTTCATCGCGATCGCCGAGGCTGCCGATATAGCCCTCTATATTGGCCTTGAGCTCATCGTTGGACGGTTTGATCCGCACATCCAATTCACTTTGCGCCAGCACCGCGCAGCTGGTGATCAGCATCAGCACGCCGCCGGTAATTCTTCCTGGAAACTTCATGGGCGGATGCTATCACGAGCTCGGGAGCGTGATAGAGCCCGGGATGTAAGGAAAAGTTCGACCTTCAGGCGCTAGCGGTCTGCAGCACCTGAGGGTTGGCGTGGAAAAACACATGCTCGCGGATCGGTCCGACAGCCACTTCGCCGATTTCCTCATAGCCCTGACGCTTGTAGAACTCCAGATAACGAGGATTCCCCGTGTCGAGCACCACGCCCTGAGAATGCTCATCCACCGCACACCAGTTATGGACCGCTTGCAGCAGTTGCTCGCCGAAATGCTGCCCCTGCAATTGCGGATGTATGCCCAGCAACGGCAACAGGTGCACCGAGTCGGACGGCACGCACGCCATCACGGCCGCGTGGTATTCGAGGTAGCGACGGGTGCAGCGAAACCCGGTGCTGAGGACCATCCGCAGGCGCCATGCCCAGCTTTCCGTGACGCCCAGACGACGCTGCGGGGGCGCGATCAGGGCGATGCCGATCAAACGGTCATTGACCAACAGACCGATCGCCGGCAAGTCCTGCAGAAAATGCTGCTTGACCAGCTCGCGCACCGTGGCGCGCACGCGCTGTTCGTAACCGGGGCGTTCAGCTTCGAATAGAAAAGCGAAGGTCGGTTCGTGACGGTAGGCCTGGTAAAGCAATGAGCGGGCCTCGCGGGAGTAGCCGCTGTCGAGCATGTGGATATCGGCGATGGCAGTCGAGGTTTCGGGCATACGGTAGATCTCCCCTGGCGCAGCTAGATGACTGCGCTCTTGTTGTACGAGCCTTGCTGGGCCGGGACAGTTCCCCACAGGTATAGACCACTGCCGGATGTTCATCGACTACTGGCCCCATTCCCGCAGGTCGGCTAGCATCGCCCTTTTTCCAAGGACTGCCGACCATGAAAATCGTCTCCTTCAACATCAACGGGCTGCGTGCTCGCCCGCATCAGCTGGCGGCGCTGATAGAAAAGCATCAACCCGACGTGATCGGCCTGCAGGAAACCAAGGTCCACGACGACCAGTTCCCGCTGGCCGAGGTGCAGGCGCTCGGTTATCACGTCTATTTCCACGGCCAGAAAGGTCACTACGGCGTAGCGCTGCTGTCGCGCAAGGAGCCGCTGACGTTGCACAAAGGCTTCCCCACCGATGAAGAAGACGCCCAGCGCCGTTTCATCTGGGGCACTTTCGCCGACGCCAATGGTGTGCCGGTGACCATCATGAACGGCTATTTCCCACAGGGTGAAAGCCGCGATCACCCGACCAAATTTCCCGCCAAGCAAAAATTCTACGGCGACCTGCAGCAACTGCTCGAAAGCCGGTTCAGCAACGACCAGCCCGTGGTAGTCATGGGTGACGTCAACATTTCCCCGCAAGACTGCGACATTGGCATCGGCGCGGACAACATGAAGCGCTGGTTGAAAACCGGTAAATGCAGCTTCCTGCCGGAAGAGCGCGAGTGGATGGCGCGCTTGAAGAACTGGGGCCTGGTGGACAGCTTCCGCCATTTGAATCCGGACGTCTCGGACCGTTTCAGCTGGTTCGACTATCGCAGCCGCGGCTTTGAAGATGAGCCCAAGCGTGGACTGCGCATCGATGTGATCATGGCTTCCCACGGTTTGCTGGCGCGAGTGAAGGATGCCGGTGTCGATTACGATCTGCGTGGCATGGAAAAACCTTCGGATCACGCGCCGATCTGGCTCGAATTGAGCTGAAATCAAAGATCGTCATCTCTTCGACATCTTACTGACTTAATCTCCCCGCACTTTCCTGGCTTGATTAGGTGCCGGCATGACCCTGCGCGTGTTTTTCCTGTGGTTGCTCTGCGCAGGCCTGCCCCTGACGGCGTCGGCCGCAGATTTGCCGATCGGCAACCAAGGCACGCTCCTGCGCATTCAGGGTTCCAACACCATTGGCGCGGCGCTCGGCCCGGCATTGGTCGAAGGCCTGATGCGTGAGCAAGGCTTGCTCAAGGTGCGTCGCGAGGTGTCGGACCACGTCAACGAACTGAGCGTGATCAGTGAAACAGTCGGGGGCCAGCGCGTTGTGGTGCAAATCGCCGCCCACGGTTCGAGCACCGGTTTTACCGCCCTGAAAAATATCACTGCCGACCTCGCCGCCTCTTCTCGACCGATCAAGGACAGCGAACTCGCCGCGCTGCAATCCCTTGGCGATCTGAAATCCGCGGGCGCCGAGCAGGTCATCGCCATCGATGGCCTCGCAATCATCGTCCATCCGCAAAACCCGCTGACTCAACTGAACACCGAGCAACTGGCGCGAATCTTCAGTGGCGAGGCGAAAACCTGGGAAGACGTCGGCGTCAGCGGTGGGACGATTCACCTGTATGCGCGGGATGACCAGTCAGGCACGTTCGACACGTTCAAGGAAATTGTCCTCAGCCGCCGTGGGAAATCCCTGAGCGATACTGCGAGACGTTTCGAATCCAGCGAGCAATTATCCGACGCTGTCAGCCGCGATCCACACGGTATCGGTTTCATCGGCCTGCCTTACGTGCGTCAGGCCAAAGCCGTAGCGATTGCGGACGGTTCTTCTCAAGCGATGCTGCCGCACAACAGTCTGATCGCGACGGAAGATTATCCGCTGTCGCGGCGACTGTTCTTTTATCTGCCCCCGAGTGGCAAGAATTCCTGGGCTCAGGCGCTGGTGACGTTTGCCCAAAGCAGCAAGGGCCAGGCCATCGTGGCGGCGAACGGATTCATCGCGCAGACCGTGCAGGCCATGAGCGTCACGCCCAATGCGCTGATGCCCGAGGCCTATCAGGCGCTCAGCCGGCATGCGCAGCGGTTGACGGTGAATTTCCGTTTCGAAGAAGGCAGCGCGACCCTCGATAACAAGGCGCGTCAGGACTTGTCCCGGGTGTTGGATTACTTGAAGCAGCACGACAAAACCGATCGGCAAGTAACGCTGGTGGGCTTCGGCGATGCCAAAAGCGATCCGGCGCGGGCCGATCTGCTCTCAAAATTAAGAGCGATGGCGGTACGTCGGGAGCTGGTCAAAAGCGGCGTGGTGTTTCGCGAGATTCGCGGGTTCGGCGCCGAGATGCCGGTGGCGACAAATAGCGCGGATGAGGGCCGGATCAAGAATCGGCGGGTGGAAGTTTGGGTGTATTGACCTATTAGCAGCTGCCGAGCAAGCTCGACAGCTGCTACAGAGGCTGGGTCAGGCGAGGAGCTTTTGCAATTGCGCGGTGGTGTCGACTGCGCCCATGGTCTTTGCTGCGTCCAGCGCTGACACACCGTTGGCGTCCTTGGCTTGTGGATCGGCGCCCTTGCTGATCAGGTAGTCAACGATGGCAACGCGGTTGAACATCGCGGCCATCATCAGTGCGGTGCGACCGTCGAACGACGAGCCTTCCACTTGCGCGCCACCTTCGACCAACGCCGTGACGGTGGCCAGATCCCCCTTGAACGCGGCGCCGGCAATCGGGCTTTGCCCGTTGTCGTTGCGAATTTCCGGATCGGCCTTGTGTTCCAGCAACACTTTCACGGTCTCGACATGGCCGTGGTAAGCGGCGAGCATCAACAAAGTGTCGCCCTTATGGTTGCGCAGATTCGGCGGCAGGCCTTTGCTCAGCAGCGCAGCCATCATGGCCGCATCGCCCTCTCGCGCCTTGTTGAATACCTGTTCGGCAAATTCAGCGGCTTCTTCGGGGGTCATCTGGCGGCTTTGTTCTGACATCGGGGGCTCCACTTTCAATTATTCGCAAGACCGACAGTGTCCCGAGCGGCCCCGAGACTGTCACTTCTTTTTTCTGAAGGATCGCCATAGCGACATTCAATAACGGTGCTGGCCGTCGCTGATTTGCGCCGCCAATGGCTTGGTCACCTGCACGTAGGTGTCGGTTCCCGGCAGCCAGGCATAGACCGGATCGTCGCCGGTCTTGTCCGGGTCGAAAGCTTCATCCTTGAGCCGGGTCTTCTGGTACTTGAACGTCCCGGTGGTTTCCATTTTCACCTTCACCCGCAGGAACAGTGGCACGGCATACGCCGGTAACCGCTCGCGGGCGAACGCCAGCAGTTCGCTGAAATCCAGGGTCGCCAATGATTCGGCAGGCGTAATTGCCGCCATCCCGGCGCGGCCATTGGTGTTGCGGATTTCCACGCCATAGGCCACGGCCTCGGAAATATTCGGGTGCTGCAGGAGGATGTTCTCGACTTCAGTGGTCGAGACGTTCTCGCCTTTCCAGCGGAAAGTATCCCCCAGGCGATCGACAAACTGCGCGTGGCCGAAGCCGATGTTGCGCAGCAGGTCACCGGTGTTGAAGTACCGGTCGCCCTTCGCAAATACATCATGCAGCACCACTTTTTCGGTTTTCTGCGGATCGGTGTAACCGTCCAGCGGCGCTTTGTCGTCGATCCTCGCCAGCAACAACCCCTGCTCGCCTTTGGCCACTTTGCGCATGAAACCATCGGCCTCACGGATCGGCGCGCCGCTGTCGTGGTCGTACACCGCCAACTCCCAGGCCATCAGCGAAAACCCGACGGTGTTATCGAAGTTGAGCACGTTGGTGAAGCCTATGTTGCCGTCACTGGCGGCGTACAACTCGCAGATGTGCTGGACGCCAAAGCGAGTTTTGAAGGCATGCCACGCGCCGGGGCGCAGGCCATTGCCGATCATTTTGCTCACGCGGTGGTCGCGGTCGTCGCTACCGGGCGGTTGATCGACCAGGTAGCGACACAACTCGCCGACGTAGCCGAGCGTGGTCGCGCGGTACTGGCGGACATCGCTCCAAAACTGACTGGCGCTGAATTTGCGCCGGATGGCAAACCCCGAAGCGCCGCAGATCGCCGATCCCCAGCACACGCAGAGTCCGGTGGCGTGATACAGCGGCAGGGTGCAATAAACGACGTCGTCAGGCTGCATGTCCAGCGCGATCATGCCGAAACTGGCCGAGCTGCGCATCCAGCGACCGTGCTTGAACACGCCTGCCTTGGGCAGCCCGGTGGTGCCCGAGGTGTAAATGTAGAAGCACGGGTCGTCGAAGAAAACCTGCGCACTGGTGGCCGGATTTTCTGAGGAACAGTCGACCGAGGCGCTGATCAAATTAACGAAACCGTCGGGCGCGATGCCCGGGTGGCGATCAGTGGCGTGATCAGCGACAAACCAGGTCCGCGCCGCCTCAATGGACGTGCACTCGCGAACGGCTGAAAACGCCGGCACCAGTTCCTCGCCGACGATAATGGCCGCCGGCGCCACCAGGTTCAGGCTGTGGGCCAGCGGCTCGCGGGTTTGCGAGGTGTTCAGCAAGACGCTGATGGCACCCGTCTTGGCCACGGCAAGAATCGTCACCAGCAGCTCAGGGCGGTTCTCAATGAACACCCCCACCACATCACCCTTGCAAATCCCCTGCGCAATCAGGTGATGAGCGATGCGATTGGCCCACTGATTGACTTGGGAGTAGGTCAGCGCCCTGTCGTCTTGCAACAAAGCCGGCCCTTCGGGATTGCGCAAGGTGGCTTGCTCGAAGCTCCAGCCCAGACCACACACTTGAGTCGGGTCCGTGACGTTGGCCGCTTTCATGCCTTTCACCACGCGCGGAATGGCTTTGGCAATGGCTGGCAGCTTGCGCAGCATCATGCTCCAGGTGATGAGGTCTGACGTGCGACTCATGTTGGCTCCCGTTGAATCTTTTTATTGTCGGGCGGCGTTGGCTTGAACCCGAAAATACGTCAGCGCTTCGGACGGTGTACACGCGGTTTTTGCAATGTTTTGTATCCACGGGTGGTCGCGATTACCTGTCGCGGATTTGGTTCCGTGGAAGCAATGCGGATCTCTCAAAATGCAGGATGCCCGATGCCCATTCATGCAGATTGCACGAAGTTGAAACTGTAAGAAATTTTTAACCTATTGATTTTAAAGAATAATTTCTAATCTCTGTGACTGGCACAAAGGCTGCAAATACCTGTACATGCTTGCCAATCATGTACAAACGGAGCTGAAAGACATGAGCCTGATTCAAGAAAAATTTTCGTCCCTGTTCTCCAACTTCGATGTGACCACCCAGCCTCGTCCTGACGGTGGCATTCTGCTCACCCTGCGCAGCAACGAAGGCCGCGTGTTCAAACGCTCGATTTCCTACCAGCAATTGCATGCTGGCGACCAACTGTCGTGGGTCATCAGTGCCATCCGCCGTGATCTGGCCGAACAAGCGAGTGAACTGCCGCAAATTTCGATGCTGCAAAGCCAGCAACGTTTTGCCCTGCCGACTTATCACTCGCTGTAAAGATTCAATGCCACAAACAGACAGGCCGTGAGAGCTTCCGCTTCACGGCCTGAGTTGTTTCTGTACCACGCAAGACGCGATGTTGTAAGAGCAAAGCTTTGCTCCCACAAGGCTCGTTCCCACAGGCTCGTACCACGGGTCTTGCTTGCGCAGGTATCGGGTTTTGACAGTTAGAAGGTGGCTGGATCAATCCGCGCGAAACTGTCGACCGTCACATGCCCCACCAGCGTCCCGCCTTCACGAGCGACACCGCAGGTCGCCATTCCAGCCAGACGCGCGGCCTCCAGCTCCTCCACGATGTCCGATAGAAACAGAATCTGCGCAGCCTCCACGCCAACTGACTGCGTGATGCGCTCGTAAGACTGCGCGGCTCGCTTGGGTCCGGAGGTGGTGTCGAAATAGCCGCTGAACAGCGGCGACAAGTCCCCCGCGTCCGAGCAACCAAAAATCAGTTTTTGCGCCTGGATCGAGCCCGAGGAATAAACGAATAGCGAGTACCCCTCCTGATGCCAACGCTTGAGCGCTTCAACGGCATCCGGGTAAACATGGCCCTTTAATTCTCCAGCCTGATAACCCTGCTCCCACACCATGCCCTGCAACGCTTTGAGCGCAGTGGCCTTGCGGTCTTCGGCGATCCACCCCAGCAGAATCTTCAGCACCCGCTCGACATCGGCGCCCGGTTCATTGCTGTCCTGGCGCACGGCATTCAACTGCTCGGCCACATCGGCACGGTCGGCGTGCTCGCGCACGAACGCCGGCAGATGGCTGGCGGCATAGGGAAACAGCACGTCGAAGACAAAACTCACCGCGCTGGTGGTGCCTTCGATGTCAGTCAGAATCGCTTTGATCGGCATCGGCTCAGTCCTCAAGACGCGGGAAGCGGCCGGCGATGTCTTCGCCGGTAAAATTGGCGACCCAGCCGTCTGGATTGTTGAACAGGCGGATCGCAATGAAATGCGGGTGCTCACCCATGTCGAACCAGTGCGGCGTGCCGGCCGGAACCGAGATCAGGTCGTTCTTCTCGCACAGCACCGCGTACACATAATCATCGATGTGCAGGGTGAACAGCCCACGGCCGGCAACGAAAAATCGTACTTCGTCTTCGCCATGGCGGTGTTCTTCGAGGAACTTGGCGCGCAGCTCGGCTTTTTGCGGGTGAGCGCTGTTCAGGCTGATGACGTCGACGGTGACGTAGCCACGCTCGCTCATCAATTTATCGATCTGTTGCCGATAGGCGGCGATCACTTCTTCCTGGCTGGCGCCCGGCTGGATCTTCGCCGCCGCTTGCCAGCGATCGAAACGCACGCCCTGCTCGGCCAGGGTCGAGGCGATGTCTTCAAAATGAGTCAGCACCTTGTTGGGCAGGTCTGGACTGCTGACGTGGTAAACGGACAGGCTGCTCATCAGGGCAACTCCTTAAAGGTTCATGCTTTACGGTTCAAGCTTTATGGTTAACCACCGAGCGGGTTTTCAACTCGCACTCGAACAAAAATTCAAACGCTTCGATCTGACGCAGTGCATCGCTCATCCGCGCGCCCCAGGTATAGAGGCCATGGCCGCGGATCAGATAGCCAACGCAGTCGGGATGGGCGTCAAGCCAAGGCTGCACCTTGGCGGCAAGGCGTGCAATGTCCTGGTCATTGTCGAAAATCGGCACGCGCACCCGCGATTCATGCGTTGCGATGCCGCTGAACGCTTTCTGCAATTCGTAATCTTCAAACTCGATGCAATCTTCAGGCGTCAATCGTGACAGCACCGTGGCATTCACCGAATGGGTATGCAACACCGCGCCGATCTCCGCGCGCCAGCTGTACAGTTGCGTGTGCAGCAGGGTTTCGGCGGATGGTTTCTTGCCAGGCTCGAGGCTGTTGCCGGACAAGTCGGTGGCCAGCACATCGTCAGGTCCCAACTGACCTTTGTGCTTGCCCGACACCGTCAGCAACGCTTCGCTCGGCGACAGACGCGCCGAATAATTGCTGCTGGTGGCTGGCGACCAGCCGCGACCATACAGAAAGCGCCCGGCGTCGATGATTTCCTGGGCGAGGTGTTCACGGGTAAGGCTCATGGCCTGTCCTCTTGCATGCGTGTGGCGATGATAATCGCAGCGGCGAGAGCTGCGAGACTGGCAATACTGAACGTGAAGGTGGCGCCGAGGGTGTTCCAGCTGTAGCCGGAATACAACGCACCCAGCGCACCACCGGTACCGGCGAGTGCGGCATACAACGCCTGGCCCTGCCCTTGCTGGCGCGGGCCGAAGCTACGTTGCACGAACTGGATGGCAGCGGCGTGAAAGCTGCCGAAAGTTGCCGCATGCAGGACCTGAGCAAACAACAGCACCCAGATGAATTCGGCGAACGACCCGAGCAACAACCAGCGCAAGGCCGCCAGCAGAAAACTCGCCAGCAGCACCCGGCGCACCGAAAAACGCGCAAGAATCCTGCTCATCGCCAGAAACATCACTACTTCGGCGACGACGCCAACCGCCCAGAGCATGCCGATCAAACCGCGGCTGTAACCCAGTCGCTCCAGGTGCAGGGTGAGAAAAGTGTAATACGGGCCATGACTGACCTGCATCAGCGCCACGCATCCGTAAAAAGCCAGCACGCCCGGACCGCGCAATTGCTGAAGAAAACCGCCGGCCGCCAAACGCTCGCCCTGAATCGGCTGAGCATTCGGCACCCACAGGCTGCTGATCACAATCCCGGCCATGATCAGCACCAGCGCCGCCGGATAGATGTCAAGGCTGAGCCATTCGAACAGCCGGCCCAGCGCAACCACGGTGATGATGAAACCAATCGAGCCCCACAACCGGATCTGGCTGTAGCGCTGCGTCTGGCCCTTCAAATGCGCCAGCGTGATGACTTCAAACTGTGGCAACACCGCATGCCAGAAGAATGCGTGCAAGGCCATGACCATCGCCAGCCAGGCATAGGTCTTGCTGACGAAGATCAGCGAAAACGTCAGCAGCGTGCACACCGCGCCAAAGCGCACGATGGCCAGGCGCCGGCCGGTGTAATCGCCCAGCCAGCCCCAGATGTTCGGCGCCACGCAACGCATCAGCATCGGGATCGCCACCAGCTCACCGATGCGCGCGGCCGAGAAGCCCAAATGGTCGAAGTACAGCGCCAGGAACGGCGCCGTCGAACCGAGCAAGGCGAAGTAAAACAGATAGAAACTGGAAAGCCGCCAGTACGGGAGCGCCGTCATGAATCAGACCGCAACGGCTGTGAGGTGGGCCATTAAAGCTGACCCAGCACCGGCGTGCTCACGCGCACATCGACGTTTTGCCCGCGATGACGCAGCAGATGATCCATCAACACAATCGCCATCATCGCTTCGGCAATTGGCGTGGCGCGGATGCCGACGCACGGATCGTGCCGCCCCTTGGTAATGACGTCCACCGGGTTGCCATGAATGTCGATGGATTGGCCTGGCGTGGTAATGCTCGACGTCGGCTTCAACGCCAGGTGAGCAACGATCGGCTGACCAGACGAGATACCGCCGAGAATGCCACCCGCGTTATTGCTGAGGAAACCTTCCGGGGTCATTTCGTCGCGGTGCTCGGTGCCGCGCTGAGCGACACTGGCGAAACCGGCGCCGATCTCCACGCCCTTGACCGCGTTGATGCTCATCAGCGCGTGGGCCAGTTCGGCGTCCAGGCGGTCGAATATCGGCTCGCCGAGACCGGGCATCACCCCTTCGGCGACGACCGTGATTTTCGCCCCGACGGAATCCTGATCACGACGCAGCTGGTCCATATAGGCTTCGAGTTCCGGCACCTTGTCCGGATCAGGGCTGAAGAAGGCGTTGTCTTCAACCGAATCCCAGCTTTTGAACGGGATTTCGATTGGGCCCAACTGGCTCATGTAGCCGCGAATGACGATGCCCTGACTGGCCAGATACTTCTTCGCAATCGCGCCGGCAGCCACGCGCATCGCGGTTTCCCGCGCCGAGCTGCGACCGCCACCGCGATAATCGCGTTCGCCGTATTTGTGGTGGTAGGTGTAATCGGCGTGGGCCGGGCGGAACAACTCCTTGATCGCCGAGTAGTCCTTGGACTTCTGGTCGGTGTTGCGGATCAGCAGGCCAATCGCACAACCGGTGGTGCGGCCTTCGAACACGCCGGAGAGGATTTCGACCTCATCGGCTTCCTGACGCTGGGTGGTGTGGCGACTGGTGCCGGGCTTGCGGCGATCGAGGTCACGCTGCAGATCCTCCAGGGAAATTTCCAGGCCCGGCGGGCAGCCGTCGACAATGGCGACCAACGCCGGACCATGGCTTTCGCCCGCGGTGGTGACAGTGAACAGCTTGCCGTAGGTATTGCCGGACATGCAGGACGCTCCGTGAAATGAACCTGAATACTTGATGCGCGCCAGTATACGCAGGCAGCCCAAGTAGTTCATCCTCGAACCTTATGGGTGCCCGTGAGTCCAACCGGCACCTTTGTGAATGATGGCGTGATGATGCTGCGAGTTCTTGCCTTGAGCCTTACCCTGTTTACCGGCTACGTCCAGGCCACCGTCCTGCAACGCCCGATCACTTTGGACACCGGAACCGGCGAGCTTTTCGGCTCGCTGTTGCTGCCAAAATCGGACACGCCGGTGCCGGTTGTCCTGATCATTTCTGGCTCCGGTCCTACAGATCGCGACGGAAACAACCCCGAAGGCGGACGCAACGACAGCCTCAAACGTTTGGCCTGGGTGCTGGCCAAACACAACATCGCCAGCGTGCGCTACGACAAGCGCGGTGTAGCGGCGAGCCTGGCGGCGACGCCCGATGAACGCAATCTGTCGGTCGAGGCCTATGTCGCCGATGCTCAAGCCTGGGGCCGCAAGCTCAGGGCAGACCCGCGCTTTGGCCCATTGATCTTGCTGGGCCACAGCGAGGGCGCATTGATTGCCACGCTGGCGGCGCCGGGCGTGGACGCTGCGGCGCTGATTTCCATGTCCGGCAGCGCGCGGCCGATCGATCAGGTCTTGCGCCAACAATTGAGCAATCGCCTGCCTCCGCCGCTGATGTTGCGTAGCAATGAGCTGCTCGACAGCCTCAAGGCGGGCAAGACCGACAGCAACGTGCCGCCGCAGCTGGAGGTGATCTTCCGCCCAAGTGTGCAGCCGTATCTGATTTCGTTATTCCGCCAGGACCCGACGGCGGCGTTTGCCAAACTGAAAATGCCGGCACTGATCATTCAGGGCAGTAACGACATTCAGGTTGGCGTCGAAGATGCACGGCTGCTGAAAGCGGCCAAACCGGACGCCGAACTGGCGCTGATCGAGGGTATGAACCACGTGATGCGCATCGTGCCCAATGATGTAAAGCGGCAATTGGCTTCCTACAAGGATCCACAATTGCCCCTCGCCGCTGAACTCGGCGCGCGCATCCTTGGATTTATTGACGGACTTCGCACCCGTTAAGCGCCGCAAGGGCTCCAGTCCTGCCAAATACGGCCGATAAGCCGGTGTCGCCAGCGTTACGACTGGCGGCAAGCCGAGCTTGGACAGGACCTCGCCGTTATGACTGATACCCCGACTTCACCCGAGACCACCGCTGAAAAGGAAGCACCGCCAGCGGTAGAGCTGCCGTGGGCGGACGTCCAGGTCGAGCAGCGCAAGATGCTCCGTCTGGCGCCGCTGAAGATTGACCGCAACACTGGTGCTCGTCCCCTGCGTTTTGTCGAGTTTGGCTATGCCGAGCGCAACAGCAAAGAGCGCAGTCTGCTGCGCATGAGCATTTCGCTGCCTGGCCAGCGGGTGCGCAAAGAGCAGAATCATCTGGATGTGTGGGCAGACCACGTCACCCACCGCGTGCACTTCGAACCCGCCAGCGGTTTGCAAGTTGAACCGATGAACCGTGGCGTGGGCCGCTACCTGGCGGCGCAAGGGATTACCTGGGCGAAAAAGCGCTGGGCGGCGTATACCGTCGACGGCACCGACCTGAACAACAAGGATGCGCTCAACGAAGACACGCGCCTGCGTCGCGACCGCTTTCTCACGGCGCATGGTTTTGAGGTGGTGTACGCGGACGCGCAGCATTTGAAAGGCAGCGTCAAGGAAGTGAAAGTCGGCGATTTGCTCGGTGATTGGAACGCCGAAAAGGTGCAGCACGTAGAAATTCTTGAGGCGGCGCAAATGCTCCAGCAGGCCGAGCAAAATCTGGCCGAGCAGGAAGTGAAGCTGAAGAAGCACGAGGAGAGGGTCAGCAAGTACAAGCGTGAAGATGCCGGATTGCGCTTCACTATTACGTGCCTGGTGGCGTTTTCAGTGTTTCAGGCGGGGCTGTTGATCTGGATTGCTACGCAGCGGTAACCCACACACTGTGGCGAGGGGGCTCGGCGAAACGTCGCACCGCCCCGTTAGGCTGCGCAGCAGGCTTAATCCAGGCACTTGGTTTATCTGATGAGGCCAGGCCCGTGAATGAGCGGATTAAACGCGCGCAGCGAACAATGCCTGATGCTCGTGGCACTGCCGGGCCGTCAACATGAACACCCCGTGGCCGCCGCGCTCGAAGTCGAGCCAGGCAAAGTCGACTTCCGGGTACAGCGCCTCGACGTGAACCTGACTGTTGCCGACTTCGACAATCAGCAAACCTTTCTCGGTCAGATGATCCGCCGCCTCGGCGAGCATGCGTCGCACCAGGTTCAGGCCATCGTCACCGCAGGCCAGACCCAGCTCCGGCTCGTGCTGGTATTCGTCCGGCATGTCGGCGAAATCTTCCGCATCAACGTAAGGCGGGTTTGAAACGATCAGGTCGAAACGTTGCCCCGGCAACCCGGCAAAACCGTCGCCCTGAACCGTGTACACACGTTCATCGACGCCGTGGCGCTCGATGTTCTGGTTGGCCACTTCCAGCGCCTCGAACGACAGATCGGCCAGGACCACTTCGGCCTGCTGGAACTCGAAAGCACAGGCGATGCCGATGCAACCGGAACCGGTGCACAGGTCGAGAATGCGCGCAGGCTCGGCGCCCAGCCACGGGGCGAAACGTTTTTCGATCAGCTCGCCGATCGGCGAACGCGGAATCAACACACGCTCGTCCACGATGAACGACATACCGCAGAACCAGGCCTCGCCCAACAGATACGCGGTTGGAATGCGTTCTTCGATCCGGCGCTTGAGCATGCGCTGCAAACGGACCAGTTCATCGTCTTCCAGATTGCAATCGAGGTAGCTGTCGGCCATTTCCCATGGCAGATGCAAGGCACCCAACACCAATTGACGGGCTTCGTCCCAGGCGTTGTCGGTCCCATGGCCGAAAAACAGATCCTCCCCATGGAAGCGGCTGACGGCCCAACGGATATGGTCACGCAGGGTACGAAGTCGGGAAGTGATCACGGGGGCAAACTCCAGAAAAAAACGACTGGCGATTCTAACAGCCAAAACACGTCCCGACGACGCTGGAAAGCACCGGCACGCACGTAGGACTTATCCGGTTTTCTCTCCCCCCTATTGAACAAAACGAGGATATTGACAAGGCTGCGGGCCAATAACGACGGCGTTTGCGATGGTAGCGATTCACAGAAGCGCTCAGCCAGAGGACAATGTCACAAAAGCCCCACACCAAGGAGCCCCAGAATGTCCGTTCCAAAAACGATGTTTCAACTCAGCGGCCGCGGTTATGCAGCGGCCAACCTGGGTCATGCGACCCTCGTCATTATCGATGCCCAGAAAGAATACCTCAGCGGTCCGCTGGCCTTGAGTGGCATGGATGCTGCCGTCGCGAACATCCGGCAACTGGTAACCGCTGCTCGCGCTGCCGGCCGCCCCATCGTGCATGTGCGGCACCTCGGCACCGTCGGCGGGCTGTTCGATCCGCAGGGCGAGCGCGGCGAGTTCATCCCGGGGCTGGAGCCGGAGGCGGACGAAACCATCATCGGCAAACTGCTGCCGAGTGCATTTCACGGCACCGAGCTACTGGAGCGTCTGCAGAATCTCGGCTCGCTGGATTTGATCGTCTGTGGGTTCATGAGCCATTCCAGCGTCAGCACCACCGTGCGGGCCGCGAAAAATTTGGGCTTCCGTTGCACGCTTGTTGAAGACGCCTGCGCAACGCGCGATTTGCCCTACAAGGACGGGGTTTTGACCGCCGATCACGTTCAACAGACTGAAATGGCGATCATGGCGGACAATTTCGCCACCCTCGCCCTCACCCACGAGCTAATCTGAACTGATCGACGATTAATGGGCGGTTAATGCCGCCGCTCATCCGTAAAAGGTTCTCAGCTGCCGTAATTGCCTTAGCCTCAGGAACATCCCGGTCAACTCCCGGTCGAAGGCCGATACCCATTGAGGAAGGTCGGAATGAAGTTATCCGATGGTTTTGACGCACGCCGCCTGCGGCCAAAAGGCCCGAGCAACTGGCGTTTTCGCTTCGGCGCAGCCCTTGCTGCCTTGCTGGCAACGTGCGGTGTGTTACTGGCAATGGCCGGCGCCGCCAGTCTGTTGGGCCGACCGCCGGCCCTTGGCGAACTGAATGCCAGCCCGTTGGGCTCGTCGATCATTTTGGCGATTGGCCTGTTTCTGCTGTACCTCGGCGTCTGGTTGTGGCGTCGCTGCCGTCGCCGTGCGCGCCAGTCGCGAGCGCTGAACATGTCCCCGCACTTGATGAAAAAACACGACTGACGCCTGAGCCGGACGTTTTCGCGCACCCGATGGCTGCCGAGTTGGGTAAACTGGCCGCCCTTCGCGGAGGCTGACATGCAAGACGACGATTTTTCCCTGTTCAAAAGCGCGATCCAAGGCGTCAAGCCGATCAAGCACGATCGCGCCGAGACCGGCAAACCCAAGGCCGACCGCGCGCAGATTGCCAAGTTGCGTCAAGCCGCCACGGTGCGCACCGATGCCACTACCGTTGACGGGCTTTCCGATCAGTTCGTCATTGATGTCGGCCCGGAAGACGAGCTGATGTGGGCGCGCGATGGCGTTCAGGAAAGCCAGATGCGCAAGCTCAAGGTCGGCCAGATCCCGTTCGAAGGCAGCCTCGACCTCCATGGCATGACCGTGGAAAAGGCTCGCGAAACCCTCTGGGCATTTCTCGCCGAAGCGACCAAATTCGAAATCCGTTGCGTGCGCGTCACCCACGGAAAAGCCGTGCGCCTGGATGGCAAGCGCCCGATGATCAAAAGCCACGTCAACACCTGGCTGCGTCAGCATTCACAGGTACTGGGCTTCACCTCCTGCCAGCCTCGACACGGCGGCGCCGGCGCGGTGTACGTGATGCTCAAACGCACCATGATGGAAGGCCGCGACGAGTAAAGCTGTCGCATCAAGCTTGCAGCGCCGTGTCCGCCACCGTACCCTTGCCCTTTGCGAAAATCCCCACAGGTAGTTTCATGTCCCTGGAACAGAATTACACCGAGATTCTCGGCCAATTGGGCGAGGACGTTTCCCGCGAGGGCCTGCTCGACACGCCCAAGCGCGCCGCCAAAGCCATGCAGTACCTTTGCCGTGGTTATGAACAGACCCTCGAAGAGGTCACCAACGGTGCCCTGTTCAGCTCCGACAACAGCGAAATGGTGCTGGTAAAAGACATCGAGCTGTATTCGTTGTGCGAACACCACTTGCTGCCGTTTATCGGCAAGGCACACGTCGCTTACATCCCGAGCGGCAAGGTACTGGGCCTGTCGAAGGTTGCGCGGATCGTCGATATGTATGCGCGCCGCCTGCAGATTCAGGAAAACCTCAGCCGCCAGATCGCCGACGCCGTCCTGCAAGTCACCGGCGCCCTGGGTGTTGCGGTGGTGATCGAGGCCAAGCACATGTGCATGATGATGCGCGGTGTCGAGAAGCAGAATTCGTCGATGATCACCTCGGTGATGCTCGGTGAGTTCCGCGAGAATGCGGCGACTCGCAGCGAGTTTCTCAGCCTGATCAAGTAAATTGCGGCTCGAAGAGAACCGGCATTCATCGCCGGTTTTTTTTCGCCTGCAAAAAATCAGGTAAGCTGCGCGCCTCCGTTTGCCCCTGTGAGGCTTCAATCGTGTTCGTTAAAGCGCTTCGTGTCGGTCTTGGCCAACTGATTATCTTCGTCGATTTCATCACCCGCCCCGGCAAGAAACAGCGCCCGGCGGAGGTTCAGGCTCAGGTCAATGCCGCGGCCAAAGGCCTGACGCTGTACCAGTTTCACGCATGCCCCTTCTGCGTGAAGACCCGCCGCACCCTGCACCGGTTGAACGTGCCGGTGGCGCTGCGCGATGCGAAAAACAACGTACAGGATCGCCAGACGCTGCTGGAACAAGGCGGCAAGATCAAGGTGCCGTGTCTGCGCGTTGAAGAAAACGGGCAAACCACGTGGATGTATGAGTCCAAGGTGATCATTGATTATCTGGACAAGCGGTTTGCGGCGGCTTGAGGGTTTTGTGCCGCGGCCGCTGGCCTCATCGCGAGCAAGCTCACTCCCACAAGGTTCAGCGTGTGCTACAGATTCGTGACTGAAACCAATTCCATGTGGGAGCGAGCTTGCTCGCGATGGGGCCCGCACAGACGAGTCCACTCCCACTCAACATAACCGGCCAATCGCCGGTTTTTTTCCGCCAGTCTGTATTCAGCCAGCCAATGCGTCGGCCGATATAGCCCAAATACCATTCTTCCCGCCGACCCAACCAAAAACATTATTTGCATTTTTTGTATACAAAAGCATAATCCACTTCGTGCGAGTTCTTGACTATCCGGTCAACAAATTCGCAAGTGCCTCAAAGGATCGCTGCCACCCTCATGGGTCCGGTCCTGGAAATAACAATAAAACTCTTGAGGAGTACTCGCTGTGGAAAGCCGCAAATCCGAAGCCCCGACGCTGGAACTCACGCCGCCGATACGCAAAGGCTGGCTGGAGCGCATCTTCAAACTCAGCTTGCATGGCACCACGGTGAAGACCGAGTTGATCGCCGGTCTGACAACTTTCATCACGATGGCTTACATCATCTTCGTCAACCCCAACATCATGGCCGACGCCGGGATCGATCACGGCGCGGCGTTCGTCGCCACCTGCATCGCTGCCGCGCTGGGCTGTCTGTTGATGGGCCTGTACGCCAACTGGCCGGTCGGCCTCGCGCCGGGCATGGGCCTGAACGCTTTCTTTACCTACACCGTGGTCGGCACCATGGGCTACAACTGGGAAACCGCCCTCGGCGCGGTATTCGTGTCCGGCGTGCTGTTCATGTTCCTGACCTTTTCGCGAATCCGCGAATGGCTGCTCAACAGCATTCCGGTGAGCTTGCGTTACGCCATGGGTGCCGGCGTCGGTCTGTTCCTCGGGCTGATCGGCTTGAAAACGGCCGGCATCGTCGTGGACAGCCCGGCGACGCTGATCAAGTTGGGTTCCCTGCGAGAACCGGGACCGCTGCTCGCTGCCATCTGCTTCCTGATGATTGCCGTGCTCAGCTACCACCGGGTGTTCGGTGCGATCCTCATCAGTATCATTACCGTCACGCTGGCAGGCTGGGGTCTGGGCCTGGTTACCTATGGAGGCATCATGTCCGCCCCGCCGAGCCTCGCGCCGACCTGGATGGCCATGGATGTCGCCGGTGTGTTCAACATCAGCATGATCAGCGTGGTTCTGGCCTTCCTTTTTGTACACATGTTCGACACGGCCGGTACACTGATGGGCGTCGCTCAACGTGCAGGCCTGGTCAACGCCGACGGCAAAATCGAGAACCTTTCCCGCGCCCTGAAAGCCGACAGTGCTTCCAGTGTATTTGGTGCGGTAGTCGGCGTTCCGCCGGTGACCAGCTATGTCGAAAGTGCCGCGGGCGTCGCCGCGGGCGGGCGCACCGGTCTTACCGCCGTGACCGTGGGTGTGCTATTTATTGCCGCGATGTTCTTCGCGCCACTGGCCGGCATGATCCCGGCCTACGCCACCGCCGGCGCGCTGATTTACGTCGCGATGCTGATGATGGGGGGCATGGCGCACATTGAATGGGACGAAGCAACCGACAGCATTCCAGCCATCGTAACCGCCATCATGATGCCGCTGACTTTCTCGGTGGCTGATGGTATTGCGCTGGGCTTTATCACTTACGTGGTGCTGAAGGCCTTCACCGGCAAGCACAAGGAAATTTCCGTCAGCTTGTGGGTGCTCTGCGCAATCTTCATCGCCAAGTTTATTTTCTTGTAAACGTTACACCGCAAGCGTTCCAAATCAGCCTCACCGCGTCGGGTGGGGCTTTTGCACACATGGAGGAAAGTGATGAGTCTGGAAACCTGGCTGCTGTTCAGCGGCGCTGCACTGGTGGTGATCCTGATCCCGGGACCGCTGTCACTGCTGATGATCAGCAACAGTTTGAATTACGGTTTGCGTCGTTCGTACCCGGCGTTCCTGGGTGGCGTAATTGCTTCGATCTGCCTGCTCAGTGCATCGGCGCTGGGCCTGGGTGCATTGCTGCTGGCGTCGGAACAGCTGTTCAGCGCACTGAAAATCGTTGGCGCGCTGTACCTGTTTTACCTCGCCTGGCAGAGCTGGCAGCAATCGCGTGAACCGTCGGTGGGCGCAGAGGTGCCGGAGACCGCGCCAGTACCGCGCTTTCGTGCATTGTTTGGCCGCGCTTTTGTGCTGGGCGCGAGCAATCCGAAGGACATTCTGTTCTTCGCCGCTTTCCTGCCGCAATTTTTAAGCGCCGAGCAGGCACTTTTGCCGCAGTTGCTGGTGATGATCGTGACCTGGACGGTGCTGGACCTGCTGTGCAAACTGGCTTACGGCTTGGGTGCACACGGTGCCGCGCGGTATTTGCGCAGCGGCAAGGGGCAGAACTGGTTCAACCGGGTGAGCGCGGGGTTGTTCAGCGGCGCGGGCGCGGCTTCGTTGTTAAGCCGTTAAAGTCAAAAGCTTCGACGTCAGACCAGACACCCTTTTTACACAGACGAAAAAAAGCCCGCAGTGTGAGCGGGCGAAAGACCAAAGAAGCTATATGCGCAGTCGCTTCCAGGTTGTGGCAGCTGCTTGGGGGATCAGCTGCCGCGGTACGTGGAATAGCTGTACGGCGAAATCAGCAGTGGAACATGGTAGTGATCCTGTTCCGCAGAGATGCCGAAACGCAGCACCACCACATCCAGAAATGCCGGTTCCGGCAACTGGACACCTCGGGCGCGGTAGTAATCGCCCGCATGAAACTGAACCTGATAGACCCCGGAACGGTAGTCATCGCCTTGCAGCAGCGGTGAATCGACTCGGCCATCGCTGTTGGTTGTCGCAGTGGCGACCAATTCCAGTTGCGAACCTTCAACGCGGTACAGCTCGACTTTGATCGAGCTGCCCGGGCAGCCGTGTGCAGCGTCCAAAACGTGTGTTGTCAAACGTCCCATTGATTCTGCGCGCCTGCCCGCGTCAAGCAGTCAGACCTCGCGCCTCCCGAAGTCAGATGAAAGGAGACCGCACCGGTTCGGAGCACGAAACGCTGCGGCGAGCGACTGATTAAGACATTTTTCATAAAAATTGTACACAATAAAAGCGACATTTTTTCCGACCTCTCCACCACCCTTTCCCTGCCGCGCAAAAGCGCTCTATTCCATGCTTTTAAGTAGCCTTCCGTCCACAAACTGATCAACCGGGCAGGTTTCTTGCAATAGCAAACTGGGCCGACCTTCAGCGAAAAAGGCGAAAATTCAGGCTTACAAAGCAGATATAAAGTTGTATACAATCAGCCCATCGCTGTGACGCCAGCCTGCTCTCTGTCCTCTGGCCGCCACACAACCTGTCAACACGAACAAGAAGGAAGACTGCAGTGAGCGCTGACTACCCACGTGACCTGATCGGTTACGGCAGTAACCCTCCTCACCCACACTGGCCCGGCAACGCCCGGATCGCGCTGTCTTTCGTGCTGAACTACGAAGAAGGCGGCGAGCGCAACATTCTGCATGGCGATCAGGAATCCGAAGCGTTCCTCTCGGAAATGGTCTCTGCGCAGCCGCTGCAAGGCGAGCGCAACATGAGCATGGAATCGCTTTACGAGTATGGCAGCCGTGCCGGCGTTTGGCGGATTCTGAAACTGTTCAAGGCATTTGACATTCCGCTGACCATTTTTGCCGTGGCCATGGCCGCCCAGCGTCACCCGGACGTGATCCGCGCGATGGTCGATGCCGGCCACGAAATCTGCAGCCACGGTTACCGCTGGATCGACTACCAGTACATGGACGAGGCGCAGGAACGCGAGCACATGCTCGAAGCGATCCGCATCCTCACCGAAATCACCGGCGAACGCCCACTGGGCTGGTACACCGGCCGCACCGGCCCCAACACCCGTCGCCTGGTGATGGAAGAAGGCGGCTTCCTTTACGACTGCGACACCTACGACGATGACCTGCCCTACTGGGAACCCAACAACCCGACCGGCAAGCCGCATTTGGTGATCCCGTACACGCTGGACACCAACGACATGCGCTTCACCCAGGTCCAGGGTTTCAACAAGGGCGACGATTTCTTCGAATACCTCAAAGACGCCTTCGACGTGTTGTACGCCGAGGGTGCTGAAGCGCCCAAGATGCTGTCGATCGGTCTGCATTGCCGCCTGATCGGCCGTCCGGCGCGTCTGGCCTCACTGAAACGTTTTATCGAATACGCTAAAAGTCATGAACAGGTGTGGTTCAGCCGTCGCGTCGACATCGCTCGCCACTGGCACGCAACCCACCCGCATCAAGAGGCCGCAAAATGAGCCACTTTCAAACACTCAAACCCTCGACCCTGAGCCGCGACGCCTTCGTCAACGCCTTCGCCGACATCTACGAACATTCGCCATGGGTGGCCGAAAAGGCTTTCGACCTGGGTCAGGACGCCTCGATCGACGAGATCGAAACCCTGCATCAGCGTATGAGCGACATCCTGTTGAGCGCCGATCATGCCAGTCAGCTGGCCCTGATCAACGCTCACCCGGACCTGGCCGGCAAAGCTGCCGTCCAGGGCCAGTTGACCGAAGCCAGCACCCATGAACAGGCTGGCGCCGGTATTCACCAATGCACGGCCGAAGAGTTTTCTCGCTTCACCGAGCTGAACGACGCCTACAAAGCCAAGTTCAAGTTTCCCTTCATCATGGCGGTAAAAGGCAGCAACCGGCATCAGATCCTCGCGGCGTTCGAAACGCGCATCCACAACCCGGTCGACACCGAATTCAAGTGCGCGCTGGCGCAGATCAACAAGATCGCCCTGTTCCGATTACTGACCCTATAGCGAGCCTGGCCGGGGCGACACTGAACGCATACGTCGCCCAGCGCTTTGCAAGCATCCCAAGCCAACTTATTAAAGGCAGACAAGAAGAATGAAAGCTTACGCCGTACCTTTCGAGAAGTTCGTCAACCTGGCCGACGCCCGTCTGGGCACCAAAATCATCTCGGTCACCGATGACTGGTTCGCAGACGCCAACCGTCTGTTCCAACCGACCCCGGCCGTGTGGAAGGAGGGCGTGTTCGATGACAACGGCAAGTGGATGGACGGCTGGGAATCGCGCCGCAAGCGCTTCGAAGGCTACGACAGCGCAGTGATCCGCCTGGGCGTACCGGGCTCGATCAAGGGCGTGGACATCGACACTTCATTCTTCACCGGCAACTTCCCACCGTCGGCTTCGCTGGAAGCCTGCTTTCTGGCTTCGGGCGAGCCGGACGAAAACACTCAATGGACTGAAGTGCTGTCGGCTGTCGAGCTGCAGGGCAACAGCCATCACTACCATGAAATCAGCAACGAGCAGTCGTTCAGCCACCTGCGTTTCAATATCTACCCGGATGGCGGCGTGGCGCGTCTGCGCGTTTACGGTATTCCGTTCCGCGACTGGTCGGCTGTCGGCGACAACGAGCAGGTCGATCTGGCCGCAGCCCTCAACGGCGGCCGCGCCCTCGCCTGCTCCGACGAACACTTCGGCCGCATGAGCAACATCCTCAACCCGGGACGTGGCATCAACATGGGCGACGGCTGGGAAACCGCACGTCGTCGTACCCCGGGCAATGACTGGGTCATCGTCGCCTTGGGTCACCCGGGCGAGATTGAGAAAATCGTCGTGGACACCCTGCACTTCAAAGGCAACTACCCGGACACCTGCTCGATTCAAGGTGCTTTCGTGAAGGGCGGCACCGACAGCCAGATCGAAACCCAATCGCTGTTCTGGCGCGAACTGCTGCCCGCGCAGAAGCTGGAAATGCACGCCGAACACACCTTCGCCGAGCAGATCAAGGCACTGGGCCCAATTACCCATATTCGCCTGAATGTGTTCCCGGATGGTGGTGTGAGCCGCCTGCGGGTTTTGGGCAAGGTCGCGAAGTAATGCAGAGACTGTAGGAGCGAGCTTGCTCGCAATGGTCGTCAACGAAAATGCGCTCGATCTGAATGAATGCGGTGCCCTGACGTTTTTCGCGAGCAGGCTCGCTCCTACAAAGAATCATCAACACCCAATAAACTAAGAAGACCAGCATGCGCACACTCACGATTGAACCACTGACCAAAGAAGCCTTCGCCGCTTTCGGTGATGTAATCGAAACCGATGGCAGCGATCACTTCATGATCAACAACGGTTCGACCATGCGCTTTCACAAACTGGCGACGGTGCAAACCGCCACGCCAGAGGACAACGCGATCATCAGTATTTTCCGCGCCGATGCGCAGGACATGCCGCTGACCGTGTGCATGCTGGAGCGTCATCCGCTGGGCAGCCAGGCTTTCATTCCGCTGCTCGGCAACCCCTTTCTGATCGTGGTCGCGCCCGTTGGCGATGAACCTGTATCAGGCTTGGTCCGCGCCTTCGTAACCAACGGCAGGCAGGGCATCAATTACCATCGCGGCGTCTGGCACCACCCGGTGCTGACGATCGAAAAGCGGGATGACTTCCTGGTGGTTGATCGCAGTGGCACAGGCAATAACTGCGATGAGCATTTTTTCAAAGAGGATGAGCGTTTGATCCTTGCCCCCCACCAATAAGAGAAGGTCTGATCACTCGACAACAGAGTGACAGGCGAGAGGTAAAGACTGTGGAAGCACATCTGTTGGAATGGCTGAACCTGAGCGTGCGCTGGGTTCACATGATTACTGGCGTGGCCTGGATCGGTGCGTCGTTCTATTTCGTCTGGCTGGAAAACAACCTCAATCGGGTCAACCCGAAAAGCGGTCTGGCCGGTGATTTGTGGGCGATCCATGGCGGCGGTATCTACCACCTGGAAAAATACAAACTGGCCCCACCGACCATGCCGGACAACCTGCACTGGTTCAAATGGGAAGCCTACTTCACCTGGATGTCGGGGATCGCGCTGATGTGCGTGGTGTTCTACTCCAACCCGACGCTATACCTGCTGGCACCCGGCAGCAGCCTGACCGGTCCTGAAGGGGTCGCGCTGGGCATTGCCTCGTTGTTCGTGGGCTGGTTTGTCTACTCCTTCCTCTGCGACTCGGCCCTGGGCAAACGCCCTGCCCTGCTCGGCTTGATCCTGTTTGTGCTGATCATTGCGGCGGCTTACGGGTTCAGCAAAGTGTTCAGCGGTCGTGGTGCTTACCTGCACGTCGGCGCGATCATCGGCACCATCATGGTCGGCAACGTGTTTCGCATCATCATGCCGGCGCAGCGTGCACTGGTAGCGGCGATTGCCGAAAACCGCACGCCCGATCCGGCACTGCCGGCCAAAGGCCTGTTGCGTTCACGACACAACAACTACTTCACCTTGCCGGTGCTGTTCATCATGATCAGTAACCACTTCCCGAGCACTTACGGCAGCCAATACAACTGGCTGATCCTGGCCGGGATCGCGGTGCTGGCGGTGTTGGTGCGTCACTACTTCAACACCCGTCACGATAGCCACAAATACGCCTGGACCCTGCCGGCGGCAGCGGTAGGCATGATTTGCCTGGCTTATGTGTCCGGTCCGAAGCCGATGTCCACTGCGCCGGAAGTGGCCAAGGCACCGGGCGCCATCGAGTATCAACCGCTGCCGGAAACCGCATTGGGCGGTGGGTTGAAACCGGCTGAGGCGAAGACTGCTGAAGCGCCTGCCACCGCGCCTGCTCAAGCGTCCAACGCTGGCCCCGGTTTCGACAAGGTACACAACGTGATTCAGGAACGCTGCACGGTTTGCCATTCGGCGAAACCAACCAGTCCGCTGTTCAGTGCGGCACCGGGTGGCGTGATGCTCGACACCCCTGAACAGATCCGCCAGAACGCCGCGCGTATCCAGGCTCAAGCCGTCGCTACCCAGATCATGCCGTTGGGCAACATCACGCAGATGACCCAGCAGGAACGCGACCTGATCGGGGCGTGGATTGTGCAGGGAGCGCAGACCAATTAACCAACACAAAGCCAGTTGAAAAGTGGGCCTGTGTGCAGAGAGCGCTTGTCGTGGCGAGTGGCTTGTTGTGGCGAAGGGGGCTTGTTGTGGCGAGGGGGCTTGCCCCCGTTGGACTGCGCAGCAGTCCCCTCCCTTCAGATATAAAGGGGGGCCGCTTCGCGACCCAACGGGGGCAAGCCCCCTCGCCACACAAGCCCCCTCCCCACAGGCCCCCTCGTCACACAAGTTCCCTCGCCACAGTTCTCCCTGATGCACAAAATCACAAAAATAAAAAAGATCCGAGGTGTTGCATGTCCGAGCTATCCAAAGCGCGCATCCCCGACGCACCCGCCATTCAGCGTTTGCCCCTTTTGCAACTGATCCTGGTCGGTTTGCAACACGTTTTGCTGATGTACGGTGGAGCCATCGCGGTGCCGCTGATCATCGGACAGGCCGCTGGCCTGAGTCGTGAAGAAATTGCCTTCCTGATCAACGCCGACCTGCTGGTCGCCGGTATCGCCACCATCGTCCAGTCACTGGGCATTGGCCCGATGGGCATCCGCATGCCGGTGATGATGGGCGCCAGTTTTGCCGCTGTCGGCAGCATGGTGGCCATGGCCGGCATGCCCGGCATCGGTCTGCAGGGGATCTTCGGCGCGACCATTGCCGCCGGGTTCTTCGGCATGATCATCGCGCCCTTCATGTCCAGGGTCGTGCGTTTCTTCCCTCCTCTGGTGACCGGTACGGTCATCACCTCGATCGGTTTGTCGCTCTTCCCCGTCGCCGTGAATTGGGCCGGTGGCGGCGCAGATGCCGAACAGTTCGGCTCACCCATCTACCTGGCCATCGCCGCAGTAGTGCTGTCGACCATTCTGCTGGTGCATCGCTTCATGAGCGGTTTCTGGGTCAACATTTCCGTGCTCATCGGCATGGTGCTGGGCTACGTGATTTGCGGTGTGATCGGCATGGTCGATCTCAGCGGCATGGCCTCCGCACCCTGGCTGCAGTTCGTGACCCCGCTGCATTTCGGCATGCCCAGGTTTGAACTGGCACCGATTCTCTCCATGTGCCTGGTGGTGGTGATCATTTTCGTCGAGTCCACCGGCATGTTCCTCGCGCTGGGCAAGATCACCGGCCAGGAAGTCTGCCCGCGCATGCTGCGTCGCGGCCTGCTGTGCGATGCCGGCGCTTCGTTTTTTGCCGGTTTCTTCAATACCTTCACCCACTCCTCGTTCGCGCAAAACATCGGCCTGGTGCAGATGACCGGCGTGCGCTGCCGCTCGGTGACCATCGTTGCCGGCGGATTGTTGATCGTGTTGAGCCTGCTGCCTAAAGCAGCGTTCCTGGTGGCCTCGATTCCACCGGCCGTATTGGGCGGTGCAGCCATCGCGATGTTCGGCATGGTCGCTGCGACCGGGATCAAGATTCTGCAGGAAGCCGACATCGCAGACCGCCGCAACCAATTGCTGGTGGCGGTGAGCATCGGCATGGGACTGATTCCGGTGGTGCGTCCGGAGTTTTTCGCGCACCTGCCGATGTGGATGAGCCCGATCACCCACAGCGGAATCGCCATGGCGACGCTGAGCGCACTGACGCTGAACCTGTTGTTCAACATCCTCGGCGGCAAGGAACGCGCCGCCATCAACGACTGCCACGCTCACCCGCACTAGCCCACCAGCGCCCACGAACCTTGTGGGAGTGAGCTTGCTCGCGATAGAGGCCGTATCAGTCAACTCATCTGTTGAATGACACACCGCTATCGCGAGCAGGCTCACTCCTACAGGGGAATGCCGTCTGCGCTTGAAAAATAACAACAAGAGGGAGCAACAGATGATTCGGATTCAGAAAAACCTGCTGTTAGGCGCTGGCCTGGTTGTCGCCAACCAGGCCATGGGCGGTGATTTGCTGTTATGGCAGGGCAACAGCCTGAGCTACTTATACGGCAAGAACTTCGCGATCAACCCATCGATCCAGCAGACAGTGACGTTCGAGCATGCCGATAAATGGAAGTACGGCGACAACTTTCTGTTCGTCGACAAGATCTTTTACAACGGCGCAGAAGACCGTAACAAAGGCCCCAGTGCGTTTTATGGCGAGTTCAGCCCTCGCCTTTCTTTCGGCAAGATCTTTGACCGTCGCTTCGAGTACGGCCCCATCAAGGATGTACTGCTGGCCATGACGTATGAGTATGGCGAAGATGACAGCGAGGCCTACTTGATCGGCCCCGGTTTTGACCTCGCGATGCCGGGCTTCAACTATTTCACACTCAACTTCTATCGCCGCCAGACCGACGGCCCGCGCGCCGGCGACGGCATTTGGCAAATCACTCCCGCCTGGTCTTACAGCATTGCGTTGGGCAAGTCGGATTTGCTGATCGACGGTTATCTTGACTGGGTAGTTGATAACGATCAAAACAGCCGCGGCACTTATCACGCCAATCTGCACATCAATCCGCAGATCAAATACGACCTCGGCAAAGCAGTGGGCTGGGGCCAGAAACAGGTGTATGTCGGCGCCGAATACAGCTATTGGAAAAACAAGTACGGCATTGAAAACAGTTCGAACCTGGACACCAACCAAAACACCGCCAGCCTGCTGCTGAAGGTGCATTTCTAAGATGATCCGCAACCGTGCCCCAAACCTGTCGTCGGTGCTCTGTTGCGGAGCACTTGAGACCTGGCCAAGGAGTCAGTATTCTCCGCCGCCGCCCGCATCCGCTTTAAAAAAAAGCCCGGATTTAATTCCTGACCAGAAAGCCAACTTATCCCGGCTCTGGACGGTACCAAGGCACTCCGACACCCCTCTCAATCGACTGCTCCCGAGCTGTCGAGCGGGAGTTTTTTTGCGTTTTGAAAGCCTTGGCGCAGCTCTTGCTAACAGCACTGAAGCTGACCGATTGGATGGATTTTTACAGCTGAAGAAAAAGGCGCCACACCAGAGCGCCGATCTTAAAAAAATAACGTGGAACACCTACTTTTTGGGAGCAACCGATGAAACGTTCGTGCACTAGCCTGATGCTTGCCGGATCCCTGCTGGCCGGGGGCCAGGCCATGGCCGCTGACTTGCTGCAATGGCAGGACAACAGCCTGACCTATCTGTATGGCAAAGACTTTCAGGTCAACCCGCGTATCCAGCAAACCGTGACATTCGAGCACGCCGATGGCTGGAAATACGGGGACAACTTCTTCTTCGTCGACAAGATTTTTTACAACGGCGAAGATGATTTTAACGCGGGCCCGAATACCTACTACGGGGAATTCAGTCCGCGCATCTCCTTGGGCAAAGTACTGGACCAGAAGATTGAATTTGGCCCGGTCAAAGACGTGCTGCTGGCGATGACTTACGAGTTTGGCGAAGGCGATAACGAGTCCTACCTGATCGGTCCTGGCTTCGACCTGGCGATCCCGGGCTTCGACTACTTCCAGCTGAACTTCTATCAGCGCCACACCGACGGTTCGCGTGCCGGTGACAACGTCTGGCAGATCACGCCGGTTTGGGCTTACAGCATTCCAATCGGCGACTCGACCATCCTGATCGACGGGTTCATGGACTGGGTCGTGGATAACGACTCCAATTCAAAAGGCGACTACCACGCCAACCTGCACTTCAACCCGCAGGTTAAATACGACTTGGGCAAAGCGCTGAATTTCGGCGAGAAGCAGTTGTACGTGGGTGTGGAGTACGACTATTGGTCGGACAAGTATGGGATTGAAGACAGCCAGGTGTTCAGGACAGATCAGAGCGTGACCAGCTTTTTGGTGAAGGTTCACTTCTGATTCAGCGGCGTATTTGAAGACGCCTTCGCGGGCAAGCCGGATCGCCGCCCGCGATGGCTACACCGTCCATCTCAAGCCGAAACCACTGGCTCCGCCAACCCGAGAAACCGCCGCAACTCCTCGCGTTTGGCCAATGCATCGCGCCGCCCCAGATCAATCAACTCACTGCAATATCCCGCTTCGAACAGCAAATAACTCAACACCCCCGCCCCGCTCGTTTTGGTCGCCCCCGGCCCGCGCAGAAACAGACGCAGCGCTGCCGGCAGTTCCTGCCGATGCCGCGCGGCAATCTCGTCAATCGGCTGACTCGGCGAGATAACCAGCACTTCAACTGGCGCAACCCCCAGCGCTCGGGTCGGCGTGCCGTCGGGCAGCAGGTGACTGAACTGATTCAGACGCCGCAACAACTCGATGTCACTCTCCAGGCTGTCGATGAACGTGCTGTTGAGCATGTGACCGCCGATCTGCGCAAGCGAAGGCTGCTGACCGGTGTAGGCGCGTTGCAGCGGCAGTTGCGGGTCAACACCGCGCGGGTTGCCGCTGACGCCCACCACCAGCACTCGGCTGGCGCCCAGATGCAGCGCAGGACTGATCGGGGCCGACTGGCGAACCGCGCCGTCGCCAAAATATTCTTCCCCGATTTTCACCGGCTCGAATAACAACGGAATGGCGGAACTGGCGAGCAGGTGATCGACCGTCAGGTGTGTGGGAACGCCGATACGTCTGTGGCGCAACCAGGCGTCGATGGTGCCGCTGCCTTGGTAGAACGTCACGGCCTGACCGGATTCGTAACCGAACGCGGTGACCGCCACCGCCTGCAACTGCTTGTGCGCAATGGCTTCGGTGATGCCACCGAGGTTGAGTTTTTCTTCGAGCAGCCCACGCAATGGCGAGCTGTTAAGCAAGGCCACCGGCACCTGAGCGCCAATGCCCAGCAAGCTGCGGCTGACGAAACGACTGGCCTGATGAATCACCCCGGGCCAATCGCTGCGCAGTACCCGATGACTGCGAAAGCCTTGCCAGAAAACGGTCAACCGTTCAATCGCACCGCGAAAATCCATCGCGCCACTGGCTAGGCTAACGGCGTTGATCGCCCCGGCCGAGGTGCCGACAATGACCGGGAACGGATTGTTCGCGCCCTCCGGCAACAACTCCGCAATGGCCGCCAGCACACCCACTTGGTAGGCAGCCCGAGCCCCGCCCCCGGAAAGAATCAATCCTGTAACGGGTTTAGCAGGACTCATCGCAACGCTCCATTGTGCTGGCTCGGAGACCACTCTCCGACCCTGCCTGACACATAACTGTAGGAGCGAGCTTGCTCGCGAAGGACGTTAACGATAACGCGGCCTAACCGCATCAGCGCGTTGCCGACGTTTTTCGCGAGCAAGCTCGCTCCTGCAGGGGATTGTGATTCAACCACGCTGGGCGTACAGCTTCGGTTCGCCCGGTGGACGGCTTTTGAAGCGCCGATGCGCCCAGAGGTACTGCTCCGGGCAGTCGCGCAACACGCCTTCGACCCACTGATTGATCCGCAGGCAATCGGCCTCTTCGGTCTCGCCGGGGAAGCCTTCGAGTGGCGGATGAATCACCAGCCGATAGCCGCTGCCGTCCGCCAGACGCTCCTGCGTGAACGGCACCACCAGCGCCTTGCCCAATCGGGCAAATTTACTGGTAGCGGTGACGGTGGCCGCCTGAATGCCGAACAGCGGGACGAAGATGCTCTGCTTGGCGCCGTAGTCCTGATCCGGTGCGTACCAGATCGCCCGACCGGCACGCAGCAGTTTGAGCATGCCGCGCACGTCTTCTCGCTCCACCGCCAGCGAATCGAGGTTGTGCCGCTCGCGGCCGCTGCGCTGGATGTAGTCAAACAGCGGATTTTTATGCTCGCGGTACATGCCGTCGATGGTGTGTTGCTGACCGAGCAACGCCGCGCCGATTTCCAGCGTGGTGAAATGCACGGCCATCAGGATCACGCCTCTGCCTTCGCGCTGAGCCTTTTGCAGATGCTCGAGCCCTTCAACGTGGGCCAGCTTCGCCAGACGCTCACGCGACCACCACCAGCTCATGGCCATTTCAAAAAACGCGATGCCGGTGGAGGCAAAGTTGTCCTTGAGCAGGCGCTTGCGCTCGGCGGCGGATTTTTCCGGGAAACACAGTTCCAGATTGCGCTTGGCAATGCGCCGTCGGTCGCCCGCCGCACAATACATCACGGCACCGAGGGCGCGTCCGATCAGCAGCAAAGCAGGATACGGCAGCTGAATGATCAGCCATAACAGCCCCAAGCCGCACCAAAGCGGCCAGAAACGTGGCATCAGAAAGGTTTTTCGAAAACGCGGGCGATCCATTGACGGTTCCGGAAAGACGATGGCCGCGCATTCTACATCGTTCGAACCGGGTTGCGGCTCGCGAGCGTTCTCGTTATAAGTCTCGGCACTTTTAGTGACAAGCCGTTGTATGCCGACCATGAGCAAAACCGAACTGCAAGACCAGGATCCCGTGTTCCAGTTGAAAGGCAGCATGCTTGCCATTACGGTGCTGGAACTGGCCCGTAACGACCTTGCCCGTCTCGATCGGCAACTCGCCGCCAAGGTCGCCCAGGCACCGGGTTTTTTCAGCAACGCGCCGCTGGTCCTGGCACTCGACAAGCTGCCCGCCAGCGAAGGCGCCGTCGACCTGCCCGGGCTAATGCGCGTGTGCCGCCAGCATGGCTTGCGCACGCTGGCGATCCGCGCCAGTCGCATTGAAGATATCGCTGCCGCCATCGCGGTCGATTTGCCCGTGCTGCCGCCATCGGGCGCCCGCGAACGTGCGCTCGACCCGCTCGAAGGCGCAGCAGCAAAGAAACCTGAAAAACCGCCTGAGCCTACGATCAAACCAACCAAAATCATCACCTCACCCGTACGCGGCGGCCAGCAGATTTATGCTCAAGGTTGCGATCTGGTGATCATTTCGTCGGTCAGTCCGGGGGCGGAACTTCTCGCCGATGGCAACATCCATGTATACGGCCCGATGCGCGGTCGCGTGCTGGCCGGCGTAAAAGGCGACAAAAAGGCCAGGATTTTCTGTCAGCAAATGAGCGCTGAACTGGTCTCCATCGCAGGCCACTACAAGGTTTCGGAAGACTTGCGGCGCGACCCTTTATGGGGGGCGGGTGTGCAGGTCAGCCTGTCGGGCGATGTGTTGAACATCATTCGGCTTTAACGGATACTGCCGCATTTTCCAAGCATCTCTAAAACGTAGCGAAAACGGCTCAAACGAAGTAGGAAAAAGGCCATTGGCAGTGTTTACCCGAGGTAAGCGCCGTTCAGGACCGGATTCCAGCCAAGGCTGTCCGACTGCAGTAGTTTTTTATAGAGATGTTTTTCAGGGGCTAAATGTCCTTTTTCCTTAGGGGTGAAACACCTTGGCCAAGATTCTCGTGGTTACATCCGGCAAGGGTGGTGTGGGTAAGACCACCACCAGCGCTGCTATCGGTACCGGCCTCGCACTGCGCGGCCACAAAACAGTCATCGTCGACTTCGACGTCGGTTTGCGTAACCTCGACTTGATCATGGGTTGCGAGCGTCGCGTGGTGTATGACTTCGTCAACGTGGTCAACGGCGAAGCCAACCTGCAACAGGCGTTGATCAAAGACAAGCGCCTGGAAAACCTCTACGTACTGGCCGCCAGCCAGACCCGCGACAAAGACGCGCTGACTGTCGAAGGCGTGGAAAAAGTGCTGATGGCACTCAAGGAAGACTTCGAATTCGTGGTCTGCGACTCGCCGGCCGGCATCGAGAAAGGTGCTCACCTGGCCATGTATTTCGCTGATGAAGCGATTGTCGTGACCAACCCGGAAGTGTCCTCGGTGCGTGACTCCGACCGGATGCTCGGCCTGCTGGCCAGCAAGTCGCGCCGCGCCGAAAACGGCGAAGACCCGATCAAGGAACACTTGCTGCTGACCCGCTACAACCCGCAACGCGTCAGCGATGGCGAAATGCTCGGCGTCGAAGACGTCAAGGAAATCCTCGCTGTGACCCTGCTGGGTGTGATTCCTGAGTCGCAAGCAGTGCTCAAGGCTTCCAACTCGGGCGTGCCGGTGATCCTCGACGACCAGAGCGACGCCGGCCAGGCGTACAGCGACGCGGTCGATCGCCTGCTGGGCAAAACCGTGGAGCATCGATTCCTCGATGTCACCAAAAAGGGTTTCTTTGAGCGTCTGTTTGGAGGCCGGTAATGAATATTTTTGACTTCTTTCGTGCTAACAAGAAGCCAAGTACCGCCTCGGTAGCGAAAGAGCGTCTACAGATCATCGTGGCGCATGAACGCGGCCAACGCAGTACGCCGGACTACTTGCCAGCCTTGCAGAAGGAACTGGTTGAAGTGATCCGCAAGTACGTCAACATCGGGTCCGATGATGTGCACGTCGCTCTGGAAAACCAGGGCAGCTGCTCGATTCTGGAACTCAATATCACCCTGCCGGATCGCTGATCGATCCGACAGGAGCCACGGCGGCTCGGGTTTCCGCGCCTTTGCAGGAGCTGCCGCAGGCTGCGATCTTTTGATCTTGTTTAAAAGCACAATCAAAAGATCGCACCTGCGGCAGCTCCTACATTGGACAACGGAAAGCCTGAGCCGCCGTTGGCGTTTGTTACGAGGCTGTTTAATGCCGCTGTCCAACATCAGCATCATCCACCAGGACGCCGCCGTTCTGGTGGTGAACAAACCGACTCTGCTGCTCTCCGTCCCCGGCCGTGCCGAGGACAACAAGGATTGCCTGATTACCCGCCTGCAAGAAAACGGCTACCCGGAAGCGCGAATTGTGCATCGGCTGGACTGGGAAACCTCTGGCATCATTCTGTTGGCCCGCGACCCCGATACGCACCGCGAGCTGTCTCGGCAATTTCATGACCGCGAAACCGAAAAGGCCTACACCGCGCTGTGCTGGGGACAGCCGGAACTGGACAGCGGCAGCATTGATCTGCCCCTGCGCTACGATCCGCCGACCAAGCCTCGCCACGTGGTGGATCACGAGTTCGGCAAAAATGCCCTGACGTTCTGGCGCGTGCTGGAGCGTTGTGGTGACTGGTGCCGCGTCGAGCTGACGCCCATCACCGGCCGCTCTCATCAATTGCGTGTGCACATGCTGTCCATTGGTCATCCGCTGCTGGGGGACGGTCTCTACGCCCACGAAAAAGCCCTGGCGGCGTGGCCGCGCCTGTGTCTGCATGCCAGCATGCTGAGCTTTACCCATCCGCAGACCGGTGAGCGCCTGCGCTTCGAGTGCCCGGCACCGTTTTAGGCCTGACGCTCCTGCCCCTGCAAGGGATCTACAGCGGTCGTCCTCCGCCCATTCTCCAGCCAATACGTTAAACTGGCGCCATTGCTGTCTGGAGCTACTTATGCGCGAAGAGTTGAACCAAGGCCTGATCGATTTTCTCCGGGCCTCCCCTACCCCGTTTCATGCCACCGCCAGCCTCGCTCAGCGCCTGGAAGCGGCCGGTTATCAGCGGCTCGACGAACGGGAGCCCTGGACCACCGAGGCCAACGGCCGCTATTACGTGACCCGCAACGATTCTTCCATTGTCGCCATCGAGATGGGCCGCCACTCGCCGCTGCACGGCGGCATTCGCCTGGTGGGCGCGCACACCGACAGCCCGTGCCTGCGGGTCAAACCCCAGCCGGAATTGCAACGCCAGGGTTTCTGGCAACTGGGCGTCGAAGTCTATGGCGGCGCGCTGTTGGCACCTTGGTTCGACCGTGACTTGTCCCTGGCCGGTCGCGTGACCTTCCGTCGTGACGGCAAGGTCGAGAGCCAGTTGATCGACTTCAAGGCGCCCATCGCGATTATTCCCAACCTGGCCATTCACCTTAACCGCGAAGCCAACATGGGTTGGGCGATCAATGCCCAGACGGAGTTGCCGCCGATCCTCGCGCAGTTTGCCGGTGACGAGCGCGTGGACTTCCGCGCCGTCCTCACCAACCAGCTCACGCTGGAGCACGGCCTGAATGCCGACGTGGTGCTCGATTACGAGCTGAGCTTCTACGACACCCAAAGTGCCGCCGTGATCGGTCTCAATGGCGACTTCATTGCCGGCGCGCGCCTGGATAACCTGCTGTCTTGCTATGCCGGTCTGCAAGCCTTGCTCACGGCCGACACCGAGGAAACCTGCGTACTGGTTTGTAATGACCACGAAGAAGTTGGCTCTTGCTCGGCGTGCGGCGCCGACGGCCCGATGCTGGAGCAGACGCTGCGACGCTTGCTGCCCGAGGGTGATGAATTCGTACGCACCATTCAGAAGTCTCTGCTGGTATCGGCCGATAATGCCCACGGCGTACATCCCAACTATGCCGACAAGCACGACGCCAACCACGGCCCGAAACTCAACGCCGGCCCGGTGATCAAGGTCAACAGCAACCAGCGCTATGCCACCAACAGCGAGACCGCCGGGTTCTTCCGCCATCTGTGCATGGCCGAAGAAGTCCCGGTGCAAAGCTTTGTGGTACGCAGCGACATGGGCTGCGGCTCGACCATCGGCCCGATCACCGCCAGCCACCTGGGCGTGCGCACCGTGGACATCGGTCTGCCGACGTTTGCCATGCACTCCATCCGCGAGCTGTGCGGCAGCCATGACCTGGCGCACCTGGTCAAAGTGCTGAGCGCGTTCTACGCCAGTCGCGAATTGCCGTAACCCCTCATCCAGCGACCAGCCTGTGGCGAGGGGGGCTTGCCTGTGGCAAAGGGCCTTGCCTGTGGCGCAGGGCTTGCCTGTGGCAAAGGGCCTTGCCTGTGGCGCAGGGCTTGCCTGTGGCAAGGGCGGCTTGCCTGTGGCGAGGGGGCTTGCCCCCGCTGTGCTGCGCAGCAGCACCGGCTTTGCGACTGCTTCGCAGTCGAACGGGGGCGAGCCCCCTCGCCACAAAAGACCGTTCAGTCCGCCCGCAAAGAGTCACCCACTTCGGCCCCACATCCCCCCAAGCCCGCCAAAACCTGCCTAGCCTTCAGCGACCAGCCTGTGGCGCGGGGCATGCCTGTGGCGCAGGGCTTGTCTGTGGCAAGGGCGGCTTGCCTGTGGCGAGGGGGCTTGCCCCCGCTGTGCTGCGCAGCAGCACCGGCTTTGCGACTGCTTCGCAGTCGAACGGGAGCGCGCCCTAGCCACAAAAGACCGTTCAGTCCACCCGCAAAGAGTCACCCACTTCGGCCCCACATCCCCCGAGCCCGCCAAAACCCACCTAGACTTCTAGTACCTCTTTCGACAAGGCCGTCACTCATGATCACGATGTCCTCGTTCCACGCCATGCTGATCCCGATTCTCACCGGAATGATCCTCCTGGCAATCGGCTATAACTTCCGCGACAAGAACGCTGGCATCTTCGCCATGTGGGTCGGCATGCTGACCATCCTCGGCACTGTGGTTTTCAAGATCCTCGCCAAACTCAACGAATAAATGCCCGCCCGGCTCGCATTGGTTTTGACGGGCTCGTACACTCGTTCGATCCGCTTATTCCGAGGTTGACCGCCCAGTGTTCGCTCGTTTTTCTGCCCTGCCGTATTTTCTATTCGTCTGCTTGCTGACGCTTTTACCGACGGCGCCCGCCGAGGCTGTCGGTTTGCCGGGCTTGCTCAACGGTGGCGCCAATACCCAACCGCAAGCGCAGGAACCGCTGGGGCAATCGCTTGACGAGGTCATCAAGTCCCTCGAGAACGATCAGCAACGCACCCAGTTACTGACCGATTTGAAAAAACTGCGCGACGCCACGGCCAAAGCCCAGCCAACACCCGAGCAAGGCGTGCTCGGCCTGATCGGCGGCACCCTGGCCAGTTTCGAGAAACAGTTCTCCGGGGCGGACAGCCCGCTAAGACGCTGGGCTCAGGAATTCAAACTGGCCGAAGACGAACTGGCTGCGCTGATACTGCCGGCCAACGAATGGCTACCGATCATCTTTGGCTTCGCCATGATCCTGATGGTCTGGAGCCTGTTGGCGGCGGCGCTGATCTGGCTCGGTCACCGGGTGCGGATGCGCTTCGGTCTGACCGAAGAGCTGCCGCAACACCCCAAGGCACTCGACATGTTGCGCTTCGCCCTGCGCAAGCTGGGGCCGTGGCTGATCGCTTTAGTGATCACGGTTTACATGAGTTACGCGCTGCCCTCGTCCCTGGGCAAAAGTCTGGCGATGGTGCTGGCCTATGCGTTGGTGGTCGGTACGTGCTTTTCCGCGATCTGCGTGATCGCGTTCTCCGTGCTCGACGGTCCGCACCGCCATCGCGCCCTGTACATTTTGCGGCATCAGGCCTTTCGTCCACTGTGGCTGATCGGCAGTTTCGCCGCCTTCGGCGAAGCCTTGAGCGACCCGCGCCTGGTCACCAGCCTCGGCACTCATCTGGCGCACACCGCTGCGACCATCGCCAACGTCCTCGCGGCGCTGTCCACCGGGCTGTTCATCCTGCGCTTCCGCCGGCCGATCGCGCATTTGATCCGCAACCAGCCGCTGTCCCGGCGCCTGACCCGTCGCGCCCTCAGCGACACGATCGATATTCTCGGAACCTTCTGGTACGTGCCGGCGCTGGTGCTGGTGGCGATCTCGCTGTTCGCCACGTTCGTTTCGGCTGGAGACACCAGCACCGCGCTTCGCCAGGCACTGATCTGCACCGTGCTGCTGGTGTTGTGCATGGTCATCAACGGGTTGGTGCGCCGTCATTCGCTGCGGCCGCAACGCGGGGCAAAACGCCACGCACTGTATTCGGATCGCTTGAAAAGCTTCTTCTACACCCTCGCTCACCTGCTGGTCTGGCTGGTGTTCGTCGAGCTTGGGCTGCGCGTCTGGGGCATGTCGCTGATCGCGTTTACCGAAGGCGACGGGCATGAAATCAGCGTCAAACTGTTCGGCCTCGCCGGCACACTGATCTTCGCCTGGCTGGTGTGGATACTCAGCGACACCGCCGTGCATCACGCCCTCACCCGCTCACGCAAAGGCCTGGCAAATGCCCGCGCGCAGACGATGATGCCGTTGATCCGCAACGTACTGTTCGTGGCGATTTTCATCATTGCGCTGATCGTCGCGCTGGCGAACATGGGCATGAACGTCACACCTCTGCTGGCGGGTGCCGGCGTGATCGGCCTGGCCATCGGCTTCGGTGCGCAGTCACTGGTCGCCGACCTGATTACCGGGCTGTTCATCATCATCGAAGACTCCCTGGCCATCGACGATTACGTAGATGTAGGCGGCCATTTGGGCACGGTCGAAGGCCTGACCATCCGTACGGTGCGCCTGCGGGACATCGACGGCATCGTCCACACCATCCCGTTCAGTGAAATCAAAAGCATCAAGAATTACTCCCGAGAGTTCGGCTACGCGATCTTCCGGGTGGCGGTGCCGACGAACATGGACATTGATAACGCGATCAAACTGATGCGCGAAGTCGGCCAGAAAATGCGCACCGATCCTCTGCAGCGACGCAACATCTGGTCGCCGCTGGAAATTCAGGGTGTCGAGAGTTTCGAATCAGGCAACGCGATTCTGCGCGCCCGTTTCAAGACCGCGCCGATCAAGCAGTGGGAAGTGTCCCGCGCCTTCAACCTGTCGCTGAAACGCCACCTGGATGAAGCCGGCTTCGATCTGGCAACGCCACGCATGAGCGTGCAGGTGGTCACCGCAGGTGGCGGAACGACAACCGAATAGCCCGCTTCTGTGGGAGCGAGCCTGCTCGCGATGGTCGTGAACGATGACGAGGTGATGTCTGACTAAACGCAGTGCTGGACGTCCATCGCGAGCAGGCTCGCTCCCACAGGTTTGGCGACAGGCATGCAAATACGATTACACACCGCAGGCAAAAAAAAATCCCCGAACCAGTCGGGGATTTTTTATGTTCGATCAATCAGCGCCAGTGCCGATCAATCTTCGCGATAGCGGCGCAGCTTCAACTGCTTACCGGCAACGCGAGTGTCTTTCAATTTGGTCAGGAGTTTTTCCAGACCGTCTTCCGGCAGCTCGACGAGGCTGAAGCTGTCGCGCACCTGAATGCGACCGATCGCTTCACGGGCCAGACCACCTTCGTTGAGGATAGCGCCCAGCAGGTTCTTCGCAGCGATACCATCACGCGCACCCAGCGCGGTACGGCAACGAGCACGACCTTCGGCCAATGGAACCGGAGCGCGACGCTCACGATCACCACGGTCCGGACGATCACCGGTACGCTCTGGACGATCGCCACGCGGTGCATTGTTCGGCACCAGTGGGCGTTCTTTCTCGATAGCGCCCAGGGTCAACGCTTGACCGTTGGTTGCCTTGCGCAGCAGGGCTGCGGCCAGGGCACGCGGGCTGCAACCGATGTCGGCGGTCAGACGATCCAGCAGATCACCGTGAGTCGACTCGGCATCGCCTACCAGCGGCGACAGGCTGTTGGTCAGTTTCTTGATGCGAGCATCGAGAACGGCCTGAGCATCCGGCAGGCGGACTTCGGCAACTTTCTGACCGGTTACACGCTCGATCACTTGCAGCATGCGGCGCTCACGTGGAGTTACCAGCAGCAATGCGCGACCTTCGCGACCGGCACGGCCAGTACGGCCGATACGGTGAACGTAGGATTCCGGATCGTACGGCATGTCAACGTTGAACACGTGAGTGATGCGCGGAACGTCCAGACCACGAGCGGCAACGTCGGTCGCCACAACGATGTCCAGACGGCCATCCTTGAGGGATTCGATCACGCGCTCACGCTGGTTCTGAGCAATGTCACCATTCAGCGCAGCGGCTTTGTAGCCTTTGGCTTCCAGGGCACTGGCCAGGTCCAGGGTCGCTTGCTTGGTGCGCACGAACATGATCAGGGCGTCGAAGTCTTCGACTTCCAGCAGGCTCAATACAGCCGAGGTCTTCTGGTCAGCGTGAACCAACAGGTGAGCCTGTTCGATCGCGGTAACGGTCTGGGTCTTGGTCTGGATCTTCACGTGTTGCGGATCGCGCAGATGGCGTTCGGCAATGGCGCGAATCGACTGCGGCAGGGTCGCCGAGAACAATACGGTCTGACGGGTAGCAGGCAAGGCCTTGAAGATGACTTCGAGGTCGTCCATGAAACCCAGTTTGAGCATTTCATCGGCTTCGTCGAGAACCAGGTGGTTCACGGTCGACAGGACTTTTTCGTCACGACGCAGGTGGTCGCACAGACGGCCCGGAGTGGCGACAACGATCTGTGCGCCGTTACGGATTGCTTTCAGTTGTGGGCCCATCGGGGCGCCGCCGTAAACGGCCACAACGGTCACGCCCGGCATTTGCTTGGCGTAGGTTTCGAAAGCGGTTGCTACTTGCAGCGCCAACTCACGGGTTGGCGCCAGGATCAGGGCTTGCGGTTCGCGCTTTGCAGGATCGATGCAATGAAGAATTGGCAGCGCGAACGCGGCGGTTTTACCCGTACCGGTTTGCGCCTGACCGATCATGTCCTGGCCGGCCATGATGATCGGGATCGATTGCTGCTGAATAGCCGAAGGCTCTTCGTAGCCAGTCGCGATGACGGCTGCAAGAATGTTCGGATTAAGATTAAAAGCGGCGAATCCGCCGGTTTCCTGGGTCATGGGTCTGCCTCTAAGTGCATCCGCAAAGACCCATGCTCCAAAGCTGCGCATGCCGTGTAAGACTCAAGAGTCGCCCTGGCTGCTTTGTCGGCGGGGATTTGCGAAAACGAATGAATGAAAAAGATTCGTCAAGGGAGAGTCCGCTGTGCGGACGTGCAGCCGAAGCTGACTTCGGGGAATTGCGCTACCTAAACGCGGCCTGGTTAAAGGCCGGCGCGCACTATACCGGAATTCGACCAAAAAGGGAGCATTATTTGTCGGAAAACTGACGCGTATGCCGTTGTGTCACCCGCTTTGCAGATAATCAATCCAGCGTCTACTTTTTAATGGCCCGGCCCCGCTGGCGATGGCGCTAAATCGGTTCACCCGGATCAGGCCCCGACGCCGCGTCCGCTCACCGCAGGGCTACTGCCTGACCCTGGGTATCGAATTGATGCTCGCGGCAGATATCAACCTGTGCGCCAGCAACATCCGTTTTGCCTGGAAGGAAGTGCAACGCGGCATCTTCCGGTTGGGTGGTGCGACCCTTATGTCGCCGGGCGAATCGCCTTGATCAATGACCGCAACGAATACCCCAACTGCGGCGCCAGCCCTTCGGCCCGGGCCATCAAACCGTCCAGGTCCAATTGCTGATCGAGCTCTGACGGCACAATCAGAATCACGTTACCTTCCTTCACCGGCAGTTCCCAATAGTGCCGATGATAAAGGCCACGAAACAGCGCCGCCCCAAGCGGTTTTCCGTCATCGGTGGCCCACTGATTGATCACCAGCCAACCGCCAGGGTTGAGGCGTTTCTGACAGTTTTCGAGAAAACTCCAGGCCAGATGCCCGGCCCCCGGGCCGACATCGGTATACAGGTCGACGAAAATGAGATCCGCAGGCTCGGCAGTCTCCAGCAACTCCAGCGCATCGCCGACGCGGATGTACAGGCGCGGGTCATCATCGAGTCCCAGATATTCAATTGCCAGGCGCGGCACGTCGGGGCGCAGCTCGATGGCTTCGACATCTTCCAGCGGCAAGAACCTGAGGCATGCCTGTGTCAGCGTGCCGGCGCCGAGGCCGAGAAACAATGCGCTTTCCGGCTGCTCGTGGCACAAAGCGCCAATCAACATCGCCCGGGTGTAATCGTATTCGAGCCAGCTCGGATCGGCGGTGAACACACAGCTCTGTTCGATGGCGTCACCGAACTCGAGAAAACGGTAATCGGCCACTTCCAGCACGCGAATCACGCCGAACTCGTCCTGTACCTCGGCGAGCAGATGCTCGACGCGCTCCTCAGTCATTTCGTCTCCTGATCGTTACTCGCTCGTGGCAACGCGACACACCGCGACATGCAGCGGCAAAGGCGCGATTGTCGGCGATGCAACGGCAGCGGGTCACGCACTAATTGCTGATAACATGAGCGTCCGAGCGTAAAACAACAGAGACCGTGATGAGCCAACCGTGGAGCCCTGACAGCTGGCGCGCCCTGCCGATCCAGCAACAACCTCAATACCCCGACGCCGCGCATCTGTCGCACGTCGAGCAAACCCTGGCCAGTTATCCGCCCTTGGTGTTTGCCGGTGAAGCGCGCGAGTTGCGCCGCCAGTTCGCCGAGGTGACCCAGGGGCGCGCGTTTCTGTTGCAGGGTGGCGATTGCGCCGAAAGCTTCGTCGAGTTTTCCGCCGCGAAAATCCGCGATACGTTCAAAGTGCTGCTGCAAATGGCGATCGTCATGACCTTCGCTGCCGGTTGCCCGGTGGTCAAGGTCGGACGCATGGCTGGCCAGTTCGCCAAGCCGCGCTCGGCCAATGACGAAACCATCGATGGCGTAACCCTGCCCGCTTACCGTGGCGACATCGTCAACGGCATCGGTTTCGATGAAAAAAGCCGCGTGCCGGACCCGGAACGTCTGCTGCAGTCGTACCACCAGTCCACCGCCACGCTCAACCTGCTACGAGCCTTCGCACAGGGCGGTTTTGCCGACCTGCATCAGGTGCACAAATGGAACCTGGACTTCATCGCCAACTCGGCGCTCGCGGAAAAATACAGCCACCTGGCTGATCGCATCGACGAAACCCTGGCCTTCATGCGCGCCTGCGGCATGGACAGCTCGCCGCAGCTGCGTGAGACCAGTTTTTTCACGGCCCACGAAGCGCTGCTGCTGAACTACGAAGAAGCTTTTGTGCGCCGCGACAGCCTCACCAACGATTACTACGATTGTTCGGCGCATATGCTGTGGATCGGTGATCGCACCCGTCAGCTCGATGGCGCGCACGTAGAATTTCTGCGCGGGGTGAATAACCCGATCGGGGTGAAAGTCGGCCCGAGCATGAACCCCGAAGACCTGATTCGACTGATCGATGTGCTCAACCCGGACAACGACCCCGGCCGCTTGAACCTGATTGCGCGAATGGGTGCGAACAAGGTCGGCGATCATTTGCCGCCACTGATTCGCGCGGTTCAGCGCGAAGGCAGGCAGGTGCTGTGGAGTTGCGATCCGATGCACGGCAACACCATCAAGGCCAGCAGCGGCTACAAGACTCGCGACTTTGCGCAGATCCTTGGCGAGGTGAAGCAGTTTTTCCAGGTGCACGAGGCGGAGGGCACGTACGCCGGTGGCATTCATATCGAGATGACCGGGCAGAATGTGACCGAGTGCATTGGTGGAGCGCGACCGATTACTGAAGACGGGTTATCGGATCGGTACCACACTCACTGCGATCCGCGGATGAATGCCGATCAGTCGCTGGAATTGGCGTTTCTGATTGCTGAAACCTTGAAGCAAGTCCGCCGGTAAACCGTGTCGCCCCTATCGCGAGCAAGCTCGCTCCCGCAGGATCGCGCTCTACCTGTGGGATTGAGTTTGCTCGCGATGGCCAGATCAAACAGCGCCAATCTCTGCCAGTGCCACCCGTAACCGCCCTGCACTCGCCCGCTGACAATTCAACTGCACCCGCTCCAGCCCCAACCAATCCGCCATCCGCTGCAAATTCACCGCCAACGCCAGCATCCCCGCGTCATCCAGACCCGGGTCCTCCTCGTGCACCGCATGCACCGCCAATCGCCCAAGCGCCCGCTCGGCGCGCAAATCCACCCGCGCGGCGATCCGCTCATTGTGCAAAAACGGCAGCACGTAATAGCCGAAAATGCGCTTCGCCTGAGGCGTGTAAATCTCGAGCCGATAACGAAAATCGAACAACCGCTCGGTGCGACTGCGCTCCCAGATCAGTGAATCAAACGGTGACAACAACGCGCTCGCGGCAACCTTGCGCAGAACCTTGGGCTCGGGCAGGCAATAGGCCGAAGGCCGCCAGCCCTGCACTTGGCACGTCTGCAACGCGCCCGCCTCCACCAGCTCCGCCAAGCGCAGACGCGAATCGCAAGGGTCAAGACGAAAGTAGTCACGCAGGTCTTTTTCCGTCGCTACACCCAGGGCGCTGGCCGCATGCAGTATCAACCCGCGCTGGGCCTCGGGCTCCGTCAGCAACGGCTGTTGCAGAACCTGCGCAGGAATCACCCGTTCCGGCAGATCATACAGTCGCTCAAAACCACGCCGCCCGGCCACGGTCACTTCACCGGCGGCGAACAACCACTCCAGGGCATGCTTTTCCGCACTCCAGTCCCACCAAGGTCCGGCCCGCTCCTGCCGTGTCGACAGGCTGCCGGCGCCCAGCGCGCCGAGCTTCTCGACCGAACACAGCACGCGCCGGATCGTATCCTGCTGCTCCCGACCAAACCGCGCCAGTTGCTGATAAATGCCTTCACCGCGCGCCGCACGTTGCATGCGCCAACGCATCAACGGGTACATCGACAGTGGCAGCAACGACGCTTCATGGCCCCAATATTCGAACAGCGTGCGCTGTCGGCCCGAACTCCAGGCGGCCTGGTCGAGCAGGTTTGGCGAATAATTGCCGAGGCGGGAAAACAGGGGAAGGTAGTGCGAGCGCACCAACGCGTTGACCGAATCGATCTGCAGGATGCCCAGCCGTTCGATCAGCCGGTTGACCTGCACCGCTTTGATCGTCGCTGGCGGCTGGCGCCCGTGGAATCCTTGGGCAGCCAGCGCCAGACGCCGGGCCTGTTTAATGGAAAAGGACAGCGTTGCGGGCATGAGCATCTCCTTGTCTGCTCGCAACCTACCTCACCGCAAGACGGTTTGTGTAGTTGTGGATGACTCATTTGTGCATCGGGTCATCCCAGAATGGGCGGATGGCCTCATGTTCGACATCCGCACGACTGATTCCGATGTCTTTCAATGCTTCATCGCTCATGCTCGCCAGCATCTCGCGCTCACGGTGCAATTCGTACCAGCGGCTGATCTTGTGCAGCAGATCCGACACGACGTGCATGGAATGCTTCTCTACCTCGACATAACCTTTTTGACCTTTCATCTTGTTGCCCTCCGTTTGGGATGGCTCAAGTGTCGCGCCGGGATTAAGATCAATCCAACGAATGTTTCTGATGCAACACATCTCGGAGATTGATGCATGTCCGCTTACCCGAGTATCGACACTGAAGTGCTGCGCACCTTCGTCGCCATCGCCGATCAGGGAGGCTTCACCCGCGCCGGCGAACACGTCAACCGCACACAATCAGCCGTGAGCATGCAGATGAAGCGGCTGGAGGAGGATGTGTTACAGCGCCAGTTATTCCAGCGCGATGGGCGGCAGGTGCGACTGACGGCGGAAGGCCAGGTGTTACTGGGTTACGCGCGGCGGATCCTGAAATTGCACAGCGAAGTGTTCAACACGTTGCGCGAGCCGCACATGGTCGGCACCGTGCGCATTGGCACGCCAGACGATTACGTCATGCGTTTTTTGCCGGGGATTTTGCGCAAGTTTGCTCAGTCTTATCCGCTGATCCAGATCGAAGTGCATTGCGAATCATCAAAACAATTACTGCTGCGTCAGGATCTCGACCTGTCGATTGTCACCCGCGAACCGGGCAACGAGATCGGGCAGTTGTTGCGCAAGGAGCGTTTCGTCTGGGCCGAGGCGCAGTGCTTCAGCGCCCACGAACAGACGCCGCTGCCGCTGGCAATGTTCAACAGCGACTGCTTCTGCCGGCTATGGGCGTGCAACGCGCTGGACGCGATGGGCCGCGACTACCGCGTTGCCTATAACAGTTCCAGTCTGTCGGCGATCATGGCGGTGGTCAGTGCCGGACTGGCCGTCACCGCGCAACTGGAGAGCCTGATCACGCCGGACCTGCGCATCCTCGGCGAGGCCGAAGACCTGCCGGTGTTGCCGGAGGCCAGCATCATGTTGCTGCGTAACCTGCACAATCCCTCGCCGATCACCGAATGCCTGGCCGAACACATCGTTGAAGGCTTCAAACTTTAAAGGCGAGCATCACCGCGCACAGCACCAGAAAGCCGCAGAACAGCCCGCGCAACAGACGCTCCGGCATGGCGTGGGCGACTTTAACGCCCCAACTAATACTCAACAGGCCGCCGACCGCCAGGGGCAAGCCAATCATCCAGTCGACCTGATGATGCACGGCATAGGTGGCGAGCGTAACGCCGGTACTGGGCAATGCCAGCGCCAGCGATAAGCCTTGCGCCACCACTTGCGTAGTGCCGAACACGCTGGTGAGCACCGGCGTGGCGACCACTGCCCCGCCCACACCGAACAACCCGCCCATGGTTCCGGACGCCGCGCCGAGCACGCCCAGCCATGGCCACGAATAACGCATCTGCGCAGTAGCCGGTGCGTGGCCGGTGAACATGCGTATCAGGTTGTAAGCCGACAGCGCGACCAGGAACGCGACAAATCCCGCCCGCATGGTTTGTGCATCGATACCCACCGCCCAGATCGACCCGATCCAGGCGAAAACGAACCCCATTGAGGCCAACGGCAAGGCGTGGCGCAGTTCGATTTTGTTTCGCTGGTGATAACGCCAAAGTGCAAGCATCACGTTTGGCACAACCATCACCAATGCAGTGCCTTGGGCAATCTGCTGATCGAGACCGACCAGCACGCCCAGCAAAGGGATGGCAATCAAACCGCCGCCGATGCCGAATAATCCGCCAAGCGTTCCCAGAGCGGCGCCAAATACCAGATACATCAAAAACTCGATCACGGTTCGTTTCCTTTCGTTGCCGCTGCCCATGCTACGCAGTCGAGGCTGACAGGGAAACGCACAGCAACACACAATGGCTATTCCATCTCGCACAAACCTCAGGTCAGAATTATCTGGCGCATTAAAGATTCGTTCGCTAGATTCATGACGATCACTGATCAAGGCTTTGAAATGACGACCAAGCGCAACACCCCGGATCACTGCGACGACTTGCTGCTGGACAACCAGGCCTGCTTCGCCCTGCACTCGACTTCGCTGCTGATGACCAAGGTTTACAAGCCGCTGCTGCAGGCTCTGGGCCTCACGTATCCGCAGTACCTGGCGATGATGGTCCTGTGGGAACAGGATGGATTGACGGTAGGCGAAATCAGTACAAAGCTGCTCACGGACCCGGGCTCGCTGACGCCTTTGCTCAAACGCCTGGAAGTGGAAGGATTGCTCAGCCGCACCCGTAGCCGGGCGGATGAGCGGGTGGTGATTGTCGAACTGACCGAACAGGGCCGCGTCTTGCGTGACAAGGCACGCGGCATTCCGCAATGTATTCTGGGCGCCACCGGCATGTCGCTGGAGCGACTGCAGAATCTGCAAGCGGAGCTGCAAGCGCTGCGCAGCCATTTGCAGGACAGCCTCTGATCTCCACAAACCAGCGGTCTGTAGGAGCACGCCTTGCTCGCGATGGCGGTGTGTCCTTCACCCTCTGCGCTGAATGGCCCACCGCCTTCGCGAGCAAATTTTTGCTCCCACGGCGGTCATTCTCAAAATTAATTTCTCCTCTTGAACACCCTCCTCGACCGCTCTAAATAGCGGGTGCTGGCCATAATTGCTGCACCACTCCTGAACCCAGATGAAAATTTTTCAGCTATTTATCTTGCGCGCTAAATATTTGCGGGTTACATTCATTTCGCACTTACTTAGCGCGCAAACATTTTGTGCGACAAAATACAAATCCCACGAGGCCAACACTATGCAAACTCTCTACACCGCAATCGCAACCTCTACTGGCGGCCGTGACGGTCGTGCGGTCTCCAGCGACAACATCCTCGACGTCAAACTCGCCACTCCAAAAGAGCTTGGCGGCGCTGGCGGTGCGGCAACCAATCCTGAACAACTGTTCGCTGCCGGCTACTCGGCCTGCTTCATCGGCGCCCTGAAGTTCGTTGCCAGCCAGACCAGGCGCAGCATCCCGAACGACGCCTCGATCACCGCCCACGTCGGTATTGGTCAGATCCCTGGCGGTTTTGGTCTGGACATCGACCTGCACATCAGCCTGCCAGGGCTTGAACAAGCCGATGCGCAATCGCTGGTCGACGCCGCTCACCAGGTTTGCCCTTACTCCAACGCCACCCGTGGCAACGTCGATGTGCGCCTGCACGTGACCGTCTGATCCCTGACTCAAGGCCGAACAGGAAAAACCCCATGAACACTTTCAGCAAAGTCTTGACCGGTACCCTTCTCGCCCTGTCCATCCACAGCGCATTCGCGGGTGACGGGGTTGAACACAACACTCAGGCGTTCCTCGATGTGTTGAATGCCGGCACCGGCAAACCGATTGAACAGCTCAGCCCGAAAGACGCCCGCGCCGTGCTGGTAGGCGCGCAGGCCGGGGTCAAACTGACGCTGCCCAAAGCCGATGTCAGCGAGAAGACCATTCAGGTCGATGGCCAATCGATCAGCCTGACCATCGTCCGGCCGGCCGGGGTCAAGGGTGAGCTGCCGGTGTTCATGTTTTTCCACGGCGGCGGTTGGGTGTTGGGAGATTTCCCGACTCACGAGCGACTGGTGCGCGATCTGGTGGCCGGTTCGGGGGCGGCGGCCGTGTTCGTCAATTACACGCCTTCGCCGGAAGCGCATTACCCGGTGGCGATCAACCAGGCTTACGCCGCGACGAAATGGGTGGCCGAACACGGTAAAGAAATCAACGTCGACGGCAAGCGCCTGGCCGTGGCGGGTAACAGCGTCGGCGGCAACATGGCGGCGGTCGTGGCGCTGATGGCCAAAGACAAAGGCACGCCAGCGATCAGATTTCAGGCCCTGCTGTGGCCAGTGACCGATGCGAATTTCGACACGGCATCTTACAAGCAATTTGCCGAAGGGCACTTCCTCACCCGAAACATGATGAAGTGGTTCTGGGACAACTACACCACCGACGCCCAACAGCGTGACGAGATCTATGCCTCGCCACTGCGAGCGACCACCGCGCAACTCAGGGGCTTGCCACCAGCGCTGGTGCAGACGGCCGGCGCCGATGTGCTGCGTGACGAAGGTGAAGCCTACGCACGCAAACTGGATCAGGCCGGTGTGCCGGTAACCGCGGTGCGTTACAACGGCATGATTCACGATTACGGTTTGTTGAATGTGGTCAGTCAGGTGCCAGCGGTGCGTTCGGCGATGTTGCAGGCGTCCGAAGAATTGAAACAACATCTGAAGAAATAACGCATGACCATCTGTGGGAGCGAGCCTGCTCGCGATGGCGGTGTAACAGTCGACACAAACGTTGAATGCTAAATCGCCATCGCGAGCAAGCTCGCCCCCCACAGGTTTCAGCGTTGACCCGAAACAGCACCCACAAAAAAGCCCGACGCAATGGTCGGGCTTTTTCATTCCTGAAGCTGTGCTTATTTGGCACGGCCTTTGTAGGAACCGCCTTCGCGGGTATCGATTTCGATCATGTCGCCGATTTCGATGAAGTCAGCCACCGACAGTTCGGTACCGTTCTTCAGTTTGGCAGGCTTCATCACCTTGCCGGAAGTGTCGCCGCGAGCGGAACCTTCGGTGTAGTCCACCTGACGCACGATAGTGGTCGGCAGCTCTACGGAAACCAGACGCTCTTCGAAGAAGATCGCTTCGCACACATCGGTCATGCCTTCTTCAACGAAGGGCAGAACGGCTTCGATGTCTTCAGCGTTCAGCTCGTACATGGTGTAGTCGGTGGTGTCCATGAACGTGTAAGTGTCACCGCTGATGAAGGACAGGGTCGCTTCTTTGCGGTCGAGGATCACGTCGTCCAGTTTGTCGTCAGCGCTGTAAACGATCTCGGTCTTGTAACCGGTCAGCAGGTTTTTCAGCTTGGTCTTCATGATCGCGCTGTTACGACCGGACTTGGTGAATTCAGCTTTCTGAACCAGCCAAGGATCGTTTTCGAGACGGATCACGGTACCGGGTTTCAGTTCTTTACCAGTTTTCATTGCGAATATCCGAATTTGGATGGGATTTACAAAAATCTAGGCCGCGTATCATATCCAATTTAGGTAAAACTGTACCAGCGCTGCGGCAAGATCCGCCTGCAAGCCTTGTTCCAGACACCACCCTTCTGCATGGTTTTGCAATTCGGGCCAATGTTTTCGCGCCGATTGCCAGTGGTCGGCCATCGGCTCGCCGGCATTCCACGCGCGCCATAGACCACTCATCGCTTCGCGCGCGGGCTCGGACAGGCCTTTGCTGTAGAGCGTGATGAAGGCTTCGAGCTTGTCGAGGTGGATGTCTTCATCCTGGCGGTAAATGTGCCAGAGCAGCGGACGGCCCGCCCACTGCGCCCGAACGAACGAGTCTTCGCCACGCACGGCGTTGAAATCGCAACACCACAACAACAGGTCGTATTGATCCTGTCGGACAAACGGCAGAATTTGCACGGTTAGCGCATTGCGAACATGAATCGCGCCGACCTTGAGATCGTCCATGCCGAGCCAGCGCTCGACATCCGCCACAATCCGGCCTTCCGGGACCAGCAAATGCGTGGGCGTGGAATCGGTTGCCATCGCATCCAGCCAACTGGCCAGGCCGGTGTTTTCGTAAGCAAACAGCGAGATCAGTTGCGCGCCTTGCGCACGATCGATACCCAGGCTTTGAAGGAAGTTTCGCTGAGCATCGGCGTCTTGCTGAAATTGCCGACACCGAGCCAGCAATCCCCGTTCACGTAGCAAGCCGCCGGTGCCCGGCTGGAAACCCGGAAAGAAGAAAAACTTCTGCACAGTCTTGAATTTCACCGACGGCAAGCCGTGGCAGCCGATCACCCAGTCTTCTGCACTCAAATAATCGAGGTTCATCCACAACGGCGGTTGTTGTCTAGCCGCCATGGCGTCCATGTAGGCGCCGGGCAACTGGCAGGCGAACGCGGCAATGACCACATCGGCAGCGTCGGCGGCTTGCCATTCTTTTGGCCAGTGCCGCACTTCGACACCTTCTTGCCATTGCTGGCTCAGATTGATGTCGATCGGCGGGCAAAGTCGCTCGAAAGCACGCAAGTCATCCACCCATAAGCGCACGGTCACCGAATGCTCGGCCACCAGTTGTCGGGCCAGACGCCAGGTCACGCCAATGTCGCCAAAGTTATCCACCACAGTGCAAAAAATGTCCCAGCGGGTTTTCAGTTCAGGCATTTCAGGCTCCCGTTGGCAAAGCCGCCGATTGTCCGCATAAATTACCTCGTGCAGAAGAGCCGACGGCGTTTAATCTTCATGCGACAATCGCCACTCGCCCGCGATCATCCGCCAGGAGGCAGCCATGCCCTACCGTCCCCACCCGCGCCGCCGCTTGCCGGTGCAGCTCAATACGCTGCAACTGACCGGCAGTATTGCCCTTGGTTTATGGCTGGGATTCCTGGCGATTGCGCTAACCTGCTGGCTCGCCTCCCGGCTGCTATTCAGCGAGCAGCTGGCGCCAGTGGCTCAGGCGGTGCAGCAACTGGCGACCCCGCCGGTAGTGCAACCCGCGCCAGAACCCACGCCGCAAAATCCAATGTTCGAGCAGTATCAGGAAAACCTGCGCAACAACGAGCAACAGCAGATGGCCGAGCAGGCGCGCAGCAGCAAACGCAACCTGTCGAACGCCAAGTGCCAGTTCTGGCTGCAACAGGATCAGAATGCGCCGAGCGAAAAGAGCCGCGCCAATGTTTTGCAGTTCTGCGACTGAACATGAATAAGCACTCGGTCCATCAACTGATCATCGACAAGTTGCATATCGATCTCGACATCGCCGAACGCGCCGCGCAAACCGCCTACGAAACCGCGACTCACGAAGAAAACATCGCCGAAAACAAGTACGACACGCTGGGCCTGGAGGCCTCTTATCTCGCCGCAGGCCAAGCCCGGCGCGTCGACGAAATCCGTCAGTCCCTGACGCTTTGCCAGAACCTGCCCCTGCGCGCCTATGACGAAAAGCGTGGCATCGAAGTCGGCGCCTTGCTGGGTCTCGAAGATGAAAACGGTCGAGAACAATGGCTGTTTCTCGCCCCCGATGCAGCAGGCTTGAAGGTCGATCTGGTGGGGCAACTGATTACCGTCATCACCCCTCGCTCACCGCTGGGCAAGGGCTTGCTGGGCAAATTCGAGGGGGATGAAGTGGAGATTCTGGTGGCGGGCACTCGGCAACAGTTTGCTGTTACCGAGGTGATTTGATCGATATCAGTGAACTGGCAGTTCGACGCCGTCGAACAGCTCTTCCAGTTCCTGCTTGTTATGGCACTGAATGGCTTTGGCCATGACTTCGCGCGTCAGGTGCGGCGCGAATTTCTCGATAAAATCGCACATGAAACCGCGCAGGAAGGTACCGCGACGGAAGCCGATCTTGGTCACGCTGGATTCGAACAGCTCACTGGCATCGAGCACCACCAGGTCGTTATCCAGTTTGGTATCAACCGCCATCTTCGCCACGATGCCCACGCCCAGCCCCAAGCGCACGTAAGTCTTGATCACGTCGGCGTCGGCCGCGGTGAACACCACCTTCGGCGTCAAACCACGATGGCTGAAGGCTTCGTCGAGTTTGGAACGGCCGGTAAAACCGAACACGTAGGTCACGATCGGGTATTCGGCCAGCGCTTCCAGCGTCAGCTTCGACAGTTTGGTCAAAGGATGGCCATGCGGGACAACCACGCAGCGGTTCCAGCGATAGCACGGCATCATCACCAGATCACCGAACAGCTCGAGCGCTTCGGTGGCAATGGCGAAATCGACGGTGCCGTCAGCCGCCATTTCGGCGATCTGCATCGGTGAACCCTGATGCATATGCAGGGCAACGTCCGGATATTGCTTGATGAAATTGCTGATCACCGGCGGCAGGGCATAACGCGCCTGGGTGTGCGTTGTCGCGATAGACAGGGTGCCCTTCTTCTCGTTGGAGAATTCCTGAGCGATCTGCTTGATGCTTTCTACCTTGCGCAGAATCTCGCCGGCGGTGGTAATGATGCGCTCGCCGGCCGGGGTGACGCGGGTCAGGTGTTTGCCGCTGCGAGCAAAAACCTCGACGCCCAATTCGTCTTCCAGCAGACGGATCTGCTTGCTGATGCCCGGCTGAGAGGTGTACAGGCTCTGGGCGGTAGCCGAAACGTTGAGGTCGTGGTGCGCCACTTCCCAGATGTAGCGCAGTTGTTGAAGCTTCATATGAATCCCTCAAAGCAAGGTAGACGCCACGGCATCAGCGACGGTATATAACTATATTAATGGTTTGAAGAATAAATCTAGAACTTTTTATCAGGCAGGCACTATTCGCCTGATGGATCATTAACGATCCCCGTGCCGTCGGCGCTCGACCAACGGCACCAGATAGACCGGCACACGCGCCAGCTGCAACACCCGCGCCGCGGTTCTGCCCAGGGGTGTTTCCGCGCCGGCACCGTGGCTGTGACTCCCTACGATCAGCAAATCCACAGAGAGTTTCTGCACCTGGTCGAGAATCACCTGCGACGGATCGCCCTGCAGCACACGCACTGCCCGAATCCGCTCCAGCTCGTCTTCATCACCGAACTCTTCGCGAAAGCTGTCGAGGACGCGCTGCTCAATGTTGGCGATGACGGTACTCAAACCCTCGCGATGAAAATCGCTCAGCGCCTGCTCATCCAGATAGCTCTGCAAAACGGATTCTGCAAACAGCCCCATTGGCTCAACCGCGTGCACCACATACAGGTCGGCATTGAATGTCCGGGCCAGCGTCAAAGCGTGCTGCATCACCAATGGCGCGTACAAGCCGAGGTCAGTGGCATACAGCATCGACCGAATCATATGACCTCCTCGAGTGCCTACATGGCGGAGATTGATTCAGCTTAGCAGTGCCCAGGCGAGCGCGACGGCCCGCGTAACGCGTTGAAGCACAGGCTTAAACTTTCTGCTCGTTGCTGATGCCGTGGGGCACATGACCGGTGGCCACCACCTCGCGCGCCAACTCGCAGTGGCCGGCCTGATCGTCGAAAAAAACATCGGCGGCAAAGGCTTCGAGAAAAGCCGATTTGGTCAGCCCCCCCAGAAACAGGGATTCATCCAGTCGAATGTCCCACTCGCGCAGCGTGCGGATCACGCGCTCATGGGACGGCGCCGACCGCGCAGTGACCAAGGCCGTGCGAATCGGACAGGCATCGTCCGGGAATTCGCGCTGCAACAGGTTGAGCGCCGCCAAAAAACCTTTGAACGGTCCGCCGCGCAACGGCTCGCGCGCGGATTCGCGCTCACTGGCCTGAAACGCTTCCAGACCGCTGGCCTGGTAGACCCGCTCCGACTCGTCGGAAAACAGCACCGCGTCACCGTCGAAGGCGATGCGCAATTCGTCGCTTGCGGCGCGACTGGCGCCACCCGACAGAATCGTCGCCGCAGCAAATCCGGCATCCAGCGCACTGCGCACATCTTCGGCGTGAGTGGAGAGAAACAGGTCGCAACCGAATGCCTTGAGATACGGGTAAGGACTGCGTCCGCCGACAAACGCGGCGCGGGAAATCGCCAGCCCGTAATGGTGGATCGAGTTGAAGACCCGAAGTCCGGTGTCGGCGCTGTTGCGCGACACCAGAATCACTTCGACCCGGGCGCGGCCCAGGCTGTTATTGAGATTGAGGAGTTTTTCCACCAACGGAAATGCATCGCCGGGCTCAAGGATTTCGTCTTCGTGCTCGATCTGATATTGCCGGTATGCTTCAACGCCGCTCGACAGATACACCTTGTGGCTCTCGCTCAGGTCGAACAACGCACGCGAAGAAATCGCCAGCACCAGTTTGTCATCAATCGTCTTTGCCATGCCCTTCCCCCTCGGTTGACCGACTCAGGTATTACGTCGATCCATAAAACCCAGACTGCGGTACAACGCTTCGATTCGCGGCAGTTCGCAACCTGCCGCTTTCGCGGCCGACAACGGCCGCGCGTAAATCGCTGCCAGTTCCAGCGGCCGCTTGTGCAGGAAATCGTGGTACATGCTAGGCCAGTAATCCGGCAGTTTTTCGGTCATCGTAAACAGATGGTCGGCGCAGCCGGCCGGCATATCGTGACCGCAGGCTTCGGCTCCCTGCACCACTTCCGCCATCAGCGCCTTAATCAGCTCGCGACTGTCGGCATCGGCCATCAACTGGGTAGTGCCCGCGCCGAGCAGCACGGACAAACCGTTATAAGGGATGTTCCAGACCAGCTTTTGCCAGCGCGCCTGGCGCAAATCCGGCATGGCCCGGGATTCGATGCCGGCGCTGCGAAACAAGTCCGCGCCCTCTTCGACAATCGCCATGCGCGCCTGTTCGTCTGCGACGGGGCCGCTATGGTAGCCGACGTTAACCATGCCCAGCGCCTGATGCGTGATCGCGCCAGGCTCAGTGCGATGGACGCATACGAGGCACAGCCCGCCCAGTATGTGCAGCGAACCGGGCAGTAACGCGCGAAGGTTGTCTTCGACGTCCAGACCATTTTGCAGCAGCAGCACTTTGGCGTTCGGCGCTGCAGCAGCAATGATCGCCGGAGCGAGGTCGGCGTTGCTGGTGGTTTTCGCGCCGACCAGCAGCCAGTCGCAGGGCGGCATGTCCGGCGCCGATGAATAAGCCTGAACCGGGTTCAACGTCAGCGCGCCGTGTACGGCACTGTCCACGTGCAGCCCGCCTTCGGCCACCGCGGTAAATTCGCTGCGCAACAAAAAGTGCACATCGAAGCCGGCACGCGCCAGCATCACCCCGTAAAAACCGCCAATGGCACCGGTGCCGATGATTGCGACTCTCGGTTTGGCGACTGCACCCGTCATGGCAACTCCTCTGCTGCTCCAAGCAATGCCTGACGCACGGCTTCGTTGAGCTCGGTGGCGGTCAAGGCTGATTGCACTGCTCCAAAAAATTCACCATCGCGCACTACATAGAGCGCGGGCAAATGAAAAACCCGATAACGCTCGACCACTCCGCCATTGTCCCCGGCGTCGATCCAGCACAATCGATCGACGTTCAGTCCCAGGCTCGGCAAATGCGCTCGCGCATAGCGACAACCGGCGCAGCCGACGCTGGTGAAAATCACCAACGAGACGCCCTTCATCGCCAGCAGCCGTTGGTCGGCGTCGAAATCAGTCAGTTCCGATTCCCCCACTATACTGGGGGAAATAATGTCAGATGGCCGACACCGGGAGTCCGTGTTCATGGGACGTTTCATTCCTCATCCTGACGATGTGCCGGTTGAATTGACGTTGCTTATGCCCGAGTGTATTTCCCGGCAACAGCTGCACACTATCAGCCTCGGGGGCATGGCTTGCAATTACCACCGCGCGTGGCGGCACGGGACTGCACTGGAAGTGCGCATGCCGACGTTGAACCCTGAAGCGCGCTATCCCGGCTATGTCGCATGGTGTCTGCGACGCAAGCGTGGCTATCTGGTGGGCATTGCCTTTGTCGACGAGCAGACGTTGTTCAGCGCACGGATGGGCGAGCAGGTCTGCCGGATCGAACACTATTGCCGCATGCACGATGCGCACAACAACCTGCAGGACATCCAGGCTCTGGCCCTTGAATGGGTGCGCGAACACGCCGACGAGTTTTCCCACGACACGGTTCGCAAGGCTTTTGCACAGCCAGCACTGGATTAAACCCCTGTCTGCCCATTGTCGAGCCACGGTGTAACGCGCTAAGGTTCGGCTCCCCGACGCGCTTAAATTTGCTGTGCTCCGCCGCGCGGGTTCGCTGGCGGCCGGCACCCGTGACCTGACGAGTAAACGATGGCTGATTTACCGATCAACGACCTAAACGTCGCTTCCAACGAGACGCTGATCACTCCCGATCAGCTCAAGCGTGATATCCCGCTGAGCGACGTTGCCCTGCGCACCGTCACCAAGGGTCGCGAAGTGATTCGCAACATTCTTGATGGCACCGACCACCGCCTGTTCGTTGTCATCGGGCCTTGCTCGATCCACGACATCAAGGCTGCCCACGAATACGCCGAGCGCCTGAAAGTGCTCGCCGCTGAAGTGTCCGATACCTTGTATCTGGTCATGCGCGTGTATTTCGAGAAGCCACGTACCACGGTTGGCTGGAAAGGCTTGATCAATGACCCGTATCTGGACGACTCCTTCAAGATTCAGGACGGTCTGCACATCGGTCGTCAGTTGCTGCTGGACCTGGCCGAAATGGGCCTGCCGACCGCGACCGAAGCATTGGACCCGATCTCTCCGCAGTACCTGCAGGATCTGATCAGCTGGTCGGCCATCGGCGCGCGTACGACCGAATCCCAGACCCACCGCGAAATGGCGTCCGGCCTGTCTTCTGCAGTCGGCTTCAAAAACGGTACTGACGGCGGGCTGACCGTAGCGATCAACGCGCTGCAATCGGTTTCCAGCCCGCACCGTTTCCTGGGCATCAACCAAGAAGGTGGCGTGTCGATCGTCACCACCAAGGGCAATGCCTACGGTCACGTGGTGCTGCGCGGTGGCAATGGCAAGCCGAACTATGATTCGGTCAGCGTCGCATTGTGTGAGCAAGCGCTGAACAAGGCGAAGATCAAGCCGAACATCATGGTCGATTGCAGCCACGCCAACTCCAACAAGGACCCGGCCCTGCAACCGTTGGTGATGGAAAACGTCGCCAATCAGATCCTCGAAGGCAACCAGTCGATCATCGGTTTGATGGTCGAGAGTCATTTGAACTGGGGTTGCCAGGCCATTCCGAAAGACCTCGCCGACCTGCAATACGGCGTGTCGATCACTGACGCCTGTATCGATTGGTCCGCCACCGAAAACACCTTGCGCAGCATGCATGCCAAACTCAAGGACGTGTTGCCCAAACGTACCCGCACCTGATTACTGTTTGCCGCACACAAAAACGCCGGGCTTGAACCCGGCGTTTTCATGTTCGCTAAAAGCAGCTGTTTACTGACCCAGCTTGGCGGCATGCCGCTGGTGACGTTCCATGTAGCGCTCGACGTAAGAGCACGACGGAATCACCGTATAGCCCATCGCCTCGGCGTATTCCAGCGCCTTCTCGGTCAGGGCCGCTGCAATGCCGCGGCCACGCAGTGCATTGGGCACAAAAGTGCGATAGATATCCAGGGTCTGTTTTCCCAGATCCATGTAGGTCAGGTAGGCACGATGACCGTCCACAGTGGTCTCGAACTGATGACCAGCCTGGTCATGGTGGATGGACAACGCCTCGCTCATCACTACTCCTCGCGGGTCTTGAATTGTGACCCCTACCTTACCGATGTTTTTCCGGCGAAGGAACATCTACGCCACCCTGTGCCTGAATCGACACCGAAAAAGCTGCACTTCTCGCACAACCGGGCACGTATGAAATAGTAGGCACCATTGGCAGAAATGCTCAAGGTACGCTCGTCATCGCGCAGGTGGCCTAGTGCTGCCCGGGGTGATGCAGAGACTGTTTGACCGATGCTCTTTGCAGGTCGACAGCCTGAACATTGCCGGATGTTGAGACTTGAGACGAGCTGGCCCTTTTAAAGTCACCTCAACATGGATAAAGATTATGAGAGGCGCTGCGCAAAATTCGAACAAAAGTGTAGACGAACGCATATATGCGGACTTTAGCGAAGACTGCAAACAGTCGTATGAGCGCGGAACTTTTCCTTACTAACTCGCTCTGTACGGCGGTTCTAGCTGGATATTCGTTAACCCATGCAGTTAAAAGTTGCTCGAAAAAGAATCAACGCCTACAATTTTTTTGGCTTCTGGCTTCATGTCAGTTTACTTACTACAAGTAATGGGTAGTATGTACGCCGGCTATTTCCTCGTTCTGAGGAGACAGCCACTTAATAGAAAGTCCTTGAAGGGGAACACGATGAACAACGTTCTGAAATTCTCTGCTCTGGCTCTGGCCGCAGTTCTGGCTACCGGTTGCAGCAGCGCATCGAAAGAAACCGAAGCACGTCTGACTGCTACCGAAGACGCAGCAGCTCGCTCCCAGGCTCGTGCAGACGAAGCTTACCGTAAAGCTGATGAAGCTCTGGCTGCTGCTCAAAAAGCACAACAGACTGCTGACGAAGCTAACGAGCGTGCTCTGCGCATGCTGGAAAAAGCTAGCCGCAAGTAATAGTCCCTCGGGATTGTTATCAAGCCGATCCATTTTTGGGTCGGCTTTTTTATTGCCTGACGTTCGGCGCAGGCAATAAACAACCCGCCGAAGCGGTCAGCCTCGGCGGGATGTTTTCAAGCGTTACTGCAGCGGATCGAGCGGCGCGCTCGAGACCATCGGGGCCGGACCGCTCGGCACGCCGATTTCAACCGGCAAGCCATCTTCGGCAGCAACCACGTCCCGCACGACATCCCAGTTCATGCGCAGGTTGTTGGTGATGTCCTCTCGCTTGAGCATCGCGTTGATCACTGCGGTGTGCTTGTCGACTACAGACGGGTTGCCCTTGTCGTCCAGCGGTGTGTGCGCTTCGAGGTAAACCTTGCCGCCGCTCACGCCGAACTTGTACGGATCGCTGATGATGCGCACCGACGTGCCGACCGGAACCATTCCGGCCATTTCCAGCACGTTGTTGTTGAACATACGAAAGCAGCCATGGCTGGTGCGCATGCCGATGCCGAATTTCTTGTTCGATCCGTGGATCAGGTAACCCGGGGTGCCCAAGGTGAACTTGAACGGTCCCAGGGGATTGTCCGGACCGGCCGGGACTACGTTTGGCAGCGGATCACCATCGGCGGCGTGCTCGGCCTTGATCGACGCGGGTGGCGTCCAGGTCGGGTTCGGCGTCTTGCGAATGATGCTGGTGTGCGCAATCGGCGACCCCCAGCCTTCACGACCAATGCCCAGCGGGAAGGTGTAAACCACGTCCCGCCCCTTGGGGAAGTAATAGAGGCGGTATTCGGCCAGGTTGATGACAATTCCTTCACGCGGACCCGGCGGCAGGATGAAGCGCGTTGGCAGCACGATCTCGGTACCAGCGCCCGGCAACCATGGATCGACACCCGGATTGGCTGCAACCATTTCCGAATAGCCCAGGTCGTAAGTCGTGCCAAGGTCGGCGAAGGTGTCTTCGTATTTGGCCTTGATCACCTGCACCTGGCCGATGATGTCTTCACCGGGTGGCGGCAGGGGCAGCTCCAATGCTGCAACGGGACCCGCCACACACAGGGCGGCGAGAGTCAGGCAGCGGGTGACGGCAGGAAAGCGCGGCAACATCCGGAAAATCCTTCGCATGATCGACAAGGGCATAAAAACCGAATTGTACACTGGCGTCTGGAATTTCGGGGAGACTCAAGACCTGTGGCCAGGGCGCTTGCCCCCTGGCCACAAGATGCAGCAATCCGACAGCCCCTCGCCACCGATCAGCTACAGCTCGAAACGCAGCTCAGGCCAGATCGGCGAGGTGCCGCGTTTTTGCGACTCCAGGATGGCCCGGCACAGGGAACACAGGCGCTGGTCCTGAAACACCCGGCGATCCACGGCGGACCAGCGCGGCTGTGCCGGCAACAAGCTGCCACACAGCGTGCGATCCGCCGAACCGCCGAGTTCGAGTTGACGTGTCACCAGATGCACCCGCACTTCCTGACAGGCGAACAGGTCCAGCTGTTCGTCAGGCTCGATCAGTTGGTAGGCAAAAAGGGACCAGGCGGGACGCGGCATCGGGGGCTCCAAATCGGGGGCGCCACCTTAGCCGAAACACCGCCGCTAGAAAAGCGTCAAAGCAGCGGTTTCAGTGCCGGCCAGACATTTTCCAGCAACTTGTCCTGAGCCCCCGCAGCCGGGTGCAAGCCATCGGCCTGCATCAAGTCCGGATGACCGCCCACACCTTCGAGAAAAAACGGCACCAGCGGGACTTTTTTCTGCTCCGCGAGCGAGGGATAAACCTCGGCGAAAGCCTTGGTGTAGCGCGCGCCATAATTGGGTGGAAGCTGCATGCCAAGCAATAACACCTTGGCACCACTGGCGCGGGAGCTGTCGATCATCGCTGCAAGGTTTTGTTGCAATTGCGTCGGGAGCATTCCGCGCAGACCGTCGTTGCCCCCCAACTCGAGGATCACCAGTTCCGGCTTATGCTCTGCAAGCAGCGCGGGCAGGCGCGCCTGGCCTCCAGCGCTGGTGTCGCCGCTGATGGAGGCATTGACCACCTTATCGTCGAAACCTTCGCGCTTGAGCCGCTGCTCAAGCAACGACACCCACCCCAAGCGGGTATCCAGGCCGAAACCGGCGCTGATACTATCGCCAACGATCAGGACTGTACCCGCCGCTGCGTTCTGGGCCATGCACATCAAGGCCAGGCCAGCACTCAAAAACCACACTCGCATCGGATTCTCCATGGGCGCAAGCATTCTCACCGCGAAGAACCTCAGCAAAGTGGTTCCCAGCGCGGAAGGTGAACTGACTATCCTGCACGAACTCAGCCTGGAACTGAACAAGGGCGATAGCCTGGCTATCGTCGGCGCGTCCGGATCCGGCAAATCCACCCTCCTGGGACTGCTCGCCGGCCTCGACCTGCCCAGCAGCGGCGAAGTCACCCTCGCCGGTCAGGGCCTGAGCAATCTCGACGAAGACCAGCGCGCACGTATCCGTGCCGAACACGTGGGTTTTGTGTTCCAGTCGTTTCAATTGCTCGACAGTCTGAATGCGCTCGAAAATGTCATGCTGCCCCTGGAACTGGACGGCCGCAAGGATGCCCGCGAACGCGCCACCCAATTGCTGCAACGCGTCGGCCTCGGCCAGCGCCTGACTCACTCACCGCGCCAGCTCTCCGGCGGCGAGCAACAGCGCGTGGCGATTGCGCGGGCGTTTGCTGCGGAGCCAGACGTGTTGTTTGCCGATGAGCCCACTGGCAACCTCGACAGCCACACCGGCGAGCGTATCAGCGATCTTTTGTTCGAATTGAACAAAGAGCGCGGCACGACCCTGGTGCTGGTCACCCACGACGAACGCCTGGCACATCGCTGCCGGCGCCTGATCCGCCTTGAAGCCGGCCTGCTGGTCGCCCCTCTGGAGCCTTGATGGCACGCCTGCCGCTGTTGCGCCTGTTCAGTCTCGCCATCCGCCAATTGCTGCGCGATGCCCGCGCCGGTGAGCTGCGCGTATTGTTTTTCGCCCTGCTGGTCGCCGTAGCGGCGAGCACCGCGATCGGCTACTTCGGCGCCCGCCTGAATGGCGCCATGATGTTGCGCGCCACCGAATTTCTCGGCGCCGATCTGCTGCTTGAAGGCAGTTCTCCGGCGCGACAGGAACAGATCACCAGCGGTACCGATTTGGGTCTGGAGCACGCTCAGGTCGTGGAATTTTCCAGCGTCATCGCCACCGACACCGGCATTCAGTTGTCGAGCATCAAGGCAGCAGACGATGTGTATCCCCTGCGCGGCGAACTGAAAAGCGCCTCGGCGCCCTTCGCACCGGAAGAAGTCGGCGGCGGGCCCCAGCCCGGTGAAGCCTGGGTCGAAGCGCGATTGCTGACCGCGCTGAATCTGAAGATTGGCGACAGCATTGATGTGGGCATGCGCACCCTGAAACTGGCGCGCGTGTTGACCTATGAACCCGACCGCGCGGGCAATTTCTATAGCCTGACGCCGCGGGTGCTGATCAACCTGAGCGACCTGCAAGCGACAGGGGTGGTGCAACCCGGAAGTCGCGTCAGCTATCGCGAACTCTGGCGCGGCAATGCCCAAACGCTGGAAGCCTATCGCCAATCAATCAACCCCGGCCTGGCGCCGAATCAACGCATTCAGGATGCCCGCGACGGCAATCGGCAAATCGGCGGCGCGCTGGGCAAGGCCGAACGCTATTTGAACATGGCCAGCCTGGTTGCCGTCTTGCTGTCCGGTGTCGCGGTGGCGCTGTCGGCAACGCGCTTTGCCACGCGCAGATTCGACGCCAGTGCACTGTTGCGCTGCCTGGGCTTGTCCCGGCGCGAAACCCTGCTGCTGTTCAGTCTGCAATTGACCGTGCTCGGACTGCTCGCGAGCATCAGCGGTGCCGCGATCGGTTGGCTGGCGCAACTCGGCCTGTTTGCATTGCTGCATGATTTATTGCCGACGGACGTTCCACCGGGAGGCCTGTTCCCGGCCATCGCCGGGATTGCTACCGGGCTGGTGGCCCTTGCCGGATTTGCTCTGCCGCCACTGGCCGCACTCGGCCGTGTGCCCCCTCTGCGCGTATTGCGCCGCGACATGCTGCCAATACCGTCCAGCACCTGGATGGTCTACGGCGCAGCGCTCGGTGCGCTCGGTCTGATCATGTGGCGCCTGAGTCTCGATCTGGTCCTGACGTTCGCCCTGCTCGGCGGCGGCGTAATTGCCGCGCTGGTCCTGGGTGGTTTGCTGTTGCTGCTGTTGAAGAGCCTGCGCCGAATGCTCGCGCGCGCTTCGTTACCGTGGCGCCTCGGCTTGGGCCAATTATTGCGTCATCCGTTGGCGGCGGCAGGTCAGTCGCTGGCGTTTGGCTTGATCCTGCTGTCGATGGCGCTGATCGCTTTATTGCGCGGTGAGCTGCTGGACACCTGGCAGAATCAATTGCCGAAGAATGCACCAAACTATTTTGCGCTGAATATTCTGCCGGCGGACAAACAGGCGTTCACCGATCGCCTGATTGAATTGTCTGCGCAATCGGCACCGCTCTATCCAGTGGTGCCCGGGCGGCTGATCAGTATTAATGGCGAGCCGGTGCAGGAAATCGTCAGCAAGGATTCTGCCGGCGATCGAGCTATTCAGCGCGACCTGAGCCTGACCTGGGCGGCGCAAATGCCTGCAGGCAACACACTCACCGCTGGCAACTGGTGGCCCGAGCAAACGCCGGATGAGATTCCAGGTGTTTCGGTGGAGGGCAAAGTCGCCGAAAGCCTGAAGCTCAAGCTCGGCGACCACATGGTGTTCACCGTCGGCGGGGTCAATCGCGAAGCGAAAGTCACCAGCCTGCGGGAGATCAACTGGGACAACTTCCAGCCAAACTTCTTCATGATTTTCCAGCCCGGCACCTTGAAAGACTTGCCAGCGACCTACCTGACCAGTTTCTATCTGGCGGCCGGTCACGACCAACAGATTGTCGACCTGTCACGCAGCTTCCCGGCAGTCACCATCCTGGGCGTGGAAGCCTTGCTTGAACAACTGCGCAGCATCCTTGCCCAAGTCACCCTGGCCGTGGAATATGTGCTGTTGTTTGTACTGGCGGCCGGGATGGCCGTGCTGTTCTCCGGCCTTCAAGCAACGCTGGACGAACGCATCCGCCAGGGCGCGCTGCTGCGGGCGCTGGGGGCTGAGCGGCAATTGCTGGTCAAGGCCCGGCGGATTGAGTTCGGCTTGCTCGGTGCGATCAGCGGCCTGTTGGCGGCGCTGGGTTCGGAACTGGTAAGCCTGGTGCTGTACCGCTACGCCTTCGACTTGCCATGGCACCCGCACCCATGGTTGCTGGTCCTGCCGGTGATTGGCGCAATCCTGATAGGCGGCGCCGGCGTGTTTGGCACGCGTCGCGCCTTGAACGCCAGCCCGCTGACCGTATTGCGAGAGGGTTGAAAAGACTCCGGCTCCTCAACCACGAGAAGTCGCCATGAACCGTTATCGCCCTCCCCGCACCGCGGGGATCTCGTACAGTATTTCGTTGATCCACCACAACATTTCCCCGCCCGGGGTCTGCACAACCGCCTCGTCACCCACCTCTTTCTTCAACAGCGCCCGGGCCATTGGCGAATCGATCGAGATGTAATCGTTACGGCCGTAAATTTCGTCGTACCCCACAACTCGAAATTTCTTGATGTCCCCCGCCTCGTTTTCAATTTCGACCCAGGCACCGAAGAAGACTTTCCCCTCCTGCTCAGGGGAATACTCGACTACCCGCACGTCCTCGAGCCGCTTACGAAGGTATCGGACTCTACGATCAATCTCTCGGAGCAGCTTCTTGTTGTACTGGTAATCCGCATTCTCACTGCGGTCGCCCAGCGACGCCGCCCAAGTAACCTTCCTGGTTGTGTCGGGACGCTTCTCCCGCCAAAGGAAGTCGAGCTCTTGCTTCAGGGCCTCATGACCTTCCTTTGTGATGATGTTGGTACTCAAGTCGGATGTGTCACTAACGATGAACTCCAATAAGGCAAGAGCGGGTCAAGAATGCCCGGCTACCAATCCAGATGGTCGAAACGATTGCCAAAGCTGAATTATCAAATTGCATGTGGCTCTACAGCTTAGTGAATCGGGCCCGGGTTGTGTAGGTTCATCCAGGCAGTCGCCAAAAAGATTTGCGCACAGACTTATACATTCATACCATCGGACCGGGTGCCCTGCTGCATGAAGCGCAGGGCAGGTTAATCTCAAGCGTTGGTCGGGCCGCCAGCGGAGAATGCCAGTGCCTGGAAATAAGCCCTCTTCCCCGTCTATTCCCCGCCCTCAAGTGCTCACAGAAAAAGCACTGGCTGCTCTGGAACGGTTTTCGCACATTGAAGCTGTCAGCGGGATTGCGCTGCTGATTGCGGCTATTGCAGCCTTGGTGTGGGCAAACAGTTCTTTTGCGCAGAGCTACGAACACCTTTGGCATACCCAGATCACTCTTGGTTTTGGTGATTTCAGCGTATCGCGATCCCTTCATTTCCTTGTGAACGATGGCCTGATGACTATCTTCTTTTTAGTCGTAGGCGCTGAGATACGTCAGGAGATCCATGATGGCGCCTTAGCCAGCTTCAAAATGGCTTTTCTCCCGATGGGGGCAGCGCTCGGAGGCGTGTTGGTGCCGGCGTTGATATACATTGCTATCAACCATGGGACAGCGGCCAGTGATGGCTGGGCTGTGCCAACTGCAACGGATATCGCATTCGCCGTCGGTGTACTTGCCTTGCTGGGTAAGTCAATTCCTGGAGGCGTGAGGGTATTATTGCTGGCGTTAGCGATCATCGATGACATCGTGGCGATTCTGATTATTGCGGTGTTCTTTACCTCTACCCTGGACTACACGGGGATCGCAATCGCCTCAGGCGGTATTTTGATGATCCTGATGTTCCAGAAAATGGGGGTTGGCAAGATGACTCCCTATCTGATACCGGGCGCGATCATGTGGTACGGATTGCTGAAAACGGGTGTGCATCCAACTTTGGCTGGTGTGATTCTCGGGCTGTTGACTCCGGTGCGTTCAATGCCAATGACAGAGCGGCCGTTGGATATGATCCAGAGAAATTTCCACGATTTGTTGGACAGGTTCTCGTCAAACGACGCTCCAGGTCAGTCAGTCGTCAAACCCTTGAAGGAACTGCTTCAAGCTCAGAGGGAAATGCTCTCCCCGGTGCAGCGGATTCAACTGACACTTCATCCATGGGTGGCATTTGGCATCATGCCGCTTTTCGCGCTTGCCAACGCGGGTGTGAGCTTCGCAGGTGCCGACCTGGCAAATGCAATGTCCCAGCAGGTATTTATAGCGGTGATACTGGCACTGGTCGTGGGCAAGCCATTGGGCGTGATTTTCGCCTCATATGTGCTAGTCAAATCCAAATTGTGTGAGCTCCCGACCGGAGTAACCTGGTCCGGCATCGTCCTCGTTGGCCTGCTCGCCGGTATTGGCTTTACGATGTCGATCTTCATTGCATCGCTGGCATTTGAAGATGCAGCCTTGCTAGCGGCCTCAAAGTTGAGCGTACTATGCGCTTCCGGTGCTGCGGCAGTATTGGGCCTGAGTTGGGGTTGGATACGGCTACCCAAACGACTGCAGCCAGAGGAAAACAGCGTATGAACTCAGGTACAGCAAGTATCAGGTGCAAGTCTATAAGCTGGACTTGAAGCAGGTCTGATCAGCATCGACTCACCGCTCGCCCGCGCGCTGATCGGCAAGGCACTGAACGCCGAAGTGCGCGCGCAGACAGCGATCGGCGCGCAGTGAGTCGCTGAACCTCAGCGGCGGGTTATCAACCCTTGTCGAGCGACGCGGGTCAGTTGCCTGATGACTTCGGCAGCGTCTTCAAGGTTGGGTGACTGGATGACCGCCAGATCGAAACTGTCGTTGGCAAAGCGAGCCAGTGATTCGCCGTCTTCTACAAACTGAATAAGGAAAGCCGCAGGCCCGCCGTTACGACGTGGCCAGCCATCGAGGTAACGCAGCAGCGTCGGCTGATGCTTGCCGCCAAGCAGGATTTTTGGATTGCGCTGGGTGAGGTGTGCCGTGATCGGCGCGGGACGTGTAACGGGGCGTAGTGCATTCATCGTGTCGTGTCTCTGCCTCAAAAGTCTGCATGGCAGGTGAGAGGCAACACCGAACCAGCGCTTTAGCGGTATTTCGAAGCTGAGTTTCTAGCTTCTATCGGCAACTCTGTGAGTCACCTGGCGCCCCGCAAGTAGCTGTTTAAATCGGCGCATAAGCAGCATCCTAGAGAAGCTGACCGAGCGGTGTCAAGAATGACGCGCAATAAAAAACGGGTGCGCAGTGAGAGGCCATGGATGCTCTGCGTCCATTGTCTTCACTGCACACCCGTCCGGGTCAGACCGGTTCGTTGGCCGCCCAGGCACTCACAGTCATCACCCGGCAATGGCCCGATCAGCCGACAGCTTGCCTGCCCCTTCAATCAACACCGCAATACTCCCGCCAAGCAAGGCCAAGGCAAACTCATAGCCATTGTTGGCCATGAACAGACCGTTACTGATGTGCACGGTGAAAATCGCCACCAGCGAAATAAACGTCAGCCCCAATGCCGCAGGGCGAACCAGCAGGCCGATAATCAAAGCCAGACCGCCAAAAAACTCGGTCCCCCCGGCCAGAGTCGCCATCAAATAGCCCGGTGCCAGCCCAAGGCTTTCCATGAACTGCGCGGTCCCCGCCAAACCGTGTCCGCCGAACGCACCAAAAAGCTTCTGCGCACCGTGTGCAGCGAAAATGACGCCGACAATAATCCGCAAAACAGTCAGGCCGTAACCTGCGCGGGTAAATAAAACCTTTTTAATCATCGAGTTCATACTGTGTCATCCGTTTGAGAGTTGTGTGTGGATGGCCGCCATTCTAATCAGCAAAACAAATGTTACAAGCGCACAATTCCCGCCATAACGATCAGATTATTCGATTATTTGCGTGAGACGACCTTGTGCCCCGGAGGCTCCAGCGACTCTCGCTCACGATCGAACGCCAGATAATACTTGTTGACGCTATTAACATAGCTGACAGGTCCCATTCCCACCTGCTCCATAGCGATACGTTCAACCTGGAAAAACCACTGATTAGGATTCAGGCCTCGCCGCCGCGCCTCGGCGCGCATACCTTGAACCCGCTCCGGCCCAATGTTGTAGGCGGCCAGCACAAAGGCCATGCGCTCGCGTTCGTTAAGCTTGGGGCTGGCGAAAAACTTGCGACGAATCATCGCAAGGTACTTGGCGCCGGCCTGCACATTCGCATCGAGATTCTGAATATTGTTGACGCCGACCCGCTGCGCCGCCGACGGCGTGATTTGCATGAGCCCCGTCGGGCCGCTGCCGCTGCGCGCATTGGGTTGCAACCGCGATTCCTTGAACGCCAGGGCTGCGAGGTTCAACCAGTCCATGCCTTGCGCATCGGCGTGTTTCTGCAGCACAGGCCGCAGACTTTCCAGCCGCTTACGATCCGCTTTTGCCAGCGGATAGTGCACTTGATACAGACGTCGATAGATGCGCAGAAACGCCACATCCTGATCCGCAGGTTTTTTGTAGCCACTCAGAAAACGATCGACGCTGGCACGCAACATCGATGCATCGCGGCGCACGAACCAGAATTCCTCACCCGGATCGCTGATCAGCACCTGCCGGTCAAAGCGCAACTTCGGCAAAACCTTGCCCCAGCGTTCGGCAATGGGTTGCTCGACAATGGTCAGGTGAAAGATCCCGCCCTGGACCATTTCCAACACATCCTCGACCGCCAGACTGGGGTCGACCCATTCGATTTTCACCGGCGGCAGTTTGTGCAGCGCAAGCTTCTGGTTGATCTGACTGACGGCATCCCCGGCAGCGCTGCCTGTCGGCAACGCCAGGGTTTTGCCGGAAAGCTGCTCCAGTCGGGTAAAGCGTCGTTCACCTTTGATTCCCACCAACAGCAACGGCACGTTACGGGCGACCGGTTCGCTCGAACTCACCGCATAACCGGGCTGCAGATCAAGCAGTTCGCCGGGCGCAACCAGATCGCCCTCCCCGCGCTGCAACGCGCCCAGCAACTGATCCTTGGCTTTGGGAATGATCTTGAGGGTGATTTTTTGGCCATCACGGGCGTGACCATTGAGGTATTGCTCGAAGGCGCGCAGGCGATGGTATTCGACACCAATGGCCTGGCCCTGAACTTCGCCGGAGCTGTTGCGGCTCTGATTGACCAGTACGCGCAGCACTCGACTGCTGCGGATTTCCGCCAGATCGCGGACCTTCGCTGCCGGCACGGCTTGCAGCGGGCCCGCCAGACGCGCGACGGCAGGCGTCGGCAGGAGTAACGAACAACATAGCAAAAGCAGAATCGAGGGACGTGTCATCCGCTCTCCGGAAAGAATACTGGGCCGATTCCGGGGATCCCCGGGAAATCGAACGACAGAAACAGAGCGCGTTAAGCGCTGGCAAGTGCGCAAGACTGGCACAGTGACAGCACCTTGACCAATCCAGTCGGCATCGCGGCAACAACAGATTGCTATAACCCTTTGTAGTTCTTGGCTTTTCTTATAAATCTACAGCTCTGGTATGCTTTGCGGCCTTCGGTCCGAGGTAGCACCATGCAACTCATCGATATTGGCGTCAACCTGACCAACCCAAGTTTTGCCCACAAACATCAGGGTGTGCTTGACCGTGCGTATGCAGCCGGCGTCTGCCAACTGGTGCTGACCGGCACCAGTGTCGAGGGTAGCGAGCAGGCGCTGGAGCTGTGCCAACAGCTGGACGAAACGGCGTTGCGATTGTTCGCCACCGCCGGCCTTCATCCGCATTCGGCCAGCGACTGGAACGCTGACAGCGCTCAGCATCTGCGTAGCTTGCTGAAGGAACCACGCGTGGTCGCCGTGGGTGAATGCGGGCTGGATTTCAATCGTGATTTCTCGCCCCGTGCGCAGCAGGAAAAAGTCCTGGAAGAACATCTGGCGATCGCGGTCGAACTGCAACTGCCGGTTTTCCTTCATGAACGCGACGCCAGTCAGCGCTTGCTGGAAATCCTGCGCGACTACCGCGACCAGCTACCTGCCGCCGTGGTGCATTGCTTCACCGGCGAAAAAAAGGCGCTGTTCAGCTACCTCGATCTGGACTTGCACATCGGCATCACCGGCTGGATCTGCGACGAACGCCGTGGCACTCATCTGCATCCATTAATGAAGGAAATCAAACGCGGGCGCTTGATGCTGGAAAGTGATGCACCTTATCTGCTGCCGCGCAGCTTGCGGCCCAAGCCGAAGAATGGTCGTAACGAACCGGCGTATCTGACTGAAGTGTTGCGGGAAGTGGCAATGCAGCGCGGGGAAAGCGAGGAAGACCTGGCGGCGCACACAACTGCGTGCGCCCGGGCTTTTTACGGCTTGCCAGTGATCGACTGAGCACGGCGGCCGCTTATTGCTGCAGGAGCGAGCAAGCTCCCACAAGCTTAGTGGTTGCTGCGCATCATGTCCTTCGGCACGTATTTGCCGATTTCGAATTTGCCGATCGCCGCGCGGTGCACTTCGTCCGGGCCATCGGCCAGACGCAGCGTCCGTTGCATCGCGTACATATAGGCCAGCGGGAAATCGTTGGACACCCCGGCCCCGCCATGAATCTGGATCGCTCGATCGATCACCCGCAGAGCCACATTCGGTGCGACCACCTTGATCTGCGCGATCTCACTCCTGGCGATCTTGTTGCCGACGGTGTCCATCATATAGGCCGCTTTCAGGGTCAGCAGCCGGGCCATGTCGATCTCCATCCGCGAATCGGCAATCTTGTCGATGTTGCCACCAAGGCGCGCCAACGGTTTGCCGAACGCGGTGCGGTTGACCGAACGTTTGCACATTAATTCCAGGGCCCGTTCTGCCATGCCGATCGAACGCATGCAGTGGTGAATCCGGCCCGGCCCGAGGCGACCCTGAGCAATTTCGAAGCCGCGCCCTTCACCCAACAGGACGTTTTCGTACGGCACGCGGACATTTTCGAACAGCACTTCAGCATGACCGTGAGGCGCATCGTCGTAACCGAAAACCGGTAGCGGGCGGACAATTTTCACACCCGGAGCATCCACCGGCACCAGGATCATCGAGTGCTGGGCGTGACGTGGCGCATCGGGATTGCTCAGGCCCATGAAGATCAGAATCTTGCAGCGCGGATCGCACGCGCCCGACGTCCACCACTTTTTACCGTTGATCACCCACTGATCGCCTTCACGTACGGCGCGTGCGGCCATGTTGGTAGCGTCCGATGACGCCACATCCGGTTCAGTCATGGCAAATGCCGACCGAATTTCGCCACGCAGCAGCGGCTCGAGCCAGCGTCGTTTCTGTTCTTCGTTGGCGTATCGCACCAGTACTTCCATGTTGCCGGTGTCCGGTGCCGAGCAATTGAATGGCTCCGGCCCGAGTAATGAACGCCCCATGATTTCCGCGAGTGGTGCGTATTCCAGGTTGGTCAGGCCGGCGCCCAGTTCGGACTCAGGCAGAAACAAATTCCACAGTCCTTCAGCCTTGGCCTTGAGTTTGAGCTCCTCCATGATTGCCGTCGGCTGCCAGCGATCACCCTCGGCAACCTGGCGCTCGAACACGGCTTCAGCAGGATAAACGTAGGTGTCCATGAACGCGGTCACGCGCTCACGCAGTTCTCGCACCTTGGGCGAATAAGCGAAATCCATGGGCAGCTCTACCTTTCAAAATGAGGTTTCAGTGGAGTTGTTCAGATCATGCAATCGATGCTAGAACAGCTACGAAAATTTACCTAGCCTATTCTCGGCGTGTATTAACATTCATCACCGATATATGATCGGCGACTTGAGACCCAACAATAAGAGTGCCGCGCAATGAATCTGAGTAAGGTCGATCTAAACCTTTTCATCGTCTTCGACGCGATCTACACCGAGGCCAACCTGACCCGCGCCGGGCAGATTGTCGGCATCACTCAACCAGCGGTCTCCAACGCTCTGGCTCGCCTGCGCGAGACGTTCAACGATCCATTGTTTGTGCGCACGGCCCAGGGCATGGTGCCGACACCGATGGCGCAGAACATTATCGGCCCGGTGCGTAACGCCCTGTCGCTGCTGCGTGTGTCGGTGCAGGAAAGCCGCATTTTCAACCCGCTGCAGGCAGTCAAGACGTATCGGATCAGCATGACCGACCTCACCGAAGCGGTGATCCTCCCGCCGTTGTTCCAGCGTCTGCGCCGACTGGCGCCAACGGTGATCATCGAAAGTTTTCTGTCCAAGCGCCGCGAAACCACCAAGGAACTGGCGGCCGGTCGTCTCGACTTCGCGGTGGATGCACCGCTCAACACCGACCCACAAGTGCGCCACGTCAAGTTGATGGAAGACCGCTACGTGTGCGCCCTGCGCAAGGGCCATCCGCTGGCCGGCAAGGACAAGTTGACCCTCGATGATTACCTGGCAATGACCCACATTCATATTTCCAGTCGGCGCAGCGGTCTGGGTCACGTCGACCTGGCGTTGGGCAAAATGGGCATTCAGCGCAAGATTGCCCTGCGCTCCCAGCATTACCTGATGGCCTCACAGGTGTTGCAGCAGACCGACATGGTCATGACCGTGCCGGAGCGCTTTGCCCGACGCAACGATCTGCACGCCTTCAGCCTGCCGGTGAATGACGTACCGCCAGTGGAAACCCACCTTTACTGGCACGAAAGCACCGACCAGGACCCGGCCAACCGCTGGATGCGCGAGCAGATGATCGAGCTGTGCCAGCAAGTGACGGCGCATGAGAAGAAGCTCGACAAGGTGTAAGAACACTGCTAGTTCATTCAATATTTGCCACATGAGCCAACGTAATGGATGAAAAACTTAAAACCCTCTACGTGTTTCCCGACACAAATGTACTGGTGCAATGCAAGCAGCTAGGAGAGCTGGATTGGAACGCTTTAGGGAAGTTCAGCGAAATCGTCCTGATTCTGGCCCGGCCCGTCATTGGGGAGATTGACCATCAAAAGGGCGGTGTTGGCCGGTTAGCCAAACGAGCTCGAACCGCCAATGGCCTCCTCCGTCGGCTCTTGGATGAAGACACTATAAAAATACCTACGAAGACGAGGGGCATCGAGGTCACTCTCCGCTCAGGAGACGATCTCCGCGCTTCGGCCGACCTGGTTGATCAGCTTGACTACAGTACAGCGGACGACAAGCTAGTTGGGACAGTGCACAAATATCTCCTCGATAATCCTAATCATCAGGTTCTATTTCTGTCCCACGATACAGGGCCGCTAATGACGGCCAAGCGCCTTAGAGTTCCGTTCCAGCGTGTTCCTGACTCTTGGCTACTTTCGTTAGAAACTGATGATGAACAAAAGCAAATCAAGTTTCTTCAGGAGGAGCTTAAGCGGAGTGAGAGACGAGAACCCGAATGCCAGATCGAGTTCTTAGCGGCTCCTTGGATTCTCAAAATCCCCCGTTATCGCGCACTGACTGAACGTCAAATAGATGCACTGGTTCAGAGGCTCAAACACAGACATCCGTGCGAAACGGAGTTCGAGACTGAGGCGCCGCCCCGAAGCCCGTATGAGATTGCAGCCGTGCAACTGAAACGATTCGTGCCAGTCAGTGCTGAGCAAATCCGCGCTTACGAGGATAGCTATCAACACTGGGTGGAGGCGGTATCGACATTTTTCCGGACTTTTAACGAAAAATTCGGAGTGCTTTCGGCATTGCCTACGATTGAAATTGCGCTAATTAATGTAGGGACAAGTCCGGCTCGAAACGTTGAGGTTCGAGTTGAGGTATGTGGTGGACGCTTTAGTATCTTTGCGCCCTCAACAAAAATGGAAAAGATCATCGAAACGCCCCTCTCTCTTCCTCCTGTGCCTCTTGTACCTAAAGCCCAATGGAAAGAACAGTTCGCATTTGGCGCTGCCTTGCTACCTCACTCATTCAATATTTCTCCTACGAACCACGACTTGCTACGTCCCTTATCTGCGCCGGACCCGAACAAATTTTACTGGAAGGATGGTCGACCGACGGAGCCGGTACAAAAGGTGTCGAGGGAATGTGCTGAGTGGCGACATCACGACGATAAGGAGCTTGTCCGGTTGCGACTGGCCCCGAGTCAATCCGCTGAGCTACTCAATGACGCAATCAAGGTCACCATACGCGCTTCTAATCTCAGTCAGCCTGTTCAATCCATCCAAGCTATTCGATTCGAGTATGAAGAGCTTGACCTCCTCGCTGAGGCTGAAGAACTTGTCAGTGCTTACTAGTCATCTGAGGCTAGCCCATATGAACTTCGCACAAGAAAACTCTTAGCATAGTGCCCTCTGACAACTCCAACACGGCGGGGGCAGGATCGTAGATTTATTTCCGCAACGACGCTATCCGACATGGGTGAAAGTAGACATGCTGGCAAACCATGCCGGCAAAGTAACTCAGGGTCTCTTTCCAGACTCTTGAAATCAAGTCGTCACCAGGTCAATAGTCGGCCGACGGTACTGAGACCACAGGTCGCTCGCTTGCGCAAATTTTATGTTGAAAGTGTCTCGTATAAAAAATCAATGTGCTTAAGCGAGCCTGCGCGCGAATGAGGCCAGTGGCAACACCACAGACCGCGCCGCTTGACGTAAGCGTCAACCTGCCATTAGCTTAGCGCCATGACCCTTGCGAGCGCTTCCATGAGCAGCCAGACCTACAGCATTTCCGACCTCGCCCGCGAGCTCGACATCACCACCCGGGCGATTCGTTTTTATGAAGAGCAAGGCCTGTTGAGTCCGGAGCGACGTGGCCAGGAACGTATTTATTCGCCCCGCGACAAAGTCAGCCTCAAGCTGATCTTGCGTGGCAAGCGCATCGGTTTTTCGCTGGCCGAATGCCGTGAATTGATTGAGCTCTACGACCCCACCGGCGGCAATCAGAAGCAATTGCAAACCATGCTGATGAAGATCGCCGAACGTCGCGAACAGTTGGAGCAACAGATGCTCGACATCGAACAGATGAAGCTGGAGCTTGATACGGCGCAGGAGCGCTGTACTCAGGCGCTGGAGCAGACGATCAAGAGTCAGCAACTCGTGTAGGAGCGCAGCTTCTACAGGTTTTGTGAACATTCAAGCAATTTCAACAGGTCTATTGCCATGTCCCTTCCCTCCCACGTGCGCCTGGTCGAAGTCGGCCCCCGCGACGGTCTGCAAAACGAAGCTCAACCGATCAGCGTGATACACAAAGTACAACTGGTCGATGCGCTGACGGCCGCTGGCCTGAGCTATATAGAAGTCGGCAGTTTCGTGTCGCCCAAATGGGTGCCGCAAATGGCCGGATCCGCTGACGTCTTCGCGCAGATCCAGCGCAAAACCGGCGTTACCTATGCCGCCCTCGCGCCAAACCTTCGAGGTTTCGAAGACGCACTTGCCGCTGGGGTCAAGGAAGTCGCGGTGTTTGCCGCAGCCTCCGAGGCGTTCTCCCAGCGCAACATCAATTGCTCGATCAACGAGAGTCTGCAGCGCTTCGAGCCAATCATGGACGCCGCCCGGGAACACGGTGTAAAGGTGCGTGGTTACGTGTCCTGCGTGCTGGGCTGCCCCTACGAAGGCGACGTCAAACCCGGGCAAGTCGCGCAGGTCGCCCAGGAGCTTTATGCAATGGGCTGCCATGAGGTCTCTCTGGGCGACACCATCGGCACCGGCACCGCGGGCGCCACCCGCACGATGTTCGATGCGGTATCGGCCGCTGTACCTCGGGAAAAACTTGCGGGTCATTTTCACGACACCTACGGCCAGGCGATGGCCAATATCTATGCGAGCCTGCTTGAGGGCATCTCGGTGTTCGACAGTTCCATCGCCGGACTCGGCGGCTGCCCGTACGCCAAAGGCGCCAGCGGTAACGTCGCGACCGAGGACGTGGTTTATCTGTTGAATGGCCTGGGCATCGATACTGGAATCGACCTGGACGCCCTGATTCTGGCGGGTCAGCAGATATGCACGGTTCTGGGCCGGCCAACCGGCTCGCGAGTGGCCAAGGTCCGGAGCGCCCAGTGAGCGTGCTGTGACCCGGTGTTACCGGCCAGGCTGAAATGGGGCCGCATGCGAGTAACACGGAAACAACTTGTCGGATTGTGCCAGGTAAAAAACCCTCGAAGAATTTCAAGTCATTGAATTTATTAGATTTTATAAAGTTGGCACGGCTTCTGCTATCTCTATGGCATAACAAGAATAAAAAGCAGCAAACCAATAAAAATAAGACGAAACGACTCTGACATAACAAGAACAACACGGCAGAGACGCAGCTAACAGATTTTTTTGGAGAGGATGTGCTTTTCAGGGTGCTTTTCGGAGTTGCCCGCAACCGGACAGAGAACAATAAAACTACCTTCAGGTAGCTCCAGTACTGGTTGGATCGCTCAGCGAAAAAGTAGATCAGCGCTCAAAAAAATACGTTTGCTCTTGATCCCGGATGGGGATCGAAAAAAACAGCGGTAAAGGGTCACGGTTTCCAAAAACAACAACAGACCGCCCCTTAATAATAAAAAAAGAGCACGCAACGACAAATTAAAGGGGAGCCTCGGCTCCCCTTTGTGCTTTCTGAATTTCAGGATTTCATCATCTCTGTGGGCAAGCTCTGCTCCTACAAAATCCATTGAGGTTAACGTTAACGTAAAGGGTGATTGACAGCGATTCGCCGCACGCTTACGTTAACGTAAAGGTGAAAGCTGCATCATGTTTCCCCTACCCTACAAAAAAGCCAAAAGGTGCCCCATGAGCTACCCATCCCTGAACTTCGCCCTCGGTGAAACCATCGACATGCTGCGCGATCAGGTTCAGTCCTTCGTCGCCAAAGAGATCGCCCCGCGCGCTGCTCAAATCGACATTGACAACCTGTTCCCCGTGGACCTGTGGCGCAAATTCGGCGACATGGGTCTGCTCGGCGTCACCGTGCCGGAAGAGTACGGCGGCGCAGGGCTGGGCTACCTGGCGCATGTGGTGGCAATGGAAGAAATCAGCCGGGGCTCGGCCTCGGTCGCGCTGTCCTACGGCGCGCATTCCAACCTCTGCGTGAATCAGATCAACCGCAACGGCAATCACGAACAGAAAATAAAATACCTGCCCAAGCTGATCAGCGGCGAGCACGTCGGCGCGCTGGCGATGAGCGAGCCTAACGCCGGCTCCGACGTGGTTTCGATGAAGCTGCGCGCCGACAAGCGCGGCGACCGCTACGTGCTCAACGGCAGCAAAACCTGGATCACCAACGGTCCGGACGCCAGCACCTACGTGATCTACGCCAAGACTGATCTGGAAAAGGGGCCGCACGGCATCACCGCGTTCATCGTCGAGCGCGACTGGAAAGGCTTCAGCCGTAGCAACAAGTTCGACAAGCTCGGGATGCGCGGTTCGAACACCTGTGAGCTGTTTTTCGACGACGTTGAGGTGCCGGAAGAGAACATTCTCGGCGTGCTCAACGGCGGCGTGAAAGTGCTGATGAGCGGCCTCGATTACGAACGAGTCGTGCTTTCCGGTGGCCCGACCGGGATCATGCAAGCGTGCATGGATCTGATTGTGCCGTACATTCACGACCGCAAGCAGTTCGGCCAAAGCATCGGCGAGTTCCAGCTGATCCAGGGCAAGGTCGCCGACATGTACACGCAACTCAATGCCAGCCGTGCCTACCTGTATGCGGTTGCCCAAGCCTGCGAACGCGGCGAAACCACCCGCAAGGACGCCGCCGGGGTGATTCTCTACAGCGCCGAGCGCGCCACACAAATGGCCCTCGACGCGATTCAGATTCTCGGTGGCAACGGCTACATCAACGAATTCCCGGCAGGTCGTCTGCTGCGTGACGCCAAGCTGTACGAGATCGGGGCCGGCACCAGTGAGATTCGTCGCATGCTGATCGGTCGCGAATTGTTTAACGAAACGAAATAAATTTCGTTAGCGGCAAGCTGCAAGAGAACAACGCTCTCACTGCTGACTTGTGGCTTGAAGCTTGAAGCTGCTACGGAGTAGCCCCATGATTCTGCATACCCAGCTCAACCCGCGTTCAGCGGAGTTCGCCGCCAACCGTGCGGCGATGCTAGAACAAGTTGACGCGCTGCACACCCTGCTCGCCCAGGTGCAACACGGCGGCGGCGCCAAAGCGCAAGAACGGCATACGTCACGGGGCAAACTGCTGCCGCGCGAACGCATCAATCGTTTGCTTGACCCGGGATCACCCTTTCTCGAAATCTGCCAGCTCGCCGCTTACCAGGTGTATGGCGAAGACGTTCCGGCGGCTGGTGTAATCGCCGGGATCGGCCGAGTCGAAGGCGTCGAGTGCATGATCGTCGCCAACGATGCCACGGTGAAAGGCGGATCGTACTACCCGCTGACCGTGAAAAAACACCTGCGTGCCCAAACCATTGCCCAGCAGAACCGCCTGCCGTGCATTTATCTGGTGGATTCCGGTGGCGCCAACCTGCCGCGTCAGGATGAAGTGTTCCCGGACCGTGAACACTTCGGGCGGATCTTCTTCAATCAGGCCAACATGAGCGCGATGGGCATTGCGCAGATCGCGGTCGTCATGGGCTCTTGCACTGCAGGTGGCGCTTACGTTCCTGCCATGGCAGACGAGGCGATCATGGTGCGTCAGCAGGCGACTATTTTCCTCGCCGGCCCGCCATTGGTGAAAGCGGCAACCGGTGAAGTGGTCAGCGCCGAAGACCTGGGCGGTGCCGATGTGCATTGCAAGATTTCCGGAGTCGCCGATCACTACGCCGAAAGCGATGAACATGCCTTGGCCATCGCCCGGCGGAGCATCGCCAACCTCAACTGGCGCAAGCTCGGCGAGCTGCAGCAACGCGCGCCGATAGCCCCGCTTTACGCCAGCGACGAGTTGTACGGCGTGGTCAGCGCCGACGCCAAACAACCGTTCGACGTGCGCGAAGTGATCGCACGGCTGGTGGACGGCTCGGTGTTCGATGAATTCAAGGCACTGTTCGGGACTACGCTGGTGTGCGGCTTTTCCCACCTGCACGGGTATCCGATCGCCATTCTTGCCAACAACGGCATCCTCTTCGCCGAAGCGGCGCAAAAAGGCGCGCACTTCATCGAACTGGCCTGTCAACGCGGCATTCCTCTGCTCTTCCTGCAGAACATCACCGGCTTCATGGTGGGCCAGAAATACGAAGCCGGCGGTATCGCCAAGCACGGCGCAAAACTGGTGACCGCCGTGGCGTGCGCCAAGGTACCAAAATTCACCGTGATCATTGGCGGCAGTTTTGGAGCCGGCAACTACGGCATGTGCGGTCGGGCTTACGATCCGCGTTTTCTGTGGATGTGGCCGAACGCGCGCATCGGCGTCATGGGGGCGGAACAGGCCGCGGGCGTACTGGTGCAAGTCAAGCGCGAGCAGGCTGAGCGCAGTGGTCAGGGTTTCAGTGCCGAACAGGAAGCCGGGATCAAACAACCGATTCTCGATCAGTACGAAGAGCAGGGCCACCCCTACTACTCCAGCGCGCGGCTGTGGGATGACGGTGTCATCGACCCGGCCCAGACCCGCGACGTGTTGGCGCTGGCCCTGTCGGCATCGCTGAACGCGCCAATCGAACCGAGCCGCTTCGGCGTGTTCCGGATGTGATCATTTTTGCAGGAACGAGCTTTCTCGCTCCTGCAAGTGCCGTGGAGAACGGAAAAATGAGCGACTTCAACACCATCGAATTGCTGACTGACCCGCGGGGCTTTGCGACCCTGTGGCTCAGCCGTGAAGAAAAGAACAACGCCTTCAACGCCGAGATGATTCGCGAACTGATCCTCGCGCTGGACAAGGTTTCCAGCGATGCCAGCCTGCGTTTTTTACTGGTGCGTGGACGCGGCAAGCATTTCAGCGCCGGCGCCGACCTGGCCTGGATGCAACAATCGGCCGAACTCGATTACCACACCAACCTGGATGATGCGCGGGAGTTGGCGGAGTTGATGTACAACCTCGCCAAACTGAAAATCCCGACCCTGGCGGTGGTGCAAGGTGCAGCATTCGGCGGAGCTCTGGGTTTGATCAGTTGCTGCGACATGGCGATTGGCGCCGACGACGCGCAGTTCTGCCTGTCGGAAGTGCGAATCGGCCTCGCCCCTGCAGTGATCAGCCCGTTCGTGGTGCAAGCCATCGGCGAACGTGCGGCCCGCCGTTACGCTCTGACTGCCGAGCGATTTGGCGGTCAGCGCGCGCGGGAAATCGGCCTGTTATCGCAGAGCTATAGCGCGACTGAACTGGCGCAAAGCGTCGAGCAATGGATCGACAACCTGTTGCTCAACAGCCCGGCCGCGATGCGCGCCAGCAAGGAATTGTTGCGCGAAGTCGGCAATGGCGCACTGACCCCGGCGTTACGCCGCTATACCGAAAACGCCATCGCCCGCATTCGGGTGAGCCCCGAAGGTCAGGAAGGTCTGCGGGCCTTTCTGCAAAAACGTCCACCTGACTGGCATGCTGCAACCAAGGAGCCGCGTTGATGAGCGCACCTGTCATTACCACTTTGCTGGTGGCCAACCGGGGCGAAATTGCTTGCCGGGTGATGCGTACTGCCAAGGCACTGGGCCTGACCACTGTGGCCGTGCACAGCGCGACCGACCGTGATGCCCGGCACAGCCGTGAAGCGGATATCCGCGTTGACCTCGGCGGGAGCAAAGCCGCCGACAGCTATCTGCAAATCGACAAACTGATCGCCGCTGCCAAGGCCAGCGGTGCGCAGGCCATTCATCCAGGTTACGGATTTCTTTCTGAGAACGCCGGGTTCGCCCGCGCCATCGACGCCGCCGGGTTGATCTTCCTCGGCCCGCCCGCCTCGGCCATCGACGCCATGGGCAGCAAATCCGCTGCCAAAACCTTGATGGAAAGCGCCGGCGTGCCGCTGGTGCCGGGTTACCACGGCGACGCCCAGGACCTCGACACGTTCCGCGACGCCTGTGAACGCATCGGTTACCCGGTGCTGCTCAAGGCCACTGCCGGGGGCGGCGGCAAAGGTATGAAAGTCGTCGAGGAAGTCAGCCAACTGGCCGAAGCCCTCGCCTCGGCTCAGCGCGAAGCACAATCTTCGTTTGGCGATTCGCGCATGCTGGTGGAGAAATACCTGCTGAAGCCGCGCCACGTGGAAATCCAGATTTTCGCCGACCGGCACGGCAACTGTCTGTACCTGAACGAGCGCGATTGCTCGATCCAGCGGCGTCACCAGAAAGTGGTCGAAGAAGCCCCTGCTCCCGGGTTGAGCCCGGAACTTCGTCGAGCCATGGGTGAAGCCGCCGTGCGTTCCGCGCAAGCCATTGGTTACGTCGGCGCCGGTACCGTGGAATTTTTGCTGGATGCGCGCGGCGAGTTCTTCTTCATGGAGATGAACACGCGTCTGCAAGTCGAACATCCAGTCACCGAAGCGATCACCGGACTTGACCTGGTGGCCTGGCAAATTCGTGTGGCGCGGGGTGAAGCGTTGCCAATGACTCAGGATCAGGTTGCGCTGATCGGCCATGCCATCGAGGTGCGCTTGTATGCCGAAGATCCGGGCAATGATTTTCTGCCTGCGACCGGACGTCTCGAGTTGTATCGCGAGTCCGCGCCAGGCCCGGGCCGTCGGGTTGACAGTGGTGTTGAAGAAGGCGACGAGATTTCACCGTTCTATGACCCCATGCTCGGCAAGCTGATTGCCTGGGGCGAGGATCGTGAGCAGGCGCGCCTGCGTTTGCTGAGCATGCTCGATGAGTTTGCGATTGGCGGACTCAAAACCAACATCAATTTTCTGCGGCGGATCATCGGCCATCCGGCATTCGCGGCGGCGGAGCTCGATACCGGGTTCATCCCGCGGTATCACGAGCAATTGCTGCCGACGCCCGCGTCCCTCAGTGACGAATTCTGGCAAGCCGCCGCGCAGGCATTTGCGCAAAGCCAACCGGGCAATCCCCGTGTTGACGATCCGGCTTCGCCCTGGGCGAACAGCAACGGCTTTCGTGCAGGGTTGCCGAACGAGATTACCCTGCATCTTATCTGTGAGGGTCAGGACCGCGCGCTGACGCTGGGCGATACAGGTTCGGCGCATTTTAATGGTGAGCATCTGGCCATCGAGCAGAACGGTCTGCGGCGCCAACATCGGGCCATTCTTCGCGATGGCATCGTTTATCTGCAGTGGGAAGGTGAGCTGCGCCGCATCGAACCCTACGACCCTGTCAGCGCCGTGGAAGCCAGTCACAGCCATCAGGGCGGGCTGATCGCACCGATGAATGGCAGCATCGTAAGGGTGCTGGTTGAGGCCGGGCAAACGGTTGAAGCCGGTGCGCAACTGGTGGTGCTGGAAGCCATGAAGATGGAGCACAGCATTCGTGCGCCGCGCGCCGGAGTCGTCAAGGCGCTGTATTGCCAGGAAGGCGAGATGGTCAGCGAAGGCTGCGCGCTGGTCGAACTGGAAGAAGTGTAAAACTGAAGACCGGTCCTGCATTCGCGCAGGACCTGTCTGCCTAGAATCGGGCCGTCGCCTGGACCACCACGCCGATAATCCGGCACGTGTCGGTGAACAACGCTTTCGGATAGGTGGGATTGAGCGGAACCAGATAACGCTGCCCGCCCTCTTCGATCAGCTTGCGGAAAGTGGCTTCACGGCTGTCCGGCCATTGCGCGATCACCAGTTTGCCCGGCACCGGGACGATGTCGGGATCCACCAGAATCATCATGCCTTCCGCGATGCTGATGCCGCTCGGGGCTGTCATTGCATCGCCCGTCACCCTCAACCAGAACGCTGCGCCCTGAGCGTGGTAATCCGTCAATTCAAATTGCGGTTTGCCATAGACGGGCCGTTCGCTGTCGCGCACTTGCACGGTCTCTCGCCAGTCGCTGACCGGGTAACGAAAGTACGGGTTGTACTTCTGCACCAGATCCTGACTTTCATCCGCGGCAGGGTCTGGTTCCCTGATAACCAGTGCCACTTCGAGAAACTCCATGCCGAGCGCGCGAAGCACACGATTCATATCATCGATGCCGGGCTCGCGACGTTTATTCAGCCAGTGGCCGATGCCGCCCTGGGACATCCCGAGGCGATCGGCGAGTACTTCCTGAGTGATTTTCAACTCACTCATCTTGGCTTTGACCAGCTCTATCCATTTATCCATGGGCGGCACGATACGTGGACGACTCCCGGCCTCAAAACACACATTGTAGTAGTTAAATGCTCGTAACAAATACAGGCTGTACTAAGATTGGATCACGGATATCAATCTTTCAAGGAGTTGGAGCATGACCATGACAATCCCCAGCAACGACGTACCCGATGTGCAAATCGACACTTCGCTGACTTCTGCAAAAGGTTCCGCTGCTGCGCAACGCGCGCTGGACTATTACTTGAAACCGGCTGTTTCAGAAGAGGTGGTCGAGGACCGGTTTTTCGACGTGAACCGCAACATCAGCAGCGAGGAAGCGCTGGTGCATGCAACCGATCTGCTGCGCTGTGCCGCGGCCATCGCCTATGAATCCGCCAGCCATCTGCAGGGCGTGAACCGGGATCTGGCTTTTTCCACGGTGCACATGATCGACATGGCGAAGGCGATGGTCGATCGTTCTTTGCAAGGGAACAGGGAAATCTGAAAGGAGATTCTGCAGGGCGCCGAAACGCAATTTCCTATGACGGCAATAAAATCATTTGACTTGCAAACGAGAATGATTATTATTGCATGCAACTGATCGCGAGATCGGTCGATTGTTCAGCTGACCTTAGGTCGGTCTTCTGAACCATCTCCTCATCAGGCTAATCACGGTTTTTGACCCGGCTTTTGCCGGGTCTTTTTTTGCCAGTTATTCTGGCTCTACCTTCAGGCTAACGAAGTCTTTGGGTGCTGCAAATTCAATGGCGCGGATGATAACAAAAGAATATTCGCTGGCAAGACAGGCCCGTTATCATTGGCCCAAACTAACCAGAAATAGCACTTGAGAATCAATCGCACAGTCTCTAAGCTGCGCCGGCGTCGAGGAGGACGCCCCCCATTTACCGCGTATTTTCTCCCGGTTTTTACCTTCCCAGCGTGTAAAGTAGCAGCCATAAAAATCATATTCAGGACCCGATTATGACCGTGGCTAAATCCTCGTTCGGCATCAGCGCCAACTTTGACAGTGGCAACATCGAAGTACTGGACATCAGCAATCCGCTCCAGGCGTTGCTCGCCATCCGGCCTGACACTCGGAGCAAGCATTTCCAGTGGTTTCATTTCAAGGCCAGCGGTCTGCATGTGGGTCAGGAGCATTGGTTTCGTCTGAATAATGCCAGTCAGTCTTCCTACAATAAAGCATGGGACGGTTACCAGGCCGTCGCGTCTTACGATCACGTCAACTGGTTCCGGGTGCCGACCATATTCGAAGGCGACTGCCTGCGTTTCAGCCTCGAAGCCACCGCCACTCACGCCTGGTTTGCCTACTTCGAACCCTACAGCCGCGGTCGCCACGACTGGCTCATCGAGCAGGCGCTGACCAAGGCCGGCGCCGAGCTGCTGGCCAACGGCAAGAGCGCCGAAGGTCGCGATATTCAGCTGCTGCGCAAGGGGAGCGGCGCGCAAGGCCAGCGCAAAGTCTGGATGATTGCGCAGCAACACCCGGGCGAGCACATGGCGCAGTGGTTCATGGAAGGCGTGATCGAACGCCTGGAAAAGCACGATGATCCGGTCATGCAAAAACTGCTCACCAGCGCCGACCTGTACCTGGTGCCGAACATGAACCCGGACGGCGCCTTCCACGGTCACCTGCGCACCAACGCAATGGGCCAGGACCTGAACCGCGCATGGCAGAGCGCCAGCCAGGAAATGAGCCCGGAAGTGCTCTTCGTTCAGCAGCAGATGGAGAAGTACGGTGTCGACCTGTTCCTCGACATTCACGGCGATGAAGAAATCCCCTACGTTTTCACGGCCGGTTGCGAAGGCAATCCGGGCTATACGCCGCGTCTGGAAAAACTCGAAGAGCATTTCCGCAGCCATCTGAAGCACCTGACCAAAGACTTCCAGACCAAATACGGCTACACCCGTGACCTGCCCGGCAGAGCCAACATGACTCTGGCCTGCAACAGCGTCGGCGAGAAATTCGACTGCCTGTCACTGACCCTGGAAATGCCCTTCAAAGACAACAACGACAAACCCGATCCACTGACGGGTTGGTCCGGCAAGCGTTCGAAGCAGTTGGGCAAGGATGTGTTGACGACCGTGGCGGACATGGTTGATAGCTTGCGCTAAGCGAGCATCAAACGATTGCAGGCTGCGCCAGCTTCCACGCGTGGCCAGGCCTGCAAACAATGTTGACGATTATTCAGCCGCGATCCGCACGCAATCCTCCGGCCTCAGCAATCGCCCATCTTCGGCGCGTAACTCCAACGGTCGTATGGGCTGCCCCTGAGCGCGGTCGACCACCCGCGAATGCGCTTCCCCTTCTTTAAAGAAAAATACCTCGCCCCACTGCCGCAGACCGATGATCAGCGGAAATAACCCTTTGCCCTTCTCCGTCAGCACGTATTCCTGATACGCGCTGCCATCCGACGCCGGCACCAGATCGAAAATCCCGTGAGTCACCAACGTGCGCAAACGTGCGGAAAGGATGTTTTTCGCCATGCCCAAACTGCGCTGAAACTCACCGAATCGGCAAACCCCGTCAAACGCATCGCGCACGATCAATAACGACCACCAGTCGCCAATGGCATCCAGTGAGCGTGCAACCGGGCACTCGGCATTTTCCATACTCGTACGTTTAGCCACGCAGACGCCCTCCAACACAAACATGGTTGCAATATAAAACCAGTTTGCTTACCGTACAACCGGTTTTATTTAGAAACCACTTTGGACCCATGCATGAAAGCCAGCCACCCAGCCCTCAGCACGAGCGTCGTGCTGCTATTCGCCGTCGCCTGCGGATTAGCCGTCGGCAACGTCTATTACGCACAACCCCTGCTCGATGCCATTGCCGGCACGTTTGGTATGGATCCGGCCACCATCGGCATTGTCGTGACGCTGACGCAGGTGGGATACGGCGTCGGCCTTTTGCTGCTGGTACCGCTCGGCGATCTGCTGAACCGGCGACGCTTGATCGTCACGCAAACGCTACTGTCGGCGCTGGCACTATTAATGATCGCGCTCGCTTGCGACAGTATCTGGCTGTTGATCGGCATGACGCTGACCGGCTTGCTGGCCGTCGTGACGCAAGTGTTGGTGGCCTACGCCGCAACGCTGGCGATCCCGACCGAGCGCGGGCGGGTGGTGGGCGTGGTCACCAGCGGCATCGTTGTCGGCATTCTGTTGGCGCGCACGGTGGCCGGTGGCATGGCCGATCTGGCGGGTTGGCGTTCGGTTTATCTGCTGTCGGCAGGTTTGACGCTGGTGATGGCGCTGTTGCTGTTTCGTGTGCTACCCAAAAATGAAGACCCGCAGCCCGCGCAATCCTACGCATTGCTGCTTGGTTCGGTATTCGCGCTTTTCAGAGAGGAATCGGTCCTGCGACAGCGAGCCATTCTGGCGCTGTTGACCTTCGCCAGTGCAATGGTGCTGTGGACGCCCATGGTATTGCCGCTCAGCGCCCCGCCGCTGTCGCTTTCCCACACACAAATCGGATTATTCGGCCTGGCCGGTGCCGCCGGTGCATTGGGCGCTGCCCGGGCCGGGCATCTGGCGGATCGCGGTTGGGGGCAATGGACGAGCGGCTTGTCACTGCTGCTAATGCTGCTTTCATGGCTGCCGATTGCGCTGACTCAATCCTCGCTGTGGGCCCTGTTGCTCGGCGTTATCACCCTCGATCTTGGACTTCAAGCTATCCACGTCACCAGCCAGAGCATGATCTACAGCGTGCGACCCGAAGCACAAAGTCGTCTGACCGCAGGCTACATGCTGTTCTACTCGATCGGCAGTGCACTGGGCTCGATCAGTTCGACTGCGATGTATGCGTGGGCCGGGTGGATTGGCGTGTGCCTTTTAGGAGCAGGGATCAATGCACTGGCGTTGCTTTATTGGTGGCGAACGCTGGCTCCCCGAACCCAACCCGTGGAAGCGGCTTCGCATTGAGCGGTAACAGCTGGCGAAGCCCGCGTCGCAGCCGAACGCAGGCTACGCCAGCTGTTACCGGGGATCTGTGGAATCAGCCGCGATCCCTGCCTCGCAACATGCTGTCCAGCACATCATCGCGGCGCACCCAGCCGTGGAACAACGCCGCCGCCAGATGCAGCAGCACCGTCAGAAACAACAGATAAGCCAGATACCCGTGCGCCTTGCGCAGGAACGCAAACACTTGCGCATTCGCCGGCACAATCGACGGCAACTGCAGCGAACTGCTGAGCATCACCGGGTCGCCTGCTGCCGAGATCATCGCCCAGCCGAGCAGCGGCAGAATGAACATCAGCGAATACAGCAACAGATGCGAAGCCCTGGCTGCCAGCGCTTGCCAGTTCGGCAAATCAGCAGGCAGCTGCGGTTGGCGGGTGGAAAAGCGTACGACGAGCCGCACGATCACTAACAACAGAATGGCGATGCCCAGCGGTTTGTGCAGATGAATCAGCCACTCATGACGCTCGGACACCGAAGCGACCATGCCCGCGCCGATAAACAACATGGCGATGATCATTAACGCCATCAGCCAGTGCAACAGTCGCGCCAAGGGCGCGAAATGATTCGGTTGGGCGCTCATTGTCGAGCCTCCTGTTTAGCGGCAGGCAACTGGCTGACTTCGCTGGTGCGACGCAGATAGGAACTCGCGTAACCGGCAGAACGGGCGGCCAGCAATGGATCGTCCGACCCTTCGATTCCGGATGGCAACACCAGCGGGTCGTAGTTAATGTCGCGGCACTCGCCGTCCAGTTGCGGCTGGGTGCGTTCAATAACCAGTGTCCCGGCATTCAGCACTTTACGGTCCTGTGGCCAGGTTTTGCTGGCGTCGTTCACCGGATCACCGGGATTGGCCAATGTGAGGTTCAACTGCCAACGCAACGGGCCTGCGCTCATTCGCTGCACAAGATCCTTCTCGAGGAAATCAGCGCCTTGCGGCACTGTGTCACCGACCGCATCGCGCGCCACCGGCACCATGCTCCAACGCACCGCTTGCTTTTGCCCCGCCGCATTGACCAGGTAAAACGCGTTAACGCTGTTGTAGGTCTCCGTCACATAACTGGCCGACGGCTTGGCCGTTTTGATCCAGGCCAGAAACGGCGCGGCTTCCGGGTGCGCTGCAAAGAAAGCAGGCACTGCTGCCGGGTTTGGTTTTCCCGTGGCTGGATCCGGCGACTGGGCTTGCTGCAGTTGATAGAACGCCTCGGGCGTGCCCACCGGGAACACCGGCATGCTGTTCATCCCGGTGCGCCATTGCTGACCATCGGCCTGAGTAAAGCGCAACGCCAGACTGCGGATCGGCACGCTGCTGTCCGGTGCATACGGATTACCGGCCGGCAGTGCGAAACGCCCCACCACCGGCGTGCGCGCTTCATTGAACACCTGAGCCATGGAGTAGCTGCGGGCCTCGCCGCTGCTCTCGAAATGGCCGATCACGCACACACCTTTGGAATGGTTGCGCCGAAAACCGGGGTGCAGCCCGTTGTTGGTTTCCAGCACATTGATCAGTTTCTTCGGGGTGAGACGCTGTGGGTCCAAGGTGCCGTTGACGTAGGCAAAAGCCCCGGCCACGGCGGCGACGATCAACGCAATGGCCGCCAGGCGCACGGCCAGGCTCGCAGCACTCAGCGGCGGCCGGGCGGGCGGTGATGAGCGATTTACCATGAAAGACTCCAGGGCCATCGGCCACAAGTGGGAAGAAACAGGCAGACGAACCCCACGAATGATTATTCCATCACAGCGTATTTATTTTTTCGGGCGTGGAATAACCTCCAGTGGCGGGCGTCTCCCTGGACCACAGCGTAGTGACTAGCCAGAACTTCATGAACGACATCGACGAACAATTGCGAGAGATCATCCCCAGACTGCGGCGTTTCGCGGTGTCGTTGACGCGTAATTCCAGCAGCGCCGACGATCTCGTGCAGGCGAGCCTTGAACGGGCGCTGTCGAGTTGGGGCGACAAACGTGCGGAAGGCGATTTACGCGCCTGGCTATTTTCGATTCTGTACCGGCAGTTTCTCGATGCGCACCGGCGCTCCCGGCGTTATGCGCGAATGCTCGAATTTTTTACTGGTCGTGACGATGCACAGCCGTCGGTCGAGCGCACGGTGCTCGCCCAATCGACCCTGCACGCGTTCGATCAGCTTGGTAGCGAACAGCGTGCCCTGTTGCTTTGGGTCACGGTTGAAGGTCTGACTTACAAAGAGGTCGCACACATCCTCGATGTGCCCATCGGCACCGTTATGTCGCGCCTCTCTCGTGCCCGCCAGGCCCTGCGCGAACTCAGCGACGGCGAAATCACCCGCCCTTCCCTGCGGAGACTCAAATGATCAGCATGCCCCCGAGCGAGCGCGACCTGCACGCTTACATCGACCATCAGCTCAGCGACGACGACCACCGACTGGTTGAGACTTTTCTGGCGAGCAATGCCGACGTTTCTGCACAGGTGCGCGGCTGGCAACAAGACGCGCAGCAATTGCGTGCTGCCTTGAGCGGCACCCTGCAGCATCCGGCCAATCCGGAGCTTGATCCTGCGTTGATTCGCCGGCGGATGAAACGCCAGTCGCGGCGCCATCTGGCCAGCGCGGCGGTGTTGCTGATCGCAGTGAGCGTCGGCGGGTTCAGCGGTTGGCAAGCCCGAGAAATGACCCTGCTCAGCGCTGCCCAGCCGATGGGCGATGCGATGCAGGCTTACCGCCTGTTCGCTCAACAAGGCATGTTGCCTGCCGACTTCAAAGCCGACGAGGACGGCGACATGCAGGGTTGGCTGGATCGATATTTCAACCAGGCCGATCGCCTGCCGAACCTGTCGCATGCTGGTTTCAAACCGGTCAGCGGACGGCTGCTCAGCACTGAGCAAGGGCCGGCGGCGATGGTGATATATGAGGATCAGGCCGGTCACAAAATCAGCTTTTACGTGCGCCCACCCGGGCCGAAAAATTACCTGTTGCCCCGAGGCAGTCGCAGTGATGGCGAGTTGCAGGCCGACTATTGGTCGGGCGCCGGCTACAACTATGCGATGGTCAGCCCGACGGATATATCGGCTGCGCAGAGGCTTAAGCAGACCGGGCAATTGTGAACCCACCGCCAATCCCTGTGTGAGCGAGTTGCTGCTTTGGTTACACTACGACCCGCTCGCCTGACCATCACCGGATGACTTTCAAGTGGCCGTTCGACCGCCCAACCGTTCGCGCTTCATAATGCGCTGGTCTCCTCTGAGCTGGCTCTTCGGCAAGCACCCCGCGCCCGTGACTGGGGGCCGCGTGGTTCACGACTTTTTCAGGCAACAAGCGCATGTCCACGGTTACACCCTGAGCCACAGCCAGCAGCGGGTCATCGACAGCATGGCGCAGTACGCCACCGAGTTGCTGGGTGCATCGAAGAAACCCTTGCCCGGTTTGTACCTGTACGGCGATGTCGGCCGGGGTAAAAGCTGGCTGCTCGACGGGTTTTACCAGGCGCTTGCGATCCCGCAGAAACAGCGCCTGCACTTTCACCAGTTTTTTGCGCAATTACATCAAGGCATGTTCGCCCATCGCGATCACGCGGACGCGCTGTCGACCACGCTCGACGAAATGCTGCGCGATTGTCGGGTGCTGTGTTTCGATGAGTTTCACGTTCACGATATCGGCGACGCGATGCTGATCAGCCGGTTGTTCAAGGCGCTGTTTCGCCGAGGCATCCTGCTGCTGGTCACCTCCAACTATCCGCCCGAAGGTTTGCTGCCCAACCCGCTTTATCACGCGCGTTTCAAGCCAGTGATCGAGCTGATCAATGCACGTATGCAAGTGATGGAGGTCGGCGGTGATCACGATTACCGCAGTCTGGCGAAACCCCATGCTCATCAGGTATTCACCCGGGGCCGCTACGTCTGGCCGGCCAACGGGGCGCAGCGCCAGGCGCTGAACCTGCCCGCCCCTGACGCTGCCGCCATTGCCCTGCCTGTCGGAACCCGACATCTACGTGCCCGGTATTGCGAGGCACACACCGTCTGTTTTACCTTCAGCGACCTGTGCGATCAGCCCACTGCGGTGGTGGATTATCTGGAGTTGTGCAGGCGCTTTGATCATTGGGTCATCGATGAATTGCCCTTGCTCAATGACTGTTCGATTGCTGCGCAGCAACGGTTCATCAATTTGGTGGACGTTCTTTATGATCAGGACAAGCATCTGATTTTGCTGGGCCAGCACTCGTTGCACGAGAGTCTGAGCGGCGATGCGATTGATCTGGTGCGCACCCGCAGCCGTTTGGGGCAGTTGATGGAGATGAAAGCGTCCTGACGGACGCAACTTTCCCGCTATCATGTCGGCCATTCTCAGGCCCATCGCCCCAATAACTTCGACAGCGAATCCGTTCATGCACACCCTCGCCCAACTGCGCGCCGGCCAATTGTCGGGCATTACTCGCCTGGACCTGTCTTGCGGTCTGACGGAGTTTCCCCAGGAAATTTTCGCTCTGGCCGATTCCCTCGAAGTGCTCAACCTCAGCGGCAACGCTTTGAGCAGCCTGCCCCACGACTTGCATCGCCTGACGCGTCTGCGCGTGCTTTTCTGCTCGGACAACCTGTTCACTGAACTGCCGGCGTGCCTCGGTCAATGCGCGGCGCTGACCATGGTCGGCTTCAAGGCCAACAAAATCGAAACCGTGCCGGGCGATTCACTGCCGGCATTGTTGCAGTGGCTGATCCTGACCGATAACCACATCAGCGAATTGCCGAGCGAGCTGGGCGAACGACCGCATCTGCAAAAACTCATGCTCTCGGGTAATCGCCTGCAGCGTCTGCCTGAAACACTCCGTCAGTGCCATCGGCTGGAACTGATTCGCGTCGCCGCCAACCGTCTTGCCGAACTGCCGCAATGGCTGCTGACGCTACCGAGCCTGAGCTGGCTGGCTTACGCCGGGAATCCGCTGGAAACCGAAGCGGACGCCGCTGCGCTCGACGCGACGCCCGTTATTGCCTGGTCAACGCTGAGCCTTCAAGTGCAATTGGGCGAAGGCGCCTCGGGGGTTATCTACCGGGCGGCATGGCAACGGCCAGATCAACCCGCCACTGAGGTTGCGGTCAAACTGTACAAGGGCGAGATGACCAGCGACGGCTCACCGCTACACGAAATGAATGCCTGCATCACTGCCGGACTGCATGCCCATCTGATCCGCGTTGAAGGCCGCATCGGCGGGCATCCCGAGGCGCAGTCAGGCCTGGTGATGGAGTTGATCGAACCGAGCTTCTGCAATCTCGCCGGACAGCCGAGCCTGGCGTCGTGTACTCGGGACATTTACGTCAGCGACGCGCGTTTCACTGCAGAGGCGGCGTTGCGCATCGCCACCGGTATCGCCTCGGTGGCCGAGCACCTGCACCGGCAGGGCATCACCCACGGCGATCTGTATGCCCACAACATCATGTGCAACGAGCGCGGTGATTGCCTGCTCGGGGACTTCGGCGCGGCGTCTTTCCATGCCACCACAGACAGCCTGGAAAGCCGTGCCTTGCAGCGCATCGAAGTACGCGCATTCGGGGTTCTGTTAGGCGAATTGCTGGAGCGGATTGATTCGGGGTTGAGCGATGAAGCGCGTGTTCGATTGGAGGCGTTGCAGCAACGTTGCTGTGATCCCGATGTACTGGCGCGGCCGGGATTCGGGGAGCTCCTGCGCAAGTTGGCTGCGTTCGCTCATTAACAGGCGGACACAAAATCTGTGGCGAAGGGTGTACCTGTGGCGAGGGGGCTTGCCTGTGGTGAGGGGGCTTGCCCCCGTCGCTTTTGGGGTCGCTTCGCAACCCAACGGGGGCAAGCCCCCTTGCCACAAAACAGCCACCTCGCCACAGACTCAGTGAGTCTCAGCCTGCCAGGCCGACGAACATATCTTGCACATCATCATGGTTATCAAGGCCTTCGAGGAACGCCTCGACTTCAGCCATTTGCTCGTCACTCAGACCACTGACCGGGTTCTTCGGCTTGTAACCCAGCTTCGCCGACAACACCGTGAAACCCTGCTCGGGCAAGGCTTTCTGCACGGCGTCGAGGTCAGCCGCTTCGGTGATGAACAGCGTCGCGCCATCTTCAGCCGGTTCGAAATCCTGCGCGCCTGCTTCGATCGCCGCCATTTCCGGATCGGTATCCGGGCTGTCCGGCGACGCTTCGATCATGCCGACATGGTCGAAGTCCCAAGCCACCGAGCCAGACGCGCCAAGCTGACCCTTGCGGAACGCGACGCGGATTTCGGCGACGGTGCGGTTAATGTTATCGGTCACGCACTCGACGATCAGCGGCACCTGATGCGGTGCGAAACCCTCATAAGTGACGCGGTGGTATTGCACGGTTTCGCCGAGTTGGCCCGAGCCTTTCTTGATCGCACGTTCCAGGGTTTCACGCGGCATCGAGGCTTTTTTCGCCTGCTCGACCACCAGACGCAGGTGGGCGTTGGTGGCGGTGTCAGCACCGTTGCGCGCGGCGATGGTGAGTTCCTTCACCAGTTTGCCGAAGATTTTCCCTTTGGCGTTGGATGCCGCCTCTTTGTGTTTAACCTTCCACTGTGCGCCCATTACTCATTCTCTTGTCTGTGGCGCCGAGACATCTATTGGCCGACGCTTTGCGCAAGTTTATACGGCCTAAAGTTGGCAATCGACCAAAAATTCGTTCACTTCACTGGCCTGCCTAATCGACTTATTCACCCTGGCGTGTAGGGCAATTCTGAAATGTGGGTTCAAGGTGACCCAAAAGGCCCATGGTTTCGTAACCTCAGCGCCGGTCCCCATGGCAGAAGCGTGTTCCATGCAAAATGACAAGGAAAGTCCTTACACCCTGATCCTGCCGGAAGCTGATCTGAGCCTGCAGGTGCTGCAGTTCAGCGGCCAGGAAAAGCTCAACCAGCCTTATCGATTCGAGATTCAGGTGGAGGGTCTGGCCTCGACCCTGGGCCTTGAACAGCTAATGCACCAGCCGGCGTATCTGTGCCTGGAAAGTGATTCGGTCATCCACGGGATGGTACAAAGCGCCACCCGCGAACATCGCGATCAGCACCGGGACAGCTACAGGCTGGTGCTGGTGCCTCACCTTCAACACCTCGACGGGACGCTCAACCGTCGGGTCTTTCATCAACTCGATGTGCCGGCGATTCTGCGCCAATTGCTGCAGGAAAATGCCCTGCCCGCCCGCAGCTATCGCTTTGAGCTACCGGCGGCGCGCTATCCGCTTCGGCCATTTTGCATTCAGTTTGATGAAAGTGATTTGGCGTTTCTGCAACGGCTGTGCGAAGAAGAAGGCATCCACTATCACTTCGAACATCAGCGAGACGGGCATGTGCTGGTCTTTGCCGATGACAGCCTGAGTTTTCCCCAGGAACCGCTGCTGATAGCGTTTTGCGCCAATGCCCCAGCCAACCTCCCTGTGATCAACGAACTGTTTCAGCGCCATATTGCTGCGCCCCTGAGGACCAGCCCAGCCCCTCATTATCCTCATGGAGCGCAGGTGAGCCGACGGACGCTCGAGCGCCTGCGCTGTGGGCACCGGCAAATCCAGGGGCACAGCGAGCACAGTGAAATGCGCAGCGGTCGCATTGTGCAGGTATCGGAACATTCGATGGCGAACTTCAATGATCAGTGGCTGCTGACCGAGGTGCGGCATCAGGGACAACGACCAACGTTGTTGGCCGAGAACACCACCGTGGCCGCCATGGCGTACAAAAACAGGTTCACCGCCATTCCCTGGTCAACTGAGTTTCGACCGCCGTTGACTCAACAAAGGCCCACTATCCCAGGCTATCAGCCCGCACGCGTGTTGGGCCCCATCGGCCAGCCTGCCCGTGTGGATGAGCGCGGACGGATCGCCGTCAAATTGTGGCCCGCAGGGTCGTGCGATGGCGACGAATCCTGCGGTGTGTGGCTGCCCGTCATCCTCGCCGCGCAAATGGACAACATTGAACCTGCCAGACTTCCCGTCGGCGGCGCCGCGGTGCTCGTCAGTTTCCTCGACAGCGATCCCGACCGCCCGGTGTTGTGCGCCATGGCAAGCGCACCGCCGCCCACCGTACGGCGGCCGGGCGGTGATGACCGTCTGCTGCTCGACTGGCTGATCAACCGCTAGCCCTTGTCGGCCTTGCCCGCCGCTGCGGCAAATTTGCCCGGACACATGTCCGGATGAACCGTGCCCGCGAAGGCCCCGACGCGGTTTAGCTACCGGGCGCCAACTCAAAAAAAGCCTGAATCAGACGCAAATCCCGCCGCCGTTCCATACACCCCATCATGTGCCGATTGACCAATCCGTCACCGATAATCGGCACCGCCACCACCCGCGGGTCATGACTGACCTCCAGCGACGACACCACACCCACGCCCAGGTCCGCGGCAACCGCTTCTGTCACCGCTTCCCGACTGTCCAGTTCGAGCAACACCCGCGGGTTGACCCTGGCCTGGGCGCACGCCTCATCAAACGTGCGCCGGGTGATCGAGCCCGGTTCTCGCAACACCATGATCACCTGGTCCAGTTCCTTGAGTTGCACGCCCTTGGATTTCTGCGACCAGGGATGACCGTCCGGCACCAGCGCGCAAATTCGCGACTCGCCCAACGCCTGTAAATGCAGCCCCTTGCGCGGCTCCACTTCAGTCAGAACCGCCACATCGGCATGCTCGGACAACAACACCGCGAGGGTTTCCTGAGCATTGCCCAGACGCAAATTCACAGTAATTCCCGGATAGCGCGCGCGTAAATCAGCCAACATGGGCATGACCATGTGCGGCCCGTCCGCCGCCACTTCCAGACGTCCGGTGAGCAACTGCCGATTGGCCTCGAGCATCACCTGCGCCTCTTCAGCGAGGCCGAACATCGCCCGGGTTACGGCTGCCAGTTTGGTGCCTTCCTCCGTTAGCTCGACCCGACGCGCGGTACGCCGCAGCAAGGTGATCTGGTAATGCTCCTCCAGCGCCTTGATGTGCCCGGTCACCGCAGGCTGACTGATGAACAGCCGCGCTGCCGCCCGGGTAAAGCTGCCTTCGCGCGCCACGGCGTCGAAAGCGCGCAACTGGAACAGGTTCATGAATAACTCTCACTGATGGCTGGCATAACAACAAACAATTTGATTGATAGCTCGGCAAATTGCAATTTAAGCCCCGTAGCTTCATCCCATCGATTGCAAGGACACCACAATGAGTACCGCCGAACCGATCCTGCTGACCCCTGGCCCGTTGACCACTTCGGCCCGCACCCGGCAGGCGATGATGGTCGACCGGGGTTCATGGGATGACCGCGTCAATCTCTTTGCTCGCAAAGAATCGCTGGCCAACGCCGCGGGAAACTCGCATTCGCTGGCGATGGACCTTTTCGACCAGCACACCTACCTGATGAAAACCGGGCAATGACGCTTCACCCCGCCGGCTCACGTGGTCGCCGCGCTGCACGAAGCGCTGCTGCAATACAACGAAGAGGGCGGTTTGCAGGTGCGTCATCAGCGTTATGCCGCCAACTGCAAAGTGTTGCTCGATGACATGGCCAAACTGGGCATTCGCAGCTTCCTGCCCGCTGCGATCCAGGCGCCGATCATCCGAGATGGAAGTACTGGACATTTGATTCACCGCAATCTGTAGAAATCCCCATTGATCAATAGAGGAATTTTTTCGGCCATGAACTACGCAAACCCAACCAAACTCCAGGCCGCGATCCTCGACTGGGCCGGCACCGTGGTCGATTTCGGTTCTTTCGCACCGACGCAGATTTTCGTCGAGGCGTTCGCTGAGTTCGACGTTCAGGTTTCCATCGAAGAAGCTCGCGCGCCGATGGGCATGGGCAAGTGGGATCACATCCGCACGCTGTGCGATCAGCCGCAAGTCGCCGAACGCTATCGCAAAGCCTGCGGCCGCACGCCGACCGACGAGGACGTCACCGCCATTTATCAGCGCTTCATGCCCTTGCAGATCGAGAAAATCGCCGAGCACTCAGCGCTGATCCCCGGTGCGCTGGAGACCATCGCCCACCTGCGTCAACAAGGCATCAAGATCGGCTCCTGCTCCGGTTACCCGAAACAGGTGATGGATAAAGTGGTGAAACTGGCCGCCACCAACGGTTACATCGCTGACCACGTTGTGGCCACCGACGAAGTGCCCAACGGCCGTCCATGGCCGGCTCAGGCGTTGGCCAACGTGATTGCCCTGGGCATCGACGATGTCGCGGCCTGCGTGAAAATCGACGACACCGTGCCTGGCATTCTCGAAGGTCGCCGCGCCGGCATGTGGACCGTGGCGCTGATCTGCTCAGGCAACGCGCTGGGCCTGAATTACCAAGACTATCGCGCACTCGACCGCGACGAACTGGCCAGCGAGCGCAAACGCATTCACGCGCTGTTCGAAGATTCACGTGCGCATTACATGATCGACACCATCACCGATCTGCCGGAAGTGATTGCCGACATCAATCGGCGATTGGCCAAAGGCGAGATGCCGCAAAGCTGCTGATTCATTGCCTTCCCGGTAGGCTAAAACCCCGACGGCCCTGCAAGCCACCGGTGTGAATAAAGATCAGCCGCGTGCCCGGTGCGAACCTGCCAACTTCGATTTGCTGCCTTAGGGCCAAAAGCGCTTTGCCGGTATACAGCGGCTCTAGCGCAACACCACTGGTCCGTTCAGCCTGCTCGATGAATTCGAGCAACGGTTGATCCACTTTGGCAAAGCCACCTCGGCTGGCATCCAGCAACTCATAGGCCGATGCCTGGAGGCCCGCCTCTCGCACAATCGCATCGACACACTGCGCAACACCATGATCACCCGGCACGGCCAACGCCCCAAAAACCGGATGTTCCCCCGCCTCCGCGAGCACCAGCCCCGCCAGCGTCGTGCCCGTCCCGCACGCCAGCCACCAGCCGTCATAATCGTCCCAGCCCAACACGTTTAACTGCTCGCCAACCATCGTCCTCAGTTGCATGCAGCCACGGGCACCGGCCAGACCACCGCCACCTTCCGGCACGGGATGCAGGTCGGGATATTGCGCCAGCCATGGCGTCCAGAATCCGGATTCATGCCGCGCACGATAACCGCCATAACCCAGCCAGTGCAGCTGCATCCCGAACGCCTGCAAGTCCTGCACGGTGGGCGTTACCTGTGGATGCCCACGGAGTAAACCCACGGTGGTGAACCCGAAACGGTTGCCCGCCGCCGCCAATGCATGAAGATGATTGGAGTGAGCGCCGCCCAGACTGATGATGCCTTCGGCCCCGGCCAGGTCAGCGGCTTTGAGGTGCTCGATGAGTTTGAACCACTTGTTGCCGCTGATCAGCGGGTCGATCCGGTCCAGGCGCAGGACGGCCACTTCGATGCCTGATCGGGTGAGCCAATCGAGGTGAAGCGCTTGGAGGGGGGCCTGGGGAAACCAGTCAGATGAGAAAAGCATCGGCGCTGCGCATTCTGCAAATAACGAATTCTACCAGCGTGCACATTCCTGTAGCAGCTGCCGAAGGCGGCGTCCGGCTCGGGGCGCAGCTGCGTCAGCTGGTACAGGGTTTACGTGGGATCAGAGTTGCGCAGCCAGCCGCGATCCCTGATTGATCGCGCGCTTCGCATCCAGCTCTGCCGCGACATCCGCGCCGCCAATCAAATGCACATGCTGCCCCGCTGCAATCAGACCATCAAGCAGCTCGCGCAGCGGATCCTGACCGGCGCAGATCACAATGTTGTCCACTGGCAGCACTTGCGGCTCGCCGGTTTCGCCAATGCGGATGTGCAAACCTTCATCGTCGATGTTCAGGTATTCGACGCTGTTCAGCATCTGCACTCGTTTGTTCTTCAGCCCGGTGCGGTGGATCCAGCCTGTGGTTTTGCCCAAGCCGTCACCGACCTTGGTTTTCTTGCGCTGCAGCAAAAACACTTCCCGCGCCGGCGCATGCGGTTCGGCCTCGATCCCGGCTACACCGCCACGGGCCTCAAGGCGGGTATCAATGCCCCACTCTTTCCAGAATGCCGCCCGGTCAAGACTGGTGGCCAGCCCTTGGTGAACCAGAAATTCCGAGACGTCGAAACCGATGCCACCGGCACCAATCACCGCGACCCGTTTGCCCACCGGTTTACGCTCGAGGATGACGTCGAGATAGCTCAGTACCTTGGCATGCTCAACGCCCGGAATGGCCGGGGTCCTTGGCGCGATGCCCGTGGCCAGAATGATCTCGTCATAACCGCCGGCAACCAGCTGCGCCACATCGACGCGCGTGTTCAGGCACACCTCGACATGGGTAGTCTGCAGTTTGCGATTGAAATAGCGCAGGGTTTCGAAAAACTCTTCCTTGCCCGGCACGCGCTTGGCGATGTTGAACTGGCCGCCGATCTCGCTGGCAGAATCGAACAATGTCACTTGATGGCCGCGCCCGGCCGCCACGGTCGCAGCGGCAAGCCCGGCAGGACCGGCGCCGACCACGGCGATTTTCTTGATCTGCTGCACCGGCAGGTAATTGAGTTCGGTCTCATGGCACGCCCGCGGATTGACCAGGCAACTGGTCAACTTGCCGCCAAACGTGTGATCAAGGCACGCCTGATTACAGCCGATGCAGGTATTGATTTCATCGGCACGACCGGCAGCGGCCTTGTTGACGAAATCCGCATCGGCGAGGAACGGCCGCGCCATGGAGACCATGTCGGCATCACCCTCGGCAAGAATCTGCTCGGCAACTTCCGGGGTATTGATACGGTTGGTGGTGATCAACGGAATACTCACCGAACCCCGCAACTTCGCCGTCACTTTACTGAACGCTGCCCGCGGTACTTTGGTGGCGATGGTCGGGATCCGCGCTTCGTGCCAGCCGATGCCGGTGTTGATGATGGTCGCACCGGCCTGCTCGATGGCTTTGGCCAGCGTGACGATTTCGTCCCAGGTACTGCCACCTTCAACCAGATCGAGCATCGACAGGCGGAAAATAATAATGAAGTTCGGGCCCACGGCTTCACGCACACGGCGCACGATCTCTACCGGCAGGCGCATGCGGTTTTCGTAGCTGCCGCCCCAGCGGTCGGTACGGTGGTTGGTGTGAGCCGCGAGGAACTGGTTAATGAAATAACCTTCGGAGCCCATGATTTCGACGCCGTCGTACTCGGCTTTTTGCGCCAGGGTCGCGCACGTCACGAAATCACTGATCTGCTTTTCGATGCCTTCCTCGTCCAGTTCTTTGGGCTTGAACGGGTTGATCGGTGCCTGGATGGCGCTTGGCGCGACTTGCTTCGGGCTGTAGGCATAACGCCCGGCGTGCAGAATTTGCATGCAGATCTTGCCGCCCGCCTCGTGCACCGCGCGCGTGACGATTTGATGCTTGAGCGCTTCTTCGTCGGTGGTCAGTTTGGCGGCGCCGGCGTACACGCCGCCTTCGTCGTTCGGGCCAATCCCACCCGTCACCATCAGGCCGACGCCGCCGCGTGCGCGTTCGGCAAAATACGCAGCCATGCGTTCAAAACCGCCGGGCTTTTCTTCAAGACCGGTGTGCATCGAACCCATCAGGGTACGGTTGCGCAGTGTGGTGAAACCCAGGTCGAGCGGGGCCAACAGGTGCGGGTAATGAGCGGCGGCCATCGGTAACTCCACAACGAGCGATCACGGAAAATGTGGGGGCTCTGCGGCGCCCCTCTGTCATGTGTTACAGATTATGAGCACAACGGCTGCCGCTCAATGACCGAAACTGACAACTTATTGATCCAAATGCGCAACGGCGCTTGGCAAGCGCCGGGATGCGCCCTACCCTAGCAGCGAATCCTGTACACGGCTGTCGACTGTTTTCCCATGCGCAAACTTTTGTACCTGACCTTTTCCATGGCATTGATTGCCGCCCTGACGACCTACGCAATGTGGGCCGCGGATCGCCCGGCGGGTCATTACCTGTCGGACCTGCGCATCGACCTCGCCGTCGATCAGGGCACGCCCGCCGATCGCGGCAACCTGCTGGGCATCCAGCCCGAACTGTTTCCCACCGACTATCAGAGCCCCGAGCGCCTGCATCGCAAGCTCGCGGCTTATCTGCAGAAAGCTCGGCAACAGGGCTTGTTGAACGAAAAAACCATCGTCGTCCTGCCGGAACACATCGGCACCTGGTTGATGGTCAGCGGTGAGAAAGACGAGTTGTATCAGGCTGCGACCATCAAGGAAGCCATGAATTGGCTGGCCGTCAGCAACCCGTTGCAGTTCGCGCGTGCATTGATCAGTGCCGAGGGCGAAAATCGTCTGGATGACGCTCATCTGCGCATGAAGGCCAAACGCATGGCGCAGGATTACCAGGCGCTGTTCGGTGGCCTGGCGAAGGAATTTCGTGTAACCCTGGTCGCAGGCTCCATTGTCCTGCCCGAGCCCAGGGTCATCGACGGCACGCTGAAAACCGGTGGCGGTCCGCTCTATAACAGCAGCGTGGTATTCGGCCGCGACGGGCTGCCGATCGGCCAGCCGCAGCGCCAGATGCATCCGATCTTCGCTGAACACGAAGTCATCAAGGCCAATGGCGAGCACACGCTCAATGTCGTCGACACCCCGGCCGGGCGACTGGGCGTGATGATCGGCAGCGACAGCTGGTACCCGGCCAATTACCGCACACTCGACAGTCAGGGCGCGCAGCTGATTGCGGTCCCGGCGTTCCTTAGCGGACGCGGTACCTGGGAAAAACCTTGGCGCGGTTACAAAGGCCTGTCGACACCGGGCTCCGTCAGCCTCAAGCCCGGCGAACTCAGCGAAGGCCAGGCCTGGCATCGCCTGACACTGACTGCGCAGCCGCCCAGCAGTCAGGCCATTGCCGGCATGAGCGTGTTCCTGCGCGGTCAGTTCTGGGACCAGGCGAGCGCCGGCCAGAGCTTCCTCAGCAGCAACGGGCAGCACTTCGCGGACGGCGACCGCCGTGGCGCGCGCTTGTTGAATATCTGGCTGTAAGCATGAAGCCCATGCCGATGCGCCTTGGGGATCTGTCGGTGGGTTTCGTCCATAGCCTCGTCGACGCCATGCGCAGCCATGGCGTCGACCCCCAGCCCTTGCTCGAACAATATGGCCTGGACACCGCGCGACTCAGCGAAGCGGGAGCGCGGTTATCGATTCCGCGCTACATGCGTCTGGGTCACGGCGCCATTCAACTCACGGCGGACCCGGCACTGGGCTTGCGCATGGGCCGTTTGAGCCGTTTGAGCCAGGCGGGTCTTGCCGGCGTCACCGCCGCCCAGGCACCGACCGTGAGGGAAGCGGCGCGCTGCCTGATCCGTTTCGAAGCATTGTATGGCTCCAACTATCGGGGGCAATCGAGTTTTCACGAGGACAGCCAAGGGGCTTGGCTGCGCTTTTACTCCATCAGCCCCTACAACACCTATAACCGCTTCGTGGTGGATTCGATCATCGCAGGATGGTTGCAGCAATTGTCCAGCGTCAGCGCTACTGTACTGCAGGCCGAGCGCATCGAGATCGAATTCGAACAGCCCATTTACGTGGACGCCTACGCAGCGCTTGGCGCCTGCCCGATTCAGTTCGGCGCGGAACAAAATCAACTGCGCTTGAGCCTGGCCAGCCTCGCCCTGCGAAATCCAGTGCACTGCCCCAGTACGTGGCGCCACTTGCTGCAATTGTGTGAACGGGAACTGGAGCAATTGACACGCACCCGTAGCTTGCGCGAACGCATCACTCAGCTAGTGGGGCCGTTACTCAATGGCGGCCGGGAACCCGACCTGGAAGAAGTGGCGGCACGCCTGAAGCTGCCCACCTGGACCTTGCGTCGCAAACTCGCCGAAGAAGGCACGCAGTTCCGTGCGATTCTCAACGACACCCGTCGCGACCTGGCCATGACTTATATTCGCGACACCGAACTGGCCTTCGGGGAAATCGCTTACCTGTTAGGCTTCGCATCGGCCGAAGCCTTCCAGCGTGCTTTTAAACGCTGGAGCGGACAGACGCCCGGCGAATTTCGCCGAAGCCATCGTCAGACCGCCTGATTCCTACAGCTCGGTAGCGTCTTCAGCAGGCTCGAGCGGGTCCAGTTCAAACGCCTGAAACTCCAGCAACTCTTCTTGATAATCGTCCATATCCAATTCTCCACGCTTGAAAAAAATGCCTGAATCAATGACCTGTAAAATGAGCATAAAGTGCCCGCGTGAAAGAAAAATGACGTGGGCACGACACTTCGCTGCTACTGGATAAAACGTAGCAGGCAGTCAGGGATTTATCACAGGATTTTTTCGCGGCGGCGGTGGAATCACCGCCGGGATTGACGCAAATCAACAAGGCAAGCTTATCCGGGATCGTTACAAGCCGATCCCGGCATGCAGCAACCGCTTACTGAGGCATCGTCGAGATCGGTTCTGACGGTGGCGGCAGGTCGGATTGCGGGGGCGGCGTGATGGTTTCCGACGACGCAGGCTCGTAGGTTTCGTTAGGTGTAATCGGCGCTGTTTCTGCGGGCGGAGCAAATGGCTCAGAAGCCGATGGCGTCGGGCTAGCCTCAGGCTGTGTGACCGGCGCGGTCACTGGTTCGACCAAAGGTGCTGGCGCGGGGGAAGCGGCCGGAGCAGGAGCCGGCGTCGGCGCGGGCACCAGCGCTGCCGGAGCGGCCGGCACTTCCGGCATGCCTAGCTCGGTTTTAGGCTTCTCGGTAATGTGCGCCGCTTTTTTCGCTTCTGGCGGCAGGAACAGCTCGACGAGGGCAAAAAAGCGCTCGTAGAACCTGGCCGATGAAACTGTTTCGCTGGCGACCTTGACCATCGAATCATCGGACGAGCCGATAGGCATCGACACCGAGCCCAATACGCCAACGCCAAGGCTGGCGGAATTGTTGGTCTTCTTCAGTGCATAGCGATCCTGCAAAGCGTTGGCGAACACCGTGGCGTGATGCCCTTCGCTGCCATCATCGGCGCAGACCACGTTGAAGCTGATCTCCATATGAGTCTCGCCGGTCTGCTGAAAGCTTTTATGGCCGCTGACAAGCTTCGGATCGCTGCTGGTGATGATGTAGCCCTGACTGAGCAACGCCCGACGGGCCGCTTCGCAGGTTTGCGCGTCGGTCACGGGGTAATTGCGCGAGAAGGTACCGGAGTCATCGAAGTTCTCATGCTCATAGATCTCGGCTTTCTTCGACGAGCAACCGGCCGCAGCGGCCAGCATCATCGCCAGCCCGAGAACCCGCATGGGAATTGATTTAAACATTGAACATCCTGAGGAAAACGGTTCGGGGCGTATTGTGCAACAGATCGTTGCTTAGCGTCGCACCCATTAGTGTCTTGAAACAGTTACCAGATTAATGACTGCGATTTCCCGAAAAAAGTCGGCGGGAAGCTTCCGAATCGCCGGATGTCCCAACATTTCCTGCGCGTATAAAAACCCCGGCGCTCAGACCGGGGTTTTTGTGTAACAGGCGGAGCAAGAAACATCAGAAACGTTCGATCTTCGCCTCGCTTTCCAGCTGCTTGCGGAAAGCCGCAAAGTCTTGCTGGCCGATGCGCGAAGCAAGGAAGCGACGGTATTGATCCTTCTCTGCTTCCGACGGTGCAGTGGCTTCATTTACGCTGTTGAGGCGAACAATCACCAGGCTGCCATCGGCAAGCGTCACGCTGCTAAACGTCGGCTTGTCTTGTGCCGCCGGTTTCGGCATACGGAACAGCGCTTGCAGCACAGCCGGGTCAACGCCTTCCTGTACACGAGTCGCAGCGGCGGTCACTTTCCAGCCCTGACCATCGATTGCCTTGTCCAGCGGGGTTTTGCCCTCGCGCAGGCTGGCGATCAACTCGTCGGCCTTGGTCTTGGCGGCAGCGCTGGCGTGCTCCTTGACCAATTGATCACGAATGGCTGCAGACACGTTTTCCAGCGGCAGTTGCGCAGGCTTGAGGTGCTCTTTGGCGCGCAACACGATCACGGTTTCCGGATCGAGTTCGAGCGCGGTGCTGTTCGCACCTTCATCCAACACTTCCGGGCTGAACGCAGCTGTTACCACGGCACGGTTCGCCGTCACGCCTTCGCCACCTTCACGGCCGAAAGGCTTGGACGTGTGCACGGTCAACTTGAGGTCTTGTGCCGGCTGAGCCAGGTCAGACGCTTCGAACGAGGAGTCTTCCAGTTGCTTGGTCGCCTCCACGAAATGCTGCTCGACCTGCTGGGTCTTCAGCTCGCGGGTCAGCTTGTCTTTCAGGCTGGCCAACGTTGGCACTTCAGGCGCTTCCACGCCCAACAACTTGATCAAGTGGAAGCCGAAATCGGTACGAACCGGCGCAGACACCTGATCCTTGGCCAACCCATACAGCGCGGTTTCAAACGCTGGATCGTAGACGCCCGGACCGGCATAACCCAGATCGCCGCCATTGGTAGCCGAACCTGGATCCTGGGAGAACTCCTTGGCCAGTGCCTCGAACTTCTCGCCTTTCTCCAGACGCGCCTGGACATCTTCGATCCTGGCCCTGGCTTGCGCCTCAGTCACTTTGTCGTTCACTTCGATCAGAATGTGAGCGGCCCGGCGTTGCTCCGCGAGGTTTGTAATTTCTTTCTGGTACGCCGCTTGCAGGTCTTCGTCCTTGACCGTCACCTGATCAAAGAAGGAAGACTTCTTCAGCTCGATGTAGTCAATGATGACCTGATCCGGCGTCATGAATTCTTTCGCGTGCTCGTCGTAGTAGGCCTTGACCTCTTCGTCGGTCACTTTAACCGCCGCGGGGTCAGCCTTGACGTTCAGAGAGGCGAAATCGCGAGTCTGTTTTTCCAGACGGGCGAAAGCCAGAACCTGAGCGTCGGTGACAAATCCGCTGCCAGCCAGACCTGCGCGCAGCTGCCCGATGAGCATTTCCTGAGTGAGCATCTGGCGGAATTGCATGCGGCTGTAACCCAGCTGACGAATCACCTGGTCAAACCGCTCGGCGCTGAACTTGCCGTCCACCTGAAATTCCGGAGTCTGCAGGATCACCTGATCCAGCGCTGCTTCGGAAAATGCGAACTTCGATTCTTCTGCGCCTTGCAGCAACAGTTTGCGATCGATCAAGCCTTTGAGAGCCGAATCGCGCAACATTTTTTCATCAAGCAAAGAAGCATCGAAATCCTTGCCCAGCTGCTGCATGAGTTGACGGCGTTGCATGTCAACCGCCTGGCTCAGCTCGCCCTGGGTGATTTCGTCACCATTGACTTCAGCCGCGTTCTGGCTGTTGGTCGTGGCCTGAAAAATGGCCTCTACACCGGTGAATGCCATCAAGACAACGATGATCCCGATGATGGTTTTGGCAATCCAGCCTTGTGAATTGTCCCTGATATTCTGCAGCATGCGTCCCCCAGAAACGGTTGAACTTCAAAATTAGGCAACCGTGGAGCGTGGGTAGAATCCGGATAGAAGAAAGGCGCATCCGAGGATGCGCCTTCTCGTAACTGGCGGAGCGGACCAAGGGGTCGAACGTGCGACCTCCGGTGTCTCGGACCGGCGACTCGCCGACTGGACTACCGCTCCGCTGCCAGGTCAGGCATGACCCCGACCCGGATAGGCAAAAACCTGAATCTGACTTAGTTGACAGCTTCTTTCAGTGCTTTACCGGCTTTGAAGCCTGGTTTTTTGGCAGCTGCGATTTCCAGAGTCTTACCGGTCTGTGGGTTACGACCGATGCGAGCTGGACGATCAGTCACGGAGAAAGTACCGAAACCGACCAGAACAACAGAATCACCGGCCTTCAGAGCGCCAGTGACGGATTCGATTACAGCGTCCAGCGCACGGCCAGCAGCAGCTTTCGGGATATCAGCGGATGCAGCGATAGCATCAATCAGTTCCGACTTGTTCACTCTAAGTCCCCTTATATCTATTTGAGTATGATTCTAAGTTTTTTGGTGAAAGCAAAAACGAGTGCTGAATGGCCTACAGACACTTAAGAGCCGCTTTATAACAAGGGCTCTAAAAAGCTGTCAACAAACCCCTCAGGCAAATGCGTATTAATGCGTGCTAATTCTTTCCTTAGAGTCAGACTCGCGTTTTTCATCCTTTGCGACGATCTCCGGAGCCACATCAGGCAAGGGCTCCGGCGCGTATTGCAGCGCAATTTGCAGGACTTCGTCAATCCATTTAACCGGTTTGATCTGAAGATCCTGCTTGATGTTGTCAGGAATTTCCTTCAAATCGCGCACGTTCTCCTCCGGAATGATCACGGTCTTGATCCCGCCACGGTGAGCCGCGAGCAGTTTCTCTTTCAGACCGCCAATCGCGAGGACCTGCCCACGCAGCGTGATTTCGCCGGTCATGGCGACATCGGCGCGCACCGGGATGCCGGTCAGTGCCGACACCAGTGCCGTGCACATGCCCACACCGGCGCTAGGGCCGTCCTTCGGGGTTGCCCCTTCCGGCATGTGGATATGCGTGTCGCGCTTCTCATGGAAGTCCAGAGGGATGCCCAGACTTTTCGCCCGGCTACGCACCACGGTAAGTGCCGCGGTGATGGATTCGACCATCACGTCACCGAGGGAACCGGTTTTGATCAACTGACCTTTGCCCGGCACCACCGCCGCTTCGATGGTCAGCAATTCGCCACCGACCTGAGTCCATGCAAGGCCCGTGACTTGGCCGATCTGGTCCTGGGATTCAGCCAGGCCGTAACGGAATTTACGCACGCCAAGGAAGTGTTCCAGCATGTCAGCAGTGACTTTCACCGAGAAGCGTTTTTCCAGTGCGTGCTCTTTGACCGCCTTGCGGCAGACCTTGGCAATCTGGCGCTCCAGCCCGCGCACGCCGGCTTCGCGGGTGTAGTAACGGATGATGTCGCGGATAGCTTCGGCGTCGAACTCCAGCTCGCCCTTCTTCAGGCCGTTAGCGGTAATCTGCTTCGGCGAAAGATATTTGACAGCGATGTTGATCTTCTCGTCTTCGGTGTAACCCGGCAGGCGAATCACTTCCATGCGGTCCAGCAACGCCGGCGGAATGTTCATCGAGTTCGACGTGCAGAGGAACATCACGTCGGACAGATCGTAATCGACCTCGAGGTAATGATCGTTGAAGTTGTGGTTCTGCTCTGGATCGAGCACTTCCAGCAACGCCGACGCCGGATCGCCACGCATGTCGCTGCCCATTTTGTCGATTTCATCGAGCAGGAACAGCGGGTTGCGGACGCCCACTTTGGTCATCTTTTGAATCAATCTTCCTGGCATCGACCCGATGTAAGTCCGGCGATGGCCACGAATTTCCGCTTCGTCACGTACACCACCCAGGGCCATGCGCACGAATTTGCGGTTGGTAGCGTGAGCAATCGATTCCGCCAGCGAAGTTTTACCCACACCTGGAGGACCCACCAGGCACAACACCGGCCCACGAATCTTCTTCACGCGTTTTTGCACGGCGAGGTATTCGAGGATCCGCTCTTTGACTTCTTCGAGGCCGTAATGGTCGGCATCAAGGATATCTTCGGCGCGGGCAAGGTCCAGACGCACTTTGCTCTGCGCCTTCCACGGCACCTGCACCAGCCAGTCGATGTAGGAACGCACCACCGTCGCTTCCGCAGACATCGGCGACATTTGCTTGAGCTTGTTCAACTCGCCCTGGGCCTTGGCCAGAGCGTCTTTCGGCAGACCAGCGGCATCGATGCGCTTTTTCAGCTCTTCGATTTCGTTATGGCCTTCGTCGCTGTCCCCAAGTTCTTTCTGAATGGCCTTCATCTGCTCATTCAGGTAGTACTCGCGCTGACTGCGCTCCATCTGTTTTTTCACACGACCGCGAATGCGTTTTTCGACTTGCAGCAGATCGATTTCGCCATCCAGCAACGCCAGAACATGCTCGACCCGGGCGGACAAATCGATGATTTCGAGAATTTCCTGCTTTTGCTCGATCTTCAACGCCATGTGCGCAGCCATGGTGTCGACCAGACGCCCCGGCTCGTCGATGCTGTTGAGCGACGACAGAACTTCAGCCGGGACTTTCTTGCCCAACTGCACGTATTGTTCGAACTGCGACAGCAGGCTGCGCACGAACACTTCCGACTCGCGCTCCGGCGCGTCGACTTCATCGATCAGGGAGACTTCTGCGCGGCAATGACCATCCACTTCGCTGAAGCGTTCGACAGCGCCCCGCTGTTCGCCCTCAACCAGAACCTTGACCGTGCCGTCCGGCAGCTTGAGCAGCTGCAGGACAGTGGCAATCGTACCTACGCGATAAAGCGCGTCTTCACCGGGATCGTCGTCGGCAGGGTTTCTCTGAGCAATCAGGAGAATCTGCTTGTCGCCCGTCATCGCTGCCTCGAGGGCTTCGATGGATTTCTCGCGCCCCACGAACAGCGGGATAACCATGTGCGGATAAACCACGACATCGCGCAATGGCAGGAGAGGCAATTCGATGGTTGTCTTCATGATTTCGCCTCTACGGCGGCCATAAGGCCGTAAACAGATGGAAGTAAGCTTGAAACCAAGATGGGGGCTGCCTACAAAAAAAACAAGCGCAAACACGGTGTTAAAAAGGGCAAAAAGCAAAGGGGCCCGAAGGCCCCTTCTTTATTACAGCTGCGTGACGCTTAGGCGTCCGGCGCAGCCTTGGCAGCCGGCTCACTGTTTTCGTAGATATACAGTGGCTTGGACTTGCCTTCTATAACGCTTTCATCGATCACCACTTTACTCACCTCGGATTGCGAGGGAATTTCGTACATGGTGTCGAGCAATACACCTTCGAGAATCGATCGCAGTCCTCGAGCACCGGTTTTACGTTCCAGAGCACGTTTGGCGACCGATTTGAGTGCGTCGGCCCGGAATTCCAGGTCTACGCCTTCCATCTCGAACAGCTTGGCATACTGTTTGGTCAAAGCATTTTTCGGCTCGGTAAGGATCTGCATCAACGCAGCCTCATCCAGCTCGTCCAGCGTTGCAAGCACTGGCAGACGGCCGACGAATTCCGGGATCAGACCAAACTTGACCAGATCGTCAGGCTCGACTTCACGCAAGGATTCACCCACTTTCTTGCCTTCTTCCTTGCTGCGCACTTCTGCGTTGAAACCGATGCCGCCCTTGGTGGAACGGTTTTGAATCACCTTTTCCAGACCAGAGAACGCGCCGCCGCAGATGAACAAAATGTTACGAGTGTCGACCTGCAGGAATTCCTGCTGCGGATGCTTGCGACCGCCTTGAGGCGGAACGGAAGCGACCGTGCCTTCGATCAACTTGAGCAATGCCTGCTGCACGCCTTCGCCGGAAACGTCCCGGGTAATCGAAGGGTTGTCAGACTTGCGCGAGATCTTGTCGATCTCATCGATGTAGACAATGCCCATCTGGGCCTTTTCGACATCGTAATCGCACTTCTGCAGCAGCTTCTGAATGATGTTCTCAACATCTTCACCTACGTAACCCGCCTCGGTGAGGGTGGTTGCATCGGCGATGGTGAACGGAACGTTCAGCAAGCGGGCCAGTGTTTCGGCCAGCAGAGTCTTACCCGAGCCTGTCGGGCCGATCAGCAAGATGTTGCTCTTGCCGAGCTCAACGTCGTCGTTTTTCTTGTCACGCTGGTTCAGGCGTTTGTAGTGGTTGTATACCGCTACGGCCAGAACCTTCTTCGCACGCTCCTGACCAATCACATACTGATCGAGGATGCCGCTGATTTCTTTGGGCGAAGGCAATTTATGCGCGCTGCTCTCGGCCTGGGCTTCCTGCACCTCCTCACGGATGATGTCATTGCACAGGTCGACGCACTCGTCGCAAATAAAGACCGAGGGGCCGGCAATCAACTTACGCACTTCATGCTGGCTTTTGCCACAGAAGGAGCAATAGAGCAGCTTGCCGTTGTCCTCGCCGTTGCGGGTGTCAGTCATTCGTTCGATCCAAATCCGATAGGCTTGCAACACAAGATGAAGGCTCTTGCGGGCTTTTTCAAGCCCGCCGGTGGTCAGACCAGCCGACCAGGCCTATTTTGAGCTGGGTTTAAGCTGGGCGCTGGGTGATCACTTCATCGATCAAGCCGTACTCACGCGCGGCTTCTGCACTCATGAAGTTGTCGCGATTGGTATCACGCTCGATTTCTTCGAGCGTGTGCCCGCTATGTTTGGCCATGAGCGTATTGAGACGCTCACGAATGAAGAGGATTTCCTTGGCATGGATTTCGATGTCCGAAGCCTGGCCCTGGAAACCGCCCAATGGCTGGTGAATCATTACGCGAGAATTCGGCAGGCAGTAGCGCTTGCCAGTGGCACCGGCGGTCAAAAGAAACGCGCCCATGCTGCACGCTTGACCGATGCAGGTGGTCGAGACGTTGGGTTTGATGAACTGCATGGTGTCGTAGATCGACATGCCCGCCGTCACCGAACCGCCCGGGGAGTTGATATAGAGATGGATGTCCTTGTCCGGGTTTTCCGCTTCAAGGAACAGCAGTTGCGCACAGATCAGGTTAGCCATGTAGTCCTCTACCGGACCAACCAGAAAAATAACCCGCTCCTTGAGAAGGCGCGAGTAGATGTCATAGGCGCGCTCGCCACGAGCAGACTGCTCGACAACCATCGGGACCAGGCCGCCAGCGGCCTGGATATCAGAGTTCTGCTGAATATAGGAATTACGGAACATGCTCTGCAGTCACTCCCAAATAGTTATGTCTTGAATACGCATAAGCCAGCGCGAAGGCTGGCTTATGGTGTGTGCTTCCTACCGCAAAAACGATCAGTCGGCTTGTGGAGCTTCTACCGGCTTGACTGCTTCTTCGTAAGAGACCGATTTGTCGGTCACGCTAGCTTTCTGCAGAACAGTATCCACAACTTGTTCTTCCAGCACAACCGAACGAACCTCGTTCAACTGCTGGTCATTTTTGTAGTACCAGGACACAACTTGCTCTGGCTCCTGATAAGCCGAAGCCATTTCCTGGATCATTTCGCGAACGCGGGCGTCGTCTGGCTTCAGGTCGAATTGCTTGACCACTTCAGCCACGATCAGACCCAGCACAACGCGACGTTTGGCTTGCTCTTCGAACAGCTCGGCCGGCAGCTGATCAGGCTTGATGTTGCCACCGAACTGCTGGACAGCCTGCACGCGCAGACGGTCAACTTCGTTGGACAGCAGAGCCTTGGGCACTTCGATCGGGTTGGTGGCCAGCAGACCATCCATTACCTGATTCTTGACCTTGGATTTGATCGCCTGACGCAGTTCACGCTCCATGTTCTTGCGAACCTCGGCGCGGAAACCCTCCAGACCGGTTTCCTTGATACCGAACTGGGCGAAGAATTCTTCGTTCAGCTCAGGCAGCTTTGGCTCGGAAACAGTGTTGACGGTAACGGTGAACTCGGCATTTTTGCCGGCCAGGTCGAGGTTCTGATAGTCCTCTGGGAACGTCAGGTTCAGAACACGCTCTTCGCCGGCTTTAGCGCCAACCAGACCGTCTTCGAAGCCCGGGATCATGCGACCGGAGCCCAGCACCAGCTGAGTGCCCTTGGCGGAACCGCCAGCGAACACTTCACCGTCGACCTTGCCGACGAAATCGATGTTCAGCTGGTCTTCGTTCTGGGCGGCGCGATCAGTCTCTTCAAAACGGGTGTTCTGCTTGCGCAGCACGTCCAGCATTTTGTCCAGATCGGCATCCGCCACGTCAGCGCTCAGGCGCTCGACGGAAATACCGTCGAAACCTGCAACGGTGAACTCGGGGAACACTTCGAAAATTGCAACGTATTCCAGGTCTTTGCCAGCTTCCAGCGACTTTGGCTCGATGGAAGGAGCGCCAGCCGGGTTCAGCTTCTGCTCGACAACAGCTTCGTAGAACGAAGACTGGATCACGTCGCCAACCGCTTCCTGACGCGCATCAGCACCGAAGCGGCGCTTGATTTCGCTCATTGGCACCTTGCCTGGACGGAAGCCCGCGATCTTGGCCTTTTGTGCAGTCTGCTGCAGACGCTTGTTGACCTGAGTCTCGATGCGCTCAGCCGGCACGGTGATGCTCATGCGGCGCTCAAGAGCAGAAGTATTTTCAACAGAAACTTGCATGGATATTCCTCGTTGCACAGACGTTAGCCGGCCGTTTCCGACCCCAGAATCAAGGGCATGCATTCTAGTGGGTCAAACTCAAGAAGTCACCCTACTGAAAACGGGTAAAAAAGCAGCAGGCAATTTATAGGCGGGGACAAACGGTTGTGCCTCGCCCTGTTAGCAAATACAGCCTTCAAGCCAGGGCTCTGCATCCATCCTTCTATATATAGAAGACTTCGGCAATCTCTCCCTGACAGCCGATCCCGCAAGGGGACCGACGGACAAATCAGCATCATCGAGAAACACATCTGCGACTCACCGATCCATCTTTTCGACCCGATACCGGCGGCCGCCTGGAAATTCCGACTCATAAAACAAAAACGGCGCAGCCCTTTTCAGGTGCTGCGCCGTTCTCTGCTATTAAATAGCTGTTTGTAATGGTGCGGACGGAGAGACTCGAACTCTCACACCTTGCGGCGCTGGAACCTAAATCCAGTGTGTCTACCAATTCCACCACATCCGCATCAAGCTTTTAAAGCAAAGGCGCCAGACTGTTAATCTGGCGCCTTTCTAAATATGGGGTGGACGAAGGGGATCGAACCCTCGACAACGGGAGTCACAATCCCGTGCTCTACCAACTGAGCTACGCCCACCATAGTACCGTGCTGCCTTACTTGTGCCAAAGCTGCCTAATGGCGCACCCGGCAGGACTCGAACCTGCGACCATCCGCTTAGAAGGCGGATGCTCTATCCAGCTGAGCTACGGGCGCCTTGTTAATCTGTATTCTTGGACGATTACAAACTAAGTGCTTTCAGTCTCGCCGAATTAAACGTCAACTCTGCTCGACCTTCTTAACCAGTGCTAGGCTGTGCCCGACAAGTGCGACGAATGTTATAGGCGGCCCCACAGGTCGTCAACTCTTTTTTAAAAAAAATTCATTTAATTAAAGGGGTTAGGGGAATTTGCAGACCAAGCGCCTTTGCCCTCACCGCATGGCATGCGAGAATGCGTTCTCTTTTTTTCCCCTCTCGATGGTTAATCACGCGCAATGACTGCACAACTAATCGACGGCAAATCGATCGCCGCCAGCCTGCGCCAGCAGATCGCCAAACGTGTTGCCGAGCGTCGCCAGCAAGGCCTGCGCACTCCCGGTCTTGCGGTGATCCTGGTCGGCAGCGATCCTGCCTCTCAGGTTTATGTCTCGCACAAGCGTAAAGACTGTGAAGAGGTCGGCTTCCTTTCCCAAGCTTACGACCTGCCTTCCGAAACCACTCAGGAAGCACTGACCGATCTGATTGATCGGCTCAACGAGGACCCGGCAATCGACGGCGTCCTGCTTCAGCTGCCTCTGCCTGAACACCTCGATGCCTCCCGATTGCTTGAGCGCATTCGCCCGGACAAAGACGTTGACGGTTTCCACCCTTATAACGTGGGCCGTCTGGCCCAACGGATTCCGCTGCTGCGCCCATGCACGCCGAAAGGCATCATGACCTTGCTGGAAAGCACCGGGGCCGATCTCTACGGGATGGACGCTGTGGTCGTTGGCGCTTCCAATATCGTCGGACGCCCGATGGCGATGGAATTGCTGCTGGCAGGCTGCACCGTCACCGTCACTCATCGCTTCACCAAAGATCTTGCCGGCCACGTCGGCCGCGCCGATCTGGTCGTAGTCGCTGCCGGTAAACCGGGCCTGGTCAAAGGCGAGTGGATCAAGGAAGGCGCGATCGTGATCGACGTCGGCATCAACCGTCAGGACGATGGCAAGCTGGTCGGTGACGTGATCTACGAAACCGCCCTGCCCCGCGCTGGCTGGATCACGCCAGTACCTGGAGGCGTTGGCCCGATGACCCGTGCCTGCCTGTTGGAAAACACCTTGTATGCGGCAGAAACGTTACACGGCTGATCCTGCTGTGACGTTCTCCTGCATTTCAAATAAACCCGCCAACGGCGGGTTTTTTTATTGCCTGACCAACGTTCTGCCTCGTGGCGGATTTTCCTGTAAATCAGTAGCTTTCAATGACTTTTGGATGAACATTGAACATTCATCGACAGTTATTCAGCCATACTTCAGAATGTGGCGCTTTTGAGAAACAGTCCGTTACAAAACGGCTTATCAACACTTTATGAGTCTGCCAGCGTGAAAATTCGTCTTTCCATCCTGAGTCTGTTTTTCGCATTTACAGGGACGTTCATCACGCCAACGGTTAATGCCGCCGAAACCACATCGGCACCTCGAGACAGCAAGCAGTTGAAGATCGCTTCCGGCAGCGCTTTGCTGCTCGATCTGCAAACCAATAAAGTCATTTATGCCAGCAACCCTGACGTTGTCGTGCCGATCGCCTCCGTCAGCAAGTTGATGACCGGGTTGATCGTGGTGGAAGCTCGTCAGAACATGAACGAGTACTTGTCCATCAACATCAGCGACACGCCGGAAATGAAGGGCGTGTTTTCTCGGGTCAAGCTCAAGAGCGAGCTGCCGCGCCGGGAAATGCTGCTGATCGCACTGATGTCTTCGGAAAACCGTGCTGCCGCCAGCCTCGCCCACCACTACCCGGGCGGTTATGTTGCGTTTATTGCAGCCATGAATGCCAAGGCCAAGGCGTTGGGCATGACCAGCACTCACTTTGTCGAGCCCACGGGGCTGTCCCCGCGTAATGTTTCCACCGCCCGGGACTTGAGCAAATTGTTGATTGCCGCTCACAAATATCCGTTGCTGACTGAGCTGAGCACCACTAAAGAGAAGACCGTTTCATTTCGCAAACCCAACTACACCCTGGGTTTTCGTAACACCGATCATCTGGTGAACAAGCCGAACTGGGATATTTCGCTGACCAAAACCGGCTTTACCAATGCCGCGGGCCATTGTCTGGTACTGGTCACAAAGATGGCGAACCGCCCGGTTGCGATGGTCATTCTCGATGCTTTCGGCAAATACACACATTTTGCCGATGCCAGCCGCATTCGTAGCTGGGTCGAGACAGGCAAAAGCGCGGACGTGCCCCCGGTTGCGTTGCAGTACAAATCGGACAAGAAACTCAATCAACGGCAAAAAAGCGTAGTTGAAGCGTCGAAGTAATTGCACCGCACCACACAAACGCCCCGATTATTCGGGGCTTTGTGTTATCCGGCATCAGTCATTGGGAAGCGGCATTTGATCATCGTCCGGAATCCCGTCCCCGGCGCTCGGATCCCGCGTACCGATCGGATGCTCCCCGGGTGTAACTAACGGTCTGGCCAACGGATCCCGCAGCGGACTGTTCGGATCCATCACCGGATCAACATCACCTTCAGGTGTCGTAGGTACAGTCTCCGGACGCTTGTCATCAAAACTCGAATCAATTGACATACGCACCTCACTCAATCTCAAGGTTTCAGATCGGCCAGCGGGTCGTAAGGCTTGGCTGGCGCCTTTGTATCGTCTTCCGGCTTTTTATCCAGAGGCGCGATCGCTGGCCCGACGGGATCAACCGCAGGATCTGACACGTCGGGGGAATCCGGGTCGAAACCCAACTCATCGTCTGTTGCATTCTCCGACGAATGCGGACCCTTGGGAGTTTTGGAATCAGCCATGTACACCTCCTGGAAATCTGACCCGGAACATCCGCGTCTGAATGCTTGGAGAGGCAGTGCGCCCGACAGTGCCAGACAGATGACGAACGGGCTTATTGCGGTAGCAGGGCTTTTTTTGCCCGTGCGGCCGCAGACTCCTGCCCCGCCCTAGCCAGATCACTTGCCGCGTTGAGCCAGCGGGGTTGATCAACATTCGCCGGAATCTGCTCGGGTTTCTGGATCAGTACGGCCCAGCCCCCAGCGTCCTGGAAGGCTGACTCAAAGGCAGCAAAGCTCATTAATTCCCTGCGATTCATTGCGGCGCGCAGCAACACGGTCTGCTTCTGACGGTCATATCCGGCCAGGATCGCATAACGCGGTTCCGACCAGAATGACGAGCCTTGTGTGAAACGGACCATGACCGGATGACCGGCAGCGACCTGGGTCAACAGAGCGGATAGCTGACTGTCGAGGGGATACACGACCATCCCGTACTCACGCGCCAGATTTTGCATGTTCTGCTGCAATTGCGCCTCGGCGCCGGGTAAGCGCAGCGGCTTTTCCAGCAAACCCGGGGTGATCACGATGCCGCGTTGGGACAAGAGACTGGCCAGCACCTGCGGCCCGCTCTGGTATTCCTGCCCCCGATAAAACGTACCGCTGAGCTCGACCCGCTCCGGCAGCCGCTTCAATTCTGGCGCCACACTACCCGCACATCCCGACAGCCCTGCGAGGCAGCCCAACACCCATGCCACAATTGCGATTCGCGAAAATACCATCATCACTCTCTGTTCAGACGCCAGGCATTGAGGTCCCCGGCTTTGGCTCCGATCATAGGGGGCGGCGCCGCAGCGGTATAGCCTTTACCGGCAGTTCTAAGGATTCAATAGTGCGAACGGGTTGGTACCCGGCGACCTTTGGTCAATAGCCTGAAACACACCAGCGACTAGACTGTCAATTGATAAGCGTGTGCGCCCGCTGCAGGGCGAAGAGGAGGCACCGATGAGCCTGACGATGACCATTGTGATGTTGATTTCCGGCTGGCTGGCGGTTGCCAGCGCCATGTTGTGGGGCGTGCTGCGTATCACCCGCCGGCACCATCACCACCCTGCTCAAGCGACACCTGCGGCGCAAACCGACAAACCGGATGCCGGGCACGCTGCCGCGCACTGACTGACGCTTCCAACGCCCCAAATAAAAACGGCCGCCTGGACTCTCTCGAGCCCAGGCGGCCGTTTATTCATCGCTGATCAGGCTTCAGCGGCAATGCGCTTTTGCTTGGCTCGCCGCGACATCATGTTCAAACCTTCGATCGTCGCCGAGAACGCCATTGCCGCGTAGACGTAGCCTTTCGGTACGTGGGCGCCGAAACCTTCGGCGATCAGCGTCATGCCGATCATGATCAGGAACCCCAACGCCAGCATCACAACGGTCGGGTTGTCGTTGATAAATTTGGCCAGCGGATCAGCCGCCAGCAACATCACCAGCACCGAAGCCACAACGGCAATGATCATGATCGGCAGATGCTCGGTCATGCCAACTGCGGTAATAATGCTGTCGATGGAAAACACCATGTCGAGCATCAGGATCTGACCGATTGCAGCAGCGAAACCCAAAGTGACGGTCGAGGTGGCCGACTTCGGATCTTCCGGTGCCGGGTCCATGCTGTGGTGAATTTCCGTGGTGGCTTTCCACAAGAGGAACAGGCCGCCAGCAATCAGGATCATGTCTTTCCAGGAGAACGCGTGGTCGAGAATCTCGATCACTGGCGCCGTCAACTGAACGATGAACGCGATGGTGCTCAGCAGTGCCAGGCGCAGAATCAACGCCATGCCGATACCGATGCGCCGGGCCTTCTGCCGATGTTGCTCAGGCAGCTTGTTGGTCAGGATCGAAATAAAGATCAGGTTATCGATGCCGAGCACGATTTCCATCACCACCAGTGTGGCCAGGGCGACCCAGGCAGTAGGGCTTGCAGCAAGTTCTAAAAGGTATTCCATGGGTCAGTCCTGACTCGTAATGACGGTTTAGATTTCCTGGGACGAAGATTCGCGGTTCTGCTTGTCTTCGGCCGACGATTCTTTCTTGCTGATCAATCCGCCGGTGGCGTCGCTGATCGCCTGCTCGGCAGCTTTATGAGTGTCGTCGATCGCTTGTTTGGCGGTCTCGGCCGCCTTGCCCATCAGTTGCTGAGCGCTTTTTTCAGCCTGGTCGCAACCTGCCAGAACCAGTAAAGACGTAATCAGCAATGCGGTGGCTTTAAACTTCATGAGGCTTCCTCGATAGAACGAAACACGCCGAAACAGTAGCGCGTTGATAGCGACGCATTCTAGGGAGACTAACAGTTCAGGAAAATTCGTTTTTTTACCGCGTATACTTCGGTTTTTACGAATCCAAAGCTAATAGTAGGACATATGCTCAATTACCGACAGCTGCACTATTTCTGGGTGGTGGCCAAAACCGGCAGTATCGTGCGTGCCTGTGAGCAGCTGAACCTGACGCCGCAAACCATCAGCGGGCAGATTTCCCTGCTCGAACAAACTTATGGAGTGGAATTGTTTCAGCGTGTCGGCCGGCAACTGGAACTTACTGAAGCCGGGCGGCAGACCCTGCCCTACGCCGAGCAGATGTTTCAGCTGGGAGGCGAGCTGGAATTGATGCTGCGAGCGCAGCCGAACGAGCAGCAAATCCTGTTTCGCGTCGGCGTCGCTGACGTGGTGCCCAAATCGATCGTTTATCGTCTGATCGCGCCGACCATGGAATTGAGCGAACCAATGCGCATCACCTGTCGCGAAGACAAACTCGAACGCTTGCTCGCCGACCTGGCGATTCAGCGCCTCGATCTGGTGATCTCCGACAGCCCGATGCCAACCCATCTGGACATCAAGGGCTACAGCCAGAAACTCGGCGAATGCGGCATCAGTTTTTTCGCCACCACCGCCTTGGCGGCACAATACGGACAGGATTTTCCGCGCAGCCTGCACGGGGCACCGCTATTGATTCCAGGGCCCGAAACCGTGGTGCGCAGTCGTTTGCAGCGCTGGTTTGCCGAACAGCAGATTCAACCGCGCATCGTCGGCGAATTTGATGACAGCGCCTTGATGCAGGCTTTCGGGCAATCGGGCAGCGGAATTTTCATCGGTCCGAGCGTGATTGCGGAGGAAGTGAAACGTCAATACGGCGTGGAGCTGATCGGCCAGACCGACGCGGTGACCGAGTCGTTTTACGCTATTTCCGTGGAGCGCAAGGTCAAGCACCCCGGCATCGTTGCCATTACCGAGGGTGCCCGACGCGAGCTGTTCACCGGTCTGTGATGCCTCAGGCGCAGACTTCGCGCGGCTGGAAAGTCATCAGCGCCATCGCCAGCAAAATCGAAAGCAGGATAAAACCGGCCGCTGCAAAACCCAGGCCTTGCAGGCCCACGCTGTCGATCACCCGGCCACCGACCATGGCGCCCAGGCCGATGCCGAGGTTGGCGCCGGCGATGTTCAACGATGCCGCAAAGGCCGGCGCTTCGGGCGCGGCTTTCATCAGGCGGACATGGCTGACCAGAAACAACGCGGCCTGGGTCACGCCCCAGATGCCCATCGCTGCCGCCAAGCCCAGCGGCGAATGGATGTTCGGCACCAACGTCACCATGCCGGCGATCATGAATGCGCAGAATGTCATCGACGCGATCAACGGATGGCGGTCCACCGCGCGCCCCCCCAGGGAGTTGCCGATCAGGCCAACCGCACCGAACCCCATCAGGCACCAGCCGACCACTGTGCCGTTGAAACCGGCGAGGCGTTCGAGGATGTCCGCCAGATAGGTGTAGAGGGTGAACATGCCGCTGAACACCAGCACTGATAACAGCACATGACCGATCATCAACGGGCTGCGCAAAATCCTGAGCTGCGAGCGAAAGCTCACCTGATGTTGATGCAGATCGGTTTTGGGCAAGTAGATAAACAGCAGCAATGCTTTGGCAAATGCGATGGCAGCAAGAATGCCAAACGCACTACGCCAACCGAGTGCATCGGAAATCAGCGTGCCAACCGGAATGCCAAACACGGTGGCGCAGACGATGCCAAAACCGATCTTGGCAATGGCCCGCCCTGCGTAATCCGGGCCGACGATGTCCACCGCCGTTTCACTGGCCAACGCCCAGAACACCGGCAACCCCAGCGCTGGCACCAGGCGCGCGAACGCCATCACCCAGATGTTCGGCGCAAACGCTGCCAGCGTGTTGGCCAGACCGAACATGATCAGCACCGAGATAAACAGCTTGCGGCGTTCGAATCGGGCGAAATACGCCGTCAGGAAGGGCCCGAAAGCGGCGACGGTGAACGCAAACAAGGTCACCAGCAAGCCCGCTTGCGGAACACTCACCGCCAGGTCTCGGGCGATGGCCGGCAGCAGGCCGACGATGATGAATTCCGTGGTCAGCACGGTAAAACCGGCGGCGGACAACAGAAGGATGGGCAACAGCATGCAAAACTCCAGAAAAACGACAACGCCAGCGATAGCCCGAAGGCCCACTGGCGAAACATGAAAAGAGGATGAGCAATCTTAACAGAATGTTTCCAAGCGCGATTGCACGAACCTGCCGATCACGTTGAATTGCCCGGCGACAGTTCGTCACAGGTCTGAAGGATAAAGACGACGCTGTGATAAAGTCCGCGGCCTGCGATACCCACACCTTCGCCAGCGTTGGCCTGACGTCAGTCATGCCACCCGCGCACCTAATAAAATCAGAGATGCCGTTTTATGACTGCCCCATCCCCTTCAGTAATGCAACGCCTGAAACGCTTGAGCCTGGTCACGCAAATCGTCATTGGCCTGATCGCCGGTATCCTCCTCGCACTGGTCGCACCAGAGGTCGCCGAGTCCACTGCATTTATGGGTAAAGTTTTTGTTTCGGCGCTGAAAGCGGTCGCGCCGATTCTGGTGTTTGTGCTGGTCATGGCTTCCATTGCCAACCACAGGCACGGTCAGGAAACCCATATTCGACCGATCTTGTTCCTTTATCTGCTGGGCACTTTTGCCGCGGCAGTGGTGGCGGTAGTCGCCAGCATGATGTTCCCGTCGAGCCTGGTACTTGCCACCCATGACGTCGCGGTGACGGCACCGGGCGGCATCAGTGAAGTGCTGCAGAGTTTGTTGCTGAGCGTCGTGGACAACCCGATCAGCGCGCTGATGAATGCCAACTTCATCGGCATTCTGGCGTGGGCCATCGGCATGGGCATTGCAATCCGACATGCCGGCGACACCACGCGAGAAGTGCTCGGCGACCTGTCCAACGGCGTCACGCTGATTGTGCGCCTGGTCATCCGTTTCGCGCCGCTGGGGATCTTCGGCCTCGTGGCCTCCACCCTTGCGACCTCCGGTTTCGGCGCTTTGCTCGGTTACGCACATCTGCTGGTCGTGCTGCTCGGTTGCATGTTGTTTGTGGCGCTGGTGATGAACCCGTTGATCGTGTTCTGGAAACTGCGTCGCAACCCGTATCCACTGGTCTTCACTTGCTTGCGTGAAAGTGGCATCACCGCGTTTTTCACCCGCAGTTCTGCGGCGAACATTCCGGTCAATCTGGAATTGAGCAAGCGCCTGGGCCTGCATGAGGATACGTACTCGGTGTCGATCCCGCTGGGCGCCACGATCAATATGGCCGGCGCTGCGATCACCATCACCGTGCTGACCCTGGCCGCTGTGCATACGCTGGGCATTGCGGTGGATATTCCGACCGCGATCCTGCTGAGCGTCGTCGCCGCGATCTGCGCCTGTGGGGCGTCGGGCGTGGCAGGCGGTTCGCTGTTGCTGATTCCGTTGGCCTGCAGCCTGTTCGGCATTCCAAGCGAGATCGCCATGCAAGTGGTTGCGGTCGGCTTCATCATCGGTGTATTGCAGGACTCGGCCGAGACCGCGTTGAACTCGTCTACCGATGTGCTGTTTACGGCGGCGGCGTGTTTGGGCGAAGAAGAGAAAGCTGCGCGGGTAGCCTGAAAGCCCCTGTAGGAGCCAGGCTTGCCGGCGAAGGTGATCTTGAATACGCCTTCGCCGGCAAGCTGGCTCCTGCAAAAGCACCGCATCAGCACACATAAAAAAGCCCGCCAAGGCGCAAACCTTGGCGGGCTTTTTTGTACCTGAGCGTTTTAGAACGCGCCCATGTAATCGCGTTTGCCCACTTCCACACCGTTATGACGCAGCAGCGCATAGGTGGTGGTGACGTGGAAGAAGAACTGCGGCAGGCCGTAGCTCAGCAAGTAGGCCTGGCCAGTGAAGCGCTTTTCTTTCGGCGTGCCTGGGCGGGTGACGATCTCGATGCCTTCCTGGCCGTTGATCTGCTCTGGCTTGATCTCGCCGATATAGGCCAACACCTTGCTGATCAGCGCTTGCAGTTCGGCGAAGGTGGTTTCAGTGTCGTCGTACTTCGGCACTTCCAGCTCGGCCAGACGCGAAGACACGCCCTTGGCGAAATCAACCGCGATTTGCACCTGACGCACCAGCGGGAACATGTCCGGGTACAGGCGCGCTTGCAGGAAAGCGTTGGGGTCGATGTTTTTCGCCGTGGCGTGGACTTCGGCCTTGTTCAGCACATCGCTCAGGGCGTTGAGCATTTGCTTGAAAACCGGAACGGAGGCGTCGTACAGGGAAATGGTCATGGCAGTCTCGTGTTGTGACAGGAGGGAAACGTGGGCCGATTATAGCCATGCGCGACGCTGCTGCGGCTTGTCTTTTATCCAGCAAGGATTACGCTAGGCGGCTTCGACTGCATGCTTGAACGGCATAGGGAAAGCGCGATGAGCACTGAGCAAGAAACCACTTTCGGCGAGCCGCGGCTCAACAGCACCGAAATCCGCATTCTCGGTTCGTTGATCGAGAAACAGGCCACCAGCCCGGAAACCTATCCGCTGACCCTTAATGCACTGGTCATCGCCTGCAATCAGAAAACCAGTCGCGAGCCCGTCATGAATCTGACTCAGGGTCAGGTCGGCCAGAGCCTGCGCGCCCTCGAAGGACGCGGCTTTACCAAACTGGTGATGGGCAGCCGAGCCGACCGCTGGGAGCACAAGGTCGATAAAGCGCTGGAGCTGGTGCCGGCGCAGGTGATTCTGAGCGGGTTGCTGTTCCTGCGCGGCCCGCAAACGGTCAACGAGCTGCTGACCCGCAGCGGGCGCATGCATGAGTTCGAAGACGCCGACCAGGTCGTGCATCAGCTGGAACGTCTTATCGCTCGCGGTTTGGCGCTGTTGATCCCGCGTCAGTCCGGGCAGCGCGAAGATCGTTACGTGCACGCCCTGGGGGACCCGGCGGATATCGAAGCAATCCTCGCCGCGCGGCACAATCCAGCGGAGCGCAGTGGCGGCGGCGCGGTGTCAGTGGAGCGTATCGAAGAGCTCGAAGCGCGGATTGCAGCGCTGGAAGAACGACTGGCGCGGCTGGAGTAACCATCGGCAGCTGCTGCAAAAATCGACGTGCTGCAGTGCCACTGCTATTCACCTTCCCAATAATCTACGCCGTCGGCCGGCCGGGCGATGGCGACGAAGCCTGAGGCGTTGCCTTCGTCATCAATCTTGAAATCGTCTATCACCGCGTACTTGCCGGAGTCGGGGTACTCGCAGATTTCCGGCGATTGCTGCGTGCTGACGGCCAGGTAACGCAACTCGGCAGTGCTGGTGTTGATGATCTGGTGCGCAGCTTCCTGGCCGCCCGGCGGGCAGGCGATCACGTCACCGGCGCGGATCGAAAAACGCTCGGCGCCGAGGCGGATGTGCCCTTCCCCGGCCACCACGTAAAACATTTCCTCGTTGACCCGATGACTATGAAACGGACTGCCCCGCATGCCCGGTTCCAGGACATAAAGCCGATACCCCAGCTTCTGCGCCCCGAGCTGTTGGCCCACCCGCGCCAGTCGCTGTTGATAACGCCCGGCGGTGTCGCCCGTCGGGGCCAGCGCTTCAGGCAGCGGTTCCAGTTCGACCTGATCCAGATTGAGAATAGGCGGATGCATGAGAAGGCCTCGTGAAGATGGTTGGGGGCGCACATGTTCGCGTGCGACGGTCAGCAGCAATGCTGGGCTCCCCCCTTTGGAAGCAGGGCTTGCCCGCGAAGAGGTCAGCCCGGACGCCCGCGCACCTGAAGAAGTCTACTCCCGAGCGAACGCCACCGCTTTCTGAAACTGCTCATCCGTCGGGCGCACGCCGGTATACAGCACAAACTGCTCCAGCGCCTGGATCGCTATCACTTCCAGCCCGGTGATGACCCGCTTGCCTTCAGCACGCCCACGCACGATCAGCGGTGTTTCCGAAGGGATTGCCACCACATCGAAAACCGTGTCTGCGGCGGCAATGGTCTGGGCATCGAAGGCCAATTGATCCGCCTCAGGTCCGCCGGTCATACCGATCGGCGTTACGTTGATCAGCATCTGCGGCCGGCGAGCGCCCAGTTCTGCTTGCCATTCATAGCCCAGCGATTGCGCCAGCGCGCGACCGGCCCGCGCGTTACGGGCCACGATCAAACCATTGCCGTAACCGCCATCGCGCAAAGCGCTGGCCACAGCTTTGGCCATACCGCCACTGCCGCGCAGGGCAAACGTCGATGTTTTTGGCACTTTGTGCGTGTCCAGCAATTGTGCGATGGCGATGTAATCGGTGTTGTAGGCCTTGAGGTGGCCATCGGTGTTGACGATGGTGTTGATGGATTGAATGGCTGCCGCCGACGCGTCCAGTTCATCAACCAGCGCAATGCAGGCCTCCTTGAACGGCATCGACACGCCGCAGCCACGAATACCCAGTGCGCGAATACCGCCAACGGCACCGGCCAGATCCTGGCTGCTAAAGGCCTTGTAGTAAAAATTCAGACCCAATTGTTCGTAAAGATGATTGTGAAAGCGCAGACCAAAATTCCCGGGGCGTCCCGACAGGGACATGCATAACCGGGTGTCTTTGTTGGGATTCATCTGCATGTGAAGCTCCTTCAAATAACACTTTCCGATGGACGGGGTTAGTCAGTCCATCTCGTTCAGATCGATCATATCGGCATGCGCTGGCGGGCAGCGCACGACGGTAAAGAAACCGGTACAGACCTTACACAAAATTTACCCCGCGGCTGTGCTGAATTTTCCAACAACGCTGTCTTAGAAGTATCCCCGCGACGAACCTTGGGTCTATCGCAGACGCAAGCGCCGGGGCGAAGAACCGAGGAATTATCATGATCCGTAAAATCCCCACAGTGGCCTTGCTGATGGGTGCCCTCGCTGTCGCAGGGCAGGCAGAGGCCGGCGGCGGTCACGGTTGGCAAGGGCCCGCCGTGTTTGGTGCAATTGTCGGCTCGGCGATTGTCGGTTCGGCCATCATCAACAGCAATCGGCCGGTGTATGTGCAGCAGCCGGTTTACGTGCAGCAGCCGGTCTACGCTCAACCACAGCCGGTTTATGTGCAACAGCCGCCACCGGTTTATTACCAGCCGGCGCCGGTGTATGTGCAGCAGCCTGTCTATTACGGGCCGCCGCCGGTTTATTACGGTCCACCGCGTGGGTATTACGGCCCGCCCCGTGGTTATTACGGACCGCCGCATGGGCATGGGCGCTGGTAATTCGTCATTGTTGGACGCTGGATTGCCGGAGCTCGAGTCTCGTAAGGGCAAAGAATCTGTAGGAGCCGAGCTTGCTCGATAGCGGTGTGTCAGGCCACGCTTGTTTTGGGGGTGTACATATCCGATATTTTGGTGATGGCTGCTATTGGTTTCGCCCTGACGGCGAGTCACTTTGGCAAAGAGCCCCAAAGTGACCAAAAGGCTCTTGCCCCTCCATTCGGTGCCTCGCTGTGGCTCGGCATGCCCTCACTCCGGCATTGCTTCGGGGGTCCGTCGCCATCGGCCATCCATGTCATATTTATGTCACAACAGATCTGCAATCTGAACCAGTCCGTCAAAACAGATCAATAACAACAAGGACGAATCCAATGCCTACACAAAACCCGCACCGCACCATCGGCTTGTGCACATCCGCCAAGGTGTACAACGTATTGACCGAACTCAAGCACCTGGAAGGGCACCGCAACGCCAAGTTTCTCTCTTTGCTGGCAGAAAACCTGGTACGTAAAGGTCTGCTCAACGAGCAGGAAGTCGTGCACATGCTCGACCTGGTCGTTGACTGAAGCCGTCAAGCCTCGTTGGCGTCAATGACGACTATTGAAAGCGTTGATTGTTCGCGCGCGCGCCAGACCCTTAAGGTAGCCCCATAGATTGATTGGAGGTTACCCATGTCCCAGGTTCAAATCATGTCCGTTGTCGGCAGCGCCGTACCCGCACCACTCAGAGAGCTGGGCTTGCTCGCCTGTTGGTACGTGATGCAGGACGGCGAGGCGATCAGTGGCCCGCTTACCTCATTGCCCGCCGCGCAGGCACTGTCGCAACGCATTGGTCAGGGTCAGTTCTGCGCTTAGGAAGGCAACTGAACCCGCGGTTTGGTCTCGCTGAAGATCCCCCAGCTCGACAGGAACAGCGCGGCGATCAACGGCCCGATGACAAAACCGTTGAGACCAAACACCGACAAGCCACCCAGCGTCGAGATCAGCACCATGTAATCCGGCATCTTCGTGTCCTTGCCCACCAGAATCGGGCGCAGCACGTTGTCCACGAGGCCGATCACAAAAACCCCGAATAAGGCCAGCACCGTGCCCTGCCAGATGGCTCCGCTCATCAGGAAATAAATGGCCACAGGCGCCCAGACAATGCCGGCTCCCACCGCTGGCAGCAGTGACAGAAACGCCATCATCACCGCCCAGAGCAACGCGCTCGGGATGTCGAGAAACCAGAAAATGAACCCGCCCAGCGCACCCTGGGTGATCGCCACCAGCAGGTTGCCCTTGATCGTCGCGCGCACCACCCGATTGAACTTGAGCTGCAGACGACGTTTCTGGTTTTCCTGCAACGGCACGGCGGCGCGCACCTTGCGCGCCAGCTCGGGTCCGTCACGCAGGAAGAAGAACAACAGGTACAGCATGATGAAAAAGCTGATGATGAACTCGAACGTGCCTTGACCAAAGCTGAACGCCTGAGTCGCCAGCACCTGACCGCCCTGCATCGCACTCTTGACGATTTTCTCGCGCAGCCCGTTCAGCTCGCCCATGCCGAAGCGATCCAGCTGATTCTGAAAATACACGGGCAGGCTTTGTTTGAACTGCGTCACATAGCCCGCGATATCCAGCTCGCCGCTTTCAACGTTTTTGTAGAACGTTGCGCCTTCCTGAACCAGCAAGCCACTGATGACGATGACCGGCAGAATGGCGATCACCAGGCAGATGCTCAGGGTCACCAGCGAGGTGACGTTACGTTGCCAGCCGAACTTCAATTGCATCCGGCGCTGCATCGGCGCGAATACGATCCCGAGGATCACCGCCCAGAACACGGCGCCGTAAAATGGCAGCAAAATCCAGATGAAGGCGATGGTCACCAGGAACAGCAGAATCACCAGCGATTTGTTCTGTAATGTCTTTTCGTTCATGTCCGATCCATGTCAGTCCGCAGGGTCGCGGTTGCGCGACCTGATGCTTAGTCCGCCACAGTTCGCGCGAGTGCCATCCGTTTGTTATCAAGCATAGATCCAGATCGAAAAAACCTGCGGACGACACGGTTACCAGTACATGAGATTTTTCGGTTTTGCGCCGCGGCTACGCAAATTCGTCACGCAACATGGCAACAAACGCCTCTCGTGCGGGGTGAACCCCGGCGTGTTCATGCCAGTAAAACAGGTTGTCGATGGCGGTCAGCTGCGGGAATTCGTAGCCCGCACATCCAGGAACGATAATGCGGTCGGACGCCCCCCACAAAAAACCCGGCACACTGGCCGGGTTCTGTTTAGCGCCTGTCATCGGATAGCGGCGTGGGCTCGTCGGCCGGTGGCATTTCTTCGTCGTCCGTCGGATCTTTCCAGTCATCCGGACGTTCCGTGACGGCCGGATCCCGCGAAGGGTCCATGCCTGGAGGCGCATCGTGATCCATGCCCGATTCGGGCAGGGGGTTATCAGGGTCGGTGTCGGGCGTTCCGCCCTGGAACATCGAATCGTTAGACATGACGCACCTCATTGATGAGGTCCAGCAAATCTGGGCCGTACTGTTTGGAAAACGCTACCGCGAGCAAGGTGCTGTCGGGTAGACCAACGGTTAGCCACGGTCGGCCAGGAAACGATCGCGGCTATTAGTCAGGTGTAGCCACATCGCGGCTCGCGCGGCATCGGGGTCCTGGCGCTTGATCGCGTTGAGAATCGCCTCGTGTTCGAGATTGGCCAGTTGCCCCAGCTTGCTCAGATCCGCCGCGCCGCGCTCCACCGCGTTGACCCGGGTGCGCGGGATCATCGCATTGCCCAGGTGCTGCATGATGTCGCTGAAGCACGCATTGCCGGTGGCTTCAGCGATCAACAAATGGAAGCGCTTGTCGGCCTCGACGCAACTGTCGTTATTGGCGAGCAGGCGTTGATAATCGTCCAGCGCTTCACGCATATGCTGCACTTGCGCAACAGTGCGACGCGTTGCGGCCAACGCCGCCGCCTGAGTCTCCAGGCCCATGCGCAATTCCAGAATGCCACGCACGCCCAGCGCAGTGTCAACGTTCAGCCGCAGGCCCTGCTCCGGCGCGCGTTCAATCACAAACGTGCCGATGCCGTGGCGGGTTTCAACCAGCCCGGACGCCTGCAACTTCGAGATGGCCTCACGCACCACGGTGCGGCTGACCCCGTGGTCCTGAACAATGGTATTTTCCGACGGCAATTTGTCGCCCGGCTGCATCTGGCCAAGCAGAATGCTCTGGGTCAGTTTGGCGACCAGGTCGTAGGCCAGGTTGTGGGTGCGCTTGCGGGCAGGCGCGTCGAGGTCTTCTTGCATGGCGATTATCCGGGAGCGGAGCTAACGGAATCGTAGCATTGGGGCGGGCGGTAATCTCTGGAAAAAAGTCGAGTTAGCCTGCAGGGTTGCCAAACCTGCCCAGACTACCTAGATTTTGCCCGCCCCTTAGCGGAGTGACCGGTCATGTCTGGCAACAAATTGAAGAGAATTGTCTCCTGCGTTTTGCTGGTGCCGTTGCTCGGTGCCGGTCATTGCATGGCAGCAGATCCCATCGAAAAACGGGTCAACGCCGCCGTCGAACCGGTCATGCGGCAACAGCAGATTCCCGGTCTCGTCGTCGCAATCACCGTGAAGGGCCAGCCGCGCTTCTTCAACTACGGCGTGACCTCGACAGAAACCGCAAAGCCTGTGACCGAGGACACGCTGTTCGAGATCGGCTCGCTCAGCAAAACCTTCACCGCCACCCTCGCCGCTTATGCTCAGGCAACGGGCAAACTGGCGCTGTCGGACAAGGCCAGTCAAATTCTGCCAGCATTGCGCGGCAGTGCCTTCGACGGCATCAGTGTGCTTCAGCTCGGCACTTATTCTGCCGGCGGATTGCCGCTGCAATTTCCGGGCGAAGCAGATGCGCCAGAGAGGATGCTCGGTTATTTCAACCACTGGCAGCCGATTTACCCTGCGGGGACTCATCGCCAGTATTCGAACCCGAGTCTGGGGCTGTTCGGTTACCTGGCGGCCCACCGCATGGGCGCGCCGTTCGACGAGGCGATGACAAAAACCGTGCTGCCCAGGCTTGGTTTGAAGCACACGTGGCTCAAGGTGCCGGCGGATCAGATGGGCTTGTATGCGCAGGGCTACAACAAGGACAACAAGCCGGTTCGGGTGGGACCGGGCGCGCTGGATTCAGAGGCCTATGGGGTCAAAGCCAGTGCGGCAGACATGATCCGCTATGTGCAGGCGAACATGCGGCCGGCGGGACTCGAGGCGTCGATGCAACAGGCAATTGCGACGACGCACACGGGTTATTACAAGGTCGGCGAAATGACTCAGGGCCTGGGCTGGGAGATGTACCCGTACCCGGTGACGCTGGATCGGTTGTTGGCAGGCAATTCGACATCAATGGCAATGGAAGCACACAAGGTCGAGTGGCTGAACCCGCCCCTGCCTCAGCCGGACAACGCGTTGTACAACAAGACGGGTTCGACCGGCGGGTTCGGTGCCTATGCCGCGTACGTGCCATCGAAAGATATCGGCATCGTGATACTCGCCAACAAAAACTACCCCATCCCGGAGCGAATCAAAATCGCCCATCAACTGTTAACGGCCCTCTCGCAATCAGCCAAATCCCCGTAATCGCTCTCACGCAGAGGCTGGCGCGTCAATCGTCGGGCATTTGCGGTGGTTTGGTGGGTTTCGCCGGTGTGGTCTTACCGCCCTTGGTCGGTGCAGGCGCGACTTCGGTAGCAGGCGCAGGTGCCGCCACCGCAGCCTCTTTTTCCGCCATCGGCATCGAGTCGATGGTGCTGAAAATCTTCTGCAGGTCGATGGCATCCGACTGCTCGAGCTTCTTTTCGCCGTCCTTGCCCACCAGAATGACTTTGGTCTTTGCCCCAGCGCCCAACTTGAGCGCGCGGATCAATGCTGCCGTGTCCTGAGGCCCCAGGTCTTTGCCTTCGCGCTGCCCCATCAGATTCAGCACGGTGTACAACACCATGCTTCGGTCGCTAAAGCCTTTGCGATTTTCGGGCTCATCCAGCGACTTTTTCAGGCTTAGCCACGTCGGATCGACCGTGCTCGGTGCGATGACAATCAGCGGTCGCGTCCGGCCTTTGTCCATGTCCAGCGGCGAGTCGCCGTCGGCGGCGAGCAAGGGGCAGGCGAAAGCCAGCAAGGTAGTCAGGGTCAATGACCTGAGCATGCGCATCTCCTTTTGATATCCACGCTCTAATGATTGCGCATCGCGATGATTGTTCCGGGTGACGCACCGCAATGGTGTCTCGCCTGAATGAAAGCTTAGGTCAGCGCGCTCAGAACGCGAGCTTGTAACCGATCAATACCAGCATGGTCGCCAGACAAGGACGCAACAGTTCATCGGAGATACGGCCGGTCAGGTGGCTGCCCAGGTAAATGCCGGGCAGCGAGCCGATCAGCAAGTAGCCCAGCACCTGCCAGTCCATGTTACCCATGCTGGCGTGACCAAGACCGGCGACCAGGGTCAATGGCACAGCGTGGGCGATTTCCGTGCCGACGAGGCGGCGAGTGGGCAGCAGCGGATAGAGAATGAACAACGCCACGGTGCCTAGTGCGCCAGCGCCGATAGAGGTCAGCGCGACCATGGTGCCCAGCACCAGACCGGTGATGACCGTCAACACGTTGAGGCGCGAGCCGCTCGGGTTGTACTGACCGCCCGCGCGTTTATGGGCGAAATCCAGCAGGCGTTTCTTGAAGAAAATGGCCAGGGCGGTCGCGAACAGAACGAACCCCAGCGCCTGCTTGATCACGGCGTTCATTGCATCGGGAGACGTGTGCAGCGTGCTCAGGAACCACAAGGTCATCGCCACTGCCGGCACGCTGCCTAGCGTCAGCCAACCGGTGATCGCCCAGTCGATGTTTTTGTTGTTTCGGTGAACCAGAACGCCGCTGGATTTGGTAATGGCAGCGTATAGCAGATCGGTGCCGACCGCGGTCGCCGGGTTGATGCCGAACCACAGCAGAATCGGCGTCATCAGCGAACCGCCGCCTACGCCCGTCATCCCGACGATGAAACCCACCACCAACCCTGCCACGACTAACCCGACGTTCACCAAATCCATCAAGACTTCCACTCAGACCGCAGGAAAAAACTGGCCCGCAGCATAGCGATTTTTCTTATAACTTCTTAGAACGATGGGGACTATCGTTATTCCTCGCGTTGGCCGCTGATCGATGGTTTGGTTTTACCCGTGGCACGCAAAACCTGTAGGAGCCGAGCTTGCTCGCGATGGCTGTTTGTAAGGCGACGTTGGTTTTGAAGGTGTACATATCCGTTGCTGCGGTTAAGGCCGCTATTGGTTTCGCCCTGACGGCGAGTCACTTTGGAAAAGCCGACGCGGCCCGGCGCGAAGTAACCAAAACGCTTCGTCCCTCCATTCGGCTTCTGGAAAAGGGGCAGGTGGATCAAGATCTGAAGCAGAGCAAAGCGCTTCGCCTGCTGCGCAGGATTCCAACTCGACACATTACCTGCTTGGCCAGATCGACCGCCAAAGTTGTGCAGGCCGACAAATCGGAACAAGACAGGGATTGATCAATCGAAGTATGCTTTTTCATGGACTCGCCCTCGCTGTCGTTGGCTGTTTAGACTGCCACCGTGGCGCATTGACGCCTCGGCTTGGGCGAGTCCATCCAATTACAACGTTCGCGGCGTTCCGTACAAGTCATGAACACGCCCACCCCGCCCAAGCCCGGTCGGCTATCAGGCCGCCGCGGCGGCTGTGGCGGTTAGCGCCCCATCGGGAGGCTGAGTGGAGGTTCTGCGCAGTGGGCCCACGGAGCAGGACCGGAGCGAAGGCATGGCGAGCCTGGGCTCGGGAGAGGAATTTAATACGGCCAAGCTTTTTAGCGAAAAACATCTCGCGAAAGCTTGACCGTGAACAGAGTATCTACAGCGGTCGGGAACATTGGGGTAACCAGGCTGGCCATACCGCAAATCCGGACCTCATACCTGCAAACGTCACACCGTCCCAGACTCAGGCTCACACGAAATCTCACTGCACCGGCAGAAAATTCAGAAACAACAGGCTCTGCGCATAATTCAAACCAATCCGGCGATAACGCTCATCCAGCATCTGCGTCAGCAGATCGAGGCGCGCCACGATCTTGCCAAACTCCACTGCAAAACTCAGGTTGCTGCCTTCCTCTGAAATCTCGTTGGAAAACAGCAGCGGCTCGCCCTGCTTGTTTTGCCGCTGGCTGAGAATCCACGTGGCTTTTTCAATGTTGCGCGCAGCGTTGTTGACGAACGTCGGGTTGATCGCATCAGTCATGTAGAACTCGACACGATTGCCATGCGCCGTGACGAGCATACTGCCGATCGCATAGATGAACGCCCCGACACGGTCGCCAAGAAACTCTGGACTCATGGCAAAACTGAGCGCCGCCAGGTCCTTTTTGCCGCCCAAGGTTGGCAGGGGTTGTTGCTGTTCAATGGCCATGCGCACCTGCTTTTCCGCCGTGCGTGCGTCGAGAAAACCGGATTTCTTCAACTCTTGCGGATTGCGCAGGTAAAGCTTGCTCATCAGCAAATACAAGCTGTCCAGATTGTCGCGCATCGCCAGGGTCGCCATGCGGTCAACGCTGGTTTGCAGGAACTCCTGGGGCTTGCCTTCGCGAAACTGCGTGATGATGCCTTGGCCCTCCCGGTGGCTGCAGCCGACCGTGAACAACGTTGACAAGACGGCGAGCAGCAAGCCGAGCCGACGGATATGCAGGGAAATGAGGGGTGACACCTGAACCATGGATTATGAACTTGGCATGGGCCGGCGGTGGGGATCGCCGCAGGCTGGCCAAGGATAGAGCCGTGAAAGCCGAAAAAGTGCAGTACCGACGGTCCATCACGCGAACCGACCGCGACTTGGCGCTAATTAGTAATACTTTATATTGAAAGCCAAGCCTAATAAGCTATAAATCTAAGTAATGATCGCAATACACAGATCATTGGTATGACTAATCAATCAAAAAACAAAAAGGAAGATCAGCATGCTTCAATCTCGTCCCTCGCTTGGCGGCTTAGGATTGTCCCTGATGATTGCCACTCTATCCGCCCAGGCCAACGGCCTGACCAGTGAACACAAAGCTTTCGGCAAGACCAATGACGGCACGCCGGTCGAGCAATACATACTGCGTAACAGCCATGGGATGCAGGCCACCGTGATCACCTACGGCGGCGTTTTGCAGTCGCTGAAAGTGCCGGACAAGCACGGCAAACTCGAAGACGTCGTGCTTGGATTTGATGATGTGCAAGGCTATCAGGGGGGCACCGCGTTCTTCGGCGCCACCATCGGACGCTTCGGCAATCGCCTGGCCAATGGAGCGTTCGAACTGGACGGCAAGCGTTATCAGGTGCCGCTCAACGACGGCACGAATTCGCTGCATGGAGGCGCTCAGGGCTTCGACAAACACGTGTGGAAAGCGCAGCCCGTCAACGACAAGGATTCCGTCGGTGTGACCCTGACGTACTTGTCGGCCGACGGGCAAATGGGCTTTCCCGGCAACCTGAAAACCGAGGTCACTTACAGCCTGACCGAGAACAACGAGCTGCGCATCGACTACAAGGCGTCCACCGACAAACCGACAGTGTTGAACCTGACCAACCACAGCTATTTCAACCTCGCAGGCGCGGGTAACGGCGATGTCCTGCAGCAGGTTGCGACCTTGCACGCCAGCCACTACACGCCGGTCACCGGCAAGCTGATTCCTACCGGTGAACTGGCCCCGGTGGCCGGCACACCGATGGATTTCACCCAACCGACGGCCATCGGCAAACACATCAAGGCCAATCATCCGCAACTGAAATTTGCCGAACCGAAACAGGGCGGTTTCGACTTCAATTGGGTACTGAACGCCAAAGGTGACCTCGGCAAACTTGCCGCCGATGTCAGTGATCCTCAATCCGGCCGGCGCTTGCAGTTGTACACCACCGAGCCTGGCGTGCAGTTCTACACCAGCAACTTCCTCGACGGGTCGGTCAAGGGCAAAGCCGGCAAGACCTACGCCCACTGGAGCGCGTTCACCCTGGAAACCCAACACTATCCCGACTCGCCCAATCAGCCGGACTTCCCGTCTACACGCCTGGATCCGGGCAAAACGTACACGCAATCCACCGTGTTGAAGTTCTCAACCCTTTAGCGCATAGCCTGTAGCAGCTGCCGAGCCCTGCGAGGCTGCGTCCGGCTGCGCAGCAGTCGCCAAACCTACAGCGCGGTTTTTTCAGTGAAACCACGCACTCCGCAATGACGACTGCTGCGCAGCCGGACGCAGCCTCGCAGGCTCGCCAGCGGCTACAGCGAGCATGCATGTCCACGAAGGGGCGCCGGTACGGGGCGCGGGCGCTTCTGAAAGGGAACCACCGGCCGATTTTGCTGCCCACCGTAGTATTAATCGGTGTGCTGCAAGGAGGTTTTGATGCGGACCCTTGAATTGGCCGGCGTTAACGTACCGGTCATCGGCCAGGGCACTTGGCGGATGGGCGAGGACGATTCGCGGCGCAAAGAGGAGGTGGCGGCGCTGCGCCAAGGCATCGAGCTGGGCATGACACTGATCGACAGCGCAGAAATGTATGCAGACGGCGGCGCCGAGGAAGTGGTCGGTGAAGCCATCGCCGGTCAGCGCGACAAGGTCTTTCTGGTGAGCAAGGTCTATCCGCACAACGCCAGCCGCAACGGTATCCCACAGGCCTGCGAGCGCAGTTTGCGGCGGCTCGACACCGACCACATCGATTTGTACCTGCTGCACTGGCGCGGCCAGTATCCCCTCGAAGAAACTGTCGATGCGTTCGAACGGCTGCGCGATGAAGGCAAGATCAGTCGCTGGGGCGTGTCCAATTTTGACGTTGATGACCTGCAGGAAATGGGCTCCCCGGCCTGCGCCACCAATCAGGTTCTGTATAACCTCCAAGAGCGTGGCATCGAATTTGACCTGCTGCCGTGGCAGCAACAACAGCAAATGCCGTTGATGGCGTACTGTCCCATCGGCCAAGGCGGGCAAATGCTGGTTCACGCGTCCCTCAAAGACATCGCCAACCGATACGACGCAAGCCCCGCGCAAATAGCACTGGCCTGGATTCTGCGCCAGCGCGGCGTCGTTGCCATTCCCAAAGCCGTCCGGCCGGAACATGTGCGTTTAAACGCACAAGCTGCACAATTACAACTTCAACCCGAGGACCTGGAGGCGCTGGACCAGGCATTTCGCGCGCCGCAACGTAAACAGCGACTGGCCATGGTCTGAGCCAATGCCGTTTTGTCAGAGGGGTTCGGCATGAGAAGCACCGATTCACAAGATTCGTTCAATCTGCAGCGCTTCATCCATGCGCAGGATCCGGTGTTCGCCAAGGTCAAGGAAGAACTCACCGCCGGCGAAAAGCGCCGACACTGGATGTGGTTCATTTTTCCGCAACTGGCCGGACTCGGCGGCAGTGAAATGTCGCGCTATTTTGCCATCCAGTCCGCCGACGAAGCAGTGGCCTACCTTCAACATCCACTGCTGGGCGCGCGTCTGCGCGACTGCACGCAGTTAGTGCTGAACGTCAAGCAGCGTTGCGCCGCCGATATTTTCGGTCATCCCGACGACCTGAAATTTCGCTCGTCGATGACGCTGTTCGCGCAAGTCGCCCCCGATCCCACGCTGTTCAAGCAGGCGCTCGAACAGTATTTTCACGGTATCCCCGACGACTGGACATTGTCTTTGCTTGACTTAAAAAAGGCCCAGTTGCCCACCAATCAGGGTTGAGAAATCGTCGTCCACGAAGGGCAGAATCGCATCGGCGACCGGCTGCAGTTGCCGCGTCACGTAATGGTCGTAATCGATCGGCGCTGTGCGGATTTCCAGCGGTTCCGGCCCGGCGACGGTGATCACGTACCTGATCCAGCCGCCGTTCTGATACTGCCGGGGCCGGCCCTGCCGATCGTTGAACTCGTCGGCAAGACGCGCAGCGCGTACATGGGGGGGCACGTTGCGCTGGTAATCGTCGAGGGCGCGGCGCAGGCGTTTACGGTAGATCAAGCGATCATCGAACTCACCGGCGAGGGTCTTGCGCACGTAATCGCGTACGTAATCCTTATAAGACTTGCGCTGGAAGATGCGCAAATACAACTCCTGCTGGAATTGCCGGGCCAATGGCGACCAGTCGGTACGCACCGTTTCCAGGCCTTTGTAGACCATTTCGTCGGTGCCGTCGGCACGGGTGACCAGCCCGGCATAACGTTTCTTGCTGCCCTCCTCCGCGCCACGAATGGTCGGCATCAGAAAGCGTTTGTAATGCGTCTCGAACTGCAGCTCCAGCGCACTCTCCAGCCCGAATTCCTGCTGCACATGTTCGCGCCACCACAGGTTGACGTGGTCCACCAGCGCACGGCCGATCTGCGCAGCTTCTTCCTGCCCGTGGGCACGCCGCAGCCAGACGAACGTCGAGTCGGTGTCGCCGTAGATGACCGTGTGGCCCTGGGCTTCGATCAACTGGCGAGTGCGCAGCATGATTTCGTGGCCGCGCAGGGTGATCGACGATGCCAGCCGTGTGTCGAAGAACCGGCAACCGCTGGAGCCGAGCACGCCGTAAAAGGCGTTCATGATGATCTTCAACGCCTGGGACAGCGGCGCATTGCGTTCGCGCTTGGCGGTTTCGCGGCCTTCGGCCACGCGCGCGACAATAGCGGGCAGGCAATGGCGGGTTCGGGAAAAACGCGCGCCACGGAAACCCGGCACCGACTCGCTGTCAGCAGGATGTTTGAGGCCCTCGATCAGGCCGACCGGGTCGATCAGAAAGGTGCGAATGATCGACGGATAAAGGCTCTTGTAATCAAGCACCAGCACCGACTCGTAGAGCCCCGGCTGTGAGTCCATGACAAAACCGCCCGGGCTCGCCTCAGCGGCCTTGCTGCCCAGATTCGGCGCGACAAATCCCTGCCGGTGCATCAGCGGCATGTACAAATGCGTGAATGCCGCCACTGACCCGCCGCTGCGATCCGCCGGTAAACCGGTAACGCTGGCCCGCTCCAGCAAAAACGTGAGCAACTCGGTCCTGGCGAAAATCTGCGTGACCAGCTCGCAGTCCTTGAGGTTGTATTTGGCCAGCGCCGGTTTGTCCTCGGCGAACATGCGGTTGATTTCGTCCATGCGCTGATAAGGATTGTTGATCGCCTTGCCCTCGCCAAGCAGGGTTTGCGCAACGTTTTCCAGGCTGAAAGAAGGAAAAGTCCAGGTCGCCGAGCGCAGCGCTTCGATGCCGTCGATGATCAGCCGGCCCGCCGCCGAGGCGAAGTAATGATTGCCGCTGCCGTGTTCGCGCCACTGCATTTCCTCACCGCCGCGCCCCAGTTTCAGCGGCACCGCCAGACGCCGTGCGTGTTCGTGAAGCACGCGCAAATCGAACTGCACGACATTCCAGCCGATGATCGCGTCAGGATCGAAGCGGGCGAACCAATCATTGAGCTTTTTCAGCAGGACGGTGCGGGAGTCGCAATATTCGAGCTGAAAATCCACCGCGCCAGCGTCGCCGTTGGGCGGCCCGAGCATGTACACCTGGCGCTCGCCGCAGCCTTCCAGCCCGATACAGTAGAGCTCGCCGCGCGCGGTGGTTTCGATATCCAGAGACACCAGTTTCAACGTCGGGCGGTAATCGGGGTCGGGTTTCATCTGGGCGTCGCGCAGCAGGCCATTGGCATCGGGCGTACCGCCGAAGATCACTGGCGCCGTGATGAACCGCTCCATCATGTAGCGCTCCGGCGGACGCACGTCAGCTTCGAAGACATCAACGCCGGCCTTGCGCAGCGCAGTTTCCAGGCGCATTAACTGGCCGTGTTGCTGGCAATACAGACCGAGCACCGGGCGATGTTCGAAATCCTGCAAGGCCAACGGGCGCAGTTCGACGTTCTTTTCATCTTGCAGCAGCGCTTCGGCCTGATCGCGATGGACTGCCGGGATAAAGGCCACCGACGGTTGATGCGGCAGGCGAATACACTGCGGCCCTTTGTCGGTCGCCAGCCAGAATTCGATTTCAGTGCCCGCCGGGGTATCGCGCCAATGCCGGGTGAGGACGAAGCCCCGCTGTAAATCCACCACTGCACCCTCGAGATTGATTCAGGCGGTGATTGTACCCGTCATCGTGGGATGAGATCGCTTCTGCGAGCAGGCTTGTTCCACACATGCGGATATCCCGGAGCAAAACGCGCCATTGACCCGAGAAAACCGGTAAATGACGTTTTTTGCGCATTATCTGCCGCTTTGCGCCTTGCTCTGCGGGCCAGCGTCTACGATTCTTCAGGAACAACGACAACACCAGAGTAACCGCCATGAAAACCGTCGCCCAACTACTGAAAATGAAAGATCAGAAAAATCAGGAAGTGCACCAGATCAAGCCCGATCACATGGTGCTCGAAGCACTGATGAAAATGGCCGAGAAGAACGTCGGCGCTTTGCTGGTGGTGGAAAATGAAGAGGTGTTGGGGATCATCAGCGAGCGCGATTACGCCCGTAAACTGGTACTGCACGGCCGCTCATCGGTGGGCACGCCGGTGCGCGACATCATGGTCTCGCCGGTAATCACGGTAGACACCCACCAAACCGTCGAAAGGTGTCTGAGCATCATGTCTGACAAGCGTCTGCGGCATTTGCCGGTGGTGGAAAACGGCAGGCTGATCGGTTTGCTGTCGATTGGCGATCTGGTGAAAGAAGCCATTGCCGAGCAGGCGGAATTGATTCAGCAGCTGGAGCAGTATATTCGGGGTGAATAGTGTGAAGCGGCCTGGTCGCGGCGGGGGTGGACAGGTCGATTACGATGTTGACTGACCTACCGCCTTCGCGAGCAAGCTTCGCTCCTACAGGGGGCGGGGCGAGACTTCAGATCGGCCAATGCCGCGCAAACACCGGCGCCAGCGTCGGGTGCCGGTCGATGCGCTCCAGCCAGGCGAAAAACCCCGGCCGGGCGTTGCGCAGATGCTCCCGGCTCCCCGCCCAGCGCGTCACCACCGCTGCCAGCACATCAAGGGCTCCGGGCGTTTCATCGCCCAGGTACAACTCGCCCGAGAATTGATCGGCGAACACCTCCCAACACCAGTGCAAACGAGTGCGCGCCCCGGCCATGAGATTGTCCATGGCGGCTTGATCCGCCTCGGCCAGCCAACGCTCCGGATAATCGATGACCCCAATTGCGGCGTAACAGTTGCTGACGATAAAGGCCAGGCCACGGATCGCCTGATCGCGCTCGGCGGGCTCTTTGGGCAGCAAATCGGACTTGGGGAACACCAGGCCGAGGTGAATCAGAATCGCCGCGCTCTCGGTGAGGATGCTGCCATCGGGCAATTGCAGCGTCGGAATTTGCTTGAGCGGATTGAGTTTTTCCAGCGCTGCTGCAGATTCGGGAGATGATTCGACGTCGATGAAGCGATAAGGAATCTCACACAGTTCAAGTGCCGCTTCAATCGCGGCGGCGCCGGAATTCTGGTGCCCATAAAGTTGGTACATAAACACCTCCAATGGCGATCCTGTCGTTGTAGCAGCTGACTGTAGGCCTGCCGAAAAATTTCTTTTTTTCGCACTGCATCCAAATCGCGATCCGATGGGTAGTACCTGTAGCAGCCTCTGATGCTGCCGAGCGGGTTACTCACTTTCGGAGAAAACATCATGAACGCCAGACAACTGATTTGCATCGCCGGTCTGTTTGCCGCCATCCCGGCAGCCTACGCCCAGACCAGTCTGCCCGACAGCATCAAAGTGCCCGATGGCCACAAGGTCGCCATGGAAACCACCGGGGTCGGCGAAATTACTTACGAATGCCGGGACAAGGCGAACGCCGCCGGCCAGACCGAGTGGGTGTTCGTGGGGCCAAAAGCGGTGCTCAATGATCGTAGTGGCAAGCAGGTCGGCACCTACTTTGGCCCGCCGGCTACCTGGCAGGCCAAGGACGGTTCGAAAGTGACCGGCACGCAACTGGCCGTGGCGCCGTCGAGCGCCGGCAACCTGCCTTATCAACTGGTCAAGGCCAATCCTGCCGAAGGCAAAGGCGCAATGAGTGGCGTGAGCTACATTCAACGTGTCGCGCTCAAAGGCGGCGTGGCGCCGAGCGCAGAGTGCACGGCGGCCAACAAGGGCAAACAGGAAGTGGTGAAATATCAGGCGGACTATATTTTCTGGTCGCAGGCTTGATGCCATGAGGTGGAGTGTCAGCCGTGGTGGTATCGGCTGACGCCACATCTTCGCTCCGACACTCACGAATTGTTTGCTAGATTGCAGGGTATCCACATTTGACGGCTGAGCTCTGTGTCCTTGCCTGAATCGAATTTTGATTACGAAGCCCGTCTGGCCGCCTGCGCACGCGGTGAGCGTCAGGCCTTGCGGGATTTGTATGTGCAGGAGAGCCCACGTTTATTGGGAGTGGCCAAGCGTCTGGTGCGCGACACGGCGCTGGCCGAAGACATCGTGCACGACGCCTTCCTGAAAATCTGGGCAGGCGCTGCACGCTTCGACCCGTCACGGGGGTCGGCGCGCGGCTGGATGTTCAGCGTCACCCGCCACCTGGCCCTCAATTTTCTGCGCGACCACAGCCGCGAAGTTTACGGCGAGGTTGCCGGGCATGAGCAGGAACATGCGGAAAGCTTCGATCCCCAGGCGCATTCTTCGCGCATTCATGGGTGCCTGGAGCAACTGGAACCGGCGCGGCGCAGTTGCATCGTGCATGCCTACGTCGACGGTTATTCCCACGCCGAGATCGCCAGTAAACTCGACACCCCGCTGGGCACCGTCAAAGCCTGGATAAAGCGGAGCCTGACGGCCTTGCGGGAGTGCATGGGATGACCACCGGACCGGCAAATGAAACACCGGAAGAACTCGACGAACTGGCCAGCGAATACGTATTGGGCACGCTCTCGGCGCAGCGGCGTATCGAAGTGCGACAGCGCCTTGAAACAGATAACCGCTTGCGCAGCGCCGTCGACACCTGGGAGCGCCGCTTGCTGGGCCTGACCGAACTGGCCGAACCGCAGACACCGTCACCCCACCTGTGGCAGCGCATCGAGCGCAGCGTGCAGGGTTTTAACCGTGCACCGGCCGCCGCAACCGTTGCCTCTTCATCCTGGTGGAATCTACTGCCGCTGTGGCGTGGACTCGCCGGCGCGGGTCTGGCCGCGACTGTGCTGCTGGGTGCGCTGATGCTGACGCAAACCTCGGTCAAACCAACGTACCTGGTGGTGCTGGTCGCGCCGCAGGACAAGGCGCCGGGCTGGGTGATTCAGGCGAGCAACCCAAGGGAAATCCAGCTGATCCCGTTGGGTGTGGTTGAGGTTCCGGCCGACAAGGCGCTGGAGTTCTGGACCAAGGGCAATGACTGGCAAGGACCGGTTTCGCTTGGCCTGGTCAAACCGGGGCAGACAATTTCTGTGCCGCTGGACAAGTTGCCGCCGCTGCAAGCGGATCAGCTGTTCGAGCTGACCCTGGAAAACCCCAATGGCTCACCGACCGGCAAACCGACCGGCCCGATTCAGTTCATCGGTCGCGCGGTGAAGGTGATTTGATCAGCGCCGGATAGAACCTCTGCAGGAGCAAGCTTGCTGGCTCCGCAAGGCATGGTGGTGGTTGGGTGAATGCGGCTCTACAGGAATGCATTTGCTTCACCGCCTCACTTCCCCGCCCGCGCCATGCAACGTTGATAACGCTCATCCACCCGTTTGGCAAACCACGCCGTGGTCAGCTTGCGAGTGATTTTCGGGCTCTGCAAGACAATTCCCGGCAGCACCGCACGCGGTAACGTCCGGCCTTCCGCTTGCTCGGCCAATTTGAAAACCTGTCGATAAAGAGCGGTCTCTTCAAACTCCAGGCTTTTGCCTTTTTCCAGTTGATCGCGAATCGATGGATTGCGCATGCCCAACTGTTTACCCAATGTTCGCACCGCCAGTTCGGTCGTGCCCGGCATGATCGAATCGTAGCGAACCAGATCCCCGTCCAGCGCCAGCGGTATGCCCGAAGCACGGCTCACCGCGTTCTGAAACGCCGCATTGCGACTGGCGTACCAGCCGGCATTAAAATCGGCGAAGCGGTAGAGCGGCTGTTGATAGCTCACTGGGTATCCGAGCAAATGCGCGATGCCGAAATACATGCCGCCACGTCGGCTGAACACTTCGCGTCGGATCGAGCCGTCCACTGTGTAGGGATAATTTCCCGACCGGGACTCGGCAAAATCGATGCTGACCTGCATCGGCCCGCCGGTATGCACCGGGTTGAAGCCACCGAACAAGGTGCGCCCCATGGGCACCATGCCGATGAAATCATCAAAGATCGCGCTGAGCTCCTTTTCGCTGCGCGCAGCATTCAGGCGCTCGCTGTAGCTTTTGCCATTGCTCGAACGCACCTGCAACGCGCCGCTCACCAGCAGGCTGGGGATGTGCACTTTAGCGGCGCGGCGGTTGATTTCTTCCCGCGCGATCTTGCCCAGCCCTGGCACGGACGGATCGACCTGGAAGGTTGATTCCTGCTCGGTAACGGCCAGCACCGAGCAGAGGTTTTGCGTCGACGGGTAGATGTCCTGCGTCGCGAATGCAACGTAAATATCCGTGGCCCAACCTTGGCGGTCGACGGTTTTCGCCGGCAGCAGACGCACAATTTCTGCCTTGACTTCGGCAGGCTTGCGCGCCGGGGGTTCCTGCACGCGCTGAGTGCCGCAACCGGCCAGCACCAGCAAAGCGGCAACGCTCATGATCAATCGATTGGCTTGCATGGTGCTCCATCAAATCCGTTGGGGCGGTAACCATACGATCAATGGCATGGCGCAGGCTATGACTGTCGCTGCCCCTGCCCGTTCCCGCTGGCCACTTCCTACAGACCAATCCGACAAATCCAATGCACGACGTTACTGGAAGTGCCGTTCAGCACGGCCTCCTACACCGAACAGCTGATTCAGGATCAACCGGCCGAAGACGGCGCCGATGTGCTGCTTAACGATGCCTCGGTGCTTCCCGGCTGCGCGGCCTGCGGTATATGCGTGACCAAGGGATTGGGGCTTCAGATGCCGGCCAGCGCAAGGTCCATCGCAAAATAGGTGAAGATCAGATCCGCGCCCGCACGCTTGATCGCGCCCAGGCTTTCGCGCACCACACGGTCTTCGTCGATCGCCCCCGCCTGCGCACCGAACTTGATCATCGCGTACTCGCCACTCACCTGATACGCCGACAGTGGCAGGCGTGACACTTCACGGATGTCGCGGATGATGTCGAGGTACGCGCCAGCCGGTTTGACCATCAGGGCATCGGCGCCTTCCTGCTCGTCCAGCAACGATTCGCGCACGGCTTCGCGGCGGTTCATCGGGTTCATCTGATAGCTTTTGCGGTCCCCTTTGAGCGCGCTGCCGCCAGCTTCACGGAATGGCCCGTAAAGCGCCGAGGCGAATTTGGTGGAATAGGCCATGATCGGAATCTGGGTAAAACCGGCTTCGTCGAGTGCCTTGCGGATCGCCCGAACCTGGCCGTCCATCGCCGCCGACGGGGCTATCACGTCGGCGCCGGCACGGGCGGCGGCGACGGCCTGTTTGCCGAGATTGATCAGGGTCTGGTCGTTGTCCACTTCATGGTTGTGCAACACGCCGCAGTGCCCGTGATCGGTGTATTCGCAAAAACAGGTGTCGGACATCACAATCATTTCCGGTACCGCGTCCTTGGCGATCCGCGACATGCGCGAGACCAGGCCGTTGTCGCTCCAGGTGTCGCTGCCACTGCTGTCCAGATGGTGGGACACACCGAACGTCATCACCGATTTGATCCCGGCACGCGCATAGCGCTCGATCTCGCCGGCCAGTTTCGACTCCGGGATTCGCATCACACCGGGCATGCTGCTGATCGGCACAAAATCGTCGATTTCTTCCTCGACGAATATCGGCAGTAACAGGTCGCCCAAGCTGAATTCGGTTTCCTGGAACAGGCTGCGCAGGCTCGCATTGCGACGCAGACGGCGGGGACGTGCTTCGGGGAACTGGCTGGGCATGGGAGGTTCCTGAAATCGGAAGATGAGACGAAAGCCGTAAGGGGGGAAAGCTTATGCCCTGCGTGCTGCCAGCGACAAACCTCAGTGGAGGAAAAACCCTTACCGCTTCGGCAATAATTACCGCAAGGTTCAGATTTTCAGCGTGCCGGTAATACAGGTCACTACAGAACCACCAATCCAGATATCATCGCCGGTTTTCTCAACCTGAATACGCCCGGCGCGCCCCATGGTCAGGCCCTGACTGACCACATAAGACGCCGGCGCTAGCCCTTCGCCGAGCAACCACTGGGCAATCCCGGCATTCAGGCTGCCGGTGGCGGGGTCTTCCGGCATGCCATCGCCGGAGATGAACGCGCGCACTTCGAACTGTGCGTTATCACCGTCGCGCTCCGGATGCCACGGTGCGATCACTCCCACCGCGAGGCCGAGCATGTGCGCGTGATCCGGTTGCAGGTCCAGCACCTGCCGGCGATTCTCAACCATTACCGCCAGCCAGCCTGCGCCGTTATCGACCCACTGCGCCCGAACAATGGCGCCCGGTTCCAGCCTGAGCCCACGCCGGACGCGTTCCATGACATCGGCCTCCACCGGCCCGCTCTTGAGCAGTGGCGGTGCGAGAAAAGCCAGCTCCGCGCCTTGTCGACGCACCCGCACCAGGCCGACGCCGCATTCCTGAATGATCTCCTCGCCCTTGGGCACACCGCCGGCTTCGAGCCAGGCATGACAAGTGCCCAGCGTCGGGTGACCAGCGAATGGCAACTCGTTCAGTGTGGTGAAAATCCTGACCCGGTAATCTGCCCGGGGATCCTGCGGCTCAAGGATGAATGTGGTTTCACTGAGGTTGGCCCATGTGGCGAATGCCGCCATGCGTTCATCGCTGAGCTCGTCCGCGTTGAACACTACGGCCAACGGATTACCTTTTAGCGCGATGCGGCTAAAGACATCTACTTGCTTGAAATCCAATGTATGCATGGCCGGCCTTGGTCCTGTTGGTGTCGAAACGTTCTACCTGGGAATTTCCAGCCCGCGGATGACGGCCGGCCGCGCCAGGAAGCGTTCCAGCACTTGCGTCACGTTCTTGAAATGGTTGATGCCGATCAGATCGCCTGCTTCATGGAAACCGATCAGATTGCGCACCCACGGAAGTGTCGCAATGTCGGCGATGGTGTAGCGTTCGCCCATGATCCAGTCACGCCACTCAAGCCGCCCATCGACCACTTTCAACAAGCGTTTAGGTTCCTCGACGTAGCGATCGCTAGGTCGCTTGTCTAATCGACGATCGTCGGCCAATGGTTGTGCAGTTTGCTTGCTGGCACCGGCGTACTTCAAATCGCAACATCCTGTCGATAACCTTATTCCCGATCCCGATGTGGTTGCGGCTACAGTGCTGCGCCCTTGCGTTGATCGAACCAAAAAGCCTCGCAGGACTCTGAGGATTGCCATTGGAAATTGCAATGGCCACAACGACATGGAAACCACCTGCTGCCGGGAGCTCGAGGTGTAGAGGTTTGTCAGCCTTAACCGACTGTGCTGAAGAACTAATCGAATGATGAAGTTTTTGAAATTCGCCAAGCCTTTCAAGCATCGCGCCTACATCCTGCTGCCTTCCTTGCTGGCGGTGAGCGCCTTGTTTCTGTCGCTGGAATCCAGCGAAAGTCGCGCCCAGCCGGCGGACGGTACCCAGACACTGGTTTTTCTGCGCCACGCGGAGAAACCCGCCGGCGGCCTCGGCCAGCTGAACTGCCAGGGCCTGAACCGCGCCATTGACCTGGCCACCCTGCTGCCGGAGAAATTCGGCAAGGCCGACTACGTGTTCGCTGCCAACCCGACGCGCAATGTCGAAGAAGGCGAGCTCGATAACTCCTACAGCTACATTCGCCCTTTAATCACCATCAGCCCCAGCGCCATCAAGCTCGGTTTGCCGGTGAACATCGAATTTTCGGCCAACGACACCAGCGACCTGGCCAATGAGTTGCTGGAGGACAAGTACCACAATTCGGTGATCTACACCGCCTGGTCCCACGGTTACTTGCCCGAGCTGATCAACAAGGTCGCGGGCGAAGCGGCTGGCAAGAAGCAGAACATCACCGAGGACTGGGCATCCAGTGACTTCGACTCGCTCTACGTGCTCACCCTGACGTGGCATAACGGCAAGGCCAGTCTGCAGAGCCACACTTACAAGCAGGGCCTGGATAACGGTCAACAAACCTGTCCGACCTGACGCTGTCGGTCAGGCACACCCGCGAACTCCAGCATGGACCAAGGGGCTGGGCTATCATGCAGCCCATCTCCCCTTGGTCCGGATCCTCCTCATGTCGCTCTCAACCATAGCCGTTCCCGCCCGGGGCTGGTCGTTCTGGTGGAAACCTGCATTGTTCGTGCTGGTGGCCTGCATCGGCCTCTACTACGTCAAGTGGTCGCCCTACTATGTGAAAGCGTTCGTTGCCGCTGACAATCACAGCATCGGCGCTTCCATTCTCAACGATGCTCAGACCGCCCCGCTGGCCGCCGCCCTGACCTACGCGAAAGTGTATTTTCTGGCAATCTGGAAAGCCGCCGTGCTGGCGATCGTTCTCGGTTCCCTGCTGCAAGTGTTGATCCCGCGAGACTGGCTGCTGCGCCTGTTCGGCCGCGCCGGTGTTGCCTCGACCGTGCGCGGCGGGCTCTTTGCCCTGCCGGGGATGATGTGCTCATGCTGTGCGGCACCAGTGGCCGCGAGCATGCGCCGTTCGAATGTCTCGGTGGGCGCGGCGCTGGCGTTCTGGATCGGCAACCCGGTGCTCAACCCGGCCACACTGGTGTTCATGGGTTTCGTCCTCGGCTGGGGCTTCACGGCATTGCGCCTGGTGGCGGGGATCGTGCTGGTGTTCGGCGTGTCGCTGGTGGCGCAACGTATTGCCGGCCCGGAAAAGCTGCCGGAAGCGGCGGTCGAAGCGGTCACCCACGCGACAGAGAAAAACACGCAACCTTTCCTGGCGCGCTGGGCGAAAACCCTGTGGCAGTTGTTCTGGAGCACCATCCCGGTCTACATCCTCGCGGTGCTGGTGCTGGGCGCAGTGCGCGTCTGGGTATTCCCGCACATCGACGGGGCCATGGCGAATAGCCTGATGTGGCTGATTCCGTTGGCGATTGTCGGCACGCTGTTTGTAATTCCGACCGCTGCCGAAATCCCTATCGTGCAAACCATGATGACGTTGGGCATGGGCACCGCGCCCGCCGTGGCTTTGTTGATGACCCTGCCGAGCATCAGCCTGCCGTCGCTGTTGATGCTGCGAAAGGATTTCGACGCGCGAGTGCTGGTCAGCGTGGCGCTGATGACCATGGGGATCGGAGTGGTCAGCGGGTTGATCGGTGCGGCGTTGCTGTGAAATTTGTAGTGGTTGGGCGAGCCTCTTCTTCGCGAGCAAGGCTTGCCCGCCAAGGGGTCCGCCGATTCAACATCAGTGTCACGCAATGACTCGGTCGCGAAGGTACTCAAGCACCGCTGCCTGCTCCCCGACAAACTCGATCCGCGCGCCCTTCTTCTCACGCTGAAACGCATACATCGGGTCGTAATACTCTCGCAGCAACCCTTCGATCCAGCCACGATGCAGGTCCACCGCGCCACTGCGCGCCTGCTCCGCCAACGCCACTTCCAACAGAATCAGCAGCCGCCGATACCGCTCCCCGCCCAGGCGCTTCTGGACATTGTTCAGGCTTGCCAGCAAGCGCTCGGAAAACAACGCAAAACCTTCCTCGCCGTGCACGCCGATGAATTCGGCGCACAGGTCCACCACGTAATCGCGCAGGATCCGCTCGACGCGACCTTGCAGGCTGTCTTCGAGCCAGACCATCGGAAACCGCTGCATGCCCTGAAACAGTGGCAACGGCAAGGCGCAACTGCCGACCATGCGGCTTTCGTCTTCAAGCACAAACTGCTCGATGCCACGGTCGCGCTTTTTCAGCAGGTCCACCGCCAGACGGTTTTCAAAATCGATGTTGGACGGCTGCCCGGTCGCGCGTTTGCCGAAGCTGGAGCCACGATGGTTGGCATGACCTTCCAGATCAAGGCCATTGTTCAGTTGCGTGAGCACCTCAGTCTTGCCAGTGCCGGTCATGCCGCCCAGCAAGATGAAATCGCACTGGGTCACCGCTTGATCGAGCGTCTCCAGCAAGAAGGTGCGCATGGCTTTGTAACCGCCACCCACCCGCGCAAAATCAATGCCCGCCTCGTCCTTGAGCCACTGCTGGACGATTTGCGAGCGCAAGCCGCCGCGAAAGCAATACAGCAAACCGTCCGGATGAGCCTGGGCAAATTGCGCCCAGGCCTGGATGCGTTGCGCCTTGACCGGGCCTGACACCAGTTGGTGGCCCAGGGTGATCGCCGCCTGTTGGCCCTGTTCCTTGTAACAGGTGCCGATACGCTGGCGCTCGCTGTCATTCATCAGCGGCAAGTTAGCGACGCCGGGGAAGGCACCCTTGGCGAATTCGACCGGCGCACGCGTGTCCATCATCGGCCGGTCATGAAGGAAGATGTCGCGGTAATCGGTGACGTCGATGGGCATCAATACACCTCGACCGCGTGGGTCTGTCGCTCGACCAGTTCCCCGATCGGCTCCAGCGACAGGCCCAGGCCGGTGGCGACTTCGAGGAACTGCGCGTTCCCCTCGGGCGTCACCGCAATCAGCAAACCACCGCTGGTTTGCGGGTCGCACAGCACGCGTTTGTGCAATTCCTGAAGCCGCCCCAGCTTGCCGGCGTAGCTGTCGAAATTGCGCAAGGTGCCGCCGGGGACGCAGCCCTGTTCGAGGTAATACTCGACACCGGGCAATTGTGGCACCCGGGCATATTCGATGCGCGCGCTGAGGTCGCTGCCGTCGGCCATTTCCACCAGATGCCCCAGCAGCCCGAACCCGGTCACGTCAGTCATCGCCGTGACGCCGTCGAGCTTGCCGAAGCGGCTGCCCGGTTTGTTGAGGGTACACATCCAGTCGCGGGCGAGGCCGATATCGGCGTGGCGTAACTTACCCTTCTTCTCAGCCGTGGTGAGGATGCCGATGCCCAGGGGTTTGGTGAGATAGAGCAGGCAGCCGACGGTGGCGGTGTCGTTGCGCTTCATGTGGCGCTTGTGCACCAGACCCGTCACGGCCAGGCCGAAGATCGGCTCCGGCGCGTCGATGGAATGGCCGCCGGCCAATGGAATTCCTGCCTCATCGCAGACCGAACGTGCGCCGCGAATCACCTCCCGGGCAATTTCCGGCGCCAGCACGTTGACCGGCCAGCCAAGGATCGCAATCGCCATCAATGGATCGCCGCCCATGGCGTAGATATCGCTGATCGCATTGGTGGCGGCAATCCGGCCGAAATCGAACGGGTCATCAACAATCGGCATGAAGAAGTCTGTGGTCGAAACGACCCCGCGTTCCTCATCAATCGCATACACCGCCGCGTCATCGCGCGAGGCGTTGCCGACCCACAGCCTGGGATCAAGATTCTGTGCGCCACTGCCGGCGAGAATCACCTCCAGCACCTGCGGAGAAATCTTGCAACCGCATCCTGCGCCGTGGCTGTACTGGGTCAGACGGATGGGTTCGCTCATGGTGGCACCTTGTGAAGTCAATGCCGGCGATTCTAGCAGAGCGTGGTCCCGGCCAGTCGTCTCACGCAAACCCGCAAACATTCGAATCGAACGCCCGCTGAGGACGATGATCAGCAATCATTGGCCCTTGCGACAACTTCCTGACGCACGGGCATGAACCCTGTCGCTATCGACGACTACCGCCTGACAATCCAACTGAATTTTCCGCCACCGTCACGATCCTTCTATTACTACAGGGAGAAATTCGGGCTTTATGAACAACGCAAAACTTTTCGTCATTGAATACACCCTACACGGCGCCCCCAAGTCCTTCATTATCCGCCTTGACAAAATGGATAACGCTGAGGCATGGCATTGGGCAAGCTGTGACGCGGGCGTAGGACGGATCCCGCGTTTCGGCCGCGAAAAGGTGCAGAAAACCAGCAAGCCGATGGCGGAAAAATTCGGGGTGGAAAACGTCAAGTGGCGGCCAGCCGGGTGAACGATCGAGAGGGTAAATGATGATGACCGCACCGCAAACCAGTCAGGCTCACATCGACTATGGCATCGATACACTGTTTGGTCGCCTCACTAAAAGTGCCGAGTGCCAGGTGGGCCTCGAACAGGTTGAGGGTGAGCCGAACCGTTTTGCCTTACGCGTCCAGCCCCCCCTGCCGGTCGACCTTGAGGAAGCCAATACGCTCCTGGTGAGCGTCGACGGGCGACGACTCAGCGGCGTGATCCGCCATACCGAACGGCTGGATGATGACAGCCTGAGACTGGAAGTGGAGCCTGAATAGGCTCCACTTTTTTTGCGCTGCTATTTTTTCGGTGCTGCGCATTTGCAACCTTCATGGGTGCACGCTTCACCATTTGCATGGTGGTGGGCGCACGCATCGCAACAGTAATGCTTGCCGTGGCGAGCAATGGGATGCTCGCCGAGTTTGCACGAACATTGCGGGCAATCGCATGTTTTTTCGGGCATGGGTCTGACTCCTTGGTGGTGGAAGTCGCACAGGGCGCTCAGGATGCGCCGGTCTCACCAGTGTAGCCAAACAAAGCAAAAAAATGCCCCGATCTCTCGACCGGGGCATTTCCATTTCAGCAACTAACCACTCAAACCCTTAGTGAGAAACCGCCCCGCTCGCCCCAAGCCCGGTCTGCGACCGAACAAATTGCGGAAAGAACAGCGCCCGCTCATTGTCCGCAGCCTTGGACTTGTCAGTGATCGAGAAGAACCAGATCCCGACAAAGGCAATGATCATCGAGAACAGCGCCGGGTATTCATACGGGAAGACAGCCTTCTCGTGCCCCATAATCTGCACCCAGATGGTTGGCCCAAGCACCATCAAACCAACCGCACTGATCAGCCCCAGCCAGCCGCCGATCATCGCACCACGCGTCGTCAGTTTCTTCCAGTACATCGAAAGCAGCAGTACCGGGAAGTTACAGCTTGCCGCGATGGAGAATGCCAGACCCACCATGAACGCGATGTTCTGCTTCTCGAACAGAATGCCAAGACCAATCGCCAGCACCGCCAAGGCGATGGTGGTGATTTTCGAGACGCGGATCTCGTCCTTCTCGTTCGCCTTGCCTTTCTTGATCACGCTGGCGTACAGGTCATGAGACACCGCCGAAGCACCGGCCAGGGTCAGACCGGCAACCACTGCCAGAATGGTCGCGAACGCTACCGCCGAGATGAAGCCCAGGAAGATGCTGCCACCGACCGCATTGGCCAGGTGCACCGCCGCCATGTTGTTACCGCCCAACAGCGCGCCCGCCGCATCTTTGAACGCAGGGTTGGTGCTGACCAGCAGGATCGCGCCGAAGCCAATGATGAAGGTCAGAATGTAGAAGTAACCAATGAAACCGGTTGCGTACAGCACGCTCTTGCGCGCTTCTTTTGCGTCACTTACGGTGAAGAAGCGCATCAGAATGTGCGGCAGGCCAGCGGTGCCGAACATCAGCGCCAGACCCAGCGAGAACGCCGAGATCGGATCTTTCACCAGACCACCGGGGCTCATGATCGCTTCACCTTTAGGGTGAACCTTGATCGCCTCGGAGAACAGCGCGTTGAAATCGAAGTTGACGCTTTTCATCACCATCAGCGCCATGAAAGAGGCACCGGACAGCAACAATACAGCCTTGATGATCTGCACCCAGGTGGTCGCCAGCATGCCGCCGAACAGCACATAGGCGCACATCAGAATACCGACCAGAATCACCGCAACATGGTAATCGAGACCGAACAGCAGCTGAATCAGCTTGCCGGCACCGACCATTTGCGCGATCAGGTAGAACGCCACCACCACCAGCGACCCGCACGCCGACAGCGAACGAATCTGGGTTTGCCCCAAGCGATAGGACGCCACGTCGGCAAAGGTGTATTTACCCAGGTTACGCAGGCGCTCGGCGATCAGGAACAGAATGATCGGCCAGCCCACAAGGAAGCCGATCGAGTAAATCAGGCCGTCATAACCCGAGGTGAACACCAGAGCGGAAATACCCAGGAAGGACGCCGCAGACATGTAGTCGCCGGCAATCGCCAGACCGTTCTGGAAACCGGTGATCTTGCCACCCGCCGCGTAATAGTCCGCCGCCGAGTTGTTTTTCTTGGACGCCCAGTAAGTGATGTACAAAGTCGCGCCAACGAACGCCACAAACATCAGGATGGCGGCAACGTTCAACGGCTGTTTGGCCACTGCACCGGTCAGGGCGTCAGCCGCCCAGGCGCCTGGTGCAAATGCTGCGATGCTCAATAGAGCCATTAGACGCCGGATCATTGCTGAGCCTCCTTGAGAATCGCATTGTTCAGGTCGTCGAATTCGCCATTGGCGCGTCGTACGTAGATGCCGGTCAGGACGAAGGCCGAAAGAATCAGCCCGATACCGATCGGTATACCCCAGGTGATAGAAGACTCGGGGCTGACTTTGGCGCCCAATATATGCGGCCCATACGCAATCAGAAGAATGAATCCGGAGTAAAGCCCAAGCATGATCGCCGAAAGAATCCAGGCGAACTTTTCTCGCTTACTAACCAGCTCCTTGAAGCGCGGGCTGTTTTGAATCGAGAGGTAAATGCTGTCGTTCATTGTTTTTATCCTCGCAGCACAGATGAAGTTGTGACGTCATCCACTTTATGCGGCTGCGGGACAGGTTCCAGACGACCTTAGTATTAGAACGACGTGACACATGCGCCAATCTCAAGCATGCCCAAATAAATGTAGGAGTGAGCCTGCTCGCGATCGCGCTGTGTCAGTCGACGGTTATGTCATCTGACAGGTTGCTATCGCGAGCAGGCTCACTCCTACAGGGGGTCTGCGGTGTTTGGGTTATTTGGTCCAGTCCGCAACACGCTCCGGATGTTTGGCAACCCACGCCTTGGCCGCTGCGTCAGGCTTGGCACCGTCCTGAATGGCCAACATCACTTCGCCGATTTCATCCTTCGAAGCCCACTGGAAGTTCTTCAGGAACTTCGCCACTTCCGGCGCCTTGGTTTCCAGTTCCTTGCTGCCGATGCTGTTCACGGTCTCCGCTGCGCCATACACGCTTTTCGGATCGTCGAGGAAACGCAGTTTCCACTTGGCGAACATCCAGTGCGGCACCCAACCGGTCACAGCGATGGATTCGTTTTTCTTCTCGGCACGGGTCAGTTCGGCGATCATGCCGGCGCCGGAGCTGGCCTTGAGTTGATAACCGGTCAGGCCATAGTCCTTGATGGCCTGATCGGTCTTGAGCATCACACCTGAACCGGCGTCGATGCCGACGATGCGATTCTTGAAGGTGTCGTCGGTTTTCAGGTCCTCGATGGATTTGGCCTTGACGTACTCAGGCACGATCAAACCGATTTTTGCGTCCTTGAAGTTCGGGCCGTAATCGACGACCTGATCCTTGTTCTTGGTCCAGTAATCGCCGTGAGTGACGGGCAGCCAGGCGGACAGCATGGCGTCGAGTTTGCCCGTGGCAACACCCTGCCACATGATCCCGGTGGCAACCGCTTGCAGCTTCACATCGTAATCGAGCTTTTGCTTGATCACTTCGGCCGCGACGTGGGTGGTCGCAACACTGTCGGACCAGCCGTCGACATAACCGATGGTCAAAGCCCCTTTCGCGGCCAGGGCGTGGGTAGAGCCAATCGCAAGCACCAGTGCGGCACCCGCGCCTAAAAGTCGTCGCATCTTCATCGTTACTTCCCCGAAAGTGCTGCGCTCGACGGATGCCGAGTCGCGTCAACGTATTGTTGTGGTGCACAGCGCCTCCATCACGCTCACCGCAAACTCGCCCAAACATCAGCGGAGTACTGACACTTTCGATCATCAACCCGACGCCAACGGCGACCTGCTCTGCCAGCGACCTCAAAGCATCGAGAAACGACATCAGAAAGCCATTAACGACACTGCCTTGAATCCGTCGTCCAGGCCGCCCGAACTTTGCATGTCAAAATCATGCAGACCACCAAGCGAGCGTTAAATGCAGGTAACATGCGCCGCTTTGCTCCCAGACGGCCTGACCATGCCCGCGACATCCCGCTTTCCTTTTGCTGCTTATTTATTCGCCTGCCTCCTCGGGCTATTTGCGCTTTGCGGGTTCTGGTACGGCCTCGGCAAACCGGTGGTTTTGCCGGACGTCGCGAGCGCCGCGCACAAACTGCAATGCGCGTCCTACACGCCGTTCGACAAGGACCAGTCGCCGTTCGACGTGCCCTTCAAATTGCGCCCGGAGCGCATGGACGCCGATCTGGCGTTGCTGGCCACGCGCTTTGAATGCATCCGCACATATTCCATGACCGGCCTTGAGGGCTTGCCTGATCTGGCGCGCAAGCACGGCTTGAAAATGATGATCGGCGCGTGGGTCAACAGCAACTCGGCGGACACCGAAAAAGAAGTCGACTTGCTGATTGCCTCTGCCAACGCCAACGCCGATGTGATCACGTCGGTCATCGTCGGCAACGAAACCTTGCTGCGCAAGGAAATCACCGGCGCTCAACTGGCCAGGCTGATCAACAAAGTCAAAAGTCAGGTCAAGCAACCGGTCACCTACGCCGATGTCTGGGAATTCTGGCTCAAACACCCGGAAGTCGCCCCGGCCGTTGATTTCCTGACCATTCATTTGCTGCCGTACTGGGAAGACGATCCTTCGAACATTGACGCCGCGCTGCAGCATGTTGCGCAAATTCGTCAGGTGTTCGGCAACAAGTTCGCCCCCAAGGATGTGATGATCGGTGAAACCGGCTGGCCGAGCGAAGGCCGCCAGCGCGAAACCGCCCTGCCGAGCCGCGTCAACGAAGCCAGTTTCATTCGCGGCTTTGTGATCATGGCCGAACAGCAAGGCTGGCGTTACAACCTGATCGAAGCCTTCGACCAACCATGGAAACGCGCCAGTGAAGGTGCCGTTGGCGGTTATTGGGGGCTGTTTGATGCCGATCGCCAGGACAAAGGCGTGCTCGCCGGCCCGGTCTCGAACGTACCCTATTGGTCGCAATGGCTGGCAGTGGGCGGCTTGATCTTCGTCGGCACGCTGCTGCTCGGCGGTCGCGTTCGCACCACTCGCGCTGCATGGGTGCTGCCGCTGCTGGCTGCGTTGGCGGCTTGCGCACTCGGCGCCTGGGGTGATCTGGCGCGGCTGACCACGCGGTTTGCCAGCGAGTGGTTATGGGTCGCGCTGTTGACCGGGCTGAACCTGCTGGTGTTGGCGCATGCTGCGCTCACCTTGAGTGCCCGCGAAGGATGGCGTGAACGGGCATTTGCAGTGCTGGAGCGCCGGGCTGGCTGGCTAGTGGCTGCCGCAGGTTTCGCCGCGGCAGTGACCATGCTGGAACTGGTGCTTGATCCGCGTTACCGCAGCTTCCCGAGCGTCGCGTTCATCCTTCCGGCGCTGGTGTACCTGTGCCGTCCGGTGAATGTCCCGCGTCGGGAGATCGCCCTGCTGACCTTTATCGTCGGTGCGGGCATCGCACCGCAGCTGTACCGCGAAGGTTTGCAGAATCAGCAGGCCTGGGGCTGGGCGCTGGTGAGCGTATTGATGGCGTTTGCGTTGTGGCGGTGTCTACGGGTTCGCAACGTCTGATTTGCAGCGAAGCTTCTGACCCCATCGCTGGCACGCCAAGCTTCCGCAGGATTTGTCGATCACGAAAACAATGTGCGACACGGGACATGTGGGAGCGTGGCTTGCCCGCGATGGCGTGCATCAGGCGCCGCGAGACGGCAATCCCGCAATCACCACTGCAAACACCGCCAGCGTCGTGTTATACAGCGCCAGCGCCGGTAGCCCGAACACCAGCGCCAGCACCGCAAGCCACCACCCGGCCCTGCCTGGAATCACGAAACCGATGATGGCCAACGCCAGTGCCGAATAGCCGAGAACCTGGAAGTGGATCATCAATCCCAGATTCGAGCGTACAACGCATTCCCAACGACTGGCTTCATCCACGCAGATGCCAACCCACTGCGCATCTTCCATGAAACCATAGCGTGCGCCATAACTGGCGGCCAGCCACAATGGCAGCAGAACAAGCAGTAATACCACGGGTACACGGCGGGACATGTCACACTCCAACGGATAAAAACGGCGGCCAGCTTAATCGCCCGACCGCGTTAAGCAAACGCGCGCAACAGATAAATAGTCACGAAATAGCTGCAAAGTGTATCGTCCAGCTACTATTACCCCGAATTAGGCCTGATGGGTGCCGAACCATGGCACTTTGGCGCAACCCCGGCGGTCATAGCCTGCAAACTTTATTCGGCACCCTTCCTCTTAGGATCCAGTCATGCTCCGTTCCTTGCGCTTTGCCGCCCTGTTTGGCGGCCTTATTTTGAGTGCGTCCGCACTGGCGGTCGATATCGACGCCGCCAGTTATGGCTACCCCTTGACCAACCCGTTCGAGGCGACCATCGCCACGACACCTCCGGACCTGCGTCCGGAGTTGCCCCTGGACGATGACATCGATCAGCAGGACCGCAGCGTTACCTTGCGGCCGGAGCGTGAATTCGAATTGCCGGACAACTTCTGGCCCGTGAAGAAACTCACCTATCGCATTGCCACCCAGGATAAAGCCGCGCCGCTGATCTTCCTGATCGCCGGCACGGGTGCGCGCTATGACAGCAGCCTCAATGAGTACCTCAAGAAGCTTTATTACAAGGCCGGTTATCACGTGGTGCAATTGTCGTCGCCGACCAGCTTCGACTTCATCAGCGCCGCCTCACGCTTCGCCACGCCGGGTATCACCAAGGAAGATGCCGAAGACATGTATCGGGTAATGCAGGCGATCAGGGCGCAAAACCCGAACCTGCCGGTAACCGATTACTACCTGACCGGCTACAGCCTCGGCGCCCTGGATGCGGCATTCGTCGCCCACCTGGATGAAACCCGCCGCAGCTTCAACTTCAAGAAAGTTTTGCTGCTCAATCCGCCGGTCAACCTGTACACCTCGATCACCAACCTCGACCGGTTGGTGCAAACCGAGGTCAAAGGCATCACCGACTCCACCACTTTTTACGAATTGGTGCTGAACAAGCTGACGCGTTACTTCCAGCAGAAGGGTTACATCGACCTCAACGATGCCCTGCTCTACGACTTTCAGCAGTCCAAGCAGCACTTGAGCAATGAACAGATGGCGATGCTGATCGGCACCTCGTTCCGCTTTTCCGCAGCCGACATCGCCTTCACGTCCGACCTGATCAACCGTCGCGGCCTGATCACGCCGCCAAAGCACCCGATCACTCAGGGCACCAGCCTCACGCCGTTCCTCAAGCGTGCGTTGCAGTGCGACTTCGATTGCTACATCACCGAGCAAGTCATCCCGATGTGGCGCGCGCGCACTGACGGCGGCAGCCTGTTGCAGCTGATCGACCAGGTGAGCCTGTACGCCCTTGAGGATTACCTGCGCGACAGCCCGAAAATCGCCGTCATGCACAATGCCGATGACGTCATCCTCGGCCCTGGCGACCTCGGTTTCCTGCGCAAGACCTTTGGCGACCGTTTGACCGTTTATCCACTGGGCGGCCATTGCGGCAACCTTAATTACCGCGTCAACAGCGACGCCATGCTGGAGTTTTTCCGTGGCTAAACATCTCCTGCTAATCGCAGCGCTACTCTGTGCAGGCGTCGCCAATGCCGACAACAGCAAAGCCAACGCGCCGGTTGTGATCGACAACGACGGTTTCAAGGAACCGCTGAGCAAACTCAAATTCAACCCGGGCCTGGACCAGCGCGAGTTCGAACGCTCGACGCTCAACGCGCTGAACGTGTACGACCCGCTGGAAGGGTGGAACCGTCGCGTGTACCACTTCAACTACCGTTTCGACCAGTGGGTGTTCCTGCCCGTCGTCGATGGTTATCGCTATATCACGCCGAGCTTCTTGCGCACCGGCGTCAGCAACTTCTTCAACAACCTCGGCGACGTGCCAAACCTGATGAACAGCCTGCTGCAGTTCAAGGGCAAGCGTTCGATGGAAACCACCGCACGCCTGTTGCTCAATACCACCGTCGGCATCGCCGGTCTGTGGGACCCGGCGACTGCCATGGGCCTGCCGCGCCAGAGCGAAGACTTTGGTCAGACACTCGGCTTCTACGGTGTGCCGGGCGGCGCCTATTTTGTGCTGCCAATCCTCGGGCCATCCAACATCCGCGATACCGGAGGCCTGGCGGTGGATTTCACGGCCGAGTCGGCAATCAACTTCCTCAACGTCGCGCAAGTTAGCTCCAACCATCCCGAACTCTGGTTGTTGCGCAGCGTCGACAAGCGTAATCAGACCAGCTTCCGCTACGGCCAGCTGAATTCGCCGTTCGAATACGAGAAAGTGCGCTACGTGTACACCGAGTCGCGCAAGTTGCAGATCGCCGAATAAATCCTCGGCAATGAAAAAGGCCATTCGATGGGAGTCGAATGGCCTTTTTTCATGCCGTCTTGCAAACACCAAAAACCAATGTGGGAGTGTCAGCCTTTCGCTGCTTTCCAGATCTTGCTTACAACCATCACAACCGCCAACACCGCGGCGCCCGCGACAATCCCCGCCACCGCATTCAACAACGTCGGCACGATAAACCCGGCACCGCCCGCCCCTGCGCTGACGCTTTCGATCCAGTGATGAACGACAGGTATGCCGTGGGTCAGAATCCCGCCGCCGACCAGGAACATCGCTGCAGTACCGATCACCGACAGGCTTTTCATCATGTACGGTGCTGCGCGCAGAATTCCGTTGCCGATGCTTCTGGCCATCTGGCCAGGTTTCTGCGTCAGCCACAGGCCGAGGTCATCGAGCTTGACGATGCCCGCCACCAACCCGTAAACGCCCACGGTCATGACCATGGCGATGCCCGATAGCACAAGCACTTGCTGGGTCAGCGAGGCGCCCGCCACAGTGCCCAGAGTGATGGCGATAATTTCTGCCGAAAGAATGAAATCGGTGCGGATCGCGCCTTTGATCTTGTCTTTCTCGAAGGCCACCAGATCGACCGCAGGGTTGGCTACCGCCTCGACCAGCTCTGCGTGTTCGGCCTTGTCTTCGGTTTTGCTGTGCAGGAATTTGTGCGCGAGTTTCTCGAAACCCTCGTAACACAGGTATGCGCCGCCGACCATAAGCAGCGGCGTGACCAGCCACGGGATGAACGCGCTGATTGCCAGCGCCGAAGGCACGAGGATCAACTTATTGAGAAACGACCCTTTGGCCACCGCCCACACCACGGGGATTTCCCGCTCGGCCCGCACACCAGAGACTTGCTGGGCATTGAGCGCCAAGTCGTCACCGAGCACGCCAGCGGTCTTTTTCGCGGCCAATTTGGTCATCAACGCTACATCGTCGAGCACTGCGGCGATGTCGTCGATCAGTAACAGCAAGCTGCTTCCTGCCATGAATGAGATGTCCTTCAAAAGTGAATGCTGCGCAGCATACCGCGACCTACGCTCCACGGGGCATTCTTGAGCGTCGAACGAGGCCGGTGCTACCATGCGCAACCGCCAGAACAGGCAAGGAACCCCCTGGTTTATGAGCACTATCCGCGAGCGCAACAAACAACTGATCCTGCGTGCCGCCAGTGAAGAATTTGCCGACAAGGGCTTCGCTGCGACCAAAACCAGTGATATCGCAGCCAAGGCGGGATTGCCCAAGCCCAACGTCTACTACTACTTCAAATCCAAGGAAAACCTCTATCGCGAGGTCCTGGAAAGCATCATCGAGCCGATTCTGCAGGCGTCGACCCCGTTCAATCCGGATGGCGCGCCCAGTGAAGTCCTGAGCGGCTACATCCGTTCGAAAATCCGCATCTCCCGCGATCTGCCTTTTGCCTCGAAAGTATTCGCCAGCGAAATCATGCACGGCGCCCCGCACCTGAGCCCTGATCTGGTGGAACAACTCAATGGCCAGGCCCGGCACAATATCGACTGCATCCAGACCTGGATCGACCGCGGCCAGATCGCCCCCATCGACCCCAATCACCTGATGTTCAGTATCTGGGCCGCCACCCAAACGTACGCAGACTTCGACTGGCAGATCACCGCGATCACCGGCAAAGCCAAGCTGGATGAAGAAGATTACGAAGCAGCGGCGCAGACGATTATTCGGTTGGTGTTGAAGGGGTGTGAGCCGGATCGGTAGAGCGCGGTGCGGGCATCGCCAGCAGGCTGGCTCCCACTTGGGATATCCGAGTGTCAGGAATCAACTGTGGGAGCCAGCCTGCTGGCGATGAAGCCAAGCCGTTCCTGGATCAAACCCAGATAGCATCCCACAGCGGATAGTCGCCTAGCTTCTCAACCAGCCCTGCCCGCAATGGGTTGGCTACAACATACCGGGCGACCTTCACCAGGTCCTCATCACGACGCAGAGCACGGTCATGGAAGCCCTTCTGCCAAAGACTGCCGCTGCGACATGCGCACAGGTTCACTGCTCGCGTACTCAGTGATTTGGTCTTTTGCATTAGCTCGCTCAATGATCCCTGCCGAAGCTCGATCAACCAATGAAAGTGATCAGGCATCACCACCCAAGCCAATGAATATGCCCAATTCTGATTTTGAGCATGTCGAAACTGATGCACCACCAATCGACCCAGAGACAAATCCCTGAAGACAGGATCTCTGCCAAGCGTATTGGTGGTCAGGAGATAGATGCGATTGGGTTCGGCATAACGGCCGAGGCGCAGGCGATGTGAAGCTGGTAGATCAGGCATTCCTTTGCCACTCTCATGATTTGGTCATGTGAAGGCTAGACCAGAGAATGCCTGAAAGCGGTGCAGAGTTTTACCTGGATGTTTCTCAAAGACAGCCATCGCGAGCAAGCTCGCTCCCACAGCAGGTTTGCAAAACAGGTGAGCATCCTCGATCCCTGTGGGAGCGAGCTTGCTCGCGATGGCGGCAGCTCAGTCAATGCAGGATCAAGCACTCACCCCAGCATCCGCCCGCAACCCCAACGCCTCAATCGCACTGATCGCGCATTGCTCGTCAATATCCGACAGATCGCCGCTGATCCCCAACGCTCCCAGCACTTTCCCTTCCTGATCACGAATTAGCACGCCACCCGGTGCTGGCACAACACTGCCCTGCCCCAAGCTGTTCAATGCAGCAATAAATGCCGGGCGTTGCTGGGCGTCCAGCGCCAGCAGGCGTGAGCCTTTGCCGAGAGCGATGGCGCCCCAGGCTTTGCCGATGGCGATTTGCGGGCGCAACAGGCTGGCGCCGTCTTCGCGCTGCAGGCTGAGCAAGTGCCCGCCCGCGTCCAGCACGGCAATGGTCAAAGGGGCCGCGCTAATGGCGCGGCCGGCGGAGATGGCCTGGGTGGTCAGGTTCACTGCAACGTTCAAGGTTAAAGCGCTCATGGTGCCGTCCTCATTTTGTTATAGGGAATGCGGTGTCCTGCGCTCAAGTGACGCAGGTCGATGCAACAAATAGAACACAATGAGTTACTTTTTTGTATACAATAATTATCGAAAAGCGCCACATGCGACGAAAAGCCACAGCGGGATGGGCGTCCGACGAATGAAACAAGCGCTTGAGAAAATGGATTGACCCGCGCCGTCCGCCGTGAATACACTCTGCGCAAAGCCACTTGTATACAATTACAAAACGTAAGAGGCACAAAACCATGAGCAAAATGAGAGCAATCGAAGCCGCCGTTCTGGTGATGCGCCGTGAAGGGGTTGATACCGCTTTTGGCATCCCGGGCGCCGCGATCAACCCGCTGTACAACGCCTTGCAAAAGGTCGGTGGCATCGATCACGTCCTCGCTCGCCACGTTGAAGGCGCCTCCCACATGGCTGAGGGTTACACCCGCACCAAGGCGGGCAACATCGGCGTCTGCATCGGCACTTCCGGCCCTGCCGGCACGGACATGGTCACCGGGCTGTACAGCGCCTCGGCCGACTCGATCCCGATTCTGTGCATCACCGGGCAAGCACCCCGCGCCCGAATGCACAAAGAAGACTTCCAGGCCGTCGACATCACCAGTATCGTCAAGCCAGTGACCAAGTGGGCGACCACCGTTCTGGAACCGGGCCAGGTGCCATACGCGTTCCAGAAAGCCTTTTTCGAAATGCGCTCCGGCCGCCCCGGCCCGGTGCTGATCGACCTGCCGTTCGACGTGCAGATGGCTGAAATCGAATTCGATATCGACGCCTACCAGCCGCTGCCATTGGCCAAACCGAGCGCGACCCGCGTGCAGGTCGAGAAAGCCCTGGCCTTGCTGGATCAAGCCGAGCGCCCATTGCTGGTGGCCGGTGGTGGCATCATCAATGCAGACGCCAGCGACTTGCTGGTCGAATTCGCCGAACTGACCGGCATCCCGGTGATCCCGACCCTGATGGGCTGGGGCACGATTCCGGACGATCACCCGCTGATGGTCGGCATGGTCGGCCTGCAAACTTCGCACCGCTACGGCAACGCGACGATGCTCAAATCCGACGTGGTGCTGGGCATTGGTAACCGCTGGGCCAACCGTCACACCGGTTCGGTCGACGTCTACACCGAAGGCCGCAAGTTCATTCACGTCGACATCGAAGGCACACAGATCGGCCGCGTATTCACGCCGGACCTGGGCATCGTTTCCGACGCCGCTGCCGCGCTGACCGTGTTCATCGAAGTCGCTCGCGAGTGGCAAGCCGCCGGCAAACTGAAAAACCGCAGCGCCTGGCTGCAGGATTGCCAGCAGCGCAAAGCCAGCCTGCAGCGCAAGACTCACTTCGACAACGTGCCGGTCAAGCCGCAACGCGTTTACGAAGAGATGAACCAGGTGTTTGGCAAAGACACCTGCTATGTCAGCACCATCGGTCTGTCACAGATTGCCGGCGCGCAGTTCCTGCACGTCTACAAGCCGCGTCACTGGATCAACTGCGGTCAGGCCGGCCCGTTGGGCTGGACCATTCCGGCAGCGCTGGGTGTGGTCAAGGCCGATCCGACGCGCAAGGTTGTCGCGCTGTCGGGCGACTATGATTTCCAGTTCATGATCGAAGAGCTGGCGGTGGGCGCGCAGTTCAAGCTGCCGTACATCCACGTCGTGGTGAACAACTCGTACCTGGGGCTGATTCGTCAGGCGCAGCGCGGTTTCGACATGGACTACTGCGTGCAGCTGTCCTTCGATAACCTCAACGCGCCCGAGCTCAACGGTTACGGGGTCGATCACGTCGCGGTTGCCGAAGGCCTCGGCTGCAAGGCATTGCGTGTGTTCGAACCGGCTGAGATCCAGCCGGCACTGCGCAAGGCTCAGGAAATGATGGAAGAGTTCAAGGTGCCGGTAATCGTCGAAATCATCCTGGAGCGCGTGACCAACATTTCCATGGGTACCGAGATCAACGCCGTCAATGAATTCGAAGACCTGGCGTTGGTCGGCAACGATGCACCGACCGCGATTTCGATGCTTGATTAAGATGACCTGATACTTGTGGCAGCTGTCGAGGTACGAGGCAGCTGCTACAGGGACTTATATTTACAGGAGATCAGTTATGCCGCGTTTCGCAGCCAACCTGTCCATGCTCTTCACCGAACAGGACTTTCTCGCCCGTTTCGAAGCGGCCGCCAAGGCCGGCTTCAGTGGTGTCGAATACCTGTTCCCCTACGATTTCAGCTCCGCCGAAATCAAAGCCACGCTGGACGCCAACGGCCTGACTCAGGTGCTGTTCAACTTGCCGGCCGGCGACTGGGCCAAGGGCGAGCGCGGTATCGCGTGTCTGCCGGACCGGGTGGAAGAATTCCGCGCTGGCGTCGACTTGGCGATCGCCTACGCGCAAGTGCTGGGCAATACCCAGATCAACTGCCTGGCCGGTATTCGTCCGCAAGGCGTTGATGACGCGACGGTGGAAAAAACCTTTGTTGCCAACCTCAAGTACGCGGCTGACAAGCTGCAAGCGGCGGGCATCAAACTGGTCATGGAAGCGATCAACACCCGCGACATCCCCGGCTTCTACCTGAACAACACGGCGCAAGGCCTGTCGATTCGCGAGCAGGTCGGCAGCGCCAATCTGTTCCTGCAATACGACATCTACCACATGCAAATCATGGAGGGCGACCTGGCCCGCACCCTGCAATCGCATCTGGGCGAGATCAACCACGTGCAATTGGCTGACAACCCGGGGCGTAACGAACCCGGCACGGGTGAGATCAACTACCGCTTCCTGTTCGAGCACCTGGACCGCATTGGATACCAGGGCTGGGTGGGTTGCGAATACAAGCCGCTGACCACGACTGAAGCGGGCCTTGGCTGGCTCAAAACCCATAACGCGATCTGACGCTGATCCCTGTAAAACGGCTTTTGTGGTGAGGGGGCTTGCCCCCGTCCGGCTGCGAAGCAGTCGTAAACCGGCACCCTGCAAGTGACTCAAAGAAACACTCAATTTCAGGGCTGCTTCGCACCCCAACGGGGGCAAGCCCCCTCCCCACAAAACGCTCATCGGTGCGTACCGGGGGGCAACAAAAACAAGAGGAATTTCACATGGCTAAAATCGGATTTATCGGCACCGGCATCATGGGCCACCCTATGGCATTGAACCTGCAGAAAGCCGGTCACAGCCTGTTCCTGTCGGCGCACCACGACGCTGCGCCTGCTGATTTGATTGCCGGTGGCGCAGTCGCCCTGGCCAACCCGAAAGAAGTTGCGCAAGAAGCCGAATTCATCATCATCATGGTTCCGGATACCCCACAGGTTGACGACGTGCTGTTCCGTGCTGACGGCGTTGCAGCCGGTGTGGGCAAAGGCAAAGTCGTCATCGACATGAGCTCGATCTCGCCGACCGCCACCAAAACCTTCGCGGCCAAGGTCAACGAAAAAGGCGCTCAGTACCTCGACGCGCCGGTGTCCGGCGGTGAAGTCGGTGCCAAGGCTGCAAGCTTGAGCATCATGGTCGGCGGCGATGCCGACGCGTTCGAGCGCGTGCTGCCGCTGTTCCAGGCGATGGGCAAGAACATCACCCTGGTCGGTGGTAATGGCGACGGTCAAACCGCGAAAGTGGCGAACCAGATCATCGTCGCTCTGAACATTCAAGCGGTCGCCGAGGCCCTGCTGTTCGCTTCGAAAAACGGTGCCGATCCAGCCAAGGTGCGTGAAGCATTGATGGGCGGTTTTGCTTCGTCGAAGATCCTGGAAGTGCATGGCGAGCGCATGATCAAAGGCACCTTCGACCCGGGCTTCCGCATCAGCCTGCACCAGAAAGACCTCAACCTGGCGCTGGCCGGCGCGCGCGAACTGGGCATCAACCTGCCGAACACCGCTAACACCCAGCAAGTGTTCAGCACCTGCGCGGCTATCGGTGGCAGCAACTGGGACCACTCGGCGCTGATCAAAGGCCTGGAACACATGGCGAATTTCTCGATTCGCGATAAGTAACAAAGCCCTGCACAAAACCTGTGGGAGCTAGCCTGTGGAGAGGGGGCTTGCCTGTGGCGAGGGGGCTTGCCCCCGTTGGGCTGCAAAGCAGCCCCAAAAAAACGGCGATGCAGCAGAGATTTTGTAAGTGCTTCGCACTCAAACGGCGCGGTGCGACGTTTCGCCAAGCCCCCCGCCACACTCGCTCCCACAGGGATCCGAGTTGTCCTTTCAAATAATAAAAGCCTCCGGGAGCCCGCCATGACGGTCGATCCGCAACAATTTCTGCGCGAGCTGTTTGCCTCAGCCATCGACGCGGCCCATCCGCAGCACGTTCTCGAAGCGCATTTGCCGGCTGATCGCAGCGGCCGTGTCATCGTCATCGGCGCCGGTAAAGCCGCGGCGGCCATGGCCCAGGTGGTCGAGCGTTGCTGGCAGGGTGAAGTGTCCGGCCTGGTGGTGACTCGTTACGGCCACGGCGCCCCATGCGAGAAAATCGAAGTGGTCGAGGCCGCGCATCCAGTGCCGGATGCGGCCGGGCAAGCCGTCGCCAAACGGGTGTTCGAACTGGTCAGCGACCTGAGCGAAGACGACCGGGTGATATTCCTGCTTTCGGGCGGCGGGTCTGCTCTGCTGGCGCTGCCGGCCGCTGGCATCACGCTGGCTGACAAGCAGTCGATCAACAAAGCCCTGCTCAAATCCGGCGCTTCCATCGGCGAGATGAACTGCGTGCGCAAGCACCTTTCGGCGATCAAGGGCGGCCGTCTCGGCAAGGCCTGCTGGCCCGCCACTGTCTACACCTACGCGATTTCCGATGTACCGGGCGACCTCGCCACAGTCATCGCCTCCGGCCCGACCGTGGCCGACCCGAGTACGTCGGCCGAAGCACTGGCGATCCTCAAACGCTACGCCATCGACGTTCCGACCTCGGTGCACACCTGGCTGCAGAGCGCGGAATCGGAGACCGTCAAACCTGGCGACCCGAGCCTGGCGCGCAGTCATTTCCAATTGATTGCCCGCCCGCAACAGTCGCTCGAAGCGGCGGCAGTGAAGGCGCGTCAGGCCGGTTTCAGTCCATTGATTCTCGGCGATCTGGAGGGCGAGTCCCGCGAGGTGGCCAAAGTCCATGCTGGCATTGCCCGGCAAGTGGTTCTGCACGGTCAGCCATTGCCGGCGCCCTGCGTGATCCTTTCGGGCGGCGAAACCACGGTGACCGTGCGCGGCAATGGCCGTGGCGGCCGCAACGCCGAATTCCTGCTCAGCCTGACCGAGAGTCTCAAAGGCCTGCCCGGTGTGTATGCCCTGGCCGGTGACACTGACGGTATCGATGGTTCCGAAGACAACGCCGGCGCGATCATGACCCCCGACAGCTACGCCCGCGCCGCAGCCCTCGGCCTGAGCGCCAGCGATGAACTGGACAACAACAATGGCTACGGCTACTTCCAGGCGCTGGACGCCTTGATCGTTACCGAGCCGACCCGCACCAACGTCAACGACTTCCGTGCCATTCTGATTCTCGAGAAACCTGAACATGACGCCTGATAAAAAGGTCAAAATCCTCGCCACCCTCGGCCCGGCCACCGAAGGCATCGAAGACATCCGCGAACTGGTGCAGGCGGGCGTTAATATTTTTCGCCTCAACTTCAGCCACGGTGATCACGCCGACCATGCCATGCGTTTTCAGTGGATCCGCGAAGTCGAGCGCCAACTGAATTATCCGCTGGGCATTCTGATGGACTTGCAAGGGCCGAAACTGCGCGTGGGCAAATTCGCCGACGGCAAAGTCCAGTTGCATCGAGGTCAGGCCCTGCGCCTGGACCTCGACCCGACGCCGGGCGATCAGCGTCGGGTCAATCTGCCGCATCCGGAAATCATCGCCGCACTGGAGCCAGGCATGGACCTGCTGCTGGATGACGGCAAGCTGCGCCTGCGTGTGGTCACCCGGTATGACGACGCGATCGACACCACCGTGCTCAACGGTGGCGAACTGTCGGACCGCAAAGGTGTGAACGTGCCGCAAGCCGTTCTGGATCTGAGTCCGCTGACGGCCAAGGACCGTCGCGACTTGAGCTTCGGCCTGGAGCTGGGCGTGGACTGGGTCGCGCTGTCGTTCGTGCAGCGCCCGCAAGACATTCGCGAAGCCCGCGAGTTGATCGGCGACAGAGCCTTTTTGATGGCCAAGATCGAGAAGCCGTCGGCGGTGACCCAACTGCGCGAAATCGCCGAGTTGAGCGACGCGATCATGGTCGCTCGCGGTGACCTCGGCGTGGAAGTTCCGGCGGAAAGCGTGCCGCAGATTCAGAAGAACATCATCTCGACCTGCCGAGCGCTGGGCAAACCGGTGGTGGTCGCGACGCAGATGCTTGAGTCCATGCGTTTCTCCCCGGCCCCAACCCGCGCTGAAGTCACCGACGTTGCCAACGCCGTGGCCGAAGGGGCTGATGCGGTGATGTTGTCGGCAGAAACTGCGTCCGGCGACTACCCGCTGGAAGCCGTGCAGATGATGAGCAAAATCATCCGTCAGGTGGAAAACGGTCCGGATTATCAGGCGCAACTGGATGTCAGCCGACCGAAAGCCGAAGCCACAGTTTCCGATGCGATCAGTTGTGCGATCCGCCGTATCAGCAACGTGCTGCCGGTGGCGGTGCTGGTGAATTACAGCGAATCGGGGAGCTCGAGTTTGCGTGCCGCGCGGGAGCGGCCGACGGTGCCGATCCTCAACCTGACGCCCAATCTGCAGACGGCTCGCCGCTTGACCGTGGCGTGGGGCGTGCATTCGGTGGTCAATGATCGCCTGCGCCAGGTAGACGAGGTGTGTTCGACGGCGCTGGAAATTGCTCAGGCGCAAGGCATGGCGCAGCGCGGAGATACGTTGTTGATCACCACGGGTGTGCCGTTTGGCCAGCCGGGTTCGACGAACTCGTTGCGCATCGAGACGCTGATTTAAGAACAGCTTTTAGGCGAGGGGGCTTGCCCCCGTAGATTTTGAATGACGGATTCCGAAGAGACACCGCTTCCGCTATTTGGGGCTGCTTTGCAGCCTTACGGGGGCGAGCCCCCCTCGCCACAGGGTTTCGTGCAAGTCCCCGGATTTCCTTCTGCCCACTGACTTCGTGCAAGACCCCGGATTTTTCTCTGCCCACAGACCTCATCATGCCTGCCAACCACTTCAACACCCACTGCCCCGATTGGGCGACAGCCCTGCTCAACGGTTTCAGCCAGATCTTTTTGCAGCGCAATCCGCTGTGCGGCCTGCTGTGCCTGTTGGCGATTCTTTTCACCGCGCCTGCGCTGCTCGGCGGCGCCCTGCTTGGCGGTGTCGCCGGGCTGCTCACCGCACAACGCCGCAACTACGCGAAGGCCGACCGTCAGGCGGGGCTTTTCAGTTACAACGGTGTGCTGCTCGGGTTGCTGCTGAGCCTGTACTTTCCGTGGTCTGCGCTGTTGCCGCCGCTGATCGTTGCCGCGGGCGGCCTGAGTGCAATGCTCACTCAGCAATGGCTCAAGCGCGCCCGCGTCAGCCACTACCTGCCTGCCTACACGACGCCCTTCGTGGTGCTGAGCTGGTTGCTACTGTGCTTCGCCGCGCCCTCGACAAAGGCGCATTTGATCGAGATCGATACGCTGAACCTGCTTGCCGCGCCCTTCAAAGGTCTGGGCCAAGTGATGTTCCTCGGGCATCCACTGGCCGGTGCGCTGATTGCTGCCGGGTTGCTGGTCGCTGATCGTCGGGCGTTTTGCTGGGCAATACTCGCGTCGATCGCAGGCATGGGCTGGAGCCTGCTGCACCAGGACTTTTACACCGCGTTGCTCGGTCTGGGGGGCTATAACGCCGTACTCGCCGCCCTCGCCTTCAGTTCACTGCGCCAACAACCGTGGCTGCCGCTGCTCGGCATTGTATTCGCGTTGTTGCTGACGCCGGTGTTTGCCGCTATCGGTCTGCCCACGCTGACCGCGCCGTTCATCCTCGCCTGCTGGCTGATTCGCCCGGCCGTTCAAGTGCTCGGCAAAGTCACAATCAACCGTGCACCTTGCCTTCCAGAGGAGAATCAACCTAGGCTGCGCTGATCATTGATTTGGGCGGTTTCCATGGACAGCAATAAAAACTGGCGTGAAGAGCTTTACGTCATGGTTTTCCAGAGCGACACCAAGGCCGGCCGGCGCTTCGACGGCATCTTGCTGTTGATCATCCTCGCCAGCCTGGTCGTCGTGATGCTCGACAGCATCGACTCGATTCACCAGAACTACGCCGACCTGCTGGCGTATATCGAATGGGGTTTTACCCTCATCTTCATTATTGAATACGGCCTGCGGCTGTACTGTTCACCGAAGCCGCTGCGCTACGCGTTCAGCTTTTACGGGCTGGTGGATTTGCTGGCGATCGTCCCCGGCATCCTCGCGCTGTATTACGCCGACGCGCAGTACCTGCTGATCATCCGGATCATCCGGATGCTGCGGATTTTCCGCGTGCTCAAGCTCAGCCCCTATCTCAAGCAAGCCAATTACCTGATGTCGGCGCTGCGCGGCAGCAAGCAGAAGATCGTGGTGTTTCTGGTCAGCGTCTGCACCCTGGTGACCGTGTTCGGAACCTTGATGTACGTGATCGAAGGCCCGGAGCACGGCTTCACCAGCATCCCCAAGGGCATTTACTGGGCAATCGTCACCTTGACCACGGTAGGCTTCGGCGACATCGTGCCGAAGACACCCTTGGGCCAGGTCATTTCATCCCTGGTGATGATCACCGGTTACTCGATCATCGCCGTGCCGACCGGGATCTTTACCGCCGAACTCGCCAACGCCATGCGCGGCGAACAGCTGCAACACGATTGCCCGGTGTGCCGCAAAAACAGTCACGAGCATGGCGCGGCGTTCTGTTCTCGCTGCGGCAATGCGTTGTTCAAAAAACAGGAATAAGCAAAGTGCTTTTAAATCTTTAAGGGCCTATGCGGACACGGTTATAGTCGCTGGCAAATTGCCTCACCTTTACATTCAGAACAAGGATTGCGCGGTGAAAAAACTCTTTGGCGCCTCACTCCTGGCCGCTGGCCTGGCCCTGTCCAGTGTGGTTCAGGCTGCACCGACGCTGCTCAACGTTTCTTACGACGTGATGCGCGATTTCTACAAGGATTACAACGCAGCCTTCCAGAAACACTGGCAAGCCGAGCACAAGGAAAACATCACGGTGCAGATGTCTTTCGGCGGCTCAAGCAAACAGGCGCGCTCGGTCATCGACGGCCTGCCGGCTGACGTCATCACCATGAACATGGCCACCGACATCAACGCGTTGGCGGACAACGGCAAACTGGTCCCGGACAATTGGGTCACCCGCCTGCCGAACAACAGTGCGCCGTTCACCTCGGCCACCGTGTTCATCGTCCGCAAAGGCAACCCGAAAGCCCTCAAGGACTGGCCGGACTTGCTCAAGGACGGCGTGCAAGTGATCGTGCCGAATCCGAAAACCTCGGGTAACGGCCGTTACACCTACCTGTCGGCGTGGGGTTATGTGCTGAAGAACGGCGGTGACGAAAACAAGGCTAAAGAGTTCGTTGGCAAACTGTTCAAACAAGCGCCTGTACTGGATACCGGCGGCCGTGCAGCCACCACCACGTTCATGACCAACCAATTGGGCGATGTGCTGGTGACGTTCGAGAACGAGGCGGAAATGATTGCTCGCGAATTTGGTCGCGATCAGTTCGAAGTGATTTACCCAAGCGTCTCCGCCGAAGCCGAGCCGCCCGTGACGGTGGTCGACAAAGTCGTCGAGAAGAAAGGCACCCGCGCGGCAGCCGAGGAATACCTCAAATACCTGTGGTCGCCGCAAGGCCAGGAGATTGCAGCGGCCAACTACCTGCGTCCGCGTGACCCGGCAGTGCTCGCCAAGTACACCGATCGTTTCCCGAAAGTCGATTTTCTGTCGGTGGAAAAGACTTTCGGCGACTGGCGCACGGTGCAGAAAACCCACTTCAATGACGGTGGGGTTTTTGATCAGATTTACACGGGTCAGTAATTTTCAGATTCACGAAAGAGGCGACCGTTGAGGTCGCCTTTTTTATGGATTCACTCAGCGCCGCTCATTCCGCCGGGAAATAATTACTATCACTTCAAATTGACTTCTGCGATGCCGGACGGCGCTTTAACCTGCGCGCATTCCATTCCATACGATTCTGCGAGACACGTTATGAACCCAGCGATCCAGGTGCCCCACGGCGCGGCGACGATGACCAAGGGCATGGTGCTGTTGTTCGCCTTTTGCTGCGGCGCCATCGTGGCCAACATCTACTACGCGCAACCGATCATTGGTCTGATCGCGCCGGACATCGGCCTGACCAGCACCATGGCCAGCCTGATCGTATCGCTGACCCAGATCGGTTACGCACTGGGCCTGTTTTTCCTCGTGCCGCTTGGCGATTTGCTGGAAAACCGCCGACTGATGATCATCACTACGGTGATCGCGATTGCCAGCTTGCTCGGCGCGGCGTTCACCGATCAGCCCAACGTGTTTCTGCTGATCTCGTTGCTGGTGGGCTTCAGTTCGGTGTCGGTGCAGATCCTGATTCCCCTGGCTGCCCACCTGACGCCGGAGGAATCCCGAGGACGAGTGGTCGGCGGGATCATGGGCGGTTTGCTTCTGGGCATCCTGTTGGCGCGGCCGGTGTCCAGCGTGATAGCCGACCATTTCGGCTGGCGTGCGATGTTCATGATGGCTGCGGCATTGATGGCCGCGATCAGCATCGTACTGGCGATGACGATTCCACAGCGCCAACCCGATCACAGCGCCACTTATGGCCAATTGCTGGGTTCGCTTTGGACCCTGCTGCGCCAGCAACCGGTGCTGCGTCAGCGCGCGTTTTATCAGGGATGCATGTTTGCCTCGTTCAGTTTGTTCTGGACCGCCGTACCGCTGGAATTGGCGCGCAGTCATGGCCTGTCACAAACCGGGATTGCGATCTTCGCCCTGGTCGGCGCCATCGGTGCCATCGCCGCACCCATCGCCGGCCGACTCGCCGATGCCGGCCACACCCGCGTTGCTTCGCTACTGGCGCTGCTGTTCGCCAGCGTGAGTTTTCTGCCGGCGTTGATCCATCCGGTCTACAGCGTCATTGGCCTGGCGGTCACCGGCGTGGTCCTCGATTTTTGTGTGCAGATGAACATGGTCCTCGGCCAACGCGCGGTCTACGCCCTTGATGCCAAGAGCCGCGGTCGGTTGAACGCCCTGTACATGACCAGCATCTTCATCGGCGGTGCGTTCGGCTCTTCGATTGCCAGCGCGGTGTATGAGCATGGCGGCTGGTTGTGGATCGTGATTGTCGGCAGCGCTTTTCCGTTGCTGGCATTGGTGCGGTTCATGAGTGTTTCAGAGGAGCGTTCGCCCGCTGCCGCTTGAGAGGCGCCGAAGCTTTGCGAACCCTTCGGATCGCCGCCTTGCTCGCGCTAACGTTGAAGCGAGCGGTGCGGTGTGTTTTACAACGTGCGATCAGGAGGCATTCCCAGGTCGATTCGAGGTTTTCTGTCGAGGCAGTCGAGCAGGCGCTGCACCGATTGCTCCAGCGGTCCGGAATTATCGATTACGCACAGTGCCGGATCGTCATTAACGAGCAGGGATTCGCTGAACCGCGCATTGCGCGCCAGGCGCTGTTCGATGTCGGCGGCAGACTCGCGGCCGCGCGCCAGCAGGCGCTGACGCAATACCGCGTCACTCACCGTCAGCAACAGGACCAGCGCATCGGGATAGCGCTCTTGCGTAGCCGACAGATGACCGCGCGAGCCATTCACCAGCACGTCCTGCCCCGCCGCCAGCCAATCGTCAATTTCGCGGGGAATGCCATACGCCAGGCCATTGGCGTGCCAGCTCAGGGCGAACGCACCTTGCGCCTCCAGCTCGGCGAATTGTTGCGCGCTGACGCCGTGGGCGGACTCACCCACGGCTTCCGCCGAACGGGTGATCACTCGCCGCACAATGCGACAGTTGCGCTCCGTCAGCGTTGTCCGTGCGGCATCCAGCAGGCTGTCCTTGCCCGAACCTGAAGGTCCGATGAGATAGATCAACCTGCCCGCCATCAATAAACCTCTTTTGCTCAACGCAGAGCTGTTCAGTCCGCGATCAAAGTCGCGACCATAACAAAAAGGCGACCCGAAGGTCGCCTTTTAAGTATTGTTTGTTACTGCCCGAATTTGCGTCCCAACCCTCCCGGAACACCCTGAATATCCGTGTCCTCCCACGGGCCGTTCGGGCTGATCGAGCGGCTCCAGCCGTTGTTCCAGCGGTAGTAGGTGCGCTGGCGGTAGAACGTGTTGGTCTGGTCCTCCAGCACATACACCCCAAGCTTGGCGTCCCAATGGCTGTTGCCACCCGGTGGCGGCGCGAAGCTGGCAGAAGTGCGCGGCGCTGGCTTCGCAGGTTTGGCCGGGATGCTCGGCTTGCTCGGCGTCGGCGAGGTCGACGGCGTAGGTCTTGGTTGCGACGGTGGAATGGGCGGCATTGGCGATTGCACAGGCTCTGGCCGCTGGACCGCACACGCGCTTAACCCCAGGACCATGATGCTGAGCAGGGTGATACGAGCGATGGCCGTCATGAAGGTTTCCTGTTATTTGTCCGGGCTGTCGATAGTCAGTTTTTGCGCGGCGGTGCTGCTGCTGGCCAGGGGCTGGCTGCTACCGATCCACTCGCCGGCAGTGGGTTGGCCGGCGCGGGAAATGCGCGCAACGAGTTGGACTTCAGGGAAGTTGGACAGTTTCAATTGCGGCATCATTGCATCGGCATCACTTAGCTCGACAGTTGCCGGCAGGTCGGCCACGGTCAGGCGTTTGGCCGCGAGCGGCGCAGGTGGGCCGGAGGTGGCGCGAGCGAAGATGAACACGCTGTCGCCGGGTTGAACCTTGGCTTCAAGCTCCGGCGCAAGATCCACACGGACCTTGAGCCGCGCCGCGGCTTTGGCCGCTGGCGCTTCGGCCAGCTTGCCGCCACTGGCAACCAGTTTCTCGCTGGCCCGGGTGATTCCGCCCTGCAACGCGGCGCGGGAATTATCCTCCGGCGGTAATTGCGCCAGCAGACGGTTCCAGTAATCGATGGCGTCCTGATAACGCTCGCTCTCGAACGCGGCGATGCCAAGCAAGCCGAGGCTGGTGACTTCCTTTGAATCGGCTTTCAACGCTTCGTCGGTCAACGCCTGAACCTTGTCAGACCATTTCTTGCCGTCGGCGAAGTACTGCGCCTGCGCCCATTGCCCAAGCAATTCCGGCTGACGCCCGGCGAGCTTCACCGTGCGCTCGAAAATCTTCGCCGCATCGGCTGGACGATCCTGAGCCATGTAGGTGCGCCCCAGGAAGTACAGGCCCTCAGCAGAATCCGGCTGAGCCTCGACCGCGCGCTCCAGGCGACGGGTCATTTCTTCCATCGATTGCGGCGCCTGGGCGAATTCGCGGGTCAGCTCGACCTTGTCGCTCGCGCCGAAATGCAAATACAGCGCTAGCCCAAGGACCGGCACAAGAATCGCCGCCAGCAACGGCCAGGGTTTGCCCAGACGCGAGACACGCGGCGCTTCGACGCCCTCGGTATCAGCGAGCAGCTCTCGCGCCGCTTCGGCGCGACCGGTGTCTACCTGTGCGGTATCGAGCACGCCCTCTTCCTGCTGAGTCTGCAACTCGGCGACCCGCTCCTGATACAGCGCGACGTTGAGGGCCGTGCGATCCTCTTCAAGCTGCGCACGACGACCCCGCAGAACCGGAATCAGCAGAAAACTCAGGGCAATCAGAAGCAGCAGACCTGCAGCGAGCCAGAAATCAATCATTCTTGGTTTTATCCAACAGGTGGTCGAGGCGCTCGCGCTCCTCGGCAGAAAGCGAGTCCGGGGTGTCAGCACGTTGAATCCGGCGACGACGGACAATCACGGCAATGATGACAAAACCGCCCAGCAGCAAACCGGCCGGACCGAACCACAGGAAAGCGGTTTTGGCGTTCAACGCAGGCTTGTAGCGGACGAAATCGCCATAGCGGTCGACCATGAAGTCGATGATCTGCTGGTTGGACTTACCCTCACCCAGCATGCGGAAAATCTCTCTACGCAAGTCGGTCGCGATGGGCGCATTGGAATCGGCGATGTCCTGATTCTGGCATTTGGGGCAGCGCAGCTCTTTGGTCAGCTCGCGGAAACGCTCGCGATCACCTTCTTGCGCGAATTCATACGTATCGATAGCTGCATGGGCCATACCGGCGATGCTCAGGCCTAAAACAGCAGCGGCAATCCAGCGCTTCATGGCTTGGCCTCATCGACCAGCGCCTGATATTTGCCGGCAAGTTTTTCACGCCAGACCTGCTCGTCGATCACGCCGACAAACTTGTCGCGGATGATGCCTTTGGCGTCAATGAAAAAGGTTTCCGGAGCACCGTAAACACCGAGGTTCAGGCCAAGCGTGCCCTCGTCATCGCGGATATCCAGCTGATACGGGTTATGGAATTCAGCCAGCCACTTCAAGGCATCGGCGTTGATGTCCTTGTAGTTGATGCCGTAAATCACCACACCCTGCCCGGCCAGTTTGTTCAGCACCGGGTGCTCGACCCGGCAGGAAATGCACCACGTACCCCAGACATTGACCAGCGCCGGCTTGCCGAGGATGTCGGCGCGGGTCAGCGTCCTGTCGCCCTGCACCGCTGGCAGGGAAAACTCCGGGAACGGCTTGTTGATCATCGCCGAGGGTAATTCGGTCGGATTCAGATACAGACCGCGATACAGAAAAACAGCGACCAGCAGGAAGATTGCCAGCGGCAGCAACATCAACCAGCGTTTCATGCCGTGGCTCCTGTCATGCCCAGTGCTTCACGCACGCGGCTCTTCACCTTGACCCGATAACGTCGGTCCATCGCCGCCACCAGCCCGCCCAAACCGGTGAGTAACCCCCCGAACCAGATCCAGCGCACAAACGGTTTGACGTGAACGCGTACCGCCCAGGCGCCCCCGCCCAGCGGTTCGCCCAGCGCAACGTAAAGATCTCGGGTAAAACCGGCATCAATCCCGGCTTCGGTCATCACCGAATTCTGCACCGTGTACAAGCGCTTTTCCGGGTGCAGCACACTGATTTCCTTGCCATCGCGGATCACCCGCACCGTACCTTTGTCGGACGTGAAGTTCGGGCCTTCGAAGTGTTTGGCGCCCTCGAACACAAACTGGTAGCCGCCCAGGTCCATGGACTCGCCCGGCGCCAGGCGCAAGTCTCGCTCGGCACTGTTCTGACTCGACAGCACCACGCCCAGGGCGCACACGGCAATGCCGAGGTGAGCGATCTGCATGCCCCAATAGCTGCGGGTCAGCGTTGGCAAGCCTTTGATCAAGCCTTTGTGGCGGGTTTTGTCGAAGATGTCGCGCACGCCGGCGAGCAATACCCAGGCCGCGAGCATGAAGGTCGCAATCACCGCCCAGTTGAAATCGCCATACGCGATGCCTGCAACCACTGCCAAGGCGGCGCTGCCGAGCAACACCGGGGTCAGCATGCTCATCAGCCATTTGACCGGGGTGTCTTTCCAGCGCACCAGCATGCCGACCGCCATCACCATCATCAGCAACGCCATCAACGGAATGAACAACGCGTTGAAGTACGGCGGGCCGACCGACAGTTTGGCGCCCGTCATCGCATCGAGAATCAACGGGTACAGCGTGCCGAGCAGAATCATCGACGCCGCCACCACCAGCACCAGGTTATTGCCCAGCAACAGGGTTTCCCGTGACCAGAGGTTGAAACCGACGTGGCTTTTCACCACCGGCGCACGCAGGGCGAACAAGGTCAATGAACCACCGACCACAAACATCAGGAAGATCAGGATAAACACGCCGCGCTCAGGGTCGGAGGCGAAGGCGTGCACCGACGTCAGCACACCGGAGCGCACGAGGAAGGTCCCCAGCAGACTCAGCGAAAACGCGGCGATGGCCAGTAACACGGTCCAGCTTTTGAATACGCCACGTTTTTCCGTGACCGCCAGCGAGTGAATCAGCGCTGTGCCCACCAGCCAAGGCATGAACGAGGCATTTTCCACCGGGTCCCAGAACCACCAGCCGCCCCAGCCAAGTTCGTAATACGCCCACCACGAACCGAGCGTGATGCCGATACCGAGGAAGGCCCAGGCGACGATGGTCCATGGACGCGACCAACGGGCCCAGGCGGCATCGAGACGACCGCCCAAGAGCGCAGCGATGGCGAATGCGAAGGCGACCGAGAAGCCGACATAACCCATGTAGAGCATTGGCGGATGCACGATCAGGCCAATGTCCTGCAGCAACGGATTAAGGTCGCGACCGTCAGCGGGAATTTGCGGCAGGATCCGCGCAAACGGGTTGGAGGTGAGGATCAGGAACAGCAGGAATCCCGTGCTGATCATGCCCATCACCGCCAGCACCCGAGCCAGCATGACTTGCGGCAATTGGCGCGAGAACACCGAGACCGCGAAGGTCCAGCCGCCGAGAATCAACGCCCAGAGCAGCAACGAACCTTCGTGAGCCCCCCATACCGCGCTGAATTTGTAATACCACGGCAGGGCACTGTTGGAGTTGCTCGCGACGTAGTCGACCGAAAAGTCGTCGACCATGAACGCGTAAGTCAGGCAACCGAAGGCGAACAGCAAAAACGCGAACTGCCCCCAGGCGGCCGGCTGCGCAAGACTCATCCACAAGCGGTCGCCGCGCCAGGCACCGAGCAACGGCACCACGGACTGAACCAGCGCGAAACACAGCGCCAGAATCATTGCCAAGTGGCCCAATTCGGGGATGAACAGACCCGAGCTGTACAGTGCAGAACTCATCGGTTAGCCCTCTTTCACTGGAGCAGGTGCGGACATGCCGCTGTCTTTGAGGGCCTTGGTCACTTCCGGTGGCATGTATTTTTCGTCGTGCTTGGCCAGTACTTCGTCGGCCACCACCACGCCGTCGGCGTTTAGCTTGCCGAGGGCGACGATGCCCTGCCCTTCGCGGAACAGATCAGGAAGAATGCCGCGATAGCTGATGGTCACGGATTTGTTGAAGTCGGTGACGATGAATTTCACGTCCAGCGAATCGCCGGAGCGCTGCAGCGAACCCGCCTCGACCATGCCGCCGGCGCGGATGCGTGTGTCTTTTGGCGCTTCGCCGTTGGCGATCTGGGTCGGCGTGTAAAACAGATTGATGTTCTGTTGCAGGGCACTCAGGGCCAGGCCGACGGCCGCGCCGACACCGACGAGGATCGCCAGAATAATGATAAGACGCTTTTTGCGCAGCGCATTCACTTGCCGTTCTCCCGGCGCAGACGACGCGCCTCTTGTTGCAGATACCGCTTGCGGGCCAGGATTGGCGCCGCGACGTTGAAGGCCAGCACCGCGAGGCAAATGCCATAGGCTGACCAGACATACAGGCCGTGATGGCCCATGGCGAGAAAATCGCCGAATGAAGCAAAACTCATCGCGCGACCTCCAGGGCGTTCTGCACTTGCGCCTTCACCCAACTGGCGCGGGCTTCACGCTTGAGCACTTCGAGGCGCATGCGCAGCAACAACACGGCGCCGAAGAAACAGTAGAAACCTAACACCGTCAGCAGCAGCGGCAGCCACATCTCGGCGGGCATGGCCGGTTTCTCGGTGAGTGTGAACGTCGCGCCCTGATGCAGGGTGTTCCACCACTCCACCGAGTATTTGATGATCGGAATATTGATCACACCGACAATCGCCAGCACCGCACAGGCCTTGGCCGCGCTGTCGCGATTGCTGATGGCGTTGCCCAGTGCGATCAGACCGAAGTACAGAAACAGCAGAATCAGCATCGACGTCAGTCGTGCATCCCAGACCCACCACGAGCCCCACGTCGGCTTGCCCCAGATGGCACCGGTAACCAGCGCGACGGCGGTCATCCACGCACCAATGGGGGCCGCACATTGCAGGGCGACGTCGGCCAGTTTCATCTTCCACACCAGCCCGACAATGCCGCAGACCGCCAGCATCACGTAAATCGACTGCGCCAGCATGGCAGCGGGAACATGGATATAGATGATGCGAAAGCTGTTGCCTTGCTGGTAGTCGGGCGGCGCAAACGCCAGCCCCCAGACTACTCCGACGCCAATCAACAGCAAGGCGGCGACGCTCAGCCATGGCAGCATTTTGCCGCTGATGCCGTAGAACCATTTGGGTGAGCCGAGCTTGTGAAACCAGGTCCAGTTCATTGCTGTTTCCATCACGGTTGCCGCTCGTTGTCACAAGCAGTCAAGGGTCTGCTTTCTTGACGAGGTGGTCAAGAATTGAGCAGACCTTATTATTATTCGCCGACGCTGATCTTCAGGCCAGCCGCTATTGCAAAGGGTGTCAGGGTTATCGCCAGGGCGGTCAGGCTGCCAAGCCACAAGAGATAACCGGTCGCCGGCATGCCTTGCAAAGCCGCCTGCAAAGCGCCACTGCCCAGAATCAATACCGGGATGTACAACGGCAGAATCAGCAGCGCCAGCAACAGGCCGCCACGCTTCAAGCCGACTGTCAGGGCTGCGCCCACCGCACCGAGCAGGCTCAGCACCGGTGTACCCAGCAATAAAGAAACCAGCAACACTGGCAGACAGGCGGCAGGCAAACCGAGCATCAACGCGAGCAACGGTGCCAGCAACACCAGCGCCAGACCGGAGAAGGCCCAGTGTGCCAGCACCTTGGCCAAAACCAGAAGAGGCAGGGGGTGCGACGAAAGGACCCACTGTTCAAGGGAACCATCCTCGAAATCGCTGCGAAAGAGCCCGTCCAGCGAGAGCAGAACCGCTAAAAGTGCGGCCACCCAGACCAGCCCCGGAGACAAGGTTTGCAACAATTGAGACTCGGGGCCGACGGCCAACGGGAACAGCGCGACCACGATGGCGAAGAAAACCAGCGGGTTGGCCAACTCGGCAGGACGGCGAAACAGTAGCCGGGCTTCACGGGCGACCAACAGGCCGAAAACACTCATACGGCCCAATTCCCGAGGTCAAGTTCCCGATAACCGTCCGGCAACCGGGCCAGCGTGTGGTGGGTAGTCAACACCACCATGCCGCCGCGCTCGCAGTGTGCAGCCAAGTGTTCTTCGAGCTGCGCCACGCCTTGTTTGTCGAGGGCGGTGAACGGCTCGTCGAGAATCCAGAGCGGCGGGCTGTCCAGATACAAACGCGCCAGCGCCACGCGACGTTGCTGTCCGGCGGACAGCGTGTGACAGGGCACATCCTCGAAACCACGCAGGCCAACCGCAGCAAGCGCCTGCCAGATCGCTTCATGGGACGCCGGTTGATGCAGCGCGCACAGCCAACTGAGGTTTTCTTCCGGGGTCAGCAGGTCCTTGATGCCTGCCGCATGGCCGATCCACAACAGGTTATGCGCCAGTTCACTGCGTTGTTCCTGCAGCGGCAGCCCGTTGAGCAGCACCTGACCCGCTGTCGGCTGCATCAGACCGGACAACAGTCGTAACAGACTGGTTTTGCCACTGCCATTGGGGCCACTGACCTGTAACATCTCGCCACTGGCCAGTCTCAGTTCGAGATTTTCGAAGAGCAGCCGAAGGTCTCGCTCACAGGCAAGGGCAACGGTTTGCAGGACTGGACTGGTCAAGAGATCACGGGCCTTTACGGTTCAAGTCGGCAAGGGTGCGGCCGCTAAAGAGATGCAGGATAAATGCATTGGCGACCCGTTCCAGAGAGCTGCGTCAAACAAATGCGCTGTTTTTTAGCGCCCCGATGACAACGGGGCGGCATTATACATGCCATGCCCTACTCTAAAGAGGGCAATTTCTTCAGGTTGTGACCGCGTATGACAGGCGAAATGAACATCCTCCCGCTGCCGCCGACCACGCCCGCAAACGTGCGGCCGCAGGTCATCAGCGGCGAGTTCCTCAAGCTGCTGGCACCGATGGAGGGCTTGATCGCTGCCGGCCAGAGCGCCAAGGCTGAAGTGTTGTCCTTGAAGCAGGCGGATCAGACCTTTCAATTGCTGCTCAAGGTCACGCTGGACAGCGGGCGTCAGACCACCGTTCAAGCGACCAGCACGCAACCGCTCGCCCAGGGCACCAACTTCGCCATCACTCAGCCGTCTGCGGGAAACCTGGCTGTTACCGTGCAGCAAGCGATCGCCTCCAGCGTCGCCACCCTCACCCGAATCGACACCGCACAGCTGCCGGTTGGCACGCTGTTGCAAGGCAAAGTGCTGACGTCCCAGGTGTTGCCGCAGGTGCCGGGCCAGCCCACCGTATTTCGTTCGCTGGTGAGCCTGTTGAATACGGCGCAAGCCGGCAGCACGTTGAACATCGACAGCCCGACGCCGTTGCGCATCGGTACACTGCTCAGCGCACTGGTGCAGGATACGCACACCTTGAAATTCGTTCCGCTGGCCAACCGTCAGGAACAACTGGCGTTGACTCAGCAACTGGTTAGTCAGCAAAGCCGTCAGGGCTCGCTGGACGGGTTGCTCCGAGTCCTGCAAAGCTTGCCAGCGTCCGAGCAGACTCCGCGCGATCTGCGGGTTGCCGTCGACAGGCTACTCTCCGCTTTGCCCGACGTGCAGCAACTGAGCACGCCCAAAGGCCTGGCCCAGGCGCTTGCCAACAGCGGCGTGTTTCTGGAAGCCAGGCTGCTGGCCGGACAGAATCCGTCGCTGGCGCCCGACATGAAAGGCGATCTGCTCAAGCTCATCGCGCAGCTGTCCCCGGGCTTGCCGGCCAATACCAATCTGCAGGCCATCATTGCCGCCAATACGCTCGCGCAGACCATGCCGAGCTTCGTGCGCAGTGCCCTTGGCATGTTGGGTCAGGTCAGTGCCAAACCGCAGCCGGGCAGTTTTCCGCTGCCAGAGCGCATGCTGCAAAGTTCGGAGGGCGAAGGCGATCTCGAACATTTGTTGCGTCTGGCAGCCGCGGCCGTTTCACGCCTGCAGACCCACCAATTGTCGAGCCTTGAGCAAACCGGCGTGACGGATGACGGCCGGCTGATGAGCACCTGGCAGCTGGAAATCCCGATGCGCAATCTGCAAGACATCGTGCCGTTACAGGTCAAATTCCAGCGTGAAGACTCCCCCGAAAAGGAGCAGCCCAACGAACGCCGTGATGAGCGTGAACCCAAGCAGCAACTGTGGCGCGTCGAGCTGGCGTTCGACATGGAACCGCTGGGGCCGATGCAGATTCAGGCGCAGCTGATCAAGGGCAGCCTGTCCAGTCAGCTGTGGGCCGAACGGCCGTACACGGCAAATCTGATCGAAAGCAACCTCGCCGGATTGCGTGAAAGGCTGCTGGCCTCGGGCCTCACCGTCGGCGATCTCGATTGCCACCTCGGCACACCGCCGCAAGGCGCACACACCCGTCTGGAACAACGCTGGGTCGATGAAACCGCATGAGCACGTCCGATACTCCCCGCCAGGCCATCGCCCTTAAATACGACGGTACTCACGCGCCGACCCTAACTGCAAAGGGCGATGAGGCACTGGCCGACGAAATCCTGCGGATCGCCCGGGATTACGAAGTACCGATTTACGAAAACGCCGAACTGGTGAAATTACTGGCGAGGATGGAACTGGGGGATAGTATTCCGGAGGAGTTGTATCGCACGATTGCCGAGATCATTGCGTTTGCGTGGAATCTGAAGGGCAAGTTTCCGCAGGGTCACGATCCGGATGCGCCATTGATCGAGAAAGACATCACCGACCGCGGGGATGACTACTGAAAGTTTTAGCCCCTATCGCGAACAAGCTCGCTCCAGGAAATACAGGGAACTAACACGAAAAGTGTGGACACTGCTAATTCATTGCAGGCAAGTGCACGCATACTTTGAGCAGCCCCTCCTGTGCAGAAGAGAGGCTTGAAAACCTACTTTTTATTCCAGCTCAACGTCCTCGGCCACATAACCTGGGGCCCCGTTCGTCGCTAAAAAACGGACACGCTTGCCAAGCAGCGGCAACCCCTCAAACCACCCCACAAACGTTTTTTCATTAAATTTGTAAAGAATGCCATCGCGGTCATCCCTGATCGTGCCTTTTACGCGGGACAATGGCCAATCGGGATCTTCCGCTTCAAAAGAAACGATTACTCCAACAGTACGGTTCGGTAGGTTACTCATATAAAGCCCTCTAGTAGCGCTCAACATGTAGTTAGAGCGCATACATTAATAACAACAATTGAAGAGAGCATAATTAAACACGACCACCCGCCAAACGGACACTATCAGTTCTGATAGAAATAATTTCAGAAATAACAATAGACAATAGAAATACAAATTTAATGCAAGCCATGGGCTCTGCTGGACCTTGCAGGAGGGCCGCTGGCGAGTTTCGAATTCAAACAGAGTGGGGGCGTTACTGATGCGGGTTTTAGGAGACACTATCGCGGGCAAGCTCCCACAAGGGCTGTGAAGTGCGCCCCAGAAGTTGGACATCCAATCCAATCTCTGGGGTGTTTTCATGAGTCAGTACACATCGCAATTCAAGTTGTCTGCTATCACCGCTTTTCTCGAGCGAGGCAGAGGTTTTCGCTTCATAGCTGCCCAATTCCAGATGGACCCTACCTTGCTTCGCCGCTGGGTGGAGGCCTACCGGTTGCATGGTGATGCCAGCCTGAAGGTTCGCAGCAGGGTCTACAGCCCTGAGTTCAAACTCGGCGTTCTACAGCGCATGTGGCGAGACAAGCTGTCTTTACGTCGCGTCGCGGCCCTTTTCAATCTTGGCAACTCAAGCCAGGTGGGCAGATGGCAGCAGCGGTATTACAGTGGCGGCTTCGAAGCCCTGTCTGCAGGGAAAGGATTGAACACCGCCATGACCCTGCCACCTGACAAGATTCCTGACCCGACATCGCCAAGTGATGATGACCTTTCGCACGCAGAGTTGCTGATCAAGCTTCGCAAGCTCCAGGTGGAGAATGCCTGGCTAAAAAAGCTCAAAGAGTTCAGGGAGGAGAAGAAAAGGCAGGAGCAGGCGAAAGCCGTCGGCAAAAAACCACGCTAGTTACTGAGTTGCGAGAGCATTTTGCGCTCGATGAGCTGCTTGAAGCCGCCGACCTGCCACGCAGCACTTACTACTATCAAGCCAAGGCAATGGCGAGTGGAGATCGGTTCGCCTCACTGAAAGCCGCTATCCAGAGCATCCAGGCCACTCATAAGGGGCGTTATGGCTATCGTCGGATGACTGCTGCGCTACGTAACATCGGCCAGATGGTTAACAGTAAAACGGTGCGAAGGCTGATGGACGAATTGGGTCTCAAGTGCACGGTGCGCCCGAAGAAATACCGCTCATACCGCGGGCTGATGGGCGAAGCCTCGCCCAACACGCTGGCTCGCGATTTCGAGGCCGGGCAGCCGAATCAGAAATGGGTCACGGATGTCACCGAGTTCAAAGTGGCGGGTGAAAAGTTGTACTTGTCTCCGGTGCTGGATCTCTACAACGGCGAAATTGTCGCTTATCAGACCGCCACCCGGCCTCGCTATACCTTGGTGGGTGACATGCTGGAGAAGGCTCTGGAGCGGCTACCTGAGACTGCCAAGCCCCTGCTGCACTCCGATCAAGGCTGGCACTACCGCTACCCGGATTACCGGGAACGCCTGGAAAAAGCGGGCCTGGAACAAAGCATGTCGCGCAAGGGAAACTGCCTGGACAACGCGACGATGGAGAGCTTTTTTGGCACATTGAAGTCTGAATATTTCTACCGCGAGCGCTTCGACAGCGTGGCCCAGTTGCAAGCCGGGCTGGATGAATACATCCGTTACTACAACCATGATCGAATCAAGATGAAACTGGGCGGACTGAGCCCTGTAGCGTACAGGGCGCAGTTCGCGATAGCTTAGCCAACCGGTGTCCAGGTTTTGGGGCGCACTTCAGCTGTGGTGAACACAAGCTGTGTGACCACCACCGTTCCTGTGGGAGCGGGCTTGCCCGCGATGGCGGTTTCAGGACAATCGCGAAATCAGTTCTTGTGCATCTTGCGCATCAACTCGGCCTCGGCCTGGGTCAGGCCGCAGGACGCCGTCAGCTCGTCAACACTGGCACCCATCCCGACCAACCGTGCCGCCTGGGCAAACGACAGGCTCGACGGGTCGCGCTGTTCGAGCTGGGCCAATTTGTCCGGCAACGGCCCGACGATTGCGCGCAGCTCGTGCAGGCTTTCACCCATGCGCACGTTGCCGCTCTGATAATCGTCAACGCGCTTGGCCAGGTCCTTGATGCGCTGATCACGCAGCGCATCGCCCTCAGCCTGTTGCGCGGCAATCTGCCGCTGAGCGCGTATGTACGCCAGAAACTTTGCCAGCGTGCCTGCCCAAAGCAGGAACAGGACAATCACCGCTACCTCAAGAATCAATCAGATGTTCTCCAGATCCGACCATTCTTCTTCGCTCATCATCTTGTCCAGCTCGACGAGGATCAGCAGTTCGTTGTTCTTGTTGCACACGCCCTGAATGAACTTGGCGGATTCTTCATTACCTACGTTGGGTGCAGTCTCGATTTCCGACTGACGCAGGTAAACCACTTCGGCGACGCTGTCGACCATGATGCCGACCACTTGCTTGTCGGCTTCGATGATGACGATGCGTGTGTTGTCGCTGATTTCGGCATTCATCAGGCCGAAGCGCTGACGGGTGTCGATCACGGTGACCACGTTGCCGCGCAGGTTGATGATGCCCAGTACGTAGCTTGGCGCACCCGGAACCGGAGCGATTTCGGTGTAACGCAACACTTCCTGAACGCGCATCACGTTGATGCCGTAGGTTTCGTTGTCGAGCTTGAAGGTTACCCATTGCAGGATCGGATCTTCGGAGCCCTTTGCCGCTGTTGCCTTGTCATTCATACCTTGACCCCTCGAGAAACCGCACTGGCGGTGTGTTTCGTGCACGGGCAGTGGCTGCCCGTGCCTGTTTATCAGGTTGATTTAAGCGTCGGCTTGCTGCCGCCCATGTGCTTTGCCCCACCGCTGGCGATCAGTTCGGCCAGTTCGGAAACGTCGAGCAAGGCACACATGTGTTCGATCACCGTGCCAGCCAGCCACGGTCGTTGACCGCGATGGCTGCGCCACTTGATTTCGTTGGGGTCCAGACGCAACGAGCGGCTGACCTGATGCACGGCCAACCCCCACTCATAGCCCTGAACCGAAATAACGTACTGCAGGCCCTGTCGAAAATCATCGCGATAGCGGTCGGGCATGACCCAGCGCGCGGTGTCCAGCACTTTCAGGTTGCCGGCCTGACTCGGCAGGATTCCCAAGAACCAGTCCGGCTGGCCAAACAGCGGCGTCAGCTCGTGGCCGGCCAACGAATAAATCGAACCCAGGCACACCAGCGGAACGGCGAGCGTTAAACCGGCGACATCGAACAACAGGCATTCGAACGGCTCGGCGGCCCAGGCCGGTCGACCGTTGTTCGCTACCGGAGGCGGCGTATTGCTCGGCGGCAGGTGCACTTCGACAACCGCGGGCACCAGGGTTTGCAGCAGCGGCGCGATGGTCGAAACAGACGACAGAACCGGTGCGGGTGCTTCTTCGATGATGACCGGCGCTTTGGCGACTGCGGCCAGCACTGGCGCAACAACAGGGGCGGCCGCCATTGCAGGTTTGCGCGCATCGCGGGCCTGTTCTTCGAGAACTGCTGCCTGGAATTCATCCAGTGCGCCCTCCTCCTCGACGACCTCGACCGGCTCAGGCGCAGCATCGATTGCTGGCGCCACCCACTCTTCGGTCGCGTCCATCAACAGGTTGTCCAGATAAGACTGGAGCGCCAATTGCGGACGTGAAGTGACCTTCAACGGCTTGCTCATGAGCACGCCCCTGTAGGAGCGAGCTTGCTCGCGAAAAACTGTCTGAAAACGCGGTCACCCAGACAGCGCGCGTTATCGTTGTCGTCCATCGCGAGCAAGCTCGCTCCTACAGGTAATGATTTCATCAAGCCACCTGCGGGACGAGTTGAGCCGTCAGCATGTGCTTGAGCAACGCACGATACGCCAGCACACCACGGCTCTTGCCATCGAACTGCGAAGGCGTCACACCGGCACGGCTGGCATCGCGAAGACGGGTGTCGACCGGAATGTAGCCTTGCCAGATCTCTTCCGGGTACTTGTCGCGCAACACCCGCAACGTCCCCAACGACGCCTGTGTGCGACGGTCGAACAGGGTCGGCACGATGCTGAACGGCAAAGGTACCTTGCGTGAGCGGTTGATCATCGCCAGGGTATTGACCATGCGCTCCAGACCTTTGACCGCCAGGTGTTCGGTCTGCACCGGAATCACCAATTGCTGACTGGCCGCCAAGGCATTGACCATCAACAGTCCGAGCAACGGCGGGCTGTCGATCACGGCGTAATCGAAATCCTGCCACAGCTGCGCCAGGCTCTTGGCAATCACCAGGCCCAGCCCACTCTGGCCCGGCGACTGGCGCTCAAGGGTGGCCAGCGCGGTGCTCGACGGCAACAGGGAAATACTGGCGTGGCTGGTGGGCAGCAGCAACTGACCGGGCAAACCTGCGGGCACGCTGCCTTTGTGCAGGAACAGGTCGTAGCTGCTGTGTTCGAGGCTGTCGGGGTCATAACCGAAATAGCTGGTCATCGAGCCGTGGGGGTCGAGGTCGACCACAACCACGCGCTTGCCCGCCTCGGCCAGTAGCCCGGCCAGAGCGATGGAGGAAGTGGTTTTACCAACACCACCCTTTTGATTGGCGACTGCCCAGACTCTCATTCGGATTGTTCCACCCGGTCGGGGTGACCGGGAAAATAGCTCAACGTGTTAATGCGGGTGACGGAGAATTGACGGCGCTCTCTCGTCCCGGCGACTTGACCGGGGTCGGTGCAGTTTGTGTGCCAGCCCGCTTCAGTGCGGCGTCCGGTCGCGCATGAGCGGTACCGGTGCCGGTCAGACTGCGACGAACATCAAGATTGCGCGACACCACCAGCACCACGCGCCGGTTGCGCGCGCGGCCGTCGACCGTGGCATTGTTGGCCACCGGTTGAAATTCGCCGTAACCCACCGACGCCAGTCGACCCGGGTTGACGCCCTGCATCGCCAGCATGCGCACGATGCTCGACGAACGGGCCGAGGACAATTCCCAGTTGGTCGGGTATTGCGCGGTGCGGATTGGTTGATCGTCCGTGAAACCTTCAACGTGGATCGGGTTGTCGAACGGTTTCAGGATCGCAGCCACCTTGTCGATGATGCTGAATGCCATGTCGCTGGGCATGGCGTCGCCGCTGCCGAACAACAGGCTGGAATTGAGTTCGATCTCGACCCAAAGCTCGTTGCCGCGAACGGTCATCTGATTGGACTTGATCAGGTCACCAAACGCGGCGCTGATGTCATCGGCAATGCTTTTGAGCGGGTCGCTCGCGCCGGAGATACCGGCGTCGATCTGCTCGCTGTCCTTGACCAGCGGTTTGGCCGGGGTCACGGACAACGGACGCTCATCCCCTATCGGAATCGGCTTGAGCGCGCGATCGGCGTCGTTGAACACGCCGACCAAGGCTTGCGAAATGACCTTGTACTTGCCTTCGTTGATCGACGAAATCGAGTACATCACCACAAAAAAAGCGAACAGCAACGTGATGAAGTCGGCGTAGGAAACCAGCCAGCGTTCATGGTTTACATGTTCTTCACGATGCCTGCGTCGAGCCACGATTCACTTCCTCCATCAATCCATGAAGCCCTGAAGCTTCAATTCGATAGAGCGAGGGTTTTCACCTTCGGCGATCGACAAAATGCCTTCAAGCAACATTTCGCGGTAACGCGACTGGCGCAAGGCAACGGACTTGAGTTTGGCGGCAATCGGCAGCAACACCAGGTTGGCACTGGCCACACCATAGATAGTGGCGACGAAGGCCACGGCAATACCGCTGCCCAGTTGCGAAGGGTCGGCCAGATTGCCCATCACATGGATCAGCCCCATCACCGCGCCGATGATGCCGATGGTCGGCGCGTAACCGCCCATGCTTTCGAAAAATTTAGCGGCTTCGATGTCGCGACTTTCCTGGGTGTAAAAATCCACTTCCAGAATGCTGCGAATCGCTTCCGGTTCGGCGCCATCAACCAGCAACTGCAGGCCTTTGCGCGAGTAACTGTCAGGCTCGGCGTCGGCCACACTTTCCAGACCCAGCAAACCTTCCTTGCGCGCGGTGAGGCTCCAGTTGACGACACGATCGACACCGCCGGCCAGGTCCACGCGAGGCGGGAACAGAATCCAGCCGACAATCTGCATCGCCCGCTTGAAGGCGCTCATCGGCGATTGCAGCAAGGCGGCGCCGACGGTCCCGCCGATCACGATCAACGCTGCCGGTCCGTTGGCCAGCGCGCCAAGGTGACCGCCTTCGAGGTAGTTGCCACCAATGATGGCGACAAACGCCATGACGATGCCGATCAGGCTCAGTACATCCATCAGATACACGCCTCGACCAGGTGCCGGCCAATGTCGTCGAGCCCGTAGACCGCGTCGGCCAGCTCGGCTTTGACGATGGCCATTGGCATGCCGTAAATCACGCAGCTCGCTTCATCCTGAGCCCAGATCGCGCTCCCGCCCTGCTTGAGCAGACGCGCACCTTCGCGACCGTCGGCCCCCATGCCGGTCAACACCACTGCCAGAACCTTGTCACCGTAAGACTTGGCGGCGGAACCGAAAGTGATGTCCACGCACGGCTTGTAATTGAGGCGTTCATCGCCCGGCAGAATCTTCACGGCGCCACGGCCGTCGATCATCATCTGTTTGCCACCCGGCGCCAGCAGCGCCAGGCCAGGACGCAGAATGTCGCCATCCTCGGCTTCCTTGACGCTGATGCGGCACAGCTTGTCCAGACGCTCGGCGAAAGCTTTGGTGAACGCCGCCGGCATGTGCTGGATCAACACGATCGGGGCCGGGAAGTTGGCCGGCAGTTGCGTCAACACCCGTTGCAACGCTACCGGCCCGCCCGTCGACGTGCCGATGGCAACCAGTTTGTAGGCTTTGCGTTTCGGCGCCGGGGACGACGGACTGGCCGCAGGCGCACGGGCCGGCATCGGCGCAGGAGCCGGAGCCGGAGCCGGTCGTGCCGAGGCGCTGCCGGTGTAACTGTTGCCGGCGCTGGCGGGTGCCGGCGCGACGACCGGTGCAGCCACCGGGGCCGGGGCGCTGTAGGTATTAACGCGACGGTTACTGCGCGAAATGCTCAGAATTTTTTCGCACAGCAGTTGCTTGACCTTTTCCGGATTGCGCGAGATGTCTTCGAAATTCTTCGGCAGGAAATCCACCGCGCCGGCGTCCAGCGCATCCAGGGTTACGCGGGCGCCTTCGTGGGTCAGTGAGGAAAACATCAGGACCGGCGTCGGGCAACGCTGCATGATGTGACGCACGGCCGTGATGCCATCCATCATCGGCATTTCGTAGTCCATGGTGATCACGTCGGGCTTGAGGGCCAGCGCCTGATCGATGGCTTCCTTGCCGTTAGTCGCCGTGCCGACGACCTGAATGTTTGCATCCGCTGAAAGAATTTCCGAGACGCGGCGGCGAAAAAACCCCGAATCGTCCACCACCAGGACTTTGACTGCCATAAAAACTCCGTTAGGCGGGGGCGAGGCTTTGATCGCCCCGCGCCCCCAGAATCAAATACGCCGTGCGGCGTAACGCTTGAGCATGCTCGGCACATCGAGAATCAGCGCAATACGGCCGTCACCGGTGATGGTGGCGCCCGACATGCCCGGGGTTCCCTGAAGCATTTTGCCCAATGGCTTGATGACCACTTCTTCCTGACCCACCAACTGATCGACGACGAAGCCGATCCGCTGAGTGCCCACCGAAAGGATCACCACATGGCCTTCACGCTGCTCTTCATGAGCGGCGGAGCTGACCAGCCAGCGCTTGAGGTAAAACAGTGGCAGTGCCTTGTCGCGCACGATCACCACTTCCTGACCGTCGACCACGTTGGTGCGCGACAGGTCGAGGTGGAAGATCTCGTTGACGCTCACCAGCGGGAACGCAAACGCCTGGTTGCCGAGCATGACCATCAGCGTCGGCATGATCGCCAGGGTCAGGGGGACCTTGATGACGATCTTGGAGCCCTTGCCCTTGGTCGAGTAGATATTGATGGTGCCGTTGAGCTGGGCAATCTTGGTTTTCACCACGTCCATGCCCACGCCACGTCCCGACACGTCGGAGATTTCGGTCTTGGTCGAGAAGCCCGGCGCGAAGATCAGGTTGAAACAGTCCGACTCGCTGAGACGGTCCGCTGCATCCTTGTCCATCAGGCCTTTCTTCACGGCGATGGCGCGCAGAACATCAGCGTCCATGCCTTTGCCGTCGTCGGAGATGGACAGCAGGATGTGGTCGCCTTCCTGTTCAGCGGAGAGAATTACCTTGCCGCTGCGAGGTTTGCCCATCGCTTCGCGTTCGGCCGGCTCTTCGATACCGTGGTCGACCGAGTTGCGCACCAAGTGGACCAGCGGATCGGCCAGGGCCTCGACGAGGTTCTTGTCGAGGTCGGTTTCTTCGCCGACCAACTCCAGGTTGATCTCTTTCTTGAGCTGGCGAGCCAGGTCGCGAACCAGACGCGGGAAGCGCCCGAAGACTTTCTTGATCGGTTGCATCCGCGTTTTCATGACCGCGGTTTGCAGGTCAGCGGTGACCACGTCGAGGTTCGACACCGCCTTGGACATGGCCTCGTCGGCGCTGTTGGCACCCAGGCGAACCAGGCGGTTACGCACCAGCACCAACTCGCCGACCATGTTCATGATTTCGTCAAGGCGTGCCGTGTCGACCCGTACGGTGGTTTCCGCTTCGCTGGCCGGTTTGTCCGCAGGCGGCGGCGCTGGAGCACGGGCCGGCGCTGCAGCAGCGGGCTTCGGTGCTTCGGCTTTCGGCGCAGGCGCTTTGGCGACAGGCGTCGCGGCTTTGGCCACGGGTGCGGCCACTGAGGAAGCAGCCGGACCGGTGCCGACTTCGGTGAACTTGCCTTTGCCGTGCAGTTCGTCCAGCAGCGATTCGAACTCGCTATCGGAGATCAGATCGCTGCCGACCGCCGCAGCGGTCGGAGCCGCCGGTGTCGGTAACGAGGCAATCGCCGAATCAAGTGCATCGACGGCGAAGTTGCCTTTGCCGTGCAACTGGTCGAGCAGTGCTTCGAATTCGTCGTCGGTGATGTCGGAACTGTCGCCCGCCGCTTTTGGCGCAGCCGGGGCGGCCGGTGCAGCAGGTGCAGCAGGTGCAGCAGGTGCGGTGACCGCATCGATGGCGAACTGACCTTTACCGTGCAACTGATCCAGCAACGATTCGAATTCGTCGTCGGTGATTTCATCACTGGCAGCAGCCATAGGCGCAGCAGGCGTAGGAGCAGCAGCGGGCGCCTCGGCCTGGGCCTTGACGGCGTTCAGCGAGTCCAGCAGTTGTTCGAATTCGTTATCGGTGATGTCTTCCGATTCGCTTTCGGCAGCCGGCTCTGCAACAGCGTCAGGCGCAGCCTGTGCCACCTCATCGGCGCTCTGCGGCTCGGCCAGGCGAGCCAGCGCCGCCAGCAATTCAGGCGTGGCAGCCGTGATCGGGCTGCGCTCGCGGACTTCGGTGAACATGCCGTTCACCGCGTCCAGTGCTTCGAGAACCACGTCCATCAGTTCCGAGTCGACACGACGTTCACCCTTGCGCAGGATGTCGAAGACGTTCTCGGCGATGTGACAGCACTCCACCAGCTCGTTGAGCTGGAGGAAGCCGGCGCCTCCTTTTACAGTGTGAAAACCGCGAAAAATTGCATTGAGCAGATTCGCATCATCCGGTCGGCTTTCCAGCTCGACCAGCTGTTCGGACAGCTGCTCTAGAATCTCGCCGGCCTCAACCAGGAAATCCTGAAGGATCTCTTCATCGGCGCCGAAGCTCATTAAGGGGGGTGCTCCTACAGGTCTAAAAACCTAAAAAACCTAAAATTCTAAAACCCTAGGCTGGATAGCAAATCGTCCACATCGTCCTGACCGGACACAACGTCTTCTCTTTTATCGGCATGGATCTGCGGACCTTCACCCTGAGAGAGATGTTTTTGCGGATCTTTTTCTTTGTGCATGGCTTCACGGTCATGTTCGATGCCCGCAAAGCGGTCCACCTGACTGGCCATCAGCACAAGCTTGAGCAGGTTGCTTTCGACTTCGGTGACCAATTGGGTCACCCGCTTGATCACTTGACCGGTGAGGTCCTGATAGTCCTGAGCGAGCAGGATGTCGTTGAGGTTGCTCGACACCACACGGTTGTCCGCACTGCTGCGTGTCAGGAAATTGTCGACGCGCCGGGCCAGCTCGCGGAACTCTTCAGCCCCGACTTCGCGACGCATGAACCGTCCCCAATCCGCGCTCAGCGCCTGCGCTTCATCGCTCAGACCATTGACCAGCGGCGTGGCGTTTTCCACCAGGTCCATGGTGCGGTTGGCCGCAGCCTCGGTCAGCTTGACCACATAACTCAAACGCTCGGTGGCGTCTGTTATCTGGGACACTTCCTCGGCCTGGGGCATGTGCGGGTCAATCTGGAAATTGACAATCGCGCTGTGCAGCTCGCGAGTGAGTTTGCCCACTTCCTGATACAGGCCGCGGTCACGGGTCTGATTGAGCTCATGGATCAATTGCACCGCGTCGCCGAACTTGCCTTTTTCAAGGCTTTCGACCAATTCGACCGCGTGTTTTTTCAGGGTCGATTCGAAATCGCCCTGTGAAGATTCGTTGTTGTCCATAGCTCCCCCGTGGCGCCGTTTCTCAACCGATGCGTTCGAAAATCTTCTCGATCTTGTCTTTCAACGCCTGGGCCGTGAAGGGCTTGACCACATAGCCGTTGACGCCGGCCTGGGCCGCTTCGATGATCTGCTCGCGCTTGGCTTCAGCGGTGACCATCAGCACCGGCAGGTGCTTGAGCTTTTCATCGGCGCGCACGTGGCGCAGCAGGTCGATACCGGTCATGCCAGGCATGTTCCAGTCCGTTACCAGAAAGTCGATGCTGCCGCTGTTGAGAACCGGAATGGCGGTGGTGCCATCGTCAGCCTCGACCGTGTTGGTGAACCCAAGGTCACGCAACAGGTTTTTTATGATCCGCCGCATCGTTGAGAAGTCATCAACGATGAGGATTTTCATGTTCTTGTCCAATTCGACCTCCAAGCAGTCTTAAACACGCCCAGCACCTGGACGCGCCACTTCAATCAATCCGGCAAACACTCGATGACTGTCTGGAGCACAGCAGATCGCGACCGGCGCGGTTCAACACCACACCAGCCACGTTCGCAGTGTCCCCACACTGCCTTCAGCGCGCTCGCCACTCCCCCAAACGCCCCCGCAAACGGGCCGCGCACTGGCTGTGTAACTGGCTGACCCGGGATTCGCTGACCCCCAGGACCTCGCCGATTTCCTTGAGATTCAGCTCTTCGTCGTAGTACAGCGCCAATACCAGCCGCTCCCGCTCCGGCAGATTGGCAATCGCGTCCGCCAATGCCGCCTGGAAGCGTTCATCTTCCAGATCGCGGGACGGCTCCATGTGTGCACTCGCGCCGTCCTCGTGCAGCCCCTCGTGTTCGCCGTCCTGCAACAGATCGTCGAAACTGAATAAACGGCTACCCAAGGTGTCGTTCAAAATCCCGTAGTAGTCGTCGAGACTCAATTGGAGTTCGGCCGCAACTTCATGATCTTTAGCGTCACGGCCGGTTTTAGCTTCAATCGAGCGAATTGCGTCGCTGACCATGCGCGTATTGCGGTGAACCGAACGGGGTGCCCAGTCGCCCTTGCGCACTTCATCGAGCATCGCGCCGCGGATTCGAATGCCCGCGTACGTTTCGAAACTCGCGCCTTTGCTGGCGTCGTATTTGGTGGAAACTTCAAGCAGGCCGATCATGCCCGCCTGGATCAGATCTTCAACCTGAACACTGGCCGGCAAACGCGCGAGCAAGTGGTAGGCAATGCGCTTGACCAGTGGCGCGTAACGCTCGATCAATTCGTACTGCGCGTCACGTGCCGACTTCTTGTAAAGGTTGTAACCGGTAGCTGTCATAGCACGGGTCCTGCGGTCTGTTGCACGAGGCGCTCGACGAAAAACTCCAGATGCCCACGCGGGTTGGCGGGCAACGGCCAGGTATCGACCTTTTGTGCGATGGCCTTGAACGCCAGGGAGCACTTGGAACGCGGGAAGGCTTCATAGACGGCGCGCTGTTTCTGCACCGCTTTGCGCACGCTTTCGTCGTAGGGCACCGCACCGACGTACTGCAAGGCAACGTCGAGGAAGCGGTCCGTGACTTTGGTCAGCTTGGCGAACAGATTGCGACCCTCCTGCGGGCTCTGGGCCATGTTGGCCAGGACGCGGAAGCGGTTCATGCCGTAATCGCGATTCAGCAGTTTGATCAGCGCGTAGGCGTCCGTGATCGAAGTCGGCTCGTCGCACACCACCAGCAGCACTTCCTGCGCAGCGCGAACGAAACTGACTACCGAGTCACCGATACCCGCAGCGGTGTCGATGACCAGCACATCGAGGTTGTCGCCGATATCACTGAACGCCTGGATCAGGCCGGCATGTTGCGCCGGGCTCAGATGAACCATGCTCTGGGTGCCGGACGCGGCCGGAACGATGCGAATGCCGCCGGGCCCTTGCAACAATACGTCGCGCAGCTCACAGCGGCCTTCGATCACGTCGGCCAGCGTACGCTTGGGTGTCAGTCCCAACAGAACGTCGACGTTCGCCAGCCCCAGATCGGCGTCCAGCAGCATGACGCGTCGGCCAAGTTCAGCTAGAGCCAGGGACAAGTTCACTGACACGTTAGTCTTGCCGACGCCACCTTTGCCGCCGGTCACCGCGATCACCTGTACGGGATGCATGCTGCCCATTTTATTTCTTTACCTTGTCTTGCATAGACGGAGGCCACATTACTGGCTGCGCGTTCACAAACGGAACAATGCATGGCAGACCATCGATGTAGGTACGAAAACTGTTCATTATCACCTCAGCCAACCCGCTTGGTCGGACTGTGGTAGAGGTCAGCGAACATGTCAGCCATGGCTTCTTCGCTGGGTTCTTCCTGCATTTGCACGCTGACGGCGCGACTGACCAGTTGATGACGGCGCGGCAGATGCAAATCATCCGGGATCCGCGGTCCGTCGGTCAGGTAAGCCACCGGCAACTCATGACTGATCGCCAGGCTCAACACTTCGCCAAGGCTCGCCGTCTCATCCAGTTTAGTCAGAATGCAGCCGGAGAGGCCGCAGCGCTTGTAACTATGATAAGCGGCGGTTAGAACCTGTTTTTGGCTGGTTGTTGCCAGGACCAGATAATTTTTTGATTTGATGCCACGACCGGCCAGGCTTTCGAGTTGCATGCGCAGTGCCGGATCGCTGGCCTGCAGGCCGGCGGTGTCGATCAATACCACACGCTTGCGCAGCAACGGCTCCAATGCCTGCACCAGCGATTGGCCCGGATCGACATGGGTGACCGACACGTTGAGAATCCGCCCCAGCGTCTTCAGTTGTTCCTGAGCGCCAATGCGGTAGCTGTCCATGCTCACCAGGGCAATGTTCTGCGCGCCGTACTTGAGCACGTAACGGGCCGCGAGCTTGGCCAGCGTGGTGGTTTTGCCCATGCCGGCAGGACCGACCATGGCAATTACACCGCCCTCTTCCAGCGGCTCGACGTCCGGTGTGACGATCATGCGCGCCAGGTGCGCCAGCAACATGCGCCAGGCCTGACGGGGTTCTTCAATTCCGGTAATCAGCTCGAGCAGGTCGCGCGACAACGGGCCGGAGAGGCCGATGCGTTGCAGACGACGCCAAAGATTGGCCTGGGCCGGACGGCTGCCTTGCAGCTGATTCCAGGCCAGCGAACCGAGTTGTACTTCCATCAGTTCGCGCAGGCTGTTGAGTTCAAATCGCATCGAGTCGAACGCCCGTGGATCGACGCCGGTCGCGGCGGCAGGTGCCGGCGCAGGACGACGTGGCTCGGCCGCGGTCGGCTCGATCAGTGGCTCGGCGGCGGTCAACGGCAGGCCGGCGAACAATTGGCGATTGGACGTCTTGTCGCTCTCGCCCTCGCCTCGCAGGCTCAATTCGGCCTGGGCGGTGACGATCCGCGACTGGGTCTTGCGCAGCTCGTTCTCGAGTTCCATGTTCGGAACCCGCGGGGCCAGCGCCGACAGTGTGTAATCGAGGGCAGCCGTCAGCTCGACACCACCGGCGATCCGGCGGTTGCCAATAATGGCCGCATCAGCACCCAGCTCATCACGAACCAGTTTCATGGCCTGACGCATATCGGCGGCGAAAAAACGCTTAACTTGCATAAACCACTACCCTCAGCCGTTGGGCCCTACTGTCGCAACGATGGTCACTTGCTTGTTGTCAGGAATTTCCTGATAAGCCAACACATGCAAACCCGGGACTGCCAGTCGGCCGAATCGCGACAACATGGCGCGAACCGGACCGGCTACCAACAGAATCACCGGTTGACCTTGCATTTCCTGACGCTGCGCCGCGTCGATCAACGAACGTTGCAGCTTCTCAGCCATGCTTGGCTCCAGCAGAACGCCCTCTTCCGAGCCTTGTCCCGCCTTCTGAAGACTATTGAGCAATATCTGTTCCAACCTTGGCTCGAGCGTGATAACTGGCAGCTCGGACTCAGTGCCTACAATGCTTTGGACGATTGCGCGGGATACGCCGACGCGCACAGCGGCCACCAGCGCGGCAGTATCTTGACTCTTGGCAGCGTTGTTGGCGATGGCTTCAGCGATACTGCGTATGTCGCGCACGGGCACCTGCTCGGCCAGCAGCGCTTGCAGGACCTTGAGCAACTGCGACAACGACACCACGCCAGGCACCAGCTCTTCCGCCAGTTTAGGCGAGCTTTTGGCCAGCAATTGCATGAGTTGCTGGACTTCTTCGTGACCGATCAGCTCGCTGGAATGCTTGTACAGAATCTGGTTCAAGTGGGTAGCCACCACCGTACTGGCATCGACCACGGTGTAACCAAGCGATTGCGCCTGCGCACGCTGGCTGATTTCGATCCAGACCGCCTCCAGGCCGAAAGCCGGATCTTTGGCGGTAATGCCGTTGAGCGAGCCGTAGACCTGACCGGGGTTGATCGCCAATTCGCGGTCCGGGTAGATCTCGGCTTCGGCGAGGATCACGCCCATTAACGTCAGCCGGTATGCACTTGGCGCCAGGTCGAGGTTGTCGCGGATGTGCACGGTGGGCATCAGAAAGCCCAGGTCCTGGGACAGCTTCTTGCGCACGCCCTTGATCCGCGCCAGCAACTGACCGCCCTGGTTGCGATCCACGAGAGGGATGAGGCGATAGCCAACTTCCAGTCCGATCATGTCAATCGGCGTCACATCGTCCCAGCCAAGCTCCTTGGTTTCCTGCGCGCGGGCCGGCGACGGCAGCAGTTCCTGCTGACGCTTGACCTCTTGCAACGCTTGCACCTTGACCACGTTCTGCTTCTTCCAGAACAGGTAGGCGGCGCCCGCTGCGACAGCCGCCATGCTCAGGAAGGAAAAATGCGGCATGCCCGGCACCAGCCCCATCACCGCCATGATGGCCGCTGCCATCGCCAGTGCTTTGGGCGAGGAGAACATCTGCCGATTGATTTGTTTGCCCATGTCTTCCGAACCGGAAGCACGGGTCACCATGATCGCGGCGGCCGTGGACAACAGCAGTGATGGCAATTGCGCCACCAAACCGTCACCGATGGTCAACAACGCGTAGACCTTGCCGGCGTCGCCGAAGGTCATGCCATGCTGGAAGATACCGACAGCCATGCCGCCAATCAGGTTGATGAACAGGATCAGCAAGCCGGCGATGGCGTCACCGCGCACAAATTTGCTGGCACCGTCCATGGACCCGTAAAACTCGGCTTCCTGCGCCACTTCCGTCCGGCGCAACTTCGCCTGATGCTGATCGATCAGGCCGGCGTTCAAGTCGGCGTCGATGGCCATTTGTTTGCCGGGCATTGCATCGAGAGTGAAGCGCGCGCTCACCTCGGAAATGCGTCCGGCGCCCTTGGTCACTACGACGAAGTTGATGATCATCAGGATCGCAAAGACCACGATACCGACCACGTAGTTACCGCCGATGACCACTTCACCAAAGGCCTGGATCACCTTGCCCGCCGAGGCATGGCCGTCCTGACCATGGAGCATGACCACGCGAGTGGACGCGACGTTGAGCGCCAGTCGCAATAGCGTAGCCACCAGCAGGATGGTCGGGAATACCGCAAAGTCCAGCGGCCGCAAGGCGTAGACGCAAACCAGCAGGACAACGATCGACAAGGCTATGTTGAACGTGAAAAACACGTCCAGCAGGAACGGCGGGATGGGCAGCATCATCATTGCCAGCATGACCAGCAGCAACAACGGCACACCCAGATTGCCTCGACTCAGGTCGGCAACGTTTGTACGGGCACTGTTGATAAACTGAGAGCGATCCACCGATTTTCCCCGTTCCTTTAAAGCAAACTTTTGACGCCCGAAGCAGGCGCAGGATGGCTACTGCAAGAAGCCTTCCAACTTGTGCAGAGTATTGGAACAGAGGGTTTGACCGGGGATTTGGGCTGACTGTGCCGACGTCATCGCGAGCAAGCCCGGCCCCCACAATGGACCGGGGTGTCTGCGAAATCCGTGGTCACCACAAAACCTGTGGGAGCCGGGCTTGCCCGCGATGGGGCCACCCGCGGATAGAGCAAGACCTCAGGAATCGCGCCGCAAGTCCGGTGGAATCGGCAGATCATCCTTGAGCGGATCCGGGCGTTTGCCCTTGCCCGCGCGGTGCTGGCGGATCTGGTAGACGTAGGCCAGGACTTGAGCGACCGCCAGGTACAACCCGCCCGGAATTTCCTGCTCCAGCTCCGTGGAGTAATAGATTGAACGCGCCAGCGCCGGCGATTCCAGTAGCAGCACGTTATTGGCCACGGCGATTTCGCGGATCTTCAGCGCCAGAAAGTCGCTGCCCTTGGCAATGAGCATCGGCGCGCCGCTCTTGTCCGGGTCGTACTTGAGCGCCACGGCGTAATGCGTCGGGTTGGTGATGATCACGTCCGCCTCGGGGATCGCCGCCATCATCCGCCGCTGGGACATTTCGCGCTGCAATTGACGAATACGCTGCTTGACCTCCGGTTTGCCCTCCTGATCCTTGTGTTCGTCACGCACTTCCTGCTTGGTCATCAGCAGTTTCTTGTGGCTCTCCCACAGCTGCACCGGCACGTCCACCGCCGCGATGACGATCAGCCCGCACGACATCCATAAGGTACTCCAACCGACCACCTGCAGGCTGTGAATAATCGCCATGTCCAGCGGCTCATGGGCAATGCGCATCAAGTCGTCAATGTCGGCCGACAACACCATCATGGCCACGGCCAGGGTGATGATGAATTTGGCCAGCGCCTTCAGCAGCTCAGCCACAGCCTTGAAGGAAAACATGCGTTTGAGGCCGGCGCCAGGGTTCATGCGGCTGAACTTCGGCGCCAGCGACCCGGCCGCGAACAACCAGCCGCCGAGGGAGATCGGGCCGATGATCGCCGCCAGCACCAGGGTGATCATGATCGGCTGAATCGCCAGCAGCGCCATCAAACCCGAGCTCAACAGGTACGTGCCCATGGAGCGCTGATCAAGGATGACTTCTCGCGACAAAGTAAAATTGTGTCGCATCAACTCCATCAGTTCCTGCGCCAGCGCGCCACCGAATATCAGCAGCGCAGCAGAGCCGACCAGCATGATTGCCAGGGTATTGAGTTCTTTGGAGCGCGCAATCTCGCCTTTTTCCCGCGAGTCTTTTTTGCGCTTCTCGGTGGGGTCTTCCGTTTTGTCCGCGCCGCTTTCGCTCTCGGCCATGACTCAGCGCGCCTGTGCCAGTTCGCGTAAAAACTGCAGAGCCTCGGAGGCCAGCGGTTGATACTGATTGAGAATGTCCGCCAGCCCGACCCAGACGATGAACAAGCCGAGCACCAGGGTCAGCGGGAAACCGATGGAGAAAATGTTCAGTTGCGGCGCCGCGCGGGTCATGATGCCGAACGCGATATTGACCACCAGCAACGCGGTGATCGCCGGCAGCACAAGCAGCAGCGCAGCGCCCAACACCCAGCCCAGCTTGCCAGCCAGCTCCCAGAAATGATTGACCATCAGACCGCTGCCGACCGGCAACGTGGTGAAGCTTTCGGTGAGCACTTCGAACACCACCAGGTGGCCGTTCATTGCCAGAAACAGCAAGGTCACCAGCATGGTGAAGAACTGCCCGATCACCGCTACAGACACGCCGTTGGTGGGGTCAACCATGGACGCGAAACCCATGCCCATCTGGATCGCAACAATCTGCCCGGCCACCACAAAAGCCTGAAAGAACAGCTGCAACGAGAAGCCCAGCACCGCGCCGACCAGGATCTGCTCGGCGATCAGCATCAACGCCGACAAGTCCAGCGCATTGACCGGCGGCATCGGCGGCAGGCCGGGGGCGATGACCACGGTGATCGCCACGGCGAAATACAGGCGTACCCGCGTCGGGACAAGCGTGGTGCCAAAGATCGGCATCACCATCAGCAACGAAGCGATGCGAAACAGCGGCAACATGAACGTCGCCACCCAGGTACTGATCTGGGTATCGGTGAGCTGCAGCAGCGACTCCATGACCTAGCCGATGACCCGCGGAATATTGCCGTACAGCTGCAGGATGTATTCCATGAAGGTCTGCACCAGCCAGGGGCCGGCGACGATCAGCGTCACCAGCATCACCAGCAAACGCGGGAGAAAGCTCAAGGTCTGTTCGTTGATCTGCGTGGCGGCCTGGAACATCGCCACCATCAAGCCCACCAACAAGCTCGGAATCACCAGCACTGCCACCATCACGGTGGTCAGCCACAGCGCTTCACGAAAAATGTCGACCGCAACTTCCGGCGTCATGGTGAGACACCTCCGAAGCTGCTCGCCAGGGTACCGATGATCAGCGCCCAGCCATCCACAAGCACGAACAACATGATCTTGAACGGCAGAGAAATGATCAGCGGCGAGAGCATCATCATACCCATGGCCATCAACACACTGGCGACGACCAGGTCGATGATCAGGAACGGAATGAAGATCATGAAACCGATCTGGAACGCGGTTTTCAATTCAGAGGTCACGAACGCCGGCACGAGAATGGTCAGCGGCGCCTGATCCGGTGTAGCGATGTCGGTGCGCTTGGACAGGCGCATGAACAGCTCGAGATCGCTGCTGCGGGTTTGCGCGAGCATGAAGTCCTTGATCGGCACCTGCGCCTTGGCGACGGCATCCTGAGCAGTGAGTTTTTCCGCCAGATAGGGCTGCAAGGCATCCTGGTTCACCCGGTCGAACACCGGCGCCATGATGAACAGGGTCAGGAACAAGGCCATGCCGGTGAGGATCTGGTTCGACGGCGTTTGCTGCAGACCGAGGGCCTGACGCAGGATCGAAAAGACGATGATGATTCGGGTGAAACTGGTCATCAGCATGACAAACGCCGGAATGAAGCTCAGCGCCGTCATGATCAGCAGAATCTGCAGGCTGACCGAATATTCCTGCGCGCCCTCGGCATTGGTGCCCAGGGTGATGGCCGGAATCGACAACGGATCGGCGGCGAAAGCCAGCGGTGCAGCCAGCAGCAGGGCCAGCGTCAAGATGATGCGCAGCGCACCCATTACTTCTTATCCTTATGGTCCTTGCCCATCAGCTCCATCAGGCGCTGGGCGAACTCAGGGGTCGCTTTTTCAGTCCCGCTTGGCACTTCAACCGGCTCTTTAAGCACATGCAATGCGGTGATGGTGCCGGGGCTCAGGCCCAGCAGAATCTGCTCGTTACCCACCTGCACCAGCAGCAGTCGATCACGCGGACCGAGCGCCCGGGAGCCGATCAGTTCGATCACCTGCCCTTTGCCCGCCGGCCCGGCCTGCTGCACCCGGCGCAACAGCCAGGCGAGAAAGAAAATCAGGCCCAGCACCAGCAGCAACCCGAGCACCAGCTGTGTCAGTTGCCCCGCTACCCCACCGCCGACAGCAGGCGCCGCCGCAGTCGTGACAACCGGCTCGGCTGCCAGCACGCCAAATGGCGACACAAGCGCCACCGCAAGCGCAAACCCTTGCAAAAGCCTCAGCACCCTTTTCACTCAGCGCAGCTTCTTGATGCGTTCGCTTGGGCTGATCACGTCGGTCAGGCGAATGCCGAACTTCTCGTTGACCACCACAACCTCACCGTGAGCGATCAATGTGCCGTTGACCAGCACGTCGAGCGGCTCACCGGCCAGTCGGTCGAGTTCGATCACCGAGCCCTGGTTGAGTTGCAACAGGTTGCGGATGTTGATGTCGGTGCTGCCCACTTCCATGGAAATCGACACCGGGATATCGAGAATCACATCCAGGTTCGGGCCGTCGAGCGTCACCGGATCGTTGTTCTTCGGCACGCTGCCGAACTCTTCCATCGCCAGTCGACTGGACGGCGAGCTCGCGGCATCAGCGGCCAGCAAGGCATCGATATCGTCCTGCCCGCCGTCACCCGACTCTTCCAGAGCCGCAGCCCATTCATCGGCCAGCGCCTGGTCGTCCTGGGTATTCATGTCGTTAGCCATCATTTGTCCTCGGCGTGCAACTGTTCGATTCGAAACAGTCATTTAGCAAATAGGGAGTTGGAGCGCCGGTCAACGGCGCTCGATCGGCTCGATCACTTGCAACGCGAGGTTGCCTTTGTGCGAGCCCATCTTGACCTTGAAGGCCGGCACGCCGTTGGCGCGCATGATCATTTCTTCCGGCATTTCCACCGGGATGATGTCCCCCGGCTGCATGTGCAGAATGTCCCGCAGACGCAACTGGCGACGAGCAACGGTGGCACCTATCGGCACGTCCACGTCGAGCACGTCCTGACGCAACGCGTTGACCCAGCGCTCATCCTGATCGTCGAGGTCCGACTGGAAGCCGGCGTCGAGCATTTCGCGTACCGGCTCAATCATCGAGTACGGCATGGTCACGTGCAGGTCACCGCCACCGCCGTCGAGTTCGATGTGGAACGTCGACACCACAATGGCTTCGCTCGGCCCGACGATGTTAGCCATGGCCGGGTTCACTTCCGAGTTGATGTACTCGAAGTTGACCTCCATGATCGCCTGCCAGGCTTCCTTCAAATCGACGAAGGCCTGTTCCAGCACCATGCGTACCACGCGCAATTCGGTCGGGGTGAATTCGCGCCCCTCGATCTTGGCGTGGCGGCCGTCGCCACCAAAGAAGTTGTCCACCAGCTTGAACACCAGTTTGGCGTCGAGGATGAACAGCGCGGTGCCGCGCAACGGTTTGATCTTGACCAGGTTGAGACTGGTCGGCACATACAGCGAGTGCACGTATTCGCCAAACTTCATCACCTGCACACCGCCAACGGCAACGTCCGCCGAACGACGCAGCATGTTGAACATGCTGATGCGGGTGTAACGGGCGAAACGCTCGTTGATCATTTCCAGGGTCGGCATGCGTCCGCGGACGATGCGATCCTGGCTGGTCAGGTCGTAGCTTTTGACACTGCCCGGTTCGGCAGCGGTATCGGTCTGTACCAGACCATCGTCGACACCGTGCAACAGCGCGTCGATCTCATCCTGGGACAGCAGGTCCTGCACGGCCATGTCGTGTTCCTACTGCAGTACGAAATTAGTGAAAAGCAACTGCTCAATGGCCACTTTGCCGAGTTCTTTCTGCGCCACTTCCTGGACGCTGGCGGTCGCTTTCTGCCGCAACATCTCCTGGCCCACCGGCGAGGCGAGTGTGGCGAAGTCCTGCCCGGAGAACAGCATGACGAGGTTGTTGCGGATCACCGGCATGTGCACTTTCAACGCATCGAGATCCGCCTGATTGCGCCCTTGCAGGGTGATGCTCACCTGCATGTAACGCTGACGACCATTCTGGTTGTAATTGGCCACAAAGGCCGGCGCCATGGGTTCGAAAACCGCCGCCTGCTTGCCGACCGGGGCGGTCTGAGCCGCGACATCAGGCTTGCTCTGAGCGCCCTGCATGAAGAACCACGTCGCGCCCACGGACAAGCCGATGGCCAATATAAGCGCCACCACGATCAAGATGATCAGTTTGAGTTTGCCTTTGGTTGTGGGGTCTTTTACTGCTGCTTCGCTCTTCGCCATGCCAATAATCCGTCACTATTCGGTTTTTCACAGTTGCACGGCAAGGCAAGAGCAAGTGTTATGCCATGTAGGAGCGAGCTTGCTCGCGAAAAACCTGAGAACGGCGTCGGGTGTCAGGTTTAGCGCGATTTCGTTGACGTCCATCGCGAGCAAGCTCGCTCCAGAGTGGATACGGGATCAGGCGTAATAATCGACAATGCTGGAGCCGATCACGCTGCTGGTCGTGGCCGCCACTTCGGCAACCGTTGGCAAGGCCTCGTCATCTGCAGAACCGAGACGGCCACCGTTGGCGCCGGTGCGTCCACTCTGGCTCTGCCGGGCCTGTTCCTGCCCCTGCTGCGAATCACGCGACTGGTCCGACACACTGACATCGACCTGGCCCATGCCCTGTTGCGCGAACATATCGCGCAGCCGGTGCATCTGACCATCGAGCGCTTCGCGAACACTTGGATGGGCACTCATGAACGTCACTTGGGTCTGCTGATCGGGCACCATGTTCACGCGAATATCGAGGCGGCCCAGCTCAGCCGGCTGCAACTGAATGTCCGCCGCCTTGAGATTGACGCTGGACAGGTACATCACCCGGTTCACCACTTCTTCGGTCCAACCGCTCTGATTCATGGTGATCGGTTGATTGACCGGCACGGCGTTGGCGGTCTTCGGGGTGGCTGCCTGTGTCAGCGCCGCCAGACGGTTGGCGAAATCATCGACCCGAGTGTCACTGCTGGCTGATTTCAAGTCTTTGAGACCGTCGTCGAGCAGCCCGGCAAAGGCTTTTTCGCCGCCCTGCCCGGTGCTCTCTTTCTCGCCCTGGACATCAAGCATGCTGACCAGGCCGCTGGCGAAACTCTGCGCCGGGGTCGCTTCTCCGTCAGCCAGAGCCTGTGCCGACGTGGCGGCGGCTTTGGGCTGCGCCTGGCTCGCCGGGGAGATATGACCACCCTGCTCCATCGCCAGGCGCAAGGCCGGCAAGGCGTCGAGCGGATCGGCCTCGGGATCGAATTCACCCTCGACTGCGGACGCCTGCGCCTGCGTCATCGTAGCGGCAACTGCCAGAGCCGCATCGGCGGCGGACGGCGCAGGGGTCGCAACGACAGCCTTAGGCACAGCGGGTGCCGGCGCCGTCGTCACTAGCAATTCGGTCGCCAATGCTGGATCGAGAGCAGGATCTATCGGCGCGATATCGGCGACCGGCGTCACGCCCACATCCACATCGGAAGCGTCCTCGCTGACCGTCTTGTCATCGGCAGGCGCCGGTTTCTCGGCGGGCAAGGATTTGCCGCTATCGGCAACCGGCGCGTCCGGGGCGGCGGCTTTGTCGTTGCCGACGTCGTTGGGATTCGGGGTGTCGGCGGTCTTGTCCCGTACCGGCTTCACCGGCCCATCGGCGGTGGCCAAAGGTTTGTTCTGCCCCTGTTTGGCGTACACCTGAGAGAAGCTGGACGCCTTGTCCCCGGGCTCGGCAAGCTGCGCCGACGACTTGGCGGAGGCCGTAGAAGTTTTAGCCTGTGCGGCGGCCTGAAGCAGAATATTTTGGGTGACGGGCATGAAACGCTCTCCGCTGCACTGGGATCGAAGGTACAGGTGCGAAGAACATTGCAAGGTTTGAGCCAGCTTTCGCCGAGGACGCTGGACGGCTGCTCAGCCGGTCTGGGAACGCTGGCGCTCCGCTTCATACAGCGGGCGGACAAGGGCAAATTCGCCGTCGATCTCGCCGATCAATTGCTCGATGCCTTCCAGAAGTTTTCTTTTCGCTCGCTGCTCAAGTTCATTGCACAGCTCTGCAAGGCGAATGGCGCCCATATTGCTGCTACTGCCTTTGAAGCTGTGCGCCGCATTCATCAGTTGCACGGCATCTTCGGACTGGCGCAATACGTTCAAGCGCTCTTCGGAATCGGCGATAAAAGTATCCAGCAACGTTGGATACTCATCTTCCATCACTTCTTGCAACGCGCTTAACACGTCGCGATCCAGATGTGTGTCAGCCACTTGCTCACTCCTTGATCAAGAATGCGTGGATTATGCCAGAGCGTTCCAGAAAAACTCTACGCGGGCACTTCTACCATTATCGGACCAACTCGCATCGTGGCTGAGCTGGCGGATCAGGCTCACGCCCCTTCCCGACAGACGGACGTCACTGACAGGCCGAGCCATCACCCGCTCGATATCAAAACCCTCGCCGCTGTCCTCGACCCGGATGGTCAAACACCCGCCCGCGGCCGTGGGCGACACGTGTAAATGCACGCGAATGTAACCCTCCTGCAAAGCATCCAGGCGCGCGCTGCGTTGTTGATAGTAGCGGCTGAACCCTGCAGCATCGCGCTTGAGGCTGGAGTCCAGATCTAACACGCCATGCTCGAGCGCGTTGGAATACAGCTCCGCCAGCACGCTGTAAAGCGCACCGCTCTGGGCACGCAAGCCATGCACTTCCAACAGCAATTGCAAGAGCTGCGGTACCGGGTTGAAGCGTTTGAGCGTTGCTGCGCGAAACTCGAAATTCACCGACCAGTCGAGCGGGCAGGACAAACCGCTGTCGGAATAGACCAGGGCCGGCTGGCTGAACTGCGTCGTTTCCAGCAGGCTCACTTCGACCATGCTGACATCGTCGCGAGCTTCCCCGCGAAAATCACGCAAGGCCTGCTCAATGTCCTCGAACAGATGATCGGGCTGACGATTCGCCGCGAACACCTGCTGCAAGCGTTCCACGCCAAACAATTGTTCGTTGGCATCGCACGTGTCGATAACGCCGTCGGACAGCAGGAAGACCCGATCTCCCAGCGCCATGGGAAAGACTTCAGTGTTATCCGCAAAGGTTTCCGGGCTCAGTACGCCCAGCGGCAAATGCCGTGACACCAGCGGCGTGCGCCTGCCACTCTTGATCGTGTGCAGATAGCCGTCCGGCATGCCGCCGTTCCAGACTTCCAGTGAGCGGCGCTGAAAATTAAGGCACAACAGCGTTGCACAGCAGAACATGTCCACCGGCAGGATACGCTTGAGCTTGGCGTTCATCTCGCGCAGCGTCTCCGCCAGGCCGTAGCCTTTGGTGGTCATGCCGTAGAAGACCTCTGCCAGCGGCATCGCCCCGACCGCGGCGGGCAAGCCATGGCCGGTGAAATCACCGAGCAATACATGCATATGCCCCGCCGGTGTAAACGCCGCCAGCAACAGGTCGCCGTTGAACAGCGCATAAGGCGATTGCAGATAGCGAACATTGGGGGCGCTGAGGCAACCGGAATGAGCCACTTTATCGAACACGGCCTTGGCCACACGTTGTTCGTTGAGTAAGTACTCGTGGTGGCGGGCGATCTGGTCACGCTGCTGCAGCACGGTCGCCTGCAATCGCCGCAAGCGATCCATCGCCTTGATCTTGGCACCAAGGATCACCTGGTTATACGGCTTCGCCAGAAAGTCGTCGCCGCCGGCTTCCAGGCATCGCGCCAGCGCTTCGCTTTCGCTCATCGACGTCAGGAAGATGATCGGCACCAGGGTTTCCCCGGCCAGGGCCTTGATCTGCTGCGCCGCTTCGAACCCGTCCATCACCGGCATCATGGCGTCCATCAACACCAGATGCGGGCGCTGCTCGCGAAACGTCTCGACCGCTTCAGCACCGTTGGCTGCGGTCAGCACCTCATGGCCCTGACGACGGACGATGCTCGACAGCAGCATACGATCGGCTGCGCTGTCCTCGGCGATGAGGATTGTCAGCGACTCGAACGATGCCTGCAGGGCGGTCATGCTAGGTCGAAGATCTGTTCGAAATTGGAAATGGCGAGGATCTTGCGCACATCGGCGTTGGCGTTTGTCAGCCTGATTTCAGCGTTCTCGCCACCCGCGTGGTCACGCAACAGCAGCAGCATGCCGAGGGCGGAACTGTCCAGATAGGTGGCGTCCTTCAGGTCCACTTCGAAAGATTCGGGTTTTGGCTGACGGTTTTCGTAGGATTCACGAAATTCCTGATGCTTGGCGAAATCGAATCGTCCCTTGATCGATATCGTCAGCTTTTTCCCTTCCTGGGATGTTTCTGAATGGACTGACATAGAACGGCTTCCTTGTCATTGTTGAAAGTATGTGTACAAGGTTTAGCATTTGGCGGGGATAGGGGCAAGGCTGGCGATTTGCGGATTCAAAACTGATTCTGGCGTGGCAACCGCTGCGCCAACTCGTCCAGCAGCTTCTGCTCACGCTTGTCCTCCAGCGCCCGCGCTTCGTCGGCATAACGCTGAACCAGCTTGCGCAAGCCCTCAACCCGGGCGAACGCCTGTTGCCAGGTGTCCCGCGCCTTGTTCAGATTGTTCTGGTGCCACGCCAGGCTCTGGCGCTGCTGATCGATGGCGATGCCCAACTGCGCAAGAAAACCCTGATAGCCCAACAGCCACTGACCGGAAACACCGCTGCTGCCGCGCACGATCCACTGTTCCTGATAATCGAGGCGGAACGCTTCCAGGTCAGCGAGCTTGCTCTCGGCCAAACGCACCTGCCCCTGAAAATGCCCCAGGCGCTGGACAGCGGTCTTCTCGGCCTTTTCGGCCATTTCGACCACCGGCGCCAGGCGCCCTGCCCGACTCTGCGCCATGAGCGATTAACCGCCGGCCGCGGGTGCGAAGATCGAGCCGAGGTAGGCTTCGCTCTCGCCCAGGCTGATGCTGTCGTTCAAACCCTGTCGCAGGTATTTGACCAACTGCGGATGCAGGGCGATCGCCAGATCGGTCTCGCGGTCACCGCCCGCAACATAGGCGCCGACGCTGATGAGGTCGCGGCTCTGCTGGTAGCGCGACCACAACTGCTTGAAATATTGAGCGCGATTCATGTGTTCCTGCGTCACCACCGATGGCATCACCCGGCTGATCGACGCTTCGATATCAATGGCCGGGTAATGACCTTCTTCGGCCAGGCGACGGGATAACACGATGTGCCCGTCGAGCACGCCTCGCGCCGAATCGGCGATTGGGTCCTGCTGATCGTCACCTTCGGACAACACGGTATAAAACGCCGTAATCGAACCGCCGCCTTTCTCGGCATTACCCGCCCGCTCCACCAGTTTCGGCAGCTTGGCGAACACCGAGGGCGGATAACCCTTGGTCGCCGGGGGCTCGCCGATGGCCAAAGCGATTTCCCGCTGGGCCTGGGCGAAACGGGTCAGGGAATCCATGAGCAATAAGACGTTCTTGCCCTTGTCGCGGAAATACTCGGCGATGCGCGTGCAATACATCGCAGCGCGCAGACGCATCAAAGGCGCATCATCCGCAGGCGAGGCGACGACCACAGCACGCTTGAGGCCCTCTTCACCGAGGCTGTGCTCGATGAATTCCTTGACTTCGCGACCGCGCTCGCCGATCAGCCCGACGACGATAATGTCGGCTTCGGTGAAGCGCGTCATCATGCCCAACAGCACGCTCTTGCCGACGCCCGTACCGGCGAACAGACCCAGACGCTGGCCGCGCCCGACCGTCAACAAGCCGTTGATCGAGCGAATGCCCACGTCCAGCGGTTCGCTGATCGGATGGCGTTTGAGCGGGTTGATGGTCGGGCCGTCCATCGGCACCCAGTCTTCGGCTTTCATTCCGCCCTTGCCGTCCAGCGCTCGGCCGGCGCCATCGAGCACTCGACCGAGCATGCTCATGCCCATCGGCAAACGACCGGTGTCGGCCAGTGGCACCACGCGGGCGCCAGGGGCAATACCGGCGACGCTGCCGACCGGCATCAAAAATACTTTGCTGCCGGAAAAACCCATGACTTCGGCTTCAACCTCGACCGGGTGATAACTGTCGTCATTGATGACCATGCAGCGGCTGCCCATGGCGGCGCGCAAGCCCTCGGCCTCAAGGGTCAGGCCGACCATGCGCAGCAAGCGTCCTTCGAGGATCGGCGCGCCGGCCAGTTCAGTGGCGTCGGCATACGTACTCAGACGCTTGGCGAAACTGGTGCGATCAAGGCGCATCGGAAACCTTCGCTTCTGGCTCGGCGACTGCCTCGGCGACCGGCCTGGCGTCGACCGGCAATGCCAGGCTTATGTCCGGCGCGGCCGGGTGCAAGGCTTGTTCGTGCATCTGGTCGAACAGCTTGTCCATCACCCGCGCCACGCGGGTTTCGACGGTGGCGTCAATCCGGCTGTGCTCGGTTTCGACCCGGCAACCACCCGCTAACAACGTTTCGTCCTCGACGATACGCCAGGTTTCCTCGTGACGCTCGCGCAGGGCTTTGACCTGTTCGAAATCCTGCGGATTGATGAACAGGCGCACATTGTTCACGCCCAAGGGCAGCAGCTTGAGCGCGTCACGCATGACAATTTCGATTTGCGTCGAGTCGATGGCCAGTTCGCGCTGAATGACCTGCCGGGTGATGTGCTGCACAAGATCCACCAGCGACCTCTCGATCAAGGTGTCCTGTTCGGCGATTGGCTCGAACAAATGCGCCATCAATTGCTCGAGGCTGGCGATCTTGGTCGTCAGTGCGACTTCCGCTTCCTGACGAACCCTCAGCGTGGTGCTGTGAAAACCTTCTTTCTCGCCCACCGCGAAGCCTTCGTTATAGGCCTCCTGCCGAATGCTTTCGAGCTCTTCGAGGGTCAGTGGCTGGACTTCATCCAGCGGCACTTCTTCCATCTGCGGCGGCTCGGGTTCGAGTTCCGGTTGCGGCTCGGGCTCCGGCACATGCGGATCGAAACTCGGCAACGACCAGACATCGAAACCGCCGACGTCCTTGGCACGGATCAGGTCGGTCTGGGACTCATCGTGTTGGGTCGACATAGTGAACCTAGATCATCTCTTCGCCGCCCTTCCCGCCGAGAACGATTTCTCCGGCTTCGGCCATGCGGCGGGCAATGGTGAGGATTTCTTTCTGTGCGGTTTCCACATCGCTGACGCGCACCGGGCCTTTCGCCTCGAGGTCGTCGCGCAACAGTTCGGCCGCCCGTTTGGACATGTTCTTGAAGATCTTTTCCTTGACGCCTTCGTCGGAGCCTTTGAGGGCCAGCACCAGTACATCGGAAGACACTTCGCGCAACAGCGCCTGAATGCCACGGTCATCGACGTCGGCAAGGTTGTTGAACACGAACATGAGGTCTTCGATCTGACCGGACAGGTCCTCGTCGACTTCGCGAATCGAGTCCATCAACTGACCTTCGATCGAGCTGTCGAGGAAGTTCATGATATCGGCCGCACGCTTGATGCCACCCAGGGTGGTGCGCGAAGCATTCGAGTTGCCGGAGAACTGCTTCTCGAGAATCTGGTTGAGCTCTTTGAGCGCAGCGGGTTGCACCGTGTTCAGCGACGAGACACGCAGGATGATGTCCAGACGCACCTTGTGATCGAAATTGCCGAGCACTTCGCCGGCCTGATCAGGGTCGAGATACGCCACCACGATCGCCTGGATCTGCGGGTGCTCGAAACGGATTACGTCGGCCACGGCACGCGGCTCCATCCATTTCAAACTGTCGAGGCCGCTGGTGTTGCCGCCCAGCAGGATGCGGTCGATCAGGCCGTTAGCCTTGTCTTCGCCCAATGCCTGAGTGAGCATTTTGCGCACGTAGTCATCGGAGCCGACACCGAGGCTGGTCTGATCGCCAACGATGTCGACGAACTCGCTCATCACCTGCTCGACCTGCTCGCGGTGCACGTTGCCCATTTGCGCCATCGCCACGCCCACACGCTGGACCTCTTTGGGCCCCATGTGGCGCAACACCTGGGCGGCATCGGTCGAACCCAGCGACAGCAGCAAAATGGCGGCTTTGTCGACTTTGGTCAGTTTGGCGGCAGCGACTCGGTTATCACTCATCTGCGTTAATCCACTCTTTCACGACCTGGGCCACACGACCCGGATCTTCTGCCACCAGACTTTTGATTGCATTCAACTGAGCGTCATAGCCTTCGCTTGGGCTCGGCAGCAGAATGCTTTGCGGACCGCCGAGGCTGACGCGGTCGTTGGCCAGTTCGCCGTCGAGTCCGCCCATGCCACCAAGTTCCACGTCACTGCCAATGCCGGCCAGCTGTTTGCTTTTGCCGCCACCGGTGATGTTATTGAGCACCGGACGCAGCACACCGAATACCAGCACCAGGATGAACAACACACCCAGCACTTGCTTGACGATGTCCCAGAACCACGGCTGGGAATAGAACGGAATGTCGGCGATCACTTCCCCGCGCTCGGCGGAGAACGGCATGTTGATCACGCTGACACTGTCACCACGGCTGGCATCGAAACCGACGGCGTCCTGCACCAGACGCGTGAAGCGCGCCAGCTCGTCAGCGGTCCACGGCGCGCGGCTGGTTTCGCCGTTGGCTGCGTTGACCTTGACCTGATCGTCCACAACCACCGACACCGACAGGCGATTCAAACGGCCCTGCTGTTGCTTGGTGTGGCTGATGGAACGGTCGAGTTCGAAGTTTTTCGTGGATTGTTGACGTTTGTCCGCCGGGTACGGTGCGAGCATCGGCTGGCCGGTGGCCGGGTCCATGATCTGTTGACCGTTAGCGTCCAGCAGCGGCTGACCCGGCTGCACCATGCCGGCCGCCGCTGCGGCGCCACCGGTGGTTTGCGGCGCCGAGGCTGGCGCTGGCGGCTGATTGCTCAGCGCGCCCGGAATACCTTGCGGGCCATTGCTGGCGGTGCGTTGTTCATTGACCGATTGCTCGCTGCGCAATGCCGGTTGGTCCGGGTTGAATTGCTCGGAGGTCGATTCGACGGCACTGAAGTCGACATCGGCCGACACCTCAGCTTTATAGCGATCGTTGCCCAACACCGGTTGGAGGATGTTGTGCACACGCTGAGTCAGCATGCTTTCCATGCGACGGCTGTAATCGAATTGCTTGCCGGCCATGGTCAGCTCGGAGTTCTCCGCCTGATCCGAGAGCAGATTGCCCTTCTGGTCGACCACAGTAATTTGCGACTTGCTCAGCTCGGGCACGCTGGTGGCAACCAGATTGATGATCGCCACCACCTGACCCGGTTCCAGCGAACGACCGGAATACAGTTCGACCAGAACCGATGCACTCGGCTTGCGCTCATCGCGCACGAACACCGAGCTTTTTGGAATGGCCAGGTGCACGCGGGCGCCCTTGACATTGTTCAGGCTGGAAATGGTCCGTGCCAGTTCGCCTTCAAGGCCGCGACGATAACGGGTCGCTTCCATGAACTGGCTGGTGCCCAGGCCTTGCTCCTTGTCGAGGATTTCGAAACCGATGTTGCCGTCGCTGGGAGTGACACCAGCGCCCGCGAGTTTGAGCCGTGCACGGGACAGGTCTTCGGCCTTGACCAGCAAGGCGCCGGAATTGGGTTCGACGGTGTAAGGAATGTCAGCGGCGGCCAGGGTATCCATCACCTGCTTGGCGTCCATACCGGCAAGGCTGCCGTACAGCGGGCGGTAGTCCGGTTGCTGCGACCACAACACGACGGCGAAGCCAATCGCCACGCTCGCAGCCAGGCCGACCAACAGGCCCACCTGACGCAACATGGTCATCTCGGAGAGGTTTTCCAGAAAAGACAACCCGAACAGCGGCGGTTTACCGTCTATCGGAGTGGACTTGGCCGGAACATTATCAGCGGCTGCATCTGCCATGACTCAATCTCGTCCTTATACCGGCATCTGCATGATGTCTTGGTAGGCCTGAACCAGTTTGTTGCGCACCTGAGTCAACGCCTGGAAGGACACGCTCGCTTTTTGCGAAGAAATCATCACGTCTGTCAGGTCGACACCGCTCTTGCCAATCTCGAAGGCGGAGGCCAACTGACTGGACGCTTGCTGGGTTTCGCTGACTTTATTCACGGCCTGGCCGAGCATGTCGGAAAAGCTGCTGCCACTCAATTCAGGGACAGCGGCAGACGATTTAGGCGCAGACATGGCATCCATTTGCATGGCCCGCATGTCCAGCATCAATCGATTGAATTCAATACCTTGGCTCATGATCTGCTCTCTTTGGCGACCCGCAATTTTTTGACACTCACTCGGCGGGTAGTGAGGTGTTAGCAAGACCGGTGCCAGCTCACTGACAGCACTGAACAAAAGGCCTGCGCGACGTTGTCGCAGGCGTTGTCAGGTCGCAAACAGATACGCTTCCACATCCATGCCGGCGTCCCGCATTTGCGCCAGCTTGTAGCGCAGGGTCCGCGGGCTGATGCCCAAACGCTCGGCCGCTTCCTTGCGACGACCACGCTCGGCCCGCAGGGTATCGATGATCATCTGGAATTCGCGGCGACGCAGGTCATCGCCCAGCGCCCCGGCGGGTTCTGACTCGATTGCCACGGCGCGAACAGTCGCAGGCGTCGCTGCGGGCAAAGGCGCATAGGTGACCGGCCCGGTCAGGCAGAAATCCTGAGGCTGGATCAACCCGCCCTGCTGCAGGATGAGCGCGCGCTGAATGGCGTTATCCAGTTCGCGCACATTGCCCGGCCATGGATAAGCAATCAGGCACGCCTGAGCCTGCGGCGACAGCTTCGCCGCAGCATGCTTCATTTTATTGACATGTTTGGCCAATAGTCGCTCTGCCAGCGGCAGGATATCGGCGGTGCGCTCGCGCAGCGGACGCCACGCCAGCGGAAAAACCGAGAGCCGATAATAGAGGTCCTCGCGGAATCGCCCTGCCGTCACCTCGCCAGCCAAATCGCGGTTAGTGGTAGCGACCACACGAATGTCCAGGGAGATCGGCTTGCGCGCACCGACCCGCTCGACTTCACGTTCCTGCAAAACCCGCAGCAGTTTCGCCTGAAGCCCCAACGGCATCTCGGAGATTTCATCGAGCAGAATCGTGCCGCCATCAGCCTGTTCAAATTTGCCGGCCTGGGCCGCAATGGCGCCGGTGAACGAGCCTTTCTCGTGACCGAACAGCGTCGCTTCAAGCATGTTGTCAGGGATCGCCGCGCAGTTGATCGCAATGAACGGCTGACTGGAGCGATGGGAATGCCGATGGATGTAACGGGCGAGCACCTCTTTACCGGTGCCGGATTCTCCGGAGATCAAAACCGTGGAATCACTGCGGGCCACTCGCGCGGCCAATTCCAGCAACTGCGCGCTGGCCGGCTCGAAGGCGACCGGGCCCTCACTCTCCGCTGCACCGAGGGTACCCAGGGCATGGCGCGATACCAGATCCAGCAGCGCTTTGGGCTCAAAAGGCTTGACCAGATAATCTGCCGCACCCTGGCGCATGGCATCGACAGCGCGTTCGACAGCACCGTGCGCCGTCATCAATAAAACCGGCAGCTGCGGCTGACGCGCACGCAATAGACCGAGTAACTGATGGCCGTTCATCCCCGGCATATTTACGTCACTGAGCACGAGATTGAAGGCCTCGGCGCCGACTGCCTCCAGCGCTTCTTCGGCAGAACCGACCGCCATGTAGTCGTGGCCGGCGAGCAACAGCGTGTCAGCCAGCGCTTCGCGCAGCGATCGGTCGTCCTCGACCAGTAGAACCTTGATTTGCCTGCTCACAACGCAACCTGCGCGCCAGGCCGATCACTGGAGAACAGCGGCAGGATCACTTGCGCGCAAGTCCCGCGACCCGGCCGCGAGCGCAGCTGCAATTCGCCCTGATGGGCACGGGCCACCGCCTTGACCACTGCCAGGCCGAGGCCGGTGCCGGTGGTTTTGGTGGTGAAAAACGGCTCACCCAGTCGCGCCAACACCTTGTCGTCGATGCCGCTACCGTTGTCGCTGACGCACACACGCAAGCAGCCGCCACGGGTGTAAAGATGGACTTTCAGGCGCACTACACCGGCGCTGGCCTGGATGGCATTTTCGAGAAGATTGAGGATGGCACCGACCAGCGTATCGCGATTGCACAACAACTCCCCTGCATGACTGTCGCACTGCCATCGGATCGGCAGGTCCTGAACATGGGTCAGTGCGGCCGATTGCAGCGACTGCATCAGCAGCGCGGGGGTAATGCGATCCGTCAGCGGCAACTCACCCCGGGCGAACACCAGCATGTCGCGCACTTGATGCTCCAGCTCGTGCAGGCGTTCTTTCAAGCGGCCAGCGAAACGTTGCCGGGTTTCCACCGGCAAGGTCTGCTCTGTCAGATGACTGGCATAAAGCAACGCGGCGGACAATGGCGTACGAATCTGGTGCGCCAGCGACGCGACCATTTTGCCCAGCGAAGACAGGCGCTCGTGGCGCGCCAATTGATCTTGCAGGTGACGGGTTTCCGTCAGGTCATTGAGCAACACCAATTGACCCGGCTCGGCGTCCAGCGAACGGGTAGAGATGGACAGACGGCGGCCGTCCTTGAGAGAGATTTCATGACCGTCATCCTCGCGGGGCGCGAAGCAACGGGCAATCACGTGGCGCCACAGCTCGCCTTCGAGGGGCAGACCGAGCAGCTCACGAGCGGCGGGGTTCGCCTCCCGCACGATGCCTTGAGCGTCGATGACGATGACACCGCCGGGCAGCAAATCGAGCAGGTTTTGCAGGCGGTTGGCCAGCCGTTCTTTTTCCGCCAGCTCCTGCATGCGCTGGGCGCTGACGACGGCCAGCTCACCCTTGAGCTCGGTGACCCGGGCTTCGAGCAAACTGTACGAGTCAGTCAACTGGCTAGACATCTGGTTGAACAGCGAGAATGCCTGCTCGAGACCAAGCCGGCTCGCCTGTTCTACGGACGAGGGTTGCCCCGCTACGTCAGGGACAGGAAAAATCTGGGCGGCTTGGGGCATCGTGCTCTCTCGCTTGGCTGACCGTCAGTGAAACGGAACGTTGCGAGGGATATAGCAATACCCGTGCCTAAAAAAAACCGCCCATAAATTAGTGACTTGAAAAACGGGCGTCAATCATCCGCCTGTTCATCACCGTCACGACGACTCATGCCGTACTTACGCATCTTTTCAACCAGCGTGGTACGACGAATCCGCAGGCGCTCAGCTGCACGGGCGACAATGCCATTGGCATCATCGAGCGCTTGCTGAATCAACCCTTGCTCAAGACCACCGAGGTAATCCTTGAGGTCCAGACCTTCCGGCGGCAGCATGGCGTTGGCGGTGAAGTCCGGCGTGTGACCGTTGATGGCCACGCGCTCTTCGAGATCGCTACGCAGGCTGTCGACCAGTTGCTCGTCTTCGTCATCGACATAGCGGAATTTCTTCGGCAATTCGACCACACCGATCACCCCGTACGGATGCATGATCGCCATGCGCTCCACCAGGTTGGCGAGTTCACGTACGTTGCCCGGCCAGCCGTGACGGCACAGCGACATGATCGCGGCGGAGTTGAAGCGGATCGACCCGCGCTTCTCGTGCTCCATGCGCGAGATCAGCTCGTTCATCAACAGCGGAATGTCTTCGACGCGTTCACGCAGGGGCGCCATCTCGATCGGGAACACGTTCAGGCGATAGTAGAGATCTTCGCGGAAGGAGCCGATCTCGATCATGCTTTCGAGGTTCTTGTGGGTCGCGGCAATGATGCGCACGTCGACACTCTGGGTCTTGTTGCTGCCCACGCGTTCGAAGGTGCGTTCCTGCAATACGCGAAGCAGTTTGACCTGCATCGGCAACGGCATGTCGCCGATTTCGTCGAGGAACAAAGTGCCGCCGTTGGCCAGTTCGAAACGCCCGGCTCGGCTGGTGATCGCGCCCGTGAAGGCGCCCTTCTCATGGCCGAACAATTCGCTCTCCAGCAACTCGGCCGGGATCGCCCCGCAGTTGACGGGTACGAACGGCGCTTCCCGGCGCTTGGAGTGATAGTGCAGGTTGCGCGCGACCACTTCCTTGCCGGTGCCGGACTCGCCGAGGATCAACACGCTGGCGTCGGTGTCGGCGACCTGCTGCATCATCTGGCGGACGTGTTGAATCGCCCGACTGGTGCCGACGAGGCTGCGGAAAAGGTTGGGTTCGCGATGACGGCCGCGCTCGCGGGCCTGGTCGTACATCTCGCGATAGACCTGGGCACGGTGCAGGGAATCCAGCAGCTTGCTGTAGCTGGGTGGCATTTCGAGGGTCGAAAGCACTCGGCGACGCTGGTCTTCAGGCAAGTCAACGGAAGAATTATCGCCCATCAACAAGACCGGAAGGAACTCATCCCAGGTTGAGAGTGTCTTTAACAAGCCCAAAAGTGCGCCCGGAGCGTTCACCGTTCCGATCAGGACGCAGATCACTTCACGACTTGATGACAACGAGCCGACAGCCTGCTGCCAGTCATGGCTGCCACAGGGTAAATTTTCTTCACCAAGAAAATTTAGAATCACCGCCAGGTCGCGGCGGCGGACGCTATCGTCATCGATCAGCAGAATTTTGGTTTCACGCCACATGCAATAGCAACTTCCCTAGTCAAACTCGGATGCCCAAAGTCGGGCAAGCTGGACGCTTGCAGACACCATATGCCTGTAGACGTCTGGTAATCGGAAACAGCCACTAGTTAAGTCAAAAAATGTCGCACAGTCAAATTTATGGCGCAGAAAAGTTTCAATTAACTGACGGTTTTTCAACCGAACAGATGGTAAACCTTTGCCGCGCTCTGTGCTTGATGGATCTGCGACATCTCGTCAACTATTGCCTGACGCTCTCCGGTCGCTGCTTCGAGCAGTTTTTTGTACACACCCAGCAGCTCTTCGAGGTTGTCGCGCAACGCGGCTTCGTCCACGGCAGCTTCACTCAAGACGTCTTCCATGCAGGATCGGCAGGCCAGGTCCAATGCACCAATGGCTTCCCAGTTTCGCTCGGCCAGTGCACCCACCAGGCCTTCACGGGTTTGTTCGATACGCTGCAAGACAAGACTCATGGTGATCTCCCTTAAAACTGCGGACCCGGCGCGGCGATAGCATCCCAGCCGTCTTTGACGGTGCGGAGCAGATCGGCGACTTCGTCGAGTATTTTTGGATCGGCCTTGATATTGGCTTCGGCCAGACGCTTCATCATGTAGGTGTAGAGGTTGTCCAGCTCACCCACCGATGCCGCCTGGTTCTCCAGATCAAGACCTTCTCGCAAGCCACCGATGATGCCGATGGCCTTGCCAATCAACACACCCCTGTTAGGTATGTCTTTACGTTCCATCGCGCCTTTGGCCTGAGCAATGCGATCCAGGCCTCCCTCCATCAGCATCTGCACCAGACGATGGGGACTGGCTTCGGAAGTCTGCGCCTGCGCGCCAATCTTCTGGTATTGGCGAAGGGCTAACATCGGGTTCATGTTCTACCTCATCTGAAATCTGTGGTTCGTATAAACAATATATCGACGGTGCGTCAAAAAACTTTAGAGCCAAACCACAAAAGCCCGGCGCGTCAAATGACGCTGCCGGGCTTTTGGCGTTACTGCACTATCAGCTGTTCTTCTGCTGCGCAGCCATCGCTTCGAACATCGACGTGATGTTGCTGGCAGTGGCCTTGAGTTTGCCGACGAGCGTGTCCATGTCGTTGTACTTTTTGGTCAGTACATCGGTCAAGGTTGCCACTCGACGGTCCAGTGCCAATTGATCTTCGGCCAGCTTCGTCTTCGTTTTGGCAAGTGCAGTGTTGCGCGTATCGAGAATCCCGCCGGTCTCGGTATAAGGCGTCAACTCCTTACTCATGCGGGCCAGAAGACCGTCATCACCGGAGAACAGTGTTTGCACTTCTCCGCCGAGCTTCTTGTCATTCATGGCAGCACTGAACTTGGTACTGTCGAAATTCAACGCCCCGGTTTTCTGATCGGTGGTGATACCCAGCTGTGACAGTACCGTGAGCTTGTCGCCGGTACCCGTTTCCGCTAACGGCCCGCGCATCGCAGCGAGAATCGAGCGAGGCATCGCGTCACCGGTCAGTGCGGCAGGGATGGTCGGGTTGCCATCCTCATCGAGGGAAGGCTTGGTCAGTGACGTAATGGCATTGGCCACTGCGTTATAGGCATCGACGAACTTCTGAATCGAGGCCTTCAAACCATCGGTATTAGTGGTGACCAGAACTTCCGATGGGCCTTTGGCAAGCAGCGTCATCGACAGACCGGAAACAGTGTTCTCCAGTTTGTTGGTCGGACTGCTGACCGAGAGGCCATCAACCGTGAACAACGCGTCCATCGCGAGCGCGCCAACGGACCCCGCGGAGGTCTTTGTAGACACGGCCGGGATGACCTGAGAACCATCGACATCAAGACCGGCACCGCTGAGCGAGATATCGGTTCCCGCGCCAGTGTTCGCCGAGCTTACGACCAGTCGCGAGCCAAAGTTGTCGGTAACGATGTTGGCGCTCAGACCGCTGAATTGAAACTTGTCGTTGAGTGCTTTGGCAACAGACTCAAGGGTAGAGCCGGCGGGTATGTCGAGGTCGTAGGTTTTGGCTGTTCCCCCAGGCACGCCTTGGGAGATCGTCAACGAGCCGGCAGCACCACCATTGACGGACGCCTTCGAGCCGCCATCGAATGCGGCCGTGGCAACTTTGGAGCCCGTGGCGAGTTGCGTGACATTGACTTTGTAGATGCCATTCACCGCCGAATTGTTAGCAGTGGTGGTCAGCACTTTGGGATCGGAAGAACTGGCGGCGAAACCAGTGAACTGCGGCTCGGTAGTATTGCCCAGCGCCTTCAAGGAGGCCTGGAACGTGGCGAGCAATGACTTGAGGCTGCCGATACCGGATATGGATGCCGTGTTGGTTTTTGCCCCCCGATCAATCTGACCCTGTTTGGCCGCTTTATCGGAATCGACCAATGCCTTGACGATAGCACTGGTATCGAGGCCGGAGCCTAAGCCCAGGCCCGGTAGAATTGGACTTGCCATGTAGATCTCCCTTCAGTGTCTCGCCGGTCTTTTGACCACTACAACGCCCAAAAGAACATAGCAACAAATTTCATGCCAGCCGTCAGACTCTTGCGCTGAACAGCAGACTGCTTGCGTCATTCAAACTAGTGGCCAGTTTCAGGACTTCTGCGTTGGGGATCTGACGGACCACCTCACCGGAATCACTGGCAATAACTTTGACAACGACTTTGCCTGAAGGCTCATCGATAGAGAACTCCAGGTTACGCTTGACCGACTGAACGAACTTTTCAATTTCTTGAACGGCCATCTTCAGTTTATCCCGCTCACTGATTACATCCTTGGGCTCATCCTTGACCAATGCCACTGGCGCAGCATCAGCTCGAGGCTTTTCTGCAGTTGCCTCAGCAACGGGCGCTACTGGCTTGGCCGCAGGATAAGACAAGTTCAGCTTTACGCTCATATCCATGTCCATCACCTCGTTAAATCAAAAAAGCGAGAAAGTGCGATAACCGCACTCCCCCGCCCAAAACTCACCAGCTATTACTGAAGCAGTTTCAGTACAGCGGATGGCAGTTGGTTGGCCTGAGCCAGAACTGCGGTGGAAGCTTGTTGCAGAGTTTGTTGCTTGGTCAGCTGTGCAGTTTCAGCAGCGAAGTCGGTATCTTGTACGCGACCCAGTGCAGCACTGGCGTTTTCGTTGATGTTCTGCAGGTTGGAGATGGTGCTGGTCAGACGGTTTTGTGCAGCACCGAGGTCGGCACGAGCGGTGTTGATGGTCTTCAGAGCAGCATCGATAGCGGTGATAGCGCCGGAGAATGCAGCTTCGATAGTGTCGCTGTCGCCGGTGATTGCGATGGCGCCAGAGTCAACACTCAGGGTAGCTGCGTCGAAACCGCTGTCCAGAGTCAGAGTGATCTGGTTGTCAGCACCGCTGTTGGAACCCACCTGGAAGGTCATGGTGCCAGCGGAACCGTCGATCAGGTTCTTGCCGTTCAGGTTGGTCGAATTGGCGATACGAGTCAGTTCAGCACTCATCGCTTCGAATTCTTTGTTCAGAGCAACGCGATCGTCAGTGCCGTTGCTGTCGTTTCGTGCTTGAACAGCCAATTCACGCATACGCTGCAGAATGTTGGTTTGTTCTTGCATCGCGCCTTCAGCGGTCTGAGCGATCGAGATACCGTCGTTGGCGTTTTTGATTGCCATGGTCTGACCACGAATCTGCGAGGTCATACGGGTAGCGATTTGCAGGCCAGCGGCATCATCTTTAGCGCTGTTGATTTTCAGGCCGGAAGACAGACGAGTCATCGAAGTCGACAGAGCGTCGGAAGCACGGTTCAGGTTTTTCTGAACGTTCAACGATGTAACGTTAGTGTTTACTGTTAAAGCCATGACGAATTCCTCGTTGGTTGGATACTGCGGCTTCCGGCCCTGGCAACCGCCGGGTGTGGCCTAGAGAACCTACGTAATAGTTATCGTCGTAAACGCAACTTGCTTTAGGGGATTTTGAAAAAATATTGCCATCACACTGCCACCCCCCGTAAATCAAGGCTGCCAGCCCCTATCGAGGGCAAAAAAAATGACGTCATGGAATTGGCTTGACGTCTGGGCTCAGCCAATTGCTTGCCCATGGGTTTTCAGGTGCAAAAAAAAACGCTCCTGAACAGGAGCGTTTTTTGTGCCGCATAACGTCAAGGACGATAAATAATCGCCGAGCCCCAGGATAAACCGACGCCAAACCCGCTGATCGCAATGCGCTTCCAGTCGGAGTCCAATACGTGCTTTTCCAATAACAATGGAATGCTGGAGGACACCGTGTTGCCGGTCTCGACCATATCCTTCAAAAACTTTTCCGGCTCCCCTTCGAAGCGACGCGCCACGGCGTCGACAATGGCGGCACTGCCCTGGTGAATGCAGAAGGCATCGATGTCTGCAGCGACGAGGCCGGAGTCGGCGAGCAACTCATGTAAATGCGCAGGGACCTTGAGCAGTGCGAAGTTGAACACTTGACGACCGTTCATGTAGAACACGCCATCGGTGACTTTCAGGTGGGGCGCGCCGGAACCGTCGGTACCGAACCTGGCCTTACCCAACTGCCACGGTGCGTCTTCGCCCATCCACGTTGCAGTGGCTGCATCACCGAAGAGCATTGTGGTGTTACGGTCTTCCGGGTCCACGATCTTGGAGTAAGGGTCGGCCGTCACCAGCAAGCCGTTCTTCAGCCCTGCCGCTTCCATGAATCCCTTGATCGCGTAAATGCCGTAGACGTAGCCAGAGCAACCCAAGGATATATCGAACGCTGCGACGTTGGTCGACAGCCCCAGTTTGTCCTGAACGATGGCCGCAGTGTGAGGCAATCCTTCTTCGTCGCCGTTCTGGGTGACGACAATCAGGACATCGATGGAATCACGTTTCAAGTCCGGGTTATTGGCGAACAGTGCATTGACCGCTTCTACGCACAAGTCCGATGTTTCCTGATCAGCGTCTTTGCGCGGCAGGAAAGCGGAACCGATCTTGCCCAGGATGAACTCTTCATCCTTCTCGAATTTTGCACCTTGTGCGTAATTGTCCACGCCGGCTACAGGTACGTAGCTCGCAATGCTTTTTATGCCAATCATTCCGGCTTCCCAATAAAAAACAGCCAAATACCACCGCTCGCAAGGAATCGAGGGGCGCCGACAAACCAAGACTCCAGCCGTCCATGCGGCCGGCAGCAGGAAGCTTAAATGGCTGTCACTGGACCCTGTGAAGGGTCAGGCGCCGTCTTCCCGGTCAATACAATACAGTGAAGATGCGCGTTATGACTCGCAGGTCACGCTTATTTGCCAATCGCGCAATAACTGCCGGACTGCCTGCTTCGTCCAACGCACAAAAAAGCCACGTCCCGTCATGGTGATCGTGGCTTTCCCCGAACTGCGGCGTTTTTCGAAAAGCGGCAGTCTCAGCACAGCTCAACGCGGATCAACTGGCCAGTGTTGACCAATCAAACGCGACCTGCGCGCCCAACGTGAAAGGTTTTCGCTCTTGTGAATGGTTCGGATTATAGAACGGATCGCTGCTCATGGTGCCCGACCACTTCTCTTCAAGAACCTGACGTCCCACGGCTCCGATAGCAGGCACTCCAGGGTGCAGGATCTGTACCTGTGGCGTCCATACCGTCATGAAACCGGCCTCGGCGGCCTTGAGACAGAGGTCGACATCGCCAACTGTCGAGTCCTGATAGCTGTCATCCAGACCACCCACCTGAACATACAGCGCTGTACGAATCATCAAGCAGATCGACGATACTGCAGAGTGATTTTGTTCTACCAGTAGCCTTTGCATATAGCCGCTGGCAGCCTTGGGCTCGCCGACAAATGCAGCCCGGACCCCATCGGCACCACCCAATATCAATCCTCCTTGGGTTGTCGCGCCTTTGTCATCGACCAAACGTGCCCCCACGATGCCAACTTCAGGTCGCTGCGCCTGATTGAGCAGGCTCTCCATCCAGTTGGCATTGACGACCTCTGCGCAGGCATCCAGCAAAACCAGATAATCGCCCCGAGCCTCTTGCGCCGCCCAATTGCTCAATTCTGCCGGGCTCATGGCCTCTCGCGGCCGAAGCGCACGAATGCGATCACCCTTGCCTTCCAGGTTGTGCAGCCATTCTTTGAAATCCTGATCGTCACTGGCGTTATCAGCGATAAGCACTTCGTAATGCTGATAGCGCGTGCGCTGCAAAATACTGATCAGACAGGCCTGCCATTTCGCGAAATCGTAGTTGCCATGCATGACAATCGACACCAACGGGCGCGCGGAGTGACGATAGTCGATGCGATACAAACCGGGATGCAGCGACTCGACTTGTGCCTCGTAACCTCGCGCCACCAGGTGACGGCTCAGCGCCGAGCGCTCATGGGCATTTTCAACAAGTTCATTTGCATCGCAAATCACCAGAGGCTCGGCCAAATGCGCCAGACCACCCAAGCCACCCCGTTCTATCAATCGCAGCACCAGATCGAAATCCAGCGCCTCACTCATTTCGCTGGAAAATCCATCGGCGTCGAGCAGCACGTCGCGCCGAATCAACCAGTGCCCAGCCATCTTCGACGGCGCAGCTTGCAACAGATCGAGGTTGATACCCGGCCGGAAAATCTCGGTCAGCGTACCGTCTGCGTTGCGATGAATTTCGTCCAGGACGACCGCACGGCAGCCTTGCGCGCCTATCAACTCCAACCCTGCGCGGAACAACCCACCCGGCGTAAACTGATCACCGGCGCGTGCCAGAACCATCCAATCGCTGGTTGACTGCTGGATGTACAGATTGAGTTTTTCCACAAAATTGCCCGCGCTCACTTTCACAAAGTGCAGCGTGTCTTTCGGGCTGGTGCTCGCTGGCAGATCGCCTGTCGTAAAGACAACCAGTTTGAAGTTTTTACAATGGCCAGCCACCAGGCTGTCCAGCGTTGCCTGCAACTTGAACATATCAGCGTCGAGATCCAGCAAAAGGACGCCAAATTGCGGACCGCCCCTCTCATCCGCCAAACGGCGGCGTAACTGTTTGAGCGCTGCTTCGTCCGGACTGCGTGCTTTAAGCCAGTCCAGCAAGCGACCGGACGGCATGTTGGCGAGCAAGGCATCGCCGTTGTAAACCGGCACGGTTTCCAGGCGAGCCGCCCAGGCGCGCAACATGGACAGATCGGCCTGCTCGCTCTCGGCCGTCAAGAGTTCGATCAAGCGCTGAACGACCTCGCGGTTGAATACATTGCAATCCAGCGCTTCCCACAGGCGTGCCTTGAGACTTCGATCCGTATCGTTAGCGTGAACATGCATCAGCGCCTGCTGTTTGAGCAGCACACCTTCGAGTTCTTTAAGTTGCAGACGACCTGCCGGCATCGAATGAATGAGGAATTCGAATTCGGTCAACAAATCGAACATCGGCTGGTTGTAGAAAGGCATTTCGACAAACTGGGTTTCGCCAAAAAGCCGAACGGGCTCCGATGCCGGGGATTTCCAGACGGATCGAACGATCATCTTGCCGGCGAGGGAACGCCCCGAGAGCAAACACTCTGCCATCGCCGTAAAACTGTCGAGGGCGAGCTGCTTGAGTTGCTGCGGGCTTTTGCCGCTGATAGCGGTGGGAAGTGACGCCAGGAACTCTGCAAACTGCTGCCGATCGGCGTTGGTCTTCGGGTCCTTGTAGGTCAGTACGGTCAGCACGTTGGTGTTGTGCTCGGAGCCGCCGTAATTGGCTTCACGCACAGCGAACGGGATCGGCAATATGCGAGCCTTTGCACAGGCCAGCAGGTAGTAAGTGTGACCGATTTCCTGCCACTCGAAACTGGTGCCTGGCGGCAAGGCGCGGTACCACTGCTGCAAAAGGTCGGTGCGGGTCACGGCATAGAACGGTGGAAGGAACTGACTCATGAATTCCATGACCCGTTCTTCACCAAGCTCCGAAGCGTAATCTTCACAAACACGCCGATCGCGCCGGAAGTAACTGACCTCCGTAGCGCGCGCCAGATACATCATGCCGTAACCGTGGCACAGGCCGTAATCCGGATTACGCTCCAAAAACTCCACCGACTGCGTCATCGCATCATGCAGAAGGAAATCGTCATCGGCGGCGAATACCATGAAGGGCGTGGTGACCTGCTCCACGCCATAGGTGACCTTGTCCTGCAAACCGGTGTAGCTGAATTGGGGAAGGTGGCGATAGTCCACATTCGGAAACTGCGCTATCGCGGCGGCATTGGCCACCGGCGTTGAATCCAGTACCAGCACCGTGCATGGATAACGGCTGTAATACTGCAAGGCTCGCTGCAGAAACGCAGGCCGATTGTGAGTAATCAGTACCAGCGTGAAACGCTCACTCAGCGGTCCGATATTTCCTGCGTTGTTCTGAACGTGCATTACCCTTCCCCACCCTGAAATTTATGCTCTGGCCGCAATCAGCGAACGCGACGCAGGTAGCCGTCTTCCGCGACGGTGATCAGCAATTTGTCATGCATCTGGCTGTCGATCTCGAAGTCGCGATTTTCTTCCAGATAGGCCCAGACTGCCGTTCGCGGATTGTCACCCTTACCCCATGGTCGGTCGGGAAACGCATCTTCAGGCATGTTCTCGACGACGGTGTCCATGACCACACAGTAGCTGCCGACCGAAACCAGCGGCGCATAAAGACGAAGCTCTTGGAGCACATGTTCATGGGTATGGTTGGAATCGAGCACCAGGATGACTTTTTTGCCGGCTGCTGCCGCCCGCACTTGTTCGACGACGGCCAGATCGAGGCTCGATCCTTCGATCATGCTCACGCGTTTGAACATCGGATGAGCTTCGATTGCCTCGCGATTGTGCGCACGAATATCACGATCAATGCCCAGCACTTCACCGTGGCCTTGCAGCTCAAGCAGTGAGGCGTAGTAAAGAATCGAGCCGCCGTGGGCAATGCCGCACTCGATCACCAGATCCGGTTTCACCTGCCATATGATCTCCTGCATCGCCATCATGTCTTGAGGCAACTGGATAATCGGTCGGCCCATCCAGGAGAAGTGATACGTGTATTTGTGCTTGGCGGATTCGTTATAAAAATCACGGGCGAGGTCTTTGAGTTTTACGTTTGCGCCCTGCTCAATAACTTCGGCCTGGCATTCGGCTTCGAACGCTTCGTTCAGTGTCTGGGTCATTTTCCAATCTCATCAATGCTAAGTCTGGCCGGGTGGGTGCCATCGGCCGATTCGGTCAAACAAGGGTGTCGCTGGTTGCGGAGCAATGCCTGCAGTCGCTCGTCATTTGCCCAGAACGCCATCGGTTCATGGGCCGCGTAAGGATAGTGACCCAGGTTTAAATGGATGGATGCGTTACGTTCGCGCAACCGCCGTTCGACCAGCGACCTCACGGATATCGGCTGGCCGCTGGCGCAATTGACGATGCCGCTGAAGTCACGCTGATGCAGAACAGCGCAGAGGTACCCGGCCGCCGTTTCTATTGAGAGGAAGTCACGCAATTGCTCACCGGCGGACATGTTGAAGCTGTCATCTGCGGCATCGATCGCACGGTCCAGGGCGGCCAGCAGGCTGTTCGGATTCTGTCCGTCGCCGTGCAGATAGAACAGCCGCGCCCACTGCAACGTGAATGGAAGTTGACGCTGCAGGTTTTCCAGAAATACACGCAAGGTGTTCTTCGCAAGCCCATATGGATTGCCGGGCCGGGGTTCTGTCTGCTCGCTGAGCGGCCCGCTCTGCATGCCGTACTCGAAACACGTTCCGGTCACCAGGACTTGAGACACACCTGCCTCGACCACACGCTTGATGAACTGATAATCAGCCATCAGGTTGTGCTCAAAGTGAAATAGCGCCTGATAGTTCGACAGGCCTGGCCACGCCAGATGCGCCATTGCATCGACGCCCTCGGTCAGCGCCGTGATATCGAGGTCCTTTGCGTGAACGTCCGCGGCCACACACTCAACCGTATTGAACCAGGGCAAATGAGCGGCCGCCTCGACGTTGCGCGCCACGGCTCGTACTTCGCAGCCGCGGGCGAGCAGCGCTGTCACCAGGTGCCTGCCGACAAACCCGGTCGCGCCGGTCACAAGCACTTTCACAGGACGGTCAACTCAGGCACGGCGATCACAAAACGGCCGTCCCACTCACGTACTTGAGCCAATTGCAGGCTGACTTCATGCAGCAGATTCCATGGTAGAACCAACACGTAATCCGGCTGCTCGATATCGATCTGTGCGGGCGATACGACGGGTATGCGGCTGCCTGGCAGGTACCTGCCCTGCTTGTGCGGATTGGCGTCAGCGACCCAGGCCAGAAGGTCTGATTTCACCCCGGCATAGTTCAACAAGGTGTTGCCCTTGGCCGCCGCGCCGTAACCGACTACACGCTTGCCGTCAGCCTTGGCCTGCAACAGGAATCTCAGCAATTGGTGTTTGACCGTCTCGGCGGCGGGCGCCAGCGTCGCGTAGTACCCGGATGTTTTCACGCCGGCTATGAGCTCGGCCCGCAACTGCTGATGAACCGCAGGCTGCACGGCACGGCGAACACCTTCTGTGCGCTGAACGAACACCCGTAACGATCCGCCGTGGGTCGGCAGCTGGCTGACGTCGAACACTTCAAGGCCATTGCGTGCGCACAGAATCTGCACGGCGGTCAGCGAGAGGTAGGAGTAATGCTCGTGGTATAGCGTGTCAAATTGCTGCCCGGCCATCAGCGTCAGCAACTGAGGAAACTCGAACGTCGCCACCCCGGTCGGCTTGAGTAATGCGGTGAACCCACGGAGAAAATCGTTGATGTCCGGCACATGCGCCAACACGTTGTTGGCCGTCATAAGGTCTGCCGACCATCCTTCCTTGGCCAATTGAATGGCTGTATCGCGGCCAAAGAACAGTTCGCGGATATCCAGGCCTTTCTCCCGCGCGGCGTTAGCGGTGCTGCGAGTGGGTTCGACGCCCAGGCAGGGAATGCCTTTGCGCGCTACGTACTGCAAGAGGTAACCGTCGTTTGCGGCAATTTCCACCACGCGACTGTCACCGGTCAGGCCAAAACGCTCGACCATCTGCGCCACATATTGTTCGGCATGCGCCAGCCAGGTGCTGGAAAACGAACTGAAGTAGGCGTAATCGGCATCGAACAAGCTTTCGGCACGGGTGTAATCCTCGGTCTGTACCAGCCAGCATTGCTGACACACTGCAACCTTCAGCGGCACCCACTGCTCGGCCTGATCAAGCTGATCAGCGCGAACGTAAGCATTGGAGGGTGGCGAGGTGCCCAGATCGATCAGCGGCAAATCCACGGGCGTCCCGCAGCCACGGCAGTTCATAAGCGCACTCCGGCAAATTGTTCTTCAATCAACGGATGGCTGGCATCCCGGGTTGACAGATTATTGACAGGCAACGGCCAGGTAATGGCCAGTCGCGGATCGCTGACCGATAGCCCGCCCTCATCGGCCGGTGAGTAATCGGCGCTGTGCAGGTACAGCAACTCGGCGTCATCCGTGAGGGTCTGGAAACCGTGGGCAAACCCGGCGGGGATCAACAGGCTGCGGCCATCGCCCGCCCGCAGATGCTCAGCATGCCAGCGCAGAAAGGTGGGCGAATCCTGCCGCAGGTCAACCGCTACATCCCAGACTTCGCCGCGCAAGCACGTGATCCATTTGGCTTCCGGCGCTTTCGCATTCTGGTAATGCAAACCGCGCACGCTGCCCAATGCGCGAGTGCAGGAATGATTGATCTGACGGATCGAAAATGGCTGACCGAAAGCGTTCATGCTTCCCTCGCAGAACAACCGCGCGAAGTGCCCTCGCTCGTCCTCGAAACGCCTGTGTTGCACGCTGAACAGGCCAGCCAGAGGCAATGCTTCAAGCAAGAATTCACTCACGATAAGCCTCGGTACAACTTCAATTGGCCAAGCGTGACTTCACGCATGTCGTCGCCGTTCTGCCAGGCCAGGTGCCAATCGAGGGTCTGGGACAGGCACTGCTGCAGCGACCAGCGTGGTCGCCAGGCTAACAATTGACGCGCGCGACTGCTGTCCAGACGCAGCAGACCGGCCTCATGCAGGTCACTGGTTTCGATGCGCAAACCAGGAGCCTGTGGCCACTGATCGGCAAGCAGCTGAACCACATCGCCGACACTGCACATGTCAGCTTCGCTGGGGCCAAAGTTCCAGGCGCCGGCGAACGCGGGACCCTGTTCATACAGGCCGGCGGCCAATTGCAGGTAACCGGCCAGCGGCTCCAGCGCATGCTGCCAAGGCCGCACAGCTTGCGGGAAACGCAGAGTCACCGGCTCACTCGCTGACCAGGCCTTGAGCACATCGGGGATCAGGCGTTCGGGGGCGAAATCACCGCCCCCCAGCACGTTGCCGGCACGCGCCGTGGCCAGTGCCAGGCCATGCTCGGCATAGCGCTCGGCAGGAAAAAAAGAGGCCCCATACGATTGCGCCAACAACTCGCAGCACGCCTTGCTGCTGCTGTAGGGATCGTGCCCACCGAGGGCTTCGTTTTCACGGTACGGCCACAGCCATTCCTGATTGGCGTACACCTTGTCGGTGGTCACCAGCACACAGGCCCGCACACCCCCCACTTGACGGATCGCTTCAAGCAGATTGAGGGTCCCCATGACGTTACTCGAGTAGGTACCCAATGGGTCACGATACCCTTCGCGCACCAACGGCTGTGCCGCCAGATGCAGGACAATTTCCGCACGGGTTTCAGCGATGATATCCAGCAGCGCGCCCAGATCACGCAGGTCTGCGCGCTGATCGTGGATGCCTTCGTGAACCCGGGCGAGTTCGAACAGGCTCGGTTCAGTCGAAGGGTCGAGCGAAAATCCGCTGACGTGTGCGCCCAGACTTTGCAACCATAACGCCAACCAGCTGCCTTTGAACCCGGTATGACCGGTCAGCAGAACGCGCTTGCCACGCCAGAACTCCGGACTCAGTCCCATTGCTTCCATGGGGCCTCCCCGCTTTGCCACAGTGCTTCAAGATGATTTTTGTCGCGCAGGGTGTCCATCGGTTGCCAGAAACCATCATGTTCGAAAGCTTTCAGCTCTTCGTGCGCAGCCAGACCCGCCAGCGGCTCTGCTTCCCACGTTGTCTCGTCACCGTCGATGTAGGACAGCACGTTCGGCGACAGCACGAAGAACCCGCCATTGATCCAGCCGCCATCTCCTCGCGGCTTTTCGGTAAAACCCAGGACCTGGTCGCCCTGGCGCTCAAGCGCCCCGTAGCGTCCTGGTGGCTGAACTGCAGTGACGGTAGCCAGCTTGCCGTGAGCCAGGTGGAAATCCACCAGCTGCCGGATATTGAGATCGGAAACACCATCGCCGTAGGTGAAGCAGAACGCCTGTTCGTCTTTCAGATAACGGCCTGCGCGCAGCAGGCGGCCACCGGTCATGGTCTCCTCTCCGGTATCGATGAGGGTGACGCTCCAGGGTTCGCTGTAATTGTGGTGAACGTCCATGCGGTTATTGCGCATGTCGAAAGTCACGTCGGAGGTGTGCAGAAAGTAATTCGCGAAGAAATCCTTGATCGCGTAGCCCTTGTAGCCAAGGCAGATGACGAAGTCGTGGATCCCATGAGCAGAGTACTGCTTCATGATGTGCCAAAGAATTGGCTTGCCTCCGATCTCGATCATTGGCTTGGGCTTGAGGTGGGACTCCTCGCTGATCCGCGTACCGAGCCCGCCTGCCAAAATTACTGCCTTCATTGCTGCCCTCTTGCCCTTCGCGCGATTCGCGCCCGGAAAGGGGACCGGCGAATCAACACTTATCCATCATTTAGACGCAACCAATGACCGTCCACCTCGTAGCTCGGTGAAGGATTTATGGCGATATAAAGGGAACTTGCAGGAAGTGAGCCAATTGGCCTGGACGATGAAAGGATGCGGCTGGAATAGGAAAATGACGAAAGCCGGAATTGAGTTCTTTTTAAATTACACGAGCTATGGGGAAAACGGCGACCGCTCGGCCGCCGCCCGGTTCGGTCAGTCGGCGAGCCAACCCCAATGCCAATGTTGCAGGTTATCGCCACGCAGCATGAAATCCCGATGCACGGCCTCACGCAGCTCATCCCCCATACGGTAGCTGGCTGCCGGATCGGACAAGTGCATACGAATCGCTTCAAGCCACTCCTGGGTGCTGTTGCTGCGAACCCTGGTACAAGGCAAAAAGCCCCGGTATGCCTCGGTGTCGGTACAGATCACCGGGTAGCCGCAAGCACCGTACTCCAGCAATCGCAGGTTGCTTTTGCAATCGTTGAAGATGTGGAACTCGAGAGGCGCCAGCGCAAGGTCCAGATTCAGACTGGCTAACTTGGCCGGATAGGCTTGCAGGTTAACCGAGGAATGAAATTCGTGAATAAAAGGACGAAGCGCCTCCGGACACATGCCGAAGAATACCCACTCAACCTCATTCGCCAATTCCCGAACCACATCGGCAATCACTTCAAGATCGCCGGTGTGACTGGTACCACCGCCCCAGCCAACGCGGGGCTTGGACGAGGTCGCGCGGCGACTTCGCAAATGGCTCCAAAGGTCTACCGCCAGCATGTTGGGTACCACGCGGATGTCCTCATGCATGCTCGACAATGCTTCAGCCAGCGGGTGCGTTGTTACCACCAGCCGATCGCACAAGGCAATTCCCTGGCGCAGCAGATCCTCTGTGTTGGCTGCCTTGTTGCGCGTATGACTGTTTTTCTTCGGCGCACTGACGACGTAATCATCCAGTTCGAAAATGCGGCGCGCCGAGGAAAACTTTTTGATCCGTTCGATATCCTTGGCGGTGCCCTCACCGTATCGACACTGCAGCACAATCACGTCCGGGGACATGCGCTCTAGTTCGATGGTCGACGGCGACTCATAGGAGATACGCCCCACTACACGCCCCGCCGCCTCCAGTTCGGTGAACGGCTGATTGACCCGATAATGCCCGACCGCAGAACTGTTGATCGGCAGCCCGAGGACAAAAGGAACTGGTTGGGAACAGAAAGGATTCCAGCCGGAACGCAACCCGGGCTCCAGACCAAAGCTCGAATTGGTCAGGCTTAAATTCGGATTGTAGGCAGGATCTTTGGCAACTGTCGGCAGCCAGCGCTGGTAGAAAGTGCCGCACTCCAACTCTCGCAGGTCGGTATCGGTAGCGACAGGGTCGCTGCGATTGTCCTGCGAAAAAATCAAAGTGGAATGAGGGGTATAAACAACCAGGTAACCGCTACGGCCGATGCGCAGACATAAATCGAGGTCACTGCACCCGCGAGTAAAGGCCACTTCGTCCAGTTGGCCGACGCTTTCGAATACCTCTTTGCGCACCATCAGGCACTCGCCGGAAACTGCGCTCCAGTTTTGCGCCACCTGCAATCGCTGCATGTACCCACGCGCCGCAGCCCGCTCACCTGCAAAAGGGCGTCCCGCGAGGTTGTACATACCCATGACGACACCGGCATGGAGCACGTTGCCCTGAGCACTGAGCAATTTCGCGCCCACCGCACCGACTTCCGGACGCTGGGCATGATTGAGCAGTTCGCCCAGCCAATCAGGCTGCTGAATGACGATGCGCGGGCTGAGCATCAACAGATATTCGCCTCGCGCCAGGCGCGCAGCATCGTTGTAGAGGGCGGCGTCATTCTCGGGCTCACGGCACTCGACTACCCGCAACATGGCCGCGCCCAATTGAGCCATTGCGCCCAGCCAGTCACGCATGGCCGGATCATCACCGGCATTGTCGATGATCAGGATTTCGTAATTGGCATAGGCTGTGTTCTCGATCAATCCTTCAGTGCAACGCTGCAACGCCACCAGGTCATCGCCCGCCTGGATCAGGATCGACACCAGTGGCCGGCCCACATGAACATACTCAATGCGGTTGATCAGCGGCAGTTCATCGCGAACGATGCGATGCTCCACACCGATACGGTTCAGATGCCCCTCCAGCAATCGACTGTTGTGCTGGATGACTTCGGGCAGCGAAAGCCAGTCTGCGAATGTGAACGACGACTCAACCTGAATCTGCGCAATGTGCTCGATTGCATGCGTGCCGAATACTTCGACCAGGCGCCAAAGCACATCATGCGGCGCGAGTTCGCCGTAGCCTGAATCAAACCCTCCCAAATCGATCAAACACTGCCGGTCGAATGCCAGCGTACGCCCGACATAGGGATAGCTGCGCATCAGATCAAGGTTGAAGTCGGGCTTGAACACCGGCTCCTGCGAAGCACCCTTCACCAGCGCGCCTTCATCGCTGTAAACACACCGTGCGTCCGGCATCATCGCCACGCGTTCAGCGAGGACCAACAGCGCCGATTCCGCCAGACGATCGCCCGCGCGCAGTAGATAAAACCAGCCCGCACCTTCCAGACCTGGCAATAATCCATTGAGCTGGTTCGCCCAATCAGATTCCAGTGGGACATGCAGAACACGTGGATCTGAAACGCTCGGGGAATTGGACAACAGCAGTACGGCCAGCGGCTCGTAGACCTGCTCGACCAGACTTCGCAAGGTGACCTGGAGCGCGACGCCGTCGCCGTCGAGGTCAATAACGACCGGGACAATACCTGGCCGTTGTGGCCAGCTTTCCACACGTTGCGGCAAGGTTCGACGCTGGGCGCTCGACAACTGGCGACAGCTTAGCCATTGACGGTAGAACTCGACATAGCTCTCACATTCACTGCCGACCCGGGCTTGAATCGTGGTCTGACGATTGCCCAGCACACGCAGCAAGCACAACTCTTTCCACAGGCGAGGTTGCACCGCAGCGTCGGCCAGCGGCACGTACCGCACCCAGCCCGAGGCAGGCGCGGGCTCGCCACTGCGGGCCACCAGCATTTGCTTGATCCAACCCCACTCCGTGACCGAGGCTTGAACGGTCGACGCCTGCTTCGACAACCGCTCTGGATAAAGACGTTCGACGCTCAGCGGGGTGTTGAGCATGATCATGTTGCCCCGTCGAAGCAGGCAGATGAACAGCGCGAAATCCAGCAGCGCGAGGAACCCCCCGACTGGCTGAGCCAACACCGGCAACAACGTCAGAATATCGGCCCGGCGCATCAATGCAGCGCTGAAGTTGCCGAGGAAGTTTCGCGGTGTGCCCTCCACGATTGCCAGCAGGTCCTCACCTTTGAACAACGCATCGCCCGGGGAAAAAGTGCAATTCTCCACACGTCCAGGCAAGGTGAAATTATCGGCATCGGCATGCATGCGCTGACTGAACACAAGGCTGACATCGTCGTTGGCCACCATCGACTGAACCTGCCAGGCGATGCATTGGGAAAATAGCCGGTCGTCATCGCAGAGCACTTTGACAAACTCGCCGTGCGCCGCTTCGACACCCTGCAAAACGTTCTGCTGAAATCCAAGGCGAGGGCTATTGCGCATATAGCGCACTGCAACGCTCGAATGCTCGGTGCACTCGTCGACTATTTGCTTGATTTCATCTGTCGCACAGTCGTCCGATACGATGATCTCGAGGTACTCGTAGGTCTGTCCAAGTGCGCTTTGCAGCGCCATGGCAAAAAAACGCGGATTGAATGCGGGGATGACAATGGTGACGAGTGGCGATTGATTCACGACGCGAGAACTCTGGCGCGGCGGGCACCCGGCCAATGCCCGAGGTGCCCGGAACCGCTTTGTGAAAGACGGCTACGGCAGGTGAATCATCCGAGCGCTACAGCCTGTGTGCATCAGACCTTGTTGAACAAACCCAACTGAGCAATTTTGCTGAACGCCAATTGCGAGGCCTGCAACATGGTCTGCTGCAAGGTGAGGCGGGTCAGCACTTCAGCCGAATCCGAATCACGAATGCCCGCCTGAGTCTGGGTATTGGCCAGCTTCAGGCTCTGGTTGGTGTCCATCTGAGTATCCAGCGCCGCGCCACGCCCACCCACAGAACTCAAGGCGCTGGACAGCTGATCGGTACCGCTGGCCAGGTTGGCGATGCCTGCGGCCAAGGATGCCTGGAGCTTTTGCGTGACGAGGGGATCACCGTTGGTTGGCGTGCTCAAAGCGGTTTTCAACTGGCTGACGGTGTCCAGAATATTCTGGGTCTCATGAGTATTCACCGCCACGCTGAACTGGTCGTCGGCGCCCGGCGTCCCGTTGAGGGTAAAACTCACACCCGACGCCGTGGCGACATTGCCGGCCAGCGTGCCGGTCGACACGGGACTGCTGTCGGCGGTCAGGGGGGCAGCGTACAGCTCGAAGTCGGTGGCGCTGGTGAACTTCAGGATCGCGGAACCACTGGGGAAACTCGCGTGATAATCGGCCGGATTCGTGACACTGGTCCCTGTTACCTGCGTTGCGGACGGGTTACCGGGCGCGCGGGTGGAGGTGAACGAATCCGACTTGGCCGCCAGCGTAAAAGTATGACCTGGCAACACGGTCGCCGCGGCCTCACCGGCACCCAGGTTGATATTCAACGTCAGCTCGACACCGCGGAATGTGACCGCCTGGCCTGCCTTGCTGGCTGGATCGAACACACCGCCCTGACTGGCTTCGGCGGTGACATCATTGCCGGCCGAATCCGTGATTTTGAGCTGGGTGCCGCTCACGAAGTCTACGGTGTAGGGCTCGCCGCTGCGGAACTTGCTGTTGTAGGAAACGTTTGAAGAGACCTGCCCGTTGGAAAGGTTGACGCGGCCATCATCCACCGCAGGCGCCGTACGGCTCACCTGGCTACGGCTGGTATTGATTGCCTGCTGGAACGCGTCCCAACCGGTGCTGTTGGTCGCCATCGACATGGTGTCGCCGACCGGCAGGTCAAGGGTCACCTGGTCGCCGTTATAGCTATAGGTGCCATCGCTGTTGCGCGAGAACGGCACCGTGTCGCCTTTCGAGCCGGCAAAAATATACTTGCCGTTTTCGTCCTTGCTGTTCATCAGGCTCAGGAGCTGCTCTTCGATCTGCCCCAGTTCCAACGCGTTAGCCTGGCGGTCCTCGTCGGTATACCCCGCGTTACCCGCCCCCACGGCCAATTCCTTGGCGCGCTGCAGCACGTTGTTGATGCTGGTCATCACCGCTTCAGTGGTGCCCAGGGTTGCCTTGATCGTAGTGGCGTTGGTTTCGTACTGAGTGAGCATCGAAGCCTGCTGCCCCAACTGCAACAAACGCGACGCCCCCACCGGATCATCCGCAGCGGTATTCACGCGCACCAGGCTGCTGGCCTCTTCGCTGCTTTTGACGATGTTGGCGAAATTCTTCTGGTAGTTCGCAGCCGTGGACTCGTAAAACTGGGCGGTAGAAATGCGCATGGACTACGACTCCTTAAAGACTGTTGATCAGTGTGCTGAAAATGGCTTGCGCGGCTTTGATGATCTGCGACGACGCCGTGTAGTACTGCTGGTATTTGACCAGGTTGCCGGTTTCCTCATCGAGGTCGACACCGGAAACCGAATCGCGCGCGCCTTTGGCGTTGGCGAGGATGGCGCCGGTCGCTGCCGTGTCGAGCTTGCCTTGCGCCGCTTTGGAGCCGACACCCTCGACCAGTTTGCCGTAGGCATCGGTCAGGGAAATCCCTTTGCTGGCAGACGCCGTGTCAACGGTCTGCGCAGTTTGCAGGCCAGCAAGCGCAGTGCCGTTGCGGTTGTCCAGCGTGCCCGGCTGGCTCAGGGAAACGTTGACCGCGGTGCCTTTGCCCGGGGAACCGGCAACGGTCATGTCGAAGCTCACGGTGTACTGCGCGGCCGGCGGCGCCGGCATCGGCGCGCCCGAGGCGTCCTTGAGCGGAATATTCAGGCTCAGGGTGTTGTTCTGGCCGGGCTTGATGCTGCCGCTGCTGATGACGCCGCCCTTGGCATCCAGAAACTGATAAGTCTGACTGGTGCCGTCGGCGGAAACATCGCCGAAGACGATTTTGGTCGGCGTGGAGTTTTTCAGGCCGGTCTGCATCGCGGTGGTGACGGCCACATCGTCGATGTCGAATTGAGTCGTCAGGGTCGGTTGACCGCTGGCCGGAATCGACAACGTGCCGCTACCGCCAGCAGCGATGGCTGCGCCCAGCGGCGCCGCGATGGCCAGCCGCTTGGAGTCGGTCATCTCGGTCTTGATGGCGGCTGCAGCGTTGCGCGTCGGGGTGATCTTGAAGGTATCACCGGCCGCAGCGGTGCCGCCGGACAGCTTCAGGGAAAACCCGTCAATCACGGGTGCCGGCGTGGTCGTGGTGCTGAAAGAACCTGCCGACGTGTTGCCCGGCAGACGCTGCACGGTGTAGTCGGTGGCGCTGGTAAACGTGACCTTGTAATCACTGAGCGTCAGCTTGCCGGTGTCCTCGATGCTGACATCGAAGTTGCCCGAGCCCACGCTGTTGCCGATGGTGGCGACGCTGCGCTGGGCCATCTGCGCGGCACTGTTGATGCTGGAGAACAGGGTCGAACCGAAGTCACCGTTCTTGTCGATGCCCTGCGCCTGGATCGTGTTCATCTGGTCCGCGACAACCAGCGCCACTCGACCCAGTTCGTTCATGGCCGGGTCGAGCACGGTGCTGCGATAACGCAACAGACCGCCAATCTCGCCGCCCGTCATGATCGAGGTAATGTCGACGCTGCTGGCACCGCGATTGAGCTGCAACGCGAGGCGACCCGGGTCGTCCTTGCTCGGCACGGTTTCCAGTTTGTTGACGGTGTTGCCCATGACCAGCGGCTGACCGCTGCCCAGATAAATGTCGAGGCTGCCTTCACGCTCCACGACCTGCGCACCGGTGAAGGTCGCCAGCTGGCGCACGGTTTCGTTACGCGCGTCGAGCAGCTCGTTCGGCGAGCCGCCGGCGCCGGAGACTTCGGAAATCCGCTGGTTCAGTTGCGCAACGGTCGTGGCGAGTTTGTTGACCTGATCGGCCATGCTCGTCAGGTTGCCGTTGATGTTGGCATTCTGCTCGCTCAACTGCGAAGAGATCGAGTTGAAGCGATTGCTCAAGGCCTGGGCGTCGCTCAGCAGCAACTGGCGGGAAGCGTCGTCACCCGGTTTGGCGTTGACGTTTTGCACCGAGGCAAAAAATTTGGTCAGGGCGCCGTTCAGGCCGGTGCCGCTGTCGGACAGCAGTTTGTCCAGCGGCGTGACCTGGTTCAGATAGGCAGCCGAATCACTGTTCAACGAAGTGGTGGTCTGCAACTGTGCGTCGAGGTAGCTGTTGTACACCCGACGCACATCGGCCAGGGTCGTGCCGCTGCCGATGAAAACGTTGCCGTACTGCTGCGAGGCTTTAGTGCCCTGCACTGTTTGCTGGCGTGAGTACCCGGCGGTGTCGACGTTGGCAATGTTGTTGCCGGTTGTCATCAATGCGGATTGGCCAGCGGCCAGACCCGACATCCCGATATTGAGCAAACTCATGGTTCAGACCTTATGCCTAGTGCCTATAGAGGCGTGGTTGAAGCGCCCGCTGCAGCGTAGTTTTGGTAACTCGTCATCTGCTTGGCTATCTGCGAAATCTTGTTCGCGTAATTCGGGTCGGTGGCGTAACCGGCCTTTTGCAACTCGCGTACAAACTGTTCTGGGTTATCGGCCGACTTCAGCACATCTTGATAGCGATCGTTGCTTTGCAGCAGCGTGACCAGGTCATGGAAACTGTCCTTGTAAGAGTCGTAGGAACGGAACTGCGCCGTCTCCTTGACCATCGCGCCATTCCTGAATTCGCTGGTGATTGCGCGCGCCGAATCGCCCTTCCAGTTGCTGCTGGCCTTGATGCCGAACAGGTTGTGGCTGCTGCTGCCGTCCTGGGCGCGCATGACCGATTTGCCCCAACCGGTTTCCAGGGCGGCCTGAGCTACCAGATAACGCGGATCGACGCCAATGCGCTCGGCCGCTTCCTTGGCCATCGGCAGCATGGTGTTAACGAATTCATCCGAGGAACTGAAGGCTTTCTTCGCCGGCGCCAGCGGAATCTGCGCAATCGCGCGCCCCTGAATCTGCAGACCGGGATTCGCTGCCGCTTGCGCGTTCGCCAGCCAGTCGCCGTTATACAAAGCGCCCGAACCGGTCGGCGTTGTGGCGCGATCCGGCAGTGCAGCCTGGTTGACGGTTGCAGTGTTCGCCGTGGCCGAAGGCACCAGACCGGCGAGCAAGCGATCGGCCAGTTTGGGCGGCAGAGCCAGGCGACGCTGATTGATCAATTCCATGTCATTGCGCTGGCCGCCCTCACCCGCCGCCTGCGGCGCGTTGACCGCACGCGAAGCCCACAGCGGACGCTGGCCGTTGATACGCGACAACGGGCCATCGGTGGCGACCGTGCCGGCAGCAATCGGCGTGTGTGCGGCAGCTTTCGCCGCTTCCTGCTTGGCCGCGGACAGCGTTGCCGCTTCGCCCGGTGCCAGCGGTTTGTTCTTCGACATCTGGCGCATCAGCACGTCTGCCAGACCAATGCCGCCGCCTTCACGGGACATCGAAACGGCCAGTTGCTGGTCGTACATTTCCTGGTACTGCTTGGCCGCTTGCGTGTTGAGCGGATTGTCCTGGCCCAGCGTGTCGGTGGCCGAACGCATGGACTTGAGCATTTCACCGATAAACAGCGACTCGAATTCCTGCGCCACCTTGCGCATGTTGTCATCGCTGTTCTTGTCGCCGACCTTGAGCTGGTTCAAGCGATTGAGGTCCGAATAAGACCCCGAATCGTTGCTGCTGACACCCAGACCCTTGCGCATATCCATGGTCGTTTTCCTCAGATCACGATCAGGTCGGCTTGCAACGCACCGGCCTGTTTCAATGCTTCAAGAATCGCCATCAAGTCACCCGGTGCTGCGCCGACCTGATTCACCGCTCGCACGATTTCATCGAGGGTGGTACCCGGGCCGAACTTGAACATCGGCTTGGCTTCCTGTTCCGCGTTGACCCGCGAGCGAGGCACGACGGCCGTCTGGCCATTGGACAGAGGGCCGGGCTGGCTGACAATCGGGTCTTCGGTGATGGTCACGGTCAGGCTGCCGTGGGTGACGGCGGCCGGCGATACCTTGACGTTCTGGCCAATCACGATGGTGCCGGTGCGCGAGTTGATGATGACTTTCGCCACCGCCTGACCCGGGTCGACTTCAAGATTTTCGAGAATCGACAGGTAGTCGACACGCTGGCTCGGATCCAGCGGCGCGCTGACGCGAATCGACCCGCCGTCGATGGCCTGAGCCACGCCCGGGCCGAGCAGTTCATTGATCTTGTCGACGATGCGTTTGGCAGTGGTGAAGTCGGAACGGTTGAGGTTCAGCGTCAGGCTGTTGCCCTGGTTGAAACCGCTCGGCACAGCCCGCTCAACCGAGGCACCACCAGGAATGCGGCCGGCCGATGGCACGTTCACGGTGATCTTCGAACCGTCGCGACCTTCGGCATCAAAACCGCCGACCACCAGGTTGCCTTGAGCAACTGCGTAAACGTTGCCGTCGATACCCTTGAGCGGCGTCAGCAGCAAGGTGCCGCCGCGCAGGCTTTTCGAGTTGCCGATCGAGGCGACCGTGATATCGACCTGCTGACCTGGTTTGGCGAACGCCGGCAAATCGGCACTGATCGACACGGCGGCGACGTTCTTCAACTGCACGTTGCCCGAGCCCGCCGGCACTTTGATGCCGAACTGCGAGAGCATGTTGTTGAAGGTCTGCAAGGTAAACGGTGTCTGCGTCGTCTGGTCACCGGTGCCGTTAAGCCCGACCACCAGGCCGTAACCGATCAATTGGTTGGAACGCACGCCGGAAATACTGGCGATGTCCTTCAGCCGCTCGGCTTGCGCACCGAACGCTGCAAACATCATCAATGCGGCCACCAACAGGTGTTTAAGATTCAACGTAGCCACCTAGAAAGGGAACAGCGGGCTGAGGAAAAAACGGTCGAACCAGCCTGGCTGACTCGCATCGGCAAACGCACCGGTGCCCGAATAGGTGATACGTGCATCGGCAACGCGGGTCGACGACACGGTGTTGTCGGTAGCAATGTCATCGGCACGCACCAGACCGGCAATCCGCACCAGCTCATCGCCGGTGTTGAGGGTCAGCCACTTCTCGCCGCGCACGGCAATGATGCCGTTAGGCAACACATCGGCGACGGTCACGGTGATCGAACCGGTCAGGCTGTTGCTCTGGCCAGACTTGCTGTCGCCGTTGCTGGAGCGGTCGGCACCGTAGCCGGCGTTCAGGCTCAGGTCGCCGCCACCGATAGGGTTGTTGGTGGTCAGGCTGGAGCCGAACAACGACGTCAGGCCGACACTGGTGTCGCTGCTTTTATCGATTTGCGAGTTGGCATTCTTGCTCGCCTGCGTACGCTCGTTGAGGGTGATGGTGATGATGTCACCGACCCGGAACGCCTTGCGGTCGCTGTACAGGTTCTGTTCGAAACCGGCCTGATAGATCGAGCCGTTATTGGCCGCAGCCGGCAGCGGCGTGCGCGGCAACACCGGTGCATAGTAAGGGTCATTGGGCTTGGGCGGCGGCGCGACGCAGCCCGCCAGCGCGGTGATCCCACTCAGTGCCAGAACAGATACAAAGCGATTCATGACCCTACCTCACGGTGTTGCTGGCGACCTTACGGCCGCCTCAGACTTGATTACAGATTCTGCGTTACGAACGAGAGCATCTGGTCGGCGGTGGAGATCACCTTGGAGTTCATCTCGTAGGCGCGTTGAGTGGTGATCATGTTGACCATCTCTTCAACGGTGCTGACGTTGGACGTTTCCAGAGTGTTCTGCAGCGTGGTACCGAAACCGGCGAGGCCCGGCGTGCCGACTTGCGGCGCGCCACTGGCAGCGGTTTCCAGGAACAGGTTGTTGCCCACGGCTTGCAGACCGGCCGGGTTGATGAAGTCGGCAGTTTGCAGGTTGCCGATCACCTGAGCAGCCGGGTTGCCGGCAACGGTCACAGAGACGGTGCCGTCCTTGCCGACGGTGAAGGTCTGCGCGTCGTTCGGGATGACAATCGCCGGCTCCAGAGCGAAGCCGCTGGAGTTGACGATCTGACCGTTGGAGTCGAGGTGGAATGTACCGTCACGGGTGTAGGACGTGGTGCCGTCCGGCTGCAGAATCTGGAAAAAACCGCGACCGTCGATGGCCATGTCCAACGGCTGCTCGGTGGTTTGCAGGCTACCGGCGTTGAAGTTTTTCTGCGTACCGACAATGCGCACACCGGTACCCACTTGCAGACCCGATGGCAGTTCGCTGTCCTGAGTCGACTGGGCGCCTGGCTGGCGTTTGATCTGGTAGAGCAAGTCCTGGAACTCGGCGCGGTCACGTTTGAAACCCGTAGTCGACACGTTGGCCAGGTTGTTGGAAATGGTGGTGAGGTTGGTGTCCTGGGCGGACAGACCTGTTTTGGCAACCCATAGAGCCGGAAGCATTCGATTCTCCTCGTGCGCCTGTTTAACGGCGCGACGTTGTGATGATTATTAGATCTGCAAGACCCGAGCCATGGCCTGGTCGTCTTCTTTGGCGGTGTTCATCATTTTGATGTGCAGTTCGAACTGCTTCGCCAGCGCCAGTACCGAAGTCATTTCTTCCACGGCATTGACGTTGCTCGATTCGAGAAAACCGGACACCAGTTTGACGTTGGCATCGGCTTGCGCCGGCTGACCGTCCTTGGTGTGAATTGAACCGTCGAGGCCTTTGGTCATGTTCTTGAAGTCCGGGTTGACCAGTTTGATCCGGTCGACTTCTGCCATCACGCGAGGGCCTTCGCCCATCGCTCGGATGCTGACGGTGCCGTCTTCGCCAATTTCGATCTGCTGCTCGGGCGGCACGGAGATCGGCCCGCCGTTACCCATCACCGGCATGCCGTTGCCGGCGCGCAATACGCCGAGCGCATCGACGTTCAGGCTGCCGGTGCGCACGTAGCTTTCGCCACCGTCCGGGTTCTGCACGGCGAGCCAGCCATTGCCCTGCACGGCGACATCGAGTTCGCGTCCGGTTTGCACCAGGGTCCCCGGAGAGAAGTCAGTGGCCGGCCGCTCCGACAGCGCAAATGCACGCGCCGGAAAGCTGTCACCGAACACCGGCATCGAACGCGCCTGCTCCAGATCTTTCTGGAAACCGTTGGTGGAAATGTTCGCGAGGTTGTTCGCGTGAGCCTTCTGCGCCAGTGCATTCTGGCTGGCGCCGGTCATTGCCACATAAAGGTACTTGTCCACACTCATTCCTCTGCATGCCGGACGTTTGCCGCCCACTGCTGTACTGCTGAGCCTTAAGCAATTTGCAGACCAACTATTATTTCAGGGGACGAGACCCGGCAAATGCTGGGGCTGAGGGGAATAAGAGGGTTATTGATAATCGTGTCAAAGACGAAAAACCGGCGGTGTCATGCCGCTTACGGCAAGCGTCGACCGTTTGCAGCCAACACAGAATCCCTGTGCCGAGGGGGCTTGCCCCCGTTCGGTCGAGAAGCGGCCGCAAACCCGCCCGATGCGTTACTTGGCAGTATTTGCTTGCTGGATATCGGGCTGCTTCGCAACCCAACGGGGGCAAGGCCCCTCGCCACAAAAGCCCCATCGCCGCAGGGTCAGGTGTTGTCCTTGCCCACTGCATGTTCACGCAGCTTATTGGCGATCGTCGTATGCGAAACCCCCAATCGCTTGCCCAATTGCCGGCTGCTCGGATGCTCGGCGTACAAACTCTCCAGCACGGCTTTTTCGAAGCGCCCGACAATCGCGTCCAGCCCGCCTTCGAGGGAAAAATCGCCAAGCGGCTGCCTCGCGCCGTAGTCCGGCAGGCGAATATGCTCAGCCTTGACCGTGCCGCCCTCGCACAGGGAAACCGCCTGGAACAGCACGTTTTCCAGCTGTCGGACGTTGCCTGGCCAATGATAGTGACTAAGCCGATCCATCGCCGCCGGCGCCAGTTTCGGCAGCGCACAACCAATCTGTCGACTGGCCTGATCAAGAAAATGCTCCACCAGCGGCGTCAAGCCGTCGAGGCATTCACGCAGCGGCGGGATGTGCAACGACAGCACATTCAAACGGTGATAGAGATCCTGACGAAATTCGCCGCGCGCGCACAACTCGGACAAGTCGACCTGCGTTGCGCAGATAACCCGTACATCCAGATAGACCTCTTCATCACTGCCTACACGCCGGAAGCAGCCATCCTGCAGAAAACGCAGCAATTTCACCTGCAGGCGCGGGCTCATTTCGCCGACGCCATCGAGAAACAGCGTACCGCCTGCCGTCAGCTCCAGCAGCCCGAGTTTGCCTTCGGCCCGCGCGCCTTCGAATGCGCCGGGGCCATAGCCGAACAATTCGGTCTCGGCCATCGATTCCGGCAGCCCGGCGCAGTTAAGCGCCATCAACGGCGACTGCCCGCGCGGGCTGGCCAGGTGGCAGGCGCGCGCCAGCAGCTCTTTGCCGGTGCCCGTTTCGCCTTCTATCAATAGCGGCGCATCGAGTGGCGCCATGCGCCGGGCCTCGCGCACTACCGCAGCCATCACTTTGGAACTCTGGAAGATACTGTCAAAGCCGCGCAGCTCCTGCTTGCGCACGTTATAGATGCGCTCGCCCACCCGATCGGCCCGGTGCAAGGTCAGCACCGCACCGGCCATGGCTTCACTGTCGTCATGCTCCGATTGCAGCGGGGCGATATCGGCGAGAAACACGTCACCGCTGACCTTGACCCGCATGCCATTGATCCGCGACTTGTTGGCGCGCACCAGTTCCGGCACGTCGAAGTCCTCGGCGTAACGCGACAACGGTATACCCGGCACCTCATCCACCCGCACGCCAAGCAATTGTGCTGCCGCGCGGTTGGCCGCCACGATAGAGCCGCCCATGTCGATCGACAGCACCGGAAATTCCAGGGCGCCGAGCAAGGCATTCAGCTCCATATGCCGACGCTCGCTAGGCATCAGCCCGACACGCTTGACACCGAATACCCCGCCTATTGATTCGAATTTCGGACGCAGCGCCTGAAACTGAATGTTGATCAGGTTGGGGCAATGCAGGTAAATCGCGTTGCCATGCTCACCGCCGACCTCACCGCGAGCGACGTTGATGCCGTACTCGACCAGCAGGTTGAGAATGTCGCGCAGGATGCCGATGCGGTTCTGGCAATGAACTTTGATACGCATATAGAAGGCCTGAAAACTACGAGTAAGGTGCAGACACAGCCAAAACCTGTGGGAGCCAGCCTGCTGGCGATAGCCATCAGTCACGCGATACTGCTGTGGATTGACCCACCGCAATCGCCAGCAGGCTGGCTCCCACAGAGATCAGTGCAGGATATTTCTGTCGAGGTGCGCAGATAGTCGTCAAGATTATGTGACACCCGGGAACCGTTTCAAGCCCTGGAACCGTAATATCTGCGCTACACCGCACAAATCGTAACGATTACTTTACGGAAAGGCGCGAAATTTCCTACGCGTTGCGCCGTTCATGGGGCTGTCACTCGGCAACCGATGGGGTATTTCTAGGTCCATCGCAGGACATAACAAGAACGATATCCCCTAGCAGGAGAGCAGCATGAAACAGACGCAATACGTGGCTCGCGAGCCCGATGCGCAAGGTTTTATCGACTACCCCGCCGAAGAACATGCGGTGTGGAACACGCTGATCACGCGCCAGTTGAAGGTGATCGAGGGGCGTGCGTGTCAGGAATACCTGGACGGCATTGAAAAACTCGGCCTGCCCCATGACCGTATTCCGCAGCTCGGCGAGATCAACAAGGTGCTCGGTGAAACCACCGGCTGGCAAGTCGCCCGTGTGCCGGCACTGATTCCCTTCCAGACTTTTTTCGAATTGCTCGCTAACAAGCAGTTTCCGGTGGCGACGTTTATTCGCACCCGCGAAGAGCTGGATTACCTGCAGGAACCGGACATTTTTCACGAAATCTTTGGCCACTGCCCGCTGCTGACCAACCCATGGTTTGCCGAATTCACCCACACCTACGGCAAACTCGGCCTACAGGCTTCAAAGGAAGAACGCGTTTACCTTGCGCGCCTGTACTGGATGACCATCGAGTTCGGTCTGGTGGACACGCCAGACGGCCAGCGCATTTACGGCGGTGGCATCCTGTCCTCGCCGAAAGAAACCGTTTACTGCCTGTCGGACGAACCTGAGCATCAGGCCTTCGATCCGCTGGAATGCATGCGCACGCCGTATCGCATCGACATCCTGCAGCCGCTGTATTTTGTCTTGCCCAATCTCAAGCGCCTGTTCGACCTGGCCCACGAAGACATCATGGGCATGGTCGAGCAAGGCATGACGCTGGGCTTGCACGCACCCAAATTTCCGCCTAAACCCAAAGCTGCCTGAAGACCCCGGCAGTCGCGGCACGCGCCGAAAAATAGTAACGTCTAACAAGAATCGAATCGGGAAACAGACCATGTCCACATTGAACCAAGCCCATTGCGAAGCCTGCCGCGCCGATGCACCGCAAGTCAGCGACGAAGAACTGCCGGTATTGATCAAGCAGATACCGGACTGGAACATCGAAGTTCGCGATGGCGTCATGCAGCTGGAAAAAATGTTCCTGTTCAAGAATTTCAAGCACGCGCTGGCGTTCACCAACGCCGTCGGTGAAATCTCCGAAGCCGAAGGTCATCACCCGGGCCTGCTCACCGAGTGGGGCAAAGTCACCGTGACCTGGTGGAGCCACTCGATCAAGGGCTTGCACCGCAACGACTTCATCATGGCCGCGCGCACTGACGACGTGGCGAAAGACGCCGAGGGCCGCAAATAATGCATTTCGACGCCATTGGCCGAGTCCCCGGCGACCCGATTCTGGGCCTGATGGAGGCCTACGCGCAGGACCAGAACCCGGGCAAATTCGACCTTGGCGTCGGCGTCTATAAAGACGCCTTCGGCCTCACGCCAATTCCGCAGGCGGTGAAGCTGGCCGAGCAGCGTCTGGTGGATCGTCAAACCACCAAGACCTACATCGGCGGTCACGGCGAGCCGGCGTTCGGCAAAGCCATCAATGAACTGGTGCTCGGCGCCGATTCGGCATTGATCGCGCAACAGCGCGTCGGCGCCACGCAGACTCCGGGTGGAACCGGGGCCTTGCGGCTGAGCGCCGACTTCATCGCGCAATGCCTGCCGGGCCGTGGCGTCTGGTTGAGCAACCCGACCTGGCCGATTCACGAAACCATTTTCGCCACGGCCGGGGTCAAGGTCAGCCACTACCCTTATGTCGGCGGCGACAACCGTCTTGATGTCGAGGCGATGCTCGCCGCGCTGCGCGAAGCACCGAAGGGCGACGTGGTGTTGCTGCATGCCTGCTGCCACAACCCGACCGGTTTCGATCTGTCCCATGACGACTGGCGCCAAGTGCTGGACGTGGTGCGCAGTCGCGATCTGGTGCCACTGATCGATTTCGCTTACCAGGGCTTCGGCGATGGGCTGGAACAGGATGCCTGGTCCACCCGACTGTTCGCGGCTGAGCTGCCGGAAGTGCTGATCACCAGTTCCTGCTCGAAGAATTTCGGCCTGTACCGCGACCGCACTGGCGCATTGATTGTCTGCGCGAAAAATGCAGACAAGCTGATCGATATCCGCAGCCAACTGGCCAACATCGCTCGTAACCTGTGGTCGACACCGCCGGATCATGGCGCCGCCGTGGTCGCGACAATTCTCGCTGACCCGGACCTGAAAAGTCTCTGGGCAGATGAAGTGGAAGCCATGCGGTTGCGCATCGCCCAGTTGCGCAGCGGCTTGGTCGAAGCGCTGGAACCGCACGGTTTGCGCGAGCGGTTTGCTCACATCGGTGAACAGCGCGGGATGTTTTCCTACACCGGTTTAACGCCGGACCAAGTGAAAAACTTGCGCGATCATCACAGCGTTTACATGGTGGGCACGGGTCGCGCCAACGTCGCCGGGATTGATGCAACGCGTCTGGACCTGCTGGCGGAAGCCATCGCCAAGGTCTGCAAATAAATAGCCTGCCGGTTTCCCGGTAGGAGCTGCCGAGTCTGCGAGGCTGCGTCGGGCTCGGCGCGCAGTCGGACGCAGCCTCGCGGGCTCGGCAGCTGCTACAGGGTTTTCCCGTAAAAGTTCCTCGGTGCGGCCATTGGTCGCAGAAACTCGAGATAAAAGTCTATTTGTCATTTCTCCTGCTGTATCCTGCGCAGGCTTTGTAAAAGCGCGGATCTACCAGATCTGTCAACAGACTTTGCGAGGAGCGCGAAACATGCACGAGATCCCTAATCTCCCCTTCCCAAGCCTGCACGAAACTGAGCAGACAACCACGCAACAAGCCGGTGCCCAACAGCCCGAGCCGACACAAGCCACTGAAAGCCGCCAGGCCGACAGCGAAGACTGAAACACCTGCAATGCCAGACCGTGTGGAAAGCGCTAACATGCGCTTTCCACACCGCCTGAACCCCGAGACTCCTCATGACCGACACCATCATCCCTCCTGTTGATGAAGAGCTGCAGGCCAGCATCCTGATCGGCACTGCCGAAAGAATGATCGACATCTGGAATCGTCTCTCTCCCGAAAAACAGGCTGCATTGCTCGCCCGTTTCGGCACTGAAGAAAACGCCCTGGCCGCCCTGGTCACGACGCATCTGGTTGCCCCGGCCAAGTCCTGAAACTGCCCGCCCGGCAAATAGTTTTACTTTTCCACGACCAGCAGCCATGCGCGCCGCTATCATAAGCAGCCTATCTATCCTGCTTCTCCGTGGACCTTTACCTCATGTCTGAAAACCAGCGCCCCCTGGCGGTCACGCTGCAAGTCGTTTCCATCGTCCTGTTTACCTTCATCGGCTATCTGAACATCGGCATTCCCCTGGCCGTATTGCCCGGCTACGTCCACAGCGACCTCGGTTTCGGCGCCGTCGTCGCGGGTCTGGTGATCAGCGTGCAATACCTGGCCACCCTGCTCAGCCGTCCGTATGCAGGGAAAATCATCGACAACAAGGGCAGCAAACTGGCGGTGATGTACGGCCTCGCCGGGTGCGGTTTGAGCGGCGTGTTCATGCTGATTTCGGCGTGGACGCAAAGCTTGCCGATGCTGAGCCTGATCAGCCTGTTGATCGGCCGGCTGGTGCTCGGCAGCGCTGAAAGCCTGGTGGGCTCCGGGTCGATCGGCTGGGGCATCGGTCGGGTGGGCGCTGCGAATACCGCCAAAGTCATCTCGTGGAACGGCATCGCCAGTTACGGCGCATTGGCCATCGGCGCGCCACTGGGCGTCTTGCTGGTCAGTCAATTGGGTTTATGGAGCATGGGTGCGAGTATCGTCTTGCTGGCCGTGCTGGGCCTGGCGCTGGCCTGGCCGAAAACCGCCGCGCCGATCGTAGTCGGCGAGCGCTTGCCGTTCATGCATGTGCTCGGGCGCGTGTTGCCACACGGTTGCGGCCTGGCGCTGGGCTCGATCGGCTTTGGCACTATCGCCACGTTCATCACCTTGTATTACGCGACGCAGAACTGGGACAACGCGGTGCTGTGCCTGAGTCTGTTCGGCGCCAGTTTCATCGCCGCGCGCCTGCTGTTCGGCAACCTGATCAACCGACTTGGCGGCTTTCGTGTGGCGATTGCCTGCCTGTCAGTGGAAACCCTGGGCTTGCTCCTGCTTTGGCTGGCGCCGGACGCACAATGGGCCCTGGCCGGTGCGGCACTCAGCGGTTTCGGGTTTTCGCTGGTGTTCCCGGCGCTGGGCGTGGAGGCGGTCAATCTGGTGCCGGCCTCCAGTCGCGGCGCGGCGGTCGGGGCTTATTCGCTGTTCATTGATTTGTCGCTGGGGATCACCGGTCCACTGGCCGGAGCGATTGCGGCAGGTTTCGGTTTTGCCTCGATCTTTCTGTTTGCCGCACTCGCGGCGCTCAGCGGGTTGGCCCTCAGCGTTTACCTGTACCGACAGGCGCCGAAGTACCTTAATCAAAAGCACCGGGAAGAACGCGACGCCCGCTAGAAATCGACCTTGCCGCGCCCGGCCTTGATGCTGCCGCGTTTGGTCTTGGATTCGAGCCGGCGTTTCTTCGAGCCGAGGGTCGGTTTGGTCGGTCGACGCTTCTTTTCGACCTTGGTGGCGCTCAGGATCAGCTCGGTCAAACGCTCCAGTGCATCGGCGCGATTGGCTTCCTGCGTGCGGTATTGCTGGGCCTTGATAATCAACACGCCTTCGCTGGTGATGCGACTGTCGCGCAGCGCCAGTAACCGTTCCTTGTAGAACTCTGGCAACGACGAAGCCGGAATGTCGAAGCGCAAGTGCATGGCGCTGGAAACCTTGTTGACGTTCTGCCCCCCCGCGCCTTGAGCACGAATGGCCGTCAATTCGATCTCGGCATCGGGGAGGTGCACGTTGTTGGAGATTACCAGCATGGAAAAAGCGTCCGGGTTCAGAATGCGCAGGATACCGCGATTCAGCTGATTGAATGCGCCCCCGTGGGAACATGGCTTGCCCCGCGCATCAGGCACAGCGCTTGATCAGCCCACACCGCGATATCGTTTATCGCGGGCAAGCCACGCCCCCACAGGTTTTGCAGCGCGTACAAAAACCCGGCACATGGCCGGGTTCGTTGTTTACCAGCGTCGCGTTATTCCACCGCCGGCCGCATCGCCTGCTGCGCACTGCGCTTGTTCTTGATGCCGTAGCACACCCACATGAACGCAACCCACACCGGGATCGCGTACACCGAAATCTGAATGCCCGGAATCAGCAGCATCACGCCCAGAATGAACACGACGAACGCCAGGCAGACGTAGTTGCCGTACGGATACCACAGCGCTTTGAACAACGGCGTCTGATGGGTCTTGTTCATGTGCTGACGGAACTTGAAATGCGAGTAACTGATCATCGCCCAGTTGATCACCAGCGTGGCGACCACCAACGACATCAACAACTCCAGTGCACTCTGCGGGATCAGGTAGTTCAACAACACGGCAATCAGCGTTACCGCCGCCGAGGCGAGCAGTGAACGCACGGGCACGCCGCGCTTGTCGATCTTCGCCAGTGCTCTCGGCGCGTCGCCCTGCTCGGCCATGCCCAGCAGCATGCGGCTGTTGCAGTAAGTGCCGCTGTTGTACACCGACAAGGCAGCGGTCAGGACCACGAAATTGAGGATGTGCGCAGCGGTGTTGCTGCCCAGCATCGAGAACACCTGCACAAACGGACTGCCGCTGTAGGCATCGCCGGACGCGTTGAGCGTCGCCAGCAGGCTGTCCCATGGCGTCAGCGACAGCAGAATGACCAGCGCCCCGATGTAGAAAATCAGGATCCGGTAGATCACCTGGTTGATGGCTTTGGGGATCACGGTTCTTGGCTTGTCGGCTTCTGCTGCGGTGAAACCGAGCATTTCCAGACCGCCGAACGAGAACATGATGATCGCCATGGCCATCACCAGTCCGCTGACCCCGTTCGGGAAGAAACCGCCGTGCGACCACAGGTTGGTCACCGAGGCTTGCGGGCCGCCGTTGCCACTGACCAGCAGATAACTGCCCAACGCGATCATGCCGACGATTGCCACGACTTTGATGATCGCAAACCAGAACTCGGCTTCACCGAAGACTTTGACGTTGGCCAGATTGATCAGGTTGATCAGCACAAAGAACCCGGCTGCCGAGACCCAGGTCGGGATGTCTGGCGCCCAATAGTGGATGTATTTACCGACCGCGGTCAGCTCCGACATGCCTACCAGAATGTACAAAATCCAGCAGTTCCAGCCCGACAGGAAACCAGCGAAACCGCCCCAGTATTTGTGCGCGAAGTGGCTGAACGACCCGGCCACCGGTTCTTCGACGATCATTTCGCCAAGCTGGCGCATGATCATGAACGCGATGAAGCCACAGATGGCGTAGCCGAGGATCATCGACGGCCCGGCGGATTTCAGCACCCCGGCCGAGCCGAGGAACAGGCCGGTACCGATCGCGCCACCGAGGGCGATCAGTTGAATATGACGATTCTTCAGGCCGCGTTTCAGCTCGCCTGAATGCGAGTTTTGTCCACTCATGAAAAAGGTCTCACGCAAGGTTTGATGATGTTCAGTAGACGTTGCTGCTCGGTTGCGATTTCAAGCAGCGCCGATCAAACCCCAGCGCAGGCACCAGGAGTTCAGCGTATTTCCTACGGTCATGCGTCACCTGTTTGTTTTTATCTGTGACGAAATCGAACCCGACACGCTTTTGGCGCGGCGGAGTGAACAAGGCGGATAGCCTCGAAAGTTGCGCATTTGCGCAGGAGGTCACAGGTAAAACGCGGCGCATTGTACACCGCTAACCCCCTGCTGCCAGACACCGTGGATCAGTGGGTCAGTTGCCGGGATTGCCTGTGTCCGCCACGACGGTCGCGGGCGGCTGCAAACATTGAGTCAGACCTTTGCGGGTCATGAACGAGGACGCTGGAAAAATCGCCCTTCGGGAGGAAGTGAAAATGGATCACGGCGTTCATTGCGCCTCCTTGTTGTTATGCACCTGCACAGCAGGCATGGGCGCATCTCACCCTTCTGGCGCATGTGAAACAAGCGCGCCAGAGCGTTGTAAGGAGTTCAAATGGCCGGCGGTCGGCAGCTTTTCCTTACAACGTTGCCTTGTACGGACATGCGGCCGACTCACAAGGAACATGCCGTCATTCTTTCCTGACATCGCGTAAAGAATAGTTGCCAGACGAGAGCGGAGTGCCCAAGGTGAGCCGCGGTGATGCGAATCACGCCATCGCGGGCAAGTCACGCTCCCACAGGGATTTGCGCATGTCGCAGGATGCGTGTGCTTACGCCAAACCTGTGGGAGCCGGGCTTGCCCGCGATGGGGCCCTTAAATTCATCGATTAACCCGAGCCTGCGCAAAAAAAAACGCCAACCCGAAGGCTGGCGTTTTTCATTTGGCGCTTACCGAATCACTCTGGCTTGCGGCGACCGAAGCCTGGACGCTGGCCCGAGCCGGCCGGTGCGCCGCGGCGTTTGCCCGATGGCTTGTCGCCGTCGACCAGTTTGATCCCCGGACGTTTCGGCGCTGGCTTGGCCGGACGCTTGGTGTCAGAAGGACGGTCTGCCACTGGCGTACCGCGCGTGGAATCACCACGGCCTGCTGGCGCGCCGCGATCACTGCGGCCACCACTTGGGGCACCGCGGCCTTCGCCACGCTCAGTGCGACCGTTGGCCGGACGCGGTGTACGTGGGCCACGCTCGCCATCGGCACGGGGGGCGACAGGTTTGCGCGATGGGCGCTCGCCTTCGATCTGCGGCTCGCGGGACTCACGCCCGGCAGCCGGAGCACCGGCAGCCGGGCGCAACGTACGCACGCGCTCGGTCTTGTTCATTGGACGCGACGACTTACGCTGCATCCGGTCGAGTTTGTCTTTGCTCTTGGCATTCATCTGCGGCATCGCCACCGGTGTCAGGCCCACTTCCGCACTCAGAATGTCGACTTCATACTGGCTCATTTCGCGCCAGCGACCCATCGGCAGATCGGAGTTGAGGAACACCGGACCGAAACGCACGCGCTTCAGACGGCTGACCACCAGACCCTGGGATTCCCACAGACGACGGACTTCGCGATTGCGACCCTCCATCACCACGCAGTGGTACCAATGGTTGAAGCCTTCGCCGCCCGGTGCCTGCTTGATGTCGGTGAACCTGGCCGGGCCGTCTTCGAGGACAACGCCTGCTTTGAGACGCTCGATCATTTCGTCGTCCACTTCGCCACGCACACGAACCGCGTATTCACGGTCCATTTCGTAGGAAGGGTGCATCAGACGGTTGGCCAGCTCACCGTCAGTGGTGAACATCAGCAGACCCGTGGTGTTGATGTCCAGACGGCCGATGTTGATCCAGCGGCCTTCTTTCGGCTTGGGCATCTTGTCAAACACGGTCGGACGGCCTTCCGGGTCGTCACGGGTGCAGATTTCACCGTCGGGTTTGTTGTACATGATCACGCGGCGAACCGACTCGGCGGCTTCTTCGCGCTTGATCACCTTGCCATCAATGGTGATGGCGTCGTGCAGATCGACGCGCAAACCGAGGGTGGCGTCTTTGCCATTGACCTTGATGCGGCCGTGGCTGATCCAGGCTTCCACGTCACGACGCGAGCCGACGCCGATACGGGCGAGGACTTTCTGCAGTTTTTCGCCTGCGGGGCCGATTTCCTGGTCGTCTTTCTGGTCTTTGATACTCATCTGGGCACCTCCCGGTGTGGTCTGTTCAGGCTGCGCTGAATTGAGCGTCCTGAAGCGATGTAAATCGGTGTACGGTTTTGAAGAGCTTGGGCGAAGGGATCGCCGAAGGGTCGCGAATCATACGCTCATGCGAACGTTCGCGCATCAGAGACTAGCTGACAGGGGCAGGGTTATTTTTTCCGCCGACCGGTGGCGCCGAGTTTGATCAGGCGCATCGCCGCCTCTGCGAGCACGGTGCGTTTGTCGGACTTGTCGAGTTTCTTCCAGGCCTTGATCTCGCGCTTGCTGCGCCCACAGCCGATGCAGATGTGCTCGTCGGTAAAGTTGCAGACGCTGATGCAAGGGTCTTTGGTTGAGCTCATCCAATTCTCCAGTCAACACAAAACTACTGTAGAAGCGAGCCTGCTCGCGATGAGGCCAGCACATTCAAATTGAAGTAACTGAAAGAGCGCTATCGCGAGCAGGCTCACTCCCACAGTGGAACTCCAAAATCCCTAAAATGGGCTCAGGCGTCGAATTCGCGGCGTTCGGCTTCGATGGCTTCGGCGAGCGCCCTGGCTTCTGCTTCCTCATCGGTCAATTGCGGCTCGGGGACGGACGGTTGAAGTGCGGCGACAGCGGCCAGAAGTTTCTCCCGGGCCTCGGCGACACTCAGCACATCAGCTTCCTGCGCCTCTTCGACCGGGGCGTTTTGCTCAACCTGAAGTGCAACTTCAACCCCGGGCTCAGGCTGATCCGCAACGTCCGCAGTTGAAATGTCTGCCCCATCACGTAACAAATCATCAAAGTCAGTCTTGATCCCCTCCTCCATCGTGTCCAGCTCAAGCAACAACGTGTGGAAACTGGTTTCTTCCTTCGGTTCTTCCGGCTCGGCGCTGGCGTCGGCCAGCTCCTGCAAGCTCGCCGGCACCGGCGCATCGTCGAAATCGAGCACCGGATCAGGTTCCAGCTCGCGCAGGTCGGCCAGCGGCGGCAGGTCGTCAAGGTTCTTCAGGTTGAAATGATCGAGAAACACCTTGGTGGTGGCGAACATTGCCGGCTTGCCGGGCACATCGCGGTAGCCGACGATGCGAATCCACTCGCGCTCCATCAGCGTTTTGACGATGTGGCTGTTGACCGCCACGCCGCGTACGTCTTCGATTTCGCCACGGGTAATCGGCTGGCGATAAGCAATCAGCGCCATGGTTTCCAGCATGGCGCGGGAATAACGCTGCGGACGCTCTTCCCACAAACGTCCGACCCACGGCGAAAACTTCTCGCGGATCTGCAGGCGATACCCCGAGGCAACTTCCTTCAGCTCGAAGGCGCGACCGTCGCAGGATTTTGCCAAAAGCGTCAGCGCTTTTTTGAAGACCGGCGGTTCCGGGCGCTCGCCTTCCTCGAACAGTTCGAACAGGCGTTCAAGCGATTGCGGTTTTCCCGAGGCCAACAGAAAGGCTTCAAGCAGTGGCGCCAGCTCGCGGGGTTCAGTCAGGTTCATGATTGGACTCGTTATTCGGCTCGGGCTCGGACATGGATCGCCGCGAAGGGCTCATTCTGCACCAGCTCGACCAGGGATTCCTTGACCAGTTCGAGGACGGCCATAAAAGTCACGACCACACCGAGGCGCCCTTCTTCAGCGGTGAACAGCTCGACAAACGGCACAAAACCGCCGCCCTTGAGCCGTTCCAGCACATCGCTCATGCGCTCGCGCGTGGACAGCGCCTCGCGGCTGACCTGATGGCTTTCGAACATGTCGCCACGGCGCAGGACCTCGGCCATGGACATCAGCAACTCTTCGAGGCTGACGTCCGGCAACAGCTTGCGCGCCCGTGCCTGCGGGGCATCAAGCCTGGGCACCACCACGTCGCGGCCGACCCGGCTGAGACCGTCGATGCCCTCGGCGGCGGCCTTGAAACGTTCGTACTCCTGCAGACGCCGGATCAGCTCGGCGCGCGGGTCGTCTTCTTCATCTTCGACGGTTTCGGCGCGTGGCAGCAGCATCCGCGATTTGATCTCGGCGAGCATCGCCGCCATCACCAGATACTCGGCCGCGAGTTCCAGGCGTACCGACTGCATCAACTCGACATAACCCATGTATTGACGAGTGATTTCCGCCACCGGGATGTCGAGGATGTTGATGTTCTGTTTGCGAATCAGGTACAGCAGCAAGTCCAGCGGGCCTTCGAAGGCTTCCAGAAACACTTCGAGCGCGTCGGGAGGAATGTACAGGTCCAGGGGCATTTCCAGGACGGCCTGGCCATAGACCATGGCGAACGGCAGCTCCTGCTGGGCGCCGGCCTGACTGTCGACAACGGGCTCCACTGCAGACATCTACGCCTCGGCCATGAACGGCGTCGGGTCGCCGCAACCGACGCGGATCACTTGCGGTTCGCCATCGGCGAGGTTGATCACCGTGGACGCATTGAGGCCGCCGAAACCGCCGTCGATGATCAGGTCGACCTGATGTTCGAGCAATTGACGCATTTCATACGGGTCAGTCAGTGGGTCGGTGTCGCCGGGCATGATCAGCGTCACGCTCATCAACGGTTCGCCCAACTCGGCAAGCAGCGCCAGAGCAATCGGGTGGCTCGGCACGCGCAGGCCGATGGTGCGTTTTTTTGGGTGCAGCAACAACCGTGGCACTTCGCGGGTGGCATTCAGAATAAAGGTGTAAGGCCCCGGCAGGTGCGCCTTGAGAATGCGAAACGTGCCGGTGTCGATCTTGGCGAAGATCCCCAACTGCGACAGATCACTGCAAATCAGCGCGAAGTTGTGCTTTTCATCCAGTTGACGCAACCGGCGCACGCGCTCCACGGCATTTTTGTCGCCGATCTGGCAACCAATGGCGTAGGACGAGTCCGTGGGATAAATCACCACCCCGCCGCCGCGAATGATTTCAACAGCCTGTTTGATCAGGCGCGCTTGCGGGTTTTCCGGATGAATCTGGAAAAATTGACTCACATTCTCTACCTGTTCAGACGGCGGCAATAATTGGCTCATGTTTAAACCGACACCACAGCGGCGGCAGGTCCTCCGGGAGCGGGCGGTATTCGCCGATCTCGGACCAGCCGCCTGGGCCATGAAAGTCACTGCCGGCGCTGACCAGCAGACCGAATTCGCGGGCGAGAATAGCCAGGCTGCCCACTTGCTCGGCGGGCTGATGACCGTTGACCACTTCGATGGCGTGGCCCCCTGCTTGAATATAGTCGGCAATCAGGCGACGGCGTTTGCTGCGCGTGAAATCGTAATGCCAGGGATGCGCCAGGCTGACCCAGGCATTCGCCGCACGCAGGGTCTCAACGGTTTCTTCAAGGCTTGGCCAGTGTTGCTTGACGTCGCCGAGCTTGCCCGCACCCAGCCACTTGCGGAACGCTTCGGCGCGATCCTTGACGAAACCTTCGCGGACCATCCAGTCGGCGAAATGCGGCCGTGCCGGCGCGTTGCCGCTGTCACCCAGTTCCTGCTGGATCGCCCGGGCGCCTTCGAGCGCGCCCGGCATCCCTTTCAAGGCCAGTTTGCGGCTTATCTCCTCGGACCGCAGCCAGCGGCCATCGTGCAGTCGGGCAATTGCCGCGACCAAAGAAGGCGCCGTGACATCGAAGCCGTAACCCAATACATGAATGGTCGCGCCGCCCCAGGTGCAGGACAATTCGACGCCGTTGACCAGGTGCATCCCCAGCGCAGTCGCCGCGCTGCGGGCCGCATCGAGGCCTTCGAGGGTGTCGTGATCGGTCAAGGCCAGGACCCGCACGCCTTTCTCGAACGCCCGCGCAACCAGAACCGCGGGCGCCAGGGCGCCATCGGAGGCCGTGCTGTGGCAGTGCAAATCAACATTCACGGGGATGTGTAACCTCAAATCAGCTGGCGCTATCGCGCGCCCATATGTTTGTTATTATGCCGCCACATCCTGCTTCTGGCTGCCACTGTGAAACAATTCATCGATTTCATCCCGCTCCTGCTGTTTTTCATTGTGTTCAAAATTGACCCACGGGTTGTCGATATTGCTGGCCATCAGGTGACTGTTGGCGGCATCTACAGCGCCACGGCAATGCTGATCATCAGTTCGCTGGTGGTCTACGGCGCGCTCTATTTCAAGCAGCGCAAGCTGGAAAAGAGCCAATGGCTGACGCTCATCGCCTGCCTGGTCTTTGGCAGTCTGACCCTGGCGTTCCACAGCGAAACCTTCCTGAAATGGAAAGCGCCGGTGGTCAACTGGCTGTTTGCCCTGGCATTCCTCGGCAGTCACTTCATCGGTGAGCAGTTGCTGGTCAAACGGATCATGGGCCACGCGCTGACATTGCCGGAGCCGGTCTGGACCCGTTTGAACGTCGCCTGGATCGGGTTCTTCCTGTTCTGCGGTGCCGCCAACCTGTTCGTCGCGTTCACGTTCCAGGAGTACTGGGTCGACTTCAAGGTCTTCGGCAGCCTGGGCCTGACGCTGTTGTTCCTGGTCGCACAGGGTGTTTACCTGTCCCGCCACCTGCACGACGCCGATACCACAACGCCAAAAACCGAGGACTGACATGCTTTACGCAATCATTGCCACAGACGTCGCCAACTCCCTGGAAGCCCGCCTGGCCGCACGGCCTGCACACCTCGAGCGCCTGCAAGCGCTCAAAGTCGAAGGCCGTATCGTTCTGGCCGGCCCGCATCCGGCGGTGGACAGCAATGATCCGGGCGCTGCGGGTTTCACCGGCAGCCTGATCGTCGCCGAATTCGCTTCACTGAGCGCCGCGCAAGCCTGGGCCGACGCCGATCCGTATATCGCCGCGGGCGTCTACGCCAATGTTTCGGTCAAGCCCTTCAAGCAGGTCCTGCCTTAGTGTCCTCTGTCGCGATGAACCTTCCCGGTTCATCGCGCTTTCAACGCTCATTATTCCCGTTTGCCTGCCGATAACCTGCCCAATAATAATTGGAATCAGGAGCTCCGATGCGCAAAGGTCCGTTGTGTCTGATGTTGGTCACGTTGTCGATCGTGGCACCCGCCCACGGCGAGGAACCCACCGAGGGCAGTCATTCGACGCCTCTGTCCTTGAACGCCGGCAGTCAGATCGCCGAGTTGCAGCACCGCCTGAAAGTAAGCGAGCAGCAGCGGGAAGAATTGAGCAAACAACTGCAAAGCACCCATGCCGAACGTGAAAGCGTACAGCTGAGCCGGTTGCGCCAGGATAATCAGCGCCTGAAACTGCAACTGAAGGAAAGCGAGTCGGGCAGCCCGCTGCGGCGCTTTCTGACGGATCAACAGCAATGGTTCGTGGTGGGCGCGGGAGTCGCGCTATTGGCCCTGCTCTGCGGTATCTTCGCCAGTGGTGTGTATAGGAAACGTCGACAATGGCTAAATTGAGTGAGTCATGAGCGAGCTGTTATTAATTGATGACGATCAGGAGTTGTGTGAGCTGCTGGTCAGCTGGCTGAGTCAGGAAGGCTTTCAGGTGCGCGCCTGTCACGACGGCCAGAGCGCCCGTCGCGCGCTGGCTGAAACATCCCCGGCCGCCGTGGTGCTGGACGTGATGCTGCCGGACGGCAGCGGTCTGGAGCTGCTCAAGCAACTGCGCAGCGATCACCCGGACTTGCCGGTGCTGATGCTCTCGGCTCGCGGCGAGCCGCTGGACCGTATCCTCGGTCTGGAGCTGGGCGCCGATGATTACCTGGCCAAACCCTGCGACCCAAGGGAACTGACTGCCCGGTTGCGCGCAGTATTGCGCCGCAGCCATCCGGCGACCGTTTCCAGCCAGCTCGAACTGGGCGATCTGTGTTTCAGCCCGATGCGCGGTGTGGTCAGTATCGACGAGCAGGAATTCACCCTCACCGTATCCGAAAGCCGCCTGCTCGAAGCCCTGCTCAAGCAGCCCGGCGAGCCGCTGGACAAGCAGGAACTGGCGCAAATTGCCCTTGGCCGCAAACTGACCCTGTATGACCGCAGTCTGGACATGCACGTCAGCAACCTGCGCCGAAAGATTGGCCCGCACCCCGACGGCCGTCCCCGCATCGTGGCGCTGCGCAGCCGCGGTTATTACTACAGCCTTTGAAACGAGGCGCCTTTGTAGCAGCTGCCGCGGTGAAAACCTAGGGATTGTCAGGCCCGTGCAAAAGCCTCTTTACCGAAGCTTTACGCTTCGCTGACCGCCGCTGACCTTGATCTGCGTAATCTGAACTCATCCGGAACGTACCGGGAACGAGACAAGGAGATTCACCATGCGCAAGACTCTTATCGCTCTGTTGTTCGCTGCCGCTCTGCCAACCGTGGCCATGGCCATGCCTGAAGGTGGCGGCCCGATGGACGGCCCGCGTCACGGCGGTCAGATGCATGGCATGCACGGCAAAGGCCCGTACAGCCAACTGGACCTGAGCCGCGAACAGCGCGAGCAGATCCGCAAGATCATGGGCGAGCAGATGCACGAGCGTAAGCAAGTGGTCGACAAATACCTGGAGAAGCTGTCGCCAGCCGACCAGAAAGCCATGAAAGATGAAATGGCCGCCAACCACAAGAAATCCGAAGCCGACGTTCGCGCCCTGCTGAAACCGGATCAGCAAAAGCAATTCGACGAGATGCAGAAGAAGAAGGCAGAGCGTCGCGCGGAATGGGCAGAGTTCAAAGCCTGGAAAGCGCAACAACCGCAAAAAGCGCAATAATGCGCTGACCCTAGGTCCGACGGCTGACCCCGTGGGGCCTGTTTCCATGCGGTTCCATGCGGTTCCATGTGGGAGCGAGCCTGCTCGCGATAGCGGTGTATCAGATCACGCAATGTTGACTGGCACACGGCTATCGCGAGCAGGCTCGCTCCCACATTGACCGACATTTGTTTGAGGATTTTCTGTGCGCTCATTGTTCTGGCGGATTCTGGCCAGCTTCTGGCTGGCCATCACGCTGGTAGCGGGTCTTTCCATTCTGTTGGGGCACATGCTCAACCAGGATGCGTGGATTCTCAGCCGCCATCCGGGGCTCAACACGCTGGCCGAACAGTGGACGCAAACCTTCGAAACTCAAGGTGAAGAGGCGGCACAGGACATTCTCAAACAGCGCAAACGTCAGTATCACATTGACGTTCAGGTACTCAACGAAAGCGGTGATCCGGTGGTGCGTGGCACCTTTCCGCGCCGTGCTGCGGCATTCGAGGCCCGCCAGAACAACGACGATCGCCGCCTGCCCTGGCGGCGTTTGACCGACGAGTACACCAGCGCAAAAACCGGCGACACCTACCTGCTGATTTACCGCATACCCCACCCGGAACTGGATTCCTGGCACCGCGAAAGCCTGCTCTGGCCGCTGAGTGCGCTGGGCATCGCGCTGGTGGTGCTGACCCTGTTCAGCCTGTTCGTCACCTTGTCCATCACCCGACCGCTCAATCGCCTGCGTGGCGCCGTGCATGACCTGGGGCAAACCACTTATCAGCAGAACAGCCTGGTGAAACTGGCGAATCGGCGCGACGAATTCGGCGTGCTGGCCAACGATTTCAACCGCATGGGCGCGCGCCTGCAAAGCCTGATCGGCAGCCAGCGGCAACTGTTGCGCGATGTCTCCCACGAGCTGCGCTCTCCCCTTGCCCGACTGCGCATCGCCTTGGCGCTGGCGGAGCGCGCCAATCCCGAAGAGCGGGAAAAACTCTGGCCGCGCCTGACCCGTGAGTGCGACCGTCTGGAAGCGCTGATCAGCGAGATTCTGGTGTTGGCGCGAGTGGATGCCGACAACGCCAATGCCGAGGATGTCGATTTGAATGCGCTGCTGAGTACTGTGCAAAAAGATGCTCAACTGGGATCGCCCGAGCAGAGCGTTCACCTGGAGGCCGAGCCGCAACTGAGCCTCCAGGGCTGGCCGACGATGATCGAACGCGCCGTGGACAATTTGCTGCGCAATGCCCAGCGATTCAACCCGGCCGGTGGATTACCCATCGAGATGCTGGCGTTGCGTCAAGGTGAGCGGATTGTGATCAGTGTTCGCGACCATGGGCCGGGGGTTGAGGCCGAGCATCTGGGCCTGTTGGGCGAGCCGTTCTACCGCGCGCCGGGGCAGACGGCCGCGGGACATGGTCTGGGCCTGGCGATTGCACGGCGCGCCGCGGAGCGGCATGGCGGCAGCCTGGTGCTGGCCAATCACCCGCAGGGCGGATTTGTCGCCAGTCTGGAATTGCCGTTGGTGCCGGGGGTTGTCGTTCAGCCTTGAGGCAGCGGTGGCGCGAAAAGATCACTTGATCAGGTTTTCGAACCTGGCCAGGCGCTGACAAACTCTGTCAAATCTACCTTCTCCGCCACCCGCGGTTCTTTTTGCGGCGTGCCCAGATAAAGAAACCCGATCACCTCCTCGCCTGCCGCCAGGCCCAGCCCTTGAGCCACGTGCGGCGAGTAAGCTAGCTCACCCGTGCGCCATACCGCACCGATCCCTTGCGCATAGGCCGCCAGCAAAATCCCGTGCGCCGCGCAGCCGGCTGCCAACAATTGCTCGGATTTGGGGTATTTGACGTGATCCTGCAACCGCGCGATCACCACCACTACCAGCGGCGCCCGCAGCGGGCCACTGCGCGCCTTGTCCACTGCCGCTCCCGCCACATCGCCGGCCTGTAGTTTTGCGGCTTCGGCCAGCAACTCGCCCATTTGCTCGCGTGCCGCACCTTCGACTGTCAGGAAGCGCCATGGCTGCAGATGGCCGTGGTCCGGGGCACGCATTGCGGCGCCGAACAGCACTTCGCGCTGCGCGGCGGTGGGCGCCGGTTCAAGCAGTCGGGGAACGGAAACACGGTTGAGCAAAGCGTCGAGAGCCTGCATCGGCCACCTCCAGAAAAAAATGTCCGGCTATTCTAGCGGTATCCATCGCCCGCATGCCGGTTTACATGCCCCGTCCCACGGGTAGAATGGCGCCCTTCCTCAATCACAGCCCGAGCGGACTTCATGGCGTTGCCGACCCTACGGACAATTGGTTTCATCATCGGCCTCTTCCTGATCACCCTGGCGATCGCCATGGTCGTGCCCATGGCCACACTGGTGATTTTCGAGCGCACCGGTGATCTGCCGTCGTTCCTCTGGGCCAGCATGATCACCTTCGTCGCCGGCCTGGCGCTGGTGATTCCCGGGCGCCCCGAGCATGTACATTTGCGCCCGCGCGACATGTACCTGCTGACCGTCAGCAGCTGGCTGGTGGTGTGCATCTTCGCCGCGCTGCCGTTTCTGTTGACCCAGCACATCAGCTATACCGACTCGTTCTTCGAAAGCATGTCCGGCATCACGGCCACCGGGGCAACAGTGCTCAACGGACTGGACAAGATGTCGCCCGGCATCCTGATGTGGCGTTCATTGCTGCACTGGATCGGCGGCATCGGCTTTATCGGCATGGCCGTTGCGATTTTGCCCTTGCTGCGTATTGGCGGCATGCGCCTGTTTCAGACCGAGTCGTCGGACCGTTCCGAAAAAGTCATGCCCCGTTCGCACATGGTGGCGCGGTTGATCGTGGCGGCCTACGTCGGCATCACCATTCTGGGCAGCTTGGCGTTCTGGTGGGCGGGCATGAGCCTGTTCGATGCCATCAACCACGCGATGTCGGCGATCTCCACAGGCGGTTTCTCCACGTCCGACAAGTCCCTGGCCAACTGGTCACAACCGGCGGTGCACTGGGTGGCGGTGGTCATCATGATCCTCGGCAGCCTGCCGTTCACCTTGTACGTGGCGACCTTGCGCGGCAATCGACGGGCGTTGGTAAACGATCAGCAGGTGCAGGGCCTGCTCGGCTTGTTGCTGCTCACGTGGCTGGTGCTTGGCACCTGGTACTGGTGGACGACTCAGCTGCATTGGCTGGAAGCGCTGCGCCACGTCGCGCTGAACGTGACGTCGATCGTGACGACCACAGGTTTCGCGCTCGGAGACTACAGCCTGTGGGGCAATTTCTCGTTGATGCTGTTCTTTTATCTGGGCTTCATCGGCGGCTGTTCGGGATCGACTGCCGGCGGCATCAAGATTTTCCGTTTCCAGGTTGCCTACATTCTGCTCAAGGCCAACCTTAACCAGTTGATCCACCCACGCGCCGTGATCAAGCAAAAGTACAACGGTCACCGCCTTGACGAAGAGATCGTGCGGTCGATTCTGACCTTCTCGTTTTTCTTCGCGATTACCATCTGCGTCATTGCGCTGTTGCTCTCACTGCTCGGTGTCGACTGGATGACCGCCCTGACAGGTGCCGCCAGTACTGTGTCCGGCGTCGGTCCGGGGCTGGGCGAAACCATCGGGCCGGCGGGCAATTTTGCCACCCTGCCGGATGCCGCCAAGTGGATTCTCTCGTTCGGCATGCTATTGGGCCGACTGGAAATCATCACCGTGTTTGTGCTGTGTATTCCTGCGTTCTGGCGTCATTGACCGGGTTTGCCGTTTGCGTCAGCCGTGCCCGGTATTCACCGGGCGTGGCATCAAACCAGCGGCGGAAAGCGCGGAAGAAATTGCTCGGATCAGCAAATCCCAGCAAGTAGGCAATTTCCAGCAACGTCATCCTCGGTTGCGCCAGATACTGCTCGGCCAGTTCGCGCCGGGTGTCATCCAGCAACGTCTGAAAACTCGTGCCTTCCTCCTGCAAACGCCGCTGCAACGTCCGTTGCGACAGGTGCAGCGTCTGCGCCACCGTATCGCGCTTGGGTTCGCCCTGGGGCAACAAGCGGCATAACACCTGACGGGCCTTGTGCGTCACGCGACTTTCGGAAAACCGCGCCAGGTACTCGCCGGCAAAACGGTCGTGCAGCACCGCCATGGCTTCGTTGGCCGTAGGCAGCGGCGCTTCCATGTCGGCGCACTCGAAAATCAGCGCGTCATAAGGCGCGTTGAATGTCATCGGTGCATGGAAAGTCTGTTTGTAAGGTTCGAGATTGGCAGGCTCCTCGCCTTGCAACAGCACTTTGCGCGGTTGCAGGCTCCGCCCGGTCAACCAGTCGCACAATGCCAGCCCGCAGGCCAGTGATGCTTCGGCGCTTTGCCGGGTCGGTGGCAGAAGATCGCCATGCACCGTCAGAATCAGTCCGTAGCCCTCATCCAGCAGGCGAAAGCTAAGGTCGGCGCTTTCGGCAATGATCCGCTGATACCGCACCAGTCGCTGAAAACCTTCAGCCAGGGTCTGACTGGACATCAACGCATACCCGGCCACGTGAAACGACGCCGGTCGCGCCACTTTGCCCATGTTCAAGCCTATCGCAGGGTTGCCGGACAGTTCCACTGCGCGCTGCCACAGACGTGTCATCGAGTCTTGCGGGAAGCGCGCATCCGGATCATTCAGTGCCGCGTAATCGAGCCCCAGCTGTTTGAACAGAACCCGACAATCAAGGCCTTCCATCTCCAGCGCTTTGACAATTCCCATCGCCCAGCTTGCAGAAGTCGTTCGTTCGCTCATGGCGTTTACTTAAAAAGAGGGCCGCATGTCGCGGCGAATTTGCGAAGGATACTAAAGTGGCACCCATTGTCACTGGCTGCTGCCTATGATGACTCTAGACTCAAATAAGCTACCCGCAGAACCTGTTGCAGCCGATCTACCACCACAGAGATTGCAGTCGTGGAAAACATCAAGCATTTCAACAGCTTCGCCGAGTTCTATCCGTATTACCTCAGCGAACACAGGGACAGCACGTGCCGACGATTGCATTTTATCGGCACGACGCTGGTGATTCTGATCCTGGCAGTCACTATCAGCAAAGGCGCATGGTTGATGCTGCTGGCGTTGCCGCTGGCCGGGTACAGCTTTGCCTGGATCGGGCATTTCTTCTTCGAGAAGAATCGTCCTGCGACGTTTCAGCATCCGCTTTACAGCCTGCTCGGTGATTTCGCCATGTACCGCGACATGATTCTGCGGCGCGTGCCGTTCTAGGCGCACAGCTCAATGAGGATAGTCCATGAATGCCAATGCCCGTTTTACCCACATGAAGGACGGCACGCAGGAAGACTGGGCGATCATCGCCGCTGATTTCAGTGCCTACGCCCGCCAGTTGCCGACCCGGATCATGGCGCACCTGAAATTACTGGAGGGCGACTTTGGCGGCTTCCCGGTGGATCGCCTGACCCATTCCCTGCAAACCGCCAGCCGTGCCTGGCGCGACGGTCGTGATGAGGAATACGTGGTGTGTGCGCTGCTGCATGACATCGGTGACACGCTCGGCTCCTACAATCATCCGGACATCGCCGCGGCGATTCTCAAGCCTTTTGTCAGCGCTGATAATCTGTGGATGGTCGAGAAGCACGGGATTTTTCAGGGTTATTATTTCTTCCATCATCTGGGCATGGATCGGCATCTGCGCGAGCAGTTCAGCGGACATCCGCACTATCAGGCGACCATCGAATTCTGCGCCAAATACGATGCGGCGGCGTTCGATCCCGCCTACGACACATTGCCCCTGAGCTTTTTCGAGCCGATGGTGGAGCGGTTGTTTTCGCAGCCGAAGCATTCGATTTACAAGGCGGCGATGCAAGAGCGTTCGTCTGCTTGATGAACTTATGTCCCTTGCGCCGGATTTTTCAAGCTGGCTCCGCAACCTTGATCGCTTGCAATCCCGCCTCCCGGGCCTGCGCGTCCGCCAACCGATACAACTCGATCGTCCCGTCCCAATGCTCGATCAGCGCCGTGCACGACTCCACCCAGTCCCCACAATTGAGGTAATCCACCTCCCCCACCTTGCGAATTTCAGCATGGTGAATATGCCCGCACACCACCCCGTGCAGTCCACGTCTGACACATTCGTGAGCGATGGCTTCTTCGAAATCACTGATAAAACTGACAGCAGTTTTCACCTTGTGCTTGAGGTATGCCGACAGCGACCAATAGCCATAGCCGTAACGGGCGCGCCAATGGTTGAGCCAGCGGTTGAGCGTCAAGGTGAACTCGTACGCCGAATCGCCCAGAAAGGCCAGCCAGCGGTGGTAGCGAGTGATCACGTCGAACTGGTCACCGTGAATCACCAACAGATGGCGGCCATCGGCGGTGACGTGCACCGCTTCGTCGACCAACTGAATGTTGCCAAGAATCAGCTTCGAATATCGGCGCAAAAACTCGTCGTGATTCCCGGTTACATAAATAACCTCGGTACCGCGCTTGCTCATGGTTAGCAGACGACGGATCACATTGGTGTGCGCCTGTGGCCAGTACATGCCGCCGCGCAGTTTCCAGCCATCGATAATGTCGCCGACCAGGTAGATCTTGTCGGCGTGGTAGCCCTTGAGAAATGCCGACAAGTGCTCGGCCTGGCAATCGCGCGTGCCCAGGTGCACGTCGGAAATCCACAGGGTCCGCACACGTTGCTTTCGACTGGGTTTGGCGAGCTCGGCGCTGGTCATGGGCGACCCTCTGCATGGTTTGGGCAAGCTTGCGCCGCTGTGATTAACCCTCCATGACAAACACAAGTCAGACGTGTGACAGCGCTCGTCTGCGCCCTCGGTGTAGACTGGCCGCGACCGCAACAGAGAAACCTGCGATGAGACCGATCCTCACGCTACGCCAACACACCGACGACCTGTTCGTTCACAGCCACGACCCTCGCGGTTCCAGCTCACTCTGCCAAGGATTGCAATGACTCCCCGTACCGCTCTCGGCGCCCTGCACATTGGCGCACTGATGTTTGGCCTGACCGGCGTGTTTGGCAAACTGGCTGCCGCCTCTCCCGCCGTTATCGTGTTTGGCCGGGCGGCGTTTGCCGTATTGGCGCTGGCGGTTTTTGCCAGATTTGCCAGCCAGACGCCGTGGCAAAAACTGGCGGCCATTGACTGGCGACGTCTGCTGCTCAGCGGTGTGTTGCTGGCCGGACACTGGGTGAGTTTTTTCATCGCGGTGAAGGTGGCGGGCGTGGCGATCGCGACGTTGGGTTTTGCCAGCTTCCCGGCGTTTACCGTGATACTTGAGGGGCTGATCTTTCGAGAGCGGATTCGCGCCAACGAAATTCTACTGGTGGTGCTGGTGAGCATCGGCCTGGTGCTGGTCACGCCGCATTTCGATTTCGCCAGTGACGCTACCACTGGCCTGCTCTGGGCGGTGGGATCCGGACTGTTGTTTGCGTTGCTCTCCCTGACCAATCGCGCCAGCTCCGGGCGGATTCCCCCGGTGCAGGCTGCGCTGTGCCAGAACGTGGTGGTTGCGCTGTGCCTGCTGCCGGTGGCGGCGCCGCAATTGGCTCAAGTGCGCGCTATCGATTGGCTGTGGATCGGCCTGCTAGGCGTGTTCTGCACCGGGGTTGCGCACAGCCTGTTCGTCGCCAGCCTCGCTGTCATCAAGGCGCGAACCGCCGCCGTGGTATTCGCCATGGAGCCGGTTTACGGCATCACCCTGGCCTGGCTGCTGTTCAATGAAACGCCGACGCTGCGCATGTTGGTCGGCGGTGTGCTGATCATCGTAGCGATTGTAGTGTCGAGCAGGCTATCGGGCGGCGCCGGTAAAAAAACCGTTGTGGCTGAGACGGCCTCTCACTGAGTGCGATCGTTATGCCCAAGGTCGCGGTCCGGATCAATCCGATCGCGGACCCGCTGCTTCAACACCTTGGCCTCCGGGAAGCCGCCATCAGCCTTGCGCTCCCAGATCTGCACATCGTCACAGAAAATATGGAACACCCCGCCGGTGCCCGGCACCAGCGACACCTTGCGAAGATCATCGCCGAAGGTGCTGAGAAGTTCCTGAGCCAGCCACGCAGCTCGCAACAGCCATTGGCATTGCGTGCAGTAGGTGATGACGATTTCCGGTTTATGCGCGGCCATGCCGGGCTCCTGACCTGTGGAAGTGGCCATGATAAAACGTCACCGGATGCCAGCCAACAGCGTCCGGGCTGTCTGCTTGAGGGGTTCGTCGCCGTCTTCGAGCAACTCGTTGAGCAACTCGATTGCACTGTCCAGATCGCCGTCATCGATACAGGTCTGAGCTTGCTCGAGCTTGTCGGCGTGAGCGGCTACGGCAGGCTCCAGTTCCATCGATTCGGCGCTCAGCGGTTCCAGTTCGAATGACTGCAGCGGGTCGCTGAACCCGTCAAGAAAGGCGTCGTCCAGAGACTGTGCATCGGGCTCGGCCACCCACTCCAGTTCCGTCTCGTCCAGTGTCGGTTCGTCGGACATGTCGAACTCGACGGGCAACACCTGCAAGTGTGAGGAGAAAACCGGCTCGTTTGCACGGTGGGGCTGATCGGCAGACGGGGTGCTTTCGAATGGACTGATCAGGTCCCAATTTGAATCCATCGACAGGTCGTCCAGGTTCAACTGAAATTCGTCTGTCGGTGCATGCGTTGGTTGCGGCGGTGCGACAACGGGCGCGGCGATCGGCGCGATAATCGGCAGCGCCGCAACCACAGGGGTCGGCGCGGTGATCATCTTTGGGTAGCGCTCGCGGATCTCCTGAAGTTGATGCGGGTCAAAACCGCTGTCAATCAGGCTTTGTTCCTGAGCATCGTAGGCCGGGACATCGCCCTGTTTGCCCAATACCTCCAGCAACCGCAACGCCAGATCCGTACGTTGTGGCTCCTTCGCCAGGGCCTCTCGCAGCAACCCCGATGCTTCAGCGAACCGCCCGTAGGCGATGTAGATGCCGACACCTTCCAGTACATCGCCCGACGGCGTCTCTTCGTGATGGACGGGGGCATGTTTCAGCGGGGAAGTCTGAACGCCGGGCTCTTCTTCCCGGTCAAGCATCGGGTCAGGTAGCGGCATGAAAACCGTAGCGTCTTGCGGCACTGCCTGCGCCTGCTGCTTGCGGCGACGAAGCAAAAGCCCCAGCAACAACAACGCAACCAATGCCGACAAACCGATGATCGTCAGCCAGTCGGTCGGTTCAGACTCCTCGACGACAACCGGGGCTGGGGCGGCAGAAACGGGCGCTAATGGCGCTGCGACTGGCGGCGCCTGTTGGCCTTCAGCCAGTCGGGTCTCCAGCTCGACAACCTGCTTCTTCTGTCCGGCAATCTGCTCATCCTGTGCCAGAAGCCTGGCTTTGAGCTCGTCGAGCGTTTGCTGCAGTTGCTGGTTGTGCAGCACGCTGGCAGCCAGTTGCTCGGCGACAGGATCGATCGCTGGCGCCGCATTCGTTTGGGCGTCCGGTTTAACAGCAGGTTTTTTTACCGCTGGAGGTGGTGCAGCGGCAGGCTTCACACTCGGGAAGGGCGAGTTTGGCGTACTGGTCACCGGCTCGTCGGCAACAGGGACGATACCCGGTGAACCCGGCGGATCGATCAGCACCGTGTACTCGCGCAGCAATCGACCATTGGGTTGGTTGAGCTGCACGAGAAAATTCAGAAAGGGTTCGTTGACCGGTTTGCCGGAGCTGACCCGGATGACGGCACGGTTGCCGCGCAAAATCGGCGTGAATTTCAGATCGTTGAGGAAAAAGACCCGCTCGACCCCGGCGCGACTGAATTCGTCCGCGGTGGCCAGGCTGACTGACAGATCACCCTCCTCCAGGCCTGCGGCATCCACCAGAGCAATGTCGGCGCGCAGCGGCTGATTCAACGCCGAATGAATGGTGATCTCACCAAGACCCAATGCGGATGCCGCGACCGAATAAGTGACCAGCCCACCTGCCAGCAACCATCGGGTGCAACACCGCATTACTACGTGCCAACTCTGGAGCATGAGCATCCCTTAATTAACCGCAACCGACCTGTAGGCGCTCGCACATCAGGTACAAAATACGTTCCACTTGTCAGTTATTTATAGCCTGCAGGATGGGCTATCTCAAAAAGCCGATGCGATGTTGTGCCTCAAGACTTTTCCAGATTTGCCAGAATCAGTCCATGAACCCGCATGCATGTCTTCAAATCCGCCTCATCGACCCCATCAAACAATTCATGTCGAAGTTGCGTGGCAATGGTTTCGATTTGTTCAATCAGCGGACGAGCCGGGGCACAGAGGACAATCTTTTTCGCCCGGCGATCTTCCACCACCGATTGACGCTGCACCAGCCCCTGACCTTCCAGGCTGTCCAGCAACCGGGCCAGCGTCGGCCCTTCCACGCCAACGCTTTGCGCCAGCTCGCGCTGAGTGGGTGCATCGTCGAAACGCGCCAGGTGCAGCAGCACCAGCCAGCGCGCCTGCGAAAGGCCAAGACCCGCCAGGCGACGGTCAAGTTCGGCGCGCCATCCACGCGACATATGGGCCAGTTGCATGCCAAAACGGTGTTGATCGGTCAGCGGCATAAAACACTCATGATCGGACTGAAGTAGAAATACTAATTATTAGTCAGCTAAGCATGACCCTTGGCTTGAGGCAAGGGTCGCACCGCACTGAATCGTTACATCAGTCAGACAGGGCGCAAATACCTGATTCACATCTCAAATTCCGATTGCAACGCGGCACGTACGCAATACAGAACACCTTCCGGCACCCGCCCGGCAAACAGTGCCGCAATCTCGGTAACGGGCGGTAATTCGCCTTCGCCATCGAGAAAGGCATCCTGGACTTCGCTCATCAAGTCTTCGGGCAGATCCAGCGCCTGATCCAGCGACAGCTGCTGTTTGCCAATGGCTTCGGCGAGCAGGGTGTAGACGGTTTTTTCCGAGCATTGCAACTGGCCGGCAATCTGCAACGGCGTCATACCGGCGCGAGCGAGCGTGATCAGCTCGTGACGCACATCGGCCACCACTTTTGGCGCTTCGACCTGCCCACCGAGCACTTCCAGGAACGCCTCGCCGTAACGCTCGAGTTTGCGCGCCCCTACGCCACTGACCGTGGCCATTTCCGCCAGCGAGGTCGGCTGGCTGCGGAGCATTTCCAGCAAGGTCGAGTCGGGGAAAATGACGTACGGCGGTACGCCGTGTTCTTCGGCCAGTTTGCGCCGCAGGGCACGCAAGGCTTCCCATTGTTCGCGCTCTTCGCCGCGGACCAGTTGGCTCGCCTGACTTTTGCTGCTTTTCGCCGTGGTTTGCGGTTTGAGGTCGCGGCGCAGTTCCAGGGTCACTTCCCCCTTGAGCAACGGCCGGCATTTATCGCTCAGGCGCAAACCGCCATAGCCCTCAAGGTCAATGTCGGCGAGACCGCGCGCAACCAGTTGGCGAAACAGCGAGCGCCATTCGCTGTCGCCCATCGCCTTGCCAACGCCGAACACCGACAAGTGCTGATGGCCAAAGCTGCGCACTTTCTCGTTGTCCTTGCCCAGCAACACATCGACCAGATGACCGACGCCGTAGCGCTGGCCAGTGCGGTAAATCGCCGAGAGCGCCTGACGCGCCGGCTCGGTGGCATCCCAGGTTTGCACGCCATCGATGCAATTGTCGCAATGGCCGCATGGCTCAGGCATGTCTTCGTCGAAATAGGCCAGCAGGGTCTGGCGTCGGCAACGGGTTTCCTCGCACAGCGAAAGCATGGCGTCGAGCTTGTGATGCTCAAGACGCTTGTGGCGCTCGTCGCCTTCGGAGTTTTGCAGCATCTGCTTGAGCATCACCACGTCTTGCAGACCGTAGGCCATCCAGGCATCCGCCGGCAGACCGTCGCGACCACCACGACCGGTTTCCTGATAATAGGCTTCGAGGGATTTCGGCAGGTCCAGGTGCGCGACAAACCGCACGTTGGGTTTATCGATGCCCATGCCGAACGCTACGGTGGCCACCATGATCAAGCCTTCTTCGTTGAGAAAGCGCTTTTGGTGGTGGGAACGCGTTTCGTTGGGCAGGCCGGCGTGATAAGGCAGCGCCGGGAACCCCTGCTCGCTGAGGAACACCGCCACCTCATCGACTTTCTTGCGCGACAGGCAGTAGACGATGCCGGCATCGCTGCGGCGCTCGGCGAGGAATGCGAGCAACTGCTTGCGCGGCTGCTCCTTGGGCACGATGCGGTAAAAAATGTTGGGACGGTCGAAACTCGACAGAAAACGCTCGGCATTCTGCAAGTGCAGGCGATCGACGATTTCTTCTCGGGTTCGTTTATCGGCAGTGGCCGTCAAGGCGATGCGCGGGACGTTGGGAAACAACTCCGCCAACTGGCCGAGTTGCAGGTATTCGCGACGGAAATCATGACCCCATTGCGACACGCAATGCGCCTCGTCGATAGCAAACAGGGCGATCTCGAGGCTTTGCAAAAATGCCAGCATGCGCGGTTGCACCAGACGTTCGGGTGCGAGGTAGAGCATTTTCACTTCGCCGCGTTTGATCCGTGCCGCCAGGTCGCGTTGCTGCTCGGCGCTGAGCGTGGAGTTCAGGGCCGCGGCCGCGACGCCCAGTTCCTCAAGGGTCGCGACCTGATCATCCATCAATGCGATCAGCGGCGACACCACCACCGCCAGGCCTTCGCGCAGCAGCGCCGGCACCTGGAAGCACAAGGATTTGCCACCACCGGTAGGCATCAGCACCAGGGCGTCGCCGCCACTGGCCACGCGCTCAATGATCGCCCCCTGCCGGCCACGGAAACTGTCGTAGCCGAAGATGTCCTTGAGGACGCGTTGAGCCTGTTCGAGCATAAAAACTCCAAAAATCACCGAAACATCCCTGCAAGGCTGGTTCAGAAACATGCAGGCTGCACCGACAAATAGTAAGTGCGCGTTGCATGACGCTTCACATCTCAGCCGCGACGCCAGCAGGGCATTCACAAAACGCGCAAGTATACCCGAGGGCCGTCCGGCAGAGGGTGCCGCTGAGAAGACACATGAATGCAAAAGCGACACGGCCGCTGCCGAAGATTCCATGTGCATGTGATATCGCCTTGGCGGGCAAGCCTCGCTCCCACAGGGATTGTGGTGTTTGCGTTTGCAAATATGCCGCGCGGCTGGCCTGAGTGCTCAAGAAGGCCTAGAATTCGCGCATCTGTTTAATTCCCAAGGTAGCCCTTTAATGTCCTTCGCTGAGCAATTAACCCGCCTGCAAGTCTTCCTCGACGCCGATGAACTGCATGACGAGGCGCTGGACTATGTGGCCGCCCACGGCTATCTGACCGCGCTGTCGATCTGTTCCGAAGAGGTTCCGGAGCGTGAGTGGATCGACGCGCTCTTCGCTGAAGAACCGCATTACGCCGACGACACCGAGCGCGAAGCGATCGAATCGACGCTGATCCTGCTCAAGGCACACATTGCTCGCCAGCTGGCCGCCGATGAAGAATTCGAGTTGCCTTGCGACCTCGATCTTGGCGAAGAGCCGGACGATTCGGACCTGCGCGGCTGGTGCATCGGTTTCATGGAAGGCGTGTTCCTGCGTGAGGCCGCCTGGTTTGAAACCGCCGAAGACGAAGTCAGCGAAATGCTGCTGCCGATCATGGTCGGTTCGGGTCTGTTCGACGAGCAGCCGGAATTCTCCGACATTGCGGCCGACGCCAACCTGATGGACGACATGATCGTGCAGATTCCGGAAGCCCTGACTGCGCTGTATTTGCTGTGCAATGCCCCGGACGAAAAACCGGCGATCCTTAAGCCCCGTCACCACTAAGGTGCCGCCTATGGACAAACCCATAGGCAACCGCTCCCCGATGTTGCGCTACGTGCTGCTGGCCGTCGGCTGGCTGAGCGTGGCGCTGGGGGTGATCGGCATTTTCCTGCCGGTATTGCCCACCACGCCCTTCCTTCTACTGGCGGCCGCCTGCTTCGCCCGCAGCTCTCCGCGTTTTTATCACTGGCTGGTGGAGCATCCACGACTCGGGCCGTGGATTCGTGATTATCTGGAAGGCAACGGCATTCCCCTCAAAGGCAAGATCTACGCCATTGGCTCAATGTGGATAAGCATTTTAGTGTCCTGCTATCTGGTGCCGCTGATGTGGGCGCGCGGGTTCATGCTGACCAGTGCAGTGCTGGTCACGGTTTATATCCTTCGGCAGAAGACTTTGCGTAAATCCTGACGACTGCGCGTTTTCGCGACCCTGAAGAAACTCTGTTCGCACAAAAAACAAACCCGCCATCTGCTCTCGAAGATGGCGGGTTTTTCGTTTCAGGCTTTCAGATCACACCGTATCAACCTTCAATGAATGGTCGTTCAACATGCCAGTGATAATCGTCGCGGTGTCGTGCCCGCCAGCAACCATCCCGCCCGCTCCCGGCGTCACGCCGTAATGACTGGCGAGGTTGACGCCGGCCAGGTCGATGGTCTGATTCGGCGCGGCGCCGGCCATGGCGCTGACGTCGATACTGGTGATGACTTCCGAGCCGCTGCCGATGACTTTGAAGTGCAAGTAATCGTCGAGCGAGGACACGCTGGCATTTTCACCCTGCAGCAATTGTGACAGGTCGAGTTTATCGGTGCCCGGGGTGAAATCGGTGACCACGTCATGGCCGCTGTTGCCTTTTAGCCACTGGAAGGTGTCCGCGCCGGCACCACCGCTGAGGGTGTCATTGCCCAAGCCGCCGATCAGGAAATCATCGCCGTCACCGCCATTGAGGATGTCATTACCCAAGCCGCCAGTGATGATGTTGCTGCGGCTGTCGCCGGTGAGCTGGTCGTTGAAGCTGGAGCCCGTGAGGTTTTCGATCGCGGTCAACGTATCGGTGCCCGCGCCGCCAGTGTTCTGCGCACTTGTCAGACCCAGGTCGACCTTGACCCCTGCCGTGGCGTTGGCGTAATTGGCGGTGTCGATGCCGGTGCCACCGTCGAGCAGATCATTGCCTGCGCCGCTGTAAAGCAAGTCATTGCCCGCACCACCGTGCAACTGATTATTGCCGGCGCCGGCACTGAGCACGTCGTTGCCGTCGCCGGCATTGAGGATGTTATCCCCGGCGCCCGCCACCAGCACGTCATCGCTTGCGGTCCCGGTGAGGGTGTGACCGGCCTGATAGCTGATGGACACTGCCGCGCTGTCGCTGCCGCCATGATTATCGTTGGCCGCATAGGTGCCATGCGCATCAGGGGTAACGTCGTGGGCGTTGGCGTAATTGACAGTCATGGTCAGTTTGTAGGCCTCCGAACCCGTGCCACCGTTGCCCGGGGTATCCAGGGTATTGGTGACACGAATCTGGTAGGTGCCGTCCGAGGCCGCGGTAATGGTCTGGCCGTCCGCAAGCGCCATGAACGCGCCGCCGTTGACCGAATATTCCATGCCGATGTTACCCGCCGCCAGGTTGTGATCCAGGTTGAGCGTTTCGCCCTGTTTCAGGTTGACGGTAATGCGGTCCTCGTCATTGGTATTGAGGTTGCTGACCGCGCCCAACGCACCGCCAACCACCAGCACAGCGGTCATCGCCGCCGTGTTGGCAACGAACTGGCTGCGAGCAATCGTCACGGCCTGCTCATTGCTGCCAGTGAAGACAAGATTAGGCTTGGTGCCGATGAAGTCTGCGCCTTTGGCGATCCAGCCGGTCTTGAATGTGGTTGGCGATGCGGTCATCGGATCGCCATTGGGATCCTTGTCGTTGGCCAGCAGCACGTCGCCCGGCAAGACCACGTTAGGCGCAAACACGTTGGTAATGACGTGATCGTCCATGGCGACCGGGGCGGCATTTGGGATGACCTTGATGACCAGTTTGGAGCTGGAGAGGTCGCCGTCGTTGTCGCTGACGGTGAAACCGATGTTTTCTGTCAGCACCACCGCCGTGGTTTTCTGCGAGGTGTAGGTGTATTCGCCAGTGTCGAGATTGACCACCAGCGTGCCTTTGTTATTGGTGGCGATGCTCAGGGTATTGTCGAGCGTGTTGAAAGTGCCATGGCTGGTCGCACCGCTGACCGTCAGTGAACCCTGATTGCTGTTGCCTTTCGGATCGAACGTGTAGGTGGCGCCATCGACCGTGATGGTTTTGATGAAACCGCCATCGGCGCCGAAGGAGCCGCCCGCGCCCAGCAGCGAGCCGGTGACCGGCGCCCCGACGACGGTGCCGGACAGCACCGAATCGAGCTGGCTGAGATCGGTCACCACCACCGAGTTGATGTCGGTACCATGGCCCGAACCGGCAGTGCCGTCAAACGCCAGCGGATCAAGGTTGAGATTGCGGGCGCCATTCCCCAGGCCGATCGCATAGTTCTTGATGTTGTTTTCTTCGAGGAACGTTTTCCAGCCAGCTTCTTCGGTTTTATCGAGATTGCCCACAGTGGGTTTGCCGTCGGAGAAGAAGTAGCCAACGTTCTGTGCGCCGGCCAGTTTGCCGTCGGTGTCGAACGCCGTTTGCGCCACTTTGATCGCGGCATCGTAGTTGGTGTCCCCGTGCGCCACCAGGCCGGAGATGATCGACTTGGCCGTGGCCACATCGACCCAGACCGACGTCTTGTCGGTGGCATCGCTGCTGAACGTGACGATCTGCACTTTGACGTCGCCGAGGTCGTCGTACTTGTCGAGCAAGGCGCTGATCGCCTGTTTGGCCAACGCCATGCGCGACAGGCCGGCCACGCCGGATGCGTCCTTCATACTGCCGGAGACGTCGATCACCAGCAGCAGGTTGGAATCGATCGCCGCCGCCGCCACCGAACGATCAGACGCGACTGCTTTGGGCACGTCATCGACAATGTTGATCTGAATGGTGCTGGTAGTGCTGTTGCCGAGCGCGTCGGTGGCCTTGTAGGTAAAACTTTCACTGAGGCTGTTTGCACCATCGTTGGCGTTCGGCGCGGTTTTCGGCGCCGAGGTCAAGGTGTAGGTGTAAGTACCGTTGGGGTTCAACAGGAGTTGCCCATACGCACCGGTAGCGTTGCCGACCAGGGTGTAAGTGACCGCCCCGCTGGCGCCGCTGACCGAACCGACCAATGTGCCGGAAGCGGTTTCGCCGGTATTGCCGGGCTCGCTGCCGGTGACGGTGCCAGGCGCAAGGTCGAGGCCGCCCTTGTTCAGGTCCAGCGCTTTTTCGAAGACGGTGACGTCGGTGTCTTTGACGGCAGCGATGCAGCTGTTGCTGACGTCGATGGTGATGGTCGTGGTGGCTTCGTCGCCGTCGCCATCGCGCACGGTGTAGGAGAACACATCCGTCGCGCCGGCGGGGTTCACGCTGTCGGGATTGCTGTGATAAACCGCATTACCCTGGGCATCCAGCGTCAGGTAACCGTAGGTGCCCTGAATCCTGGTATTCAAACCGCCAATGGCCGAGCTTGAATTGTCGTCGCCGGCGCGCACGCCGATGATTGCGCCGCCCGCCGCACCGCCGTCCGCCCCGAGCACATCGTTGCCCAGGACGTTGCCGGTGACGGTGCCACCTTCAGTGACCGACGCAAAATCGCAGTGTGCGATCGGCACGTCATCGACAATGCTGACCACAATCTGGCTGGTGACGGTGTTGCCCAGCGAGTCGGTGGCTTGATAGGTGAAGCTTTCGCTCAGCTTGTTCGGGCCGTCATCCACGCCCGGGGTGGTGGTGGCTGGCGACGTCAGGGTGTAGGTGTAGCTGCCATCGGCGTTGAGCAGAATCTGCCCGTAGGTTCCGGTCGCGTTGCTGACCAGCGAATAGGTGATCGCGCCCACGGCGCCGGTGACCGAACCGACCAGCGTTCCGGTCGCCGTTTCGGCGGTGCTGTTTGGACGGCTGCCTTCGACGATGCCCGGCGCCAGGTCCTGGCCGTCGCGGGTCAGGTCGAGGGCTTTTTCGTAGACTTTCACGTCGCTGTCTGTCGCCGCCAAGAGGCGACTGTCCGCCACGTTGATGGTGATGGTCGTGGTGCTTTCATCACCGTCGGCATCGCGCACGGTGTAGGTGAACACATCGGTCGCGCCCGGTGCGCTGACCGCGTCTGGATTGCTGTGGTACGTCGCGTTGCCATTGGCGTCGAGGGTCAGGTAACCGTAGGCGCCATTGATCTGCGAGTTCAGCCCACCGATGGCCGAGGTCGAGGTGTCGCTACCCGCGCGCACGCCCACTACGGCACCGCTGAGCGCCGGACCGTCGGCACCGCCGATGTCGTTGTCGAGCACGTTGCCGCTGACCGTGGCGCCTTCCTGCACTGTGCCGGCGTCACGGCTGGCGGTGGGCAGGTCATCGACAATGTTGACGTTGATCTGGCCCGACGCGGTGCTGCCGTCGTTATCGGTGGCGACCACATCGAAGTTCTCGCTAATGCTGTTGACACCGGCGGCATTCGGGTGAGCTTCGTTGTCGACCAGGGTGTAGGTGTAGCTGACCACGCCGGTCGTCGGGTTGTAACCGGTGATGGTCAGCGTACTGCCCAGCGGCGTGACGGCCGATTGCGGGAAGCCTGCGGCGACGCCACCGGTGACCACGGCAATGCCACCGACGGTCAGGGTTTGCAGGCCGTCGAGGGCAGTGACGGTGAAGGTGCCGCTCTGGGTCAATGCCGGGGTGTCAGGGTTGGTGCCGTCGCCGAGGTTCTGCTCGGAGACGGTCAGCTCGCCACCGTTGACGTCGAGACCGTTGAGGATCACGTCATCGTTGTTGTTGCCGATGTTCAGTACCAGCGTTGCGGTGCTGGTGTCGCCGTCGGCATCGGTGAGCGTGTAGACGAAGCTCTCCACACCATTGCCGCCGCCATTCAACGCTTTGAAATCGGCGTCGCCGGTGTTGAGGGTGTAGGTGTACGTGCCGTTGGCGTTCAGCACCAATGTGCCGTAGGTCCCGATGAACGTTCCGGCGGTGATCGGCCCGGCAGTCGGCCCGGTCGCGACACGGTCGGCGCCTTGCGCGTCATTGCCCAGAACGTTGCCTTCAAGCGTCCGCAGGGCTTCGGATCCGGTGGCGACGTTGCTGTCATCGATGGCTTGCGGCACGTCGTCGACGATGTTCACGTCGAGGCTGCCATTGGCGGTGGTGCCGTTGTCATCGACCACCGTCACAGCGAACTGCTCGGCGATATTGTTGCTGCCATTGGCATTCGAATGGGCTTCGCTATCGGCCAGGCTGTAGCTGTAGCTGACCACGCCGGTAACGCTGTCGAAACCGGTGACGGTCAGTGTGCTGCCCAGCGGCGTAACCACCGATTGCGGGAAGCCTGCGGCGACACCGGCAGTGACCACGGCAATGCCGCCGACGGTCAGGGTCTGCACGCCGTCGAGGGCGGTGATGGTGAACGTGCCGCTCTGAGTCAGCGCCGGTGCATCCGGGCTGGTGCCATCGCCCAGGTTTTGCTCACGAACGGTCAGTTCGCCACCGGCCAAGGTGAGCCCATCGATAACCACCGGGTCATCGTTGTTGTGAATGTCCAGGATTAGGTCAGCGGTGCTGGTGTCCCCATCGGCATCGGTGAGGGTGTAGGTGAACGTCTCGGTGCCATTGCCGCCACCGGTCAACGCCTTGAAATCGGCGTCGCCGGTGTTGAGGGTGTAGGTGTACGTGCCGTTGGCGTTCAGCACCAATGTGCCGTAGGTCCCGGTGAACGTTCCGCCGATGATCGGGCCGCTGTTGGGGCCAACCGCGATTCGGTCGGCGCCCTGCGCGTCATTCGGCAGGACGCTGCCGGTCAGTATGACCAGGTTTTCCGAAGCGGCGCTGGCGTTGCTGTCGTCGACTGCCTGCGGCACGTCATCGGTGATATTGACGTCCACCGTACCGGTGGCGGTGTCGCCATTGCTGTCACCGGCGACAACGGTGAACTGTTCGCTGAGGTTATTGATGCCGTCACCGGCCGAATGGGTTTCGTTGCCGTTGAGGCTGTAGCTGTAGCTCACCACGCCGGTGGCCGGGTTGTAGCCGGTCACGGTCAGGGTGTTGCCCAACTGGGTAGTGATCGATTGCGGGAAACCGGCGGCCACGCCACCGCTGATCACGTTGATTCCGCCGATGCTCAGGCTGGTCAGACCGTCCGGTGCGGAGATGCTGAACGTGCTGCTTTGGGTCAAGGCACCCGGATTGCGCGCAGAACCGTCGGTGAGGTTGGCTTCATTGAGCGTCAGCTCGCCGCCAGCGACCGAGAGCCCCGTCAACGTGACAGGGTTGTTGGGCGAATCGGGCACTTGAGGGTCACCGGGGAGCACTGGATCAACCGGGCTTACAGGGTCAACGGGAATAACCGGGTCAACCGGGCTTACAGGATTACCAGGGTCAACCGGAAGATCGCCAGCGTCGTCCAGGCCATCACTGCCATTGTCCGGATCGCCGGCCAGCCGCCCCAGCGGAAATTCCGGAATGCCGTTGAAGCCTTCGGTCGGGAAGCCAACGGTAGGGTCGACGCTTCCGGCCACTTCTTCCAGCAACACGAAACTGTGACCGCCACCTAATGGGCCACCCGGTGCTCCAGGGTTGCCTGGGCCGGCAGCCGTGGCCTCACCGGTCTGAGTCGGGTCAGCGCCCGCCGCGATTGCTTTTTGCAGCTGTTCGACATCGGTCAGTTGCGCCTGAGTCGGCGTGGTCGCGTCAGCGGTGTCCACGTGCGGCGCCTGATGGGCGAGCAACTGCGCATTCATCTGCAGACTGCTGCCACGCCCCAGCGTCAGCTCCTGGCCATTTTGCAAACGCACCGCGACCGAACCCTCGGCTCCGGTCACCAGTTGATCGCCGGCGAACAATCTGTCGCCCTCGATCAACACGCGACGAGTGCCATCGCCCGCAACTGCGAACACTTGGCCAATAACCTTACTGACGATACCGAAGAGCGTAGCCATGTGCATTTCCTCCGCTGCCAACCGCTGTCGGCACCTGTTGTCAGCGAAGAATGTGCTCTGGCTCGAACAGGTGGCCGGTAGAGGCAGACAGTGGGCCAAGTAAAACGGGCCGCCATTCTGTCCTGCCTCACACCTGGCACTTCGCCAGAGGGCTGCGGATGCGACTGTCAAGATCTGCGCCTTTTGTGGCACCAATTTGACTTCGCAGCCCGGCCCGTCGAGCGATGCGTAACGGTTTAGGTACTAGGAGTGACAGAAATCTGTCGCTCAAAACCGTTACACTCTCCTCCCCTTCAGCACTTCTTCGCTCTATGTCGATAAGTGGATGGAACTTTTTCTTTAATCCCTTGACGCTCTATAACGCAATCAAATCAAGGGTTTTACGCGTGAACAATGTGCTGTAATGAGCTTAGCGCATAAGTTTTTTTTGGAATATGCTTTATGCGAAATTCTTCTCAGCTTTTTGCTGGAATGTTCTTAGCTCTGTTGTTACAAGCATGAAACAATTTAACCTATAAATGTCGTCAAATATTTGGCGACCGATAAAGCACCATCAGGAACCAGGGAGATGCACCCATGCGCCTTTTAACACCCCTTTGCAGTGCGATTTTATTGGCCATGGCCTGCACGACTCAGGCCCAAGCCATGTCACTGACCGAGGCTATCCAAAGTACCCTCGCCACTCACCCGGAACTCGCTTCGCGCGTTGACAGCCGTCTCTCGGCTGACGAGGACGTGAAAGTCGCCAAAGGTGGATTTTATCCGTCGGTGGATTTGAACGCTGCGTACGGCCGCGGATACAGCGACAACACCAACACCCGGGCGTTCGGCAATCACAACACCGAAATTCTCACCTACACCCAGTCGGAATTGCGTCTGCGGCAGATGCTCTTTGACGGCTTCAACACGGCCAACGAAGTCGAGCGCACCAAAGGCGTGGTCAATTCACGGGCCTATTACGCTCAGGGCACCGCTCAGGATCTGGCCCTGCGCACCATCGAGGTCTACCTCGAAGTGCTCAAGCGCCGTGAACTGGTGACGCTGGCCACGAACAATCTGCAGGCGCACCTGCGGGTCAACGATCAGATCGGCCTGCGTACCCAACGCGGCATCGGCAGCAATGCTGACGCCGATCAATCGACCGCCCGCCGCGCGCTGGCCGAGAACAACCTGGACACCGCCCAGGTCGATCTGGCCGATGCCGAGTCGAATTTCTTCGCCGTCACCGGACGCATGCCCGATGAGCTGGAAACCCTGCCGTCGATCCGCGGTGAGATGCCGGCCAATCTGCAAGACGCCCAGAACAGCATGGTCGACAACAACCCGTACCTGAAATCCGCCCAGGCTGACGTGCAATCTGCCGAGAGCCAATACGAGGTCGCCAAGTCGCCGTTCTACCCCCGCTTCGATGCCGAAGCTGCGGTAGGTGCCAACAACAACGTGCAAGGCGAAGAAGGCCACGACAACGAATGGCGCGTTGGCGTGGTGATGAACTACAACCTGTTCCGCGGCGGCAGCGACAAGGCGCGCCTGGCTTCCAACGCGCACCTGATCAACCAGTCGATGGACATCCGCAACAACGCCCTGCGTCAGCTCAACGAGAACATTCACCTGGCGTGGAACGCCATGGTCAACGCGCGCAAGCAAACCCCGACCGCTCGCGAATACGCCGAGACCACCACTCGCGTGCGCGCCGCTTACCAGGATCAGTTCGGCCTCGGCCAGCGGACCTTGCTCGACGTTCTCGACAGTGAAAACGAGCTCTACAACGCCAACCGACGCTACACGGAAGTTCGCTACACCGAGGAATATTCCATGTACCGTGTGCTCGCAAACATGGGTCAGCTGTTGAGCAAACAGCGTGTGGTGCTGCCCGCCGATGCCGTCGCCCAGAGTGAAGTGAAAAGCGAAGCCCGTTTGCCCGAGCTGAGATAAAACCAAGCCCGTAGGTGAGATGCATCTACACGGATCAACAGGAACAATTAGTGTGACCAGCATGGAACCCGGCAACATCGGCGTCGATCCGCGGCTGAGCTTCGACGACCCGCTTCTGGACGGTCTGTTGATTCTCTGCAAACTTCATGGCGCGACAGTCAGTCGCGCCAGCCTGAGTGCCGGGCTGCCTATGGCACACCAACGTTTAAGCCTGGACCTGCTGCCCCGTGCGGCGGCCCGGGCCGGTTTGCAAGCGCGGCTGTTACGGCGCGAGCTGGCCGACATCTCGCCGCTCAACCTGCCGGTCATGTTGATGCTCACCAACGGATGCACCGCCATACTGCGGCGCGTCGGCGATGACGGGCGCTTGTTGATTCTGCCCAGCGAAGCCGACGGTGGTGAACAGTGGGTCAGCCGTGAAGAACTGACGGCGGACTACACCGGCCAGGCCTTGTTCGCGCGCCCGCGACACGAACTCGAAGACTTGCGCGCGCCGCTGGTACCGAGGGTGGATGCGTGGTTTCGCGACACCTTGAAACTATCGAAATGGCTGTACAGCGATGCGATTCTCGCCAGTTTCCTGATCAACCTGCTCGGCCTGATGGTGCCGCTGTTCGTCATGCAAACCTACGATCGCGTGGTACCGAACCAGGCCACGTCGACGTTGTGGGTGTTGTCGATCGGGCTGCTGATCGGCACCGGTTTCGAACTGGTATTGCGCCTGGTGCGCGCGCACTTGCTGGACACCGCCGGGAAGAAAACCGATGTGATCCTGTCCGCGACTTTGTTCGAGCGCATCACCGGCATGTCGATGAAAGCGCGGCCGGCAACCATCGGCGGGTTTGCGCAGAGCATTCACGACTTTCAGGGGCTGCGCGAGTTTCTGACCGCCGTGACCCTGACCAGTCTGATCGACTTGCCGTTCGCCGTGCTGATGCTGGTGGTGATTGGCTTGCTCGGTGGCTGGCTGGTGGTGATTCCGCTGCTGGCATTCCCGATCACGATCATCTTTGCCATGGTGATTCAGTCGCGCCTGCGCGACACGGTACAGAAAAGCCTGACCCTGGGTGCGGAACGCCAGGCCCTGCTGATCGAAACCCTCGGCGGTCTGGAAACCCTGAAGGCGTGCAGCGCCGAAAGCGAACGCCAGCACAAATGGGAGAGCACCCACGGCGCCCTCACCCGCCTCGACAGCCACGCACGCAATCTCTCGGCGATGGCCACCAACGGCACACTGTTCATCCAGCAATTCTCCGGCATGGCGACCATCGTTGCCGGTGTGTACAGCATCATTGCCGGTAACCTCAGCGTCGGCGCGCTGGTCGCGACCTACATGCTCGGCAGTCGCGTGCTCGCGCCGCTCGGGCAAATCGCCGGGTTGATCACGCGCTATCAGCAAGCACAACTGACCATGAAAAGCACCGATGCGCTGATGAGCCTGCCCCAGGAGCGCGATGCCAAACAACGTCCGCTGGAGCGCACCCAGTTGCAAGGCGCACTCGACGTGATCGGCGTGACCTTTCACTACAACGGCCAGAATACGCCAGCACTGCACAACGTCAGTTTCAGCATGAAACCCGGTGAGCGCATCGGCATCATCGGCCGCAGCGGTTCCGGCAAAAGCACGCTGGCGCGGCTGGTGATGGGTTTCTACGCGCCGGAGGAAGGTCAACTGCTGCTTGACGGCCTGGACCTGCGGCAACTGGACGTCGCCGACCTGCGTCAGCAAATCGGCTACGTCGCCCACGACTTGCCGTTGCTGGCCGGCAGCCTGCGCGACAACCTGACCCTGGGCGCGCGGTACATCAGCGATGCGCGCATGCTTGAAGTGGCCGAACTGACCGGCGTTACCGAACTGGCGCGTCAACATCCGCAAGGATTTGACCGGCCGGTGGGCGAGCGCGGCCAGTTGCTCTCCGGCGGTCAGCGTCAGGCCGTGTTGCTGGCGCGGGCCTTGTTGCTCGACCCGCCAATTATGCTGCTCGACGAACCCACCAGCGCCATGGACAACAGCAGCGAAGACGTTCTCCGCCAGAAGCTCCACGGCTGGATGCAAGGCAAAACCCTGTTGCTGGTCACCCACCGCACCTCGATGCTCAGCCTCGTCGACCGGCTGGTGGTGCTGGACAACGGGCGGATCGTCGCCGACGGTCCGAAGGAAGCGGTTATCGATGCATTACGCAAGGGCCGCGTCGGCTCTGCGGCGGTATAGGAGTTGTCCATGTCTGATTCATCCGCAGCGTCATCGAAAGACAGGGGCTACTTCGGCAGTTTCGGCAAAACCGCCGAAAGCGAATTCATGCCGGAAACCGCAGGCGCCGCTTTGCAGGATTCGCCGCGCTGGTCGCGGATCACCGTATGGCTGGCCGCCGGGCTGATCATTACCGCCGTGGTCTGGGCCAAGTTCGCCGTGCTGGAAGAAGTGACCATGGGCGAAGGCAAGGCAATTCCGTCGAGCAAGGTTCAGGTCATCCAGAACCTTGAGGGCGGCATCGTCACCGAGATTTTCGTCCGCGAAGGTCAGATGGTGAACAAGGGCGATACGTTGCTGCGCCTGGATGACACCCGGTTTTTGTCAAACAAGGGCGAAAGTGAAGCGGATCGCTATGCGCTGACGGCGCAAGTCGAGCGTCTGTCCGCCGAAGCCGAGGGGCGTCCCTTCAAACTGTCACCGGACGTGATCGCCAAAGCGCCGCAAGTGGCCGCAGACGAACGTTCGCTATTCGACCAACGGCAGCGCCAGTTGGCCAGTGAGCAACGCACGCTGAGCGAGCAACTGCGACAAAAAACCCAGGAGCTGGCGGAATTTCGTTCCAAACAGGGTCAGTTCAGCTCCAGCCTTGCGCTGCTTCAACAGGAAATGAACATGTCCGCGCCGCTGGTCGGCACGGGTGCGGTTTCGCCGGTGGAAATTCTAAGGCTCAAGCGCAGTGCGGTGGAAATCCGGGGTTCGTTGAACGCAACGACATTGGCGATACCGCGTGCGGAATCGGCGATCAACGAGATCAAAAGCAAGATGGACGAATCCGAGCAAGCGTTCCGTTCCGAAGCGGCCAAGGAACTCAATGAGAAACGCACCGAACTGTCGAAAATCACCGCGTCGAGTATCGCCATCGATGACCGCGTGACCCGCACCACGGTGGTCTCGCCGGTACACGGGATCATCAAGATGTTGAAGGTCAATACCATCGGTGGCGTGGTTCAGCCGGGCAACGACATGGTGGAGATTGTGCCGATCGAAGAGAACCTGCTGATCGAAGCCAAGGTGCGCCCGCAGGATGTGGCCTTCCTGCACCCCGGGCAGAAAGCGATGGTCAAGTTCAGCGCTTACGACTACACGATTTATGGTGGATTGAGCGCCAAACTCGAGCTGATTGGTGCGGATACGATCACGGATGACAAGGGCAACAGCTTTTATCTGATTCAGGTGCGCACCGATAAAAACCACTTGGGCGGGGATGCGAAACCGCTGCTGATCATTCCGGGGATGGTGGCGACTGTCGACATCATTACTGGCGAGAAAAGCGTGCTGGATTACTTGCTGAAACCGGTGTTGAAAGCGCGGACCGAGGCGATGCGGGAGCGGTGATCTCTGGCTCGGGATTGCTGTGATTGTTCTAACGCCATCGCGAGCAGGCTCGCTCCTACAGTGGATCGCAGTTTTTCTGGAAGAACTCGATCACTGTAGGAGCGAGCCTGCTCGCGATGAGGTCCTTATAACGACGGCTATTTGGGCCCATGATTACGCTGATAGGTCTCCTGCCCCATCGCCGCAATCTGCCCCTCGATCAGCGCTTCGAACGGCTTCAATAACGCGTCGAAATCCGCTGGCGATTCCAGTGTCTGCAACGCCTGGGCAATGGCCTCGACGGTCGACAATGCGCCTGGCCCCGGTGCCTTGCGCAGGCGATAACGCGACACCGCGCCGCCCGCCAGCGTCACCCTCGGCAACGCTGCCAGCAACGGGTTGAGGTGCAACATCTTGCGCGCCTTGCGCCAGGTGCCGTCCGGGACGACCAGCAACAGCGGTTTATCGGTTGCGGCATACGCGTGCAATGTCTGCGCATCGTCAGCCGGAAACAGCAGCCGCGCGCGGTAACCAGGCTGATTCAACAGCGCGGGCAAATCCTCGAATATCTCACCGACGATCAGCTCGGCATTGTTCAACCCCAACGCCGCCAAACGCGCCGTGTTCAGCGCATGATTCACTTCCGTCGGGTGTTGCAACAGCAGCACGCGGGTGCGGCTGTCGAGATTGGGGATGAGCGCGCACAGGCAATGGCCTTCGGGGCGCAGGCAGCGCGGGCAGTGGATTCTGGGCATCGTCTTAGACCTGATTGAGCTGCGCTTTGAGCAAGTCGCGGAATGTCTGGATCAGCGGTTCACGGCTACGGCCTCGGCGCACGATCATCGAAAACGGCGCCTGATAACCGAACGTCGCCGGCAGCAGAACGCGCAGATCGCCCTTGTCAGCCCAGGCCTGCGCATAGTGCTCCGGCAGGTAACCGATGTAGGCGCCGGACAGCACCAGAATCAGCTGCGCCTCCATGCTTTCCACGGTGGCGGCGCTGTGCTTGAAACCGTGGCGCGCCAGTTCGGCCTGACTCCAGTAACCACGACCCACCATGCGTTGCTGGGTGATCACTTGCTCGGGGATGCGCCGCTCGGTGAACAGCGGATGGCGGCTGCTGCAATACAGCCAGTGTTGTTCGCGGTAGAGCGGCATGTAGACCAGGCCGCTCATGCGCGTGGAGAACGCGCCGATCGCCAGGTCGAGGCGATTGTCCTGCACGCCCAGTTGCAGTTCATATGGGCTCATTACCGACAGGTGCAAATGCACGGCCGGGTGTTCCTGGCTGTAAGCGCCAATGGCTTCGGCGAATGGCAGTGCCTTGTCGCTCACGGTGGAATCGATCACGCCGAGGTTCAAGGTGCCGCGCAACTCGCCCTTCAAAGCGGCGGCATACTGCTCGAACCCTTCCAGCTCACCGAGCAGGCGCAAGGTTTCCTGATGAAACAGCTCGCCTTTGCTGGTCAGGCTGAAGCCGCCACGCCCGCGATGGCAGAGCACCAGACCCAGTGCCGATTCGAGCTGGCTCATGTAAGTGCTGATCGCCGAAGTGGAGAGGTTGAGTTCCTGCTGGGCGGTGGCGAAACCTTGATGACGGACCACGCTGACGAAGATGCGCAACAGTTTCAGGTCGGGTAAAGCGTTGGCCATTGAAAGCTCTCCTGGGCTCGACACAGAACTCTGTGGCGAGGGGGCTCGCCCCGTTGGGCCGCGAAGCGGCCCCAAATCACCTGACGACTGCTGCGCAGCCGAACGGGGGCGAGCCCCCTCGCCACAAAAGCCCAATCCACACGGGATTCTGTGCAAGGGCGCAAAGTCTATCTTCCCGCCAGCCATTAGTTTAGAAAAATCTGAACTAAGTATTTGCCCGTAGCGATTCTTCCCGGCCACTACATTTCGCAGAATCGGCGCACAAGGTTTCGCCCGTCTCTCCCCGAGCCGTGCAACCGACATAAATAAAACAACGACGATGAGGCCTTACCCGTGGACAAGATTCTTCACCAGCCACTGGGCGGCAACGAAATGCCGCGCTTCGGCGGCATCGCCACCATGATGCGACTTCCCCATGTGCCGACCGCTGCCGGCCTCGATGCTGCCTTCGTTGGTGTACCGCTGGACATCGGCACATCCCTGCGCCCAGGCACCCGCTTCGGGCCTCGCGAAATCCGCGCCGAATCAGTGATGATCCGCCCCTACAACATGGCCACCGGCGCCGCACCGTTCGATTCCCTTTCGGTCGCCGACATCGGTGACGTGGCGATCAATACCTTCAATCTGCTGGACGCGGTACGGATCATCGAAGAGTCGTACGACAACATCCTCGAACACAATGTGATCCCGCTGACCCTCGGCGGCGACCACACCATCACCCTGCCGATCCTGCGTGCCATTCACAAAAAACACGGCAAGGTCGGCCTGGTGCACATCGACGCCCACGCAGATGTGAACGATCACATGTTCGGCGAGAAAATCGCCCACGGCACCACCTTCCGTCGCGCTGCCGAAGAAGGCCTGATCGACTGTGACCGCGTGGTACAAATCGGTCTGCGCGCTCAGGGCTACACCTCCGAAGATTTCAACTGGAGCCGCAAACAAGGCTTTCGCGTGGTTCAGGCTGAAGAGTGCTGGCACAAATCCCTGGCGCCGCTGATGGCCGAAGTACGCGAGAAAGTCGGCAACGGTCCGGTGTACCTGAGCTTCGATATCGACGGCATCGATCCCGCCTGGGCACCCGGCACCGGCACCCCGGAAATCGGCGGTCTGACCACCATTCAGGCGATCGAGATCATTCGCGGTTGCCAGGGTCTCGACCTGATCGGTTGCGATCTGGTAGAAGTCTCGCCGGCTTACGACACAACCGGCAACACCTCGCTGCTGGCCGCCAACCTGCTGTACGAAATGCTCTGCGTACTGCCTGGCGTGGCCCACCGCTGAGGATCGGTCATGAACGAACGTGATCAGGTTCTAAACGCCGCCGCCGCCCTGGTGGCAGCTTTCGCCCGCAACGACCGCCAAGCCTACTTCGATGCGTTCAGCGCCGATGCCAGCTTCGTGTTCTACACCCTCAAACAGCCATTGCTGTCGCGCGATGCCTATCAGGCCTTGTGGGACAGCTGGCGCGCCGAGGATGGCTTCGAGGTGCTGTCATGCACCTCGAGCAACGCTTTCGTCAGCCTGCGGGGTGATGTGGCGATTTTCATCCATGACGTGGCCACCGAGCTGCGCATGCAAGGGGAGCAACACTTCAGCCAGGAGCGCGAGACCATTGTGTTTCGCCGACAACAACAAGGCCTATGGCTGGCCTGCCACGAACATTTGTCCGCGATGCCGGAAGGGCTGCCAATCTCTTAGCCAAACAGGTGACGCTCACACACGATGAGCGCGCCGATATGATCGGAGCAGATCATGAATAATAACAACGACAAAAGCCTTAGCAGCATCGAAACAAACGGGGTCGAACAGATCCCGGACCACGAGCGTGATGCCCGCCCCAGCGATCTTTTTCGTCTGATCTTCGGCGGCGCCAATACCTTTGCAACCGCCGTGCTCGGCAGTTTCCCGGTGCTGTTCGGGCTGTCGTTTCAAGCGGGCGTCTGGGCGATTGTCCTGGGCGTATTGCTCGGCGCGGTGATCCTTGCACCCATGGGCCTGTTCGGTCCGCTCAATGGCACCAACAACGCCGTCTCATCCGGTGCGCACTTTGGCGTGCACGGACGGATCGTCGGATCGTTTCTGTCGCTGTTGACCGCCATCGCTTTCTTTTCGCTGTCAGTGTGGAGCTCTGGCGATGCGTTGATCGGGGGCGCGAAACGCCTGATCGGCCTGCCGGAAACCGACCTGTCATTGGGCCTGGCCTACGGTCTGTTCGCGATACTGGTGCTGATTGTCTGCATCTACGGTTTTCGCTTCATGCTGTGGGTCAACCGCATCGCGGTGTGGGCGGCCAGCGCGCTGTTCCTGCTCGGGGTGTTCGCCTTCGCCCCGACGTTCGACAGTCAGTTCAGCGGCACCGTCGCGATGGGTCAGGCCGGCTTCTGGGCAGCCTTCATCGGCGCAGCGCTGGTGGCCATGAGCAACCCGATTTCTTTCGGCGCGTTTCTCGGTGACTGGTCTCGCTACATCCCGCGAGAAACCCCGAAACGCCGGATCATGCTGGCGGTGATCGCTGCACAAGTCGCGACCTTGATCCCGTTCCTGTTTGGCCTCGCCACCGCCACCATCGTCGCGATCAAAGCGCCGGACTACATCGCCGCCAACAATTACGTCGGCGGTCTGCTGGCCGTTTCGCCGAGCTGGTTTTTCCTGCCGGTGTGCCTGATCGCGGTGATTGGCGGCATGTCGACCGGAACGACTGCGCTGTATGGCACCGGGCTGGACATGTCGAGCGTATTCCCACGAGTGCTGTCGCGGGTGAAGGCGACATTGCTGATCGGCGTAATGTCGATTGCCTTCATCTTCATCGGACGTTTTGCGGCGAATCTGGTGCAGAGCGTGTCGACCTTCGCCGTGCTGATCATCACCTGCACTACCCCGTGGATGGTGATCATGATCATCGGCCTGCTGGTGCGTCGCGGCTTCTATTGCCCGGATGACCTGCAAGTGTTCACCCGTGGCGAAAAAGGTGGCCGCTACTGGTTTACCCACGGCTGGAACTGGCGCGGTCTGGGTGCATGGATCCCGAGTGCGCTGGTCGGTCTGTGCTTCGTCAACCTGCCGGGCCAATTTGTTGGCCCGTTGGGGGAATTGGCGGGCGGCATCGACATCAGCCTGCCGGTTACCCTCGGTTTGGCATCGGTGCTGTATCTGACGTTGCTGGGTCTGTTTCCGGAACCGGCCGCCGTGTTCGGGCCGAATGATCCACGTAGCAAGGGCGCGGATACGCTCGCTAAACCGGCGATACGACAAGCTGCCTGATCCCCCCGCTCCCACAAGGGAACTGATCTTCGCTTCACCATAAAAAAGACAATCGGAGACCCGCCATCATGGCTTTGGATTTATTCGTCATCATCATTTACGCCGTGGCAATGCTGGTGCTGGGTTACTACGGCATGCGCAAGGCAAAAACCCACGAAGACTATCTGGTCGCAGGTCGCAATCTGGGTCCTGGCCTCTATATGGGCACCATGGCGGCCACCGTTCTGGGGGGTGCCTCGACCGTCGGCACCGTACGCTTGGGCTACGTCCATGGCATCTCCGGTTTCTGGCTGTGTGCCGCGCTGGGTTGCGGGATCATTGCGATCAACCTGTTTCTTGCCAAGCCGCTGCTGAAACTGAAAATATTCACCGTTACCCAAGTGCTGGAAAAACGCTACAACCCGATGGCCCGGACGGCCAGCGCAACCATCATGCTCGCGTACGCACTGATGATCGGGGTGACGTCTATCCTGGCCATTGGCACCGTACTGCAAGTGCTGTTCGACATACCGTTCTGGATTTCGGTGCTGCTGGGCGGCGGCATTGTGGTGATCTACTCCACCATCGGCGGCATGTGGTCCTTGACCCTGACGGACATCGTCCAGTTCGGTATCCAGACCGTTGGCCTGATGTTCCTGTTGCTGCCGATCTGCATGTATCGCGTGGGTGGCTGGGACCAACTGGTGGCGCAACTGCCGGCAGCCAGTTTCAGCTTCACCAGCATCGGCTGGGACACCATCATCACCTACTTCCTGATCTACTTTTTCGGCATCCTGATCGGCCAGGATATCTGGCAGCGGGTGTTCACCGCCCGCAGCGAGACAGTCGCCAAAGTGGCCGGCACCTCCGCCGGCATCTACTGCATCATTTATGGCCTGGTCTGCGCCTTGATCGGCATGGCGGCCCACGTACTGATTCCGGATCTGGACAACGTCAACAACGCCTTCGCGGCCATCGTCAAAGTGTCCTTGCCGGACGGTATCCGCGGTCTGGTCATTGCCGCCGCACTGGCCGCGATGATGTCCACCGCCAGTGCCGGCCTGCTGGCTGCGTCCACCACGCTGTCTGAAGACCTGTTGCCGAAACTGCGCGGCGGCAAGCCGTCGAACGTCAACAGCAACCGCCTGTTCACCCTCCTCACCGGGACCGTGGTGCTGGGCATCGCGCTGGTCGTCAATGATGTGATCAGCGCGTTGACCCTTGCGTACAACTTGCTGGTGGGCGGCATGCTGATCCCATTGATGGGCGCCATTTACTGGAAACGTGCGACGACAGCCGGGGCGATCACCAGCATGGCATTGGGCTTCATCACAGCTTTGGTATTCATGTACATCGATGGCATGGATGCCAATACGCCGATCTATTACAGCCTGGGGGTCAGCCTGGTGAGCTTCGTTGCGGTCAGCCTGCTGTATCGTCGGCCGGCAGTGGTGGCGAGTGCGATTTAAACGCTAACCGATTTGATGCTTTCTTCGACGGGTGTGGCGTCGGTTGCCACACCCGTTTTTTTTTCGTCTGCAGCATGAAGCGCTTCCCGGGATTGAGCCTGACGCTACCACCCCGGGAGGAAAAAAATAATGCGTATTGAATCGAGATTGGGCGGCAATGACCGGAACGTCCGCGCCCCCGCGGATACCGTGTAGCAGCTGTCGAGCACCGCGAGGCCGCGTTCAGCGGCGCTCATCATGGCCCGGAAGCGACTTACCGACGGCGTTGCTGACGTCGACGCTGTTCGTCGTCCGTACGAATAGGCACAGGTTGCATAGGTGGTTCGATCAAACCGAGTGCAACACCCAGATCGTGCAGCCAGTTTTGGATTTTCTCTTTCATGGTGCCCCCTTCAGGGTCGTGCTGAGCGGCTGAAATTCTGAAGCCCCTTCGCACTGATAATAGTCCGAAGTCCTACGCAATGCTCGGCAAAAGTAGCAATGATCTGTTACTGAATTGATCCGAATCCCGCGCGGTAAGTTCAAGCAATCCCCTGCGCGGCGATCACCGGTGGTGGATAGACCGCCTGCTGTTGCTCGATCCAGGCATTCAGGTTGGCCCCGACCATGCCCTTGCGCCACATTAGCCACGTCGTCGCACTGGCAAACGGCTCGGCCAGCGGGTGCACGGCGACACTTTCGCGACCGGGCAGGCTGGCGAGCATCGATTCCGACATCAGCGCTACCCCGGAGCCGGCAATCACGCAGGCAAGCATTCCCGGATAGGATTCTATTTCCATTGCCCGACCCATGGCGGCACGGTCGTGCGCGAACCACGCTTCCAGGCGCATACGGTAAGAGCAGCCATGGCGAAAGGTGAACACCGAGCGCCCCTCGACATCCAGCGCACTGCGCACCGGCGGATGATCGGCCTCACTGATCAGCACCAGCCGTTCATGGCACAGCGGCACACCGTCAAGCCCGGCCAGCTCAAGCGGACCGTCGACCAACGCGGCGTCGAGCCTACCGGAGAGCAAGCCTTCCAGCAGTTCACCACTGGGGCCGGACTGCACCTGCAGGTTCACCGCTGGGTACTGTCGGTGATAGCGCGCCAGCAACGCAGGCAGGTGAATGGCAGCCGTGCTGTATAACGTGCCGAGCACGAAGTCACCGGCCGGTTGCCCGCCCTGCACGGCCGCTTGCGCCTCGTTACGCAGATTGAACAACTTGGTGGTGTAGTCCAGCAAAACCTTTCCTGCCGGCGACAACTGCAAACGCTGACGCTCGCGGATGAACAATTCAACGCCCAGTTGTTCTTCGAGTTGTTTGAGTCGCGTCGACAGGTTGGAAGGCACGCGATGTAGCCGCTCCGCAGCCCGAGTAATCGAGCCCTCCTGCGCGACAGCCTGGAAGATCTTCAACTGTCCGAAATCCACAATCTTCTCCAAATCAGAACAAGTTACTCACTATTATTCATTTTTAAAGAAAGTCAATCGACTCTAGCCTGACGGTCACTGATCATCCGCTGGAACCTGACCATGACTCCCTTGATTCGTTTATCAGCCTGCTTTATCGCTTTGATGATGGCCATGGGCATTGGGCGCTTTGCCCTGACGCCGCAGCTGCCGCACCTGCTCAGCGAAGGACAGATCGACCTCACCGCTGCCGGTTTGATCGCGGCCGCCAATTACCTGGGCTATTTCGTCGGCGCCGTGGATGCGATGTTCTCCCGCCGCCCCGAGCAGGTGCTCCGGCGGCTGCTGGGCGGCCTGTGGCTGTGCGTGTTGCTGACCCTGGCGTCGTTCTGGGCGAACGGGTTCTGGTCGCACATGATCCTGCGCTTCGGCACCGGCGTGGCCAGCGCCTGGGTGCTGGTAATGATTACTGCCCTGAGCCAGCCCCTCGCCGCTGCAGCCGGTCGCCCGCGACTGGGCGCATTGGTATTTGCCGGACCCGGTCTGGGGATCTTTCTGACAGGCTTGTTGGCACTGGCCTCCAACCTGATGGAGCAGACTTCGGCAACATTGTGGCTGGTGTATGCAACCGTGGGGCTGGTGATGCTATTAGGGATTTTGCCGTTCCTGCCGCGAACGGTGGCCACCCACTCCACCGCCCCTGGCACTGTCGGCACGGGCAATCACGGGATTGGCCGGTTAGGCCTGGTTTACGCGTTGTACGGCTTGGGCTACATCATTCCGGCTACCTTCCTGTCGCAGATGGCCAGTGCGCAGTTTCAGGGTCAATGGCAGGCGGATCTGTTCTGGCCGTGTTTTGGCCTGGCGTCAGCGATTGGCGTGGGGTTGGTCAGCTTGCGTCGACACAATCCGGATGCCACACGTCACTGGCTGATGGCGACATTGTGGCTGCAGGCGGCCGGTGTATTCGCGTGCCTTATGGGCAGCGGTGCGGGTCTTGCATTGGGCGTGATCCTTTGCGGGACGCCGTTTCTGGCCTGCATGCAACTGGTCATGCAACGGTCACGTGAGCTGGCGCCCCATTCCACTCAGCGTAATGCTGGTTTGCTGACTGCCTGCTTTGCTGTCGGCCAACTGAGTGGGCCGTTGCTGGCCGCGTTGAGCAGTCATTTCAGCGGCGGCTTGCACCCCGCTTTGATCGTTGCCGGCAGTGGTTTGCTGATCGCCGGCGGTGTGTCGCGGGTCCGGTCAAGTCTGCCCGAGGGCCTTGCGCAACCGACGGCGCACCCACTGCTCCGCGCTGACGAATGTGATGCCCAATAACACCAGCACTGCGCCGACGACGAAGTTGAGACTCAATTCCTCGTCGAGCAGCAGCACGCCAAAGGTCACACCGAACAACGGCGTCATGAACGAAAAAACGGCAAGGTTGGCCGCCAGGTAACGACGCAGCAACCAGAACCAGGTCAGATAACTGAAGAACGACACCACCAGCCCCTGAAACAGCACACTGGCCACCGCCACGGTAGTCAGGCTGACATGGGTGACCTGCCCGCTGAAAATCGCAATCAGCAGCAGGCCGACAAAACCGACCATCAACTGATAGAACAACGTCAGCGTCACTGGCGCTTCCGACAGCCGCGAGGCGCGCACCACCACGGTGGTTGCGCCCCACGCAGCGCCCGCCAGCACGCCGAGGGCATCGCCCATGAGCATGCGTCGATCAAGGTTATCCCACGAAACACCCCCCGCAAACGCGACCGCGATACCCACGAAGGCGAGGAAAATGCCTAGCCATTGCACCGGTCTCAACCGTTCGCTGGGCAGCAACCAGTGCACGCCCAACGCGGTGAAGATAGGCGCGGTGTAGAGAAACACCGACATGTGCGCGGCGGTGGTCAGTTGAAGGCCTTCGGATATGAAGAAGAATTCGAGACCGAACAGCGCACCAGCGAGCAGTCCGCCGTGCCAGGTATGACTGACCTGGTCCCATCCGCCTTTCCAGCAGATGAGCAGTCCTACCAGCAACGCTGAAATACCCGACCGAGCGGCCGCCTGCATCACCGGGGCAATGTCTGGCGCAGCCCATTTGATCATGACCTGCTGAACGCCCCAGACCAGACACAGGCCAACCATCACCTGCAGGGCGAATCCATCGGCGCTGCGCCGGGTGGCGGTCATGAAAAAACCTCGACGATACAATCCATGGCAGTGTGGCTCTCACTAAAAAAACAAAACCCCGCTTGGCGGGGCCCGTCGGGTTCAATTTGCTGACAACGTAACGTCGCTGTCCGTACAGCGGTCAGCTCAGTTCGATGCGATCGGCATGAATGACAATCTGGCCATTCTTGTACAACGCACCAATGGCCTTCTTGAAGTTGCCCTTGCTGACGCCAAACATGCTGCTGATGACGGTCGGATCGCTCTTGTCGCTCACCGGCAACGAACCATTGTTGTCGCGCAACCTGGCGAGGATCTTCGAGTTAAGGCTGGTGGCAGCTTCCTCACCGACCGGCTGCAGGCTCAGGCTGATCTTGCCATCGGCACGGACTTCCTTGATGAAGCCCTTCTCTTCTTTACCGGCGCGCATGAACTTGAAGATTTCGTTCTTGTGAATCAGGCCCCAGTGCTTGTTGTTGATGATCGCCTTGAAACCCATGTCGGTTGCTTCGGCGACCAGCAGGTCAACTTCCTGACCCGGCGTGTAACTGGCCGGAGTTTTGTCCAGGTAACGGTCCAGACGCGCCGTCGCTGTAATCCGTCGGGTGTGCTTGTCGAGGTAGACGTGCACCACGACGTACTCGCCAGCAGTCATCTGACGCTTTTCTTCGGAGTACGGCAGCAACAGATCCTTGGGCAAGCCCCAGTCGAGAAAAACACCGATGCTGTTGACTTCAACGACTTTCAAACTGGCGAATTCACCGACCTGCACTTTCGGCTTTTCAGTTGTTGCGATGAGTTTGTCATCGCTGTCCAGATAAATAAAAACGTTGAGCCAATCTTCATCTTCACTGGGAATATCTTTGGGAATATAACGATTGGGCAGCAGGATTTCGCCGTCCGCGCCGCCGTCCAGATATAAACCGAAGTTAGTGTGTTTAACTACTTGCAAACTGTTGTAGCGCCCGACTAAAGCCATTTCCAATACCCTCATTGCGTGGGCGGCATTCTACCCGGTTTTGCGCGCGGCGTTGACGGGTCAACCCGGTGGCAGACGAAAATCCTCGGCGAGCCACGGCTTGGCTGGGCTCTTGCGGTACGGTGATGGCCGCTCGTCAGACCAATTGATCAGTTATTGCGGGATAAAGGTGTCTGGCGAAGCACTTTGCATGGCCACTCTTCTGATTTAAAACAGCAGCTTAGGCGGAAAATTCCGATTATATCCTGCAGATAACCGTGCTTATGTGAAGCGTCTTCCAAGGGGATATTTGCCAAGCAATTGTCAAGTATTTCCTGTACTATGCTTGGCCAAGTTAATTTCTACAGGTTAATGGCCGCCATGCGTGTAAAAGCATCCACCAGCAAAGCAAAGCCAGCTCCAGCCGTTGAAACCAGCGAGTCGATCAACAACCAGATCGCTGCGTTCCTCAAGTCTGGCGGCGAGATCCAGCAAATTGCCAAAGGCGTCAGCGGCCAGACATTCGGCCCGTCCAAGCAGATCACTCTGGGCAAGAAATAAACCTCTTCAAGATCCCCGCGATCACTGGTCCCTAAGCGCTTTGAGCTTCGAAGCGCTTGCACTGGAACCTCTCACGAACACTCCCGCACTTACTACAGTTTTCCAAAAATCGACGAACGGCCATCAGCGCGGTGCAATCGTCGGTATGCTTTCGCACGTCTAGATCAAGCGTTTCAGCAGGTTTTCCTGGCCTGCGCTCGCCGTTCATGGAGTGACGCATGCTCAAACCTTCCTGCTTATTGCTCGGCGTTCTGCTGTCGTGTCCGGTCGCCAACGCGCAAATTTTTCAGCGCGAGCTGGGTGACTTCGACCTCAAACTCGGCACGACGCCCTCGCGCAGCATGGCCCAAGGGCTGGTCAAACCTGCCAGTACCGGTTCGTTCCACGGTGGACTCGATCTCAGCCACGGCAGCGGCTTTTACGTTGGCCAATGGTCGCCGAGCATGGGCCTGAGCCCCGGCAGTAACCTTGAGGTGGATTCCTACTTCGGTTTCAAACAGCCTTTCGATCACACGCTCGGTTACGAAGTCGGCATGATTCATTACAGCTACCCACACGTCGACACCCTCGACAGCCAGGAACTGTTCGGCGGTCTGACCTTGCTCGGCAGCCGATTCGGCGCCGCCTTCAGCAACGACCCGGACAAACAGAACAGCACCGTTTTCGCCGACCTCGGCGGCAATCAGCCGTTCGGCATCGGGATCAGCATGAAATACACCACTCATCAGCTCAACGCACCGGTATCGGTAGACGGCGGCTATATCGACAGCTTCACCGACTGGTCGGTGCAGCTTTCCCGGCCGTTCATGGGGGTCGACCTCAACCTGATCTACAGTGACTCGAGCCTGCGTGGCAGTGATTGTTCCGCCTACTCCGGGCACAACAGCCAATGCGATGGCCTGGTGACGCTCAAGGCCGAGCGCGCTTTTTTTTGATCGGCTGAACTGCCAGCCTCATCCTCCGATCACATGCAAACCTACGCTTTCGCAAGGACTCGCCCATGTCGCGCTGGTTAAAATGTCTCGCCGTTGTGCTCACCCTTAGCCTCGCCCTTGGCGGATGCAGCCGCGTCGGCCTGGCGTATCGCAATCTCGATGTGATCATCCCGTGGACGCTCAGTGATTACCTGAACATAAGCGGTGACCAGAAAGACTGGTTCAATGAGCGCCTCAAGGAGCACCTGAGCTGGCATTGCACCACGCAATTGCCCGGTTATCTGGACTGGCTCGACCGCTTGCAAACGATGGTCGAGACCAATCAGGTCACCGACGGTGCGCTGTTGGAGCGCACTCGCGAAGCCAAACACGCAATTGCGCAGACCGCCCGGGAAATCACACCCTCGGCGATCCAGTTATTGAAAGGGCTGGATGACCAGCAAGTCGCGGAAATGAACGAGGCGTTCGCCAAGGACCAGCGCAAGCGTCAGCAGGAATACGTCAAACCGTCATTGGCTGAGCAGATCAAGGATCGCAGCGAGCGCATGGAGAAACGCATGAACGACTGGCTTGGCCCGTTAAGCCCGTCTCAACAGCAACGAGTTGCAGCCTGGTCTGCCGCGTTGGGCGACCAGAACAGTCAATGGATCGCGAACCGTGCACATTGGCAGAATCAGTTCAGTGCAGCCGTTGCCCAGCGAGAAAGTGCAGAATTCCCACAACGAATCGAGACGCTTCTGGTGAATCGCGAGAGTTTATGGACACCGGCTTACCGCCAGGCTTTCGCCAATACAGAGGCTCAGGCGCGGGCATTGTTCGTGGATTTGATGGCGGAGAGCACGCCGGAGCAACGGCAGCAGTTGCTGAAGAAAATCGAAGGGGTGCGCAAGGATTTCAATGATTTAAAGTGTTTGAAAGCGGCGCAGCAGGGCTGAATATCAAAAGATCGCAGCCTTCGGTGCTCCACAGAGGTGGCGTTCGCTGTAGGCTGCCGAAGGCTGCGATCTTTTGCTGTCACCACCACATCAGGCAATCTGCGCCTTCGAAGCCACTTCATCAAATGTCACTTCGTCCAGCGCATCGTCCTGTTCATCCAGCACCTGCCGTGGATGATCATTACCCGGAATGCTGCTGTCGATCATGCTCAGCAGACTCGAACCCCTCGCCGTCAAAATGTAATTCGAGCCCGTCCCGCCCTGCTCCTCAGGTCGCGCTTCGATATAACCGCGTTCTACCAGCAGACTTTCATACTCGCCAGCCACCGCTTTCAAATGGTCCACGTTTTCAGTCCGCTCCCCCTCGGAGGCCTTCTCTGCCACGTACTGTTCAGCGTACGGTCGAGGCGTAAAGCTCGCGTCGCCTTTCTGCACTTCGTGCAACAAGCGCTCAATCAAATCCCAGTTGTAAGTCGTCATCCTGATTCAACCTCCAAAGCCTGTGAGTAAGATGGCTTTCATAGGTTGTGACCGGTGCGCTCGTAAGCCGTTCAGCCCGGCTTTTCGCAGCCGCTGACCGGCGGTATGTCGAATGACCCGGCGGTCGCGCGACTATGGGGTGTAAGTCACCTCCCAGCCTCCCGCAGGAGAAATCAATGAACATTCAGAACCATCCCGTTGTGTCCCGGGAAGAATGGCTCGCCGCCCGTGTACAACATCTCGCCCGCGAAAAGGCGTTTACCAAGGAGCGCGACAAACTCAGCGCCGAGCGCCGCGCCCTGCCCTGGGTGAAAATCGACAAGGACTACCATTTCCAGGGACCCAACGGTGAGCTGAAACTGGCCGATCTGTTCGGCGGCCGAAGCCAGTTAGTCATCTACCATTTCATGTATGGCAAAGGCTGGGATGAAGGCTGTCCCGGCTGCTCATTTTTAGCCGATCACATCGATGGGGCCAATTTGCACCTGGCCCATCACGACGTTGCAGTGGTGGTGGTTTCCCACACGCCCTATGCAGAGTTTCAGCCGTTCAAACGTCGCATGGGCTGGAAGTTTGATTGGCTGTCATCGGAGGGTTGCGACTTCAATTATGACTTTGGGGTTTCGTTCCGCGCAGAGGACGTTGCTGCCGGCAAAGCGACTTACAACTACGAAAAGTCGGAGGCAACCGAAGAAGAACTTCCCGGGTTGAGTGTGTTTTATCGCGGAGGGGATGGGGAAATTTTCCATACCTATTCCACTTATGCGCGGGGTCTGGATATGTTGGTCGGGGCTTATAACTATCTGGATCTGATGCCGAAGGGGCGTAATGAACGCGTGATTATGGACTGGATGACGTATCACGATCGGTATGAAGATGTGGCGCCGGGGAGTTGCTGTCATGGGAATAGCCGGTGAATGAACATGTGCAAGCGTGCTCCCGCAGGGTCCAGCCGGACCAATTCTGTGCGTAGACTAGAAATCTGCGGGAGCAGGCTTGCAGCACCCTACTCAGGCTTATTGCAAGTGAGAGCCTAGGAAAAGCAGTCCGGCCCACATAGTCAGAATAGAAACTAACTATGCAAGTCTTTATCAAGGCTACTGATTTTCCACGCCCCACCATTATGACCGTCCAAAGTAGGTTTTCATTTTTTAAAGAGCATGAGCGATGCCTACAGCGTATCCGATCCATGAAGCACACCTATCGCCAGGTGGGCCCCTCGTTTACCGTGGCATTTCCGGTGAGCAGTTCCACGGCAGCAAGGCTTCGTAGTCTTCCACCGACGAGGCATGCGGCAAGCGCTCAAGTACGTGGCGCAGCCACGTATAGGGCTCTTGGCCGTTGACTTTGGCGGTCTCGACCAAGCTATAGATCTGCGCACTGGCGATGGCGCCTTTGGGTGTATCGCTGAACAGCCAGGCCTTGCGCCCGATCACAAACGGCTTTATTGCACGCTCCGCCGCGTTGTTGTCGATAGGTAAAAAACCAGCTTCAACGTAACGCTCCAGCCGAAGCCAGTTGCTCGCCAGATAATTAACCGCTTTACCCAACACGCTTTGCGGTGTCACTTGGGACTGCGTTTTATCCAGCCAACTTTTCAACTGGGCGAGGATCGGCAAGCTCTTTTCCTGCCGACCGATAAATCGCTGCTCGTCGCTGACGTCTTTCAGCTCACGCTCGATGCCATACAGCTTGTTGATCATCGTCAGTGCGATATCGGCACGCCCGGTCTTGCCCTTGGGCTGCACTTTCTGTGCTTCCACGAATTTGCGACGTACATGAGCCATGCACGCCAGACGTTCCACGCCCGGTTGCAACGCCAGCGCGTTATAGCCTGCGTAATCGTCGGTCATGACATAGCCGCGATAACTTTCCAACAGACGCAGCGGTACGTCCTGCGCACGGCTGGAGGTGTAGTCGAACAGCACGACTTTGCGATCCGGCGGGCCGCTTGCTTGCACCCACATCCAGGATTGGCTGGTCGGGTCTCGATCCGGCTCTTTGAGTACCTGGACGCGGGTTTCATCGCAGTGGATGACCGGACTTTCCAGCAACCGCTCGCGCATCAGATTCAATAACGGTTGCAGATGTTCGCCGCACTGGATAATCCAGCGGGCCAGCGTTTGGCGCGGGATTTCTATGCCATGTCGGCTTAGCACCGTTTCAAAACGATGCAGCGGCAAGCCATCGACATACTTGGTGGTCAGCAGCATCGCCAACACGCTTGGACTGGCCATGCTCTTTTCGATTAATTGAGCGGGCTTGTCGGCGGTGACCGGCGCTGTTTCACAGCCACGGCAGCCGTAAACCTTGCGGATATGTTTGATCACGCGGATCTGCATCGGCACGATGTCCAGCTGTTCGCTGGTTTCTTCACTGATCACATGCTTGCGGCAACCGCAGGCACAGGTCAGTTCGTGTTCGGGCAGTTCGTGGATGACTTCGATACGCGGAAGATCAGCCGACAAGGGTTTGCGCTTACCACGGCGTAGAGTCGGAGCAACGACTTCTTCGTCAGCGTCGCCGACTGAAGGCATCGGCTCGCTTTCGGGCTCGTTGAACAGTGCCAGTTGCGGCGTGTTGAGCTCGACCGTCTGCTCGGACTTGCGCCCGAAGATACGGTCACGCAACAGCTTGATCTGTTCTTTCAGATCAACAATGTGGGTGGCGTAAGCGTCTTTGACTTCCTGCTCGCGCGAGCGTGCTTCGTAACTCTCAAGCAGCATCTGTTTGAGCAGTACGGGATCGTCAGGAAGGTTTTCGGGCAATGGTCGCATGCCCTGGATTATACCCGTCAGGCAACAAACCTTGGAGTCAAAACCTTGTGCGGGCGGTTGCGCCAGAGGTCAAACCCATCCAGTAACCAGTTCAGTTCTTGCACCGTCAGCACGATGGCCTCATCCAGTTCATCGGGTGAAGTTTTGAACCGCTCGGACTCCAGACGCTTGAGCCAAAGGCAGAAGCCGTTGCGCTCCCAATACAACACCTTGACGCGGTTGCGGTGGCGATTCAGAAAAACGAAAAGCACGGGGTCAAACACCGCGACTTTGATATCCAGTTCGACCAGCGCAGCCAGGCCGTCGATGGACTTTCGAAAGTCCACCGGTTTGGGGTAGAGGTACACTTTTTCAACACTGGCATTGGGACGCATCATGGTGATGGGCTCCTGATGGAAATCGGGAGCACAGCATCCGTTGTCAGCTATTCGCTTGGAATGTGGGGTTCGTGGAGCGGATACCCTACAGCTGATGACAAGGGCGCACCAGTAAAATTACAAATCCACTGCCTAAATTTATGCATCATCAGATGGTAACTAAAACAAATTCTAGGAATGTATTGCCGTTTGAAATCGAGTCAAGGAAGTGCCTAGCCGACTCTCTAGACAATGCTGGAAATTCCTCGCCAGCAATCACCGCCAAGGCAGAAAAATCCGCAATACAATTTAAGTCTGGGGTTCTTTTATCTCCTGCAATCTTAAACCCTTCAATTCCCAGAACGGCCGCATTGTGCTTGTCGCAATAATCCAGCAGCTTGCGGCCATCGCTTAAGTTAAACAAAGGCGTACTTCCCCAAACCCTAGTAGGTTCAGGACCATAACCTAGAAATACAAACTCATTCATTGGACTAGTCCCAAGGCGCGACCCAATTTTTATCATTTTTATCTGAAACCTGAACGATTGCACCCGTGCGGTCGTTTCGCACGACATAAGAACCATCTTTTGCCACATAACCCGTTGCAGGGTCGTTGAGCCGCGCGTTTGCTCCTGCTACAACTGCCTCCCGCCAACCGCCTATGTCTCCATGGTAAGACAGAGCATGAAACAGGTGGCCAGCCGACAGAAAAGCTTTGCAGCTGCAAGACACAACACTACCACTAGTTTAAACGCTTAGAGAGCAAGTTCCTGACGCACTTTCTCGGCTACCTCATCAATAATAAACCCAGGTCCAAATATAGTAAGACCCACGAATGTTTCTGACTCAATTTTAACTTTCTCGCCCATCAATTCAACCTCTGCGACCTCAATTTCTTGAGAGCCTCCAACCGCCCAGGACTTATCAAGCCCTACAGCACCAAGCCTGACTAAAACAATGTGCAGGGCGTTACGCAACACCGCATCGTATTCATCACCCAGTACTATTGAAGCAAATTCATCAGTCATATTTAAAAACCTAAATCCTTCCCGCCTGAACGACTTGCAGACTCAGTTATCTGCTCCCAGCTTTTGCCTTTAGCTCTCAGCCAATCAATAGATGGCCCAAGCTTGTCCCCATATACTCGCAAGTTTCGCTCATAAATCCCTGCAAGCTTATCAGGTGGTGTTAGATCCTTATATTGAACGCCTAACTCACGGCGTATCTGATGGAGTTGACGAGCGACTTGCTCTGGCGTTGCACCTGCTGCGCGCATACTGAGACTAATCTCTGACAAACTATTAACTTCATCGACATATGCTTGCCGTAGAGGTGGAAGCTTATCTACAGAACCAGTTGCTTTTGCACCGCTTCAACCCAGCAACAGGACGTTGCCTCTTATAATCACACACTAGAAAGCTTCCACAGTATCGCGTAAGGCAGCTCATCATCAACAATATCATGCAAGCGAAAATAATAAACAGCCAATGAACTTTCTAAGCCCTTATGAACAAATGCACCATCAGACATAACACGATAAGACGCGTACTCCATAAACTTCTCAGAACCAAGAGAGCTAAGAGCATTTTTAATCTGACTATAGGTCCCCCCCGCCCCAACCGGAAGCAACTCAGGCGGCGGCCGGCATACGGCCATGTCATCATGTTCAACATCCCTGTAGTAGGCTCTTCTAAATGCAGGCTCACTGCAAGCCCAGTAGAGGGATAGCAAACGAAGTTTTTCCTCTCCCTCATCAGAAAAAGCGTCAGCTAAAAAATACTGATCGTCTGAAATTTTGTATGCGCCGTCGTCCATAGCGATAACGCATTGCTCCCGTACATCAACGGCGTCCCCAACCTTTGACTTGCACAGCGATGACCATTCTTTCATCTTAAATACCTCAAGCCTATTGTGGCCATTTGAATATTCGGCCTTCGACCCTGCCAGCCTTAAGCGCACTCTCTGCGGCTGCTTTGGCCGATCCCTCCGGCATATTTTTAACAGAGTTTATGATCTCTGACTGCCAGGCCTGTAACTTTGAATCTGGCAAGGACGTCGGATAGCTTCCGCCGGGAGCACGATACTTGGCGTCCCAGACGATCACCGATCGCGATGATGGATCATACGTAATGTAATCTGCACCTGGGAGTGACGCTTTCCCAGGTCCGGAAATTGGTGTTTGCCCCGATTCAATAGCCTGACTCCAGCCACGAGCCTCCCCAATTGCACCGTTTAACTCAGAATATGGGCTGCGTCCGTTATTAACCTTTGCAAGAACTTCTGGCTCGGCCTGATTTATTACTTTGGGGCTCGTCTCCAAAACATTCCTTTCAACCAGCGTGCCTGCATCTGAGTCAGTCAGCGCACTAGTTGCATTGGGATTTTTAGAGACAGTAGCTTTTGCACCTACTCATCGACAGATTATATACAACTCAGACCGCAACTCATCAAACTTCTTATTCTCCTCCTTTAAAAGCTCTCCATTGTGATAGAGCACAATATCGCTCAAGGAACCACTACCACCATACATTCGTAGCACCGTACTATATAAAACAGACGCTTCGGACTCAGCATAGCTACCGACTCGGCGCAAGCCTTCAGCCCAGTCCCGAATGCCGGCCATATCGAGCAGGGTTGCCATTTCCTCAAGGATCAACACAGCACTCTCATACTGATTCATTTTAACGGCCTCGCTTCCAAGACATTTACCCCTTCAATCGCCCAAGGTTTGACTACCACGATCTGTTCCGTTCCACCGACATAAAAGCCTTCCTGAACACCTACCTTACCCACATAAACTTTCGTCCCAGCTGGAATTTTAACCGCAAATGAAGTGTCAATCGGAGACTTTGCACCGCCCGGCCATACAGGTAACACTGCTTTATCAATACGAGTTTGTATAATGCCGTCAGGTTTTTCTTGGCTAAAAAATTGCCCTAACGGTCTGTCAGCAGTACCTGCACGGTACAGAACAGTATCATTTTGCAGCACTACCTCTTTATAAGCCCCACCGGAGAACGTTCCTGCTAGGTCATCGGCAAGTGGGCCAGGTTTTACGGCTGAGTACTCGCCGTGAGGAATTCCTAAAGTTGGCCGTATGACATTTCTATCGACTAAAGCCCCAGCTTCAGCGTCCGTCAGGTGGCTGCTCGAATTCAAGTTGTTTGGTATCGATCCTTTTGCACCAACAGTATCACCCGACGCGATTTTCGTTGTCTATACGCGCAACGCCAGACGTGGCAAGGCCTGCGCGCCGGTCGGCTCAGGTGATGCGCGCTCGCTGAATAAAACAACCCCGACGCGGGTTTTGAGCCCGTCACAGCACACCCTGGACGACCCCAACCAGCCGACGACAAAAAGCCCCTGGCAGTTCGGTGGCGAAGCCATCGGACGGCCAGGGGCCAACAAGCGCAGCGCGTTAGGCTTCGGGGTTCAAAGGGGTTTCCCCTTTGGTACGGTCGATTGGTTACGAATGGCGCAGCTCATTTGTAAACAGTCGGTAACGTGCCTCTCCAAAATGCCTGTGGACTCTACCCCGGAGGGAAATTGCTCTGAGTTGCTCTGCGTTGCTCTAAATCGATCTAAGTCGCTCTAAATTGATCTGATTTGCTCTAAGTCTCTCTAATTTGCACTAATCCAACGGGGTATCGGGGCGCAGCCCTGATCAGGGTTTTGGGGGCACCGACTGCGTGCAGGCGGTGGCCACAAAACATTTCCTGTCCTAAAGATGACTCGGGTTTATCACTCGACCCGCAAGATGTTTGTCAGGCCTGATCGCTCTCTTCGTCCGCTTCTTCGTCCAGGGCAGTTAACAGGGCTTCGACGGGGTCATCTGGCAAGGTTTCAACCATGGCTTCGCTGGCCGTGTTCTGTCGTTGCAACCGTGCCGGATGGGTCGCGGTGTGAATCTCCTTGAGCGCCCGGATACTGACCTGGGTATAAATCTGCGTGGTGTTCAGGCTGACATGTCCAAGCATGGCCTGGATGAAACGAATATCGGCGCCGTTCTCCAGCATCAGCGTGGCCATGGTGTGACGGAACAAATGGCAACTGCCACGCTTGCCGATGTTGGCTCTTTCGATGTGTTCGCGCACCAATTGCGTCAGTCGATTGGGGCTGAATCCTTCGCCCTGCTGGGTCAAAAACAACGTGCCATCGTCCTGGCCCAAAACAAAATGGGGCCGGACGTCATCGCGGTATTTGGTGATCCAGGCCAGAGCCCGTTCACCAATGGGAATCATCCGGTCTTTTTTGCCCTTGCCCTGGCGAATCATCACCGTACCGCGCTCGTAATCGATGGCGCTCCAGCTCAGGCCAATCAGCTCCATGCGGCGCATGCCGGTGCTGTAGAGGGTTTCGAGCATCGCTCGGTCGCGGATGCCGGTCGAGGTTTGGGTGTCTGGCACATTGAGGATACGTTCGGCTTCATCGCTGCTGAGGATGTGTTTCGGCAAGCGCTGTTCCATCCTCGGTAGATCAAGGTCAGAGGCCGGGTTGTACAGGATTCGATTGGTTTTGGTCAGCCACTTAAACCAGACCCGAATCGGCGTGATGCGCACCGTCTGACTACGAGCCGACAAAGCTTCACCATCGGCCTTTCGGTATAAAAACAGATGACGCTGGTAGCGCTCCAGAATCGGTCGGGTGATTTCCTGGGGACGGGTCAAACCTCGTTCATCACACCAGCGGATAAACGCAATCAGCAGGCTTTCGCGGTTGCCCACGGTGCGCTCGGAATAACCCCGTTCACGCTGGTATTGCAGGAACTGTTTCATCTGAAAATACAGGCTGCCGGGGTCGCCCAGCGGGCCGATGATTTGTTCCGAAACACGCTGTTTTTTGCTCTCGCCTTTTTTCGGCATAACCACCTCGACTTAGACGGCGCTGGACAACGCGGAGTGGTTTTTTTGTGGCGGCTGGATCAGTGGTTTTTGATTCAGGCCGACCGCTTTCGGCTCAAGGCCAGAAACGGCGTGGCTTTGCGCGTGGTTCAGGGTGTCCGACTGACTACCGACCATGGCCCGGCCTGAGTCCGACCGTTTTTCTGAATCCCCCGACCGAGCGGATGTGTTGTCGAGTTGGTCGGCATCGATCAAGCCCATCAGGTGCGGTTGGTTGCCACTTTTGCCGTCATACGTGAGGGTGTATTCATGGGCTAACCCCTTGCGGTGCAGCAGCAGGTATTCCAGTTCGGTCAGTCGGCCCAAATGGATTTTTAACTGGGTATCACCCCAGCCAGTGGCCTCGCGCACGTCCTTGCGGCCAAAGCGAAACTCTTTTTCTTTGAGTCCCTGCGCCTGACTTCGGGCCTCGACCCAGCCTTGCAAAAGCTCCAGCAACCGCCGCGTTTGCGGCGGTAGTTCGTCCAGGGTGCGCCCAAGAATGTCGTGGGCCAGCCGATTGGCCAACACGATGTCGCCCTTCGTGACCTCGATGTAAGCCAACGACTTGCCTCGGTGCTCGATGTGTTTGACCGGGCGTTGATGCTGATGCAGCAAGGCAATGCAGCGAATCAACGTCAGGTATTTCATGTGGTCACGCCGGGTGCGGGTTTTGTCCGAAAGAAAGGTCAACTGATCGGCGAACGGATTGACCACGGCCACGGTTTTAATCAGACGCTGGGCGTTTTGATGCAGGCGAGTAATCGCCTGTTTTTCAGCGTCAGCCAGCAGGCCGTCGAGGGTTTGTTTTTTACGTTGGGCTGCGTGAATGGCTTCGGTTTGTTCGCGGCTTTCGTTGATGGTCAGCACCAAACAGCGGTTGAGCAACTCTTCGTCCACGTCGATCGCGGTGGTGGTAAGCATCAGCATCACCGGGCCTTTGACCGTGTATTGCTTGGTGATCAAGTTGCCGGTGGCTTCGTCCTTACCGGTGCTGGCAATGGTCAATTCGCCGTCCGATTGCAGCAGTTTCAGGGCATAGGCCGCTTGTCGCACACCCTCTTCTTCGGCGATGGCCAGGATCTTGTGTTGCAGATCCGTTTCGCCAAGATAAAAAAGACTCTGGCCGGTCATGGCGCTGTACTGGATACGTTCTTCTTCCGGCATCAGATTTAGAACCGCGTCCATCAGGCTTGATTTACCGGCCGCGCTCGATGACTGAATTAAGACAGCCAACGGCTGATCCAGTTTTCGGGAAACGGCGGCCAAGTACCCGGCCAGCAGGTTGTAGGATTCACCGACGACACCGCAACGGGTCAAATCGGCTTCGATGCGCTCGATCAGGTTCGGCGCACGCAACAGGTTCAACGCGGCCAGTTCATCCTCCGCGCTCAGCGTCGGCGTGGGATTTTTCGGAGCCAGTGCCGCCTGGATTGTCGCTTCCTGCAAACCTTCCAGCTTGAGCAACAACTTGCCCAGGTCGCGCTTGATAATTTCTTCCGGCACGCCCAGCTCGATGCTGGCCTGTTTCAAATAGCTATACCGGGCTTTGGCCGCATACAAATCAAAACTGTCCACGTAATAGGCCGCTTCGCGGCCCATTACGTGCTCTTCGGCGACCTCGCGGCGCACCTGCACATTGACCCGCATTTGCTCCGGGCCGAGGTTCTTTTTCCAGCCACGTACCCGCCATCGGCGGTCGGCCACGGCCAACAACAGATCGCCCTGGGCGTTTTCCGAAAACTGATCAGCCTGCGTTTCCGACTCGGGAATTGGCCCACCAACAACCAAGGTTTCCGAATCGGAAACGCCCGGTATCGGTGGCAACTCGGCGGTTGCCTGCGGCGCAGCGGCTAAAGAAAAAGAGGTTTCTGACTCGACCGAAACCGGCGTGCCTTTGCCCTGCCACAGCGCCTGTTGCAGCAGTTCGCCCAACGCCTGGGCCGGATTTTCCACCTGCAAGGCGAAAGCGTTAGCGTCCATGCCTTGCGGAAACAACACACGAAACACTTCGATGCCGGCAGCGCGTAATTCCTCGGCCAGTTTTTCTGCCGCTGCGTCTCCCGCAGGATCACGGTCGAAAGCAATGATTACCCGCTGGGTGCCGTGGTGTTTCAGGGCCTGCCAGTGGTCTTGAGAAAAACCATTCACGCCATAGGCGCTGATCACATTGCGAAAACCTGCACACCAAAAGGTCATGGCGTCGATCAGCGACTCACAGAGAATGATTTCCAGGCTGGCCAACAACGCCGCTTCGTTCCAGACTCCGCGCAACGGCGTGGCCAAGTACAAATGCCGAGATTGGTTAGCCGGAATTTTATTGTTCGGCTGCATCCGCCGTCCGTAAAGCTGCATCACTCGCCCTGCCTGCTCCGGCTGCGCGCCGTCCTCCAGACCCAGCACCGGCACGACCAGACAACCGTTCAAATGTTCGTGTCCGGTAGAACGCAAAACCCCTAAATCTTGCAGGTGCTGTCGCACCTGCCGACCCGCCTGGGTATGCCCTGCGGGCAAGCGATACGTCAGGGTTTTATTGGCATAGCCGAGTTGAAAATGTTCGATCAGCTCGGGATGGTTAAGACCGCGAGACTCCAGATAGGCCAGCGCTTCGGGCGATTGCTTGAAATTGGCGTGATAGAACTCGGCCACCGAACGCAGCAGCGCCGCGGCTTCAAGATCAGAAGAGCCCGCCGCTAAAGAAGGGAGGTGTCGAGCGTGGCTGCGTGTCACACCGACTTTTTCCGTGTTCTCCAGCGGCGCGTCGTTGCGCAGCAGTTGGACTGCGTGCGGCAACGACACGCCTTGGGTTTTCATCACCCAATCGAGCACCGAACCTGCGGCCCCGCAGCCAAAGCAGTGATAGAGATTTTTCTCCTCGGAGACTGACAGGCTGGGTGTGCTTTCGTCATGAAACACGCAGCACACCACCCAGTCCTTCCCGCGCTTTTTCAACTCATGACCCTGCGACTGGATCAGCCGAACCAGCGACACCTCACGTTTGAGGCGTTCCAGTTCGGCTTCGGGGAGGCGGGCCATCGGGTTTTCTCCAAAATACGTCAACGCTCGTTTGAGGTTTTATTTTAATACCTTATACTGTGTCAAAGTCAAACCTTATCAGAGACAGGGCATACAGTTATGGAATCCGAAACGATCTGGTTCCTACCCATGCATTTCCCAACACGCCTGATTCAGCTGCGTAAGGCTGCCGATCTCACCCAGCAAACTCTGGCTGACACCGCGTCAGTACACGTCAATCAGATTCGGCGTTATGAGGCAGGGACGGCGCAACCAACCTTAGAAGCCCTTATCCGGCTTGCTCAAGCGCTGCACGTCAGTCTGGATGATTTGGTGTTCGCAGAAGGGGAACGCGGGCCGTCCGACGATTTGCGCCTACGTTTCGAGGCCGTCAGTCATATGCCCGAAGCTGAGAAGTCGGTAATCAAGGCACTGCTTGATGGGATGATTCTCAAGTACCAGGCATCGCGAATCATGGGGACGGACAGCGGTAATAGAGCCAACAGCTAAAGAAAAAACACAGCTACAGCCACCGTATACAAGCTGTAGTCGCTCAAACACAGGAATGGCGTGGCCTACAGCCAAAGCTGTAGTCGCTTGGCAATACAATAAAAAATCCAGAGATTGGATTAAGCCCATATAGATCAGTACATTACGTTCACCCGTAGGGTGCGTATGGTGTATAGCAAAATGGCCGGGGTTCAAGGGCGGCCCAATACCTCGAAAACCGCACCGGTTTAAGGGCAAACACCGGCCAGAGGGTCAATTCCTTCGCCAGCGGCTTGACCGCTGGCAGCGGTAGCCGAGAAGTAGCAGAAAGAAAGCAACTCGATAGCAGAGAGATAGCAACAGATATCCGATAGATAGCAGCCAGATAGCACAAAAGAAGCAGTTCGGACGGCGTGATGCACAGTCGCCTTCAAGCAACTCAAAAGCAACACATCAGCAACTGAAAAAGAACAGAAAAACAACACGAGACAACAGAAAGAGAACACCTGACAACCGAAAAGCAACAGGCAGTTACCGCCTGGCGCTGACCGCAGGTAAAACAACACCGCTGCAAGGGCGGTGTTGAGTATTCAAAGGGAGTGTTTCTGGTCTATCGTAATTACTCCATCAAGTATTGCAAAAAATATATAGGGGGCAACCTAGGTGGTTCAACTCAATAGTTCCAAGCTAACATTACCTATAAGGAAAAACTCCTCAAATGCCTCTTTTACAATAGAGAAATCTAAGCAGACCAGCTCACCGCTCCAAATATCACCTAAAATCTCATACTCACTATTCTTTAGCTCTGGGTTTAAATAGGAACGTACAACATAATCCGTTCCATCATCTTCACCGAGGGATAAAATATACTTACCTTCATCCGAAAAAACTTGCAGGAACTGTGGACCTGTATCTGGACCACCTACAATACCTAAGGTTAGAGAACCTTTCCCCCTCTTAACTTTATCGAGATAGCAGTCAACATCTTGCCAAACTGGGAATTTTTTATTCCCACCATTAGCCTGATCACCGACGCCAACCACCCACGACAAAGAATAATTTTTCATCAATCCAACTCTTTAATAGAACGCATGCCGGGCTTCCAATACAGAGTTTTGCCCGTAGCAACTTCATTAATTTCAAGAGACTTTAAGCCAGCTTTTTCCGCCGCTGCTGCAATATCCCCTCGGCAATAACCGCAAACAGCCTGCCCCTCAACTTTGAGAGTCATAGCCGCCCCTTGGGTTTTCCCAGCATTATAAGCTTGCTGTATGACTCCAATTTCAGCATGTGCAGTTACCATATTTGCATTTGGCAAAGGTTTACCAGATGACTCTATTTTTGTATTTACACGATCAGCTATTAGTGTCCCAGCTTTTGCTTGAGAGCCGGGCCTCGCCGTCTGGTTAACATCAGTGAACGCCTGACCACCAATCTTACCTTCCGCCGTTACTTTCGGAGCAGTAGCTTTTGCACCAACAGTATCACCCGACGCGATTTTCGTTGTCTACACGCGCAACGCCAGACGTGGCGCGGCCTGCACACCGGTCGGATCAGGTGGCGCGCTGTCACCCCACAAAACCACCCCGACGCGGGTTTTGAATCCGTTTCAACACGCTCAATACGCTATTTTAAATTTCTGTCACACGAGCCATTTCCCATGCCCGAGCTACTTATGCCATACGATCCAGCGCACGCCATGACCGACCCGCAAGCGGTGGCCATCTTTCTCACGGATGCGCTTCAGACGGGTGATGCAGGTTATGTCGGCAAGGTATTAGGCATGGCGGCACACGCCAAGGGCATCGGTGTAATCGCCGAAGCAACAGGGCTTACACACGATCAGTTGGAAGGTTTTTTCAGCGCCGGTGACACCCTGCGCTTGGACACGCTGCTGGTGATCGTGCATGCGCTCGGCGTGAAGCTGACCTTCTGCCCTATCGACTCTGATGAGCCTGCATGCAGTGGCGAAGTACCTGGCTGATGCCCGTTCGGTAGCCCCTGACGATGCGGTGGCGTAGCCGCCGTGTCGGCTGGGGCCAACAAGCGCAGCGCGTTAGGCTTTGGATCTAAGGGGTATCGGGGCGCTGCCCTGATCGGGGTTTTGGGGAGACCGACTGCGTGCAGGCGGTGGCCACAAAACATTTCCTGTCCAAAAGATCACTCAGGTTTATCGACTCGTAGAGGCGGCTTTGGGGTTTCAAAGGACACACCTTTGGCACCGGATGTATACATCCCTGGCGTGCCTGTATTTTTTGCCGTTGATTGAGGCCGCTGCGCGGCCTGTGGGGCTGTCAGGTATTTGTAGGGAGGTTGTCAGGCATTTGTCATGGTTCTTGATGCTTGTCAGGCGTTTGTCAGGCCTGATTGCTCTCTTCTTCCGCTTCGGCGTCCAGAGCGGTTAACAGAGCTTCGACGGGGTCATCTGGCAAGGTTTCAACCATGGCTTCGCTGGCCGTGTTCTGTCGTTGCAACCGTGCCGGATGGGTCGCGGTGTGAATCTCCTTGAGCGCCCGGATACTGACCTGGGTATAAATCTGCGTGGTGTTCAGGCTGACATGTCCAAGCATGGCCTGGATGAAACGAATATCGGCGCCGTTCTCCAGCATCAGCGTGGCCATGGTGTGACGGAACAAATGGCAACTGCCACGCTTGCCGATGTTGGCTCTTTCGATGTGTTCGCGCACCAATTGCGTCAGTCGATTGGGGCTGAATCCTTCGCCCTGCTGGGTCAAAAACAACGTGCCATCGTCCTGGCCCAAAACAAAATGGGGCCGGACGTCATCGCGGTATTTGGTGATCCAGGCCAGAGCCCGTTCACCAATGGGAATCATCCGGTCTTTTTTGCCCTTGCCCTGGCGAATCATCACCGTACCGCGCTCGTAATCGATGGCGCTCCAGCTCAGGCCAATCAACTCCATGCGGCGCATGCCGGTGCTGTAGAGGGTTTCCAGCATCGCCCGGTCACGGATACCGGTCGAGGTTTGGGTGTCCGGTACATTGAGGATACGTTCGGCTTCGTCACCGCTGAGAATATGCTTTGGTAAGCGCTGCTCCATCCTCGGTAGATCGAGATCGGAAGCCGGGTTGTACAAGATGCGATTGGTTTTGGTCAGCCACTTGAACCAGACTCGAATCGGCGTGATACGCACCGTTTGGCTGCGCGCTGACAACGCTTCGCCGTCGGCTTTTCGATACAAAAAAAGATGACGCTGGTAGCGCTCTAAAATCGGTCGGGTTATTTCTTGTGGCCGGGTCAGACCTCGTTCGTCACACCAGCGGATAAACGCAATCAGCAGGCTTTCGCGGTTGCCCACGGTGCGCTCGGAATAACCCCGTTCACGCTGGTATTGCAGGAACTGTTTCATCTGAAAATACAGGCTGCCGGGGTCGCCCAGCGGGCCGATGATTTGTTCCGAAACACGCTGCTTTTTGCTCTCGCCTTTTTTCGGCATAACCACCTCGACTTAGACGGCGCTGGACAACGCGGAGTGGTTTTTTTGTGGCGACAGGGTCAGTGGTTTTTCGTTCAGACCGACCGCTTTCGGCTCAAGGCCAGGAACGGCGTGGCTTTGCGCGTGGTTCAGGGTGTCCGACTGAGTACCGACCATGGCCCGACCTGAGTCCGACCGTTCTTCTGAATCCCCCGACCGGGCGGATTTATTGTCGAGTTGGTCGGCATCGATCAAGCCCATCAGGTGCGGTTGGTTGCCACTTTTGCCGTCATACGTGAGGGTGTATTCATGGGCTAACCCCTTGCGGTGCAGCAGCAGGTATTCCAGTTCGGTCAGTCGGCCCAAGTGGATTTTCAACTGGGTATCCCCCCAGCCAGTGGCCTCGCGCACGTCCTTGCGACCGAACCGAAACTCTTTTTCTTTGAGTCCCTGCGCCTGACTTCGGGCCTCGACCCAGCCTTGCAAAAGCTCCAGCAACCGGCGTGTTTGCGGTGGCAGTTCGTCCAGGGTGCGCCCAAGAATGTCGTGGGCCAGCCGGTTGGCCAACACAATGTCGCCCTTCGTGACCTCGATGTATGCCAAAGATTTTCCGCGATGCTCGACGTGTTTGATCGGGCGTTGATGCTGATGCAGCAAGGCAATGCAGCGAATCAGCGTCAGGTACTTCATGTGGTCGCGCCGGGTACGGGTTTTGTCCGAAAGAAAGGTCAGTTGGTCAGCAAACGGATTGACCACCGCCACGGTTTTGATCAGCCGCTGGGCGTTCTGATGCAGCCGGGTAATGGCCTGTTTTTCGGCGTCGGCCAGCAGGCCGTCGAGGGTTTGTTTTTTACGTTGGGCTGCGTGAATGGCTTCGGTTTGCTCGCGGCTTTCGTTGATGGTCAGCACCAAACAGCGGTTGAGCAGTTCTTCGTCCACGTCGATCGCCGTGGTGGTGAGCATCAGCATCACCGGGCCTTTGACCGTGTATTGTTTGGTGATCAAGTTGCCGGTGGCTTCGTCCTTGCCGGTGCTGGCGATGGTCAATTCGCCGTCCGATTGCAGCAGTTTTAGGGCATAAGCTGCTTGGCGTACGCCCTCCTCTTCGGCGATGGCCAGGATCTTGTGTTGCAGGTCCGTTTCGCCGAGGTAAAAAAGACTCTGGCCGGTCATGGCGCTGTACTGGATGCGTTCTTCTTCCGGCATTAGGTTGAGTACAGCGTCCATCAGCGAGCTTTTGCCCGCCGCGCTCGATGACTGAATCAACACCGCCAATGGCTGATCCAGTTTTCGGGAAACAGCAGCCAAGTACCCGGCCAGCAGGTTGTAGGATTCACCGACGACACCGCAACGGGTCAAGTCCGCCTCGATGCGCTCGATCAGATTGGGCGCACGCAACAGGTTTAATGCGGCCAGCTCGTCCTCCGCGCTCAGTGTTGGTGTGGGATTTTTCGGGGCCAGTGCCGCATGGATTGAGGCTTCCTGCAAACCTTCTCGCTTGAGCAACAACTTGCCCAGGTCGCGCTTGATAATTTCTTCCGGCACGCCCAGCTCGATGCTCGCCTGTTTCAAATAGCTATACCGGGCTTTGGCCGCATACAAATCAAAACTGTCCACGTAATAGGCCGCTTCGCGGCCCATTGCGTGCTCTTCGGCGACCTCGCGGCGCACTTGAACATTGACCCGCATTTGCTCCGGGCCGAGGTTCTTTTTCCAACCACGCACCCGCCATCGGCGGTCGGCCACGGCCAACAAAAGATCGCCCTGGGTGTTTTCGCTAAAAGTTTCCGATTCGGAAACTGGCCCCGCTACCGTCAAAGTTTCCGAATCGGAAACACCCGGCACCGGTGGCAACTCGGCGGTTGCCTGCGGCGCAGCGGCTAAAGGAAAAATGGTTTCTGGCTTGATCGAAACCGGCGTGCCTTTGCCCTGCCACAGCGCCTGTTGCAACAACTCGCCCAGCGCCTGGCCCGGGTTTTCCACCTGCAAGGCGAAAGCGTTGGCGTCCATGCCTTGCGGGAACAACAAACGAAACACTTCGATGCCGGCAGAACGTAATTCCTCGGCCAACTTTTCTGCCGCTGTGTCTCCCGCTGAATCACGGTCAAAAGCAATCACCACCCGCTGGGTGCCATGGTGTTTCAGGGCCTGCCAGTGATCTTGAGAAAAACCGTTCACGCCATAAGCGCTGATGACGTTGCGAAAACCCGCACACCAAAAGGTCATTGCGTCGATTAGCGATTCACAGAGAATAATTTCCAGATTGGCCAACAACGCCGCTTCGTTCCAGACTCCGCGCAACGGCGTGGCCAAGTACAAATGCCGAGATTGGTTAGCCGGAATTTTATTGTTCGGCTGCATCCCCCGTCCGTAAAGCTGCATCACTCGCCCGGATTGCTCCGGCTGCGCGCCGTTTTCCAGACCCAACACCGGCACGACCAGACAACCGTTTAAATGTTCGTGTCCGGTAGAACGCAAAACACCCAAGGCCTGCAACTGCTCACGCATCTGGCGGCCTGCCTGGGTATATCCGGCAGGCAAACGATAGGTCAGGGTTTTATTGGCATAGCCGAGTTGAAAATGCTCGATCAGCTCGGGATGGTTCAGGCCGCGAGACGCCAGATAGGCCAGTGCTTCGGGGGACTGTTTGAAATTAGCGTGATAGAACTCGGCCACCGAGCGCAGCAGCGCTGCGGCTTCAAGATCAGAAGAGCCCGCCGCTAAAGAAGGGAGGTGTCGGGTTTGGCTGCGCGACACACCGACTTTTTCCGCGCTCTCCAGTGGTGCGTCGTTACGCAGCAATTGGACCGCGTGCGGCAACGACACGCCTTGGGTTTTCATCACCCAATCGATCACCGAACCTGCGGCCCCGCAGCCAAAGCAGTGATAGAGATTTTTCTCCTCGGAGACCGACAGGCTGGGTGTGCTTTCATCATGGAACACGCAGTGCATCACCCAATCCTTGCCGCGCTTTTTCAGCTCATGGCCCTGCGACTGGATCAGCCGAACCAGTGACACCTCACGCTTGAGGCGTTCCAGTTCGGCTTCGGGGATGCGGGCCATCGGGTTTTCTCCAAAATACGTCAACGCTCGTTTGAGGTTTTATTTTAATACCTTATAATGTGTCAAAGTCAAACCTTATCAGAGACAGGGCATACAGTTATGGAATCCGAAACGATCTGGTTCCTACCCATGCATTTCCCCACACGCTTGATTCAGCTGCGCAAAGCCGCCGATCTCACCCAGCAAACTCTGGCTGACACCGCGTCAGTGCACGTTAATCAGATTCGGCGTTATGAGGCAGGGACGGCACAACCAACCTTAGAAGCCCTTATCCGGCTTGCTCAAGCGCTGCACGTCAGTCTGGATGATTTGGTGTTCGCAGAAGGGGAACGCGGGCCGTCCGACGATTTGCGCCTACGTTTCGAGGCCGTCAGTCATATGCCCGAAGCTGAGAAGTCGGTAATCAAGGCACTGCTTGATGGGATGATTCTCAAGTACCAGGCATCAAAAATCATGGGGGCGGATAACAGCAGCCGACCACCCAGTGCATAACCAGAAAAAAAGGCCGATCTGAAAGAGTAAACCGGCCCCCCATACTTCGCTGCTGCGTATAGCAAAAGCTATACGCCATACGTCAGTGTTTATTGGGTGAAACCTGCATTTCGTATTACAAGTGTATAGCAGCACCTAGAAGACATAAACCGGATAACCAATTGATACATATAGAAAATACCCCCCTCGCAAGAGGTGCGTGTTGTGTATTGAGATTTTGCTCCCGTTAAGGAGCGAAAAATCATGCTCAAAAAGGGCGTATTGAGGAGCTAGACCGTAGGTCGTCAGGGTGGGTGCAAAAGGGATGCAACTTGACTGCAGAAAGGATGCAAATAGGATGCAAGAAGGCGGCAAAAAGGGTGCAGATAGGGTGCAAAAAACACCGGCGCAAGGCCGGTGTCGAAAGTGTCAGATCAAGTTGAAACTTCTACAACTCACCAAACCTCATGGGTATCGGCTCTGTAATTCTTTTCAATACGCTCAACAAGCAATGGCGCACTGATAATTCCTCTTGTGGAATGCTTCAGCTCTTCCGAGCTAATCTCTCTCTCCAGCCGAAGTGCTTCGCTTCCATTCCACAGCCAAATAGAGCCTCCCGGCCCGCCATTCCTGGAACGGAACGTAGGAAACACTTGTAACCTTTCGGGAACCGGAACATTTGCCACAACGGATAGAAGGCCTTGATTTACCGCACTTTGAACAACAAAAAATGCGGAAAATTGTGGCTCACCATCAACAACAACCGAAAAATCTTTTGGTTGTTCATTATGAAATCCGGGGAAAACACGAATTAAAAAACCAAATTCAGGATGCTTATGAGTAACTTGCGCATATGCGACACCCTGCGAGGTTAACACCTGCAAAATGTCGCCCAGTTTTACCTTCTTAGCCATTTAAAATCCTTCATATCCAGCTTTTTTCAGCAGCTCGGCGCCACGAATTAAACCCTGCTCATACTTAGTCGGGTTTTTGACAGACGATATAGAGTTGATCTTATTGATTAACGTGCCGCCATCTTTACCAAGGCCATGGTAATCGATCAGTGTTTGCTCGACTGCCCGTGCGTCAGCACGTGAAAGGTTCTGTAAACCCTCTATTCTGTCAATCGTGATGCCTTTTTCTCTGAGGTGAGCTTGACCGCGTTTAACTATGTCGTCGGTTATTCCAACATAACGAGTCACGCCATCAACAACGCAGTTATAAACACAGGTCTTTCCGCCAAAAGAGGCAACCTCACCTGCGCCTTTTGCACCTGCACCAACACCTTTCCCAACGAAAAATCCACCAATGGCTGCAAGGAGTGTACTGTCCCTCTCAGCGGTCTCAGGTGGCGTGCCGTTCATCTCAAGTGACGACTGGATCACCGCCTTACTCAACGTACCTATCGCGCTTGTATTCTGCAACTGGTAACGATGCAGGTCAGCTTTGAACATCGACGGAATGCTGTCATCGAAATACATCTTACCCAAGCGTTCCTGCAGCGAGTTCCTCTCGTGCAGTAGATCACCGTAAAGCTCCACGCACAGCGACGGGGTGGCAGAACATAATCCAGCAAGCGCATCGTCGTCCCTGACACTCTGATCTCTGAATTCCTGCCTGATCTTCTCGCAATTCCCGACAGTCTCACAGTCACGAGCTTTCCTCTCGAACTCGTCCAGCTCTTGGTGCCCCATCAAATTATACTGCGTAGCATTAGCCGCGACCGCCGCCGCAATATCTAAGTCACCACCCGAAGCCGCAGCACCCAGCACACCCACGATCTGCGACAACGCCAGCAAATTGGCACTTGCCTGGTTGTATTCCTTCGAGCCCGGAACGAGGCTCGACGGTAACAGCCTGTCTCCCAACATCCCCACCAGCGCTTCATTGGCGCCGCCGGCAATGGCTCCGGTGCGGAAATCGCCACCCATCGCTTCAGCCAGCAATCCGCCCAAGCCTGCGTGCAGCAGAATCTTGCTCAGGTCGCCCTCTGCCAACGGCAGATCGCCAATGGCGTCCGCGCCAGCCGCACCTCCAATAGCGGCGGCCACGCTCGCAGCGGAAAGGGCGAGATTGTCCTTCAGGCTGCCGCCATAGACCGCGGTTTTGATCAGCGCATCGGCGGTGATCTTGACTGCGACCTTTTGCATGCTTGCGGCATCCAGCCGAACCGTGCCCGGATCGTAGTTGAGCCCTTGCATGACGCCCGCTGTTGCGGCGGCGGTCGCGTAGCTTTTGAGACTGTCTGTTGAAGTGACGTCTTTAACCACTTTGCCGAGATTGCCGCGGTTGTCGATGGTGCTGACAGTTGCCTTTGTCGCAGCGGTTACCGCCACGGCCTGCAACATCGCATTCATCCCGGCCATCATCGGGCCCATGACCGCAGCCAATGCAATCGCAATAATCAACTGCGCCGCCGGGCCTAATCCCGAGTTGCTGTACTTGAACGACTCGTGAATTTCCTTGACTTGACGCCAGTCCACATCGCCGCGAGCTTCGGCCTGTTTGAGCCAGGCCAATTGAGGCTCGGCCTGGACCATCGCATCGATGGTCTGGCTGACGGTTTGTTGGTTGACCTCCTTGATGTCGATCTGCAGACCGTCGACCGCCTTGATGACGATGTCGCCTTTTGCGTTCATTTGGGTCTGGCGCAAGGTTTCATCGGTAGTGCCTTTGCCTTTGGAAGAGTTCCAGAACGCGTCGTTATCACTTTTGGTATGGCTTTCATCATGAAGGTCCTTGACACCTTCGAAGAGGATGGAGCCCCCACTGTCGATAACGATGTCCTTGCCACTGCTGAGCTTCGCCACCTGATACCGCTGATCCCCGCCGCTAACCAGCGTCACGTCCCCACCCGCGGTAATTTCACTGCCGATGTTTTTCACATCGGTCACTTCGTCACGCTTGGTTTTCATCGCGCCGAAAGAGCCCTTTTTCTTCTTGTCGTACAGCGAATAATCGCTGTCTTGCGCTGCAAGAATGTCGAGACGGTCGCCCGCCACCAGATACGCTTCATCGCCAGCCGTGATGCGGCTGGAGATGACCGCCAGGTTTTGCCCGGCACTCAACGCCACATCGCCACCGGCCGTGACGCCGGACATGACCTGGCTGACGTGGTCTTCCTGTACCGTCAGCCGTTTGCTCTTGGACAGGGAGTGTTCCTCGTCCGCGGCGGTGCCGATGGTCAGGTTTTCCGTGGCGGCCATGGCAATGTCGCGCTTTGCATCGATCTGGCTGGCGATGATGTTGATGTCGCGCCCGGCCTCGGCGTACAGATCCCGGCCGGCCGTGACGGTGCTGCCGAGTTGGGTGATGTCGCTGTTGGTGTGCCTGCTGTCCAGGACCACGCTGTTGCTGATTTGGGTGGGGACGATATTGACGTCGCGCCCGGCTTTCAGGGTCAGGTCGCGACCGCTTTGCAGGACGCTGCCAAGGTTGTTGATGTCGCGTCCGGCCGAGGCGCTCATGTCGTTGGCGGCTTCGATGCGGGCAGCGTTGTCGGCATAGTCGGTGTGGCGCTGCCCAGCGAGGTTGTTGTCCTGCGAGGTCATGGTGCGTTCGTTGACGATGTCGCCATTGATCGCGGTGAGATTCACGTCACGGCCTTTGATGATGCCGCCGGCCTTGTTGATGATGTCGTTGCCGGCCAGCAGGTCGAGGCGATTGCCCGCTTCGATCAGTCCGCTGTTGACCAGGTCATTGCCGGCCTGGGCCGACAGGTTGTTGGTGGCGCGCAGGGTGCCGACGTTGTCGAGGTTTTGGCCGGCGATCAGGCTGACGTCTTTACCGGCAATCAGGGCACCATTCGGTCCGAGGCGGTTGTCGGCCTGGGCCAGGTACAGCACCGGCACCAAAACTTTTTCGCCATTCACTTCGTGCTCTTCGAGCCAGACGATGTCGTGGGTCAGCGCCGCGATTTGCTGCGACGTGAGGGTCACGCCCACCGCCAGGTTCAGCGCGTCTTTGCTGGCGATGGCGTTGTTCATCAGGTACTTGAACTGATCCTGGTTGGAGGTCTGTCCATCGATGAACGCCTGACCGGTGCGTGCGGTGACGGCTTGCTGGATGAGGCGCTGTTCGTACAGGCCATCACCCAGGCGTTTGGCACTGATATCGGGGTCGTAGCCCAAGCCCGCGAGCAGGTAATCCGAACTCATGAATTGCTTAAGGTCGGTGAGTACCGGGTTGGTTTCGATCAGGTATTTGTGGCTATTGGGTTGAGTACTTGAACTCGGGACGCCCTGAACCCGCGTGAGGGTTTGCGCGGCGGTCGGGGCGACCTGGGTGATTGCTGGCGAGGTGACGGCCTGCACGGCGTTTTGCCCGGGAAGCACGACGACACCGGGTGGTACCGGCCTGTTGACCGGGGCCACACCTGTTTGCACGCTGGTACCAGCAACTACCGCAGTGGGGCCCGCTGGCACGCCAGCCGCATTACCGACCGGAGTGACGCCCGTTTGGACCTGCGCAATGCGCTCAACCGCAGTGACAGCGGTTTCGCCAATCACGTTCCTGTACACATGCAGGAAGAATCGCTTGCAGCCAGGACGCTTCTCAACAAGCCTCTAACCCGCCACCAAACGGAACTTTCCCCCCACGACCGCCCTCAACCAATCACCCGCCCAAAACGGATCTGAGGCCATTCCATGAAAACTCTTCTCAAGCTCACGCTCGTCGCCACCCTCGCCTGCGCCCTGCCCGCATGGGCGTGCACGCCCGAAGATGCCACGATCAAGCGCGAGCAACTGGCCAAAAGAGTGACCGAGCTCACGCAGCAGAATCCGGCCAAGGCCAAAGAGATCAACGATGAACTGCAGAAGATGGACCTGGACACTGCCAGCAAGGACGTGCCGGACAAGTGCCAGCTGATTGATAAGCGATTGAAGGAGTTGGGTGCGGCGGAGGAGAAGGCCAGCTGAGCCGATAGATGCTGCGCAGCCTCACAGGCTCGACGCTGCTACGGGTGCGGAGTTGCCCAAATGATTGCAGGCTTCGCCAGGTCCTGCGCAGGGATGGGATAGCCTGATTTCGGTGATAAAAAAACCCGGACAATGCATGTCCGGGTTTTTTATTGAGCGAAGAAAGCGTTACTCGGCAGCCGGCGTTTCCGGCTTGCGACGCTTGAGTGGCGCCATGCCGTCCTTGCTCACCAGCGACAGGGCGTCGGTTTTCGGGCGGTTGGCGATCTTGCGCTTGGTCGGTGCCTTGGCACCGGTTTTCTTCTTGTCGCCTTTGGCGTCGACTTTTTTCTTTTTCACACCGACGGCTTTGCCCGAGGCCTTGACCTTTTTCGGTCCGCCGTAGGTGCCTTTGACTTCCTTGATGGTGCGTCGCTCGAAGCTTTGCTTGAGGTAGCGCTCGACGCTGGACATCAGGTTCCAGTCGCCGTGGCAGATCAGCGAGATGGCCAGGCCATCGTTGCCGGCGCGACCGGTGCGGCCGATACGGTGAACGTATTCGTCGCCGCTGCGGGGCATGTCGAAGTTGATCACCAGATCGAGGCCGTCGACGTCGAGACCGCGAGCAGCAACGTCGGTCGCGACGAGTATTTTCACGCCGCCCTGCTTCAGGCGATCGATCGCCAGTTTGCGGTCTTTCTGGTCCTTGTCACCGTGCAGCACGAATGCCTTGTATTCCTGCGCCACCAGGCGGCCGTAGATACGGTCGGCCATGGCCCGGGTGTTGGTGAACACGATGGCCTTCTGGTAGGTCTCGTTGGCCAGCAGCCAGTTGACGATCTGTTCTTTGTGCTGATTGTGGTCCGCGGTGATGATCTGTTGGCGAGTGGTCGCGTTCAGGTCGCTGACGTTGTTCAGCTGCAGGTGCTCAGGGTTGTTCAGGACCTTGGCGACCATTTCGCGCAGGCCAGAACCACCGGTGGTGGCCGAGAACAGCATGGTTTGCTGACGGTTGCTGCATTCTTCCACGAGACGCTGCACGTCTTCGGCAAAGCCCATGTCGAGCATACGGTCGGCTTCGTCGAGGACCAGCACTTCGACTTCTTTCAAGTCGAGGTTGCCCGCGTTGAGTTGCTCGATCATCCGCCCCGGCGTACCGATCAGGATGTCCGGCACCTTGCGCAGCATGGCGGCCTGGACCTTGAAATCTTCACCGCCGGTGATCAGGCCGGATTTGATGAAGGTGAATTGGGCGAAGCGCTCGACTTCCTTGATGGTCTGCTGCGCCAGCTCGCGGGTCGGCAGCAGAATCAGGGTCTTGATGCTGACGCGGACCTTCGCCGGGCCGATCAAGCGGTTGAGGATCGGCAAAACGAAGGCCGCGGTTTTGCCGCTACCGGTTTGCGCAGTCACCCGCAGGTCACGCCCTTGGAGCGCCAGCGGAATGGCCGCTGCTTGCACAGGCGTTGGCTCGACAAATTTAAGCTCGGCCACGGCTTTGAGCAGGCGTTCGTGCAGGGCGAATTGGGAAAACACGGGTGCTACCTCGAAGAAATACAAAAAAACAGCTGCATAGGGTACCGGTTTCGAGCGCGAAGGCCGAGTTTCTTTATACAAACGGCTGCAAACAATGGTGTTTTTATTGCCTGATTTTTCTCCAACCGTCACGCAACGTGTCTTAAATGCTCTAATCGCCCCGTCGCGTCCTATAGAAGAACGGTTTCATTTATGGATATCAAACAGCTTTGGCTCAATGCGCAAGACCTCTGGGGAGCGCTCGATCAGCACCCGCTCCTGCATTCCAGTCTGGGACTGCTGTTCTTGCTGTTAGTCGCGCTGATGCTCGGACGAGTGGCGCGCTACCTGATTCTGCATGCGACCAAGCTGCTCGGCCGCCAGCCGGCGCTGCACTGGATCAACGACTTTCGTCATAACAAGGTGTTTCATCGACTGGCGCAGATGACGCCATCGCTGGTGATCCAGTTCGGTCTGCAACTGGTGCCGGCGCTCGGCAAGACCAGCCTGATTTTTCTTGGCAACGTGGCGATGGCGTTCACCATTCTGTTCATGGTGCTCGCGATCAGCGCGCTGCTCAGCGCCCTGCTCGACATTTATGCACGCACAGAACACGCCCGCACGCGCTCGATCAAAGGCTACGTGCAACTGGCGAAAATGGTCTTGTACGTGTTCGGCGCAATCATCATCGTCGCCACGTTGATTGATCGTTCACCGCTGCTGCTGCTGTCAGGCCTGGGCGCAATGTCGGCGGTGATTCTGTTGGTCTACAAGGACACGCTGCTGTCGTTCGTGGCCAGCGTGCAGCTGACCAGCAACGACATGTTGCGGGTCGGCGACTGGATCGAGATGCCACAGGTCGGCGCCGATGGCGACGTGGTCGACATCACGTTGCACACGGTGAAGGTGCAGAACTACCTGTTACATACAGCCTAAAAACTCTACCTGTTACAAAATCTAAGATGGACAGATACGTAGTGCTAGGCATCGACAAAGTCCGTTGCTTAGTCGATTGGAGCCTTCTAGCGTTGGATTCTAATGTTTAAAGCGACCATGCTCAGAACCATAGGTGCGACAGCGTTGGTGCAGCCAGATAGTCAATTTGTACGCATCGTTCTCATTCGACTACCTGCAATTGAAGGGGCTTTGCGCGTCGGTACAGTTCCTTGGATAAATCGAACTGAAAGCGAATCAGCCCTTGACGTCTTCGAACGAGAGCTCTCCTAGTCAAGGCCTAATGTGAGGTTAGGATGCGACAGAAGCAGCATTTCCGCGTCTAGCCTTTCCATGATTTCCAATGCCAGCGGGTAACCCTGTGGGGAGGCCAGCACTACCCTAGGAATCACCTAGTAATCCACAATCACCACCGTCAGCAGTAACCTTCGCTAGGATCGAGATAAGGCCTAGGATTCGATCATGCCTACTACTGGAAGATCGGAGGCTGCTTGTTAATCCATGGTTGAGGTGCGTAGACGTGCCAGCCAAAGTGGTGGGAATCTACCCAAGGATAGAATCGCTACCTAATTGGCCCCGATGCCTTGAAAGCTCGGTCGTTGCATGATGATGGATTCAAATGTCTTGAAACCGTACATCCAATGTTGAGCGGGCAAAATTAGGAAATGGTGAAAGCCCCCATGAGTTGGACTGCTCAAGCGCTTAGCCCGCCTCAGAAACGCGCTTATGTACTTACTAACATCACTTCGGTTCAGCCGGGCCAGGGACAATTCCTTTGGCAATCAGAAACCTGATAACCGATCTCAGGCACTCTGGCCGTGGTGGCAAAGATGGAGATCCTTCTAGCAAGGATGATGTGCTACACAATCTGATTCGTAGATCTGCACATGCTTGTGCTTCAGATAGATCGCGGGCTGAATCCAGATGGGGCAGTGAACGAGCCCCATGAAAGACAGGACACCGTTTCCCCCTTACGATAAGGGATAGGCAAACGGTTATGTTTATGACTAACAGCAACGATAAGAGTGGAGAGCTTTTGGGCCAGGAGCGGCGGCGCCGCTGCAGCCCAGAGCAAAAAACTGGCCATGGTTCGCGAGAGTCTTGAGCCAGGACAAAGCGTTTCGGTAGTGGCCCGGCGTAACGGCATCAATGCCAACCAGATGTTCCTTTGGTGCAAACTTTACCAGGACGGCAGCCTGTCGGCGGTCAGTGCTGGCGCAGCCGTGGTACCTGCCTCAGAACTGAGCGACGCGCTCAAGCAGATCCGTGAGTTGCAACGGATGCTGGGTAAGAAAACGATGGAAGCAGAAGTCCTCAAAGAGGCCGTGGAAATCGCGCGGTCGCGAAAATGGATTGCGCACTCAACCTTGTTGCCGGGGGGCGACCAGTGAAGCTGGTCAGCGAATGTCTCGGTGTGGCGCGCTCGCAATTAACGGTTCGAATCAAGCAATCGGTTTTGCCCAAAGCACGGCGAAGCAGACCTATGAACGACGCTGAGCTGATGGTTGAAATCCAGCAACAGGTCAGTGAACTGCCCAGCTATGGCTACCGCCATGTCTGGGGATTGCTGCGTCGCGCTCGTGAAAAGCAGTCGCTGCCCGCGATCAGCGTGAAGCGGGTCTACCGGGTCATGCGTGATCACAACTTGCTGCTTGAGCGCCGCCTCAAACAGCAAGTTGTGCCACTTCGGCACGAAGGCCGAATGTATCCGCTCCACGAACCCCACATTCCAAGCGAATAGCTGACAACGGATGCTGTGCTCCCGATTTCCATCAGGAGCCCATCACCATGATGCGTCCCAATGCCAGTGTTGAAAAAGTGTACCTCTACCCCAAACCGGTGGACTTTCGAAAGTCCATCGACGGCCTGGCTGCGCTGGTCGAACTGGATATCAAAGTCGCGGTGTTTGACCCCGTGCTTTTCGTTTTTCTGAATCGCCACCGCAACCGCGTCAAGGTGTTGTATTGGGAGCGCAACGGCTTCTGCCTTTGGCTCAAGCGTCTGGAGTCCGAGCGGTTCAAAACTTCACCCGATGAACTGGATGAGGCCATCGTGCTGACGGTGCAAGAACTGAACTGGTTACTGGATGGGTTTGACCTCTGGCGCAACCGCCCGCACAAGGTTTTGACTCCAAGGTTTGTTGCCTGACGGGTATAATCCAGGGCATGCGACCATTGCCCGAAAACCTTCCTGACGATCCCGTACTGCTCAAACAGATGCTGCTTGAGAGTTACGAAGCACGCTCGCGCGAGCAGGAAGTCAAAGACGCTTACGCCACCCACATTGTTGATCTGAAAGAACAGATCAAGCTGTTGCGTGACCGTATCTTCGGGCGCAAGTCCGAGCAGACGGTCGAGCTCAACACGCCGCAACTGGCACTGTTCAACGAGCCCGAAAGCGAGCCGATGCCTTCAGTCGGCGACGCTGACGAAGAAGTCGTTGCTCCGACTCTACGCCGTGGTAAGCGCAAACCCTTGTCGGCTGATCTTCCGCGTATCGAAGTCATCCACGAACTGCCCGAACACGAACTGACCTGTGCCTGCGGTTGCCGCAAGCATGTGATCAGTGAAGAAACCAGCGAACAGCTGGACATCGTGCCGATGCAGATCCGCGTGATCAAACATATCCGCAAGGTTTACGGCTGCCGTGGCTGTGAAACAGCGCCGGTCACCGCCGACAAGCCCGCTCAATTAATCGAAAAGAGCATGGCCAGTCCAAGCGTGTTGGCGATGCTGCTGACCACCAAGTATGTCGATGGCTTGCCGCTGCATCGTTTTGAAACGGTGCTAAGCCGACATGGCATAGAAATCCCGCGCCAAACGCTGGCCCGCTGGATTATCCAGTGCGGCGAACATCTGCAACCGTTATTGAATCTGATGCGCGAGCGGTTGCTGGAAAGTCCGGTCATCCACTGCGATGAAACCCGCGTCCAGGTACTCAAAGAGCCGGATCGAGACCCGACCAGCCAATCCTGGATGTGGGTGCAAGCAAGCGGCCCGCCGGATCGCAAAGTCGTGCTGTTCGACTACACCTCCAGCCGTGCGCAGGACGTACCGCTGCGTCTGTTGGAAAGTTATCGCGGCTATGTCATGACCGACGATTACGCAGGCTATAACGCGCTGGCGTTGCAACCGGGCGTGGAACGTCTGGCGTGCATGGCTCATGTACGTCGCAAATTCGTGGAAGCACAGAAAGTGCAGCCCAAGGGCAAGACCGGGCGTGCCGATATCGCGCTGACGATGATCAACAAGCTGTATGGCATCGAGCGTGAGCTGAAAGACGTCAGCGACGAGCAGCGATTTATCGGTCGGCAGGAAAAGAGCTTGCCGATCCTCGCCCAGTTGAAAAGTTGGCTGGATAAAACGCAGTCCCAAGTGACACCGCAAAGCGTGTTGGGTAAAGCGGTTAATTATCTGGCGAGCAACTGGCTTCGGCTGGAGCGTTACGTTGAAGCTGGTTTTTTACCTATCGACAACAACGCGGCGGAGCGTGCAATAAAGCCGTTTGTGATCGGGCGCAAGGCCTGGCTGTTCAGCGATACACCCAAAGGCGCCATCGCCAGTGCGCAGATCTATAGCTTGGTCGAGACCGCCAAAGTCAACGGCCAAGAGCCCTATACGTGGCTGCGCCACGTACTTGAGCGCTTGCCGCATGCCTCGTCGGTGGAAGACTACGAAGCCATGCTGCCGTGGAACTGCTCACCGGAAATGCCACGGTAAACGAGGGGCCCACCTGGCGATAGGTGTGCTTCATGGATCGGATACGGCCGAATTGCGTGCAAACCAGCGATACACGTTGGTGCTCGGACGGCTTTGAGTTCCGTTGCGAGGACGGCGCCAAACTGAGTGTGACCTTCGCTCTGGACTGCTGTGATCGCGAGGCCATCGGCTGGGTCGCGAGCCCGACCGGGTACAGCGGCGAAGATATTCGCGACTTGATGCTGAAAAGCGTGGAAGCGCTTCGGTGATCAACTACCCGCCACACCGGTGCAATGGCTCAGCGATAACGGCTCGGCGTATACCGCCGAACAGACACGCCTATTTGCTCGGCAGATTGGCTTGCAGCCGGTGACCACCCCAGTGCGCAGCCCGCAGAGCAACGGCATGGCCGAGAGTTTCGTGAAGACGATCAAGCGTGACTACGTGGCGCACATGCCTAAGCGGGATCGCGAAACGGCGCTGCGTAACCTGGCGATTGCCGTCGAACACTACAACGAGCAGCATCCTCACAGCGCCTTAAACTATCGCTCGCCGAGGGAATTCAGGCGCTTGGCAGCTGCATCAATTTAACAGGGAGTTGGTGTCCGGTTTTGTAGGGGCAAGTCCAGGCAGCCACTAATAAGCACGCACAGACCTTAATCAACGCCTGCCATTAGGTGATATATCGGGTTTAACTGACTGGAGATGAGACTCTTCTTTCTTCCTTACAAACAACTCGTGCATAAGCATCAAACACTGCTTACGGCTCTCTTCCAAAAGGGCCTTTAGTTGATCGACCTCAGTCTTTGATTGACCCAATGCGTCTTTTAAACGCGCCATCCTGTCTACTGAAGCCTTTTTGGTCGATTTCTGCTGAACTCGAGCCAATTCAATGTCTTTTATCAGGTGCTGAAATACCTCACGACCGGCCTTGATTGCACTTGCATCTTTTCCGGCCTCCAAGGCAACATTTTTACGATTAATTTCACTCCCCTTGGCTACACGTATTGGTCTCCCCTCAATCATACGCTGTAGCGCCATAAAGTATTCATTCATCATCAGCCTCGCTTTCTTGAATTTTCGCCAAGAACGACTCCAACTCTTCAAGTTGCTGTTGCTCAGTCCTAAACTCCACCGAATCAGGAGAAAGAGTTAATACCAATTCTCTTTGCTCATCGATCACAGAAATCAATTTGCTTTTTTTGATTACCCCTTTCGCACAGTCCGTGCATACAACCACTGAACCGTGGGCTTTTTTCATGCAGGGTTCAGTTGTCATACAGCCGCCTAGTATTGTTTGAGCGTAAGCCATTGTACCTTTCTTTACTGAAGCTGCAGTTTCTTTGTAAATAAGCCTTATATTTTCACCGAGGGTGGGTTTGACAACCTTCTCAATATATCTACCTTTAGGCCCATAAAGCTTCTCGGAGGAAAACAGTACTTCTTGAACGTACAAGCACGCATCCATGGCCAAACTTTCTTCATCATATTTCAGACGTATATGATCTCCACCCCCATCCCCACCAAACTCAACCTTAGCCCCTCCTCCTTCACCATACGCAATAGAGGTCGTGACCTTAAAATGGTGATATTGAGATTTGAGTGCAGGGAACCTTGCCAAACCAGACGCTGTAGCATAAATACCAAAAGATCGGCGAAACTGATGAGAAGATAATTTCCAAGGCTCCCCCACAATCAAGCCAGGATGATTATCTACCTCACCCAATGGCAACAGATATCTTAAGTCATCATAGTCGGATTGCTTGAACTCAACGGGATTAAGGTGTCGACCTAAACCTGAATCAAGCCGGCCAGATAATTGAGGAAATTTTCCTTTTGGGCGCTTATTGGAGAAGGGTGAATACGTAACCGAAATAAACAAAAATGACGCTTCAGAGGTTTTCACTCCCTGCGCACGATAAATCATCTTGGAAAGAATCCGAGCAACCTTGGCCGCTTTCACCCCAAGATCGGAAGTGACCCAAACAACGGGAAAAACGTTATCCTTTTTTGCAGGCGCACCGGTAACTGTAGGAATTTCCATACCACGCACACGCATCTTCCCCAAGCATCCATGCCGGAGCTCCAAGATTTCAGAATGGCGAGCAGCTGTAAATAAATGTATTAAAGATTTTGCTGCGTACTGCACCAAAGTCAAAAAAAGGGAGAAATTCGGAACTTGATCAAAACCGAATTTTTTCTGCAACTCCTCCAGCCCACACTCTCTTACTGCCTCGTAGAAATTGGGCTCAATAGCTGCCCGCGAGCCCACCAGAATTTCCTGTCGCTCTCGACTTCGTCCATATATATGACTTGCTCCTACCCGTCGCGAAAAGCGAGATATATCTCTACAGTGCCTGACAAATATATCAAGCAACTCTTCAAATTGAAAAGTTATTATACTCAATATTCGCGGCGGAATAGCTAAAGTCTGAGTATTTTCGAAGTTTGATACAATAACCCGCAAAGTACCAACTAGCTCATAGGGAAGGTTTAAGCGTTGTGCTTCCTGCAGTCGAAGCAGAAGACCGCTCAAAGCTTGAGAAACACTTTTTTTCCCTCCCCTAGCGTAGCTGAACAACAACTGTGGGGTACTCAACAACTCGTGAAATGAAACTCCCTGACCAGAGCAAAACCCACCATATCCTTTAGAAGCTTGTAATATGTTCTCAGTGTACCAATGCGAAGCGGCTTTCCCTTATGCTGGCCTTCTACAATCACTTGCATGACATCTTTACCCTGACTAACATTTTCCTCATAAAATTTATCTTCGCGGAAAATCCTTGCCATGTAGAAGGTAACCCGCTCACTTAACCTGACTCGTAGATGCTCCAAATACCAAACGTCATCTTCCTTGCGCGACAATGGATTGCCCGCGCTATTATATGAAACAATCTCTGCACTTCCTTTAAAGTCTGGAGCAAGGGCTTGCATGTGGGCACCTCAAATCAAATCAAGTCTAGACAAAAAATATAGCTTGCTTTGCCAGTAGGGACTTAAAGCTTGAGACTTATAGACCTCAAGGAGCACCCTTTCTACAACACTATTGATTTCAGAGGAGGCTTGCTTAATCGCCTCAACAAACTCATCGATTCTATGTAGGGTTTTTCCGGCAGTCAATTCAAATCCACTGACCGATCTCGACAGCGGCAGAATCTTCTCCAAAAAATACTTCATGCTTAGCAGCTTTCTGACATCAGCCTCGGTTGTATGTAGTAAAAAATGCTCACAGAACAAACAACCGAGAAAACTTTTACAATCCGGTTCAAAAACACCCGTGGCCTCAATCATTTTTGGAACACCAGTTTCCTCACACGCTCCCGCTGGAGTTTCTACAAAGGCGTTTAACCTTCCGTGCCCTTGCAAACCCTCGTCGTATTGTCGTATAAAACTGGATATTTCCAGCATAGCATCATCAGGAGCTTGCTCCATATAGCTCGAAGTAGCAGCGCCTATAGTGTGCTGAAGTGAATTCGCTGCAACCGAGAGACCCTCAGACTGGTTAACATCATCGAACTTATACTTTCTCCATTGGCGATATGATATCGCCCGCATACTAGGATAGAGAAAAGACCTGATCCGCCTATAATAATCAAGTATAGTGTTTTCGATAATGGGCTCATCCAAACATGCCCCGTCCGAATCCATTGCTACGAACAAATGGCGATAGTTGCCTTCATTACAAATCAAATCCCGCAACTTTATAAATCGTTTAAAATACTTGATATGATCAGTGGTTATCTTAAAGCCCACCCACTTATTTCCTGCTCTGGCTTTCAAGCCCCGAAAACCTATCTCACCTCTTTCGCCTTCAAAATTTTCATCACCCCACTCTGGTTGAAATTCTAATTCACGAAGTACTGATTCGTTCATGCCAGTGACGGCTACAAATATTACTATGTAAGCCTCTTGGGCAATCTTCATGAGCCGACGACGCGGGATACAATTAGAATCGGCGTTACATCTGTCGATATTCTCTAAAGCTTTTTGGTATTCACTGCGCAAGAAATACCGTTTTTTCGAAATATCCACTGTTTTGTAGACTGACCTTTTTTCCATCTCCTCAGGCGTATTGACTCTGCCCTCTCGATAATTCCACAATATATTTCGCTCAAGAGTAGGCTTACCTGATTCAAGCAACTCTTTAGACGCGCAAAATTGCCTTATAGGAAAGAGCCAGACTTTTTCCTTTGGGAGTTCCAATTCGATAGGATATGCTGCATTTGTCGAGAGTAATTGAGATATCCCAGAAAACAGGCTGAAAGACAGTGCGAGAGACTCCTCTACTAAATCCTGCTGAGGTGAGAGCGTTGGAGCGGTTTTTGCGCGACCCGTTTCATTCTGAATTTTCTTTACGGGATATTTCCGATAATTAAGTGCCTTGCAAAAAGTATCCATGATATCTGAAGCGACACCGAGGCGAGTATCGATAGTTTGATAAAGCGTGCCATCAGAATGTTTCATACCATGTAAAAACCGTCGATAACTTTCGTACGATTTATTCAGATTATCACATGAAATGAAGGAATCACTGCACAACTCATCAAACTTATCTACCATTTTGACGAGCGCACGAAATTTGCTAGCAAAAGTTTTGAGACTTCTTCCAGATAAGTAAACCTCCACGTTTTTAACAAGCCAGCCTGAAATGGCCCGCCCTCTCTCAGGTTCATAAGTTTTCACATCGACAACGCGAACTGCCTTGCCTGGTAGCTTATCCCTAACGCGATACGCAAGTGATCCAAGATCTAAGGATTGACTGGCTACGACAAGCACTAGACGGGAAATCGGAATCGATTCTATCTTGTCGTAAACATTATCTACATTGAACTCTTGTAAATCAAAGAATAATGGATCACGCAGCACGATCAATGCCCTGTTCTGCTCCATGCATCAAGTCTGCAATTTTCTTTTCGAAACTCGCTTGAGCTTCGTATGCCACATCTACATCCTCATAATATCTAAAGTACCGCATAGTTGTCTCCAGCGAGCTATGCGACATTCGTTTTCGAAGGTAATTTAGTGCTGAAGACAAACTTCGCTTCCCACTATTCACCTGTTGCATCAATTCATTAAACAGATTCATTCCAAAAGTTGCACGCAAATCGTGAAAACGAAAATCAACATATTGGCCGTGTTCAATGAGCATTTTGCGCTTAAGACGCGAAAGAAAAGTTCTTACTGCTCCACCGTTGATGGTTTTCGGCGTTAGGGCATAGTTGGGATCTGACCGAGCCATGTAATATGGCTTCGCGGCGCTTGTCAAAAACACATAGCTTTCGTCGTTGTCGGCATAGCCACTTCGTGACAGCCGATCAAGGTATCTTTGGGATTTGACATATATGGATAGTTTTTTATGAACCCAATAAGGTATGAAGATCGTTAGCGCTTTATTGTTTTTGGTCTTAACACGTCTACCACCGCCACACTTCGTAGCGATTAATCGGTCAGGTTGATGCTCTCGCGTGCATATATCACCTAGCCGGAGCGTGAGAACTGTCTGAATACGCGCGCCGCTGGTTAAAGCGATAGCGAAAATAAGCATCATTTCAGTATTTCCCTCTTCACAAAGGGCTCGAAGCACCTGCTCAAGCTCATCCGGTCGTAACGGGCGAAGCTTGCCTCCATCGTCGATGCTTTCAAGATCATCCTGGGCAGCGTGCTTAATACTCAAATCACTAGTGATTACTTCTTTCCATATTGTATTTCCATCAGAGTCTTCGAAACTGACATACTTGACCTCATCAACCCACATCGGATATTCAGGGCGAAAAGAAGGATCATTTCTTTTCATCCAGCGATAGAATCCCCGCATGGAAGAAAGTTTTCGCTTTTCAACTGACGAAGATGGTTTTTGTTTTACCTTTTCATTCAATATCGAACTATAAGCGTAAGTTGGCCTTTTCAACAAATTAATAGGGAAAACTTGATAATCCAGACCATGCGCAAGCAAAGTATTTCTGAAAGCAACCAAATCACGAGCAATAGAATCTATAGCCTCAGGCTCAATTGATTTATAATCCAGTGCTCTTGATAGCAGGTAAAGCGATCCATGCATCCAGATGGAACCATCAGGATTCAAAATTATTGTTATTTTTGGTAAGTTTTCAACATATACGCCGCCCATTGGGGTAAGTAATGTTTCATAATCCGACACCTTTAGATCGCTTGCATTTTCTGCTGGCCATGAGAGTACCGGTAAAGTCTCAACGAGTTGCGGTGATGTGAGAACTACTTTTTTAAATCTTTCTGTGCTTTCCACCACAATATCATTCTCCATCTGAAGCACTTCCAAATCGCAAAGTTAAGAGCCACGCACAGCCGAACTCACCTGAGCTGTACAGCTCAAGTCAAACCTTCAATAAAATCAAAAGACGACAAAAACACAAATAAATACTATCAACTATACAAGCCGATATTTTTATTTACTTAGTTTGACTGCCCGCGTTTGACGACATGAAAATCACCCGCCTCTCAAGATGTTCATACAAGATGGCTTGAAACACTATCGCCGAGAATAATCTTTTGCAAGTTTTTTTTGATGAAAGACTGATTTTTTAGGAGAACGTAAAACAATTAATATATATTGACACTTTTAACCTAGACTAGCGGCAAAATGATTCTAACCATAGAACTCTTCAATTACAACAGCCTAGAGGCTGTGCACTACATCAACCCTAGTGACATCCCAAACGCAATGTTTATTGGGCCATTGGGTAGAACTGTCAAACTCTAGAAGTTAACTTTCCTTAAAGATACACCGAGCTATCCATCCAGTATCCGACAGACGGAAGTATCCTTGTTCACTTCACTTGGAATGAGCCCAGAATGATTTGAACACATCACCACTCAGTACTCTCCGCACACGCCCACCACCTCAAAAAAAATCGACAGTCTCATAGACCAAAGCGGTTACCTCGAATACCGTTGCGGTAGCCATGGCAACACCTAAAGAATTGAGCACTGACAGTATGGCCAAACTGTGCTTTGGGATTTGGTAACAAGTGACCGCAAGCCGGGCCCAAGGGCCCGAAATCACGACGTCCTTAAATAGCTTCAGCTCTCCTGCCCTGTAGGCCGCCTCATGAGTCCACGCAGCGCGACGGAGCTGATCCAGTCGACCTACTATGTACTTAGGGGGCATGATCAGCTCGAACAGTTGCACGCTAAATCGTGGATCGAATAAACGAGCTCACGGGGGCCTGGAATAGTGGGAAATAGTGATGATTGACGCGAATCGTCTCTGGCAGCGCGAACGCAAACGGCGCTACGCAATATGGAATTTAGAACAACTGCAGCCTGGATCTGATCGAGCGATTCAGCACCTTGCGATTCTTGAAGAAATTGAGCGCCAAGATCGAGATGATCCCATTGGCGATGCAGTCGCCATGTCGATTGAGGAGTTACGAGAGTGCGTTCCAGAAACTGAAATCGTGGGTGTCAGCGGATCCCATTTTGTCGTCGTGCTTGACGAGCACATACCAGAACCGTGGAAGACGCGTTTTGAAGAAGCGAGCACCGGGTCTACTCGATTGCGCCAGGGTAGCTATGCGAGAGATTGGCGTCGATTTTTACGACTATGGACAGCCGAGATGCAGCACCTCGCGGCGCATAGGGAGAGGCGTTAGAACCTGATGGGGGGTATTCGTGAGTCTCGATTGTCAGAGGGTGTCAGGGTGATGCAGCCAATCAACCAGCTCGCCCTCGGCTTCTTTAGCTCAGGCAAAAAAAGGCCCCATTTAAGGGGCTCTGGCTTCACTGTATGACGATCATCGCTGACGCCCAAAACATCTGGCAGCTAATCAGGAGCGGCACGTCAACACAGCAAGAACACTGTATACTTATACACATATTTCCGTCAAACATTTTTTCAGACACCCGGCCCTCACGCGTCGAGCCGGGCTTACGCCCGAGGGAGCGATAGCAAAAATTGCTACAGCTCTCCAGCCCACTAGAACGTCTTGTGAGTCTCACACGAGAATTCCTCTCTCCAATCGACCGATAAGATCGAAGACAGCTTTCGCCTCCACTCTCGTCCCCAGCATGTCGAGTGGACACTTCGATCCGAGTCCTCGAACTGGTGAGCTCATCCATTCCGTTGCAACGGCGACATCGTTCTCGAAGAGAGAAAGTGCATCCTCAAAGACAACTATTAATGCAACTAGGCGGTCGCTTTCTACGGTGTTGAACCGCCCTGTTTTCGCTCTACGTGCCAACGTCGAGGGTGCAATGCTAATAGCATTCGAGATAACCCCGGGCGGCACCTGCATTAAGCTCGCTATCCGCGCGAGGTATTCGAGAGGCAGACCTTCGTGAACTAGGTCATGAAGCCTGGTGCCGCGTGACGGCAGCCCTAGGGTCATCCAAACGTTCTGTGGGATCTGGAGCCCTGGTTGGTATTCCTTGACTGATAACAGCACTTTCACCTCCATCTAAAAAACATACCACCAAGCCGGGCCACTAGGCCCGAACCAGCGACATCTCCAATCGCCCGTCGCGTAGGCCAGTCAGACCCGAGAAGACGAGATATCGAAGGTAGCAAAATCATCCTGGCCCTTCACGAAATGATATCCACCTCATAGCCTGTTTCGAAATCTAAACTGGGCGTATGCAAAGCGCTTCAAGCACGGATATATCCCGGCACAATGCACCGTAATCCTGCGTACGTTTACCTGAATTTGGTGAGCGCTTCCTGGCCTAAGCAACCACCGGGGTTTGGTGTGCGGCCTGGTTTACGTGGCCTGTAGCCGAACGGAATCGAATATCGGGGGGTTTATCTCCCGGCCTCCATCAGCAACATCTCTGGCACCGGATCGAAATAGGGGCACCGGAATTTGGTGTCGGCCCGGATTACTTGGCCTGCAGCCGACTGGAGTCGAATATCAGGGGTTTTATCTCCTGCCCTCCATCAGCAGCATCTCTGGCACCGAATCGACATAGGGCACTGGAATCCTGTGTACGCCGACCGGAATTTGGCGTGCGACCCGGATTACGTGGTCTGCAGCCGACTGGAGTCGAATATCGGGGGTTTTATCTCCCGCCGTCCATCAGCAGCATCGGCGTGCAACAAACCAAGATATACCGTCACAGAGCACTGGAATCCTGTGTACGCCGACCGGAGTTTGGTGAGCGCTTCCTGGCCGAAGCAACCACCGTAATTTGGTGTACGGCCCGGATTACGTGGCCTGCAGCCGACCGAAGTCGAATATCAGGGGTTTTATCTCCCGCCCTCCATCAGCAGCATCTCTGGCACCGGATCGACATAGGGCACTGGAATCCTGTGTACGCCGACCGGAATTTGGTGTGCGACCCGGATTACGTGGTCTGCAGCCGACCGGAGTCGAATATCGGGGGTTTTATCTCCCGCCGTCCATCAGCAGCATCGGCGTGCAACAAACCAAGATATACCGTCACAGAGCACTGGAATCCTGTGTATGCCGACCGGAGTTTGGTGAGCGCTTCCTGGCCGAAGCAACCACCGTAATTTGGTGTACGGCCCGGATTACGTGGCCTGCAGCCGACCGAAGTCGAATATCAGGGGTTTTATCTCCCGCCCTCCATCAGCAGCATCTCTGGCACCGGCTCGACATAGGGCACTGGAATCCTGTGTACGCCGACCGGAATTTGGTGTGCGACCCGGATTACGTGGTCTGCAGCCGACCGGAGTCGAATATCGGGGGTTTTATCTCCCACCCTCCATCAGCAGCATCGGCGTGCAACAAACCAAGATATACCGACACAAAGCACCGGAATCCTGTGTACGCCGACCGGAGTTTGGTGAGCGCTTGCTGGCCGAAGCAGCCACCAGAATTTGGTGTACGGCCTGGTTTACGTGGCCTGCAGGAATGAGGACTACTTCATTGGCACCAAGTGCAAAAGACTCCAAAAACCTATGATCCAGCTCACCGTAGTCTTACCCCTGACTACAACGTAGTGGCCAACTAGTGTTCTTGGATGCATCCCTGAGACTCATGAGTCGATACAATCACTGGCAACAGGCTACTGGATTTAAGCGATGCCGCACTACGTATCTTCACACAGATGACTACTCAGCATTGGCTCCACCCCACCCTCCCCGACTCGATTCCTACATCGACTCTGGCTCGAGCAGATGAGCTTGCAAGGAAGACTGCCTTCCTCGCTGGCCTGGTAGCACCAGAGACTGCTGCATGCTTGAGCGAACTGCTGAGAGGCGCCATCGCTCATTACTCAAGTGTGATTGATGGGAACCCTTCTGAGCCAGAAATGCTGGAGCGTGAATTCGTACTTGAGCTACATCAGAGCACCTTCGTTGACATCCCGGAGCTTCGTCGACGTATCGTTGCGGTCTTTTGCCAGCACCACCAGGTTCTCCATAGGCGAACATCCCGTAATGGCATCAGAGCTTTTGCGCGGGCTCTTACGTTCGAGCATTTCGCACTGCTTGGACTTCACCCACATCTGTGGTCTCTTTCGCGAGGCCTGGGCCAAAGGCTCGACGAGTATCAGTCCGCTACCGCTATGAATGATCCCATGCAGACAGATGGGCTTGAGGGTGCTCAACAACTCACAGACAGAGAGCAGCTCGCTTTCATCGACTTCATGCTTGATGTCTGTCATGAGGAGGTGGATTACGTGACTACCGCCCTGAATCGTCGCAGGCTTCGTGAGTCCATCACTCGTGCCTACAAAACAAACTCGCGTTTGAAGGACTCAGGCATTCGACCAGAAACGATGCCGGCGTTGTTAGCGCTGCTCATCCAAGGTGCATTGCCTCGCAGCGAGTTCGTATCCTTTACCGGTCTTCCAGCTGAAGCAGCAAGCGATCAGCTCAGCAAGCTGATCATCATTGGCGTCATAGTGAGCCCACCATCTAACCTCCATGGGCTGGAGATTGGTTTACCTGTTTGGTTTGCTCAGGAGTTTTTTTCGGGTTTGCAGTAGCGTTGTCAGCTCATAGCCAAGAAGAAGCCTCATTGAGCCGGGCCTATTAGGCCCGAAGCGGCGACCTTCGCACCCGCCGCGTATTCAGCAGGTCGATCCACAACAGCGCATGGGTGGCCTAGCTAGGATCCTAGTGGACTACCTACCATTCAAACAGAGTTCAGCCGGATAGAAACCAGCCATCGGCCTGCAGCTTTTGCTTGTTGTCTCCAAAGTATCCAAAGGCTCACGCCCCATGGCCTCCATCAAAGCGTTAGAAAGCCACACTGCGTCGTGCATGCTGAACGAATAGCACATGAAATCGAAAACAAGCTCTACTCCACCGTCCTTAACCGTGTAGACCCTCACCCGCTCAGTCTTGTCGCTCTCATCTATCGCAAGCTCAACAACATAGATTTCATCTTCTGTCTCGTGGCAGTTAAATCTGCCATTGGCGCAGTAACTCCACTCTCCGGACACTCTTTTACGATATGTCCTCTCAAGCATACATTCGCGATCTGCTGGCGTTGGCACAAACCCTGCGAGATTTCCTGCGGTAATGAGCACAGCATCGTAAAGACAGCGCGCGATATCCTCTGCTACGGCATCGACGAACCTAACAGGCATTAGGTCTAAATTAACACTGACGTAGTGATCTCCCTGTCTGGATACCTGGCACGAAACTTTTCATCATCCTCACGCCCTCGCCAACATACAAATTCACGCTCGGCAAAAAACGCTGCTGGTTGCACCTTAGCTTTATTCATAAACGTAACCATCACTATGTTCTTAAACGTCTAATCGGATAGCTCAAGAGCATTCTTTAACGTCGAGATAAATATTTTTCGTAAAGGAAGCTAAGCACGTTCTTTTGGAGTTTGTTGAGTTTCACGAATCGCTCGGTGTATCTGGGCTTCCCGTCTCATCCTCTCGCTAAATGCTTGGGCCCTGTCATATTCTTCCTTGGACGCCTTTTCTAACCGGCGATGCAGAACGGGACAGTAAATCCATTCACTGTCAGACGGATTACGATGAAGTGGAGCCACCATCAACACGAAGAATACGCTCAAAGCCAGCCACACCGGAGTGCTTGACCACTGCTCTTCAATCCAGCCGACAATCGACATCGCATCCCCGATTCCCGACCAGTAAAAATTTAGGCCAGCGAGAACTAAGGCACTGAAAGCGTAAAGCTGAACCCTGTACAGCTCGGCATTCTGCGCAGCTCTTTCCTGTTGATAGCGGTCGTAGATTCCAATAAGGAACTCGCTTTGGGTTTCGTGAGCCTCCTCCCGGATTTCCCATGGCCGCACGCAGTCAGTACGTCGAGTCCATCTCACTTGGGCCTGGTCTGGCTTTGAAGGGCTTATCGCGCGTGCGAGCCTCGCTTCGAGATTTTTTAGGATCTCAATCGCTGCTTCGTAAACCGACACTGTTAGGGGATACAAGAACGTGAAAACTAGCGAGAGAAGGCCGGAAAAGCATACGAACGCAACCAGCAGCTTGATACCCAAAACGAGATCAGTTTTGAGCTCCATTTGCTGTAACCCAACAATGCCTGCGCCCGAGAAGTGCACCATCATCGAGTCGAAAAGAAGCATAAAGCTGGCAATCAAAAGGAAAAATTTAACCTTTCCAGCGCTCTCCAACATCGAGAAAAACTTGTCTTTAGCGAGGTCTTCTGAAGCTGACATCCTGATTCTCCTAAGCATTTGAAAATTCGATGGTAGTACTATCTGGACAGAGATGATCAATCGCCCGCTAGCCATTCGCCCAGCAATCTCTCGATCTCGAGCTATTCGTCATGACTCTTCGCAACCAATCTCCAGCCTGCTTGCAAGCCCCTGCGAAACGCTTGTGAAGGTCAGCGAGGAGGCGGGCATCGAGCAAGGCGTGATGCGGAAGTTCGGGAAGCGCAATATCACCGATGTCGTCGGCTTCAAAACGCCTGAACAAATGAATTAGGTTGGTGGGCAAGTTTGCGACATGGCTTGGCCATTCATGATCCAGGTAGGCGAGCGGGCAGAAAAAATCCCAGTCCCAGTCTGGCGCATCCGAGCAGACCTCCAGTGGGCATCCAATACTGACGAGAAAAACCCTCAGCGCAGCCTGGCTTCAACGAGTGACATCCTATAAAGAGGGTGATCCAGCTGCGGCAAAAGGTTCTGGATTACGAAGTGACTGCAGTCCGCAACCTGGTAGGTATCCGTCAGCTCTACATAAAACTCGGCGCCGGCCTCTGAGACCAGTGCCAGCGAAATCAACTTCGTGTCTCGGTTGAGCCGGGTGAATTCGCAGTCCAAAAATAGCTTCATCCCCTCCTCCCCTGTTAGTACCTGGTTCATGCCCGCCTGTGCACCTTTGGTAAAACGATCAAAGCCGGCTGGTTTCTTTTATGACTTTAACCGATTGTCGTGAAGAACCTGCGCCTGCGCTCGCAGCAAGGGAGGTTTGCCAGGTGCTGCGCGATGCCATCTTCGGGCGGCGCATGATGGTTACCCTGGTGGACGATAGGCATTGATCGCATGGATCCGCGATCAACTCTATGCCGACGAAAGCGATGTCACAGATCCAAGGCGTGCTTGATGGCCGAATTATCGCATCGATGTATAGATGCCCAAGATCTTCTTTTATTTTGGGAAACCCGCCCAAAAAGGCCCATTTTCTACGGCCTATGATTACCTCTCACATGACGAGGTACTGAAGATGTTTGATTTTCTGAAAAAAAGACGCGAGACCGAACAGCAGCGCAAAATCAAACGAGTCTTGGAGCTCAGGAAGCTTTTTTGGCTCTGTATGAGACGTCCACGCCGATCACTCTGCAGGAGGAACTCAACGCCGTTGCTAAAAGTTTTGAGCAAGGACGGCGCGATGAGCGAGAGTGATTTGGAGTGACATAGTAAAACCAGTTTTGGCATTCACGGGTCGCTCAACGGGGTAATGAGGAGTAAATTAGGGGTAATTCGTATACCTCTCATTGCCCCCTGAAAAGCTCCAAATAATCTTTTAACCACATGATATACAAAGTATTTTCTGTAGCGCGAAACTATAGGCCTCTCTAGAAGCGACCCCGCGCCTTGAAGTACAAAGGAGCCAACGTAGAGTAAGCAGGGTTAGCAACCATGTTGGAATTAGCTAAAGAGATTGTAAGTAGCGGGCCTTCGGGAGTTATCGCCTTGCTGGCATTCGCAGCATTCGGCGTAGCTTGGAAAGCTCTATCTGTGCTGGAATCAGTGAAAAAGAAGGACAAGGAATGAGGCCCTGGTCGAAAGTGCCGGCATGGTGGTCTGATGAGATTGCGCTCCTTCGAGGAGGGGCTCATGCAGGTCGGTCTCAGGCGATGCTTCGTGTCGTCTTCGCGCTGGCGACAATGACCCCTACGGCGAAGACATACACAGTCGTCTCCTCTGTCAGCGAGCTGATGGAGCGCACAGGATTAAGTCGGCCAATGGTTCGCCAGGCCTTGGTTGACGTGGAAGCGCGAGGGTGGATTCGACACAAGCCTGGTGGAGGCAAGCTCAAGTCCGAGTACACGCTGGCATGCCCACATTTCGAGGCAGAAAAGGACGGCTACTACTACAAAATCCCAAACAGAGAGGTTGTTAAGAACCTTCCGAAGATCTCTCGCCGAGGGGAGAAGGCGCTTGCGGCGCTTAAGATCTACGCCGTGCTACTGATCGTCCGACCGAATCAAGCAAGGATCTCGAGCATCAATGTCGAGAACTTGAGAAATAGGGCTGCTGTGCAGTGGACTTCTCTACGAGACGGCTTATCGATCCTCGCTACGCACGGCATGATCGTTGTAGATAAAGCCCCTGGTGATGATGGTGAGTACGTGAAAAACCAATACGTGATCAAGGGGGACATTGTCAGAGAAATCCCGGCATGATCCATGGCCGCGCCAGGTGAGATACTATTGTCGCCGGAAAAGGTGTGGAGACGCGAGATGGAGGCCCCCAGAACGATATGCCATGCTGATCTACAATTTGACCACATAGCAATCGGGCTATGTGGTCAATGGAGACGATATGAGTTCTATCGACGCTACTTGCAGTTGTCATCTAGACTTCCTAATAAATCAGTTTTGCATAGCTTGCGATGGTAGCAAGATACGCAATAAAGATCGGGAAGCGACTATTCTCCGTAATCGAGACAGAAAGCTCCCAACACAAATTGAGTATTTAGAAATTTGATGGTGGTCACTTCAAGCAGAAATATAAATCATTAACCGAGGATTGGCGGTGCCCATGCTGCAACCGTACCAAATTTCAGATGCTCCGCTGGACTATGCGATTTCCTAAAAGCCCATCACGGTTTGAAGGCTGGGTTGTTGGTCTGCATACACATCACGATCATGCCAGCGACGCCTATGGTGGCATGTATACCTTGCAAGGAGTTGCACCCGCAAGATTTGCCCCGGTAATAATTTGTGAGCAGTGTAACTCCGCAGATTCCTCTGCAAAGAAAAAGCTACGCTTGCCTGAAAACTTCACCTTTACCCCAGTTGAGATTAAGAGCTTTATTTATCCCACTGCGCACAGTTGGCATATTATAAATTATGCTGTGGCACAGGATGTGTATCGCAAATTCGAAGCGTCGAAAGCTGTACCAAAATTCTTCTGAGCCGATTATAGACGGATGGTAAATTTATTTTCAAAAAAGTCTCAATTTAATGGTCAGCTCTGTGATAGGGACGCTAAATAAAGGACAACCATGAGAAAAAACAATGTCCAAATTCATCAACTCTATCACCGGCCTTCTTAATGCCATTCTTCTGGCCGTTAACATCACTGTAGCCATCGTTCCACCTACCGTGCCAACAACTCAACCAATCCCGTTCATCCTCATCACCTATCCCCACTGTTAATCCGCCCCCCCCGGCTCAACCGGGGGGCTAGGTTCCGACATTGCGCTTGATCCGCAGGAAGAATGGAGCACCTGCCTGGTAATGCTTGAATGCAGGCCACGCATTCCTTAGCTTTTGCTACCCTAAGCTGATTATACAATCATCAGGAAAGGAGATCGATTTGAGCACCGAAGCGACAGGACATACCGGATTTAATATCCATGGATTTCTGACTGGCGACATACAAGAAACCATTGATCATGTTACTGGTGAAAATCCTGAGTGGTTTTCTCTGCTCAGGGATATCAACCAGCTCCTGCAAAAGATAGTCATCTCAGGATTTGAAAAGCATCACGGTAAAACCATGGATGTAAAGGTGCTAACCATGTTCTCTGCCATTAGGTCACTGAGCAATTTTCAGTCGGCAGTCATGAATCTTGAGCGCGGCATGGTAGTAGAAGCAAGAATCATGGCTAGGTGTCTATATGAGAATTCATTTTGTATCGGTGCCCTGACAGACAATCCGGATAAGTTCATCCCATTACTGAAGCACGACAACCTAGCAGCCAAACGGGGTCAGGCGGTAGCTTTAAAAAATGGCAGTTATTCCCTAACTGCTGACGTTGAAGCCGCTATGGATGAACGAATATCTGGGGAAAAGGGCCGCCATCTTAACTGGAAAGACATTGCCGAAATGTCGTCGCTCTCTAACCATTACCTAATGTACAAGCATCTTTCCGACGATGCCATGCACTATTCAGCATCTTCTCTTAAGCGCTATATAGTTTCCGACAAGGAAAATAACACGTGGAGTGGCTACAGGTTTGGGCCTGGCACTAAAGACGAGGTGTTTAGTGCAGCTAACTTTTGTACGCAGCCTACTCTAGCAATCATGGTTGGATTCTTGGAGGCGACAGAAGATACATCACATGATGGAGAGCTAACCCTTCTCCTGGATAGGTTTACCGCTATTACGTCTAAGCGATTGTGAACTTTAGTCCTATTTATCTGACTCGAATGCTGTAATAAAGATTCTATTCCCGTCCGGTGTTCTCATGACGATGCCGCCATTTCGTAGTACCTTGGCATCGTCGATTTTCTCCAGAAGCTCTTCAATTTTATCTTTGTTGGATTTATATATTGCGCTAACTGACTTTCGATATATGGCGTCATACATATCATTCATCAGTTCGATATGCTCACCGAGAATTACTCTTAGATCTACTTCGGTGTGTTGTAGCGTTGTATTGTTGTAGTAATCACAGCGCATACCTGAAAGGGTAAATCGAACTGGAACAAAGCTTTCAGTGTTTCCAGCCTCGCGATTAGCATAATCGACACTATGCGCGCCAAGTTTATTCCTGACTTCACGTACCTGAAGGTTTGCCACTTTGCTCTCAATGTCACGAAGGTTCATGACGTTTGCAATCCGGTGTAGGTTGAGCAGGGCTTGTTGCTGGATGTACGTGGCGTTCAAGACGCCATACAAGCGGATGTATTTTTCCCCGAAGTCGTCATACTTCGTGGGGCCATCAAGGCCATACTTGCAAAAATGCTCAATGCCTAAAAGGCTGTCGTTGATAATGTCCATCGATGAGCAAATGAAGCCCCAGTCTTCAGGCTTTGTAAGCTTGAGCGCAGATTGAATAAAGACCTCGAAGTCGCCGTGATCAGGCGTGTGCCGCATCGCTTTTTCGTTGATCAGTTCGCGGTATGCTTCGTAGTGGTGATGTAGCGCTTTGAAGAGCTGTTCAATCATAAAATTGGGACTCCCTCTGGACTGTTCAGACTACACCAGGGCATCGAGGACACCAATGTGGCTATCAGGTAGAGCATTATGATCTTCAACGACTGTGATTAGCGGACTACTGCTAAACGTGTGTGAGCCCGGATGCACGCCGCTGGTCATTCAACTCCGGAGATCGGTTTGGCACAAATCCCATTGCGCTGCTATCTGTATGGGAGCAGCAGATGCTTGAGACCTGCTGAATGCGCTCTGAAAACCATATCCAATGGTGAACGCCGTGCTGGGTTGGCTGTAGTTAAGCAAGCCATGTCTTGACCCGAGAAGCTTCAACATTCACGCCTTCGGCTTCGCCGGCCTGGCTCACATAAATAGAGAGGGAATTCATGACCTCTTTTTTGGTTGCCCATCTAGGCGATGAGGTCATCATCGCGGCTGACAAGCGTGTCACCCAAATCACCCAAGACGGCGTGAAAATCCCTCACGGTGACAACGAGGAAAAGATCGTTAGGACTTAAGTTGGCGTCATCACCGGGGCGGGCTCATTGAAGATGCTGGATCCAGTTAAATCGTTTGTTCGAGACCACGGTTTCAACGTAAGCGTACGCCCAACCCCCTCTAGCTGATCAGACCTTCGCCTGCTTCAACCATTGATTGACCCACTCGCAATCAAACGCCGTCGGATCGAACCCATCATCCCCATACCACTCCGACATTGCCTCGTGCTCAGGGTGATTCGGATCCGCCAACGCCGCCAGAAAATCTTCGTACCCTGGGGCGCCACCGATGTCCTCCGGCGGGCGAGCATTGGCTCCTTCGATGCAACACGGCACTTGCGGGAAAATAATCGCGGGCAACGTTTTCTCGACTTTAATTCGCAGTTCCCAGTTGTCGCCGAAGTCATAGACATAGCGAAACGTCTTCTTCCCGTACAACACGCTCATCAGCTTTTTGCGCTGCTCCGAAATCACTGGCGGGCCCCATTCCGGGTCCGGCACGCCATAACTTTCACCATCAATTTCAAACTCGTGCAGGTGCGTATCGCTCCAGCCGAAAACGACCTGGATCACGCGATGCAACTTGCTCAAGGTGATGCTTTCAGGCACTGCCACCCGGCGCCAGATCGAAGGTTTTATCCATTTAAATTCCATGTGCAGTATCAGCACACGGTCGGTTTCAACCACGGAGAGATGAGATGTTTTTGGCATTGATCAAGCAGCCTCGCAGCGTTCGAAAGGGTTAAGAGAAACGTTCCAGGGTAGTAGTTCGTCCACCCGATTGACGGGATGGTCGGCGATTCGCTCCAGCACATGGGTCAAATAGGCTTGCGGGTTCAGGTCGTTCAGTTTGGCCGAGCCTACCAGGCTGTAAATTGCAGCGGCTCGCTCTCCACCGGCATCGGAACCCACGAACAGATAATTTTTGCGACCCAAAGCGACGGCGCGCAGCGCGCGTTCGGCAGCGTTGTTGTCGATTTCGATCCGTCCGTCATCGCAGTAGCACACCAAGGCCTGCCACCGGTTGAGGGCATAGAAAATCGCACCGCCTAATGCCGATTTTCTCGACAGTTGCGTCAGCGTCTGGTTAAGCCACGCGTGCAGCTGTTCCAGCAGCGGGCTTGCCCGGCTTTGCCGAGCGGCTTTTCGCAGGTCGGGTGGTTGGCCTCGAATCTCGCTTTCGATGGCATATAAGGCCGCGATACGTTGCAGCACTTCGGCGGCAAGTGGTGAGGACTGGTCTTTATAAACGTCGTAAAACTTACGCCGGGCGTGAGCCCAGCAGGCAGCTTCTTGAACACTACCCGAGCTATACAACTGAGCAAAACCGGCGTAGCCATCGGCCTGCAAGATCCCGCTGAAGTTTTTGAGATGAGCACGGGGATGTTGCCCCTTGCGATCCGGCGAGTAAGCAAACCAGACCGCCGCCGGCGTCGTGTAGCCGGCGGGTCGGTCATCGCGCACGTACGTCCACAGGCGTGCCGTTTTTGTTTTGCCGGTGCCCGGTGCAAGCACGCCAATCGGCGTGTCGTCGGCGTGGACTTTATGGCCGCTCATCACATGGCGCTCAAGCGCGTTGATCAGCGGCCTGAGCAGCTGGCTGCTCTGCCCAACCCAGTCGGCCAGGGTTGAGCGTTCCAGATCCACACCTTCACGGGCATAGATCTCGGACTGCCGATACAGCGGAAGATGATCGACAAATTTGGAGACCAATACATGGGCCAGTAACCCCGGGCCTGCAAGGCCGCGAGCTATCGGACGACTCGGTGCAGGTACTTGCGCTATGTGTTCGCAGCAACGGCAAACCAGCTTGGGGCGAACATGGCGAATCACTTTAAAGCGTGCCGGAACGTACTCCAGCACCTCAGACACATCCTCGCCCAGCTGGCGAAGCGCCCCACCACAGCCGGAACATTGCGACTCAGGCTGATGAATATGAATTTCGCGTGGGAGATAGTCCGGCAATGGCTTGCGGCGGGAAGTTGTACGAGGTGCTGGCTCAGCGACCGGTATCACTTCGGCTTGGCTGACCTCCAGCTCTTCAAGGCTCAACTGGAGCTGATCGATCATCGCGTCCAACTGCTCGGAGCGACGACCGAACTGCGTACGCCGTAGCTTGGCGATCATCATTTTCAGGCGTTCAATCTCTGCTCGCTGAGCAGAGACCAGGGCCTTCAAGGCATGAAGATCATTCGGCAGGGAATCGGTCACGAGATTCATGGCCGAATATTACTAAGATCTTTCAGCGCGTAAAGTCAGACCGCGAGGACGGGTGCTGTACGAATTGGCCTGCGCCAATCAATGCCTTCCAACAGCATCGACAACTGCGCCGCCGTCAGCGACACGCTGCCGCTGGTTGCTTGCGGCCAGACGAAGCGACCTTGCTCCAGGCGTTTGCAGAACAGGCACAAACCGTCGCCGTCCCACCACAGCAATTTGATCCGATCACCGCGTCGTCCGCGAAAGGCAAAGATCTGGCCGCAGAAGGGATCGGCTTCCAGCTGTGTTTGTACCAATGCTGCCAATCCGTCGAAGCCACGGCGCATGTCGGTGACGCCAGCGGCGATCCAGATACGGGTTCCAGCGGGAGGCGCAATCATCGCAGCAACTGCTGCAAGGTGAGTTGCAAGGTCTGCGGGTCAGGTGAGCCGGTGATGCGTAGCTTGGCTTTTCCTGCTTCTATAACGATCTCGGAGTGGGGTTTTTGCGGCAGCGGCGCTGCTGACTGCAAGTCGATGGGTGCTTTGATCACCTCGACGGGCAAGAACGTTGCGCTCAGGCTGACCGGGCCGAATGCGCCGTCCTGGTATTGCTGCCGCCAGCGAAAAACCATGTTGGCATTGACGTCATGCTCGCGAGCGATCATCGACACTGAGGCGCCGGGTTGATATGAGGCTTCGACGACTTTGCGCTTGAATGCGGATGGGAAGTTCGGGCGGCGACCGGAGCGACGAGTGGGAGTTATATCCAAGATAGTGTCCACTAAAAAATGGTGTCCACTATCTTGGTTAATTTGGAGAACGGTAAGGAGTGGGTGCTGACCGGACGGTTACGTTTCAACAGCCCTGATGATGTCTTGGACTTGATCCTGCGTACCCGCCACTCGTTCTCAGAACTCCATGCCAAAAGCGCTCGTCTTCAAGCAGATCTAGCCGAGACCTCATGGATGTTCACATATCCGACTGTGGTAAATGATCAGGCGATTACTCGGTTCGTTTACTTCCACCAGCATCACAGCGCCGAATCCTTATGCGCGCTAACCGAGGGAAAAGTGATGTGCTTCCCTGGAGGTTTTTCCTTGGAGCAAGCGCAAGAGCTACAGGCCAAGCTACAGGATGTGGTGACTGCATCAATCGAATCGCATCCTATTGATCAGGTGAGAGAGCTGGTGGTCTCCTCCATGCTTAAGTTGATTAGAGAAGTTTCAGCCATCAGCGAAACAGTCTCGAGCACGTGTGACATCGCTCTAGTAGATGGTAAAGGGTGATGGTTGCGATGTCAGCCTGGGCGGGCGATCAGGCGCTAACGTTCACTTCGATGCCCCACCACGTGGCCGATTAAGCCAAAAAGGGGCGCGTCTTAAAAGCCCCCAGGTGCTCTCCCTCAGATGCATCTTGGCTAAGAGGCTTCCATCTTCTCATAGGCCGGCATGATCGAATGTTCTGCAGGAGCCGGTCTTAAATGGATAGGCCTTCAGGTCACTCTCACATCGGCAACCAATATAAACTGAGGTTGAACCCTATAACCGCCAAACCCTAGGAGCTTCACAATGCTGGCGACCGATGATCCATTCGAACGAGCAGAGCAATATCAGGCCCAGCGAGGTGAATGGGTGGTTGGCGGGCTAGAAACCCAGGTTTTCTGGCCGAATAGGGCTCAGCTGATAAACTTTGAGGCGCTTGAGTTTCTGCTGCAACCAGCTATATCCGAAGGGCAGCATCGGAGCCTCCCTGCAATCGCGCTTCGAGTTAATGGTCAAGGCATGACTGTCAATGAAGGGCGAGCTGCAGTGATGCGCCTGGCCACTGCAATTGCCTGGCGTGAGGATGCGAAAGTAGAGATCGTCATATGGGGTGGTGGTAGCCATCCACATCGAGTAGGCATGCTTCGCAACAATGCCTTTACCGAGTATTTTTCTGACGAGAACCTCCACTCCCCTCAAAGCGATGAAGCCCGCAAAGCAATGGCCTACTATCGCGAAGGGCTGTCACTCAGCAATCCCTTCTACTCGTTTCTCGGATTCTACAAAGCGTTTGCCCGCTCTTTGCCTGTTGGCCGAGAACGAGGGCCGTGGATCCAGCAGGCCCTCCCGGTATTAACGGACAGAGATTCAATTGCCCGTCGTGATGAGTTGCAGGCTCTTGGCACCGAAATTTCCGACTACCTAGCAACACAAGGCCGCCATGCTATCGCCCATGCCGAACGCGACGATATCGTAGATCCAGATGATCCGGATGACCACGAGCGGATTCACATGGACAAGCCACTGATGAGACATCTTGCTGAGCTCGCTATGGAGGAGCGTCTTGGGGTGCCAGCACGTTGGGCATATGAACGGGAGCACCTGTATGAGCTCGAAGGATTTCGTGCTCTGCTTGACCAAGAGCAGTTGGACGGGCTAACGCGGGGTGAGCTCGCCCCTAACCGGCAATACGAAATTCCTGATGAGTTTTACGTACTCGCACGCAAAGGAAAATCATGCACTCCCCTTGGAAACATGCGCCTTACATCCGCAGGCATGGATGACGGGAAGGTAGGTGTCCGTCTGGAGTCGGCAAACGGTCGAGTGGCGTTTATTTTCTGGATGGATTTCAGAAACGAGCGTCTCCTAATAGATCCTCTAGCGGGCTGTGGCTTACTAAATGAACGGCGTGATAGCAGAAGTGACATCCAGTCGGAGCTCTCTCTACAGGAGTTCAAATTCGCCTTGTACTGTAATGCGTCGGTGGAAATCTGGTCTTCAAACCTTCAACAGCGATTAGGTAAATCAGAGCCTTTCATACTGGAGAATGCCATGCCAGACTTGGCTGGGCATCGGCAGATCATCGACGAGCTCAAAGCCGCCTTGGATAGAATTCCCCCTGAAGAGGGCTAACTGTTCCGTGGAGGCGGTGAAGTTATGCGACTCCCTCAGTTGCAGCAGCTCCCTGCCCTGCGCTAAGGGCATTTGAACGTCGCAATGCACTGTGTCGTCATCGTCTGTCATGCCCATCGGAGTTCTCCACTCAACCTATCCGTCTGCTGCCGCGCCCCACAAGGGCATTTTTTATGCGAGCCCCTGCGGGGAATGGCTGTCGTGAACCGAGCCTTGGCCAAGCCTGCGTCTCGGCCCTACAAGCTTCCATCCCACACGCCGTGCGCTCCGCTTGCGACCGTCAGCGCGAACTCCATCCCATCATGACCAAAGCCAAGATTGTCGGAAGTTGACTCTCAAATTTTGCGCCTCCCCCTGCTGCAAGTGCGTCGCGCCATGACCAAATACATCGGCTAAGCTTGCGGATAACACCTGTCAGCCGGATTTAAGGCTGCAAGAAAACATAAACTATCTACATTACCAGGTGAAGCACATGGCAAAACAGCTTTCCCCTGCTGGGGTGATGGCGCTCAAAGAGTCGCTATGTTCGGTGTATTGGTATAAGTCGGAGCTCAGGGGATTTTTACAGCTCTGTCTTTCCACGCCAGCCATCCTTAACCGGTTTAACTGGGAGAATTACAAGCGCCAGATTGCCTCGGACGTGGTCGATTATTTGTGTGCTAATGCTGAACCCCATCTGGGTGATCTGACGAAGATTTGTTATGAGCTTTGTAGGATTACCGACTTCTCTCACCTTCAACGGTTGGAAGATGGCCACCAGAAAGTGGAAAAAGCTAGAAGTGCAGTCAACCAGCTCAGATCACTGGTAGAGCCACATCAGGACGTCAAAAAAGAACAGGACGAGATTAAGCGCAGGCAAGAAGTCGCCGCCAAAAAGCTCCGTGAAAACGCTGCTGTACGGCAGAAACTCCAAGCCATAAACACACGCTATCTGGCTCTGATTGGCTCTGACAATGCACAAACTCGCGGCTTCGAACTGGAGCGCGTAATGTATGAAGTGTTTGAACTATTCGACCTTGACCCCAAGGCCTCGTTTAAAAATAAGGGAGAGCAAATCGACGGTGCCTTTTCCTTGGACGGAACTGAATATCTGTTCGAGGCCAAATGGCAGAAAGACTCGGTCAACAAAGGTGATCTCGCAATTTTCACCGACAAGGTGAGAACCAAGCTGGACAACACGTTAGGGATATTTCTATCCATAAATGGCTTTTCCCCGGATGGAGTTGCTGCACACCAGGCTGGAGGAGCGTCAATATTTCTGGTTGACGGAGGAGACCTAATGGCCGTGCTTGAGGAACGAATCGACTTTGTAAGTTTGCTGCTCAGGAAAAAGCGCCACGCCGCGCAGACCGGGCAAATTTATCTCAGTTACTACCAGATGGTTGCCTCTGGGGCTGTCTAGTCACATCCCGAAACGTGCCATGATCCTATCGACATCGCGCCCTACATCGCGACGCTCGGGATAGCTTCGAAAGCGCCAAGGGGATCGAACACCTTGACGGCAACGTTGAATCCCTTCAGCCCCAAAATAGTGGCATTCTGTTACCATGCGCGGTGAACGTCTGTAACGACCCCACTGAATACAACAGGAGCCAAGGAACGGTGGCCGATTTATCAAGTGGTTCAACGGGGCACGAAGCCGGCGCTTCCGCGTTAGGCTTTTATTACCAAGCCCACTACGCCTTGCTGTCGCTGTTGCGACATTCCACGGATGATTCAGCAGTTTCCATCGAACGCCTCGATGACGTGCAGCTGGAAGTGAATGGCCAGCACCTGCTCATTCAGCTCAAGCATTCTCTCTCTAAACGGCCACCTCCCATTTCACTCAGCTCAACGGCGCTATGGAAGACGATCAAAGCGTGGATCGATACGCTGCCGAGTGTGTCTCTTGCGTCGACCAGATTCCATTTGATCGCTGTTGGGGCCATACCGGACGGATCTCCGCTGCTTTCGTTGCTTGAAGGAAACACTGATCGACACTCGCTTCTCATGGCAATGACAGAAGAAGCAAAACGAGTCGTCGACCGACGTGCCACCTCCACCAAAACGCCCCTCCCCTATGCGGATCGGGCGCCAGGATGTGAAGCCTTCTTGGCGTTGAGTGATTCAGGTCGTTTGAATTTGCTAAGGCAAATCGAGATATTCCCGAACAGCCCTGACATCACCCAGATCGAAGCCTTGATAGCGCAGCAGCTGAAATTGACACCTGTCGAGTACCGTCCCAGTGTCACAAAGCGACTTGTCGAATGGTGGAGCCTTCAGGTCGTACATTCGCTATGCGGTATGAGAGACCGGGCAATTTCGTTTACCGAACTGCAGCACATGTTAATGGAGATCGAAAGCGATCTGGTCGAGGACAACTTGTCGTGGGAATTTGAGGACGCGATGTTTCCCCCAGGTCATTCGCCCCACCGCATGCTTGAACGGCAAATTGCCTTGGTCAATGGCAGTAAGGTCGACCTGAAACGCTGCACTCGAGATCAATGGCGAGCCCATGGACAGCGCTCGAGCTGGGTTTCCGATAACCCAAGCATGAAGCTCAAGGTCGCCAAATATGACTCCCGACTGATCGAATACTGGTCTGACCTGCATGAACAGATGGCATTGGACTGCGAAGATAAAGATGAAGCGATCAAGCGAGAGAGTGGCCTCCAGCTCCTGAGGTGGGCTTATGACGAGGCGCCTAAGAACGTGGAACCGATCTCTACGCCGAGTCGCCACTTCTACATCCGAGGCACTTACCAAACTCTCTCGATAGACCGTCGAGTGGGTTGGCACCCTGACTACATTAACCTTCTGGAGGATGAGTCTTGATAGTCGCTCACGACCTCTACGCTGAAACGAATCCTGCGTTCTGTGCCTATATCCTCGCGACCTTCACATCGGCCTACGAAGAGGAAAAATCTAGTAGTCCGGAGATGTTGCTCTGCTATGCAGCATTGCCGATTGCGCTGTCAGGAGATCTGGAAAAAACGTTTCTTGGGACTAACCGCCTGACCGGGCTTCTCGAGTGGCTACAGAGAAATCCGGTCGTCCAGATTGACCTCCGCGAACGCATCGATAGCTCGGCAGACATCGTTACTGAAGCCATCCAATACGGCTGTTTTTCGAAGCTCTTGAGTATCAATGAGCAAGGCCTTTTGTCAGCAGGGCCGAAGTCCACGAATAAGAGCGCGATCAATCGGCTCAGCTCTCCTAATTTGAATGCCTTCAAACGTGCCCGCTCACTGGGATATTGGATGGCAATGGCGGGAAGCACCCGCACGACACTCAACATGATGGGGTTGACCGTATGAATCGCTGGAACATTGCGAGCATCTTCTTCCTTGGGGAAAAAGGTCGACTGAGAACAATCACACTAGAGCCAGGTGTGAACATCATCACTGGCGCCTCCGGCACTGGAAAATCGACGCTGATCAAGGCCATCGACTACTGCTTGGGATCGAGCGAGTGCGAGCTCGCGGCGTATGTGCGTCGTCACAGCATCGCGGTTGGAGTCAAATGGATCTCCGATAGCGCTGAAATGATCACGGGACGCATCATTCCACCACTCACTCAGAAGAGTAGTGGGAGTATGTTTGTCAGCACCGGCAGAGACCTACCACTCCCTCGGACGATCAGTGAGTTCGAAGGAGCTACCACGCTCAAGTCAGCGAGGGCACTCATTGAGCGAGCGTTTGGAATTGGGGATCTTGCTGGAGACTCGCATGAAGCTGGTGTGCAGCGCTGGCGAGCCTCAGTGCGCCACGCCACTGCTTATATGTTTGTGACCAAAGAAGTCATCAACAACGAGAAGGCATTACTCCACGGCCTAGATCAGGCAGACGAAGCAAAGGGCATCATTGAAACGATGCCTTATTTTCTCCGTGTAGTGAACGAAGAATCCGTGATCCATGAACGGAAGCTCCGTGAGCTGCGCCAACGGTATGACCGGGAAGAGCGCCGTCAACGCACCCAGAAAGCGTCCGACAGTGAGTTCAGGACAGTGGCAATGCGGCTTTTGATGGATGCTCAGCGATGCGGCATGATCAGTGCTCGCCCGGACAGTCAAGCTACGGATGAAGAACTCAAGGCCGCCCTTGTTGCAGCTCGCAGAAGCTCAGCCAGTGGCTCGGTCAATCCTGACGAAAATGAACTGCCAGCGTTATACGCTGAGCGGAAAAGGCTGCTGAGCCTGTTGGATTATCAACGTCGCAGAGTACGTGCAACTCAGACCGCGCTAACTGAAATGGAGGAATTTAGGGGCACAGTACAGCGCCAATATGAAAAGTTGGAGATTTCAGAACACATGCGGAAGATCGGCGATGTGTGCCCTGTTTGCGACTCGCCTTCTCAGAAGGGACGGTCAATAGCAGGTGCTTTGCAGGCCACCCTCCAGATCATCCGCTCAGAAAGTGTTGCTGTGGAAAGCGTAAAGCCACGACTCGTGGAGCATGACCAAGTGCTTCATGACGAGCTCAAAGGCATCAATGCCGATCTCAAGGCAGTGAACGAGCGGATTGCAACATGGGTGCGGCAAAACGAAGAAAATAAAAGGTTTGAGTCGGCTTCGACTTATCGGGCGAATCTGCTAGGAAAAGTCTCACTATTTCTTGAGCTCAGCCCTGCTGAACGGCCAGCCGCAGTTAGCCTTGATGTGCTGCGCACTCAGATTGAGGAGCTGGAAGCGAAAGTCGACCATGCTGCCAGGAAGGTGCTATTGGATAGGGCTCAACGCAAGGTCTCGGAGAGAATGACGAAATCAATCGTTTATCTGCCGACCAAAGAGCCATGCGTTGATGTGGACATTGAATTTTACGCTCGTCCACCCGAGGTAGCGGTCATCGAACGTGGACAGAATGCCGTCCTGCGAATGATAGACCTAGGTTCTGATGAAAACTGTCTGGCTATTCATGTTGCCCTCACCTTTGCCTTGCAATCGTTCTTCAAGGACGTTGGAGCGCCAGTACCTGGCTTCCTGGCTTTCGATCAGATAAGCCGCCCCTACTACCCGACTCGTGGTGAAGATGAAACCTTCCTCACAGGTGAAGATGAAGAGATTCTCGCAATGCGCAAGCACATCAATTTTTTATTCAATGAATCGGCGGCTCAGAAGGATCTCCAGGTACTGCTGATCGAACACGCCTACTTCGCTGATGATCCCCGCTATGTGAGTGCGACAAGGGAACGATGGACTCGTACCTCTGGGAATGCATTGATCCCTATGGATTGGCCGCAGCGATCTGAGCAGTGATCACAGTTCCCTGTCGGGTTCCTGTCGTGTTGTGTATAGGAGTGTCTAACGGAGCACGATGAAGGGAAGGAAGACCGTCGGGCCTGGTCGATCAAGGCACACTTGGCGCAGAACCATCAGAAACGAATCTAGAGAGGGTGAACGGCTTAGACATGTTGTGCGGGAAGCTACCTCACAACGACTGGAGTAATTCTGCAGCCGTAGGAAGATGCATGGCGAATACCCGCATCACGCCCCCTTTGGCAAGCATTAGACGTGAAAGGCCAAATTCTCGATGCAATATCTTACGAGCGGATCGATCTGCAATTTAAACCGTCGTTTTAGATACAGGGGCGATGCCGATCTTGAGCAGAGCCGAGGGATCAATGGCACCTGCCTATGACGGATGCCACCTTTAGAAGCCAAGCCTGAGCTCGGTAGCATCAGACAACCGATTCGAAAACTGCTATCTTTTGCTTCTAGAGTTTAGGAACAAGTGCCATGCGGCTCACCGAATATGACCTCGGCTTCAGATTTAAGAAAAATGTATTCACAGTCGCTGGAATGATCGATAGGTATCATGATGAGCGGATTTTCCTCTATCCCGATCACATCTACAGCAAATCATGGAGCAAACGCGGGAAGTCCACGTTTGTTGAAAGTATTCTTCTCGGAATGCCAACAACAGAGTTTTGGTGCGAGGAAGATAACTATGGCGCAATTTCAGTGCTAGATGGCACGCAACGCGTTCAATGCTTACTTGACTTCTGCAATGACGAGTTCTCTCTACAAGACTTAAAACTTTTACCCAATCTTGAAAACTTACACTACTCCGAGCTACCATCTCGTTACGCATCAACGTTATCAAATCGAGCGGAGCTATACTTCACAACAATCAGTTACGACACACACCCTGCATTAAAGTTTGAATTTTTCAAAAGAATCAACTCCGACTCTTATCGCTTCCCAGTCCAAGCAGCCAGAAACTTTGCCTTCAGGGATCATTTTTTATTTATCAGGAGCACGCAGCGGGCTTGCTCAAGATATCTAGAACCATCAAGTTCAGGCTCAACACTTTCAAATAAAAATGAATACTTGCACGCTGCGAGTTTTGACGAACTATATTTATTGTTAGCAGCATTAACATTGACATTCAACAAAGTCATGCGACCCAATGAGGATACAACACAAGCCTTGTTAGATGAAGCAGCGATGCAAATTCATTTCTCAAACTTTGACACAGACATCCTTAAGCGCGACATTAGAGCCAATCTCAGATCGATTTACATACATACTGGAAATACAATTTTTTTTGATCCACATGTTGCGTTCAGTCGTAGGCTTCGACGAGATACTATCGATAGCAACTTTTTGCTTACGCAAAACCAAATTGTCCACCTGTACATCTACTCTTTGAGAGATCAAATCAGATCGTTGAATGACGTACATGAAATATTAGAAAGTTCTCCGAGAGCACCTACCCGCGTTGCTTCCTCATATTACAGAAGGTTATTTAGGTGAGCATAATAAAGTCACTAAAGATAGAAAACTTCAAGTGCTTTGTAAGTGCAGAATTTGAATTTACACCGCTCACAGTTTTTTGTGGCTCGAACTCCGCAGGAAAGTCTACGGCACTCCAAGCGCTATTACTAATTAAGCAAAGTCACAATAATGGTAGCCTCCTTAATGGAAATCTCAGCTTAGCTGGAGAATACTTTTCATTCGGCCACGTCAAAGATATCTTCAGCCATGACGCGCTGGGTGATAGTATTACAATTACCTTGGACAAGGAAATATTTTCAAGCAACGTAAAAGCTCTCAACGCAGATGACTATTATTTGACGTTACAATCATCGCCAAAATTGAACCACAACTTTTACACCTCTAGCTTCCATTATCTCAGCGCTTACAGACTTTGCCCTCAAAACAGCTATGATACGAATTTCAATACTTCCGTTATAGATATAGGGATCTATGGCCAGTATGCAATTTCTGAATTGGTTCGATATAAGGACTCACCTTCACCAAATCAGAAGCTAGCAAAAAAAATATGTGCACACCTCTTGACTCAAGATGATGACCGGCAAGTCAAACTGGAAATCGCATTTAGAGAGGCAATGAAAAAAATAACTCCAGGATTTGAGATCAATCTAACTGACCATAAGAATCTAGATAGGGTTTCTAACACTTTTCCAACTGGAGGAAAATCTATAAATGAAGTTAGACCTGTTAATACAGGATTCGGAATTAGCTACGTTATACCGATAGTGCTAGCAATGCTTTGCACCTCCGAAGGAGGGTATTTGCTTGTTGAAAACCCCGAAGTACATTTACACCCCGCTGCTCAATCAATGCTTGCCGAACTTCTAACGATGGCTTCGACATGCGGAATTCAAGTAATCCTAGAAACACATAGCGATCACATAATTAATGGTATTCGCGCCCACGTTAAAGAAAACAATATTAACTCCGGCTTTGTAACAATTAACTCGGTAAAGTCCGACAACGGAGCCAGGTTGATTACAAAAATTTTAATTGAGAACGATGGCGGCTTGAGCGACATGGACACCGGTTTTTTTGACCAGGCCGAAAAAGACTTGTTGAGGCTGTTCTGATGAAAATTTATATCAATGACCGCTCAATTGATCGCCAGGCAAAAGATCATCAAGAGGCGATGTCCATATTGACCACGCTTGCCAAAGTGGTATCGAAATCTAAATCAATAGCCTTCGAAAGCAAGTCCTTTAGAACAAAATGTTTTTTAGATAGAGAAATCATTAACGGAGTGACAGTTAAATCCGTATTAGTTAAGGCAGTAGCAAGGCAGTCAGCTAGTGAAGAACTCGCAAGAAAATTCACCCTGATGACGTTAATGTCTCGCCCACACACTGATGATCGACATTTGGGTGAAGACGACACCATCCATGACGAAACAGGAACCTGCCTTAAAAGCTCATGCTTCGACGATGCAGCAGAGTCCATCTCCGGATCACTCATGATCTCTGCAGAAAACCACCACGCATATATAGATGAAAGTATCAGTTACAAAAGTTCGATATACGGCAATATCACCTCATACAACATCTACACCGAGGAAATGCTCGACAATTTAACTTGGTTTTTTGAGCACAATCCGAAGCATGGAAGTAAGCCTCGTCAGGTCGCCGGAGTTATAATTAGCGAAATGAATCTAGCTAATGAGAAAGCGCAAAAAACTTTGACTAATGGGATAAAAATAAATTCTAAAATTTATGGATTCGTTGATGGTAGCTGGTACCAGTATCATTGCCACCATGAAAATAAATATCACGGATTTAAAGTAACGCTAAGCGAAAACGACCGAGACCATTGCTTGGTGCTTAAAAAAATGACTGCACTTGGATTCAAAAACGACTGTGGACAGGTATTTCTTTAATTACTAACACCAGAGGTCAACTACCTCAGAATAACGCTTTCCCATAAGCTAGCGGCATCTGAATATCGCATTACACCGTGCCATCGTCGTCGTGTCCCATTCCCGTCATCCGCTCAGTCTGTTCCGGGTTTGTATCTAGCAGCTCTATGCAGCTTTAGGTGCAGCATCTCTGCGTTCCAACCATCCAGGAATTTACCCCAGTCGCAGGCGTAAAACCCATCTACTAACCTGGTCGACCCTACGTTTGCTTGAAGGAAGCGCTCCCGCCACGGCTGAGGGATATCAAGCTCCAAGACAATATCGATACCGGACTTATGACGCTTCACCGAGACGACGTCACGCACCTCACTCAGTTCAAGTGCCTTATCCGTGGAAGGTCTGCTGTCTCGCTCTTGGGTGTCGAGGCTATCGAGGATGAAGACGAGCTCGAATGCATTCGGATCGCCAGGAAGGAGGCTGGCAAGAGACCAAAGTGTCTTTCGCCGAGTTCTCTCAAGCTCGCAAACTTCATCGAAGTTCATTTCAGCCTCCTTTTCAAGGCTGGGCAGTGGTTGGGGCGTGCCGCCTTCGCTGCCCGCGCGCCCGAAGCTCATGATGTGCAGTCCTAAGGTATGCGAGGCATGATAAACACGAAAGGGAACGCCCCTGCCGGAACGTCCCTTATTGCTCACTCAGCGACGAAAAAGGCGGTCTAGAACCAACAGAGCAACTGCACCAATCGCGATTGCAGCAACTGGTTTTTCTTTAACGAATGTAGATACGCTGTCCAGTGCGTCGCCATAGGTTTGTGTCAGCTGACCAACAGCTTGGCGCCCAGCACCTTCAGCTTCCAGCTTCGAATCACCAAAAAGTTTCCCGACTGCGCTTTGCGCTTTGCCAGCAACTTTTTCTACAGCGCCTTCAACCTGTTCGCTTTTCATGATTCACCAAGCCTTCGTGTGTAAGGGGGACGCTCAGGCATCGACCTGAGCTAGAGGTTATCTGCAAAGGCTTAGGGGCATGAGCTTTATAATAAGTTCAAAGTTGAGGAGGCTCAGAAGCGATTCACAAAGCGTCAGTGCCTTCCCAATGCTGCGCTATGCTGAGCTTCCCTTAAGGAGTCCACGAATGCCCAGAGAATACTCGTTGTCGGATGTGCTGGAGAGGATGTACCAAAACCAGCTAGCGCTCGAGGCTGCTCTAATGGAGCTAACCCTCCAGGTGGAAGGTCAAGGACATGCGGAAGTCGGCGACAACGTCCGTGGCGCCCTTGACACCATCAGCGAGAACGCTGGACATATCAAGCAAGGTCTAGCCCGCCTCAGCAAGCTCCCATGATCCCGCCGCTATTTGAGTTTGATCTCAAACGCGTTTCTCTTGAGCATTACATTACTGGGAAAGCTGCTATCAATTTCCCGCACCCTGAAAGCACCACTGACGGATGGCATTTCCCGTCCTACTTCGACCGGGATTCGGGGGCAGGCGAACGTGCTAGCGAAGGCTATGAGGTGAAAAACCGGTCGCGACTAAGGCCCGATCCACGCATGATGTCTCGTGGTCATACTCTTCGGCACTTCTCCCACGGCTTAGCGCTATCCGGCCAACCCGTCCATTTTCTATCGCGGAGCAACCTATGCGCTTGGCTGAATTCATCATACAAAATATGGAGCCCATCCTTCAGCAGTGGGAGGACTTCGCCAAGACGCTAACCCCGGCTGCGGAGGGGATGGACACACTAGCGTTGCGAGATCACGCGGAGGATATGCTGCGGACGATTGCCGCTGACCTTCAAATGCCTCAAAGCCATGCAGCACGGATTCTGAAATCCCACGGAAATGCGCCTCGATCAGACGGCATCGCCTCGTCAGAAACTCATGCTGATCTTCGACACGCCTCGGGCTTCACCATTGGACAGATGATTGCTGAGTACAGGGCTCTGCGCACCAGTGTGCTTGCCTTGTGGCTACCACCTAACCACGTGTCCAAGGATAATGAAGTTCATGACGTAATCCGCTTTAACGAAGCTATTGATCAAGCCCTTGCTGAGTCGGTAGTAACGTACACGACCGCCGTGGACAGCGCGCGCAATGTATTCCTGGGTGTGCTCGGTCATGATTTAAGAAGTCCGCTCGGAGCTATAGCACTTAGTGCTGAAGTTCTCTTACGTGCCGGGGATCTTCCGCCAAAACCTACCAAGAACGTGTCTCGTATTTACACCAGTGTTAAGCGGTCAATCAAAATTGTAGGTGATCTCTTAGATTTCACACGCACTCAATTAGGATCGGGAATCCCAGTTCGCATTGAACTGGAAGACTTGGCTCAGACATGCAGGGGGATGGTTGAGGAAGCGAGGGCGTATCACCCAGACCGGCAGATAAATCTGGAGTCCGAATACACTCTGCATTGGCGCTTTGATAAATCCAGGATGGAACAGGTAATCACCAATCTAATCGGCAACGCGATTCAGCACGGGGCAACCGAGACCCCCGTCACCGTCACTCTAAAAGCGGAAGCAGGTTATGCCATGGTGACCGTTCACAATGCCGGAACTCCCATAGAGGAAAGTGACAGGGCAGCCCTTTTCAATCCATTGATTCGACAATTGCCAAACGGGGATGTCGAGTACGGCCCTGAGGCGGGTTTAGGGTTAGGACTCTATATCGCATCATCCATTGTGAATGCCCATCATGGACATATCGACGTTTATTCTGAAGCTGAAACTGGTACCACTTTCACCGTCAAGCTCCCATTGATCGTCGCCTAGGTGGGACGAGTTCTCGCTCGGACTGCGCTGTGGGGGTTAACCTCAGATTTTCTAGAGCATGCCCGGCACATGACTTCGATGAGCTGAAGCCATGTGCACTCACTTTGCCTTCAGTTCCTTAACGCTTTGGCCACAGCACTGACGAATGCCGCTTGCTCCTCATAAAGGGAGTTCGGTGACTCTGCATTCTTCCATGTCGACCACTGCACTACTACCAGCCGCTCAGCGGGATTGATCGCAATGGCTTGTCCGTAAATACCTAGCGCCCAAAATGTCTGATCCTGACTGATAGTCCCTTTCGATTGAGTGCTGGCATCCGCCGCCGGTGCGTTGTACCACCACTGGTAGCCATACTGACCCTTTGGCGCGACAGCGGTCACGGAGCCCTTGGCCTGCGTCCAGTCGGTAGAGCGTTTAATCCAGTCATCTGGCAACAGCTTTTCGCCCCCTGGCAATTGCCCGCCGCTCAGCACGAACTGACCAAACCGCCCCCAGTCCCTCAGAGTCGCGTTAAAGCCATGACCACCCATGTCGACTTTGCCTGGCACCAGCGCATGCCATACGCCGTCCTGCTGCATGCCGTAGCGGCTCCAGATCTGCGTTTCCATGTATTTGGCAATGGTCTGGCCTGTAGCGTTCTCCAACACCCGACCCACCAACCAAGCACCGCCAGTGTTGTAAGACCACACTTCGCCAGGCTTAACTCCAGGCTTACGCTTCACCGATTTCACGAGGTTCAGCACGCACGTGTAAGGATCAGGCTGCGCTTCGCACTGGGTCATATGCGAAAAGTCGGAATCCTTCGAGGCATAGTTCTCGTCCCAGATCACACCTGATGTGTGCTGAAGCAACTGGTGCAGAGTCACGTCCTGCCAAGCGCTGCCTTCGAGCTCAGGGATGTATTGAGTGATCTTGTCGTCCACCGACTTAATCTTGCCCTCCTTGACCGCAACGCCCACCAGTACACTGACCACTGACTTTGCTACCGAGCGGGACGTCCACAACGTCTGCGCCGTGTTGCCCTTGTCATAGTGCTCGTAGGCCACCTTGCCATCCTTAAGCACCAACAGGCCCGTCACGTTTTGGTTTCGCAAGTAATCGTCCATACCATGAGGCATGCCATTTAGCATGTAGCGCACTTCATTGAGCTTGTGATCGGCTTCGGGTAGTGGATACGGCTTGATCCCGTGGGTACGGAAGACATCGCCGCCATACATCCGGTATGTGTTTCGGAAACCAACTACGCGCGTTTCCTGATCCCAACCAAGCATATCCTTGGCGTTAGGCAGGGTTTTGTCGAAAGGCTGAGGGCATACCTGAAGCCCAGGCACGCCACAAGGCGCCTCGGTATCCTGGGCTTGTACAGAGCCAGCCAATGCTGCCACTACAGACAATAAAGTGAACGATTTTTTTATTCTTGATATCGCCAGCATCTGCGGCTCCTCGTATGGCGTGAAAGTACGCGCAGGGCAGTCTGGATAACTTGTGTGGTACGGAAAAGAACAATAAAGTTACAGTCATTATTAAAAAAACTAACACCGGCAGGTTTTCCATGACGATTGATCGGCTCCCTCCGCTGAACGCCATCCGTGCCTTCGAGGCAGCTGCTCGTTTGGGCAGCTACGTGGCCGCCGCCCAAGCGTTGCACGTCACCCAGCCGGCCATCGGTAGGCATGTGAAGATCCTTGAGGAATGGCTGGGCGTGCGCCTGCTTAACCGCTCGCCACGTGGTGTGAGCCTGACGCCGGAAGGTGCCTACTACTATCAGTCGGCGTCCGAGTCATTCAAGATTCTGGCAGAAGCCGGGACGGTCATTAGCCGCCGTAGTCCTGAGCGCTGGTTACGGATCCTGTGCGTGCCTGCATTCGCATCGCGCTGGCTAACGCCACGCATTGAAGCGCTGCGTAGTACCAGGCCCGACGTGAAAATCGCCATTGAGCCAAACGCCACCTTTACTAAGGTCGACGCCCGTAAGGCAGACCTAGCAATAGCCTATGGCCTTCCCGGCGAATTCTCCGACGTGCATGAGGTGCTTATTCGCCCAGAAGTCTTCGCGGTGTGCTCTCCAAGCTTCAGGGCCGAACTGCCCGCGCAAATAGAGGTGACAGACCTGCCGGATTGCAAGCTGATTCATGTCGATGACGGGAGCTGGTGGAGTAGCTGGTTCGCAGCCCAAGGAATTCGTAAGCGGGTCAAGGCTGACGCCTCACATATCAGTAACGACGTCGTGCTGAACTTGGCTAGAGAAGGGCACGGGATCGCACTGGCCACCGAGGTATTAGTGGAAAGAGAGCTGAACGAAGGAAGCCTTGTGAGATGTGTCGCTCAGGGCGCGCCGCTGGAGAGCTATCAAGTTCTTACACCGTCGCAAACGCCAAGCGAAGATGCGTTATGGTTCATCAAGTGGCTTGGAGAAAGCTTACGGCGTAGCTATCGGAATGGAGAGAGCGATACTTAAGTTATGCTCAGCCTGCATTCCAAGGTGGAAAAAGCAGTCAGCTAGGAGGCTACGAAATTCGTAAACGTCCGGGCATCACACCTTTCCTGACGCTTGAGGCGAAGGTTTCCTCAAATATGCGGACGGCATCGCCCTTATTGGCTAGGATCGTCAGGTGTGGACGGCGGACGTGCACAGCGATTACCGCCAGTGTGCACCATGCAAGCAGTCGGTCGGGCAGCTGAAAACACTCCAAAGCGCTCACCACGGTCACTGACCCCGCTGGGAATTTTACGGTCAACTCGACTGCTTCTCTTCTTAGACACATATGCACGCCAAGAAGGCGTGTCTGCCCCAGCAGCCCACTTCCAATCTCATGCAGAAGAAAAACCTCAGTAGAGATTCATGCAGGTAAATGGTTGGAATTGGATGAAGCGACAACCCGGTCAAAATGACCAATTTTGAACGCTCATAGTCTTTAAGACCATTGTCATACTGACTACATCAACGATAAGCCTCTGATTTCCTGAGACTCGATACCTGGCATAGCGGTTGCTTCGTCTGTTGCATCGACGATAACTGGATTCAATATGCTCACCCAATCGCAGCGTGAAATTATCAAGGCAACCGTTCCCATTTTGGAAACCGGTGGCGAAGCGCTCGCTACGCACTTTTACAAAATCATGCTTGCTGGACATCCCGAAGTCCGACCACTCTTCAACCAAGCGCATCAAGCCAACGGAGCGCAACCACGCGCGCTCGCGAACGGGGTGCTGATGTATGCCAAAAATATTGATCGGCTTGAAAATTTGGGGCCCCTCGCAAGCCAGATCGTAAACAAGCATGTCGCCCTGCAGATACTTCCACAGCACTATCCGATCGTGGGAGCGTGCCTCCTTCGCGCGATCAGGGAAGTGTTAGGAGAAGAGATTGCAACAGATGCCGTGATAGATGCTTGGGCCGTTGCCTACCAGCAGCTGGCCGATATCTTGATAAATGCCGAAGAAGAGGTTTACTACAATATTGCCCACGCTCCCGGCGGTTGGCGCGGAGGAAGGTTGTTCCGCGTTTCTTGCAAAGTGCCGGAGAGCAGCGAAATTTCCTCGTTCTACCTGGAGCCTGTAGATGGCAAAGCAGTAATCGCCCATAAGCCAGGCCAATATATCGGTTTACGTTTAGAGATAGATGGCACTGAAATTCGTAGGAATTACTCGCTGTCGGCTCCCACGTCCGGTTCAGGTTTGCGCATAAGCGTCAAACGCGAGGCAGGTGGCGTTGCATCCAATTATTTGCACGACGAGATTACTGCTGGGTCTGTGCTGGAATTATTTCCACCGCTAGGGAATTTCATTCTGGTCGAGGGAACCAAGCCGCTGGTACTTATCAGTGGCGGGGCCGGGATTACGCCAACGCTGGCGATGGCCGAAACAGCTCTCAAAGCGGGCAAGCGTGAAGTCGTATTCATCCACTACGCTCGCAGTGCTAGGGCACAATCATTTCAGGCAACATTGGATCGATGGCAGCAACGCTACCCCCTGTTCAAGCTATACACAGTACACAGCGAAGCTAGCGCCGATGCTGAACACCTTCCGACCGCTACAGGCATGCCCGCAATGGAGCATCTGACGCAGTGGTTGCCTCAAGATAGGAATGTTGAGGCGTACTTCATCGGGCCCAGGCCTTTTATGAAATTCATGAGGCGTTCTCTTGATGAGCTGGGCGTCCCCGCTGTCCAGACGCATTACGAATTCTTCGGCCCAGAGGAAGCGTTGACTTAACGATCAAGCGCTGTGAAAGGTCGCTTATAGCGACCTCCCATGCGCCCAAATATCTCCCTCATTGGCTGGAAGGATGAGCTAAACCCACAGCTACAAGTTTGAAAGCCCGGCCATGTGCATTCCGGTATTCGCAACGCAAAAGGTGGCTAACCATGTCAAAAGCAGACCTATCGTCGAGACTCGGCATTGATCATTCAATTATTCAAGCGCCCATGGTGGGGGTTTCTAACCCCAAATTGGCTGCGGCAGTTTCCAATGCCGGTGCGCTGGGTTCCATTGGCTTAGGTGCGAGTGATCCGAATCAGGGGCGAGACCTGATCAGACAAACAAGAGCCCTCACCGACAACCCCTTTAACGTCAACATGTTCTGCCATCGTCCGGCCACGTTTGATCATGCGAGAAATAACGCATGGCTTGAGCATATAGCCCACACGTTTGCGGAGTTTGACGCCATCCCACCGGGGACTCTTCGGGAAATATATAAAAGCTTTGTAGATGACCGGGAGATGCTTGAAATGCTGCTGGAAGAACGGCCAGCGGTAGTGAGCTTTCATTTTGGTGCGCCGCCACCGGAATGGTTATCGGAACTTAAGGCGGCAGGTATTTTTACGATAGGGTGCGCTACAACCTTGCACGAAGCCCGATTGCTCGAGTCAATTGGCATCCAGGCAATTGTTGCACAGGGCCATGAAGCGGGCGGTCATCGTGGCGTGTTTGAAGATACCCCTGGGCAAGATCATCAACTGGGTCTTTTCGCGCTTTTGCGCATCCTAAGCATGAGTGTTGATCTCCCGCTTATTGCTGCTGGAGGAATCATGGATGGCGCCGGCATAAATGCCGCATTGGCCCTTGGCGCAAGCGCTAGCCAGCTGGGTACAGCGTTTATCTTATGCCCCGAATCATCTGCGACCCGGGAGCACCGAGAAATCCTTAAAACTGCCAAAGCCCATGAAACGCAAATCACCAGTTATGTCTCGGGACGGCCCGCTCGCGGCATTTCCAATCGCCTATACCTAGAGTCCCAAATCGGAAAAATTCCGGCACCGGCGGAATACCCATTGGCGTACGACGTTGCTAAAGCCTTGCATTCGGCTGCGAGTGCTAAAGGCTGCCATGATTTCGCGGCTCAGTGGGCAGGGCAAGGAGCTCCTTTGGCGAGAGAGCTACCTGCAAGAGTCCTGATACAAACGCTCGTGGAAGAGATGCGCACAGCATCATTGTGATCATTCATTTGAAAGGTTTCTAATATGCCACTGTTGAAAATTGATGTAATTAAAGGGCGCTCTGAGGAGGCCTTAACAACTCTTCTGGACACTGTTCATAACGCCATGGTTGAGGCATTTGAAGTTCCTGTAAGGGATCGCTATCAGATTTTGACTGAACATCAATCTTCACGATTGGTTATTCAGGACACAGGCCTTGGGTTCACCAGGACGGACAATGTAGTCGTGATCACGGCGGTAAGCCGGCCAAGGTCGGCAGAAATGAAGCAGAAATTTTATACGCTTGTTGCCCAGGGTTTAGAACAGAACTGTGGTATCGCGCCTCAGGACGTGATGATTTCAATCGTCATCAATGGCGACGAAGATTGGAGTTTTGGCTTGGGTCGAGCGCAATTTTTGACTGGCGATCTCTGAAGTGCAACGGCCCGCAGGCAGGCGGGTCAAAGCCAAACGGTTTCATAGAAATCCCACTAAGATTAATTATATTATCTACGAAAAAGGAACTCTAAGATGCATAGCCCTGTATTCATGGGAGTCCACGAGGTTTTATGCCGGTTCTTCGCGGCTTTCGACAAGCGCAATTGGACTTCCATGAACGATTGCTTGGCGTCGGAGGTTTTTATCGACTACTCATCCTCCGGTCGCGAGGCGCCGGGAATAATGAGTGGTGAGGAATTCGTGCAACGGAGAGCGACTGCGTTGGACAACTTGACAAAGCAACACAGTTTTTCCAATCTTTACATCAACTGTGATGCAGATGTACAAAGCGTCCGCGCATCTTGCAATTATCTGATATTGCGATTCGACTTGCGAAATCCAAAACAGGATGAAAACTTCTTTCATTCATGTGGCGAATATGTATTCGAGTTGGATAAATTCGGCGACGAATGGAAAATTACGAGTATTAAGCAATTAAAACTTCAAAGTTGGGGAAACATACATTTGCATGGCGGTACGGCTACAATCCCCTCCTAAGGGTCAGAACCCGCCTGCTCGCCGCCAGCCCGCCTCCCCCGCATCTAGAAGAAACCGCCTCTGACACCAGCCGGCCTCACCCGCAGCGAGCTTCTGCGCGCCGCATACTGCATTCCTAACCCATCCTTCCATCGGACACGCTTGCATTCCGACCCCGGCGTGACAATCTCTTTGTGAGAACGTAATAACACTATCATTCCCAAATGAAGATCAGGCGGTGAAGATATGAATGACGTTGATCTGGGCAACCGCTCTGCTGAGCTGCTCAAAAAGTGCTTGTACGCGAACATTGCTACAACCGCATCGGACGTTCCATGGAACACGCCCGCCACTGCGATCCCTGATTCAGACCTCAACTTCTACTGGTCATCATGGGTCAAAGCTGTGCATTCGAAAAATATCGACCAGAACGGTGCAGCCTTTCTGACGTTTTACGATTCAACCAGGGTGAGAGGCACAAATAACATGATGTGCCTTTACCTGCAGTGTGAAGCGAGCGAAGTGGATGATCGCGCCGAGGCCTCTAAAGCATTCCGCCTTCTATATCCAGATACAGAAATTAATCTCGAAAATTTTTTGGAAGGCGGCGTTAAGCGGTTTTACCGTGCAACGCCTACTCAGGCATGGCTGAATTGCCTGTCCGAGGCAGAGTTAGAGCCTACTACGCTGAAGATGAGGATAGAAGTCCCCCTCGGTGACATTAAGGCGGCTCTCTTGTAGTTGAGACATATCAGCGGCCACTATCTTTTAGTGCGGCAGTGGCCGTCAATTATAACTCACCAACTGAAAAACTTTTGACACTAACTTGCCAAAGCCATAGGCAGTACGCTAGCGCAGACAACAGGGCATTTCAAATGCTCCGATAGATGACTGCAATGTTTGCCCAATTTTCTCTGAGGCCGTGCATGGACACAGTAACACTTGAAATATTCAAAACGGTGGCCAGCGAGCTTAGCATCACCAAGGCTGCAGTTTTATTGAAACGCGTGCAATCTAACGTGACCACTCGCATTCAAAACTTAGAGCTTGAGTTGGAAGTGGAATTGTTCAATAGGGAAGAAAAGAAACTCCGCCTTACCGAGCAAGGTGCGCTGTTCCTTCAGTATACAAATCGAATGCTGGCTCTTGCCAATGAGGCCCGCCAAGCCATGCATCCTCAGTTGCCGCAGGGGATATTGCGTGTTGGCTCGATGGAGAGCACGGCCGCAAGCCACTTGCCATCCCCTTTGTGCAGATTTCACCAAACATTTCCTTCCGTGAACATGCACGTCACCACCGGTGCCACACAAAAGCTCGTCGAGCTTTTAGAGCGGGGCGAGATTGATTGCGCCCTGTTAGCTCCTCCTGGCGAAGTAGACTGCGTGCAAACAGAATTCTTAGACACACTTGGTTTCGAAGGTGAAGCGGCCTATGAAGAAACACTGCGAATCGTAATGCCTAAGGGTTACACCGAGGAAGACTTGGTTTCTCAAGTCCCGTCACTCCCGTTAGCGGCATTCCAGAAGGGATGCAGTTATCGTTCTATCGGTAGCGAGTGGTTCGCATCTCATCAAGGCCCTGCCAGTTCGCTAACTGTCAATGAGGTAGGTTCCTACCATGTCATGATGGCATGCGTAGCCGCAGGGCAAAATTTCAGCATTGTCCCGCAGAGCGTGTTGGACTTGTGTTCAGATCTTGGCAGCGTCCAGGTCTGCTCATCTATTAAGAACACAACATGGCTTGTCTGGCGCGCCGGATATTCAACAGCTGCTTTTAGGGCATTTAAGGGCATTCTTCAGGACAGCTATTCGGAGACCATAAAATGCTAATTGGTGCAGATGACCAGCAAATCAGACGTAAGCGTGCATTGCTATGGTCTGCTGCAGCTGCCGCACTGGTGATGGCTATTGGGATGGGATTTGGACGGTTCGCCTTCACTGGTGTTTACCCCATCATGGTGCATGAAGGTCTGCTGACCGTGCATGACGGCACTCTGGCGGCATCGGCTAATTACGCGGGTTATCTTTTAGGTGCGCTCCTCGCGGCACGCTTGGGTAGTCAGCAATCCTTTTCGTGGGTCTTAGCATCTGTCATTGCAAGCGTGCTTTGTCTCATAGCTCTAGCGTTAACTTCAACGCCCTGGTTAATCATTGCAATTCGCGGTATCGCCGGCATATTTAGTGCTCTCTCCATGATCTGCGCGTCGTTATGGCTCCTCCAGCACAAGGGTCACCACAAAGGTGCGCCGATTCTGTTCGCGGGTGTAGGGGTGGGTATCTTTTTATCGGCCGAAATCTTGGCAATAGCTGAGTGGCTCGGAATGAACAGCGCTGGATTGTGGTGGGTGTTAGGACTGAGCAGCGCGGTACTGGGGCTCATTGCACTCATCAAGTTGGATCGGCTACCCGGGCAAATCCCTCAACACGCGGCTACTGATTCTGGAAGTAATCGACTGCCCCTAGGCGCGTGGCCGCTCATCATTGCCTACGGGCTCGCAGGTTTTGGATACATCATCACCGCCACGTATCTGCCTCTCCTCGTCAAAGATAGCTTGGGTTCAATTAACCCAATACATGTATGGGCAGTCTTCGGCCTCGGCGCTGCACCCTCATGTTATTTCTGGCACAGGCTACACCTTCGCTATGGAACCCACGCAGCGCTGCGTGCCAATCTGCTTGTACAAGCAGTTGGGGTAGTTCTACCAGTGTTACTACCGAACGCTCTTGGATACATCGGCAGCGCACTCATTGTTGGTGGCACCTTTATGGGTACTGTCACCATCGCCATGCCTGCAGCAAAGCTGGTGTCACACACCATCAAATTTAACCTGATCGCGATCATGACTGCAGCTTATGGCATTGGCCAGATACTGGGCCCCCTATTAGCGAGCTACCTTTATTCAAACAGCGGTACTTTCGCGTCTTCACTGGTCGCAGCAGGGTGCGCATTGTTGCTATCAATGGTCTTTACACTGCGGACTTCTATCCTCAGTAGCAGGCATTAATCAAAGGTGAACCAGGTGCACTAGCTTCACCCCCGATCGAACTCGCAATGGAGATTTCTAGCGACCGGAGGAGACGTATGGCAATCCTGTTCGTCAGACCAGCGAACGCTTGAACAATCGAAAGTTTACGGTAGCGGGAAATCGGATTCTTGCGGGCGATCGGGGCGCCGTAGCCCTTAAACACCTCAAAGTCGAAGTCAACCGTAGCTGCAATCTAGCTGCCGCATGGTTAGCGATCAACTACCTCTTCGTGTTCAGCGTGTGGCCGCTAGCAACACGAGATTAGCCAGCCCCTTTCACAGAGTGCACTCCCGCTCCCGACAGACATGGCAGCACGGCATACACGAGCAGGTGACACGTTTCTTGTGCGGATATCTCTACAGCTAAAACCGTGTTTTCGTGAGAAAAATCCTTATCGCATTCTAAGGTGGCAACCCCTACCCGTTGGAAAAGGTTTAGACACACTCAATGCTGCCGGTGACAGCGGCTAAGCCAATTGCACAAACACTCCAATACGAAGCTAAAGATTATACTTCAGCATTATACTGGAACACCTTAACTAAGGTTTTTCGAACTGAGAACGTGCCCGAAAACCCTTTAGGAATATGGTATGAGTCCCCAGCCTTAAGAAAAACTTCTGGCTCGCCAAGCGGAGTAATTGAAACCTCTCCGCGAATAATGTAGCAAGTTTCTTCGGCGGGGTATTCGGCGATGATTTCTGTGTAAGGTTGAGCTTCCCACACACCGGAACCGATTAAACCGTTAGCACTTGCAGTAATAAGTGCAGCGCGTTCACAAGGATCACCCTCCACAATATTTGATCCGCCATCCTGCAGGAAGGTCGACGATTCAAACGGAAAATCAAACCCAAGCTTGATACAACTCATAGTACTCATCAGAAACGCTCCAAAATAAATCCAGGGCAACTGTAAAAGACAATCAACTTAAATATGACGCACCAGCAAAGCTAGGGCCGAAATGGCCATGTTCGGGAAAGTATGGACAATTTATCACCTTCACTCACCATTCCACCTTTAAGGTATTGAGGAAGTCGATGGCTGCTATTTTGCTAACCGTCCAGAGGCTCGAGATAATGAACCAATAATTTATCCAGCATTTGAGGCAACGCATGATAAAGCAAAAAATCTCCATCAAAGAACGCATCCTGCATGCTGTCGGTTACGAACTCATTGCTGCTGGCATCTGCGCCCCAGTGCTCACGTTGATATTCAACAAGCCATTGGCAAGCACTGGTGCGCTGGCCCTTAGCCTTTCATTATTCGCAATGCTTTGGAATGCTATTTACAACACATTTTTTGACAAGTGGTGCAAAGCAGAACGTTCGGCTTGGACTTTCAAAACTCGCATACTGCACGGAATCGGTTTCGAGTTAGGGATAATCACGGTTTGTCTACCCATTGGAATGTGGATGCTGGACATTACCCTATTAGAAGCGTTCCTGCTCGAGGCTGGATTTTTTGCATTCGTGCTTCCATATACAATTTTCTACAACTGGGCATTTGAGAAAGTCAAAGTTGCTTCAAAATTACGCAAGTCAACAAAAGCAACAATCAGCTGATTTATCTGTTTAAGGAACCGAGGCCTAGGTTCTATGTGAGGTTCCAGTCAAAATCCTAGACGAACGCAAGAATTGCTATTAGCTTTACGGGCTCGAGGGTCACATCGGCAGCAAATCATGCGGTATTCACCCGAATCTCTCATTGCCTTCACTGAGGCTGCGGCACTTGGATCTTTTTCAGCAGCAGCCAGAAAGCTGAAGAAAAGCCAATCCACTATCAGTATCTCAATCGCTAATTTAGAATCTGACATTGGCTGTCAGTTATTCGATCGAGGCGGTCGACAGCCTATACTGAACGATGCCGGGCATCTGGTCTTTGCCCAGGTGAAAGCTATTTTGGAGGCTAGTGACGGGCTTGACGCATTGGCGGTGCGTCTATCGAACGATATCGAGCCGTTTCTATCAGTAGTTGTGTCTGATATTTATGACCCACTATTCCAAGATGACCTGCTTAATCGGTATGAGAGCCAGTTTCCGCATACAGAACTCCAATGCGGGCCTGCGGAGGGGGCAGACGTCATCAGCTTGCTGCAAAACGGTCATGCTCACATTGGAATGCTCATAGCTCAAGACCCCTATCCTCAGGATATCAGCGCCTCAAGGTTGGGCCTGCGAACTGAAGTGGGCGTCTACATCAGCAGATACCATGAACTCGCGTTCGCTAAAAATCTTACCCAAAAGCATTTGAGTGAGTGCCGGCAGTTGTGCCTCAAGACCTACGCTCCCGAGGCGGGAAAGCGCCTGGGTAAAATGTGGTCTGCACCTGATCACCTTATGCTTCTTGAGTTCGCTGTTAGGGGCTTCGGGTGGGCTGAGCTGCCTAAGCAGCTGGTTACACGTTTCGGCAGCGAAGAGTTGGTGGAGCTGCAGGTTCAGGGCTACCCAAGATACGTAGATGTCGATATTGTCTGGAAGCGCCGCCCTGCTCTCGGCCCCGCTGGGCAGTGGTTTTTGGCTCAACTATTAAAGGCTGACTAAATGGCGAAAACGGCACCTAAGTGCCGTTCTCTATGAACCCAGATCAGAAGTCTTTGCTGACGCCAAATACCACCTGATTAGAGCAGACGTCCTCATAACCGAGGTAAGATGAGCATTCTGATTTCGACAGGTCAGTACCAACCAAGGTAGCCGTCCAATTTAGATCAAGGTATGACTTTGACAGTTGAAACTCCCAAGAACGATATGACTCTTTTGACTGCCCCCTTGAGTTGAAGAATGTTGGGTCTTTGAAGTCACTTCTACCGTACTTCAGTTGAGCCCCAACGTCAAATGGCAACATCGTTTTATAACCAACGTAGCTGTAAAGCGCTGTTTGATCACCGTAGTTATCATCAGAGTAATACGCTCCAAAGAGAAATCCATAAGCATCAAGAGTTAGGTATTTCTCACTAACGTTAAGGTTACTTTGCTTTGGATAAGTGTATTTGAGATAGCCCACATCAACAATTACCTTTTCAGCTGGCTGCCAGAGATACCCGCCAATATAGTCTGTCTCATACCGAGCTTTGGAACCACGACCAAAGTCAACATTAGAGCTCCAAGACGCCACATAAAACCCACTTGAATGCAGCAACATGGCGTACAACTGAAGGGACGGATCATGCTGAGTTTGAGAGAGCCCCCTGCTATTATATTCAGAGAACAGCCCTACGTTACCAATCAAGCTGAAGTCTTCTGACAACTCGACCGCATTAGCGTTGACAAATGGCAAGCACACAGCCGCTAGGCCGCCGATTAGAGCATATTTCATATAAAGCCTCATTCTTGTATATTATTGCGCACGCGAGGCGCTTAAAGGCAGATAACGAATATCAAAGCTACCTTTAGATTTTTATTTTTTTGATCTAGATCATATTTTAAACAGAGTTGACTTTACTTCTTGAAAGGAAGACAACCCGTAGACCCCCAACTCTCTCCCTAAACTGCTTTCCTTGTAACCTCCCCAAGAAAGGCGAGGACTTACAATTTGAGGCGAATTTACAGTTACAAAACCAGCCTCTAACTTTCTCGCCACCCTCCGTGCCCGATTAGCGCAGCTAGTAGCAACTGTCGCGGCGAGCCCGTAAACACTGTCATTCGCCAAAGCTATGCCTTCTTCTTCAGAAGAAAACTTCATGAAGCAGAGAACCGGCCCAAAAATCTCTTCGCGCCATAACACATGTTTTGGATCATTTATTTCAATAACGGTCGGCTGATAGAAATACCCCCGGCCTGAGTTATTACCTACGGGTTTACCGCCAGCCCGTACAAAAGCTCCTGGTAAACCTAGTCCATGTTCAACTGCGTTTCGAACTCGGTCGAAATGTGCTTTCGATACCAAGGGGCCCATCTGTGCTTCCTCAGATGGTGCACCGACAGTTATTTGTCCACACCGCACCAGAAGTCTTTCGATGAATTCATGGCTAATGGTCTCGGCAATGAGTAGACGAGAAGTGGCAGAACAAATTTGACCGGCGTTGTAAAATATACCAGCAATCACCAGCTCAATCGCTTCCTCAACGTCCGCGTCCTCAAACACAAGGATTGGAGACTTCCCCCCCAATTCTAAGCTGATTTTTTTTACTGTATCGGCAGCACTGCGCATAATCTCTTTTCCAACCGCGCCACTACCGGTAAAGGAAATTTTTTTCACCCGAACATCTTCGACGAGTTTCTTCCCGACAACATCTCCTAGCCCGGGCACATAATTCACGACTCCACGTGGCAGGCCGACCTTATCGATAATGGAAGCCAAGGCCATCTCGGCGAGAGGGGTAAATTCGGATGGTTTGACGACAACCGTACACCCAGCGGCTAACGCCGGAGCAAGCTTCCAAGAGGTGGTCACCATAGGAAAGTTCCATGGTGAAATTAAGCCAGCCACCCCGATAGGCTCCTGTGTGATTTCACCACTGAAGCCTGGAACACCAATGTCTACGATCTGAGACGATGGATTAGCACTGATTAATTTGGAGTAGTAGGTAAAAGTTTCGATCACCGCGTTAACATCGATCTCTGCTTCGGCGAAAGGCTTGCCGCTGTTTCGCATTTGAAGATCAATTAAAAGGCCTTTGTTATCCTCTACTCCTTGAGCTATCTTTCGAAGATAATTTGCCCTTTCCACAGGTTGCAAACTCGCCCAGAGCGGAAATGCTTTGGAGGCGGCCTCTATGGCATTCTCCATATCCGTCTCGCTTCCAAGCCTGAGGCGCTGGATTACTTCCTCTGTAACAGGACATACAACGTCCCACACATCGCCACCACCATCAACCCACTGCCCGTCTATATAAATTTTATCAAACATATTGAAACCACCAACATTATAATACGGATTGTATAAGCAAGCCCAAAGGGCCAATCAATTGGTGCAATCACACCGAGACAAGGAGTTTTACTAACTCACACGACGTTGAAATTCAGTCGAGCGTGTAAAGAAAAATAGCGCGCATGGAACGATGCACAGAAGGTTAAGAAGGAGACCTAGGGTGCTTAAAGGAGCGAAGCTAGCGGTTAAATTTAGAGTGAATGCTGCAACCAATGGCCCTATGACCATGCCAAGCGAATCAGCCCCGCCTACGGCCGCCGTTGTGCGCCCGGTATGATCCACATGTGCGGAGTAGACACGAACGTAAGCTAGAAGGAACACGTATAGAAACGCCATGCTAATCACAACTACGGCAAAGAGCAGTTGCGAGCCGTATTTCGCGTAGTAGAAAGCAGATATCCCGGAGAGCAAACATGCCACAAGTATGGGAGTAATTGTTTTTGTACGATTGAATATAAAATTAACTGCAAACGGAACGAGCAGAGTTGGTACGAGAATCACCGACCCTAACTGACCAATAGCTTTTAAATCAAAACCAACTGAACTACCGGCCTGCTCAAAATAGAGCCACAAGGTGTTAGACCCTGCGCTTGCCAAAAAAGCTATACTAAATAACGAAAGACTTCGAACATTGAAAATCGATCCACCCCCATTGGACACTTGCATTTGACGAAGTTTTCTCTTCGGCATCCATAAAACAAGAGGTATGCACAACACTGTAACGGCAAGCATGAACCAGAACACGGCTACCGGGCCTAAGAATGGCTGCAACACAGGAACTAGCTGAAACGAGCAGAGAGACAATGCGGCGACAACCCCAGATGAGTATGCAAGTAGTCTTGTACCTCCAGCAATTTGAGCCAATGTCGCGAACCCAATTCCCATGCACAAGCCTTCGCCCAAGCCCGCGAGACCTCGAGCAAGGAACATCAACTCCAAACTGCTGCTCGATATTGAAAGGAAATGCCCAATTGAAGCCGCTATTAGGCCTACTAGCGCGGTTAGGCGCGGAGGCAGAAATTTGAGCACAAATGAAACAAAAAGCGATGCTAGCGCGATCATCGAAATCTCTGCGCTTGTCGCAAACGTTGCGCTTGCGGCGTCGACCTTTAGAGCATCGATTACCGCACCAAATATAAATGGCATCACCATTATAGGTAGACTGGCCAAGCACGGGAGTATCAACGCCGCAGCCTTTTCCATCGCTCTGGCTAGAAATAGATTTTCGGTATTCTCTTTCATTGCATCACGCCTATATATTATTTTATGAATGGCAGCAACAAAGCACACGCAAGTACAACTTCACCCAACGGGCAAACTTCAATTTTATTTTATTTAAACGAGGCCAAAGCTAACAAAGCCTAAAGCCTCACTTCCAAAGATGGGTCAGACCTTAACGGATTCCATATATCCAGCCAAAACATTCGATACGTTCACACCGATGTTTTGAGTATCGTAACCCCCTTCCTGAACGAATAGAGTTGGCAGAGACGAAGAACCGATGGACTCTCCCATGCGCTTAAAGTCATCATTCTCAAGCAAGAACTTAGTCATTGGATCGCCTTTGAATGTATCTACTCCAAGTGAAACTATCAAAACGTCAGGCGAATATTTTTTGATCTCTTTGAGAGCCTCTGTCAGTGCGTCACTCCAACGCGACCAGGCTGTATTCTCTGGCAAAGGATAATTGAAGTTTTGGCCGTCCCCTTTCCCAGCACCTGTTTCGTCGGCGAAGCCAACGTAGAACGGATAGTCAAAGGAGGGGTCTGCATGAATTGACAAAAATTGGACATCAGAGCGGTTGTAGAAAATACCCTGGGTACCGTTCCCATGGTGGTAATCCACATCTAAGATGCTTACTCGAGAGGCGCCATCACGCAGAAAAGCTTGAGCAGCAACTGCGGCATTATTGAAGTAGCAAAAGCCGGCCATATAGTCAGCGCCAGCATGATGCCCCGGGGGACGGCAGAGAGCATATGCGGATTGTGCACCGGCAGCCATTCGGTTTTGGGCGGTGAGCGCGGCTTGAGCTGCGCCATAAGCTGCATTCCAAGTACCCGCCGTGACGGGCGTTACCATATCAATACTGTAGAAACCCATCTGGGCGAAAATGTTGTTCGACCGAGGAACATGACCTCGACCGACCTCACTCGCCGATACCATAGATAGCATGTCGAAGGTATTACCTTCCGCAACCCAACGCTGCCAAGCACCTTGTAGAAAGTCTATATATTTAGGATCGTGCAAGCTGGCGAGTGCAGCTAGACCATAGTCATCCGGAGCGATGATGGAGCCCAAGGAACGCTCACGCAGACTGGCGACAATTTGATTTGCTCGCTCAGGACACTCAAAACTTGGATGGAACACCCCGTCGATGAGTTCTGATTTACCGAAATGCTCGCCGTGAGCTTCGCTGTATATTGTTATCATTAAAAGCCTCTGCTGCAGAGTAACGCCTATTTTTAAAGCGATTCTGCACCTCACTAGCGCCGCACTGTAGGGCGCCTGAGGTCAAGAGAGGGCCGAAATGGCCAATCCATTGGCCATTCAAGCTCTGAAAGCATTCGGCGACATACCGCACCAACGACGAAAGGCTCGCCGCAGTCCGGCACCGTCGCTGAAACCGAGCTCCTCAGCGATCTGATCCACTGTGCCCGAATGCGACGCAAGCAAGCTCTTGGCTTTAGCGAATCGCAACTCATCTAAGAGCTGCCTGTAACTCGTATTTTGATCCTGAAGTTGCCGCCTAAGGGTTCGTGGCGAGCAATGCATCTTCACTGCTAAGGCTTCAAGATCAGGAGGATCAAGCAGACTCTCAGAAAGGATATTTCGAAGGCGCTCCAACCACTCGCGATTGGATACCAGTTCACGATTTTGAAGTTGACAAAGATTCAACACCTTTTGATGACACAGTTCATTTGATAGCGGCAGAATTTCCTCAAGAATGTCAGCATCGAGCGTAATAAACGAGCTGTTCGGGTCAGTCACTACATTGCAACCGAATACGCTTTCATAGATATGTCCTTTATCAGCCAAGTCATATCTCAAACCCACACTCAAAAGCTGTACAGGACGAAGAAGCATATCCTCTATCAAAGTCTTGAAAGATGCTAAACATAACTCGGTTAGGATTGGTTCGAGATCGGTAGGCGCTCTGCAATTCTCAACTTTGATCTGGACTCTTCCATCTGCTTGGCAAATACCCAACTGAAAATACGTACCTAGTAAAGCAGGGAGGCGTATCGGTATATCTAATCCTTCACGCAACGTTGCTGCGGTAAGCATGGCATATCCCAACAGCCCATAAGCTGAAATTCTTGCAGATCGACCAAGGTCTAAACCTAAAAGTGGGTCATCACTGAGCCGTAACGCATTCCTGATGATATGTTGCTCTTGCTGCAGATCCAGCATCCGCGATGAAATTTTAAAGTCATCCGGCTTAAGGCCGCTCCCTGCTATTGTCTCTTCTAAAGGTATTCCATTGCGCTCTAACTGCCTTGCAATACAATCGCACAAGTGCAGGGGCGTCAGTGAAGCGTATTTCTTGCTGTGAATTGTCATTACTACCCTCACCCAATCAACGCTCGACGCTCGACGCTCGAAGGCCCTAGCCTGCCATCCTCTCTCCTATCGATTGCCCAGGTCAAATGAAAGGCGCCAAGCGACGGTACAGGACTCCAGACGGGCTCTAACCCGACAGTTCTGACGACCGTTACGCAGGCCCTTCCTCGTTGCATACCTTCCACGTTAAGACAGGAAATTTTCTCGACAGGGTGCGATACCGCGCACAGATCTAACGTAAGAACATGTAAGGACTCACATAACATCTAGATGCCTGTTCATTCATAAAAGTTGTAGATTTTTCTAGCTCTAGATTCCACCAAAGCCATATCTTTTCAATAATTATCATGATTGACACCTCCCTAATACAAAGGTGAGTTTTTTACCCGCCTAGACCGACACGTCAACCCTAGACCTAAAAAATGGCCATCTGGGAACGCCTTTGTCCCTTTTGGACATATTCCAGCCCCAACTGGTGGGGCAAAATTAATACCGTCGTCTACGAGACTGACCAGCACACCGCCAAAATAGAACAATAGGTGCCATAGTGCATATCTCAATCAAAAATAAAATTATTGTGCTGGCCGGGCTTTGCCTACTAACAATAGTCTTAGTTCTATTAACAAGTTCGTTCTCACAATCAAAAAAGAGCATTGAGTTTGTCAAAGACAAGACATCGAAACTTTTAGAAGAAGCCGCCGTAGATACGATGAAAGCCTACAGCGAGAACCAAGCGCTGAGAATTCAATCCTACTTCAGTCGCACCTATTTATCAGGAAGCGGACTTGTGTCTTCAATCGAAGATATAAAAATCACGCACTCACAACTCTCATCCAGCAGCGAGCAGCTTCGAACAACTCTGAATGATAAAGTTAAAAATTCAATTCAAAACAATCCCTTTCTGCTCGCCCTATATGTGGTCTACGAACGCAACTCGCTGGATGGGGAGGACTCTCGCTTTTTAAACCGCTCTGACATTGCCAGCACGGACAGCGGCAGATTTGCCAGTTACTGGACGAACAGGAATGGGCAGGTCTCCACATTCGCTGTCACCGAAGAGATCCTCGCTAATTCTTCTCCCATGCAAGACGGCACCCCGTTTAATTCTTGGTATACATGCCCGTCTACTACAAGTAAACCGTGCATTCTAAATCCGTACCTTGATGAGCTTAACGGATCAAAAAATCTAATAACTTCAATTACATTCCCAATCATTAAAGATGGAAAAACTGAAGCGGTTTTTGGACTAGATATTGGACTTCAGACTCTTCAAGAGTTCGCTGACGCTGGCATTAAAACACTATTCGACGGGCGGGCAAAGATCAGCATCATTAGCTCTGGCGGCCTGATTGCTGCCTGTAGTGGGTGCGAGACAATGCTAGCGAAGCCCATTAATGAAGCATTCAGTGCTGACGCTGAAGGCATTAAGACTGCCTTTGATTCTGATAAACCAGTCACCTTCAAAACAAATGACACTTTACGAATCGTTAAAAGGTTTTCACCTATCCCTGATGCCAAGCCTTGGCTTGTAATGATCGAAGTTCCTGCCTCCTTACTTTTTGAATCATCCAGGACACTTGAAAGCGAGCTCGACAAACAAGCCGAGATAGCACGATTAGACAATCTCTACCTGGGCATTGCTGCAGCTCTGGTTGGGCTGCTTTTACTATGGGTCGCGGCCCATCGAGCCTTCAAGCCGCTGGCCATGGTGTCCAAAATGTTGAAAAGCATTGCGACCGGAGATGGAGATTTGACTCAGCGACTCACTCACCGTTCACGCGATGAGTTGGGTGAACTGACATCCTGGTTCAACCTATTTCTCGACAAGCTGCAGCCGGTCATCTCTCAGGTCAAAGCCACCACTAGCAAAACAAGAGACACCGCGCACCGATCCTCAGAGATTGCCGCAAGCACTAGTTCAGGCATGGACGATCAGTATCGTGAGATTGATCAAGTAGCAACTGCTTCTCAGGAGATGAGCGCTACTGCACATGATGTTGCAAAAAACGCGGCACGAGCAGCCCAAGCCGCTGGTGACGCCGAAGCGGCAGCAAGCCATGGCCTACACGTCATTGATACGACGGCTGCGTGTATCACCACCCTGGCCCGCGAGATGACTGACGCTATGACTGATGTTCAAGCGTTGGCAGATCGCAGTGAACAAATTGGCTCCGTTCTTGAAGTGATTAGGTCGATAGCAGACCAGACAAACCTTCTAGCCTTGAACGCCGCTATCGAAGCCGCTCGTGCCGGCGAAGCGGGAAGGGGATTCGCGGTTGTGGCCGACGAGGTACGTCATCTAGCTCGAAAAACTCAGGAATCTGTAACCCAGATCCGTGGGGTCATTGAGAACCTCCAGGCCGGAACCCGTGATGTCGTGGGGTCGATGAGCCAAAGTCACGATCAAGTCCATGCTGTCGCGGAGCACGCCTCTACTGCTCTAGAGGCCTTGACTAAAATCGGTGACGCCGTCCGGGTCATCAACGATATGAACTTGCAGATCGCGACTGCAGCCGAGCAGCAAAGCGCTGTCGCCGAGGAAGTCAGTCGTAATGTCTCTAACGTGAAGGTAGTGACGGAAATACTCACCGCTCAGGCAGGCGAATCCGCGAAGGTAAGCCAAGCGCTCAATGCCCTTGCCGACGAACAGCAGTCGTTGATGGCGGGGTTCAAGGCATGAGCCATCAAAGACCGACCAAGAGTTCTTTTTTTAACACAACTGTCGTGCTATAAAGTTTGAAAACGATCCACCGCTGTCCTGTTCAACGCGTCGGACAGTGTAAAGGTGGAGCACCAACAAAATTTGGAGGTAAGAATCGATGAGTCGCTCACTGCAATACTGGCAAGTGAAGAGTGAAAGCCTGGCGCCGGAAGGACGGGCCTTCATCGATGGGAAGTACGTAAGCTCCATCTCCGGCAAAACTTTCGCCTGCTTGAACCCAGCGACGAATCAGGTCATTTCACAGATTGCCGAGTGTGATCGTGACGATGTCGACCTTGCTGTCTCTGTCGCCAAGGAACGCTTCGAAAGCGGCGTCTGGTCTAAGCGCTCCCCCACGGAGCGAAAGAACGTTTTGCTGGCTTTGGCCAAGCTTATCCACCAGAACATGGAAGAGCTGGCTCTTCTCGAATCGTCGGATATGGGTAAGCCAGTTGAGGTGTCGTTCACCTACGAAATGCCCGAAGTCGCGGCTTACGTACAGTGGGTGGCTGAAGCAGTCGACAAGCTGTACGACGAAGTCGCCCCAACGGGCCCTGGTGATCTAGCTCTTATCCGCCGAGAAGCTTTAGGTGTAGTGGCTTGCGTCGTACCTTGGAATTTCCCCCTCGATATGGCCATCTGGAAATGCATTCCTGCACTGGCGATGGGCAACTCCGTCGTTCTGAAACCAGCAGAGCAGTCTTCCCTCACTGCTATCAAGCTCGCCGAGCTCATCAAAGCCGCTGGCGTCCCCGATGGCGTGTTCAACGTAGTGACAGGGTACGGCGAAACCGTAGGCGCCTCTCTCGGTCTTCACATGGACGTCGCGTGCCTGGCCTTTACTGGGTCTACCGAGGTCGGTAAATACTTTCTTCGATACTCCGCAGAATCCAACATGAAATTGGTCTGGCTTGAGTGCGGCGGTAAAAGTCCGAACATCGTATTTGGAGACACCGAAGATCTCGATTACGCAGCTGAAATGGCTGCGCGAATTTTCTACAACCAGGGCGAGGTCTGCTCGTCTCCAACCCGCCTTCTGGTCGAAGAGACCATCCACGACGAATTCGTCGCCAAGCTAATCAAGTACGCCGAAAGCTATGAACCTAAGGATCCACTCGACCCTACCGGCTTAATGGGCGCCTTGGTAGAAGATGGCCACACTCAACGGGTTATGCAGTACATCGAAATTGGCAAGCAAGAGGCGACCCTGGCTTACGGTGGTGAATCTGTAGAGATAAACGGCAGTAAGAATTTTATCCGCCCGACAATTTTCACCAATGTCACCAACGAAATGCGAGTTGCCAAAGAAGAGATCTTTGGCCCGGTTTTGAGTGTCATCAAATTCAAAACTGAGGCCGAGGCTATCGAGATAGCTAACAACTCGATCTACGGGCTGATGGCCTCTGTCTTTACCTCCAACCTTTCTCGCGCTCACCGTGTATCAGAAGCTCTGCAGGCAGGCACTGTTGTCGTGAATGCCGTCGACATGATCTCCCCTCTGGTTCCGTTTGGCGGGGTTAAGCAGTCAGGTAACGGACGCGACAGTTCGCTCCACGCTTTTGAAAAATATTCGTCACTTAAAACCACTTGGATCAAGTATTGAGGTTGCGCCATGAGCAGCATTGAAAAAGTAGTAATCATTGGCGCAGGTCAGGCTGGCTTCCAAATCGCAGCATCTTTGCGCCAGGGTGGCTTTGAGGGTAGCGTTACCATCATTGGAGATGAACACAACGCTCCATACCAACGCCCTCCTCTCTCCAAGGCATACCTTAAAAGCCTGGCAGACGAAAGCTCCATTCAGTTGCGGCCTGAAGCATTCTATGCCGACAACCGGATCGAGCTGATTTGCGGAGACAAAGTCGAACAGATCGACCGTCGGAACCAGCAAGTAGTCACCGCAAGCGGTAAACGTTTCGAATACGACAAGCTGGCGATCACGACTGGTACGCGCCCACGCCCTCTCGACCTGCCCGGCGCCGATCTAGTGGGCGTACACGCACTGCGTTCGTTTTTGCACGCGTCCGACCTTCGAGATGACCTTCAGAAATACCAGAACATCGTGATCATTGGCGGTGGCTTCATTGGATTGGAGGTTGCAGCTTGCGCCGCCGGACTTGGTAAAGCCGTAACGGTACTCGAATACGCCCCACGCCTGATGGGACGTGCTGTCTCGACCGTAAGCTCGGAATTCTTCAAGGCCTATCACCAGAGCATCGGCGTCCAGGTAGTAACTGACGCTCGCATCGAACAGATCGTCGGTACCGACCGAGCGAGAAGCATCGCCTTGACCAGTGGAGAGCAGATCCCCTGTGACCTCGTTCTGGTGGGCGTGGGCGCTCTTCCCAACGTAGAGCTTGCTGAAACGGCGGGCCTAGATTGTGACAATGGCGTACTAGTTGATGAGTTTGCTGTCACCTCCGACGAAAAAATCCTGTCCGCAGGTGACTGCACAAACCACCCCAACCTATTCGCCAACGGTAGGTTCCGTCTTGAGTCGGTGCAAAACGCTATCGACCAAGCCAAAGTCGCAGCCGCGACCATTCTCGGCAAAAGCTCGGCTTACAACGCCGCGCCGTGGTTCTGGTCGGATCAAGGCGACATAAAACTCCAGACGGTAGGCCTGCCATTGGGAACCGATGAGCTGGTCGTGCGCGGCTCGACTAAAGAAAAGAAGTTCAGCGTCTTTCACTACCGAGAAGGCAAGTTGATTGCCGTAGAGAGCATCAACTCGGCTGGCGATCATATGGTAGCGCGCAAGCTCATCACGACCGGCGTAAGCCCTTCGCCTGCCCAAGTTTCCGATTCAACCGTGGAGCTCAAGTCGCTTCTCGCCGGCTGACCCACCTATCTGATGACTGGAATACTCATGACTCAAACTATAAAAATTCATGCTCCGTACGATGGGGTTTTGCTCGCCGAGCTCCCGACGTCCACAGACGAGCAAATTGAACAGGCACTTGCGACCGCTCACGCCCTTTACCGGAACCGCAGCGGTTGGCTCAAGAAAGCTCAGCGGATTGAGATACTGAAAAAAGCGGCCACCATCATTAGCAGTCGCCGGGAAGAGCTCGCTCGTCTGGTTGCTCAAGAGTGCGGCAAACCTTACAAGGACTCGCTCATTGAGGTTGATCGGGGCGTCGACTGCCTTCACATCTGCGTGGAAGAAATCCGGACGAAAGCTGGCTCTGTCATCCCCATGGATCTCAATGCCACGTCGGCCGGTCGCATCGCATTCACCCAGCAGGAGCCGATTGGCGTTGTTGTAGGTGTGAGCGCCTTCAACCACCCGTTTAACCTTGTAGTCCACCAAGCCGCGCCGGCTATTGCGGTGGGTGCGCCTGTAATCATCAAGCCCGCAGCGAAAACCCCACTTAGCGGATACGCCTTCATTGAGATCCTTCATGAGGCTGGCCTCCCTAAGGATTGGGCCCAAATCGTATTGCCGCACGACAATGATCAAGTAGCGAAGCTGGTCTCGGATTCCCGCGTGGGATTCTTTTCCTTCATCGGCTCGGCGGCTGTAGGTTGGATGCTCAGATCGAAACTCGCTCCCGGCACACGTTGCGCACTGGAGCATGGTGGCGTGGCCCCAGTCATCGTGGCGCATGATGCTGATCTCGACATGGCGACACCTCGTCTTGCTCGAGGCGGTTTCTGGCACGCCGGTCAGGCCTGCGTTTCGGTTCAGCGTGTTTTCGCCGACCGTAGAATAGCGCGCGATGTTGCTGCGCGTTTGGCTGCAGCAGCTGGAAAAATGGTCGTTGGCGACCCGCTTCTCGAAAGCACTGATATCGGCCCAATTATCTCGCATCAAGAAAACAATCGGATTGACCAATGGGTTCAACATGCTGTGAAAGGAGGCGCTGAGCTGATTTGTGGTGGCCACAAAATCTCCGACAGCTGCTACGCCCCGACTGTGCTGCTTAACCCATCTAAAGATGCCGATGTCATGCGCAAAGAGGTCTTTGGGCCTGTCATCTGCGTTTACAGCTTTGATGAAATCGATAAAGCGCTGGAAGAAGCGAACTCCGTCCCCTTCTCCTTCCAGGCTGCAGTGTTCACACAGAACCTGGATACCGCCTTGCACTGCTACAAGCACCTTGATGGCACTGCAGTAATGGTGAATGAAAACACTCTGTTCCGCGTTGACTGGATGCCTTTCGCAGGCGCTCGCCACTCTGGCCATGGGGTAGGTGGAATCCCTTTCACCATGCACGAAATGCAGATTGAAAAAATGATGGTCTGGCGTTCGGACGTCTTGAACTGAGTGGTTGATATGAACAATAAAGAACTCTTGGCGCGCCGCGATAAAGCTCTCCCTCGGGGCGCCGCCACAGCACTTCCCGTCTTCGTGAAAAAAGCCATGGGCAGTGAAATCTGGGACGTCGAAGGCAACCACTATGTGGACTTTGCTTCAGGCATTGCGGTGAATAACACAGGCAATCTTCACCCAAGAATTGTCGAGGCAGTTGAACAACAGCTGAAGCAATACGCCCACATTGGATTTCCTGTTCTCTCCTGCGAGCCCTATGTTCGGCTCTGTGAACGGTTAAATGCACTCGCACCAATCGACGATGCCAAAAGCACCTTGTTCACTACCGGTGCAGAGGCGACTGAGAACGCCGTAAAGGTCGCTCGTTACTACACTTCGCGCCAAGGGATCATCACGTTCACCGGCTCCTTCCATGGTCGTACTCAGCTGGCCCTGGCCATGACAGGTAAAGTTCAGCCGCTGCGCACCGGAGTGACGCCTTCACAAGCCGGCGTGTACCAGATCCCTTTTCCGATACCTCATCACGGAACGACTGAAAGCGATAGCTTGCGAGCGCTGGATCATGTGTTCCGTGCAACCATCGCTCCTGATCAGGTCGCAGCAATCGTCATCGAGCCTGTTCAAGGCGAGGGTGGTTTTTACCAGGCTTCTCCAGCGTTCATGCAGCAGTTGCGTGATATCTGCACTCACCACGGAATCTGTTTGATTGTTGATGAAGTGCAAAGCGGTTTTGGTCGCACAGGCAAATTCTTCGCAGTTGAACACTCTGGCGTTCAGCCAGATTTGATCGCCATTGGTAAAGCAATGGGAGGCGGACTACCGCTGGCAGGCCTGATCGGACGCAGTGAAGTCATTGACTCGCCACCGCCTGGCTTTCTAGGCGGGACATTCGCAGGCAACCCTCTCTCCTGCGCCGCAGCCAACGCAGTCTTGGATGTGATCGAAGAAGAGCATCTCCTTGATCGCGCGGAGCAAGTCGGACAAAAAATCTTTGCTTTCCTGTCCGATCTGAAAGGCAAAGAGGGCCTGCTTCCCTTAGGCGACATTCGCGGTCTAGGAGCGATGGTCGCGTTTGAAATCGTGGCTGAAAAAGGGACAAACATTCCCGACGCGGACGCCACCAAGAAGGTAGCAACGCGTGCCAAGCAACTAGGCCTATTGCTTCTTCCATGTGGATATTACGCAAACACCATTCGTATCTCCGCCGCCCTGACAATCAGTGACGATGTATTGGAAACAGGACTTTCACGCTTGGCCAGCGCGCTGAAGGCCTAACCCATTACTTAGTTGAGATAGAAAAATGGTCAAAATCACCTTTATTCAGCCTGATGGTTCCCCGGTAGACGTTGATGCCAAAGTGGGTGGAACTGTTATGGAAGCTGCAGTTAATAACATGGTTAAGGGCATTGACGCCGACTGTGGTGGTGCCTGCGCATGCGCAACTTGCCATGTCTACATCTCAGACGAATGGCAATCAAAACTCCAAGCTCCAGAGGTTATGGAAAGTGACATGCTCGAATATGCATATGAGCCGCAAGCCTCAAGTCGCCTCTCCTGCCAGGTTCGTGTGACTTCAGAGATGGAAGGCCTGGTCGTTCGGATTCCAACCCAACAAAGCTGAGCAAGTAAATTGCTACAAAGGAGATAACTCCATGAGCTTCAATCAGCCCTTAGGCGGCAATCAGATGCCTCGCTTTGGCGGTATTTCGACCATGCTGCGGCTTCCATCAGCGGAAAGTGCTGCCGGTCTGGATGCATGCTTTGTTGGCGTGCCGTTGGACATTGGAACGTCAAATCGTTCGGGTACACGCATGGGCCCGCGTAGCATTCGCGCGGAATCCTGCCTGTTGCGTCCGTTCAATTTGGCTACCGGTGCTGCACCTTTTGAAAGCTTGCAGGTAGCTGACATTGGCGACGTTGCCATCAATACCTTTAATCTTCCAGACGCTGTTGATCGCATCAAATACGCTTTCGATGCAATTTTAAGAAATGACGTTGCCCCGCTGACTCTAGGCGGCGATCACACCATCACTTATCCGATATTGCAGTCGATTGCAGAGAAACATGGGCCCGTAGCTCTCATCCACATCGATGCCCATGCCGATGTGGGTGAGCATATGTTCGGAGAGCGTATCGCACACGGCACTACTTTCCGACGTGCTTTTGAAGATGGTTTGATCTGGCCAGAGCTCACCTTTCAGATTGGACTTCGGGGAACTGGGTATTCTCCAGATGACTTCAATTGGTCTCGCAGCAAAGGTTTTACGGTTGTCACAGCCGATGAATGCTACGGCCAGTCCCTGGCACCACTGATGGAATCCATTAGACAAAAAATCGGTGATCGCAAAGTCTACATCTCATTCGACATCGATGGGCTTGACCCCTCCGTGGCCCCGGGTACGGGTACACCCGAAATTGGCGGGCTTACCGCTTATCAAGGCTTACAGATCATTCGGGGATGTAAGGGCCTTAATGTCATCGGCGGAGATGTAGTAGAGATTTCTCCCCCTTACGACCAGTCAGGAAACACGTCACTACTTGGCGCTAATTTACTTTATGAAATGCTTTGCGTGTTGCCTGGCGTGAAATATCACGACGTCTAATAAATCTAATTATCGAGTACGTACCAAATGAGCCGTATTGATGTGGAGAGCATTAACCTGGCGGATATGGACTTCTGGAAGCGCCAAGATCGCGAAGAAGTATTTGCTGCGTTGAGAGCCGAAAAGCCTGTTTCCTGGCACGAGTTTCCGAAGGGTTCGCCAGAATATGGCAGCAAAGGATTCTGGGCAGTTACCCGCTACGATGATGTCGTCGCGGTGAGCGGTGACACGAAAACTTATATCAGCGGCGAAGGCACTATCGTGGGTGATCAGAGCGTTGAGTCCGCCCAGCAAGAAGGCTGGTTCCTCAACATGGACGCCCCTCGCCACTTCAAGCTCCGTCAGGTAGTTGCAAGAGCGTTCTCACCCCAAGGAGTAACGAAGATGAGTGAGGTCGCCAAGAAGTACGCGACCCAAGTCATCTCTGAGGTGAAGCATCGTGGCGAATGTGATTATGCTCGAGACGTCGCTCAACCCTTCCCTGTCGAAGTGGTCTGCGACTTCCTGGGTGCGCCAAAAGAAAACCGTAGTCGCCTGCATGAGCTTACGGTTACAGCGCTGGCGGGTGACACCATGGGGGAGCATGCCGTGGAAGCCATCACCGGGGCGTTTGCTGAGCTCAATGATTATGGCTACCACCTGGCCAAAGAGAAGCGCAAAAACCCAGGTGACGACATTCTCTCTATGATTTTGGGCGCAGAGGTGGAGGGTAAAAAGCTGGACGATGTCGAGGCCGGGTACTTCTTCCAGCTGCTGGTTACGGCTGGGATGGAAACCACCGGGACAGTCGGCGCCCACGCTATGAAGTGCTTTTTGGAGTTTCCTGAACAGATGCGCATCTGGGCAAAGGATCCGGCATCCGTTGCTGTGACAGGATTCGAGGAGCTGGTTCGCTGGGTTTCCCCAGTAATGCACATGCGCCGTACCGTGACCCGAGACACTGAGATCGCAGGCCAGCGGATCTCAGAGGGCGACAAAGTTGTCATGTGGTACAACTCGGCGAACCGTGACGAGACCAAGTTTGACAAGCCCTACGAGTTCGATGTCCTACGCACGCCGAACCCGCATCTTGGCTTTGGTGGTGGCGGTCGCCACACCTGTCTGGGTGCTCACCTGGCACGCTTGGAACTCCCAATTCTTATCAGCGAGACTTTGAAACAACTCAAAGATATCGAGTTCAGCGGACAGCCGCAGATGATTCCTTCGCGCTTTATCAACGGCATATCTTCTCTTCCAATCCGCTTCAGCGCGTCGTGAGGTCAACATAATGGTTTTCCAAGACAAGCGTATCGTCGTGACCGGTGTTGCATCCGGCGTTGGACAGGCCACGGCCAAAGCGCTGCAGGAAGCTGGCGCTCATGTGATCGGAATGGATGTGAAACCCGCTATCGAATACTGCGATCAATTCGTCCTGTGCGATCTTTCGAACCAAGCCTCGATTGATTCAGCGGTGGACGAGATCAAGCAGCCAATCGACGGTCTTGCCAATATTGCCGGCGTACCTGGAAATCTGCCTGCTGACTTGGTGTTCAAGGTCAATTTCCTCGGTATGCGGCACTTGACCAATCAGCTCCTTCCCAAGCTGACTGATCGAGCAGCGGTCGTGAACATAGCGTCAACTGCCGCGACCAGTTGGCGCAAGCGCAAAGATCTGAGTGAGAGCCTGCTCACCATCAGCGATTGGAACTCCTGCTTAGGAGAGTTTGAGAAGCTGGCGATGTCAGGCCCAGCCACTTACGACTTCACGAAGGAGTTAGTTGTCCTCTACACGATGCTGGCATCCAGCAAAGAACGCCATCGTGGAGTGCGAGTCAACTCGCTCAGCCCAGGAGCAGTCCACACGCCATTGCTGCAAATTTTCTATGACACCATGGGTGACGAGCTTTTAAAGAGTCTGAAAGCCCAAGCGGGTGGCCGCGATGCATACGCTGATGAAATTGCCGATGCGATTCTTCTGATGCTTGACCCCAAGGGCTACTGGATCAATGGCACAGACCTAATTGTAGATGGCGGTGCGGAGGTGTTGATGAACCTGGAACACCTCGCCACTCCTCCTCTTGCGATTCCCTGAGTGGCCCACGCTTAAGAGCAGTATTAAACGTTACCGGTTGAGAGGTGATTGTGATTCACCTTGAGACCGGCAATCCGTTTTAGGTAGTGCGTTTGCCCCACTCAGCGTGGGGCTTTTTTATGATTTCAGCCGCCCCAATGCTGCCGAGACAAGCCAACGCGCTTTTTTTTCAGGGAAGCGCTCGGGGTCGAGCAAAAACGAAACCAGCAACCCGTCAGTGATAGCTACGATAAGATCTATCTCGTCATCAATGTCGCCCTCGACACTGAACTCACCGCTAGCAATTCCCTCACTGATAAACCCACAGAGCTGGGTTCTCAGGTTCTCGTAAACCTCATGGAATTTTTGCCGTAAACGCTCGTTCTGCCTCGCAGCCGCCCAGAAAGAAACCGAGATCACCGAATCATGTTCATCACTGGGCTGAGGCGTCAGCTCCTCAATGACCACACGAACTTTTTCGCGCGCTTGGGTACAGCGTAGGGCTCTGGTTTCAATTCTAAAAAACGCCTGTTTCGAAATCTCATCAAACGCAAAATCGATCAGCGCTTCCTTGCTATCAAAGTAGTGCGCAAGCGTTCCGCTACTAAAGCCCCCCTCACGCGCGATCCCTCGAATGGTGACATTGGCCAGCCCTTCTTTGGATATAGATCGGATAACCGCTTTGGTAATTTCGGCACGTCTTGATTCATGATCTACGATTTTCGGCATTCTTAGCTCGTTAGAAGTAATGCAGGACGATCAGAGGAACACTCGGCGTAAAGCCTCACTCTGCGGAACGTTTTTAACACGACAAGTGTACCAAAAAAGCAATATTCCTACGCCGCTCGACACGAGCTCGAAATCCTTCAAAAAAAAGCCAGGCTAAGTGCCTGGCGAAGAGGTAAACATTGTACTGGCGAAGCCCTGGTATGCTCCGTTGCCAACGTGGACTACCCTAAAACTCTAATTCCTCAGAACGGGAAACCTAGGCGCTTAACAAACCCAAGCCAAAGCTTGCGCCATCCTCCCTTCTCATCCACTCCAGCAAGAGCAGCGAAGGTGATTTTGGCGCCAATCCAGCGGAATGGTTCCGGTGGAATGTACCCTGATGGCTTTTGAGCAATGTCCAACTTCAGCTCTGGTAAGTCGGCACCTGTCAGCAACCCCAAGCCCGTCACTGCACCATATCGGCTTCCTGCGACCCCGAAGCCGGTGTAGCCACCTGCGTACACCGCTTTGCCAGAAAAATATTGTCTGAAGAACACGGAGAAGCGCATTGAGTAGTCGATCGGCCCGCCCCAGAGGTGCGAGATTTGCACATCCTGCAATTGAGGGAACGTATTGAAGAACGCTGCTGCAAGACCGTGGTACGTCTCCACCTGCGAGTCTTCTACCGGGTCGAAATTCCCGCCAAAGTGATAGGTCACGCTTCCGCCGAAGATGATCCTGTTGTCAGCAGTGAGACGCATGTAATTGAGCTGCGTGCGTGTGTCGTAAATCCCCTGCCGGTTTTCCCATCCAATGCGCTTCATCTGCTCGTCGGTGAGCGGCTCAGTCGCAAGTACATGGTCGCGCACTGCAATGATTCGACGCTTGATGTCGCTCTGTCCTGCGTGCCATGCATTCGTCGCAAGGAAGACCTTGGCGGCATCAATTTGACCGGTGTGAGTTGCCACCACCATGCGGTCACCGTTCTCGGAAAGATCGGTCATCTTCGAATGTTCGAAAATTTTCACGCCCAATAGAAGCGCTGCTGCCTTGAGCCCCCAAGCCAACTTTGCCGGATGGACAATGCCGCTTCGGTTGCTCGACCACATCGCCCCTTGGAATAGTGGAGATTTTAGTTGACCCTGTACGCCAGCCTTGTCTAGCCATTGCACGGTGTGCCCATAACGCTCGTGAAGCTCCAACTCCTCTTTGAGTTCTGGGATATGAGCGTCATCAACCGCCACGGTCATCTCGCCAGTCCACTCGATGTCAGCGTCAATACCGTAGCGTTCGAGAGTTACTTTGAAATCATCGAGGTTCTTCTGGCCCAGCCGCTCCAGGGTCTCGATATCATCAGGAAAGACCCGAGCTTCGTTGGCGAGGCCATGCATGATGGAGGTTGAGATAATGCCGCCAGGTCGACCAGAGGCGCCATAAGCAACCTTTCCAGCTTCCAGCAAGATGACATTCCAGGAAGGGTTCTCTTCCTTCGCCACGATTGCCGCCCAAAGACCAGTGAAGCCTCCTCCAACAATCACGAGATCGGCTACCGCTTTTCCTTCGAAAGCCGGCTCTGCATTCGGCGCGGTAGGGCTGTCCAGCCAAAATGGCATGAACTTCGCGTTTTTCAACGCGCTTTCAATTACATCTTTCATCGCTAATGTCACTCAAGAGTCATTCTGAATTTAAGCTGCAACTGCCGACCGCTTGGAGCTCTTGATCAGCAAAATGATCAAACAAGGAACAAAACACAGCCCTTGAGCCAGCAAGCCAAAGTTACTGAGCGGAGTGAAATCATCAACGACATTCAGCGTTATGGCTGCGACGAGCGGGCCTATGACCATTCCGAGTGAGTCGGCGCCGCTGACCGCAGCGGTGGTACGACCAGTAGGATCCAAATAAGCTGCAAACATCCGCACATAAGCAAGCAAAAACACATACGCGAAAGACATGATCATAACCACAGCAGAAAAGACTAACCACGATCCGGAACTGCTGTAATAAAACGCGGCGCCGGCGGATATCAAACAGGCAGCCATGATTGGGATCACACTTTTTGTTCTTGCATATATGAAATTGGCTACAAACGGAACCAACAATGTTGGAACAGACGACATGACGCCTAAATTTCCTATGTCGACCATCGTCATGCCAACTGTTCTGCCCACCTGCTCGAAGTACAACCAAAGAGTATTTGAACCAGAGCTCGCTAATAACGCAACGGCAAATAGCGAAACACTTCTGACGTTGATTACCTGCCACACTGAAACGCTAGAGACCATATGTTTCAGCTTATTCTTCGGCATGTAGATCGCGAGAGGAATACACAGAACTGTTACGACTACCATGAACCAAAATACAGATGCATAGCCAAGGTGGGGCTCAAGCGCTGGAATAACCAAAAAGGAAACCAGTGAGAGAGCCGCAACGACACCAGACGCATAAGCCAGTAACTTGGATCCTCCTATCATCTGTGCCAGGCAAGCAAAGCCAATGCCCATGCATAGACCCTCACCTAGACCAACAAACGCCCTCGAGGCAAATAGAGTTGCGACATCTGAAGAGTAAATAGTAGCTATCTGCCCAATAGCCGCCACTACTAACCCGACCATAACCGTCAGCCTAGGTGGCAAATAACGCAACACAAGAGAAACAAAGAGTGAGGCGATAGCGATCATCCCGATTTCGGCGGTTGTCGCGTACGTCGCCGTGGATGAGTCCAGCTGCTGCTGTTCTATTACGGCACTGAAAATGAATGGCATTACCATAATCGGCAAGCTTGCGATACAGGGCACGGACAAGGCCGCAAGCTTCTGGGGAAGGCTGGCCTTGAACAGGCCTTCTGAGGATTCTGACATTTTGCACCTCTTTTTTTGTAGTAATAAGAGAGTGAATGGCAGTGTCAAACATTCTAGCGGGGCGCGTAAGCGTTCACGACTATTATTGTATGCACGCAACTCATTAGTACATCGGCGGAGGACAAGCAATATGAAATTTTACTCATATCGCGAACCGCCCGCAGAAACGGCTTTTTCGATTGTGCAGCACGACAGCCACCACACATATGGCATGCATGGCCAATAGCGGGACAGATTGGCCAATCGAAACGACGCCCTCCCCAAACAATTCGGGTTCAGTTTAAGCGCGGAGGGTGTATGCACGCGCAACCCGGCAGGCTGGCCGCCCCGCATTTACGACGGTTGCGGGTAACTCAGCGCCTTACTCTTTATGCCGAAGCCCCCCTTCCGCCACCAGACTATTGGCCAAAAACGACCGCTACTGACCGGTTCGGATATTTTTTGACAATCCGTGGTGTGACACGATTGCCAAAGAGCTATCGCTAAGTTTGTAGGCTGCCAAATCAATTTAGCTGCGAACAAATCCAGTAAACAATCACATCAATAATTCACGTTATCCGATGATCAATTACAATAGGAGATATTCACCGTGAATAATATTAGTGCCGATCATTTAGCACTCTGGCCTGAGGACGGCAAAGCACTTCCTGGTCACTTTTATGTGAACGAACAGTTCTACGAACTTGAGCGTAAGGGACTGTTTAATGACGATTGGTTCTTCGTGGCTCCCGTCGGTGAAGTCGGTAATCCAGGTGATTACTCGTCCATCGATATCGCGGGCGAACCCCTGCTTGTGACACACGCTAAAGATGGTGTAATTCGCGTGCTATCACGCGTGTGCCGCCACCGCCATTTGAATGTGATCGAAGGTAGCGGGAACAAGAATTCCTTTACCTGCCCCTATCACTCTTGGACTTACAAATCTGACGGTGTGCTCATCGGCGCACCGTTGATGGATCAGACTCCTTCTTTTGACAAGAAGACGTGCCGCCTTCCTTCAATTAAGACCGAAATCTGGAATGGCCTGATTTTCTGCACATTCGCGGCAGATCCACAACCGCTGGTGGAACAGCTCAAAAAGTTGGGCCAGCGACTCGAACCATATCGTCTAGGGGAATGGGAGTCAGAGCTCGTTTTCAGCGAAACCATCGAATGCAATTGGAAAGTGGTTGTAGAAAACGCATCCGAGAGCTACCACCACCTAGGGGCGCACAAAGACTCCCTCGAAGCCTTCACCCCAGCAAAAAATGTTCGAATGGGTGAAACAGGTTCTCGGTTCTCCACTCACCACTTGTGGCCAGTGAACTTGGAACCAGGCGCCGAGCTTAGCGGAACCCGAGAAACAGGCATTTTGCGAATTCCAGAGACCGAAGCCGCTGTTGGAGGGACGACTACCATTTTCCCCAACATGATCATCGCCGTCAGTGGTGAGGGAGCTTTGCTGGCAGGTGTCTTCCCCCAAGCGCACGACAAGACCGTATTCCGGCTTTGGACTCTACGACACCCCTCCATGCCCGTTGAACGTTACAAGCAACGCGCAGGGGAGCTTTCAGCTCGAGAGTTCCTCGAAAAATTTAACGGAGAAGATCTGGTAATCGTTCAAGGGCTGCAGAAGTCCCTCAAATCCCGATTCGCTGATGGGGGGCCTCTCCATGCTACTGAAGTGGGCCTGACTGCACTCTACGACTTCATCAAAGGCCGTGTGTTTTAAGCCCTAGGTCTGAAGCTGCCGGTATGTTGATAGCTCAGCGTCCGGATATACGTCAGCCCGACGTCTCGCCCCTTCATGGTTACCACGGGACGAGAGTTGGGCCCATCTACTGCCAAGTGACTTAACGACTCAATCGAAGATCTTGGCATGCGTTAGTCATTACAGAGCATAACCATGGCAGATCAAACCACCTCTCCACGCCCGCTTGACGGCATTACGGTTGTCAGTTTTGAGCACGCCATTGCCGCGCCTTTTTGCACCCGACAGCTTGCTGACTTAGGCGCTCGCGTCATCAAAATAGAGCGGCCTGAAGTCGGAGATTTTGCAAGGGCGTACGACACTCGAGCCAACGGCCTTTCCTCGCACTTCGTCTGGACAAACCGATCCAAAGAGAGCCTCGCGCTCGATGCAAAAAAGCCTGGCGCTGATGCAATAGTGGAGAGCCTGCTGGCAAAAGCTGATGTGCTGGTTCAGAACTTGGCGCCAGGCGCCGCAGCGCGCATGGGACTGTCATTTGAAGCGCTCCATGAGCGCTTCCCCAGACTGATTGTGTGCGACATCTCTGGATACGGGGAAGGCGGCCCCTATGAGCAGAAGAAGGCATACGATCTGCTGATTCAAAGCGAAGGCGGTTTCCTGTCTGTAACAGGTGGCGCCGGCGAGGATGAACTTGCCAAAGCCGGGTGCTCCATCGCTGATATCGCTGCGGGCATGTATGCCTACACAGGTGTCCTGTCAGCCCTTCACCTGCGGAATAAAACTGGCCTGGGAAGTCGCGTTGACGTGAGCATGCTGGAGAGCCTGGTCGAATGGATGGGATATCCACTGTACTACTCGTACAACAACGCCCCTCCTCCACCTCGAGCTGGTGCCTCCCATTCGACCATCTATCCATACGGCCCCTTTCCCGCCAGCCCTGGCGAGACAGTCATGCTGGGTTTGCAGAACGAGCGCGAGTGGTCTCTTTTTTGCGAAAAAGTGCTGATGAAGCCTGAGCTGATCCAGGACAACCGCTTTAACTCTAACGCCAATCGGTCAACAAACCGTGATGCACTCCGCGACATCATTATTGAGAAGTTCGCTGAGCTGGGAACTGAGGTGGTTATCACCCGGCTAGATGGAGCATCCATCGCCAACGCCAACGTAAATACCATGCATCAGGTGTGGGATCACCCTCAGCTTCGAGCGCGAGAACGTTGGGTAGAGGTTGATTCCCCTCAAGGGAAACTTCTTGCTCTTCTCCCGCCTGGCCTCAATCGAGCTTATCAGCCACGCATGGATGCAATCCCAGCGATTGGCCAGCACAGCGAGTCTATCTTGTGCGAACTGGGTTACTCGGCAGAACAGATTTCCGCGCTGAAACAGGTAGGTGCCGTGTGAGTAATCCAAAAATTATTCGTAGCGCGCTGTTCGTACCGGGTAGCCGCCCGGAGCGTTTTGCCAAAGCCATCGCATCCGGTTCGGACGTCGTGATCGTCGACTTCGAGGACGCAGTCGAGGAGAACCTCAAGGAAGAGGCACAGGAAAACCTCGGCGAGTTTCTGGCTCAGAATCCAGATACGTCAGTGGTCGTTCGCATAAACGCAGCTGACCACCGTATGCATCGGCGGGACATCGAGTTCTGCGCTCAGCAGGCTGGTATTTCTGCCGTAGTGTTACCCAAAGCAGAATCGTCAGGCCAAATTCTAGCCGTGGCGGAAACCGGCAAGCCATTGTGGCCATTGATCGAAAGCGCGGAAGGATTAGCCAACATGCGTGATATCTCGAGTGCACTTTCAGTCGAGCGCCTTACCTTCGGCGCTCTCGACCTGGCACTCGACTTAGGCATTCGTGCGTCCAGCAGTGCTGCCTATAGGGTATTTGATCAGGTGCGTTATGAAATTCTAGTCAACAGTTCCATAAACAGATTGGAGAAGCCGCTGGACACTGTTTACCCGAACATTGCCGACGTGGTCGGACTGACGTCATTCGTTCAAGATGCGAGGGATTTGGGATTCTCGGGAATGCTGGCCATCCACCCGAGCCAAGTCGAGGTTATCAACCAAGTCTTTACGCCTTCTGAAGACGAGATCATCTGGGCCAAGCGAGTGATCGAGGCCGCACAAGGTGCGCCGGGAGCATTCCGGTTGGACGGGAAAATGATTGATGCACCCGTGATCGCAGAAGCAACTCGTATCGTGGAGTTCTACGCCTCGTAGTCATTTGATTCGACCACATTACTGCTCCTTGGCCGTATTGGCAGGCGACCGTTTTATTACAACCACGAACAAATACAGACGCCTGCTATTACATGTCATTGCAGCCTCAAAACCTCCAAGGGCTTTGACAGTCTATCCAGCCCTACTGGATCAAGACCTCTAATCGGTCTTGGCAGCGACTCTCGCTGAGCTTGTCCCAATATCTCGGCAGCGCTCGCGATAACCCTTAAGCTGCCGTACTGCTTGAACAATGACCATAGAGGTTCAAGTGGGCTTGATTGTTGAGTTGCCTCAGCGGCGTCTCCAGCTAAGGACGCCTTAGTAAGTGCCAGGCACGTGCGAGGGAACGGGGCACCGATGACGAAGTACCAAACCTCGCACCCTGCGTTAAGGCCTGTAGCTGCACCAGCGTCATTACAGCTAAGCATCGAAAAAAGCTGAATTGAAAACTAAGCCCTTTTTCAGGGCTCAGTTCGCTCTAATCACAGATCAACCAATTTCCGTCGCATGATTTTTCCACTGCTAGTCTTTGGAAGATCGTTCACAAATTGAACCGCTCGTGGAACCTTGTAGGCGGCAAGACGAGATCGACAAAAATCGATAATCTCCTCCGCACTCAGAGCCGCCCCCGTGCGCCGAACAATGTAGGCCTTTGCCAACTCTCCTTTTAGATCATCATTAATCCCACCAACAGCCACCATGGATACGGATGGATGTTCGGCGATGACTCGCTCTAGCTCTGCCGGGTAGATGTTGAATCCCGCCGTGATGATCATGTCTTTCAGGCGATCCACGATGGAGACAAAGTTATCATCATCAATCCGGGCTAGGTCACCCGTACGCAACCACCCATCATCGGTCATTGCTTCCGAGGTAGCGTCTTGCCTACCCCAGTATCCCTTCATAACAATGGCCCCACCAATCTGCAGCTCCCCAATTTCCCCTGCAGGCATGACTCTGCTCGGTTCATCAGGGCTGGCTACGCGCATGCTCACATGTGGCAACGAAGTACCGATAGATCCCAAACGACTGGGGCCGTACACGGAATGCGTAGCACCCAATCCGCCAATCTCTGTCATCCCCCAAAGCTCAAGCAAACGGCAGCCAAATATTTCCTCGGCTAAACGCATCTTCGCTTCCGGCATTGTCTGCCCGCCCACAGTGCATCGAGTAAGCGATGAGAAATCGAAACTGCGGATTTCAGGATGGTCGAGCAAATAGGCGTACATAGTGGGTACGCCTTCAAAAATTGTTGCGCGGTTGACCTGGATGCTGAAAAGGACTTGTGTAGCGTCGAAGGTTTTATGCAGCACCAATGTCATGCCATAGGCAATTGCGGCATTCATAACAATATTGCCGTACACATGAGATAGCGGCAGTGCACTTACAACGACATCAGACGACGTGCGCATGTGCATCGTTGCTGTCATCGCCGTGTTCATCAGAATCGACTCATGGCTCAATACAGCACCTTTTGGATGCCCGGTCGTACCTGACGTGTAAGCAATGGTAGAAATGCTCTGACGAGTCAACTCAGCGGCGATGGAGAAATTCGCAACGCCGATAGCAGACTCGAGCAGTTCGGAAAAGTTGAGGACTTCAATATCAGTAGATGCACTGAACGCCACCCTGAACCGGAGCTCAGTTTCAGGCAGAAAGTCCTTTAAATTTTCCAACTTATCGGACGCGCCCAGCACTCCCACAGCTTTGCAGTCACCGATGGCGAACGCAGCCTCAGATGCCGTGAGCATCAGGTTAAGTGGGTTCGCCACTGCTCCAGCTTTCATGATGCCGTAGTAGCTGATGATCCACTCTGGGCAGTTAGGTGAGTAGAGAGAAACGACATCTCCACGGCGCACTCCCATTTGCTGTAGCTGCACGGCCAATTGAGTCGACATGCGATCAACATCGTTGAAAGTCCAGGTTTTGGTATCGAAAACCAATGCGGTTTTATCACCAAACGTTCGAGCCGCATTTGAGACCAACGCACCGACGGAGGTTTGCATGTTTTCACCTCTTCTCAAGCGTGCGATTTGCGGAGAACGGTTTGCATGTTGCTGTACTCAGCCAAGCCATGCAGCGAGTTTTCGATGCCCAAACCCGAAGTTTTATGGCCGCCAAACGCGATAGCTGGGGAGAATTGATGCGCGTGATTGATCCAGACAGTACCGGCCTCAATTCGGCGTGCGACTTTCTCCGCCAGGGCCAAATCCTTGCCCCAAACGGAGGCAGCCAAACCAAACTCAGTATCGTTGGCGCGCGCAATGGCTTCGTCGATGTCTTTGTATTTTAGGAGAGGAAGTACCGGCCCGAACGCCTCTTCCACTACGCAACGAGAGTCATCAGGTGGATTGTCGATGATGGATACGGGAATGAAATATCCCAAAGCACTTTCCACGTCCCCACCCAGAAGGAAGTTCAGCCCACGATCTTTGCAGTCTTGCAGGAGGTCTTTGACCTTGTCGTACTGCATCTTGTTCTGCAAAGGCCCCAGGTCGACAGAAGAATCCTTGCCATTACCCATCTTCACTGTTTTGGCATACGCCACAAGCTCACGGGCGACTTCGTCGTAGATCGCTTCATGGATGTACAGTCGCTTGCAAGCAACGCAGAACTGAGCGCTGTTCGCGAACGATGCCCAGAACAGATCCTTGGCAATTGCTTTGGGATCAGCGTCAGGTAAAACGATGGCGGGATCATTTCCGCCAAGCTCCAGAGTAAGCCGCTTCAAATTCACAGAGGCGCTCTGCATGACACGCTTGCCGGTTGATGTTGAACCTGTGAAGGTAATTTTGCCGATGTCAGGGTGTTCCGTCATCCATTGCCCAAGCTCATTACCGCCGGACACGATATTCAAAACGCCTGGTGGGAGAATCTTGTTGGCGAGCTCCCCAAATCGCAGCGTGCATAAAGGTGTGAATGGAGATGGCTTAAGCACCATGGTATTGCCGGCCAGGAGAGCTGGAGCAATTTTCCAGATGGCCAAAAGCAATGGGAAATTCCAAGGTGTGATCCCGCCAACCACGCCAATTGGGGTATAGCGAGTGACTACCTCATCGTCACCATCTTGCTTAACCACCTCATCCTGTAGCGACTGTTTAGCTATTTCGTGGCACCAGTAAATTGCACCACCGATCTCCCATTCGGCGCCAGCTCGAGCCTTCCCTTGCTCTGAGATCAGCAATTCGATAAATTCCTCTTTATGCTGCTCTATCAAATCTCCGAGAGCCCCCACCAACTCCCCGCGTTTTGCAATTAACTTATCACTCCATCCAGGAAATGCATTTTTTGCAGCCTGTACCGCCTCATCGAGTTGAGATTTCGACGCAAGTGGGAATTTCGTGATGGGTTCTTCTGTTGCTGGATTCAGTGCAACTCCCGAAAAATCACCCGCTATAGCCTTACCATTTATCGACAGCTTAAAATCTACCGAAATCATAAACGCGTCCCAGGGCTAAGGCCCGTTATTTTTATTGGAATACTCAGAATTCACGCAATCTAGAGGTAACTTGTCTCAAAACCTTTCAACACATTTACAACATTCAATCCGATATCGCCTACAGCATACCCACCCTCTTGAACAAACAATGTAGGCAGCCCCATGTTCCCGATGGTTTCGCCCATACGGGTAAAATCATCTGATTCTAGAAGAAACTGCGATATAGGATCCTCTTTAAATGTATCCACTCCTAACGACACTACAAGTGCATCCGGCGAATACGCTTTGATTTCTTGAATTGCTTTATTCAAGGCCGAACTCCAGACATCCCAATCGCTACCAGCGGGCAATGGATAATTGGAGTTGAACCCTACACCGCCTCCCTCGCCTCGTTCTTCTAAGCCACCCGTGTAGAATGGGTACTCAAAGGAAGGGTCACCATGAATTGAGATAAACTGCACATCACTCCGCTTGTAAAAAATATCTTGCGTACCATTTCCGTGATGATAATCAACATCTAGGATAGTTACGCGCTTTGCTCCATCATCAAGAAAAGCCTGAGCAGCTATCGCAGCGTTGTTGAAATAACAAAAGCCTGCCAAATAGTCGCGGCCAGCGTGATGGCCTGGTGGACGGCAAAGTGCGAAAGCGGAACGACTGCCATTCTTAACGATTTTTTGAGCAGTTAGTGCTATTTGCGCCGAAGTATAAGCTGCATCCCAACTTCCTGATGTTACTGGCGTCACTGTATCGAAACTGTACCACCCCATTTGAGCAAGGAGATTTCCTGACGCGACGCCAACACTTCGATCCAGATTGATAGGCGAAACTAATGACAGCAAGTCAAAAGTATTCCCCTCAGCAACCCAACGCTCCCAAGCATCTTTTAAGAAAGAAACGTATTTCGGATCCTGAATTTTAAAAATAGGCTCCAAACCAAAGTCTTCTGGGGGTTGCACTTCACCAAGATTGCTCTTCTGCACGCTATCCAATATCTTGTCAGCCCTGGATGGACATTCGAAGCTAGGGTGGAACTGACCATTGATTAGCTCAGATTGTCCGAAATGAGCGCGATGAACATCAGAGTAGATGGTGATCATATTAATCTCTTGTAATTAGGTGAACCGCCGCCTCGATTCTGCTTTAGCGCAGGATCAGCAAATAGGGCTCAAAAGGCCAAAAGCGAGCCGAAACGACCAATCGCAGCCAATGGAAGCCCGCTACCTAGAACCGGAAAAGGACTTCCTAGGTCGAACCCGCTTTAAACCTTGAAGTGAGCCATACGCTCATGTTGATCAGTGGCCAGGCGCTTTAATTTTTTGCTTATCTGGGCTGAGCCATCGGCACGATTGGTTAGATCCTCGGTTACCTCACGAATAGATGAAATACTCCGACTAACACCCTCAGAGACCACGCTCTGTTGTGCAGCTGCACTCGCGATCTGCAAGGTCATTTCATTGATTGTGGTCACTGCCTCCCGCACACGCTGGAGCACTTGGACAGTCTCGCTAGTCTCGGCAACGCCGCCTTGGGCCAGAAGATTATTTTTTTCCATGGCAGAGACCACAGATCCCGTACCAACCTGGATCAACTCAATGACGGTGCGAATTTCTTCTACCGAGGTTTGGGTATGTTGAGCGAGTGCCCTAACTTCATCGGCCACCACCGCGAAGCCTCTACCAGCCTCGCCCGCCCGTGCAGCTTCAATGGCGGCATTTAGCGCCAGTAGATTGGTCTGCTGGGCGATAGAACGGATTACCTCTAGCACGCTGCCAATCTTCTCACTATTGATGGAAAGCCGCCTGACCTCCTCCATGGAGGAGTTAGTACCCAATGCCAGATTCTCGATGGTACTAGAGCTTATCTTGACCCTTTGAAGCGCCTGCTCAGTAGCCATCTCAGCAGATTGAACAGCGTTGGCTGTTTTGGCCGCATTATCGGCGACCTCATGAGCGTTAGCACTCATCTCAACAGAGGCTGTCGCTACCTGCGCAATTTCCTTTAATTGTGCCCGCATACCCTCACTCGTATGCTGTGCATCTCTTGCTGTTTGGTCTGCCGTCGAGGTCGCCTCGTGAACCGAACTTTTCACTTCAGAAATAGCGGGTTGCAATCTATCCAGCAACTGGTTGAAACCTTTCACCAAATCACCTAACTCGTCATCAGCTTGATGAACCACACGCTTAGTTAGGTCTCCTTCACCACTTGCGATGTCCATCACCCTTTCAGAGATCAGAGTTATCGGACGCACCACCCCACGCGCAGTGAGCCACACCAATAAAAGAGCTATAGCACTGGCGCCCAACCCTAATAACAAATTTATAATGCTTGAATTCTGACTCTGGGCCAAAATCTCTTTATTCAGCAGTTGACTAGGCTGATAAATAACCCGCTCCGGCACCTCCACCAGAACTGCCCAAGGGGACGCACCTGGAATGGGTGAAAATGCTTTGACCATCCACAGGGCGCCATCGCTGCTGTCAACAAACTCGCGCCTAGTTGAGAGTGAGGATCGTACCTGCTGGGCTTGTTTCGGTAAGACTTGGTCAATGTTTTGGCTTAAGGCACTGTCCACCCCACTGCGCGAGGCCACTAAACCGCCAGGGCTAACTAAGGTTATCCGCCCACTCCCATCATAAAGAGCTTTGGCATCATTTTTTGCATAGTTCTGCAACTCGGACAGTGGTATGTCAAGTCCAACGACCGCCAAGACCTTATCATCCACTATCAAAGGAAGTATGAGAGATATGATTAGATGGGGCGTTCCGCTAAGCTCTTCGATGTAAGGATTAGAGATGCATGGTTTCAGGGTTTCCTTTGGGCAAGAGAACCATGTGTTGAACGGCGTTCCGTCCAACATTAGACTAGGATCGTCAATCAACGCCTCAGTCACTGCCATAGACTCGATTGAGCCATTACGCCTTACCCAATAACTTGAAAATCGGCCCGCATCTGTACTGGCAATTTCTGATCGATCTACGAACGAGGAATCCTTACCATCTAAGGAGTTTTTCTCGTACACCAAATATAGACCGATTATCTCCGGATTCAAAGATAGCGCTTGTCTCACTTCATGATGAAGACTTTCCCGCACAAAATCCGGGTTTGCGTTAAGTGCCTGAGCGAGCTTGACTGACTTAACAATTTGCTGTGCCAAGCTCTGCCCATAACCCAAAGACGTCTCAAAGAAATTCTCCACTGTGATAACTTCAGCGCTGGCTTCAGAGCTTAACAACTGGGCGGCAGACTTTTTATTCAAATCAGTAGTAGCACGCGAAACGGCTTGACCAATATTGTTGAACTGATAAAACGAAGTGCCCAGCAGTATCCATACAAGCCCTAACATACAGAAACTGACAAGCAACACAATTCTGATTTTTATAGGAAGTCGCACGGCCCGATCCTTTTTGATTTAATGGTGCATGCTGATTTAGCGGTGCTACAGGCGCGTCGGATAATTACAACGGTGTGCGGATCACGGATATTGTCTAAATGGCCAGAAACGAGGTTATCAACAGCGACGACGCTAAAGCGCGCCAATAGCTATGATTTATTCGTCCTCCCTACCCTTAACTCCGCGCCTTGGGCGCCAGTGGATGGCAATGCCCGTTGCAGTAAGGGCTGCGCAAATGGTGTAACCGATCCATTCGCCATCCATGGTGTTAACTTCTTCCAGCTTCATATTTGAGATGACCTGAAAGCTTGGCCTTTGCGACTCGGATGGCCCCAATGTACGCGCAAGCACGAGGTAATTACCCCCGCCGTATTGAACATGATGTGGTGTGGGCACGCCGGCGACCTTGGGCACGCTAATGCAGTGGTTGCCGAGCAGTTGCTTGCGCTTGGCTGAGGCATGCCCCGTTCGAAGTCGACTGCAGCCTGAAAGCAGGACGGTGGTCAGAGGTTTCTGAACCACCCACCGCCCTCACCGCTTATTACATCCGAATAAGCAGCTCATCAGCAGCTTGCAGGCCCGACCAATGTGCTTGGCCAACCGTGCTGTTGATCAGGTAGTCGCCAGCAAAAGCAACACGCTTGATCGGCGGCAGCTCCCGGAATGCTTTCAGGCGCTTAACAAAGCCGGTCTCGCGACGGCAAATAGCCAGATCGTTACGCTGCAGGTACTGATTCAAGAACTTGACGTTGCCGGCCTTCGGCTCAGCTTTTACAAAATCATCCCATGCTGCCTTGAGGATCTCTTCTTCCGGCATACCCAGAGTCGCCTTGCAGAAGTTACCCTTAAGCTCGCCGGTCACCAGGTACTTATTCTCTCCCTGGGGGTAGAAGTGAAGGTTTGATACCTTGCCGTAGCCTTCCACAGTTGGAAGCATGAGCGAGAGCGGAAGATCCTTCTCTTCGGTCTCAATCAGGTAGTAGGCGATGTGGTGGCCTACGTAGCCAGTGGTCGAGAGGAACTCGGAACGCTGTTTATCCAAGCCAGGCATGATACCCGGTACCAGTGGAGCAGGAATGGCCATAACCAGCACGTCAGCCTTCACTTCCTGCTTTTGATCACCATTCTGAAACTGCACCGTTACGCCGTCATCATCGTAATCGACTCGAGTTACCGAACTGTTGAGATGCAGATCTACGCCTGGGTCATTCTTGAAATTCTCTTCGAATGCATGGCTCAAGCCACCTACGCCGCGTTCGTGGAACGACCACCAGCTTTCACCCCACGACATGCCCGCCATCAGCCAGACCAACCAAGCTTTGGAGTAGTCCTCCTTCTCGTAACCGCAGAACATCTGCATGGTCGGCTCCAAGATCCAGTCAGCGAAACTCGGAGAAATAGCGTTGATGTAGTCGTAGGCTGTTTCAGTGTCGAGATCAGCCGCAGAAGTCAGGTCACGCGGATCGTTGCGTGGCAACTGCTTCGCAATTGTGGGCAGCATCAGCGCGAGCGAAGCTTTTTCTTTCCAGCCCAACAACGGGCTTTTGAGGATGTCCTTCGGAGACAGAGACTCCTGCTTTACTAATCCTTTCTGTGGGTGCATCACATACTGGGAGTGGCTAGCGGTGAGATCTTTTACAGTGTCATTCGAGTAGACGCCAAGCTCTTTAGCTTGAGCGATGAGGTTGTCTTCACTGCTTACGAATGCGAACGCACCGCGAATACGCCAGGCGCCTTCCCAAAAGAAGGTTCGGCAACGCCCGCCCAGGTCTTCTTCGCGCTCGATAATAGTTACCTCGGCACCCTGCTTACGCAGTTTCCAAGCAGCACCAAGGCCGGCGGCGCCACCACCAATAACAATTGCTTTCATATAGCACCCGCTATTCTTATTTGAGAATTAAAATAACCAAGGCCTTGATCCGGCCAGAAGTTACAAACTAGACGTCACCGTTATAGTGAAAAACTTTAACAATGGTTTTCTTAACTGAGTACAATCCGGAAAATCCTTTAGGGATGACATAAGAGTCACCCGCAAGCAAAATAACCTCCTCACCCCCTTTCGGCGTGATAATCAACTCGCCACTCACTACATAGCAAGTTTCTTCGCCTGGGCAATCTACGATTTCTTCGGTATATGGTTGAGCCTCCCATACACCAGTAATATATGCACCATCAGCACTCGAAGTAACCCACGCTGCCCGCTCAGATGGGTTTCCCTCAAGAATTTTCGCACCCATTTCTTCTAGCATATTGGAAGGTTCAAATGGAAAATTATCTTGCAACTTAATAGCCATACCATCACCTATTGAAGGCATAAATACTTACCTGCCACGAATCGTTTATAGACGTCGCAGATATTTTCGGAGAGGGTGACCGCCCAGCACCGTAAGACAAAATTATCCGCTCGTCTAAAAATAACGGTATAGCTCGTCTGGCCAGCTTCGGGCCTTAAAGGCCAAACGTCTGCCTTCACCTACCTTATCGCCGCGTTAGCTCAAAGTTCACCTGTTGGCTAATTTTGAGCAGACAAGACGCATCATTAATCAGCGCTAACCAGGGGAGGCATCGGCGACAAGTGCTCATGGCAAACCAACCAGAGCCCCTCTGCATTATCGCGCCTGAACACTATGGTTTCGCGATCTGAAGCGAGCACGACTTCGCCGTCGTACAAAAAGCTGGTGTAGACGTCGTGGATTATCACAGCAAACCCATCACCCATCGTCACATGACAATTCGAGGATTGGCAGTCAATAACCTTGAAGCCGTGCTCCTCACGAAGCCTCAGCCATGCGCGCTCAAAATCAGCCTTGCTGAAAAAAACCTCGGAAGATGTGTGCAGCAAAACGGTGGCATTGTCAGCAAAGCATTTAAAGTAGGGATATTGCTCATTAGTGCGGTAACCGTTAAGCAACTCGTCAAGCGCGTTGACTACAGAATTATCACTCATTGTTTTACCCGCTAGTGTTATTTAGTAATTACACCGGGAAGCACGCAGAGCATTTCGTACAGCAAGTTAGCCGCGAGCAAGGAAGTGTTGCCCGTAGTGTCATACGCTGGAGACACTTCAACTACATCGCAGCCGATCAAATCTAGGCCTTTACACCCACGAATGATCTCAATAGCTTGAATAGTTGTAAGGCCACCAATTTCTGGCGTACCTGTACCTGGCGCCCAGGCAGGGTCAATACCATCGATATCAAATGAAAGGTAAACGGGCCCACCACCTACCTTATCCCGAACCTCAGCCATTAAAGGCTCTAGAGACTTGTGCCAGCACTCCTCAGCCTGTACGACCCGGAATCCCTGGTTTCTGCTCCAATTGAAATCATCTGCGGTGTACCCTTGGGCTCGCAGACCTATCTGGACGACGCGATCACAATCTAACAGCCCTTCTTCAACTGCTCGGCGGAAAGTCGTACCGTGGGCAATTTTCTCGCCGAACATATGATCATTCACATCCGCGTGAGCATCAATGTGAACCAACCCAACTTTTCCATGCTTCTTCGCAATCGCTCTCAGGATCGGGAGCGTAATTGTATGATCGCCGCCGAGTGTAATAGGTAAAATCCCATAACCCAGAAACCTATCATATTTCTCTTCGATAATGCGAACAGCGTCAAGCAAGTTAAAGGTATTAATTGCAACATCGCCAACATCGGCAACATTTAGTGAGTCAAAAGGAGCAGCACCCGTTGCCATATTATAAGGGCGAATCATCACGGACTCCGCCCGGATTTCCCTCGGCCCAAAACGAGTACCTGGACGGAGTGAAGTACCAATATCCAATGGGACGCCCACAAAACCTACATCAAGCTCCGCAAGTTGATCCGGGCTTTGGATATGTGGCAGCCGAAGCATCGTGGCGATTCCGCCAAACCGTGGCATTTCGTTGCCACCAAGCGGCTGATGGAAGTTTTTGTGGTCGCTCATACTGCTCCTCAACACATAAATGGTTTTATATCATACAGATCAAAAAGTCTTACTGGCGCCGAGCAACAACCTAGGGCCACAGGACTCGTTATCAAGCAAATACGAGAAGCATTCGCTTTCTGATAAGTTTGTTCCGATATAGCTGGCAGAAAAATCAATACCGACAAATGCTTTTGTCAGCTTAACTTCCCATTCTCGATAAGAGTCCTTACCGCTTCCGCTGCTAGAGAAAAATGTCGGATCTTTATAGTCGGCAATACCATACCTAAGATCTAATTTCACGGCATAAGGCAAGGCGGACGTCTCGTATCCGACATAGTTGTAGGTTGTTGACTGATCTCCACCACTATCACTGGAGTAGTAACTTCCCAACTTAAATCCTTTATAGTTCAGAATTCCGTATGTCTCTGCCAGATTTAAGCTGGAAAGCCCAGGATACGTGTACTGCAGATAACCTATATCAAGTGACAAGGCATCAATAGGCTGCCAAAGATAGCCGGCATAGTAATCGGTTTCGTAATGCGTATCACCGAGCTCAGTATCAACGTTTGACGACCAAACTCCTGCGTATAGACCACTAGAGTGAGCCAGTACAACAGACCCCTGTACAGCAGGCTTTCTTTGGGTAATCGACAATCCTCGCGAGGTATATTCCGAAAATACTCCAGCGTTTACTACCAACTGGAATTCATCACTTAGCTCAATGGCGGTAGCTGACTGACTTACAGCAAAGATACTGAATGACGAAATCACAAAAGCCGAATGCTTCATATCAAACCTTTTTATGTTGTTGTTAAGGCAGAAAGAGTCATAAATATTTTGTGCAGCACTTATTACTAGCCGTCAGACTCTATTAGCGGTCTGATATGGCTGAGGACTTTCAAAAGATTGCAGCAGGTATTGGCGACAAATTGTTGCATACAAAAAGAGCCCAGTATCAATACCTTCTGGGCCCTATTTCTATCAGGCCGATAGAACGACGCTTTTTACTTCTTGGAAAGCAGCCAGGCCATAAGGGCCAAGCTCACGGCCCATACTGCTTGCTTTGTAGCCACCCCAAGACATGTTGGGGCTGACAATCTGGGGAGCATTGACCGTCACGTAACCTGCTTCTAAATCCTCCGTGAAGCGCTGAATACGAGACGCGTCAGATGTGACGATGGCCGCAGCCAAGCCGTATTCACTGTCATTGGCGATAGAAAGCGCTTCATCGTCATCTTCGAAACAGGTGAAGCAGAGAACTGGGCCGAATACTTCGCGATTCCAAATCTCCAGGCTGAAGTCTTGTACTTCAATCAGAGTTGGTGAGTAGAAGAGGCCCCTACCTCCTGCTGAATGCAGGCGCTCGCCTCCGATGATCGGCGTAAGGCCGTGAGCCTTTGCACGCTCAACCATCGCAGAAACGCGACTGAAATGATCCTTCGAAATCAGCGGGCCCATTTCTACCTCTTGATCGAATGGATTCCCAACTTTGAGAGTGCTGATTCGTTCAACTAATTTTCCGATGAACTCCTCACGAATACTCGATTGCACTAAAAGCCTTGAAGTCGCAGAACACATTTGGCCCGCATTGTAGAATCCCCCCGCAATAACTAACTCTACGGCTTCATCAACATTGGCGTCCTCAAAAACTATGATCGGGGATTTACCCCCTAGCTCAAGGCTCACATTCTTCACCTCTTCAGCAGATTCTTTGAGAATCAGCTTTCCAACCCTGTCACTACCGGTGAAGGAGATCTTACGCACCCTTGGATCAGAGGTTAGCGTTGGCCCTACCAGCTCGCCCCGGCCAACGATCATGTTCACAACGCCCGCTGGTAGTCCCACCTCCTCTATGATCGCCATGAGCTCAATCTCGGCGATTGGAGAATACTCAGAAGCTTTCACAACTACGGTGCACCCTGCTGCTAGGGCTGGAGCCAGCTTCCAGGCAGTAGTGACCATGGGAAAATTCCATGGAACAATGAGCGCTGCAACCCCGACAGGATCTCTGCGTATCAAGCCCTTGAAGCCAGGAACATTCAGGCCCGCAGAGACTTCTTCTTCGAGGGGCAAATTTCCGAGTAAATCAGCGTAGTAACGGAATGTGCCAATCACCGCCTCTACATCGAGCATGGCTTCCATGTGAGGTTTACCGCTGTTCTGAATCTGTACCGAGATCAGTTTTTCCCGATGCACCTCAACTCGCTCAGCGATTGCTCGAAGAAAATCAGCACGAACTAGCGCCGACGTTTTACGCCAGGATGAATAGGCACGGCTGGCAGCGTCGACCGCCCTCGAAGCATCAACCGGGCCTGCAAGTTGGAAAGTGGTGATGATCTCTTCTGTAACAGGACTTACAACTCCCCACACATCACCAGAACCACTGCTCCAACTGCCATCAATGAACGTACTCTGATACATAAATCACCCCAGCTAAACGAGTTGATAATAGCGCTCTTAAGACTCAATGCTCTTAGGTTAAAGAGGGAAGCCGACAAGTTTCATCAAGCCTATCCAGGCCTTGCGCCAACCGCCCTTCTCGTCCACACCTTCAACCGCAGCCATGGTGATTTTCGCGCCAAACCAACGAAATGGCTCAGGCGGAATATACCCAGAGGGTTTGGAGGCAATTGCCAGCTTTGCTTCTGGCGAGTTGTTATTGGCAAGCAACTTCAGGCCAATGGAGGCACCAAATCGTGTGCCTGCAACTCCGAATCCAGAATAGCCACCCGCGTAAACAACTTTGTTATTGAAATACTGGCGGAAGAACACGGAGTAGCGCATTGAGTAATCAATTGGGCCTCCCCACAAATGACTAATTTTCACGTCAGTGAGTTTTGGGAACGTTCTATAGAACGTCGTTACCAAGCTACGATACGTAGCGGGCCGAAAGTCCTCTGATGGATTTAATTTTCCATTAAAGTAGTAGCGAACACTCCCGCCGAAAATAATCCGATTGTCTTTCGTCAATCTCATATAGTTCAGCTGAGTTTTCGTATCGTAGATACCCTGACGATTCTCCCAGCCGATTCTGGCCAATTGCTCATCGGTCAGCGGCTCGGTAGCCAACACATGGTCGCGAAAAATGAGAATTCTTCGCTTAATGTCTTTCTGACCTGCATGCCATGCGTTGGTTGCTAAAAACACCTTTTGAGCATAAATATCTCCACGTTCAGTGGAAACCTGCATACCACCATCGTTCTCGAACAAATCCGTCATCTTCGAATTTTCGAAGATGCGCACGCCCAGTTTGATAGCAGCCGCCTTGAGGCCCCAGACCAATTTAGCCGGATGTATAATCCCGCTCTTATCTCGTGACCACATAGCTGCTAGGAAATTAGGCGACTTCAGCTGTGATAAAGTTTGTTGCCTATCAAGCATTACAACATTGTGCCCGTGCTTAAGATGCAACTCATACTCTTCATTAAGATCTGGAATATGAGCTGGATCGACAGCAACGGTCATCTCACCATTCCATTCAACATCAGCATCGATACCATAGCGCTCGAGAGCCTCTTTAAAGCCCTCAAGGTTTTCGTGTCCCATGCGCTCCAAAGTATCGACATCTTCAGGGAACACCCGAGCTTCATTGACCAAACCGTGGGTGACGGAGGTGGAAATGATACCGCCCGGTCGGCCCGACGCTCCAAAACCTACGACTCCGGCCTCCAGGATCACCACATCGAGTGATGGATTCTCTTCCTTGGCCAGAATTGCAGCCCACAGTCCCGTAAAACCTCCGCCGACGACAACCAAATTGGCCGTCGCTTTTCCTTCGAATGAAGCCTCAACTTTTGGCGCATTTTCACTATCCAGCCAGAATGGCCTGTACGTCGCACCAGAGAGTGCTTGATCTACAATCTCTTTCATAAAACTCACCGACAATATCGTTTACAGACTACGGAACTTAGCGTACCGCAATACTGCCTTTTGGGCGGGCGAACTTAGCAACCAGGATAGCAAGACAAGGTACCAAGCATAGCAACTGCATAATTAGACCGAACATCCCAAGTGGTTGAAAGCCACTATCCAAATTAAGTATGAATGCTGCAAGCAGAGGGCCAACTACCATACCGACAGAGTCGGCACCACCGACAGCAGCTGTTGTGCGACCAGAACTATCAATATGCGCCGAGTACATACGTACAAATGCAAGAATGAATATATATACAAAAGTCATTAGCACTACAATCGCGGAGAACATCCATGCAGATGAAGGATTAGCATAGTAGTAGGATGCAAATGCTGAAATCATACATGCGGTGATCACAGGTACAATCGTCTTAGATTTAGAATATACAAAGTTTGCAACCAGCGGTACGATCAATGTAGGGATGGACGAAAACGATCCTAAACGTCCCACCTCAGTTACAGACATTCCACTACTCGTGCCAATTTGCTCGAAATACAACCAAAGAGTATTTGACCCACAACTGGCGAGCACACCAACCAAAAACAGCGAAATACTCCGAACGTTAAGAAACGCAACCGCGTCTAACTTAGCTAATGACTCGCTAACCTTGAACTCGGGAATGAATGGTGCAAGTGGCAGACATACCACTGCGAAAGCGAGCATTACCCAGAAAACAGAGGCTGCTCCCAGATACGGCTGAAATTCAGGAATTAGAATAAATGAAACCAGGGAAAGTGCAGCTACAATGCCTGTACACCATGAAAGAAGCTTTGCGCCACCATTCATTTGAGCTAGACATGAGAACCCAACTCCCATGCATAGACCTTCACCTAAACCTACAATAGCTCTAGAAAACAAAAGCTCTGAATAGTTACTTAGATAAATCGTCCCCAACTGACCGAGACAAATCATCAAAACACTGATGATGCAAGTTTTATTCGGAGATAGAATTTTTAGAGCAAAAGAAACAGCGATTGACCCAAGTGCTATTAGCGAGATCTCAGCACTGGTAGCAAAGGTGGCCCTTCTCAAATCTAAAGCATGCGCCTCAATCATGGCGCTGAATATAAATGGCATTGCAAAAATCGACAAACTTGCAAGGCATGGGACAATCAATGCTGCAATTTTTTGCAACGGCCGAGCCGCATACTGACCGCTAGTAAATGCTGTCATCTCGAAGCCTCTTTTTATCAATTTTATTAGATGGCAGTGAGAAATCCATACTTTTAATGGACAGAGAAAAGATGATCCTTTCTTATTCTATTCGCTATAAGCTACTTGTTGCTAAATAGCATTCCACCATTATCTGGGTCGGTAAAACTAAGCTTTATTGCGAATGTCAACCGACCCGGGCGACTGCCATTCTGCGCCGCAAGGTTTTCGTAACAAACGGCTACAACGGCCAAGATCGGGCCCTGAAGGCCAATCGCGCGGCCGAATTTTGCATCAGAAACCACTCGTTTGAGTGATGTTCTTGCTGCGTAACGGGAACCACGAAGAGCCTCTAGGCCGCTATATCGAAGGCTCAGGGGCCTCTAGATTCGAAGGCGAGTTTACCCTCTGAAGATTTTCGGCGAATGGCCCGACCAGCGTCTGAATGCGCGACGCAGACCCGCGCCATCACTGAAACCAAGGTTCTCGGCGATGCTTTCGATGTTCATGTCCGAGTTTCTCAGCAGCTCTTTCGCCTTGAGGAATCGAAGTTCATCAAGCAAGGCTCGGTAGCTCGTGTTCTGAAGCTGCATTTGCCGACGCAGCGTCCGAGGTGAGCAGTGCATCATGTGGCCAAGCTCATTTAGTGACGGCGGATGCAGTAAGTTGGTAGAGATTAGGCCCCGGAGTCGCTCTAACCATTCCCGGTTAGCCGCGAGCTCTCGATTCTGCGAATAGCAATGCTCCAACACATTCTCATGACACAAAGTGTCGGAAAGCCTCAGCTTCCGACTCAAAAGCACCGCTGGGAACGACATTTTAGTTTGCTGCTGCTCAAACGCGACGTCCGTACCGAAGCCAACCCGGTATGCCTCTTTCACTTCATCACTTGCAGAATATGCAAGATGTACAGTGGAAAGCTTTATTTCCTCGTAAAGCATATCTTCCATCATGGATTTGAATGCACTTAAACATATTTCAGACAAACAATGCTCTAACGACTCAGGCGCGCGGCAATTTTCAATTATCAGATATGCCGTACCTTCGTCATGCTCCAATCTAATATCAAAGTATGTTCCCAGCAGAGCAGGCAAACGCAACGGTACTTCAAGCCCCTCCCCTAATGTAGGGGCAGTCAGCATCGCGTAGCCGAGCAAACCCACAGCAGAAAGCCTGACTTCTAAGCCTATCTCGATACCTAACACAGGAGTATCTGCCTCTTTCAAGGCATTATTTAAAACCGTTTGTTCTTGCCAGAGGTTTAACATCCGAGAAGGGAGATCAATATCCTTGGCTACCAGCCCACTGTGTGCCAGGAGAGCATCCAGAGCGACACCGCGCGTCATCAAATACCTCACCACACGTGCCGTCGTGTGAATAGGCGTCAACGATTCAGCCTTCTTAGAATAGATACTCACGGACTGCCTCCATTAGGCTGGCTGGACGATAATACGCCCTTAAGGTACAGGATGTAGTGATGACTTGTTATGACTTCGACTCTCGAGAAGTCGATGTCCTGTAGCTTCTTTCTGGCATCTGTTTATCCCCGCTTAGGCCTAAGCCATTGCATTTGAGCTTAGCCATGAAAAGTCATCAATCCTCTCACAAATCAGGCCGAAGACGGCACCGTATGCGTTTAGAGCATAACTTCTTCAAATGAGGTACTGAATGCGTAAGCTGACTATCATCGGATTCAATACTCCTTTATGAGCTACAAAAAAGGCCCTCGCGGGCCTTTTTTGTACTCAAACCAAAATCACTTGATTAGCCAAGACTCGACTTTGTCGGAACCGTATTTCGTTTTCCATTCCTTCAAAATTTTGTGGTTGCCGCCTTTGGTTTCCACCACTTCGCCGGACTCAGGGTTTTTGTAGACCTTCACCTCCCGGGGCTTGCGCGTGCTCGATTGCAGCTGGGAAGTCGGAGCACGACGACCGGCTTGGGGATCAAGCAGGTTGATGATGTCTTTCAAGCTATAGCCATACTTAGCAAGCAAGGCGCGAAGCTTGGTTTCAAATTCAATTTCCTGCTTTAGGCCAGCATCACCTTTGAGAGCTTCGAGCGCTTGTAGCTGTTCGGCGAGGTGTTTTTCGAGTTGGCGGAATTCTGCGAGCTTGGACATGGTGGATCTCACGTAGTTAGTCGCCTAACAATACACCAAATCCTGCAATTCGATTAAGAGCAGCGATTCCGGTGAAATGCAAACGTTGCTGCAGTTCCACTCTGTAAAGCATGCGGGCCTAGGTTTGCCGCTTGACTCATGCGTTTTCCGCTGAGAGCGGTGAATTGAGGTCGATGTCAACCTGACCAACCAGGGAATTGATGCGAGCGACCAAACACATCTCCACTGACAGTATTCGCTCCGGATGCTCATCCATCTCAGTCGCCAATAATTCGAGAGTTCGGGATGTGGAGAGATGGGCTTCCATCGGTTCAGTAAGTGACGCCGAGCTCTTACCCTGAACGTGGTTCGCGGACGTGATGTAGGAGATACGAGGGCTATTCATGGTCAAACCTTATCTGTTGCTCGACATCACAGCAAGTGCGGGAGCTTCCTGGCGGCATGTCGCTCAGGAGCCTAGACAGAACCGTTTCAAAGCCGAAAATTATCGCTCAGCAATAATTATGGCTTAGCCATAATTTGGAATAATTCGGTTCCCGACTTTTCGATCGGTCTTGTCATTGCCACCGTCGCCTCACTTGCAGCACACCGTCCACAGCTGATCAACCCGCGCCGTATAGCTCTAGCTCATCATCTCGCGAGGCATCACTCAGTCTGGATCTGTGGGCACACTGGCAACACGCAATGTCCACCTGCCCCACCTCCCAGTTTTTACATCCAACACTCTCATGACTTTCTCGGTAGCTTTGGGAAGGTCGTCGGTGTATTCACCCTTCGGACATAGGTTTACAAGGAGAACCTCTGCCTTGCTGTATTTAAAACCTGGTCGAAAGATCCTATCCACCGCCTCTACTGCAGCCTTGGTCATCAATCGCACATCGTCAATTGGCTATGCAAAAGCGGTTACCCATTTCGTCCGGGAAACATTCCTTTCTGTTCCAAGGCCTTAGTGCCAACGTTCGGAAGGTATTGACGTGACGCTTATCCAAGGCTCAGTAGCTGCTCGATGCGCCTATCGCCAAAACGTAACGGAACGGGCATTGTTTGGGCTTTGATCGAACGCTAGAGAGCGATGACTATGAATGACATCAGCATTGATCGATACGCGCCAGGCGACGAGAAAGATGTAATGACTTTGATCGTGCCTATCCAACGTGAGGAGTTCGGAATTGAAATTTCCGCTGAGGATCAACCAGACTTAATGCAAATCAAGTCGTTCTACCAGACCGGTACAGGTGACTTTTGGTTAGCCCGGAGACAGGGTGAAGTGATCGGAACGATTGGTCTGAAGGACATTGGTAATGGCGAAGTCGCTTTGCGCAAGATGTTCGTTGCAGCGCCTTGGCGAGGGCGCGAATTTGGTGTAGCCAGACAGATGCTTGAAATCCTAATTGAAGCCTCGAAAGAGCGTGGCGTAAAACGGATTTATTTAGGTACCACGGAGAGGTTTCTAGCTGCTCATCGCTTCTATGAAAAGCACGGCTTCAAGCTGATAGGCCAGCAGGATCTACCAGCCAGTTTTCCTTTGATGGTGGTCGATAGGCGCTTTTACGCGTTGGTATTGTAAGCCTTCTGGCACAGGATCGGCGTAATGACTGTCAATGCAGCCACCCCGGCCCATTCACCGATCTAACAGTGTGCCTGCCACCAGTCCAGCCATGATGCAGTCGCTTCTTCGCGTAAGCGCCTAGCTTTTTGGCTTGGATGCTCCAAACAGAACAAAGGCCTCAACCTCGCTTGCAACAGCGGGGTTAATTGGTCGTAGCTGTGGGAGATCAAATGGGCTTGGCGTGCGACATGGCTTAACCGCTCGGGCAGTCATGGCTCTGCCGTTGTGAGTGAACGCGGAGCTGTCAGTCGTCGCTCCAAGGGTCGAATCTGTCCCCGTACTTGGCGTGCAGGGCGCGATGGCGGTTGATCCGCCAGATCCACGGATCATAGTCATGGGGCAACGCGGCGAGCTTCGCGCTGATGATCATTTGCACTGTTTCGTCGCGCAACAACCGGCTGGTCAAATCGCGGCACTCACCCAGCGTAGTAGCTCCATGTATGACGTAATTTTCTTTCACATAGAGGTCGGTCATACCCACCCGCATATGACCGTACTCCTTCACGTCATCGGGGTAAATGTCCTCCAAGCTGAGGTGTCCCATATCGTGCTCCAGAGAAAAATTATCGCTGGAGAGCACTGTATGTACCTTCCAACTGATGTTCAGGACGCGAGGGTTTGGCGTGGGCCATCAATGAAATCGCCCCTTCGCGCCAGCGCCTAAAAACCTAGCTAAAGACAGGCTATATAGTGTGCGCATGATAGCCTCCAGTCAGATATCACTGTTGTGAGACCCTGCATTGAGCACACTCAACGAACCTAACGATTTCGAAAAACTGATCAGCGCACCAAAATTTTCGGACGATGATACTGGTCGCCGACAAAAGCAGCGGTGGCAACTCATCGCTGGTGACATCTACAAAAGCACTTCCATTGAAGCCTTACTCGAAGCCAGAGGCAAAGCTGAGGGCTACATCCATGGGTTGGTGGATGCCGGGCACCTGTCGACGAAAGATACCGACCGGGATTATCTGATCTTGTGCATAGTGCAAAGGCGGCGCGAGTTGTTGCAGAAACTGCTGAACGAGTTCGGCTACTGAGCCCAGTCTTTAGCCTCGTGACAGTGGGAGATAGGTGAGGGATCACGAAGTAGAGCTAACAATGAAGAGCTCCGATTGCGGTCGGGGCTCTTTGGTTGAATGCTCAGATGCGCTCGCCGGTGCTCAAAAACTTAAGAAAGGTTCCACGTCCAACGCCTCGCAAAAAGCTACCAATGACGTAATTGCCATCTCGTGCTTCAAGCAGCCAGAAACGCCCTTCTTTCCGTACGGTGTGAATTTTTCCCGTTCGAAGGATGGCGCCATCTGCCTTGCTGTATCCCTCGTGTCTCTCTGCGTGATCAAAAGAAACACCTGCACACGTATCCTCAGCGATAAAAGCGTCACTGATAAAAGCGGTAATCGGCACGCTGTACTTTCGATGGCTCGCTCGCACCAATCGACCCAACTGAAAGTCACTCACATCCTTACCGTGGATCTCGACTGCAATTTCTTCAGGCATCCGGCCATAGCTCCAAATCGACTCAATATTTGTTGTGCGACGTCACCGCTCACCCGACGGACATCGAAAATGCGGCAGCTACGCTTGCTACTTTTCTTTGGCCAGCTGCAAGGAGCAGGTAAACCGTATTTTTGGTTTCAAACATGCAGCTTTCCGTGAAGGATTGTCCAAAGTTGCTGCGCACCCACATGCTCGGCTCGAATCGGCCCTTGCTGTCCAAGACTACCTCATGGGCGAAAAGCGTCATGGGAAGCAGACCGAGATTCGTGAGCTTTTCGCCTTCATCTGGCGTTACGGTGAGGTCGATCAAAATCCACTGCCGCACGACGCAAAATGCTTTGCCAGGGAACGCCTTTGCCGTTGAGGAAATCAGGTCTTCTTGAGAGCCTTGCCAGCCAAGAACTTCTTCCCCCGCGCCGTAAAAGAGTTTCGAGATTTCTTCCAACGTCACCATCAAAAATCCTCCATCTCGTCGAACCTGGTCAACCATGTGAGCTTGCCATCTACCAGCCCTGGCATCAAAGCTCGATCAAAAAATCAGGATTGAACCCAGTGTTCTGCCCAGGGTAACCGCGAGGATTTGAAACCACATGGCATCCACATTTGGTGAAGTTTGCTGCTACGTGAGTGTGCCCATAGACCCAAAGATCGGCCATACCTAGAAGCTCCGGCCAGTCATTGGCATAGGCTGCAATCAGTTTTTAGGATGGTCATCGCCCACGTGATCCAAGGCAGGAGCATGGTGCGTGACTACAACAGTCTTGCCGTCGAATGGCTTTTCCAACTCTTGAGTTAGCCAGGTATAGGCAGCCCTGGATTTGCCGATTAAGTCATCCGGGGACAGACGTCGATAGCTCTCATCCGCTCTAATCACGGCGAAGTCATTCATGCATTCCCAGGCAGCACGTTTTGAAGCAACGGCATCGCCGGTTGACGAATAGTCCGTCCATGCTGTCGTAACCAAGAAACGAGTTTGATCAAGAATCAGCACTTCGTTTCGAGTACATTGACATGGGGCGTTGCCGCTTCTTTCATCTTAAGCAGCGTGTGATCGAGATGGCCACCGTAAAACTCGTGATTGCCACATACATAGATCACAGGACACTGGAACACATCGTTGGCCCAACTAACGCCCCGTGATTTGATATCGATATCACCGGCGAGAATCACTACGTCCGCTTCGCCTGGAGTGTGCTCCAAGGGAGCGAACTCGATGTGTAGATCTGAATAGATTTGTAGCTTCATCAAAGTCACCTGCTATTCAGTGCTCGGCACATTCCTGAACTGGTGAATGAGCACTCTTCGTATCCTCGTAGATTGTTCGAGTGTTGGTGAGCAAACTGACATCGAGACAATTGTGAGCGCTGCTGTACACAGCTCCGCTAGCGACCTTGTGAAGCAGAACGCGCCCTCCATTTTGGTCGTAACCAACCACCAGACTGGTCAACGTCTCCATGCGGTCAGAAGTAGTTCCATTCACATAGGGCGCGGTCACAACCTGCACCTCTTCGATCATTTGATCTGGACTCCGCAGCGAAAGTAAGTGCTCCAGAACGGAGGCGTCTGCTGGCATACACCATTTAGGCCAAGATCGGCCTCCGTCACGAATCCGCCAGCGGACGTGGTACCAAGGAACCTCCAATTCGCGCTCGACCATTCGCCAAGCCGATTGGCCTGGCCCTGGGAATCCAGGCGGGCCAATCGAAAAAGTTTTATCTGAAATAAACATGACGCGGGGTTCCTCGTAGCACGGTGCAGCAGTTCGAAATACGGTGGGCTGGGTAAAAATTTTGTCACGTGAAGATGGGGTTGGTGATTACCAGCTCATCACCTCTCTCAAGCTGTGCAACCTGAATTCAGGCAGATCTATCCCCCCCAACGTTCTGACAATTTATGGCTATTGTTTAGTAGGACGATTCGGATTTTGGTGCTGATGCTTAGGGTAGTTACCGGTAGTGGCAACCGGCCTTGCAGGCTTCACCGGCACTGAAGTGATTGAAGCAACGCTGGTTGAAATCGTAAACCGCACCAACCAAATCCCACTTAGATAAATATATAGATTTGAATGGGATTACGCAAACGCGGCATACCGTCCTGCTTTAGAAGGGGAGTCAGGATGTTGCTTCGCAAGGCGTACGCAGCAGTGCTACAGCTATTGAGGGCTCGACAGGGTCTCTCACAGCACGACATTGCGACGACCGTAACGCAGTCTCATGTGAGCCAACTCGAAGCGGTCAAAACGTCGGCAACATTGGAAGTCAGCCAAGAGCTAGCCGAAGCTCTGCATCTGCATGCCGTATCGTTACTAACACTCGTTCATGCAGCCCAAGACCAAAGAACAGCTCGGGAAATTCTGCAGATAGCTCTGGAGGAGTTGGACGCAATTGAACTGCTGGATGCTTCTCTCCCTATTCAGCCTGAAAAGCTGTCCCATCCGCAGACGGTAGCAGCGGAGAAAAAATGGGAAGCAGTCCAGGTGCTGAAAAAAGAAGGGCGTAGCCAAGCTGAGGTTGTAGAGATTTTGGGACTTCCGAAATCAACAGTCGGGCGGCTTTGGCACAAGAAAAATTCGTAGGGACAAATACCCTATCCCACCAAATGAAGTTCAGTGGTTACATCCACAACGTGCCTTCAGGCCACATTGTGTTGGCGCCTCGCTTCTCATCCACTTAATTTTTTGAAGTCTTCCACCTTTAGCACAGCCATAAGATCTCTGCTTGGGGCCGTAGAGAAGCCGTGTGTTAGAAGCTCGCAGCTTCGCTTTTGTCGGGCAGCAGGCCCGTCCGAAACCCGAGGGCAAGCTAGCTGGACTTAGACTGCTTTCAAACTTGTCCATTTCAGCTCCCCAATTGATGGACAATCGATCATCAACATAAGTAATTGATTTTAAACGCTATTTAATCTGTCCATCAGGGGATATGTAACAGGTGCGGCCATTCGACAAAACGATTGTTTCGATTCCAACGTGGCGATTGATGTCCGAATCATTCAAGAACTGGCGCGGCATGCAGCAATCCGGCGGACGGCGGATCAAGCGCAGCCTGTTCATCGACGCCAGCGGCGTGCGGTTTATCCGCGATGATGAAGAGCAAAAACTGTCACAGGTCCATTTGCTGACCGACTACATCAGCCGCAAACAGGCCGAGCTCAAGGCGTGGAACGAGGCGCAGGGCAACGTCGCGGCAATGTCGGCCAACCGTCGGCGAATGACCAACATCGGCACCTTCCGCGCCTATGCGCTGGCCTATCTGAAGAGCCACCCGGAGATTCAGCCGAACATGACCTGCATGGTCCGACAGATGCAAACCACCGCGCAGGGCATTCCTCTGGAAATCTACTGCTTCACCCGCACCACGGCGTGGGCGGATTACGAGCGGATTCAGGGGGATATTTTCGATTATCTGCTGGCGGTGCTACCGGAGTTCGGGTTGAGTCTGTATCAGCAGCCGAGCGGCGGGGATTTACGCGCGGGGTTGTTGCCGGCCATGTTAGGCGCGAGCCACATTCCCGAGCCCGAGAAACACATCATGTAACCCACAATCCCCTGTAGGAGTGAGCCTGCTCGCGATAGCGGTGGGTCAGTCGACATTGATATCGCCTGACCCACCGCCATCGCGAGCAGGCTCACTCCTACAGGGGTTCAGGGTGAAGTTGCCGATTTGCGCACACCCAACCGACTGATCCACACCGCCAGCAAAATCACTGACCCACCGAGCAACAGCCGCCCCAGTTCTTCATGCTGATTCCAGATCAGCAGGTTGATCAGCAACCCCACCGGTACATGCAAGTTGTTCATCACCGCCAGCGTGCCGCCGTGCACCAGGCACGCGCCTTTGTTCCACCAGTACAAACCCAACGCCGTCGAGACCAGGCCGAGAAACAGCAGCACACCCCATTGCAGTGGTGCTTCAGGCCAGAAGTCCGATTTGCCGAACAGCAGGAAAGCCGGCAACGCCACCGCCAGTGCGCCGAGGTAGAAGTATCCGAACCGTCGGTAATGCGGCAGATCGCTCGGATGGCGCGCCACCAGATGTTTATAAAGCACCTGCCCGGCGGCGTAGGTGAAGTTGGCCAGTTGCAACAGCAGGAAACCCATGAAGAAGTCCGGGCTGATGCGGTCGAAGCGAATCACCGCCGCGCCCATCACCGCCACCAGCGCTGCAATCAGTGCCCAAGCATTGAACCGTCGGTTCAGCGCATCTTCGATCAACGTCACATGCAGCGGCGTGAGGATGGTGAACAGCAACACTTCCGGCACCGTCAGCACGCGGAAGCTCAGGTACAGGCAGACGTAGGTCACGCCAAATTGCAACGCGCCGATCAGCAGCATGCCGCGCATGAACGCCGGTTCGACCGAGCGCCAGCGGGTCAATGGAATGAACACCAGCCCCGCCAGTACCACGCGCACCAGCACGGCGAAATAACTGTCGACATGACCGGCCAGGTATTCGCCGATCAGGCTGAAGGAAAACGCCTGAATCAGCGTGACAAAAAGTAGATAGCCCATGCTCGCCTCGTTCTGAATGGGCGGCGACGATAGCGGGTTTTGCCGGTTATCGCGAGAACCTGCCCGCACACAAATCCCGGTGGGAGCGAGCTTGCTCGCGATGGCTGCGTGACAGCCGACATTAATCCTTCATGGGCCACCGCTATCGCGAGCCAGCTCGCTCCCACAAAGTTGGTGTCCGCCCAACAAATCCCAGGCAAAAAAAAGCCCGATCTCGCCAATGCGTTCAATCGGGCTACGGCACTCAGGAGCAACAAGTGCAAAGGGAGGTCTATGCGCGTACAGGCTTGAAGGGTTGCGCCAGGTCACTAAAACAATTCGCGATTATCTGGCGATTAACGGTTCAGGCAACTTGCGAAAGTCGAGCATTGGCCTGGTTCAGGCCTTTCTCCTGGAAGTCGCCCCCCAGGTTCATGCCTTCGGCGTGAATAAAGGTCACGTCGTGAATACCGATGAAACCCATGACCTGACGCAGGTACGGTTCCTGATGATCCGCCGAACCGCCGGCGTAAATCCCGCCGCGGGCGGTGAGCACGAAGGCGCGTTTGCCGGTGAGCAAACCCTGGGGGCCCGTCTCGGTGTATTTGAAGGTCACTCCGGCGCGCAGCACGTGGTCGAGCCAGGCTTTGAGGGTACTGGGGATTGCAAAGTTGTACATGGGCGCGGCCATCACCAACACGTCGGCGGCCAGCAACTCGTCGGTCAACTGGTTGGAGCGCTCCAGCGAAATCTGCTCGATGTCATTGCGCTGCTCGGCAGGCTTCATCCAGCCGCCCAACAGGTTGATGTCCAGGTGCGGCACCGGATTGACAGCCAGGTCACGCACGGTGATCTGATCGTGCGGGTGCGCGGCTTTCCACCGATTGATGAAGGTTTGGGTCAGTTGACGGGAAACCGAGTCTTGCTGACGGGCACTGCTTTCGATGATCAGAACGCGGGACATGGGATGTAGCCTCCATCTGAGAATGCTGTAGGGCGATGGAGTGAAGGTTAAACAGTGTCATATCGATGAAAAAGCGCAAATAACTGCTATAACCCATCAATAAATTCGTTTATAAGCTACGCATCAGCCATTGTGGGAGCGAGCCTGCTCCCACAATGTTTTGGCTTTACTTCGGATTGCAGGTCAGCTTCATCCGCATCTTGATGATCGTGCGGTTGAACTTGGCGGTGGCGATGGCGTGTTTACCGGCCGCGACCTCGATTTTGCGGGTTCGCGGTGCTTCCGGTCCATTGCTGAAGACCACCGAGCAGACTGCGTCCGTGTTGCCGAAGTTGTTGACCTGAATCGACGCAATGTCTTCATCCGTGTCGAAGGCTTCGTAGTCGATGCTCAGGCCGTTCAGCTGTTTTTCAACGTCGATCGGATACGCAATCGCAGTCAGCGGCAGCATCGCCAAAACCACACAACAAAATTTTCTCATTCGGCTGTCTCCAGTTAGGACTGCCAGCTTAGACAAGAGGAGCTGTTCATGAAAGCACCCCGCGTGACCCTCGATCAATGGCGAACGTTGCAGGCCGTGGTCGACCATGGTGGTTTCGCCCAGGCGGCCGAAGCGCTGCATCGCTCGCAGTCGTCGGTCAGTTACACCGTTGCGCGCATGCAGGATCAACTCGGCGTGCCATTGCTGCGCATCGATGGGCGCAAAGCCGTGCTGACCGAGGCCGGTGGCGTGCTGCTGCGCCGCTCCCGGCAACTGGTAAAACAGGCCAGTCAATTGGAAGACCTGGCCCACCACATGGAACAAGGGTGGGAAGCGGAAGTGCGGCTGGTGGTCGACGCCGCCTACCCGAGCGCGCCCCTCGTGCGTGCGCTGACGGCTTTCATGCCGCAAAGCCGCGGCTGTCGCGTGCGTCTGCGCGAAGAAGTGTTGTCAGGCGTCGAGGAAGTACTGCTCGAAGGGGTCGCGGACCTGGCGATCACCGGTTTTAGCATCCCCGGCTATCTGGGCGCGGAACTGAGCGATGTCGAATTCGTCGCCGTTGCGCACCCCGAACACGCTTTGCATCGATTGAACCGCGAGTTGAATTTCCAGGATCTGGAAAGCCAGATGCAGGTGGTGATCCGTGACTCGGGCCGCCAGCAACCGCGCGACGTCGGCTGGCTTGGCGCCGAACAGCGCTGGACCGTCGGCAGCCTGGCCACCGCTGCGACGTTTGTCAGCAGCGGCCTGGGGTTTGCCTGGTTGCCGCGGCACATGATCGAACGGGAACTGCGGGAAGGCACGCTCAAGCTGCTACCGTTGGATCAGGGTGGCAGCCGTAATCCCAGCTTCTATCTTTACTCGAACAAGGACAAACCGCTGGGTCCGGCGACGCAGATCCTGATCGAGCTGCTGCGCACCTTCGACACCGCGCCGCTGGATGCGCCTTTCGCCGCCCCTGAACAAGCCTGACATGGAGTGACCGCATGGCCTGTTTCGAACACGAAGGTTGCAACCTGCACTATGAGGAATATGGCCATGGTACGCCGTTGCTGCTGGTCCACGGCCTGGGCTCCAGCACCCTGGACTGGGAAATGCAAATCCCCGCGCTGTCTGCCCGTTACCGGGTAATCGTGCCGGATGTACGCGGCCATGGCCGTTCGGACAAACCCCGCGAGCGCTACAGCATCGCCGGGTTCAGCGCCGACCTGATTGCGCTGATCGAACATTTGAACCTCGGGCCGGTGCATTACGCGGGGCTCTCGATGGGCGGCATGATCGGCTTTCAACTGGCCGTGGATCAGCCGCAACTGCTCAAGAGCCTGTGCATCGTCAACAGCGGGCCGGAAGTCAAACTGCGCAGCCGCGATGATTACTGGCAATGGTTCAAGCGCTGGAGCCTGATGCGTGTGCTCAGCCTGCACACGGTCGGCAAAGCGCTGAGCAGCAAGCTGTTCCCCAAGCCCGAGCAGGCGGATTTGCGGCAAAAGATGACCGAACGCTGGGCAAAAAATGACAAACATGCTTATCTCTCCAGCTTCGATGCGATCGTCGGCTGGGGTGTTCAGGAACGACTTTCGAAAGTGTCCTGTCCAACCCTCATCATCAGCGCCGACCGTGACTACACCCCGGTGTCGCTGAAAGAAACCTATGTAAAACTGCTGCCCGATGCGCGGTTGGTGGTCATCGCCGACTCGCACCATGCCACCCCGCTGGATCAACCCGAAACCTTCAATCAGACGCTGCTCGAGTTCCTCACCGCAGTCGACAAAACCTCAATCAGGATCACTGACCCATGCTGAAAAAAATCGCCCTCGTCGCCGGCTCCGTTCTGTTCGCCGCCAACCTGATGGCCGCCACGCCCGCCAAGGCGCCGCACGTGCTGCTGGAAACCACCAACGGTCAGATCGAAATCGAACTGGACGCGGTCAAGGCGCCGATCAGTACCAAGAACTTCCTCGAGTACGTCGACAGCGGCTTTTACAACAACACGATCTTTCACCGGGTCATTCCGGGTTTCATGGTTCAGGGCGGTGGCTTCACGCAGCAGATGAATCAGAAAGAAACCAAGGCACCGATCACCAACGAATCGAAAAACGGTCTGCACAATGTCCGTGGCACTTTGTCGATGGCCCGCACTTCCAATCCGAATTCGGCCACCAGCCAGTTCTTCATCAACGTCAAGGACAACGATTTCCTTGACCAGGGTGATGGCTACGCAGTATTCGGCAAAGTGGTCAAAGGCATGGATGTGGTCGACATCATCGTCAACTCGCCAACCACTACCCGCGGCGGCATGAAAGACGTACCGGCTGATCCTGTGTTCATCAAGTCGGCCAAGCGCATCGACTAAGCAACGCGGGATGTTCTGAGCGGGAGGCGTGTGGCGCCACCGCTCAATTGTTCAATGGAGAGCCCGTACGCGGGCGGAGAACTGATGCTTTATCGCCGTTTCGAAAAACTGATCGACATCTTCCGCGACGCTCCGACTGCCGCACCGCCCGATCGGGTTTTCCCCTTCTACGCCTACTACCTGAAGCAGGTGTGGCCCAGTTTTGCCGCGCTGCTGACTGTCGGCCTGTTCGGCGCACTGATTGAGGTTGCGCTGTTCAGTTACCTGAGCCGCATCATCGACCTGACCCAGGGCAGTCCAAACGCTGACTTCTTCAAAATCCACGGTCTGGAACTGGCGTGGATGGCGGTGGTGGCGTTAGTCCTGCGCCCGGTGTTTGTCGGCCTGCACGACCTGCTGGTGCACCAGACCCTGAGCCCCAGCATGACCAGCATGATCCGCTGGCAAAACCACAGTTACGTGCTCAAGCAGAGCCTGAATTTTTTCCAGAACGATTTCGCCGGACGCATCGCCCAACGCATCATGCAGACCGGCAACTCGTTGCGCGATTCGGCGGTGCAGGCAGTGGATGCACTGTGGCACGTGCTGATCTACGCGATCAGTGCGCTGGTGCTGTTCGCTGAAGCCGACTGGCGCCTGATGATTCCGCTGTTGACCTGGATCGCTGCTTACATCGGTGCCCTTTGCTATTTCGTGCCGCGGGTCAAGGAACGTTCAGTGGTGTCCTCGGATGCACGCTCCAAATTGATGGGGCGAATCGTCGACGGCTACACCAACATCACCACGCTGAAGCTGTTCGCGCACACCAATTTCGAACAGCAATACGCCAAGGAAGCCATCGAAGAACAGACCGTCAAGGCGCAGCTGGCTGGCCGCGTCGTTACCAGCATGGACATTGTCGTCACCAGCATGAACGGCTTGCTGATTGTCGGTACAACCGGTCTGGCGCTGTGGCTGTGGACGCATTCGCTGATCACCGTGGGCGCCATCGCGCTGGCGACCGGTCTGGTGATCCGCATCGTCAACATGTCCGGCTGGATCATGTGGGTGGTGACTGGCATCTTCGAGAACATCGGCATGGTGCAGGACGGTTTGCAGACCATTTCGCAACCGGTCAGCGTCACTGATCGCGAACAGGCCAAACCGCTGACCGTGGCCCAGGGCGAAGTGCGTTTCGAGCAGGTGGATTTCCACTATGGCAAGAAGAGCGGGATCATCGGCGACCTCAACCTGACAATCAAACCCGGTGAAAAAATTGGCTTGATCGGCCCGTCCGGCGCCGGTAAATCGACTTTGGTCAATCTGCTGCTGCGCCTCTACGACGTGCAGGGCGGGCAAATTGTCATCGATGGCCAGAACATTGCCGAGGTGAGTCAGGAAAGCCTGCGCGAGCGCATCGGCATGATCACCCAGGACACGTCGCTGCTGCACCGCTCGATCCGCGACAATCTGTTGTACGGCAAACCCGACGCCACCGACGCCGAACTCTGGGAGGCGGTGCACAAGGCCCGTGCCGATGAGTTCATCCCGCTGCTGTCGGACGCCGAAGGTCGCACCGGTTTTGACGCGCACGTGGGTGAGCGCGGGGTGAAACTTTCCGGCGGCCAGCGTCAACGGATCGCCATTGCGCGGGTGCTGCTCAAGGACGCGCCGATCCTGATCATGGACGAAGCCACCTCGGCGCTGGACTCGGAGGTCGAAGCGGCTATTCAGGAAAGCCTGGAGACCCTGATGCAGGGCAAAACCGTGATCGCTATCGCCCACCGGCTTTCCACCATCGCCCGCATGGACCGCCTGGTGGTCCTGGAAAAAGGCCGCATCGCCGAATCCGGCACCCACGCCGAGCTGCTGGCGCACGGCGGGTTGTATGCACGGTTGTGGCAGCACCAGACAGGCGGGTTTGTGGGTATTGATTGACTGCATAGCAGCGTGGATCACCCGCTCCACGCTGCTTTCCGCTGGAATTTTGCAAAAAGCCTGCTGTACTGAGCCAAGGTTCTGGAGAGGAGCCTGTAGTCAGTCTGCAGGAAGCATTACTCGATACAGTCTGGACAGGGAAAACTGTCAAGGACGCTCTTATGTCGCTGTTCAAACGTTCAGTCACTGAGTTGTTAGGTACGTTCTGGTTGGTATTGGGAGGTTGCGGCAGTGCGGTGCTGGCCGCGTCGTCACCGCTGGGGATCGGGGTGTTGGGCGTGGCCCTGGCATTTGGTCTGACGGTGCTGACAATGGCGTTCGCCATTGGCCACATTTCCGGCTGCCATCTCAACCCCGCCGTATCGGTCGGGCTGTACGTCGGGGGTCGCTTCCCGGCAAGGGAGCTGCCCGCCTACATCATTGCCCAGATCATTGGCGGTATCGTCGCCGCGGCGCTGATCTACTTCATCGCCAGCGGTAAAGAAGGCTTCGATCTCTCCGCCGGTCTGGCATCAAATGGTTACGGCGAGCATTCGCCGGGCAAGTACTCGCTAGCCGCAGGCTTTGTCTGTGAGCTGGTGATGACGGCGATGTTTGTCTTGATCATCCTCGGCGCCACCGACAAACGTGCACCCGCCGGGCTGGCACCCATTGCCATCGGTTTGGCCCTGACACTGATTCACCTGATCTCGATTCCCATCACCAACACCTCGGTCAATCCGGCACGCAGCACTGGCCCGGCCGTCATTGTCGGGGGCTGGGCCATCTCGCAACTGTGGATGTTCTGGGTCGCCCCGCTGCTCGGAGCGGTAATCGGCGGTGTCACGTATCGAGGGCTGAGCAAGGAAGGCACCTGATGCGAAGACGCGCTTCAGCCTTGCCGATAGGGCAAGGCCGTCCGCGCCTCTTCGGCATAAGCGAGTACCCCGACGCGCTCCTCCTGCAGGAAATCCTTCACCGCCCCTTTCAGTCCGGGATGGCGCAAGTAATGCCAGGAGTGGGTGATCACCGGTTCAAATCCGCGGATCAATTTGTGCTCGCCCTGCGCCCCGGCATCAAAGCGCTGAAAACCGTTGGTGATCGCGTAATCCATGCCCTGGTAAAAACAGGTCTCGAAGTGCAGGCGGTCGAACTCCGCCAGGCAACCCCAGTAGCGCCCATAAAAACTATCCCCGCCCACCAGGCTGAAGGCCATGGCCACCGGACGTGATCCTTGTCTGGCCAGCACCACGCGGATCGCATCGGGCATGCGTTCGGCCAACAGGCTGAAAAATTCTCGCGTCAGGTACGGCCGTTGCCGACGTATTGCGTAGGTATTGGCGTAACAGGCGTAAACAAAATCCCACTGCGCCTGATCCAGCTGCCGGCCCTCCAGCCATTCGAATTCAATTCCCTGATCCGCCACTTGCTCACGCTCTTTGCGCATCTGTTTGCGTTTGCGCGAACTGAGCACGTCGAGAAAGTCCTGAAAATCCCGATAGCCGCGATTATGCCAGTGGTATTGGCAGCCAATCCGCTGTAACCAGCCCGACTGCTCGGCGAGTGCGGCGTCGGTAAACGGGTCGGTAAAGTTGATGTGGGCGCTGGAGAGTCCTTCGATTTCGAGGTAGCCCGGAATGCTTTTCAGCAGTTCGACACCGTCCTCAACCGTAGCCGCCAGCAAGCGCGGCCCGCTGACCGGACTGAACGGCACCGCCGTCAGCAATTTGGGGTAATAGTCGATGCCGGCACGTTCGCAGGCGTCGGCCCAGGCGTGGTCGAACACGTACTCGCCATAGGAATGCCATTTGCGGTAGCTGGGCAACGCCGCGATCAGGCGCCCGCCTTCGATGTGCAACAGATGCTCAGGCTGCCAGCCGGAGCGAGGACCCACGCTGCCACTGTCTTCCAGAGCACTCAGAAATGCATGCCGCAGGAACGGTTGCGCCTCTGGCACGAGGGCGTCCCAGGTGTGCGGGCCGATATCGGACATGGTTTCCAGACGTTGCAATGGCATCGATATTCTTCCCGTTCATCACATAACTGCCCGGCGAGTATCGCCTATCACCGCCGGTTAGACACCTCCCATCGGCCGACAGGGTGCTTTGACAAAAGTTCACGGACGCCCAACATCGTCATCGAGAAGCCATCAGTTTGCCACCGCATTGTCATAAACCATCGCGATACTGGCGCCAGTTTTTAGAGCGTCGGGTTCTAACTCGGCCCCTGTTTTCCGTCCGACAACGGTCGGTTGTGCCCTGGATGATTCGTCATCCTCTTCATATTCGGAGATTGATATGCGTCTTGCTTCCACGAAAACTGCGGCAGCCTTGTGTGGCGGTTTGCTGCTGGCCCTTAGCGTTCCGGCCAGTGCCGCAGTCGACGCCAAACTGCTCGACATGCTCAGGGCGAACGGCTCGATCAGCGCCGCCCAGCACAGCGAGCTGCAGGCCGAGCTCGCCCGCGACCAGAAAGAACAGCAAATCGCCCGTCAGGCTCAGCAGGAGACCAACGAGCAAATCGCCGCCACCGCGAAGAAGACCAATGAACTGAGCAGCTTCGACCAGAAACTGGCGTGGGCTGCCAAGACCCAGTTCAAGGGTGACGTGCGCTTCCGTCAGGAGATGGTCAAGAACGATGGCGTGTCGAACAACCGCGACCAGGATCGTCAGCGCGTTCGTGCCCGCCTGGGTGCTTACACCGAGATCAACCCGCAAGTCGACACCGGCATCCGTATTGCTACCGGCAACAACGACGACGCGCGTTCGACCAACCAGAGCCTGGACAACTACTTCGACAAGAAGACCATCTGGCTCGACCAGGGTTACGTCGACTATCACCCCGATGCGATCAAGAACCTGCACATCGTTGGCGGCAAGATGCCTCAGCAATGGGTGAGCATGGGCGACATCATCTGGGACACCGACATCAGCCCTGAAGGCCTGGCGGTTACCTACAAATATCCACTGGGCGGCAGCACCGAGCTGTTCGGCAGCGCCGGTCACTACACCCTCAAAGACAACGTCGATGGCGACGGCGTGCAGTTCAAGCACGACCTGCGTCTGTACGCTGGCCAGTTGGGCGCACGCTTCGCAATCACTGACAACCTGAAACTGACTGTGGGCGGCAGCGTCTACGGTTACGACAACGACGACGACATCACCGCGGGTGGCACCACCATTCCGGCCGCACTGGCAGTCAACGGCAATAGCCCGAACGAAGAATTCAAATTGTACGAAGGCTTTGGTCAGCTGGACATCGGCGGTCTGCCAATGCCTCTGTCGTTGTACGGTCAGGTCGTCAACAACGACGATGCCAGCAACGATCAGGACATGGCCTGGCTGGCTGGCGTGAAGTCCAAGATCTACGGCTTCGGTCTGGATTACAACTACCGCGACGTGCAGCGTAACGCTGTAGTCGGTGCCTTCACCGATTCCGACTTCGCCAACGGCTTCACCGGTTCGCGCGGCAGCAAGTTCAAAGTCAGCTACGAGCTGGACAAGAACTTCTCGTTGGGCGCGACTTACCTGATGGCGAAATCCGATTACACCAACGCCACGCTGCGGGACTCGAAAATCAACACCCTGCAACTGGATGCTGAAGCCAAGTTCTGATTTGACGGTTGTACAGCCCGGATAAGGATGTCCGGGCTGCCTTCAAAAACTCGCGCTGGTGTGACGGTCCTTGATCTGACCGATGCAGCAGCGCGAGTTTTTTTGTGCTTGTCGAGCCCATCCTGTGGCGAGGGGGGATGTCTGTGGCGAGGGGGCTTGCCTGTGGCGAGGGGGCTTGCCCCCGTTGGAGCGCGGAGCGGTCCCAATACTGGTAAACAGGAAGTTACAGATGTTTTGAATGGTATATTCTGGGACTGCTTCGCAGTCCAGCGGGGGCAAGCCCCCTCGCCACAGGGGAACCCGTTGCAACTGCGGACTCAGCGGATCAACGCTTGCGCAGAATCACGCTGCCAATCGAATACCCGGCACCGAACGAGCTGAGCACTGCCAGCGAACCGGCCGCCAGGTCATCCTGATTTTTGTGAAACGCAATGACCGACCCCGCAGAGCTGGTGTTGGCATAGGTGTCGAGGATAACCGGTGCTTCCTCTTCGGTCGCTTCGCGGCCCAGCAGTTTCTTCACAATCAGGTGGTTCATGCTCAGGTTGGCCTGGTGCAGCCAGAAGCGCTTCACATCGCCGACATTGAGCTGATTCTCTTCCAGGTGCGCAGCGATCAGCTCGGCAACCATCGGGCAGACTTCCTTGAACACCTTGCGGCCTTCCTGCACGAACAGTTTGTCCTTCGAACCGATGCCCTCCTCCGCCGCGCGGTTGAGGAAGCCGAAGTTGTTGCGAATGTTGTTGGAGAACCTGGTCAGCAGTTTGGTGCTGACCACATCGAACTGGTGAGCGGACGTCGCCAGATCGGCGCGCTCGATGATCACTGCGGTAGCCGCGTCGCCAAAAATGAAGTGGCTGTCGCGGTCACGGAAATTCAGGTGGCCGGTGCAGACTTCCGGGTTGACCATCAACACCGCGCGGGCCTGGCCCAATTGCACACTGTTGGCCGCAGCCTGAATGCCAAAAGTCGCCGAGGAGCACGCGACGTTCATGTCGAAACCGAAACCTGCGATGCCCAGTGCTTCCTGAACTTCGATGGCGATGGCCGGGTACGCGCGTTGCAGGTTGGAACAGGCGACGATCACGCCGTCGATGTCTGCGGCGGTTTTGCCGGCACGCTGCAGGGCTTGCTCAGCGGCGCCAATGGCCATCTGGCAAAGCACCGACCATTCGTCGTTGGAACGTTCCGGCAGGCGTGGCGCCATGCGCTGAGGATCAAGAATGCCGTCCTTGTCCATGACAAAACGGCTTTTGATGCCGGAAGCCTTTTCAATAAACGCGGCACTGGAATCGGTCAGTGCGGCCACTTCACCGCGCGCGATGGCGTCAGCATTGTCGGCATTGAACAGCGCGACGTAGGCGTTGAAAGACTGCACCAGCTCTTCGTTGGAGATGCTGTTGGCCGGGGTGTACAGGCCGGTGCCGCTGATGACGACGTTATGCATGGTCGTTTCTCTAATCTGTTCAGGCAGAAAGCGCTGGCACCGACGTACCAACACACAAATGGGCTGCTCCCGTCCCGGAAGCCCGCAAGGCATCGCTTTATTTCGATCCACTCGAACCGTGAAGGCGCGAAGTTTGCCATAAACGTCGGGTTTTCGCCCTATTTTGCTGGATGACTCCCACTTCCAGACAGCACAAAACGGGTGGGAGCGAGCTTGAACTGGCCTAATGATCCCGGACACCTCTTAAGGGCGATATGATTAGCCCAATCAGGAGGTTCCATGCAAGAACGAAAGACCTATACCCGCGAGTTCAAGCGACGTGCTGCCAGCATGGTTCTTGACGACAACTGTTCGGTTCCCGACGTCTGCGCATCAATGGAAGTCGGCCCTACGGCTCTGCGCCGCTGGGTTGATCAGGTTCGTAAAGAACGTCAAAAAGGACAGCCAGTCGCAGGCACCATGGCGATCAGTGATGAACAGCGTGAACTCCAGCAGCTACGTGCCAAGATCAAACGCCTTGAGACCGAGGCCGAAATCTTAAAAAAGGCTACCGCTCTCTTGATGTCGGATCCCGATCGTTTTTCCTGATCGAGGAACTGAGAGAGTCGGGCTCGTATCCGACTAGCCAGCTTTGCGACGTCCTTGGCGTTTCCCGCAGCGCGTTCTATGACTGGCTTCATCGTCGCTCAGCACCGAATGCCAAACGTGATGCGCTCAGGGCGAAGGTCGTGCAATTGCATGCTGAAAGCAGGGAAAGCGCCGGTGCGAGAATGATTTCCAAGTGTTTGAAGGCCCAGCAGTTCAGGGTTGGAAGGTTTCTGGCTGGAAAGCTCATGGCCGAGGCGAACCTGACCAGCAGGCAGCGTCGTCGCCACCAGTACCGCTCCAGAGGTGTTGAGGCATTTGTGGCCAGGAATCTGCTCGAACGTAACTTCCAGCCAGCAGCAATCAATCAGGTTTGGTGCGGCGACGTTACCAGCCTGATGGTTGGGAAGCGCTGGTATCACCTGGCTGTGGTCATTGACCTGTTCGCCCGACGGGTCGTCGGGTGGGCGTTTTCGCTGATCAATGACGCCAACCTGGTCACCAAGGCGCTAAGGATGGCGGTTGAAGTAAGAGGCAGGCATACGGGTTTGATGTTCCATTCGGATCAAGGCTGCCAGTACACCAGCCAACGCTTCCAGTCAGAACTGCTTGAACACGGCATCATCCAAAGTATGAGCCGCAGAGGCCAGTGCTGGGACAACGCACCAACGGAGCGATTCTTTGGCACGCTCAAATCAGAATGGGTGCCTGTCAGGGGTTATACAGAGATCGAAGAAGCGAGAAAGGACATGACCAGCTTCTTCATGCGCTACAACCGAATCAGGCTCCACAGTTACAACGGCTACCTGTCGCCAATAGCAACGGAACAACAGGCAGCTTGATCACCGTAATCGGTGTCCGGAAAAACTTGACCAGAACAGCTTGCTCGCGATGGCGTCCTGACAGGCAACAAGGATGTTGAATGTGATGGCCCCATCGCGAGCAGGCTCGCTCCCACAGGAATTGCGCAAGCCTCGGGCCTACGGTTCGACCTGGCTCCACTGCTTGCTCAACCGCTTATCGGAGATCGGTACCTTGGTCCCCAGTTGCTGGGCGAACAACGAAACCCGGTATTCCTCCAGCCACCAGCGATAGAGTTCCAGCTGCGGATCGCGTTTGCCTTCCTGGGCAAGTTTGTTGGCGCGGGTTTGATATTGCGCCCACAGGCCAGACAATTCGCCGCTCCAGACCCGATCCCTCTGCACCTGCGCACCGATTTTCTCGAAGCGCTGCTCGACCGCTCTCAGATAACGCGGCAGTTCCTTGAGCCACTGCATCGGCGTTTCCCGGACAAAACCCGGGTACACCAGATGACTCAACTGCTGCTTGATGTCGTTCAAAGCCACGGCTTGCGCCAGGTCAATTTTGCCCTTGAAGCGTTTTTGCAGCCCGTGCCAGAGCTTGAGAATCTCCAGCGTCAATTTCGCCAACCGCTCGGCATGTTCCGTCCAGCCGCCGCGTTTGCGTTCGGCCAGCGCCGCCAGTCCAGCGCCGTCACGCGGCAACGGGTCTTCGCCCTCAAGGATGCAACTGTCGAGGCTGGCCAACAGAATGTCTTCCACCAAGCCGTCGATGCGCCCCAGCTCGCGGTACATCAGGCCCAGCTCGGTCAGCCCCGGCAACTTGCCACGCAGGAACTTCGCCGGCTCCGCCAATTGCTGCATGAGCAAACGTTGCAGGGCGCGACGATGCTGGAACTCGGCCTCGGCCGGCGTCGAGAAGCGTCCTTCCTTGACCGTGCCGGCCTCTTCGACCAGCGCCGGATAGACCGTCATCGACAGCCCGGCGATCTTCTGTTGAGTCTTCTGTGCAACCGGGGCGAAGACTTTCGCCTCCACAGGCTGCTGACTTTTCGCGGTTTGCGGCACCGCCAGCGCGGCTTGACTGGCCTCGGCAAAACGCGCGGTCAACTCGGCCAGATCGCGCCCCTCCCCGAGAAACTTGCCCTGCCCGTCGACGATTTCCAGGTTCATGCGCAAATGACTGTCGACCTGTTGCGCCGCTTCGGCCCAGGCTTCGTCGCTGACCCTTGCTCCGGTCATGCGCAGCAACTCGCGGCCCAATGCTTGCGGCAGCGAACCTTCGGCGAACGTCATGCGCTGCAAGGCGGCTTTGACGAAGTCCGGCACCGGCACAAAGTTTTTGCGCAGCGCCTTCGGCAGGTTGCGCACCAGCGCAATGCACTTGGCTTCGATCACGCCCGGCACCAGCCAGTCCAGACGTTCCGGCGGCAGCATCGGCAGCAACGGTGCCGGCACGCGCAGGGTCACGCCGTCACGCGGGTGGTTGGGCTCGAAGTGGTAACTCAGGGCCAGCTCCAGATCGCCAATGTGCAGCGTGTCCGGATAGTGCAGCGCGGTCACTTCACTGGCCTCGCGAGCCAGCACGTCTTCTTCACGCATGATCAGCAGTTGCGGGTCTTTCTGGCTGTGAACCCGGTACCAGCTGTCGAAGGTCGCGGTCTGGTGGATGTCGGCCGGCAGGCGGGCGTCGTAGAACGCAAACAGGGTTTCTTCGTCGGCCAGAATGTCACGGCGACGCGCCTTGGCTTCCAGCTCGTCGAGCTGTTCCAGCAGGTGCTTGTTAGCCGTGAGGCATTTGGCTCGGGACTGGATCTCACCGCGCACCAGACCTTCACGAATGAAAAATTCTCGCGACACCACCGGGTCGATGGGGCCGTAATGCACCGGCCGCCGACCCACCACGATCAGCCCGAACAAGGTGATCTGCTCGAACGCGACGACCTGGCCGCGCTTCTTCTCCCAGTGCGGTTCGAAATGGTTTTTCTTGATCAAATGCCCGGCCAGCGGCTCGATCCAGTCGGCATCGATCTTGGCCACCATGCGCGCGTAGAGCTTGGTGGTTTCCACCAGTTCGGCGGTCATCAGCCATTGCGGGCGCTTCTTGCCCAGGCCCGATGACGGATGTATCCAGAAGCGCCGCTGCCGGGCGCCCAGATAATCGCCGTCTTCGGTTTTCTGGCCGATCTGGCTGAGCAATCCTGACAGCACGGCTTTGTGCAGCTTCGGGTAATCCGCCGGTTCTTTGTTCAGGCTCAGCTGCATGTCGCGGCAGATCAGGCTGAGTTGACGGTGCGAATCGCGCCACTCGCGCAGCCGCAGGTAATTGAGGAAATGCTTGCGGCACCAATTGCGCAGCGGACTCGCGGTCAGCGCCTGGCGCTGTTCTTCGAAACCGCGCCACAAATTGACCAGCCCGGCGAAGTCCGAGTCGACGTCTTTCCATTGCGCGTGTGCCTGATCCGCCGCTTGCTGGCGTTCGGGTGGTCGCTCGCGCGGGTCTTGAATCGACATGGCACTGGCGACGATCAGCACTTCCTGCAGGCTGCCCAGTTTGGCCGCTTCCAGCAGCATGCGACCCATGCGCGGGTCGACCGGCAGCCGCGCCAATTGGCGACCAAGCGGGGTCAGCTGACTGTTGCGGTCCACCGCTGAAAGCTCTTGCAGCAAGTTGAAACCGTCACTGATGGCTTTGCCATCCGGTGGCTCGATAAACGGGAAATCGGTGATCTCGCCGAGGCGCAGATGGAGCATCTGCAGGATCACCGCCGCGAGGTTGGTGCGCAGGATTTCCGGGTCGGTGAATTCCGGACGTCCGAGAAAATCTTCTTCGCTGAACAGGCGCACGCAAATCCCCGGCTCGACCCGTCCGCAGCGACCTTTGCGCTGGTTGGCGCTGGCCTGGGAAATCGCTTCGATCGGCAAACGCTGCACTTTGGCGCGATAGCTGTAACGGCTGATGCGCGCGGTGCCGCTGTCGATCACGTACCGGATGCCCGGCACGGTCAGCGAGGTTTCCGCGACGTTGGTGGCCAACACGACACGGCGGCCCGGGTGCGACTGGAAGATTCGCTGCTGTTCGGCCGGCGACAAACGCGCGTACAGCGGCAGGATCTCGGTGTGTTTAAGTTGCGCCTTGCGCAGCATGTCGGCGGCGTCGCGAATCTCGCGCTCGCCGGGCAGAAACACCAACACGTCGCCGGGGCTCTTGCGCTCGCTGCGTTCGAACGCGGCGATTTCGTCGAGGGTGGCGAGGATCGCCTGGTCCACGGTCAGGTCATCCTCGACGCGGTTGCCCTCCTCGTCCTGTTCCAGCGTCAGCGGGCGGTACCAGGTTTCTACCGGGAACGTGCGGCCGGAGACTTCGACAATCGGCGCATCGTCAAAATGCTTTGAGAAGCGCTCGAGGTCGATGGTCGCCGACGTGATGATGACTTTCAGGTCCGGGCGGCGCGGCAGCAGGGTTTTCAGATAGCCGAGCAGGAAGTCGATGTTGAGGCTGCGTTCATGCGCTTCGTCGACGATGATCGTGTCGTAGCGCTCCAGGTAGCGGTCGTTCTGGGTTTCCGCGAGCAGGATGCCGTCAGTCATCAGTTTGATCAGGGTGTTGGAATCGCTCTGATCCTCGAACCGCACCTGATAACCGACCAGCGCGCCCAGCGGCGTACCAAGTTCTTCGGCCACCCGGCTGGCGACGCTGCGCGCCGCAATTCGACGCGGCTGGGTGTGGCCGATCAGGCCATGCTGGCCACGACCGATTTCCAGGCAGATCTTCGGCAACTGGGTGGTTTTACCCGAACCGGTTTCGCCCGCGATGATCAGCACCTGATGCTTGAGCAGCGCTGCCTTGATCTCGTCACGTTTTGCGGCGATCGGCAGGCTGTCGTCATAACGCACCACCGGCAGGCTGGCGCGTCGCGCCAGCACCTGATCACAGGATGCCTGCATGCGCGTGACCCACTGGGCCAGCTTGGCCTCATCGGGTTTCTTGCGCAGCTCGAGCAACTGCCGCCGCAGCCGGTGGCGGTCGGCGAGCATGGCGTGATCGAGGTTTTTCAGCAGTTTGTCGATGGAAGGCGATTCGTCGGTCATCGGGTACGCAATTCAGTGGTCTAGTGGCGCAGGGGGGCGATTGTCGCAGATTTTACGACCGCTGCGCGGCCGATCGCGAGCAGGCTCGCTCCCACATTGGATCTATAGCGACCACAAAAACGGGGGCACCACGATCAAATGTGGGAGCGAGCCTGCTCGCGATCGATTGCGCAGCAATCGCAGAGAACTACTCGCTATCCCGCCCCTTGCGCCGATACGGGAACACGTCAATCACCTTCCCTTCTCGTATCGCCGCCTGCAGGCTTTTCCAGTAGTCGGCGTTGTACAACTCGCCATGCAGCTGGTCGAACAATTTGCGCTGCCCCGAGTCCGCGAACAGAAACGGCGGAAATTCTTCGGGAAACACGTCCAGAGGCCCGATCGAATACCACGGCTCCGACGCCATCTCATCCTCCGGGGTGCGCGGCTGCGGGATGTGACGGAAGTTGGCTTCGGTCAGGAAACAGATCTCATCGTAGTCGTAAAACACCACGCGCCCGTGCCGGGTCACGCCGAAGTTCTTCAGCAGCATGTCGCCGGGAAAAATGTTCGCCGCCGCCAGTTGCTTGATGGCCAGCCCATAATCTTCCAGCGCCTCGCGCACCTGGGCTTCATTGGCATTTTCCAGATACAGGTTCAGCGGCGTCATCCGCCGCTCGGTCCAGCAGTGGCGAATCAGCACGGTGTCGCCTTCAACCGATACGGTGGACGCCGCCACCTCGAGCAGTTCCTCAAGACACGCCGGTTCGAATTTGCTGAGCGGAAAACGAAAGTCGGCAAACTCCTGGGTATCAGCCATGCGTCCCACACGATCGACGCTTTTCACCAGCCGGTATTTTTCGATCACCGTGGCGCGGTCGACGTTTTTAGAGGGCGAGAAGCGGTCCTTGATGATTTTGAAGACGGTGTTGAACCCCGGCAAGGTGAACACGCTCATGACCATGCCGCGCACGCCGGGGGCCATGATGAACTGATCGTCGGTGTTGGCCAGGTGATTGATCAGGGCGCGGTAGAACTCCGATTTGCCGTGTTTGTAGAAACCGATCGAGGTGTACAGCTCGGCGATGTGCTTGCCCGGCAGGATGCGCCGCAGAAAACCGACAAACTCCGCCGGCACCGGCACATCGACCATGAAATAGGAGCGGGTGAACGAAAAGATGATCGACACCTCCGCTTCATCGGTGATCAGCGCATCAATCTGAATCCCGCGCCCTTCGCGGTGCAGCAGCGGAATCACCAGCGGCCACTGTTCGTCCCGGGTGTAAATCCGGCCGACCAGGTACGCCCCCTTGTTGCGGTAGAGCACCGAAGAAAACAGCTCGACGCTCAGCTCTGGATCTTTGCACACCCAGTCCGGCAGGTTCTCGCGCAATTGCGCTTCGAGGCGACAGAGATCGCCAGGCAGGTCGGCGTAGTCCTCATTGAAGCGGTAGTCGGCAAAAATGCTCGCCAGCATCACCGATAACTGGCCCTGCGGCTTGTAGGTGCGGGTTTGCGCAGCGCGGGCCCGGCGCAGGCTGGGCCGGGTGGTGTGGATGAACATGCAGCCGTCGCTGATCAGGTCGTGGCTGAACAGTCCGCAGAAGATCGAGTTGTACCAGGTCTCGGACAATTCATCGTCGAAGCGCAGGTCGATCAGGCTGATGTAGGCGCTTTTCACCAGTGGCCAGCAGCTGATGTCCATCAATGTGTCGGTGTCGAAGGCTGCGCGCAGCCGCCCGATGGTTTCGCCGACTTTTTCTTCGTACAGGCTTATGCGCGCCGCTGAAGCGGTTTGCGCTTCCTGCCATTGCGCCTGCTCGAACCGCGCCCGGGCGCCGTCGGTGATCTGCCGGAAATGCTCGCGGTAATCGTCAAAGCCATCGAGGATTGTGCGGGCGATGTCGGTGGCTGGCCATTGCTGCGGCATGGTGAGACCTCTGCGGGCATTCGTGAGTCCTGAGCTTAGCCAGTGAACCGGGTGCAGGAGAAGCGTAATTTTTGCCGCGCATTACGGTCGTTGCCCATAGGAATTAAATGCTCGTTTTACGGTTGCCACGAACGACACACTCGGCAACACTCTCGTCCTGATCAAGGAAGGAGTGCACCGTGAGCCCTGTCGATATCGTCCGATTACTGTCGCTGGCAGCGATCTGGGGCGCGAGCTTCCTGTTCATGCGCATCATCGCGCCGGTGATCGGCAGCGTCCCCACCGCGTTTTTGCGCGTGTCGATTGCGGCGGCCGGCTTGCTGGTGATCCTTGGGCTGATGCGCATCAGCTGGGATTTCAAAGGCAAGCTCAAGACCGTGATGCTGCTGGGTGTGATCAACTCGGGCATCCCGGCGACCCTGTATTCTGTGGCGGCGCAAGTGCTGCCCGCCGGCTACTCGGCAATTTTCAATGCGACGACGCCACTGATGGGCGTGTTGATCGGCGGCCTGTTCTTCCATGAAAAACTCACTGCGGCCAAGCTTGGGGGAGTGTGCCTGGGGCTGTTCGGCGTCGGCATCCTGACCCGCGCCGGACCGGTGGCGTTCGACCTGGAACTGCTGATGGGCGCCCTCGCCTGCCTGCTCGCCACCACTTGCTACGGTTTCGCCGGATTCCTTGCACGACGCTGGCTGGATCAGGCCGGTGGGCTGGACAGTCGTCTTTCGGCGGTGGGCAGCATGCTCGGGGCGACATTGTTTTTGTTGCCGCTGTTTGGTTACAGCGTGATCACACAGCCCCCGGCGAGCTGGGGCGGCTGGAGTGTGTGGCTGTCGTTGCTGGGGTTGGGGCTGATATGTACCGCGTTGGCGTACATCATTTACTTCCGCCTGCTGAGCTCGATCGGGCCGGTGAAATCGATGACCACGACTTTCCTGATTCCGCCGTTCGGCGTGTTGTGGGGGGCGATGCTGCTGGATGAGCCGTTGTCGATGGCGCATATCTATGGCGGAATGTTGATTGCGGCGGCGTTGTGGCTGGTGTTGAAGCCTGCGGTGGTGAAGCCTGTCGGGGTGGCATCCAGATAAAAGTGTGGTGAGGCTCAAGGCGCCATCGCTGGCAGACCAGCTCCCACAGGGTATGGAATTGCTCCCGGAATCCGGGCACACCCCAATCGATGTGGGAGCTGGCCTGCCGGCGATATGTCGGATCAGGCCAGCTCCTCCAGGGTCAGAGTGTGCGCACCTGGCCGATGGGGAGCGGCTGAGCACTTTCGCCGATGCCGTTTTCCAGCGGCGCGCCGAATTCGTCGAGGCTGATCTGGAAGCGATCACCCGGTCGGGTTTTCACACCGTCGGCAAACGACAATGTAGCGGTGCCGAAGTAATGCACATGGACATCGCCCGGGCGCAGAAACTGGGCATATTTGAAATGGTGGAATTCCAGGTTGGCGAGGCTGTGGCACATGTTGTCTTCGCCGCTGAGAAACTCTTTTTCCCAGAGCGTTTGACCGTTGCGCAGGATGCGGCTGGTGCCGGCCAGGTGCCTGGGTAATTCGCCCACCCGCAGCTCCGGACCGTAGGCGCAAAAACGCAGTTTCGAATGGGCGAGGTAGAGGTAATTGCGCCGCTCCATCACATGGTCGGAAAACTCGTTGCCCAAGGCAAACCCGACGCGGTACGGCAGGCCGTCATCGCCAATCACGTAGAGCCCGGTCAGCTCCGGTTCTTCGCCAGCGTCCTCGGCAAACGGCGGCAACGGCAAGTCCGCACCGGGGCGCACGACGATGCTGCCGTCGCCTTTGTAGAACCATTCCGGCTGCGCGCCGACTTGATCGGGCTCAGGTTTGCCGCCCTCCACGCCCCACTTGAACATGCGCATGGTATCGGTCATGCCGGCTTCGACTGCGCCTTCGTGCTGATGCATCTTGTCCCGCGCCGAGGCGCTGCCCAAATGGGTCAGGCCGGTGCCGCTGATCAGGCAGTGCGCCGGGTCTGCATGATCCAGCGGTGGCAGCACCCGGCGTTCCTGCAACAGCTGCGCGTAATCCGGGCCGGGCCGGGTGCCGCGTGTCGCGACCTCGTCTTGCAAACTGCGCTTGGCGCGGATCGCTGCAAGGGCCAGTTCGCGGGTGTTGCAGGTGTCTTTCAGTACCTGGACGTTCGCACCGTCGACCACGCCGACCCGGCGTTGACCCTCGGTGGTTTCGAATTGAATCAGGCGCATGTCAGCCTCCAAAATCGTTGATGATGCCGCCCGTGGGCGGCACCTGAAGGTCATTCGATGATGTTGAAATCGCTCAGGTATTCATCGGAGATTTCCAGGCCCAGCCCCGGGGTGTTGTCGTCGAGCTGGATGTAACCGTTGACTGGTTGCGGCTCGCCCTTGAACACGTAGTAGAAGAGTTCGTTGCCGACCTCGACGTCGAACACCGGGAAGAATTCGGCCATCGGCGATGCGGTGGTGGACATGGTCAGGTGGTAGTTGTGCATCTGCCCGGCGTGCGGAATCACCGGCACCGACCAGGCTTCGGCCATGGCGTTGATCTTGCGCGCGGCGGTGATGCCGCCGACGCGATTGGTGTCGTACTGGATCACGTCGATTGCGCGGCGTTCCAGCAGGTCCTTGAAGCCGTAGGAAGTGAACTCGTGTTCGCCACCGGAGATCGGCATGATGCCCATTTTTTTCAGTTCAATATAACCTTCGATGTCGTCGGCAATCACCGGTTCTTCGAGCCAGCGCGGTTCGAACTCAGCCAGTTTTGGCAGCATGCGTCGGGCGTATTCGAGGGTCCAGCCCATGTAGCATTCGAGCATGATGTCAACGTCCGGGCCGGCCAGTTCACGCAGCGCGCGCACTTGTTCGATGTTCTTGCGTATGCCCGCCGGACCCTCTTTCGGACCGTAGCCGAAGCGCATTTTCAGCGCGGTGAAACCCTGATTCAAATAGCCCTGGGCTTCTTCGAGGAAAAGGTCGAGGTTGTCATTGGCATAGAGCTTGGAAGCGTAGGTCCAGATCTTTTCTTTGGTGCGACCGCCCAGCAGTTTGAACACGGGTTTGTTGACCGCTTTACCCATGATGTCCCAGATGGCAATGTCGATCGCCGAGATCGCCGCCATGCCGATGCCCTTGCGTCCCCAGGCGTGGCTTTGACGGTACATTTTCTGCCAGATGTATTCATTGTCGAACGGGTCTTCGCCGATGGCGATGGGTGCCAGATAAGTGTCGATGATTTCCTTGGCGACACGTGGCGCCAGGGCGCAGTTACCGATACCGACAAGGCCGGTATCGGTCTCGACTTCCACCACCAGCCAGCCGTGAAAACGGAACGAGCCCATGGCGTCGCCGCGCTCGAACAGGATGTCACTGGCGTTGGTGCAGAAGTGCGCTTGAGGGGGAACGACTTTGCCCTTCCACTCGAAAACACGGGTACGGATGGCTTTGATTTTCATGAATACGGATTCCTTGCGCTGCCGGCTTCTTATAGTTGTCTGGGTCGTGTGCGCAGAGCCGCTGGAGCGCGGGTTCCGGCATTCGATGCAGCGACTTTAGCCAGCGCCCGGGGATATCGGATAATCACTTATGCACATCCGTCGATAACCTGGGGTGATCGCAGGCAGAGATTTCTGCCTGGAAAGGGTTATCAGGTTAAAAGCAAAAAGATCGCAGCCTTCGGTAGCTCTGCAGGAGCTGTTGAAGGCTGCGATCTTTTGATCTACAGCGATTAGTAGTTGTTGGCGCCCATCCGGCAGGCAATTTCGAACGCCTGGCGGATGGCGCCGACGTTGGCCTTGCCCTGCCCTGCAATGTCGAACGCGGTGCCGTGTGCCGGGGTGGTGATCGGGATCGGCAAGCCACCCTGCACTGTCACGCCACGGGAGAAACCCATCAGTTTGATCGCGATCTGGCCTTGGTCGTGATACATCGTCACGACCGCGTCGAAGGCACTGGAATCACCCTGAACCTTGAGGAAAATCGTGTCGCCCGGGTACGGCCCTTCGGCGGCAATGCCCAGCGCCTGGGCCGAGCGTACGGCCGGGCCGATGATGTCCAGTTCTTCTCGGCCGAACGAGCCGTTGTCGCCGTTGTGCGGGTTGAGACCACACACGCCGATACGCGGTTTTTCCAGGCCATTGCGCTTGAGTGCCGTGTCGATCAACTGGATCGCCTCCATCACCCGTGTTTCGCTCAGCAGGCCCGGTACATCGGCCAGCGCGACGTGAGAGGTCACGCGTGAAGTCCAGAGATTATCCAGCACGTTAAATTCGCAGAACGGCCCGTCGTACCCGAGCAACTCGGCGAACCAGTGCAGCTCGTCGCTGTGAGCCATGCCGGCCATGTGCAGAGAAGTCTTGTTCAACGGCCCGAACAGCACCGCATCGGTGACGCCTGCTTCGGTCAACCGCAAGGCTTTTTCCAGCGTAGCCAGGCTATAGCGCCCGCCAATGACACTGGCCTCGCTGCGTGCAAACTCGCCAACCGTGTCGCCACGAAAATCGTAAAACAGCGGCGTGTCGTCGACAAACGCCAACTGCTCAAGAGACTCGACGCGACGGTAAGGAAACTCCACCTCGGCAATGCGCATGCCGCGCAGCATTTGCGCTTCGTCGGCGATCAGGATCACGTTGGCCTGGCTGCGTACTTCAGCCTCGGCGAGCAACCGTGCGATCAGTTCCGGGCCGATCCCAGCCGGGTCACCGAGCACCATGGCGATGGATGTCTTGTTCATGCTTCACTCCTCAAGGGTTCAGGCCGTGTCCGGTCAAGGAATGGTGCGGACCTCGAACTTGTTGTTTTTCTGAGTGCAATTCACCGCAAAAAAACGGCGTTGGCCAGCACTATCGAAGGCGCAGCGATAACCGTCCAATCAAAACTTGAAATACGCCGATAGCCACAGGTTATGCCGTAGCCTGTTTTGCGGGCTCTTCCGGCGTATCGCGCTGCGCCCCCGTTTCCACTCCGATCGCTCTGGCTCGGAGCTTCGGGGGTCCCAGGGGTTTCCGATAAACCCAGGTATAACCCCAGGCTATCGGTGTATGTATTGTTTTGACTAGACGCGGGGCGCTGTCCTTCCCACACTCACTCCAGGCTTGCGGCTTGGCGCTTTGACAAGTCGCTCATAACAAATACAAAAACATGAAAACGAGGCCCTTCCATGCGAAATGCATTCGTCCGTCGCACGTCCCGTCTGTTGCTCGGTTGCTCGCTGGCCGCCGCCGGCGCCCTCCCGGCACTCGCCAACGCCGCCTGGCAGCCTGACAAGAACGTCGAAATCGTCGTCGCCGGTGGTCCCGGTGGCGGCACCGACCAGCTCGGTCGGCTGATCCAGTCGATCATTTCCACGCACAAGCTGCTCGACGTCAACACGATCGTCCTCAACAAGGGCGGCGGCAACGGTGCCGAAGCTTTCCTCGACCTGAAGATGAACAAGGGCGATCCGGAAAAACTGGTGATCGGCACCAACAACATCTATCTCTTGCCGCTGGTGTCCAAGCTCGGCTATCAATGGCAGGAACTGACGCCAGTTGCCGCCGTGGCCGAGGATGACTTCATTCTCTGGAGCTACAAGGATGCGCCCTGGAAAGATGCCAAAAGCTTCTACGAAGCGGCCAAGGCTGACCCGGCAAAAATGCGCATGGGCGGCAGTCAGTCCAAGGATGTCGATCAAACCCTGACCCTGCTGCTCAATCAGACCAATCACAGCAAACTGGTGTACATCCCGTTCAAGAGCGGCAGTGAAGCCGCCACGCAACTGGCCGGCAAACACATTGCCGCCAACGTCAATAATCCCAGCGAAAGCATCAGTCAATGGCGCGGCAATCAGATCGAACCGCTGTGTGTGTTCAGTAAAGAGCGCATGGCCTACACCGAGAAAGTCGCCGGCGACAAATCCTGGGCCGATGTTCCAACCTGTCACGAACAGGGTCTGGGCATCGATCAATACCGCTTCCCGCGCACAGTGTTCATGCCCGGCGAAGTCAGCGCTGAACAGCGTGCGTTCTATGTCGAGTTGATGCGCAAAGTCACCGAGACACCCGAGTTCAAGGCGTACGTCAAACAGAACGCGTTGGTGCCGACCTTCCTCGAAGGCGAGCCGTTGACCGCCTACATCGAGAAAGACACCGCTCGCGTCACCCCGGTCTTCAAGGAAGCCGGCTGGCTGAAAAACTGAGTCGACTGCGGCCGCGCGACCGCGCCCGGCCGCCATCCGCTGGAGGTGTGCGATGTCCCAATCTTCGGATTCACCGGCGCTGGTCGGTACCCGCTGGGTCGAGCTCGGCCTGACACTCTTCACCGCGCTGATCGGTGTGGTGGTGATGTTCGGCAGCGTCGAACAGGGTATCGGCTGGGGCGACTCCGGCCCAGAGCCGGGTTATTTCCCCTTCTACATCGGCCTGCTGTTGAGCGCGGCCAGCCTGGGTAACGGCGTGTTGACGCTGGTGCGCTGGAAAGCCCTGAGCATTTCCTTCGTCAGCCGCAGCGCGTTTCGCCAAGTGCTGTCGGTGTTCATCCCGATTGCCCTGTTTGTCGCGGCGATGCCGTTCGTGGGCCTCTACGTGGCCTCGGCCTGCTTCATCGCGTGGTTCATGTGGAGTGACAAGGCGCGTACCACCCCGTACAGCAAATGGAAAATTGCCTGCATCTCCCTCGGTGCCGTGCTCGCCAGCTACCTGATTTTCGCGCTGTGGTTCAAGGTCCCGCTGGATGCCGGTCCGTTAGGCGACTGGATTGCGCAGGCCGGGAGACACTTCAAATGAGCGAGTTCGATTCTCTGCTACAAGGCATGAACCTGATCCTCACCCCGGGCCACATTGGCCTGATGGTGATCGGTGTGCTGCTGGGTATTCTGGTCGGCGTACTGCCCGGCCTCGGCGCCCCCAACGGCGTGGCGCTGCTGCTGCCGCTGACGTTCACCATGTCGCCGGTGTCGGCGATCATTCTGCTGTCATGCATGTATTGGGGTGCGCTGTTCGGCGGCTCGATCACCTCGATTTTGTTCAACATACCCGGCGAGCCCTCATCCGTGGCGACCACCTTCGACGGTTACCCGATGGCCCGCGAAGGCCGTGCGGCCGAAGCGCTGACGGCGGCGTTCAGCTCCGCCCTGATCGGCGCGCTGGCCGGGGTGTTGCTGCTGACGTTTCTGTCGACGCGCATTGCCGAATTCGCCATGTCGTTCAGCTCACCGGAGTTCTTCGCGGTGTACTTGCTGGCGTTCTGCACGTTCATCGGCATGAGCAAAAATCCGCCGTTGAAAACCGTGGTGGCGATGATGATCGGTTTCGCCATGGCGGCGGTCGGCATGGACACGGTGTCCGGCAATCTGCGCCTGACCTTCGACCAACCGATCCTGATGACCGGCATCAGCTTCGAAGTGGCCGTGATCGGCCTGTTCGGTATCGGTGAAATTCTCTGCACGGTCGAGGAAGGCCTGGTGTTTCGCGGCGAGCATGCGCGCATCACCCCCATGGTGATTTTGCGCACGTGGGCCAGGTTGCCACGTTACTGGTGGACCATCGTTCGCAGCACTTTGGTGGGTTGCTGGATGGGCATTACCCCGGGCGGGCCGACAGCGGCGTCGTTCATGAGTTACAGCCTGGCGCGACGCTTTTCGAAGAACCGCGAGAACTTCGGCAAGGGCGAACTGGAAGGCGTGATCGCCCCGGAAGCCGCCGACCACGCCGCCGGCACCAGCGCGCTGCTGCCAATGCTCACCCTGGGTATCCCCGGTTCGGCGACCGCTGCGGTAATGCTCGGTGGCCTGATGATCTGGGGCTTGCACCCAGGACCGACGCTGTTCGTCGAGCAGCATGATTTTGTCTGGGGCCTGATCGCCAGCATGTACCTGGGCAATGTGGTAAGCCTGATCGTGGTGTTGGCCACCGTGCCGCTGTTTGCTTCGATATTGCGCATTCCGTTCTCGATCATTGCGCCGATCATCATCATGGTGTGCGCCATCGGTGCTTACTCGGTGCACAATTCGTTCTTCGACGTGGTGCTGATGCTGGGTTTTGGCGCACTGGGTTATTTGTTCAAGAAACTGGGCTACCCGATTGCACCACTGGTGTTGGCGGCAGTGCTGGGCGACAAGGCCGAAGATGCGTTCCGTCAGTCGATGCTGTTTTCGGACGGGCACATCGGCATCTTCTGGTCCAACCCGTTGGTGGGGGGGCTGACCACGGCGGCGCTGCTGATGCTGTTCTGGCCGCTGATTTCCAAAGCCCTGCAAACCGTACTGGGCCTGCGCAAATCTCGCCTCGCCAAACCTGAATCGGTGCTGTGATACGGCAATGCTGGCAACGCCTGACATTTGTTGTCAGGCTTGCCGCAGTCCTTTTTGCGAGCGCGGCCCATGACCCGAATTCCTGATGCCAATGTGATCCACAGTCGCCTGCGTCTGCGCCAGTTGCGGCTGATGCTGGCGCTGCAGGAATTCGGCTCGCTTCGCCGCGCCGCCGATCACATCGGCATGACCCAACCGGCCGCCACCAAAATGCTGCACGAAGCCGAAGACTTGCTCGGCGTCGAACTCTTCGAGCGATTGCCGCGCGGCATGCGCTCTACCCCGTTCGGGGAAACCGTCACGTACTACGCTCGCATGGTCTTCGCCGAACTCAGCGGCATGCGCGAAGAGCTGGTGGCGCTCGAATCCGGCAACCTTGGCCGGGTGGCCGTCGGCGCCATTCCGGCCTTGGCCTCGGGCTTGCTGACGCGCACCATCGCGACCTTGAAGCAAAGCCATCCGCGCCTGTCCATGAGCATCCAGGTCGACACCAGCGACGTGCTGGTACAGGCGTTGTTGCAGGATCAGCTGGATATCGTATTGGGGCGGATTCCTGCCGGCGCGCGGGCCGAAGAACTGTTGTTCGACAGCCTCGGTGAAGAAGCCTTGTGCGTGATCGCCGGTGCGCAAAACCCGCTGGCGCAGGAAACACAACTGAGCTGGGCGCAGTTGCAGAACATGACCTGGGTGCTGCAACAACACCCGAGCCCGATGCGCGCGATCATCAATCAGGTGTTCCACAATGCGCGGGTCGATATCCCCAGCAGCATCGTCGAAACCACCTCGATCATGACATTGCTTTCGTTAGTGCAGCAGACCGACATGCTAGGCGTCACGCCGGTGTCGGTGGTCGAGGATTATCCCGGGCGCGATTTGCTGGCGGTGCTGCCGATCAAGTTCGAGGCGCGCCTGCCGCCCTTCGGCCTGATCACCCGGCGCCATCGCATTCAGTCTTCAGCGATGCAGGCATTCATGAATTCGGTGCGCGCAGAGCATGCGCTGGTCAAATGAAAAGGCCCGAAGCAGAGGCTCCGGGCCTTTCGTCATTGTTATTGCTTAAGCGTTTTTACGGAAGACGAACATCAAACCCACGACAATCAGCAGCATGCCAAGCACGCTCAGTGCTGCCAGGCGATTGCCGAAGATCAGGTAATCCATCACCGCCGTCACCGCCGGCACCAGATAGAACAGGCTGGTGACATTCACCAGATTGCCCCGTGCGATCAGCCGATACAGCAACAAGGTTGCCACTACCGACACAACCAACCCCATCCACAACACCGGCACGATAAAGCCGCTGCTGTGCTCGAAGTGGAATGGCTGAAACGGCACGAAGATCCCGCACAGCAGCAGTCCGGCGAGGTATTGCACCGGCAGTGTGCCGAGCGGGTTATCGGTGATGCGCTTCTGCATGATCGAGCCAACCGTCATGCTCGCCAGCGCCAGCAATCCGAAGAGCATCCCGGCCAGCGACATGCCCGCCAGTCCGATGCCTTGGTAAACCACCATGACCAAACCGGCCAGGCCGAGCGCCAGCCCGAACATCCGGCGGATGGAGCGCTGCCGCTCCATGATCACCACCGTGAGAATCGGCTGCACGCCCATGATCGTCGCCATCACCCCGGGCGTCACTTTAAGGTCGAGGGCCAGCAGATAGAAAATCTGATAAGCCCCCAACAGCACCACGCCCGTGGCTATCGCAAACAGCATCGGTTTGCCGCCCTTGGGCAGCTTCAATTCAAGAAGCGGCACCAGTACCACAAGTCCACACAGGGCAATGACAAAACGAATCAGCAGAAAGGCGAAGGGCGAAGCATGGGCCAGGCCCCATTTGGAGAAGATCGCGCCGCTGCTCCACAGCAGAACGAACAGGCTCGTGGACGCCGCCGCGAGCGCGGATTTTTTCGAAAGGACAAACATGAATACCACCTGTAGTCAGGCAAGAAGCCAACTCAGCCGAAGCTGAAATCCAGTAGCTTTTTCAGGCGGGCGCAGGGATCGGCAAGAAAAGCGGATCAGCCCGAAACGCCAACGCCCGGCGGTGATACGACTGCGCACACCGGCGTGCTACGGACAGGTGGAGGGTAATGACTGATCTGCACAGGCTGCCGATTCCCGCACGGCACGACGCCAGCGTTGACCGCTGAATCGACTACCGCTTTGGAGGAAGGAACTGGCATGGGCTGATCTTTTTTGAGAGGGGTGGAACGGGAGCGCCGACAATAACCTGCGTGTGACATGGATTGCAATCACTTGGACAAGGGGCCAGTAACGACAGTGACCAGTCAGCGGCTTACTCTGAGGACAAATGAATCACCCGCCGTAGGGACATGGAATGCAAGAGATCACATGCCAAGGGATCGGACGTTACTTCGGTACCAATTGCAAAAGTCCAGGGCCAGGAAGCTTGCAGCGGTCAGCACTGCTCAATTGCAGAAGGCCAACGAACAGTTTGGCTCATCCGTGCCTGATTTATCAAAGGTACGATTTGAACCGATAGACGCGGGAGCATTGAATGCCTTTGCGGCGTGGGACGAGCCGCATTTTTTTATGGCATGAAGTTGCGGGCTGGAAAGCGAAAGAACCTCTGGCGCTGGATCTGTCTATCTGGTTTGATGACCAGCTGTGCGGACTTTGTTTCGCAAACCCAAACAAAAGTCGGCAACGAATCCGCATCGTGCGACTGGAGGGCCGGCCAGAAAACCATCCTCTGAAAAAGCGCATTTTGACGTTGTCCATTTTGGCTCTTGAGCACTACGCTACTATCATTGGTAGTCATTTTGTTGAAGTACAGGAGCCGCTAAAGGGCGCAATTTCCATTTACCAACAACACGGGTTCTATTTCGATGCCGAGGGCCGACTTGTCAAAGTATCGGAAAGCCTATTATCTTAAAAACCACCTGATCCTTAACCTCTATACGGAGGCAAAATGGGTAAATCAACCAGCCGAACCTCTACAACAAAACGCTTATCCGCCTTGCCCAGGAAGCAGATAGCTCTGAAGCCCACTGCTAGTCAGCGACAGTTGCTCCAGATCCTTGCGACGGGCATTGAAGGCGAAGAACCCAACGTGCTCGCAGGGCGCCGCTAAATTTCAGGCATAAAAACGCCATTCGAGCGGTTTTTTTTGCAAGATCATCATCCCACCAGCCAATACCCCAACAACATCAGCATCACCCCTGCCAGCACCGGGCGCATCACCCGGTAAGCCCTGGGATAGCGACGCTTCCACTGTTTGACCGCGCCGCTGAAGGTGTCACTGAAGCGCTTGCTCCAGGCGTAGGCCCGATTGATGCCACCAACCCTTTCTTCATCGACGTTTTGCGGCGCGGTGGCGCGGCCGAGGAAGGCGCTGATCGAGCGGTTGATGCGGGTCATGACACGATTGCTCAGCGGCCGCTCGACATCGCAAAAAAGAATGACCCGGGTCGTACCGGTTTCGTTCTTGACCCAGTGCACGTAAGTCTCGTCGAACATCACATCTTCGCCATCGCGCCAGGCGTATTCCTGGCCATCGACGAAGATACGACAGTTATCGGAGTTTGGAGTGGAAAGCCCCAAGTGATAACGCAGTGAACCGGCGAACGGATCACGATGCGGATTGAGGTGGCTGTCGCCAGGAAGCAAGGCGAACATCGCGCCTTTGACGTTGGGGATGCTGCTGACCAATGCCACGGTTTTTGGGCAGAGCGCCTCCGCCGACGGCAATGGCTTGTCGTACCATTTGAGGTAAAAACGCTTCCAGCCTTTCTTGAAGAAAGAACCGAAACCGGCGTCGTTATTCTTCTCGGCGGCGCGAATGTAGCCCTCGTCGAACAGGTGCATCGCCTCGTCGCGGATCACCTCCCAGTTGTCCTTGAGCACATCAAGTTCGGGAAACTTGCTGCGGTCCAGATAGGGTTTGGAGGGTACCCTGGAGAACAGGTACATCAAGGCGTTGTAAGGTGCGAACAGAGCGGAATGGTTAACGAATTGGCGCAGGACCGGCAAGCGCGCCTTGCCACGCAAATGCACATACAGCGTACTGCCCAGAAACAGCAGCAACAAAGACCCCTTCGCGGCAAATGAAACGTTCATCAACAACTCCTTGATCGTAAACAACTTACTCAACGCCATTTACCCGACGCGGCAGCCAGCCATGTTAGAGACTCAAGGCCAGCGGAAAAACCTGCACTTTTCATATACAGCGTTGAGGAATGCGCAACAAACCCCTTGTTAACACACGGTGGCTGAACGGGGACTGACGTGAATCAATCCCCCTGGATTAAGGTTCGTGCCGGGTTATGGCTGGTTCTCCTGCTCGGTGAACAGATCGCTGAAGAGCATGCTGGACAAATAGCGCTCACCAGAGTCGGGCAGGATTACCACGATTGTCTTGCCCTGCATTTCCAGTGTCTCGGCCAGTCGAACAGCCACCGCCATCGCCGCACCGCAGGAGATGCCGCATAAAATCCCTTCTTCCTGCATCAAGCGCAGGGCCATGGCCTTTGATTCCTCGTCGGTGACCAGCTCAACCCGGTCTACCATCGACAAGTCCAGGTTCTTCGGTACAAAACCGGCGCCGATGCCCTGCACCTTGTGCGGTGCAATCGGCTTGATTTCCTCACCCGCCCGCGCCTGCGTGATGACAGGGGAAGACACCGGCTCAACCGCGACCGACAGGATCGGTTTGCCCTGCGTATTCTTGATATACCGCGACACACCGGTAATCGTCCCGCCGGTGCCGACGCCGGCCACCAATACATCGACGGCACCGTCGGTATCGTTCCAGATTTCCGGGCCGGTGGTTTTCTCGTGGATCGCCGGGTTTGCCGGGTTGTCGAACTGGCCTGGCATGAAGTAGGTGGACGGGTCGCTGGCAACGAGTTCGGCCGCCTTTTCGATGGCGCCTTTCATGCCCTTGGTCGGCTCGGTCAGCACCAGTTCGGCACCCAGGGCCTTGAGTACCTTGCGTCGTTCGATGCTCATCGATGCCGGCATGGTCAGCATCAGTTTGTAACCGCGCGCGGCGGCGACGAACGCCAGACCGATGCCGGTATTGCCCGAGGTCGGTTCGACAATGGTCATGCCAGGTTTGAGTTTCCCGGTGCTTTCGGCGTCCCAGATCATGTTTGCGCCGATCCGGCACTTGACCGAATAACCGGGGTTACGCCCCTCGATCTTGGCCAGAATGGTCACGCCCCGCGGAGCAATGCGGTTGATCTGCACCAGCGGGGTGTTGCCGATGGAGTGGGCGTTGTCAGCAAAAATACGGCTCATGGCTGGGTCCTTGTGCAGCGTTGGAGAGGCCCATAACGGTATGCCTGTTGCCCGTGGTCGTCCAGTCAGTCGAACGTCCAGCGACACGCGCAGTCAATGCTTTTACATCGCTGGAGAATTGCCACTATGAAACGCAGATACAGTTGGCCCCTGTGGGTCTTTGCCGGCCTCGTCGTGCTGCTGATCGCACTGCATATTGCTTTACCCTACCTGGTCCGCGATTACCTGAACGACAAGCTGGCGGACATGGGCGACTACCGGGGCCAGGTCACGGATGTCGATGTGGCGCTGTGGCGCGGCGCCTACAGGATCAACGGCCTGAAAATCGTCAAAGTGGACGGGAAAGTCCCGGTTCCCTTCGTCAATGCCCCAGTGATCGAACTGGCTGTGAGCTGGCATTCGCTCTGGTATGACCGCGCCGTGGTGGCCGAGGTGCAGTTCTTCAACCCCGAGGTCAACTTCGTCGACGGCGGCGCCAACAAGCAGAACTCCCAGACCGGTGAAGGCACCGACTGGCGTGAACAATTGAGCAAACTGGCGCCGATAACCTTGAACGAAGTGCGCATTAACGATGGCAAGATCAGCTTTCGCAACTTCAATTCCAAGCCCCCGGTGAACATGAACGCGACGCAGATCAACGCGAGCATTTTCAACCTGACCAACGTTGTCGACACCGAAGGCAAGCGCGACGCCCGATTCGAAGGTAAGGCGTTGCTGTTGGGACATGCGCCGCTGGAAGCCACGGCTACATTCGACCCGTTGAGCGACTTTGAAGACTTCGATTTCCGCTTGCGCGCCAGAGGCATCGAACTCAAGCGCATGAACGACTTTGCCTCGGCTTATGGCAAGTTTGATTTCAACGCAGGCCACGGTGATGTAGTCATTGAAGCGGAGGCCAACAAAGGACAGCTCAAGGGCTATATCAAGCCGCTGCTGCGTGATGTCGATGTGTTCAACTGGCAGCAGGATGTCGAAAACGACAAGAAAGGACTGTTTCGTTCTGTCTGGGAGGCGTTGGTCGGCGGCACCGAAACCGTGCTCAAGAACCAGCAGAAAAACCAGTTTGCCACTCGCGTCGAACTGAGCGGGAATGTACACCAGCAGGACGTCAACGCCTTTGAGGCTTTCTTGCAGATTTTGCGTAACGGGTTTGTGCAGGCATTCAACGCACGGTACGAGCGGCCGAAACCGGATGCCGGTTAACGCTTGCGGATGACGGTGTAACGGCCGGTCTCCTCGGCCGCTCTCGCCGGGTGAGCTTGCTGCTGCAACCAGTCCCAACCCAGGCAAGCCAGTGCCAATGAACGAGGCACGGCTTCTCGTCCGCTGCTGTATCGCGTAATGCTGCGAGCACTGATGCCTAACGCTTGCGCTGCCTTGGTCAAGGGCAACCCGGTTCGCGCGCGCCAGTCAATGAAAATACGGGTGTTTTCATCTGCAGCGTTTTGCGCGAGCGCGTCCAGATAGAGGGTGTCGGCGCCGATCTGAATATCCTGTGCAGGCCATTCAACGCTCCAGCCGTCATCACCCAAGGTCACCGCCTCGAAAGCGCGTGCGTCCAGCAAGGGCTGCAACGCGGGGTAGGCTTCCAGATCACGCTTCAGATCGAGGGTCAGCTGTTGCCCGTCGATAAAGCTCAGGCCCAGACGAAAGTCGGGAGATGCCTGCACCGCAGATAACCGTGGTCGCTTCATGGGTAACATTGTTTCCAGTCCTCCAGCAATTGCGCCTGATGGGCTCTGACCCATTTCAACGCTTCCTTGATGATCAATGGCGGGGCCTTGCCAGCCAAGACTTCGACCGTTTCCAGGCTGAGCATGACGTCAACGCCTCCGCCGGTCAGATGAACATGGGGCGGCGGGTGGTCTTTCTCGCGCAGTTGAATACGGTATGTATCGCGAAATCGATATTTAGTAGACATGTCGAGCAGGCTATCGCCAACATGGCGATACCTCAATGCTGGCCATCGCCCCAGACCAAGTCAAGATGTGACGTGCCATTCAGAGACTGAATAGGCCGTCTGCGTTCACAGTCGACCGGGCGGCGCGTTATAGTCGGGCAAACCATATTGCGCCCCGCCCTGCCTCGCTCAGGTCGGCATCACCGTTCGAGGATTAGCAGATGAAGTTCGAAGGCACTCAGGCCTACGTTGCCACCGATGACCTGAAGCTGGCGGTCAACGCCGCCATTACCCTGGAGCGTCCGTTGCTGGTCAAGGGTGAGCCGGGCACTGGTAAAACCATGCTCGCCGAACAACTGGCAGAGTCCTTCGGCGCCAAGCTGATCACCTGGCACATCAAGTCCACCACCAAGGCGCATCAGGGCCTGTACGAGTACGACGCGGTCAGCCGCCTGCGCGATTCGCAACTGGGCACCGAAAAGGTCCACGACGTTCGCAACTACCTGAAAAAGGGCAAGCTCTGGGAGGCCTTCGAATCGGAAGAACGGGTGATTCTGCTGATCGATGAAATTGACAAGGCCGACATCGAGTTCCCCAACGACCTGCTGCAAGAACTCGACAAGATGGAGTTCTACGTTTACGAGATCGACGAGACCATCAAGGCAAAAAAACGTCCGATCATCATCATTACTTCAAATAACGAAAAGGAATTGCCGGACGCCTTCCTGCGCCGTTGCTTCTTCCACTACATCGCATTCCCGGATCGCACCACGCTGCAGAAAATCGTTGACGTGCATTACCCGGACATCAAGAAAGACCTGGTCAGCGAAGCACTTGACGTGTTTTTCGACGTGCGCAAAGTGCCAGGCCTGAAGAAAAAACCATCGACTTCGGAACTGGTGGACTGGCTGAAGTTGCTGATGGCCGACAACATTGGCGAAGCGGTACTGCGTGAACGCGATCCGACCAAAGCGATTCCGCCGTTGGCCGGTGCGCTGGTGAAGAACGAACAGGACGTGCAGTTGCTCGAGCGTCTGGCGTTCATGAGCCGTCGTGGTACTCGCTGATCATTTGAGACGATAGCCATGCTGCTCAACCTGTTCAATGAAATGCGCGCCGCCAGGGTGCCGGTCTCGGTGCGCGAATTGCTCGACCTGATCAACGCGCTGAAACAGCGCGTGACCTTCGCCGACATGGACGAGTTTTATTACTTGTCCCGGGCGATTCTGGTGAAAGACGAAAAGCATTTCGACAAGTTCGACCGCGCGTTCGGGGCCTATTTCAACGGCCTGGAAAAACTCGACGATCACCTTCAAGCCCTGATTCCCGAGGACTGGCTGCGCAAGGAATTCGAGCGTTCATTGACGGACGAAGAGCGCGCCGCAATCCAGTCCCTTGGCGGACTCGACAAGCTGATCGAAGAATTCAGAAAACGCCTCGAAGAGCAGAAAGAACGCCACGCCGGTGGCAATAAATGGATCGGCACGGGCGGTACCAGCCCGTTCGGTTCCGGTGGCTTCAACCCGGAAGGCATCCGGGTGGGCGACGCCGGCAAACGTCAGGGCAAAGCGGTCAAGGTCTGGGATCAACGCGAGTACAAGAACCTCGACGACTCGGTGGAGCTGGGCACGCGCAACATCAAGGTGGCCTTGCGGCGCCTGCGCAAATTCGCCCGTCAAGGCGCAGCGGAAGAGCTGGACATCGATGGCACCATCGATCACACCGCCAAGGACGCTGGCTTGCTGAATATCCAGATGCGACCCGAGCGCCGCAACACGGTCAAGTTGTTGCTGTTGTTCGACATCGGCGGCTCGATGGATGCGCATGTGAAGATCTGCGAGGAATTGTTTTCGGCGTGCAAGACCGAGTTCAAGCACCTCGAGTATTTCTACTTTCACAACTTCGTTTATGAGTCGGTGTGGAAGAACAACATGCGCCGCACTTCCGAGCGCACGTCTACCCAGGATTTGCTGCACAAATACGGCGCTGATTACAAGGTCATCTTCATTGGCGACGCGGCGATGGCGCCCTATGAAATCACTCAGGCTGGCGGCAGTGTCGAGCACTGGAACGAAGAAGCCGGTTATGTGTGGATGCAACGGTTCAGGGAGAAATACAAGAAGCTCATCTGGATCAATCCGTATCCGAAAGATACGTGGGGCTATACGGCCTCGACCAATATCGTGCGGGATCTGATTGACGATCAGATGTATCCGCTGACGTTGCGGGGGCTGGAAGAAGGGATGCGGTTTCTTTCCAAATAGAGCTCTTCGTTGTCCGGGAAGCCGCCTTCGCGGGCAAGCCCTAATGCCAGTCAGTTAAGGAATTGACTTGCCCGCCCAGCAGTAATAGAAACGGGTTTATGTTTTTATGAGTCCGCTTCATGTCCCTGCAAAACGCCCTTCAAGAAGTTACCAAACTCAATCCGATCTCTTTCGAACGCTTCGCGCAATTGATCGATCCCCTGTGGATCGAGCAAGCGCTGGCTTCGACCGGAACTGTTTCCCTGCGCCGCAGACGCCTGCCGGCCGAGCGCATTGTCTGGTTGGTGGTGGGGTTGGCCTTGTTCAAGAACGAGCCGATTTGGCTCATCGTGCAGCAGCTGGGACTGGCTTTGGGCGAAGCAAAGGTGCCTGTGCCTAGCGCCGCAGTCCAGGCCCGGCAACGGCTTGGATCAGAGCCTCTGGCGGCACTGTTTAAGCAATTGGCAGAGTCATGGGGCGGTGCTGAGCAGCCAGCTTCGGCTGGCTTTTTAGGGTTACGCAGCTTTGCGGTAGACGGCGTGGTGTGGTCTACCCCCGACACACCGGAAAACCGCCAAGCCTTCGGTGGCGGGCGGACTCACTCGGGAGACGGAGCCTGGCCACAAGTGCGCGGTGTTTGCCTGATGGATACCTATAGTCACTTGATTCGGGACGCCTGTTTTGGCGAGTTTTCGGTCGGCGAACTTCGCCATGCCAAAGGTCTTGAGAAATCGGTAAGCGATCACTCGGTGACGATTTTTGACCGTGCCTACTACTCGGCAGCGCTCTTGCTTGACTGGCAGCAAAGCGGAACCGAACGGCACTGGCTCATGCGGGCACGCAAACCGCTTAAATACGAGGTGATCAAAGAGTTGGGCGCCGGTGATTGGCTTGTGCGACTGACTGTTTCCAGAGATGCACTCAAGCAACGTCCCGACCTTCCTAGCCATTGGCAGGCACGACTGATTGAGTACTCGATAGACGACAAACCCCGCCGCTATCTCACCTCGTTGATCGATGCCGAACGTTACCCTGCCCATCAGGTGGCAGGGCACTACAACGAACGCTGGGAAATCGAATTGGGTTACCGCGAGATCAAGCAAAACCTGCTCAAAGGAGAGCAATTGCGCAGTAAACAGCCTGATCTGGTGCGCCAAGAACTGTGGGGAGCTCTGCTGGCCTACAACCTGATCCGCCAGGAGATGCGCTTGATGGCTGAAGAAATAAAGGTGGTACCACAACGTTTGAGCTTTCTCTGGTTGGCTCAAGCGGTCAGCAACGCGCTGCGTTTCTGCCCGCTTGAAACGCCAGGTACGATCCCTAAACGACTGGCAGAGCTGAGAGTCCAGGCTCAACACTTCATGCTACCTGCCAGACGACAGCGAAGTTACCCAAGGGTGGTCAAGCCTAGACCAGTCAAATATCCCAAAAAGAAGGCTGGAGGGCTTAACTGACTGGCATTAGGGCAAGCCCGGCTCCCACAGGATCTGAGGTGATATACACATTTTGTGAACACCATCAAATCCTGTGGGAGCCGGGCTTGCTCCGGGCGGCGATCCGACGAAGCTTTTAGCGGTTCGAAAACCGGCACAAATACTCAACGTGCTCCCGATGCGCAACCTCCTGAACCACCGGCCGCAACCGCACCCCGGCCCCCGGCAGGCATTGCGCCAGGCGCGCCAGCGCCAACGGTGTCAGCGCTCCCAGACGCGGATAGCCGCCGATGGTCTGCCGATCATTGAGCAACACAATCGGCTGCCCGTCCGGCGGGACCTGCACCGCGCCCAACGGGATGCCTTCGGAAATCATCGGTTTACCCTGATATTCCAGCCCAGCGCCCAGCAGACGAATGCCCATGCGGTCGGCACGACTGTCGAGGGTCCAGACGCTGTTGAATGCATCGAACAAACTCTGCCCACTGAAATCGCCGATCTGCGCCCCGAGCACGACGTCCAACGGCGCATCGGACGTGAAATCGGGCAGCTGATCACGCGGTAATTCAGGCATCTGCAACGGCGCTTCCGTCGAGTAGCTTAGCAAAGCTCCCGTGGCCAGCGCCCTGCCCATGCCATCTAGCCCACCCAGCGCTTCGCGGACCACTGTTGCACTGCTGCCCAACACCTTTGGCGCATCAAACCCGCCCGGTGCCGCAAGGTATGCGCGCGCGCCCAGCAACGGTTGAGTGAATCGCAAACGCTGGCCTCTGCGCAATTCAAAGCTGCGCCACGGTGCCAGTGTCTGGCCCTCCAGTTGCGCGCCAAGGTCCGCGCCGGCCAGCGCCAGCAAGCAATCCTGCTCGGCCACGACAGCGAATCCGCCGAGGGTGATTTCGATTACGGGCACATCCAGGTCATTGCCCAACAGCCAGTTGGCCCAAGACATTGATCGCCAATCCAGCGCCCCGCCCTGCGTGACTCCCAAATGCCGAACCCCGAAACGACCGCCATCCTGCAACAAACACAGCGGCGTGCTGGCTTCAATCGTCAGTCGACTCATGCCTGCGCCTCCAGCGGCGTGTCATCACCGCCCAGGTTGATGAACTCGGCATGACTCACCGCCGCAAAGCGCACGGTGTCGCCCGGCCGCATCAGGCTGTAACCGTCGCGGTCTCGGTCGAACAACTGCGTCGGCGTGCGCCCGATCAGGTTCCAGCCGCCCGGCGATACCACCGGATAGGCAGCGGTTTGCCGCTCGGCGATGCCGACACTGCCAGCCGCGACTTTCTTGCGTGGCGTGTCCAGGCGCGGTGCAGCCAACGCTTCTTCGACCAGCCCCATAAAGGCAAAACCCGGCGCGAAGCCCAAAGCGAATACCTGATATTCACGCTCGCTGTGACGGCGAATCACCTCTTGCACCGCGAGTCCGCTGCGCAGCGCCAACACACTCAATTCCGGGCCGACGCTCAGGTCATACCACACCGGCAATACATGGGATTTGCCGTGCGCACGCGCATTGGGCGACAGGTCGATCAACGCTTGGGCGATCAACTCCCTAGCCTGCGCCGGATTCAGCGCGCTCAGATCGTAATGCACCATCAACGTCGTATAGGACGGCACAAGATCGATCAAATGCGTAGCGAACGCGATCCGCAGCTTTTCACTGGCCGCGAGCATCCACGGCATGTTGGCTTCGTTGATCTCATCGAACAATCGAACCATCAGGCAATCCAGCGCCACCACTTCCACACGCGGTTTCATGGTTCGCTCTGCCGGTCGAGGGCTTCGCGGATTCGCCGGACCGCTGCCACCGAACTGGCGTTATCGCCGTGCACGCAAAGGGTGTTGGCCTGCAGGCGCAAGGCACTGCCGTCGCTGGCGGTGAGGTCGTCGCCACGGGCAATGGTCAACGCCTGATCGATGATGACCTGCGACTCATGATGCACCGCCCCCGGCAGTTGCCGCGAGACCAGCATGCCGGCGCTGTCATAGGCGCGATCGGCGAACGCTTCAAACCACAGCGTCACGCCGTATTCATCACCCAATCGCTGCGCAGCGCTGTTGTCCCGCGTCGCCATCAGCATCAGCGGCAACGTCCGATCATAGGACGCCACGGCTTGCAGGACGGCGCGCAATTGCGCCGGGTTGGCCATCATGTCGGTGTACATCGCGCCATGGGGTTTGACGTAACTGACGCGACCGCCCTGAGCGCGGCAGATCCCGTCGAGGGCGCCGATCTGGTAATGCACAATGTCCTGAAGTTCCTGGGCGCGATAGGCCATGGAACGTCGGCCGAAACCGACCAGATCCTGATAAGCCGGATGCGCGCCAATCTGCACACCGTTGCTCAAGGCCAGTTTGACGGTCTGGCGCATGATGCTCGGGTCGCCGGCGTGGAACCCGCAGGCGATGTTGGCGCAGTCAATAAAGGGCATCACTTCGGCGTCCAGACCCATGGTCCAGTTGCCAAAACTCTCGCCTATGTCGCAGTTCAAAAGCAGGCGGCTCACGGCGAACACTCCTGTAGGTTTTATTTCTTTTGAATGCAGGTAGATTACTGCGCGTCGAGTTGTTTGCCACGGGTTTCCGGCAGGCTTGGGGCCGCCAGTGATAGCGGAATAACCGCCGCGTGCGCCAGGTGGTCGAGATCGACGCGAGGCGAACATCTTACGACTGCTGCGCAGCCGGACGGGGGCAAGCCCCCTCGCCACAACAGCCTTCCACACCACAGAAGCCCCCTCGCCACAGAAGCTCTCTTGCCGCACTAGCCGTCTTGCCGCACTAGCCGTCTTGCCACGCTAGCCGTCTTGCCACACGATCCGTCTGCCGCACGAGCCCTTTCGCTACAGACCTCGCACATCGCGGTCTTCAATCGGCCGGCTCTGGCGCAGGCGCTTGCCGCCCAGCACCACCCAATCGATCAAACGGAACAGGCATTCAATGCCGAACGACAACAGCAATGCGCCGCTCATGCCCCAGATCATCGCTTGCGGTGTCAGCAAAATCTGATAGCTGTAGCCATTCCAGGTTTCCTTGCGAATATCCGGATCGGCCGCCAGCACCACTTGCAGGAAACGGATGTACCAAGGGCCTTGCATGGCCTGGAACTGTTTATCCAGCGCCAGCTGGCGATTGAGCATGTTGCTCAGGCTGTCGGCATCGCTGCGAAAAATCGGGTCTTCGCTGGCGCGGTAATGGGCGACCAACGCCTGCATGTCACCTTTGAAAAACTGATTGGCCGTGCCCTGAAAACCACTCAGAGCGGTCTGCGCTTCCAGCAGATGCGCTTCAACCCGCTTGGCATAATCGCTGATGAACCCCGGTACCTGGACACCGATCAGCAGGCCCGCCGCAAACAACACCAGCCGTAGATAACTGAGCAACATGAAGGACAATCCTTATTCGGTCTTGCCCTGGCTGACGCATTCACCGCGCCGCCACAGGCTCCATTGGCCCGGTTCGTAACGGGTCCAGGTTTCGTTTTCGGTCAACGGTTCGGTGGCGATTACGGTCACCACGTCGTTGGGCGTGGTTTCGGCCTGAAAGTCGACGATCACATCGACATCCTTCAAACGCGCCGGGCCGAACGGCGCGCGACGGGTGATCTGGGCCAGTTTGGTCGAGCAATAACAGAACAGCCAGTCGCCATCGCTCAGCAGGCAGTTGAAGACGCCTTTACCGCGATATTCGGCGCAGGCGCTGACCAGGTCTGGCAGCAACTCTTCGATTTCCACCGGCTCCGGGAACGCACCGCGCACCCGGTTGAGCAGATCGCAGAAGGCCGCTTCGCTGTCGGTGTCGCCGACCGGACGGTAGAAACTCTTGATCGGCTCAAAACCGGCAAGTTGTCCGTTGTGCGCGAAACACCAGTTGCGTCCCCACAACTCGCGCACGAATGGATGGGTATTGGAAAGGCAGACCTTGCCGACATTGGCCTGGCGGATATGCCCGATCACCACCTCGCTTTTGATCGGATAGCGCTGGACCAGGTTGGCCACTTCCGACTCGCAACTGGCGGCAGGGTCCTGAAACAATCGCAGGCCACGGCCTTCGTAGAAAGCGATGCCCCAACCATCCCGGTGCGGCCCGGTACGGCCGCCGCGCTGCATCAGCCCGGTGAAGCTGAACACGATATCGGTCGGCACGTTGGCGCTCATGCCCAATAACTCACACATGTTCGGACTCTCGCTTCAGGGCCGGCTTACAAACGGGGTTCGACCCGCATGCGCTGGGGGTTGCTCGGCACGGGTGGGCGACCGTAGCGATCATCGCCGGCACCGCCGAAAGGTTGATCGTCTTCCGGCCCGTCGGCGCGCACGGCAGTCTGGGCAGTGGCTGCTTGTTCCTTGCGAGCGTTGGAGGCGCGCTCGATCAGGAACCGGATCGCCACAAATACCAGATAGGCGCCGAAAGCAATCATGCCGTACATGAACAGATCGGAGATCGCCCGCCAGGCGTTGTTGCCGACCTTGAACATGAGATCAAGCGCGGTAATGGCGATGGCTGGGGCGATCTTTTCCTTCACCGGGTCGATGATGGTCGGGCTGAACAGCAACACGGCAACCAGCAGCCGCAGCGGTTCACGCAGCCAGCGCCACATCCAGCGGGTGATGCGCATCCACACCAGCAGGCAGCCTAAAGCGGCAAAGGCGTAAAGGCCCCAAGCGATCAGATAGTCGTTCTCGGTCATGGTGTCCATGGCAAGGCAGGCAAAGAGGCGCTTATAGTAACGACTTTTCGCCTGTCCGGCTTGTCCCAAGCACAAGCCCCGAGGGAGCGAGCTTATGTGGCGAGGGGGCTTGCCCCCGCTGGGTCGCGAAGCGGCCCTTAAAACAGTCACCGCCATATCGTCCAATCGCAGTGACCGGTTGACGACTGCTTCGCAGCCGAACGGGGCAGGCCCCCTCGCCACAAGTCCGCACCAGCACGGTGCGGATCCATATTCCGTTCATTGTTCGAGAGCCATTCATGCCCGTACCCGCCAACGTCACCAGCGCTCCAATTGCCCACAAGGCTGAAGGTTCTGATCCATACGCGTGGCTGCAGGACCGCGACACCCCTGCGGTGCTCGATTACCTGGAAGCGGAAAACAGCTATCAGCAAGCGCAAACCGCCGATCAGGCCGCACTGCGTGAAACCCTCTTCGAAGAGATCAAGGGGCGCATACTCGAGACCGATCTGTCGCTGCCTTCGCCCTGGGGTCCGTACCTGTATTACACGCGGACCACGGCAGGCGATGAATACGCTCGCCACTACCGCTGCCCGCGACCGGCCGATGACAGCCTGCAACTCGACGAAAGCCGCGAACAGCTATTGCTGGACCCGAACGAACTGGCCAACGGCGGGTTCTTCTCCCTCGGCGCATTCAGCATCAGCCCCGACCATCAGCGCCTGGCCTACAGCATCGACGCTGCAGGCGATGAGATTTACACGCTGTTCGTCAAGGAATTATCCAGCGGCCGCGTCAGCGAACTGGAGTTCGAAGACTGCGACGGCAGCATGACCTGGGCCAATGACAGCCTGACCCTGTTCTTCGGCGTCCTGGACGAAACCCATCGCCCGCACAAACTGTTCCGCTATCGGCTGGACGGCACGGCGGCCGAGGAAGTTTTCCATGAGTCGGACGGTCGCTTCTTTCTGCATTGCTACCGCTCGAGCTCCGAGCAGCAACTGCTGCTGGCCTTGGGTAGCAAGACCACCAGCGAAGTCTGGGTACTCGACGCGTTCCAGCCACAGCAGCCGTTTACCTGCATTGCGCCACGCGTGGAAGACCACGAATACGACGTCGATCACGGCGTACGGGATGGCGAATGGACCTGGTTCATCCGCACCAACCGCGACGGTATCAACTTTGCGTTGTACACGGCGGTCGATACCGGCATCGCGCCGACCGAGGCGCAGTGGCAAAACCTGATCCCCCATCGCGACACGACGATGATCGACGGCATGAGCCTCAATGCCGGGGCGATGACCCTCAGTCTGCGTGAAGGCGGCTTGCCGATCATCGAAGTCCACCCGCAAGATCTGCCGGGTTACCGCGTTCAGTTGCCGGATGCCGCGTATAGCCTGCACGTGCAGAACAGCCTGGAATTCGTCAGCGACAGGATTCGCCTGCGCTACGAAGCGTTGAACCGTCCGGCGCAGATCCGTCAATTGACGCTGGCCAGCGGCGAGCAGGCAGTGCTCAAGCAAACACCGGTGCTCGGTCCGTTCGACGCGGATGCCTACGTCAGCCAGCGCCTGTGGGCAACGGCGCCGGACGGTACGCAAGTGCCGATCAGCCTTGTAGTCAAACGCGAAGCGCTCGGTCAGCCAACGCCGCTTTACCTGTACGGCTACGGTGCCTATGGCGAGAGCCTCGACCCGTGGTTTTCCCACGCTCGCCTGAGCCTGCTGGATCGCGGTGTGGCTTTCGCGATCGCGCATGTGCGTGGCGGCGGTGAACTGGGTGAAGCCTGGTATCGCGCCGGCAAGCAGGAACACAAGCACCATACTTTCAGCGACTTCATCGCGTGCGCCGAGCACCTGATCGACAACGGCTACACCACTTCGGAACAACTGGCGATCAGCGGCGGCAGCGCTGGCGGTTTGTTGATCGGTGCAGTGCTCAATATGCGTCCTGAACTGTTCGGTGCGGCGATCGCCGAAGTGCCGTTCGTCGATGTGCTCAACACCATGCTCGACCCCGATCTGCCATTGACCGTGACGGAATACGACGAATGGGGCAATCCTGAAGAGCCGGACGTTTATGATCGGATCAAGGCCTACGCGCCGTACGAAAATGTCACCGCGCAGGCGTATCCGGCCACGTTGGTAATTGCCGGCTACAACGACACTCGCGTGCAGTATTGGGAAGCAGCGAAGTGGGTGGCGAAATTGCGCGCTACCAAAACCGATATGAATCCTTTGCTGCTCAAGACCGAACTGGGCGCCGGCCATGGCGGGATGAGCGGGCGGTATCAGGGATTGCGTGACGTAGCACTCGAATATGCATTTGTTTTCAGGGTTTTGGGAATTGCCTGAGGAACTTGGACGAGTGACCCGGTCTTAACACCTGAATGTCCGGCCCACGACAACCCATACCCTGTGGGAGCGAGCTTGCTCGCGATGAGGGCGTGTCAGCCGACATCATTGTCGTCCGGTACACCGCCATCGCGAGCAAGCTCGCTGCCACAAGGGACTGGCAGTGAGCCCCAACGCCGAACCGCAACACACCACAAAAATCAGAACGTGACGACATGTCAGAACCGAGCTTACTGAACAACGAAATTCGCTACTGGCTGATGGACTGTGGCCTGTTCGATCAATTGCTGCCCGCCGATTTTGCAGCGGCCTCGGGCTATTTCAGCATCAGCACCGTGGCTGAAGGCGAAGAAATCTTCCATGAGGGCGATGCCGGCAGCTTCATGTGCATCATCCACACCGGCCAGGTGGCGGTGCAAAAGACCAACAGCGAAGGGCAAGCGGTGACCATGGCCATTCTGCGCAGCGGTCGCGCCTTCGGCGAGATGGCCGTGCTCGACGGTGAACGGCGTTCGGCCACTTGCGTGGCCGCGAGCAATTGCCAGTTACTGAACCTGGGCAAGGATTCACTGGAAAAAATGCTCAACGATGCGCCAAAAATCGCCGCCAAGATCATCCGAGCGCTGGCGGTCTCGCTGTCCAAACGCCTGCGCATGGCAGACGGTCAACTGCTCTCCCAGCAAGTCTAGCCACCTGGCGATTTGACCTTTGTGCTGTCCTGCTCAAGGCCCGGCAACGGCTGATCCTTGGGCGGGTTTGGCACCATGATCGGCGGCAACATCGGCGGGCCACCGCTTCCCGGTCCAGCCTTGGGGACGCTGTTGGGCGTGATTTGCGGGTATGGCGTCGGCGTCGCTGTGCCAGGCGAGCCGGGCAACGGCGCAGGCGTGGTCGGAATGTTTTGGAGATCCGCAGCCTGCACGGCAGTTATCGAGAGCGCGGCCAGGGTAATGACCGTTAGAATGGTGCGCTTCATCAATGGCTCCGTTGGCCTTGTTGTCTGTTTGCAGGCTACTCCCAACTGCGTTCGTTCGCCCTACCCAATACCTTTTCTTCTCAAGTGAGCCCCATGAAACGTTTCGTCCTGCTCGACACCGCGCCCATTCCTGAAAACGGCGGTGCCCTGTGCCTGTTCGAATACGGTGAGGATTTCGTCATCAAGATTCAGGGTGGCGATGGTGGGCAACTGATGAATACGCGCATGCACGGCTCGGAAGATGCTTTGGCAGAGATTCCTTGCCGCAAAGTTGCCGGACGCCCGAACTCGCGAGTACTGATCGGTGGTCTGGGCATGGGCTTTACCCTCGCCTCGGCCCTCAAGCATCTGGGCAAAACCGCCGAAGTGGTGGTCGCCGAACTGGTGCCCGGCGTTGTGGAATGGAACCGCGGGCCGCTGGGCGCGAAATCCGGCAACCCGCTGCTCGACCCGCGCACGGTGATCCGCATGGAAGACGTGGCGAAAGTCCTGCAGGCCGAGCCGCAAGGTTTCGATGCAATCATGCTCGACGTCGACAACGGCCCTGAAGGGCTGACGCAACGGGCCAACAGCTGGCTCTACTCTGCAGGTGGGCTGAGTGCCTGCGCCAAGGCGTTGAGGCCCAAGGGCATTCTGGCCGTGTGGTCAGCCAGCGCTGACAAGCAGTTTTCGGACAAACTGAAGAAGGCCGGATTCAAGGCCGAGGAAGTGCAGGTGTTCGCCCATGGCAACAAAGGCACCCGCCACACCATCTGGATTGCCGAGAAGCTCAAGGGCTGAGCTAAACTCCCTCTCATAACCGTCATTAGTCTTTTACAAAGGTGAACCCATGAGTTCGTCAACGCCGACCAACACGTCGAAACTGGACCGCATTCTCGCCGACAACCAGCGCGACAAGGAAATGGGTTACCGCGACAAGGCCCTGAAGATGTACCCGCACGTCTGCGGTCGATGCGCCCGTGAATTTTCCGGCAAGCGTCTGAGCGAACTGACTGTGCATCACCGCGACCACAATCACGACAACAACCCGCAGGACGGCTCCAACTGGGAGTTGTTGTGCCTGTATTGCCATGACAACGAGCATTCGCGGTATACCGACCAGCAGTATTTCGACGAAGGCTCGCTGAGCACGCCGAAGATCGCCAAGGCGACGCACAACCCGTTTGCGGCGCTGGCGGGGTTGATGAAGAAAGAAGACTGAAGTCTCGTCAGTGTTTCGAGTGGCCCCTTCGCGAGCAAGCTCGCTCCCACAATTGATTGAAGTGACCACAAATATTGCGTTCACCGACAATCCCTGTGGGAGCGAGCTTGCTCGCGAAGGCGGCCGACCAGACACCACCAATCTCCAAACCGGACACCCCTCCCCCGATCCCCGTATAATCGCCGCTTTTCCCTCGAAGGCACCCCGCTCGTGGCAGACAAACGGTACAGCTGCATTGGCTTGTATAACCCCAAATCACCGGAAAACGTTGGCTCGGTGATGCGCGCCGCTGGCTGTTATGGTGTGGCGTCGGTGTTTTACACCGGCAAGCGATACGAGCGCGCCGCCGACTTCGTCACCGACACCAAGCGCGTGCACTACGACATCCCGCTGATCGGCATCGACGACCTGAAAAAAATCCTGCCGCTGGGCTGCGTACCCGTCGCTGTAGAACTGGTCGAAGGCGCGCGCTCACTGCCCGAGTACACGCATCCGGACCGCGCGTTGTACATCTTCGGTCCAGAGGACGGCTCGCTGGATAAAGAGATTCGCGATTGGTGTGAAGATGTCGTGTACATCCCGACCACCGGTTGCATGAACCTCGCAGCCACCGTCAACGTCGTGCTCTACGATCGGATGGCCAAAGGCCTGAATACCCGCTCCGGGCCGAAATTTCGCTGAACGACGAAATTCGATGGAACAAGCCTCCCGCCCCGGCAGTCAGCTTAACTATCTATTCTTGAAACAGCACTTTTCGCCAGGAGACAGATCATGACCGACTTCAAACGCGTAGAACGTATCGAATCCACTCCGTTCCAGAGTCAATCAGAGCGCAACGTTCACGGCTGGGAACGCGCTGGTTCTCTGGCAGGTGGCGTAGTGATGATGGGCAAAGGCCTGCGTCGCGGCGGCATATTTGGCCTGATCCAACTCGCCATCGGTGGCGTGGCACTGGCGCGCGGCATCACCGGGCATTGCTCGGCCAAAAGTCTGCTGGAGAAGAGTCGGCATGAAATGAACACCGTGCGCGCAAAAATCGAGCGCGCCGGGGATGATCTGACTCGTTTGAAGGCCAATGCCGAGGCGGCGACCAGCACGGCGACGGTGACCGGGAATGATGCGCTGACTTCGCCAAAAACCGGGATCTGATTCGCGCTTTGCGCAGAGCCCTATGGCCTCTTCGCGGACCAATCGCAGCGCTCTCGCTCCCGCAGGACTGCGTCTCACGCAGACTCTTCGTGGGAGCGAAGCTTGCTAGTGCAGGCGGTATTACCGAATCAACCGGCTCCTGAGGTACCGTCGAAGGCTTTGTAAATGCTCAGCCCGCGCGGAATATCAGATGGTCTTCCCAATCGTCTTCGTCAACGCTGCCTTCGGCGAGCATGCGCCCCGATTGTGAAATTCGTTCGTGGTGCACCGCGTCGCGATCGCCGCACACCAGGTGATGCCATAGAGGCAGATCCTTGGCTTCGCTGACCAGTCGGTAGCCGCAGGTCGGCGGCAGCCATTTGAACTCATCGGCCTTGCCCGGTGTGAGCTGAATGCAGTCCGGCACGAACGCCCGACGGTTTGGGTAATCCCTGCACTGGCAGGTGTTCAGGTCCAGGAGTTTGCAGGCGATGCGCGTGTAATAGACGCTGTTATCGTCTTCATCCTCGAGCTTTTGCAGGCAGCACAGGCCACAGCCGTCGCACAGCGATTCCCATTCCTGCTGATCGAGTTGATCCAGGGTTTTGCGTATCCAGAACGGTTCGACTTTGGCGGCCATGGCTCAAGCATCAACATCAAGGTGGTGAAAAGGCCGCCAGTCTAGTGCCAAGGTGTCTGTCGGCCAAGCATTGGCGACTGCCGGTAAGGTCGAGGCTGGAAAGGGAGATTCAATACCCGCGATCGAAATCCACTTCCCCTCGCAACGCTTCGCCCGCCTGGTACGCCCGCAAATTTTCGACAAACAAGCTCACCATCAATGAAGGTGAGGTCGGAGCCGAGCTGTGGCCGGTCAACAGCAATCCCCAGGCCGTCCAGAACGGATGGCGTTGCGGCAACGGCTCCTGACGGCAGACGTCAATAACTGCGCCCGCCAGATGCCCTTCTTTCAAAGCTTCAACCAGATCCGCATCCACCACCGCGACGCCGCGTCCGACATTGATGAACAACCCGGTGGGCTTGAATTGCTTGAACAGCGTCGCGTCATACAGGTCGTGAGTGTTAGGCGTATTCGGCAACAGATTGATCACATAGTCCACTTCGCCGACCAGGCGCGGCAGGTCCGCGAGCGTCCCCACTTCGACAAACGGCGCCAGCGCTCGCGCTTCGCTGGCAATACCGTACAACTCGACGCCGAACGGCAGTAAAAAGCGGGCGACGGTCTGCCCGATGTCGCCCGTGCCGACGATCAGGACTTTGCGCCCGGTCAGACCCTGGCCCTGACGACTGTCCCACTTGCGCTCGACCTGGCTAACCAGACGCGGCAGTACTTCGCGCTCATGGCCGAGCAGATAAGTCAGCACGTATTCAGCCATCACCTGACCGAAAATCCCCACCGCCCGGGTTAGCCGATAATGCCGTGGCAGACCATCGGCCAGCAGCGGGGTAATGCCGGCCCAGGTCGATTGCAGCCATAGTGGCTGGTGGCCCTGACGCAGCAGGGTTGCCAGCAAGTCCGGCTGACCCAGCCAGATCGGGCAATCGGCGGCCTGACTGGCCAGCTCCGCAGAATCACCGCTGGTGAGGATTTCCAGATCGGGTGCCGCCTGACGCAGCAATTGGGCGTACACAGGGTGATCGTGTTCAGCAATCAGAACGCGCATGTTTCAAACCTTTCAAAAACAGTGCAAACGGCCGCCGGCGGAGCGGTTCTCCAGCGCAGCGGCCATCGCCAAAATCATTCCAGTGTTTCAGGCAGATTCTGAACAGAACCTGTCTGCCGATCACATCGGATCGTTGCGCCGCAGCAATTCTTCCGGCAAGTGCTCGATGTACTCGTCCTCGGCCGGCGGCATTTGCAGGTGGTAGCCCTGCTTCTCGAGGTTTTCCAGGACCACGGTGATGTCTTCGCGCGACAGCTTGCGCTCAGGCGTCAGCACCAGATCGAAGGCATGATGCGGTTTGCCAAAGGCAGCCATCAGACTTTCCGGCACGCGCTCCAGTGCATCGCTCTTGAGCACATAGAGGTACATCTCGTTTTTCTTCAGGCTTCGATAGATGGAGCAAATACGTTTCAAGGCTGTTCTCCGGGGGCGGCCAGGCTGTCGAGCAGCGCCTGGCCCATCAATTCGCGGCGCCAGCCACGCAGCGAATCAGGCAATTGGTAAGGACCGTTCGGAAAGCCGCTTTTGAGCAAGGCTTCCAGGGTTTTCTTGCGCAGCATCAGTTCAGGTGCGATGTTCAGGCGTTCTGCTTCAGCCTGGCCGATGGCGCGCAATTGTTTGACCAGCGCGGCGGCTTCCACCGGCAACGGCTCCGGCACAGCGGGCGGCCATTGCTCGGGAGGAACATTACCCGCGCTTTTGATCAGTTCCAGCAGAAACTCGCCATCCTGACGCACGGTGCGCGGGTGCATGTCTTCGATTTTCCCCAGTGCGCCCAAGTTGTCGGGCTGAGTTCGCGCCAGCGGCCACAGCGAATGTTCGCGGACAATGCGGTTGCGCGGCAGATCACGGGCGCGGGCTTCACGCTCGCGCCAGGCGCAGAGTTCACGCAGCACGGCAAGTTGCGCGCGGGATAGTTTCCACGCCAGTTTGGCGTCGCGATAGACCTCGTAGGGATCGATTTCGCGGCGCAGGTTTGCCACCAGCTCCGCGCCGTCTTCCAGGACCCAGACGTATTTATCGTCAGACAGCTTCGGACGCAGTTGTACGAAAACTTCCGCAAGGTGCAGCGCATCTTCGGCGGCGTAGCTGATCTGCGTTTCGGACAGCGGACGTTGCAGCCAGTCGGAGCGGGTTTCGCCTTTAGGCAAGTCGATGCCGAGCACTTCCTGCACCAGCCGCGAATAGCCCATGGAGAAACCGAGGTTCAGGTAAGCGGCGGCCAATTGTGTGTCGAACAGCGGCGCCGGCAGGCTACCGGTCAGACGCAGCAGCACTTCAAGGTCCTCGCTGCAGGCATGCAAGACTTTAACGACGGCCGGATTTTCCAGGAGCGCCGCCAAGGGTTGCCAGTTATCGATGCTCAACGGGTCGATCAGGTAAGCGCGTACGCCATCGCCGATCTGCAGCAGGCCTGCGATCGGATAAAAGGTATCGACCCGCATGAATTCGGTGTCGAGGGCAACGAACGGCAGCTGTTGCCACTCGGCGCAAAACTGACCGAGGCTATCGTTGTCGCGAATCCAGTGAATATCGATGGCCACACGGCTCTCCCTTGAAGAATGGCGCGCAGTATATATCGCTACCGACGTTTTACGCGCGTCCACTCATTCATTCTTTGGCGAGCACCCCTTCGGTCACCGCGCCGCGACAACCGGCGAACAGGTCCAGATCCTGCTGGTAAACCTTGCTGCTGATCTCCAGCAAACCAAGCATGGAATGAAACAGGTTGTCCTGGCTCAACGGCTTGTCACGGCTCATTTGCAGGCAGTGGGTGTCCACCGAAAACGACTTTTGGAAGTTGTCGGAGAACCAGGCCAGCATTGGGACGTGCTTTTGTTGATCCGGTGCCAGCATGTACGGCGTGCCGTGCAGGAACAAATTGTATTCACCCAGCGACTCGCCGTGGTCCGACACATACAGCATCGCGGTGTCGAGCTTGTCCTGGTTGCTGCGTAACAGGTCGATCAATGCCGACAAGACGTGATCGGTGTACACCAAGGTATTGTCATAGCCGTTGATGATGCTTTCGCGAGTGCAATCGTTCAGAGCGTTACTCTCACACACCGGGGTAAAGTGCTCGTATTCCTTTGGATAACGCTTGTAGTAATCCGGGCCGTGACTGCCCATCTGGTGCAAGACCAACACCGTATCCCTATCCAGGGTATCGATGAACTGTTGCAAGCCTTGCAGGAGTATTTCGTCGCGACATTCGCTGTCAGCGCACAGCACCGGATCTTTCAACTTGCTGACGTCCTCCAGCGTGACCCGATTGCAGGTGTCTTTGCAGCCTGACTGATTATCCCGCCAAATAACGTTGAGGCCGGCATGTTTGAGTACATCCAGCAGCCCCTCTTCATTTTTTGCCTGGCCCGCGTTGTAAGCTTTGCGGCCCATGTTGGAAAACATGCAAGGAACGGAAACTGCTGTTTCTGTGCCGCAGGAGTACACGTCGCTGAATGCAATCAAGCCGGCTTCCTTCTCCAGTGTCGGCGTGGTGTCACGGCCGTAACCGAGGATGCCGAAGTTTTCCGCACGGGCACTTTCCCCGATGACCAGAACGGTCAGGGATTTGCGACCACGGGTTTGCAAGGTCGCGGTCCTCTGTGCATCTTCTCCGATCTTGACGAAAGGCTGCTTCGCCGAAGCGACTTGCTCCCGCAGATAACTGAAAGAAGCGCTGATGTAATTACTGGGCACTACCATCAATCGCAACTCATGATGGTTACGAAACAATGACGACAACCCCTGATAATTCAGGAGGGCGACGCCACCGAGCACTGCCACAGACGCAAGACTGACCAGCACCTTGGTTAAAATCTCGCGCTGCCAGCGACGATAGCTGACTGGAACAACCCACATCAGACACGACGGCAGTACACCCAGCAAAACTATATAGACGAGTAACTTTATCGATAATAAGTCGCGGACTTCCGTGACATTCGTTTCGGCGAAGTTTCTGAGCATGCCGGCGTCCAACAAAACGCCGTATTGATTCATGAAATATGTAACGCCGGCACTGATTATAAAAATCAGCGTGATGGCAGGTTTCAATACGTACCGGAACGCGAGCAGTGTTAGCGCAACGTTGAAAACGGCCAGAAGCATCACACCAAAAGCCACGCGCATGGCCAGGCCATGGATGTCCGGCGCTGTGACAGCAAATAGATGCTGCCATAAGACAACGTTGAATCCCGCTAAAAGAAAAGCACTGGCAACTAACGTCAGCCATTCAGGGCGCACGGCATTAATCTTCAGCATGATGATGGGGTATTCCTGAAAGAAGTGTCTCCGGCACTGTAAAATTTACATGCCGCGACAGCACAAACTTTAGGCAGCCAACCATCAATTTTTTGTGAAAAAGAAGCCAACGATTAGTTGGCCTTTTTTTTAACATAAAACTTAAAGCGTATTTGGGAATGGTTCAGGCCTGATTGAGATACCACCGCCAGTCCTGCTCCCCGACTTCGCCCATGAACTGCCGATACTCAGCTCTTTTAACTGCCAGATACACGCCGAGTAATTCACTGCCGAACGCTTCTTTCGCCCAGCTCGAACCTTCCAGTGCGCGCAAGGTGGTCAGCCAGTCGGTCGGTAGCAAATCCGTGGCCTGGGCGTACCCATTACCTTCCACGGGCGCGCCTGGATCGAGCTGTTCGCGGATCCCGCGATGAATACCGGCCAAAATGGCTGCCGCCGCCAGATAGGGGATGGCATCGGCCCCGCAAATGCGGTGTTCGATATGCCGGGAAAACGCCGGACCGCCGGGTACGCGCAAGCTCACGGTGCGGACGCAGTGGTTCATCCCGACGCGACAACTCTGGCCATACTTGAAGCTCAGTGCCCGATAGCCACTTTGCTGTACGACTCGCGATCAATGTCCAGCAGCTCCACTGCGAGCTGCACCTCGACGCCTGCAGGCCACTGGCAAAGATCCTGCACCACCGCCAACAGGCTCTCGGAGAGCTGCTTTTTGATCTGCGGCGAGCGTCCGCTGAGCAAAGCGAGTTTTACGTGCACAAACGCACGCTCGCTCATCGCCGTGCCCACTTTGAACGTTTCGAGCTTCACCGCACGGCTCTTGATGTCGAACTCGGCAGCAAACTGTCCAGAAGCCACCAGCGCATTATTCAGCCTGATCAACGCCACGTCGGCGTTCAGGTCAGACAGATTGGCGGTGTATTCCATGTGCAGGTGAGGCATGACTCGGCTCCTGAAATTAGGTGGAAGGGTCGTAGATATAACACAGCATTGCCCCAATCACTCGGGCAACGGCAAGACGGCACGCTCACTCATGAAGCCTTCAAGACGCGAGCGCAGCCACCGTTCGGCGGGATCAGTGTCGACGTGGCTGAGCCAGACCATGGACAAATCCAGCGTCGGTGTCTTGAAAGGGAACGGCTCCTGGAACAACAGTCCGGAGGCAGCCATGGCCTCTGCGGTGTAATCCGGCAGGCTGGCGATCAGATCGGTACCGGCAAGCAAGGCAGGCAATGCGCTGTATTGCGGCACGGATAACACCACCTGGCGGGTTCTGCCGATTTCCGCCAGCCATTCATCGGCGTAGCCACTGACGTTGGCGGTATGAGAGACCAGCACGTGCGGGCGGGAACAATATTCATCGAGTGTCAGCGGCGTGTCGGATGCATCGGCGCGCAACACGCTGGGCTGGATATGCCGCAGCAACTTGCGCTTGGCATTGGCCGGCAAGCCGCGCGTCTGGCTGATCCCTACCGTGATGTCGCCCGAGGCCAGCAAATCCGGAATTCGCCAGTAATCGACATGCTGCACAACGAACACCACGTTGGGCGCCTCCTGCCGCAGCGCTCTGAGCAATGGCGGCAGCAGTCCGAATTCAACGTCGTCCGACAGCCCGATGCGAAAGGTCATGGTGCTGCTGGCGGGGTCAAAATCATGAGTCAGACTCAACGCGATCGACAACGAGTCCAGCGCCGGCGACAGATACTGAATCAACTCCTCGGCCCTGGCGGTCGGCTCCATCCGGTGACCGACGCGAATGAACAGCGGGTCATTGAACATCGCGCGCAGACGGTTCAGCGCCGAGCTGATGGTTGGCTGACCGAGAAATAATTTCTCCGCCACCCGCGTGACATTGCGTTCATGCATGAGTGTTTCAAACACCATTATCAAATTGATGTCGGCCTTGCGTAGCTCGTTGCGATTCATCCGTTAACCCCAATGCCAGGACTGGCGACAGTTTAGGTAGGTGGCGCAAGCGCCGTCCATGGGACATGGACGGTAGACCTTCAGCCTGGCGCGAGGGGTATGGAAAAGCTGCTCTGGTCGAGCAGCTTTAGGGTGTGCAGTCTAGATTTCCTTGATGGGCGTCTGATCCTGAGTCCCCTTGATCAAGCTGATGGCGTGCACACAATCCGCCTTGTTGATGTACGACTCGCCACTGGCAATGGTTTCATGATTGCCAGCCCTCAAACGCCAGCGCCACTGGCCTTGTCCAGTCCTCGCGGTGCCTCGGGTTTGCCGGTAAATCTCAAAATACATGGTTCGCTCCTTGCGATGGGTGATAACGGCAGATCGGGACCTGCGAAAACAGAGTAGATGAGGTTTTGGCGGGGTGAGGACATTCAATGTCAGGGAATATTTCGACCAGAAAACCAGTATTTGCGAGGCAACTAATAAAGGCGAGGCTTGGAGAAAAGCATGACGGGATGGAGGAATTTTTCCTGAGAACAGGCTTATTTTTCCTACGCAATTGCAGTGGTCCGGCTGACGCCCTGCCCGTCAAATTCCGCCACGCGGCGGCCCTGATGGTGACAGTTGCCCAGGATGACGTTGCCAGCCCCTCCATTCCCTGATGCGCATGCTCACGCAGAAACAGGACCGCGCAAGACAGAATTTGAGTGGGTCGTGGCTAGAGCGGCGGGTGAAGCTGACAAAACCGTAATCTTTCGCTCAGCCTTCTGAAAGGTTGCACCCCTCATCATCGAACTTGGCAGTATCTCCTGTTTGCTCTGTCATCCGACTGACTGGGAACGAAGCGCCATGCCCCCTGAAACATCAAGACGAACTTTTGTGAAGGGACTCGCCGCCGGCGGGATTCTCGGCGGCCTCGGGCTATGGCACGCACCTGTCTGGGCGACTACCAGCCCCGGCGAGGCAAATGTCCTGGCCGGTACCGATTTTGACCTGTTCATCGGCGAAACCCCGGTCAACATCACTGGTAACGCGCGCACCGCGATGACCATCAATGGCGGCATACCCGGCCCCCTGCTGCGCTGGCGTGAAGGCGACACGGTCACGTTGCGGGTGAGGAACCAACTCAACGCCGACACCTCCATTCACTGGCACGGCATTCTGCTGCCGGCCAACATGGACGGTGTGCCGGGCCTTAGCTTTCATGGCATTGAACCGGGTGGAATGTATGTCTATCAGTTCAAGGTGCGGCAGAACGGCACTTACTGGTATCACAGTCATTCGGGGTTTCAGGAACAGTCCGGCGTTTATGGCCCGTTGGTGATCGATGCCAAGGAGCCGGAGCCGTTTCAATACGACCGGGATTACGTGGTGATGCTGACCGACTGGACCGACGAAGACGCAGTCGGCCTGATGCAGACGCTGAAAAAACAGTCGGATTACTACAACTACAACAAGCGCACCGTGGGCGACTTCATCCACGACGTCAGTGAGAAAGGTTGGGGTTCCACGGTCGCAGACCGGAAGATGTGGGCGCAAATGAAGATGAATCCCACGGACCTGGCCGACGTCAGCGGCGCGACTTACACCTACTTGATGAACGGCCAGTCGCCTGCCATGAACTGGACGGGGATATTCCGGCCCGGCGAGAAACTGCGCCTGCGCTTCATCAACGGCTCCGCCATGACCTACTTCGACGTACGCATTCCCGGTCTGAAAATGACGGTGGTCGCCGCAGACGGTCTGCACGTCAAACCGGTGAGCGTAGACGAATTTCGCATCGCGGTGGCGGAGACGTTCGATGTGATCGTCGAGCCGACCCGGAATGCCTACACCTTGTTCGCCCAGGCGATGGATCGCACTGGCTATGCCTGTGGCACGCTGGCAGTGAAGACGGGGGTGTCCGCGCCGATACCACCACTGGACCCGAGACCGCTGGTGACCATGGTTGACATGGGCATGAGCGGTATGGATCACGGCGGTATGGGTGGCGACATGGCGGGCATGGATCACAGCCAGATGACAGGTATGGAGCACAGTTCAATGCAAGGCATGGACGCCATGGATCACAGCGGCATGGCTGGAATGGGCGAAATGCAGTCCCACCCCGCGTCGGAAAGCAACAATCCGCTGGTGGACATGCAAGCCATGATCACCTCGCCCAAGCTTGATGACCCTGGCCTCGGCCTGCGTGACAACGGGCGTAGCGTCCTGACCTATGCCGACTTGCGCAGTACCTTCGAAGACCCGGACGGCCGCGACCCCGGCCGCACCATAGAACTGCACCTCACCGGCCACATGGAAAAGTTCGCCTGGTCATTCAACGGCGTGAAGTTCTCCGATGCCGAACCCCTGCGCCTCAAGTACGGCGAGCGTATCCGCATTGTGCTGGTCAACGACACGATGATGACTCACCCCATCCATCTGCACGGCATGTGGAGCGATCTCGAAGACGAAAACGGCCAGTTCATGGTGCGCAAACACACCATCGACATGCCGCCAGGCTCACGGCGCAGTTATCGGGTAACCGCCGACGCGCTCGGCCGATGGGCCTATCACTGCCACCTCCTGTATCACATGGAAACGGGCATGTTCCGTGAAGTTCGCGTGGAAGAATGAGGCGCTACCCATGAGCAGGATCACTCCGATTTCTTTGGTGCTCGTGACCGCGAGCCTGACACTTTCCTCGGCGATGGCGGCCACGGACGACATGCAGAACATGGATCATGGCCAGATGCAGGGCATGGACGATGGCCAGATGCAGCCCGCTGCGCCGACTGAAAGTCGTACGCCGATTCCCGCCTTGACCGATGCCGATCGCGCCGCTGTGTTTGTAAGCCCGGATGGGCATCACGTGCACGACTCCGCGCTCAACACTTACTTTCTCGCAGAAAAGCTTGAATGGCAGGACGCCGATGACGGCAGCACCCTGGCCTGGGATGTCTCCGGTTGGATCGGGGGGGACATTGACCGTCTGTGGCTGCGCTCCGAAGGCGAACGCACCAACGGCAAGACCGAAGATGCGCAAGTCCAGGCACTGTGGGGCCACGCCCTCTCCCCATGGTGGGACGTGGTAACAGGCGTCCGGCAGGATTTCAAACCCGGCGATCCCCAAACCTGGGCGGCGTTCGGCTTGCAAGGCATGGCTCTGTACAACTTCGAAACCGAAGCCACGGCGTTCATTGGTGAAGGTGGCCAAACCGCCGCGCGCCTGGAGGGCGACTACGACATCTTGCTGACCAATCGACTCATTTTGCAGCCAACCGCCGAACTTAATTTTTACAGCAAAAACGATCCGCAACGAGGCATCGGTTCTGGCCTGTCCAACACTGAAGCGGGCCTGCGCCTGCGTTATGAAATCCGCCGTGAGTTTGCGCCTTACATCGGCGTGACCTGGAACCGCACCTACGGCAAAACAGCTGATTATGCCCACGACGACGGCGAGGATCGCAGTGAAGCACGTCTCGTCCTTGGCGTACGACTGTGGTTCTAGAACGCGTCAACCTGACAATCACAAAAATTACCGCTTAAAGCGGTGAGAGGTCCTGTATGCGCCCAATCAAAACCACCGTTGTTGCCATCGCACTTTCCACAGGACTACTCGTGAGCACATTTGCTCACGCGCACCCGAAATTGCTCTCCTCTACCCCGCAGCAGGGCGAGGACGGCGCGGCGCCCGCCAAGATCGAACTGCACTTTTCCGAAAACCTCATGACGCAGTTTTCCGGCGCGAAACTGATCATGACCGAAATGCCCGGTATGGCCCACTCCCCGATGCCCATGAAGGCCAAAGTCTCCGGCGGCAGCGACCCGAAAACCATGGTTATCACGCCGCTCTCTCCTTTGCCTGCTGGCAGCTATAAAGTCGAATGGCGCGCGGTGTCATCGGACACCCACCCGATCACCGGCAACGTTACGTTCAAAGTGAAGTAATCGATGAGCGATTGGGCCAGCATTGCCCTGCGCTTCGGCTTGTACATGGATTTGATGCTCCTGTTCGGCGTAGCGCTTTTCGGGTTGTACAGCCTGGAAGGACGAGAGCGCGTATCGGGTAGAGTGTTGCCGTTTTGGTCGCTGGGGGCGGGAACGTCGGCGCTTGGTGTGCTGGTGTCTGTCGCCAGTATGGTGATGATGGCGAGCTCCATGAGTGGGGAGTCAGACTTCGCTGAGCTGCGTCCGCATATTGAGACGATGGTATTTGAGACGGATGTAGGGCGGGCCTGCGTCGTGCGAATCATCGCGTTGATCGTTGGCGGTTTAGCGGTGATACCTCACCAACGCGCACCGGGCCTCAGCTTGTTGGTCGCAGCTATTGCCGGGGGTATCGCCCTCGCAAGTCTGGCCTGGAACGGTCACGGTGCGATGGATGAAGGCAGTCGTCGTTTTTGGCATTTTGCAACGGACATACTGCACCTGCTGGCGGCGGGAGCGTGGCTCGGCGCGTTAGTCGCATTTGTCTGGATGGCAAGGCTCGACACGCTGAAAACCGAAGAACGCATCAGATTGCTGGCCAGGGCCGTGACCCGATTCGAATCGGTGGGCGCTTTGATCGTAGTCCTCATCACGGTTACAGGCGTCGTGAACTACCTGTTCATCGTGGGCCCAAAACTCGATGACGTCTACCTCAGCACTTATGGGAATTTGCTGATCATCAAAGTGGCGTTGTTTGCCGCAATGCTGGCGCTGGCCGCCTTCAACCGGTTTCACCTTGGCCCGTTTTTGCAGAGGTCATTACACAAGGGCCAGTATCGGGCGGTAGCTACTTCGTTAAGGCGCAGCGTGTGGGTTGAATTATCGGCGGCGGTTTTAATCGTGGGGCTAGTGGCTTGGTTGGGAACCCTGAATCCCGAAATGGCGATAGCATCCTGGTAGTGTTGCCAGATGTGTAAAAGCACATCGGTTAAATGAGCACAGTGGATGGGGTAAACCCCTGAAACGAAAAAGCCCCTGTAATCTTCAACGATTACAGGGGCTTAGTCTTGTTCAATAATGGCGGAGAGATAGGGATTCGAACCCTAGGTACCGGTGAAGGTACAACGGATTTCGAATCCGTCCCATTCGGCCACTCTGGCATCTCTCCAACGGCGCGCATCATAACAACACTTTTGCCGGAAGCGAACCCCCAAAGCGAAATTTTTCCGTGCTATCAGATGCTTGCGTCGCTTAAAGCGGTACGCCCAGACGAGTGGCGACTTCTTCGTAGGCTTCGATGACGTCACCGAGCCCCTGACGGAAGCGGTCCTTGTCCATTTTCTTGCCGGTGGCCTTGTCCCACAGACGGCAGCCGTCCGGGCTGAACTCGTCGCCCAGGACGATCGAGCCGTCGGAGAACACGCCGAATTCAAGTTTGAAGTCGACCAGCATCAGGCCGGCGTCGTCGAACAGTTTGCTCAGGACTTCGTTGACCTTCAGCGACAGTTCTTTCATGCGAACCAGTTGCTCGGCAGTGCCCCAACCGAACGCAACAACGTGGGATTCGTTGATGAACGGGTCGCCCTTGGCGTCGTCCTTCAGGAACAGCTCGAAGGTGTAAGGATTGAGCTTCATGCCCTCTTCAACGCCCAGGCGCTTGACCAGGCTGCCGGCCGCGTAGTTACGCACGACGCACTCGACCGGAATCATGTCGAGTTTTTTCACCAGGCATTCGTTGTCGCCCAGCAACTTGTCGAACTGAGTTGGCACGCCGGCAGCTTCAAGTTTCTGCATGATGAAGGCGTTGAACTTGTTGTTCACCATGCCTTTGCGGTCGAGCTGCTCAATGCGTTTGCCATCGAACGCCGAGGTGTCGTTGCGAAACAGCAGGATCAAGCGGTCAGCGTCGTCGGTCTTGAAAACCGATTTGGCTTTGCCGCGGTAGAGTTCTTCACGTTTTTCCATCATGGGCTCCGCTTGCTAAGTAGATGGGCTAGGCGATGTGGCGCCAGTCGAGCCCTGAATCTTGATCGGCCAGTTGCAGCCAGTCCGGATCGCACCCGAGGGTGTCGACAAAACATTGCCGGGCCAGCTGCGGCAGGTTGTTCTTGCTGCTCAGATGGGCCAGGACCAGGTGTTGCAGGCCTTGCCAGCCCAACTCCGCCACCAGGAATGCCGCCTGATGGTTGTTCAAATGTCCATGTTCGCCGCCCACCCGCTGCTTCAGAAAGTACGGGTAGTGACCGCGAGCCAGCATGTCACGGCAATGGTTGGATTCGATCATCAACGCATCGAGGTCACGATAACCGTTCAGCACTGTGTCGCAATAGGAGCCAAGATCGGTCAGCAGACCGAAGCGCCGCTCACCGTCACTGAACACGTATTGCGTCGGCTCCTGCGCATCATGGGCCACGGCAATCACGCCGATGTCCAGACTGCCGATCTGCAGTTGCTCACCGCCTGCCAGCAGGCCGGCCGGTTCAATCGGTTTGCGCATCCCGCGCAGGGTGCCGCGGCTGAGGTAGACCGGCAGATTGTAGCGCCGAGACAGCAAACCCACGCCATGCACGTGATCGGCATGCTCGTGGGTCACGAGTATCGCGCTTAACTGCGCAGGATGGACACCCAGGCGCAGCAAGCGTTTTTCGGTTTCCCGCAGGGAAAAACCACAATCCACCAGCACGTACGTATCAGCACTGGCTATCAGCGTGCCGTTCCCTTGGCTACCGCTGCCGAGAACGGCAAAACGCATGTGGTCAGCCCAGGTTGTCCTGAATCACGCTCAACACTTTGCGCGCCACGTCAGCCGGCGCCACGGTGTTGATGTTCTTCTCGACGGTGACCTGAACGTTTTCACCCACCTTGCTCAGGCGAACCTGATAACGCTCGGCGCGGGCTTCAACTTCTTCCTTGTTTGGCGCACTGCCGAACAGGCTGCTGAAGAAGCCGGGTTTGTCTTCGGGTTTCTCGGCTTTTTCAGCGAGGTTGAGGTAGTACAGGCCCAGGCTGCGGTTGATGTCTTCAACGCGCCATTCACCCTGCTCCAGTGCACGACCGACGCTCGACCAGGCACGATCCAGGTCAGGACCGACGTTCAGAACCGGGTTGCCACTGCCGTCTTCGCTCAGGCTGACGCGACTCGGCGTATCGAAATCACGCGAGGCCAGCATCGACACCGAACCGCCCTTTTCGGCAATACGGCTCATGCTCGCGAGCATGTCGTCGACCAGCGCTGCGTCGAGGCCGGCGTTGACCGAACGATTGGTGAAAGCCACATCGGCAGTGCTGCCGGCAGGACGTTCTGCGGTCACCACATAGACTTCGCTGGTGTTGCGCTGCACGCCTGGTTCGATGCGAACGCGTGCACGAACCTCGCTGTCGGTGCTGACACCGGCTGCGCTCAAACGCTTGGCCATCGCGGCCGACAATTCGTCGGAGTGCTGCCAGGTGGTCGTGAACTCACCGGTTTGCGGACGCTGCTCATCCAGACGGAAACCGTTGTCCTGGAAGAACTGCACCGCCACTGGCCAGGTTTCGGCCGGTGGGTTTTGCGCGACGATCCAGCGGGTATCACCGCTTTTGTGCAGCGAGTAGGCGCTGGCGTCGGCGCCCGCAGTCAACGGCTGTGGACGCGGCACGATGTATTCGCCCTTGACGCTGTCGTCGGCAACGTTGCGCGGGATCGGCAGCAAGGGATCCAGACGTTTGGCGGTGCTCACGTCCGTCGGCAGTTGCATGGGTGCTGTCTGTTGCGCTTCCAGGTAGTCGCTACCACGGTCACGGAAATAACCTTCCGGGCCCCAGACCCATCCGCAGCCACTGGTGCTGGAGATAATCAAGGCAAGTGCGGAAAGTCCGGCCAATCGCTTCATGCGTCGTAGTTCCTCAATTAAACCAGGACGCTGCACTGGCGCAGAGCCGTGCGCAGCGTTTCATGACAAGGTGCGCTCAGCCAGGTCAGCGGCAGGCGAATGCCTTCGTGCATCAGGCCCATTTCGACTAAAGCCCACTTCACCGGAATCGGGTTGGCTTCGATGAACAGGTCCTTGTGCAGCGGCATCAGTTTTTCGTTGATGGCCCGTGCGGTGTCGGCGTCGCCCTTGAGCGCGGCCTCGCACAGGTCGGCCATTTCGCGCGGGGCGACGTTGGCGGTGACGGAAATGTTGCCCTTGCCGCCCAGCAGAATCAATTCGACAGCGGTCGGATCATCGCCAGAAAGCACGATGAAATCCTTGCTCACGCCATCGATGATTGCCTTGGCACGCTTCAGGTCGCCGGTGGCTTCCTTGATGCCGATGATGTTCGGCACGGTGGACAGGCGAATCACGGTCTCGGCCTGCATGTCGCAGGAGGTGCGGCCGGGAACGTTGTAGAGAATCTGTGGAATGTCGACCGCTTCAGCGATGTGCTTGAAGTGCTGGTAAAGACCTTCCTGAGTCGGCTTGTTGTAATAAGGAACCACCAGCAGGCACGCATCGGCCCCGGCTTCCTTGGCGTTGCGGGTCAGCTCGACGGCTTCGCGGGTCGAGTTGGCGCCGGTGCCGGCAATGACCGGAATGCGCCCGTTGACCTGCTTGACCACGGCACGGATGACTTCAATGTGTTCTTGCACATCAAGGGTCGCCGACTCGCCGGTGGTACCGACCGCGACGATGGCATGAGTGCCGTTTGCAAGGTGGAAGTCCACGAGTTTGCTGAGGCTGTCCCAGTCAAGACGCCCGTGTGCATCCATGGGAGTGACCAGTGCCACCATACTGCCCGCAATCATGAAACCGCTCCTGCCGGAAAAAGAGAGCGGTAATGGTACTGGCGCCAAGTTGCTTGCACAAGCAAAGTACTGCGCCGCCGCCATTCCCCTCGGCGTTGCTTTTCGCTACCCTTCAGACTTTGATCGGTACAGATCAGCTTGTTCGTCGGGTTACAGCCTTCCTTTTTGGCCTTCCAGGCCCCGTGCCAGCGTCGTATCAGCGCGCTCCTGCTATTAATGGAGCAAGTCACGATGCACGATCGGGGTTTTCTGATCGGGCCTGCGCAGGTGTTCCGGCAAACGATCTCCTTACCTACCGACCGCTCATCGCTTTAGGAATGCTGCATGTCCACCCCCACAGTTCGCGAACAATTCCTTGTCATCAGTGCCCTCGGCGCCAACCCCATGGAGCTGACTAACGTCCTGTGCCGCGCCAGCCATGAAAACCGCTGCGCCGTGGTCACTTCCCGCTTGACCCGTCATGGCGAGTGCAGTGCATTGGTCCTCGAGATTTCCGGCAGCTGGGATGCGCTTGCGCGTCTTGAAGGCAGCCTGCCGACCCTGGCCAAAAAACACGCCTTCACGGTCAACGTGGTGCGCAGCGCCGCCCTGGAAAACCGTCCTCAGGCACTGCCTTACGTCGCGTATGTCAGCTCAGCCTACCGCTCGGACATCATCAACGAGTTGTGCCAGTTTTTCATGGACCACAACGTCGAGCTGGAAAACCTCACCTGCGATACCTATCAGGCCCCACAGACAGGCGGCACCATGCTCAATGCCACGTTCACCGTGACGTTGCCGGCGGGTGTGCAGATCAGCTGGCTGCGTGATCAGTTCCTCGATTTCGCCGACGCGCTGAACCTCGACGCCCTGATCGAACCGTGGCGCCCACAGAACCCAATGTAAGGATGCTTAATGGCCGTTGCCATCGACCAACCGGTTGCCGACTTCGAAGCACCTGCCACCGGCGGGCAGACTGTCAACCTCGCGAGCCTTAAAGGCAAGCAAGTGGTGATCTACTTTTATCCGAAGGACAGCACCCCGGGTTGCACGACTCAGGGCCAGGGCTTTCGCGATCAGCTGGATGTGTTCAAAGCGGCAAACACCGAAGTCTTCGGCGTGTCGCGCGACAGTCTCAAGTCCCATGAAAACTTCAAGGCAAAGCAGGCGTTCACGTTTGAATTGATCAGCGACAAGGAAGAGGCGCTGTGTCAGCTGTTCGATGTGATCAAGCTGAAGAAGCTTTATGGCAAGGAATACATGGGCGTTGACCGCAGCACGTTTTTGATCGACAAGAATGGCGTGCTGCGTCACGAATGGCGTGGCGTGAAAGTGCCGGGGCATGTGGACGCGGTTTTGGCGGCGGCTCAGGCCCTCGATAAGGCTTGAGCTGCAAGTCTCAGGCTTTTTTCAACCAATAGCGGTAAACGCCCGCCTCGTCTTCTTCGCGCAGCAGCGTATGACCGGCCAATCGGGCGAAGGTGCGGAAGTCGCGCTGGGAGCCCGCGTCAGTGGCGATCACCTTGAGTACCGCGCCGCTGGCCATTCGATTGAGTTCCAGTTTGGCCTTTAGCAAAGGTAGCGGGCAGTTCAGGCCACTGGCATCGAGTTCAGCGTCATGGGCTACAGCATCGGTCATTGAATCACTCCGGGTCGGGGGTCGAGCCGCTTAGAATATCTGGTCCCGGGCGTACTGTCCGGCTACAGTAAGGTCTTTGTCGACTAAGGCTTTGTGCATGACTTTTCTGCGCCCTACCCTGCTGACGCTCGCTTGCCTGCTCGCCTCACCGGGCTTCGCCGACGACCTGCCGTCACTCGGCGACGCCAGTTCTGCCATTGTCTCGCCGCAACAGGAATACCAATTGGGCCGGGCCTGGCTGGCACTGCTGCGCAGCCAGGTTTCTCAGCTTAACGACCCGCAACTCAAGGACTACGTCGAGTCCAGTGTCTATCGACTGGTGGAGACCAGCCAGGTCAACGACCGGCGCCTGGAATTCATCCTGATCAACAGTCCGCAGCTCAACGCCTTCGCGGCGCCGGGCGGCATTGTCGGGGTCAACGGCGGTTTGTTCCTCAACGCCCAGACCGAAGGCGAATACGCCTCGGTGCTCGCTCACGAACTGGCTCACTTGTCCCAACGACACTTCGCCCGCGGTGTTGAAGCGCAACAGCGCATGCAGGTGCCGATGATGGCTGCGCTGCTGGCGGGGATTGTGATTGCGGCGGCCGGTGCCGGCGATGCCGGGATCGCGGCGATAGCTGGCTCGCAGGCAGCGGCCATCCAGGAGCAACGACGCTTCTCGCGCCAGAACGAGCAGGAGGCCGACCGCATCGGCATCCTCAACCTGGAAAAGGCCGGCTACGATCCACGGTCGATGCCGACCATGTTCGAGCGGCTGGCGCGCCAATACCGCTTCGATGCCAAACCGCCAGAATTCCTGCTGACTCACCCGGTTACCGAATCGCGAATTGCCGACACCCGTAACCGTGCCGAACAGGCCAGAGCAGGCGGCATCGAAGACACCGTGCGGTACCAGCTGATTCGTGCGCGGGTGCAGCTGATCTACGAAGAAACGCCGGGATTGGGCGCCAAGCGCTTCCGTGCGCAACTGGATGAAAATCCGAAAAACGATGTGGCCCGCTACGGTTTAGCCATTGCCCAGATCAAGGGTGGGCAGTTGAACGAGGCCAGGGAGAACCTCAAGACACTGCTGGAGAAGTCGCCTAACGAAATTATCTATAACCTCGCCCAGGTCGATCTCGACATCACGAACAATCGCCTGCCCGATGCGCAGGCCCGTGTCGACCGCCTGCTGACGACGTATCCAGGTAATTACCCCTTGAACTCGGTTCGGGTTGATTTGCTGCTGAAACAGAACCGCGCACCGGAAGCCGAAAAAGCGCTGGAGAGTTTGCTGAAGAGCCGCCCCGACGACCCGGACGTCTGGTACATGGTCGCGGAAACCCGCGGCCTTTCCGGCAACATCATCGGCCTGCACCAGGCCCGCGCCGAGTACTTTGCCCTGGTCGGCGATTATCGCCAGGCCATTCAGCAACTGGATTTCGCCAAGCGCAAGGCCGGGACCAACTTCCCGCTTTCGTCGCGTATCGATGCACGTCAACGCGAACTGATGGAACAGGAGCGAATGGTCAAGGACATGATGGGCTGACATTTTGCGCACAAAAAAAACCGCCTCATTCGAGGCGGTTTTTTTATTCGACTTCAATCCGGATTATTCAGCCAGTTTGAAGGTGATGAAGCTGGCACGACCTTGACGCAGGACCCGCATCGAAACCGAGCGGTTTTTCGGCAATGCCTGGGCGATATCCGTGAACGCCTTGGAAGAGCCGATCGCCTGATTGTTCAGGTGAGTGATCACGTCGCCAGGCTGCAAACCAATCTGGGAAGCAGGACCGTCTTGAACTTCCTTGATAACCACGCCGCCTTTCAGGTCGTAGGTTTTCTTCTGTTCGTCACTCAGTTCGGCTACGGCAACGCCCAAACGATTACTGCTGCGCTCGGCATTTGATTTGGCCAGTGAGCTTTGTTCGTCGCCTTCATCGGGAATCGCACCGACCGTGAGTTCGACATTCTTGCGCTTGCCTTCGCGGATAACTTCCAGGTTGGCTTTCGAACCCGCCTTGAGCGCGCCGACCAGGTGCGGAAGATCAGCGGACATGACGATTGCCTGACCATTCATGCTCAGGATGACGTCGCCCACTTGCAGACCACCCTTGGCGGCCGGGCCGTCTTCCTGGATTTGCGCTACCAGTGCGCCGGCCGGTTTCTCCAGCCCGAACGACTCGGCCAGGTCTTTGCTGACCTCCTGAATTACCACGCCCAACCAGCCACGACTGACCTTGCCACCGCTTTTAAGCTGATTGGACACGTCCAGCGCCACATCGATAGGGATCGCGAACGAAACACCCATGAAGCCACCGGAACGGGTATAGATTTGCGAGTTGATGCCAACCACTTCGCCCGCCAGGTTAAACAGCGGACCACCGGAGTTGCCCGGGTTGATCGGCACGTCAGTCTGAATGAACGGCACGTAGTTTTCATTTGGCAGGCTGCGACCGATGGCGCTAACGATACCCTGAGTCACGGTATGGTCGAAACCAAACGGCGAGCCAATCGCCACGACCCATTGCCCGGCCTTCAAGTCCTGGGATTTACCCAGCTTGAGCACCGGCAGGTCCTTGCCTTCGATCTTCAGCAACGCCACGTCGGAACGCGGGTCAGTGCCAACCAGTTTGGCTTTCAGTTCACTGCGATCGGCCAGACGCACGAGAATTTCGTCAGCATCGGCGATCACATGGTTATTGGTCAGGATGTAGCCGTCTGGCGAGATGATGAAGCCCGAGCCCAGGGATTGGGCTTCGCGCTGACCACCGCCACGAGGCGAACGCGGCTGCGGCGGCATGCCGCGTTCGAAGAACTCGCGCAACATCGGCGGCAAGCCTTCGAGATCGGGCATCTGCTGGTTGACCTTGCGGTCCGGTAGTTTCTGCGTGGTACTGATGTTGACTACTGCAGGCGAAGCCTGTTCGACCAGTTGCGTGAAGTCAGGCAATTCGACTGCCTGAGCAGCGACCGCCTGACCGAGCACCAGCACGGTGGCAAAAATGGAAAGGTAAGACTTCAAGCGTGGTATCGACATACGGCTCCCGTTACGACGAGCATGGTTGAGCGGTTTGGAGCAAAGGAACACCGGAACAATACGCCGGTATTTTTGTTCCGGGAACAAAAAACAAGGCCAGACCCGCGAGGCTCTGACCTATAAGAAAAATGGGCGGAATTTGCAAACGGAAATGCTCACCAAACATTTCGATTTCGACTCAATGCGTGTCGGCGGCAGCATCTTTTCGCATGGACAAGGCAACTCTTTCAGCGGTGCCAACCGGTATTTCACCGACAACAGTGACCATCATTTCGCCTTGCGGCGTCGTCACACGCCGGGAAACTGCAACGGTCGGCCCCAGCTGAGTGCGGGTATCGGTAACGGAGGCGCCATTCAACGGCTCGAGGAACACCGAAAACCGGGCCAGACCATCGTCGTACATCAGGCTATTGACCTGAGCTTTGGTAGACGCATCTTTGCGCGCGGTGCTGTTAATCAGCTCGAAGCCGGGCGGCAACCAATCCGAATGCCAGACCTGCGCGACCTTGGCCGAAGAGGCCTTGTCCTTGTTGAAGGTGACCGCCTTGCAATCGGCTCCCGGACGTAGATCAATGTCGGAAGGAACGCCGGCGGTTTCCAGGCGAGTGAACTGGAATCGCTCCAGCAACTGCCCTTTGTCGTTCAGCAGCAGCGACTTGAGGGCCAGTCCGGTTTCTTTATCCAGGTGCAACTCAAACCCGTAACGGTGTTGATCGCGGGGTATCAGGGAAACTATGACTGCCGGCCGACCCGCCACGCGTGACGTGCCAACGACGGCCAGGTCATACCAGTTCTTGAGTTTTTTTGGATCGAGTGCGCGAGCTGCAGCGCTGGGGGAATCGCCAAGACCAGAGATCAAAGTGCCGCTGACGCATTGCGTGCGTCCATCAATGCGCACAACTTCCTGCGCAGATCCGTCGAGCTGAAGCAATCGCTCGCGGACCTTGTCGTCCTGAACGAGGTGCCAGATGTCGTGGGTCGAGAAACTGCCACTTCGCTCGTAAACGAAAGTACCCTGAAAGCTTTGCTTTTGCTCAGCGTGAGCAAGACGAGTCAACCAGTCCTGAGCTTCGTCGGCGTGGGCTGGAACAACGAACCAGCCGCCGAACAGAAGCGTAAGTAGAGGTATGGCGCGCATGATCCTCCTTAACGGTTTTCCAGGCTTGCCGCACGTGCATAAGGCAGAGCGCTCTCGGTACCTTTGAGTGCAGCTTGTTGCGCATGCTGACGCAGGTAGCCTGGCAGGCGCTGATCGTGCCAGCCTGGCTGACCTTGCAAGACGCCATTGGCCATAGGACCCGTGGTTTCCGAACCCTCGCTGTAACCGGCCAACACTGCCGGACCTTTGACCTGCGGAGCCGCCAGGCCTTGCTGAGCGGACTGCTGAGCCAACTCAACACCAGCGATATCGTCCTGGTTGTACAGACGAACACCCGCCAATACTGCAACGGTAACCGACGCAGCAACCGCCAAACGACCCAGACTGCGCCATGGACCACGGGTGGCTTTTGCCGGTACGGCTTCGTCGGCAAGCGCAGCGGAAACTGCCGCTGCAATATCCAGACGTGGAAGCAGTAAGTCCTTGTGCATTACTGCCCGAGCGATTTGATAACGAGCCCACGTTTCACGGGTTTCAACGTCGTCAAAGGCGTTAAGCACTCGACGCAGTTCCAGTTCGTCCGCTTCGTTGTCCATCACTGCGGACAGCGATTCCTGCAGGGCTTCACGACTCATGGCGTTCCTCTCTTGGCTATCGCCGCTGTCTCAGTTTTCCTGCAACAACGGCTGCAGGGCTTTATCGATGGCCTCCCGAGCGCGGAAAATCCGGGAGCGCACGGTACCCACCGGACACTGCATGACGCTCGCAATGTCCTCGTAACTCAGACCATCGAATTCACGTAAAGTTAAAGCTGTACGCAAATCTTCTGGCAGTTGCTGGATGGTTCGATGGACTGTTCCTTCGATTTCATCCCGCAGTAATGCACGCTCTGGAGATTCGAGATCCTTGAGGCCATGATCGCCATCGTAGAACTCGGCATCTTCGGAACTGACATCACTATCCGGCGGCCGACGACCGCGTGAAACAAGATAGTTTTTCGCCGTGTTAATGGCGATACGGTAAAGCCACGTATAAAACGCGCTGTCTCCGCGAAAATTTCCCAGCGCACGGTACGCCTTGATAAAGGCTTCCTGCGCCACGTCCTGGGCTTCATGGGTGTCGTGCACAAAACGCACGATCAACCCGAGAATTTTGTGCTGGTATTTCAGCACTAGCAGATCGAATGCTCGCTTGTCACCGCGTTGAACGCGTTCGACCAGCTGCTGATCCTCTTCCTGGGTTAGCATGAACTCTCCTCGATAAGCTCGGAGGAAGCTTGCATAACTAAACGACCAGACTTGCAAACATAGACTCGGGCTTTTCGCAAAAGTTCTCCCCCTTCCAAGCAAGTTTCCTGCGGGCTCTGATTTGGCACGCACGAAAAACGCAGCTCGAAATAATCCGGCTGCGCGAATAATCTTGTCATCGGATCGGCGGCGCGGATCAGACCACAACCCCGCACGTATCCGATGCTGTCCCTTGATTCAGGCAACGGGCTATTGATCTTGGGCCTTTGGCAAAAGTTCCAATTATTTCTGGCCGTGCCCGCGCTACAGTGTGCAACCTTGAACGCAAAATCAGTGTTAAATCCACGATACAGTCGCCGTGTCGCCGAACCGGCCGAAAAACCATCCGACGAAGCGTCAACCATTTTCAGTCCACCGTAGTTTCACATTGCCATATGTGTCCGGCTATTGTGCCGCTCCCCCCCTCTATATACTAGTGGGCTGTGTGGTTGCATGGCCTCGCCGGTACACTAATCGTGCACCAACCCGATCCGGGTCGCTTGAGCGGAATTTCGAAATGAGCCAACAGTTCCAACACGATGTCCTGGTAATAGGCAGCGGCGCGGCCGGTTTGAGCCTTGCGCTGACCTTGCCCGGTGATTTGCGCATTGCAGTACTCAGCAAAGGGGACCTCGCCAATGGTTCGACGTTCTGGGCGCAGGGCGGAGTTGCCGCCGTGCTGGACGATACCGATACCGTCGAGTCCCACGTCGATGACACCCTGAGCGCCGGCGGTGGCCTGTGTCATGCAGACGCCGTGCGTTTCACCGTCGAGCACAGTAAAGAAGCCATTCAGTGGCTCATCGACCAAGGTGTACCGTTCACCCGCGACGAACAGTCCGGCACAGAAGACGGTGGCTTTGAGTTCCACTTGACCCGTGAAGGCGGTCACAGTCATCGGCGCATCATCCACGCCGCCGATGCCACAGGCGCGGCCATTTTCAAAACCTTGCTCGACAAGGCCATACAGCGCCCTAACATTGAATTGCTGGAACAACGCGTCGCCATCGATCTGATCACCGAAAAACGACTGGGAATGGAAGGCGAACGCTGCCTCGGCGCCTACGTACTCAATCGCGGCACCGGCGAAGTCGATACCTACGGGGCCCGTTTTGTCATCCTCGCATCCGGCGGCGCCGCCAAGGTCTACCTCTATACCAGTAATCCCGATGGGGCATGCGGTGATGGTATCGCCATGGCCTGGCGTTCGGGCTGCCGAGTGGCAAATCTGGAATTCAACCAGTTCCACCCCACTTGCCTTTATCACCCGCAGGCCAAGAGCTTTCTGGTCACCGAAGCACTGCGCGGCGAAGGTGCACATTTGAAGCTGCCCAATGGCGAACGTTTCATGCAGCGTTTCGACCCGCGTGCCGAGCTGGCACCGCGCGATATCGTCGCGCGCGCCATCGACCATGAAATGAAGCGCCTGGGTATCGATTGTGTATACCTGGACATCAGTCACAAGCCTGAAGCCTTCATCAAAGCGCACTTCCCGACGGTGTACGAACGCTGCCTCGAGTTTTCCATCGACATCACCAAACAACCGATTCCGGTCGTTCCGGCGGCGCATTACACCTGTGGCGGGGTGATGGTGAATCAGCAGGGGCGCACCGATGTGCCAGGCCTCTACGCCATCGGGGAGACCAGTTTCACCGGTTTGCACGGCGCCAACCGCATGGCGAGCAATTCTTTGCTGGAATGTTTCGTTTACGCTCGCTCGGCGGCCGCGGACATTCTTGAACAATTGCCGCACATCTCAACGCCCGTCACCCTGCCCGTCTGGGATGCCAGCCAGGTTACCGATTCAGATGAAGACGTGATCATTGCGCATAACTGGGATGAGTTGCGACGGTTCATGTGGGACTACGTGGGCATCGTGCGCACCAACAAGCGGTTGCAACGGGCACAACACCGCGTGCGTCTGCTGCTGGACGAGATTGACGAGTTCTACAGCAATTACAAAGTCAGCCGGGATTTGATCGAGCTGCGCAACCTGGCTCAGGTCGCGGAACTGATGATTCTGTCAGCGATGGAACGCAAGGAAAGCCGGGGTTTGCATTACACCCTCGATTATCCGGACATGCTGCCCGAGGCGCTCGACACTATTCTGGTGCCTCCCACCTACGCCGGCTGAATGCGAGCCGGACTCGCAGGCGACGGTGTAGATCAGCCGCCTGCGAATCGCGCGGCACACACATTGACCGCACCCGCCGCTCGCCCCGCAGACGGAAACGCAGCACGACTATCAACGGCAGCGCCAGGCTATCCGGCCTCAGCTGTACAGGCTGCCAACCGGACGCGCGGCTCCACAAGTGCCAGCCCTCGCTATCGCGACGCAAGCCACTGAACGACTGGGGATGAGTCAGCAAAATCTGACGCGGCAATGTCCACGCGCCATGCACCAGACAGCAGAAAATGCCGAGCACGCTGGCCCAGACGGGAATGGAGAGTAGAACCAGCGAGCCCAGCGCGAACAACTGGGCCAACGAATATGCCGCCAGCAACTGCCGCGAGGCATGCCAGCGGCATTCGAACACATTACTTGGGCTGGACACGGTCCAGAATCATCCGAACCATGCGCTGAAGCTCCGGATCTTCCGATTCGGCGCGCTCCATGAACCAGCCGAACATGTCCTGATCTTCGCATTCGAGCAGGCGGACATAGCAGTCGCGATCAACCTGGTTGAGGTGCGGATAGACCTCTTTGACAAAAGGCACCAGCAACACGTCAAGCTCAAGCATGCCGCGGCGGCTGTGCCAGTAGAGGCGATTCAGTTCAACATCTTCGACCATGGAGCACTCCTCAAATAGGCGGCAAGTATACAGCCCCGGTCCCCCTCGAACAGTCGGCTTTGGTCGGGCATCAGCCACCTTTGGAAACTACCCATTTCACGGGCACACCCTTATGATGTGCCCCAGACTCTTTTACCCTGCGATGACCCATGGCCGATTCTGCTTTTTTCTGCACCCTGTCTCACGAAGGCGTACTCGCGGTCCGCGGCGCCGATGCCGGCAAATTCCTGCAAGGACAGTTGACCTGTAACCTCGATTACCTGAATGAACACCGGGCCAGCCTCGGCGCGCGCTGCACTCAGAAAGGCCGGATGCAATCGAGTTTTCGCATTCTGCTGCAAGGTGATGGCGTGCTGATGGCCATGGCCAGCGAGTTGCTGGAGCCGCAGCTGGCGGACTTGAAAAAGTACGCCGTGTTCTCCAAATCGAAGCTCACCGATGAAAGCGCCGCGTGGGTGCGCTTCGGCATCGTGCAGGGCGACACCGCGCTGGCAGGTTGCGGACTTGAACTGCCGGCAGACACCGACAGCGTCGCGCGCCACGACGGCCTTGTTGCCGTGCGCGTCTCGCCGCACCGCGCAGAACTCTGGGTGCCTGCCGATCAAGCCGATGCCGTCAAAGGCAAGCTGTCTGCGGTGCTGGCGCAAGCCGATCTGAATCAATGGTTGCTGGGTCAGATCCGCGCAGGGATCGGCCAGGTGATGCCGGCGACCCGCGAATTGTTCATCCCGCAAATGCTCAACCTGCAGGCCGTCGGCGGTGTGAGCTTCAAAAAGGGTTGCTACACCGGCCAGGAAATCGTCGCGCGGATGCAATACCTGGGCAAATTGAAGCGTCGTTTATATCGCCTGAGCCTGCCGGCCGGGCAATTGCCGGAGCCGGGTACACTCCTGTTTTCCCCGTCGCATGGCAGTTCGATCGGTGAAGTGGTTATTGCTGCGCGCGCGGAGCAAGACAATGAGCTCCTTGCAGTCCTGCAAGCCGAAGCCGCAGAAGGTGGCGATGTCCATCTTGGCACGCTCGAAGGGCCCGCCCTGCACCTGCTCGACCTGCCTTACGACCTGGATCGTGATCGCGAAATCCAGCGCTAATGCAACATTTGCCGTAATCCCTAGAGAAACGAAATGAGCGAACTGGCGGATAAGGTCCAACAGGATTTGGTTGCGGCTATCAGTAATGATGACCTGGTGTTGCCCACGTTACCGGAAGTTGCCCTGCAGATTCGCAAGGCTGCGGAGGATCCGGAAATCAGTGTCAGCGCCTTGAGCAAAGTGATCGGCCGGGATACGGCGCTGTCGGCGCGCCTGATCAAAATCGTCAACAGCCCGCTGCTGCGTGCAACGCAGGAGGTCACGGACCTGCACACCGCCATCACGCGCCTGGGTGTTAACTACAGCAGCAACCTGGCGATCGGCCTGGTGATGGAACAGATATTCAACGCGCGCTCCGAGGTGGTGGAGCAGAAAATGCGCGATGTCTGGCGCAAGAGCCTGGAAATTGCCGGTGTCAGTTACGCCTTGTGCCGTCGCTACACTGACTTGAAGCCCGATCAAGCGGCCCTCGGTGGTTTGGTGCATCAGATCGGCGTTCTGCCGATTCTGACCTACGCCGAGGATCACAATGAACTGCTGGCAGATCCGGTCAGCCTGAACCATGTGATCGACCAGATTCATCCGATAATCGGTGACAAGCTGTTGCGGGTCTGGGATTTTCCGGAAAAGCTGGTGAAGGTTCCGGGGCAGTATCTGGATTTCGAGCGCGATTCCGAGCGGGTCGATTACGTTGACCTGGTACAAGTCGCCAGCTTGTATTGCCACAAATATACCGATCATCCCCTCGCCCGCATCGATGCGTTGAGCGTGCCGGCATTCAGGAAGCTGAAGATTGATCCGCAGCATGAGGACATGCGCAGAGATCTGGAAGACTCGCGGTCGATGTTCTACTGATCTTGTGGCGAGGGGGCTTGCCCCCGTTGCTCTACTGATCTTGTGGCGAGGGGGCTTGCCCCCGTTGGACTGCGCAGCAGTCACAAAACGGCTGCCGCGGTTTCCTGAATAACGAATTAATCGCTTTCACGACTGCTGCGCAGCCGAACGGGGGCAAGCCCCCTCGCCACAGGGTCGCGTTAGTCGCCGGCCAGGAAACTCACACGCACGATCAAGCCCGCCTGCTCGCCATCGTGCAGACTGATCTGCGCCAGATGCGCGCGGCAAATCTCGCCGACAATCGCCAAACCCAACCCTGACCCGGCGACTTGCTGATTGCGCCGATAGAACCGCTCGAACACCCGCTCCCGTTCTTCAAGCGGAATGCCCGGGCCGTCATCCTCAACTTCCAGCACCGCTGGCGACGACACCCGTAAAATCACGTTGCCGCCCGGTGGCGTGTGAGCCAGCGCGTTATCCACCAGGTTGCTCAGCAGCTCATTCAACAAGGTCGGCTCGCCGCGCAGCCACACTGGCTCGTCCGCTTCCAGTGCCAGCGCCACACCCCGCTTGTGCGCCAGCGGCGCCATGGCCATGCCGAGTTCGCGCGCCAACTGACTCAGGTCGAGCAACTGTGCACCGCCCTCGGCAATCGCCCGGGCGCCGTTCTCGACCCGCGCCAGCGAGAGTAACTGATTGGCCAGATGGGTCAGGCGATCAGTGTTCTGCGCTGCTGTTTCCAGGGTCTCGCGCCAGGTGTCGGCTTGTGTCGCGCGCAATCCCAGTTCCAGCCGCGCCTTGAGTGCCGCCAAAGGGGTGCGCAACTCATGCGCGGCATCGGCGATGAACTGCGCCTGACGCTCGAACTGCCCGCGCAGTCGCTCGGTGAAGTGATTGAGTGCGCTGACCAGTGGCCACAATTCATGCTGCACTTCCACCAGCGGCAGCGGCCGCAAATCGTCGGGCTGGCGCTCTTCCACCGCCGTGCGCAAACGCTCCAGCGGACGTAACGCCGCACTGACCGCAAACCACACCATCAACAAGGCTCCGATTGCCAGCATGCCCAGTCGCAGCAACGTGTCCGCTGCCAGACTGCGAGCCATGCTGACCCGGGCCTCATCGGTTTCCGCCACGCGGATTTCCGCCATGCCGTTCATGTTGGGTTCGCTGACGGGTTTAAGCAGGCTGACCACACGGACATTCTGGCCCTGATATTCGGCATTGTAGAAACGTGCCAGTGCCGGGTAGTCATCGGTGCGCGGCGTTCCCGGCGGCGGAGGCGGCAGGTTTTCGTAACCGGAAATCAGCTTCTGATTGATGTCGTTGACCAGGTAGAAAATCCGCCCGGCGCTGTCATACGCGAAGGTATCAAGCGCCACATACGGCACGTCGAGGCTGAGGCTGCCATCGCGTTCGGAGAGGCCGGCGGCAATGGTTCGCGCAGAGGCCAGCAACGTCCGGTCGTAGGCAGTATCGGCGGCTTCGCGACCATTCCAGTAGGCGCTCAAACCACTGGCGAGCATCAACACCACCAGCAAAACGGCCAGGTTCCACAGCAAGCGCCAACGCAGGCTGCTGGCCTTATGCATCGCGACTTTCCAGCAAATAACCAAGACCACGGAAGGTGACGATGGCGACCGGCTGCCCGTCGAGTTTCTTGCGCAAACGATGGACGTAGATCTCGATGGCGTCGGGGCTGGCCTCTTCGTCAAGGCCGAACACTTGGGATGCGAGTTGCTCCTTGCTCATCACGCGACCGGGACGGGCGATCAAAGCCTCGAGCACGGCTTGCTCGCGGGAGGTCAGGGTCAGTAATTCATCGCCGAGGGTGAAGCGCCGGGTGTCCAGATCGTAGGCGAGCACGCCGCAGGTCTGTTGACGTTCACCACCGAGCACACTGCGGCGCAGCAGGGCTTTGACCCGGGCTTCCAGTTCTGTGAGCTCAAAGGGTTTGGCCAGATAATCATCGGCGCCCAGGTTCAGACCATGCACCCGGTCCTTGACGTCGCTGCGCGCGGTCAACATCAGCACCGGCAGGTTTTTGCCTCGCGCCCGCAAACGCGCCAGCACTTCGAAACCATCCATGCGCGGCAGGCCGACGTCGAGGATCGCCACAGCGTACTCCTCGCTGCTCAGGGCAAGATCGGCCGCGACGCCATCGTGCAACACATCCACGGTCAAACCGGTGCTCTTGAGCGCCTGGGCGACACTGTCGGCCAGTTGCAGATGGTCTTCGACGAGCAGAACACGCATGGATCTTTACCTCATTCAGGGATGTTCGACGCCATTGTTTGGCGCGGAGTTTACAGCCGAGTACGTCGCTGTGGAGCCCGAAAAACGTGAATCTCGCGTTGAAAGGCTGATGAAAGGTTGCTGAAAGGTTCGCCCGTTACAGTCGGACCACGATGGATTCAGCGAACCATCGACCGTGCTTTGAAATGTAGCTCCCGAAAAACGCCACGAAGCGTTTTCGCCAATAAGAACAATAAAACGAGGTACGCATCATGCTGGCTGAAAAGCTTCAGGCTTGCCCGCCCTATCCCTTTCCCCCTGGTTCAACAACCACGTTTGCGAGCGCCGGCCATGGCTGCGCAACGCGAAATCGTCGCACCTGACACATTCCCAAAAACAACAACTCCCCTGGAGACAACCATGAACCGATCAATGCGCCGTTTCGCCCTCGCCGCCGGTTGTGTGCTGTTTGCTGGCCACCTGATGGCCGAGCCTAAACGACCTGAATGCATCGCCCCGGCCTCCCCGGGCGGCGGTTTTGACTTGACGTGCAAACTGGTGCAGAGCGCACTGGTGAACGAAAAACTGCTGAGCAAACCGATGCGGGTGACGTACATGCCTGGCGGTGTCGGCGCCGTGGCTTACAACGCCGTGGTTGCGCAACGCCCGGCCGACGCCGGCACGCTGGTGGCATGGTCCAGCGGGTCACTGCTGAACCTGGCCCAGGGCAAGTTCGGTCGTTTCGATGAAAACGCCGTGCGCTGGCTCGCGGCAGTCGGCACCAGCTACGGTGCCATCGCAGTGAAAGCGGATTCGCCCTACAAGACGCTGGACGATCTGGTTAAAGCGTTGAAGAAAGATCCGAGCTCCGTGGTCATCGGTTCCGGCGGCACTGTCGGCAGCCAGGACTGGATGCAAACCGCGCTGATCGCCAAAGCCGCCGGGATCAACCCGCGCGACCTGCGTTATGTCGCCCTTGAAGGCGGCGGCGAAATTGCTACTGCCTTGCTGGGTGGCCACATTCAGGTTGGCAGTACGGACATCTCCGACTCCATGCCGCACATCCAGAGCGGCGACATGCGCCTGCTGGCAGTGTTCTCCGAAAATCGTCTGGACGAGCCGGAAATGAAAGACATTCCGACCGCCAAAGAGCAAGGCTACGACATCGTCTGGCCCGTGGTTCGCGGTTTTTACCTTGGGCCTAAGGTCAGCGACGAAGACTACGCCTGGTGGAAAGATGCCTTCGACAAAATGCTCGCGTCCGGCGAGTTCGCCAAGTTGCGTGATCAGCGTGAACTCTTCCCGTTCGCCATGACTGGCCCGGAGCTGGACACCTACGTGAAGAAGCAGGTTGCCGACTACAAAGTGCTGGCCAAAGAGTTCGGCCTGATCCAGTGATCGTCCCTGTCTAGCCGCTGCGGCTCCGAGTGATCGGGGTCGCGGCGCAGGAGTTTCCCATGCTCTTACAACGCATTTTCGCCTCGGTGCTGCTACTGGCCTGCATAGTCCTGGCACTCATGGCGTGGCCGTACCAGGCGGCTTTTTCCTACGAACCGGTCGGGCCTCGGGCGTTTCCCCTGTTGATGCTTGGCCTCATGGGCCTCGGTCTGTTGTACATGGTGTTTCGTCCGACACCGATCGTGCACAGCGACGATGACCCGCAACTCGACCGCGAAACGCTGATCAAGATCGGCATCTGCGTCGTCCTGCTGCTGATCTTCGCCGGCACCTTCGAACCCCTCGGCTTCATCGTCGCCAGCATCCTGATCGGCATACCGATGGCTCGCCTGTACGGCGGACGCTGGCTGCCCAGTGCCGTGATCATCAGCCTGGTGGCGATCGGTCTCTATCTGCTGTTCGACAAAGTCATGGACGTGCCACTGCCATTGGGCGTGCTCGACGTTCTGGAGAACTGACATGGATACGCTTGGTTATTTGGGTCAAGGCTTCGGCGTCGCGCTGAGCCCGTACAATCTGGTGACTGCTTTGTGCGGCACCCTCATTGGCACCGTGGTCGGGCTGTTGCCGGGACTCGGTCCGATCAATGGCGTGGCGTTGTTGATTCCGATCGCATTCGCCCTGGGCCTGCCGCCGGAGTCGGCGCTGATCCTGCTGGCGGCGGTGTACCTGGGTTGCGAATACGGCGGCCGGATCAGCTCGATCCTGCTGAACATTCCGGGCGAAGCCTCCACTGTAATGACCACCCTCGATGGCTACCCGATGGCTCGCAAAGGCCAGGCCGGCGTGGCACTGTCGTTGTCGGCGTGGAGCTCGTTCATTGGTGCGTTTATCGCGACCTGCGGCATGGTGCTGTTCGCCCCGCTGCTGGCGAAATGGGCGATTGCCTTCGGCCCGGCGGAATATTTCGTCCTGATGGTGTTCGCAATTGTCTGCCTTGGCGGCATGGCCGGTGATCGTCCGCTGAAGACCTTTATCGCAGCACTGATCGGACTGGTTCTGTCGACCGTCGGCATCGACGCCAACAGCGGCGTGTACCGGTTTACCGGTGACAACATCCATCTGACTGACGGCATTCAGTTCGTCGTGCTGGTGCTGGGCCTGTTCTCCATCAGCGAGATCCTGCTGCTGCTGGAAAAAACCCACCGGGGTCAGGAAGCGGTGAAAGCCACCGGCCGGATGATGTTCAACTTCAAAGAGGCCTCTGCGGTGTTTGCGGTGAACGTCCGTTGCGGCGTGCTGGGCTTCATCATGGGCGTGTTGCCGGGCGCCGGGGCGACGCTGGCCAGCGCCGTGGCTTACATGACCGAGAAACGCATCGCCGGCGCCAAGGGCACGTTCGGCCAGGGCGACATGCGCGGCCTCGCCGCTCCGGAAACCGCCATCGGTGGCGCAGCGTGCGGCGCGCTGGTGCCGATGCTGACCCTCGGCGTTCCCGGTTCGGGCACTACAGCGGTGATGATCGGCGCGCTCTCGCTGTACAACATCACGCCAGGTCCGCTGCTGTTTCAGCAACAACCAGACATCGTCTGGGGCCTGATCGCTTCGTTGTTTGTTGCCAACATCATGCTGGTGATCCTCAACATCCCGATGATCCGCATCTTCACCCGCATTCTTGCCGTGCCGAACTGGGCGCTGGTGCCGGTAATCGCGATCATTACCGGGATCGGCGTCTACGCGGTGCATGCCACCACCTTCGATCTGTTCCTGATGATCGGAATCGGCATCTTCGGCTACATCCTGCGCAAACTGGACTTCCCATTGTCGCCGGTACTGCTGGGTTTCATCCTCGGCGGTTTGATGGAGCAAAACCTGCGTCGCGCGCTGTCGATTTCCAACGGTGCGCTGGAGATCCTCTGGTCAAGCCCGATCACTTTCGGGGTCTGGGTGCTGACCGTCATCATGCTGTTGATGCCGCTTGTGCGGATCTGGCGCAAACGTTCGGCTGCCCGACGCACCCTCGCCGATGTCTGATCGAACACCGTTCAACGCCTGGTGGGGGACGCCGCTGGTTGGCGCGCTGGGCGGCTACCTCGCCAGTCTGGTTGGCTGGCCGCTACCGTGGATGGTCGGCTCATTACTGGCGATCATCCTGGTGCGCTGCCTGACGCCCTGGCAGTTGGCGGAAATCCCCGGCGGTCGCAAGTGCGGCCAATGGGTGATCGGCATTGGTATAGGACTGCACTTCACCCCGGTGGTGATGGAGCAAGTGCTGAGCCACTTTGGCTTGATCTTCTTCGGTGCGTTGATCACCAGTCTCTCGGCAGTCGTTGGCGTCTGGTTGATGCGGCGCACCGGTGAGGATCGCGCCACGGCATTTTTCTCCAGCATGCCTGGCGGCTCCGGCGAGATGGTCAACCTCGGCGCACGTAACGGCGCAGTGCTCAGTCGCGTCGCGGCGGGGCAAAGCTTGCGTGTTTTGGTGGTGGTCCTCTGCGTGCCGGCCGCTTTCAAATATCTGCTGGGTGACGGCGCGCCGATGTTTCATCCGGCCGCCGTCAACTGGTGGTGGCTGGCCCTGCTGTTACCGGCCGGCGCATTGGCAGCGTTGGTTTGGGAGCGTCTTCGGCAACCCAACCCGTGGCTGTTCGGGCCGCTGCTGGTCAGCGCGGCGGTCAGTATCGGGTGGGATTTGCACATCGGCCTGCCAAACGGTGGCAGCCAGATTGGTCAGTTGCTGATTGGCAGCGGACTGGGCTGTCATTTCAATCGGCAGTTCTTCCGTCGTGCGCCGTCGTTCATGGGGCGGACGTTACTTGGCACCGTGTTGACCATGCTGATCGCGACCGTGGCGGCACTGGGGCTGAGTGCGTTGACGCACCTGGACCTGCGCTCGCTGACGCTGGGCATGATGCCCGGCGGGATTGCCGAGATGAGCCTGACGGCCGAGACCCTGCAATTGTCAGTGCCGCTGGTGACAGCGATGCAGGTGATGCGGTTGTTGTTTGTGTTGTTTCTGGCGGAGCCGTTGTTCAGGTATTGGAATCGGGACTCTGTTTAAAAACCGAGTCGACTCCATCGCGAGCAGGCTCACTCCCACAGGATCAGCACTGACCTTGTGGGAGTGAGCCTGCTCGCGATGGGGCTGGTGCTGTCATCACATCAAACCGGCGGCAACCGCCATTCGATCGGCGCCTCGCCATTCTGCTCAAGAAATTTATTGGCCCGACCGAAGTGCCCGCAGCCCAGAAACCCGCGATACGCCGACAACGGCGACGGATGCACCGACGTCAACACCAGATGCTTGGTCGCGTCGATCAGTTTCTGCTTGCTCTGCGCATGCGCGCCCCACAGCATGAACACCAGATGCGGCTGCTGCTGGCTGACGACTTCTATGATCCGGTCGGTAAAAAACTGCCAGCCCTTATCCTTGTGCGCATTGGCGTTGGCGCGCTCGACTGTCATGGTGGTGTTGAGCATCAATACGCCCTGATCGGCCCAGCTTTGCAAATAACCGTGGCTGGGAATGTCGATGTTCAGGTCGCGCTTCAACTCTTTATAAATGTTCACCAACGACGGCGGCGCCGGCACGCCCGGTTGCACCGAAAAGCACAAGCCATGCGCCTGCCCCGGACCGTGATAAGGGTCCTGACCAAGAATGACGACCTTGACCTTGTCCAGCGGCGTCGAGTTGAGCGCGTTGAAAATCAGCGGGCCGGGTGGATAAATCTCTTTGCCTGCCGCACGCTCCTGTTGCAGAAAGTTGCGCAACTCCGCCATGTACGGCTGGTCGAACTCAGCACGCAGTGCCTCCTTCCAGCTCGGTTCGAGTTTGATACGGTCGTCAGCAGTCATGGTTACATCCGGCAAAGACAATGGGGCGAACCCTAGGAAAGCCCGTCGCGCTTGTCAATTGATCTGACGCAGATCCGGCACTTTCCTGAACAGCGATCATACTGATCGTTCGAACACCCGATTGAGGTCACGATGAATCTGCATTTCGAAGAACTCACCGGCACCCACGGCGCTCGCATCGGTATCGCCACGCTGGACGCCGAGAAATCCCTCAACGCCCTTTCCTTGCCGATGATCAACGCTTTGCGCGACCAATTGGACGCATGGGCCAAAGAACCGCAGATCGTTTGCGTATTGTTGCGCGGCAATGGCGCCAAGGCCTTTTGTGCCGGCGGCGAGGTGCGCAGCCTGGTCGAAGCCTGCCGCGCGACACCCGGCGAAGTGCCGCCGCTGGCCGCGAATTTCTTCGCGGCGGAATATCGACTCGATTTCAACCTCCACACCTACCCGAAACCGCTGATCTGCTGGGGCCACGGCTATGTGCTGGGCGGCGGCATGGGCCTGCTGCAAGGCGCGAGCATCCGCATCGTCACGCCGAGCAGTCGCCTGGCAATGCCGGAAATCAGCATCGGGCTTTACCCTGACGTCGGCGCCAGCTGGTTTCTTTCAAGGCTGCCGGGCAAGCTTGGTTTGTTTCTCGGCCTGACTGGCGCGCACATGAACGGTCGCGACGCGATCGATCTGGACCTCGCTGATCGCTTCCTGCTCGATGAACAGCAGGAGCAACTGATCGAACGCTTGTTGCAGTTGAATTGGCAGGAACAGACGTCGATGCAACTCAACAGTTTGCTCAAGGCACTGCAACAGGAAGCGCGGGCGCAGATGCCCGCAGCGCAGTGGTTGCCGCGGCGTGAGCGTATTGATGAGTTGCTTGATGTCAGTGACGTGCGTTGCGCCTGGAAAGCCATCAGCCCGTTGCGCGATGACGCGGACCTGCTGCTGAGTCGCGCGGCGCGAACGCTGAGCGAAGGCTCGCCGTTAACCGCTCATCTGGTTTGGGAACAGATCGTTCGCGCTCGCCATATGTCGCTGGCGCAGGTCTTTCAGATGGAATACACGGTCAGCCTCAATTGCTGCCGCCATCCGGAGTTCAGCGAGGGTGTGCGAGCGCGGTTGATCGACAAGGATCAGAAGCCGCACTGGCATTGGCCGGATGTTAATAATGTGCCGGATGCGGTGGTGGAGGCGCATTTTCACAAGGCGTGGGAAGGTCGGCATCCGCTGGCGGATTTGACGGAGTACTGAAATCCGGGCATAAAAAACGGCGCTTCGCGCGCCGTTTTTTTTGACCTGTCAGCGGTGCCCGCCTCTCCCATCGCCACCACGACCATTGTGATCACCCCGTCCACCCCGGTTATCACGTCCACCATGGCCGCCTCGATAGTCGTTACGCCCACCGCGGTCACGCCCCTCCCAACCGCCACGACTGCGACCCTCCCAGCCACGATTATGATGGACCCTGTAATCGGCCCGTGGAGCATGCTGGTAGTAACGCGGAGCCGGTTGATAAACCCGCGGCTGGTGGTAATAGCGCGGGGTCGGTTGGTAGTAACGCGCAGGCGGTGCGTAATACCGGCGCGGCGCGGTGTAGTAACCGCCGCTGGAATAATAAGTCCCGCCATTGGAATAATACGGCGCCGGGGATGTGTAAACCTCGGAGCTGTAATAGCTGACTCCTCCATCGGCACAACCACCAATGGACAAACCCAGTACAGCAATCAGAAGAAGTCGGCGATACATGGCGGCCTCCTGGACCGCGAGTGACCACACCAGCGACGCTGGCGGGCGACAGTCAAACAATCTGGGACTGTCGAAAGATAAGACATCGATTTCAGAATCTGGTGCGTTCTCGCAATACGTTGAAACAAGTAGCCGATGAAAGGGTTTTCATCGGTCAGTCTGCGATTCCTCTTAACGCGGTCTGTGTAGAATCCTGATACACCCGTGATGATGACCAACAATGAAAACCCCCGACCTTTGCCCGGCCTGCGGCGCTTCCAACGCCTGCACCCTGGCCGACCCGCGCACCGCCGCTCGCGCCTGTTGGTGCTACAGCGTAACCATCGATCCGGCAGTGCTCGAAAAACTGCCGGCCGAGCTGCGCGATGCCTCGTGCCTGTGTCCGCGCTGCGCACAGGTCGAGGCACAGCTGCAAGCAGCCGCCAGGCCGATCACGTAAGATGCGCAGCCCCTTCTTGCCGATCTTCCGTCATGCGTGTCGACCGATTCCTCAGTAATCTGCCGCGCTTCAACCGTCAGCAGGCTCGTCTGTTGCTGGTGGAAAAGCGCGTCCGGGTCGACGGAAAAATCGTCAGCGATCCCCATGCCGAGGTGCGCGAATTCAGCCGCGTCGAAGTCGATGACGAAATCCTGCAAGCCGGCAAACCGCTGCGCCACTTCATGCTGCACAAACCGGCAGGCTGCGTCAGTGCCACCCGCGATCCCGAGCACCCGACGGTGCTTGACCTGATCCATGAGCCCGACAAGGACGAGCTGCACATCGCCGGACGCCTGGACTTCAACACCACCGGGCTGATGCTGATCACTAACGACGGCAGCTGGTCGCGTCGCCTGACGCAGCCGCAGACCAAGCTGCCCAAGGTGTATTACGTGGAGACCGAACAGGAAATTGGCCCGCACTACGCGGCCACGTTCAACGCGGGGCTGTACTTCGCCTTCGAAGACCTCACCACCCAACCTGCTGAGTTGAACCTGCTGGGGCCGAAATCGGCGCGACTGAGTATCGTCGAGGGTCGCTATCATCAGGTGAAGCGGATGTTCGGCCACTTCAATAACAAAGTCTTGCGCCTGCACCGCGAAAGTATGGGCCCGCTGGCGCTCGATCCCACGCTGAAACCCGGTGAATACCGCGCTTTGCGGGCAGATGAGATCGAATTGATCTAAACGAAATACCGCTCAGCAGAATGTCGAACAATTTACCAATGGCACTTGCGAAGTCCCTTGGCCACTGCTTGAATCAGGTCGTCAGCTGAAGCGTGAATGACGAGTCACCCCATACCTCTAAGAAACTTTTTGCCGTTCGCGAACCCTCAGGTTCCGATTTGCGCCGGCAGACTGCCCGCCAATAACAATACCCGTCGACCGGATTGCAATGGATCGACATGGGCCCCCGAAACTCTCAGGCATATGCCTACCTGTCACAAAGCTCGTGCAATCTCGATTGTGCGCATACCCGCTTGCCAGGAGTCATATGACATGAGGCCAGAAATCGCTGTGCTGGATATACAGGGTCAGTTTCGGGTTTACACGGAGTTCTATCGCGCAGATGCCGCAGAGAAGACCATTATTCTGGTCAACGGCTCGATGGCCACGACTGCGTCGTTTTCACAAACCGTTAAAAACCTGCACCCGGAATTCAATGTGGTCTGCTACGACCAACCCTATGGGGGTCGGTCGAAGGCGCACAACCTGCATGAAAAAATGCTGACCAAGGAAACCGAAGGGCAGATCCTTCTGGAGCTTATCGACCACTTCGCCGCCGAACACGTGCTGTCGTTTTCCTGGGGTGGCGCCGCGGCACTGGTCGCCCTCGCCCAGCAGCCACGACGGATCGAAAAAGCAGTCATCAGTTCGTTCTCGCCGGAAATCAACGCGCACATGCTCGATTACCTCGAGCGTGGCGTCGATTACCTCGGCAGCCGGGACGGTGGCCGGGTCGGCACTCTGGTCAACAGCACCATCGGCAAACACTTGCCGCCGCTGTTCAAGCGCTTCAACTACCGGCACGTCAGCAGCCTGGCCGAGCACGAATACGGGCAGCTGCACTTCCACATCAGCGATTTGCTGCACAGTGACCGGCAGTGCTTTCTCAAGGCTTCGCAGAGAATCAAAGTGCCGGTGTTGTTCGTTAACGGCGAATGGGATGAATACACCTCCGCCGACGGCGCCCGGTTATTTGCCAACCACGTGCAGCACGCTTCGTTTACGACCGTAGAAGCCACCGGCCACTTTCTCGACATGGAACACAAAGCCGCCTGCCGCGACAGTCGCACTGCGCTGATGAGCTTTTTGAAGCCCGCGCCACCAGCAAGCCGACCGCGTTACCACCACGTTCAGGACCAACATGCATTGTCCATCTGAAACCGCGTCATCGCGAGCAAGCCTGTTCCTGCACACAATGAGTTTCTGTGGGAGCAAGTGGTGCGGCACCCGGCTTGCCCGCGAACGGCCACACGGTCCTCGCGTGGATACAACCCGATGCTAAAGCACTCGGCACAAAGAAAAACTTCATTTCCACGCGCACATCTGGTACAAAGTCAGCCGCTCTGAGCGGGTGTCGTATAATGGCATTACTCCAGCTTCCCAAGCTGATAACGAGGGTTCGATTCCCTTCACCCGCTCCAATCGAATTTTTGTCTTACGTTGTTTTTTTGACGGGGGATGAGGTTAAGGAAAACCGGCTTAAATAGCCGGTTTTTTTGTGTCTGAAATTTGCATACCGTGCGTGATGGTTGCGATGTGCTGGATGTAGTGGCGCGTCTGCGCGTGGATGGATGCAGAAAAGTAGATCGTCTATCAGGGCGCCGTTAGAAGGCGCCCCTCGCGTTAAACGCATACTCGAACGATGCTCGAAATGGGCGACCAGGCTTCTGTGCCCAATAACCATGAGACTCTGTTTGTTAGCGTTTTCCCGTAAACCACCTAAATTAGTATCAATTTTTACATCCTGTTAGCGTTTTAATCCCCACCAGAATTATAGAAGACTGGTGTCGACGGGAGCCTTTCGGCCAGTACGCTCGTCGCACCGGGTTCCTTTACGAATGGCTGAGAGGAGAACGTCTGGATGTGCCAGACGTGACCAATGGCGGCTACGTCGACGCCATTTCTTCAAAAAGTTACCTGACTCGCCGTGACCCAATACGAGCGCGACGTTGGCGAGTCAATAACAACCTGCCCGGGACGGCTGAGTTTTGCCCCGTGGTGCGGCGCACCGGAGCGTTGCAGGAAGCTTTGCAATTTGATCTGCGCGCAGCACTGGCTGAGCTGGATCAAACCTTCGGCCCCGATATTTTGCTGCGGACCGCCAGTTGGCTGACGTTCAAGGAATCGCGCGCGAGCTTTCTCATCGAAAAGGAGGCTGACCAGGCCGACCGCATCCAGCGGTTTGCGCATGTCATCGCTCAGCACTGCGGGCATATTGAACACCCGTTGAGCGACGCCAGCCTGCAATCCCTGCAAGCCGGAATTCTGGGGCAGGACGCGATCGGACTGGGCTTGCGACGCTCGCCTGTGTTTGTCGGTCAAGCGACGATGCGCGAAGACATCGTTCATTACATTGCCCCCCATTGCGCCGACCTCGCGCAGTTACTGGCAGGACTTAACGAGTTCGAGGTCGCCACCCGTGGAGCGGAGTCACTTGCACGTGCTGCGGTGTTGGCATTTGGCTTCGTGTATATCCATCCCATGCGCGATGGCAACGGTCGAATTCATCGTTTCCTGATCAACGACACCCTCATTCGAGATAAAGCGGTGCCGGACGGTGTGATCCTGCCGGTGTCAGCCACCATCACCAGTTCGATCGATTTCAGGGCCGGCTACGATCGAACGCTCGAAGTGTTCTCGCGACCGTTCATGCGTCGTTACGCGACAGCCTATCGGTTCGACGAACTCGTGACGTACGAGGATGGCACGCCAAGCAACTTCATCTTTGATGAGTACGAAGACGCGCGCTTTGCCTGGCGATATCCCGATTTGACCGAACACGTTCTGTACACCGCAAACGTCGTAAAGCACACCATTCGAACGGAAATGGCGGACGAAGCCAGGGTGCTGGTGATCTTTCAGCGAGCTCAGGAACAGTTGAAAGAAGTGCTCGAGATGCCCAATCAGGATGCGAACCGGATCATTCGCTCGATCAAAGAGAATGGCTGGAAGGTCTCCGGGAAGTTGAAGAAAGGCTATCCGCAACTTGACGATGACAGTGTTGCACAACGCGTTGTGGAGGCTGTACGTTCGGCGTTTGAAGAAACGCCTTGAGGGGCGCCCTTCGCGTTTAAACGCGCACCCAAAGGCACCCGATCTGTAGCATCTGGCGAAGCCTGCGTCTGGCAGGAATCGCGTTCGAATGTAGCCGTCGTCAACCTGAGCGTGAGGTCGCCAGAAATACCGCGCCTTCTGGCTTGACGGCTGCTACAAAAGTGCGACTGGGCGGATGTCGGTGGGGGACTTGGAAGCCTGGCGAGTCGCGACGATGAACAAACGCGGAAACGGCAGCAGCACCGAGCCATCTTCCAGCGTCGGATACGCCTGTTCGATTGCCGCCTGATACTGCTGCAGGTATTGAACTTGCTCAGCGTCATTCAGCGGTTGGAGGAACGGCCGCAAGCCGCTGCCCTTGAACCATTCAACCACCGCCGCCGCGCCACCTGCGAGCGGATGGTGATAGGTGGTGCGCCAGACATCGACCCGCGCGCAGTGCGAATTCAGCATCGAATAATAGGCGCTGGCGCTCTCTCTCTTCGTTCGTAACCCGGCGGCGCCTGCGAGCTTCTCCGCCCACGGCCCATTGGCCGCGACTTCGCGCATCAGGCGGTGTGTCGGTTCATCGAGGTTATCGGGCATTTGCATTGCCAGGCTGCCACCGAGCGCAAGCTTGCTAACCAGCGACGGCAAGAGCGTCGCATGATCCGGCACCCATTGCAGCACGGCGTTGGCAAAAATCACGTCGAACGGCCCGCTCTCATCCCAGCAATCAATATCAGAGACGTCGAATCGCACCTGCGGCAAGCGCTTGCGGGCGGCCTCGATCATGTCGGTCGAACTGTCCAGCCCGCGCACCTCGGCACTGGCAAAGCGCTCGACCAGCAACTCGGTGGAATTGCCCGGGCCGCAACCGATGTCGATGGCCGAACGCACGTCCGCAGCGGGAATCGCCGCCAGCAAGTCACGGGCCGGGCGAGTGCGTTCATCTTCAAAAGCGACGTATTGCTTGGCGGACCAACTCATCGGGTTCTCCTGTCGAGGCATGGCAAGCGAGTCGCTCACCATACCCGAGCGAGCCGGCTTCTACTTATCTGCGGCGTCCTTGTCCTGCATCTGCACCGATGACTTGGTGCCGTCGGTGTTGTCCTTGGTTTCATTATCGGAATTGTCGAAGCAGCCTTGCAGCGCGAACAGGCAACCGCACAGGCAGAGCAGACGGGCGAGGTTCATGGTGTTCTCCGGATTGATGGACCTGATGTAGTGACCCGTTCTTCTCTGGTTGGTTGCACTGAATGCCCGGAGCCAACCCATGCCTATCTCAGAATATGAATATGTAAGCAGAATTTTCCAGATCGCCATGCTGTCTGAAATTCAGGCGCACCCCAAATAAGGAAGACGGCAATGAAATTTGCAAAGATCTCGCAGAAACTCGCCCTGTGGGCCGGCAGTCCGAAGACGTTCATGGGCGCATTGATTCTGATTGGTGCGTGGGGCTTGAGCGGGCCGATATTCAATTACAACGACACCTGGCAATTGATCATCAACACGTCGACGACCATTATCACGTTCCTGATGGTGTTCCTGATTCAGAACACACAAAACCGCGACACCGATATCCTGCACCTGAAAATCGATGAACTGTTGAGAGTTAACAAAGAGGCGAAAAACGCCATGCTGGGCCTGGAATTACTTGACCTCAAGCAACTTGAAGCACTGCGCAGACACTATCGTGCGATGGGCGAAAGTGAAGTATTCGAGCTCGAAGGCCTGGTGTCCGCCAGCAAGCAAAAGCCCAAGTGGAAGGAATGCTGAATAAAAACGGCGCGAGACCTGAATCCCGCGCCGTTTTTCTTATAGGCTATCAACGACTGGCTTGCAGTGCCCGCGCCATCTGCAGGTGATTCTGCAACTTGGGCAGGGTTTCCTCAGCGAACGCTTTGATTTCAGGTACGTCAGTGTTCTGCGCAACCTGTTCAATTTGTTCGATCGCTTCTTGCGTCGTCTTCACCTGACTCGCGGCGTAAGCCTGATCGAAAGTCGTACCGTCCTTCACTTCCGGCATCAACGTCTTGGCTTTATCGACAACAACTTCACGCGGGGCCACCGGCAGGTCCAGTTGCTTGGCTATTTTCGCCAGGTGCTGGTTCGCGGTAGTACGGTCGTTGATGACGACAATGGTGTAATCCTTGACCTGTTGGGACTCGGATTTCTGATGCGCCAAACGACTGGCTTCGATGTCGGCCATGCCTTTGGCCGAGGCATCATTGATGAATTCGGCCGGTGACTGGGCAAAAGCACTGGTCGCGCACAGGCCCAGACACGAAGCCAAAATGGTACTGCGTAAACGGGTGGCCATCCGGCTCATGGTCGCGCCCTCCTCCTGAAGAAATTCGATGCGGGCAGAAAACCCGCATAGGTTGAGAATTTTCTTCAGGGCAAAGGTTCGAAAATCGGCTGCCGACGCGACGAACGGTGGAACCGCTCAAGCCTTGGAAGCAAACAAACCCGGCACCGCGTGGACCAGCGCATTGAGCGCAAACCCGATGAACATCACCCCGCACAGACGAGTGATCGCCAGCTCATGTCGCTGGTACAACGAGCGCACCTGCCGCGCGCCGACGATGCCGATCAGAATCGCGTAAGCCAGCACCCCGCCAACGAAACTCAACGCAATCAACCACGGCAGCATCGACCAGTGAAGCAATTCGGCGCGACTCGACAGCAGCGCGGTGAAGGTCGCGACGGCCACCGGGTACGCCTTCGGGTTAGTCAAGCCAAACACAATGCCGTGCCAGAACGGCTGGCGCGCCGGACCTTGGGGCGTCTGGGCCGTGTTGCGCCTGGCCCGGACCGCGCGCAGGCCAAGCCAGAACAGGTACACGCCGCTGATGATGCCCAACACATCGAACGCCGTGCTGCCGACTTCCCTGGCGCCGACAATCGCGATCAACGCCGCGCTGCACCAGATCACGTCGCCGAGCAGGTGACCGCACAAAAATCCCGCCCCGGCCCGCCGTCCACGCGCCGCGCCGATTCCGAACACCGCCAGCACACCCGGCCCCGGCGTGATGCCGTAAATAAAGCCCGAGGCGAGCACGGCCATTAGCAGCGATGCGGTCATTGGCAATCCTGTTGAGGCGGATGGGTGGGTGCTAAGGAGTTTATCCCGAGCTTGGCGTTTTACGTCTGAAGGACCTTATGCCAGCGGGCAGTGCCTCTTCGGGTAATTGTTACGACTGACGAGCGGGCAGTCTCGCGGACAAGTGACGCTGTAGTATGGTGTATTACAAACCACTACGCCGAGGTTGTCATGTCAGTCATGTCTTTGCGCCTGCCAGACGAAGTTGCCGACACGCTTGCCAGTCTTGCCAAGGCCACTGGTCGTAGCAAGTCATTCCTTGCAGTCGATGCGTTGCGTGAATACCTCGCTCGCGAGGCCTGGCAAATAGAAGAAATCCAGAAAGCGATACTGGAAGCTGATGCCGGTGACTTCGCCACTGAAGATGAAGTCAATGAGGTTGCCAAAAAATGGGCAGTCAATGCGCGTTGAGTGGCTACGTACTGCCTTAAAGAACCTCGACGACGAAGCGACCTATATAGCGAAGGAAAATCCCAAAGCCGCCGCCGATTTCGTTCAAGCCATTCGCGACAGCGTCGAACATTTGGCTCGATTTCCAGCAGCGGGCCGAGAAGGACGCTTGCCCGGTACACGTGAATGGCTGCTGGCTGATCGGCCCTACCTGATTCCCTATAGAGTTCGCCAAAACCGCTTGCAGGTGCTTAGAGTTTTTCACACTCGACGCCTGCCACCCAACCTCTGGTAATAGACAACAAGCGACACCGAAATTACAGGGTTTTCATACCCTCCCCAATCCGCCCGCTCAACCAATTCAGGATGCTGGCAGTGATTGCTGGCGCGGTGGTGCCGTTTCAAAGTGCGATCAATGCCAATCTCACGCGCGGTCTGGGCCACCCGCTTTGGGCGACCCTGGCTTCGTTACTGATCAGCGTGTTGGTGTTGTTGCCGATCATTCTGGCGTTGCGCCTGCCTTTGCCGTCACTGGGTTTCATCAGCAAAGCGCCGTTGTGGATGTGGACCGGCGGCGCGTTCGGGGTGGTCTTCATCTCGCTGGCCTTGGTGCTGCTGCCCAAGCTTGGCGCGTCGGGATTCATCGCGCTGGCACTGGCCGGGCAAGTGGTGGCATCGCTGTTGCTGGATCACTTTGGCTGGTTCGGGCTGATGCAACATCAGGTGACCTTGCCACGGTTGTTCGGGGCGCTCTTGTTGATTGCGGGAGTGGTCTTGATTCAGTTCGGGGATTCGATGGGCAAGGCGCTGGCGGCGGCGGGATGACCAGGAGATAGCGGCCTCTGCGACTCCCGCGAGACACTTGCTCCGTTAGGAGTTGCCGAATGCTGCGATCTTTCAATCTTATTGGGTATGCGCAGGTTCTGCGGCAACCCACAGCAGCGTCATTAAGGTTGGCGTGCAATGTCGATGCAATCTGGGTCGGGGGGACGCTCGATTATGCTTTTGACCCACAATCTACCGGGCATCGCCCTACACGTTTATCACTCGTAACACTCAACGGTACCGGAAACAGCTGATTCAATAACCCAAGTCATACCCTGTAAATTTTGCCTGGCACGCCGAACGCTTCAATCAATGGATCGCTTCCACTTTCGTGCCTACCAAGCAATTCGGCTACTTTTCTGCGGAAAAGCAGAACTGGCCATGCCATGAAAACCAGCACCACGCTCCTGATCACCTGCAGCACAGTGTTCCTCGCACAACTGGGCATGAGCATTTACCTGCCGGCGTTACCGGAGATTTCGCGGGACTTGTCAGGCGATGCCTCGCAATTGGCGTGGGGGCTGGCGGTGTATTTGATTGGCATGGGCGCACCGATGCTGTTGTGGGGCAGCCTTGGTCAGCGCATCGGCCGCAAACCGGTGTTGATGGCGGCGCTCGGTGTTTACGGCTTGGCCAACCTTGCGCTGCCGCTGAGTCAGACCCTTGAGGCGTTTCTGATTTTTCGACTGATTCAGGGCATCGGGGCCAGCGGCATTTCGGTCATGGCCCGGGTGCTGATTCGCGACAGTTTTCGTGGGGAGCTGCTGGCCAAGGCCTTGTCGTGGATGTCGATCTCTTTCGTGGTGGCCCTGGGTATCGGACAGTACCTGGGCTCGGTCATCCAGATCGGCCTGGGTTGGCCAGCGATCTTTTACCTGCTAGGCGCTGTGACCCTTGTCCTGGCGATATTAGTTGCAGGCGTCACATTTCCCATGCAGAAGGAAACCGAAATTCAGCAGGCTGCCTCACCGGGCTATTGGCGCATTCTGCGTGCCCGTTCTTTCCTGCTACCGGCACTCGGCGGTGGGCTCGGTTATGGCGTGATCATCGCGTTCAATACCGCTGCACCGTTGATTCTGCAAGGGCCGTTCAACTGGTCGGCGGCGGAGTACGGGTTGTTGGGATGGCCGATCAGTGCGGCTTATTTTCTTGGGGCATTGGGGGTCAATGCGCTGGTGGTGCGCACAGGTCAGCGTCGAATGATGGTGGTGGGCGTGGGGCTGGTCCTCGCCGGCAGTGCCTTGATGTTGCTGGGCAGTATGGCGGCCACTTCGATTGCGCTGCTGTTCTGGTTGCCCTACTGCATTGCGGTTTTCGGGCAGTCACTGAACTACCCGGTCAGCCTGTCGCTGGCCAACGACGGTGCGCCGGTCGGCGGCACTTACGCGATGGCGTTGAGCGGATTCATTCATCAACTGATGGCCGCTATGATTGGCGGCATCGCCAGCTTGATCGCCAGCCCGCAGGCATGGCCGCTGTCGTTGTTGTGCACCTTGCTGGCAATGGGCGCGCTGCTCTGCGTCAAGCTCGCGCCCACTCGGGACAGTTCTTAAAAAGCGCTGCGGAATATTTCCTCGATCTGCCGCTGATCCGCCACACTTGGATTGGTGACACCGGTTGGCAGCAGTCGACACGTAGGCTTCGATCGCGTGGGTCAAGGCGTCCATGCCGGTGGCGGCAGTCAGGCTTTGCGGCATGGCGACCATCAGCGCCGGATCATTGACTGATAGCAGCGGCGTGACGTTGCGGTCGACGATGGCCATTTTCAAGTGGCGCGATTCGTCGATGATGATGCACAAGCGTGTCATCTCGCTGGCGGTGCCGGCAGTGGTATTGATGGCGATCAGTGGCAGCTGTGGTTTGCTCGATTGATCAACACCTTCGTAATCGCGGATCTGCCCGCCATTCGTCGCGCACAAGGCGATGCCTTTGGCACAGTCATAGGGCGAGCCACCGCCCCAGCGACACCACGAAATCGCAGTGACTTTCCTTGAGCACACCCGCAGCAGCGGATGTTGATCTGGCGCAAGTCTGCGTCGTGATAAAGTCGCCGCCCATCCGACCTTCAGTTTTGAGAAAACCAACGCGATGACCGATTTCCAGGATGTTGATGCGCAACTCGAAGACTGGAACGCCTTGCGCACCACCGCTTCGTTCAGCGGTCTGCTGGTGGGCAACGGTGCCAGCCGTGCGGTGTGGGACGATTTCGGCTACGACTCGCTGTTCGAAAACGCCCGCACCGTTGAAGAAAAACCCCTGAGCCAGTCCGAGCTCAGCGTGTTTGACGCCTTGCAGACACGCAGTTTCGAGCAAGTGCTCAGCGCGTTGAAGATCACCAGCCGGGTCAACAAGGCGCTGGCTGTCAGCTCGGCCGCACCGCGTAACCGCTACTACGCGATCAAGGAAGCGCTGATCAACACTGTGCACGCGGTGCACATTCCATGGCGGCTGGTAGTGCCGGCAACCTTGGCGACGATCAGTCAGGAACTGGGTCGCTACCGCACGGTGTTCACCACTAACTATGACTTGCTCAGTTATTGGGCGATTCAGCAGCAACCCGAGGCGATCACCGATCTGTTTCAGGGGCCTGAGCCGGGTTTTGATTTGAGCGCGACGACCACCGACAAGTCCCGTTTGCTGTACCTGCATGGCGGCCTGCACCTGGTGCGCAATCAGGACGGCACCGCACGCAAATTGATGTCGACCGAGGGCACGTTGCTTGGCAGTTTTGCGATCAATAACACGATCAAGACGCTGGATGACGTGCCGCTGTTTGTTAACGAAGGGCCGAGCGCCGACAAACTCAAGACCATTCGCAGCTCGGATTATCTGTCGTTCTGCTACGAGCAGTTGCTGGGGCACGGCGACGGTTTGTGCGTGTTTGGTCACGCGCTGGGCGAACAGGATGACCACATCGTGCACGCGCTACGCCAAGCGAAACCGAAAGTGGTGGCCATCTCGATTTATCCGCGCAGCAAGGCGTTCATTCAGCATCAGAAGCGGCATTACGCGAAAGTGTTTGAGGGGACCGGGAGTGAGTTGCGGTTTTTTGATTCGAAGACGCATGTGTTGGGGAGCTCGAAGCTGGCGGTGCCAGTCGAGGTCTGAAACCTGTGGTGAGTGGGGCGAAGCTCCCGGTTCCGCTCGTGGCCTAAACCTGTGGCGAGGGGGCTCGCCCCCGTTCGGCTGCGGAGCAGTCGTAAATTTTCAGGGCCGCTTCGCGGCCCAACGGGGGCAAGCCCCCTCACCACTAAAGCCGGGAGTATCAGATTTTTTGTGTGCGGGCCGGTAATGGCCTGCCGTCAGGCAGGCCGTATTTTTACCAGGTCAGCCTGATAAATCTGTCTCCGTACAGAATTGCAAATTGATTCATTGCACTCTTCCAGTCGTGCGCCGCGCTGCCCCAATTGGCGGTGATGTTTTGTAGTGCCAGCCAGATCAGCTTGGTTGCCGCATCGTCGGTTGGGAAGTGCCCGCGGGTCTTGATGATCTTGCGTAGCTGAGCGTTGATGCTCTCGATTGCGTTGGTTGTGTAGATCACTTTTCGAATGGCGGGCGGGAAGACGAAGAATGGAATTACTCGATCCCAAGCGCGCCGCCAGGCTGCCACTACCGTCGGATACTGCTTGCCCCATGGACCGTTTTCAAAAGCATCCAGCGCCTGTTCGGCCGCTTCGGCGGTGACTGCCTGATAGACCGGCTTGAGCGCTTTGGCCAGTTCCCGGCGCTTATCCCACGCCGCGTAATCAAGGCTATTGCGGATCAGATGAACGATGCAGGTTTGCAACGTCGTCGCCGGAAACACCGCGCTCAAGGCTTCTGGCATGCCTTTTAGGCCGTCTGTTACAGCGATCAGCACATCACCGACGCCGCGTGTCTTGAGGTCGTTGAAAACCTTCATCCAGAACTTTGCACCCTCAGTGTTCTCGATCCAGATCCCCAGAATATCGCGCGTTCCATCGGGCAAAACCCCTAATGCCAAATAGATTGCCTTGTTGCGCACCAAGCCCTCTTCACGGATTTTGACGCGCAGGGCATCAAAGAAAATGACCGGGTACATCGGTTCTAAAGGCCGCTGTTGCCACGAAGTGATTTCGTCCATGACTTCGCTGGTGACAGAGCTGATGAAGTCAGGCGAGACATCCGTCCCATATTGCTCGGAGAGAAATGCACGGATTTCCCGGACAGTCATTCCACGGGCATACATGGCGATGATCTTGTCGTCGAAGCCGGTGTACCGCCGCTCGTGTTTCGGAATCAGAATGGGTGAAAAACTACCGTCTCGGTCGCGGGGAATATCCAGCCGCAGCGGGCCGTCACCGGTCAGAACCGTCTTAGCGCTTTTACCATTGCGCTGGTTGGTTTCATCCTCGGGGCGCTGCGCGCCCGGCGGATAGCCCAGATGATGGCCGAGTTCGGCGTTCAAGGCTCGCTCGATCAGAGCCTTCTTGAACGCCGCAGACGCATCCTCGATGGCTTCAGCGGTCATCGGCCCGTCAGCAAACTGCTCGAGCAGCTCTTTCGGTATTTTTGGTAATTCTCGCAACGCGGGTTTCTTTTTGGTTGGCATACATGCACCTCTTGCTCATGTTATGCCCGAACACAAAATTTCTGACAGTCCCCTAAAGCCCTCTACCCACACCAGCCCTCTCACCACCAAGGCCACTCACCACGCAGCCATATGTGGCTCATTATTCTTCGCTGCTATGCACCACCACCAACAACTGCGCCTGCACTGCGCCCACTGAGCGCAGCCGGTGCGGTTTTTGCGCATTGAAGTGCAACGCATCGCCGCGCTCCAACAGCACGCGCTCGTTCATGAAATCCACTTCCACCTGCCCTTCGTGAACGAACAGAAATTCCTCGCCCAGGTGCTCCTTGAACGCCTTGTCGGTGAACTCGGTCGGCGGGTAAATAATGAACGGCAGCAAGCTGCGCTCACTCACCTGATGCGCCAGCACCGCATAGCCGGGACTCTGATCGTTGGCCGCCAGCGACTGCCGTTCGTGGCTGCGAACCAGGCTGTAACTGTCGAGGCTGACGTTGTCTTCGGAAAACAACTCCTCGACCTTCACATTCAGCGCCTTGGCCAGTTTCAACGCGGCCGCAATTGACGGCGTATTCAGCCCTCGCTCGACTTTCGACAGATAGCTCTTGGTCATGCCGGATTTTTCGGCCAAAGCCTCCAGCGTCACGCCAAGTTTTTTTCTCAATAGTTTCAAACGGATAGACATGCGCAGCGATTAATCCATCAAGGAAATAACGACTCACCCTTGCTAATGACACAAGGTGTCATATAGCATCTTTGGTGTCATTTGCATTCACCCAAGACTTTGCGAGCAACGAGTGAACGGCAAGTCCGACGTCCATTGAACGCACCAAAGGACACCGATATGGCCAAGACCTTAGCACTACCCAAAGAGCAACTGGTCAAACAAGCCCTGACGCAGATGCACAACACCCTGGCGGATAATACGTGGACCGACCGGCAAAAGCTGGCCCTGGCCTGCCGTATTTTATTCGAGAATGGTCACGATTCTGGCCTGGCCGGGCAAATCACTGCCCGCGGCCCGCAGCCTGGCACCTATTACACTCAACAACTGGGTCTGGGTTTTGACGAGATCACCGCCAGCAACCTGCTGCTGGTCAACGAAGATCTGGAAGTGCTTGAAGGTCACGGCATGCCTAATCCGGCCAACCGTTTCCACAGTTGGGTCTACCGTGCCCGGCCAGACGTGAACTGCATCATTCACACGCACCCGACCCACATCGCGGCGTTGTCGATGCTCGAAGTACCACTGCAGATTTCCCACATGGACCTCTGCCCGCTCTACGAAGATTGCGCTTTCCTCGAAGGCTGGCCCGGCGTACCGGTCGGTAATGAAGAAGGCGATCTGATCGCCGGGGCCCTCGGCGACAAACGAGCGGTGCTGCTCTCGCACCACGGCCAGCTGTCCACCGGCACCACTATTGAAGAAGCGTGTGTCATCGCGCAATTGATCGAACGTGCCGCCAAGCTGCAGCTTCTGGCGATGAGCGCCGGCACGATCAAGCCGATCATTCCCGAACTCGGCCGCGAAGCTCACGACTGGATTGCCCGGCCCAAGCGCCACGCCGCTGCCTTCAACTATTACGCCCGGCAGAACCTGCGCCAACACGCCGATTGCCTGAACTGAACCCACCTTTTTCAAAGGAGAGACACAATGTCCACCCCAACTATTCACGGCATCATCGGCTACACCATCACCCCGTTTGGCCCCAATGGCGAAGGCGTTGACCTCGATGCACTGGGGCGCTCCATCGATCGCTTGATCGAAGGTGGCGTCCACGCCATCGCCCCGCTGGGCAGCACTGGCGAAGGCGCTTACCTGAGCGATGCCGAGTGGGATCAGGTCAGCGAATTCAGCATCAAGCACGTGGCCAAACGCGTGCCAACGATTGTCAGCGTATCCGACCTGACCACCGCCAAAGCCGTACGCCGCGCGCGGTTTGCCGAGGCCCACGGTGCCGACGTGGTCATGGTGTTGCCGACGTCCTACTGGAAGCTCACCGAAGCGGAAATCCTCGCTCACTACCGCGCCATCGGCGACAGCATCGGCGTGCCGATCATGCTCTACAACAACCCGGCCACCAGCGGCACCGACATGTCCGTCGACCTGATCCTGCGGATCGTCAACGGCGTGGAAAACGTGACCATGGTCAAGGAGAGCACCGGCGACATTCAGCGCATGCACAAACTGCAACTGCTGGGCGAAGGCCAGGTGCCGTTCTACAACGGCTGTAATCCACTGGCACTGGAAGCGTTCGCGGCGGGCGCGGCAGGCTGGTGCACGGCGGCGCCAAACCTGATTGCGCAGCTCAATCTCGACCTGTACGAGGCAACTCTTTCGAGCGATCTGGGCAAGGCGCGAGAACTGTTCTATCGCCAGTTGCCGCTGCTGGATTTCATCCTCAAGGGTGGCTTGCCGGCGACTATCAAGGCGGGCTTGCGTGCGACCGGTCTGGAAGTGGGCGATCCACGGCTGCCGGTGTTTCCATTGAGTGAGGCGGGTTGCAATCAATTGCAAAGTTTGTTGAAAGCGCTGCGGTGATAGCCTGACGACGCTGCGAGGTGTAAGCCTCGCAGTTGTTTTCGCGAGCGATATCACCTCCCCCCAGGGAAATTCATCCCTTTCCCCTGCTACCTCAGCGCCGCTCCTGATTCCTTGGCCAGCTGAGGCTGAAACACGCCCCGCCCAGGCTTTTGCTCTTGCTGATCAACGCGCGCCCGTCATGCCAGTGAATGATGCGTCGCACGATCGACAGCCCCAGCCCATGCCCGCCTGACGCCCGGGTTCGGCTGTCATCGAGACGCAGGAACGGCGTGAAGATTTTTTCCCACGCCGACTCCGGCACGCCTGGCCCGTCGTCTTCGATGTCCACCCGACAACGTTGCTGGCCGACCTGATAACTGACCGTCACCCGCGAATGCGCATGGCGCATGGCGTTGCCCACCAGGTTCTGAATCGCGCGGTGCAAGTAACGCGGCTCGGCCTCGACCCAGGCGTCGTCGCAATCGGCCGCCGACAGGCACAAACCGCGCTGCACGCTGACGTCGGCGCGCAACGGCGCGAGCTCTTCGATCACCTGATTGACCAGCGCATCCAGATCGATGCGCTGGAAATTCAGCGCCGGCGAGCCCTGCTCCAGCCGTGCGTAAGTGAGCATTTCATCGACCAGCTTGTCGAGGTCCTCGATGTCGTGGTCCATGCCCTCACGGTACTTTTCCAGGGCTTGGGGGGTGGTGGCCGAGCCGATCATTTCCAGGCCGAAACGCAGGCGTGCCACCGGCGTACGCAATTCGTGGGACACGGCGCGCACCAGTTCGCGTTGAATCGCCAACAATTGCTGCAGATGTTCGGCCATGCCGTTGAACGCCGAAGCCAGTCGCCCGACCGAGTCGGCACCGCGCGTCGGTACGCGGGTTTCCAGGCTGCCTTTGGCGATGCGCGTGGCGGCGGCTTCGAGACCGCGCAAGCGACGCTCCAGTTGTCGCACCAGCAAATAGACAATCAACCCGATCAGGCACAGACCGAGCGCCGCGATCAACACCAGCCATTCCGGCGGATACGGGTTCATCTGATACAGCGGACCCATCTCCAGAACCCAAGGAGTGCCGACCATGCCGGCAACAACACGGATCGAATCGCCGCCCTTGCCCAGCGCCATCACCGTATCGCCCTCGGACACCCGGCGGCTCTGGTCTTCGTCCATATCGGCCTGGTCCACCGTGACCAGGCGCAAATCAAAGCCGAAGCCCTTTTCTTTCTTTATCTGCGCGAGCCGTTTGGGCTGATCGGGCACGGGCACGCGCACCAATTCGTCGGCCAACAGATAAATAGTCGCCCGTGCCAGTTGCTCGCTGATCTGCTGCACCTCACCGGTGAGCACAAGCTGTTCCTTTTCGCTGACCAGCCGGTAGACCTTCGCCGCGTGCGGGCCGGTTTGCTCCACCAGCGCCTGACCGCGCAGCACACGGGTACGCTGAGTCAGATCGAGATCGGTCTGGGCGAAAGTCTTCAGCACCAATGGAATCCCCAACAAGCGCTCCCACACCAGAATCGCGCGGTGGCGCTGGGTTTCGTTCATCGGTTGCAGGTTGTCGGCCATCAGCGAAAACGTGCCGTGGGCCAGGCGCTCACGGTATTGCTCGCCGCGCACCTGATTGAGCAGATGCAAGGCCAGCACGCCGAGCACCGCCACCAGAATCAGCGCGGCGCACATGCCGCCGTAAATGCGCAGGAAGATCGAGTTCACAGCGAAGCGTCTACGCAGGCTTCAGGGACGAACAGATAGCCTTTGCTGCGGATGGTCTTGATCAGGCGCGGATGCTCGGGGTCGTCGCCAATCTTCGGGCGGATGCGCGAGATGCGCACGTCAATGGAGCGGTCCTGACCGTCGTAACCGATGCCGCGCAGGGCGGTGAAAATCTCTTCGCGAGACAGGATGCGTCCGGCGTTCGCGACCAATAGCCACAACAGATCGAATTCGGCGCTGGTCAGTTCGATGCCACTGTTATTCAACCAGGCCTCGCGCAAGGCGTTGTCGACGACCAACGGCCCAAACTGCAAACGCCGTTGTTTTTCCGGCGCCGCTTCCGGTGCCTCGCTGCGCCGCAGCAATGCCTGAATGCGCGCCAGCAACAGGCGGGGGCGCACGGGTTTGCACACATAATCGTCGGCACCCAGGTCCAGCCCGAGAATCTGGTCGGTGTCGTCGGTGCGCGCCGTGAGCATCAGGATCGGCCCGTCATAGCGGTCGCGTACTTTGCGACAGATGCTCAGGCCGTCTTCGCCGGGCAGCATCAGATCGAGGATCACCAGGTCCGGTTTCTCATTGATGATGCGCGCCGCCGCCCGCGCACCATTGCCCTCGATCGCCACGCGCAGGCCATTGGCTTCCAGATAATCGCGTGTCAGCTCGGCCAGCCGCTGGTCGTCCTCGACAATCAATACCTGCCAGGCTTCTTGCTCCACGGTGACCTCTGCTTGCCTGCAACATGGATAAGGAAGGATCCGCCCGTCTTTTTGTAATGATTGGGGAGGATAAGAATGCGTGCGCACTGGCCGATTGTATAAACGCCAGCCGCCGAGAACACAAGCCGATAAATGCGCGCAGAGAGGGCAGTTTTTTGTGATAGGGTTCGCGCCCTTGAAAATCCGACGGACCGTTTCCAATCACTGAAAAACCCCGAAAAAGGGTCGGCTCCAGCAGCGTCGCGGCTTACACGCGCGTTCCACCTTTCACACACAATTTACGCACAGGCTTATCCACAGGTAGTACGTTGCAACACCCCCCAAAACGCATTATCTTGTAGCCCGGCGCAAAAAAAACCCTACATGTAGGGTTTTAGCTTAAAAGACCAACCACATTTCAGACCAGAAACTCAAGCGCTTTAATTGCCAGTTCATGGTTGACCAGCGTGATTTTTCTAGACCAGACCGCCCCTGCGGATGGCACCGTTTTTAAAGGCAAGAATGGCCAAAACGGTACGGGTGTTGCAGTCAAGACTCACACCCTGAAAGGAATCGGTTCCGGGCCCAGGCTCGTGGCCAAAGACTTCGGCACGGAAGCGGCATCATTAGCTTTTTCCTACTGTCCCGAAGTGGTTATGCCCGACGCCCGTCGGTTGTAGTGCTTCAGGACAGAACGGTGAGCACCGTCATGGTGCCCAAACAAACATAGAGAATGTGGAGACAACCCCCCATGCAAACCGACACAACTCGCGAGAACCCGCAAGGCACCTTGCCGCAGGCCGCTGATTCGACTTCGGATCTGTCCGCCACCGCGCCTGGCCAGCTGCGCGTGATCAAGCGTAACGGCACTGTCGTTCCTTACACCGACGACAAAATCACCGTCGCGATCACCAAAGCGTTTCTCGCAGTTGAGGGCGGCACCGCTGCCGCTTCGTCGCGAATCCATGACACCGTGGCACGCCTGACCGAGCAGGTCACCGCGACCTTCAAGCGTCGCATGCCCTCGGGCGGCACCATCCACATCGAGGAAATCCAGGACCAGGTCGAACTGGCCCTGATGCGTGCCGGTGAGCAGAAAGTGGCGCGCGACTACGTTATCTATCGTGACGGTCGTTCCAAAGAACGCGCTGCCCACGCGCCGGCCGAAGAAGCGGTCAACGCTCACCCGTCGATCCGCATCACCCGCGCCGACGGCACTTTTGCGCCGCTGGACATGGGCCGCCTGAATACCATCGTCACCGAAGCGTGCGAAGGCCTGGAAGAAGTCGACGGCGACCTGATCCAGCGCGAAACCCTGAAAAACCTGTACGACGGCGTGGCCCTGACCGACGTCAACACCGCCTTGGTGATGACCGCCCGTACCCTGGTCGAGCGTGAGCCGAACTACTCGTTCGTCACCGCCCGCCTGCTGATGGACACCCTGCGTGCCGAAGGCCTGAATTTCCTCGAAGTCGCCGAAAGCGCGACCCACCACGAAATGGTCGACCTGTATGCCAAGGCCTTGCCTGCGTACATCGCCAAGGGTATCGAATTCGAATTGCTCAACCCGATCCTGGCCACCTTCGACCTGGAAAAACTCGGCAAGGCGATCAACCACGAGCGCGATCAGCAGTTCACGTATCTGGGCTTGCAAACCCTGTACGACCGTTACTTCATCCACAAGGACGGTATCCGCTTCGAACTTCCGCAGATCTTCTTCATGCGTGTGGCCATGGGCCTGGCAATCGAGGAGAAGCACAAGGAAGACCGTGCGATCGAGTTCTACAACCTGTTGTCGTCCTTCGACTACATGTCCTCGACCCCGACCCTGTTCAACGCCGGCACTCTGCGTCCACAGCTGTCCAGCTGCTACCTGACCACCGTGCCGGATGACCTGTCGGGCATTTACCACGCGATCCACGACAATGCCATGTTGTCGAAATTCGCCGGTGGCCTGGGCAACGACTGGACGCCGGTTCGTGCGCTGGGTTCTTACATCAAGGGCACCAACGGCAAATCCCAGGGCGTCGTGCCGTTCCTGAAAGTGGTGAACGATACCGCCGTTGCGGTCAACCAGGGTGGCAAGCGCAAAGGCGCGGTGTGTGCCTACCTGGAAACCTGGCACATGGACATCGAAGAGTTCATCGAGCTGCGCAAGAACACCGGTGATGATCGCCGTCGCACCCACGACATGAACACCGCCAACTGGATCCCTGACCTGTTCATGAAGCGTGTCTTCGATGACGGCCAGTGGACCCTGTTCTCGCCATCCGAAGTGCCGGACCTGCACGACCTGACCGGCAAGGCCTTCGAAGAGCGCTACGAGTACTACGAAGCCCTGTCCCAGTACCCGGGCAAGATCAAGCTGTTCAAGACCATTCAGGCCAAAGACCTGTGGCGCAAAATGCTCTCGATGCTGTTTGAAACCGGCCACCCATGGCTGACCTTCAAAGACCCGTGCAACCTGCGCAGCCCGCAGCAGCACGTCGGCGTGGTTCACAGCTCGAACCTGTGCACCGAGATCACCTTGAACACCAACAAGGACGAAATCGCCGTCTGCAACCTGGGTTCGATCAACCTGCCGAACCACATCGTCAACGGCAAGCTGGACACCGCCAAGCTGGAACGCACCGTGAACACCGCCGTACGGATGCTCGATAACGTCATCGACATCAACTACTACTCGGTGCCGCAAGCGAAGAATTCCAACTTCAAGCACCGTCCGGTCGGTCTGGGCATCATGGGCTTCCAGGATGCGCTGTACCTGCAGCACATTCCTTACGGTTCCGACGCTGCCGTCGAGTTCGCCGACAAGTCGATGGAAGCGGTCAGCTACTACGCGATCCAGGCGTCCTGCGACCTGGCTGACGAGCGTGGCGCTTACGAGACGTTCCAGGGTTCGCTGTGGTCCAAAGGCATCCTGCCGCTGGATTCTCAACAGATCCTGATCGAGCAACGTGGCCAGAAGTACATCGACGTTGACCTGAATGAATCCCTGGACTGGGCACCGGTTCGCGCCCGTGTGCAGAAAGGCATTCGCAACTCCAACATCATGGCCATCGCACCGACCGCGACCATCGCCAACATCACCGGCGTCTCGCAGTCGATCGAACCGACCTACCAGAACCTCTATGTGAAATCGAACCTGTCGGGCGAATTCACCGTGATCAACCCGTACCTGGTTCGCGACCTGAAGGCTCGCGGTCTGTGGGACTCGGTCATGATCAACGACCTGAAGTACTACGACGGTTCGGTGCAGCAGATCGAGCGCATCCCGCAAGAACTCAAAGAGCTCTACGCAACTGCGTTCGAAGTGGACACCAAGTGGATCGTTGACGCCGCCAGCCGTCGTCAGAAGTGGATCGACCAGGCTCAGTCGCTGAACCTGTACATCGCCGGTGCTTCGGGCAAGAAGCTCGACGTGACCTACCGCATGGCCTGGTACCGTGGTCTGAAAACCACTTATTACCTCCGTGCCCTGGCCGCGACCAGCACCGAGAAGTCGACCATCAACACGGGCAAGCTGAACGCTGTTTCCAGCGGCGGCAACCACGGTGACGATTCGGTCCTGGCAGCGCCAGCCGGCCCTGCTCCAGTGCCGAAGGCGTGCGCCATCGACGAGCCGGATTGCGAAGCTTGCCAATAAGCTGAGCCGGTAAGCGCTGCAAGGCGCTGACCTCGAAACCCCCGATCAGTCGTGTTGATGGTCGGGGGTTTTCTTTTTGCCCATGGAAATGTGGTGACCGGTTTGACGCCATCGCGGGCAAGCCGCGCTCCCACAGGATTTCGTGTCGTTTGATGGATGTGTGAGCACCACAAATCCTGTGGGGCATGGCTTGCCCGCGAAAAGGCCCTCCCCCGACAACCCAAATCCTGTCCCCGCCATAAAATTTCCGCCTACAAAAAAAAAGCCCCTCTTGCGAGGGGCTCCTTGTGCAGCGTTGCAGCCAACCAGCATCAGGCCATCTGAATGATGGTCTGCATGATGGTGCTTTGGGTGGAGATGGTCTTGGCGTTCGCCTGGTAGTTGCTCTGCGCCTTGATCAGGTCGACCAGCTCGCTGGTCAGGTTGACGTTGGACTCTTCCAGCGAGTTGGAGCGGATCTGGCCCAGGGTGCCGGTTTCCGGCGCATCGTAGCCCGGGATACCCGACGCGTAGGTTTCTTTCCAGCTGGTGCCGCCCACCGCTTGCAGGCCCTGTTCGTTAGTAAAGCTGGCGAGCGAGATCTGGCCGATCGGCTTGGTCTGGTAGTTGCTGAAGTTGGCCAGCATTACACCGCTGCCATCGATGGTCAGGTTGGTGATCTGGCCAGTGGCATAACCGTTCTGCGCCGGGATCGAACGCGCGGTGTCGGCGTTGAACTGGGTGGTGTTGCTCATGGAAATGGTCACACCATCCGGGTTCGCCGCTGCGCCGTTGGCCGTCCATACACCGTCGGTGACGGTGCCTGGGACCCAACCCGTAACTTGCAGATCCGGGCTGACGATCGGGGTCGGAGTGGCCGGCGTGGTGACGGAAACCAGTTTGCCCGAAGTGTCGAACACCATGGTCGAAGGCACTGGGCCGGTCACTTTAGGATCACTGCCGTCAGGGTTGCGGCCATCGATCAGCGTGTAAGTGTCCCAGGTGTTCGCGCCCGTCTTGACCATGTATTGGTCCATCTGGTGCTGGTTGCCCTGGCTGTCGAATACCGGCGTACTGAACTGCTTGGTGAAAGTCTCGGTCTTGGTCGGATCGAATTGGTTGGTGACAACGGCCTGATCGATCACCGGTGCGGTGGAGTTCAGGTTGATAGTCGACGATACCACGCTGGTGGATTTCGGCGCCAGGTTCGACGTATCGATGCGCAAGTCAGTCAGGATGCCGTTCTGGATCTTGCCATTGGCATCCACGCCATAACCCTGCAGACGCGCAGAACCGTCGCTGTTGGTGACGTAGCCTTCCTTGTCGACCTTGAACGTGCCGGAACGGGTGTAAGACAACGAACCGCTGTCGTTCAACACAAAGAAACCGGAGCCGTTGATGCCCATGTCCAGCACGTTGCCGGTGTTGTTGATGTCACCCTGGGTGAACTGCTGGGCCACGTTGGCCAGGCGCACGCCGCTGCCGACGGTTTTGCTGCCCGAACCCAGCTTGGTCGCCGAGTAGACATCTTCGAATTCTGCACGGGACGATTTGAAACCGGTGGTCGCCACGTTGGCGATGTTGTTGCCGGTCACGTCCAGTTGTTTGTTGGCTGCATAGAGACCGCTAAGGCCGATATTGAAAGACATATTCCACTCCTTTTTGCCGGATTAGTCGGCTCTACATACCAATGGTTTGAACTTTGGACAGGGCAATGCTGCCCAGCCCGGCCAGATTGAGCATCAATTCACCGCCCGTCTGGCTGATCGTTACGCTGCTGACGGTCGCTGGCAGATTGGTGATCAGCGAGGTCGCCGTGTTATCGATGTTGGCGGTGGCGGCAAAGGTATACGTACCCGCCGGTGCCACTTCGCCCGCATCGGTCTTGCCGTCCCAGATGAAGCTGGCGTTGCCTGCTGTCTGGCTGCCCATGTCGATGGTGCGGATAACCTTGCCTTCGGCGTTGGTGATCTTCAGCGTCACCGGGTCCACCGAGACAGGCACGACAACGGTGCCGCTCAAACTCTTGGAGGTATCGACCACGGCCTTGTCGCCCGGGGCAATGACCGAACGCCCGACCAGCGACGAAGCCTGCAATGCCTGGGAAGAGTTGTAGTTGCCGGCAATCCCGGACACGGTGTCATTGAGTGTGGTGATGCCTTCCAGGCTGCTGAACTGCGCCAACTGGGCAACGAATTCACCGTTATCCTGTGGCTCCAGCGGGTTCTGGTTTTTCAGCTGTGTCACCAGCAACTGCAGGAACGCATCCTTGCCCAGTTCCTTCTTGCCAGTAGCGGTGCCGGTGGCGGTTGCCAGGCTATCGCTGCTGGTGGTGGTCTTGATCGACGAATTGGCCAGGATGTCGTTGAGGCTAACGCCGCTGGTGGAATCGGTAACACTCATCTGAGTCGCCCCTTATCACTGACCGAGGGTCAGGACCTTCTGCATCATGGTTTTGGCGGTGTTCATCATTTCGGCGTTGGTCTGGAACGAACGGCTCGCGGAAATCATGTCAGCCATTTCTTCCACCACGTTGACGTTGGGGTAGTAGACGTAGCCCTTGGCATCGGCCGATGGATGATTCGGCTCGTAGCGTGCGTCCAGATTGCTCTGGTCTTCGACCACGCCCAGCACCTGCACGCCCTGCCCCGCAGCGTCCTGGTTCTGAAACAGCGAATCGCTGCCGCCGGCCTGACCGCCCTGGAACATGGTGGCGAATACCGGATGGCGCGCGCGGTAGGTCTGGTCGATGCTCGACGAGACGGTCTCGGCGTTGGCGATGTTACTGGCGACGGTGTTCAGGCGAGTGGTCTGGGCACTCATGCCGCTACCGGCAATGTTGAAAACGCTGGCGAGGGACATGAATTACTCTCCACGAAGGGCGGAAACCAGCCCTTTGAATTTGCTGTTGAGCAGGGTAAAGCTGGCCTGGAAGTTGACCGCGTTTTCCGCATAGTTCGACTGCTCGATTTGAGCGTCCACGGTGTTCTGGTCGATGGATGGCTGCATCGGCGTGCGATACATCAGCGACTCGTCGCCGTTGCCCAGACCTTCGGCTTCGATATGACGGCTATTGGTCATGTTCAAGGCGAAGGAGCCGGTTTTGGTCTTCTCGCTTTGTGCGGCAAGCACTTTGGAGAAGTCCAGATCCCGAGCCTTGTAGTTCGGGGTGTCGGCGTTGGCGATGTTGTTGGCCAGGACTTCGGCACGCTGGGCGCGGAAGCCCAGGGCCTGTTCGTGGATACCGAGCGCTTTATCGAAGCTGATGCTCATGTCGGGAAACCTTCGGGTGACCTGAATTTTCGTAACAGGGACATAGCAAGCCGCGTGCCAATCTGCAAAAGCCCGGAAACCGGGGCTTTGCGGGCAGCGGCGAAGCGGCAATGCCAGAAAAGCGGCAACGGATGTCCTTCGAATGCCGCTTTTCTGCCGCTTATCACCCTCCAAAGAACACCTCCTACCCTTTGTAGGAGTAAGCCCTGTGGCGAGGGGGCTTGCCCCCGTTGGGTCGCAAAGCGGCCCCGAAATTTCAAAGTTAAATGGCATTTACGACTGCTTCGCAGCCGAACGGGGGCACGCCCCCTCGCCACAGGGCTCACTCCCACAGGTTAAGTGGTGTGTTCGAAAGAACGGCAGGCATAAAAAAACGGGAGCCCTCTGAGGACTCCCGTTTTTCGTACCGATGACCTATCACTTCGCCTGGTAAATAATCCCCGGGCTGCACTGGACCATCTGGTAGTGATCTGGCAAACCATTCAGCGCTTCGGATGCGCCAAGGAACAGATAACCACCGCGCTTCAACGTACCGTGGATTCGCAACAGAATGTCCTTCTTCACCTCGGCGGAGAAGTAGATCAACACGTTGCGGCAGAATACGATGTCGAACTTGCCGAGGCTCGCGTAGCTGTCCAGCAGGTTAAACGAGCGGAACTCGACGCGGCTCTTGATCGGCGCCTTGATCGCCCAGCGCCCCGCCCCTTTCGGATCGAAGTAACGCTGCAGACGCTCGGGCGACAAACCGCGGCCGAGCGCCAGGCTGTCGTACTCGCCGGTCTTGCAGTTGGTCAGCATCGTGCCGGACAAATCCGTGGCAACGATCTGCGCACCCGCCTTCAACTGGCCCATGTTGACCCGTTCGAACTCATCGATCGACATCGACAGCGAATACGGCTCCTGCCCCGACGAGCACGCCGCCGACCAAATTCGCAGACGCTGGCCGGGAGCGGCCTTGATCGCTTCCGGCAGCACCTTGTTCTTCAACACTTCGAATGGATAGGTGTCCCGAAACCACAGGGTTTCGTTGGTCGTCATGGCATCCACCACCATCTCGCGCAAACCGCTGCGCGGCTGGGTCTGGATGCGTTGAACCAATTCACCCAACGACTTGATGCCTTGCTGCTCCATCAATTTGTTGAGACGGCTCGAGACCAGATACTGCTTGTTTTCACCGAGCAGAATGCCACAGGCTTTTTCCAGGAAGACCCGGAACTGTTCGAAATCCAAATTACCCGTAGACAAAGATACCGCCTCTCAAAATCGTGTTGACCACCAGGAACAGAAGGTCCCTAGCTGTTATCTGCTGCTTTGATCCGGTTGACTACCCGGGATGCCAGGTCATCAGGACGGAATTTGGCCAGAAAGTCATCGGCACCGACTTTCTTGACCATCGCCTGATTGAATACGCCCGACAACGAAGTGTGCAGGATGATGTGCAGCTTTTGCATGCGTGGGTCGCTGCGGATTTCAGCCGTGAGGGTGTACCCGTCCATCTCCGGCATCTCGATGTCGGAAATCATCATCAGGAACTCTTCTTCCGGCTTCTTGCCCTCGTCGACCAGTTTGCGCAGGTAGTCCAGCGCTTGCCGACCGTCGTTCAACGCCACCACTTCGACGCCGACTGTTTGCAGACAACGCGTGACCTGCTTTCGTGCCACCGATGAGTCATCGACCGTCAATACCCGCAGCGACAACGCCTTGTGCTGGGTTTCAACATCCACCACGCCCACCGAAATCGCTTCCGGTGTTGGCGCGACTTCAGCCAGCACCTTCTCGACGTCGATGATTTCGACCAACTGATTGTCGACCCGGGTCACAGCCGTCAGGTAGTGATCGCGTCCGGTGCCCTTGGGCGGCGGATGGATCTCTTCCCAGTTCATGTTGACGATACGTTCCACCGACCGCACCAGGAAACCCTGCGTCTTGGTGTTGTATTCCGTGATGATCACGAACGGATTGCTTTGATCTTTCAGCGCGCCCGCACCGGTCGCCATCGCCAGATCAAGGATCGGAATGGTCGCCCCCCGAATACTGGCCACACCGCACACGACAGGACTGGACTTGGGCATCAGGGTCAGCTTGGGGCATTGCAGCACCTCACGAACCTTGAACACGTTGATCCCGTACAGCTGCTGCCCGTCCAGACGAAACAACAACAGCTCCAGGCGATTCTGCCCTACCAGTTGCGTGCGCTGGTTTACCGAATCCATTACACCAGCCATGCCCAGACTCCTACACCAACGCTCTAAGTGTGTTGCGACGCACATTCATCACTAAACGGCACGGCGCTTGCTTTTTAACCCGTATGAACCCAGAACCGACATTTTCCCGACGCTCAACGTTGCGCAGACTGCTCTGTGCGATGTCGGCCGTTTGCCTGTTCAACGCTGGCAGCCCTGCCCTTGCTGACCCGGTCACCTTGCCTGATATGCTTATCGGCGTGACCCAAGGCTTTCTTGAATTCACCGTAGAGGACTATCTGGCAACCAGTCAAACGCAGGGCCGCTACGAGATCCAGGTCAACCAGCTCGATCCAAGGCTGCGCATGCCCATGTGCGACAAGGAATTGACAGCGTCTTTGGAAAGTCCGGCCAAGCCGCTGGGACGGGTAACTGTCAAGGTTCGCTGCGAAGGCTCGTCACCCTGGACGGTGTTCGTACCTGCTCAAGTCCGGCTGTTTCGCGACATTGTGACGACCACTCGTCCGTTAAGGCGCGCCGACATCGTCCAGCCTGAAGATGTAGGTCTGCGGGAGCGGGATATCAGCCTGATCAGCCAAGGCTATCTGACCACGCTGGACCAGGCGATCGGACAGAGATTGACCCGACCAATGGTCGCCGATCAGGTGATTACGCTGGTGCACCTGGAGCAGGCGGAAGTCATTCGCAAGGGTGATCAGGTGGTTATTACTGCCCGCAGCGGCACACTGAGCGTGCGCATGCCCGGCGAGGCAATGGCCAACGGTGGCATGAGCGAGCAGATTCGCGTAAAAAACCTCAACTCGAAGCGAGTCATCAAGGCGCAAGTCACCGCGCCTGGCCAAGTGGAAGTGTCCATGTAGGATTCTCTGCCGGTGAAAAGTGGCGTTGCCCGAGGCTGTTCCCTAAACTGTGCCTATGCAGAGAAATGCAGGCGCGTGCGGGCTCATTTCTTGAAAAATGAGCCTAAAGTTTTCAAAGGGAGAGCCGAAAACATGGCAAGCGTCCAAATACTCAGAGGTTTTTCCAATCATGGTCATTGATTTCAGCCGTTTAAACAGCTCCTCGTCACTTGCGGGCACCACACGTACCAGCGCCACCAAGGACGTTGCCGAAGCCGGCAAATCCGCGCCGCTGACTACCCCGGCCGAACAGGCCAGTGCCACCAAGAGCGGGGAATCGGTACACCTCAGCAATGAGGCTCAACAGTTGCAGAAGGTCACTGACAAGCTGCGCGATCAGCCCGCCGTAGACAAAGCCCGCGTGGCCGAGTTGAAAGCCGCGATTGCTGATGGCAGCTATAAAGTCGACAGCAACCGTGTAGCCAGCAAACTGCTCAACTTCGAAGCCCAGCGCTAGGCCATCGCCTGCGCCAGGCTTTTGGACGCTTAAAACCCAAGGCCAGCCATGCACGACACTAATTTACTGCAACTGATCACCGACGACTTTGCTACAGCGCAACACTTGCTGGAATTGCTGCAAACCGAATCTCTCGCTTTGCACGGTCGCGACATGCCGCTGCTCGAAGAGATTCTGGCGCAGAAGCAGGCATTGATCATTCTGCTTGAACAGCATGGCCGCAAGCGCAGTGAAATCCTCGCCAGCCTGAACCTGCCGACCAACCGCAGTGGTCTGGAGCAACTCGCCAGTCAGTCGAGCATCGGCGATCAGCTCTTGGCGCAAAGCGACGTGCTGACCGATCTTCTGGCTCAATGTCAGGCCGCAAACGGCAACAATGGCCAGTCGATTCTGGTCCAGCAGGCGGCGACCGCCAATCAGCTGAAAATCCTTACCGGCGGTGAACCGCCAGCACTTTATGATGCCCGCGGATCAACCGCCAAGCTGGCGAAGCCTCGGCCGCTCAGTCAGGCTTGACCCTGTTACTGACCTCGCCCTACCAAGACGCGCAACATGCTGGCAATATACTGGCCAGCCGTAGTCATATTTTGTCTGGAGATTGATGAACCGTGTCCAATGCCCTCAATGCGGAAGATGCGCCGCAGCCGCCCAAGGTACTTAGCACACCGTTGGAAATCTCCGGCAACCTGCGCCAGCTGCAAGACAGTCATGATCCACTGATCATCACGTTTCTTGAGCGCACTCAGCGTTTCCAAAGCTACCTGGTCGATGTTGACCGGGACAGCGCCACCATCGCATTCGACGAAATGATCCCGCGTGATGGCGAACGCTTTCTGCTGGCCGGCGAACCGTTCAAGGTCGAAGGTTTTCACGACGGTGTGCGCATCGCCTGGGACAGTAACGGTCCATTGACCCTCGATGAGTCGGGCGACAGCCGCTGCTACCGTGGGCCCCTGCCGGACGAAGTGGTTTACCACCAACGTCGCAATGCGTTTCGCGCAGCATTGAAACTCGCGCAATTGGTGAGCGTCGATCTGGACGGTGAAAAGCTCAGGAAACCGATCAGCGGCAAGCTGCTGGACATTTCCGCTACCGGTTGCAAATTGCGCTTCGAAGGCGACATTACTGGCAGCCTGCAACTTGGCCAGGTGTATGACCGCTTCGCCGTCGATTTGCCGTTTGGCAAGATGACTGCTCCGGTCGAATTGCGTTACCTGCACTTCGAAGAAAAAATCTCCACCACCTTCGCCGGCGTCCGTTTTCATAACATGAGCGGCCTGGTGCAGCGTCAGGTCGAGCGTTTCGTCTACCAGTTGCAGCGTGAAGCACGGCGCTTCGACAAAGACGATTTCTGATACGCCGCCCCATGAAAAACGGGCAGTCCCTTGCGGTGACTGCCCGTTTTCTCATGTCCGCTTTTTGGGTGATCGTTAAGGCCTGGCCTCGGTAAAACTCTGCTCGCGGCCCGCCTCCGGGTCGTCGGGCTGCGTTTGCGTCTGCGGTGAAGGTTCCGCCTCTGATTCCGGCTCGACCGTGTTGTGCATTTGCTCGTGAACCACTTGCTCATCCACTCGCGGATCAAGGCACGCCACCAGCGGCGAACTTGACATGCTGTCCGGCATGGCGACGTGATGCAGCGGCGCATCTTCGACCTGATGCAGGTTGGTGACCGCTTTCGGGCGGATCCGCCAAACCAGTACCAGCGCGAAAAAACTGAAGAAGGCATAAAGCATCTGACTGCCCAATACTTTCATCAGCACACCCGCCACCAGCGGACCGATGCTGGCGCCAACGCCATAAGTCACCAGCAGCATGGCCGTCAGCGAAACCCGGCGATCCGCCTCGACATGGTCATTGGAGAACGCCACAGCCAGTGGATACAGGCAAAACTTGACCAATGAACAAATGAAACCAGTGATGAACAACACCTGCAGCGGCACTTCTTTCATGATCGCCAGCGGCAAGGCCGCGACGGCCAGCACCACGGCGAAGCAGCGGATCAACAGGGCCCGATCATAACGGTCGGACAGCCAGCCCAACGGCCACTGCACCAGCAGCCCGGCAAAAATACAGCTACCCATGAACAGCCCGACCTGTTCCGTCGTCAGCCCTTGTTGCGAGGCATACAGCGGCGCAAGACCGTAAAACGAGCCGATGATCAACCCCGCGCCCATCACCGTGCTCAATGACTGCGGCACGCGTTTGATGAAGAACCGCGGTTCCATGGGCGCCGGGTGCAGCGCTGCCGGGTGAATGCGTTGGGTCAGCGTCACCGGCACCAGGCACAGAGCAAAGCACAGCGCGACCAGCATCAGCAGTTCCGGACCGAGCCCAGGGTGCATGACCAGAATCAGCTGACCCAGCACTAGCCCCAGATAGGAAGCAATCATGTACCCGCTGAACACCGCCCCGCGTTGCGACGCTTCAGCCTGTTCGTTCAACCAGCTTTCGATGACCATGTACTGGCACATCATGCCGAGGCCGACGATGACCCGCAGAAAAATCCAGGCTGGCAGCCAATCCACCAGGCCATGGCCCAGTACTGCCGCGCCCACGATCCCGGCACAGGCCGAGTACGCTCGAATATGCCCGACACGGGCGATCAGCCGGTGGCCGATCTTGCCGCCCAGCACCAGGCCAAAATAATTGGCCGCCATCAACGCACCGACCCACAGGCTGTCGACATTGTCGGCGGCCAGGCGCAAGGCCAGGTACGTGCTGAGCAAACCAGAGCCGATCAGCATCATCAGCGAAGAAAAATAAAGCGCTCGAAAAGGTTTCCAGATTTGGCGCATCGGCGTTCCGAGCGGCTCCTTGCAGTAAGAATCGGGCTATCCCGGAAGATAGCCCGAAGACGACGGATCGTCAGGCCTGGGCTGCTAAAACGCGGCGCTCCCAGGGAGTAATTTCATCGAAGAAGCTGGTCAACTCCATGGACTTCGAAGCGACGTAGCCTTCGATGAACTCCTTGCCGAACAGTTCCTTCGCCAATTGGCTACGCTTCAGACGTTCCAGAGCCGCGTGCAAGGTACACGGCAAGGAAAGATTGTCCGGTACCTCGAATTCCCCTTGAATCGCCTCGCCAGGTTCCAGTTTGTGCTCGATACCGTGTAAACCGGCCGCCAGGCTCGCCGCGATTGCCAGGTACGGATTGGCGTCGGCGCCCGGCAAACGGTTCTCGACCCGACGAGCGGCCGGCGAACTGGCCGGAATGCGTAAACCCGCCGCGCGGTTATCGTGCGACCAGCAGGCATTGTTCGGCGATGCGAAGGGATGGCACAGGCGCTGATACGAGTTGACGTTCGGCGCAAACAACGCCGTAAAGTCCGCCATGGCGGCCTGCTGACCACCTATAAAGTGACGGAAGGTCGCGGTCGGTTCGCCGTCGTCGCTACTGAACACGTTACGCCCGCTGCCGATCTCGACGATGCTCTGGTGAATGTGCATCGAACTGCCCGGGGTGTGAGCCAGCGGCTTGGCCATGCAGACCACCGTCAGGCCATGCTTGAGCGCGACTTCCTTGAGCAAATGCTTGAAGAGGAAGGTCTGGTCGGCCAGCAGCAGTGGATCACCGTGCAGCAAATTGATTTCGAACTGGCTGACGCCCATTTCGTGCATGAATGTATCGCGGGGCAAACCGAGCGCCGCCATGCACTCATAGACCTCACTGAAGAAGGGGCGCAAACCGTTGTTGGAGCTGATACTGAACGCCGAATGCCCATCCTCGCGCCGACCGTCCAGACCGACCGGCGGCTGGAAGGGTTGGCAGGGATCGGTGTTCGGCGCAAACACAAAAAATTCCAATTCGGTCGCCACCACCGGCGCAAGGCCCAGCGCTGCGTAACGGGCAATAACCGCTTTGAGCTGGCCACGGGTCGACAGGTTGGAGCTTTCGCCGGTCAGCTCATCGGCGTCGCAAATGGCCAGCGCCCGTGGCTGCTGGCTCCAGGGCAAGCGGTGGATCTGCGCAGGATCGGCGATCAACGCGAGGTCGCCGTCATCGCTGCCGTAAAAACGTGCGGGCGGATATCCACCCATGATGCATTGCAGCAATACGCCTCGCGCCAGCTGCAGACGCCGCCCTTCCAGGAAACCCTCGGCGGTCATTACCTTGCCGCGTGGTACGCCGTTCAAATCCGGCGTGACACATTCAATCTCATCAATGCCGGTCAATCGCTGCGCGAGTGAACGCTGGCCATCGGTTGTCATGACGCAATCCTTGTTGTTGTACGAGCCGCGAACGGCGACTCGCACAAAATAGGCTGCGCGTGTTCGGAATATCAAGCAGCTCAAACAAAAAGAAATATCAAGGCAGACAAAGGCGGAACACGCCGCCGCCCAACGGTCCGCCATTGCTGATTTCGGTGTGCCCACCCATGCCATTGCGCTGATGTAACGCAGCAATGCGCCCGGCGAAATACAATCCCAATCCCGTGCTGCCACTGCTGTGGTTGATGCCCTGCACGTAATCGGCCTGCCGCTCGATCATCTCTGGCGGATAACCCTCACCATCGTCGTTGACGGTCAGCAGCAGTTGCCCGGCCTCGTCGCTGACGCTGATCAGCACCGCATTGCGCGCAAAACGAATGGCGTTGTTGATGGTATTTGCCAGCACCGAGGCAATCAATTCGCGATCGAAAAAGCCCAGCGGGCACAGCGGATCAACGTCATAAGTGGCCATGATCCCGCGACTGGCAAACACGTCCTGATGGCAGGCCAGTTGCGCTTCGATGAAGTCGTCCAGTTCGTGGTAAGCCGGTTGCAAAGGCATCTGATTGACGCCGAGTTTGTACAGCCCCAGCAGTTGCACCAACATGCCATTGAGGTGGGCGAATTCGAAATCGATCACGCCCTGCTCCGGCGTATTGCGCGCGGGATCAGGCAAGCGCGACAGCCATTGGCTATGGGCCTGCATCAGCATCGCCAGAGAATTCTTCATGTCGTGCACGGTGGAGGCAATCACCGTGGAAAAATCGAGTGCCGGGTCGTCGTGGTTCATGCGCCAAACGCCTTTTGTTTCAGTTTCTGAAAGCGCGCATAACGCGCGTCGGTATCTGGCATCAGGCCAACCGTTTGCAAGCAGGCCCGACATTCTTCGAGCTCGGCCGACGGCACACGGGTGTCGGTGCCGTGCAGCAGCGACTGGGCCATGTTCAGCGCGATGCTGATGTTCTTCGGTTGCAGCGCCAGCGCTTTGCGGAATACCTCACGCGCCTCCACCAGATTGCCGGCCTTGTACACGCGCACGCCCTGCCGATTGAGGTCCGCTGCGGCGTTGCCGGAATTGAGAATGCTCGGGTCGTCGGTCAGCTTGGCAATGCCCTGCATCACCGTTGGATCGTCACCGTAAATTTCCGCGCAGTTCTTCAACATCGAATGACCCGCTTCAGGCTGGCCAAGGACCTGCAACTGCCTGGCCACCAACAGTGCCGCTTCGGCACTCATGAACTGCTCCATGCCATCGAGGCGCTGCATCGCCTGCTCGGTGAGCTTCTCGGCAGTTTCGGCGTCGTTGAGCAACAGGCTGGTGGCTTTCATCAGTCGCGCACGAATCTGCAGGCCGGGATCGGTCGGGTTGTCCTTGGCCACCGCACTCAGCGTGGTATTGATCTCCAGGCGGGTGCGGGTGTCCAGTCCCTTGTCACTGCCTTTGCTGATCAGGGCGTGGGCCAGGCCGAGGTTGCTTTCCGCATCCTTGAAACGCGATTGCGCGCCCTGGCTCACAGCCTGCCGATAGGCCTTGGAGGCAGTCTCGAAATCTTCGTTGGCCATCGCCAGTTTGCCCAGCAGTGCCTGACGACGCACGGCCAGCGGCGACAAGCGGATCGCCTCCTCCAGAATCTCCTGCGCAGCCTTGCTGTCGCCTTCGGCAATCAGCACATCGGCCATGCCGTCATACAGCGCCGGCATCATCGGAAACACTTTCAGGGCTTTTTCGTAGACGCCTTTGGCCTGGCTGATCTGACCGCGCTTGAACAGCAATTTGCCCAAACCGGCAAACGCCCATGGCAACGGTCGATCGGCGATGATGCCGTCGTAAAGACGCTCCAGCGCCTCGTGCTGATTCAGATCACGCAGCGCATCGGCGCGATAGCGCAGGCACAACGGCGAATAGCGCGCGTCCTGTTTGCACAAGGCAATGCAAGCGTTCAACACGTCCACCGGTTTGCCGCGATCCAGCGCTTGCAGAATCGGCTTGAGCAACGTCTTGCGCTGCTCCAGCCGCTCCAGCCGTTGCGCAAGGCCTGCGCGGTTGAACGGCTTGGTCAGGTAAGCATCGGGCTCATGCTCCAGGGCACTGAGGACCATCGCCTGGCTGGTTTCGGCAGTGACCATGACGAACACCGCTTCATGGCTGATCAGTTTTTCGATCATCAAATCTTCGAGCACCTGCTGCCCGTTCTTCTTGCCATCGCCCAGGTGGAAATCCTGCAGGATGAAATCGTAGGCCTTCTGCGAACACATGCGCAGCGCCTGCTCGCCGGTGTCCGCCGTGTCCACGTCCTTGACGCCCAGCTCGCGCAACATCGACCGGACGGAACTGCGAAAATCCGAAAAATCGTCGACGATCAGAAAACGCTTTTGGTGATACGACAGCATCGAGGATTTCCAGACAATTTATTGGAGAAGTCATAACTGTCCGGGTTATCGGCCAGCAGGTGCATTTATTGAAGTCGCAGGGATGCGATTGTGCATGCGGATGCGGGCCGGGGCCGGTGTGCGTCACCGGGAACGTCAGCCAAAAAAAACCCCGTGAGAGATGAGCTCCGACGGGGCATTTTTACAGCGACACGGCTGATGATGTGATGGTGTCCCAGGCGGGGTTCGAACCTGCAACCTTCCCCTTAGGAGGGGGATGCTCTATCCAATTGAGCTACTGAGACACAAGTCGCCACGCAAAAGTGAGCAGCGACGGACGGCGTGCATGGTAACGGCCAGGGCTTTTTTTGTCATGTAGTCCGTGGTGCCCTTTAAGTGTAGGCAAGAGGCAGACATCCATGCAGAAACCGTCCGCCGTGCAAAATGCATGACCCTCGGATGGACGCCATGCAAATCGCAATGAACAACGCTTCTCAAAATGCTTTAAATGCCTGTTTTTAAAGGGTTTAATAAGCGGTAAACTTTTGGCACGGAGGCTGCTTCAGCTGTTCACCAAGAACAACGGAGGTCTGCCTCATGAACAGCGCGCTTTTACTCTCGAATGCAGTCGCACTGGCGGTTTTAGTGGGTTTTCATTTTGCCCCAGAGAACAGTAACGATTCGGTTGCGCAGCACATGCCGCATTACCTCCAGGTACAAAAGGCGCCCCAACTGGCTGTCATGAATGATCACCATGGATTTATCGGCCAGGAGGTCAGTCAGCAAAGCATGCCTGCGGTCGCGCCATCTTCCGACCGTTTGGTATTTTGATTCATATTTTCAGGAGTGCAGTATGTCGAAATCAGCAGCAGGCTTTTTCATTTTGGCGCTTTTGAGCGGCGTGATCCATTTTGCCGTCGTTCAGACTTCCGTGCTGACCCTGCCCCTGATCGCGTGCGGCATTTTCTCTGGGTTCTTCCTCCTCGCGCTGATCGCCGGGCGCAAATTCAAATTTGATCCGGTTCTGCGCTGAAACTATGCCCCAATAGGCATTAGCCTTCGGTCACCCTGATTACGCGTTTTGCCATCCATCGCAATTTCCCGCCTTTGCCAAAATGCCACTAGTAAATCGGCCATTTGCCACTATTCTCAACGTTGTAGGGAACAGTGGTCGAATCTGCATAGCGTGCACCCTGGACGTCTTTTGGCGTTTTCACAGTGCAACCGGACGCGGCGGCAATACGGTCGGGTGTCAGTTATCTAACCAGTCCGCATTTCTGACAATGGGTGCTGGCATAATGCCTTCATCCAGTTCAATATTTGTCACAGAATTGACGCCAATGAACTGGCTTCTTTAAGGCATGATGCGAGTCCTTATCAATTCAGGTTGAACATTTGGCCAGAGTTCTTGTCGTATCAGACATCCTGCGGCCAATCCCGAGAACCGCTCCCCTGAACTAACCGGTTAAATATATGCGCCCATTGAAACAGGCAATTTATTCCAGCCGTACGGCTGACAAGTTCGTCGTACGTCTGCCAGACGGAATGCGTGAACGCATTGCCGAGGTGGCTCGCAATCATCATCGCAGCATGAACTCCGAAATCATCGCGCGCCTTGAACAAAGCCTCATTCAGGAAGGCGCACTGGGCGATGAATTGAGCATGCGCCTCGACAGCCCGGAGCTTTCACTCCACGAACGCGAACTGCTGCAACGTTTCCGTCAACTGTCGCATCGTCAGCAAAATGCTCTGGTTTCGCTGATTGCACATGACGCAGAATTGGCCGCAGACGCTTCCTGATCTAATCGAACACTCCAAGCCGGCTTAATTGCCGGCTTTTTTTGTCTGAAATTCAGGCGCAAAAAAACCTGCCTTTTGAGCAGGTTTTTGGGCGCTTCAAATCACAGCAGGAAGATCGTCGCCAGCCCCAGGAAAATGAAGAAGCCGCCGCTGTCGGTCATGGCGGTAATCATCACGCTGGCGCCCATCGCCGGGTCGCGACCCAGCCGCACCAACGTCATGGGGATCAATACCCCCATCAAAGCGGCGAGCAACAGATTGAGGGTCATTGCTGCAGTCATCACCACGCCGAGGGACCAGCTGCCATAAAGCAGGTAGGCAACGATACCGATCACCCCGCCCCACACCAGACCATTGATCAAGCCGACCGCCAACTCCTTGCGCATCAGACGTGATGTATTGCCGGTACTCACCTGATCCAGCGCCATGGCCCGCACAATCATGGTGATAGTCTGGTTACCCGAGTTACCGCCGATGCCGGCCACAATCGGCATCAACGCCGCCAACGCCACCAGTTTCTCAATCGAACCTTCAAACAGACCGATGACTCGAGAAGCGATAAAAGCGGTAACGAGATTGACCGCCAGCCAGGCCCAGCGGTTACGCAGGGATTTCCAGACCGAGGCGAAAATGTCTTCCTCTTCACGCAGACCCGCCATGTTGAGCACTTCGTTTTCGCTCTCTTCACGAATCAGGTCGACCATTTCATCGATGGTCAGACGGCCGATGAGCTTGCCGTTCTTGTCAACGACGGGGGCCGAGATCAAGTCATAACGCTCGAATGCCTGCGCAGCATCGTAGGCATCTTCGTCAGGATGAAAACTCACCGGGTCGCTGGCCATGACCTCAGCCACCTGCTTCTCCGGGTCGTTGACCAACAGACGCTTGATCGGCAACACGCCCTTGAGCACGCCGTCGTAATCGACCACAAACAGCTTGTCAGTATGCCCCGGGAGTTCCTTGAGTCGGCGCAGGTAGCGCAAAACCACCTCGAGGCTGACGTCCTCACGGATCGTCACCATCTCGAAGTCCATCAGCGCACCGACCTGCTCCTCGTCATAGGACAAGGCCGAGCGCACGCGCTCGCGCTGCTGGCTATCGAGAGTTTCCATGAGCTCATGGACGACATCTCGCGGCAGCTCGGAAGCCAGGTCAGCGAGTTCGTCGGCGTCCATGTCTTTGGCGGCGGCCAGCAGCTCATGATCGTCCATGTCGGCGATCAGCGTTTCACGCACCGAGTCAGACACTTCGAGCAGGATATCGCCGTCGCGATCAGCTTTGACCAGTTGCCAAAGCGTCAGTCGATCGTCCAGCGGCAGGGCTTCGAGGATGTAGGCGACGTCGGCGGAGTGCAAATCATCAAGCTTGCGTTGCAGCTCGACCAGGTTCTGCCGATGAACCAGGTTTTCAACCCGCTCGTGGTGCGGACCTTCCTGACGATGCGTCAGGTCTTCGACCACGCGCTGACGCTGCAACAGCTCAACAACTTGAGCGAGGCGGTCCTGCAGGCTTTCTTGTGTTTTCTTTACTTCAACTTCGGACATAGGCGAACTCCACTCCCAGCAGCGGGGCACGCCGGAAGGATCAATCAGTTAATTCATGATTGGAACAACGGTTTACTGAGTAACTACTGGGTAAGTCCATGGAGGTATTCCACAAGCCCCGGCGGGGCTGACGGGCGCAATGATACACCGCCCGACGGTTTTTAAGGTTAAAAAATCGTGGCTGAAACAAGCGCTTGCGAGACAAACCTGAGCAGCCTCCTGATCCCCGCAAATGCGACGACTCATCCTGAAAAGAAAACACACAGGCGTTAAAAAATTCAGCGGCTACGCTTTGCAGCAAATCGTCATGGAGGACGCTCGAATGCCGCTGATTATCCAATGCCTTGTGCTCACAACCCTGCTCTGCCTGGCGCTTGCAGCAAGTGCCAGCAGTGTTCACCGATGTGAAGCAAGCGATGGGCGCGTCACGTTTACGACATTAAGTTGTGCTGTCGGGGAAAACTTGTTGATTCAGGAGGTGCGCACCTTCACGCCGGAAAGCATCGTGGGGATGATGCCGGAAGCAGAGCCCCGCGAAAGATCAGGCAGTGCAATCAAAAGGAGAGAACCAACAGTCGTCGGCCGCAGCGAGGACAAATGCGGCAACCTGATCAGCGCCAGGGAACGACGCGATGCAATCATCCATCGGCGGATTGTCGCCGGCATGAGCCTGCAAGATGTGGAGAGCGCATTGGGCAAACCCGACAAGGTCAGTATCCGCAATTCCGCTACCCACTACCGGTACGACACCAAACGAGGTCGTAGCGCGCACATCGAATTTGATGAGAGAGGTTGCACCAAGGAAAAAGCCAAATCCCGGACAGCAAAAAGCCCGCGTTAGACGCAGGCTTTTTGGTGTTTGGTGCACTCGACAGGATTCGAACCTGTGACCGCTCGGTTCGTAGCCGAGTACTCTATCCAGCTGAGCTACGAGTGCATATGTGGTTTTATACCAGATCACAACTGGTTGAAGCCAAGTCTTTTGCATTACTGCAAACAACTCTTAAATGGTGCACTCGACAGGATTCGAACCTGTGACCGCTCGGTTCGTAGCCGAGTACTCTATCCAGCTGAGCTACGAGTGCATTTGTTGCCGCGCATTATAGGCCGCCGAATCTTTTTGTAAAGCACTTTTTCTAGTAGTTTCAACAACTTACCGAAGAAGCCAGATTACAACGTACTACGCAAATAATGGCGGAGAACGGGGGATTCGAACCCCCGACACCCTTTTGAGGTGTACTCCCTTAGCAGGGGAGCGCCTTCGGCCACTCGGCCAGCTCTCCGCAACACGGGGCGTATATTAACCAGCTTCCTCCCCGTTTGCAAACATAAAAAACGATAAAAATTAATGGCTTGGTTCTTCGTCCTTCTCTTTCTTTATACGCAGGTAAATTTCCTCACGATGGACCGCAACCTCTTTCGGGGCGTTGACACCGATGCGCACTTGATTTCCTTTAACGCCGAGCACGGTCACGGTGATTTCGCCATCACCAATAATCAGGCTTTCTGCGCACCGACGAGTCAGAATCAGCATACCTTTCTCCTCACGCATTTCATTTCAGGGACAACAGTCTGCAAAAAAAAGGCACTCGACCCACAACCTGAGCGGTCGCAGCCTGCATGCCTGAGTATTGACCAGCGCGGGCAAAAGAACAGGTCGCCGCGCCGCTCAAGAAAACAAAAAGGGCGCGGTATACCGCGCCCTTCGGCAAACGCATCACTCGCCCTGTCGGGCCGGAGCGTCCAGTTCGAAAGCCGTGTGCAGAGCGCGCACGGCCAGTTCCAGGTACTTCTCTTCGATGACCACGGACACCTTGATTTCCGAGGTTGAGATCATCTGGATGTTGATGCTTTCTTTCGCCAGGGATTCGAACATGCGACTGGCCACGCCTGCGTGCGAACGCATGCCGACGCCGACGATCGAGACTTTGGCGATCTTGGTATCACCCACCACCTCACGAGCACCGATTTCGTCTGCCGTCTTCTTCAGCACGGCTTCTGCAGCCTGGTAGTCGTTACGATGCACGGTGAAGGTGAAGTCGGTGGTGTTATCGTGCGAAACGTTCTGCACGATCATGTCGACTTCGATGTTCGCGGCACTGATCGGGCCGAGAATCTTGAACGCAACGCCCGGGGTGTCTGGCACGCCACGGATGGTCAGCTTGGCTTCATCGCGATTGAAAGCGATGCCGGAAATGATCGGCTGTTCCATGGTTTCCTCTTCATCAATAGTAATGAGGGTGCCCGGACCCTCCTTGAAGCTGTGCAGAACGCGCAGCGGTACGTTGTACTTGCCGGCGAATTCCACCGCACGGATCTGCAGCACCTTGGAACCGAGGCTGGCCATTTCCAGCATCTCTTCAAAAGTAATCTTGTCCAGACGCTGAGCCACGGAAACAACGCGCGGGTCGGTGGTGTAGACGCCGTCGACATCGGTGTAGATCTGGCATTCGTCAGCTTTCAAGGCTGCTGCCAGCGCCACGCCGGTGGTGTCGGAACCGCCACGACCGAGGGTGGTGATGTTGCCGTGCTCGTCGACACCCTGGAAACCGGCGACAACCACCACGCGACCGGCCTTCAGGTCACCGCGAATTTTCTGATCGTCAATCTGTAAGATACGCGCTTTATTGTGCGCGCTGTCCGTCAGAATCCGCACCTGATTACCGGTGTAAGACACCGCCGGCACACCGCGTTTGATCAGCGCCATGGCCAACAGTGCAATCGTCACCTGCTCGCCGGTGGAAACGATGACATCCAGTTCACGCGGAACGGGTTGGTCGTCGCCACTGATTTGCTTGGCCAGATCGATCAGACGGTTGGTCTCGCCGCTCATTGCAGACAGCACAACCACCAGGTCATCGCCAGCATCGCGGAATTTCTTAACCTTGTCGGCGACCTGCTCGATTCTCTCGACAGTGCCGACCGAGGTGCCTCCAAATTTCTGTACGATCAAAGCCATTTCAAAGCCGCCTCAGCCCATGAAGGGCGCCCAAATAATCACTCGAACAGCGTTGCGGCCCGCGACTGGACCGCGGGTTGCAACGCTGCCTTATAGACCCTGCTCTACAAATGGAACGGTCAGGGCCAATGCAGCATCCAGTGCGCCAGCGTCGATACCGCCGCCCTGCGCCATGTCTGGACGACCACCGCCCTTCCCGCCCACTGCCGCAGCGGCTTGCTTCATCAAATCACCGGCTTTGAGTTGGCCAGTCAGGTCTTTGGTTACGCCTGCAACCAGAACGACCTTTTCCTCATGGACACTGCCGAGCAGGATCACTGCGCGGCCGAGTTTGTTTTTCAGCTGATCGACCAGCGCCAGCAGCGCTTTGCCGTCCTGACCGTCCAGACGCACGGCCAGCACTTTCACGCCTTTGACATCCACAGCGGTAGCCGACAGATCATCGCCCGCCGCGCTGGCTGCCTTGGCCTGCAACTGCTCGAGTTGCTTCTCCAGCAGACGGTTGCGCTCTAGCACAGCCGACAGTTTGTCGATCAGGTTGTCGCGGCTGCCCTTGACCAGGTTGGCCGCTTCCTTGAGTTGTTCTTCCGCAGCATTCAGGTAAGCCAGTGCCGCAGCACCGGTGATGGCCTCGATACGACGCACACCCGACGCCACGCCGCCTTCGCTGATGATTTTCAGCAGGCCAATGTCCCCGGTACGATTGGCGTGGATACCGCCGCACAACTCCACCGAGAAATCGCCCATGCTCAGTACGCGCACGCTGTCGCCGTACTTCTCGCCGAACAGCGCCATGGCGCCTTTCTGCTTGGCGGTTTCGATGTCGGTTTCCTCGGTTTCCACCGGGGAGTTCTTGCGAATCTCGGCGTTGACGATGTCTTCCAGTGCTTTGATCTGCTCAGGCTTGATGGCTTCGAAGTGGCTGAAGTCGAAACGCAGGCGTTGACTGTCAACCAGCGAGCCTTTCTGCTGAACATGCTCGCCCAGCACTTTGCGCAAAGCGGCGTGCAGCAAGTGGGTGGCCGAGTGGTTGAGCGCGGTCGCGTTGCGGACTTCCGCTTCCACGTGAGTTTCGACCGGTGCGCCGATGGTCAGGCTGCCCGATGCCAACACGCCGTGGTGCAGGAACGCGCCACCGGTCTTGGTGGTGTCACGCACGTCGAAACGACCGCCGCTGGCTTGCAGATAACCGCTGTCGCCAATCTGGCCGCCGGATTCGGCGTAGAACGGCGTTTGATCGAGAACGACCACGCCCTCTTCGCCTTCACTCAATACGTCGACCGCTTGACCTTCTTTATAGAGGCCAACCACTTTCGCCGAACCGCTGGTGGCTTTGTAACCGGTGAACTCGGTGGCCACATCAACCTTGACCAGGCTGTTGTAGTCCATGCCGAAGGAGCTGGCGGAACGGGCACGGACGCGCTGGGCTTCCATCTCGCGTTCAAAACCGGCTTCGTCGAGGGTCAGGTTGCGCTCGCGAGCGATGTCGCCGGTCAGGTCCATCGGGAAACCATAGGTGTCGTAGAGTTTGAACACCACGTCGCCCGGTACCACGTCGCCTTTGAGTTCGGCCAGATCCTGCTCGAGGATCTTCAGCCCCTGTTCCAGGGTCTTGGCGAACTGCTCTTCTTCAGCCTTCAGCACGCGCTCGATGTGCGCTTGCTGGGTTTTCAGTTCAGGGAAGGCTTCGCCCATCTCGGCGACCAATGCGGCAACGATCTGGTAGAAGAAGCTGCCCTTGGCGCCCAGTTTGTTGCCGTGACGGCAGGCGCGACGGATGATGCGGCGCAGCACGTAGCCGCGACCTTCGTTGGACGGCAGCACGCCGTCGGCCACCAGGAAGCCGCACGAACGAATGTGGTCGGCGACGACTTTCAGCGACGCCTGGTTGTCGTTGGTGCAACCGATGGCCTTGGCCGAGGCGGTCAGCAGGCTTTGAAACAGATCGATTTCATAGTTCGAGTGAACGTGCTGCAGCACGGCACTGATGCGCTCAAGGCCCATGCCGGTATCGACCGACGGCGCTGGCAGCGGGTGCAACACGCCATCGGCGGTGCGGTTGAACTGCATGAAAACGTTGTTCCAGATTTCGATGTAACGGTCGCCGTCTTCTTCCGGTGAGCCCGGAGGGCCGCCCCAGATGTCGGCGCCGTGATCGTAAAAAATTTCGGTGCAAGGGCCGCACGGCCCGGTGTCGCCCATGGTCCAGAAGTTGTCGGAGGCGTAGGGCGCGCCTTTGTTGTCGCCGATGCGAACCATGCGCTCGGCCGGGACGCCGATGTCCTTGGTCCAGATGTCGTACGCTTCGTCATCGCTGGCGTAAACGGTGACCCAGAGCTTTTCCTTCGGCAGGTTCAGCCACTGGTCCGAGGTCAGGAAGTTCCAGGCGTAGGTAATCGCATCGCGCTTGAAATAATCGCCGAAACTGAAGTTGCCCAGCATTTCGAAGAACGTGTGGTGACGGGCGGTGTAACCGACGTTTTCCAGATCGTTGTGCTTGCCGCCGGCGCGCACGCATTTCTGGCTCGAAACGGCGCGGGTGTACGCGCGCTTTTCCTGGCCCAGGAAGCAGTCCTTGAACTGGTTCATCCCCGCGTTGGTGAACAGCAGGGTTGGATCGTTGCCCGGAATCAAAGAGCTGGAGGCTACACGGGTGTGGCCTTGCTCTTCGAAGAAGCGAAGGAAGGCTTCACGGATTTCTGCGCTTTTCATAGGTTCTTCCACGGAGGCTGCGGCCAAGGGCCTGTGCGAAACGTCAACAGACGAAGCGACGGCAAAGGGCCGCATTATATCGGCCCTGCGCGCGGGGTACAGCGTGTTTATGCGATAGAAACAGTCAATTGGACCGCTAACGCGATCAGTTGCGGGAAAACTCGACGAATGTCGCGACGACCTGCTCGATTTGCGCCCGGCTGACGTCCATGTGCGTGACCATGCGCAAGCGACTGGCAGCACTCAACCTGATCCCGCGTTCGGCGGCGAATGTTTTGAGCGCCTCGGCCCGGTCGCCCATTTGCACGTAAACCATGTTGGTCTGTACCGGTTCAACTTCGTAACCCGCCTTTTGCAGTTCGTCAGCCAAAAATTGCGCATTGGCATGATCGTCAGCCAGACGCTGCACGTTGTGGTCGAGCGCATATAAACCTGCAGCGGCCAGAATGCCTGCCTGACGCATGCCGCCACCGACCATTTTGCGTAAACGCCGCGCCTTGCCGATCAACTCGGCCGAGCCGCACAACACCGATCCGACCGGCGCGCCCAGTCCCTTGGACAGACACACCGACACCGAATCGAAATGCTGCGCGATCTCGCGGGCATCGACACCCAGTTTGACCGCTGCGTTGTAAAGCCGAGCGCCGTCCAGGTGCAACTGCAACCCATGCTGACGGGTGAAACGGCGTGCCTCGGCCAGGTACTCCAGCGGCAGCACTTTGCCCTGCATGGTGTTTTCCAGTGCCAGCAAACGAGTGCGGGCGAAATGGAAGTCGTCGGGCTTGATGGCCGCCGCCACCTGATTCAGGTCCAGCGAACCGTCGGCCTGCACTTCCAGCGGTTGCGGCTGGATCGATCCGAGCACCGCCGCACCACCGCCCTCGTACTTGTAGGTGTGCGCCTGTTGGCCGACGATGTATTCGTCCCCGCGCCCACAATGCGCCATCAACCCGAGCAGGTTGCTCATGGTGCCCGTCGGCACGAACAACGCTGCGGCAAAACCGAGCCGCTTGGCCAACTCCGCTTCCAGCTGATTGACCGTCGGATCTTCGCCATACACGTCGTCACCGGTGGCTGCTGCGGCCATTGCGTCGAGCATCCCGGCGGACGGTTGGGTGACGGTGTCGCTGCGAAGATCGATAACGCTCATGAATCCGGCCTCTTTGAACAATGAAAAATGCTTGTCAGGAATGAATTACTGCGGCCTTGCCGACGATTAATCAAGCTCCTGAGCAGGAAAAGGCTGATTGGTACCGGAAAAGTCGATAGCAATCATCAACCAGGCGCAATGCAGGTGCGTGGAATATGTGTTAAAAACGCTGCGCCGCCACACTTTCCGGCGGTAAAAAACGTTCTCAGGGCGGGGTGTAATTCCCCACCGGCGGTAATTGCGCGCGATGCGCATAGCCCGCGAGCGCTTGCGGCAGGCACGGTTTAGGCGGTGTCCGGTGGCAAGGTCAGCAGACCCGGTGTGATCCCGGGGCCGACGGTCATAGTCCGGATGAAGAGAGAACGGGATTGACACCAGAGGGCCGTCCGCGCGCATTCATGCGAGCCGTGCGTACCCTCGAGTCCCCTTCGATTCATATGCCCTGTTTCTTTCATGAACAGGAGTCAGAACATGCAACCCACCGCCATCGACAGCAAAAGCAAGAACCATCAGGGCGAACGCGTCGCGTTCATCCAGGCCTGCTGGCACAAGGAAATCGTCGATCAGAGCCGCCAGGGCTTCGTCGCCGAAATGATCGCTCAGGGGTATCAGGAATCGGAGATTGATTTTTTCGAAGTCGGCGGCGCATTCGAAATTCCACTGCACGCCAAGCTCTTGGCCAAGACCGGGCGATATGCCGGGATTGTCGCGGCTGGCCTGGTGGTCGATGGCGGGATCTACCGTCACGAATTCGTCGCGCAGTCGGTCATCAGCGCCCTGATGCAGGTTCAGCTGGAAACCGAAGTGCCGGTGTTCTCGGTAGTGCTGACCCCGCATCATTTCCATGCCGGCGAAGAGCATCAGAAGTTCTTCTTCGAGCACTTTGTGCACAAGGGTCAGGAAGCGGCGAAGACGTGTGCGGATACGCTGCAGAAGGTTCGCGCGCTGCGCCGCAGCGAGCACCGCGCGGTAGCTGTCTAAACACCGGACATAACTGTGGGAGCTAGCCTGCTGGCGATAGCGGAGTATCAGTCGACACCTAGGGTGACTGACTCATTGTAATCGCTAGCAGGCTAGCTTGTATGGTTAGACTTGAAGGGGTGGTGGGACGAACAGCTAGCATCTGACTGCTGCAACAGTACAGACCGTGGGAGACCTCGCCCCACCCCTTCCACCAAAAGCGCCGATAAAGAATGCTTCGTTCTAGCGACGATAGAAACAAGCCTGCGCCTCTGGGTGAACCCCTACAAGCCGTAAAACCTTAGCGTGGAGAAGTGCCCATGGCAATGCGCGTTTCACAGTCAATCACGGGTGTCGATGTCGCCAAAGTTGAACTCGTTACCTACCAGGCAGACTTGGATCTGCTCACCTCGATAGATAATGAAAAGCCTGTAATCAAGCGCTGGCTTAAGACATTGCCTGCAGCTACCGCCATTGCTGTTGAAGCGACAAATGTTTATCACATCGATTTAATCGAGCTGGCGTACGAGTCTGGTTTCGATGTTTACATCATCGATGGTTTTCAATTGAGTAATTACCGCAAAGGCGTCGGTGGCCGGAGTAAAACAGACGCATCCGATGCACGTCTTCTTGCCCGTTTTCTAAAAAACGAAGGGGAGCATCTACGCCCATGGACCCCACCTCCAGCCGTCTACGGCAAGCTGCAAAGCCTTCTACGGCGGCGGGCTTCGCTGATTCAGGCCAAAACCAGCCTGACCCAAAGCTGGTCAAATGATGCGAGTTTGAAGTCATCATTTGCAACTTTCGTTAAGTCCATTGATAGATTGGATTTACTGGTTAAAAAGAAAATCAAAGATGTGCTGCGCGAGGCTGGCCTGCTTGAGCAAGTTGCTCGTTGCCAAGCCGTAGAGGGCATCGGCTTTCTGACCGCCGCAGCCTTGGTGATGGCCTATAACCGAGGCGACTTTACCAGTAGTGACGCCTACATTGCTTTTTTGGGCATGGATCTGAGAGTTTCAGATTCAGGCCAAAAGAATGGCCGCAGATTTCTGACCAAGCGTGGCTGTTCAGAAATACGCCGACTGCTACATAACGCAGCGATGTCGGCCAGTCGAACGCTGGCGTGGAAAGAGTTCTACGAGTATCAACGAGGCCGTGGAAAAGCGACTACCCAGGTGCTGGTGATGCTGGCTCGTAAGCTCGCTCGTGTGGCATTCGCCCTGATGAAAAATCAGAGCGAGTACCGCACCAAAGGGCCGGTTATGGCTTGATCAAAACCATAGAATCTCCCACATTGGTTTGCGGTGAACTCAGGCGAGGTTTTCGTCGGTAGCCGGCACGATCAGGATGCCCGCCCGCAGGCCATTTTGGACCTTGGGGTTGGGGAAGATGATTCGGGCGCCCTCTTCCTCAATGATCCAGCGCGTCTGTGCGATGTCTTCAGCCAGCACGTAACCCGTCTCCAATTCGGAAAAATTCTCGATGTCCGCGGGCAGGTTCAGGCGGAAACTGTCGCTGTGCTTGATGATTTCCCGGGCCACGCTGAACAGCTGCAAACCGTCCAGCCCTTGCTCACCTTCAGGTTCGGTGCCATCGATGATTTGCTTGAGTCTGGTTCCCAGCAGATCGACATTAACCCCGTCGTTTTGCCCGAACGGCCGCGCCTTGCCCAGCTCCAGCGTGAAAGACTCGGCACCCAGCTTGTCGTAGGTGTAAGAGCTGAAAACGATTGATGGCTTGTTCTGCAGCAGCACCGCTTCCATCCCGGCATCGCGCAGGCGAGCGAGTTGCTGGCGGGAATGCTGGCGACCTTCTGCCCAGGGGTACAAGGCGAACTGCTCGATTTTCGAACCGCGAATGGCCGTGTGCAAATCGTAATGCAGACGCTCACGGTCAGGCAGGCTGAAGAAACTCGCGGCCAGCCGCTCCAACTCACAGGCGCGCAAGGCTTCGAAACCGCTGCTTTGCTCGTGACGGCCGTTGAACAGCCGATTGACGTCCTGTTCGATGAAGCGCTCGCCTTTGCGGATCGCTTCGGGGTTGCCGAACAGGAACAGAATGCGTGCGCGCGGTTTCAGATCGCCGCGAGCGATGTCATGCAACAGGCGATCGAGCAATTCGATCGGCGCTGTTTCGTTGCCGTGGATGCCGGCGGACAGCAGCAAGTCCAGGCCATTGTCGCGCGCTTGCGGTGGCCGGACTTCCAGCGCACCTTCGCTCAACCAGCGCATGCGCACGCCTTCGACAGTCAGTTGAGTCTTCTCCGCCGGTTCGCGGCCGGCGAGGGTCAGTTCAAGCAATTTGCCGAGGGCGAGCATAGAGTGATTCCTTAATGGTCGTGATTGCAATCCGGGCCGTGCACGTGGTCCTCGTCGTCGCCGAGGTCGGCCGGTTCCATTTCCAGTTGCAGACTTACCAGATTAGTCGCCAATGGACGCAGCAGCAGGTTGGCGTATTCAGCGTCACCTTCTTCCACGTCCACGCCGATCAGCAATTGGCCACGGCCGTCCTGCTGAATCCACAGCTCTTTGCCTTGCCACATGACCGCGACGCGGGTGCAGGAGGTTTCCAGTTGCGTGCCGTCGGTGTCTTCAAGGATCAGCTGCAGGGTATCGCTCATGTTTTTACGCTCTCATCTGGAAATAAAGCGGCGCGCAGGAAGGCAACGCGCGCCGGTTTTCAATTGATCTGGAATGGATAAACCGCGCCCAGTTTAAGGATTTGCGTCAGTTCATCCAGTGCCGTCCGGCATTCAAGCAGCAATTGCGGGTCGGCAAGATCGCTTTCGGCCATGCGGTCGCGGTAGTGCTTGTCGACCCATTCGGTCAGCGTGCCGTACAACGGTGCCGTCATGATAACCCCTGGGTTGACGGCCGCCAGTTCGGTTTCATTCAGGGCAACGCGCAACCTCAGGCAAGCCGGGCCACCGCCGTTCTGCATGCTTTGCTTGAGATCGAAAACCTTCACTTCGCGAATCAGCCCGCCGGTGCTGGTCAAACCCTGCAGGTATTGCCAGACGCGTTCGTTAGCGCGGCATTCTTCCGGCACGATCAACAGCATCGAGCCATCAGCACGTGACAGCAGCTGGCTATTGAACAGGTAGGACCGAACCGCGTCGTCCACAGTGACGGCGGAACGTGGCACGCACACAGACTGAAATTTCCCACCGACTTTGGCGAGTTTGCGTGCCAGTTCGTCCAGCATCTGTTCGGTGTCGAGGAACGCGTCCTCGTGATAGAACAACACCTCGCCGTTGCCCACCGCGATCACGTCGTTGTGGAAAACGCCCTGATCGATCACCGACGGGTTCTGTTGACCGTAGACCACGCCGTCCGTGCTCAGGCCGTGCAGGCGGGCCACCGCTTGCGAAGCTTCGAGAGTCTGGCGCGCCGGGTATTTTTGTGGCGCCGGGTAGCGGTTGTCGAAAGCGCTGCGGCCGAACACGAAAAACTCGACGCCCGCTTCGCCATAGTCCCGGCAGAAACGCGTGTGGTTGGCCGCGCCTTCGTCACCGAACTGCGCCACCGCCGGCAACGCGGCGTGATGGGCGAAGTGTTTCTGATCGGCGAACATCGCGCCGAGCACGCGGCTGGTGGTCGGGTGCTCGATGCTGCGGTGGTATTTGCAGTTGAGATTGGCGGCAGTGAAATGCACGCGGCCATCGGCAGTGTCGGCGCTTGGGCTGACGGTGGCAGCGTTGGCCACCCACATGCTCGACGCCGAGCAACTGGCAACCAGCAACGGCATCGCATCCTTCGCGGCTTTTTCGATGACCTGAGCGTCGGTGCCGCTGAAGCCGAGGCGGCGCAGCGCGGCAACGTCGGGACGTTCCTGCGGCGCAAGCACACCTTGTTGAAAGCCCATTTCCATCAGTGCTTTCATTTTTGCCAGGCCTTGCAGCGCGGCTTCCTTCGGGTTCGAAGATTGCTGGCTGTTGCTCTGGGACGCGACGTTGCCGTAGGACAAACCGCCGTAGTTATGGGTCGGCCCCACTAGACCGTCAAAATTGACTTCACAGGATTTCATCAGCGAGGCTCCACGGGAATCGGGTGTTTAGGCGGGTAACAATTCAGTAAGACCGAGGCGCGGTCATCGCCAGCAGGCTGGCTCCCACAGGGGTTGCGTCGTACATGAAATGTATGAACACCACCGAACCTGTGGGAGCCAGCCTGCTGGCGATGGGCATCACGCCATTTTCACGCCGGGCGTCAGTGCCGCCGGCAACACTAGGCTTGGCGTTTCCAGCGACGCCACCGGGTACGCGCAGTAATCTGCGGCGTAGTAGGCACTGGCGCGATGGTTGCCCGAGGCGCCGACGCCACCGAATGGCGCGCTGCTCGCGGCGCCCGTCAGCTGTTTGTTCCAGTTGACGATACCGGCGCGGCTTTCCAGCCAGAACTGCTGATAACGCGCTTCGGAATCTGACAGCAAACCCGCCGCCAGACCATATTCAGTGCCATTGGCTTCAGCGATCGCCGCTTCAAAATCAGCGTAGCGGATCACTTGCAGCAGCGGACCGAACAGCTCTTCGTCAGGACGATCAGCCACGGCAGTGACGTCGATGATGCCAGGCGTCAGCAACGCGGCTTGCGCTTGTGGCTGGGTCATTTCCAGCAAGGCCACCGCGCCATTGCCCAGCAAATGTTCTTGCGCATCCATCAAGGCTTTTGCTGCTCCGAGGGAAATCACCGAGCCCATGAACGGCGCCGGTTGCTGATCGAATGCGCCGACCTCAATCGTCGAACTGACGTCAACCAGACGCGCCAGCAGCGAGTCACCCCAGGCGCCTTGGGGCACCAGCAGGCGCCGCGCACAGGTGCAGCGCTGACCGGCAGAAATGAACGCCGACTGAATGATCGTGTACACAGCGGCGTCGAGATCGGCCACTTCATCGACCACCAGCGGATTGTTGCCGCCCATCTCCAGCGCGAGGATCTTGTCCGGGCGACCGGCGAATTGCTGGTGCAGATGATTGCCGGTTCGGCTCGAGCCGGTGAAGAACAACCCGTCGATACCCGGGTTCGCCGCCAGGGCAATCCCGGTTTCGCGCGCGCCTTGCAGCAGGTTCAACACGCCTGCCGGCAGGCCCGCTTCGATCCAGCATTTGACCGTCAGCTCGGCGACTTTCGGGGTCAGTTCGCTCGGCTTGAACAACACGCTGTTACCCGCCAGTAATGCTGGCACGATGTGGCCGTTGGGCAAGTGACCGGGAAAGTTGTACGGGCCAAACACTGCCACCACGCCATGCGGCTTGTGGCGCAAGACAGCGGTCGCGTCGCCCAACGGGCCGCTCTTCTCGCCGGTACGCTCGCGATAGCTCTGCACGGAGATGGCAATCTTGTTGATCATGCTGGTGACTTCGGTGGCCGATTCCCACAGCGGTTTGCCGGTTTCTTCGCCGATGGTGCGCGCCAGTTCGTCAGCGTGACTTTTCAACGAAGCGGCGAAGGCTTCCAGCACCGCGATGCGCTCGTCCAGCGTGCGTCGCGCCCACCCCGGAAAGGCCTGACGCGCGGCTTGCACGGCCGATTCGACCTGCGCCGCGGTCGCACCTTCACCGGCCCACAGCACTTGCTGGGTCACCGGGTTCAGCGATTGAAACGCGTCGCCCTGACCGGCCAGCCACTCACCTGCGATGTATAGCGAATTCATTATTTCGACTCCCGTGCTGCGGACAACGGAACGGCGCGCACTTGATCGCCGGCGTTGAGTTGAAGACGTTTGGCGGTCAGCGGATCGACCACCAACGTACCGGCCGCGAAGCGTGCGGGTGCAGCGGTGATCCGGCAGTCTTCGCGCTTGCGGTTGTGAATCAGGAACGGTGTGGCGTCATCACCCGGCGTGCCGATGGCCAGCACCAGTGCCTGGCTGTCGCGCACGGCGCGGATCTTGCCGGTTTCGCACTCCACTGCCGGGCCGGCGTCGAAGATATCGACGTAGCCCTGATAGCTGAACCCTTCGCTCTTGAGCATCGACAGCGCCGGCTCGGTATCCGGATGGACCTGGCCGATCACGTTGCGCGCATCCGGCGACAGGAAACAGGTGTACAACGGAAATTTCGGCATCAGCTCGGCGATGAAAGCCTTGTTGCCCACGCCCGTCAGGTAATCGGCCTGGCTGAATTCCATTTTGAAGAAGTGCCGACCCAGGCTTTCCCAGAACGGCGAACGCCCGGCTTCATCAGACACGCCGCGCATTTCGGCGATGATCTTGTTACCGAACAATTGCGGGAACTCGGCGATGAACAGCATCCGCGCCTTGGCCAGCATGCGGCCGTTGAGGCCGTTGCGGTAATCGGCGTGCAGGAACAGCGAGCACAGTTCGGAATTGCCGGTCAGGTCGTTGGCCAGGAACAGCGTCGGAATTTCGCGATAGATGTTCAGTTCCTGCGAGGCGCTGACGGTCAGGCCGACGCGGAAGTTGTACCAGGGCTCGCGCAGGCCGACGGCGCCGGCGATGGCGGAAATGCCGACCACGCGACCCTCATCGTCCTCGAGTACGAACAGGTAATCCGCATCGCCCCGCCCGGCTTCGCCGCGAAAGGTTTTTTCGGCCCAGCCGACCCGGTGGGCCAGACGCTCTTCGTTGGCCGGCAACGTGGTCAGGCCTGTGCCGGTGCTGCGCGCCAGGGTGATCAGAGCGGGTAAGTCGCTGCTGCGTACGGGACGAACGATCATGCTATCTCCTCAAACGGGCCGCTTGCGCCACCCGTGAAACTCGCTACTTTTCAGCATTTTTTACAGCAGGCGTCAAACCGCCACCAGGCGCACGCTGGCACCTTCACCGACACCCAGGGCTTCGGCCGCTTCCAGGTCCAGAACCACCGGTTTGCCCGGCGCGTAATCGAGCTCGAGCAACACCGCGCGGTAATCCTGAAGCTGCGCATTGGCCACCAGGTACTGGCGGCCGACGCCTTTGACCGTCTCGCCGATTTTCACCGGCACCACGCGGCTTTGCGCGATCGACCGGATGCCCGAGACACGTGCATGCAAGGTCGGGCCGCCGTCGAAAATATCGATGTAGTGATCAGTCTCGAAGCCTTCGCGCATCAGGATGTCGAACGTGATCTGCGCACGCGGGTGCACCTGGCCCATCGCTTCTTGCGCGGTGTCCGGCAGCAATGGCACGTAGATCGGATAGTGCGGCATCAGTTCGGCGAGGAAGGTGCGGCTCTTCAGACCGCACAGACGCTCGGCAGCGGCGTAGTTGAGGTCGAAAAAGTTGCGCCCGATCGCATCCCAGAATGGCGAGTCGCCATTCTCGTCGCTGTAGCCGACAATTTCGGTCACTACGGAATCGGCGAAGCGCTCCGGGTGGCTGGCGACAAACAGCAGGCGCCCGCGCGAGTTGAGCTCCGACCAGGCCGAACCCACCAGCTCCGGCAGCACGTAGAAACTGGTCAACAGGCTGTTGCCGGTCAGGTCGTGGCACTGCGAGAGCACGTGGATCTTGTTGTGAATCTTCAGCTCGCGGGAAGCGTGCACGAAGGTTTCGTTGCGAAAGCTGTAGAACGGCTCGGAATACCCGGCCGAAGCGACGATGGCCGAGCAGCCGGCCAATTTGCCGGTGGCGCTGTCTTCAAGGACAAAGAAGTAGCTTTCTTCGCCGTTGAAACTGACTTCGGCGGCAAACGAAGCTTCGCTTGCAGCGATCTTGTCACTCAGGCGCTCGACATCGTCCGGCAAGGAAGTGACACCAATCGGGCTGTCCGCAGCCAGACGCTGTACCTCGCCCAGATCAGCCATTTGCGCGGGGCGCATCACCAGCATGGTGTCACTCCTTTCTCATACTCTTGAGGGAAATAAGCCGAACCCTTGTAGGACTGAGCCTGCTCGCGATGGTGGATCAGCAACATTGATGTCGACTGACACACCATCGCGAGCAGGCTCACTCCTACAACAAAAATCAGGCCCGGCATAAAATTTTGATCGACGCCTGACATGTCAGGCGTCGAAAGGTCTATCAGGCTTGCGTCAACTTTGCCGCAGCGCGTTCGAAGCGGTTCAGGCCTTCGTCGATGTCGGCGTCTTCAACCACCAGGCTAGGCGCAAAACGCACCACGTCCGGGCCGGCTTGCAGAATCATCAGGCCTTCGCGCTCGGCGGCGTTGAAAATGTCTTTGGCCTTGCCTTTCCAGGCGTCGTTCAACACGCAGCCGATCAACAGGCCCATGCCGCGGACCTGGGTGAACAGGCCATATTTCTCGCCGATCTGCTCCAGGCGTGCCTTGAATTTGTCGTGCTTGGCGTTCACGCCCGCCAACACTTCAGGGGTATTGACCACGTCGATCACCGCTTCCGCCACTGCGCACGCCAGCGGGTTACCGCCGTAAGTGGTGCCGTGGGTGCCGACGACCAAATGTTTGGCCAGGTCTTCGGTGGTCAGCATTGCGGCGATCGGGAAACCACCGCCCAGGCTCTTGGCGCTGGTCAGGATGTCCGGCGTCACGCCGTAATGCTGATAGGCGAACAGTTTGCCGCTACGGCCCATGCCGGTTTGCACTTCATCGAAAATCAGCAGCGCGTTGTGGGCGGTGCACAAATCCCGAGCGCCTTGCAGGTATTGGAGTTCGGCAGGAATCACACCGCTTTCGCCCTGAATCGGCTCCAGCACGACGGCGCAGGTCTTGTCGGAAATGGCCGCCTTCAGCGCGGCCAGATCGTTGTAAGGCACGTGGGTGATGCCGGTGATTTTCGGACCGAAACCGTCGGAATATTTCGACTGGCCGCCAACGTTCACAGTGAACAAGGTACGACCGTGAAAGCTGTTGAGGGCGGCGATGATTTCGTACTTCTCACTGCCGAACCGGTCGAAACCGACGCGACGGGCCAGCTTGAACGCGGCCTCGTTGGCTTCGGCGCCGGAGTTGCAGAAGAACGCACGCTCGGCGAAGGTCGCGTCGATCAGCTTGTGTGCCAGGCGCAGGGCTGGCTCGTTGGTGAACACGTTGGACACGTGCCACAGCTTGTTCGCCTGCTCCGTCAAGGCACCAACCAGCGCCGGGTGCGCATGGCCCAATACGTTGACAGCAATGCCGCCGGCGAAGTCGATCAGCTCGCGGCCAGACTGGTCCCACACGCGGGAACCGGCGCCACGCACGGGAATGAATGCGGCAGGCGCATAGTTGGGAACCATTACCTGGTCGAAATCGGCGCGTTCTACCGCAGCGTGCTCAACGGACATCGGAGTCTCCTGAAGAGGAACACTCGCCGGAAACTGGCGAGCGATGGGGGGATTGTAAGGACAGTTTTCAGCCCGGCCTTGCCGCCAAGCGACAACTTCTTATAGCGCCAACCCCGGTTTCAGCCGGGTTTACGGCAATGCGACATATAGCGTCGCAAAGGCGCAGTTTAACCGCCGCCACCGGTTACGGGCAGGCTTGTCGTGCAGTGCAATAAATATGTACCGCAGGCCCGGCGTCATCATTTGTTTTGCTGAGGTTTGGACCCAATGCTAATGGACTGGCGCAATGAATCAGCAAGAACCCGACTTTACGGCTCCGCCGGACGCGCATTTTCATCACGCGTTCACCCACTTGCCCGACTGGGTATTAAAAGCCTCACCCGCTACGCGCAACGCGCTGAAGAGCGCCCCGCTACGAATGCCGGACTGGCACACCCGAGCGACGCGCCAACAGCATCAGTCATTGAAAAGGGTCAGCGAGCAATACTGGACCCGGCGCAATCGTCTGGACGCGAGGATGTCCAGACTGATAAACGCCAGGGACTTTGCCGAATCGCTTCTGCGGGCGGCATTGAAATCGCGCTTCGACCTTGAGCTGAACGTCAAGACCACCTTCCTGCGCCTGTACATCCCGCAGAACATCCCCTGGTTGCCAATCAAGTCCGGCGCAGCGCGCACCTGGACGGTATCGCTGCTCGACGCCGCGCTGCACAACTTTGAGGACGCCGAAACCAAAGCCGACGCCTACGAGTCCGCCTCGACGTTCACCACCCGGCCCTCCCCCAGCGGGCAATTCGACACATTGCCCGCGATCAAACGCCGCCTGACTGTTCAGGACTTCACCCGGCTGTGTCGGGAACTGGATATCGGCGGCCAATATGAGGCGTATCTGAAAAACTATCTCGGCGTGACCCAGCCGGTGGCCGCTGCGGTCCTGAGATCTGAAGTCATCAGTACGCACAAGGCCGCTTTGCGGGTAGAGCTGGAACGGGCGGATGTGCGGGGAGACCTGCCGATCAAGTTGATGCTGGATCTTTGCGAAGGTCCTGCGGGCACGCCCCGACCTGCTCAAGCGATGCAGGGTCACGACCTGACTATCATGTCCTCATCGTTGACCGGCATTGTGGTGTTCGCCTCCGAACTCGAACGCTCGCGGCAGGCATCGCCGATCATTGTCTACATCCCCGACGATCCGGAGCACCCTCTCAAACGCTATCCCGACTCGTTGACGTTCATCAAGGACCTGACCCGCAAGCTGCGCGCCCCCGCTTACCAAGTGTTTTTCAGCCGATTTGTCGATCATCACGAACGTGGGTATTTTTTTGCCGACCTCTCCCGGCGACTGACCAGCGTGACCTGGCATGAGCGCCCCTACGGCGATCCGCGACCCGTTTGGCGCGACACCCCCGTCGACAAACCCAACCTGCAATTTTCGTTGACTCCGATCAACACCGATCTGTGGACCCATCTTTACCAACAGCAAGTGAACAAAATCCTCAATGATGCACGCACCCAGGCCGTTTCCACTGCCAGCGCAGACCGTGCGGCACGTTGGGCGCGGTGGGATGCCTTCGGCAAAGTCGCGACCAGCCTTCTTGAGGTGGCCACATTCGTCGCCCTGCCCTTTGTGCCGTTTCTGGGTGAGTGGATGCTGGCCTACATGGCCTGGCAGCTTCTCGACGACACCTTCGAGGGCATCGTCGACTGGGCCGAAGGCCTGAAGACCGAAGCGTTTGGGCACGTGATGAGCCTGGTTGAATCGGTCGTGCAACTCGGGACGTTCGCGGTGGGCGGCGCCCTGGCGGCCGGTACGCTCAGCCGCTTGATGTCCAGCGAAGCCGTGGCACTGTTCTGCGGGCTAAAACCGGTGGAAACCGTCGGTGGCAAAATCCGCTATTGGAAACCGGATCTCGCGCCCTATGAGTATCCTGCCGATTTGCCGAAAACCGCCAGGCCCGATCAGCTGGGTTTATATCACCAAGACGGTAAAACGCTGCTGCGTCTCGAGGACAGGCTCCATGCCGTCAAGCTCAACAGTCAAACCGGTGGTTTTGAGCTTGAGCATCCCGACCGTGCCGATGCCTATGGCGTGCTGCTGCGGCATAACCATCACGGCGCCTGGCAAACATTACTGGACCAACCCCTGACATGGGACCGGGAAACCGTGATGCGCCGCCTCGGGCACAGCGTCGAGTCGTTCAACAGTGTCGAGCGCGAGCAAATCCTGCGCATCAGCGGCTTCCACGACAACGTATTGCGCGAAAGCCATGTCGAGAACCAGCGCCCTCCTTCCCTGCTCACCGACACGATCAAACGCTACACCCTCAATCGCGATATTCAGGCGCTGGCTGAGCAACCCAGCCACCCCGATCACTCTCAGGCGCTGGCTCAGCCTCTGTCGCTGTTTGAATCCCGTTACCGCGAACTGGAAAAAACCGCTGATCGTCAGGTTCTGCTGCTGCAAGGTGAAGTACGAGGCTTGCCAACCGACATCGCGCAAGAGCTGGTGGACAACTGTTCCGGCACCGAGCTTATGCAGTTGCACGAGGGGCGTGTTCCGCAACGTCTGAAAAACGTGGCCGCCAAAGCCATGGAAGCCGTACGCGTCGCCAGGGCTTATGAAGGTTTCTTTTTCGACAGTATGGACACGGCGGACACGCACCGACTCGCGCTGCACAGCCTCGAATCGATGCCTGGCTGGTCGGCCCGACTGCGGATCGAGATCAGGGAATTTTCCGAAACCGGATCGTTGCGCGATCACATTGGATCGAGCGACGCGCCACTGCTCAAAACCCTCATCAACGCGGATGACGGCACTTACCAGGTTTACGGCGACGGCCAGCCCTGCGTCGACTTCTATCACGCCTTGCTACAGGCGCTGCCCGAGACGGAGCGCACCGCCCTGGGGTTTTCTGCCGAAGACGCCGAAACACTCAAACAACGCCTCGCCGAGCACGCGATCACTCAAACTCAGTTGCGCACGCTGTTCGCCAAAAAGCCTCATCGAAAACCCTTTTACGATCCGACAACCATGCGCCTGCCCGGCGGCGCGGAGGGTTACCGCCGAAGCCACACCGCAACACCGACGCTCGCTGATCGGGTGCGCGAGGTTTATCCCGGTTTGACTGCGGAGGAATTGCGCTCGGTCGTTTCCGATCTGCAACGGCACCCCCATGGCCCGCGAGCAGAGCTGTCGCGCCTGGCCCGTGAACTCGAGCAATTGCATGAGGATCTGGGACGCTGGGTCAACGAGGCCCCGACCCTCCATCCTGAAACCGGGCTCGCGCTCAGCGAACCGGCACGGCGTGGACTACAACACAATCGCCGGTTGCTGGCCCAGCAAATCCAGCGAAGCTGGCGACGCCAGACCGAGCGGGACTTTGATGTGCCGCAGGACGCGGAACGTTATGTGCTGCGGTTCGCGGAGCCTGTTCCCGGAGACCTGCCGAACCTGACGGCAGACTTCAGTCATGTGTCGCTGCTGGCACTTGAAGGCGCACGTGAAGGCAATTATGCCATGCAGGGCGTACCCGGTTTTCTCCAGCAATTCCCCGGGCTGCGGCGACTGGAGTTGCGCCGTTTCGCCCTCAATTCGCTTCCCGACGCGATTGGACAAATGGCACATCTCGAGACATTGGTGCTGAGCGGCTGCGCAATCAATCTTGATGCCATCGCCTGGTCAAAGCTGTCATCAATGAAAAAACTACGGGTGCTGGATCTTCATCAGAATCCGGTCCAGAGCGTGCCGCAGATCGATTCGATGCCAGAACTCATTCATCTGGACCTGAGCCACACCGGGCTGACCGGCATCCCCCACGGTGCCCTGCAAAGCACTCGCCTCAACATGCTCCTGTTAATGAACAACAACATCACCGAGTTGCCTGCCGAACTGTTCGAGAGCCCGGTGTATGAAAAGCGCGGCGTGCATCTGGCAGACAACCCGATCAACGAAGCGTCACGAGACCTGATCAAGCAGTATTACTTCGAGACGTCGTTTGATCTGGATGTGTCGGCGCCCGATGCGGATGTCCAACGCGTCCAGGCGCTGTACCCAACTCTGGAATTTCAGCAGGCCAGCGACTTCGTCTACGAATTGCCGGGCACCCTGGCAGAGGGCCGCACCGAACTGACGAAGCTGGAAGCAGAACTCTCGCAATTGAGCGACGACCTGGTTACCTGGACGACTGACGTGCCGGCCCGGCATCCGCTGACAGGTGAACCGTTCACCGACGCGCAGTTGCTTATCGAGCACACCAATCGCGACGGTTTCAGGCAAGCACTGGAGCGCTGCTGGCGCCATGAATCTGAGCTGGATGATTTCAATGAGTCGCTTGAGCCAATGTTTGAACTGCGTATCGTCGAACCTGTAAATGGAGAATTACCCAACCTCAGTGCCGACTTCGGCCATGTGTCCACGCTGGAGATGCGCAGTGTCAATGGCGCGACGCGCATCGGGCGATTCCTGCAAGCTTTCCCCAATCTGAAAACCCTGCGCCTGCAGGAAATTCATCTGGGCGATGTGCCCGAAGCCGTCTTCAAGATGGGTCAACTGCGCTCACTGTCACTCACACACTGTCGTGTCACGTTGTCAGCGGAATCGGCTAACGCACTGGCGGGAATGGAACACCTGAACTACCTCGATCTGGGCTACAACCCACTCGGGCATACCCCTGATTTGAGGCAGATGCCGGACCTGTCGACCGTTCTGCTCAACGACACCGGCATTACCGACATACCGCCGGGATTGCTTCAACTTGAGCAACTGGACTGGGCAGACCTGAGCACGAATGCAATCACCGAAATCCCCAGTGACTTGATGGAGCTGCCCATGGAAACGGCGGCAAACAACACTCTGCGAGGCAACCCGTTTTCTGCGCAAAGCCTGGAAAGCCTGATCAATTACTACGAACGCACCCGCCTGGACTTTGGGGTGGAAGAGGTGATCAACCAGGGTGAAATGGACATTTCGACGTCTGAAGGTTCCGAGGTCGAGGAATGAATCAGCCGCGCTCGGACGGCACCGACGACAACTCGAACGGGCTACTACTGCGCCGCTGGTTACGGTCTTCGCGCGGTGTGGCGCCGAAGAAATTGCGGTAGGCGCTGGAGAAATGCGGCCCTGAAGAAAAGCCACACGACAGGCCGATCTGGATGATCGACTTGCTGGTTTGCATCAACATTTGCCGGGCTTTGTTCAGGCGCAATTCGAGGTAATACTGGCTCGGCACGCGGTTGAGGTATTGCTTGAAAATCCGCTCCAGCTGCCGACGGGATACGCACACATGCTGGGCGATTTCGTCGGTGGTCAGCGGTTCTTCGATGTTGGCTTCCATCAGCAACACCGCTTGCGTGAGCTTCGGGTGGCTGGAACCGAGACGGTTTTGCAGGGGAATGCGCTGACGTTCACCGCCTTCGCGGATGCGTTCGACCACCAGCTCTTCGGAAACCGCACCGGCCAGTTCAGCCCCATGATCACGGGCCAGCACGGCCAGCAACAAGTCCAGTACGGACAGGCCACCGCACGCGGTCAGGCGATCGCGATCCCAATCGAACAAATGACTGGTGGCAATGACTTTCGGGAAACGCTCGGCAAAATCGTCCTGCCAGCGCCAGTGCACGGCGGCGCGATAACCGTCGAGCAAGCCGAGTTGCGCCAACGGATAGACACCGGCCGACAAGCCGCCGATCACGCAACCGGCGCGCACCAGCTGTTTCAGCGCACTGCTGAGCGCCGGCGCCAGAGTCGTCGGCGGCTCATCGGCCAACAGGAACAGTTTCTGGAAGTTTTCCAGCTTGCCGGTCCACGGCTCGCCCGGCAATTGCCAGGCGCCGTCAATTGGCGGCTCGGCTTGCAGAAACGACAGTTCGTAAACCACGTCCGGATGCACACGCTGAGCAACGCGCAGGGCCTCCTCAGCCAGCGCAAGCGTCAGTGCTTTGGTGCTGGGCCAAATCAGGAAACCAATTCGATGGGCAGTCATGGCGGGCAATCCGAACTCAAACAGTGATGAAGGCATGGGCCAATGCTAGCCCGTAAATCAACGAAATTCACAAGACAGCGCATATCCATTGTAGGAGTGAGCCTGCTCGCGATAGCGGTGGTTCAGACAATTATGATGTTGACTGTTACACCGCGATCGCGAGCAGGCTCACTCCTACAGGGTATTTCGTGAGCCCCCAAGGGTTGCGAAGCATGCACGATCCAGGTACGCAACGGGAGTCCGGGTTACTTTAGGCTGCCCGAGAGGAATTGTTGCAGGCGTTCGGACTGTGGATTGACCAGCACCTCACGCGGGTTGCCGCTTTCTTCGACGATGCCTTTGTGCAGGAACACCAGCTGGTTCGACACTTCACGGGCAAAGCCCATTTCGTGGGTCACCACCACCATGGTCCGGCCTTCCTGGGCCAGGGCCTGCATGACCTTCAATACGTCGCCGACCAGCTCCGGGTCGAGTGCCGAGGTTGGTTCGTCGAACAGCATCACCTCCGGTTCCATTGCCAGAGCACGTGCGATCGCCACACGCTGTTGTTCGCCACCGGACATGTGGCCCGGGTACGCGTCCTTGCGATGCGCCACGCCAACCTTGTTCAGGTAATGCTCGGCTTTCTCGCGGGCTTCGGCCTTGGAGATGCCGAGCACATGGACCGGCGCCTCCATGATGTTTTCCAGGGCGGTCATGTGCGACCACAGATTGAAATGCTGGAACACCATCGACAGGCGCGAACGCATGCGCTGCAGCTGTTTCGGGTCGGCTGCTTTCAGCGCACCGTCCTTGTTCGCCACCAGTTTGAGCTCTTCGTTGTTGAGCAGAATCTTGCCCGCGTGCGGCTGCTCAAGCAGGTTGATGCAGCGCAGGAACGTACTTTTGCCGGAGCCACTGGAGCCGATGATGCTGATCACATCGCCGGCGGCCGCTTTGAGGGACACGCCCTTTAGCACTTCGTGACTGCCATAGCGTTTATGCAGGTCTTGGACTTCAAGTTTGTACATGCGGTCGGTTCTCACAAAAACAGTCAGTCAGTCGTTGAGCAAGCGCCCGTGACGCAGCGCTTCGCGCCCCGCCACCTTGGCCAGCCAAAAACCGGGTTGGGCATAGCGCAGCCGTTCAATGGCAAACAGCACCCCGGACGTACCAGCACATACGGTGCTGACGCGATCCGCCAACGGATCGATCACTTCGAAAATTTCGTCACCGGTCTCAACCCATTCGCCGGGCTTACGCAAAAAGCTGATCACGCCCGGATGCGGCGCAAACAGCAACTCGGTGCCCTCGAACGGCAGACCTTCGCAGGCGTCTTGCGCAGGTTTCGGCCAGTCGCCGTTGATCAGTCCCTGCTCGGCAAGAAACGCCAGGATGCCCTCAGCGCAGGCTTGGGCATCTGCGCGTCCCGTGTCGGCCTGCCCCCCCAGCTCGATGGTCGTCGCCAGGCACGCCAGCGAAATCTGCGCATCCGGAAACAGGCGCGACAGACGCAGCCACGGCAGCGAGCACGCTTCGTCGAACGAACTGCCACCGGAATCTTCCGCCAGCAGGCCGACCTTCACACCCAGGTGCGCGGCGAGCGAGCGCCACTGCGGCCAGTGTTGCGGCAAGGCGTACATGTGCAGGGCGGCGTCGGTATCGCAATGCAGGTCCAGCACGACGTCGGCGGTGCAGGCATGGCCAAGCAAGATGCGCTGCATCCCTTGCAACTGGCTCGCGGCCGGCGGCAATGCATTGAGCACATCGCTCATGGTCTGGCGGATCAAGCGGATATTGGCCTGCGGATCATCGCCCAGGCGCGCGTCCAGCGCAGCCGCGACCGGGGCGCTCAGTTCGAGAAAATCACGATTGAAATTCTTGCCGCTGCCCGCCTCGAAACGCCCCTGGTGATTGCCTTGCAGCAACTGACCCAGGCCCAGTGGATTGGCCACCGGCACCAATTCGATCATACCGTTGAGCAAGCCTTGGGCTTCGAGTTCGCTCAGGCGTTTTTTCAGTTCCCACGCCACGCGCATCCCCGGTAACTCATCAGCGTGCAGGCTGGCCTGAATGTAGGCCTTGCGCTCGCCGCCGCCGAAGCGAAAGACCGAAATCTGCCGTTCGCTGCCCAGATTGTTCCACGGCAATGCATGATCGATGCGTTGCATATCAGTGCTTCCGTGGGGCCAGGTAGCCCAGCCAGCGGCGCTCGGCCAGTTTGAACAGCTTCACCAGAATGAAGGTCAGGCACAGGTAGAACACGCCGGCGGTGATGTACGCCTCGAACGGCAGATAGAACTGTGCGTTGACGGTGCGCGCGGCGCCGGTGATGTCGATCAGCGTGACGATGGACGCCAGACTGGTGGTCTGCAGCATCATGATCACTTCGTTGCTGTACTGCGGCAGCGCCCGGCGCAGGGCCGATGGCAGCAAAATACGCTTGTACATTTTGAAGCGCGACATCCCCATCGCCTTGGCCGCTTCGATCTCGCCGTTCGGCGTTGCGCGCAGGCTGCCGGCGATGATTTCTGCGGTGTAAGCGCTGGTATTGATGGCGAACGCCAGGCACGCACAGAACGTGGCGCTGGACAGCCATGGCCACATGAAGCTTTCACGAACCGCTTCAAATTGCGCCAGACCGTAGTAGATCAAAAACAGCTGCACCAGCATCGGCGTGCCGCGAATCACGTAGGTGAACAGCCAGGCCGACATATTGACCACGGCGTTTTTCGAGACGCGCATCAGCCCCAGCGGCAAGGCCGCCAGCAAGCCGAAAAACAGCGAGATCGCGAGCAATTTGAGGGTCGTCAGCAAACCGGCGAAGTACAGCGGCAAGGCCTCCCAAATGACGTTGTAGTCGAAGATCATAGATCAGCCGCCCTTACGCCTACCGAGTAGCGCTTCTCAAGTTGACGCAGTATCAGCAACGAGACGCTGGTGATCACCAGGTACATGGCCGCCACTGCGAGGAAGAAGGTGAAAGGTTCGCGGGTGGCATCTGCCGCCTGCTTGGCCTTGAACATCATGTCTTGCAGACCGACCACCGAAATCAGCGCGGTCGCCTTGGTCAATACCAGCCAGTTGTTGGTGAAACCCGGAATCGCCAAGCGAATCATCTGCGGCACCAACACCCGGAAGAACACCTGAAAACTGCTCATGCCGTACGCCATGCCCGCTTCGGCCTGACCTTTGGGGATCGCCATGAATGCGCCGCGAAAAGTCTCGGACAGGTACGCACCAAAGATGAAACCGAGCGTGCCGATACCGGCAGCCAGCGGATTCAGGTCGATGTAGTCGTCATGACCGAGCAGTGGCGCCACACGATTGAGCAAGTCCTGACCACCGTAGAAAATCAGCAGGATCAGCACCAGATCGGGAATACCGCGGATGACCGTGGAGTACAGGTCGCCCAGCCAGGCCAGCCAGCGCACTGGCGACAAACGCAAGGCCACACCGATCAGACCCAAAAGGATGGCCAGGGCCATGGACGACAAGGCGAGCTGAAGCGTCAGCCATGCGCCATCGAGGATGACAGCCCCGTAGCCTTTCAACATGATTCAGGTCCTCGAATGTTCGGATGAAAAAATGGCGCAAACCTCAGAGATCCTGTTGCTTGCGCCATTTCGGACTGTCGCCGGGACGTTGTTACTTGCCGTAGATATCGAAGGCGAAGTACTTGTCCTGGATTTGCTTGTATTTGCCGTTCTCGCGAATGGCCGTGATCGCGGCGTTGATTTTCTCTTTCAGCGCGTCACCCTTGCGAACAGCGATGCCGACGCCGTCGCCGAAGTATTTGACGTCGGTGAAGGCCGGGCCAACGAAGGCGTAACCTTTGCCGGCGTCGGTTTTCAGGAAACCGTCATCCAGCAAGGTGGCATCTGCGACGGTACCGTCGAGGCGGCCGGCAGCCACGTCGAGGTAGATTTCGTTCTGCGAACCGTACGGCTTGATCTCGGCACCCAGCGGGGCCAGGACTTCGCGGGCGAAACGCTCGTGGATCGAACCGCGCTGTACGCCGATGTTCTTGCCCTTGAGTTCGGTCAGACCATCGCTGACCTGAGTGCCCGACTTCATTACCAGACGCGCCGGGGTGTTGTAATACTTGTTGGTGAAGTCCACGGATTTCTTGCGGTCTTCGGTGATCGACATCGACGACAGGATGGCGTCGATCTTGCGCACTTTGAGCGCCGGGATCAGGCCGTCGAATTCTTGCTCGACCCAAACGCACTTGACCTTCATTTCTTCACACAGGGCATTGCCGATGTCGTAGTCGAAACCAACGATGCCGCCGTCCGGTGCTTTGGACGCGAATGGAGGGTAAGCCGCTTCGATACCAATCTTTACAGGTTTATCATCGGCGAAGGTTGGCAAGGACAGCGCGGACAGTGCCAGGGCGCCAAGCAGCACGAGTTTCTTCATCTTTGAACTCCATCGGTAAAGGGCTAAAACGGCAGAGTGAGCGACAGCCCAATATGCGAGTGAGTGGGACCGCAAAGCGGCTGCAACGTCATGCCAGGCGTACGTTGATTTCAACACACACGACGACGAGCAAGTGATCGGCATTCTAACGACAGGCCCGAAGCCGATATTTCTTGAATGCGACAACAAGTTACAGAAGCACCGAGAAAGCCGTTTGGGCACATTGACAGCCCTGCATTTTCATGCAGAGCCAAAAGACATTAAACCGATCTATGCTGCAAATTGCGGGCCTATTATTGGCAAACCCTTCTAATCCGGCAAGCGTAGCGTGCGGACTTATTTTGCGCGGCCAGTATAGAGGGTTCCTGTTGGGGCAGCGCGTTTCCCATCGCCCCGGTTTGGCGTGGGTGGTTACACATTTGGTTACTTGAGGGGTGGCGGGTAACAGAGGGAAATAGACTACAGGGTATGTCGATAATTATTGGTTGATGTTTATCGGGTGCCTGACAGACCGCCATCGCCAGCAGGCTGGCTCCCACAATAGATTTTCAGCGAACACAGAATTTGTGCACGACTCAATTCCACTGTGGGAGCCAGCCTGCTGGCGATGGGACCCATCCAGGCAACAAACCTTCAAGCAATAAAAAACCCCACCAGGCTCACACCCGGCAGGGTTTTCCACTCACTCAGAAGCAGCGCTTACGCCACATTCATCGTCTTGTGCGTTTCAATCAAATGCTGCACCACGCTCGGATCTGCCAGGGTCGAAATATCGCCCAGCCCATCGTATTCCGCCGTGGCAATTTTGCGCAGAATGCGGCGCATGATCTTGCCCGAACGGGTTTTCGGCAGTCCTGGCGCCCACTGAATCACATCAGGCGAAGCAATCGGACCAATCTCTTTGCGTACCCAGTTTTTCAACTCGATGCGCAGTTGCTCGCTTGGCTCCTCACCGCCGATCAACGTGACGTAGACGTAAATGCCCTGCCCTTTGATGTCGTGTGGCACACCCACCACGGCCGCCTCGGCGACTTTCGGGTGCGCAACCATCGCGCTCTCGATCTCGGCCGTGCCCATGCGGTGGCCGGACACATTCAGCACATCGTCCACACGACCGGTAATCCAGTAATAACCGTCTTCATCGCGACGAGCGCCGTCACCGGTGAAGTACATGCCGCGGAAGGTCTTGAAGTACGTATCGACGAAACGGTCATGGTCACCGTAGAGCGTGCGCGCCTGACCTGGCCAGGAATCGAGGATCACCAGGTTACCCTCGGCAGCGCCCTCGATGATGTTGCCCAGGTTGTCGACCAGCGCTGGCACCACACCGAAAAACGGTCGTGTGGCAGAACCCGGTTTCAGGGCATGTGCGCCCGGCAACGGGCTCATCATGTTGCCGCCGGTTTCGGTCTGCCACCAGGTATCGACGATCGGGCAACGGGATTTTCCGACGTTCTTGTAGTACCAGTCCCACGCTTCCGGGTTGATCGGCTCACCGACCGAACCGAGCAATCGCAGGCTGCTGCCGTCAGCACCTTCAACAGCAGCGGTGCCCGACGCCATCATCGCGCGGATCGCGGTGGGTGCGGTGTAGAGGATGTTGACCTGGTGCTTGTCGACGATCTTCGCCACCCGGGTGATGTCCGGATAGTTCGGCACGCCTTCGAACAACACCGTGGTCGCGCCATTGGCCAGCGGGCCGTAGACGATATAAGTGTGGCCGGTAACCCAACCGACGTCGGCGGTGCACCAGTAGATTTCGCCCGGGCGGTAGTCGAACACCCGCTCGTGAGTCAGTGCGGCGTAAAGCAGATAGCCGCCGGTGGTGTGTTGCACGCCTTTGGGTTTGCCGGTGGAGCCGGAGGTGTAAAGGATGAACAGCGCCTCTTCGGCCCCCATTTCTTTGGGGGCGCAAACGCTGCCCGCCACTTTCATCAAGTCTTCGTACCAGATGTCGCGATGCTGGTTCCACTTGATGTCGCCACCGGTGCGCTTGCACACGATGACTTTCTGGATGCTGCTGGTTTCCGGGTTGGTCAGCGCGTCGTCGACGTTGGTCTTGAGCGGGATTTTCTTGCCCGCACGAATGCCTTCATCAGCGGTGATCACCACTTTGGAACGGCAGTCGATGATGCGACCGGCCAGGGCTTCCGGCGAGAAACCACCGAACACCACCGAGTGAATCGCGCCGATGCGGGTGCAGGCCAGCATGGCGACCACGGCTTCGGGGATCATCGGCATATAGATAGTCACCACGTCGCCGCGGTGCACATCCTGGCCACGCAAGGCGTTGGCGAACTTGCAGACTTGTTCGTGCAGCTCGCGGTAGGTGATGTTGCGGCTTTCGGACGGGTCATCCCCTTCCCAAATGATCGCGATTTGATCGCCGCGCTCGGCCAGATGACGGTCGAGGCAGTTGTAGGAAACGTTCAGCGTGCCATCGGCGAACCACTTGATGTCGACGTGGTGATCGTCAAAGGAAGTCTGTTTCACCGCGGTGAAAGGCTTGATCCAGTCGAGTCGCTTGGCTTGCTCGCGCCAGAAGCCATCGGGGTTGACGACCGACTGCTGGTACATGGCTTTGTAGGTTGCCTCGTCGGTCAGCGTGTTGGCTGCTACCTCGGGACGAACGGGATACAGAGAAGCCGCACTCATCTTTCTTACCTCGGTGGAATAGTTGTTTTTGTATGGGCCCAGTTGTAACGGGGCCGGGCCTATAGAACCATTCGACGATGGTAGTAACAAGGCCCTACAAAATGTCGTGGATAGCGGCTGTTACAAAAAACCGCAGGAAGGCTCAGCTATTGGATGATTGTTACAAAATCTGTCAAAAGTGTTTATCAAAACCCCACCTATATGAATACATCCCCCACGCCTAAAATCTGCCTCGCCAACAAGGCAAACCCTGATTAACCAAGTAACAGCCCCCACCAAGGCAGTTAATCAAATAACCCATTACCAAGTTCCACACGCAGCCCCAAAAAGACTGCGTGACCCCTTTCGACCTCAAAAAAGGTAACTCCGAAATGAAAGCTTTATGGGTTCTGGCCCTCTCCAGCCTGTGCGTAACCGCCATGGCAGACGAGGTCCCGACTGATGTCGCCCAGCAACAACCGGCAATCGAGCAATACACTTACTCCACTCACCTGGACATCGCCAACGTTATCTCCGTGAGTGAAATCCCCAACGTCTGCGAAGTTGTTCCAGCGACAATGGAATACGACGACTCAAAGGGCCAACGCCACATTCTGCGCTACAGCGTCATGGGTAACGGCTGCTCCAGCGGCTGATAAAGACTGCGCCCAATCGCCCTCTGTCAGCGTGCCGCTGCAGGTCGATTACAGCCCGGCTTCGGCCGGGCTCAGTTGTGTTGAGAAGCGCAAAAAGTCATTGCAAAACACTAGATGTAGTGAAAAACGCATTTTTTGGACGTTTTTTGCACAACTTCCGCACGACGTCAAAATCACCGAAAAATTTTTTGCATCAGCCAAAGCCCTGTATTGCCTCGCTTTGCTCGAAAAACCCTCCCTTGCGGCCGCTCCATGGGCCGATTCGCCGCACCACGCCGGCGAAAACTTCCTTATAATGCCGGCTTAAACGGGACTGCAATATTCCCTTACAGGGCGAAAAGCCAGTCTGAAGCCCCGCAGCAGCGTCCATCGCAGCCTGCGCCCATCAGTGGCTCTCGGAACCCCGTACAAAATTCTGTTTGATGCCTGCGTATAGCTGCTGAAAAACGACCTTTATCCAATGCGGCCAAAGCGGTCGTGTGACAAACCATCACACGGGCAAGCTGGCCCTCACGCAGGAGACGACACGTCATGCTGAGCTGGGACGAATTCGACAAAGAAGACAGCGCTGAAACCGTGGTCAAAGGCGCCAACGCCGGCCACGCGACTGAAGCCAACATGGACCGCCTCGACACCGCCGGCGGTGTTGCCGCCCAAGAAGCTCGCGCTGTCACCGCGTCCGACTCCGCCGCCATCGCTCGCGCCAAGGCTGCCCTGGACAACCTCGACATCGCCGAAGGCCTCGCCGAACTCGAAGGCGCCTCCGCCCGTGTCGCCGTTGACGAAAAACGCATGATCAACTGCCGCGCCGACCTCAACCAGCTCGTGCCATTCAAGTACGACTGGGCCTGGCAGAAGTACCTGGACGGTTGCGCAAACCACTGGATGCCGCAAGAAGTCAACATGACCGCCGACATCGCCCTCTGGAAAGACCCGGAAGGCCTGACCGACGACGAGCGTCGCATCGTCATGCGCAACCTCGGCTTCTTCTCCACCGCCGACTCCCTGGTTGCCAACAACCTGGTGCTGGCTGTCTATCGCTTGATCACCAACCCGGAATGCCGCCAGTACATCCTGCGCCAGGCCTTCGAAGAAGCGATCCACACCCACGCTTACCAGTACTGCATCGAATCGCTGGCCATGGATGAAGGCGAGATCTTCAACATGTACCACGAGATCCCGTCGGTCGCGAAAAAAGCCACCTGGGGCCTCAAATACACCCGTTCGATCTCCGATCCGAAGTTCGAAACCGGCACCGTCGAAACCGACAAAGAGTTGCTGCGCAACCTGATCGCCTACTACTGCGTCCTGGAAGGCATCTTCTTCTACTGCGGCTTCACCCAAATCCTCTCCATGGGCCGCCGCAACAAAATGACCGGCGTCGCCGAGCAGTTCCAATACATCCTGCGCGACGAATCCATGCACCTGAACTTCGGCATCGACGTGATCAACCAGATCAAAATCGAAAACCCGCACTTGTGGGATGCCGAGATGAAGGAAGAAGCTTCGCAGATGATTCTGCAGGGCACTCAGCTGGAGATCGAATACGCTCGCGACACCATGCCTCGCGGGGTTCTCGGCATGAATGCGGCGATGATGGAGGATTACCTCAAGTTTATTGCTAACCGTCGTCTTTCTCAGATCGGTCTCAAAGAAGAGTACCCGGGGACGACGAATCCGTTCCCTTGGATGAGCGAGATTATGGACTTGAAGAAAGAGAAGAATTTCTTTGAGACGCGGGTTATTGAGTATCAGACGGGTGGGGCGTTGAGCTGGGATTGATAGCCAGAACTTTTCTTCAAGATTAAAAAAAGCCAGAGAATTTTCTCTGGCTTTTTTTGCGGATCAATCGCCTTTAATTAAAATCTATAGCTGGATAGAACGCTCTAAAAACCAAGCGTCGGAGTATTCAAACTCGCCTCCCATCCAACAGCAAAAATCAAACATTGATGATGGCTCAATGACATGTTATAAACTCTTCCTGATAATTTTACAGCCATTAATCCTAAAAATGGGTTTACGGAAGATAGCATGGCAAAGCCTAAAGTCTTTATCAGTTCCACATATTTTGACTTGAAAAACATCCGAGCAGACTTAGAGCGCTTCGTTTCAGACCAAGGCTATGACCCCGTACTAAACGAACGCGGACACATACCATATGGTAACGACGAGAAGCTTGAAGAGTACTGCTATAAAGAAATTCATTCGGCAGATATTCTAGTTTCGATTATCGGAGGTAGGTACGGCAGTCAATCAAAAGTAAATGACCACTCAATATCAAACACCGAATTAAAAACAGCCATAGAGCTTGGAAAGCAGGTATACATTTTTATTTCGAAGGAAGTGCATTTAGAACTTAGAACCTATGCGATGAATAAACATCTCGACCAAATGTCGTACGCTTCCGTGGATGACAAACGCATATTTAAATTCATTGAAGAAATCCAAGCGCTTCCAGCAAACAACCCTATCGCCAATTTTGAAACAAGCTCAGACATAACCAACTACCTCAAAGAGCAATGGGCAGGTTTATTTCAACGCCTGCTAGCCGAAAACTCAAAACACAAAGAATTTCAAGTATTAAATGAAATAAAGGCAACAGCTCAAACGTTGAACCAACTAGTGACCTTATTAACTGAAGAAAGAAAAACAGGCGACCAAGCATTCAAGGAAATACTATTAACCAACCATCCAATATTCAGTTCAATCAGAAACAGTTTAAATATAAACCATAGGATCTTTTTCTCTACGCAAACGGAGCTAAACGAACTACTATCCTCTAATAATTTCAAGGAAGTACCAACAAAAGCAAAAGACAATGAGCATGCTTTTGAGTGGATCAACAATCAAGAAAAACCAAATCTACTGTTAAAAATACGAACTGATATATTCGACAATCTTGGAAAGTTAAAAATCTTCACGCCAGAGCAGTGGCAACCCGAATTTGTCAGCCTAAAACCATTTATAGAAAATTTGGAAGAAATGGAAGACGATTATCAAGATGAAAGCTACAAGCCACTTTAACATTGAAAGCAGGTTTAACCCGCCGATCTAAAATCTATTTTTTTGGCTTTGGAGGCGAGAAAGGCCAACACATTGACTTTAAATCCGAAGTAACTAAATCAACTACCTTATCAAGATCTCCACCACAGTGTTTTAGCCCGCACTCCCAGACGGTTAGTACCCTCCAGCCTAAAGAGAGAAGCGTTTCAGCAACTCTATGGTCACGTTCGAAATTTCCTTTCAGCTTTTCATTCCAGAACTCAAGATTAGATGCAGGAGTTGTAGCATAGCTGCAATTAGGGTGACAATGCCAAAAACACCCATGCACAAAAATCACAAGATTGTATTTTGGCAAAGTCAAATCCGGCTGGCCCGGTAAGTTTTTACGGTGAAGCCTATACCTAAGTCCTCTAGCATGAAGATAATGCCGAAGAATCAACTCGGGCTTGGTATGTTTCCCCCTTATACCCGACATCATCCGTGATCTAGTCGAGCGATCGACAATATCAACCAATACGACCTCCTGCCCTTCTTCGATTTTAAAGCACAATTAATTCAGTTTTATTGTACAACTGATTAATGTTCTTCCACCCAACTCTAAACTGATTTCGTTTCTTCGAGACCCATCCAGCTTTACCCAATTTCATATTTACGCCCGGGTCATAGTACACAACATCCCCGTATAACGCCTGTAGAAAAGGTTTGAGGCCGGCACCACTACACAAGTAAATATTTGGTCCGTAGTGATAATAACGAACATCCCTTTCATCCACAGAGTAGCTGACGTACGCTGTATTTGAGTGCTTTCTAGACCAATGAGTTAAAATCTTATTGAAAGACCAACCTGCAGCCAGAACCCCTCTTCGATCACGAAGAAAAATCCCACCCTCAGGATCTATAACTTCTGCAAGTAAAGGATCATAACCCTCCATCCTAAGAGTAAGTTGACTATCCTTATTCATGCTATTGACCAAGTGGCGACCAGTAAAATCTCTACGCATAGAATCATTACGACCATACTCATTTAAAAAGTACGCCAAGTCCTCTCGGTAAATTCCAGAATCAGGCTCAGGCGTCATCAATGTCACCGCGCCAGAGCTGTGGGATTTAAGTTCCCACTCATGAAAATCCGGCTCAGATCGACCATTTGGCATAATTCCAAAAAGACTCTCTAAGGTATAACCAGCACCATTCTTGGCTTGGTACTCCATCAACTGCCCAGATGAATTCAAGCGGCAAGACCTAATAGGGCCAGCGCGATATATTTCTGAGAGCTTATTTAGGAGAAGAATACGTCCTTGTTGAACAGGCTGTTCCAGCTCATAAAAAACAGAGGCGACTTTAGGAAGGCCTTTATTTATGCGAAAATTCGCGTCACGACTAAGCAAACCATCCCATGTTCCACAATACGCGAGCACAGTATCATCCTCGCATATCCCTAGAATCAAGCAACGATGCATACCCTCGCGCGTCGCTCGCTCCTCCGGAGACGGTGGAGACATCAACTTGGAGGGCGCTAAAGCTGAGCCTCTTAGAAAGCCTGACAAACGAACTTCTGGATACTTAGGATAGAGTATAAGTTGGGCCCCAAGCGCTGGGGTAGGATCGCCCCCCTCCATACTAACCCAGCTTAAACTGATAGGGGCTTTGTACATTAGCCCCCTGTCTCCTGCAGGCTCTCCGACTAAATCACCATGAGGTAATAAACGTAAGACGTCGAAGTCACTACCAAAATATATTTGTTGCTTGGAATTGTCGTTATTCGCCAAAAGTTTGAAGAGAACTCGCTTTGCCCCGTAGGAACGCATCAGGCTGGAAACCTGCTCTAACGGTGTTTCGATAGCCCCAGACACGCCCAATCTCCTGTGATATCGCCCACGATGGAGAAGAATCCGTACTCCAACGTGCAATAGTGGCTAAATATCACTAAGCCAAGGCTAATTGGCAAGCGTAATTTCCAATTGCGGCTGCTCTACATCGTGATTTTTTTCCTTTGCAGCAAGAATACGATCTTTCATTAGCCGAGCCACAGCTTCAAAAACCGGCACCGCTACCGAGTTACCAAATTGCCGATAGGCTTGGGTATCAGAAACAGGAATCACAAATTTGCTTTCCCCAGGCTTATCAAAACCCATCAGTCGCGAGCACTCATGCGGAGTGAGCCTCCGGGGACGATTGATTTGATTCAGATCACTGTCGAAGTCCAAGGTTTCCACAAACCCACGGTCAACCAGGATTTCCGAACCGTCCTTGTGATATCTCGCCGATAGCGTGCGCGCCACGTCGTTTGGACGAGTCAAGCCAAAGCCAAAACCGTTGCCCTTCTCACGGTGCTTCGCGGCGTACCGATAGAGATAGTCCCAAAGCTTCGGCGTAAGGATGTATTTTTCATCGACATTCTTATCAAGCAAATCACCAAAGCTGGGACGCTGCTTCGGTATCAGTTTACTGATATCACGCAAGCTGAAGCCTTGGTGGACATTCAGGTCACGACGAAAACCTACCAGCACAATTCGCTCACGATGCTGCGGCACGAAATGCTTGGCATCGATGACCTTGGGGTCTGAACCCTTCGGCGCATTTACATCTGCGACCTCATAGCCCAACTCATCCAGCGCTTCGCAAATGATCCGGAAAGTATTGCCCTTGTCATGGCTTTTCAGGTTTTTCACGTTTTCAAGCAGGAACGCGGCAGGCCTTTTCGCGGCAATGATGCGGGCTACGTCGAAGAACAGAGTGCCTTGGGTCTCACACTCGAAACCGTGCTTACGCCCCAAAGAGTTCTTCTTGGAAACACCGGCAAGGGAGAATGGCTGGCACGGAAAGCCTGCTAAGAGGACATCGTGATCAGGAATCTCGCGTCTGATGTTTTCGTAAGCTTCTTCGTCGCTGATTTCTGGTTTGTCTGAAAGCGTAACCGAGCGAATATCGAGATTGAAACGATGGCGAACCGGATCACAGAAGTGGTTGGCCTTGTAGGTTTTGACCGCGTACTTGTTCCACTCGGATGTGAAAAGGCATTCGCCACCGATGGCTTCAAAACCTTTTCTGATGCCGCCAATGCCTGCGAAAAGATCGATGAAGGTAAAGGAGGGTTTGTGATTCAAACGCTTGGGTAGCAGCGCTTCCAGGCGAGTGAATTCAATGTGGGAAAGCTTCGGCGACGCCTTGCCTTTAACCCAGCGGTTGATCGTTTCACGGCACCAATGGGTTGGGCTCACATCGTTGAGAATCTCGGCAAGCTGCCCCTGATCATAGATCTCAAGCAACTTATGCAGCAGGGCAAGATCAGTCACAGGATGAGTGGCCGGCTCATGCGAGCCTGAAGTCATTTCGCTCAGAGATTCAAAAGATGGCGTTTCAAAAAGATTCATGAGCCCGAAATTCCTCTGGGTCAAAGCTGTGACGATTGGTCACCATTCTAGCCCTTGAAACCTCAAAGTAAATGAAATTTCTTTGGTATCGTGATACGAGACATAGCAGCACGGTATGAAAACAAGGCTAAAAAATAATGCGGCCAATACTGGATATAAACACAGCATAATTTACTCGCCGCCTTTGTCCAGATTTCGTTTTGTTTCTCAAGAGGTAGGAAAAGTCGCCGATTGACGACTGCCTCTGATCCACCTACCCTCGTCTCCGAGCCTAAGAAACTCTTCAAACCAGAGCGGTCCTCCGCACCCGACAGTCATGCGGCTTTTTTTCGTCTGCGGTTCCTCTACGCCTGCGAGAAAATCCCCGTTATGTCGGGAGTGGGCGAATACAAGACCCGAAAGGGGAATATGTCCGGCCCGTCTCTGGTGGGTTTCTTAGCTCCCGACACCCATAACGAATGCCCTAAGAAAGCAGCCAGAGGTAAAGGAAATGCCTGACTATCCAACCTTCATGAAGAAGGTGAATCTCCGTACCCGTACTTTCGATTGCTCACCTCCGGGTCTGGAGGTACACCATGCCTGATTGCCTCATCCCAACTGTATTCACTCGTCACGGCAGACATCTTCATGCGCTGCTCCTGGAAAACCAGGCTTGGTTCTGCGCTCACGACATTGGGCGATTGATGGGGAAATATCTCGACGAACGAATGTCTCGCAAGCTCGATCCAGACCAGCGACAGATGATGCTCCTGCAGGCTCATGGAACCGCGGAGGAACGGCTGATGATCAGCGAATCCGGCGTTTACGCATTGCTGGTTTATCACTATTGCCCTGAGTATCGGCTGCTGCGGGAATGGCTGACTCATTTGGTCGTGCCAGCGCTGCGTGATGCGCGTCCATCCCGGTCGGATGAGCGTCCGAAGTTGAGTGTGCTGGACTGGCCGAAGATGTCTCTCTGCATGTTGCACTGGCAGGATGAACCGTGGATTCGGTTGAGGGATATGCCGTGTGTATTGGCGGATGATCCATTCAATCAGCGCGGGTCGTGGTGGAGGAAGTTGTCACGGGTGTTGCGAGAGTACTGATAGTTAACGCCGTTAAAAAATCCGCTGTTTGAATTTCAGACAGTGGATTTTTTGTGGTGTATCCACTGAGGCCTTTGCGGCTCGCTTCCAAATCACAGGTGACTTTCGAATCCATTGATGGTGCTCTCGGTGGTCATATCAAATTCCGCAGAGATTCGAATTTTCCCTTCAAACGCCCAGGCTCACGCGCCCGAGCTGCAGCAACATGAGGCAGCAGATTCAGATAGGGCTTGCCGTCTTTGGTGATAACAACCGCGTCGCCCTGCCAAACACGTTCAGCGAGTTTGGCGAGCTGGGATTGCGCTTCGTGCATGCTTACATGCAGCCGTTCAGTCATATGCACCTCTGTAGATTGGGTCACGCGAGCTGAAGCTGGAGAATTCGAACGCTATGACGATTCTGCTTTTGACGATGTTCGTCGAAGGTTGTGGATGATAATGCCTAAACCAGATATTTGGTGTGCACTCAGGATCATTCGCGAGCAAGCTTCGCTCCTACACGGGACCGTACATCCCATCAGCCACTGCGTTGACCCTATAGCAATTCAAAACTCTGCTCTTTCACATCCTGGGAATCCAGACCGATTTGCACCCGGAACTCGCCCGGCTCGGCGGCGTACTTCAACTGTGCGTTAAAGAACTTCAAGTCGCTCTCATCGATGCTGAAATGAACCACTTTCTCCTCTCCAGCCTTGAGCATGATTTTTTGAAAGTCCTTTAGTTCTTTGACTGGACGGCTGATGGACGCAACGACATCGCGGATATAAAGCTGAACCACCGTTTCGCCATCGCGCTGGCCAATATTTCGCACGGTGATGCTGGCATTGATGTGGCCTGTGCTCTTGAGCACTTGAGTCGAGAGGGAGATTTCAGACAGGCTGAAATCGGTATAACTCAGCCCATAGCCGAAGGGATAAAGCGGGCCATGGGGTTGATCGAAGTATTGAGACCTGTAGTTGCGTGGGCCACCCGGCAGGTAGGGTCGACCGGTGTTCAGGTGGCTGTAGTAATTAGGGATTTGCCCGACGGAGCGCGGAAAGGTGATGGGTAATTTGCCGGACGGGTTGTAGTCGCCGAACAACACATCGGCAACTGCATTACCTCCCTCGGTACCGCTGTACCAGGTTTCCAGAATCGCATCGGCCTGCTCCTGCTCCTTGCCGATGGAAAGTGGCCGGCCGTTCATCAATATCAGCACCAACGGCTTGCCCGTCGCTTTCAGCGCCGTGATCAGCTCACTTTGGCGCCCAGGGAGATCGAGGCTGGTTCGACTGGCCGCTTCGTGAGACATGCTGCGGGGTTCACCCACGACTGCAATGACGACATCGGCCTGCTGTGCAACCTTGACCGCTTCGTCGATCATTTCTTTAGCCGCACGAGGGTCATTGTCAACTTCGGACGCTCCCAGGTATTTAATAACCTCCAGATCCTCTGTGAGATTGACACCCCGGGCATAGGTCAACGAGCCCTGGTTCATTGCGCTTTTCAGTCCGTCGTAGATCGTTACCGATTGCGCGCGCACACCGCTCGCAGACCAACTGCCCATGATGTCGACGGAACTTGTTGCCAATGGACCTATGAGCGCAATCACACCCTCTTTTTTTAGCGGTAACAGCCGGTTCTCATTCTTCAAAAGCACCAATGTCTTGCGGGCCACATCACGGGCCTGAGCTCTGTGCAGACGGTTTTCGGCGTTATTGTCCGCGGGGTCTTGCGCGGCAATGCCAATGCGCCGATAAGGGTCTTCGAACAGTCCCATATCGTACTTGGCACCCAGTACCTCCCGCACCGCGTTATCAATATGGCTCTGAGAAATAGATCCTGTTTCAAGCAGCCCCGGCAGCTCTTGACCATAAGATGAGTCGTTCATACTCATATCAATGCCAGCCCTGATTGCGAGCATGGCAGCTTCGCGATGATCTTTCGCGACACCGTGCTGAACCAGCTCGGCAATTGCACTATGGTCGCCGATGACCAGTCCCTTGAAGCCCCACGTCTTGCGAAGCAGATCTTGCATCAACCATGTATTGGACGCTGCTGGCACACCATTTATTGTATTAAGAGCCACCATCACAGCGCCCGCTCCACCATCAATCGCCGAACGATAAGGCGGCAGGTAGTCCTGATACATCCTGACCAAGCCCATGTCGACACTGTTGTAGTCGCGCCCACCCTCGACAGCACCATACAACGCAAAGTGTTTGGCACTGGCCATGATGCTGTCCGGTGCATCTGGGCTTTTGCCTTGGTAAGCCTGAACCATCACTTTGGCAATACGCGAAACCAGATAGGTGTCCTCACCAAAGCCTTCGGAGGTGCGCCCCCAACGAGGATCACGGGCAATGTCTATTGTCGGCGCAAAGGTTAAATCGATACCGTCCGCACTGGCTTCTTTCGCCGCCGTTCGACCGCTCAACTCAATAGCGGCCATATCCCAACTGGAGGCTAATGCCAGGCCAATGGGAAAAATGGTTCGATGACCGTGTAATACGTCCCAGCCGAAAAACATCGGTATTTTCAGGCGGCTACGTTGAGCCGCGTCTTGCAATGGGCGGTTCAGGTAACGGGCCACAGAGCCGAATGTACCGCCAATTCGCCCGGCGGTGATCTCTTGGCGGATCCTTTCGGGAGTCATGCTGTCATCAATAGCGATCAGCCGTAGTTGCCCAATCTTTTCTTCCAGCGTCATTTGTTCAAGTAAATGCTCTACAAATTTCTCTTTGGGGTCGGCACTCGCTAGCGCTCCCGCGAAAGCAGGATGACCCAACAAAAGACCAAGCACACCGGACGCAATAATTTTTTTCACATTGCCCTTCCACTGGATTGCAAAAAGGCACTGCGCGAAATATCGCGCTGCACCCCTGGCCTTGGGAGGAAAAATAACTAAAGACCTGCCGCAAACTTCCTTTCTCTACTCTGATGGGCGAATAAACCACCTGCTTGTAAAGGTCCTGCAAAAAACAACAACCGTCTACTGCCATTTCTTACAGGTCAATTGCGCCAAATTCATTACTTGAAGAATCCGCAGGCTCTGAACACAGTTGCCCAAGGGGCTTTGTCAGAGCGTCGCTCCGTCTGCTCGGCGTGTACGCCGGCAGATTTGCGCTGCGTTAAAACATTCAGTGCAACCCGCCCCGCGTCCCGCTATTAATACCCTTCCCTACTCAGGACCCGAGCCCACCATGAAATTCGACCTCGCCTACTGCCTCAGCCTCGACACCAAGCTGTCGATCTATGACGTGCGCGATTTGAATTTTGACGAGACGATGGAGTTCGATTCCGCCAAGGAACATTTCCAATGTCCCAATGACGCCTGCAGAGCGGCGTTCGAGGCGGCGAATGTGTTGACGACGTTCAACGCCAAGAACGTCAATTACATCCGCACGCCGCACTTCAAGAACACGCCCGGCACCCGGCATGTGGCGGATTGCCCTTATGTCAGTCTCAAAACGCCGGCTTCCGATGTGGAAACGGATGACGTCCGTGAGGAGCATTTCCCGTCGGAATTGTTACTGACCCGGCGTCAGTATGTGCGCAAGCCATCAAGCCCAGCGGCCGCAGAGGATGCATGTCGGGATATTCCGGAAAGCCGTTTTGCAGACAACCACGCAGTGCATTCAGGCCCTGAAACGGCGCCAGACAAGACGAGCGTTTTCGCCCATCCGGTGGAGTGCTTCGTTTCCAACTTTGAAGACAAAGACCTGCTCAAGCGCATGCCGCTGAAGATCGGCGACCACACGGCGCCGTATTCGTCGTTCTTCAAAAAGATCGAGTACCTGACGGACAACAAAGGGCTGATTTACTGGGGCAAGATCAAGGAGATCAAGGATTACACGCAGAGCTTTCGCATCGATTTCGAGCAGAAGGTCTGGTTCAAGCAGGCAGACGAGTCGAAGAAGAAGCCTTACTCAGTCAACGTTTATTTGAGCAAAAAGTTGATCGAGAACTACCGAAAGCGCAAAGCATTTCTGCAAGAAATCAAACACGCCGTCGACAGCGAGAAAGAGTTGTTTTGTTTTTTCTACGGTGTGACGCCTGAGTTGAAGCAGGTGCCGAGCAAGAACAACCCCGAGCAAACGTTCGGGGTGTTCAGTGCGAATATCGAGAACCTGGATCACCTGATTATTCGGGAAGCGCCGGGCTTTGCAGACCGGTAATCCATTTCAGGGTTCGAAAAATGGCTGATCGGCTTGCGTTAGGGGTACTCACCGTCCGTCTGGATGGCAGGGCCAAAATAGCAAAAATTAAAAAATGAGTTTGATCCGGCCGCAAAACAACTGTACAAAATCACAGTACTTTTGGATAAGCACTCTTGAGCCCGGAGAACACCATGGCCTCTTATGCGATGAAAATCACCCTGGAACGTATCGCCCTCTTCCAATTCACCCCGGCTCACAGCGCCCAGGCGCGAGCGATGCTGGGTTGGAGCGTCGAGCAGCTTTCGCGAGAGTCTGGCGTGTCGGTAGACGCGATTGAGCGATTCGAGGCCCGGCGTGACGTCTCGGATGCGCAGCGACTGGCGCTGGCATATCGGTTCGAGTCCGAGGGTTTGGTGTTTTTCCCGGGATTTGCGCCGGGGCGTGGGATGAGTGGGAAAGGCGCCGTGGCGGATGCAGGGGTAAGGGCGGAATATGCAATGGGTGAGTAACGTACAGTCCGGCCGCTTGTATCCAAGCGGCTTGGATTCTGAACGTCAGGCGCTTTGAATTTCGCCTCGATCGCCTACATCCGTTACTTCCGTCCACCAGGCACCACCTCGCTGCGGATACATCAGGTTGAACGCCTCACCCATTTGGGGTGTGGTAATCGACACACTGCGCTCCCAGGCCAGCGCAAGTATCCGGTCAAACGGTTCGTACCAGGGGTGCATGGACAAATCGAATGTGCCGTTGTGAATCGGCATTAGCCAGCGGCCTTTGAGGTCGATGTGCGCTTGCAGGGTTTGCTCGGGCTGCATGTGCACATGCGGCCACTCCACGTTGTAGGCGCCGGTTTCCATCAGCGTCAGGTCGAACGGACCATATTGTTCGCCAATACGTTTGAAGCCGTCGAAGTAACCGCTGTCGCCGCTGAAAAAGATGCGCGTGTCACCGTCGAGCATCACCCACGAAGCCCACAGGGTGCTGTTGCCATCAAACAGGCCGCGGCCGGAAAAATGCTGCGACGGCGTGGCGACAAACTGGATGCCGGCAACTTCGGTGCCCTGCCACCAATCCAGCTGGCGCACTTTGGTGGCGTCGATGCCCCACTTGATCAAGGTGTCGCCAACACCCAACGGGGTGAGGAAATACTGAGTCTTCTGCGCCAACGCCAGAACAGCCTGATAATCGAGGTGGTCGTAGTGATCGTGGGACAGGATCACCGCCTCAACCGGTGGCAGGTCCTCCAGACTGATCGGTGGCTGGTGAAAGCGCTTCGGTCCGGCCCACTGCACCGGCGAGGCACGTTCGGCGAAGACCGGATCGGTGATCCAGAATTTATCTTGCATTTTCAGCAATACGGTGGAATGGCCAAGGCGATAAACACTGTGATTGGGTGCGGCGATCAACGCGTCGCGAGTCAGGCGTTGCACCGAAACAGCGGTGCTCGGCCGGGTGCTTGGCGGTTTGTGAAAGATCATGTTCCACATGATCCGAAGCATTTTTCCAACACCTTCACGTTGCACCGGCGCATGGTTTTTGAATTGCCCCTGTGCCCGACGGGAAGCTTCCGGTTCAGCGACATTTTTGGCAGTGGCCATGACTGAATGACTCCAGGGAACCGCACGATTACGCGGTTTCAGCGGTAGGACGAAAATTGGCCAAGGCATGCACGCATCAGCCGGAGACTCTATTGTTGGCTGCACAGCATTAACGAAACGTTACACTGCACAGTGTAGTTTCAAGGTTGCATCAAAGCCGATCACAAGTAAACTGCCAAGTGTAGTTCTTACCCCATTTTGCCGAAGCGTACTTATGACAGCCCCACAGCGCCTGACCGACCGAAAACGCGAAGCGATCATCCAGGCGGCGATTGCCGAATTCCGTGCGCACGGTTTCGACATCACCAGCATGGACAGGATTGCCGCCCGCGCTGACGTGTCGAAGCGCACGGTGTACAACCACTTCCCGAGCAAGGAAGCGCTGTTCGCCGAAATCCTCAATCAGTTATGGGCCCGGGTGACGGCAGAACAGGAAACGCCCTACCGCCCCGATCTGCCGCTTCGCAATCAGATGCGTCTGATGTTGATGGCGAAAATGCAGATGCTGGCCGATGACAATTTTCTTGACCTGGCACGCGTCGCCATCGCGGCCACGATCCATTCCCCGGAGCGTGCGCAAGATATGGTCGCAAGGATGGGGCAACGTGAAGAAGGCCTGACCGTGTGGATTCGCGCGGCGCAGGCCGATGGAAGATTGAAGCCGGGCGACCCCGAGTTTGCCGCCCAACAGATTCATGGAATGCTCAAATCCTTCGCCTTCTGGCCGCAGATTTCCATGGGGCTGCCCGGCCTTTTGCCCGAGATGCAGACCTCCGTCGTGGAGTCGGCGCTGGACATGTTTCTCGCCTGTCATGAAGTTTGAATCTGGACCCCGCCTCCCCGACCTGAAAAGTGACCGAGGATTTACACGCAAGGAAGGGCGTTCCCTGCGGAGCAAACTGCCAGGTCGAAGAGGACTGCAAAGCGCCGCACAAAACGACTGAAAAAACCTATTTGAAAGGGTTAATGTCGGCCTTGCGATAGCGCAAGCGGCGCTCAGTTGTTAAAAAGGACGTCTTTGAACATTCTGCGAAAGGATCTCGACCATGCCTGTCATCTTTACCAAGAGCGCCCTGCTGCTGAGCGTGCTGCTCGGCATCGGCCAGGCCCACGCCGCCAACGAACCGAGCCCGACTGCGCTGGCCACCCGTTCCGGCATTCCGCACCCGGCGGTGATTGCTCATCGTGGCGCGTCGTTCGATGCTCCGGAATCCACCGCACCTGCCTACAAACTGGCGCGCGACCTGGGCGTCGATTACCTCGAGCTGGACCTGCAGCGCAGCAAGGACGGCGTGCTGTTTGCGTTGCATGACGACAACCTGCAACGCACGACTGATGTCGCGAGCAAATTCCCCGAGCGCAAGGACAGCCCGGCCAACGCGTTCACCATGGCCGAATTGAAAACACTGGACGCCGGCAGCTGGTTCAACACGGCGTATCCGGATCGCGCGCGCCCTTCGTACGTGGGCCTGAAAGTCCTGACCCTCGATGAAATCATCGACATCGCCCAAGGCAACCCGCTGCACAAACCCGGTCTGTACATCGAAACCAAAGAACCGAAGCAGTTTCCCGGGCTCGAACGCGACCTCAAGGAAAAACTGCATGATCGCGGCTGGTTGAGCCCGACTGGCTCGAAACTGGCCAAGAGCGCTCTCGGCGTCGGCCAGGGCAAAGGCAAAGTGGTGCTGCAAACGTTCGAGAAGAGTAGCCTCGAACTCCTGCAAAAAGAGATGCCGCAAGTGCCGAAAATACTTCTGTTGTGGGTCGGCGAAGGCAGCATCGAGCCGAAGTCGACAGTTAAGTTTGCCGAGTCCGGCGACAAGGACAAGGCGACTTACTACGCCAAACAGGAACCGAAGGATAAAGCCGAATTCCAGCGCTGGGTCGATTATGCCAAGGCCCAGGGTGCCATCGGCACCGGCCCTTCTGCCGCGTTGACCAAGGGTGGCGATCAAAGTTATTCGGACCTGGTAAAACCGTGGATGAACCAATACACCCATGATCAGGGGCTATTGGTGCACGTGTACACCGTTGACGATGCGGTGGATTATCAGAAAGTCATGGATGCCGGGGTCGATGGCATTTTCACCAACCGCGCCAGCGAATTGCTCAAATTTTATAAACGGCCGGCAGCGGCGAGCGTGGCGCAGTTGTTGACGAATAACGGATATTGATTGAGACCGGGGTGCCTGCATCGCGGGCAAGCCTTGCTCCAACATTAAAACCGAATGTATCCGGGAATTAAGGGTGGATTAAGTTGCCCCAGTTACTGTGGACTCACTTAAACAGCAACCCAAGGAATGAACCGATGAAAACATTAACTGCCCTGTTCACCGCTGCTGCCCTGACACTCACCGCTGGCGTGGCGCAAGCTGATGTTCGCGTCGACCAGATCCCTGAGCTGGTCAAAAGCGGGAAGATCAAGCCACTGGAAGAAATGAACCAGGCGGCTCTGAAATTGCACCCGGGGGCGACCATCACCGACACGGACCTGGACAACCACTTCGACAACTATGAATACGAAGTGGAACTGAAAACCGCTGATGGTAAAGAATTTGACGTGGACTTCGATGCCACCACTGGCAAAGTACTGAGCGACAAACAAGACACCTGATACACCGCACAACAAGCCGCACCTCTTCGGACCGTGCGGCTTTTTTGCATCTGGCCAATTGTAAGACTTTGATTCAACGGGAAAAAATTAAGAATTGGTTAAGCAGCGACGAATAACGTGTGCCTCGCTACTTACCTACCCAAGGATTAAGTCCCATGAAAACAATAACTGCCTTGTTCACCGCTGCAACCCTGACTCTCACTATCGGCTTGGCCCAGGCCGTCGAAGACAACGTACTGCTTCACCATATTCCTGAGCTACTAAAGGAAGGCAAGGTAAAGCCGCTGGAAGAGCTGAACCAGGTCGCGCTGAACTTACACCCGGGTTCGAAGATCACTAGCACCCAATTGGAGCACCGTCTCAAGGGTTACATCTATGAAGTCGAAAGGCTTGACCCGAAAAAGGTCAAGCGAAATGTCGATATATTGGCCGCGACTGGCGAAGTCCTGAGCGACAAATAAGACCCGCTAACGCGCCTCGCAAAGCCGCACGATCGAACTATCGTGCGTTTTTTTTTCGTCCTGAAAAAACCGTTAAGCCGCGATCAGGCGCTCAGCCGCGCTGTCACTTCGTTCAATTGCCCGGACAACCCATGCAGGTTGTGGCTGGCCGCTTCAGTACGTTGGACGTTGTCCAGGTTGGTGCTGGCAATGCTGGTGATTTCAGTGAGGTTGCGCGAGATGTCTTCGGCGACGGAGGTCTGCTCTTCGGCCGCCGTGGCGATCTGCCGGTTCATGTCGCGAATCGCTTCCACTGCCTGGGTGATGCGCTCAAGCATGGCGCCGGCCTGAGTCACTTGCTCGACACTTTCTTCACTGCGCGACTGCCCGCTTTCGATGGCCTGCGCGGCGTCCACTGCACCGGTCTGCACGGTCTGGATGATCTGATTGATCTCGATGATCGACGCCGCCGTGCGCTGTGCCAGGCTGCGCACTTCATCTGCGACCACCGCAAAACCGCGCCCGGCCTCACCGGCACGGGCAGCTTCGATAGCGGCGTTCAGCGCCAGCAGATTGGTTTGTTCGGCGATGCCGCGAATCACTTCCAGCACTTTGCCAATACGTCCACTGTCAGTTTCCAGACGACGGATCACCGTGGCGGTATTGGCGATTTCACCGCGCATCTGCGTGATGGTGTGGATGGTGCCTTGCATGACCTTTTCGCCTTGTTGCGCGGACTGGTCGGCATCATCGGCGGCGCGCGCGGCGTCGGCGGCGTGACGCGCGACTTCCTGCGCGGTGGCGGACATTTCGTTCATCGCCGTGGCCACCTGATCGGTGCGGCTGAATTGCTCATTGGTGCCGCTGGCCATGAGGCCGGCGATTGATTGCAGCTCACCACTGGCGCTGTCCAGGTTCCTGGCGCTGGCCTGCAGACGGCTGAAAGTATCGGCGAGGAAATCGCGCAGCGTATTAGCGGCAATCGCCAATTTGCCGAGTTCATCCTGACGGGTGCTGGCCACGCGCTCGGCGAACTTGCCTTGGCTGAGTTGCGCAACGTATTCGATCAGCTGGCGGATAGGGCCGACCAGGTTGCGGTTGACCAGCCACAGGCTGAACAGGCCAATCAACAAGCCGGAAACGAGCATGACGAGAGTCCCGAGAAACACCGTGCGATCGGCACTGGCGCTGATCGATTGCGACTGCTCGGTGCCCTGGCGACGCAACTCGTTGACCAACTCGCTCATCTGCTCGCTGGTGGCGCGGTCCACGCCCTTCACGGCCGTGTCGCCCGCCGTCGGTTCGCCACCCGCCGCGACAAAGGCGTCACGACCTTTCTGGTAGGCCGCACCTAACTGACGGTGTTCGTCACGCAAGCGTTCGATGCGCGTCTTCAATTGCGCCTCGATGCCTTTCTGCGCGGCCAGTTCCCCGAGGATGCCCTGCACATCGCGCTGCCGGTCTTGGAATTGTTTCCAGTATTTGTCCAGGTCTGCCGGTTGCTTGCCGCGCAACAAAACGTTTTTCCATTCCTGAACCTGCACCTTGAATTGCAGGTTGGCCTCATCGATCAGTTGCGAAGTGCGCAGCGGTCCCTGGATCAGGTTGGCATAGCCTTGCACGCCGTCTGAAAGAAAGTGGAAGCAGGCCAGCGCAATCAACAATATCGCCAACAGGCTGCCACTCAGCAGGGCGAGAATTTGCGCTCGTAACGACTTTTGCAAAAACATGGACGGTACTCATGACAGAAGTGAGGCACGCCTGAAAAAGGCGTGGGAATTGTCTGAACATCCCTGTTTTCTGCGGCGGCGAACCGGACCGGTGCCGCACAACTTAACCTATGCGAAATCGGCGTGCCAGAGCGGTTCTTGAGTTAAATCCGACCGTCGGTAGCACGTGTTTTTCAATCACTTTCTTGTCACAAAAACGTCATGCGCAGTTGCGATCATGCGGCCGACGTGAACCTGAAATATTCGGAAAAAACAGCTGACGAGCGCGCCTCCCCTTTTGCGAGAAACCATGAACTACAGCATTGACCAAAGTCATCGCGATCCGGACCTGTTCGGTCTGCTGTACGGTTTTGTTTTTCGTCCCGGCGAGCGCGGTCGGGAGATCGATTCGGCACAGGCGTTGCGCTGCCTGCAGCAAGCGGACGACAGCGATGAATTTCTCTGGCTGCACCTCAACCTGGCCCACGCCGCGTGCGAGCGCTGGATGAAAAATCACCTGCAATTGCCCGATGAATTTTTCGAAGCCTTGCACGAGGGCTCGCGTTCGACGCGTATCGAGCATGTCGATTCGGCATTGCTGGCAGTGGTCAACGATGTGGTGTTCAACCTCAGCAGCATGGTCTCTTCGGATGTGTCGACGCTGTGGGTCTGCGCCCGCAGTCGCCTGCTCATCAGCGCGCGCCTGCAACCGCTGCACTCGGTGGACAAGTTGCGCTCATCGGTGAAGGCTGGTGAACGCTTTCGTTCACCGCTGGAATTGCTGGTGCATTTGCTGCGTGATCAGGGCGAGGTGCTGACCCAGATCGTGCGCAAGACCAGCCTCAGCGTCGATCACATCGAAGATCAGTTGTTGTCGTCGCGCCTGTCGACCAACCGCGCCGAACTGGGGGCCAATCGCCGGGTGCTGGTGCGTCTGCAACGCCTGCTGGCGCTGGAGCCGGGCTCGTTGCTGCGGCTGCTCAATCGCCCACCGCAATGGCTGCAGAAGGAGGACGTCAAAGAGTTGCGAAAATCCACGGAGGAATTTGCACTGATCATCAACGACCTCACGGCGCTGGGCGAGCGGATCAAATTGCTGCAGGAAGAGATCGCCGCCAACCTCAATGAACAAAGCAACCGCACGCTGTTCACCCTGACGGTGGTGACGGTGCTAGCGTTGCCGATCAACATCATTGCCGGTTTTTTTGGCATGAACGTCGGCGGCGTGCCGCTGGCGGATGATGCGCATGGGTTCTGGATCCTGGTTGCGCTGGTGGCGACGTTTACCGTTGTTGCCGGGCGCTGGGCATTTCGCAAGCGGCAGGATTATTGATCTTGAAAGCCACATTAATCCATTGTGGCGAGGGGGTTTACCCCCGTCCGGCTGCGCAGCAGTCGATAAAACCCGTTACTCGCGGTGTGTCAGGGACATGTGATTGACGGGATTTAGGGTCGCTTCGCGCCCCAACGGGGGTAAACCCCCTCGCCACAGGGTTTGCGCGTTCACTCGCCTCAGCGCAGCGCCTTGATCCGTGCCTCTATAAACCGTCGCTCCGGCATTTGCTGTGTCAGCTCCAGCGCCCTTTCGTAAGCCGCACGTGCTTCGTCGTTACGCCCCAGTTGCCGACAGAAATCTGCACGCGCGGAGTGGGCCAAGTGATAATCGAGCAGTTCGCCGCGCGCCAGAATCCCCTCGATCAACGCCAGCCCGGCCAGCGGCCCATCGCGCCGGGAAATCGCGGCGGCGCGATTCAGCTCGATGACCGGCGATGGGACCGCCCGCAAAAGCGCGTCATACAGGCCGACAATCTGCATCCAGTCGGTCTCACCTGCCGACGATGCCTCCGCGTGCACCGCCGCGATCGCCGCTTGCAGGCAGTAAGGCCCGAAGCGCCGCCGGCTCAGCGCCAGCTCCACCAGCGCACAGCCTTCGCCGATCAATCCGGCATCCCACAGCGAACGGTCCTGCTCATCGAGCACTATCAGCTCACCCTTTGCAGAAGTCCTGGCCGGCCGCCGCGATTCGTGCAGCAGCATCAGCGCCAACAGCCCCATCACCTCCGGTTCCGGCAACAATTCCATCAGCAAACGGCCTAGTCGAATCGCCTCGCGGGTCAAGTCCTCGCGGGTCAGTTCTGGGCCGACAGATGCCGAATAGCCTTCGTTGAACACCAGATAAATCACCCGCAACACGCTGTCGAGGCGTTCAGGCAGTTCCGCGCGGGTGGGCACCTGGTAGGGGATTTTCGCGTCGCGGATTTTTGCTTTGGCGCGAACGATGCGCTGGGCAATTGCGCTGGGTGCCGACAGAAACGCTCGGGCAATTTCCTCCGTCGTCAGGTCGCAGACCTCGCGCAACGTCAGCGGCACCTGGGCATCGGCCGCAAGCGCCGGGTGACAGCAGGTGAAAATCAGGCGCAGGCGATCGTCTTCCACATCTTCGTCACTCCAGTCGGCCTGCTCCAGCTCTTCGAGTTGCGCGATCAATAGCGGCCGCGATGCCGCAAAACGTGCGCGCCGTCGCAGTACATCGATCGCTTTGAACCGCCCCGTGGAGACCAGCCACGCGCGCGGATTGTCTGGCACACCGTCACGCTGCCAACGCTCGACCGCGACGAAAAAGGCCTCGTGCAAGGCCTCCTCGGCGAGGTCGAAATCGCCGAGCAAACGGATCAGCGTCGCCAGAATTCGCCGCGATTCTTCGCGATAAACCTGTTCGACCCGAGCCGACACCAACGGGCCAGGCATCAGTCCGACATGCCTTGGGTCACCAGGGTTTCCAGTCGATCCAGGCTCTGCCCCCAGCCGTCATGAAAGCCCATCGCTTCGTGGGCCTGGCGGTCTTGTTCGGACCAGTGCATGGCGCGTGCGGTGTACAGCGTTTGGCTGCCCTGCTCGTGCAGCGTGACCTCGGCCGCCATGAACGGTTTGCCCGACGGAATCCAGCCGGGAATAAAAGCGTCGGTGAACACCAGCCGTTCAGGCGCGACTATTTCCAGAAAAACCCCCATGGTCGGGTACTCCGCGCCGTCCGGCGCACGCATCAGCGTGCGAAACTGGCCGCCGACCCAGAGGTCCATTTCGCATTCGGGCGTGGTCATTCCGTGCGGCCCCCACCATTGCGCGAGCAACGCCGGCTCGGTCCAGGCACGGAAGAGTCTGCTGCGCGGGGCGTCGATCAGGCGACTGATGGACAACTCGAAAGCGGGTTTGCATGACACGGGTGGCGGGCTCATGGGGAACTCCTGTGTTGTGATTTTTATTCAGGGATTCAACTGGCGAACGGGTCGCACCTCGACACTGCCGACCCGCGCCGCCGGAATGTGGCCGGCGACGTGGAGGGCCTCGTTGAGGTCTTTGGCATCGATCAGGTAGAAGCCGGCCAACTGCTCTTTGGTTTCGGCGAACGGTCCGTCGGTGATCGACATTTTGCCGTTGCGCATGCGCACGGTGGTGGCGGTCTGCACCGACTCCAGCGCCTCGGAGGCGAGCATTCGGCCACTGCCCTGAATCGCTTCGGCGTAGGCCATGCATTCGGCATCCTTGGGGCTTTCCGGCAGCCCGTGCAATTGCTGCTCGTTGCTGTAGACCAGGCATAAATACTTCATGTCACCCTCCGCAATCCAGCTGATCAACTATGGCTCAGATCGGCGATTCGGCGCCGCTTCCCGATAAACGATCACGGCTGCAAGTCGAACAACGCCGTGCCGCTCATCATGTCGAAGGGTGCCGACCAGTGTTCGTGGACGATGCGCCACTGCCCGGCGTCGCGCCGATAGCAGGCGGTTACGCGCATCCAGCAGGCCTGGGTTTCGCCCTGTTCATTGGTGCCGCCGCAATGGGCCAGCCAGTGGGCGAAAGCGATGTGTTCGTCGACGACGATGTTGACCTGGTCGAAGTCGATCATGTGCGCGCCCTGGCACATTTCCATGCATTCGAGCCAGTGCGCGCGGTAGGCGGGTTTGCCGCGAAATTGAAGAGCCTTGACCGCGTCGTAGGAAACGATGTCATCGCCATAGAGGGCCATGAGCTGCTCGACATCCTTGGCGATGACCGCCTGCCGATAGGTGTTGATCAGACTCTCGATTTCGTGAGTAGCGTTCATGGTGTTTCTCCGTTGTTATTGTGTGAAGACACCCTTTGTCGTCTGGCGAGAAGCCGGATCGACAGACAATTAACAATAATCCATGAACGCAAACTCGCTAGAATCCGAGGCTTATTGATGTAGGAAAAAGGACAAACCCGTGACAGCCAGACTCGCGCCCTACGAAAGCCTGAACGAGCTGCAACGCCAGCACGTCGAGACCATTGAAGTTCATCAGGAACAGTTGAGATTCAGCGGCGATATTCACGGTGCGTTGCACACCCTGTTGTCCAGGCCTGGCCCCGGGGTGAAAGGGTTTGCCTTGCTGGTTGCGGAGATCCCGGTGGCGTTCCTGCTGCTCAAGCGTCCGCCCGCACTGCCGGCGTGGGCCGATGAGCACAGCGCCACGTTGCATGCCTTGCAAGTGGATCAGCGTGCGCAGGGCAAAGGCTATGGCAAGGCCTGCCTGCTTGCGTTACCCGAGGCGGCACGTCAGACGTTTCCGCAAATCAAGGCGCTGGAGTTATCGGTAGATGCGGATAACGCCGCAGCCATTGCGCTGTATGCGAGCTTCGGCTGGGTGGATCGCGGCGAAGCCTACAAGGGTCGGATTGGCTATGAGCGGCGCATGAGCCTGACTCTCTAACAGGCTATTTCTGTAGCTGCAGCTAACCCGCTCTGACGCGAACGGCACAATATTCCTACAAAATACCGGGACCGCGCCCTGTCATCGGGGGGCGCGTGCGTATATAAAAGCATCCTTGTCGCGTCAGGGAGACCGCATCCGCAGGCTTGGGCTCAAGCGCAGCATGTCCAGCGCGGTATCGACCCAACGCTCGGCGTCGATGTGCAAGTGAAAGCTGTCCGGAGCCAGCAGCCACTGATAGAGCATGCCGTCGATGTACGCGTGCAGGCTGATCGCCGCGCGGGCCGTGTCGAGGTCCGCCGGTAACTGGCCGCGATTCACTGCATTGGTGAGCGCCAGAGCGATGCGTACATTGCAATCGAGGCTGACCGTCTGTCGCTGCTGGCGCAGATCGCACATTTCGTCGGTGAATTCGCACTTATGGAACAAAATCTCATTGATGCGCCGGGTTTTCGGATCCAAAGCAACTTGTTGAAACAAATGAATCAGCAAGTTGCGCATGCAGCCCAGCGGATCGATTTCATCTTCGCTTTCGCTGGCTTTGGCCATTTCGTCCAGCGGCTCATGCAGTGTGTCGAGCATGGCCTGCACCAGATCGGCCTTGTTACTGAAGTGCCAGTAGATGGCGCCGCGTGTCACACCAGCGAGGGTGGCGATATCCGCCAGCGTCGTGCGCGCCACGCCCCGCTCGAAAAAGGCTTTCTCTGCCGCTTCGAGTATCTGGCTACGTGTTTCTTGAGCTTCCTCTTTAGTCCGACGGACCATGGCAGTACAACCTCAATCAGGGTGCTCAGCGATGTCTGAATATCAGCTGAATAAAAGTGGAGCGCGCGCTCTTGGGCGTCGTCCCCGGCCTACAATTCGAACCTTTGCACGGCTTTCGTAACGATGAGGATACGCAGCAAAGGTATTTACAAACAACCATGAACGTAAGTATATTCCTTAGCAAGCTACTTATCCACTCAGCGCTCATTTTTTAACCCTTCACATTTCGAGTGCGCATACAGCGCGCCTGACCCGAGGATTTTCATGCAATTCAAGCCAGCTGTTACCGCTCTGGTCACTGCCGTCGCCCTGGCATCGCTGCTCAGCGGATGTAAAAAGGAAGAAGCGGCGCCTGCCGCACCACCTCCTCAGGTCGGCGTCGTTACCCTGCAACCTCAAGCCTTCACCCTGACATCCGAACTGCCGGGCCGCACCAGCGCGTTCCGCATTGCCGAAGTTCGCCCACAGGTCAACGGCATCATTCTCAAGCGTCTGTTCAAGGAAGGCGGCGACGTCAAAGCCGGCCAGCAGCTGTATCAGATCGATCCGGCCGTTTACGAAGCCACGCTGAAAAGCGCGCAGGCCAACTTCCAGCAGACCAAGTCGATCTCCGATCGCTACAAGCAACTGGTCGACGAACAAGCCGTCAGCCGTCAGGAATACGACACCGCCCTGGCCAACCGCATGCAATCGGAAGCCAGCCTGCAGAGCGCGCAGATCAACGTGCGCTACACCAAGGTTTACGCGCCGATTTCCGGGCGCATCGGTCGTTCTTCATTCACTGAAGGCGCGCTGGTGACCAACGGTCAGACGGACGCAATGGCAGTGATCCAGCAACTCGACCCGATTTACGTCGACGTGACGCAGTCGTCGGTTGAACTGCTCGAGCTGCGCCGCGAACTGGAAAGCGGTCGTCTGCAAAAGGCCGGCGACACTGCCGCAGCAGTCAAGCTGACCCTCGAAGACGGCAGCGAATACAAGCAGGTCGGCAAGCTCGAGTTTTCCGAAGTGTCGGTGGATCAGACCACGGGCTCCGTCACACTGCGTGCCGTGTTCCCCAACCCCGATCACACGTTGCTGCCAGGCATGTTCGTGCATGCGCAATTGCAGGCCGGCGTGAATGCGGCGGCAATTCTGGCACCACAACAAGGCGTGACCCGCGACCTTAAAGGCTCACCGACCGCACTGGTCGTTGGCCCGGACAACAAGGTCGAACTGCGTCAGCTCAAGGCGAGCCGCACCGTCGGCAGTCAGTGGTTGATCGAAGACGGCTTGAAGGCGGGCGATCGACTGATCACCGAAGGGCTGCAATACGTCAAACCAGGAGCCGAAGTGAAAGCCACTGAAGCGACCAACGTCGGCACCAAAAACCCGGCCCCCGCACAGGCAGCTGACAAGGCTTCCAGCGGCAAAGGGGAGTAAACCATGTCGAAATTTTTTATCGACCGTCCGATTTTCGCCTGGGTAATCGCCCTGGTGATCATGCTGGTCGGGGCACTCTCGATCCTCAAGTTGCCGATCAATCAATACCCGAGCATTGCGCCTCCGGCGATCGCCATTTCCGTGACCTACCCAGGTGCCTCTGCACAAACCGTGCAGGACACCGTGGTTCAGGTCATCGAGCAGCAGCTCAACGGCATCGACAACCTGCGTTATGTGTCTTCGGAAAGTAACTCCGACGGCAGCATGACCATCACCGCGACCTTCGAGCAGGGCACCAACTCCGACACTGCGCAGGTTCAGGTGCAGAACAAGCTGAACCTGGCCACTCCGCTGCTGCCGCAAGAAGTACAGCAGCAGGGCATCCGCGTGACCAAGGCAGTGAAAAACTTCCTGATGGTGATCGGCGTGGTCTCGCGCGACGGCAGCATGACCAAGGACGACCTGTCCAACTACATCGTGTCGAACATGCAGGACCCGATCTCGCGGACCGCCGGTGTCGGCGACTTCCAGGTCTTCGGTGCCCAGTATGCGATGCGCATCTGGCTCGATCCGGCCAAGCTGAACAATTTCAACCTGACCCCGGTTGACGTGAAAACCGCCATCGCCGCGCAAAACGTCCAGGTGTCCTCCGGTCAGCTCGGTGGTTTGCCTGCGGTGCAAGGCCAGCAGTTGAACGCCACGATCATCGGCAAGACCCGTCTGCAAACTGCCGAGCAGTTCAAGGCGATTCTGCTCAAGGTCAACAGCGACGGTTCGCAGGTACGCGTCGGCGATGTCGCTGACGTCGGGCTGGGCGGCGAAAACTACTCGATCAGCGCCCAGTTCAACGGCAGCCCGGCGTCCGGTCTGGCAGTGAAACTGGCCAACGGTGCCAACGCCCTCGACACGGCGAAAGCCCTGCGCAACACCATCGAAACCCTCAAGCCGTTCTTTCCGGAAGGCATGGAAGTGGTGTTCCCGTACGACACCACCCCCGTGGTGACCGAGTCGATCAAAGGCGTGGTGCACACGTTGGTCGAAGCGATTGCGCTGGTGTTCCTGGTGATGTTCCTGTTCCTGCAGAACTTCCGCGCCACCGTCATCACCACGATGACCGTGCCGGTGGTATTGCTCGGTACGTTCGGGATCCTCGCGGCATTCGGTTTCAGCATCAACACCCTGACCATGTTCGGCATGGTGCTCGCCATCGGCCTGTTGGTGGACGACGCCATCGTTGTGGTGGAAAACGTCGAACGGGTCATGAGCGAAGAAGGTTTGTCGCCCAAGGAAGCCACCAAGAAATCCATGGGGCAGATCCAGGGTGCACTGGTCGGTATCGCCCTGGTGCTGTCTGCGGTTCTGTTGCCGATGGCGTTCTTCAGCGGTTCCACCGGTGTGATCTACAAGCAGTTCTCGATCACCATCGTTTCGGCGATGGCCCTGTCGGTTCTGGTTGCGCTGATCTTCACCCCGGCGCTCTGCGCCACCATGCTCAAGCCGATTCCAAAAGGCGAGCACGGCACGCCGAAACGCGGCTTCTTCGGCTGGTTCAACCGCAGCTTCGACCGTGGCGTCAGGAGTTACGAACGCGGCGTCGGCAACATGCTCACGCACAAGGCGCCGTACCTGTTGGCGTATCTGATTATCGTGGTCGGCATGATCTGGCTGTTCACCCGCATTCCAACCGCGTTCCTGCCGGAAGAAGACCAGGGTGTGCTGTTCGCCCAGGTGCAAACCCCGGCCGGTTCCAGTGCCGAGCGCACCCAGGTGGTCGTGGACGAAATGCGTGAATTCCTCCTGCGCCCGACCAAGGATGGTGGTGAAGGCGATGCGGTGGCCTCGGTCTTTACCGTGACAGGCTTCAACTTCGCCGGCCGTGGTCAGAGTTCGGGTATGGCGTTCATCATGCTCAAACCGTGGGACGAGCGGAACGCCGACAACAGCGTGGCCAGTCTGGCAGCCCGGGCGCAACAGCATTTCTTCACGTTCCGTGACGCCATGGTGTTTGCCTTTGCACCGCCGGCAGTGCTCGAACTGGGTAACGCCACCGGTTTCGACGTGTTCCTGCAGGACCGCGCCGGTATCGGTCACGAAAAACTCATGGAAGCGCGTAACCAGTTCCTTGGCATGGCCGCGCAGAGCAAAGTGCTTTCGCAAGTCCGTCCGAACGGCCTGAACGACGAGCCGCAATACCAGCTGGAAATCGATGACGAGAAAGCCAGCGCCCTCGGCGTGACGCTCACCGACATCAACAACACGTTGTCGATTGCCTTGGGCAGTAGCTATGTGAACGACTTTATCGACCGCGGTCGGGTGAAGAAGGTTTACGTGCAAGGTCAGCCCGATGCGCGCATGAGCCCCGAAGACGTGAAGAAGTGGTATGTGCGCAACAGCGCCGGGACCATGGTGCCGTTCACCGCATTCGCCAAGGGCGAGTGGATTTACGGCGCGCCGAAGCTCTCGCGTTACAACGGTGTAGAGGCGATGGAAATCCTCGGGGCTCCGGCGCCGGGTTATTCCACCGGTGAAGCCATGGCCGAAGTCGAGGCTCTGGCGAAGAAACTGCCAACGGGTGTCGGCATTTCCTGGACCGGTCTGTCGTACGAAGAACGCCTGTCCGGCTCGCAAGCGCCGGCGTTGTACGCGCTGTCGCTGCTGATGGTGTTCCTGTGTCTGGCGGCGTTGTATGAAAGCTGGTCAATCCCCATCGCGGTGATGCTGGTGGTGCCGCTGGGGATTATCGGTGCATTGTTGGCGACCAGCCTGCGCGGCCTGTCCAACGACGTTTATTTCCAGGTGGGCCTGTTGACGACCATCGGTCTGGCGGCGAAAAACGCCATTCTGATCGTCGAATTCGCCAAGGAACTTCATGAGCAAGGGCGCACCCTGCGCGAAGCGGCGATTGAAGCGTGCCGGATGCGTCTGCGCCCGATTATCATGACCTCGCTGGCGTTTGTGCTCGGTGTGGTGCCCCTGGCAATTTCCACAGGTGCAGGGTCGGGTAGCCAACATGCGATCGGTACCGGCGTTATTGGCGGTATGATCACGGCCACGGTCCTGGCGATCTTCTGGGTACCACTGTTCTTCGTCACCGTGTCGTCCATCGGCCAGCGCAAAAAAGCCGAGCAGGATGATGCTATTGAAACTCCAAAAGAGGCTGGCCAATGAGCAAGTCGCTACTCTCCCTCGCCGTCGCCGCCTTCGTGCTGAGCGGTTGCTCGCTGATACCTGATTATCAGCAGCCCGCCGCACCGGTGGCGCAGCAATATCCACAGGGGCCGGCCTATTCGCCAGCCCAGGCGCCGAGCCAGGCCGCTGCCGAACAGGGCTGGAAGCAGTTTTTCCATGACCCGGCGTTGCAGCAACTGATTCAGGTGGCACTGGAAAACAACCGTGACCTGCGTGTCGCGGCGCTGAACATCGATGCTTTCGCGGCGCAGTACCGCATCCAGCGTGCGGACCTGTTCCCCGCCGTTTCGGCGAATGGCACCGGCAGCCGCCAGCGGGTTCCGGCCCGGGCGTCGCAGACCGGTGAAGCGGGCATCACCAGTTCCTACTCGGCTACCGTCGGGATCAGCGCTTACGAACTCGACCTGTTCGGTCGGGTTCGCAGCCTCAGTGAACAAGCGCTGCAACAGTACTTCGCCACTGAAGAAGGTCGCCGCAGTACGCAGATCAGTCTGGTGGCCAACGTCGCCAATGCCTACATGACCTGGCAGGCGGACAAAGAGCTGCTCAAGCTGACGCAAGATACGTTGGGTGCATTTGAAGAGAGCCTGAAGCTCACTTCGCGCAGCAACGAAGTCGGTGTCGCCTCGGCGCTGGACCTGGCCCAGTCGCGCACCTCGGTGGAAAACGCCCGGGCGCAGCTGGCCCGCTACACGCGTCAGGTCGCTCAGGATGAAAACAGCCTGGTGTTGCTGCTCGGCACAGGGATCCCGGCCAGTCTGCAACCGGCCAAGCCGCTGTCCGATGACTTGCTGAGCGAAGTACCGCCCGGCCTGCCATCGGATCTGCTGCAGCGTCGTCCAGACATTCTTCAGGCCGAATACAACCTGAAAGCGGCCAACGCCAACATCGGTGCGGCACGGGCGGCATTCTTCCCGAGCATCAGCCTCACCGCCAATGCCGGCACGCTCAGCCCGGACCTGTCCGGCCTGTTCAAGGGGGGGTCGGGTACCTGGCTGTTCCAGCCGCAGATCAACCTGCCGATCTTCAACGCCGGCAGCCTGCGCGCCAGCCTGGATTACTCGAAAATCCAGAAAGAGATCAGCGTGGCGAACTACGAGAAGTCCATTCAGACGGCCTTCCAGGAAGTCGCCGATGGTCTCGCCGCCCGCCAGACCTACACCGAGCAGTTGCAGGCTCAGCGTGATTTCGTCCAGGCCAACCAGGATTACTACCGTCTGGCCGAGCGTCGTTATCGCATCGGTGTCGACAGCAACCTGACCTTCCTCGATGCCCAGCGCCAGCTGTTCAGTGCTCAACAGTCACTGATCACCGATCGCCTGGCGCAGCTCAACAGTGCCGTCAATTTGTACAAGGCGCTGGGCGGCGGCTGGAATGATCAGACGGCCCAGGTCCAGCGACAGAAAGAACAAGCGCCGGAACTGAAATTGTTCTGATGCTGCTGTGAACACGAAGCCCACCTTTTGGTGGGCTTTGTTTTTGCTGCGGGGAAAGGTCCGTTGACCGGACTGTCCTCATCGCGGGCAAGCGCGCTCCCACAAGGTCGGCGTTTGCGCACAGAATTTCCGGGCAGCGCTGAACCTCTGAAAGCAGGCTTGCCCGCGATGAGACCCGCATGAGCGGCATAAATTGGCGACTCATCTTGTGTTCGATAACCGCCCAAAACCAGCCACCACTAATTGAACCGTCCAGTACATTCGTCGACCATTCCCGCACAAAATCAATAACACCAGGTTCGACTCCATGCCCAAACGCCCTTCCCCATCGCGTCCCACTCCGCCCTGCCTTTTCCCCAGCCTGATGACGCTCGCGCTGTGCGCTGCGGCGCTGCCCGCCACCGCCGAAGAATCGGGATTTGTCGAAGACGCCAAGGTCAATCTCAACCTGCGCAATTTCTACATCAACCGCAATTTCACCAACCCGACCAAGGCTCAGGGCAAGGCTGAAGAGTGGACGCAGAGTTTTATCCTCGATGCCAAATCCGGTTTCACCCAAGGCACAGTCGGTTTCGGCATGGACGTGCTCGGGCTGTACTCCGTGAAGCTCGACGGTGGCCAAGGTACCGGCGGGACACAACTGCTGCCGCTGGACAGCGACGGTCGCCCGGCGGATAACTTCGGTCGCACCAACGTGGCGTTCAAGGCGAAGCTGTCGCAGACCGAAGTGAAGGTCGGCGAGTGGATGCCGGTGCTGCCGATCCTCCGCTCGGACGATGGTCGTTCGTTGCCGCAAACCTTCCGTGGCGGTCAGATCACTTCGAAGGAAATCGCCGGGCTGACGCTTTACGGCGGTCAGTTCCGCGCCAACAGCCCCCGCGACGACAGCAGCATGAGCGACATGTCGATGACCGGCCGGACGACGTTCACCTCCGACCGTTTCAACTTTCAGGGCGGCGAATACGCGTTCAACGAAAAGCGCACGCAGATTGGTGTGTGGAATGCGCAGCTCAAGGACATCTACAGTCAGCAATACTTCAACCTGATTCACAGCCAGCCTGTCGGTGACTGGACGCTCGGTGCCAACCTCGGGTTCTTTTATGGCACAGAAGACGGCAGCGCCCGCGCCGGCGATATGGAAAACAAGACCTGGTCAGGCCTGCTCTCGGCCAGGTATGGCGGCCACACCTTCTACGTCGGGCTGCAGAAACTCACTGGCGACAGCGCGTGGATGCGGGTCAACGGCACCAGCGGCGGCACGCTGGCCAACGACAGTTATAACGCCAGCTACGACAATGCGCAGGAAAGGTCCTGGCAATTGCGCCACGACTACAATTTTGTCGCCGTCGGCATCCCCGGCCTGACGTTGATGAACCGCTACATCAGCGGCGATAACGTACACACCGGCACCGTCACTGACGGCAAGGAATGGGGCCGGGAAAGCGAGCTGGGCTACACGTTGCAGAGCGGCGCCCTCAAGGATCTCAACGTCAAATGGCGCAACTCGACGATGCGCCGGGACTTCAGCAACAACGAATTCGACGAGAACCGGCTGATCGTCAGCTATCCGGTCAGTTTGCTGTAAGACGCAAAGACGCCATCGCGAGCAGGCTCGCTCCCACAGGGGATGTTCGGCGAATGCAAAACCTGCGTTCGCATCATGACCCTGTGGGAGCGAGCCTGCTCGCGATTGGCGTCAGTTCAAACAGTACAAATCCCGAACGTTATTCCCGCGATTCAACTCCCAACTCATCCCACACAGACTCTGCCAGATGAAATGTGGCGTTGGCCGCCGGAATGCCGCAGTAGATCGCGCTTTGCATGATCACTTCCTTGATCTCGCTGCGGCTGACTCCGTTGTTGGCGGCGGCGCGCAGGTGCAGTTTGAGTTCTTCACCGCGGTTCATGCCGATCAGCATGGCGATGGTGATCAGACTGCGGGTGTGGCGCGGCAGGCCCGGGCGGGTCCAGATGTCACCCCAGGCGTGGCGGGTGATCATTTCCTGAAATTCCGAGTTGAACTCGGTCAGCGCATTCAGGCTGCGGTCGACATGAGCGTCGCCGAGCACTGCGCGGCGCACGGTCATGCCTTCTTCGTAACGCTGTTTCTCGTCCACGGAAAAATCCTCAACGGGCCAAAAGGAATGCCACAACACGCTCGCTGAACGCTTTGCTCGCCTGCACGTTGGACAAATGCGCGGCGTAGAATTCGGCGTACTCGGCGCCCTGCACGTGCTCCTGAATGAAATGTCCACCCGACGGCGGCGTAACGGCATCCTCGCTGCCAGCGATCACAAGCAAGGGCACCTTGATCGAATCCAGCTGATCACGCAAATCGGCATCGCGTACCGCCGCGCAATTGGCCGCGTAACCTTCAGGAGACGTTGCCGCCAGCATGTCAGTGATCTGCTTCGCCGCCGCAGGATTGGCTTGAGCGAAATCCGCAGTGAACCAGCGCGCAATCGATGCATCGCGCAGCGCGACCATGGCCGCCGAACCGTCACGCAGGACAGTTTCAATGCGCGGGTCCCACACCGATGCATCGCCGATTTTCGCCGCGGTATTGCACACCACAAGTTTGTTCAAACGATCACCGGCGTTGATTCCCAACCATTGGCCGATCAAGCCGCCCATGGACAGACCGCAGAAGTGCGCCCGGTCGATATGCAAGGCATCGAGCAAGGCCAGGACATCGCGCCCCAACTGCTCGATGCTGTACGGCCCCGGCGTCACCAGCGACTGACCATGCCCGCGGGTGTCAAAACGCAGCACGCGAAAATGCTCGGTGAACGCGGCCATTTGTGCATCCCACATGTGCAGGTTGGTGCCCAGAGAGTTGGACAGCACCAACACCGGCGCGCCGGCCGGCCCATCGATTTGGAAGTGCAGTTCGCCCTCGGCGAGTTGTACGAAAGCCACAGCAATCTCCTTCAGGCAGTGAATGCAGAATGTTCAGCCACCGCCCGCTCGACCCAAGTGTGCGCCTGGCCGAGGTAATGGGCGGGGTCCAGCAAACGATCGAGTTCATCGGCAGACAGTTCGGCAGTGACCTTCGGCTCGTCGCCGAGGACCGCACGCAAATGCCGCTGCTCGGCCACGGCGCGTTTACAGCATTGCTCGAGCAAATGATGCGTGGTGTCACGGCCGACCCGTTGTGCGAGGACGATGCTCACCGCTTCGGCCAGCACCAGGCCTTGGGTCAGGTCGAGATTACGGGCCATGCGCTCGGCGTCGACCTCCAACCCTTCAGCGACCAGCAGCGCTTGCTGCAATGCACCGGACACAAGGCAGCAAATCTCCGGCAGGGTTTCCCACTCGGCATGCCACAGACCGAGGCTGCGCTCGTGCTCTTGCGGCATCGCGCTGAACAGCGTCGACAGCAGACCCGGCACCCGTGTCGCCGCGCCGATCAACACCGCCGCGCCCACCGGATTGCGTTTGTGCGGCATGGTCGAGGAGCCGCCTTTGCCCGGCGCCGCAGGTTCAAATACTTCGCCTGCCTCGGTCTGCATCAACAGGCTGATGTCGCGACCGAGTTTGCCGAGGCTGCCGGCAATCAATCCAAGCACCGAAGCGAATTCCACCAGACGATCGCGCTGGGTGTGCCACGGCTGATCGGGCAACGTCAGCTGCAACTCCTGCGCCAGCGCTTCGGCAATCGGCATGGCCTTGTCGCCCAATGCCGCGAGGGTCCCGGAAGCGCCGCCAAATTGCAGCACCAGCACGCGCGGTTTGAGTTGTTGCAGGCGTTGCCGACTGCGGGTCACCGCACCCAGCCAGCCAGCGATTTTCATGCCCAGCGTGACCGGCGTCGCGTGTTGCAACCAGGTACGCCCGGCCAGCGGCGTGGCGACATAGCGTACGGCCTGGTGCGCCAGAATTTCGCCGAGCTGCGCCAGGTCCTGTTCAATCAACGCCAACGCCCGACGCATTTGCAGCACCAGGCCGGTGTCCATCACATCCTGGCTGGTCGCGCCCAGATGAACGTAACGCTCGGATTCGGCATCGGTTGCCGCGAGCTGTTTGCCCAAGGCCTTGACCAGTGGAATCGCCGAGTTGCCCGCTGTGGCAATCGCTTCACCGAGTGCCACAAAGTCGTAGTGCTCGGCCCGGCACGCCGCTTCGATAGGCGCGACGGCGCTTTGCGGAATCAACCCGACCCGAGCCTCTGCCCTGGCCAGCGCGGCCTCGAAATCGAGCATGGCCTGAACCCGACCGTGATCGCAGAACACCTCACGCATATCACGGGCAGTGAAGTAGGTATCGAACAGCTGGTTCATAAACAATCCTTGCAAGCGTGGGCCGGTGCGGCCCACGTGGGTGGATCAGGTCGTGGTGCAGTTCGACAAGGTTGCCCGACGAAGCACCGACAATCGCGAAGATGCGCTGTTGGCGTTCATCGCCCGTGTAGTGGGAGGTAAGGTTGTCATGGATTTTCACTCTTTGGGGACCGGTGAGAGTCTAGCCACGCTTTGCAACATTCCCGCTCCCACAGAAGCCTCTCACGCTTTGGCGAGGGGGCTTGCCCCCGCCGGGTTGCGAACCAGCCCCATCCTGGCAAAGTTGACTGGGCAGATGGAGCCGCCCTGGCAGCCGACGACTGCTGCGCAGCCGAACGGGGGCAAGCCCCCTCGCCACATAAGCTCTCTTGCCACCGAAGCCCGCTTGCCACAGAACCTCTCTTGCCACCGAAGCCCGCTTGCCACAGGAGTTTCCTCACCACAGAGGCACGGTGCTCAATCAATAATCAAAAAACACTGTCTCGGCATCAGTGCCCTGCAGGATCACATTCCACTGATAAACACCGGACGCATCCTGCTTCGCCAGCAAGGTTTGACGTCGTTCGGCCGGTACGCATTCCAGCAGCGAATCCCCCACATTGGCGGCCTCCCCGTCGAAATAAATACGCGTCAGCAAGTGCTTGACCAGCCCGCGCGCAAACACCAGCACCACCAGATGCGGCGCTTGGGTCGTGCCTTTGAGGCCTTGCACGGTGCCCGGTTTGATTGTGGTGAAACGGAAGCGCCCTTCGGCGTCCACCGGTACACGGCCAAAACCTTCGAAGTTGGGGTCCAGCGGCTTGTCCTGATCGTCTTCGGGATGGTCGTATTTGCCGGCAGCGTTGGCCTGCCAGACTTCGAGCATCGCATCGTTGACGAAATCGCCGTTACCGTCGACAACTTGCCCGGTGATCGACACGCGCTCGCCAACGGTTTGTTCTACGGTCAGGTTTTCGCGGTTCAGCCAGGTCAGGCCGATGTGGTAATACGGCCCGACGGTGTGGGACGTGGTCGCGTTCAGCGTCATCTTATTTCTCCATCGGCGTGGCGTCGCGGCCCCGCAAGACGATGTCCCAGCGATAACCGAGGGCGTAGGAAGGGACGGTTTTTTCCAGGTCGAACGTGGCGATCAGACGTTCCTTGGCACGGGTGTCCGGCACGCAGTTGTAGATCGGGTCGTAGGCCAGCAATTGATCGCCGGGGAAATACATCTGCGTGACCAGCCGCGTCAGGATGCTCGGCCCGAACAACGAAAAATGGATGTGCGCCGGACGCCAGGCATTGTGGTGATTGCCCCACGGATAGGCGCCGGGTTTGATGGTCTGGAATTGATACCAGCCATCGGCGTCCGTCACGGTGCGGCCGGTGCCCGTGAAGTTCGGATCGAGTGGCGCATCGTGCTGATCGCGATCATGGTTGTAGCGGCCGGCGGCGTTGGCTTGCCAGATCTCCACCAGAATTCCCGGGACCGGCAAACCGTCTTCATCCAGCACGCGGCCGTGGACGATGATTCGCTCACCCTGCGGCTGGCCTTTGTGCTGCGCCGTCAGGTCGCTGTCTTTCTCATCGATACGATCGGCGCCAATGGTAGGGCCAGTAATCTCCGACAACGAATGCGGCAAAAACACCAACGGCTTCGACGGCGAGCGCCGGTTGGTCGATTGATAGGCCGGGTGCAGGTAGTCCGGCTGGGTGCCCTCTTGCGGGCGACGATAACCAGGCTTGTCAGTCATTTCGCTTTCCTCTGTTCTTATTGTCACAGCTGCACGTCAGACGCGCTCGATTGCCAGGGCCAGACCCTGACCAACGCCGACGCACATGGTCGCCAGACCTTTCTTGCCGCCGGTTTTTTCCAGATGGTGCAGGGCCGTCAGCACCAGACGTGCTCCGCTCATGCCCAACGGATGACCCAAGGCAATCGCACCGCCGTTCGGGTTGACCTGAGCCGCGTCGTCCGCCAGGCCGAGTTCGCGAAGTACCGCCAAACCCTGGCTGGCGAACGCTTCGTTGAGTTCAATCACGTCGAAATCGCTCACCGCCAGGCCAAGACGCTCGGTCAGTTTGCGCACCGCCGGCACCGGGCCGATGCCCATCACACGCGGCGCAACACCGGCGCTGGCCATGCCCAACACTTTCGCGCGAGCGGTCAGACCGTGCTTTTTCACCGCTTCGGCGGAGGCCAGAATCAGTGCTGCGGCGCCGTCGTTGACGCCCGAGGCGTTGCCGGCAGTAACGGTTTTGTCCGAACCGTTGACCGGTTTGAGTCTGGCCAGGGTTTCAAGCGATGTATCGGCGCGAGGATGCTCGTCCTGGCTGACCACCGTTTCACCTTTTTTGTGGGCAATCCGCACTTCTACGATTTCTTCAGCGAAATATCCTGCCGCTTGCGCCGCAGCAGTACGTTGCTGACTGCGCAGTGCGAAAGCGTCCTGATCTTCGCGGGATATTTCGTAATCGTCCGCCACGTTATCGGCGGTCTGCGGCATCGCGTCGACGCCATACTGCGCCTTCATCAACGGGTTGATGAAACGCCAGCCAATGGTAGTGTCTTCAAGTTTCATGCTGCGCGAGAACGCCGCATCAGCCTTGCCCATGACGAACGGCGCGCGGGACATCGACTCGACGCCGCCGGCAATTGCCAGTTCCATTTCACCGCTGGCGATGGCACGGAAGGCGGTCCCGATGGCATCCATGCCTGAGGCGCAGAGGCGATTGAGCGTCACCCCTGGAATGGTTTCCGGCAGGCCCGCCAGCAACAGCGCCATGCGCGCCACGTTACGGTTGTCTTCACCGGCCTGGTTGGCGCAACCGAAGAACACTTCGTCCACCGCGTTCCAGTCGACCGACGGGTTGCGCGCCATCAACGCCTTGAGGGGCACCGCGGCAAGATCGTCGGCGCGGACGGCCGCCAGGCCACCGCCGAAGCGGCCGATCGGTGTGCGTATGGCGTCGCAGATATAAACCTCACGCATCACGCTTCTCCGGGTGCTTGGCCATGGGCCGCGGCTGTGCGGGCTTCCAGATCCCTCAGCGCTTTCAGTTCAACCTCGCTCGGCTCGGCCGTGTGTTCTACCTGCTCGGCGAAACGGATCGCCCAACCGGTGGCTGCCACCACGTGCTCACGGGTCACGCCGGGGTGCAGCGCAGTGACCACAAATTCATGGGTATCGACTTCCGGTTCCATGATGCACAGGTCGGTAATGATGCCGACCGGGCCGGCGCCCGGGAGCCCGAGGCGCTGGCGCGAATCGCCGCCCTCGCCATGCCCCACCGAAGTGATGAAGTCGAGTTTGTCGACAAACGAGCGCGCCGACTGTTTGAGGATGATCAGCACGCTTTTCGCCGATCCGGCAATTTCCGGCGCGCCACCGGCACCGGGCAGCCGCACTTTCGGCTGGTGATAATCACCGACAACGGTGGTGTTGATATTGCCAAAGCGGTCAACCTGCGCAGCGCCGAGGAAGCCGACGTCAATGCGTCCGCCCTGCAACCAGTAGCGAAAAATCTCACCGGTCGGAACAACAGTGTCTGCAGTCTCGGCCAGTTCACCGTCACCAATCGACAGCGGCAGTACGCTCGGCTTGGCACCGATCGGACCTGATTCATAGATAAGGACTACATCCGGCGACGACGTCAGCCGCGCCAGATTGGCCGCTTTCGACGGCAGGCCGATGCCGACAAAGCACACGGAACCATTTTTCAGACGGCGAGCGGCGGCGACGGTCATCATTTCATTGGTGGTGTACGTCATTACTTCGCCTCCGAAGCGGTAGCCAGCTTGGCCTGAAACTCGCTGAAGTCAGCGCAGCCATGGATGTATTCTTCGATCCATGCGGTGAAGGTTTCACGATCGCGGGCAATCGGATCCCAGGCTTGATAGAAACGGTTATCACGCTCGGTGTAACCGTGCGCGTAGGACGGATGTGCACCGCCCGGGACGTGGCAGACCGCGCTCAAGGCCCATGTCGGCAGCACGCAGGCATTCATCGGCGCGTTGAGATCGTCGACGATTTCTTCAACGGTGACGATGCAGCGTTTGGCTGCCAGCGCCGCTTCTTTCTGCACGCCGAGAATGCCCCACAGCAGAACGTTGCCCTTGCGATCGGCCTTTTGTGCGTGAATCACGGTGATGTCTGGACGCACCGAAGGCACGGCAGCCAATACTTCGCCGGTGAACGGGCAAGTGACCGTCTTGATCAGCGGGTTGACCTTCGGCAGGTCCGAGCCGGCGTAGGCACGCAGCACTGCGAACGGTAGGCCGGAAGCGCCAGCGACGTAGGCATTCGCCAGGTCAGCGTGACTGTGCTCTTCAATCTCCAGCGCGTGCGGCCACTGTTTCTCGACCGCGTCACGCAAACGGTGCAGGGAGCCGACGCCCGGATTGCCGCCCCAGGAAAAAATCAACTTGCGAGCACAACCGGCGCCGATCAATTGGTCGTAGATCAGGTCAGGCGTCATCCGCACCAGCGTCAGATCTTTCTTGCCCTGTCGAATGATTTCATGCCCTGCGGCCGTAGGAATCAAATGGGTAAAGCCTTCGAGGGCAACGGTGTCGCCGTCGTTTACGAATTGCTTCACCGCATCGTGCAGCGAGATGATTTCAGCCATGGGGCAGGCTCCCGTTTTTGACTAACCGACAATGGATAAAAAGGGCGCGAGGTTCGGCGCCGGAATGAATGGAGGTTAAGCCTCTGAAAATCGCCAAACAATCCGATAATCGACTAACCGTTCGTTTATCGAACATATTGTTGCTAGCTGAAGATCATAAAAGCTTCGCGGACAAGCCTCGCCCCTACAGATGAGTCGAACTCGTGCGGGAGCGTGGCTTGCCCGCGAAGAGGCCCTCATATTCGCTGAGATACCTGCTCAGTGATCAGGTTGCATCCGCATGACTGACCATGCCTTTGATCACCACCGCCGTGGTTGCCAGCGCTGCCGGAATCACCAGAGCCGTCAGCACCTGTTCGAAATTCCAACCCAACCCCAGCAGCGTCGCGCCCATCCACGCACCGAGTATCGCGCCGAACCTTCCGATCCCAAGCATCCACGAAACACCGGTCGCCCTGCCCTGCGTCGGATAAAACCGCGCCGCCAGAGAAGGCATCGCCGATTGCGCGCCGTTGACACACATCCCCGCTACCAACACCAAGGTCGCCAACAGCGTGATGTTGCCCAGACTCTGCCCCACCGCGTAGGCAAACACCCCCGCCAGCAAGTAGAAAATGCCGATGACCTTGTGCGGATTGAACCGGTCCATCGCCCATCCCACCCCGACCGCACTCAACACACCGCCAAACTGGAACAACGCGCCGATGAACGCGGACTGCTCCATGCTCGCGCCGCTGTCACGCATCAGCGTCGGCAACCAGCTGGTCAGCAAGTAAACAATCACCAGCCCCATGAAATAGGTCAGCCACAACAGCAAGGTGCCGGCGCTGTAGGTGCCGGAGAAGATCACGGCGAAGACGTTGCGTGCCTTCACGGATGTCTGTTCCGGGACGCTGAAGCTGGATGCCTGAGCGACGACGGTCGGATCAATCGGCGATAGGGTTTTGCGCACTTTGTCGGTGCCGCGGTTTCGGACTACAAGGTAGCGCGCCGATTCCGGCAACCAGAAGAGCAGTACAACCGCAAGGATCAACGGCAGAATCCCACCGATCAGCAGCAAACTATGCCAGCCGTATGCAGGAATCAGCTTGGCCGAAATGAATCCGCCCCCAGCCATACCAAGGTTGAAGCCGCAGAACATGCTGGTCACCAGCAGCGACTTTTTGCGCTCCGGGGTGTATTCCGATAACAGCGTGGTGGCATTGGGCATGCCGGCGCCAAGGCCCAGGCCGGTGAGGAAACGCAGCAGCAGCAATTGATCGACATTGGTCGCATAGGCCGATGCCAGGCTGAACGCGCCGAACAACAACACCGCGCCCACCAGTACGATTTTTCGACCGAAGCGGTCAGCCAGAGGGCCGGAGCCCAGCGCGCCGAACACCATGCCTATCAGCGCTGCACTCATCACCGGACCGAGGCTGGCGCGGTCAATGCCCCAGTCCTGGGACAACGCCGGGGCTATGAAGCCCATTGCCGCGGTGTCGAGGCCGTCAAGGAAGACAATCAAAAAACAAAGGATCACCACCCGCCATTGGTAGCGCGAAATGGGTTGAGCATTGATGAAGGACTGCACGTCGAGGCAGCTTCCTACAGCAGACTGAGGTTGGTTCATTATTTTTATTCCACGCAAGTACGCAGTCGGGACGGTGTCAGCCTGGGCTGACGCTGCCGCGACATTAGTGATCCTGGGGAAAGACCTCAATTCGATAAACGCAAGTCTGTGCGATTATCGAACAGCTTAAGCAAACAGCTGCGAACTGAGGTTACGACTGGCGTCCAGCAGCCCGGGCAGGAAGCGCTGTTCAAGCTCATTGCGACTGACACGACCGGCGTGGGTACTGACATTCAGCGCCGCGACGACTTGCCCGGAAGCGTCGTACACCGGAACGGCAATCGAACGCAGGCCTTGCTCCAGTTCCTGATCGACGATGCACCAGCCTTGCTGACGCACTTCTTGCAGGCATTGGAGCAAGGCTTCTGGTGTGTGCAGGGTGCGGCTCGTTTTGGCTTGCAGATCGGCATGATCGAGGTATTCGCGCAAAGTAGTATCGTCCAGCGCGGCAAGAAGAATCCTGCCCATTGACGTGCAATAGGCCGGCAGACGCCCACCCACCGACAAATCGACCGAAATCAGGCGCTGAGTCGTCGCCGAGCGCGCGATATAGAGAATGTCATCGCCTTCGAGGGTGGCCATGTTGCAGGCCTCGTGCAACTGCTCGCTCATGCGGTCGAGATACGGCTGGGCAGAAACCGCCAGCGGCGTCGAGGACAGATACGCATGGCCGAGCGTCAACACTTTGGGCAATAAAGAATAGGTACGGCCGTCGGTGGTGGCGTAGCCCAGCTTGATCAAGGTGTGCAGGCAACGGCGAACTGCTGCGCGGGGGATTTCCGTGCGATGACTGATCTGCGCAATCGTCAGGTGCCGCTTGCGCTCCTGGAACGCTTGCACCACGGCAAGGCCACGGGCCAGGGACGTCATGAAATCCGGATCACCGGTCAGGGCCTGAATCCGCTTGGCCGGCGACGCGACAATGGGTGGCGCCACTGAAGCGAAGGAATTGCGCATCTGGTCGTTCATGCCAGGTCCTTTTCCGAAAGAAATCGATTGCAGGTGAATTGGGCGTAGTGCGGCAACGCCGCCGACGTACGGGCGATTATCGAACTCCTGGCCGATTATCGCAAACGATCACCCGTGCAGGCTACGATGAACATCGCCGTTTGCGCTGAAGCCATCCAGGTTTTTGCGCAGGCTTGAAAACAGAAATAAGCGCCCCCATTTATCACGCAAGTTGGTTCGACTTAATGACGCCAAAAAGTCATCGTATTGCGAAACTTGCAAGTAAGGTATCAATCACACATCAAGATCTATTTTTAACTGATTGGAGATAGTGTTCTCCCAATCGACCGCTATAATGCAATTCAGTGGTGGCCCGGTTTCTATTTGCCGGTCCTGCCGCGGGTAGCGCGATGGTCCATCGCCGCTGCCTTCAGCTCGCGCCTTGTTGTCCTTTTACCTGCATCACTGCGCGCGCTGAAACAGGATACTGATGCTACGTCAGCTGTTTACTCTGGTGCCGTGGCCGCCTGCAACATGGAAGTATTTGATCGTATTACTGTTGATCGATGTCGTTATGGACGTCGACCTTCGGCGAATGCGGCCGATACGTTTGATGCAGCGCGTATAACCAGAATTTAATCTCAACCTATCAGGTAGCACTGTGACGAAAGAAGAACTGCGCGCGGAACTTGAGCGCCAGGAACAACGTTACAAGGAAGTTTACGGCGGGGAAGTCACCACCTACGCCGCTCAGCCCGAACCGGAACGCAAACCCTGGCGTAAACGCGCCACCGTTCAGGATCAGGCTTTTACCCAGGAATTACAGAAGATGGAAAAGGAACTCAAAGCCGAAGAGCCTTGAAGCCTCGGTCTGACTTCCTGACGGAGCCGCTGTTTGCCCTCGTTGAAAGCGGGAAGCAACAGCGCAGCCCGACGCTGCCAGCTACGAGCGGGCAGCGGCGACCTCATCTATCGAATGAGGCCGACGGCCCATTTCCGGCCCGCTTCTCAGAAATTTCTCACGCGCTGTTAGCTTCTCGCAGACGCGAGCAAAACACTGTTGCCTGTTTGCTTTTGAAATAAATTCAACCACTTGCAAGGCCAGCCAAACCCTGGGGTCACAGGGTGGTGTTGCAAATTAATTCGTTGAAGAATGTTACCGACGAGCACTCAGTGCATCGATTTTCACACTTTTCTGGCATAATCGCGCCCCCTTACGACCGGGTCAGAAAACCTTCATGATCGATTTATTCAGCGGACTGGATGCTTGGGTGCTTGTGAGCCTCTTGCTCGCCCTCGCCTTTGTCCTCGCCTTCGAGTTCATCAACGGCTTTCATGACACTGCTAACGCGGTGGCCACCGTTATTTACACCAAAGCCATGCCGCCGCATCTGGCCGTGTTCTCTTCCGGTGTGTTCAACTTTCTCGGCGTGCTGTTGGGCGGCGTCGGCGTGGCCTATGCCATCGTCCATCTGCTGCCGGTAGAACTGCTGATCAATGTGAATACCGGTCACGGACTGGCCATGGTTTTCTCGCTGCTCGCCGCCGCCATCACCTGGAACCTGGGCACCTGGTACTTCGGTATCCCGGCCTCCAGCTCTCACACGCTGATCGGTTCGATCCTCGGTGTCGGCCTGGCCAATGCGTTGATCAACGACATTCCGTTGGCCGATGGTGTGAACTGGCAGAAGGCGATTGATATCGGCGCCTCTCTTGTATTCTCGCCGATGGCCGGTTTCCTGGTCGCTGCGCTGATTCTGATCGGGCTTAAGTGGTGGCGTCCGCTGTCAAAAATGCACAAGACGCCGGAACAACGCCGCAAGATCGACGACAAAAAGCATCCACCATTCTGGAATCGCCTGGTATTGGTGATCTCGGCCATGGCCGTCAGCTTCGTGCACGGCTCCAACGACGGTCAGAAAGGTATCGGCCTGATCATGCTGGTGCTGATCGGCATTGTTCCCGCGCAGTTCGTACTGGACCTGGGCAGCTCGACTTACCAGATTGAACGGACCCGCGATGCGACCCTGCACCTGAGTCAGTTCTACAAGCGCAATGCCGACACGCTGGGTGAATACCTGGCCCTTGGCAAAAGCGTCGAAGGCGACTTGCCGGAGAAATTCCGTTGCAACCCGCAACAGACAGAACCGACCATTGCCGCCCTGCTGGAGACGCTCAAAGGCGTTGCGGATTACCACTCGCTGCCGCCCGACAGCCGCATTGAGGTACGTCGTTACCTGCTCTGCCTGGACGACACCGCGAAGAAAGTCGGCAAGCTGCCTACTTTGGCGGCTCGCGAAAAAGCGGACCTGGACAAGCTGCGCAAAGACCTGACGGCCACCACTGAATACGCGCCGTTTTGGGTCATTCTGGCGGTGGCACTGGCCTTGGGCCTGGGCACCATGGTCGGCTGGAAACGCGTGGTGCTGACCATTGGCGAGAAAATCGGCAAACAAGGCATGACGTATTCCCAAGGCATGTCGGCGCAGATCACCACCGCCAGCCTGATCGGTATGGCCAACATCTTCAGCTTGCCGGTGTCCACTACCCACGTGCTGTCGTCAGGCGTGGCCGGCACCATGGTCGCTAACAAAAGCGGCCTGCAAGGCGGCACGGTGAAGACCATCCTGTTGGCCTGGGTCCTGACCCTGCCAGCGACCGTAGGGCTGTCGGCCGGCCTGTTCTGGCTGGCGTCGAAGGCCCTGGGCAGCTGATCCATCGCCGCAACGAGAAAGGCGCGTTCCGTGAGGTCCGCGCCTTTTTTGTGCCTGCACAAATATCGCAGACACCGCCCGCTTGTTGTAGGAGTAAAGCGTGCTCGCGAAGACGGTTTTACATTCACCATCGACAACGGCTGACACGCCGCCTTCGCGAGCAAGCTTCGCTCCTACCAAGAATCCAAGATAAAAAAAGGGCAACCGAAGTTGCCCAAAATGCCTTGCGTGCTCAATACATCCCGAAAGCTCTACAGCTTGCGCTTGTGCGAATCTTTCCAGATAAAAAATCCAAATCCTGCGAAGAATACAACCATGAGGCTGACGGTCAGCACTCCGGCGATCACCACATTGTCGAAAAACATGACTGGCCTCCAGCACTTGCCCTGTTGCGATAGGGCCAGGTTAACCAATCAGGCAGGAAAGAAAATTGACCGGGGTCAATGTCGCTCGATAATGAACGTAAAGGAGGGGGTAAAACTGACCTGCATCAATTCATGCAGGGTGTTTCAACGCTTTTTCGGTTTGTTCTTGTTTTTTTTCTTGGCTTTGCCCAATGGCATGGCCTGCTCAAAAGCCTGGCGTACTTCGTTCAGGCGTTTTTCGTTGAGGTCATGAACTCGCTTGGCGCGTTCGGAATTGAGGTCGATCAGTTTGTCATCTTGGCTCATGGCGTTCAGTGCATCGCTTGGGTTTTTTACAATAATGCGGCACGGCGACTGCGCTGACCAGCCACAGGCTCAAACCTGTATATCAACCCAGAGGCCCTGGCGTTCTTCATTGTCAATCAGCGGCGCGACCGGCACCGTATTGTCGGCATTGAGAACGTGGCCCGGAATCGGCAGATGTTGTTCCGGATCTTCATCGGCTTCACGGCGACGCTTGTCGCGCTCCTGCTTGCGCCGCTGTTCCTCGCGCAATTGGTAGGCCGCTTCTTCCGCATCGCGTTGTTGCAGGTCGATGGTGCTTTCGTTGGAGCTTTCCTGCACCGGCACGACGGGCGGTATCTCCGGGCGCTGACGCACCGGATCCTGTTGGGAAGTAATGGGCACGGCGCTCAGAGGGAGCATGGGTGGCAACATGATTATGGGTCTCCTGTCAGCAGTCTGTCGGCTGCGCGGATGGCGACTTGAGCCATCGGTCGCAAACTGTGACCTGATTGGCACTCATTGGTGCATTTTTCGATCGATATCTGGGTCAGCCTTTCCTTGCAGCTTGCCGCTTAAAGCTTGCCGTTGCACCTATTCCTTTGGCCCTGAAGCCTGCATTCCGTTAAGATAGCCCGCTTTTTCAAGGTGGGAGTCAGGCAGCATGGCGCAGCAGTATCAACCGGGGCAACGCTGGATCAGTGACAGCGAAGCCGAGCTGGGTTTGGGCACCGTTCTGGCACAGGACGGCCGCTTGTTGACCGTGCTCTATCCGGCTACTGGCGACACTCGCCAGTACGCGCTACGGAATGCGCCCCTCACCCGCGTGCGGTTCTCGCCGGGCGATTCGATCACGCATTTCGAAGGCTGGAAGCTGACCGTCCAGGAAGTCGACGACGTCGATGGTCTGCTGGTTTATCACGGCCTCAACGCACAGAACGAAGTCGTTACGCTGCCCGAAACCCAACTGTCGAACTTTATCCAGTTCCGTCTGGCCAGCGATCGTCTGTTCGCCGGGCAGATCGACCCGCTGGCCTGGTTTTCCCTGCGCTACCACACGCTGGAACACACCAGCCGCCAATTGCAGTCCTCGCTCTGGGGCCTGGGTGGCGTGCGTGCGCAACCCATCGCGCACCAATTGCACATCGCCCGTGAAGTCGCCGACCGCATCGCGCCACGGGTGTTGCTGGCGGACGAAGTGGGCCTGGGCAAAACCATCGAAGCCGGCCTGGTGATCCACCGCCAACTGCTCTCGGGCCGTGCGAGCCGCGTGCTGATTCTGGTTCCGGAAAACCTCCAGCACCAGTGGCTGGTAGAGATGCGCCGCCGCTTTAACCTGCAGGTTGCGCTGTTCGACGAAGAACGCTTCATCGAAAGCGATGCCACCAACCCGTTCGAAGACACTCAGCTCGCCCTGGTTGCGCTCGAGTGGCTGGTCGAAGACGAGAAGGCGCAAGACGCGCTGTTCGCCGCCGGTTGGGACCTGATGGTCGTTGACGAAGCCCATCATCTGGTCTGGCACGAAGAGAAAGCCAGTAAAGAATATTCGCTGGTCGAACAACTCGCCGAAGTGATTCCTGGCGTCCTGCTGCTGACCGCCACTCCGGAACAGCTCGGCCAGGACAGCCACTTCGCCCGTCTGCGCCTGCTTGACCCGAACCGTTTCCATGACCTGCACGCCTTTCGCGCCGAGAGCGAAAACTATCGCCCGGTGGCCGAGGCCGTTCAGGAGCTGATGGACAAGGGGCGTCTGTCCCCCGAAGCGCACAAGACCATTCACGGTTTCCTGGGTAATGAAGGCGAGGCGCTGCTGACCGCCGTCAACGATGGCGACACCGAAGCCAGCGCGCGTCTGGTGCGTGAATTGCTGGACCGTCACGGCACCGGCCGCGTGTTATTCCGCAACACTCGCGCGGCGGTGCAGGGTTTCCCGGAACGCAAACTGCACCCCTACCCGCTGCCCTGCCCGGACGAATACCTCGAATTGCCGCTGGGTGAGCACGCCGAGCTCTACCCGGAAGTCAGCTTCCAGGCACAGCCGGATGTCAACGAAGAAGAGCGCTGGTGGAAATTCGACCCTCGCGTCGAATGGCTGATCGACACACTGAAAATGCTCAAACGCACCAAAGTGCTGGTGATCTGTGCCCACGCCGAAACCGCCATGGACCTGGAAGACGCCCTGCGCGTACGTTCCGGCATCCCGGCCACGGTGTTCCATGAAGGCATGAACATCCTGGAGCGTGACCGCGCTGCCGCTTACTTCGCCGACGAAGAATTTGGCGCGCAGGTGCTGATCTGCTCGGAAATCGGCAGTGAAGGCCGCAACTTCCAGTTCTCGCATCACCTGGTATTGTTCGATCTGCCGTCGCATCCGGACCTGCTGGAACAGCGCATCGGCCGTCTCGATCGCATCGGCCAGAAGCACATCATCGAGCTGCACGTGCCGTACCTGGAAACCAGCCCGCAAGAGCGCCTGTTCCAGTGGTACCACGAAGCGCTGAACGCCTTCCTCAATACCTGTCCGACCGGCAACGCGCTTCAACATCAGTTCGGCGCACGCCTGCTGCCGCTGCTGGAAAGCGCCGATGACGGCGAGTGGCAAGCGCTGATCGACGAAGCCCGCGACGAACGCGTGCGTCTGGAAGCCGAGCTTCACACCGGCCGCGACCGTTTGCTGGAACTCAATTCCGGCGGCGCGGGTGAAGGCGATGCGCTGGTCGAGGACATTCTTGAGCAAGACGACCAGTTCGCCCTGCCAATCTATATGGAAACCCTGTTCGACGCGTTTGGCATCGACAGCGAAGATCATTCGGAAAACGCCCTGATCCTCAAGCCGAGTGAAAAGATGCTCGATGCCAGTTTCCCGCTGGGCGACGACGAAGGCGTGACCATCACCTACGACCGCAACCAGGCGCTGTCTCGCGAAGACATGCAGTTCATCACCTGGGAGCACCCGATGGTTCAGGGCGGCATGGACCTGGTCCTGTCGGGCTCGATGGGCAATACCGCCGTGGCGCTGATCAAGAACAAGGCACTGAAACCGGGAACCGTGTTGCTCGAACTGCTTTACGTCAGCGAAGTGGTTGCACCGCGTTCACTGCAGCTGGGGCGTTACTTGCCGCCGGCCGCCCTGCGTTGCCTGCTGGATGCCAACGGCAATGACTTGTCGGCGCGCGTAGCGTTCGAGACGCTGAACGAGCAGCTGGAAAGCGTGCCGCGTGCCAGCGCCAACAAGTTCATCCAGGCCCAGCGCGATCAGCTGACGCCGCGGATCAATGCCGGCGAACAGAAAATCTTCCCGCGTCACGCTGAACGTGTGGCTGAAGCGCAGCGTCGTCTGGCCGCCGACACCGATGAAGAACTGGCGCGTCTGACCGCGTTGCAAGCCGTCAACCCGACAGTACGCGACAGCGAGCTGGTTGCCCTGCGCCAACAGCGCGAGCAAGGTCTGGCGATGCTGGATAAAGCGGCGTTGCGACTGGAAGCGATTCGGGTATTGGTCGCGGGTTAAGCGCCCTGCTCCACCGGTGAAAAAGAAGGCCCGCAGCGATGCGGGCCTTTTTTATCATGGACTGACTGCACCTGTGCTGCTGATGGCCTCTTCGCGGGCAAGCCTCGCTCCCACAGGATGGTGAGCATTACAGAATCCCTGGGGGACAAGCTTGCTCGCGATGGCGATCAAGCAGTCGCCGCAGCAGCCCCGGGCTCTACCACCGCCACCAACCCATCCTTCATCCGCTGGGCATCGCGCACAAAACTGCGCGATGCCATGAACAGAAATACCATGGTCAGCAGCAGTGCGACCGGGATCAGGTACATCGCGTCGTGCAGCCCGACCGCTTTGAACGCTTCAGTCATTTGCCCGGCACCGGCCGCCAGCATCGCCGTGTGCGCGAAGTGATCGGACAAACCACCCACCACCACCGGGCCCAAACCACCGCCCAGTAAATACAGCCCGGCGAAAAACAACGCCACGGCCGTGGCGCGCAAGCGCGGTTCGACCACGTCTTGAATCGCCGTGTAAACGCAGGTGTAGAAGTTGTAAGCGAACAACCAGCCCAGGCTGAACACACCGACAAACAGGCCGATTTCGATGCGCCCGGCATGCAGCGCCCAACCGGTGCAGACGGTCGAGATGATCAGACTGAACGCGGCGAACAGCAGTCGGCCATTGGCAACCCGCTGATGAATCTTGTCCGCGACCCAGCCACCCAGCGTCAATCCGAACAGGCCGGTTACGCCGACAATAATGCCGGTCGCTACCGCTGCTTCATGCAACGGCATCAGGAAGTAGCGTTGCAGCATGGGAACCAGAAACGAGTTGCAGGCATAGGTGGCGAAGTTGAAGCACAGCCCCGCCATCACCAGCCACAGGAACGTCGGCACCGCCAGCACCCGACGGATCGGCCGGTCGACGCGCTCCTGTGATACCTGCACCGCTTCCGCAGCGCCGCGCTTGGGTTCTTTGATGAAGAACATGAAGACCGCCAGGATCAGCCCAGGCACCGCGGCGATGAAGAACGGTGCGCGCCAGCTGTCGAACGCCTTGACCATCCAGCCGATGGTGAAGAACGCCAGCAACAGACCCAGCGGCAGACCGAGCATGAAGATGCCCATCGCACGTGCGCGACGGTGGGCCGGGAACAGATCGCCGATCAGCGAGTTGGCGGCCGGTGCGTAGCTGGCTTCGCCAATGCCGATGCCCATGCGCACGATCAGGAAGGTCCAGAAACTGCCCACCAGTCCGTTGACCGCTGTCAGCCCGCTCCATGCCGCCAGGCCCCAGCCCATCAGTTTGGCGCGCGAGCCGGTATCAGCCATGCGCCCCAGGGGCAGGCCTGCGATGGCGTAAACGATAGTGAATGCGGTGCCGATGATCCCTAGCTGAAAGTCGCTGAGGGACCATTCCATGCGAATCGGCTCGATGATGATGGCCGGAATGGTGCGGTCGAAAAAATTGAACAGGTTGGCCAGGAACAGCAGGAACAGAATGCGCCAGGCATTCGCCGCTTGGGTCGAGTTCTGCATGGGTCCGTCTCTTTATTGTTAGTGGGGCTTCACTGCCGATGCATCGAGCCCGGAGCATGCAATCTAGTCACGCGCGTTCAAGCTGTCTGTAATTATTCGTAAAGCTGATACCCGACCATGGCTTTACAAACGGGCAACGCAACAATTTATTTCGTATCGTGCTAATCCTCATTCCAAAATAAATGCCAACAAAGTGCCATCACTGCTTGAACTCGCTTCTATACTCCGAGGAGATTATTGGCTGGCGCAATGTAAACGCGAAGATGGCGACGGGGATTGCTATGGAGTGGCTTGGTTTTCATTTTATTACCGAGCTACCGAGCGACGGGCAGGTAATACTCAATTGCACACATGACTTTTTTCTCGTGCTCCTGGCCTATCTGGTGGCGTGCGCGGGTGGTTTTGCCACGCTGGACATGGCAGAACGGCTGCGGCATTCGGACAAGCCCGCCTCGCAATGGCTCTGGCGCGGCGTCGGATCGGCGTGCCTGGCGGGCGGAATCTGGGCGATGCATTTTATCGGCATGCTGGCGTTTGAGGCGCCCATTGAAATCCACTACGAACTGCCCATCACCCTGCTTTCACTATTGATCGCGCTGCTGGCTTCATGGCTGGCGATGCACACGCTCAGTCATCCTCATCTCAACCTGTGGCAATACGTCCAGGCGGCGATATGCATCGGGTTGGGCATTGCCACCATGCATTACGTGGGCATGGCGGCGATGCGTTCGAATGCGCAGGCCTATTACCACCCCGGATTATTTGCGCTGTCCATCGCGATTGCCATCGGCGCCAGCCTGGCGGCGCTAGTGGTGTCGAGCCATTTGCGTAACGGCAGCGGCCTTGTTCATCAACTGCTCAAATACAGCGCCAGCCTGATCCTCGGAGCCGGCATCATCAGCATGCACTTCACCGGCATGGCCGCGCTCAGTCTGGTCATGCCAACCGGCAGTCTGCAGACGCTGCCCGGCGACAATAATCATCTGCAACTGGGGTTGACCGTGGCAACGATGACGCTCCTGATTATCGGCAGCAGCATCAGTGCGGCACTGGCAGACAAGAAACTGCAGCACAAGGAACGCGATCTGCAGCGCGTCAATGCCCTGCTGGAGCAACTCGATCAGGCACGCCTGTCACTGCAACATGTGGCGCATTACGACGCCCTCACCAACCTTTTCAACCGCCGCGGTTTCAACCAGATCTTTGCCGAAAAGCTCAGCGAGAAAACCCGGGACGGCGGCAGATTGGCGGTGATGTTTCTCGACATCGACCATTTCAAGCGAATCAACGACAGTCTCGGGCATGACGCCGGCGATGAATTGCTCAAGGCTCTGGCCAGCCACATCAAGGCTTCGATGCGCAGTCAAGAGGATGTGGTGGCGCGATTCGGCGGTGACGAATTCTGCCTGCTGATCGGCCTGCACGAGCCTGAAGAAGCACGCTACCTGGCGCAGCGCATCATGTCGAATCTGAAGGAGCCGATCGAGCTGGCCGGGCGGCGCATGGTCATGACCACCAGCATCGGCATCAGCCTGTTTCCAGAAGACGGGACCACCTGCGAGGAATTGCTCAAGCACGCCGATCTGGCGCTGTATCAATCCAAAGGCTGCGGCCGCAACAGTTTGAATTTTTTTAACGCCGGCCTGAAAACACGCGCCAGCCTAGAGCTGCAACTCGAAGAAGAACTGCGCCACGCCTTGCGCGAAAACAGTGGCCTGATGCTCTGTTACCAACCGATTTACGACCTGAAAACCGCACGGGTCGGCAAAATCGAGGCGCTGGTTCGCTGGCAACATCCGGTGCACGGGCTGCTCATGCCGGACCGCTTCATCGCCATCGCCGAGGCCAATGGCCTGATTGCCGAACTGGACAATTGGGTGCTGCGCCAAGCCTGCGAAGACCTTGCGCAACTGTCGCATCAGGAGTGCGACGACCTGATCATTGCGGTCAATTGTTCACCGCTGAGTCTGGCCAGGGAAGACCTGCCCGGGGAAATCGAGCAGGCGCTGCGACGCACCGGGATGCCGCCGCATCGCCTGGAACTGGAGGTCACCGAGCACGCGCTGATGGGCAACATCGCCAACACCCTGGTGTTGTTGCGGCAAATTCGCGCCCTCGGCGTTTCGTTGTCGATCGACGATTTCGGCACCGGATATTCCTCACTTGCTTACCTCAAACGCCTGCCACTGAACACGCTGAAGATCGATCGCTCGTTCATCCAGGACATCCCCCGTGCAACTCAGGACATGGAAATCGTCCAGGCAATTATCGCCATGGCCCACACCCTCAATTTGAGAGTGGTCACCGAAGGTGTCGAAACCGTCGAGCAATTCGAGTTTCTCGAACGCAACGGCTGCGACTTCGTCCAGGGCTACCTGCTCGGTCGACCCGTGCCACTGGGGGAAGTACGCTCGACACTGATCGACATCGATCTGCGCAAATCTTTGCGCCGAGTCAATCCGCTGAGTCTGGCTGGCGGTACAGCCGCACTAACGTTGACGGGTCCTTTTGCAGATAACCCTGCGCCCCATGCAGGCGCATCAGTTGTGCGGCCAATCCGCTGATCGGGGTGGCGGAGCCTTGTTCACGGGAAAATTTGACCGCCGTATCGAGGTCTTTGAGCAACGTGCGCACGTGCCATTTCACCGGTTCGAACTCACTGTGTGCCATCTGCGGAGCCAGGATCTGCAAGGGTCTGGAATCCGCAAAGCCACCCGCCAGCGCTTCGGCGATCAGCCCGGCGTCAACTCCGGAACGTTCGGCCAATGCCACCACTTCAGCAATCACCAGGGCATTGCAGGCAACGATCATCTGATTGCAAGCCTTGGTCACCTGGCCAGCGCCGACGCCGCCCATGTGCGTTACGCGCTGACCCAAGGTCAGTAATGCCGGCCGCACACGCTCCAGATCAGCCGTTTCGCCACCGACCATGATGGCCAGGCTACCCGCCTCGGCGCCAACCACTCCGCCAGACACCGGCGCATCGAGCCAGGTCATGCCGGTTTGACTGACAAGCTGCGCGGACATTTCCCGCGTGGCGGTGGGCTCCAGGCTGGAAAAGTCCACCAGCAACTGGCCGCTTTTCGCACCGTCGGCAATCCCGCCCGAGCCGAACACCACTTCACGCACCACCGAAGTGTCCGCTAGGCACAACATCACCACGTCGGCGTGCTCGCACAGTTCCGCCGGCGTGCCGACCTGGCGCGCCCCCGCTTCAACCAACGGTGCGCATTTGTCCGGGTTGCGATTCCATACCGTCAATGAATACCCCGCAGCCAGCAATCGCCGGCACATCGGCAGCCCCATGAGGCCGATTCCGGCAAAACCCAACGAAGGGATGGTTGACATCATTTCGCCTCCTTTTGATTAAAGATCGCTGAATAGTGGCCGATTCATCCAGACCAAGGAAAGGATTCCCCCAGTGATGCTCAGGCTCACAACCTGACGCTTGGGCCAAACACTCGCTGAAAACAGACGCGAGACCCAATCCGTGACGGTTCGACGACACTGTCGCCGACCGACTAGTCCAGGTACATGGCGCACAATGACCTCCAAAAATAATCCGGCCACCGCGATATCCGACCTGACACTCAGCCCTGCGGCAAACAGTCCCTCGTCCCTGAAACCGACGAGCCCGGCGCGACCTCTGGCCAGCCAGCAATACCTGTACTTCACCGAAACCAACACCGACCGCATCCTCGACAACCTCGACGGGCTGCGCGACATGGTGTTCCCGCGCCCTGCGCATCTGGAAGGCGACAGCGAACCGCACAGTGATCAGGAATTCCCGTCGGTGTGCCTGATCGGCCTGGGTCGCTGCGGTTCGAACATTGCGCTGGACGTCGCCGAGCTGGTGTACAACGCCCGCAAGTTCTACCTCAACGAATTCAATAACGAAGACCGCCCTTCGCCAGACAAACGCTACGCCGAAAAGGGCTATAGCCCGGCCCAGTGGATTCGCAACAACTTGCGCCTGGGTTCGGGCAAAGCGGCCAAACCGGTATTTCTGGTGGAGCCGCTGGTGATGCTCGGCGACCTCGACAAAGACATTGCCGGGCGCATTCGTTTCTCTCGCAAGGGCGAGAAAAGCGGTTTTCTGCGCGACTACAGTAAGATGAAAATCATGGACTTGTCGGAAGTCCACGCCGGTGGCGCCGGTAACGCGCCGATCCTTGGCCAGTACCTGGCGAAGATTATCCTGAACAAGGACACCCAGCGTTTTTCCAGCCCGGACTGGAAAATGATTCACTCATACCTGATCGACAGCTGCGGTATCAAGGCCAACCAGTCGCGCCTGTATTTTTCGATTTTCAGTGCCGGTGGCGGTACGGGTTCGGGCATGGCTTCGGAGTTCGGCCTGGCTCAGCAGCATTCCTACATGAACAAAACGTTCGACACCAAACCGATGGATGAGCACGACAGCAAGAGCGGGCACTCCTTCGTCTTCGAGCCGATCTTCACCAGCGGCATCTGCGTACTGCCGAACATTTCCGATCACCGCAGCGAAATGTCCGAGGCGCTGCACATCAACGCCGGGCGCCTGCTGTGTAAATACCTGTCAGAAGAGTGGGACTTCTCTTACAACTTTGCCAACGAAGACAGCAGCGAAGCCAGCGTCATGGGTCGCATCCGCCCTTGGAACGCGATGATGCTGATCTCCAACGACATCATGCGTTACGCCGAAGAAAGCGATGACGGCAACATCCAGAACATCGACGTCAACGCGATGGAAAAGCATGCCAACCAATACATCTCGCAACAGATTTTCAACATTCTGACTGCGCAGGCGGTGACGACGGACTACGACCAGAACTACTTCCGTCGCGCCGGTATCGACATTGGCGAAACCATCCGCCTCGACGCCAACGATCTGTTCATGAGCCTGGCGGGGCCAGTGGCGATTGCCTACGCCGAGTCCGTCGTGCCAGAAACACCGCCGCCGAGCAACGACAAGTTCAAGGTCTTCGAGAAAGAGCCGCAGCGCTTGAACATCGATGATCTGTTCTTCCGCTCGATCGACTTGCCGCACTTCAACAAAGTGACTCAGGCGATCGAAGGCATCAGCCTGTTACCGATTGAATCCAAGCGTTATCGCGCTTCGCTGGAGCAGTACAAGAATTCCGGTTATGACGCGGCCGCGTTGCACGACCTGCATTTCTTTAAAAACTGCTCGTCGGTGGTGTCGATCGTGTCGCTACCCAAAGATTACAAACTGTCCTACATGGACTTGAACCGGTTGAAGACGCACCTCAACAGCCTGTTCCCGAATACCACGCTCAAGCGTTATGCGCTGGTGATCGGCGCGTCGGCCAACTTGTCGCTGACCACGTTGATTGCCAAGAGCCCATGCCTGTCAGACGATTTCCTGACGCTGATCGTGGCATTCATCAAGCGCTGCTTCGCTAAAACGCCGTACCGATTTGACGATACGCTGGACAACTCGATTCTCGACTTCATCATTAATGAAGACTTCGATGAAGACCGCATCGACGAGCTTCTGAACGAGTTCGAAAACCCGGCAAAGATTCTTGATACCAACTGGTATGCGATCAAGCCGATGTACGAGAAAAAGTACCGCGAGTTGATCAACGACAAGGACAAGTTCGTCTCCATCAACGACATTCGCTTGTCGCGTGACTGCGTGAAAAAATCGATCAAGTATCTGCGCGAGATTTACCGTCACCGGATTGGCAAGACCAAGGTGATTTCGTTGAACAACCATACGGGTAAGTCGTTTTCGGCCTGAAACACTGTTGCCCGAATCGCGAGCAGGCTCGCTCCCACAGGGATCGCATTTCTTCAGGAAGGAGGCGATCCAATGTAGGAGAGAGCCTGCTCGCGATGGGGACAGCGCATAGCACGTAAACTTTAATATCCAGAAACAATTAAGCACCTTATAGGTTACCTCATCAACTGTTCCCGTTACGTTTACGTCACCGTTATGCCAATAGCCCCTGTGGCCTTTCTCCACGGCAACATGCCATCACGCTACTCGCCTACACACTTTCTTCTGCGGGCAGCGAGCACCAAAGCGGTGCGCGCAGTCAGTTCGTCGCCCTTTCCTGAATCAGGATCCAGGGGGAAACCACCACCGCCCACAACTCGGGATCGCGCTCGAAAAGATCCAGCGCCCGTGTTTCAGACAGCTTGGCAACTTCATCGGCAGCCAGCCAGGCAGCGACTTTCTGATCGTCGTCCGTGGCTACGGCTTCAGCCGCCGCAATCAAATCGAGTGCAGAATCGACCCATAACAGGGCACCTTTGGCGAAGAACGGTTCGAGCTCTTTCCAGGTAATCGATGCGGTCTCACCAAGCAGCTTGGCATAGAGGGTGCTAGGTTCTTGAGTCATGGGTCCTGTCCGGAGAAGAAATCGACGTGAATGATAGCGTCGGTGGTCCGCCAGAAAAACCCGGATGCAATTGAGTGACCGAATGAAAAACGCAGGAGAGCCAAGGATTGCTGACAGGCAGCTATAACCCCCGCCGCGATTCTGTCTTTTTCTTTCAAATAAGCGACACCCTCTGATTTTGCCCCCCGACGCCAGCTTCCCAGGCTGACAATCGGCGCTCTACACTGTACCGGTACAGTTGCCGGGGGCATTTTCCGGAGGATATCCACAATATCCGACCCGGTTCTGCTGCTACGGCGCCAGGACTATAAAAACTACAACAGTAAGAGTGGAGCACTATGACTAAGGCTACTAAGCAGATTTCCAAACTGTTTGCCGCTATGGTTCTGGCAGGCGTTGCCAGCCATTCGTTCGCAGCTGACACCATCAAGATCGGCATCGCCGGCCCCAAGACCGGTCCTGTAGCCCAATATGGCGACATGCAGTTCAGTGGCGCAAAAATGGCCATCGAACAAATCAACGCCAAGGGCGGCGTCGACGGCAAAAAACTCGAAGCCGTTGAATACGATGATGCCTGCGATCCTAAACAAGCCGTGGCTGTAGCGAACAAGGTCGTCAACGATGGCGTCAAGTTCGTGGTCGGGCACCTGTGCTCCAGCTCCACTCAACCGGCTTCGGACATCTACGAAGACGAAGGCGTGATCATGATCACCCCGGCTGCGACCAGCCCGGACATCACTTCCCGTGGTTACAAAATGGTCTTCCGTACCATCGGTCTGGACAGCGCCCAGGGCCCTGCCGCCGGTAACTACATTGCCGATCACGTCAAACCGAAAATCGTTGCCGTGCTGCACGACAAGCAACAATACGGCGAAGGCATCGCTACCGCCGTCAAGCAAACGCTCGAGACCAAAGGCACCAAGGTTGCCGTGTTTGAAGGCATCAACGCTGGCGACAAGGATTTCTCTTCGATCATCCAGAAACTCAAGCAAGCCAACGTTGACTTCGTGTACTACGGCGGCTACCACCCTGAGCTGGGTCTGATCCTGCGTCAGGCTGATGAAAAAGGCCTGAAAGCCAAATTCATGGGCCCGGAAGGCGTGGGGAACGACTCGATCTCGCAGATCGCTCAGAAGGCCTCCGAAGGTCTGCTGGTGACCCTGCCGAAATCCTTCGACCAGGATCCGGCCAACATTGCCCTGGCTGACGCATTCAAAGCCAAGAAAGAAGACCCGAGCGGTCCGTTCGTGTTCCCGTCCTACTCGGCGGTAACGGTGATTGCAGAAGGCATCAAAGCGGCGAAGAGCGAAGACAGTGCCAAAGTGGCTGAAGCCATCCACGCAGGCAATTTCAAAACCCCGACTGGCGACCTGAGCTTCGACGCCAAGGGCGACCTGAAAGACTTCAAATTTGTGGTTTACGAGTGGCACTTCGGCAAACCAAAAACTGAAGCAAAACCTCAGTAAGGCCTTGCCGACTGACTGCCAATAAAGCCCACGGCGTGCCGTGGGCTTTGTTTTACGAATGTATTGGGCCGTGCTGGCGTGATCCGCCAGTCTCCCCACCTGAAAATCTCAAAACCGTCATCAGCGGTTCGCTGGCAATCCTCGCGTTCGAAGTGGGTGCAGATCCACGGGGCTCGAGCGGGAAAATGACTCCACCAGTGAAATGCGTATCAGGTTTTTAGGAGCGCTGTAATGCCTGACATCTATCACTTCCTCCAACAGCTGGTTAATGGCCTGACCATTGGCAGCACGTATGCCCTGATTGCCATCGGCTATACGATGGTTTACGGCATCATTGGAATGATCAACTTCGCCCACGGCGAGGTGTACATGATCGGCTCTTACGTGGCGTTCATCGCCATCGCCGGGCTGGCCATGCTGGGACTCGACAGCGTGCCGTTGTTGATTACCGCGGCTTTCATCGCGACCATCGTCGTGACCAGTGCCTACGGCTACAGCATCGAACGCGTCGCTTACCGCCCCTTGCGCGGCAGCAACCGTCTGATCCCGCTGATTTCCGCCATCGGCATGTCGATTTTCCTGCAGAACACGGTTCTGCTGGCGCAAGACTCCAAGGACAAATCCATCGCCAACCTGATCCCGGGCAACTTTACCTTCGGGCCAGGTGGTGCACAGGAAGTGCTGATTTCCTACATGCAAATCGTGGTATTCGTGGTGACCTTTGTCGCCATGCTCGGCTTGACACTGTTCATCTCCCGCTCTCGCCTCGGACGTGCCTGCCGCGCCTGTGCCGAAGACATCAAGATGGCCAACCTGCTGGGTATCAATACCAACAACATCATCGCCCTGACCTTCGTCATCGGTGCCGCATTGGCAGCCATCGCGGCCGTCCTGTTGAGCATGCAATACGGGGTGATCAACCCGAACGCCGGGTTCCTCGTTGGCCTCAAGGCGTTCACCGCAGCGGTATTGGGCGGTATCGGCAGCATCCCCGGCGCCATGCTCGGCGGGCTGGTATTAGGGGTGGCGGAAGCCTTTGGTGCCGATATCTTCGGCGACCAGTACAAGGACGTCGTGGCTTTCGGCTTGTTGGTTCTGGTTCTGTTGTTCCGGCCGACCGGCATCCTGGGCCGTCCGGAGGTTGAAAAAGTATGACTAGGAATCTTAAACAGGCACTGTTCAGTGCCTTGCTGGTGTGGGCTGTGGCTTACCCGGTACTGGGTCTGAAACTGACCATCGTCGGCATCCACCTCGAAGTGCACGGCACCAGCAGTGCCACACTGATCACTATTGCGGTGTGTTCGGTGCTGATGTTCTTGCGGGTGCTGTTTGACCAGCAGATCAGCTCGGCCTGGCGTTCCTCACCCAACATGCCGTTGATCCCGGCCAAGACCAGCCACTTCCTGACCCTGCCGACCACCCAGCGCTGGATCATCATCGCGTTGATCGTAGGTGCTCTGGTCTGGCCGTTCTTCGGCTCTCGCGGTGCGGTGGATATCGCGACGCTGGTGTTGATCTACGTGATGCTTGGCCTTGGCCTGAACATCGTGGTCGGCCTGGCCGGCCTGCTCGACCTGGGTTACGTCGGCTTCTACGCCGTCGGGGCATACAGCTACGCGTTGTTGTCGCACTATCTGGGTCTGGGCTTCTGGATTTGCCTGCCGATCGCCGGCCTGATGGCGGCCACTTTCGGCTTCCTGCTCGGCTTCCCGGTATTGCGTCTGCGCGGCGACTACCTGGCCATCGTGACCCTGGGCTTCGGTGAAATCATCCGTCTGTTCCTGCGTAACCTCACCGATATCACCGGCGGCCCGAACGGCATCAGCAACATCGAGAAACCGACGTTCTTCGGGCTCACCTTCGAGCGCAAAGCGGCAGAAGGTATGCAGACGTTTCACGAGTACTTCGGCCTGGCCTATAACTCGATCAACAAGGTGATTTTCCTGTACCTGGTTGCCCTGTTGCTGGCCCTGGCTGCACTGTTCGTGATCAACCGTTTGCTGCGCATGCCCATCGGCCGCGCGTGGGAAGCATTGCGTGAAGACGAGATCGCCTGCCGTGCGCTGGGTCTCAATCCTACGGTCATCAAGCTGTCGGCCTTCACCCTGGGCGCCGCCTTCGCCGGTTTCGCCGGCAGCTTCTTCGCCGCCCGTCAGGGTCTGGTCACGCCGGAGTCCTTCACCTTCATCGAGTCTGCGATCATCCTCGCCATCGTCGTACTGGGTGGCATGGGCTCGCAACTGGGCGTGATCCTGGCGGCCGTGGTGATGATCCTTCTGCCTGAAATGATGCGTGAGTTCAGTGAGTACCGCATGTTGATGTTCGGCGCCCTGATGGTGCTGATGATGATCTGGCGTCCTCAAGGCCTGCTGCCTATGCAACGTCCTCACATGGAGCTGCGTAAATGAGTCGCGAGATCCTTAAAGTCGAAAATCTGAGCATGCGCTTCGGCGGCTTGCTGGCGGTCAACGGCGTCGCCCTGACCGTCAAGGAAAAACAGGTTGTTGCACTGATCGGCCCCAACGGCGCCGGCAAGACCACCGTGTTCAACTGCCTGACCGGTTTTTACAAGCCGAGCGGCGGCAGCATCCTGTTGGACGGCGAGCCGATCCAGGGCCTGCCTGGCCACAAAATTGCCCTCAAAGGCGTGGTGCGTACGTTCCAGAACGTGCGGTTGTTCAAGGACATGACTGCCGTCGAGAACCTGTTGATCGCGCAGCACCGTCACTTGAATACCAACTTCCTGTCCGGTCTGTTCAAGACGCCCGGTTTCCGCAAGAGCGAGCGCGAGGCGATGGAATTCGCCGAGTACTGGCTCGATAAGGTGCACCTGACGGAATTCGCCAATCGCCCTGCCGGCACGCTCGCCTACGGTCAGCAACGTCGCCTGGAAATCGCTCGCTGCATGATGACCCGCCCGCGGATCCTCATGCTCGACGAACCGGCCGCCGGCCTGAACCCGAAGGAAACCGAGGACCTGAAAGCGCTGATCAGCATGCTGCGTGAAGAGCACAACGTCACCGTGCTGCTGATCGAACACGACATGAAGCTGGTCATGAGCATTTCCGACCACATTGTCGTGATCAATCAGGGCACCCCGCTGGCGGATGGCACACCGGAACAGATCCGCGATAATCCTGAAGTGATCAAAGCCTACCTGGGGGAAGCGTAAATGCTGCAATTCGAAAACGTTTCCACCTTCTACGGCAAGATCCAGGCCTTGCACAGTGTCAACGTCGAAATCCGTCAGGGCGAAATCGTCACGCTGATCGGCGCCAATGGTGCTGGCAAGTCGACGCTGTTGATGACGCTTTGCGGTTCGCCGCAAGCCCACAGCGGCAGCATCCGCTACATGGGTGAAGAGCTCGTCGGCCAGGATTCGTCGCAGATCATGCGCAAAAGCATTGCGGTCGTGCCGGAAGGTCGCCGGGTGTTCGCTCGCCTGACCGTCGAAGAAAACCTCGCCATGGGGGGATTTTTCACTGACAAGGGCGATTATCAGGAACAGATGGACAAGGTTCTCGAACTTTTCCCGCGCCTGAAAGAACGCTTTGCCCAACGCGGCGGCACGATGTCCGGTGGCGAACAGCAAATGCTTGCCATCGGCCGTGCGCTGATGAGCAAGCCGAAGCTGCTGCTGCTCGACGAGCCTTCACTAGGCCTGGCGCCGATCATCATCCAGCAGATTTTCGACATCATCGAACAGCTGCGCAAGGACGGTGTGACGGTGTTTCTGGTCGAGCAGAACGCCAACCAGGCGTTGAAAATCGCCGACCGCGCGTACGTCCTCGAGAACGGCCGCGTAGTGATGCAGGGTACGGGTGAGTCGCTGCTGACTGATCCGAAAGTGCGCGAAGCGTACCTCGGCGGTTGAGTCAGTGCGGTAAACATAAAACGGCCTTCGGGCCGTTTTTTATGCGTGTCACAAATTGAATGACAAAAGAGATTGCCGTGGGAAAGGAGATCACAGTGGCAGCGAGCTTGCTCGCGATAGCCGTGTCAGAGTCCAAACCAATGTCGACTGCCCCTCAGTCGTCGCGAGCAAGCTCGCTCCCACAGGTTTTGATTCACGGCAGGCACTATTGCTGTAGCCGATCCAAAGCCTCCCCACTGCGCTTGAACCATCCAATCAAATAATCCGCCAATACCTGCGTGCGTTTGGGCAAACCACCCTGATACGGGTGCACCAGGTACATCGGCATGGTCCGCGTCTGAAAGTCGCGCAGGAGCCAGCGTAAACGTCCGTCAGCCAATTCCGTTTGCAGCAAGTAGGACGGCAGACGCGCAATGCCTGCTCCGGCCAATGCAGCTTTTTTCAGCAGACTGTAATGGTTGCTCGCAAACGGCCCCGACACTTGCACCCGCATCAACTCGTGTTGCTGGTGATACAGCCACTCTTCCCGCCCGCTGTAATGGCTATTGAGCAGGCAACGGTGTTGAGCCAGGTCCTGCGGGGTGGCTGGCTCTGCGTACTGCTCGAGATACGCCGGGCTGGCGCAGGTCATCTCGTGCCAGGCCAACAGGGGGCGAGCGACGAGGCGCTCGTCATTGCCGACCTCGGAGCGAACCGCCAGATCGAAGCCGTCGCGGGACAAATCACGAAAGGCATTGCCCAGGTCGAGTTCGATCTGCACGTCGGGATATTGCCGGGAAAATTCCAGCAACAAGCCGTCGAAAAACGTTTCCCCCAGCGATACCGGAACCGTCATACGCACCGGCCCGGCCATGTCGTCTTTGAGTCGAGCCAAAGCCTGACGCGCCCTTTCCACCTGGGCCACCAGCGCCTGAGCCTGCGGCAACAACGCAGCGCCCGCCGCCGTCAAGCTCAAACGACGCGTGGTCCGTTGCAGCAACACCACCGAGAACTGCGCCTCCAGCGAACTGATTCGCTTGGACAACTGACCTTTGCTGCAACCCAATTGCTGGGCCGCCTGGGTGAAACTGCCTGCTTCAATCAACACCGCGAACGCTGCCAGATCATCCATCTCGCTCATGGATTGTTTCCATTTGAAAACCAAAGGTTGCCCATTAGTGCGCTTATCCGCGAAAAAAAACACCCTAGACTGAGATCTCGTTCAACTAGCTCAAGGAACAACGTTAATGAAAATTGTATTGATAGGCGCCAGCGGCACCATCGGTTCTGCAATCGCCAAAGAGTTGTCAGAGCGCCACGAAATTATCCGCGTTGGCCGCAACGGCGGTGACCTTCAGGTCGATATCAGCGACAGCGCTTCGATTGGCAGGCTGTTCGAGCGAACCGGCAAGTTCGATGCGCTGGTCTGCGCTGCCGGCAACGTGACCTTCGCGCCGCTTGGTGAAATGAATGAAGACAGTTTTGCGCTGGGGCTGAAGGACAAGCTGATGGGCCAGGTCAACCTGCTGCTGACCGGTCGCGATTTCGCCAACGACGGCGCTTCGTTCACCTTCACCACGGGCGTGCTAAGCCACGATCCGATCCGCAGCGGCGCATCGGCAGCGCTGGTGAATGGCGCGCTCGACAGCTTTGTGCGGGCCGCCGCAATTGAATTACCGCGCGGCCTGCGGGTGAACTCGGTGAGCCCGACCGTATTGCTCGAGGCCATGGGCAAGTACGCGCCGTACTTCCGCGGCTACAAGCCGGTACCTGCGGCGGAGGTGGCATTGGCCTACGCGAAAAGTGTCGAAGGCCTGCAGACGGGTCAGACGTTTCATGTCGGTTAAAATCGACGCGCTCCGTAGGAGGGGCCGCAGGCGGCGATCTTTTGATTTGGCTTTTGATTTTCGGAGGTATTGAAAAGATCAAGATCAAAAGATCGCAGCCTGCGGCAGCTCCGACGGGTACTCGACAACGATCGCCGGGGTTGTGATGAACGGCCAGGCTCAGTAACGTGGCGGCACTTGTCAGGAGAGCCAAAGATGCGCGTTGCCCGTTCCTTAGTCCTTGTTACCCTGCTGCCGCTGTTCGCCGCGTGTCAGCTGTTCGATGGCCAGCGTGAAAGCGCTTCGCACGCAGGCCAGACCCGCATGCAAGGTCAGTTGACCGCCGCCGACGGCAAATTGCTGTTCCAGCCTTGCCGCGAACAGCGCAGTTATGTGGTCACCGACACGGGCGGTACCAGCGTCCTGCAAGAGGCCGCTACCCTGGCGGATGACCAGGGCAAGCTGTTCGTCGATGTGCGCGGGCGTGTGGTCACCAGCGGCAATGAAAGCAGAATCGATCTGGCACAACTCTATCGAGTCGAACGTTCAGGCGCGGCGTGCGACGATCCGAACTTCAAACAACTGATCCTGCGCGCTGCCGGCCATGGTCCGCAGTGGAGCGTCAAAGTCAGCGGCAAAGGCATGATCATCGACCGCGCCGGCCAGCCACCCTTGGCCGTGCCTTACGTCGAGGAACAACTGGGCGATGGACGCTTCAACCTGAGCACCGAAATCAATAATCAGCACATCGAACTGTGGGTTGCGCCGCAGCGTTGCATCGACAGCACCACCGGCAGCGTTCAGCACATGAGCGCCGAGTTGCGCATTGACGGCCAGGTGCAGCGTGGCTGCGGGTATTTCGGCGGCTCCCGCGACGACTGATCGTTTTAGCCTCACGGGAATCGACTGTTGCGGCTTATAATCGCCGCCTTAAAACGCCTTGGCGCAGTTGTGCGCCCCGCGAACCGGATCCCGTCATGTTACGAATCACCGAACTCAAGCTGCCGATCGACCATCCCGAGGAAGACCTGCGCCCTGCCATCGTGCAGCGCCTGGGCATCGCCAGTGATGATCTGCTCGATTTCACCTTGTTCAAGCGCAGCTACGATGCGCGCAAAAAATCTTCCGAACTGTGCTTCATCTACACCATTGATCTCAACGTTCGCGACGAAGCGACGCTGCTGCACACGTTCGCCGACGACCGTAACGTCAATGCAGCGCCGGATGTCAGCTACAAACCGGTCGGCCAGGCGCCAGCCGACCTGGCACAACGCCCGGTTGTCGTGGGGTTCGGGCCATGCGGGATTTTCGCCGGGCTGTTGCTGGCCCAGATGGGCTTCAAACCGATCATCCTCGAACGCGGCACAGAAGTGCGTCAGCGCACCAAGGACACTTGGGGCCTGTGGCGCAAAAGCGTGCTCAATCCCGAATCCAATGTGCAGTTTGGTGAGGGCGGCGCCGGGACCTTTTCCGATGGCAAGCTGTACAGCCAGATCAAGGACCCGAAATTCATCGGTCGCAAAGTCTTGCACGAGTTCGTCAAGGCCGGCGCGCCGGACGAAATTCTCTACGTCAGCAAACCGCACATCGGTACGTTTCGTCTGACTGGCGTGGTGGAAAACATGCGCGAGCAGATTCGCGCATTGGGTGGCGAAGTGCGCTTCCAGCAGCGCGTCACCGATGTGTTGATCGAAGACGGTCAACTGGTCGGCGTCGAGCTCGATGGCGGCGAACAGATCCACTCCAGACACGTGATTCTCGCCCTCGGCCACAGCGCCCGGGACACCTTCCGCATGCTCCATGGCCGTGGCGTATTCATGGAAGCCAAGCCGTTCTCGGTGGGCTTTCGCATCGAACATCCGCAATCGCTGATCGACCGCGCGCGCCTGGGCAAATACGCCGGGCACCCGAAGCTCGGGGCCGCCGATTACAAGTTGGTGCACCACGCAACGAATGGCCGTTCGGTGTACAGCTTCTGCATGTGCCCGGGTGGCACGGTGGTCGCCGCAACTTCCGAGCCCAATCGCGTGGTCACCAACGGCATGAGCCAATACTCGCGCAACGAGCGTAACGCCAACTCGGGCATCGTTGTCGGAATCACCCCCGAGGTCGATTATCCGGGCGGTCCGCTGGCGGGCATCGAGCTGCAGGAACGCCTGGAATCCCATGCATTCGTGCTGGGCGGCAGCAATTACGAAGCGCCGGCACAACTGGTTGGCGATTTTATTGCGGGCAAGCCGTCGACCCAATTGGGCAGCGTTGAACCGTCCTACAAACCTGGCGTTGCTCTGGGCGATCTGGCGCTGGCGCTGCCAGCCTTTGCGATTGAGGCGATCCGCGAAGCGTTGCCGGCGTTCGAGAAGCAGATTCGCGGCTATTCGCTGCATGACGCGGTGTTGACCGGAATCGAGACGCGTACGTCGTCGCCGTTGCGGATTACCCGCAATGAGTCGATGCAGAGCCTGAACGTGAAAGGTCTGTTCCCTGCCGGTGAAGGCGCGGGTTATGCGGGCGGGATTCTGTCTGCGGGGGTTGACGGGATCCGCATCGCCGAAGCGGTGGCGCGCGATATTCTCGGCCTCGAGGCCTGACCCGTTCTAATGTGGGAGCGAACCCGCTCCCACGTTTTGCTTTATGGCGTAGGTAAACGGGTCGACTTATCGCAAGGCCCAATCCGCAAGCTTGGGAAAAACCCTACAACACGAACAGATACCGCTGAGTCTGCTTACGGCTGGCGACTGCTACGCTGTCTTTCAGCGCTTATAGCGTGTAACGGCATATAACAAATAAGAATATAACTTTTGTTTTAACAACAAACGGTACGGGTTAGGGTGTGCCACCTTTTGAATTTATCGATGGAGAGCGACCTTGCCTCTGCGTAGCACATTCACGCGTTTCTTCCAGCTGGAAGCTGCCAGCGGTTTGTTACTGATCGCTGCGGCCATTCTGGCGCTGGTCATCAACAACTCGCCGCTGTCCTGGCTCTACAACGGTCTTCTGGACACCCCTGTGGTCGCCCAGATCGGCGCGCTCAAAATCGCGAAGCCGCTGCTGCTGTGGATCAACGACGGCCTGATGGCTTTGTTCTTCCTGCTGATCGGGCTGGAAGTGAAGCGTGAAGTGCTCGACGGGCAGCTCTCGAAGCCCTCGCAGATCGTGTTGCCCGGCGCAGCGGCGATTGGCGGCATGGTCGTGCCGGCGCTGATCTACTGGTTCCTGAACCGAGACAACCCGTCAGCACTGGCTGGCTGGGCGATCCCTACCGCTACCGATATCGCCTTCGCGCTGGGCGTTCTCGCACTGCTTGGCAACCGCGTTCCGGTCTCGCTGAAGCTGTTCCTGATGACCCTGGCGATCATCGACGACCTTGGCGCAATCATCATCATTGCGATCTTCTACTCGGGTGCACTTTCCACTTTGTCGCTGGCACTGGCCGCCGCCTGCATTGCTGCGCTGATTGGCATGAACCGGTTCGGCGTGATCAAACTCGGGCCGTACATGATCATCGGGACGATTCTGTGGGTCTGCGTGCTCAAAAGCGGCGTACATGCCACCCTGGCGGGCGTGACCCTGGCTTTCTGCATTCCACTGCGCACTAAAAACGCCGAGCCGTCGCCACTGCTGAGCCTCGAACACGCCCTGCACCCGTGGGTGGCTTACGGCATTCTGCCGCTGTTCGCCTTCGCCAATGCCGGCCTGTCCTTGAGTGGCGTGACCATGGAAAGCTTCACCCACGATGTGCCGATGGGCATCGCGATCGGTCTGTTGCTGGGCAAGATGGTGGGCGTGTTCGGTCTGACCTGGATCGCGGTGAAAATCGGCATCGCTGCCCTGCCCCAAGGCGCCAATTGGGGTCAGATAATGGGCGTGGCGATTCTGTGCGGGATCGGTTTCACCATGAGTCTGTTTGTCGGTTCCCTCGCATTCGTACCGGGCGCGAGTGAATACGCGGGGATGGACAGGATGGGTATCCTCACCGGTTCGATATTGGCCGCGTTGATCGGCTACGTAGTGACCGCAGCCGCCAGCCGCAAACCCGCCGCCCTGCGCTCCTGATAAACAGAGATTACTCCTGGCGTCTTTAGAGACGCGTCCTACAGCCACGATCAACCTCGTTCGTTACCGTCGCTCAACCCTTCTCCGGGGCTGTCGACGGACGAACGCAAGGAAGACAAGTGGCTGGCAATAAGGACATTCCCCGGGTTCGCAACCCACCTTCCGGCGACGGGCATATCGTCACCGACCGCCTGATGACGGCCACTGAACTGGCCGAACGCGACTCACGACACAGCGCTTACGAGGCCATGCTCGCGCGGCAAGAGGCCTTTGAACGCGGCCGTAAAGTCACCGCAGCGAAAGACCCGTCGATTCGTGCGGGATGCGTCTTCACCAAGTCCTGCAAGCTGCCGGACGCCATCATCGATTACTCCAATCCTTCGGGAATGGTGCCGACCGACAGCCTCAAGGATTACGGCGAAGTCGCCTGGCTCGGCGCCCGCGCTGCAGACGACGACGGTCTGCTCAATCTCGAAACCATTAGCGGCAGTACCGTCGCGCTCGGCGTTGGCCGATTTGCACTGACGACCCCAGCGCTCGCTGCGCCGATCTCGGCCATCGGCGCTACGGCAACTGCCGTATTGGCCGCAGTGGTGGCCATGGTCTGGTCACCCAGCCTGGGCGACAGCGCGCTTTACACTGAAGATCAATTGCGTGCCCTGCAGAAAGCGAGGACGCGCATGCGTCTGCACATCGAGCAGGACGCAGAGGGCAGGCTGAAGGGATACGCCTTTTACACCGGTAAAAATCGCGATTGGGAAATGGTCGACGTCGTGCAGTTCACTGCGCGGGGCACTCAACATGTCGCGGACCTTGGCGACGGCGTTGAACTAATCTGGACGCCGGCCGTGGACGGCTCAGATATCCTCGGCATCCCTGCGCTGGAAGCCGCGCCGCAGGCGCCACACATCTGGGTGTACCCGCCGACTGAACAAGCAGACGCGATCATCGTAAATCCGGTGCATCCGCCGGAGTACAAAGATTTCATTCTTGTGTTTCCGGTGGGATCGGGGGTTCGGCCGGTTTATGTTGTCTTCAATACGCGCAAGGGATTGCCTGAAAAAAACCATGATTACCACCCGGCACCTAAAACCGAAGAAATAACCGGATTCAGTGGTTTGAAAGTGGGGAAGAAGCGAACGCCTATACGGGGTGGTGGAGGATATCGCGACCGCTGGCTGGACAGGAAAGGCAGGACGATTTACGAGTGGGATTCTTCTCACGGGGAGTTAGAGGTGTATCGATCCAGTGATGGTAGTCATCTAGGCGCATTCGACCATGTCACAGGGGAACAGGTAGCCCCCGCTGACAAAAGTCGCAACATCAAAAAATATTTGTGAGGTGGTCATGGGATTGAAATTAAGGCTTGAGTGGTACGACAAGACTACGGAGATAGGAGAAGGTCGAGAATTCACGGATGACTTGAGAGAGGACGTTTCCGTGCTTGAAGCGCTTGGCATACCTACAGAAAACACCATAAATAACGGAGGATTTGACGTCCAAACAAGTTGGGTAACAATCCTCCAACCCTATTTCCGACACCTGATAGACATTGACTCCTACGACTATCAGATCAGCTTTGACTATCGGAATACTTGGTAAATCCAGTGAGCAGCCGTTGGTAAAAACCCCGACCAGTCACCTGATCGGGGTTTTTCTTTTACCGCTTGTTTTGGCTTAGTGCGAAACGCGGCTGGTGCCATCCACCGTGGCGATCCGCACACGTTCGCCGACACGGAACACTTCGTTTTCCTGAACCTGCTGCACATAGGCGCGCATGCTGCCGTCGTCTTCGCGAACGGTGATTTCGACGCCTTGGGTGCGAGTCAGGCCTTCTTCTGTGGCAGACCCCAGCAGGCCGCCGGCCACTGCGCCGATCACAGCGGCAACGATGCTGCCGCGACCGCCGCCGATGGCGCTACCGCCGACACCGCCCACGACTGCGCCAGCTGCGCCGCCGATTGGGGTTTTGGTGCCTTCGATCTTGACCGGACGCAGCGCTTCGATGGTGCCCATGCGAATCGTCTGCACACGACGCGCTTCGTCACGGGAATAGGAGTCACCGGTCAGGTTCGATTGGCAGCCAGTGAGCAACATTGCCATCGTGGAAAAAGAAGCAACCAACAGAACAGACTTACGCATAGCATCAACTCCAAAAAGACAGGTAGTCATTAAACTCCGCAGCTTGACGCCTGTCACGGGATCGCCCGGATAAATTCCGTTTCATTCAGTTCCGGTACAGACGTCGCACGATCTCACCACACAGTAGCGGTAAATGGCGTTTTCTGCGCCACGGACTCAAAAGACCAGCTATTCCGGTCGGTAGACTGCTCAGGGTGCCAGCCGTTCAAGAATCCAGTCGGCGTTGTGTAGGCGGTAATTGAGACGGTCGTGCAGACGGCTCGGGCGGCCCTGCCAAAATTCGATGCGCTCAGGCAGAAGGCGATAGCCACCCCAATGCTCGGGGCAATGCGGCTGCGTTTCGCTGAATCGTTGCTCGGTGTTTTTCAGCAACCCTTCCAGTTCGGCACGATCGGCGATCACCCGGCTTTGTGGCGAAGCCCAGGCCCCAAGACGACTGCCCAGCGGACGAACCTGATAATAGGCGTCGGACTCTGCGGGAGACACTTTCACCGCGCGGCCCTCGATACGTACCTGACGCTCCAGCGCTGGCCAGAAAAACGTCATCGCCGCGAACGGGTTCGCGACAAGCTGCTGGCCTTTGGCGCTGTCGTAATTGGTGAAAAACGTAAAGCCCTGCTCGTCCAGGCCTTTGAGCAACAGAATGCGGCAATGCGGCCGACCGTCCCTGTCGACGGTGGCCAGGGTCATGGCGTTGGCTTCCACTGGCGCCTGCTCGGTTTTCACCGCGTCAGCGAACCACTGGTGGAACAACGCGAAAGGCTCGGCCGGAGCTTGCGCCTCGGTCAGGCCATCACGGGTGTAATCGCGGCGCATATCCGCCAGGCCCTGGGTCATGACGCACTCCTTGTGGTTAGCGAATCACTTCTTCGCAGCGTCGGCGGCGGCGACTTTCTTGTCGGTCGCTGGAGCTTTTGCTTTGGCTGGCGCTGTTTTCTTCGCGGGAGTTGCAGGTTTGGCCGGCGCTTTTTTCGCTGGCGCTTTAGCGGCTGCTTTCTTCACCGGGGCTTTCTTCGCGGCAGGTGCAGCGGCGGCCTTCTTCGCGGCAGGCGCTGGCGCAACTGGCGCCACGGCGGGTTTGACATCCTGCGCCGCGACCATACGAATGGGCGCCGGCGCCGGCATGTTGTACTTGCTCAGCAGTGCAACCATGGTGTTTTGTGGCGTTACCAGCAGTTCCACGCGACGGTTCAAGGCACGGCCTTCCACGCTGTCGTTGGCGGCGCGCGGTGCTTCGCTGCCCATACCGCGCAACATCAGACGATCGCGCTGCAAACCGCTGAGGCGGAAAATCGCGGCGACGGCCTGGGCACGTTCCTGGCTGAGTTTGACGTTAACCGGGGCAGCTCCCGAGCTATCGCTGTGACCCAGTACCAACACCGCCGTTTTTGGATCGACTTCAAGCATTTTCGCAACGCGGGTGAACGGGCCCAGCGTCACTGGCAGCAGCATGGCAGGACGGTCAGGGTTGAACGAGCCATCGACCGGTGCGGTGACCACCAATACATTTTCACGGCGCTCAAGTTGCAGATTGCTGTCCTTGATCGCGGTGCGAAGGCGCGGTTCGTAATCGTCGAGCCAAGCCTGAGTCACTTTTGGATCAGGCAGGGGCACGGTTTTGGCGGTCGGTTGATCCTTACCACCGAAGGGCCACCACCATTTGCCGCCGGCTGCGGCCTCGGTCTTGGCCACTTCGACCGGTTTCGCTTCAGGTTTGACCTCGGTTTTTTTGTCGAGCACTTCTTCCGAACCAAACGGCCAGTACCAAGGATTGGCGCTTTCAGCTTTCGCCACTGGCGCTGTTGCAGCAGGTTTCAGTGGGGCCGGGGCCGGGGCCGGGGCCGGAGCCGGTGCTGGTTCTTTTGCTGCGACTTTGTCAGCGGAACCAAACGGCCACCAGCTACTGCCATCGGCATCATTTTGTGGAGTCTGTGCGCAACCGGTAATGGCGAAACACAGGGCCAAGGCGAAAGTTTTGTTAGATGACATTGGATATCCACAAAGATGAAGTCATAAAAAAATCAGGCCGGAATGGACCGGATAAACAGCGATTTGAAACCATTAAGGCATTTGGGTTCCGGCCCTGGAACCCATCAACACGTTTTACAGACAAGTGGCCATCACCCGCACCAGCTTTTGCGCGCGCGGATCCATTAAAACGTAAGGCCCCAGTGTATTGGTCACGAAGCCGAACGCGACATCATGCTCAGGGTCTGCAAACCCGATGGAGCCACCGGCACCCGGATGGCCGAACGCGCGCGAGCCCAGGCCATAGGTTGCGTTCGGCACATCCGGTTGATCGAGCATGCAACCCAGACCGAAACGGGTCCGGGTCAGTAACGTCTTGTCTTCGCCAACGCTGTGTTCGCGGGTCAGCTCGTCGAGCATCTCGCTTTCCAGCAGGCTGCCGTCCAGTAGACCAGCGTAAAAACCTGCGAGACTGCGAGCATTGCCATGGCCGTTCGCGGCCGGCTGTTGCATGCGCCGCCATTCAGGTTTGTTGGTGCTGGTCAGTACTGAAGGCGGATTGGTAAAAGCGCGGGTAGTCATGGCAGTGGGTTCGCGCATTGTGACTTGAAGCAGACGCTGTGCAGCGGCATCGCCCGCGTTACCTTTACCCCGAGCGATATGCGCCACACGATGAAACTCTACATCCGCCAGACCGACATGGAAATCCAGCCCCAGAGGCTTGGCCACGCGGGCCACGATGGATTCGCCCGGGCCGCGGCCATCGACGCGGCGCAACAACTCGCCAACCAGCCAGCCATAAGTGATCGCGGCATAACCGTGCCCCTCACCCGGCGTCCACCATGGCGACTCCGCGGCCAGTGCATCGACCATGGTCTGCCAATCGTAAAGCGCTTCGGGGGCGAGCAACTCGCGCAGTGCCGGCAACCCTGCCTGATGGCAGAGCAACTGACGCAACGTGACTGATTGCTTGCCGGCAGCCGCAAACTCGGGCCAATAGCGGGCAACCGGCGCATCCAGCTGCAACTTGCCTTCAGAAACCAGTTGCAGCGCAGTGACCGCGGTGAATGTCTTGGTGCAGGAGAACAGATTGGCGATGGTATCGCTGTGCCAGGCTTCGCTGCCGTCCTTGTTGGCAGTGCCGGCCCAGAGATCGACTACGGTTTGCCCGCCGATCTGAATGCACAACGCCGCGCCGCGCTCCTGAGGATCGTCAAATAACGCCGCAAAAGCCTCACGTACTGCTTCGAACTTAAGCTCGTAATGACCCTGAATCTGCACCCGCAACTCCCTCGGTTGAACGCTCTACGCTGAGGCCTGCATTGTTCCAGCCATTGAAGGTTTTGGGAACAGGGTCGCGAATACCCGCAGTCGGTGTATTGGTACTCAGCGGGCGTCGGCACTCTGGCCGGCTTTGTCTGCTTCGGCTTTGGCTTTTTCCGACGCCTTGACCAGCTGATCTGTCGCCTGCAGGTTGCTTTTGCGCACCGTCTCTACAAAACCCTGAAACGGAAGATCGGTAATGCCCACCAGTCCGAAGTGGCCATTTTCGCCGTCCAGCAAACGCCCGGTCACCGGTTGATCGAGGTATTGGAACCAGTGCACGCCGACAATCGATGGCTCGCTGATGGCCTGTTTGAGGAAATTGGCATAGGCCGCTCCGCGATCCTCTTCCCTGGCCAGCTGCGTCACACCCCCCCAGAACGGGCCGCGATCCGCCGAGCCGAAGTTGAATTCAGTGATCAGCACCGGCTTGTCCAGGTTCCGCAAGGTTGCGAAGTCATAGCCGTCCTGTGGCTGCAACGTATACATGTTGAAACTCAGCACATCGCAATACTGAGCACAGGAATTCACAGCTTCTGGCGTGCTCACGGCGAAACGGCCGCCCAGCAACAGCTGGTTTGGCGCGTGCCATTTGAGTGAATCGGAGATGGTCTTGAAGTAAGTGTCGGCGAACACTTTCTGGAAATATTTGAAGTCGGCCTCGATTTCCGGGTACTCGGCGCTTGGCAACGGCGGTACAAAACCCGGGTCCTCCATCAATTCCCAGGCTGGCAGATCGATGCCCCAGGCTTTGGAAAGGCCCGCCTGATTGCGGTATTTGTCACGCAGCTGCTTGAGAAACGCGCGCTTGGCCGGCACGTCGGTGGTCATTTTCAACGTACCGTAGGCCAGGGCGTAGCGCGCTTTTGGATCGTCGCCCGGACCGGCCCAGGCCAGCTCGTTGTCGGCGAAATAACCGATCAGCCATGGATCGTCCCGATGGTCGCGAGCGGCGATGGCCACGGCACGTTCGGTGGCCATGGCGAAACGCGGGTCGAACGGGTCGGGCATGCCGCCCCACCAGTCAGTGCCCGTGCTGATGCTGGCGTAATCGCCGACGATCGACAACGGCAGGGTGTACGGCACGCGATCCAGATTCTCGAACACCGGCGCGCTCCAATTGCCAAGGGTATTGAAACCCCACGCCTGCAGGCGATCGAGTGTGTGGTGAGCCCACTGCTTCTCATCGACCACGCTCTTGCAGGTTGGCGAGGCCGTTTGCGCAGCCGCTTTCTCAACGGTTGCATCGACGGCGTCTGTCTTCGCCGCTTCGGCGACACCCGCCTTTGCTTCAGAAGGAGGCGCGACGGGTTGGTCAGTGGCTTTTTCGACCGTCGCTTCCACGGCATCAGCCTTGGCCGCTTCCGCTACGCCGGCCTTGCTATCGCTGCCCAACGAGCAAGGGTCGCCGTACAAGCGCTGCAAATTGGCGCCGTAAAAATCGTACCAGCGTCCGCTGTTATAACCGCGTCCCTTATCGGCGCCATTGCCACCACGGTTATCGCCTTCGCCGTAATGGGTGGCCAACGCGTCGTCGGGCTTGGGCAAGGATTCAAACATCCACTCGCGACCGGCAACGTAGGTTTGATTCACGTTCGGCGAAACGGTGTTGACGCCGAGCGAATAGAACGGATGCCCTTCAGGCGTGACCAGATACCAGCGGCCGTCGCGTTTTTCGCTGCGGAAGAAACCGCTGGCCTTGAACGCCGGGCCCTGGGTCCAGCCGCCGAACTTGTCCAGAGAGCCTTTCTGACGTTCCGCCAGCCAGGCTTTCAATTGCTGCTGCTCCTTGGCTGCGGCGTTCTTCAGCTGCTCGTCACTGCTGACCTTTTCCGGCCATTTGGCGCGAGTCGATTGCCCGTAAGCATCGACCAGTGCGCCATAAGCGGCTTGGGTTACCGCCTCGGCGTTCTGCACACCGAAGCGCTCCAGCAAAATGCTTTGTGCGACTTTCGGCTGGTCCATCGACAGGGTCACGGACACTACCTGGCTGCGATCCAGTTCGCCGACGCTGCTGGCGAGCAATACGCGCTGGCCGTCAAATGTCATCGGCATCGGCGGACCCGCCTTCATGCCCATGCCCAGTGGTGAACTCGGCTGCAGCGGCACCAACAGGGTTTGCGCGGGGCCGGCCGGCAGGTCGACGCGACTGACCAGGGTCTTGCCGTCATTGCTCTGAATTTTCACGTACAGCGTCACGGCCCAGTTCATTGCGCTCTGGATGCGCAAACTCATCACCCCGGACTGCGACCAGTCCCATGCGCCGGTTTGTGGAGTCAGGCGCAAGGTTGGTTGGGCCACCGGATTGAATGTCACCCGGCGCAACACCTCGCCTTCGGCCGTTTGCTCCGCGTTGGACTGCGGCAAGCTGGCGTCCTGGGTCGCCACCTGCACGACATCGGCGGGGCGCACAAAGTTGAACAGCGTCTGCTGGCCGGCAGGGGCAGCCAGCACAGGGGCTGCAAACATCAGAGCGAATACAGCGGGCAACGAACGGCGGATCATAAGAACGAAGTTCTCCCTAACGACCTTCAATGGGCCAGTGGAAATGCGATGACAGAAGGATAGACAACGCGGCGGACAAAATGGCCCGCCGCTGTGTCAGGAAATTTCGCGTCGAAATGGCGGCAGCGCATTGAGAATCGCCTTGCCGTAACGCTGGGTCACCAAACGTCGGTCGAGCAAGGTGATCGTGCCGCGGTCCTCTTCGGTACGCAGCAAGCGGCCACAGGCCTGAACCAGTTTCAGCGAGGCGTCCGGCACCGAGATTTCCATGAAAGGATTGCCACCGCGAGCTTCAATCCATTCGGCCAGCGCCGCTTCGACCGGATCATCCGGTACCGAAAACGGAATCTTGGCGATGACCACGTGTTCGCAGTACGCGCCGGGCAAGTCGACCCCTTCGGCGAAACTGGCCAGACCGAACAGCACGCTGGAATCGCCGCCATCGACCCGCGCCTTGTGCTTGTTCAGGGTTTCCTGCTTCGACAGGTTGCCTTGAATGAACACTTGCTTGCGCCAGTCGCGGTCGAGGCCGTCGAATACGTCCTGCATCTGCTTGCGCGAAGAGAACAGCACCAGGGTGCCGCGCGAACCTTCGACCAGTTGCGGCAGGTCACGAATGATGGCGGCGGTATGCGCCGGCGCATCACGCGGGTCGGCCTTGAGGTCCGGCACGCGCAGTACACCGGCGTCGGCGTGGTGGAACGGGCTCGGGACAACGGCGGTGACCGCTTTTTTCGGCAGGCCGGCACGCATGCGAAAACGATCGAACGTACCCAGCGCAGTCAGGGTCGCCGAGGTCACCAGCGCGCCGTAAGCCACGTTCCATAAATTGCGGCGCAGCATTTCTGCAGCGAGGATGGGACTGGCATTGACCTCGATGTCGAACAGCGAACCGCTTTCCGCCAGGGTCAGCCAGCGAGCCATGGGCGGGTTGTCTTCCGGATCTTCAACGGTGAAGGCCGTCCACAATTCCCAGTTGCCCGAGGAGCGCGACAACAGGCTGCCGAACAGCGGATACCACTCTTCTGCCTGGTTGCTCGCGATGCCGATGTTGACCTCGCCGTCCATGCCTTCCTTGAGCAACTCGGTGAGCCGGGTGAACAGGTCGGTGAGACGGGCAAAACCCTTCTTCAATTCGATACCCATCTCGCGCATGTGCTCGGGAATCACCCCGCCGACAAAGCGATGGCGCGGCCGTTCGCGGCCTTCGACGTCTTCGCCGGGCTTGAAATCGGCGACCTGCTCGCAAGCGGTGAACATGAATTGCTGCTGAGTCTTGATCTCGCGGGCCAGCTCCGGCACCTGCTCGATCAGCTTGCCCAGATCGCCCGGCAGCGGGTGCTGGGCCAACAATTTGGCGAGGTTTTTGGCGGTGGTTTCCAGCCAATCGGCCGTGGAGCGCAGGCGCGTGTAATGGGCAAAGTGACCGATGGCTTTGTCCGGCAGGTGATGGCCTTCGTCGAACACATAAATGGTGTCGCGCGGATCGGGTAAAACCGCGCCGCCACCGAGGGCCAGGTCCGCCAGCACCATGTCGTGGTTGGTGACGATCACATCGACCTTGCCCATGCCTTCGCGGGCCTTGTAAAAGGCGCACTGGCCGAAGTTCGGGCAATGACGGTTGGTGCACTGGCTGTGGTCGGTGGTCAGCCGCGCCCAATCGGCGTCTTCAAGGGCAGTGGACCAGCTGTCGCGGTCGCCGTCCCATTTGTTGCCGGCCAGCTTCTCGATCATGCTGGTGAAGAGCTTCTGACTGGCCTCGTCAACCTCGATCTTGAAGCCTTCCTCTTCGAACAGCTGCGCCGTGGCCGTTTGAGCGTGGCCTTCCTGCAACAGCATGTCGAGCTTCGACAGGCACATGTAACGTCCGCGACCTTTGGCCAGCGCGAAGGTGAAGCTCAGCCCGCTGTTGCGCATCAGGTCGGGCAGATCCTTGTAGACGATCTGTTCTTGCAGGGCGACGGTGGCCGTGGCGATGACCAGCCGTTTTCCCGCAGCCTTGGCCGCAGGAATCGCTGCCATGCTGTAAGCCACGGTTTTACCTGTACCGGTGCCGGCTTCCACCGCGACTATCGCGGGGTCGCCACTGCGCCGGCCCTCGTCATCGGTGTCGATGGCCCCGAGGACTTTGGCGATTTCGGCGATCATCAGGCGTTGGCCGTAGCGCGGCTTAAGGCTCTTGGCTTCGAGAAAACGCGTGTAGGCGCCCTGGATCGTGGTTTTGAGTTCAGTGCTGATCATGAATTGTCGGGCGCAAAAACGCTGGATAAATTTTCAGTGGTTCGGATCGGGGGCTATCATACCGCGCTAATTAATCCCGCGCAGAACGGAGTACCTCAATGACACCTTTTGGCATCGTTTACACCCTGCATGTCCTCTCGGCCCTGGTGTGGGTCGGCGGCATGTTTTTCGCCTGGATGGTCTTGCGGCCCGCTGCGATGAAGGCGCTTGAAGGACCCGCGCGGTTAAGCCTGTGGGTGGAAGTGTTTCAAGGGTTTTTCCGCTGGGTCTGGATGGCGGTGGTGCTATTGCCGATCAGCGGTGTGGGCATGATTCACCTGCAATATGCCGGTTTCGACAGCGCGCCGCGTTACGTGCAGGTGATGATGGGTTTGTATGTGGTGATGACGGCGCTGTTTATCCGCATTCAAGCCTTGATGCTGCCGCAGTTGCGCGCGGCGGTGGCGGCTAAGGATTGGCCAACGGGCGCTGCCGTGCTGGGACGAATCCGCCGGTTGGTGGGGGTCAATCTGATTGTTGGATTGGTATTGGTGGCGATCGCTGCGGCCAGACCTATGTTTTGAGGCCGTGCGCAACCTCACAGGAAAAGCAGTGCCCTTTACAACCGCTGAAGGGTCACCGCCCCTTCTACGCCAGCAGGCCCTGGTTGTCCGTCGAGGCCAGGACGCCCACTCTTGCCACCATCAGCCTTGTAAACGAAGCAACCCTTGGCCTTGCCGCCCGCCCCCGGTTTGCCGCCCGGACCTGCCAGGCCACCAGCGCCGCCCGCGACTTGAACCTTGATCTGTTCAACCGGGTAATCGCGCGGCACTTCCAGACGCACCAATGCTCCAGGTGCGCCCGGCTGGCCATCGCTGCCGTCGCTGCCATTGGCACCGCGCCCAGCCTGACCCCACGTGCAACCCGGCGCTTGGCCGTTCGCGCCATCAAGACCGACAAAACCCGGGGCGCCTGCACCGCCGCGCGCATCGATCGACAGCTGCGGTGCGTCAAGTGCCTTGATCTGCAGATTCAAATTGCGCCCCGCTCGGGCGGCCTTCAGGTAAGTGCCGGGGGCACCGCGAGCGGTGATCTGGCTGCCTTCGGACAAATCCGCACGACTGACCGTCAACGTCAGTGCCTGTTCGCCGGGCACGATAGCGATCCGCGCTTCCTTACCCAGGTGCAGTTCACCCACGGATACCTGCGTCACGTTGGAAGGGATCAACAACGTGCCGTAATCGGCCACATCCAGGCGTTCAAGCTGCAGGGTGCTGGTGGTATTGGGCAGGCGCATCAGCGAGTTGGTTTCGACGTTGACCACTTGGGCGCAAGCCAACGGGCTGATGAGTGCTGCGAGCAGACAGAGTTTACGCATGGGAAGCCTTCGATACGGTCGGAGCCGGGAGGGTTTGCAGGTGGAAGACGCCAAAAAAGAGGACTTTCAAACGGTCGCGCCACGGATGGGTCCGACCTCGAAAGCTGCGCAAACAAAACAACGCTTCCAGCAGATGGAGGACCGCCAACGCAGCGCCTGCCGCATTGACCAGCAGGTGCAAGGGATGCACGAACGGCAGCAGCGCGTTGACCAGTACTACCAACCAGAACAGCAGGGTCAACAGTTTGCCCAGCCCCCAAAAGACCTTCATACGCTCCTCCGTGGAGAATTATTCTTTGCGCGCACAGTACCGGCTTCCACGCGGGATAAGCCAGAGGGCAACGAAAATTCTTCATGAAGGCCGCCGAATGGCCGTCGCAGCAGCCATCATGACTGCTCGACGGCTCTATCACACGGCTCAGCGGTTGATGTGCAGTTCCACGCGACGATTTTGCGCGCGACCTTCATCGGTGTCGTTGTCGGCCACCGGCTCACTTTCACCGCGTCCTTCGCTGGTGAGTTTGTTCGGCGCCAGGCCCTGGCTCAACAGATAGCCGGCCACACTGCTGGCGCGACGTTCCGAGAGTCCCTGATTGTAAGCGTCGCTGCCGACGCTGTCGGTGTGACCAATCACCTTGATGCTCACCACATCGGCGGTTTGCAATTTCGCCATCAAGGAATCGAGTTCGCTGCGGGTTGAGGCCGTGACGTCGGCTTTGTTGAAGGCGAACAGAACGTCGTTCGCATCGCTCAAAGTCACGACTTCGACAGGTGCAGGTGCAGGTTCGGGTTTCACGCTGGCCGGGTATTGCGGCAGCGGACAACCATGGTGTTCGACAGGTGTGTTGGCCGGTGTGTCAGGGCAGCGGTCGCGCCGGTCGAATACGCCGTCGTCATCTTCGTCGCCATCCTGGGCGAAACAGATCAATCCTCCGGTGACAATACCAAGCGCTGCTCCGCCGGCCGCCCAGCCCCCACTTTGCAGTGCACCCAAGCCTCCACCGACCAGGCCGCCGATCACACTGCAAACCGGCCAGGTACGTTGATTGAGGGGGGCGGTGCCATTGCTGTGAGTAGCGCAACCGGTCAACAAGCTGCCAAATAGCAGAACCGGCAAGACGGTCCTCGTACGAACGCTCATGTTTAAAAACTCCTGTGTTACCGGCCAATGCCGGTTACACAGGATTAAAGCCCGGCATCCGCGACTATACAAGCCGCGGACTGCGAGGGGCTCAACGCTTGATCTTGATCTCCGTGCGACGGTTCATCGCGCGGCCCTCAGCGGTTTTGTTATCCGCCACTGGCTGGCTTTCACCGGCACCGGCCACAGAAACGAAGCTCGCGCGCGGCACGCCGCTCTGTACGAGGTAGTCGACCACCGAGTGCGCACGTTTGTCCGACAGGCGCTGGTTATAGGTGTCGCTGCCAACACTGTCGGTATGACCGACAACGGTCAACTGGGCACTGGCGGCTTCCTGTTTCAGGCGAGTAGCGATGGTGTTGAGTACTTCCTTGTCAGAAGGCGTGAGGGTGGCTTTGTCGAACTGGAAGTGAACATCGCGGATGACAATGGTTTCTTCCTCAACCACAACCACCTCTTCGACCACAGGTGCAGGGACGGGTGGAGGGCAACCATCGGCATCGACCTGCACGCCCTTCGGCGTACCCGGGCACTTGTCGCGACTGTCCGGCACACCATCGCCGTCTTCATCCGCATCCCCGTGAACCCAGCAATAGGCCGCTGCAGTACCGCCGACCAGCAGTGCGCCATAACCTGCCCATGACGAAGCCTCGGTCGCGCCAAGGCCCGCACCGATGACGCCACCGACCGCCGCACAGGTCGGCCAGTCGGTTTTCTGCAAACCTGCGCAACCAGTCAACACACTGGTTAGCAGAACCAAGGGTAATGCTGTCCGAATTATGCTCATCTAGTTATCTCCTGAAGGATCGGCTTGAAACCGATTCAGGGAGTAAAGACCCGAGTTTTAATCTCCGCCAGCACTAGGCTCACCGCGCATTAGCCCCGCGTTTGCGGTTGATCGACCCTTTTGCCGCGAGATGGCTCTATGTCTGGACCTTCCGGCAGGCTAGTCTTGGGAGACTGATTGAGGATCTTCGATGACTGCAGGTATTTCTCCGCGCACGCCGCAGCAGGCTGTAGCCGCTTTGCTGGATCGTTATGCCCCGGCGCAATTGCTACTGATTGGCGCCAGCGAGTTCCCCGCGCTCGAGGCGTTCAAGCTTGCACACCCGGACACCTGTGTTGCGCATGCCCCACCCGGCCCGCTGCCCGCCGAGCTGGCTGCACGCCGGTTTGACCTGGCGCTGGCCGTCGATTGCCTGGAACATTTGCCCAAACGCGATGGCCTGAATTTATTGGGCGGGATCCGTAATCTCAATGCCAGTCGCATTGCAGTGTTGGCGGATCTGGCGGCGAGCGGCTGGCAGGAGACTGATTTTTTCTCCCTGGCGCTGCAAGCCAGTGAACGTTTTCAGCGCGACGATCAGGTGCTGACCCTGTTCACCTACGATTTGCTGGATTACAAACAGGTACCCGACTGGCTCAATTCACGCTTCTGGGCCAATCCGGAAAACTTCGGGAAATATTGGTGGTAATGCCATGAGTACAACCATTTGCCCCTGCGGAAGCGGCACCCTGCTGGACGCCTGCTGTGGCCATTATCATGCCGGGCACCCCGCGCCCTGCGCCGAAGCGTTGATGCGCTCGCGCTACAGCGCCTATGTGCTGGGGCTGGTCGACTATCTGGTGGCGACCACCCTGCCGGCGCAACAGACCGGGCTGGACCGTCAGTCGATCAGCGACTGGAGCGCCCGCAGCACCTGGTTGGGCCTTGAGGTGGAAAGCTCCGAAGTGTTGGGCGGCCAGCCGGAACATGCCTTCGTGACCTTCACCGCGCGCTGGCACGACGGCAGCGGCGAACACAGCCACCGCGAACGTTCTTCATTTGTACAGAACAGCGGCCGCTGGTACTTCATCGACCCAACCGTGCAGCTCAAAGCGGGGCGCAATGACGCCTGCCCTTGTGCCAGCGGGCAAAAATTCAAGAAGTGCTGCGCGGGGTATTTCGGCGTTTAGGTAAACCCTGCAGGAGCTGCCGAAGGCTGCGATCTTTCAGGTCTAAACTGGGGGTTCAAGGGAGACACAACCATGATCACCCGGCGACTCGCACGCTATTTATTCACTCTGTTCCTGACGCTCGGGCTCAGCGGCTGCGCCTCATGGTTTGACGACGATCGACCGGAGCCGCAAGTGCATCTTGTCAGGGTCGAAGTCGTTCAGGCCAAATTGATGCAGCAACGTTTTCTGCTGCATTTTCGCGTCGACAATCCCGATGACAGCGACCTGACCGTGCGAGGCCTGGAATACCGCATTCATCTGGGCACTGTCCTGCTGACCGAAGGCGAACATGAACACTGGTTTACGGTCGGTCCAAAGCGCAGTGCCTATTTCAAGGTACCGATCCGTACCAACCTGTGGCCCAAAGTGCGTGAGTTGGTGAAAATGCTGGAAAAATCGGACCAGCCCATTCCCTATCGTCTGGAAGGCGAAATGGAAACCGGCTTATTCATCGCACACTACGTGCACCTGGCGCGTAATGGCGTGATAATCCCCGCCGATTTTATTCCGGAGCAAAACCGATGACCCAGCAACCCCACGTGCATGGCCCTGACTGCAACCATGACCATGACCATCACGACCACCACGACCATGGCCATGTGCACGGCCCAAACTGCGGCCACGCTCACCAGGAACCGGTGCGCAACGCTTTGAAAGACGTCGGCCGTAACGACCCGTGCCCCTGCGGCAATGGCAAGAAATTCAAGAAGTGCCACGGCGCTTGAGGCTCCAGGCGGAGGTTGTCTGCACCCGTTGAATCGCTTACGCGGGCAGCTTCGCGCGCAACAGAATGTGTGGGAGCGAGGCTTGCCCGCGAAGAGGCGCGCACATGCACCGTAGAGGTGGCAGGCACTAAAGCCATCGCGAGCTCGCTCCCACAGGGATTTCACCTGGGCTTCAGAATTTCTGCGCAGCTGATGACGCTGGCGTACTCGCCCTGCAGGTTCCCCAGCGACATGGCGTGCACCACTTCAGCGGAGTGCAGGTTGCCGAAATAATCGGCCTTGTCGAACGTAAAACACGCATCGTCCACCACCCACGTGGCAAACCCCAGATTCCCGGCAGAGCGCGCGGTCGACTCCACCGAGTTGTGGGTCGCGACGCCGACGATCACCAACTGTTCGATCCTCGCCTCGCGCAAAGTAACTTCCAGCCCGGTCGCACAAAATGCATCGGGTACCTGTTTGCGGATCAGCTGTTCACCGGCCAGTGGCAGAAATCGCTGCTGAAACTCAACCCCCGATTGCCCCGGCCAGAACACCGAGTCCGGCGAACGGGACAGGTGTTGCACATGAATCACCGGTCGCCCGGTTAGCCGCCAAAAGGCCAGCAATTGCAGAATTCGCTCTTCGGCCTGTGGATTGTTTCGGCGACCCAGTCGAGGGTGAAGGATGCCTTTTTGTTGATCAATGATGATCAGTGCTGCATTCGTCTGAAGCTCCATGCCGACTTTTCTCACGCGGGGTCATTGAATTTCTCGCACTTCAGCATCACCTCCTCCTACAGGCAAGGCAAACAGGACGACCTGATGCCGACGTTTGCTGTCCGCACATACCGACGTCTCTTGATTGGAGTATTTCATGATCGACCTGTATTACTGGACCACCCCTAACGGCCACAAAATCTCGATTTTCCTGGAAGAAGCCGACCTGCCCTACACCGTCCACCCGATCAACATCAGCCAGAACGACCAATTCAAACCCGATTTTTTGAAGATCTCGCCGAACAACAAAATCCCGGCCATCGTCGATCATCAGCCGGTTGACGGCGGCGAGCCGTTGGCGCTGTTCGAATCGGGCGCGATCCTTTTATACCTCGCCGAAAAAACCGGTCAGTTCCTGCCCAAAGATTTGCGCGGTCGTCAGCAAGCGTTGCAATGGTTGTTCTGGCAAATGGGCGGGCTGGGGCCGATGGCCGGGCAGAATCATCACTTCAGTCGATTCGCGCCGGAGAAAATCCCTTACGCGATCAAGCGCTACATCGACGAGACGGCGCGGCTTTACGGGGTGCTCGACAAGCAACTGGCCAACAGTGAATTTGTCGCCGGCAGTGAATACAGCATTGCCGACATGGCGATTTACCCGTGGATCGTTTCCCACAAGTGGCAGAGCCAGAACCTTGAGGATTTTCCGAATGTTCTGCGCTGGTTCAATCACATCCAGAATCGTCCGGCGACGGTGAAGGCGTATGAGCTCGTGGCCAAGGTCAACCCACCAAAATCCTGAGCCCATTACCCACCTGCGGTGAGGGGGGCTTGCTGTGGAAGGGCTTCTGTGGCGAGGGGGCTTGCTGTGGGAGGGCTTCTGTGGCGAGGGGGCTTGCCCTAATGCCAGTCAGTTAAGCCCTCCAGCCTTCTTTTTGGGATATTTGACTGGTCTAGGCTTGACCACCCTTGGGTAACTTCGCTGTCGTCTGGCAGGTAGCATGAAGTGTTGAGCCTGGACTCTCAGCTCTGCCAGTCGTTTAGGGATCGTACCTGGCGTTTCAAGCGGGCAGAAACGCAGCGCGTTGCTGACCGCTTGAGCCAACCAGAGAAAGCTCAAACGTTGTGGTACCACCTTTATTTCTTCAGCCATCAAGCGCATCTCCTGGCGGATCAGGTTGTAGGCCAGCAGAGCTCCCCACAGTTCTTGGCGCACCAGATCAGGCTGTTTACTGCGCAATTGCTCTCCTTTGAGCAGGTTTTGCTTGATCTCGCGGTAACCCAATTCGATTTCCCAGCGTTCGTTGTAGTGCCCTGCCACCTGATGGGCAGGGTAACGTTCGGCATCGATCAACGAGGTGAGATAGCGGCGGGGTTTGTCGTCTATCGAGTACTCAATCAGTCGTGCCTGCCAATGGCTAGGAAGGTCGGGACGTTGCTTGAGTGCATCTCTGGAAACAGTCAGTCGCACAAGCCAATCACCGGCGCCCAACTCTTTGATCACCTCGTATTTAAGCGGTTTGCGTGCCCGCATGAGCCAGTGCCGTTCGGTTCCGCTTTGCTGCCAGTCAAGCAAGAGCGCTGCCGAGTAGTAGGCACGGTCAAAAATCGTCACCGAGTGATCGCTTACCGATTTCTCAAGACCTTTGGCATGGCGAAGTTCGCCGACCGAAAACTCGCCAAAACAGGCGTCCCGAATCAAGTGACTATAGGTATCCATCAGGCAAACACCGCGCACTTGTGGCCAGGCTCCGTCTCCCGAGTGAGTCCGCCCGCCACCGAAGGCTTGGCGGTTTTCCGGTGTGTCGGGGGTAGACCACACCACGCCGTCTACCGCAAAGCTGCGTAACCCTAAAAAGCCAGCCGAAGCTGGCTGCTCAGCACCGCCCCATGACTCTGCCAATTGCTTAAACAGTGCCGCCAGAGGCTCTGATCCAAGCCGTTGCCGGGCCTGGACTGCGGCGCTAGGCACAGGCACCTTTGCTTCGCCCAAAGCCAGTCCCAGCTGCTGCACGATGAGCCAAATCGGCTCGTTCTTGAACAAGGCCAACCCCACCACCAACCAGACAATGCGCTCGGCCGGCAGGCGTCTGCGGCGCAGGGAAACAGTTCCGGTCGAAGCCAGCGCTTGCTCGATCCACAGGGGATCGATCAATTGCGCGAAGCGTTCGAAAGAGATCGGATTGAGTTTGGTAACTTCTTGAAGGGCGTTTTGCAGGGACATGAAGCGGACTCATAAAAACATAAACCCGTTTCTATTACTGCTGGGCGGGCAAGTCAATTCCTTAACTGACTGGCATTAGGGCTTGCCCCCGTTCGACTGCAACGCAGTCGTCATTCAGACACCGCGTTCGTGAGTGAACGCGGAATCTGGAGGGGAAGTGCTGCGCACTTCAGCGGGGGCAGGCCCCCTCGCCACAGGTGACAAATCCTGAAATAACTCCATACCCCGCTTGCGCGGCCACCTCCTGCTCTCTAACGTAGCGGCTTTATCGCGACTTTACCCCCGCAGGAGCTTCGCCATGGCCTCGCCAGCCCTCTTACATTTTATCCCCCGGTTCGGCGTTGCCGCAGCAGTGGCCGGTGTTTTGAGCCTGACCGGTTGTCAGACCTGGAACACTCAGGACACCCTCCCGCCCACCATTGGCGTACAGCCGCTTAAAGGTCTGGCGCAAAACGTCTCGGTGCGCCGCAACGCCATGGGCATGCCGTTGATCGAAAGCAGCAACTTTCACGACGCGCTGTTTGCGCTCGGTTACGTGCACGCCACCGACCGCATGACGCAAATGGCCACCCTGCGCCTGTTGGCTCAGGGTCGTTTGTCGGAGATGTATGGCGCGGACCTGCTCGATGCCGACCGCTACATGCGCGCAGTCAATCTGAAAAAAAACGCGGCTGAGCTCTACAAGGCCTCATCGCCGCGTCTCAAGCGTTTCTTCGAAGTTTATGCTCGCGGCGTCAATGCCTATCTGTTCCGCTATCGCGACAAACTCCCGGTCGACCTCGCGGCCACCGGTTACCAACCCGAATACTGGAAGCCGGAAGATTCAGCGCTGATCTTCTGCCTGCTCAATTTCAGCCAATCGGCGAACTTGCCTGAAGAGATTTCGTTGCTGGTGCTCGCGCAGACGGTTTCCACCGACAAACTCGCCTGGCTGGCGCCGTCTGCGCCGGATGAAAAACTGCCGGTCGCAGAAGCCGCGAAACTCCAGGGCATCAAGCTCAACGGCGCGATTGCCGGTCTTGCGCAAATCAGCAAAGCCACCGGGCAACTGGCGGACCTGAATTTGCTGGGCGCCACTTCATCGAACAACTGGGCAATCTCCCCGCAACGCAGCCGCAGTGGCAAAAGTCTGCTGGCCAGCGACAGCCATGGGCCGTTGAGCGTGCCGTCGTTGTTCAGTTATGTGCATATCCGCGCGCCGAAATATCAGGCTTCCGGCGTCACCATCGCCGGGTTGCCGATGGTGCTGGGCGGTTTCAACGGCAAAATGGCGTGGAGCATGACCTCGGTCATGGGCGATAACCAGGACCTGTTTCTTGAAAAAATCCGACGCCAGGGCAGCGGCTTGTCCTACGAGGCGAACGGTAAATGGCAGCCGGTGATCGTGCGCAACGAAACCTATTTCGTCAAAGGTCAGCGCTCGATTCGCGAAGCGGTGTATGAAACCCGCCACGGTCCGCTGCTCAACAGTGCCCAGGGCACCGCGCTCGGCAACAGCCTTGGCTTGGCCCTGCAAACGCCAAACTTTACCGATGACAAATCGCTGGACGCATTTTTCGACCTGTCCCGGGCCCAGAACGTCGAGAAAGCCTCGGACGCCAGCCGTGAAATCCGCGCCATGACCCTGAACCTGATTTTCGCCGACGCCAGCAACATTGGCTGGCAAGTCACCGGTCGCTACCCGAATCGTCGGGAAGGCGAAGGCCTGCTGCCATCGCCGGGCTGGGAAGGTCGTTACGATTGGGACGGTTATGCCGATCCGATGCTGCATCCCTACGATCAGGATCCGGCCCAGGGCTGGTTAGGCACCGCCAATCAGCGGGTCATTCCCGATGGCTACGGTATGCAGCTGTCCAATTCCTGGTCGGCGCCGGAACGTGGCGAACGCCTGGCGGAACTGGCCGGTGCGGGGAAACACGACACCCGCAGCGTGATCGCCATGCAGTACGATCAGACCACCACGTTCGCTGCCAAACTGAAGAAAATGTTTGCCGCGCCGGGCATGGCGCAACCGCTGAAACAGGCCATCGAAGCGTTGCCGACAGCCGATCAGGCCAAGGCTCGCGAGGCGTTGGGTCGCTTGATGGCGTTCGATGGCAAACTGGCGTCGACATCGGCCGATGCGGCGATTTATGAGTTGTTCCTGCAGGAAAGCGCGCGGCAGACATTCTTCGACGAATTGGGTCCGGAAAACGGCCCGGCGTTGAAAGCGTTTATCGCTAATGGGGAATTGTCCTACTCCCCACAGGCCGATCACTTGCTCAGTCGCGAAGACAGTCCTTTCTGGGATGACCTGCGCACGCCGCAAAAAGAGGACAAACCGGCGATCCTCGCACGCGCCCTCTCGGCAGCGATCACCGCTGGCGACAGCCAATCGGGCAGCGATCACAGAGCCTGGCAGTGGGGCAAACTGCATCGCTACGAATGGAAAAACAGCAGTGGCCAGACCGTGCGCGGTCCGCTTGCGGCAGGGGGAGATCACACGACGCTCAATACCGCTGCGTTTGCCTGGGGTCAGGACTTCAACACCACGTTGGCACCGGCCACACGGTTCATCGTCGACTTCGGCCAGGCCGAGCCGCTGATGGGGCAGAACGGCACGGGGCAATCGGATAATCCTGCCAGCCCCAATTACCTCGATAGCGTTGATCCGTGGCTCAAGGGCAAGTACATGAGCTTGCCGATGCAGCCGCAGAACTTCGACAAGGCTTACGGCACCAAGCGCTTGACGCTGACGCCCGGCAAGTAATCCACCCTACTGTGGGAGCTAGCCTGCTAGCGATGAGGAACTGTCTGACACTTTTTTGGTGAATGACACGCCGCCATCGCCAGCAGGCTGGCTCCCACAAGGACTGCGCCACGCTGCAGATATCTCGATAGAACTTCTCCCCTCGCCACTGCCTCATACCTAACAAATCCATCCATTTGGTCAGCCCATGGATCTTGTTATCGCGCGCCCCGAAGGTTTGTATTGCCCCGCCGGAGATTTCTATATCGACCCGTGGCGCCCGGTCGAGCGTTCGGTGATCACCCACGCCCACGGCGACCACGCCCGGGGCGGTAACCAGCACTACCTCGCAGCCGCACCCGGCGAGGGGATCCTGCGCTCGCGACTCGGTCAGGATATCAACCTGCAAACCCTGCCCTATGGCGAACGGTTGCTGCACCACGGCGTCACCTTGAGTTTCCATCCCGCCGGCCACGTGCTCGGTTCAGCCCAGGTGCGACTGGAATACGGTGGTGAAGTCTGGGTCGCCTCCGGCGATTACAAGATCGAGCCCGACGGCACCTGCGCACCGTTCGAGCCGGTGCGCTGCCACACCTTCATCACAGAATCGACCTTCGGCCTGCCGATCTACCGCTGGCAACCCCAGGCGCAAGTGTTCGACGAAATCAATCAATGGTGGCAAACCAACGCGGCCGTCGATAAGGCGAGCGTGCTGTTCTGCTATTCGTTCGGCAAGGCCCAGCGGATTCTCCACGGCATCGACGCCAGCATCGGGCCGATCCTGTCTCACGGCGCCGTCGAGCCGCTGAACCGGGTCTATCGCGAGGGCGGCATTCATATCCCGCCGACGATTTACGCGGGCGAGGTCAAAAAGACTGACCCGATGATGCGCAAAGCCTTGGTCATCGCGCCCCCCTCTGCGGGCGGCAGCACGTGGATGCGACGGTTTGGTGATTACAGCGACGCCTTCGCCAGCGGCTGGATGCGCTTGCGCGGCACCCGGCGTCGGCGCGGCGTCGACCGTGGTTTCGTTTTATCCGACCACGCCGACTGGCCGGGCCTGCTGTGGGCCATCGAGCAGACCGGCGCTGAACGCGTCATGGTCACCCACGGCTCGATCGGCGTGCTGGTGCGGCACCTGCGCGAAAAAGGGCTCGATGCTCAAGGCTTCAACACCGAATACGGCGATGACGAAGAAGAAAGTGCAGTCGCCGACGCCGCGAACGCGGAGGTTCAGGCATGAAGGCCTTCGCCGAGCTGTACGCCGACCTCGACGCGACGACTTCCAGCAACGCAAAACTGGCGGCAATGCAGCGCTACTTCGCCCAGGCCGAGCCCGAAGATGCCGCATGGGCCGTGTACTTTTTATCTGGCGGACGCCCACGGCAACTGGTGCCGGCCAAAATCCTGCGTGAACTGGCCGTGGAATATTCCGGACTCTCGACCTGGCTGTTCGAGGAAAGTTATCAGGCGGTCGGCGATCTGGCGGAGACCATTTCGCTGGTGCTGCCCGAGGCGCTGCACAGTTCCACCGACGGCCTGGCGACGTGGATCGAAGAAAAACTGCTGCCCTTGCGCGGCCAATCTCCCGAAGTATTGGGCGAACGACTGCCAGAGTTATGGGCGCAGCTGGACCGTCACAGTCTGATGTTGTGCATCAAATTGATCACCGGCAGCTTCCGCGTAGGCGTTTCCAAATTGCTCGTGACCCGCGCGTTGGCGTCCATGGCTCAGCTCGACAGTAAACGTGTGGCGCAGCGACTGGTGGGTTACACCGACCTGTCGAACCGTCCGAGCGCGGCCAGTTATCTCAAGTTGATCGCTGCGCAATCGCCCGACGAACATGCCCAGCGAGGCGGCCAGCCGTATCCGTTTTTTCTGGCTCACGCACTCTCGCAGCCGGTTGAACAATTCGAAGCGTTGCTCGGCCCGGCCAGCGATTGGCAAGTGGAGTGGAAGTGGGACGGGATTCGCGCGCAAGTGGTCAAACGCGACGGTCGGCTGTGGGTCTGGTCGCGGGGTGAAGAGCTGGTGACCGAGCGCTTTCCGGAGCTCGACAGCCTGGTCCACTGCCTGCCGGACGGCACGGTGATTGACGGCGAAATTGTCGTCTGGAAAGCGCCAACGCCGAACACCGAAGACGCTTTCGACCCGCAGGCGCCGACTGTGCCTTGCGTGCAACCCTTCGCTTTGCTGCAACAGCGTATCGGCCGCAAGACCTTGGGCAAAAAAATCCTCGAAGATGTACCCGTTGTTGTGCTCGGCTACGACTTGCTGGAATGGCAAGGTGAAGACTGGCGCAATCAGCCCCAGGCCACGCGTCGTGTCCAACTGGACCAGGTCATCGCCGACTGCGCCAACCCGGTGCTGCTGCCCTCGCCCGTGCTTGCCGGCGAAGACTGGCTCGACCTCGCACGACAGCGCGAAGCGTCACGCAGCCTGGGCGTTGAAGGCATGATGCTCAAAGCTCGCGACTCCCTGTACGGCGTTGGCCGCACCAAGGACATGGGGGTTTGGTGGAAATGGAAGGTCGACCCGTTCAGCGTCGATGCAGTGCTGATCTATGCCCAGCGCGGCCACGGTCGACGGGCCAGTCTTTACAGCGATTACACCTTCGCCGTGTGGGACGGCCCGCCCGAATCCAGCGAACGTACGCTGGTGCCTTTCGCCAAGGCCTATTCCGGGCTGACCGATGCCGAGATGCGTCAGGTCGACAGCATCGTGCGCAAGACGACGGTGGAAAAATTCGGACCGGTCAGCAGTGTCAAGCCCAGCCTGGTATTCGAGTTGGGCTTTGAAGGGATCGCCCTGTCCAAGCGGCATAAAAGCGGGATTGCGGTGCGCTTCCCGCGAATGTTGCGCTGGCGCCAGGACAAGACTGTCGAGGAAGCCGACAACCTTGCGACGCTGCAAGAGCTTCTAAGTTGAACCTATCCCCTGTGGGAGCGAGCTTGCTCGCGATAGCGGTGTGACAGGCGGCGCACATATCGCTGATACACCACAATCGCGAGCAGGCTCGCTCCCACAGGAAATCTCGGCGGCCCTGAACTCATTTGGTGCAGCAATTTCCCCGCGATTGTTCCGAGGCACCTTTTTCTACTTGCCACTTCTTGAATCACCTTTTAAAACACTCGTTCGGGACTCTGGTTCGGAAATTGCTACCTTCAACGGGCCTTACGCTTTGCAGTAACAATAATTCTGCGCCACAAGCGCTCATATTGGTTCTTAGGGATTGAATAATGAAAAAAGCATTGCTGACCCTTTCTGCACTGGCATTGTGCGTGGCCGCCGGCTCCGCGCTGGCCAAGGAATACAAGGAACTGCGTTTTGGTGTTGACCCGTCCTACGCGCCATTCGAGTCGAAAGCGGCTGACGGCAACCTGGTAGGTTTCGACATCGATCTGGGGAATGCGATCTGCGCCGAACTGAAGGTCAAATGCAAATGGGTCGAAAGCGATTTCGACGGCATGATTCCTGGCCTCAAGGCCAATAAATTCGACGGCGTGATCTCCTCGATGACCGTCACCCCGGCCCGCGAAAAAGTCATCGACTTCTCCAATGAGTTGTTCTCCGGCCCTACCGCTTACGTGTTCAAGAAAGGTTCCGGCCTGAGCGCGGACCCCGCTTCGCTGAAAGGCAAGACCGTCGGCTACGAGCAAGGCACCATTCAGGAAGCCTACGCCAAGGCTGTGCTGGACAAGGCCGGAGTGAAAACCCAGGCCTATCAGAACCAGGATCAGGTGTATTCGGACCTGACGTCGGGTCGTCTCGACGCCGCCATCCAGGACATGCTGCAAGCCGAACTGGGCTTTTTGAAGTCGCCAAAAGGTGATGGCTACGAAGTCAGCCAGCCGGTGGACAGCGAGTTGCTGCCATCGAAAACCGCGATCGGCATCCGTAAAGGTAACACCGAACTCAAAGCACTTTTGGATAAAGGTATCAAAGCGTTACATGATGATGGCACCTACGCCACCATCCAGAAGAAACACTTCGGCGATCTGAATCTCTACAGCGGCAAATAATGCCCCGGCGCCCATCGTCTGATGGGCGCTTTTTTCTCCTGATCAGGTTGCTGTTCCCATGTTCGAAAACCTCCTGGAAAATCTGGGGCTCTCCGCTTTCAGCTTGCAGGGCTTTGGCCCGCTGCTGATGCAAGGCACCTGGATGACCATCAAATTATCGGCGTTGTCGCTGCTGGTGGCCGTGTTGCTCGGCCTGCTGGGCGCCAGTGCCAAACTGTCCAAAGTCAAACTCGTGCGTTTGCCGGCGCAGCTCTACACCACGCTGATTCGCGGGGTGCCGGACCTGGTGCTGATGCTGTTGATTTTCTACAGCCTGCAAACCTGGCTGACCACCTTCACCGATTTCATGGAATGGGAATACATCGAGATCAACCCGTTCAGTGCCGGCGTGCTGACCCTGGGCTTCATCTATGGTGCGTACTTCACCGAAACCTTCCGCGGCGCGATCCTTGCGGTTCCACGGGGTCAGGTCGAAGCAGCCACGGCCTATGGCCTCAAGCGCGGTCAGCGCTTCTGGATCATCGTGTTTCCGCAAATGATGCGATTCGCCCTGCCGGGCATTGGCAATAACTGGATGGTGATGCTCAAGGCCACCGCGCTGGTGTCGATCATCGGCCTGGCCGATCTGGTCAAAGCGGCTCAGGACGCCGGCAAAAGCACTTATCAACTGTTCTACTTTCTGGTGCTCGCTGCATTGATCTACCTGCTGATCACCAGTGCGTCCAACTTCATTTTGCGCTGGCTCGAACGCCGTTATGCCGCCGGTTCCCGGGAGGCGGTACGATGATCGAACTCCTGCAGGAATACTGGAAACCCTTCCTTTATAGCGACGGCTACAACATCACCGGCCTGGCCATGACGATGTGGCTGCTGAGCATCTCGATCCTGATCGGCTTTGTGGTGTCGATTCCGCTGTCCATCGCCCGCGTCTCGCCGCATTTCTACGTTCGCTGGCCGGTGCAGTTCTACACCTACCTGTTTCGCGGTACGCCGCTCTATATTCAGCTGCTGATCTGCTACACCGGTATCTATAGCCTGGCAGCCGTGCGTGAGCAGCCGATACTCGATGCGTTCTTTCGCGATGCGATGAACTGCACGATCCTGGCCTTCGCCCTCAACACCTGCGCCTACACCACGGAAATTTTCGCCGGGGCGATTCGCAACATGAACCACGGTGAAGTCGAGGCGGCCAAGGCTTATGGTCTTAAAGGCTGGAAGCTGTATGCCTACGTGATCATGCCGTCCGCCCTGCGTCGCTCGTTGCCTTATTACAGCAACGAAGTGATCCTGATGCTGCATTCGACCACTGTGGCGTTCACCGCAACCATTCCGGACGTTCTGAAAGTCGCGCGGGACGCCAACTCGGCAACCTTCCTGACGTTTCAGTCTTTTGGTATCGCCGCACTGATCTACCTGACCATTACCTTTGCGCTGGTCGGCCTGTTTCGCCTCGCCGAACGCCGATGGCTGGCCTTTCTCGGGCCGACCCACTAAGACCCGCTTCAGGAATAAAGAGACATGCGCCACCAGATTCATGACTTGCTGGCCCCGCTGCCGGGGACCGCGCGACAGATCCACAGCTTCCACTTCGGCCCGACATCGGCTCAAGGCAAAATCTATATCCAGGCTTCCCTGCACGCCGACGAAATGCCCGGCATGCTGGTTGCCTGGCACCTCAAACAACGCCTGGCGGAACTGGAAGCTGCTGGCCGTCTGCGCAGTGAAATCGTGGTGGTGCCGGTGGCCAACCCGGTCGGCCTCGAGCAAGTGCTGATGGACGTGCCGCTGGGTCGCTACGATCTGGAAAGCGGGCAAAACTTCAACCGCTGGTTTGTCGACCTCAGTGAAGAAGTCGGCAATGAGATCGAAGGTCAGCTGGGTGACGATCCGCAGCGCAACCTCGAACTGATCCGCACCAGCCTGCGTCATGCGCTGGCGCGGCAGAGCGCCAGCACTCAACTGCAATCCCAGCGCCTGATCCTGCAACGACTGGCCTGTGATGCCGATATGGTGCTGGACTTGCACTGTGATTTCGAAGCCGTCGCGCACCTCTACACCACGCCGCAGGCCTGGCCTCAAGTCGAGCCCCTGGCCCGTTACATCGGCGCCGAGGCCAGCCTGCTGGCCACGGATTCCGGCGGTCAGTCGTTCGATGAATGCTTCACCCTGCTGTGGTGGCAATTGAACGAACGCTTTGGCGAGCACTTCGACATTCCGATGGGCAGCTTTTCGGTGACGGTCGAATTGCGCGGCCAGGGCGACGTCAATCACCCAATGGCCCGCCTCGATTGCCAGGCGTTGATCAACTACCTGATTCATTTCGGCGCAATTGCCGGCGAGCCTTTGCCGCTGCCGGACTTGCCCTACCCCGCCACCCCGCTCGCCGCCGTCGAGCCCGTCACTACGCCGGTCGGTGGCCTGCTGGTGTTCACTGCGCTGCCCGGCGAGTACCTGGAAGCCGGGCAATTGATCGCTGAAATCATCGACCCGATCCTGAACTGCGTCACCCCCGTTCATTGCACCGCCGCCGGGTTGATGTACGCCCGCTCGCTGCGGCGCATGGCCACTGCCGGCATGGTGATCGCCCACGTCGCGGGCACCGAAGCCTATCGCAGCGGCTACCTACTTTCGCCTTGAGGATGCACGTCCCATGTACAAACTGACCATCGACGGCCTGCACAAGAGCTATGGCGACCACCATGTGCTCAAAGGCGTTTCGCTCAAGGCCAACACCGGTGACGTGATCAGCCTGATCGGCGCCAGCGGTTCGGGCAAAAGTACTTTCCTGCGCTGCATCAATTTTCTCGAGCAACCCAACGAAGGCACCATGAGTCTGGATGGCAAGGACATTCGCATGGTCAAGGATCGCCATGGCATTCATGTGGCCGATGCCGATGAGTTGCAGCGGATCCGCACACGCTTGGCGATGGTGTTCCAGCACTTCAATCTGTGGAGCCACATGACCGTGCTGGAAAACATCACCATGGCCCCGCGCCGGGTGTTGGGCTGTGACAAAAAAGAGGCTGAAGACCGCGCCCGACGCTACCTCGACAAGGTCGGCCTGGCGGCTCGCGTGGCCGATCAATACCCGGCGTTTCTGTCAGGCGGTCAGCAACAGCGCGTGGCGATTGCCCGCGCGCTGGCGATGGAGCCGGAAGTCATGCTGTTCGACGAACCGACGTCGGCGCTGGACCCGGAACTGGTCGGCGAGGTGCTCAAGGTGATTCAGGGCCTGGCCGAAGAAGGCCGGACGATGATCATGGTCACCCACGAGATGAGCTTTGCGCGCAAGGTGTCGAGTCAGGTGCTGTTCCTGCATCAGGGGCTGGTCGAAGAAGAAGGCGCGCCGGAAGACGTGCTGGGCAATCCGAAGAGCGAGCGCTTGCAGCAATTCCTTAGCGGCAACCTCAAGTGACCTCCGGTCACTGCAGGAGCGGGGCTTGCCCGCGATGAGGCCCTGTCAGCGACCGCCTATGGTGACTGACACACCGCTATGGCGAGCAAGCTCGCTCCCACAAGTCATGCGTCAATCGCTGACACCACAGCACCCCGGTTAAACTTGTCCCATACCGCCGCGGTCACTGAAAGAACACTTTCAGAGCGCACACGGCCGGTATGGGAAGATCCCCCAACTTCGCAAAAGAATGGTTCACCGCTCGCGGCTGGCAGCCTTTCGTCTTTCAGAAACAGGTGTGGTCCGCCGTCAAAAAAGGCCAATCCGGATTACTGCATGCCAGCACTGGCGCCGGCAAAACCTACGCCGTGTGGTTCGCCGCGCTCAACCGCCTGGCGCGCCTGACTCCTCCCATTGGAAACCCGCGCAAACGCAAGCCGGTGGCTGAACCGCTGACGGTGCTGTGGATAACTCCGATGCGCGCCCTCGCCGCAGATACCGCGCGCGCACTCGAAGCGCCGCTGCTCGACTTGCAGATCCCGTGGAGCGTCGGTGTGCGAACCGGCGACACCAGCAGCAGCGAGCGTGCCCGCCAAAGCCGTCGCGCGCCCACCACACTGATCACTACCCCCGAAAGCCTCACCCTGATGCTCGCCCGCGCCGACGCGCACACCGCGTTATCGACCTTGCGCATGGTGGTGGTCGACGAATGGCATGAATTGCTCGGCAACAAACGGGGCGTGCAATTACAACTGGCACTGGCGCGCTTACGTCGATGGCATCCGGACCTGATCGTCTGGGGCGTTTCCGCGACCTTGGGTAATCAGGCTCACGCCGAACAGGTCCTGATCCCACAGGGCGGCGGGATCAGCGTGCAGGGGAAGTCCAGCAAAGACCTTCGCGTCGACACGCTATTGCCTCCGGCTACCGATCGATTTCCCTGGGCGGGGCACATCGGTTTGAAGATGCTGCCGCAAGTGGTCGCCGAGGTGGACTCCAGCCCCAGTTGCCTGGTGTTCACCAACACCCGTGCGCAATCCGAGATCTGGTATCAGGCCCTGCTCGAAGCTCGCCCGGACTGGGCAGGAATAATCGCCTTGCACCATGGATCGCTCTCGCGCGAGACCCGTGACTGGGTCGAACGGGCACTCAAGGACGGTCAGCTCAAAGCTGTCGTATGCACGTCGAGTCTGGACCTTGGGGTGGATTTCCTGCCGGTGGAACGGGTGCTGCAAATTGGCTCGGCCAAAGGCGTGGCGCGCCTGATGCAGCGCGCCGGGCGCTCGGGTCACGCGCCGGGCCGCGTATCGCGTGTGACGCTGGTGCCGACCCACAGCCTGGAATTGATCGAAGCCGTCGCAGCACAAGACGCCGTAGCGCAGCGCCGCATTGAACCACGTGCGTCACCCCACAAACCGCTGGATGTGCTGGTGCAGCATTTGGTCAGCATGGCATTGGGTGGCGGTTTTTTGCCCGATGAGTTGTACGAAGAAGTCCGCGGCGCCTGGGCTTACCACGACCTTACCCAGGAGGACTGGGTGTGGGCGCTGGCATTCGTACGTCACGGCGGGCTTTCTCTGACAGCGTATCCGGATTATCGCCGGGTCGAGCCGGATGAGCACGGCGTCTGGCGTGTGCCTGATGCGCGACTGGCCCGACGTCACCGCATGAGCGTCGGCACTATCGTGAGTGACGCGAGCATCAACTTGAAGTTCTGGAGCAAGGGCGGGGGCGGCAAGCAACTGGGCAGCGTCGAAGAAGGGTTTATCGCGCGGCTGAAACCGGGAGATGGCTTTCTCTTTGCGGGACGCTTGCTCGAGTTGGTACGAGTGGAAAACATGACTGCCTATGTCAAACGCAGCACCGCGAAAAAAGCCGCCGTGCCGCGCTGGAATGGCGGGCGCATGCCGTTATCCAATGAACTGGCCCATGCAGTGGTCGTGCGCTTCGGCGCGGCCGCACGGGGTGAATTCATCGGTCCGGAAATGCGCGCATTGCGACCACTGCTCGACGTGCAACAACAGTGGTCAGGATTGCCGACCGAAGACAGTCTGCTGGCCGAGGCGCTGAAGTCGCGCGAAGGCTGGCATTTGTTTCTCTACCCTTTCGCAGGTCGCCAGGTGCATCTGGGCCTGGCGAGTTTGTTGGCCTGGCGGGTGAGTCAGCGCGTGGCGGTGACGTTTTCCATCGCAGTCAACGATTACGGGCTGGAATTGCTCAGCGCCACGTACATCGACTGGTCCGAGCACCTCAATGCAGAACTGTTGAGTCCCGAGTCTCTGTTGAAAGACGTGCTCGCCAGCCTCAACGCCGGGGAACTCGCGTTGCGACGCTTTCGCGAAATCGCGCGCATCGCCGGGCTGGTGTTCGCCGGTTACCCCGGCGCGCCGAAAAGCACGCGCCAGGTCCAGGCGTCGAGCGGGTTGTTTTTTCAAGTGTTCAAACAATATGACGCGGGCAACCTCCTGTTGGCGCAGGCCGGGGAAGAAGTCCTGCGAGAAGAACTGGATATTCGTCGACTGGAACAGACTCTGGAGCGGCTCAACACCTTGAAAATGGACTTGCACCTCATCAAACGTCCTACGCCTTTAGGCTTTCCACTACTGGTCGAGCGCATGCGCGAAAGCATGAGTTCGGAAAAACTCGCCGACCGCATCAGACGCATGGTCAGCGATCTCGAGAAAACTGCCGAAACAGGGAAGGACTGATGAGCACGCCTTATCCAATAAAACTGGCAGGCGAAGAGCTCTGGTTGCTGCCTGAAAAGGCGATCTACTGGCCGGAACAGGAGGCGCTACTGATCGCCGATGTGCACTTTGGCAAAGCTGCCGCTTATCGAAGCCTCGGCCAACCGGTGCCTCAGGGAACCACCGCCAGCAATATCGCGGTGTTGAACGCCCTTCTCGCAGCTTTGCCGTGCCGCCAGCTGATTTTCCTCGGGGATTTTTTGCACGGTCCCGGCTCCCACGCGAAAGCTACGTTGGCGGCGTTGGCCCAGTGGCGGGAACAGCACCCGGACCTGCCGATGACGCTGATCCGCGGCAACCATGACAAACGCGCCGGCGATCCACCCGCCTCGTTGAACATTCGCGTGGTGCCAGAGCCGCTGTTGCTGGGACCGTTTTCCCTGCAGCACGAGCCTGACCCGCACCCAAGTCGCCACGTTCTGGCCGGGCACGTGCATCCGGTCTACCGGTTGCATGGACGCGGACGTCAGAGCTTGCGATTGGCGTGTTTCAAATTTGCCGGGGAGGTCAGCTTGCTGCCAGCATTTGGGGCGTTTACAGGTGGGTATCGGGTCGAGCGAGATGAGAGCTGCAGGATATTTGTGATCGGCGATAACGAGATATGGCCGGTCAGTTGAAGCCGTTCAACCTGTAGCGAAGCTTGCTCGCGAAAGAAGCTTGCTCGCGAAAGCGGTAAATCAGTCAGCAACCGGGTGACTGACACAGCACGATCGCGAGCAAGCTTGCTCCTGCAGAAATTCGCCGGTCATGCGACCGGCGATGTGGCAAATATGTCACGCCACCGGCGCCGGTGGCGGCTCGTCCGGAAGGGTCGGCTCACCTGGCTCGGTGGGCTGTTCGAATGGCGTATCAGGGCCAGGCTGGCCGGGCATGCCCCCTGCCATACTGAGTGGCGGATGTGCCAGCAAGGACCAGGCTAAAACGCCAACCTGATTGGGCTCAAGCCTTGCCAGTTCGGCACTTATTCGCGGATCGATCTTCATGGAGCACTCCTGAGCATTGGCCCGGTTTGCTGTGCGCTAACCAGGCAGTACACCCAATAGAGTGTTTCCGTGCAGAAGAATTCCCACGGCCCGTCAGAAGGATCGATCAAGTGCGTGGCAAAGTGACGCCGCGTTGACCCTGATACTTGCCGCCACGGTCCTTGTAGGAGACTTCGCACTCTTCGTCGGATTCGAAGAAAAGCATCTGTGCGACGCCTTCATTGGCGTAAATCTTCGCCGGCAATGTGGTGGTGTTGGAGAATTCCAGAGTGACGTGGCCTTCCCACTCTGGCTCAAGCGGTGTCACGTTGACGATAATGCCGCAGCGCGCGTAGGTGCTTTTACCCAAGCAGATGGTCAGCACATTGCGCGGGATGCGGAAAAACTCAACGGTGCGTGCCAGAGCGAAGGAGTTGGGCGGGATAATGCAGACGTCGCTCTTGATGTCGACGAAGCTTTTCTCGTCAAAATTCTTCGGATCGACGGTGGCCGAGTTGATGTTGGTGAACACTTTGAATTCGTCGGCGCAACGCACATCGTAGCCGTAGCTCGACACACCGTAGGAAATCACTCGCTCGGCGCCTTCGCCACGCACCTGGCGCTCGACGAAAGGTTCGATCATGCCGTGCTCTTGCGCCATGCGGCGAATCCACTTGTCCGATTTGATGCTCATGGCGGGTGTCCTGAATAGCGAGGTGGAAAAATCTGTCCAGCATCTTACCGGGGCGCGCGGCCGGTTCAAAGTTCTGCCGCCGCATTCTCGTCGATCCCCCGTAAATTCCGGGCCTTGGCGCCAAAACGAAGCACCGTCAGTCACGAAATCAGAGAAACCTTCGCAAGAAGCATTGGCACACTCTGCAAAAAGGGTTAAGGTGGCGCCACTGAACTGCTTGTGTCACAGAGAATCTCTACACGATATGTTGAATTTCGATCCAACCATCTACAAGAATTTTTCCTGCTCTTTGCACTCAGTCTCGGCCAGGGTTCTTCCTGAGTCGCAGTTATCTTTGTTCAAGGAGTTACACCATGTCTAATCGCCAAACTGGTACCGTTAAGTGGTTCAACGATGAAAAAGGCTTCGGCTTCATCACTCCACAATCCGGTGACGACCTGTTCGTTCACTTCAAAGCTATCCAATCCGACGGCTTCAAAAGCCTGAAAGAAGGCCAACAGGTTTCTTTCATCGCTACCCGCGGTCAGAAAGGCATGCAAGCTGAAGAAGTTCAAGTTATCTAACTTGTACTTGCTTTAGTAAAAGGCCCCGCCCTCAAAAGCGGGGCTTTTTTGTGCCTGCATATTTTGCATCACCCTTTCTCAGTTCCGCCTCTATATGATTCGCGCCTGGAAAAATCATATGGAAAAGCAGGATGCAATTCACCCCCTGGACCATACTTAGCACCGCCATTCTCATTTTCGCATTGCCGCTCATAGCGCACTCAGAATCGACCGTTGATCATCCGACAGTAATCGTCGGGATGAATCCTCGCGCTACGTACTTGGCGAAAGGTCCTGAAGTAAATGGCCACTCCTCAGTTCAGCTTCGCTTAGCCGCACTGCTCACGCTTTCCACTCCACATGCCTGTGGGAGTGATGAGGTGTACTTGACGGCGGAGTCTTTGGGCATTCCCAATGAGTCCTTCCGCCGCGCTACCGACGAAGTTCAGCAACTGATCGATCAGAAAATCCCTCTCCTGGCCACGCTCTCTGAATGCGAACGAAAACGAGCGTTTCTGATGAAGGTACGACCGTGTACGCCCGAAGAATGCGGGGAGCTCATGGCTACTTTAGTAGACGGCAAGCAGTATCTGAATCACGACCTCCTACCAACAGGGCAAGGCCAGGCGTCTCATTATCTGAAAGTGCCAATGGACTATGACAGCAAGCGCAAGGCATGGATCGCCCAGATTTTCTCGACCAAAACTCAAACGCTTAGTCACGAATATTTCGTAGACGCTGAAGATTTTGCCTCAGGCAAACCGGTTGACGATTACAAAAAATATTACAAAAGCGGCAAACTTCGCGAAAGCTATCACTACGACGCCAACGGTTTGCGCAAAGGAGAGGCGCTCACCTATTCCGAAGATGGCACCATCATCAAACGAGAAAGCTTTCTGAACGGCGAGCTTGAGGGATGGCAATCCATCTATCATGACAACGGCAAGATCGCTGAATCTTACAACTGGCAGAATGGCCAACGGGTGGATGGCGAGTACCTTAGCTACGACGAAGACGGAGCACTGATTGGCCGTAGTAGTTATCGAAACAATGTATGGCACGGAGCAGCCTTAGGCTACTACCCAAAGGGGCAATTGAAGTACAGCACTCATTTTGTTCACGGCAAAGCTCAAGGCCTGTCGACACATTACCATGAGAACGGCGCCATCAAGAGCACTCGGCACGACATAGACAGCAAGCCGGAGGGCTGGCTGACCGACTATTTCATCGACGGCAAAGTCAAAGAGAAAGCATACTACCAAGACGGAAAACGACTCAGTTATGCCCGGTGGAATGAACAAGAAGCTCAGCTTTTTCAATGGCAGTGGGACGACAAAGGGCGAAAGCAGGGTGACTTCAAGGAATGGTACAAAGATGGCCAGCTAAAGAGCCATGCGGTATACGCGGACGACAAAATTGAAGGCACGCTCCGCGCATGGCACGAAAACGGTCAGATCAGTAGCTCTACGGAATATCAAGGTAATGTACCGCAAGGTATACAGCGCAACTGGAAGCCCGATGGCCGACTTACTCGCGAATGCCACTATGAAGCAGGTAAACGTCAAGGCGAATGCAACCAAACAAATTAACCTTGCGTGAGACGACAGCATTAAAAAAGCCCCGCAATTATGATTGCAGGGCTTTTCGCTCCTAACGACTCAAAACATTTGCCTTACCACGCCACGCCAAACCCTGCGGTGTAACGGGTCTTCTCAAGATCGGCATCGTTGGTGCCGCTGATGACGTCTCGCTCGGCCTTCAGGTTGAGCGAAGCCCATTCGGTGACCTTGTAGCGCAGGCCGACCTCGGCATCCAGCGCGTAATCCGCCACGCCTGACAGCGGCTTGCCCACCTCGCCGTTGGTGAAGAATTCAACCTGCTTGCCTATCAGGTAACGGTTGTAGTCCCACTTCATGGCCAGGGAATAGAAGTTCTCCTTCCCGCCATCTGCATATTCGTAATCTGTGCGGTTAAGCAGCGAGCCCAAGGAGAACGCGCCAAGCTCGTCGTCCCAGAATTGGTAACCAGGGCCGGTACCGACGGTGCGCTGGCGTGCCAGGTCTTCGACTTTGTCGCGCTTATAAACGGCGCGACCTTGCCAGAACCATTTCTCGGTCAGGAAGCGGTCAAGCGAATATTCGCCGCGCCAGTTGTCCGTGGTGACCACGTCATCCTGGAACTCGCGGTTGTACTCGCCTTCCGCCGTGTGCCGCCATCTGCCATGACGTGCGCTCGTTTTGAAATCGATGTCGTAATCATCGGTGTCTTTCTCGGCGCGCTCATAATCAAGCGCCATGTCGACGTTGCCCTTCCACACCAGGTCCTCAACCACTGGCTTGGGCTTGAGGATCTGCTGGATACTGGCCAACTCGACAGTTTTGGGTGATTCGCCGTTCTCCAGGGTCACCTTGCCATCGTCTGCCGCGTGCAGTGACTTGGCCTTCTCGCCAGTGTAGGCATCCTGCTTGACCAGCAACTCCTGATCACTTTCCAGGGTTTTGACCTGCTTCCAGTCAATCGGTACGGCGCCGGCGTATTCGGTCTGGATCAAGAGTTTGCCGCCGTCAAACAAAGTGATCTTGCCGCTCAACTTGTCACCGTTCTTTAACCAGACGGTGTCAGCGAGTAAAGGAGTGGAAGCACTGAGGACAGCGAGGCACAGCAGAGTTCTGGAAACCATAAGCAAATACAGGCTCAAGATTGCGAAAAAAGTCGGAATTATCCGGAGGAATAAGACCCTAGCATGCACTGACTCAACTAATTCTATTGAGTTCATTTCTCATCCCCGGAATTGGGGATTACTCTACAAACGGTAATGAGTTCCTCAGGATTCAACACGTGACCGATTCTGCCGCTGAAAATGAAAGTGCTTCCGAGATCCGACGTGCGGCGCTGTATCTGACCCTGGCTCAAGTGCCCGAGGGCAAAGTCGTGAGTTACGGGCAACTTGCCGAGCTCGCCGGATTGGGACGCGCCGCTCGCTGGGTCGGCCGCACACTCAGTCAACTTCCGGGTGACAGCAAGCTGCCCTGGCACCGGGTACTCGGTGCCGGCGGTCGAATCAGCCTGCCTGTTGGCAGCCCGTCTGGCGACGAACAACGCGCGAGATTACGCTCGGAAGGCATCAGTATCCTGAACAATCGTGTTGATATTCAGCGTCATGGCTGGCGCCCGGTAGAGCACAGCGGTTAGAGTGCGCGCTTTGTTTCCGTAATCTTGAGGCAGACTTCAGCCCATGCCCCGTAAAACCTGGCGCGCCGCGCTCGCCGCCTATGCCAGCCCTTCGACACTTGTGCTGTTGTTGCTTGGTTTCGCCGCCGGCCTACCCTACATGCTGGTGTTCTCGACACTTTCGGTCTGGCTGCGTGAAGCCGGTGTGGCTCGCGAAACCATTGGCTACGCAAGCCTGATCGGTCTGGCCTACGCCTTTAAATGGGTCTGGTCGCCGCTGCTCGACCAATGGCGATTGCCGTTGCTCGGCAAACTCGGTCGCCGACGTTCCTGGCTGGTGCTTTCACAGGCGCTGGTGATCCTCGGCTTGATCGGGATGGGTTTCTGCGACCCGCAAAAACACTTGTCCTGGTTGATTGCCATTGCCGTCATCGTTGCTTTCGCCTCGGCGACGCAAGACATAGCCGTGGATGCTTATCGCCTCGAAATTGCCGACGACAGCCGACAGGCCGCACTCGCCGCCAGCTATATGTCCGGGTACCGAATCGCTGCGCTGCTGGCCACCGCCGGTGCGTTGTTCTTCGCCGAAGGTTTTGGCTCTACCGGCTTCAACTATAAGCACTCGGCATGGGCCGGCACTTACATTCTGTTTGGCGCGCTGATGATTCCGGCGCTGCTCACATCCTTTTTCATGCGCGAACCGCCGGTGCCACTGCGCACGCAACTGCAGGCCGGACGTTACAGCTTCGTCCATCAACTGGCTTCGGTGTTCGTGCTGATCGTGCTGCTGGTTTCCGTGCCAGCCATGTTCACGCAGCTCTATAACACCGATTTCGCCAGCGTGCTGTTCGGCGACATGAGCTTGCTGGACCTGCTGCTCGAAGACCGCGCGTTTTTGCGCGCGATCCTCTACATCACGCTGACTGCCCTGTGCTTGTCTGCAATCGGCCGGCGTGGATTGGCGCCGGTGCTGACGCCGATCAATGACTTCATCCTGCGTTATCGCTGGCAAGCATTACTGCTGCTCGGCCTGATCGCCACCTATCGGATGTCGGACACGGTGATGGGCGTGATGGCCAACGTGTTCTACATCGATCAAGGCTTCACCAAGGATCAGATCGCCAGCGTCAGCAAAATCTTCGGTCTGATCATGACGCTTGTGGGTGCCGGCATGGGCGGTTTGCTGATCGTACGCTTTGGCATTCTGCCGATCCTGTTCATCGGCGGTGTCATGTCGGCAGGGACCAACCTGCTGTTCCTGATGCTCGCCGACATGGGCGCCAACCTGAACATGTTGATCGGCACCATTTCCCTCGACAACTTCAGCTCCGGACTGGCAACCTCGGCATTTGTCGCGTACTTGTCGAGCCTGACCAATCTGAAGTTCTCCGCGACCCAATACGCCCTGCTCAGTTCGATCATGCTCTTGCTGCCGCGACTGATCGGCGGTTACTCAGGGGTCATGGTGGAAAAATACGGTTACCACGATTTTTTCCTGATTACTGCGCTGCTGGGGGTTCCGACACTGGTGCTCATCGCTTTGCACTGGTTTCAGGAGAACCGCCGCGAACGCCTGACGCCCAAGCCTGAGGCGTCCCCGACACAGATCGCAGAAGAGTCGTAAACGTTTTACCCTGCAAGCATCGAAGGGCGTGGACATCCCCGCCCCGGCGCCACACCGTCGACCGCACGCCTGTACGCCAGCAGATCTCGCCCGTACAATGCTCCGTCATTTCTCGTCATCAGCAACCGACAACGGCCAACCATGCGCACCAGTCAATTTTTGCTCGCCACACAGAAAGAAACGCCTTCCGACGCGGTCGTCATCAGCCATCAGTTGATGCTGCGCGCTGGCATGATCCGCAAACTCGCCTCGGGCCTGTACACCTGGCTGCCGATGGGCTTGCGGGTAATGCGCAAGGTCGAAGCCATCGTTCGCGAAGAAATGAACGCTGCGGGTTCTCTCGAAGTGTTGATGCCGAGCACACAACCGGCTGAGCTGTGGCAGGAATCCGGCCGCTGGGAAGAATACGGCCCTGAGTTGCTGCGCTTCAAGGACCGCCACGGCCGCGACTTCTGCGCCGGCCCGACCCACGAAGAAGTCATCACCGACCTGATGCGCAACGAGTTGAGCAGCTATAAACAGCTGCCGATCAACCTGTATCAGATCCAGACCAAATTCCGTGACGAAATCCGCCCGCGTTTCGGCTTGATGCGTGGCCGTGAATTCATCATGAAGGACGCCTACTCGTTCCACGCCGATCAGCCATCGTTGCAGATCACCTACGACCGCATGCATCAGGCGTACTGCAACATCTTCACTCGTCTGGGGCTGAATTTCCGCCCGGTTGAAGCCGACAACGGCTCGATCGGTGGTGCCGGCTCCCACGAATTCCACGTGCTGGCCGAATCCGGCGAAGACGACATCGTCTTCAGCAACGGTTCCGACTATGCCGCCAACATCGAGAAAGCCGAAGCCGTGCCACGGGAGACCTCCCGCGCCGCGCCGGCAGAGGCGCTGCGCCTGGTCGACACGCCCAACGCCAAGACCATCGCGCAACTGGTTGAAGGCTTCAACCTGCCGATCGAAAAAACCATCAAGACCCTCGTGGTCCACGCCGAAGAAGCAGGCAAGCTGATTGCGCTGATCATTCGTGGCGACCACGAGTTGAACGAAATCAAGGCTGCCAACCAGCCAGGCGTCGCCAGCCCGCTGGTCATGGCGTCCGAAGCGGAACTGCGTGACGCCATCGGCGCCGGGGCCGGTTCACTTGGCCCGCTGAACCTGCCGCTGCCGATCATCATCGACCGTTCGGTCGAGCTGATGAGCGACTTCGGCATCGGCGCCAACATCGACGACAAACACTACTTCGGCGTCAACTGGGAACGCGACCTGCCGGTTCCGACCGTTGCCGACCTGCGTAACGTTGTGGCTGGCGATCCGAGCCCGGACGGCAAAGGCACGCTTGAAATCAAGCGCGGCATCGAAGTCGGCCACGTGTTCCAGCTGGGCAACAAATACAGTCAAGCGATGAAGTGCGAAGTACTGGGCGAGAATGGCAAACCAGTCACCCTGCAAATGGGTTGCTATGGCATTGGTGTTTCTCGCGTAGTGGCTGCAGCCATCGAGCAGAACAACGACGCCAACGGAATCATCTGGAGCGACACCCTCGCGCCATTCCAGATCGCCCTGGTACCGCTGCGCTATGAAACAGAACAGGTTCGCGAAGCCACCGACAAGCTCTACGCAGAATTGACTGCCGCCGGCTTCGAGGTTCTGCTGGACGATCGCGACAAGAAAACCAGCCCGGGCATCAAGTTCGCGGACATGGAATTGATCGGCATCCCTCACCGGATCGTGGTCAGTGACCGTGGTCTCGCCGAAGGCAACCTGGAATACAAGAGCCGTACCGAGCCGCAAGCGCAAGCGCTTCCGGTTGCAGACGTGCTGTCGTTCCTCCAGGCCCGTATCCGCCGCTGACACCAGATAGAGACGTCATGTTCAAGCGAAACACCTTAGGCCTCGGTGGTGCCGCCCTGTGCGGCACTCTGCTGGTCAGCGGCTGCGCCAATCAAATGTCGCAACGCAGCGAGCACGAGGCACGTGTCGAGCGCAAATTACTCGACCACAGCCTGCAGATCGATGTCGGCGAGCCCAAGGTGCTTGAGCTGCCGCAACGTCGCGTGAAGATCCACGAGCAGAAAACGTTCGAGGTCACCGAATTCGAAGTTACTCGCCACTACGACCGCTACACCCCGTACCAACCCTGGCGCGAGGTCTACGAAATTCCGCTGGGCGCCGTGGCGGTGGTGGGTGGCGTCGGCGCCAACGTGGTCAACGTGTTCGCCCTTGGCAATCTCCCGGATAGCGTGACCCGCGACTGGTTCGGTTACGGTTTCGCCGGGCTCAACCCGTTCATGAACGCGCAGTCCAACGGCCGCGCGCAGCAGAACCTGGCTGGCATCGACGAAGTGCAGCTCGACAAGCGCACCGAGTACTCGAGCCTGCCGTGGAGTGAACGCCCGGTTGAGGTCAAGGCCGGCAAGGAAACGTTCGAGCTGACCACGGACAAAAATGGCGTTCTGCGCATCAATCTGCTCGACAGCCCGTTTGCCGAACATGATCTCAATCGCCTGGGCCAACTGCACATCAGCGTGACCGACAGCCAGGACGATGTGCATTCCGACTCTACCCTCGCGCTGAGCAGCACGTTGCGCGGCAAGTTGCTGGAGGCGCACGGCCTGATTTATGACGATCTCGAAGATGACGAAGTGAGCCAGTGGGTGCACCGGGTCAAACGTCTGTCGGAGCTGGGTCTTGAGGAAGAAGCCAGCGAGCTGGAGCAGAGCCTGATCGAATTGACGCGCAATGATCCTGAGTTACAGACCGAGTTTTTGAAGTCGTTGACCAAGGATGCCGGGCGGTTGGTGGCGGATCCAGGGCCGAATTAAGGCCTCTTTGAAGATCGCGGGCGATGCGACAACCGACTTGCCCGCGATGAGGCCGGTAAATTCAAACTACCGCTCAAACAACTCCATCTGCTCAAACCCGCCGCGCAAATCCTCCAGCCTCACCCCGACTCCCAACAACCGTACCGGTTTGCCGCCGCGGTTAAAGGCCTGGGCCAACAACAGCTGATAACTCCCCAAATCCCGCCCTGCCCCGGCCTGCTCCAGCGTGGTCTGGGTAAAGTCGTGGAACTTCACTTTGACGAAAGGCTTACCCGGCCGATAGCTGCTGTCGATGCGCGCCATACGCCCGGCAAGGGTTTCCAGCAGCTCCGGTAATTTCTCCAGGCAACTGGCCAGATCCGGCAGATCGACGTTGTAAGTGTTTTCGACACTGATCGACTGCCGGCGACTGTCGTTGTGCACCAGACGGTCATCAATCCCACGGGCCAGACTCCAGAGCCTTTCACCAAAGCTGCCGAATTCACGTACCAGCGCCAGCTTGTTCCATTCACGCAAATGCGAGCAGTCGACGATGCCAAGCCGACCCAGTTTGTCCGCGGTAACTTTGCCGACGCCATGCAGCTTGCTGACCGGCAAACCGCTGACGAAGTCCTCAACCTGGTCGGGCGTGATAACGAACAGGCCGTTGGGCTTCTTCCAGTCACTTGCAATCTTGGCGAGAAATTTGTTCGGCGCGACGCCAGCTGAAACGGTGATGTGCAGTTGATTCGACACCCGCCGACGGATGTCCTGGGCGATGCGCGTGGCGCTGCCTCCGAAATGCGCACTGTCGGAAACATCGAGGTAAGCCTCATCGAGGGAAAGCGGCTCGATCAGATCGGTGTAATCACGGAAAATAGTGTGAATTTCCTTCGATGCTTCTCTATAAGCGTCCATGCGAGGCTTGACGATGGTGAGGTCCGGACACAATTTCAAGGCATGGCCCGAAGACATCGCTGAACGGACGCCATACGCCCGCGCTTCATAGTTACAGGTAGCAATGACCCCCCGGCGATCCGCCGACCCGCCAACCGCCAGTGGTTTTCCGGCTAGCTGAGGGTCGTCACGCATTTCGATGGCCGCATAAAAGCAGTCGCAGTCGACGTGGATGATTTTTCGCTGTGTCATATAAAAGCGGCGTTCATCAGGGGAAACGGAGCCAAAGCGCGTAGGACGCGCAGTATCTCACTGACACCTGTATATAGCACCAGTACCGCGAATGTTCTTTGCGCGGCGTAGGAAGAGTAACCGATGAATTTATTTTCTCAATCGACAGGCCTAGCCCGATAGAGCTACAGCCCTTGTCATACGTGCCTTCCAGCCTGCCCTTCCAGTCTTCACGCTTGCTAAGCGATTGAACCTGAACAGGTTTTATCTGTATCGAAGGTTGACAGCCCAGCGATCCTCTGTAGAATGCCGACACACAGACGCGGGATGGAGCAGTCTGGTAGCTCGTCGGGCTCATAACCCGAAGGTCGTCGGTTCAAATCCGGCTCCCGCAACCAAACATCAAAAAAGGCTACTCGAAAGAGTGGCCTTTTTTGTGCACGCGTGTTTTAGAGACGTGAGATTAACAATCTCAGAACCCGTTTTGATTCCAAGGCTTACTCCTCCCCTGCGACCGTTTGACGCCATCCATGGGCAATTGACGCTTATTTTGGATTAGCGGTTGACACCCCGTCGTTCGCCTGTAGAATGCCGCCACACAGACGCGGGATGGAGCAGTCTGGTAGCTCGTCGGGCTCATAACCCGAAGGTCGTCGGTTCAAATCCGGCTCCCGCAACCAAACATCAAGAAAGGCTACTCGAGAGAGTGGCCTTTTTTGTGCCTGTCGAAAAAGTCCTGTTTTAACAATGACCTGTCTTCCTTCGACACACAGTCATGGGCTGCATTTTTTCCGTTTGAAACTACGCTGACACTGAACAAGACACTCGCCTGAGGCCATCTCGCGATCGCCGGAAGAGGGCGAGCAGCGTAATATTTGGAATTATTTTTTCTTGCAGGGATTGGTAACTTGGCTGGATACCCCCATCCTGTCGCGCACAATCCAAGAGGTGATTGATGCGCGCCAACTCGTCTGCTTCACATGACTGCGTCACCGCGACACAACCGATCAAAACCGAACGTCTGCGCATGCTTGATCGTGTCAGCAAATACCGTCAGCCCATCGGCTTGGCGGTCACGCTGCTGTTGTTTGCCATCGCGCTGATCGCCTGTCGTCATCTGCTCAGCGAACTCGACTTGCACGCGTTGCACGACTCGGTTCTCAATGTTCCCAAACCGGCGCTGCTAGGCGCAGTCGCTGCGACCATCGTCGGCTTCACCATCCTGCTCGGATATGAATGGTCGGCTAGCCGTTATGCCCGCGTGACGCTGGCGCCGCGTACTCTGGCGCTCGGTGGGTTCACCGCGTACGCAATCGGCAATGCCATCGGTCTTTCGATGCTGTCAGGCGGCTCGGTGCGTTACCGTTTATATGCACGTCATGGCCTGGGAGCGTCGGAAGTCGCTCACATGACGCTGTTCGCCAGTCTCTCGCTCGGTTGCGCCCTGCCCCCGCTGGCGGCGCTGGCAACCCTGAGCAATCTGCCGGCCGCATCCGCTGCGCTGGGTTTTTCGGAAACGTTGCTGGGGTCAGTGGCTGCTGCCGTGCTGGTGCTGTTCGCCGCTTTGGCCGTCGGTATTTACCGTCGCCGCCTGCCGGACCAACCTTACCCCGACAACCTGCTGGTCAAAGCCGGACGCCGCACGTTGCGCCTTCCAGGCCGCCGCCTGACCTTTGTGCAACTGATCATCACCGCGCTCGACGTCGCTGCCGCTGCAACGGTGCTTTATTTGTTGCTGCCACAAGCGCCACCGTTCGGCGCATTCCTGTTGGTGTATCTGCTGGCCCTGGCTGCCGGGGTGCTCAGCCATGTGCCCGGCGGGGTCGGCGTGTTCGAGGCGGTCCTGCTGGCGGCCTTCGCCGACAAACTCGGCGCCGCTCCGCTCGCCGCAGCACTTCTTCTCTACCGCTTGATTTATGTCGTGCTGCCGTTGCTGGTCGCGTGTTTGCTGCTGCTGATCAACGAAGGCCAGCGCCTGTTCCAGACACGTCAAAGCCTGCGCGCCGCATCCGGCATGGCCGCGCCGATCCTTGCGTTACTGGTGTTTCTGTCCGGTGTGGTGCTGCTGTTTTCCGGTGTGACTCCGGAGATCGATACCCGCCTGGAACACATCGGCTTCCTGATCCCGCATCGCTTGGTCGACGCCTCGCACTTCGGTGCCAGCCTGGTCGGGGTGCTTTGCCTGCTGCTGGCTCAGGGCCTGCGCCGGCGCTTGTCGGCCGCGTGGATGCTGACCACCATTTTGTTGCTGGTCGGTGCCCTGCTTTCCCTGCTCAAGGGTTTCGATTGGGAAGAAGCCTGCCTGATGACCCTGACCGCGAGTTTGCTGGGGGTTTTCCGGCGCTCGTTCTATCGCCCCAGTCGGCTGACGGAACTGCCCTTCTCCCCGCTGTATCTGGTGTCGAGCCTGTGCGTGCTCGGCGCGTCGATCTGGTTACTGCTGTTCGCCTATCAGGACGTTCCTTACAGCCATCAACTCTGGTGGCAATTCACCCTGGACGCCGACGCACCACGAGGCTTGCGCTCGCTACTCGGCGCCGCTGTGCTGTTGCTGGTGGTGTCGCTGACCTGGCTGTTGCGCACTGCACGTCCGGTCATCCATTTGCCAACACCTGCAGAACTCGACCGAGCGGTAAAAATCCTCATGGCGTCGGCGCAACCGGATGGCGGCCTGGCCCTGACCGGTGACAAGGCGTTGCTATTCCACCCCAACGACGAAGCCTTCCTGATGTACGCGCGGCGTGGTCGCAGCCTGGTAGCCTTGTACGACCCGATTGGTCCCAGCCAGCAACGCGCGGAAATGATCTGGCAGTTCCGTGACCTGTGCGACCTGCATCATGCCCGCCCCGTGTTCTATCAAGTGCGCGCAGAAAACCTGCCGTACTACATGGACATCGGCCTGAGCGCGATCAAGTTGGGTGAAGAGGCGCGAGTCGACTTGCTTCGTTTCGATCTCGACGCCAAAGGCAAAGAGATGAAAGACCTGCGTTATACCTGGAACCGCGGCACTCGCGATGGCCTGTCACTGGAGATCCATGAACCCGGGCAGGCACCGATGGATGAGCTCAGGGTGATTTCCGATGCCTGGCTGACCGGCAAAAATGTGCGCGAAAAAGGCTTCTCGCTCGGCCGTTTCAGCAACGACTACCTCAAACATTTCCGCATCGCGGTGATTCGATTCGAAGGGCGTCCGGTGGCGTTCGCCAACTTGCTCGAGACATACGGTCACGACCTGGCCAGCCTCGACCTGATGCGTGCGCACCCGCAAGCTCCGAAACTGACCATGGAATTCATGATGGTCGGCCTGCTGCAACATTATAAAAGTCATGGCTATGCGCGCTTCAGCCTGGGCATGGTACCGCTTTCGGGGTTGCAGCCCCGACGTGGCGCGCCGTTGACTCAGCGCCTGGGCTCGATGGTGTTCCGCCGTGGTGAGCAGCTTTACAACTTCCAGGGCTTGCGCCGCTTCAAAGACAAGTTCCAGCCAGACTGGGAACCCCGTTATATGGCCGTGCCCGCCGGACTCGATCCGCTGGTCGCGCTGGCCGACACTGCCGCCCTGATTGCGGGCGGTCTGACTGGATTGGTGAAACGCTGATGATTCAACGCTCCTTGCGCTATGTATTGGCCACGCTGTTGGTGCTGGCCCTGATTGTCGCCGGCGGTTATTGGTACCTCAATCGTCCCGCGCCCCATCCGACCCTCGAAGTGCTGACAGCGGCCGGCGGTCCTGCCATGACTCGCGTCATGCCTGGTAACACCGCGCGCGCACAGGTGCTGGTGGCAGTAACTGCCGGGCAAAAGCTCAGCGACAAGCAATTGATGACCCTGAGCCGCACCGGCTCGGCGCAGATTGTTCAAGTGATCCTGCCGGAAGACTGCCTGCTGCAGAGCCGCGCTCTGCAAACCGGTTTGAGAGCGCTAAACGGCCCCGCAACGCTCGTCAGTGGTATCGGCCCCGGCGCCGTGCTGGCCTGGCGCTGGCTGTCCGAGCAAAAGGACAACAAGGCTCAGGCTGTCTCGGTCGACCTGGCCCTGGAAAAACCCGGCTGCACCCACCTGCTGCCGAAAAGCGCCACCCACGGCCATTGGCTGGTCGCCTGGAATGACAACCCGGATGACACCAGTGCCGGTTTTGTGCGCGACCAACCCAATGCCGAGACCAGCATCAGCGACTACGACATCAACTTGCCACAGGTGCTGAACAACGAACTGCGCAAAATTCTGGTCGGTGGCGACAAGGCCGCTGGCGGTTTGCAGATTCCGGTGGTGGAAGTGCCGGCCGGTCAAGCCAACGACACCGTCACCCTGTTCCTTTCCGGTGACGGCGGGTGGCGAGATCTCGATAAAAACGTCGCAGGCGAAATGGCCAAGATCGGCTACCCGGTGGTCGGCATCGACACCTTGCGCTACTACTGGCAGCACAAGAGCCCCGAGCAAAGCGCCCTGGACCTGACGGAGTTGATGCAGCACTACCGGCAGAAATGGGGCATCAAGCGCTTCATCCTCACCGGCTACTCATTCGGCGCCGACGTGCTCCCGGCGATTTACAACCGCCTGGAACCGGCCGAACAGCAGCGCATCGACGCCATCATCCTGCTAGCCTTCGCCCGCACCGGCAGCTTCGAAATCGAAGTTGAAGGCTGGCTCGGCAACGCCGGCAAAGAAGCCGCCACCGGCCCGGAAATGGCCAGGCTGCCGTCTGGGAAAGTGGTGTGCATCTACGGCGAAGAGGAAGTAGACGAAAGCGGCTGCACCGAAAAGACGGCTGTTGGCGAGGCAATCAAATTGCCGGGCGGCCATCACTTCGACGAGAACTACCCGGCGCTGGCCAAGCGGTTGGTGGATGTTATCGAGAAGCGGCAGGGCAAAGTCGCTCAAGAGTGATCTGAGCCGCAAACAAAAAGCCCCCGCTACCTTCACGGCAACGGGGGCTGGATATCGCGCCTTTACATCTCCACCTGTGTTCCCAACTCAATCACCCGATTCAACGGCAGATTAAAGAACCGCAAATTGCCATTGGCATTCTTCAACATGAAGGCGAACAACGCCTCGCGCCAGCGGGCCATGCCTTCGAGTTTGGAAGCGATGACCGTTTCGCGGCTGAGGAAATAAGTTGTTCGCATCGGGCTGAAATCAAGGTCGTCCAGGTGACACAATTTCAGCGCTTGCGGCACATCCGGCTCGTCGACGAAGCCGAAGTGCAGAATTACCCGGAAGAAACCTTCGCCGTGGGATTCAACTTCGAAACGTCGAGACGGCGGTACGCGCGGGATGTCTTCGTACACCACGGTCAGCAGCACCACTTGTTCGTGCAACACCTGGTTATGCAACAGGTTGTGCAACAACGCGTGAGGTACGGCGTCCGGGCGGGCGGTGAGGAACACGGCCGTGCCTTGAACCCGATGTGGCGGCTGCACGGCGATACTGCTGATGAAAATCGGCAGCGGCAACCCGCTCTCGTCCATACGCTCGACCAGCAACTGCTTACCGCGTTTCCAGGTGGTCATCAGGGCGAACAACGCGATACCGGCGATCACCGGGAACGCGCCGCCCTGGATGATTTTCGGCACGTTGGCGGCGAAGTACAAACCGTCCACCAGCAGGAAACCGAGCAACAACGGGACCGCGAGAATCGGCGGCCATTTCCACAGCAGCAGTATCACCGCCGACACTAGAATGGTGGTCATCAGCATGGTGCCAGTGACCGCCACGCCGTAAGCCGAAGCCAGCGCGCCGGAGGATTCGAAGCCCAGCACCAGCAGGATCACGCCGACCATCAGCGACCAGTTCACCGCACCAATGTAGATCTGGCCCTGTTCGGCGCTGGAGGTGTGCTGGATGTGCATGCGCGGAATGTAGCCAAGCTGGATCGCTTGGCGGGTCAGGGAAAAGGCACCGGAAATCACCGCTTGCGAAGCAATCACCGTGGCCATGGTCGACAGACCGACCAGCGGAATCAGTGCCCAACTTGGCGCCAGCAGATAGAACGGGTTGCGCGCTGCTTCCGGATCACCCAGCAACAGTGCGCCCTGACCGAAGTAATTGAGCACCAACGCCGGAAGTACGAGGATGAACCAGGCCCGGGCAATCGGCTTGCGGCCGAAGTGGCCCATGTCGGCGTATAGCGCTTCGGCGCCAGTCAATGCCAGCACCACGGCGCCGAGGATCGCCACGCCCATGCCCGGATGCACCACAAAAAAGCGCACGGCCCACACCGGGTTCATCGCCTGCAACACTTGCGGCTGCTGCAAGATGCCGTAGACCCCCAGCGCCCCCAGCACCACAAACCAGGTGACCATGATCGGCCCGAACAAGATGCCGATTCGCGCCGTGCCGTGACGCTGGATCAGGAACAACGCGACCAGCACGATCAACGACAACGGCACCACCCAATGGTCGATTCCTTCGAATGCCAGGCCCAGGCCTTCAACGGCCGAGAGCACGGAAATTGCCGGGGTGATCATGCTGTCACCATAGAACAATGCCGCGCCTATCAGTCCGCACACCACCAACAGACTGCGCAACCGCGCGTGCCCTGCGGCGGCGCGCCGAGCCAGCGCGGTGAGCGCCATGATGCCGCCCTCGCCCTGGTTGTCGGCTCGCAGCACGAACATCATGTATTTGATCGAGACCACCCAGATCAGCGACCAGAAAATCAGCGCCAGAATCCCGAGCACGCCGTCATGATTGACGGGCACGCCATAGCCGCCGGAAAACACTTCTTTAAGGGTGTACAGCGGGCTTGTGCCGATATCGCCATAAACCACCCCGACTGCCGCGACCAGCATACCGATCGGCTTTGCCGCCGAATGCTCTGCGCCCGCCGCCTGACTACTTGCCTGACCCATCTACCACTCCTGATACTCAGACCGGACTTCTTCGAAAGAAGCACTATTCTTTTGCTGCGCAGCATGCGCTGTTTTACTTGCTGTTACAGACGTTTTGTTGACTGTCAAAAATCGATAAAGGTCAAAGCCGCGAAGCATAGCGCAGCACTCGTCGTATTTCCCTGCATAAAGCTGGTCAAGTGCGCGCCTCATCGCTAGAATTGCGCACTTTTTGATCAGAGACGCTACAAGGCGTCCGATTGTCGTCTTGCCCGTTTGTGGCACGAGGCGTCACAAATACCGAGGTTAGACATGTCCACCACTCCTGCGCCGGCCAATCCAAAGGTTGGCTTCGTATCCCTGGGTTGCCCCAAAGCACTGGTCGACTCCGAGCGCATCCTTACCCAGCTGCGCATGGAAGGCTATGACGTCGTGTCCACGTATCAGGACGCGGACGTCGTGGTGGTCAACACCTGCGGTTTCATCGATTCGGCCAAGGCCGAGTCGCTGGAAGTGATTGGCGAAGCGATCAAGGAAAACGGCAAGGTCATCGTCACCGGTTGCATGGGTGTGGAAGAAGGCAACATTCGCAAGATTCACCCCAGCGTGCTGTCCGTGACCGGTCCGCAGCAGTACGAGCAAGTGGTCAATGCCGTGCATGACGCCGTGCCGCCGCGTCAGGACCACAACCCGCTGATCGATCTGGTGCCGCCGCAAGGGGTCAAACTGACTCCGCGCCACTACGCCTATCTGAAGATCTCCGAAGGCTGCAACCACAGCTGCAGCTTCTGCATCATCCCGTCGATGCGCGGCAAACTGGTCAGTCGTCCGGTCGGTGACGTGCTCGACGAGGCACAACGCCTGGTCAAGGCCGGCGTCAAAGAGCTGTTGGTGATTTCGCAAGACACCAGCGCCTACGGCGTCGATGTGAAGTACCGCACCGGTTTCTGGAACGGCGCGCCGGTGAAAACCCGCATGACCGAACTGTGCGAAGCCTTGAGCTCGCTCGGCGTCTGGGTGCGCCTGCACTACGTTTACCCGTATCCGCACGTTGACGAGCTGATTCCCCTGATGGCGGCCGGCAAAATCCTGCCGTACCTGGACATCCCGTTCCAGCACGCCAGCCCGAAAGTCCTCAAGTCGATGAAACGCCCGGCCTTCGAAGACAAGACCCTGGCGCGCATCAAGAACTGGCGCGAGATTTGCCCGGACCTGATCATCCGCTCGACCTTCATCGTCGGCTTCCCGGGCGAAACCGAAGAAGATTTTCAGTACCTGTTGAACTGGCTGACGGAAGCCCAGCTTGACCGCGTCGGCTGCTTCCAGTACTCGCCGGTCGAAGGCGCGCCGGCCAATCTGCTGGACCTGGACATCGTGCCGGACGACGTCAAGCAGGACCGCTGGGATCGCTTCATGGCGCATCAACAAGCCATCAGCTCGGCGCGTCTGCAACTGCGTATTGGCCGGGAAATCGAAGTGCTGGTCGATGAAGTCGACGACCAGGGCGCGGTCGGCCGCTGCTTCTTTGATGCCCCGGAAATCGACGGCAACGTGTTCATCGACAACGGCAGCAACCTGAAACCGGGCGATAAAGTCTGGTGCAAAGTGACCGACGCCGACGAATACGACCTGTGGGCTGAACAGATCTAAACGCAAAAAATACGAAAGCCCTGCTCTCCTGACGACATGCGGGGCTTTTTTAGGTCTATCGTTTGAGGATGAGAGGGACGCATCACATCAACGACTCAAGGAGCCCCCGGCATGGGCCTGCATTCGGTCATCCACACGCCCAGACAACGCGACTACGAAGAACTCACTCGGGTATGGGAAGCCTCGGTGCGCGCCACCCATGACTTTTTGCCGGACAGCTACATTGAACTGCTGAAGAATCTGGTGCTGACCCGCTACCTTGATGCGGTGATGCTGGTGTGCACCAAAGACTCACGCCAGCGCATTACCGGGTTTGCCGGGGTCGCGGCGGGCAAGATTGAAATGCTTTTTATCGATCCGGCGCATCGCGGCCAGGGAATTGGCAAACAATTGCTGCGTTATGCCATGGAGCAGTTCAACGCCGATGAACTGGACGTTAACGAACAGAACGCCCAGGCACTGGCGTTTTACCTCAAGCAGGGCTTCGAGGTGATCGCGCGCTCTGAAGTAGACGGGATGGGCAAGCCCTATCCATTGCTGCATATGCGGTTGCGGCAGGCGGAACGATTGACGCGAAAGGGCTGACACCACGCAACCCCACAGGAAAATCAGCCCCAATGAAATGGACCCGCGATTAACCGGCGCCAGGCAGGTACAATGCTCACTCCTTTTTTGTTACGGCCCTGTCATGACTGACCCGATTCGTCTCTCCAAACGCCTCATCGAACTCGTCGGCTGTTCCCGTCGCGAGGCTGAGCTGTTCATCGAGGGCGGCTGGGTCACCGTGGACGGTGAAGTCATCGACGAACCGCAATTCAAGGTCGAAAAGCAAAAAGTCGAGCTCGATCCTGAAGCCAAGGCCACTGCACCGGAGCCGGTGACTATCCTGTTCAACGTCCCCGCAAACATGGATGCGGACACGGCAATGGCGGCCATCAGCGCCGAAACCCTGAGCGAAGAACACCGCTTCAGCAAACGCCCGCTCAAGGGTCACTTCCTGCGCCTGACCGCCAGCACTGACCTGCAGGCCAAAGCCAGCGGTTTGCTGGTGTTCACCCAGGACTGGAAGATCCTGCGCAAGCTCACGGCCGATGCTGCCAAGATCGAGCAAGAATATGTGGTCGAGGTTGAAGGTGAGATGGTGGCTCACGGTCTCAATCGCCTGAATCACGGCCTGACCTACAAAGGCAAGGAGCTGCCGCCGGTCAAGGCCAGCTGGCAGAACGAAAACCGTCTGCGCTTTGCGATGAAGAACCCGCAACCGGGCGTCATCGCCTTGTTCTGCCAGGCCGTTGGCCTGAAGGTCGTTGCCATCCGCCGTATCCGTATCGGCGGCGTGTCCATCGGCAAAGTGCCGCTGGGACAGTGGCGCTACCTGTCCGGCAAAGAGAAGTTTTAAGACTTTACGCCGCCCCCCATTTTTGGCGTCGTTGTTTATGCGGCGCCCACTGCTGAATATCAGGATTGCACACCATGATTCATAACGACGTACTGCGCAGCGTGCGCTACATGCTCGACATCAGTGACAAGAAAGTCATCGAGATCATCAAGATCGGCGGCATGGACGTGAGCCTCGAAGACTTGCTGACGTACCTCGACAAGAAAGAGGAAGACGAGGAAGGCTTCGTCCGTTGCCCGGACGAAGTCATGGCGCATTTCCTCGATGGCCTGGTGATCTTCAAGCGTGGCAAGGACGAAAGCCGTCCGCCGCAGCCGATCGAAACGCCAGTGACCAATAACATCATTTTGAAAAAACTGCGTGTGGCCTTCGAACTGAAGGAAGACGACATGCACGCCATTCTCAAAGCGTCCGAGTTCCCGGTATCCAAGCCAGAACTGAGCGCCCTGTTCCGCAAGTTCGGCCATACCAACTATCGCCCGTGCGGCGATCAGTTGCTGCGCAACTTCCTCAAGGGGCTCACTCTGCGAGTGAGAGCGTAAAAAAGCTGCAAGCTGCAAGCTGATCGAGTCTCGCTTGTAGCTTGTTATCCCGCTGGATGGGGGGTTTAGCTTCTGAGACTTGCGGTGAAACCTTCGCGGGCAAACCTTGCCACGGGTGTTGTGGCGCACCCCAAATGTGTGTCGATCGAGCCCCCTGTGGGAGCGTGCGGGCGGCGTTCCGACTTGCCCGGGAAGAGACCGGCCCTGCCCCATCGGATTTGATGTCCGGCGGGTTATCATGCCCGCCCGGATTCTCGCCTCGACCTCCAGACCATGACTTTCAGCGTTTCCCCCATCGGCTTCGTTCGCTCCTGCTTCAAGGAGAAGTTTGCCATCCCGCGCCAGCCGCAACTGGCCCCGGCCGCTCGCGGCGTGCTGGAACTGGTGCCGCCGTTCGATCAAGGTGATGCGGTGCAAGGCCTGGAGCAGGTCAGCCACGTCTGGCTACTGTTCCTGTTTCATCAGGCACTGGAGGAAAAGCCGCGCCTGAAAGTCCGCCCTCCTCGCCTGGGCGGCAACAAGTCCATGGGCGTTTTTGCCACCCGAGCAACGCACCGACCCAATGGCATCGGCCAGTCCGTGGTCAGGCTGGACAAGGTCGAAGCCAGTCGCCTGTGGATATCCGGAATAGACCTGCTCGACGGGACCCCGATTCTCGACATCAAGCCTTACGTGCCTTACGCCGACGTCATCGAATCGGCTTCCAATACCATTGCCAGCGCGGCGCCGCAGTTGATTCCCGTGCAGTGGACGGATGCGGCGCTAATCCAGGCTCACGACCACGCTCGGCGCCTTGACGAGCCCTTGGTCGAGTTGATTGAGCAGTGTCTGGCCCAAGATCCACGCCCGGCGTATCAAACGCCGGCCCCTGAGCGCGAATACGGTGCGCAGTTCTGGGATGTAGACGTGCGCTGGCATTATCCCGACACAGGTCTGATCCGCGTCCTTGAAGTCATTCCCGCGACAGGCTGAACGCTTCAAACCACTGTGGGAGCGAGCTCGCTCGCGATAGCGGTGTATCAGTCGACAGTGTTGTTGGCTGACATATCGTTATCGCGAGCAGGCTCGCTCCCACAGGTAAAGCAGCGCAGCGGTTTCTTACTTCTCGACGAACGCTCGCTCGATCAGGTAATCACCCGGCTCGCGCATCCGTGGCGAAACTTTCAGGCCGAAGCTGTTCAACACTTCGCTGGTCTCGTCGAGCATGCTCGGGCTGCCACACAGCATGGCGCGGTCGTCCTGCGGGTTGATCGGCGGCAGACCGATGTCGCTGAACAGCTTGCCGCTGCGCATCAGGTCGGTCAGGCGGCCTTCGTTTTCGAACGGCTCACGGGTCACGGTCGGGTAGTAGATCAACTTGTCACGCAGGGACTCGCCGAAGAACTCGTTCTGCGGCAGGTGCTCGGTGATGAATTCGCGGTAGGCGACTTCGTTGACGTAACGCACGCCGTGGCACAGGATCACTTTTTCGAAACGCTCGTAGGTTTCCGGGTCCTGGATGACGCTCATGAACGGCGCCAGACCGGTACCGGTGCTGAGCAGGTACAAATGTTTGCCAGGCTTCAAGTCATCCAGCACCAGGGTGCCGGTAGGCTTCTTGCTGATGATGATCTCGTCGCCTTCCTTCAAATGCTGCAGCTGGGAAGTCAGCGGGCCATCAGGCACCTTGATGCTGAAGAATTCGAGATGCTCTTCCCAGTTCGGGCTGGCAATCGAGTAAGCGCGCATGAGCGGCCGGCCGTTGGGCTGTTGCAGGCCGATCATCACGAACTGACCGTTCTCGAAGCGCAGGCCCGGATCGCGGGTGCACTTGAAGCTGAACAGAGTGTCGTTCCAGTGGTGAACACTGAGGACACGCTCGTGGTTCATGTTGCTCATGTACGTGGGACTCCTGGGAATTAGGTCTGCGCGTGCTTGGCGCCGCTGGAATAAACAGTTGTGCGCAATTGCATCGCATTCTAATAGCAGTAACAATATCTGTTAAATGGATTATTAAGATAAGGGTTATCGGTTATATAGATATGCGATTCACTCTCCGTCAACTTCAAGTATTCGTCGCCGTCGCCCAGCAGGAGAGCGTATCCCGCGCTGCCGGCTTTCTCAACCTCTCACAATCGGCGGCAAGTACCTCGATCACCGAACTGGAGCGCCAGTCCAGCTGCCAGCTGTTTGACCGTGCCGGCAAACGGCTGAGCCTCAATGCCCTCGGTAAACAGCTGTTGCCGCAAGCGGTGGCGTTGCTCGATCAGGCCAAGGAAATCGAAGACCTGCTCAATGGCAAGTCCGGTTTCGGTTCGCTGGCAGTCGGTGCCACCCTGACCATCGGCAATTACCTGGCGACCTTGTTGATCGGCAGCTTCATGCAGCGCCACCCGGAGAGCCAGGTGAAACTGCACGTGCAGAACACCGCCAACATCGTGCAACAAGTCGCTCACTATGAAATTGATCTGGGTCTGATTGAAGGCGATTGCAGCCACCCGGACATTGAGGTGCAAAGCTGGGTCGAGGATGAGCTGGTGGTGTTCTGCGCGCCTCAACACCCGCTGGCCAAGCGCGGCACCGCGTCCATGGATGAACTCAGCCATGAAGCCTGGATTTTGCGCGAACAAGGCTCTGGCACGCGACTGACCTTCGACCAGGCCATGCGTCATCACCGCAGCGGGTTGAACATTCGTCTTGAGCTGGAGCACACCGAAGCGATCAAACGCGCGGTGGAATCAGGCTTGGGGATTGGCTGCATATCGCGGCTGGCGCTGCGTGACGCGTTTCGTCGTGGCAGCCTGGTACCGGTGGAGACACCGGATCTGGACCTCGCCCGGCAGTTCTATTTCATCTGGCACAAACAGAAATATCAGACGTCGGCCATGCGCGAATTCCTCGACCTGTGCCGCGCTTTCACCGCCGGGGTGCAGCGCAGCGACGAGATCGTATTGCCTAATATTGCTTAAAGCAGAATCACCGCCCACACCAGCCCGATCATGGTCAACGCCACTAACTGCGCAGCGCTGCCCATGTCCTTGGCGTTTTTCGACAGTGGGTGCAATTCGAGAGAGATGCGGTCAATCGCGGCTTCGACCGCAGAGTTGAGCAACTCGACAATCAATGCCAAAAGACAGACGGCAATCAACAGCGCCTGCTCGACGCGGCTGACATTCAGAAAGAACGACAACGGAATCAAGACGACGTTGAGTAACACCAGCTGCCGAAACGCGGCCTCACCGATGAAGGCGGCGCGCAGGCCGTCCAGTGAATAACCCGAGGCGTTGAGGATGCGTTTCAGACCGGTCTGGCCTTTAAAAGGAGACATAGAGTGGGCAACTGACCAAAAGAGAGTGGGAAAACTAGATCAACCCGAGTCAAAAAAGCGTGAAGACACCTATGCCTGGTGGCTCGAAATTGACTCAAGTTGTTGCAACAGTAAAGCAGCCTGGGTCCTGGTTCGCACATTCAGCTTGCGAAATATCGCCGTGACGTGCGCTTTGATGGTCGCTTCGGAAACACTCAGCTCATAGGCGATTTGCTTGTTCAGCAAACCTTCACAGACCATGGTCAATACTCGAAACTGTTGCGGCGTCAGACTGGCAAGTCCTTCACTGGCGGCTTTCGCTTCGGCGGAAACACTGACGGCTTCAAATGCTTGAGGCGGCCAGAACACATCGCCGTCGAGCACTGCCCGCACGGCTTTTTGAATGACACTCAGGTCGCTCGACTTTGGAATGAAACCGCTGGCCCCGAACTCGCGAGACTTCACCATGATCGTCGCCTCCTCCTGAGCCGAAATCATGACCACCGGAATTTGCGGGTATTGCCCGCGCAACAGCACCAGGCCGGAGAAACCGTACGCGCCGGGCATGTTCAAATCCAGCAAGACCAGATCCCAGTCGGCCTTTTCGTCCAGACGGGTTTCGAGCTCGGCGATACTCGCCACTTCGACCAAACGAACCTCAGGGCCAAGGCCCAAAGTTAACGCCTGATGCAAAGCAGAACGAAAGAGCGGATGGTCATCGGCAATCAGGATGTCGTATGTGGCCATTGTTTTAATGATCCTGTTTTTCAAACAACTGGAGGTGCAACCACGCAACTGCACCAACAGAGCACGATCAACGCCAATCACGTCAAAAAACGGCGTTTCAAACTTCGGCCGCGCCCTAATCGGCGCCAAGCATGCCCAGCGAAATCGGGGTGGTCAAGCGACGTGGTCGGTACACACTTTTGCAGTACGGGCGACAATCAGCAGACGGCTGCGGCCGCGTTTTGCACGAAGGGCTTAAGCTCGGCATGCGCCGGGGTGGACACGTCCATATCGAGCTGATGTTTGGCATCCAGATAATGTTGGCTGAAAACATCGAAATAAGCGCCAAGAGCCGAGGCCGCCTCACCGTCGCCAGCCAGGTCAAGGCATAACGCGGCCACTTCCGCGGTACACAGATGTTCGCTGCGGGTCGACCGGCGCAATCGATAGCGTGAGAGTTTTTCCGGTAGCAGGCTGAGAATCGGCAAGGCGTCGAAGTAAGGGCTCTTGCGAAATATCTTGCGGGCCTCGGTCCAGGTCGCGTCCAGCAGAATGAACAGTGGCCGCCTGGTGCTGCCCGTGTCGACGCTGTGAGTCACTCGTTCCGGCGCAACGTACTCGCCGGGAAACACCAGGTAGGGTTGCCACTGCGGGTCGGCGAGCAACGCCAGCAACTGCGAGTCGACTTCTGTCCGCGACCAGATGAACGCGTGGTTGTCGCGCACCACATCGGCAATCAACCAGCCGGTATTGCTGGGCTTGAACACTTCCTTGTTGGTCATGATCAGGCATACCCCGGCGCGGGTCTCGACCTGCGGACGCCAGGCGCACAGGCAATGACTTTTGATCACGCGACAAGCGCGGCACCGCGGCGCTCTCCAGCCACGGGCCTGAATGGGCTTGACGCCCTCTTCCTCGCGCTGATCGCGCAAGCGGGCGACGGCGTTCGATGCAAAAGGCTGGCTCATCGCAGGCAAGTCCCGCAGGAAAGGAAAATCGACACGAAAACATACTCGGCTGGGCGGAAAATGCCGGCAGTTTATCAGAGCGGCCGGCGCAAGCCTGTACCGTCCAGGCCCCGTCCCCTATAATTTGGCGCCACTGAACGCACAGTCATGTGAGGGGTCGAACCTGTCACTGAGCACCCGTCACTGAATCTGGAGAGTTTCATGCTGCGCCTTATCGTTCCCACCGCTGCCATTTTGCTGGCATCGTCTTTCAGCGCTCAGGCTGCTTCCCTGAGTGAGCAGAATCTAAACCGGGAGCTGCGAAACGTCGCCGCACAAAGCAGTGCGGGCACTCCACGGGCGATCAATGAAGACATTCTTGATCAGGGCTACACCGCCGAAGGTAACGTGCTGATCAATCATCTAAGCGTGCAAAGCAGCCATGCCGACAAGATGCGCGCCGATCCCAAAGCCGTGTATTTCCAGCTTGGCGCCTCGGTTTGCAACAACCCGTCGTTCCGCAAGCTGATGGCCAAAGGTGCGGTCATGCGTTACGACTTCACTGAGGTGAAGACCAACCGTTCGGTCGGTTCGGCCAGCTATCAGGAATCAGATTGCCCCAAGGCAACGCCTGCGAAAAAGAAGTAACTAACGCGACTGGGCATTGGCGCGTCGCTGTTCATCTTCGGCGCGCAGTTCTGCCAGCAAAGCCTGCAAATATCTGGAATGCCGTTCGGGGCCCTCAAGACGTCGGCAACACTCCTCTTCAACACTCAGATTGTTGGTCTCGGCTGATGATTTGAGCAGTCGATACAGTTGCGTATCGATCTCCAGAATGACTCTGGCCATCACCTCGGCTCCCTGCTCATCGCCCGCGTTTGAGCGAAAAAATCCTTTGACTGCATGTACCCTGCGTGCCGCAGCACCCATAGATGTGGCGTTACGCCTGCCAATCAGTAAATCAGAGTGTGGGGCATGCGGGCTGCCGCCAGACGAGCGGTGAAACCACCTTGCAAATAGTCAATAAGCAGTTGCCAGGAAAGACTTTGTGGCGCAATCATCATCGCAGTGAAGATCAGCAAGAGGGTCCGGTTCCGACTCAGTGAACCGTCCAGGCGCTAACCTGGCCTGACAGTGATACACGAGGTATTGCGGCGCCGATGACTGCCTCGTCGGACCCAAGCGCTTTGTGCAGAAGGAGAAGTTGAATGCCTTACCAACCGAATGACCTCCTCAGCCGTCATTTCGAAGAAAGCGGCCACGACCTGATCAGCAGAGTCCAAGAACAACTCAAGCTTGTTTCACCCAACAGCCCGAACATCCCGATCTACCGCGACATGATCCTGACCGTGCTGCGCATGGCTCAGGAAGACCACAACCGCTGGAACGCCAAAATCACCCTGCAGGCCTTGCGCGAACTCGAGCAGGCGTTCCGCGTGCTCGAAAAGTTTCGCGGTCGGCGCAAGGTCACCGTGTTCGGCTCGGCCCGAACACCAGTCGAGCATCCGCTGTATGCGATGGCCCGAGAACTCGGCGCTGCGCTGGCGCGCTCCGACCTGATGGTCATCACCGGTGCCGGTGGCGGCATCATGGCCGCGGCCCACGAAGGTGCAGGCCGGGAACACAGCCTTGGGTTCAACATTACTCTGCCGTTCGAGCAGCACGCCAATCCCACCGTCAATGGCACCAGCAATTTGCTGCCTTTCCACTTTTTCTTCACCCGTAAACTGTTTTTTGTGAAGGAGGCCGATGCGCTGGTTCTCTGCCCTGGCGGCTTTGGCACGCTGGATGAAGCGCTCGAAGTATTGACGTTGATTCAGACCGGTAAAAGTCCACTGGTGCCGGTGGTGCTGCTGGATGCCCCTGGCGGTAATTTCTGGCAAAGCGCGCTGGACTTCATTCGCAGTCAACTGGAAGAAAACCGCTATATCCTGCCGACCGACATGAAACTTGTCAGTCTGGTTTACAGCGCCGAAGAGGCGGTCGAGCAGATCAATCAGTTCTACAGCAACTTCCACTCGAGCCGCTGGCTCAAGCATCAATTCGTGATTCGCATGAATCACAAGCTAAGCGACGATGCGCTTGAGCAGATGCAGGAAGCTTTTGCCGACCTGTGCCTGAGCGATCACTTCCACCAGCATGCCTACAGCGGTGAAGAACACGACGAGCAGCAGTTCAGTCATCTGGCGCGATTGGCCTTCACCTTCAACGCTCGCAATCACGGCCGGCTGCGCGAACTGGTGGACTTCATCAACCTGCCGCAGAATTGGGCGACAGCCAAACCCGGCGCTCAGCAGCATTCGCGGGAGCCCATACACCTCACGTGAAGCAAAAAAAACGGCCCGCTATTTAAATAGCGGGCCGTTTGATTAATCCCCCATGCCTCGACCGCTGAACAAGCGGCTGATCATTTCCATGGAATAACCTCGATAGCTCAGGAACCGGCCTTGTTTGGCACGTTCTCGTGCATCTATGGGCAGATGCCCGGAGAATTTGCGTCGCCAGGTATCGTCCAGTTGTTCCTGCCAGTTGATTCCGCTTTCGCGTAACGCGAGTTCGATATCCGCACGCTGCAGTCCCCGCTGGCTCAGTTCTTCGCGGATACGCAAGGGACCATAGCCAGATCGGGCACGATAGGAGACGAAGCTTTCGAGGTAACGGGATTCGGACAGCAAGCCCTCTTCCGTCAAACGGTCGAGTGCTGCGTCGATCATCTCGGGGAGTGCGCCGCGCTGACGAAGTTTACGCGTCAGCTCGACTCGACCGTGCTCGCGTCGCGCGAGCAGGTCCATTGCGGTCCGCCGCACTGCGACGGGTGTATCGAGTACGGCGGTCATTGGATCAATCAAACATCCACGTCAACCAGGTCATCAGCTTTCACTCGGTCTGCCGATGCTTTAACGTCCGGCGCAGGAGTCAACAGCTTGTCGCGCAGCTGCTTCTCAAGCGTCGCGGCAATATCCGGATTATCCGCCAGGTACTTGGCCGAGTTGGCCTTGCCCTGACCGATCTTGGTACCGTTATAGGCGTACCAGGCACCAGACTTCTCAACGAAACCATGCAGGACCCCAAGGTCGATCATCTCGCCATTGAGGTAGATGCCCTTGCCGTAAAGAATCTGGAATTCAGCCTGACGGAATGGCGAAGCCACCTTGTTCTTCACAACCTTGACGCGGGTTTCGCTACCAACGACTTCGTCACCTTCTTTCACCGCACCTGTACGGCGGATGTCCAGACGAACCGAGGCGTAGAACTTCAGCGCGTTACCACCGGTGGTGGTTTCCGGGCTGCCGAACATCACGCCGATTTTCATGCGGATCTGGTTGATGAAGATAACCAGGCAGTTGGCGTTCTTGATGTTACCGGTGATCTTGCGCAACGCCTGAGACATCAGACGAGCCTGCAGGCCGACGTGCATGTCGCCCATTTCGCCTTCGATTTCAGCCTTGGGCACAAGCGCCGCCACGGAGTCGACAATAATCACGTCAACCGCATTGGAACGCACCAGCATATCGGTGATTTCCAGGGCTTGCTCGCCGGTGTCCGGCTGAGAAACCAGCAGGTCATCAACGTTTACGCCGAGTTTGCCGGCGTACTCCGGGTCGAGGGCATGTTCAGCGTCGACGAATGCGCAGGTCGCGCCGGCTTTTTGAGCCTGGGCGATCACGGACAGTGTCAGCGTGGTTTTACCGGAGGATTCAGGACCGTAGATTTCGACGATACGGCCTTTTGGCAGACCGCCAATGCCCAGCGCAATGTCCAGACCCAGAGAGCCAGTAGAGATGGATGGGATCGCCTGACGGTCCTGATCGCCCATACGCATTACGGCACCTTTGCCGAATTGACGTTCGATCTGACCCAGGGCCGCAGCCAAGGCTTTCTTCTTGTTGTCGTCCATTAAAGTCCTCACGTAATCAATAAGGCCTGACGGCCAACACCTGTATAAGTAGACAGTATTATTCCACAGCACTTCAAGATCGCCTACCCCTGATTTGAGATTTCTCCCGCGGCGTGGCGCAGCAGCCCCTCTAGCGCGGCCTTCACCGTTTGTCGGCGAACTTCGTCGCGGTTACCGGGGAAATGCTGAACCTCGCTGAAAACCCGCTCGCCCACGCCCCATGCCAGCCAGACGGTGCCCACCGGTTTGTTTGGCGAACCTCCATCCGGGCCGGCGACACCGCTGACGGCCACGGCGAAATGCGCACGGCTTTTCTCCTGGGCGCCCCGCACCATGGCCTCCACCACCTCGCAACTGACCGCTCCGACCGTCGCGAACAACTCGGTCGGGACATTCAGTTGCTCGGCCTTCTGACGGTTGGAATACGTGACATACCCGGCTTCAAACCATGCCGAACTTCCCGGAATGCGGGTAATCGCTTCCGAGATCCCGCCACCGGTGCACGACTCTGCGGCGGTGACATGAGCATTGAGAACCTGCAGGCGTCTGCCAAGTTCAGCGGCGAGCTGGGTGATTTCTTTCACGGTCATCTCCTGAGCGAGCAGAATGAGAACTACCGTACACGAGCATAGGGCGCTTGCAAGGCACAGGGCCGACTCAAAATGTTAGCGGGAAAAACGCGGGGTGCAGAAACCGCAAAAACCGAGGGTTATGACCCATCAGCCGCATCATCAGGTCTCACTTCAACCGCGCCTGTGCGCTTGGCAAGCTTTGATGCCTGCGTCACTTCGACTGCCCATGGTAACCTTGCGCCCATCGCGGAAAAGCCGGGCCGACGCCCCTCCTTTGCCCTACACCTTTCAACGAATTGCCTGATATCCGATGAATAAAGCACTTTCCGATCTGTCCTCTCACACCCCAATGATGCAGCAGTACTGGCGCCTGAAAAACCAGCATCCCGACCAGTTGATGTTCTACCGCATGGGTGATTTCTACGAAATTTTCTACGAAGACGCGAAGAAAGCCGCCAAATTGCTGGACATCACCCTGACCGCTCGCGGGCAATCTGCCGGTCAGGCGATTCCCATGTGTGGGATTCCTTACCACGCTGCTGAAGGTTACCTGGCGAAACTGGTCAAGCTCGGCGAGTCGGTGGTGATCTGTGAGCAGGTCGGCGATCCGGCGACCAGTAAAGGACCGGTTGATCGTCAGGTGGTGCGAATCATCACGCCGGGTACGGTCAGTGATGAAGCCTTGCTCGACGAACGTCGCGATAACCTGATTGCAGCGGTGCTGGGTGACGAGCGCCTGTTCGGTCTGGCGGTGCTGGACATTACCAGCGGCAACTTCACGGTGCTGGAGATCAAGGGTTGGGAAAACCTGCTGGCGGAACTGGAGCGGGTCAATCCAGTGGAGTTGATGATCCCGGATGACTGGCCAAAGGATCTGCCCGCGGAAAAACGCCGTGGGGTTCGGCGTCGTGCGCCGTGGGATTTCGAGCGCGACTCGGCGTTGAAAAGTCTCTGCCAGCAGTTTTCGACGCAAGACCTGAAAGGCTTCGGTTGCGAGAATCTGACTCTGGCCATCGGTGCCGCCGGTTGCCTGCTCAGTTACGCCAAGGAAACCCAGCGCACCGCCCTTCCCCATTTGCGCAGCCTGCGCCATGAACGGCTGGACGACACTGTGGTGCTGGACGGCGCGAGTCGTCGCAACCTGGAGCTGGACACCAATCTGGCCGGTGGCCGCGACAATACGCTGCAATCGGTAGTCGATCGCTGCCAGACCGCCATGGGCAGTCGTCTGCTCACCCGCTGGCTGAACCGACCGCTGCGCGATCTCTCGGTGCTGCTGGCCAGGCAAACCTCGATCACCTGCCTGCTCGATCGCTATCGATTCGAAAAGCTGCAACCGCAGCTCAAGGAGATTGGTGACATCGAGCGGATTCTGGCGCGGATCGGTTTGCGCAACGCCCGCCCGCGGGACCTTGCGCGACTGCGCGATGCCCTGGGCGCGCTGCCGGAATTGCAACAGGCGATGACCGAGCTGGAAGCCCCGCACATCATCCAATTGGCGGCCACCACCAGCACCTACCCGGAACTCGCGGCGCTGCTGGAAAAAGCCATCGTCGACAACCCGCCAGCGGTGATCCGCGATGGCGGCGTGTTGAAAACCGGTTACGACAGCGAGCTGGATGACCTGCAATCGTTGAGCGAAAACGCCGGACAATTCCTCATTGATCTGGAGGCACGCGAGAAAGCGCGCACCGGCCTGTCGCATTTGAAGGTCGGCTACAACCGCATTCACGGTTACTTCATTGAGCTGCCGAGCAAACAAGCCGAATCGGCCCCGGCTGACTATATTCGTCGGCAAACACTCAAAGGTGCCGAGCGCTTCATCACGCCGGAACTGAAAGCGTTCGAGGACAAAGCCCTGTCGGCCAAAAGCCGGGCGCTGGCCCGCGAGAAGATGTTGTATGAGGCGCTGCTCGAAGACCTGATCGCCCAATTACCTCCATTGCAGGACACCGCTGCTGCATTGGCCGAGCTGGACGTGCTGAGCAACCTTGCCGAACGCGCCCTGAACCTGGACCTGAACTGCCCGCGCTTCGTCGACGAACCGTGCATGCGCATCAGCCAGGGCCGCCACCCGGTGGTCGAGCAAGTGCTGACCACGCCGTTCGTGGCCAATGATTTGAACCTCGACGACAACACTCGGATGCTGGTGATCACCGGGCCGAACATGGGCGGTAAATCCACCTATATGCGCCAGACGGCGTTGATCGTACTGCTCGCGCACATCGGCAGCTTTGTCCCGGCGGCAAGTTGCGAGCTGTCGCTGGTCGACCGGATCTTCACGCGGATCGGTTCCAGTGACGACCTCGCGGGCGGGCGCTCGACGTTCATGGTCGAAATGAGCGAAACTGCGAACATTCTGCACAATGCTACCGAGCGCAGTCTGGTGCTGATGGACGAAGTCGGCCGCGGCACCAGCACGTTCGACGGCCTGTCCCTGGCCTGGGCGGCGGCAGAACGTCTGGCACATTTGCGCGCCTATACGCTGTTCGCCACTCACTACTTCGAACTGACGGTATTGCCGGAAGCCCAGCCGCTGGTAGCCAACGTGCACCTCAATGCGACCGAGCACAACGAGCGCATTGTCTTCCTTCATCACGTATTGCCGGGGCCGGCCAGCCAAAGTTACGGTCTGGCGGTGGCGCAACTGGCCGGTGTGCCGAGCGAAGTGATCGTGCGTGCCCGCGAGCATCTCGGTCGGCTGGAAGCGACGGCGCTGCCGCATGACGTCCCCAAGCCAATCAAAGGCAAACCGGCCGCGCCCCAGCAGAGCGACATGTTCGCCAGCTTGCCGCACCCGGTGCTGGATGACCTGGCCAAACTTGATCTGGATGACATGACGCCACGACGCGCGTTAGAAATGCTCTATACACTAAAGACACGGATCTAACGCACTTGCCTGCAAGCTGTTAGAATCTCGCGCGGTTTGGGATGCTGCAGGCTACAGCCTGGCTTGCAGACTATCGCTCCCAAACCCGGCGACCCCAACGTGAAGGGGCTCCGCTGCCGCCGCCTGAGGAGAGAATTAGAATGACCTTCGTCGTCACCGACAACTGCATCAAGTGCAAGTACACCGACTGCGTAGAAGTCTGTCCGGTGGACTGCTTTTACGAAGGCCCGAACTTCCTGGTGATTCACCCGGATGAGTGCATCGACTGCGCACTGTGCGAACCCGAATGCCCTGCCGTGGCGATCTTCTCCGAAGATGAGGTTCCTGCAGGCATGGAGAACTTCATACAGTTGAACGTGGAATTGGCCGAGATATGGCCAAACATCACTGAGCGAAAAGAGCCGTTGCCGGAATCCGCGGCCTGGGATGGCAAACCCGGCAAGATCGAACACCTCGAACGCTGATCATCGCGCACCGGAAAAGGCCCCTTGCGGGCCTTTTTGCTTTTCTGCAGGCAAAAAAAGGGGCGGTTTGACCCGCCCACATTTTCCCTATTCCCTGTATTCCTTTTCATCGTCCTGATGAATTGCTTCCTGCAATGTCCTTCCCCTCATCCCTGAAGGTCGTGCCTGTCCGTCGGCACAACCTGGATACTAGAGGGTTTCCAGACAAGAGCAATTGGGTAGGCTCGACCCGAAATCGCAGGCAGTAGCCCGCGGCAATTCAAAAATAACGAGAGAAATCATCGAGTTGACCAAGAGCCATTCTGCACAATGGCCATGCACCCAAGTGGAAAGTTAATGAACACCTACGCAAGAGTAAGCCGAGGCTTACACTTTGAGGCTACAAATCCCAAACTCAATGAAGGGAATGTCAGGAAACAAAAAGCCCCGAACCAATCGGGGCTTTTTGTAATTTGCCGAGTGCGTTTATTGAAACAGCGACTCGCTCGACAAACCATTCTTCTCGAGAATTTCGCGAAGGCGTTTGAGCCCCTCAACCTGAATCTGTCTGACTCGCTCGCGGGTCAGACCGATTTCCAGGCCTACATCCTCAAGCGTGCTGCTCTCGTGGCCGCGCAGACCGAACCGGCGAACCACCACTTCGCGTTGCTTGTCGGTCAATTCCGAAAGCCATTGATCGATGCTCTGCGACAAGTCGTCGTCCTGCAGCAACTCGCATGGATCGGTAGGACGGTCATCGGTAAGGGTGTCCAGCAAGGTTTTATCCGAATCCGGACCCAGCGAGACGTCGACTGAGGAAACCCGCTCGTTCAGGCCGAGCATACGTTTGACCTCCGCAACCGGCTTTTCCAGCAGATTGGCGATTTCTTCAGGGGAGGGTTCGTGATCGAGTTTCTGCGTCAGCTCGCGTGCCGCCCGCAGGTACACGTTAAGCTCTTTGACCACATGGATCGGCAACCTGATCGTCCGGGTCTGATTCATGATCGCCCGCTCGATGGTCTGACGAATCCACCATGTCGCGTAGGTCGAGAAGCGGAAGCCACGTTCAGGATCGAATTTTTCAACCGCCCGGATCAGTCCGAGGTTCCCCTCCTCGATGAGATCCAGCAGCGACAGCCCGCGGTTGACATAACGTCTGGCAATTTTCACCACCAGCCGCAGGTTGCTTTCGATCATGCGTTTGCGCCCGGCCGGATCGCCACTTTGCGACAAGCGCGCAAAGTGAACTTCTTCTTCTGGGGACAGGAGCGGGGAAAAGCCGATTTCATTGAGATACAGCTGCGTAGCGTCGAGCGCGCGCGTGTAATCAATGTATTTGTGTTGCTTCAACGAAGTTGAGTTTTTGGCTTTGGCACGAACGGAAGGTGTAGCAGCCCCTTCATCATTCAACATCGAATCCGTACCGATACCGGTCTCCATGAGGAGAACCTCATCGTCGATGTCAAACTCCGGCACTTCTTTACTGAGAGCCATTGTTATAGTCCTTTGGTGAGTTCGACCTCAAGCTCAAGCGACGCCTCAATCCTTGGCAACGCTGGAGCCTGTCCCCTCTACGCGACGGAACAGGCTGGAAAGCAATCAACGACGCGGCAGGAATTGCAGCGGATCTACAGGTTTACCTTGTCGGCGAATCTCAAAATGCAGTTTCACCCGGTCTGTACCCGTTGACCCCATTTCGGCAATTGTTTGCCCGACCTTGACCTGCTGCCCCTCCCGAACCAACAGCCTGCGGTTATGTCCGTAGGCACTGACGTAGGTATCGCTGTGTTTAATGATGACTAATTCGCCGTAGCCCCTTAAGCCACTCCCGGCGTATACGACCGTCCCATCAGACGCAGCTAAAACAGGCTGTCCCAAATCTCCGGCGATATCAATTCCTTTATTCAAACTGCCGTTTGAAGAGAATTTTCCAATCAGAATGCCATTAGAAGGCCACCCCCAGCCGGTCGGGGCCGGGCCCGCAGGAGGCATGGGCGCCGCGGACGGTTTGTTTGCGACGGACGGTACAACCACCGCAGCGCCCCCTGTCGCACCTGCGGCTGGACGTCGAAATACCGTGGTTTTACTCGACGATGAGGGTGTTGAAGTTGTTGAAGTGGTCACCGTTGTTGGCGTTGAACCGGTACGTCCATCGAAGCGAATTGTCTGACCCGGACGGATCGTGTACGGCGCTGGAATATTGTTTCGGGCCGCCAGTGCCTTGTAGTCCCAGCCGTAGCGGAAAGCGATCGAGAACAAAGTGTCTTTCGGTCGAACCACATACTGACCCGTGGTCACTGCCGGGCGCTGAGCCGCGGCTTTATTGCGATCAACGACGCGCACGTCGCTGGATTTGTTGCTGGAACAACCAACCAGCAAGGTGCTCAAGACAAGGCCAGTCACCAGGCGCTGAAAGCTCGTTGTACCCATTCGCTGCGCAATGACTGTGAGACTCACCCGCCGCTCCCTTTGTGGTGGCTGAAAATAGGCTTGCCGAAATTCGGCATGAAGTGTTGCAAGTGTAACGGGCTGTGCAGCCTCTACTTATAATCGCGCAGAGCACACGTTTGCGCCCCGACGATCCAATCCGTTTAACTGACCAGCGCCGCTGTAAGACAAAGCCGAATCAAGAGAATTCAGCGTGTAGTAACAAAAGCTCAGGCCAGAGGCCCATTCAGTAAAGGGACGAATCGCACGGAGCCAAGGATTCGCCGGGAAAAACCGTGCTCTTCTCGGATGATCAGCATCAGTTGCTGAACCTCACCAGCCCCAACCGGGATGACGAGCCGCCCTCCGGGCGCCAGCTGATCGAGCAATGCCTGCGGCACGTCGGTCGCCACAGCGGTCACGATGATGCCGTTATAGGGCGCGAGTGCCGGCCACCCTTCCCAGCCGTCCCCCCAACGAAACACCACATTGCGCAGGTTCAGATTGACCATCCGTTCCTTGGCCCGGTCCTGCAAGACCTTAATGCGCTCGACCGAAAATACCCGCTCCACCAGTTGCGACAGGATAGCGGTCTGATAACCCGAACCCGTGCCAATTTCCATCACCTTGTCCAGCGGACCTGCTTCCAGTAGCAGCTCACTCATGCGGGCCACCATGTACGGCTGGGAAATTGTCTGGTTGTTGCCGATCGGCAACGCCGTATCTTCGTAGGCGCGATGCGCAAGCGCTTCGTCGACGAACAGATGACGCGGCGTCCGGCGGATGACTTCCAGCACCTTGGCGTTGCAAATGCCTTCCTCGTACAACCGCTGAATCAACCGCTCGCGGGTTCTTTGGGAGGTCATCCCGATGCCGCGATGCAACATGTGGTCTTGTTCACGAGCCATTATCGAAGTCCCTCCAGCCAGCCGTCGAGACTTCCGAAAGCATCATTGAAGGTGCGATCCAGCTGCAAGGGTGTAATCGATACATAACCCTGCATCACTGCATGGAAATCGGTGCCCGGGCCGCCGTCTTCGGCGTCGCCCGCAGCGGCGATCCAGTAGCCGGATTTGCCGCGAGGATCGACCACCTTCATCGGGGCCGCGGCGCGGGCGCGATGACCTAAACGGGTCAACTGGATCCCGCGGATATGATCCAGCGGCAGATTGGGAATATTCACGTTCAGCACCGTACGCGGTGGCAGATCGAGGTCGGCGTGAGCCTCCACGAGTTTGCGCGCAAAATAGGCGGCCGTGGAAAGGTTGTCGACCTGACGCGAGACCAACGAAAAAGCAAACGAGGGACGCTCGAGAAAGCGCCCTTCAAGGGCCGCCGCTACGGTACCGGAATAGAGCACGTCGTCACCCAGGTTGGCGCCGAGGTTGATCCCGGAAACCACCATATCGGGCACCGCTTCCAGCAACCCGTTGAGCCCCAGATGCACGCAATCGGTCGGCGTGCCATTCAGGCTGATGAAGCCGTTGGCAAGGATTTGCGGGTGCAACGGACGGTCGAGCGTCAGCGAACTGCTGGCGCCACTTTTGTCCTGGTCCGGGGCGATAACCACGCACTCGGTGTAATCCGCCAGCGCAGCATGAAGCGCGGCGAGACCGGGTGCGGCTACCCCATCGTCGTTAGAAATCAGAATACGCATGGGCTGTCCGTCTGCCCCACCGGCACCAGATCGACAAGTTCGCGCACCAATACGGTGGCAAAGCATCCGGCCGGCAGGACGAATTCCAGTTGCAGAATGTCAGGCTCGGGATAATGCCACGTCAACCCGGCAATGGGCAGTCGCAGGATGCGACGTTCGTGGCTCATACCGGCGTTGATCAACCAATCGCGAAGGTCAGCTTCGCGCGCGGCGATCGCCTGCTCCAACTCATGGACAGCGCCCATGGCCGGCGAGTCACCTTCGCCCCACTGCGGGCCGGTCGGATGCAGGTCGAGAATCGCCAGACGCGGGTCGCTGCACTCGGCCTCACCGGCCGGGAAAAAACTGCGGCTGTCGGTGAAGGCCAGCAGGTCGCCTGGTTGGGCACGCTGCCAGGTGCCATCGGCAACACGTGCGGCCAACACCTGGTTGAACAGGAAACTGCGCGCCGTGGAAAGCAGACGCGAGCGCACATTGCGCTGCTCCGGCAATGCCTTGCGCGCAGCCCACGCCCGGGCGTCGACCACATTACCGCCGTCAAAGCCAAAACGTTGAGCGCCGAAATAATTGGGAATACCTTGGGTAGCGATCAATTGCAGACGTTCTTCAATCGCCACTTTGTCGCCGGCAAATTGCGTCAATCGCAAGGTGAAACCGTTGGCCGAATGCGCGCCCCGCTGCAGCTTGCGTCTGTGCCGACCGGTCTTGAGAATTTTCAGCGTGTCGTTTCCCGCCGCCGCCAGATCCGGATCGGCCTTGCCCGGCAATTGCACGCTGAACCACTGACGCGTGAGCGCCTGGCGATCCTTGAGCCCCGCATAACTGACCGTACGCAACGGAACGCCCGCCGCTTTAGCAATGCGCCGTGCAGCTTCTTCGGTATTCAGCCCGCGTTTCTCCACCCAGATCCACAAGTGCTCGCCATCGCCACTCAGCGGAATGTCGAGCACCTCGTCGACTTGAAAATCTTCCGCGGTGGCTTTCAACACCGCGGTGCCAAGTGCCTCACCGTAGGCCCGCGGACCAAGCAATTGCGATTCATTCATGCGCGCAGCAACAAGGCAACGGAATGCACGGCAATGCCCTCTTCGCGGCCTACAAAACCAAGCTTCTCGGTGGTGGTAGCTTTCACGTTCACTTGATCCAACTCAACTTGAAGATCCGCGGCAATCAGCGCGCGCATCGATTCGATATGCGGGGCCATTTTCGGCGCCTGGGCGACGATGGTGTTGTCGACGTTGCCGACTTTCCAGCCTTTGGCGTGAATCAGCGCGACAACATGGCGCAACAGCACGCGGCTGTCGGCGCCCTTGAATGTCGGGTCGGTGTCCGGGAAGTGTTTGCCGATATCACCCAACGCGGCCGCGCCGAGCAAGGCATCGCTCAAGGCGTGCAGCAGGACGTCACCGTCGGAATGAGCGAGCAGCCCGAAGCCGTGTGCGATACGCACGCCGCCCAGGGTAATGAAATCGCCTTCAGCGAAACGGTGCACATCATAGCCGTGGCCAATACGCATAAAAAAACGCCCCGATTTTTGTCAGGGCGTGATTCTACCTGCATTAGAGGCCTAGAGCGCGTCCATGATGCTGCAAGTGGTCGTCGATGAAACTGGCGATAAAGAAATAGCTATGGTCGTAGCCCGGTTGCAGGCGCAACGTCAGCGAATGCCCGGCCTGTTTCGCCGCCTGCTGCAAAGCTTCGGGCTTGAGCTGGGTTGCGAGGAAATCATCGCGATCACCCTGGTCGATTAGCAGCGGCAGCTTCTCGTCAGCGTCGGCAATCAATGCACAGGCATCCCATTCGCGCCACTTGGAACGGTCTTCTCCCAAGTAGCGGGAAAAAGCCTTTTGGCCCCAAGGGCAATCCATCGGGTTGTTGATCGGCGAAAACGCCGACACCGATTGATAACGCCCTGGGTTGCGCAAAGCACACACCAGCGCGCCATGGCCGCCCATGGAATGCCCACTGATGCCACGCCTGTCGGACGCCGGGAAATGGGCTTCGACCAATGCCGGCAATTCCTGCACCACGTAGTCGTGCATCCGATAGTGCCGCGACCACGGTTCCTGCGTGGCATTCAGATAAAACCCCGCCCCAAGACCGAAGTCCCAGGCGCCATCCGGATCATCCGGCACGTCGGGGCCGCGAGGGCTGGTGTCCGGCGCAACAATGATCAACCCGAGCTCGGCGGCCATGCGCATTGCGCCGGCCTTGTGCATGAAATTTTCGTCGGTGCAGGTCAGCCCCGACAACCAGTACAGCACCGGCAGTTTGCCGCCCTGCTCTGCTTGCGGCGGCAGGTACACGGCGAACACCATGTCGCAACCGAGCACTTCTGAGCGATGGCGATAACGCTTGTGCCAACCGCCAAAACTTTTCTGGCAGGAGATATTTTCCAGGCTCATGGGCTTCCTCAGCTACAAGCCCCAAGCTTCAAGCTGCAGGAGAAGCACCGTGCCCCCTTGCAGCTTGTCGCTTGCAGCTTGCCGCTTTCTCTTAGAAATGAATGACGGAACGGATGCTTTTGCCTTCGTGCATCAGGTCAAACGCCTTGTTGATATCTTCCAGACCCATCGTGTGGGTGATGAAAGTATCCAGCGGGATTTCACCGGTTTCAGCCATGTCGACATAGCTTGGCAACTCGGTGCGCCCACGCACGCCGCCAAACGCCGAACCGCGCCAGACGCGGCCGGTGACCAGCTGGAATGGCCGGGTGGCGATTTCCTGACCGGCACCGGCGACGCCGATGATCACCGACTCGCCCCAACCTTTGTGGCAGCACTCAAGTGCGGCGCGCATCAACTGGACATTGCCGATGCATTCGAAGGAAAAGTCGACACCGCCATCGGTCATGTCGACGATGACTTCCTGGATCGGGCGATCGAAGTCTTTCGGGTTCACACAATCGGTTGCACCCAACTGCTTGGCAATCTCGAACTTGGCCGGGTTGATGTCGATGGCAATGATCCGCGCAGCCTTGGCTTTGACTGCGCCGATGACCGCTGACAAACCGATGCCGCCGAGGCCGAAAATCGCCACGGAGTCACCGGGTTTCACCTTGGCGGTGTTGAGTACCGCGCCGATACCGGTGGTCACACCGCAGCCCAACAGACAGACTTTCTCCAGCGGCGCTTCTTTCTGGATTTTGGCGACGGAAATTTCCGGCAGCACCGTGTATTCGGAGAACGTCGAGGTACCCATGTAGTGGAAAATCGACTGACCTTTGTAGGAAAAACGCGTAGTTCCGTCCGGCATCAGGCCTTTGCCCTGAGTCGAACGAATCGCCTGACACAGGTTGGTCTTGCCCGACAGGCAGAATTTGCACTGACGGCATTCCGGGGTGTACAGCGGAATCACGTGATCGCCAACGGCCACGGAGGTCACGCCTTCGCCGATCGCCTCGACCACCGCGCCGCCTTCGTGACCGAGGATCGACGGGAAGATGCCTTCCGGATCAGCACCGGACAGGGTGTAGGCATCGGTATGGCAGACACCGGAAGCCACCACACGCAGCAAGACTTCACCGGCCTTGGGCATGGCGACATCGACTTCGACGATCTCGAGAGGTTTCCTGGCCTCGAAGGCAACGGCGGCGCGCGACTTGATCATGGGGATCTCCAGCAGAATAAAAACAAGACATTCAGTGTAATACAGCGCCTTAATATGAATAATCGAGATGAAAGCAAAACATTATTGCCATACAGGGATAATCCTTGATGTCTGAAAATCGCTGGGAAGGGATCGACGAGTTTGTCGCGGTGGCTGAGTGCAGCCAATTCACCGCAGCCGCAGAGCGCCTTGGCGTCTCTTCCTCGCACATCAGTCGCCAGATCGTACGCCTTGAAGAGCGTCTTCAGACGCGATTGTTGTATCGCAGCACCCGTCGCGTGGCACTCACGGAAGCCGGACAAACATTTTTGCAGCACTGCCAGCGACTGCAGGATGGTCGCGATGAAGCCTTGCGCGCAGTCGGCGACCTGACCAGCGAGCCCAAAGGGATGCTGCGCATGACCTGTGCCGTGGCGTATGGCGAACGGTTCATCGTGCCACTGGTGACCCTCTTCATGGGCCTGTATCCGCAGCTGCGAATTGATATCGAGCTGAGCAACCGTCAGCTCGATCTGGTGCATGAAGGTCTGGACCTGGCGGTCCGTTTGGGGCGCTTACAGGACTCAAGACTCGTGGCGACGCGTCTCGCACCAAGGCGCATGTACCTGTGCGCGTCGCCGTCCTACCTGGAACGGTACGGCCGGCCACATAGCTTGTCGGAATTGAATCGGCACAATTGCCTCATTGGCAGCACAGATGTGTGGCAGCTGGAGCAGAACGGCAAGGAATTTTCCCAGCGGGTCCAGGGAAACTGGCGGTGCAACAGTGGCCAAGCGGTGCTGGATGCGGCGCTCCAAGGCGTCGGGTTGTGTCAGTTGCCGGATTACTATGTGCTGGAGCATTTGCGCAGCGGCGCGTTGATTTCGCTGCTGGAAGCCCACCAGCCGCCGAACACTGCAGTGTGGGCGCTTTATCCGCAGCAACGGCATCTGTCGCCGAAGGTCAGGAAGTTAGTGGATTTTTTGAAGGAAGGATTGGCCGAGCGGCCGGAGTACAGGGTTTGAGGGTTTGAAGATCAAAAGCGGCGATTAGTCCAACTCTGACGCAGCCATTCGAGATCTTCAGGCCGAGTGACTTTGAGGTTATCCGAGCGACCTTCTATCAATCGAGGGGCCAGGCCCGCCCACTCCATCGCCGATGCCTCATCGGTAATAGCCGCATCGGCCACCAGACTGTCAGCCAGCGCCCGATGCAGCGCACCGAGGCGAAACATCTGCGGCGTGTACGCTTGCCAGATCACACTGCGATCTACGGTTTCGACCACGCGACCATGCTGGTCGACCCGCTTCAGAGTATCGCGAGCCGGTACCGCCAACAGCCCGCCAACCGGATCATCGGCCAGCTCTCCGAGCAGCTTGTCCAGATCATCACGGCTCAGGTTCGGCCGCGCAGCATCGTGCACCAGCACCCAGTCTTCATCGTCAGCGCCCAACGCATGCAAATGCAGCAAGGCATTGAGTACCGACCCGGAACGCTCGGCGCCGCCATCAACCCGCTGAATGCGCGAATCGAAAGCACAGGGCAACTCGGGCCAGTAAGGATCATCGACAGCAATACTCACCACCAACCCCTTCAGGGCAGGATGGTCGAGGAAACAGCCAAGGCTGTGTTCGAGAATTGTACGCCCGCCCAATTGCAGATATTGCTTGGGACGGTCCGCGGCCATTCGGGCACCGACGCCCGCGGCGGGAATCACCGCCCAGAAGGCCGGTAACGAGGAATTCATTGTGCGAGCTGGTAAAGGGTTTCACCGTCCTTGACCATGCCCAACTCATGACGAGCCCGTTCTTCCACGGTCTCCATGCCTTTTTTCAGCTCACTGACTTCGGCGTCCATCACTCGATTGCGCTCCAGCAAGCCTTCGTTCTCTGCGCGCTGATCGGCGATCTGCTGAGTCAGCTCGGCCACGTGCGCAAGGCTGCCATTACCAACCCACAGGCGGTATTGCAGGCCCGCCAGCAGCAGGAGCAGAACGAGGAACAACCAGTTGGGACTGCGCATCGAATATCAGGTATCCAGTGAAAAAAGACAGCCATGCCAAAACTTTGAAGCTTCTGATAGCACGAAGCCTGGAATATCCAGGCTTGTGCTGATAAGGCATCAGATTAGTGGCAAAACCATCGCAGTCACGATTTTTTCGACACTTTCCGCTGTCCTTTTACCAGTTAACGGTTAACCGCGAAACTCGCTGCGGCCGTTGTACCTGGCTTTGCCATTCAACTGCTCTTCGATGCGCAGCAGTTGGTTGTACTTGGAAACGCGGTCCGAACGGCACAGCGAGCCGGTTTTGATCTGGCCAGCCGCGGTGCCCACTGCCAGGTCGGCAATGGTCGAATCTTCGGTTTCGCCGGAGCGGTGCGAGATCACAGCGGTGTAACCAGCGGCCTTGGCCATCTGGATAGCTTCCAGGGTTTCGGTCAAAGTTCCGATCTGGTTGAACTTGATCAGAATCGAGTTGGCGATCTTTTTATCGATGCCTTCTTTCAGGATCTTGGTGTTGGTCACGAACAGGTCGTCGCCTACCAGCTGGGTTTTCTCGCCGATCTTGTCGGTGAGGATTTTCCAGCCAGCCCAGTCGGACTCGTCCAGGCCATCTTCGATGGAGATGATCGGGTAACGCTCGGTCAGACCTTTCAGGTAGTCGGCGAAACCTTCAGCAGTGAACACCTGACCTTCGCCGGACAGGTTGTATTGACCGTCTTCGTAGAATTCACTGGCGGCGCAATCCAAAGCCAGGGTCACGTCGGTGCCCAGCTTGTAACCGGCGTTGGCCACGGCTTCGGAAATGACTTTCAGCGCGTCTTCGTTGGAAGCCAGGTTCGGCGCGAAACCACCTTCGTCACCCACTGCAGTGCTCAGGCCACGGGCCTTCAGAACGGCCTTGAGGTGATGGAAAATCTCGGTGCCCATGCGCAGACCTTCCGAGAAAGACTTGGCGCCAACCGGCTGCACCATGAATTCCTGGATGTCGACGTTGTTATCGGCGTGCTCGCCACCGTTGATGATGTTCATCATCGGTACCGGCATCGAGTAAACGCCCGGCGTGCCGTTCAGGTTGGCGATGTGCGCGTACAGCGGCAGGTCCTGGTCCTGTGCGGCTGCCTTGGCCGCGGCCAGGGAAACGGCGAGAATCGCGTTGGCGCCCAGGGTCGCTTTGTTTTCGGTGCCGTCCAGCTTGATCATCGCGTGATCCAGCGCTTTCTGGTCGGCTGGATCAGTGCCCAACAGCAGGTCGCGAATCGGACCGTTGATGTTGGCGACAGCTTTCAGAACGCCCTTGCCCAGGTAACGGCTCTTGTCGCCATCACGCAGCTCGAGTGCTTCACGCGAGCCAGTGGAAGCACCGGAAGGCGCGCAGGCACTGCCGATGATGCCGTTATCGAGAAGCACGTCCGCTTCCACGGTGGGATTGCCACGGGAGTCGAGAACTTCACGACCTTTGATGTCGACGATTTTTGCCATTGTTGTAAACACTCCAAAGTTGACGAAAACGCTGAAACGATCGATTTATAACTTGTAGGTCACATTACTTTTGTGGGAGCCGGCCTTCGATTACGCGGTTTCCACAGCCGGAAAACTCTTCACCAGTTCGTCCAATGCTTTGAGCTGGACCAAAAATGGCTCCAGTTTGTCCAGACGCAAGGCGCAAGGACCGTCGCATTTCGCATTGTCCGGGTCCGGATGCGCTTCGAGGAATAAACCGGCAAGCGACTGGCTCATGCCCGCCTTCGCCAGGTCCAGGACCTGAGCGCGACGACCACCGGCAGAATCGGCACGACCACCAGGCATTTGCAGCGCGTGGGTCACGTCGAAAAACACCGGGTACTCGAATTGTTTCATGATGCCGAAACCGAGCATGTCAACGACCAGGTTGTTGTAGCCAAAACTCGAACCGCGTTCGCACAGGATCAACTGATCGTTACCCGCTTCGACGCATTTGCTCAGAATATGTTTCATTTCCTGAGGTGCGAGGAACTGGGCTTTCTTGATGTTGATCACCGCACCGGTCTTGGCCATCGCGACCACCAGGTCAGTCTGGCGCGACAGGAAGGCCGGCAGCTGAATGATGTCGCAGACTTCAGCGACGACCGCAGCCTGATCAGGCTCGTGGATGTCGGTGATGATCGGCACGCCGAAGGCTTGTTTGATATCCTGGAAAATCCGCATGCCCTCTTCCAGGCCAGGGCCACGGTAAGAGGTCACGGAAGAACGGTTGGCCTTGTCGAAGCTGGCCTTGAACACGTAAGGGATACCAAGTTTCCCGGTAACCTTCACGTACTCTTCGCACACCTGCATGGCCATGTCGCGGCTTTCCAGCACGTTCATGCCACCGAACAGCACCATCGGCTTGTCGTTGGCAATCTCGATATCGCCTACACGAATGATCTTCTGCGCCATCGGAGTTACGCCTTCTTCTGGTGTTGAGCCAAAGCTGCCTTGACGAAACCGCTGAACAACGGGTGACCGTCACGGGGCGTCGAGGTGAACTCGGGGTGGAACTGGCAAGCCACGAACCAAGGATGATCGGGCGCTTCTACCACTTCGACCAGCGCGCCATCGCCGGAACGACCGGAGATTTTCAGGCCGGCTTCCATGATCTGCGGCAGCAGGTTGTTGTTCACTTCGTAGCGATGACGGTGACGCTCGACGATCACATCCTTGGCGTAGCAATCGTGAACCAGCGAACCCGGCTCCAGCAGGCAATCCTGTGCGCCCAGGCGCATGGTGCCACCCAGATCGGACGTTTCGGTGCGGGTTTCGACAGCGCCGGTGGCATCTTCCCACTCGGTGATGAGACCCACGACCGGGTGACCGCTGGCGCGATTGAACTCGGTGGAGTTGGCGTCTTTCCAGCCCAGCACGTTACGAGCGAACTCGATGACGGCCACTTGCATGCCCAGACAGATGCCGAGGTACGGAACCTTGTTCTCGCGAGCGTATTGCACGGCAGTGATCTTGCCTTCCACGCCGCGCAGACCGAAGCCGCCCGGTACCAGGATCGCGTCGACACCTTCCAGCAGCGCAGTGCCCTGGTTTTCGATGTCTTCGGAATCGATGTAGCGCAAATTGACCTTGGTCCGGTTGCTGATGCCGGCGTGACTCATCGCTTCGATCAGCGACTTGTACGCGTCCAGCAGCTCCATGTACTTGCCGACCATCGCGATGGTGACTTCGTGTTCCGGGTTCAGCTTGGCGTCAACCACGGCTTCCCACTCGGACAGATCAGCGCCGCCACATTGCAGGCCGAAACGCTCGACGACAAAATCGTCCAGACCCTGCGAATGCAGAATGCCCGGAATCTTGTAGATGGTGTCGGCATCTTCCAGTGCGATCACCGCACGTTCTTCAACGTTGGTGAATTGCGCGATCTTGCGACGCGAGGAAATGTCGATCGGGTGGTCGGAGCGGCACACCAGCACGTCAGGTTGCAGGCCGATGGAACGCAGTTCCTTGACCGAGTGCTGGGTTGGCTTGGTTTTGGTTTCGCCAGCGGTGGCGATGTACGGCACCAGCGTCAGGTGCATCAGCATCGCGCGCTTGGCGCCGACTTCGAAACGCAACTGGCGAATCGCTTCGAGGAACGGTTGCGACTCGATGTCGCCCACGGTGCCACCGATCTCGACCATGGCCACGTCGGCATCGCCGGCGCCCTTGATGATCCGGCGCTTGATTTCGTCGGTGATGTGCGGGATCACCTGAATGGTCGCGCCCAGGTAATCACCACGGCGCTCTTTGCGCAGGACGTGTTCGTAAACACGGCCGGTGGTGAAGTTGTTGTTCTGGGTCATGGTGGTGCGGATGAACCGCTCGTAGTGGCCCAGGTCCAGGTCGGTCTCGGCGCCGTCGTGGGTGACGAACACTTCGCCGTGCTGGAACGGGCTCATGGTGCCCGGGTCGACGTTGATGTACGGGTCCAGCTTCAGCATGGTGACCTTAAGTCCCCGCGCCTCCAGGATGGCCGCCAATGAAGCCGAGGCAATGCCTTTCCCCAATGAAGAAACAACACCGCCCGTGACGAATATGTAGCGCGTCATGAAAAACCCTAGAAGTCTGCGTTAAAGCGGTCCGAGCCGCCGGGGAAAGCGAAGGAAGGCCGAAGCCCCCGATCACCTGCATTAATCACAGTGCAACCTTCGAAAAAACCGCCGCGTTGGGACAGACCGGAAAACGAAACACCGGTACGTTGATCGCTACACATTTTTTGGAATCGCCCAGCAAAGACTGCTTGGTAATCGGCAACTCCTGCAATTCAGGCGAATCCACAGAAGTTGTATCAAGAAGGGAGCGTAGTCTACCGGAAAGCCCCTATCAGCTCAAACCTTGATCTTCGGTTGGCGGCTGCCAATGCAAATTCCAGCCGTGCCGCGTATCGCCATCCAGGCCCCGCAGGTTCGCCACTGCCAGCAATTGCTCGCCCTGAAAGAGCAGCGGCAATCTGCCACGGACGAACGCAGGAACAGCCCTTTCGTTGAGCAATCGCTTGAGATCGCGATGGCCGCGTTCGGGCAGATGCATGACCTCACCGCCTTCACGATAGCGTATCTGCAAAGGTCCTTTCGGAACGCTTCCGCCGATCGTCACGACACCGTTATCCGGCAACGTCAGGGCCATCGCTGGCTCCACCCATTCGTTCGAAGCAGGCGAATTGCGCAACCAGGCGCCGGACAACCACCAGATTCGCCCACCGGCCCGATGCAGTTCGCCGTCGGCCAACGCCCAGATCGGTCGAGCATCCCCCGTCGCATCGCGCACATCGTCCCAACCCGACCAATGGTCGCTATCGGGCATGCCGGTCATTGGCGACAGCCAGTGACTCAGGGCATTACGCTGGCGAGCGGCGGACAGTGTTGCGAGCGGTGCCAATTCGAGGGACGGCAAACCCAGCCAATCGAATTCACCAACGGTTTGCGCAGGGGCCAGATCAATTTGCGCAAACTCATCGAGCACTCCCTGCGCCTCACGGAGGTGCGCAGCGCTACGGGCCATGTTCGCCCGGGCCTGGGGCCAGCGTTCGGTCAATGCCGGGAACACCTGATGACGAAGATAATTGCGCGAGAAGTGCCGGTCCTCGTTTGAAGGGTCTTCGATCCAGCTCAGTGCATGCTCGGAGGCGTAGGCTTCCAGCTCCACTCGTGAGACCTCCAGCAAGGGCCGCAGCAAATGCCCTTTGCCCAACGAGCGCTGACGCGGCATCCCTGCCAATCCTCTCACCCCTGCCCCACGTAGCAGCCGGAATAGCAGCGTTTCGGCCTGGTCGTCACGGTGTTGACCGGTGAGCAATACGTCACCGGCCTGGGTGACTGCGTTGAACGCACCATACCGCGCATCCCGCGCCGCACACTCGAGGCTGGCGCCGGGCCGGACGTTCACGCGGATTACCTGCAACGGCACGCCCAGCGCGTCGCAAACCGACTGACAGTGTTGCGGCCACGCATCCGCCGCAGCCTGAAGACCATGGTGAACGTGAATGGCTTTGAGTTCGGGGAGGGATTCGGCTTTAGCCAGATGTGCAAGAAGGTGCAGCAGGACGGTGGAATCAAGTCCGCCGGAGAAGGCGATGCGCCAGGTCGTCGCTTCGCGCCACGGTTTCAGATTCATCAAAAGCCGGGAAGGCAGATCGATATTGGAAGGATTCATAGAGATCGATCACTTCACATAAATCCCCTGTAGGAGATGCCGAAGGCTGCGATCTTTTGATTTGAAAATGCAAGATCAAAAGATCGCAGCCTTCGGCAGCTCCTACAGAGGAATAGCGAACACAGTTACAGACCGTAGCTCATCAGGCGCTCGTATCGACGGGTCAGCAGCGCTTCGCTATCGAATTCCTTGAGCATCGCCAGCTGGGAACTCAATTCCGCACGGATCGAAGCTGCCGCAGCGGCCGGATTGCGGTGAGCGCCGCCGAGCGGTTCGCCAATCACCTTGTCGACAATGCCCAGCCCTTTCAAACGCTCGGCCGTGATGCCCATTGCTTCCGCGGCATCCGGCGCTTTCTCGGCGGTTTTCCACAGAATCGAGGCACAGCCTTCCGGCGAGATCACCGCGTAAGTGGAGTACTGCAGCATGTTCAACTGATCGCACACGCCAATCGCCAGCGCACCGCCGGAACCGCCTTCACCAATCACGGTGGCGATGATCGGGGTTTTCAGACGGGCCATGACGCGCAGGTTCCAGGCAATCGCTTCGCTTTGGTTGCGCTCTTCGGCGTCGATGCCAGGGTAAGCGCCCGGCGTATCGATGAAGGTCAGGATCGGCATTTTGAATCGCTCGGCCATTTCCATCAGGCGGCACGCCTTGCGATAGCCTTCCGGACGTGGCATACCGAAATTACGACGAACCTTTTCGCGCACTTCGCGGCCTTTCTGGTGACCGATGATCATCACCGGCTGGTCATCGAGACGGGCAACACCGCCGACAATCGCAGCATCGTCGGAGAAGTGACGGTCACCGTGCAACTCATCGAACTCGGTGAAAATGTGTTCGATGTAATCCAGGGTGTAAGGGCGTTTCGGGTGACGCGCCAGACGTGCGATCTGCCAGCTGGTCAGCTTGCCGAAGATGTCCTCGGTCAGCGTGCTGCTTTTTTCCTGCAGGCGGGAGATCTCATCACCAATATTCAGCGAATTGTCATTACCGACCAAGCGCAACTCTTCGATCTTGGCTTGCAGGTCGGCGATCGGCTGTTCGAAATCCAGGAAATTCGGGTTCATAGGCGTCCGTCTAGGGTCGACGTCCAAGAGAGCTTGGGCCGGCCGGTTGTCTATTCGCGCCCTACCTTAAGGGACGGGCGCGTTCAGGTCGAGATTAAAAAATTCAGGTCGAGATCAGGCTGCTCGATGATGCCTGACCGTCAACGGTATTGGAGGAAGACGTTGTCTCGCCCGAACTGGTCACGCAGGGCTTGAATCAACGTATCCGCCGGGTCGATCCGCCAGGTCTCGCCAAACTGCAGCAAGGCCTTCGCGTCCGGGCTCGTGTATTCCATGGTGATCGGGCACGCGCCGCGATGACGCTTGAACAGCTCTCCCAGCCAGCGTAGCTGATCGCCCTTGAGGTCTTTGGTCTGCAATTTCAGGCGCAGGCTTTCGGCAAGGTTGGTGCGCGCATCTTCCATGCTCATGACGCGTTTGACCCGCAGGCGCAAGCCGCCGGAGAAATCATCGTTGCTGACCTCGCCTTCGACCACCACCATCGCGTCGGTCTGCAGCAGCGACTGTGCCGAATGAAAGGCCTCGGCGAACAGCGATGCCTCGATTCGGCCGGAGCGGTCGTCCAGGGTGATGAACCCCATCTTGTCGCCCTTTTTGTTTTTCATCACCCGTAGCGCGATGATCATGCCGGCGACGGTTTGCGTATCCCGGGCCGGCTTCAGGTCGATGATGCGCTGACGGGCGAAACGACGGATCTCACCTTCGTATTCGTCGATCGGGTGACCGGTCAGGTACAGGCCGAGGGTGTCTTTTTCACCTTTCAGGCGCTCCTTCAACGTCAGCTCTTTCGCCTTGCGGTGATTGGCGTAGACGTCAGCGTCCTCCTCGACGAACAACCCGCCGAACAGGTCGGCATGGCCGCTGTCATGAGTGCGCGCAGTTTGTTCGGCTGCTTTGATCGCCCCTTCCATCGCATGCAGCAGAATTGCACGATTCTGGTCGATGCTGGCTTGATAGGCTTTGGGCTCATCATGGAAACACGGGCCAAGACGGTCCAGCGCACCGCTGCGGATCAAACCGTCGAGGGTACGCTTGTTGATTCTTTTCAGATCCACCCGCGCGCAAAAATCGAACAGGTCCTTGAACGGCCCGTCCTGACGCGCCTCGGTAATCGCCTCCACCGGGCCTTCACCCACACCCTTGATCGCGCCGAGGCCGTAGATGATCCGGCCTTCGTCGTTCACCGTGAACTTGAACTCGGAAGTATTCACATCCGGCGCGTCGAGACGCAGCTTCATGGTGCGAATTTCTTCGATCAAGGTCACGACCTTGTCGGTGTTGTGCATGTCCGCCGACAACACCGCCGCCATGAACGGCGCCGGGTAGTGTGTCTTCAGCCATGCGGTCTGGTATGACACCAGCCCGTATGCGGCGGAGTGAGACTTGTTGAAGCCGTAGCCGGCGAATTTTTCCACCAGGTCGAAAATGTTTCCAGCCAGGTCGGCATCGATGTTGTTGGTCGCGCAACCTTCAATGAAACCGCCGCGCTGCTTGGCCATTTCTTCGGGCTTTTTCTTGCCCATGGCTCGACGCAGCATGTCCGCACCGCCAAGGGTGTAACCGGCCATGACCTGGGCAATCTGCATCACCTGTTCCTGATACAGGATGATGCCGTATGTCGGCGCCAGAACCGGCTTGAGGCCTTCGTACTGATAGTCCGAGTGCGGGTACGCCAGTTCGGCGCGTCCGTGCTTACGGTTGATAAAGTCGTCAACCATGCCCGATTGCAGCGGGCCCGGACGAAACAGCGCCACCAGTGCGATCAGGTCTTCCAGGCAGTCGGGCTTGAGCTTCTTGATCAGCTCTTTCATGCCGCGCGATTCAAGCTGGAACACCGCGGTGGTTTCGGCTTTTTGCAGCAGGGTGTAAGTCGGTTTGTCGTCGAGCGGGATGAACGCGATGTCGAGCGGCGGCTCGTCGACCTTGGCGCGGTCGCGGTTAATGGTTTTCAGCGCCCAGTCGATGACCGTCAAGGTGCGCAGGCCGAGGAAGTCGAACTTCACCAGACCGGCGGCTTCAACGTCGTCCTTGTCGAACTGGGTTACCAGGCCATCGCCTGCTTCGTCGCAATAGATCGGCGAGAAGTCGGTCAGCTTGGTCGGGGCGATCACCACGCCACCGGCATGCTTGCCGACGTTACGCACAACCCCTTCGAGCTTACGCGCCATCTCCCAGATTTCTGCAGCTTCTTCATCGACCTTGATGAAGTCACGCAGGATTTCTTCCTGCTCGTAGGCCTTTTCCAGGGTCATGCCGACTTCGAACGGAATCATCTTCGACAGACGATCCGCCAGGCCGTAGGACTTGCCCTGCACCCGCGCCACATCCCGCACCACAGCTTTTGCAGCCATGGAACCAAAGGTGATGATCTGGCTCACCGCATTGCGACCGTATTTCTCGGCCACATAGTCGATCACGCGGTCACGCCCGTCCATGCAGAAGTCGACGTCGAAGTCGGGCATGGATACCCGTTCCGGGTTAAGAAAACGTTCGAACAGCAGGTCGTATTCCAGCGGATCAAGGTCAGTGATCTTCTGCACATAGGCCACCAGCGAACCGGCACCCGACCCCCGGCCAGGGCCGACCGGCACGCCATTGCTCTTGGCCCACTGGATAAAGTCCATCACGATCAGGAAGTAACCGGGGAAGCCCATCTGGATAATGATATCCAGCTCGAAATTCAAGCGATCGACGTACACCTGGCGCTTGGCTTCATAGTCTTCGGTGGTGTCCCTGGGCAGCAGGACACTCAGGCGGTCTTCGAGACCATCGAACGACACCTTGCGGAAATATTCGTCGATGGTCATGCCATCGGGGATCGGAAAGTTGGGCAGAAAGTGCGTGCCCAGCTTAACTTCGATGTTACAGCGCTTGGCGATTTCGACGGTGTTCTGCAAGGCCTCGGGAATGTCGCTGAACAGCTCAGCCATTTCCTCGGCGCTTTTGAGGTACTGCTGATCGCTGTAATTTTTCGATCGTCGCGGATCGTCGAGGGCACGACCCTCACCGATGCAGACGCGGGTTTCGTGGGCTTCGAAATCTTCCTGCTTGAGGAAACGCACGTCGTTTGTCGCGACCAGTGGCGCACCGATTTTCTCGGCCAAGGCCACGGCAGCGTGCAGTTGTTCTTCGTCGTTCGGGCGGCTGGTGCGCTGGATTTCCAGATAAAAGCGGTCCGGAAAGACCGTCATCCATTCGCGCGCAAGGTTTTCGGCTTCTGCGGGATTGCCGCCAAGCAGGGCCAGGCCGATTTCGCCTTCCTTCGCTGCCGACAGCATGATCAAGCCTTCACTGGCTTGCGCTACCCATTCGCGCTCGATGATGATCGAACCATTGCGCTGACCGTCGATGAAGCCACGCGAGATCAGTTCGGTCAGGTTGCGATAGCCCACGGCGTTCATTGCCAGCAGGCTGATCCGGCTAAGGGCGTTGTCCGGATCCTTGTTCGACAGCCACAGGTCAGCGCCGCAGATCGGCTTGATCCCCGCGCCCATGGCAGCTTTATAGAATTTGACCAGCGCACACATGTTGTTCTGGTCGGTGACCGCCACGGCAGGCATGTTCATACCGACCAGGGTCTTGACCAGCGGTTTGATCCGCACCAGACCATCGACCAGGGAGTATTCAGAGTGCAGGCGTAGATGAACGAATGAAGCCGGCATGGTGATCCTGTCTGTGAACATGAAAACAACAAGGCCCGGATTGTACCGGGCCTTGGCGAAAACATCAGCCTTGCGACTAACCCTCGATCAGGATTTCGCGAGCTTCATATGCCATGCGCACAGGCGCGAACGAACGCCGGTGAATCGGGGTCGGGCCCAGACGCGCAAGGGCTTCCAGATGCGCGGGGGTCGGATAACCCTTGTGGCCACCGATGCCGTAACCCGGGTAAATCAATTCGAAGGCAGCCATCTCGCGGTCGCGGCTGACCTTGGCCAGAATCGACGCCGCCGCGATGGCCGGAACTTTGGCATCGCCCTGAATCACGGCTTCGGCACGCATGGATAATGTCGGGCAACGGTTGCCGTCAATCATCGCCAGTTTTGGCTGGATGTGCAGGCCTTCGATAGCGCGCTGCATTGCCAGCATCGTGGCGTGCAGGATATTCAGCTGATCGATTTCATCGACTTCCGCCCGCGCGATGCTCCAGCTCAACGCTTTTTCGCAGATTTCGTCATAAAGCTTTTCACGACGGGCTTCGGTGAGTTTCTTCGAATCATTCAGGCCCAAGATCGGACGCTTCGGATCGAGAATGACCGCCGCCGTGACCACCGCACCACAGAGCGGGCCGCGACCGACTTCATCGACACCGGCAACCATGTCTTCGAGCTCGGCAACCAAGGTGAAATCCAGCCCCATCTGCACGCTGTTTTTTATCATTTTGTTTCGCCAATCAATTTCAACACCGCGTCCGCCGCCTGGTTGGAGGCATCCAGACGCAACGTCCGGTGAATTTCATCGAAGCCGCGCGTCTGCTCCTCGCCGCCTTCGATCAGCGGCGACAACGTCTGTGCCAGTGCCTCGACAGTTGCATCGTCCTGCAACAATTCCGGTACTAACAGACGCTGGGCCAGCAGGTTCGGCAAGGAGACGTAAGGGCTCCTGACCATGCGTTTGAGGATCCAGAACGTCAGGGGCGCCAAGCGATAAGCCACCACCATCGGCCGCTTGTACAACAACGCTTCAAGCGTAGCCGTTCCGGAAGCAATCAGCACTGCATCGCACGCGGCGAGGGCCAGGTGGGAGTTGCCATCCAGCAGGGTCAGTGGCAGGTCGCGACCGGCCAGTAGTTCTTCAAGCTGCTTACGACGCTCCGGACTGGCGCAGGGCATCACGAAACGGACCCCGGGACGCATGGCGCGCAAACGTTGAGCAGTATCGAGAAACAATTCGCCCAGGCGCCCCACTTCGCCACCACGACTGCCGGGCATCAGGGCGACCAGCGGTCCGTCGGGTAAACCGAGTTCAGCGCGCGCGGCGGCGCGATCGGCTTCCAGCGGAATCGCATCAGCAAGGGAGTGCCCGACAAACCTCACCGGCACGCCCTTCTCTTCATAAAATTTCGCTTCAAACGGAAACAGCGTCAGCATCAGGTCGCAGCCTTCACGGATCTTCAGCACCCGCTTCTGCCGCCACGCCCAGACGGACGGGCTGACGTAATGCACGGTTTTGATCCCCGCCTGACGCAGTTTCAATTCGATATTGAGCGTGAAGTCCGGCGCATCGATACCGATGAAAACATCCGGTTTCTCGGCGATGAGGTCGGCGATCAATTTCTTGCGACGCTTGAGCAACTCGCGCAGCCGACCGAGCACTTCCACCAGGCCCATGACCGAAAGACGTTCCATCGGGAAATACGAGGTCAGGCCTTCAGCCTGCATCAACGGGCCGCCGACACCGATGAACTCGACCGCCGGATGGCGGGCCTTGAGCGCACGCATGAGACCTGCGCCCAGAATGTCACCGGAAGCCTCACCCGCCACCAGCGCAATACGCAAATTGGCCATGATTAACGCGTGATGCCGCGGGTCGAAGACTGGATGGAGTCACGGAACACTGCGACTTCCGGAAACTGCAATGACGATTGCGCCAGTTCGCCGAGCGCTTGCTCGACCGTCAAGCCCTGGCGGTAGACCACCTTGTAGGCACGACGCAACGCATGGATCGCTTCTTCGCTGAAACCCCGACGGCGCATGCCTTCGAAGTTCATGCTGCGCGCTTCGGCCGGGTTGCCGAACACCGTGACGTACGCTGGGACGTCCTTGCCAATGGCTGTGCCCATACCGGAGAAGCTGTGGGCGCCAATGTGGCAATACTGATGGACAAGAGTAAAGCCGGACAGAATCGCCCAGTCCGCAACGTGCACATGGCCGGCCAACGCAGTGTTGTTGACCAGGATGCAGTGATTGCCGATGACGCTGTCGTGCCCGATATGCGCGTACGCCATGATCAGGTTGTGATCGCCCAGGGTCGTTTCCGAACGGTCCTGAACAGTCCCACGATGAATCGTCACGCCTTCGCGGATGACATTGTGGTCACCAATGACCAGGCGTGTTTCTTCGCCCTTGTATTTCAGATCGGGCGTGTCTTCGCCTATCGAAGAAAACTGGTAGATGCGGTTGTGCTTACCAATGCGCGTCGGGCCTTTGAGAATTACATGCGGCCCGATCACTGTACCCTCGCCGATTTCCACACCTGCGCCGACGATCGACCATGGGCCGACCTCGACGCCGGCGGCCAGAACGGCCGTCGGATCGATGATTGCGCGAGGGTCAATCAAACTCATAGTTTGCGTTCCGCACAGATGATTTCAGCGGAGCAGACTGGTTTGCCGTCGACCGAAGCCTGGCATTCGAACTTCCAGATCTGACGCTTGCAGCTCAGGAACCTGGCTTCGAGGATCAACTGATCGCCCGGCAGTACCGGCTGACGAAAACGCAGCTTGTCGGAGCCGACGAAATAGTAAAGCGTGCCGTCGGCCGGCTTCACGTCGAGCATTTTGAAACCAAGGATCCCGGCAGCCTGAGCCATTGCTTCGATGATCAACACGCCTGGCATGATTGGATGCGCAGGAAAGTGACCATTGAAGAAGGGTTCGTTGATGCTGACATTCTTGTAGGCGCGAATGCGCTTGCCTTCCACATCCAGATCCACGACCCGGTCCACCAGCAGGAACGGGTAACGGTGAGGCAGGTATTCGCGAATCTCGTTGATGTCCATCATTTCGGGGGGAAGCCTATGTAAAGATTGGGAACGCGCAACTGATGCACGCCCCTCTAGCAAATCAAGGAGGCAGTCTAGCGGCTGTGCACACTTGATATGGAAATGGTATCAGCCATCTGATGAAGCATTACCGTCAGGGGTCACTTCCCCTACTCGCTTTTCCAGCTGTCGCAACCGTCGCGCGATGTCATCGAGCTGACGCAGACGTGCCGCGCTTTTGCGCCATTCGGCAGCCGGTTGCATGGCCGTGCCGGAAGAATAGGAACCCGGCTCGGTAATCGAGTGGGTCACCATGGTCATCCCGGTGATGAAAACCTTGTCGCAAATCTCGATATGCCCAACCAACCCGACGCCACCGGCGAGCATGCAGTGCTTGCCGATCCTGGTACTGCCAGAGATTCCCACGCACGCTGCCATGGCGGTGTGATCGCCGATCTGCACGTTGTGGGCGATCTGAATCTGATTGTCGAGCTTGACGCCATTACCGATGACGGTATCCGCCAGCGCACCGCGATCGATGGCGGTGTTGACGCCAATCTCCACATCGTCACCGACCAGCACACCACCAATCTGAGCGATCTTTTGCCAGACCCCCTTCTCGTTCGCAAAACCGAAGCCCTCACCACCCAGCACTGCACCGGATTGAATCACCACGCGCTTACCAATGCGCACGTCGTGATACAGCGTGACTCTAGGGGCCAGCCAGCCGCCTTCACCGATCTCGCTTCGCGCACCGATGAAGCAGTGCGCACCAATGGTCACGCCCGCGCCAATACGCGCTTTGCTTTCGATTACCGCAAAGGCACCCACACTGGCAGCCGGATCAACCACGGCATCCTCAGCTACAACCGCTGTCGGGTGTATGCCGGCAGCGGCTTTGGGCTTGGGGTCGAACAGATGGGAAATCCGTGCATACGCAAGGTAAGGATCGGGAACGATCAGCACATCACCGACATGCCCTTCGGCATCAGCGGCCTTGAGCAACAAGGCTGCGGCCCGGCTGTCGACCAGGTATTTACGGTATTGGGGATTTGCCAGAAAGCTCAACTGAGCTGGGCCAGCCTCTTGCAAAGTGGCTAGCCCAGTAATTTCCTTCTCCGCGTCGCCACGCAAGGTGGCGTCGAGGAACTCGGCCAACTGGCCGAGTTTTATGGTCACTGTCATGGATTACTTCAGCTGATTCATGCGCTCGATGACCTGGCGGGTGATGTCGTACTGAGGCTTGACATCAATCACTGCGCCACGCTCGAAGACCAGGTCAAAAGCACCTTTCTTGATGACTTCTTCCACAGCGCTGTCCAGTTTTGGCTTCAGCTGCTTCAGCATTTCACGGTCGGCAACGGCTTTGGCTTCGTTCAGTTCTTTGGACTGGAACTGGAAGTCACGGGCCTTTTGCTTGAATTCAAGCTCCAGACGCTCGCGCTCGCCTTGCTGCATTTTGTCGCCACCCGCCATCAGACGGTCCTGAATACCTTTGGCACTGCTTTCCAGCGTCTTGAGCTTGCTCAACTGAGGGCCGAATTTTTTCTCGGCATCCACAGCGTATTTTTTCGCCGCGTTGGATTCGAGCAGCGCCATCTGATAGTTCAGAACGGCGATTTTCATGTCGGCGAAAGCCGGGCCGGCTACCAGTAAGGTTGCCAGGAGAACCAATTGAGTCAACTTACGCACGATGCACTCCTACAAAATCCATTGTCGTTATCTTGGGTCAGACGCTTAGAACGTCTGGCCGAGGGAAAATTGGAACACTTGGGTTTCAGCCTCATCCGGTTTCTTGATTGGCATGGCCAACGCGAAACTCAAAGGACCCAGTGCGGTGACCCAGGTCACTCCCACACCGACGGAGCTGGCCATGTTGCTCAGGCTGATTTCGTTGCACTTGGTATTGGACTTCGAGCCATCGGTGTTGGTGGTATCCGAGCATGATGAGTCGAAAACGTTACCCACGTCCCAGAATACCGATGTGCGCAGGGAACGTTGATCCTTGACGAACGGCAGAGGGAACAGAAGTTCGACGCCACCCTGGATCAAAACGTTACCACCGAATGGCAGCGGATCCTGGTCAGGGTCAACCGCCGTGCCAGGGTTTTTCCCGCTGCTTGGCGTGCTGCGCGGACCGAGCGTGCTGTCCTTGAAGCCACGAACCGAATTGAAACCACCTGCGTAGTAGTTCTCGTAGAACGGCAAGCCATCGGTCGAACCATAACCGTCACCGTAACCCAGCTCGGTGTGCAGACGCATGGTGTAATTTTCGGACAATGGCTGGAACAGCTGGCCACGGTAATCAAGCTTGAAGAACGACAGGTCGCTGCCTGGCGTCGTGGTTTCCAGCACCAGGCTCTGGGAGCGACCACGGGTGGCCAGCACGCCTTTGTTCAACGTGGACTCGGACCAACCGGCCGAAGCCTTGAAGTTCAGATACTTGTCGCCTTCTCTGTTCACGAAGTCGAAAATCTCGTCAACGGTGTATACGCCGGTTTTGATCGTGTCCTGCTGCGCGGTTAAGCCAAAGGTCAGACGCGACGTCTCGCTGATCGGATAACCGACGTTGACGCCCGCACCCAGACTGTCGACAGCATAGCTGGCGATATCGGTTTCGAGATCATCGTAGTCAGTGGTGCGATAGAAGGCGTTGTAACCCAGGCTCACACCGTCGACTGTCCAGTAGGGGTCGACATAACCGAAGTTATAGCGGCTCTGGTATTCACTACGGGTCAGGCCGATGCTGACTTTGTTACCGGTACCCAGGAAGTTGTTCTGGGTGATCGAGCCACCGAGAATCAAACCGGCGCTCTGAGCGAAACCGACACTCGCGGTAATCGAACCGGACGCCTGCTCTTCAACGCTGTAGTTCACATCAACCTGGTCGTCGACGCCCGGCACTGCCGGCGTTTCAACGTTGACTTCCTTGAAGAAGCCCAGACGCTCAAGACGGGTCTTGGACTGGTCAATCAAGTAGGTCGAAGCCCAGCCACCTTCCATTTGACGCATTTCCCGACGCAGCACTTCGTCTTCCGACTTGGTGTTGCCGCGGAAGTTGATGCGGTTCACGTAAGCACGTTTGCCCGGATCGACAGCGAAGGTGATATCGACCGTGTTGTCTTCATCATGAGGCTGAGGCACGCCGTTGACGTTGGCGAAGGTGTAGCCCTCGTTACCCAGACGGCGCGTGATCAGTTCAGAGGTGGTGGTCATCAGCTTGCGCGAGAACACCTGGCCTTTCTGTACCAGTAGCAGAGACTTGACCTGGTCTTCAGGCACTTTCAGGTCGCCGCTCAGCTTGACGTCACGAACGGTGTACTTCTCGCCTTCGTTGACGTTGACAGTGATGTAGACGTGCTTCTTGTCCGGGGTGATGGAAACTTGGGTCGAAGCGATATCCATGTTGATATAGCCACGGTCCAGGTAGTAGGAGCGCAGACGCTCCAGGTCACCGGACAGTTTCTCACGCGCATACTTGTCATCGTTCTTGAAGAACGACAGCCAGTTGGTCGTCTTGAGTTCGAACAGGTCGATCAGGTCGTCATCGGGGAAAACCGTATTACCCACCACGTTGATGTGCTGGATGGCGGCGACGGTGCCTTCGTTGATGTTGACCTTCAGGGCCACACGGTTACGCGGCTGCGACACCACTTCGGTGTCGACGGTCGCCGAGTAACGACCTTGAGCGACGTATTGACGCTGCAGTTCGTTACGCACGCCTTCGAGGGTGGCGCGCTGGAAGATCTCGCCTTCGGCCAGCCCGGATTGCTTGAGACCCTTCATCAGGTCTTCAGTGGAGATCGCCTTGTTACCCTCGATCTCGATACTGGCGACGGATGGGCGCTCGACAACCGTGATGACCAGGACGTTGCCATCACGGCCCAGCTGGATATCTTGAAAGAAACCGGTTTTGAACAACGCACGAGTGGATTCCACCAGGCGACGATCATCCGCCTGTTCACCGACGTTCAACGGCAAGGCACCAAAGACGCTACCCGCGGAGACCCGCTGGAGGCCATTGACGCGAATATCAGAGATAGTGAAGGACTCGGCGTGAACTTCGGCGATCATCAATACGGTGAGAACCGCAGTTAGCAGCAGACGTTTCATGAAGTCCTTTCTTATTCCAACTGGCAATAAACAAACTGCCGCAAAATGCGGCAGATTCGCAATTCAGCGAAGCGTTACAGTCGACCCAGATCATTGACCAGAGCAAGCAACATCACCCCGACCACCAAACTGATACCGATCTGTATCCCCCAACCCTGCACCCGATCCGACAAGGGACGACCACGCGCCCATTCGATCAGATAAAACAACAAATGCCCGCCATCCAGTACTGGAATGGGCAGCAAATTCAGAACACCCAGGCTAATACTCAGATAAGCAAGGAAATTCAGGAAATCAGCGACACCCGACTGGGCAGAAGCGCCCGCCACTTTAGCAATGGTTATCGGTCCACTCAAGTTTTTTACCGAGAGCTCGCCGAACAACATTTTCTTGAGCGAATCGAGGGTCAGGATGCTCATGGTCCAGGTGCGTCGAGCCCCCTCACCAATTGCAGCCAACGGACCGTAGCTGATCTCGCGAATCATCTCCGGCGGCCAGTCGATCGCTTTAACGCCGGCGCCCAGATAGCCGCTTGGCGCTTTGCTCTCGCCGCGAGCAGCCAACATCACAGGGACGTCGATTTGAGCACTGTCGCGCTCGACTCGCAGCATGATTTTGGTATCGGGATGCATCCGCACCGTGTCGACCACTTGCTGCCAGTCATCCACGGGCTTGCCGTCAAGCGCCAGCAAGCGATCGCCGGTTTTCAGGCCGGCGGCCTGGGCCGGGCCCTTCGGATCGATCTCCGCGAGCACCGGCGGCAAGGCCGGGCGCCACGGGCGAATCCCCAACGAACGAATCGGGTCCGGCTCGTCGGCGCCCTTGAGCCATTCATCCAGCACCAGTTCACGGGGGGTGTCCGCCGTGGAGCCTTGTTCGCGCACCAGAACCTGCAGGGAACCGCTCTCGCCGAGTCGACGCACCAGCTGCAGATTGACCGCACTCCAGCCAGATGTCGCTTCGCCGTCGATGGCAACGATTTCCTGGCCAGCGTTCAAACCCGCCTTGGCGGCGATACTGCCGGACTCCACGGCACCGATGACCGGACGCACCTGCTCGCTGCCGAGCATCGCCAGCACCCAGAAAAACACCAGAGCCAATAGAAAGTTGGCAATCGGACCGGCCGCGACAATCGCAATGCGTTGACGCACGGATTTACGGTTGAACGACTGGTCGAGCTGATCGAGGGGGACTTCACCCTCACGCTCGTCGAGCATCTTCACGTAGCCGCCCAGTGGAATGGCCGCAACCACGAACTCGGTGCCTTGCTTGTCGTGCCAGCGCAGCAACGGCATGCCGAAGCCCACGGAGAAACGCAGCACTTTGACCCCGCAGCGACGTGCGACCCAAAAATGGCCGAACTCGTGGAAGGTGACCAGCACGCCCAAGGCTATCAGGGTGCCCACAATCATATAGAGCGCGCTCATCTACTTTCTCCGCATTCCTGTCGAGTGCTGCATGCTATCGCCCGTGGCGACTCAACCATTGTCCGGCAAGAACCCGCGCTTTCGCGTCGGCCGTAAATACTGCCTCGAGATCATCCACCGCAACGACCGGTTCGAGATTCAAGACTTCTTCGATGATACTCGCGATTTCCAGATAGCGTACCCGCCCGTCAAGAAACGCGGCGACCGCGACTTCGTTCGCAGCGTTGAGCATTGCCGGGGCACTGTTGCCTGCCTCGGCAGCCTGACGCGCCAGACGCAAGCAAGGAAAGCGCTGCTCATCGGGGGCCTGAAAGTCGAGACGGGCGATGGCGAACAGATCCAGCGGCGCCACCCCCGAGTCAATACGCTCCGGCCAGGCCAGCGCATTGGAAATCGGCGTACGCATGTCGGGGTTACCCAACTGGGCGAGAACCGAGCCGTCGATATAATCGACCAGCGAATGAATCACGCTCTGCGGATGAATCACCACCTCGACCTGGGCAGGCTTCGCATCGAACAGCCAGCAGGCTTCGATGAGTTCCAGGCCCTTGTTCATCATGCTTGCCGAGTCGACCGAGATCTTGCGGCCCATGGACCAGGTCGGATGCGCGCACGCCTGCTCGGGGGAAACATGCTCCAGCTCGGCCAGCGGCGTCTGCCGGAACGGACCGCCCGAGGCTGTCAGCAAAATCCGCCGCACGCCCACCGCACCCAGTCCGCGGGAAAAGTCCTGCGGCATGCACTGGAAAATTGCATTGTGCTCGCTGTCGATCGGCAGCAATACCGAGCCGCTCTTGCGCACGGCCTGCATGAACAAGGCGCCGGACATCACCAGCGCTTCTTTATTTGCCAGGAGGATCTTCTTGCCGGCCTCTACCGCCGCCAATGTCGGACGCAAACCTGCCGCACCGACGATGGCGGCCATCACCGTATCGACTTCAGGATCGCAAGCCACCTGACACAAACCCGCCTCCCCGACCAACACGCGGGTCGACAGGCCGGCTGCGCGCAAATCGTCCTGAAGCGTTCGAGCAGCAGCCACCTCAGGAACCACGGCAAAACGCGGCGCATGGCGCACGCACAACGCCAACAACTCGTTCAGGCGGGTAAAGCCGCTCAGGGCGAACGCCTGATAACGCTCGGGATGACGCGCGATAACATCAAGCGTGTTCAGACCAATCGAACCGGTAGCACCCAGGACCGTAACCTGCTGGGGGCGACTCACGGTGCAGCCATCCACAACAACACGGCGAAGATCGGAATCGCCGCCGTCAGGCTGTCGATGCGATCCAGCACGCCGCCGTGACCGGGCAGCAAGTTACTGCTGTCCTTGATGCCGGACTGGCGCTTGAACATGCTTTCAGTCAGGTCGCCGACCACCGAGATGAACACGATGATGGCAGCGCCGATCAGGCCGATCAGGATCTGGCCGACGCTCCAGTCACGAACCACACCGACGATAGCGGTGATCACCAGGCTCAGCGCCAGGCCGCCGTACACACCTTCCCAGCTTTTGCCAGGACTGACGTGGGGGGCCAGTTTGCGCTTGCCGAACGCGCGACCCGAGAAGTACGCGCCGATGTCGGCACCCCAGACCAGCACCATCACGGCCATGATCAGCCAGTTGCCCAATGGTGCATGCTTGATCTGAACCAGACCTTGCCAGGCCGGCAGCAGAATCAACAGGCCGATCACCAGTTTGCAGGCGGCACTCGACCAATGCGCGGCGGAACCTGGATAAGTCAGCACCAAATACGTCGCCGCCGCCCACCAGAGCACCGAGGCCCCCAGCACCCATGGGGCGAGGCCCGGCAGGAGGTGCATGAAAAACAACATCAACGCGACAACCGCAGCGTAGCCAACGCGAGCCGGCTGCGCGGTGAAGCCTGCGAGGCGAGCCCATTCCCAAGCGCCGAGCGTCACGACCAGCCCGATAAACAAGGCAAACCCGGTGCCCTCAAGCAGAAAAAAGCCGCACAGGGCAATCGGCAGCAGGATCAATGCGGTGATGATTCGTTGTTTAAGCATTAAACCCGGGCTCCAGCCTCGACCTGCTCGCTCGTTTTACCGAAGCGACGCTGGCGAGAAGCGAAATCGGCCAGCGCGCTGCGCATGGCGTCGTGTTTGAAGTCCGGCCAGAACAGGTCGGAGAAATACAACTCGGCGTAAGCCAGCTGCCACAGCAGAAAGTTACTGATGCGGTGTTCGCCACCGGTACGAATGCACAAATCCGGCAACGGCAGGTCGCCGGTGGCCAGACAGGTTTGCAGCAGTTGCGGGGTGATGTCTTCCGGACGCAGATGCCCGGCCTGAACTTCTCGCGCCAGACGCTGGGCGGCCTGTGCAATGTCCCACTGACCACCGTAGTTGGCGGCGATTTGCAGGACAAAGCGATTGGCGCCCGCCGTCATGGCCTCGGCCTCGCGCATGGCGACCTGAAGCTCCGGATGGAAGCGCGAGCGGTCGCCAATGATGCGCAGGCTGATGTCGTTGTCGTTGAGGCGCTTGGCCTCGCGGCGCAACGCCTTGAAAAACAGGTCCATCAAGGCACTGACTTCATCGGCCGGACGCTGCCAGTTTTCGCTGGAGAAGGCAAACAGGGTCAGCACTTCGACCTTGGCCTCGGCACACACCTCGATCACTGCGCGAACGGCATCAACGCCCGCTTTATGCCCGGCGACACCGGGCATAAAGCGTTTTTTCGCCCAGCGATTGTTACCATCCATGATGATCGCGACATGGCGCGGCACCGCGGACGGCGCAGCCTGCTTGGTCTTTTCCATGTAAACGCGACCCTTATACGGCCATCAGGTCCGCTTCTTTTTGCTTGGTCGCCGCGTCGATATCGGCCTCAGCCTTGTCGGTGAGCTTCTGGATATCGGCAGCAGCACGACGCTCTTCGTCTTCGCTGATTTCCTTGTCCTTGACCAGTTTTTTCAGTTCGCCCAGTGCATCGCGCCGAATATTGCGCACGGCAACCCGGGCATCTTCGGCGGCGCTGCGAGCCTGCTTGGTGAAGCCCTTGCGGGTTTCCTCGGTCAGGGCAGGCATGGAGATCAGCAGCAACTCACCCAGGTTAGTCGGGTTGAGGTTCAAGCCGGCGCTCTGGATTGCCTTGTCGACGGCAGCCAACATGTTGCGCTCAAACGCCACGACCTGAAGGGTGCGCGAATCTTTTACGGTGACGTTGGCGACGCCGCTCAGTGGGGTGTCCGCGCCGTAGTAAGGCACCATCACGCTACCCAGGATGCTCGGGTGAGCCTTGCCGGTACGAATCTGGCCAAACGCGTGGGACAGAGATTCCAGGGATTTTTGCATGCGCTCTTGAGCGTCTTTCTTGATGTCGTTGATCATTGTTGGCCTTCCTCGATCAGGGTCCCTTCAGCGCCGCCATGTACGATGTTCAGCAGGGCGCCGGGCTTGTTCATGTTAAATACGCGCAATGGCATCTTGTGGTCGCGGCACAGGCAAATGGCCGTCAGATCCATCACGCCCAGCTTGCGATCCAGCACTTCATCATAAGTCAGATGATCGAACTTCTCGGCATGTGGGTCTTTGAATGGGTCAGCGGTGTAGACGCCATCGACCTTGGTCGCCTTGAGCACGACATCGGCATCGATTTCGATTGCACGCAGGCAGGCTGCCGAATCCGTGGTAAAGAACGGATTACCGGTGCCGGCTGCGAAAATCACGACTTCCTTGGCATTCAGGTGGCGCATGGCTTTGCGGCGATCGTAGTGATCGGTCACGCCGACCATGGAGATAGCCGACATCACGATGGCCGAGATATTGGCACGTTCCAGCGCATCACGCATGGCCAGGGCGTTCATCACAGTGGCCAGCATGCCCATGTGGTCCCCGGTAACCCGGTCCATGCCGGCAGCGCTCAGCGCTGCACCGCGGAACAGGTTGCCGCCGCCGATCACCAGACCCACCTGAACGCCGATGCCGACCAGTTGGCCGACTTCCAGCGCCATGCGATCCAGGACTTTCGGGTCAATCCCGAACTCTTCCGAGCCCATCAGGGCCTCGCCGCTAAGCTTGAGTAGAATGCGTTTATAGCGAGCCTGATAACCACTGCCCTGCTGAGCCATTGCGAATCTCTCCTGCGGCGTATTTTAAAAATTCTTTGCGAGCTGTTTACAGCTGGCGTTCACTCTAGCTTGGCGCTGCTTCAGCGCCATCGGAACATGGCTTTGTAAGCCAGTTCCTCAAGGAAACCAACAAAAATTGGTACCCCATCTGAAAAGAGGCTGCGCGCGTGAGCGGGCAGCCTCTTCAGGGCGACAGTTGAAAAACTGTCTTATTGCTTGGCGGCAGCCAGCTGGGCAGCAACTTCTTCAGCGAAGTTGTCGACCGGCTTCTCGATGCCTTCGCCTACTTTGAAGTAGGTGAAGGAAACGATTTCAGCACCAGCCTTTTTGGCCAGTTCGCCGACCTTGATCTCAGGGTTCTTGACGAACGCCTGCTCGACCAGGCTCGCTTCAGCCAGGAACTTGCTGATGCGACCTTTGACCATGTTTTCAACGATGTTCTCTGGCTTGCCAGCGATCTTGTCAGCGTTGAGGGTCAGGAACACGCCTTTCTCGCGCTCTACCGCTTCAGCGGAAACTTCCGATGGCAGCAGGAATTCCGGGTTGGTCGCCGCTACGTGCATGGCGATGTCTTTGGCCAGCTCAACGTCGCCGCCCTTCAGAACAACTGCAACACCGATTTTGTTGCCGTGCAGGTAACCACCAACAACATCACCCTCAACGCGAGCCAGGCGACGGATGTTGACGTTTTCGCCAACTTTGCCGACCAGAACCAGACGATCAGCTTCTTGAGCTTCGATCAGCGGAGCCACGTCAGTCAGCTTGTCAGCGAACGCTTTTTCAACGCTCGAAGCGACGAATGCCTTGAAGTCGTCCTGCAGAGCCAGGAAGTCGGTCTGCGAGTTCACTTCCAGCAGAACGGCGGATTTACCGTCTTCTTTAAGTGCGATTGCGCCTTCAGCAGCCACGTTGCCTGCTTTCTTGGCAGCCTTGATGGCGCCCGAAGCACGCATGTCATCAATGGCTTTTTCGATGTCGCCGCCAGCCTTGGTCAAGGCTTTTTTGCAGTCCATCATGCCTTCGCCAGTACGCTCGCGCAGTTCTTTGACCAACGCTGCAGTAATCTCTGCCATTTCAAAATTCCTCTTGGATAGGTTTTCAACCATTCCACCCGATCGATCGGGCGATCAATTCTTCCCCAACCACCCTTGTTAGCAGCTGCAAGTTACAAACGCTGTAATTGCGCCACCGGACAAATGGTTTTCGAGGTGGCAAAAAGGGGGCCAAGCCCCCTTTTTGCTTACTGAGTCAACGCCAGGGGCGTCAATTACTCAGCTGCAGCTGCCGGAGCTTCTTCAACGAACTGCTCGGCGGCGCCAGCAACGTGGTTGCGACCGCGGATGACTGCGTCAGCCATCGAACCCATGTACAACTGGATAGCGCGGATTGCGTCATCGTTGCCCGGGATGATGTAGTCAACGCCTTCCGGGCTGCTGTTGGTATCGACTACGCCGATAACCGGGATGCCCAGCTTGTTGGCTTCGGTGATCGCGATGCGCTCGTGATCAACGTCGATAACGAACAGAGCGTCTGGCAGACCGCCCATGTCCTTGATACCACCCAGGGAACGATCGAGCTTCTCAAGATCGCGAGTGCGCATCAGCGCTTCTTTCTTGGTCAGCTTGGCGAAAGTACCGTCTTCGGCTTGCACTTCAAGGTCACGCAGACGCTTGATGGAAGCACGGATGGTTTTGAAGTTGGTCAGCATGCCGCCCAACCAGCGGTGATCGACGTACGGCGAACCGCAACGTGCTGCTTCTTCAGCAACGATCTTGCCAGCGGAACGCTTGGTGCCGACGAACAGAATCTTGTTTTTGCCCTGGGCCAGACGCTCTACGAAAGTCAGAGCTTCGTTGAACATTGGCAGGGTTTTTTCAAGGTTGATAATGTGGATCTTGTTACGCGCGCCGAAAATGTACTTGCCCATTTTCGGGTTCCAGTAACGGGTCTGGTGACCGAAGTGCACACCGGCCTTCAGCATATCGCGCATGTTGACTTGGGACATGATAGTTCCTTGATAAGTCGGGTTTGGCCTCCACGTATCCCAATGACCAACCAGCAGCATCAGCTGAAGGCACCCAGGTCATCGTGTCGACACGTGTGTGGATTTAAGCCTTCCGAGGTATCCCCGGAAAGCGGCGCATTTTATATCACAGGGCTGTAAAAAACGGAACCCGGATTCTCGATTCCTGATGCGCGTGTTCACGCACGCCTCTGGAATCGCTCAAGAATGCGCCTATCTATAAGCAGAAGCGACGTACAGAGGCTCAGATTTGCCCCAGTCGTCTGTTAGAATCGCGTTTTTCCGGGCGGCGAGGATCAATCGCACTTGGCCCGTTTCGTTTTAGCAAGCGCCCTCGAGCGCAGAGAGAGCCTGTATGACCGTCACCCTCAAAACCCCGGAGGACATCGCGAAAATGCGTGTCGCCGGCAAACTGGCCGCCGATGTGCTGGAAATGATTGCCGAATATGTGAAACCGGGTGTTACCACCGAACAGCTGGACCGCATCTGCCACGACTACATTGTCAACGAGCAGAAGGCCATCCCTGCCCCGCTCAACTACAAGGGCTACCCGAAGTCGATCTGCACCTCGATCAATCACGTCGTCTGCCACGGTATTCCCAACGAGAAACCGTTGAAAGATGGCGACACGCTGAACATTGACGTCACCGTGATCAAGGACGGCTATCACGGCGACACCAGCCGTATGTTCCACGTCGGCACGGTTCCGCTCTGGGCCGAGCGCCTCTCGCAGGTGACCCAGGAATGCATGTACAAGGCGATCGAACTGGTCAAACCCGGCTGCCGCTTGGGCGATATCGGTGAGGTGATCCAGAAGCACGCGGAAAAGAACGGTTTCTCGGTGGTCCGCGAATTCTGCGGTCATGGCATCGGCAAGGTGTTCCACGAAGAGCCGCAGATTCTGCACTACGGGCGCGCCGGCACCGGCATGGAGCTGCAAGCCGGCATGACCTTCACCATCGAGCCGATGATCAACCAGGGCAAGGCCGACACCAAGGTGCTGGGCGACGGCTGGACCGCCATCACCAAGGACCGCAAGCTGTCGGCACAGTGGGAACACACCCTGCTGGTCACCGAAACCGGTTACGAGATCTTCACCCTGCGGGCCGACGACACCATCGCGCGCGTCTCCGCCTGATCAAGTCTCACCGCTCAGCCTCACAGAAAGGAAAGCCAATCGATGCCGCAGGTGGATCCCGAACTCTTCGACCGTGGCCAGTTTCAGGCTGAACTGGCCCTGAAGGCCAGCCCGATCGCGGCCTTCAAGAAGGCGATCCGTCAGGCGCGCGAGGTGCTCGACGGGCGCTTTCGCAGCGGCCGCGAGATTCGCCGGCTGATCGAGGATCGCGCCTGGTTCGTCGATAACATCCTGCAAAAGGCCTGGGAGCAATTCGACTGGAGCGAGGACGCCGACATCGCGCTGGTTGCAGTTGGCGGCTACGGGCGCGGCGAGTTGCACCCTTATTCCGATATCGATTTGCTGATCCTGCTGGACAGCGCCGATCACGAAGTTTTCCGCGATTCCATCGAGCGTTTTCTGACCTTGTTGTGGGACATCGGCCTGGAAGTCGGTCAGAGCGTTCGCTCGGTGGACGAATGCGCCATTGAGGCTCGCGCGGACCTGACGGTGATCACCAACCTCATGGAGAGCCGCACCATTGCCGGCCCCGAGCGCCTGCGCCAGCGCATGCTGGAGGTTACCAGCACCGCGCACATGTGGCCGAGCAAGGAGTTCTTCCTGGCCAAACGTTCCGAGCAGAAGGCCCGCCACCACAAGTACAACGATACCGAGTACAACCTGGAGCCCAACGTCAAAGGTTCGCCGGGCGGACTACGGGATATTCAGACGATTCTGTGGGTGGCGCGTCGTCAATACGGCACCCTCAACCTGCGGGCATTGGCCGGCGAAGGCTTTCTGGTCGAGAGCGAAAACGCGCTGCTGGCCTCGTCCCAGGAATTTTTGTGGAAGGTGCGTTACGCACTGCACATGCTTGCCGGTCGCTCCGAAGACCGCTTGCTGTTCGATCATCAGCGCTCCATCGCCGGGCTGCTCGGTTTCGAAGGCGATGACGCCAAACAAGCCATCGAAAACTTCATGCAACAGTATTATCGGGTGGTCATGAGCATCGCCCAGCTCAGTGATCTGATCATCCAGCATTTCGAAGAGGTGATCCTCGCGCCCGAGGACGAAGCGCCGCCGCTGCCGATCAACTCGCGGTTCCAGCTGCATGACGGCTACATCGAAGCGCGCAACGACAACGTGTTCCGCCGCACGCCGTTCGCCATGCTCGAGATCTTCGTGCTGATGGCCCAGCAGCCGGAAATCAAAGGCGTGCGCGCCGACACCATTCGCCTTCTGCGGGAAAATCGTCATCTGATCGACGACGATTTCCGCAACGATATTCGCAATACCAGCCTGTTCATCGAACTGTTCAAATGCAAGATCGGCATCCACCGCAACCTGCGCCGGATGAATCGTTACGGCATTCTCGGGCGTTATCTGCCGGAGTTCGGGTTTATCGTCGGACAGATGCAGCATGATCTGTTCCACATTTATACCGTCGATGCGCACACGCTGAACCTGATCAAACACCTGCGTAAGTTGCAGTACACCCAGGTGTCGGAAAAATTCCCGTTGGCGAGCAAGCTGATGGCCAAGCTGCCGAAACCGGAACTGATTTACCTCGCCGGGCTTTACCACGACATCGGTAAAGGCAGGCATGGTGATCATTCCGAAATTGGCGCGGTGGATGCCGAAGCCTTTTGCCAGCGCCATCAGTTGCCGGTGTGGGACAGCCGCCTGATTGTCTGGTTGGTGCAAAACCATCTGGTGATGTCGACCACCGCGCAACGCAAGGACTTGTCCGACCCGCAAGTGATTCACGATTTCGCGCAGATCGTCGGCGACGAAACTCACCTTGATTATCTGTATGTGCTGACCGTCGCCGATATCAACGCGACCAACCCGACGCTATGGAATTCCTGGCGCGCGAGCCTGTTGCGTCAGCTCTACACAGAGACCAAACGAGCCTTGCGCCGAGGTCTGGAAAACCCGGTGGATCGTGAAATGCAGATCCGCCAGACGCAAAGTGCAGCGCTGGACATTCTGGTGCGCGGAGGGACCGATCCGGATGACGTCGAGCAGTTGTGGTCGCAATTGGGCGACGACTATTTTCTGCGTCACACCGCCGGCGATGTCGCCTGGCATACCGATGCCATCCTGCAGCAACCGGCCGATGGCGGCCCGCTGGTGCTGATCAAGGAGACCACTCAGCGCGAATTCGAGGGCGGCACGCAGATCTTCATCTATGCACCGGATCAGCATGACTTCTTCGCCGTGACGGTGGCGGCCATGGACCAGCTCAACCTGAACATCCATGACGCGCGGGTGATCACTTCGAGCAGCCAGTTCACCCTCGACACCTACATTGTGCTCGACACGGACGGCGACTCCATTGGCGACAACCCGACGCGGGTCAAACAGATCCGCGAAGGTCTGACCGAGGCCCTGCGCAACCCGGACGATTACCCGACGATCATTCAGCGTCGAGTGCCGCGCCAGCTCAAGCATTTCGCTTTCGCGCCGCAGGTGACCATCCACAACGACGCCCAGCGTCCGGTGACCGTGCTGGAACTGAGTGCGCCGGACCGTCCAGGCCTGCTTGCGCGGATCGGTACGATATTCCTCGAGTTCGACTTGTCGCTGCAGAATGCCAAGATCGCCACGCTGGGGGAGCGCGTGGAAGACGTGTTTTTCATCACCGACGCCAACAACCAGCCGCTGTCCGACCCATTGCTGTGCAGCCGTTTGCAGGATGCGATTGTTGAACAGCTGACGGTCAATCAGGAATCCGAAATCAACCTGTCGCGCATCAGTATTTGAACTGACAAATTTCCACTCGTTGGAGTGCGCTTCCTGTGGTGAGGGGGCTTGCCCCCGTTAGGTTGCGGAGCAGCCTCAAAACCGAAAAAGCGGTGTATCAGCTACATCCCACACATTGGTTTCACGACTGCTGCGCAGTCGAACGGGGGCAAGCCCCCTCGCCACAAAAGCCCTCAACTACGTAAAGAGGCCCCGATGAACAACGCTTTGAACCAGTTGCAGCCCTACCCGTTCGAGAAGCTCCGCGCCCTGCTCGGCAGCGTCACGCCTGACCCGGCCAAGCGCCCGATCGCGCTGTCAATCGGCGAGCCGAAGCACCGTTCGCCGGGCTTCGTCGCTGAAGCGTTGGCGAGCAATCTGGATCAGATGGCCGTCTATCCGACCACCCTCGGCGTTCCGGCTCTGCGCGAAGCCATCGCCGCCTGGTGCGAACGTCGCTTCAGTGTTCCGCCAGGATGGCTCGACCCGGCACGTCATGTGCTGCCGGTGAACGGCACGCGTGAAGCGCTGTTTGCCTTCACCCAAACCGTGGTTAATCGTAGCGACGACGCGCTGGTGGTCAGCCCGAATCCGTTCTACCAGATCTATGAAGGTGCCGCGTTCCTCGCCGGGGCCAAGCCGCACTACCTGCCGTGCCTGGACGAAAACGGCTTCAACCCGGATTTCGACGCTGTTTCGGCGGACATCTGGAAGCGTTGCCAGATCCTGTTCCTGTGCTCGCCGGGAAATCCGACGGGGGCTCTGATTCCGGTCGACACCCTGAAAAAACTCATCGCGCTGGCGGACGAACATGACTTCGTCATTGCCGCAGACGAATGCTACAGCGAGCTCTACTTCGACGAACAAACGCCGCCGCCGGGCCTGCTCAGTGCCTGCGTGGAACTGGGCCGCAAGGATTTCAAGCGTTGCGTGGTGTTCCACAGCCTGTCCAAGCGTTCCAACCTGCCAGGCCTTCGCTCAGGTTTCGTCGCCGGCGATGCCGACATCCTCAAAGGCTTCCTGCTGTACCGCACTTATCACGGCTGCGCGATGCCGGTGCAGACGCAACTGGCCAGCGTTGCCGCGTGGAATGACGAAGCACACGTGCGTGCCAACCGTGATCTGTACCGCGAAAAATATGACGCTGTGCTGGAAATTCTGAGCCCGGTGATGGACGTGCAGCGGCCGGATGGCGGGTTTTATCTTTGGCCGAATGTTGAAGGCGACGATGAGGCGTTCTGCCGCGATCTGTTCGTTGAAGAGCATGTGACCGTGGTGCCGGGTTCCTATCTGTCCCGTGATGTCGACGGTACCAATCCGGGCGCCGGCCGAGTGCGCATGGCGCTGGTTGCACCGCTGGCGGAATGTGTTGAGGCGGCGCAACGGATCCGGGATTTCATCCAGCGCCGCAGTTAAACGCTGTCCCGAAAATTGTAGGAGCGAGCTTGCTCGCGATGGTCGTTAACGATGACGCGACCGGCCTGCCACCCCGCGATGTTCTCACGCTCATCGCGAGCAAGCTCGCTCCCACAGGGTTTATGCCCTGACACACATACAAACCCGACCACTGCCGACGCGAAACCGTCCGGTCATGGCATAATCCGTCACCTTCTATTTCCAGCAACTGTAAAGGGGGCAATTCCTTGACCGCTTCAAGCAAAACGTTGCACCTTTTCGGCATCAAAGCCTGCGACACCATGAAAAAGGCGCGCAACTGGCTCGATGAACACGCTGTGAGCTACGATTTCCATGATTACAAAACGGCCGGAATCGACCGTGAGCACCTGACCCAATGGTGCGACGAGCACGGCTGGCAAGTGCTGTTGAACCGTGCAGGCACGACCTTTCGCAAACTCGAAGACGAACGTAAAGCCGATCTCGACCAGACGAAAGCCATCGAACTGATGCTCGCCCAACCCTCGATGATCAAGCGCCCGGTGCTTGATCTCGGTGACCGAACCCTGATTGGCTTCAAGCCAGATATCTACGCGGCAGCGCTCCAGTAAGCGGCCCGTTCCATTTTGTTAGAGGTATTTACATGTCCACTACCCTGTTCAGCCTGGCTTTTGGTGTCGGCACGCAAAACCGTCAAGGCGCCTGGCTGGAAGTGTTCTACGCGCAGCCGCTGCTCAATCCGTCCGCCGAAGTGGTTGCGGCCGTGGTGCCTGTTCTGGGTTACAGCGAAGGCAACCAGGCCATCACGTTCACCACCACTCAAGCCTCGCAAATGGCCGACGCGCTCAAAGGTGTTGACGCTGTTCAGGCGGCGTTGCTGACCCGCCTGGCCGAAAGCCACAAACCGCTGGTCGCAACCTTGCTGGCTGAAGATGCGCAACTGTCTTCGACGCCCGAGGCTTACCTTAAACTGCACCTGCTGTCCCATCGCCTGGTCAAGCCGCACGGCCTGAACCTTGCCGGGATTTTCCCGCTGCTGCCGAACGTGGCCTGGACCAGCCAGGGCGCGATCGACCTCGCCGAACTGTCCGAACGTCAACTCGAAGCGCGTCTGCGTAACGATTTGCTGGAAGTATTCTCGGTCGACAAGTTCCCGAAAATGACCGACTACGTCGTCCCCGCCGGCGTGCGTATTGCTGACGCTGCGCGTCTGCGTCTGGGCGCCTATGTGGGTGAAGGCACCACCGTGATGCACGAAGGTTTCATCAACTTCAACGCGGGCACCGAAGGCCCGGGCATGATCGAAGGCCGCGTGTCTGCCGGCGTTTTCGTCGGCAAGGGTTCGGACCTGGGCGGCGGCTGCTCGACCATGGGGACCCTGTCGGGCGGCGGCAACATTGTGATCAAGGTTGGCGAAGGCTGCCTGATCGGCGCAAACGCCGGTATCGGCATCCCGTTGGGCGACCGCAACACTGTCGAGTCGGGCCTGTACATCACCGCCGGTACCAAGGTGGCGCTGCTGGACGAAAACAACTCGCTGGTCAAAGTCGTCAAGGCGCGTGAACTGGCCGGTCAACCCGACCTGTTGTTCCGCCGCAATTCGCAGACCGGTGCGGTGGAATGCAAAACCCACAAATCGGCTATCGAACTGAACGAAGCGCTGCACGCTCACAACTAAGCAGATTGATCCCCTGTAGGAGCGAGCTTGCTCGCGAAAAACGCAAGGGCGGCGCGGTTACTCAAGTAACAAGCGTTATCGTTGACGTCTATCGCGAGCAAGCTCGCTCCTACAGGGGTCAGGCGTACACCTCGCCCATGTTCACCAGGGCTGCATTCCATGATGATTCCTTCCCCTTGGCGTGCCGATTTTCCGGCCATCGCCGCACTGCAACGGCAAGACCAGACCTATCTGGACAACGCCGCCACCACGCAAAAACCTCAAGCCCTGCTGGATGCTCTCGCGCATTACTACGCCAACGGCGCGGCCAATGTGCATCGGGCGCAGCACTTGCCGGGCGCGCACGCGACCCAGGCGTTCGAGAACAGCCGCAGTAAAGTGGCGCAATGGCTGAACGCAGGCGACAGCGGGCAGATCATTTTCACCCACGGCGCGACGTCTGCGCTGAACCTGCTGGCTTACGGCCTGGAACATCTGTTCAAACCGGGCGATGAAATCGTCATCAGTGCCCTGGAGCATCACGCCAACTTGCTGCCGTGGCAGCAACTGGCCCACCGTCGAGACGTGAAACTGGTGATCCTGCCTCTGGACCACGACGGTTTGATCGACCTGCACGCCGCCGAACGGTTGATCGGTCCGCGCACCCGCCTGCTCGCGGTCAGTCAGTTGTCCAACGTTCTGGGTGCCTGGCAACCCCTGCCCGCCTTGCTGCAAATGGCCAAAGCGCACAACGCACTGACCGTGGTCGATGGTGCCCAAGGTGTGGTCCATGGCCGGCACGACGTGCAGGCGCTGGGATGCGACTTTTATGTGTTTTCCAGTCACAAGCTGTATGGCCCCGATGGTCTGGGCGTGGTGTTTGCCCGCACCGAGGCGCTGAAGGGATTACGGCATTGGCAGTTCGGCGGCGAAATGGTCCTGGACGCCGACTATCAGAGCGCTCGATTCCGCCCGGCGCCACTGGGGTTCGAGGCTGGCACGCCGCCCATTGCCAGTGTGATCGGGCTGGGCGCGACGCTGGATTATCTGGCGGGTCTGGATCAGGACGCGGTGTCTGCCCATGAAGCAGCGCTGCACGACTATCTGCTTAAAGGCCTGGAAGCACGCAACGGTATTCAGCTACTGGGCAAACCGCGTCTGGCGCTGGCCAGTTTTGTCGTCGAGGGTGTGCATAACGCCGATCTCGCGCATTTACTGACCGAGCAAGGTATCGCGGTGCGCGCCGGGCATCACTGCGCCATGCCGTTGCTGAAAAGCTTTCAGCTGGCCGGGGCTATTCGGGTGTCGCTGGCGCTGTACAACGATTCGCAAGACCTCGAACGTTTTTTCGAAGCACTGGATCAGGCGCTGGAACTGTTGCGATGAGTATGCCTGCCGAAGCGGTCGCCGCGCTCGACACTTTCCGGAGTGCGGCGAACTGGGAACAACGCGCGCGCCTGCTCATGCAATGGGGGGATCGTCTGCCGGCGCTAAGCGACGCAGACAAGGTCGATGCCAATCGCGTACATGGCTGCGAAAGTCAGGTGTGGCTGGTGGGATCGCTGGTGGATGGACATTGGCACTTTGCCGCAAACAGCGATGCACGGTTGATTCGCGGGTTGGTGGCGTTGCTGCTGGCGCGGGTCAACGGGTTGTCGGCGGTTGAGCTGCAGCAAGTGGATCTGCCGGATTGGTTCAACCAACTCGGATTGAGCCGGCAGCTATCGCCGTCGCGCAGTAATGGCCTTAATGCCGTGCTTCAGCGGATGAATGAGTTGGCTGGTTAATCGCCATCGTGAGCAGGCTCACTCCCACAGGTGAAACGCATTCCAAATGTGGGAGTGAGCCTGCTCGCGATGGCGTCTGCTGCTGCAACCATTAAACCGCCGGCTTCACCCGATCCGCCGGCCGCCGCACCCCGGCCACAATCTTGTCCACAGCCTTGGTGGCCGCGACCATGCCGAACGTCGCCGTGACCATCATCACTGCCCCAAAGCCGCCGGCGCAATCAAGCTTCACGCCATCGCCGACAAAGCTCTTCTGCAAGCAAATGCTGCCATCGGGTTTCGGGTAGCGCAGTTGTTCGGTGGAAAACACGCAGGGCACGCTGTAATGACGCGTCACGGTGCGGGAGAAGTTGTAATCGCGGCGCAAGGTCGAGCGCACTTTCGACGCCAGCGGATCGTTGAACGTGCGATTCAAATCGCAGACCTGAATCAGCGTCGGGTCAATCTGCCCGCCTGCGCCGCCGGTGGTGATGATCTGAATCTTGCGGCGCTTGCACCAGGCGATCAGCGCCGCTTTGGCGTTGACGCTGTCGATGCAGTCGATCACGCAATCAATGTTCGGTGTGATGTACTCGGCCATGGTCTCGCGCGTGACGAAATCCGCCACCGCGTGCACGGTGCAGTCCGGATTGATCCCGCGCAGGCGCTCAGCCATCACCTCGACCTTGGGTTTGCCGACGGTGCTGTCCAGCGCGTGCAACTGACGGTTGGCGTTACTGACGCAGACATCGTCCAGATCGAACAAGGAAACCTCGCCGACGCCACACCGCGCGATGGCTTCCGCCGCCCAGGAACCGACGCCGCCGACACCGACGATCGCCACGTGCGCGGCGCGCAAGCGTTCAAGGCCTTCGATGCCGTACAAACGGGCGATGCCTGCAAACCGCGGATCTTCTGTGCTCATGACCATTACCTAAAAAACCGGCGCGCATTATAGGGCCGTCGGCAGCCAAGAACATCTTTGCTGTATGAACGGCTGGTTTCTTCAGGCGACGCCGAACCAAGAATTGTCCTACAAGGTCCAACGCAAAGAACTTACGGTAAGTTCGACTGCCCAATGTCGGCTTTTCCCTGTCCGCTGTACGGTCAGTGAACGCCCAGTGTAGGATGCGCGCCCCATGCCCCAAAGGCAGTCAGCCGCCGACCGTTCCTTCGTTCAGCAGCCCCTGGAACCCGAAAAAGCTATGTCATCGCGTAAATTTGGACTCAACCTGGTCGTGGTGCTCGCCATCGCTGCCTTGTTTACCGGCTTCTGGGCGCTGATCAATCGCCCGGTCACCACCCCCAATTGGCCTGAACAAATCTCCGGCTTTTCGTATTCGCCTTTCCAGCAAGGCCAATACCCGCAAAAAGCTCAATACCCCAGCGACGATGAAATGCGTCGCGACCTGGAGATCATGAGCAAGCTCACGGACAACATCCGTACTTACTCCGTCGACGGCCCGCTGGGGAACATTCCCAAACTGGCTGAAGAATTCGGCCTGCGGGTGACGCTCGGGGTCTGGATCAGCCCCGACGAGGAGCGCAACGAGCGCGAAATCCTGAAAGCCATCGAAATCGCCAACAGCTCGCGCAGCGTGGTTCGCGTGGTGGTAGGCAACGAGGCTATTTTCCGTACGGAAATTACGGCGGCAGAACTGAGCATTATTCTGGATCGCGTGCGCGCGGCAGTGAAGGTCCCGGTGACCACGTCCGAGCAATGGCACATCTGGAAAGAGAACCCGAGCCTGGCCAAGCACGTTGATCTGATTGCGGCGCACGTTCTGCCGTACTGGGAACACGTGCCAATGGAGCAATCGGGACAATTCGTACTCGATCGTGCCCGGGATCTGAAGAAGATGTTCCCGAAAAAACCCCTGCTGCTGTCGGAAGTCGGCTGGCCGAGCAACGGCCGTATGCGCGGTGGTGCGGATGCCTCGCCTGCCGACCAGGCAATCTATCTGCGTACGCTGGTCAACAAGCTTAATCGCCAGGGCTTCAACTACTTCGTGATCGAAGCGTTTGACCAGCCGTGGAAGGCCAGCGACGAAGGTTCGGTGGGTGCCTACTGGGGCGTGTTCAACGCGGCGCGCCAACAGAAATTCAATTTCGAAGGCCCGGTCGTGGCCATCCCGCAATGGCGCGTGCTGGCGGTCGGTTCGGTGGTCCTGGCGCTGCTGTCGCTGACCCTGCTGATGATCGACGGCTCTGCCTTGCGTCAACGCGGCCGCACCTTCCTGACCTTTATCGCCTTCCTGTGCGGTTCGGTTCTGGTGTGGATCGGTTATGACTACAGCCTGCAATACAGCACCTGGTTCAGCCTGACGGTCGGTATCCTCCTCGCCCTCGGTGCACTCGGGGTATTTATCGTACTGCTGACCGAAGCGCATGAACTGGCCGAAGCGGTCTGGACTCACAAGCGTCGTCGTGAATTCCTGCCGGTGGTGGGCGATTCGGACTACAGACCAAAAGTCTCCATTCATGTGCCTTGCTATAACGAGCCGCCGGAGATGGTTAAACAGACCCTCAATGCTCTGGCCAAGCTCGACTATCCGGACTTCGAAGTCCTGATCATCGACAACAACACCAAGGACCCGGCGGTCTGGGAACCGGTGCGCGATTACTGCGAAACCCTCGGCCCGCGCTTCAGGTTTTTCCACGTCGCACCGCTCGCCGGCTTCAAGGGTGGCGCGCTGAATTACCTGATTCCGCACACCGCCAAGGATGCCGAAGTCATTGCCGTAATCGACTCGGACTACTGCGTCGATCCGAACTGGCTCAAGCACATGGTGCCGCACTTCGCCGATCCGAAAATCGCCGTGGTGCAGTCGCCGCAGGATTACCGCGATCAGAACGAAAGCACGTTCAAGAAGCTCTGCTACGCCGAATACAAGGGCTTCTTCCACATCGGCATGGTCACCCGTAACGAACGCGACGCGATCATTCAGCACGGCACCATGACCATGACCCGCCGGTCGGTGCTCGAAGAGCTCGGCTGGGCGGACTGGTGCATCTGCGAAGATGCCGAGTTGGGCCTGCGCGTGTTCGAAAAAGGTTTGTCGGCGGCGTATTACCACACCAGTTACGGCAAAGGCCTGATGCCCGATACGTTTATCGACTTCAAAAAGCAGCGGTTCCGCTGGGCCTATGGCGCCATTCAGATCATCAAGCGGCACACCACCAGCCTGTTGCGCGGCAAGGGTTCCGAGCTGACCCGCGGCCAGCGTTACCACTTCCTCGCGGGCTGGTTGCCGTGGGTCGCCGATGGCATGAACATTTTCTTCACCGTGGGCGCACTGTTGTGGTCGGCGGCGATGATCATCGTGCCGCAGCGGGTCGACCCGCCGTTGCTGATCTTCGCCATCCCGCCGCTGGCGCTGTTCGTGTTCAAGGTCGGCAAGATTATCTTCCTGTATCGTCGCGCGGTCGGCGTCAATTTGAAGGACGCATTCTGCGCCGCACTCGCCGGTCTGGCGTTGTCGCACACCATCGCCAAAGCGGTGCTGTACGGCTTCTTCACCACCAGCATTCCGTTTTTCCGCACACCGAAGAACGCCGATAACCACGGCTTCTGGGTGGCGATTTCGGAGGCTCGCGAAGAAGTGTTCATCATGCTGCTGTTGTGGGGTGCGGCGCTGGGCATTTACCTGGTGAACGGCATGCCGAGCAACGACATGCGCTTCTGGGTGATCATGTTGCTGGTGCAGTCGCTGCCGTATCTGGCGGCGCTGATCATGGCGTTCCTGTCTTCGCTGCCAAAACCGGCACTCGAAGCACAGACGGCACCCGCGGTCTAAATCTCTGCGGATGCACTAAACGGCGGCCAATGGTCGCCGTTTTGCTTTAAGATATCCGCCATTTTGCAGGGCTTGGCGTGATATCCATCCCTGTGGGAGCGAGCCTGCTCGCGATGGCAATGTAACAATCACCTTATATGTTGACTGCCACACCACCATCGCCAGCAGGCTGGCTGGCTCCCACAATTAGTCCGCGCCCACACTCATGATCTCCGGAGTTTTCCATGACGGCCCACGCCGACCTTTCGCCGACCCTTCAACTCGCCATCGACCTGATCCGCCGTCCCTCCGTGACGCCGGTCGACGCCGATTGCCAGAAGCAGATGATGCAGCGCCTGGGCGATGCCGGTTTCCAGCTTGAGCCGATGCGTATCGAAGATGTGGATAACTTCTGGGCGACCCATGGCAAACATGACGGTCCGGTGCTGTGCTTCGCCGGTCACACCGACGTGGTCCCGACCGGTCCTGTCACCGCCTGGCAAATCGACCCGTTCAACGCAGTCATCGACGACCACGGCATGCTCTGCGGCCGTGGTGCGGCGGACATGAAAGGCAGCCTCGCGTCCATGACCGTGGCCGCCGAACGCTTCGTCGCCGACTACCCGGACCACAAGGGCAAGGTCGCTTTCCTCATCACCAGCGACGAAGAAGGCCCGGCGCACCACGGCACCAAAGCGGTGATCGAGCGTCTCGCCGCACGCAAGGAACGGCTGGACTGGTGCATCGTCGGCGAGCCGTCGAGCACCACGCTGGTGGGCGATGTGGTCAAGAACGGCCGTCGCGGTTCGCTCGGTGCCAAACTGACCGTGCGCGGTGTCCAGGGCCACGTGGCCTACCCGCACCTGGCGAAAAACCCGATCCACCTCGCCGCCCCGGCGCTGGCCGAACTGGCTGCCGAACACTGGGACCACGGCAATGATTTCTTCCCGCCGACCAGTTTCCAGATTTCCAACGTCAATTCCGGCACCGGCGCGACCAACGTGATTCCGGGGGATCTGGTGGCGGTGTTCAACTTCCGTTTCTCCACCGAGTCCACGGTGGAAGGTCTGCAGAAACGCGTCGCCGACATCCTCGACAAACATGGCCTGGACTGGCACATCGACTGGGCGCTGTCCGGTCTGCCGTTCCTCACCGAGCCGGGCGCGTTGCTCGATGCCGTCGCATCGAGCATCAAGGACGTCACCGGGCGCTCCACCCGCGCCTCCACCAGCGGCGGGACGTCCGACGGACGCTTCATTGCAACCATGGGTACACAAGTGGTCGAGTTGGGCCCGGTCAACGCGACGATCCATCAGGTCAACGAGCGCGTACTCGCCGCCGACCTCGATGTGCTGACCGAAATCTATTACCAGACCCTGATCAAGTTGCTCGCCTGATGCTCGCTTGCCCGATCTGCAGTGAACCGCTGAACGCGGTGGAAAACGGCGTGGCTTGCCCCGCCGGGCATCGTTTTGACCGTGCGCGTCAGGGGTACCTGAATCTGCTGCCGGTGCAGCACAAAAACAGTCGCGACCCTGGGGATAACCTGGCGATGGTCGAAGCTCGTCGCGACTTCCTGAACGCCGGGCATTACGCACCCGTGGCCAGGCGCCTTGCTGAACTGGCGGCGCAATACGCGCCGCAGCGCTGGCTCGACATCGGCTGCGGCGAGGGTTACTACACCGCACAAATCGCCCAGGCCTTGCCGCTTGCCGATGGCTACGCGCTGGACATCTCGCGCGAAGCGGTCAAACGTGCCTGCAAACGCGATCCGCAGCTGACCTGGTTGATCGCCAGCATGGCGCGCGTGCCGCTGGCCTCCGACAGCTGCCAGTTTCTTGCCAGCGTCTTCAGCCCTCTGGACTGGGAAGAAGCCAAACGCTTGCTCAGCCCCGGCGGCGGCCTGATGAAAGTCGGCCCGACCAGCGGCCATCTGATGGAATTACGCGAACGTCTTTACGACGAAGTGCGCGAGTACACGGATGACAAGCATCTGGCGCTGGTGCCGGAAGGCATGTCGCTGCAGCACAGCGAAACCCTTGAATTCAAATTGACGCTGGCGAGCGGCCAGGATCGCGCCAACCTGCTGGCCATGACGCCGCACGGCTGGCGCGCCAGTGCCGAACGACGGGCGGCGGTGATCGAGCAGACGGAGCCGTTCGAGGTCACCGTGTCGATGCGTTACGATTACTTCGTACTTCAATAATTTTTGGCCTTGAGCGACCGCTTGAAGCCGGCTAAATCCGCGAATGGATTTTTCAGACCCGCAGTGAGGACATCCATGCGCCAACCCGATATCGAGATTTACCTGAAAGACGCCGACGTCGACTACAAGGCCGTCGCAGCCTGGCTCAGCACCGCGTTGGGCCCGTGCACCGACTGGGTGCAGAAAGGTCAGACGTACAAATGCAAGGCCGGTAACGTGCCGGTAACCTGGTTGCCCAAAGCCGTAGGAAAATGGAACAGCCTGTACCTGGAAAGCGCCCAGACGCCGTGGGAAGACGACATCGCCTGCGCCCGTGCCGCGTTCGCCGCACTGAATGTCGAAGTGCGTTGCGCGCCGGGGAGCTGGATCGAGGAAGAAGGTGAAGAAACCGCGGATCGCTGGATGCGCATCAGTGCCGATGGTGAAGAGGAGATCACCTGGAAAACTGCTTGAAGGCTGCACATAAAACCTGTGGGAGCGAGCTTGCTCGCGATGGGGTCCTGTCAGTCACATCAACTGGGGCTGACACGCCCCAATCGCGAGCAAGCTCGCTCCCACAGTGGTTTTGCCTGATCTGAGGAGTGGGTTTACAGCCCTACCACGTCTTCAGCCTGCAAACCCTTCTCGCCGGTCACCACGGCGTACTCAACCTGCTGACCCTCAGCCAGCGAGCGATGCCCTTCACCGCGGATCGCGCGGTAGTGCACAAACACATCCACACCGTCGTCGCGTTGAATGAAGCCATAGCCCTTGGCATCGTTAAACCACTTCACACTGCCGGTTACGCGCGTAGCCATAAATTGCCGCCCCATGTTTTTATTGTTGAGCGGGCGAGTATAGGTCAGCCGCAAAATCTCTCAACTCAACTCAACTCAACTTTGCTTAGCCGCTTTTTTGCCGATTTCAGGGGAATACGGCACACTGTCGCGCGCCCGAGCAATCGCTCGGTTTATTCACTCATGCAGATGCCGTATGACCCGTTCCCCGTTCCGCCGTCTTGTGTTTGGCACCCTGCGCCGGCTGTTGTACCTCTGGGTTCGCTCGGAGACGATCAACCAGTCGTCGTTCACCCTCAACCTCGACCGCAGCCGTCCGGTGTTCTATGTCCTGCAAAACCCTTCGCTGACCGACCTCGCCGTGGTCGATACCGAATGCACCAAGGCCGGCCTGCCCCGCCCGGTGTTGCCGGTGTCGGTAGGGACGCTGATTGAACCTGCTGCCTTTTTTTACCTGACGCCGGAACCCGACTGGCTCGGTCGTCAGGACAAACGTGGCGCGCCACCGACCCTGACCCGCCTGGTCAGCGCCCTGAGCCAAAACGCCGCCGAAGACGCGCAGATCATTCCGGTGAGCGTGTTCTGGGGTCAGTCGCCGGACAGTGAATCGAGCCCGTGGAAGCTGCTCTTCGCCGACAGCTGGGCGGTCACCGGGCGGTTGCGCCGATTGCTCAGCATCATCGTGCTGGGGCGCAAGACCCGCGTGCAGTTCTCCGCGCCGATTCATCTGCGCGAGCTGATCGATCACAACAAGGGCCACGAGCGCACCGTGCGCATGGCTCAGCGCATCCTGCGGGTGCACTTGCGCAACCTCAAAGCCGCGGTGATCGGCCCCGACATTTCCCACCGCCGCAACCTGGTCAAAGGTTTGCTCAATCAACCGCTGGTCAAGCAAGCGATCCTCGATGAAGCCGAGCGGGAGAACATTACCCCCGAGAAAGCCAAGGCCCAGGCGCTGCGCTATGGCAACGAGATCGCTTCGGATTACACCTACACCGCCATCCGCTTTCTCGAAGTGGTGTTGAGCTGGTTCTGGAACAAGATTTACGACGGGATCAAGGTCAACCACATCGAAGGCGTGCAGAAGGTCGCCCAGGGTCACGAAGTCATCTATGTGCCGTGTCACCGCAGCCACATCGACTACCTGCTGCTGTCCTATCTGCTGTTCCGCAATGGCCTGACGCCACCGCACATCGCCGCCGGGATCAACCTCAACATGCCGGTGATCGGCAGCCTGCTGCGACGCGGCGGTGCGTTTTTCATGCGCCGCACCTTCAAGGGCAATCCGCTGTACACCTCGGTCTTCAACGAATACCTGCACACCCTGTTCACCAAAGGTTTCCCGGTCGAGTACTTCGTCGAGGGTGGCCGCTCGCGCACCGGGCGCATGCTGCAACCGAAAACCGGCATGCTGGCGATCACCCTGCGCAGCTTCCTGCGCTCGTCGCGGATGCCGATTGTGTTCATCCCGGTCTACATTGGTTACGAACGCGTACTCGAAGGCCGGACCTATCTGGGCGAGCTGCGTGGCGCGAGCAAAAAGAAAGAATCGATCTTCGACATCTTCAAAGTCATCGGAGCGCTCAAGCAGCGTTTCGGTCAGGTCGCGGTCAACTTCGGCGAGCCGATCAAACTGGCGGAATTTCTCGACAGCGAACAGCCTGACTGGCGCGAGCAGGCACTCGGCCCGCAGTTCAAACCGGCCTGGCTCAACGAGACCACTAACCGTTTGGGCGAGAAAGTCGCGCAGCATCTGAACGAAGCGGCGGCGATCAACCCGGTGAATCTGGTCGCGTTGGCGCTGTTGTCCACCACGCGTCTGGCCCTCGATGATCGCGCCATGGCGCGGGTGCTCGACCTCTACCTGGCCCTGCTGCGCAAAGTCCCGTATTCACCGCACACCACGTTGCCGGAAGGCGACGGTCGCGCGTTGATCGAGCACGTCAAGGACATGGATCTGTTGTCCGAGCAGAACGACGCCTTGGGCAAAATTCTGTATCTGGATGAGCAAAACGCGGTCCTGATGACGTATTACCGCAACAACGTGCTGCACATTTTTGCGTTGCCCGCGCTGCTGGCGAGCTTCTTCCAGAGCACGTCGCGCATGAGCCGCGAACAGATCCTGCGGTACACCCGGGCGCTGTATCCGTACCTGCAATCGGAGCTGTTCATTCGCTGGTCGCTGGACGAACTGGACGGGGTGGTCGATCAGTGGCTCGAAGCGTTCGTCGAGCAAGGCCTGCTGCGTTTCGAAAACGATGTCTATTTGCGTCCGGCGCCAAGCTCGCGGCATTTCGTGCTGCTGACGCTGCTGTCGAAAAGCATCGCGCAAACCCTGCAGCGCTTCTACATGACCGTTTCGCTGCTGCTCAACAGCGGGCAACACAGCATCAGCGCAGAAGAGCTTGAAGACCTGTGTACGGTCATGGCCCAGCGCCTGTCGATCCTGCACGGTCTGAACGCCCCGGAATTTTTCGACAAGAGCCTGTTCCGCCACTTCATTCAGACGCTGCTCGACCTCGAGGTGCTGCGGCGCGATGAAGCGGGCAAGCTGAGTTATCACCCAATGCTTGGCGAACTCGCCGAAGGCGCGGCCAAACGGGTGCTGCCGGCGGAGATTCGTTTGTCGATCCGACAGGTGGCGCTGCATCGCAGCGAAGACGCGGCCGAGTTGGTTACCGTCCAGCCCGTGGTCTGATGCAGAACTCGTAGTGCTGCCACCGCGCACCGTACACCCGTTTATATTGAGAGGAAGCCTGCATGCTCCGCCCTACCCTACGCTTTGCCGGCCTGTGCGCAGGCCTGATGATTTCCGCTAGCGCGCTTGCCGTGTCGCTCAGTGACCTGTCGCAAAAGGACGCCACCGGCGGTCTCAAGGATGCACTGACCCAAGGCGCGCAACTGGCGGTGAAACAACTCGGCACGCCGGGCGGCTTCAGCAACAATCCCGAGGTGAAAATCGAACTGCCGGGCAAATTGGGCAAAGTCGCCAGCAAGATGAAAGCGTTCGGCATGGGCGCACAAGTCGATCAACTGGAAACCAGCATGAACAAGGCTGCCGAGGCGGCCGTGGTCCAGGCCCAGCCTATCCTCGTCGAAGCCGTGAAAAAAATGACCGTGGAAGACGCCAAAGGCATCCTCAGCGGCGGCAACGATTCGGCTACTCAATACCTGAGCCAGACCAGCCGTGAACAGATCCGCCTGAAATTTCTGCCGATCGTCAAAAAAGCCACTGATCAAGTGGGTCTGGCCAAGCAGTACAACTCGTTTGCCGGACAGGCGGCGACCTTTGGCGTTATCGATGCGAAGAGCGCCAATATTGAAGGTTATGTGACGGAGCAAGCGTTAAATGGTCTGTTTGAAATGATCGGCAAACAGGAAGAAACCATCCGCCAGAACCCGGCCGCTGCCGCGACCAGTCTGGCGAAGAAAGTGTTCGGTACGCTTTGACATGCCTCCCGCAGGAGCAAAGCTTGCTCGCGACAGCCATCACACGGTCTGAATGATGAACCGCTTGAGGCTTTCGCGAGCAACCTGTGCTCCTACGAATCCGGGCTCTGCGCTCGCAGAAAGACGCTCCTTGTGCGGCGACCTCACCAACACGTCAAACACAGGGTCATATCTGCCTGTTAGTAATGGAGGCTGGCTCATAAGAATTCTTCTGAAAATGAGCTCTGAGTACAGCATCCTCAGGGGTCTCACTCAATATCAGACCGCTCCGAGAGTTTTGTAGGAGCCAGGACCGGACGCACTCACGGCGGCGAAACGTATGTCCCGTACAAAGCCATCTTCTTTCAACACTACGGCTCCCGCCGAACCCGAAACCAGGCCGCATAGAGCGCCGGCAAAAACAACAACGTCAACGCCGTAGCAACAATCAACCCGCCCATGATCGCCACCGCCATCGGCCCGAAAAACACACTGCGCGACAACGGAATCATCGCCAGCACCGCCGCCAGTGCCGTCAACACAATGGGCCGGAAGCGTCGCACGGTCGCCTCGATAATCGCCTGCCAAGGCTTCAAACCCGCCGCGATGTCCTGCTCGATCTGATCCACCAGAATCACCGAATTGCGCATGATCATCCCCGACAGCGCAATCGTGCCCAGCATCGCCACAAACCCGAATGGCTGACGAAACACCATCAGAAACAGCGTCACCCCGATCAACCCCAACGGCGCCGTCAGAAACACCATCACCGTGCGTGAGAAACTTCGCAGTTGCAGCATCAGCAACGTCAGCACCACCACGATAAAGAGCGGCACCCCGGCCTTTACCGAATTCTGCCCGCGAGCCGAATCCTCCACCGTCCCGCCCACGTCCAGCAAATAGCCATCGGGCAGTTGTGCGCGAATCGAATCGAGCGTCGGCATGATCTGCTGCACCAGGGTCGCCGGTTGTTGTTTGCCATAAATATCGGCGCGAACCGTCACGTTGGGCAACCGATTGCGATGCCAGATGATGCCCTCTTCAAAACCGTATTCGAGCGTGGCGATCTGCGACAACGCCACGCTGCGACCATTTTCGGTCGGCACCGCAAGGCTGGGCAGCAACGACAATTCAGTACGCTCACGCGAAGTGCCGCGCAGCAGAATCTCGATCAACTCATTGTCTTCGCGGTACTGGCTGACGCTGGAGCCCGTCAGCGAACTCTGCAGAAACCTGGACAGGTTCGCCGTGCTCACTCCGAGCGCCCGCGCGCGGTCCTGGTCAACGTTCAGATACACGACCTTGCTCGGTTCTTCCCAATCGAGGTGGACATTGACCACGTGCGGATTCTCGCGAACCTTGGCTGCGACGTTGCGCGCCAGGGCACGGACTTCCTCGATGTGCTCACCGGTCACCCGAAACTGCACCGGATAGCCCACGGGCGGGCCGTTCTCCAGGCGCGTGACCCGCGAGCGCAAGGTCGGGAATTGTTCATTGAGCGTTTCGATCAGCCACAGGCGCAGCGTTTCGCGCTCCTCAATGGTTTTGGCGAGGACGACAAACTGCGCGAAGCTTGCCGCAGGCAGTTGCTGATCGAGCGGCAGGTAGAAACGCGGTGAGCCCGTGCCGACGTAGGCCACATAGTTGTCGATGCCCGCGTGCCCCTTGAGCAACGTTTCCAGGCGTTTGACCTCATCCGCTGTATTGCTCAGGGAAGCACCCTCGGCCAGCTTCAGATCGACCATCAACTCCAGGCGACCGGACGCGGGGAAGAACTGCTGCGGGACAAATCGAAACAACACGACAGAGGCAACGAACAACGCAGCCGTCAGCACAATCACCGTCTTGCGGCGGCGCACGCACCACTCCACCAATCGCCTGACACGCTGATAGAACGGCGTGCCGTAAGGGTCAAACTGGCCGTCGGCAGTACCGTGTTTGGCTGCGTGAATTTTCGCCAGATCCGGCAAGAGTTTTTCCCCCAGGTACGGCACAAAAACCACCGCCGCCACCCACGAGGCCAGCAGCGCGATGGTCACCACCTGAAAGATCGAACGGGTGTATTCGCCGGTGCCCGATTGCGCGGTGGCGATCGGGAGAAAACCGGCGGCGGTGATCAGCGTACCGGTGAGCATGGGAAACGCGGTACTGGTCCAGGCGTAACTCGCGGCCTTCACCCGATCGAAGCCCTGCTCCATTTTGATCGCCATCATTTCCACGGCGATGATTGCGTCGTCCACCAACAGGCCCAACGCCAGCACCAGCGCGCCGAGGGAAATCTTGTGCAGGCCGATGCCGAGGTAATACATGCAGGCAAAGGTCATCGCCAACACCAGCGGAATCGCCAGCGCCACCACCATGCCGGTGCGCACGCCGAGTGAGAAGAAGCTCACCAGCAACACAATCGCCAAGGCTTCAACCAACACCTGGACGAATTCTCCGACACCGGTTTTCACCGCCGCCGGTTGGTCGGAGACCTTGCGCAGTTGCATGCCCGCCGGAAGGTTTTTCTGGATTCGCGCAAACTCGACCTCCAGCGCCTTGCCCAGCACCAGAATGTCGCCACCGTCCTTCATGGCCACGGCCAGACCGATCGCATCTTCGGCCATGAAGCGCATGCGTGGCGCGGGAGGATCGTTGAAGCCACGACGCACATCGGCGACATCGGAGATACGGAACGTGCGATCACCGACACGGATCGGAAAGTTCTTTATCTCTTCAACTGTCTGAAAATTCCCGGATACCCGTAGCTGCAATCGTTCGCTGGTGGTTTCGAAGAACCCTGCCGTTGACACCGCATTCTGTTCCTGCAGCGCCTGCTGCACCGCCGCCAGCGGCAAGCCCAGGGTGGCGAGTTTGACGTTGGACAATTCGATCCAGATCTTCTCGTCCTGCAGCCCGAGCAATTCGACCTTGCCGATATCCTTGACCCGTTGCAGCTGGATCTGCACCCGGTCGGCATAGTCCTTGAGCACGGCGTAGTCAAAACCATCGCCGGTCAAGGCGTAGATATTGCCGAACGTGGTGCCGAATTCATCGTTGAAAAACGGCCCCTGAACCCCGGGCGGCAGGGTGTGGCGGATATCGCTGACCTTCTTGCGGACTTGATACCACAGCTGCGGGATGTCCACTGAATGCATGGAATCGCGGGCAATGAACGTCACCTGGGATTCGCCAGGGCGCGAGAACGACACAATGCGTTCGTACTCACCGGTCTCCATCAGCTTTTTTTCGATGCGTTCAGTGACCTGCCGCGCGACTTCCTCCGCCGTCGCCCCGGGCCAGATCGTGCGCACGACCATGGCTTTGAAGGTAAAGGGCGGGTCTTCACTTTGTCCCAACTTGGTGTAGGAAAGCGCGCCGACAACCGCGAGCAAGATCATCAGGAACAGTACGATCTGGCGATTGCGCAACGCCCATTCGGAAAGATTGAAACCCATCGGGAATTACTCCTTGTCCGCCAGATTGACCACGCGGTTGGAGCGATCCACCGGTCGCACTTGTTGTCCATCGAGAAGCACATGAACCCCGGCGGCTACCACCCAGTCGCTGGCGTTCAAGCCTTCGAGCACCGGCACGGTTTTTTCGCCGAATGCACCGACCCGCACCGGGACTTTCTTCAGGGTGTTGTTGGCGCCGAGCACCCAGACGTAGGTGGCACCGTTTTCGGCGGTGACGGCCGACAGCGGGACCGACAGCGCGATCACATCAGCGGTCTGGATGAAAACCCGTGCGCTCTGGCCGAGTTCGGCCGGGACCTTGCCGGCCGTGAAGGCAATGCGCGCGGCGAATGTGCGCGACTTCGGGTCGGCCGCGGGCGACAACTCGCGGATGCGCCCGGCGAAGCGTTGGTCAGGTTGCGTCCACAATTCCACGGACACTGCCTGACCGACTTTGAAGCGACCGAAACTCTGCTCCGGCAAACTGATCAGCACTTCGCGCTCGCCATCGGCGGCAAGGGTAAACACGGTTTGCCCGGCAGCCACCACTTGTCCAACTTCAACTGCACGTTTGGCCACCACGCCATCCTGAGGTGCACGCAGCACAGCGTAACTGGCCTGGTTGGTCGAGACGCTGAATTCGGCTTTGATTTGCTTGAGGCGCGCTTCACCGGAGCGGTAAAGGTTTTCGGAATTGTCGTACAGCGACCGGCTGACCATCTGACGATCCATCAGCGTTTTGTAACGGTCACGCTCCGCACGCACCAGGCTCAGATTGGCTTCGGCGGCAGCGACCTGTGCACGGGTGGCTTCCAGTTGCAGGCGCACATCCTGCGGATCGAGTTCGGCCAGCGGCTGATCCGCCTTCACCCGTTGCCCCTCTTCGACCAGCCGTCGACTGACTTTGCCACCGATGCGAAAAGCCAGTTCCGGCTCGAATCGCGCTCGTACTTCACCGGGGAAACTGTCCACCGCCTGAGCCGAAGGCTCCGGTTGCACGACCATCGCCGGTCGGACGCTGACCTGAGGCGCCTCCTCGTGCCCGCACGCAGACAATAAAAAAGCCAGACCGACTGGCAACGCGAGGGGCGAGGCATAGCGGAACATGGTGACGGACCTTTCGCTAATGGTGCTTGGAATAATTATACTTGCCGGTATGTTATTAATAGCAAACTCACCAGTCCAGTATTAAAAGCGAAGAATGTCGAACAATCTCTCAGCCTCGAATGGTCCGGGCCGCCCCAAGGATCTGGCCAAGCGCCAGGCGATCCTCGACGCGGCGAAAATTCTGTTTCTGACCAAAGGTTATGCGAGCACCAGCATGGATGCCGTAGCCGCCGAGGCCGGGGTGTCGAAGCTGACCGTCTATAGCCATTTCAACGACAAGGAAACCTTGTTTTCCGCCGCCGTCGTCGCCAAGTGCGAAGAACAATTGCCTAAACTGTTTTTCGAATTGCCTGACGGCATTGCCGTGGAAGCGGTGTTGATCAACATTGCGCGCGGTTTCCATCAACTGATCAACAGCGACGAATCGGTGAACCTGCACCGGTTGATGATGACCCTGGGCAGTCAGGATCCGAAACTGTCACAGATCTTTTTCGAGGCGGGCCCCCAGCGCATGCTGCAGGGCATGGAGCGGCTGTTGAGCAAGGTGGATCAGATTGGCGCGCTGAGCATCGACAAGCCACGCAACGCCGCCGAACATTTTTTCTGCCTGCTCAAGGGTGCGGCGAATTTTCGACTGTTGTATGGCTGTGGCGAACCGTTGACCGGCGACGCGGCGGAGAGCCATGTGCAGGAAGTGGTCGAGTTGTTTATGCGGGCGTATCGACCAGCGTCAGCCTGAAAACTTTCGGTCGTCTGGTCTGGCCCATCGCGAGCAGGCTCGCTCCCACATTTGATCTTCACTCGACACAATCCAGTGTGGGAGCGAGCCTGCTCGCGATGGGCACGCCTCGGCCTCAGGGCTTCAACGCTTTCTTCGGATAAATGTCATACCGACTGGATTTGCCATCCAGCGCGTGGCTCGGTTTGGGCCCGGCAATGCACGGCGCCTTGCGCGGTCGCTTGACCACCACCCGGTGGCTGGCCAACGCCAACGCGGCTTCGAGCAAGGCCGGGGCATCCGGGTCATCGCCCACCAGCGGCCGAAACAGGCGCATTTCCTTCTTCACCAGCGCGGTTTTCTCACGGTGCGGAAACATCGGGTCCAGATAGATCACTTGCGGCGGCTTCCCTTCCCAATTGCGCATCACCTCGATCGAATTGCCCTTTAGCAAACGCATCCTCGCCACGATCGAGGCCACGTCGAAATCCTCAGCGGCGCGCGCCAGGCCGTCCTCCAGCAATGCACCAATCAGCGGCTGGCGTTCGATGAGGCTCATTTCGCAACCGAGGCTGGCCAGGACGAACGCATCCTTGCCCAGCCCTGCCGTCGCATCCAGCACACGCGGACGCACGCCCTGCGCGATGCCGACGGCTTTGGCGATCATCTGCCCCGTGCCGCCACCGAACAAGCGCCGATGCGCCGCGCCCCCCTCGACGAAGTCCACCCGCACCGGCCCCGGCGCCTCAGGTCCCAGTTGTTGCAGTTGCAGACCCTGCTCCCCGACCTGCAAGGCAAATTCACCGTCGATAACCTGCAGCGGCAGATTCAGGCGCTCGGCCCACTGCTCGGCCCGGGCCTGAAACGCCGCGCCCAGCGCTTCGACATGGATGCGGCAAGCCGCCGGTTGCTCAATCATGGGAAAACACGCTCAAAAAATTAATGATCGGCAAAAACGGCCGATAACAAAACTAACGAGCATTTTGCCAGAGCTGAGCGTCGACCGAGAAAAATGTCAGACATTCAACCAACATTCACAGGCTTCATCTCGCCGTACGGCGATTACAGCCTGAGAAATACCCAAGCACTGAGCGGTGTCAGTCACCTGTGGCAGGATTTCTTTGCCCGGGCGCTGGCCGAGCAGTCGGGTGATGTGCTGCCTGAATCGCTGAATTTCCCACCGGTTGATGTCGACAGTCCGCAGGAACCCACCGTCGGCAGCGAGTTGCTCGCGCACATCGTTTCGCAGCGCCTGTGTGATGTGAAAGAAACCCCGGTCAAACCGCCTGAGCCCCTGTTCCTGCCAATCGCCGAGTTCGAAATGGACCTGGCCGCCAAGCCTTTCCCACCGTACCCGGCAGAAGAAATTGCCGCTCAACAGAAGCAGCAGGACTTCGAAAGCAGTTGGGTTCGCCCGATCGTTCTGACGCATGGCCAGCCATTGCCAACTCCTGGGGCTGCACCGCAACCGCGCCTGTTGCAGCTGCCGATTGCAGAATTCGAACTGGACCTGCTCGACAAACCTTTCCCGCCGTTCTCGTCCGAAGAGTTGGTGGAACAGCAGAAGCACTTCGATTTCGACATCGGCTGGGCGCGCCCGATTGTGCTGCACAACCTGCGCATTGCCGCCTGACCCTCAGCGACAGACCCACCACGGCCCGACATCGAGATGAAAGTGATTGCGGTGGGCGGCGTTGTAATCCGGGCTCAGCACCACGCTGAACATGTCACACGCACTGTCGCGGACCTGGCGTAGAAACCTCGCGTCCTGATTATCCTTCGGCCAGTCCTTGAGTACGTTGATGGCGCGCCCGTCCGCCAGACGAAAACCGGCGATGTCCACTGCATCGGCGCTGGCATGCTGACTGCGCCGGCCATTCTCGCGACCGTAAACGTTGCGGCAGGCGAAGCTGCCCAGATGATCGACGCGGCTCACCGACTGGCCGTAAACCGCCTGGGCGGCCGGTTGCAGGGCATGGCGTTCGAACAGCGCAAACGACACGGCCAGGCGGCAACTGGCGAGGAAGCTGCTGCTCAGCGCCACCTCGCCACCCTGCACGCGCAAGGCGTTGGTCAACGGGCATTTCGCTTCAGGGCTGTCGGCCTGACGGGCCACACGCAGCCCGGAAGTGCCCAGAACCTGATCGCACAGTTGCGGATCATCGCGCAAGCGCATCAGTTTGTAGCGCGTCAGAAAGTTGGGGGCAGCCCTGACGTCCAGCGGTGCCCACAGATTCCACTGCGACGGCAGCGTTACCCAGCCCCGCCAGACGCTCAAGGTTGCGCCGCCAAGGATCAACAGCATCAGCCACAGGCCCCAACGAGACCGCATCGTCAGCCCTTGAACAACTGATTGGCTTGCCCGTACGGCATCGAGTGCGAGGTAAAGCTGAAGGTGCCGGACGTTTTGACCTCTTGCGCGGCGCGGTAGAACTCGCCGTACGCGGCCAGCGCAAACGCAGACCCGACGCTGACTCGCTTGACGCCCATTTCACTCAATTGCTGCACCGTCAGCTTGAGCCCGCCGGACATCAGTACATTCACCGGTTTCGGCGCCACGGCACGAACCACCGCCAAAACATCTTCAGCGCTACGTAGCCCCGGCGCGTACAACACGTCAGCGCCGGCTTCGGCAAATGCCTGCAGGCGTCCAATGGTGTCGTCCAGATCAGGATTGCCATGCAGGAAGTTTTCCGCACGCGCGGTCAGCATGAAGGGGAATGACAGACTGCGGGCGGCGGCAACGGCGGCTTCGATGCGCGCAACGGCGTGCTCGAAACAGTAGATCGGTGCCTCTTCGCGGCCCGTGGCGTCTTCGATCGAACCGCCGACGGCCCCCGCAGCAGCGGCGCGCAAGATGCTTTGTGCGCATTGCGCCGGGTCATCCGCGAAACCGTTCTCCAGATCGACAGCGACCGGCAGATCGGTGGCGGCGACGATGGCGCGCACATTCGCCAGGGTGTCTTTCAGCGTCAGCCCGCCATCCGGCCGGCCTTGCGAAAACGCATAACCGGCACTTGTGGTCGCCAGCGCCTCGAAGCCGAGACTGGCGAGCATTTTCGCCGAGCCGGCGTCCCACGGGTTGGGGATGACAAACGCGCTGCCGCGCTCGTGCAGTGTTTTGAACGCCTGGGCTCGAAGGGTTTGCGCATCCATTGGCGGGCTCCTGAAGAAGGGACGGGGCCGCCTCAGAGCAAGCCAAGTTGTTCGGCGGCGGGCTCTCTGTATAGCTCAGCCAGCGGCGGCAGGCCAGGCAAACGTAGCATCAGTCGTGCGTGGAAACGTTGTGCCAGTTTTGCCGCAAACAGATTATCGGAGGTGTGCAGGAAGATGTACGGCGTGCGCCCTTCTTCGATCCATTCGGCGATTTTCTCAACCCAAGGCTCAAGGAATGGATCATTGGCTTGCAGATGCGGATGGCCAATGAAGCGCACTTGTGGGAATTGCGTAAACGCTGCCGGACGCGGCGGCACTCGCGGTTTCTGTGACTGCGCGTGCAGCACGGCGGGATCGCTCGATGTGCAATTGAACAGCGCGCGCGGATCAAGGCAGATGCGTTCGACGCCTTTTTCGAGCAACAGTCGGTTGAGCGTGCGCTCGGCGTCACCCTTGGCGAAAAATGCTTCGTGGCGCACTTCGATCGCGAGGGGCCGGTCGATGGCATCGATGAAGCCGTCGAGTTCGGGCAAACGTTGCGGCGTGAAGCTTTTCGACAACTGCAGCCACAGCGGCGACACGCGCTCGTCCAACGGGCTGAGCAATCTCAGAAATGTTTCGGCGGCGGCGAGCTGTTCACGCAGGTCACCGCCGTGGCTGATGTCGCGGGGAAATTTGGCCGTGAAGCGGAAGTGTGCAGGCATGGTTTCGGCCCAGCGCTGCACCGTATTGACAGCCGGGCTCGCGTAGAAGGTCGTGTTGCCTTCTACGGCATTGAATATCTGCGTGTAATAACTGAGGAATTCGCCGGGTTTGGCGTCTTGCGGGTAAAGGTAATTGCGCCAGGCATTCTCACTCCACGACGGGCAGCCGAGGTAGTAAGGCAACACGGTCAGATGTACAGGTCGAGACCCAGCACGTCCGCATCCCAATCGACAAAACCGGCGGTGCTGAGGTAGCTGGCCAGGGCCATCGCGACGCTTTTGCTCATGGCGCGGTGGTAAAGCATGTCTTGCTGACGGGCCGGAAGATTGCTCAAGCGTTGCGCGGAAGCTTTGGCGGCACGAGCAGCCATCTGTTCTTCGGAGGGGAATTCCAGTTCACCGTCAATATCAACGGTATCGTCCTCGACCACACGCCCGGTGCGGGGCTTGCGTTTGATCGGATACGACTGAGAGGAAAGGCCGTCTATACGCATAACGTCAAGGCTCGGTATCAATGATGGCAGTTTAGTGGCACCTGGCACACTTCGCAAACAGCCGAGTGATAACTAGAACACAGAAATACGAAAAGGTTTAAAAGCGCAGGTAGAAACTGACGATTGGCTGCAACTGACACTATTTTTGTGCAAGGGGACTTGTCCCCTCGGCACAGGATCACCGCGCTTTCGGGGTTGCCACTTTATCGCGCAGATACACCGGCTGTGCGTCATCGGCAACAATCGCCTCGCCCCGTGCCCAGGCGAAACGCGCCAGGGTCAGCAGGTCTTCGGCATGCGGCAACATCGCTGCATCCTGCCCAGTCGGATTGACGGCGATGCGTTCGGCATAACCCCAACCGGTGCCCGCGCCGAACCATTCACCGCTGGCATCAACGGGCAGTCTTGCCGCTTCCGGCGACAACACCGCTTCGTTGCCGACCAGACGCATCTCCCCCGCCGTTTCGCGGTAGCAGCCCCAATAGACTTCATCCATGCGCGCATCAATCGCTGCTGCGACCTGGCTGACGCCGTGCTCGCGATAAGCCCGCTGCGCCAGCACGGCGAGGTTGGACACCGGCAGCACCGGGCGATCCAGTGCGAACGCCAGCCCTTGCACTACGCCAATGGCAATCCGCACCCCGGTAAACGCGCCGGGGCCACGACCGAATGCGATCGCATCAACCGCTTGCAGCGTGGTGCCAGCATCGGCAAGCAGTTGCTGGATCATCGGCAACAACTTCTGCGCGTGCAGGCGCGGGATCACCTCGTAATGGCTCGTAACCTTGCCGTCATGCAGCAAGGCAACGGAGCAAGCTTCAGTCGCGGTGTCCAGGGCCAGCAAGGTGCTCATCGATGTGTCCAGAAGAAAGGTCAGAAAAAGTGCGCCAGTATAAACAACTACGGCCCGCAAGCGGGCCGTAGAAGATCAAGCGGTGTTCAGCTCAGTGCTTCAAGCACCTTGCCGGTGATCGCTTCAACCGAACCGACGCCCGCAATGTGGCTGTATTTCGGCTTGCCATCAGTCTTGGCGGACAGGTTCTGATAGAACTCAACCAGCGGCTTGGTCTGCGAGTGATAGACCGACAGGCGATGACGCACGGTTTCTTCAGTGTCGTCCTTGCGCTGCACCAGTGCATCACCGGTGATGTCGTCCTTGCCCGCCAGTTTCGGCGGATTGTAGACGGTGTGGTAAACGCGACCGCTGGCTTCGTGCACACGACGACCGGCGATACGCTGAACGATTTCTTCGTCATCGACGGCAATTTCGACCACGTGGTCCAGATTCACACCGGCTTCAACCAGCGCTTCGGCCTGGGGAATGGTGCGCGGGAAACCGTCGAACAGGAAACCGTTGGCGCAGTCGGACTGAGCGATACGGTCCTTGACCAGCGCGATGATCAGATCGTCGGAGACCAGACCACCGGCATCCATGATGCTCTTGGCCTTGATGCCCAGCTCGGTGCCAGCCTTGACAGCAGCACGCAGCATGTCGCCGGTGGAGATTTGCGGGATGCCGAACTTTTCGGTGATGAACTTTGCCTGAGTACCTTTTCCGGCCCCGGGAGCTCCCAGCAGAATGACGCGCATCGATGTGCTCCTCAAATTTTTATATAGATAACAACGGATTCGCCTCGTGGGGCCAATCTCAAAAAACTGGGTCGTGGCCGCCCAAACGGCCAAAGGCTGATCAAGATACACAGCAGGCCCTGCCCACACAAGCCGCCGAAAGTCGGAGAAACCCGCGACTTGCGCGACCTTGCGCGGGGGTGCACCCAGTCGCAACCCCATCATTAACTGTCGCCTGACAGCATTTTTCCCGCCTGAAAAAAACGGCACTCGAATGCAGTACCGAGTGCCGCGCGACTGTTGCGAAACCTTAGCCGGTATTTCGCAATCCGGCCGCGATCCCCGCCACAGACACCAGCAACGCCTGCTCCACGGGGCTGCCCTGCGCCACTTCCTGCTGCCGCGAGCGGGCGAGCAACTCGGCCTGCAATAGATGAAGCGGGTCGAGGTAGGTGTTGCGCAACCGAATGAATTCCAGGGTGTCGGGGCTGTGCGCCAGCAGTTGCGACTGACCGGTCAGGCCAAGCACCACGGCGCACGCCTGCGACAATAGGTCGCGTAAATGCGCACCTAATGGCAGCAGTTGCGGCTCGACCAGACGCTCATCGTAGGATCGCGCGATATCGGCGTCGGCCTTGGCCAGGACCATTTCCAGCATGTCGATGCGAGTGCGGAAAAACGGCCATTGCTCGCGCATCTGCCCCAGCAGTTCGCCCTCGCCCCGTTCCAGCGCCTTGCTCAGCGCCGCTTCCCAGCCGAGCCAGGCCGGCAGCATCAGGCGCGTCTGGGTCCAGCCGAAAATCCACGGGATCGCCCGCAAGCTCTCGATGCCACCCGCGCGGCGCTTGGCCGGGCGACTGCCGAGCGGCAAGCGCCCCAATTCCTGCTCCGGCGTGGACTGGCGGAAATACTCGACGAATTGCGGATGTTCCCGCACCACGGCGCGGTAAGCGCTGACACCGTCTGCGGCCAATTCGTCCATCAGATGGCGCCATTGCGGCTCGGGCGGCGGCGGTGGCAAGAGCGTCGCTTCGAGGACGGCAGCCAGGTACAGATTGAGGTTCTGTTCGGCGATGTCCGGCAGGCCAAATTTGAAACGAATCATTTCCCCTTGCTCGGTGGTACGGAAACGCCCCGCCACCGAACCCGGCGGCTGCGACAGAATCGCCGCGTGTGCCGGACCGCCGCCACGGCCGACGGTGCCGCCGCGACCATGGAACAACAACAGTTCGACCTGCTGCTCGCGGCAGATATCGACCAGACGTTCCTGCGCCCGGTATTGCGCCCAGGCGGCTGCGGTGGTGCCGGCGTCCTTCGCCGAATCGGAGTAGCCGATCATCACTTCCTGCGGCCCCTGCAACCGCGCGCGATAACCCGGCAGCAGCAACAGCTTCTCGATCACCGGACCCGCGTTATCGAGGTCGGCGAGGGTCTCGAACAACGGCACCACGCGCATCGGGCGCAACACACCGGACTCTTTGAGCAGCAATTGCACGGCCAGCACGTCGGAAGCGGCGCCCGCCATGGAAATCACGTAAGAACCCAGCGATGCGCCCGGCGCCGCTGCGATTTCCCGGCAGGTGGCGAGCACTTCCTCGGTATCTGCCGACGGTTTGAAATACGCCGGAAGCAATGGCCGGCGGTTGTTCAGTTCCCGCGAGAGGAAGTCGATGCGCTGTTCTTCGCTCCAGTCCTGGTAACGACCGAGGCCCAGGTAATCGGTGATTTCCGTCATGGCGGCGCAATGCCGTGTCGAGTCCTGGCGCACATCGAGGCGCACCAGGAACAGGCCAAATGTTACCGCCCGACGCAAGCAATCGAGCAGCGGCCCGTCCGCGATCACGCCCATGCCGCATTCGTGCAGCGACTGGTAACACAGCTCGAGCGGATCAAGCAGGTCGCGATTGTCCTGCAGCACATCGGCGCTCATCGGCACAGGTTTGCTCAGCGAGGCGTGCGCCCAGTTACGGGTGGCGCGCAGGCGTTCACGCAGCTGTTTGAGCACTGTGCGATAGGGTTCGGCGTTTTCCCCGGATTTGGCTTTCAACGCGTCACTGGCCTGCTGCATCGACAACTCGGCGGCCAGGTGATCGATATCGCGCACGAACAAATCAGCGGCCATCCAGCGCGCCAGCAGCAACACTTCACGAGTGACCGTTGCGGTCACGTTCGGGTTGCCGTCGCGGTCGCCACCCATCCACGAGGCGAAACGAATCGGCGCCGCCTCCAATGGCAGGTGCAGACCGGTAGCGTCGTGCAGAGCCTTGTCGGCCTTGCGCAGATAATTGGGGATCGCCTGCCACAGCGAATGCTCGATCACCGCAAAGCCCCATTTGGCTTCATCGACCGGGGTCGGCCGGGTGCGGCGTATTTCCTCGGTGTGCCAGGCCTCGGCGATCAGACGCTGCAACTTTGTCTGGATCTGCTCGCGCTCGGCGCTGGTGAGGTCGCGATGATCCTGCGCGGCCAGTTGCGCGGCAATGGCATCGTATTTCTGGATCAGCGTGCGACGGGCCACTTCAGTGGGATGCGCTGTCAGCACCAGGTCGATTTCCAGTCGGCCCAATTGCCGGGCCAGCGACTCGGGCTTATGCCCTTCTGCCAGCAGACGTGCAAGCAGCTCTGGTAACACGCGGGTTTCGAACGGCGCAGGTTGTGACGCTTCGCGGCGGTGAATCAGTTGATATTGTTCGGCGATATTCGCCAGGTTGAGGAACTGGTTGAACGCCCGCGCGACCGGCAGCAGTTCCTCTTCGCTCAATTGATTGAGGCTGGCGCTCAGTTCAGCGTCCATCGAACCGCGACGGTCCGCCTTGGCGCCCTTGCGGATCTGCTCGATCTTGTCGAGAAAACCATCCCCATACTGTTCACGAATGGTATTGCCCAACAGCTCACCCAGCAGGTGAACATCCTCGCGCAAGCGTGCATCAATATCGGTCATCAGCAGTTCTCCAGCGAAAAATCCGGTCAGCCAAGACCACAGAGAGTGCCGCTGCGCACCGATTCTTACAAGCAAACGACGAAGGGACTTTAAACCCTTGGCGTTGAAGCTAGTCTGATGGGTAAGCCACACGAAGGCTTTAGCCGGCCAGATACCGGACATTCACACGGCCTGCCACGAGCAGGAGCGCCATGAGGTCATTATGAAAATCCGCGAGCTTGCCCAGCATTGGGAAGAAAACGCCAAGGGTCGCCTGACCGATACCGGGTACACCATTCACCTGGACATGGAAGCGGCAGCCCGGCTGGCGGCGATTACCGAGATGTACCCCAAGCGGCATCCCGAAGAACTGCTGGGCGAATTGATCGGCGCGGCGCTGGAAGAGCTGGAAAAAAGCTTTCCGTATGTGAAAGGGTCGACGGTTGTGGCCACGGATGAGGAAGGTGATCCGCTGTACGAAGATGTCGGTCCGACGCCGCGTTTTCTCGCGTTGTCCCGTCGGCATTTGCATGATCTGGCGTCGGAGAATGGCGATCAGAAACACTGACTGCGTCACTCCAAATCGGTGGGAGCGAGCTTGCTCGCGATGGTTTTTTGCTACAACGCATTTGCTCAGCAGAAATGCGTCATCGTTAACGTCCATCGCGAGCAGGCTCGCTCCTACAGGGACTTCGGCCTGCCCCAACACTGCTTTCCACACCCCGCGAATTCGCCCTCGCATACCCCTTTTTATGCCCAAAGTTCCCGACTTAGAGGCCTGTCTGTTCGATCAAAGTTTTTTCGGGCGATTGGCCATACTCGCTGAACTTTTGAAAAACGCCTCGGGTCACAGCCAGTAACCACGCCTGGGACGACCGTTTCAAAAATACCCCGGAACATGACGGTTGCGGCTCCACACCCAGGATGGATTTTTCGTTTTTCAGGAGTATTTCCAATGGAGTTGAAAACCATGAAGACCCGAACTGCCATATCCTCGTTTACCTCACTGCGCGGCTTGAAGCTGGCAACCCTGGCACTCGGCAGCACCTTCCTACTGGCCGGTTGCGCCGGCAACCCGCCGTCCGAGCAATACGCTGTCACTCAATCGGCAGTCAACAGCGCCGTCAGCGCTGGCGGTACCGAGTTTGCAGCGGTGGAAATGAAATCCGCCCAGGACAAACTCAAACAAGCCGAAATCGCCATGCACGACAAGAAGTATGACGAAGCCCGCATCCTCGCCGAACAGGCCGAGTGGGACGCTCGCGTTGCCGAGCGCAAAGCCCAGGCGATGAAGGCTGAACAGGCTGTGAAGGACTCTCAAAAAGGCGTTCAGGAACTGCGTCAGGAAAGCCAGCGCACCGTGCAATAAGCGCCGCTACGACGTACTTCTTACTCGACTTAAAAGGACGAAACCATTATGCGTAAACAATTGATGATCCCTGCCCTGCTGGCCGCAAGCGTTGCATTGGCTGCCTGCTCGACGCCGCCTAACCAGAACCTGGAACAGGCGCGCACCAACTACAGCGGCCTGCAAGCCAACCCGCAGGCGAGCAAAGTTGCCGCGCTGGAAACCAAAGAAGCCAGCGACTACCTGGACAAGGCTGAAAAGGCTTACCTGGACAAGCAAGACGAGTCCAAGGTCGATCAACTGGCTTACCTGACCAATCAGCGCGTTGAAGTGGCGAAACAAACCATCGCCCTGCGTACTGCCGAAGCCAATCTGAAGAATGCTGCAGCGCAACGTGCTCAAGCGCGTCTGGACGCTCGCGATCAACAGATCAAACAGTTGCAGGACAGCCTGAACGCCAAACAGTCCGACCGCGGTACCGTGGTGACCTTCGGTGACGTGCTGTTCGCCACCAACAAGGCTGATCTGAAATCCAGCGGTCTGGTCAACATCAACAAACTGGCCCAGTTCCTTCAGGAAAACCCGGACCGTAAAGTGATCGTCGAAGGCTACACCGACAGCACCGGCGCGGCTGCGTACAACCAGTCGCTGTCTGAGCGTCGCGCCAATTCCGTGCGCATGGCTCTGGTAAAAATGGGCGTCGATCCAGCGCGCATCGTTGCCCAGGGTTATGGCAAGGAATACCCGGTTGCTGAAAACAGCAGCGTTTCCGGTCGTGCAATGAACCGTCGTGTGGAAGTGACCATTTCCAACGACAACCAGCCAGTGATGCCGCGTTCGGCTGTTAGCTCGAACTAAGTTTTACGCAGTAACGCAAAAGCCCCGCCTGATTCGATCAGGCGGGGCTTTTTGCATTCGGGGGTCAACATTCAACTCTAAAAGAAACTACGAACCTGAGGCAGGTTATCAACACTGCTCGCTGAAACCTGTCAGATGTGCCAGTAGTTACGCTGTTTCTTTGCAAATAGGCTGGTTGTGCAAACCAACCAAATGCTTAAGGAACTAACGAAATGCATAAACATTTTATTTCCATGGTCGTGCCCTTGATGTTGTTGGCAGGCTGCGTAACCCCACCGCCTCCCCTGCCGGCAGACTGGGAACATGCGCATAGTGATCGCGACCAGATCACAAATGATACTTTCCCAACCCAGCTAAATCGGCTTCCTGTTGTAGGAGAAAAAAAGATTATCGTGGTCGCTGTTGAGTGGCCGGGTGAGAAAAAACTTGATCCTGCATTATTGCAACGCCAAATCTTTTCTTCCGACCACAGTTCATTGCGCTCCTACATCCATGCAGCTTCGGGTGGCAAACTCAACCTTACCGGCAGGGTAATATCCTACGTCTCGAAATTGTCTCGTCCCGAATATTGTAATAGAACCACCTACCCTTTTTCTTTGGCTGTCCAGGAAGGAGACAAAGGGGTGATAGCAAATGGAATCGACCCGCGGAGCTATGATTACCAGTTCAACATACTGGATTGCGGAGGGTACGCGTCGGCGAGCGTGGGGGGGAGAAACATGGCGGTCTATGGTCAAGCCCTCGGCACCTATATCTATTGGCACGAATTTGCACATAACCTGGGCAGTACTCACGGAAACACTTTCATTAACTGCCCGCAGTCCGGCAATACCGTAACGGCCCCTACTGGGTGCAGAACCATCGCTTACGGTGACACGGGCAACCCGGTTGGAGGGGGATCGTTTCTCCCGGACGCCAAAGCCCGCTATTTTTCGGGTTGGCTGGATGATACACAGTCGAAGCTTATTCAGAGTACCGGTTTATATGGGTTGGGGGTATTGGGCAAAAATGGGTCACAGGGTTACCGCTTGAATCGTCCGGGACTTTCGCCTGCCGAGCTGGTGTTGGAATATCGTAAACCTGGTCCGTACGATGCCTTCCAGCAAAGCGACAACAGGGCAAACGGTTTATGGATCAGATATTCAAACAAATCGGGCGCGCTTTTAACCACTCAACTCGATGCCACGCCTGAAACGGCTTCAACGGCTGATCCGACGTTACTCCCAGGCAAAACTCTCACGGATGCGGCAGCGAAAATTTCTATCCATGTGTGTACCGCAACCCCTGAGGCCATTTCCTTCACCCTAGCCCTAAATGGAGAAGTACAACCGAGTTGCAAACAAAACTTATCGCCACCCGATATAAAACAACCCGTGGCAGGCGCGCCAGCCAGTCCGAACCCTATTGTATTGTCAGGTACGAGCCATCCTGGCGCGGAGATATTTGTACTCTATGAACGGACAGACGGAGGTGCATTTTACCCGGACATTTTGCAAGTTGCAGATAGCAATGGAAACTGGCGGGTAACTTTACCCCCGGCGCTAGCAGGCCACTATAAAGCAAGAGTGATACAATTCATCGCGGGCAACCTGACGGAGGCCTCTCGCGAATTTAGCGTTGCACCTTGATTATCGCAACCGGCTGAAGGTTCACTATGGAAAAAACTGGCGCTCTCTCAACGTTGCTATTGTCGAATATGAGAGCGTTCAGTTTGGCGTTAACTATGGTTCTAGCTTCTGCGGCGTCTCCTGCCCCATACAGCGCACAGCCCGTTTCTTGTTGTTAACCAGCACGCCCGTCAGCCCTTTCTGTTCAGTGTCGAACATCACCAGCACGCCATCGATGCATTGCGCCACTTGTGCCGCTGGCTCCAGCGAAACTTTGTAGTCTTCGCCCGGCACAGTCTTGAGCAGGGTGAAGTCGCTGAGCAGCAGCGCGTCTTCGGGCTTGGCGAAGTGCAGGTAGCCGTAGAACCACAGGGCACCCACAGTGCCGAGGATGCTGCAGATGCCGGTGATGATCAGCGGGATGGCGTTGCGTTCGTCACTCATTGCGGATTCTCTGGTGGTTCATTTTCAGAATTCGGCGGTGCCGGGTAATTGGGGATTTCACCCAATCGGCGCAAACCGTCGAAATGCTGCGGGTCGTCGAGGTAGCGCAGCATGACTTTGCGCCACACCGGGTCGGCGAAGGTTTGCACATGGCCGCCGCGGGTCAGTTGCAACACCCGCGGGGGCGGCGCAGCTTGATACAGACGGATGCCGTTGGAAAGGGGCACGATCGGGTCGTCAATGCTGTGGTAGATCAGTTTGGGCACGCCGTTGAGTTGCGCCATGGAATGGATTGCGCTGTCACCGTCCGGCACCAGCCAGGACAGTGGCACTTGCAGCGGCCAGGTCAGCCAGGAATTGCTCAGGGCGAAACGACCAATGCTGCGGTAACTGGCGGGGACGCCATCGAGCACGAAGGCCTTGAGCTGTGTCTGTCGTTGCGGGTGCTGCACCAGATAATGCACGGCCATCGAGCCGCCGAGGCTCTGGCCTAGCAGGATCAGCGGTTTGCCTTGGACTTGCGGGGCCTGATCGAGCCATTTGAACGCCGCGTCGATGTCCTGATAAATCGCCGGCAAGCTCGGTTCGCCCTCGGACAAACCGTAACCGCGATAGTCAATCAGCAAGACCTGATAGCCCTCCTCCGGTAACCACCAACTGCCGCCCAGGTGCATGGGCAGATTACCGCCGTTGCCATGCAGGTGCAGGACCGTGCCTTTGACTTCGACGCCTTGTCTGGCTGGCAGCCACCAGCCATTCAGCTTGAGGCCGTCGGCGGTGATGAGGGTGACTTCGCGGTATTCGAGTTTGGCTTTCGCCGGGGTGAACAGTTGGCCGGGTTCGGGGTAGAACAGCAAGGAGCTGCAACCGTTCAAGGTCAGGAACAGGCAGAAAATGCCGAGGATTCTCATCCGTTGAAACCTCGCTGGAGATGGGGTGGGCGCGCAGACTAACTTGTGGGAGCCAGCCTGCTGGCGATGGCGGAGTGTCAGGCAACATTATTGTTGAATGTTCAATCGCTATCGCCAGCAGGCTAGCTCCCACAGAAGGTTTGGGTGTTTACAAAATATTGGAGTAATCCGCTTCGATCCGGTCCAGGCTCAGGTGGTTGAGGAAGTTGGAGAAGCACATCCAGGCCGACAGCGCATTCATGTCGCGGAACTGTTCCGGCAAATACTTGGGCGCCACCACCAGGCCTTCATCGACCAACTGGCGCAAGGTGCGCATGTCTTCCAGCGTGGTCTTGCCGCAGAACAGCAGCGGCACCTGCTCAAGCTTGCCCTTACGCACGGCCAGCTGAATGTAGTTGTAAACCATGATGAAGCCCTTGAGGTAGGACAAATCTTTGGTAAATGGCAGACCTGTCGGCACCGAGCCGCGGAAAACCCGACTGGCGTTGCCGTAGCTTTCCGCCATTTCAAAACCCTGCTCGCGGAAAAACTCGAAGATCTGCAGAAAATCCGCGCCCTCCTCGACCATGTGAATGGCGCGGGTGCGGTTAGTCAGCTTGCGCAGACGACTCGGATAAGAGGCGAACGTGATGATTTCCATCAGGATCGCCAGGCCTTCCTGCGTCACCGTCGACGATGGCGGACCTTTGGACAGGAAAGTGCAGATCGGCTGGTTCAAACCGTTCAGCGTGGTGCCAACGTGCACCAGCCCTTCGTGGACTTCGAGGGCGCGCACGTCACGCTCGTTGAACATCGCGTCGGTGCGAATCTTGATGTAATCAGCCCCCGCCGCCGCGTCGGCGACGATGCCGTCCGACTCGAATACGCGAATGGTTTCTTCGGCCTCGCCGAACACCCGGCTCAAACGCGTCTGCAACAGATTGACGGCCTCCTTGGCGGTGAGAATTTTCGGTTCGTCCTTCAGATCTCCGCGACCGTCGATGTTGTTGAGGTAATCGGAGAGCATCAGCCCAAGGTCGGACAGCGTCGGATCACCGGCATGAAACGCGTCGGAAGCAGCGCCATAAAGCTCTTGGGAAATCAAACCGAAATCTTCGGTGCCGCGCGCTTCGAGCATGCGCACCACCATCCGGTATTCCTTGCACATGCGCCGCATGATCTGGCCGACCGGGTTGAACTGGCCGAGCTGACGGGTGATGTCGCGCTCGATGTTCTGGAATTCCAGTTTGACCTTGCTGGAGTCGAACGCCAGCGGACGATTGAGGTAGTAATCGCGGTCGACGGCCGGCATTTCCTTGCCCTTGGCCTTGAGGAAACCCTTGCGGATGCTGTCATCCCATTTGACCGCGTCGAGGACGCGTATCGGCGTCTGTGCCAGCACAATGCGATCGGACAAAATGCGTATCGTCTGCTGGTAATCGTCCACCCGATACTCCTGTAGAAATACTGTTATTTGGCTTTGGTCTGACGCTGATAGCGCGCGGCTTCAACGAACACATCGGAATTGGCCGGGTTGTCGAGGTAGGCGAAAACCTGATCCATCGAGGTGTTGACCAGCACACCCTCGCCGTCGTCGGTCTGAAAGCCTTCGCCGCTGAGGACTTTCTGCCCCATGGCCTGATTGATCTGCTCGAGGTCGAGGTTGTAGACCACCAGTTCCTGCTTGTCGGTGAGTTCGAAACCGGCAATCGTGAAGCGCCCGCCGAACTGCGCCGGCACCTTTGCCGACAAATACCAGCGATTGCCGTGGCGTGACACAGTGAAAGGATAAGCTTCGCGTTCTTTGGGTCTGGCTTTGAAATAACTGACCGCCTGGTAGCGATTGCCGCCGGTGCGCGTCAGCTCCAGGTTCATCGGCTCGCCCCAGGCGTTTGTGCTGGTCCATTTGCCGAGCAAACCTTTCGGCGCGGGGTCGCTGGCGGGCAGCGGTTCGCGGAACGTCACCAGACAGCCGCTGAGCAGCAGGAACGACAGGGCGATCACAGCGACACGCCAGGTTTTCATTAAACACTCCTATGAAATAGCTGCGTCCTCAAATGAACACCGCACCTGTGGGAGCGAGCTTGCTCGCGATAGCGGAATGTCAGGCGACATCTCTGTCGAATGTTAAACCGTCATCGCGAGCAAGCTCGCTCCCACAGGGTTGAGCGTCTAACCCGAGACTCATACCGATGCCAGCACCAGATGCATATAGCGCGTGAGGATGCCGAGCATTTCTGCTTCGGCCACGGGCTCGGCGTCGTTGAGCAAGCCCTGATATTCCATCCGACCGATTATCGCCGTCAACACCTTGGCATCCTGTTGTGGTTCACGAGAACCCAACACATGCAAAAGCTGGCAGGTGCCTTGAAGCAAAATCTGCTGATGCGACCGCACCAGTTGGGCCAGCCGCGGGTTCAACAGCGCTTCCTGACGGAAAGCCTGTTCGGCCATCAAGTGCTCGCGCCGATTGATCAGTTGCCGATGCACATAGTCCGCCATCAGCCCCGCCATGTCGTCCGCCAGTCGCGAGCGCGACTCCGGGCTGCCGTCACCGCTGACCACCATCTCGCGCAGCAGGCCTTCGTTGTTCACCCACAACCTGGCCATGTAGGCCGCGCTGCGCTCCACGTATTGAGCGAAGGTATCGGTGAGCAGGTCATCGATATCCTTGAAATAGTAAGTGGTGGCCGACAACGGCACACCGGCCTCGGCAGCCACCGCGCGATGGCGCACGGCGCGCACGCCATCACGCACGACAATGCGCATCGCAGCATCAAGAATATCCTGTCGCCGCTGCTCGCTGCCCTGTCGGCTGGCCTTGCGACCCTGGTACTGAACACTTTCAGCGACCGCAATGGCAATGTTGGAGGAAAGAAGCTGCAAGTTATAAGCTCCAGGCTGCAAGTTAAAGCGGGGGAGTCGGCTTGTAGCTTGTAGCTGCCGCCTCCCCAAATCCAAAAAAAAGCCGCCTTTCAAGCGGCGGCTTTCGTTTACGCTTGCGGCCGCATGTGCGGGAACAGGATCACGTCGCGAATCGACGGGGAGTTGGTCAGCAGCATCACCAGACGGTCGATGCCGATACCTTCTCCGGCCGTTGGCGGCATGCCGTATTCAAGTGCACGGACGAAGTCGGCGTCGTAATGCATGGCTTCGTCATCACCGGCATCCTTGTCGGCCACCTGCGCCATGAAACGTTCTGCCTGGTCTTCCGCGTCGTTCAACTCGGAGTAGGCGTTGGCGATTTCACGGCCGCCGATGAACAGTTCGAAGCGATCGGTAACGTTGGGGTTCTCGTCGTTGCGGCGCGCCAGCGGCGACACTTCGAACGGGTACTGGGTGATGAAGTGCGGCTGCTCGAGTTTGTGCTCGACCAGCTCTTCGAAAATCATCACCTGCAATTTGCCCAGACCTTCGAAACCCAGCACCTTGGCGCCGGCCTTCCTGGCGATGGCGCGAGCCTTGTCGATGTCGGTCAGGTCGTCAGCGCTCAGCTCGGGGTTGTACTTGAGGATCGAGTCGAACACCGACAGACGCACGAACGGTTCGCCGAAGTGGAACACTTTGTCGCCGTATGGCACGTCGGTGCTGCCCAGTACCCGCTGCGCCAGTTCACGGAACAGTTCTTCGGTGAGGTCCATGTTGTCTTCGTAATCGGCGTATGCCTGATAGAACTCCAACATGGTGAATTCAGGGTTGTGACGAGTCGAAACGCCTTCGTTGCGGAAGTTGCGGTTGATCTCGAACACTTTCTCGAAGCCACCGACAACCAGACGCTTGAGGTACAGTTCCGGCGCGATACGCAGGAACATTTCCATGTCCAGCGCGTTGTGGTGAGTCTCGAACGGCTTGGCTGCCGCGCCACCCGGGATGGTCTGCAGCATCGGCGTTTCGACTTCGAGGAAGTCGCGCTGCATCAGGAAGCTGCGGATGTGCGCGATCACTTGCGAGCGTACGCGGAAGGTCTGGCGCACGTCTTCGTTGACGATCAGGTCAACGTACCGCTGGCGATAGCGCTGCTCGGTATCGGACAGCCCGTGATGCTTGTCCGGCAGCGGGCGCAGGGATTTGGTCAGCAAGCGCACGTTGGTCATTTCAACGTACAGGTCGCCCTTGCCGGACCGCGCCAAGGTGCCAACGGCTGCAATGATGTCGCCCAGGTCCCAGGTTTTCACGGCGGCGAGGGTTTCTTCGGACAGGGTTTTACGATTGACGTAAACCTGAATGCGCCCGGACATGTCCTGGATCACCATGAACGAGCCACGGTTGAGCATCAGACGACCGGCGACCTTGACCGGGATTGCAGCTTCTGCGAGCTCTTCCTTGGTCTTGTCCGCGTACTGTTTCTGCAGTTCTTCGCAGTAGTTGTCGCGGCGGAAGTCGTTCGGGAAGGCATTGCCCTTGGCGCGCTCGGCAGCCAGCTTTTCCTTGCGCAGGGCGATCAGGGAGTTTTCTTCCTGTTGCAGGGCTTGCGGGTCGAGTTCTAGGTCGCTCATGTCTTTAGATATTCCATCACGGGTTCGTTGCCCCCGGCCTGCGGCCGGGGATCGCCAGCAAGCTGGCTCCTACAGGGGATCGCGCTGTGTCAGCCGGTTCCGTGTCGCATGTCTTACAGCCCTTGTTTCAGGCTCGCTACCAGGTATTCGTCGATATCGCCGTCGAGCACCTTGTCGCAGTCGCTGCGTTCGATGTTGGTGCGCAGATCCTTGATCCGCGACGCATCGAGGACGTACGAGCGAATCTGGTGACCCCAGCCGATGTCCGACTTGGTGTCTTCCAGCGCTTGCGAGGCGGCGTTGCGTTTCTGCACTTCCTGCTCGTACAAGCGCGCCCGCAACATTTTCATCGCGGTGTCTTTGTTGGCGTGCTGGGAGCGTTCGTTCTGGCAGCTGACCACGGTGTTGGTCGGTACGTGGGTGATACGTACGGCCGAGTCGGTGGTGTTTACGTGCTGACCACCGGCACCGGAGGAGCGGTAGGTGTCAATGCGCAGGTCCGACGGGTTGATGTCGATTTCGATGTTGTCATCGATTTCCGGCGACACGAACACAGCCGAGAACGAGGTGTGCCGACGGTTGCCGGAGTCGAACGGACTCTTGCGCACCAGACGGTGCACGCCGATTTCGGTACGCAGCCAGCCAAAGGCGTATTCGCCCTTGATGTGCACGGTAGCGCCCTTGATCCCGGCCACTTCACCGGCGGACAGCTCCATGATGGTCGCGTCGAAACCGCGTTTGTCAGCCCAGCGCAAGTACATGCGCAACAGGATGTTGGCCCAGTCTTGAGCCTCGGTGCCACCCGAGCCGGCCTGGATGTCCAGGTAGGCGTTGTTGGCGTCCATCTCGCCGCTGAACATGCGCCGGAATTCGAGTTTTTCCAGCGACTCGCGCAGACGTTCGACTTCGGCAGCGACGTCATCGACGGCAGCCTGGTCTTCTTCTTCGGCGGACATCAGCAGCAAATCTTTGGCATCGGCCAGACCGCTGTGCATTTCGTCGAGGGTTTCGACGATCTGTGCCAGCAGCGACCGCTCGCGGCCCAGTTCCTGAGCGTACGAGGGGTTATTCCAGACAGCCGGATCTTCAAGCTCGCGATTGACTTCAGTCAGACGCTCATGCTTTTGATCGTAGTCAAAGATACCCCCGAATAGTTTCGGAGCGCTCGGACAGGTCCTTGATACTGTTAAGGATCGGGTTGATTTCCATGGCGGGCAGCACTCGTTTGCGAACTTTTGAAAGCCGGCGAGTATACCGTAATCAGGTTGCCACGGCAGCCCGCCTGGCGGCTGACGAGCAACTTAAAAACGCTGTGGTGAGCGGGAATGCACCAAACCTGTGGTGAGGGGGTGCGCAGTAGTCCTGTGGCTGGGCGTTACGCGATACCCACCTGATTGCGCCCGTTATGCTTGGCCAGATACAACCCCTTGTCCGCCGCCGAAATCAACTGCCGGCAGTCGCTGCCCTGTTGCGGGACTATCGTGGAGAGGCCGATGCTGATGGTCAGGCTCGATCCTTCGATCGGCGCGATATGCGCAATCTTCAGCGCGGCCACCGACTGGCGCAGCTTTTCGGCCACCAGTCGCGCACCGCCGGGCGAAGTATTGGGCAAGACCAGCGCAAATTCTTCGCCCCCGTAACGCGCCGGCAAGTCCGACGGCCGCGCGCTAGCGTCGCGAATGGCCGTCGCCACGGTACGCAACGCTTCATCGCCTTCGAGGTGACCAAAACTGTCGTTGTAGGATTTGAAATAGTCCACGTCGATCATCAACAACGACAACTGACTCTGGTCGCGCAACGCGCGGCGCCACTCAAGCTCCAGGTATTCGTCGAAATGCCGGCGGTTCGACAATCCGGTCAGGCCATCGGAGTTCATCAAGCGTTGCAGCACCAGATTGGTGTCGAGCAACTGCTGCTGGCTGACCCGCAACGCCCGGTAGGCCGCATCGCGCTGCAGAAGGGTCATGTAGGAGCGCGAGTGATAACGGATACGCGCCACCAGTTCGATGTTGTCCGGCAACTTGACCAGATAATCGTTGGCCCCGGCCGAAAACGCGGCGCTTTTGATCAGCGGATCTTCCTTGGTCGACAGGACAATGATCGGAATGTCTTTGGTCGCCGGGTGATTGCGGTACTCGCGCACCAGGCTCAGGCCATCGAGGCCGGGCATCACCAGGTCCTGCAGGATCACCGTCGGCTTGATACGAATCGCCTGCGCCACCGCCTGGTGGGGATCAGCGCAGAAATGGAAATCGATATTGGCTTCGCTCGCCAACCCGCGGCGCACCGCTTCGCCGATCATGGCCTGATCGTCCACCAGCAACACCATGGCGGCGTTCTCGTCAGTCTTGATGCCATCGAGTTGTAAATCATTCATGTGCGGTCACCTGAGAGATGCTTGGACCAGGATTGCTGCCGGGGGTCGTCATTGGCCGAGAATCTCCAGCAATCGTGGTGCGATCTTGTCCAGCGGGTGAATCTCCATGGCGGCGTCGATGGCCGCAGCCGCTTTCGGCATGCCGTACACCGCGCTGCTTTGCTGATCCTGAGCGAGGGTCAGGCAACCCTGTTGGCGCATGAGTTTAAGACCCTGCGCACCATCGCGGCCCATACCTGTGAGCAACACGCCGACGGCATCGCCATTCCAGTAACTGGCCACGCTTTCGAAAAAAACGTCGATCGATGGCCTGTAGACCTCGTTAACCGGCTCGGCGGTATAGGCCAGTGTGCCGTTTTTCAACAGGCGGATGTGGTGATTGGTGCCGGCCAGCAAAACGGTGCCGGGCTGCGGCGGTTCGCCCTCCTGCGCAAGACGCACGTTGAGGCCGCTGACGCTGGCGAGCCATTCGGCCATGCCGGCCGCGAACACCTGATCGACATGCTGCACCAGTATAATGGCGGCGGAAAAATTCCGTGGCAGCCCCTTGAGCAGCACTTCCAGCGCCGCCGGCCCGCCAGCGGACGAGCCGATGGCAATCAGGCGCTGGCGCGAAGCGCAACTGCGCAGCGGGCTCGGCGCGGGTCGCTCGCGCTGGGTACGGTCGCCGATCAGCCAGCCGATGTTCATGATTTTGCGCAACAACGGCGCGGCAGCTTCCTGAGCATTGCCAACGCCCAGTGCCGGGGTGTCAACCACATCCAGCGCGCCGTGGCCCATGGCCTCGAACACCCGGTGCACGTTCTGCTGACGGTCGACAGTGACAATGACGATGGCGCACGGGGACTCGGCCATGATGCGCCGCGTCGCTTCGATGCCGTCCATGACCGGCATGATCAGGTCCATCAGGATCAGGTCGGGGGTGAACCCGGCGCAACGCTGCACGGCCTCGGCGCCATCGGCAGCGACCCAGACCACTTCGTGCGCCGGCTCGAATGCCAGGGCGCGGCGCAAGGCCTCAACCGCCATGGGCATGTCGTTGACGATGGCGATTTTCATGGGCGCGCTTCTCCGATGAGCTCAACCACTGCATCGAGCAGGGCGTCGTCATGAAAACTGGCTTTGGCCAGATAATAGTCGGCGCCGGCGTCCAGTCCACGCCGACGATCTTCCTCGCGGTCTTTGTAGGACACCACCATCACCGGCAGCGATTGCAGTCGATTGTCGCGGCGCAACAGTGATACCAGTTCGATACCGTCCATGCGTGGCATGTCAATGTCGGTGATCAACAGATCGAAATCCTCCGAACGCAGCGCGTTCCAGCCATCCATACCGTCCACCGCGACGGCCACGTCATAACCGCGATTGAGCAACAGCTTGCGCTGCAATTCGCGCACGGTCAGCGAATCGTCCACCACCAGAATCCGTTTGCGCGCGACTTGCGCCACTTGGTTGCCGTGCCGTGCGATCCGCTCCAGACGCCCGGTATTGAGCAGCTTGTCGACCGATCGCAGCATGTCTTCGACATCGACGATCAGCACCACCGAGCCGTCGTCAAGTAACGCGCCGGCGGCGATGTCCTGCACTTTGCCCAGACGTTCGTCCAACGGCAAGACCACCAGCGTGCGTTCGCCAACGAAACGCTCGACCGCAACGCCGTAAATCGCCTCGCGCTCGCGGATCACCACCACCTTGAGCGTAGGCTGACCGTGCTGGCTCGTCGGGCGCTGCAGCAGTTGGCTCGCGGCGACCAGCCCGACATGCCGGCCTTCATGCCAGAAATGCTGACGGCCCTCGACCTGAACAATGTCCGCCGGTTCGAGATCGCACATCCGTTCGATGTGCGCCAGCGGAAAGGCGTACGCCTCGTCGCCGACTTCCACCACCAGACTGCGCACCACCGACAGCGTCAGCGGCACCTCGAGATGAAAACGACTGCCCTCGCCCGCCGTCTGTTCCAGCACCACCGCGCCGCGCAATTGCCGAACCATGTGCTGAACCGCATCCAGGCCGACGCCGCGTCCGGACACTTCGGTGACCTTGTCGCGCAGGCTGAAACCCGGCAGAAACAGAAACGTCAGCAGTTCTTCTTCGCTCAACTGCGCGGCGGTCTCGGCCGGAGATAGCTGTCGATCGATGACGCTGCGGCGCACGTTCTCCAGATCGACACCCTGGCCGTCATCGCTTAGCTCCAGCACCAGCAGGCCCGCCTGATGAGAGGCGCGCAGGCGAATGACGCCCTCGGCGGGTTTGCCGGCCAGTAGTCGTTGCTCGGGAGATTCGATGCCGTGGTCCACCGCGTTGCGCAGCAGGTGCGTAAGCGGCGCTTCGAGTTTTTCGAGGACGTCGCGATCAACCTGGGTTTTCTCGCCCTCGATTTCCAGGCGCACCTGTTTGCCCAGGCTGCGGCCGAGGTCGCGAACCATGCGCACCTGGCCACTCAACACATCGGCAAACGGCCGCATGCGACACGCCAGCGCCGTGTCATAGAGCACCTGCGCACGCTGGCTGGCCTGCCAGGCAAACTCATCCAGCTCGGCATTCTTTTGCGCCAGCAACTGCTGGGATTCGGCCAGCAAGCGACGGGCAGCGTCGAGGGCTTCCCGGGCTTCCAGACTCAAGGCAACTTCCTTGAGCTGCACGTTGAGATTTTCCAATGCGCGCAGGCCGTTGCCCTGCATGCGCTTCAAACGCTGCATGGTCGCCAGGTGCGGTTTGAGCCGCAGGGTTTCCACCAGCGACTTGCTTGACAGATCGAGCAGGCTGTTCAAACGCTCGGCTGTGACGCGCAACACACGTTCGCCGTTTTCGGTGGTGCGTCTGGTTTTTCGCGCAGGATCGGCGGCAATGACTGGGGCGATAGTCGGCGGCTCGACCACTGGCACCGGCACCTGGATCAACGCCTCTTGCGGTTCGTCAATAAAAGGCGCGATCGGCGTACTGATCGGGGCCGCCAGCGCTAACGGGTCCAGCAACTTCGCCATCAGCACCCCATAGCTTTCGAGGTCTGCAGGCGTCGGCGCACTGCCCGGCGTGGCGATGCGCATCAACAGATCGGTGCCTTGCAGCAACGCGTCGATGTACTCGGGCCGCAGATACAAGCGCCCCTCCTGCGCGCTGACCAGACAATCTTCCATCACATGGGCAACGCTGACCCCGGCCTCCACCCCGACGATCCGCGCCGCGCCCTTGAGCGAATGGGCTGCGCGCATGCACGATTCGAGATGAGTGGCCTGGGTCGGGTCGCGTTCCAGCGCCAACAGGCCAGCACTGAGCACCTGGGTCTGGGCCTCGGCTTCCAGGCTGAACAGCTCGAACAACGAGGCGTCGCGCATTTGCTCGGGGGTCATGTGAGGCTCCGGGTCACCGCGGACAACAGATGCTCTTCATCCAGCCAGCGCAGGCTGCGCCCCTTGAATGACAACACGCCCCGGGTGAATTTGGCAGTGGCGTGGCTGCCCGAGCGGGACGCCGCGTCGAGCACCCGTTCGTCGATGGCGTGAATGCCATCCACCTCGTCCACCGGCACCACCACCGGCCCACCTGGCGCGGCGATGATCAGCATGCGCGGCATCACGCGTGCGCCGCCGGGCGCGCTGCTCGCGCCATCCAGCCCCAGCAGATCCACTAAAGACAGGCACGCCACCAGCGCGCCGCGCACGTTCGCCACGCCGAGCAAGGCCCGCGAGCGCTGATGCGGCAGCGAGTGAATGGCTTGCAGTGGCGCCACTTCGACCAGGCTGCGGGTGGCCAGGGCGAGCCATTCTTCACCGAGGCGGAACATCAACAGTGAACGGGTTTTGACGTCGCGTTCCAGTTCGACGCAAATCGGCCCGCGATCCTCCTGCTGCAATGCATAGCGATCGAGCAGGCGCGTGGCCGCTGCGGCGTACACCGCGCAATTGCGGCAATGAATGTGCTGGGCCAGCAGCGGGCAGGATTTGTCGCCGTGAATGCCGATGCGGTTCCAGCAATCGTCGATGGCTTGGGCGTCTTCATGAATCAGGCTGAAGCTGTCGGCGGCAGTCATCGTTTACGCTCGCTATCGTCGGTGCGCGCGGCGCGCTCTTGCAATCGTCGGGCTCCGGCCGTGTCTCCCCGGGATTGCAACAATGCAGCCAGCTGCATCAATGCTTCGCCATGTTGCGGGTCGAGGTACAAAGCCTTGCGATAAAAGCCCTGCGCCTGGAGAGCGCTGCCGGCGACATCGCTGAGCAGTCCCAGCCAGTAAAACACCTGGGCCACCGGTTCGTGACTGCGCAGGTATTGCTCGCACGCCGCGCGGGCATCGGCAGTTTTGCCTTCGTTGGCCAGCGCGGCGATGTGGGTCAGCAGCGAGGCGGCGTCCGGGTTGGCGGTTTTTTTCGCCAGCGCCAGCGACAGCGGCAGCGGCGTCACCGGCGCGAAGGGGCGGCGCACGGGCAGCGACGCGCGGCTGGCGAACGGTTTTGCCGGTAACAGTTGGCGCAGCGGCAGCGGCGTCGGAACAAACGCCGCAGCAGGTTCGGGTGCGCGCTGGCGGCTAAAGGCAAAGGACTGCGCGATGCCGATCGAGCGCATGCCCAGAAGCCCCAGCAAACTGCCCTCCGCCGGACCGATGAACAGCACGCCGTCGACATGGGTCAGGCGCTTGAGCACTTCGAACACTTGCTGCTGGGTCGGCTGATCGAAATAGATCAGCAGGTTGCGGCAAAACACAAAGTCATACGGCGGCTCGCTGCCCGGCAAGGCCGGATCAAGCAGGTTGCCGACCTGCAATCGCACTTGCTCCAGCACCCGTTCGCTGAGCCGATAGCCGTCACTCTCTGCGCTGAAGTAGCGTTCGCGAAAGCTCAGGTCCTGACCGCGAAATGAATTCTTGCCGTACAGCGCTCGACGGGCTTTTTCTACCGACAACGCGCTGACGTCCATGCCGTCGACCTTGAACTGATGCGGTTTGAAACCGGCATCGAGCAACGCCATCGCGATGGAATAAGGTTCTTCGCCGGTGGAGCACGGCAGGCTGAGGATCCGCAGGGCGCGCAGGTGGTTGATGGCCTCAAGTCGCGTGGTCGCCAGTTTCGTCAGCGTGACGAACGACTCCGGGTAACGGAAAAACCACGTTTCTGGAACGATCACTGCCTCGATCAACGCTTGCTGTTCGTCTGACGAACCCTGCAGCGTGTGCCAGTACTCATCCGCCGTTTGCACGTTCGACGCGGTCGTGCGCTGCCGCACGGCGCGTTCGATGATCGCCGAGCCGACCGACGTCACGTCAAGGCCGATGCGCTCTTTAAGGAAATCGAAAAAACGTCGATCGCTGCTCATGGGCGATCCTCGAACGACGCGCGATCCCGTGGCGGCGCAGGGAACAGCAGCCCGCGAACCTGATCGTCCAGCAGGTCGGCAACCCGCACCCATTGCAGCAGCCCGTGCGCATCTTCACGCACCGGACCGAGGTAACGCGCCTGGCGGTTGTCTAGGCCATAAGGCTGAAATTCCACAGGATTGCAGCGCAACGTGTCGGTGGCCTGTTCAAGAATCAGCCCGAGCAATTGCGTATTGCCGGTCGGGTCCGGGCGGTAATGAACCAGCACCAGACGCGTGCTGGTGCGGGCCTGCGCCGGCTGGCCGAAAGTCAGTGCGCACAGATCGATCACCGGCACGACAGCGCCGCGGTAGGCGAACACCCCGGCGACCCAATTCGGCGCATGGGCGATCGGTTTCAGCGGTAACCGCGGCAACACTTCCGCGACCTCGGTCGCTGGCAACGCATAGCGTTCGCTGCCGATACGAAACAGCAGAAACAAGACCTGCCACGCCGGCTTCACTGCACTGCGCTTGACGGTGATTTCGTCCATCAGACTTTGAATCGCGAGACGCCGCCACGCAGCCCTGTGGCGACCTGGCTCAATTCGTCGATGGCGAAACTGGCCTGACGCAAGGATTCGACCGTCTGGCTGCTGGCATCGCCCAACTGCACCAGCGCGTGATTGATCTGTTCGGCACCGGTGGCTTGGGCCTGCATGCCTTCGTTGACCATCAACACCCGCGGCGCCAGCGCCTGGACCTGGTGGATGATCTGCGACAACTGCTCGCCGACCTGCTGCACTTCGGACATGCCACGACGTACTTCTTCGGAGAACTTGTCCATGCCCATCACCCCGGCCGACACCGCCGACTGAATCTCGCGCACCATTTGTTCGATGTCGTAAGTGGCGACGGCGGTCTGATCGGCCAGCCGTCGCACTTCAGTGGCGACCACGGCAAAACCGCGCCCGTATTCACCGGCCTTCTCGGCTTCGATGGCGGCGTTCAGCGACAACAGATTGGTCTGGTCGGCGACCTTGACGATGGTCACCACCACCTGATTGATGTTGCCAGCCTTCTCGTTGAGGATCGCCAGCTTGGCGTTGACCAGGTCCGCGGCGCCCATCACCGAGTGCATGGTTTCTTCCATCCGCGCCAGGCCTTGCTGCCCGGAGCCGGCGGCGACCGACGCCTGATCGGCGGCGGTGGAAACTTCAGTCATGGTGCGCACCAGGTCGCGGGAAGTCGCGGCGATCTCACGAGAGGTCGCGCCGATTTCCGTGGTGGTGGCGGCGGTTTCGGTGGCGGTGGCCTGTTGCTGTCTGGAGGTGGCCGCGATTTCGGTGACGGAGGTGGTGACCTGAACCGACGAGCGCTGCGCTTGGGAAACCAGCGACGTCAGCTCGGCCATCATGTCGTTGAAGCCGGTTTCGACCGCGCCGAATTCGTCCTTGCGGTCCAGATTCAAGCGACCGCTGAGGTCGCCGGTGCGCATGATTTCGAGGATCTGCACAATGCGGGTCATCGGCGCCATGATCGCGCGCATAAGCAGCAGGCCACACAGACCAGCGGCCAGAACTGCAACCAGCAGAGAGATGCCCAAGACGATTTTGGCGGTGATCACCGCACTGTCGATGGCCGCCACATCATGATCGGCCACCGCTTTGTTTTCGCGGATGATGTCATTGAGTTTCATGCGCCCGGCGATCCAGGCGGGAGTGAGCTGCTCATTGAACAGTTTGATCGCCTCGGCTTCCTGATTCTGCTTGCGCAGGTCCAGCACGGAGCTGAGGACCTTGTTGTATTCCCCGTGGAGTTTTTCGAAGACCGCGTATTCGACCCTGTCTTCTTCGGTGGTCACCGTGCGCTGATAATTGGCCATCTGCTCTTGCACACGCAGGGCAAAACCTTTGAAGTTTTCGGCTTGTTCGGCACTGAACCCCTGCCCTTCCTTCAACCCGAGCATTTCCTGGGTACGCAGGTAAGTGTCGACCCAGGCGCTGCGAATCATCGAGCTGTAATACAACCCCGGCAACGCGTCTTCACGAACGCTGGCTTCGCTTTCTTCAATCTCCAACAGCCGCGAATAAGACACGACAACCATCAGCAGCATTATGGCGATGATCACCGCAAAGCTCGCCAATATCCGTTGGCGCAACGTCCAGTTCTTCACAGTCAGTCCTCGGGGCCGTTTCAAATGTCGGGGAGTATAGCCGAGGGCGGTGTTTCAAATTTGACACGGATGTGGGGCAGGTCTCATCTTTGGCGCAAATGTTGGGGCTGGCCCAGCGAGTTTTGTATCGAGGCCAATGGCGCCGTTGCGAGCAAGCTCGCTCCCACAGGACCGACACAACCCGTAGGAGCAAAGCTTGCTCGCGATAGCGGTTTCAAGGTTTACACGGAAGCCTGGCGTACCTGCTTCTCCAGTTCGGCCTTCAACCCCGGCTCGAGCTTCAACTGCCGCGCCAGCTCGTCCAGATAGGACTTCTCCATGAAGTTCTCTTCATCCACCAGCATCACGCTGGCGATGTACATTTCTGCAGCCATTTCCGGGGTGCTGGCGGCGCGGGCGACGTCGGTCGGGTCGAGCGGTTTGTTCAGCTCGGCGTGGAGCCATTGCTTCAACTCCTGGTCGTTGTCGAGTTTGGTGAACTCGCCTTCGATCAATTCGCGCTCGCGCTCATCGACGTGACCATCGGCCTTGGCCGCCGCGACCAGCGCTTTGAGAATGGCCTGACTGTGCTGTTCGACCTGAGCGGGCGGCAGACGGTCGACGGTTTGCGGCTCGATCTTCGACACGTTGCCTTGCTGGGCCTGCCAGTTGCCGTAAGCCTTGTAGGCGATAACGCCCAACGCCGCGAGGCCGCCGTAGACGGCGACCTTGCCGCCCATCTTGCGCGCCTTTTTGTTACCCAGCAGCAGGCCGATTGCCCCGGCCGACAACGCTCCGCCGCCCGCACCGGACAGTAATCCGCCCAAGCCACCGGAACCGCCAGCGCCACCGAGCAATCCGCCCAGGCCACCGCTGGAAGCTTTGTTCTGCGTGCCACCAGCCTTGTTTTGCAACATATCCTGGCCGGATTTAAGTAGTTGATCGAGCAATCCACGCGTATTCATTTTGCTGTCTCCACGAAAGGTAACTGGATCATCAGGCCACCAGCCTAGTGCGAAGTGCCCTAACGTTGCGGGTGAGAGTGCTTCCAGATGTTGCTCACCTTTTGATGAATACCAAAAGTGGGGTCAGCCCCATCGCGCGGTCGGTGAAACTGTCTGATGCCGCAATCCTCTCCGCTCTCGCAGTCCTGGCCGCGACGCTCGTCCCGGCCAGTACCCTCTACGCCTCAAAAACGCGAAACACTGCGCATCGCGTCCACCAGATAGCGCATCGCTATCTGGTCGCTCTCCGATAACTCGCGATAGCGCTCAAGCAGCTTCATTTCCTCCGAATTCAGCCGGCGCCTTCGGCGAGCGCTCGCCAGGCAGGGGAACATTCCTAACATCTGGGTGATGCCTTGTACTTTCGACATGGACGATGTCCTTCTATCCGTTAAAGATGACTTCCAACCCGCATCGCCCTTCCATTTTTCAGCAGCGACCTCGTGCCAACTGAACCCCACCGGCCTGAGGGCAGAAACCGGTCATGCCCATAGAATAGGAACTATTGCGGTGCTGAGAAGGGGTTTTTAGAGTAATTAGTCGAGAAAAGCAGAAATGCCCTCAAAATCAGAAGAGGCTGTCAGAAACGTTACCCAAAAATGCCGTGTTTCAGAGTCGCGCCATCGCCACGCCATCAATCAATTTTGCTCCGCGAGCGAACGGTTTAAGCTATTTTGCATCTGTTTAAAGTCCGTTGCGTTTGGCCGAAGGCATGTCCGAACCTCCATTTCTGATCCAGCACGTGCCAGGAACGGCGCGGGATTGTTCACGACAGGTTGTACTTATGCACCGCAGGAATTTGCTCAAAGCTTCCATGGCCATTGCTGCCTACACCGGTTTGTCCGCCTCCGGTCTGCTCGCTGCCCGCGCCTGGGCCGGTGATAAAACTGCCGATGGCGAGGCGCAGGCATTCGACTTTGAAACGCTCAAATCCCAGGCCAGGGAGCTTGCCGGCAAGCGCTATCTGGACACCAAGCAGGTGCTGCCGCCTACGCTGGCGACCATGACGCCGCAGAACTTCAATGCGATCCGCTACGACGGCAATCATTCGCTTTGGAAGGATCTGAAAGGCCAGCTGGATGTGCAGTTTTTCCATGTCGGCATGGGCTTCAAACAGCCGGTGCGCATGTACAGTGTCGACCCGAAGACGCGCCAGTCGCGCGAAGTGCACTTCCGCCCTTCATTGTTCAATTATGAAAAAACCACGGTCGACACCACGCAGCTCAAGGGTGATCTGGGTTTTGCCGGGTTCAAGCTGTTCAAGGCCCCCGAGCTGGATCGGCATGACGTGCTGTCGTTCCTTGGCGCGAGTTATTTCCGCGCGGTAGATGCCACTGGCCAATACGGCCTGTCGGCCCGTGGTCTGGCGATCGACACGTACGCGAAAAAGCGCGAGGAATTTCCCGACTTCACCAAGTTCTGGTTCGAGACTCCGGCCAAGGACAGCACCCGATTTGTCGTGTATGCCCTGCTCGACTCGCCGAGTGCGACCGGCGCTTACCGTTTCGACATCGATTGCCAGGCCAGTCAGGTGGTCATGGCCATCGACGCGCACATCAATGCGCGGACCGCGATCGAACAATTGGGCATCGCGCCGATGACCAGCATGTTCAGTTGCGGCACCCACGAGCGGCGCATGTGTGACACGATTCACCCGCAGATTCACGATTCGGATCGCCTGGCGATGTGGCGTGGCAACGGCGAGTGGATCTGCCGCCCGCTGAACAACCCGGCCACCCTGCAATTCAACGCTTTCGCCGACACCGACCCGAAAGGTTTTGGTCTGGTGCAGACCGATCACGAATTCGCCAGCTATCAAGACACCGTCGATTGGTACAGCAAGCGGCCAAGCCTGTGGGTAGAACCTACCACCGCGTGGGGTGAAGGCTCCATCGATCTGTTGGAAATTCCTACAACCGGCGAGACGATGGACAACATCGTCGCGTTCTGGACGCCGAAGAAACCGGTCGCGGCCGGGGATTCCCTGAACTACGGATACAAGTTGTACTGGAGCGCCTTGCCGCCGGTCAGCACACCGCTCGCCCGGGTTAACGCTACCCGGTCCGGCATGGGCGGTTTCGTGGAAGGTTGGGCACCGGGCGAGCATTATCCACCGGTCTGGGCGCGCCGCTTTGCCGTCGATTTCAATGGCGGTGGTCTGGACCGCCTGCCCCAGGGTACGGGCATTGAACCGGTGGTCACCTGCTCCCACGGCGAGGTGAAGGATTTCAGCGTGTTGGTGCTCGATGACATCAAGGGCTACCGGATTCTGTTCGACTGGTACCCGACGAGTGACAGCGTCGAGCCGGTGGAACTGCGGTTGTTCATTCGCACCAATGACCGAACGTTGAGCGAAACCTGGCTGTACCAGTATTTCCCGCCGGCGCCGGACAAGCGTAAGTACACCTGAGGGCTGATGGTCGGCTGAATCGGCCTCTTCGCGAGCAAGCTCGCTCCCACTTCACCTGCGTTATCCAAATGCAGCTGATGTGGGAGCGAGCTTGCTCGCGATGGGGCCGGTTCAGACACCAAACCTTCCCCAGAAACACAAAAGCCCCGGTCACACCGACCGGGGCTTTTGCATTTCAACGGTGGAAACTTACGAAGCCGAACGCACTGCGCCTTGCGCCACATGGGTCGGGTGCAACTTGAAGACGTAGAACAACACCGTCAGCAACACCAGGAACGCAGGGCCGACATACAGCGCCACGCGGGTATCCGGGAAGTACGCCATCAGGCCAACCACCAACACCAGGAACGCCAATGCCAGGTACGAGCTGACCGGGTACAGCCACATCCTGTATTTGAGCCCGGCACGTTCGCTGGCGCTCAGGCCTTTGCGGAATTTCAGCTGGGCCAGCAGGATCATCGCCCAGGTCCAGATCGCGCCGAAGGTTGCAATCGCGGTCACCCAGACGAACACCTTCTCAGGCACCAGATAATTCAGCAGCACGCCCAGCAGCAAGGCGGCAATTGACAGCAGCAGGGCTCGACGCGGCACGCCATTGCTTGAAGTCGTGGCAAAACCGGCCGGGGCCTGGCCATTTTGCGCCAGGCTGTAAAGCATGCGCCCGGTGCTGAAAATACCGCCGTTGCAGGACGACAGTGCAGCCGTGATCACCACAAAGTTGATGATGCCGGCGGCGGTCTTGATGCCCAGACGTTCGAACGTCATCACGAATGGGCTGCCGGAGGTGCCGATTTCATTCCATGGGTAGATCGACAGAATCACGAACAACGCACCGACGTAGAACAACAGAATCCGCCAGAACACCGAGCCGATCGCATTCGGAATGGTTTTCTGCGGGTTCTTCGCTTCGCCGGCGGTGAGGCCGATCATCTCGACGCCGAGGTAGGCGAACATGACCATTTGCAGCGACATCAACACGCCTTGCACGCCGTTGGGCATGAAGCCGCCGTGGGCCCAGAGATTGGAAATCCCCAAGGCAACGCCGTCGTTGCCGAAGCCGAACGCGATCACGCCGACACCGCCGATGACCATCGCAATGATGGTGATGATCTTGATCAGGGCGAACCAGAATTCAAATTCACCGAAAGCCTTTACCGCGATCAGGTTGATCGAGCCCATGCTGATCAGCGCGGCAAGTGCCCAGATCCAGCGCGGCACCTCGGGGAACCAGACGCCCATGTACACCGCGACCGCAGTGATCTCGGCCACGCAGGTCACCAGCCACAGGAACCAATAGTTCCAACCGGTGAGGAAACCGGCCAACGGGCCGAGGTAATCCTGGGCGTAACGGCTGAACGAACCGGCGACCGGGTTGTGCACGGCCATTTCGCCGAGGGCGCGCATGATCACCAGGATCGCCAGACCGCCGATGATGTAGGACAGCATGATCGCCGGGCCGGCCATTTCGATGGCCTTGGCCGAACCGAGGAACAGACCGACACCGATACAGGCACCGAGCGCCATCAAGCGAATATGCCGTTCGCCGAGTTCGCGTTTGAGCGGGCCGCCCTGAGCGGTCTCGCCATGGGGCAAATGATTGCCAACTGGCATAGGGGTACAACCTCGTCTTGTTATTGGATATGACCACCGAGTGTTCAGGTGCAGGCCGATAAGCCGTTTGCCTGTGTGAAACCGGGCCTGCTTCGTGGGCAGGACCGTCTTGCAGGACAAAACCTTCAAGATCAGCGGGGCGTGCAGTATAAAAAGCTTCGTGCAGGCTTTTTCCCTCTATAAACCGCAACATTCAGCGAGAACACTCGGCAAAACGGCAGGTTAGGGAGGAACATCACTTGTGACGCGTAGGACTTTTCGCAGGTGAAACGGCGCGGATTATTGCACAGCATTGGTGCATCGTCATATCCACCTGGGCCGAGAACGCTGTTGTGGCGAGGGGGCCTGCCTGTGGCGAGGGGGCTTGCCCCCGTTCGGCTGCGAAGCAGTCGTAAAACCTGCGCACTCGGTTAAACCTGATACACCGCGAAGCTGGTTTTGGGGTAGTTTCGCCGCCCAGCGGGGGCAAGCCCTAATGCCAGTCAGTTAAGCCCTCCAGCCTTCTTTTTGGGATATTTGACTGGTCTAGGCTTGACCACCCTTGGGTAACTTCGCTGTCGTCTGGCAGGTAGCATGAAGTGTTGAGCCTGGACTCTCAGCTCTGCCAGTCGTTTAGGGATCGTACCTGGCGTTTCAAGCGGGCAGAAACGCAGCGCGTTGCTGACCGCTTGAGCCAACCAGAGAAAGCTCAAACGTTGTGGTACCACCTTTATTTCTTCAGCCATCAAGCGCATCTCCTGGCGGATCAGGTTGTAGGCCAGCAGAGCTCCCCACAGTTCTTGGCGCACCAGATCAGGCTGTTTACTGCGCAATTGCTCTCCTTTGAGCAGGTTTTGCTTGATCTCGCGGTAACCCAATTCGATTTCCCAGCGTTCGTTGTAGTGCCCTGCCACCTGATGGGCAGGGTAACGTTCGGCATCGATCAACGAGGTGAGATAGCGGCGGGGTTTGTCGTCTATCGAGTACTCAATCAGTCGTGCCTGCCAATGGCTAGGAAGGTCGGGACGTTGCTTGAGTGCATCTCTGGAAACAGTCAGTCGCACAAGCCAATCACCGGCGCCCAACTCTTTGATCACCTCGTATTTAAGCGGTTTGCGTGCCCGCATGAGCCAGTGCCGTTCGGTTCCGCTTTGCTGCCAGTCAAGCAAGAGCGCTGCCGAGTAGTAGGCACGGTCAAAAATCGTCACCGAGTGATCGCTTACCGATTTCTCAAGACCTTTGGCATGGCGAAGTTCGCCGACCGAAAACTCGCCAAAACAGGCGTCCCGAATCAAGTGACTATAGGTATCCATCAGGCAAACACCGCGCACTTGTGGCCAGGCTCCGTCTCCCGAGTGAGTCCGCCCGCCACCGAAGGCTTGGCGGTTTTCCGGTGTGTCGGGGGTAGACCACACCACGCCGTCTACCGCAAAGCTGCGTAACCCTAAAAAGCCAGCCGAAGCTGGCTGCTCAGCACCGCCCCATGACTCTGCCAATTGCTTAAACAGTGCCGCCAGAGGCTCTGATCCAAGCCGTTGCCGGGCCTGGACTGCGGCGCTAGGCACAGGCACCTTTGCTTCGCCCAAAGCCAGTCCCAGCTGCTGCACGATGAGCCAAATCGGCTCGTTCTTGAACAAGGCCAACCCCACCACCAACCAGACAATGCGCTCGGCCGGCAGGCGTCTGCGGCGCAGGGAAACAGTTCCGGTCGAAGCCAGCGCTTGCTCGATCCACAGGGGATCGATCAATTGCGCGAAGCGTTCGAAAGAGATCGGATTGAGTTTGGTAACTTCTTGAAGGGCGTTTTGCAGGGACATGAAGCGGACTCATAAAAACATAAACCCGTTTCTATTACTGCTGGGCGGGCAAGTCAATTCCTTAACTGACTGGCATTAGGGCAAGCCCTCTCGCCACAAAAGCCCCTTGCCACAGGCAACCCCCTAGCCACAAGAAACCTCCATTGCAGATTTTCCTGCTGGCATCAGGGAAATTTCACTCAGGATTTGCAGCTACGCGTAGGTCGGAGGCCGGCTAGGGTGAGTTGAGATAAATAGCTCTGGAGCAAAGGAATGCATCCCCGACCAAATTCACACCTCTTACGCCATGGACGATTGTCAGAAAAGGGCCGTGCGTATCTCATTACCGCCGTTATTCACAAACGCCACCCCATATTCTCCGACTGGCGAGTGGGACGCCTGCTGGTAGCAGAGTTTCGGCGGGCTCAGGACGAGGGATACCTGGACTCAATCGCTTGGGTGGTGATGCCCGATCATTTCCATTGGTTGATACAACTGCGGGACAGCGATCTACCCAACGTTATCGGCTCGACCAAATCACGTTGCACTCAAGCGGTGAATAAAATGACCGGTCGATCTGGCCCGCTCTGGCAAGCCGGCTATCACGACCGTGCAATTCGCGACGGGGAAGAACTTCTGCCTTTCGCTCGTTACATCATTGCCAACCCACTCCGCGCAGGGTTGGTGGAGAAAATCGGCGATTATCCGTTATGGGATGCCTGCTGGCTGTAGCGTCCAACAAGCGACTGGCTGGCTGGAAACCCTGTGGCTAGGGGGCTTGCCTGTGGTTAGGGGCTTGCCTGTGGAGGGGGCTTGCCTGTGGCGAGGGGGCTTGCCCCCGTTCGGCTGCGCAGCAGTCGTAAAAACCTGCGCACCCGGTTATACCTGATACACCGCGAAGCTGGTTTTGGGGCGGCTTCGCCGCCCAGCGGGGGCAAGCCCCCTCGCCACAGGCAAGCCACAAAAGCCACAAAGCCACAGAGCCACAAAGCCACAAAAGCCACAAAAGCCACAAAGCCACAAAGCCACAAAGCCACAAAGCCACAAAGCCACAAAGCCACAAAGCCACAAAGCCACAAAGCCACAAAGCCACAGAGCCACAAAGCCACAAAAGCCACAAAAGCCACAGAGCCACAAAAGCCACAAAAGCCACAAAGCCACAAAAGCCACAAAGCCACAAAGCCACAAAAGCCACAAAAGCTCTCAGGCCACGATGACCGGCCCCAGACTCTGTGGATCCATAACCCCCCCCTTCACAATTTTTTCACCAACCCCAACCACCGGCTAAGCTTCAAACAAGTCCGATCAATCTGCGTGAATGGATCAGTCGACTATGGGCGCTTTGTGGCAAACCGATTCGAGTAAAACTGTGGTTCCGACTGAACGAGTGGATGAAGCGCCTTTACCTGAAAAACCTGGTCGTTCCCGGCACGGCTGGGGCGCGTTCTGGTTGTTGCTGGTGATTATCACAATTGTCGTGGGGCTGGCGGCTGCCAAGGAAATGCGCACCGCCCGGTTTCAGTCCCGGGAAATCAGCAAATTCGCCGCCTCCCTGACCTATGACATGCAGCCCGGCCCAAGCGACGCCATTCGCTATCCCGGCGCCGGACCGTTCGATTTGCGTCTGGGCTACAGCTCGATGGACGAATTCCTGCCGCGCCTGCTCAAGCGCGACTACGTCATCTCAGCCCAGACACGTTTCTCGCAAGCGCTGATGGATTACAACGACAATGGCTTTTTCGTGCCCTACGCCGAGAAAATCCAGGCCGGTTTGTCGATCACCGATTGCCGGGCGGCCCCGCTGTATCAGTATCACTACCCACAACAGCTTTACTCGGACTTCAACGCGATCCCGCCGGTCGTGGTAAAAAGTCTGCTGTTTATCGAGAACCGCTTCCTGCTCGATCCCGGGCAACCCCAGGCCAACCCCGCAGTGGACTGGCCGCGTTTCGGCATGGCGGCGTGGTCGCAAGTCGCCAAGCTGTTGCACCTGCCCGGTCAGTCGGCCGGCGGCAGTACCCTGGCCACACAACTTGAAAAATATCGACACTCGCCCGATGGCCTGACCGTGTCCGGCGCGGAGAAATTGCGGCAGATGTTTTCTGCCACCGTACGCGCCTATCAGGACGGCCCGGACACCCTGGTGGCGCGGCAAAATGTCGTTCGTGACTACCTCAATAGCGTGCCGTTGTCCGCCGTGCCAGGCCACGGTGAAGTACATGGCATGGCCGAGGGTTTGCGCGTCTGGTACGGCGCCGACTTCAAACAGGCCAATGAGCGTCTGGCCAGTCCGGACACTGACCCCAAAGCCATGGCCGACAAAGGCCTGGCCCTGCGCGAAATGCTCTCGCTGATGATTGCCCAGCGCCGCCCTTCGCACTACTTGACCAAGGGTCGTGAAGAATTGGCCAGCCTCACCGACAGCCATATCCGTTTGCTCGCCCAGAACGGCATCATCGACGCCCCCCTCGCCGCGGCGTCACTGGCCAGCAAAGTGATCTACCGTGACTGGGCGACTCAACCGACCATTCAGCCCATCGAAACCAACAAAGGCATCAGCGTGGCGCGCAGTCGTCTGGCCGGACTGCTCAATCGCCCGTTGTACGATCTCGACCGTCTCGATCTTTCGGCCACCAGCACCCTGCAAGGCGAACTGCAAACCCGGGCGACGGATTACCTCAAGCAACTGGCCGACCCGGCATTCGCCACGCAGATCGGTCTGATGGGCGAACGTTTGCTTACGCCTACCAGCACCGCCCAGGTGCGTTACAGCTTCACGCTGTTCGAGCGTACTCCGGACGGCGCGCGGGTACGGGTGCAGACCGACAGCACCGATCAACCGTTTGACATCAATGAAGGCAGCAAACTGGAATTGGGCTCTACCGCGAAAATGCGCGTGATGACCACCTACCTGCAAATCATCGCCGAGCTGCATGAAAAGTATGCAGACATGACCATTCCCGATTTGAAGAAAGTCGATGTCCCGGATCAGGATCGCCTCAGCCGCTGGGCTGTGGATTACCTGATTCAAAACAAGGATCGCAATCTGCAGGCCATGCTCGGTGCCGCGCTGGATCGCAAATACTCGGCAAGCCCCGGCGAGGCTTTCTTCACCGGCGGCGGTCTGCACACCTTCGTCAACTTTCGCAAGGAAGACAACGGTCGCCTGCCGACCCTGCGCGATGCCCTGCGCGAATCGATCAACCTGCCGTTCATTCGGCTGATGCGCGACATTGTGCGTTACACCACTTACTCCGGCCCCGGCAACAGTGCCGAATTGCTCAAGGATGATCGCAACCCGCGCCGTCAGGAATACCTCGCTTCGTTCGCCGACCGCGAAGGCACCTCGTTCCTGCTCAAATTCTGGAAAAAGTACAAGAACAAGAGCACCCAGGCGCGGCTCGATACTTTCCTCGACGGCATGCGGCCGACCCCGATTCGCCTGGCGGCGGTGCATCGCTATTTATTGCCTCAGGCGAGTCAGGAAAGTTTCAACACCTTCGTGCGCTCGCACCTCAAAGGCGCCAAGCTCACCGAGAAGCTCACCGACGAACGCCTCGAGCGGCTTTATGCGAACTACAGCCCCGGTGCCTATGACCTGCCCGATCAAGGCTTCATCGCCAAGGTCCACCCGCTGGACCTGTGGTTGATTGGCTACCTGCTGAACAACCCCGATGCCAAGTTCAGCCAGGTGGTCAAAGCCAGCCATTTCGAACGTCAGGAAGTCTACAGCTGGCTGTTCAAGAGTCGGCACAAGGGTGCCCGCGACAGCCGCATCCGCACCATGCTGGAGATCGAAGCCTTCCTCGACATCCATCAGCGCTGGCAGAAAGTCGGCTATCCGTTCGACCACCTGGTGCCGTCATTGGCCACTGCCATCGGCAGTTCGGGTGATCGCCCGGCGGCCCTCGCTGAACTGATCGGCACTATTCTCAATGACGGCGTGCGCATGCCGACCCTGCGCATCGACACCCTGCACTTCGCGGCGAACACGCCGTATGAAACCAGACTGATCAATGACCCGGACGTCGGCAAACGGGTGATGCCGTCCGAAGTCGCCACCGCCATGCGCGAAGCGTTGTCGCAGGTGGTGGATGCCGGCACGGCGAAACGTGTGTCTGGCAGCTTTATCACGTCCGATGGCAAACCGTTGGGCATGGGCGGCAAAACCGGCACCGGCGACAACCGCATTGAAGCGGTGGGTTCGGGTGGTCGAATCCTCAGTTCGAAATCGATCAACCGCACGGCGACGTTCGTGTTTTTCATCGGCGACAGCCACTTCGGCACCATGACCGCGTTTGTGCCGGGGCGCTCTGCGGAAACCTTCAAATTCACGTCGGCATTGCCGGTGCAGGTGCTCAAGGGCATGGCGCCGATTCTGACGCCGTATTTGCAACCGGGCACTCTTACTCAATGCCTGCCGGTCGATGTGGCAAGACGTTAATGCCGCTGGACACCCGTACCGAGCCATAGCTTTAACCAGCGGCCAGCGGGACATAATTATGTATAGCTTATATTCAAAATCAAACGTATTGCGCCTTATAAGCGCGTGATGACTGCCGAGGAATTCCGACTGTTTATTTAAGTTTGACGAGATAGGCTACTTATCTTTCCAACACGCAAGATAATTACAATGTCGAACTTTAATCAAACTACCCCCACCATTCGAATGTTCACTAATCCAGACAAGGGTCGCCATTATCAAGTCATCAAAAATGCGATCAGCGAACCGCTCAAAAGTATGTCGTTACCACGTGCACAGGCGCTGAACGCAATAGATTTCAAACTCCACAGCTGGTACAGCGCCGATGGTCACGAAGCACTCAAGAGCGCCAGCATGCAAGCCTGGAGAGCGCAAAACCGGACTGACCGAGCCTTTGGAAAGTTACAGGATGTCTACGCATTTGCCGCACCGTTGCTCAGCGCGAAGCTGAAAGAACAGTACGGAATCGAAGACGACGTCCAATCCACGTACTTGCGCCTTTATTTCCCCAAAAACACGCCCTGGTACGCTGCGAACATACTGCCTGGCCATGCCAGCCGAACGGTCTCCTTGGTTGATGCGGCCCTGCACAACTTCGCGCAGGGCGAAACCTTTACTGCCGACTCGCAATTCATCAGCAAACCCGACGCAAACGGCCACTTCGACATCAAACGCATAAAAGCAAAGATGTCCATCGAGCAGTTCAAACAACTGTGCCGGGACCTGGACATTGGCGGCCAATACAACAACTACCTCCGAACCTGGTTGCTGCCTCGGGACGAAGTGGCAAAAGCGTTGCTTGAGTACAAATCCACCACGAGTGAAAAAGCCGTCCTCAACGCCGCCGCGCATCTGGCCTTGCTGAAAAAAGACATCAGCGATGACGCTTTCAATGTGGTTCAAGGCATGATCGACGGTCGAGCAGCCGTGACACTGGACGGCAAAGTCATGCAGTGCGCCGAGCTGTCGATGATGGACGCGAGCCTCACCGGTATCGTGCTGTTCATCGCCGCACCAACGCACAGCCGGGGCACCGACCGGCTGATCGCCTACGTGCCCCACGACCCCGAGCATCCGTTGAAAGAATATGCGTCGGCGCTGGCGTTTGTGCAGGCGCTGACACGGCAACTGCGTGAAAACAAAGCCATCCCTTCGTCAGGCGCCAGCTACTGGCAGTTCTTCAGCCAGTTTCTCGATCAGCAACAACGCGGGCATTTTTTTGCTGACCTCGACCGGCGCCTGAGCGTCATCCAGTGGCATGAAAAAGACCCGCTGGACCCCGGCCCGAGCTGGCGGGCAACCCCCGTGGACAAGCCCAACCTGGAATTCCGCGTGTGGCCCATCACGCGAGATCTCTGGCAGCATCTCTACCAGATGAAAGTCAGCAAGATCATCAATGACGCCCGGGAAATTGCCGTGTCTACCGCCCAGGCTGACTCGCAGGCACGCTGGGCCTGGTGGGACAACTTCAAGAAAATGCTCTCGGATATTTTCAACGCAGCGCTCTTGGTGTTGACGCCGTTTGTGCCCGGGCTGGGCGAACTCATGCTTGCCTATACCGCCTACCAACTGACCACGGAAGTGGTTGAGGGCGTGGTCGATCTTGCCGAAGGACAATGGGCCGAACTGGCCGAACACGTGGTCGGCGTGGTCACCGACGTCATTCAACTGGCTGCGTTCGGTGCCGGCGCGGCCATTGGCGCCGAGTTTCAACTCAAGCTGTCGCCGTTTGTCGAAGGCCTGAAACCGGTGCAGTTGCCCGACGGTAAAAGCGTTCTGTGGAACCCTGACCTCGCCCCTTACCAACAACAAGACCTGCGTTTGCCCGACGCATCGCAACCCGACGCATTGGGTCTGCATCAACATCAAGGCAAAACAATCCTGCCGCTGGAAGGCCAGCATTTCGAAGTCCGTCACGATCAAGCTATCGGCCAGCATCGTATTCAGCACCCGACTCGCCCACAGGCCTACGCCCCCACCCTGCGCCATAACGGCGAAGGCGCATGGGTTCATGAGGGAGAGTCACCGCACAACTGGGAAGGTTCGACGTTGATGCGGCGCATCGGGCACTCGGTAGACCGCTACTCGACAACGCAACTGGAAAACATCCGCCGCATCAGTGGCACCGAAGAAGCGTCGCTGCGCCGCATGCACGTGGAAAACGCTGCCCCGCCGCCGCTGCTGGCCGACACCTTGAGCCGTCTGAAGATCCACGAAGACACTGAAGGCATCGGCGAACGGATTCGCAGCGGCCAACCGCTGGATCCGGGCGCGTACTGGTTTGATCGCCTGGTACCGGACATGCCGGGCTGGCCGGCGGATAAGGCACTGAAGGTCTATGAAAATACCGACCTGAAAGGCCCCTCTCACACTTATGGCAACCCTGATGCCGCCGATGCCCAGACCCTGCGCATCGGCCGCCCGGACATGATGGCCGGAGAACTGCCACAGCGCCTGGCGGATTTTTTGAGTGACGACGAGCTCTCCGCCCTCCTCGGCCGGTCCTATCCGAAAAACCAGCAGGTGCAGGTTCTGCGTAACCGGATAGCCGACGCCGCGGAGGACCGCAAAGCCGACATTTTCAACTACCGCTACGGCCTTCAGTCCCACTCCAGCGACACCAGCGCGCAGTTGCTTCAGCGCCAGTTTCCGGAGTTGCCGGCGCGGGTCGCGCAAACGCTGGTCGACAAAGCCACGCCCGTCGAACGGAGCGTCATGACAGAGAAAAATCACCTGCCGCTGCGCGTGAAAAACCAGGCTCGGGAAAGCGCTTTCGAATTGCGCGCCGCCCGCGCCTGGGAGGGCTTCCATGAGCCCAGGCTGATGGGGCCCGACACCGAGCAACTGACGCTGAATGCGCTGAAGCTGCACACCGACACCTACGAGAATCTGCGCATCGAGGTGCGGGACGGAACCCATGACGGTCCGCTACGGGGCAGCGCCGGCAGCCCGGATGCCAGCGATGTACGCGTGCTGGTCCGGGATGAACATGGTCGCTATGAGGTGTGGGACGGCCGACACATAAAGCGCCATGAAGCAGGTGAGTTTTATCAGGCACTTCTTCGGGCGCTGCCCGAAAACAAACGCCAGCGGCTCGGGTATCGAACCACCCAAGGCGAGCATTTCAAGCAATGGGTGATGGTCATGACCGAACCACCCGCCGAGCGACGCACATTGCTCGCCCAGCCGCCCATTCGCCCGGTCGTGCCGCGGGAAACGGACCTCCTGCTGCGCGGCGGTGCGCTGACCAAGGGCGCCAGGACCGTCGAAGAAAAAGTGCAAAATCTGTACCCGCATTTTGATGAAGCACAAGTCGATGCCTTCAGCCGATCACTTCACGCCCAAGGCGATCCGCATCTGGCAGTTGAAAGGCTGCAGCAGGAGCTGGCCTCGCTGCAACAGAAACTGGAGCAATGGCGCCAACAGTACCTGGCAAGTTTTGCCTCGGAAGATCCGAGCGGAAACCTGCCGGCTGCTTACCTGGATTTCAGTCGTAATGGTGGGCAGCTTATTGTCGACCGATTGCTGGAGTGCTTCGAACGCAAATCCGAGGTGTTCAACGAGCGCAGCCACAGCCTCGAAGGTGGTTATACGCTGGACCTGTCCGCGGAGTTCCGCCCCCACGATCTGGAACGCTGGTGGCGCGAACTGCCGGACCTGAAACCGTATCTGGATCAGGTCACTACGCTGAACCTCGATGGCAGCCGGTTTTCGGCAGGGCGCTCAAAACTGTTGAGTGACTTTCGCCACATCCGCCGGTTCAGTGCCCGGCACTGCGAACTGACCGCCCTGCCCGAGGGTGTGGCCCAGATGCGCTTGCTCGAAACATTGCGCCTGAGCGACAACCAGATACGGCTCTCGCCTGCCGCGGTCGAGCAATTGCGCAATTTCACCCGCATGGAAACCCTGAGGCTGGACAACAATCCGCTCGGCACCGTACCGGATATCGGCCGCATGCCACGACTCAAGGTGTTGAACCTGTACAACACCGGCGTCGAGACCTGGCCCGCTGGCCTGTTCAGCAAACCACGACCGCGGGGCTTCTTTCTCGACCTGCAGGCGAATCCGATCAGCGCTATTCCACAGGTGGCGCCGGGTTCGGAAAAAGCCTTTCTGATTGCCCGCACCCGTGTCATCGCAGCGAACCTGTCCGAACGCAACCGCATCACTTACGAAGGCTACCGCGAGTCATTGGGGATGACGCCCGTGTTGCAATACCCACCGTCCACGCAGTCCTCGGCCGAATCGCTGATTACCCGATGGCCGGTGCCGGACGACACCTATCGCTTCGACAGTTCCCCCGGCGTTGGCGCGTACCGCGCGGAAGCCTGGTATGACCTGATTGGCGAGCCTGGCTCGGAAGGCTTCTTCACCTTGCTGGCCAAGCTGACGCAATCGGCAGACTACCTGCAAGGCGGCCCGGCCCGCCAGCAATTGAGCGACCGTGTGTGGCGCATGGTCGATGCCGCCAACCTCGACACCAAGTTGCGTGAAGAGCTGTTTTTGATGTCGCTCAGGCCGGATGGCTGCGAAGACGCCGGTGCACAGCTGTTCAACAACATGGGCGTCAAGGTGCTGGTCTCGGAGGCTGAACTCTTCTCCACGAGCGCCGCTGAACGGGAGCGCAAACTGGTGACTTTGGCCAAAGGTGCGGCGCGCCTGGAGCAGGTGAACGAAATCGCACGCAAGGACATCAAGGCGCGCAAGACGCGCCCCGATGAAGTCGAAGTGCACCTGGCTTATGAGACAGGCCTGGCCAAACGACTTGATCTGCCGTGGCAATCCGAGGCGATGAGATTCGGTGGCGTGGCAGGCGTTACCGAGGAACACATCGACATCGCCTACAACAAAATCATCGAACAGGAAGCCGGGGACGGCCTGATCGATCAGATGAACAAACAGAAGTTCTGGGAGGACTACCTCTACAACAAACGCCCGGGCGAATTCGAGGCGAACACTCGACGCCATCAAGAGAAAATCGACGTACTGACCGACCTCGACACCGCGCAACGAGAACTGGCTGACGCGCAGGATTTATCGCCGCCGGAAACCGACCGGCGGCGGCAGAATCTCATCCGCCTGGCGACACGGCTAGGCATTGATAAAGAGGAGGTGCTGACCGGGAAAGCCATGACGACCGATACCTATGGAAGGGTGTCTGACGAAATCGGTGTTCAAAAACTTGAACTGGCCAGGAGATTGACGCGCGAAGCACTGGCGCGGGCGGAGCTGGACGCGTAACCCGCGACATTTCAAGTCGGCAACCGTCCGGTCGTGGCCATATCGTCGCGGCCGGCGCGGATGGAGGTCCCGGGCCTCAGACCTCCGAATCCCAGATCACCGTGATGTCGCCCTTGAGCGTGTCATTGATGCCAGGGCGCAGCACATACGCGATGGCATCCGGGGGCATTTCGAAGCGCAGGTTGCCGGGCTTGCGATCAACGTATTGGCTCGGCTGAAAAGGGCCGAGCCATTCATTGTTTTTCAAAACGAGGTCTTTGACTGGACCGCCGTCAGGACCGGTGATGCCGGCCGGTAAACTGAGCCTGGTGCGCACCCAGCCGACGTTCGGAGAAGGCAGGTAGTCCTTGTCGCCGATCAACTTGCACTCGGCGCCGTAAAAGCTGAACGAATCGCACTGCATCATGACTTTGAAACGCGACGTCGCCGACAGATGAAAGGCTTGATCGCGATAAATTCGCGTGGGCTTTTCACTGCCGGCAATCCAGCGTTGCCAGCCCCCTTCGGGCTCCAGCGACACCTTGTCTCCGCCAGGCGGCAGAGCCACTTTCAAGGTGTGCTGCACGTCCAGCACGAAGTTCAGATTGAGGTGGCCGTCGTCCGGCGTCATCAAGGGTCCCATGTCGAAATCCCCCCCGGGACCCAGGGAGTACGCCAGCGAACCGGTGTACAACCCGGACGACATGCCTAGCGGGTTGGGGGTTTGCAGTTCGTAGGCGAAATCCAGCGTGTCCAGCGCCATGGACGGGATCTGGAAAGCAGCGACTTTGGTGCAGGCGCCCCCGACCGGCGCTTTCCAGAAAAACCGGTAGCTGGCCGGTGTGTAAGCACCCACCCCGCTGTATTGACAGGGTGGAGGCGCGTAAACCCAACTGCTGCCCCACAGCGTCTGATGGCCTTCGAGGATATCGGTCACGCCCACCAGATTGGCGGCGGAATCGCTGAGTTGATAGTTGGAGCCAATCCCGGTGATGCGCACCAGAACGGTCTCGGTTTCCCGCGTATCGCGATGGGTGACCGTCAGGTGCCGCCAGTGGGTGGGCACCTGCAACGCCAGCCCGTCACCCGGCGCGATGGCGCGGGTTGAGTTGAACTTGATCGGCAATTGAATGCTGAACATGTTGTTCGACTCGCACTGCCCGGGGTACGCCGCGCAATAACCGCTGTTCGGGGTTTTGTTGATGAAAACATTGTGATTGGGCTGCGAGGAATCCGGGGTGAACAATGCGCGGATTTCCTGGGTCGCGGCCTCAACTGCCGGCATGACCAACGCCACCAGCAGACCTGTCGTCCTTTTCATGAATGCATTCCGTTGTGATCGATAAAAATAATGGCAGTGCGATGCCTAGGGCGCCTTCGCGTTGAACAGCAGAAGAACGTTGCCGTCATAGTCCCCGGGCTTGTAACCACCGCCGGGTTTTACCGGCTGTATTTCCAGCAACACCCGCTTGCCCACCGCGGCCTCCTCCCTGGAGACCACTTCGCGCGGATGAATGTCCGGGCTCAGCTCAACGCCGTTGAAACTGACCTTCAACCCGATCTCTTCGCCAGGCCTGCCATTCGACAGGTAAGGCGAGCTGCCGAGGCGGGCTTCGATGGCACTGGTGTCATGACGCACGTCGAAGTACTTGCGCAAACCACCCATGGTCGACGTCGGATAATCCCAGTTGAGGCGCTGCGCCCGGTGAATCCAGTCCGGCTCCGCCGGGATGATGTAGAACGGGCGACTGGGAATGGTCAACGTGACCTCGAAACTCAGTGTTTCCCGGGCCGTCCAGCCCGGTTCACTCATCAGTGCGGTGAAAGCCATCACCAGGGCGACGGTGTATTGCTTGATCATGTCTGGTACCTGTCGCGTCAGCGGCAGCGGCCGTCAGCGGCGCGCCACCTTTGGGTCTTGTGTGCGGTCGATTTCGAACAGCTTGAAACAGTCTCCGGCCAAACACCGAAGCTCAGACTTCCGAGTCGAAAATGATCGTGGCGGTGCCCCAGAGCGTGCCGTTCATCCCCGGTTTCAGCAGCGAGTCGATCCACTTTGAGGGCATCTGAAATCGCAACGTGCCGGGTTTGCGATCCACATACCGAGAGGGCTCGAACGGCCCGATCCACGTGTTGTACAACAGCGTTCCCGACCAGCCGTCGTGGTTGCCCGGCCCGACAATGCCGTGGGGAACCGAGAGCCTGACTTCGAACTTGGAATAACCCACCTGGTTGTTGCCGATGTCGCATTCGGTGCCGCCTTGGGAGCCACAAAGCAGCATGACCTTGAAACGCGACGACGCCGATATGTAAAACAGCTGATCACGGAAAATCACTGTGGGCTTGCGGCCGCTGTCGATCCAGCGTTGCCAGCCTCCCTCCGGTTCCATGGCAATCCGGTTGCCACCGGGAGGCAGGTCGACTTTCAGGGTGTGCTGCACGTCGAGGACGAAGTCCAGCGTCAGGCTGCCGTCATCGGGCTGCATCATCGAGCCCATCTGGAAATCACCGGCGGGGCCGATAGTGTAAGTCATGGACCCGGTGTACAGCCCGGAAGACATGCCCAACGGGTTAGGGGTGCGCAGCTCGTAAGCGAAGTCGATGTACTGAAAACTCAGCGCAGGGATTCGGTAGGCTGCGAACTTGGTGCAAGCGGTTTCCACCGGTGCTTTCCAGAAAAACGCATAGGAGTGGGGTGTTAGAAAGCCGACACCGCTATAAAGGCAGGGTGCAGGGGCATACACCCAACTGGAGTTAGTCCACAGTTTCTGGTGGGCTTTGATAGTATCCGGTTCCCCGACGAGGTCGTGAACCGGGTCGCTCAAACCATAGTTGGAACCGATACCTATGATGCGCACCTCAACAGTTTCGCTTTCCTGGGTATCCTGATTGATCACCGTCAGCGGCCTCCAGTTAGCGGGCACTTTAAGTGCCAGACTGTCGCCGGGTACGATGGCGCGACTGGAGGTGAACCCCACCGGAATCCGAATGCTGAACATGTTGCTATTGGCGCACTCCCCCGGATAAAACTCGCAATACCCACTGTTCGGCGTCTTGTTGATAAACACGTTTTTATTCGGTTGTGATGGATCCGGCTGGAACAGCGCGCGGATCTCTTGATTCGCCGCCTCCGCCGAAGCCATGCTCAGCGCCGCCAGCAAGAGCAGGCAGCCCGTGGACATTTTCATAATTCAGTCCGTTTTCCACTCAGTGAATAGGAGGATGTAATGCCTGCTCTCACGGCGCCTTGGCGCTGAACAGCAGCAGCACGCTGCCGTCGTAATCGCCGGGTTTGTAACCGCCGGGGGGCTTCACCGGCTGTATGTCCAGCAGCACCCGGCTGCCCATAGCGGCTTCCGCCTGGGACACCACCTGGCGCGGTTGCGCGGACGCGCTCAGTTCCACATTGTTGAATTTGACCCGCAGCGCGATCTCCTCCCCCGGCCTGCCATTGGACAGGTAAGGCGAGGTATCCAGACGGGCTTCGATGGCACTGGTGTCATGCAGCACATCGAAGTATTTGCGCAAACTGCCCATGTTCGACGTGGTGTAATTCCAGTTGAGACGCTGAGCCTGGTGAATCCAGCCGGGGTCGGACGGGATGACGTAAAAAGACCGACTCGGAACAATCACGGAGACTTCGAACGTGTGCTCCTCACGGGCGCTCCACGCGGCCTGACTCATCAAACCGGTGATTGCCATCAGTGCGACGACGGCGCATTGCTTGTTCATATTCATTTACCTACCGCGTCTGCCTGGGGAAGCGACCGTCAGCGGCTCGCCACCGTCAGGTCTTTTTTGCTGTCGCCTTCGATCAGCTTGAACCGGTACTCACGCCCCGGCTCCTTGTCGAACCCGAAGGTCTTGCCGGCCATGACGTGGTGCTTGGTGGTCGCGCCGCAGTCCGCTTCCTTGACCAGCGAGCAACTTTTGAACTCGTCCACCACCAGCACCGTATTGCCGTTGTTGCGCAGCTCGTAACGGGCTGGCGTTTCATTGATGACGGTGTCGTAACGCGCGTCCCTGGGCCGCACGAAGAACACGATGCCGAAACCGGTCATCACGTTGACCCCGGCTGACAAGGTCTTTTTGTAGTCTTCACGTTCTTCGCTGCTGACCAGAAACTCGTCTTCCTTTTCCGGTACTACCGGCACGAAACGCACCCTGAAGTAGCGTTCGCGATCACGCTCGCCCATGTACAACAAGCGCGTACCCTGCATCCCTTGGGCCGGCACGATCAGCCGTGCCGGGCTGGCCATGACGCCATTGCGCGATGCGCCGTCGGCGGCATTTTCGACGGGTATTTCCTGCGGCTTGCCTTCGCTGTCGTAGACGATTTCCAGCACATTGACCTTGACGAAAGCCGTGCTGTCGCCGCTGTTGAAAATCCGCTTCAGGTAAGTACTTTTGCTCCCATCCAGATAGTCGTACACGGTGCCGACATTGATCTGCGGCCCGGCCTGGACCGTCAGTGAAAATCCGTACAGCACACCCATCCACAACAGACGTTTCATCGCCGCTAACCTCATGAAAAAAAAATGAAAATGACCAACCCGGAGGTCAGACCTCGGAATCCCAGATCACGGTGATGTTGCCCCTGAAGGGCGTACCTCGATAACTGTCGATCAGAAAACTGGTTTGCTGCTCATTCATGGTGAAATGCAGGGTTCCCGGCTTGCGGTCGACGTAAGTGGTGGGCTGGAACAGACCTGTCGGCGTGCGGGTGACCGGCACGTTTCTGACCGGCCGGCCGCTGCTGTCGGTCAGGCCGTTGGGCAAACTGACGCTGACATTCACCTGCGCGACGTAGGTGGTGGGCGGCTGGCCGTCGAACACCCCGCAGCCATCATTCACCTGGCGTTCACACTCAAGCTTCATGGTGAATCTGGACGACGCGGAGATGTTGAAGCGCTGGTCGCGCAGAAGCCGCACCGGTTTGCGTCCTTGCTCGAGCCAACCCTGCCATCCACCTTGCGGTTCGAGCAAAACCTTGTTGCCGCCCGGTGGAATATCCACCTTCAGGGTGTGCTGCACATCGAGGACGAAATCCAGGGTCAGGGTTCCGTCGTCGGGCACCATCATCGAACCCATCTGGAAATCCCCGCTGGGGCCGAGGGTGTAGGTCAAGGAGCCGGTGTAGAACCCGGTCGACATTCCCAAGGGATTGGGGGTGCGCAGCTCGTAGGCAAAATCGAGAGTATTGAAATGCATCGACGGAATCCGGAAAGCCGCGACTTTGGTACAGCTCGTTTCGACGGGGGCTTTCCAGAAAAAGCCATACCAGTCAGGGCCGTAAAATCCGACGCCGCTGTATTCACAAGGGGCGCCGGGATAAACCCAGCTGTTGCTGGTCCACAGTTTGCGGTGGCCCTCAAGAATGTCCGACTCGCCCGTCAGATTCGCGGCGGTATCACTCAAGCCATATCTGGAACCGATACCAATAATGCGCACTTCGACGGTTTCCGACTCCTGGGTGTCCTGGTTGGTGACGGTCAGCTGCCGCCAGTTCGCCGGTACTTTCAATGCCACGCCATCGCCGGGCACCAGCAAACGGGAGGCGTCAAACCTGACCGGGAGCTGAATGCTGAACATATTGTTGGCCTCACACTGCGTCGGCCAGGTCTCGCAATACCCACTGTTCGGCGTCTTGTTGATAAACACGTTCTTGTGCGGCTGCGACGGATCCGGCTGGAACAGTGCCCTGATTTCCTGGTTCACCGCCTCTGCCGACGGCATGCACAACACCGCGAGCAGCGCCAACCCGTACGAAGCGCTTTTCATGCGTTCAACCCGCCTTTTCATTGGTAAAGGTGGCCTCGGCGAGGGTGTCTGGCGTGCAGCGCAGATCACCGATCATCAACACGTTGTTTTCGCTGCGGTGCTCGTTGGCATCGAGACGGAACTGACAGAGCAAGCGGTTGTTCTGGCGCACCTCAAGCGTCGGCGAACCGGCATTCATTTCCATCGAGAAGAACCCGTCGACCTCGGTCACGCCGCGGCTGGCGTGGTTGATAACGTGGTGACCCTTGAGCGGCTGCCCCTGTGCGTTGACCAGCCGACCGAGCACGGTCAGGGTTTTCATCACGCGGATCTTGCGGTAGTCCACCCCGCCCTTGTTCAGGTGATAACGGGTGCGTGGCGGCTCGATCGTCGCCGCCGGTACGTGGTTGCCCTCGAAGTCGAAACTCACCGAGCTGTTCTGGTATGCAGTGATCGGGATGAAGTTGCGCCCCGGTTTCAATGCCGCGCTGCCGCCGCTGTAGTCGTCGGCGCGCAGGGTGATGTCATCGATGTCCGACTCGACATCGACGATCATCCCGGCGCCGCGCATTTCATACTGGCTGGTCAGCAACATCTGCTCGCCGCCCACCACCAGGGTGCTGTCGAGGTTCAGGCCACCGGTGAAGTTGCCGTTGTAGGACGAACGCTGAACGAAGGCGTCGCCGTTGATCGCGTCGGTGCGAAAGTTCGCCAGGCTGGAGACGCCGACGCCGTAGGTGTCGGTCAGCGCGGTGACCGAAACGTTTTGCAGCACGTGGTCCTTCAAGTCCTTGCGCCAGCCGATGGACGCGTTGTTGTCGCGCCCGCCATCGCGCGCAGTCCGCGAACCGATGCTGCCGGTGATCTGCTGACCGGGTGCACCCAACGCCATGTTGATGCTCAAATCGACACCGCGATTGCGATCGTTGCCGCTGCTGTAACTGCCGGGCCGGTCGAATAGCGACAGGCGCCAGTTGGCGTCACTGCCAAACAACTGGGTGCGGCGCGTCCAGCCCAGATCCAGGCCAACACCTTCGACGTTGCCCTCGCTGTGGGAGAGCCGCGCGTTGAGCGAATTTTTGCTGTTGAGCCGGTGGTTGATCGCCATTGACGAATTGCTGGTCTGGCCGACGAACACATTGCGCTGGCGCACCCGGGTACCGTCAGGCAGGGTTTCGTAAATATTGGTGGTGTCCAGCCAGCTGCGGTTGTGGCTGAGCACCAGACTGCCGGAGCCATAGTTGTAAAGGCTCTGCAAATCGAGGCCGGTGCCGTAATCCTGGGTTTTGTAGACGTTGGCATACAGGCTGACGTGGTTGGCCAGCGTCCAGTCGATGGACGTGCCGTATTGCAGTTTTTCGCGAATCTGCCGCGCAGACATCCCAAGGATGACTCGCGGGTGCAGCAAATAATTGATCGCCGCACCCGCCGTCGCGCTGCCGCTGGCCTGTTGATCCCAGTTGCTCAGCAGTTTGCTTTCTTCGCCGGCAAACAGGTTGTAGCGCCAGCGTTCATCGAGGTTGCGCCAGTTACTGGGTTTGTACACCAGCTCCTGGGTGGTGGAGGTGATCTGGCCGTCTTCCACCAGGCGCACTTCCACTTCATAAATGCCGCCGGGCAACGGGCGGGTATCGAGGGTCTGCAAACCGGCCGGTATCGATTGGGTGTTAATCAACAGGCCGTCGCGATAAATCTCCACCGAGCCCTGACGATTGGCGGTGACATAAATCGGATAAACGCTGGGCATCGGGCTGTTGATGGCCAGGCTGTCGGAGCTGCCATACATCACGCCGACAGCCGTGTCGGGGCTGGTGCCAAAGGTGCGCGGTTGACGGGTCAACCCTTCGGAACTGGGGGTGAAATAGCCCAGGCGAAAGAAATTGCCTTGCCATTCGCGCTGGGTGTAAAGCTCATGCACGGCGTGATACAGCTTGTCGTCCGGACCGCCAAGGCGGGCCATTTGCATGTTGAACGTCTGGCTCCAGTTGCCCAGGCTGCCGCTGGCTTCAAGGCCAAAGCGCCCGCCCAGATCCTGTTCCTGGCCGCCATTGAGATTGAGCTGGTTACGCACCATCAAGCCGCTGCTGCCGCCCAAGGGCTGGGCGTAATAACGCTTGGCTTCAAGGTCGCGCTCGGCGTTTTCGGTGAGGATCGAGACCAGCGAGTTTTCCAGGTTGTAATGCACCGCCAGCACCTGATCGGGGCACGACCCTGTGCAGTTGCCCAGCGCGACGCCGGGCTTGAGGTAACTCGCCCACTTCTCGCGCTCGGCGGGGCCGTAGCGGTTTTCGCTGGTGTCGGTGAATTCCAGAAGCGTGATGCGATCGTCACGGGACAGCACGACCATGGCTTCCCCCAATGGCTGTTGGTCAAGCTCCACGCGCACGGCCAACGGCACATCAAAGAAATGCTCCTCGAAATCCGCCGGCAAACCTTTGGCCTGAGCCAACAGACTTCGCGGTGTCGTGCCGGCGGTATCGGGTGCCGCCACGGCACTGGCACAAAACAACAGCGCAAGCGCTGCCGCGATGGGTGTCATCGGGAACATGAACTCGTACTCTGATTACCAACAAGTTGAAGTCCGGCGGACAGGCCAGCCTGGTCGTCCGCCGGATAACGCCACTTCAGAAGTAAGCGCTTGGTGCCTGAACCCTGGACTTATGGAGCCGGAGGCACAGCGTCGAAGGTCATTGCGACCACGCCGGTGTAGTCACCCGGCGCGAAGTTAGTACCCTTGGCGCTGATTTTCAGCGGTGCGCGGTAGTTCACGTCGGAGTCGGCCTCACCTACTACCAGTTGGGGAACGGTGGTGAGTTCCTTGTTGTTGAACTCGACTTTCAAATCAATAGCGGCGGAACCCGAGATCAGTTTTGGCGCACTTTCCAGGCTGGCATGAACCGAACCGTTGTTGTTGCGTACATCGAAGAAACCATTGACTTCACGCATCTTGCCGGTGTTCGGCTGATAGCTCATGTCCTGGTCTTTGTTGACCAGGTCCGAGTCAGTCGGCACCACGTAGAAGCCGTTGGTTGGCACGTGAGCGATGAGGCTGATGGAATGAGCAGCTTCGCCCGCAGCGAAGGCCATGGAGGAGTTGAGAGCCAGAACAGCCAGTGGAGCAGCGATTGCGAATTTCTTGAACATCATTCAGTACCTGTTTTCTTAAAAGGGATCGGTTCATTGATAGTTCAAGCAGCACTCACGAGATGCATGGGCTTGAACTGTCAACGCCGGGGCATGATCGACTGTTCGTTCTGGAAAGTAAGCAGGCAACTTCCTATGGACGCGTAGTTAAACTACTCCACGACAGGAAAGAAAAAAGTGCAAAAAAACAAAATACAAAAGAGTAGCTGTAAGTTCTGCCTTACAAACAGTTTTAATGAAAAAACCATACAGCAATTTCAACTAGCAAAAGCGGGGGTTGGCGGACTAAGAATATAGGCTTAATTAATATTAGAGTGATAGCTTTAACCTGGTGGCTAACAATCCGTTTTCCGACCCGGGAGTCGTCAAAGGCTTTACGCGGGCCTTCTTATCAGCAGAACCGCTCGTCGGCCGATGCGAGGCATTCTCAAAAAACCTCTTGCGAGGGCGTTAAGATATATCTTAAGTTATGTCTAAACATGACGAGAGAAGCAGAAAATGAGAGACCATCATTCCCCCCACCGCGAACACGGGGACGGTCGCGACGGCTTCGAGAAACGCCCTGGCCGCGAACGCGGCGGTCGCGGACCACGGGTGTTTGCCCCTGGCGATCTGAAATTGCTGTTGTTGGCCCTGATCGCCGAGCAGCCCTGCCACGGCTATGACCTGATCCGCCAGATCGAAGGCATGTTCGACGGCGCCTACAGCCCCAGCCCCGGTGTGATCTACCCGACCCTGACCTTTCTGGAAGAAAGCGAAATGATCCAGGGCGATGCCGAAGGCGGAAAAAAACGCTACAGCGTGACCGACGCCGGACGTCTGTCTTTAAGCGAGCAGGCGGTTGCGCTCGATGGCGTGCGCATGCGCATCGATGTCAGCAAGCGCTCGTTGCGCGGCCATGACCGGCCCGCCGAAATTCACGAGGCGGTGCATAACGTGCGGCACGCCTTGCAACTGCATCACGGGCGCTGGAGCCCGGAAGAGATCCTGCGCGTTGCAGCCCTTCTGAACAACACCGCCAAAGCCATCGTCGATGGCCCCCACGTTGAACCTGCCCAGGAGAATGCCGAATGACTGAAGTGATCGAGCACACCATTCACCGTGTCATGCATGAAATCAAACGCCGTCGTCTGCAAGTCTTGCGCGTGGTTGATCTGACGCCGCGCATGCGTCGCATCACCTTGGGTGGCCCAGAGCTGGCCGGGTTTGTCAGCCTTGGCACCGACGACCACGTCAAGCTGATGTTTGCGCAAAACGCGGCGGAACAGGCCGCGCTGGAAACCATGGTGCCGGGCGCCGGCAAAGACAACGGGCCGATGCCTGCCATGCGCGACTACACCCCACGGCGCTATGACCTGAACACGCTGGAGCTGGACATCGACTTCGTGCTGCACGGCGACGGCCCCGCGTCGACCTGGGCCGAACAGGCCAAGCCCGGCCAATTCCTTCACATCGGCGGGCCACGGGGCTCGATGATCGTGCCGGACATGTTCGACAGTTATCTGTTGATCGGCGACGAAACCGCTATCCCCGCCATCGCCCGCCGCCTCGAAGGCCTGGCGGCCAATCGCCAGGCGTTGGTGGTCATCGAGGTGGAAAATGGCGCGGAGCAGCAGAAGCTGGAAAGCCCGGCACAGGTCAACGTAATCTGGGTGCTGCGCGAAGGCGGCCGGAACAACCTGCTGACCACCGTGAAGCAGTTGCAGGTACCTGGCGGCAATCTGTATGCGTGGGTCGCGACCGAGAGCAAAGTGTCGCGGCAGATTCGTCGGGTGTTGCTGGATGAGCACGGGCTCAACGAGCAGTTCGTGAAAGCCGCTGGCTATTGGAAGCTCGATGACAGCGAAGAGGAGTGACACCTTTGAGACCCTGTCGCGGGCGAGCCCGCTCCCACAGGATTTGCTGGCGGACACACAATATGTGAACGCCCAAATACCTGTGTGCGAGCTTGCTCGCTATAGCGATTTGAGCCTCAGTGAATCGCCTGCCCTTGCCTGCGCCGTCCCAACCACCGATCCAGCCCTATCACCAGCAGCGAAATCACCACGAATCCCGCCAGCAACCCGCCCGCATTTAAAAACACCTGTGGATAACCCAACTTGTCCACATCGATGAACGGGTACGGATAAGTGGCCAGCGCATGGCCGCGCAAAAGTGTGAAAGCAAACCAGGCAATCGGGTAAATCACCCACAGTGCAATGTGCCTCAACCGCAGCGTGCCCTTCGGTACACACCCCCACCACCAGCCCAGAAACAGCAGCGGCATCACGTCATGCATCAACTCGTCGGCCAGCCATTGCCAGCCTTCGGGATGCCACAAATGACGCAGCAAAATGTTGTACGCGAGGCCCACCACGGCGATGCTCACGGCAATCGCGCCACTCACCCGCGGTTGCAAGAACCAGCGGCCCGCCGCCGAGTCGCGGTTGCTCAACTGGCAGGTCAGCACGGTTGCCACCAAGGTGTTGGTGAGCACGGTGAAGTAACTGAAAAAGCTCACCAGTCCACCCAGCAGACTGGCCGCCAATGTCCAGCGCGAGTAGAGAATCAGGTACAGCTGAATGCTCAACCCCGCCCAGCCAAGGACCGCGGCCACGGCGACCAGGCGATAGCGCACGGCGGGCCGGATATTCATGCTCAGAGCGGCCGTTTGGTGCGCATCAGCTTCACATACAAGCGCTCGACTTTCTCCCGCGCCCACGGGGTTTTACGCAGGAACGTCAGGCTTGATTTGATGCTTGGATCACTCTTGAAGCAGCGGACATCAATGCGTTCGGCCAACCCCGTCCATTCGTAATGTTCCACCAGCGCGTTAAGGATTTGCTCCAGGGTCACGCCGTGCAGGGGGTTGGTGTTCTGTTCGGTCATTCCGGGCCTTCGAGCGCTGAGTGAAATGGAAGGCGCGCACCTTAGCCGAGGGCGGTGGTCAGGTGGAAGGGCTGTGGGCGCTATTGCGTTAAATGTAGGTGAACCGCGACAGATTGCCGCGCGACACTGTTACCGATTCTGAAAGGATTCATGTCGGTAAAAGGGCTTTCTCTATTTGTAACAGAACATTATCCTTGCGCCCGTCACGCTGAAACGCTTCCGCCGGACCCTGTTGTTTCAGTTCACTCCAGAAAAAGACCCAGAAATTTTTCCCTATGCCTGATTTTCAATCTTCGCGAGACAGCGCTGTCCGCCTTCCTGTTGCCAGTCGCAAGGCGCTGAACCTGATCGGCGGATGCGCCGTGTTGGGCCTCGCTACCTGCGCACAGGCGTCCACCGCCTTCGACAGCGAATCACCCTGGATGCTCGGCGACTGGAACGGCACGCGCACAGAACTCTCGGAAAAAGGCTACGACTTCAAGGTCGACTACACCGGCGAAATGGGCAGCAATCTGCACGGCGGCTACGACCATGATCGTACGGCGCGCTACAGCGATCAGTTCGGCCTCGGCACGCATCTCGATTTGCAAAAGATTCTGGGTTGGGACGACGCGCAATTTCAGCTGACCATTACCGAGCGCAGCGGCAACAACATCAGCAATGACCGGATCAACGACCCGCGGGTCGGCGGTTTTACTTCGGCACAGGAAGTCTGGGGCCGTGGACAAACCTGGCGCCTGACGCAGATGTGGTATCAGCAGCAATTCTTCGACCAGAAGCTCGACATCAAAGTCGGCCGCTTTGGCGAAGGCGAAGACTTCAACAGCTTCCCCTGTGACTTCCAGAACCTGGCGTTTTGCGGTTCGCAGGTCGGCAACTGGGTCGGCGGCATCTGGTACAACTGGCCCGTCAGCCAATGGGCGATGCGGGTCAAGTATCACCTGACGCCGCAGCTTTACGCGCAGATCGGTGCGTATGAGCAGAACCCGTCGAACCTTGATCGCGGCAACGGTTTCAAGCTCAGCGGCAGCGGCACCCAGGGTGCGGTTTTGCCGGTTGAGCTGGTGTGGACGCCAAGGCTCAACGGTCTGCCGGGCGAATACCGCGCCGGTTACTACTACAGCAACGCCAACGCAACCGATGCCTACAAGGACCGCAACGGACAGCCCGCCGCCCTCAGCGGCGAGGCTTATCGCAGCGCGTCGAGCAAGCACGGCATGTGGCTGGGCGTGCAGCAGCAGATCACCAGCCGCGCCAGCGATCACTCCCGCGGTTTGAGTGTGTTTGCCAACGGCACGATGCACGACAAGAAGACCAACGCCATCGACAACTATGTCCAGGCCGGCGTCGTCTACAAAGGCCTGTTCGATGCGCGCGCCAAGGATGACATCGGTTTCGCCATGGCCCGGGTTCACGTCAACCCGGCGTATCGCAAAAACGCCGAGGCGAGCAATCAGGCGCGTGCAGTCCATGACTTCGACGATCCGGCGTTTTTGCCGCCGCAGGACACTGAATACAGCGCCGAGCTCTATTACGGCGTGCACGTCACGAACTGGCTGACCGTGCGCCCGAACCTGCAATACATCCGCCACCCCGGTGGCGTGGACCAGGTCGATGATGCGCTGATCGGCGGAATCAAGATCCAGTCACAGTTCTAACAACACCGCAACCCCCCTGTAGGAGCGAGCTTGCTCGCGATGGTCTTCCAGGTGACTCGGTTATCCAGAAGGCCCGCGTCATTGTTATCACCATCGCGAGCAAGCTCGCTCCTACAAAACTGAACCATGCCCACGCCAGATCGTCATCTACAGTGAACTTGCGCGGGACTACTTGAAACGTCACGGAGAACCACACTATGAGCACTGACAGTGCTTTGAGTCGAAGCCGTCTGTTGCCGACCCTGCTCGGCATCCTGCTTCTGCTAATGGGCCTGGCCATGCTGGCCGGGGGGATCAAGCTGAGCATGCTCGGCGGCTCGCTGTATTACCTGCTGGCCGGTATCGGCATGGCACTGACCGGCGTGCTGCTGATTGCTGCGCGCCGTGCTGCGCTGGGCCTGTACGCATTGGTGCTGTTCGCCAGCACTGTATGGGCCTTGTGGGAAGTCGGCCTCGACTGGTGGCAGCTGGTGCCGCGTCTGGCGCTGCTGTTTGGCCTGGGCATCGTCATGTTGCTGCCGTGGTTCCGCCGTCCGCTGTTGCGCGCCGGCGAAGCAAAAATGGGCACTGGCGCGCTGAGCGTGGCCGTGGTGCTGGCGGGCATTACCGCACTGGCCAGCCAGTTCACCAACCCTGGCGAAATCAAGGGCCAACTGGACCGTGACAGCGTGCCGGGCATGACCAACACCGCGCCGGCCATGGACGATGGTGACTGGAATTCCTACGGCCGCAGCGCTCATGGTGATCGTTACTCGCCACTGGCACAGATCACCCCGCAAAATGCCCACAAGCTGGTGGAAGCCTGGCGCTATCGCACCGGTGACATTCCGGGGCCAAACGATCCGGGCGAAACCACGGCTGAAAACACCCCGCTGAAAGTCAACGGCATGCTCTACGTGTGCACGCCGCACAGCCAGGTGATCGCGCTGGACCCGGACACCGGCAAGGAAATCTGGCGTTTCGATCCGAAGCTCTCCACGCAAAACGCGGCGAACTTCAAGGGTTGGGCGCACATGACCTGCCGTGGCGTGTCGTATCACGATGACGCCGTCTACGCGTCCGAGCAAAGCCCGACCGGCACCGCCAGCCCGGCCCCGGCCAGCAGCGTCTGCCCGCGTCGCATCTTCCTGCCGACCGCCGACACCCGTCTGATCGCCCTGAACGCCGACACCGGCAAGATGTGCGAAGACTTCGGCAACGGTGGTCAGGTTGACCTGAGCGCCAACATCGGCGGCTTCAACGCCGGCGGTTACTACTCCACTTCGCCACCGGCCGTCACCAAAGACCTGGTGGTGATCGGCGGTCACGTCACCGACAACGTCTCCATCGACGAGCCCAGCGGCGTGATCCGCGCGTTCGACGTTCACACCGGCCAACTGGTGTGGAACTGGGACAGCGGCAAGCCGGACGACACGGCGCCGATTGCCGAGGGCGAGGTTTACACCCGCAACTCGCCGAACATGTGGTCCATGTTCGCCGTCGATGAAAAGCTCGGCATGCTCTACCTGCCGATGGGCAACCAGACCCCGGACCAGTTCGGTGGCCATCGCACGCCTGAGTCGGAGCTGCACGCCGCCGGCCTCACCGCCCTCGACATCGGTACCGGCAAAGTGCGCTGGCACATGCAGTTCACCCACCATGACCTGTGGGACATGGACGTCGGTGGTCAGCCCACGCTGATGGACCTGAAAACCGCTGACGGCGTGAAGCCGGCGGTGCTCGCCTCCACCAAGCAAGGCAGCATCTACGTGCTGGACCGCAGCAACGGTCAGCCGATCGTGCCGATCCAGGAAGTGCCGGTGCCACAAGGCGCGGTCGAAGGCGACCACACCTCGCCGACCCAACCCAAATCCGACCTGAACCTGATGCCGCCTCCGTTGCAGGAACGCGACATGTGGGGCGTTACCCCGTTCGATCAACTGATCTGCCGGATCGAGTTCAAATCCTTGCGCTATGAGGGTCCGTTCACGCCGCCATCGCTGCAGGGTTCGATCGTGTACCCGGGCAACTTCGGCGTGTTCGACTGGGGCGGCATTTCGGTTGACCCGGTGCGTCAGCTCGCCTTCGTGAACCCAAGCTACATGGCGTTCAAATCGACCATGATCCCGGCCGCCGAGATTGCCGCTCAAGGCCCGCGTAAAAGCGAGACCGAAGGCGTGCAGCCAAACAAAGGCGCGCCCTATGGCGTCGTTCTCGAAGCCATGCTCTCGCCAATGGGCCTGCCGTGCCAGGCACCCGCCTGGGGTTACGTGGCAGCCATCGACCTGACCACGGCGAAAGTCCTGTGGAAACACAAAAACGGCACCGTGCGTGACAGCTCGCCAGTCCCGGTCCCGCTGAGCATGGGCGTACCAAGCCTGGGCGGGCCGATCATGACCGCCAGCGGCGTCGGCTTCCTCAGCGGCACCCTCGACCAGTACCTGCGTGCCTACGACATGAAAAACGGCAAGCAACTCTGGGAAGGCCGCCTGCCGGCCGGCGCACAAACCACGCCGATGACCTACACCGGCAAGGACGGCAAGCAATACGTGCTCGTCGTGGCGGGTGGTCATGGTTCGCTCGGCACCAAACAGGGTGACTATGTGATTGCGTACAAATTGTCCGAGTAAGTTTTAGCGGCAGATAAAGGAAGGGCGACTCCCGCAAGGAAGTCGCCCTTTTTTTCAAAATAAATCCGCTCGGGTTCAATAGCCGATCGGTATGAAAAACTGGCAACAATGACAGTTGTTGCCCGGCCGCGCGGCGGGGAACATCGACAGAACGCGCGCACCGTTTGCGCCAGCGAACCGCGGAGCCTGTCATGTCCCCCACCCCATTTGGTACTCACTGGATAGAGGCATTGGCAAAGGGCGAGATTGGCCTGCATCAATTGCCGCCTGACCTGCCACGCAAGGAAGCCTCGCTTGTCCGGCGCAAGGCGCTGCAAACCATCACCGGAACCTCGCTCGGCGCCATTGGCGACTACACCTTCGATGAACGACATGCCATGTGCGAGAACTTTATCGGCGCGACTCAGGTTCCCCTCGGAGTGGCCGGCCCGGTACTGGTGAATGGGCAGGCAATCACCGCCAAGGAACCGGTCTATGCACCTCTGGCCACTACCGAAGGCGCGCTGATCGCCAGCGTGTCCAGAGGCTGCCGCGCACTGCGCGCGGCCGGAGGTGCGGTGGTCCGGGTCGAGGATGTGGGGATTACTCGAGCCCCGGTTTTTCGCTCCAGCGGCATCATTCAGACCCAGTCGTTTGTGGCGTGGGTGCAGACTCATTACGACGACATCAAACAGCTGTGCGAGCAGGACAGCCGTTACCTTCAATTGCAGGACATCTCGCCCGCGACGGTGGGTTGCACGATCTACCTGCGTTTTCGCTTCAAAAGCGCTGATGCAATGGGCATGAACATGGCGAGCATCGCCTGCGAACGTGCCATTGTTCAACTGATCACCCCCGCCACGGGGGTACGGTGCATCAGCATCTCGGGCAATTACTGCACCGACAAAAAACCAGCGATGGTCAACTTCATTAATGGCCGGGGCAAGCGCATCTGCGCCGAGGCTTATCTGAGCGCCGATATCGTGCGCGACATCCTGAAAACCGATATGGCGTCACTGTGCGAAGTCCAGTACCGGAAAAATCTGCTGGGCTCGGCCATGGCCGGGGCAATCGGCTGTAACGCTCACCACGCCAATATTGTCGCCGCCTTTTTCATTGCCACGGGCCAGGATGTCGCCCAGGTGGCTGAGAGTGCGGTGGGAATTACCTGCATCGAGGCCCAGGAACGCGGGGGTATTTATGCATCAGTCCTGCTACCCGACACACCGCTTGGGGTGGTTGGCGGCGGTACCGGGCTGTGCACCCAACGAGAAGCACTGGCCCTGATGGGAATCGTACCGGGCCACAAGGCTCCGGGCGTGGACACATTGCGCCTGGCGGAAATCCTCGGTGCGCTGGTGCTGGCAGGCGAACTGTCGATTATGGCAGCACAAGCCTCTCATCATCTGGTGCGGGCCCATCAGCAATTGGGTCGTTGAGTGATGGGGTCCGAAGCGGTTCTGGCGTGCGCCCCCGGCAAGATCATCTTGATGGGCGAGCACGCCGCCCTGCACGGCTGCCCTGTGTTCGCCACGTCGGTAGGCCTGTACTGCAAGGTCCAGGTGCGCCCGCGCTGCGATGGCATGATTGAAGTGCAGTTACCCGCGTTGCAACTGCAGCGGTGTTACAGGCCGGATGAGTTGCGCGATTACATCCGGCGTGTGCGTCAGCTGCGAGAACGCTACCAGAGGGCGCCTGACGCCGACAGTTTTGCGCGGGTCAGGGGAGCCGACGCCGATCATCTGGTCAAATGTGCGATTGGCGAGAGTCTGCTCCGGTTGGCCCGGCAAACATGCCCCGGTTTCACGTTGCGGGTCGAGTCGAGCATTCCACTGGATGCCGGCTTTGGCAGTTCAGGTGCCTTGGCCGTGAGCCTGTCGGCGGCGCTCTTGTGTTTCTTCGGTCTTGATGACCCACCAGGCTCGATTGAACCCATGGCTATGAGCATTGAAAGCTTCCAGCACGGCCAGCCGTCCGGCATTGATCACCACACCAGCCTGCTGGGCTCGACGGTCGAACGACGGCCGATGGCAGACGGCGGCTTCAAACTGGTGTGCTGGCCTGCCGCTGCGATGACACAGTTGCGCGATGTCGAGATCTACCACACCGGGGCCAGCGCCCAGAGCACCGGCCAGGTCATTGCCGCCACTCGTCACCGATTGGCAGCCCCTGACAATCCATTACTGGCAAGTATGCGCAGCAGCGCGGAACGCTTTCGTTTGTTGCTGCAACAACCTCGCCCGATGCCTGAAATGCTCAAGGGCTTGCTGCGCGATTATGAAGCGTCTCTGGAACGATTGGGGGTTGTACCCTTGGCGGTGGCCAAAGTGATCAGGGCGATCGAAAAGGCTGGCGGAGCCGCGAAAATATGTGGCGCGGGCGCTCTTTCCGGGGACCGTGCGGGTGCCCTTCTGGTCGTCGGTGCACCGCCGCTGCCCGAACTGCAGCCATATCACAAAATCGACGCGGCCATGGCGGTGGAAGGATTGCAGGTGTGGCGGCAATGACCAAAATCAGCGTCTCGTCTCCCAGCAACATTGCGCTGATCAAGTACTGGGGCATGAGTGACGAAAGCCGTACGCTTCCCAACAATGCCTCGCTGTCCATGACGTTGAGCCGTTGCGTGACTTACTGCACGTTGTCACCGCTCAGGCGCGGCGAACCCGATGAAATCCTCTGGCAGACCGCCGACCGCTTGCTGGTGCCGGCAGGGGCGGCAATGCGCACGGGGATCGAGTGCCATTTGTCGCAGTTGCGTCGCTACTTCAATGATCAGCAACCGTTGCGCGTTGCCACCCGCAACAATTTCCCGACCGGCGCCGGCATTGCCTCCTCCGCGTCGGGCTTCAGTGCCCTGGCACTGGCGTTCGCGCTTCGCTGTGGTCAAGCGCTGGATGACCCGGCGCTGAGCCAGTTGGCACGGTTATCCGGCTCCGGTTCGGCGGCACGCTCGGTGTTGGGGGGATTCGTGCAATGGCCGGCAGACGCCAATCAACGCGAAGGCCCTGCCGGGCAACTGGCCCCAGCACAGCACTGGGCGTTGTTCGACCTGATTGCCGTGGTAGACGCCGGGCATAAAGACATCAGTTCCCGCCAGGGTCATCAACTCGCCGCCAGCAGCCCCTTTTACTCCACCCGCCTGAGTCTGCTGCCCGGACGGCTGGAAGCTGTCCGCCAGGCGATTCTGCACCGCGATTTCGACACATTGGCCGACGCGGTGGAATGCGAAGCCGTTGAACTGCACATGATCGCCATGACCTCTGAGCCGCCCATTTTCTACTGGAAACCCGCGACTCTGCGGGTTCTCGAGCGTGTCCGACAACTGCGTCGCCAAGGTCTGCAGGTCTGCGCGACCGTGGATGCAGGTCCCAATGTGCACGTGCTGTGCACGGCGCAACATTTGCCGGCAGCATTTGCGGCGTTGAGAACACTGCCCGAGGTAGAACAATGGATTTGCGATCGAGTGGGTGAAGGCCCCCGCCGTTTATCGCGTCACCTGTTTTAACGGTCGGAATCGCCCTGCCATTGAAACCACCCTCCACCTGCCCCATCTAAGTCCCATAGTCCATAGCGCAGGTGCCCCATGAGCGACCAGCAAGAATTCCCCGAAGACCTCAGCGAGTACGCCGACCCGGAAAACGCCGAACAGCACACCCCCGGCAAAGGCCTGGCCCTCCCCGGCCAGAACCTGCCGGACAAGGTCTACATCATCCCGATCCACAACCGCCCGTTCTTCCCGGCCCAGGTGTTGCCGGTCATCGTCAATGAAGAACCCTGGGCTGAAACCCTGGATCTGGTCAGCAAGTCCGAGCACCATTCCCTGGCCCTGTTCTACATGGACACGCCCCAGGAAGACCCACGCCATTTCGACACCTCGGCCCTGCCGCTTTACGGCACGCTGGTCAAGGTGCACCACGCCAGTCGCGAAAACGGCAAACTGCAATTTGTGGCCCAAGGCCTGACCCGCGTTCGCATCAGGACCTGGCTCAAACACCACCGCCCGCCGTACCTGGTAGAAGTCGAATACCCGCACCAGCCCACCGAGCCGACCGACGAGGTCAAGGCCTACGGCATGGCGCTGATCAACGCGATCAAGGAACTGCTGCCGCTCAACCCGCTGTACAGCGAAGAGCTGAAGAACTACCTCAATCGCTTCAGCCCCAACGACCCGTCACCGTTGACCGATTTCGCCGCCGCCCTGACCTCGGCGACCGGTAACGAACTGCAGGAAGTGCTCGACTGCGTGCCGATGCTGCGGCGCATGGAAAAAGTCTTGCCGATGCTGCGCAAGGAAGTCGAAGTCGCACGGCTGCAAAAAGAAATTTCCGCGGAGGTTAACCGCAAGATCGGCGAACATCAGCGCGAATTTTTCCTCAAGGAACAACTCAAGGTCATCCAGCAAGAGCTGGGTCTGACCAAGGATGACCGCAGCGCTGACATCGAACAATTCAAACAGCGGCTGGTGGACAAAGTGCTGTCCGCCCAGGCGCAGAAACGCATCGATGAGGAAATGCACAAGCTGTCGATTCTTGAAACCGGTTCGCCGGAGTACGCGGTTACCCGCAACTACCTCGACTGGGCGACCGCCGTTCCGTGGGGCGTGTACGGTGAAGACAAACTCGACCTCAAGCACGCGCGCAAGGTGCTCGACAGACACCACGCCGGCCTCGACGACATCAAGGACCGCATCCTCGAATTCCTCGCGGTCGGTGCCTACAAAGGCGCGATCAGCGGCTCTATCGTGCTGCTGGTCGGCCCGCCCGGCGTGGGTAAAACCAGCGTCGGCAAGTCCATCGCCGAATCCCTGGGGCGGCCGTTCTATCGCTTCAGCCTTGGCGGCATGCGCGACGAAGCCGAGATCAAGGGCCACCGCCGCACCTACATCGGCGCGCAACCGGGCAAACTCGTGCAAGCGCTGAAAGATGTCGAAGTGATGAACCCGGTGATCATGCTCGACGAGATCGACAAAATGGGCCAGAGCTACCAGGGCGACCCGGCCTCAGCGCTGCTGGAAACCCTCGACCCGGAACAGAACGTCGAATTCCTCGACCACTACCTCGACTTGCGCATGGACCTGTCGAAAGTACTGTTCGTTTGCACCGCCAACACCCTGGACTCGATTCCCGGCCCGTTGCTCGACCGGATGGAGGTGATTCGTCTGTCGGGTTACATCACCGAAGAAAAAATCGCCATCGCCAAGCGTCACCTGTGGCCCAAGCAGCTGGAAAAGGCCGGCGTTGCCAAAGGCAGCCTGAGCATCAGCGACACGGCGTTGAAGGCCCTGATCGACGGTTATGCCCGTGAAGCCGGGGTGCGCCAGTTGGAAAAACAACTGGGCAAACTGGTGCGCAAGGCCGTGGTGAAGTTGATCGACGAACCGAAAGCGGTGATCAAAATCGCGCCGAAGGACCTTGAGGCCTCGTTGGGCCATCCGGTGTTTCGCAATGAACAGGTATTGTCTGGCACCGGTGTGATCACTGGCCTCGCCTGGACCAGCATGGGCGGCGCGACCTTGCCCATCGAAGCCACGCGCATCCACACGCTCAACCGCGGCTTCAAACTCACCGGGCAACTGGGCGATGTGATGAAAGAGTCGGCGGAAATCGCCTACAGCTACGTCAGCTCCAACCTGAAGTCGTTCGGCGGTGATCCGAAGTTCTTCGACGAAGCATTCGTCCACCTCCACGTGCCGGAAGGCGCCACCCCGAAAGACGGCCCGAGCGCCGGCGTGACCATGGCCAGTGCGCTCCTGTCCCTGGCACGCAACCAGGCGCCGAAAAAAGGCGTGGCCATGACTGGCGAATTGACGCTGACCGGGCACGTGCTGCCGATTGGCGGGGTGCGTGAAAAGGTGATTGCGGCGCGGCGGCAGAAGATCTTCGAATTGATTCTGCCGGAGCCGAACCGCGGCAGCTTTGATGAATTGCCGGAGTACCTGAAGGAAGGGATTACCGTGCATTTCGCCAAACGCTTTACGGATGTGGCGAAGATATTGTTCTGATTATCCCCGGCGTCTCCACCTGTCGGAACTGGTGGTTCTAACAGGTGGAATCCGACCGGCTCGCTGATACAACGGTTGCTCATATCCATTCAAGAGTGAGCAACCATGGCCGTCGACACGCCGTTACCTCGGTTGCTTGACTACCGTTGTGCACTGTTAAAGATCCGACAAACGCAAAGCCGATCCCTAACGGATGTTTAACCACGAGGTAACATCACCATAAACACCTAGCAAGCGTCTGCCACAACAAAGGCCGTTTACTATCAGAATCCAGATTGGATCACCGTTAACATTCAACGCCATTCTCGATAACAGCATGAAAAAATACCGGATCACTTTTGATTGAGTATTTGCCAGGATCGGCATGGTTAAAGGCGATATCGACGTCGCCGAATAAACGCATGACCACAATCCCGGGCAAGCCCGCTGCTACAGGCTGTTAACAATTTTTTGAACGACACAGCACCTGTGGGAGCGGGCTTGCCCGCGATTGCGTCAGAGCAGACACTGCCAATCCCCGGCGCTGTCACCTTCATCTCATCTTCAGCTATGCTCGCCGTTCGTCGTGAATGCCGGAGCCGCTGACCTTATGTTCCCTACCCGCCTGTTAGTCCCCCTCGCCCTCTCTTTGCTGGCCGCGTGTGCCACGCCACCGAAACAAAACGTGACCGTGGAAAAACAAAGTGGCTGCCCGGTGCGGTTGCACAGCGGGCAAAACCTGATCCTCACCCTGCCCAGCAACCCGACCACGGGTTACCGTTGGGCAATCCAGGATTCGGCCGGTGGCGTGTTGCGCGCATTGGGGCCAGAGGTCTATCGCAACCCCGAAGATGCTGGCGTCGTCGGTGCTGCCGGGGTTTCGACCTGGCGCTTTCAGGCATTCGCACAGGGCGACGGACGCTTGCGCCTGACTTCGCAACAACCCTGGGCACCGGAAGTGCTGCCGGTTGAAACATTCGACTGTGCCATCTCGGTGAACTGAACGTGGCATGGCTGATTCTGGCGTTGATGGGCGCGGTGACTTTTATCTACGGTCTGACGGTGCACGCCGCGCTGCTTTGCCTACTGGTCAAACCGTTGCCCGTGATGGCGCTGCTCGGCTGGTTGCACGACGCGCCACCCAACGTGTATCGGCGCTGGATCAGATCATCAGTTACTGGCTGGGGCAATGGGGGATCACTGCCTCGGCGTTCCGGCTGAAACCCCGTTGACCCCTTCGTCGGATCGCCGCCCGGAGCAGGCATCACCACTGCACACAAATTTCAGAGCCTGTCCGCGGTTTATCAGACAACCCGCGCATCTGCGCGGCAACTTGGATAAAATGCCGGCCTTTTCACCGACACCGCCGGAACCGCCGTGAGCAAAGAACCCGATCGCCTTTTCGCCCAGCCGTTGGCCCAGGTGCCTGACTTCGCCTTTAACGAGGACGTGGTGCGGGTGTTTCCGGACATGATCAAGCGCTCGGTGCCAGGTTATCCGACCATTGTCGAGAACCTGGGCGTGCTCGCCGCGCAGTTTGCCCAGCCGAACAGCGTGCTCTACGACCTTGGTTCGTCCCTCGGCGCCGTGACTCAGGCGTTGCGCCGCCATGTGCGCACCGACGGCTGCCGCGTGATCGCTGTGGATAACTCGGCAGCGATGGTTGAACGCTGCCGCGAATACCTCACCGGGCAGGACTCGATGTTCCAGGAGTTGTTACCGGTAGAAGTGATTGAAGGCGACATCCTCGCGCTCCAATTCCAGCCCGCCTCGGTGGTGGCGTTGAATTTCACCCTGCAGTTCATCGCCCCGGAGCAGCGTACCGCGTTGCTGTCGCGCATCCGCCAGTCGCTGCTGCCCGGCGGCGCGTTGATCCTGTCGGAAAAGCTACGCTTCAATGACCCTGAAGAACACGTGCTGCTGACCGATCTGCACGTCGCGTTCAAACGTGCCAACGGCTACAGCGAACTGGAAATTGCGCAGAAGCGCAGCGCCATCGAAAACGTCATGAAACCCGACAGCCTTGAAGAACACCGCGAGCGTCTGCTGGCGGCCGGGTTTTCGAAAGTCGTGCCGTGGTTCCAGTGTCTTAACTTTGCCTCGTTGATTGCCTTGCCATGATCGATCTGTCTCCCCTCGCCCGCCGTTTGGCCGGCACACCGCTGGCCGAATGGGCCAACACCCTGCAGGCACAACTCGACCGGAAAATGGACAAAGGCCACGGCGATCTGGAGCGCTGGCAGAGTGCGCTGGACGCGTTGCCGAAGATCCAGCCGAGCGAAGTCGATCTGCTCAACGGTCTGAGGCTGGACACCGCTTGCGACGATGAAACCCGTGCGCAAATGCGCACCGCGCTGATGGGTTTGTCGCCGTGGCGCAAGGGGCCGTTCGACCTGTTTGGCGTACACGTCGATACCGAATGGCGTTCGGACTGGAAATGGTCCCGCGTGGCGCCGCACCTTGATCTGAAGGGCAAACGCATCCTCGATGTCGGTTGCGGCAATGGCTATTACATGTGGCGCATGCTCGGCGCTGGCGCCGACAGCGTGATCGGCGTCGATCCGAACTGGCTGTTTTTCTGCCAGTTCCAGGCAGTGCAACGCTACTTGTCCGAGCCGAATGCCTGGCACTTGCCCTTCCCCTTCGAAGATTTGCCGCCCAACCTTGAAGGCTTCGACACGGTGTTTTCCATGGGCGTTTTCTATCATCGCCGTTCGCCGATCGAGCATTTGCTGGCGCTGAAGGATTGCCTGGTCAAGGGCGGGGAACTGGTGCTGGAAACCCTGGTGATCGAAGGCGATCGGCAACAGGTATTGGTGCCCGAGGACCGCTATGCGCAGATGCGCAATGTGTGGTTTTTACCCTCGGTGCCGGCGCTGGAATTGTGGCTACGCCGTGCAGGATTTACCGATGTTCGTTGTGTTGACGTGAGCGTAACGACGGTAGAGGAACAGCGCGGGACAGAATGGATGAAGTATCAATCGTTGACTGATTTCCTTGATCCTGATGATTACAGCAAGACAATCGAAGGTTTACCGGCGCCGATGCGCGCAGTGATCGTCGCGCGCAAATAACCCCAAATCTTCCAGACACTAGAAAAACCTGTGGGAGCGAGCTTGCTCGCGATGGTGTGTCAGTGGACATCAATGCAGCTGACCCTCCATCGCGAGCAAGCTCGCTCCTACACGGGATTGGCGTCGGCGGGAATTTTGTGCCTGGCCGAAGTCAATTGTGGGAGCCAGCCTGCTGGCGAAAGCGGTGTAACGGGTCTCACGAAATCTGGCGACCGTACTGGCCTCGTCGCGAGCAGGCTCGCTCCTACAGGGGATTGGCGGCGTGAATTTTGTGCCGGACCGAAGTCAATTGTGGGAGCCAGCCTGCTGGCGAAAGCGGTGTAACGGGTCTCACGAAATCTGGCGGCCGTACTGGCGGCATCGCGAGCAGGCTCGCTCCTACACTGGTCCGGTGTTTATTCTGAAGGCTTCGCTCGGCGAGCCTTGAAGAACTCGCTGAGCACCGCCCCGCACTCTTCAGCCAACACCCCACCCTCAAAAAGCACCCGGTGATTCAAGAAGCCCTGGGTAAAAAACTGTCCCTGACTCTGCACGATTCCGGCCTTGGGTTCCAGTGCGCCATACACCACCCGCGCAATCCGCGAATGCACGATCAGCCCGGCGCACATGCTGCACGGTTCCAGCGTCACGTACAGCGTGCTGCCGGGCAACCGGTAATTGCTGGCCGCCAACGCTGCGGCGCGGATCGCGACCATCTCGGCATGGGCGCTCGGGTCATGGCCGCTGATCGGGCAATTGAAGCCGCGACCGATGATTTCGCCGTCCTGCACCAGCACCGCGCCCACCGGCACTTCACCCAGCGCCGCACCTTGGGCGGCGAGCGTGAGCGCTTCGCGCATGAAATCGCGATCACGGCTGCGGTCGATGATCGCGGCGGGACGAATCTGACGCATCACGCCACCTCGATAGCGGCCATCAGGCCGGTTTCCATGTGGTCGATCACATGGCAATGGAACATCCACACGCCGGGGTTATCCGCCACCAGTGCAACGCGCGCGCGTTCGTTCTTGCCCAGCAAATAGGTGTCGGTGAAGTACGGAATCACCTTGTGCCGGTTCGAGGCAATGACCTTGAAACTCATGCCATGCAGGTGAATCGGGTGCTGATATTGGGTCATGTTTTTCAGTTCGAAAATGTAGCTCTTGCCTTTCTCAAGCGTGGCAATCGGGCGGTCGGCGCAGGTCTTGTCGGTGATGTCCCAGGCCTTGCCGTTGATTTGCCACAGGCTCGGCGGCCGACCGTTGTCGACGTCCACCGACACCGAACCGACCCACTCGAAATTGAAGTTGAGTTTCTCGGCATTCGCCAGGTCCGGCTCGGCGACCGGGTTGGCCGGCAGCGCGGGCGGCCACTGGCCTGGCGCATCGTCGTTCGCGACCGAGCGCAATGTCCCCAACCGCACCGGGCCGTTGCGCAAGGACAATTCTTCACCGGCCGCAGGTGCCTTGATCGCCAGGCAAATGCGCATGCCCGGGCCGAGCCAGTATTCCTTGCCCAATGGGCGAGGCTCGACGGGGTTGCCGTCCAGCGCGTAGATCTGCGCTTCGACGCCCGGAATGTTCAGGCGATAGGTCAGCGTGTTGTCGAGGTTGAGCACACGCACGCGGGTGATCTGGCCAGCGGGTAAATCGATCACCGCCTGCGCAACGCCATTGATTGTCGACAAACGCCCCGCCGTGCCGCCACGCGCCGCTTCGCGTGGAATGCTGAACGCGACAAACGCGCCTTCCTCATCCACGTGCCAGCTCTTGAGGCTCAGGGTTTTTTCGTACTTGAAACCGGTGGGCTCGCGCTCTTCGACAATCAGCGGACCCACCAGACCGCGACCGAGTTCTTCGCTGCTGTTGACGTGCGGGTGATACCAATAGCTGCCCGCGTCGGGCACGCGAAACTTGTAGTCGAAATATTCACCCGGCAAGACCGGAAGCTGCGAGACGTACGGCACGCCGTCCATCTCCAGCGGCAGGCGGATGCCGTGCCAGTGAATGGTGGTCGCCACGGGCAAATGATTGATGAACCTTACCCGTAGCCATTCACCCTGACGCACGCGCAATTCGGTGCCCGGTGCCGACGGGCCAAACGCCCAGGCTTCAGTCTTGTGCCCGGCCACCAGTTCGACGTCCAGCGGTGCCGCGATCAGCTCGTAGTCATGACCGGCGTCAGCGTCGGCCATCTTGCCCAACCAGTAACGCGACGCGCCCCCTGCTCCCACGCCAACGACAACAAGACCGGCCAGGCCACCGAGGATTTGGCGACGGGTAAAGGACATGAACTCAACTACCTCACGTATCAGCGACAGGCACCGGGCCTGCAAAAGGCGAATACGATACACCCGCAGTTGCGAAACCGTAAGGGCAGCGCGGCGGATGGACGCAGGCCGCGAAGCCCTGACGCGATACATATGTACCGCACTGATCTTGAGCGAATACACGATCCTCGTTGCCCATCCCTCAAGGAACAGAGCGAATGAACTCGATAGAAGCCCGTACGCTGCCCAACGCTGCCGACAAAGCGGCCCTCAAGATAATGGCTGCCCAGGTCGTGACGGCCTGCCCCAGCCTGCACGATACGGCGCACGAAGTCGCCGCGACGCTGCTCACGCACCATGGCGTGGCCGGTCTCGACCCGGACCAGGTTTATTTCCATCGATTCAAGACTGCCCAGAGCAGTTCGACCTCGTTTACCGGGTGGGAACACGTTCGCGAAAAGCCCTATGAATCCCTGACCCTGACGCAGTTGGTGGTCCACCGGTTCCGCGCCACCGATCAGGACAACGCCGACCTGCTGGACCTCTACGGCGGCTTTTACACGGCGGGGCCGGAGGCCGACGACTTCAACGAAACCAATGAAGTGCGCCTGCATGGCAACCAGGTGCTCAAGGACTTCTGGAGCATCGATTTCAGCCATCTCTACCGCAACCAGCTGAAAAGTTTCTGGGATAATTTCGCCGACGACTTCCGTACCCTGGCCAAGTGCAACTTCCTCAGCAAAGCCGTCGAAGCCCGCGACAGCGCCGTATTGACCGATGAGGAGTTTCAAACGGTGGTCAGCGCGGTGAACCGCACGCTCACTTGGCCGGTCAGCTTGCCGATGCTGCGCAGCGAAACCCCGGCGGGTCACGGTTCAAGGGTTTGCGCGCTGGACATCGCCGGTCACGTGGCGACCCATATTTTGTGCATCATCGACTTGCAGGGGCGGCACATCCTTTACGTACCGGGCGACACCGATGCGTTCCATGTGCTGCAAAGCCTTTCCGACCTGCACTGGTGGGTCTTGCAACAGATGAACGAGAAAGCCCCTCTCCAACAGTTTCTGGGCCATTTCACGCTGGCTGACCGTCGTGAAATCAACGACAACATCTCGGACCTGATGACCCGTCTTGTCACGACCTGGGGCCATTCCGATCACCACATGATCAACCAGAAGAACGTCAGCGTGACGGTCGATGCGTTTACCTGGGTCCGCGATTCCACGCGGGCGGCGATGTTCGCCGAGGCCGATCTGTCGCTGACCTCTAATAGCGACCTGCGAAAAAAATTGTGGATCGGTTATCTGAGCGCGGGTTTGAAAGTGTTCGGCCCTATGGCAGCGGTAGGCTGGCCAGTGGCGTTGCCAGTGATCGGTGCCAGTCTGGCCAACATGGGTTTGAACATCGATCAAGCGGCCAACGGCAAGACGGCCGCCGAACGCAAACAGGGCGTCATCGGCGCGATCCTCAGTGCCATCGACGCCCTGTTCAACCTTCCGTTCTTGAAAGGCACCGGGTCAGTGGTGGAAACCGCGGAGGCCGCTGAAACGGCCGAACAGGTGGAAGGCACCATCACCGAGATGGAACCCGAAGACTTCAGCGCGAAACTACCCGTTCCGGAAGCACTGCCATCGGGCCCGGCTGAACCAAAATCAATGTCCGGCATCCCGCAAACCTATCAATCCAACGAATTGCTCGACGGCGAAACCCCGGTCGCAGAACCCGGAAAATACCAGGGTATCTACCGACTCAATTCCGACCCGCCCTACGCCATCGTAATGGACGACATGGCTTATTACGTACGCTACTTCGCCGACACTCAGGGCGGCGGTTTCTGGGCCATCGTCGATCCCGCGCGACCCAACCAGCTGATTCACTCGCTGCCCGTGCGTTTGAATGCCGAGGGCACCTGGGAGCGATTGACCCGATTGGGGTTGAAGGGTGGCGGCCAATGCCTGGGCAAGGAATGCACCGTCGAGCTGGAACTGGACGCAATCGAACCGGCTCCCGTCGAGCCAGAGCCACCTGCAGCGCAAGCGCCGCCGCCCATCGAGCCACCTCGGCCTCCGGCATCGCCCTCCAGAGTCATTCGCCTGGTGACCACACCCTACGACGTGGCAAAGGCTGAAAGCTCTGAGTTGAGAAAATGGGCATTGCAACTGCGCGAAACACATATTCGGGTTCTGGTCGGTCCCAATGGTGCGCTGATCGCGCCGGACCGATATGCGCTGTACTTCGCGGATAAGGCCCGCACATTGTTGCACTCCGCCAGGCGTTTCTACGGAAACCTGCCATGGGCCAATCTGCCGCCGCGTCCGGTTATCCCGAGCGTCGACGCTTCAACGACCATCACGGCGCTCATTGAGCAGATTTTCCACGCCGCGCCCGGACTGGTCATCAGTGAAACGCTGGGGCGAATCACCAGCATGCGGCTTTTGATCGAGAACATGGCCCTGTTTGCGCGCCAGGGTGTCAAAACCCTTTATGTACGTCGCCTGCTCAGCGATTTTATCCAGACCGATCTGAACGCGTACTTCAGAAGCGGCGTCATGTCCGAAGACCTGGAATATTATCTGAAGCGCCTCGGCACCGACCCGTCCGGACAATTCAACGAACTCGAACTGGTTAAATCCGCCAGGCAAAACGGCATTCGCGTCCAGGCCACCGATTGCGCGGCAACCTACCGCAAACCTGTTTCGTCAACCCGCGTCGAAGAGCAGATGAGCACGAACCATCTGACCAGTGAAATCATTTTCGTGGATAAAGCCATGAACACAGTGGGTAAGTGGGTCGTGCTCACCGGTGTCGAAAATACCAATACGTTCAGGGGGCTGGCGGGTCTCAGTGAACTGGAAGGCGGGATCGGTGTGCGTATCGAAGAAGTCAATCCCGGGCAAGGTGAAGGTGTCGTCGTCGATCCGGGCATGGACGTCCAACGGGGGCCCTCTGCGCTGCAAGAAACCGCGCGCGGCACCGTGGATACCCTTTATGCCGATCTGCTTTTACACATGGAAGCGGCCCCGGTCAGCCGCACCGAACAGCAAATCCAAAGGCTGCTTTACCGTCCGGGCATGTATTGCTTCGAGCGTTCACAGGGCGTCTATACGTTGGTTCACCGCAGTCAGGCCGAGCAGATCGTGCGCACAGCCGTCGAGGTCCTCGCCGATGGGCGATATCAGATCCTCCGGCCGTCATGGCCGAGCGTCAGCAACATTCCCTTCGCCAGCCTTGGGCAGTTGTCCCGGGCGCTTGACCAGATGGGCCTGAGCCTGCAAAGCCGCCTGCCCGAATGATCGGTCAGACCAGACCGGGTGGTGCAACGGTTCATCATGGCCGCAACAATTTCCTCGCCCAATAAAAAGCCGCGTGAAACAGCGTTTCACGCGGCTTGTAGTCCAACCTTCGGTCACGTCTTCAACGGCAGTCCCTTGTGGGAGCGAGCCTGTTCGCGAAGAACGAAACCGCGGGTTAGCTGATCATTCCCACTCAATCGTCGCCGGCGGCTTGCTCGACACGTCGTATGTAACGCGCGAAATACCTTCGATTTCATTGATGATGCGCCCGCTGACAGTTTCCAGCAGTTCGTAAGGCAGATGTGCCCAACGCGCGGTCATGAAATCGATGGTTTCCACGGCACGCAGGGCAACGACCCAGGCGTAACGACGGCCATCGCCGACCACGCCCACCGACTTGACTGGCTGGAACACTACGAATGCCTGGCTGACTTTGTGGTACCAGTCGGCCTTGCGCAGTTCTTCGATGAAGATGTGGTCGGCGCGACGCAACAGGTCGGCGTATTCCTTTTTCACTTCACCGAGGATCCGCACGCCCAGACCCGGGCCCGGGAACGGGTGACGGTAGACCATGTCGTACGGCAGGCCGAGTTCCAGGCCCAGACGACGGACTTCGTCCTTGAACAGCTCGCGCAGCGGCTCAACCAGCTTGAGGTTCATTTCTTCCGGCAGGCCGCCCACGTTGTGGTGCGACTTGATCACATGGGCCTTGCCGCTTTTGGCGCCAGCCGACTCGATCACGTCAGGGTAGATCGTGCCCTGAGCGAGGTACTTGATGTTGTCCAGTTTGTTGGACTGGGCATCGAATACGTCGATGAAAGTACGGCCGATGATCTTGCGCTTCTTCTCCGGGTCGGACTCGCCGGCCAGGTTGTCGAGGAACTGGTCTTCGGCATTCGCACGGATCACTTTGACGCCCATGTTCTCGGCAAACATGGCCATGACTTGCTCGCCTTCGTGCAGACGCAGCAGACCGTTGTCGACGAACACGCAGGTCAACTGGTCGCCAATGGCTTTGTGCAGCAGCGCGGCAACCACCGAGGAATCGACGCCGCCGGACAAGCCGAGCAGAACGTTATCGGTGCCGACCTGGGCGCGCACCTGAGCAATGGCGTCTTCAGCGATTTTTGAGGGGGTCCACAGGGCTTCGCACTCGCAGATGTCGAGGATGAAGCGCGACAGAATGCGGCCGCCCTGCTTGGTATGGGTCACTTCCGGGTGAAACTGCACGCCGTAGTAGCGACGCTCATCGCTGAACATGCCGGCAATCGGGCAGCTCGGGGTGCTGGCGAGGATGTGGAAATCTTCCGGCATGCGGGTGACCTTGTCACCGTGGCTCATCCATACGTCGAGACCGAACAGGCCGTCGGCGTCGATGTGGTCTTCGATGCCGTCCAGCAGACGGCTCTTGCCCACCACGTCTACACGGGCGTAACCGAATTCCCGCAGCTCGGAACCTTCAACTTTGCCACCGAGCTGTTCAGCCATGGTTTGCATGCCATAGCAGATACCGAAGACCGGCACGCCGAGGTCAAACACGGCTTGCGGGCAGCGAGGGCTGTTGGCTTCGTGCACGGACTCGGGACCGCCGGCGAGGATGACGCCTTTTGGTGCGAATTCGCGAATCGCTTCGTCGTCCATGTCGAACGGATGCAGCTCACAGTAAACGCCGATTTCGCGCACGCGGCGGGCAATCAGCTGGGTGTACTGGGAACCGAAGTCGAGGATCAGGATGCGGTGGGCGTGAATGTCGAGGGCCATGGAGGAAACTCTGAAAAGCAGTTGCAAGCTTCAAGCTGCAAGCTGCAAGTAATCGGAAGCTGCGCGGTAGCTGCATCAACACAGCACCGCTTGCAGCTTGTAACTTGTGGCTTTTAGCTGTCGGCGTCAGCCGACCCGATAGTTTGGCGCTTCTTTGGTGATCTGTACGTCGTGCACGTGGGACTCGGCCATGCCGGCACCGGTGATCCGCACGAACTCGGGCTTGGTGCGCATTTCTTCGATGTCGGCGCTGCCGGTGTAGCCCATCGAGGAACGCAGGCCGCCCATCAGTTGATGGATGATGGCGCTCAGGGTGCCTTTGTAAGGAACACGCCCTTCGATGCCTTCCGGAACCAGCTTCTCGGCGCCGGCCGAGGAATCCTGGAAGTAACGATCGGAAGAACCTTGAGCCTGGGACATGGCGCCCAGCGAACCCATGCCGCGGTAGGCCTTGTAGGAACGGCCCTGGAACAGTTCGATTTCGCCCGGCGCTTCTTCGGTACCGGCAAACATCGAGCCCATCATCACGCAGGACGCACCGGCAACGATGGCCTTGGACAGGTCACCGGAGAAACGGATGCCGCCGTCGGCGATCAACGGCACGCCGGTGCCTTCAAGGGCCGCGGCGACGTTGGCGATGGCGCTGATTTGCGGCACGCCGACACCCGCGACGATGCGGGTGGTGCAGATCGAGCCAGGGCCGATACCGACCTTGACCGCATCGGCGCCGGCTTCAGCCAGGGCCTTGGCCGCAGCGCCGGTGGCGATGTTGCCGCCGATCACCTGTACTTCAGGGAAATTCTGTTTGACCCAGCGAACCCGGTCGATCACGCCTTTGGAGTGACCGTGGGCGGTGTCGACCACCACCACGTCAACGCCGGCACTGACCAGCGCGGCAACGCGGTCGCCAGTGTCTTTACCGGTACCCACTGCAGCGCCGACGCGCAGACGACCTTGATCGTCCTTGCTGGCCAGCGGGTAAGCCTTGGCTTTTTCGATGTCGTTGACGGTCATCATGCCTTTGAGGGCGAATTTTTCGTCGACGATCAGAACCCGCTCGATGCGGTTCTTGTGCAACAGTTCGCGAACGTCGTTCTTGTCGGCGCCTTCCTTGACAGTGACCAGACGCTCTTTAGGCGTCATCACTTCGCGGACAGTGACTTCCATACGACTTTCGAAACGTACGTCGCGGGAGGTGACGATGCCGACCAGGTCGCCATCGTGCAGCACCGGAACGCCGGAAATGTTGTGCTGGCGGGTCAGTTCGAACAGTTCACGCACCGTGGCGTCAGCCTCGATGGTGATCGGATCCTTGACCACGCCGGCTTCATAACGCTTGACCTTGCGCACTTCGGCAGCTTGCTGCTCGATGGTCATGTTCTTGTGGATGATGCCGATGCCACCTTCCTGAGCCATGGCGATTGCCAGACGGGCTTCAGTGACGGTGTCCATGGCGGCAGAAACCAGAGGAATATTCAGCTCGATGCCACGGGTTAGGCGGGTCTTGAGACTGACTTCGTTAGGAAGCACCTCGGAATAACCGGGCACTAGGAGAATGTCGTCGAATGTCAGAGCTTCTTGGCTGATACGCAGCATCGCGGGGGCTCCCGAGCGGGAAAATGGAAGCGCGCCATTATAGTCAGACACCCCCTCGGGTTCAATGTAAAACTCTGGCTATTATCGACGTTGCTGATATTCGGGGAGTTTCGCTTTACAGTTCGACCTTGACCCAGCTCACCGGCTGATCCAGCCAATCGGCGAACTCATCGATGAAACTCTGCTTGAATCCCGCCTCGGCCCAATTGTTGAAAATGAAACCGAGGTTGGAAAACCCGCATTCCTGCAAAAACAGAAACCCGTTGATGTCATCTTCGTGCCCGCATTCGGGGCAGGTGAAGTTGTCGGTACGCCCCGGCATCCACTCTTCCAGGCTCTCAAACAGCGCCTCGCCGACTTCCTTGCGACACTCGGCACAGCCCGCCTCGCCCAGAAAGCCTTTGGCCGGCGTATAGATGCAGCGCTTGGTGATGATTTCCAGACCATTGATCGGCTCGCCGAACGGCAAAGCCTGCGGATGCAGCACCACCGCGCGAGCGCCGTCGGCAATGGCGTGGCCCATGCGATTGCCGGTCCGGCCGCACGTGGTCAGTTCTTCCTTGATGATGTTCTTGCGCGCCAGCCAACGCACGATCGCCCGGGCCCGGGGTTCGTGCACGGGCAGCGTGGAAATTTTCGGGACGATGATGCTTTGCGAATTCATGGTCAAAGCCTAGTGCGTCAAATGGATATTCTGCGGTGTGCTGTCTGACGCCTTCGCGGGCAAACCACGCTCCCACAGGGTCTTGTGTCGTCCGCAAATTCATCAAACGGCACAAGACCTGTGGGAGCGTGGTTTGCCCGCGATGGCGTCAGCGCGGACGGCAGCTTAATGGCTGACACACTGAGGTCAAGTACTCAAATACCGCCCAATCAGACCATCGTCGGCGACAAGCACAACGCAAACAGCAATAAGGGTAGCTCGGCATACACGCCTGCAACCGAAAACAGACTCGGCGCACCACGGCGCTGCCACTGGTCAGCGCTAAACAAGGTCAAAAGATCCCAGCTTTCGGCCGCTCCAACGGGGGATCGTGCATTGCGCAGGAAATTACCTTTAAACTGCGCTCCATGATTAAAGATCCCTTTGCAAGACTCGGCCTGGACCGTGAAGTCCTGACTGTCAGCCAGCTCAACGGCCGCGCGCGGGTGTTCCTCGAAGACGTGTTCAGCAACATCTGGGTCGAAGGCGAAATCTCCAACCTCGCCCGCCCGGCGTCCGGCCATGTGTATTTCACCCTCAAGGATAGCGGCGCCCAAGTGCGTTGCGCACTGTTTCGGCAGAATGCTGCACGGGTGCGCCAGGCGTTGAAGGACGGCCTTGCAGTCAAGGTTCGTGGCAAGGTTTCGCTCTTCGAAGGACGCGGTGACTATCAACTGATCCTCGACACCGTCGAGCCTGCCGGCGACGGCGCGTTGCGTCTGGCGTTTGACGCGCTGAAAGAAAAACTGAGCGCCGAAGGCCTGTTCAGTGCCGAACGCAAAGTGCCGCTGCCGGCGCATCCGCAACGTATCGGCATCATCAGCTCGCCGACCGGGGCAGTGATCCGCGACATCATCAGCGTGTTCCGCCGCCGCGCGCCGCAGGTGCAACTGACGCTGATCCCGACCGCCGTGCAAGGTCGTGAAGCCACTGCGCAAATCGTTCGCGCGCTGAAACTCGCCGATGCCCGTGGTTTCGATGCGCTGATCCTGGCGCGTGGCGGCGGTTCGCTGGAAGACCTCTGGTGTTTCAATGAAGAAGCCGTGGCCCGGGCGGTGGATGCCTGCGTGACGCCCATTGTCAGCGCCGTCGGTCATGAAACCGATGTGTCGATCAGCGATTTCGTCGCCGACGTCCGCGCCCCCACACCGTCCGCCGCCGCCGAACTGCTGGCGCCAGATTCCAGCGATCTGGTGCGCCGGGTCGAAAGCCTGCATCGCCGGTTGGTCATGCGCATCCGCGACCGTTTGATGCGTGATCGCTTGCGTCTGGAAGGCATGGCGCGACGCCTGCGCCACCCCGGCGAACGTCTGCGCCAGCAAGCGCAACGTCTGGACGATCTGGACATGCGCATGCGTCGCGCTTTCGAGCGCAACCTCAATACTCGCCGCGAACGCTTGATCCGTCTGGAAACCCGCCTCGCCGGGCAGCATCCGGGGCGACAACTGGCGATGCTCCGTCAGCGCCTCGACAGCCTGGCCGAACGCTTGCCCCGCGCCATGCGTGAAGGGCTCAAATCGCGGCGCCTGGCCTTGCAGAGCCAAGTGCAGACACTGCAAGTGGTCAGCCCGCTGGCGACCCTGGCACGCGGCTATAGCATTCTGCTCGATGAGCGCGGTCACGCCATTCACAGCGCTGCGCAAACCCATAACGGCCAGCGCCTGAAGGCCCGCCTGGGCGAAGGCGAATTACACGTTCGGGTCGAAGACAATCACCTGTCGCCCGTCACCCTCTCTTTATTGGATTGATCCATGCCGCGTTTTCTCGCTCCGTTGTTGTTGCTGTGTTTGACCTTCAATGCCCACGCTGACAGTTACATCACCCGCCTGCTGAACAAGCCGGTGCCGGGCGGTGTGGCGGTGGTCGAGCTCGGCGCCGCTGCGCAGGCGCCGAAAGCCAGCTATCAAGGCAAACCGGTGTTGGTGGTCAAGGAGCAGAACAACTGGCTGGCGATTGTCGGCGTGCCGTTGACGGTCAAGCCAGGCACTCAGCAAATCAGCAGCGGTGGGCGAAATCTGGGTTTCACGGTGGGCGACAAGAAGTATCCGGAACAACGCATCACGCTGAAGAACACCCAACAGGTCAACCCGGACCCGGCCAATCTCAAGCGCATCGAAAAAGAGTTGGCCGAGCAGATCGCGGCATATCGCAGCTTCAGTCCGAACATCCCGAGCAATTTGTTGCTGGATAAACCGGTCAACGGGCCGCTGTCGAGCAAGTTCGGCGTGCGTCGTTTTTTTAACGGTGAAGAACGTAATGCTCACTCGGGGCTGGACTTCGCCGTGCCTGCGGGAACGCCGATCAAGACGCCGGCGGCCGGGAAAGTCATTCTGATCGGCAACTATTTCTTCAATGGCAACACGGTGTTTGTCGATCATGGCCAAGGTTTCATCAGCATGTTTTGTCACATGTCGAAAATTGACGTGAAGGTCGGTCAGCAGATGGCGCGTGGCGGCGTGGTTGGAAAAGTCGGCGCGACCGGCCGTGCGACCGGTCCGCACATGCACTGGAATGTCAGCCTGAATGATGCGCGGGTGGATCCGGCGATTTTCATTGGCGCTTTTCAGCCGTAATTCTTTGCTGAAGCTAGCGGCCTATCGCGAGCAGGCTCGCTCCCACAGGGGATTTGTGACACGCCGCAAACCACTGTAGGAGCGAGCCTGCTCGCGAATGCGATATCAGCATCACCACCAACCTACAATTGCCGACGATCAACTATCGCCGCAATCCTTAATGCACCACACAGAAATCCGCGCTATTAAATCTCGCCAACCGCGATAAAAGCAGAATTTCTCCCAATTTTCTTCGACTGCTTGCCAACCCTCACCCTCGCGGTTAGGGTTGAGTCCATGAAAACCTCTCACACCCTCATTCAGCTCCGTCAGCACCGCAGTCTGTGCCTCGTCAGCGCACGACTGCCAGGCTGAATCGCGGCGCCTCGTCTCACGCTTTCTCCAAGAACATTTGATCCACCGGCAGGCCGCCTTTTTTCGGCCACACAACAAGGATTTCCCGATGAGCATGCTTAAAGACCCGTCTTCGAAATACCGCGCGTTCCCGGCCATCGACATTCCGGACCGCACCTGGCCGTCGAAGACCATCACCGCCGCGCCGATCTGGTGCAGTTCCGACCTTCGCGACGGCAACCAGTCGCTGATCGAGCCGATGGACGCGGTGAAAAAGCTGCGCTTCTGGAAAACACTCGTGCAAGTCGGCGTGAAAGAAATCGAAGCCTCGTTCCCGGCCGCCTCGCAGACCGACTTCGACTTTGTGCGTACGCTGATCGAAGGCAACCACATCCCGGACGACACCACCATTCAGGTGCTGACCCAGGGCCGTGAAGACCTGATCGAGCGGACCTTCGAATCCCTGCGCGGGGCGAAGAAAGCCATCGTTCACCTGTACAACGCGACCTCGCCGTCCTTCCGCCGCATCGTCTTTAACCAGGACAAGGACGGGATCAAGGCCATCGCCGTTGACGCCGCCAAGCTGTTTGTCAAATACGCGGCGCAGCAGCCGGAAACCCAGTGGACCTTCGAGTACTCCCCGGAAACCTTCAGCGCCACCGAACTGGAATTTGCCAAGGAAGTCTGCGACGCGGTGATCGAAGTCTGGAACCCGACGCCTGAGCGCAAGATGATCCTTAACTTGCCGGCCACCGTCGAATGCGCGACCCCGAACATTTATGCCGATCAGATCGAATGGTTCGGCCGTCACATCAACCGTCGTGACAGCGTGATCATCAGCCTGCACACCCACAACGACCGTGGCACTGGCGTCGCCGCCACCGAGCTGGGCCTGATGGCCGGTGCGGACCGAGTCGAAGGTTGCCTGTTCGGCAACGGCGAGCGCACCGGCAACGTCGATCTGGTGACCGTGGCGTTGAACCTCTACACCCAAGGCATTCACCCCGAGCTGGACTTCTCCGACATCGACGGCGTGCGCAAAGTCGTTGAAGAGTGCAACCAGATCCAGGTGCACCCGCGTCATCCGTATGTCGGTGATCTGGTCCACACCGCGTTCTCCGGCTCGCACCAGGACGCAATCCGCAAAGGCTTCGCCCAGCAGAAACCGGACGCGTTGTGGGAAGTGCCGTACTTGCCGATCGACCCGGCGGACATCGGCCGCAGCTACGAAGCGGTGATTCGCGTCAACAGCCAGTCGGGCAAGGGCGGCATCGCTTACTTGCTGGAACAGGAATATGGCATCAGCTTGCCGCGTCGCATGCAGATTGAATTCAGCCAGGTTGTGCAGCGTGAAACCGATCGCCTGGGCCTTGAGATGACTGCTCAGCAGATCCACGCTTTGCTGCACAGCGAGTACTTGCAGGCCAACACTCCATACGCGCTGGTCAGCCATCGCCTGCAGGAAGAAAACGGCAACAGCGCCGTTGAAGTTGAAGTGGCCAGCAAGGGTCAGGGCGAAACCAACCTGCACTGGCGTGGCAAAGGCAACGGCGCGCTGGAAGCATTGGTCGCTGGCCTGCCCATTCCGGTGGAAATCATGGATTACAATGAACACGCCATCGGCGCCGGCACCAATGCCAAAGCGGCGGCGTACATCGAACTGCGTGTGGACGGTCAGCGTGCGGTGCACGGCGTGGGCATTGACGAGAACATCACCACGGCCAGCTTCAAGGCGCTGTTCAGTGCGCTGAACCGCTCGCTGAGTCAGCCGGAAGCGAAAGCGGCGTAAGCCATCGCTGAAACGCAAAAGGCCCCCCGGTGTGAACCTTGGGGCCTTCTTGTTTGCCTGAAAATGAGCAGTGCCTGTAATGGCCTCATCGCGAGCAAGCTCCCACATTGTCCGTGTTTACACCATTCAATTGTGGGAGCGAGCTTGCTCGCGATGACGGCAGATCAGACAACGAAGGCTTCAGGTGAACTCGAACGTATCCGCATCCAGATTCGCCGGAAACCGTGTGCGATAGGCCTGCAGGTCAGCAGCATTGAGCACGACCTGAAACACCCCATCAGCCTCCCCCGCGCTGAGCAAGGTCTCACCCTGAAAATCCAGCACCTGACTGTCACCGGTATACGCAAACCCCTTGCCATCCGTGCCAATGCGGTTCACCGCTGCCACATAACACAGGTTTTCGATGGCGCGCGCCGGCAGCAGGCGATTCCAGTGCTGACGCCGCGCACCCGGCCAATTCGCCGTGTACAGCAGCAAGTCAGTGTCCTGCGCATCGCGACTCCACACCGGGAAACGCAGGTCGTAACAAATCAGCGGTCGCACGCGCCAGCCCTTGAGCTCGAACTGCACCTGACGCTCGCCCGGCGTGTAATGGTTGTGCTCGCCGGCCATGCGGAACAGGTGGCGCTTGTCGTAATGCAACACCTCACCATCCGGCCGCGCCCACAGCAGCCGATTGCGGTGGCTGCCGTCAGCGGCCTGCACCATGACGCTGCCGGTAATTACGGCATCGAGTTTCGCCGCCTGGGCACGCAGCCATTTGCTGGTCGGACCCTTCTCCGCTTCGGCGAAGGTTTCGGACTCCATGGAGAATCCGGTGGTGAACATCTCCGGCAGGATGATCAGATCGGCGCCGCGAGCCTGTTCCAGCAGTGGCTCGAAATGCTCCAGATTAGCTTCCCGGTCATGCCAGGCCAGGGTCGTCTGGATCAGCGCCAGGTTCAGGTTCGGCAACGCACTTAGATCACGCATAGTTTCTCCGCCGCTTCACGCAGGGTCTCTTCGCGCTTGGCGAAGCACAATCGAACCAGTCGCTGGCCTTCTGGCGGCGACTGGTAAAACACGGAAATCGGAATGCTGGCAACGCCGTGTTCGCGGGTCATCCACAGGGCCATCTCGACATCGTTGAGGTCCGGGCGGATCTGCGAATAATCGACCAGCTGGAAATAGGTACCGGTCACGCGGGTGAAACTCAAGCGTGACGGCGTCAGCAAGTCGCAGAACAGATCACGCTTGCCCTGATAAAAGTCCGGCAATTGTTCGACGTGTTCCGGGTGCTCGGCCATGAAGTCGGCCAAGGCGTATTGCAGCGGCGTGACGCCGCAAAAACTGACGTACTGGTGAACCTTGCGCAATTCGGCTGTGAGCGCCGGGGGTGCCACTACGTACCCGGTTTTCCAGCCGGTGACGTGATAGGTCTTGCCGAAGGAACTGATCACGAAGGCACGCTGGTACAACTCTTCATGATTGAGCACGCTGACGTGGGGCACGCCGTCGAACACCAGATGTTCGTAAACTTCGTCGCTGATCAAATAGATGTCGCGATCACGGATCAAATCCGCCAGTTGATCAAGTTCGGCACGACTGATCAATGCACCACTCGGGTTGTGCGGGGTATTCAGCACAATCATTCGGGTGCGCGGCGTAATCGCCTCTGCCAGTTTCTCGAAGTCGATAGAAAAATCATTCAGCCCAAGCTGAACATGCACGCAACGGCCCCCGGCCAATTCTGTTGCCGGTTCATAACTGTCGTAGCACGGATCGAAAACTATCACTTCGTCGCCGCTGTGGATAATCGCCTGAATCGCACAGAAGATCGCCTGAGTGGCGCCGGGGGTGATGGTCACTTCGTTGTCGGGATCAACATTGACGCCGTAACTGCGAGCGATCTTCGCGGCCACCTGCTGACGCAACGCCGGCAGGCCGGTCATCGGTGAATATTGGTTGTGGCCACTGGCAATGTGGCGACCCACCGCATCGCACAAGGCCTGTGGAGCATCGAAATCGGGAAAACCCTGGGACAGGTTGATCGCTCCGGTTTGCGCCGCGAGCTGAGACATCTGCGTGAAGATAGTGATGCCGACATTCGGCAGCTTACTGGTGATCATCGGTGGGCCCCTGCAGGTGAGCTGCAAGTTTCAAGCTGCAAGCTACAAGCGGTCAAGCGACAAACCGCAGACCAGCAAAAAGGGCCCTTGTCACAGGCTGTGTGAAAACCTAGCAATCTGCCGCCGGGTTTAAGAAAATGCCCGTATCGCAAGATACGGGCATTTTTCTTATGCGCTACATCCAAGGTGAAGATCGTACGCAGGGCACTCTGTTTCCAGTCTCACTGGACGAACTCATTCCCGAAGACCATCTGGTTCGGGTGATCGAGGCGTACATTTCTCTGCTGGACCTTGAGCAACTCGGGTTCGACAAAGCTGCTCCCAAAGCAACCGGGCGCCCTTCGTACCATCCCGGCGACCTGCTTAAACTCTATCTTTACGGCTATTTCCAACAAATTCGATCCTCCAGGCGGCTGGAAGCGGAGTGTCAGCGCAACGTCGAGGTCATGTGGATGTTGGGCCGATTAGCTCCGGACTTTAAAACCATCGCCGACTTCCGGCGCGACAACAGCGCAGCTTTTGTCGCGACATGCCGTGCGTTTGTTCGATTTTGTCGGGGAGCCGGCCTGATTGCTGGCGAGTTGGTGGCCATCGATGGCAGCAAGTTCCAGGCCGTGGCTTCGAACCGAAAACAGATCACCCCTAAAAAGCTCCAACAGCGCGAGGCAAAGCTCGACAAGCGTATTGCGCACTATCTGGCTCAGCTTGATGAAGCTGATCGCGGCGAGCACAAAGAAGCTATTGATCGTTCTGCTGTGCAGACGGCGCTTGAGAAACTGAAGATAAAAAAGGCCAATAACCAGACCTGCCAAGTGCTGATGCAAGCTCAAGGTCTGGTGCAGCATGTGGTGGGTGAGTCCGACGCGCAAAAAATGCGCACCCCTTCAGGCTCGCGTATTTCCTATAACGTTCAAAGTGCGGTTGACGCAAAACACTGCCTGATCGTGCACCATGAAGTGACTCAGGAAGGAACCGATAACCGCCAACTGGAGCCGATGGCCAAGGCTACCCAAGAGGCGCTGGAGCAGGCCAAACTCAGTGTCATTGCTGATGCGGGTTACTCCAACGGCAGTCAATTCCAGGCATGTGAAGACGCTGGCATCACTCCCTATGTCCCGCCAAACCGAGCCGTTAATACCAAGGGTGATGAAGAGCAAAACTTTGATCGCACACTCTTCCATTACCACGAAGAAAGTGACAACTATCAATGCCCAAACGGCAAGATACTCACGCTTAAAGCCCTCAACAAAGGAGACCGGGTCTATCACGCCGCCGTCGACGACTGCACTGTTTGTCCGCTGAAAAACCGATGTACCAAGGCCGAACGCCGATACGTCACGCGTCATGCCCACGAAGCCGCATTTGAACGAATGGAACGGCGCATGAAAGCCAATCGAGACATGATGAGCCAGCGGCGATCTATCGTTGAGCATCCGTTTGGGAACCTGAAGCAATGGTCTATGGGCAACGCCAGGTTTTTACTGCGTCAACTGAAAGGCGCTCGAACGGAAATGGCGCTTGCGATACAAACGTACAACCTGAAAAGAGCCATAAACGTGCTGGGTGTGCGGCGAATGATGGAATTGATGGGCTGAAAAGCCCTTTTTTGCTTTTCAAAACCGGAAAAGCAAATGCCCCGACAAGTTGGGGCATTTGCTTTTGACCGGCACAGGCTGCGTTTTCACACAGCCTGTTGTCAGGGCCCTTTTTATTGTTCGGCGATTTGAGCTACAGGCTGCAAGCTGCAAGCTGCAAGCTGCAAGCTGCAAGCTGCAAGCTGCAAGCTGCAAGCTAAGAGCTAAAAGCAGATTTGCTTCGACTTGCAGCTTGCAGCTGCTTCTAACGCTTATCGCGGCGCTTTTTGTCGGCCTTTTTGTGGTGCGACATCATGCGACGTTTCTTGTTGACCTGGCGGTCGGTGAGCGAGTTCTTGTTGCCTTCGTACGGGTTCTCGCCGCCCTTGAACTCGATGCGAATCGGCGTACCGACCAGTTTCAGCACACGACGGTAAGTGTTTTCCAGATAACGCACGTAAGACTTCGGCACCTTCTCGATCTGGTTACCGTGAATCACGATGATCGGCGGGTTCGCGCCACCCAAGTGGGCATAACGCAGCTTGATCCGGCGGTTATTGACCATCGGCGGCGCGTGTTCGCCAACCGCATCTTCCAGAATCGTAGTCAGACGGTTGGTTGGCCAGCGGGTGACCGCAGACTTGAACGAGTTCTGTACGGAAGCGTACAGGTTGCCCACGCCCGTGCCGTGCAGAGCCGAGATGAAGTGGATGTCTGCGTAGTCCACGAAGAACAGTCGACGTTGCAGCTCGACCTTGACGAAGTCTCGCTCGCCCGGCGTCATGCCGTCCCACTTGTTGATCGCGATAACCAGCGCACGACCCGCTTCAATGGCAAAGCCCAGCAGGTTGAGGTCGTGATCCACCACGCCTTCGCGGGCATCCATCACGAAGATCACCACGTTGGCGTCTTTGATGGCTTGCAGGGTTTTCACCACGGAAAATTTTTCAACTTCTTCGTGGATCTTCCCGCGCTTGCGCACACCTGCGGTGTCGATCAGCGTGTACTTTTCGTCGTTACGCTCGAACGGGATGTAGATACTGTCGCGGGTGGTACCGGGTTCGTCATACACGATTACCCGGTCTTCACCGAGCATGCGGTTGACCAGGGTCGACTTGCCGACGTTCGGGCGGCCGATGATGGCGATCTTGATCCCGTCTTTTTCGCTCGGGCCAGGAATGCGCTTGGCTTCCTCGCCTTCGGCAACGATCTCTTCTTCGCCGTCTTCTGGCTCTTCTTCGTCTTTCGGGAAGGTGCTCAGGGCGATTTCCAGCATCTGGGTGATGCCACGACCGTGGGCACCGGCGATCGGAATCGCATGGCCCATGCCCAACGGGGCGAACTCGGCGCGGGCCATTTCAGGGTCGATGTTGTCGACCTTGTTGGCAACCACGTAGGACCGCTTGTTACGTTTGCGCAAATGTTCGGCGATCATCTGGTCGGCGGCGGTGAAACCGGCCTTCGCATCTACCAGAAACAAAACCACATCGGCTTCTTCAATGGCCAGCAGCGACTGCTCGGCCATTTTTTCGTCCATACCGTGCTCGTCACCGGAGATACCGCCGGTGTCGACCAGAATGTAGGAACGCCCTTGCCACTTGGCCTCACCGTATTGGCGATCACGGGTCAGACCGGACAAGTCGCCGACGATGGCGTCGCGAGTCCTGGTCAGGCGGTTGAACAAGGTGGACTTGCCGACGTTCGGTCGACCCACCAGGGCGATTACGGGAACCATGCGGCTCTCCACTTCGTTATTTCAGAAAATACAAAAGCCGCTGCTAGGCAGCGGCTGGTGCTCGGGGCCATCACCGGGTGCTTTTTTGCAGGAGCGGGCTTGCCAGCTAAAAACGCCAAGGCACCGCGTTTATTCAGGATGCCAACGTTATCGTTGACGTCCATCGCGAGCAGGCTCGCTCCCACATTGATCACCACAGATGAAGCCGCTTGGGATTCAACCCAAGCATAGTCAAACCTTTACTTGATGGTCAGGGCTTCCAGTTTGCCGCTGTTGCCATACAGATAAATCGTGTCACCCACCACCAGCGGACGGGCACGCAGGCCATCGCTGTCGATGCGTTCACGGCCGACGAAGCGGCCGTCCACCTGGCTCAGCAGGTGCACATAGCCTTCCATGTCACCGACTGCAACGTAGCTGGAATACACTTCCGGCGCCGAAAGCTGACGGCGAGCCAGCGAATCATTGCTCCACAATGCCGAGGTGGAACGCTCGTCGACACCTTCAACGGTGCCCGACGACAAACTCACGTACACGCTGCCGAGCCCCTGGGCAACGCCGGCGTAGCTGGAAGCATCACGCTGCCAGAGCTGACGACCGCTTTCCAGATCCAGTGCCGCAACGCGACCCTGATAGCTGGCGACATACAGCGTACCGCCGGACAGCAGCAAGCCACCGTCGATATCGACAACGCGCTCCAGTTCCGAGCGGCCCTGTGGAATCGCAACCCGTTGTTCCCACACCGGCACGCCGTTGGAAATATCGAGCGCGACCACTTTACCGGTCGACAGGCCAGCCACCGCGAGGCGGTTGGTGACGATCGGCGCACTGGTGCCACGCAACGTCAGGACCGCCGGGGTGCTGTCGTACAACCAGCGCTGGTCGCCGGTGGCAGCGTCCAGGCCGATCAGACGATCGTCCTGAGTCTGAACCACGACAACGTCACCGTTGTTGGCCGGCGGCGCGAGTACTTCACTGGACACACGCGTGCGCCACTTCTCTTCACCGCTGCTGGAGTCCAGAGCAACGATCTCGCCCTTGGTGGTACCGAAAACGACCAGACCGTAACCCACGCCAACGGCGCCGGAAACTGGCAGTTCGAGATCCTTTTCCCACTTGACGTCGCCATTGCTGCGGTCCATCGCCATCACCACGCCGGTAACGTCGGCGGCGTAAATGGTATCGCCTTCGATCGCTGGAACCAGCATGTTGTAGGTTTCGCCCTGACCGTCACCGATCGAACGACTCCATTGCTTTTGCAGAACCACTTCTTCAGTGAAGTCGGTCAGCTCGGCTGGTGGCAATTCTTTTTTGCTGTTGCTGCTGCAACCCGCGGCCATAATGGCCAGAGCCAGCAATGCTGCATGTTTCCAACGGATCACGTCACGCATCCCCTTTGGCCAGATCGTCCAGCTTGATTTGTAAGCCGCCGACCGCCGCTTCATCCGACAGTGCCGCCTTGGCTTTTTGATACGCCGTGTTTGCTTCGTCGGTACGACCCAACTGCACCAGCAGATCGCCCTTGAGTTCTTCGCGCGTGGCCAGGAACGCCGTGTCGGCGTCGCCTTCGAGCAGTTTCAGGGCTTCATCGGCCTTGCTCTGCGCAGCCAGAACCTGCGCCAGACGTTGACGGGCGATCTCGCCCAGCGCCGGTTTGGCGGGTTTGGCGATAATGGCTTTCAGCTCGGTGGCGGCATCGTCCAGCTTGCCGCTGTCAACTGCAACCTTCGCCACGAACAGGCTGCCGTACTGCGCGTACGCGGTACCGCCAAACTCGCTGTTGAGCTTGCCAGCCAGCTCCGAAACACGGGCCGCGTCGGGCTTGCCGTCAGGCGTGAGCGTGGTTTCCAGCAACTGCTGATAGAGAATCGACGCACCTTGCGACTGATTGCTCTGATATTTCTGCCAGGCCTGCCAGCCGAACACGATGACCAGCGCCAACAGGCCGCCAGTGACCAGGGGCTTGCCGTTGCGTGACCACCAGTCCTTCAAATCCGCCAGGTTTTCGTCTTCGGTACTCGACACCCCAATACTCCTTAATCGCTAAATCGGCTGTTTTATGACAGCTTCAACCCTGCACGACGCAGGTGGCCAGGTGTGCAGCAAGCGCATCCCAGGCAATGCTTTGTTGTTCGCCCTGGCCACGCAGGGGTTTGAAACCTACCACTTGCTGAGCCATTTCGTCGTCACCGAGGACCAGCGCGTACAGCGCACCGCTCTTGTCGGCTTTCTTGAACTGGCTTTTGAAGCTGCCGGCGCCGGCATTGATCTGCAGGCGCAGGTTGGGTAATTCGTCGCGGACTTTCTCGCTCAGCGTCAGCGCCGCCAACTCGGCGGCCTCGCCGAATGCGCAAAGATAGACGTCAACCTGACGGGAAATCTCTTGCGGAATCTGTTCCAGGGTTTCCAGCAACAAAACCAGACGCTCGATGCCCATGGCAAAACCAACGCCAGCGGTCGGCTTGCCGCCCATCTGCTCGACCAGCCCGTCGTAGCGGCCGCCGGCGCACACGGTACCCTGAGCGCCCAGCTTGTCGGTGACCCATTCGAAAACGGTCTTGCTGTAATAATCCAGGCCGCGCACCAGCTTCGGGTTGATCACATAGGGAATACCCGCGGCGTCCAGACGAGCCTTCAGGCCCTCGAAATGAACGCGCGATTCGTCGTCGAGGTAGTCGGCCATTTTTGGCGCGTCAACCAGGATCGCCTGTGTATCAGCGTTTTTGGTGTCAAGAACCCGCAATGGATTTGTCTTCAGGCGGCGCTGGCTGTCTTCGTCAAGCTTGTCCAGATGTGCAGACAGGAATTCGACCAGTGCTTCACGGTAACGGCCGCGGGACTCGCTGGTGCCCAGGCTGTTGAGTTCGAGCTTGACCGCATCACGGATGCCCAGCTCGCCCCACAGGCGCCAGGTCAGCACAATCAGCTCGGCGTCGATGTCCGGCCCGTCGAGGTTGAACACCTCGACACCGATCTGGTGAAACTGGCGGTAACGACCTTTCTGCGGACGTTCGTGACGGAACATCGGGCCGATGTACCAAAGCTTCTGCACCTGGCCACCGCCGGTGATCCCGTGCTCGAGCACGGCACGCACGCACGCCGCCGTGCCTTCCGGGCGCAGGGTCAGGGAATCGCCGTTGCGGTCGTCGAAGGTGTACATTTCTTTTTCGACGATGTCGGTCACTTCACCGATGGAGCGCTTGAACAGCTCGGTGAATTCGACGATCGGCATGCGGATCTGCTTGTAGCCGTAGTTATCCAGCAAACGCGAAACAGTGCCCTCGAAGTGACGCCACAGCGGAGTCTGTTCGGGCAGGATGTCGTTCATGCCACGAATGGCTTGCAGAGACTTGCTCACTATAAATCCTTATTCGTTCGGCTCTTCAACCGTTCGACTCTTAAGTCGGGCTTAGCCGCGGGCAATGACTGCCGCGTCGGCTTCGACCTTCTCGGCCGCTTTCTGGCGGATCAAGCGTTCAAGCTCATCCACCAGATTATCATTCGTCAGTTTCTGCGACGGCTTGCCGTCGATGTAAATCAGGTTTGGCGTGCCGCCAGTCAAGCCAATATGGGCTTCCTTGGCTTCACCCGGTCCGTTGACCACGCATCCGATGACCGCGACATCCAGCGGCACCAGCAGGTCTTCGAGGCGCCCTTCCAGCTCGTTCATGGTCTTGACCACATCGAAATTCTGCCGCGAGCAGCTCGGGCAGGCGATGAAGTTGATCCCACGGGAACGCAGGTGCAGGGATTTGAGAATGTCGTAGCCGACTTTCACTTCCTCGACCGGGTCGGCCGCCAACGAGATGCGGATAGTATCGCCAATTCCTTCGGCGAGCAGCATACCGAGGCCTACGGCGGATTTCACCGTGCCTGAACGCAGACCACCGGCTTCGGTGATACCCAGGTGCAGCGGCTGCACGATTTCCTTGGCCAGCAAGCGATAAGCGGCGACGGCCATGAACACGTCGGAGGCTTTCACGCTGACCTTGAAGTCGTGGAAATTCAGGCGTTCAAGGTGTTCGACATGACGCAAGGCCGACTCGACCAGCGCGGCCGGGGTCGGCTCGCCGTATTTCTTTTGCAGGTCTTTTTCCAGGGAGCCGGCGTTGACGCCGATGCGGATCGGAATCCCGCGATCACGGGCGGCGTCCACCACGGCCCGGACGCGGTCTTCGCGACCGATGTTGCCCGGGTTGATGCGCAGGCAGTCGACGCCCAGTTCGGCTACGCGCAAAGCGATTCTGTAGTCAAAGTGGATGTCGGCGACCAAAGGCACTTTGACCAATTGCTTGATTTTGCCAAACGCCTCAGCGGCGTCCATGTCCGGCACGGAGACGCGAACGATATCGACCCCGGCGGCTTCCAGACGGTTGATCTGCGCGACGGTGGCGGCGACGTCGTTGGTGTCGCTGTTGGTCATGCTTTGCACAGCGATAGGCGCATCGCCGCCCACAGGTACGTTACCGACCCAGATCTTGCGGGACTCGCGACGTTTGATTGGAGATTCGCCGTGCATGACTTATTGACCCAACTTCAGGCGAGCAGTCTCGCCACTGGTGAACGGAGCGACATCGACCACTTGCCCGTTGTAGCTGACCTGCGCGCCACGGGCGTAGCCCAGACGCACGGCAAAAGGTGGTTTGCCGCTGACGGAAACGTTCTCGCCTTTGCGCTTGAGACCACTCAACAACACCTTGCCGGTGCCATCGGTCACTTGCGTCCAGCAATCGGCAGTGAACTGCAGTTGCACCTGGCCTTGACCGGCAACCGCAGCCGTCGCTGCCGGAGCAGGAATGGTCGGCGTCACCGAAGCGCTTGCCGGCGGGTTTGGCACGACAGGAGCAGTCGCAGAAGTCGGAGCTGGCGTGACCGGTGCCGCGACAACCGGCGAAGGGCTCGGGGCCGGCGCAGCAGGTGCGGTCGGCGCGGCAGGCACAGCCGCTTCGGCGGCCGCTGGCGTTTCAGCAGACGTTTGGGCTTGTGGCAAAGCCAGCTCGGTGGTGCCTTCAGCTTGCCCCTCCACGACGGCCTGGTCTTCCGGCTCGTCCAGCGGATGAATCTGGGTGGTGCCGTCGGCGCCTTCGACTTCAACATGCTCCGGGCTCAGGCTGGTCTGTTCCCTGGTTCGCTGCGAGGTTTGATCCTGCCACCAGAAGAAACCACCACCGATGACGGCGAGCAGCAACAGCAGGCTGACAATTCGCAAAATGGTGTGGGAAACCCGAACCGGCTCTTCGATACGACCCAGGCTGTGGACGCTGCTGCCCTGAGAATCGGTGCCGGTGGACTGGTCGAACTGCTGAACCAGAACGGTCTGGTCCATGCCGAGCAATTTGGCGTACGCGCGAATATAACCACGGGCAAACGTATGCCCCGGCAGCTTGTCGAAGGCGCCGGCTTCCAGATTGCTCAGGGAATTGACGGTGAGGTTGAGCTTGAGGGCCACTTCGGCCAGCGACCAGCCATTGCTTTCGCGGGCCTGGCGCAATGTCTCACCGGGGTTAACGCGATTCGCTGCTACAACTTCGGGATGCGCCGCTTTCATCATTGCTCCGACAGGTATTGCTGATATTCCGGCGTACCGGGATAGAGTCGTTTTAATTGCAGGCCGAAACTGGCGGCCTTGTCGCGATCTTCAAATACTTTCGCCAGCCGAACGCCGAGCAATAGACTACGTGCATTTTGTTCGGTCAGCAGGCTAAAACGCTCGTAATAGTCACGCGCCGGCACATAATGCCTGTCTTCATAAGACAACTCAGCCATTTCCAGCAATGCTCGAGGCTGTTGCCGGTTAAGGCGCAAGGCTTTCTCCAGTTGCTGCCGGGCCAAATCACGCTGACCGAGCTTCGAGGCCGTCATGCCGAGGTTTTCGAAAACCCGCGAACGCTCAGGATACAGGGTATCGGCGGCGGCCTGTTCAAAGCGCTCGTAGGCCTCTTTATAACGCTTCTGCTCGAACAAGAAACTGCCGTAGTTGTTCAGGATTCGCGCATCGCCCGAACGCGAGGACAGCGCCTTGCGAAAATGCTCGTCCGCCAGTTCCGGCTCCATCTCGGCTTGAAACACCAGGCCCAGCGCGGCGTTGGCATCGGGATCGGAGCTGTCCAGGTCCAGTGCTTTCTTGAGAGGCACTTTGGCCCGCTCGGTCATGCCTTGTTGCAGGTACCCCAGGCCAAGCTGCACATAGGCAGCACGCGCCTCGTCGCGGCCTTTGCTGGTCTTCATCGGGTTGAAATCGCCCGACAGGACACAACCAGTACAAAGACTGGCCAACAGCACAAGCAGCGCAAAGCGCAGTGACATAGAGATCCTCTCTTAAGTGTTGTTTGCGGCGTTCTGCGCCAGATCGTTTTCGGCGCTCAACTCGCGCACGGCGATATAGCGTTCGCTGCGACGGGTGCGATCCAGCACCTGCCCTACCAATTGACCACATGCAGCATCGATGTCTTCACCGCGAGTCGTACGCACGGTGACATTGAAACCGGCATGGTGAAGCTGATCCTGGAACCGACGAATCGCGTTGTTGCTCGGACGCTCGTAACCGGAGTGCGGGAACGGGTTGAACGGAATCAGGTTGATCTTGCACGGGATGTTCTTGAGCAGTTCGATCATCTCGACCGCGTGCTCGACCTTGTCGTTGATGTCTTTCAACAAGGTGTACTCGATGGTCAGCACGCGTTTTTCGCCCAGGGACGACATGTAGCGCTGGCACGACTCGAGCAGCATCTTAAGCGGATACTTCTTGTTGATCGGCACCAATTGGTTACGCAATGCGTCGTTGGGTGCGTGCAGGGACAACGCCAGGGAGACGTCGATGTGCCTGGAAAGCTCATCGATCATCGGCACCACGCCGGAGGTCGACAGGGTTACACGGCGCTTGGATATGCCGTAACCGAGGTCGTCCATCATCAAGTGCATGGCCGCGACGACGTTGTCGAAGTTCAGCAGCGGCTCGCCCATGCCCATCATCACCACGTTGGTGATGGCACGGTCGGCGGTCGCCGGAATGCTGCCAAACGATTTATTGGCAATCCACACCTGGCCAATGACTTCGGCGGCGGTGAGGTTGCTGTTGAAGCCTTGCTTGCCAGTGGAGCAGAAACTGCAATCCAGGGCACAGCCTGCCTGGGACGAAACGCACAAAGTGCCGCGTTTGCCCTGGGGAATGTAAACGGTCTCGACGCAGCTGCCGGACGCCACGCGCACCACCCATTTACGGGTGCCGTCGGTGGAGATGTCCTCGCTGACAACTTCCGGACCGCGAACTTCGGCAATAGCCTTGAGCTTGTCGCGCAAGGCCTTGCTGACGTTCGTCATGGCGTCGAAATCATCGACGCCAAGGTGGTGAATCCATTTCATTACCTGACCGGCACGGAAACGCTTCTCCCCGATCGAGTCGAAGAATTTTTCCATTTCCTGTTGAGTCAGACCCAGCAGGTTGGTTTTTACAGTCGATGTAGTCATGGATTCACCTTCACTCTTAAGCCAATGCTTAGCGAGTGGTTACTTCAGTAGCGGCGAAGAAGTACGAGATTTCGCGAGCAGCAGCGGCTTCGGAGTCCGAACCGTGCACAGCGTTGGCGTCGATGGAATCAGCGAAGTCAGCACGGATGGTGCCGGCAGCCGCTTCTTTAGGGTTGGTAGCGCCCATCAGCTCACGGTTCAGAGCGATAGCGTTTTCGCCTTCCAGCACCTGAACGACAACAGGACCGGAGATCATGAAAGCAACCAGGTCGCCGAAGAAACCACGAGCGCTGTGCTCAGCGTAGAAGCCTTCAGCTTCAGCTTTGGACAGTTGCTTGAGTTTCGAAGCTACAACGCGCAGGCCAGCTTTTTCGAAACGAGTGGTGATTTCGCCGATGACGTTTTTTGCAACAGCGTCAGGCTTGATGATGGAGAAAGTACGTTGAACAGCCATGGTGTAACTCCAGAAACGGTAATTTGTGAAAAATTAAACCCGCGAATTATACGCGGGTTCTTGGGTAATGCCTAACTGGGTACGGTGCAGGTTCAATCGGCTTCTTCGATCCACAAGGTCTGGATCGCTTCAAGAACCTTTTCCCCGCCCCGGTCCGGCACGTCGTCGAACTCGGGCAACGCCATGACCAGATTACGCAGTTTGACGAAGTTCACCGACAGAGGGTCGACATCCGGGTGCGCCTCGGCAAGCTGTATAGCGATCTCTTGTACATCAACCCATTTCAGGCTCATGACATTTCCTTGAATCAGTGCGGCGCTTCCGCCGCATGGTTGAGCGAGTATTTCGGGATTTCGACGGTCAGGTCTTCAGTTCCGACGATCGCCTGACAGGCCAGACGCGATTGCGCTTCCAGGCCCCAGGCACGATCAAGGAAATCTTCCTCCAGCTCGTCTGCTTCTTCCAGCGAATCAAAACCTTCGCGGACGATGCAATGGCAGGTGGTGCAGGCGCAGACGCCGCCGCAGGCGTTTTCCATTTCAATGTGGTGCTCGTGCGCCAGATCCAGGATGGAAGTTCCGGGCTCAGCCTCGACCACCATGCCTTCCGGGCAAAACTTGTCGTGGGGCAGAAAAATGACCTGCGGCATCGTTATTCCTCAATCTCATTCAGGTTGCGCCCCGCCAGCGCGGCTTTCACCGTCGAATCCAGGCGGCGGGCGGCAAAAGAATCGGTCACTTGCGACAGACGCTTGGTCTGCTGCTCGACGGCGAAACCATCGGTGCCTTTCATCAGTTCGGTCAGTTCCTGCATCTGCAACTGGATGACCATGCGCTCTTCGGCATCCAGCAGGCGCTCGCCATCAACCTCAAGCGCCGCTTGCACGGCTTCGATCAGGCGCTGCGCGTCGACTTGTTGCTCACGCAGCACGCGGGCGACTTTGTCGTCGTTGGCGTGCTGGAACGAATCCTTGAGCATCTTGGCGATCTCGCCGTCGGTCAGCCCGTAGGACGGCTTCACCTGAATGCTGGCTTCAACGCCCGAACCCAGTTCGCGGGCCGACACGCTAAGCAGACCATCGGCATCCACCTGGAAGGTCACGCGAATTTTCGCCGCACCTGCGACCATGGCCGGAATGCCGCGCAATTCGAACCGCGCCAGAGAGCGGCAGTCGCTGATCAGCTCACGCTCGCCCTGCAACACGTGAATCGCCATGGCCGACTGGCCATCTTTGTAGGTCGTGAAATCCTGGGCGCGGGCGACAGGGATGGTGGTGTTGCGCGGGATCACCTTCTCCATCAGGCCGCCCATGGTTTCCAGCCCCAAGGACAACGGAATCACATCGAGCAAGAGCAGTTCACCGCCATCGCGCTTGTTGCCAGCCAGCGTATCGGCCTGGATCGCGGCCCCGATGGCCACCACTTGATCCGGGTCGATTTCCGTCAACGGCTCGCGACCGAAGGCTTCAGCCACCGCTTCGCGGACGCGAGGCACCCGGGTCGAGCCCCCCACCATGACCACGGCGTGGACTTCATCCAGCTCGATACCGGAATCGCGCACCGCGCGGCGGCAGGCTTTCAGGCTACGAGCGACCATCGGCTCGATCAGCGCGTTAAAAGCTTCGCGGGTGAGTTGAGCTTTCCAGTCGCCGTAAACCACTTCAACAGAGTCGGCATCAGTCAGCGCTTCTTTGGCAGCACACGCGGTCTGCAGCAAATGACGTTGCGCGCCCGGGTCGAGGTCGGCCGACAAACCGGCGCTGGTGATGATCCAGCCAGCAATGGCGTGATCAAAATCATCGCCGCCCAGCGCACTGTCGCCACCGGTGGCCAGGACTTCGAAAACGCCGCCGGTCAGGCGCAGAATCGAAATATCGAAGGTGCCGCCACCCAGGTCATAAATCGCGACCAGGCCTTCAGCATGTTGATCCAGCCCGTAAGCCACTGCCGCAGCGGTCGGTTCATTGAGCAACCGCAGCACGTTCAGACCCGCCAGTTTGGCCGCGTCCTTGGTCGCTTGCCGCTGAGCATCGTCGAAATACGCCGGCACGGTGATCACCGCACCGACCAGTTCGCCACCCAATGCCGCTTCGGCGCGCTGGCGCAGCACCTTGAGGATATCGGCGGAAACTTCGACCGGGCTTTTCGGCCCCTGAACAGTGTCGATGAACGGCATGTGCGATTCACCGCCGACAAAACGGTACGGCAGTTGATCGCCCAATTGCTTGACGTCGGACAGACCACGACCCATCAAGCGCTTGACCGACAGCACAGTGTTCAAAGGATCGGCCGCCGCGGCCAGCTTGGCCGACTCGCCCACTTCCACACGATCAGCGTGATAGCGCACGGCAGACGGCAGAATGACCTGCCCGTCAGCGTCGGCCAGAGGCTCGGAAAGACCACTGCGCAACGCAGCGACCAGCGAATTGGTAGTACCCAAGTCGATCCCCACAGCCAGACGACGCTGGTGTGGTTGAGGACTTTGGCCGGGTTCGGCGATCTGCAGTAGGGCCATCGTGATCAGGACTTATCTGTATATCAGGCGTGCGACCGGAGCGGCACTGGGTTAATCGTCGAGGCGCTCTTCCAGCTGGCGCACTTCATAGGTCAGCTTGTCGAGAAACTGCATGCGCCGCATCAGGCGTTCGGCCTGCTCACGTTGCGCTACGTCATCCCAACAGGCTGCAAAACTTTGGTTCAACTGATCTTGCGCGGTTTTCAGGCGTCGCTTGAACACCGCCACGCCGTCCAGGTCGGCACTGTCCTGCAGGTCTTCGAGCTCTTCGCGCAACTCCATCTGTTGCAGAAGAAACTCCGGATCATGCACCGTGACCTCCAGCGGCAGCTCGCGCCCATTCATCGCAAGCAGGTATCGCGCGCGCTTCGGGGGATTCTTGAGCGTCTGATAGGCCTCGTTGAGGCTAGCCGATTGCTCGAGCGCCAGACGCTGCTCACGCTCGGAAGCGTCCGCAAAACGGTCCGGATGGACGCCGCGCGCCAACTCACGGTAGCGCGTGGCCAGCTGATCGAGATCCAGATTGAAGCCCGGTTGCAACTCGAATAAAGCGAAGTGACAAGGAGTACCCACGAGAAGCCTCAGATGTTGAAGCTTTCGCCGCAGCCACATTCACCGCGTACGTTGGGATTGTTGAACTTGAAGCCTTCGTTCAACCCTTCCTTGACGAAATCGAGCTCGGTGCCGTCCAGGTAGGACAGGCTCTTGGGGTCGATAATCACTTTTTCGCCGTGACTCTCGAACACCTGATCCTCTGCTACTACCTCGTCGACAAACTCCAGCACATAGGCAAGGCCGGAACAGCCTGTGGTGCGAACACCCAGACGAATCCCTTCACCCTTGCCGCGCCCGTCGAGGGAGCGTCGCACGTGTCGAGCAGCCGCTTCTGTCATGCTGATAGCCATCGGTGACTCCTTACTCGTCGCCAAATCCTGGAATTCAGATCAAGCCTTTCTTCTGCTTGTAGTCGCGAACGGCCGCTTTGATAGCGTCTTCAGCGAGTACGGAGCAGTGGATTTTTACTGGCGGCAGGGCCAGTTCTTCGGCCAGCTGAGTGTTCTTGATGGTCTCTGCTTCATCCAGAGTCTTGCCTTTCATCCACTCGGTCGCCAGGGAGCTGGAAGCAATTGCCGAACCGCAGCCATAAGTCTTGAACTTGGCGTCTTCGATGATGCCCGCCTCGTTGACCTTGATCTGCAGACGCATCACGTCGCCGCATGCCGGAGCGCCGACCATGCCGGTGCCGACATCAGGATCTTCCGCGTCCATCTTGCCGACGTTGCGCGGGTTCTCGTAGTGGTCGATGACCTTTTCGCTGTAAGCCATGATTCTTAATCCTCACTCATCAGGAGTCGCTCTTTGAGCCCTGCCAACCTCTCGGTCACAGGGCCGGTTCGCGGCGACTTGAAATCAGTGTGCCGCCCACTCGATTTTCGAGATGTCGACACCGTCTTTGTACATGTCCCACAGCGGCGACAAGGTGCGCAGCTTGGTAACGGCCTCGCAGACTTTCTGCGCGGCGTAGTCGATTTCTTCTTCGGTGGTGAAGCGACCGAAGGTGAAGCGGATCGAGCTGTGCGCCAGTTCATCGTTGCGGCCCAGGGCGCGCAATACATACGAAGGCTCAAGCGAAGCCGAGGTGCAGGCCGAACCCGACGACACCGCCAGATCCTTGAGCGCCATGATCAGCGACTCGCCTTCAACGTAGTTGAAGCTCAGGTTCAGGTTGTGTGGTACGCGGGCGGTCAGGCTGCCGTTGACGTACAGCTCTTCCAGGCCCTCGACCTGTTTGAAGAAACGGTCGCTCAGGGCTTTGATGCGCACGTTCTCGGCCGCCATGTCTTCCTTGGCGACGCGGAAGGCTTCGCCCATGCCGACGATCTGGTGGGTCGCCAGGGTGCCCGAACGCATGCCGCGCTCGTGACCGCCGCCGTGCATGGTCGCTTCAATGCGCACACGCGGCTTGCGGCTGACGTACAGCGCGCCGATGCCTTTAGGGCCGTAGGTTTTGTGGGCGGAGAACGACATCATGTCGACTTTCAGCTTCTGCAGGTCGATGTCGACCTTGCCGGTGGACTGAGCGGCGTCGACGTGGAACAGGATGCCTTTGGAGCGGCACAGTTCGCCGATCGCTTCGATATCGTTGATGGTGCCGATTTCGTTGTTCACATGCATGACCGAGACCAGAATGGTGTCGTCACGCAGCGCAGCTTCAATCATCTGTGGAGTGACCAGACCATCGGTGCGCGGCTCAAGATAAGTCACTTCGAAGCCTTCACGCTCCAGTTGGCGCATGGTGTCGAGGACAGCCTTGTGCTCAATCTTGGTGGTGATCAGGTGTTTGCCTTTGGTGGCATAGAAATGCGCCGCACCCTTGATTGCCAGGTTGTCGGATTCGGTGGCACCGGAAGTCCAGACGATTTCACGCGGGTCGGCATTGACCAGGTCGGCGACCTGACGACGAGCGTTTTCAACGGACTCTTCAGCTTTCCAGCCAAACACGTGGGAACGGGACGCCGGGTTACCGAAGTTCCCGTCGACCAGCAGGCATTCACTCATCTTTTGCGCGACACGCGGGTCAACCGGGGTGGTCGCTGAGTAATCAAGGTAAATCGGCAATTTCATGGACTCTCTCCTAAATCAGGCTGGCTGGCGTACCGCTGGCTCTATGGCTGTCATTCGACGGCGGACGCTTCAATCTTGTCCAGGCGCGGCGCCTTGCTGTTGCAACGACGCTGGTCCTGACGCTGGGCTACTTCTTGCACCTCACGGCGAGTGACAAGATCAGCCAAGCTGATACCGCTCAGAAATTCGTGGATCTGCAGGCTCAGGTCGCACCACAAGTGGTGAGTCAGGCAGGTGTCGCCCTGATGGCAATCGCCTTGCCCCTGGCACTTGGTGGCGTCAACCGACTCGTTGACCGCATCGATCACCTGGGCCACCTGAATCCCCTGCATCGCGCGCGACAGCTGATAGCCGCCGCCGGGACCGCGCACGCTGGATACAAGATTGCTGCGGCGCAGCTTGGCGAACAGCTGCTCGAGGTAGGACAGGGAGATGCCTTGGCGCTCGGAGATATCGGCCAGAGACACCGGCCCGTGCTGCGCGTGCAACGCCAGATCGAGCATGGCGGTCACGGCGTATCGGCCTTTTGTAGTCAGTCGCATGGACAATTACCACGGAGTTCGGAATAGGGGCGAGTATGCAATTCCCGAGTATTTAAGTCAACTATAAGACCTAGTACTTTAGTCAGGCTTACCCGCAAAAGAGCGGCCGCATCATAGCAAAGGCTGTGGCGTAATGGCACACCTGCGACGCACGCGCTGTAGCAACTGCCGAGGCACGAGGCTGCGCTCGGCCGCGAAGTGGTCGTAGATCCGGCGTGCGATCATCTGGAATGATGTGCCAGCGGAACGCGAGCGCTTCGCACTCGGACGCAGCCTCGTGCCTCGGCAGCTGCTACAGGGCGCGCAGTCAGCTGGCCTGACTCTGATCCTTGTCCTTCACACACGCGAAATCTTCTTCGCGCAGCTCGGGCAGATCTTTCGCACAGTAATTGCTGCCCAGGTCCTTCAATGCGCCGCACATGCCTTCCAGACGCCCGTCAACCGCCTGCAGATGATCGAGCAACTGGTTGATGGCGCGAGCCACCGGGTCAGGCATGTCTTCGCCAACGCCGTAAGCATCAAAACCGATTTTCTCGGCCATGGCTTTACGCCGGGCGTCCTGCTCTTCGTCGGATTTGACGATGATCCGCCCCGGTATGCCGACCACAGTCGCACCGGCAGGCACCGCCTTGGTCACGACGGCATTCGAGCCGACCTTGGCGCCCGCCCCCACGGTAAACGGGCCGAGCACTTTCGCGCCCGCACCCACCACCACGCCGTCTTCAAGCGTCGGATGGCGCTTGCCTTTATTCCAGCTGGTCCCGCCCAATGTCACACCTTGATAAAGCGTGACGTCGTCACCGATCTCGGCCGTTTCACCAATGACGATGCCCATGCCGTGATCGATAAAGAACCGACGGCCAACCTTGGCGCCCGGATGAATCTCGATCCCGGTCAACCAGCGACCGAAGTTCGACACCAGCCGCGCCAGCCATTTCAGCTCCGCGCGCCACAGGGCCGCGGACAAGCGATGGATCCAGATGGCGTGCATGCCCGGGTAGCAAGTCATGACTTCAAAAGCGTTACGCGCCGCCGGGTCTCGATGGAATACGCTTTGGATATCTTCACGCAAACGCTCAAACATCATCAGTCCTTCCGCTTTAGAAGCTCGCCACGGGCCGCTTTCTGGGTTTCCGTGAGGATGCCACGCAATATATTCATCTCCGCCCGGCTGACCGAGCTTCGTCCGTACAACCGGCGCAGGCGCGCCATCAAGTGCCGAGGTTTGTCCGGATCGAGGAATTCGATGGCCACCAGGGTTTGCTCCAGATGCTCATAGAATCGCTCCAGCTCGTCCATGGTCGCCAGTTCGGCGCTCTTGGTCGAGGCGACTTCTTCCTTCTCGACCTTGCTCGGCTGACCTTGGGCCGCGAGCCAGGACATGCGCACTTCATAACTCAGCACCTGCACCGCTGCCCCGAGGTTCAGCGAACTGAACTCAGGGTCTGACGGGATGTGCACGTGATAATGACATCGCTGCAGCTCCTCGTTAGTCAGGCCGGAATCTTCACGACCAAAGACCAGGGCGATCTCGGCACCCTGCCCTGCCTCCTCGACCACTTTCGTTCCGCATTCACGCGGATCGAGCAGCGGCCACGGGATGCGTCGGTCGCGGGCGCTGGTGCCGAGCACCAGATTGCAACCGACCAGTGCATCTTCCAGCGTGGCGACGACTTGTGCGTTTTCCAGAATATCCCCGGCACCGGAGGCACGCGCGTCGGCCTCGTGGTGAGGGAACAACCGCGGCTCGACCAGCACCAGCCGCGTCAGGCCCATGTTCTTCATGGCTCGCGCGACCCCGCCGATATTGCCGGGGTGGCTGGTATTGACCAGGACGACACGAATGTTATGCAGCAAGGGAGGCGCTCTCGAACACATTATCGGGAGCCGAATCTTACAGCTCATCCTACCGTTAAGCCACGAAAGCGAACGTCGTCCTTCACCTGTAGAAACTTTCTGATAGAATGCCCGGCTTTCTTTAACAACCTTAGGTGACACATCCATGCAGCCCATGCTGAATATCGCGCTGCGCGCCGCCCGCAGCGCCAGTGAATTGATCTTCCGCTCCATCGAGCGCCTGGATACCATCAAGGTCGACGAAAAAGACGCCAAGGATTACGTATCCGAGGTAGATCGCGCTGCTGAACAGAAAATCATCGACGCGTTGCGCAAGGCCTACCCGAATCACTCGATCATGGGTGAAGAAACCGGCATGCACGCCGGCACCGGTATCGAAGGCGAAGAATACCTGTGGATCATCGATCCACTGGACGGCACCACCAACTTCCTGCGCGGCATTCCTCACTTCGCTGTCAGCATTGCCTGCAAATACCGCGGTCGCCTGGAACACGCTGTTGTTCTGGATCCGGTTCGCCAGGAAGAATTCACCGCCAGCCGTGGTCGCGGCGCTCAACTGAACGGTCGTCGTCTGCGCGTCAGCGGTCGCACCAGCCTCGACGGCGCCCTGCTGGGTACCGGCTTCCCGTTCCGTGACGACCAGATGGACAACCTCGACAACTACCTGGGCATGTTCCGCGCCCTGGTCGGCCAGACTGCCGGCATCCGCCGCGCTGGTTCGGCGAGCCTGGACCTGGCTTACGTTGCAGCGGGTCGTTTCGATGCGTTCTGGGAGTCGGGCCTGTCCGAATGGGACATGGCTGCAGGTGCCCTGCTGATCCAGGAAGCAGGCGGTTTGGTGAGCGACTTCACCGGCGGTCACGATTTCCTTGAGAAAGGTCACATCGTTGCCGGCAACACCAAATGCTTCAAAGCAGTGCTGACGGCGATCCAGCCGCACCTGCCGGCCTCGCTGAAGCGCTAAGCGAGCGGCCACAAAAAAGCACCCTCTGGGTGCTTTTTTTTGCGTCTTGAATTGAGGTGGTTTATTGAGCCGGCTCATTCTGCGACAAGACCAACTTACCTTCCTTGTCGACCGGAATCTGATTGCCCGGATCGCGATCCATCCGCACCTTGCCTTCCTTGCCGTCCAGCGAATAGCGAACGTCATAGCCGACGACCTTGTCGCTGATGTCGTTCACCGTGTTGCAGCGAGTCTGGGTGGTGGTGTAGGTGTCGCGATTCTGCATACCTTCCTGCACCTTGTTGCCCGCATAACCACCGCCGACTGCGCCCGCTACCGTGGCAATTTTCTTGCCCGTGCCGCCGCCGACCTGATTACCCAACAAACCGCCGGCAACCGCGCCAATCGCGGTACCGAGAATCTGGTGCTGATCCTTGACCGGCGCCTGACGGGTCACCGCTACATCCTTGCACACTTCACGTGGTGTCTTGATCTGTTTCTTGACCGGGTCAACGGCCAATACTTGCGCATACTCAGGGCCGCTTTTCACCAGGCTGTAGGTGGCAACAGCACCCCCGGCGGTTACACCGACAGCACCCAATACTGCACCAACCAGCAACGACTTGTTCACATGAACCTCCTGACCATCACATGCGGGATAGCCCGCGCTTCTCCCAGCCTTGGAGCATAAAAAAAGGCGCGAGTTCAACACTCGCGCCTTTTCGGCCGATCGCTGGAAGACAATCGCCGTTATGGGCGGTCGTCCACTTCCTGATCGACAACCACCGGAGGAATCAGATCCTCGGTGCTCAGGTTCAGCCAGATCAACACCACGTTGGCGATGTAGATCGACGAGTACGTACCCGCCAGAACACCGATGAACAACGCCAGCGAGAAACCGAACAGGTTGTCGCCACCGAAGAACAACAGCGCCGCAATCGCCAGCAAGGTGGAGATCGATGTTGCCATGGTCCGCAGCAAGGTTTGCGTGGTCGAGATATTGATGTTCTCGATCAGGCTGGCCTTGCGCAGCACGCGGAAGTTCTCACGAACCCGGTCGAACACGACGATAGTGTCGTTGAGCGAGTAACCGATGATCGCCAGCACCGCCGCCAGCACCGTCAGGTCGAAGGTGATCTGGAAGAACGACAGGATACCCAGCGTCACCACCACGTCGTGGATCAGCGAGACGATGGCACCGACCGCGAACTTCCACTGAAAGCGGAAGGCGAGGTAAATCATGATCCCGCCCAGCGCCATCAGCATGCCCAGGCCGCCCTGGTCACGCAGCTCTTCGCCGACCTGCGGGCCAACGAACTCGACTCGCTTGACCACGGCCGGGTTGTCACCGCCGACCTTCTGCAGCGCTTCAGCCACTTGATGACCCAGCTGCGGGTCTTCACCCGGCATGCGCACCAGCAAATCGGTGGTCGCGCCGAAGTTCTGCACCACGGCATCCTGATAACCCGAAGCTACCAGTTGCTCACGCACCTTGGTCACATCAGCCGGACGCTCATAGGTTAGCTCGATGAGCGTACCGCCGGTGAAGTCCAGGCCGTAGTTCAAACCCTTGCTGAACCAGCTGAACAACGCCAACAGGGTAAGGAGCACGGTGACGCCGAACGCAATGTTGCGAACGCCCATAAAGTTGATTGTACGTAACATGGCAGCCCCTTAAATCCACAGCTTCTTGAAGTCACGACCGCCGAAGATCAGGTTGACCATAGCGCGGGTCACCAGAATGGCCGTGAACATCGAGGTAAAGATACCCAGGGACATGGTCACCGCAAAACCTTTGACCGGGCCGGTGCCCATGGCAAAGAGAATCCCGCCGACCAGCAATGTGGTCAGGTTGGAGTCGAGAATCGCGGTGAATGCCCGGCCGAAGCCTTCGTTGATTGCGCGCTGAATGGTCATGCCCGCAGCGATTTCTTCACGAATCCGCGAGAAGATCAGCACGTTGGCGTCGACCGCCATGCCCATGGTCAGGACGATACCGGCGATACCCGGCAAGGTCAGCGTTGCACCCAGCAGCGACATCAGGGCCAGCAGCAACACCATGTTCACCGCCAGCGCGACGGTGGCGATGATGCCGAAGAAGCGGTAGATGGCGATGATGAACAGCGAGACAAACAACATGCCCCACAGCGATGCATCGATACCTTTGGTGATGTTGTCGGCACCCAGGCTCGGGCCAATGGTGCGCTCTTCAGCGAAGTACATCGGAGCGGCCAGGCCACCGGCACGCAACAGCAGCGCCAGCTCGGACGATTCACCCTGACCGTTCAGGCCCGTGATGCGGAATTGAGCACCGAGCGGCGACTGGATGGTCGCCAGACTGATGATCTTCTTCTCTTCCTTGAAAGTCTGCACCGCGACGTCTTTCTCAACGCCGTTGACCATTTGTTTGGTGTAAGTGGTCACCGGGCGCTGCTCGATGAAGATCACCGCCATGCTGCGACCGACGTTGTTGCGGGTCGCACGGCTCATCAACTCGCCACCGTGGCCATCCAGACGGATGTTCACTTCTGGCGTGCCTTGCTCGCCGAAGCCAGCCTTGGCGTCCGTTACCTGGTCACCGGTGATGATCAGGCCACGTTCGATCTGCGCCGCAGGGCGACCGCCTTCGCGGAACTCGAAACTTTCGGATGTGGCTTTCGAAGCACCTGGCTCGGCGGCCAGACGGAACTCCAGGTTGGCCGTCTTGCCGAGAATTCGCTTGGCTTCTGCAGTGTCCTGCACGCCTGGCAGCTCAACCACGATGCGGTTGGCGCCCTGACGCTGAACGATCGGCTCGGCAACACCCAGCTCGTTGACGCGGTTACGGACCGTGGTCAGGTTTTGCTTGATGGAGTATTCGCGGATTTCCGCCAGCTTGGCCGGGGTCATCGCCAGACGCAGCACCGGTTGGCCATTGAGGTCGGCCGGAACAATGTCGAAATCGTTGAAGTTCTTGCGGATGAGCGTGCGCGCTTGTTCGCGAGCGGCTTCATCGGTGAAGCCCAGCTGAACGGCACCATCGATTTGCGGCAGGCTGCGATAGCGCAGCTTCTCTTTACGCAACAGGCTCTTGACGTCGCCTTCATAAACTTTCAAACGTGCGTCGAGGGCTTTGTCCATGTCCACTTCCAGCAGGAAGTGCACACCACCGGACAAGTCCAGACCCAGCTTCATCGGGTGCGCGCCGAGGTTGCGCAGCCATTGCGGAGTGGTCTGTGCCAGGTTCAGCGCGACGACGTAGTCATCACCCAACGCCTTGCGTACGACATCCTTGGCAGGCAGTTGATCGCCAGCCTTGGTCAGGCGAATCAGACCGCCCTTGCCGCTTTCTGCCAGCGTGGCAGCCTTGACTTCGATGCCGGACGCTTTGAGCGCTGCGCTCACACGGTCCAGATCAGCCTGATTGACCTGCAGCGCAGTGCTTGCGCCGCTGACCTGAATGGCCGGGTCATCAGGGTATAAATTGGGAGCGGAATAAACCAGACCGACCGCCAGCACTGCCAGGATCAGAATGTATTTCCACAGAGGGTATTTGTTCAGCATCACGCCGCCCGCTTATGACGCGGGGCGCCTTGCGCGCCCCGTCGATTGAGTAGAAGTTGAAACTTTAGATCGCTTTCAGCGTGCCTTTTGGCAGCGTGGCGGCAATGGCGCCTTTCTGGAATTTCATTTCGACGGTGTCGGAAACCTCCAGAACCACGAAGTCGTCAGCCACTTTGGTGATCTTGCCGGCGATACCACCGGTGGTCACAACTTCGTCGCCTTTCTGCAGGCTGCTCAGCAGGTTTTTCTGCTCTTTGGCGCGCTTGGCCTGTGGACGCCAGATCATCAGGTAGAAGATGACCAGGAAGCCGACCAGGAAAATCCACTCAAAACCACCACCCATTGGGCCGGCAGCAGCAGGGGCAGCAGCGTCAGCCATGGCATTAGAGATAAAAAAGCTCATTTAGCACTCCAGTTGCAAATGTTGAATCTTGGGGTCAGAAAACTCAGTCCAAAGGCGGAACGGGAAGCCCGCGTTTGGCGTAGAAGGCATCGACAAAGGCGGCCAATGTACCCTGTTGAATAGCCTCGCGCAAACCAGCCATCAGCACCTGGTAATGGCGCAAATTGTGGATGGTATTCAACATGCTACCCAACATTTCGCCGCACTTGTCCAGGTGATGCAGATAAGCGCGGGAGAAGTTCTGGCAGGTGTAGCAATCGCAGGTCGGATCGAGCGGCGAATCATCATGGCGATGGAACGCGTTTCGGATCTTCAGCACGCCTGTATCAATGAACAGATGCCCATTGCGGGCATTACGGGTTGGCATCACGCAATCGAACATGTCCACACCGCGGCGCACACCCTCAACCAGATCTTCCGGTTTGCCAACGCCCATAAGGTAACGAGGTTTGTCAGCGGGCATTTGACCCGGCAGGTAATCCAGCACCTTGATCATTTCGTGCTTGGGTTCGCCCACCGACAGACCGCCAATGGCCAGGCCATCGAAGCCAATAGTGTCGAGGCCTTCCAGCGAACGCATGCGCAAATCCTGGTGCATGCCGCCCTGAACGATGCCGAACAGCGCCGCCGTGTTGTCGCCATGCGCTTGTTTCGAACGCTTGGCCCAACGCAACGACAGCTCCATGGAAATGCGCGCGACGTCTTCGTCAGCCGGATACGGCGTGCACTCGTCAAAAATCATCACGATGTCCGAGCCCAGATCGCGCTGGACCTGCATCGACTCTTCCGGGCCCATGAACACTTTGGCGCCATCAACCGGAGAAGCGAAGGTCACGCCCTCCTCCTTGATCTTGCGCATCGCGCCCAGGCTGAATACCTGAAAGCCGCCGGAGTCTGTAAGAATCGGGCCTTTCCACTGCATGAAATCGTGCAGGTCGCCGTGCTTCTTGATGACTTCGGTGCCCGGACGCAGCCACAGGTGGAAGGTGTTGCCCAGAATGATTTCCGCGCCGGTCGCGGTGATGTCCCGCGGCAGCATGCCCTTGACCGTGCCATACGTGCCCACCGGCATGAAGGCCGGGGTCTCGACGGTACCGCGCGGGAAGGTCAAACGACCGCGACGAGCCTTGCCGTCAGTAGCAAGCAACTCAAACGACATACGACTTTGGCGACTCATTCTTTGTCCTCGGGGCCACGTGGTGCGGGATTACGGGTGATAAACATCGCATCACCGTAGCTGAAAAAGCGGTATTCATGCTCCACGGCGGCTTTATAAGCGGCCATGGCTTCGGGATAACCGGCGAACGCCGAAACCAGCATCAACAGCGTGGATTCGGGCAAATGGAAATTGGTGACCAGGGCGTCGACCACATGAAACGGCCGGCCCGGGTAGATAAAGATGTCGGTGTCGCCACTGAACGGCTTGAGCACGCCATCGCGCGCGGCGCTTTCCAGCGAACGCACGCTGGTGGTCCCCACCGCCACCACGCGACCACCGCGAGCGCGGCACGCGGCCACGGCGTCGACCACGTCCTGGCCGACTTCCAGCCACTCGGTGTGCATGTGGTGATCTTCGATCTTCTCGACGCGCACCGGCTGGAACGTACCCGCGCCGACATGCAGCGTGACAAACGCGGTCTCGACGCCCTTGGCGGCAATCGCCTCCAGCAGCGGCTGATCGAAATGCAGCCCCGCCGTCGGCGCCGCCACCGCGCCCAAGCGCTCGGCGTACACGGTTTGATAACGCTCGCGATCCGAGCCTTCATCCGGGCGGTCTATATAAGGAGGCAACGGCATGTGCCCGACGCGGTCGAGCAGCGGCAACACCTCCTCGGCAAACCCCAGTTCGAACAACGCATCGTGACGCGCCAGCATCTCGGCCTCGCCACCGCCGTCAATCAAGATCTTCGACCCCGGTTTCGGCGACTTGCTCGAGCGCACATGCGCCAGCACGCGATGACTGTCGAGCACCCGCTCGACCAGAATTTCCAGCTTGCCGCCGGAAGCTTTCTGGCCAAACAGCCGTGCCGGAATCACCCGGGTATTGTTGAACACCATCAAATCGCCCGGGCGCAAATGCTCAAGCAAATCAGTGAATTGACGGTGTGCCAGGGCGCCGCTGACCCCATCAAGGGTCAACAGGCGACTGTTGCGACGCTCGGCCAAAGGATGGCGAGCAATCAGCGAATCAGGGAGCTCGAAAGTAAAGTCAGCAACGCGCATGATGGGGTTCGTCTAGCAGGGCCGGGAAGTCTAGCGGAAATATCAAAAATTCTCCATGTACCTGATTGACCGACGGTTATCTCATCTCTATACTTCGCCGCCATTGAGCCCTGATGGCGGAATTGGTAGACGCGGCGGATTCAAAATCCGTTTTCGAAAGGAGTGGGAGTTCGAGTCTCCCTCGGGGCACCAAAATTAAGAAAGGTCTTGCTTTGCAAGGCCTTTTTTTTCGCCTATAGAAAAGCCACCCCGCCCGTGTAGGAGCTGCCGAAGGCTGCGATCGTTTGATCTTCACGCTCTCGGCTGGTACGACAATTCTCAAGGATTCATCCCATGGAACTGCTGCTGGAAACTATTGCTTTGTTCTGTCTGAAGCTTGCGTATGAGACGGAAGATTCGAGTCCGATTCTGCGGGATGATCCGATCATGAGTGATTATGAGCGGGAGGTTTTTGGGTTGTTGGTGCGCAGGGGTGATCTCGGGAGCATTCAGTTTAGAGTGGCGCACTGCGCAGATGTGGCGCTAGACGCTATCGGCGGGGCTGATACGCCGCTTGGGCGTGAGCTGCAACGGTTGTCAGTTGATGTCAGCAATGCGCAGACGATGGAGCAGCTTGATGCTCCGCTGATCGCGTTGAAGGACTATTTGAAAGCTATTCAGTGAACAATCACGTTATGGAAAGTTTGGTAACCCTTTACACCGACTAGCCAGTGGCTAGGGTCTTGGCGGATATGAAAACATATCCGCCCACTCGTTGATTGCGTCAGCAGACCGCAACGACAGACCTATTCGGCATCACAAGGACGTACCAATGCGGCAAATCGCCCTCAGCAACAAACAACTCAGGGGCATTCCCCGCCGCCTTCGCGCACTGGAACGCTGGGCCGCCAGCTTTCGCGACGAGTTTTACCCGCGATCCGAGCGCATGGAGCGCTACGCACATTGGAAGATCCCGGTGCACGAGGCTTTGGTCGAAGGCCCTCAAGCCAGGATTGAAGTTCAGGCCTTTTGCATTCAGCAACTCCTGGAAGCCGCTAATCACCTGTCCAAAGCTGCTGACCACTCACAAGGTTACTATCGGGTCGCTTGCCTGCTGACGTGGCCATGGGTTCATCAAAGCGAAGTAACCGTCTTCTACGACCGAGACTATTATCTGAGATTTCTCGGTGAAACCAACTCGCTCATGCCGGAGCGGATCAGTCATGATCTCGCATTGCACGTAGCTGTGAATTTCATCGAGCACGGGCATGACGTCACTCAACCCGACGACGAGGTCGCAGTTCAGTGGTGGTGCATCGGGGAACCGGCGTGACGGCTTTGGCGAGCTGACTGGCATGCTTGACCCGTGGCGTGAATAATCCGCCCCCTTTCCGTCCCCAATTTTTTGTCCGCTTCCGGCCCAGGCTGTGTGAAAACGCGCTAAATACCTCGAAAACTGAGAGTCGCGAGGGTTGCCTGTGGAATCAGCGGGCGAAAGCACGAATTAGCTTAGTCAGTGACATAGACGTTCGTAAAGCCGTTTGGGCCGCGTCAGCGGCCCAAACGGCTTTCAACTGGCGGGCCAAGCGGCTGGGTTCACGCCCTGATCGCCTCAAGCAGTCCTGCGATGCCGAAGATGCTCATCATTCGTTTGAGGTTGTAGGCGAGCACATGAAGGCTCATCTCAGTGCTCACCCTCGGCAGGGTTTTGGTCAGGAAGTGGGTACTTCCCATCCAGTACTTGAGCGTTCCGAAAGGATGTTCAACAGTCTGTCGACGAACCCTCATCATCGCTGGATCATGTTCTAGCCGAACCTGCATCGCGTCGACTACAGCCTCATATTCCCAGCGCTTAACACGGCGCTCCTTACCCGTCGTACATTTCTTTTGCATTGAGCAGGACTGGCAGCCCGAGAAGTAGTAACAATGCAATAACATGCCGTCTTCCATCGACGAATGCCGCCTGGTTAGTAACTGCCCCGCAGGGCATCGATACTCGTCCGACGCCGCAAGATAGATGAAGTCCTGCATACCAAATCGGCCTTCGGCGTTGCTGCCAGATGTGAGGGGTTTCGGTACGAAGGTAGTGATGCCGGCTTGCTCGCAAGCAAGGATTTCCAGACCTTTGTAATAGCCTCGGTCGGCCACCACCGTTAGCGATTCAGCCTCGATTTCTTCACGCGCTTGGTTCGCCATATTGCTCAGTTGCCCACGATCATTACCAACGTTGGTCACCTCATGGGCAACGATCAGATGGTGTTTGTCGTCGACAGCTGTTTGTACGTTGTAGCCAACCGTTCCGGTGCCTCGGCCGCTCGTAGCCATTGAGCGTGCATCTGGGTCTGTGAGGGAGATCTGCTGGTCTGGACTTTCGTGGAGCTGCGCCTCGATGTCCTTGAGTTTCTGCATCTGCTTTTTCAGTGTTTCTATCTTTTCTTTAAGCCGCTCTGCTTTGGCCTCGGCCACTTCGGGCGTTGCCCGATCCGCCAAATCCATCGCCGCCAGATATCGATCAATGCTCTGCTCGATCTGCCGCATGCGTGCCTTCACCTTGCCCTGAGTGAAGTTGCGGTCGCGATTATTGACGGCTTTGGATTTGCTGCCGTCGATGGCGATGATCGATTGGGAGAAGAGATTGAGGTTGCGACAAAGAACTACGAACTGGCGGCATACGCTGCGAATGGCTTTGCCATTGTCTTTGCGAAAGTCGGCAATGGTTTTGAAGTCCGGAGCCAAACGCCCCGTTAGCCACATTAACTCGACGTTGCGCTCGGCCTCACGCTCAAGCCGGCGGCTGGACTGAATCTGATTGAGATAGCCGTAGATATAGATCTTTAGCAAGACCGCTGGATGATAGGCCGGACGACCCGTTGCAGCAGGATCAACACCTTCAAATCCAAGCGCACCCAAGTCGAGTTCATCGACGAAAACGTCGACCACTCGGACTGGATTTTCTTCGGTTGCGTAATCGTCCAGGCACTCCGGCAGCAGAGTCACTTGCATCCGGGCCTCGCCTTCAATGAATCGCTTCATGATCGCCCCCCGATACGATCTAGACGATCAGAAGCTTAGATCATCCTCGCTGTATTTCGGCTTTTGGCCTTAAAGCTAAGCTCGCTTTTCATCTGGATTGAGGACATTGCCGGTGGGGATTGGACAGAAATTGGCGAGCTGGGGAACAATGGATTTACCCATGCAATTGACTGCCGCAAAGTATTTACGGCCGCTTGAATGGGACAACCTTGCGTGACATTCGCAACAATACTCGTCGTGGTATTGGCCATCAGGTTTGAAAAATAGTTTGGCCTCGTTGAGGTCGGTTATTAAAAATCCTTCGAATTTCAAAATTTGTTCAAAACGATCACGTAATGAAGAGAGGGCGGTGGGAAGGTGGGGATGACTGCGAAGCTCCTTCGGGTATGGGGTCGCACTCAATAGATCCACCGTCGCGATAGGCTCCCCGGTTACTTTGAGCGCTTGCAACAGATGTGGGTGTACGTACGACAGACCGCTGGCAGCGTGATGCGCGATACTTTGACAGACACTACTGAGGCGGCGACGGGAAGGCATTCATTCTTCCTGATTTGGTTTGCGAGCTGCGTCGAGCTGCTGGATTCCTAGAGACCATATGGTGCCTCAAAACCTGGACAAATGCCCCCATGGCCGAATCGTTATAAAAATGTGTTTTCACACAGCCTGGGCCAAAAGCAGACATTAGATACCTGATCTCCCTAGGGACCCTCTCGATCGGTCAGGCGCAGATTTAAACCACTTGGTGGCAGCCACTCGTTCGATTGATGAAAGCCTGAGGTACAATTTTCTCTACTCCTATTTTCAGGAATACCAGCTTGACCGACATTGCCACGCACGACGCAAGCCCAAAACGACTCAGGACATACCTGCGCATCGAAGCCACTCTACTCATCGCTAGCATGATCGGAGCATTCACGCTCAGCGGGTACGCTTACCTTGAGAAGTATTACCTGACGATGGATGTTGGTATCGAACGGTTGGGCATCGGCGCTCAGGAAATCCTTGCTTACGGAGCTGCCAGATTTGGGTCTTACATCGGGGCTTTGGCTTTTGGCATGGCCCTAGTCGGAATCGTCGCTTTTTTCTTACTTCTCTTGGAAAAAACTAGAGAAATGCCGGACGAGCCCCAGCCACTCCCAAATGGACTGCCCATGTTCTCAAGCGTGCGATCGAAAACCGAGGGATTGCCGTATGCGTTGGATCGACCTGCATAATCGCCGGCCTGCTGATTTCTGCTTGGTTCTTGTTGGTGAGGTTGCCTTCAAACGATGGCCGCTCCGCAGCCCTGAAACAGGCATCGGAATGTGTTAAGCGTCGGGTGGTCTATGCAAATCTTGATCAGTACGAGGGGTGCCAGGTCGCCGAGTCGGAAGACATGCTGTATCTGCTCCAACTGCAAAAATGTGACAAGTCGGGAGTTGCGTTTCGAACATTACAGCTGCCAAAACAGGGTCTCAAAAGTATTACGACAGAAACCCTATTCTACCCCTATGAACGGACAGATGCTCTCGGATGCTCGAAAAGCTGACTTCAACCTGTGCTGATAAAATAGTGTGTTCCCCAAAATGCCATTTACAGAGACATCGCATGAACTCAGAATTAACTAAAGAGAGATGCGCTATGCGTTTTCCGGCAACGCCGAAGTCTCCGCGCCAATCGTCGCCGCTATAGTGCAGCATCCCGTTCCGGATGTCGTGATCCTGCCGGTGAGCAACCCCCTAGTGATGAAGAAAGCGCCGAAAGCATTTACGCCGAGATTGAGAGTCACATAGCGGGTAGGAAATGAATTTGAAGGTGAGACGTTTGAGTTGATTCATGAGGCTGACACGCTGAGCACCCTTCTCGCAGAACAAGAGGCCACCAAGACGGCTAGGAAAAAATACAGGTACGGGGAGGTGATCTCGCCTCAGTCGATGTAGCCCACTCCGCTGCTTTACGCGACAGGCAGCTCTTGGCCAGAAACGTATCGCGTGAATGTCCAATATCGACCCAAAGCAGCCAGTGGACAACCTTCGTTACCTAAGGGGCTGGCACAACGTTGCCCACCCTTGCGGCATCATGCCGACTGATCCACCCGCTGCCAAAAGTGGAAATTTTCCCAAGCCTTCCCGGTTTACCAAACTGCACCTATCCTCGCTCACTTCATACGGAGGAAAATTTCATGGGGACAGTTCAGCGGCGGCCATATATGCACTTCACGGTCAACAGCACTGCAAGCCTTCTACCTGATGATTGTCATTTTCTAACAGCCACCCCTCTTCTTTTCTCTGGATCAGTAGCGTGTTGTTCCACAGGTCACGTACAGCGAGTTTCCGCTGATCTTCGGTGGATTACTTTAGCTTTCCACTCTTCCTCTTCATTCCAAACCCACCAATTTATCGACACGTACAGTTGAGGGATCATTACTCCAACACGGTCTGATCTGCATGGGCATGTCATATGGCTGGTGCACGCTCGGGCGCAATTTTTGGTGGGTGCTAAGGAGGTTTATCGTGAAACACCAGCAGACTAAGCAACACAAGGTCTAGCAGCGATCATTACCTACACAGTGAGACGCGCTCGGCGCCGGGGCGGTTAGCGTTCTGCCTGTAATTCTTGACCCATCCGCGGATCTCTGTGCCGCTTGCCGAAGGTCTACACCGCTACATCGGTAAACTTTCGCTGACCAATGCCCGGAGCCCGGTAGCAAGTTGTTAAAGAAATGAGGGCGGATGCCGACTACCTGAAACACCTCAATGCAGTATTTCGGGCGGCTAGGCTTTCACATGGATTGGATGACCTCTTTACCTGTAGCTCGCCTAGGCACGCTGGGTTCTATGTTGATCTTCGCATCAGTCGCGAGCGCATCAATCGAGTCAGCTCGCAGTCATGCGGATCTGATGGACGTCTATCAGTCTGCGCTCAGCAATGACGCCCAATTAGCGGCAGCCCGTCATGATTATCTAGCGGAGCGTGAAGCTTTACCCCAAGCGCGCGCTGGTTTAATGCCTAATCTCACCGCGGGTGCCACTACTGAAACCACTCGCTTCGAACGCGATGAGCCTTCTCTGAGCCGCGAGCGCAGTGGCGCGACGGTTCGGGCCAACATTAGCCAGCCTTTGTTTAGGCTTGACCGTTGGTACCAAGTGAAAGCCGCGCGTGACACCGTTACTCAGGCTGGGCTGGAACTGTCTGCCAAGGAACAAAATATAATTCTCAGCGTGGCCCAAGGCTATTTTGAAACTCTGCGGCAGCTGGACTCACACGCCGCGGCCGCGGCGGAAGAGAACGCATTACTACGTCAGCTCGATCAGGCACAAGGTAGGTTGGAAGACGGCGCTTCGAGTATCACGGACGTGTACGATGCTCAGTCAGCCTATGATAATTCGCGGGCCAATCGGCAACAGGCTCAGCGCAAGGTGGACGAGGCATACGAGGCCTTGGGCCGTTTGACTAAAACTGACTACACCTCAATTGCAGCTATGGGGCATGGGCTGCCTGTCGATCCCCCCGTTCCCAATATCGCTCACGAATGGGTCCAAACTGCCGTTCGGCAAAATTTGACATTACAGGCACTGGAGCACGGTGTTAGCGCTGCAGAGCAGACTGTTGATCAACGAAAAGCCGGTCATGCGCCTACTGTCGATGCCGTTGCGTCGTATCGCAAAGGTGACAACGACAGCTTCGGCTACAGCAACCCTACCGATTTTGGTCGCAATGGTTACCGCGATAACGTTGCCCAGAGCTCTATCGGAATTGAGGTCAGCATTCCTCTTTACTCTGGCGGAATGACCAATTCCCAGGTTAGAGAGTCGACGGAGCGGCTTTATCAAAGCCAGGACGAGTATGAAGACCGCCGTCGCGAAGTGGTGCTGGATACCCGCAATGCGTTTCGTGGGGTCAACGTGGACATTGAGCAACTGGCGACTCGTCGCCAAGCCATCATTTCCGGACAAAAATCCGTTGAGGCTAATCAGGTAGGGGTCGACGTAGGTTCACGAAATATCGCGGACGTGTTGAACGCCCAAAGGCAGCTCTATGCGGCCGTGCGTGATTACAACAATGCCCGTTATGACTACATTCTCGACAATTTGAAGCTCAAACAGGCGGCAGGAACTTTAAGCCCTGATGACCTGAAAGCGTTGGCTGCGTATCTGAAACAAGACTACGACGCTACGCGGGATTTTCTGCCGCCGAATATCTAGAGCCATTCATCGTCCCGGCTATATTTTGAGTTTTACAGGTATTTTTTTACAGCTATGATCTTTCGCACGATGGCCTATTGCTATCGTCTCGCCCGTGCCCGGCCCTCCCGCCCGTCACATACATGGAAGTGCTATGAACGATTCTGGAGTAGCGGCTGCAGCGCCCGATAATGTGGCGTCTGTCGATACGGGCCTTGCCTCGCTGGTTATGCTTGCACGATTCCATCAGGTCTCTGCTTCCTCCGAACAACTAGCACACGAGTTCGGTAGTGTTGGGCAGTGCCTGTCTCAAGCTGAAATCCTTCTAGCAGCCCGGAAGCTCGGATTAAAAGCCAAGGCTGCCAACACCGCTCTCGAACGTTTGGACCGCACGCCGTTACCAGCTATGGCTGCGGATAAGAATGGAGGCTATTTCATCATCGCCCGCCTGGACCGGGGCAAGGTCTTGATCCATGACCCTCGGATGGCTCGGCCCGAAATCATCACATTCGAAGTTTTACGGGAACGTTGGGCTGGCGGCCTTCTGCTGATCCGATCTCAATCAGCAACCCCTGGTGAGTCCTCGCGCTTTGACTTCACCTGGTTCATCCCAGCAATCGTCAAGTATCGCAAGCTGCTGGGCGAAGTGATGCTTGTGTCTTTTGTCCTGCAGATTTTTTCATTGATTACACCTTTGTTCTTTCAAATCGTGATGGACAAGGTGCTGGTCCATCATGGCTTGACCACCCTTGATGTCATTGCCATCGGCCTAGCGGGCGTAATGCTTTTTGAGTCCGCTCTGTCTGGTCTGCGCACCTACGTCTTCGCACACACTGCGAGTCGTATCGACGTAGAACTAGGCTCGAAGTTGTTCCGCCATCTGATCACACTGCCGCTCTCGTACTTTCAGGCCCGTCGAGTGGGTGACTCCGTAGCACGCGTACGGGAGCTCGAGAATATACGTAATTTTTTAACTGGCAACGCAATCACCCTGCTGCTGGATGTCCTGTTCTCGGTGGTCTTCATAGCCGTGATGTTTTACTACAGTGGCTGGCTGACCCTTATAGTCCTGTTGTCATTGCCGCTTTACATACTGGTCTCCGTCCTCATCACTCCCGTGCTGCGCAAACGGCTCAATGACAGCTTCGCCCGGGGCGCGGAAAACCAGGCGTTTCTGGTGGAGACAGTCAATGGCATAGACACACTGAAATCAATGGCGGTCGAGCCTCAGGCGATCCGGAGGTGGGATGACCAATTGGCGGGCTACGTCGCGGCAGGGTTCAAAACCCAGAACCTGTCGACGATCGCTAATGAAAGCGTGGCGCTTATTGGAAAGCTGGTAACTGTTGCAACTCTTTGGTTCGGTGCGCGCTTGGTCATCGATGGACAGCTCTCGGTCGGACAATTGATCGCTTTCAATATGCTCGCGGGACGCGTTGCTCAGCCAATCATGCGCCTTGCTCAACTGTGGACCAACTTCCAGCAGACAGGGGTTTCCGTGCAGCGACTCGGCGACATCCTGAACACGCGAAATGAGTCATCCCAAGCAACGCGCAGCGCGCTGCCTCCGATTAAAGGCCGAATAGAATTCGACCAAGTGCACTTTCGTTATCGTCCCGACGGCTCGGAAATTCTTCGGGGTGTCTGCCTCAGTATTCAGGCCGGGGAAGTCATAGGCGTTGTCGGTCGCTCCGGTTCAGGTAAGAGCACACTCACACGTCTCCTACAGCGACTCTATGTGCCGGAGCGTGGGAGAGTTCTTGTGGATGGTATGGATTTGGCATTGGCGGATGTGTCTTCGTTGCGTCGGCAGATTGGAGTGGTGCTCCAAGACAGCATGCTTTTCAACAGAAGCATTCGGGAGAATATCGCCCTGAGCGATGCAGGTGCTCCAATCGAACAGGTAATGAACGTCGCTAAACTCGCGGGGGCACATGAGTTCATCCTGGAGCTACCAGAAGGTTATGACACGATGGTTGGCGAACACGGAGCTTCGCTATCAGGTGGACAGCGTCAACGTATTGCCATCGCGCGAGCTCTCATGGGAAATCCTCGGATCCTGATTTTCGATGAAGCAACGAGTGCGTTGGATTATGAGTCCGAGCGTATTGTTCAGCAGAATATGCAGGCTATCAGTAAAGGTAGAACAGTCATCATCATTGCCCATAGATTGTCTGCTGTTCGCGATGCTAATCGCATAGTTGTTGTGGATCGTGGACAGATTGTTGAGCAGGGGACTCACGCAGAATTGCTTGCCCATCAGGCTGGACATTATTCCCGCCTCCATCGATTGCAGCAGGGAGCCAGCCATGTCTAATTCCGGATCAACCGGCCTGCTGCACCGGTACCGACGGATTTGGCGGCAGTCATGGAGCCGGCGAAAAGAGATGGACGCACCTAAGCGCCTCGCGCATGAAGTGCAATTTCTGCCGGCGTCTCTTGAGCTGCAGGATAAGCCCACGCATCCCGCGCCGCGAATTTTCAGCTGGACGATCATGGCATTTGCTGCGCTCGCGCTAGCCTGGGCGTGCTTCGGGAGGATAGATGTGGTGGCGACCGCCACTGGAAAAATTATTCCGAGTGGTAAAACGAAGATTATTCAAGCAAGCGAGCCGGCTGTAGTGAAGGCCATTCACGTGCGCGATGGCCAATCTGTCAAAACAGGCCAGCTTCTCCTTGAGCTAGATTCGACGGCTGCTGATGCTGATGTTGAGAGCGTTCGAAGTGATTTACTTGCTGCAAGAGTTGATAGCGCTCGCGCCTCCGGTATGTTGGAAGCCATAAATCAGCGCATGCCTCCGCGCAGTCTAAAGGGTGCGATACCAGAAGCTGACCCAGAGCATTTAGTCGCTGCGGAACGTTGGTTACAAGGGCAGTATCTGGAATACCGTAGCAGCTTGGATCAAGCAGATGCTGAGATTCAACAGCGGCAGGCGGATATTCAATCCGCTCGAATCCAGGTCTCAAGTCTGCAAAAAACGCTGCCCATTGCTGTGAAATTGGCAACTGATTACGAACGTCTTCTGCAGAAGCAATATATCGCGCGTCACGCTTATTTAGAAAAAGAACAGGCGCGACTGGATCTAGAGCGCCAGCTTAGCATCCAGCAAGCCAGCGTAATGCAGTCAACCGCTGCGCGTCAGGAGGCTGAACGACGCCGTGAAGGTATTGTGGCCCAAACCCGCCGTGCAATGCTTGACCTGCTGCAGCAGGCTGATCAAAAAATATCAGTCTTCAAGCAGAATTTGACCAAGGCCCGTTACCAAGAAACCCTCGCTTCCGTCGAATCGCCCGTGGATGGGACTGTGCAGCAGTTAGAAGTTCACACCATTGGCGGCGTGATTACCGCTGCGCAGCCGCTAATGGTGGTGGTTCCAGATAATCAGTCTGTAGAAGTCGAGGCAATGCTAGAGAACAAAGACGTCGGTTTTGTCCGAGCTGGGCAAGAAGTATCTGTGAAAGTTGAAACCTTTAATTTCACAAAATACGGCACAGTCAATGGGGAGGTTATTAGCGTGTCAAAGGACGCAATTGAGGATGAAAAGCGCGGATTGGTTTACAGCAGCAAGGTTCGTCTGAGTACAGACCGTTTGAATGTAAATGGCCAGGAAGTGAAGTTATCGCCTGGGATGGCGGTGACCGTGGAGGTCAAGACAGACAAGCGTCGTGTCATAGAGTACTTTCTAAGTCCGCTGCAGCGCCACGTCGGTGAAAGTTTGAGAGAACGGTAGTCGTTTTTGCAATAGAGGTTGCCAGAGTTTATATGTCTTCAATCTCAACTGGCGGATTTTATACTTTAGGTTATTGCTACCCGGAGTCGCTTGAAACTGCGTCGAAGCGAACCACCGCTGGCGCCGAAAAATGATTTGTGCTCCGGAGAACTACGCCGTTGAGCTGCAGATGCGAAAGCCGTAATGGATCGAAACTGAAAAAGTACCTCAGTTGCGCTACCTTACGGGATGGAACGCACTTGCATGATAATAGGCGAGCTAAAACGCAGATCACGATTCAGGCGTAAAACACCAGCGGCGAAAGATAATAAAAATTAATGCTAGTTTTGTATTTATGGAGGTAAGGATAAATGCGATGCCAAGCGAAGAGATGCACTGAGGCCCAAAGCTTTGTAGCGAGACTCCGTAGGTACCCGGAACCATTCATGTCGAACATTGGAACAATTCTTGCTGCTATAACGTTAAGTCTTTTTTTGGTGGCCTGTAAGCCTGAACATATAAATAATGCGGAGCTGCTAGGCACAGTTGAAAATCGCTGTATGCATGCAGCCCTTATAGCCGTTGAGGAGAAGTATAAGTCAAGCTATTCAGAATTAGCGAAATTAGAAGGATCTATTAGCCATATATATATAGGTGCCGTAGATTTCAAATTCCTAAAAAGCGATAGCTGGAAATCAGAGAATATCTACCCCGACAAGATATTGGAAAACGGCTCGAAATTTCAGCGGCCGGGTATTGTAGCAGCTTCGCGTTTGCCCATTCGGGATTTATCGAGACTTTTCCCGGGTGTAATTCAAACGAAAATTGCACCAGGCATTACATCCTTTGTGGTTATAGTGACTTGTAGGCCTGACATGAGCATTGCTCCTGGTGCCTCTACCGTAGCTGCCAAATTTTATCCGCTAGTTAATCGTAAATTAGGAGTGTATGAATCCCACGCAAGTGGGGATCTGGTTAGTATTCCGATTAATACGAAAACTCGGAATCCTGACAGTACGCTCGTATGGACCAGTTGCAATTCAAAGCTCACCAAAATCTGCTTCGGTAGCTTTGTACTCGTGCCCGGTGTGTTAGTGCAGTATCGCTACCCGATAGAGCAAAGGGCAGACTGGGAGCGGATTCAGAGTTTCATAGTTACTAAACTAAACGCCTCAATAAGGATGTAGAAATGGACCTCGCGCTGTAAGATTCATTTAACTAAAGCATCCGTATGGTACAGGTTGGGAAAATTAATATGAATGCAGTCAAGCTCGCGGCGCTGATTATTTTTATGTTATCAAGTAAAACCGTCTATTCGGAAACTTTTTCTTGCGGGAGTTTAGGAGGTGTCCAATTTTTGGTACCTGATGAATACACTTTTTTCCCGATGGAGCCCACTGGTGGCATTTGGGGTGAGAAAACGACTGGGCAGAACAGGACGAACTGCCAAAGGAGTATCCAAGCGGTGACGCTTGAATACTATTTCCCGTCAATGCTTCCAGCTAAAGGCTTCAACGTTTTCAATGATCCTAATAAATCACATGTAGAAGTTGAAATAGTAAAAATTACCGGAGTTGGACCGCGTACGCTTGTCTCGCGAGTGAACAGATATTCGGAGCAGATGCGTCAGCTGGGGCCAGTTACAGAAATACACATAGGTGATTACCACGGGCTTGCAGGGATTGATCCGGTATACAAAAAAGGACAAATTGATTTCTACTGGAAGGGCAAGGACGAATTAGTGACAGAAACTTTGTTATGTCGGCGCCCTTCTCTCGCCGCCAACGCGACAGGGACCTGCAATTTAACTTATTTTTTTTCGACAACTCCTGCAAGTGTGACTATTGTTTTTTCCAGCCACCTAGTCGTTCACGTCGAAAATTTGAAATCGTCTGCAATGCAAATTATAAAAAAATTCACTAATTAAGGATGGTCGACATGCCTCAAACGCTCACTAGAGAAGATTTAAGTACCGCGAGGACCATACTGAATGACACATCTCTGTCCAAAGATATGGCGGCTAGCGCTATGTATAGCTACCTGTCGGGAAAGGGCTATAAATATGCAGATTTAGCGAATGGAGTCGCACTCGGGAACTCTTTAGCTGGGTCGGCTGCGTTGGCGTTCATGAAAACTACAGCTGAAAGCGAGAACAATGCGCTTAGTGATGTACAAATAAATGAAATTCGCTATGACATGGCTGATGGTTATCTCGATTCGCTCGACGCCATAGCGGACGTAAACAACGATGTTGTTAGTCGTGATATTACCGGCGCTGAAGCCTGGAGGTTCCACGATGTAGTTTTCGAGAGTAAAAACTTATCGATTGATGCTTGGACGTTAAATGCGGTATTTAAGTCTATGGACAATCCAGCAGACATCGAAAAGTACTGGCAAATAGTCCTAGAATCCGCAGGGGATCCTACTGCGGAGCTAATGTTGGCATTGCAAACGTTTTCCTTCATGCATCTTGCCGCCGCCGAAGGTGAAGATGTTTTAGACGCTACAAATTGGCTAGGGAAAATCATCTCTATTGATGGTTTAGGTTCGATGTTGAAGGGAATCACTAATTTCGACTCGAAGGAAATTCAAAACCTCGAGGACTCGTTCGGATACGCTCAAGCGGCACGAAGTCCACTGGTGCTGGATCTAGATGGTGATGGAATCGAAACGGTCGGTTCCGCAGATGGCGTGTATTTTGATCACGACTCAAATGGATTCTCTGAAAAATCTGGCTGGGTCACTGGCGGCGATGGTCTTTTGGTATGGGATAAAAACCTAAATGGAATAATTGATAACGGTGCCGAGCTTTTTGGGAACGGCTCAATATCTGCGTCAGGTGACCGCTATAAAAACGGCTTTCTCGCATTATCGGAGCTCGATAGCAACATTGACGGATTCTTTGATATTTCTGACGGGCTATATAATACAGTAAAAGTTTGGGTTGATAGGGACCAAGACGGTTTCACGGATGACGGGGAACTCTTCTCTCTCATTGACGCCGGTATCGCATCTGTTAACCTGAGTTATCTTGAGCCAGGGATCCTAAATGCGAACGGGGATGTGCCGGATAGCGTGGTGGACAGCGCAGGTAATCAGCATCGCCAGGTAGGTACTTACACTAAATCCGACGGTACAAAGGCTGCTATCAATGACGTCTGGTTCGCGGTAAACGGAAGCGATACTATTGATAAATCCCCGGCCTCTGTAGAATTCAGTACAGAAGCTCTGCCAAATATTCAAGGATTTGGCAATGTCCATGATCTCGCGAAGAGCATGTCATCGGATACAGCACTGCGCGATTTGGTTAAGCAATTCGGAGAATCGAATGACGACAACGCGCGAGATGCAATCCTGTTAAATATAATATATCGCTGGGCTGGAGTTGATGATATTGACCCGGACAGCCGGGCGGCGACGCAAATTTACGGTAACGCTATTGGTGATGCGCGTAAGTTAGCAGCCTTGGAAGCATTTCTAGGGACGAACTATGTGGGAATCTGGTGTTGGGGACAGCGGGACCCTAACCCCCACGGTCCAGCCGCGGCAATATTGCTTCAAGCCTTTGATAATTTTGCCAGTGCTATCTATAGTAGGCTGATGCTGCAAACCCACTTCACCAGTTACTTGGACGCCTTGACAGTCAGTGTAAATGCTGAAGGATCAGTCTGGGACGTATCATCGGTAGTATCGAAGCTCCACGACTTATATTCATCTGACCCTGCAAGTTCGGTTCACCGTGTGAATGCGTTTGTGAAGAGCCTCAATGAACTTGGCGAGTTCGGTGAGCTTCTAATAACCAATATTAGGAACGAAACTACCGGGGATCTTTCCTTTGACTCGATTCTTGTTAATGCTGGGCGTGAAAAATCAATCGGCACGGCGGCGAATGATACTTTAAATGGTACTGTCGCAGATGATTTTCTATACGGCGACGCGGGGAATGATCGAGTATATGGTGGTAATGGTGATGATAACCTAGTCGGAGGTAGGGGTAACGATTACTTAGTGGGTGGAGATGGAAGTGATAGGTATCTTTTTTCAAGGGGAAATGGGAATGACGCTATATATAACGCTCATAGCGACGATGCCGGAACAAAACTGGATGTATTAATCTTTGGAGCCGATATCGCACCTGTTGACGTAACAATTAAGCGTGTAGGTTACGACCTTGTACTGAATATCGCTGGAGTTGACGATAGCGTAACTATACTGAGTTATTTCGATGAGATCACAGTAGCAAACCATAGTTATGCACTGGATGAAATAAGATTTCAAGATGGCTCTGTTTGGAACGTTCAGGCCGTAAAAAATATGCTTCTTCAAAGTACCGATTTTGCCGATAACATTGTCGGCTATGAAGGAAGCGATATTATCCTAGGTGGCCTCGGCGATGATTCCATCGCAGCGTTAGGTGGTAACGATACTATTTATGGCGGCGAAGGCAACGACGCTCTTGATGGCGGTGTCGGGAATGACGTACTAGACGGAGGCTCGGATGCAAATGATCTAAATGGTGGTGATGGCAATGACGTTCTTATCTCAGCGGAAAAGCAGAGCTGGTCCAGAGAGGATCGTCTAACAGGTGGAGCGGGCAGTGATATATATGTAGTTACTCCTAGCGTAGGTGACGTAATTATATACAACGCTGACCCTAGCGCAGAGAATATCGATACGTTGAGATTTTCTTCTGTAGCTACACCTTCGAATACACGTTTTATTCGCATGTCGGATTCTCTTTTTATATCCGTTAATGGATATAATTTTTCGGTCGGAATTATGGGTTTCTTTTCTCAGCTTTCCAGTACTATCGATCTTATTGAATTTGCAAATGGGGAGGTTTGGACACATTCTGAAATCGAGGCAAGACTAACGGTTGCCACGGGTGGTGACGACTTACTTTTTGCATACGATAAGGATTCAGTGCTAGCCGGTGCAGATGGTAACGATACAATCAATGGTGGTTCAGGAAACGATATTTATTTTGGTGATGACGGCAATGATCTTTTAAACGGAGGGGATGGAAACGATAGGCTTGTTGGTGGGAGAGGCGAAGATCAACTTGTGTCCGGATCCGGTCGGAACATTTTAGACGGGGGTGAGGGCGACGATCGGTACGAAAGTTGGCGCGCAGATTTCGACACCTACATAATGCGGGAAAACAGCGGGCATGACGTAGTATGGTCGCTACCAAAAGAATTTGAGGTGTACCTAGAAAATGTGCGTGTCGAGGATGTATCAGTAGAATTTCATGGCTCAGAAATAAAGCTTTCTATTCAGAATGGCGGATCTTTGACCATTGTCGGGATTACGACTTTCAGCACGGGTGCTAATATAGGACTTAATTTGAGAGATTCTTATTCCAATAAAATCTCTTATTCGCCGGCACAGCTAAACGCGTTGTACCTTGGCGGTAGTATAAATGATGATAGGATCTATGGATTCTCATCTGGTGTTACGGTGCAAGGTAACGCCGGGGATGATATGTTATTTGGCCAGAATGGCAACGATATCTTAGTTGGTGGCAAAGACCAAGACATCTTAGAGGGAGGGGGCGGGAATGATGTTTATATCTTCAGTAAAGGAGATGGCGCAGACCTAATCCATAACCGAGATGTTGCTACAGTTAAAGACAAGATCCGTTTTCTCGATGTAAGTAGTGATGAAATCATTGTTTCGAAGACAGATAATTTTAATCTCGAGTTCAGAGTTCGCGGTACAAGAGATAAAATTACGGTTGAAGATTATTACGTGTCAGCTGGTTCAATCAATGGGATTTCTTATGATTTCAAGCTTGAAGAGGTTGAATTCTCAGATGGCGTCACTTGGGGTCAGTCTGATTTTGAAACAGCTCAGAGCGTCTTTCATAACACGGCACCAGTTGTAGTCGGTACTTTACCCGTTCTAAGAGCAATCATTGGTGAAGATTTCAGTTTTCAAATCCCAGAAAACTTTGCTTATGATTCTGACCAAGGTGATGCCGTATTCTACGATATTGAATCTCGATTCAGTCAGGACGCATTCCCTAGCTGGCTTAATTTTGATGTCAATACTCGTACTTTGTATGGTAGGCCTGCAGAGAAAGATGCAGGAGCGCCGAGCCTTATTCTTAAGGTAAGTGATAGTTATGGATGGGGCGAAAATTTTAGTGTCGATTTAACTGTTGGTCGACCTAATCTAGCGCCCATTGTGGCGGGCCCTCCCAGTGATGAGATCTTTACCGAAGGATCAGCGTTCTCTTATTACCTTTGGTCAGACATAGCTGGCGGATCAGTTTTCAATGATCCGGATAATGATCAACTAATTTACAGTGCGATGCAATCGAGTGGCGCGGCCCTACCTTCCTGGCTCAAATTTGACGCAAGAACTGGCGGTTTTAAGGGGACGGTCCCAGTAGGTTACCTCTCGCCGCTGAATATCATCATTACTGCAAGCGACCCATTTGGCGCGTCCGCATCAACGAATCTGAACATTAATATCAAGCCTCAGGGAAAAACGTTCACTGGAACCTCTAGGGCCGATAACATGGTTGGCGGCGCTGGAGACGACGTGATGAATGGTAACGCAGGGAATGACACAATATTGGGCAATTCCGGTCACGACACTATTAATGGCGGTACAGGTATTGACAATATGTCTGGCGGGGCTGGGGATGATGTGTATTACGTTGATTCTTTAAGCGACGTGACCATCGAGCGGGTCGACGAAGGTTTTGACTCCATCTTGTCTTCGGTAACTTGGTCACTATCTGCTAATACGGAAGATTTGCGACTTCTGGGAACAACTGCAATCAATGGGACAGGCAACTCGCTGAGTAACACAATTTATGGAAATAGTGGGGTCAACATACTTACTGGCGGTGCCGGGAATGACAATTTAAATGGGGCTGCTGGGGCCGATCGCATGATCGGTGGTACGGGCGATGATTTTTATTCGATCGATAATTCCGGGGATACGGTCGTTGAAAACAGCAACGAAGGGCATGACACGGTTTTCTCCTCCATTAGCTACACCTTAGCTTCCGGCGTAGAAGATCTCGAGTTGTCAGACGGTGTGGCGGTAAACGGGACTGGGAACTCGCTAGATAATTCCATTATAGGAAACTCAAGCGCAAACATTCTGAGCGGTGGGGCTGGGAATGATCGACTAGATGGTGGTGGGGGGGCAGATATGCTACAGGGCGGGACCGGTAATGATACCTATATGCTCGTAAGAAATGCCGGGCGGGAAACTGTAATTGAGTCTGATGCGACATTGAACACTATTGACGTTGCAGTTTTCCCCTATTCAGTTACTAGCCATCAATTGTGGTTCAGCCGACCGACAGGCACGAAAGACTTAGAGGTGAGTATTATCGGTACATCCGATGCTTTAGTTGTGAAAGATTGGTATGTAGCGCAAGCGAACCATATTGAAAAGTTTGTAGCTTCGGATGGCAAAGTTCTAATGGACTCTCAAGTGCAAAATCTTGTCGATGCGATGTCTGCATTTTCGCCACCTGCAATGGGACATATGGTTAACATGTCTGGAAGTACGGCCGAAATTTTGGAAGCGACGCTTGTCGCCAACTGGAAATGACTGTCAAAACGACGCAGTATTAAGAGATAAACTGGTAGCCGGATCCGGCTACCAGTTTCTGCTGAGCTTCCGGAGGCCTACTTAAACCCGTCATTTTGGTCGCGTCTGTTAATCACAATTGGTCGTAGGCATTATAGTCTAAAGGATTGAGGTCGTGATTCCGAATGGTTTTCAAGCGGCTGTTGATGCATGCTTCGCTCTTGCCGTTAAATGTGTCGATTTCTGAAGTTGCTGACACTACCACCCAGCTAATAAAGAATTAATTATCTTGATTAGGAATTAACTCTGAGGTTTCTCCATACCTAGAAATATACTATTTATTATATGCTGGGATGATTTATTTATCTATTAAGTATCGGCTTTTTGGTACCATCAGTGGTGCCCTGCGCTACATTATCCAGCTTGTTTTTGGCAAACATATTCCCCGCTTTGATTGAGCTACCGATTTTGGCCGATAACGTCCTGTTTTGCTGGCAGCCTCGCGCCACTTGGCTGATCGCGTCGGATTTGGAACTGCCTCGGACACAGATCGCCCAATAGCAAAGTATTTTTGATATAAGTCCAATGAAGAACGTTGCTTGATGAGAGCAGCTCAGATGCCCATATCCGAACTCAACGGAATTTCCCTACAATACTGAGGGAATCGTCCCATTCTTTTTTGAGCAGTCCGTTGTCACTATACGCCGACTTGAAGTGGTTTCGATCGAGTCGATGTAGATGTTTTTACTAAGGCTAACGGCCTAGTCTTGAAAGGTTTACATTTGGTGGCAAACCCGAACGACCTCGGTGGAAGGGCCCCCGCCCTGACGGCGGTAATCGGCAAACACCACCGCTCAGATGTGCCGTTCGCATTTGCCCGTTTGAAGATTAGGTAAAGCGCGCCAGCGCTATTCAGGGTGTAACTGAGTCGCTCGGCTTCGGTGTCAGAACTATCGCGCCGCCGATCACTTCAATGGTCAGTACGTCGCCGATGCTGAGTCCTAAAGTGGCGAGTAGGTCCGGCGACATGTCAATGATGACGTCGCCACTTCCATCCGCAGGATCTTGGCATTTCACTATTCAGCGTTGGGTTTCGGTCATGACGTTACTCACACTTTGGTCTTAGCGGGCATTATTCATTATGCTCGCAATCTCTTCGCCAGTTGAAGGGTGATGATGACTGCTGATGAATTCTTCTAGCTTTTTACTACCTATCGCGGCGGGCAGCTGTCGACCCATAGGAGACGTTCATACCAGAGATTACAAATCCGTCTCCGCCGGTGATTGCCGGTGAATCTAAGCGTCAGATTCTTTTTTTGCTAGCCTGATGGCTGTGGTCATATGCGGTACAGCGTAGGCCTTGTACCAATGATTCATTCCTGCAATAGCTTTTTGAGCTGGTGCTGTGTCCGCTGCTCCGACCAATTCCGCACAAGCCTGCGCCATTGAGACAAGAATGCGTGCTGCTTCGGGAACGTAGGGAAGGTCATTTCCAGCCTCATGACGCTCACGAATGATCTGGTAGCGAATGTTTTCCGGGAGCGTCCAGGCACTGATTAAAAACTCCTGAACGGAGTAATGGACGCCTTTGATTTCCACGGTCGCGGAGCGATGTTCTTCATTGAATCCTGCCGTTTCGATCTGCTCACAGCTATCGATGACAGTGCTCATCATTTCTCGAATTTGTTGCCAATCAGTTTTCATTCGAACTCCTTTTCAATGTTGTCTTTCGGCAGGATACGTTGAGCGTCTTTCTGTGGACAGGTGAAAGGCAACTTCTGGCCGAATGTGGTCTCCTACGAGGCAGCTATCGGGCCAAGATCAAAACGCTGTCAGCATAACGACTTCTGGTAGTAGAGCCGGGTATGTCCCGGTGGATAGTCTGCCAGGCGTCCGAATTCGGAGTAGCCAAGTTTTTGATAAAAGCCGGGGGCCTGAAAGCTGAAGGTCTCCAGCCAGATACCCGTGCAGTTCTTTTTCTGAGCGATATCTTCGGCCATGCGCATTAGCCGTTCTCCGATACCTTGGCCACGTATCGACTCGGGAACGCTGACAAGATCAATGAGCAGCCATCGATATGAGACCTTGCCGTACAGCCCGCCTATAACTTCGTTACTGTGAGGGTCTCGTAGCAACAGGGCAAATGTTTCATGGGCGTCGTTCCCACCGTTAGCCAGATTATGGGCCAGTAACGGAGTCAAAATTCCTAACCGCTCTGCTTCAGTCGCATTTTCCGAAAGCTGGATTTCTACAGACATGTCGCTCTCCCTGAGCTGTGAGTAACTGGGTCAACAAGGTAGCCCATTTCTGTCACCCCATGGTGAATCAGTAAATGCATCATTCGTCCGTTGTTTGGTGGGCTGACTGGCTGCTTGTGGCCGATTACGGCCTTTGAGCGTATCGGCTGCCCAAGCCAAGAAAGGCAGCACATTTGGTCCTGGAGCTAGGGATCGAAGCGTCCGAAGGTTGCAGGGAAAGGATCAGGACGATAACCTCCCACCGTCGCTGCCAATTCAGCGACCGGGTGTGAGAGCCCGAAACAATCAAGGCGCGAAGCGCCCCAAAACCTGTCGTGGCGTTTTTTTTCGTCTTCGATAAGGCTTTATGGCGGCTGTGCGTGGGAGACCTTCGGGTCTACCGGTTGCCTTGATTGCCGGTTTCTCACCCCGCGCACGGCTGTCACCCAAGCCCGTGAGAAGGCTCGTGGCAGCTCCTCAAATCAAGGAAGTTTGCCCATGACCAGAACAAATCCGTACAAAATTTGCCTTTCCCCTCCACGCAATTGCCAATCGCGTTACCGCCTCCCCCGCCACATCTCCCTCATCGGAGGTGCCAAATGACCGACCAACCCGAACTCAAAACCATCGGCCTCACCCCCGCCATCTACTGCGGCGATCAAGCCGTATTTCACGTCACTCGCGGCGTCCCACTCGGCGATGCGTTATCCATGGCATCTGACTTCCTGTCCCTCGCCAAACAGCTCACCGAAGATGCGGCCTACGCCAAAGACACCGATCGCCACGCCTGGGCTGCGCATTATTTGACGGGGTTGGGTAAGGCGTTGGTGGACGATGCGGTGAAGGTGCTTACACGGGATCGGGTTTCTGCGGCGGCGAAGGCTGAGTGGGCGGCGGAGGGGTTTGGCGCTTAGCGGTTTGATATTGGCGGAATGGGTTTGATGCCGTTCAGGGGCTGGCAGCGAGCCTTGGTGATCAGGCTGCTTGGGATTTTCACCAGACGTTGAGATTGCTGTTTTCTAGGCGGGCGCTATCGCGAGCAGGCTCGCTCCCACAGGGGTTTTGAGTGTTGGCTGGCATTCTGGATTAGCCCGATTTTCGGGGCTTTTGCCATCGGGTTTGGCGTGACGCCAGCATTCGGCTAACAGTGGCATCTAAAACGCCGCTGCTCTTTTGAATCCGACTCAACCTGAAGCAGTTCCTCATTTAGGGTGGCTGGTATATATCAACCGTACCCGAGTGAGAACGGCGTCAGGCTAGCAATCAAACGCGGCCCTCCACTCTCATCTAGACTCAACTAAAAGTCGCAAGCAGAACCGAACACGTCGCTTTGGTGCCGTTCAATCAAAGCCACCATGGCAAGCTGCCTTAATGCCCTTACCGAGGTGCGGCGAAGACCGTGCCGGGCACAACAAGATGCCCGTTCAGGGTGCCCTGGCCACCGGCCTGAAATTGCCACGATACCGTGACGTGGTGTGAGTGCCGCAGCCGACACTTTCGGACGAACGACAACCGCCTGGTTTGTCCGTGACCGTGAGGATTGCTGTATGCCTGATGAGATGTTGCATTTGCCGATGGTCAGCGGTGTGCTGGAGCGCCATAAGGGCTTGCCCGGTGCGCTGTTGCCCATTCTTCATGAGATTCAGGCGGGCATCGGTTACATCCCCGATGCCGCCGTCCCCGAAATTGCCCACGCGCTCAATCAGAGTCAGGCGGAGATTCGCGGGGTGATCAGCTTTTACCATGACTTCCGTACTGCGCCGCCGGCCCGGCACATCCTGCGACTGTGTCGCGCCGAGTCGTGCAAAAGTCGCGGTGCCGAGCAGTTGGCGGCGCAGTTGCGCGAGCGTCTGCAGCTCGACGATCACGGCAGTAGCGCCGATGGCAGCATCAGTTTGCGCCCGGTGTATTGCCTCGGCGCTTGTGCGTGTTCGCCCGCGCTGGAACTGGACGGTCGGGTGCATGCGCGGTTGAGTGCCGAGCGCCTGGATGCGTTGCTCGACGCCTGTCGGGAGGACGCATGATGCCGCGTTTCTATTTGCCCGCCGATTCGATTGCGCGGGCCGTGGGGGCCGATGAGGTGGCGGTGGCGTTTGCCACTCAGGCGGAGCAACGCGACTTGCCGCTGGACTTTCATCGCACCAGTTCTCGCGGTTTGTACTGGCTGGAGCCGTTGCTGGAAGTCGACACTGCGCAAGGCCGAATCGGTTTCGGGCCGTTGACGGCGGCCGATGTGCCGTCGCTGCTGGATGCGTTGCAAAGCGAACCTTCCGCGCATCCTTTGGCGGTGGGTCTGGTGGAAGAGTTGCCGTACCTGAAGACGCAACAACGCCTGCTGTTCGTCCGCGCCGGCGTTACCCGGCCGTTGTCGCTGGACGATTACCTGGCACACAAAGGTTTCGAAGGTTTGAAAAGGGCCATCGACATCGGTGGCGAACAAACGGCCACTGAAGTCTTCGATTCAGGCCTGCGTGGCCGGGGCGGCGCGGCGTTCCCGGCCGGGATCAAATGGCGCACGGTGCGCGCTACTCAAGCGGCGCAAAAGTACATCGTGTGCAATGCCGACGAAGGCGACTCCGGTACCTTCGCCGACCGCATGCTGATGGAGGGCGACCCGTTTCTGCTGATCGAAGGCATGGCCCTCGCGGGAATAACCGTCGGCGCCAGCTATGGCTACATTTATGTGCGTTCGGAATATCCCCAAGCCGTTGCCACGTTGAACGAGGCTTTGAAGATTGCCCGCGCCAATGGCTATCTCGGCGCCAACGTCGGCGGCAGCGGCCAGGCCTTCGACATGGAAGTGCGCGTCGGTGCCGGCGCGTACATCTGCGGTGAGGAAACCGCGCTGCTGGACTCACTCGAAGGCAAGCGCGGGATCGTTCGCGCCAAGCCGCCGATTCCTGCATTGCAAGGTTTGTTTGGCCTGCCGACGCTGGTGCACAACGTGATCACGCTCGCCTCGGTGCCGCTGATATTGGCAAAAGGTGCGCAGTTCTATCGCGATTACGGCATGGGCCGTTCGCTGGGCACGATGCCCTTCCAACTGGCGGGTAACATCAAGCACGGCGGATTGGTGGAGCGCGCCTTCGGCCTGACATTGCGGGAACTGGTGGAGGATTACGGCGGCGGGACCGCCAGTGGCCGTCCGCTGAAAGCCGCGCAGGTGGGCGGCCCGCTCGGCACGTGGGTGCCGCCGTCGCAATTCGATACACCGCTGGATTACGAAGCGTTCACCGCCATCGGCGCGATGCTCGGCCACGGGGGTGTGGTGGTGGCGGACGACAGCCTGGACATGGCGCAGATGGCGCGTTTCGCGATGCAGTTCTGCGCCGAGGAATCCTGTGGCAAATGCACGCCCTGCCGCATCGGTTCGACCCGTGGCGTCGAGGTGATTGATCGCTTGCTGGCCGCGCCGGAACAGAGCGTTCGCGATGAGCAGGCGCTGGTCCTCAAGGACCTGTGCGACACGATGCAATACGGTTCGCTGTGTGCCTTGGGCGGCATGGCTCCTTTTCCGGTGGCCAGCGCCCTCAAGTACTTTCCCGCCGACTTCGGTCTGCAGCCCTCGGAGGCCGACCAATGATCACGCTCTTCGACCCGAAAACCGACATCGATCTTGGCACGCCTGCCCGCGACAGCCAGGTGCAAATCACGCTGAACATCGACGGTCGCAGCATCAGCGTGCCCGAAGGCACCTCGGTGATGCGCGCCGCTGCGCTGCTGGGCACCACCATTCCAAAACTCTGTGCCACCGACAGCCTGGAAGCGTTCGGCTCCTGCCGCATGTGCCTGGTGGAAATCGACGGCATGCGCGGCTATCCGGCGTCCTGCACCACGCCGGTGGTTGAAGGCATGAGCGTGCGCACGCAGACGCCGAAACTCGCGACGCTGCGGCGCAACGTCATGGAGTTGTACATCTCCGATCACCCGCTGGATTGCCTGACCTGCTCGGCCAACGGCAATTGCGAGCTGCAAACCGTCGCCGGTCAGGTCGGCCTGCGCGAGGTGCGTTATGGCTATGATGGCGACAATCATCTGGCCGATGTGAAAGACACCTCCAACCCGTATTTCGACTACGACCCGAGCAAGTGCATCGTCTGCAACCGCTGCGTGCGCGCCTGCGAAGAAACCCAGGGCACGTTTGCGCTGACGATTACCGGGCGCGGTTTTGAATCGCGGATCGCGGCGGCCGGTGGCGATAATTTCCTCGACTCGGAATGCGTGTCCTGCGGTGCCTGCGTGCAAGCCTGCCCGACCGCGACGCTGATGGAAAAAAGCGTGGTCGAACTGGGTCAGCCGGAACACAGCGTGATCACCACCTGTGCGTATTGCGGCGTGGGTTGTTCGTTCCGCGCCGAGATGAAAGGCGACACGCTGGTGCGCATGGTGCCGGACAAGAACGGCCAGGCCAACCACGGCCATTCTTGCGTCAAAGGACGCTTTGCCTGGGGTTACGCCACTCACCCGGATCGCATCACCAAACCGATGATCCGCAAACACATCAATGACCCGTGGCAGGAAGTCAGCTGGGACGAAGCGGTGACTTATGCCGCCAGTGAATTCCGTCGGTTGCAACAAACCTACGGTCGCGACTCTATTGGTGGCATTACCTCCAGCCGCTGCACCAACGAAGAAACCTATCTGGTGCAAAAACTGGTGCGCGCCGCGTTCGGCAACAACAACGTCGACACCTGTGCGCGGGTCTGCCATTCGCCGACCGGCTATGGCCTGAAACAAACCCTGGGCGAGTCGGCCGGCACGCAGAGTTTCGACTCGGTGATGCAAGCCGATGTGATTCTGGTGATGGGCGCCAACCCCAGCGACGCCCACCCGGTGTTCGCGTCGCAACTGAAACGGCGCTTGCGTGAAGGCGCACGACTGATCGTCATCGACCCACGCCGCATCGATCTGGTGGACTCGGTGCACGCCCGCGCCGAACTGCATCTGGCGCTGCGACCGGGCACCAACGTCGCGATGCTCAACGCGTTGGCGCACGTCATCGTCACCGAAGGCCTACTCGATCAGGCCTTCATTGATGCGCGTTGCGAGGGCAGCGATTTTGCCCGCTGGCGTGAGATGGTCAGCCGCGAAGACAACTCGCCGCAAGTGCTCGGCCCGGTCTGCGGCGTCGACCCCGCCGACATCCGCGCCGCCGCCCGTTTGTATGCCAGCGCCGGCAATGCGGCGATTTACTACGGCCTGGGCATCACCGAGCACAGCCAGGGCAGCACCGCGGTCATGGGCATCGCCAACCTCGCCATGGCCACCGGCAACATTGGCCGGGAAGGCGTCGGCGTGAACCCGTTGCGCGGGCAGAACAACGTGCAGGGTTCCTGCGACATGGGCTCGTTCCCTCACGAGTTGCCGGGTTATCGGCACATCTCCAACGAGGGGGTGCGCACGCAGTTTGAACAGGCGTGGAACGTCACCCTGCAACCCGAGCCGGGGCTGCGCATTCCCAACATGTTCGAAGCAGCGCTGGGCGGCAGCTTCAAAGGTTTGTATTGCCAAGGCGAAGACATCGTCCAGAGCGACCCGAATACCCAGCACGTGACCGCGGCAATGTCGGCCATGGAATGCGTGGTGGTGCAGGATATTTTCCTCAACGAAACCGCCAAGTACGCCCACGTGTTTCTGCCGGGCAGCTCGTTTCTGGAAAAAGACGGCACGTTCACCAACGCCGAGCGGCGCATTTCACGGGTGCGCAAAGTCATGGAACCGCTGGGCGGCAAGGCCGATTGGGAGGGCACTGTGGCGCTGGCCAGCGCCCTGGGTTACCCGATGAATTACCAGCATCCATCGCAAATCATGGATGAGATCGCCAGCCTGACGCCGACCTTCAGCAACGTCAGCTACGCCGAACTGGAGCGTCACGGCAGCCTGCAATGGCCGTGCAACGCTGCTGCACCGGACGGCACGCCGACCATGCACATCGAGCAATTCGTGCGCGGCAAGGGACGGTTCATGCTCACCGGCTACGTGCCCACCGAGGAAAAGGTCAACGGTCGCTATCCGCTGCTGCTGACCACCGGGCGCATTCTCAGCCAGTACAACGTGGGCGCGCAGACCCGGCGCACCGACAACGTCGCTTGGCACGCCGAAGATCGTCTGGAAATCCACCCCACCGACGCCGAAAGCCGGGGCATCAATGAAGGCGACTGGGTCGGCATCGGCAGCCGCGCCGGGCAAACGGTGCTGCGTGCGCGGATCACCGAACGGGTCGCGCCGGGCGTGGTGTACACCACGTTCCACTTCCCTGAATCGGGGGCCAACGTCATCACCACCGACAACTCCGACTGGGCGACCAACTGTCCGGAGTACAAGGTCACCGCCGTGGAAGTCAGCCGCGTCTACCACCCATCCGAGTGGCAAAAACGCTATCAGGCGTTCAGCGATGAACAGGATCGCCTGCTCAAGGACCGTCGTCTGGCCCGCGGCGCGAAAGCGGAGGTACGCCGGTGAGCACTGAGAATCTGATCAAGATGGCCAACCAGATCGCCAATTACTTCGCCAGCCAGACGGACCACGAACAGGCTGTACTCGGCGTGCGCAATCACCTGCAGATGTTCTGGGCGCCCAGCATGCGCAAGCAATTGCTGGCCTGGCAGACAGAGCATCAGGGCGCGGAGTTGCATCCGCTGGCGCAAGAGGCGGTTAGCGGGGCGGGTTGGGGGGCTTGACGCTCTTGAGTCTGACCTGAAACCTGTGGGAGTGAGCCTGCTCGCGATAACGGTGTATCAGCCACCCGAAATGGTGAATGTTAAGCCGCCATCGCGAGCAGGCTCGCTCCTACAGGGTTTGTGTTGTGGTTGAAATGAAGGGTTAGAGCAGGTGCTGGGAGATCAATTTGGAGATCTCGACCATTGAGGTCCTGCCCGTGAACTCGAACTTCACTCTGCCCAGCGATGAAAAATAGATCTCCAATTCAGAATCCAGATCGAATGTGCCCGACGTTTCCACCGAGTACGCGACGATGTTTTTGTACGGTAGCGAGGTGAAGTCTTTTTTGCTGCCGGTCAGGCCCTGCACGTTAACCGCGATGATGCGTTTGTTGGTGAACACCACGCCATCGCGCATGGAATTGTATGAATCGATTACTTGCTCCCCGTCCAGCAAGAGTGCGGTGACGCGTTCTGCGTATTCGTCGTTTTGCTTGAGCTTGAAGAAGCCCTTGTTGTTGAAATCAATCATCTGCAATTCCCCGTTTCAAATGAACAACCAAGCCGAATGCACGGGCAATACCACCAACGCTTCCAGGCCAACGGTAGAGCGATTATGCAGGCTCAATTCACCGCCGTGTTCCAACACAATCGCACGCGCTGCGGATAATCCCAAACCCACGCCGCCAGTGCTTTTGTTTCGCGAGCCTTCCATGCGAAAGAACGGGGCGAAAACCTGTTCAAGGCTGGCTTGCGCAATGCCCGGCCCGGCATCCAGTACTTTGATTCGCACAACTGTCTGTACTTTAAACACACTCCGCAACTGCTGCGCCCATCACTGCCGTATCTGGAATCAGGTCTCGACAAACCCACTGCCCACCGTTCCTGAGAATCGTTACTTTCAGCGCCTTTCTTTGGACGCAAATGCGCGCACTCATCTCTTCGGGTTAATTGCAGTTATTTGGTATCTCGTTAAAGCGATCGGGGCCAACTCACAATGGATCTCTCAAGTGGCCGACGTAATTGACTCAAAACCGCAATTACCAGGCTGTCCGTTCTCAGCGCTGGGCTTGCCAAATGAGGCCGGTTTTCCTAGAGCGTTGTTCGATATTTAACCTTACGCTCTTTCTGCGACTGACATCCGGGCACCAGTGAATTGGCAACAATTCATTGACACCACCTGCGGTATTATCTGGCGCCTTCGCACCTTGGTTTTTGAATCGGATGTCCATGCCTTCGCCACTCCCCGACGCCTCTGAACCCCTCCCTCCCGTCCTGGTCGGTCCGCTGTTGCGGCGTCTTGAGCCTGCGCGGCTGGTGCTGTGGCTTGTAGGATCGCGGGCGTTGTCCTTGACGTTACGTCTGCAAAACCGTGACGACATTCGACTGGATGCCGGGCAGTGCACAGTCATCCCGGTGGGCGCGCAGGCGTTTGTGCATTTGATCGATGTGCCGCTGGAAACCGCCCTGCCCTGCGATACGTTGATCGAATATGACCTGCTGATTGATGACGCGGCGACGGGTATTGCCGAGTGGGCGCCGCACCTGTTGTACGGCGATGCGCAGTCGCCCAACCTGGTTATCCGCTCACACATCGATCAACTGCTGCACGGTTCCTGTCGCAAGCCGCACTTCCCTGCACCCGATGGTTTGCTGTGTGTGGACAGGTTGTTGGCGGCGGCGCATGAAGCGAAAGATCGCCCGGCGTTGTTGATGATGAGCGGCGATCAGGTGTACGCCGACGATGTCGCGGGCCCCACCCTGCGCGCGATCCATGCGCTGATCGAGCGGCTTGGGCTGTTTGAGGAGCATCTTGAAGGCGCGGTGGTCAGCGACAGCGCCAAGCTCTATGAGCATTCGGCGAGTTACTACCACCGTGCGGATTTGTTACCGGCATTGCAGGGCAACGAGACGCTGCGTGAGCGATTTTTCGGCGGTGCGCGCAAGCCGATTTTCACCAGCAGCAGCGCCGACAATCACCTGGTGACATTTGCCGAAGTCATGGCCATGTACTTTCTGGTGTGGTCGCCGACGCCCTGGACCCTGATCGCGCCCAAACCGCCGAAACTGATCCCCGAACGACGCGAGCGTTATGCGCTGGAGCAAACGCGCATCGACGGGTTCAAGGCCGGCCTCCCGGATGTGGCCCGGGCATTTGCGCATATCCCGTGCCTGATGATTTTCGATGATCACGATATTACCGATGACTGGAATCTTTCCGCGCAGTGGGAAGAAACGGCCTACGGCCACCCGTTCTCCAAGCGCATCATCGGCAATGCGCTGATTGCCTATATGTTGTGTCAGGGCTGGGGCAACAATCCGGATGCGTTCGGCACGTTGCTGGAAAAAACGGCCGGGCTGATTTCGACCGGGGACGATCGTTATCTCGACAGCCCGGTGCAGGACGATCTGATCGATGATCTGCTGAAATTTCAGCGCTGGCATTACGTGCTGCCGACCAGCCCGGCATTGGTCGTGCTCGACACCCGCACCCGGCGCTGGCGCAGTGAGATGACATTGAAGCAACCCTCGGGATTGCTGGACTGGGAAGCACTCAGCGAACTGCAGCAGGAATTGCTCGATCACCCGTCGGCTATCATCGTTTCACCCGCGCCTGTGTTTGGCGTCAAGCTGATCGAAACCGTGCAACGGGTTTTCAGCTGGTTTGGCTACCCATTGCTGGTGGACGCGGAAAACTGGATGGCCCACCGGGGCGCGGCGCAGGTGATCCTGAACATTTTCCGACACTCGCGCACGCCCGGGAACTACGTGGTGCTGTCGGGTGATGTGCATTATTCCTTCGTCTACGAGGTGCTTATCCGACACCGCACGGCGGGGCCGAGGATCTGGCAGGTCACGAGCAGCGGCATCAAGAACGAATTTCCGCGGAGCCTGCTGGAATGGTTCGACCGGCTCAACCGCTGGTTGTATTCGCCCCGCTCGCCGCTGAACTGGCTGACCAAACGTCGACGGATGCGCATCGTCCCGCATGTGCCGGAGCATGCTGAAGCGGGTGAACGGCTGTGGAATTCGGCAGGTGTCGGGCAGGTGTTCTTTAATGAAAAGGGACAGCCGCGGGAGATTTATCAGTTGAATGCGGATGGCTCGCCGAAGACGCGGATGGTCGCGCCTGAGGAGGATGGCGTATCGGAAAACCTGAACCACTCAAACACAACCTGAGCGGCTGTTGGTCACGCCGAATTACTGGCGAGCATCGATTGGTTTGTGCCGTACAGGACAATGAGATACTGGTCGTGCTGTGCAGATATCATTACTGAACAGTTCAACCCGCACACACCGTCCGACCAACCCCTCTGACAATCATCTCGACCTCGCGCTGATCAATCGTCAGCGGCGGCAGCAGGCGGATGGTTTTACCGCGTGTCACGTTGATCAACAGGCCGTGATCCCGTGCGGCGATCAGGGTCAGGTCGCGGATCGGTTGTTTGAGTTCGATGCCGATCATCAGGCCCTGCCCTCGAACCGCAAGAACATTCGGATTGTCCGCCAATTCGCTGCGCAATCTGCCCAGTAGCCGTTCGCCCTGAAGCCTGGCGTTGTCCAGCAGCTGCTGTTCTTCAATAATCTCCAGCACCGTGCAAGCCACGCGACACGCCAACGGGTTGCCACCGAAGGTGCTGCCGTGGCTGCCGGGGGTGAACAGTTCGGCGGCTTTGCCCCGGGCCAGGCAGGCGCCGATCGGAATGCCGTTGCCGAGCCCTTTGGCGAGGGTCATGACGTCCGGGACGATGCCTTCGTGCTGGCACGCAAACCACTTTCCGGTGCGGCCGATGCCCGTCTGGATTTCGTCGAGCATCAACAGCCAGGCATGCCGGTTGCACCGATCGCGCAAGGCCTTGAGGTAACCGGGCGGTGCCATATGCACACCGCTTTCACCCTGAATCGGTTCCATCATGATCGCGACGATGCGCGAGCCGTGGGCGTGCTGCACCTGGTCCAGCGCCGGCAGATCACCGAACGGCACTTTGACGAAATCCCCTGGCAGCTTGCTGAACCCCAAACGTACCGCCGGCCCCTCGCTGGCGGCCAAGGTGCCAAGCGTGCGGCCATGGAACGCGTTTTCCATGACCACCACCAGCGGCTGCTCGATCCCTTTGCGCCAGCCGTACAGCCGCGCCAGTTTTAATGCGGTCTCGTTGGCCTCCGCGCCGGAGTTGTTGAAAAACGCCCGGTCCATGCCCGCCAGCTGCGTCAGCTTGTGCGCCAGGCATTGCTGCCAGTCGATGCTGTACAGGTTGGAGGTGTGCAGTAACAAACCGGCCTGCTCGCTGATCGCCGCGACGATTTTCGGGTGTGAATGACCGACGTTGGTCACCGCTACCCCGGCCACCGCGTCGAGGTATTCGCGCCCGTCCTGATCCCACAGGCGTGTGCCCAGACCTTTACAGAAACTCAGGGCCAGCGGTTGGTAAGTGCTCATCAGGCAGGCGGCGGTCATGACATCAAACTCCATCAGCGGTCGGTGTTTTGCAGTATGGTTAGCCACCTCAGCTGGATAAACGCTGCAAAACTTCAATCATTTAAAAGCAGAGTTTGATAATGGACCTGTTTCAGGCAATGACCGTTTACGTGAAAGTGGTGGAAGCCGGAAGCATGACCGGTGCCGCCGCTGCGTGCGAAATGTCGACAACCATGGTGGGCAACCACCTGCGCGCACTGGAGAACCGCCTCGGCGTACGCCTGCTGAACCGGACGACCCGGCGCCAACGGCTGACGGAATTCGGCACCGCTTACTATCAACGCTGCCTCGAAGTGTTAGGGCTGGTGGCTGACTCCGAGCGCCTCGCCGAGCAAGCGCTCGATGAACCCAGTGGCACATTGCGGATTACCGCGCCACTGACCTTCGGCACCGAGAAACTGGCGCCGGCGCTGAGTGAATTCACCCTGCTGCATCCGCGCGTCAAACTGGACGTGGTGTTGACCAACCGCCGTCCCGACCTGCTGGATCACGGTTTTGACGTCGCGTTTCGCTTGGGGGTCAGCGAGCAGACCAACCTGATCGCCCGCCCGCTTGTGCCTTACACCCTGACCATGTGCGCATCGCCGGCCTACCTGGCCCGCCGCGGTATCCCCCAGCAACCCGCGGATTTGCAACACCACCACTGCCTGTCCTTCGCCTACCCGGCCGGGGATGATTGGCATTCGATGGAAAAGGAATGGCGCCTGAACGCACCGGAAGGTGAAGTCACGGTGGCGGTCAGCGGGCCGATGCTGATCAACAGCTCGGCGGGCCTGCATCAGGCGGCTCGAACCGGAATGGGCATCGTGATGTTGCCCGATGCATTGGTGGAGCAAGACCTCAGGTGCGGAACCCTGATTGCATTGATGGAAGATTTCCGCCCGCCGAGCCGGCCGATGCATCTGATGTACGCGCAGGATCGCTACCGTTTGCCGAAATTGCGCAGTTTCGTCGATTTCGCGTTGCAGAAATGGGGCGACCACTAGCGGGCACGACTCGCCTTGAACTAATCTGCGCGACTGGCAGGTCACTTTGATGTCAGGGCGACAAGGAGAGTGGTGATGGTGCAGACCTCGAACACTGAGTCACCTAAGTTCAATCTGTCGGATTTGGACGAAGGCATGTTGCACACCATTCTGGAACTGGTCAGCGACGGGATCTGGGACTGGAATGCCAACACCGGGTTCGTTTACCGCAATCCCGGTTGGTACGAAATGCTCGGCTACCCCGCTCATTCCCTGGACAACACTGTGCTGACCTGGGAAAGCGTGATCCACCCGGATGATTATCCGCGCGTCATGGCGCTGTTCGATGACTACCTGAACCAGCGCGCCACGCGCTATCAGGCCGAGTATCGTTGCCGCATGCAGGACGGCAGTTACATCTGGATCGAAGACCGCGGTTACGTGCTGGCGCGCAACCCCGACGATTCGGTGGCGCGAATGGTCGGCGCGCATCGCAGCATCGACGATAAAAAACGCCTGTTCGAAGCCCTTGAGCGACGCAACCAATCCCTGGAAGCCATCGTTGAGGAACGCACCCACGAGCTGTGCCGGGTTAATCAACAACTGCAAAGCCAACTCGAAGAAAATCGCAAACTGGCGCAAACCGATGCGCTGACATCCATCGCCAACCGCTACCGCCTGGGCAAAGCCCTGCCTCAGGAGTGCGACCGCGCTCAGCGTTTCCGCCGGCCGCTCTCGCTGATTGCCATGGACATCGATGACTTCAAAGCGATCAACGACCATTACGGCCATGCCCTGGGCGATGCGGCGCTGGTGCAAGTGGTCGAGAGCATCAAGCTTTGCGTGAGTGACGGCGATTTGCTGGCGCGCTGGGGCGGTGACGAGTTCATCCTGATTCTGCCCGACACGTCGCTGGCCGACGCCAAAGTACTCGCCGATAAAATTCGCCATGGCCTGGCGGGCCTGCCCGCAGTCGGAGATTTTCGCCTGACCCTGAGCTTTGGTGTGGTCCAGCGCTTTGACGAAGAACAGCAAACCGGGCTGCTTGCAAGAGCCGATCAGGCGCTGTTTCGATCGAAGGTCGCGGGCAAGAATATGATTTCGGCGTGAGGGCCATTGATCCGTGACAACGCCGCGCAGGTCCAATAGATTAGGCGCCCAGAAAAAGCCCAGGGCTTTGTCGCCTCAACTCAAGATAAAAGAAGTAGTGAAATTTCAATGTCCGATTCCAATGCCGCTGAATCCGTAGTTACCTTGTCGTCCAAAGCGGAATACGAAAACTCCATCAATCTTTCACAGCACGTGCCACAGGCCAAGACCATCAGCGAGATGGTCCTGGACGCGTTCCAGTCCACCCGTGAAAGCGACCAGATCCGCGAGCTGCGCGCCGCCATCCGGCAGGCGCATGACAGTTTCGATGACGATAAAGCCTACGCATTGATGGGCGAACTCAAACAACTCAAAGACGCTGAAGCGGCGGACATTGCGGCGCTGGAAGATTTGAGCAGCAAGTTCCCGATCAGTCGTATTCTGGCCAGCTTCAAGGACGACCCGGCATTTCAGGAAATCGTTTACGGGCTGGCACTGAAGGTGCTGAACCAGACCCACCAGGCGATCAGCAACCCGACCAGCGGCAAGAGCAAAGCGGCTCGGGCGAAGAAAGACACCGAAGTGTTCACCATCAGCAAGGACGGCGAGAGTGTGACGCTGCCGCTGCGCACGCCGCGGTCGCGATTGAACCTGGACCGTAAAGCACTGGAGTTCCTCGGCTTCACCTTCGTCGGCGAGGGCGATGAGGCAGAGCTGGAAGGCGAAACCTTCCTCGACAATGCCGGGACCGAGCAAGCGGTCAATCGCAAGAACATCATTACCGCGCTGCAACAACAGACCGCGTTCGACGGGTACAGCATCACCGCGCAATAACGCACCAACACCCAAGCCCCACGTTGCCCTGCAGCGTGGGGCTTTTTGTTGCCTGCGCGGTGCGCCCCCTCGTTGAAGCGCCGGCCGTCAGCCGTGATTATTTCAACTGCCCGGTCGCTCCCTCCCAAGCGTCTCAATCGCCAGTGATCAACCTCTTGGAACACCCGCCGAAGGGTGGTTGCAAAGTGCCATATCCTTCAGCAGTCGATTCTGATCCTCGCCGCTACGCTGATTCGTAACGGCACCAGAATCACTTTCCCCAACCCTTGAGCACCACGGGTCCGCCTGCGGGGAGCGTCAACTCACTTTCCAGCCCAAGACTTCAGTGGTGCGATTGCTGAGGTCATCATGCACACAACCCCTTTATACCGTCAGTTAGCCAACCACTACCTCGACGCGATCCGCAGTGGCACCTTGAAAACCGGTGAACGGTTCCCGTCCATCAGACTGATGATGGAAAAACACGCGGTCAGCCTGTCCACGGCGGTGCAGGTGTGCCGCGAGCTTGAGGACTGCGGCGTGCTGGAAGCCCGACCGCGGTCCGGCAATTACATTCGCCAGCCCGACACCTTGGCCAAACCCGAGACAACCCCTCCTCCCCCGCTGGACAGGGACGTTTACGCGGGCGTTCACGAGCAAGTGTCGCTGGTGCTCAAGGCGAGCCAGGGCGCGACGATCAAGGTCAACTTCGCCAGCGCCTACTGCGCGCCGGAACTCTATCCGCTGAAAACCCTGCAGGACCACATGATCAAGGCGCTGCGCCGAGCCCCGCAGTTGCTCGGCACGACGGGGACAAACGCGGGCCACATCGCGTTGCGCACCGTGCTTGCGCGACGAGCGCTAACCGCCAAAACCCACCTGAGCGCCGAGCAGATTGTAATCACCAACGGTGCGACCGAAGCGATCAACCTGGCGTTGCGCGCGGTCACCCGACCCGGCGATACCGTGGCGGTGGAATCGCCGACGTTCTACGGGCTATTGCAAATCATCGAAAGCCTGAACCTGCGGGTGCAGGAAGTGCCGACGAGCGCCCACGCCGGGATCAATCTGTTCGCCCTCGAACAATTGTTGAATGGCCCTGAACGGATCAAGGCACTGATCGTCACGCCCAACCTGCAAAATCCGCTGGGCAGCATCATGCCCGACGCCCTCAAGGCGCGGCTGGTGCAACTGTGCGCGGCGTGCAAAACAGTGCTGATCGAGGATGACACGTACGGCGATCTGGTCGACACCGAGCAACCGTTGTCCACGCTCAAGCACTGGGACCGCTGCGACAATGTGATTTATTGCGCGTCCCTGAACAAAACCTTCGCGCCCGGCCTGCGGTTGGGCTGGATCAGCGCGGGTCGGTGGCACGACCGCGTGGAAATGCTCAAGCACACGCAGTCCCGCGGTTGCGACACGCTGGCGCAATTGGCGGTGAGTGCATTCATGAGCACGCCGTCCTACGAACGTTTCCTACGGCGGTTGCGCAAAACGCTGACGCAGCATCGCGAGCAGATGAGTGAGGCGATTCTCAGGTATTTTCCCGACGGCACCCGCGTGACCCGGCCCGGTGGCGGCACGCTGCTATGGGTGGAATTGCCTCGCGAATATTCGTCCATGGTGTTGTTTCATGAAGGCCTAAAGGTCGGCATCCAGATTTCGCCTGGGGATATCTATTCCAACGACAGCCGCTTCGATCACTTTATACGCATCGGCTGCGGTGCCCCGTATTCAGCGCGGATCGATGAAGCGCTGGCGACCTTGGGTCAACTCCTGAAACAGCAACGCTGACCACCCTCGTAGCAGCTGCCGGGCCCGCGAGGCTGCGTTCGGCTCCGGTCGCGTTCGGACGCAGCCTCGCGGGCTCGGCAGCTGCTACAGGGACCGCGGTCGCCAACCACTCAGATCAAATCGGGTGTTGGTGCAAACAGATGATGTGCGGATCATCGTTCCAGTGTGGAAACAGCTCGGCGATCTGCGGGTCGTGGCCGGGAATCACGTGGTCTTCACCGTCGGCCAGGCTATCGATCAGACTGAACGCCTCAAGCGTCTGCGCCATATCGTCCAGGATCGGAAACGGGCTGCGCTGGCGGATGTTCGCCCACAAATGGGCCGCATCCGAGGCCAACACAATCCAGCCCCGCCCGGTGTGCACCCGCACCACCTGACTGCCGGGCGTATGGCCGCCCACCCGATGCAGCGTCACACCGGGCAGCACTTGCACCGCACCGTCATGCAAACGCATCCGTCCCTCGAACAGCGGCGGTAATGCCGACATCACGTCCTCGACCTCGTAGGTTTTGTTCAGCGTGCGATGGGCCATTTTCGGCCCGGTGCAGAAACGCAGTTCGGCCTCCTGCAGATGCACGGTCGCTTTCGGAAACAAACCCAGATTACCGGCGTGATCCCAATGCAGATGCGTCAGGATCAAGTCATCAACCTGCGTCGGATCAATGTCCAACAGGTGCAGGGATTCTTCCGGCAAGCGAAACATCTGACGGTCGCGCCGCTGCGCCGTCGCCGGCTGAAAACAGGTGTCGACCACAATGACGTGTTGCTCGTTGCGAATGACCCAGAAGTAATAATCCAGCGGCATCGAGGCGTTGGGATCGCCGCAGCAGGCATCGTAGAGAAAGTTGTCCCGCGCGGTGCGCTGGGCATTGGCGCCTACACGGATGGCGAACACTTCGTACACAGGAATAGTCATTTTCACCTCCCGGCTCAGGCTGCTGCGGTGGCGTTGACGGTCGGCCGAAAATCGAAATCGATCTGGTCAATGATGCCCAAATCCTCAGCCAGACGGTGCAGACCGCTGTAGTCACGCATGATCGTCGCGCTCTTGTTGCTCTCCCGCGTGTCCGCGATGATGAGCGCGGCGTCCGCGATCCCCAGCTGCGTCAGAATTGCTTCCCACATCGAGTAGTCCTGAGCGACAAATGCACTCAGCGCCACCGACAACGTGTGTGCGAAAAAGGCGCGTTGCGGTGTCGCCATGTTCGCGTACATGACCTTGGCTACCTCGGCGAGCACTTTGCTGTGCGCATATTCGTCGCGATTGTGCAGCTCAGCCACGCGGCGGTTTTGCGGCTGGATGCTGTGGTCATCCGCCAGCAAATCCAGGTACGCGTTGACGCTGATTTCGGCCACCACTGCAAAAGTGATCGCCGCCAGATCCCGCTGCCACTGCTCGGGCAGTTCTTCGCGCAGGGCGACCAGGCGCAGGTAGGTCACCGACGGCGGCAGGTCCAGGTGCTGATCAAGCGCCCGCTCCTCCCTGGTTCGTTCGATAGCGCGCAGGTGCATGAGCGTGTGGTAGTGCTCATCGATCAGCGTCTGTTGCATCGCCTCACGAAAATGCCAGTCGTCCTTGCCCAGGTACTGATTGGCGATGACGCTCAGCGCCGGGTTGACCACGTGCTCTTCGGCAGTGACGGTGCGCAGGTTGTAGCCAATCCATCCCCAGGTCAGCACGCTGCTTTTAAGCTCACCGCTCAGGGCCTGGAATTTCGGATGGTGAAAAAACGGCACCATGCTCTCCGGGTAGTCCGCCAGCGCCGGATCGAATGCTTCGCTGACCGCGAGTTTGTCCGGCGAACACACGGTGGCCCTTTTGGTCCAGGCCTGATTGAGCCGCACGACCAGTTGATGATCGACCTTGGCGATCTCGATTGCTGTTTGCATGACACGCTACCTGTAGGACGCGTACCCACACGGGGTACGCCGATTGGAAAATGCACGACGGATAAATCAGGCCAGCCAATAGCGGGTCAGGTGTCGCGCGGGATCGGTGTAACGACTGCGGGCGTGGATCATGCGCCAGTTATCCCAGATCAGCAGGCAGCCATCAGGAATCAGCACCGGCGTGTTGTGTTGCACGAAATAGTCTTCGCCCAGCTTCGCGAATCGAGCCAGCGGCGATGAGCTGTCTTCGACTTGCGATTGCTGCAGATCGGCCTCGGACGGGTTCACATCGCCGTAGTGAAACTGGTTGTAGCTGAAGCGGAAGATATCCCCGTTTTCGGTCGGCGTGAGGATGTATTCCCTGACCCGACGCTGCGCGGCTTCACCGGGTTTGGCCGTGGCGACGAACTCCACCGGCGTGTCATCGATCCACTCGCGCAGCGCGGGCTCGGTGCGCTGCAGAAACGCCAGAAACCGGTAACCGTCAACCAACCCCGTGTGCCCACCGCCGCAGGTCGCCTGCTGATGACAATGCAGCGCCAGATAACGCGGCGGCGGTCCATACACCGGCGCTTCGGTGTGTGGCCCGATGCCGTTCATGCTTTGGGAATACGGCAACGCTTCGTAGCCGGGTTTTCGAGTGATGGCGAAAGCGATTTGCCCGTTGAATTGCGGAATGATCTGACCAAATTCCTGCAGTGTGCCTACAACATCATCGGCAAATTCGTCCGGGGTCAGCACCGCCCAGCCTCGTGCTGCCAGTTCTTCCTGGCGGTGGCCCAGTGCAACGTGAGGTTTGGATGCAACAATCCCTTGATCTGACATGGTGAATTTCCTGGCGGTTATCAGGCGGTGACGGTTGAGGTGTAAGCGGCGATGAAGTCGCGGCAGGCACTGCCCGGCCGATAGCGATGCTGATCGATGCTTTGCACGGGTGTGATTTCGGCAGCGGTGCCGGTAAGAAAACACTCATCGAAGTCGCCAAGTTCGGCAGGAAGCATCGTGCGCTCCACGACCTGATAATCCAGTGCCTCCGCCAGCTGGATCACGGTTTGCCGCGTGATGCCGTTGAGGAAGCAATCCGGCAGCGGCGTATGCAGCGTGCGACCTTTGGCAAAGAACACATTGGCGCTGGTGGCTTCGGCCACGTTGCCGCGCCAGTCGAGCATCAGCGCATCGTGAAAACCGTTGTTCTCGGCATCGTGTTTGCAAAGTGTGGCGATCTGATAATGCCCGGAAGCCTTGGCCTGGAACGGGCTGCTGCTCGGTGGCGGCCGGCGCCACTCGGCGGTCTTCAAACGGATGCCGGCCATATGCCCGGCGGGGTCGAAATAGCTTGGCCACTCCCAGCAGGCGATAGCCACGTGCACCCGGTTGAACCGCGCCGAGGTGGAAATCATTTCGCTGCCGCGCCACGCCACTGGGCGCAGATAACCGTCGACCACCTGATTGCGCCGCAGCAGTTCACGGCTGGCTTCTTCCAGCTCGGCGAGCTCGAAAGGAATGACGAAATCCATCAGGTGCGCCGAGCGATAGAGACGCTCGCTGTGTTCGCGCAACTTGAAGATTTTGCCGTTATACACCCGCTCACCTTCATACACCGTGCTCGCGTAATGCAGGCCATGGCTGAGCACATGCAGGCGTGCCTGCGACCACTCGACGAACTCGCCATCGAGCCAGATAAATCCTTCTCGCTGATCAAATGGAATGCCGTTCATATCCCTGTCTCCTGATGAATCGTCCTACGCCGTTTCGAGCAGGACCGGTATCAATTCCGGTGCTGCCACGGAATCGGTCTGAAAGAAAAAACGACGCTCGCCGAAGGCTGGGCGCAGCTCGTCAAACCATGTCGCGTGAGGGTCGAAACGCGCATGGAACGTGCGCAACACCCAGTGCGGATTTCGCGCCTGTAGAAACTGCAACACGAAGACTTTTTCCCCGGCGACAGTTTCGATGCCGTTGATCAGCACCTTGCCGTAGAAGGTGCTCATGGACGGCCCGCGCACCGTGCGCGCCAGCCCGGAAACGCTACGGTAGGCGGCCTGAAATATGTCGAAGGCGCGGGCCAATGGGAGCGCGAAGTAATGGCTGGGACCGGTGTCGCGCTCGACGAACATGTAATAGGGCACGGCACCGAGGCGTACTCCTTCCGTCCACAGCGCCGTCCAATCATCCGGGTTGTCGTTGATGTGGCGGATCACGGGTGCTTGCATGCGCAGCGTCGCACCTGTTGATCGAATCCGTTCGACGGCCTGGCGGGCGATGTCCTGGCGGATCTCTACCGGGTGGTTGTAATGGCCCATGATCGACAGGTGCTTACCCGCCGCGACAATCCGTTTGAACAGCGCCAGCAGTTCCGGCGCGTCCTTGTCACTGACAAACCGCTGCGGCCAGTACGCCACGGATTTGGTGCCGATGCGGATGCTTTTCAGATGAGGCAACAACAGCAGCGGCTCGAGGTAAGCGGCCAGCGACCGGGTGTTCATGATCATCGGATCGCCACCGGTGATCAGCACGTCGGTGACCTCGGTGTGCACGCGCAAGTAACTCACCAGCTCTTGAGATTCACGCGCATTGAACTTGAGTTCTTCCTCGCCGATAAACTGCGCCCAGCGGAAACAGAACGTGCAGTAGGCGTGACACGTCTGACCGGCGCCGGGGAAAAACAGCACGGTCTCGCGGTACTTGTGCTGAATGCCCGGCAGGAGTTTTCCTTCAAACATCGCGCCGTTGTGTGTCAGCTGTCCGGCCGGGTGCGGGTTCATGCGCAGCCAGATAGCCTCGATCCGCCGCTTGATCGCGACCGCGTCGTCGCGCTCGATCAATTGTTTGAGCGATGCGTATTCGTCCGGCAGCAGCATGTCCTTGTGTGGAAAAGTCATGCGGAATATCGGGTCGTCCGGAAGGTTGTCCCAGTCGATCAACGTGCCAAGTACATAGTCATTGGTGCGAAAAGGCATGACCCTGGCGACAACGTTCATGGCTTCCTGCAGCGCTGGTGTCAGCTGGTTCCAGTAAGGCGTTTCGCGGATGGTGCGTGAGTTATAAGGCTTGTATCTCTGGTGCTCCGACAATCCCTGCATGGCGATGCTCCTGAATGTGTCCTGGCGGTGGTTACTGAACGGATGGCGCTGCGCGCTCGATGTCCATCCATGCCCGAACGCTGTCGCGGTCCCACTGGCAGCGGACATAGTTCGCCAACCGGGCAGGCATCGGATCGCCGTTGGCGAGCAGTCGATTGAGCATGATTGCCAGGTCGGTGTCGGCAATGCTCCAGTCACCGAACAGATGCTCGACGCCCTCTTTCAGCAACCGGTCGGCCACGAAATACAGCCTGCCCACGGCCGCCAGGGCTTCGTCTGACAACGGGTGGTCTTTCTTGCCGAAGTAGATGAGGTCTGCCGGGCGCTCCTTGCGGATCACCAGAAGGTCGCTGCGCAGCCAGGCCTGAAGTTGACGGGCGCGGGCGCGTTGCTGAATGTCGAGCGGATAGAGTCTGGTGTGCCCCGGCGCCAGTTCGTCCAGGTATTCGGCGATGGCCGACGATTCCGACAGGGCAAATCCTTGATGTACCAGTGTGGGGATTTTGCACGTCAGGGAAACATTGCGATAAGTTTCTCGATAATTTTCGCGCGCTTTCAAATCCAGTGTGACAAGTTCGAACGGAAGTTGTTTTTCCTTCAATGCAACAAATGCCGACATCGCAAATGCACTGACAATATCCGCGCCAAGATACAGTTTAAGCTTTGTACTTTCCATAGAACGCTCCCTTGCTCTAACCTGATAAGAGGTTGCATGGGAACGATCGTAGTTAGTTGGCGCCACCCTGAATAGATACAGAAATCAGCTGTTTCTACGGATACAGAAAAGAAACGCTTGAAAAGTGTCAGCCATAAAAAAGGGAGTTTGCAAAAGCAAACTCCCTTTTTTAGACCCGGCGAAATTTATCAGGGCATGATCAACGGGTGGCATCGGCAGCGCTGGAGAGTTGCGCCATTTGCGGCATGTTGCTGATGTTCAGCATCGCCAGTGACAGGGTATTGCTGGTGTTGACGAAACCGTGCCGGTTCCAGGCGGGCACCAGCAGCACATCGCCGGTACCCACGCTGACTGCTGGGGCATCGCCCAGGGTCAACTCCCCACTGCCGGACTGGATAATGAACAGATGCCACCAGGCATGCGCATGGCCATCGAGGGTCGTGCCCGGTTTCAACCATTGCATGGACACCGCCATCCCTGGCGTCAACAGGCAGCCTTCGGTGCTGTCCTGCCGGGCCAGCGAAACAATGTCCACCTCGCTGGGTTCAAGACTCTGGCGCAGGTCTGCAAGTGCATCACTCTTCCATACTTTTGCACTGAGTGGTGGCTGCTTTAAACTCTGGCGGAATTCCTTATAGGGGAAATATCCACCCTGAATATCATTCATGCGTAAACACCGATTTGATTATCGACTTGAGTGATAAAACCCCAGACGAACAGTTCATCCCTGTAAAGCCACGCAACTAACACTCACAATGCCGAAGGCCGAAGCGCCACAATCATGTCAACTTCGACGGCAGCATTTTTCGGCAACTGATAAACGCCAACGGTGGTTCGAGTGTGTTTACCTGCATCGCCGAGCACATGACTGAACACATCCGAGGCACCGTTGGCGACTTCGCTGAGGTCGACAAAATCTGCCGTGGACTTTACGTACACGGTGACGCGTATCAGCGACTTGATCTTGTCCAGCGAACCAATGGCATCGACGATCAATGCGAGCCCGCGCATGGCGCTGATACTGGCGGCTGCCTGTGCATCGGTCAGGGTCAATTCCATGCCCACTCGACCGGGGTACTGAATTTCTCCATTCATGCGCGGCACCATCCCGCTGACGTACAGTTCATCGTGGTGCCTCACCAGCGGCGCGTAATGGCCGCCGGCGGAGTTCTCGCCGTAGATGTCGTAACGCAACTCTTTTGCCAGGGCGATGAAGCGTTCATCACAGGACATTTTTTGCACAAACATTTTCTGGACCAACATGGATCTCACTCCTAAAACTCAGCCCGCTGCGCGTGCCGGTACAAGACGGTTTATTTCAATGCGTGATTCAACGGCTTCGGCCAGGCGCAGCAGGTCGTCGCTGAGTTGTGCGTAGTGCTCGTTGAACAGGACGATGTGACCGATGAACGACATGTTGTCTTTCACTTCGGCGCTGACCGAATCGCCGATGCGTCGGCTATACACGGCTTCCACCAGTTCGATGCCCAGTCCTCGGGCCAGCCGTTCGATGTCGGGCGCGGCGCACAACAGGCCGTCGGCAGAGGCGCGTAGCAGGCGGATGCCGCAATAGCCGCGAGCGACCGGTTCAAGCGGTGCTGCCTGGCCCTCCACTGCCCAGCGCACCCAGCGTTCCCAGGGGTCGAAATCAACGAACGCCAGTCGCGCCAGGTCCCAGATGTGCATACCGCCCGGGCGCATGTTGGTTTCAACGGCCGAGGTCAGGCCGTCGCTGCGCAGGAACACTTCATTGTGATAAGCGCCGTTAGCCAGCGAGACCAGCGCCGACATGTGCTGCCCGGCGCCCGCGAGCCGGGCCTGTACATGAGCCGTCAACGGTGCCGGTACGACTTGCTGGATTTCTGCGCGATAGGCGCCATCTGTGGTGGTCTTTTCGGTTACCCAAGTGCTGCCGGCCACGCAATCCCAACTGTATTCACGGGCGTGCTGGATCAACTCCTCGATGACGATACCGCCGTCACGATAGGGTTTGAGCGCCAGCCAGGCTTCGTCGCATTCGGACAGATGATGGATGACGCGACACCCTCTGCTCGCGCCTTCGCAGGCCGGTTTGATGAAGGCTTCGCCGCCCAGTTCGACGACTCGCTGGCGCAACTCGCCGAGGCTTTCGACGCGCGCGGAAAACACCGGCCGGTAGTCCGGCGGCGCGCTGACGGCGCTGGCTTCCAGTTGGCGAAATATCTGTTTGTCCAACCCCGCGCGGGCCTCGGCGGGTGTGATCCCCGGCAGGCCGAAATGTGTCGCCAGCGCCGCACCGAGCAGCACGCCGCGGTCGGAAAACGGCAACACACCGATCAGCTTCCAGCGTTCGGCACTCAGGCAAGCCGCGACCCAATGAAGGGAATCGACCACGCGCTCGGGGGCCAGCGAGGCGCTGCAGACGTGATCGGCCACTTGATCGTCGCCGGGCTGAATGCGATCGACCACCAGAATCAATCGAGCGTTGTACAGTGTCTTGCAGAGGTCGCGCAGCTTTTGGATATCGTCTACCCGATTGCCGTTGTAACCGACCACTACTACGCATGACGTGGTGTTCATGAAGCCTCCGAACTCTGGAGTAAACAAAGCAGACACGGTGATTCAGTCGTGCAGTGACGCGTTGGATTTACGGTTGAGCCAATACCAGGCGAGGATGCCGCCCGCACCGATGGCGGCGAGTATCAGGGCGTTATAAGGGGGTGGAACGACGCGCATGATCAGCACCGTCAGCCCCGCGCCGACACCCAGCGAGACTTCCTTGACGAACATGTTGTTCTGCTTGACCGAGAAGTAGTCGAGGTAGCTGAACGCGCATTCGGCCAGGGACAGCAATGCCACCCAGATCAGCGCCCCCATCAGTGTTTCAACGTGAAAAGCGGCAGGCGAGGAAAGGACGAGGAAGCCGCCGATGATGATGGCAATGACCGCGACCACCTTGAAGCGTCCGGTGCGCTCGATCAGCTTCATCACCGGCACTTGGGCAAACACCACCACGGCGCTGTTGAGGATCAGCATCAGGCCGTACCAGGTCGGCAGTTCGCCGGTTTTCAGCAGGATCGCCTGGGGCAGAATCGAGAACACGCCGAACAGCTTGATGCCCATGATCAGGCCGGCAATCACCCATGGCAGTTTGTTGCGCCAGCCGCTGCCATCATGGCTCGAAGGACTGGCAACCAGGGGCTGCGTGGTGAACGTCGCGCCCATGGCGATCGGCAGACACAGCAGCACAAAACCTGCTGCGCCGAAAAAGAACAGGGTTGGCGTCAGCAGCGGCGACAGCAGGATCAACCCTGCCACCAGGCTGCCCATGTTCATGGCAACACGGTTGTAGGCGGCGCCCTCCTTGGTCTGTGCCGCTTCGCTTTTGATCAGGTAACCCGCGATGGCGATGCCATAGGCAAACAAAGCCGCTGCAAACAGGACGATGCCCTGGTTGCTGGTGACCGCCAGGAGCACCAGCCCGAGCGCGGCGCACATCAGCGTGACGCTCAGGGAGCGACGGCCCAGCACCAGCAACGTCAGCGGCAGCAACAACAGCAAGGCACGATAGCCGAGGGCAAGAACGCTGTTGGTGGCGGTGTCGAGCCAGACGTTGGCCTTGCCCAGCACTGCAAACAGCGAAACGGCGGTAATCATCCGGATCGTGAACAGGCGGATGTTGATCACTGGTTTGGCAACCGCCAGTGTGGTTGGAGCACTCATGCAGCACCTCTGAAAACATTGATTGTTCAGGCGTCCAGCGCGAACAGTCAGGAAAGTCTGTAATGTGATGGTAGAGACGCAGACGTGTTCTGATCAGAGCAAGTTTGGTTAGAATCCAACGAAGTTTACTGCCGGAGAGACCAGTAAAATGCAGGTGCAGCGCGCAGTGATCGCCGCGATCGAGTTCCAGCCGGGAGTGCCGCTGGTGCAGCAGATCGTCGATCAGTTATCGACGGCAATCAGTCAGGGTGGGCTGCCGCATGGTGCAAAGCTGCCGCCGATTCGCGAGCTGTCCGATCTGATGAACGTGGGCAAGTCGACGGTCGTGGATGCGCTGGACCGTTTGCGCGCCAAAGGTCTGGTGGTTTCACGCCAGGGATCGGGGCATTACGTGCACCGCTCCAGCACCACCCTTAAAACCGATGCCGGCCCCGACCTGCAACCTCAGGACACCCTCAGCGTGGTCCGCCGCGCGGTGCTGCAGGACAACGGTGCGCTGCGCCCCGGCGCCGGTTTTCTACCCTCTTCGTGGCTGCCCGCCGATGAATTGCTCAAAGCCGTGCGCGGTACCTTGCGCGCCACTTCCCTGCGCATGGGGGAATATGGCGTTGCAGCCGGTTATGTGCCACTGCGCGAGGCGTTGCAGGTCAAGCTGGCGGCTATCGGCATCGAAGTGCCCGTGGACCAGATCGTCACCACGGCCAACACCGTGCAAGCCATCGACATGCTCATGCGTCTGCTGGTCAAACCGGGCGATACGGTGCTGCTGGACGACCCGTGCTATTTCACCATGCACACCAACCTGGCCCTGCACGGCGCCAAAGTCATCACCATCCCTCGCGGTGCGGAGGGCATGGACCTTGAGTCTTTCGAGCGGTTGCTGATTGTTCATCGGCCCGTGCTCTACATGACCAACAACGTCCTGCATAACCCGACCGGGCACTCGTTCTCCCCGGCCCAGGTGTATCGCTTGCTGGAGTTGAGTCACCGCTACGGTTTCCACATCGTCGAAGACGATCTGTATTGCGACCTGCAACAACGCAGCACCCCTCGCCTGGCTGCGGGCGGTCTGGACAACGTCAGTTACGTTTCCGGCTTCTCCAAGACCCTGACTGCCAACAGCCGCGTCAGTTTCGCGGTGCTGTCGCCGCAGCTGGCCGCCCGCATGGTCATCCTGAAAATGGCCTGCGGCGGCATGACATCGGAACTGGCAGAGCAGATCATCTGCACGATGCTCAGCGACGGCAGCTACGCCAAACACACCCGGCGCACGGTGGACCGACTGTACGAATCGAGCAGCCGGGTCACTGGCTGGTTGATCGAAGCAGGCTGCTCGCTGTCAACGCTGCCCCATGAAGGGTTGTTCCTCTGGACGCGATTGCCGGAAGGCCTCCACGCGGAAACGCTGGCTAAAAATGGACTGGAGATTGATCTGGTGCTGGCGCCTGGCACCCTGCTGAGCAAAGCGGCGGATGCCAGTCAGTTTCTGCGTTTCAACGTCGCGCACAGCGACAACCTTCAAGTGCGGGACCGGTTCTTGCGATTGCTTGACACTTGATTGGATCATTCAGCGCGAGTGGTCTTCCAGGTAGGCAGTCGGTGCCTGCCCCAGTATTCGACGAAACATGGTTGAAAAGGCCGCAGGACTTTCATAGCCGAAATCCAGGGCAATCCGTGTGATCGAGACCCCGGCGGACAGTCTGGCCAGCGCCAGAACAACGCAGGCACGCTGTCGCCACTGTCCGAAGCTCATGGCTGTCTGCTCTCGGAACAGACGACTGAAAGAGCGCTCACTCATGTGTAAATCACGCGCCCATTCCTGCGGCGACTGATGAATGTCGGGCGCTTGAAGGAAGGCCTGGCAGCGCAAGAGCAAACGCGGATCAATCGGCAGCGGAATATGCAGCGGTAACTCCGTCGCTCGCGCCAATTCGTGCAGCAACAGATTCATCAACGCCCCATCCCGCCCCTGCTCCTCATATTCAAGAGGCACATCCACGGACTCCATCAATAGCTGGCGCATCAACGGCGAGACGCTGATGACCTGGCAGTCCATTTTGGATGAAGGCACGCAGGCAGGCTCGATATAAAGGCTGCGGGTACTCACCCCGAAGTACAACACTTCATGAGCCACCTGCGGCGGAATCCAGACTGCGCGCTGCGGCGGAACAATCCAGTTGCCGCCCTTTGTGACGACCTTCATTACGCCTTTCGCGCCGTACAGGAGCTGTGCTCGTCGATGGGTATGGCTGGGGTGTAAAAACCCGTCGGGATAGTCCGAGCCGATAGCGACGACTGCGCGGGGGGTTGCGTCCAGCAGGTGGATCGGAACGTTTCGCATGGGTGTGCTTATGGGAAAGTGGCCGAAACTCAAACATATTTGGCCCGAATGCTCAAGCCACCCTCAATCGACTGATCTATCGTACGCCGCGATTTGGAATGGAATTGGGCGAAATGATCTATTTACTGTTGGCGTTTTTCGGTTGTTTTGCAGGCGTCACCACCGTTTTATTCGGGTTCGGTGGCGGGTTCATCATAGTGCCCGTGCTCTATCGGCTATTGTCCGCCACCCACGATGCAGACGACCTCATTGCCCAGTCCGCGATGCATATTGCAGTCGCAACTTCCACCTGTGTGATGATTGTCAATGCGTCGATCAGCACCCGAAACCATGTGCGCGCCGGCACATTATTAAAACCTTACATCTGGCCTCTCGCCGGATTTATCGGCCTCGGAGCAATTGCTGGCGCGGTCACTGCGGATCTTCTTGATGGCGAACTATTGCGTATGGCGTTCGTTGCCTATTTAGCCATTACCATCGTCGACTGCCTGTTCCGTCGAGGCTTCATAGAACAAACAGCCCACGCCAAACCTGAAAGCCTGAGCAAATTTGCAACGATTTCTGGCGGCACCGGTATTGGCGCAGTGGCGACCGCGCTTGGCGTCGGCGGCAGCGTAATGACCGTCCCGTTGCTGCGGCGCTGCGGCTTGAGCATGACCCAGGCAACCTCCATGGCCAACCCGCTAAGTTTACCGGTGGCACTGGCAGGAACAGCGACCTACATTCTGATGGCGCAAGTAAGCGGATACGATTTGGGATTCGGCTACCTCGGTTATGTTGACCTTCTCGCGTTTTGTGTCTTGACGCTGGGCGCGGTGGTCGGCATCAGACTTGCCAGCCCAATGATCGGCAAGATACCCGACAGAACCCACGCGATTATCTATATAAGTCTGCTCTTCATCGTTTTTCTGAGCATGATGTTCAAGTAATAAAACTTATTTGCCAAACCTGAAAAATACAGAGCCTGCCTGCGAACGCGCGTGCGTGACACAGAAATAAATACAACCAATGGACACTCATCAAAGCGGTCCAGGCACATCATGAAAAGGCACAGCGCATGAGTAATATCAGACTTGAAATTTCGCAACTTCTGGATGAACTGGATCAGCTGGTTATCGCCGAACTTCCGGTTGCCGAGCGCATCATCAAGTTGGTCAAACTGAATATCCATTCACTTCCAGTCACGTTTGCGAGCATAACGGCGCATGAATACATGGCCGTCGTTGCAAAACTGGCTCAATTGGACGCGTCCTCAGCGCTGAGTCTGTCCATGCATCTGTATACGCTGTGGGGAATAACCACGCGTCAGGGCGCGAAGTTCGACCGGATGCTCGACGACGTTTCAACTCATGGTCGTCTGATGGGGTCGCTCAATGAGCCCGGCCTGTATTTTCTGACCCCGGGTCAACTGAATATCGACACCTATCCTGTCCGAGCGAAAAAAGTTGAAGGCGGATATTGCGTAACCGGCTTGAAGAAGTTCGTATCTCTGGAACCTTTCGTCTCCTACCTGCCTGTGTACTGCATGGTCGAAAACTATTCAGGCGATGATCTGGGTGTCATCGCGCTGATGCTGAATAAAAAAGATGCAGGCGTATCCGTTATTGAAGACTGGAACAGCGTTGCGATGCAGGACACCTACAGTAACAGTGTGAAATTCGATGCCGTGTTTTGCTCTGACGAATGGGTTATCTGTGGTGAAGACACTCCCATCGCCAGCCTGTCCATGCAGGGTTACCTGTTCCGGTTCAACGTATGTTGCGTGTATCTGGGCATCGCGCGTCAGGCACTTGATCTGGCGGTGAATACCGCCAGCACCAAGCGGCCACCCAATGGGAGTCATGTGTTAGCCAAGTACCCAGGCGTGCAGTTTTCAATCGCTGAAATGCTGATTTCGCTGGAAATCATGGAATCGCAAATGCGCTCTTTCTGCACCGTACTGGATGATTTCATGGCCGCAGATGAGCACGTCGACGTGAGCGTTAACAGAATCAGCCTCATCGCCAAGGAAGTGATTGCCCGAGAATCAAACTCGCTGGTTTCAAATGCCATGAAAATAACCGGCATCAACAGCCTGTCCCATGACAATCCGTTATCTGCAATCTTCAACGACATCAAGGCTGCGCAGTTTCATCCACCCCAGCGCGATGTGACTTATGAAATTCTGGCAAAAGAGAAACTTGGCGTGATTTCCTACAAGCAGCGGTGGATGTAACGATGAATAGACTGTCGGATAAAATCGCGAGCGCGTCCTTGAATCAAATCAAAGCGACACTGCCCCCTAAAATCAAAAACGGTCGCCTGAGTGAATTGCTGGAGCGTATCCCTTACATCAGTGAATCGGTAAAAAGCGTTCAATACCTTGAGTCCGATCACTGCGCACTGGTGGATATCGATACTGACAACTTTGCAGAACGCGAAAGCATCAGCGTCGACCTTGAAGAACTGGTTGAGGCTTTGCTCGTTGCAAAAATCTCGCCGCAAAAGACCGTAAAAGCCCACGCGCGCCCGGCGAATGACACCGGCGCAATACACCCTGAAAAATCCGCCAGCCATTACGACGCAACCGATGTGCTGTTGATGGAAGCGGTAGACAGGTTGCTGCTGGCAATCGCTGTTCGCCACGGCGCCCATGTGCGCGATTACGCATCCATCTATACCGCTGAGATCATGGAGCGAAACGGATATCACAAAAATTTCCCGCAAAACGTCTATGGCGTCACCCAGATACCTCACAACTACACGCTGATCAAAGACATTCGCGAATCCCGGTCTTCGACCATTGCGCCTGATCTATTTCAGAACCATGGGGCTTTTTTGCAACCTTGCGTTTGCTACCACTGCTACGCAGAAATCCAGCAAACACGGCAGTCGCAAACCGTATTCACCATGAAGGGCCGATGCTTCCGCCATGAGATTCAATGGCGACTGAACACGTTTCGCCGTAACGAATTCACCATGCGCGAAATCGTGTTCATGGGCAGTCCGGCATTTGTGGAAGAAAAACGCCTGGAGATCATGGAAGAGATCTGGAGTCTGTTTTGCGATCTCGGTCTGTACGGACAGATCGTGACTGCACGCGATCCGTTTTTCCACTACGACGACATGAAGACCAAGGGCGCGATCCAGTTGATGGCTGATGCCAAATATGAACTGGAATTTATGTCCGCCAATGGCGAATCCAGTTCCATAGCCTCGTTCAACAATTGCCAGGATACGTTGTGTGAAAAATTTGAAATCACCAACGTCGACAATCACTTGCTGCATTCCGGCTGCGTTGCCTTTGGACTGGATCGCTGGCGAGCGGCGCTGTACGAGCAGTTTGGTTCGGACACCGATCACTGGCCAAATAAACTGAAACCTTGATAACTCATCCAGACAAAAGGATTTGCATCATGAATTTGATTCAAGACACCGTCCTGCGCGTCATCGCAACGATCACCGGTTCGCCGCTCACGCTGGAGATGGATTCGTCCCTCTCCGAGATGCGCGTCAACTCCATCAAAATCATTCAGATTATTGCCATGCTTGAAAATGAACTCAACTTCGAACTCAATGAAGAAGACCTGGTCATGAGCAACTTTTCCACGCCCCGGCAAACAATCAAGTTACTCAGTGAAAAATATGGCTCAGTAGTATTGGCATGACCTGTCGAATCGCCTACATCTGCGGAAAACAGGGCCTGCCGATCATCCCCTTTCTACGAGATTTCACAGGGCCGGACAACCTGATGGTTTTTGCATCACCGTCGGCATTCCACGAATGGGAAGGTGACCACGACTCTATAACGCCCGTTGAATCCGCTGACACACTGAAAGCGGACATGAAACATTTCAACCCGGACATCATTTTAGTCATGACCTATCTGTCCAGGCTGGATGTATCGCTGTCTGAATCCAGTCAATACGGCATGGTCAATATTCATCCGTCACTGTTACCAAAATACCGCGGCGGCGCGCCGATATTCTATGCGCTGAAAAATGGCGAAGAACACATCGGTGTGACCTTTCACTTTGTCACCGAGGCGTTTGACCAAGGCGACATCATTCATCAGACGCCCATAAAGGTCACACCGCAAGATTGTGCCAGTTCAGTCTGGTTGAAGGTGATGAAGAAAATTGTTGCCGCGCTTCCAGGCGTTATTGAGAACCGCAGTCAGTGGGCCTCAATGGCGATGAAGCAGAACGATGGTTTTGCCACTTCCATCGGATTTCCGTCTCCGGAAGAGCGAAGTTTGAGCAATCTCAAATGCGCTGAAGAAAACCTCAGCATTATCAGAGCGTGTGGACGTGCGACCGGGGCGCCGCTATCCATCAACGGCCGAACCATCTTCGTCACAGACGCCAGTATGACGCGGCTTGATGGCAAACCCGATGAATTGGTAATGGCCTTCGTGAGTGCAGACAACCACCTCGTGCTCAAGGTGCTGGATGGCTGGATACAAGTCGATGCAGCCAGGTACGACAACAAAGCCATATCCTCGTGGGGATTTATTATGGAAGTGAAAGACGATGGCGCTTGATCAGAACACATTGAATAGCGAAGGCGAGCCATTTAACTACGATGAACAGTATGACAGGCGTTTTCTGGATTGCTGGCGCAGGCAAGCAGTGGTGTTCCTGAAAAAAAACGCTGCCAACGTCGACCTGCTTTTTTATAACTCGCTAGCGTCAACAGATCAGATCTTTCGGGACCACATTCTGGATCATAAGCCCAAGTGGGCGTTTCAGACGTCTATCCTGGATAACCAGGGACTGGCCTTGACAGGCTGGGAACAAAATTCGAAGACGTACGACACATTCGACCTGGCGCAGAACGACATACACGAGCATCTCGCAAAAGTGCCCTTTGTCATCGTCATGGGCAGTGTCTTCTATTTACCCCACTGCCCTGAATACAAGACCGAGCACCTCAACCACTCCATCGTGCTGACCGGGCGAGATGCGTCTTTAGCCTGGCGCATCACCGACGATGACGATACCTCTGTCCTGAGAACCTATCGCTACGATCAGAGTTACATCGACCGGTATTTCGATAACAACGGCACGCGCCTGGTCCGGTATTTCAACCCGATCACGACAAACAATGATGAAAGCGGACGAACCGCCGCGATACGACACTGTGCCGCTTACCTGGCCTCACTCGAAGACAGCTACAAAATGCTGACCGAGATCGAGTGGATTGCGAATAACCCGTACGAATCCGTGGCGATCCGGGCGAAAAAAATACACGAAGCCTTTTCTATCTATTCCGGGTCGAGAAGCCTGTTTTCATCCTTCGCTCAACGCGTCCTTGATGATCAGGCCGCCGCTGCGCAATTCCGGGAAATCGCCGACGAGGCAATGATCGTCAAATATGCGATGGCCAAAGCTGAAATTACCAATCACATCAATGTCGGTTCCATAACCAGGAGATGCGAAAAACTGGTCGTTCTAGAGCGCCGCGCCCTCTCCTTATCAAGAAAAAATCTGGGATGCTCCTGAAATGGCTTTAGACATTGAGCTGGAAACAACCGAATCAACTTATACAAAACTGCTTGGACAACCACCCTTCAGGCGATTTTTCCTTAGCCAGGTCATGGTCAGCATCGGTGATGGTTTCTTCGGAGTAATGGTCACCTTCCTGGCACTGGCGATGGGTGCGTCCGTCGGTACATTGGGAATCGTCGCTTTCTGCGTAACTTTCCCCCGAGGCATACTGGGCATTCTGGGAGGCGCAGTTGCAGACCATTACGATCGCAAAAAACTGATGGTCTTTTGTGATTGGGTTCGTGGTTCAGGCGTGCTCATTCTCGCGCTGCTTTTGCACATGAATGCTTTAAGTATTTTCTGGCTTACATTCATCGGCGCAATCGTGACAAGCACTTATGCGGTATCCAAACCGGCAAGCAAAGCTTTCGTCCCAAGCCTTGTCCGGAAAAAGGAACTGACACTCGCCAATGGCCTTGTGCAGAGCGTGCTCTGGCCGTGCTTTTTTCTGGGCGCTGGTCTCGTGGGCGGGCTGAGCGCACTGAATATGACGCCGGCTAACTCGCTGATTATCTGTGCCCTGCTCTTCTTCTGCTCGCAAACGTTGCTGACGGGCATAAAGGCGCAAACACCACACACCATCGCTCGCACCGCCTTTCAATTGTTGCAACAGCTGCACACCGGCTGGATAGAGTTGCTGTCGCACCGGGCGCTGATGGTAAGAATCACTGGCTACTTTTTTTACACCGTCGCGTGGCGCGGCACCCTGCAGATAGCCCTCCCGCTCTATGCAGTCAGCACACTTGAGCAACCCGCTACGTTTTACAGCAGCCTGATGGTGGCCTGCGGAATAGGCGAACTTGTCAGTTCGCTGGTGATCGGCAAACTGCGCATCGCCAATAATCTGAAACTGGCATTCTGCGGAGAAATCATTCTCGCCCTTGCGCTCCTGGTGCTCGTGGCGAGTGCTTTTACAGGCCTGCCAGCGATGCCACTCGCGTTTATCGCCAGCGTGTTGATCGGGCTATCGGCCACTGTTATCGACATACCGTTGATCACCGCCATTCAAACGCAAATAGATGACGACAAATCCGGCAAGATATTCAGCTACTGGAGCGCACTCGGCGCGTTGGGCGGCAGCATTGGCATTCTGATCATAAGCGGCCTCATCAGTGTTCTCGGACTGGATATCTCTATTGCTGTAATCGCGGCGGGGCTGGTCATTGCAGCGGTTGTTGCTTATGGACTCGCCTACAGGGGAGGCACTCGGTGAGTGTCGTCCAGCCCCCTCGCCGATGAATCCGCTAGTCGTCGCGGCCCGCACATCAACGCAGCCATTGCCGCCCCATCTGCAATCACTCTTGTCGGACGAGGAAGCAATTCGCGCCAGTGGCATGACCGACATGACAGGCAGAACGGATTTCATTCTGGGAAGAGCGCTTCTTCGCAGTGTGGTCGCGAGCATGCTCGACACGGAGCCGCGCCACTTGCCCATTCGTATCGAGAAAAACGGCAGACCCTGCCTGGAGGGGAACGACCTGGCATTCAGTCTGAGCCACGCTGGCGGGTACGTCTGCGTGGCAGTCTCCAGGAACGGCAGAGTTGGCGTTGACATAGAAGGTGTGGGCGCTCTGGAAAATAGCGATGTCTTGAACCAGTACCTTCGCAGAACATTCGTCAACAACGCTCACCCATGCGCAGCTACGGATTACGCCATCGCAGGCAAGTGGTGCATGGCCGAAGCCTATGCCAAATGTTCAGGAAAGGACGTGCTCAGCGCCCTGCGCTCAAAAGAATTACAGGCCTTGATGCAGCAATCGCAAAGATCAGACTGGTTTATCGGTTTGGAGCACTCGATATGCCTCACTTCCATCGCCAATGGCCGGGTACCGCTCGCACTTTGCGTGCAAGGGCATCCGACACCGATGAGCCTGATCGAGGTCGACATGTTCGATGTTTCATTCCTGACGGCGATACGTAGAACGTGCAGTAAACACTCATCACCGTCCGCTCGACCGTAAAACCGGCATCCAAAAAAAACCGCCCCTCTTTCGAAGGGCGGTTTTTTTAGTCAATAACCGAATCTCAAGGCGCGTACGTCAGCAACAACTCCGTTGGCACTTTGAAATCCAGCGACATCATCACGCTCAACGCGGTAATGGTGAAGATCGAGAACACGAACAGCTTGCGTGCCCAGACCGTGTCATCCACTGCCTTGTAACCGGTCCAGGCCATGTACAACCAGTACATGCCCATGGCGGCGGCGACGGCAAGGTAGCTCATGCCGGCGTAGCCGCTGAAGGTCAGCATCAAGGTCGCCACGAGGAAGGCCAGGATGTAGAGCAGAATGTGCCGTTTCGCCACTTTGATGCCGCGCTTCACGGGCAACACCGGAATGGAAGCGGCCCGGTAATCGTTGAAGCGGAAAATCGCGATGGCGTAGGAATGCGGCATCTGCCACAGGCTGAACATCACCAGCAGCGTCAGCGCAGCCACGTCGAACGAGTTACTGACGGCGACATAACCGATCACCGGCGGCATCGCGCCCGACAGACTGCCCACCAGCGTGCCGTGAACCGACTTGCGCTTGAGGTAAAGGCTGTAGAAACCGACGTAGATGACGAAACCGATCACCGCGAACAAAGCGGCCAACGGGTTGGCCACTGTGTACAACAGCACGACACCGGCAACGCCGAGGACGGTCGCATAGATCAGCGCCAGTTTCAGGGAGATCAGGCCCTGCACCAGCACACGATTCTTGGTGCGTTCCATCTTCACGTCGATGTCGCGGTCGATGCAGTTGTTGAACACACAACCGGAAGCGACGACCAGGGACGTGCCGATCATGGCAGCCAGGAAAATGGCCAGATCGACATGCCCTTTGGAGGCCAGGAAAAATCCGCCTGCCACTGAAAGCACGTTACCGAAAATGATCCCCGGTTTGGTGATTTGGATAAAGTGCTTAAAGGACATGCGGAGTTTCCTCAGTGCGCCATCATGTTGGTGTGGATGCTGAACATGATCCACAGCGACAGGCCAACCAACAGGACGATCACGATCGCGGCGAACACAAACGCAATCACGTTGTTTCGTTGCGCGGCCGAGCGGTCCAGGTGGAGGAAGTACACCAGGTGCACCAGCACCTGGATCACTGCGAAGATCAGTATGATCCACAGGGTCATGGCTTTCGGCAGGGTCGGGTACATCACCAGGCCGAACGGAATGACGGTCAGGATCACCGACAGAATGAAACCGATAGCGTAGGACTTGACGCTGCCGTGGCCGGCGTCGTGGCTATCGTGGGAATGAGCGTTAGCCATTTACATAGTCCCCATCAGATAAACAACGGTGAATACGCAGATCCACACCACGTCCAGGAAGTGCCAGAACAGGCTCAGGCAGCTCAGACGGGTCTTGTTGGTCGCCGTCAGGCCGTTTTTCTGCACCTGATACATCATGATCGCCATCCAGATCAGACCGCTGGTCACGTGCAGACCGTGGGTGCCGACCAGGGTGAAGAACCCGGACAGGAAGCCGCTGCGGCTAGGGCCATAGCCTTCGGAAATCAACAGGTGGAACTCGTTGATTTCCATGGCGATGAAGCCGGCGCCGAGCAGGAAAGTCATGCCCAGCCAGCCCAATACCTGGCTCTTCTTGCCTTTGAACAACGCCAGCATGGCGAAGCCGTAGGTGATCGAGCTGAACAGCAGCAGAGCGGTTTCGCCCAGTACGTATGGCAGCTCGAAGATGTCGGCGCCCGACGGGCCGCCCGCTACGTTGTTAACCAGTACCGCGTACACCGCGAAGATCGACGCAAACAGAATGCAGTCGGTCATCAGGTAGAGCCAGAAACCGAATACGGTCATCTCGCCCGAGTCGTGGTGATGGTCATCGTGCCCATGTCCATCGACATGGGTGTGTCCAGCATTGGTCACTAAGTTCGACATGGTTTAAGCCTGTTCCAACGAGGTTTCAACACGGGTGGCGTTGGCAGGAATCTTCCCGGCCGCTACCAGACGTTTGTGCTGCTCGGCTTCGATGCGCTCGATGACATCCACCGGCACCATGTAGCCCTGATCGTCACGGGCGGCATGGATGGTGAAGTACACCACGGTACCAACCAGACTCACGATCGCCAGCCACCAGATGTGCCAGATCATCGCGAAACCGAACACCGTCAACAGAGCGCCCATGACCACACCGGTCGCGGTGTTGTTTGGCATGTGGATCGGCTCGTACCTGGCCGGAGCCTGGTACGCGGTGCCGTTTTCCTTGGCTTCGGTGAACGGATCGATGGTTTCTGCTTTTGGCAGTACCGCGAAGTTGTAGAACGGTGGTGGCGACGAGGTCGACCATTCCAGCGTATGGGCATTCCACGGGTCACCGTGTTCGCACATGTTTTCCGGTTTGTTGCGGTCACGCACGCTGACGTACAGCTGAATCAGCTGGCAGGCGATGCCGACAGCGATCATCACCGCACCGAACATGGCGACGTACAGGTACGGCACCCACTCAGGGTTGGTGGTGGCGTTCAGACGACGGGTCATGCCCATGAAGCCCAGTACATAGAGCGGCATGAATGCGACGAAGAAGCCGGTGATCCAGAACCAGAACGCTGCCTTGCCCCAACCTTCGTGCAGCTTGAAGCCGAACGCTTTCGGGAAGTAGAAGGCGAAGCCTGCAATGTAGCCGAATACCGCGCCACCGATGATCACGTTGTGGAAGTGAGCGATCACGAACAGGCTGTTGTGCAGAACGAAGTCAGCACCCGGGATGGCCAGCAGTACGCCGGTCATGCCGCCGATGGCGAAGGTGACCATGAAGCCCAGGGTCCACATCACCTGACTGGTGAAGCGCAGACGGCCCTGGTAAATGGTAAACAGCCAGTTGAATAGCTTCACCCCCGTCGGGATCGAAATCAGCATCGTCGCCAGACCGAAGAAGGCGTTGACGCTGGCACCCGAACCCATGGTGAAGAAGTGGTGCAACCAGACCATGAAGCCCAGGATCGAGATCGCACCCGATGCGTAGACCATCGAGTGGTGACCGAACAGACGCTTGCCCGTGAAGGTCGAGATGACTTCGGAGAAGATCCCGAATGCCGGCAGAATCAGGATGTATACCTCGGGGTGACCCCAGGCCCAAAACAGGTTGACGTACATCATTGGATTGCCACCAAGTTCATTGGTGAAAATGTGGAAATCCATGTAACGGTCAAGTGTCAGCAAAGCGAGGGTAGCGGTCAGGATCGGGAACGAAGCCACGATCAGGACGTTCGCCCAGGTGCAGGTCCAGGTGAAGATCGGCATGTCCATCAGCTTCATGCCCGGGGTACGCATTTTCACCACGGTGGCCAGGAAGTTGACCCCCGTCAGCGTCGTACCCAACCCGGATAACTGCAGCGCCCAGATGTAGTAATCCATCCCCACGCCCGGACTGTATTGCAGGCCCGACAGCGGCGGATAAGCAACCCAACCGGTCTTGGCGAATTCGCCGACGCCCAGCGACAGGTTGATCAACACAACGCCCGACACCAGCAGCCAGAAGCTCAGGGAGTTCAGGAACGGGTAGGCAACGTCACGCGCGCCGATCTGCAGCGGCACTGCAAGGTTCATCAGGCCGGTGAAGAAAGGCATCGCCATGAAGATGATCATGATCACACCGTGAGCGGTGAAGATCTGGTCATAGTGTTCAGGCGGCAGGTAGCCAGGCGAACCCTCGGTGGCCATGGCCAGTTGGGTACGCATCATGATGGCGTCGGCAAAACCGCGCAGCAGCATGACCATGGCGACGATGATGTACATCACGCCGATTTTCTTGTGGTCGACCGACGTCAGCCACTCGGTCCACAAGTAGGTCCACTTCTTGAAGTAGGTGATTGCAGCGAACAGCGCCACGCCACCGAGCGCGATCATGGCGATGGTAACCATCACGATCGGTTCGTGAAACGGGACCGCTTCCCAACTTAATTTACCAAACATCGTTTACTCCTCTGCCCCGGCAGCTGAATGCGAACTCATGTCCATCCCTTCCATGTTGTGCGCCACTTCTTTCTCTTTCTTCTCGTGGTGCACCGGCTTGCCCGGTTTCATGCCTTCGTACTTGTCGACGATGATCTGAAACAGGCCCGGCGTGACCGAGGAGTAGAGCTCGACTGGGTTGTTCTGGCTTGGCTTGGTAAGGGCTTCGTATTCAGCTTTTTCCAGCTGTTTAGGTGCCTTTTTGACTTCGCTTACCCAGGCGTCAAAATTCTCCTGGGAAGTTGAGATCGCTTTGAATTTCATGCCGGTAAAACCTGCGCCGCTGTAGTTGGCGGAGATGCCTTCCATCTCGGCGTCACGGTTGGCAATCAGGTGCAACTTGGTCTGCATGCCGGCCATCGCGTAGATCTGGCCGCCCAGACCCGGGATGAAGAACGAGTTCATCACGGAGTCCGAAGTCACTTTGAAGTTAACTGGCGTATTGGTCGGGAACACGATCTTGTTGACCGTGGCGATGCCTTGTTCCGGATAGATGAACACCCACTTCCAGTCCAGCGAGACCACTTCGATGGTGATCGGCTTGACGTCGGACTCCAGCGGACGGTACGGGTCCAGTTCGTGGGTCGACACGTAGGTGACGTAACCCAGTGCAATGATGATCAGCACTGGAACGGCCCACACCGCGATTTCAATCTTGGTGGAGTGCGACCATTTCGGCGTGTACACGGCTTTAGTGTTGGTCGCGCGGTATTTCCAGGCGAACAGGAAGGTCATGACAATGACCGGGACCACAACCAACAGCATCAGCAACGTTGCGGTGATGATCAGGTTTCGCTGCTCCAGGCCAACCTGGCCCGTAGGATTGAGCAAGGTCATGTTGCAGCCTCCCAGCAACAGCATGCTGAGCAGCGGCAATAAGCCTAGTAGTCTGGGGTACCTGTTTTTACTCATCTCACGACCTCTAAAGCAGCTTGCGCAATGCAGTTGGGTTTTGATCGCCAACACTTCACCCTGCCAAGGGTTGGCATTTCTCTTGATTGAATAAGGGCTGCCCGTCGCGCGTCAGACGCTGTTCGACAAATCCTGGGTCAGCAGTGAGTTCTTATTCGAATTCGTGGTCAAAGGCCTGATTACAGACCAATTCCATTTGGTGCGGATAAAGGGAAGGCACCGACACTGGGAATCGCACGAAGCGTTGAAGCTTCTCGATGCCCTGTTTATTGCTCAAGGATGAGCAGCGCCGGGAATTCAGTGCGGGCGATTGTAGATAGGTAGCGTTGCAGAAACCATGTCCCATCCCGAAATAATTTGTATCCATTCCAGCAACAATTATCCGCATCTGTTGCAAAAGCACGTCATGTTATCGAAATTGATTCTCAATAAAAACACCAGATTCAGTAGGTGTATCGCGCGCGATTCAGACAGCTTCGAAGGCTCTCATGCCATCCCTGACTGCGCCGAAGCCCTTGCTGGACAAGGGCTACGGCAATTTTCCAGAGGTTGTTAAAAGTGCCTGTTTTGGATTGTTACGGTTGCAATCGCGCGCGCTGCAAACGGCTCAATTTTATTGCTCCGTCGTGGAAAATCCTGGCGTTCGTCGCACTTGGCGAGCGCGTCGCTGTGACAACATGTCGCACACCCGCTACACCCTCGATTGCCATGCATCACGAACTTTTTACCTGCGCTCTGAAACGCCAAACGCCCCGGTGCTCTCTATGGAGGCCGGGGCGTTTTTTTTCACCTGACGTGCCGAAGCGGCGAGTAACCTCAGCGCAGCGCTTTGCGGTTTCGCGAAGTGAGTAACGGCACCAGCACCACGACCAGTACGAAGGCGACCAAGGCCCACTGGGCCAGCGACAGCCCGAGGACAGGCGGGTACGGCGTGGAGCAGAAGCCATCGACCTGGAAACCGAGCGGGAAGACTTTCGCCAGCGGCAGACCGTCGACAATCGGTTGCAACACGTCCACGCCGCAACTCACCGCCGGGTAGAACTGCGTATAAACGTGATGGCCAGCAACCGCAGCGCCGGCGATGGCGCAAATCACCACCAGGGTTTCCAGCACGGTGATGCTGCGACGCGTGCGCATGGCGGCCCCGACGAAGGCGAAAATTGCGATCAACAGCAGCGCATAACGTTGCAGGATGCACAGTGGGCACGGCGCTTCGCCCAGCACCACTTGCATGTACAGGGCGCCGCCGATCAGCCCCAGGCAGATGATCCCCAACAGCACCAGATAGCGCCGTTCACGGCCCAACCGCATCGTTTCCTCGCTCATTGCGTTTCCCTTCCGAATTCGATTGCCCGCAAGTCTACACGCTGGCCCGAAGCTTGGAGAGCCCGAGACGCATGGAATGGATGACGGGGAATAAACGCCAGGGCGGTTAAGAAGGGATTAAATTTGGGCTATTTCCTGAGATTTGCATGATCACACGATCGAATCGCCAGCAGGCTGGCTCCCACAGTTGAGCGCGTTCCAAGGCGGGACCTGGCGGGGGCTGGTCCACAGTTAAAAGGATTCGCGAGAGGGAGCCAGCCTGTTGATGCATTGCTGAGCGAGGGGTAGCCCGCAGGCTCCCACTCTGGAATGAAGTGCGCCCCAAAACCTGGACACCGGTTGGCTAAGCTATCGCGAACTGCGCCCTGTACGCTACAGGGCTCAGTCCGCCCAGTTTCATCTTGATTCGATCATGGTTGTAGTAACGGATGTATTCATCCAGCCCGGCTTGCAACTGGGCCACGCTGTCGAAGCGCTCGCGGTAGAAATATTCAGACTTCAATGTGCCAAAAAAGCTCTCCATCGTCGCGTTGTCCAGGCAGTTTCCCTTGCGCGACATGCTTTGTTCCAGGCCCGCTTTTTCCAGGCGTTCCCGGTAATCCGGGTAGCGGTAGTGCCAGCCTTGATCGGAGTGCAGCAGGGGCTTGGCAGTCTCAGGTAGCCGCTCCAGAGCCTTCTCCAGCATGTCACCCACCAAGGTATAGCGAGGCCGGGTGGCGGTCTGATAAGCGACAATTTCGCCGTTGTAGAGATCCAGCACCGGAGACAAGTACAACTTTTCACCCGCCACTTTGAACTCGGTGACATCCGTGACCCATTTCTGATTCGGCTGCCCGGCCTCGAAATCGCGAGCCAGCGTGTTGGGCGAGGCTTCGCCCATCAGCCCGCGGTATGAGCGGTATTTCTTCGGGCGCACCGTGCACTTGAGACCCAATTCGTCCATCAGCCTTCGCACCGTTTTACTGTTAACCATCTGGCCGATGTTACGTAGCGCAGCAGTCATCCGACGATAGCCATAACGCCCCTTATGAGTGGCCTGGATGCTCTGGATAGCGGCTTTCAGTGAGGCGAACCGATCTCCACTCGCCATTGCCTTGGCTTGATAGTAGTAAGTGCTGCGTGGCAGGTCGGCGGCTTCAAGCAGCTCATCGAGCGCAAAATGCTCTCGCAACTCAGTAACTAGCGTGGTTTTTTGCCGACGGCTTTCGCCTGCTCCTGCCTTTTCTTCTCCTCCCTGAACTCTTTGAGCTTTTTTAGCCAGGCATTCTCCACCTGGAGCTTGCGAAGCTTGATCAGCAACTCTGCGTGCGAAAGGTCATCATCACTTGGCGATGTCGGGTCAGGAATCTTGTCAGGTGGCAGGGTCATGGCGGTGTTCAATCCTTTCCCTGCAGACAGGGCTTCGAAGCCGCCACTGTAATACCGCTGCTGCCATCTGCCCACCTGGCTTGAGTTGCCAAGATTGAAAAGGGCCGCGACGCGACGTAAAGACAGCTTGTCTCGCCACATGCGCTGTAGAACGCCGAGTTTGAACTCAGGGCTGTAGACCCTGCTGCGAACCTTCAGGCTGGCATCACCATGCAACCGGTAGGCCTCCACCCAGCGGCGAAGCAAGGTAGGGTCCATCTGGAATTGGGCAGCTATGAAGCGAAAACCTCTGCCTCGCTCGAGAAAAGCGGTGATAGCAGACAACTTGAATTGCGATGTGTACTGACTCATGAAAACACCCCAGAGATTGGATTGGATGTCCAACTTCTGGGGCGCACTTCAGAATGCACTTACCTGTGGGAGCCAGCCTGCTGGCGATGCGATGGCTCAGTCGCCGTAGATATCCGACTTGAAATACTTCTGGGAAATTTTCTGATACTCACCACTGGCACGAATACCGTCGATAGCCGTATTCAGCTTGCTGACCAGTTCGGTATTGCCTTTGCGCACCGCGACCCCCGCGCCCTCGCCCACGTATTTCGGGTCCTTGAGCTCCGGCCCGACGAAGGCATAACCCTTGCCGCGCGGCATGGTCAGGAAGTCATTCAACGGGATGGTGTCAGCAAAAATCGCATCCAGACGCCCGGCCGCCAGGTCCATGTAGATCTCTTCGTTATTGCTGTAGCGCTTGACGGTAACGCCCTTGGGCTCGAACACCTCGGTAGCGAACCGGTCAGTGGTGGTCGCACGCTGCACGCCAACGGATTTGCCTTTGAGGCTGGCGTACTGATCATCGACGGTTGCGCCCTCCTTCATGACCAGACGGGACGAAGTGAAGTAGTACTTGTTCGAGAAATCGACCGACTTCTTGCGGTCCTCGTTGATGGTCATGGACGACAACGCCATGTCGATCTTCTTGACCTTCAGCGACGGGATCAGGCCGTCAAACTCGCCCTCAACCCACACGCACTCGACTTTCATCTGCGCGCACAACGCATTTCCGATTTCGTAGTCGAAGCCGACGATCTCACCCTTGTCGGTTTTCGAAGCGAACGGCGGATACGCCGCTTCGATACCGATGCGCAGCGGTTTCTCGGCAGCGAACAGGCTGGAGCATGCCAACAGGCTGAAGGCCAGACCGGTGATGAGGGGGATTTTCTTCATGTTCGTTCTCTCGCGGTTTGTTGTTGGTTTGGCAAGATGGAAGAAGAGCTGAAGCGGGGGACGATCTTTTTTGTACTTATAATTCCATACTGGACTTTTGCGTACTGGCCGTCAATTGGGGGATTGGCCAGTTTGTCGGGAGGATTGAGCGGTGGATGTGAAGGCCTCATCGCGAGCAGGCTCACTCCTACAGGGGATCTGCGTGAACACAGATCCGGTGTTCAATGAAGAACCCTGTAGGAGTGAGCCTGCTCGCGATGGCATTTCTCAGTGCAGAGCACACCTACTTCCAGCGATCGGCCGCCGCATGATCACTGTCGCGACCTTCCACCCAACGCGGTCCGTCGCTGGTGTTTTCCTTCTTCCAGAACGGCGCACGGGTTTTCAGGTAGTCCATCACAAACGCGCAGGCATCGAATGCGGCCTGGCGATGAGCACTGGCAGCGCCGACGAAGACGATCGGCTCGCCCGGTTCCAGCGGGCCAATGCGATGCAGCACTTGCAGCTTGAGCAGCGGCCAGCGCTGCTCGGCCTCTGCGACAATCTTGCCCAAGGCCTTTTCGGTCATGCCCGGGTAGTGTTCCAGGAACATCCCGGCAACATCGAGCCCGTCATTGAAATCGCGCACATAGCCGACAAAACTCACTACCGCTCCGACGCCGACATTGGCGGCATGCATGGCGTTGACTTCAGCACCCGGATCGAACGCCGTGGACTGCACGCGGATGGCCATGGCTCAGCCCCCGGTCACGGTCGGGAAAAACGCCACTTCGTCGCCATCGCTGACCGGCTCGTCCAATTGGCAAAGGTCTTCGTTGCGGGCGCACATCAGGTTTTGCTCGGTCAGCACCACGGCGCCATCACGCCGGAACAGCAACTCACGCACGTCATCGACGGTGGCAAAATCGCCCGAGACTTCCAGCGAATCGACGCCCATCGCTTCACGATAACGGGCAAAAAATTTCACGGTAATGTTCATGGCTGATCCGCCTGGAAGTGCCCGCTCTTGCCGCCGAGTTTTTCCAACAGGCGTACGCTTTCAATGGTCATGCCACGGTCCACGGCCTTGCACATGTCATAAATCGTCAGCGCCGCGACACTGGCGGCGGTCAGCGCTTCCATCTCGACGCCGGTCTGCCCGGACAGCTTGCAGCGCGCAACGATGCGCACGGTGTCGTCGCCTTCAGCGCTCAGCTCGACCTTGACGCCGGTGAGCATCAGCGGATGGCACAACGGAATCAGATCGCTGGTTTTCTTCGCCGCCTGAATGCCGGCGATGCGCGCCACTGCGAACACATCGCCCTTGGGATGACCGCCGCTGACGATCATCTGCAACGTTTCAGGAAGCATGCGCACCAGCGCTTGGGCCGTCGCCTCACGGAAGGTCACGGCTTTATCGGTGACGTCGACCATGTTGGCGCGACCTTGGGAATCGAGATGAGTCAGCACAGGGCCTCCTTGAGGCAGCTATAAGCGGCAAGCTACAAGCGGCAACTGGAAAGCGCGGTCCGGCTGTAGTTTTATGAAAAGCATTTAAGCAGCCGAAAGCCGCAAGCTTCAAGCGCTAAGTGAAGTTCACTCGGTTCGCTTGAAACTTGCGGCTTGCCGCTTGCAGCTTGTCGCTGCTTCTAGAGGTGCGACTCTGCGTATTCGGCCAGAATCGAGCGAGGCACCCCTTGCAGCGTAATGTGCACGCCGTTCGGGAAATCCTTGAAGCGCTCCGTCAGGTAGGTCAGCCCGGAACTGGTCGCGGACAGGTAAGGCGTGTCGATCTGCGCCAGGTTGCCCAGGCATACCACTTTGGAGCCCGCACCGGCACGGGTGATGATGGTTTTCATCTGGTGCGGCGTGAGGTTCTGGCATTCGTCGATCAGGATCAGGCTCTGCTGGAAGCTGCGGCCCCTGATGTAATTGAGGGATTTGAACTGCAACGGCACTTTGCTGAGGATGTAATCGACGCTGCCATGGGTGTTTTCGTCATCCATGTGCAAGGCTTCGAGGTTGTCGGTGATGGCGCCCAGCCAAGGCTCCATTTTCTCTGCTTCGGTACCGGGCAGGAAACCGATTTCCTGGTCCAGGCCCTGCACGCTGCGCGTCGCGATGATGCGGCGATAGCGTTTGCTGACCATGGTCTGCTCGATGGCAGCGGCCAGGGCCAGAATGGTTTTACCGGAACCGGCCGCACCGGTCAGGTTAACCAGGTGAATGTCCGGGTCGAGCAGCGCGTACAACGCCAGGCTCTGATAGATGTCGCGCGGTTTCAGGCCCCAGGCTTCCTGATGCAACAGGGGTTCCTGATGCAGGTCGAGAATCAGCAGCTTGTCTTCTTCGATTTCCTTGATCCAGCCAACGAAACCCTGCTCGTCGATGATGAACTCGTTGATGTGCACCGCTGGCAGGTTGTCGATCAATTGCACCTGGTGCCAGGTGCGGCCGTGGTCCTGACGGGTGTCGACATTTTTCACGCGGTCCCAGAAGGAGCCGTCCATGTTGTGATAACCATTGGGCAGCAGCGAAACGTCGTCGACCAGCTGGTCGGTGCTGTAGTCCTCGGCCGCAATTCCGCAGGCGCGGGCCTTGAGGCGCATGTTGATGTCTTTGGTGACCAGCACCACGGGCAGATCAGGCTCGCGCGCATGCAGGTCGATCAACTGGTTGATGATGATGTTGTCGTTCAGGTGTTCGGGCAGGATGATGTTGGGTTCGGCCCGTTTGCTCATCAAAATTGACAGCAAACCCTTGGGCCCGCCTTTGCCGCGCTGGATCGGCACGCCGAGCTCGACATCTTCCGGGCTGGCGTTGCCCAGGGTCTTGTCGATCAGGCGAATCGCCTGACGGCATTCCGCCGCCACGCTGTGATGCCCGCTCTTGAGCTTGTCCAGCTCTTCAAGCACGGTCATCGGGATCGCGACGTGGTGTTCTTCGAAATTGAGCAGGGCGTTTGGATCGTGAATCAATACATTGGTATCGAGTACATACAGGATTGGCTGGTTGGAGGAAGAACTACGTCCGTGATCATCCATACTCGGTCACCTTTGTGGGAGCCATTGGACGCAATACCTGAGCGGTGCTGCGCCTCGAATTGACTGCCGAATTCACCCTGCACTACCTGAAAAAAGCGCAGAGCGGTGAACTGCACACAAGGGGTCTTGGAAGACGCCACCTGTGTTGCAGGTTTCGGCGGTCTGTCTTCGTAATACTCCAAAACGTGTGACAGGAAAAAGCACTTTGACGCTTTTTTGAAGTTTATTTTTCAGAGTGACCAATAACACTTGGCGGAAGGCCATCACCCCGTTAAAGTCGGAAGTCCGCCTGCATCGAATTGTTCTTCAAGTCCACCTCCGACCCAATGTTTGCGGGCTTTGACGCACTCAGCGAAACGCCTCCTGACAATCCTCCCAGCCGATCCCGCTGTGCGCCGTTTGCGTCATCAGCCAAGGCAGCGCCGTTTTCACACCCTCCTGCTTTGCATTGAAATTGATCACCCCGTGGCGCCATAGCAGCATCAGGGTCAGGACGCGTTGCGCACTCTGTTCGGCCTTGAGCTTGCCGGCGCCGTCCTGGGCATCGATGTCCCATAACGCGACCTGCAAACCCTGAGCGTTAAAGAAGCCTTCGGCGTCCGCACGGCGCTGGCCATCGGGCGGACGGAACAGCGGCACGAAGTTTTCTGGCAATTTGCTTTTGACCAGCTCGACGCTACGCCTCACTGAATCCTGCCAGTCCTGCCAGTGGCTGTGGGAGCGAAACTCCCAGCCTTGAACACCGATGCATTGCGCCGAATAGAGCGCTTGCAAAGCGGCCACCGAACCTTGCCCCAGACGCGTTTGAATGTCTTTGCCGAGGACGAAAAAGGTCCCGTTCACGTTGGCCTTGCGCAGGTAATCCGCAACCCACGCGGAGTTGTCCGGTACGACATTGGCGGCGCTGTCGAAGGACAGTAGAAACAGGCGGTCATGCATTGCATCGCCGTTGCGCTCATAGTCGCCAAAACGATCGATTTCACTGCTGGTCTGCGGGAACAGCGCGGCCTTGCGCAATTGCTCGTCCAAATACAGGACGTGGAACACACGACTCGGCTCGGCCCATTTTATGTAATAGCTGTCGTCGCTGATCTGAAACTTGGCGGCCTGCTGGCGCAGGGTGTCCATGTCCTCGACCAGAAAACAAAATGAGGCATCCTGATCGCAGCTTTTCTGCGCGAAGGTGTAGTTACTCAGCAGACGTTGCCACATTCGTTGGCGAACACGGTTGATCGAGTCGATATTCACCGTGCGCAGGTTCAGGCGCTGGGCCAGGCTGGATTCATCCAGAGATTCGGTGGCCAGCAGAATGCGCGCGAACATGAGAATTTCAGCCCGCGACGCAACGTCGAACAGCGTCGGGTTACCGAGCTGCTCTGGCCAGGTGCTGCGATCAAGCGTCGCCACATCGCCCGGCGCCGCCAGGGCACCGAAACTCAACAGCCACGCCGAAAATAAAAGAACGATACGCAATGGGATGTCTCCATAACAAAACCCGCGCGGCACTATAGCCGATCCCGGCTTACTGAACCCCTGTAGTGGGGGGCCTGCTGTGGCAAGGGAGCTTGCTGTGCTGAGGGGGCTTGCTGTGCTGAGGGGCCTGCTGTGGCGAGGGGGCCTGCTGTGCTGAGGGGCCTGCTGTGGCGAGGGGGCTTGCCCCCGCTGGGTTGCGAAGCAGCCCAAAACCGGCAGCCCAAGCTTTGCGACCGCTTCGCGCTCGAACGGGGGCAAGCCCCCTCGCCACAGCAAGCCCCCTCGCCACAGCAAGCTCCCTTGCCACTGCAAGCCCCCTCGCCACAGGGTTCGCTTTTACCGGTAGATCGGGAGCCACCGATCACCTATGGACTTGATAGCTGGAGTCGACAGGCTCTACCCCCTAGAATCGCCCCCACGTTCAAAGGAGACGACTTCATGCTGATGGTGATTTCCCCCGCCAAGACCCTCGATTACGAAACACCGCCGGCGACCCAGCGTTTTACTCAGCCACAATACCTTGACCACTCCCAAGAGCTGATCCAGCAATTGCGCGAACTGAGTCCAGCGCAGATCAGCGAGCTGATGCACGTCTCCGACAAAATCGGCGGCCTCAATGCCGCACGTTTCGGTAGCTGGACACCCGCCTTCACCCCGGAAAATGCCAAGCAGGCGTTGCTCGCTTTCAAAGGCGATGTCTATACCGGGCTAAACGCGCAAACCTTCAGCGAAGCCGACTTCGACTACGCCCAGCAACACTTGCGCATGCTTTCAGGCCTCTATGGTCTGTTGCGCCCACTCGACCTGATGCAACCCTATCGCCTGGAGATGGGCACCAAATTCGCCAATGCCCGCGGCAAGGACCTGTACGCTTTCTGGGGAACGCGGATCAGCGAATGGCTGAACGAAGCCTTGGCCGATCAAGGCGACGACGTGCTGCTCAACCTGGCGTCCAACGAGTACTTCTCGGCTGTCAAACGCAGCGCTCTGAACGCACGGATTATCAATACCGAGTTCAAGGACCAGAAGAACGGCCAGTACAAGATCATCAGTTTTTACGCGAAAAAGGCTCGCGGCATGATGAGCCGCTTTGTCATTGAAGAACGTATTAATGATCCCGCGGCACTCAAGCAGTTCGATGTTCAGGGCTACCGCTACAGTGTCGAACAGTCCACACCGGACAATTTGGTATTCCTGCGCAATCACGCACCGGAGTAGCGCATCCTGTCGGCGCACGAAACTCAAACTAAGTAGTGCGCCTTCGTTAAACTGCTTAACAACTTCCGCCACTGTTCGCCAAGCTCTTGGCGCCAATTAAACAGCAACTACTTATCTAACTTTTGTTTCACCCGACATCTTTCGAATTTTTTTGTGGTGGCACAGAAAATATTTTTCGATAGTGGCACAAAACTATCTCACGCCTCTAAACCCCTGTTTACAAAGGCTGCGAGGAAGGTGTTAGCATTCTGAGACCATCACGATCTGTCGCAATATTTCAAAAAATTTCGAATTTCGCGATGGGCGGCCAGGAACTATGTCTACACTCGCAGCTCATACCACCGGTACCGATTATCTCTGAACATGTACGAGATGACTTACGCAGGGCTGAAGTCTACATAGCCAAGTTGTCACAATAACTTTGGCTAAATGAGCCCTGACTCGGACACCGTCGGCTGAACGGGAGGTTTGCACCATTGCCACCCCCTGAACTACCGAGGCAACATTTTGACAACGTGCTCGGACGAGCACCTAACCGTTTGATTTTCGGGCGATGTGCCTGACGTTGAGCGAGCAGGTTTTTTGCACGAAGGACCTCGGGCCAGAGGATCCAGCTGCATAACAGGGCAAGTCATAACAATAAGGCCTAGTTGCGCACATCTTGAGTGCATTTTATTTGGACGCTCGGAACTTAGATGCCTGCACACGGCAACGTGGCGCCTGTTAGCCACACTTCCGAGTGCGCGATGACCACTGGACACCATAACTTCAGCCATCTAATGGCTTGTTGAACACAGTCTTGATTTCGATTAACGAGAGGTAAATGCGATGCGCATCAGCATATTTGGTTTGGGTTACGTCGGTGCAGTATGTGCCGGTTGCCTGTCTGCACGTGGCCACGACGTCGTTGGCGTCGATGTTGCCAAAGACAAGATCGACATGATCAACTCCGGCAAATCGCCAATCGTTGAACCGGGTCTTGGCGAACTTCTGGCCAAGGGAATCGAGACCGGCAAACTGCGCGGCACGACCAACTTCGCTGAGGCTATCCGGGACACCGACGTGTCGATGATTTGCGTCGGTACGCCGAGCAAGAAGAACGGCGATCTGGAACTTAACTACATCGAGGCCGTGTGCCGCGAAATCGGTTTTGTTCTGCGTGACAAGACCACCCGCCACACCATCGTGGTTCGCAGCACCGTTCTGCCGGGCACCGTCGCAAACGTCGTCATCCCGATCCTGGAAGACTGCTCGGGCAAGAAGGCCGGCGTTGATTTCGGCGTCGCCGTCAACCCGGAATTCCTGCGTGAAAGCACCGCGATCAAAGACTACGATCATCCTCCGATGACCGTTATCGGCGAGTTCGACACTGCATCCGGTGACGTTCTGCAAGCGCTGTACGAAGAGCTCGACGCACCGATCATCCGCAAGGACATCGCCGTTGCCGAAATGATCAAGTACACCTGCAACGTATGGCACGCCACCAAGGTGACCTTCGCCAACGAAATCGGCAACATCGCCAAAGCTTGCGGCGTAGACGGTCGTGAAGTGATGGAAGTGGTCTGCCAGGACAAGCAACTGAACCTGTCGCAGTACTACATGCGCCCTGGTTTCGCCTTCGGCGGCTCTTGCCTGCCAAAAGACGTGCGCGCCCTGACCTACCGCGCCGGCGCCCTGGACGTGGAATCACCGCTGCTGAACTCGCTGATGCGCAGTAACGAAGCCCAGGTGCAGAACGCCTTTGACATCGTTTCCAGCCACGACAAACGCAAAGTCGCCCTGCTGGGCCTGAGCTTCAAGGCCGGCACCGACGACCTGCGCGAAAGCCCGCTGGTGGACCTGGCAGAAATGCTGATCGGTAAAGGCTACGAGTTGAGCATCTACGATGCCAACGTCGAATACGCCCGCGTTCACGGTGCGAACAAGGACTACATCGAGTCGAAGATTCCTCACGTCTCGTCCTTGCTCAACTCCGACTTCGACGCCGTGATCAACAACTCTGACGTGATCATCCTCGGCAACCGTGACGAGAAATTCCGCGCCCTGGCGCAGCAAGCTCCGCACGGCAAGCAGGTCATCGACCTGGTTGGCTTCATGGCTAAAGCCACCGATACCACGACGCGTACCGAAGGGATTTGCTGGTAAAGCAGCCGCAAGCTCCAGGCTCCAAGCTCCAAGCCACAAGTTCAAAAGCCCCTCGCTCCAGGCTTGGGGCTTGGAGCTTGGGGCTTGCAACTGACTTTAGGATGTTGACTATGCACAGGCTAAAGCACGGCCTACTACAGGCCACCGGTTGGCTGTTTTACCTGATTTTGTTAATGGGCCTCGCCGCGGCGTTGCCTACGTCCACGTTCGACTCCCAGTCGAAGGACTTTATTTTTCTGATCGGTATCGTCGGTATCTGGCGCTACTCGATGGGTGCCACGCACTTCTTGCGCGGCATGCTGTTTCTGTACGTGGTCTACCCGCACCTGCGGCGCAAAGTGCGCAAGCTGGGTAAAGCGGCAGACCCGTCGCACGTGTTCCTGATGGTCACCAGTTTCCGCATCGACGCCCTGACCACCGCGCAGGTGTACAGCTCGGTGATTCGTGAAGCGATCGACTGCGGCCTGCCGACCACAGTGGTGTGCTCGATCGTGGAAATGTCCGATGAGCTGCTGGTGAAAAGCCTGTGGTCGCGGATGAATCCACCGGAGCGCGTCAAGCTCGACTTCGTGCGCATTCCCGGTACCGGCAAACGTGATGGCCTGGCTTACGGCTTCCGCGCGATCTCGCGGCACATGCCGGACGACCGCGCTGTTGTGGCTGTGGTCGATGGCGACACCGTGCTCGCTGAAGGCGTCGTGCTCAAGACCGTGCCGTGGTTCCAGATGTTCAGCAACGTCGGCGGCCTGACCACTAACGAGTTCTGTGAAGTGCGCGGCGGCTACATCATGAGCGAGTGGCACAAACTGCGCTTCGCTCAGCGCCACATCAACATGTGCTCGATGGCTCTGTCCAAACGCGTCCTGACCATGACTGGCCGGATGTCGGTATTCCGCGCCACCGTGGTGACCAACCCGGACTTCATCGCCGACGTTGAAAGCGACTCGCTGCAACACTGGCGCCTGGGTCGCTTCAAGTTTCTTACCGGTGACGACAAGTCCAGCTGGTTCAGCCTGATGCGCCTGGGCTACGACACGTTTTACGTACCCGATGCGGCTATTCACACCGTGGAACACCCGCCGGAAAAAAGCTTCATCAAGGCCAGCCGTAAACTGATGTTCCGCTGGTACGGCAACAACCTGCGCCAGAACGCTCGTGCGTTGGGTCTGGGTGTGAAACGTTTGGGTATGTTCACCTCGGTGGTGCTGTTCGATCAGCGCGTATCGATGTGGACCTCGCTGCTGGGCCTGACCGTGGCAATCATCGCCACCTTCAAGTACGGCACCGCGTTCATCCTTGTCTACCTGCTGTGGATCGGCATTACCCGCTTGATCCTGACCTTGTTGCTGGCGTGCTCCGGCCACACGATCGGCCCGGCCTACCCGGTGATTCTGTATTACAACCAGATTGTTGGCGCGCTGGTGAAGATCTACGTGTTCTTCCGCCTCGACCAACAATCCTGGACTCGCCAGCCCACAACCCTGACCCGTGATCTCGCCAGCTTTCAACGTTGGTTCAACACTTGGTCGTCTCGGACCATGACCTTCTCCGCCGGCAGCATTTTTGTCGCCGTGCTGCTGATGATGGTCTGATCGCCCCCTTATTGAATTAACCAGGAAATTGCCCCTATGAATACCGCCGTCAACGCAAACGTAGTGCACGAATCAGAAGCCCAGCGCCAGCACGCCCGAGTGAAAATCCCGGCCAAGCTGCGTTTCTTCGGTCCTGACCGGACGCCGCTTGAAGCCAAAGTGCTCGACCTCTCCGCCGGTGGCCTGGCGTTCAACGCCGGTCAGCTGCCGCTCAAAGTGGGGGATGTGCACAAGGCGCGTCTGCAGTTCGTGATCGATAACCTTGGCCTGGCCATGGACGTCGAGTTGCAGGTTCGCTCCATTGATCGCCCGACCGGCCGCATCGGTTGCCAGTTCCAGAACCTGGCACCGCAGGACATTTCCACGCTGCGTCACCTGATCACTTCGCACCTGGCCGGCGACGTCGTCAGCGTGGGCGAAGTGCTGGCGACCCTGCAGCGCGACAATTTCACCAAGGCCCGCAAGGTCAAGGATGGCGGCCACGGCATGAGCGCGTTCGGTCGTCTGCGCGCCGTGACGTTCAGCCTGGCGATTTTCCTCGTCGGCCTGGCGGCGTTCGGGTTCATTTTCAAATCGGTGTACGGCATGTACTTCGTCAGCCACGCGCAGGCTGGCCTCGTCAGCGTGCCGGGCATGAACATCACCATGCCGCGTGATGGCACCGTCCAGAGCCTGGTGAAAGCCGACGGCGTCGCGGCCAAAGGCGCCCCGCTGGCGACCTTCAGCACCAGCATGCTCGATGTGCTCAAAGGTCATCTGGCAGAAGATCAGCTGCAACCGGCCAAGGTTGAAGAACTGTTCGGCAAGCAAATGACCGGCACCCTGACCTCGCCGTGCGATTGCACCGTGTCGCAGCAACTGGTCGCCGACGGTCAGTACGCCAACAAGGGCGACGTGATCTTCCAGCTGGTGCCGCGCAACAGCGAAGCCAACGTCGAAGCACGCTTCACCTATCGCCAGTTCGGCGACGTGCGTCCGGGCTCTCCGGTCAGCTTCCAGATCGCCGGCGAAGACAACATTCGCACCGGCAAGATCGTCAGCAGCGCCAGCCTGAACAGCGCCGACCTGTCCTCCGACATCCGCGTCCTGATCCAGCCTGACGAACCACTGGACAGCAAGTTCGCCGGCCGCCCGGTTGAAGTGAACAGCGACCGTGGCCCGAACCTGAACTGGCTGATCGACAAAGCCATGGCAGCTGGTCTGTAACCGGAGGACATGTGATGAGTCATCGAATTCAAAACCGTGATCGCTGGCAAGCCAGCTCCTACAAGGGGGCAGCTGCGGCGCTGTCGATGGCCATCGCTCTGGCCGGCTGCGCCGGTCTGCCCGACCAGCGCCTGGCCAATGAAGCCCTCAAGCGCGGCGACACCGCGCTGGCAGCGCAGAATTATCAGCAACTGGCCAACCTCGGTTACAGCGAGGCCCAAGTGGGCCTGGCCGATATCCAGGTCGACAGCCGCGACCCGGCGCAAATGAAGCAGGCCGAGGCGACTTATCGCGCCGCGGCCAGCGTCTCGCCGCGGGCTCAGGCCCGCCTGGGTCGCTTGCTGGTGGCCAAGCCCGGTTCCACCGAGGCCGAACAACACGAAGCCGAAGGCCTGTTGAAGAAAGCCTCGGCCGCTGGCGAAGGCGGCACGCTGATCCCGCTGGCGATGCTGTACCTGCAATACCCGCACAGTTTCCCCAACGTCAACGCCCAGCAACAGATCAGCCAATGGCGCGCCGAAGGCAAGCCGGAAGCCGGCCTGGCCCAAGTGCTGCTCTATCGCACCCAAGGCACTTACGACCAGCATTTGGGCGAAGTAGAAACCATCTGCAAAGCGGCGCTGATCACCACCGACATCTGCTACGTCGAACTGGCCACGGTTTACCAGAAACAAGGCAAACCGGAACAGCAGGCCGAGCTGATCAAACAGATGCAAGCGGCGCACAGCCGCGGCACCGTTTCCGCGCAACGCGTGGACAGCGTGGCGCGCGTTCTGGGCGACGCCAGCCTGGGCAAGACTGACGAAAAAACCGCGCAGTCGCTGCTCGAAGGCATCGCTCCCGGCTACCCCGCTTCCTGGGTCAGCCTCGCGCAATTGCTGTACGACTTCCCGGAACTGGGCGATGTCGACACGATGATGAAGTACCTCGACAACGGCCGCGCTGCTGATCAACCGCGCGCCGAACTGTTGCTGGGCAAGCTTTACTACGAAGGCAAAATGGTTCCGGCCGACGCCAAGCAGGCCGAAACACATTTCCAGAAAGCCGCTGGCCGTGAAGTGTCTGCCGATTACTACCTTGGTCAGATCTATCGCCGCGGTTACCTCGGCCAGGTCTATCCGCAGAAAGCGCTGGACCACCTGCTGACCGCTGCACGCAACGGTCAGAACAGCGCCGACTTCGCCCTCGCCCAATTGTTTTCCCAAGGCCGGGGCATCAAGCCCAACCCGCTGAATGCCTACGTGTTCAGCCAATTGGCCAAGGCCAACAACACCCCGCAGGCCACCGAGCTTGCACAAGCACTTGAAGCCCAATTGCCGCCTGCCCAACGTGCCGAGGCCCAACGCCTGTTGAAACAAGAACAGGCCATTCGTGGCGTCTCGAGCCAGAACACGTTAGAACTGCACGCCCTGAAAGAAGAAGAAGGCGAGGAATCCCTATGAAGTTGAACCCATTTGTGAAGGCCGGTATCGGTTTAACGTGCGCTTTGCTGTGGTCGTGCCCGACCCTGGCGGCATTGACCGAATCCAAAAACTTCGGTCTTGACGTGAAAATCACCGGCCAGTCCGAAGACGACCGTGACCTCGGCACTGCCAGCGGCGGCGACGTCAGCGGCGTCGGCCTTGACCTGCGTCCGTGGATCTACGGCGAACGCGGTGCGTGGAGCGCCTACGCGATGGGGCAGGCGGTCACTTCGACCGATATCATCGAAACCGACACCCTGCAGCAGTCCGACGACAGTGCCACCCAGGCCACTCAGAACAGCGATCGCAAGACCAAGAAGAACTACCTGGCCATGCGTGAATTCTGGATTGGCTACCGCGGCCTCACCCCGTACCCGGGCGAGCAATTGAAGCTGGGTCGCCAACGCCTGCGCAATGACGACGGCCAATGGCGCGACACCAACATCGAAGCCCTGAACTGGACCTTCGACACCACCCTGCTGCGCGCCAACGTCGGTGTTGCCGAGCGCTTCAGCGAATACCGCACTGACCTCAAAGAGTTGTCGCCGCAAGACGAAGATCGCCTGCACCTCTACGCCGACGCCGCCTATCAGTGGATGCCGGGCAATTGGGTCGGCATTCGTGGTCATCAAACCCATGATGACGGCAAGCTCGACTACCCGGAACCGGGTGTCGCCAGTGATTCGCTGGACAAAAAACAGAACGGCGACATCAGCTGGCTCGGCCTCACCGCCGACAGCGATGCCTACAACTACCGCAACACCAACACCCTCAATTACTGGGGCAGCATCACCGGCATGAGTGGCGACACCGATACGGTCAATGCGCTGAACGCCGACGGCACGCGCCCGACCGAAGCCAAGCGTGGTGAAGACCTCAGCGGCTGGGCCACTGATATCGGCGTGCGTCTGCGCCTCGATCCGCAATGGCAAGTCGGCGCTGCCTATGCCCGCGCCAGCGCCGAATACCAACAGAACGGTCTGGAAAGCAACCGCTCGAACTACACCGGTACTCGCTCGCGGGTTCACCGGTTCGGCGAAGCCTTCCGCGGTGAAATGAACAACATGCAAACCGCGACGCTGTTCGGTTCGTGGACGCTCAACGACGACTACGACGCCAGCCTGGTCTACCACAAGTTCTGGCGTGTCGACGGCAACAAGCCGGTTGGCAGCAATGGCATCAACGCCGTCGAGAACAACACCGATCCAACCGGCGCGATTCTCTCGAGCACTTCGTTGCCGCTGCAAGATGGCAACAAAGACCTCGGTCAGGAGATGGACCTGGTGGTCACCAAGTACTTCAAGCAGGGCCTGCTGCCTGCCGCGTTGAGCCAGTCAATCGATGAGCCTTCGGCCCTCGTGCGCTTGCGTGGCGGTGTGTTCAAGCCGGGCGATGCCTACGGCAAAGAAGTCGATTCGTACATGCACCGCGCGTTTGTCGACGTGATCTGGCGCTTCTGATGCAAACCGCGAAGGGAGTTCCTCACATGAACAGTCCGAAGAGAGGCTCGTTGACCTTGCTGGCCGGCGCTATGCTGCTGGCAAGCTCGGCCGCCTTCGCCAAAGTGGAGCCGGCGAAGCCGGTTACCATGGTAAAAGAATTGCAGGAGGCCAAGACCTACACCGTCAGCAGCGCCCCCACTGCGCCGCTGGAGTTGGCCAAGCCGACGATGCCCGATGTCTCGGGCTACACCGACCAGGCCATCGCGGCAAAGATCGTGCGCACCAAGGCCGGCAAGGTCAGCGTGCGTCGAATGATGCAGGAAAACGCCCTGAAGGATTTCATCGGCGGTGACAACAAGATGGCCGAATGGGTGGTGCGTCAACACGGCATCCCCCAGGCGATCTTCATCGACGACGGCTACATGAACCTCAAGGACCTGGTGAAGAAGGTACCCAAGCAGTACCTCAGCGAAACTTCGCCAGGTGTATTCCTGGCGAAGTTGCCGATTGTGGTCGGCCAGAAAGGCATTCTCGAAATCGACAAGCAGACCCAGGAACTGCGCCTGTCCGAAGAGGCCGGTTCATTCCTGGTCAACGACGGCCAGCTGTTTGTGCGCGATACCAAAATCACCGGGTGGCGTGAAAAGGCAAACGGCCCGGCAACGTTCAAGTCGGCGAATGCGTTCCGTCCGTTCCTGCTGGCCTGGGGCGGTACCGAGACCTACATCTCCAATAGCAAAATGGCCAGCTTCGGCTACGCCAACAGTAAGTCCTACGGCGTCAGTATTTCCCAATACACGCCGAACATGGCCAAGGTGCTCAAGCGTCCTGACCCGAGCGGCTGGATCATCGATTCCGAATTCTCGGACATGTGGTACGGCTTCTACTGCTACGAAACCCGCGACTTCATCGTCAAGGGCAACACCTACAAAGACAACATCGTATACGGCATCGACCCGCATGACCGTTCCCACGGTCTGATCATCGCCGACAACACCGTTTACGGGACCAAGAAGAAGCACGGGATCATTATTTCCCGTGAGGTCAACGACAGCTTCATCTTCAACAACCGCAGCTACGACAACAAGTTGTCGGGCCTGGTGATCGACCGTAACAGCGTCAACAACATCATTGCCTACAACGAGATCTACAAGAACCACACGGACGGCATCACGCTGTACGAGAGTGGGAACAACCTGCTGTACGGCAACAAAGTGATCAGCAACCGTCGCCACGGCATCCGGGTTCGTAACAGCGTGAACATTCGCCTCTACGAAAACCTCTCCATGGCCAACGGCCTGACCGGCGTCTACGGCCACATCAAGGACCTGAGCGACACCGACCGAGACTTTCAGCTCGATCCGTTCGATGCCCAGGTCTCGTTGATCATCGTTGGCGGTGAACTGGCCGGTAACGGCAGCGGCCCGCTGTCCATCGACTCGCCCTTGAGCGTCGAGTTGTATCGCGTGTCCATGCTCGCTCCGACCAAATCCAGTGGCATCAGCTTCAACGGGATTCTCGGCGAGCGTCAGGACGAAATTCTTGACCTGCTGGTGCGCCAGCAGAAAGCCGTGCTGATCGACCCTGTCGAACGCCAGACCGAACTGCAGGACTGAGGATAATTTTATGCACCCACACCTGATCAAATTACTCAGCCTGTCGGCCCTGACCGCCGGGATTCTCGCGGCCAGCACCGGCGCTCGCGCGGACGAAGTCCAGGCGCCGAAATTCAGTGCCGAGCCGTGCTGCAACCTGTGCCCGGCAGCCCACGACGCGAAGAACTACACCACGCGCTACCAGCAGAATTTCACCACGCTGGTGCAGGCCCAGGGCGACTGGCTGTTCCGTACCCAGGAAGATTTGCGCACCGAGTTCAACACCACCCCCGAAGGCTACAAACGCATGCAGCAATTGCACGATGCGTTCAAGAGCAAAGGCGTGGAACTGGTGTTGGTTTACCAGCCGACCCGTGGTCTGGTGAACCGCGACAAGCTGAATCCGCAGGACAAGGCCCGCTACGATTTCGATAAGGCGCTGAAGAACTACAAGACCATGCTCGGCCGTTTCGCCGCCATGGGCTATGTCGTGCCGGACCTTTCGCCGCTGACCAACGAATCGTTGCCCGAGACCTTGCCCGCTCACGACTTCTACTTCCGCGGCGACCAGCACTGGACGCCGTATGGTGCTCAGCGCACGGCGAAAATCGTCGCGGAAAAGGTCAAGCAGATTCCGGCCTTCGCCGACATTCCCAAGCGTGAATTCGAGACCCACAAGTCGGGTCGCATGGGCAAGACCGGAACATTGCACAACATGGCCGGTCAACTCTGTGGCACCAGCTACGCGGTCCAGTACATGGACCAGTTCACCACAGAGCCGAAAGGCGAAGCCGGCGATGGCGATCTGTTCAGTGACTCCGGCAATCCGGAGATCACCCTGGTCGGCACCAGTCACAGCGGCAAGAACTACAACTTCGTGGGCTTCCTCCAAGAGGCCATCGGCGCTGACATCCTCAACGTAGCGTTCCCCGGCGGTGGCCTGGCAGGTTCGATGCTGCAGTACCTGGGCAGTGAAGAGTTCCAGACCAAGCCGCCGAAGATTCTGATCTGGGAATTCTCGCCGCTTTACCCCCTCGACCAGGAAAACATGTACCGCCAGGTGATGGCGCTGCTGGATAACGGCTGCGAAGGCAAGGCTGCACAACTGACCGCCAGCAAGACATTGAAACCGGGCAAGAACGAAGTGATGGTCAACAGCAACAACCTGAACCTGCAAAACGGCAACCATCAGCTCGACATCCGCTTCGCCGATACGTCGGTGAAAACCTTGCAAGCCACCCTCTGGTACATGAACGGTCGCCACGAGGACATCAAGCTCGAAAAACCGGAAACCTCCGAAACTGACGGGCGTTTCGCTTTTGAGATGCGTACAGATGCCGACTGGGCCTCGCAGAACTTGCTGGCTGTCGAAATCCAGGGCCCGCAAGCGGGTACCGCGCCTCAGAAAGTCGAAGCGAAAATCTGCAAACGCAACGTATTCCCGGGCGCCGAGCAACGCACTGCTTCGGTCGGGCAATGAGGTCTGCTATGCGAAATCCGAAACTGAAAAATCTGTTGGCACCCACGCTGCTGAGCCTGGCGATGTTCGCCAGCGCCTCTCAGGCAGCCGCGCCACTGCGCCCGCCGCAGGGTTACTTTGCGCCGATCGAGAAAGTCAAAACCGGCGACCACAAGGACAGCTGTGACGCGACGCCGACGCCGTACACCGGTTCGCTGGAATTTCGCAGCAAATACGAAGGTTCCGACAAGGCCCGTTCGACCCTGAACAAGCAATCGGAAAAAGCCTTCCGCGACAGCACCGCCGACATCACCAAAATCGAGCGCGGCACCAGCAAGCGCGTCATGCAGTTCATGCGTGACGGTCGCCCGGAGCAGCTCGAATGCACGCTGAACTGGTTGACCGCCTGGGCCAAGGCCGATGCGTTGATGTCCAAGGAGTTCAACCATACCGGCAAGTCCATGCGCAAATGGGCGCTGGGCAGCATGGCGTCTGCGTACATCCGCCTGAAGTTTTCGGACTCGCAGCCATTGGCAAACCATCAGCAGGAGTCGCAGCTGATCGAGGCGTGGTTCAGCAAGTTGGGCGATCAGGTGGTCAGCGACTGGGACAACCTGCCACTGGAAAAAACCAACAACCATTCGTACTGGGCCGCCTGGTCGGTGATGGCGACTTCGGTCGCGACCAACCGTCGCGATCTGTTCGATTGGGCCGTCAAGGAATACAAGGTCGGCGTCAACCAGGTCGACGCCGATGGTTTCCTGCCCAACGAAATGAAGCGTGAACAACGCGCCCTCGCCTACCACAACTACTCCTTGCCGCCGCTGGCGATGATCGCCAGTTTTGCGCAGGTCAACGGTGTGGATTTGCGGCAGGAAAACAACGGCGCGCTAAAACGCCTGGGCGATCGCGTGTTGGCCGGGGTGGAAGACCCGGATGATTTCGAGAAGAAAAACGGCAAGGAACAGGACATGACCGACTTGAAAGTCGACTCTAAATTCTCCTGGCTCGAACCGTTCTGCACGCTCTACACCTGTTCGCCGGACGTGCTGGCAATGAAACACGAGATGCAGCCGTTCAAGACATTCCGCCTGGGCGGTGACCTGACCAAGGTCTACGACCCGGCGAGTGAGAAAGGCAAAGGTTCGTAAGGCTTGACACTGTTCAATGTGGCGAGGGGGCTTGCCCCCGTGAACCGGTAAACGCGTCATGTCTGAATGACCGCGTTGTCGGGTTTTGGGGGGCGCTGCGCACCCCGGCGGGGGCAAGCCTCCTCGCCACAAAGTCTGTACGAGATGCACGTTTTTGTGTGTTAGCCCCCCCGGTTTTACGGTGGGGGGTTTGGGGGGGCTGCGGCCCTTGACTGTTGGTTAAAACTGGAGAGATCGGGATGGTATTTTCATCCAACGTGTTCCTGTTTCTGTTCTTGCCGATCTTTCTCGGCATGTACTATCTGAGCGGAATACGCTATCGCAATCTGCTGCTGCTGCTGGCCAGCTACGTGTTCTACGCCTGGTGGCGAGTGGACTTTCTGGCGCTGTTCGCGGCCGTCACGCTGTGGAACTACTGGATCGGCCTGAAGGTTGGCGCCGCCGGCGTGCGGACCAAACCGGCGCAGCGCTGGCTGCTGCTCGGCGTGGGCGTCGACCTGTGCATCCTCGGCTATTTCAAGTACGCCAACTTCGGCGTCGACAGCATCAACGCGATGATGACCTCGGTCGGCCTGTCGCCGTTCATCCTGACTCACGTGCTGTTGCCGATCGGTATCTCGTTCTACATCTTCGAGTCCATCAGCTACATCATTGACGTCTACCGTGGTGACACCCCGGCAACGCGCAATTTGATCGACTTTGCTGCATTCGTCGCGATCTTCCCGCACCTGATTGCCGGCCCGGTCCTGCGTTTCCGCGACCTCGCCGACCAGTTCAACAACCGCACCCACACCGTCGACAAGTTCTCCGAAGGTTGCACGCGGTTCATGCAAGGTTTCATCAAGAAGGTCTTCATCGCCGATACCCTCGCGGTGGTGGCCGACCATTGCTTCGCCCTGGAGAACCCGACCACGGGCGACGCCTGGCTGGGCGCCCTGGCTTATACCGCGCAACTGTATTTCGACTTCTCCGGCTACAGCGACATGGCCATCGGCCTGGGCTTGATGATGGGTTTCCGTTTCATGGAAAACTTCAAACAGCCGTACATCAGCCAGTCGATCACCGAGTTCTGGCGTCGCTGGCACATCAGCCTCTCCACCTGGCTGCGTGACTACCTGTACATCACGCTGGGCGGTAACCGTAAAGGGACGCTGATGACCTATCGCAACCTGTTCCTGACCATGTTGCTCGGTGGTCTGTGGCATGGCGCGAACATCACTTATGTGATCTGGGGCGCCTGGCACGGCATGTGGCTGGCGATTGAAAAAGCCGTCGGCCTGAACACCTCGCCGCGCAGCATCAACCCGATTCGCTGGGCCTTCACTTTCCTCCTGGTGGTGATGGGCTGGGTCATCTTCCGCGCAGAAAACCTGCACGTCGCCGGCCGCATGTATGGCGCGATGTTCAGCTTCAACGAATGGTCGCTGTCGGAACTCACTCGGGCCAATCTCACCGGCCTGCAAGTGGCGACGATGTTCGTGGCGTACGCCACCCTGGCGTTCTTCGGCATTCGTGATTTCTACGCCAATCGGCCACCGGTCAAGAGCACCGCGGACGTCAAGGTCGAGGCCGATGGCCCTGCCACTGCGACGCCCGGGATGATCAAGGCCGTACCGGGCGACAACCCGGCCAGCATCCACGAACCGGGCTACACCGTTGGCGTTGAAGCCACCGTGCAGCCGGCTTACTGGACTGCAGACTGGTCGCGTTATGTGATGCGCACGCTGGTCCTGGTGCTGTTCATCGCTTCGATTTTCAAACTCTCGGCGCAAAGCTTCTCGCCGTTCCTTTACTTCCAGTTCTGAGGGATCTGACCATGACCCGCTCATTACGCCTCTTCTACATCGCCCTGTTCATGGTGCTGCTGACCGTCCTCGGCCTGTGGTCGACGCGCAGCTTCTTCGGCTTCAGCACCAATGCCGATGCGACCGTGCTCAACGGTCGCTGGGCCAAGGCCGTCGAGACGCACTACGACGAAGAGTTTCCGATCAAACGCCTGGGCACCAACCTTTGGGCTGCGCTGGATTTCAAACTGTTCAACGAAGGTCGTCCGGGCGTCGTGCTCGGTCACGACCAGTGGTTGTTCAGCGACGAAGAATTCGATCCGATTGTTAACGAAGAATTGAACCTGCAAGGCAATTACGCGCTCGTAGAAGGCGTGCGACAGGAACTGAAAAACAAAGGCGTGAAACTGGTGATGGCGATCCTGCCGGCCAAGACTCGCCTGTACCCGGAACACTTGGGCGACGTGAAGCCTTCGAGCATTCACGCCAATCTTTATCAAGACTTCCACGCTCATGTGGCGGCCAACAAGATCATCGCCCCTGACCTGCTTGTCCCGCTGCAACAGGGCAAGCTCAATGGTCAGCAAGTGTTCCTGCGCACCGACACCCACTGGACTCCGGACGGCGCCCAAATCGCCGCCCAGACCTTGGCCAAAACCATTGCCGAACAAACCCCTCTCAGTGGCGAGCCGCAACGCTTTGTCACCGAGCCGGCCGAGCAAGTGACCCACAAGGGTGACCTGCGCCAGTTTCTGCCGCTGGACCCGCTGTTCGAAAACATGATGCCGGCCACCGAGCCGTTGCAGAAGCGCAACACAGTACTTGCCGAGGGTCAGGCCAGTGGCGATGACGCGATGTTCGCCGACGCCGAAGTGCCCGTGGCACTGATCGGCACCAGCTACAGCGCCAATCCGAACTGGAACTTCGTCGGAGCGCTGAAAGAAGCGCTGCACAGTGACGTGGTGAATTACGCCGAAGACGGCCACGGCCCGATTCAGCCAATGCTCAGTTACCTGAAAAGCGATGCGTTCAAGAACAGCCCGCCACAGGTGCTGATCTGGGAGTTTCCTGAACGTTATCTGCCTGTGAACAACGATATCGGCGACGCCGACCCGCAGTGGGTCGCAGAGCTCAAAGAAGCTGGCGCGCGCCAACAAAACGTAGCCGCAAACACAAAATCCGAGACGCCCGACCGGGCGCAAAACTGAAAGAGAGAGGTACTTCCATGACTTTCACTACTACTCCTCGCCGTCTCGCCAAGACCTTCGCACTCGTTGCAGGTATGAGCGTGTTGTCCCTGCAAGCCTTCGCCGGTGATGCAGCACTCTACGGCCCGACCGCACCGAAAGGCTCAAGCTTCGTGCGTGTCTATAACGCTGCCAACGCTGAAGTCAGCGCCACCGTCGGCTCCACCAACCTGGCCGACGTCGCCCCGCTGTCCAGCACCGACTTCAGCTTCATGCCGGGCGGCGACTACAGCGCCAAGGTCGGTAGCCAGACGCTGCCGGTCAAACTCGCTGGCGACCACTATTACACCTTGGTCAACAACGCCAGCGGCGCACCGCAACTGATCGAAGAGCCGCCGTTCCGGAACAAGCAGAAATCCCTGGTTCGCGTTCAGAACCTCAGCGACAAGCCGCTGACCCTGAAGACTGCAGACGGCAAGACCGAAGTGGTCAAGACCGTGGCTGCCAAAGGCCGTGGCGAGCGTGAGATCAACCCGGTGAAGGTCAGCCTGGCGCTTTACGATGGCGAGAAAAAAGTCAGCGACCTCAAGCCAGTTGCCCTGGAACGTGGTGAGGCTGCCGTGCTGTACGTCACTGGCACCGGCAGCAGCCTGTCGCCAGTCTGGGTAAAACGCCCGGTTTCGACGCGCTAATACATTTGCCCGGTTGACCCGGCTCCATGTGTGAGCCGGCCCGCCGGCGATGCAGGCAACTCGATTTTGTAGATGCACCGAGGTGATGCAATCGCTAGCAGGCTAGCTCCCACAAGGGCTGAGGTGTCAGGCGGGCGACGAGACAAAAACAAGAGTGAAACGACAGAACGCAGTAGCTCTAACCCATATGATATTTGAGGAGAAACAACATGATTCCGGTGATCTTGTCAGGTGGTAGTGGCTCACGTCTTTGGCCGCTTTCCCGTAAGCAATTCCCTAAGCAATTCCTCGCCCTGACGGGCGAACACACGCTGTTCCAGCAAACCCTGGAACGCCTGGTGTTCGAAGGCATGGACACCCCGATCGTGGTCTGCAACAAGGACCACCGTTTCATCGTCAACGAGCAGTTGGCCAACCGTAAGCTGGAATGCCAGCGCATCCTGATGGAACCGTTCGGCCGCAACACTGCGCCGGCCGTGGCCCTGACTGCGATGATGCTGGTCAATGAAGGCCGCGACGAGTTGATGCTGGTGCTGCCGGCCGACCACGTCCTGGAAGACCAGAAAGCGCTGCAACGCGCCCTGGCCCTGGCCACCGTCGCTGCCGAAAACGGCGAAATGGTGTTGTTCGGTGTCCCGGCCACCAAACCGGAAACCGGTTACGGCTACATCAAGTCGACCAACGATTCGCTGCTGCCGGAAGGCGTTAGCCGTGTGTCGCACTTCGTTGAAAAACCGGACGTGAAACGCGCCACCGAATACGTCCAGTCCGGCGGTTATTTCTGGAACAGCGGCATGTTCCTGTTCCGCGCCAGCCGCTTCCTCGAAGAGCTGAAAAAACACGATCCGGACATCTACGACACCTGCCTGCTGACCCTCGAGCGCAGCCAACATGATGCCGACACGATCTCCATCGACGAAGCCACGTTCGCCTGCTGCCCGGACAACTCCATCGACTACTCCGTGATGGAAAAAACCCAGCGCGCCTGCGTTGTGCCACTGACTGCGGGCTGGAGCGATGTCGGCTGCTGGTCGTCGCTGTGGGAAGTGAACCCCAAAGACGCAAACGGCAACGTCACCAAAGGCGACGTGATCATTCAGGACAGCAAAAACTGCATGATCCACGGCAACGGCAAACTGGTGTCGGTGATCGGCCTGGAAAACATCGTGGTCGTCGAAACCAAGGACGCCATGATGATTGTCCACAAGGACAAGGTTCAAGGCGTCAAGCAGATGGTCAACACGCTCAACGAACTGGGCCGCACCGAAACCCAGAACCACTGCGAAGTCTATCGTCCGTGGGGCTCCTACGATTCGGTGGACATGGGCGGGCGCTTCCAGGTCAAGCACATCTCGGTCAAACCGGGCGCGTGCCTGTCCCTGCAAATGCACCACCACCGCGCCGAACACTGGATCGTGGTCAGCGGCACTGCCGAAGTGACTTGCGACGAAAACGTGTTCCTGCTGTGTGAAAACCAGTCGACCTACATTCCGATTGCTTCGGTTCACCGTCTGCGCAATCCGGGCAAGATCCCATTGGAAATCATCGAAGTCCAATCGGGTAGCTACCTGGGCGAAGACGACATCGAGCGCTTTGAAGATATCTACGGTCGGTCTACGCCGATTGAGCGTGGCGTATCGGTGAAAACCATCGCTCAGTAACCCGTTGTAAAACAGAAGCCCCTGTCCAGCCCATTGCGTCCCCTATCCGCAGTGGGTTGGGTCGGGGCTTTTTTTTGTAAACAATCAAGGTCAGATCGTCCGATCGCACCCACGCTTAGGTAGGATGGCCTTCTACCTTTTTCGAGGTCTGCTTAATGTTCATCGGCGTCCTGCTGGTCCTCACCTGGTTGGTCCTGTTGCTGCGCTACCCGGCCAAGGCCTTGCCCGTTTCAGTGGCGGCCGCGATCGGCCTTGGCCTGGTGGCAACCTGGGTCATCTGGATGGACAACCGCGAGGTCAAGCAACTGGCACGCCTGGAACTGCGCATTACCTACGCGCCTGAACAGTGCCCGGCAGACCGCCCGCTGCACTTGACCATGAACAATGGCAACGACGTACCGCTGACCGAACTGCGTTGGCGCATCGCCGCCTACGCTCCGGGCGATACGGTCAATCTGGCCGACAACCAATACACCGCGCCACGCTATCGCGGCCCCGGCGAACTGCAGGCCGGCGCCAACTGGCAAGACTGTTTGCCGATGCCGCCACTGCGGCCCGGCTATCGCCCGCAAACCCTGGAGTTTCGCGCCGAGCGATTGCAGGGTAGTTTTTCCGACTGACCCCCTTCCCTCTTCTGCACAAGGACCGCGCCATGCCCGTCGCGTTGATTACCGGATGTTCCAGCGGCATCGGCCGCGCCCTGGCTGATGCATTCAAAGCGGCCGGCTATGAAGTCTGGGCCAGCGCCCGCAAGGCTGAAGATGTGGGCACCCTGACTGCCGCCGGTTTTACCGCGGTGCAACTGGACGTCAATGATGGCGCGGCGCTCGAACAACTGAGCGAACGGATCAACCAGCAAACGGGCGGCCTCGATGTACTGATCAATAACGCCGGTTACGGCGCGATGGGGCCGTTGCTCGATGGTGGCGTGCCTGCCATGCAGCGCCAGTTCGAAACCAATGTGTTCGCCATCGTCGGCGTGACCCGCGCGATGTTTCCAGTGTTGCGCCGCACCAAAGGCATCGTGGTGAATATCGGCAGCGTCTCCGGGGTTCTGGTCACGCCGTTTGCCGGCGCCTACTGCGCGTCGAAAGCGGCGGTGCACGCCTTGAGCGATGCCTTGCGTATGGAACTGGCGCCGTTCGGCGTGCGGGTCATGGAAGTGCAGCCGGGGGCCATCGCGTCGAGTTTCGCGAAAAACGCCGGGCATCAGGCGGAACGGTTGATCAGCGAGCAATCACCGTGGTTTGCGTTGCGCGAGGGCATTCGGGCACGGGCCAAGGCCTCTCAGGACAACCCGACCCCGGCCAGTGAATTTGCCGCTGGATTGCTCAAGGCTGTGCAACAAGGCAAACCGCCGCGGCTGATTCGGTTGGGTAACGGCAGCCAGGCGTTGCCGTTATTGGCGGCGTTGCTGCCGAAGGGATTGCTGGAAGCGGGGTTGATGAAGCGGTTCGGGTTGAAGGGGCAGCTTTGAGACCAGGGCGACGCCTTCGCGGGCAAGCCACGCTCCCACACAGGACTCGGCTGAAAGGGCGATAAGCCGGGAAACTTGTGAATCTTTGTTACCGTTCACGCGATAATCCCTTGGTCGGGGTCTCAGACCTTGAAACCTTGTGTCACAATTTGCCATCGCACCCGAGAGCACCCCATGGACACTTTGCAAAACATGCGCGCCTTCAGTTACGTGGCCGAGGCCGGCAGTTTCACCGCCGCCGCCGTACAACTGGACACCACCACGGCCAACGTTTCGCGCGCAGTCTCCAACCTGGAAGCTCATCTGCAAACCCGCCTGCTCAACCGCACGACGCGGCGCATCGCGCTGACCGAGGCTGGCAAACGTTACTTGCTGCGTTGCGAGCAAATCCTCGCATACGTCGAAGAAGCCGAGGCCGAGGCCAGCGACGCCCACGCCCGTCCAGCCGGGCAGCTCAAAGTGCACACCATGACCGGCATCGGTCAGCACTTTGTCATCGACGCCATCGCCCGCTATCGCAAGACCCACCCCGACGTCACCTTCGACCTGACCATGGCCAACCGCGTACCCGATCTGCTCGACGAGGGCTATGACGTGTCCATCGTGCTGGCCAGTGAGCTGCCGGACTCAGGGTTTGTTTCCCAACGCCTGGGCATCACCTACAGCATCGTTTGCGCCTCGCCGGCGTACGTCAAAGCCAACGGCTGCGCACACAAACCCAGCGACTTGCTCAACCATGCCTGCCTGCGCCTGGTAAGCCCGGTGATTCCGCTGGAAAAGTGGACGTTCGATGGGCCGCAAGGCCAGGAAATGGTCACCATCAACAGTTCGCCGTTTCTGGTGAATTCCGCCGACGCCATGAAAACCGCGATCATCAGCGGCATGGGTGTCGGCGTGTTGCCGGTGTACGCCGCGATTGAAGGCCTGCGTAACGGCACGCTGGTGCGAGTGATGCCCAATTACCGCTCGCAGGAACTGAATTTGTACGCCATCTACCCTTCCCGGCAGTACCTGGATGCGAAGATCAAAACCTGGGTCGAATATTTGCGCGGTTCGTTACCGGAAATCCTCGCCGCGCATCAGGCGGAACTGGTGGCCTATGAAATGAGCGGAAGTCTGGGCGGGGCACGGTTGGCGAATTGATCGCCATCCACTGCGGGCGCTCGCATGAGAGCAGGGAAGAATGTTAGCGTGCTTGGCATCTCCACGCCCGACGAGCCCTTCTCCATGAAAAAGACCGTTCTTGCCTTTAGCCGCATCACGCCTGACATGATCGAACAGCTGAAGTCAGCCTTCGACGTCATCGTGCCGAACCCGAAAACCGGCGACATCAATGCCCAGTTCAACGAAGCCTTGCCCCACGCCCACGGCTTGATCGGTGTCGGTCGCAAACTCGGCCGTGCGCAGCTTGAGAACGCCGGAAAACTTGAGGTGGTGTCCAGCGTCTCGGTCGGCTACGACAACTATGACGTCGACTACTTCAACGAGCGCGGCATCATGCTGACCAACACCCCCGATGTGCTCACCGAGAGCACCGCCGACCTGGCATTCGCCTTGCTGATGAGCAGTGCCCGCCGCGTGGCTGAACTGGATGCCTGGACCAAGGCCGGTGAATGGCAGGCCAGCGTCGGCGCACCGTTATTCGGCTCTGATGTGCATGGCAAGACCCTGGGCATCGTCGGCATGGGCAACATCGGCGCCGCCATCGCTCGACGCGGCCGACTCGGTTTCAACATGCCGATCATCTATAGCGGCAACAGCCGCAAAACCGGGCTTGAGCAGGAGCTGGGCGCGCAGTTTCGCAGCCTGGATGAATTATTGGGCGAAGCGGATTTTGTCTGCCTGGTGGTGCCGCTCAGCGAAAAGACCAAACACCTGATCAGCCATCGCGAACTGGCGCTGATGAAGCCCGGCGCCATTCTGATCAACATCGCGCGCGGGCCGGTGGTCGACGAGCCGGCGCTGATCGAAGCGCTGCAGAGCAACCGCATTCGCGGCGCCGGGCTGGATGTATACGAAAAAGAACCGCTGGCCGAGTCGCCGCTGTTCCAGCTGAAAAATGCCGTGACGCTGCCGCACATCGGTTCCGCCACGCACGAAACCCGTGAGGCAATGGCCAATCGCGCCGTAGCCAATTTGCGCAGTGCCTTGTCGGGTGTGCGCCCGCAGGACCTGGTCAACCCGCAAGTCTGGAAAGGCTAACGGAAAGGGGCAGGCGTCACCAACGCCTGCCCCCGTGGCGCTTTGGGTTTTCGAAACACCAGCACATTACCCAGCATCACCAGCACCAGGCCCGTCAATGCGGGCGCGGTCCATTGGTAACCTTCGGCGTAGGCCGACACATTGAGCGCCACCACCGGAAACAGCACCGTGCAATAAGCCGCACGCTCCGGCCCCATTCGCCCCACCAGCGTCAGGTAAGCGGTAAAGCCAATGACCGATCCCGGGATGACCAGGTACAGCAGCGAGCCAATGTAGCGCGCATTCCATTCCATATCGAACGCAACGCCGTTAACCAGGCACCACACCGACAACATTGCCGCACCATACGCCATGCCCCAGGCGTTGGTCGTCAGCGGTCTGAGCCCGGCTTTTTGCTGCAGGCTCGAAAGCATGTTGCCCGCCGAGAAGCACAGCGTGCCGAGCAGTGCCAGTCCCAGACCCAGCAACGTTTCCGGGCTGGCGGTGTGGCCGGCCAGCTCAGGCCAGAACAACAGGCCAAGCCCCATCAGACCGAGCGCGCCGCCCATCAACACATTGCGGGCGATTTTCTGCGCAAGAAAGACCCGCGCGTTCAGGGCGTTCCACAGCGTCGCGGTAGAAAACACCACGGCGACCAGACCGCTCGGGATCCATTGGCTGGCCGTCAGAAAACACATGAAGTTAATGCAGAACAGGCACAAGCCCTGCGCCACACAGATGAAGTGCCCGCGACGGTTCATCACTTGCAGCTTGCGGCTGAGCAGCAACACGGCGAACAACACCAGTGCGGCAAGGCCGAAGCGATAGACAATCGACACTGGAATAGCCACCACGCCCAGTTGCCATTTCAGGGCAATCCAGGTGGTGCCCCAGATCAGCACGGTCAGCAAGTACAGCGAAAGGTTCATGGCAAGGCTCCTCAACAGGCACTCAGTGTCCCGCCTGATGCCACGGCGCACTTGCATAATCTTGCGCTTTTGTCGGTGCACGGGCTGGCAGGCCACGGTCTACGGAGTAGGATGCAAAGCGTCAGAGAGAGCCGATCATGCCCGCACTGGAAACGCTGCAAGTCTTTCAAGCCCTTAACCGCTCGCCCAATGCTCGCCTCGAGCACAGTGCCGAGCTCGGTGACGGCATGGCTGCGGCGTTGTGGAGCAACCATCATGATGCTCAGGACTATGAAGCACCGAGCCATCACACGCTGTCGTGCTACATCGCTGGCGGCACTGGTACCTTTCGTCGCGACCGACCCGCCGCCAAAGGCGCTCCGGACAAATTGTGCACGCTGCCGGCCGGGCATCAGTCAGCCTGGGTGATCAACGGTGACATTCGCCTCGCCCATGTCTATTTCAGCCCCGAACAATTTGCCCTCGGCTGCGTCACTTTGCTGGACCGTGAACCTCGCGAACTGCAACTGCGCGAGAACACCTTTCTGGATGACCCGATGCAGGCCCGCCGTTTCAGGCAGTTGATCACCCTCAACTGGCACGAACCCGGCGAGCGCCTGCTCACCAGCAGCCTGGCCCATGAAATGCTCAGCCACGCGTTGCTCGGTCAAGTGGGCCAGCGCGAGGGCTTGCGGCTCAAGGGCGGATTGGCGGCGCATCAGCGCCGGCAACTGGTCGACTTCATCGACAGCCACCTGGCAGAAGCCATCAGCCTGGGCCAATTGGCGGCGTTGTGCGCGTTGTCGGAATATCACTTTGCGCGAATGTTTCGTGAAAGTTTTGGTTTGCCGCCGCATCAATACGTGTTGGCGCGGCGCCTGAATCGGGCGCAGGCACTGCTGCGCCGCACGTGCCGGCCATTGGGGGAAATTGCGCTGGCGTGCGGGTTTGCCAGCGCCAGCCATTTCACCCATCGGTTTCGCCAGGCGCTGGGCGGGACGCCTCGGGAGTATCGCCAGGCGTTTTTGCCTTAGTCCGGAAATCTTCAGCGCCTGTCGGCTTGCCCGTAAACGACGATGACGCGATCTTCTGCTAGAACTCCACAGTGCCGGACAGCGAAAGCTGCCGCGAATCCCCCATCGACACAAAGAACCGGCTGGCTGCCGATGTGTAATAAGTGCGATCGAACAGGTTCTTCACATTCAGCTGAAACTTCACTTTTTGCCCTTCAACCCGGGTGTCGTACGTGGCAAACGCGTCGGCCACGGTGTAGCTCGGCAGGTCAAAATCATTCACCGCGTTACCTGCCCGTTCACCGACATAGCGTGCCCCCGCACCGACGCGTAACTGATCGCCACCGACGAGGCTGCCGAAGTCGTACACCGCCGACAGCGAACCCGAATTCTTCGCCACGTTCTGTAGTTTTTTCCCTTTGTAGGTCGGGTCTTCGGTGACCTCGGCATCGGTGTAAGCGTAGCTGCCGATCATGCTCCAGCGGTCACTCAACTGCCCGCTCAAATCGATTTCCAGCCCGCGCGAACGCACTTCACCGGCGGCGCTGTAAAGGGTCACTGGCCCCTCGGCGTTGGCCACGAGCACGTTGCGCTTCTTGATGTCGAACAGCGCGACATTACCGGTGACACGGCCCGGCATGTCGAGCCTGGCCCCCACTTCCCAGGACTTGGCTTGTTCCGGCGCAATGCTGCCATCGAGCACCGTGCTGCTGCCGCTCAGGGGGGCGATGGTCGAGTTGGGTTTGAACGATTCGGTGTAGCTGCCGTAGAACGACAACGCGTCGGTGTAGCGATAAACCACGCCAGCGCGCGGCACCCATTTCTGGCCGTTGCTGTCGGTGTTGGCCTGGAACGGTACACCCTTGCCGGCGTACTGGTCGTATTCCTGGAAACGCCCGCCGGCCACCACAATCCACTGGTCGGTGAGGTGGATCGAGTCCTGCACAAACAGCGAATGGCTGCGCAGTTCGTCGGTCTGCGCACTGTCCGCCGGGCTCACGGTGGTGCCCGCCACTTCGCGGCCGTAGACCGGGTTGGTGTAGCTGAAAGTGCTCAGGCTTTTCTGGCGGATCAGGTCTTCGCGGTAGATTTTGCGGTACTCGTCATCGACGCCGAACACCAGATCATGTTGCAAGCCCAGTACATCGACGTTGCCTTCAAGACTGGCGGTGGTGAAGCGGTCGGTACTGACGGCGTTCTGCGTGCCGTCCATGCTCCGGGTCAGCGTGCCCTCGGTGGTGTCGATGGCCGTGACACGTACCTGGCTGGCATCGTAGGTTTCGCGGTTCCAGCTGTAGCCGAAATGCGCGTTCCAGTTGTCATTGAGCTCGTGATCGGCTTCGAAGTGATACAGGTCCGAGCGGCCTTCCATGTTGTTGAAAGGCTCATCAAGACGACGTTCGCGAGGGATGTCCAGCGGATGATTGTCGCGCGGGTCGATCAGTGTTCCGCGGTCGAACGGTGTGAGAAATTCGCGGTGCTCGTAAGCGAACAACAGCTGGGTGCGTTCGCCGAACCAGGCCAGCGAGGGCGCCACCAGCGTTTCGCGATGGGTGCCGAAATTGCGCCAGTAGTCTTCGTCTTCGTGGTCGACGATCATGCGGTACGCCAACCCGGAATCACCCAGTGCCCCGGTGCTGTCGAACGCGCCGCCGCTGCCATTTTTGCCGTCACCGTAGGTCGAACCGCGCAAGGTCAGGGCATTGTATTGCTCGAGTTCAGGCTTCTTGCTGACCATGTTGACCACGCCACCGGGATCCTGAATGCCGTACAGCAACGACGCCGGGCCCTTGAGCACTTCGACCCGATCCACCGTGGCGTTCAGGCCCCTCCCCTGCACCACCGGCATGCCGTCGCGCATGATCGAGCCGTTGCGGTTGTCGCCAAAACCTCGGGTCATCACCGAATCCTGGGTGCCGCCCAACGTGTTGCCCTGGGTGATACCACTGACGTTGGCCAGCGCATCGTCGAGGTTGCGCGGTGCCTGATCGCGGATGGCTTGAGCGGGGATCACATTGACGGTCTGCGCCGTTTCCTGCAGCGAGGCCGAGGAGCGCATCACCGAACTGGTGGGCGGCGGTTGGTAACTCATGGGTTGTTCCAGTACCGAAGTAATGGTGGTCGCGCCGAGGTTCAACGTGCCTTCGCCGGGCAGCGGCTCCAGCACGAAGGTGTGGGCATCGCTACGGCGAAAGGTGAACCCCGAACCGCTGAGCAGACGCTGGATGGCGGTTTCGGCACTCATCTGTCCATTGAGCGCGGGAGCCGTTACGGCATAGGGCGCTTCATCCGTGTAGACCACGCTGATACCGGTGACCCGGCTGAAGTCGCTGAGCGCCTGCGGCAACGGTTTCGCAGCCGTCGCGAAGGCAAATTGCGCGTGCTGCGTGGCGGATTCATCAGCGCCCAGCGCCATGCTGACCGGCAAACATGCCAGCATTGAAAGGCCCAGCGCAGATGCACTCAACCACTGTTTCACCGAACCGGATGTCGCCCTGGACTTCATTGCTCATGACCTGTGTAGAACCGTTACGGATGCGAATGACTCGCAGTTTCAGTCACTACACGAATGGCGGCCGGGTTTACCTCATCAGAATTTCGAAATAAATGCAGCTTGAGTAGTTTTGCGGCTGGTCTGCCGTCATCGCACAATAATCACCTGCCCGATCTGGTGTCGCTCAAACCCCAACACGCCCTGCAACGAACTCAACACCGCTTGCGGGTCCTTGCCTGGAAAACTCCCGCTCACCCGGCGCGCTGCCATTTCATCGTCAAGCAGCACAATTCGTCCCGGGTAATATCGGCGCAGATCCTCCACCACTTCGGCCAGTGTCGCCTTGTAGTAATTGAGCCAACCCTGGCGCCAGGCGAGCTGCGATTCGCTGTCCACGGCGTGGCGTGTCTGCGCTGTGCCGTTGGCGTAAGCGACTTGTTCACCGGCGTGCAGAATTTGCGGTTGGGACTGCGGGTCCGACGTCACGGCGACGCGCCCCGATAACACCGTCACCTGCGCGCCGCGAGGTTGCAGGCGTACTTCGAATTGTGTGCCCAGCACCCGCGCCTGACCCTTTTCAGCGTCGACCACAAACGGCTCGTTGCTGTGCGTCACGCTGAAAAATGCGGCCCCGCGACGTAATTGCACATGGCGCGCGCCGCCATTGAAATCCACAGCGATGGCACTGTCGGCATCCAGCGTGACCTGCGACTGATCGGCCAGCGTAAAAGTGCGAATTTCCCCCGGGGCCGACACGTAATCGGCGCCCAAATCATCGATCCCGCGCGACGGCTGCCAACCGGCGCCGATGCCGATCATCAGCAGTAAACAGGCGGCCATCGCCAATGCACCGGACCAGCGTCGCACATTGTTGCGGCGCGACTGGTTGATGGCATCGAGGAAGTCCTGCAGGGCGGACGCTTCTTCATCGGCCAGCGTACGGGCCGGTGCTTCGGTCAGTTCCCACACCACCTGCGCCTGGGCATAGGCCTGGGCATGTGCCGGATCGGCCTGCAGCCAGTGACTGAACGTGGCTTGATCGCCGCTGCTCGGCTGGTCGTGCAACAGGCTCAGCCAGGCGAAAGCCGCCTGCTCCTGTGCGGGCGTCGGAATGATCCGGTTCCGTTGATTCACGGTGCTTTCCCTGGCGTGCGCGGTTGGGGCTCGCGCAAACTGGCCTTGCAGGCTTCGAGGGCGCGCATCATATGTTTTTCCACAGCGCTTTGGGACAAACCCATGGCTTTGGCGATTTCGGCGTATTTGCGACCGTGAATGCGATTGAGCAGGAAAATCTGCCGCGTACGTTCCGGTAATGCACGCAACGCCGCCTCGACGTGACGCAGATCGTTGCCCGCCTCCAGCGCCGCTTGCGGTTCACTGTGGTTGTCCGGCTGCTCCGGCAACCAGCCTTCGTTCACCCGCACCCGCGCACCTTCGCTGCGCAGGTGGTCGATCGCGATGTTGCCGGCACAGCGCAACAGGTACGTGCCGAGTTCTTCAACCTGCACCAGCGGCCGACGCCAGAAACGCAGGAACAGATCCTGCACCAGATCCGCCGCCGTGGCCCGACACCCCACACGCCGATTGACCAACGCTTCCATCTGCGAACGCTGGGACAGGAACACCTGCAGAAAATGCGCGCGCGATCCACGGGGTTCATCATCGGGTGAATCCGGCAGGCGGCGGCTCATTCGTTCATCACGGCGCGAGTACCGCCAGGGGGCTGGCGAGCAGGCCCAGACCCGCCAGCGCCAATGCGAGTCGCGGGCGATACGGCATCAGCAGCACCAGCAACAGCGCGCTGAGCATCAACACCGCACACCACTGGACCAGGCCGAGTCCCCAGCCGGCCGAAGACACCGCCGCCCATAGCGAAAAAGCCAGCAGCAACCATCCGCCGAGTTTGAACGCCTGACTGCGCCTGGCCGAAGGCTTGCGCCCGAGCAGCTCGGCGTGATGCCGATCCATCGATAAACACAATGCGGTGAAGCCGCCGTAACAGAGCAACAGGGCCAGCAACATCAGCTCGCCTCCCGCTCAAGGCTGATCGCTTGCCCACGATGGCGAACGACCATTGGCGGCCGCTCTGCGCGCTGCATTTTCCACGCAGCCCAAGCGAAAAACAGGCCACTGCCCAGGCACGTCAAATCAAACCCGGCCATGGCCCAATCGTCCTGCGCCAGCGTGAAACCCAAGTGATAAGGCGTGGTCAACGCATTCAATAGCGGCAGCGCAGCAAATAACAGTGCTGCCAGTGCCAACTGCTCCACCCACGCAGTGCGCCCACGGCGAATCATGGCGTGCAACAGACCCAGCCCCCACATCAGGAAGAAGCTGTTCACTTCCCAATCCGACCGCCCGGCCATCTCGACCGGCAGTAACCGATTAGCCCAGAAGAATGCGGCCACGGCGATCATCAGCCCTGCCATGCTGGCGATGTTCAACACCTCCACCAGGCGCAATTCAAACGGCATGCCCCCACTTTTCAAATGCTTGAGTTGACGCTTGCCCAGCCAGATCACCAGCCCGGTGCCGATCATCGTCGTGCCGGCCAATCCGCAGATGAAGTACAGCCAGCGCAGCACCGGGTCGGCAAAACGCCCCATGTGCAAACCATAAAAACCGCCGGCGATGGCCCGTGGTAGCGATTGTTCAGGCGTCGTGCCGAGCAGTTGTCCGGTCACGCCGTTGAAGGTCACCGCGCTGCCGAAATCGTGCACCACCCGATCAGCGCCATCACGCACCAGCACGACCGATGCATTGGCATCGCCCGGATTATTAATGGTCAGCCGTCCGACATTGCCGCCCGCCCACTGCTCTCGCGCCTGTTGCAGCAGCGGCGCAAGTGGCGCCAGCGCGGCCGGTTTACCCGCCCGCTCCGGGGTAAGGGACGCCGGAAACACTTCATCGTAAAACGCCTGAACATCTCCGTTGTATGAAGCCAGGATGCTCGCCGGCATCACCATCGACATGAATATCACCAGGCTGCTGTAAGTGATCATCAGGTGAAACGGCAACACCAGCACACCCACCGCGTTGTGCCCGTCGAGCCAGGAACGCTGGCCCTTGCGTGGGCGGAACGTGAAGAAGTCCTTGAAGATTTTCTTGTGAGTGATGATCCCGCTGATCAATGCGACGAACATCACCATTGCAGCGATGGTGGATAACCAGCGCCCCCACGGATGTGGCATCTGCAACTGGAAATGGAAGCGGTAGAAAAACTCGCCGCCCATGGTTGCGCGGCCCTTCACCTCGGCGCCGGTCTGCGGGTCGAGGTGTTTTTCCATGAACTGGCCGCGCTCGCCGCGTTTGGCCGGGGTTTGTTGCCACCGCACAGACAAGCCTGGCTCCCGGGCATCGGGCAAATCGATCAGCCAGCGCGAGGCGCCTGCCGCATGCTGTTGAAGATAGCCTTGCGCCATGGCCAGGCTGGCTTCGGAAGTTACGAAACGCGCAGGGATTTCCGGCTGCATCCAGTGGCTGATTTCAGCCTTGAAATAAGCCAGCGTGCCAGTCAGGAAAATCGCGAAGAGCAGCCAGCCGAAAATCAGCCCGGCCCAGGTGTGCAACCAGGCCATGGCCTGACGAAAACCTTCTTTCATGACTGACCCGTCCAGTAAGCCAAACCGGCAAGCGCCGCCAACAACAGGCTGGCCACGATCAGCCCGGACCAGGCTCGCCAGGCGCTATGGCAGGCAAAACACCAGAGCACCGCACACAGATAAGCGAGAAATGAGGTCATCATTCCGGTCACCACCGCGTCGGCGCGGGCCATGGGCAACCACAACGTCAGGCTGACGCTGGCCAGCGCGGCGACAACGTAACCGCCCAGCACTGCGGCCAGCGCCCGCGAAGCAACGGCCAAGCGATAGGAAACGGGAAGCGTGGAGGTTGTGCCTTTCATGTTTCGACCTGAAACGGTGAGGCGTCGTGACAGTCACGGCGCCAGCGTGGCCGCAATACTAATGATAAATATTCTCATACGCAAAAGGCTTCGAGTGATAACGCTGTTTAGCGGCTACTCATGGCTGAAACTGCCGCGAATTACACGCGAAAAAAAACGGGCCTGCATCAGCAGGCCCGTTGTCAGTGGAGCGGTAATTATTGACTCAGGCATCAGCCGTTTTGCGCAGCCTGTTCGTTCTCGAGAAACTCGTCTTCAAGCAGCGCGTCAGCCTCTACCCGCTCGAATGGCACGACTGCGGCGCGTGGTTTACCCCGCAATTTGCCAAACAAGTGTTCCAGCGCGTGTTCGAGTTTTTCCGCTGCCCCGTCGATCGCCAGTTCCAGGGAGTCAGCCTTGTGCGTGACGGAAATCGGTTGGTGGCCTTTTGGCCGGGCCTCCAGCTGGCAGCGCATATCGTGCGGACCGGGCTTGTCGCCGTTCTCGTCCCGCAGGTGGACCTCGATGCGGGTCAGGTCCTCTTCATAACGTTCGAGCGTGCTCTCAATGGTAGTACGTACCCACTCCTCCAGTCGGATGCTGCTTTGAATATGGTTATCACTGTTGACTTGGATTTGCATAGTTCATCCCTTATTTCAGCTAGCTCGCGAGAGGCCTTTCAGCTCGCCCTTGGGCGTGTTCACTGTGACCTCTTACTTACACAATCGGTTCGCCCGCCAAACAATTCAACCCCTTAAAAAAGATAAATATTGATTCGCAAAAAAAGCCGGACATCAGGCAAATGCGCTGTTAAGGTCGGGAGTTGGGTCGCCTCGATCTTCAGGCCTGTTTGCTCACATCCGTTGCTCCGCCAATGGATGCAAGGTGCGAAAAACTCCTGCCTCCTCCACCAGCCAGTCATGCACTGCGCGTACGCCCGGATGGCTCAATGCACCCGGCGCATACAACAGCATGTAACGTTTGTGATTAGGTACCGCCAGGCCGAACGGCACGATCAACGCCCCTCGCTCCAGTTCATCATTGAGTAATGTTCGTCGCGCAATCGCCACACCCATCCCGGCAATGGCCGCCTCAATGGTCAGGTGATTACGATTGAACGTGTGACCGCGGCGCACATCCGCGCCCTCAAACCCGATGGCGTTGAGATAAAACTCCCATTCCGCATATTCGTAGCTGCCGCGCCAGGCGGTAATGTCGTGCAGCAGCGCAAAATGCATCAGGTCTGCCGGACCGTGCAGCGGCGGACGGCCGCGCAACAGGCTCGGCGCGCATACCGGAAAAATCTGCTCATCCAGCAGGGCTGTGGATAAAAGGCCGGGGTAGCTGCCGTCATTCAGATCAATCGCCAGATCAAAATCCCCCTCATGCAACGGCACGCTGCTGTCTTCTGCGACCAGACGCAACTGGATGTCCGGAAAGCGCTGCTGCAAACGGGGCAATCGCGGCGTCAGCCATTTGCTCAGAAAGGACGGAATTGAGCGAACGCGCAAGATGCCGCTGATCATTCCCGCATCCAGCCGACGCAATTCGGCATCGATGCTGCCGTAAGCCTCGTTTACGGTAATGGCCAGCCGCTGGCCTTGCGCGCTCAACTCAACGCCCCGCGCGCGACGATGGAACAGGCGAAAACCCAGGCGGTCCTCCAGTTGACGAATTTGCTGGCTGACCGCGCCCGGCGTGATGTGCAGCTCCTCGGCGCACCGCGTGAACGAAAGGTGCCGGGCTGCACAGGAGAACACGTGCAGCCAGACGTAAGTCTGCGCATGCAATTGACGACTCATGGTTTAGTCCTGCTAAAGGCTGTCTTAGGAGTTTTCGTTGGTCACGTAGGACGTTGCAGATCAGTATCGTCGACATTGCGCTCGTCCTACAAAAATGGCCGCGATTTTTCTACCACTGCTTGTATAGGGTTTAGCATGGCTATCAGTGTTTTCGATCTGTTCAAAGTGGGTATCGGCCCGTCCAGCTCCCACACCGTCGGGCCAATGCGTGCGGCTGCCACCTTCACCCAGGCACTCGTTGACCGGCAATTGCTGAGCCACACACGTCGCGTTGAAATCCGCCTGTATGGCTCGCTGTCGGCCACCGGCATCGGGCACGCCACCGACCGGGCCTGCGTCATGGGCCTGATGGGCGAATGGCCGGACAGCATTGACCCCTCGACGATCGATAGCAGCATCCAGACCTTGCGCGAAACCGGCGAGCTGAACCTGGCGGGCAAAACCACCATCGCGTTCGATTGGCAGCGCGATCTGCTGCTGCTCGATGAGAGTTTGCCCTACCACCCCAACGCCATGTCTCTGACAGCCTTCGGCGAAACCGGTGAGCTATGGGAGCAAACGTACTACTCCATCGGTGGCGGTTTCATCGTCGAAGCGGCCGAAGCCGAATCGGGCATCGCGCCCACCAGCGACGTCGTCCTGCCCTACGATTTCTCCACCGCCGCCCAATTGCTCAAGTTGTGTAAAGAGCACGGCTTGCGGGTATCCGAATTGATGATGGCCAACGAACTGGCCTGGCGCAGCGAGGCCGACATTCGCCAGGGTCTGTTGCATATCTGGTCGGTGATGCGCGAATGCGTCGAACAGGGCCTGCGTCACGAAGGCATCCTGCCGGGTGGTCTGAATGTACCCCGCCGCGCCGCGAAACTGCACCGCAGCCTGCTGGAAATCGGCAAGCCGAATGTGATCACCTCGACCTTGTCGGCGATGGAATGGGTGAACCTGTTCGCCCTTGCCGTGAACGAAGAAAACGCGGCCGGTGGGCGCATGGTGACCGCACCGACCAATGGCGCCGCGGGGATTATTCCCGCGGTGCTGCACTACTACATGAAATTCAATCCGCAAGCGTCGGACGATGACGTTGTGGCGTTCTTTTTAGGCGCTGCCGCCGTCGGCATTCTGTGCAAGAAAAACGCGTCGATCTCTGGCGCGGAAGTCGGTTGCCAGGGTGAAGTCGGCTCGGCGTGCGCCATGGCTGCTGCAGGTCTGGCGGACATTCTCGGGGCGACGCCGGAGCAATTGGAAAACGCTGCCGAAATCGGTCTGGAGCACAATCTCGGTCTGACCTGCGACCCGGTGGGCGGGCTGGTTCAGGTCCCGTGCATCGAGCGCAACGCAATCGCAGCGGTGAAGGCGATCAATGCTACGCAAATGGCTCTGCGCGGTGACGGCAAACACTTCATTTCGCTTGATCGGGTTATCCGCACCATGCGCGATACCGGCGCCGACATGCACGACAAGTACAAGGAAACATCGCGCGGCGGCCTGGCGGTGAACTGGGTGGAGTGCTGAGCGCACCGCTTGGGGACGTTTCCCTGTTCTTGCCCGGAAACGGGCAAAAATCGACAACCCGATGCGTCAAACCCTTTCTGCCATAACGCACCCCTTGGAGCAGCCTGCGGCAGACTCCCGTCGAGCCAGACGCAGGCTTCGCCAGCTGCTCCAAACCCACATAGCCCAGAGTCGGCCATGACATTGTCGGATAATGTTTGCGGCATGCCCCTTGCTAGAACCATGAAGGTAATCGCTGTACGAGCCGATGGTCCGGAGCTGCGAACTAATCCCGATCCCGGCCGTCAACAACTGCACGTTCAATCAGGCGGTGACGCATCATGGACAATCCTTTTCAGCTCATTACCGATGCATTTGCGCCGGATTACCAGATCAACCTGAGCATTCAGGGCCTCGACGGCCGCATCATGCTGACCCTTTCCAACGGCGGCCGTGTCGTCGCCAAGCGGATGATCAGCGCCGAACAGCGCAATGATCCCAAACGCCTGAAGCGACTGGTGCAAAGCATACAGTTCGGCATTGCCATCGAGCAGGGCCACAGCGCCATGACCATCCTCGAAACCATGACCGATGGCGACAGTCGTACGCTGCCGCCGCCACCGACCAAAGAGGTGCAACGACCGGCGATGGGTCTTTAAATCTCGCCCTTTTCAACCTCTGGATGTTCGCTGGAACCCGCACCGACCTTGCGCTGCGGGTGTTCGATCTTCACCGATGGAAATTGCGACGAAGCGTAACGCACCACCAGAATCGCAAACGCCAGCAACAAAATCCCGCCGCACAGATAGATAATTCCCAGGTCCGGCGGGTTGTGGTGCGACACGTTGGAGATGAGCAACCGCGTCAGCGCGGTGATCGCCACGTAGATCAGAAAGCGCACTGGCATGTGATTGGTCTTGAAGTAAATCCCGACCATCGCCCCCAGCTCCAGGTAGATGAACAGCAACAAGATGTCATCAATCTTGATGTGCCCCTCTTCGAGCATCCCCAAAAACTCCATGACCGCCGCATACGCGGTCACTGCGCCAATGGCGAACAGCGCCAGATAATGAAAGGTTTCGACGAAGAGATTGCCCAGGGACTCGGCCAGTTGATGCACGTTTTGCCGCAATTTCTCGGCCCAATTGATTTTCACGGTGATACTTCCTTAGCTCGGCTCGAGCGGATGATGCGCGATGGACGTGACGGTTCTGCATGCAGAAAAAAGGCCATTCACGGCTGCCATATGATGGCGAGGCCCCCTGAAACAAGCGCCGTGGCGTTTGGTCGCACCCTGCGGGCCTTCCGGATCTGGGGAACAACCCTTGCGCGCAGAGAGCCTACACGGACCTGACAAAACCCGAATTACGTCTACATTAAAAAGCCACTACCCAAACCGCAGCGATTCGCTTATCCTTTTCGCTGTATATAAATACAGTATTCGATACAAACAATTTTTGTGAAGGCATGTGAGGTGGTGAATGGCCGTCGAAGTGGTATACCGCAGCAGCCGAGATCTGGAGCGCTTGTTCATGGATAAAGCCGAAGCTGACCGTCATGACAAAATGCTCGAGCTGGCAGAACTACTGGCTGAAGTGCTGCACAAAGCCGTGCCGTCCCTGAGCGAGCAGCAAGTGGAAGAGGCCGGCATCTATATGGCAAAGAATCGCGAGGTGTTCGCCAAGGCGTTCAAGAGCCAGCCGGATGCTTTGTCCGAATTGTTGAGCGCGCCAGCCGAAGTGATCGAGCCGGTTGCAGAAGCCGAGCCTGACGAGGCGGATGTTGCGCCCGTCAAACCAGCCAAGGCTGCCAAAGCTGCGAAATAAGCACGACAGAATTGAACAGGCCCTGAGTCGAATGGCTCAGGGCCTTTTTCATGCCAGATATATGATCAAGATCGCAGCACACATCCCACCGCAGGAGCTGCCGAAGGCTGCGATCTTTTGATCCTGCCAGGGTCAGCGATACAACACCCTCTCCGCCAACTCATCCGCCACCCGCGCCGGGGAGCGCTTTTCGGCTTGTGCATGGGCGAAGACTTCCGTCAGCCGCGAGCTGATTTTCGACAGGTGCGCGGTGATGGTGGTCAGCTCTTCACCGCGGTGCTTGAGCGACACATAGATGAGCCCACCGGCATTGATCACGTAATCCGGGGCGTAGAGGATGCCGCGCCGCTCCAGTTGATCGGCGACGTCCAGATGCGTCAGCTGGTTGTTCGCTGAACCGGCCACCGCCGAGCAGCGCAATTGCGAGACAGTGACACTGTTGAACACACCGCCCAGACCGCACGGCGCGAGAATGTCGCATGGCGTACTGAGCAGTGAATCGTTGGCAATGGGATGGGCGCCCAGTTGTTCCATGGCCAATTGCACTTTGCCGTGATCGATGTCGCTGACCAGCAGTTCGGCGCCGGCTGCGTGCAACTGTTCGGCGAGGGCATAGCCGACATTGCCCAGCCCCTGGATGGCCACGCGCAGACCTTCAAGGTTATCGCTGCCCAGACGGGCCATCGCTGTGGCGCGAATGCCGGTGAAAACGCCCATGGCCGCGTGGGGCGCGGGGTCGCCTGCTGAGGTCGTGCTGGTGACGTGTTGCGTTTGCTGGGCGATGCAATCCATGTCCGCCACGGAAGTGCCGCTGTCGATGGCGGTGATGTAGCGCCCGTCGAGCTGATTGATGCAGCGGCCGAATGCCTCGAACAGCGCTGCACGGCTTTCCACGTGAACCGGCCGGATGACCACGGCAACGCCCCCGCCCTGCGCCAACCCCGCCAGTGCGGCTTTGTAACTCATGCCTTGAGCGAGGCGAATGGCATCCTCGACCGCAGACTCGTCGTCTGGATAGGGAAGATAACGACAGCCACCCAAGGCAGGCCCCAGGCGACTGTTATGAATGGCAATGACCGCCTTCAACCCGCAAGCCGGGTCGACGCTCAGGTGCAGCGATTGAAGGCGAGTGCTTTGCATGAGAGCGAACATCGTAAGGCTCCCGAATCACTTCTTGTAGTCGCCAGTATAGGCTTGCACCCAAAAATTGCAGAAGCGCACCGGAATAAGCGGCGGCGTTCTTCAGGCTTTCAGACATAACCCTGCACGGCACTGGACGAATGCCACAGACGAGGCTAAAAACGAGGCATTCCCCGGAGTTTTCTGATGACGCCGCGCCAGCACTTTTTCGACTGCCTGCAACGATCACCGCCCGCGCTGTTCGAGGCTGCACTGTGGATTGCAGTCGAGCATGACAAGGACGTGAATCCACAGACAGTCATGGCGCATTTCAAGGAACTGCAGCAACGCGTCAGTTACGGCTTGCCCATGTTGCCGGTCAGCGAACTGGCGCAACCCCTGCTGCGACGTCTTAACGATCTGGGTTACGCCCAGGATGATTTCACGCCGCTGCGCCCGCAGGTTGCGTTGCTCGACAAAGTGTTGGAACGTCGTCGCGGTCAGCCATTGGCACTGGGGTTGATTGCGCTGGAGCTGGCCAAGGGGCTGGAGATTCCGCTGTCGGGGGTCAACTTCCCAGGGCACTTTTTGCTGCGGGTGCCCGGGGCCGATCACCTCCTCGACCCGTGCGGCGGCCGCCGGTTATACCCCAACGATTGCCGCGAATTGTTGCAACGCCAATATGGCCCGAACATGAAGCTCAGCGCCGACCATCTGCTCACCGCACTGCCGGTGCAAATGCTCCAGCGCCTTTCACGCAACCTGCGTCAGTTGCACCTTGCCCATGATGATTACATCGGCGCACTGATCGACGCCGAGCGTGTGCTGGAATTGGGTAACGCGAGTGCGGCGGACTATCTGGCGCGGGCCAGCCTGTATCAGCGACTGGATTGTCCGAACGCCGAACGATTTGATCTGGAGCACGCGCTGCTGCTCAGTGATGACCCGATCCAGCGGATTCGACTGACTGAGCGGTTGGGGCATTTGCCGCCCAATTCAATCGTGCACTGAACCCACGATGCTGATCTGCCCCCAAAATGTTCGACGATCTATTGCCACGCTTGCACAGTGCAGCTGAGTCGAAGGACAGTTGGGTCATCCACATTGAATTGTGTGGGAGCGTGGCTTGCCCGCGATGGCATCGACGCGGTCTGGCCGATGCACCGCGGCGTCTGCATCGCGGGCAAGCCCGGCTCCCACAGGGGTTGTGGGTAACCTTCAAGGGGTATCGGGCTGATTGGCGGGGTGAGCCTTGATGATCGCTGGATGCGTTGCCGCCAACGCTGCGACTCGACGTATCTTCGGATAAGCCCGGAGCGAAATAGTGAAGCGCTCCGCCGCGTACAACTGGGGAATCAAATAAACATCCGCCAGGCCTGGTTCGGCACCGAAGCAATAACCTTCATCGCCGATCATTTGCTCAACCGTCGCCAGGCCTTGGCTGACCCAGTTGCCGATCCACTCGACCACCTGCGTTTCGTCATGGCCCCACTGCCGCAGCTTGTTGAGCACGCTGACGTTATGCAGCGGATGCACGTCGCAACCGATCACCGCAGCAACGCCCCGCTCCCGCGCACGAGCCGCCAGGTCTTTGGACAACAGCGGCACCTGTGGATAACGTTCCTCCAGGTACTCGATGATCGCGGGCGACTGGATCAGCAACTCGCCCTCTTCGGTCCGCAAGGCCGGCACCCGACCTTGCGGATTGATCGCCAGATAAGGTGCCTGCCGATGCTCTCCCCCGGTCGGGGCGATCAGGTTGATCGGCAGCGCCTGATAGTCCAGTCCTTTGAGTGCCAACGCAATACGCACCCGATACGACGACGTTGATCGATAATAGGTATAAAGCTGCATGGCCCGATCCCCTTAACGTGCCGGTGTCACGGTGCCGCGGCATTCGCCGAAACCGATGGAGGCAAAACCTTCCCGGCTGCAGCGCGCGCGCAGGATGATTTCGTCACCGTCCTCGAGGAATTTACGCACCTCGCCCGAGGCCAGTTCGATCGGCTTTTTGCCGCCGTCGGTGATTTCCAGCAGGCTGCCGAACTGTCCATTTTCCGGCCCCGACAACGTACCCGAACCGAACAGATCGCCCGCCTGCAGCTGGCAGCCGTTGACACTGTGGTGCGCTACCATTTGCGCCACGGTCCAGTACATGTGTTTTGTATTGCTGGAGGTCAGGCGATGGGCCGGCAGGTGTTGCTCGCGCATGGCTGCGGTGAGCAGCAGCACTTCCAGTTCGATGTCGAATGCGCCAGCGGCCTGGTCGCGCTTGTCGAGCAGGTATGGCAAAGGCTGCGGATCGCCCTCGGGGCGTGCCGGTTGCGCACGACGGAACGGTTCCAGCGCTTCAGCAGTCACGACCCACGGCGAGATGCTGGTGATGAAACTCTTCGACAGGAACGGCCCCAACGGTTGGTATTCCCAGGCTTGAATGTCCCGCGCAGACCAGTCGTTGAGCAGGCAAAAACCGGCGATGTGCTCGGCGGCGTCGCCAATGGCAATCGAATCGCCCATGGCGTTGCCTTGCCCGATCCAGATCCCAAGCTCCAATTCATAGTCCAGGCGTGCACACGGACCGAACGTCGGCTCGGTTTGCCCGGCCGGCAAGGTCTGGCCTTTCGGGCGACGAACGTCAGTGCCGGAGGGGCGAATGGTCGAGGCGCGACCGTGATAACCAATCGGCACGTATTTGTAGTTCGGCAACAGCGGGTTGTCCGGGCGGAACAGTTTACCGACGTTTTGCGCGTGCTCGATGCCGACGTAGAAGTCGGTGTAATCGTTGATTTTCGCCGGCAGATGCATCGCGCAATTCGCCGCCAGGGGCAGCAATTTCGCGCCTTGCGCTTCGATCTTGCCGTGCAGGGAGCTGCCTTCTGCGAACAGTTCGATCAGGCGCTCGCGCAAGGCAACACGCGCTTGACGGCCCAATTCGAAAAAAGCATTCAATTGACCGCCACGGGTCGCTTCGACGGCGGCTTTCGCTGCGCCATCGAACAAGCCAGCGTCCAGCGCCGCTTCCAGATCAAAAATGTGCTCGCCGATAGCCACGCCACTGCGCGGCGCCGAGCCCTGCACGCTGAACACGCCGAGCGGCAGGTTTTGCAGCGGGAAATCCAGGTGACCATTGGCAGAGGCAACCCAGCTACGAGCGATGGAATTTTGAGTCATGGGTTATCTCCGGGTTGGGTCGAATGTGGCGGGCAATGTTGCCCAGCAAGCGTCGTAGCTGGTTTGCAGTTGTGGGCAGTCCAGCGCAAAACGGCTCGGGCGCAGCACCTGGCTGGTCTCGAACATGAACGCCATGGTGTTGTCGATTTTTGCTGGCGCCAGCTCGGCATTGATGGCGCGGGTGCACGTCTCGCCATCGGGCCCGTGAGCACTCATGCAGCTGTGCAACGAAGCACCGCCGGGCAGGAAGCCTTCGGCCTTGGCGTCGTACTCGCCTTTGATCAGGCCCATGAACTCGTTCATCAGGTTGCGGTGGAACCAGGGTGGACGGAAAGTTTTCTCGGCCACCATCCAGCGCGGCGGGAAGATCACAAAGTCAAGATTGGCCAGACCATGGACGCTGGTCGGCGAAGTCAGGACCGTGAAAATGGACGGATCGGGATGATCGAAACTCACGCTGCCAATCGTGTTGAATCGGCGCAGGTCATATTTGTAGGGCACGTTGTTGCCGTGCCAGGCCACCACGTTCAGTGGCGAATGATCGAGCTCGCATGCCCACAACTCACCGAGAAACTTTTGCACCAGCGTGGTGGGTTGCTTGAGGTTTTCGTAGTGCGCGACCGGGGCCAGAAAATCCCGTGGATTGGCCAGGCCGTTGCTGCCGATCGGCCCCAGATCCGGCAGACGCAGCGGTGCGCCATGGTTTTCCGCGAGATAGCCGCGAGCCTGTGCATCGAGCAGTTCGATGCGAAATTTCAGACCACGCGGGAGGACGGCAATCTCCAGCGGCTCAATCTCCAGCACGCCCAATTCGGTGACGATACGCAGTCGACCCAGTTGCGGCACCAACAGCCACTCACCATCAGCATTGAAAAACACGCGCTCCATCGAGCGATTGGCGCGGTAACTGTAGATGCTGATCCCCGCCGGTTTTTCCGCGCTGGAGTTGGCGACCATGCCCACGAGACCATCGATGAAATCGGTGGGCTCGGCGGGAATCTCCAGCGGGTTCCAGCGCAGACGATTGGGGGTCACTTCACCTGACGGTCCGCCGGCCAGTTGGCGATCAAGTTTGACGAATGCCGGATGGTTGGCTGACGGCTGAATACGGTACAACCACGTGCGTCGCGCTTCGCTGCGGGACATGGTGAACGCCGTGCCGGAGAACAATTCGGTGTACAGGCCGTAGGGTGCTTTTTGCGGCGAATTTTGACCGACCGGCAGTGCACCGGGCAGCGCTTCACTGCTGAATTCGTTGCCGAAGCCGGACTGATAAGTCAGCGGCGCCGCCGTGGTATCGAGGTTCATGGAGCCTCCACTAAGAGAATAGGCAGTGGCCAGTCGCTCGATCAAAAAGGTCTGGCACGCCGGGTTATTTTTATCGTAATCCAATTACGCTTAACGTAATTTGATTGGTATTGACCGTCAAGCTATAAAGACGCCCACCCAGATTGGATCAGACCGCCTTCATGGAAACGCCGCGCAACAATGACAAGCAGAAAGTCCGCTCGGCCGAGGTCGGCACTGACATCCTCAAAGCGCTGGCCGAGTTGTCGCCCTCGACGTCGCTGTCGCGGCTCGCCGAGCACGTGCAGATGCCGGCAAGCAAGGTCCACCGCTATCTGCAGGCCTTGATTGCCAGCGGCTTCGCCGAGCAGAACACGGCCACCAATCATTACGGTCTGGGACGTGAAGCGCTGCGCGTCGGTCTGGCCGCGCTTAATAGTATGGATGTGCTGAAAGTCGCCGCCCTGCCCTTGGCGGAACTGCGCGATGAATTGAACGAAACCTGTTTTTTAGCGGTGTGGGGCAATCAGGGCGCAACGGTGGTGCATATCGAACCGGCCGTGCGTGCCGTGACGGTGGTCACGCAGTTAGGCTCGGTATTGCCGCTGCTGAGTTCGTCCACAGGGCTGGTGTTCGGTGCGTACCTGCCCAGGCGCGAAACCGTGGACCTGCGCGAACAGGAGCTGCGCGCCAGCGCCGTTCATGCGCTGGCTGACGATCAGGACTATGCGCAGTTGAGTCAGCAAATTCGCGAGCGCGGCCTGCATCATGTGCACGGCTTGTTGATGCCCGGGGTCGATGCACTCTCGGCGCCAGTGTTCAATGCAACCGGCCACGTCGCCGCGGTCATGACGATCGTGGGTCCGGCGTCGCTGTTTCACGCCGACGAAAACGGCCCGGCGGCGCAGCGGTTGCTGGCGGCGACACGGGCCGTGAGTTGGCGCATGGGCTACGAGGAACGTTGCGGGTCAAATCAGGAAACCGGGAATAATATCGATCACTAGATTGCTGATATCGCGTGCTGTCAGATCCAGGTGAACCTTGTCTTCCTCGGCGCTGTAGCCAACCGTGTAAATGCCGATCTGGTCGCCGTAGTAATAAGGAATTTCATTATCACGAAAATGCGCGTAGATATCCTCGGCGAGCGTTTGCGATTGAATGACCTTGCGCTTTCCTTTCTCTTCTACAAAACCGGTCACGAACACTTCATCAATATTTACCGTCGGCACTCGAAGTTTAAGTGCTGCGTGAACATCTTCCAGACTGACTGGCTTGATGGAACGATGACTGAGCGCCACAGAATCAACATTGCGCAACTCCAGAATGATGCGCGTCACGATCTTTTCGAACGCAAGCATGTCGAAACCGTCTATCCGGTCTTTTGAAGCGAAAGAGTAACGCCGACGGAAGACTTCGTGACTGAACTGAGGATAATTGGGAAGTTCGTCATTTATTACGTATTTCAGCGCTTCATCAAACAGCGTTTCTGAAGCGACCACCTTGCCGGTGATGACGTCGACCGTGTTCAAGTAAGTAATGAAAGGCCCCACTCGATGGGCTTGCAGGCACTCGATCAAAAGTACCTTGACCGCGAAGTCCGTACGAATACTCTTCACCAATGCGATATTGTTACGGGTAAAAAAACTAATGTTCATACATAACGTCCTGTCAGATTTCCGGGCACGAACATCGTGTTCGGCCTGTCGGTTTATAAATTATTTGAAAGCACTAAAAATATGGAATTCGATTCAAGAGCACCCACCAACTCGGTCAACATCTCTTTAGCGGGGCGGCACAGAACATACATTACGCAACGGGTAATACAACACCGATAACATGTATTAATTCATGAACACCGGGCAACTAGCTAACCAGTCCCATCGCCTTCGACCTGGCAACGGCCTGAGTTCGGCGCTGCACGCCCAACTTGCTGTAAATGCGGCGGACATGGGTTTTCACCGTATGCAACGAGATAAACAGCTGCTCGGCAATTTGCTGGTTGGAATTGCCCAGAGCAATCAAACTCAGCACTTCCAGTTCCCGGATGCTTAACACGGTCGCATCGTTCGGCATACTGGCCTGCGCCTCGCCTTGCAAACGGCTGAGCAGGCCCGGCGTGCGCAACTGCAGTTCGCGTAACGCCTGTTGCGTATCGCAGCGTCTCGCCAGCTCCAGCCCCGCCTCCAGTGCCGAGCGGGCCAGCGCGGGCTCGCCGGTCCGGTCAGCCACTTCGCAAATCGCCAGGTGCAGCTCGGTTTCGAGTGCCAGCATGCCCTGGCGCTGGGCGTGGTCAAGCAGCTGGTGCAAACGCTCCAGCGGCTTTTGCGCCTGATGCAGTGCGGTTTGTGCCAGCACCAACTGATATTCGATGCGCGCAATGAGGTCCAGTGTGGCTGGCGGCGCTTGTCGTGCGTGAGGCCCACGGTAATGACGCAATACGCGGGTCAACGCTTCGAGGGCCAATTCCGGGCGGCCTTGCTGCAGCCAGATATGACTGCTCAATTGCAGCAATGCTCCGCGATAGACCGTGTCGGGAATCTGCCGCTGCTGCATCAACCGTTCCGCCTCCCGCAAGCGGTCGAACGCCTGAGCGTAATCGCACTGATTGGCCGCCAGTTGCGCCAGCCCGAGAAAACCATACAACGAGCGCTTGTCCTCACTTGGCAGGCAGTCCTCCAGCCCTGACTGGAAAAACACGCGGGCCAATTCGTCCCGTCCCTGGCATAGCGCCAGCCGCCCACGCCTGAGCGCAACCCGACCGATCAGGGGCCTTGGCCGATCAGCCTCACGACAGAGCCTTTCATCGACGTCGGCCAGCAGCCGCTCGGCACGGCGAGGCGCCCCCCGTTGCTCCAGCAATTGCGCGTGATCGAGTTCCAGCAACCCTTCGAACAACATCGAGCCGTGGGCACGCGCCAGGCACAACGCTTCACGGTTTATCGTCTGCGCAGCGTCGAGCTCGCCATTGAGCAGCGCTTGCTGCGTCAAACCCGACAGGCACAGCAGCCGCGCGGACCAGGCGTCGCCTGCCAGTTCCTGAAGTGCCTCGATGAAATGCTGGCGCGCAGGCTGCATCCGCCCCTGCAAGTGCAAGAGCCACCCCTGTTGCGCCTGCCAGCGTGCCAGCAGTTGCCGTTGCAGGATTTCACTGGGCTGCGGGGCAAAACGTGCCATTTGTTCGATGCAGGCAGCGGCCTGATCGAACCGCCCGGCAAACAGCAGTGCAGCCGTAATGAGGCCCACCCGTTGCGGCGTGCCGAGGGTCAATTGATCGCCCAGACGCTCATGCAGGCGCAGCAGTGACGTAACGTTCTGACGCGTGAACAAATGTTCGAAACTGAAATGTTGCAACAGGCTGACCGCGGCCTCGAATTCCTGCGCCAACAAAGCCTGCTCGAATGCGCCCTGCCAGTCTTCCCTGGAGCTGAACCACTGGCACGCACGGCGGTGCCAGGAGCGCCCGGCCGGGAGCTGCTCATCGCGCATCGCCAACGCCACTGGCACGAAAATCCGCAGCCAGTCGGCGGAATCTTCCCACGGCTCGATGAAACAGCCCATGTCCTGCAACGTGTGCAACCACTGCGCTCCCTCACCGGTGCCGAACAAATGCTCGCACAGGCTGGCATTGAATCTTGGCAATTGAGCCAGCACTTGCCATACCTCAACCAGCTCGGCAGGCAATGGGTTCAACAGTTCATGCTGCAGGTAATCGAGCAGCGTCGCTGAACGCCCCTGGTCGCAGGCTTTGTGGCAACCTTCCAGCAAGGCAATACGCACTCCGGCGCACCAGCCGCCCGTGCGCTCGAACAGTTTTTTGCTGCGCGGCATGCCGGGGGAAGGCTCGCTTCGGCAGGTCATCTGCTCGATCTCGGCCATGGTCAATGCCAGCGCGCGCCCTTCGCACTCGTACAGTTCGTCATCAAGCAACAGCCTCGGCCAGTTGCAGCATGGACGTCGACGCGAACTTAACCACCAGGTGAGCGCCGGGCTGGCGATGGCTAACAGACGATCCAGCAAGCGGTCGAGTTCAGGGTTGGGGACGCGGCACAGGTCATCGAGAAACAGCCAGGTCGGCGTTTGCATCCGACTGAGGCAGTCGACCAATGCGACCTCGTCGCACGCCTCCAGACCCAGCGCATGTGCCAGTCGCTGCTGAAATTCGCGCGGGTCCATTGGCGCGCCCATCATTGGCAGCCAACACACCCGGTGGTGCGCCGGCGCCTGCAGCAGGCATTCCGTGAGGAGCGCACTCTTGCCGCTGCCGGCCGGCGCGCATAACAGCTTTACCCGTGCTGTCGAGGTCAGCAGCGGTTCAATCAATCGCCTGCGAGACAAATGATGGGGCGACAAGCGCGGCAGAAATCCCGGAAGCTCTGGTCTCGGAGTCATGGCGGTCATAGGAAGGCGCCTTTTTATATTTGTGCTGTCACCCTAGCCCTCTCTCCGCTTCTTGTTGAGAAGTATTCAAAACGCTGATTGGCCCCTATAAAAAAGGTGACCGCAAAGTCACCTTTTTCTGTAATGCCTGTAGGAATCTTATCTCACACCTGAACTCCGCAATGCTGCCGGCGTGTAGTCTCCCGCTTTGGCGTCGATTCCGAATTCAAAGCTGCGCTTTTCCTCGTTTTTCATGCCCAGCGCGATGTAGCGACCGGCGATCAGGTCATACAGCGCTTCCACTGTGTAGGCCGGCACCTGATGATCGTAATAGAACTGCGCGTGACCTTCGGCAACCCGCCAGAGTTGGCCGCGACCGTCATAGTGATCGGCCAGTGCCACTTGCCAGCTGTCTTCGTCGATGTACATGTGGCGCTTGGCGTAAACGTGGCGCTCGTTGGGCTTGACCGTGGCCACCACTTCCCAGACCCGGTGCAGTTCGTAACGGGTCAGGTCCTGATTGATATGCCCGGCCTTGATCACGTCGGTGTACTTGAGGCTGGGTGAATCGAGCTTGTAGCTGTTGTACGGGATGTACATTTCTTTCTTGCCGACCAGTTTCCAGTCATAGCGGTCCGGGGCGCCGGAAAACATGTCGAAGTTGTCGGTGGTGCGCAAGCCGTCCGACGAAGTACCGACGCCGTCATACGCCACTTGCGGCGCACGTCGCACGCGTCGCTGACCGGCGTTGTAAATCCACGCCTTGCGCGGTTCCTTGACCTGATCAAGCGTCTCGTGAACCAGCAGCACGTTACCCGCGAGCCGCGCCGGCGCTGTCACTTCCTGTTTGAAATAGCTGAGCACGTTTTCGTCGCTGCCCGGTTTCAAGTCACCCAGCAGTGAAGGCACCGCCACTTCGTCCTTGAAGCGGATAACGGTGAAATCCCCATTGGACTGCGGCGTGGCCTGGGTGATGGTGCGACGCAGGTTGCCGCCGTGGTAACGGGTGACGTGGTTCCAGATCACCTCTACGCCGTTTTTCGGTATCGGAAACGCGTAATAGCGATTGCCGGTGAAATTGGCCAGTCCGTTGCCGTCATTGATAGGCGTGACGTTCAGGGCACTGCGCTTGGCCGACTCGTAGATATCCGCGGGCACGGCCACGGTGCGATGCGTCGGGTAAACCGGGATTTTGTAGGTTTCCGGATAGCGTTTGAACATCGCTATCTGCCCGTCGGAGAGTTTGTCCTTGTACTTGTCCACCGTGGCTGCGGTAATCGTGAACAACGGTTTTTCATTGGCGAACGGGTCGGCCAGAAACCCTTTGCTGTCCACCGCTCCCGCGTTCTTGCCGATGCCTCCGGTCCAGGCCGGAATCGAGCCGTCGGCATTGCCGGCCTTTTCGGCGCCCAGTGGCGTGAGGCTGGTGCCAAGTTTGTTGGCTTCTTCCGGCGATACCGCGGCCATCACGTTGGCAGCCAACAGGCTCAGGGCCAGAACGCCGCATTGCAGAATCATCTTGCGCATTGAAATCATCCTTCTCAGCCAGATCAGAAGTTCACGCCGAAGCTCAGCGCCAGGAAGTCGCGATCTTCCAGGGTGTTGTAGTCACCGCCGAAGAAATCGGTGTAACTCAAGCTCGCGGTGTAGGTGTTGCGATAGTCGGCATCGACGCCAACGCTGATCGCTTTCGCGCCTTCGTTGAACAGGCCGTTGGGGCCATAACCCGAGACGTCATGGGACCACGACAGGTTGGGTTTGAAGTTGATCCCGGCAATCACGTTGTTGTAATCGAGGATGGCGCGAGCGCGGTAGCCCCAGGACGTCGACGTGACAAAACCGTCGGTGTCACCGCCAAAACCGTACTGGCCGTAGATCGAGTCGCGGCCGTAACGCAGCTTGCTTTTGTTCTCCAGTCCGCCGACATGAACCACCGCCGCCTCGCCCACCAGGGTCAGCCGGTCGGCACCTGCCACTTGATCGATGAAGTGGGTGAGGGTGCTCTGGATCTGCGTCACTTCCTTGCGCCGATAACCTTTGTTGTCCGCGCCGGGTGCGGTGGCAATGGGTGACGCTGCGCCGCCGGCGATGGGATTGAGCAGGGCCAGGGTCAGATCATTGGTGTTGATCTGCACCGGCAAGTTGGGGCGATAGCTGATCTCGCCGGTCCACGCCGTACCGGTGGGCAATGTGGTGGAGAAGCTTGCGCCGTACAGGCGAATGTCTTCCGGGTACTCAAGGAAATACTGACCACGGCCGAGCATCACGCTTTGCGCCAAAGAGCCACCGCTGCCGGGCGCAATGGCATTGGCCGCAGCGATGATGCCGGGGATGCGCGCCAGCGTGCCCAGCCCGGCCGTCGTGGTGCCGACGTTGGGTGTGCGGCTGTGGTAATTCATGAAGTACAGGCCGTACTCGGTGTCATCGCCGAGCCAGCGCAACGCTGTGCCCCACTGCCCGGAATCGCGGGCGTCGCGGTCGCCGCCACGGGGCACGATCACGCCCTCACGACCGACCTGAAAGCCCTGGCCGAACGCCGCAGCGATTGGTTGCAACGGCGCAATCGCCGGGCTGGCAACGGTGTAGCCGGTGGTGCAACCGTCTGCTGCCACATCCCCGCCGAAAAAGGTGCCGCAGTTGTCGAGAACGGTCTGGTCCCACTCCAGTTGATAGAAACCTTCCACGGTGAGCTTGTCGGTCAGGCCTTGGGAGGCGAACAACATGTTCACTGGAATCAGGCCTTCCTTGATCTCCGCACCGGGGCGTCGAAACGCGGAAACGTCCACCGGGTTGATGCTGTTGATGGAGTTGCCGATAAAAGTACTTTCGCCCCAGCTGACCACCTGTTTGCCGGCGCGAACGGTGCCGGGCAGATTGCCGATTGAATAGTTGTGATAGACGAACGCATCGAGGATCTGCGCGCCCGAAGACTTGGAACCTTCCTTGCGGTTGTGATCGCTGATGGGTTTGAATTCGCGGTCCTCGTCCTTCAGTTCAAAGTCGTACCAGTACTTGCCCCGGACGAACACGCCGGTGTCGCCGTACTTCAACTCGAGGTCATGAATGCCCTTGAAGATCTTCGAGAAGGTATCGCCTTTCTTGAAGTTCAGACGCCCGTCATCACCGGTCGATGCCTGGCCTGTCCCACCGTTGGGAATGCCCACCAACGCCCTGTCGGCATCGCGCATGCCCCAACTCGCCCCCACGGACAGCGAGGAGTCGAACGTCCCTTCGATTTCCCCGATATTGAATGAAACCGCCTGGGCCTGGGCGCAGCAACCCATGGCCACCGCAGCGGCGAGCGCGTGCGGTTTGAAGATGGCGCGCATTGTTGTTTTTGTCATGCGTCTTCCCCGGTGAGTGACAGAAGGCCACACCCTACTGCCGCACACCGAGACCGATAAGCGCACGAAGGAGGTATTTACCGTGTACCTCGAAAGGATGAATGGCCATGCGGTGCGGGGATTTGCGCAGGGTATGGGCGGGCTGGATGGCGGGTTATCAATGGGATGCATGAGGCAGGGCCACCACTGTCCCTCTAGCAGCTGGCGCAGCCTGCGTCCGGCTGCGTCCGGCTGCGTCCGGCGGCGCAGCAGCCGTCAACCAACCGATGATATGGAATGGGTACAACAAATCGGCGACTGCTGCGCAGCCGGACGCAGGCTGCTGCAGGGGAGAGGAGTACTCAAGCGCGTGGACTGTTGCCAAGACTGCAACAGTGCATGTCTGAAACCGCTATTTCTCCTTGGCGGACAGAGGCTTATTCTTGGCGGGCTTTCACGGCAATGGCCGTATAAACATCAGGCGGTGGGGTGTGTTCATTCCGTTCCATCAGCAAAGCATTCCGAGGCGTTGATCACTCAACCCCTTGCCCCGTGTTCACTGACGTTGATTTGTTGCTCCTTGATCCAACGTCTTACTTTGGCCGCTGCGTTTGCAGCGGCCTTTTTTATGGGCGGTGGTTTTGCAATGTCTGCCCTTATGCCCCTTAGCTAGAATACTTCTGCAAATTCCCCATCATTTCCTTCAACGCTTCAATATTATCCTTCGGATGCGCTGCCCCTTCGAAGTCACAAATTTGCGCCCAATGTGCCGCGACATCTTCCGGCGAGAAACCCACCCGTGGATCAAATCCGGCACCAAGGCTACGCTCCCAGCGAACCTTGCCCATCCAGCCACCGCCGACTTCAAACAGCCCGGAGGTTTCCTGACAATTTTCGCTGGCCAGATACACCACCAGCGGGCTCACAAGTTCCGGTTTGAGCTGTTCGAACACTTGCGGCGGGATCAGGCCTTCGGTCATGCGTGTGCCGCCGGTGGGCGCGATGGCATTGACGAAAATGTTGTGTTTGCGACCTTCGATGGCGAGGGTGCGGGTCAAGCCGTAAAGGCCGAGCTTGGCCATGCCGTAGTTGGACTGGCCGAAGTTGCCGTAGATGCCCGAGGTGGAGGCGGTGAAGATCACGCGCCCATAGTTTTGCTCGCGCAGATGCGGCCACGCGGCGCGGGTGACTTTGTAAGCGCCTTCAACATGCACGCGGTAAACCAGATCCCAGTCGGCGTCGTCCATTTTGTGGAAGGTCTTGTCCCGCAGGATCCCGGCGTTGTTGACGATCACGTCGACACGGCCGAAGACATCGAGCGCATTCTGCACGATCTTGTCGCCGTCGGTGACCGAGTCATGGTTGGCCTCGGCAATGCCGCCGGCCTGACGAATTTCCGCTACGACGCGGTCAGCGGCCGATGCGTTGGCGCCCTCGCCCTGCGCTGAACCGCCGAGGTCGTTGACCAGCACTTTGGCGCCCTGCGCGGCGAACAGCAACGCATGCGCGCGTCCGAGGCCGCCGCCGGCCCCGGTGATGATCACGACTTTATCTTCGAAGCGCACAGATTCATTCATGGGGACTCCAGCTGGCCAAGGGGACATTGCGCCCGAGTGTCAGGCACGGCGCTGCGGGTCACAATGAACACGGGGGAGGCTGAATGGTGTTCGATAAGGCTGGGGGATGATGCGGGTCTGGATCGGGGTGACTGGGGCTGCGGTCTTTCAGAATCGCCTCAGGAAACAGCCATCTTGAGCGGCAGCGAAATCAGCCGGCTGCGAAACGCCAGATAATGCTGCAGCACCTGCGCGGGTGCTTCGGTTTGCGGGTAATGGCCGATGCCCGGCAACAGCACGGTATCCGGGTCGGGAATCAGTTCCCGATAGCGTTTGACCATGTGTGCCCCGGAGATCGGATCGACCTCACCATCAATGACTCGCAACGGCACTTCGCCACGCTGCATCGCCGTCACCCAGCGATCCCGCTGAACTCGCCGCTCAGGGATGTAAGCGATCAATTTGTGGAAAATTCGCCGCCCGTGGTTGCTGTTGATCAGGCTCCAGAAATCGTCCATCTCGCTTTCCGAGGGCCGACTGTGCGGACCAAATATCTGCCGGAAACTCTTCACCAGTGCTTCACGCGAGAACGCTCGTCCGATCATCCAGCCTAGTGGGCTGAGCAACAATTTTTGCATGAGCACCGGATGATGGGTTTCCGGAAACAGGCCTCCGTTGAGAAACACGCAACTGGCGAGTTCGATGCGCGCCTCGTAGTGTCGGGCCAGCAGTTCCTGAGCCACGCTGTCGCCATAGTCGTGGGCCAGAACGTGCACAGGCGCATCGACATGCAGATGTTCGAGCAATGCCTGTTGCAAATCCGCCTGTTCGAGCAGGCTGTATTCATGATTCACCGGTTTGGCTGAATCGCCGAAGCCGAGCATGTCGCAGGCGATCACCCGGTAGCGCTGAGCCAGTGGCTGCCAGAGAAAATGCCAGTCCCAACTGGCGGTCGGGAAGCCGTGAATCAGCAGCAGGGGCTCGCCCTGCCCCGCCGACCAGTAACGTATGGCATGGCCGCGGAACAGGAACGTCTGGCTGCGCTTGCGCCAGACGCACAGCGGGATCCCGGCGAGTGGCATCAGAATTTATATCCCGGGTCCAGTTGATCGAGTTTGCGCAGCAACGCCGGCCAGGCCAGCGCCCCCCCCATGCCTTGAGCACTTTTGGTGACGCCGGCGATCATCGCCTTGGCGCCCGCCAGAATCTGCGGTTCGATGGCAATCAATTCTGCCCCGCCATTCTGCGCCAGCACCTGAATGTCGCACGCGCGCTGGAAGGTGAACATCATCAGGAAGGTGTCGGCGACGGTACTGCCACAGGTCAGCAGGCCGTGGTTATGCAACATCAGGAAGTTGTTCTCACCAAGGTCGGCCTGCAGCCGCGCTTTCTCTTCGTGATTCAGCGCGACGCCTTCGTAGGCGTGATAGGCCAGGCTGGACAGGACGAACAACGACTGCTGGCTAATCGGCAAGATGCCCTGTTTTTGCGCCGACACTGCAACACCCGCCGCCGTGTGCGTGTGCAGTACGCAAACCACATCGTGACGCACTTCGTGCACGGCACTGTGGATGGTGTATCCCGCCGGATTGATTTCGTACGGGCTGTCCATCAGTTTGTTGCCAGCCTGATCGACCTTGACCAGACTCGACGCGGTGATTTCGTGGAACATCAAGCCGAACGGGTTGATCAGGAAATCTTCGGTGCCCGGCACTTTGGCAGAAATGTGCGTGAAGATCAGATCATCCCAGCCATGCAGGGCGACCAGGCGGTAACAGGCCGCCAGATCGACGCGGGTCTGCCATTCGGCAGCGCTGACCTGATGTTGCACACTCGGTGGTGACTGGAAGGGGGCTACGCTCACGGCAAGAAACTCCTGATCTTGTTTTTATACTCACGTGAAGCAGTCTAGTCAGCCCTTGTTATTCGGGTAGTTGCATTCGCAGCCAGCTTGATGGCCTACCGAGTCAGGGCGCAGGAGCGCCCGGATTTACGGCGTTGGGAAGCGGCAGATCATTGGCTCAGCGCATCAATCCATTCCGCCAGCCAGGGTTCTGCATCCGTTTGCGGGGTGACACTTTCGCTGGCGTCCAGTCGCAGCATCGGCAGCACTTCGCGCAGGCCCAATTCGGCAAACAGTTCACGCAGCTGCTCGCCACCGCCGCAGAACGTATCGCCATAACTGGCATCGCCCAGACCGATCACGGCACCCGGCAACCCACGCCACGCCGCCGGCAACTGATCGCGGATGGCGAAATACAGAGGCTGCAGATTGTTAGGCAATTCGCCCATGCCGGTGGTCGACGTCACGGCGAGAAACGCTTGCGGGCCGAACGCCAAGAGGTCTGCAAGGCTTGCGCGCGGGTTGTAGAAGGTTTCGAACCCGGCAGCTTTCAGAAGGCTGGCAGCATGACGGGCGACTTCTTCGGCGGTGCCGTATACCGAGCCGCAAAGGATGGCAACTTTCATCAATCGGGTCCTGAAGCTGATAAAAGAGAGGGATCTTAACAGTACGGTCTCTTTTGTTCTTTTAGAATGCAGGCTATCAATCCCGGCAAAGGACTCTGCAAATGATTAACGCGCAATTGCTGCAAATGGTCATCAATGCTTCGAACGAAGGCATCGTGATCGCTGAAAAAGAAGGCGATCAGGACAACATTCTGATTTACGTCAACCCGGCGTTTGAACGCCTGACGGGCTACTCAAGCGAAGAGATCCTCTATCAGGATTGCCGTTTTCTGCAGGCTGGCGATCGGGATCAAGCGTCCCTGCGTGTGGTTCGCGAAACGCTTGATCAAGGCGGCTCGTGCCGCGAAATCCTGCACAATTATCGCAAGGACGGCACGCCATTCTGGAATGAGCTATCGCTTTCGACAGTCAAAAACCCGGGCGACGGCCAGACATATTTCGTCGGCGTACAAAAAGATGTCACGCTTCAGGTCAAGGCTCAGCAGCGTATAGCGCAGCTTGAGGCGCAAGTGGCTGACCTTCAGGGTGAGTTGGCCGCGTTAAAAGCGACCAACGGTACAAACAAAAATACGAATTAATTGTCATTAACTACAATCGCCGATGACTTTGTCAGCATTTCTTTCGAGTAGATCATGCAACGCGACGCGCTCCTGACCCAGGATGAGCTGGATTTCATCCAGACCATGCAGCACAACCCGCAACTCAATGTGCGGGATGCGACGTCGAGCCTGCTCGTCAACGGTGGTTCACAGATCCGTGACCTGCTCACACGCCTGGCTGCACATGAGCAGGTCACCATTCAGGCCACCTTCGAGAATCAGCAAATGACCTTTCCACTGCATCTGGTGGAAGACGAATTCCATGCGCTGCATCTGCGGCTGGGTGTTCCCAGTATTTACGAAGATGGCCCGATGGTTCGGCCCTGGCGGTTAGTGCTGGAAGAACCGGTCGCTTTGGAAAATGCGAGCGGCCAGCCCCGCCCCATGTGGGTGCACGAAGTGTCGTTCAAGGGTGTTCTGCTAGAGGTGCGCAACAAGGCCAAACTGCCCAAACACTTCACGTTATGGTTCAGTCCTTCTGGCTATGAGCGAATTGCATTACGTGGCACCTTTGAAAAAGAGAACCATAATGGCTACGTCGCTTATCAGCTGAACCAGAGCGACAAAGACGAAACCGAGCGCTTGCGCCAGTACATCCTTCAACAGCACCGTCTCACGCACCCCGCCCTGCACCTCTGATCGCCCCGTTTGTTTCAAGTGTCCAGGCTGCCTGCCAGGAATTGCTTCAGACGCTGGCGCATCTGCGTTCCCTCGTTGCCCAGACAGCCAATCGCAGTGCCCAACAGGTTTTCCTGCGCCAGCTCGGCGACCTCGCCCGCCAGCAACAGCTGACAATCAATGCTCAGCGCCAGCCGTTTCAGTTGCTGCGGCAGCTGCGCTGCGGGCGCGTGGTTGGAGAAAAGCACCAGCGCTTGAGGCTTGATCCTCTCGCACACCAGTGTCAATTCATCAAAGGGCTGACCGACCGCCATGACCTGAAGTGCGTAATCGGAATTACTGAGCAATAACGCCGCGACCAGCAGCTCGAGTTCCTGGCAGCGATCGCTCAGGGCACACACAACAACTCTGCTGCCTGGCGTAACGCGCGTCAGCGATAGGCGTTGCACCACGCGAGATCGCAAAAAACCATCGAAGAAAAACCATTCACTGACATGTCCGAACGCTTGCTGTCGTTGCTGCAATCGCTTCCATACCGGCAGCAGGATGTCCTGAAACACTACGGATAAAGGGTAACTGGAAAAAATCTGTCCATAGACCTGATCGAGTTGCACCACATCGAAAGCGCTGACCGCGGACTGGAGCTGGTCCTGCCATTGCGCATGGTCGGCGTGCACCAGTTCGCGGGGGATGATGTGCGACAGGCCCTGGAGGGGCGCGGCTTTGGCCAATATTTTGCCGACCTTGCTGACAGCGACGCCGCGATCAATCCAGTCCAGAATACTGCGCACCCGTTCAATATCGCTCATCGAGTACAGGCGATGCCCGCTTTCGGTGCGCGTGGGGTGAATCAGGCCATAACGGCGTTCCCATGCGCGCAGGGTGACCGGATTGACCCCGGTCAGCCGCGCCACCTCACGGATGGGATACAGCTGCTCGGGTGGGGGCGCAAGACCGGGCTGAAGAACCGGGCCTGTTTCGATGATGGCAGGCATTTGGCAATTCACGTCCTTGTAGATTTGGATCCTATGGTAACCACTTGGGCCCAGTATGACTCAAGACACCGATGATTGACCTGCCGAGCAGACCACTCCTGTAGAATTCGGAACGTTTTTTGCTGATAGCACAGTTGCAGCTCCCTACCCCCGCTGCGCTTGCCGAACTCCTACCCGGGGCGACGCATCAGTCCCATGGAGATACACAATGTCTACCTCACCCGTCACGCTGATGGTCGCGCGTCGCGTTGCCGAAGGGCGTTATCAGGATTTGATGGCCTGGTTGCGCGAAGGCGAACAGCTGGCCACCGATTTTCAGGGCTATCTCGGCTCCGGCGTGCTGGCGCCGCCGCCCGACGATGACGAATTCCAGATCATTTTTCGCTTCGCCGATGAGCACACCATGCACGCCTGGGAGCACTCCGCCTCGCGCACCGCGTGGCTCGCGCGCGGCAGCGACTTGTTTGCCCACCCCACCGAGCATCGGGTTAGCGGCATCGAGGGCTGGTTCGGCGCTGCCGGCCAACGTCCGCCGCGCTGGAAACAGGCGGTGGCGATCTGGCTGGCGTTCTTTCCGGTGTCGCTGCTGTTCAACTTTGCGCTGGGGCCGATGCTTGATCATCTGAGCCTGCTGCCGCGAGTGTTGATCAGCACGCTGTGCCTGACGCCACTGATGGTTTACCTGTTTATCCCGCTGTCGACCCGTGTGCTGGCCGGCTGGCTGAACAGCCCGACGACCGACCGTAAAATCATCAACCCGTAGGCGCAAAGCTTTTCTCCCACAGAGGTGGGAATCCCCCGTCGCTGTTATAGTTTTTGTTCTCCCTGCGACGCGAGCCGTTCATGACCTCTGCATCCCCCCCGATCCTGATCACCGGTGCCGGCCAGCGTGTCGGCCTGCACTGCGCGCAGCGTTTGCTCCAGGACGGCCATCAGGTGATGTTCACCTACCGCAGCGAACGCAGCGGCGTGCAGACATTGCGCGACCTCGGGGCGACGGCGCTGTTCGCGGACTTCGCCACTGAAGCGGGCATTCTGGCATTCATCAACGAACTGAAAACCCATACCGACGGCCTCCGGGCCATCGTGCACAACGCGTCCGAGTGGCTGGCGGAAACCCCGGACACCGACGCCACAGCGTTTACCCGCATGTTCAACGTGCACATGCTGGCGCCCTACCTGATCAACCTGCACTGCGCCGACCTGCTGCGCCGTTCAACGCCGGCCGATATCGTGCACATCAGCGACGATGTGACCCGCAAGGGCAGCAGCAAGCACATCGGCTATTGTGCGAGCAAGGCCGGGCTCGACAGCCTGACGCTGTCCTTCGCCGCCAGATACGCGCCCGCCATCAAGGTCAACAGCATTGCGCCAGCCCTGCTATTGTTCAACCCCGAAGACGACGCGGCGTACCGCACCAAGGCCCTGGCCAAATCCGCACTGGGTATCGAACCCGGAAGCGAAGTGATCTACCAGAGCCTGCGCTATCTGCTCGACAACCCTTACGTCACCGGTACGACCCTGACCGTCAACGGCGGCCGGCACATCAAATAAGCGGCCCGCGAGGATGCTCCATGACGTTGTCCCTGCACCCTGACTCCCTGCCGAAGAACTATCGCGACATTCTCATTGGCCTGGGGGACAATCCCGACCGCGAAGGCCTGCGCGATACACCGGTACGCGCGGCCCAAGCCATGCAGTACCTGTGTCATGGCTATGAACAAAGCGCGTTGCGCGACTCGAACAACACCCGCCAGGAATTTCTGCAATTGATTGGACGGAGCAAGTAGCAATGCCACAACTTCAACCTGGCACCGCGCGCATCCGGGTCAAGGACCTGTGCCTGCGGACCTTTATCGGCATCAACGAGGATGAAATCCTCAACAAGCAGGATGTGTTGATCAATCTGACCATTCTGTATGCGGCCCAGGAAGCGGTGCGCGATAACGACATCGAGCACGCGCTGAATTACCGCACCATCACCAAGGCGATCATCGCTCATGTCGAAGGCAATCGCTTTGCATTGCTGGAACGCCTGACCCAGGAAATTCTCGATCTGGTGATGGTCAACGAGTCGGTGCTGTACGCCGAAGTGGAAGTCGACAAACCCCACGCGTTACGATTTGCCGAATCGGTGTCGATAACGCTGGCGGCGGGACGGGCTACTGCGTAGCAGCTTCAAGCTTCAAGCTTCAAGCGGTAAGCTGACGACCAACGCAACCCAACTTGCAGCTTGAAGCTTGCCGCTCAAAGCTGTCTCGCAGAGACCCTTATGACCCATCAACAACGCCTGGAACTTGAAGCCGCCGCCTTTCGCCGGCTTGTCGCCCACCTCGACAGTCGCAAGGATGTGCAGAACATCGACCTGATGAACCTCTCGGGTTTCTGCCGCAACTGCCTGTCCAAGTGGTACAAGGCCGCGGCCGATGAGCGCCAGATCGAGGTCAGCCTCGATGACGCCCGCGAGGTGGTTTACGGCATGCCGTACGCCGAGTGGAAAGCCCAATACCAGCAAGAAGCCAGCGCCGAACAACAGGCGGCGTTTGCCAAGGAAAAACCCAATGAGTGATCTGAACACCCTGCGCGCCAGCCTCAACAGCGGTGCACACGTTTTCGCCGATACCCTGTCGTTCGTCGCCGCCGGTTACGACTACCAGCCTCAGGCATTCAGCAATGGCGGCGTAGACAATGCGGCCGGGCAAAACGAAGGTTCGTGCAAGACGCTGGGGCTGGCTGTGCTGGAAGGTTTGAGCGATGAAGAAGCGCTGCTGGCTTTCGGGGAGCATTACCGCTCGGTGCTGGCGACCCCTGACGGCAGCGATCACGGCAACATCCGGGCGCTGATCGCGCATGGGCTGGCGGGCGTGAAGTTCGCGCAACAGCCGCTGACTCGCCGCTGATTTCTGACCAACACCAATCCAAGGAGCGAGCTTGCTCCGGGCGGCGTTCCGACGATGGACGTGAACGATGACGCGGGCGTTCTGAATACCCGCGCCGGCCTTGGGTTTTTCGCGAGCGAGCTCGCTCCTACAGTTTCCTCCCACAACATCCCGACTTTTAAGATTGACCCGCCCACTTTATTTCGTTTGCCCACCAACACCGCTCACGGCTTAGATAAACGAAGCCTCCCATCTGCCGAGTCGGTCATCCATGAGCAGCGAAACCATCAGTCGGTCGATCAACATCGTTCATCCCGTCACTCTCAGCCACGGCAAAAACGCCGAAGTCTGGGACACCGATGGCAAACGCTACATCGACTTTGTCGGTGGCATCGGCGTGTTGAACCTCGGCCACTGCCATCCGCGCATCGTCCAGGCCATTGGTGATCAAGCCACCCGGCTGACCCATTACGCCTTCAACGCCGCCCCGCATGGGCCCTACCTCGATTTCATGGATCGCCTCGCCGCGTTCATTCCCGTGGATTACCCCGTCAGCGGCATGCTCACTAACTGCGGCGCGGAAGCGGCGGAAAACGCCTTGAAGATCGTGCGCGGCGCTACCGGTCGCACGGCGGTCATCGCCTTCGATGGCGCGTTCCACGGTCGTACCCTCGCCACGCTCAACCTCAATGGCAAAGTCGCACCGTACAAACAGAAAGTCGGCGTATTGCCGGGCCCGGTCTATCACTTGCCTTTTCCCAGCAAGGACAATGGCGTGACCTGCGCCGAGGCGCTGAAGGCGATGGACCGACTGTTCAGCGTCGAAATCGACATCGACGACGTGGCCTGTTTCATCGTCGAACCGGTGCAGGGTGAAGCGGGTTTCCTGGCGCTGGACATCGAGTTCGCCCAGGCGCTTCGGCACTTGTGTGACGAAAAAGGCATTGTGCTGATCGCCGATGAAATCCAGTCCGGCTTCGGTCGCACCGGGCAACGCTTCGCGTTTTCACGGCTGGGCATCGAGCCGGACCTGATCCTGCTGGGCAAAAGCATCGCCGGCGGCGTGCCGCTGGGCGCGGTCGTCGGGCGCAAGCCGCTGCTCGATATTTTGCCCAAGGGCGGACTGGGCGGCACTTACTCGGGCAACCCCATCGCCTGCGCCGCTGCACTGGCCACCCTCGATGAAATGACCGACGCCAACCTGCAAGCCTGGGGCTCGCAGCAGGAAGAAGCGATCGTCAGCCGTTATCAAGCCTGGCGCGTGCGCAACCTTTCACCTTACCTGGGGCGTCTGACCGGGGTCGGTGCCATGCGCGGCATCGAACTGGCCCACGCCGACGGCACGCCAGCCCCGGCACAACTGACGCAATTGCTGGCGTTGGCCCGCGACGCGGGCCTGTTGCTGATGCCCAGCGGCAAGTCGCGCCACATCATTCGTCTGCTGGCGCCACTGACCACCGAAGCGGCCGTGCTGGAGGAAGGCCTGGACATTCTTGAGGCCTGCCTCGCGCAACTTTCCTGACAGCAAACTGAATTCCGGGACTGACGTAGCGAAATATGTTCGCTTGCAGTCCCTGAATGTGCGTCGCAATACTCGCTCCTACAGAATCGATAAATTTATTTACTTAGCGAGATCATCACGACCAACACGCCGAGGCATCCATGTATCACGACAATATAATTCATAAGAAAAAGTCCAACGATCCTCAATTCCTGCTTGGCGTGGCCGTGGTGCTGTTTCTCGGCTCCTACCTGATGAACCTCGGCAACAGCGGCCTCAGCCATTTCCTGCATCCGCTGCTGGGCAACGCCCCGGACAGCCTGACCACGCGCAACATCGCCATTGGCCTGGCCATCGCCGTCATCGGCACGCTCAACTTTCACGTTCTGGGGCGATTGCAGTTCAAGGTGCAAACCACGGTGGTATGGATCGAACTGCTGATTCTGTTTCTCGCGTTCTTCGATACGTTCGACCTTTCCTACAGCTTCATTCTCGACAAGGTCGGTTTCCTGATCGTTCAGGGCGCTGCGACAACGTTGTACATCTCCGCCATCGCCATCGTGATTGCTTTCGTTCTGGCACTGATCGGCGCGGTGGCCAAGCTGTCGAACAACGGCCTGGCCAACGCCCTCGCGTCGTTTTACACCTCGTTCTTTCGCGGCGTACCTTTGCTGATCCAGATCTACCTGATCTACCTTGGCCTTCCGCAGTTGGGTTATGTGGTCGACGCGGTGCCGGCCGGCATTCTCGCGCTGTCGCTGTGCTACGGCGCCTACATGACGGAAATCTTCCGCGCCGGTATCCAGAGCATTCCCGTCGGGCAGTGGGAAGCTTCGCGGGCCTTGAACATCAGCCCGTTCAAAACCCTGAGCAAAGTGATCATGCCCCAGGCCTTGCGCGTGATCATCCCGCCCACCGGTAACCAGTTCATCGCCATGCTCAAGGACAGTTCGCTGGTCTCGGTGATCGGTGTCTGGGAGCTGATGTACCTGGCCAAAACCCAGGGCCGCGCGGACTTCCGTCACCTGGAAATGCTGATCACCGCCGCGATGATCTACTGGGCGCTGTCGTTCATCCTGGAACGGGTGCAGGCGCGCATCGAAAAACGGGTCAACCGTTCCACCGTGAGGAGCTGATCGTGATGACGCCAGCCAGTACCGCGCCAAGACTGCAACCGACGCCGGTTGCGCCGACCGCTCCTGCGATGATTTCCATCGCCGGCCTGAACAAGTGGTATGGCAATTTTCACGCCTTGCGGGACGTCGACCTGACCGTCGCCAGCGGTGAAATCCTGGTGGTATGCGGCCCGTCGGGCTCGGGCAAGTCGACGATGATTCGCTGCATCAACCACCTCGAAAATTTCCAGAAAGGCCGCATCGAGGTCAACGGCATCACCCTCACCAGCGAAGCGGAAAGCGTCAGCGCCGTGCGCAGTGAAATCGGCATGGTGTTCCAGAGCTTCAACCTGTTCCCGCACCTGAGCGTGATGGACAACCTGACGCTGGCGCCGCAACTGGTGCAAAGCGTGTCGTCCACCGAGGCGAAAAAACGTGCGCAGGTTTATCTGGAGCGGGTGCGCATTGCCGAACACGCGCACAAGTATCCGTCGCAGTTGTCCGGCGGCCAGCAGCAACGCGTGGCCATCGCCCGGGCGCTGTGCATGAACCCCAAAGTGATGCTGTTCGACGAACCCACATCCGCGCTCGACCCGGAAATGGTCCACGAAGTGCTGGACGTGATGGGCGAGCTGGCCACCGACGGCATGACCATGATTTGCGTGACCCACGAAATGGGCTTTGCCAGCAAGGTCGCCGACCGCGTGTTGTTCATGGACCAGGGCCAGGTGATCGAACAAGCCACACCGGCAGAATTTTTCAACAACCCGCAGACCGAACGCGCGCAGCAATTCCTGTCGCAGATCATCGGTCACTGAGAGTCGTTTTACCGCCGCAAAACAATAACGAAAAGTGGAGATGGACATGCTCAGCAAAAAACGTGCAATCACCCTCGCGGCCGCCATGTCGCTGTTGTTCGTCGGCGCCGCCAATGCCGGTGCGGTTCTGGACAAAATCCAGAGCAGCAAAACGTTGACCGTCGCCACGTCGGCGACCTGGCCGCCGCAGGGATTCATCAACGACAAGAATGAAATCGACGGCTTTGATATCGATGTGTCGAAGGAGATCGCCAAGCGCCTGGGCGTGGAAGTCAAATTCATCACACCAGACTGGGACGTGATCACCGCCGGCAAATGGAACGGCCGTTGGGACGTCTCCGTGGGTTCGATGACCGCGACCAAAAGTCGCTCGCGAATCCTCGATTTCCCCGGCACCTATTACTACGTGCCTTACGTGTTCGCCGTGCACGACAAATCCAGCGTCACTGACCACAAAGCGCTGAATGGCAAAACCATCGGCGTCGAAGGCGGAACCACCTCCGAGGATTACTTCAGCCAGGCGCTGGCCATTGAAACCACTGACGTGCCGCCCGTCGTTTACGACGTGAAAACCGAGAAAATGAAAACCTACGCCGGTTCCGTCGGACCGCTGGACGATTTGCGTCTGGGCGATGGTGCGCGCCTGGATGCGATCCTCACGCAACGCAGTACGCTCGATGCGGCGATCAAAAAGGGTTACCCGTTGCGGGCCGTCGATGACAACGTGGCGTTCTACGAACCGCTGGCCGTCGCCACCGACAAGGGTGACCCGGAGCTCAAAGCCAAGCTGGCCGAGATCATCTCCGCGATGCACAAGGACGGCACGCTGACCAGGCTGTCGGACAAGTGGTACGGCGTGGATTACTCGACCATTAAATAAATAGCGCCGCTCTTCTGTAGGAGCGAGCTTGCTCCGGGCGGCTTTCCGACGATGGATGTAGACGATAACGCAGGCAGTCTGAAAGCACGCGTTGCCCTTGCATTCTTCGCGAGCAAGCTCGCTCCTACAAATAGGCAGCCACACAAGGATCGACCATGTCCTTCCCCAACACCTGGTATGCCCAGACCTCGCTGCCGCGTGCAGCCAGGTCCGAATTAACCACCGATGAAACCTGCGACGTCTGCATCATCGGTGCCGGCATTGCCGGCCTCACCGCTGCGCTCGAACTGACCCGGCGTGGCAAACGCGTGATCATCCTCGAAGCCCATCAGGTCGCCTGGGGCGCGTCCGGCCGCAATGGCGGCGTGGTCTCGCCGGGCTGGGCCGAAGGCTCGGGCGCGATCCGTAAAAAACTCGGTCTTGAACAGGCCCGCAGCTTGTTTCAAATGTCGGTGGAAGGCGTGGAGATGGTGCGCCGCAACATCATCGAACTGGCGCTGAGCGGTTGCGCGCCATCGGCCGGGACGATTCGGGTCAAGCGCTACGACGACGGTGCCGGAGTGAGGACCCACATCGAAACCATGCGCCGTGACTTCGGCTATGAACTGAATTTTCTCGACACCGCTCAGGTCCGTGAGCGGGCACATACGCTGCGCTATTTCCAGGGCGTCGAAGACCCCAATGCCCTGCATTTCCACCCGCTGAATTATTGCCTGGGCCTGGCACTGGCCATCGAAACGGCGGGGGGCAAAATCTTCGAACAATCGAAAATGCTCGGCTGGCGTCATGCAGGTAGCGATAAAGTCGTTGATACCGCGCAGGGCAGCGTGCGTTGTCAGGACCTGGTGTTCTGCGCCGGGGGTTACGGAGGACCGGAACTGCAAAAACTCAGCCGCGCTTACCTGCCCATCGCCACCTACGTGGTACTCACCGAACACCTGGGCGATTCGATCAGGAAGGTGCTCGACTCTGGTGCGGCGTTTTCCGATGACCGCCGCGCTTCCGATTATTACCGCGTGGTCGAAGGCGACCGCTTGTTGTGGGGCGGACGTATCACCACCCGCAACGAGCAGAACGAAAAAGCCCTGGCGGCAATGCTCAAGGCCGATATGGTCGCGGTGTATCCACAACTGGCGCCGGTCAGGATCGAGCTGGCGTGGTCCGGGCTGATGGGTTATTCCACCAATAAAATGCCGAACCTTGGACTGCTCGAACCGGGCGTCTGGGCGTGTACGTCGTTTGGCGGCCACGGGCTGAATACCGGATCGATCAGCGGTCGGGTGATTGCCGAGGCGATATGCGGGGAAACTACCCGGTATGAACTCTTTAAACCGTACCTGCTCGACTGGAACGGTGGACCGTTTGGCCGGGTGGCGGCAAATGCGGTTTATCAGTCGCTCAAGGTGATGGATTTCGTTCAGGAGCGCATTCGCGGTTGAACACAGTTCCTGCACCTCCCCTGTGGGAGCTTGCTAGCGATGGTGTGTCAGCTACATCAATGTGACTGACACACCATCGCTAGCAGGCTAGCTCCCACAAGGTTTTGTGTTGACTGCAATTTCTGTATCCACAAAAAAACCGGCCGAAGCCGGTTTTTTCCATTGCTGCACAATCAGAACGAAGCGTTCTGCAGCCCGTCGAGGTAACGCTCGGCGTCCAGTGCGGCCATGCAACCGGCGCCGGCCGAGGTGATCGCCTGACGGTAAACGTGGTCAGCCACGTCACCGGCGGCGAAGATGCCTTCAACGTTGGTGGCGGTGGCGTTGCCCTCACGGCCGCCATGCACCACCAGGTAGCCGTCTTTCAACGTCAGCTGGCCTTCGAACAGCGATGTGTTCGGGGTGTGGCCGATGGCGATGAATACGCCGTCGACTTTCAGCTCGTCGAAGCTGCCGTCGTTGTTCTTCAGGCGAGCACCGGTCACGCCCATGTTGTCACCCAGCACTTCGTCCAGATTCGCGTTCAACTTGAGGATGATCTTGCCTTCAGCAACGCGAGCGTGAAGCTTGTCGATCAGAATCTTCTCGGCGCGGAAGGTCTCGCGGCGGTGAATCAGGGTCACGGTGCTGGCGATGTTGGCCAGGTACAGCGCCTCTTCGACAGCGGTGTTGCCACCACCGACCACGGCGACTGGCTTGTTGCGGTAGAAAAAACCGTCGCAGGTGGCGCAGGCCGACACGCCCTTGCCCATGAACGCTTCTTCCGACGGCAGACCCAGGTAGCGAGCGCTGGCGCCGGTGGCGATGATCAGCGCGTCGCAGGTGTAAGTCGCGCTGTCGCCAGTCAGGCTGTAAGGCTTGGAAGCGAAATCCACCGCATTGATGTGATCGAAGACGATCTCGGTTTCGAAGCGTTCGGCGTGCTCTTTCATGCGCTCCATCAGCGCCGGGCCGGTCAGACCGTGGACGTCGCCCGGCCAGTTGTCGACTTCGGTGGTGGTGGTCAGTTGACCGCCGGCCTGCATGCCGGTGATCAACAGCGGCTTGAGGTTGGCACGGGCGGCATAGACCGCAGCGCTGTAACCGGCAGGGCCGGAACCGAGAATAATCACTCGCGAATGACGGACTTCAGACATGACCTGCTCCTGTTGACCGGCCCGAAATTCCTGGCGCGGAACGCCGGGCGACCGGCGGGAATAAAAAAGGACCGTTGAAAGCACTTGGGGAAGGCTTGAACTCGACAGTCCTGTAAAAGATTGGGTGCAGCGTATCGAGGGGGCGAAGATTAAGGAAATACCGATTAACAATCCAGCTCATAGGCGGTCTCTATTCGGTAACCGCAAATATATAGACACCTTTGTTACCGTTGATGTCGATGTAGTTGCCGTGCTTTCGCCCGTGTGGCAAAGCCGGTAAGGTCGGCGCGTTTCCCCCTTGCTCGGAGCATGATATGCCTGCCCCCGTACTGTCTGGCCCGCAATATTTGCGCGAAGGCCTCAAGCTGGTCTTGAGTCCCAGCCTGCGTTTATTCGTCTTGCTGCCTTTGGCGATCAACCTGTTGCTGTTCGTCGGATTGATTTACCTGGCTGGCCATCAGTTCAGCCTGTGGGTCGATACCCTGATGCCGTCCCTGCCCGACTGGCTGAGCTTTCTCGACTACGTGCTGTGGCCGATTTTTGTCGTACTGGTAGCGTTCATGGTCTTTTTCACTTTCACCATGCTCGCCAACATCATCGCTGCGCCGTTCAACGGATTTCTCGCCGAGAAAGTCGAGGTAGTGGTGCGCGGCACCGATGACTTCCCGGCTTTCAGTTGGGGCGAATTGATCGCCATGATCCCGCGCACCCTCTCGCGGGAAATGCGCAAACTGGGCTATTTCCTGCCACGCGCCATCGGCCTGTTCATTCTCTCGTTCATTCCCGTGCTCAACATCATCGCCGCGCCGCTGTGGCTGCTGTTTGGTGTCTGGATGATGGCGATTCAGTACATCGACTACCCGGCAGACAACCACAAGCTGGGCTGGAACGAGATGCTCGCCTGGCTGCGGGAAAAGCGCTGGCAGAGCATGAGCTTTGGCGGCAGTGTTTACCTGGTGTTGCTGATCCCGGTCGTGAACATTCTGATGATGCCGGCGGCCGTGGCGGGCGCGACGCTGTTCTGGGTTCGTGAGCGCGGTGCGGAAAATCTGGTGACGCACGGCTGAGCCAGTCACAAATCTCTCTATTCAGAGCGTCCGTTAACCACGAAAGTCGCGCCCTTTCCCAGCCAACTGATACACAAGGCTGGTACACATGGCACTGATTGCACAACCGTTCCGGCACCCCGACTCGGGCATCTACTACCTCCGACGCAGGGTGCCGGATGATCTAAGGCACATCATCGGCAAGACCGAGATTCGCCGTTCGCTGAACACTCGACACCACCTGCAAGCGAAGGCCGCGTTTGCCGTTGCGTATGCTGATTCCGAGCGTTTGTTCAATGAAGCCCGCCAAGGCCTCTGCATCGAACACCATCAGCCGGAGGTGCTAGCGAAGCCCCTACCTGGCTTTTATCTGCCAGCACGTATAGAAACTTCTATAAAGCTTTCAGAAGCGCTTGCTCGCTACGTCCAATCCATCTCCATGTCGGGCAGGTCGGAGTACGTTTCTCGCCGTCATGCTGTCGACTACAGCCGTGCTGTCAATCGGTACATCACTGACATGAGCGACATGCCCATTGCGGCGATCCTGCCTTCAGATGTCCATAAGTTCGCTACCAACCTGATCCAGCCTTCGGATCCCAAGGTTAGGCCGCTGGCAATCTCATCTACGCGACTACTGTTGGCAAGGCTGTCATCGGTGCTGACGTTTGCGGTGGACTCTGGCTTGATTGACACAAATCCTGTCAGTACATCACGAATTCACAAGCGTCTAGGATCAGGTAAACCGAAACGCCGCTTGGACGATAACCGGGGATACAGCTGGAGCGAGTTGGTCACACTGTTCAGTCATGCCGAGTTTCAGCGGCTTCGAACTGCCGAAGGTCGTCCGGGCAACGCAGTGTTCTGGATACCCTTAATAGCCGCGTATACAGGTGGCCGACGTGAAGAACTGGCTCAGCTGTACGTTGAAGACATTCACCAGCACGAAGGGAACTCATGGTTCATTCGCATCATTGACGACCACCCCGACAAGTCCGTAAAAACAGATAGCAGTCGAAGGGAAATTCCTGTCCATCCTGACTTGATCGCCATGGGTTTGTTATCGCTCGTACAAGGACGCTTGCCTGGAACGAGGGTTTTCCCACAACTAGTCAAAGTCTCCGACGGCTTTGCAGGAATCGTCTCTAAATCATGGCGTCCGATCACTCAGCTCTGCGGAGTGTATCAACCAGGCCGCAACCCTCTTCACGCGTTCCGACACAGCTTCAAAACCCTAGCCAGAGAGCATGGTATCCCCAAGGAAGTGAGCGACTGGATCACCGGGCATGCTTCGGGACATATCGGTGACAGCTATGGCATCAACCCGCTGTCACGAATGGCTTCGGAGATACAGAAACTACCGAGCCTTGCGAAAGCAGCTGGTCTTTTGCCAAGTGGGTAAAGAGGACCGCACAGGTGAAAGTAGAAATCGACGGGCTTTGTGTTGATCGTCGACTGGGATATGCAGACCGTGCGGGAAAAGCTGGGCCACGCACCGTCGAAGTCGTTCGGTCGGTATAGGACGAAGCTGGGCATTACTGACCCGAAGAAGACGTTTCACAATTTCCGCCCCACGCTCATTGATGACCTTCGAGATGCTGGGGTGCAGGATTCCCTGATCAAACGCATCGCCGGGCACGAAGACGGTGCGGTGACGTTCAGCATTTATGGCAGCCGTAGCCCGCTGAAGGCGATGGCGGAAGCCCTGAAGCAAATCATCATGACCGACGCCTAGCGTAGACAATTACCGAACCGATGGTGGCCCTGCCTTATATAAAGGAGGTTGCCGCCGGGCTGGGCGGCCTAGTGACAGCGCCAGCCGTTGCAAGAGACTGATGGCGATTCTGTTTTTTTCATTCGGACCATTGACACGGAAACAAAAGCCAGTATTATGGCGCCCATCACCAGATCACCGGTGAATTGATAGGCCTCATTGCCAACTGCTTGTACAGCCTCCTCTGCGACTTCCCGGAAACGATGAAGAACACGCAAAGGATTTTTTTCGTGTCTGGGATTTGGAAAATCTCAACCGCATTAGCCCTAGTTTAAATTATTCGAGTAAGTACCATGTCATGATCGAAGGATAAGTCGGTGCCCGAAAAACACCATTAAACCACCACTAAAGAACAACTATATGACGCAAGAGAATAACGCTTCATACCTGGCTTAGCATAGAGCCAGTACGCCAACTCGGCCAACTTACATTATAATTCCGACGAAATTCACAATTTCATTACGGAACCCTAGTGCCCGAAAAACGCACCCCAACCGACCACAGAATCGATAGATGAATTAACTTAGCCCAAAACTCAAGAACAGCACCACCAAACTATAACTCAATAGGTGCATGCACCTGCACCAGCTCTTAACTTTGAGCGACGGCCACCTATTGCCTGAAATCCGTAAAAGAAGACAACTAGATGAAATACCAAGCCAACAACGAATTCGTAGAAATCGAAAGCATTTATCGCCCCAAGAACATCATGGTCAAGCAGCGAACTTCGATACAGTACGTCGTGCCATTAACCGGCCCTATCGGCGAAATTCATGAGTATGGCGAATTCGTGAACATCCTTGCCGATGCAAGAGAAGAAGACCAAGTATATATTCAGCTCTCATCACCGGGTGGAAACATGGATACTTGTGACTACCTATGCCGCCGCATGGATGAGTGCGAGGCAAAGATTACAGTCGAGATCGGCTTTACATGTGCTTCAGCTGCTTCAGCCATCGCCCTCCAAGCCGATGACTGGGTGATCTATGACAGTAGCACGATGATGATTCACTCATGCTCTTATTCCCCGGGGTACGGAAAAGAATCGGATGTCCGTGCAAGTGTCGCATACATGGAACGAGTCAACCGTGACTGGGTTGAGACAACCTACAATGGGCTTCTCGCTGAGGAAGAGTTGATTGACGCTTTGGACAACGGCAAGGACCTATATTTCTTTGCAGACGACTTGCGTGCCCGTCTTCCGCTATACGAACAGTACCGCAAAGAACGCAAAGCCAGGCAGATCGAAGAAATCATGCAGCACTGGGAAAACCGTCTGGCTGCTTAATAGAAACACAAATATTATCGTCAGCAGTAGCTGACCCTTAAACCGCAAGGAAAGCATTACAAAATGAGCAATATTTTTAGTATCAAAGACGACCAAACTACAGTAATCATGATCGGTGGTTGCTACGTACGACGGGACCGTGAGGGACGCTACTGTCTCAATGACTTCCATAAAGCTGCTGGCGGAGCACCTCGTCACAAGCCGACCCTATGGGTACGCCAAGCAGAAGATCTGATCAGCGAATTAGCCAAAGGTACAGATTCGTACCCTTTACAGACTAAAGCAGGTCGCTCTGGCGGCACTTATGTGGCGAAAGAGCTAGTCTACGACTACGCCATGTGGATCAGCTCCGAGTATCATTTAAAGGTAATCCGGGCGTATGACCGCCTTGCGACAAGTGGTGTGGCGGTACACGAGAATGCGGCCCTGTATGTGCTAGATAATCCAGAGCCCTACCTTAACACCATCATCCAACAAGCTCAGGCCCTGACTGAAGGATACACGCAGTTAGCCCTGAATGCGGAACGAGATGCACCGAAGATTGAATTTCATGACGCGGTAAATCGCGCCTCGAACTTGCAGACGGTAAGCGAGGTAGCGAAGAAGTATGGAATCGGTCCCAACAAGCTCTTCGAGCTACTACGTAACGGCAAAGTGTTGATGACAGACAAGTACAACACACCCTACCAGCGACACATTGATTCCAAGCGCTTCGTAGTTGTAGGAAAGGTATATAGTGAAGCGGGAAATATTTACCGCTCCAACAAGACCATGGTGACCGGCAAGGGTGAAATATACATCGGCAAGCTGCTTCGTGAAGCTGGATGGCTCCCGGTAGAGCTGGCCGCTTAATTCGCACTAACTTACTCCATAGGTGAGTAAGGCCACGCATAACAGTACTATTTTTAGCCCCAGTGAACCGGTGGAAAAATTCGCACGATGACTGGCATCATGAAACCAGTCATCTATTAACCACCATGAAAGTTCAAGCAAGCTGCGCGACATACAGCACTAAACTTATTTCAACTCTCACTTTCAAGCTAATCTACGGCTAGGTCGAGACGAGTTATGTATTGCTTGGACATAAGGAAAGGATGTAAGTGGCCTAGTGTCTGCCGGGACTCAGCCCTGCTAAATTTCCGGAGTCGCCCGATTCTTGGAAAGAAAAGTATTTGAACATTTTAAGTCAAGGAAGAAAACGTGCCCACATCTGTAGTGGATTTAACTGACAAAAAAAACACCGCAATACGCTCTGTGCAGAATCGATTCGTGATTGTTCCTTCAACGGACAGCCGCCCCAGATTCCGCGACCTTTTAAACATGGGAGTCGCCCCACAAGGCAACCCTATGATGTTACTCCAAGCTTACCGAGATGCTGGCGGAACTGAAGACATTACAGGGGATCACTTGCTCAACAAGTTGCCTATTGTTTTCGCTGAGGACTTCCGCCCCGGCGACTACAGGCGAATAATAGAGGTTGGCGGTAACAGACTTCTGAATATATGGACTGGCCCAGATATCCGTCCGAGTGGAAAACCAGTATCTAGACGCGATGCGGCGCCCTTCATTGAGTTCCTGCAACGCCTGTTCCCCATCCACGAAGAGCGGTACTACTTCCGGGATTGGCTAGCTCATGCAGTCCGCTATCCTAGCCAGCGTATTAACGCCACAGTTTTGCTGCGTTCAGAACACGGGGTTGGCAAGGGCTTCTTGGCTGAAACACTGTTACCTGGCCTGCTGGGGAAATCCAGCGTAGGCACGGTAGCTCTAGGTGACGTGGTCGGTCAATTTAATGATGCTTTGGTTGGCAAGACTCTCATTGTGATTGACGAGGTCTACAAGAACCCCGAGTCGACGGTCAACACCCTGAAATCAATCCAAGGGAACAAGACGATTACGCTGCGACGCAAGCATATCCCCGACACCACGGTGGATAACTTTCTTAACTTCATCATAACGAGCAATGACCATTTTCCATTGCCGCTGGAGCAGGAAGACCGCCGCTTCTGGGTGCCCGCTTTCATCACGCACAAGGAGTCGAAAAAAGAAACCATGTTGTTCATCAACACAATTCTTAAACCTTGGCTACTGAGGCAAGATGGAATGCAGGTGGTGCGGGACTTACTTGAGACAGTGGATCTATCTGGGTTTCAACCCTGGGGCGATCCACCGATGACCGTCAGCAAACGGGAGATGATAGGTTTCTGCCCCCAGGAAAGGCTATTCGAGTTCATTACTGATTACATTGCAGACCATATGGTTGTGAAAGCCTTGGACATCGAAGCCCAGTACAACATAGAGACCGGGGAAGTCTTGAGCAATCGTGCAGTAGCTGAGAAGTTGTCCGAACTGGGATGCAAGGCAAAACGAACGACCGATGGAAGGATGTGGATCACTCCCAAGGGTTTGGTAGGCGATCTATCGGAGTCATCCTCGCCCGCCGAGTTGCGAAGAGTCTACTCAAGCACAAGGGCGCCATGACGGGTATGACGGGTTCATGTCGGGTCGTAAAATAACCCGTCATGGTTGTACGCCCCACGCAGCAAGTGCTGTGGCGATGTCATGACGGGTATGACGGGTTGACGCTGCTTTCTTATAGTAAGGGATTCACCTAGCTCCATGAGTGAACACGTCTAACGCAAGATCGAATGGGCAAGCAACTCCAGTGAATCCACCTCGAGATAAAGCACGCCTATACAGTTACATAGTGGCGTCGCCGCCACGGCAGAATAACCTGTGCCCGAGGCACGGATTACAACTCTCTATAGTTAAGGGGAGAGAGGGGGCAACAAGCCCCTCACCGCTCTTGCTATTCGCTCCTAACTTTGCATGGCAACTTGTGGCGTGAGCCACGGTAGAGCAACCCAAGAGGATTAACAATTCCGTGCCTATCAGCACAAGTTCTACCTGCACCATTCAGAGCAACATCAACAGCGGGAGGGGTCACCTCTATCCTCCCTTCTCGAACCTCTACAGTTATGGAACAATCATAGTAATAAATAAAGTATTAACGCGTGACGTAAACGTCACAGTAAGCTTGGCAAGGTGAAAACTTCTACCAGTAGGATGGAGAGATGCCTCACCGATCTGCTCTTCGTTTGTACCATGCCGAAAGGCATGAGAGAGATAACGCCTAGACGTAGCTCTACACCACGCACCCACTGAGCGCCCTAAACTATTGGAGTTGATGCTGTTTGCTGAACGTCCGGTTCCACCACGGAATTACAGTGCTTACATTTGATAGCCTGTACCTTGATCATCTCGGCACAATACGGACACTCTCGCAGACCATTCGCCGCATGCACAGCCTCTCCGTTAGACGGTTTCAGCACTTCAACCCAACCCTTGCGTAGGTAGGAGTTCGCAATGATTTTATTGATGCTGATTGCGTACGCGACTATTGCAATGGGTAACGCGATGATGATCCCAGTCCCGCCAGTCGCCAGTGAAAAGCCGCCCACTAGGACGATCCAAAGAACGAAATGTCCCCAAAGACCCCGGACGGCAAGATAAAGGGGCCCAAAGAGTACTACCAGCCCACCTGCCTCTTTACTAATTGATTCAGTATGCCCATTTACTGGATTGCGGAAAGTACGAGCCATAACGATTTCCTTGATGATGGTGCGGAGGACGCCATCTTCGTCGAGGGGTCATTTACACATCGGCATCAAAATTTCAGCGTTTCCGCTTGTTTGGCCGAGCAACACTAGAGTTAACAACGTAAGCAAGGGGGCTGCCGGGGTTACCGTTTACCGCTTGCACCCAGTCCCCCTCGACAAGACAGGCAATCGAACGCTTAACGGTGCTCAAAGAGCAATTGCTTAACTTCGCCAAGGCTGCTTGGCTGAGCACCACCTCACCCTTGCCATCCATGTTTGCCATCAGCAACAGCATCAGGCTTGCGGCACGTGGATTCTCATGGTTCAACATCGCCAGTTCTCCGAGCGAACCCTGTTCGGCGTGAATGCTTGGTCCCCGCTTACCGGAGCCCATGTGCATGGTTAAGTCTGTTGCGGTCATTGAGCAGCTCCTGAACATGAGTAACGTGGATCTGACCTGCCAACCACCATAGGGTGGGAGCGGTGAATGGTGCCATGTCGAACGAGAAATTCACAGTATATTGTGAAGACGTATCAGACCCAGGCAACGAGAGTTCAACCCTCACTCAGGGGGTAACAGCTTGGACGCAGGGTTGGCATTCGGTAGGGTTCTTCGCGAGCGACGGAAGCTTGCAGGGCTGACCCAAGAGCAGTTGGCACTGGAGGCGGATGTTCAGCGGAATTACGTAAGTCTCATCGAGCGAGGCGTCAATCAACCCACTATCAACATCATCTTCAAGCTTGCCATTGCATTGAAATGCCAGCCATCTGCACTCATTGCCGATGTGGAGACCCTTGTTCTCAGCAAGTGAAGGATGTCGACCGCCCATCAGTTACCTTGCATCTAACTGATCAAAAACTAACCAATATCTATCCCCTCGCAGGCGTCGGTCACATCGTCCGCACCATCTCAGACTCGCCAAAGTCCCTGTTTCCGGGGCTTACGCCACAGCCAGGTCAAGCCAAGTCCCCTCCACACGCGGCTTTCCCACCGTGACGCCAGATTTCCTCACACCAGCCTAATTAGTGCACTAGGAATTGCCAGACCTGCGCTACACCGGGGGCGGCATCGCCGGATCGATCTGCACCACACCCAGCGGCCTGCACACAACTCGGACAGTCGTTGCGCACATTCCTAATGCACCTGCATCGAGCTGGGGCAGGCCAACGACCCGAAGCAATAGCTCTTAACATTTCGTTGTCGAACGGCTGCAATATGTTACGATGAGCCAAACCCAGATAATGAAGCGAGAACATGAAGCAGGTCGTGGCTTACGCAAGGATGAGTACAGACGATCAATGCCTGTCGGTAGCTGGCCAATTCGCCGCCATCCAGATCGCCGCTGAGACGCACGGCTGGCAGATCGTAGCCCAGTTCACTGATGAGGGCGTGTCAGGTTCCATCGACCCTCTGGAGCGTGCCCAGTGCCGCCTAGCACTGGCGATGGCGAAGGGTTTGGATTGCCCGGTGGTCGTCCACCGTGTTGACCGCCTGACCCGTGACCACGCCCACTTCGCTGTTCTGCAGAAGAAATACACCATCGTCGAAGCCGAGGACGTTCATGGCAGTCGCCTCGTCCGCAACATCAAGTCGCTGCTGGCTGAAGAAGAGCTGGCCAAGATTCGCCAACGTACCAAGGATGGTCTGGCCGAGTTGAAAACCCTTGCCGCCAATGGCGATACCGAGGCACAGGCGAAGATTGCCCGTCGTGACGCTGGTCGGGCGAAGGCTTGGGAAGTAGGCAACAGCGCCGCACTGGAAGCGAAGAAACAGAACGCTGACAGTCGGGCTGATGCAATCGCTCATCACATCAAGGCGTGCTTGTACGATGGCTGCATCTCCTTTGCCGCCATTGCCCAGTGCTTAAACGCCAAAGGCGTGACCACGGCCAAAGGGAAAGCATTCCAACCAATGACTGTATCGCGTCTCATGACTCGCCTTGAACTGTCACTCAATACCAAGTAAGGCAGCAGGCACCAACCGAAGCATTCCAGCAAGCGACCTGAAAACCGCCTGAGCAATGTTCTACGGGTGGGCTGTATCACTCTCACCATATTCGGCGTTTTGCCGCTGGAAGGTAATCCCATGGCTTCTTCGGGCTTAAGAACGCCCCCATTTGGCTGGAATAGGCCGATTAACAGGGGGGGGGCATGATATTCCCGGCAGTCGAATGCGACCGATATTCGCCTAGGACGAGTGCCAATTTTGAAAATTTCGGGGTAGCCGTTTTGGGGCAAACTGGATCCGAAGTTTCCATTTTCGATGCTGGGCATGCCAAATGGGGGCGACCCCATGGAGGAAGCTGACGAGTCCACAGAATGGGGATCAAGCACCACGCTTGGGTGGTCAAACAAGGCAGAACCGCGCGTACATAGCCCCCGACAGGCTGTTATAAGTGCATGAGTGGGGCACTCGACTAAATCAAGCAACTTGAAAGGATGAAGTCATGCCTCCTGAACCTCGATTTCCACCGATTGAACTGGAACAGATTCACGCCGATATCGGCAAGCTGATGGCTGAAACTGCCAAGCTGAATGCTGAAGCCAGTAAGTTCGCTCTGGAACGCAAGCAATTCCCGATGATAGTCGTAGCCGGCCTCATTGGCGCAATGGGAGCCGCAACAGGTGTCGGACTGACATTTTTGCTCAAGTTCCACTGACATAATTGCCCCGCTCGAGTGTTGCCAATAAAGCGATCACCCATACGCGGCACAACCTTGCTGTATGGGGCCCGGCATATGGATCGAGTATTGCAACCGTGTACGCATCAAGAGGGAGCCCGCTTTGTATGCCCCCATCAGCATGACATCATGCCGCCTGCATGCGGCTATTTCGTGCCCGTGATTTCCCGATTCTAGCCACCGATAGCGAGGTGGCACGGGAATGGCGTTAAGGCCCGACCCAGCTTGGGCGGGACTTCTACCGTTTCCATAGATGCCATCTAGATATTTCCGCCACAGATTCACCGGTGATTTCCACTAACGATGGGGGCAATAATTGAAAAGTTTGGTTGTTGCGGAATTGCAATCCTTTTACCCAGGAAGCTCATCAACATGATCGATTGAGACTCGCCCATTGCTGTCGGCGGCCACCGGCAGAAATCGACTCATAGCAGACGCTCGTCGGCGCCGAGTCAAAGGTGAAAGGCAGTGCACTCGAAATTAGCCATAAGACTGTTCATGGCACCTCAAACCACATCAGGAACCATTGCCACTAAGGTAATCACCCTTTCGTGTTCATCCGCTATATTTTTGGCTTCTCTTTCCAAAACAACCTCTGTGGAACTGACATGGCAGACGAAACCGAGAACGGTAGTCAACCTCTCCTGTGCTCTAACTGCTTTACTGATGAGGGGTTGCGGATTGATGCGTTTAAACATGGCCTTGAACAGCACGGTGATTGCCCGAATTGCAAGAGCCCTGACGGGCGAAAGCTAACGAATGCATGTTGAAAGCCTGGCTTGGCGCTTCTTTGTGAGTGGCACCACAATCCGCTGTGAATATGGCGGAGCGCCTGTAATCCAGTGCAATGAGCATCACTACGGCAACAGCGATATCTCGCCTTCACCATGGCTGAAGAACGACATCAAATTGATTGAGGACGCAGCAAAACTCGGTTTTTTCCACTATGGCCCACGTCTTTGGATGGTCGGTGAAGTGGAACCGCTAAAACTATTGCAGGACACCGTGACGCGGCCGCAGGTTATCGACCGTGTAATGAAGGAATACCCAGAAAGGACGCTTACCGAGAGCACAAAGTTTTATCGCCTCCGGATCAACCCTCATCGTTTTGTTGACCCGCTGGAGTATGACAGCCCGCCGGCCGCGTTGGCGGGAAAAAAGCGCTTAGACTCCTCCGACTTCCCAGTGATGTATGGGTCTCAGGATATTGATATCTGTATCCACGAATGCCGTGCCACTACTGAGGACGACATTTATGTCGCCACCTTGAAGCCGCGGCGGGACTTGCGCCTTTTAGATTTGACTCAGGTACTTGAGGAAGAAGGGTCGGAGTTCGAGAGTCTAGATATGGCTATCCACATGCTTTTCCTTGCGCGGTCTCATTCATACGAAATTTCCCGAGCAATAGCCCTGGCCGCAAGAGACGCTGGTTTTGACGGCGCAATATATCCTTCGTTCTTCAGCTTGGTACGTACGGGCGGCCATCCTTTCGAGACATCCTATGGTCTTTCTCTACGCCGCTTTCATCCCGAGCGGAATAAATATGCAGAGGCATTCACTATCCAGAACGTTGCCCTATTCGGGCGTCCCTTGGAGAGCGGGTTGGTAGGTGTCGAATGCATCAATCGTCTGATCCTCACCCAAGTAGGCTATCTAGGTCATTTTGGGCCGGTGGAGTATTGAGTCCTAGCGCCAAATTCAATCGGGTAACCCTTCGGTAAGTGTCCGCTCCTAGCCGAGTGCGGCCTGCCGTGAAAGGAGTGCAATCGAACCCGAAAGGACAGTCAAAATCGTTGAACTTCATTATCTGGTTTCTAAGCGGTGTCACTCAGTAGGGTTTTTTGAGTTGCCGGTAAGCGCCAGCTGGCAACGAAGCACATCAACAAAAAGCCGCACATCACTCCAAGCATTACCGATGCGCCATAGAGCTCCAAAACGAAAGCGGCGGCGATAGGGCCGCAAGCTTGGGCGATAAGAACGGGCCTTGCGAGTAGCCCCATCCGTGCGCCATATCCTTGCGGCCCAAACAACGCCAATGGAAGAGTGCCGCGAGCGATGGTGAGGATGCCGTTACCGGCTCCGTATAGTGCAATCGCCACGAAGGCCAGCCAAGGCAGGCCTGAGATGAGCAGTCCAAGCCCGATCAAACACAGCAACACGCCAACTCGTGCGGACCAAGTTGGGTGGAGGTTTCTGCCTATGGAAAACTCCGCGACCCGCGCCACGACTTGCGAGGGGCCAATCACCATGCCGATGGCCAAGGCCACGGCTGTCGCGATCCCCAGTTGCTTAAGGACATTGAGCAGATGCACTGAGATACTTGATACCACCATCGCCAGAATCGTCAGCATGACGCCAATCAGCAAGAACAGATAATTGGAGGTATTGGGGCGAAGCACTGATGCGTCGGGTGTATCTGTAATAACGGGGTGAGGCGGTTGTTTTGTGCTTCCAGGAATCAGCAAGGCATGAATAGGGAATCCGACAAGCAAGTGAGCAGCTGCGATGGCAAAGCAGGCGCTCCTCCAACCGATCCAACTCTCCAGAGCCGCAATCACCGGCCAACCTATGGTGCTGGCGAAGCCACCTAACAAGGTCAGTCCGGTAATTGATGTTCGTGCCCCTTCGCCGAAAAGACGTCCCAGGGTTGAGAAGGCTGCGTCGTATAAACCCGCAGCCATGGCAACGCCGATCAGGGTCCAAGCGAAATAGTAAGTGGCAGTACTGCTCGCCAGCCCCATCAGCACCATGCCAAGAGCCAGCAGCAGTGAACTGGCGGCAAGGACAGATCTTCCGCCATGACGATCAATCTGGCGACCAACTGCCGGGGAGGAAGCTCCAGCTACCAGCATTCCCCAAGACAGTCCTCCCACTACGCTGGTAATGGACCACCCGGTTTCTTTGGCTATTGGAGCCGCAAGCACTGCAGGCAAGTAATAGGTCGTACCCCAGGCAAGAATCTGGGTAAGACCCATCGCCCATACGAGCCTGGAGCGATTGATCGGAGAATGAGTCTTCTCTGGAATTGTCACGACCGGCGCACTCATTTTTCGTTGTCAGTAACAACAAGCTAGCGCCTTCGGCTGGCTAACGTCAATCGGAGATCTGTGTTGACGATTTCGGGAAATCAGGATTACTGTTGCAGCTAACAACTAAATTGTGACGGTTATGACGAAGGGTAAAAACGATCAGCTGACTCAGGATTCCGAGGACCTGTACGAGGCGTTGAACCAGCTGGTTCGCGTCTATCAGTTCCGTGATCGAGATCGGATCTGCTGTTACGACGTGTCTGTGACCCAGTGTTACGCCGTCGAAACACTGGTCAAAAAAGGCGCGCTGCGACTTCAGGTCTTGGCAGAAGAAATGTTCTTGGACAAGAGCACGGCGAGTCGAGTGATTGATACCCTGGAGCGCAAAGGGTATGTGTCCCGGGTTGAGGATGATGAAGATCGGCGAGCGGTACGAATTCAGGCGACTGATGCCGGTCGTGAGTTATACGCAAAGATCAGAACTGACCTGATTGCTGAGGAACGAGCGATGATCGAAAACCTCTCACCCGAAGCCAGGCAGGGAGCGCTGAGTTTGCTCAGGCAGATTACAAGGGCCACGGAGATTCGCTGTGGGCTCGTGACTGAGTGCTGCCCAGCCGTGATGAGCAAGGATTAAAAAGGGAAGAGTTTCCTTTTTTTGCCAACAATGTTGTTACTACCAACGTAATGGGGCTCCAACAATGCGAGTTCGTTTAGCTGAACCTAACGATACTATTTCAATAGCAGCCATCTACAACCAAGGGATCGAGGAGCGAAGCTCTACGTTTGAAACGACTCCTCGAAGCCCGGCAGACATGGTTGATCGCATCAACTCAATGGAACGCTATCCAGTGTTGGTCATGGTTGATGAGACGAACCAGGTTGTTGGATGGGCAGGACTCAGTAGCTATCGCGCTCGTGCCTGTTACGACGGCATTGCGGACTTTTCCATTTACCTCGATCGCACTGTTCGCGGGCAGGGGCTCGGCAAGCAGTTACTTCAGTCGCTGCTGACAGAAGCCGAAGTTCGCGGATTCTGGAAAATCCTTTCACGCATTTTTACCTTCAATCACGCCAGCCTCGCATTGTGCGAAGCCTGCGGTTTCCGCGAAGTGGGTGTGTATGAAAAACACGCCTGTCTAGAAGGACGCTGGCTTGACTGCGCGATTGTCGAGCGCCTGTTCCCGAACAATCAGCCAGCCTGAAGAAGGAGTTGATCATGGATAACACTCACCTTCCCGTAGCCATAATTGGAGCGGGCCCAGTGGGCTTGGCCGCCGCCGCTCACTTACTGGCCCGAGGGATCACTCCGTTGATCCTGGAAGCTGGTCCAGTAGCTGGGGCCAGCATTGAAGAATGGGCGCATGTGAAGATGTTCTCTCCGTGGCAGTTCAACGTAGACAAGGAGGCAGCAAGGCTTTTACTTGCCGATGGTTGGACTCCACCACCGGAGGACGAGTATCCAACGGGTCGTGAACTGCTGGATCGTTTCGTTCGGCCACTTGCGGGCTTGGAGCAAATGAAGCGTCACTTGCAGCTTAATACCCGTGTGTTGGTCGTCACTCGCGTCGGTCAGGATGTGATGAAAACCCAAGGCAGGTCGGCAGCTCCATTTTTGTTGCGGGTAGCCGGGCCGACAGGTGAACAAGACGTGCTGGCCAGTGCTGTCATTGATGCCTCGGGCACCTACCTGACACCGAGCTGGATGGGGGGCCATGGCATTCCTGCCTTGGGCGAGAATAAGCACGCAGCACACATCGCCTATGGCATTCCGCAGGTATTGGGCAATGCCCGGAATCGCTATGCCAATAAAAGAGTTCTGGTGGTGGGTGGTGGTCATTCCGCCTTCAACGCTCTGCAGGATCTGGTGCGTCTGATTCAGGAGGCACCGCAAACCAAAGTGCTATGGGCGATCCGGGGTAATTCTCTTGAGCGCATTCTGGGTGGTGGTGCGAATGATCAGTTGGAAGAGCGCGGAAAGCTCGGCCTGAAGATTCGCCAATTGCTGAACGACGGCGTGATCGAGCTGTTCAAAAACGTCGCTATCGATCAGGTTGTGGGCAATGGCCAGGGATTGGTCGTGAAGGCGGGAGAGCATTTACTCCCGCCTGTGGATGAAATCATCGTAGCAACTGGATTCCGTCCTGACATGAGCCTGCTCAGCGAGCTACGTATCGCACTTGATCCCGCGACTCAAAGTGCCGTGTTGCTCGCTCCAATGATTGACCCCAACGAACACAGCTGTGGCACGGTCAGGCCCCATGGCGCGGTAGAACTGAAACATCCAGAGGAAGGTTTGTTCATTGTGGGAGTGAAGAGCTATGGCCGCGCGCCTACGTTCTTGTTGATGACAGGATATGAGCAGGTTCGGTCTGTCGTCGCGGCATTGGCGGGCGATTGGGATGCGGCCAAACGGGTTGAATTGGTGCTCCCAAAGACTGGCATTTGTAACTCGGATTTCGATGAGACCGATGATCGTTTGGAGGCTTCGCCAGGCCAAACCTCGTGCTGTGGAGTCAGAGGAGAACTCGCCGAGGCCGCACCTCATGCCTCGCCCGGTTGCTGCAAAAACTAGCGTCCATTCACCGTTCTCCACCCCTTGTTTCAGGGGTGGATCAGGGTAGCTGTCTTATTTCTTAACCCTACTCAAATAGTCTTTGAGCGCCTTTTCGTCTCCAGACTTAACGGTCATCCCCTCTGGACCCGCACCAATTTCCGTGTACTGCTTGGCCGGCTCACCATGAGCTTTGAATTCCCTCAATTGTTCTGAGCCTGAATAAAAGACCCAAAGGCGGCCGTCTTCTACTTTAGTGAAAAATCCGGGCTTGTCGTACTGGCTCGCGAAGCTGACGCCTGCAAACAAGCTGGTCAGTAAGGCGGCGGTGATTGTCAGTTTTTTCATCATCCTGGCTCCTGGTTGGCTGGATCGGGACTGAGGCTACCTCCAAGTGTGTGACAAAGTTATTACAATATCCGCATATACGCTTGTCCAAATATATTTATTGAGCCCAGCTAAAAATGTTCGATTTACTCCGTAAAATAGGGGTTTCCAGAGAGGCGTCGCGGTAAGAACTGATTTTTACGGGCTTTTCTATGGCGTCTGTCTTTACCTCGCATGCATAAAACCATATATTTGGTAAACCGTATGTTAGGTGAGATCTTCACGATGGCCAGCAAAACCCGCGTTTTGTTCGTTTGTACTGCCAACGCTGCCCGTTCGCAGTTGGCACAAGCTTTGTTGAGGCATACCGATTCAGAGCATTTCGAGGCGTTCAGCGCCGGCACCGCTCCCACCCGGGTCGATCCACGTACCATTGACGCGCTCTCCCACCTTGGGGTGAGTACAGAAGGGATGCGTAGTAAGTCGATCAACGAGTTCCGGGGTGAGCGTTTCGATTTCGTCATCACGTTGTGCGATAAAGCATCAGCGGAGTGCCAATCCTTACCGGGTGCTGGCGAGGTATTGGCTTGGAGTTTTGAGGATCCAGTCGCGAGCACCAAGCCCGACGCATTTCGCCACATGCTCCATGAAATTCATGAGCGCATCAAAATGTTCGTCTTGGTGAAAACCAAACGCTGAGAATCAATATGGCTGACCATCTGACACCGACCACCGTTTTCAAATGCTTGGCTGACGACACTCGTGTCCGCACCATGCTGCTCATCACCCGTGAACAAGAGCTATGTGTTTGCGAGCTGACCTGCGCGCTGAACGAAAGCCAGCCTAAGATCTCCAGGCACCTGGCGCAATTGCGAACCTGTGGCCTGCTGTCTGACCGTCGGCAAGGCCAATGGGTGTATTACCGACTGCACCCGAATCTCCCAGATTGGGTCCATAAAGTGCTGACCACCGCACTCGAAAGCAACAAGCACTGGTTAAGCCCTGATGCCAAACGCCTTGATGAAATGGGTGACCGCCCTGAACGGGCAGCCGTGTGCTGTGACAGCAAAACCGCCTGATTCCGCCTTCGACTACGAGATCGCTCGATGAAAATCCTGTTCCTCTGCACTGCCAATAGCTGCCGCAGCATCCTTTGTGAAGCAGCCTTCAATCACTTGGCACCGGAAGGCATGAAAGCCTACAGCGCTGGCAGTCAGCCCAAAGGCGAAGTGCATCCGCTGAGTCTAAAAACGTTGGAGATAGCTGGTATTTCGACAGACGGATTGTTCAGTAAGTCCAGCGATGTCCATGTGAATCTGGCGCCTGATTTCGTCATCACGGTGTGCGACAAGGCTGCGGGTGAGGCTTGTCCGGTATTTTTTGGGCCGGCCGTTAAGGCCCACTGGGGGCTGGCTGACCCTTCGGAATACCACGGGACTCAAGAAGAGATCGAGGCAGCTTTTGGAGCCACTTTGGAGCAGATCAAAACCCGTATTGAAGCCTTCTTGGCATTACCGCTTTCCCAACTGAGTGCCGAACAGCTCAAGGCAGAGCTAGCCCTGATTGGCACGCTGTAACCACAGGAGCAATGATCATGAGTAAAAGCCGCCTTTCCTTCCTGGACCGATACCTGACCCTGTGGATTTTTCTCGCCATGGCCTTGGGCATCGGTTTGGGGAGCCTGTTCGAAGGCTGGCCGCAGTGGCTCAACAGTCTTTCTGTGGGCACAACCAACATCCCCATCGCTATCGGCTTGATCGTGATGATGTATCCGCCTCTGGCCAAGGTTCGTTATGAAGAACTGCCGGAAGTCTTCAAGGACAAGCGCATCCTCGTTTTGTCTTTGGTCCAGAACTGGGTCATCGGCCCGGTGTTGATGTTCGCACTGGCGATCATCTTTTTGCGGGACCAGCCGGAATACATGACGGGCCTGATCCTGATCGGCTTGGCGCGTTGCATCGCGATGGTACTGGTCTGGAATCAGATCGCAGGTGGCAACAATCAATATGTCGCCGGGCTGGTGGCGTTCAACAGCATCTTCCAGATCCTGTTTTTCAGCGTTTATGCCTGGGTCTTCCTTGGACTGCTGCCGCCGCTGTTCGGACTGGAAGGCAGTGTGATCGAGATCAGCTTTGTCACTATTGCCGAATCGGTTCTGATCTATCTGGGGGTGCCGTTCCTGGCGGGCTTCCTGACTCGCAAGATCCTTATCGGCCGAAAAGGTGAGGCCTGGTTTCAGGATCGCTTCATTCCAAAAATCAGTCCGCTCACGCTGGTTGCACTGCTGCTGACCATCGTGGCCATGTTCAGCCTCAAGGGTGATGTGGTGCTGCAATTGCCGCTAGATGTAGTGCGAATTGCAATTCCTCTGACTATCTACTTTGTCGTTATGTTTTTCATCAGCTTCTGGATGGGCAAATTGCTCAATGCTGATTACCCACGCACCACTGCACTGGCTTTCACGGCCGCGAGCAACAATTTCGAATTGGCGATTGCCGTGGCCATCGCCACCTTCGGCCTTTCGTCCCCGGTCGCTTTCGCAACGGTAATTGGCCCGTTGGTGGAAGTGCCGGTGTTGATTGCTCTGGTCGGTGTGGCTCTCTGGTTGAAACGCCGCTGGTTCGATGAATCCAAGAGCGCCATGGCGCAGGACAAAGACTATGTTTGATGACCACATCCCCCAACTCGATACCGAATTGGCCGATCTCCCATCGGCGGACAAGCTCGGTATCGGAAACACCTCCACCCACAAGCCGCGCATTTTGCTGCTGTACGGATCGACCCGTGAGCGCTCCTTCAGTCGCCTGATGGTCGAAGAGGCCGCTCGGTTGCTGGAGCACTTCGGCGCCGAGGCGCGGATTTTTAATCCCTCAGGTTTGCCGCTGCCCGATGACGCCCCGGACAATCATCCCCGTGTGAAGGAGCTGCGCGAACTGATGTTGTGGTCTGAAGGGCAGGTGTGGTGTTCTCCAGAACGTCACGGTTCCATGAGCGCAGTGTTCAAGGCACAGATCGACTGGGTGCCGCTGGCCATGGGCGCGGTACGCCCGACCCAGGGCAAAACTCTTGCCGTCATGCAGGTGTGCGGTGGCTCGCAGTCGTTCAACGTGGTCAATCAGCTGCGAGTGCTGGGACGTTGGATGCGCATGTTCACCATCCCCAACCAATCCTCCGTGCCGAAGGCCTATATGGAATTCGACGACAACGGTCGGATGAAGCCTTCTCCGTTCTACGACCGTGTCGTTGATGTGATGGAAGAGTTGGTGAAATTCACGCTGCTGCTTCGCGACCGTCAGGACTACTTGGTTGATCGTTATTCCGAGCGCAAGGAGTCGGCGGAAGAACTCATGAAACGTGTCAATCAGCGCTCCATCTGAGGATCTTTCAACGTGCAACAACACCCATATTCCGTACTGCCGCTGGCACAGTTCAATGGCCAATTGATCTTCACCCCGTGCCCAGGCACGAAGGGCACCCGACCTTTCGAGGCGTTGCAGACCCTAAAGGACGCAGGGGCATCGGCGTTGCTGACGCTGATGCCGACCGAGGAGTTGCTTCAGAACGAGATCGACCTGCTGCCCGAAGAATGCCAAATGCTTGGCATTGAGTGGTTTCACCTGCCAGTTGAAGACGATCAAGCGCCTGGCGAAGCATTCAAAGCTGCCTGGGAGCAGCACCATCCGCGTCTCAAGCAATTAGTAGCCGAAGGAAAAACTATTGCCATCCATTGCAAGGGCGGTTCGGGCCGTACAGGTTTGATCGCAGCTCAACTGTTGATTGAGAGTGGCGTGTCGTTTAGCGATGCCATTCGCGATGTTCAGTCGCTGCGTCCACGCGCGATTCAACATCCTTCTCACATTGAATACATCGGCCAGTTCGACACCCAGTCGAACTCCCACTGACTCCAGATACGAGCACAAGAACATGACTATCAAAGTTGGCATCAATGGTTTTGGTCGGATCGGTCGCCTCGCGCTGCGAGCAGCTTGGAGCTGGCCGGAGTTTGAGTTCGTGCACATCAATGATCCTGCAGGCGATGCAGTAACCCATGCACACCTGATCAACTTCGACTCTGTGCATGGTCGTTGGCAAAACGAAGCCAGCGCTGATGGCGAACATGTAGTGGTAGGCGGCAAGCGTATCAAGGTCACCGCTAACAAGGCGATTGCCGATACCGACTGGTCGGGTTGCGATCTGGTGATCGAAGCCAGCGGCAAGATGAAGAGCGTCGCTGTGCTTCAGGCTTACCTCGACCAAGGCGTGAAGCGCGTGGTGGTCTGTGCGCCGGTCAAAGAACAAGGCGCCTTGAACGTGGTGATGGGCGTTAACCAGCACCTGTTCAATGCATCGGAACATCGCATTGTTACCGCCGCCTCCTGCACGACCAACTGCTTGGCGCCAGTAGTGAAAGTCATCCACGAAAAACTGGGCATTCGCCACGGTTCGATCACAACCATCCACGACCTGACCAACACCCAAAGCATCCTTGATCAGCCCCACAAGGATCTGCGTCGAGCACGCGCATCGGGCATGAGCCTCATTCCTACCAGTACTGGTTCGGCCACCGCCATTGCGGAAATCTTCCCGGAGCTGCGGGGACGCCTCAATGGTCACGCTGTACGGGTGCCGCTGGCCAACGCTTCGTTGACGGACTGCGTCTTTGAAGTCGAGCGGGCCACCACTGTCGAGGAGGTGAATCAACTACTCAAGGAGGCTTCCGAGAACGAGCTAAAAGACATCCTCGGTTTCGAGACACGTCCACTGGTGTCCATCGACTACCGTACCGACCCACGTTCATCAATCATCGATGCGCTGTCGACCATGGTCATCAATGGCACCCAAGTCAAACTTTACGCCTGGTACGACAACGAATGGGGTTACGCCAACCGTACCGTCGAGCTGGCTAAAATGGTTGGTCTGGCAGTTTAAGGAGCGGTTATGAAAGCGTTGTCAGCCCTCGCTCCGGAAGTGCGGCAGTACCTGCTCGTTACGGGCAACTACTGGGCCTTCACCCTCACCGACGGCGCCCTGCGCATGTTGGTGGTGCTGCACTTTCACGCGTTGGGCTACAGCCCACTGCAAATCGCGGCGTTGTTTCTGTTCTACGAGATCTTCGGCGTGATCACCAACTTGGTGGGTGGCTACCTCGGCGCCCGGCTAGGGCTGAACAGGACCATGAACATCGGGCTGGGCATTCAGGTCGCAGCACTGCTAATGCTGACGGTTCCGGTAGCCTGGCTGACCATCCCATGGGTGATGGGCGCTCAGGCATTGTCCGGGATTGCCAAAGACCTGAATAAGATGAGTGCCAAAAGCTCCATCAAACTGCTGGTCCCGGATGGTGAGCAGGGGCAGCTGTACAAGTGGGTGGCGATCCTCACCGGTTCGAAAAACGCACTCAAAGGGGTTGGCTTCTTTCTCGGCGGTGCCTTGCTTGCATTGATCGGCTTCAAGGGTTCCTTGTTGGCCATGGCGAGTGTCTTGGCGCTGATCTGGATCAGCAGCGTGATTCTGTTGAAGAAGGATTTGGGCAAGGCAAAAGCTAAACCCAAGTTTCGTGACATCCTGTCCAAGAGCCGGGCGATCAATATCCTCTCAGCGGCGCGGATGTTTCTGTTCGGTGCCCGCGATGTCTGGTTCGTAGTGGCCCTGCCGGTGTACCTGAGCAGTGTATTTGGCTGGGACTTCTGGAAAGTCGGCGGTTTCCTTGCAGTCTGGGTGATTGGCTACGGCATTGTGCAGTCTTTGGCGCCCAACATAACTGGCAAAAAACACGGCCGTGTGCCGGACGGCCGAGTAGCCTTGTGGTGGGCACTCGCTCTGGCGGGATTGCCGGCGGCAATTGCTTTTGGAATGAATACAGGAATGTCTGAGCAGGTAGTTTTGCTCGGAGGATTACTGGTCTTTGGAGCGCTATTCGCTGTGAATTCTTCGCTGCACAGCTACCTGATCGTCTCATACGCCAAGGAAGATGGCGTGTCGCTCGATGTAGGCTTTTATTACATGTCGAATGCCATGGGACGGCTAATCGGCACCGTCCTCTCTGGCTGGGTCTATCAGGTGTATGGGTTGGGCGCGTGCTTATGGATATCTAGTGCATTCGTGCTGCTTGCAGCTTTGATTTCAATTGCACTACCTCGCCATGCGTCTAGTGAATGACCGCTTCTGGTCGTTCACTGCCGGTCATGCTGGCTAAGTGTGCGGGCCAAGCACGGTGCAAATGGCTGGTCAGGTCGATTGCAAATGAGTGGTCAAGTCAGTGCAATTACCTAGACGTCAGCCGATCTGGAGAAGTTGCTCCGGCCAGCGTCAGGGTCAGCTAGTCTTTCCGCACCGACTACTCAAGGAAGAGACCCATGCCAAGCAACTCAGAAACCAACATCGCCACAGCGGACGCACTGACCTTGCTCCTGCACAACCAGCACGCCATAGGGGCTGCTATAGATGAAGTTACCAAGTGGCTATCAGAAAATGGAGTGGGGAGTGTTGCCGCAAACGCTACGGCAGCCATGGAAACGTTGGATTCGAATGCACATGCGATTACAGACGCCATCATGAGACTACGGCAGTCGTAGGCGAAGAGTGCCCCCAGCCTATGAATGCTTAGTGGTTACATTGTACTGTTCTTGCGGGTAGGGCCTTGGATCTGTAGATAGTGGTTTACTGCTTAGAGATGGTTTGGTTATCTGCCGAGCGCGAGGCCCGCGATGGATATCACAATGGCAAAAGTGGATAGCCATGTCGCCAATTGAAACTTGCTGCTTTCCTCTTGAAGCCCCGCTAGGACTGATGCGAGTAGGGGGAAATTGACGCAGTGTCTGTCCGACCCAACCATCATTGAAAAGAAAGCCACGTTGCTACCGTCGCTTTTGTTGTAGCCGTGCTTTTGCTCCAAATGGTAGTAGAGCCTGCCGTACACGATGTCACCGTCGACATCCAATTCCTTTGCGATCATCTTGCAGTCGATGGGCACAAAGATTTTCGTCTCTCGACCATTCTCGATGCCTGGCTCGGCTGAGTGATTCTTGAACTCTTCGTAGTAGAGCGTATAGATGGTGCTAAGGACTTTGAGGTCTGTAGGTGTCTTCATGCTGACGTCCTTGAAAGTGGAATCACCAACCTGAACCAAGTTGGTGATTCGCTTAACGATTACAAATCGAGCACATACTGGAACGGCAGGCTACGGAAATGTTGCCGCACGTGCTCCCACCGGCCAAACCGCCAGCGGGGGTAATCGTGAACAAATACACTTTTAGTGCGTTGAGATGACGAGCGGTTGCGATAACGTCGGGCCATGGTAGGTCGAGCCTATAGAGTGATTGCTGTGATGCAATCCTCTGGGCGTGACAACGTACACTCAAAGTGTTGTTGACGTGACGGTCACGCTGTTGGCTTAATAACCGCCTGCCCAGATTCATGCGTTTTCGAAACGGGTGTATCGGGGGTGGTGCGGGTGGATCACGTTCTGTCGCCAAACTTCGCGTGACCATTCGCAAGCTTTTCCCTTCTACAGACCTATAAGGTCATCTTTCTACGGCAGATCCCTACATGTAGGGTTTTTTTTCGGCCGTGCTACAAGATAATGCGTTTTGAGGGGCGATTGCAACGCACTGCCTGTGCATAAACCTGGGGTGTTTCTATGCGTGAAAGAACAGAAATGCTGCCCCCGTCCTAGGCTACTTCTTCTTGGGTGGAGGTTTGATTGTTTCGACCGTAGTGGTCTTTGGTCGACGCTTAGCTTCTTCAATAGTGATAAAGCGTCCGCTTCCCGAATCCCGGCCGCGCTTAGTGGCATTACTCATATCAGTCTCCCGTGAGAACAGATTTAACTTGCGCATAAGGTGGCCCCATCCACGACTAGTCCACGGATGGGGTATTGCAAGGGCACGCTGTTAAGCGCGGACCAAGAAGCACCATGCTTCATGACCGTACTCGTGGGCATCCAGTACTCGATCCGAGTTCTTTACTCGGCGGTATCGGCAGCACACCCAGCGGAACCCTTTAGGGGCCGGTTTTTTGGGCATTAGCCATCTTCACCTCCTTAGGGGAGGGGATTTTTTCTTGCATTCTGCTGAGAAATGACTAATCTTCCGTTCGCAGATTGACGTCCGCAAGCGCGAGTTTCTCCCCTTAAACTCGCAGGGCTGATCGGAGCTGCAACTCCGACTTAGCCCAAAATTCTCATAAGATTCTTCTTAGCAAGAATCCTGTTATGTACTTCAGCGGCATCCCGCGACACCTTAAACCTCTCTACGACCTCCTCGAGGCTTCGACAGGTAATCATCTTGTCGCTGGGCATCAGTAGTGCCCCGGCGAATCGGTTAGCCTGCCACTCACTGTCTTTATAGGCAGGAAGCTGGCCATGTTCTGCTCTGTGGAACTGAATTCGCACATTGCGATGCATTAAGTAATGCCCTAGCTCATGCGAAGCAGTAAAACGATCTCGCCCCCTGCCTTCCACCATCCCGTCATAAACATCTATTCGCAAACGAATGACATTCTCCGCAGGGATAGTGAGGCCATGGTTGGGGCCCATTTCATGCATCTCAGCCACTTCCAAGGCGAACCCTGTAAACGCCTGAGGCATTGCAAACTCTAAGACTTCCGCAATGGGGAAGGCGTCGGTCTGGATCCCCAACTCTCGCCTTACCGCCATAGCCACCCCGAAAACGCTGTCTTGGCTACGAGGTGGCACTTCACATGAAGGGCCGCTCATTGATTCGCCTCCTACTTCTCGGACTTCTGCAAAAGAGCCAGAAGCTTGTCCAGTTCCGTTGACTTCATTTCCCCAAACTGTCTAGCGAAAGCTAGAGCTGTTTCTTGGTGCTTCTGAGAAAGATCCCTAACCTCCAAGGCGATCTGGCCCCTGCTGATCTGAGCTGAGTCTTCGATCTCTCTGAACTCTGGCGAGTCTAGGGACACTCCAAGATAGCTGGCCACCTTACGAGTTAGGTCGTCCGATACAGTTTTCTTGCCGGTCTCTACTGCAGACAAATATGCAGAACTTACACCGAGACCTTCAGCCATATCCTTCAGCAGCAGACCGCGATCAATCCGGGCTTTCCTGATGAGTTTTCCAAATTCTGTAAACATGCTGTGCGTCCCCTTAGACGGTTCTATGACCGATCTGGAAAAAATATTAACCCGCCAAGGTTAACTATGCAACCTTGAGATAGAACGATTTTTGCCTTCTGCTATCCCAATCTAGACATACGACCGTAAAAATTTTGCTCCGATCCAGACTGAGTTCACTCGGGAACCGGGGTCATCGCGAAGCAGGATAACCCACGCAAACTGGCTAGCACGACGCGCCATAAAAGGCCTTTCGGAACCTCCATATGCCTGATACATTTCCCATTCATTCCCTTGGGAAAGGGCATTGATTTCGCCGGCTTGCAGACGGTGCCTCAGGTTTATCAGTACATCGACTACCCGGCAGACAACCACAAGCTGGGCTGGAACGAGATGCTCGCCTGGCTGCGGGAAAAGCGCTGGCAGAGCATGAGCTTTGGCGGCAGTGTTTACCTGGTGTTGCTGATCCCGGTCGTGAACATTCTGATGATGCCGGCGGCCGTGGCGGGCGCGACGCTGTTCTGGGTTCGTGAGCGCGGTGCGGAAAATCTGGTGACCCAGCGCTGAGCCCGTCACAAATCCATCATCTGCCCGTCACAACGACGAAATGGCCTCAGCCGACACTGAGGTCATGACGACAGCTCTGCATATCACCCTGATCACCGAAACATTCCCTCCCGAAATCAACGGCGTGGCCAATACCCTCGGCCGCTTGTGCGACGGTTTACGCGCTCGCGGGCATCAGGTGGAACTGGTACGGCCCCGACAGGGTGGCGACCTGCAGTCCGGCAGCAGCGATGATTTGCTGCTGTGCCGGGGCTGGCCGCTGCCGGGGTATCCGGGCCTGCAATGGGGCCAGTCGTCGATGCATAAATTGTTGCGACGCTGGCAACGTCATCGCCCGGACGTGTTGTACATCGCCACCGAAGGACCGTTGGGATTGTCCGCACTGCGCGCCGCCCGCCGTCTGGGGATTTCGGTGGTCAGCGGCTTTCATACCAACTTCCAGCAGTATTCCAGCCAATATGGCCTGAGTTTACTCTCGCGCTTGCTGACGCATTATTTGCGCTGGTTCCACAATCGCTCGACCTTGACGCTGGTTCCGAGTGTCAGTCAGCGGATGGAGCTGGAGCGCCGGCACTTCGAGCGTCTGGCGCTGTTGTCGCGAGGCGTCGACAGCCAGCTGTTTAATCCGGTCAAGCGCCTGCAATCTCTGCGTGAGCAATGGGGTCTGGCAGATGACGACATCGCCGTCATCCACGTAGGACGTCTGGCTCCAGAGAAAAATCTCGGTGTTCTGAAACGCTGCTTCGACCGGCTGCAAGCCACTTATCCACACCGTCATCTGAAGCTGATTGTGGTGGGCGACGGCCCGCAGCGGGCTGCGTTGCAGCAGCAATTACCGCAAGCGATTTTCTGCGGTGCGCAGCGCGGCGAAGCCTTGGCCAGTCATTATGCTTCGGGGGATGTGTTTCTCTTTCCCAGCCTGACCGAAACCTTCGGCAATGTGGTACTTGAGGCACTCGCCTCGGGGTTGGGCGTGGTGGCTTACGATCAGGCCGCGGCGGGCCAGCACATTCGTCATGGCTACAACGGCGTGCTGGCAATGCCGGGCGATGAGGAGGCGTTTTGCGAGGCGGCGGTGTGGTTGCTCGAGGAGCGCGAAACGCTGCGCTGCGTGCGCCTGAATGCGCGGCAACATGCGAGCCGCCAGGGCTGGGCGACGATTATCGATCAGTTTGAGGGGCAGTTGCGCGGGGCTTGCTACGGTCCTCGTGGCGAGGGGGCTTGGCGAACCGTCGCACCGCCCCGCTCGGCCGCAAAGCGGCCCTGAGACCGTCGTGTAACAGCGGACCCATGCGCGCCGGGTTCACGACTGCTTTGCAACCGAGCGGGGCGGCGCGACGTTTCGCCAAAAGCCCCCTCGCCACAATTTGAACCGGGTCCGACCATTTAAACCAGCGTCATTAACGCCTCACGGCTGAACGGCAGAATCTCTTCCTCACGACCATCCCGCACTTTCTGCGCCCAATCCGGGTCGACCAGCAACGCACGCCCTACCGCCACCAGATCGAACTCGTCATTGTTCAATCGCTCCAGCAGGTTTTCCAGGCTCGCCGGTTGCGCGATCTTGTCAGTGTTGACCATAAACTGCAGAAACTCGCCGTCCAGGCCGACGCTGCCCACGGTGATGGTCGGTTTGCCGGTCAGCTTGCGCGTCCAGCCCGCCAGGTTGAGCTCGGAACCGTCGAACTCCGGCTCCCAGAAACGCCGCGTCGAGCAGTGGAAAATATCCACGCCGGCGTCGGACAACGGTTTGAGGAACTCACCCAGCGCTTCCGGCGTCTGCACCAGCCGCGCGGTGTAATCCTGCTGTTTCCACTGTGAAAAACGGAAGATGATCGGGAAATCTTCGCCAACCGCTGAGCGTACCGCCTCGATCAGTTCAATGGCGAAACGTGAACGGTTGGCCAGGCTGCCGCCGTATTCATCGGTGCGCTGGTTACTGCCTTCCCAGAAGAACTGGTCCACGAGGTACCCGTGTGCACCGTGGATTTCAATACCATCCATGCCGATGCTTTGGGCGTCTTTGGCCGCTTGAGCAAAGGCGGCGATCACGTCCTGGATATCCTCCCTGCTCATGCCGTGAACCACGACCTGACCGTCCTTGAGTTTTTCCGACGGACCGTAGCCCGGCACACTGGCGTCCGGCTCGGTGCCAATGCGACGCACACTGCCGACATGCCACAGTTGCGGCACGATCTTGCCACCCTCGGCGTGAACGGCGTCGACGACTTTCTTCCAGCCCGCCAGCGCGGCCTCACCATAGAAATGCGGCACGTTTGGATAACCGTTAGAGGCCTTGTGGTCGACCGTGGTGCCCTCGGTGACGATCAAACCGACGCCCGCTGCAGCACGGCGGCGGTAGTATTCGATCACTTTGGAGTTGGGCACGCCACCCGGCGAAAAGGAACGGGTCATCGGCGCCATGACCACGCGGGTCGGCAGTTCGAGCGTGCCGAGCTGGAACGGTTTGAACAGGGCTTTTACGGGCATGAGGACGCTCCACGAGGAATAACTTTATGACGGCGATAATATGGGGAGGCGACAGCGATGAACAGCACTATTGATTGCGGTGATTAAGGTTCAGAAGTCTCCAGGCGCCGGTCGGTTGGTACAACGCGGTCGGTCAGCTATGCCGCGTTGCCCGGATCGCCAGCAAGGCGGCTCCTACAAAGGGAATATCAGCTCAGCGCTTTTTCGATCGCCTGGATCACGAATGGATCATCCGGCGCCGTGCGCGGCGAGAATCGCGCGAGCACGCGACCGTCCTTGCCCAGCAGGAATTTTTCGAAGTTCCAGGTGATGTCACCCGGGAATTCCGCGCCCTCGCCGGCCAGCAAGCGGTACAACTGATGACGCTCAGGACCGTTGACTTCCAGTTTGCTGGACAACGGAAACGTCACGCCATAGTTGAGGCTGCAGAACGCTGCAATTTCCTGCTCGGAGCCCGGCTCCTGTCCGGCGAACTGGTTGCACGGCAGGCCCAGCACGCTGAAGCCCTGGTCTTTGTATTTTTGATAAAGATTTTCCAGCGCCGCGTACTGTGGGGTCAGGCCACATTTGGAAGCGACGTTGACCACCAGCACGACGCGCCCCTTGAAAGGCGCAAGAGGCAGCTCCTGACCATCCAGGGCCTTCAGTTTAAGGTCGTGAAAAGCACTCATGACGAACTCCAAATTCCCGTGTTCTTCTCAAAACAGCCTCTTGGTGATTTCACCAGGCACAGCCGTGGACTAAAAAAGGCGCCCCTCGGGCGCCTCTCCAGCTATCGAAGCTTAGCGCAGAAATCAGTGCTGATGGCCACCTTCGCCATGGACGTGACCATGAGCGACTTCTTCCTGGCTGGCATCACGGATTTCGATGATCTTGACCTGAAAATTCAGGCGCTGACCGGCCAACGGGTGGTTGCCGTCAACGGTGACATCGTCGCCGTCCAGGTCGCGAATGGTCACGATCTGCATCTGCCCGTCCGGTGCGGAAGCGTGGAACTGCATGCCCACTTCCAGCTCGTCTACGCCTTCGAACATGCTGCGGCTCAGGGTGCTGACCAGTTCGGCAGCGTATTCGCCGTACGCGTCTTCAGGTTCAACGGCAACCTTCAGCTCGTCGCCGACGGCCTTGCCTTCCAGGGCTTTTTCCAGGCCCGGGATGATGTTGCCCGCGCCTTGCAGGTACACCAGCGGCGCGCCGCCGGCGGAGCTGTCGATGACCTCACCAGCGTCGTTGGTCAGGGTATAGTCGATGGAGACAGCCTTATTGGCGGCGATCAGCATGGGGCGAGACCTTTTGCAGAAGAATATAGAAAGACCAAGTTTAGCGAAGCAATCGTCCGAAAGCGAACACAACCCGGACAGACGGAACGCGGCGCCTGGCACGACGGTCACAGGTTTTCATCAGGACGAAGACGGGCATTGGGTTGCCGAGCTGTCTTGCGGCCATACCCAGCACCTGCGTCATCAGCCGCCGTGGCAATCTCGTGCCTGGGTGCTGGACGCGGCGCAACGCCTTGAAAAAATAGGCCAGCCCTTTGATTGTGGTTGGTGCGCACAGGGCTTGGTTAGCGCTAACCTTGGCGACTGAATCGCGGTAGGCGGCCAGTCATAGGCTGTCACCATTGCCATGCTCCTTCAGAGAATCCGCATGCAAACTTTTTTCATCGCGCCCACCGATTTTGGTGTGGGTCTGACCTCCATCAGCCTCGGGCTGGTGCGCACCCTCGAACGGGCCGGTCTCAAGGTCGGCTTTTTCAAACCGATCGCGCAGCCGCATCCGGGCGACACCGGGCCTGAACGCTCCACCGAACTGGTGGCGCGCACCCACGGTCTGAAACCGCCTCAGCCGTTGGGCCTGGCCCATGTCGAGCGCATGCTCGGCGACGGCCAGCTCGACGAACTGCTCGAAGAAATCATCACGTTGTATCAGCAAGCCGCCATCGGCAAGGACGTGCTAATTGTCGAGGGCATGGTCCCGACACGAAGCGCCAGTTACGCGGCGCGGGTCAATCTGCATTTGGCCAAGAGCCTGGATGCCGACGTGATCCTGGTCTCGGCGCCGGAAAACGAAGTGCTCAGCGAACTTTCCGGCCGCGTGGAATTGCAGGCGCAGTTGTTCGGCGGTCCGAAAGATCCAAAGGTCCTCGGCGTAATTCTCAACAAGGTGAAGACCGAAGAAAGCATGGAGGCGTTCGCAGCGCGGCTGAAGGAGCATTCGCCCTTGCTGCGCAGCGGCGATTTCAAGCTGCTTGGCTGCATCCCGTTCCAGCCGGAACTCAACGCTCCGCGCACGCGCGACGTTGCCGATCTGATGGGCGCGCAAATTCTCAACGCCGGCGACTATGAAACCCGCCGCATGAGCAAAATCATCATCTGCGCGCGCACCATGCGCAACACCGTCGAGCTGCTCAAGCCCGGCGTGCTGGTGGTGACGCCTGGCGATCGCGACGACATCATCCTCGCCGTCAGCCTCGCCGCCATGAACGGCGTGCCGCTGGCCGGCCTGTTGCTGACCAGCGACACCCTGCCCGACCCGCGCATCATGGATCTGTGTCGTGGCGCGTTGCAGGCGGGCCTGCCGGTGCTGTCGGTGAGCACCGGTTCCTACGACACGGCCAACCAGTTGAACGGCTTGAACAAGGAAATTCCGATCGACGACCGCGAGCGTGCGGAGATCATCACCGATTTCGTCGCCAGCCATCTCGACGCCAGCTGGCTGCATCAACGTTGCGGCACGCCACGGGAAATGCGCCTGTCTCCTGCGGTGTTCCGCTACCAGTTGATTCAACGCGCGCAGGCCGCCAACAAGCGCATCGTGCTGCCCGAAGGCAGCGAGCCGCTGACCGTGCAGGCAGCGGCGATCTGTCAGGCACGCGGCATCGCCCGTTGCGTGTTGCTGGCCAGACCGGCAGACGTCGAAGCGGTGGCCCGTGCGCACGATATTGAACTGCCGCCGGGCCTGGAGATTCTTGATCCGGACCTGATCCGCGAGCGCTACGTCGAGCCGATGGTCGCACTGCGCAAATCCAAAAGCCTCAATGCGCCGATGGCCGAGCAACAACTGGAAGACACCGTGGTGATCGGCACGATGATGCTTGCGCTGGACGAGGTCGACGGTTTGGTCTCCGGGGTCATTCATTCAACGGCGAACACCATTCGCCCGGCCTTGCAACTGATCAAAACCGCGCCGGGGTGCACGCTGGTGTCGTCCGTTTTTTTCATGCTGTTCCCCGAGCAAGTGCTGGTCTACGGCGACTGCGTGATGAACCCGCACCCGAGCGCCAGCGAGCTGGCCGAGATCGCCCTGCAAAGTGCCGACTCGGCGGCCGCATTCGGCATCACCCCGCGGGTGGCGATGATCAGTTATTCCAGCGGCGAATCGGCGAGCGGTGAAGAGGTCGAAAAAGTCCGCGAAGCCACCTTGCTCGCCCACGAACAGCAACATTCGCTGCTGATCGACGGCCCGTTGCAATACGACGCCGCCGCCAATGAAAACGTCGCGCGGCAATTGGCGCCGAACAGCCCGGTGGCCGGTCGCGCCACGGTGTTTGTATTCCCCGACCTGAATACCGGCAATACCACGCACAAAGCCGTGCAACGCAGCGCCGACTGCGTCAGCCTCGGGCCGATGCTGCAAGGCCTGCGCAAACCGGTGAACGATCTGCCGCGCGGAGCACAAGTGGATGACATCGTCTACACCATCGCGTTAACCGCGATCCAGGCTGCCAACCGACCTATGGAACTCTAAATGCTGGCTTTTCTTCCTGCTCCCGTGCGCGGCGTGATCGCCTCGCTGTTGTTGGCACTGAATACCATTTTGCTGTGCTCGATTCTGTTCTGCGTGGCGATTTTCAAAGCCCTGCCCTTCGCATTCACCCAACGTCTCACGCTCTGGCTGATGAGCCATATTCATGAAGCCTGGATCAGCAATAACAAGGCCTGGATGAACCTGGTCCGCCGCACCCGCTGGCACCTCACCGGGCTCGAAGGGCTCGATTATCGGCACTCGTACCTGATCACCAGCAATCATCAGAGCTGGGTCGACATCATGGTGCTGCAGTACGTGCTCAATCGTCGCATCCAGCCGCTGAAATTCTTCCTCAAGCAAGAGCTGATCTGGGTGCCGGTGATTGGTCTGGCATGGTGGGCGCTGGGCTTTCCGTTCATGAAGCGCTACTCCAAGGCCTACCTCGAAAAACACCCGGAGAAAAAAGGCAAAGACCTCGAAACCACACGCAAGACCTGCGCGAAGTTCCGCAATAATCCGGTGGGGATTTTCAATTTCGTCGAGGGCACGCGCTTCACCGAAGGCAAGCATGCGCAGCAGCAATCACCGTTCAAGTATTTGCTCAAACCCAAGGCTGGCGGCATTGCGTTTGTACTGGACGCGATGGGTGAGCAGCTCGAGTCGATCGTCAACGTGACGATCCACTACCCGGGCGGTCGTCCGGGGTACTGGGATTTGCTCTGCGGGAACGTTGCGGACGTGGTGGTGCATTTTCAGGAGCTGAAAATCCCGCCGGCGTTTATCGGCAAGAACTACGACCAGGACGGCGAGTATCGATTGCAGTTTCAGGGATGGATCAACCAGTTGTGGCAAGACAAGGATGCGCTGATGGAGCAGATGCATCGGGAGTATCCAGGCAAACACTAAGCCCCTGTGGGAGATTCTATGGTTTTGATCAAGCCATAACCGGCCCTTTGGTGCGGTACTCGCTCTGATTTTTCATCAGGGCGAATGCCACACGAGCGAGCTTACGAGCCAGCATCACCAGCACCTGGGTAGTCGCTTTTCCACGGCCTCGTTGATACTCGTAGAACTCTTTCCACGCCAGCGTTCGACTGGCCGCCATCGCTGCGTTATGTAGCAGTCGGCGTATTTCTGAACAGCCACGCTTGGTCAGAAATCTGCGGCCATTCTTTTGGCCTGAATCTGAAACTTCAGATCCATGCCCAAAAAAGCAATATAGGCGTCACTACTGGTAAAGTCGCCTCGGTTATAGGCCATCACCAAGGCTGCGGCGGTCAGAAAGCCGATGCCCTCTACGGCTTGGCAACGAGCAACTTGCTCAAGCAGGCCAGCCTCGCGCAGCACATCTTTGATTTTCTTTTTAACCAGTAAATCCAATCTATCAATGGACTTAACGAAAGTTGCAAATGATGACTTCAAACTCGCATCATTTGACCAGCTTTGTGTCAGGCTGGTTTTGGCTTGAATCAGCGAAGCCCGCCGCCGTAGAAGGCTTTGCAGCTTGCCGTAGACGGCTGGAGGTGGGGTCCATGGGCGTAGATGCTCCCTTCGTTCTTTAGAAAACGGGCAAGAAGACGTGCATCGGATGCGTCTGTTTTACTCCGGCCACCGACGCCTTTGCGGTAATTACTCAATTGAAAACCATCGATGATGTAAACATCGAAACCAGACTCGTACGCCAGCTCGATTAAATCGATGTGATAAACATTTGTCGCTTCAACAGCAATGGCGGTAGCTGCAGGCAATGTCTTAAGCCAGCGCTTGATTACAGGCTTTTCATTATCTATCGAGGTGAGCAGATCCAAGTCTGCCTGGTAGGTAACGAGTTCAACTTTGGCGACATCGACACCCGTGATTGACTGTGAAACGCGCATTGCCATGGGCACTTCTCCACGCTAAGGTTTTACGGCTTGTAGGGGTTCACCCAGAGGCGCAGGCTTGTTTCTATCGTCGCTAGAACGAAGCATTCTTTATCGGCGCTTTTGGTGGAAGGGGTGGGGCGAGGTCTCCCACGGTCTGTACTGTTGCAGCAGTCAGATGCTAGCTGTTCGTCCCACCACCCCTTCAAGTCTAACCATACAAGCTAGCCTGCTAGCGATAGCGGATCAACATGCAGTAGATCCGTTGACTGTTCGACCGTAATCGCTAGCAGGCTAGCTCCCACAGTTAACCGAGTTGGCCACAAAAAACCCGCCGATGATCACTCATCGGCGGGTTTCTTCTTGCAGCTTGAAGCTAAAAGCTTGCCGCTGCTCCTACCCTAGATCGCGCCACGCTGACGCAGCAGATCCAGCACTTGCTTGACGCTTTCTTCCAGCGACAGCGACTGGGTGTCGATCACCAGATCGGCATTCAGCGGCACGTCGTACGGGAAGGACTCGCCCGGGATGTTATCGCCAGCCGCCGCGTACAGGCCTTGCGGGTCACGCTCGGCACACACCGTCGGCGAAGCCTGCACGTAGACCGTCAGCAGGCGTTCCTTGCCGATCAGGTCTTTGGCCTGCTCACGCCCTTCGGCACTCGGTGCCACGAACGCTGCCAGTGTCAGCAGCCCCGCTTCGTTGAACTGACGCGCGACGTGCGCGGCGCGACGCCAGTTCTCGGTGCGTCCGGCGCGATCCTGCGGCAGCCCCTTGTTCAGGTCATGACGCAGGTTCTGGCCATCAAGCACGAATACCGCACGGCCCATGTCGAACAGTTTGCGTTCAACCGCATACGCCAGCGTGCTTTTACCAGCGCCCGACAAACCACTGAACAACACGGTGGCCGGTTGCTGACCGAAACGCTGAGCACGTTCTTCAGTCGCCACATGGGCCAGTTTGCCGTGATGCGTGCTGGTGCCATGCGCCGACGGCTGAGCGATGATCATGCCGGCTGCGACGGTGCCATTGGTCAAACGGTCGATGACGATGAACGAACCGGTGGTGCGATTGCTCGCGTAACCGTCCAGCGCGATGGCCGCGTCGAGGCTGATCTTGACCCGACCGATCTCGTTCAATTGCAGCGAGCTGGCCGGACCTTCTTCGAGCGTGTTCACGTCTACGCGGTTGACGATGCTGGTGATCGAACCCGGCACGTAACTGGTGGCGCGTTTGATGTCGTATTTCTTGCCCGGCAGCATCGGCTCTTCGGCCATCCACACCAGCATCGCGTCGAAGGCGTCGGTCACTTGCGGCAGGTTGTCGGCGTGCACCAACAGGTCGCCACGGGAGATGTCGATCTCGTCTTCAATGGTCAGCGTGACGGCCTGACCCGGGCCTGCGTGCTCCAGCTCACCTTCGAAGGTGACGATGGATTTCACGCGGCTGCTTTTGCCCGACGGCAACACCACGACTTCGTCGCCCTTGTGCACGACGCCGCTGGCCAGGGTGCCGGCGAAGCCACGGAAGTTGAGATTCGGCCGGTTGACGTACTGCACCGGGAAACGCAGGTCGGTGTAGTTACGGTCGCTGGCGATCTCGACGGTTTCAAGAATTTCCATCAGCGACTGACCGGTGTACCACGGCGAGCGCTCGGACTTGTTCACCACGTTGTCGCCCTTGAGCGCCGACATCGGCACGAAGGCCATGGTGGTCGGCTTGAACGCGATGCCTTCGGCGAACTTCAGGTAATCGGCCTTGATAGACTCGAACACGCTTTCGTCGAAGCCGTTGAGGTCCATCTTGTTGATGGCAACCACGATGTGTTTGATGCCGAGCAACGAGGCAATGAAGCTGTGGCGACGGGTCTGGGTCTGCACGCCGTAACGGGCGTCGACCAGAATGATCGCCAGGTCACAGGTGGACGCACCGGTGGCCATGTTGCGGGTGTACTGCTCGTGGCCCGGGGTGTCGGCGATGATGAATTTGCGCTTGGCGGTGGAGAAGTAGCGGTAAGCGACATCAATGGTGATGCCCTGCTCGCGCTCGGCCTGCAGGCCATCGACCAGCAATGCCAGGTCGACGTCTTCACCGGTGGTGCCGACTTTTTTCGAGTCGCGAGTGATGGCTTCCAGGTGATCTTCGTAGATCATCTTGGAGTCGTGCAGCAGGCGCCCGATCAGGGTGCTCTTGCCGTCGTCGACGTTGCCACAAGTCAGAAAGCGCAGCATTTCCTTGCGTTCGTGCTGGCCCAGGTAGGCGAGGATGTCCTCGCTGATCAAATCAGATACGTGACTCATTGCATTCGAGCTCCAGGCTGTAAGCTTCAAGCGGCAAGCTTGTCGGCGTACAGCTAGTCAGAAATTTTGTTGATCAAGCCGCAGAGCATTCTTGAAAGCTCGCGAGTTTCTGTAATCCAATTGTCAGCCAGTGGATCGGCGATGTATGCAATTTCACGGGCAATGAGGAGTTGAGTGCGTAACTCTGCGCAGGAAGCCTTGGCGATCCAAAGAAAACGTATCTTCTCCTTTGCACTACGCCGCTCCATGCCTTCGGCAATATTGGAAGGCACCGAAAGTGCGGAGCGGGTGATCTGGTCCTTGAAACCAAAATCCCGGCAACGCGCAAACGCTCTATAAACACCCACCGCCAAACACTTGCTACGCTGCCAAACAACCAGTCTCTCGAAATCCATAACGAGCAACCCGATCACGACTCGCAGCAACCGGCCACAAGCACCAATCCACAACCTTACGCATACCGCCGTTAACTTGCAGCTTGCCGCTTGTAACTCGAAGCTTAAAAATACCCCTGCCGTTTCTTTTCTTCCATCGAGCCTGCGCCATCGTGGTCGATGACCCGGCCCTGGCGTTCGGAAGTACGCGTCAGGAGCATTTCCTGAATGATGTCGGTCAGGCTGGTGGCCTCGGACTCGACCGCACCGGTCAGCGGGTAGTCACCCAGCGTACGGAAACGGACTTTCTTCTTGACGATGCGCGCCCTGTCTTCGTCGCTCAGGTGATTGAGCAGGCGTTCGTCGTCGATCATGATCCAGGTGCCATTCATCTCGATGACGTCGCGCTCGGCGGCGAAATACAGCGGCACAATCGGGATGCCTTCGAGGTAGATGTACTGCCAGATGTCCAGTTCGGTCCAGTTCGACAACGGGAATACACGAATGGATTCGCCCTTGTTGACGTTGCCGTTGTAGACGTTCCACAGTTCTGGACGCTGGTTCTTCGGGTCCCAGCGGTGCTTGGTGTCGCGGAAGGAATACACGCGTTCTTTGGCGCGGGACTTCTCTTCGTCACGACGGGCGCCACCGAAAGCGGCGTCAAAACCGTGTTTGTCGAGCGCCTGCTTGAGACCTTCGGTTTTCATGATGTCAGTGTGTTTGGCACTGCCGTGGGTCAGCGGGTTGATGCCCTGCGCGACGCCATCGGGGTTCACATGCACGATCAGATCAAGGCCAAGCTCTTGGACCATGCGATCGCGGAACGCGTACATTTCCTTGAACTTCCACCGGGTGTCGACGTGCATTACCGGGAAGGGAAGCTTGCCCGGGAAGAATGCCTTGCGCGCAAGGTGCAGCATCACGGCGGAATCTTTACCGACGGAGTACAGCATCACCGGGTTATCGAACTCGGCGGCGACCTCGCGGATGATGTGGATGCTTTCGGCCTCCAGCTGTTTCAGATGCGTCAGTTTGTCGACCATGGCTACTCACGAAAACGATCTTGTGGACGGCCAGCGGGCCGTGTTCGAGCGAGGAATCCTAGCACAGCGTCCTCTTCTAATCAGGGCGCCTGCTAGATCGAAAGGGTATATGAATATACCCATGTGGGAGCGAGCCTGCTCGCGATGGTCGTCAACGATAACGCGGGGAAACTGACACGGCATGGCGCTCTCAGGATCATCGCGAGCAGGCTCGCTTCCACATTTTTAAGCAGCCAATCAAATCGGATTCGGACAATCGATAAAGATGTGTTCGACGGCAAACCGCCGTGCCAGGTAATCCCCCAGCGCCTGCACCCCGTAGCGCTCAGTGGCGTGGTGGCCGGCGGCGATGAAGCTGATGTCGTTTTCGCGCGCACTGTGGAATGTCTGCTCGGACGCTTCACCGCTCAGGTACAGATCAACACCCGCCAGCACTGCCTGATCGATGTAACCCTGGCCACCACCGGTGCACCAGCCCACGCGACGGATCATTGCACTGCCTTCGATCAGCAACGGCTCGCGCCCCATGGTTTCCTGCACACGACGGGCGAAATCTCGCGGCGTCATGGGTTCGTTCAGCGAGCCGACCAGCCCCACCACTTTCAGATTATCCGGATCAAGGGGGCCTTCGACCGTAATGTCCAGCTGACGCGCCAGCTGCACGTTGTTCCCGACATCAGCGTGCAGATCCAGCGGCAAGTGATAGGACAGCAGACTGATGTCGTGCTTGAGCAACGTCTTCAAGCGCCGCTGCTTCATGCCTGTGATGCACGGGTTCTCGCCTTTCCAGAAATACCCATGATGCACCAGCACCAGGTCGGCCTGCGCTTCGACGGCGGCATCGAGCAATGCCTGGCTCGCCGTCACGCCGCTGACGATGCGCATCACCTGCGGCCGGCCCTCAACCTGCAAGCCGTTGGGGCAATAATCGGCAATCTTTGCACTGTTCAGGTAACGGTCGGCTTCCTCGACCAGGGTGCTCAGAGCGACGGCCATAAAAGACTCCTAAATATCCCGTTCAGAGGCGCGCGCGGCCTCGTATAATGCGCGACATTATGGGCGGTCTCATTCCGCCTGCAACCTTCCAGGACGTGCTTAATGCTCAAGGCGCTGCGTTTTTCCGGCTGGCCGCTATTGGCCGGCGTGCTTATCGCTCTGTTGATTATCCAGCGTTACCCAGAGTGGGTCGGCCTTCCGAGTCTCGACGTCAACCTTCAGCAAGCGCCGCAAACCACCACCGTGCAACAGGGCCCGGTGTCCTATGCCGACGCGGTGACCACGGCGGCGCCGTCGGTGGTGAATCTGTACACCACCAAAGTGATCAACAAGCCGAACCATCCGCTGTTCGAGGACCCGCAGTTCCGCCGTTTTTTCGGTGACAACTCGCCCAAGCAGAAGCGCATGGAATCCAGCCTCGGCTCCGGCGTGATCATGAGCCCGGAAGGTTATCTGCTGACCAACAACCACGTCACCAGTGGCGCCGATCAAATCGTCGTCGCGCTCAAGGATGGCCGTGAAACCCTGGCCCGGGTGATCGGCAGCGATCCGGAAACCGACCTTGCCGTCCTGAAAATCGATTTGAAAAACCTGCCGTCGATCACTGTTGGCCGCTCGGATAACATCCGTATTGGCGATGTCGCTCTGGCCATCGGCAACCCGTTCGGCGTCGGTCAGACCGTGACCATGGGCATCATCAGTGCCACTGGCCGCAATCAGTTGGGCTTGAACAACTATGAAGACTTCATCCAGACCGACGCCGCGATCAACCCCGGCAACTCCGGCGGTGCGCTGGTGGATGCCAATGGCAACCTGACCGGCATCAACACGGCCATCTTCTCCAAATCCGGAGGTTCGCAGGGCATCGGTTTTGCAATCCCGGTGAAGCTGGCAATGGAAGTGATGAAATCAATCATCGAACACGGCCAGGTGATTCGCGGCTGGCTCGGCATCGAAGTGCAGCCGTTGACCCAGGAGCTGGCCGAGTCGTTTGGTTTGTCCGGGCGTCCAGGCATTGTCGTTGCGGGCATTTTCAGTGATGGGCCGGCGCAGAAGGCCGGCCTGCAGCTCGGCGATGTGATTCTCGCCATCGATGGCGAACCGGCCGGCGATGGTCGTCGTTCGATGAACCAGGTGGCGCGGATCAAACCGACCGACAAAGTCACGATTCTGGTCATGCGCAACGGCAAGGAGATCACACTCACGGCAGAAATCGGTCTGCGTCCGCCACCAGCGCCAGCGAAGGAAAAGCCGGAAGAATAAGCCCGGCGCACTAATACAAGACATTCTCAACGGTCATGTTATATTGTTTCAATATCACTATTGGAACAACATAACATGTCGTCTCGAAAAAGGGCTTCCCTTGCAGCCCTCGCCCTTGGCTTGCTGGCAGATCCGGTCTTTGCTGACGGACCTGCACCGCTCGAACTGGACGCCATCAGCGTCACGTCCGAATACGAATCGCCCACCGGCCCGGTCAACGGCTACCGCGCCACGCGATCGTCCAGCGCAACCAAAACCGACACGGCCATTCGCGACATCCCGCAAGCGATCAGCGTGATTCCCGCCAGTGTGCTCAAGGATCTGGGCAGTACCAGCGTCGAGCGCGCACTGGAGTTTGCCGGCGGCGTGTCGAAGCAGAACAACTTCGGCGGGCTGACGCTGTACGAATACAGCGTGCGCGGCTTCACCACCTCCGAGTTCTACAAGGACGGTTTCAGCGCCAACCGTGGCTACCCCACTACGCCAGACGCCGCCAACATCGAGCGCATCGAAGTGCTCAAAGGCCCGGCCGCCAGTCTCTACGGGCGCGGCGATCCCGGCGGCACGGTGAACATCGTCAGCAAAAAACCCCAGCCCGACGCGTTCACCACGTTACAAACCAGTGCCGGCAGCTGGGACCGTTACCGCACCGCACTGGACGTCAACACGCCGCTGGATACGGAGGGCAACGTGCTGTCGCGGGTCAATCTGGCCGTCGAAGACAACCACAGTTTTCGCGATCACGTCGACAATCAACGGGTATTCGTCGCGCCCTCCTTCAGCTGGCAACTAAACCCGGACACCAACCTGCTCGTGGAAAGCGAGTTCGTGCGCCACAGCTCGACGTTCGATCGCGGCATCGTTGCGCCGAACAACACCTGGAGCGGTGTCTCGCGCTCGACGTTCCTGGGCGAGCCTGACGACGGCGACATCGACAACCACAACAACATGCTGCAAGCGGCGCTGGAACACCACCTTAACGACGCCTGGAAACTGCGCCTGGCCAGCCACTACAAAGAAGGCAAACTCTGGGGTTTCGCCTCCGAAGCGCGCCCGCTGAATGCCGACGGCCATACCGTCAACCGCCGCTATCGCGAGCGTGACAATGATTGGCACGACAGCATCACCCAACTTGAATTGCGCGGCCTTTTCGACCTGGGCAGCTGGCAGCACGAACTGCTGATCGGCACGGAATACGAGAACTATCGCAAGAATGAGCGGGTCACGACCATCGCCGGCAGCGCCTACCCGATCGACATCTACCGCCCGGTCTACGGCCAGCCAAAACCGAATGGCGCGCGTTCGGGCAGCAACTTTCTTGAGCACGTCGAGAGTCAGGCGCTGAACCTGCAAGACCAGATTGTTTTCACCGACAAACTGCGCGGCATGGTGGGTGCGCGCTTCGAACATTTCGAGCAAAGCATCGACGACCACACCCGCGCTGCCACCAGCCGACAAAGCCATGACGCGCTGACGCAACGGGTCGGTTTGCTTTACCAACTGACGCCAGAGGTCGGTGTGTTCGCCAACGCCTCAACCTCGTTTAAACCCAATAATGGCCTGGACGCCGCCGGCAAGTCTTTCGACCCGGAAGAAGGTGTGGGTTATGAAGTCGGGATCAAGAGTGAGCTGTTCGACGAGCGTTTGAGCAGCACCCTCGCCGCCTTTCATATCGAGAAGGAAAATGTGCTGGCCACCGACCCGGGCACAGACACGAGCCGGGCGATGGGCAAGGCGCGCAGCCAGGGTTTTGACCTGCAAGTCACTGGGCAGTTGGACGCGGTGCGCGTGATCGGCGCCCTCGCCTACATCGATGCAGAGGTCACCGAAGGCGACAAGGTCATTCCTGCCGGCAGCCGGATTCTCGGCGTGGCCAGACGCAGCGGCAGCCTGCTCGGCGTTTACGAATTTCAAGACGGCCATCTGCGCGGCTCGGACGTTGGCGCGGCGTTCACTTACGTGGGCGATCGCTCGGGTGAATCGGGCGGCGAATTCGAGCTGCCGGCCTATCACACCGTTGACCTGCTGGCTCATTACAAGGCCAGCGAAAACGTCACCGTGGGCCTGAACCTGAACAATCTTTTCGACGAGAAATACTTCGAACGCGCCTACAGCAACTACTGGGTCAACCCCGGCGAGCCGCGCAATTTCACCGTCAGCCTGACACTCAACCTGTAAAAGGACGTTTCCATGCAACTACTCAAACCTTTGGCGCTGCTGGGTCTGCTGGTCGCCACTCAAGCGTCCGCCCATGGCCTGTGGACCGAACAGCGGCGCAGCAATATCGAGGTGATTTACGGCCACGGTGCTGAAGACAATGCGTTCAAACCGATGAAAATCAGCGGCGCCTGGGCGTATGACAGCAACGGCAAAATGATTCCCGTCACCGTGCAGCGCCTGGTTGATCACGCCCGCCTGCAACCATTGAAATCGCCCGCCGTGATGGCGGTGGCACTGGATAACGGCATGTGGTCGCAGACGGCCGACAAGAAATGGGTCAACGAAGGGCGCAGCAAAGTGCCAGGGGCAATCGAGTCGACCCGGACGCTCAAGTACAGTTTGGCTATCTATCAACCAGGTACGAAGTTGCCGAAACTGGACCAGATGAAATTACTCATTCTGCCCGAGGTTGATCCGCTGACGGTCGGGCCGGGCAACGCGTTGCCCGTGCGGGTTTTACTGGATGGCAAGCCGACAGCGGGGGTGAAGCTGATCGGTGATTATCGCAGTGCACCGGGCACCGTCAGCACCGAAACTGACGCTGAAGGTCGGGCGAAAGTCCTGGTGCGCAATGAAGGCTTGAATGTGATTGCGGCGCAGGTGGAGGTGCCGGTGAAGGACAGTGCTGAAGTGACCAGCCGGGGGCTGTTCACTTCGCTGACCTTCCTCGGCGAACCGCATCACGAGTGACCCACAAAACCATGTGGGAGCGAGCTTGCTCGCGATGAGGGTATAACCTTCAACATTGATGTTGAATACGAAACCGCTATCGCGAGCAAGCTCGCTCCCACAGGTTCAGCGGCGAGTTACAGTTCGCCGAGGCCATCGATCAGCGCCTGATTTTGCTCGGGCGTGCCAATGCTGATCCGCAAGAACTGCGCAATCCGCTCTTGTTTGAAGTGCCGAACGATCACGCCTTGCTCGCGCAACTTCGCTGCCAGCCCCGCGGCATCATGCTGCGGATGCCGGGCGAAAATGAAATTCGCTGCCGACGGCAACACTTCAAATCCCTTCGCCTGCAACTGCCCAACCACCTTCTCGCGACTTTCGATCACCAGGCGGCAGGTCTTGTCGAAATACTCGCGATCCTCGAACGCCGCCGCTGCGCCGACATTGGCCATGCGATCCAGCGGATAGGAGTTGAAGCTGTTCTTGATCCGCTCCAGCGCTTCGATCAAATCCGGATGCCCAACCGCAAGCCCGACTCGCAGGCCAGCCAGTGAGCGGGATTTGGAAAGGGTCTGCGTAACCAGCAGGTTCGGATAACGGTCAACCAGACTGATCGCTGTCTCGCCACCAAAATCAATGTAAGCCTCATCCACCACGACTACCGAATCCGGATTGGCCTTGAGGATTTGCTCGACCGCATCCAGTGCCAGCAGGCAACCGGTCGGCGCGTTCGGATTGGGAAAAATAATCCCGCCGTTGGCCTTGGCGTAATCCGCCGGGTTGATCCGGAACTGCTCATCCAGCGGGATGGCGTCGAAGTTGATGCCATACAACCCGCAGTAAACCGGATAAAAGCTGTAGCTGATGTCAGGGAACAACAGCGGTTTGTCGTGCTGCAACAAGCCGTGAAAAATGTGCGCCAGGACTTCGTCCGAACCGTTGCCGAGGAACACCTGATTGCCCTGCACGCCGTAGTATTTGGCAACGGCCTGCTTGAGCAGGTCACTGTTCGGGTCCGGGTAAAGGCGCAAATTATCGTTGAGCTCGGTCTGCATCGCCGCTAATGCTTTCGGTGACGGGCCATACGGATTCTCGTTGGTGTTGAGCTTGACCAGTTTCGTCAGTTTCGGCTGCTCGCCGGGCACGTAAGGCACCAGATCCTTGACGAACGGGCTCCAGAATTTACTCATGATCAGTTCCCCTGCCCTTGCGGAAAGTCTTCGTCAACGATGCGGTATTCCGCGCTGCGAGCATGGGCGGTGAGTGACTCGCCTCGGGCCAGCACGGAAGCGGTTTTGCCCAGCTCGGATGCGCCCTGTTCGGAGCAGAAGATGATCGAGGAGCGCTTCTGAAAATCGTACACACCCAGTGGCGACGAGAAGCGCGCAGTGCCGGATGTCGGCAGCACGTGGTTTGGCCCGGCGCAGTAATCGCCCAACGCTTCGGACGTGTGACGGCCCATGAAGATCGCACCGGCGTGGCGAATCTGCGGCAGCCAGGCTTGCGGATCAGCCACCGACAACTCCAGGTGTTCCGGCGCAATGCGATTGGCCACTTCGATGGCTTGTTCCATGTCGCGAACCAGGATCAACGCGCCACGGCCATTGATCGAGGTTTCGATGATTTCTGCGCGCTCCATGGTCGGCATCAGCCTGGCGATGCTGGCCGCCACTTTGTCGAGGAACCCGGCATCCGGGCTGACCAGAATCGCTTGGGCATCTTCGTCGTGTTCGGCTTGGGAAAACAGGTCCATGGCGATCCAGTCCGGATCGGTGTGGCCATCGCACACCACCAGAATCTCCGACGGGCCGGCAATCATGTCGATGCCGACCTGGCCGAATACGTGGCGCTTGGCAGTGGCAACATAGATGTTGCCTGGGCCGACCACCTTGTCGACTTTCGGCACGCTTTCGGTGCCGTAAGCCAGCGCGGCAACCGCTTGCGCGCCACCGATGGTGAACACGCGGTCGACACCGGCGATGCACGCGGCGGCGAGCACCAGTTCGTTGAGTTCACCGCGCGGCGTCGGTACGACCATGACCACTTCGGTCACCCCGGCGACCTTGGCCGGAATTGCGTTCATCAGCACTGAAGACGGGTACGACGCTTTGCCGCCCGGCACATACAGACCGGCACGATCAAGCGGCGTGACCTTCTGGCCCAGCACCGTGCCGTCGGCTTCGGTGTAGCTCCAGGAATCCTGCTTCTGTTTTTCGTGATAGCTGCGCACTCGGGCGGCGGCTTTTTCCAGAGCTTCGCGCTGCGGCACGGTGATTCGCGTCAGCGCCAGCTCCAGACGCTCGCGCGGCAGGATCAGGTCCGCCATGGAAGCAACGTCCAGGCCGTCGAATTGACGGGTGTAGTCCACCAGCGCCGCATCGCCGCGTTCACGCACGGCTTTGATGATGTCCAGCACTCGCTGATTGACCGAGTCATCAGACACGCTTTCCCAGCTCAACAGATGATCCAGATGATGGGCAAAATCCGGGTCAGCAGCGTTGAGTCGGCGAATTGCAGTCGGTGCGGTCATAGCGAGAGCCTCATAGGATTGGCAAAAACTCAGGTACCCGAAGCTACCATCGATCCGCTTGGGCACCTGAGAATTCTGGCTATGAGGCGGATAGACGGGCGCGGCTCAAGGTCGCGCAGGTGAATCAGCCGCGGTGTCGAGACTCCACTGCCTTGCGCAGGGTGTCGATCAACGCCTGGATACGGGCGTGCTGCATTTTCATCGAAGCTTTGTTGACGACCAGCCGTGAGCTGATGTCGGCAATGAAATCCTGAGGCTCCAGGCCATTGGCGCGCAGAGTGTTGCCGGTGTCGACCACGTCGATGATCTTGTCCGCCAGACCGATCAGCGGCGCCAGCTCCATCGAGCCGTACAGTTTGATGATATCGACCTGACGGCCCTGCTCGGCGTAGTAACGCTTGGCAACATTGACGAACTTGGTCGCAACACGCAGACGACCCTTGGGCTCGACATCGCCGACACGGCCAGCTGTCATCAGCTTGCACAGAGCAATTCGCAGGTCCAATGGCTCGTACAAGCCCTGGCCACCGTATTCCATCAACACATCTTTACCGGCGACGCCCAGGTCCGCGGCACCATGCTCGACGTAGGTCGGCACATCGGTAGCGCGCACGATCAGCAGACGCACGTCAGGCTGGGTGGTGGGGATGATCAGCTTGCGGCTCTTGTCCGGATTCTCGGTCGGCACGATGCCCGCTTCAGCCAGAAGCGGCAAGGTGTCGTCAAGGATGCGGCCCTTGGACAGTGCGATGGTCAACATGGGAAACGTCAGTCCTTATCAGGCTACTGATGCCCGGTCGCAAATGGCGCCGGACACAGATCCAGGCCATTACAGCCTCGATTTGCAACAAATTCAGCAGGGGCTTGCTTCAAAGCAGCAAATACCTCCTGTGGCGAGCGGGCTTGCCCGCGCCGGACTGCGCTGCAGTCCTTTGTTGGGGTCGCTACGCAACCCGACGCGGGCAAGCCCGCTCGCCACAATGAGGGTGTTCGCAGACCCTGGGACTAGCCCGGTACGCGGCGTATCTTCGCGCCAAGCATCTGCAGCTTCTCTTCGATGCACTCGTAACCACGGTCGATGTGGTAGATACGATCGATCAGGGTGTCGCCTTCGGCGATCAACGCCGAGATCACCAGGCTGGCCGAGGCACGCAGGTCGGTCGCCATGACTGGCGCGCCTTTGAGCTTCTCGGTACCGGTGACGATTGCAGTGTTGCCTTCGACCTGGATTTTGGCGCCCATGCGGTGCAGTTCATAAACGTGCATGAAGCGGTTTTCGAAGATCGTCTCGATCACGGCACCGGTGCCTTCGGCAATGGCGTTGAGCGAGATGAATTGTGCCTGCATGTCGGTCGGGAACGCCGGGTACGGAGCTGTGCGCACGTTGACGGCTTTGGGCCGCTTGCCGTGCATGTTCAACTCGATCCAGTCTTCGCCCGAGGTGATTTCGGCGCCGGCTTCACGGAGTTTTTCCAGAACGGCTTCGAGGATCGTCGGATCGGTGTCCTTGACCTTCACACGACCACCGGTCACGGCAGCGGCAACCAGGTAAGTCCCGGTTTCGATACGGTCAGGCATTACTTTGTACGTGGTCGGGTGCAGACGCTCGACGCCATCGATGGTGATGGTGTCGGTGCCGGCGCCGCTGATCTTCGCGCCCATGGCATTCAGGAAATTCGCCAGGTCGATGACTTCAGGCTCGCGCGCGGCGTTGGCCAGAACGCTGCGACCCTTGGCCAGAGCGGCCGCCATCATGATGTTTTCGGTACCGGTCACGCTGACGGTGTCGAAGAAGAAATGCGCACCGCGCAAACCGCCTTCAGGCGCCTTGGCCTTGATGTAGCCGCCTTCGACGTCGATGACCGCGCCCATGGCTTCAAGACCACGGATGTGCAGGTCGACCGGACGCGAACCGATGGCGCAACCGCCAGGCAGTGCAACTTCGGCTTCACCGAAACGAGCAACCATGGGGCCAAGCACGAGGATCGACGCGCGCATGGTTTTAACCAGTTCATACGGAGCGATCAGGGTCTTGATGGTGCGCGGATCGATTTCGACGCTGAGCTTCTCGTCGATCACCGGCTCGATGCCCATGCGACCGAACAGCTCGATCATGGTGGTGATGTCGTGCAGGTGCGGCAGGTTGGCAACCGTCACCGGGCCATCGCATAGCAAGGTGGCCGCCAGAATCGGCAGGGCAGAGTTCTTTGCCCCGGAAATGCGGATCTCGCCATCAAGACGAGCACCACCGGTAATAATCAATTTATCCATAAGAATCTCGACGCCCTTGGGCTCAGGTGCGCTCGGCCCAGGCCGCGCTGCTGAAAAATTTCATAGTGACCGCATGGATGCTGCCATCGGTGATCCATGGGTTCAAATGGGCATAGACCTGCTGCTGACGCTTCACCGGGCTCAACGCCGCCAGTTCATCGCTAATCACGTTCAGCTGGAAATTGCAGCCTTCGCCTTCAACTTCCACCTGCACTTGTGAAAAGCTGTCTGACAGCTTTTCTTCAAGGAAGCTCTTTACTTCGTTGGCCTGCATGCTCAACCTCAATCGGCGCCCTGTGCGCGCGGGTCGGACATCATACAAAAAAGCCCCGCGCCTGCGAACCCCGCGAAGCAGGACTCTGACGGGGGGCTTTTTTACCAGATGCCATTAGGGATGCACCAACAGCTCGGTCAATTCGCTGACCTGAGCGATTTCACGCATGTCTTCGGGCATCGCACGGATCGTCAGCGCCTTGCCGGCCGCCTCTGCATCGCGCATGAAACACAACAGCAACGACAGACCGACACTGCTGGATTTCAGCACCGCCGAGCAATCGACCACCAGTGCCGCAGCCTTGCTCGCCTGGATCAGCGCCTGACCCTGCTTGCGCAGACCGGGGCCGGTGCGGTAGTCGAGCATGCCGCTGAGCATCAGCTCGCCGGAGTCGCTCATGCGAATGGCCGACACACTCATTGCGCTTGCTTCTCGGTGGCTTCCTTGGCTTTGGCGACTTCCCCGGCCCAACCATTGATGGTCTTGTCCAGATCGTTGCCATTGCGCTGCATCGCGTCAGCAAACTGATCGCGGAACAGCTTGCCAATGTTGATGCCATTGATGATGACGTTACGCAGCTTCCACTCGCCATTGACCTTTTCAAGCGTGTACGACACCGGATACACCGCGCCGTTGGTGCCTTTGACGGTCATGCCAACGCTGGTGCGGTTGCCCGATTCGTCTTTGGCGGGATCAACGACGATGCCCTGGTTGTTGTATTCCAGCAACGCGTTGCCGTAGAACTGAAACAGGCCACGCTTGAAGTTTTCTTCGAAGGTCTTCATTTGCGCCGGGGTAGCCTTGCGCGAATATTTCACCGTCATGATGCTTTTGGAGATGCCCTCGGCATCCACCACCGGACCGACGATGGTGTTCAGCGCGGTATAGAAGTCATGCGGGTCCTGCTTGTACTTTTCTTTATTGGCCGACAAATCGGACAACAACCGGTTGGTGGTGTCCTGAACCAGGTCGTGTGCCGAAGGCGCCGCCACAGCGTTGGCCATCAACGGCATTGCCGCGATTAATACCAACAGGCCACGTCGCAAGGTAGAGATCATTCAAAAGCTCCTCATTTGGCGTCTTTGCTAACGGTATTGAGCAGGAATTTACCGATCAGGTCCTCGAGCACCAGTGACGACTGGGTGTCATGGATGGTTGCACCTTCCTTGAGCAAGGCTTCTTCACCACCCACGCTGATGCCGATGTATTTCTCGCCCAACAGGCCAGCGGTGAGAATAGATGCAGTGGAATCATTCGGCAGGTTATCTACGCGTTTTTCCAGCTGCATGGTCACTCGACCGGTGAAACTGTCGCGATCCAGATCGATCGCCGTGACCTTGCCGATGGTTACACCGGCCATGGTCACCTTGGCTCTGACCGTCAAACCGGCGATATTGTCGAAATACGCATAAAGTTTATAAGTATCGGTGCTCGCGCTCGGTGACAGGCCACTTACGCGCAACGCCAGCAACAGCAAAGCCAGGATGCCAGCCAGCAAGAAAAGGCCGACACCGATTTCCAGGGTGCGGTTTTGCATCAGAAATCTCCAAACATCAAGGCGGTCAGAATAAAGTCCAGGCCGAGCACAGCCAAAGAGGCATACACCACGGTCTTGGTAGTGGCACGACTGATCCCCTCGGAAGTGGGCTCACAGTCATAGCCTTGGAATACGGCGATCCACGTCACGACGAAGGCGAAAACGATACTTTTGATGATGCCGTTAAGCACATCGTCGGCGAACGTGACGCTGTTCTGCATGTTGGACCAGTAAGAACCCTCATAGACTCCCAGCCAGTCAACGGCCACCCAGGAACCACCCCAGATCCCGACCACGCTGAAAATCATCGCCAGCACGGGCAGGGAAATGAAGCCGGCCCACAGGCGCGGGGCAATGATGTACTTGAGCGGGTCGACACCAATCATTTCCAGGCTGGACAACTGCTCGGTGGACTTCATGTTGCCGATTTCAGCCGTCAGGGCCGAACCTGCGCGACCGGCAAACAGCAACGCGGTGACCACCGGGCCCAATTCACGCAGCAGGGTCAGGGCAACCATTTGCCCGACCGCCTGTTCCGAACCGTAGCCGGACAGAATGTTGAAGCCTTGCAGCGCCAGCACCATGCCGATGAACACCCCGGAGACCACAATGATCACCAGGGACATCACGCCCACCGAATGCAGTTGCTTGATCAGCAGTCCAAAACCGCCACCAATGCCGCCACGACCGAACAAGGCGTGGAACAGAAAGATTGCCGAACGGCCAAACACCGCCAGTACGTCGATGCCACCGTGGCCGAAGCGACGTACGCGTTCAATCAGTGAAATCTTGCGCATCAGCGCTTCCCCAGAAGATCTGCGCGGTAATCCGTCGCTGGAAAGTGGTATGCGACCGGACCATCAGGCTCACCCGTCATGAACTGGCGAATTCGTGGCTCCTGCGAATTCATCAATTCCTCGGGCGTGCCCTGCCCCAACACCTGACCTTCGCCCACGACATAGATGTAGTCGGCGATGCTCGCTGTTTCGGCCAGATCGTGGGACACCACAATACTGGTGATACCCAACGCATCGTTGAGCAGACGGATCAGCCGCACCAATACGCCCATGGCGATGGGGTCCTGACCGACGAAGGGTTCGTCATACATGAGGATCTGCGGATCGAGTGCAATCGCCCGCGCCAGCGCAACGCGTCGCTTCATGCCGCCGGACAGTTCGTCGGGCATCAGGTCGATCGCTCCGCGCAAGCCAACCGCCTGCAACTTGAGCAGGACGATGTCGCGGATCATTTCTTCCGGCAGTTCGGTATGCACACGCAGCGGAAAGGCAACGTTCTCGAACACATCGAGGTCGGTGAACAGGGCGCCGCTCTGAAACAACACGCCCATGTGCTTGCGCGCATCGAACAGATCGCTGCGCGACAGTTTTGGCAGATTCTGACCGTTGACCCAGACTTCGCCCTTGGTCGGCCGCAACTGGGCGCCCATCAAACGCAGCAATGTGGTCTTGCCACACCCGGAAGGTCCCATGATGCCGGTGACCTTTCCGCGCGGTATACGGATATCGACGTTATTGAAAATGCTGCGCGCACCGCGCTTGAAGGTCAGTCCCTTCAGCTCGACCGCGTAGGCGTTATCGGCACTCATCTAAACTCCTTTCGATGCAGCCCCCTCACTCGGACGCCTGACTTTCTGGCGAAAGCACATGGCTAACCGGGCGGGCCGAACTGGCGGCGAACTATATCACCGCAAAGGCCAAGCGCCCAAGGCCTACGCGGGCCATCTTCGGTCACTTAACAGCCTTAAAGCTTCACACGGAAGTATTAAGCGCAACAAGGAATGACAAAGGCTGACGAACTTGCGTGAGGGTTTTGCTTAATGCCGCTATAATCGCCGCCTTTTCATCAGGCTATACGATTTCAGACATGAGCCAATCCAGCGACCTGATTCAGTCAGCCCAACGCACCATCCGCCTCGAAATGGAAGCCGTACAAGGCTTGTTACCCCATATCGACGCAGAGTTCGTACGCGCGTGCGAAATGATCCTGGCGAGCAAAGGGCGCGTGGTCGTGGTCGGCATGGGCAAATCGGGGCATGTGGGCAACAAGATCGCCGCGACCCTGGCCAGCACCGGCACCACGGCTTTTTTCGTGCACCCGGCTGAAGCCAGCCACGGCGACATGGGCATGATCACTGGCGATGACATCATCCTGGCCCTGTCGAACTCCGGCTCCACCAATGAAATCGTCACCCTGCTGCCGCTGATCAAGCGCCTTGGCATCCAGCTGATCAGCATGACCGGCAACCCTGATTCACCGCTGTCCAAAGCGGCCGAAGTCAACCTGAATGTCCACGTGGAGCACGAGGCCTGCCCGCTGAACCTGGCGCCTACGTCTTCGACGACTGCTGCGCTGGTGATGGGCGACGCCCTCGCGGTGGCGCTGCTGGAAGCCCGCGGTTTCACTGCTGAAGACTTCGCCTTCTCGCACCCAGGCGGCGCGCTTGGCCGTCGCCTGCTGCTGAAAGTGGAAAACGTCATGCACGCCGGACAGGAACTGCCGCAAGTCCAGCGCGGCACCCTGCTCAAGGACGCGCTGATGGAAATGACCCGCAAAGGCCTGGGCATGACAGTGATCCTGGAAGCCGACGGCACGCTCGCCGGGATTTTCACGGACGGCGATTTGCGCCGCACCCTGGATCGCAGCATTGACATCCATAGCGCCACCATCGATCAGGTCATGACCGCCCACGGCAAGACCGCCCGCGCCGAAATGCTCGCCGCCGAGGCTTTGAAAATCATGGAAGACCATAAAATCAATGCGCTGGTCGTGGTTGACGGCGACGACCGCCCGGTCGGCGCCTTGAACATGCACGACCTGTTGCGTGCGGGAGTAATGTAATGAGCGCGGACCTGCTGCAACGCGGCAAACAGATCAAACTGGCTGTTTTCGACGTCGATGGCGTACTGACCGACGGTCGCCTGTACTTCCTCGAAGACGGTAGCGAATTCAAGACTTTCAACACACTCGACGGTCAAGGCATCAAGATGTTGATGGCAGCCGGCGTACAGACCGCTATCATCAGTGGGCGCAAGACCCCGGTGGTTGAGCGGCGCGCGAAGAATCTCGGCATTCCCCACCTGTATCAGGGTCGGGAAGACAAACTGGTGGTGCTCGACGAGCTTCTCGCCCAGCTCAACCTGAGCTATGAACAGGTCGCGTATCTCGGGGACGACCTGCCGGACCTGCCGGTGATCCGCCGCGTCGGCCTCGGCATGGCGGTGGCCAGCGCGGCCAGCTTTGTCCGCGAACATGCCCACGGCATCACCCAGGCCCGTGGTGGCGAAGGTGCCGCTCGCGAATTCTGCGAATTGATCCTGCGCGCCCAGGGCCGCCTCGATGCGGCCAACGCCGCGTACCTGTGAGCCAACTATGCTGAGCAAGAAATTTCGCAACACCCTGATGTTCGGATGCATCGCGGCCATTTTTGCCGCGGTGGGCTACTGGAACATCAGCCCGGAACGCTTCCTCGACAAGCCAGTGGCCAAAGTCGACGAAACCGAGATCGACTATTACGCGATCAACGCCCACAGCGTTCAGTACCTGCCGGATGGCAAGCTGCAATACGAAATGACCTCCGACAAGGTCGAACACCTGAAAGCGACCGAAGTAACGCTGTTGACCAATCCGGACCTGTACCTGTATCGCGGCACCCAGTTTCCGTGGCATGTGCAGAGCGAGCGTGGCGAGGTCAACCCGGACGGCACTCAGGTCGAGCTGATCGATTCGGTGCGGATCACCCGCTTCGATGAGAAAGACCGCAAGACCCTGATTACCTCCACCCGCATGACCGTGTTCCCGCAGCGGCAATATGCGGAGACCGCTCAACCCGTTAGAATCGACGGCGCTGGTGGTGTCTCGACTGGTAACGGAATGAAAGCGTATTTGAAAGAAAGCAGGATACACCTGCTATCGAACGTAAGAGGACAGTATGAGGCTCGTTAAAACTCTCCCTATTTTGCTCGGTCTGAGCGCAGCACTGGGAAGCGTGAGCGCCTGGGCTCTGCCGGACGATCAACAGCAGCCTATCCGCATCCAGGCGGACGATGCCCAACTGGACGACAAGAACGGTATTGCCACTTATAAGGGTGACGTGATCATCACTCAGGGCTCGATGAAGGTCACCGGAAACACTGTGACCATGACCCGCACCCAGGCCGGCGATATTGACGTGGTGACTTCGGTGGGCAACCTCGCCTACTTCGAGCAACTGCAAACGGCCGGCGACACCAAGCCGGTTCAGGGCTACGGGGTGACTATCCAGTATCACGCCTCGCAAGACCGCGTCGTGCTGATCGATCGCGCCAAGGTCATCGACAAGGATGGCAACATCACCCAGGGCGAAAAGATCGTCTATGACACCAACAAGAAGCTTGCCAGCGCCGGTCGCGCTACGGGCAGCAAGGTCACCGAGTCGCGTCCGCGCATCGACATGGTGATCCAGCCGAAGAAGAAAACCGACGAGCAGAAGGCCCAGTAATGGCAACTCTGAAAGCCCAGCATCTGGCCAAGAGCTACAAGAGCCGCCAGGTCGTGCGTGACGTCAGCCTGTCCATCGACAGCGGTCAGATCGTCGGCTTGCTTGGCCCCAACGGCGCCGGCAAAACCACCTGCTTCTACATGATCGTGGGCCTGGTACAGGCCGATCAAGGCCGAGTACTGATCGACGACCTGGACGTCAGCCACCAGCCCATGCACGGTCGTGCGAAGGCTGGTATCGGCTATCTTCCGCAGGAAGCGTCAATCTTCCGCAAACTGTCGGTTGCAGACAACATCATGGCGATCCTCGAGACCCGCAAGGAACTCGACAAGACCGCACGCCGCAAGGAACTGGAAAGCCTGCTGCAGGAATTCCACATCAGCCACATTCGCGACAACCTCGGCATGAGCCTGTCCGGTGGTGAACGCCGCCGCGTGGAAATTGCCCGCGCCCTGGCCACCAACCCGAAATTCATCCTCCTCGACGAACCCTTCGCCGGCGTGGACCCGATTTCGGTCGGCGACATCAAGCAGATCATTCACCACCTCAAAGCCAAAGGCATTGGCGTGCTGATCACCGACCACAACGTTCGTGAAACCCTGGATATCTGCGAAACGGCCTACATCGTCAACGACGGTCAACTGATCGCCGAAGGTGACTCCGCCACCATCCTGGCCAACGATCTGGTCAAGGAAGTTTATCTGGGCCACGAGTTCCGTCTGTAAGCGCTGAGTGTCTGGCTAGTCGGCCGAGCGCCTGACGCGATGAACACCTCAGTGTGTTTTATTGTTACCGCGCTCTAGGCAAACACTTCAGTTTCAGGCATATAATTTGCTTAAGTTTGGCGCTTCGGCGCCCTGTAGTGGATGGCGCATGTGCGCCGGCGAATAAGGTGTTAAGCCCCTGCCATGAAACCATCGCTAGTCTTGAGAATGGGCCAGCAGCTGACGATGACACCGCAGCTGCAACAGGCCATCCGCCTGCTCCAATTGTCGACCCTGGACCTGCAGCAGGAAATCCAGGAGGCCCTGGAGTCCAATCCGATGCTCGAACGCCAGGAAGAAGGCGACGACTTCGATAACGCTGACCCGTTGGCCGACAAGGCCGAACAACCTCCAAACGCCGATGTTTCGGAACCCTCCTATCAGGAAACGGCCCCGACGGTGGACAACCTGGAGGAAGGTGACTGGAACGAGCGCATTCCTAATGAGTTGCCGGTCGACACCGCGTGGGAAGACGTCTACCAGACCAGCGCCAGCAGCCTGCCGAGCAGTGACGACGACGAGTGGGACTTCACCACCCGCACCTCAGCCGGCGAGAGCTTGCAGAGCCATTTGCTGTGGCAGCTGAACCTGGCGCCGATGTCCGACACCGATCGCCTGATCGCCGTGACTTTGATCGACTGCATCAATAATCAGGGCTACCTCGACGAAACACTCGATGAAATCCTCGAAGCCTTCGATCCCGAACTGGACGTCGAACTCGATGAAATTGAAGCCGTCCTGCACCGCATCCAGCAATTCGAACCGGCCGGCATCGGCGCTCGCAACCTGAGCGAATGCCTGTTGCTGCAACTGCGCCAGCTGCCGCCCAAGACGCCTTGGTTGAGCGAAGCCAAGCGCCTGGTCTGCGATTACATCGACATGCTCGGCAGCCGCGATTACAGCCAGCTGATGCGCCGCATGAAGCTCAAGGAAGACGAACTGCGCCAGGTCATCGAACTGGTGCAGAGCCTCAACCCGCGCCCAGGCTCGCAAATCGAATCCAGCGAAGCCGAATACGTCGTGCCTGACGTGATCGTGCGCAAGGACAACGAGCGCTGGCTGGTGGAGCTTAATCAGGAGTCGGTGCCACGGCTGCGAGTCAACGCCCAATACGCCGGTTTCGTGCGTCGCGCTGACACCAGCGCCGATAACACTTTCATGCGCAATCAGCTGCAGGAGGCTCGCTGGTTCATCAAGAGCCTGCAAAGCCGCAACGAAACGCTGATGAAAGTCGCTACCCAGATCGTCGAGCATCAGCGCGGTTTTCTGGAGTACGGCGACGAAGCCATGAAGCCGTTGGTGCTACATGACATCGCCGAAGCGGTGGGCATGCACGAATCGACGATTTCCCGGGTTACCACGCAGAAGTTCATGCATACCCCTCGCGGTATCTATGAACTGAAATACTTTTTCTCCAGTCACGTCAGCACCTCTGAAGGCGGCGAATGCTCGTCCACGGCGATCCGCGCGATCATCAAAAAACTGGTTGCAGCGGAAAATCAGAAAAAGCCGTTGAGTGACAGCAAGATCGCTGGTTTACTGGAGGCACAAGGCATTCAGGTGGCTCGCCGCACCGTCGCCAAGTACCGTGAATCCCTCGGGATCGCGCCTTCGAGCGAACGCAAGCGGTTGATGTAGAGTCACGTTACAGCGTTCCAGTGGCAGGCAACCCAGCCTGCCGCTTTATGCACTGGCAACGAAGGAGAAGCTGTATGCAAGTCAACATCAGTGGACACCAACTGGAAGTGACCGAACCTCTTCGCACCTACATCGGCGAAAAACTCGAACGATTAGAGAGGCATTTCGACAAGATCACCAACGTGCAGGTCACGATGACGGTCGAAAAGCTCAAGCAGAAAATCGAAGCCACGCTGCATATTCCCGGCAATGAAGTGGTCGCCAACGCGGAACATACCGATATGTACGCGGCGATCGACGCCTTGACCGACAAGCTCGATAAACAACTCAAAAAGCATAAGGAAAAGACCCAGAGCCTCCTCCAGGGCGCAACCGGTCGTTAACACTCCCTACCCATGATCCGACTTGAAAGCATCCTGACCCCCGGCCGTTCCCTCGTGAACGTGCCGGGCGGCAGCAAAAAGAAAGCCCTCGAGCAAATTGCCAACCTTATCCATAAAGAAGTCCCGGATCTGGAAATGCAAGATGTCTTCGAGGCTCTGATTGCCCGTGAAAAACTCGGCTCGACCGGTTTTGGAAACGGCATCGCCATTCCTCACTGCCGCTTGAAAGGTTGCACGTCGCCTGTCAGCGCACTGATGCACCTCGACGCCCCAATTGATTTCGACGCCATCGATGGCGCTCCGGTCGACCTGCTGTTTGTTCTGCTGGTCCCGCAGGCCGCCACCGATGCGCATCTGGAACTGTTGCGCCAGATCGCCAGCATGCTCGATCGCAAGGAAGTGCGGGAAAAACTGCGCAGCGCTCCGAGTAATGAAGCCTTGTATCAGGTTGTCCTGGACGAGCAAAACGGGCACTAATCATGCGCATGATCATTGTCAGCGGCCGCTCCGGGTCAGGTAAAAGTACTGCGCTCGCTGTTCTGGAGGACAGTGGCTATTACTGCATTGATAACCTGCCCGCCGGTTTGCTGCCGGAGTTGGCTGAACGCGCACTGATTCACACTGAACTGGCGCAACCGTTGGTGGCGGTATCCATCGACGCGCGAAATCTGCCGAGTCATTTGTCACGATTTCCGGAACTGCTCGAAGAAGTCCGCAGCCGTCACATCCAGTGTGATGTTCTGTACCTGGATGCCGACGAAGAGACGCTGCTCAAGCGCTTCTCGGAAACCCGTCGGCGCCATCCACTGAGCAGTGCCGATCGCTCGCTGGCCGAAGCGATCAGCGATGAAACCCAACTGCTTGGGCCGATTGCCGATCTTGCCGATCTGAAGGTCAACACCACCAACCTCAACCTGTATCAGCTGCGCGATACCATCAAGCTGCGCCTGTTGAATCAGCCGGAGCCCGGCACTGCGTTTCTGGTGGAGTCCTTTGGATTCAAGCGGGGCATGCCCGTCGACGCCGATCTGGTGTTCGATGTGCGTTGCCTGCCCAACCCCTACTGGAAGCCGGAACTGCGCGAGCATTCGGGGCTGGAAAAACCGGTTGCCGATTATCTGGCAGCACAGCCGGATGTCGAGGAGATGTTCCAGGACATCTCCACGTATCTGCTCAAATGGTTACCGCGCTTTGCCGCCAGTAATCGCGCCTACGTCACCATCGCAATTGGCTGCACCGGCGGTCACCACCGCTCTGTCTACCTGACCGAACGCCTGGGTCAGGTCCTGCAAAAAACCTTGAAGAACGTCCAGGTTCGCCACCGCGACCTCAGCTAAAGGATTCACATCGCGATGCCTGCTCTGGAAATCGAAATCATCAACAAGCTGGGCCTGCATGCTCGCGCGTCTGCCAAATTCGTCGGGGTTGCCGGTCAGTTCAAGGATTGCACGATCAGGGTAGGTCGCACGCCGCAAGCCACGGTTGACGGCAAAAGCATCATGGCCATGATGATGCTGGCGGCCGGCAAGGGCACCAAAATCCATCTGAGTACAGAGGGTGAGCAAGCAGATGAAGCGCTGCAAGCCTTGGTGAATCTCATTAATAATTACTTTGACGAAGGCGAATAACACCGCTGCCTTCTGCGCTTTTATGGCGCGGGGGCATGCCTCTGGATAGGGGCTCGCTTGTGATGGCGCTTGCCTGTGATGGGGCTTGCCTGTGATAGGGTCTGCCTGTGATAGGGTCTGCCTGTGATAGGGCTTGCCTGTGGCGAGGGGGCTTGCCCTAATGCCAGTCAGTTAAGCCCTCCAGCCTTCTTTTTGGGATATTTGACTGGTCTAGGCTTGACCACCCTTGGGTAACTTCGCTGTCGTCTGGCAGGTAGCATGAAGTGTTGAGCCTGGACTCTCAGCTCTGCCAGTCGTTTAGGGATCGTACCTGGCGTTTCAAGCGGGCAGAAACGCAGCGCGTTGCTGACCGCTTGAGCCAACCAGAGAAAGCTCAAACGTTGTGGTACCACCTTTATTTCTTCAGCCATCAAGCGCATCTCCTGGCGGATCAGGTTGTAGGCCAGCAGAGCTCCCCACAGTTCTTGGCGCACCAGATCAGGCTGTTTACTGCGCAATTGCTCTCCTTTGAGCAGGTTTTGCTTGATCTCGCGGTAACCCAATTCGATTTCCCAGCGTTCGTTGTAGTGCCCTGCCACCTGATGGGCAGGGTAACGTTCGGCATCGATCAACGAGGTGAGATAGCGGCGGGGTTTGTCGTCTATCGAGTACTCAATCAGTCGTGCCTGCCAATGGCTAGGAAGGTCGGGACGTTGCTTGAGTGCATCTCTGGAAACAGTCAGTCGCACAAGCCAATCACCGGCGCCCAACTCTTTGATCACCTCGTATTTAAGCGGTTTGCGTGCCCGCATGAGCCAGTGCCGTTCGGTTCCGCTTTGCTGCCAGTCAAGCAAGAGCGCTGCCGAGTAGTAGGCACGGTCAAAAATCGTCACCGAGTGATCGCTTACCGATTTCTCAAGACCTTTGGCATGGCGAAGTTCGCCGACCGAAAACTCGCCAAAACAGGCGTCCCGAATCAAGTGACTATAGGTATCCATCAGGCAAACACCGCGCACTTGTGGCCAGGCTCCGTCTCCCGAGTGAGTCCGCCCGCCACCGAAGGCTTGGCGGTTTTCCGGTGTGTCGGGGGTAGACCACACCACGCCGTCTACCGCAAAGCTGCGTAACCCTAAAAAGCCAGCCGAAGCTGGCTGCTCAGCACCGCCCCATGACTCTGCCAATTGCTTAAACAGTGCCGCCAGAGGCTCTGATCCAAGCCGTTGCCGGGCCTGGACTGCGGCGCTAGGCACAGGCACCTTTGCTTCGCCCAAAGCCAGTCCCAGCTGCTGCACGATGAGCCAAATCGGCTCGTTCTTGAACAAGGCCAACCCCACCACCAACCAGACAATGCGCTCGGCCGGCAGGCGTCTGCGGCGCAGGGAAACAGTTCCGGTCGAAGCCAGCGCTTGCTCGATCCACAGGGGATCGATCAATTGCGCGAAGCGTTCGAAAGAGATCGGATTGAGTTTGGTAACTTCTTGAAGGGCGTTTTGCAGGGACATGAAGCGGACTCATAAAAACATAAACCCGTTTCTATTACTGCTGGGCGGGCAAGTCAATTCCTTAACTGACTGGCATTAGGGCTTGCCCCCGCTGGGTCGCGAAGCGACCCCCCGGCTCCATGACTGCTTCGCAGCCAAACGGGAATCAGAACCACCACAACCCCAGCGCTCAGTGGACCGACGTGGGAGCGAGCCTGCTCGCGATAATGGTCTAACGTTCGAATAGTTTGCGGCTGACCCGCCCCCCATCGTTCGCTCCCACAGGGTTTCTTATCAAGCTCATGAAAAAGGCGCGTCACCCAAGCGGGGTAACGCGCCTTTTTTCGCAGTGGGCGAGGCTTAGCTGCCCGCCACCATCATCCGCTCGATCAACACCGAACCGGTGCGGATATTGCTGCGCAACTCCAGATCGTTACCCACGGCGACAATCTGCTTGAACATGTCGCGCATGTTGCCGGCAATCGTCACTTCCTGAACGGCAAACTGGATTTCGCCGTTCTCGACCCAGTAACCCGCCGCGCCCCGGGAGTAATCACCCGTGACCATGTTCAGCCCTTGGCCCATCAACTCGGTCACCAGCAGCCCCCGGCCCATACGCCGCAGTAACGCGGCCTGATCTTCGTCACCATGAGTGACGAACAGGTTGTGCACGCCGCCGGCGTTGGCGGTACTCGGCATACCGAGTTTGCGACCCGAATAGGTACCGAGGATGTAGGAGACCAGCTCGCCCTTCTCGACAAACGGTTTGGCGTAAGTCGCCAGGCCATCGCCATCGAACGCCGAGCTGCCCATCGCGCGCATCAAGTGCGGACGTTCATCTATGGTCAGCCATTCGGGGAACAGCTTCTGCCCCAGCGTGCCTTCAAGGAACGACGATTTGCGATACAGGCTGCCCCCGGAAATGGCCGACAGGAAACTGCCGAACAAACCGCCCGCCAGTTCAGCGGAAAAGAGTACCGGCACTTCGCAGGTCGGTACCGGCCGTGCGCCCAGTCGACTCGCCGCACGCTGCGCGGCACGCCGGCCGATGGTCACCGGGTCCGCCAGCAGATTGCCCTGGCGGCTCACGTCGTACCAGTAATCGCGCTGCATCTGGCCATCGGCCTCGGCAATCATCACGCAGCTCAGGCTGTGGCGAGTCGAAGCGTAACCGCCGACAAAACCATGACTGTTGCCATAGACGCGGCAACCTTGATGAGTGCTGAGGCTGGTGCCATCGGCGTTCTTGATGCGGCTGTCGGCATCGAAGGCGGCAGCTTCACACAGCAGAGCCTTTTCGATGGCTTGCTCGGGGGTGATGTCCCATTTGTGGAACAGATCGAAATCCGGCAGATCCCTGGCCATCAACGCGGCATCGGCGAGGCCTGACGCTTCGTCTTCGGAAGTATGTTTGGCGATGGCCAGCGCGGCGGCAACGGTTTCGCGAATGGCCTCGGGACCGGTGGCTGAGGTGCTCGCCGAGCCTTTGCGCTGGCCAACGTACAAAGTGATGCCAAAACCTTGATCGCGATTGAATTCAACCGTTTCGACTTCGCGCTGGCGAACCGTCGTAGACAGGCCTTGCTCCAGAGACACCGCCACTTCACAGGCACTGGCACCCTGGCGTCTGGCTTCAGCGATGATCTGCTCAACTTGTTCCTGCAGTGCCGGCAACGCTTGTGGGCCGACGCTTTCAACTGCACTCATGCTGTTCTCCACTCAAATTCTGCTTTCGGTGATGGCCTTCGAGCGACCGGGCCGGACAAGCGGCCCCCGACTGGTTATCATGGCGGCGTTTCTTTGCGGACGGCCACCATGGTTGATTCTTACGACGACTCCCTCGATACGGGAGAAAAAAGCAAATCCCAGGTCAAACGCGAGCTGCATGCTCTGGTTGACCTCGGCGAACGCCTTACAACGCTCAAGCCTGACTTGCTGGCAAAACTGCCGTTGACCGACGCTTTGCGCCGGGCGCTGGGCGATGCCTCCAAGCACACGGCGAATATCGCGCGTAAACGGCACCTCATGTTCATCGGCAAACTGATGCGCGATCAGGACACTGACGCCATCCTGACCCTGCTCGATCAACTCGATGCCTCCACCCGGCAGTACAACGAACGTTTCCATGGCCTGGAACGCTGGCGCGATCGCTTGATCGCGGGCGACGATGCAGTCCTGGAGAAGTTCGTGCTCGACTACCCGGAGGCTGACCGTCAGCAGTTACGCTCCCTGATCCGTCAGGCCCAGCACGAACTGGCGACCAACAAGCCGCCTGCCTCGAGCCGTAAAATCTTCAAATACATCCGTGAGCTGGACGAGACTCAACGCGGTCTGCGCTAAGTCATCTCAGCCTGTAGATACTCTGTTCACGGTCAAGCTTTCGCGAGATGTTTTTCGCTAAAAAGCTTGGCCGTATTAAATTCCTCTCCCGGGCCTGCGGCAGCTCCTACGAGGGCGCGCCTTTCCTCACGATCCTGTGCCACCCACCGTAATCGCATCAATTTTCAGCGTTGGCTGACCGACACCCACCGGTACCGACTGCCCGTCCTTTCCGCATGTACCCACGCCACTGTCCAGCGACAAGTCGTTGCCGACCATCGATACCTTGCTCATCGCTTCCGGCCCGTTGCCGATCAACGTCGCACCTTTGACCGGCGCAGTGATCCTGCCGTCCTCGATCAAATAGGCCTCGCTGGTGGAAAACACGAATTTGCCACTGGTGATGTCCACCTGACCGCCGCCCAGGTTGGCGCAGTAAATGCCCTTCTTCACCGACGCAATGATTTCCGCCGGGTCGCTTTCGCCAGCGAGCATGTAAGTGTTGGTCATGCGCGGCATTGGCAAGTGCGCATAGGATTCGCGGCGACCGTTACCGGTGCGGGCCACGCCCATCAGACGCGCGTTCAGCTTGTCTTGCATGTAGCCCTTGAGTACACCGTTTTCGATCAGCGTGGTGCACTCGGTCGGGGTGCCTTCGTCGTCGACGCTCAGCGAACCGCGGCGACCGGCCAAGGTGCCGTCATCGACAATGGTGCAGAATTTGGAGGCAACCCTCTCGCCCATGCGGCCGCTGTACGCCGAACTGCCCTTGCGATTGAAATCGCCTTCCAGACCGTGGCCGACCGCTTCGTGCAACAGCACGCCGGACCAGCCCGAGCCCAATACCACCGGCAACATACCGGCCGGCGCGGGAATGGCTTCGAGGTTTACCAGCGCCTGCCGCAATGCTTCACGGGCGTAACCCATGGCGCGGTCGTCGCTGAGGAAATAGCGGTAATCGGTCCGGCCACCGCCGCCATGGCCGCCACGCTCGCGGCGTCCGTTTTGTTCGACGATCACACTGACGTTGAAACGCACCAATGGCCGCACATCTGCAGCCAGGCCACCGTCGGTGGACGCCACAAGAATCCGTTCCCATACCCCGGCCATGCTGACAGTGACCTGTTGGATTCGCGGGTCCAACGCACGAGTGGCAACGTCGATGCGTTTGAGCAGTTCGACCTTTTCGGCGCGGGTCATCACTTCCAGCGGGTTGTCCGGCCCGTACAACTGGGCGACATCCTGGGTGGTAAATGCTTGCACGGAGCCGTTCTGCCCGGCTCGGGAAATTGAGCGCGCGGCCCGGGCTGCTGCGCCTAGGGCTTCGAGGGTGATGGCATTGCTATAAGCGAAACCGGTTTTTTCGCCGGACTGCGCCCGTACACCCACGCCCTGGTCGAGGTTGAAACTGCCTTCCTTGACGATGCCGTCTTCCAGCGCCCAGGACTCGGAAATCTGCCCTTGAAAATACAGGTCGGCGGCATCGATGCCAGGGCCGGCGAGATCGCCGAGTACACCTTGCAGACTCTCGATCGTAACGCCGCCGGGCGCCAGGAGGTGTTCACTGACTGAGGACAACAACTCGCTCATATGTTTTACGCCTTAAATTCATCGTTCTGAGGCAGGTCGCCGGGCGCCCTGCGAGAAAAAGCGCCGGTGTCTGGCCACCGGCATTCGCGCCCTGATGGACGCCTGTTCGCTGCTATCGCGTTCGGCCAGCAGCACGGCCTCGCCTAAATCCTGTTGCGCCAGCACTCGCCCCCACGGGTCGATGATTGCGGCGTGCCCCCAGGTTTCCCGCGGCCCCGGATGGGTGCCACCCTGGGCGGCCGCGAGCACGTAGCATTGGGTCTCGATGGCCCGCGCACGAATCAACACATCCCAGTGCGCCGCGCCGGTGACGGCGGTAAAGGCCGACGGTGCGGTGATCACTTCGGCACCCGCCGCACGCAGTTCGCTATACAGTTCAGGGAAGCGCAGGTCGTAACACACTGTCAGGCCGACCCGACCGACGGGCGTATCCGCCACCACCACGCCATCGCCGAACGCATACTCATCGGACTCGCGATAGCGCCCGCGCGCATCGGCCACATCCACATCGAACAGGTGCAGCTTGTCATAGCGCGCCACGATTTCGCCTTGGTCGTCGATCAGCAACGAGCAGGCGTGCACCCTGGCCGTCGGCTGATCCACCGGCGGCAACGGCAAAGTACCCGCCACTATCCATAACCTGAGGTCGCGGGCGGTCTGTTTCAACCATGGCAGGATCGGACCGTGACCGGCGGCTTCGGCTCGGCCGATGTCCGCAACGTCACGGCGGCCCATCGCGGCGAAGTTTTCCGGCAGCACCGCCAGCCTCGCACCGCCCGCCGCGGCCTGCTCAAGCAAATGACGCGCTCGGGCCAGATTGGCCGGTACATCACGTTGGCTGACCATTTGAATCACCGCAAAAGACATGTGCTCTCCTTACTCGAAGTCTGCATGCCAACCTGTGTAGCAGCCATGCTACTCCATCGGCTCGCTTCAAAAAGGTTTGTCGAAGGTGATCTTAGGCTCTTTCCACGGGCCTTTGACGGTGTACTTCACGCTCGCGAAACGTGAAACGCGATCACCGATCAGCTTGTCGATCAGGAACAACGCACCGCCAATGGCCGGTGCGCCAACGATCAGTGCAGCAATTGGCAGGTTATTGGTCACCGGCAACGTCACCAGCAATTTCGCATCGACCTGATCGGCAACCAGATCCAGCGTGCCGTTGAGTTCGATGTTGCTCGATGGCCCGGTCATCCGGATCGGCTGGCGGGTCACATAGACGCCGTTTGTCGCGACCAGCAGCCCTTTTACCCGGTCATAGCTCAGGCCCTTGCCGAACAGGTCGGAGAAATCCAGACGCAAGCGGCGCCCGATGGAGTTGAAGTTCAACAGGCCAAATACGCGCAACGCCTGTGCACCGCCATCGACTTCAATGAATTGGCCTTTGTTGAGCGAAGCGTCGAGCGTGCCGGAAAAACGCTTGGTCGCCAGCCAGGCCGGAGAACCGGGCCAGCGCCCGTCGACATCCATATGGAACTCTTCGCTGGTGACACTCGGCGCAAACCCCCAGCCCTTGAGCACATCGGCGAGGTTTTTGCCGCTGATGCGGCCCTTGTACCAACTGCTTGTCGAGCCGGGCACACCTTCCCAGCCGCCGCTGCCCTGCAACAGAATGCCTTTGAGCCCCAGATCCAGCGTATTAAGTGCAATGCCCCTTTCGGTCGGACGAACTTTCAGCGACCAGCCGCCCACCAGATCCTGCCCCTGGAACAACTGGTTGATGGTGATATCCAGCGCCGGAATTTTCGTCGGGTCCACCGAGGCTAGTGGGTCGGGCGAGTTTTCATCGGCGAGAGCGGTCGGATCAGGCGCCGGCAACTTCACGTATTGAAGATTGATTGCGATCGGCGCAGCTTTCGCGTCGGGAATGTTTGCACCACCCTTGACCTGCTGACTGTCGAGCTGCAGCGCCCAGGCGGCCGCTTTGCGGTTCAATTGCACCGAGGCCCGATCGAGGGTGGTACCGATGCCGCTGAGCTTGCCGACCTTGAAATCAGCGCTGCTGAGCAATTGCTTGGCGTTGCTGCCGGGATCCTGACCGGCGTATTTGTCCACCAGCTCTTTCCACGGGCCAACATCCAGTTGCGCTAACTCGCCGCGCACCCGCAGGCCCTTGGCACCGGGCAAGACCGCGTTGCCGGCACCGAGAAACAACTCACCACGGCCGTCGGCAACACGGCCGGTGGGCGCCGCGAAAGTGAAATCGGCCAGATCGCCATAATCAACCCAATAGCGACGCTCCGCGCCCTGCAGCGTCATGCGGAACGTGGTGTCGCGCCCGACATCCGCGGCCATGCCGAATGGCGCAGGCAAATCGACCGCCACGCCCCGCAGGCTGGAATTGACCATCAGCTGGCTATCGGCACCGCCCAGATCGAGCTGAAGTTGATACGCAATGAGCCCGGACACCGGCAGCGGTTGAGTGACATTCAGCCAGTCGGTCAATTTCTTAACCTCGACCTCGCCCGAGGCCGCAACGCGAGTCTTGAGCTTGCCCGGGCTGCCGTCGGCGAAAATCTGCGCAGTCACCGGTTTGTCGAAGGCCCGCGCCGCGATGTTCTGACCGCTCAAACCCTTGGTGCTGTCGAAACGGAAGTCGCCCTTGAGCTGCGTCAGCTCCAGCACGGGCTCGGCCAGTTTCAGACGCGCCTTTGCAGTTTTGAAATCGACCAGAATTTTCGGTTCTTCACCTTTCTCCAGCGGGATGTCCAGTTTCAGCTTGCCACGCAAATCACCCTCGCCTTCCCAGCCGGCGAATGTGTCGGCGGTACCTATTGGCGCTTCCTGAAGAATTTTCAGGCCGTCACCCAGCCCGCCGGCAAACGCGCCGTCGAGGAGCAAGTGGGTTTTCTCCCCGGGGGCAGCGTGGGGAATATTGACGTAAACGTCGCTGACCTGGGTGTTGAGCAACTGACCTTTGCTGGCCAGGATACGCACGCCGCTGTCCTCGATGAACACGTCGCCGCTGACGTTGCGGACATGCGGCCAGCCCGGCTGGAACGCCAGTTCAGCATCGTGAACCTTGAAAAACAGACTGATGCTGCGCGCGGCGTCGGCAGCGCCAGCATTGAGCGAGCCTTGATACTGAAAGAAACCTTCGTCCACCGCGCCTTTGAGAATTGCCGTGCGCAGCCACTCGTCCAGTGCCGGACTGAGGACCTTGGGCAAGTATTTGGCCGTGTACTTGCCGTCGCCGTCGACCAGACCAACCCGCAGGTCCATGTAATCTTCCTGGCTGTGGTCGAAACGCAGGCGAATCAGGAAGTCACCGGCAATTTTGCCCTCCTCGCCCAGCACCTTCAGATACGGTGCGATCAGCGTGAAGCCTTGCTTGTCGAGTTTCCACGTTAACCGTGCGTTGGCTTGAATGTACTGCCAGGGCTTGGCGAAGATCGGGTCCAGGTGCAGGACAAAATCCTTGCTGTCCATGCGCAACTCGCCCTGACCAAGGTCGCCGCTGATGCTGCCACTGACATTACGCGCCGCCGGAGCGCCACGGTAAGCGTCGAACCCGACATTGTCGAGGTTGGCCGCGAAGGCTAATTTGCTGTCGTCGGTGGCGTTCGGGCGGAAATCGATCAGTACATTGCGCAGACCACCGGTAACCTTGAGTTTTTCGACAGCTTTGCTGACGTCATCCGGCAACGGCCCCAACGCGTTAAGCAGCGGTGTGACCGGCGTGAGATCGAGACGATCAGCCTGCAGGTGCCAGAGCTCTTCGGCCTTGTCGGTCGCGGCGGTTTGCGTAAGCTGCAGGCGGGATTCCCAACGGGTCTCTCCCAGGCTCATGGCCAGGGAATCGAACGTCGCGACGAGGCCCTGAGCGTTGCGCTGAAAGTACCCGTTGAGCGCCAGATTGTTGATCTGAATCGGTTTGCGCTCGGCGTAAGCGCCCGTAAGTTGCGGAGCGTTCAGGCGCACAGCGCCACTTTGCAGAGCGCCCTTGTTCCAGTGGAACCAGAGCTCGCCGCCGGCCTTGATCTCGGAGAAATTCCATTGCCGGGTCACGCGTTCAGGCAGCCATTTCGACCAATCACTTTGCGGCAGGCTCAAATACCCATCGGCTTTGCCTTCCTGCCACTGGCTGGCGCGAATACGCGTGCGCAAACTCAGGGCCATCGGCTGGCCGTCGGGCAGCGTCAGCCGCGCATCGAGGCGCTGGCGGGTTGCACCGGTTTTCAGGCTGACGCCCACATAAGTCAGGGTCAGGGGCGGGTGTTCAAAGGGCTGCAACGTGACCTGGCTGTCGAGCACCGACAGACGCTGAACCATTTGCATGCGATTGAGCAGTTGCTCCGGATCGAGGGGTTGATCCTGCTGCACCGGCAAACCCTCCAGCGCCCACTTGCCGTCTTCGCCTTCCTTGAGGCTGATCTTCAGGCCGCTGAGCTCCAGATGGTCGATCCGCACCTCGCGCGCCAGCAGGCTGGCCCACAAATCCGGTACGGCGCGCACTTGATCCAGGCGCAAGGCGTTGGCGCCTTCGCCGACCATCACGTCGTGGGCCAGGAGGACCGGTGCAAAGCCCCGCCAGTTGCCTTCCAGCTCGCCGATGTGCATCGGCATGCCCAAGGCAGCGGCGGCCTTGCCTTCGACTTCGGCCCGGTATTCGGCCACCAGCGGTGTCAGTTCTCGACCGAGACTGACGTACAACGCCATCAAGACCAAAACCAACGCGCACAGGCCCAGACCCCAACGGGTCAGTGCGGCCAAAATGCGTGTCAGACGCTCCATGTCAGTCGGCTCCCATGGCGAAAATACGGCAAAAAGCTGAGGCCAGCTGTTCTTGTGAGGTTGAAGCACAGCGAATCAGAGCAACACCACGTCGTATTGTTCCTGGGAATACATGGTTTCCACCTGGAACCGAATGGTGCGTCCGATAAAACCTTCCAGTTCGGCCACATTGCCCGACTCCTCATCGAGCAAACGGTCGACGACTTTCTGGTTCGCCAGTACACGATAGCCTTCCGCCTGATAAGCGCGGGCCTCGCGGAGAATTTCACGGAAAATTTCGTAGCACACGGTTTCCGGTGTTTTCAGTTTGCCTCGGCCCTGACAGCTGCTGCACGGTTCGCAGAGCACTTGTTCAAGGCTTTCACGCGTGCGTTTGCGCGTCATCTGCACCAGACCCAACTCGGTAATGCCGATGATGTTGGTCTTGGCGTGATCGCGCTCCAGCTGTTTTTCGAGCGTACGCAACACCTGTCGCTGATGCTCCTCGTCTTCCATGTCGATGAAGTCGATGATGATGATCCCGCCCAGATTGCGCAGGCGCAGTTGGCGAGCGATGGCGGTCGCGGCTTCGAGGTTGGTCTTGAAGATGGTTTCTTCGAGATTGCGATGACCGACAAACGCCCCGGTGTTGACGTCGATGGTGCTCATGGCTTCCGCCGGATCGACCACCAGGTAACCGCCGGACTTGAGCGGCACTTTGCGCTCCAGGGCTTTCTGGATTTCGTCTTCGACGCCATACAGATCGAAAATAGGCCGCTCGCCAGGATAATGCTCGAGGCGATCGGCAATTTCCGGCATGAGTTCGGCGACGAATTGCGTGGTTTTTTGAAAGGTTTCCCGGGAGTCGATGCGGATTTTCTCGATTTTCGGGCTGACCAGATCGCGCAAGGTGCGCAGCGCCAGACCGAGGTCTTCGTAAATCACACTCGGCGCGCCGATGGTTTTGATCTGCTCGTTGATCTGGTCCCAGAGTCGGCGCAGGTAGCGAATATCCATGAGAATTTCATCGGCACCGGCCCCTTCGGCGGCAGTGCGCAGAATGAAACCGCCGGCTTCCTTGATGCCCTCTGTGGCCACGCAATCGGTGACGACTTGCTTGAGCCGGTCGCGCTCGCCTTCATCCTCGATCTTCAGGGAAATGCCGACGTGGGCGGTGCGCGGCATGTACACCAGATAGCGCGAAGGGATCGACAGCTGCGTCGTCAAGCGTGCGCCCTTGGAGCCGATCGGGTCTTTGGTGACCTGCACGACCAGACTCTGTCCCTCGTGAACCAGCGCGCTGATGCTCTCTACCGCCGGGCCTTCGCGCAGGGAAATTTCAGAGGCATGAATGAACGCGGCGCGGTCCAGACCGATGTCGACGAACGCCGCCTGCATGCCGGGCAGAACCCGCACAACCTTGCCTTTGTAGATGTTGCCGACGATCCCGCGTTTTTGCGTGCGCTCGACATGGACCTCTTGCAGAACACCGTTTTCAACCACCGCCACGCGCGATTCCATCGGCGTGATGTTGATCAGGATCTCTTCACTCATGGCAGGGTCTCGTTCAGGCGTATTCACGATTATGGCCGCATCTGGTCAGTACGACGCTCAGCGCGCGTTAAGGGGTTGCCAACAGGGTATGCCGAAATGGCCGAGTAATTCTGCGGTTTCACACAACGGCAAGCCGACCACGGCGGAATAACTGCCATTCAGGCTGGTGACAAACACCGCGCCGAGGCCCTGAATGCCATAGCCGCCCGCTTTGTCCCGTGGCTCGCCGCTGGCCCAGTAGGCCGCCGCTTCATCGCGATCAATAGCGCGAAACCGCACCAGGCTGCGCACCACGCGCGATTCACAGCGTGCGCCATCAAGCACGGCGATGGCCGTCAACACTTCATGCTCCTGGCCCGCCAGCCTCACAAGCATGGCGCACGCTTGGGCTTCGTCCACCGGTTTGCCAAGTATTTTGCCGTCGAGCACCACGGCTGTGTCGGCGCCCAGCACGCAAAACTCTCCGTCGGACACGATTGTGCCGCGCCCGGCTCTGGCCTTGCCGCACGCCAGGCGTTCGACATAGGCCGACGGGGTTTCGTGTTTTAAAGGGCTTTCATCGATATCCGCACTGACGACGGAAAACGGCACGCCGATCTGCGTGAGCAGTTCGCGCCGACGCGGCGAGCCTGAGGCGAGGTACAGCTGTTTCATCAAGACATCTCCCTCTTTAGTGTCCTGCCTCACAAATACTGTTCCTTTTTGGCGGCGTCTGTTGTTGCCATACTGCGTTGCCGCTCCTCGCCATAGCGAGCTATGACTCGTCGCGGCGCCTTGTCTGGCAACAGCAGCCCACTCGCCAAAAAAGGGACGTATTTGCAAGGCAGGGCACCGGCAAATGCCTGAGTGAATCAGTTGATTTTGTAGCGCCGGCGCAGACCGCGCAAACCGTAGCTGATCCACGGCCACAGCAATGCGCTGACCAACGCCGGCAAGACCAGCGCCAGCGTTGGCTGACGATTGCCGGTCAGCGCGCTGAGCCACAATTGAACCAGTTGCGCGAGGCCGAAGATCACCAGGATGACCAGACTCTGTTGCCACATCGGAAACATGCGTAATCGCTGTTGCAGCGACAGCACCAGAAAAGTGATGAGCGTGAGGATCAATGCGTTCTGGCCGAGCAACGTGCCATACAGCACGTCTTCAGCCAGGCCCAGGCACCACGCGGTGACCATGCCGACTTTCTGCGGCAGGGCCAGCGCCCAGAACGCCAGCAGCAAAGCCAGCCACAGGGGTCGCAGAATTTCCATGAATTGCGGCAGCGGCGAAACGCTAAGCAGCAGGCCGATGGCGAATGTCAGCCAGACCATCCAGCCGTTTCGGGAAGCAGTTGCACCGACCATTATTCTCTTCCCCCGGGGGTGGCTGGCGTGGAAGCCGGCGGTTTGGCGGCCGGTTTCACCGCAGCGGGCTGAGTGGCGGCAGGTTTGGGCGGGGTAACGGCGGCAGGCACATCCGCGGCTGCCGGAACGGCCGGTGTCGCAACGGCAGCGGGGATGATGCCGGCAGGACGGGGCATGTTTGCCGGGATCATCGGGCCGCCACCATATTGATCCAGCGCCTCCTGAGCCTGCGCTGCCTCGTTGGCACGTTCTTCGGCGGTTCGACTGTCGGTGAATACCAGCAGCAGGTAACGGCTGCGGTTCAGGGCGGCGGTCGGCACGGCACGCACAATGGCGAACGGCTGGCCGGAATCGTGGATCACTTCCTTGACCGTGGCCACCGGGTAACCCGCCGGGAAGCGCTGACCAAGGCCGGAGCTGACCAGCAAATCGCCTTCTTTGATGTCAGCGGTGTCGGCGACGTGGCGCAACTCCAGACGCTCCGGATTGCCGGTGCCGCTGGCAATCGCGCGCAGACCGTTGCGGTTTACCTGCACCGGTATGCTGTGCGTGGTATCGGTCAGCAACAGGACGCGCGAGGTATACGGCATCAATTCAACCACCTGGCCCATCAGGCCGCGGGCATCGAGCACCGGCTGACCAAGGACCACACCGTCGCGCTCACCTTTGTTAATGATGATTCGATGAGTGAAAGGATTGGGGTCCATGCCGATCAGCTCGGCCACTTCGACCTTTTCATTGACCAGCGCGGAAGAGTTGAGCAACTCGCGCAGCCGAACGTTCTGCTCGGTAAGGGCGGCAAGCTTTTGCATGCGACCCTGCAACAGCAGGTTTTCGGTTTTGAGTTTTTCGTTTTCGGCGACCAGTTCGGTGCGGCTGCCAAATTGGCTGGCCACACCCTGCCATAACCGCTGCGGCAGGTCCGTGATCCAGTAAGACTGCATCAACGCCAGCGACATCTGGCTACGCACTGGCTTGAGCAGTGTGAAGCGGGCATCGACCACCATCAGCGCGACCGATAGCACAGCCAGCACCAACAAGCGCACGCCCAGTGAAGGCCCTTTGGTAAAAAGCGGTTTAATGAGCCGCTCCTCCCAGGCAAATGTTTTGTTTATTCATACGGCATCGAACCGGCCTGGATGCAGACTGACAGAAGATAAACGCAACAGGCAGCACTGCAAAGTGCTGCCTGCGCGTCAACAGCATAGATGCAACCCAACGACTTATTCGCTGGAAAGCAGGTCCATGGTGTGTTTATCCATCATTTCCAGGGCACGACCACCGCCGCGAGCCACGCAGGTCAGCGGGTCTTCGGCAACGATGACTGGCAGACCGGTTTCCTGAGCCAGCAATTTGTCGAGGTCGCGCAGCAAGGCGCCGCCCCCGGTCAGTACCAGACCACGCTCGGCGATGTCGGAAGCCAGCTCTGGCGGCGATTGCTCCAGCGCGCTTTTCACGGCTTGAACGATGGTTGCCAGCGACTCTTGCAGAGCCTCCAGCACTTCGTTGGAGTTCAGCGTGAACGCACGTGGAACGCCTTCGGCCAGGTTACGGCCACGAACGTCGACTTCGCGAACTTCGCCGCCCGGGTAGGCAGTGCCGATTTCCTGCTTGATGCGCTCGGCGGTGGATTCGCCGATCAGGCTGCCGTAGTTGCGACGCACGTAAGTGATGATCGCTTCGTCGAAACGGTCGCCGCCAACGCGCACGGATTCGGCGTACACCACACCGTTCAGGGAGATCAAAGCGATTTCGGTGGTACCGCCACCGATGTCGACAACCATCGAACCGCGGGCTTCCTCAACCGGGAGGCCGGCACCGATCGCAGCCGCCATCGGCTCTTCGATCAGGAACACTTCACGGGCACCGGCACCGAGGGCCGATTCACGGATGGCACGACGCTCAACCTGGGTCGACTTGCATGGAACGCAGATCAGCACACGAGGGCTGGGCTGCAGGAAACTGTTTTCGTGAACCTTGTTGATGAAGTACTGCAGCATCTTTTCGCAGACGCTGAAGTCGGCGATCACGCCGTCCTTCATCGGACGAATGGCCGCAATGTTGCCCGGCGTACGACCGAGCATGCGCTTGGCCTCGGTGCCGACAGCAACGACACTTTTCTGATTACCGTGTGTCCGAATAGCCACAACCGACGGCTCATTCAGGACGATGCCGCGCTCGCGCACGTAAATAAGGGTGTTGGCAGTGCCCAGGTCAATGGAAAGATCGCTGGAAAACATGCCACGCAGTTTCTTGAACATGGGAAAGGGACCCTAGGCAACGCGTGGGTAAAAAAGTGCGGCAAACTCTAACAACGACAGGGATTTTGGGCAAGGCGCCAATATGTTAAATTGGCCGCTTTTCTCGGCACCAACCCCCACAATCGCGGCCTTATGACCGTAGAAATGCGGTAGTGTTCCGACAATCTAACACACGGACGCCGTCCGTTCTGTTTTCCACTGGAGATTCCCATGACGCTTGAACGCTCCGACGTGGAAAAAATCGCTCATCTGGCCTGCCTTGGCCTCAATGATGCCGATCTTCCACACATCACTTCGGCCCTGAACAGCATTCTGGGGCTGGTCGACGAAATGCAGGCGGTCAATACCGATGGTATCGAGCCACTTGCCCACCCACTGGAAGCCAGCCAGCGCCTGCGTGCAGACGTGGTAACCGAGAGCAACAATCGCGAGGCTTACCAGTCCATCGCACCAGCGGTCGAAAACGGCCTGTACCTGGTTCCGAAAGTCATCGACTAAAGGGAAAGAGCCTGCAATGCATCAATTGACTCTGGCCGAGATCGCCCGCGGACTCGCCGATAAAAAGTTTTCTTCCGAAGAGCTGACCAAAAGTCTGCTGGCGCGCATCGCCCAGCTGGATCCGCAGCTCAACAGCTTCATCAGCGTCACCGAGGACCTTGCGCTCCAGCAGGCGAAAGCCGCTGACGCACGCCGGGCCAAGGGTGAAAGTGGCGCCCTGCTCGGCGCGCCGATCGCGCACAAAGACCTGTTTTGCACCCAAGGCATTCGCACCAGCTGTGGCTCGAAGATGCTCGACAATTTCAAGGCCCCGTACGACGCCACCGTGGTCGCCAAACTGGCGGCTGCCGGTGCGGTAACGCTGGGCAAGACCAACATGGACGAATTCGCCATGGGTTCGGCCAACGAGTCGAGCTACTACGGCGCGGTGAAAAACCCCTGGAATCTGGAACATGTACCGGGCGGTTCGTCCGGCGGTTCGGCAGCGGCAGTGGCTGCTCGCCTCTTGCCGGCAGCCACGGGCACCGACACCGGCGGTTCGATCCGTCAGCCCGCAGCACTGACCAACCTCACCGGTCTGAAACCGACGTACGGTCGCGTTTCGCGCTGGGGCATGATTGCCTACGCGTCCAGCCTCGATCAGGGCGGCCCGTTGGCGCGCACCGCTGAAGACTGTGCAATTGTGCTGCAAGGCATGGCCGGTTTCGATGCCAACGATTCCACCAGCATCGACGAGCCCGTGCCGGATTACAGCGCCAGCCTGAACGGTTCGCTGCAAGGCCTGCGCATCGGTGTGCCGAAGGAATATTTCAGCACCGGTCTCGACCCGCGCATCGCCGACCTGATCCACACCAGCGTCAAGGAGCTGGAAAAGCTCGGCGCGGTGATCAAGGAAATCAGCCTGCCGAACATGCAGCACGCGATTGCAGCGTACTACGTGATCGCCCCGGCGGAAGCCTCGTCCAACCTGTCGCGCTTCGACGGCGTTCGTTTCGGCTATCGCTGCGAAGACCCGAAAAACCTGATCGACCTGTACAAGCGCTCCCGTGGCGAAGGCTTCGGCGCGGAAGTGCAGCGTCGGATCATGGTCGGCGCCTACGCGCTGTCCGCCGGCTATTACGACGCCTATTACCTGAAGGCACAGAAGATCCGTCGCCTGATCAAGAACGACTTCATGACGGCCTTCAATGATGTCGACATCATTCTCGGCCCGACCACGCCGAACCCGGCCTGGAAGCTCGGCGCCAAGAACAGCGACCCGGTCGCTGCGTACCTGGAAGACGTTTACACCATCACCGCCAACCTCGCCGGTCTGCCGGGCTTGTCCATGCCCGCAGGTTTTGTCGACGGTCTGCCGGTCGGCGTGCAACTGCTCGCCCCGTATTTCCAGGAAGGTCGCCTGTTGAACGTTGCCCATCAGTATCAGCAGAACACTGACTGGCACACCCGCACCCCAACCGGCTTCTGAGGAGAAACACATGCAATGGGAAGTCGTGATCGGGCTGGAGATTCACACTCAGCTCACCACCCGGTCGAAAATCTTTTCCGGTAGTTCCACCACCTTCGGTTCCGAGCCGAACACCCAGGCCAGCCTCGTAGACCTGGGCATGCCCGGCGTGCTGCCGGTGCTGAACCAGGAAGCGGTGCGCATGGCGGTGATGTTCGGCCTCGCAATCGATGCCGAGATCGGTCAGCACAACGTGTTCGCCCGTAAAAACTATTTTTACCCGGACTTGCCGAAGGGTTATCAGATCAGCCAGATGGAATTGCCGATTGTCGGCAAGGGCCATTTGGACATCGCTCTGGAAGACGGCACGGTCAAACGCGTCGGCATTACCCGCGCGCACCTGGAAGAGGACGCCGGTAAAAGTCTGCACGAGGAATTCAACGGCGCCACGGGCATTGACCTGAACCGTGCCGGCACGCCGCTGCTGGAAATCGTTTCCGAGCCGGACATGCGCAGCGCCAAGGAAGCCGTGGCATACGTCAAGGCTGTCCACGCGCTGGTGCGTTACCTCGGCATCTGCGACGGCAACATGGCCGAAGGTTCGCTGCGTTGCGACTGCAACGTGTCGATTCGTCCCAAGGGCCAGGTTGAATTTGGTACGCGCTGCGAGATCAAGAACGTCAACTCGTTCCGATTCATCGAGAAGGCGATCAACAGCGAAGTGCAGCGCCAGATCGAGCTGATCGAAGACGGCGGCAAGGTGATTCAGCAGACCCGTCTGTACGATCCGAACAAGGACGAGACCCGTCCGATGCGCAGCAAGGAAGAAGCCAACGACTACCGTTACTTCCCTGATCCGGACTTGTTGCCGGTGGTCATCGAAGACTCGTTCCTGAATGACGTGCGCGCCACGCTGCCGGAACTGCCGCCGCAGAAGCGCGAGCGTTTCCAGGAGCAATTCGGTCTGTCGGTCTACGACGCCAGCGTCCTGGCCACCAGCCGCGAGCAAGCGGATTACTTCGAGAAAGTCGTGAGCATCGGCGGCGACGCCAAGCTGGCGGCGAACTGGGTGATGGTGGAGCTGGGCAGCCTGTTGAACAAGCAAGGCCTGGACATCGAACAGTCACCGGTTTCGGCCGAGCAACTGGGCGGTATGCTGCTGCGCATCAAGGACAACACCATCTCCGGCAAAATCGCCAAAGTGGTGTTCGAAGCGATGGCCAATAACGAAGGCAGCGCGGACGAAATCATCGACAAGCGCGGTCTCAAGCAAGTGACCGACAGCGGCGCGATTTCGGCTGTGCTGGATGAAATGCTGGCGGCCAATGCCGAGCAGGTCGAGCAATACCGCGCAGCAGACGAAGCCAAACGCGGCAAGATGTTCGGCTTCTTCGTCGGCCAGGCCATGAAAGCCTCCAAAGGCAAGGCCAACCCGCAACAGGTCAACGAATTGCTGAAGAGCAAGCTCGAAGGCTGATGAGACCGGAGCCAGCGCTTGAATCTGGCTCCATTCCCTGTGGGAGCAAACGTTTTGTGGCTGGAGGCCCTTTGTGGCTGGAGGTCCTTTGTGGCTGGAGGTCCTTTGTGGCGAGGGGGCTTGCCCCCGCTGGGTTGCGAAGCAGCCCCAAAATCGGCAGCCGGGACTGCTACGCAGTCCAGCGGGGACAACTCCCCACGCCACAAAATCTCCCCTCCCACAAAAGCCTGCTCTGGACAAAATATCCTCCGGCCAAACAAAATTGCTCCCGCATTTGTATGTGGAAACCCTTGAATGATGCGTCTACTCGGCACTTTCGCCCTGCTCTCTCTACTGGCCGGTTGCGCCAGCAATGAGATCATCGATCCCCACGGCTATGACAAATCCGGCACCGCGTCTTATTACGGCGCCAAACACCACGGCAAGCGCACCGCCAGTGGCGAGCGTTTCAACAAGAATGCCTTGACCGCCGCCCACCGCCAGTTGCCGTTCGGTACACGGGTGAAGGTCACCAATCTGAATAACGACAGGACCTGTGTAGTGCGCATCAATGATCGTGGGCCGCATACTCGCGGTCGGCTGATCGATGTTTCACACGAAGCCGCCGAACAACTGGGTATGCTCAGAAGCGGCACCGCACGGGTTCGCGTGCAAGCCCTCGACTGACCAACGGAGCCCCGACCATTTCAGGACTTGGCGATTTACCCCTGATCAGCGTGATCGAGTTGCTCAGCGGCCTGCTGCTACTGATCGCCGGCGCCGAATTGATGGTGCGCGGCGCTGTGCGCCTGGCCGCGCGCCTGCATGTCCGGCCGCTGATCATCGGGTTGACCATCGTCGCGCTCGGCAGCAGCGCTCCGCAAATGGCGGTCAGCTTGCAAGCGACCCTGGCTGCCAACGCCGATATCGCCGTTGGCAGCGTGATCGGCAGCAGCATTTTCAACATCCTCGTCACGCTGGGGCTCTCGGCGCTGATCATCCCCCTACGGGTGTCCAGGGAATTGGTGCGACTGGATATTCCGCTGATGATCGGCGCCAGCCTGCTGGTATTCGTCCTGGCGTGGAATGAAGAGCTGACGCGCAGCGACGGCATGCTGTTACTGGCGGCGCTGGGGCTGTATCTCGGTTTGCTGCTACGCCAGTCGCGGCACTCGACGCGGCCGGCGTCTCACGACGAAACGCTGCAGACTCCGTGGCTGCGCAGTCTGCTGATGATGGTGGTGGGCCTGGCGATGCTGGTGTACGCCGGGCATTTGCTGCTGGGGGCAGCGGTAACGGTTGCCACCGATCTGGGGCTGTCCGAGCGAATCATCGGCCTGACAATCGTCGCGGTCAGCACGTCACTGCCCGTATTGGCGACTTCGTTGATCGCGGCATTACGCGGGCAGCGGGACATCGCCGTGGGCAACGTGATCGGCAGCAATCTGTTCAACCTGCTCGGCGTGCTGGGCCTGACTGCGTTGGTCGCGCCATCACCGCTGTCGGTCTCGCCGAATGCGCTGGATTTCGATTTGCCGGTCATGCTCGGTGTCGCCGTGCTGTGCCTGCCGGTGTTTTATTCCGGGTACCGGGTCACCCGCGCCGAGGGCTTGCTGTTCCTGGGTTTGTACCTGGCCTACGGGCTGCACGTGGTGTCGTTCACCACCGGCATGCCGCTGGCCGGCAAGCTGGAACACTTGATGCTGTTTTTTGTTCTGCCGGCGCTGGTGGCGTTTCTGCTGTTTACGTCGCTGCGTGCCTGGCGCCGCCAACACCACAAGAAGGAATTGCCATGACTGATAATAAAAAAACTGGCGTTGAAGTGCGCCGCCAAGTGATGGGCGATGCATTTGTCGACCGCGCCTTGGGCAACGCCACCGAATTTACCCAGCCATTGCAGGATTTCGTCAACGAACATGCGTGGGGCAGCGTGTGGAGCCGCGAAGGCCTGGAGCTGAAAACCCGCAGCCTGATCACCCTTGCTGCGCTCACCGCGTTGAAGTGCCCGCAGGAATTGAAAGGCCACGTGCGTGGCGCGTTGAATAATGGTTGTACGGTTGAGGAAATCCGCGAAACGCTGCTGCATTGCGCGGTGTACGCGGGTGCGCCGGCAGCGATCGATGCGTTTCGGGCGGCGCAGGAAGTGATTGAGAGTTATCAGAAGCCGTAGGAGCTGCCGAAGGCTGCGATCTTTGATTTGTGCCCTCTTCAATTCGCGAAAAATCAAGATCACAGATCGCAGCCTTCGGCAGCTCCTACCTCTAAATCCACCCCCCCCACTGCAACAAAAATATCCCGATATTGGTGGTGATCGCCGCCATCAGCGTGGTGATCACGATGATCGCCGCCGCCAGTTCGTGATTACCGTTGGCCTGCCGCGCCATGACAAAACTCGCAGCCGCCGTCGGGCTGCCGAAGTACAGAAACAAAATCCCCAGCTCTGCCCCGCGAAAACCCCAGAGCCACGCGCCCAGCGTCGCCAGCACCGGCAAACCGATCATCTTCACCAGGCTCGAACTGAGCGCCATTGAGCCACTTTTACGCATCGCCGCCAGTGACAGCGTGCCGCCGATGCAGATCAGCGCCAATGGCAGGGTGGTTTGTGCCAGGTACTGCCCCGACTTCTCCAGCCAGCCCGGCAAACCAATCTTGAAATACGCAAACGGCGCCGCCGCCAAAACGCTGATGATCAACGGGTTGATCATCACGCTCTTGAAAATGCTCCACGGGTCCGACTTGATCACCGGGCTGTACACCGCCAGGACGATGGTCGAAAGCGTGTTGTAAAACAGGATGACCAACGCGGCAAGAATCGCCCCGAGGGAAATCCCGTAATCGCCATACATGCTGGCCGCCAGCGCCAGCCCGATCACACCGTTGTTGCCGCGAAAGGCGCCTTGGGTGTAGATCCCGCGATCCTCGCGTGGGCACTTCCAGATCGCCCAACCCCAGGCGATGGCGAATGACACCAGCGTGGCCAGCGAGAAATAGATCAGCAGCGACGGCTGCAGTGCGGCGCGGAGGTCGGCATGCAGAATGCCCAGAAACAGCAACGCCGGCATGGTGACGTTGAACACCAGAGACGACGCGGTGTGGATGAAGTTGTCGTTGATCCAGTTGATGCGCTTGAGCAGCACACCCAGAAACAGCATGGCAAACACCGGCGCGGTGATGTTCAGGGTTTCGAGGAAAATGGCCAGCATGCCGGGGATCACCTTGGGTGAGTGTCGTTAGGGGGCTAATGATAAGCCACTGGAGACACCGGCGTCTGGTCGACCGCTATCGCCAGCAGGCTGGTTCCTACAGGAGATCGTCTTTGCTGCACAAATTGTGGCAACACCCGAAGTTCCCTGTGGGAGCCAGCCTGCTGGCGATGCAGGCGACGCGGTCTTACGTAATCGGCGCCGGATTGAACAACGTAATGTCGTTATACAGCTTATGCCGCTCAGCCCACGTCTGCTGCTTACCGCTTGCCACATCCAGATAGTAGTGGAACAACTCCCACCCCAGTTCCTCGATGGACGCACGCCCGGTGGCAATCCGCCCGGCGTCGATGTCGATCAGGTCCGGCCAGCGCTGCGCCAGTTCCGTGCGGGTCGACACCTTGACCACTGGCGCCATCGCCAACCCGTACGGCGTGCCACGCCCGGTGGTGAACACATGCAAATTCATCCCGGCCGCCAGTTGCAAGGTGCCGCAGACAAAATCACTGGCCGGCGTCGCGCAGAAAATCAGCCCTTTGCGTTTGAAACGTTCGCCAGGGCCAAGCACGCCATTGATCGCGCTGCTGCCGGATTTGACGATCGAGCCCAACGACTTCTCAACGATATTTGACAGCCCGCCTTTCTTGTTGCCCGGGGTGGTATTGGCGCTGCGGTCCGCTTCGCCCTTGGCCAGGTAACGATCGTACCAGTCCATTTCGCGCACCAGTTCCTGGGCAACTTCTTCGGTTTCGGCACGGGACGTCAGTAAATAAATGGCATCGCGCACTTCGGTGACTTCGGAAAACATCACCGTCGCACCGGCGCGCAGCAACAGGTCGGAGGCATAACCCAGCGCCGGGTTGGCGGTGATGCCGGAGAACGCATCGCTGCCGCCACACTGCATGCCCAGAATCAGCTCGGACGCCGGCACGGTTTCCCGGCGACGCTGGTCCAGCTTCTTCAAGCGAGTCTCCGCCAGTTGCATGATCTGCTCGATCATCTCGGTAAACCCGTGACTCGAATCCTGCAAGCGGTACAGCCACGGATCGCTCAGATCGACCGAGCTGTCACCTTCGTGCATCACCTGCCCGGCCTGCAGTTTTTCGCAGCCCAGACTGATCACCAGCGCTTCGCCACCCAGGTTCGGGTTGCGCGCCAGGTTGCGCACAGTGCGGATCGGGATGTACGCATCGGTGGCGGTAATCGCTACGCCACAACCGTAGCTGTGGGTCAGCGCCACCACGTCATCGACATTCGGATACAGCGGCAGCAATTCATCCTTGATGCGTTTAACTGCATGATCAAGCACACCGGTAACGCACTGAACGGTCGTGGTGATGCCCAGAATATTGCGTGTGCCAACGGTGCCGTCGGCGTTGCGATAACCTTCGAATGTGAAGCCTTCCAGCGGTGCCTGCGCGGCCGGCACTTCGGTGGACAGCGGCAAGCTGTCCAGCGGTGGCGCGGTCGGCATGCGCAGTTGATCTTCCTTGACCCAACTGCCGCGTGGAATTGGCTGCAACGCATAGCCGATGGTCTGGCCGTAACGAATTACCTGGCCACCTTCGGGAATGTCTTCCAGCGTGACTTTGTGGCTTTGCGGGACAAAATCCACGGTAACCAGGCCGTCCGGAAATTCGGTGCCGGCCGGCACGCCCTGGTCATTGACCACAATCACCACGTTGTCCCGCTCGTGCAGGCGGATGTAGCGCGGCGAGTCGGAATGTTCAATCAGTTGCATGACGCCGCTCCTCAGGAATGCGCTTGGGACAAGGTGGCTGCTTCAGGTCCGCTGACCGGTGGTTCTTTGAGCACCACCCGTTTGATCGGACCGACAATGACCAGGTAGCTGAACACTGCGACCAGTGCGTTGCAACCGACAAACACCAGCGCCCATTTGAATGAGCCGGTGGAGCTGATGATGTAGCCGATCACGATCGGCGTGGTAATCGAAGCAATGTTACCGAAGGTGTTGAACAAGCCACCACTGAGGCCGGCGATCTGTTTCGGCGAGGTGTCGGACACCACCGCCCAACCCAAAGCGCCCACACCTTTACCGAAGAAGGCCAGGGCCATGAAGCCGACGACCATCCATTCCACATCGACATAGTTACACGCCACGATGCTGCTGGAGACGAGCAAACCGGCAATGATCGGTGCCTTGCGGGCGAAGGTCAGGGAATGGCCCTTGCGCAACAGGTAATCGGAAATCACCCCGCCGAGCACCCCACCAATGAAGCCGCAAATCGCCGGCAACGATGCGATGAAACCGGCCTTGAGGATAGTCATGCCGCGTTCCTGTACGAGGTACACCGGGAACCAGGTCAGGAAGAAATAGGTGATGCCGTTGATGCAATATTGGCCCAGGTACACGCCCAGCATCATGCGGTTGGTCAGCAACTGGCGAATGTAGTCCCATTTCGGGCCGTCAGCCTTGGCGCCCTTGCCTTTGTCCTGGTCCATGTCGACCATGCCGCCGTTGTCGGCAATGTGCTTGAATTCGGCTTCGTTGATCATCGGGTGCTGGCGCGGGCTGTAGATCACCTTCAGCCAGATGCCCGAGAAGATGATGCCGATTACACCCATGACGATGAACACGTGCTGCCAGCCGTAGCTGTAGACGATCCAGCCCATCAACGGGGCGAACAATACGGTGGCAAAATATTGCGCCGAGTTAAAGATCGCCGAGGCAGTGCCGCGTTCTGCGGTCGGGAACCAGGCCGCGACAATGCGCGCGTTACCGGGGAAGGAAGGCGCTTCCGCCAGGCCCACCAGAAAGCGCAGCATGAACAGAGCAACCACGGCGGTGGACATGCCGAACTCGCCGACGTAACCCTGCAGCACGGTGAACAGCGACCAGGTGAAGATGCTCAGTGCATAGATTTTTTTCGAGCCGAAACGGTCCAGCAACCAGCCACCGGGAATTTGCCCGGCCACGTAGGCCCAACCGAAAGCAGAGAAGATGTAACCGAGGGTGACCGCGTCGATGCCGAGGTCTTTTTGCAGGCTGGAGCCGGCAATGGCGATGGTGGCCCGATCGGCGTAGTTGATCGTGGTCACCAGGAAAAGCATGAGCAATATCAAATAGCGGACGTGGGTCGGCTTGGTCGCTTGCATGTAGATGTACTCCCACTGATTATTTTTATGCGGGTAATAACGGTGTTCTGTAGGCGCTGATTTTCTGTGGGAGCCGGGCTTGCCCGCGATGCAGGCACCGCGCAGTGTCAGTCACAATGCGGTGATGCGATCGCAGGCAAGCCAGCTCCCACAGGTATTGCGGGTGTCAGGAGCCGATGTAGGAGGTTTTTACGACGGTGTAAAACTCTTGCGCATAGCGACCTTGCTCGCGGGATCCATAAGAGGAACCTTTACGCCCACCGAACGGTACGTGGTAATCCACGCCCGCCGTCGGCAGGTTGACCATTACCATCCCGGCCTGGGAATGACGCTTGAAGTGGTTGGCGTACTTCAATGAAGTGGTCGCGATGCCCGCCGACAGACCGAATTCGGTGTCGTTGGCCATGGCCAGTGCCGCTTCGTAATCCGCCACGCGAACAACGTTGGCCACCGGGCCGAAGATCTCTTCGCGGCTGATACGCATCGCCGCTTCGCTGTCGGCAAACAGCGTTGGCGCGAGGTAATAGCCTTCGGTATCACAGGTCACAAGACCGCCGCCGCTGACCAGACGCGCACCTTCGGACTGGCCGATGTCGATGTACTTCATGTCCTGATCAAGCTGCGCTCGCGAAACGACCGGGCCGATGTCGGTGCCGGTTTTCAACGCGTGGCCAACCTTGATCGACTTCATGCGCTCCGCCATGGCTTCAACGAATTTGTCGTGAATCCCGGCGGTGACGATGAAGCGGCTCGAGGCGGTGCAACGTTGTCCGGTGGAGTAGAACGCGCTCTGCACCGACAACTCGACCGCCTGCTTGAGGTCGGCGTCGTCGAGAATGATCTGCGGGTTCTTGCCGCCCATTTCCAGCTGAACCTTGGCCTGACGCGACACACAGCTGACCGCGATCTGGCGACCGACGCCTACCGAACCGGTGAAGCTGATGCCGTCGACCTTCGGGCTCTGCACCAACGCATCGCCAACCACACGACCGCTGCCCATCACCAGGTTGAACACGCCGGCCGGGAAGCCGGCGCGGGAGATGATTTCCGCCAGCGCCCAGGCGCAGCCCGGGACCAGATCGGCCGGTTTCAGCACGACGCAGTTGCCGTAGGCCAGGGCCGGAGCGATCTTCCATGCCGGGATCGCGATCGGGAAGTTCCATGGGGTGATCAGGCCAACCACGCCCAATGCTTCGCGGGTCACTTCAACGTTCACGCCTGGACGCACCGACGGCAGATAGTCGCCGGACAGCCGCAGGGTTTCACCGGCGAAGAATTTGAAGATGTTACCGGCGCGGGTCACTTCACCAATCGCCTCAGGCAGGGTCTTGCCCTCTTCCCGGGCCAGCAAGGTGCCAAGCTCTTCGCGGCGGGCGAGGATTTCCGTACCGACTTTGTCCAGTGCATCGTGACGGGCCTGAATGCCCGAAGTGGACCAGGCCGGGAATGCCGCGCGCGCTGCGTCGATGGCAGCGTGAACCTGGGCCAGATCAGCCTTGGCGTAGTCGCCAATGGTGTCGCTCAATTCGGACGGGTTGATGTTGGCGCAGTAATCACTGCCCGCAACCCATTCACCGTTGATGTAGTTATCGAAACGCTTTGTATCAGCCACTTGGCTTACCCCTTTCTAAGCAGTCCTGAACACAAAAGGCCGCTGATTGCTCAGCGGCCTTGTTTAATCGGATTACTGCGCGCCTTGCTTGTCCATCAACGCGGCGAGCATTTCATACTCTTCGCCGGTCAGATCGGTCAGCGGTGCACGCACAGGGCCTGCGTCATAGCCGGCGATTTTTGCCCCGGCCTTGACGATGCTCACCGCGTAACCCGCCTTGCGGTTACGGATGTCCAGGTAAGGCAGGAAGAAGTCGTCGATGATCTTGCCGACGGTGGCGTGATCTTCGCGGGCAATGGCGTGGTAAAAATCCATCGCGGTTTTCGGAATGAAGTTGAACACTGCCGAGGAATAAACCGGCACGCCCAGTGCCTTGTACGCAGCGGCGTAAACTTCAGCGGTCGGCAAACCGCCCAGGTAGCTGAAACGATCGCCGAGGCGGCGACGGATCGACACCATCAATTCGATATCGCCCAGACCGTCTTTGTAACCGATCAGGTTCGGGCAGCGCTCGGCCAGACGTTCCAGCAGCGGAGCGGTCAGGCGGCAGACGTTACGGTTGTAAACCACCACACCGATTTTTACCGATTTGCACACGGCTTCAACGTGAGCGGCAACGCCGTCCTGGCTGGCTTCAGTCAGGTAGTGCGGCAGCAGCAACAGGCCTTTGGCGCCCAGACGCTCGGCTTCCTGTGCATATTCGATAGCCTGGCGGGTCGAACCGCCGACGCCGGCCAGAATCGGCACGCTGGTTTCGCAGGTGTCGACGGCAGTCTTGATGATTTCCGAATATTCGCTGGCCGCCAGAGAGAAGAACTCGCCGGTGCCGCCTGCGGCGAACAGAGCCGAGGCGCCGTATGGGGCCAGCCATTCGAGACGCTTGATGTAGCCCGCGCGATGGAAATCGCCCTGGGCATCGAAATCGGTAACCGGGAATGACAACAGACCGGAAGAGAGGATGGACTTCAGTTCTTGTGGATTCATTATTCGAACACCCTGAGTAGCTACGTTGTTGTTTGTGTGTGGATAAACCGTCAGCCTTCGCCGAAGTTGTAGGTCATCGTACAACTTAAAAAACAACCGTCAACTGCATTTCATCGTTGCGGGTGAAATTTGTGCCAGGGACCGTAATGCGTGAGTCAAGTCAAACGATGTTCGAATGTTCGAACCTTGCTCCCGCGCTCACTGCTGCACTTTATTGTCTGGGCTGCGCCAGGATGGAAATAACCGGACAAAGTCGCGGCCGACTCACCATGAATTCATCACCTAGAGTTCTGCCAGTGCCACGAATGGATCGTGGCGAACTTCGCACGGAGTACACCCACATGAATTTTTCCTCACCGATACTTCCCCAATTCCCACCCCGTGGCCCCGACCAGCCCATTGTGATTGTGCTGTCGGAGCTCAGAGACTGTTTGATCGTCCGGGTGCCGGAGCCTAACGACATCCCGCCAAACTGGGACGTGTACCCGATCCTGGGGACGGACGTTGAAGAGCCCGACTGGCGCGGTGTCGAGGAGCCCACCGGTTTTTGGGATGATGCCATTGACGACATGGTGAAACGCAGCGGGATCGAACTGAAAATCGCGAAAGCGGACCTTGAAAGCTACCGAGGGAGAACCGTTGAATTACGATACAAGTTTGCCGACGAGTCGAGTCTGCAGCCCTCCTCAAAACCGTTGCTGATCCTTGTTGAATCCTGAGAAGCGCTACTTGCGATAGATCGTTCTCACGCTCGGCGTGGGAACGATCCAAATGGATTTTGCGCGGTCCGGGCGCAGTGTCAGCAGGTGCGACATCCGAAGGCCTTGGATGCATAGGTACAAAAGGGGAACGCAGCAGATGTGCAGATATGCGCTGTCCGCTCATCGCAACTGGTATTTTTAACAGTTTCGAACGGTCGCTGAATGTGACTGAATCCTCACATCAACTACCGAGGAAATCAGCCATGAACACAACATACCGATTCAGCTTTCCGACCGACGCCAAGCAAGCGGCTCTGGAAATGCCAATGGACTTCGATCTGCACGTGAACATAAACGATTGGGTCGGGTTTGAATTGATGCCGGGACTTACATGGGCGGTCACCCGCAAAAAATTCATGGTGCTGGGTGACAACACCGTGAAGTACGTTGATTACGTCATGGAACCTGTTGAAGACCCCGAACTCCCTTAACCCCGCTGCGCCTCAGCCTCTTCATGCGCATGACGCAACCGTTCGCGGCTGTTGGTCAGGTGCAGGCGCATTGCCGCGCGGGCGGCATCGGAATCCTGGCGGGCAATCGCGTCGTAGATTTCTTCGTGCTCGCGGCTCAGGCGACCCATGTAGTGTTGCTGGTCGTCATGGGCCAGGCGCGCGGAATTAAGCCGCGTACGCGGAATGATGCTCGTCCCGAGGTGAGTCATGATATCGGTGAAGTAACGGTTACCGGTCGACAGGGCGATCTGCAGGTGGAATTGAAAGTCCGAAGCCACCGCGTCGCTGGCATGAGCCGCGCTTTCGTTCAAGGCATCCAGCGCGGCACGCATCAGTGCCAACTGCTCGGGGCTGCGGCGTTGCGCCGCGAGCCCGGCGGATTCCACTTCGAGGCTGATGCGCAGTTCCAGAATCGCCAGCACGTCACGCAGCGTGACCACCGTGGCCGGGTCGATGCGGAAACCACTCGGGCTCGGCGTATCCAGTACGAAGGTGCCAATGCCGTGACGGGTTTCCACCTGCCCCGCCGCTTGCAGACGGGAAATCGCCTCGCGCACCACAGTGCGACTCACGCCATGGGCATCCATGATTGCCGACTCGGTGGGCAACTTGTCGCCGCGCTGGAGTTGACCATCGCGAATCTGCTCGGACAGCACCGTCACCAATTCCTGTGCGAGGCTGCGGCGCTTGCGAGGGAGGCGTGGCACGTCGATCGGGTTTTCCATGGTGAACGTCTGTCTCGAGAATTCGCTGAATGCGCATCATAGCTCAACGCGGTTGTACGATCACCACCAGCGAATCTATCGCTCTCGACCGGATCGCCCTGTGGCGAGGGGGCTTGCCCCCGTCGGGTCTCGACGCGGCCCCAAACTCGCACGCTTACAAGACCTTGCCAGTGCTGCGCACTGGAACGGGGGCAAGCCCCCTCGCCACACAAGCCAAGTCGCCACATAAGCCCCCTCGCCACAAAGGCTCTATCCAAAAGAACCGCCGTGATTCAGGCGGTCACAGTCTGGTCGATCAGGTGACCATTCTCGATGCGCACGTGCCGCGGATGGAATCGTTTCAAACTGCTTCGATGACCCACACTGACGATGCTCAGGCCCGGTATCTCATCGATCAAAGCCTGATACAACGTTGCCTCATCTTCTTCGTCCATCGCCGAGGTGGCTTCGTCCATATAAAGCCACTGCGGAGCAAACAGCAGCGCTCGGGCGAAGGCCAGACGCTGTTGCTCACCGGGCGACAACATCCGTTGCCAGTGATTGGCTTCATCAAGGCGCGCAACCAGGTGCGGCAAGCGGCAGGTTTCCAGCACATGCGCATAGCGCTCGTTCGCGTAAGTGTCGCCAGCCTGTGGATAACTCAAGGCTTCGCGAAGTGTGCCAATCGGCAAATACGGTTTTTGCGGCAGAAACAGGTAACGGGCCGCCGGCAGACGAATGCTGCCATGGCCAGCCGGCCATAAATGCCCCATCGCCCTGAACAATGTGGATTTGCCACTGCCGGAACGCCCGCTGAGCATGACGCGCTCACCCGCCTCCACCGTCATGTCGGCATGGGTCAACAGGTGACGACCATCAGCCAGATCCAGCCCCAGGCCCTGCACCTTCAACGCAGCGCCGGCACTCTGCACATCGATCGCCGGCGCCCGCTCTTCGTTATCTGTCATCGCCTGACGGAAACTCAGTAAACGATCACAGGTGGCGCGCCACTCGGCGAGGTCCTGATAGGCACTGATGAACCAGCTGAAGTTCTCCTGCACGTTGCCGAACGCCGAGTTGATTTGCATCAGCACGCCCAGTTCGATTTTACCGGAGAAATAGCGCGGCGCCGCAACCATAAACGGGAAGATGATAGCGATCTGACCATAGCCGGAGGTGAAAAATGTCAGGCGTTTGGACACGCGCATGATGTCCCAGAAGTTGTGCCAGACCAGACCGAAACGGTGGCTCAACCGACGGTTTTCGTTCGGCTCGCCGTTGTACAGTGCGATGCTTTCAGCGTTCTCGCGAACCCGCACCATGGAGAAACGCAGGTCGGCTTCGAAGCGTTGTTGATTGTTGCTCAGGCCGATCAGGCGACGCCCGATCAGATGCGTCAGCCAGCTGCCGACGGCGGCGTACACCAGCGCGCACCAGAACATGTAGCCAGGGATGGTGACGCCGAACACCTCAATGCTGCCGGACACACCCCACAGAATGATCGAGAACGATACCAGGCTGACGATGGTGCGGATCAAACCGAGGCCAAGGCCCAAGGTATTGGCGGTGAATTTGTTGAGGTCTTCGGAGATCCGCTGGTCCGGGTTATCGGTGTAACCGCCCTGCTCCAGCTGATAGTAATTCTTGTGGCTTAGCCAACGAGTGAAATGTTTTTCGGTCAGCCAGGCGCGCCAGCGGATGGTCAGCATCTGGGTCAGGTACAGCCGGTACACGGCACCGAGAATCGCCACCGCGGCAATGCCGCAGAAATACAGGATCAACTGCCAGAACGCCGCTTCGTCCTTGTTTTGCAGGGCGTTATAGAAATCCCTGTACCAACGGTTGACCCACACCGAAATGGCCACACTGAACAGCGACAACACGATCACGGCGATCAGCAATGTCCAGGCCTTGCCCTTCTCTTCGCTGCGCCAATAAGGCGTGGTCATGGCCCAGACCTTGCGAAAAAAGTCCCCGCGCACGCGATCGTTGACCGCGCGATACTCAGCGTTCTGATTCATGGAATGAGCTCGATAAGGAAGCAATCGCACACGAACCGATCATAGATGATCGGTTCGGTTGGTCGCGAGGCCTGGCGGGCATTCGTTCAGCGCAGGTTCAGCGACGGACCGGGCGCTTCTGCAGTTTGCGCTGCAGGGTACGACGGTGCATGCCCAAGGCCCGGGCGGTGGCCGAGATATTGCCTTCGTGTTCGGTCAATACGCGCTGGATGTGTTCCCACTGCAGGCGGTCCACCGACATCGGGTTTTCCGGCACCAGGGTGTCGAGGTCGGCGTGTTCGGAGAGCAACGCGGCCAACACGTCATCGGCATCCGCCGGTTTGCACAGATAATTGCAGGCGCCACGCTTGATTGCCTCGACGGCGGTCGCAATGCTCGAATAACCGGTGAGGATCACTACGCGCATTTCCGGATCGAGTTCGAGCAGTTTCGGCAACAGCACCAGGCCCGAATCACCGTCCATTTTCAGGTCGAGGGCGGCGTAATCCGGGATGTCAGCCTGGGCGATGGTCAGGCCTTCTTCGGCGGAACCGGCGGTGCTCACGCGAAAACCACGACGGGCCATGGCGCGGGCCATCACGCGGGTGAACGTGGCGTCGTCATCTACCAGCAGCAAGTGCGGCAGTTCTTCACCTTCGACTTGGATCTCGTCACTCATGTTCGTCTCCTCGGGCGACACGGGGCAGGCGCAGCTCGGTGAGCGTGCCGCCTTCCTCATGACTGTAGAGTTTTACTGAGCCGCCCGCGCGTGTCACGCTGGCTTTGCTCAAAAACAGGCCCAGGCCGAAACCTTTGCCCTTGGTGGTAAAAAACGGCTTGCCGATCTGTTCGGCAATGGCCAATGGCACGCCGGCGCCGTGGTCGCGAATGCTGATGGTCAAGTCTTCGGCATTCCAGTCCAGCGTCACTTGCAACCCGTCGGGACAGGCGTCGGCGGCGTTATTAAGTAGATTCAACAGGGCCTGGGTCAGGTCCGGCGGCGGGGCCATGCGCGGCACGGCGCCCTGACCGAGGCGCTGGAAGCGGTAGCTGGCTTCCGGGCGCATCAAATGCCAGCGGTTCAGTGCTTCGTCGAGCCAGTCGGTGACGTCCTGCATTTCCACGGCCAGACGACGATTGGCCTCGGCGGCGCGCACCAGTTGCTGCAAGGTTTCCTTGCACAGTTTGACCTGGTCCTGCAGCACGCTCAGGTCGTCCTGCAACAGCGGATCGTGGTGATCCTGACGCATCTCTTTGAGCAGTACGCTCATGGTCGCCAGCGGCGTGCCCAATTCATGGGCGGCGCCAGCGGCCTGGGTCGCGACGGCCAGCAATTGCTGATCGCGCAGGCCCTCCTCACGACGAATGGCGCGCAGTTCTTCCTGCCGGCGCAGCTCTTCAGCCATGCGTGCCGCGAAGAAGGTGATCACCGCTGCGGCCAGGGCGAAACTCAACCACATGCCGTAGACCTGCAGGTTTTCCCGGGCGATCGGAAAGGTTTGCAGGGGGTAAAAGCGCGCCAGCAACAAGGTGTACATCGTCAGGGCAATGCCCGAAAGGATCACCGAATAACGCCAGGGCAGCGTCACCGCAGCGATCGTCAGCGGCACCAGGTAATAAGAGACGAACGGGTTGGTAGAACCACCGGAGAAATACAGCAAGGCGCTGTGGATAAACAGATCACAGGCCAGTTGCACGGCGTATTCGAGCTCGGTGACCGGCCAGCTGGTGCGCAGGCGAATCGCGGTGAACGCGCACAACAGCATCGAACAGCCGAGGGTGGCGGCCAGTTGAAACCAGGGCAACGGCAGCAAATCGAACCAGTAAGCCAGCCCCACCGAACCGGCCTGAGCGGCCAGCACCAGCGTGCGGATGAAGGTCAGGCGCCAGAGGTTCTGACGAGTCGCGGAAGTGATTTGAACGGGGGCGAGCATGAGCTCTCCTGATGAGCGCTCCAGGCGGATCGCAGGGAGTATAACCAAGCGCGGGGGCTGGCAGGCAGAAGTGCGGCAAAAGGACACAGAGGAGCAGCGACGAGTTTCAAGCTGCAAGCCTCAAGTTAAAAGCTTGCAACTTGCAGCTTGCAACTTGCCGCTGCCGCCTACAGTCTGATGGTTTTGACGCAGGTTCGGACCTTACCCCTGCGCAATGTCCAAGGAGTTTCCATGCACAGTTTCCGCCGCAGCGCCGCCCTTCTTGCACTCAGCGCTGGCACCGTCGCCAGCCTCCCGGCCCTGGCCGTCGATCAACTTCATTACAACCAGATCTCCCTGCGCGCCGAAGTCAGTCAGGAAGTCGCCCGCGACCTGATGATCGTCACGCTTTACACCGAAGAGCAAAACACTGACCCCGCCAAGCTCGCGGCCGACGTCAGCACCACCATGAACAAAGCCTTGGCCCAGGCCAAGCAAGTCAAAGACATCACCCTGCGCCAGGGCAGCCGCAACAGTTACCCGATCTACGACACCAAAGGCCAGAAGATCACCGGCTGGCGCGAGCGCGCCGAATTGCGCCTGGAAAGCTCCGACTTCGCCGCCCTGTCGAAACTGACCGGCGAACTGCTGACGGACCTGAAAATGGGCGGCATGGACTTCGCCATCGCCACGCCGACACGCAAAGCCAGCGAAGACGCTCTGCTCAAAGAAGCCGTCAGCGCCTTTAAGGCCCGTGCGCAGCTGGCCACCGACGCACTCGGCGGCACAAGCTACAAAATCGTCAACCTGAACCTCAACAGCAATGGTTATCCACAACCGTACCTGCGCGGGCCGATAATGATGAAAGCGGCCAGCCTGGATGCGGCAGCGGTCACCCCGGAGGTAGAAGCGGGCACCAGCCAGGTCAGCATGACCGCCGATGGCGCGATAGAAGTCGTGATGCCTTGATTTCATGACCCCGTATGAAAGAACGGCGATCACCGCAGTGATCGCCGTTTTTTTATGAACAAGTCACCACAATGAACAGGGTAAAAACCGATCCCGGCAGGGTATATATAAGTAACACCCCGCGCCAACCCGGTGCACACACCCGCCCGGTTGCTCCTCTGAGGCGCACAGGTTGCACCGAAAAAAACCCGCGCAAACGGTCAAATGCGCCAATATTTACAGATATGCGACATTAAGGTACGTGCGTGCCACCGTTTAAGGCCCGTCGTCGCTCTGGATCTTGCATTGGGTATGGCCCCTGCATAAGTATCCGCAGGCACGACTCACGAGGTCGTCCTCAAATTCCAAAAATGACAACAAATCATGAGGCCACCATGCTTAAACACGCGGTCATTCCGTTTTTAGTCGGCGCGAGCTTGTTAGCCAGCGCACCTTTCGCCCAAGCGGCGACTAACCTGGTGTTCTGCTCCGAAGGGAGCCCGGCCGGTTTCGATCCTGGTCAGTACACCACCGGAACCGACTTCGACGCCTCTGCAGAAACCATGTTCAACCGCCTGACCCAGTTCGAGCGCGGCGGCACCGCCGTGATTCCTGGCCTGGCGACCAAGTGGGACATTTCAGACGATGGCCTGACTTACACCTTCCACCTGCGTGAAGGCGTCAAGTTCCACACCACCCCGTACTTCAAGCCAACGCGCGAATTCAACGCCGACGACGTGCTGTTCACCTTTAATCGCATGATTAACAAGGATGACCCGTTCCGCAAAGCGTACCCGACCGAATTCCCGTACTTCACCGATATGGGGATGGACACCAACATCACCAAGATCGAAAAAGTCGACGACCACACCGTCAAGTTCACGCTAAAAGACGTCGACGCCGCGTTCATCCAGAACATGGCCATGAGTTTCGCTTCGCTGCAATCTGCCGAGTACGCTGCCCAGCTGCTCAAGGACGGCAAGCCTGCGGACATCAACCAGAAGCCGGTCGGCACGGGTCCGTTCGTGTTCAAAAGCTACCAGAAAGATTCCAACATCCGTTACACCGGCAACAAGGACTACTGGCAGCCTGACGACGTCAAGATCGACAACCTGATCTTCGCCATCACCACCGATCCGTCGGTGCGCATCCAGAAGCTGAAAAAGAACGAGTGCCAGGTCACCCTGTTCCCGCGTCCGGCCGACCTCAAGGCACTGCGCGAAGACAAAACCCTGAAGCTGCCTGAACAGGCCGGTTTCAACCTGGGTTACATCGCCTACAACGTAATGGACAAGATCAAGGGCAGTGATCAGCCAAACCCGATGGCCCAACTGAAAGTGCGTCAGGCACTGGACATGGCCGTCAACAAGCAGCAGATCATCGACTCGGTCTATCAGGGCGCCGGTCAACTGGCGGTCAACGCCATGCCGCCAACCCAGTGGTCTTACGACACCACTATCAAAGACACGCCGTACAACCCCGAAAAAGCCAAAGAGCTGCTCAAGGAAGCCGGCATCAAGGAAGGCACCGAGATCAACCTGTGGGCGATGCCGGTTCAGCGTCCCTACAACCCGAACGCCAAACTGATGGCTGAAATGCTGCAGTCCGATTGGGCCAAGGTTGGCATCAAGGCCAAGATCGTGACCTACGAATGGGGCGAGTACATCAAGCGCTCCAAGGGCGGCGAAAACGGCGCGATGTTGATTGGCTGGAGCGGCGACAACGGTGACCCGGACAACTGGCTCAACGTGCTGTTTGGCTGCGACTCGCTGGAAGGCAACAACTTCTCCAAATGGTGCGACAAGCAGTTTGACGACATCGTTAAACAAGCCAAGCGCACTTCGGATCAGGGCAAACGCACTGAACTGTACAAGCAGGCGCAACACGTCCTCAAGGACGCTGTTCCGATGACACCAATCGCCCACTCGACGGTGTTCCAGCCCATGCGCAACAATGTGCAGGACTTCAAGATCAGCCCGTTTGGCTTGAACTCCTTCTACGGCGTCAGCGTCAGCAAGTAAGAAGCGGCAACGGCGACGTTCATGACGTCGCCGTTGTTTTTTCTATCGAGAATGTAGGAATGCACCTACGTCCAATTCGCCGAGCAGTCAACCCGGCTTTAGGACGTGTCGCTTTTTCCCACAAGCTCTTCGGACCTTTCCCATTTACTGCCGGACCCACGGTTCATACCGTCGGGATCTGACCAGTGCATGTGTGGATTCTCGGTTCTTTCGCTGCGCGGCATGGCTTGACATCAATGGTGCCGGACCTCGTCTTCGAACGGGACGCCAGCACATTGTCACAACACGGAATAAGGGAGCGACATGCGCCATTCCTTGGTTTTCTCCACACTGCTGGGCACCGGCCTGCTGGCCGCCAGTTCGTTCAGCCAGGCCGCCAACAACAGCCTGGTATTCTGCTCCGAAGGCAGCCCGGCAGGCTTCGACACCGCGCAATACACCACCGCGACCGATAACGACGCCGCCGAGCCGTTGTACAACCGCCTGGCCGAGTTTGAAAAAGGCGCGACCAACGTCGTGCCCGGCCTGGCGACAAGCTGGGACATTTCCGAGGACGGCCTCAAATACACGTTTCATTTGCGCGAAGGTGTGAAATTTCATACGACGAAGTACTTCACGCCGACCCGTGATTTCAACGCCGATGACGTGCTGTTTACGTTTAACCGCATGCTCGATCCGCAACAACCGTTCCGTAAGGCTTATCCGACCGAGTTCCCGTATTTCAACGGGATGAGCCTGAACAAGAACATTGCCAAGGTCGAAAAAACCGGACCGCTGACGGTGGTCATGACGCTAAACAACGTTGACGCGGCGTTTATCCAGAACATCGCCATGAGCTTCGCCGCCATCCTGTCCGCCGAATACGCCGACAAGTTGCTGGCCGAAGGGAAACCGAGCGACATCAACCAGAAGCCGATCGGCACTGGCCCGTTCGTGTTCAAGAGCTACCAGAAAGACTCCAACATCCGTTATACGGGCAACAAGCAGTACTGGGACCCGAGCCGGGTCAAACTCGACAACCTGATTTTCGCGATCAATACCGACGCTTCGGTGCGGGTGCAGAAACTCAAGGCCAATGAGTGCCAGATCACGCTGCACCCGCGCCCCGCCGACATCACTGCGTTGAAAAACGACAGCAAACTTAAACTAATCGAAAAGCCTGGCTTCAATCTCGGCTACATCGCCTACAACGTGCGTCACAAGCCGTTCGATCAGCTTGAAGTGCGGCAGGCGCTGGACATGGCAGTGAACAAGCAAGGCATTCTCAATGCTGTTTACCAAGGCGCCGGTCAACTGGCCGTCAACGCCATGCCGCCGACGCAATGGTCCTATGACGAGACCATCAAGGACGCTGCCTACAACCCGGAAAAAGCCAAGGAATTGCTCAAGGCTGCCGGCGTAAAGGAAGGCACCGAGATCACGCTCTGGGCGATGCCGGTGCAACGGCCGTACAACCCGAACGCCAAGTTGATGGCCGAGATGCTTCAGGCGGACTGGGCGAAAATCGGCCTCAAGGTGAAGATCGTCAGCTACGAATGGGGCGAGTACATCAAGCGCACCAAGAACGGCGAGCACGACATCAGCCTGATTGGCTGGACCGGTGACAACGGGGACCCGGACAACTGGCTCGGCACGCTGTACAGCTGCGACGCCATTGGCGGCAACAACTACTCCATGTGGTGCGATCCCGCTTACGACAAGTTGATCAAACAGGCCAAGGTCGTCACCGACCGTGACCAGCGCACCGTGCTTTACAAACAGGCGCAACAGTACCTCAAGCAGCAGGTACCGATCACACCGGTCGCGCACTCAACGGTAAACCAGCCGTTGAGCGCCAAAATCGAAGGATTCAAAGTGAGTCCTTTCGGCCGCAACGTGTTCTCGGGTGTCAGCCTGGAAAAATAACCGTGAGTTGAAACGCCGGGGGCGCACTGCGCCCCCAAGCAAGCGTATTGCCGCAGTTTGCCGGTTTGGCACTGAGCAAACGTTTGCGATGCCTGAAGAGTTCCACACCAAAAGCCGGATCACCCAAAAGACCGGCAAATAAAAAAAGAAACCAAGGAGCTTCACCCATGAAACTGAGCAGCACCGCGTTATTGGCCCTGGCCATCAGCAGCGTTACCGCCACGGCGTACGCAGAAACCCAAAGTCAGGCTTTCACCCCGGTGACGGTCAAGGAAAAGAGCGCTCAAAGCGAAGCCACCGGTTTTGTCGAGGGGCAGTCGGTCACCGGCTCCACGCGTAACTGGTATGCCAATGAGCATTTCAAGCGCGGCGCAAGGCTTCGTTACAGGGACGACGGCGTACTGAAAGAAACGGACCGTCGTATCAACTGGGTACAAGGCACCATCATCAAGTACAACTCGGGCTTCACCGAAGGCACCGTAGGCTTCAGCACTGAGGTGGCGGCCTACAACGCTATCGCGCTGGACCGTGACCGCAAGGACCTGGCATCCGGTAATGGCGGAGCACCTGAGCCTGGGCGCGCACGCCCCGGCAACAACCGTACGCTGACGGAAAACGGCGGTGACGCAGTTGATCAATGGAGCAAGCTGGGCCTGGCCAACATCAAGGCACGTTTTTCCAACACCACATTGACTGCCGGTCGCCAGAATTTCAGCAGCCCGATGGTCGACGTCATCGGCAACCGTCCACTGCCTTCGAGCTTTCAGGGCGTCAGCCTGCACAGCGAAGAGCTGGAAAACCTGACCTTCGACCTGGCGACTTTCGATAAAAACTCGCCACGTACCGAACAAAGCCTGCGTAAATTCCGCGCCGAATACGCCGACGAAATCATTGAGATCGATCGCGTAAATACTGCCGGCATCACTTATCAGCCGTTCTCGAGCCTGACCACCAGCCTCTGGGGCACCCAGGCTGAAGACATGTGGAATCAGTATTACTTCGGTGCCTCCCACGTCTTGGGCGACAGCTCGACTCTGAGCCTGACCACCGGCTTGAACTACTACAAAACCGTCGATGAAGGCAAAGCGGTGCTGGGCGACATCGACAACGACACCTTCTCGCTGTCGTTGGGTTTGACTCACCAGGCCCACAGTCTGACCTTCTCGTACCAGGCAGTGAACGGTAACGAGTACTTCGACTACCTGCACGAAACCAACGGTATCTACCTGGCCAACTCCCTGCTGTCGGACTTCAACGGCCCGAACGAGAAATCCTTCCAGATCGCCTACGGCCTGAACATGGCCGAATACGGCGTGCCGGGCCTGAAGTTCAACATCTATCAGGCTCGCGGCTGGGGTATCGACGGCACTCACTACAAGGGCGGCGCTTACGACAGCGTGACCTCGATGGACGGCGAGCATCACTATGAATACGGCATCGGTGCATCGTATGCCGTGCAAAGCGGTCCGCTCAAGGCCACCGCAATCCGCGCCACGTACACCGCTCACCGCGCCAGCGAAAACCAGCTGGATGGCAGCCTCAACGAGTTCCGTCTCGTAACCACCATCCCGTTCAACATTCTGTAAAACATCGGCCGAACGGCGGATTCAGTGATGAATCGGCCGTTCGGCATTTGTCCTTCAACCGATTGCAGAGGATTCCTGATGAAAATGCTTCCCCTACGTGCAGCCATCGCGGCCGCATTGCTGAGTGTGGCAGTCGGCGTCTCGGCCAAACCGCTGGTGGTTTGCACCGAAGCCAGCCCGGAAGGCTTCGACATGGTCCAGTACACGACTGCAGTCACTGCTGACGCTGTGGCCGAGACCATCTTCAACCGTCTGGCCGACTTCAAGCCGGGCACCACGGACGTGATTCCGGCGCTGGCCGATTCCTGGGACATCAGTGAAGACGGGCTGACTTACACGTTCCATTTGCGCAAAGGCGTCAAGTTTCACACCACCGAATATTTCAAACCGACCCGCGACATGAACGCCGACGATGTGGTCTGGAGTTTCCAGCGTCAGCTGGACCCGACTCACCCGTGGCACAAACTGTCGAGCGTAGGCTTCCCGTACTTTGAAAGCATGGGTTTCAAGGAACTGCTCAAAAGCGTCGAGAAGGCTGACGACAACACCGTCAAGTTCACCCTGACCCGCCGCGAAGCGCCTTTCCTGGCCGACATCGCCATGGCGTTCTCGTCGATCTACTCCGCTGAATACGCCGACCAATTGCTCAAGGCCGGCAAGACCGGTGACCTGAACAACAAACCGGTTGGCACCGGCCCGTTCATTTTCCAGCGCTATAACAAAGACGCCCAGGTACGCTTCAAGGCCAACCCGGAATATTTCCGCGGCAAGCCACCGGCTGAAGCGCTGATCCTGGCGATCGCCACCGACAACAACGTTCGCCTGCAAAAGCTCAAGGCCAATGAGTGCCAGGTGGCGTTGTATCCAAAACCTGATGACATCCCGAGCATCAAGAAAGACAGCAACCTGAAAGTCGATGAAATGAACGCGATGACCGTCGCGTACATCGCCATGAACACCACGCACAAATACTTGAGTGACGTGCGAGTGCGTAAAGCCATCGACATCGCCTTCGACAAGGAAGCGGCGGTCAACACCCTGTTTGGCAAAGGCAATGCCACCGTGGCGGTCAATCCATACCCGGACACCCTGCTCGGCTACAATCACGGCCTGAAGAACCCGCCTCGCGACCTGGACAAGGCCCGCGCCCTGTTGAAAGAAGCCGGCGTCCCGGAAGGCACGGTGTTTACCCTGTTCACCCGCAACGGCGGCGGTCCCACCAACCCGAACCCGATGCTCGGCGCGCAAATGATGCAGGCCGACCTCGCCAAGGTCGGCATCAAAATCGACATCCGCGTGATGGAATGGGGCGAGATGCTCAAGCGCGCGAAGAACGGCGAACACGACATGGTATCTGCCGGATGGGCGGGCGATAACGGCGACCCGGATAACTTCCTGACGCCTATGCTCAGTTGCGAAGCGGCGAAGAACGGCGAAAACTACGCGCGCTGGTGCAATGACAAATTTCAAGCCTTGCTCGATCAGGCCCGCGCCAAGGTCGATCCGGCAGAACGTGCAGCGCTCTACGAGCAGGCCCAGGTTATTTTTAATCAGGATCAACCGTGGATCAGCCTCGCACACACTAGAATGTTCACCGCAATGCGCAACAACGTAGAGGGCTATCAAATCAGCCCGCTCACCACTAATAACTTCGCCACCACCCAGGTGAAGTAGATAAGAAAACTCCCGGCGTCTCTGACTTCAGGGACGCCAGGCACGCCTAACCGGCTGATGAGGTACACCACACGATGTTTAGTTTTATTGCCCGCCGACTGGGGTTATTGATCCCCACGTTCTTCGGCATCACCTTGCTGACTTTCGCGTTGATTCGCATGATTCCGGGCGACCCCGTGGAAGTGATGATGGGCGAACGTCGGGTCGATCCCGAAATGCATGCTCAGGCAATGGAACGCCTAGGTCTCAACAAACCGTTGTATGCCCAATACCTGGATTACATTGGCAAACTGGCTCACGGCGATCTTGGCGAGTCCCTGCGCACCCGTGAAAGCGTCTGGAACGAATTCAGTTCTCTATTCCCCGCGACCCTGGAACTGTCCCTGGCCGCGCTGCTGTTCGCCGGCATTCTCGGCCTGTTGGCCGGAGTGATCGCGGCACTCAAGCGAGGGTCCCTGTTCGACCATGGGGTGATGGGCATCTCCCTGGCGGGATATTCGATGCCGATCTTCTGGTGGGGCCTGATCCTGATCATGTTCTTCTCTGTGTCCCTGGGCTGGACCCCGGTGTCCGGGCGGATCGACCTGCTCTACGACATCGAGCCGCGCACCGGTTTCATGCTGATCGACACGCTGCTGGCCGATGAGCCGGGTGCGTTCCTCGATGCCCTGCATCACTTGATCCTCCCGGCCATCGTGCTCGGTACCATTCCGCTGGCAGTGATCGCGCGGATGACCCGTTCTTCGATGCTCGAAGTGCTGCGCGAAGACTACATCCGCACGGCCCGCGCCAAAGGCCTGTCGCCTTCGCGCGTGGTGTTCGTGCACGGTTTGCGCAACGCGCTGATTCCGGTACTGACCGTGGTCGGCCTGCAGGTCGGTACGCTGCTGGCCGGTGCGGTGCTGACCGAAACCATTTTCTCGTGGCCCGGCATCGGCAAATGGCTGATCGAAGCCATCGGCGCGCGGGATTATCCCGTGGTGCAAAACGGCATCCTGCTAATCGCCTGCCTGGTGATTCTGGTCAACTTCGTAGTGGACATCCTCTACGGTTTTGCCAACCCACGCATCCGTCATCAGCGCTGAGATCATGACCATGACCACTGAAGCTTCAACCCCAAATCAAGCGGTAACAGTCGATCAAAGCCTGCTGTACCCGTCCCCGTACAAAGAATTCTGGCACGCCTTCTCCAGGAACAAAGGCGCCGTTGCCGGCCTGATGTTCATGATCCTGATCGTCTTCTGCGCGATCTTCGCCCCATGGGTCGCACCGCATGACCCGAGCGAGCAATACCGCGACTTCCTGCTGACCCCGCCATCGTGGCTGGAAGGCGGACAGATCCAGTTCCTGCTCGGCACCGATGAACTGGGGCGCGACCTGCTGTCGCGCTTGATCGAAGGTTCGCGGCTGTCGCTGCTGATCGGTTTGTCGTCGGTGGTGATGTCGCTGATCCCGGGCATCCTTCTGGGGCTGTTCGCCGGTTTCTTCCCGCGCCTGCTCGGGCCGACCATCATGCGTCTGATGGACATCATGCTGGCGCTGCCATCGCTGCTGCTGGCCGTGGCAATTGTCGCCATCCTCGGTCCTGGCCTGATCAACACCGTGATCGCCATCGCCGTGGTCTCGCTGCCGTCGTATGTGCGTCTAACCCGCGCTGCGGTGATGGGCGAACTGAACCGCGACTACGTGACCGCCGCTCGCCTGGCCGGTGCCGGTCTGCCCCGCCTGATGTTCATCACCGTGCTGCCCAATTGCATGGCGCCGTTGATCGTTCAGGCGACCTTGAGCTTCTCCTCGGCAATTCTCGATGCCGCGGCACTGGGCTTCCTCGGCCTTGGCGTACAACCGCCAACGCCTGAATGGGGCACCATGCTGGCTTCGGCTCGCGACTACATCGAACGCGCCTGGTGGGTCGTCAGTCTGCCTGGTTTGACCATATTGCTCAGCGTGCTGGCAATCAACTTGATGGGTGACGGCCTGCGCGATGCGCTGGACCCGAAACTCAAGAACGCCGCCTGAGGAGATTCATAAATGTCACTGTTGGAAATCAAGAATCTCAACGTTCGCTTTGGCGACAAGAACGCCGTGCCGGTGGTCGACGGGCTGGATATCTCCGTGGACAAGGGCGAAGTGCTGGCCATCGTTGGCGAATCGGGTTCCGGTAAATCCGTGACCATGATGGCGCTGATGGGCCTGATCGAACATCCGGGGATTGTCACTGCCGACGCGTTGAATTTCGACGGCAAGAACATGCTCAAGCTGAGCAATCGTCAGCGTCGGCAAATCGTCGGCAAGGACCTGGCGATGGTTTTTCAGGACCCGATGACCGCGCTGAACCCCAGCTACACCGTCGGTTTCCAGATCGAAGAAGTGCTGCGTCTGCACCTGAAAATGTCGGGCAAGCAAGCGCGTAAACGCGCCATCGAACTGCTGGAAAAAGTTGAAATCCCGGGCGCGGCCAGCCGTATGGACGCGTACCCGCATCAACTGTCCGGTGGCATGAGCCAGCGTGTCGCGATCGCCATGGCCATTGCCGGCGAGCCAAAACTGCTGATCGCCGACGAACCGACCACGGCCCTGGACGTAACAATTCAGGCACAGATCATGGACCTGCTGCTGGCGTTGCAGAAAGAACAGAACATGGGCCTTGTGCTGATTACCCACGACCTCGCGGTCGTCGCCGAAACCGCTCAGCGCGTGTGCGTGATGTACGCCGGGCAAGCGGTGGAAGTCGGTCAGGTACCACAATTGTTCGACATTCCGGCGCATCCTTACAGCGAAGCGCTGCTCAAGGCGATTCCGGAGCACAGCCTGGGCGAATCGCGACTGGCCACGCTGCCGGGCATCGTTCCCGGCCGTTATGACCGGCCGCAAGGTTGCCTGCTGTCGCCACGCTGCCCGTACGTACGGGAAAACTGCCGCACCGAGCGCCCGGCCCTCGACCCGAAAAGCAACAGCCTCGCCCGCTGCTTCTACCCGCTGAATCAGGAGGTGGCGTAATGGCCGTCGTACTTACCGCCCGCGACCTGACCCGTCACTACGAAGTGTCCCGCGGCCTGTTCAAGGGCCATGCGACCGTGCGCGCTCTCAACGGTGTGTCGTTCGAACTGGAAGCTGGCAAGACGTTGGCTGTCGTCGGTGAATCCGGTTGCGGCAAGTCCACCCTGGCCCGTGCCCTCACGCTGATCGAAGAACCGTCCTCCGGCTCTTTGAAAATCGCCGGGCAGGAAGTGGCCGGTGCCGACAAGGCGCAGCGCAAACAATTGCGCAAAGACGTGCAGATGGTGTTCCAGAGCCCTTACGCCTCGTTGAATCCTCGGCAGAAAGTCGGTGATCAGCTTGCAGAGCCTCTATTGATCAACACCAACATGAGCGCCAGCGAACGTCGCGAGAAAGTCCAGGCGATGATGAAGCAGGTGGGTTTGCGCCCTGAGCACTATCAGCGTTACCCGCACATGTTCTCCGGCGGTCAGCGCCAGCGGATCGCTCTGGCCCGCGCGATGATGTTGCAGCCTAAAGTGCTGGTCGCGGACGAACCGACCTCTGCGCTCGACGTGTCGATTCAGGCACAGGTGCTGAACCTGTTCATGGATCTGCAGCAGGAATTCAACACCGCCTATGTGTTCATCTCGCACAACCTGGCGGTGGTGCGTCACGTTGCCGACCATGTGATGGTGATGTACCTCGGCCGCCCGGTGGAAATGGGTCCGAAAGAGGACATCTACACCCGTCCTCTGCACCCGTACACCCAGGCCCTGCTGTCGGCAACTCCGACCATCCACCCGGATCCGGACAAACCGAAAATCAAGATCGTCGGCGAATTGCCCAACCCGCTGAACCCGCCACCCGGCTGCGCCTTCCACAAGCGCTGCCCGTATGCGACCGAACGTTGCAGCACGGAAGAGCCGCTGCTGCGTCTGGTCGACAGTCGTCAGGTCGCGTGTCATTACGCCGAGCAATTCTTGGACGGCGCTGCGTAAAACTGGAGGCCCATACAAAAACTGTAGGAGCTAGCCTGCTAGCGATAGCAATACACCAGCCGACGTCTATGTCGCCTGACACACCGAAATCGCTAGCAGGCCAGCTCCCACAGGGATTGGTGTCCTGTTCAAAACCTCTTCTCCTCCGGCCTTGAATGAGCCGGGTTAGCAGAGGTTTTTCTTTTCGCCCGCGAATCAAGTCTGACTATCGTCATCATCCATCGAGTCGTCCTCGTCCCCACTGTCATCGTCCGTATCAGTGGTCGTCGCGGCAATCATCATTTCGCTGTAAGTGCTTGGCCCATTCCAAGCCTGCTTGTCGTGATTCGGACATTCCGCCCAAGCCGCCGAAGAACCCAGCGCCAGCAACACCAAAACCTTCAGCAACACCGCACCCCGTACAAACATATTCATAGCCGATCCCTCCTGCGTGCCAGCAGCGAACCCGTACGCCGTGACGCTGCAAGAAATCTGGTTGCAATCGATTCGGGTTGTCAGAGTAGGACTGCAATGATGGGCCGGAAATGCCGCGCGCAGGCAGACTCGTTTGGAATAACGCGTATAGCCGGATCAAGTAACAGATTTCCTGATGCGACCTGCCCCCTGTGGAAGCGAGCCTGCTCGCGATGGAGGTTAACGCGTGCTGTCGAGAAAAATGCGGCGCACTCGAGAGCATCGCGAGCAAGCTCGCACCCACAAGTGGATGGTTGTCGGACAGAAAAAACCCCGGTGCTTTCGCGACCGGGGTTTTCGGTGTAGCCAATCAGCTTTTAGTGATGCTCGCGCGTCGCACGGAATTTCACGTCCGGCCAGCGCTCTTCCATCAGCGCCAGGTTGACCCGGGTCGGGGCCAGGTAGGTCAGGTGGCCGCCGCCGTCGACCGCGAGGTTTTCCACCGCTTTGATCTGGAACTCTTCGAGCTTCTTCTTATCGCTGCAATCGATCCAGCGTGCGGAATACACGGTGATCGGCTCGTACGAGCACTCGACCTTGTATTCCTCTTTCAAGCGACTGGCGACCACGTCGAACTGCAACACACCGACGGCGCCGAGGATGATGTCGTTGCTGCGCTCCGGGAAGAACACCTGGGTGGCGCCCTCTTCCGCCAGTTGCTGCAAGCCTTGGCGCAGTTGCTTGGATTTCAGCGGATCACGCAGACGCACGCGACGGAACAGTTCCGGGGCGAAGTGCGGGATGCCGGTGAAGCCAAGGACTTCGCCTTCGGTGAAAGTGTCGCCGATCTGAATGGTGCCGTGGTTGTGCAAGCCGATGATGTCGCCGGCAAACGCTTCTTCAAGCTGCTCACGCTCGGAGGAGAAGAACGTCAGCGCATCGCCGATCCGCACGTCTTTGCCGGTGCGCACGTGGCGCATCTTCATGCCTTTTTCGTACTTGCCGGAGCAGATTCGCATGAAGGCGATACGGTCGCGGTGTTTGGGGTCCATGTTCGCCTGGATCTTGAACACGAAGCCGGCGAATTTCTCTTCAACCGGCTCTACGGTGCGCTCGTTGGCAACCCGGGCCAGCGGTTTCGGCGCCCAATTGACCACGGCGTCGAGCACGTGATCGACGCCGAAGTTGCCCAGTGCAGTACCGAAGAATACCGGGGTCAATTGACCGTCGAGAAATTCCTGCTGGTTGAATTCATGGCAGGCACCCTGCACCAGTTCCAGCTGATCGACAAAGCGATCGTACTCGTCACCCAAATGCGCGCGGGCTTCATCGGAATCCAGCTTCTCGATGATTTTGATGTCGGTACGCTCGTGGCCATGACCGGCGGTGTACACGATGATGTAGTCGTCGGCGAGGTGGTAAACGCCCTTGAAGTCGCGATAGCAGCCAATCGGCCAGGTGATCGGCGCTGCCTTGATTTTCAGGACGGCTTCAATTTCGTCGAGCAGCTCGATCGGGTCGCGGATGTCGCGGTCGAGTTTGTTGATGAAGCTGACGATGGGCGTGTCGCGCAGGCGGCAAACGTCCATCAGGGCGATGGTCCGCGGCTCTACACCCTTACCGCCGTCGAGGACCATCAATGCCGAATCGACCGCTGTCAGGGTGCGGTAGGTATCTTCGGAGAAGTCTTCGTGGCCCGGGGTGTCGAGCAGGTTGATCATGTGGTCGCGATACGGGAACTGCATGACCGACGTGGTAATGGAAATACCCCGTTGTTTTTCCATTTCCATCCAGTCGGAGGTGGCATGGCGGTCGGACTTGCGAGACTTCACCGTGCCGGCAACCGCAATCGCCTTGCCCATCAGCAAGAGCTTCTCGGTGATGGTGGTTTTACCGGCATCGGGGTGGGAAATGATGGCGAAAGTGCGGCGTTTCGCGACTTCGGCGGCCTGTTTGGTCATGGGAAATCGCCTGGCAGGTGATTCAAAAAAGGGCGGCGATTATAGCTTGAAAAGTGATCTACAGACCACCGTGTAGCAGCTGACGCAGGCTGCGTTAAGGGCCGAAGGACCTTCTTGTGCGTTGACATGCAGGGGTCGCTTCGCAAGCCGACGCAGCCTTCGGCAGCTCCTGCAGGGTGGCCAAATAGTGTCGAACGTGGGAACCTTTTAAACAGTGGAGGCGTCCACTCCCCTGTTACAGCTCTCGTAGCAGGGTTTTCAAAACCTGCAAGTTAGCCTGACGAGGCTGCGCTTATGGCTCGATTTCATGCCGTCTTACCGGCATCGATAGAGCTGCTTCTCGCGAACGTTTTATCCGGCAGCCAGGAATGGCATGCCAAGCAGGACTGCGTTCGCCGACAAAGAAAAAAGGAGTCCGCCTGTGGCTATTCGCTATGGCAAAGGGCTGACAGGAGGAGCGGTTGTCGTCGCCCTTCTGGCCCTGCTGGTCCACTGGATCGGCATCAACACGATCGAACATTACCGCGACGATTTGTTGTTTTACCTGCAAGCTCATCTGATTCTCGTCCTTGCTTCCATGCTGGCCGCCCTTGTTGTGGGCATACCCGCCGGCATCCTCCTCAGCCGCCCAAGCATGGTCGGACGCGCCGAACGCTTCATGCAGATCTTCAACATCGGCAACACCGTGCCGCCCCTCGCCGTACTCGCCATTGCCCTGGGCGTGCTCGGCATCGGTAGCGGGCCGGCGATTTTCGCCCTGTTCCTCGCCTCGTTGTTGCCCATCGTACGTAACACCTACGAAGGCCTGAAAAATGTTCAGGGTTCGCTCAAGGAAGCCGCCGTCGGTATTGGCATGACGCCCGCGCAAGTGCTCTGGCGCGTCGAGCTGCCCAACGCGGTGCCGATCATCATCGGTGGCGTGCGCGTGGCCCTGGCGATCAACGTCGGTACCGCCCCGCTGGCGTTCCTGATCGGCGCGAACAGCCTGGGTAGCCTGATTTTCCCGGGCATCGCCCTGAACAATCAGCCGCAACTGCTGCTCGGCGCGGCCTGCACCGCCCTGCTGGCCTTGCTGCTCGACGGTCTGGTGACACTCACCAGCCGCCTCTGGCTCGAACGCGGCGTGCGCCCGTCTTAAGCCTCGGCAAAGGAAGACTCATGAAAGCACTATTTATGAAAGGCAGCAGCTTGTTGCTGGGCTGCGTCCTGCTGTTTGCGGGAATCGCCCAAGCCGCTGAAAAACCGGTGATCCGCATCGGCGCCCGGGTGTTCACCGAACAGACCCTGCTGGCGGAAATCACCTCGCAATACCTGCGCACCAAAGGCTACGACGCCCAGGTGACGGGGGGTCTGGGCAGCAACCTTGCGCGCAGCGCCCATGAAAGTGGCCAGCTCGACATGCTCTGGGAATACACCGGAGTTTCGCTGGTGGCCTACAACCACGTGACGGAAAAACTCGACAGCGAACAGTCCTACGCCCGGGTGAAAGAACTCGACGCGAAAAAAGGCCTGGTCTGGCTTGCCCCGTCGAAGTTCAGCAACACCTACGCGCTGGCGTTACCGAAAAACGTCGCGGATGAATACCCGCAGATCAATACGATTAGCCAGCTCAACGAAGTGCTGCAGGCCCAAGCCAGGACCAATCATTTGGTCGCACTGGATACCGAGTTCGCCAACCGCTCCGACGGCCTGCTTGGCATGGTCGAGCTTTACGGCATGAACCTGACCCGCAAGAACATCCGTCAGATGGACGCCGGGCTGGTCTACACCGCACTGCGCAATGGCCAGGTGTTTGCCGGTCTGGTCTACACCACAGACGGACGCCTGAACGCTTTCAAATTGAAGCTGCTGGAAGACGACAAGCATTACTTTCCGGACTACACCGCCGCCCCGGTGGTACGCCAGGCGGTCCTCGACGCCAACCCGAAACTCGCCGAACAACTGAAACCCCTGGCTGAATTGTTCGACGACGAAACCATGCGGGCGCTGAATGCGCGGGTCGATGTCGATCACGAAAGCCCTTCATCGGTTGCCGCAGATTTCCTGCGCCAGCATCCCCTCAATTAAGGAGGAAAAGACATGGAATTTCTGAACGCCTTTTCCCACCTCGACTGGGCACAGGTCGCACATCTGACCTGGCAACACATCACGCTGGTCGGCATTGCCGTGACCCTGGCAATCGTCGTCGGCGTACCGCTGGGCATTTTGATGACGCGTTTCCCGACACTCGCCGGTCCCTTGCAGGCCAGCGCCACGGTGCTGCTGACCGTGCCATCGATTGCCCTGTTCGGCCTGCTGCTGCCGTTCTACTCGAAATTCGGCCAGGGCCTGGGGCCGATGCCGGCAATCACCGCGGTGTTCCTGTATTCGCTGCTGCCGATCATGCGCAACACCTACCTGGCGCTGACCGGCGTAGAACCGGGCATTCGCGAAGCCGCTCGCGGCATCGGCATGACATTCGGCCAGCGTTTACGCATGGTTGAACTGCCAATTGCGGTCCCGGTGATTCTCGCCGGCGTGCGCACCGCCGTGGTCATGAACATCGGCGTGATGACCATCGCCGCGACCATCGGCGCCGGTGGCCTCGGTGTACTCATTCTTGCTTCCATCAGCCGCAGCGACATGTCGATGCTGATCGTCGGCGCCCTGCTGGTCAGTCTTCTGGCCATCTTCGCCGACCTGCTTCTGCAATGGCTGCAACGCACGCTGACGCCAAAAGGATTACTCAAATGATTGAACTTCAAAACCTCAGCAAGACCTTCCAAAGCAACGGCAAAGACGTCAAAGCCGTGGACTCGGTGAGCCTGACCGTCAATGAAGGCGAGATCTGCGTGTTCCTCGGGCCATCGGGCTGCGGCAAAAGCACCACGCTGAAAATGATCAACCGCCTGATCAAACCCACTTCGGGCAAGATCCTGATCAACGGCGAAGACACCACCGACCTCGACGCCGTGACCCTGCGCCGCAACATCGGTTATGTGATCCAGCAGATCGGTCTGTTTCCGAACATGACCATCGAAGAAAACATCACCATCGTTCCGCGCCTGCTCGGCTGGGACAAGCAGAAATGCCACGACCGCGCCCGCGAGTTGATGAGCATGATCAAGCTTGAGCCCAAGCAGTACCTGACGCGCTACCCGCGGGAACTGTCCGGCGGCCAACAGCAACGGATCGGCGTGATTCGTGCACTGGCGGCGGATGCACCGCTGCTGTTGATGGACGAGCCGTTCGGCGCGGTCGACCCGATCAACCGCGAAATGATCCAGAACGAATTCTTCGAGATGCAGCGCGCGCTGAACAAGACGGTGATCATGGTCAGCCACGACATCGACGAAGCGATCAAGCTGGGCGACAAGATTGCGATCTTCCGCGCGGGAAAACTGCTGCAGATCGATCACCCGGACACGTTGCTGGCCCATCCCGCGGACGATTTTGTCAGTAACTTTGTCGGCCAGGACAGCACGCTCAAGCGTCTGTTGCTGGTGAAGGCTGAAGACGCTGCAGACAACGCGCCATCGGTCAGCCCTGAAACGCCGGTGGCCGATGCGCTGGAGTTGATGGACGAGCATGACCGTCGTTATGTAGTCGTCACCGATGGTGAGAACAAGGCGCTGGGTTATGTACGACGCCGCGACCTGCACCGTCAGACCGGCGCCTGCGCGCAGTATCTGCGGGAGTTCAACGCCATAGCGGCGTACGACGAACACCTGCGCATCCTGTTGTCGCGCATGTACGAGTTCAACCGCTCGTGGCTGCCGGTGATGGATGCCGAGCGAGTGTTCCTCGGGGAAGTCACGCAGGAGTCGATTGCCGAATACCTGAGTTCCGGTAAATCCCGTGGCGGCAAGACCAGCATTGTGTCGCCGGCTGAAACCGCGGCTTCCTGATCTGCCCCTGTGGCAGGGGGGCCTGCCCTGTGGCAGGGGGCCTGCCCTGTGGCAAGGGGGCTTGCCCTGTGGCGAGGGGGCTTGCCCTGTGGCAAGGGGGCTTGCCCCCGCTGGGCCGCGAAGCGGCCCTGAACCCAGAGTCCCGATGTACCACGTACTCTGCTTCTACGACTGCTACGCAGCCGAACGGGGGCAAGCCCCCTCGCCACAAAGTCAATGCAGATCCCTCCAAAAATTCTTCATTCGGGGAACATCACACTGTCACGCTGGTCAGGTACATCAGTAGCGGTCCAGGACCGCACGACGGATGCGTGCAAAAACGCGACATTTTTTGTTGATCTCGAGCCCCTCACGCCCTACAGTTCGCGCCGAACGTCCATGCTGGAAACGATCCATCCGGCTCAAGTACTGACGACGAGACAGCAAGGCCAAGGGCAGCACCTCCCATGGCCTTTTTGCTTTCGGCGACATGCCTTGGGAAGTAGGCGAACCAAAGTGGGGATACGGAGGACGTTCAGGAGGGTGTGTTATCAATGAGTTCACGCGTGCGAACTCATTGATAACACACCCTCGAACCCATTGATCAATCCAGTTTGCCAGTAGGAGATCCCCAGCATGTCGATCAACGTCGATGACTATTTCGCGCGCGATACTTTTCAGAAAATGAAAGCGTTCGCCGACCAGCAGGAAACCCCGTTCGTGGTGATCGACACCGCGATGATCAGCAAGGCGTATGACGACCTTCGCGCCGGTTTCGAATTCGCCAAGGTCTACTACGCGGTCAAGGCCAACCCGGCCGTCGAGATCATCGACCTGCTCAAGGAAAAAGGCTCGAACTTCGACATCGCCTCGATCTACGAGCTGGACAAGGTGATGAATCAGGGCGTTGGCCCGGATCGCATCAGCTACGGCAACACCATCAAGAAATCCAAAGATATTCGCTACTTCTACGACAAGGGCGTGCGTTTGTATGCCACCGACTCCGAAGCCGACCTGCGCAACATCGCCAAGGCGGCACCGGGCTCGAAAGTCTACGTGCGCATTCTGACCGAAGGCTCGACCACCGCGGACTGGCCGCTGTCGCGCAAATTCGGCTGCCAGACCGACATGGCCATGGATTTGCTGATTCTGGCCCGTGATCTGGGCCTGGTGCCGTACGGCATTTCGTTCCACGTTGGCTCGCAGCAGCGCGATATCAGCGTCTGGGACGCAGCGATTGCCAAGGTCAAAGTGATTTTCGAGCGCCTGAAAGAAGAAGATGGCATCGTCCTCAAGTTGATCAACATGGGCGGTGGCTTCCCGGCCAACTACATCACCCGCACCAACAGCCTGGAAACTTACGCTGAAGAAATCATCCGTTTTCTCAAGGAAGATTTCGGTGACGACCTGCCGGAAATCATTCTCGAGCCAGGCCGTTCGTTGATTGCCAATGCCGGTATCCTGGTCAGCGAAGTGGTGCTGGTGGCGCGTAAATCCCGTACCGCCGTAGAGCGATGGGTGTACACGGATGTGGGCAAGTTCTCCGGCCTGATCGAAACCATGGACGAAGCCATCAAGTTTCCGATCTGGACCGAGAAAAAAGGCGAAGTGGAAGAAGTCGTCATCGCCGGTCCGACCTGCGACAGCGCCGACATCATGTATGAAAACTACAAGTACGGTCTGCCGCTGAACCTGGCGATCGGTGATCGTTTGTACTGGTTGTCGACCGGTGCTTACACCACCAGCTACAGCGCGGTGGAATTCAATGGCTTCCCGCCGCTGAAGTCGTTTTACGTGTAATAGCATTTTTAGACAAAGGCCCATGGAAGCATGGGCCTTTTTTATTTATCGCTGAATGGGCTGCAAGTAATCGACGATCACCGGAATCCTGGCCAGCGCGACAACGACTCGCTCTTCTACAGGCACGGACGTGTGTTGTTGGAAATCGCCTGAAAACTGCGCAAATGCATTCACGATCGTTTCGAACGCCTTGACGTAACTCCAGCGCGCATCGTCCATGCGGTCCAAAGCCCCGACCATTTCGATCTTGCCTGAGAGTTGGGTGATGTTACGGGCGTGGCGTGCAACCTGCCCCTTCAACTCACTTGCCTTTTCCTTAAGCCGATCATACCCATCCAACATATTGAGGTACGAAATCAGGTCGCCGACACCGGAGATGGTTTTTTTCACGGTGTTGATCGCCAACATTGCAATTTGCGCCTGCGGTGGCGCCATACCCAATGCTTTCAGGTTATCAAAGGTCAGTTGCGCCTCTTTACCGATCTTGTCAATTCCGGCCTTACCAATCAGATCGATCGCTTCGGACACAGATTGCATCTGCGGTTGCAGTGCGACAATTTTTTCTTCGGTGAGCGCTTTAAGTTGCTCAGCGGTTGTGCGGTCTTGTTCAAGTGCGCAGACCCAACGGGCCGATGCAGACCTGTCAAACCGGCCACTCATTCCGGTTTTGATGCCTTCAAGGTCTTCGGTATGTGTGGTCAGGGCTTTGAACACCTTCTGGAGTTCATTCTCCATATCCTCTCGAACGTCATAAGCGTCCTCGGGATTGCGCAAATCGAGCTGATAATTTTTCAGTTTCTGCGCCGCACGTTTCAGGCGGATGCTGCCCAACTGAGCGTGCGTACGCACCGCCAGGACCGAGCCGCCGATTGCAACGGAAAGGCTTTTCATCGTGGCGACCACGCCAGGCAAGTATTCAAATTGCTCAGACAGCATTTGCGAATCAGTGCTCGCGGCCTGCACCACTGCATTCAGGCTGCGTAAGTCAACGACGTCATATGGCGTGTAGCGTGGGGCACTGAATCCCGAAAGCATTTTTTTGCCGCTGCGTAAAACCTTGTTAGTGCGGTCATACTCCGCATCGGCGGCCGCGAACACTTCAAGCAGTTGATCGGCACTCGTCTGAATAACGGACCAAGGCTCAACAACACTCTTTATCTGGTTGGCGAACCTCCTCAATGAAGTTGCATCTCCAAACTCGTCAACTTCAGTCATGGAAGCCTCGACGTATTTGCCTAAAGCGCTCCAGACCAGCATGAGATTTTCCGTTGCTACCTTGGCTTCAAGCGCAATGTAGTTGAGATTCTGCAGATCACCGCGCACTCGATTCAATGAGCTCAATGTCTGGTTTTTGCTCGCCATGATTGTGTTCGAAGCGTTTTGCTTGATGTGCAGCTCCTTGCGCTCCTTGCGAACCTCCTCCGCTTTGACACCTTGATAAATACCAAGGACCAGGCCGCCAACATTCAATGTCGCTGCAGACTTTACCGCCTCCAGAACCCATTGATCGTAACGCTTATTGAGTTCATCAATCTCTGCGGCACGCGCGTCGATTACTTTCTGCAGGTCCTTGATCTCACCCTCATAGGTATTGGCGCTGACAAACCCCAATCGAAGTCTGGTTTCCGGCACCACGCGCACGCGCATATCGGTACTGAAGCTGTCCAGCGCCGCTTGAACAGACTTGGCCTTGGCATGGCAACTTCTAACCCGGCCCAGTAATTTACCGAGATAGTATTTGATATCTGGAACATCTTCGGGATTCAATTCAAGACCAGGAAGATTGGGCATCTTCAACTTGAGTTTCTGATACTCATCCGGTGTAGTGATATCGTGTTGTTCCAGGTACCTGGTTGCCCTAAGGTCTTCGTAAACCTCGATAATATTGCTGCCTACCCCGAGAATAGTGCCCGCGAAAATTTTCAGATCAGTCCCCGTCAGCATTATTTGCTCGCGAAGTGGCGACCAACGCCTGGCATGTTCATGGATGATCTGAAACGTGCGCAGGAAATCTGCCACGGTGAGCCCGGTGGAGCCCGTGTCGTCCGTTCCATAATGCAAATAGTTTGCGATATCGTCATGGCGGATCGGAAGCGACAAACCTAACGTTTCGTATTGTCTTAAACTGATTATTTGTTCCTTGGTCAACTGTATTCCGGGCTCACGATTAAACTCATCACCCACACCGATTGACGCGGCCACAAAGACCCTGGGCGCGTTTGCAGCAACTTCGATAATTTTCTCGTCAAGCTTGATTCCCATAATCGACTCCATGTCTCTCGGGATTGATAAATTAAATGGCGCGCTTCACGCTCCGAACATCAGCTAATCCGCTTGGCTGGAAATTTCGTGCAAAAAAGAATCTAGAGCAACCTGGCGCCCGGGCACCACTCTTTAGATATTAGAATTTGAAACAACCTGCAGGAAATTGCGACCTCGGATTCCAGAGATCAACGGGCCTGTCGCGTCGACACGTGCGCATCGACGTTGGCCGGACTGCGGCTCAAGTACTCGACCACTGGGAAAGACGCAGCCGATAAGCGTCGGCCATTTCACGAATCTCGGGGTGCCGTGCGGCCAGCAATGACTCGCAAGCGGCCCGCAGGAAATTCGCGTTACCACCCTCCAGCGCCTTGTGCAACCAACTCATTGCCTGGTCAGTTTCACCCCTGTCCGCCAACACGGCGGCATAACTGAACTGCCCACGAAAATCCCCGCCTATCGCCGAACGTCGATACCACTCGTACGCAGCAGCCGTATCCACCGGGCAAACCCGGCCTTCTTCCAGATAGCGCCCGAGCAGATTCATGGATTTCGCGTGGCCGAGTTCTGCGGCAGCACGATACAAATTCAGCGCTTGCACTTGATCTTCGGTCACCCCGCGCCCGGTCGCCAACAAATTCGCGTAGTTGTACATCGCCCAATCCAGCCCGGCTTCGGCGGCAACACGGTAATGTCTGGCCGCAATCGAAGCATCGGCCTCGCAACCCCAGCCATGTTCATGACATCGGCCGAGCATGTTGCGCGCCATCAGGTGCCCGCGCTGCGCGGCGATTGCGAACCAGCGCACGGCCAGCGGCTGATCCTGGGCAATACCGCGCCCGTCGAGCAGAATCTGCCCCAGCAACGCCTGAGCATCAAGAACGCCTTCGCGGGCGGCGATCAGGATGGCCTGAGCGGCCCGTGCGGGGCTTTCTTCGAGCATGGATTTGAGCTGATCACCGTCGAGCACTTCTTCGCGGCGCAATTGAAACGTCATACCTCGACCCAGCGGCGCAGCAGGTTGTGATACGTACCGGTGAGGCGGATCAGCGACGGGTGATCCGGCACGTCCTGAGTCAACTGCTGGATCGCCCCGTCCATCTCGAACAGCAGCGCGCGCTGACTGTCTTCACGGACCAGACTTTGTGTCCAGAAAAACGAGGCGTAACGCGTGCCTCGCGTTACGGCATTGACCTTGTGCAGGCTGGTGCCGGGATACAGCACCATGTCGCCGGCGGGTAACTTGACACGTTGAGTGCCGAAGGTGTCCTGGATTTCCAGTTCGCCGCCGTCGTACTCCTCCGGCTCACTGAAAAACAGCGTCGCCGACAGATCGGTGCGTACGCGCTCGATGCTGCCCTGGGGCTGGCGCACGGCATTGTCGATATGGAAGTCGAAACTGCCGCCGGCTGTGTAACAGTTCAACAACGGCGGGAAAACCTTGTGCGGCAGCGCTGCCGACATGAACAACGGATTTTTCCACAGCCGTTCCAGCATCGCCGCGCCGACTTCCTTGGCCAGCGGATGCCCCTGCGGCAACTGCAAATTGTGCTTGGCCTTGGCGGACTGATAACCCGCGGTGATTCTGCCGTCGGCCCAATCCGCCTGCGTCAGTGCCTCGCGAATACGCTGCACTTCTTCTTTAGCGAACAAGCCGGGAATGTGCAGCAGCATGACGACACCTGATATCGAAAGGATGGCAATGGTATTGATTCTTATTGCCCATGTAAAACCGTTGCGACGAACGAATCACCAGAAACCGTAAGGACAAACGTAAAGAATGTAAATTCGATGCAAATAGCAACGTTTCGCAATTGATACTCATCCGCGTCTCCCCTATATTCCGCGACCTAAATCCTTGGGGAGGGGAAATCACATGTCACGCCAACAACCACAATTACCTGTCAGTGCACCACGTTTGCTCGCTTCCGCGATTGGCGTGGCCATTACCGCCGGTTCTGCAGGCCACATGGTGTTCGCTGCGCAAAAGACTGACGACAAAACACCGAACAATGCGATTTCCCTGGATGCCACCGCCATCACGGGCGAGGCTCAGGATGAAACAACCTACAACGTTGAAAAGGTCTCCTCGCCCAAGTACACCGCGCCGCTGGTGGATACCCCGCGTTCGGTGACCGTGATCCCGCAACAAGTTCTCAAGGACACAGGCGCCCTGAACATGCAGGACGCGCTGCGCACTGTGCCGGGCATTACATTTGGTGCCGGTGAGGGCGGCAACCCGCAGGGCGACCGTCCATTCATTCGCGGTTTCGACGCCCAGGGCGACACTTACCTCGACGGCGTGCGCGATACCGGTTCGCAGAGCCGTGAGATTTTCGCTGTCGAGTCGATCGAAGTCAGCAAAGGCCCGAATTCGGCCATCGGTGGTCGCGGCGCTGCGGGCGGCACCATCAACCTGGTGAGCAAAAAAGCGCACGCCGGCAACTCCTTCGATGGCGGCTTCACCTGGGGTTCCGATCAGACCCAGCGCTACACCATGGACGGCAACTATCAGTTCACCGACACCGCCGCCGGCCGTCTGAACCTGATGAGCCACGAAAGCAACGTAGCCGGTCGTGACAGCGTCGATTACGACCGCTGGGGCGTCGCGCCCTCGCTGGTGTTTGGCCTGGGCACCGACACCCGGGTCAACCTCGATTACTACCATCTGGAAAGCAACGACACGCCGGATTCGGGCATTGCGTACTCCATCCCGGTCGCGGGTTCCGCTGCACGGACCAAGTCCAACCCGGACAAACCGTACGCCGGGGGCGACGACAGCAATTTCTACGGCCTGGACCGTGATTTCCGCAAGGGTCGCACCGACACCGCGACCTTCGCCATCGAGCATGATCTGAGCGACGCGCTGACCGTCAAGAATACCCTGCGCCACGGCAACAGCATGCAGGATTACATCCTGACCCAGCCGGACGACAGCCAGCGCAACGTCAACAACGGCACCGTCTGGCGCCGCGCCAACAGCCGCGTCAGCAACACTCGGACTACGACCAACCAGACCGATCTGTTTGGTGATGTCTATATCGCCGGCTTCAAGAACAGCTTCTCCACCGGCATCGAATTGAGTCGCGAAGAAAGCGAGAAATCCTCGTACAACGTTAATACCGACACTACGCCGGCGACGGCTGCGGTCACCACCAACTGCAGCCCGGCGACGATCGGTGCGCCGAGCGGTTACAACTGCACCTCGCTGTCCAACCCGAACGCGAACGATCCATGGAATGGCGCGATCTCGCGCAACTACGCCGGCACGGACACCCAGTCCGACACCTACGCGCTGTACGCTTTCGACACCCTCGAGTTGTCCGAACAATGGCTGGTGAACATGGGCCTGCGTTACGACCACTTCGACACCGATTACAAAACCTATAACGCAGCAGGCACCACGACCGCCAAGGGCGATGACGTCAGCGAGTTCGTCACCGGTCAGTTCGGCGTGGTGTACAAGCCCACCGAAAACGGCAGCATTTATGCGTCGTACGCCACCTCCGCAACACCACCGGGCGCCACCCTGGGCGAAGGTCAGGAAGGCAACCCGCTGGGCGGCACCGCTGACCGCAGCGGCAATCTGCTAAGCAGCGACATGGAGCCGGAAACCACCAAGAACTACGAAATCGGTACCAAGTGGGACCTGCTCAACGATCGTCTGTCGCTGACCGCTGCGATCTTCCGCACCGAGAAAGACAACGCTCGCGTGCAGGTCGATACAACCTCGTACGAGAATGTCGGGACCACCCGCGTTGACGGCCTGGAACTGTCGGCCACCGGCAAGATTACCGAGCAATGGCAGGTGTTCGCCGGTTACAGCTACCTCGACGGCAAGCAGGTTGACGGCGGCCCATTGGGTGCCGCCAACGACGGCAATCAATTGCCGAACACGCCGAAGAACAGCGCCAGCGTGTGGACGACTTATGCCATCACGCCGAAGCTGACCATCGGCGGCGGGGCGTTTTATGTCGACGACATATATGGCAGCACAGCGAACACCACCATGGTCGATTCTTACGTGCGTTACGACGCCATGGCCAGCTACAAGGTCAGCAAAAACCTCGACCTGCAGCTGAACGTGCAGAACCTGACCGACGAAACCTACTACGACAAAGCGTTCTCGACTCACTTCGCCAATCAGGCGGCGGGGCGTACCGCGCTGTTGAGCACCAATTTCCACTTCTAACCCGACCCTTGCAGGAGCGAACTTGCTCGCGATGGTCGTCAACGATAATGCGGGGAACCTGAGACCCGCGTTGTTCTTGGGTTCTTCGCGAGCAAGCTCGCTCCTACAATAGTGGGAACGCCTCGGCCCCGTTCATCTGCATGAACGGGGCTTTTGTGCGTAAACACCAAGCTTCTCGATAACCCACGGCATAATGCGCGTCGTGATGATCATTTCCGAACGAACAAGGCGAGTGATGTGTTGAAGAAAACCCTGTTCCAGTTGCACTGGTTCTTCGGCATCAGTGCCGGGCTGGTCCTGGCCCTGATGGGCATCACCGGAGCGACGGTGTCGTTCCAGGATGAAATCCTGCGCGCCCTCAACCCTTCGGTGTTGCAGGTCGAGAAGCAGGTTGCCGGCGTCCTGCCGCCCGCCGAACTGGTGGAAAAGATCGAGGGAGCATCCGGCAAGAAGGTCTCGATGCTCACGGTCGAGACCGACAGCGGCAACGCCGCGCGGGTGTTCTTCACCCCACCGCCCGGCGAGCGTCGTGGCGAGATGCGTTACTTCGACCCCTACACCGCCGAGTTCATGGGCGCCGCTACCGGCCAGGACTTCTTCGGTCTGATGTTGCGCCTGCACCGTTTCCTCGCCATCGGCGACACCGGTCGCCAGATCACCGGCGCCTGCACCCTGATCCTGATCTTCTTCTGCCTCTCCGGTCTGTACCTGCGCTGGCCGCGCCAGTGGAAAAGCTGGCGCGCCTGGCTGACCCTGGACTGGAAGAAAAAAGGCCGCAGCTTCAACTGGGATCTGCACTCGGTCGCCGGCACCTGGTGCCTGGTGTTTTATCTGCTGGCGGCGTTGACCGGGTTGTCGTGGTCCTACGAGTGGTACAACAAAGGCCTGACCCGTCTGCTTTCCGATTCGCCACAGAGCGAGCGCGTGCGCGGTGGTCGTGGCCCGGCGCCAAGCGGTCCGGCGCCGACCGCCGATTACGCGGCGATGTGGAGCAGCATCTACAGCGCTGCCGGCCCGGCATTGAGTTCCTACAACATTCGCATGCCGCCCGTGGCCGGTCAGCCGGCAACGGTGTTCTATCTGCTGAATTCCTCGCCACACGACCGCGCGTTGAATCAGATCACGCTCGATCCGGCCACCGGCATCGTCAAACGTCACGACCGCTACGGCGACAAAAGCCTCAAGGCGCAATTGCTGACCAGTATTTACGCGCTGCACGTCGGCAGTTATTTCGGGATGGTCGGTCGGATCATTCTGACCGTCAGCGCACTGACCATGCCGCTGTTTTTCATCACCGGCTGGTTGCTTTACCTGGACCGTCGGCGCAAGAAAAAACACATCAAGGCCGCTCGCGAAGGCCTGATGCAACCGGGCAGCGATGCACCGGCATGGCTGATCGGTTTTGCCAGCCAAAGCGGGTTTGCCGAGCAGCTGGCGTGGCAGACGGCGGGCCAGTTACAAGCGGCCGGCCTGCCGGTGAAGGTTCAACCCTTGGCGACGGTCAGCGAGCAGGATTTAATCGATTCGAGCAACGCGCTATTCGTGGTCAGCACCTTCGGCGACGGCGAAGCACCCGATAGCGCACGTGGATTCGAACGCAAAGTACTGGGCCGCGCGTCGAGCCTGGGAAGCCTGAACTACGCAGTGCTGGGACTCGGCGATCGCCAGTACCAACATTTCTGCGGTTTCGCCCGACGCCTGCATACCTGGCTCAGTGAGCACGGCGGCAAGCATCTGTTCGCCCCGGTAGAAGTCGACTGCGGCGACCCCTACGCCTTGCGTCACTGGCAACAGCAACTCGGTCTGCTGACCGGACAGGCGCCTGCGGACACCTGGCAAGCGCCCAGCTACGACAACTGGACGCTCACCCGACGCGAATTGATGAACCCCGACAGCAGCGGCGCGCCGGTGTACTTGCTCAGCCTCAGCGCGCCGACCACCAGCAGCTGGTTGGCCGGCGACCTGGTGGAAGTCTTGCCGCGCAACTGCCCGTGGGCGATCGAGCACTTCCTTGATGGCCTGGGGATTGATGGCCGCGCGGTCGTGACGCTCGAAGGTCTTTCGCAACCGCTGGAGCAAGCGCTCGCCACTCGCCAGTTGCCGGAGAATCGCACTCACCTGGTCGGCCTGCACGCGCAAGCGCTGCTCGATGCGCTGGTGCCGTTGGCGATGCGCGAATATTCGATCGCCTCGATTGCCGCCGACGGTGTGCTGGAATTGATCGTGCGTCAGCAACTGCACCCCGATGGCAGCCTCGGCATCGGCTCTGGCTGGCTGACCGAGCACGCACCGGTGGGTAGCACCATCAGCCTGCGCGTGCGGCGTAACAGCGGATTCCATCTGCCGGTCGAACCGGTGCCAATGATACTGCTGGGCAACGGTACGGGTCTGGCCGGGCTGCGCAGTTTGCTCAAGGCGCGGATTGCCGATGGGCAGCAGCGCCACTGGCTGTTGTTCGGCGAGCGCAATCGCGAATTCGATTACCTGTGTCGCGCAGAGCTGGAGGAATGGCTGACTTCGGGGGATCTGGAGCGGCTGGACCTCGCGTTTTCGCGGGATCAGGCGCAGAAGATTTACGTGCAGGATCGGCTGCGCGAGTCGGCTGATTTGCTCAAGCAGTGGCTAGCGGACGGCGCGGTGATTTACATCTGCGGCAGCTTGCAAGGCATGGCTTCGGGGGTGGATCACGCGCTTAACGAACTGCTCGGCATTGAAGAAGTTGATCGGCTGATCGAGCAAGGGCGATATCGGCGCGATGTTTATTAACCGACCTTTTTAATTGATCGTTCTCACTGCGTGTGGGAACGATCAACGCCACTTGGCTAAAGGTTTATTTATAAATCTAGTTGTTCAAGCGTTTGGCTATCACGTCAAGTTGCGTCGCGGACGGACATTGAATATTAGAACAATTGTTATTCAGGCGGCACATCTCGTTGCAATCCATGGGTGAGTTCACACCCGCTCGATTAACAATACACTGATCGCTGGTACCGCTTCGGAATACTCCATTGCGATCGGCGTCTACGCCCAGAAACACACACAACACCGTTCCGCCACCCACGCCACCGTTCATGCCGCAATAATAGCCACCTGCGATAGCCCAGGCGCCGTTGCAGATGCCTGCATTAGCCTCGGTGGCCGTGGCCGCTTTGCTGGTAAAGAGCAATAGCAAGCAGATGATTAATGATGCGAGTAATTTCCATGAGTACCGTTGTTCTTCCATTGAGTTCATCATTTGTATCCATTCGGGAGTGAAGAACAGAGACTAATTAAAACTGGATTGGAAAAACAACCTCCACTAACAACAGGAAATAATATAAGCAACTACCGCAGTTACATCTCCGAACAAGTTATTTGAACAACGCGACTTACCGAGAGAGCCTGCTCCCACAGGTTCGAGTCGTTCACACATCCAGTGATCGACTCGACCTGGCAGGTATCAGGCGTTAACGGGTTCTGCCGCCAGTTCAACAACCTCAGGGCGCTTGAGCAGCGCATAGGCCACCGCCGTCACCAGGCTCCCCGCGACGATCGCCAGCAAATACAGCAGCGCATGGTTGATCGCGTTCGGGATTGCCAATACGAACAGCCCACCGTGCGGCGCCATCAGTTTGCAGCCGAAATACATCGACAACGCACCGGTCAGCGCGCCACCGGCAATACTCGCCGGGATGACCCGCAACGGGTCCTTGGCGGCAAACGGAATCGCGCCTTCAGAGATGAAACACAAGCCCAGCACCAACGCCGCTTTACCGGCCTCGCGCTCGGTCTGGGCGAATTTGCGCCGGGCGATGAACGTGGCGATGCCCAGGCCAATCGGCGGCACCATGCCGGCGGCCATCGTCGCTGCCATCGGTGCATAACTTTGCGAAGCCAGCAGCCCGACCGAGAACGCATAAGCGGCCTTGTTGATCGGCCCGCCGAGGTCGACGCACATCATGCCGCCCAACAACACCCCTAGCAGAATCGCGTTGGTGGTGCCCATGCTGTCGAGAAACTGCGTCAGGCCCGCAAGCATCCCGGCGACCGGTTTGCCGACCACATAGATCATCACCAGACCGGTGAACAGGCTGGCGAATAACGGGATGATCAGAATCGGTTTCAGCGCCTCCAGGCTTTGCGGCAACCGCGCATAACGATTGATTGCCTGCGCCGCGTAACCGGCGATGAAACCGGCAATGATCCCGCCGATGAAACCGGCCCCCAAGGTGCTTGCCAACAGTCCACCGATCATTCCCGGCGCAAGGCCCGGACGGTCTGCAATCGAGTAGGCGATGTAACCCGCCAGCAGCGGCACCATCAACTTGAACGCGGTGTCGCCGCCTATCTGCATCAGCGCGGCGGCGAGCGTGCCCTCCTCCTTGAATGCGGTGATGCCGAACACGAAGGACAACGCGATCATCAGACCGCCCGCCACCACCATCGGCAGCATGAACGACACGCCAGTCAGCAAGTGTTTGTAGACGCCGGTTTTCTCTTGTTTGGCCGGGCCGTTGCCGGCGCTAGCCGCGCTCTCCTGCCGACCTTCGGCCAACGCTTTGTTCAGCGTCGCTTCGGCTTGCTTGAGGGCGATGCCCGTGCCGCAGCGGTAAATTTTCTTGCCGGCGAAACGCTCGGTCGCGACTTCGATGTCGCACGCCAGCAGCACCACATCGGCATCGGCAATCGCGGCCGCACTGAGTGGGTTGCGCGCACCGACCGATCCCTGGGTCTCGATTTGCAGGTCATAGCCCAGACGCTTGGCGGCTTGCTGCAAGGCTTCGGCCGCCATGAACGTGTGGGCAACACCGGTCGGGCACGCCGTAATCGCGACCAGACGCGGGGCGTTCCTGATGGTGGCTTCACGTGGGTCGACCGCGTCGGGCAAGGCGTAAACCTGCGCCTCTTTTGCGCCGCGTCGCAGCACCGCTTCGACGTCTTGCAGGGCTTGCGCCGGGGCAATCCGAAAGACTCGTTTACCGACGAACCGGGTCATGTCCACCGCCCCGGTGGCCACCAGCAATACCCACTCGGCCGCCTCGATTGTTGCCGCCGACAATTCGCGCTCGGGGTGCGCCGCATCCACCACTTCAACGCTGGTGCTCCAGCCCTGGCGCTGCGCTGCGGCATCGAGCAAACGCGCACACAGCACACTGGTGACCATGCCGTTCGGACAGGCTGTAACAATGGCTAACTTCATCACAAACCCTCTTATTGTTCTGTCAGGGGATGCACGCGCACACCCTGTTCGAGCTGCGCCAATTGCGCCGCATCGTCGATTCCGAAACCAATCCGGGTGACCGCCAGCGCGGCAATCGCCGTGGCGGTGCGCAGGGTCTGTTCAGGCGTGTCGGCACTGAGCAAACCGTGGAGCATGCCGGCCAGTAACGAATCGCCGGCACCGACCGTGCTGGCGACAGCCACCTTGGGCGGCGTGGCATGCATGGCCGAGCCGACGCTGAACCAGTTCACCCCCTCGGCCCCGTCGGAAATCACCACATGCTCGATGCCTTGAGCGTGCAGACGACTCGCCGCTTCGGCTTGAGCCGTCACTGAAATCGCCTCGAAGCCGAGCACATCCGCAAGCTCATCGGTGTTGGGCTTGATCAGCCAGGGTCCGGCCTTGAGCGCAGCACGCAACGCCTCGCCACTGGTGTCCAGCGCCACCCTCAGGCCGAGCTCTTTCAAACGCACGATCAGCGCCTGCAACCACTGCGCACTGATGCCTTGTGGCAGGCTGCCGGCAACCACTACGGCGTCATGCCCCGGCGCAATCCGATCGAGCCGATCCAGCAACGCCTGTTGCGCCGCCTCGCTGACCATCGGCCCCGGCCCGTTGATATCGGTGATCCGGCCATCGCTTTCCGCAAGTTTCAGGTTGCTGCGCGTTTCGCCGGGGACGCGGATGAAAGCATCGTCAAAACCGCGCTGGGCGAACAACAACTCGAACGCTTGCAGATTGTCCTCGCCGAGAAACCCGCTGACGGTCAGTTGATGCCCGAGGTCCGCCAGCACTTGCGCGACGTTGACGCCTTTGCCGGCGGCGTGGGTGTGCATCGCTTCACTGCGGTTGACCTGACCGGGCTCAAGGCGCGGCAGCTGGACGGTAAGGTCCAGCGCCGGGTTGAGGGTCAGCGTTAAGATCCTGGCCATTACAGGGCCTCCACTAATGCGCGCACTTCATGGGCGCTGCCGACGGTCAGGGCCTGTCGGGCAAGGGTTTGAGACTGGGTCAGGCTGAGTTCGCGGATGCGCGCCTTGACCTCGGCGATGCTGCGTCCCGACACGCTCAACTCATCGACACCCAGGCCAACCAGCACCGGCACGGCCAACGGGTCGGCCGCCAGCTCGCCGCAAACGCCAACCCACTTGCCATGGGCGTGGGCGGCACGCACGGTGATGTCGATCAGTTGCAGAACGGCCGGGTGCAAACCGTCCGCCTGGGCCGACAACGTCGGATGGCCGCGGTCGATGGCCAGGGTGTATTGAGTGAGGTCATTGGTGCCGACACTGAAAAAGTCGACTTCCCTGGCCAGCACCGGCGCCAGCAATGCTGCCGACGGCACTTCGATCATGATGCCCAACTGCAAATCCGCGACCGGGATTTCCAGGCGCAAGCGCTCGGTCATGTCCCGCGCCTGGCGCCACTCCTCGACGCTGCCGACCATCGGGAACATGATCCGCAATGGGCGGTTGTCGGCAGCCCGCAACAAGGCGCGCAATTGCGCCTCCATGATCTTCGGACGTTGCAAGGTCAGGCGTATGCCGCGCACGCCGAGGAAGGGGTTTTCCTCCTTCGCGATTGGCCAGTAAGGCAGCGGTTTGTCGCCGCCGACATCGAGCGTGCGCACCACAAGCGGCCGACCCGCGAGGCCATCGAGGACGCGACGGTATTCAGCTTCCTGAGTGGCCTCGTCCGGCGCTTGCGGATGGGCCATGAAAATCAGCTCGGTGCGCAGCAGGCCGATGCCTTCGGCGCCCTGCTCCACCGCACTGATCACGCCTGCGCTTTCGCCGATGTTGGCGAACACTTCTACCGCATGTCCATCGTTGGTCAGCGCCGGTTGATGACGTTGTTCGGCCGCCGCTTTGAGGCGTTGCTCACGGGTGTCGCGCTCTTGCGTGGCGCGCTGCAAGGTCGCCGGATCGGCGTCCACGTGCAGGCGACCGCGCTGACCGTCGAGCAACAACGGCGTGCCCGGCGCCAGCAGCAACACGGCCGCGCCCGCGCCCACCAGCGCCGGAATGCCGAGTGCTCGGGCGACGATGGCGCTGTGTGCCGTGGCGCCGCCGCGGGCGGTCAGAATGCCGGCGACACGTGCCGGATCAAGCCGCGCAACGTCGGACGGACCGACCTCGTCCATCACCAGAATGTACGGCTGCTCGGGCTCGCTCGGGGTTTCAACGCCGCACAGTTGCGCCAGCACCCGCCGACCGACATCACGCAGGTCGGCGGCGCGTTCAGCCAGCAACGCGTCCTGCAACGCTTCCTGTTGTTTCGCGGCGGCTTCGATCACCGCCATCCACGCCGCCTCGGCGCTCTCGCCTTGCTTGAGGCGGGTCTCGACTTCATCGGTCAATTCCGGGTCGTCGAGCATTTCCTGGTGGGTGATGAAAATCTCGCGAATCGCTTTGGACTTGCTGCGCTCGATCAGCCCTTCGATGTCGCGCCGAACCTCCGCCAGCGCCTGCTTCAGGCGCTCGCGCTCGATGGTCGCCGTCTCACCGCGCAGCGGGTATTCGATCTCTTGCTGCACGTGAATATGCGCCGGGCCGATGGCGATGCCGGGCGCTGCGGGAATCGCCTGAACCAGGCTCCCGGACGCCGGCGCGAGCAGCACTTGGGCAATGTCCGCGAGCACTTCAGGTTGCTGGCTGACGGCCGGCAAAGGCTCTACTTCTTCACCGAGGCCTTCTTCGATGGCAGCCAGCAAGGCCGGCAACGCATCGGCGGCAACGCTCGGCTCGGCAACGAATTCCAGCACCTGACCGCGACGGGCGCCGAGGCTGAGCAACTTGCTCAAGCTCTTGACCGATACCGCGCTGTCCTGACCATCGACAATCCGCACGCGAATTTCGCCGTCAAAACTTTTCGCCAGTTGCGCGAGGATCTTCGCCGGCCGCGCGTGCAAACCATGGGCATTGGCCAGGGCGATGCGCGCACTCGGCCAATCGGCGGGTAATTCACCGCCCAGCACTTCGAGAACTTTGCGGCTGCTGGTCGCCCGGCCCAATTCGTGGCCGCGACCTTCGATCAGCAATGCGCACAGACGCTCGAGCAACGCCTGATGCGCTTCACCCAGGCTGGCCAGGCAGAACAAACCACTCAGCGGTTGACCGAGGTAGCGCATCGGTTTGTCCGGGGTGACGAAGGCCAGCCCCGGACGCTTGACCGTTTGCTCGCTGTGCAACCACCACAAGCCATCGCCCAGCGGCAGCGCTTCGACCTGTTGCAGCACGGCGGCAAAGCCATTGCTCACGCAATCGGCCTGACGCAGCAATCGGGCACCGCGCCAAACCAGTTCTTCGAAATCATCGGCGGAAACACCCAGGCCGATCATCTGCGCATCCAGTGCCAGTTCTTGCGGCGCGCCTTGCAACAATTTCAACAGCGCTTCGGCAGAACCGGCACGGCGCAAGGCCTGACCCAGATCGGTCTCGCCGAGGGCGCGGGTCAGCAGTTGCAAAAGTCTTAAGTGTTCGTCGGATTTGGCGGCAATGCCGATCGCCAGGTAAACGATCTGGCCATCGCCCCAATCCACACCCTCGGGAAACTGCATCAGGCGCACGCCGGTGGAAAACACCTGATCGCGGGTTTCCGGCGTACCGTGGGGAATGGCAATACCTTGGCCGAGAAATGTCGAGCCCTGCGCTTCGCGCGCCTGCAGTCCGGCGAGGTAACCCTCGGCGACCAGCCCGTCGGCGACCAGATGTCCAGCCAGCAATTGCAGCGCGGCGGGCTTGTCCACGGCCGACTGGCCCATGGAAATCTGCTCTATGGTGAGATCGAGCATGCGTTCTCCTTTTTGGCGTCTGATGACGCCAGGTATTGTTTTGACTGCTTCAGCTTAGGCGCTTAAGGAACACTTTTGACGGTTTCACGGCAGAACCGGCCAAATACGCCAACAACCTCGAAAATACGGCAGCTGAAACGTTTAATCTAGATGGATTGGCACGTTACTCGATTATGTTCCATCCTTGAAGTCCAACTTGTCGGAAGCGTTGCGACAAGGGTTGTCTGCCTGAATCGGGTACGATTGGCGAAAATGTCGGGCAAGCTCGAAAAAAACAAGGAAAGCCGAGTTGAAACTCAGTGATATCGCACAGTTGGCCGGCGTGTCCGTGACCACCGCCAGTTATGTCATCAATGGCAAGGCCGAGCAGCAGCGGATCAGCAGCGCTACCGTGGAACGCGTGCGCGCGGTCGTCGAACAACACGGCTTCACGCCTAATCCGCAAGCCGCCGGTTTGCGCAGTCGGCACACCCGCACGTTGGGCTTTATTCTGCCGGACCTGGAGAACCCGAGTTACGCGCGAATTGCCAAATTGCTGGAACAAGGCGCCCGGGCGCGCGGCTATCAGTTGCTAATCGCCAGTTCCGACGATGCACCGGACAGCGAACGGCAGTTGCTGCAACTGTTTCGCGCCCGCCGCTGCGATGCGTTGATCGTCGCCAGTTGCCTGTCGGCAGGCGATGACAGTTATCGTCAGTTGCAGGCCAAGGGCACCCCGATCATTGCCATCGACCGGGTCATGGAGCCCGAGCATTTCTGCTCGGTGATCAGCGACGACCGCGAAGCCAGCCTGCAACTCACCCGCAGCCTGCTCGAGCCGCTGCCCAGGCAGATCGTGCTGATCGGTGCGCGGCCAGAACTGAGCATCAGTCAGGAACGGGCGGCCGGTTTCCGCGAGGCGCTGGCCGGATTCAAGGGCGAAATCCTCGTCGAACACGCTGAATCATTCAGTCGCGAGTGCGGCAAACAATTGATGGTGGAACTCCTTCAGCGTCTGGGGCATTTGCCGGACGCGCTGGTGACCACTTCCTACGTGCTGCTGCAAGGCGTGTTCGATGCCTTGCACGATTTCCCACTGAAGAACCGACCGTTGCGCCTCGGCACCTTCGGCGATACGCAGCTGCTGGATTTCCTGCCGCTGCCGGTCAATGCCATGGCCCAGCAGCATCAGTTGATCGCCGACAAAGCCCTGAACCTGGCGTTGGCTGCCATCGAGCAGTCCGACTATCAGCCCGGCGTCCACGCCATTGCGCGAACCTTCAAACAGCGTATTCGGCAGGAGTAGACCGTGGAGCTGATCGACACCCATACGCACCTGGATTTCCCGGACTTCGATGCGGATCGCGCGACCTTGCTCGCCGACAGTCGCGCCCTCGGCGTCCGTAAAATCGTGGTGCTGGGTGTCCATCAAGGCAATTGGCAACGGGTGTGGGAACTGGTGCAAAGCGATCCCGACCTGCATGCGGCGTTCGGCCTGCACCCGGTGTTTCTCGACGAGCACCGCCCGGAACATGTGGTCGAACTGGCCGATTGGCTGACGCGGCTCGCGGGCCATCGACAGCTGTGCGCGGTGGGCGAAATCGGGCTGGATTACTTCATCGAATCACTTGATCGCGAGCGGCAGCAGACGCTGTTCGACACCCAGCTGCAACTGGCAGCGGACTTCGATCTGCCGGCGTTGATTCATGTGCGGCGCAGCCATGCAGCGGTGGTCGCTACCCTCAAGCGTTTCAAGTTGAAACGCGCGGGGATCATCCATGCATTCGCCGGGAGCAAGGAAGAAGCCGGCGAATACATCAAGCTCGGTTTCAAACTCGGGCTCGGCGGCGCGGCAACCTGGCCGCAAGCGCTGCGCATGCACCGTGTGCTGGCCCAATTGCCGCTGGAGGCCGTGGTGCTGGAAACCGACGCGCCGGACATGGCGCCGGCGATGTTCCCTGGCCAACGCAACAGTCCGGCGCATTTGCCGGCGATCTGTGCGGCACTGGCGAAGATCATGGCGGTGAGCCCCGAGCAGTTGGCAGCGGCCAGTACGGCAAATGCGTGTGAGTTGTTCAACTGGTGACTTGCGGCCCCACAAGGAAACCGGTTTCCACACTAAACCCGAAACGCGCTGATCAGCTGCTTGAGCTCCACCACCTGCACCGACAACGCCCGGCTGGCATCTTCGGTCTGGTGCGCGCCTTCGGCCGTGCGCTCGCCGGCGCGGTTGATCTCAACGATGTTCTGATCGATGTCATGCGCGACGGCGGTCTGCTGCTCCACCGCCGCCGCAATTTGCTGATTCTGATCAACGATCATTCCGACGGCGCCGAGGATATTTTCCAGCGCCTGCTGCACCTTTTCCGATTGCCCGACCGTGCCGTTGGCCATTTGATGGCTGGTGCCCATCGCCTTCACGGCAGCGCCGACGCCACTGTGCAATTTAGCGATCATCTGCTCGATCTCTTCAGTCGATTGCTGGGTGCGTTTGGCCAGCGTCCGCACCTCGTCCGCCACTACCGCAAAACCTCGCCCCTGCTCGCCCGCACGTGCCGCCTCGATGGCCGCGTTGAGCGCCAGCAGGTTGGTTTGCTCGGCGATACTTTTGATCACTTCCAGTACACGGCTGATCGACTGGCTGTCGCTGGCCAATTGATTGATGACCAGCACCGACTGATCGATCTCGCTGGCCAGTGCCGCAATACTGCCCTGTTGCGATGCCACGAGCGTGCGACCACTGAGGGTTTCGTCATTGACGCTGTGAGCGCTGCTGACTGCCGCCGCAGCACTGCGCGCCACCTCCAGGGAAGTGGCCGACATCTGGTTCATCGCCGTGGCGACCTGCTCGATCTGTGAGCGCTGCCCCGCCACAGCCTGATTACTTTGAGAGGAGACATTTTCGACCTGACCGGCCTGACGTTCGACCTCCTCCACGGTATGCCCAACGCGCTCGATCAGGTCATGGATTTTCTTCACGGTGCCGTTGAACACCTCACCCAACTCGCCCAGTTCATCACGGCTATTGGCGCTGAAGGTCACCGTCATGTCGCCAGCCGCCACCTTGTCCATCACCGCGCCGAGGCGTTTGAGGGTGGTGCGGGTCGACGCGTAGAAACCGCCGTAGAGGTAAAAAATCAGCACGAACACCGCCGACAAGGCGACCGCCTGCAGGATCATGTGAGTGCGGTTCTGCTCCAGTCGTTGTTGCAATTGGGTGCCGAGAAATTTCAGGGTGGCTTCGTTGAGCTGGTAAGTCTGGTCCATCAGGCCGGTGACCTGATCGTAGAAGGCCTGCCAGGGTGCATCCAGCGTGTCGGCCATCACCACCTGTTCTTCGAAGAGTTCACTGGCCAGTTTGAGCGATGCCTGGCTGCCATCTGCCAGGGCACTCAAGTTCTCATGTGCGGCTTTGCTTGAGCCCAGGGCGTCTTGCAACTTCAGGCCGTACTCGCCTTGCAGCTTCTCGATCTGCGCCAGCAATTCGTCGAAACGGGTGCTCGATGACGAATTGAGAAAGCCCTGGCCGAGGGAATAAGAGCCCATCGCCCGACCATCGCCCAGGGTTTGAGTGATCGCCGGGGTGATCTGGGTGATCAGTTCGCTGAGCTGGCGCATGTCGCTTTGATTATCGCGACTCAAGCCGGCCTGACTGGCAATGATCTGGCTGAATATCTGCGCGTTGCCGAGCAACTTGCCGATCAGCGCGCTTTTGCTCTGCAGGGAGTTTTCCGTTTGCTGGGCTTTGAACGCGCGGGTCATCTCATCGCGCTTGGCATCGAAAACCGCGATCTGTTCCGGATCGGTGGTCATGGCAGTCAGCCCTTCAAGGCGGGCCAAAACACTTTGCTCAATACTGCCGATTTGCGACTCGACGTTGCTGGCCTTGCCGGCCTGGCCGAGGTAGACGTTGATCTGCACCAGATTGTTAAGGGTTTCCAGATCACGCCGCAGGGTCAGGCTGCTGCCTAACAAGTCGAGGCTCTGCAATTCAACCTGGGTGCCCTGAAACTCGCGATAGGAATCGCGCACCAGATAGAAATTGGTGACCAGCATCGGGATGAGAAACAGCACGCTGATGAGGCTGAACTTCATGCCGAAGCTCAGGCGATTCATCAGTGCAACGGCGGGATAGAGCAAGCTCTTCACTGGAGATCTCCCTTTCTGATTTTTTTTGTTTTTATATGGCAGGCGCCACTCGGCGGCAGATAGCCACTATTTCGTGACAGCCCTGTATAGCTTAAATCGGCGGGAGGTTGTGTAACTTAAGGTTAACGGGGGAGCGGGACTTGTAGCAGCTGCCGAAGGCGGCGCCCGCTGCGTCGGGCTGGGGCCTGAGCAGCGGACGCAGCCTTCGGCAGCTGCTACAAATGGCGGGGCTGCTTGCTGGTGTCGGCGATCAGGGCAGAACCGTCCACAGCGCGAACCCGGCGTACCAGAGCACGGCTGCGCGGAGCAGCAATTCCCAAAGGTTGTCGAGGCTGTTGATACCGTGCGGACCTACCACAGGCGCGGGTATCTCGCCGGCTGCCAGACCGACTTTCCCGATCAGGTGCGCGGCACTGATGTTCCAGTTCAGCAGTTCGTGCAGCATCACGCGGCTGACCGCCACAAAGTTACCAACCAGGGCGAAACTGGCAGCCAACAGACGCACCGGCACCCAATCAAACGCATGCCGCAATTGCCCCGCACGTTCAACGACCGCCGGGTTTTGCCCGTGTTCTTCAGCGAGCGCCAGCAATCGATAACTCAATGCCGCCACCGGGCCCAATACGAAGTACCAGAAAATCACGGCAAAGAAGCTCTGATAACCTTCCCACAGCAAATGCCCCTGAACCTCCTCCAGCAATTGCTCTGCGCTGTCGGCGCCGATATCCAGGTCGCGTTTGGCCACATGCGCGGCAGCTTGCAGGTCTTCACGCCGCCAGGCATCGCGAAACGGCCCGAGGCCGGCCAGCAGATCACCGCGGCCCAGGCTGTAAATCACCACCAGCAAATGCACTGGCAATGCCAGCAGTCCATACGCCACCGGTTCCAGCACCACCAACAGCAGCCCCAGCAGCGCCACTGGCAGCAGCACCAGAATGGTCAAAATCAGCCAGGGACGGGGCGCCACACGCGGGTTCGATTCCAGCTTGTGCAGTTCGCGCAACCAACCGCCGTCACGTTGAATCCGATGGCGCAGGGCCGAGAACTTTTCGACCCACACTGCCAGCAGCAACACCAGAAAACTCATTGTCCTTCCTCTTTTTCCTTAACAGCGGTTGCCAAAGCAGTGCGATAGCGGACCCAGTCGAACGCCGGCCCCGGATCGGTCTTGCGCCCCGGTGCGATGTCGCTGTGCCCGCAGATGCGTTGCGCGGTGATCGCCGGGAAAGTCCCCTGCAATTGCACGGTCAGCGCCGTCAACGATAAATACTGCGCATCGGTGAACGGCAGATCATCGGTGCCTTCGAGTTCGATGCCTATGGAAAAATCGTTACAGGTTTCCCGCCCTTCAAAGCACGAAATACCGGCATGCCAGGCGCGCTCGATACAAGAGACAAACTGGGTGACGGTGCCGTCACGCTCTATCAGAAAATGCGCAGACACCCGCAGGTCGGCGATCCCCTCAAAGTAGGGATGCTCTGTGACATCCAGCCGGTTCTGGAAAAATTCCTGCACCTTGCCGGTGGCAAATTGCGCCGGAGGCAGGCTGATGTTGTGAATCACCAGCAGGGAAATTTCGTCTGTGGGGCGCGCATTGAAGTTGGGCGATGGGCACGCTTGCACGCCCTGACACCAACCGCTCGCGGGGTCCAACTGCATACAGGTTCCTTCAGCAACGACCGTGTTGGCGCTCAGTATGCCGCGATAGTTCTCGACGGGCGATCACTTGCCGTGATCGAGACGCCGCAGGTGGCCGATCACCGACTCCAGCGCGCGATCAAACAGTAACGTGTCAGCCAGGGTTCGCACCGAGCCTCGCTGAAAATCATGCGCCAACTCCATACGGCTGCGCTCCAGAACTTTCATGCCGGTGCGGTTGACGAAAATGTACTTGTCCGTGGCCTCGATGATCGCGGTCAGTTTGCAGCGCAGCGTGTTTTCTTCGTCCTCCTCGATCTCCACCCAACTGCCCAGCGTCAGTTGATCGACTTGCACCAGGCCGGCGTCATCGGTGGGCAACCGCACCGAAGTCTCCCCGGCAAAGGCACTTTGCAGAACAACGTCCTCGCGTACCTCAACCATCGCAGCGTCGGCCACTCGCACGAGTGTCAGCGGTTGGTCCGCCCGCTCGAACAATTGCAGATGCAACGTCTCCAGGTCGCTGAAAAACTCGCCGGTGGCAAACGGATCGAATGCCGACCTGCTCAAACCATCACGCAACGATTTCAACAAGCCGGGCACCAGCGCGAGCAAACGCAGGTTCGCATCGGGCTCGTCGTGGCGCTGCACACTCCAGATCAACTGCTCCATGGTCTGGACATCGGCGTGCCACTCGGCCGATTGATCGCCGTGTTTCAGCCACGTCAGCAACAGCACTTGAACCCAGGCCTCCTGCACGAACGTCACCACCCGTTGCGGCAACACTTTGCCGAGCAAGGCCTGGTTCACTGCCTGTCGGATGCGCTGACGGGCCAGCCCGGTTTTCGCGCGACCTTCTTCAGCGTCGCGGGTACGCTGTTCGAGCAGCTCGCTGCTACGGCGTTCATCGCTGGTGAACGCCAGAAAATCCGCCAGCAACTCGGAAAAAATCGCCGGGTCATCGACGAAATCGTTCAACAAGCGCTGCACAACCTGATCGATGCGCACGTACAGGCTGTCGCGTGCATGATCGTCGCTCTCGCCCCAGCCCTTAGCGGCGTCCGCGATCTCATTGAGCAGACGCCGCGCCGGGTGGCTGCTGCGACTGAAAAAGCTTTTATCGAGGACGGCGATTTTCAGCATCGGGATCTGCAAACGGGCGATCTGCGCCTTGAGCGAATCCGGCAGGTTATGGTCATCGAGGATGCAGTCGAACAACATCGCGATCAGATTGATGACGTCCTCGTCGGCTACGGCAACCACCCGTGGCGTGCCGGTTTTGACACTGGCGCGGGTCAATAACTGTTCCAGCTGGTTGCGCAGGTCAAAATCATCCTGAGACGCAAGCTCAGGCACGTATTGCTGCAAATGCGAGAGCATGCGCAACAGGTCGCGGGTGGAAATCGGTTGCGCAGGGGCACTGGTTTCAAGGGTGGGCGCGACACTGCCGCGCACGTGAGACAACAGTGTCTGCAGCGCGGTAAACACTGCCTGAACGTTGCTATCAAGCGGGATGGCGGCGAGCTGGGGGACGTCGTCGACTGATTCGCCATGGGCACTCGCAGCTGCGCGATCCTTGGCGCGTCGCACGGGGGCCGGCTTGAGATCGGGCAGGACACCGTTGCCCATCAGCAGCTGATTCACCTGCGAATACAGCAGATCGACATCGCTGAGCACATACCGCTCGAAGAGCTTGAGAATGACCAGCTTGACCTTGATCTCAACGCCAAGGGTTTGAGCGGCCTGCACAAAATATTCACAAATCATCGCGGGGCCCATCGGGTTGCGCCCTGCGATCAGTTTCTTGCCCAACAACATGCTGAGTCGGGCGGTCACCTGGTCAAGCGCATAACCGTCGCGGTTCAACACTTTGCCGACCATCGCCTCCACCGCTACCGCTCGCTCCAGATCATCGCTGGGGCGCCCGGCCACATCGATTGCCAACGCTGCAGGCGCTTTGCTGTTTTTCTCGTGCGTCAGGCGAATGAATGCCTGGAAGAACTGCTCAAAAAACACCCGTTCGATGCTTTTGCGTTTGAGGCGCAAATCGCGCATGGCCTCGAAGAAAATGTTCTGGTCCACGTCATTTCGCGCGCGGTCTGCCATTTCGAACAGCGTGTCGTCGGCATTTTCGAAGAGTTGCTGGAAGCCCTGCCTGAGTTGCTGCGTCACTGTGTCGCGAACCTGCAGCAAAACAAGCGGCACACGGGCCAGCGGCGAGTCATGGGATTGCTCGGTCATGGCCTTGCGCAAGGGCACTACTTTGCCGTCGTTGTGCATCCTGGCCTCCTGAACCGATGATGCGAAGGGCGTCGCCTTTGACCGAGCCAACAGCCTGTCAAAGTCATGACGTCAAATGTGAGGCAAATTATCGGGTAAAAGACATGACGTTTGCCAGCGGGCTCTGTTCCGGTATTGAAATAGACGTTTGCGGTGACTGCAAGTTAACTTCAAATCGACCAAATGCACCGTTCAGAGCCATTTGAGGCCGGCTCATGCCTTGGGTTGCCGTGCGCCATGGCCCATAATCGGGCCACTTTGTTTGTGGAGTCTGTTATGCCGAACCTACGTCTCGCCGATTTGACTGCTGAAATCGAAGCCAACGTGCGCCGCGCGTTACTCGAAGACATTGGCAGCGGCGACATCACCGCGCAACTGATCCCGGCCGAACGCTTGGCCAAAGCTACCATCATCACTCGCGATGCTGCCGTTATTGCAGGCACATCGTGGGTAGACGCGGTTTTTCGGCAGCTGGACCCGCGTGTTGCCGTGCACTGGCAAGTGCGCGACGGCGAACGGGTGAAACCCAACCAGGCGCTGTTTCACCTCGAAGGCCCGGCACGCTCGTTGCTGTCCGGGGAACGCAGTGCGCTGAATTTTCTGCAATTGCTTTCCGGCGTGGCCACGCGAGCGCAATACCTGGCGGATTTCGTCGCCGAAACCCAAGTGAAGCTGCTCGACACCCGTAAGACCTTTCCCGGGCTACGTCTGGCGCAAAAGTACGCGGTGACCTGCGGCGGCTGCCATAACCACCGCATCGGCCTGTACGACGCCTTCCTGATCAAGGAAAACCATATCGCCGCCTGCGGTGGCATTGCCGAGGCTATCAACGCCGCGCACAAGATCGCGCCGGGCAAACCGGTAGAGATCGAAGTGGAGAACCTGGGGGAGCTGAAAGAAGCGCTGGCGGCGGGTGCCGATATCGTCATGCTCGACGAACTGAGCCTGGACGATATGCGCGAAGCGGTGCGCCTGAACGGCGGCAAGGCAAAACTGGAGGCCAGTGGCGGCATCAACGAAAGCACGCTGCTGCCCATCGCTCAAACCGGCGTGGACTACATTTCCATTGGTGCGATGACCAAGGATGTGAAGGCTGTGGACCTGTCGATGCGCTTGAGTCTCTGAGCAGCTACAAGCGGCAAGCTACAAGCTCCAAGCAGTTCCGCTTTGACTTGTAGCTTGTGGCTTGAAACTTGAAGCTGCGTTAAACGACGAGATTATTCATCTCGCAGTATTCTTCCCATTCGACGCCCAACACTTCGGCCGCCTCTCTGTGCAAGACCAGGCGCGCTGCTTCAAACTCTTCCGGAGTCGAGGTGTACTTGAGCGTCAGCTCCCAGGGCTGCAAGCCTTGAGATTCCGCTTCATCCTCGAACGCCCACTGAATCTGGTCTTTCTGATCGTCGGCGGAGAGGTCTTTGATTTCTTCGGCTAGCTGGGGCGTGTCCTGAACATACTTCTTCAGCGCTTCTTCGTGACGCGCTTCCTGGGACAATTCTTTAACGGTCATGGCGTTCTCGCTGATCTGGGGAATGGAAGATGGATCTGGATCATCAAGGATCTCTCTGACGCAAAAAACCGTTGAAAATCCGGTTTGTCTGGCCTTCAGAACCATTCGGGGATCATCTGAAAACAAGGTGTCGCTTGTGCCCGAGACAGGAATCGAACCTGCGACCTTCGCGTTACGAGTGCGCTGCTCTACCGGCTGAGCTACACGGGCGGTGGGCTAAACCTAGCACTGACCATCGGGTCAGGCAACTTCACTATTCGTCTCAAACTCTTGCAGGCAAAAAAATGCCCCGCAGCGTTAACTGCGGGGCATTTTTACAACGTTGAAGCGATCAGGCGTGGGGAGCAATCAAACGCCCGAAGCCTTGGCTGCTGCTACGTCTTTGATGGACAGCTTGATACGGCCGCGGTTGTCCACGTCCAGTACCAGAACTTCCACTTCCTGGCCTTCTTTCAGGATGTCGGTCACTTTCTCGACGCGAGCATCGCTCAGCATCGAAATGTGCACCAGACCGTCCTTGCCAGGCAGGATGTTGACGAATGCGCCGAAGTCGACGATGCGCTCAACCTTGCCGACGTAGATCTTGCCGATTTCAGCTTCTGCAGTGATACCCAGGACTCGCTGACGTGCTGCTTCAGCCGCTTCCTTGGTTTCGCCGAAGATCTTGATCGAGCCGTCGTCTTCGATATCGATCGAAGCCTTGGTCTCTTCACAGATCGCACGAATGGTCGCGCCGCCTTTACCGATGACATCACGGATTTTGTCGGTGTCGATTTTCATCGCGATCATGGTCGGCGCGTTTTCCGACAGCTCGGTACGCGACTGGCCAATGATCTGGTTCATCTGACCGAGAATGTTCAGGCGCGCTTCCAGGGCTTGGCCCAGAGCGATTTCCATGATTTCTTCGGTGATGCCTTTGATCTTGATGTCCATCTGCAGCGCGGTAACACCTTTGGCGGTACCGGCTACTTTGAAGTCCATGTCGCCCAGGTGATCTTCGTCACCCAGGATGTCGGTCAGAACGGCGAATTTGCCGCCTTCTTTAACCAGACCCATGGCGATACCGGCAACCGGCGCCTTCATCGGCACACCAGCGTCCATCAGGGCCAGGGAAGCGCCGCAAACGGAAGCCATCGAGCTCGAACCGTTGGATTCGGTGATTTCCGACACTACACGGATGGTGTACGGGAACACGTCAGCGGCAGGCAGCATGGCGGCGATCGAACGACGGGCCAGACGGCCGTGACCGATTTCGCGACGACCTGCGCCACCCATGCGACCACACTCACCTACCGAGAACGGCGGGAAGTTGTAGTGCAGCATGAACGGGTCTTTTTTCTCGCCTTCCAAAGTATCCAGCAGTTGTGCGTCACGGGCGGTGCCCAATGTTGCAACAACCAGTGCCTGGGTTTCGCCACGGGTGAACAGTGCCGAACCGTGGGTCTTTGGCAGAACACCGACTTCGATGTTCAACGGACGTACGGTCTTTGTGTCGCGACCGTCGATACGTGGCTTGCCGTTTACGATATTTTCGCGAACGGTGCGGTATTCGATTTCACCGAACGCTGCTTTGACTTCAGAAGAGGACGGTTGGCCTTCTTCACCGGACAGCTTGGCAACCACCTGGTCTTTCAGTTCGCCCAGACGAGCGTAACGGTCGGCCTTGATGGTGATGGTGTATGCCTGGGAGATCGCCTCGCCGAACTCGGCACGGATGGCGCCCAGCAGTGCGGTGGCTTCTGGCTGTGGCGCCCAGGTCCAGGTTGGCTTGGCAGCTTCGGCGGCCAGTTCTTTAATGGCGTTGATCACCACCTGAAACTCGTCGTGAGCAAACAGTACCGCGCCCAACATCTGGTCTTCGGTCAGCTCTTTGGCTTCCGATTCAACCATCAGCACGGCTTCCGACGTACCGGCAACGACCATGTCCAGGCTCGATGCTTTCTGTTGCTCGTAAGTCGGGTTCAGCAGGTAGCCGGTGCTTTCATGGAAAGCAACGCGGGCAGCGCCGATCGGGCCATCGAAAGGAATGCCGGAGATCGCCAGCGCAGCCGAGGTACCGATCATCGCAGCGATGTCCGGATCGGTTTTCTTGCTGGTGGAAACGACGGTGCAGACAACCTGCACTTCGTTCATGAAGCCTTCCGGGAACAGCGGACGGATCGGACGGTCGATCAGTCGGGAAGTCAGGGTTTCTTTCTCGGAAGGACGGCCTTCGCGCTTGAAGAAACCGCCAGGGATCTTGCCGGCAGCGTAAGTCTTTTCCTGGTAGTGAACGGACAGAGGGAAGAAGCCCTTGCCCGGATCGGCTTGCTTGGCGCCGACAACAGTCACCAACACGCTGACGTCGTCGTCAACGGTGACCAATACTGCGCCGGAGGCCTGACGGGCGATACGGCCAGTCTCGAGGGTAACGGTCGACTGACCGAACTGGAATTTTTTGATAACCGGGTTCACGGTGTCCTACCTTCTTTTGTGGCTCTTGGGGAACTTGTCTTCTTGCGAAATTCTTGGGCAATGTCGGGAATCGGCCCAACGCCTGTCCAGGGTAAAACGTGTATCCAGATAAAACTTGAGGCTGGGAGCCTGCCATGCGCCAGCGGGAAACCCGCTGACGCACAGCAAACAACCAACCTCATAGCGCAATCGCTTATTAGCGACGCAGACCCAGGCGACCGATCAGAGCGCTGTAACGGCTCACGTCTTTGCCTTTCAGGTAGTCCAGCAGCTTGCGACGCTGGTTTACCATGCGGATCAGACCACGACGGGAGTGGTGATCTTTACCGTTGGCCTTGAAGTGACCTTGCAGTTTGTTGATGTTGTGGGTCAGCAGTGCAACTTGCACTTCTGGCGAACCAGTGTCACCAACGGCTTGCTGGTAGTCAGCAACGATTTGAGCTTTTTCTTGAACGTCGAGAGCCATGAGGCAATCCTTTTATCAGGAAACTGTTTCAGAAAAACAGTTTCAACAGGCCAGGGACAAATCCCTGTATCTATAAATGAGTAGTGACCGTGCCTGTTGACAGCCACCCTCGCCAGCCTGCTTTTACACAGACTGGTTTCGGTCATTCCGACCGAATCAGTCGACGCGGCGCAATGCGCCCGTCTTCGCTCACTTCACCAATACCGATGAAGCGACCGTTGTGATCCTGTACCCGTACCATGCCAAACTTCGGTGCATCCGGGGCGCGTACCGGCTGGCCGTTAAGCCAGTAGAACGAACTGTGCTCCGAAAACTGCAACAGTGGCCAGTCCAGCAGGCCGCTGTCCGATGGCATCAGGAAGCGATCAACCGCTTCGTTGCCGCCTTCGGCATGTACCGCTTCCAGCTCTTCCAGCGTGACCGTTTGCGCCAGCGTGAAAGGCCCGGCCTGGGTACGTCGCAATTGTGCAACGTAAGCGCCACAACCGAGCTGCTCACCGATATCCTCCACCAGAGTGCGGATATAGGTGCCTTTACTGCAATCCACCGCAAGCCGCGCAGTATCACCTTCGAAGGCCAGCAATTCCAAGCGCGCAATAGTAACAGAACGCGGTTCGCGCTCCACTACTTCGCCAGCACGCGCCAGCTTGTACAGCGGCTGGCCATCACGCTTGAGAGCCGAGTACATCGGCGGTATCTGGCTGATTTGGCCGCGAAATTTCGGCAATACCGCTTCAACATCGACACGACCAACGGTCACCGGACGCTCCTGTAAAACCTCACCCTCGGCATCTGCGGTGGTGGTGGTCTTGCCCAGTTGCGCCAGGGTCTCGTATCCCTTGTCGGAGTCGAGCAGATACTGCGAAAACTTGGTGGCCTCACCGAAGCACAGCGGCAATACACCGGTGGCCAGCGGATCAAGACTGCCGGTGTGCCCGGCCTTCTCGGCGTTCAACAACCAGCGAACCTTCTGCAATGCAGCGTTGGAAGTGAATCCCAGCGGCTTGTCGAGCAGGATGATACCGCTGACGTTACGACGGATACGTTTGACCTGAGCCACCGATTACTCCTTGGCGTCTTCGGGTGCAGCCGCTTCCGGGCGCTGGCTGTCTTCAGCCACCGCACGTTCGATCAGGGCCGAGAGGTGCGCGCCACGCACGACACTCTCGTCGTAGTGGAAGTGCAGCTGTGGAACGCTGCGCAACTTCATTTCGCGGGCCAGCTGCATGCGCAGGAAACCGGCGGCGGAGTTGAGCACCTTGATGCTTTGCGCGATGTCTTCGGCGCTGTCCTGCCCCATCACGGTGATGAAAATCTTGGCATGACCGACGTCACGGCTGACTTCCACAGCGGTAATGGTGACCAGGCCGACGCGCGGGTCTTTGACTTCACGACGGATCAACTGTGCCAGCTCGCGCTGCATCTGATCGCCGATACGTTGGGTACGGCTGTATTCTTTTGCCATGTCTTGTTACCTGTTACTGCCCGACGGTGAAACCCGACGGGTCTGAAAGCGGCAAACGCCCGGCCTGACAAAAGCCAGACCGGGCGTTGCGTTTAGAGTCCTGACGCAGTGCCGCGCATTTTCATGCAACGGCCCGGCGTGGCCCTTGAAGTGCGCGAGTTAGAGGCTGCGAGCAACCTGAACCTTCTCGTAGACTTCGATTTTGTCGCCAGGTTTGACGTCGTTGTAGCTCTTCACGCCGATACCGCACTCCATGCCGGCACGTACTTCGGCAGCGTCATCCTTGAAGCGGCGCAGGGATTCCAGCTCGCCTTCGAAGATAACGATGTCTTCACGCAGTACACGGATTGGACGGTTACGGTGAACAACACCTTCGATAACCATGCAGCCGGCGATCGCGCCGAACTTCGGCGAACGGAACACGTCACGCACTTCAGCGATACCCAGGATGTTCTCGCGAACATCGCTGCCCAGCATACCGGTGAGGGCCTTCTTGACGTCTTCGATGATGTCGTAGATCACGTTGTAGTAACGCATGTCCAGACCTTCCTGCTCGACGATCTTGCGAGCGCCGGCATCGGCACGCACGTTGAAGCCGAACAGTACAGCATTGGAGGCCAGCGCCAGGTTGGCGTCGGATTCGGTAATACCACCGACACCGCCACCGACCACACGCACTTGCACTTCGTCGTTACCCAGGCCATTCAAGGCACCGTTCAACGCTTCCAGCGAACCACGGACGTCGGATTTGAGGACGATGTTGAGCGTCTTCTTCTCTGCCTGGCCCATGTTTTCGAAGATGTTTTCCAGCTTGCCGGCGTGAGCACGGGCCAGTTTGACTTCGCGGAACTTGCCTTGACGGAACAGAGCCACTTCACGGGCTTTCTTCTCGTCCGACAGCACGCTCATCTCGTCGCCAGCATCCGGGGTGCCGTCCAGGCCGAGGATCTCGACAGGGATGGAAGGACCGGCTTCCTTGATTGGCTTGCCGTTCTCGTCGAGCATGGCACGTACACGGCCATAGTTCGAACCGACCAGCACCATGTCGCCTTGGCGCAGGGTGCCGTCTTGAACCAGAACAGTTGCAACCGGGCCACGACCTTTGTCCAGACGCGACTCAACCACAACACCACGACCCGGGGCCGATGGGGTTGCTTTCAGTTCAAGCACTTCAGCTTGCAACAGGACCGCTTCGAGCAGTTCGTCTACACCGGTACCGACTTTCGCCGAGACCGAAACGAACGGCGTATCACCGCCCCACTCTTCAGAAGTCACGCCGTGAACCGACAGTTCGCTACGGATACGATCAAGATCGGCGCCCGGCTTGTCGATTTTGTTCACTGCAACAACCAGTGGAACACCAGCGGCCTTCGCATGCTGGACAGCTTCAATGGTCTGCGGCATCACGCCGTCGTCCGCTGCAACTACCAGGATCACGATGTCAGTCGCCTTGGCACCACGGGCACGCATCGCGGTAAACGCGGCGTGACCTGGGGTGTCGAGGAACGTGACCATGCCGCGTTCGGTTTCAACGTGGTACGCACCGATGTGCTGGGTGATACCACCGGCTTCGCCAGCAGCCACCTTGGCACGACGGATATAGTCGAGCAGCGAAGTCTTACCGTGGTCAACGTGGCCCATTACGGTCACAACTGGCGCACGGGAGAACGTCTCACCTTCAAACTTCAGGGACTCGGCCAGCGAATCTTCCAGGGCGGTGTCGCTGACCAGGGTCACCTTGTGGCCCAGTTCTTCAGCCACAAGCTGAGCAGTTTCCTGATCCAGTACCTGGTTGATCGTCGCTGGCGTACCCAGTTTGAACATGAACTTGATGATTTCAGCAGCCTTGACCGACATCTGCTGGGCAAGATCGCCAACAGTGATGGTCTCGCCGATCTGCACATCACGCACGACAGGGCCGGTTGGGCTCTGGAAACCGTGGGCGTTGCGTTTTTTCAGCTTGGCCTTGCCGCGACCACCACGACGGAAGCCATCGCTTTCTTCGTCGGTAGTACGTGGGGCAACGCGCGGTGCAGGCGCTTTCTCTTTGACCGAGGCACGATGCGGAGCGTTTTTACGCTCGCCGTCGCCGCCACCGCTGCGACGATTGTTATCGTCGGCACGTGGTTTGTCCGGACGGCGCTGTTCGTTCTGCTTGTTGCGAACATCTGCAGAAGGCGCTGGCGCAGTGGTCACCGGTGCGCTTTCGCGCACGGGTTCGGCAACTGCAGCCGGCGCTGCAACAGCGTCGTTGGTCGCAGTTTGCGCAGTGGCTGGCTGGCGACGCGCTTCTTCTTCGGCGCGACGCTTGGCTTCTTCTTCAGCCTTCTGACGGGCAGCATTTTCTACTGCGCGACGTTCATCCAGTTCGCGTTTGCGCTCGGCTTCGATTTCTTCCGGGCTGCGCTGTACGAAAACTTTCTTTTTACGGACTTCAACGCTGATGCTTTTGCTGCCAGCAACACGCAGGGTGCTGGTGGTTTTACGCTGCAGCGTGATCTTGCGTGGTTCTTCCACTTTCGCCTTGTGGCTGCTTTTCAAATGAGTCAGCAAAGATTGCTTCTCACTGTCAGTCACATTTTCTTCGGCGGCGGTGTGCGGCAGACCTGCCTCACGCATCTGCTGCAACAGGCGCTCTACCGGTGTTTTGACCTCATCGGCCAGTTGTTTCACCGTGACTTGCGTCATGCACTTCTCTCCTCAGGCCGCGCCTAATTACTCGAACCAATGGGCTCGGGCGGCCATGATCAACTTGCCGGCACGATCATCGTCAATGCCGTCGATGTCGAGCAGATCGTCAATAGACTGCTCGGCCAGGTCTTCGCGGGTAATTACGCCGCGCACCGCCAGTTCCATCGCCAGATCCTTGTCCATACCCTCAAGCGAGAGCAGGTCTTCGGCCGGATGGGCGTCTGCCAGCTTTTCCTCAGTAGCGATGGCTTTGGTCAACAAACGATCCTTGGCACGAGCGCGAAGCTCGTTGACGGTTTCTTCGTCAAAGCCGTCGATGTTGAGCATTTCTTCCAACGGTACGTAGGCAATCTCTTCCAGACTGGTGAAGCCTTCATCTACCAGCACCTGTGCGAGGTCTTCGTCGACTTCCAGCTCGTCGATGAAATTGCGCAGGATGTCGCCGGTTTCTGCTTGCTGCTTAGCCTGGATGTCCGATTCGGTCATCACGTTCAGGGTCCAGCCAGTCAACTGGCTAGCCAGACGCACGTTCTGACCACCGCGACCGATGGCCTGAGCCAGATTGTCTGCGCCAACGGCGATGTCCATTGCATGGGCATCCTCGTCAACGATAATTGCCGCCACTTCAGCCGGCGACATTGCGTTGATCACGAACTGGGCCGGGTTATCGTCCCACAGCACGATGTCAACACGCTCACCGCCCAACTCGCCGGACACTGCCTGGACGCGCGAACCGCGCATGCCAATGCAAGCGCCTTGCGGATCGATGCGTTTGTCCTTGGAACGGACCGCGATCTTGGCGCGCGAACCCGGGTCACGGGACGCAGCCATCACTTCGATCAGGCCTTCAGCAATTTCCGGCACTTCGATGCGGAACAACTCGATCAGCATTTCCGGCGCGGTACGCGAGAGGATCAGTTGCGGGCCGCGGTTCTCGGTGCGGATTTCCTTGAGCAGCGCACGCAAACGCACGCCAACCCGGAAAGTTTCGCGAGAAATGATGTCTTCACGAGCCAGCAACGCTTCAGCGTTGTTGCCCAGGTCGACGATCACGTTGTCGCGAGTCACTTTTTTCACGGTGCCGGAGATGATTTCTCCCAGGCGCTCGCGATAAGCATCGACGACTTGAGCGCGCTCGGCTTCGCGAACCTTTTGCACAATGACCTGCTTGGCCGTCTGTGCAGCGATGCGACCGAACTCGATGGATTCGATTTTTTCTTCGACTACGTCACCGACCTGAGCACCAGGATGCGTTTCAGCAACCTTGCTCGGCCAGGTTTCGATAGCCGGATCGTCAAGATCGGCTTCTTCGACGACAGTCCAGCGACGGAATGTCTCGTAAGCACCGGTGTGGCGATTGATTTCCACACGCAGATCGACTTCGTCTTCGAAACGCTTTTTGGTAGCAGTGGCCAGAGCCAGCTCCAGCGCTTCAAAAATCACGTTGGCCGGTACGCCTTTTTCATTGGATACCGACTCAACAACCAGCAGTACTTCTTTGCTCATCGTACGCCTCGCCTTTCGCAAGCCATTGGATCCGCGGGATCCGCAGTTTCTGGCACGTCTCAGTCAAAACTGGGAATAATGTTGGCCTTGTCGATCATATCGATCGGCAACAGGAATTCATGGTCTTCAACCTGCACCACGACGTCCTGCTCTTCTACACCGCGCAGAAGGCCCTGAAAGTTGCGTCGACCTTCAAAAGGCGAGCGCAGCTTGATCTTCACTTGTTCACCGGCAAATTTTGCAAACTGCTCAATAGTGAACAGTGGGCGTTCCATGCCAGGCGAGGAAACTTCGAGGGTGTATTCAACGGCAATCGGATCTTCAACATCCAGGACACCGCTGATCTGACGGCTGACAATGGCGCAATCGTCCACCAGCACGCCACCCTCTTTATCGATATAAACGCGCAACATTGAGTGGCGACCTTGAGCCGAAAACTCAATACCCCAGCATTCATAGCCCAGGGCCACGACCACCGGGGCCAGCAAGGCCTGCAACTCTTCTAGCTTGCTCGACACCTGAACCCCCTCGTGCATGTATGTGCATGCTATGCAAAATAAAAAAATGGGCGAAACGCCCATCCTTGAAACGCCGTCGAACAGCGGCGTTGAAAGTATCCAGCTAACAAAAAGCCCCTTAAAAGGGGCTCTTTAAACTGGTTGCGGGGGCCGGATTTGAACCGACGACCTTCGGGTTATGAGCCCGACGAGCTACCAGACTGCTCCACCCCGCGACAAAGCTGGGGCGGAAGTATACGACCGATCCCTTAAAGAATCAATGTAACCTTCCACCTACAGGAAAGCCCGCAACAGCGGGCTTTCCTGATAATTGGTACCGAGAAGGGGACTCGAACCCCTACACCCTATGGGCACAACCACCTCAAGGTTGCGTGTCTACCAATTCCACCACCTCGGCAATACTACGTTTGAAACCTTCTTACTTCTGCTCTTGAGCTGGAGGCACGTCAGTCGCTGGAGTAGCCGACTTTTGCTCTTGAAGCACCGGGACATCATCAGAAGCCGGTTGCTGCTTTGGAACTTCCAACACCGCTGGATTTGGCAAACCTACTTGAGTCAGCTGTTGAGCTTTCTCTTTAGCAAAGTAACCTAACCCCAAGCTGGTTATGAAGAAACCGGCGGCAAGTATAGCAGTAAACTTACTGAGAAAGGTAGAGGAACCTTGGCTTCCGAACACAGTATTTGAAGCACCTGCACCGAAAGACGCACCAGCATCCGCACCTTTACCCTGCTGCAGCAATACCAGAGCAACTACGCCCAATGCACCCAGCAGATGAAAAACGACTACGACTGTTTCCAGCATTTTTTCAGTTTCCCGCGGCGCGACAAATCGCACCGAACTCATCTGCATTCAGGGAAGCTCCACCAATGAGCCCCCCATCGATATCCGGCATGCCGAACAGTTCGACCGCATTGGCCGCCTTCACGCTGCCGCCGTATAGAAGCCGCACACCTTGTGCGACCTCAGAATTCTCTGCCGCCAACTGTGCGCGGATGGCTGCATGCACATCCTGCGCCTGTTGCGGCGAAGCAGTCAGCCCGGTACCAATGGCCCAGACCGGCTCGTAAGCAATGACTGCTTTTGCAAAGACACCGACACCCAGCTCCTCGATGATACTGCCAAGCTGACGCCCGACAACCTCTAGAGTTTTCCCAGCTTCGCGCTGCTCAAGGGTTTCCCCTATGCACAACACCGGGATCAAGCCACATGCCTGTGCCGCTGCGAACTTGCGAATCAGCATTGCGTCCTGCTCGCCCATGATCTGGCGGCGTTCGGAATGCCCGACAAGCACCAGGGAACACCCTGCATCCACCAACTGACTCGGTGCAACTTCACCGGTCAACGCACCCTGCATCGACTCCACCGCAGAATCCTGCGCGCCAACCGAAATCGGCTTACCTTGCAAGCCATCAATCACTTGATTGATATACAGGCAAGGCGGGAATACCGCGACATCAACACCGCTCGGCAAGTCCAGATGACTTAAGCCGTCGATCAGCTCAGCGACGCTGGCGCGGGTACCGTGCATCTTCCAGTTACCAGCTACCATAGTGCGACGCATGCTGTACCTCGTCGGTCAAAGTGGGCGCAGATGTTACCCAACACAATCATGGCTGGCAAGCCGAATTCAGGCAGAAACTTCAGTAACCAGTTTCGCCAGCTCTTCAGCGTGCCCACGAACCTGCGTTTCGTCCTCGCCTTCGACCATTACACGCACCAACGGCTCAGTCCCGGACTTGCGCAGCAGCACCCGCCCACGACCAGCCATGGCCCGGGTGACGCGGTCGCTGGCTTCCTTGACGGCAGGATGCTCCAGCGGATTCACACCGCCGCCGAAACGCACGTTGATCAGCACCTGAGGGCACTTGCGCAGCGCCTGACGGCTCTGAGCCAAGCCTTCCGAGCGCCTCTTCAATGCCATCAGCACCTGCAGCGCCGCGATGATCGCATCACCGGTGGTGGTGTGATTGAAGCAAACGATGTGGCCTGAGTTCTCGCCACCCACCACCCAGTTGCGCTCCAACAGGTCGGCGATGACGTAACGGTCGCCGACGTTGGCGCGCACAAACGGAATCGACAGATCCGCCAGGGCCAATTCCAGCCCCAGATTACTCATGAGCGTGCCGACGACGCCGCCCTGCAACTTGTTACGCTCATGAAGATCGCGGGCGATGATGAACAGCAGCTCGTCGCCATCAACAATGGCACCGGTGTGATCGACCATCAGCACGCGATCGCCATCGCCGTCGAAGGCAATGCCAAGATCGGCGTGCTCAGCCAGAACGGCAGCCTGCAACTGACCCATGTGGGTCGAACCACAGTTGTCATTGATGTTCAGGCCGTTGGGCTGAGCGGAAAGCACGACGACATCCGCACCCAACTCGCGGAATACGCTAGGGGCCACCTTGTAAGTTGCACCGTGAGCACAATCGAGCACGATTTTCAGGCCCGCAAAACTGGTCCCGGTAGGCACGCTGCTTTTGCAGAATTCGATATAGCGGCCCGACGCGTCGTTGATTCGCGATACCTTGCCGATCTTGCTCGACTCAACCACTGTCATCGGGGTATCAAGCAATTCTTCGATCATGTGCTCGACTTCGTCCGGGAGCTTGGTGCCCTTGCCGGAGAAAAATTTGATGCCGTTGTCATCGTGAGGGTTGTGCGAAGCACTGATCACGATCCCGGCTTCCGCATGAAAGGTACGCGTCAGATAGGCGATGGCAGGAGTAGGCATCGGCCCGAGCAGCATCACGTCTGCACCTGCGGATGTCAGGCCTGCTTCGAGGGCAGACTCGAACATGTACCCGGAAATTCGCGTGTCTTTGCCAACCAGGACCTTGCACGCACCCATCTTGCGGAACGCCATACCCGCCGCCCAGCCAAGCTTGAGCATGAAATCAGGAGTAATCGGATATTCGCCGACGCGACCGCGAATGCCGTCGGTGCCAAAGTATTTTTTGCTCATAACTGCTCCATCATTCTTATTCGGCTGATTCCACTGCGGCGATCATCCGCACTACATCGACGGTTTCGGCGACATCATGCACGCGCAATATACGCGCGCCCTTGAATGAAGCCAGCGCCGCGAGCGCCAGACCGCCATGCAGTCGTTCTCCGACCGGGCGATTCAAGGCCTGACCTATCATGCTCTTTCGCGAAACCCCGACCAGCAGGGGACGCCCGAGGACATGCAAGGCTTCCATGTGTTTGAACAAGCTTAGATTGTGCTGCAGATTTTTTGCGAAGCCGAAGCCCGGATCGAGGATGATTCGCTGCGCGGGTATACCTGCCGACTCACACTGCGCCATGCGCTCGGCGAGAAACTCACGGACCTCCCTGACCACATCGCGGTAGTGCGGATTGTCCTGCATATCGCCCGGCTCGCCAAGCATATGCATCAGGCACACCGGCAAACCGGTTGCCGCCGCAGCATCCAGAGCACCATCACGCTGCAACGACCGAACATCATTGATCAATCCCGCCCCCAAGCGCGCAGTCTCGCGCATGACCGAGGGCGTGGACGTGTCGACTGAAATAATGACATCCAGCTCGCGGTTGATGCGCTCGACAACAGGTGCAACGCGCTCAAGCTCTTCGATGGGTGAAACCGCCCTGGCACCCGGCCGGGTGGATTCGCCACCGACGTCAATGAGCGTCGCACCGGCCGCGACCATTGCTTCGGCATGGCGCAAGGCCGCATCCAGCTGCCTGAATTGGCCGCCGTCGGAGAAAGAGTCGGGAGTGACATTGAGAATGCCCATGACATGCGTCTGGGCCAAATCAAGAACCCGGTTGCCGCAAGGCAACCGGGTCGAGGACTGAACAGAAGTCATTTCAAACCTTAAACGTCAGCAGCAGGTCCGCCGATCGGGGTTTCCGGACGCTCGCCCTGTACTGCCGGAGGGGTACCGGATGTACCGGTGCCGCCCGACCAGTCGCGAGGTTCGCGTGGCGTACGACCTGCCATGATGTCGTCAATCTGCTCGGCATCAATCGTTTCATACTTCATCAGGGCGTCAGCCATTGCGTCGAGCTTGTCACGGTTGTCCGTGAGGATCTGCCTGGCCGTGCCGTAGCACTGGTCAATGATGCTGCGCACCTCGGAGTCGATCAGCTTGGCGGTTTCACCGGAAAAGCTTGCACTCTGACCACCGCCACCGCGACCGAGGAATACTTCACCCTCATCTTCGGCATACATCAATGGACCCAGCTTTTCCGACAGCCCCCACTTGGTCACCATGTTTCGCGCAATCTGGCTGGCACGCATGATGTCGTTGGAAGCACCGGTGGTAACGCCATCGAAGCCCAGCGTCATTTCTTCGGCGATACGGCCGCCATACAGTGAGCAGATCTGACTGATCAACGCTCGTTTGGACAGACTGTAGCGATCTTCTTCCGGCAGGAACATGGTGACACCCAGCGCACGGCCGCGCGGGATGATCGACACTTTATAGACCGGGTCATGCTCAGGCACGACACGACCAACGATAGCGTGGCCTGCCTCGTGATAAGCGGTGTTCTGCTTTTCTTTTTCGGACATGACCATGGATTTGCGCTCGGCGCCCATCATGATCTTGTCTTTCGCCAGTTCGAATTCCTTCATCTCGACGACACGCTTGCCGGTACGGGCGGCGAACAGCGACGCCTCGTTTACCAGGTTCGCCAGGTCAGCACCGGAAAAGCCCGGAGTGCCGCGAGCAATAACCGCCGGAGCAACGTCGTCGCCCATTGGCACTTTGCGCATGTGAACCTTGAGAATCTGCTCACGACCCCGAATGTCCGGCAGCCCCACCACGACCTGACGGTCGAAACGGCCTGGACGCAGCAACGCAGGGTCGAGTACGTCCGGACGGTTAGTGGCGGCGATGACGATAATGCCGTCATTCATTTCGAAGCCATCCATCTCTACCAGCAACTGGTTGAGGGTTTGTTCACGTTCGTCGTGACCACCGCCCATGCCAGCACCACGATGGCGACCGACAGCGTCGATTTCATCGATAAAGATGATGCACGGCGCGTGTTTCTTGGCCTGTTCGAACATATCGCGAACACGGCTGGCACCGACGCCGACGAACATTTCGACAAAATCGGAACCGGAAATGGTGAAGAACGGCACCTTGGCTTCGCCGGCAATCGCCTTCGCCAGCAAGGTTTTACCGGTACCTGGAGGACCAACCATCAGCACGCCGCGAGGAATGCGACCACCCAGGCGCTGGAACTTGCCCGGATCGCGCAGGAACTCGACCAGCTCGCCCACTTCTTCCTTGGCTTCGTCGCAACCGGCAACGTCAGCCAATGTGGTTTTCACCTGATCTTCGGAAAGCAGGCGCGCCTTGCTCTTGCCGAAGCTCATCGGTCCGCCTTTGCCGCCGGCACCACCCTGCATCTGTCGCATGAAGAACATGAAGACAGCGATGATCACCAGGATCGGGAAGCTTGCGACCAGGAGTTGGGTCCAGATGCTTTGCTGCTCAGGCTGCTTGCCTTCGACCACAACGTTGTTGTCAACGAGATCGCCGATCAGACCGTTATCCTGGATTGCCGGACGGATGGTCTTGAAGCTGTCGCCATCGCTGCGCTTGCCGGTAATCACATAGCCGTCGACAGCTACGCGCTCGACCTTGCCATCCTTGACCTGCTGGATAAAGTCGGAATAGTTGAGGGTCTGCGGCTCGTTAGGGCTGGAGAAGTTGTTCATCACCGTCACCAGGACTGCCGCGATGATCAACCACAGGATCAGATTCTTTGCCATATCGTTCAATTAACTACCCTCTGAAGCAAGCTCCGCTGATGGCGCGTGCTTCGCATGATATTCACCGGCCTAACTTACTACATTACCTACGACTCTGGCAGGCACCGTCTGTAACCCTTTGTGAAACACTTCCTACACAATATTCGCTATTTTCCACAGGGCGAAATACGAAAATCCTATCGACCCGCAAAAAAACCTCGATTTACTCACTACGACCGCGGTAGCCCCAAGCCAACATGTATTGCTCGCGGGAACTGCCACGGGAGGAGTCCGGCTTAATCATCTGGACCTTGTCGAATTTCTGACGAGCGTCCTTCACGTAAGCATCAAACCCTTCGCCCTGAAACACCTTGATCACAAAATTACCACCCGGCTTGAGTATCCGAGCCGCCAGATCAAGAGCCAATTCACACAGAAACATGGCTTTAGGCATGTCCACCTCAGGCGTACCACTCATATTGGGGGCCATATCGGAAATCACAAGGTCCACCTGCGAATTACCCACGGCTTCAAGGATCTGCGCGAGCACTTCGTCCTGGGTGAAGTCACCCTGGATGAAAGTCACGTCCGGAATGCTGTCCATTTCCAGGATGTCAGAGGCGATCAGACGGCCATGACCACCGATCAGCCGACTAGTGACCTGCGACCAGCCGCCGGGGGCCGCACCCAGGTCGACAACGCTCATACCCGGACGAATCAGTTTGTATTTCTCCTGAACCTCCAGAAGCTTGTAACTCGCACGCGAGCGGTAACCATCCTTCTGCGCTTGCTTCACATAGGGATCATTAACATGTCTTTTCAGCCAACCAAGGCTTGTCTTGGAACGCGCCATTGGGCACCTCGATGATAAGGGTCGTGATTAACTGGGCGGATCCACGAACCCTCGGGTAAAATGGCCGCCATTTTACAGAATCCAGACGAAAGGGTCAGATTATGCCGCTCACTCAAGAGCAGAAGAAACAGTACAAATCCATTGGCCACCATCTGAAACCGGTTTTAATCGTGGCGGACAACGGTTTGACTGAAGGTGTGTTAGCCGAACTTGAACGCGCGCTGGCAGATCATGAGCTGATAAAGATCAAGCTCAACATCCTCGATCGTGAATCTCGCCTGGCATCCATTGCAGAACTGTGCAAGGTCGGCAAGGCGGATCTGGTTCAGATCATCGGCAAGATGGCGTTGATTTACCGCAAGAACTTCAGCGTCAACAAGCAGCTGTCGAACGTCCATCGCTTCAAGTGATGACAAGGGTCACGGGTGTGCATCGCGCACCCTGCCACTCCCACTCAATTAATCGACAACGGCACCGGTCCAACATGACCCGGCACCGCCTGTAGATCCGCTACCCCGGCGACAAACCGCCAACTCACGATCTCCGAGTCAGCCGCCAAAGCATGGCACCCGCACGAAGCGGGCGCTTACTTTCAGATGTGACGAACTTCGACAATTTCGTACTCGATAACGCCGCCCGGCGTCTTCACAGCCACCACATCACCCTCTTCCTTGGCAATCAAGGCGCGAGCCAGTGGCGAGCCCACGGAAATCTTGCCGAGTTTGAAGTCAGCTTCGTCCTCACCCACGATGTGGTACGTGACGCGCTCGTCAGTCTCGACGTTGGCGATTTCCACGGTGGTGCCGAAAATCACTTTACCGGTGTGGGGAATGGTCGTGACGTCGATGATGACCTGATTCTGGATCCGGCCTTCGATGTCACGAATCCGCGCTTCGACCATACCTTGCTGCTCGCGAGCAGCGTGGTATTCGGCGTTTTCCTTCAAGTCACCCAATTCGCGGGCCGTACCGATGTCCTGGCTGAGCTTCGGACGGACGACCTTGGTCAGGTGAGCGTGTTCTTCTTCCAGGGCCTTCGCGCCCTGGACGGTCATTGGGTACTTGATCATGCCTTCAATCCTGCGTGTAGATCCTGCAAGCGACGCACAGTCTTCTCGGGACCGAACTTCAGCGCTTCGCAGATGGCTTCGCCCGCAGCAATAGTCGTGGTGCAGTAGATCTTGTGCTGCAAGGCATTGCGACGAATGGAATACGAATCGGCAATCGACTGGCGACCTTCGGTGGTGTTGATGATCAAAGTCACTTCGTCGTTCTTGATCATGTCGACCACGTGCGGACGACCCTCGGTCACCTTGTTCACGCGGCGCACTTTCAGGCCTGCGGCTTCGATCAGCTTGGCAGTACCGGCAGTGGCAACCACTTCGAAGCCCAAGTTGATCAGATCACGGGCCACACCTGCAACCAGTGGCTTGTCGTCGTCACGCACGCTGATGAACGCGGTGCCGCCGGTCGGCAGCACTTCGCTGGCACCCATTTGCGCCTTGGCGAACGCTTCGCCGAACGTATCGCCGACGCCCATCACTTCACCGGTGGACTTCATTTCAGGGCCCAGGATCGGGTCCACGCCAGGGAATTTGGCGAACGGGAACACCGCCTCTTTCACGCTGTAGAAGTTTGGAATGATTTCCTTGGTGAAGCCGATTTCTTTCAGGGTTTTACCGGCCATCACGCGAGCCGCGATCATCGCCAGGGAAACACCGATGCACTTGGACACGAACGGTACGGTCCGGGAAGCACGCGGGTTGACTTCGATAACGTAGATGTCTTCGCCTTGCAGTGCCAACTGAACGTTCATCAGGCCGACAACGCCCAGTTCCAGGGCCATTTTCTTGACCTGTTCACGCATCTCGTCCTGGATGTGCGCAGGCAGCGAGTATGGCGGCAGGGAGCACGCGGAGTCACCGGAGTGAACACCGGCCTGCTCGATGTGCTGCATGATCGCGCCGATTACCACATCGGTGCCGTCGCAAACCGCATCCACGTCCATTTCGATGGCGCAGTTGAGGAAGTGGTCGAGCAGCACCGGGCTGTCGTTCGACACTTTCACCGCATCGCGCAGGTAGCGCTTGAGTTCTTCTTCTTCGTAAACGATTTCCATCGCACGACCGCCCAGTACATAAGACGGGCGAACCACCAGCGGGTAACCGATTTTGCTGGCAGCACGAATCGCTTCGTCTTCGCTACGCACGGTGGCGTTAGGCGGCTGACGCAGGTTCAGACGCTCGACCATCTGCTGGAAGCGCTCACGGTCTTCGGCACGGTCGATGGCATCAGGGCTGGTGCCGATGATCGGGACGCCGGCTTCTTCCAAAGCGCGAGCCAGTTTCAGCGGGGTCTGGCCGCCGTACTGGACGATCACGCCCTTGGGCTTCTCGACGCGGCAGATTTCCAGCACGTCTTCCAGAGTGACCGGCTCGAAGTACAGACGATCAGAGGTGTCGTAGTCGGTGGAAACCGTTTCCGGGTTGCAGTTGACCATGATGGTCTCATACCCGTCTTCGCGCAGGGCCAGTGCCGCGTGTACGCAGCAATAGTCAAACTCGATGCCTTGGCCGATGCGGTTTGGACCGCCGCCCAGAATCATGATCTTGTCGCGGCCCGATGGCGCGGCTTCGCACTCTTCTTCGTACGTCGAGTAAAGGTAAGCGGTGTCGGTAGCGAACTCGGCAGCGCAAGTGTCGACGCGCTTGTAGACCGGGAACACTTCGAGCTTGTGCCGATGGCGCCGCAGGTTTTTCTCGGTCACGCCCAGCAGCTTGGCCAGACGCATGTCGGAGAAGCCTTTGCGCTTGAGCTTGAACATCATGTCGCGGTCGATGCTGGCCAGGCCGAGAGTCTTGACCTTTTCCTCTTCCTTGATCAGATCTTCGATCTGCACCAGGAACCAGGGATCAATCATGTTCATGCCGAAAACATCTTCGACCGACAAACCGGCGCGGAAGGCGTCAGCGACGTACCAGATACGCTCAGCGCCCGGCACCGTCAGCTCGCGCTTGAGCACGCTCATGCTTTCCGGATTGCTCAGATCGAGCTTCTCGTCGAGACCGCAAACCCCGACTTCCAGACCGCGCAGGGCTTTGTGCAGGGATTCCTGGAATGTCCGGCCGATCGCCATGACTTCACCGACCGACTTCATTTGAGTGGTCAGGCGTGCGTCGGCTTTCGGGAATTTCTCGAACGCAAAGCGTGGCAGTTTGGTCACAACGTAGTCGATCGACGGTTCGAAGGACGCCGGAGTCTTGCCGCCGGTGATGTCGTTCGACAGTTCGTCGAGGGTGTAACCGACTGCCAGTTTGGCCGCGACCTTGGCGATCGGGAAACCGGTGGCTTTCGAGGCCAGAGCCGACGAACGGGAAACCCGCGGGTTCATCTCGATGACGACCATGCGGCCAGTGTTCGGGCAGATGCCGAACTGGACGTTGGAGCCGCCGGTTTCCACGCCGATCTCGCGAAGTACCGCCAGGGAGGCGTTACGCAGGATCTGGTATTCCTTGTCGGTCAAGGTCTGGGCCGGTGCAACCGTGATCGAGTCACCGGTGTGCACACCCATCGGGTCAAAGTTTTCGATGGAGCAGACGATGATGCAGTTGTCCTTTTTATCGCGGACAACCTCCATTTCGTACTCTTTCCAGCCGATGAGCGATTCGTCGATCAGCAGCTCTTTGGTCGGCGACAGGTCCAGACCGCGGGCGCAGATCTCTTCGAACTCTTCACGGTTGTACGCGATACCGCCACCGGTGCCGCCCATGGTGAAGGATGGACGAATGATGCACGGGAAGCCGAGCTTCTCGAGGACCGCGTTCGCCTCTTCCATGCTGTGGGCGATACCCGAACGCGGGCAGTCCAGACCGATGGACTTCATCGCCTTGTCGAAGCGCGAACGGTCTTCAGCCTTGTCGATGGTGTCCGCGTTGGCGCCGATCATTTCTACGCCAAACTTCTCCAGAACGCCTTCGCGCTCCAGATCCAGCGCGCAGTTCAGAGCAGTTTGGCCGCCCATGGTCGGCAGCAGCGCGTCCGGACGCTCTTTTTCGATGATCTTGGCAACGGTCTGCCATTTGATCGGTTCGATGTAAGTCGCATCGGCCATGGCCGGGTCGGTCATGATGGTCGCCGGGTTGGAGTTGACCAGGATGACGCGGTAACCCTCCTCGCGCAGGGCTTTGCAAGCCTGGGCGCCGGAGTAGTCGAATTCGCAGGCCTGACCGATCACGATCGGGCCAGCGCCGAGAATCAGGATGCTTTTAATGTCTGTACGTTTTGGCATGGGTTTGTCACTCAAATCCGCGGGTCAGTCGGCAAGCCGTCTTGTTCAATCTGTGCAACCTTGAGGGGGCCACCGGTTATCGGGACCGCCCTCAAGCGTTACTGCATCAAGGCCAGCGATCAGCGTCGCTTGGCCATCTCGTTGATGAAGCGATCGAACAATGGCGCTACGTCGTTCGGGCCAGGGCTGGCTTCCGGGTGACCCTGGAAGCTGAAGGCGCTCTTGTCAGTACGTTCGATGCCTTGCAGGGTGCCGTCGAACAGCGATTTGTGAATCGCGCGCACGTTGGCTGGCAAGGTCGCTTCGTCTACCGCAAAACCGTGGTTCTGGCTGGTGATCATCACCACACCGCTGTCCAGATCCTGAACCGGGTGGTTGGCACCGTGGTGGCCATGGCCCATTTTCACGGTCTTGGCGCCGGACGCCAGAGCCAGCAGCTGGTGCCCAAGGCAGATGCCGAACACCGGAATCTCGGTCTCCAGCACATCCTTGATCGCCTGGATGGCGTAATCGCAAGGCTCCGGGTCACCCGGGCCGTTGGACAGGAATACGCCATCCGGGTTGAGCGCCAACACGTCAGACGCTGGCGTCTGAGCCGGCACGACGGTGACGCGGCAACCGCGCTCGACCAGCATGCGCAGGATGTTGAGCTTGACGCCGTAGTCGAAGGCAACCACGTGGTACGGCAGCTCGGAGGCTTCGATGGTCGCGTGGCTGTCGGTTTTCAGGTCCCAGACAGTCGAGCGCCATTCGTACTGCTCTTTGGTGCTGACGACTTTCGCCAGGTCCATGCCTTTCAGGCCAGGAAAACCCTGGGCAGCGGCGATGGCGGCTTCTTCGGAAATATTGTCACCGGCCATGATGCAGCCGTTCTGTGCGCCTTTTTCTCGCAGGATGCGGGTCAGGCGGCGGGTGTCGATACCGGCAATAGCCACAACGTTGTTGGCTTTCAGGTAATCGGACAGGGGCAGCGTGTTACGCCAGTTGCTCGCAACCAGTGGCAGGTCGCGGATCACCAGGCCTGCAGACCATACGCGATCCGACTCGGCATCTTCCGGCGTGGTGCCGGTGTTGCCGATGTGAGGGTACGTAAGAGTAACGATCTGTTGGGCGTAGGAAGGATCGGTAAGAATTTCCTGATAGCCGGTCATGGCGGTGTTGAAAACCACCTCTCCAACGGTCTGACCGTCGGCTCCAATTGCTTCGCCGCGGAAAATGCTGCCGTCAGCAAGGGCGAGTATGGCTGGCTTAGTCAAGAAGACCTCCCGTAAATAAAGCCTGAAAGGGCGATCGCAGGTGTAAAAAAGCGGAGTGACGTATGGACACGTCACCCCGCTCATTCACTGAATTATTCTGCGCGCTTTTAGTGAACACACTAAAGCTGTAGCTTACAGAAAAAGGCTTTTTCGGTCTACCGCCAATCAGTCTGAAAGGCCGGGGAATGCGACAGGTCGTCGCCTGGCGGTGTAAAACCGGGCTCAAACGTTGAGTTTGAACCCGATTCAAGGCGCTCTCAACGCAGGTCGAGTACGTCTTGCATGTCATATAGGCCTGGCTCACGACCCTCCAGCCACAAGGCTGCACGTACAGCACCTTTGGCAAACGTCATACGGCTCGATGCCTTGTGAGTGATTTCCAGACGCTCACCCTCGCAGGCAAACAGCACGGTATGGTCGCCGACCACATCACCACCGCGCACGGTCGCGAAGCCGATGGTTTCCCGCTCGCGCACACCGGTGTGCCCTTCACGACCGTAAACGGCAACCTTCTGCAGATCACGATCCAGCGCAGCGGCGATCACTTCGCCCATGCGCAAAGCCGTGCCTGACGGCGCATCGATTTTGTGCCGGTGATGCGCTTCGATGATCTCGATATCCGCATCATCACCCAGCACGCGAGCGGTCATCTCGAGCAGTTTCAGCGACAGATTTACGCCCACACTGAAATTGGCCGCGAACACGATGGGAATGACTTTTCCCGCTTCAGCCAGCAATTGTTTCTGCGCGGCATCCAGCCCGGTGGTGCCGATGACCATCGCCTTGCCGGCCTTGCGACAGAACGCGAGGTTTTTCAGCATGACTTCCGGGAGCGTGAAGTCGATCAACACATCGAACTCTTCAGCCACCGCCTCCACATGCCCCGAAAGCGGCACGCCGATACGTCCCAGCGAAGCCAGCTCACCGGCATCCACACCGATCAGCGGGCTGCCAGGGCGGACGATGGCAGCCGTCAGCCCGGTCAGCGGCGCGCGTTGCTGCACCGCCTCGACGAGGATTTTGCCCATGCGCCCGGCAGCGCCCATCACAGCTATACGTCGCATGCCGACTCCTTACAGATCGCCGAAGAAGCGCTTCACGCCTTCGAACCAACCCGTGGTTTTCGGCGAGTGACTGTTATCGCCCGCCAGCGAACTGCGGAACTCTTCGAGCAACTCGCGCTGACGACGACCCAGGTTGACCGGGGTTTCCACCGCCACACGACACATCAGGTCACCCGCACCGCCGCCACGAACCGGGGCCACGCCCTTGCCGCGAACACGGAACTGCTTGCCGGTCTGAGTCCCTTCCGGGATCTTCAGTTTGACCCGGCCATCAAGCGTCGGAATTTCAAGTTCGCCGCCCAATGCCGCATCGACAAAACTGATTGGTACTTCGCAGAACAGATGCTTGCCGTCGCGCTGGAAGATCGCGTGCTCGCGCACATTGATCACCACGTACAGATCGCCCGTCGGACCGCCCTGCGCGCCCGCTTCGCCTTCGCCAGACAGACGAATGCGATCACCGGTATCGACACCGGCCGGCACTTTCACGGAAAGGGTTTTGTACTCTTCGACACGACCTTCGCCGTGGCAGGAATCACACGGATCGGAAATGATCTTGCCTTGGCCATGGCAGCGCGGGCAGGTTTGCTGCACCGAGAAGAAGCCTTGCTGCATACGGACCTGGCCAATGCCGCCGCACGTCGGGCAGGTGACGGGCGAGGAGCCCTTCTTCGCGCCCGAACCATCACACGGCTTGCAGTTGACCAGTGTCGGAACGCGGATATTCACGGTTGTGCCGCGAACCGCTTCTTCCAGGTTCAACTCGAGGGTGTAACGCAAATCGCTGCCGCGCTGAGCGCCGCCACGAGCACCGCCGCGACCGCCACCGAAGAAGTCGCTGAACACGTCGCCGAAGATATCGGAGAAGTTCTGACCGCCAAAACCGGCACCGCCGCCACCCATGCTTGGGTCGACACCGGCATGACCATACTGGTCGTACGCTGCACGCTTGCTGGAATCGGACAACACTTCGTAGGCCTCGTTGGCCTCCTTGAACAGTTCTTCCGACGCTTTGTCATCGGGATTACGGTCCGGGTGGTGCTTCATTGCCAGGCGACGGTAAGCCTTCTTCAGGTCTGCTTCGCTTGAGCCGCGCTCAACACCCAATACTTCGTAATAGTCACGCTTTGCCATAAGTCTTTGCACTCTTAAGGACGTTCGGCAAACCCCTCCTGAGCCTCGCCAAACTCGTTGAGCCCCAATACAGGCCCGGACCCAACTCACGTCAATTCAACGATCCTGGTCTATGTTTCGATACGGTATTTTCGGCGCGAAAAGCAGGAGCATTCCCGGCCATACCAGCAGCACGCGAATGCTCGTCGCATGCTGTAAAAATTCGCGTACTCCAGACACGCCAACGCGGGAGCAGGCTCCCGCGCGGCGACATCCTACCAGTCACCGCCTGAAGGCAGTCAACCGGGCGACCAACAACTTACTTGTGGTCTTTTACTTCTTCAAACTCGGCGTCGACAACGTCGTCTGCAGGCTTCTTGTCCGCGTCACCTTGTGGTGCAGCGCCTTCAGCAGGCTGAGCCTGTTCGGCGTACATTTTCTGCGCCACTGGAGCGGAGACTTTCGACAGCTCTTCAACCTTGGCTTCGATGGCAGCCTTGTCGTCGCCTTTGACGGCGACTTCCAGCGCAACCACTGCCGCTTCGATCGCAGTCTTCTCCTCAGCGCTCACCTTGTCGCCAGCATCAGCGATCATTTTGCGCGTCGAGTGAACCAGTGCATCGCCCTGGTTACGGGCGGCGGCCAGCTCTTCGAACTTGCGGTCTTCGTCAGCATTGGTTTCCGCATCGCGGATCATCTGCTGAATCTCTTCCTCGGACAGACCGGAGTTGGCCTTGATCACGATCGACTGAGTCTTGCCGGTGGCCTTGTCTTTCGCGCCGACGTGCAGGATGCCGTTAGCGTCGATGTCGAAGGTCACTTCGATTTGTGGCACGCCACGTGGTGCGGGTGGAATCTCGGCCAAGTCGAACTTGCCCAGAGACTTGTTCTGCGCGGCTTGCTTGCGCTCGCCCTGCAGGACGTGAATGGTCACAGCGCCCTGGTTGTCGTCGGCAGTCGAGAACACTTGCGATTTCTTGGTAGGAATCGTGGTGTTTTTCTCGATCAGCGCGGTCATCACGCCGCCCATGGTTTCGATACCCAGGGTCAGCGGGCTGACATCGAGCAGCAGAACGTCCTTCACGTCACCGGCCAATACTGCGCCCTGGATAGCAGCACCCATGGCAACGGCTTCGTCCGGGTTCACGTCTTTGCGAGCTTCTTTACCGAAGAACTCGGTGACCAGCTTCTGAACCAGTGGCATGCGGGTCTGACCGCCGACCAAGATCACGTCGTTGATCGCGCCAATATCGATACCCGAATCTTTCAGGGCGATACGGCATGGCTCGATGGTGCGCTGAACCAGGTCTTCAACCAGCGACTCCAGCTTGGCGCGGGAAATCTTCACGTTCAAGTGCTTTGGACCGGTGGCATCTGCGGTGATGTACGGCAGGTTCACGTCGGTCGAATTGCTCGAAGACAGTTCGATCTTGGCTTTCTCAGCAGCTTCTTTCAGGCGCTGCATCGCCAGCGGGTCACCTTTGAGGTTCATGCCGCTTTCTTTCTTGAATTCGTCAACGAGGTAGTCGATCAGACGAATGTCAAAGTCTTCACCGCCCAGGAACGTGTCACCGTTGGTGGCCAGTACTTCGAACTGGTGCTCGCCATCGACTTCAGCGATTTCGATCACGGAAACGTCGAAAGTACCGCCGCCCAGGTCGTAAACGATCACGGTGTGATCGCCCTTTGCCTTGTCCATACCGTAAGCCAGTGCGGCTGCGGTTGGTTCGTTGATGATGCGTTTAACGTCCAGACCGGCGATACGGCCGGCGTCTTTGGTCGCCTGACGCTGGCTGTCGTTGAAGTAAGCCGGAACGGTGATCACCGCCTCAGTCACTGGCTCGCCGAGGTAGTCTTCAGCGGTCTTCTTCATCTTTTTCAGAATTTCAGCCGAGATTTGTGGCGGCGACATCTTCTGGCCGTTCACTTCTACCCAGGCGTCGCTGTTGTCGGCCTTGACGATCTTGTAAGGGACCATCTGGATGTCTTTCTGTACGACTTCTTCGTCAAAGCGACGACCGATCAAACGCTTCACCGCGTAAAGGGTGTTGTGCGGATTGGTCACAGCCTGACGTTTGGCGGACTGGCCAACCAGGATCTCGCCATCGTTGGCGTAAGCGATGATCGACGGCGTGGTGCGCGCGCCTTCAGCGTTTTCAATAACTTTGGCCACGCCGTTTTCAAGCACGGAGACGCAGGAGTTGGTGGTCCCCAGGTCGATACCGATAATTTTGCCCATGTTAACTCTCCCGAAACTTTTGGATTTGGTTGCCGCAGCAGTGGTGGCTAACTGCGGTAGCACTTAAACGCTTGACTTATAAATGGGGGCCTTGTGGCCGATTTCAAGCCTGCTCATCAATAGAAGGCGAAACCGGCGCCGGGGGCTTGCTGACCACAACCATGGCCGGGCGCAGCAGGCGACCATTGAGCTGATAGCCCTTCTGGAAGACCTTGAGCACGCTATTGGGCTCGACATCAGCGCTTTCCTGCATGGCCATTGCCTGATGCTGAACGGCGTTGAACGGTTCGCCGTGCGGGTCGATCGCTTCCAGCTGATAACGTTTCAGGGTGTCCTGGAACATTTTCAGGGTCAGCTCGATCCCTTCGCGCATCGGACGGATGCTTTCGTCATCCGGGTTGGACAATTCCAGGCCGCGCTCCAGGCTGTCGATGATCGGCAGCAAGTCGCCAGCGAACTTTTCGAGGGCGAATTTGTGCGCTTTCTCGACGTCCTGTTCAGCGCGACGGCGGACGTTCTGCAGGTCAGCGGCTACACGCAAAGCCTGATCCTGAGCGCCAGCCAATTGCTCTTCGAGCGCTTGTACACGAGCCACCAGGTCATTACCCGAATCCTGGGCAGCCTGATCGGCGTCTAGATTTTGCGTATCCACTGTCTGTTCGTCAGCCATAGATTTCTCCTTTCAATTACGTCCGCGAGCTCAACCCGCGCTTCTGTCCCGATATATGGGGCCGCAAAATCCTGCTTCAAGGGCAGGTCGCGATTAACCCTACAAAAACAGCAGCATTGCGGTGATCGCCGTTGGCATTTCGTCGGCAAGGACAAATCAGGCGAAAAATGGGCATTGTCAGCTCAAAACAAAACACTGTATAAATAACCAGACCTAAAGCCTGGGAGCGGCCTTTATGCTGGTGCACCTGTCCGTACATAACTACGCCATCGTCGAACATCTCGATCTCGAACTCGATCGCGGAATGAGCGTGATCACGGGTGAAACCGGCGCCGGCAAGTCAATCATGCTCGACGCCTTGGGCCTGACACTCGGCGACCGCGCCGACAGTGGCGTGGTCCGCCCCGGCGCGGACAAGGCCGACATCCTTGCCACGTTCGATCTGGTCGACATCCCGGAAGCCAGCGCCTGGCTCGCCGAGCGTGATCTCGAGAGCGACGGACCGTGCATCCTGCGAAGGGTCATCACGGCGGAAGGTCGTTCGCGTGGCTATATCAATGGCACACCCTGCCCGCTCGGCGACCTCAAGGCTCTGGGTGAGTTGCTGATCGATATCCACAGCCAGCATGAGCATCAGTCGCTACTAAAAACCGACACGCATCGCCGCCTGCTCGATGAATACGCTGGCGCCACAGATCTTGCCCGCCAGGTACAACTGGCCGCTCAACGCTGGCGCCAGACACGTCAGGAGCTGGAACGTCTTTCCAACTCCGGCGATGAACAACGTGCTCGCCATCAACTGCTCAGCTATCAACTCGAAGAGCTGGAGAACCTCGGTCTCGGTGAAAACGAACTCGAGCAGCTGGAACAGGAACACAAGAACCTGACGAACGCGGAAACCCTGCTCGGTATCTGCCGGCAAGTGGTTGAGCAATGCAGTGAAAGTGATTCCGGCAATGTCTTGAATGCGCTGACCGCCAGCCTCAACCGCCTGTCGAGCGTGACCACTTCGGTTGGCGCGCTCGGCGAAGCCAGCAGCTTGCTGACCAGCGCCCAGATCCAGGTAGAAGAAGCCGTAGGCGAGCTGAATCGCTTCCTCGATAATTTCGATGCCGACCCGGCGCGCCTGCAATACCTGGAGGAACGTCTCGATTCGATCTACACCATGGCGCGCAAACACCGCATCCAGCCGACCGAGGTTGCCGAAATGCAACAGCGCCTGCTGGACGAAATCGAAACTTTGAATGCAAACGACGAATCGATCGAACGTCTGAGCGATGAACTGGCCTCTTATGCCCGTCATTATCAGGAGAAGGCCCGGGAGCTGAGCGATCTGCGCCATCAAGCCTCCAGCAGCCTGGCCAGCGCAGTCGAACAGGAAATCCAGCGCCTCGGCATGCCGGGCGGTCGCTTCACAATCGAGTTGCGCCCCAATGACAGTGACGAGCTGCTACCGAACGGCCTCGAGCAAGTTGAGTTGCTGGTCAGTGCCAACCCGGGGCAGCCGTTGAAGGCGCTGGCCAAAGTAGCGTCGGGTGGCGAGCTGTCGCGGATCAGTCTGGCCATTCAGGTCATCACCGCACAAACCTCACGCGTACCAACGCTGGTATTTGACGAAGTGGACGTAGGCATTGGCGGCCCGACGGCCGAAATCGTCGGTCAACTGCTGCGACGCCTGGGTGAGCGCGGGCAGGTACTGACGGTGACCCACTTGCCGCAAGTGGCAGCGCAAGGGCATCAACACCTGTTTGTGCACAAGGTACGAGGCGAAGATGCCACCCGAACGGCGGTTTCCAAGCTGAGTAAAAACGAGCGCGTGGAAGAAGTTGCGCGAATGCTGGGCGGCATCGACCTGACCAAGGAATCTCTCGCTCACGCGAAAAAAATGGTCGTCACCGCAAAAATTTAGAAATGACAGACAGCACGAAGGCGACCCTGGGGTCGCCTTCGTTCGTTTCGCGAACACAACGTTCGCGCGACATGCTTACTTTTTCTTGCGCACGTACAGCACAAGATTGTGGTCAACCATCTCAAAGCCATATTTGTCGACGATGGCTTTCTGCAGTCGCTCGATTTCTTCGTCGAAGAATTCGATCACTTCACTGGTTTCGACGTTGACCATGTGGTCGTGATGCTTGCCGTCATCCAGTTCGAAGACCGCGTGCCCCCCGTCGAAGTTGTGCCGCACCACAAGGCCAGCTGCCTCGAACTGGGTCAGAACACGGTAAACCGTGGCCAGACCGACGTCCTCACCAGCCTCCATGAGCGCCTTGTAAACATCCTCGGCACTCATGTGGCGTTGCTCGGCGGAATCGAGCATTTGCAGAATCTTGACCCTTGGAAGGGTCACTTTGAGGCCGGCTTTGCGTAGTTCGCTATTTTCAACCATGGTCAGCTTTCTCGCGATGCTGCTTCGCAGCTTCTCTTAATGCGGGTATGATCGGCGTTTACGTTGTCCCAGCCAAGATAGTGGAAGTCGCCCACCGATGCAAAACACCAAGCTCTTGCTAACCAGTTTCACCTTTGTGGGACTGCTCGCACTCGCCGGTTGTTCATTCCCCGGGGTTTACAAAATCGACATCCAGCAGGGCAATGTCGTCACGCAGGACATGATAGACCAGTTACGCCCGGGAATGACCCGTCGGCAAGTACGGTTTATCATGGGTAACCCTCTGCTGACCGACACGTTCCATGCCGATCGCTGGGATTATCTGTACAGCCTGCAACCGGGTGGCGGTGAACGCCAACAGGAACGCATTAGCGTTATCTTCAACCCAAATGACCAACTTGTCAGCCTCTCTGGTGATTTCATGCCAGGCGTGAGTCGCGACGAAGCCATTCTCGGCAAGGACACTGACACAACCGTCACTGACCCTGCGCAGAACGTCGAGCAGCCGAAACCGGAAACTCCGGCCAAGCCAGGTTCGTTGCTGGATCAGATCCAGAAGGACGTTGACGGTGTAGAAACCGTTCCGGTCCCGACTCCAGAACCGTTGGACACCTCGCCGCAATAATTTGCGACGCAATAAAAAACCCGGCATGTCCGGGTTTTTTATTGTCTGGCGTTTGTTGAATCACTGACTGCGCGCTTTGGCCTCGGCAGCCTTGGCGGCGCGAAGACGGCGCACTTCCTTGGGATCGGCGAGCAATGGGCGGTAGATCTCGATGCGATCACCTGCCTGCACCGCGCGGGTATCCGGATCAGCGATGACCTTGCCAAAGATCCCCACCGGGCAATCCGCCAGATTGAGCTCGGGAAATTCGTCACCCACCGCGGATTTCAGCAAAGCCGTCCGCACCGTCGTACCGGCAGGCACCACTACAGAGAGCAGAACTTGCCGATCCACGGCGGCGAACACCACCTCTATCTCAATCATGACTTCAACCATGCATCTGCTTGGCGCGCTGGCAGAACGCATCGACCAGCGTGTTGGCCGCCTGATTGAACAACGGCCCCAGCGTCGCTCGAACAATCGGCCCCGCATAATCGAAAGACAGATCCAGACTGATTTTGCAGGCCTTGTCGGTCAGTGCCTTGAATACCCAGATACCGTGCAACTGAGTAAATGGCCCTTCTTCAAGATTCATCTCGATCGATTGCCCGGGGACGAGGCTATTGCGCGTGACGAAATGCTGGCTGAGTCCGCCCTTGGCCACGCCAACACTGGCACGCATATGCTGCGCAGAGCTTTCCAGGACTTCGGCCGACGAGCACCAAGGCAGAAATTCCGGATACCGCGCCACATCGTTGACCAGGTCATACAGGGCTTGCGCCGGATACGGCAGCAGGGCCGAACGTTGAATGTGTGTCGTCATGTCAGCGTCACTTCCACAGCTGGGCGGCAAACACTACGAGAATGCCGATGGGCGCCACATAGCGCATCAGGAACAGGGACAAGGCGAACAACACCGGGCTGCGGATCGACAATTCGTCGCGCACCGCTTCTCGGCTCATCACCCAGCCTGCAAACACCACGAAACACAAACCACCAAGTGGCAACATGATTCGCGAAGTGAAGAAATCGATTACGCCGAAGAAGTCCAGACCTCCTGGCGCTCCCCATTGATAGAGATGAAACACCCCGCCTTCGTTCACGAAAAACTTCGCCTCCTTCCAGATATTGAAGGAAAAGACCGTGCCCAAGCCAACAAACCAGCAGGTAAATGCGAGCCAGAACGTCACCCAGGCGCGGCTCAGTTTCGAGCGCTCCACCAGGTAAGCCACCATGGGTTCGAGCAAGGAAATGGCCGAGCTCCACGCTGCAATGGCCACCAGAACGAAGAAAACAACGCCCATCAACTGGCCGAACGCGACGTTGCCAAAAGCAAATGGCAGGCTGACGAACATCAATCCCGGACCTTCACTCGGATTCAGGCCCGCAGCAAAAACAATCGGAAACAATGCCAGCCCGGCGACGAGAGAAACAAAAGTGTCCAGCAATGCCACACCGACTACGGTGCCTGAAATCGATGAATGCTTTGGCATGTAGGCACCGTAGATCATGATCGACCCCACGCCCACGCTCAGCGAAAAAAAGGCGTGCCCCATGGCGGGCAGCAGTCCGTCGAGGACTTTTTCCGGGTGGAAATCGAACATGAAATGCACGCCCTCCATGAAGTGCCCGGTGGTCATGCTGTAACCCAGCAACACCAGAATCATCACGAACAGCAACGGCATCATGATACGCAAGCTTCGCTCGAGGCCTGCGACCACTCCCCGGGCGATGACCAGTGCTGAAAGCAGCATGAAAATCGTGTGCCAAAGTGTCAGACGCCATGGATCGGCGATCACATTGCCGAAATACGTGCCGACCTGTTCAGGCGTGACACCCTGGAAATCGCCACGACCCATGTCAATGATGTAATCCAGCGACCAGCCGCCGACCACGCTGTAGAAGGACAGAATCAGTAACGCGGTGATCATCCCGGCGAATGCGCCCCAGGACCATTTCGCCGAATGCCCCGCTTCCAGCGCCAGAACCTTCAACGCATTGGCCGGACTTTGCCGGGCGCGGCGGCCGATCAGGGTTTCCGCCAGCATGACCGGCACACCGATCAACGCAATGCACGCCAGGAACATCAGCACGAAGGCGCCGCCGCCATAAACCCCGACCATGTACGGGAATTTCCAGATGCTACCCAGGCCCACGGCCGAACCGGTCGCGGCGAGTATGAAGACCCAGCGGCTAGCCCAACTGCCGTGGACAGAAACCTTGTCTGTCGACATCGTTATCACGCCCAAGCGTTCAAAAAAGAGCGCGCATTGTCCGGGATTCAATCAACCTGCTCAAGCACGTAGCGATACCGTAGCCGACTCGCTTGCAACTCCCTATAATGCCGCCCCTATGGCTAAACAGAAGAAACACCCAACAGGGACCATCGCGCAGAATAAAAAGGCGCGACACGATTACTTCATCGAACATCGGTTCGAGGCTGGTCTGGTCCTGGCCGGCTGGGAAGTAAAAAGTCTGCGGGCAAGCAAGCTACAGCTGGTTGACAGCTATGTACTGCTCAAGGATGGCGAAGCCTGGTTGCTTGGCAGCCACATCACGCCGCTGATGACGGCGAGCACACACGTCATCGCAGATCCGACCCGCACCCGTAAATTGCTGCTTAATCGGCGCGAGCTGGAGAAGCTGGCTTCTGCCGTGCAGCAGAAGGGTTACGCCTGCGTATGCCTGTCCTGGTACTGGAGCAAGCACATGGTCAAGTGCGAGATTGCTTTGGGCAAGGGCAAGAAGGAATACGACAAGCGGGATACCGAACGCGAACGCGATGCCGGTCGCGAGCTGCAGCGTGCGGTGCGCAACAAGGGCAAGGAAGATTAATCTTGCGCCCTGATATCGATCATTGTGGCGAGGTAGCTTGTCGCACCGCCCCGTTCGGCTACGTGGCAGCCGTCGACGCTGGGACAGCTCCGCTGTCCAACGGAGGCAAGCCCCCTCGCCACAATGAATCGTGTTCGCGCAATCAAATCCCCTTGCGTCGCTCCGCCCGGGCCACGCGCTGCACTTCCTGACGCACTTCCTCCAACACTTCCTGCACATACAGAATGTGCCGACTGGAAACCTCCCGCGCCTGTTCAGCCCTTCCCTCGATAATCGCCATGTACAACTCCCGATGCTGAGTGATCAGCATGTCGCGGGTTTCCGTGCGCTGCTTGTACATGCCGCCGATGTTGGTCACCACGTTACGCCTGAGCAAATCAAACAGCCCGCGAATGGTGTGCAGCAGTACTGCATTGTGGCTGGCCTCGGCGATCGCCAGGTGAAACTTCGCGTCGGCCGCGCCCTCTTCTGCGCGGCTGACGTCATCGTGACGCGAGTAGCAATCCTGCAATTCATTGAACGCCGAAGTCAGCCGTTCACGATCGACATCGGTTGCGCGTAGCGCTGCGTAGTAGGCACAAGAGGCCTCGAGGGTATGGCGAAACTCGAGCAGATCACGCTGCGCTTCGGGATTGCTTTCGAGCAGATGCAGCAAAGGATCACTGAACGTCGTGCCCAGCGATTCGACAACGTAATTGCCTCCGCCCTGGCGACTGACCAGTAAACCTTTCGCTGCCAGCTTTTGAATCGCTTCGCGCAACGAGGGCCGCGAAACGCCGAACTGCTCGGCCAGCGCCCGTTCTGCCGGCAAGCGCTCACCGGCCTTCAGCGTGCCCTCTAGGATCATCCCCTCGAGCTGCTCGACAATATCGTCAGACAAACGACGCTGACGAATTTGATCAAAAGCCATAACTCATTCTCCACGATCCCGACGGCGCGCCGGGCTTTCTATTCTGGCCTATCAGACCCACTCAGGCACCTACCGGACAGCGTAACGACCACGCATCCGCACCGCCTGTTCGACAAGCGTTTCAGAGCGGCAAATTGACACGCCCCATACGAGGCTTTTACTCTAGCCAACAGCGATTGTAAATTGGTATTACCAATTTTCCAAACACGCTGATCAGTGCCTGACCAACAACAATTAGGGGCCACCCCATATGCAAACCTGGCAACAGCTTTACAGTCCGCTCAGCAGTCTTGGCCTGTCCGCACTCGCGGCCGTCATTCCCATCGTGTTTTTCTTCCTGGCTTTGGCAGTGTTTCGCCTCAAGGGCCACGTCGCCGGCAGCATCACCCTGGCGTTGTCGATTGCGGTAGCGATCTTTGCCTTCCAGATGCCGGCCGACATGGCGTTCGCTGCGGCCGGATATGGCTTCGCGTATGGCCTGTGGCCGATTGCATGGATCATTGTCGCCGCCGTGTTCCTTTACAAACTGACGGTCAAGAGCGGCCAGTTCGAAGTGATCCGCAGCTCGGTTCTGTCAATCACCGATGACCAGCGCCTGCAGGTGCTGCTGATCGGTTTCTGCTTCGGTGCATTTCTGGAAGGCGCCGCCGGTTTCGGTGCCCCGGTCGCGATCACTGCCGCACTGCTGGTAGGACTGGGCTTCAACCCGTTGTACGCCGCAGGTCTGTGCCTGATCGCCAACACCGCGCCAGTCGCCTTCGGCGCCTTGGGGATTCCGATCATCGTCGCCGGGCAAGTGACCGGCATAGACGCGTTCAAGATCGGCGCCATGACGGGTCGACAACTGCCACTGTTGTCGCTGTTCGTGCCGTTCTGGCTGGTGTTCATGATGGATGGCATGCGCGGCGTCAAGGAAACCTGGCCGGCGGCGTTGGTCGCGGGATTGAGTTTCGCCATCACTCAGTACTTCACTTCGAACTTCATCGGGCCGGAACTGCCGGACATCACCTCGGCGCTGGCCAGCCTGATCTCCTTGACGCTTTTCCTGAAAGTCTGGCAGCCAAAGCGCGCTGCCGGCCAGCACATCGTCGGCGCCGTGTCAGCTTCCGTGGTAAGCGCCAGCGCCGGCGGCTTTGGTCTGCCGCGCAGCACCGTGGCGTCGCCCTACAGCTTCGGGGAGATTATCAAGGCGTGGTCACCCTTCCTGATTCTCACCGTTCTGGTGACGATCTGGACCCTGAAACCATTCAAGGCAATGTTTGCCGCGGGCGGCTCGATGTACAGCTGGGTGTTCAATTTCGCTATTGCGCATCTGGACCAGATGGTCATCAAGGTCGCTCCGATCGTGACCGGCCCTACCGCGATCCCGGCGGTGTTCAAACTCGATCCGATCTCGGCCACCGGCACCGCGATTTTCTTCTCGGCGCTGATCTCGATGCTGGTGCTGAAGATCAATTTAAGAACTGGTCTTACCACTTTCAAGGAAACGCTGCACGAGCTTCGCTGGCCAATCCTGTCCATCGGCATGGTGCTGGCCTTCGCTTTCGTTACCAACTACTCCGGCATGTCCTCGACCATGGCGCTGGTCCTGGCAGGCACCGGCGCGGCTTTCCCGTTCTTCTCGCCATTTCTTGGCTGGCTGGGCGTGTTCCTGACCGGTTCCGATACGTCGTCCAACGCATTGTTCGGTTCGCTGCAAGCGACCACCGCACACCAGATTGGCGTCAGCGACACCCTGCTGGTAGCGGCAAACACCAGCGGCGGCGTGACCGGCAAGATGATCTCGCCGCAGTCGATTGCCGTTGCATGCGCCGCGACCGGTCTGGTGGGTAAGGAATCGGATCTGTTCCGCTTCACGCTCAAGCACAGCCTGTTCTTTGCAACGATTGTCGGCGTGATTACTTACGTCCAGGCCTACTGGCTCACCGGCATGCTGGTGCACTAACGGACTACGGGTAGAAACGTAAAAACCGACGCCGGACCACGATTCCGGCGTCAGCTATTCACAACCCGGCCTGTAAGGCTGCTGAAAGCAACTTCTCTATATTCAGCAGCCCCAACGGACGGGTAACCGGCCGAGAGACACGCCTGATGAGCGAGCTTTTTTACAACGCCGCGCCGAACGCGACCCGCGTCGCCCCGCCACTGCCCAAGCCTCGGCAGTACCCCAGCGAGAAACCGCCGCGGGTTTATCTGTTCGGGACCTGCGTGGTGGATTTGTTCTACCCGGAAGCGGGAATGGATGCGATCCGTCTGCTGGAGCGCGAAGGCATTCGTGTCGAGTACCCGCAAGGGCAAAGCTGCTGCGGGCAACCGGCTTACACCTCCGGTTACACCGATCAGGCCCGGATTGTGGCGCGGTCACAACTGGCACTGTTTGCCGGTGATTTTCCGGTGGTGGTGCCGTCCGGATCGTGTGCAGGCATGCTGCGTGAACACTACGCCGACTTGTTCAAGGACGAGCCGGCAATGCTGAAAGAGGTTCAGGCGCTGGCAGCCCGAACCTACGAACTGGCCGAGTTTCTGCTGTTTGTCTGCAAGGTGCAATTAACGGACAGCGGTGAACCGGTGAAAGTGGCGTTGCACACGTCATGCTCGGCACGCCGCGAGATGAACACTCACCTGCATGGCCGTGAATTGCTGGCCCAGTTGAGCAACGTGGAGCGGGTCGAGCACAGCCACGAGACTGAATGCTGTGGCTTCGGTGGGACATTCAGCGTCCGTATGCCAGACATTTCCGGCGCGATGGTGGCTGACAAGACCCGCTCGTTGAAGGAGTCCGGCGCGCACCAGGTACTCAGTGCCGATTGCGGCTGCCTGATGAACATCAACGGGGCGCTGGAGAAACAGAAGGAAACGTTGCGCGGCCAACATCTGGCCAGTTTCCTTTGGCTGCGAACCGGGGGCGTCCGATGAACGCTTCCACGATTATTCCTACAGTTTCCGTAGAAGAAGACTTCCGCGCCCGGGCTCACAAGGCTCTGGACGACAAGCAGTTGCGAAACAACTTTCGCACGGCGATGGATTCATTGATGACCAAACGGGCAGCGTCCTTCAGCGATGCCCACGAAAGAGAACATCTGCGAGCGCTGGGCAATGCTGTCCGCGCCCGCGCGTTATCAAAGTTGCCCGACTTGCTCGAGCAGCTTGAAAAGAACCTGACCCGCAACGGTGTGACAGTGCACTGGGCGGAAACGGTGGACGAGGCCAATGGCATCGTCTTGTCGATCATCCGCGCTCACGAGGGGCGGCAAGTGATCAAGGGCAAATCGATGGTCAGCGAGGAGATGGAGATGAACCATGTCCTCGAGACTCAAGGCATTGAATGCCTGGAGTCGGACATGGGTGAGTACATCGTCCAGCTCGACCACGAGAAGCCTTCACACATTATTATGCCGGCGATCCACAAGAATGCCGGCCAGGTCGCGTCCTTGTTCCACGACAAACTTGGCGTGGAGTACACCAGGGACGTTGACCAACTCATTCAGATCGGTCGCAAAGTCCTGCGACAGAAATTCTTCGAAGCGGACATCGGCGTCTCCGGCGTCAACTTCGCCGTGGCCGAAACCGGCACATTGCTGCTGGTTGAAAACGAAGGCAACGGGCGCATGACCACCACGGTGCCGCCGGTGCATATCGCGGTCACTGGCATTGAAAAAGTCGTGGAAAACCTGCGTGACGTGGTGCCGCTTTTGTCGCTGCTCACGCGCTCGGCGCTCGGCCAGCCGATCACCACTTACGTCAACATGATCTCCGGCCCGCGCAAGGAGCATGAGCTCGACGGCCCGCAAGAAGTGCACCTGGTGTTGCTCGACAATGGTCGCAGCCAGGCCTTCGCCGACAGCGAATTGCGCCAGACCCTCAACTGCATTCGCTGCGGCGCCTGTATGAATCATTGCCCGGTCTATACCCGAATCGGCGGCCATGCCTATGGGGAGGTTTACCCGGGGCCTATCGGAAAAATCATCACCCCGCACATGGTCGGTCTGGCGAAAGTCCCTGACCATCCGAGTGCATCATCTTTATGCGGCGCATGCGGTGAAGTCTGCCCGGTAAAAATCCCGATTCCGGCCCTGTTGCGGCGCCTGCGCGAAGAAAACGTCAAGGCTCCAGGTGATCCGCGTCACGTCATGCGCGGCCAGGGCAGCAAGTACTCACGCAAAGAACGCTTTATCTGGAATGCATGGGCCAGGCTCAACAGCTCGCCCACCCTGTATCGGCTCTTCGGTTTCTTCGCCACGCGATTGCGCGCCCTTACGCCGAAAAAAATCGGCCCGTGGACGCAAAATCACAGCGCACCGAAACCGGCGGCTCGCTCGCTGCATGACATGGCCCGCGAGCATTTGGGCAAACAGGGAGATCGTCGATGAGCGCCAGACAAAACATCCTCGCCAAGTTGCGGAAAAGTCTGACGGGCACCACGCCGGTCCCTGACGAGTTCGACGTCGAACTGGTGACAGCGCCCTACTCTTACACGCCAGAACAGCGCATCCCGCAATTGCGCAAATTGATGGAGGCCGTGCACACGGAAATCCACCTGACTTGCGACGAAGGTTGGCCAGCACTGCTCGCGCAACTGCTGCACGATCGTCAGTTGCCGAGCCTGTTGATCGCACCGACAACACCCCACGGTGCACGTGTCACTCAGCACTGGGCGAATAACCCTGGCCTGCCAGCGCTGACGTCCTACGATCGCCCTGTCGAAGAGTGGAAAGCCGAACTGTTCAACGATACACCGGCCAGCCTGACGACTACGCTAGGAGCAATCGCTGCGACGGGTAGCCTGATTCTCTGGCCGACGCGGGAAGAACCGCGTTTGATGAGCCTGGTGCCGCCGGTGCATTTCGCTTTGCTCAAGGCCAGTGAAATCCGCGATAACTTCTATCAGGTGCAACAGCAATTGCGCTGGGCTGACGGTATGCCGACCAATGCGCTGCTGGTGTCCGGCCCATCGAAGACCGCCGACATCGAGCAGGTTCTGGCGTACGGCGCTCACGGTCCGAAAGACCTGGTGGTTTTGATTCTGGAGGACCAATGAGTCTACCGACGGCTTTCCTGCGTGATGCGCAGCAACTGATTCCACCGCAGCGGCGTTTCGATGATCCACTGTCGACCTTGGCCTTCGGCACCGACGCGAGTTTCTATCGGCTGATTCCGCAACTGGTGATCCGCGTCGAGTCTGAAGATGAAGTGGTGGCGTTGCTCCAACTGGCGCAGCGCGATCAGGTCGCGGTGACTTTCCGCGCCGCCGGCACCAGCCTGTCCGGCCAGGCGATCAGTGATTCGGTGCTGATCGTCCTGGGGGATAACTGGAACGGTCGTGAAATACGCGGGCAAGGCACGCAGATCCGCCTACAACCCGGTGTGATCGGCGCACAGGCCAACGCGTGGCTGGCACCGTTCGGACGCAAGATCGGCCCGGACCCGGCGTCGATCAATGCCTGCAAAATCGGCGGCATTGTCGCCAACAATGCCAGCGGCATGTGCTGCGGCACGGCGCAAAACACCTATCACACACTGGCTGGCATTCGTCTGGTGCTGGCCGATGGCAGCCGGCTCGATACTGAAGACGCCGCCAGTGTCGCAGCGTTTCGCCAAAGCCACGCAGCACTGCTCGAACGTCTGGCGAAACTGGGCCGCGAAACCCGCGCCAATGCCGAGCTGGCTGCGAGAATCCGCCACAAGTATCGTCTGAAAAATACCACCGGCCTGTCGCTCAATGCGCTGGTGGATTTCGACGAGCCTGTGGATATTTTGAGCCATTTGCTGGTGGGCTCTGAAGGCACACTCGGCTTCATCAGCGCCGTGACCTACGACACGGTGATCGATCACCCGAACAAGGCGTCGGCGCTGATCGTTTTCCCGGATGTGGACACCTGCTGCAACGCCGTTACCGTGCTGAAAAGCCAACCGGTGTCCGCCGTCGAACTGCTCGACCGGCGCAGTTTGCGCTCGGTTCAGGACAAACCCGGCATGCCGGCTTTCGTACAACAATTGTCGAATAATGCTTGCGCGCTACTGATCGAATCCCGCGCGGCAACGTCCACCTTGCTGCGTGAACAGTTGGTGCAGATCATGACGTCGCTGACGTCCTTCCCGGTGGAGAAACAGGTCGATTTCACCGAGGACCCGCTGGAAAACGCCCGACTCTGGGCAATCCGTAAAGACACCTTCCCCGCGGTCGGTGCAGTGCGCCAAACCGGCACCACGGTGATTATCGAAGACGTCACCTTCCCGGTCGAACAACTGGCAAACGGCGTGAACCGCTTGATCGAGCTGTTCGACAAACATCACTACGACGAAGCGATCCTTTTCGGACACGCACTGGAAGGCAATCTGCATTTTGTCTTCACTCAGGGCTTCAACAATCCGCAAGAAATCGCACGCTATGAGGCGTTCATGGACGACGTCGCGCAAATGGTCGCGGTGGAATTCGGCGGTTCGCTGAAAGCCGAGCACGGCACCGGCCGCAACATGGCGCCCTTCGTCGAGCTGGAATGGGGCAGCGATGCTTACCAGTTGATGTGGCAGCTCAAGCGCCTGCTGGACCCAAATGGAATCCTCAATCCGGACGTGGTGCTCAGCGACGATCCGCAGATCCACCTCAAACACCTGAAACCGTTGCCGGCCGCCGACGAGATTGTGGATAAATGCATCGAGTGCGGTTTCTGCGAGCCGGTTTGCCCGTCCAAGGGACTGACCCTCAGCCCGCGCCAACGCATTGTCATCTGGCGCGACATTCAGGCGAAAAAGCGTGCGAGCGTCGATACCACTGCACTGGAGGCGGCATACGACTATCACGGCATCGACACCTGCGCCGCGACAGGTCTTTGCGCGCAACGTTGCCCTGTAGGCATCAATACCGGCGAGCTGGTGAAAAAGCTGCGGAGCCAAAAAGCGACGCATACGAAAACCGCCAACTGGCTTGAAGGAAATTTCACCACCGCCCTGCAAGGCGCGCGCTTCACCTTACATGCGGCCAACGGCGCACGAATGCTGTTGGGAGCGCCGCGACTGGCGAAGCTCTCCGCTACGCTGACGCGGCTGTCCAAAGGGCGCGTTCCGCAGTGGACCAAGGCCATGCCTCAGCCGGAAAGAGCGATTCGCTTCAGCCCGGATGTCTCGGACGAGCGCCCGCGCGTGGTGTATCTGGCGGCATGCGTCTCGCGGGTCATGGGGCCGGCGGCAGGCGATAAAGAACAGATGTCGCTGTACGACAAAACCCGCGGATTACTGGAAAAGGCCGGTTACCAGGTCGTCTTTCCTGACGATCAGGACAGCCTCTGCTGCGGCCAGCCGTTCGCCTCCAAGGGTTACGCCGAACAGGCCGAACACAAACGCCAGGAATTGATTGGCGCGCTGCTGCACGCCAGCCGTGGCGGCCTCGATCCGATTTATTGCGACACCAGCCCGTGCACTTTGCGTCTGGTTCAAGACCTTGGACAGGTTCGACTCGACCTCTACGACCCGGTGCGTTTCATCCGCACGCATTTGATCGATCGCCTGGATTTCACGCCGCAGGACGCGCCGATCGCCGTGCATGTCACCTGCAGCACTCAGCACCTTGGAGAGGGCCAGGCGCTGATCGATCTGGCGCGCAAGTGCAGCAAAACCGTGGTCATCCCTGAAGGCATTCACTGCTGCGGATTTGCCGGCGACAAGGGCTTTACCACGTCAGAATTAAACGCTCACGCTTTGAGGTCGCTAAAGGACGCCGTGCAGTATTGCAGTGAGGGTATCTCCACCAGCCGCACCTGTGAGATCGGTCTGACGCAGCACGGCGAAATCGATTACCACGGGCTGGTCTATCTGGTAGACCGGGTTACGCGGGCAAGGGTGAGCTGAAGAAAAATAGAACCCTGAGGTGTCGCTGTAGTCCACTGAGTAAGCCCGGCAATGCGCCCGGCCTAACCCAAATCGGCAGCCCGTGCTGACGGCCAGCGATGTCTGGACCATCAGACCAAGGAGAAATACATGAACCGTTCTGTACTGTTAGGTCTGTTCGTTACTGCTTCCATGATGGCCTCCACTTCGTTCGCGGCCTCCGAAGACCTCTGCGCTACCAACCTGAAGACCATCGAAAACGCGAAGGCACAGATTCAGGCGAAGAACATGCAGAGCCAGGTCGACGCCAGCGTTCAGCAAGCCAAGGCGCATCAGGCGATGAACACCAAGGATGGGACCGAGAAATGCATCGCTGAGACCCAGCGGACCATCCAGGAACTGCAAAAGACCAGCAGCTCCAACAACTGATCTTTGATCGAGGCGCCAACCTTCGGGTTGGCCTTCTGAGCCTCTTTGTCGTACACTGCACATGCTTGCTGCTCACACTGATTCACGCGGCAGCAAGCTCGGGGCCGTTTAGGATTCGACGCCGGTTGCGAAACTTTAGGTGCATGCCGAGTTGGTAACAGAACTCGTAAATCCACTGTTGCAACTACTTATAGTTGCCAATGACGAAAACTACGGCCAGGAAATGTCCATCGCTGCGTAAGCAGCCTTAGACCCTGAGCTTCTGGTACCTTCGGGTCCAGCAATCACTAGAGGATGTCTGTAAACTCGAAGTGATTGTCATATAGAACAGAATCGCCGTGCAGTACGTTGTGGACGAAGCGGCTAAAACTTACACAACTCGCCCAAAGCACCCTGCCCGTCGGGTCGCTGAGGGTTAACTTAATAGACACGGCTACGCATGTAGTACCGACAGCGGAGTACTGGCGGACGGGGGTTCAAATCCCCCCGGCTCCACCAACTTTACATCTAAAGACGTCCACGGACGTCTTTTTTTGTGCCTAAAATCCATAAAAATCAACGCTTTAGCGTCTATTGGCGTCCATAGACGTCCGGCGCAATCTACGACATCGGGTATTCCAAGTGGTATTCCAAGCCCTTCAGTGGTAATTTTTGGAATACCAATTGATGTCATGGAACACCTCATGTGCGCCCAAGCCACCCGCCTCTCTGATCGTCAGCTCAAAGCGGTAAAGCCGAAAGACAAGGACTACGTCCTCAGCGATGGAGACGGTTTACAGCTGCGCGTTAGGGTCAATGGCTCTACGCTATGGAACTTCAACTACCGGCAGCCGATCACCAAAAACCGCATCAATATGGGCCTCGGCACCTACCCAGAACTCTCACTCGCGCAAGCCAGGAAGAAAACGGTCGAGGCCAGAGAGCTTCTCGCCCAGGGCATCGACCCGAAAGAACAACGTAGCGAGTTGGAGCAGACAAAAAGGCAGGCAACCGAGCACACATTCGAGAACGTGGCGCTGGCCTGGTTTGAGCTGAAAAAAGATTCGGTCACCCCGGCCTATGCCGAGGACATCTGGCGCTCACTTACGCTGCATGTCTTTCCATCGCTTGGCACTACACCCATCTCGCAGGTCAATGCCCCGAGAGTTATCGAGCTGCTGCGCCCTTTGGAAACCAAAGGTAGCCTGGAGACAGTGAAGCGACTGACCCAACGACTCAACGAGATCATGACCTACGGCGTGAACTCGGGAATGATCTTTGCTAATCCACTCACCGGCATTCGGGCCGTTTTCAAGAAACCGAAAAAGCAGAATATGGCAGCCCTCCGCCCTGAAGAACTGCCAGAACTGATGGTCGCCATCGCCAACGCGAGCATAAAAAGAACAACGCGCTGCCTGATCGAATGGCAACTTCACACGATGACTCGCCCCACGGAAGCCGCTACGACATCTTGGGCTGACATCGATCTAGAAAAGAAAATCTGGACGATCCCAGCGGCGCGTATGAAGAAGCGACGTGCGCACGTCATACCACTGACAGAACACGCACTCGCTCTGCTGGAGACAATAAAACCCTACAGCGGCCACAGAGAATACGTGTTTCCAGCCGACAGAAACCCACGGGATCATTCCAACAGTCAGACGGCAAATATGGCCCTGAAACGTATGGGATTTGACGGTAGATTGGTGAGTCACGGTTTGCGCTCCATAGCCAGTACCATCCTCAACGAACACGGCTGGGAGCCAGAACTGATCGAGGTAGCGCTTGCCCACGTCGATAAAGACGAGGTTCGCAGCGCCTATAATCGGGCGGATTACATCGAGCGCCGACGCCCGATGATGGCTTGGTGGAGCAACCATATCCAGGAAGCAGCAACCGGAAACTTGTCTGTATCAGCTATCAGAGAAAATCGAGATTAAAAGGTCGTTTCGATACGATGACCCTAAGGCGACTTCCGACATAGGGCTGCCGTTAGCCAAAGGCTGAAATCGGCCGATTCTGTTGAAAAAGTCGTACTCGCTTAGCAAAGGTGACCGCCTGCATCAATGAATAGCTTGCGGAGTTTTTTTCGAGCCGCCTCTGAAAGACGCTGCGAATAGCGTTGAAACTCTTCTTCGGCTTTGTCGGGCTTGCCGTTCATGGCCAATACAAACGCGTATGCAAGAGGATGTTGTATGTAGTTGTAGAAACCCAGGCCACCAGTCGACAAATGCTGCTTGACCCGCTCGAAAGCACCAGGCAGGTCGGCTATCGAACTAGCCTCGTTCCAAAACGATTCAGCTTTTGGAATTGCAGCCCGGAGGATATTGGGTGCGCGGGTTGCTATGACATCAGGTCCGTAGCTGCATGAGATATCAAACGCTCGATCTCGCACATCGAAAGTCAGATCAGGTCGTGCTGATTTTGACGTCCTGTGCCATTTGATTTCATTGCCGGAAAGATGGGGAACGAAGTCCAGTGACAGAGCCCATGACGGCGCTAGCGCGCCGCCTTTCCACTGCTCAAGGCGAAAGAGTTGGCGAATGGGAGCATTGACGCTACGAAGCCAGGACAGCGGGCCCTGAACTTCGAACCCTAACGGCTGTAAAAGTGATTCTACGGTTGGCGAAACAATTTCGTGGATTTGATCTATTCGCACTATTTCGAACGTTTTTCCCTGCATCGTCGGCCCCATGCTCAAAAGTAATCCCACTTCGACAACTACGGTCGTTGGTTCGACCTCAGATAATGGATGGAGTCTTCTTCATCTACATTCGGGAATCAAGGCACACGAAACCTCTCTCGGCGAACTGCCTTTTACATCAGGCAGATGATGAACTGTCCTTCTGCAAAAGTAGCTCTCCTGATTGGTCTAAGGCAAAATCTGCCCGTCGGCCAGCGGGAGAGTACGCAGCATGATGGGACAGTTATCGAGTGGGCAGGATCGGCTGTTTTATTCGTTCAATCTTGAAGACCACATCCCAAAAAATCATCTCCTGCGTAGCATTGATCGGTGTCTCGATCTGAGCGACCTGCGCCACTACCTCGCCGATTTCTATAGCCCGATTGGGCGCCCTTCGATTGATCCTGAACTGATGATCCGCATGCTAGTCGTGGGCTATTGCTATGGCATTCGCTCCGAACGGCGCTTGTGTGAAGAGGCCTATTTGAACCTGGCGTATCGCTGGTTCTGCCGGTTGAGCCTTGAGGATGAAGTACCTAATCACTCGACGTTTTCCAAGAATCGACACGGCCGTTTCCGGGACAGCGATCTGTTTCGCTGGCTGTTTAATGAAGTGCTGCGTCGCTGCATGGACGCAGGTCTGGTCAAGGGGGAAGGCTTTGCCGTGGACGCCAGCATCATCAAGGCAGATGCGAGTCGGCAGCGCGGCGTACTTGGTGATGAGGAGGTTAACTGGAGCGACCCATCGCTCAGCACACGTGCCGTCCGCGAGTACCTCGAAGCACTCGATGAAGAGGCGCTGGCTGAAGCACTTCCCAAGCGCTTATCGCTGACTGATCCTTTATCCCGTTGGACTGCCGCCCCGGGCGGCCCAGCGTTTTTCGCCTACTCCACGAACTACCTGATTGATGTCGAGCATGGCGTGATCATGGACGTAGAACCGACACCGGCTCATCGAACGGCCGAGGTCGAGAGCACCAAAACCATGATTGATCGAGTCGAAGAGTTGTTCGACATCAAACCGGATCGCTTAATAGGCGACACCGCTTACGGCACAGCACCGATGTTGGCCTGGATGGTGGAAGAGAAAGATATCGAGCCGCATGTGCCGGTGTGGGATAAAACCGAGCGCAAGAACGACAGTTTCTCCAGCAACGATTTTCACTGGAATGAACAGGCGCAAGAGTATCGCTGCCCGTCCGGCAACGCACTGCGCAGCGAATGGCGAGCCTTCAAGAACGAACGCTCACACCTAACTAAAGCCAACACCATCATCTTCCGATCCAGACAAACCGACTGCTCGACCTGTCCGATGAAAGCCAAGTGCTGCCCGAACACATCGGTTCGTAAGATCGCCCGTAGCGTTCATGAAGCGGCTCGTGATGTGGCTCGGCGAATCGCGAAGACGCCGGAATATGTGCGATCTCGTCACGAACGCAAGAAAGTCGAAATGTTGTTCGCCCACCTCAAGCGCATCTTGAAACTGGATCGCTTGCGACTACGTGGGATGAGTGGCGCGACTGATGAATTTACGTTAGCGGCTGCGGTACAGAACCTGCGCCGACTGGCCAAACTCACCTCTCACGGGCCGCCAACCACAGGATAGGTGCGCCCGAAATCAGCAAAACCCCTCAAATTAACCCACTGACAAACCAGCAACGGTCAACGAAGTACCGAAAAACCACTTAACAGTAGTGAATAGGTTCTTTGATGAGGCCAAGCTCAGCGTCACGTTTCCTGAAAATCGACTTTTTCAACAGAATCGGCCAAAAGTGGTCACTCATCGTCATCAAAATCGAAGGCGGCTCAGTCTTACTGTCGCTCAGATTATGTAACCCTCAGAGACCTATCGTCCGATTATTTCTTTGGGTTAGAAAGCATCTCTTCAAAATGGGTCGCTTCAGGTATGCCCAGTCCTATCAGTTCAGCCACGATACTTTCGATAGACCCAAGAGCTGTCACATCTGCTTGTATGACATGTGCATTCTGGATGTAGATTTCTGTTGCAATCAGGCACCACCGCTTACCGATTCCGTGATCGATCCAAAACGTCCGAAAGTCGGGGTACGTGCTAAGCCAAATTTTTCCGGCCCGGGTGAGTAGATCCAGCTGTTCAATGTGTGGGGTAACTTCTAGAAAATTCAACAATACAAGCGCTACGAAGGGTGATGGTCCTGACTGAACAAGCCTGTCCACGACAGGTAGAAATGGTGTAGCGCTCTCAATGCCTCGCCCATTCAAATAGCAGTTTGTGCCCCCACCAAAGCGATAGTCGTTGAAGAAGAGTGTAGAAATGGCCGGTGCAATATGCATTTCAATACCACTGCTCTTGCTCTTGCTGAGTCGCTGCCATCCGCTGCTAGCTATCATTCGATCGGCAAGGGTCGATCGGATATCAATAGCTACAGACGTTGGAATATCCCCTCCTGAAAAGTGAACCTCGTCTACGCATCGTAAAAAGTTGACCAGCACATCGAAAAAATTTCGATCGGGCAATTGCGTAATCGGTTTGATGATCTCATCCATGATTCGTGGCGAAGCCAGGCCAACTATGCTGCGCGCGATCATTGCAAAAAAAACGTCATTCCATTCTAACGGAGGATGGTCGGCCTCCTCATGATGGGCGAGCCCCCCACCATTGGCTTCGATCGTCCATGGAAGATAGGCTTGTGCAACATCGCGTAACCATGGTGTTGAAGTGGCGTCTCCAAGGTCAGAATACTGCCGAAGCCATAGTGCTGCTGCTTGATGATGGACGTTATCTACGGCAGCCGATTCCTGCGGGGTGAACATCGTATTATCGTCAGCTTGATCGGCAGGTACGCGAAGACGACGACGCTTCGCATGGCGACGCTTGCCGGGAAACGCAGGCCAAATTGGCTCTGCTCCATCACCTGCTAGCCACTTCATCTCTGCGTCAACGGCAGCTTTGCAGAGCGCTTTTCGATTTGCAGCCCTGTTCGATTTTTCTTTATCAGTTAAGCCCCAGTTGCGGGACGGCTGAATGCACGCGTGAAGGGCGCACCGAAGCAACGCCCGAGAGAGCCTTTCATCCACAGCTGTAAGAACAGAGATTGCAACGCCACAACCGTGAACCACGGCGTGATGATCACCGGCGGCAATTTCAAACAGTGTTCTGAAGTCATCCAAAGTGTTTTGGTACGCCAGTGAGAAAATTAATCCGGCATAACCTATCGCGCTTGGATTAAAACGAAGGCCTGTCCGAGATAGAAACACAGCTTCATCACCATCGCACTGGGCTGCCCTCACGAGTTGTGTATGAGCCCAACCGCGATGCTTTTCTCGTAGACTGGGATCACCGTCTCGCATGACCAGCATAGCAGTGGTCACTACGGCTTCATGACGCATTCGCTGCGGGAAATCATCAGCACTATCTTCTACGTTTTTGACAGGCTCTGGCATTGGGCTACTCGCCCATGTCACTGCCGCGTCTAGCTGTTCGCGTGTCAGATAAGATGGATCGCTAAGCGCTTGGCTGATTGCGGTTTGCATACCGAAATCTGCAGCTCCATCCGATGCTTTTTCCCTAAGCGCCTGAAAGTGTTTTTGTTCAGTCGCAGGGGAGATGTAACGGTGGCGAGTTGCGACTGAACCGTCAGCAAGTACTGCCTCGACTTCGTGCCAGTTCGTCAGGTCGGATCGGTTTAGCGCGTGTAGAACCATAAGTTCCGGATCGCCGAGATTCGCTTCGGGAGAGGGAGATCCAAGGCACTTTGCTGCCGCGCTTAGCCTTGACGTTAACCCTGCTAACTGCTCAGGACTGGCCATCAGTGCGTAATTAGCTACCAATGCGTCGAGTGTGCATTGCCTAGAGGCACGCTCATTGAGTTCGGCGCTACTGACGATGCTGCGTGGTTCACCTCGCCGTGATCCCATGCCCAAATTTTCCATAGGCCTCATGTAGTCATGCAGTTGGCGATTGTGGTCGAGACATAGGAGTTCAGGACAGCAGAGAAAATCCGCTGCCGCTTCTAAGGATTTTGGCCAATGCGAGATTATGAGGTCGGCAGCAACGAGCAGGTAAGCAGCACATGAGCCCGGTGGCCCTAGCACGTCAGCAAGGACGATTTCGAACGACTCGCCGGCATCCACGCGACGATGGGCCCACGCTTCCAATGCCATCAACCCCGACGTCACCGCATAGTGGTTGCTGGATCGTGACCAGAAATAGGTTCTCGTCCAAGGGAATACTCGCTCACTGCCCGCGCGCGAAAGTGTAATCACGTCGTTGCCGGCGTCCCGCCCTCGACTGCCATGAGCAACTGCATGACTGACCAAGCGCTGGATAAGCGCTAATCCTTCCTTGGAGGAGTTGACGAGCAGGTCGAAAAATGGGCCCTGTGCCGGTGAGGCGGGAAGAAACTCACTGTCGTAATATGTAAATGCCTCTTCGATCTCGCCAAAGCGATCGCGCCGTAATCGCGGCTTTTCAATCAACGCTTGGGCTGTGAGGCTGGCTAGTTCTGCTGGTGCGGCTTTCGCCAAGCCTCCACGCATTTTAAAAATGCTCCGTATGAGATCGTGATTATGCTCGCTCTGTGCCACCGCTTGCAGATATTCAGAGGCCAACTCTGGCGTTGTATGAGCGAACAAGACGAAGCCCATCCGCAGATCCTCTCGTAAGGACTGGATCTGGTTATGATCGAGGACTTCCCAGAATTTCACGGCCGTTTTGGGCTCGTGCGAGTTTGTTTGCGGTTCGAACTGTCTTAGCCAACCATGCAGCTGCTTCGTCGTGAGTGCAGTGATGGTTGTGAGCCCGAGGGTTGCGGCTGAAAAGCCAATGTACAGATCAACCACTTCCGGAACGGCCTCAGCAGGGATGGCATCACCAATGCTTAAAAGCCACATAACAAGGTTGAACCACGCCGGTCCCCGAGGTACGTTCAAGCCGGGAGAAACAAAAGAAAGATCCAGACCAGCTGAAGCAAAAGCCTTTGATGCGGGCACGACATCTACCGCCATGACCGTTCGAATGAGTTCACGAACAAGCCCTGCATGGTCACCAAACAAGATGGGGTGGGCTCGTTGAAGAATGACGCCTGCCGCCTCAGATCGTGCCAGGGCGAGCAATACGGCACGTCTCCACGATTTGTGGGCATCCGCGCCGCTGAAGCGGTCGAGCAGTTTTCGCCAGGCGATGCCGTCTGAAGCGCATTCGATTGCCATTCTCGCGGCGAGCTCTACTCCACGAGCGAGCACTGAAGGCGCTGGTCGCTCGATGGGCAATTTACGGACAACCTCTACATCCGCATGCACTGCATTCGCAATCGCCCATTCTCGAAGCACATCATGGCGGAAAGTGACTCGATCTATACCGATGTTGCGCAATGTCCCGCTGGCAACTAAGGCGTCGATGGGTTGCGCGGGATGCGCCGCTACATCTAGAGCTTCATGAGCACATAAAGCTTGCTGTGCCAGGGCGTGGATTAATCGTGATCGCTCACGCCATCCGCTGTCACGTTGACCATCGGCTGTGGTCCACCACTGAATTGCCATCTCGATCTCTGAGCGAGGTAACGGTTCGGTTGCTGGCTGACTTGCAAGGCGTGCTAATCGAAACAAGTTCCTGGTTACTTTACTCGCCGGATGATTCTCGTTGAGTAATGGAGACAGCGTCGGATCGTCAGCTTTGAGCTGCTCTATTTCAGCTTTGCTTAAATTATCCATTGATACGGGGGCAACCTGGCCAAGGCTGGCCAAAGCGTCACTCGGCAACCAGCTCGGTTCGTCAATGCCGAAGTCGGGCCTTGCGGTCGCGAGAACTGACAACCCTGGGACTTGGGCGATCCCTCTAAGAATATCAACAACCGTATGGCGCTCTTCGATGCTGAAAGAGTCAAGGTTGTCCAGGAATACGACGGCGCCGCCGTCGTTCACAAGCTCGATCAACATTTCGTGCAGTGTGCCTTCGAATCCAAGTTGAGCACGCAAGGCAGACCATCCGCGCGGTACGCATCGACCTGGGCTAAGAACAAGTACATTTCCTTCCGTCTGGAGAGATTCGGCGATGTGGCGTAGTACGCCCGACTTTCCGACACCGGCCTCACCACGGATCTCAACATAGCGCCCATGGCTGAATGCCTCGCGTACCGCTTCGATTCGCTCGAGTCGTCTTAGCACGACGCTACCGACTTTATTGACGATATCGCTGAGGGCAAGTCGGGCATCTTCTGCCAAAGCTTGGCGAGCTTTTGCGTGTCGACGATCACCAACAATGCGAAATCCCAAAGGGGTTAGCGACTCCAACAGAGCACTACGAGTTTTGTCTCCGCCGCTTTTGGCTACGTCAATTGCCAATTCAATAAGGCAGCGCCACAGCGCATCTATTCGGGGAGTGTCGTCAGCATGCAAGATGCGTAGAGCACGCTCGCGTGCTAAGTCTTCAGATGCCGAGCCCGGCGCTGAAAAATCAAATGTAAGGATTTGAAGACGTCGCAGCAGCTTCCAGGTGGTTTCTGAATCGTAGGGAGATCCTTCGTCTTTCAGATGGCTTTGAAATGTCCCGACAAATGTACGCATGTCGTCATTTGCGGCGCCGGCGAGTTTTAGCTGTGCCTCGAACGTTTTGGCATCTCCGAGTTGGCGGGCCAATGCAAGCACATCTTGATACGCCCCATCGATCTTGCGCGAGCCGCGAGCAGTAGCGATCGCCATTTCGTATCGTGTTGACCAAAAATCAGACCGGCGCGTAGCTTCAGCGATTTGCCCTACGACTTTGCGAAATACGGCATCAGTGGGACTAAATGAAATCGTGCGTTTGACCTGAACCTCCAGCACTGCTGGTTTCCCATATTCATCAACCGCGTGGACGATAACGTCGTCAAGTGGACGACCTGTGTTGGCTTGCTGCAGCGCGACTCGTTCGATGAGAGTTCCAGGAAGTCCGCGAGGTGGAGCCCCACTGAGCATCGCTAGCAGGTAGAAAGCTGCTATCTGCCCTTCAAAATGGGCACCCGCTGGACCGGTAGCGGCGGTACTCGATCCCTTCCCGTCGCGGGACGTTCCTGAAGGTGTGCTTTCTGGCTCTGACATGCCAATTCATCCTCTTAAAACATTGGGAACTGTCGGCTGCTGTGGCGTGAAGTGAATCGGCCCAGGTGTTGTGGTCATCACATATGGTTTCGTAGATATTTTCACGCCTCCTAATGAGGCGCAAATGGAGATACCGTGAACCGTCAGCGTTTTAGTTTTGGCTGGAACTCTTGGCTTCGCTATTGTGAAACTTCATATAGAAACCGTGCTCCCGAGGTCTAAGTGCGGCCGTTTCAGCCTCCATAATCTCACCTACCGTGCCAGGAATTGGGCCCAAAATTTTGGGCAGGTCAGACACAAGGACTACGAGTGCATCCAGCGATGCCTTGCAAGCCTTCCCCATTTCGCGCAAGCGGTAGGGCATTATCTGAGCGATCGATAGCTGTGTATCTGTCAATTGGCTAGGGCGCGCATCAATGAATTTTTTAGTGTCCGCCTGTATCCCCATGCCTCGGTCAGAGCAGGCTGTGAGTAGTCCAGCCACATTACTGTCGGTATGAGCCAACGCGGTGATCTGTTCGGGCGAGAGCACTAACTCTGGAAGTTCAAGGTTTACGGCAAACTCTATGATGTAGTTATCCATCTGAGCATGGTCTTTGGGGTTAGCTGTCCTGTGGTCCAAGAATCCCTGCATAAGTTGAGCAGAGAGTTCAGCGCTATTAGCGATTAATCGCACCTTGCCACCAATAGCGATCGCAACGGCCTCAGCCTCCCGCCGTTCCGCTTTTTCCGCGCGACTTTCAGCCTGGTATGCAATGCCGGCTGCTGCCGCTGCAAGCACTAGGGCAAGCCCCGCGATCGCGTCAGATCGAGTCCACTCTGTTGCCCACTTGAATGACATGAGCAATGTCCCTTCTTTGCGTAGTAATCGGTTATGTTGGGTGCCGTTCAAAACCCCAAGCTTCCAAGCGGTCAATAGCCTTGGCCACTTGGAACGTTAAGGATCTGTTGTGCCTAGTGCCCTTTCGGGACGATGAGAACTTTGACTTCAAGGTCTTCATCTTTACGGTTCAAATCGCTTTCGAGGCCACGAGGATTGTTGACCCAGCCCTCCGGGTCGTAGACAAAGCAGATCAACTTCTTGCAATCTGGGTGCGCTCGATAGCGCTCAATGTCGACAATTAACTGCTCGCCAACATGTCTCGCTTTGAGGCTTTCCCTCGTTTTTTTTACTTCGACGATGATCTGTTCTTCCTTAAGCAGGAAGTCCACTCGCGAACTGGAGCCTGCGTAGCTTGGAGTCCACTCTTCAGGTCGAATGTCGTCGAAATGAACCCTCAGCAGCGCGTGCAGCAGATCTTGAACGTCATATTCATCAGCGACGATGAGCGAGTCCCGGTCTGCGTGCCTGGTTCGGAGTTGCTTCGCGACTAGATGGAACCGGCTGCAAATATGTTCGAGGAGCTTGAACCCGTCAGCGCTAGGATCGGTTGCAGCTGCGGCCAGCTCCTGCTTTTTCCTTGTCCAGGGGAACTGCGCACCACATCCTTCGCAATTCGTTGGGACGGGGGTGGAGTCTCCAAGGGCGAAAAATCCATCCACATGGTAGTCGCCTCGGATTTCCGTCCCACAAGACTGGCATTTATGGATTGTTTCGGCGCCACACTGTGAGCAGTGCCTCTGCCGAAAGTCGGGCGAGTAATGGTAAGAATCAGTGATCTGGTGTCCGTTCAAACACACTTGTTGTGCGTCTTGCTGTCCCATTTAGCTTCCTCGATGCTTCGCTCAGTGCGGTCTTAAAATAATACAGGCAGAGATCTTACCGCGTTGTATGGCCGTAGATGACTGGACTGGAATTCCGAATTGACCCGTCGCAGGAGCAAAGGCATCAGCCCAACTAGTCATGGTTTGCTCCCGGCGAGGAGGCGTGCTCATGATCCGATCTCACCTGACATAGTTGTGGTTATAGCTATACTGATAGCTAATTGCTATCGATCAAGGGTTCAATGATGGGGCTTGTTGCGCCGCTATTGAGGCGGTCGCCAGTGAAGGTGCGGTCGTAGCCATCGTTGTTGAATGGCTGATACACATTCTTCGGCAGGGTGGCTGAAGGCGTCTACGTCCTTTTGGCCTCGGCCTCATGATCGCCGGGTGACCGCTTTCGGCTAGAAGTTAGCCAATGACTCCCTCTTCTCTCAGTAAATGGAAGTAAGATGACTGCCAACTTCGACTCTTTAGCGTCTGACTTTAGGCTACACGATCTCTTCGGCGACTCCGAAAATCTGAGTACCACGCAACTGTGGATAATGGAGATCGAGCGCGAGAATACGAGCGAGGTAAAATTTCTATATGGGCGTTCTCTGCCAGGTACCTTCCGTGCAGATAGGTGGACGGGCACGACCAGCAGTAGAATCCCACTGGGAGGAAACAGCACTGTTAAAACTCACGCACTGACGCTTCATACGTCGGCTGACAAACTAACAGCATTCATCCGTAGCTTCCTAGGTGGCGCTTCTCTTCGGGAAGCGAGCGAGCTGGCAGGTATAGCGCTTGATGCGAAACTGGCTGAAGTCGTCGTAGGCGTCAACTTTGGTGGCAACCCCATTGCTCGGCCGGTGATGCATTTTCCATGTCGTGACTTGTATTTCCATCACATTAATCGGTTGAGTCCGTCGAGCTTTGCTAGCGCAAATACTGGTGCTGTCTCTTCGCCGAGCAAACCTTCACTCTTCGTTGCCGCAGAAGAGTCCGAGAGTAAGCTTGCCAAGGCCGCGTGTGATGCATTGGACGCCGACACGGGCATGGAATTCAGTACATTGGACGCTTGGCGTATTGGGGATTTCGAGTTCGTCTGCGTGCCTGGTCTGACCAAGAGCGAACGCCTGAAATTCCAGCTAGAGCTCAGAGGAGAGAGCTCGTCGCTCAAGCTATTCGAGCCTCTAACGCGGGATCCTACGGAGCTTCTGGTAGTAGTGAACTCTTACAACGACGGTGCCTCGCAAATGTCGTACATCACTCGCCTTTCTCGGGATGTCGCGTATCCCATCGACCATATCTTTGCCATCGACACCTTCAAGAACCAAGTAGCTACCGCGTACAGCCTGGAAATCTACGCTATAGGTGCTGACGGGGAGGAGTCGCACCTAGTGCTGCAGACTGGCTCCTATTACATTCGCAGCGTGAACATGAATATGCACGTCGTCGAATCTATTCGCTCAACCGATCGCATGGACTGGCTCGCAAGACAGGTTCCTAAGAACGAGAAAGCCAAGCTCGACGCTGCGGGGCGTATTGGTCGAACTCATCGACCGAACCGCTCCGAAATCGGCGGACACGCCGATGATCCTTGGGTCACTCAAAGTCGGATGATTGAGGACGAGGTCGGCTCGCTGTTGCCAAAGTCTTCCAACGGACGCTTCTTCCAGACGCTGTCGGTGAGTCGCGGAACTAGCCGCCTGCAATTGACCGATTGGCTTCGAAAGATCTTTGAGCAACATCATGACGCTCAGGTTGCTTGGATAGATCCGTACATGGAAAACGTGGGCATCGACCTGCTCAACACTCTTGGCACTGCTACCAGCGAATATCTCATCATTACGACTGAGAAACTGTCCGCTGAAGACTCCAAGGGCGAGCCAGGTGAACCAAATCGTATCCAGAAGCTGCTGGGTAGCTGTGCTGGTTGGGGCAAGGGCTACTACGGTAACGTCCAACTTAGGGTACTTGCTGTCCCGGAAAAAAAACTTCACGACCGGATGATTCTGGTCCGAGCGGCTAACGGAAGGCCAATTGCCGGTTACCACTTGTCCAACTCTATACAGCGAGCCAACATTGATCATCCATTGTTGGCCACTCCTATTCCGCTTGACGTGTTGCCACATGTCTTCGAATTTGCAGACAGGATCATCCAGAGCACTATGCACACGGAAGGCCGGGAAGAGCCGACAGCGAAGCTCATTTTCGACTCTAGCAACGAAAGCTTTGAGGTCGAGTCCAGTCCCACACAGCTAAGCCGCCCCTCCTTTACCGATCAAACACGGTCAGGGGATGTATTGGCGTGGTGGCTGGATGATCCAGAACTAAATGGTCTCTCAGGTGCGGAATTGCAAGATCTGATGCAAGCTAAAGGGAACCTAATAGAGGGCAAGCTGGACCCACAACGTTTCGGGAGTATTCCCGCAAAATTTTGGGGCAATGGGCTGTTACTCCCGGAATTCCACTCAGCATGGGACGCGTTAGGAACCGTACTGGCTCATTCGCAGGCTGGTCAGTTTTACAACGGTGACAAGTCCCCCTTGCCGGATTCGGTAGTGGGAAACCTGCTTACGCATCTGAACCCAACGCGGTCAGGCGCATTGGCGCCACAGGCCAAGAAGAGCCACCTAGACTTTGATTATTACCAACGTAAAAGTCTCGAAGAACTTCTACTTTCCAACGACAATCCTGAACGAGTTTTTGGATACTCAACCACAGATACCGCTTGGAGCGATTATTACGCCATCAAGATTCTGTGGTGGAAGGCACCTCAGACGCTTATTCATTGGCTGAATCAGGAATGCTCCAGTCCGATGGACGAGAATTCTCGCAGGCGTGCGCTAGTCGTCCAGGCACTGCGGCTCATTTGCATGTCACTCGCATTCGATAAACACCCAGCGCAAATTGGTGCATTACTGCGATGTAAGGCGAGCATCCCGGTCTGGATTGGTGTCCATGCCTACAAAGATGCGATCAACGCCGAAGCATGCACGGTCGATACTCTTGGCTTGTTCGACCTGATCAAATCCGATGATCAGCAAACCACGTTGTGCTGGCTGATCAACGAGGCCAACTATTCCGACTCTTCAACCAAGCATCATCTAGTTGCCAAGCTTACTTCTTCAATCGAGACTCCGATCAGCAATGCACAACTGCGAGCCATCCTCCGGCCTATGCGGGGTCGCCTTGGAAAGCTGCATCACTTCACACCTTGGATTCTAGAGTCAATTCTGATCCCGATGCTTAAGCTAAAGATCATCGACGTTGCGCAAGTTTCACGTGAGTGGTTGGAAGACCTTACCAACCAATGGAAATCCGCACTCAAAGGCGGTTCGATTTACTTCCAATTTGATGGCGATGGTGCCTTCACCGACGAGCTTGCTACGATGAGTGCGCACCTTGCACCCACAGATCTGCAGTACATCGTAGGTGAGATCTCCAAGACTTTTAACAATCTTGCTCGGACTATCCGTCAGCCACTGAGCGCACAGGTCGATTGGACATCGTATATCCGAGCACATGAGGTCAACCTTTGGCTTTATGCCCTTGCCCGCCGAATCACTGCATTAATCCACATGGACGAAAATCAACCTTTGCAGCGACTTGTAAAGGAAAGCGAATTGTTGATTGAGCGACTCTCGGTTTCGGAGTGGGAGACCCTGACGAGCTGCGAGCTTCCGAAGTACCTGATGGGCGATCCAGACCAAATCAGATCTCACCGGCTACTTGAAACCATCGCGGCTGCAATCAACGGCTGATTAAGTTAAGAAAAAGGCTGAACTGCAAGATGCAGCCTTACACCCTCCTCGTCCTTACACCCTCAGCTCCAAAATCGCCTCCATGATTAACTTGGAACGGACTACCTGCAAACCGCCACCGCGACGTAACCTGCTATGCCGGCCAGAAGGTAGGCGCTCAACTGGGTGACAAGCTTGACCGTCATGTACTCGCCCACAACCTCTGCCTGATCTGTGGGCATCGCTTCAACCTCCCTGCTTAAACCACTTCCCACTTCTCTCTTTTAATACGTTCGGACAGGGCCACGCGCTGCGTGGCCTTTATGCCGGCTCGCACCCCAAGGAATCATAATCATGACTCATCAAATCGAACAAATGGCTTACGTTGGTGCAACCCCGTGGCATGGCCTCGGCAGTCAGCTGACTCAAAAACAACCTATCGAGATCTGGCAGCGTGAAGCCGGTATGGACTGGCAGATCCAGGAAAGCCCCGTCCACTTCAAAGCCGACGCCATCGGCCATATGGGCAGTATTCACTCATTCCCAGAACAAAAGGTACTGTACCGTTCCGACACCAAGGCTCCGCTGTCCGTAGTATCCAACCGCTACCAAATTGTCCAGCCGCGTGAGGTTATGGAGTTTTACCGTGACCTGACTGAAGTGTCCGGCTATGAGCTGGAAACGGCAGGTGTTCTGAAGGGAGGGCGTAAGTTTTGGGCATTAGCGCGAACCGGGCAAAACGCCACCTTGAAGGGCAACGATCAGGTTAATGGCTACTTGTTGCTGGCGACCTCGTGTGACGGCACCCTCGCGACCACAGCCACGCCGACCACCGTTCGTGTGGTTTGCAACAACACGTTGAGCATTGCCTTGGATGGTATTCCCCATGCAATCAAGGTCCCACATAACACGCGATTCAATCCTCAGTCGGTGAAAAAGCAACTCGGTATTGCCGTCTCGCAATGGGACGAATTCATGTACCGGATGCGCGTGCTCTCCGAACGCAAAGTTCAGTGGCCTGAGGCGATGAGCTTTTTTATGGAGGTGCTATGTGAGACCCACGCCCATGACCCGATTCCCGACGTACTACCCAACAAACGAGCGTTGGAGAAGGTTCAAAACTTGTACGAAGGCAAAGGGCGCGGATCAGACATGGAGTCCGCTCGCGGCACCGCGTGGGGCCTGCTAAACGCAGTAACTGAGTATGTCGATCACGAGCGTCGTGCCAGAAGTTCAGAATACCGGATGGACTCAGCTTGGTTCGGGCAAGGAGCACAAATCAAGCAGAGAGCACTCGACTCGGCTCTACGACTAGTTGCATAAAGTTGTTTTCGACCAACATGCCTGAGCGATCAACGCTCAGGTATTTTTCCGCCTGAAGGAAAATACGATGAATTTCATACGCTTTGTCGGTCTGCTTTTCATGTTTTTCGGCATTCTGGCCAGCTGCCTGTTGGCAGTAGCACTAGCAGTTCTCATGGCTCGCTCCTGGCCAATCCTGATTGCAGTGCTGCTGGCGGGTTTGCTATTCGAGCTAATCACGACAGAAGCAGGGATCGAATTAACTGCAACTACCCAATCCTGATCTCAATCAAGCTACTTCTGCTTCATGTACGCAACCAACTGCTCAACCATGCTCATGATAAGCAACCGTTCAGCGTGGTTGAGATCACTGATCAAATCAGCCATGCGACTGGCCTGATCCGTAGAGCGGGTACTGGTTTCGGTCAGTAACTCCGCTGTCTCGCAGTCAAAAATCGCGGCGAGCTGCATCAGTCGTGAGATGCCAGGCATGACGATACCGCGTTCAGTACGCGACACAACGTCAAAGCTAACCCCCAATTTTTCCGCGACCTCATTTTGAGTTAAGCCGCAGCGTTTGCGTTGCTTGGCAATGGCCCGTCCCACGACCACTGCCAGTTGTCTTTCTTCAGTGCCCGACATACCGCCCTCCAATTGGAGCGGAATGGTTGGGCATTGCCCTCTGGACAGGAATAGCGCTATATGTCGATACTCGACATGATACGCCTACATCAAGCTATTTATGCCGATACAAGGAGCTCACCGTGCATGACAGCCCAGCCTCGCAGAAGAAAACCGTGTTCCCCAGCCCCCACGCTGCACCACCGAACAGCAAATCGTCGGCCCTACCGCTCAGAACACTGCCCTAAAGCGTAGTTTTTGGGCGCCATGCAAACCCAACCCACAATCAGAAAACCGAGCACTAAGATGAATATTAAAACCTCACTAATTAACGCAATGCTAATAGTAGTTTTACAGGCAGGTGTAGCCATCACAGCCGCTGCGGATGTGGACGTTCGCGTGTGCGATAAGACACCGACCCCTGCTCCGATATTGTCGATCAAACATTTCAACTGTTCTCTTCCAAACTCCGTATATCAATCGGTGAACCGGCCTTACGTAGATCAAAATGGAAATCGCTTCATTAAAGCGGTTCCGGGATTTCGACTTACCAGTTGCGATAGCGCAGGAACATGCGCACATCAAGGCGAGTTTATGGGAAATGCACCCGCTGGACTCTACGGCGTTACTACTGGATGGTACTTGGGCACGGATACGTCAGGCGGTGTAGTCGCTTATAAAGAGGGTAGCGGTCCGGGCTACGGAGGAAAGCGTTACGACCCACAGACAAGGGAAAAACCATCATCAAGCCAGGTAGACGTAAGCAAACTTGACGTTGTGTGCATGGCAACAGCAGTTTTTAACTGTTCGATCAATGGGCAAGACATCGAGGATCAGGATTTACCTAAATATCTTCCGCTGGTGGATAAAAAGGATGTAAAGAAAAATGGTGGCAACTGCGACTCAGTACCACTTTGCTACGATAAAAACATGATGCTCTTGGGTCTTAATAGAGATTTATTTTAAGTCTTGCCAATATCACTAGCAAACGGAAACAACATGGATATAAACGTTTACTCAGCCAGCGAAATCTCTAATGAGGACATTTCTTCAATGATCTCAGAAAAAAAGTCTTTCAAAATAAAAGAATTCGAATCTGATTTTTTTGGTGACACGGTAGAAACCTTAGAAAGGCTAATTGAATCCCAGGGACTCACGTGCAGGGTATATACCGCTGGCCGCATAGCAGCCCTCGGAGTCGGAGCACTTACCATCGTTGGTGGAATAGCAGCCGGACTTACAATTGCAGCTCACAACATTGCAACCTACGACCCAGACTACGAAATAGCCAAATTTTATCCGACAACGCTAGCCGTCATCTACAAGAAATAGAAACCCCACCAGCATAAATCAACCTTACGCCCTCCTTAGCAAAGCTAAGGAAGGCATAAGGCTCAAAAGTTTTATTTTTGAGTAGCAGCTGAATCATAACTCCACCCGTACTTCTTCTAATTCAATTTAAATAACTGAGAACTGTTATTAGCCACCACTATTTCGACAGCATCTCACATAGCTCTCTCCCTGGTGGCGGACAAGTAGCCAGTAAGAACTAACTGATGCGAAGTTGGTGGTTTATCAAAAACGCACAACGCGCGTACCCCTTGATTTCCTATCCCTCTGGCCCGAAGCTTCCAGCTTTCCAGCTTTCCATCTGTATAAGGGGTCTCCATTGCTTTCATGGATCAGGCAGTTTGCCGGCCAACAAGCCCGCAATTACGAAGGACGATTTGACCAAGCCTTGAAGCGAAGCAAAGTCTGGGGACTGGCACCCTCGGGTTTCAGTCGCACCCAAGAACGGTTTGCCAGCGAGCACAACCTCCAGGTTTTCCAGCAAGTGGTGACAGCGTACCTAGGCCATTACCAGGCTGAAGAAGTATCACAGCAGTGTTTCGCTGTAACCTTAATGCTGAAAGCCCCATTGGAAGAGGCGCTGGGGATGCCGCTTGCCTTCACCTTAGGGTACGTCGAATACAATGGCTGCAATGTGTTTCATAGCAATCACCAAGAGCTCGAGATGATGTTGAAAAAAGGTATACCTTCACCAGCGCTGAATCTGCATGCTTGGCTGACGCTGCCGAGCCATGAGGTGATTGATATGACATTCGGCACCACGTACGGCGTGGTGAATCAAATACCGAGCGTCATCGGCCGCATGTGTTTCATGCATCCGGATGACATGACAGCCGACATGCAGTACCACCCGCAGCTGATTGGGGAGGATTACCTGGAACGAATCGGCGCTACGCACATTTTGCTGATGCCGTATTAAGCCTTAATCACGTTATAAAATCGGCCGTTTATCAGGGATTCTATGCTCCTCAACGACAAGTTCGATTAGAGCCCGCTTCTGGCAGATAGGCCATCCTTGACCGGCTGCATTTCAGACAAAAGCAGCCTGTCGGGCTATTCTAGATGGTTGGAAGCAATTCATTTCTCAAACTTGAGAAGCTCCTGCTATACGTCTCACAACCGACAAAGATAATTGGGGCTTTGTCCCTTCAGTCTCTACAACTATCTTAAGCGTACCGTCACTTAGTCCTGTTCTGGTTGCCTTCACCGTATTTATACCAACATATGGAGAGCATTGGACCCTAGCCAATGATCCGTTAATAAAAATATCTTCATTCGGAGCTCTTTTATCTAACGATATATCTGTTACCTCAAAGGATATCTCAGCGGAATTTATTTTTCGATGAGCCACCATTCGTTGGTCAGAGACATGGCTTTCGATCATAAGTGCGAAATCTAAATCTATGCCTCGATCAATTTTTATGGTGGTTTGATGGATGTGAGCACGCAAGGAAAATCCGATTTTGTTAACTTCAACTGCTGCCGAATCAAGACGCAATTGACGGAAATCAGTTTGAGACAGGTCTATTTCACATGGAGCTAATATCTCTAGGATCATATCTTCGCCATTCTCCAATACACCCACAGACTTTCCGAGGTGGTGAAGAATAGCTTCGTGCGCATCGGCAAGAATCCCAACTAAATTAGGGCCTCTCTGCCCCGTTTCGATTGAAAACAAGTCTAGATCAGGGTCTAGAGCCATTTCTTTGCTGAGAGATGCATGAATTTGAAGAGACGTAGGTGGTTTTTTTATAAGTGGAATTGCGAGCGCGTCAAATTTTATGTTTACAAAAATCGCCGAGTTGACGTGCAAGTGTAAAACGATCTCCCTACCCGGCAATCCCCACTCTACTGCGGTTAAATCTCGAACTAGAAAAAGATCTATACCTTTTCCTTTTGCGTAGGCGATAGCGCCGGCTTCAAAGCCTGTTGTAGTAAAGATAGCTCCCTTATTTGCCCCCAGCGCCTCAATACTCGAGGCTAGAACATCCACGCGATCTCTACTTATCGGGTCCTTCCAACGTTTGCATTCGACCAAAGTGATGAAGGTGCTAAATCTTGCTCGATGAGTTATTTTTACATCCGTTTGCCGCCTAGCTCCGTAACGATCCATCTCTGTTACGTCTCTTTCTACTACAACGTTACCGTCCTCCTCATAGAGTTCTTTGATAAAGATCTCAAAGGCAGCCCAGTCATAATATTTGTGCATAAATCCTGATGCGTTCAAATCAGTTCTCCCTGAGGTAAGTGGATCGAGCATAACATTTGGTCAGCGCGACGCTGGCAATCGAAGCGCCGGGCTAGACATACTCTTGAATAGCCTGAGCCACGATAGGCTCGAACACTTGGTGCATCACTCAACGAGAGTGGAAGCCGCTCAAGCATCCACTGACACAGGTCAAAAAATGGGGCGTAAGAACCAGCGGGGGCACGCACGCGGATGAACTTTCGCAAAGGAGTCGGTGTTTCTTAGGTCAGGCTTACTTCGGCGGCGGCCTCTGCAGCATCCAGTAGCAGCTCCAAAACGTCGAAGCCTTCATGGTCACGGATCAGGTGATTCACCAGGTCATTCGCATCGAAAGTGAATGGCTCGCTAATCTCGACCATCCTAAAGAACTTAGAGGCCAGTAGCGTGCCTACCGTGTTTAGCAGTCCCTGCTCCCTTTTGCCTGTTAGTTTGGGAAAGAATGTCGACACCGCAGCGGTACCAAGAGGGCGCATCTCTGTCGAGAGTTGTACGTACTCCCAATGCCAGCGCCCCTTGGCAGGGCAGAAGGTTGGTTCATCGTCGTCAAGCAAGTAATTCCAGCTACTACTTTCCCACATCCATTGAGGCGGTTTCAGTAGGTAGGGCGCGGCATCATCCGGCCGCACAGTCACCTCATGATTCCGGCCACTGCCCCAGATCGTCAATGGACGTCGCTTCAGAAAGCTGAGAGCTCTCTGCCTCAAATGGAAGGCTGCCAATCGATCGTTAATGTCGCTTTGCAACTCTGCCTGAGTCAATCCCTCAGCCACTCCCAAGATGGTCATCCCAATGTCGAGGTTCAGGCTGTGCAAGTGCTGCAGGTTTAAATAGAGACGGCCTATCAGAGGGACAGGGAGGCGCTCTGCACAGCCGGATTCCAGAATCAGTGGAACAATCCTGACCTCCGGTTTGTCGGCGATTTGCGCCAACAGACGTAGCTCTTCGTGCAGGCCCGATCCAATTCTCTGAGCGGCCTCCAGGTAGTCTTGATCACACAAGCACAGGACGAGTAGTGGTCGTTTTGCCAGAGCTTTACCAATGGTGCGTTCAACTAGTTCGCCCAATGCCATCGTGTCACGATCCCAGAAGACATCGTGCTTCCAATTTAGGCAGGCAACAATGCCTTGCCGAACCCACTCCTTTTTTTCGAATCCTGCGCCCCAAGCGTACGAGATGAAGATAGAGCCGCTGTGTTCTGCTGTTGTCATGTGTTCTTTCCGTTGGGCTGTCGGTTCGTGCAGGCAAGCCTGCCCTCTCACTGGAGTGGCCTGACTATCACGAGGTAAGCATCAATGAAACGGCCCCTAAAGGGAATGTTCGAAGCTAACGAGCCACGGTCGTAGCAGGCTATCGATGCACTGAACTGTTGTCACGAAGCTAAGCCCCAGGCCGCTCAAGCCAAACCGTGCCACACGGTTGTGTTCCGCCTGTACGGCAGCTTCCGGTCGATTCTGTTGAAAAAGTCGGCTTCGAATTCCACACCAGAAAAGTACGCGCCTGAGTTTGAAATCTGATTTTTTTGTAGAAGGTTCAGAACTGGGATTTCACGTAGCAGCGTACAACAGAGGTGTTTTCATCCATCAATATTCGAGTGTTTGGGAAAACCGAATTTTTCAACACAATCGGCCAAAAGCTGCCTGTCACGAACCCGAAGCTGACTATGGCGACGCCTAGGACTCCGCAAGAGGCCGGGGTCAATTCATCCGTTGAAGCAACCATTTCAACCATCTCTCGATCCCTGGGCGCCTTTCAGTCTAAGGCGCCGAAGGGGCTGCTCGGCTCACTAGGAACTTGTGGATTCGGTTCTTAATATCGGATCATGGCATTCTGCTACTCTTGCTTAGCATGATACTGTCCTAGCAAGCAACGGCATGAGCTCTCCTCATTCGCATGGAAGACTACTTTGGATACTTTGGAATATTTGGAATTTGCAAAAGAGAAGTTGAGGAACTGCCAGCTTGAGGCAGTCCGGAGCTTCGTAGCATATGCTGAAGAGGACGAGTCAGCTAGAGCGTTTCTGATTAATCTCCCAACAGGAGCTGGAAAGACTGGAGTCATTTCGCTCATATCTCATCTATCTAAAGCCTCAAAAATTCTCGTCATATGTCACCGCAAGGCTGTTAAAGACCAACTATTCCGGGAAATATCAAGAAAGTTTTTTCGTGTCACAATTAAAGATGCAGACTTCGATCTGAAAAAAACTTATCGTGATTCCAATTTTGACCAAGGGGAAGGTATCTACATCACAAGTTTTCAGAAACTGACAGTGCTCGGTGATGAAAAGCTTGAAAACGTTCAAAGAAATTTCGATTTAATTATAGTGGATGAGGGACACTCTGAACCGTCCCCTGTTTGGCGAGAAATAATTCGCCAGTCCGCAGCAATGAAAGTGGTAATCACGGCGACACCCTATCGAAATGACTTGTTTGAGTTGAACGTCAGCACAGATCACTTCTATGTGTATACATTCAAGAACGCTGTCGCTGATCGGGTTATCACGGAGCCTGTCTATGAACAGATTGTCGATATGCCTAAATTACTAGAAAAAATCAAAGGGCATCTCGATTCCGACGAAAGTTTAAAGTGCATTGTTAAATGTAAGAGTCTTGAGGAAATACAGAAGTACCACGCTCTCTTGTCCCCGTTGTTCATAACAGCTAGCGTGCATGAGCGATTAGAAATCGACGAGATGCAAAATAAGTTTAAGCGCGTAGGCCCAGCACTTAAGGTTGAAGGACTCAGAGTAATCATCCACCAGCATAAATTGGACGAGGGAATTGACATCCCAGAAGCCAAATTGTTAATTCTGACTTACCAATTGGGTAGTGGCCGTGAGCTCGTGCAGGCCGTAGGTCGGATAGTGCGGCGCTATGGAGAAGCCCAACCATTGGTGCTGGACCTCAGCCAAGGCGCGAACGAGGGAATGTGGGAAGGCTATCAGAAGTTTGATGATTATCTTGCCAGCGGAGGCGCTTCAGAGTTCGTAAGCTCACTTAGTACGAGTTACTTGATTGAGTCCTTTCTCAATAGTTTCCCTAAATACAGCTATTTTGATGGAAAATTCAAAGAGCGTGTGGATTTAAACAGTCTTGACCCAGAAGATGATCTTAAAATTCCTCATGCGTCAGTATGCTTTGTTCAGAAGGCGGAAGATTTTTCTCTGGCCCTATTAATGGATAGGTTGTACTGGGAGCTGCATGGGGCCGGAGCTCTAGTCAAAACCTATGAAGATATCCTTGACCTCAAAGTCATGGTTTACGTGGAATTCAATAGTTCAAAATTCTTTTCAAACAAGTTGTTTTTTGAGCCTAAACTTCACGTAATAATCGTGAAAGAAATTGAGTCTGGTGTAGCGATATTTGATAGCGGTGGCGGACGTTATTACAATCAAGATAAGTACCGACTTCATAATGCCATTCACATTGACAAGCTTACCGCGTTAGCAGCCAAAACGAAAATTCATCAGATCAAAGAAACTCACGCCAGAGCTATTGGCCAAGCCGTCAGCCGTCCTGAAACTGTTGCTTTAAAAGGGAAAAACCTTGATGGAAGTCGCAGTAGTCAGAGTAACTCTCGATACGCTCTGACGATGGTGAAAGTCGATAACATTGGACTGGATGGTAAGAGAGACAGTAGCTTCTACATTGGCGCTAGATCGGGTCGGATTGTAGACCAGAAAGAGTCAAATTTCACGCTGTATGATATTTCGCAGTGGGTTGACGTGATCAGCCAATGTATAGAGGCCGGGGGTAACGCCGGGCGTCTTATCAAGTCGTACGCTCAACCTATAGCTGACAAACCGGATACAGAAATTCTTTCTGTACTACTGGATTTTACTGAACTCGATGGGCCCACTCCGATCGGGCATGGAGAACTCCATGCTGAGTTTATGTATATAGATTACAACAATGGAATAAGTTTTGATGCCCAAGGTGAACTGGTAGAAATTGCTCTAATATATTCTAATGACTCCTCTTGTTTTGAAGTCGCGCTGTCAGGAGCATCTAATGACAGAGCGGACCACGAATGGATTGTCGAGTATCTAAATCACGGTCATCGTCTGAAAGTTTTGTACGAGGATGGCGTTACGTATTTAGGCGGGGCTTTCTATAAGTTGGCATTGCCTTATGAGCGGGGAATTGCCGCTGAGGACAGTTTCGCCGGCAATTCGCTATTTCCACTTTTAGAAATGCAGCGTGCAGACCTCAAAGAAAAAGGCCATATTAAAGATCACAAGTATCACCGTACTACTAGAGATGAGTTTGATAGCGACTCGATTTTTCATCTTATCGATAAGTTGAAAGGATACGGAGATCCCACGACCCCCCTTGGAGAGCTAGGGCCTTTTGCTAAGTTCATCCCAGGTTGCGATCTCGTATTTTGTAGCGATATGGGAGTTGAACCGGGCGATTTTATTTTGTCCTCACCAGAGAAACTTTGCTTTGTCCACGTCAAATGCGGCGATGCTCTCAGGCCGCAGTCCTCAGCAGGTGCCATTGCCGAGGTCGGCAGCCAAGCAATAAAAAACATCCACATGCTTGTTTCGAGTAATAAAAACTTGAAGCCCGGAAATTTTTCAGCGTGGCACCAGGCTTGGCCCGCTAATAATGCAGAGTTTCCGTTAGATACGCGCTATAGATTGTTCGGCGGGATGATTAACTGTCCAGCGCCAATTGACGACTCTCTCTCCAAAAGTGTCTGGGACCTCATTTGCACGCGAAGAACATCAATGAGATGTAAAAAAGAGATCTGGATCGTGACTGGTAACTCATTTTCCGCCAAGCACTTCATCAAAAGCATGGAAAATCCGCTCGCCTGTCAGCCTGCAAGTATTCAGGCATATCAACTTATCGAGGATTGGTTAAGCACTGCGGATGAGCTAGATGTGGATTTGAAGATTTTTACTTCTCCATAAGGCAGTTTGAAGATCAGTTGGTCAGGCTTGAATAAACAGTTTTTTCCTTCAGGGCGCCTACAGGCATACATCACCCCAGCAGCTGCTTAACAGGCTCCACTCAGCGGCTCCGACCGCTTCGAACCCTAGGAGCATATTCCGCCACCACTTGTTTAGAGTGCTACGCCTAGGGCAGCGGTTAGCTTGGCAGGTGAAGCGACGACCTTGGTACCGAAGCGCTGAGCAAGCGGTTGAAGGACGCCGCACATGTGCTTGTCAGCTCTGAAATACGACACGTAAGGGATGTATAGAGCGTGGATAACATCTACAAAATCACTGGACTTCATCGCTCGCGGTCGTTCTCCAAATGACTTCTGCAGTGAGTCGTAGAACGCATTAATACAGATGAAGATACCCGGACAGTACTGCTCAATATTGCCTGCATCATCACAGCCAGGAGCTCCAGGTAAAAGGCGAACGAGCAACCGGTTGACGATCTCGATCAGTCCCTGCTTTTTAAGCTTCGCCCAGCGCTCCCCACTTACGCCTGCCATGACTGCGGCGTGCTCGCTTTCCGGCAACGCGTCGAGGTGCGCGCGTAGGTTAGAAGTATCCGCTCCACGAACCCCACATTCCAAGCGAATAGCTGACAACGGATGCTGTGCTCCCGATTTCCATCAGGAGCCCATCACCATGATGCGTCCCAATGCCAGTGTTGAAAAAGTGTACCTCTACCCCAAACCGGTGGACTTTCGAAAGTCCATCGACGGCCTGGCTGCGCTGGTCGAACTGGATATCAAAGTCGCGGTGTTTGACCCCGTGCTTTTCGTTTTTCTGAATCGCCACCGCAACCGCGTCAAGGTGTTGTATTGGGAGCGCAACGGCTTCTGCCTTTGGCTCAAGCGTCTGGAGTCCGAGCGGTTCAAAACTTCACCCGATGAACTGGATGAGGCCATCGTGCTGACGGTGCAAGAACTGAACTGGTTACTGGATGGGTTTGACCTCTGGCGCAACCGCCCGCACAAGGTTTTGACTCCAAGGTTTGTTGCCTGACGGGTATAATCCAGGGCATGCGACCATTGCCCGAAAACCTTCCTGACGATCCCGTACTGCTCAAACAGATGCTGCTTGAGAGTTACGAAGCACGCTCGCGCGAGCAGGAAGTCAAAGACGCTTACGCCACCCACATTGTTGATCTGAAAGAACAGATCAAGCTGTTGCGTGACCGTATCTTCGGGCGCAAGTCCGAGCAGACGGTCGAGCTCAACACGCCGCAACTGGCACTGTTCAACGAGCCCGAAAGCGAGCCGATGCCTTCAGTCGGCGACGCTGACGAAGAAGTCGTTGCTCCGACTCTACGCCGTGGTAAGCGCAAACCCTTGTCGGCTGATCTTCCGCGTATCGAAGTCATCCACGAACTGCCCGAACACGAACTGACCTGTGCCTGCGGTTGCCGCAAGCATGTGATCAGTGAAGAAACCAGCGAACAGCTGGACATCGTGCCGATGCAGATCCGCGTGATCAAACATATCCGCAAGGTTTACGGCTGCCGTGGCTGTGAAACAGCGCCGGTCACCGCCGACAAGCCCGCTCAATTAATCGAAAAGAGCATGGCCAGTCCAAGCGTGTTGGCGATGCTGCTGACCACCAAGTATGTCGATGGCTTGCCGCTGCATCGTTTTGAAACGGTGCTAAGCCGACATGGCATAGAAATCCCGCGCCAAACGCTGGCCCGCTGGATTATCCAGTGCGGCGAACATCTGCAACCGTTATTGAATCTGATGCGCGAGCGGTTGCTGGAAAGTCCGGTCATCCACTGCGATGAAACCCGCGTCCAGGTACTCAAAGAGCCGGATCGAGACCCGACCAGCCAATCCTGGATGTGGGTGCAAGCAAGCGGCCCGCCGGATCGCAAAGTCGTGCTGTTCGACTACACCTCCAGCCGTGCGCAGGACGTACCGCTGCGTCTGTTGGAAAGTTATCGCGGCTATGTCATGACCGACGATTACGCAGGCTATAACGCGCTGGCGTTGCAACCGGGCGTGGAACGTCTGGCGTGCATGGCTCATGTACGTCGCAAATTCGTGGAAGCACAGAAAGTGCAGCCCAAGGGCAAGACCGGGCGTGCCGATATCGCACTGACGATGATCAACAAGCTGTATGGCATCGAGCGTGAGCTGAAAGACGTCAGCGACGAGCAGCGATTTATCGGTCGGCAGGAAAAGAGCTTGCCGATCCTCGCCCAGTTGAAAAGTTGGCTGGATAAAACGCAGTCCCAAGTGACACCGCAAAGCGTGTTGGGTAAAGCGGTTAATTATCTGGCGAGCAACTGGCTTCGGCTGGAGCGTTACGTTGAAGCTGGTTTTTTACCTATCGACAACAACGCGGCGGAGCGTGCAATAAAGCCGTTTGTGATCGGGCGCAAGGCCTGGCTGTTCAGCGATACACCCAAAGGCGCCATCGCCAGTGCGCAGATCTATAGCTTGGTCGAGACCGCCAAAGTCAACGGCCAAGAGCCCTATACGTGGCTGCGCCACGTACTTGAGCGCTTGCCGCATGCCTCGTCGGTGGAAGACTACGAAGCCTTGCTGCCGTGGAACTGCTCACCGGAAATGCCACGGTAAACGAGGGGCCCACCTGGCGATAGGTGTGCTTCATGGATCGGATACGGTTAGAAAGCGTTTGCTCGCAACTATCAATAAGCTCTCGCGCTGGTCGTCTGACCCAGTCGCCAATAGCTCCCATTTTGTGGTGGTGGTGGATGAACCACTGAGCCATGTAGCTGGGGTCTCTGAGGCTTTCCAAGAAAGCTTTGTCGGCATCTCCTCGCGTCGCTTTCCCTAGGATGTAGCTCTTTAGCACTGTCATATCCCGGGGACGCATTGGCGTTCGTTCAAGCAGCTCACTGTAATCCAGCCGCTGGCCACAGCGTTGCTCTATATCACTACGAAAACGCCCATGCTTGTTTGTTGTGCCAGCCTTCAGGATCCTCCGCATTTTGCGGTTCATTCCGTGCTCATCCATCTGTTGCTGCAGCGCTCCTGTAACATCCAGTTCATCAATAGGGCTCATGAGCGCCCCCATCTCTGGAAACCACTCGCCATCACCGTCCACCGCAGTGACAGACTTAGCGTCTTGTGTAGACAAGCGGGCGAGTTCCGCCTTCATTAGCCGATCGAACGAGATCATTGTGTTACGACCGCAGAGTTCCACCATCAGTCTCGTCCGCTCAGATGCGGCAGACGCGTACTGCTGATCCATCGGCGACATTTCTGAAATGTGTGCTCCCGAGAAAACGAAGACTGCCTCACCGCGATTTTTAATCGCCCTGAGCGCCGCCAAATGCTGCGCATCCGGCCCATCTACCCCTGGCTTGCTAAGATTGGAATAGTCACAGCTATCTAGGTAGATCAGAGGTGGTGTGTGAGTGTGCAATTGTCGATATCCCTATCCATTTTGGTTTATGAAAACATCTGCTAAAGCAGCACCAAGCCCTGAAGGTATATGACCCAGTTTACGACCAGAAGCAGCTCTGTGCTGACTACAAAATGAGGGCCGGTTCACCTAAACTTTTTCCTCACACCATTTTTAGCTTACTGCTCTGCCAGCAGGGTGTCGTATCGACTTGGTATTGAACGCTTCATATTCGTCCCTCCGGTACAGGTCTAATGAGCGAACTACACAAACTTGAACCCAAGCTGTCACCCCCTACTGCAACCGAACCCATGCTGACTGCTTCCGTAGACTTTGGTAGCCGATTTGCAGAGGTAGCTAGCCCTCCTGAAAAGCGAACCAAGCCCGTCGTCAACAACTCCTTTAGCAGATTTTCCGCTGGCTACTCGGTAGGTCGCGTTATCTGGAATTTCTACCAGGCCTGCAATTAGATCGACTGACATCCCCAGCGCGCTCGCCCACGCCTCGTTCAAGCGACTGAACATGTTGGTTCGGTCTGAGGCGATTTTGCCTACCGTGTAAAAGGCGTCTCGGTTTAGCAAAATCAGCAGATGGTAGTGCGGCCTTCCACGCCACCCTTGCTCTCGTGCCCACACATACCGAACTTTGCAGCTATGAGCGTGCTGGTACCGCCGTGAAGCCATTTCGCGGTGATGCTTCACCTTTGATTTGAATGAGGCAAAGAACCTGCTAATGACCTCGTTGGAATCTATGTAATCGTCCAGTTCAATGTCACAGGGAAGCCGTAGGTCCACCCTGAATGCGAGCACCCTTGAGTATTGGTCAAAGGTAAAATCGATGGTTCGCTTTAAATCAGCCAGGTACTCGCGGATGAATGGGCCTTTCTCCACCATCACTGGCAGCCCTTCGAAGGTGTCGTCGTAATGGAAGTGAAGGTTTCGGTTATCGGGATGACGAAGCATGTTTACTACTCTTGGAGTGGAGGTCATAACCTCTGCACACTGAGTAGTTTTTAACCCTGCCTCCTTCCTGCCCCTGATGCACACGCCTTCGAGGGATGCCCCCTTCTGTACAGGTCTATAAAGCATATTACCCGCACCGAGAAAGTGACCTCCGAGAGCTGCGAAGGCACATTACTGAAATCCCAATGAGACGTTGTTTTTTTGATAATCCCTTCACTCTGGAAAAAAAGCATCTCCTATGCATGGGTCTACTCACACTGTCGCGGATCACGCTATCAGCAGTGATCAGCCCAACTTCGACATAGGCCATGACTCACTGAAGCGGCCGCAATGACCCGCACGGCCTCCGGCATAAGCGCCATGGTCGGAGTTGATCCGACCATGGCGCTTATGCCGGTTAGTCAACACCCTTCACGCAACAAATTATTCGGCCGTGTCGCGCTCTTCGATCCGAGCCAAAATCCACTCGTGTACCTCCTCCTCCACCCAACCAACGCTGCGCTCTCCCAGTGAGACCGGCTTGGGGAAGGCTCCTTCGGCGATGTACTTATAAATGGTAGAGCGACCCAGACCGGTTGAGTCGATGACGTCTTTCAGGCGAATGATCCTCATGAACGGGGCTCCTCTGTTCGTTCAGAGGATTGGCAGAACGGGTAAAAAACTACGGCCCTCGCTCTTCTATTTATCAGCAACGTCTATAGCACCGCACGAGCCGACCCAACGGACCCACTTCCACATGAAGTAGGGCTTATCTAGCTCCAATCATAGCGCCCACCAGCCTCTCACCATTGCGGAACAAATTCTGCGCAGCACGATTAGGCATGAAAAACCAAAAAAAGCCGTAGAAGCCCAGTGAATACTGCAATCTAGGTTAAATAAAATTCATAGAATACTCATAGATTCACAATAGAACCCTTATAGAACATTTATAGATTTCTTATAGATTTGAAATAGAATGCTAATAGTAAAACCACACATGAAAGGAACCCTCGATGGCCCTGACCATTGATAGCAGCGAGGCGGATGAGCTGAGCCGATTGCTCAACGATCCACGTTATGACGCTCGTCACGACATCTGGCTGTGGCTGTGGCTGAACCAATACCACGATGCCCATTTCGACTCTGTCACGTGCAACGGCATTACGATGAGAGAAACTCTCGCCAGCTACCTGAGCGAAAGATCTGGCATCCTCGAGAGTGTTAACTCGGAAAAGGACCAATTTTTGGTGCCCGATAGCTGTTTGAGATGGATTGATGGTAATGAGCGACAGTCTCAATGGCTCCTGAGACAGATTGAGCCGGTCACCGACCAGGGACCCGCAGAAGGGTTTCCGCGAGGGCTAGTCCGCCTCACCGGGAAGAACCGTTTAATCGCAATGCTTGACCTCTGGAAGCTCGATGTCGCCGAGAAAGTCATCGCAATCGGCCATATGCGCGCCGATTGGCTGGAGCATGAAGCGCGAGATCGCGATTTTGAGTGGTTCAAGGATAGGAAAGAGACGAATGAACGCTGCAAATGCGCTTGGGAGTGGCTGGAAAAAAATGATAAGTCCATATTCAAAGGACGGGCCGCTATCAGCAGCTACGACGATTTGCTCATATACTTCGATAAAGCAGGGCACGGTTCCCAGGAACGAAAATACATCGTTCAGAAGATCAAGAACCGATGGAGTCGCAAGCAGTTCGACGAGCGTGCGGCGGACAAAAAGCAGTTCAACGTCATGCTCTCCAAAAAAGTCATCCATCTACTGGATGAGCTAAGCGAGAAGCACAGCTTGAAACGAGCTCAGGTGTTGGAACGACTAATCACGGCAGAAGCAGAATCTGGGGACTACCTGGCTGAAACTTGATCTCGCCGTTAGACGCACTTCTCCCTCCAGACTGCTTAAAACGGTATTCCAAAAGGTATTCCAGATAAATTTTGTTAATTTAAAAAATGATGTAAATCAACAACTTAAAATATCAGTTCAGATTACCCCGGCCCACCAATTCCGAAGCAACAAAACCCGCCAAGTGCGGGTCTTGTTGCATCTGGGGGTTGGCATGCCCGAAATCGATGCAACGCCCCTGCAGGGAACAAAGCAAACCAACCCCGCCAAACCGCTCGCTCCTTCTGAAAACGCATCATTTTGACGCCGTTCAACTCAACACCCACCTCACCCCGCGTCATCCGCGAGTACCGGCCAGATCGCTCACGCCCCACGCTGTCTTCCAGTCCCGTCATCGGCACCCAAAAAAAAGGCACCTGCGTAGGTCGCAAGTGCCTTTTCATACAAGCCGGAAACTCAGCGCGACATCATGAACGTGTCGTATTCCAGATCTTCCAGTGCCGTGGAAAGACGGTGTAAACCCAGCAACACGCACACCAGCAACGACAGCGTGAAACCATAACCGAAGAAGCTTGGGCCCAGGTACATGCTGAGCAGCGTCAGCCCGCCGTTCAACACCGCAAACAGCACGCACAGCTCCAACACTACAGTGCGTTTGTCGAGGTAGAAGAACACGTTGAGCAAGGCCATGAACACCACCTGAATGCTCACACCGATCAGGTCGATGTAGAACAGGGGCAGGTAGTAACTGGAGATGCCCAGCCAGTCGAGCAGACGTGGCGCGAACAGGAACAACAGCACCACCGTGAGCCCCTGAACCTTGCAGATTTCCAGCAGACCCTGACGGATCGACAGGGTCATCTCGGTTTTCAGCGAGCCGATGTGCTGCAGGGTTTCGCCATCGCGGATGGCCCGGAACAGGCGGTCATACCATTCGGCAAAATCGGTTTCGATGCGCACCAGGAACACGGCCATCCCGGGGATGATCGCCAGGTACGCGAGGAAAATCGGCAAGTCGTACAGGATCGAGGCGCGCAACGGACCGACCACGGCATTGGAGGTGGCGGGGTTGAACCAGAACAGAAACTTGTCGATCCAGATACCGAAGTTGTAGAAGAAACCGGTGGCCAACAGGCTGAGGAAAACCTGACGCCGGTCGAGGAAATCGAAAGCGATCAGTTTCTCGGCGCGGTACTCGCGCAGGATGTCGTAGAGGAACAGAAACAGCAGCGTGCTGTGCCCGATCAACAGCGCCAGAAGCAAACCCGGCATCTGCAGGAAGCTCAGCACGTAGGCACTCGCCACCATCAGCGTGTAGCCCACCAGCATCACCAGCAGAATTCGGTTATAGGCTTTCATTCCCGAGAGGAAGATGATCACCAGCCACAGGTTGCACAGCACCACGAAGTTGGCCAGCACCAGCACACGGTAGATCAGCGGCTGATCGAACAACAAACCCAGCACGATAATGCCCAACACCCCGGCGGCTATCGTCACCAGCAACAGAATGCCCAGCAAGTTGGGCAGTATCTGCTCGTATTTGTGCTCGAACAAACGGTCAGAGACGAAACGGGTGAAGAACAACTGCAAGCCGCCCGTCAGGATCAGCGAAGTTGCCATCAGGTACGTCACCGTGACCAGAAACTGCCCGACCAACGCGTTCGGCAGCAGCAAGCCCAGGCTGATGATCCCCACCAGCATTACGCTGATGATCGACAACACCCACGGCCCGGAGCTGATCAGGCCGGCATACACATAAGCGTGCAGGGTCGAAGTGTAGGAGTCGCGCGAAAGTATTTTGCGCAGCTCGAAGCCAATTCCGGCCATTTAACTGTTCTCCATGGCTGCTTCATACAAGTCGCGATAACGCTGCAGCATCAAGGCTTCGGTGTAGTAACGGGTGACGCGCAACAAGCCGCTGGCCTGAGCCGCCTGCCAGCGTTGCGGGCTGCGTAGCAACTCGAGAATCGCCGCGCTGGTCGCTTGCGGATCGGCAATCGCCACCACTTTACCGGCGACGCCCAGGTCGCGATCTTCAGCGCTGCCGCCTTCGATCAGCTCGCGGCACGAACCGACGTCGCTGCTGACCACCGGCGTACCGGCCGCCCACGCTTCGAGGATCACCAGCGGTTGCGCTTCACTGATCGAGGTCAGCACCATCAGGCCGAGTTTCGGCAGGATTTCCTGAATGCGCTGGAAGCCGAGGAAATGCACCTTGCCCTCCAGACCCAGGCTAGCCATCAGGCTGCGGCACTCGCTGACGTACTCCGGGTCTTCCTCTTCGGGGCCGACGATCCAGCCTTCGGCTTGCGGCATGGCGCTGATCACGCCACGCATTGCCCGCAGGAAGGTTTTCACGTCCTTGATCGGCACCACACGCCCGATCAAACCCACCACCGGCGCGATGCCGGGCTCGCGGGCTTGCAGCGCGGCGGTCCACTGCGGCAAGTCGATGCCGTTGGGGATCACTTGAGTCCGGCTCGGTTCGGCGCCGTCCTTGATCTGCCGCTGACGGTTGCCGTCATACAGCGAAATGATGTTGTCGGCGCTGTTATAGCTCAGTCGCCCGATGCGCTCGAAGAAGCGTACCCACAAAGTGCGGATGTAACCCGAACCGGCATCGAGGCTGCGGTTGAGCGCTTGCCCGGAACTCTCGGCAATCCAGCTGGCCTGGGCCAGGTCGATCTTGCGTTCCTTGGTGTAAATGCCGTGCTCGCTGAGCAGGTAGGTGCAGTTCCAGCGCTTCTTGAGGATGCAGCCCAACAGCCCGGCATAACCGGTGGAGATCGAGTGCAACACGCGCGCCCGTGGCATCTTCAGCGACGCTTCGGCGAGCATCAGCAGCGGCGACTGCATGGTGCGCAGGGTCCAGAAATAGTTGACGAAGGACGGGTCGGCGCAATGCTGATTGTAGCCTTCGCTCAGAGCCTCCCAACTGGCGCGGCTGCGCAGCACATCGTCAAGGGTCATGTCGCCCCGGGCAATGCGATCGAGCAAACGCTCACCCAGTTCCGGCTCCGGCAATTCCGGGTGATGCAGGAAGCGATACAGATCCGCCAGCTGTTGCTTGTCGGCTTCGCGCGGTGTGCCGATCGTGTGGGTCGGGTGGACCGCGCTTTCGATAAACATCTCTTCGATGTGCACGACGTTGGCCGGTATCTCATAGCGCCGTTCCGCGTAGGCCGAACGCTGTCCGCCAATGAACACCACCGAGAACGTCAGTTCCGGCAGGCCCAGAATCATCTGGTGAATCCAGCTCGACACACCGCCGCGTACATAGGGCCAAGTGCCTTCGAGCAGCAGACAGATGTCGGCTACCGGAGCCTCTTCCTTGTGATTCATGTCCAGCTCCTCACCAGCTCAGCGAACGGTGGACGCTGACGGGTTTTCTCGGGAAGGCTTGCGAGCAGACCCGGAATTTCGTGATAGCGACCCGCCTCGAATGCCAGTTCGGCGCGGAACGGCAATATTTGCGCGGCGCCCATGCCGTTGTCCTGGGCCTGGCCCAGCAGCACTTCGGCGCGCTCGATGTCACCACGTTCCAGGGCAATGCGTCCGGCGAGCAAAAACAGCTCGCCGCCCTCGCCTGCCTGCAAGCCTTGCTCGGCATGTTCGCTGGCCTGATCAAGTACGTGATCAAGCACGCTGCCCTGCGCCAGGCCAAGGTACGCCAGCTCCCAATACCAGCGCGCCAGCGTGCCATGCAGCGCACCGGCGGTTTTGGCGTTGGCACTGATCAATTGGCCGAGTGCAATCTGGATGCGCAGGTTGATGTCGCTTTCCTGTTTGTCGAGCATCGAGTACGCCAGCAGGCGCACGTCATCGCTCGGGTCGCCCAGCGCCAGCTTGAGGATCGGCACCGCTTCCTTGCCGGGCATGCGTCGGGTGGCGAGCAAAGCGGCCAGACGCTGATCGGGATCGGGCGCATGGCGCAGCACGTCCTGCAAACCGCCGTCGGCGAAAATCGGCGAGTGCGATTGCAGCTGTGCGCGATACGGCAGGCTGGGAATGCCCACCGCTTGCCAGGCTTGCTTGTCGCGTTTGCGCGGCAGATACAGCGCCGGAAAGATCGACAGCACCACGCCAATCGTACCGATCACCGGCACAAAGAACGCCAGGCTGAAAATGAACAGCGGGCTCCACGGCAACGGTGCGCGATAACGCGCTGGCAACAACAGCCACACGGCGGCGCACAACAGCGCGCACGCCAGGCCGTGGCTGAGGGTGAACACCAGCAATTGTTGTAACTCGGGCGCCGGCAGCCACAAACTGGCCCAACTGCCCGCCTCTAACAACAAGGCTCCGCTAAACAGCCACTTGCTGATCATTCAGGCCACACTCGTTGAACAGGAAATTACGCAGCCCGTCGCGTTCACAGCCAGGCTCCAGATTGAAAGGCATCACCCGCACACCAAGGCTGTCCAGATCACTTTCGATGCCGAAGTGTTCATGCAACAACACGTTGATCCGCGCCAGATAACCTTCGGTGCCTTGCGGGCTGGTCAACGGCAGGAGTACCAGCAGCAGCTGATGGTCGCGGCTGTTGCGCACCGGCAAATGCAGATCGAGGCCACGCTGGCTGCGCTCCAGCAGGCGTGTCAGCTCATCGTTGGGACGGGTCATTTCAAACGCGAACAGACCGGCCGCCAATTTGTGTTGTTCGACATCCATCAACGAACGTTTGAGTTGCAGGGTGAACTGCTGGGCATCGGCGTCCGGCAGTTGCAGCACCGTCGCGTCTTTGCGCATCAGATCGGCGATGTGCCCACCCAGCAAAGCCAGCAGGCTCAAGGTACGATCCTGGAAGGCGAAAAACGGCATCTGCCGAACGGCCAGAACCGCCAGCAAACGACCCTCGGCGTCGATCAACGGGATGCACGCCTGCAGCGATGAGAACTGCGCCGAGGTGCCCGCATCGATCAATTCCTGACGCACGCTGACCAACTCACCGCGTTCCAGGCACAGCTTGACCAGACCATCTTCGGTGCCCAGCGGCCCCATGACGCCGATGGTCGCCAGCGCTTGCGGCAAGACGTTTTCGCCACGCTCGTCAACGCGATACAAACCGGCCACACGCAAAGCCCCGTACTGCCCAAACACTGCCACAATGGGGTCGGCCAGCGCAGCGAGCGCATCGTCTTCAAGCGGCAACACGCGCAGCTTTTCCCGCAAGCCCAGCAGCGAACTGCGCAGGCTCTGGTCGCTACCGGCGACGCGCTGCTCCAGCAGGTCGTGGGAGACCCGTAGAATCTGGTGCGCCCGGGTGAACTCGTCGAGACGATACTGACGATAATCGTTGGCCATCTGCAGACGCTCCAGGCGCCGTTCCCACAGATCGCGAACCTCACCCACCAGCATGCCGCAGACCAGCACGCCGACGATGTAGGAAGGCTGAAGTTCGGCATAACCTTCGTGGCCGTTCAGGCGCAAGGCAAACAACGCCAGCACCAACAGCGCGGCGCTGAGCAGGCCGCGTACAAAACCGTATCGCACGCCCAGCAGCAGCGGCGCCAGAATCGGCCAGGGGAAGGCGCCGTGCATTTGCAACGGGTCTTCAGGCGTCAGCCACAAGCCCAGGCCAATGGCCCCGCCGGTGACCAAAAACGTTTCCAGCCAAGACACCGGGCCGCTGGCGCGAGGCGCCAGGCTGTAATCCATGTGCGGAGAATTCATTGCAATCACTCGAACCGAAGGGCGCCAACAAGTTTGTCGAGTACCGTTTGAGCGGTGCCCGCCAGGCTTTCACGGGACCAGCCGGCGCGCGCGCCGCTTTTGCTCCAGAGCACGCGGCCGGTGCTGGCTTCCAGCACGCGCAGGCTGATGCCCACGGCCGGCTCGCCGTCCAGACCGTTCTTGTACTGCCATTCTTCGACGCTGCCGGCGACGACGTAGTCGAGCTTCTGCTGGCGGGCCCAGTCGAGGGCGCCGGCCAGACGCTCGTTGTCGTCCATCAGCGCTTGTTCGCCTTCAGTGCTCGCCGGGTAAACCCGTGGTTGCAGACCGTGGCTGCTGAGCACGCTGAGCAGGATCTGCTCGGCGCGTTCACCGGCTTGCGGTGTCTGCGAATAGTTGACCACCGGTACGATGCCCCACTGCGCATTGCGGGGCAGGTTCGGGCTGGCGTCATGGGTGAAGCTGGCGCAGCCGGCGACGAACAGGACCGTGAGGGCCAGGCCCAGGTTACGAATTGCTTGCATAGTTTTTCTCCGTAGACATTCCATGATCAGCGCCCAAACCGCACGCCGTAGCTCACACCCAGGGTCCCGCCGGCCTGACCATCCCCGCCCTGAGGCGCAGACTGGTAACCGAAGGTCAGGGCCAGTTCGTCATCACCCAGCACTTCGACGCCGATCCCGGTGGTGATGCCGTAGTTAAAAGTTTGATCCAGCCATTGCCAGCCAGCCGTTACATCCACCAACCAGGTGTATTGCGGTTTGGTGCGCACCAGTGCGCCCGGTATTCCGCGACGCCACGAGCTGCCGACATACAGTTGGCTGTAGGTGCTTTGCAGCAGATCGCTGGCCAGCACCGTCTCGGGGTTTTCGTCATCTTCAACACGTCGCACCGGACCACCGAAGTTGCTGGAGAGGTAATCCAGCCTCTGGTCCTTGACGTCGTTGTGCTGATAATCCAGACCGCCGCGCAGGGTCCAGTTCGGGCCTGCAAACTCCAGCGTGTGGTTGTATTCCATCTTCAGCGCCTGGCCAGAACCGAGGTTATCGCCGGCACGGGTAGAGAACGACTTATGCGCCACTTCCCAGCTGATCTGATCACGCGCGGTGAGGCCGTGACGACCGCCGAGCCAGACACTGTCGTGCTGCCCGAAAGCGCGCATCAGGCCGCTGTCTTCACTCTTGCGATGCCAGTCGAAACCGAGCTCCAGCTCGTTGCTCGGGCTGACCTGCCAGGTTCGCGAAATCCCCAGGCCATTGCGGTCATCGTCGCTGCGCTGGCTGGTGTCGGCGAACAGTTTGTAGCTGCCGTTTTCCACCGGGCGTTGCAGGGTCAGTGCCGCATTGCGCTCTTCGCCAATCCGCGACGCGATAATGTCGTCACCCTTGTAGTCACCTTGCTCAAGCTGCACATCGGCGTACCAGTTATCACCCAGGTTGTGGGCGATCTGCAGACGTGGCGCGTTGAATTCCAGACCGCCGAAATCCTGCTGCTGCCAGGACAGCTGCGCGCCCTGCGGTGTACGCTCCTGAAGCTCGACGGCCTGACGACGCAGTTGTTCGCGCACCGCTATCGGTTGCTCGTCACCGAGTGCCGACAGGCTGGTATCGAGCGCTTCGCCCAGACGGCCAAGACGATTGAGGGCCTGCGCACGCTGCGCCGGGTTCAGATCGCTACTGGCCAACAGCGCTTCAACCTGCTCTTTGTTGCGGCTGCGCAACGCCTGCTGAATCTGCTCGTAGCGCTCGACTTTCAGGCCCTGGCTACGTGCCCACTCCAGCCACGCATCTTTCTGCGATTCCTGATTGGTCACGTCCAGACGTGCCAGCAAACGCTCGAACCACAACTGCAGCATCGCCGGTGAACCGTCCTTCCAGTTTTTCAGCACTTCCTGCTGCGCCTTGCGTGGCGAATAGCTGCTCGCCATCAGACGCAGCCAGATCGCGTAGCGTTGCGACGACGGTTCGATGTTTTCGCCTTCAGGGCTGCGCAGCAGTTTCAGGCGCAGTCGCTGAGCGGCGTCCTGATAGCCGGCACTGTCCAGCGCATCGGCGTAGGCCGCGCGCACCAGCCAGTCGTTTGGGCTGCCTTTGAGGTACAGGCGATACCAGGCCAAGGCCTCGGTGTCGCGGCCCAGCATCTGGCTGGCACTGGCGAACGGCAACCACAGCAGACGATCTTCACGCGCATGGGAACGCCATTGGCTCAGCAGTGGCTTGAGTTTGCCGGTGTTGCCCTGATCGACGTACAGCCACACAAGGCGTTCGCGGAACAGGTTGTCGGCGGGATAGCGCGACAGGCCAAGCAGGTACAAACGCTCGGCTTCCTCGGGCTGACCTTGCTGCACCGCCAGCGCACCGCGAATGGCAAGCACCTGCGCCTGCTCGTAGGCCGCCGGAAACTCTTCGGCATCCTCCAGCAACGCGACCACTTGCGGCCATTCGTTCAATTCCTGCGCTTGCTGCAGGGCTTCGACCAGCCGTTGCGGATCCCGGGTGCGCTGCCAGCTGGCTATCGTCAGTTTCAGTGCGCGCTGCGGGTCGCGAGTACGGTACAGGGTGATCAGCTGGCTTTCGTCGCCACTGGTCAACTTGCCATTGATCGCCAGCACTTTTTCCAGGGAAACACGCAAATCTTCGTCGCGTTCCAGGTCCCAGGCGAGGGATGCCCGGGCGTGCCAGTAATCGACATCATCGATGCTCTGGTCATCCGCTTGCACCACGCTCCACGCTGCTTCGGTATCGAAAAGCTTGAGGTACGTATTGGCCCAGTCGACCTGCTCGACGGTGTCCAGCTGGAAGCGTTTGGAGTAGCTCTCGTAGACTTCGGCCTTGGCCGCAAACTGCCCGGTGTTTTCCAGGTTTTGCAGCAGACGGGTCCAGGCCAGACGATGCGTCGGGTATTTGTGCACGTACGCACGGAACCAGGTTTCCGCTTCGCCTGGCGTGCCGCGCGATTCATGGCCGTAGTTCAGCGCATCGAGCTCGACGTCGGTCAGTGCCCGTTGATTCATGATTTGCGCGAGCAAGGGAATCGACCGGTCGAAGTCGAATTGCTGGCTCGCCAGACGCCAGGCGCGCTCGCGGGTTTGCGGGTTTTCCTGCAGCTTTAGCAGACGGATCCAGTAATCCAGCGCCGCTGCAGGTTCGCCGCGCCATTCACCGAGGTGAGCCATTTGCTCGAGCAGGCCCGGATCATCCGGGTAGTCGACGACCAGTTGCTGGCCCGTCTCCCAGGCACCGGCCAGATCACCGATGGCCAGGCGCATGTGGAAATCTTTCAAGAGGATTTTCGGGTTGTCCGGTTGCAGTGTTTGCCACTGTTTCAGCACGCGCTGCGCCAGATCAAAACGCTTGCTCGCCACCGCAACGTCAACACCCTGTTCAAGCCACCCGGCATCGGTTTGCGCATTGGTCAGCTTCGGCAGTTCGTCCGACAGCACTTGCGCGGCCTGATCACCCTGACCGGCAGACAGCAGACTGTTGAACGCCAGCTGCGCATATTCGCGACGCTCGCTGTCCTGCTGGCTGTCCCTTCTGAGCTGCAGATAAATCTCGGCTGCACGGCCCGGCTGCTCGCTGGCCATGTACCACTGCGCGGCAGATTGGAGCGACTCGTTGCGCAGCTTTGGATCGCGTCCGGCAATTTCTTCGTAGACGCCGGCCGCGAAGGCCGGCGCTTGCAATGTCAGCGCGAGCTTCGCCAGGTTCTGCAACAACGGCACCGGCAGTTTGCGATGGTCAAAACTTTTCAGGCGCTCGACCAGGGCTTGCTGCGCGATCAGGTCGGTGCTTTTCGCCGCGACCAACGCGTCCAGTTCCACGCGATAGTAAGCCTGAACTTCCGGCACCGGCTTGGGCCAGGCTTCCAGGTGCTGCCGCGCCTTGGTGTAGTCACCCAGACGGATCAACAGATCGACCAACTGCAAACGCAGGTGATCGTCATCCGGGTGCGCCGTCAGCAACAGCTCGGCGTAATTGGCCGACACCGCGTCAGGCTCACGCCCATCGGGCTGGAATACTTCTTCACGCTGGAAGGTTGCCCACAGCAGACCTCCCACAGCAACCGCCACCACCGCCAGAGCCCAAGGATTGAGCAGGCGGTTACTTTTAGTTGCAGAGGAGCTGACCATTACTCACCTGCTTCATTGGTAATTTAAAAACCCACAGACCGGCGGATGCCGCGCCCGCAAAACGCTTGCCATCCACTTCCACCCGGCACGCAGTAGCCGAGCGCACCGAGAAGGTCAGATCGAACTCCCCTGCAAAGGCAAAGCTCACGCGACGATCGTCCACATACCGCCAGTCCTTCAACGGCAGATTGGCCTCCTCCAGCGCAGGTCTGCCGTCCCTTTCAGGTTGCAGAACCAGCAACGCACGATCGCTGCTCAGGCTCACATAACGGCCCTGAGGCAAATCGCGCACGCCGGCCACGCCTTGCGAACGCAACAAATCCGGCCAGCCCATTTGCGGGTCGAGGCGCACGGTACGCAACGCGTCCATGCCGCGAATCTGCCAGGCACCGTCGGCGGTACGCGCCAGACTGGCCTGATACAAGCCGTGCAGGCGGTCGATGTAATCGGTCATCCACAACGACAGCGGCTGTTGCTCGCGCATGAAGCCGTAGATCTCGTGCATGGCCTTGATCGAGGCCTGCTTGGTGCTCGAGTAGAAGTGGTAATACAGATGCAAGCCGCGCAGACGACGCGGGCTGTCGGTCAATTCAAAGGTTTCGATCACGTTGCGGAAGCCGTAGTAAGGGCCCTTCCACAAGTTGGTGTAGAGGTTCTCGTTGATGATCGGCGCGTAGTACTGCAGACCACCTTCGGTCGGTCGCAACAGCGGGTTCAGACCGGTCAGCGACGGGTCCGACCTGGTCATCATGGTTTCGGCGCCGTTGACGTTTTTCAGGCCGGCGTCGTAAGCCAGTTTCAGGGTCGCAGCAGAAGGCAGCGCATCGCCCGGCCAGAACACCATCTTCACCGGTTTTTCCGGGGTAGTGAGCTGCTGGTTGATGTAGTCGCGCGAACCGAAAATCTCACGACGGAAATCGATGTTGTCGTAGCCCGGAATCTTCATGTTCAAACCGTATTCCGGTTTGAAATTTTCGCGTTTCTGCGCCTTGTCCGGCTGCATGAAAAACGGATGGCTGAAGGTGTGGGTCGCCACTTCCACTTTCGGGTTGGCGAACAACTCGCGGGCAATCGGCTCCAGTTCACGCGCCAGGTGCGGAAAGGCGCCACGCGGGGAAATTTCGCCTTCCACGATCGACACCGACGTCAGGAAAGGGTTGGGCTTGATGTAGTCTTCCAGCGTATGACGGCCAGCGTATGGCGTGCCGCGCACTTCTGCGCGGGACGGAAAACCGTCGCCATCGATGTGCACGGTGGCAATGCGACGACCGTTTTCGGTGGTGGTGTCCGGGCGCGGTTGCACCGGCAGACGCAGGCTCGCTTGCAGGAAGGCGAACGGATCCAGAATCCAGCGGCTGCGCTCGTTGTTCATTTCGAGGATATAAGGCGCGAGGGCCAAACCGCCCCACTCGCCAACGACCACCGGATTGAAGGTTTCGCCACCCTCATTGGTCAGCGTCAGCGCAGCGGTGGGCCCGTTGGGCAGTACCGAAACAGCGGTCAGGTCACGGGATCGGGGCTGCACAGGTGCTTCGAACGCACCCAGCAGCGCCTTGTCCTGATGAGTGACGGTCAACACTTGCGTGCCTGGAGGCGCGTCGCGCTTGAGGCCCATGCGCTTGAGCAGAAGCTTGTCTTCAACCGGCAGCCCGGCGAGAAAAACCACCGGGACCTTTTCGTCCAGGCGCTCGTTGATAAAGCGGTTGAACGCCGGGCTGTCCTGCGGCGGGCCGCTGGTCATCCAGGTGATCACCCCGGCGTACAAGCCACTGAAACGGTAATCAGGCATGGCGCTGTCGGCAGGCAGATAGTCGACGCGATAGCCGAGGTATTCCAGCAGGCCACCGACATAGCTGTGCCCGGCGTTCGTCGCCAGATCGCCCTCGCGCGGGTCGAACACCATCGCCACGCGACGCGGCTGCACTTCGATGTTGCTGATGCCCATCGAGTCCAGGTCAGGGGTGCCGATGAACGGGATAAAACCCTCGTCTCGCAGACGCTTGGCGAGCTTGCGTGCTTCTTCGCGGCGCTCGGGCGGCAGGTAATCGATGGCCACCAAAGGGATGCCTTTGGCACGCAGCGGTTTCAGGTGAGTTTCGAGCCACTGGCGATCGGATTCCGACACCGGGCGATAACGCTTGGCGGCAGCGTCCCAGCCGGCGTAGATGGACTCGACCGCCACGGCGGCAGCAACGCCATCGAGGTCGGGCAGCACTTCAAAACCGCGGTTGAAAAACAGTTTCAGGTTTGGCTCACGCTGATGCAGCTCACGCAGGAAACTGGCGAGCGCCAGGCGCTGCGCTTCCCGCGACGCTGGCGGCAACAGCTGAAAGCTGTCGAGGGTATCGAGGAACAGGCCGGCATAACCTTCAGCCTGCAAGGCTTTGGCGGCGCTGAACAGATGCTCACGCCAGGCCGGCGAGGCAAGGTCCATGACCTGGCTGTCCCAGGAATCGTTGCGCACCGGGCTCACGGCTTTCGCCAGACCTGCCTTGTCGATGTCTGCCTTGCTGCCGCTGAACTCGCCAACCGACACATACGCGAACGGCTGACTGCCCAGCTTGCGCAAGGTTTGGACGTCGCCGCCCGTCATATGGCCCGGCTCGACCACCGACCAGTCGAACTGTGCAAGCTCCGCAATGGGCGGTTGATCGGCGTACCAGAAGCCGACGCTGGAGGGTTGCGGCAATGCTGCAGCCTGTACGGCCGGTCCGCTCACGATGAGCGCCAACGCGGCAAACAGCCGTTGGACGGCCGCGCGGATACGCGTCCTGCGAAAAACGATTTCCATAACTCACTCTTGAATTGACTGAATCGAGGCGGTTTGAAAGCTGTGAAACAGCCGGATTACAAACTGCGCAAAAGCTGTGCTAATCCATCGCCGATTGAGGTCGGTGCGGGAAGGGTGAAACGTTCTAGCAAGCGAGCGTTATTAGCGCGCGAATGCCGAATGTCGCCCTGACGCGGCGCCAGATGCGTCACTGCCAAAGCGCTGCCGGTGGCGTTGCCCAGTTCAGTGATCAGGTCGTTGAGGCTGGTGGAGCGGCTGAGCCCGATGTTGACCGCCCCTTCTTTCGGCTCGCTGACCTCCAGCGCCTGCAGCAGAATGCTGACCAGGTCTTTGACGAAGACGAAATCGCGGGTCTGTTCGCCGTCACCGAAAATGGATACCGGCAGGCCTTTGATGGCGCGCTCGGTGAAGATGCTGATCACACCGGAGTACGGCGAGGAAGGATCCTGGCGTGGCCCGAAGATGTTGAAAAAGCGCAGAACCACCGGCTCCAGACCGTGCTCGCGGCGATAAAAGTCCAGGTAATACTCACTGGCCAGTTTGTCGGCGGCATAGGGGGTCAGCGGCGATTTAGGGGTGTCTTCATCAATGGCGGAACCTTCGCCATTGTTGCCGTAGATGGCCGCGCTGGAGGCAAACACCACGCGCTTGATCCCGGCTTTGTGCATGCTCTCGCAGACGTTGAGCGTACCGACGAAATTGGCTTGATGGGTGCTGACCGGATCATCGACTGAAGCCTGAACCGAGGCCACTGCAGCCAGGTGCACGACCGCGCTGCAATCACGCATCGCTTCCTGCACGACCGCTGCGTCCGCGACGTCGCCGGTCACCAGTTCGAGATCGGTATTGCCCTCTGGCAAATTGCTGACCTTGCCGGTCGACAAATTATCCAGTACACGGACCTTCAGGCCTTTGCCGAGCAAAGCATCGACAAGGTGAGACCCGATAAAACCCGCACCGCCGGTAACCAGAATTCGCTCAATGCTCATGAAATTTTCTTCCTGATGGTTCCAGCGGAAACCCGAATAAAAAGTCCGCTAAACAGTAGTCATACAAATGGTCACTTAACGCTAATGGCCTTTAACCATCACGCCGACGATGCGACCCGAGCCAATTCCCGAAGGTTCAAAAATATAGTGTGTCAAAGTTGAATTGGCGAGTCGGATGTCGTTTTTATGGCGCAAGGCCAGTAAAGCGCCGCCGATAATGTGAGATCAGAACGACACTGTCAATACTTTGTCTGGCGTCCCGCTGGACGGTTATTTATGTCCGAAACTCGTCATGAATTTGACGACAGTTATTAGATGCAGCATGCCATTCATTAATGACAAATAAATGGGTTTTCAGCGCTGAGGTTGCTTTGCATTCAGAAGCCGAAGGCTAACCAAACGTCCGGGTAAACGGCGCTGAACCCGACGCCACTCGCCAAAAAACTACTGTTTTCCCGCCCGCCCGTGGGCTTTATTTGGCCTGTCGTTCGTCCTCGATTATGCGCGCCAGACAATCCTTTGGAAAAATCCTTTCAGCTCTCGCATCGGCGGCCGATAAAGCCTTGCTTACACCCTGCTGGCGCCCAAAAACAACAATCTTCCAGCCAACTGACGATCAAAAAGCAAAACGTTCCTGGAGGAATTGATGAATAGCTGGTTCGGCAACATCAGCGTGAACCTGAAACTGGGCCTGGGATTCGGCCTGGTCCTGGCACTGACCTGCGTCCTCGCCCTGACCGGCTGGACGAGCCTGGGCGGGTTGATTGACCGCAGCAACTGGATGAGCGACATCACCCAGCTCAACGCCGGCCTGACCAAGCTGCGCGTGGTGCGTCTGCAATACATGCTGACCAACGGCGATGAAACCGCCGCGCAGAATGTACAGACCACACTGGATGCTTTCTCGGCCCAGCAACAGTCGCTGCTGGCGACGTTCAAGAGCCCGGAAAACATCAAGCTGCTCAAAGAGCAAGGCATCACCATCGATGCCTACAAGGCCTCGCTGAACAAAATGCGTGGCGCCTACCGCACCGGCAACCATGCTCGCGACGTCATGAGTGCAAACGCCGACACCGCCAACACGCTGATCAACACCATCGCTACTCGCGTTGTGCAGATGCCGCTCAGCGACCGGCGCTCCGAGCAGTTCCAGGCGATTACCGCCGCGAAAGAAGCATTTTTGCTGGCGCGTTATGAAGTGCGTGGCTACACCGCGACCTCCAACGCGGAGACTGAACAGAAAGCCGTCGGCCAACTGGACGCCGCGATCGCCAGCCTGAAACCGTTGAATATGCAATTCGCCGATACCGAGGCAGACGCATTGCGTGCGCTGGAAAGCGCATTGGGCAACTACCGCAGCGCACTGCAGGCCTATAAAGCGGCGAACACCGACGCCGTCCAGGCGCGCAAGGAAATGACCGACCAGGGCGCGACCATCGTCTCGCTCAGCGATCAGCTGTATCAGATTCAGCTCGACCGCCGCGATGCTGAAAGTGCTCAGGCCCGCACCCTGCAATTGATCAGCACCTTGCTGGCGCTGCTGGTCGGCGTGATTGCCGCCGTTATCATCACCCGTCAAATCACCGGGCCGTTGCGCGACACCTTGGCCGTGGTCGAACGCATCGCCAGTGGCGATTTGTCCCAGGATGTGAAGGTGACACGTCGCGACGAACTCGGTGTGTTGCAGCAAGGCATCGCGCGCATGGGCGTCACCCTGCGCGAGTTGATCAGCGGCATTCGCGATGGCGTCACGCAGATCGCCAGCGCCGCCGAAGAACTGTCGGCCGTGACCGAGCAGACCAGCGCCGGCGTCAACAGCCAGAAAATCGAGACCGATCAAGTGGCCACCGCCATGCACGAAATGACCGCCACCGTGCAGGAAGTCGCGCGCAACGCCGAAGAGGCTTCGCAAGCAGCAGCCGCCGCTGACGGTCAAGCCCGTGAAGGCGACAAAGTGGTCAACGAAGCCATCGCCCAGATCGAACGTCTGGCCAGCGAAGTGGTGCGCTCGACTGAAGCCATGAGCGTGCTGCAACAGGAAAGCGACAAGATCGGCAGCGTCATGGACGTGATCAAGGCAGTAGCCGAGCAGACCAACTTGCTCGCACTGAACGCCGCCATTGAAGCCGCCCGCGCCGGTGAAGCCGGGCGTGGTTTTGCCGTGGTTGCCGATGAGGTCCGCGGCCTGGCCCAGCGCACGCAGAAATCCACCGAAGAAATCGAAGGTCTGGTGGCGGCCCTGCAAAACGGTACCCAGCAAGTGTCGACTGTGATGAACAACAGTCGCGCGCTCACCGACAGCAGTGTTGCCCTGACCCGCAAGGCCGGCGTGTCACTGGAGAACATCACCCGCACGGTGTCCAATATCCAGTCGATGAACCAGCAAATCGCCGCGGCCGCCGAGCAACAAAGTGCCGTGGCCGAAGAGATCAGCCGCAGCATTATCAATGTGCGCGATGTGTCCGAACAGACCGCCGCCGCCAGCGATGAAACCGCTGCGTCGAGTGTCGAGCTGGCGCGGTTGGGTAATCAATTGCAAATGATGGTGAGCCACTTCCGGGTCTGAACGGCAGCCCTATGACTCAAGTTGGCCATGCCCTGACTACCCAGGGCATGGGCCGCGAGCTGTGAAGTTGTCATGTCAGCCGATCAACAAAACCAGCGCGCAAATTTCCTTCCCTCGCCAGAAACCGCCCTTCGCTGCGGCCACTCGCCTGCCCGTCGCTGTAACTCAACGCGCCGTTGACCCACACACCATCAATCCCTTCAGCCGCGCGCTGCGGATCAGTGAAATCGGCAACATCGCGAATGGTTTGTGCATCGAACAACACCAGATCGGCCCAATATCCCTCTCGGATTTCGCCGCGTTCCTGCAAGCCAAAACGCGCCGCCGAAAGCCCGGTCATTTTGTGTACCGCCGTGTGCAGCGCGAACAATCCAACGTCACGACTGTAATGGCCAAGCACCCGTGGGAAAGCGCCCCACAAGCGCGGATGCGGGAACGGATCTTCCGGCAAGCCGTCAGAACCCACCATCGATAACGGATGCGCGAGGATTTTTCTGACGTCCGCCTCATCCATTCCGTAGTACACCGCGCCAGCCGGTTGCAAGCGGCGAGCGGCATCAAGCAGCGGCACGTTCCACTCGGCAGCAATGTCGATCAAGTCGCGCCCACCGAATTCGGGGTGCGGCGTGGACCAGGTGATGGTGATGCGATGAGCGTCGGTGACCTGCTTGAGGTCCAGGGTCGACGAGCTGGCGGCATAGGGGTAACAATCGCAGCCGACCGGGTGGGTTTTGGCTGCCTTTTCAAGCGCGGCGAGCAGGTGCGGACTGCGCCCCCAATTACCGGCACCGGCACATTTGAGGTGGGAAATGATCACCGGGGTTTTCGCATGCCGGCCGATCTGAAACGCCTCGTCCATGGCCTCCAGTACCGGCTCGAATTCACTGCGTAAATGGGTGGTGTAAACCGCGCCGAACGCAGTCAGTTCTTCGCTCAGTTGCATCACTTCATCGGTGGATGCCGAGAAAGCGCTGGCATAGGCCAGACCGGTGGACAAGCCCAAGGCACCGGCCTCAAGGCTTTCACGCAACTGCTTGCGCATCGCGCTGATTTCATGCGGCGTCGCCGTACGAAACAGATCATCGAGATGATTGCTGCGCAACGCGGAGTGGCCAATTAGCGCCGCGACGTTAAGCGTGGTATTCGCCGCTTCCACCGCGTGGCGATAGTCGCGAAACGTCGGGTAAACGAAGGCAGCAGAAGTGCCGAGCAGGTTCATCGGGTCCGGTGGATCGTCCTTCAAACTGACCGGCGAAGCGCTGATCCCGCAGTTTCCGACAATCACCGTGGTCACACCCTGGCTGAGCTTGGGCAACATCTGCGGCTGGCGAATCACCACCGTGTCGTCATGGGTGTGCACGTCGATGAAACCCGGCGCCAGCACCCGGCCGGCGGCGTCGATTTCGTCGCTGGCGCAGGCGTTGTGCAAGTCACCGATGCGCGCGATGCGACCGTCAAGAATCGCCACGTCTGCGACATAACCGGGGGTATTGCTGCCGTCGATAATCAGCGCGTTACGGATCAGCGTGTCGTACTTCATGTCAGTCTCTCAGCGGCAAATGATCGTCGTCACCACGGTAGTCGTCGAGGGCGAGTTTGATCCGATTTTCGCGCGCAGGTATGGCAGGGCATCAGATATGAAAATCGAACGATGTTATTTGCATCGTTCGATCTGTACATCGCGCCCGTTGCAGACACTCAGTTGTCCTTGTATCTGAACACGCTTCCCAACCCGAGACCCTCAATGTTCGCGGCCAGAATCGTACGGCCATTGGTTTGTGTCCGAACGAACACATGTTGTGAATGCAGGGAAAGTAGTTCTTGTATCAAACCATTAAGCCCGTAGGAGGGATCAACGCGACCGCTCGCCAGATACCGGACTATATAGAGACGGCCGGGTCCGCCAGCGCAGAGAATTTTCCCGTCGGGCTGGATGTGCGCGTCGAACCATCCACTGCCGAGTTCATCCGGAAATGAAGTCAACACCGGGGCGCCGTTATTGAACTCGGGATAACCACCGCCGTTGCGGTCGAAACCGGCCAGGACTGCATAATCCTTTTCGCCGCCGCTGATCTGGCCGAAACCAATGACCTTGTCTTCGGCGGGGGCGAGCAACCCGTTGAAAGTCAGCGCAGCAGTGCCCACCTGCATGGTCGAAAATCCGGGAACATCGGGCCCGCCGTGCCCTGTGTCCAACTCACCTGCGTGCGAGTAACGCGCGACGTACCCCTGAACGTTAGAGTCTGCTCGCTGCGCACCGCCCGCCACAAGAATCTGCTTGTCGGCCTGCACTCTGAAACCGTTGGCCGTGGTGCTGGTAAAGACCTCATGCTCGATTTCGAGCAGCCCGTTCCCATTAAAATCAGGGTCCAGATCGCCCTGATCGTCGATGCGCACGAGTAGACCGGTGGAAGCAGCACCTTTCTTATAATTGGCGCTGACGAGGATTTTTCCGTCAGCCAGCGCCAGCAGCTTGCTGGAATCGGGATCCAGCAACCCAAGGTGAGGGACGTCGACCACACGATGACCATTGTCGGCAAAATTACTGTCAATCTTGCCTTGGTCGTCAAAGCGCGTGACCACAAGACTTGGCGGTCCGTCAGCAATCCGGCGCAACCAGCCCACCATGAAGATGTCAGGGGCTTGAACGACGACTCTGCCTGCACCGCAATCGTAGCTGTTGGCAATGCTGCCGAGTGCCAGCCCCCGATCGCCGAATGTAAGGTCGGGGCTACCGTCGGGCTCAAGTTGGAGCAGACCAAAGAGGCCTTTCAGACCGCGAGCAAACGAAGCCGCGACAAGGATTTTATCGTTGCCCAATACTTCCATGCCTTTCACTTGACGATCAATGTCGAGGTCGTGAGTAAGCGTCCCAAGATTGAATTCGCCGTTGACGGCAAACTCTAGATCGCGGTGAGCCGGCGGGGTGGTAGACGTCGGTTTATCGGTAATTGTTTCCATGTCATTTACCCTAAGTGATGAGGTTTCCAAAAAAACATCACCAATAACCGCAATCCCTGCAGGCTGGACTCTCCGCTGCATCGTTCGCTCGGATAAAGCGCGTTTATCAGTACGAGAATTCTCCGCGCTGTTATTCGGCCCTGTCTACTGTCAGATGTGACAGTAGACAGGGCCGTCGGGCTGGCCCATCGTTCAGTCGTGATTCACCCGCGCACGTTTGAGCAGCTTTTTGCAGCGCTCCGACAGATGCAGTACCCGAAGGTGCTTGCCGGCCTTTGCGTAACGCTCACGCAACGTCTTCAGCGCGGCGATGGCCGAGTAGTCGACAAAGCTCAGGTGCCGGCAGTCGATCGTCACCACTGCAGGATCATTGGCCGGGTCGAACTGATTGAGAAACGGCGTGGTCGAGGCAAAGAACAACGTGCCGTGCAGGTGATAGAGCTTGCTGCCGTCGGCTTCGAGGTGCGCGTCGGCGTACAGCTCGCGAGCCTGCTGCCAGGCAAAGTTGAGTGCCGCGATGATGATGCCGCAGAGCACGGCGGTCGCCAGATCGGTGAACACGGTGATGATCGTGACGGCGGCGATCACCAGCACGTCGTTCAGCGGCACTTTGTTCAACACGCGCAGCGACGCCCACGCGAAGGTTTGTTGCGAGACCACGAACATCACGCCGACCAGCGCGGCCAGCGGAATGCGCTCGATCAGCGGCGACAGGAACAGGATGAACAACAGAATCAGCACGCCCGCCACCACCCCGGACAGCCGGCCGCGACCGCCAGAACTGAGGTTGATCACGGTCTGGCCGATCATCGCGCAACCGCCCATGCCGCCGAACACACCGGAAACCATATTGGCCGCGCCCAACGCCACGCATTCACGATCGGGGAAGCCACGGCTTTCGGTAATTTCGTCAGTGAGGTTGAGGGTCAGCAGGGTTTCCAGCAGGCCCACCAGCGCCATCAAAATCGCATAAGGCGCGATGATGCGCAGGGTTTCCAGGGTCCAGGGAATGTCGGGCAATGCAAAGGCCGGCAAGCCACCGGCGATGTGCGCCATGTCACCCAGCGTGCGGGTTGGCAGGTCCAGCAGATACACCGCCAGCCCTACGCTGAGAATTGCAACCAGCGCCGGTGGCACGGCGCGGGTCAAACGCGGCAGCAGGTAGACGATGGCCATCGTCGCCGCGACCAATCCCGCCATCAGGTACAGCGGTGTGCCAGTCAGCCAGGTTTCACCGCTTTTGAAGTGTTCGAGTTGCGCCAAGGCAATGATGATCGCCAGGCCGTTGACGAACCCGAGCATCACCGGGTGCGGCACCATCCGCACCAGCTTGCCCAGTTTGAGCAACCCGAAGGCGAGCATGATCAATCCGCCGAGCAACACCGTGGCAAGCAGGTACTGCACCCCGTGCTGCACCACCAGCGCAACGATGACCACCGCCATCGAACCGGCCGCTCCCGAAACCATCCCCGGCCGTCCGCCGAACAGCGCGGTCAGGGTACAGATGATGAACGCGCCATAAAGCCCCATCAACGGGTTAAGGTGGGCGACCAGCGCGAAGGCGATGCATTCGGGGAGCAAGGCGAATGAGGTGGTGAGCCCGGCCAGGACATCGGCGCGCAGACGTTGTGGTTTCATGGGGGATGGACACGGCAAGGAAATGAGGAAGCGGATGTTACGGAATTGAGGCCGATCCGGCCACTTTCACTGGATCCGCACACGCCTTCCGCGGGCAAGTCGGCCCGCCGCATCGCTTGCCACAAGTGCGTGTTTGCGCAATCACCCATCAGCCGGCGAAGTCGGCGAGCGCATAGCTGGCCAATTTGCCCTGAATGAAATCCAGGAAGCACTGAATCCGCAAGGCCAGTTGCGAGTTGCGGTAATACACCGCGTTGATCGGCTGGCGATAGCCGCTGTTGAATTGCGCCAGCACCACTTTCAAACGCCCGGCGCGGATATCTTCGATGGTCATGAAATGCGACAGGCTGGCGATGCCCTGACCTTCCAGCGCCAGGTGCCGTATAGTCTCGCCGCTGGAGGCGCTGATCGACGCCTCGATCGGCCAGCGATCACCGTGCACGTAGCGCAGCGGCCATTGATTGAGGCCTTCGTTGTGGGTGAACCCCAGCAGTGCATGCTGGGCCAGGTCGGCCACTTGCACAGGACAGCCATGTTTTTCCAGGTAGGCGGGACTGGCGACGATGTGCAGCGGACTGCATCCGAGCGACCGCGCGTGCAGCGTCGAGTCTGCCAGCGTGCCGATTCGGATGGCGATGTCGGTACTCTGCTCAAGCAGGTCGATGATCAGGTCGTTGCTGTTGAGTTCCAGGTGAATGTCCGGGTAGAGCCGGCGGAACTCGTCGATGTACGGCACGATGGCGTGCAGCATGAAAGGCGCTGCAGCGTTGATGCGCAAACGTCCGGAAGGGGTTTGCTGGCGGGAGGACAGGCGTTCTTCGAGCTCTTCCATCTGATCGAGAATCAGCTTGGCGTGTTCGAAAAAGTACTTGCCCTCCTCCGTCAGGTCCATGCGTCGCGTGGTGCGATTGATCAGCGTGGTGTCGAGTTTCGCCTCCAGCCGCGACAGCGTGCGACTGACCGCCGACGGTGTTTGCCCCACCTGCTCGGCAGCGGCGGAAATGGACCCGCATTCAATCACGCAGACGAAAATCTGCAATTCATCGGATCTGGCTTTCACGGGTGTCCCCTATCGATAGTGCGGCGCGGCTCCATTGTGGCGAGGGGGCTTGCCCCCGTTCGATGGCGCAGCCGTCGCAAAGCCAGCCGCCACGTATACCGATAGTAGCCGAGGGTTACGCCGACAGGCCAAACACCTCGTTCAGATGCTGTTCATAGCGCGCCACATCAGCCTCGATGTTCGGGCGCTTCATCACGTCTACGCAAAGGAACGTTGGCAAGCCGGTCATGCCGAGAAATTGGTTGGCCTTGTGAAACGGGAAGTACACCGCGTCCACGCCCTTGGCTTCAAAGAAATCGGTCGGGTCATCGAAGGCTTGCCGGGGCGCGTTCCAGGTCAGCGACAACATGTATTGCTTGCCGTGCAACAAGCCGCCGCTGCCGTATTTCTGCGATGCATCGGAACGGGTCCGGCCGTCGCTGGCATAGAGGCTGCCATGGCCTTCGGTGAACACTTCGTCGAGGTACTTCTTCACCGTCCAGGGTGCACCCATCCACCAGCCGGGCATTTGATAGATGATGACGTCGGCCCAAAGGAATTTGGCGACTTCCTCGGCGAGGTCGTAACCCTCGTCAATGAATGTGGTTTTCACGTCGACACCGCCACGGTCCAGCACGCTCAGTGCGGCGTCGTGCAGCGTGGAGTTATAGCGGCCGTCGGAATGGGCGAATTTTTTGCCGCCATTGAGTAACAGTACTTTTTTCATGAGAAGGCTCGAAAGGTCAGGAAGTTTGATGGAGGCAGATTACCGATCTGCCTCGCACGGAATAAGCCCGGATTCGACAAAATTCATTTGACCTGCACGCACGAATCGCCAGCTGATTGTTGCCGAAAAATTCGATCTGCGCACCAACATCACGGCCCGACAAGGGTTATCCGCTAATCAATAAGTGCCCGCCCAGAGTGCCGAGACCCACAAAAAAAACACGCTTGAACAACACAGCGCTGATCCGCTGGCGCAGCCATTGCCCGAGCAACATGCCGATTACCGCCGGAATCAACGCCAGCAATGACGCGCCCAATTCAGCGCCACCCAAAGTCCCCCGCCACAGCAAGCCGGCGGCGAGTGCGAGGGTCGATACCGTAAATGACAAGCCAAGCGCCTGCACCAGTTGATCCTTGCTCAAACCCAGTGCTTGGAGATACGGCACCGCCGGGATCACGAAGACGCCGGTTGCAGACGTGATAATGCCGGTAACAATGCCGCATGACGGAGCGAGCCAGCGTTCACCGCTGCCGCCCACCCGCAAGGTCGGCAGGAATAATCCGCTCATGGCGTAGAGCAGCAATGCGCCGCCCAAGCCTCGCACCATCCAGTGACTGTCCGCCATGTCGATCCAGAGCGTGCCAATCCAGGTGCCAAGGAAGATCCCCAGCAGCATCGGCCACAAACGTCGTAACAAATCGGGCAAATGACCACCGAATGTCAGTTGCCACACGTTGGTGACGGTAGCGGGAATGATCAGCAATGCCGCAGCCTGCGACGGTGCCATAGCCAGACCAAGCAGACCCATGGCGACAGTGGGCAGGCCGAGGCCAATCACACCTTTGACCGTACCAGCGAGCAGAAATGTGGCAACGACCAGCACAGAAAAGGTCAGACCAAGGTTTTGATAGAAATCGAAGAATGTACTCATGGATTTATTCTGGGCGTGGAATGGCTCGGAGAAAATCTGCCATATACTGAGCTTGCCTCTTGTTTCAACAGAGGCTCAAGTGGATCTCACTGACGCCTTCGCACGGTCCACACACCTCCCGGAGTTGTACCAATGCACTTCGACCTGATCGACCTGCGCCTTTACCTGAATGTTCTCGACAGCGGCAACATCACCGCCGGCGCCGCGCGCAGTTGTCTTTCACTGGCGGCTGCCAGTGCGCGAATCCGCGCCATGGAGGCCTCGCTCGGTGTCGACTTGCTGCTGCGTGGTCGCCGTGGCGTCACGCCAACCGCCGCCGGAAAAGCCCTGGCGCAACATGCCCGCGTCTTGCTGCAGCATGCCGAACGCCTGCAGCAGGACCTGGCTGAATACGCGGTCGGCGTCAAAGGCCAGGTGCGCCTGTTATGCAACACCACTGCAATCACCGAATATCTTCCGGAGGTTTTGGCGGACTTTCTGCGCGCGCATCCCAATCTCGACATCGACCTGCAGGAAATGCCTAGCCTGCGCATCACTCATGCCTTGCGCCACGGCGCCGCCGACCTCGGCATCGTCTCCGACGCGGTGGACACGCACAACCTCGAAACCCTGCCATTTCGCGACGATCCGCTGGTACTGATCATGCCGCCGAGTCATCCGCTCGCAGGCGGCCAGGCGCCCACTTTCGGCGAGACGCTTGCGCACGATTACGTTGGGCTTGCCGCACACAGTGCCTTGGCGGTATATCTCGAAGAACAAGCGTTACACGCCGGTTCGCGCCTGCAAATCCGCATCCGCGCCGATGGCTTCGACGGCGTGATGCGCATGGTCGCCCGAGGCGCAGGATTGGCTATCGTGCCGCTGGCAGCGGTCGAGCGCAGCGCCTGCACTTTCAAGATCTTTCAATTGCGGGAGCCTTGGGCGCAACGCAAGCTTTTACTCTGCGCCGGTGATTTCGCCGCGTTGCCGGGATACGCCCTGGCACTGCTCCAAGCGTTGACCCAGTAGCGGCAATAAAGCGCGTTTCCGGACAGCTTGATGTCCTGTGGCGAGGGGGGTTACCCCCGTTCGGCGGCGAAGCCGCCGTAAAACCTGCCTGCGCGGTTTGACTGAGGAACGGGACGGGGGAGCGCTGCGCACTCCAGCGGGGGCAAGCCCCCTCGCCACAGGCACGCCCTCTCGCCACAGGCAAGCCCCCTCACCACAGGCAAGCCCCTTCGTCACAATCCCGGTTAAACCTTTGGCTGGGGTTTGCGATAGCCGTTGATGATCGCTGAAAAATCCTGCCCACCCTCTCCGCGCTGACTCATCGCCTGATACAACTGCTGCGCCACCGCCCCAAGCATCACGGGTTGATGCGCCTGACGCGCCGCTTCGGTGGCCAGGCCCAGATCCTTGAGCATCAACTCGGCACCGAAGCCGCCGGTATAGCCGCGCGAGGCCGGTGCCGTTTCGACGATGCCCGGCCATGGGTTGTACATCTCGGAGCTCCAGCAGCGCCCGGTGGAACTGTTGATGATGCCTGCCAGCACTTTGGTGTCGATCCCGAGCGCATCGCCCAACGCCATCGCTTCACTGACGCCGACCATGGAAATAGCCAAAAGCAGGTTGTTGCAGATCTTGGCGATTTGCCCCGTGCCGACTTCGCCACAATGAACGATGTTGCGGCCCATCTGGGCCAATACGGGTTGCAGGGTGGCAAACAGTTCTGGCGTCGCGCCGACCATGAAGGTCAACGTCCCGGCCGCTGCGCCACCCGTGCCACCGGACACGGGCGCATCGGCCATCGTGACGCCCTGTTTGGCGGCGGCGGCGGCAACGTCGCGCGCCGTCTGCGGATCGATGGTGCTGCAATCCACCGCCGGCACGCCTGGGGCAATTCCCGCCAGCACGCCGTCCTCGCCCAGCCAGACGCTGCGCACATGCACGGCGGCGGGCAGCATGGTAATCACCAGTTCAGCACCTTGCGCAGCTTCACGCGCGGACGGGCTGATGCTGCCACCGAGTTGCTCCAGTTCGGTCAGCACGGTTGTGTTCAGATCGACCAGGCACAGCGAATGGCCAGCCTTGATCAGGTTGCGCGCCATCGGCGCCCCCATGTTGCCCAGGCCGATAAAAGCGATCTTCATGTCCGGCTCCTTAACGCAAGTTGATGGTGGTGTTCACACCGTCGTTGACGCTGTCGTCATCGAACCAGCGACTGGTGACTGTCTTGGTCTGAGTGTAGAACTGCACCACTTGCTTGCCATACGGGCCCAGGTCGCCGAGTTTGGAACCGCGCGAACCGGTGAAGCTGAAGAACGGCACCGGCACCGGGATCGGGATGTTGATACCGACCTGGCCGACATCGATCTCAGTCTGGAATTTACGCGCCGCCGCACCGCTCTGGGTGAACAGGCCAGTGCCGTTGCCGAAAGGATTGGCGTTGACCAACGCGATGGCCTCGTCGAGCGTATTCACTTCCAGCACGACCAACACCGGACCGAAAATTTCCTGGGTATAGATTTGCATATCGGTGGTCACGCCGGAGAACAGTGTCGGACCGACAAAGTTGCCCTGCTCGTAACCGGCAACCGTGATATCGCGACCATCGAGTTCCAGCTTTGCGCCTTCCTTGATGCCGCTTTCGATCAGGTCGAGAATTCGCGCCTTCGCGCGCCTGGAAATGACCGGACCGACGTCAGTACCCGGCTCGCTGCCGGCGTTCACTTTGAGTTTTTGCGCGAGCGCTTTCAGGTCCGGCAACCACTGTTTGGCCGCGCCCACCAGCACCACCACCGATGTTGCCATGCAGCGTTGCCCGGCGGCTCCGAAACCGGCGCCGACCAATGCGTTCAGTGCCTGCTCGCGATTGGCGTCCGGTAGCACCACCGCGTGATTTTTCGCACCCATCATCGACTGCACACGCTTGCCGTGTTTGCCGGCCAGGTCGTACACATGCGTGCCGACGGCGGTTGAGCCCACGAAGGAAACAGCCTTGATGTCCTTGTGCGTGCAGAGTGCGTCGACCACGTCCTTGCCACCATGAACGACGTTAAGCACGCCGGCCGGCACACCGGCCTCAAGCGCCAGTTCGACCAACAACAGGGTCGACAGCGGATCCTGTTCGGACGGCTTGAGCACAAAGGTGTTGCCGCAAGCGATCGCCATCGGGAACATCCACAGCGGAATCATTGCAGGGAAGTTGAACGGGGTAATGCCGGCGCAGACGCCGATGGGCTGGCGCAGGGTATAGGTGTCTACGCCGCCGGCCACGTTTTCGGCGAATTCGCCCATCTGCAGCGTGCCAATGGAGCACGCATGCTCGACCACTTCCAGACCACGGAAAATGTCGCCCTCGGCATCAGCGATGGTTTTGCCCTGCTCAGTGCTGAGTACCACGGCGATGCGCCTGGAGTGTTCACGAATCAACGCCTGAAGCTTGAGCATGATGCGCATCCGCGCACCGATCGGCGTCAGCTTCCAGGTCTGGAAAGCCTGATGTGCGGCGCTAATGGCGGCGTCGACTTCCTGCGCGGTGGCGAACGGCACTTTCGCCAGCACTTGCTGGGTCGCCGGGTTGACGATGTCGTGCCACTCGGTGGTCTGCGACTCCACCCACTCACCGTTGATCAACAGTTTCACCTGCTGAACGGTGGTTTCGTTTGGCGTGAGCGATACGTTCATGTCTGGTCTCCTGGACGTTGTTTTTATCGAGAGAACTTTGGGGGAGCCTGGGCGAGTAAATCGCCTTGCGATCAGGCGTGCGTCGCGAATTGGTTGTCGGACTGTTTTTGGAGTATAGATGTGCAAACTTCTAATAAGAACGCACATAAAAGCCGGTCCAACATGCAAAAAAACATCACGTCGTTAGGCTCTCTGAACTGGGACGACCTCAAGTTTTTTCTAGAGGTTGCCCGTACCCGCAAGGCAAGCACCGCGGCCAAACGCCTGGCAGTGGACTACACCACCGTGTCGCGGCGCATCAGTTCGCTGGAAACCGCGCTGGGCACATTGCTGTTCGAAAAATCCCGGACCAGCGGGTTTGTCCTGACGGCTGAAGGCCAGCGATTGCTGGGTTATGCCGAATCAATCGAAAGCACATTGCACATGGCTTGCGAGCAGGTGTCCGGGTCCGGCGTCGCGTTGTCCGGGCATGTGCGGATGGGCTGCACCGAAGGCTTCGGCAGTTTTTTCATTACTCCGCAGCTCAGCCATTTCGTCGATATTTACCCGGCGATCTCGGTGGACATCCTGCCCCTGCCGCACTTCATCAGCCTGTCCAAACGCGAGGCGGACATCGTCATCGCCCTGGAGCGCCCGGAGCATGGCCCCTACGTCTGCTGCAAATTATGTGACTACCGATTGCAGCTGTACGCGACTCAGGACTACCTCGACAAACACCCGCCCATCCGCCGCCCGGCAGATCTGGCCAGGCATTCATTCATCAGTTATGTCGACGACCTGGCCTTCAGCTCAGAGCTGCTGTACCTGGCAAACGTGTTGCCTGGCGCCAGCGCCAACCTGCGCAGCACCAGTGTGATTGCGCAATTCGTAGCGGCACAACAGGGGCGATCACTGGCAATTTTGCCGTGCTTCCTCGCCGCTCAGGATTCAAGGTTGCTGCCGGTGTTGCCAGAGGAGGTCAACATTACCCGGCAGTTCTGGATGTACTGCCGAGAGGATCTGCGCAAGTTGAAGCGGATCACCCTCTTGTGGGATTACATCCGCGCAGTCACTGAGCAGAATCAGGGTTTATTGATGGGCGAAGAGCGGGAGATGCTGTTTGCCGACTAATAGTTTTTCAAGGAATCAGGTGGCGGCATCGTAACGAGGTCAGAAGGCCTTTTCCAACGGTTTGTAACAGGAGTTGGTACTCAACTTGTAACACCTCGATAACGAAATGCAGAGACGCACAGGCATGGGATAAAGGCCACGCGAGGGCTCCCATGGTGGGACGCCTGCACATACCCGTAATGAGGTGGTCATTCAGATTTTTCTGTCAGATTCTCATAGGGCCGCTCCGGTCAGTATTAGGACTTGTCTTACTGACTCCTCCATCAGTTTCCGGTAGCCTTCCGCGAGCCAGCTTAAAGACTGGTTACGGTCCCATGGAATGAAAGACGCAAGGACGACATGCAATGATTTCTTCTGCTCGATTGGGTGACAAACACGTCTGCCCATTGCCGGGTCACGGCACTACCCCTATTGCCTCTGCCAGCGGTGACGTCAACATTAACTTTATGGGCTCGGCTCGTGTTGGTGATACCTGCGGGTGTGGGGCGGTCATCACTACAGGCTTTCCTTCCATTCAGGTGAATGGCCGTCCTATGGCCCACTTAGGGAGCCCTACCAGCCATGGCGGGACGATCATCACGGGGTCTGGGGATGTCGGTGGTGGCTTTGTCATGGGGGACGCTGGTGGCGCAACCATCATCAACTTCATGGCCCTTGGAGCGTTCCGGCCTGATGGTTCTGTGGACGACGAGAAGATGGCTACCTTGTTGACCGACCCTAAGCTCACAGAGAAGGCTAAAGCGGCGAACGCATTGGTAGATCCTAAAGCAGCCGCTGAGAAGCCTGAGGAGAAGCCTGAGGCAAAAGCGGAACCTGCCGTCTGTAAAGACCCTGACATGATGGAAGAACTTGCGGCTTACATCGCTGGAGAGATGAACACCAACATTAACCATCCATCAGTCTTGAAGATGAAGGCGCTGCTCAGCTACGACGTAGCGGAGGAGACACGCAAGCAAATGGCGCTGCCTTGGTATGCCCAGATTGGTGCAACCAGCCCCCAAGCTATTGGTGCTTCAAATGGCGCGGCTGCTATGGCTCTTTTTACTGAGCGTGTGGGTCAAGATCGCCCGTGGGACCACAAGCCGATACTCGCCGCGAAATACAATGGCGTCGTCTACCACAAACAGGGTGATTACGATTACTTCTATGATATTTGGTCGAACATCCACTATGGATACGTCGGGCGAGCTGGTGGACTGTCCGAAAGCGTCCTTTTGGATGGTGCAGGAGCCGAGCAGATCGTTTCAGACTCACTCAGAAAAGTGGGCGAGGTCCTAAAGAAACCTAAAGAGGAAAGAAAACTTCCGGGGCCTAATCGCTCGGCCGACATTGACGGGCTACGTGCATGGGACGACGCCCCGGACCGGACTTCGATCAGCATTGGGATCAAGCTATTCAGCCAACATCCGAATGGGGGGGTTACGGCAAAAATGGTAATGAACGAAGTACTTGCAGTAACACCAGAAGCATGGGGGGTAGGCATCCGTGAACACAAATGCAAGCAAAACTAAAATCAGGTATGGCCGTTGGGCGCTTGTCGTCCTATTAGTCTTCCCCATTGCATTTTGGTACTTGGCGTCTCCAGTCGTAGCAGTCAATTTTTCACATGAAGGAAAGGAAGAGTTTCGATACATCTGGAACACTCAGCATCGAATCTATAAGGGTGAAATGCCCATAGGTGGCGGCGCATCCGTTGAGTGGGGCCATATTTTTCCTGATAAGGATTTCTTCATGAGGTTCGATTGGTGGACCGACAAGGGGGCTCAGAGGTGTTTCTATGTATCGCCGAAATGGGGAAGGATGATAGACATTTACCTTGATGCTACAGGTCGAATCGACACTGCTATAACTGCCCCTGACGTCATCAGTCGTTTGAAACAGTGTGCAGGCGAACCTGACCCTTTCCGCCCCTGAGGCGTCCTACCAGCACCACGGCAAGGTCACTCAGTACAGCCACCGAGTAGAATACAGACGACATTCCCAAAGGCTTCGCCCAAAGTCCCAATTTGGCTAACTCCAAGAGTGATAAGGAGTCAACCAAGACATCGATAGGTGACATGGTGGGTAGCCAGAGTGCGGGCCTACGACTGTCGTAGCCGCATAATAGCATCTGTGATCGCTTGAGCATTTGTGTCTAGCGTTTCCATGGCCGCTAACGCGTTAACGGCCAAACTCCCTACTCCGTTCTCTGAGAGCCAGTTGGTGACCTCTTCAATTGCCGCACATATGGCGTGTTGGTTGTGCAGGAGCAAGGTCAGTGCGTCCGCTGTAGCGATGTTGGCTTCTGGGTTATCTGACATAGCTATCGTCCTTGAGTAATGATCCGGAAAGCCTAGATCAGCTCGCCGCTGGTTAGGACTACTTTTCCGGATCCGCTGACACCAGGGTAATTGCACTGACCTGACCACCCATTTGCAATCAACCTAACCACCCAATGGCACCGAATTTAACGCCCCCTTAGCAACCATGGTCGGCAGTAAACGGACTACAACGGATGCTGAGTACAAGTTATAGTGGCTACCATGCTTGATTTTTACTCAACTCAATTCTTTCAAGTTCGACTAGCTCCTTTAATGAATCCAACTCCTTCGATAAGTTGGCATGATCTTTGGTCGCAGCATACTCTATGAAGTTTATCTTTAGCGACTCACTCAGCACAGATTTAACCTCCGAACAGAAATTTTTTGAAGCAGTTACAAAGTAATGGCTCTGCCCATAAGGATGTCTGTATCTGTAGTTTTCTAATAGCGATCTAATATCGGGATCGCTCACGCCACAACCAACGAAAATGAAGGTATGGGTGCGAAGAAGTGCGTCTAGAAGCTCATAGAATTGACTATGAGAGTTTCTAGCTTTGGCGTAATCGGTTCTTGTGAAAATCAATTTATTTGGCGACGATATCGTCCCATGGCTCTTTATCAAAACTCGCTCATGCCTGCGTAAACAATCCGCAATGTCATCATCATGATATATTTTTGTAGTTAACGCCCCAGCCCCGCGCTCACCTGCTGCGGTTTCGTAGATACTGTCAAAGGAGCGGGAGATGCTGTTTGCCGACTAATATTCCAGCATCAACCCGCTCAAGCGTTTGACCTTGCGGCGCACCGCCTCCTCAAATACGCCGGTGCGCGGCTCGATCAATGTGAACCAATGCTTGGCCCGGGTGATGCCGGTGTAGATCAGCTCTTTGGTGAGAACCGGGTTCAGGGCATCGGGCAAAATCAGCGCCGTGTGAGCGAACTCGGAGCCTTGGGATTTGTGCACGGTCATTGCGTACACGGTTTCGACATCATTGAGCCGGCTCGGCAATACAAACCGCACGCCGCCCTGGCCGTCGTTGCGCGGGAAGGCAACTCGCAACACCTGACGACCCGCCTCGGGGCCCTCGCGCTCCGGCAGTTTCAAGGCGATGCCGATGTCGCCGTTCATCAGACCCAAGCCGTAATCGTTGCGAGTCATCAGCACCGGTCGACCTTCGTACCACTGCTGATTGCTGTCGATCAATCGAGCCTTGAGCAACGACTCGGTCACGCGTTGATTCAGGCCTTCGACGCCCCACGGACCCTTGCGGACAGCGCAGAGCAACTGGAAGGCGTCGAACGCCTGCAGCACCTGCTGCGCCCACTCGGTCCAGCGCGGATCTTCAAGCGCACTGTCGAGCGGTGGCCGCTGGTTGCGCAGCAGGCTCAGGTAATGGCGATATCCTTGCGGCCCCTCATGACGGCCTTCGAGCAACAAGCGCTCCAGCGCCCGGTCGTGCTCACCTTTCAGGTGCAGAGAAAACACATCGTCGTAACCGCCCGCCACCAGTAACTGACGCGCATCCTCGGCGTGCTGCTGGTTGACCCGCCGAGCCAGTTGGCCAATGCCGCTGCCCTCGCCAAACCGACGTGAGTGTCGCAGCATCACCACCTGCTGAGCCAGTGGATGCGCTCCGTGCAGGTCCTCCTGCAAATCGCTGCCGTCCAGGTTTTCACCGCTGACGTCTTCCAGCCACTGGCGGGTTTGCGGGGAGTACCAACCGGCTTCGGCATCGCGGCACAAATCGCCCAGCACGGCGCCGGCTTCAACCGATGCCAACTGGTCTTTGTCACCGAGCAGGACGAGTCGGGCATGGGCCGGCATGGCATCGAGAAGGTTGGCCATCATCTCCAGGTCTATCATCGAGGCTTCGTCCACCACCAGAACATCCAGTGGCAAGCGATTGCCGGCGTGATGACGGAAATGTCGGGTACCCGGCCGACTGCCCAGCAGACGGTGCACGGTGGTGACATCCGAAGGAATTTTGCTGCGCACGGCTTCATCGACGTCCAGCGTGCGGACTTGCTGGCTGATGGACTCCGTCAGCCGAGCGGCGGCTTTGCCCGTGGGCGCGGCGAGTCGTATCCGCAACGGTTTGCCCGCTTCTACTGCCGGCGCTTGAAGCAAAGCCAGCAAGCGCACGACCGTGGTGGTCTTGCCCGTTCCGGGGCCGCCCGTGACGATACTGAATGCGCTACGGGTCGCGAGGGCACAAGCGAGTTTTTGCCAATCGATTACTGCGTCATGCTGTGAAGGCCCGAACAGAGCGGTGAGGCGTTCGGGGAGATCCGCCGGCATGTTTTCGTGCTCAGCCAGGCGAAGGCGCAACGCTTGGTCGATACGGCGTTCATAGGCCCAATACCGCCTCAGGTACAGCCGCGTTCCGGACAGCACCAGAGGTCTTTGAAGCGCGGTTTCACCCTCATCGCCTGCCAATGCGACCAGGCTGCTCGAGGCCAGCACCTTGCACCAGTGAGCGCCGTCCAGAGCTTCCAGTAACTGCGACGGCAGCAGCATCGCGCCGCCCTGCACGTCACCTTCCGGTGGCAATGACAACGCGAAGTCAGGTTCCTTGAGCGTCTCCAACACATCCAGGCACACGTGGCCATGGCCTAATTGATGACTGGTCAATGCGGCAGCGAGCAATACCAGTGGATCGTCATCGGGCGCCAGTTCGTGGAGAAAGGCCACGAAGGCTTTGTCCAGCGCCCTTAGCCAGCCGCGCTCGACCCAGCGGGTCAGTAACTTCAGCAGGTCATCGGCGCGGCTCAACGGCGTCAGGCTCGTCACGCTTTCGCCCGCCAATGGCACGGGCAACAAATCGGCGAAGGTGCGAGTCACAGCAGTTCTCCCTGAACCCACGCAGGTTCGGCTTTGGGTTCAGGCTTGCCTTGAAACAGGCGATCCAGACGCTCGATCAACGTTCTTGGCGGACGGGCAAAATACACACCCTGGCGTGGCGAGCGCGTGCCCCGCAGGAACAGATACACGGCGCCGCCAATATGCCGGTCGTAGTCATAGTCATAGTCGGCGAGGCGCGCCTTCAACTGACGGTGCAGCGCCAACAGGTACAGCACGTATTGCAGGTCGTAACGATTATCCAGGATCGACTGCTCCATGGCTTGCTCGGTGTACGCCCCGTCATCGACACCCAGCCAGTTGGATTTGTAGTCCGCGACGTAATAGCGGCCATCATGTTCGAAAATCAGGTCGATAAAGCCTTTGAACATGCCATTGAGCATCACCGGCTCCGCTGCTACACGAGCAACGCCATTGTGGGTGTGCTTGCAGACCAGCTCGTCGAGCTTGAGCACGTCGACCGTATGGCTGGCGAACCAGAATTCCATCTCGACGCGGTACTCAGTCAGCCGCTCGAATATCACCGGTGCCTGATCAGCGCCGACCGGCAGGGGCGTTTTGAGCAGGTGTTGCAGCCAGTCAGTCAATGTCGAGATCCAGCCTTCCCAACCCCGGCGGTTGCAACGACGAGCAATGGCGTCCTCTATGGCTTGAGGCGTTGCGGTGAAACCTTCGTCACCGGCCCACTCCAGCAGACCATGGAGGAAGGTGCCGGGGCTCGGACCTCGCGGGAACCGATGAATATCGGCGCCACCTGCGACGACTTCTCGCGGTGCTTCGGGATCCAGGCGTTCATCATCGAACAGTTTTTGCGCTTGCGGGTTCTCCGGCGCTTCGTCGCTGCCCACGCTCAGATTGTCGCCAATGCGCAATGCACTGTAAGAAGCAATCCACCAGTTTTCGCTGGCCTTGCGTGTGGGAATCAGCGGTGCAAGCAACCGCGCATTGTTCGGCGCAGGATGGTACTGCTCGGCGGTCGGCTCAGGCACTTCATCGTACACAACTGCCGGACAGTCCTGCTGCAAGTCTTCCAGCCAGCGCTTCAAACCAGCCGACTCGGCCAGAGGCGCGCCCCCGCCGAGCAGATAACCCAATGCCGAGAGGTGCAGGACCGAATTGTTGTTATTGCCACGCTTGAGATCAGTAACACCCAACCAGCAGGCGTGTTGCGCACGCGTGAGTGCGACATACAGCAGACGCAAATCCTCGGCGAGTCGCTCATTATCTGCCAGCACAATCAGCTCCGGCGTGGGCTTGAGGGTTATCTGCGGTTTGCCGTTCTCGTCATGGTAATGCAGCGGCAAATGGCTGCCGTCCACCGGCTTTGCCGAACAAATAAACGGCAAGAACACCAAGGGATATTCAAGCCCTTTGGATTTGTGAATGGTCACGACCTTGACCAGTTGCTCATCGCTTTCCAGGCGCAGGATCTGTTCCTCACCCGCTTGCCCGGACAAGGCCAGATGCTCGGAGAAGTAGCGAATCAGTGCCTGCTCGCCATCGAGTTCAGCAGCCGCCTGTTGCAACAACTCCGACAGGTGCAACAAATTGGTCAGGACTCGCTCGCCATCGCTGCGGGCGATCAAGGTCTGCGGTAGCCGGAAGTCATGCAGCAAACGTCGCAGCATCGGCAGCACACCCTGCTTGCGCCAGAGCTCGCGATAGCCACGGAACTGCATGACCCGCGCTTCCCACGCCAATTCGTCCTGGTTCAGACGCTCCAGCTCGGTCAGCGACAGATCAAGGGTGATGCAGGCCAATGCCGCCCGCAGCGTGCGCTCGATATCCGGCTCTGCACAGGCCTTGAGCCAGGCCAGCAGATCGTGAGCTTCCTGAGCGGCGAACACCGAGTCCTTGTCCGACAGATAAACGCTGCGCACCCCCCGATCGGACAGTTCTGCGCGTACGGCCTGAGCCTCTTTACCGTCGCGCACCAGAATGGCGATATCGGCCGGCAACAGACCTTTGAAGTCTTTGCCATCGCGCATGAAACCCGCGGCGCCCTGTTGACCACCGTTGAGCAACGCCGTGATTTGACTGGCGCAAGTCGCGGCCATCTGCTGGCGGTAACCGGAGCCGGACATTGGTTGATCCGCGGACAAGTGCCAGATGTTCAGAGCGGGTGGCACCTGACCGTGAACACTGAGAAATTCCTTGCGCCCCTGAGACGCGACCGGCAGAAACGGTACGGGGTTGTCACCACTTTTTTCTCGAAACAGAAAAGCGCCCCGTCCGGACTCACGCCATTCGGCCCGCTGGAAAACATGGTTCACCGCGCTGACCATGCCGTGGCTGGAGCGGAAGTTTGTGCCAAGTGTATGAAGACGACCTGCGGTCGCCAGACGAGCTCGCAGATAGGTATGAATATCTGCTCCGCGGAACGCATAGATGGCCTGCTTCGGATCACCGATGAGGAACAGGCCGCACTCCGGGTTGTTGTCTTCTATTCGATAGATGGTCTCGAAAATCCGATATTGCACCGGATCGGTATCCTGAAACTCATCGATCAGCGCTACCGGGAACTGCTCGCGAATCAAGGTAGCCAAGCGTTCGCCGCCCTCGGATTGCAGCGCCGCGTCGAGGCGCAGCAGCATGTCATCAAAGCCCATTTCAGCGCGGCGCCGCTTCTCTGCTTCGAACCGTGCACCCACCCACCGCGCGGCGTGTTCCAGCACGACGGCATCCGGACTTGGCAAGCCTTCGAGACTTGCCTTGAGCCCGGCCATCGCCTCCAGGCCAGGGTGAATGGGGACGTCGCCTTTTTTCCAGGCCTCGGCCATTCCCTTGGGCGTCAACCGCGTGAAACCGGTACCGATATCCAACAGCTCGATGGATTCATCTTCAGCCCAGGCTTTCATCTTTTCGAACCAGGGCTCGAAATAGCGCGCCTGCATTTTGCGAGCGTCGACACTTTTACTTTCGACACCTGCGTAACAGATCGCGAGCAGTTCGTCCGCCCACTGACGCCAAGGCATCTTGAGATCGAGCAAGGCAGCACTGCGCTCCAGCAAAGACTCGGTGATCAGATCGACCGGACCTTTGCCCTCAATACTGTCGCGCTGGCTGGCGAACAGACCCCGTACTCGCGGCAGTAATGCTGCAGGTCCACCCCAGTTGGTACGAACCCAATTCAACGCATCGCCTTGCATCGGATAGCAATGCAATCGCCAATAATCGCGCAAGACTTCGCCCAGAAGATCACTGTGATCGGTTTCCAGCGTTTGCGTAAACAGGCTGCCACTGTCGAAAGCGTGTTCGCGCAACATGCGCTGACACCAACTGTGGATAGTCGAGACAGCGGCTTCGTCCATCCATTGTGCGGCGATGTCCAGTCGATTCGCACAGCCGGACCATTGCTCGGACGGATACTCCTCACGCAAATCGGCAATGAGCGCATCCGGCGCGGGAGTCTCATCGCGAAAGTATCGCGCCGCTTCTGCCAAACGTGTTCGGATACGCTCACGCAACTCTTTGGTCGCCGCGTCGGTGAAGGTCACGACGAGGATTTGCGGTGGTAATAATTCCCGCCCGAAACCGCTGATTTCTCCGCCGTGACCGAGTACCAGACGCAGGTAAAGCGCAGAGATGGTGAAGGTCTTGCCGGTCCCTGCGCTGGCTTCGATCAGTTGACTGCCGCGCAATGGGAAGGCCAGGGCCAGAGGCGTTTTTCTGGTCATGAACGCGCCTCCTCCCCGGTGAGTGATCGCCATTGAGCCTCAAACACCGGTTTGTACAGAGCGTTGCACCAGTCAGGGAAAGTCTCGTCGGCAATCAGCGCGTCGTAATCGACGAATTGACGGAGGAGCGCAGGGCTTTCGCGGCGCTCGCCTTCACTATTCTGGCCGTCCCCTTCATAAGCTTTGCGGGCAGCGCTGTCGGCTTTGACCGGGTTTGTGTGGGCGAGCCAGGCAAATGCCGTTTTGACCGCAATGGGTAAAGGCTGGCGCATGCCTGACTGCCAGGCCATCAACAGATCACCCAGAGCGTTCAGCGCGATTTCTTCTTGCATCGGCCCCAACAGCAGAGTGTCGTCGCTCGCTACCAACGCAGTTGTCATCGCCATTCCACTGGCGCAGGCCACCAGATGATTGACCCAGGGTCGCGTCAGACGGTGCCATTTACGCGACTTGATTGAACCGATGCTGTTGGGAATGGTGGTCAGCGACAGCAATCCACCGTCAGCCCGTTGATGCAGCCCGCTGAGCCAGCCTTCCAGGCGCAAACCTTGCAGTTCGATGCTCACCGGCAATGCGCTGTTGAGCGGCGTCGGCCATAATGCGAGGATCTGGTGATAGCGCTGAAGGAGGTCCGGCAATGGTTCGATCAGTTCCCGCTGGATGTACTCGCCAAACCCCGCCAACGGTAGCAGGCCACTGTTTTGCAGACGTTTAGCCTGAGCCTCGAGCGCATGATCGACGCGATCCAGTTGGCCCAACGCCGCGTCGAGCAAACTGTCGCTGAGGCTGTAACGCTGGAGTGCGTCAAGTATGAACGGCTCCTCGTCGGGGAGAGGCACTTCAGTCGCTTCAAAAAACACCTTCAGGCGCTGACTGAAAAAATGTCGGACCGGGTTGCGCAGGAAATCCTGCAGTTGCCCCAGGCTGAGTGGCTCTTCCTGAACATGGTCATCAAGGATTTCTGTCTCAGCGTTTGCCGCAGTGGCTTGGTGGAGCACCTGCCATTCGTTGGCGTAGGTGAAAAGATGTTCGCCTTCATGGAAATAACGAGCGCTGAAAGGTTGCAGCGGATGCTCTTGAGTCAGGGCCGCAAGCAATTCTTCGTCCGGGTTGGCTGATCGCCAGCCACTGGCCAGATGGTCGCGCAACTGGCCTATCAACACTGACGCCGGGCGCTCGCTGTTATCGCGAATGCTGCGTCCCACCCAACTGATGTAGAGCTGATCTCGAGCGGACAGCAACGCTTCGAGCAGTAGATAACGGTCATCCTCGCGCCGGGAACGATCGCCGGGCCGGTAATCACTGCCCATCAGATCGAAGTCCAGCGGTGGCTGCGCACGTGGGTAGTCCCCGTCGTTCATGCCCAGCAGGCACACCAGTTTGAACGGTATCGCACGCATGGGCATCAACGTGCAGAAGTTGACCGACCCTGCCAGAAAGCGCTGGGACAATCGACCTTGATCAAGGCCGGCGAGCCAGGCCTCGCGGACCACCGTCAACGGCAATTCATCGTGCAACCCGACAGACTCGCAGGTGTCGAGCCAGGTTTCTCGCAGCTCTTCGAGCTGGGCCAGCAAATAGTCGTCATGCTCGTTACTGGCCTGAAAAAACAGCTGCACCAGGGCTTGCAGCCGTAAGCCCCATTGTTTCGGAGTTGCCGGATGAGACAGTTCCTGGTGAGCGACCTCCAGCGTATCAAGCAGCGCGACAAGAGGCCCGATCAATGCTGCATCGAGACCGCCAATCTCATCGTAGGGCTCAATGCCCTCACACGCACTGGCAGTGCCGACGGCATAGCCAAGCAACATGCGTCGCAGTCCGAAACGCCAGCTGTTCTGCTCCAGTTCCGGGGGCAGACCCAGACCCGCTCGCTGCTCGGCATTCATGCCCCAGCGGATGCCTGCGCCTTCGATCCAGCGATGCAGGGTCGCAAGGTCGCGCTCCTCAACTCCGAAGCGCTCACGCAGTGCGGGAACGTCCAGCAGGTCGAGGATCTCGCTGACCGGAAAACGGCTGTCGGGGAGTTTGAGCAGATGCTCGACCGCAATCAGTAACGGATCTCGGCCGCGCTGGCCCTGATCGGCAAGAGTGAATGGAATGAAGCGTAGGTCGTGCCGTTCCATCTGGCCGAATACTGCGCGTATATGCGGCGCGTAACTGTCGATGTCCGGGACCATCACGATGATGTCGCGAGGGCGCAGATCAGCATCTGCACTGAAGCGTGCGAGCAACTGGTCGTGGAGGATCTCGACTTCTCGCTGGGCACTGTGGGCAATGTGAAAACGGATTGACTGATCCTGCTGTAAATCCACCGCTGGCCAATGATCGCGGGTCTCGTTCAGTGGTCGCAGTTCGAGAATATCGTCCTGCAATTCGTTGAGCATGTTCCGCGGCTGGCTATCGCTGAACAAGTCGATACGACCATCGCGAAATGCAGCGCGATAGCTGTTGGGGTCGTCATAGCTATCCAGCAGATTGATGTAGTCACGTCCTTGTTTACCCCACGCGGCCAGGAGTGGGTGAGCATGCTGATGCAAGGTGTGCGGGTCCAGCACAACGGGCATGCCGCTTTTGCGCGCCTGTCGCTTGTATTGATGCCGCAGCAGATCCTTATCGGCAACGATGTCTGTCCAATGGTGGCGACACGGATTATGTACACACAGCAATACCTGACTGAAGCGCGCCAGTCCCGCCAAGGCCTCCAAAGCCTGAGCCGGGAGCGAGGAAATGCCAAAGACGATCACTCTTGAGGGCAGGTCATCAGGCGCAACGTCGAGGTTGTTGATCCGTTCGATGAACCGTTGATGGACACCCGCCCGGCTCTGCGCCATGCCTTGTTCACCAACATCCAGCAGCAATGCACGCCACAACTCTGCCTGCCAGCAGTTGGCGGGGGTAAGGGCTTTGACCTCCCCTCGAACGTTACGCAATTGATGGCGACCTTCTGCCCAGTCTTCAAGCCAATCGGCCCGGTAGACCTGATATTGGTCGAACAAGTCGGCCAGTCGCTCGGCGAGCTGATAGCGTTTACGCAAATCGGTATCATGCGTCAGGAAGCGTTGCAAGGGTTCGAAGTGCGGTTGATTAATCAACTGCGGCAGCAGACGCATCAGACGCCAGGTCAGCGGGGCTTTATCAAGTAAGGAATTGACCGGGATTTCTTCACGGCCCAGCACCGTACGGTACAGCTGCCACATGAAACTACCAGGCAACTGGACGTCAATGGCTGCAGCGATGCCGCATCCGCCCGAGTCGTCGTCTTCAGGATCTTCCGCAAGCGCCAGTTTCAGCCATTGCGCGATACCGTTGCTCTGTACCAGGGCGATTTCATTCTCCAAGGGCGCCAGCGGGTAGCGCCGCATCCAGCTCACCACCAGGCTGCGCAACTCGTCCAGACGGTTACCGTGAACCACCATAAAACCAGCATTGAGGGACGTTGCGTCCGGCATAAAGGCTTCCTTGGAAAATATCAAAAGCTAGGGGCAAACCTTAGCATTGTCGGACGTCCAGAACAGCCAGACGCTGGGCGATGATGCTGTGCGAACTTTCCTGCGGACAAAACAAAACCCCTATCTGCATACGCAGATAGGGGTTTTGGAATTTAATCTTGACGATGACCTACTCTCACATGGGGAAACCCCACACTACCATCGGCGATGCATCGTTTCACTGCTGAGTTCGGGATGGGATCAGGTGGTTCCAATGCTCTATGGTCGTCAAGAAATTCGGTAGCCAGGTCGTGGGCCTTTTCAGGTTCACGCTCCAGCGAATGGGTATGCGATAGTTTGTGTGCTGCTGGTGAGTACAACCTGCGAACTTTCGGTTCATGTCGTCTTCACACACCGCAATCTGGTGCCCTTTCGCTTGTTAGCTCAAAGCCTGCAAATTGCTTGGGTGTTATATGGTCAAGCCTCACGGGCAATTAGTATTGGTTAGCTCAACGCCTCACAGCGCTTACACACCCAACCTATCAACGTCGTAGTCTTCGACGGCCCTTCAGGGGACTCAAGGTCCCAGTGAGATCTCATCTTGAGGCTAGTTTCCCGCTTAGATGCTTTCAGCGGTTATCTATTCCGAACATAGCTACCCGGCAATGCCACTGGCGTGACAACCGGAACACCAGAGGTTCGTCCACTCCGGTCCTCTCGTACTAGGAGCAGCCCCTCTCAAATCTCAAACGTCCACGGCAGATAGGGACCGAACTGTCTCACGACGTTCTAAACCCAGCTCGCGTACCACTTTAAATGGCGAACAGCCATACCCTTGGGACCGGCTTCAGCCCCAGGATGTGATGAGCCGACATCGAGGTGCCAAACACCGCCGTCGATATGAACTCTTGGGCGGTATCAGCCTGTTATCCCCGGAGTACCTTTTATCCGTTGAGCGATGGCCCTTCCATACAGAACCACCGGATCACTAAGACCTACTTTCGTACCTGCTCGACGTGTCTGTCTCGCAGTCAAGCGCGCTTTTGCCTTTATACTCTACGACCGATTTCCGACCGGTCTGAGCGCACCTTCGTACTCCTCCGTTACTCTTTAGGAGGAGACCGCCCCAGTCAAACTACCCACCATACACTGTCCTCGATCCGGATAACGGACCTGAGTTAGAACCTCAAAGTTGCCAGGGTGGTATTTCAAGGTTGGCTCCACGCGAACTGGCGTCCACGCTTCAAAGCCTCCCACCTATCCTACACAAGCAAATTCAAAGTCCAGTGCAAAGCTATAGTAAAGGTTCACGGGGTCTTTCCGTCTAGCCGCGGATACACTGCATCTTCACAGCGATTTCAATTTCACTGAGTCTCGGGTGGAGACAGCGCCGCCATCGTTACGCCATTCGTGCAGGTCGGAACTTACCCGACAAGGAATTTCGCTACCTTAGGACCGTTATAGTTACGGCCGCCGTTTACCGGGGCTTCGATCAAGAGCTTCGCGTTAGCTAACCCCATCAATTAACCTTCCGGCACCGGGCAGGCGTCACACCCTATACGTCCACTTTCGTGTTTGCAGAGTGCTGTGTTTTTAATAAACAGTCGCAGCGGCCTGGTATCTTCGACCGGCATGAGCTTACGGAGCAAGTCCTTCACCCTCACCGGCGCACCTTCTCCCGAAGTTACGGTGCCATTTTGCCTAGTTCCTTCACCCGAGTTCTCTCAAGCGCCTTGGTATTCTCTACCCAACCACCTGTGTCGGTTTGGGGTACGGTTCCTGGTTACCTGAAGCTTAGAAGCTTTTCTTGGAAGCATGGCATCAACCACTTCGTGTTCTAAAAGAACACTCGTCATCAGCTCTCGGCCTTAAGATCCCGGATTTACCTAAGATCTCAGCCTACCACCTTAAACTTGGACAACCAACGCCAAGCTGGCCTAGCCTTCTCCGTCCCTCCATCGCAATAACCAGAAGTACAGGAATATTAACCTGTTTTCCATCGACTACGCTTTTCAGCCTCGCCTTAGGGACCGACTAACCCTGCGTCGATTAACGTTGCGCAGGAAACCTTGGTCTTTCGGCGTGGGTGTTTTTCACACCCATTGTCGTTACTCATGTCAGCATTCGCACTTCTGATACCTCCAGCAAGCTTCTCAACTCACCTTCACAGGCTTACAGAACGCTCCTCTACCGCATCACCTAAGTGATACCCGTAGCTTCGGTGTATGGTTTGAGCCCCGTTACATCTTCCGCGCAGGCCGACTCGACTAGTGAGCTATTACGCTTTCTTTAAAGGGTGGCTGCTTCTAAGCCAACCTCCTAGCTGTCTAAGCCTTCCCACATCGTTTCCCACTTAACCATAACTTTGGGACCTTAGCTGACGGTCTGGGTTGTTTCCCTTTTCACGACGGACGTTAGCACCCGCCGTGTGTCTCCCATGCTCGGCACTTGTAGGTATTCGGAGTTTGCATCGGTTTGGTAAGTCGGGATGACCCCCTAGCCGAAACAGTGCTCTACCCCCTACAGTGATACATGAGGCGCTACCTAAATAGCTTTCGAGGAGAACCAGCTATCTCCGAGCTTGATTAGCCTTTCACTCCGATCCACAGGTCATCCGCTAACTTTTCAACGGTAGTCGGTTCGGTCCTCCAGTTAGTGTTACCCAACCTTCAACCTGCCCATGGATAGATCGCCCGGTTTCGGGTCTATTCCCAGCGACTAGACGCCCTATTAAGACTCGCTTTCGCTACGCCTCCCCTATTCGGTTAAGCTCGCCACTGAAAATAAGTCGCTGACCCATTATACAAAAGGTACGCAGTCACCCAACAAAGTGGGCTCCCACTGCTTGTACGCATACGGTTTCAGGATCTATTTCACTCCCCTCTCCGGGGTTCTTTTCGCCTTTCCCTCACGGTACTAGTTCACTATCGGTCAGTCAGTAGTATTTAGCCTTGGAGGATGGTCCCCCCATATTCAGACAAAGTTTCTCGTGCTCCGTCCTACTCGATTTCATGACAATAAGATTTTCGCGTACAGGGCTATCACCCACTATGGCCGCACTTTCCAGAGCGTTCCGCTAATCTTAAAGCCACTTAAGGGCTAGTCCCCGTTCGCTCGCCACTACTAAGGGAATCTCGGTTGATTTCTTTTCCTCAGGGTACTTAGATGTTTCAGTTCCCCTGGTTCGCTTCTTAAGCCTATGTATTCAGCTTAAGATACCTAACTTGTGTTAGGTGGGTTCCCCCATTCAGACATCTCCGGATCAAAGTCTGTTTGCCGACTCCCCGAAGCTTTTCGCAGGCTACCACGTCTTTCATCGCCTCTGACTGCCAAGGCATCCACCGTATGCGCTTCTTCACTTGACCATATAACCCCAAGCAATCTGGTTATACTGTGAAGACGACATTCGCCGAAAATTCGCAATACTCTTAAGAGCAACTCACAAATTTTACCTTAGCCTGAGCCCCACCAGTGAAAGTGGGGGCCAGTCTATCTTTCTATCACATACCCAAATTTTTAAAGAACGATCTAATCAAAGACTAGAAATCAATATTCTCGGTGGAATACTCATTTCTAAACTCTAACGGCACAAAGCAGTTTATGGTGGAGCCAAGCGGGATCGAACCGCTGACCTCCTGCGTGCAAGGCAGGCGCTCTCCCAGCTGAGCTATGGCCCCATAACAAAATTGGTGGGTCTGGGCAGATTCGAACTGCCGACCTCACCCTTATCAGGGGTGCGCTCTAACCAACTGAGCTACAGACCCAATTTCGAGCTTGTAACTGTTAGCCATGAGCTATCAGCTTGGAGCTTAAAGCTGCTTCTATCGTCTTCTTCAATGAATCAAGCAATTCGTGTGGGAGCTCATGGAGCAGCTGATGTCGTCGATTAAGGAGGTGATCCAGCCGCAGGTTCCCCTACGGCTACCTTGTTACGACTTCACCCCAGTCATGAATCACACCGTGGTAACCGTCCTCCCGAAGGTTAGACTAGCTACTTCTGGTGCAACCCACTCCCATGGTGTGACGGGCGGTGTGTACAAGGCCCGGGAACGTATTCACCGCGACATTCTGATTCGCGATTACTAGCGATTCCGACTTCACGCAGTCGAGTTGCAGACTGCGATCCGGACTACGATCGGTTTTCTGGGATTAGCTCCACCTCGCGGCTTGGCAACCCTCTGTACCGACCATTGTAGCACGTGTGTAGCCCAGGCCGTAAGGGCCATGATGACTTGACGTCATCCCCACCTTCCTCCGGTTTGTCACCGGCAGTCTCCTTAGAGTGCCCACCATAACGTGCTGGTAACTAAGGACAAGGGTTGCGCTCGTTACGGGACTTAACCCAACATCTCACGACACGAGCTGACGACAGCCATGCAGCACCTGTCTCAATGTTCCCGAAGGCACCAATCCATCTCTGGAAAGTTCATTGGATGTCAAGGCCTGGTAAGGTTCTTCGCGTTGCTTCGAATTAAACCACATGCTCCACCGCTTGTGCGGGCCCCCGTCAATTCATTTGAGTTTTAACCTTGCGGCCGTACTCCCCAGGCGGTCAACTTAATGCGTTAGCTGCGCCACTAAGAGCTCAAGGCTCCCAACGGCTAGTTGACATCGTTTACGGCGTGGACTACCAGGGTATCTAATCCTGTTTGCTCCCCACGCTTTCGCACCTCAGTGTCAGTATCAGTCCAGGTGGTCGCCTTCGCCACTGGTGTTCCTTCCTATATCTACGCATTTCACCGCTACACAGGAAATTCCACCACCCTCTACCATACTCTAGCTTGTCAGTTTTGAATGCAGTTCCCAGGTTGAGCCCGGGGATTTCACATCCAACTTAACAAACCACCTACGCGCGCTTTACGCCCAGTAATTCCGATTAACGCTTGCACCCTCTGTATTACCGCGGCTGCTGGCACAGAGTTAGCCGGTGCTTATTCTGTCGGTAACGTCAAAACAGCAAAGTATTAATTTACTGCCCTTCCTCCCAACTTAAAGTGCTTTACAATCCGAAGACCTTCTTCACACACGCGGCATGGCTGGATCAGGCTTTCGCCCATTGTCCAATATTCCCCACTGCTGCCTCCCGTAGGAGTCTGGACCGTGTCTCAGTTCCAGTGTGACTGATCATCCTCTCAGACCAGTTACGGATCGTCGCCTTGGTGAGCCATTACCTCACCAACTAGCTAATCCGACCTAGGCTCATCTGATAGCGCAAGGCCCGAAGGTCCCCTGCTTTCTCCCGTAGGACGTATGCGGTATTAGCGTCCGTTTCCGAGCGTTATCCCCCACTACCAGGCAGATTCCTAGGCATTACTCACCCGTCCGCCGCTCTCAAGAGAAGCAAGCTTCTCTCTACCGCTCGACTTGCATGTGTTAGGCCTGCCGCCAGCGTTCAATCTGAGCCATGATCAAACTCTTCAGTTCAAACATCTTTGGGTTTTTAAGAAACCCTAAACTTGGCTCAGCAATCGTTGGTTACATCTTTGATTTCTCGCGGAGTAACTTGTGATGCTGATAATCTTGTTGACTATCAGTCTGACTCCACAAGCACCCACACGAATTGCTTGATTCAGTTGTTAAAGAGCGGTTGGTTAAGATCTTTCGTCTCAACCGAGGCGCGCATTTTACAGCGCTCCGTGTATCTGTCAAGCGGTTATTTTAAGAAGTTTTCAAAGTTTCGCTGGGAAATCCTTAACAACTTCAACCACTTGCGCTTCCGATCTCTCGTTAGCGGGAGGCGAATTCTACAGCGTTACTCGCTGCTGTCAACACCTCTTTTTCTCCGCTTTCGACCGAGAAGATCGAATCGTCAAAAGAGCCCAACAACACTGCCCTTTCAACTCCTTCCAGTCTTCGATGATCTGAAGCAAGTTGCTGCCGAAAACTGCGTAACTCTTTGTTTACCAAGGAGTTTTCTGTTTCGACTGCGCCGGAAGTGGGGCGAATTATAGACGTCCAGAATTTGCCGTCAACCCCTGATTTTCACATTTCTGTCATACAGGTCCAAAAAGGCCGGAAACGCGAAGGCCGAGCCCAGAAAGCTCGGCCCTCACCCTGCATTACAAGCTAGGGAAAGCGAATTGCGAGGCTTCGTGGCTGGCGCGTTGTGGCCAGCGTTGGGTAATTGCCTTGCGACGCGTATAGAAGCGCACGCCGTCCGGACCGTACGCATGCAGGTCGCCAAACAGCGAACGCTTCCAACCACCGAAGCTGTGATAGGCCACCGGCACCGGTAACGGCACGTTGACGCCGACCATACCGACCTCGATCTCGTCGCAGAACAAACGTGCTGCTTCGCCATCACGGGTAAAGATGCACGTGCCATTGCCATACTCGTGATCATTGATCAGTTGCATGGCCTCTTCCAGGCTGTTCACTCGGACAACACAGAGTACCGGCCCGAAGATCTCTTCTTTATAGATACGCATCTGCGGTGTGACGTTATCGAACAGGCAGCCACCCAGGAAGAATCCGTCTTCATGCCCGGTTACGCTCAGACCACGGCCGTCGACGATCAATGACGCCCCGGAAGAAACGCCGTCTTCTATATAGCCACTCACCTTGTCCCGTGCCTGAGCGGAAACCAGCGGCCCCATATCCAGACCGCACGACGTCCCGGCACCAATTTTCAGCGCCTTGATCTGCGGGACCAGCTTGGCCACCAACGCGTCCGCAACCTGGTCACCCACACACACGGCCACCGAGATCGCCATGCAACGCTCGCCGCAAGAACCGTACGCCGCGCCCATCAGTGCGCTGACGGCGTTGTCCAGGTCGGCATCCGGCATCAGCACCGCATGGTTCTTCGCCCCGCCAAGTGCCTGGACACGTTTTCCGCGCTTGGTGCCTTCGGCGTAGATGTATTCGGCGATCGGCGTCGAGCCGACAAAGCTCAGTGCTTTGACATCCGGCGCTTCAATCAGCGCATCGACCGCAGCCTTGTCACCGTGCACCACGTTCAACACGCCTTTGGGCAGCCCGGCTTCCAGCAACAATTGGGCGATCAGCAGCGTGGAGCTCGGATCGCGCTCCGATGGTTTCAGAATGAAGCAGTTGCCGCAGACGATCGCCAACGGATACATCCACAGCGGCACCATCGCGGGGAAGTTGAACGGCGTGATACCGGCCACCACGCCCAACGGCTGAAAGTCAGACCAGGCGTCAATGTTCGGCCCGACGTTGCGGCTGTATTCACCTTTCAGGATTTCCGGCGCTGCACAGGCGAATTCAACGTTCTCGATCCCGCGCTTCAATTCCCCCGCAGCATCTTCCAGAGTCTTGCCGTGTTCTTCACTGATCAACTGCGAGATACGCGCTTCGTTCTGTTCCAGTAATTGCTTGAAACGAAACATCACCTGCGCGCGCCTGGCCGGCGGGGTGTTACGCCAGGCCGGGAACGCCGACTTGGCCGAATCGATAGCTCTCTGAACGGTGTCGCGGCTGGCCAGAGGCAGTTTGTGGATCGCCTGGCCAGTCGACGGGTTGAACACGTCGGCAGTGCGACCTTCTTCGGTCACCATTTCGCCATTGATCAAATGCGGGATAAGGCTCATGCGGGGCTCCAGTAACGTTGTGCACAAGCGCCCTTCAACGGGCACTCTCATATATGGAAGAAAAATCAGTCGATCTTGTTCAGCACTTCGCCGACTGCGTCGAACAGACGATCAAGGTCCTGCGGCTTGCTGTTGAAAGTTGGGCCGAACTGCAGAGTGTCGCCGCCGAAGCGCACGTAGAATCCCGCTTTCCACAGCGCCATGCCCGCTTCGAACGGACGCACGATGGCGTCGCCGTCACGCGGTGCCATCTGGATTGCACCGGCCAGACCGTAGTTACGAATGTCGATAATGTTTTTCGAGCCTTTCAGACCGTGCAGCGCATTTTCGAAATGCGGTGCGACTTCGGCCACGCTCTGCACCAGGTTTTCCTTTTGCAGCAAGTCGAGTGCCGCCAGGCCTGCCGCGCAAGCCACCGGGTGGGCGGAGTAGGTATAACCGTGCGGGAATTCCACCGCGTATTCAGGCGTCGCCTGATTCATGAAGGTCTGGTAAATCTCGGAGCTGGCAATCACCGCACCCATCGGAATCGCACCGTTGGTAACTTGCTTGGCGATGCACATCAGATCCGGGGTGACGCCGAAGCTGTCTGCGCCGAACATCGAACCGGTGCGACCGAAACCGGTGATGACTTCGTCAAACACCAGCAGGATATTGTGCTGATCGCAGATCTCCCGCAGACGCTTCAAGTAGCCCTGCGGTGGAACCAGCACGCCTGCGGAGCCAGCCATTGGTTCGACGAAAACGGCAGCGATGTTCGAAGCGTCGTGTAGCTCGATCAGCTTCAGCAACTCGTCGGCCAGGGCAATACCGCCCTCTTTCGGCATGCCGCGAGAATAGGCATTGCTGGTCAGCAGAGTGTGCGGCAGGTGATCGACATCCATCATCGCCTGACCGAACATTTTGCGGTTGCCGTTAACGCCGCCCAGGCTAGTGCCGGCGATGTTCACACCGTGGTAGCCACGGGCACGGCCAATCATTTTTGTCTTGGTCGCCTGACCTTTTAGACGCCAGTAGGCGCGGACCATTTTCACCGCGGTATCGGCGCACTCGGAACCCGAATCGGTGAAGAACACGTGGTTCAGATTGCCCGGCGTCAGGTCGGTGATTTTCTCCGCCAGTTGAAACGACAGAGGATGGCCGTACTGGAAACCCGGCGAGTAATCGAGGGTACCCAACTGCTTGGCAACGGCTTCCTGAATTTCCTTGCGGGTATGCCCGGCGCCACACGTCCACAGACCGGACAACGAATCGTAAACTTTGCGACCCTTGTCGTCCGTCAGCCAGCTGCCCTCTGCCGCCACAATCAGTCGCGGGTCGCGCTGGAAATTCCGGTTGGCGGTGTAGGGCATCCAGTGAGCGTCAAGCTTGAGCTGGTTGGCCAGTGAAGACGGGGCGTTTTCGGGCAAGTTCATGGGCAAAACCTCGCAAGGCAAATAAGCGGCGTGGAGATGAAGACGTTCTTGCGACTAAATTGCCACGGGGATAAAGTCGGTGAAATCCAACTTTTCAGATGTTCAGTCTGCCGCCCACTAAACTTACGAGACATAACAATATGAGCACTCGTCGCCCGGATCCGCTGGCCCAGGTCAGCGACTTTGATATCCGCTTGCTGCGGATATTTCGCAGCGTTGTGGAGTGCGGCGGTTTCTCTGCGGCGGAATCTGTACTCGGTATCGGTCGCTCGGCGATCAGCCAGCAGATGAGCGATCTTGAGCAGCGCCTCGGTTTACGTCTTTGCCAACGTGGTCGCGCAGGGTTTTCCCTGACAGAGGAAGGGCGCGAGGTTTACCAGTCTTCGTTGCAATTACTCAGTGCGCTGGAAAGTTTCCGCACCGAGGTCAACGGGCTGCATCAGCACCTGCGCGGTGAACTGACTATCGGTTTGACCGACAACCTCGTCACCCTCCCCCACATGCGCATCACTCACGCCTTGGCACAATTAAAGGAACGCGGGCCGGACGTGCAGATCCAGATCCGCATGATCGCCCCCAACGAAGTGGAGCAAGGTGTGCTCGACGGTCGCTTGCACGTTGGCGTCGTTCCGCAAGCCAGTGCGCTGTCCGGCCTGGAGTATCAGCCGCTGTACAGCGAGCGTTCGCTGTTGTATTGCGCGGTCGGTCATCCGTTATTTTATGTCGATGACAAACAACTGAATGACGAGCGCCTTGATAGCCAGGACGCGATTGCTCCGACCTTCCGTTTGCCGGCCGAGATTCAGGCGCATTACCAGGCGCTCAATTGCACTGCCAGTGCGTCCGACCGCGAAGGCATGGCATTTCTCATTTTGACTGGGCGATACATCGGCTATCTGCCGGATCATTATGCGAGCCTCTGGGTTCAGCAAGGTCGCCTGCGTGCGCTGAAACCCACAGCCCGTTTTTATGACCTGAGCCTCGCATCGGTCACGCGCAAGGGCCGCCGCCCGCATTTGGTGCTGGAAAGCTTTTTGGAGAGTCTCGCCGCCACCCGCTAGCAACCAACAATATCGGTAGGAGCGAAGCTTGCTCCTGCCAGTTTCACGCGGTACTTGTCTGAACCCCGTTCGTGCGCTATCAACCTTAGGGCCGCACCCCACTCACCTGTCCGGAAGTGCCTATGACCTTTGAAGTCCCAGCCCATGGCGGCAAACCCGCCAGTCGCATTCGTCAGAAGAACGAAGAGACCATCATCAAAGCCGCCGAAGATGAGTTTGCCCGACACGGGTACAAAGGCACGAGCATGAACACCATTGCCCTGAAGGCCGGGTTGCCCAAAGCGAATCTGCATTATTACTTCACCAACAAGCTTGGGCTGTACGTGGCGGTGTTGAGCAACATCATCGAGTTGTGGGACAGCACCTTCAACACCCTGACCGCCGACGACGATCCCGCTGAAGCGTTGACGCGTTACATCCGCGCCAAGATGGAATTCTCCCGTCGCCAGCCACAAGCCTCGCGCATCTTTGCGATGGAGGTGATCAGCGGCGGCGAGTGTCTGACCGAATATTTCAACCAGGACTACCGGGCGTGGTTCCAGGGCCGCGCGGGTGTGTTCCAGGCCTGGATCGACGCAGGCAAAATGGACCCGGTTGACCCGGTGCACCTGATCTTCCTGCTGTGGGGCAGCACTCAGCACTACGCCGATTTCGCTACGCAGATCTGCCGGGTGACCGGTCGCAGCAAGTTGACCAGGCAAGACATGGAAGACGCAGGCGACAACCTGATCCGCATCATTCTCAAAGGCTGCGGCCTGACCTCAACTCAATAAGATACCTATGCCTTTTACTCTTAGCGGCTTTTGCGAGTTCCGCGAAGAAATTCGCAAAAGCCGTTTCATCACCTTCGCGGCGCCCATCGGCAGCCCTGGTGAAGCTCAAACATTCATCGAACAACACAGCGATTTGAACGCCACGCATAACTGTTGGGCGTGGAAGCTCGGCGATCAATATCGCAGTACCGATGATGGCGAACCGGGCGGCACTGCCGGGCGCCCGATTCTGGCGGCAATCGATGCACAGGATTGCGATCAGGTCGCGGTGCTGGTTATCCGTTGGTACGGCGGCATTCAACTGGGTACCGGAGGGCTCGCCCGGGCGTATGGCGGCGGCGCCAACAAGTGCCTGCAGGCTGCCGCGAAAATCGAATTGATCAGCCGCGTGCCGCTGAGTTGCACATGCGGGTTCGCCGAGTTGACGCTGCTGAAACTTCGCCTGGCGGAACTCGGCGGATTGATCGTCGAAGAAACGTTCACGGCCAACGGCGTTGAGCTGCAGCTGGCGATTGGTGAAGCGCAGATCGATACGTTGCAAAGCCAGCTGGCGGACCTGAGTCGCGGGCGGATTTTGTTGCGGCGCTAGAAGATCAAGAGATCGCAGCCTTCGTCAGCTCCTATGGTTGTGAGCCGGCATGGTGCGAGCGGATTTAATCAACCGGGCATTTGCCCACATCTACTGTGCACCCGACTGTGGATAACCTGAGCACATCACGCTGTAACCCTTCTGTCACGCGGCTTTGCGAACGTTGATCATTTTTTGTGCAAACAGTACGCGTTCAGCCTGAATTCACGTAAAAACAAAAGGTTAGGTTTGTTTAGCACCTTTTGAACAAAGCAATGCGGTGCTTATGCCTGTCACTTCGGCTTGCGCACAAATACTGTGGAGCAATCTGTGGATAACCCGTTTATGACTGCCGCGAGTGTAGGTCAGGCATGGGCTGATCCTCACTGATCGTTTTTTGATCAAACTTCGTGAGCGAAACTGGAGCCTGCTCAGCGGTACTGCCCTCAATGAGTGCCTGAGTTCCATCGACATGGCGCGCAACGCCGTTCTCGATACCCTCCGCTGCAAGGTTTCTTTTTTTTCCTGACCTGGTGGCCAGGATATTGCTTTATCCACAGGCATCACTTCAAGTAACCGAGCCTGTCATGCCCAACGCCAAGCCGAGTTCCGACTCAACACCGCGCCTGCAATTGCGTGCCATCAGCAAACGTTACCCGGGATGTCTGGCCAACGATGCCATCGATTTATGCATTGCTCCTGGCGAGATTCACGCGTTGCTCGGCGAAAACGGCGCCGGAAAAAGCACTCTGATGAAGATCATTTATGGCGTCACGCACGCCGACTCTGGGGACATGATGTGGCAAGGGGAGCGCGTGAACATGCGCAATCCGGCCCAGGCACGCAGTCTGGGGATCGGTATGGTGTTTCAGCATTTCTCGCTGTTTGAAACCCTGAGTGTGGCGCAGAACATTGCGTTGGCAATGGGTGCGTCAGCCGGGACACCGAAACAGCTTGCACCGAAAATTCGCGAGGTGTCCCGGCGCTACGGCATGGCGCTGGAGCCTGAACGACTTGTCCACAGCCTGTCGATCGGCGAGCGGCAACGGGTCGAAATAATTCGCTGTCTGATGCAGGACATACGCCTGCTGATTCTTGATGAACCCACCTCAGTGCTTACGCCGCAAGAGGCCGACGACTTGTTCGTCACCCTGCGTCGCCTGGCAGCCGAAGGCTGCAGCATTCTGTTCATTAGCCACAAACTTGGCGAGGTTCGCGCGTTGTGCCACAGCGCGACGGTGTTGCGCGGCGGTCGGGTGGCCGGGCATTGCGTGCCGGCCGAATGCTCGGATCAGCAACTGGCGCGGTTGATGGTTGGGGACGCGGCCGAACTGATGACTGACTATCCAAAGGTGACGGGCGGCGAGACATTCCTCCATGTCAGCGGTTTGTCCTGGCACAACCCCGACCCGTTCGGTTGTTCACTGAAAGATATCGACCTGCAAGTGCGCAGTGGTGAGATCGTCGGCATCGCCGGAGTCGCCGGCAATGGTCAGGATGAATTGCTGGCGTTGCTCAGCGGTGAACAGCGCTTGCATCGCGAGGACGGCGGGATCATTTGTTTCGCCCGGCAAGCGGTTGCCAATTTGCGCCCGGATGCCCGGCGTCGCCTGGGCCTGGCCTTCGTTCCCGCTGAACGATTGGGGCATGGCGCGGTGCCGGAATTGAGCCTGGCGGACAACGCGCTGCTCACCGCTTTTCAGCAGGGGCTGGTGAGCAACGGCTTGATCCAGCGCAGCAAAGTCCTAGCGCTCGCCGAAGACATCATTCGCCGTTTCGGGGTCAAGACACCGGGTACGCATACGGCGGCGCGCAGCCTGTCCGGGGGCAATCTGCAGAAATTCATCCTCGGCCGGGAAATCCTCCAGCAGCCGAAACTGCTGGTGGCCGCGCACCCGACCTGGGGCGTTGACGTCGGCGCCGCCGCGACCATCCACCGCGCGTTGATCGCCTTGCGCGATGCCGGCGCGGCGATCCTGGTGATCTCCGAAGACCTCGATGAATTATTCCAGATCAGCGACCGGCTCGGCGCATTGTGCGGCGGTCGCCTGTCGACGCTTCGGGCCACCGTCGACACCCGCCTGATTGATGTTGGCGGCTGGATGGCCGGCCAGTTCGACACTTCTCAACCTTCTGCGTCCGCCATCGTTTAACGGAGCTTTCACATGCTGCTTTCACTCGAACCCCGCGGCCAGCAATCGCGTTTGATGTTGTGGTGCTCACCTTTATTGGCGGCGGTCCTGACATTGGGTTGCGGCTCGCTGCTGTTTATTGCGCTCGGTCATGATCCTTTGCTGACCTTGCACACCTTGTTGATCGCTCCGGTCAGCGACCTCTACGGTCTCTCTGAATTGCTGGTGAAAGCCTTGCCGATTCTGCTCTGCGCGCTGGGGCTTGCCGTGGCGTATCAGGCGCGTATCTGGAACATCGGCGCCGAAGGCCAATTGCTGCTGGGCGCGCTGGCCGGCAGTGCGCTGGCGGTAAACATCATTGACATGGACAGTCGCTGGGCATTGGCTTTGATCCTGATTACCGGCACCTGCGCCGGTGCTGCATGGGCAGGGCTGACGGCGTGGTTGCGCACGCGCTTCAACGCCAATGAAATTCTCACCAGCATCATGCTCAATTACATCGCCCTCAATCTGCTGCTTTTCTGCGTGCATGGGCCGCTGAAAGATCCCGCCGGGTTCAACTTTCCCGAGTCAGCGATGTTTGGCGACGCCAGCCGCTTGCCGCTGCTGATGGAAGACGGTCGGGTCCACGCCGGGGTGTATTTCGCCCTGCTGGCCCTGGTAGTGGTGTGGGTGCTGGTGCAGAAAAGCTTTGTCGGTTTTCAGATCAAAGTGCTTGGGCTGGACAAGCGCGCGGCCGGATTTGTCGGCTTTCGCGAGAGGCGCCTGATCTGGTTGGCGCTGTTGATCAGCGGCGGACTGGCCGGGCTCGCCGGCGTCTGCGAAGTTACCGGACCGATTGGCCAGTTGGTGCCGCAAGTCTCGCCGGGTTACGGCTATGCGGCGATCACCGTTGCCTTTCTCGGCCGGCTTAACCCAATCGGCATTTTGTTTTCCAGCCTGTTGATGGCGCTGTTGTACCTCGGCGGCGAGAACGCGCAGATGAGCATGAATCTTCCACAAGCCATCACTCAATTATTTCAAGGAATGATGCTGTTTTTCCTGTTGGCCAGTGACGTGCTGATTCTGTATCGCCCGCGACTGAACGTGCGCTGGCCGCGCCGCTCGCAAGGCACCCCCGTACATGCAGGAGCGCTGTGATGGATATCGATCTGCTGAGTAATATTTTCTACGCCATGATCCGTTGCGGTACGCCACTGTTACTGGTGGCGCTGGGTGAACTGATCTGTGAGAAGAGCGGCGTGCTCAACCTCGGTCAGGAGGGAATGATGCTGTTTGGTGCGGTGATCGGTTTCATCGTCGCGCTCAACAGCGGCAATCTGTGGCTCGGCGTGTTGCTGGCGATGCTCGCCGGGATGCTCTTGTCATCACTGTTTGCGCTCGTGGCGCTGGTGTTCAATGCCAATCAGGTCGCGACCGGGCTGGCGTTGACGATTTTCGGTGTGGGCTTGTCGACATTCATCGGTGCGGCGTGGGTCGGCAAACCGCTGGCGGGTTTTGAGCCGGTGGCGATTCCTTATCTGAGTGAAATCCCGCTGATCGGGCGGATGCTGTTTGCGCAAGACCTGCTGGTATATGTGTCTTTCGGGTTGTTTGCCTTGGTGGCGTGGGTGATTCTGCAAAGCCGTGTCGGATTGATTATCCAGGCAGTCGGTGAAAATCCGGATGCGGCCAGTGCGACGGGTTTGCCAGTGCTCGGCGTGCGCACCCTGGCGGTTTTGTTTGGCGGGGCCATGGCGGGGTTGGCCGGCGCGTATCTGTCGTTGGCGTATACGCCAATGTGGGCGGAAAACATGAGCGCCGGGCGCGGCTGGATTGCGCTGGCGCTGGTGGTGTTTGCCAGCTGGCGAGTGTGGCGGTTGCTACTGGGCGCGTATCTGTTCGGGCTCGCCAGCATTTTGCACCTGGTGGCGCAGGGATTGGGGCTGGCGATTCCGTCGAGCCTGCTGGCGATGTTGCCGTATCTCGCGACCATTCTGGTTTTGGTGCTGTTGTCGCGCGATGCGCTACGCACGCGATTGTATGCGCCGATGTCGTTGGGGCAGCCGTGGCAGGGTGGGCATTAAGGTAGCCGCGGGCTGCGGAAAATCCTCAGGCCCAATCCCGAGCAGGCTCGGTCCCACATAAAATCGCGCTCCCCTGTGGGAGGAGCCTGCTCGCGATGAGGCCCTGGAACTCGGCGCTTTGCGTAGCGAATTGCAACATCGACCTGGTCAACGTTGTCCATTAAATCCGTGATTCTCATTTATCAAGGAAGCCACTCATGTCTACGGCAAAAACCGCATTGATCATCGGCGCCTCGCGGGGCCTGGGCCTCGGGCTGGTGAAGACTCTGTTGGGCGATGGCTGGCAAGTCACCGCCACCGTTCGCAATCCGCAAAATGCCGACGCCTTGCAAGCGCTTGGCAATGTACGGATTGAAAAACTCGACATGGACGATCAGCAGGCGGTCATTGCTCTGAGCCAACATCTCAAGGGTGAGGTGTTTGATTTGTTGTTTGTGAATGCCGGGGTCAAAGGACCGGACATCCAGACGCCAGGCGGCGCGACGCTGGCCGAGGTCGGGCAGTTGTTTTTCACCAATGCCGTGGCACCGATCAACCTGGCTCAGCGCTTTGTCGGGCAGATCCGTCCGCACACAGGCGTGCTGGCCTTCATGAGTTCGGTGCTCGGCAGCGTGACCATGCCGGATGCGCCGGAAATGGCGTTGTACAAGGCCAGCAAGGCGGCACTGAACTCGATGACCAACAGTTTCGTGACGCAATTAGGCGAGCGCAAATTGACTGTGCTCTCGTTGCATCCGGGCTGGGTGAAAACCGACATGGGCGGCGACGGAGCGGACATCGATGTGCAAACCAGCACGCGCGGGCTGGTGGATCAGGTGGATGCTTTTGTCGGCAAGGGCGGGCATCATTTTGTGAATTACAAAGGCGAGACGATTCCCTGGTAACCACCGCAATGCCCCTGTAGCAGCGCTCCTGCTCGCGATTGCCGATTGTCAGTCAACCAAGATGTTGAAGGTGATGGCCTGATCGCGAGCAGGCTCGCTCCCACAGGGGCCGATTCCAAACAGGGGTTTGCGTCGTCTGGTCGGGCCGGGCTTGCCCGCAATGAGGTTTTGTCTGAAACTGCGCACCTCGTCCTTCGCGGCGACCCTGGATCAGCAGACAGGGTAATCACTGAGCTGGCTAACCTGAACCCAACTTTCAGAGGAGCCGGCCAACATGCCTGCGACCCGCACCTGGTTAAAAAATCCCCTCGCCATTTTCACCGCCAACGGTCTCGATGCCCGTGGTGGTCTGGTTGTGCAAGACGGTTTGATCGTCGAAGTGCTCGGCGCCGGCCAGCAACCTTCGACGCCCTGTGGACAAGTCTTCGACGCCCGCGAGCATGTGATCCTGCCGGGCCTGATCAACACCCATCACCATTTCTATCAGACCCTGACCCGCGCCTGGGCGCCGGTGGTCAATCAACCGTTGTTCCCGTGGCTCAAAACCCTCTATCCGGTATGGGCTCGCCTCACTCCGGAAAAACTGGCACTGGCCACGAAAGTCGCGCTGGCCGAACTGCTGCTGTCCGGGTGCAGCACTGCCGCCGATCATCACTATCTGTTTCCGGAAGGTCTGGAGAATGCGATCGACGTGCAAGTCGAGAGCGTCCGCGAACTGGGCATGCGCGCCATGCTGACCCGCGGTTCGATGAGCCTCGGCGAAAAGGACGGTGGCCTGCCGCCCCAGCAAACGGTGCAGGAAGGCGAAGTCATTCTCGCCGACAGCCAGCGTCTGATCGCCGGCTACCATGAACGTGGCGAGGGTGCGCAGATCCAGATCGCACTGGCGCCGTGCTCGCCCTTCTCGGTGACTCCGGAAATCATGTCGGCCAGCGCCGACCTGGCGAATAAACTCGACGTGCGCCTGCACACACACCTGGCCGAAACCCTTGATGAAGAAGACTTTTGCCTGCAGCGTTTCGGCCTGCGCACCGTTGATTATCTGGACAGTGTCGGCTGGCTCGGGCCGCGCACCTGGCTGGCGCACGGTATCCATTTCAACCCTGACGAAATCGCTCGCCTTGGCGCTGCCGGCACCGGCATTTGCCATTGCCCGAGTTCGAACATGCGCCTGGCTTCAGGCATTTGCCCAACGCTGGACCTTACCGCTGCCGGCGCTTTACTCGGGCTGGGTGTCGACGGCTCGGCCTCCAACGATGCGTCGAACATGATGCTCGAAACCCGCCAGGCGCTGTACATCCAGCGCTTGCGTTATGGCGCGGACAAGATCACCCCGGAACTCGTTCTGGGCTGGGCGACCAAAGGGTCGGCGAGTTTGTTGGGGCGTACCGATATCGGCGAACTGGCGGTCGGCAAACAGGCCGACCTGGCGTTGTTCAAACTGGATGAGCTGCGCTTCTCCGGCAGTCACGACCCCGTGTCGGCACTGTTGTTGTGCGGCGCGGATCGGGCGGATCGAGTGATGATCGGCGGCAAATGGCGCGTGGTTGACGGCCAGGTCGAAGGACTGGATCTGAAAGGTTTGATCGCCGATCACAGCCAGGCCGCCCGGCAGCTGATCGCGGGCGCCTGACCCGCCGCGAAGCCTTCAAAGCCCCAACAGCGACAACATGATAAATGTCGCGAACAGCACAAAATGGGTCATCCCTTCGATGGCGTTGGTTTCGCCATCGTTGAGATTGATCGCGCTGACAATCAGCGTGATGAAGACCATCACCGTCTGCACCGGGGTCATCGCCATCTGGAACGGCTGACCGGTGTAAAGCGCCATCGCTTCCATTACCGGTACCGTAAGGATCACTGTCGACAACGATGCGCCCATCGCGATGTTGACCACGGACTGCATGCGGTTGGCCAATGCCGCGCGCAACGCCGTGAGGATTTCCGGCGCCGCAGAAATGGCCGCCACCAGAATCGCAGTGATCACCGGCGGAGCGCCCGTTCCTTCCAGCCCCAGATCGAGGGTCTTGGACATCACTTCGGCCAACGCACCGATGACCACCACGCCAAAGACTAATGTGCCGATGGAGAACGCGAGGCTGACCGGTTTCGGTTCATTTTCCACAGGCTCTTTCTTGCGGCGTTTTTCCGGGTAGCTGTAGCTGAAAAAATAGCTGTGCGGCCCGACTTGCATGCGCAGAAATAGCGCGTAGAGCACGACCATCGCGCCAATGGTAAACCCGGAATAGATCTTCCAGTTGGCCTGCGGAATGAACTCCGGCACCACCATCGACACGCCCATCGCTGTGAGAATCATCACGCTGTAACTGCGCGCCGAGTCGTCGTTGTAGGACTGTTCGCCGTGTTTGATGCCGCCCATCAACGCGGCGAGGCCAAGGATGCCGTTGATGTCGAGCATGACCGCCGAATAAATCGTGTCACGTACCAGCGTCGGCGACGCTTCGTTGCTCATCATGATCGCCAGGATCACCACTTCGACCAGTACCGCGGCGAGGGTCAAAATCATCGTGCCGTAGGGGTCCCCGACTTTTTCCGCGAGCAGTTCCGCGTGATGAGCGACGCGCATGGAGGCAGCCACGATAAAACCGATCAACACCAACCCACCCGCCAGCGCTACGACCTGACCGCTGTGCAGCAGCCAGTGCTCCAGTGGATAAGCGACGAATACGGCGAGCAGGGCCAACAGGAGAAATTTTTCTTGCTTGATGAGTGAGAGCATTGCGGGCCTTTTTGCCAAGTGGAGCGAACACGCTGTGATGAGCTACTGACTGCGGCGCGTCGCTAACGTTTCGTTACATCTTTTCGCACCAGTGGATGGCGGCCGTGTTCGGGCGTGCACTTTTATCGGTCTCAAGGGCCCCATCGCGAGCAGGCTCGCTCCCACAGGGGAATGCGATCCAATGTAAGAGCGAGTCTGCTCGCGATGGCCGCGCCACGGTTTAAGATTTTTGTTGTCCTGTTGGTCAGCTAATTGCATTGCTCCCGCCAACCTCAAAACAACACGGAGTTCGAATTCATGCATAACCGTCCGCTGAAGAAGCTGCTGGGCGCCGTCGTGGCGGCCATCGGTCTGAGCGCAGGCTTGACGGCCAGTGCCGCCGATCCGCTGAAAGTCGGCTTTGTCTATATCGGCCCGATCGGCGACCACGGCTGGACGTATCAGCATGAACAGGGACGCAAGGCACTGGCAGAAAAATTCGGCAACCAGATCACCACCAACTATGTGGAAAACGTTGCCGAGGGCGCGGATGCCGAGCGTGTGATTCGCAACATGGCCAAGGACAAATACGACGTGATTTTCACCACGTCCTTTGGCTATATGAACCCGACGCTGAAAGTCGCCAAACAATTTCCCAAGGTGACCTTTGAGCACGCCACCGGTTACAAGCAGGACAAGAACCTCGGCACCTACCTGGCGCGCACCTATGAGGGTCGATACGTCGGCGGCTTCCTCGCGGCGAAGATGACCAAGAGCAAAAAAATCGGCTATGTCGCCTCGTTCCCGATCCCGGAAGTGATCCGCGACATCAACGCCATCCAGCTGGCCTTGAACAAGTACAACCCCGGCACCGAAATCAAAGTGGTGTGGGTCAACTCGTGGTTCGATCCCGGCAAGGAAGCCGATGCCGCCAACGCGCTGATCGATCAGGGCGTGGATGTGGTGTTCCAGCACACCGACAGCCCGGCACCGATTCAGGCGGCCGAACGGCGCGGCGTGTTTGCCGTTGGCTATGCTTCGGACATGGCACATTTCGGGCCGAAAGCGGTGTTGACCTCGATCGTCAACGACTGGGCACCGCATTACATTCAGGCGACCCAAAGCGTGATCGACCACTCCTGGAAATCCCAGGATTACTGGGGCGGGTTGAAGGAAGGTACGGTTGAACTGCCGATCAGCGATCTGGTGCCAGCTGCCGTGAAGACCGAAGCCGAGCAGATCATCGCGGACATCAAGAGTGGTGCACTGCATCCTTTCACCGGGCCGATCAAGGATCAGGCCGGCGTCGAGAAAATCCCGGCCGGCGCGACGGCGAACAATGCGGAACTGGCTTCGATGAATTATTACGTCGAAGGCATGAAGGCTGATATTCCCAAATAATTCCCGAGCCGAACACAAAACCCTGTGGGAGCGAGCCTGCTCGCGATGAGGCCGTCACACCCCGCTGTCGCGAGCAGGCTCGCTCCCACATTCAAGGACTGCGCATGAACAGCCTACCCATTATCGACATCGCCCCGCTCTACAGTGATGACCCGCTCGCCTGGAAATCCGTTGCCGAACAGATCGACAAAGCCTGTCGCGAGTGGGGGTTTTTCTACATCAAGGGCCACCCGATCAGCGCCTCGCGCATCGACGCGATGCTCGACCACGCCCAACGCTTCTTTGCCCTGCCCTGCGATGAAAAGCTCAAGATCGACATCACCCAGACCCGCCATCATCGCGGCTACGGCGCCATCGCCACCGAGCAGCTCGACCCGAACAAACCCAGCGACCTCAAAGAAACCTTCGACATGGGCTTTCACCTGCCGGCCGATCACCCGGACGTGCTGGCGGAAAAACCGTTGCGCGGGCCCAATCGTCATCCTTCGATGCCGGGCTGGGAAGCGCTGATGGAGCAACACTACGTCGACATGCAAAGTCTCGCGCAAACCCTGTTGCGAGCGATGACACTGGCGCTGAACATTGAGCGCGACTTCTTCGACAAACGTTTTAATGAGCCGGTCAGCGTCCTGCGCATGATTCACTACCCGCCCCGCCACACCGCCAGCTCCGAAGAGCAGCAGGGTGCCGGGGCGCACACCGATTACGGATGCATCACCCTGCTTTATCAGGATTCGGCAGGCGGACTGCAAGTGCGCAATGTGCACGGTGAGTGGATCGATGCGCCGCCCATCGACGGTACGTTTGTGGTCAACCTGGGGGACATGATGGCGCGTTGGAGCAACGACCGTTACCTGTCGACGCCGCATCGAGGGTCAGCCCACTGGGGGTGGATCGCTATTCAATGCCGTTCTTTGCCGAGCCCCATCCCGACACCATTATCGAGTGCCTGCCGGGCTGTCAGGATCCAGAGCATCCGGCGAAATACCCCGCGACCACCTGTGCCGAATTCCTGTTGTCGCGCTTCGCCGATACTTATGCCTATCGACGGGAATCGCAGAATGCCTGAACCGGCTGGTCAGGTTTTGCCAATTGTTTCGGCGAGCACCTGTAGAATGCCCGCCATCTGCACCTGATGAGAAAAGAATATGTACGACTGGCTGAACGCCCTGCCCAAGGCAGAACTGCACCTGCATCTGGAAGGCTCGCTGGAGCCCGAGTTGTTGTTCGCCCTGGCTGAACGCAACAAGATCGCCCTGCCGTGGAGCGACGTCGAAACGCTGCGCGGGGCGTATGCCTTCAACAATTTGCAGGAGTTTCTCGACCTGTATTACCAGGGCGCCGATGTCCTGCGCACGTCGCAGGATTTCTACGACCTGACCTGGGCCTACCTGTTGCGTTGCAAGGCGCAGAACGTGATTCACACCGAACCGTTCTTCGACCCGCAAACCCACACCGACCGTGGTGTTCCTTTCGAAGTGGTGCTCAACGGCATCGCCGCCGCGCTGAAGGATGGCGAACAGCAACTAGGCATCACCAGCGGTCTTATCCTGAGTTTCCTGCGCCACTTGAGCGAAGAAGAAGCCGAGAAAACCCTCGACCAGGCGTTGCCATTTCGGGATGCTTTCGTGGCTGTCGGCCTGGACAGCTCGGAGATGGGCCACCCGCCGAGCAAATTCCAGCGTGTGTTCGATCGTGCCCGTGGCGAAGGTTTCCTGACGGTTGCCCACGCCGGCGAAGAAGGCCCGCCGGAGTACATCTGGGAAGCGCTCGATCTGCTGAAAATCCAGCGGATCGACCACGGCGTGCGCGCCATCGAAGACGAACGACTGATGCAACGGATCATCGACGAACAAATCCCCCTGACCGTGTGCCCGTTGTCCAACACCAAGCTTTGCGTGTTCGATCACATGTCACAGCACAATATTCTCGACATGCTCGAGCGCGGCGTGAAAGTCACCGTGAACTCTGATGACCCGGCGTACTTCGGTGGTTATGTCACGGAAAACTTCCATGCGCTGTACACCGATCTGGGCATGACCCAGGATCAGGCCAGGCGTCTGGCGCAGAACAGTCTGGATGCCAGATTGATCAAACCCTGGTAGCCGAGCGTTCCCGCGCTCGGACGCGGGAACGCAAAAATACCGGATGCAGGCCAGCGCGCGGGTTCGAACGACAGCCTATGCCATCTCGCGCTCGGTTTCCTTGGCGAAGCGGTGAATTTCCCGCTGTCCGGCCGCGGTAATTTGCAAGGCTCGGGAGTCGTTCGGCAAGCTCAACCAGCCCGACTGCATGAACAATTGCAGCAGCGCCGCACCCAATGACCCACCCATGTGTGGGCGTCTCTCGCTCCAGTCAGGACAGGCGCACGCAGCTTTGCTGCTGGTGTGCGCCAGGGCTTGAACGTACACACCGCGGCTGGCCAGTTGCGTGGCGCCTTTGAGGGTGATCGACACACGCCGGTCGAACTGTTCGATCCAGCCAGCATCCAGCAAACGCTGGTAGAGGTCTGCGGCGAGGGTGCCGCCCAGATGATCGTCGCAGAGCCGGGCGCGCAGCAATGAAGAAGGCGCGGCCTGAGGTTTGGCGATGGGAATGGGAGCGGTACGTCTGAACACGTCCGGGGTTTCCCGTGGCGTGCTGGCAATCGTTGCACTGGCCAACGCCTCGATGGCGGCGCCTATTTCCGGAGCAGCGAGCCGGAAGAAGCGCTTGCGACCGCGGGTTTCAACCTTAACCAGACCTCCGGCGGACAAACGCCCCAGGTGTGCACTGGCCGAAGAGGGTGAAAGCCTGGCCAGTAGCGCCAGCTCTTCGGTTTGTCGCGCCGAGCCATCCATCAAGGCCCACATCATTGCGCTGCGCTTTGGGTCAGCCAGCAACGTGGCAATCTGGCTGATGCAAGGTGCATGTTCCATGTATTCACTCCCTGTTGAATCGTTTCGTCTACTGCTCGGAGACATCTTGACCACTAATGCGCCAGCGGCCAAGACGCAGAAACCGCCGTTTATCGGGCAAAGCCATCGCCTACCCAGGCCAGCGCTTTGCAGCCAGTGCCAAGGATTTGCCGATCACCGTCGGAGCTTGTCGATCTTTCGTGGACGCGCCACGGTGAGCCCGGCAGTACGCACATGAGGCGGCCGATAGTATAAGCCTGTTGGCCGCCGGTTCCTGCCCTCGGCAAACCATGGGTGGTGATAGTTCCTGAGAGAAATTTCGCTATTTGCCTGCGACTAATGAGCAATCCTCGATAAAGTCGCGAACTGCCTGCTTAATAGAGCGCATCGGCTGGCAAGCATTTCCCGCAAAAGGTCCACAGGCTTACTCAACTGTGCGCGATGGGCGCACAGTACATTCAGCAAAGCACGCTCGCAGATCAGTTCCGGCCGTAATACTTTCAAGCCAACAATGGCGGCCGGCCGTATCCGAGAAGCTCTCGTCTTCAGTCCCTGGTTATCAAAAAGTAGTGAGGGAGACTGCTCTTTTAGCGGCTTTTAACTTGGGGTGAAATAGCTAATCATCCTGTCTCCCCCGAATCCACTCTCACTGTCGGAGCCGACCATGTCTCAAGCATTCACCGCCATCGCCACCCTGATCGCCAAACCGGGGCAGCACGAGGCCCTTGAACAGCACCTGCGCGCCCTTGTTGAACCAACCCGCGCCGAGGCCGGTTGTGGTCAATACGATCTGCATCAGGACCTGGCCAATCCGCTGGCCTTCTACATGATCGAACAGTGGAGCAGCGATGAAGCGCTGCAAGCCCACGATGCCAGTGCGCACGTTCAGAATTTCCGTGCCAGGGCCGGCGACTTTCTCGAACACTTCGAGCTCAAGCGCCTGCGCTCGGTGGCCTGATCCCTCTTCCATTACCGTCCAGGAATTCTTCATGAAAGCGATTGCCTATTACACGTCATTGCCGATCAGCGACGAAAAGGCCCTGCAAGACATCGAGCTGCCGGCGCCGGTTGCCGGGCCGCGCGATCTGCTGGTGGAAGTCAAAGCCATCTCGGTCAACCCGGTGGATACCAAGGTTCGTCAGAACGTCCAGCCAGAACAAGGCACCGCGAAGGTGCTGGGTTGGGATGTCGCCGGTGTGGTCAAGGAGGTCGGCCATGAAGTGACCTTGTTCAAGGCTGGGGACAAGGTGTTTTACGCCGGTTCCATTGCCCGTGCCGGGGGCAACAGCGAGCTGCACGTGGTGGACGAACGAATTGTCGGCCACATGCCCAAAATCCTTGGTTTTGCCGAAGCGGCCGCCCTTCCCCTGACCGCGATCACCGCGTGGGAACTGCTGTTCGAGCGTCTGCAGGTCCGCGAAAATAAGGCTGACGAAGGCCAGAGCCTGCTGATTGTGGGTGCTGCCGGCGGCGTCGGTTCGATCCTTACCCAGTTGGCGCATCAGTTGACCGGGCTGAAGGTGATCGGCACCGCTTCGCGCCCGCAAACCCAGAGCTGGGTTCGTGAGCTCGGCGCCGACCTGATTATCGACCACAGCCAGCCACTGAGCGTGGAGCTCAAGCGCGCCGGCGTCGAACAGGTAACGCATGTCGCCAGCCTGACCGAGACCGGGCATCACCTCGATCAACTGGTGGAAGCACTGGCACCGCAAGGCAAGCTGGCATTGATCGACGATCCCAAGTCACTGGACGTGACCAGGCTCAAACGCAAGAGCCTGTCGCTGCACTGGGAATTCATGTACACCCGCTCGCTGTTTGAAACGGCGGACATGATCGAGCAGCACAAACTGCTCAATCGCGTGGCGCAGTTGATCGATGCAGGCATATTGAAGACGACGGTCGGCGAACATTTCGGAACGATCAACGCCGCCAACCTGCGACGTGCACATGAACTGCTGGAAAGCGGCAAGTCGAAAGGCAAGATTGTGCTCGAAGGATTCTGAGGATCAAAAGATCACGGGCTTCGCCAGTTCCTACGGATGTTTCGCACAATTGGGTCCATAGGAGCTGGCGAGGCCTGCGATCTTTTGCCGTCAGTCCGAAGGTTGACCGCTGTCACAATTGCATGAGTATTCGGGTCTACAATCGAAGCCTCTGCAAGGCAATCTTTTACGCAAAGGAGGTCAGCAATGAAGATCCTGATAAAAGAATTGGCAAAATCCCAATGGCAGGTCCGTCTGGGTCAGCATTGCGTGACATTTCGCAGCGAAGCCGAAGCTCGAGCGTTCACCCGCACCCTTGAAGCGCGCCTGCACGCCCCTCATCAGTTTCCCGACCAGCAGCGCGTCGCCGGCTGAGGTTCTCCCTAAACCTGAGCCTGAACCAGCGCCCGGGCATTCTGCAAACGCCGGGTGAGCATCGCCGCGCTCACCACCAGAATTGCACACAGGCTGATGACCATGGCCATCGGCACGGCCGTGCCGTCGTATAAAAATCCCACCAGCCAGGCCGCGCCGGCAGCGACACTGAATTGCAGGCAACCGAGCAGCGCCGACGCGCTACCCGCACGCGCACCCTGCCCGTTCATCGCGCAGGCCGAGGCATTGGGAAGAATGCATCCCAGGCTGGCCATGCAGATAAACAACGGCACCAACAGCGGCCACAGTTGTTCGGTGTGCAGCGAACTGACCGCCAGCAGCGTCAAGGCGGCCCCCAGGTAAACCCACACCGCGCGCACCAGCAAAAATGCCGGACCACGCTTGGCCAGCATCCGCGCATTGATCTGCGCCACCAGAATGAAACCCGCGGCATTGATGCCGAACAGCCAGCCGAAGTGTTCGGCCGGCACCCCGTAGAGTTTGATGAAGACATAGGGCGAACCCGTGATGTAGGCGAACATCCCGGCGATGGCGATGCCGCCGGTCAGGGCATGGCCGAGGTAAATCGGGTCGGATAACAGGCGTCCATATTGCCGCAGCGCACCAGACAGCGGCTGGCGTGGCGCATTGGCTGGCATGCTTTCCGGCAACCCAAGCGCAACGGCCAGCGCCGCCAGCGCACTGAAACCGGTCAGCGCCAGGAAGATCGATTGCCAACCCGTCGTGTTCACCAGCAACCCGCCCAGCATTGGCGCAAGAATCGGCGCCAGGCCCATGACCAGCATCAGTTGCGAAAAGACTTTGGCGGAGCCCACCGCATCGCATTTGTCGCTGACGATTGCCCGCGAAATCACCATCCCGGCACAACCGCCCAGCGCTTGAATGAACCGCGCCGCGATCAGCCAATCGAGATTGGGCGCATAGGCGCACGCCAGGGACGCAGCGGTGAAGAGACCGACGCCCACCAGCAACGGCATCCGTCGCCCGAAGCGATCCGCTACCGGTCCGTAAAGCAGTTGACCGATCGACAAGCCCAGGAAATAAGCCGCCAAGGTGAGTTGAACGTGTGCTTCATCGGTGCCGAACGCCAGCGCCATGGTCGGGAATGCTGGCAGATAGAAATCTATCGCCAGCGGCCCAAATGCGCTCAAGGCGCCTAGTATCAAGATGGTACGGAAGTTCATCGGGTATCCAGTGGGACAATCAGCAGCCCCCTAGTCTAGCTGCGCCGAGACGCCTTGAACATCCGATAGGTCGCTAACTATTAAATCCCGTTGAATACAATGACGAGGAATGCACGCGCGAGCGTGCTCCCACCGGATCGATGTTCGGCTCAGCCGACTTTGGCCTCGTAGCCTTCTTCAGTGATCGCTGCAATCACCTGGTCCACCGTGAGCGCGCTCTCGACGCCGACTTCCTTTGCCGCCAGATCGACTCGCACGCTGGCCGCTGGATCTTTTGCTTGCAGCGCCAAAGTGATGGCTTTTACGCAATGCCCGCATGACATACCTTGAACGTTGAATACCTGCATGAAATGACTCCTTTGATGAGGTTGCGTCCAGTGTCGAGCTTGCCACCATGGCAAGGTCAAGTTCTGCCGTGAACGGCCGGGCTGGCAATCGGCGCCACACTCGGCCAAGCTGCGTGCATCAATGACTCGATATCAGGAGATTCAGCCATGCGCTGGTCAGCTTTCAGCCTGTTTGGCTTTCTCAGCCTCTTCGCCGCTGCGCCCTCCGTCAATGCTGCTCCGGTGGATTACGGCGTGCTGATCATTTCCCGCGAGCGCCTGGAGGTCTCGACCCATTGCGAAATCGGTGTGTACATCCAGGACCAGTTGTCGGCGCGGCTGTTCCAGGAACAGAGCACGTCGTTCAACCTGCCGCCGGGCAGCGTCTCGCTGCGCCTCAAGTTGCTGCCGGGTCAGGCACCGGGTTGCAATCCCGGTATGCTCGCGCCGGGTTCGCAGACCATCACGCTCAAGGCCGGGGACGTGTTGAAATTCAGGATCGCGATGACGCAGGAAGGCATGTATTTGAAGCCCGCTGTACTCGAATACTGATCTACGGCCACTTGTCGGGACAAGCTTGCTTCTACAGCGCTCTGCGGCGCTTTGATTTTTTGCGCTTGACCTTGCCAGCATGGCAAGGTTGATCCTGTGGGTATCTACTACAGGGAGCGCGACCGATGTCCGAATCCACTACGTTCAACCTGCCGATTGCCGGCATGACCTGCGCCAGTTGTGCCGGACGTGTCGAGCGCGCCCTGAGCAAAGTCAGCGGCGCCAGCGCGGTCAGCGTCAATCTGGCCACCGAGCAGGCCCGTGTCCAGGCGCCCGGCGGCAGCCTGCCGGCATTGATGGATGCCGTGGAACAGGCCGGTTACAGCGTACCCCGGCAACGTCTCGAATTAAGCATCGACGGCATGACCTGCGCTTCCTGCGTCGGGCGAGTGGAACGTGCGCTGGCCAAGGTTTCAGGGGTGAAAAGCGTCAGCGTCAACCTGGCTAACGAACGTGCCCATCTCGAATTGCTCGGCCAGGTCGATCCGCAGACCCTGATCGCCGCTGTCACCAAAGCGGGCTACAACGCCAGCGTGTGGGAAGTCGAACATCCGCAAGCCGATAATCAGCAACGCCGTCTGCACCGTGAGCGCTGGATGTTGATCTTGGCGATTGCCCTCGCCCTGCCGCTGGTGCTGCCGATGTTGCTGCAACCGTTCGGTGTGCACTGGATGCTTCCCGCGTGGGCGCAGTTCGCGTTGGCCACCCCGGTGCAGTTTATCTTCGGCGCGCGTTTTTACGTGGCGGCATGGAAAGCGGTCCGCGCCGGGGCGGGCAATATGGACCTGTTGGTCGCCTTGGGCACAAGCGCCGGTTATGGCTTGAGTCTTTACGAATGGGCCACCGCCGCCGGTCGCATGCCGCATCTGTATTTCGAAGCTTCAGCGGTGGTGATTGCTCTGGTGCTGCTGGGCAAATATCTGGAAAGCCGCGCCAAACGTCAGACCGCCAGCGCCATTCGCGCCCTCGAAGCACTGCGCCCGGAACGTGCGATTCAAGTGATCGATGGCCGCGAACAGGACGTCGCGATCAGTGCGTTACGCCTCGACGATCTGGTGGTGGTAAAACCTGGCGAGCGTTTTCCGGTGGACGGTGAGGTGGTTGAAGGTCGCAGCCATGCTGATGAAGCGCTGATCAGTGGCGAAAGCCTGCCTGTGCCCAAGCAGCCTGGGGATAAAGTCACCGGGGGCGCAATCAACGGCGAAGGTCGGCTGCTGGTGCGCACGCAGGCGCTCGGCGCAGAAACGGTGCTGGCGCGGATCATCCGCCTGGTGGAAGACGCGCAATCGGCCAAGGCGCCGATCCAGAAATTGGTGGATAAAGTCAGTCAGGTGTTCGTGCCGACCGTTCTGCTGATCGCATTGGCGACGGTGATCGGCTGGTGGCTGTACGGAGCACCCCTCGAAACGGTGCTGATCAATGCCGTCGCAGTGCTGGTGATCGCCTGCCCGTGCGCCCTCGGTCTGGCCACGCCAACCGCAATCATGGCCGGCACCGGCGTCGCGGCGCGCCATGGCATTCTGATCAAGGACGCCGAAGCGCTGGAACGCGCCCATGAAGTCAGTGCGGTGGTGTTTGATAAAACCGGCACGCTCACCTCGGGCACGCCGCGCATCGCCCATCTGAGTGCAATCGATGGTGACGAAAGCACGTTGTTGCAAATGGCCGGGGCGTTGCAACGCGGCAGTGAGCATCCTTTGGCCAAGGCTGTGCTGGACGCTTGCGCAGAACGCGGTTTGATCGTTGCCGATGTTCGCGACAGTCAGTCGCTGACCGGACGCGGCATCGCTGGCAGCCTTGACGGGCGACGGCTTGCGCTGGGCAATCGTCGCCTGTTGGAAGAAAGCGGTTTGAGTGCCAGTGAGCTTGCCGAGTACGCCAGCACATGGGAGACCGAGGGCCGGACATTGTCATGGCTGATCGAGCAAAGTCCCACACCGGCGGTGCTCGGATTGTTCGCTTTCGGTGACACATTGAAAGACGGCGCGCTGCAAGCCGTTCTTCAACTGCGCCAGCGCGACATCACCAGCCATTTGCTGACGGGCGACAATCGCGGCAGCGCCCGAGTGGTCGCCGAAGCGCTGGGCATCGAGGATGTTTACGCACAAGTGCTGCCGGCGGATAAAGCCGCCACGGTCGCGGCGCTGAAGAAAACCGGCGTGGTCGCGATGGTCGGCGACGGCATCAACGACGCACCGGCGCTGGCGGCGGCGGACATCGGCATTGCCATGGGCGGCGGCACCGATGTCGCGATGCACGCAGCCGGGATTACCCTGATGCGCGGCGATCCTCGACTGGTGCCGGCGGCGCTGGAAATCAGCCGCAAGACCTACGCAAAAATCCGGCAGAATTTGTTCTGGGCATTTGTCTACAACCTGATCGGCATTCCGCTGGCGGCGTTTGGCTTTCTCAATCCGGTGCTGGCCGGTGCGGCGATGGCGTTGTCGAGCGTGAGCGTGGTCAGCAATGCATTACTGTTGAGAACCTGGAAACCCAAGGACCTGGAGAACAACCGATGAACATTGGCCAAGCGGCTCGGGTGAGCGGACTCAGTGCGAAGATGATTCGTTATTACGAGTCGATCGGGCTGCTCAAGGCGGCTCCTCGCACCGGCAGCGGTTATCGGGTGTATGGCGAGGATGATTTACACACGCTGGCCTTCATCAAGCGTTCTCGGGATCTGGGGTTTTCACTGGAGGAAGTCGGCAAGTTGCTGACCCTTTGGCAGGATCGTCAACGGGCGAGCGCGGACGTAAAAGCGCTGGCTCGCCAGCATATCGAGGAACTGAACCAGAAGATCCGCGAGCTCGGGCAACTGCGCGACACCCTGCAGGATCTGGTGGAGCACTGTCAGGGTGACCATCGTCCGGATTGTCCGATTCTGAAAAATCTTGAATCGGGGTGCTGTGCTGAGCCGGTGTGAGCCCGACCGATAAAAAAACCCGGCCGAAGCCGGGTCGTTTTCAACCAGTCACTGCATCCAGGGTGGAGGCGGTTCTTCGGTTTTGCCCGGTGGCGCATCGTCCGCCGCGCGTACCGCTTGCTTGCGTTCTTCATCCAGGCGAGCCGCCTCGATTTCGCGCATGATGCCGCCGACATCGGCCAGCTCTTCCGGCTCGTCGAACACACCGGTCAAGACACTCGCCGGGTGCAAGGTCCCGGCCTCGTACAGCGCCCACATCTCTTTGGCATAGCGGGTTTGCTTCAACTCCGGCGCGAACCGGCCGAAGTACGACGCCATGTTGCCCACGTCCCGCTCAAGCATGCTGAAGGCATGGTTGTTGCCCGCCGCGTCGACCGCTTGCGGCAGGTCGATGATGACTGGGCCGGTCGGGGTCAGCAGTACGTTGAACTCGGACAAGTCGCCGTGCACCAGACCGGTACACAACATCAGCACGATCTGCGAAATCAGAAACGCGTGATATTCGCGCGCCTCGTCCGGCTCCAGCACCACGTCGTTCAAACGCGGCGCGGCATCGCCGTATTCGTCGGCCACCAATTCCATCAACAGCACGCCTTCGAGGAAGTCGTACGGTTTCGGCACCCGGACACCGGCACCGGCGAGACGGAACAACGCCGCCACTTCAGCATTCTGCCAAGCGTCCTCGGTTTCTTTCTTGCCGAATTTCGAGCCCTTGGCCATCGCCCGAGCCTGCCGGCTGTTGCGCACCTTGCGGCCTTCCTGATATTCGGCCGCCTGACGGAAACTGCGTTTATTAGCCTCCTTGTAGACCTTCGCGCAACGTAACTCGTTGCCGCAGCGCACCACATAAACAGCTGCTTCTTTACCACTCATGAGTGGGCGCAGCACCTCGTCGACCAGACCGTCCTCGATCAGGGGTTCAATGCGTTTTGGAGTCTTCATCAGCTTTTATTGTGGGTCCTTTATTACCAAACACGCGAAAGTCATTCGTTATACGGCAATCTGCTCAATCGGGGGAGGGGGTGCCGACCTATGAACGCTCCGAGGGGAACAGTAAACACACATGTGCCGTGTTTTTCGATACGCCCTGCCCATGTCATTCGACCGACGGAGATCACCCAGTGGAATCAGCGCTCAATAATCGCGGTGACGCCCTGCCCGCCCGCCGCACAGATCGAGATCAACCCTCGGCCCTTGCCGGCAGCGTCGAGCAATTTGGCCAGGCTGGCGACAATGCGTCCGCCTGTAGCGGCAAATGGATGCCCCGCCGCCAGTGAACTGCCTTTGACGTTCAGCCGCGTGCGGTCGATGGAACCCAGCGGCCCGTCAAGACTCAATCGGGTTTTGCAGTATTCGGGATCTTCCCAGGCCTTGAGAGTGCACAACACCTGCGCGGCAAATGCTTCGTGGATTTCGTAGTAATCGAAGTCCTGCAAGGTCAGGCCATTGCGCGCCAGCATACGAGGCACTGCGTACACCGGCGCCATCAACAGGCCTTCCGCGCCGTTGACAAAATCCACCGCCGCCGCCTCGCCGTCGCGCAGGTAAGCGAGGATCGGCAAGCCGCGCTCCTTCGCCCATTCCTCGCTGCCGAGCAGCACTAGCGATGCACCATCGGTGAGCGGCGTGGAGTTGCCGGCGGTCAAGGTGCCCTTGGCGCCTTTGTCGAATGCCGGCTTCAGCGAGGCAAGTTTTTCCAGGGTCAGGTCGGGGCGTAGATTGTTATCGCGGGTCAGACCCAGGAACGGCGTGATCAAATCGTTATGCCATCCTTCGGTGTAGGACGCAGCCATTTTCTGATGGCTTTCGAGAGCGAGCTGGTCCTGCTCGCCGCGCGTGATGTTCCAGGTCTGCGCCATCAATTCGCAATGTTCGCCCATGGACAAGCCCGTGCGCGGCTCGCCGTTGCGCGGGAATTGCGGGACGAGATGGCCTGGCCGCAGCTGCAGAAACGTTTTCAGTTTGTCTGCAGTCGTCTTGCCGCGATTGGCTTGCAAGAGGATTTTACGCAGGCCTTCGTTAATGCCGATCGGCGCGTCGGACGTGGTGTCGACGCCGCCGGCAATGCCGCAGTCGATCTGGCCGAGAGCAATTTTGTTCGCCACCAGCAGCGCGGCTTCAAGGCCGGTGCCGCAGGCTTGCTGAATATCGTAGGCGGGTGTGGTCGGCGACAGCCGCGAGCCGAGCACGCATTCGCGGGTCAGGTTGAAATCGCGGGAATGCTTGAGCACGGCGCCTGCCGCCACTTCGCCCATGCGCTCACCGTGCAGGTTGAACCGCTCGATCAGGCCTTCGAGCGCGGCCGTGAGCATCGCCTGGTTGCTGGCGGTGGCGTAAGGCCCGTTGGAGCGGGCGAAGGGAATCCGGTTGCCACCGATGATTGCGACGCGACGCAGCTGAGTCATAAAAGCTCCTGATTAAATCCGGAAGTGGAATGCGATCCTGTGGGAGCGAGCCTGCTCGCGATAGCGTTGGCACATCAAATATTACTGTGTCTGACACGCCGCTTTCGCGAGCAAGCTTTGCCCACACCGTCCGGGACTGCAATGCCCAAGGGTAGGCTTTATTCGCGGATCGAACGACTGATTGCCATTCATGGTCCACACTTTGAACCCCAGCTGCTGGAGCGCGTTCCATGTCTGACCGTTATATCGACTTCGCCAACTCGTCCTTCGGCCATCGTCTGGTCGGCGCCCTCGGTCTGCCGACGCCCGTGCGACTGGAGCGCTGGCAAGCCGGCCGGCTGCGCCCTGTCGAAGGTGCGCTGTTGATCGGCGGCGGCGCGCTGGCGGGGAAAGTCAGTGCCTTCGCCAATCGCCTCACCGATGCGATTTTCAGCTACGGCACGGAGCCTGCAACGGCCACCGCATGGATTCCCGGCCACGGCCCCAAGCTGAAAGCCGTGGTGTTCGATGCCAGCGAGCTGACGCAAACCGACGCCCTGACGCAACTGCGCGAGTTCTTTCAGCCCTTGATGAAAAACCTTGATCACAATGCACACCTGGTGATTCTCGGACGTGACCCGCAAACAGTCAGCGACCCGTTCGCCGCCAGTGCTCAACGCGCGCTGGAAGGCTTCAGCCGATCGCTCGCCAAGGAATTGCGCGGCGGCGGGACGTTGCAACTGATCCAGGTGGGCGAAGGTGCAGAAGATCAGCTGGAAGGCCCACTGCGATTTTTTCTTTCGCCAAAGAGCGCCTTCGTCTCCGGGCAAGTGATACGGGTCAATGCGTGTGATACGCCCGTAACCGACTGGACTCGCCCGTTGTCCGGGCGCAAGGCGCTGGTGACCGGCGCCGCACGCGGCATTGGCGCCTCCATCGCCGAAACGCTGGCGCGTGATGGTGCCGAGGTTATCCTGCTCGACGTCCCGCAGGCCAAAAACGATCTGGAAGCGCTTGCCGCTCGTCTCGGCGCGCGCAGTATCACGCTGGACATCTGCGCCGAAGACGCCGCTGCGCAGCTGATCGAACAGCTGTCCGACGGCGTCGATATCGTGGTGCACAACGCCGGTATCACCCGAGACAAAACCCTCGCCAACATGACTCCGGAACTCTGGGACGCGGTGCTCGCGGTCAATCTCAATGCACCGCAAGTGTTGACCAAGGCGCTGCTCGACAGCGGCACTTTGCGCAACAATGGCCGGGTCATCCTGCTGGCGTCGATCAGCGGCATTGCCGGCAATCGCGGGCAAACCAACTACGCCGCCAGCAAGGCCGGATTGATCGGTCTCGCGCAAGCGTGGGCGCCGCTGCTGAACGAGCGCGGCATCAGCATCAACGCAGTCGCCCCGGGGTTTATCGAAACCCAGATGACTGCGCACCTGCCATTTGCCGTGCGCGAAGGCGGGCGACGCATGAGCTCATTGGGCCAGGGCGGCGTGCCGCAAGACGTCGCCGAAGCTGTGGCGTGGCTGGCACAACCGGGCACCGGTGGCTATACCGGTCAGGCGCTACGTGTCTGCGGGCAAAGTGTACTGGGGGCGTAACCATGAACAATGACTGGCACACACTCGAACGCGAACCCGGCCTGCCCGCGTCGTACGCGCAAGCGGCAATGCGACGCAAGATCACGGGCACCGCGCTGCCCGAGACTGGGTTGCGGTGCTGGGTCGATGTCGATCCCAAGCGCCTGGCGGACTACCGCAAGGTCTGTGGATTTGCCGACAGCAGCTTGTTGCCCCCGACCTATCCGCACATCCTCGCGTTTGCGCTGCAGATGCAAGTGCTGACCGCAAAAGATTTCCCGTTTCCGTTACTGGGGTTGATTCATCTGAGCAACCGCATTCGCCTCATTCGGCCGATGGGCGGCGTGCATCGAGGGCGAGTCAGTGTGCGAGTGGCTAACCTGCAACCGCACGCCAAGGGTGCGACGTTTGATCTGCTGACGACCCTGGAAGATCAGCTGGGGACGCTGTGGGAGGCAGAAAGCCAGATGCTTTGTCGCGGCGCCAAACTCGACGGCGAGCCCATAGAAGATGTCTTGGCGTCAACCTTGTCGGTCACAGAGGTCAGCCGCTGGAAGGCCCCGGCCGACATCGGTCGGCAATACGCGAACGTCTCGGGCGATTACAATCCGATCCATTTGAGTGCCGCAAGCGCCAAACTGTTCGGCTTCCCGACTGCGATCGCACACGGCTTGTGGAACAAGGCGCGCACGCTGGCAGCGCTTGATCAGCATTTGCCGACGGCTAACGTGGAGATTGCGGTGCAGTTTCGCAAGCCGGTACGTCTGCCCAGCGAAGTGACGTTGCTCGCCAGCGCGGCGGGCTCCAGCGGTGATTTCCAATTGATAGGCGCCGGGGATCTGGAGCACATGGTCGGGCACTGGCGACCGATTTCCTGAACTCGCCACATCTTGGCACTCGCGCGCAAAGTCTAGGTCAGCGCGGAGGATAATTGGCGAGTATTTTGCCAACCGTTTCGCGAATGGCGTTGGCACGATCGCTGGGATTGGGCGAGCCGCTGACCAATTGTTCGTCGCTGCCCCGCCACACCAGTTTGCCGTCCTTGCTGTCCAGCAGATCGATCTGAATGATCGCGACCTTGTAACTGACATTGCGGGTTTCGTTGTACATCGGCCCGCCCCAATAACCGTGCCACGGACTGCCCCATCCGCCGCCGCCGCCGTAGTTGGTCGTCACTTGTTGCTGGCGCTGTTCGACGATCAGATAAGCCTGCACGCCAAGATCGCCCTTGCTGCCTCCGGTTGCCGGGCGCAGGCCCCGCTGATCCAGCTGATCGGACACCGATTGGCGGATGCGTTGCTCGGTCAGGTCGCTCTTGATTCGCGGGTCATCGGGGCGATATTGCAGCGCCGGTTCCTTCCAGCTCCAGCTGCGATAAGCGGCAAAGTCGCGGCTGGCGTCATAGTCATTGTTGACCTGGTCGGAGGCACAGGCACTCAACAGTGCGGCGACAACCAGTAGAGCGAGAGGACGGAACATGGTGGTTCTCCGATTGAAGACTTCAACCTGCAATAAGCCGGGATACACCGGACTAGCTCGGCGGATACGCCGACATGGCTTTTTCCACCGCTTCACGAATGGCATCGGTTTGCGCGCCCTGTGAGCCGCGATTGCTGGTTTCGGCACTCGAACTCCAGACTGGCTGGCCGCTCTGCGCATCGAACAAGTCTACGCGCACGACCACGACCTGTTCCTGATAAGTGCGCACGATCGGCACCGTGTTGTACATGCCGTAACCGCTGCCATAACGATTGTAGCCACCATAACCACCGTATCCGCCGCCGTAATAGCCGTAGTCGTCGCGAACCTGGCGCATACGGGTTTCCAGGCGCAGGTCGGCGCTGACAAACAGGTCTGCCGCACGATTGTCATGCAGCGGGCGCAGGCCACGCTGATCGAGCGCGCTGCTCACGGCTTCGGCAACCTGCGCCGAATCTGCCCAGGCCGTGCCCGGCGGCAAGCGCCCATTGAGCCACGCCCAACTGCGATAACGCCCGTAATCACGCGGCGGCGCCGGGTACGCGCTGCGATCGAAGGTCGTGGCCGCTTGCGGTGGTGCCGGCGGCAGAGGTCTGGAGCTTGCCACGTAAGGATTGCTGCCCTGGCAGGCGACTAGGCCCAGACAGATCACCAGTAACCCTGAACGACTTTTCATTTCGCGCTCCGATCAGATCGGCCGACAGATCCAGTGCAGGTAACGCCCAAGCCCGGCGAAGCCTGGGTGGCGACGGTGGGCGAGCTCCATTTCGAGCAAATCCCCCAGCTGCGCGCGGGCCTGAAATTCCACCGGCATATAGTCGTGAAAAACGCGAACCCCGCTCTGGGTTTCGACCCGCCACAGGCCTTCAAGTTGCGCCGCAAGTGCTCGCGGATCAAGTGGCTGTTGCGGGGTCAGGCTCTGTTTTTCGCCCGCCATGTCGTTGTTGCGCATCTTGCGAAAGTGCCCCTTGAGCAGGTTGCGGTAGATCAGCGCATCGCGGTTGTAAAACGCCAGCGACAACCGGCCTTCGGGTTTCGTCAGCTGATGCAGCACCGGCAGGATCGTGTGGGGTTCGGCGAGCCATTCGAGTACCGCATGACAAAGCACCAGATCGTAGGGCTCATTGAGCTGCCCGGGCAATTCTTGCCAGGGCGCTTGAATGAAAGTCGCGGTTTGTCCTGCATCGGCGAACCGCCGACGAGCGCCTTCAAGCATCGGCTCGGCCGGCTCGGCCAGCGTCACGTCATGCCCGCGCTCGGCCAGCCATAACGACATGTGGCCGAGGCCGGCACCGATGTCGAGCACGCGCAACGCACGGTCGGGCAAGACTTCGGCCAGATCGGCCTGAAGCACGGCAAGGCGAATCGCCCCTTTGGCGCCGCCGTAGATTTTCTCTGCGAAACGGGTCGCCAGTTGATCGAAATGCCGGTCGCTCATCAGCTGAACCTCCGTTCACTGTCGGCGAGTTTGCTGCGCACCACTTCATCCATGTCCAGCCCCAGCTCGCTGCACAACAGCAGGAGATAAAGTACGATGTCGCCCACTTCCTGCCCGGCGTGGGCGAGCTTGTCTGCCGGCAACTGACGAGACTGGTCTTCGCTCAGCCACTGGAAGATTTCCACCAGTTCGGACATTTCCACGCTCGCGGCCATTGCCAGGTTTTTGGGGCTGTGAAATTGTCGCCAATCATTGCGATCGCGGATCGCGTGCAGGCGTTCGGTCAGTTCAACAAGGTTCATCGGGCTCTCCTGAAGACGTATAGCTTCGGGGGGATATCCGATCATGGCAAGGTCTGTGTAGCATCAGGGAACTCGGCGCCCTGAACCATAGCCGAAGGCTCATGTCCGGCAACCACGCCACCACGTTCATCAAGGATGTTCACATGCAGGTAGAAAGTTTTTTCGAATGGCTCGGCCAGGCACTCGGTTCGGTCATCCGCTTCATCGTTGACGGCCTCAGCGGTCTGTTCAACCTGTTGAGCAACGCTGGCAGCAACTTTGTCGAAGGGCTGTCCCGTACGCTGGGCATGGATACTTCGGTCATCAGCATCCTGGCGTTGATTGTCGGGCTGATGCTGCTGTGGTCAGCGATTCGCGCATTCATGAATGCGTCGATCATCATGGGGATCATCTGGTTGCTGCTGGGCTTGTGGTTGCTGAGCTGGATAATCCACTAAAAACACCTGCCACCGCTGGCCGCGAGCCTGCTCGCGAAGTAATCGTTACAATGCCGCTCCTCAAGGAGCCTGCATGTCCAACCTGCTGACCGACTGGCGCGACCGCCCGACTCATCGTCGGGTCTGGGCGCTTGCCGCGCCCATGATCCTCTCGAACATCTCTGTGCCGCTGGTGGCGCTGGTCGACAGCACCGTCATCGGCCACTTGCCTCATGCCCACCAGTTGGGCGCCGTTGCGGTGGGCGCCAGCCTGTACACCTTTCTCGCCTGGGCGATGGGCTTTCTGCGCATGGGCTCTACCGGGTTTGCCGCTCAGGCGGCCGGGCGCGATGACGGTGCGGCGTTGCGGCAGATTCTCTTGCAGGGCTTGTTGCTGGCGGTGGGCCTGGCGATTGTTCTGGGCGCATTGGGGATACCCCTGAGCGGTGCCGCACTGCACTTCATGCAACCCTCGGCAGAACTGGATCAGCTCACGCGCGAGTTTTTTCATACGCGGTTATTCGGCCTGCCCGCGGCGCTGGCCAGTTACGCGCTGGTCGGCTGGTTCCTTGGTACGCAGAATGCGCGGGCGCCGCTGGCGATTCTGCTGAGCACCAATCTGGTCAACATCGCGCTCAATCTCTGGTTCGTGCTCGGGCTGGACTGGGGTGTGGCCGGTTCGGCGCGCGCCTCAGTGATTGCCGAATGGACCGGCGCTCTCATTGGCCTGCTGCTGACGCGAAAAGCCTTGCGCGCCTATCCCGGGCACATCGCCTGGGCCGCGCTGGCGCTGTGGCAGAGTTGGCGCCCGCTGCTGGCGGTCAACCGGGACATTTTCATCCGCAGCCTGCTGCTGCAATCGGTGTTTTTTCTGATCACCGTGCAAGGCGCGCGGCTGGGCGATGCCACCGTCGCGGCGAACGCGTTGCTGCTCAATGGTTTGTTGTTGACCGCGCATGCGCTCGATGGTCTGGCCCACGCGGTGGAAGCTTTGTGCGGCCACGCCATTGGCGCCCGTGACCGCGATGCCCTACGGCGCTCACTGGTGGTGGCCTGTGGCTGGTCGCTGCTGGCAAGCCTGGGCTTCGCGGTGTTGTTCCTGTTTGCCGGGCATCTGTTTATCGAGATGCAGACTGACATCCAGAGCGTGCGCGATACGGCATTCGTCTACCTGCCCTACCTCGCCGCCCTGCCAATGATCGCCGTCTGGAGTTACCTGCTGGACGGACTGTTTATCGGCGCCACCCGCGCCCGGGAAATGCGTAACGGCATGCTGCTGACGATGATTTTATTGTTGCCGTTTGCCTGGGCGCTGCAAGGTCTGGGTAATCACGGCCTGTGGCTGACCTTCCTGCTGTTCATGTTGTTGCGCAGCCTGACCCTGGGCGCAATCGCCTGGCTGTTGCGCAACAACGATGGCTGGTTCGCCGGGCGCGCTCACTGAGCCTGGTCGTTTTGCCAGCGAATGCGCAGGTTATCGAGGCGTTCCTGCTGCGTGGCGCCGCACAGCGGCTCTCGCAGCGAACCGTGTGGGTATTGCAAGCGCAGCCATAACCAGCCATCCAGTGCCGGCCGATCGCTGAACCCCAGCGCCAGTCCCTCCTGCAGGTGGTGCCAAAGGCTGGTGTAATCGGCCTCGGTGGACTGGCACCAATGCCAGGCATGCTGTTCCAGCAGGCAGGTCTGCAGCCTTTCGCGCTGACGCTGACTCAGGTCGGACTCGACCGCCAGCGGCTCGACCGTCAAGCCTGGATTGATCAACTGCTGCCAACCCTGACTACCGATCGCACGGTCGGCCCAGGTCCCGCCAAACCATTGCAGTTGTTTGATCGGCCCCAGCCAGTAACTCAGCTCCCTGGCATCGCAGGCATCGAAAAAGTAACTGGCCGTGTTCGGATTGAAATAACTCAACAAGGCTCGATGATGCAGGCCGACAGTGACCGTCAGCATGCGCTGCAGATGTTCGATCAGTTGCCCAGCCGATGCGTCACTGGCCATCAGCAAACCGCGCCACATCTGCGCCTGGCTGAAACACAACCCGGCCAGTGCCGGACAGCTGCGCAGATCAACCAGCACGGGCCCTTCATCGCGCAGCGCATGCAGTTCCGTGCCCTCGAACAACTTGAAGCTGCGCGCTTGTGCAAACAACTTTTGCAACATCAAACGGGTGTGAGGCGCACCCGGAACATCCAGCAATAGCCATTGCGCAGGCTCGCCGATCATGCCGCACTGCCCGGGCCGAATCGCGTCGCCGCACGGCAGGCGCACAATGTCTCCTGGCAATGAATGAAACTGCCACCGCCGGGCATCAGGCACAACAGCAGCAATGGCTCGCCGGTTCGCAACAATTGCAGCACGCCATCGACGGGTGAAGGATCCTCGGGCGTGACCGGTGACGTGTCATTTTCGACCGTTGCCCGCGTGTGCAGGAAACCGCTGATCAGCGGTTGATCCGGATCACCTTCGATAAAACTGACCACCACCTCGGTGCCCTCACTCAACTGCGCAACAGCCAGGCCGTCCAGCTCGGCTGACACAGGCAACCAACAATGGCTCGGCGTCGCGCCTTCCCCCTGATACAGCCAGTCAAACTGCACCGCGACCGGTCGGGATGGATCGGGCCGAGGTTCATCGACGTCCACTACCCAGGCGCGTTGCAAGCTGTGCATGCGAGGTTTAACCACGTGTTGCGCCGACGCGAATGCCGCTTCCCGGTGAATCGCCCGAAACTGATTGAGGTAGGGCTTCACCGGGTCCTGACTGCCGAGATGCTCGACATGGGTCAGCAGCCACGGCTGATTGCACTCGGCTACCGGATGACCGGACAACGGCATCAGTTGCCCACTGCGCAGCGTCGCCACATCGGTATGTCCCTCGGCACTTCGCCGGTATCGCTCGCTGACCTGCAGCTTGAATTGTCGAATCGCCGGCTGCTCGCACTCCGCGTCGAACCGGACCGCGTCGCCTGTGGGAAAATGTGCGTCACTATCAGAGAAGACGACGCAATGCCCGCGAGCGCCGTGTTCGAAATGATAGTGCACACGCTCCTGAGCGCACAGGCGCTGCAGAAACTGCAGATCCGATTCCCGATACTGCGTGCAGAAGTCTCGTGGCGGATAATTTGCACTCAGCTCGAAGCGCCGATCCTGGCCGGTGATGCCGTGCTCCTTGAGTACCTGATCGAGGATCTGAGGCACCGTGCGGGCACTGAAAATTCGCTGGCTGAAACGGTGGGACAGGCACGCCAGTTTTGGCCGCAGCTGCAACTGACACAATCTGCTGCACGGGCCATGGTCGCGCTGGACGAGCTCATGCAATTGCCCGTGAAAAAAGCTGCGCTGCGCTTCGATGTGCAAAATGGCAGAACGGTACAACAAGCTGGCAAGGTCGAGGTTCGGGTCATCGATCAGCAAATCCACATCGAACACAAAGGGCTCGCTGATCGTTTCTTTACCGGTAAAGGCCAGGACTTCGAAAGAATCGGGCAGCCCGGCTACTTCCAGACGAAATGAAGGTTCGAGGACTGGATCGAACATCGGCGATTCTCTACAGGAAGGGCGGCCGGGGATTCTCGCCGAGAGGCATGGCCGAGTAGAGTGCCGAAGTTCAACTTAGGAAACGGCCTACGATAAATGCAGACCATATGACTTTTATAGTCACGGGAGCGGTGGATTTCCTCGACAAATGAAGAACCGTCCCACCGGATCATCTGAAAAAACCGCAGGGAGCGGTACATTTTCAGACAAGCCGATGGAATCGGAGACTGACCTCAGGACGACAGGTAAGACGAACGAGTCAGGCCCAGGCGCAACGCGTCGAGGAACTGCGTCCGTTCGGCCGCCGTGATGCGCGCACTGGCGCACTTGTCGCGGTAGTGAGTCATCAACTCTTCCGGCGACAAGTGCACATAACGCAGCATGTCTTCGATGGTGTCGTGGGTTTCAATACCGGCGTGGTACACGCTGCCATCGGCATTCTGATAGATGTTCACCGAATCGGTGTCACCGAACAGGTTGTGCATGTCGCCGAGAATTTCCTGATAGGCGCCGACCAGGAAGATGCCCAGCAAATAGTCCTCGCCTTCGTTCAGGCTATGTACCGGCAGGCTGGTTTCGATGCTTTGCTCATCGACGTACTGCTTGATCTTGCCGTCGGAGTCGCAGGTCAGGTCTTGCAGCACGGCACGGCGTAGCGGCTCTTCGTCAAGACGGTGCAGCGGCAGAATCGGCAGCACCTGGCCAATCGCCCAGGTGTCCGGCAGGCTCTGGAACACCGAGAAGTTGCAGATGTATTTGTCGGCAAGCTTGTCGTTGAGTTCATCGAGCACCTGACGGTGCGAACGCTGACGCGCTTTCAACGAGTTGTGCAGGCGCCGGCACACAGCAAAATAGCACTGCTCGGCCAGGGCTTTTTCAGCCAGGGTCAGTTTGCCGTCGGCATACTGGGTGGCCACGTCGCTCATGTAGTGCGTGGCGCGCCAGTACGTTTCGGTGACCATCTCGATGTCGGTGGGGCCCAGCAGATCAACCAGCCACTGCACGGTTTCCGGCAGCGCTTCCTTGTTGTCGATCTGCGGCACGTCGTCGTTGTGTTTCTCGACGTCGGTGACCTGTACCACCAGCATCGCGTGGTGTGCAGTCAGGGAACGACCGCTTTCGGAGAAGATGTTCGGGTGCGGCAGGCTCTGCGCGTCGCAGAACTCCTTGAGCATCCCGACCACGACACCGGCGTAGTCGTCCATGTCGTAGTTGATCGAGCTGGCATTGCGCGAGTGAGTGCCGTCGTAGTCGACACCCAGGCCGCCACCGACATCGATGTGATCGACCGGCAGGCCAAGGTTGCGCAGTTCGCCGTAGTAACGAATCGCTTCCTTGAAACCGTGCTGGTAGTCCGCCAGGTTGGCGATCTGCGAGCCCATATGGAAATGCAGCAGGCGAATGCCCTGATCGAGGCCCGCCGCGCGAAAGCGCTCGACCACCGAGAGCAACTGCGCCGCCGACAGACCGAACTTGGATTTCTCGCCACCGGTGTCTGCCCACTTGCTTGACGCCAGGGACGACAGACGCACGCGCAGGCCGACCTGAGGCTTGACCTTCAGAGAGGCGGCCTCCTCGATCACCAGCTCAACTTCGGATTCTTTCTCGATCACGATGAACACGTTGTGGCCGAGTTTCTGGCCCATCAGGGCCAGACGAATGAATTCCCGGTCCTTGTAACCGTTGCAGACGATGGTGCCGCCCTTCGGAGCCAGGGCCAACACGGCCAGCAGCTCGGGCTTGGACCCGGCTTCCAGACCGATGGACACGTTCTGGGTGGCGATGATGTTTTCGATCACCGCCTCCTGCTGGTTCACTTTGATCGGGTACAGCGCGGTGTACTTGCTCTGGTATTCCAGGCGCGCGATGTTCGAATCGAAGGCCCCGGTCAACTGACGCACGCGGTCTTGGAGGATATCCGGAAAACGTACGAGCAACGGCAAGGACAAGCCGCTCTTGCGCAACTGGTCGACCTGCTCGAACAGGTCGATCGGCGAGCTGGCCGGACCGTTCGGACGAACTTCGACGCGACCGGCGTCATTGATCGCGAAATACCCGGCCCCCCAATGGCGGATCCCGTAAACACTGCGGCTGTCCGCAACTGTCCATTGGCTGCCATCGTCTTTGCGTGTGCGTCGTACGGACATTGAAGTCCCCTATAAAGAAGTCATAGAGCGTCACCTGGGTTCAGGCTGGCGCAGTCTAAAGCGTGTAAATGACGGTTCGTCAACGAGGGGATAGACCTCGCTGACCGCAGTGAGTTTAGAAACCGGTCAGAACAGGCTCTGTGAAAACCATGCAGGCGACACCTTGCCTGCTGTCAGGACCAGGTTGAACCAAGGGTGGTTTTCACAGAGGCTGCTAGCCGCCGGACTTCCTGGCCTTGAACCCGAGTCTGATCAGCTCGCCCAACAACAGCTCCACATGCTCGCCCTGGATTTCGATGATGCCGTCTTTCAACGCGCCACCGGTGCCGCAGCGCTTTTTCAACGTGGTCGCCAGTTCCTTGAGCGCGTCTTCGGCCAGGGGCACGCCGGTGATGGTGGTCACCGTCTTGCCGCCACGACCCTTGCTTTCGCGACGCACGCGAGCAATGCCATCACCGGACGGGATCACGGTTTGTTTGCAGATGCAGGCGTCCACCGGTTTACTGCAATCGGGGCAATGACGACCTGCGTCGGTGGAAAATACCAGGCCACCCAGGGCGGCGAAGGATGCGGCTTTTTTGGCCACCGGAAATCCTCTTGGGAGGACAAAGACTGGTCGCGGCCACTGGGGCCATCGACCGCGAAGCCCCACTCAGGCAGGGGCAGCGCTACTGAAACAAAACAACCCTGTAGGAGCGAGCTTGCTCGCGATGGTCGTCAACGATGACGCGAGCCATCAGGATATGCACGTCGTCCTTGCGTTCTTCGCGAGCAAGCTCGCTCCTACAAAAAAGCGATCCGATTCAGTTGAAAAGGTCGCGCAGTGTAACGGCAAAAACGCCGATTGCTAAGAGCCAATCGGCGCCAATTCACAGCGGTTTTGCGACGTCCTTCCCGCAGGCGCGCAGATAGCGCATCAAGGCGGCCAGCGAGTCCGGGCAATAGGGCTTTTGCTGGATGTCGAGCATGACCTGATCCACCGGAATAAAGCGCGCTTCCAGCACTTCCTCGGGCTGCAGGACCAAGGGGCCATCCCACACCGCCGAAAACGCGGCACACCAGAGTCGGTTGCCGGTGTCTTCGAAAAAGAAATGATCGTGCGCGGTCAGCTCTACCCCGCCCACCCCCAACTCTTCTTCCAGCTCGCGGGCCGCCGATTCGGCGTATGTCTCGGTGGCCAGGACCATGCCGCCCGCCGCCACGTCCCAGTAACCGGGATAGATCGCCTTGCTCAAGGTTCGGCGATGCACGCAGAGCTCTCCGGCGGAATTGAACAGCATGATGTACGTGCCGCGTCCGATCAGCCCACGCTCGCGCAAATCCGACCGGACCAGGGCGCCGAGCAGGTTGTCCTGCTCGTCGACCCATGCGATCTGCTCGGCGTCCGAGGCCACGCGATGGGCGGCCTCGCGTGCTTTATCCGCCATGATTCAGCCCTGATTGAGCAACTGACGCAAATCGATCACTGCAGCGTTGGCCCGGGAAATGTAATTGGCCATGACCAACGAGTGGTTGGCCAGCACGCCAAAGCCGCTGCCATTGAGAATCATCGGGCTCCAGACCGGCTCTTGCGACGCTTCCAGCTCACGGATGATCTGACGCACGCTGACCGTGGCGTTTTTCTTCGCCAGCACATCGGCGAAGTCGACTTCGATCGCGCGCAGCAAGTGGGACAATGCCCAGGCCTGACCGCGAGCTTCGTAGAACACGTTGTCGATCTGCATCCACGGCGTTTCGACGATTTCCTCGTCAACCTGCGGCACTTCGCCCGGCGCAACCACTTCGGTTTTCAGCGCGGTGTTCAGTTTGACCCGGCCAACGCTCGCGGACAGCCGTTGCGACAGCGAACCCAAACGGGTGCCGACGTCGCCCAGCCAATTGTTGAGGTTGTCGGCGCGGGCATAAAACAGCGCGTTTTTCTGCGAAGGATCGGAAAGGCGCGCCTGATAACGGCTCAGGGATTTAATGCCTTCCTGATACTCGGACTCGCTGGATGGCAGCACCCAGCTCTTGTTATCAAAGTTGAAACGCGGTTCGGCCTTGGCCAGATCACCGTCTTCTGCCGACTGCGATTGCGAGCGGGCAAAGTCTTTACGCAAGGCGCGTGTCAGATCTCGCACCTGGACCAGCACGCCATATTCCCAACTCGGCGTATTGTCCATCCACAGGCCGGGCGGGAAACGGTCGTTGGAAATGTAGCCGCCCGGCTTGCTCAGCAAGGTATCGGCGACGGTCTTGAGGGTTTCGACCGTGGTGTAGCCGATGACCATCTGCTTGCCTTCGCGTTCGGCCGCCACTTGTGCGTTTTGCTGCACCGGAAACAACGCCGGCTCCTGGCTCCAGTACCAACCGAGCACGATGGTCACCAACAGAAAAAGGCCGAGCAGCGTGGCCAGCGCCCGGCTGAACAACAGGCCGCCGACGTAACTGCGGGTGGCCGACTTAGGTTCGGCGGCACGTTCGGGCGCGCTGCCCGCGCGATTCTTCCAGTCCAGCATGGCGGTATCCTTTCAATCACTTGAGTTCATCGGTTCGACCACAACCCTACGCCATCGTGCCTCGTTTGCCGCGCATTAAATCTGCGCGACGCGAAGCACGACCGCGAGGTGCGAACGCTAATATAAAGGAAGGATCTCCCTGGTAGCAGCGGGTGAAGCTTGCTGCTACAAGTAACACGCCTCGTCGCGCAGCACACCCGACTGACCGGTCACAAACTGAATGACGCCGCTGCGCACTTAATTGACGGACGACACTGATGCTAATCGAAAGAGATGCTAGCATAGAGCCACCAGTCAATCTCAGCATGCACCCTACCCAGTAGTCAGGATATGACCGAGCCAGAAGACCCCAGCCGTGAGCGCCTCAAGCACCACTTTGCCCAGCGGGTGATTCATCAGGCACGTCAGATTCTTGAGATATGGCAGCGCCTGCAACGCAGCGAATGGTCGAGCACCGATTTGTCCGAACTCAGCGAGGCCAACGTGCGTTTGCTGCGTTTCGCCGAGCGTTTCGAGCAACCGGAACACAGCCAGCTGGCGCGGCACATCGGTCAATCGCTGCAAGCGATCGACGCCAATCGCGGGCGCCTGAGCAGTGCGTTGATCACTGAACTCAATCGCCTCATGCAGCGCCTGTCGCGCACCGGGCTGCGGCATGGCGATCAGTTGGAGCAAACGTTCCTGCCGCCGCTGCGCAAACCGATCTACGTGATGCTGCAAGATTACGAGCGGGCCGAACGCCTGGCCAAGCAACTGGAATTTTTCGGCCTTAGCGCGCAGTCAATCGACAGCGTGACCGCGTTTCGCTCATCGATGGGCGAGCGCTTGCCGGCGGCGATTGTGATGGACGTGGATTTCAGCGGCCCTGGCGTCGGCCTGCAACTCGCCGCCGAAGCTCAGGTCGGACTGGACGAGCCTTTGCCCCTGCTGTTTTTCAGCCTGCTGGAAACCGACACCCCGACCCGCCTCGCCGCCGTACGCGCCGGCGGTCAGGAGTTTCTCACCGGCACCCTCGAAGCGTCGAGCCTGCTGGAGAAGATCGAAGTACTGACCTGCGTCGCCCAGTACGAACCCTATAAAGTGCTGATCATCGACGACTCGCGCGCTCAGGCGTTGCACACCGAGCGCCTGCTCAACAGCGCCGGGATCGTCACGCGCACGTTGACCGAGCCGATTCAGGCGATGGCCGAACTCGCCGACTTCCAGCCCGACCTGATCATCCTCGACATGTACATGCCGGCCTGCACCGGGACTGAACTGGCGAAGGTCATCCGGCACAACGATCGTTATGTCAGCGTGCCGATCATTTACCTGTCGGCTGAAGACGATCAGGACAAGCAACTCGACGCCATGAGCGAAGGCGGCGACGATTTCCTGACCAAACCGATCAAGCCCCGCCACCTCATCACCACTGTGCGCAATCGCGCGGCCCGTGCGCGCAACCTGAAGGCGCGAATGGTCCGCGACAGCCTGACCGGTTTGTACAACCACACACACATCCTGCAACTGCTCGAAGATTGCAGCTTCCGCTCGCGGCGCGAAGGCAAGCCGCTGAGTTTTGCGATGCTCGACATTGACCACTTCAAACGGGTCAACGATAGCCACGGCCATCCCATGGGCGACCGCGTGATCAAAAGCCTGGCGCTGTTCCTCAAACAGCGCTTGCGCAAAACCGACTTCATTGGCCGTTACGGCGGCGAAGAGTTTGCCATCGTCATGCCCGACACCGATATCGAAGCGGCTTTCACCGTGCTCGACGAAATACGCCAGCGCTTCGCCGAAATTCATTATCCGGCGCAGCCACAGGATCTCTGGTGCACCTTCAGCGCCGGCGTGGTCGAGCTGAGCGACGGGTCCGACGGCCTGATGATGGCCAGTCTGGCAGATGAGGCGCTGTACCGCGCCAAGCACGCCGGACGCAACCGGATCCATGCCGCGCACGCATCAAAGCAAAGTGCCATCTTTTCATCGGAATCGACCCGTTCGGTCATAACGCTGTAACAGAAACGCAATAACTTCAGGCGCTTACCATTCTGCCGTTGGTAGTCCCGCAATGCGCCTGAAGCTGCTGACCAATCTCAACACCCTCCTTTTAGTCGCCGTTTGCGTAGCGCTCGGCGCGACGCTATGGTGGTCGCAAAAAGCCCTGGAACGCCCCTATCTGTTGATGGAGCGCTACCTGGGGTTGTCCCAGCAATTTCAGAATGAAGCGGCGCGCAGCATTGGCGATTACCTCGCCAGCGGCGATGCCTTGCGTCTGAGCAGTGCCAGCCAGGCCATCGATGCCGTGCAAAAGGAATTGAGTGAGCTGCCGCCCGCCCTGGCCGACACCTTGCGCCCGAGCCTGTCGGACCTCGACGAATTCAGCAAAGCCGACTTGCTCGCCGCCGGCAAACTGGCTGGCGATCCGCAAGCACTGTTATTGCAGGCCGAACGTGAACTCGGCGCCAGCCTCGATCAACTCAGCCAGTACGCCAGCGGCAACCCGGCCTGGATGGCACCTTTGCTCGCCGCGTCACAGCACTTGGGCAAACTGTCGTTGGCGCGGGACAAACTGGTCAGCAGCGGGCGCAGCGAACTGGCGGCCGATGTCGAGCGCGAAGTCGGCAACATCCGCGCCCAGGCCGAACTCATCGACGCTTTGCCATTGCTCGGTGTGGCCAGCAGCACCGAATCGGCCACCGACGATTTCGCCGCGATGATGGGCCTGGAGACCACTGAAAAAGCCGCCGCCGAAGATGCCGGCGTCGCTCTCAAACGTGAACTCACCAGCCTGTTGACCCGCTATCCCGCGGAACTGGCGCGCACCCGCGAGCAGATCCGCAAACGTGCCGATCTCAGCGCCGCGACCCACCTGAAAATCGCCGCAGTGCAACAGGCGATTGCCGGTCTCGAACCTGTCGTTCGCGCCCAGCACGGGCAGATTCAAAGTGAAGTGCGGCTGATGCAAGGCGTGATGATCGGCTTGATCCTGCTGATCGCGTTGCTGATCGACACCTTGCAGCGGCGTCTGGCACGCACGCTGACCAACCTGGCACCGGCACTTTCGGTCTGGGCCGAGGGTGATTTCAGCCAGGACATTGAACTGGGCAAAACCAACCGCGAACTGCATGACATTCAAGCCTCGCTCAACCGCATGCGCGCCTATCTGGTGGATCTGGTGGGGACCATTCGCCTGAATGCCGAGCAAGTCGCCGGCAGCAGCCGAACCCTGGCCGACCTGAGCAACGATTTGCACAGCGGCGCGGAGCATCAGGCGGGCGATACCGCGCTGATCCGCGATTCCCTCGGCGAGCTGGAGGCGACGATTCAACAGGTGGCCGGCGACGCCAGTTCGGCCGCCGACGCCAGCCGCAATGCCGGGATGGCGGTGGAGCACGGCCAGAAGGTAATCGGACAAAGCCTGACCGGGCTGCACGCGCTGGTAGGTGAAGTGCAAGGCAATGCGAAGATGATTGAACACCTGGCCGAAGAGTCGGCGACGATTGGCGGCGTGTTGACGGTAATCCGCTCGATTGCCGATCAGACCAATCTGCTGGCCTTGAACGCTGCCATTGAAGCGGCCCGAGCCGGCGAAATGGGTCGCGGCTTCGCTGTGGTGGCCGAAGAAGTGCGCTCACTGGCGCAACGCACAGCAGGCGCCACCGCAGAGATTCAGAACCTGATTGCCGGCCTGCAGTCTGCGGCGCGGCAATCGGTGGAAGGCATGCGGGCGCAGGTCGAGCACGCTGAAGCGACAGCCAGTCAGGCGCAGGCCGCTGACGGCGCGCTGGATGAAATCGTCGGGGCGATCCAGACCATTTCCGACACCGCCGTGCGCATCGCCGATGCCACGGCGCAGCAGAGCGGCGCAGTCAGCGAAATTCGTGATCACAGTGAGCGGATTCACCAGCTGGGCGGGGATAATTTGCTGCGCATTGGCGAGGGGCGTGAACAAGGCGAGCATTTGCTGGTGTTGGGTGGACGTTTGCATACGGCGGTTCAAGCCTTCCGCGTCTGATAAATCGCTTTCGCGAGCAAGCTGAACTGGCCTAATGATCCCGGACACCTCTTAAGGGCGATATGATTAGCCCAATCAGGAGGTTCCATGCAAGAACGAAAGACCTATACCCGCGAGTTCAAGCGACGTGCTGCCAGCATGGTTCTTGACGACAACTGTTCGGTTCCCGACGTCTGCGCATCAATGGAAGTCGGCCCTACGGCTCTGCGCCGCTGGGTTGATCAGGTTCGTAAAGAACGTCAAAAAGGACAGCCAGTCGCAGGCACCATGGCGATCAGTGATGAACAGCGTGAACTCCAGCAGCTACGTGCCAAGATCAAACGCCTTGAGACCGAGGCCGAAATCTTAAAAAAGGCTACCGCTCTCTTGATGTCGGATCCCGATCGTTTTTCCTGATCGAGGAACTGAGAGAGTCGGGCTCGTATCCGACTAGCCAGCTTTGCGACGTCCTTGGCGTTTCCCGCAGCGCGTTCTATGACTGGCTTCATCGTCGCTCAGCACCGAATGCCAAACGTGATGCGCTCAGGGCGAAGGTCGTGCAATTGCATGCTGAAAGCAGGGAAAGCGCCGGTGCGAGAATGATTTCCAAGTGTTTGAAGGCCCAGCAGTTCAGGGTTGGAAGGTTTCTGGCTGGAAAGCTCATGGCCGAGGCGAACCTGACCAGCAGGCAGCGTCGTCGCCACCAGTACCGCTCCAGAGGTGTTGAGGCATTTGTGGCCAGGAATCTGCTCGAACGTAACTTCCAGCCAGCAGCAATCAATCAGGTTTGGTGCGGCGACGTTACCAGCCTGATGGTTGGGAAGCGCTGGTATCACCTGGCTGTGGTCATTGACCTGTTCGCCCGACGGGTCGTCGGGTGGGCGTTTTCGCTGATCAATGACGCCAACCTGGTCACCAAGGCGCTAAGGATGGCGGTTGAAGTAAGAGGCAGGCATACGGGTTTGATGTTCCATTCGGATCAAGGCTGCCAGTACACCAGCCAACGCTTCCAGTCAGAACTGCTTGAACACGGCATCATCCAAAGTATGAGCCGCAGAGGCCAGTGCTGGGACAACGCACCAACGGAGCGATTCTTTGGCACGCTCAAATCAGAATGGGTGCCTGTCAGGGGTTATACAGAGATCGAAGAAGCGAGAAAGGACATGACCAGCTTCTTCATGCGCTACAACCGAATCAGGCTCCACAGTTACAACGGCTACCTGTCGCCAATAGCAACGGAACAACAGGCAGCTTGATCACCGTAATCGGTGTCCGGAAAAACTTGACCAGAACAAGCTCGCTCCCTAAAGGGCACTCATTCCCTGTGGGAGCGAGCTTGCTCGCGATAGCATCATTACAATCGCCACCAGACTCCCGCGCCTGCATACCCGTCGGACCTCCGCTATCATGCCCTCACTTCAGATACGCGAGATTGTCATGCGCCGTTTGCTCTGCCTGTTGTGGCTGGTGCTCGTCCTGCCGGTTAGCGCCGCCGGTTTGCTGGAGAGTCGACCCAGCGCCACGCTGGGCTCGATCAATAACAGCGCCGATTTCCTGCCGGTGCGCGAAGCCTTTCAGCTAAGCCTTGTTGAAGCCACCCCACAATCGATCAAGCTGCGTTTCGTTGCAGCCGACGGTTACTACCTCTACCGACACCGCTTGCAATTTCGCAGCGACCCGGCGGACGTTGCACTCGGCCCGGCGCAACTGCCCAAGGGCGAACAGAAACACGACGAATACTTCGGCGATGTCGAGGTGTACCACGGGATTCTCGAAGTCGACCTGCCACGCACCGACCCACGCGCCTTCACCCTGGTTGTGAGTTATCAAGGCTGTGCCGACAAAGGCCTGTGTTATCCACCCGAAACCGAACGCCTGAGCATCGAGGGCGGCAGCACTTCCACGCCCTGGAGCTGGAAACAACTGGCGTTGTTTTTTCTCGCCGGCGTCGGGCTGACGTTCACGCCGTGCGTGCTGCCGATGCTGCCGATTCTGTCCGGCGTGGTGTTGCGCGGCCAGGTCGGTGGCTGGCGTGGGTTCAATCTCTCGCTGGCGTACGTGCTGCCGATGGCCGCCTGTTTTGCCCTGCTTGGCGCGTTGATGGGCATGTTCGGCGCTCAACTCAATCTGCAGGCGCGTCTGCAATCGGTCTGGGTGCTGGTGCCGTTCGGGCTGTTTTTCGCAGTGTTTGCCTTGGCCATGTTTGGCGTCTTCGAACTGAAACTGCCCCACGCGATCAGCAGTTGGCTGAACCGAATTGCCAGCCGCACCCAAGGCGGTTCGTTGTGGGGCGCGGCAATACTGGGCGTGGTATCGAGCCTGCTGGTTTCACCTTGCGTTTCCGCTCCGCTGGCCGGTGCGCTGCTGTACATCAGCGCCAGCGGCGATGCAGTGGGCGGCGGCCTGAAACTGTTCATGCTCGGCCTCGGCATGGGTGCGCCACTATTGTTGGTGGCCACGGGTGGTGCGGCATGGTTGCCCAAAAGCGGACCGTGGCTGGTGTATGTCAAAAACGCGATTGGCGTATTGCTGCTGGGCTTGGCGATCGGCTTGCTCAGTCGGGTCGTGCCAGGGCAGATCACGTTGCTGCTGCTCGGCTTGCTGGCCGGTGGCGTCGGATTGTTTATGGGCGCACTGGAGTTCGTCTACAAACCACCGCGCAAACGCCTCGGCCAGTTACTGGGGATATTCCTGCTGTCTTACGCGCTGGCTTGCTGGTACGGCGCATTTAGCGGGCAGACCGATCCGTTCAGTCCGATTGGGCAACCGCGCAATTTGCCTGGCAACGCGCAATCGCAAAGGCTCAGCGGATGGCAAACGGTCACAACCGCGCAGGAACTCGATCACGCCCTTGCTCAGGCGAAATCTTCCGGTGCGCCGCTGTTGCTCGACTGGTACGCCGACTGGTGCATCAGCTGCAAATTAATCGAAAATCAGGTACTCACTGACGCCAACGTCGTCGAACGTCTCAAAGGCTATCGCCTGATTCGATTTGACATGACCGCCAGTAACGCCGAGCAACGCACCCTGCTTGACCGATACAACCTGTTCGGCCCTCCCGCGCTGATGTTTTTCGGCAAGGATGGCGTCGAGCAGGCCGATGTGCGGGTGATTGGCGAGATCAATGCGGCGGACTTCGCCGAACGTGTCGCCAGGGCGAATGACCGGAATTAGCGAGCGGGTCACAAATTTCGCGCAATCATCGGCCATCGTGCCGGCTATTGCATAGAACTGGACAGTCACAAAGGCTTTGCGGCATAGTCGCCGGGTTCTGACAATTGCACATAGATAACAAGGAACAGCAGATGGCAACGCTATTGGTTCTGCACGGACCCAACCTGAACATGCTTGGCACCCGCGAGCCGGGTACCTATGGCGCCACCACACTGGCGCAGATCAACCAGGACCTGGAACGCCGTGCACGTGAAGCCGGCCACCATTTGCTACACCTGCAAAGCAATGCCGAGTACGAATTGATCGACCGCATCCACGCTGCCCGCAGCGAAGGTGTGGACTTCATTTTGATCAACCCGGCGGCTTTTACGCACACAAGTGTTGCATTACGTGACGCGCTGCTGGCAGTGAGCATCCCATTCATCGAAGTGCATTTGTCTAACGTGCACAAACGCGAACCTTTCCGCCATCACTCTTACTTCTCCGACGTAGCGGTGGGAGTGATCTGCGGCCTTGGCGCCAGCGGTTATCGACTGGCCCTGGAGGCCGCACTAGAGCAGCTTGAAAGACAGGCAACGGCTTGAACGACAAGCGTTAAACGCCCCTGACCGACCCTTGGGAGTTGATGATTCATGGATATCCGTAAAGTTAAGAAACTGATCGAATTGCTGGAAGAGTCCGGCATCGACGAGCTCGAGATCAAGGAAGGCGAAGAGTCCGTACGCATCAGTCGTCACAGCAAGACTCCAGCTCAGCAATACTACGCACCCGCCCCAATGCAAGCTCCGGCGCCTGCACCTGTTGCTGCGGCACCCGTGGCAGCGGCCGCACCTGCTGCACCCTCTGCCCCGGCGCTGAACGGCACCGTTGCCCGTTCGCCGATGGTTGGCACGTTCTATCGCAAATCTTCGCCAAGCTCGCCGTCGTTCGTTGAAGTCGGCCAGACCGTGAAAAAAGGCGACACCCTGTGCATCGTCGAAGCGATGAAGATGATGAACCACATCGAAGCTGAAACCAGCGGCGTGATCGAATCCATCCTTGTCGAAGACGGCCAGCCGGTTGAGTACGACCAACCACTGTTCACCATCGTTTGAACCGCGGAGAAACTTTGATGACTGCGAAGTTGGAAAAAGTTCTTATCGCCAACCGCGGTGAGATCGCACTGCGAATTCTGCGCGCCTGCAAAGAGATGGGCATCAAGACCGTCGCCGTTTACTCCAAGGCTGACAAAGAGCTGATGCACCTGGGTCTGGCGGACGAATCCGTCTGCATCGGTCCTGCTTCGGCTGCCCACTCCTACCTGCACATTCCGGCAATCATCGCCGCCGCTGAAGTGACCGGCGCTACCGCCATTCACCCAGGCTACGGTTTTCTTGCCGAAAACGCCGATTTTGCTGAACAGGTCGAGAACTCCGGCTTCGCCTTTATCGGCCCGAAAGCTGAAACCATTCGCCTGATGGGCGACAAGGTTTCGGCCAAGCACGCCATGATTGCTGCCGGCGTACCCACCGTTCCGGGCTCCGACGGCCCACTGCCGGAAGACGAAGAAACCGCGCTGCGCATCGGTCGGGAAGTTGGCTATCCGGTGATCATCAAAGCCGCTGGCGGCGGCGGTGGTCGCGGCATGCGTGTGGTGCACAAGGAAGAAGACCTGATTTCCTTCGCGAAACTGACCCGCACTGAAGCAGGCGCGGCGTTCGGTAACCCGATGGTCTATCTGGAAAAATTCCTGACCAACCCACGCCACGTGGAAGTCCAGGTGCTTTCCGACGGCCAGGGCCAGGCAATCCACCTCGGCGACCGCGACTGCTCGCTGCAGCGTCGGCACCAGAAGGTTCTTGAAGAAGCGCCGGCACCGGGCATCGACGAGAAAGCTCGCCAGGAAGTCCTGGCTCGCTGCGTCAAGGCGTGCATCGACATCAACTACCGTGGCGCGGGTACTTTCGAGTTCCTGTACGAGAACGGCGCGTTCTATTTCATCGAAATGAACACCCGCGTTCAGGTTGAGCACCCGGTTTCGGAAATGGTCACCGGCATTGACATCGTCAAGGAGATGCTCAGCATCGCCACTGGCAACAAGCTGTCGTACACCCAGGATGACGTGGTCATCCGCGGTCACGCGCTGGAATGCCGGATCAACGCCGAAGACCCGAAAACCTTCATGCCGAGCCCAGGCACGGTCAAGCATTTCCATGCCCCGGGCGGCAACGGCGTTCGCGTCGATTCGCACCTGTACAGTGGTTATGCGGTTCCGCCTAACTACGATTCGTTGATCGGCAAGCTGATCACCTACGGCGCAACCCGTGACGAAGCCCTGGCGCGCATGCGCAATGCGCTGGACGAAATCGTTGTCGACGGGATCAAGACCAACATCCCGCTGCACCGCGACCTGGTCCGCGATGAAGGCTTCTGCAAAGGTGGAATCAACATCCACTACCTGGAACACAAGCTGGCTGGCGACAAGCACTAAGCTTTAGCCTGATCAACAAAACCGCCTTCGGGCGGTTTTGTTGTTTCTGCACATCTCAGATATTTATAAAACTCTGTGGCGAGGGGGCTTGCCCCCGTTGGACTGCGCAGCAGTCCCAAAACAGTCGATCCGGTTTGTCTGATTCAATGAGATTGGAGGGTTGTGCGACTGCTGCGCAGCCGAACGGGGGCAAGCCCCCTCGCCACAAGTTATTTGTTCACTTCCGGACCCCGTCTACCCTGTCGTCTTCTGCTGCGCGCTCGCGTAAACTTGCGCCCTTCTCGCGGCCCGCCAGGCTGCACTCAATATTTTTCAAAGGTGCCCGCCATGCCTTGGCTGCAAGTTCGTCTCGCCATCAGCCCGGATCAAGCCGAAACCTACGAAGACGCTTTCCTTGAGGTGGGCGCCGTTTCGGTGACCTTCATGGACGCCGAAGATCAGCCGATCTTCGAGCCGGAACTCAATACCACCCCGCTGTGGTCGCACACCCATCTGCTGGCTCTGTTCGAAGGTGGCACCGAAGCCGCCAGCGTCTTGGCCCATCTGCAATTGCTGACCGGCCACCCGTTGCCAGAACATCACAGCGAAATCATCGAAGACCAGGATTGGGAACGCAGCTGGATGGACGGTTTCCAGCCGATGCGTTTCGGTCAGCGCCTGTGGATCGTCCCGAGCTGGCACGCCGCGCCGGAACCGGATGCGGTGAATCTGCTGCTGGACCCGGGCCTGGCGTTCGGCACCGGCACTCACCCGACCACCGCGCTGTGTCTGGAATGGCTCGACGGCCAGGACCTGAAGAATTGCAACGTCCTGGATTTCGGTTGCGGCTCGGGGATTTTGGCAATTGCTGCCCTTTTGTTGGGTGCCAAGGAAGCTGTCGGCACCGACATCGACGTGCAGGCGCTGGAAGCTTCCCGCGACAACGCCGGGCGCAACAACATTGCCGAGGCGTTATTCCCGCTCTATCTGCCTGAGGACCTGCCGCAGGTTCAGGCCGACGTGCTGGTGGCCAACATCCTCGCCGGCCCGCTGGTAACGCTGGCGCCGCAACTGTCGAGCCTGGTCAAATCGGGTGGACGCCTGGCGCTCTCAGGCATCCTCGCCGAACAGGGCGACGAAGTGGCTGCCGCGTATGCGCAGGATTTTGATCTGGACCCGATCGCCAACCGCGATGGCTGGGTGCGCATTACCGGGCGTCGGCGCTAGAATGAAGTTCTGCACAGACCGGATCGCCGCATGACCGACAGCTTCGTCACCCAGTGCCCGCATTGCCAAACCAGCTTCCGCGTCAACCATGCTCAACTGAGCGTGGCCCGCGGAGTGGTTCGTTGCGGCTCGTGCCTGCAGGTATTCAACGCCGCCAGGCAATTGCTCGAGCAGGCCGGCAAGGACGCGGTCGCGCCGGTTGCACCGGCAATTGACGAGGCAGCGGAGCCTCGCGCCATCAGCCAGAAACAATGGTCGGCGACTGAACTGGACCTCGACACGCTGGATCTGGACGAAGAACTCGCACGACTCGAACAGCGCGAAGTCCAGCCGACTACCGACTTCGCCCGGCAGCGGGACGATACTTTGAGTGCGCGCCGGGATAATGCCGGGCATGAAGAAGAGCCATGGTCCGACAGCCTGTTCAGCGAATCGGCCGCCGATCGTGCCGAGACAGCCGACGTCAGTAAATCCGCACCACCGCTGATCGAGACCGGCATTCTTGCGCGCACCGAGCCATCGTTGTCGCTTGTACCCGTCGAACTGGACGACGAGCCGCAGCCGCCGCAGTTGCGCCTGAACGATCCGCTCGAAGCCCCGCTCCATCACGAACGCTTGTCGGCGTCCGCCGCCAGCGACGATTTCGACGACGACCAGCCTTCAATCGCGCCCCTGCGCAAGCGCCATGAACGCAACGAATCGACCGAACGAGTCGAGGCCCTGCAGGACCTGACCGATGATCCGTTGCAACTGGACTGGCAAAAACGCCGCTCTCCCTGGGGCAAGCGGCTGCTATGGCTGGTGTTGGTGCTGCTCGGTGCCGCCGCGCTCGCGGGGCAATACATTGCCTATCATTTCGACGAAATGGCCCGTCAGGACCAATACCGTCCATGGTTCCAGCAAGTGTGTCCGCTCATCGGCTGCACCGTGCCGTCCAAAGTCGACATCGCCAAAATCAAAAGCAGCAACCTTGTAGTGCGCAGCCATCCCGAGTTCAACGGTGCGCTGGTGGTGGACGCCATCATCTACAACCGCGCGCCCTTCTCGCAGCCCTTCCCGCTCCTGGAGTTGCGCTTCGCCGACCTCAATGGTCATCTGATGGCCAGCCGTCGCTTCAAGCCCGGCGAATACCTCAGCGGCGATCTCGAAGGCATGGCGGAAATGCCGCCACAAACGCCCATCCACATCGCGCTGGATATTCTCGACCCAGGCGCCAAAGCGGTGAACTACAGCCTGAGCTTTCATTCGCCCGAGTGAAACGCTTCAGTGGTACGGCTTTGACGGCATATTTCTGACTTCGACCGCTCATACCAAACCACTGGCGATAACAGAATAACTGTTCAGATTTTGTTCAATTCAGCCTTTATCCAGTCATCGAGAGCGGGTATCATGCCAACCCTTTTTCGAACTCTAATGATCCGGCCCCACAACAGGGAAGTCCTATGTCGGCGGTACGCATCGGTCCATATACATTACACAACGGCTTGATTCTCGCCCCGATGGCGGGCGTCACCGACCAACCCTTTCGTCAGCTCTGCAAGCGACTGGGCGCGGGGCTGGTAGTTTCGGAAATGGTTACCAGCGACATGAGTCTGTGGAATACCCGCAAGTCGCGGATGCGCATGATCCACGAAGGTGATCCCGAGCCACGCTCGGTCCAGATCGCCGGTGGCGATGCGCAGATGCTGGCCGACGCGGCACGGGCCAACGTCGAACTGGGCGCACAGATTATCGACATCAACATGGGCTGTCCGGCGAAGAAGGTCTGCAACAAGGCTGCCGGTTCCGCGCTGTTGAAAGACGAAGCATTGGTGACCGAAATCCTGCAGGCCGTCGTGGCCGCAGTCGATGTGCCGGTCACGTTGAAGATTCGCACCGGCTGGGACCGGGACAACAAGAACGGCCTGACGGTGGCGAAGATCGCCGAGCAAGCCGGTATCGCGGCGCTGGCCATTCATGGCCGCACCCGCGCCGACCTGTACACCGGCGAAGCCGAGTACGACACCATTGCCGCAATCAAGCAGGCCGTGTCGATGCCTGTGTTCGCCAACGGCGATATCGATTCACCCGAAAAAGCCCGGTACGTGCTTGACGCGACCGGCGCCGACGGGCTGTTGATAGGCCGGGCTGCCCAGGGGCGGCCGTGGATTTTTCGTGAGATCGAGCATTTCCTGCGTACCGGCGAAAAACTGCCGGCGCTGGAACTGAACGAGGTGGAACGTATTCTGCTAGAGCATCTGGCCGCACTGCACGCTTTCTATGGCGATGTGATGGGCGTCCGTATCGCTCGCAAGCATGTGGGCTGGTACCTGGCAACCTTGCCAGGCGCCAGGGAGTTTCGCGCCCACTTCAATCGTTTGGAAGATACGGAAGCACAATGCGCCAACGTTCAGGGCTTCTTCGCCGAACGTTACAAGAGCCTGACAGGGGACGCAGAAGGGGTGGCCGCATGACGATGATGACCGAGACTTTAGTGAGTGGAACAGCACCCGTGAGCGACAACGTGAATTTGAAACAGCACCTCAATACGCCAAGCGAAGAAGGTCAGACCCTTCGCGGGAGTGTCGAGAAGGCGCTGCACAATTATTTCGCCCACCTTGAGGGCGCTGCCGTCACGGATGTGTACAACCTGGTGCTCTCCGAAGTCGAGGCCCCTCTGCTCGAATGCGTGATGAACTACGTCAAGGGCAACCAGACCAAGGCCAGCGAGCTGCTCGGACTCAATCGGGGTACGCTGCGCAAGAAACTCAAGCAGTACGATTTGCTGTAAGCATTCAATCAAACCAGAAAGGCGCCCGCGTAAAACCGGTCGCCTTTTTTGCTGACTCCTTTGCTTTTTGATGGAAATTGAAATGACCGACCAGACCACCCGCCTGCCGATCCGCCGCGCCTTGATCAGCGTTTCCGACAAGACCGGGATTCTCGAGTTTGCCCAAGCGCTTGAAGCGCTGGGCGTCGAGATCCTCTCCACCGGCGGAACGTTCAAGCTGCTGCGCGACAACGGTGTTGGCGCAGTGGAAGTCGCCGATTACACCGGTTTCGCAGAAATGATGGACGGCCGGGTCAAAACCCTGCACCCGAAAATCCACGGCGGGATCCTCGGTCGTCGCGGTATCGACGACGCCATCATGAACGAGCACGGCATCAAGCCGATCGATCTGGTCGCGGTCAACCTGTACCCGTTCGAAGCCACCATCAACAAGCCTGGCTGCGACCTGCCGACCGCCATCGAGAACATCGACATTGGCGGCCCGACCATGGTCCGTTCGGCAGCAAAAAACCATAAGGACGTGGCCATCGTAGTGAACGCCAGCGACTACGCCAGCGTGCTCGAAGGCCTCAAGGCCGGTGGCCTGACCTACGCTCAGCGCTTCGACCTGATGCTCAAGGCGTTCGAACACACCGCGGCCTATGACGGCATGATCGCCAACTACATGGGCACCGTGAATCAGTCCGCTGACACGCTCGGCACCGAAGGTCGCAGCGAATTCCCGCGCACCTTCAACAGCCAGTTCGTCAAGGCTCAGGAAATGCGCTACGGCGAGAACCCGCACCAGAGCGCGGCGTTTTACGTTGAAAGCAAACCGGCAGAAGTCGGTATCGCCACCGCGACCCAACTGCAAGGCAAAGAGCTTTCCTATAACAACGTGGCCGACACCGATGCCGCGCTGGAATGCGTGAAGAGCTTCGTCAAACCGGCCTGCGTGATCGTCAAGCACGCCAACCCGTGCGGCGTGGCAGTGAGCCCGGACGCCGAAGGCGGCATCCGTCAGGCCTACGAACTGGCTTACGCAACCGACACCGAGTCGGCATTCGGCGGCATCATCGCGTTCAACCGTGAACTGGATGCCGAGACGGCGAAAGCCATCGTCGAGCGTCAGTTCGTCGAAGTCATCATCGCTCCAAGCGTCAGCGCCGAAGCCCGCGCGATTGTGGCGGGCAAAGCCAACGTGCGCTTGCTGGCATGTGGCGAATGGTCGGCTGACCGCGCCGCTGCTTGGGATTACAAACGCGTCAACGGTGGCCTGTTGGTGCAGAGCCGCGACATCGGCATGATCGGCGCCGATGACCTCAAAGTCGTGACCCGGCGCGCACCGACCGAACAGGAAATCCACGACCTGATCTTCGCCTGGAAAGTCGCCAAGTACGTTAAATCCAACGCGATCGTTTATGCCAAAAATCGCCAGACCATCGGTGTCGGCGCAGGCCAGATGAGCCGTGTGAACTCGGCCCGCATCGCTGCAATCAAGGCCGAGCACGCCGGTTTGCAGGTCGCCGGTTCGGTGATGGCTTCCGATGCATTCTTCCCGTTCCGCGATGGCCTGGACAATGCGGCCAAGGTGGGCATCACTGCGGTGATCCAGCCCGGTGGCTCGATGCGTGATGCAGAAGTCATCGCGGCAGCCGACGAAGCGGGTATCGCGATGGTGTTCACCGGCATGCGCCACTTCCGTCACTAACAGAAACGCGGTCGGTGTAGCAGCTGCCGTCAGGCTGCGTCCGGCCGCGAAGCGGTCGTAATCGTTTTATTGCCGGAAGGTCGTTCCGACCTTAACGCAGCCTTCGGCAGCTGCTACAGGGGTTGCTCCGTTCGCGGGTGCCAGCCCTACACAGAATTAGCGTCATCCGAGGTTTTTTGAAATGAATGTTTTGATCATTGGCAGCGGTGGCCGTGAACACGCCCTGGCCTGGAAAGTGGCTCAGGATCCGCGCGTGCAGAAAGTGTTTGTGGCACCAGGCAACGCCGGCACCGCCATCGAAGCCAAATGCGAAAATGTCGAAATCGACGTGCTGGCGCTTGAGCAGTTGGCCGACTTCGCTGAAAAAAATGTCGCGCTGACCATTGTCGGTCCGGAAGTACCGCTGGTGGCTGGCGTCGTCGATCTGTTCCGCGCCCGTGGCCTAGACTGCTTCGGTCCAACCGCTGGCGCTGCCCAGCTGGAAGGTTCGAAAGCGTTCACCAAGGATTTCCTCGCGCGCCACAAGATCCCGACCGCCGACTACCAAAACTTCACGGAGATCGAGCCAGCCCTGGCTTACCTGCGTGAAAAAGGCGCACCGATCGTGATCAAGGCCGATGGCCTGGCCGCCGGTAAAGGCGTGATTGTAGCCATGACCCTGGCCGAAGCCGAAGACGCGGTGCGCGACATGCTCGCGGGCAACTCTTTTGGCGACGCTGGCTCGCGCGTAGTCATTGAAGAATTCCTCGACGGCGAAGAAGCCAGCTTCATCGTCATGGTCGATGGCAAGAACGTATTGCCGATGGCCACCAGCCAGGATCACAAACGCGTCGGCGACGGCGATACCGGCCCGAATACTGGCGGCATGGGGGCCTACTCCCCGGCGCCGGTGGTGACCAGCGAAGTGCACCAGCGTGTCATGGACCTGGTCATCTGGCCAACCGTGCGCGGCATGGCCGAGGAAGGCAATGTCTACACCGGTTTCCTCTACGCCGGCTTGATGATCGACAAAGCTGGTAACCCAAAAGTCATCGAATTCAACTGCCGTTTCGGCGACCCCGAGACACAACCGGTTATGCTGCGCCTGCAGTCGAGCCTGGTGTTGCTGGTCGAGGCTGCGCTGGCTCAAGCCCTGGACAAGATCGAAGCACAATGGGATCCGCGACCGAGCGTCGGCATCGTGCTGGCCGCTGGCGGTTATCCTGGCGATTACGCCAAGGGCACCGCAATCAACGGCCTGAATGCGGCAGCCGCGCTGGAAGGTAAAGTCTTCCACGCCGGTACGGCACTCAAGGATGGCGAAGTTGTGACGGCCGGCGGTCGGGTGTTGTGCGCCACCGCCATGGGCGCAAGCGTTGATGCCGCCCAGCGCCAGGCGTACAAGCTGGCCGCACACATTGATTGGCATGGCTGTTTCTATCGCAAAGACATTGGCTACCGCGCCATTGCCCGCGAGCGTGGCGAGAATCAGGAATAAACGCTCCATTCGGTCGGGCGAGGGCGTTGAGCCCTTGCCGGACTATTCCGGCGCCGCGCATAGTTATATTCTGGCATCAACCTACGAAGGGATTTCGCCGTGCGCTGGCTCAGGATTGCCATAGGTTTCACTGTCACGCTGCTGACAATGCTCTGCACGCTTTCAGCCCAGGCCCAGGCCCAGGCCGAGCAGGGCAGTGGTTGGGCGGTTTTGCTCGATGAGCAGGGCGACCTGCAACTGAGCGACATCCGCTCCGCTCGTTTCGTCAATCAATTCAGCCCCATTGAACTCGAACGCGTCTCGGCCGCCGAGCCCGACGGTGCACTGTGGCTACGATTCCGGCTCACCCCAGGCAGGCACGAGCAGGTGTTGAAGGTTTTTGCACCCGATCTGGCGCACCTCAACCTGTTTGTGCTGGACGGCGACAGGCTGATCGAGCAAATCAACACCGGCACCGATCAGCCACAGGCCGAACGACCGTTGCCCGGCAGCGACTACCTGCTGCCGCTTCCGCAGGCTGACAAACCCCTTGAGGTTTACCTGCGGCTGGTCTCCCAGCACCAGATGCGGCCTTACATTACGTTGCAGTCGGCCATCGCCACGGCGGCCAATCAGACCCAGGCGCTGATTTTCGGCCTGTTGTTCGGTTGTCTCAGCATGCTGATCCTGCACAATCTCATCCGGTATGCCTATACACGCTCGCGCAGCAGCCTCTGGCTGTCAGGTTGCGAGACGCTGCTGCTGCTCAGCATGGCGCTGCTGCTGAACATCCTCGGGCCATGGCTGCCAGACTGGCATGCCCAGCAAACACCGGGCGCCTACGTCGCTTTGCTGATGACCGCGCCGTGCGGCCTGATGTTCGCTTACCGCTTCTTCGCCCCACTCGGCTCCCACCCGCTGAACCGACTGTTGCTGGGTGACATCCTGTTCATCGTAGCTTGCGGCCTGCTGCTGTTGTTCGTCGACACGCTTCCCCTGAACATCATCACCTACGCACTCGTCGCATTGGCGGGCCTGACGATGTTGTTCGTCAGTGCCTGGCACTGGCAAAAAGGCTACCGACCGGCGCGGTTCTTCGTCGCGGCCATGGTGGTGTTCAACCTCGGCGCCTTGATCATTCTGCCGGCCCTGCTCGGGCTGACGCTGATGGAGCCGAAGGGCTTGATCGCCGCCCTGCTGGTGTTCATCTGCATCAGTGGCCTGTTGATGAGCGTAGCCCTGAGCGAACGCCAGCGCAGCATCACCGAAGACCGGTTCAGCGTCAGTCGCGACCTTGCGGCCAGCAATGCCGAGATCAATGCCAAAGCCGAATTCCTGGCAAAAATCAGTCACGAAATCCGCACGCCCATGAATGGCGTGTTGGGCATGACCGAGTTATTGCTGGGAACACCGCTCTCGGTCAAGCAGCGAGATTACGTGCAAACCATCCACAGTGCCGGTAACGAACTGCTGACCCTGATCAACGAAATACTCGACATCTCCAAACTGGAGTCCGGGCAGATCGAGCTGGACGACGTGCAGTTTGACCTCAACGCTCTGATCGAAGACTGCCTGAGTATTTTCCGCGCCAAAGCTGAGCAGCAGAACGTCGAGCTCATCAGCTTCATCCAGCCGCAAGTGCCGCGAGTCATCAGTGGTGATCCGACCCGCTTGCGTCAGACCCTGTTGAGTCTGCTGGAAAACGCCCTGAAAAAAACCGATGAAGGCGAAATTCTGATCGTTGTGGCACTGGACGATCGTAGCGCCAAACCGCGCCTGCGCATTGCCGTTCAGGACAGCGGAGAGCCGATGGAAGCCGAAGAGCGCGACGCGTTGATGCACGCCGAACTTCACAGCAAGAACTTCCTCTCGGCCACCCGCCTTGGCGGCAACCTGGGGCTGGTCATCGCGCGGCAGCTGATTCGTCTGATGCACGGCGAATTTGGCATCAAAAGCAGCGCCAATCAGGGCAGCACCTTATGGCTGACATTGCCACTGGACCCCGATCGCCTCGAACATCCGACATCCGACCTCGACGGTCCGCTGCAAGGCGCGCGCGTCCTGGTCGTGGATGACAACGACACCTGTCGCAAGGTGTTAGTGCAGCAATGCACCGCCTGGGGTCTGAATGTCAGTGCCGTGGCGTCCGGCAAGGAAGCGCTGGCCCTGCTACGCACCAAGGCGCACTTGCGCGACTATTTCGACATCGTGCTGCTCGATCAGAACATGCCCGGCATGACCGGCATGCAACTGGCGGCCAAGATCAAGGAAGACCCAAGCCTTAATCACGACATTCTGCTGATCATGCTGACCGGCATCAGTAATGCACCCAGCAAGATCATTGCGCGCAACTCGGGTATCAAGCGCATCCTCGCCAAACCGGTGGCCGGCTACACCCTCAAAACGACGCTGGCAGATGAGCTCACGCAGCGCAACAAGGGCCTGGCCGTTACGCCACAGCCGCCGGGCGGCCTGCCTCTGCCAGTCAAGGTCCCCAGCGATTTCCGCATCTTGGTGGCCGAAGACAACAGCATTTCCACAAAGGTCATTCGCGGCATGCTCGGCAAGCTCAACCTGCAACCCGATACCGCGAGTAACGGCGAAGAAGCTTTGCAGGCGATGAAAGCCCAGCGTTACGACCTGGTGTTGATGGATTGTGAAATGCCGATACTCGACGGTTTCTCGGCCACCCAGCAATTGCGTGCCTGGGAAGTTGGCAACCAGCGGATTCGCACCCCGGTGGTGGCGTTGACCGCGCACATCCTCACCGAGCACAAGGAACGCGCGCGTCAGGCCGGCATGGATGGTCATATGGCCAAGCCGGTCGAACTGTCGCAGTTGCGCGAATTGATCGAACACTGGGTTGCCCAGCGCGATCAACAAAACCGCACAACGGTGCAGACGTCCTGACCGACAGAGATGGCGGCGCCTGATAGACTCCCCTTCGACTTCCTTCGCCAGTGAGCCTGCCCCATGCTGCACGTGTTGTTCAGCGTTTACCTGAAGATGCTGGTGCTCTATAGCCCGTTCTTCGTCCTGTCCTGTTTCATCAGCCTGACGCGCGGTTATTCGCGCAAGGAACAACGTCGACTGGCCTGGAAAGTGGCAATCGCCACATTGGTTTCAAGCGTCTTGCTGTACCTGTTCGGGCGAGTGATTTTCAGCGTCTTCGGTATCACTGTCGATGCGTTCCGCATCGGTGCCGGCAGCGTGCTGTTCATCTCGGCGCTGGGCATGGCTCAAGGCAAGTCGGCGGTACAGACTGACAACGTGCAACAGGATGTGACCATCGTTCCGCTGACCATCCCCCTTACCGTCGGCCCCGGCACCATCGGCGCCTTGCTGGTGATGGGCGTGAGCCAGCCGCACTGGGACGACAAACTCACGGCCATTCTCGGCATTGCCCTGGCCAGTTTCACGGTCGGCGTGGTGCTTTACCTGTCGAACCGTATCGAGCGGATTCTTGGCGACCAGGGCCTGCAGATTGTCAGCCGGTTGATGGGTTTGTTTGTGTGTGCGCTGGCAGCGCAAATCATCTTTACCGGCATAAAGGGATATCTGGTGCCGTAGCAGGCGACTGACAGCCACATGCCTGAGGCCTCTGGCTGTCAAATGCAATTAAAGCGGCGAAAACTCCATGAACACAGCCTCACGAAGATCGTCGAGGTATTTGATGCACTCAGCCTCTTTGCGCAGATCTTCCTCATGAATAGTGAAGAGCGCCTTGCCTTGATAGATCTCGACATCGGAACTATTCCACTCCACAAAGATAACTTTCGTATTATTCACCGATGAGTCATAACGCACTGTGCCGACGGCCATCGTGACTTCGGCTTCTTCGTCTTGCTTGCACACGGACACACCAAAGTTTGCGCCGCTGGCTTCCATGGCGTGACGCTCAAACAGTTTGACAACATCCGGCTGTTTCTTCAGTGCATCGATGGTTTTGTCCGCTACGATTTTCATCGCATTCGCAGCAGATCCAGCCACACCACCGGCCACCGAGTGAACAATATCCAGTGCGACATTATCCATCATCAATTTGGTGCTGTTGGATGTGTATTGAGTGAAGGCGCCGTGATACTCGGTCCAACCCGTGGCAAACATTAGTTTCTTGAAGCATTGGTAACGGGCGACCTTCTCCGACTTACCCGGGAACAGGAGCTTGGAAGCAATATCGGCATAAGCGTAGGTGTTCTTTACAATGCGCTTGTTACGCCTCGACATCCCCTCCAGAAAGCCAACAATGCCACTGCCCATAATGGCGGCATTCAGCTCATCGCGATCAATCGGCAATGCGCGCGCAGAACGGGTCTGAATTTTCGGACCCGCAAGTTCGAGTTTGGCTCGACATTGCCCAAGGCACTGATCGAAATAGGCACTTGCTTCAACTTCGTTCATCTTGCTCATTTAAATTCCCTTTAATTTAATCATATGCGGCGACCCGAACCAGGCGCCTGACAAAAACCTATCGCACCCAATCGGCTGCATCAACAAACTATTAAATACGAAACATGACTTACACAACAAAACAGCAACTTATTAAAAATAACGATGCATATAAAACTTAAAAAATCCTGCTCACGGATAACTGGCCAGCAATGACCCACCGACCACGCAGAACTCAGCCTGCAAAACCCGGCACAGGGTGAATCGCCAAAAAGGGAAAGCCACGGTAACTCGACAGATCAATCGACTGCCATGGCTCTTTCAACGAAAACCGACATCTCAGGAAGCGGGCTTCTTTGCGTACCAACGCGGGGTGTAAACCCACTCACCACCCCCCGCACGCGCAAATACGCAAGTGGTGGAAGAACCCACCAACACCATGGTGCGCATATCCACCTGGTCCGGGGTCAACTGGCCGAGGGTCGTCACGCGCAAGGTCTGGCCTGGACGGCCGATGTCACGCCCCAAAACGACCGGCGTTCGAGGCGTGCGATGTCGCGCGACGATTTCCAGCGCCCGGCCAAGCTGCCATGGACGCGAACGCGATATCGGGTTGTAGAACGCCAGCGCCAGATCAGCCTGCGATGCCAGATCGAGGCGTTTCTCAATGATGTCCCAGGGCTTGAGGTTGTCCGATAGCGACAGCACGCAGAAGTCATGTCCCAATGGCGCGCCCGCCTGTGCGGCGGTTGCCAGCGATGCCGATACACCCGGCAAAATTTCCAGGTCGACGTTATGCCAGGCGGCATCCGTGGACTCGTGCAGCGCTTCGAGCACCGCCGCCGCCATGGCGAACACACCCGGATCGCCCGATGAAACCACCACCACCGAACGGCCTTGCGCGGCCAGCTCGAAAGCATGGCGCGCGCGCTGCATCTCTTCGCGGTTGTCAGTGCAGTGCAGCACTTGATCGGCGCGGAAAGGGCCGGCCATGCGCACATAGGTTTCGTAGCCCAGCACGTCATTCGCGCGAGCAAGCTCGGCCTTGACCGCTGGCACCATCAACTCCGCAGCGCCAGGGCCCAGACCAATCACCGCCAGACGACCGCGGGGACGACCGATCGACAAAGTGTCAAGAGGCTGCTCGGCCAATGCGATGGCAATGGTGTCACCGCCGAAGATCGACACAGGCTGGCAAACCGCTTGGCGCACCAGTTCGCTGGCCGTACCGGCAGCGTGGGTAAAACGTAACGGCACGCCGAGTTCAAGGGCCGCCTCACGCAGCGCCGAATCCGCCATGTCGCTGTCGGGAGCCAGTAACAACGCCACGGATTGCACGGCGATTTTAGCCTCGTGCAGCGCCTCGCGAATGGCCCCCGGCAGCTCGGCCACACCGGCGCTGACCGCCACCAACACGTTGCGCGTATAGATCACAAGTTCCCCGGCCGCCGGCGTGCGCTCGGCATGTCCGATATGAACGGCCAGTCGCGCTTGCGGGTTTTGCGGCAACTGTGCGTGGGCCAACCACGGCGCCGAGCCTTCGATGCGCACCGTTTCACCGGCCAGCAGATCGGACACGAAACGCTTGCCCGATTCCAGGTCGCCCAGAGCATAGCCACTGGGCGGATTTAACAGGCACGTACCGAAGCGCAGTTCTCCACTGGTGGTGATCGCCGCCGCCACGTCCAACGCCGCGGCAATGTCTCGTGCCATCACGTTAACGCCACCCAACCCGCCCAGCAGTGGCACCACCGCGCTGCCGTCTTCAGCCACGGCCAGCACCGGCGGCTCGGCACCTTTTTCCAGCAACACAGGCGCCAGGGTCCGAATCACAATGCCCGCCGCACACAGCGCTATGATCGGCGTGTCCTGTTGGTAGAGCTCACGCAGGGTAGCGCCGAATTCGCTATAGAAACGATCTGCGCCCTCGACCCGTTCCACCCGTCCATGGATCAGGGCGCCGGGGTACACCTGTTGAATCTTGCGCGCAGTGGCGAGGCTGCCATTACCGAGAATGACAATGGCGGGAGCTGGACGAGTCATCAGCCTTGCCACCTTTCGCCCGGAACGATGATCAGCGAGAAGTACGGTGAAGACATCGGCTCGACCTGATCCAGCGGCACGATCTTCTGATTGGCCATGGTTGCGCGTTCAACGTAAAGCGCACGCTCGGCCAGTCCGAGTTCCCCCAGCACCTGGCGAACCTTGGGGAAATTACGTCCCAGCTTCATGATTACCGCCGCATCGGCGTCGGCGAGGCGTCGTTTGAGATCGTCGTGAGGCAGTACGCCAGACAGCACCGACAAGCTCTGATTGCGATACACCAGCGGAGCACCCAGCACCGAAGCGCCGCCGAGCATCGAGCAGACGCCGGGCACGACTTCAGCTTCATAGCGTTCGGCGAGGCGATCGTGCAGGTACATGTAGGAGCCGTAGAAGAACGGATCGCCTTCGCAGATCACCGCCACGTCTCGACCGGCATCGAGATGCGCCGCCAGCTCTTCGCCGGCCGCATCGTAGAAATCGCTGATCACTTGTTCATAGGACAGCGGTGCCGGCAGGGCTTCGGTGGTCACCGGATACACCAGTGGCAGCAGGGTCTGGGCGTCCTGCAAGTGCGCTTCGATAATGCCGAAGGCATTGCCCTTTTTGCCTTTGGCGACGAAGTACGCAACGACCGGCGACTCGCGCAGCAGGCGCAAGGCCTTGACGGTAATCAGTTCCGGATCACCGGGCCCGACGCCAAGGCCGATCAAACGTCCGGGTTGCTGCATCATTCGATCTCCGTGGCAAGGGCATTGACGGCAGCCGCGGCCATGGCGCTACCGCCCAGCCGGCCTTGCATGATGACAAACGGCACGCCACGGCTGTCCGCCGCGAGTGCTGCCTTGGACTCGGCGGCGCCGACAAAACCTACCGGGAAACCGAGGATCAACGCCGGTTTCGGCGCGCCGGCGTCGAGCATTTCCAGCAGGTAAAACAGTGCGGTTGGCGCATTGCCGATCACCACAACGCTGCCTTCCAGGTGCGGGCGCCAGAGTTCCAGCGCCGCTGCGGAGCGAGTGTTGCCCAACTCGCGTGCGAGGTCAGGCACGCTTTCATCGCGCAGGGTACAGATGACCGGGTTGTTCGCCGGCAAGCGCGTGCGAGTCACGCCTTCGCAGACCATCCGCGCATCGCACAGGATCGGCGCACCGGCGGCAAGCGCGGCGCGCCCGGCGTTGCCCGCACCATCGGAAAATTGCAGACCATCAATCGCCTCGACCATGCCGCAGGCATGAATGACGCGAACCGCGAGCTTTTCCAGATCGGCCGGAATTCGCTCCAGATTGGCTTCCGAACGAATGATCGCGAAGGAGTTGCGATAGATCTCCTGACCGTCGCGGATGTAATCAAGCATCAAATGGGCTCCGTAGGCGGGTATCGAGCAAGGCGTCGACCGCTTCAATAGTAAGGTTGCGTGCCTGCAGAGCGCCGAAACCCGGCTGCCCCGTCTGGCGGAAATAGAGGTCGTAGCGACCGGGGCCGACCGCCAGCAACGTGACCGGTGCGACATGCGCGGCGGCGCAGGAACGCGAACAACCGCTCAGATGCATGTTCAGTACGCTGCCGTGGCGCTGCAACAGAGCGGCCAGTTTCAGCGCATCGCCTTTGGTATCGGCCAGGCCTCTGCCGCAGCCGGTCGAACCCGAGCAGGCAATCAATCGTGACAACGCCTGACCGGGGTCACACGCAAAGCCCAACGCATGCAGACGACGAACGACTTTATCGGCGTGCTCGTGACGAACGTTGGGCAACAGCAGGCTTTGCCAGGGCGAGAACCGCAGCGTTGCATCACCGTACGCCTGTGCCAAGCGAGCAGCGCTGCGGAGCATGGCACTATCAAGCCGCCCCAGCGGCGGCACCGCGCCGACATAGGCAAAACCGGTTTGCAACTGCGGATGCACGCCAATGTGCAGAGGCGCGCAATCCGATGGACGCGTCCAGTCGGTAGCGGGTGTGAACGGCACGCACTCGGCGAGCCGGGCCAGGAAATCGGTAGCAGGAATGACGCTCAGCAAATGGCGCATTCGCGTGTGCTCGGGGCCGGCCAGCTCAAGAAACAATTCAAGCACGGCGACCACCAGTGCGTGCCCCTGCTCCAGTGGCACTGAACCCGCCGGCACGTCTGTGGGGCATCCCGCCAGGCCAAACGCCAACCGCCGCTCGCCCTCGTGTTCGACAGCAGACAACCATAGATCATGGGGGTGTTCGAGCATCGCCAGACGCTCGCGACCGTCAAGTTGCACGGCGAATTTGGCGCTGAGGTCGTGAAAACGTGCCTGCCCTTGCAAGGTAGCGAGGATCTCGCGGGCCAGGTCGCGGGTGTCGAACACCATCTGCCGATCAATGCCCGCGCTGGGACTCAGCATCAGATTACGCACATCGTCGCCCGCCGCATTGGACGGACCAAGGCCGGCGGCCAGCAGACCGTCGATCAAAGCAGCCTGTTCATCGCCGATGCCGCGAATTTGCAGATTGGCCCGGTTGGTCGCTTCGATAACCGAGCTTGCATACCGCTGCGCGGCGTCTGCCACGGCGGTGGCCTGTACGGCACTGATGACGCCGCCAGCGAGCTTTATCCGGCAGATACCGCCGTCCCTTGCTTGCACAATACGCAGCAACCCCGGGCAAGCCGAGGGGCGCAATGTACTGGACACAGAGAGTTTGCTCAAAGGAACGACCGGATCAGAGTGAAAGCGCCTCCCGACGGAAGCGCGCCGTATTATGCCTGCTTTGCCCAGCAGCATCATAAGACCGCGTGTCGCAATTGCCTTGCCCCTCAATCCTTCATGCGGCCTCCTTCACAGACGCTCGGTGTAAAACTCGAATATGGCGGCTGAAATCAGATCGAGCCGGTCATTGAGCTCCTTGCGAACCTCATCGAACCGTGCTCTGTTCAGGGTAAGCGGCACAGCACGATGTGTCAGCGACACATTGCTTTCGTTCCAGTCCCAAAACAGAAATTCCTCGCGCTGGGCCCGCGCCCTCAACGAGTAATCGTTCAAACTTACTGACAACCGTCCTTGCCTGTCATATTCAGCGGGAGCAATCGCGAACTCTCTGCCTTGGCGACTTTCCCTGGACAAGGACCAAAGGGCGGACTTATTAAGCAAAAGAGCATTAAACATGTCTGTTGTAATTTTAAGCATCGGAGCGTTAACACCAGCAAGCGTATTCAAATACGCCCGGCTGAGCTGACCAAAGAAGTGGCTAAAGTTTTTTTCGACAACATCCCTGTCTTCGTATTCCCAGCCCATGGACCACAGCGCGACGGCAAACTTGGAAAACCAGCCCTGGGAATCCGTTTCACGATCGCGCTCCTTGCTTGCATACCACTGTGCATATTTCACGCTGACGTTTACGTCGCGTTTATCCTGGCGTGACACGCCCCGCGCGGTGCTGATCAGATTACCTTGCAACAACGACCCGGCCGCTGCTTGCTGATCCAGCGCGGGGAAACTTCGAGCGGACTTTTTATTACCGACTCCGAAGTCCCGCTCAAACTCAGAGGAGTAAGCCATCAAGTCAAAACTTTCTGTTTTATCAAAACGCATCATTAAATCCTTTTAAAGTGAATCAATAAAAACCCAGATTATCCAACTCCGATAACATCAACCACTGCCTAGGGCCGCAAACTTAAAACATTCCATTACTCGTCTTCACTGCCGGCGCGTTATCATGCGCCGCTTTATACAGATGAACAGAGAACGCACATGGCGCGCTGGTTGACCGTGACAGGCATTGGTGAGGACGGCTTCAAGGGGTTGGGCAAGAATGCCCGGCACGCCTTAATGGCCGCGTCGAAGATCTTCGGCAGCCAGCGGCAACTGGACCTGCTGCCGGCGTGCATCGGCGGCGAGCGTCTGCTCTGGCCGTCGCCGTTTACGCTGGACGCCGTGTTGGCGCTGCGTGGCAAGCCGCTCTGTGTGCTGGCCAGCGGCGATCCGATGTTCTTCGGGGTGGGCGCCAGCCTCGCCCGAAAAATACCCGCCGAAGAAATGCTGATTCTGCCGGCGCCCGCCTCCTGCTCGCTCGCCGCAGCGCGCATGGGCTGGCCGTTGCAAGACGTGGTCACGCTGTCGGTGGTCGCCCGCCCCCTTGCTGCAATCAATGCCCAACTGTTCAGCGGAGCCCGTTTGATCGTCCTGAGCAACGACGGCCAAAGTCCGGCCGCCATCGCGGCGTTGCTGCGCGAGCGTGGGTTTGGGCCGAGTCGCCTCAGTGTGCTGGAACATCTGGGCGGTCAAGCGGAACGGCGTCTCGACGGCACTGCCAATAACTGGAACGAGGCCGCGGTTGCCGACCTGAATCTGATCGCCATCGAGTGCATCGCCGCACTCGATACGCCGCGTCTGTCACGCCTGGCCGGCCTGCCGGACTCCGCCTTCAAGCATGACGGCCAATTGACCAAACGCGACGTGCGTGCCATCACCCTCGCCCGCCTCGCACCGGTCCCCGGCGACCTGTTATGGGACGTCGGCGCGGGCAGTGGCTCGATCGGCATCGAGTGGATGCGCGCCCACCCCGCTTGCCGTGCGCTCGCCATTGAGGCGAATGAAGGCCGGCAGGCACTGATCGAGCACAATCGCGACGCCCTCGGCGTGCCTGGCTTGCAGCTCATTCGCGGCAGTGCACCGCAGGCGCTGGACGGACTGGAACGCCCCGAGGCGATCTTCATCGGAGGCGGCGTTACCCGTGAAGGCGTTCTCGATGCTTGCTGGGCCGCACTGAAACCCGGAGGTCGGCTGGTTGCCAACGCCGTCACTTTGCAAAGTGAATCCATGCTGATGGCGTGGCGCGAACGGCATGGCGGCGAGCTCACGCGCATCCATATCGCGCAGGCACAAGCGCTGGGGGATTTCGATACCTGGCGCCAGGCACTGCCCATTACCCTGCTCGACGCGATCAAACCTTTCGATGCGTGACGAAACCGCCGAACAACCTGCACCGCTGCGCAGCGGTCTGACCACGGGCAGTTGCGCCACGGCCACCAGCCTCGCGGCTGCCCGATTACTGCTGGGCGGGCCGGCCTGCGACGCCGTGGAAATCGTTTTGCCCAAAGGCAGGCAGGTGCAGTTGCGTCTGGAGTTTTGTCGCCTGACCGACGATGGCGCCGAGGCCGGTACAATCAAGGATGCCGGCGACGATCCCGACGTGACACACGGGGCGCTGCTGTATTCCCACGTGCGTCTGAGCAACGAGCCGGGCGTTCGCTTCATTGCCGGCCACGGCGTCGGCACGGTAACCCGACCCGGGCTGGTGCTGGCCGTTGGCGAACCGGCGATCAACCCGGTACCGCGCAAGATGATCACTGATCACCTCAACCGGCTGGCCGCCGAACGGGATTACGGCGGCGGGTTCGAGATCACGGTGAACGTCGAAGGTGGCGAAGCGCTCGCCCTGAAAACCATGAACCCGCGTCTGGGCATTCTTGGCGGTTTGTCGATTCTCGGCACCAGCGGAATCGTCCGGCCGTTCTCCTGCGCTGCCTATATCGCCTCGATCCATCAGGGCATCGATGTGGCAAAAACCAACGGCTATACGCACATCGCCGCGTGCACCGGCAACGCCAGCGAAGACACCATGCGCCGGGTTTACCACTTGCCGGAAATCGCCCTGATCGAAATGGGCGATTTTGTCGGTGCCGTGCTCAAGCATGTGCGCAAAGTGCCTGTGGATAGACTCAGCCTGTGCGGCGGTTTCGGCAAGATCAGCAAACTGGCGGCCGGGCACATGGATTTACACAGTCGGCATTCGAGCATCGACTTGCCGCAATTGGCCAAATGGGCAGCGGCCGTTGGCGCCACCGACGCCTTGCAGCAGGCCATTCGAGAGGCCAATACCAGCCAGCAGGCCCTGGCGATGGCCAGTGCGGCGGGCATTGCGCTGGGTGATGCGGTGTGTGCCCATGCCCTGGCATTCGCCCGGAGCGTGGTGCCGACGCAGGTTCAGGTGGAGGTGTTTGCGATTGATCGCCAGGGCGGCATCGTCGGCCACGCCGGAGGTTTTCAGTGAAACGCATTTTGTTGCTCGGCGGCGTGACCGAAGCGTTGGCGATCGCCCGCAGGCTCGGGCCGGAACATATTTACAGCCTCGCGGGCATTGGTCGGGTGCCAACCGATCTGACGTGTCAGGTTCGCGTCGGCGGTTTCGGCGGTGCCGAGGGGTTGGCAACGTTCGTTCGCGATGCGGGGATTTCTTTGTTGCTGGATGCCACCCATCCGTACGCGGCGCAGATCAGCCGTAACGCCGCCACGGCTGCAGTTTTGACGGGCATTCCCTGCTGGGCACTGCGCCGTCCGGCCTGGGAGCCACAAGCCGGAGATGACTGGCGCGAAGTGGGCGACTGGGCCGAACTGTTCGACGCGCTGACACCGTTCCGCCGCCCGCTGTTTACCCTCGGCCGCGAGCCCCTGCAACATTTGCACGAAATTCCACCAACGCAATTCTGGACGCTACGCGCACTGGACGTGTATCCCGGCAACGAGCGCTGTGAAGTCATCGGCGCACGCGGGCCATTCCTGATCGACGATGAACGCGAGCTGTTTGAACGTCGGCACATCGATGTGCTGATCAGCAAGAACAGTGGCAGCACTGCCACCGAACCGAAACTGGAAGTGGCAAGGGAGCGCGGGGTGCCGGTGATTGTGTTGAGGCGGCCGGTGCTGGCAGGCGTGGAGCGGGAGTTCGGGTCGGTGACCCATGTGCTGGAAGCACTGACCGCTGACCTGTAGCAAGAAATGTCCTACCTATCTATCGGACTTGGCGCACACCCTCGTCGGAGTCAGTGCCTAGCTGGAACGACAATCACGCGTCAATATTCCTGAATGGCCCGGGTTGCGCGCGATGCGGGCCTGAATCGAGAGAGCCTGGACAAAACCGCAAGCAGCACTGGCAACCCGGAATTCGCGACTATCATGAAAGTTTGCAGGCCTTGGGGTCGCGCTTGCATGCCAGAGCGCTCTGATCGGGCTGCGACACCGCACCGCACGCCGTCTTTTTACTTATCGGCACTGATCAGGCTAAATAGCCGCGCCTGATCGCTCACCCTGACCGGATCTGTCCCATGTCCCCGACAACGGCTACCTCTGGTGTGATTCCTGCTCGCAATCAACTGCGTTTTGAATCGTTTCGGAGAACCGCCATGCTAACCAGACTAGTCATCCTCGCCGCGTTGCTGCTGCCTGCCTGCTTTGCCAATGCTCAATCCTATCGGGCCGCAGAACTGCAAATTGCGCAGCCCTGGTCGCAGGAGCTGCCGCCCAACGCACCGACTGTCGCGGCGTATTTCGTCATCCACAACAGCGGCTCATCGGCGGATCGATTGCTCAGCGTCGACTCGCCAATCGCTGGCATCGCGCAACTGCACGAGCACGTGAAGCAGGATGACCTGATGAAAATGCAGCAGGTGTCGGGTGTGGAAATACCGTCGGGTGGCGATGTCACGTTTGCCCCGATGGCGTATCACGTCATGCTGCTGGAGCTTAAAGATCGCAGCCTGCTGAGGGACGGCAAGCACTTCCCGCTGACCCTGCACTTTGAGAAGTCCGGCAAAGTGACCGTCGAAGTGGCGGTGCAGAAGGTGCCGCCTTCGGCCGTGCAAACACACACCCACGCTCACTAAGCCGCAGAGCCCACGCCATGCGCCCGCTCAGCGTCAGGACATCCATGCAACGTCGTCCGTCAGTCAGACTGACTCGCGCCAGCTGGATCAGCCTGTTCGCCATGTTGATGATTTTCATCGGCCCGCTGATATCCCAGTCGATGCCGATGGATCAGCGTGCAGCCGCGCCGATGAACGTCGCCATGAGCCTGTCTATGGACATGCCGGCGATGGAGCATGGCGAGCACCATGCGCAAGCGGCCACAGAAGACTGCGCCCCCAAAGCCGATCACCACGCGCTTTGGGAAAAGTGCGGTTATTGCAGTCTGCTGTTCAATTGCCCGGCCCTGACCGGTAGCCCTTCCTTCTTCACCGCCGGCACATCGCCGGCCACCACGTTCTCCGCGCCGGCCACTCGCCTGGGCCATGCCCGGCAAACCTTCTTTCCCGGCGCCCGCACCCGCGCCCCCCCCATCCTCGCGTAAACAGCCACCCGATCTCACACGGTTCACGAGACAGTCCGCTCCCATAAGGTGCGTCGGCTGCCGACCGTGTCGTTTACGACTGTTCGATGGAAATTGTCATGTCCAGGTTTTCTGCTGACCCACGCTTGAGCGCTGCTCAGGCTTCTTGTGCCTTGAACGAAACCCGCGCTCGTTTCAGGCACGCCACCGCCATGTTCTGCGGCGTGCTGCTGACGCCGATGGCGCTGGCCGATGAACACGCCGGCCACCATGAAGAGTTGAGCCCGACGGTCATTACCGCCATCGCGCCGAGTTCGCCGCTGACCATCGTCACCCATCCCAAAGACCCGCGCCAACCGGTGCCGGCCAGCGACGGCGGTGATTACCTGAAGACCATTCCGGGCTTTGCCCTGGTGCGCAACGGCGGCACCAACGGTGATCCGGTGCTGCGCGGCATGTTCGGTTCGCGCCTGAACATTCTCACCAATGGCGGCATGCTGCTCGGCGCCTGCCCCGGCCGAATGGACGCACCCACGTCTTACCTTTCGCCGGAAACCTACGACAAGCTCACGGTAATCAAAGGCCCGCAAACCGTACTCTGGGGACCGGGCGCATCGGCCGGCACCGTCCTCTTTGACCGCGAGCCGGAGCGCTTCGGCGAACTCGGCACACGGGTGAATGCCAGCGTGCTGGCGGGCTCCAACGGGCGCTTCGACAAGGTGGTCGACGCCGCTGCCGGCGGGCCATCGGGTTATGTGCGAGTGATCGGCAACACCGCGCACGCCGACGATTACCGTGACGGCAACAATGACACGGTGCCTTCGCGCTATGACAAATGGAATGGCGATGTCGCCCTCGGCTGGACGCCCGACGCCGACACGCTGCTGGAACTCACCGCCGGCAAGGGCGATGGCCAGGCGCGGTATGCCGGGCGCGGCATGGACGGCGCGCAGTTCAAGCGCGAGAGCCTGGGCCTGCGCTTCGAGCAGTCGAACATCGGCGAGGTGCTGGACAAGGTCGAAGCGCAGATCTACTACAACTACGCCGACCATGTGATGGACAACTACAGCCTGCGCACGCCAGCCGGTACCGGCATGATGGCCGGGCCGATGGCTTCGAACGTGGACCGCCGAACTCTCGGCGGGCGCATCAAAGCCACCTGGCGCTGGACCGACGCGCAGCTGATCAGCGGCATTGATGGGCAAACCAGCGAACACCGTCAGCGCAGCGCCATGGGCATCGACACTTACAAGGAGGTGCCGCGCAGCAAGGACGCCGACTTTCACAACTACGGCGTGTTCAGCGAACTGAGCTGGTACATCGCGGATCAGGACCGGTTGATCAGCGGCGCGCGCCTGGACCGCGCCTCGGCCAAAGACTATCGGCAGACCACAGGCTCCGGGATGACGATCCGCCCCAATCCCACTGCCAATAGCACCCGCGCAGACACCCTGCCCAGTGGCTTTGTCCGTTACGAGCATGACCTCGCCGACAGCCCGACAACGCTGTATGCCGGCCTGGGGCACACCCAGCGTTTCCCGGATTATTGGGAATTGTTTTCGCCCAACTCGGGCCCTGCCGGTTCCTTGAACGCCTTCGATTCGATCAAGCCCGAGAAAACCACTCAGCTGGACATCGGCCTGCAGTACAAAACCGCCGAACTTGAAGCCTGGGCGTCGGCTTATGTCGGGCAGGTGCGCGATTACATCCTGTTCAATTACACGCCCGCAATGATGGGCATGACTTCGCAAGCCGAAAACATCGACGCGCGAATCATGGGCGGTGAAGTGGGCGCGGCTTACCAGCTGACTGACCGTTGGAAGACCGACGCCACCCTCGCCTACGCGTGGGGCAAAAACAGCAGCGATGGCACTGCCCTGCCGCAGATGCCGCCGCTGGATGCGCGCTTCGGCCTGACCTACAGCGAAGACAACTGGAGTGCCGGCGCCTTGTGGCGCGTGGTCGCGGCGCAGCATCGCATCGATCGGAACAAGGGCAACGTGGTCGGCAAGGATTTCGACAAGAGTGCAGGTTTCGGCGTGTTCTCGCTCAACGCGGCGTACCGGATCAACTCGCAGTGGAAGGTCAGCAGCGGTGTCGACAACGTGTTCGGCAAAGCCTACGCCGAGCATTTAAACCTGGCCGGCAACGCAGGTTTTGGCTACCCCGCCAATGATCCACGCGCCATCAACGAGCCGGGGCGCACGCTCTGGACCAAGGTTGATATGAGTTTCTAAAAACAAGCGTGAAAGATCGCAGGCTGACGCGCCCTCCTGTAGCTGCGGTAGTGAAACGAGGCCGCGATCTTTCACAGATAAATGATTCGCCAAGCGGAGCACAATCAATGAAACAGCCCAAAGTGAATTTCTACAACCTGGCCTGGCGTTGGCATTTTTATGCCGGTCTTTTCGTCGCGCCTTTCATGGTGATGCTGGCATTGACCGGCACCCTTTACCTGTTCAAACCGCAACTCGATCCGCTGATGTACGGCAGCCTGCTGACCGTGCCGGCCGGGCATCACAGCCTGCCTGCGGACAACCTGCTCAAACGCGTGCAGACGGTTTATCCAGAGGGCCGGATAACCCAATATCTGCCACCGGTAAACGCCGAACGCAGCGCGCAATTCGTGGTGATCAATGCAGGCAAGGAGCTGAATGTATTCGTTGATCCGTACCAGGGCGACATCCTCGGCGAGCAGGACGCAAAGAAGAATCTGCAGGCCATTGCCCGAGCGCTTCATAGCGAGCTGATGATCGGCACCGTGGGTGATCGTCTGATCGAACTGGCCGCTGGCTGGGGCATCGTGCTGGTGGTGTCGGGCGTGTTCCTGTGGTGGCCGCGCGGTCAGGCCGCCGGGATTTTGTGGCCACGCCTGAACAGTCGAGGCCGCGTGCTCTGGCGGGATTTGCACGCAGTCACCGGTTTCTGGGGCGCCACGTTTCTGCTGGTGATGCTGCTCAGTGGCATGACCTGGACCGGGTTCTGGGGCAAGCAATACGCCGCTGTGTGGAACGTGTTCCCGGACGCGATGTGGAATGACATGCCCAAGTCTGACGTCGAAGCCCGCACCCTCAACACTGCAACGCGCCAGACCGTGGCCTGGGCCATGGAAAACACACCGATGCCGATGTCCGGCGACCATGCCGAACACATGGCGCACGGCGCCGCACCGCTCGGCCCGGCGGCGCCAACGGTGAGCCTGCAAGCGGTGCAAGACATCGCCACAGAACGCAAGGTCGAGCCCGGTTACAGCATCACCCTTCCGACCACCGCAACCGGTGTGTTCACCATCGCGATATTCGCCGACGACCCGCGCAACGACGCCACACTCCACATCGATCAATACACCGGCAAGGTGCTCGCCGACGTGCGCTGGGAGCATTACGGCAACGTCGCCCGCGCCACCGAAATGGGCGTGATGCTGCACGAAGGCAAAATGTTCGGCGTGATCAATCAGATAGTCGTATTGCTGATCTGCCTGATGATTCTGCTCAGCGCCGTCAGCGGTGTGGTGATCTGGTGGAAGCGCCGTCCGCAAGGCAGGCTCGGCGTGCCGCCGCTGCGCCACGATCTGCCGAAATGGAAAACCGCGATGGTCATCATGTTTGCACTGGCGGTGGCATTCCCGCTGGTGGGCGCGTCCCTGGTGGTGGTGTGGCTGCTGGATCGACTGCTGTTGTCACGGTTCAACCGGCAGCCGGAAACCGGCTCGGCGGTCTGAGTGATGAACGCTTCTCCTGCAGGGATCGAGTGACCTGCAGGAAGGCGTGCCCGCGCCCTGATCTGGCGCACCGCTTCGCACCAACGCGCCAGACGCGAACCCTGATGGTGCGCCTGCAATGGGCGCAACCGCTCTGAATCGACATTTTCCTGCCTCGCGCCGAACAGGCACAGCCCTTGCTAAAGACCCTTCAACAGTCCGCATCTGCCAACCAAAAAAAACGTCCAACGTTCACGGAGATCGCACATGAAGCGTCGCAGCTTGATCAAGGCTTTCACACTATCGGCAAGCATTGCCGCGATGGGCATGTCCTGGACGGTGCAGGCCGCCGAGACCATCAAGGTCGGTATTCTGCACTCGTTGTCCGGGACCATGGCGATCTCCGAAACATCGCTCAAAGACATGGCGCTGATGACCATCGACGAGATCAACGCCAAGGGCGGCGTGAACGGCAAGATGCTTGAGCCGGTGGTGGTCGACCCGGCCTCCAACTGGCCGCTGTTCGCTGAAAAGGGCCGGCAGTTGCTGACCCAGGACAAAGTCGCCGTGGTGTTTGGCTGCTGGACTTCAGTGTCGCGCAAATCGGTGCTGCCTGTTTTTGAAGAGCTAAACGGTTTGCTGTTCTACCCCGTGCAATACGAAGGTGAAGAAATGTCGCCGAACGTGTTCTACACCGGCGCCGCGCCGAATCAGCAGGCGATCCCGGCGGTGGAATACCTGATGAGCGAGGAAGGCGGCAGCGCCAAGCGTTACTTCCTGCTCGGCACCGACTACGTCTACCCGCGCACCACCAACAAGATTCTGCGCTCGTTCCTGCACGCCAAAGGCGTAGCGGACAAGGACATCGAAGAGGTCTACACGCCGTTCGGTCACAGCGATTACCAGACCATCGTCGCCAACATCAAAAAATTCTCGGCCGGTGGCAAGACAGCCGTCATCTCCACAGTCAACGGCGATTCCAACGTGCCGTTTTACAAGGAGCTGGCCAACCAGGGCCTGAAGGCCACCGACGTTCCGGTGGTCGCCTTCTCCGTGGGCGAAGAAGAACTGCGCGGCATCGACACCAAGCCGTTGGTGGGCAACCTCGCGGCATGGAACTACTTCGAGTCGGTGGAGAACCCGGCGAACAAGAAATTCGTCGCCGACTGGAAAGCCTATGCGAAGAAACACAACTTGCCGGGCGCTGACAAAGCAGTGACCAACGACCCGATGGAAGCCACGTATGTTGGCATCCACATGTGGGCGCAGGCCGCAGAAAAAGCCAAGTCCACCGACGTCGACAAAGTTCGCGAAGCTCTCGCCGGCCAGACCTTTGCAGCACCGTCGGGCTACACCCTGACCATGGACAAGACCAACCACCACCTGCACAAGCCGGTAATGATCGGCGAGATTCAGGCCGACGGTCAGTTCAACGTGGTCTGGCAGACCGAAGGACCGATCCGCGCCCAGCCCTGGAGCCCGTTCATTTCGGGTAATGACAAGAAGCCGGATTATGCGGTGAAGAGCAACTGAGGCACCTGACTGCAATCACACGAAACCTGTGGGAGCGAAGCTTGCTCGCGAAGGGGACCGCCACGCCGCCAGAAGCTTCGCGGGCAAGCCACGCTCCCACAGGGTTCCTCATCGCCTTTCAGGACGTCGCCATGTCCCTTTATCGACTGTTTCTTGTCTTCGCGTTTTTGTTGCCGATGGCCGCACACGCCGGCGACGCCGAAGACTTTGTTGCCGCCAATCCCGTGCAGCAGGCCAAACTTCTGGAAGCCTGGGCCGCGCAACCCGATCCGGCCCGTATCGAGCTGATCAACGCCCTGCAACAGGGCGTAATCAGCGTCGATGGCCAGCCGAAAACCCTGCGCCTGAACAACCGCCTGCGAGGTCTGATCGACACCGCGCTGGCCAGCCATCAGCTGCTCGCCGCCGACGCGAAAATCCGTCTGGGCGCCGCGCAACAACTGCAAAAAAGCGCCAAACCGGCGCAGCTCAAATTCCTCGACCTGCAGCTGGCCAACGAAAAAGACCAGACCGTTCACTCGGCGCTGAGCCTGGCCCTGGCCAACCTGCAACTGGTCGACAGCGACCCGGGCGTGCGTCTCGCCGCTGTGCGACTGCTCGGTGAAACCGGCGACCCACTGGCGCGCACGCGCCTTGAAGGTTTGCTCGAACCGGGCGTCGAAACCGACGCCACAGTGCACACCGCCGCCGAAACCAGCCTCGCTCAAGTCAAACGCAAACTGCTGATCGGCGAAATGCTCGGCCAGGCGTTCAGCGGCATGTCGTTGGGCTCGATCCTGCTGCTTGCCGCCCTGGGCCTGGCGATCACGTTCGGACTGCTTGGCGTGATCAACATGGCCCACGGCGAGATGCTGATGCTCGGCGCCTACTCGACGTATGTCGTGCAGTTGATGTTCCAGCGCTACGCCCCGCAGGCCATCGAGTTCTATCCGCTGATCGCCTTGCCGGTGGCCTTTTTCGTCACGGCCGCCATCGGCATGGCGCTGGAGCGCACGGTGATTCGCCACCTCTACGGTCGGCCGCTGGAGACCCTGCTCGCGACATGGGGCATCAGCCTCATGCTGATTCAGCTTGTCCGATTGGTGTTCGGCGCGCAAAACGTTGAAGTGGCCAACCCGGCGTGGCTGTCGGGCGGCATTCAAGTGCTGCCGAACCTGGTGCTGCCCTACAACCGCATCGTCATCATCGCGTTCGCGCTGTTCGTGGTGGTGCTGACCTGGCTGCTGCTGAACAAGACGCGCCTGGGTCTGAACGTGCGCGCCGTCACGCAGAATCGCAACATGGCCGCTTGCTGCGGTGTGCCCACCGGCCGGGTCGACATGCTCGCCTTCGGCCTCGGCTCGGGCATTGCCGGTCTCGGTGGCGTCGCCTTAAGCCAGATCGGCAACGTCGGCCCCGACCTCGGCCAGAGCTACATCATCGACTCGTTCCTGGTGGTGGTGCTCGGTGGCGTCGGTCAACTGGCGGGCAGCGTGCTGGCCGCCTTCGGCCTGGGCATCGCCAACAAGATTCTCGAACCGCAGATCGGAGCGGTGCTCGGCAAGATCCTGATCCTCGCGCTGATCATTCTGTTCATTCAGAAACGTCCGCAAGGCCTCTTCGCACTGAAAGGACGGGTGATCGACTGATGAATCAACCCCTAATGCTCACGGCCACACAAAAGGCCGGTCCAAAAGTCACGATAGCAGTGGGTGCGGTCATCCTCGTTCTGCTGCTGGCGTTGCCATTGCTTTCACTGTTACCTGCCGACAGCACGTTTCACGTGTCGGCCTACACCCTGACGCTGGTGGGAAAGATTCTGTGTTACGCCATCGTCGCTCTGGCACTGGATCTGGTCTGGGGTTACGCCGGTCTGCTGTCCCTCGGCCATGGCCTGTTTTTCGCCCTCGGCGGTTACGCGATGGGCATGTACCTGATGCGCCAGGCCTCGGGCGATGGCTTGCCGGCGTTCATGACGTTTTTGTCGTGGACCGAATTGCCGTGGTACTGGACCGGCACCAGCAGTTTTCTCTGGGCGATGTGCCTGGTCGTCCTGGCGCCCGGTCTACTGGCGCTGGTGTTCGGTTTTTTCGCTTTCCGCTCGCGGATCAAGGGCGTGTATTTCTCGATCATGACCCAGGCGCTGACCTTCGCCGGCATGCTGCTGTTCTTCCGCAACGAAACCGGATTCGGCGGCAACAATGGCTTCACCAATTTCCGCACGATTCTCGGTTTTGGCATCACCGAACCCGGCACGCGCGCCGTGCTGTTTTTCGCCACGGTGGTGTTGCTGGTGGCCAGCCTGTTTATCGGTTGGCGATTGGCGCAAAGTAAATTCGGGCGGGTGCTGACGGCGTTGCGCGATGCGGAAAATCGTCTGATGTTCTGCGGTTACGACCCGCGCGGTTTCAAGCTGTTCGTGTGGGTTCTGAGCGCGGTGTTGTGCGGTCTGGCCGGGGCGCTGTACGTGCCGCAAGTCGGCATCATCAACCCCGGTGAAATGTCGCCGACCAACTCCATCGAGGCCGCCGTGTGGGTCGCGCTGGGTGGACGCGGCACGTTGATCGGGCCGCTGCTGGGCGCCGGCGTGGTCAACGGCATGAAGAGCTGGTTCACCGTGGCGTTTCCGGAATACTGGCTGTTCTTCCTTGGCGCGCTGTTCATCATCGTGACGTTGTACCTGCCCAAAGGCGTGATCGGTCTGCTGAGAAAAAGGGGCGAACAATGAGAATTACGCCAACCGCCGAATTCATGCTCGAACCGGTACTGGAGCCCAACAAGGATGCCGGCAGCAGCCGCGATGCCATCGGCCTCGGCCAGCGCGCCGGCAAGGGCCTGAACACCCGCCACGGCACGATCCTGACGCTGGAAGACATCAGCGTCAGCTTTGACGGTTTTCGTGCACTGAACAATCTGAATCTGTACATCGGCGTCGGTGAATTGCGCTGCATCATCGGCCCCAACGGCGCGGGCAAGACCACGCTGATGGACGTGATCACCGGCAAGACCCGCCCCAGCCATGGCAAGGCCTGGTTTGGTGAAACCCTCGACCTGACGCTGATGAGCGAAGTGCAGATTGCCCAGGCCGGGATCGGCCGCAAATTTCAGAAACCGACTGTTTTCGAGGCGCTCAGCGTGTTTGAAAATCTCGAGCTGGCGCAAAAGACCGACAAGTCGGTATGGGCCAGCCTGCGCGCGCGGATGAGTGGCGAACAGAAAGATCGTATCGCCCAGGTATTGGAAACGATTCGCCTGACCAGCTCGGTCAATCGTCCCGCAGGCTTGTTGTCCCACGGCCAGAAACAGTTCCTGGAGATCGGCATGCTGCTGATGCAGGACCCGCAACTGTTGCTGCTCGACGAACCGGTCGCGGGGATGACCGATGCGGAAACGGAATTTACCGCCGAACTGTTCAAAAGCCTCGCCGGCAAACATTCGCTGATGGTGGTGGAACACGACATGGGCTTCGTCGGCTCGATTGCCGATCACGTCACTGTGTTGCACCAAGGCAGCGTGCTGGCGGAAGGATCGCTGGAGCAGGTGCAGGAAAACGAGCGGGTGATCGAGGTTTATCTCGGTCGCTGAACACGGTGAAATTCGCCTTATGTGGGAGCGAGCTTGCTCGCGATTACGGTATATCCAGCGCCATCGATTGTTGTGTGTGCCGACGCCATCGCGAGCAAGCTCGCTCCCACAGGGTTCTGTTGAGACACAAAGGAATTGGAACATGCTGCAAGTCGACAAGCTTCACCAGTACTACGGCGGTAGTCACATCCTGCGGGGCCTGACGTTCGAGGTGAAGGTCGGCGAGGTCACGTGCCTGCTCGGGCGCAACGGCGTCGGCAAAACCACGCTGCTCAAATGCCTCATGGGTTTACTGCCCGCCAAAGAAGGCGCGGTGAATTGGGAAGGCCAGCCAATCACCACGTTCAAGCCGCATCAACGGGTCCACGCGGGCATCGCCTACGTGCCTCAGGGCCGGGAAATTTTCGGGCGCCTGACCGTTGAAGAAAACCTGCTGATGGGCCTGTCGCGATTCCCGGGCTCCGAAGCCAGGGAAGTGCCAGCATTCATTTACGAGCTGTTCCCGGTGCTGCTGCAAATGAAGCAGCGACGTGGCGGCGACTTGTCCGGTGGTCAGCAGCAGCAACTGGCGATCGGTCGCGCACTGGCGAGTCGGCCCCGCCTGCTTATTCTCGACGAGCCCACCGAAGGGATTCAGCCGTCGGTGATCAAGGAAATCGGCGCGGTGATCAAAAAACTCGCGGCGCGCGGGGACATGGCGATTTTGCTGGTAGAACAGTTCTACGATTTCGCTGCCGAACTGGCCGATCAATACCTGGTGATGTCGCGGGGCGAGATCGTGCAGCAGGGTCGCGGTGAACACATGGAAGCCGAGGGTGTGCGCGGCCTGGTTACGATTTAATCTGTAGTCTCCTGACGATAGCCGGACATCATGAATTTACCTGCTTCCACTGCCCTGTTTACCCCGAGCTGGAACGCCGAACTGGAGCTGGGCTATGCGCGATTTGGCGACAGCACGCGCCCGGTCCTGCGTCGGCACCAGGGTCCGTTGCGCGTGCAAAAGCATTTGTATGCCGAAGGCCCACACGTCTGCCAGCACATCATCGTTCACCCGCCCGGCGGCATTGCCGGGGGTGATCGGCTAGATATTTCGGCACACGTCGGCGCCGATGCCTGGGCGCAAATCACCAGCCCCGGGGCGGCCAAGTGGTATCGCGCGGCGGGGCCGGCCTATCAGAAACTCATCCTGCAAGTGGCCAACGGCGCGACGCTGGAGTGGCTACCCCAGGAGACAATCATCTTCAGCGCTGCTCAGGCTGAACTCAGTACGAGCATTGAGCTGGAAGGTGACGCGCGCCTGTTCTACTGGGACGTCGTGGCACTGGGTCGCCCGGCCAGCGGCGAGCGTTTCGAGCGCGGGCATTTTCAGGCACAACAGGAGATCCGTCGCGACGGCCAGTTGCTCTGGCACGAACGCCAGCGCATTGTCGGCGGTGACGGGTTGCTCGATTCGCCGATCGGTCTGGACGGGCAACCGGTGTTCGCGACGTTGTTGGTGACCGGCGAGATTGACAGCGAATTGCTCGAACGATGCCGCTCGCTGCCCAATGAAGTGCGCGGCGATCTGACCCAGTTGCCGGGCTTGCTCGTCGCCCGCTGCCTGGCCAGCGAGGCGCTGTTGGCCCGCGGTTGGTTGATTGATTTGTGGCGGTTGCTCCGGCCTGCATTGCTCGGCCGCGAAGCCGTCCCGCCCAGAATATGGAGCACGTGAGCACAAACCCCTGTAGGAGTGAGCCTGCTCGCGATGGCGTCGGCACACACCACATTGAAGTCGCCTGATTGACCGCCATCGCGAGCAGGCTCACTCCCACAGGGGGGATGTATGTACAGATCTGAATACCTTTTTATCTGCCCAGATGGATTCCAACGATGGACCTGACCCCACGCGAAAAAGACAAGCTGCTGATTTTCACCGCCGGCCTCGTTGCCGAGCGGCGTTTGGCGCGCGGCGTCAAACTCAACTATCCGGAAGCGATGGCGTACATTTCCGCAGCGCTGCTCGAAGGCGCTCGCGACGGCCAGACCGTCGCCGAGCTGATGCACTTCGGTACCACCCTGCTGACCCGCGAGCAAGTGATGCAAGGCATTGCGGAAATGATTCCAGAGATTCAGGTCGAGGCGACCTTTCCCGACGGCACCAAACTGGTCACCGTTCACCAACCGATCGCCTGAGGCCGCGCCATGACTTACCACATCCGCGATGCACGGGACGCCGATTTGCCGGCGATCCGCGACATCTACAACGATGCCGTGCTCAACACCACGGCAATCTGGAACGAACAAGCTGTGGACCTGGGCAACCGTCAGGCGTGGTTCAGCGCCCGGCAGTCTCAGGGCTACGCGGTGCTGGTGATTGTCGACGGTGACGACGTCGTACTGGGCTACGCCTCCTTCGGTGACTGGCGCCCCTTCGACGGCTTTCGCCACACCGTCGAACACTCGGTCTATGTGCGCAATGATCAACGCGGCAACGGCCTCGGTCCGCAATTGATGACCGAGCTGATCGAACGCGCCAGGCAATGCGATAAACACGTGATGGTTGCCGCCATCGAAAGCGGCAACGCCGCCTCCATTCGTCTGCATCAACGCGCCGGTTTTATCACCACAGGACAGATGCCCCAGGTGGGCACCAAATTCGGTCGCTGGCTGGACCTGACCTTCATGCAACTGACCCTGGATCCTGGCGCGGAGCCCCCGCCTGCCAGCAAGGAGTAACGTGCGATGAACGATGCCCAACTGCGCCGCGTCAACGCTGAAAGTTTTGCGCATTATCGCCAGGGCCTGATCGATCTGCTGCTCGACGCCGTCGGTTATGGCGCGAGTGTCGGCTTCATGGCCGATCTGGACGCCACTCAGGCCCGTGCCTGGTTTGATGACGTTCAGGACAACCTGAACAAGGGCAACGTGCTGCTGTGGGTGGTGGTCAAGGACGAACAGGTGCAGGCCAGCGTGCAACTGGCGCTGTGTCAGAAAGCCAATGGCTTGAACCGCGCCGAAGTGCAAAAACTGCTGGTGCGCGAACAGGCGCGCCGGCGCGGGTTAGGCCAGCAATTGATGACAGCGCTCGAAACAGCTGCGCTGCAGCACAAGCGCGGCATGCTCTTTCTCGACACCGAGGCTGGCTCACCCGCCGAAGATTTCTACAAGGCCTTGGGCTACACCCGTGCGGGTGAAATTCCCGACTACGCCTGCGACCCGAGCGGCCAGTACAGACCGACCGCGCTTTATTACAAAATCCTGCAAGGAGCCCATTGATGATTCCCGGTGAATACCAGATCCAGCCCGGCGACATCGAACTCAACGTTGGCCGCCGAACGATCAGCCTGAAAGTGGCCAACAGCGGCGACCGGCCGATCCAGGTCGGCTCGCATTATCATTTTTTCGAAACCAACGACGGCCTGACCTTCGACCGCGCCGCCAGCCGCGGCATGCGCCTGAACATCCCCGCCGGCACCGCCGTGCGCTTCGAGCCGGGGCAGAGTCGGGAAGTCGAGCTTGTCGATCTGGCGGGATTGCGCCGGGTGTTTGGGTTTTCGGGAAAAATCATGGGCGACTTATAGGTCGACTTCAGTAGCAAGTTACAAGCTTCAAGCTACAAGCTACAAGCTACAAGTAAGAGCAGTTCGCAGCGCCCTTGTCTGATTTTACTTGAGGCTTGCAGCTTGAGGCTTGAAGCGCAATTACGAGGAACGAGTGATTGAAAATTTCCCGTCAAGCCTACGCCGACATGTTCGGCCCCACGGTCGGCGACAAGGTTCGCCTGGCCGACACCGAGCTGTGGGTCGAAGTCGAAAAAGACTTCACCACCTATGGCGAGGAAGTGAAATTCGGTGGCGGCAAAGTCATCCGCGACGGTCAGGGCCAAAGCCAGCTCCTGGCCGCCGAAGTCGTCGACACGGTCATCACCAATGCGCTGATCATCGACCATTGGGGCATTGTCAAAGCAGATGTCGGCCTCAAGGACGGACGCGTTGCCGGCATCGGCAAGGCGGGTAATCCGGATGTACAACCGAACGTGACCATCGCCATCGGCGCCGGCACGGAGGTCATCGCTGGCGAAGGCATGATCCTCACCGCCGGCGGCATCGACGCCCACATCCATTTCATTTGCCCACAGCAGATCGAAGAAGCGCTGATGAGCGGCGTCACCACCATGATCGGCGGTGGCACCGGCCCGGCCACCGGCACCAACGCGACCACCTGCACCTCCGGTGCGTGGCACCTGGCGCGCATGCTTCAGGCCGCCGATGCCTTCCCGATGAATATCGGCCTGACCGGCAAGGGCAACGCCAGTTTGCCGCAGCCGTTGATCGAACAGGTCAAGGCCGGCGCCATCGGTCTCAAGCTGCATGAGGACTGGGGCACCACACCGGCCAGCATCGACAACTGCCTGAACGTCGCCGACGAATACGACGTGCAGGTCGCGATCCACACCGACACCCTTAACGAATCCGGCTTCGTCGAAACCACCCTCGCCGCCTTCAAGGGCCGCACCATCCATACCTATCACACCGAAGGCGCCGGCGGCGGCCATGCGCCGGACATCATCAAGGCCTGTGGTTTTCCCAACGTACTGCCGAGCTCGACCAATCCGACACGACCGTTCACCCGCAACACCATCGACGAACACCTCGACATGCTGATGGTGTGCCATCACCTGGACCCAAGCATCGCCGAGGATGTGGCGTTCGCCGAAAGCCGCATTCGCCGCGAAACCATCGCCGCCGAAGATATCCTGCACGACCTCGGCGCCTTCTCGATGATCAGCTCCGACAGCCAGGCCATGGGCCGGGTCGGCGAAGTCATCACGCGCACCTGGCAGACCGCCGACAAAATGAAAAAACAACGCGGCCCGCTGCCCGGTGACGGCGCGGGCAACGATAACTTCCGCGCCAAACGTTACATCGCCAAGTACACCATCAACCCGGCAATCACCCACGGTATCAGTCATGAAGTCGGTTCGGTGGAAGTGGGCAAATGGGCCGATCTGGTGCTCTGGCGTCCGGCTTTTTTCGGGGTCAAACCGACGCTGATTCTCAAGGGCGGGGCCATTGCGGCCAGTTTGATGGGTGACGCCAACGCCTCGATCCCGACGCCGCAACCGGTGCACTATCGCCCGATGTTCGCCAGTTACGGCGGCTCGCTGCATGCCACCAGCCTGACGTTCATCAGTCAGGCGGCGCAGGCGGCAGGTCTGCCGCAAGCCTTGGGATTGAAGAAGAAAATCGCCGTGGTCAAAGGTTGCCGCGATGTGCAGAAGACCGACCTGATACACAACGATTACTTGCCGAAGATCGACGTCGACCCGCAGACCTATCAGGTCAAGGCCGACGGCGTATTGCTGTGGTGCGAGCCGGCAGAAACGCTGCCAATGGCGCAGCGTTATTTCCTGTTCTGAACACATGAAGGCGCAGCCCGGCGCCGCTGACCGCGACGCCAGGCACGTGTATCAGCCCCGTAGCCCCGCCGACGTTCCGGGCTGCGGCTCATCAGGGGCGGCAGGTTGCGTTTCGCCTGTCTCCTGGCGCGACAACTCGATCAGCTTCTCGCTCCGCTCAAGGCCCAGTTCGACTTCCACTGCGTCCAATGCATCCAGGTACGCGCTGCTCGCGAAGTCCGAATGAGCGTCCTCCACTCGGCCTTTCTTTTCAGTAGCACTTTGCTCCAGTGTGCGGAACGCCTCGGGGTATTTCTCTTCCAGGTAAGCAATCCAGTACGGACGATCCAGCAGTTCTTCATAAAACTGTCTCGACTGTTCCGCCTCGCGCACCTGACGGAGGGCGCTCGCCCACGTGTCCCCGGTGATGGGTCTGCCATACCTCATGTTTTTCGGTTGCGCCGGCAGGTCCAGAGCTTCCTGCAGGCCGATCCGATACTCCAGGCGCGCTTCCGCCGGATCGTGGCGATACAGCGGCGACTTTTTCGCCAGCTCTTCAACCCGGTCCAAACGGAATAACTGCCGGGACAGTTTCAGCAGGGCGGCGCCTTTCTCCACCAGGTTGGCGCGGTCAATATCGAGCAGCGCGTTGTGCGCGTAAACCCAGATCTCCAGCCCGCTAAAGGTGAGTATTCGACCATCGGCACAGGTGCCATGGCTATTCGAGGCGGCGAACAGCGTCTCCCTGAGTTCGGCATCACTCGCGGCCGCCTTCAGCACCTCCCAGACCCGACGCGTGAGGTCGGCACGGGCGAGATTGAACTCTTCGGTGTCCTGCAATCGCAACAGCAGATGAAAGAACGCCTCGTGACCCGGTTCGGCCTCCAGGTCATCCCACAATGCCTGGTGCTCAGCCAGCGCATCTTCCTCGATGGCAGTGAACCAGGGTGCGCGCTCTTCAGGCAGCGCAGGCGCATCAGGCAATTCCTCGTCGGACTCGACAGCCTCGGCGCTACTGAACTCATCGTCCTCATCTTCGATCATTGCCTCGAGATCGTCCGGTGAAAAACCCAGCGCACCGTTGCGCCCGCCACTCTGAGCATAAGTGCGCAGGCGCTCGACACTGTCCTGCGACAGATGGAAGTTGTCGGAGAGGTCCGTGCCGGCCATCAACAGATCATGGCTGCCATTGAGTGCCTCGGGCGGGACGGAGGTGATGTCGTTGCCACTCAGGTTGAGGGTCTGCAGGCTGGGCACCTGCAGCGCATTGTCGGGCCACTCCGTCAGGCGATTGTTACGCAGGTCCAGCGTTTGTAGCCCCGGGAACCGGCCGACATCGAAAACCTGCAGGTTGTTATGACCCACATCCAGCCACTGCAGGTGCTGCAGACGGGTCGCCGACTGATACAAGGCGTCGGGAGCAAGGAGGCCGGTGCTCGACATCTCCAGCCATTGCAGCTGAGTCATGCTTTCGACCGCCTCAGGCACGGTCAGCAGAGCGTTGGCATTCAGGATCAGTGCATGCAGCTGATTGAAGGCCCGCAGAAAACCATTGGATCCTTGCTGCGAAAGTCTCACACCCGTGAGGTTGAGTGTATCGACATGGGGAAACGGTGTCGGCAGCTCTGGGAGGTCGCCCACTTGCAGGCCGTTGAGATTGAGCTCGGCTTCGGCACTGCCTTCGATAAACAAACCCTCGCGCCAGCATTGCATGATGCGTAGCCCGGCCAGACGACGGTTTTGCGCAGAGATTATCCAGTCACGGCCCCTGGTTTCGCGAATGTACAACCAGTCGTTCAAGCGACGGGTCAGCGCTTCGTGGGTCCGGTTCCAGCCATTGATTCGTTCGTGCAGTGCGGGTTCCGAAGCACCGCTGGCACGCATCTCTTCGATCAGCGGCCTTGCCTCGTCGGGCTCCAGTGCCGGGCACAGACGCTGCAAACGCTGTTCCAGCGACAGCGCGCTCCCGACGGGTTCAGGGGGCAGCAAGGGCAAGAGATGCTGGCTGATGGAAGCGCCACTCTCCCCAGGCGGAAACTGCTCCGGCACCTCGTCCAGGGCGAACCGGCTCAGTGTGCCCTTGGTTAGCCCTTTGGCCTGCTCGACCCGCTGTAACGCCGTGTTAAACGCGACTTGCGCCGGCTCGGTCAATGCTGCACCGGTCAGGTTGACACTGAGCAGCACCGAATCGCTGGCCAGCATCGTTGGCGGCAAGGTGGTCATCGCGGTGGCACGTAAATCCAGCCAGGTCAGGTTGGCCAGGTTCTCCGCGCCCGTTGGCCAGGCTTCCAGCGGCGTGCCCCGCAAATCCAGCGACTCCAGACGATCCAGACCGCCGACGTCCAGGCGGGTCAGCTGGCTACCGCGCAGATTCAAATGTTGCAGGGCGGGCAAATCCCCGGCCGTCAAAGGCAACGCGGTCAGGCTGCTGTTGCTGAGGTCCAGCGTTCGCAGGCCGCGAAATCCGCGGACGAACTCGCCCACTTGTTCATCAGGGGCGCGCAGCCAGGTAAGCCGCAGGGTTTGCACATGGCTGAAGGCTTCGACAGGCAATCGTGGCAGCGTGTTTTGTTGCAAGAACCCGAGATCGAGCACCGTGGACGCAGTCATGTGGCCATACAGCAGATCCAGATTGGCTGCCCGGCCTGTCGACCCGTAACGAAGATACAGACCATTACGCCAACAGGCGCGCAAGGAGGCCGCCGCCAACGAGGTGCTTTGCGAGGGCTCGACAGTGAGTTCCCACGCACTCATCTGGCGTTCGAGCGCGGCATGCTGTGAACTCAGCGCTTCGATGGCGTCGAATCTTGCCTGTGGATCTGGCCAATGCTCCACAAAACGGTTGTACAGAACATCGGAGCCCAGGCTGCTCAGCCGCCGCAGTTCACCTTTGCAATAGTCCCCGACCATTTCCGCCAGATCGATCAAGTGACGGGGCTGACGGCTGACGAATTCGTAGACCGGTTTGAATACCTCACGAGGGAATGTCGACCAGTCCAGCGACAGTCCGGAAAGCAGACGGTCATGCCCCGTGAAAATATCCTCGGGCAATGCGCCGATGGCTGTGCGCCTGAGGTTCAAGCGTTCCAGTCGCGGCAGGTCAAGCACGCCTGCGGGCCAATGAGTCATTTGCGGTTCAACCACCTCTAGCCGGCGCAGACGGGTAAAGGCGCTGAAATCCATGACCGAGCCGGTGTCGACGTGAGCGATGCTGAGCAGACTGAGTTCCTCAAGGGAAGTCAGGGTGCTCAGACGGGTGATCAACGCTGGCGTGAGCCGAGCTGCCATGGTGAGGTTGGTGAGTCGTGGCAAACTGCGCAGCACCTCGAAAATAGCCGGTGTTTCAGCGGCGCGCGCAATCAAATTAAGCTTTTCAACGTTGGGAAAGCGTGGCAGCAGAGCCTCCGGACCCGATGCCATCAACACCAGCTCACGCACGTGAGGAAACTCGGCGGTGATTGTTGGCAGCGGATCAACCAGCGAAATCTCAAGTCTGGCGAAGCGCGGGTCTTCATCGGCCAAGGGCGCGCCGCGCCAGGACGCCTTGATATTTTGCGCCGCGGCGCGGATGCCGAAAGCCGGGTGTGCCACGCCTTGAGGGATGGGCCGCACCCACTCATCAAGCGTTGCCTCAAGAGTCTCCCACTCGCGTAGCCGCTCTTGCAGGTGACCGTAAATCTGCGCGTCGCTGTAGCCGGCGCGACGCAGTTTGAGCAGGTAGCCGTTGGCTTGCTGATCGGTCAATGCCGGATAGACCACCTGCACGCGCGAAGTCAGAGAGACGTCCATACCCGGCCCGTCACCGCTGGCGTAATAACCCACACGCGCGTCTCGCAAGCGCGCGGGTGGCTTGATTGGACTGGAGGACGGTCGGCGCTGCTCCAGCATCGGCGCGAGATCGGCGCGATGCTTCACGGCGGCGTCGATGATGGCGTTACGCAGCGCCGGATTCTGATGGGTATGAGGTAAACCCAGGGCCTGGCGAGCGTCGTCGGGCAAGGCATGCATGAGTGACTGGTAAAAATTGTCGCCGTACCTGGGCAGACTGTTGAGGGTCTCCCCCCGCTCGTTGTACGCCTGATAAAACGGTCCCTTCTTCACCAGGTATTTATGGGCCATGGCGGACTCGCTGCCAATGCCGTCAAGCAAGGTCCCACCAATGTGGCCGTCACGGATTTCCAGGCGCAACTGATCCGACCAGCCGGGCAGTTTCTCCAGGGCGTGCAACGCCAATCGCTTGCTGTCGGCCGACGCCATGTTTTCCATATGCAGGCCGGCATAGGCGCGGCTGAGTCGGCCCTGTTGAACGTGCCAGCGGGCCTGCTCCTGCAGGGCGAGCGGCACGCGTCCTGTGGTCTGCAGCCGGGAAAGCTGTTCACCGCTTGCCTCGGTCAGCACCGCCTGTGCAGCCGGCTCGCTGAGACCGGGATGAAGCCGTTGCAACGTCGCGACGTCGGCGTTGGGCGTGGTCATGCCGGCATAAAGGTGCTCGAATACTTGCGCCTGTCGAACCTGGACAAAATCGGCCAGCTGCTTTCTGAACTCTGCAACCCGGCCTTCGCGGACCCTGGCAGGCTCGCCGCCAAGCAGGCTATTGATCTCGGATTCATCGAGCGCTGCAAGGATGCGCCCGGGCAGTTCACCCTTCATGACAGCGGCCCGGCTGATGCGGATCACAGGCCTGCGCCTGCCGCGCTTCACTAAACGCTCCGTGCCGTACTTGACCGATGGCCCGGTCAGCGCCGGGTCTTCGAATACTTCCAGCACGCGACCGGCCGGCCAGCGCGGCAGCTCGCTCATCAGGGGCAACGTCGACAGGTAGCGGGCGTCGATGGACTCGCCGGTCGCCACCTGTTGGATTACCGCCGCCAGATCGCGCTGCACCTCGAACAGCCGCAGGGTATCGCGCAGTTCCGCAGGTGGCGGCTGGTTGTCCAGGTGCATCTTGCGCAACACGTTGTCACTGACGCCGCTGATATCCGCGGCTTCGAGCAACTGCTGATCGGTGAGCACGTCGGTCACAGGCCCCATGCGCCGCAGCAGGGTCAAACGATCCCAGGTGAGTGGGCGCTCCAGGGTATGCCGCCAGGCACCCGCGCCGTTGTGATTCAACATCGGCTGATAGGCCCGGGGATTCGTCGGATGTTTGATGCGCCAGCGCTGGACCGATGCGTCCCGGGTTGTCTCGTAGACCTTGCCCGACTGCCGGATGTACGTTTTGCCGTCGAGCTGATATTGCCCATGCGCATTCGGGCCGGTAGCGCCATCGAGATTGACCGGGCTTTCATAGCCCTTGAGTTCTGGTCGCCATAACCGGGGCTGGCCGTCCGCAACCGTCACCGGGTCCAGCCGCTCGATCAGCGGCACGGCCTCGACCGCCGTCAGTTTGGCAAAACCTTTTCCAGCGGCGGCCATCACCGCCAGCAATGCGAGGTTTTCCGCCACGTCGACCAAGTGCGCCTTGGCCGCTTTACGGTCTCCCTCGCTCCACTCGATCGCGCCTTCAAAGGTTTCCTCCAGCAGTTGACCGGCCATCACCACCATCATGACTTCGCCCAACACCGGGACGAACATGGACACACCCGTCAGCACCAGCATGCCGATGTTCAGCAGCCGTGAGAATTTCTCCGATCGCACCCTGGCATCCACGTCGGCTGTAGGCACCGCGTGGCTGCGGGCGTCGGCGATGACTTTGTCGCGATGTTGCTCGAACAGGTACGTCCAGAGATCGACGTTGTCCAGCCAAAGGCCTCCACCCTTTTGCGTGATACTGGTGGCGCCAATATATGGATCGTTGTTGGGCCCTTTGGGCGAGGGGCGCGCAGGCGGCAGCTCCTTGATGCTGGTAAACAGGCCGAACGGACTGATGCCTTTCAATAGCTCATTCAACAGCGAAGCATAGGGTGTGAGGTTCTGACTGAAGGCGCTATTAACGTCGACGGTGAACTGGTTAAAGTAATCGGGACGGTCGGCATAAGCGACAAACTGGCTGAAAAAGCGTTGGTAGGCGGTCGGTGCTGGATCGCCGGATGCGTGGCCGTCCCGGTCGGTGAATCGCTGCTTGAACAGCGCACGCATCTCGGAAAAAGTGAGGCGTTTCAGGGGGTGGTAGGGATCATTGGGAATGTAAAGAATCAACTCGTCCGAATAGCGATATTTTTCGCAGATCGTAAAAACCACGCAACCGGTCATGCGGTGTTTCATCAAGCTCAGGTCCCGAAACCAGACCTGTTTTTCACCTTGGCGCGGCTGTAATTCCCCGTCGATAACCGACAGGATCATGCTGTAGTCGCGCGGCTCGATATCCTTGGTCAACAGCGCCATTTCAGCCGCCGCACGCAACGCGGTTTTTTGCGCGGTGGTAAATTTTTCACGCAGGACCTGCTCCGCCACGGCGTCATCTGGCTCAAGGTAGCGTTTGAGGTAGTCCTGATATTGGGCGCCGATGTCCAGTGAACGACACAGCCTGATGAATTGCTCCACGGTCACAGAGGTGTCCGCTGCTTTAAAGGTGCCTGGCGTCGAGGTTTCCAGCAGAAAACCAGACGATCTGTGGAACGCGCCGTCCTCACTCTCCGATGCTTCGAAATTGTGCAGGGCAGCCTGAAGCAGCGGCAGCTTCAACACCTCGAAGCTGCTCACGTCGATACCAAGAACACCCAGTTCCACGGATTTCCTGAGCAACAGGAAGGTTTTGTTGACGTCCAGTTGCGCATTGAGCTGATCCTTCAACGCCTTGCTCAGCAAAGGTTCGGCGAAGGTGTCGATGTCTTGCAACCCCGCCATGGCCTTGTCCAGGCGGGTTTGTGCGGCGAAGCTGGCGACCGCGCTGTCGTTCAAGGCTTTGCGTTGCATCGGCGTTGCATGCTGATAAAAGTCTGGCAGCGGCGCAGGGGTATCCTTGAGCTGCTGGCGGCGTTGCGCGGTTGCTGCGGTCAGCCAGCCCGGAACCGTGCTTTCCAGCAGCGGGCCGTGCAGGCTTCGGGAAACCGCAAAGCGGTTCGGGCGGGCGGGGTGGCCGTACATGGCGTCTCTCCTTGTTCAAGTGGAGGGCTAGCACACCATGTCCGGCGATTTCAGTTGCGGTACATAGTTATCGCACCGCTGTTTGAACACCTGTCAGTCCGTCGAACCAAGGCTGAAGGGCAGCTCGGTTCTCTGCAATTTCGCCCGGTCCATGGCTTGTTGCGTCAACAGCTTGAGCAAGGCGTCCTCCTCGTTTTTCAGCGCCTTGTATTGCGCGTCAAATTCGTCATCCGTGATGACCTCGCCAGGCGCAAATTCAGATTCCGCTTTGCCCAGTTCAGCGGCCAGCACTCTGATCTGCGTATTCAACCGGTCCCTCTCCTCGGGTGGTCGGTTGGCACTGGCGGCCCGTTCGTCCAGCGCGGTCTTGAACTCGTAGAGCGCATTGCGGCGACGCTCCAACTGTTTGAAACGCACGCGGTTCGCACCTTGCACATACGTCTTCCAGAAGGGTTGTGCAGCAATCGAATCACGCAGCAGATCCCCCTCCTCCAGCTCCAGCACTCTGAGCCGCGCGTTATCGACCATCGGCTGCGTGACGCCGGCAATGCCGCGAAATTGCATGGTCCGCGATTGCCACGGCAGGTCGAGCCCGTTCTCTGCTTCCGGCTTCGCCAATTCGGTGGTGAAGGCCAGATGCACCTCGACGATATCGATGCTCCCTGTGACCGTGCCGTCAGCGTCCACCCGGCGAATCTGCTCACCGTTTCTGACGCGCTCGGCGATATGGTATTCGGCGATCCTCTCGAGCTCGTCCAGCCGTGACGAGCCTTTGGCCAGGCCGACCAGTTCAGCTTCCACCAGCCCTTTGCTGGCCAATTCATAGGCCTCGTGAACCAGCACCTTCATCCCCATAACGTTGAACAATTGTGTCGCCCCGTCCACGCACTGCGTTCGTGCGACGGCCTCGGCAAACAAGGTCGTACGCAGTTGACTGTCCTGCGCCATGGCTTCCAGCATGCGCCAGACCTTGCCGGTAAGTTCGCGCCGATAGAGGCCGCCAGCCTTGAAATCCGCCGACTGGGTCAGCCGCCTGATCTCGTTGAAGAACGGCTCGGAGTTGAACTCATCCTCGACCGCATCCCAGATCTTCTGCCTGACCTGCCATTCACCGGGCAGGCCTTCGTTCCAATGAACACTGTCGAGGGTGCCCCTCGGTGGATAGGGCCGCTCGGGGTCGAGCCCCACTGATTCGGTATAGCGCCTGAGAGCGCTCAGGTTTTCCACGGATAACCATTCGGGCTCGCGACTCAGCACGGTCCGCGCCAGCAATTCGGCACGGAATGAGCCGGGGGCGACGTCCGGGATGCGGTTGATCGGGTTGCGTTGAAGGTTCAGGTAAAAGTGGCGCGGGCGCGGTTGTGCGAACAGCCCGGTTGGCCACCCGTCGATGCCGGTGTTCTCCAGAATCAGCACATTCAACTCGGGCAACCGGCTGATATCCGGCACCAAGCGTAATGGATTGCCCCATAACCCCAGAGTTCTGAGACGGGTCAGCCGCTTCAGACGGGCGACCGCTTGATGAGTCAGCTCGATCTGGTTGCCACCCAGCACCAGGTCTTCCAGAAAGAGCATCTCGCCAACCGCTGGCGGCAAGCGGCTCAGAAAGTTTCCGGTCAAGTCGAGATAGCGCAATTGGCGAAACGGCTCCAGAAAGTGCGCCTGGCTGGCGAGCATGTCGGCCTGGCGCATGCTCAGGTGGGTGACGTGGTCGAAATTGGCGGTCAGCTTCGGCAGGCTCGCGATGTGCAGGTTCATCGGTTGCCCATCCAGATTGAGAGTCTGCGAACGGACGATGCCAGGCACTTCGCTACCCGGCGGGCCGGTCCGTTGCCAACATTGCCTGATCGTTGCGGCGAGTTGCTGACGGGAGCGGATTTCCGTCGCTGCCACCACGCCCGTACCCGGCAAGGTGGCTTGCGAACGCACCCAGCGAGTGAGCGTGCGCTCCAACTCGTCGAATTCATCTTCGAGCGCCTTCAGACGTTCCACGGCGGCATCGCCGAAACCGGTAAGCAGCCCGCTCACGTCCGCCTCGGCGAATCCGGGGTATAGCCAGCCAATTCGCTGGCGCATCGGGCGCTCGCTCATCTGTTGCCGATAACCGGGCATACCCCCGCGAAGCTTCATGACGTCGGCGTCGTAAGTCGGTTTTCGAAGCGGATGCTGCTCCAGTGCCACGGCGAAACGTTCATGGCTCAGCGGCGAGCGCTGGATGGCCTGTTTGAGTTTGTCGCCCTGGTGAATCTCAAAGCCCAGGGCTTTGCGTTCGGTGTCCGGCAAGGCATGCAATACAGCGGCATAAAAGTCATCGGCGCCATGCAGGTGCTGTTCTTGCTCATCGCGTGCGTGGTAAAGACCGTCCTCGTCCACCACCAGCACCTTGCGAATCGGCGCCCCTTCAGGTCCCACGCTGGCCTGCAATTCACCGCTGAACGAAAAGGCACGAATTTCAATGCGCACCCCGGAAGACCAGCCGGGCATCGCGGCCAGCGAAGCCAGCTCCAGTCGGCGTGTATCGATGTCTTCCAGCGCTTCCAGATAGAGCCCCTCATAGGCGCGGCCTGATCGCACCCGTGTCTGTGCGGCGCGCGCCTGTTCGCGCAGGCTCAGGGGCACGCGGCGTTTTTCCGCCAGATGGCGCAGCTCCTCAGGTGTGGCATGGCGCAGCAGGGTTTCAGCCACCGCAACCGGCAGAGTGGGCTGGTCGTCGCGCAGCAACAGAACGTTGATTTGGTTGCTGACGTCGGCCTGTTGGTAAAGGGTGTCGAACAGACGTTTACGGTGTTTGCCGGCGTGGTCGGCCAAACGCTTTCGCAGCTCGTGGATGCGCAGCTGTCGGTCGCTGGATATCCCCTGGCCGAGCAGCTCATGGATTTCCCCCTCGTTGAACTGCTCGATCACCCGTTGCGGCAGCAGGCCGGCGCGCAGCTCGGCGCGGGTCAGCTTGACCTGCCTTTCAGGCCTGAGCCCGGTGGCGCCGTAGTCGGAAGACGCACCTTGCAGAACCGTTCCTTCAAACAACGCGATCCCCCGGGACTCGGGCCAGCGCGGCAATTCGATCATGAGCGACGGGATCGAGTCTGCCAGCGCTTCGGGCACCTCACCGGCCAGCATTTGCGCACCGAGTTCACCCGCCTGCGCATACAGCTTGAAGCGATTGAGGGTATCGACCAGCATCGGCGAAGGTGTTTCGTGCTCGACATGCATTCTTCGCAAGGCCGTTTCATCGACGCCACTGACGGTCAGAATCTGCCCGAGCGATTCATCGGAAAGTCCATCCGTGGTTGTGCCCAATCGCCTGAGCAGGCGTGTCGTGTCCCACTTCAGCGGTTGATCGATTTCGCTCTTCCAGCTGCCGGCACCGTTGTGCTCGACCGCCGGTTGATAGGCATTGGCGCGCTCCGGGTGTTTGAGGCTGTGCAATCCGCTGTCGGGGTCCTTCGCCACCACGTAATGCTTGTTCTCAAGTCGCAGCACGTCCTTGCCTTCATGTTGATAAAGACCCAGTTCGTCAGGTTGCACGACTGACGGCAAGCGCACCGGATGTTCGTACGGCGACAGGTCGGGATTCCACAGTCGCGACCGGCCTTCAACCTCCACGGGCTTGAGGTTTTCTATAAAGGGCGAAAGGGCAATGGTGGTTTTGGGCAGTACGTGGCCGGCGCCCATCAGGGTGAATTGCGCAAAGTTGATCAGAACACCATTGAGGTAAGTGGCCGCCTCATCCCGGTCCCCTTTGCTCCAGTCCTCGATCCCCTCGGCCAGCTCCGCCAACATCTGCGCGACCATGATCCCCAGGACTGCCTCGCCCACGCCTGGCACCAGCATGGCGGCGAAGCTGAACAGGTTCCAGCCAATGTCGAGGTAACTGGTCAGACGCTTCCAGCGACTGGTCGCGTCTTCGTCGCCAGTCGGCACGGCAATGCTGCGCGCATCGTTGATGGCTTTGTCTCGCCGCTGCTGGAACAGGGTGATCCACAGGTCTTCGGCGATCAGATTGGTGATCGGCTCGGCGTTGGGATTCTCGATCGCGGTTTCCCGCCACCATGGGCCCATGTCGAGCGGTTGCCGCGCCTGCCAGGTCATGGTCTTGAGACGTTCGTTGACCCGAGCGAAGAAACGGCCTTTGTCTTTCTGCGCGACAAAACGACTGAAAAATGCCTGGTAATCAGGCTCCCGCAACTGGCTGATCAACGCCTTCATAAACGCCGTGAGGGAGGCATATTCTCTCAACGGATGATCGGGGTCATCCGGGACGTAGGCGATCAATGGGCCGCTCAACCGGCTCTGCTGAAGAATGTCCTCATTGCGCAGCATTTCATCGGCAACACCCTGAGGGCCATTGGCAAAGAAATGTTGAATCAACTTGAATTGCGCGTACTTGTCTGCGGGCAAAAACGGCAGGCGACGCGACCAGTCGAGCCAGAACTTCAGGCTCTGCGGCGTTAGCGCGTCAATCGCTTTCTTGACCTGCGAGGGTTCGCTCACGGCGCTGAACAAGACAATCCCGGTCATCCTGAAACCCATCAGCGACAACCGATGGTGCAGCAGCGGACGCCCGGACAAGGTCAGCCCCGATTTACCCTCCCCGAAATCTCGAAGGCAATCATAGGCAGTGGTACTGACGTCACCTCTCAATTGAGCAATGAGCGCAGCCAGGTTGAACGCGGCTTTCTCGCTGGCGATGGAGCTCGTCTGTAAAGCGCGTTGGGCGGTGGGATCCTGCGGATGCAGATGCGATTTGATGTGCGTCTGATACTGCCCGCCGATGTCGAGCTCACGGCATATACCGGCAAATCGTTGCGCGGTGATGGTGTCGATTCGAAGGGGATTGCCTTGCGCGTCAGTGCGAAAAATACCAGACCCGCTTCTGAATGCGTCTTGCCTGGTTTCCGAATCTTCGAAGTTGTGCAGCGCCGCGGCAAGCAATGAACCGCTACGCATACGATCCGCGCCGGTATCCAGGCCAAAAATAATCGTGTCTGCAACATACAATTTCAAAGACAACGTTTCAGGGTCTTCAAGACTATTGAAGTTTTTCTTTAACGCTGCCGCCAGTAACGGCTTCGCAAACACGTTGATATCGCTTTGCAAATCGACCAGCGTTTTATTCATGTTTTCTTGCAAACGCCAGTGATCGTCAACTAACGCCTTGAGCCTCTGCTTATCGCCTGCAGAGGCATTGATGTACCAATCGGGCGTCGTCGCAGCCAGCTTCAGGACTGACTCAAGCATGGCAGACGATGCGTTCTTTATTGCCGGGGGAATGACTTGGATGATGCGCTGTTCGTGAATACTTTTGTCAGGATGGGTCTCGGACAAAAGGGGGGCAGAGGTGCTTCCTTGCACTTCGGACATGGATAAGCCTTTGGATGGATAAGTGAAGTCCTCAGACTATTCAAATCCAGCCAAAACAAAAGCGCGATTGACTGTTCATAAACCCCGGGATCACCGCTGCACGCTTCGAAAAACAGGTGCACGAATATATATCTTTACCACCCGTCTGTTTGCCCGATGTGCAGGCAGCTTGCAGAAGGTTTCTTTCCGGGCCAAAGGCGCTACCATGTGCCACATCCAGCACGCACAGGAACTCCCATGCGCCTCCCCGATTTCATCCGGCAACACGTAGACCGTATCGTCGATGAATGGGAGCAGTTCGCCAAAACCATCACCCCAGCCGCGGATACCATGGATCGGGAGGCCTTGCGCGATCACGCCAAAGCCATTCTGTTGGCGGCCGCGCGCGACATGACTACCGCGCAAACGGTCAGCGAGCAAATCGCCAAAGCCAAGGGCGAAGGCATTGAAAAAACGCCAGCTCTGTATGAAGCCAGTGCCAGCCATGGTGAGCTGCGGCACACGGTGGGTTTTGATCTGGTGCAGATGACCAGTGAGTTCCGCCACCTGCGCGCTTGCGTGATTCGCCTGTGGGTCGGTGACCTGGAATCTCCGGACATGGCTTATTTTCAGGACATGATTCGTTTCAACGAAGCAATTGACGAAGCCCTCGCCGAATCGACTGCGGCCTATGCCGAACAGGTCAATCATTCCCGGGACATTTTTCTGGCGATCCTTGGCCACGATCTGCGGGCGCCGCTGCAAGCAGTCACCCTGTCCACCGAATTGCTCATGCGCAAAATCACGCTCGAAGGCGAGGCACTGGCCTGCGCGATCAACATCAAACGCGGTGCGCGGCACATGGCAGTGATGGTGAGTGATTTGCTGGAACTTGTGCGCAGTCGTCTGGGCAAGAGTTTGCCGATCGAGCCATTACCGATGGACCTCGCCAACGTAGCCCATGCGGCGATTGCCGAAGCCTGCGCCGGCAACCCCGAGTGCGATCCGGTACTGACCGTGCACGGCGACACCCGAGGTGTATGGGATGCCGGACGACTCGGTCAGATGTTGCAGAACCTTATCGGCAACGCCTTGCAGCACGGCGCCAGCCAACGCGAGGTGACGCTGACCCTGACCGGTGAAACCGACACGGTTCGCCTCGATGTGCATAATTTCGGCGCGCCAATTCCGGAAGAAGCCATCGCCACGATTTTCGATCCGCTGGTGCGCAGTGCCGATGAAGAACCGGGGCAACCGTCCACCAGCCTCGGTCTGGGGCTATTTATCGTCAAGGAAGTGGTCAGTGCGCATGAAGGCTCGATCAAAGTGAACTCGAGCGAAGCCGATGGAACGCTGTTTACCGTGGTGTTGCCGCGTAAAATGTGAACGAGCGCACGGTTACTGATCCACCACCAACCGACCCAACCGCTGTTTAAGCATGCTGTTCTCGGCCCGCAGCTGCTGAACTTCTTCCAGCAGGTTGAGCGCCAGGGCAACCCCTTCCCATTCCAGCTCCAGATCGTGCCGCAACTTGGCGGCACGTTTGGCCAGCGCCAGTTCGAAATCAGTGAATCGCCAGTTCCCGGGTTGCGAACCCTGCGGTTCAAGAATCCCGTGCTCGACGATTTCAATCACATAGACATCCGAGAGCTGTGACGCCTCGCAAAACTCGGCCATATCCAGTTGAACGATCAGGGGGTTGCTCATGACGGGCTACTCCATGTCTTCGATCAGAAATTTTCTCGCGGATTGAACGCGGCCTTGCGGGCCAGTTCTTGCCACAACGCCTTGACCTCATCGTCTGCGGTTTTCGGCATGACGGCTCTGAGCTGTACGAACAGGTAGCCACGTTCGCCCGCCTTGTTCAGCAAGCCGTGGCCCTTGGCGCGCATGCGCTGGCCGTTCTGGCTGCCGGCCGGAACCTTGAGGTTGATCTTGCCGGTCAGCGTCGGCACCGCGACTTCGGCGCCCAGGGCCAATTCCCACGGTGCCAGCGGCAAGGTGATGATCAGGTTTTGCCCTTCGACGTCGAACTTGGGATGCGGCGCGAAACGGATAATCAGGTACAGGTCGCCGTTTGCTCCACCACCGATGCCCGGGGCACCCTGGCCCTTGAGGCGGATGCGCTCGCCGTCGGCCACGCCGGCCGGGATCTTCACGTTGAGGCTTTTGGTGGTGTTACTCACATGCTGGCCGGCAGCGTTGTACTGCGGCACCTGGAACGTCACTTTTTTCGATTCGTTCGCCAGGGTCTCTTCGAGAAAAACCGCTAATTCCATTTCCACGTCTTGCCCTCGACGTCCGGTGCTGCGACGCGATTCACCACCATTGAAGCCCGGCCCGCGGTTGCCAAAGATCGAACTGAAAAAGTCCGAAAAATCACCCGTGTCCTGACCACCACTGAATCCACCTGCACCACGCCCCTGCCAACCGGGCGGGCCCTGGAACGGCTGGCCGTGCTGGCCGTATTTACGCAAGTCGTCATATTCGGCGCGTTTGTCGGCACTTTTCAGCGCCTCATAGGCTTCCGACGCGTCCTTGAATTTGGACTCGGCGTCTTTTTCCTTGCTGACATCGGGGTGGTACTTGCGCGCCAGTTTACGATAGGCGGCCTTGATCGTCTTATCGTCCGCGGTCGGTTCCACACCGAGAATCTTGTAATAGTCTTTGAAGTCCATCGTGGGAATCACCATCCATAAGTTTATCGGCAGCGGTGGGCGGTTCTTTCGACGGCCGATGGCTGCCAGAGCCAATGCAGACAAGTTTGGGGCATCCGGCCATCTTATCAAGGCGCTTGTCAGTGATTTAGCGGATAGTCGGCCTTCGAATCTGTGCCGCTCTGACATACACTGCGCGGCCGTTTTTTAACCGGAACCCGAAAGACATGAAAAACGCATCTCCAGCCCGTGCCTGCGGTATCGACTTCGGCACATCCAACTCCACCGTCGGGTGGCTGCGCCCCGGCATGGAAACGCTGATCGCGCTGGAGGACGACAAGATCACTCTGCCATCGGTGGTGTTCTTCAACATGGAAGAACGCCGCCCGGTGTACGGCCGCCTCGCGCTGCACGAATACCTGGAAGGCTACGAAGGCCGGCTGATGCGCTCGCTCAAAAGCTTGCTGGGTTCCAAGCTGATCAAGCACGACACCAGTGTCCTGGGCACGGCCATGCCGTTCAAGGACCTGCTCGGGCTGTTTATCGGTCAGTTGAAAAAACGCGCCGAGACGGCCGCCGGTCGCGAGTTCGAGGAAGTGGTGTTGGGCCGTCCGGTGTTTTTCGTCGACGACGATGAAATGGCCGACCAGGAAGCGGAAAACACTCTGGTAGACGTGGCCCGCGCCATCGGCTTCAAGGATGTGTCGTTCCAGTACGAACCGATCGCGGCGGCTTTCGACTACGAGTCGACCATTGAAAAAGAAGAGCTGGTGCTGATCGTCGACATCGGCGGTGGTACGTCCGACTTTTCGCTGGTGCGCCTGTCGCCCGAGCGTCGCCACCATGACAACCGTCATGACGACATCCTCGCCACCGGTGGCGTGCACATCGGCGGTACCGATTTCGACAAGCAGTTGAGCCTGCAAGGCCTGATGCCGCTGTTTGGCTACGGCAGCCGCATGAAGAGCGGCGCCTATATGCCAACCAGCCACCACATGAACCTGGCGACCTGGCACACGATCAACTCGGTCTACTCGCAGAAGTCGACCCTGGCACTGGGCAGCATGCGTTACGACATCGAAGACACGGGCGGCATCGACCGTTTGTTCAAGCTGATCGAACAACGCGCCGGGCACTGGCTGGCGATGGAAGTGGAAGAAACCAAGATTCAGCTGACCCACGCCGACAGCCGCCATGTGCCGCTGGACCGTATCGAGCCAGGCTTGAGCGTGGAGTTGAGCCGGGCACTGTTCGAATCGGCCATCGACAATCTGCTGGAGCGCGTGCGCAACAGCGTGACTCAGCTGCTGACCGACGCCAATGTGCGGGTGGATCAGGTCGACACGGTGTTCTTTACCGGTGGTTCGAGCGGGATCCCGGCACTGCGCAACAGCGTCTCGGCGATGCTGCCAAATGCCCGCCATGTCGAAGGCAACATTTTCGGCAGCATCGGCAGCGGCTTGGCGATTGAAGCAGCGAAGCGGTATGGCCCGATGGAGTGACAGCAATACCCTGTAGGGAGGAGATTCCTTGTGGCGAGGGGGCTTGCCCCCGTTGGGCTGCGAAGCAGCCCTGAAACTATCAACTCAGTAAATCTTAAAAGATGCAGGGACTGCTGCGCAGTCCAACGGGAGCAAGCCCCCTCACCATAGTAGATCAACAGATCAACAGCGGATCAAACCATCCCCACCTGCTTCAACTCGCTCTTCAAATACGCATAATAAATCGGCCCCGCCACCACTCCCGGCAGGCCGAATGCGGCCTCGAACACCAGCATTGCCAAGAGCAACTCCCACGACCTGGCACTGATCTGCCCGCCGACAATGCGCGCGTTAAGAAAGTATTCGAGCTTGTGGATAACGATCAAATATCCCAGCGCCGCCACCGCGACCCAGATCGACAGCGACAAACCGACAATCGTGATCAGCGTGTTCGAAATCAGGTTGCCGATGACCGGCAGCAGGCCGAGCAGGAACGTCAGCACAATCAGGGTTTTGGTCAGTGGCAACTTGATGCCAAACATGGGCAACACCACCGCGAGGAAAATCCCGGTGAAGAAGGTGTTGAGCAGGGAGATCTTGATCTGCGCAAACACGATGTTGCGAAATGCCTGGACCAACAGGTGCAGGCGATCGAACAGTGCGGCCGCCAGCGGTTTGCGTTTGGTCAGGTCGGGCACGCGTTGCAGGGCGATGATTGCACCGAGCACCATGCCGATCAGCAGCGTCACGAACATGTGGGCCGCGTCCTTGCCGACCAGTTGCAGATCGCTGAGGTGCTTGCTCATCCATTCGCCAATGGCCACGCGAAATTCCGCGGCGCTGGCAGGCAGGTAGGCGTCGATGAACGGCGGCAGTTGCCCGCGCGCGCGATCCACCACGACCATGAATTTATCGAGCGACGCCCCGGGGTTTTCCGCTTCATGCAACAGAAAGCTGATGGCACCGGCAAAGAGCAGCGCCAGTGCGCTGACCACCAGGGTCCCCAGCAACGCCACCGCCAGCCAGCGTGCACGCCGGCCTTCGATCAAGCGCTGCAACTGCGGGGTGAGCATGTTGACCAACTCGAACACCAACAGGCCGGCCAGCAGACTGGGGAGCAATCGCAGCGGAAGCACCAGCAGCAGGCCACCGAAGATGATGACCCAACTGATCACCAGCAAAACCTGGCGTTGTGAAAACGTTGGCATACAGCCTCAAAACGAACAGCTTAAAAGGATTGGCAGTCTGCCAGCGTTCCGATGGGAGCACTAGGATTGTGTGGGTCGATCCTGGTGAGACTTTCGGCGCTCTTTCAGGCCTCATCGCGGGCAAGCCCGCTCCCAGAGGTATCTCGGGTGCCCGCTCATTTTTTGCTCGACACTGAAAACGGCGGGAGCGGGCTTGCCCGCGATAAGGCCCTCACAGCCCCCGCCTGTCCCAGCCCACTATTATTTTTTCTTCAAACAATCACTCATGAACGCCTTGCGCTCATCCCCCTTCAGCGCTTTGGTCGCCGCATCGGCGTTGCAGGTTTTCATTTTCTGCTGCTGCGTGGTCAACACTTTGCCGTCATCGTTGGCAGCCGGCGCAGCCTTGAGGCAGGTACTCATGAAAGCCTTGCGATCATCGCCTTTGAGGCTTTTCGCGGTGGCGTCGGCGTTGCAAGTGGTCATCTTGTTCTGTTGGGCCGTGGCGGCGAAACCCTGGGCGCACATCAACAGACCGATCATCAACAAAGGGGCACGCAACATCTTCATGGAGTCTTCTCCTTGTTGCCACACCGAGCAGTGCGGCCTCGATGGAGTGTAGACAATGCAATCCGGACGATGCGCTGATGTTGATCGCGACCCTGGCCACTGCGATCTACAGCACGCGGCTGAAAAAACTGGCCGCTACGCCGACGCTTGTTTTTACACGCCAGCCGCCTTCAATCGCGCCGCATGCTCGACAAACAGCCGCACCGGCTCGGCGCCCTTGCCGACCAACCCCAGCGACTGATTGACGATGTCGAAGTGGTCCAGCGGATACTCATCGCCAATCACCGTGCCCAGATGCGAACTGTAACGCCCGACCATCCCGTCGCAATGCCCGGTCTCGCGAACAAAAGTCCGCGCGAACAGCCGGCAACTGCGGTTGGTCCCGTCGAACAGATTTCGCCCGCGATCAGTCTTGCCCGGCTGCAGGGTTCCGGACCACGAGTAATAGCGCACGCCGTTAACCTCTTCCGGCCCATGCCCGCCCCAGGTTTGCGGCAGGCCCTGTGGATAACGTTGATTGAACACAGCGACCCCGGCCGTCGTCAGGGAATCGTGCGAGGCCTGAATGTCGACCGGCAATTTCGGCCCGCGATAGCCGGTGTCCAGCAGGCTCATCAGGGCGCCGATCACGCGCAGCAATACCCCCAGCAATCGACCTTTGGCACTGTTCGACGGGTAATGCTGATGCAGATAGTCCGCCAGTTCCGAGCCGTGATTCGGCCCCGCCACCGAGGTGACCGACGCCACGCAATCCGGCCGTTTTGCCGCGGCATAGCGCGCCGTCAGCGAGCCTTGACTGTGACCGATCAGATTGACCTTTGCGGCCCCCGTCTCGCACAGAATCTCGTCGATCCGCGCCAGCAGTTGCTCGCCGCGCACCTCGCTCGAATTGAGCGGCGAGACCTGCACCGCGATCACCGTCGCACCACTGCGGCGCAACGCCGCAATAATCCCGAACCAGTATGGATAAAGCAGCAGTCGGATAAACCCGAGCATTCCCGGGACCAGCACGATGGGATAACGCGTAGCGCAAGTTTGCGACATAGGCTGACATCCTTGTGATCGCTGAAGTAACGCAGGGCTGAATGCAAAACGTCAGCCAGGCATCGAAATGCATCGCGATATCTCTACGATCAGCCTATACCGACTGCACTGCTTCAGGCCCACCACCCGCCACCCGGGCGCCTGCGGGGGACCAGACGTAAGACATACCATGACTGCCTTGCCGCAAGCACGTCTACGGCAAGGCAATCACACCATCCGACATGACAATTGAAACCACATGCCGAAGGCATCGATCATCGCGAAGACAGGTCGCAAATCAGATGATCCCGATCACTCGGCAGCATCTCTTTAACGGTTTTACGCAGATCCTTGCGTTCGTAGGCTTTTTTATCAAGTACCCGCCTCGATACCTGCATGATGACTTCGCCCAGAATAAATGCGCTTTTGAACTGCTGACTCAAAAAACCGTTGCCGATGTCTTCGGTAGTTTTAAAAAAAACAGAAACGTTACTTACTGCAGGGCCCGGCTCAACCAGCGAACATCGCAGGAAGAAAGTTGCAACCTTTTGAGTATTGACCTTCGAAAGTCGAAAAAGAGCATGTTCTTCGGTTTCCGCTGCTAACGCCTCAGCGACTGTGGGCACCTGTAGGCTGTCCAACAGTCTGCCCATCTGGGCACTGTGGACCGCACCCAAGGCAGCATTCAGCTGGTGCATGACCGAGTCCTTCAGTACGAACCCGTCCTTCGCATCAGGCAGAAAATTATAACTGGTCGAACTTGATAAATTCCATTTCAGCTGTTCCATCGCCGTGTCGTTTTCTTTACTCCACTGCTGTGCGCTGTAAAACCTGTCGACCTGTGAATTCGCATACAGCCCGGCGAATAACAACGAGTTCAACACATCCTCGCCCCACTGGGGGGATATTCCAGCGCTAACCGAAACCAGATTTCCCGCCACCATAAAGACGCTATCTTTATCCATGTCATAACTCCATGAAGCGTAAGTCAACCGGCCCGCGTCAACGATACAAGCCACCTGACTGGCTTCAGTTAAATTTTCACACGGTTAAAGAAGTCCTCTGAACTCTTATCAAGACGCTCATAGATCAGGTCAACATTTCGGTTGTAGATCCTCATATTAAGTTGCATCACCGATGCGACTTTTTTCATTGTCGTATGAGAGGCGTTCCACTTCCAAAACCAAAAGCCCCCCGACTGCTGTTGCGTCGACACGTCAGCCGCTATAAAGCAAGCCATCGCGGTGCCTCCAGATGTCTGGAGGCACGGTAAAACCCTGAAGTCCCTACCCACACCTTTCGTGCTGTTTTTATCAAATGACGTAGATAAAGCGGTGTCCGACTTCAATGTGTTGATAGTGCTGCCCAACACTTCTATAAATGCAGGGACATTTCTACCTGCCACTGCTTTGACGATGTCATAAACCACGTCTTCCATCGTGACGTTCAGCCGCTTGTTTATGTGATCTTCATACTTGAATCCGATGGTTGTCCAACCGCAATGCTTGAGCGCTTCATTATAATGTTCGTGCCATGCAATAGGGTTCAGCGTCTTGTTGGCTTCCGAATCGGCATAACGTTCTGCAAAATGAATGCCGTCCGCTGCAGCGTCTTTCTTTTCGTCGTCAAGATTATCGGTAAAGCCGATTGCCGCAGGAGAGTCATTGGCCAACAGGAGATCCGAGTCCGCAATCTTCGTGTCGGTAAAGACGGAGAAAGACCTGGGCCTCAGGATCGGGAAATCATGAACCGGGCGAACCAACTTTACTTTATTAAAAAACTCGCGGCTTTCCATTTCGCTGGGTAACAACATACTCATATCAACATCCTTTTTGTCATAGAGAGAAAATTTCGAAATCAGCCTTTGGCTGACAGTTCGAATCTAATCGCTCTCTTTGACACTTTCCACAATCCATACGAGTCATTTTATTACTCAGAGAAGTGCACGCCCTGTTACAACACATGCCAGCCACATCTTCATCAAAAGTACCCAAGAGCACCCAACATTACATATAGCCTTCAACTAACTTGGCGCTACTAACAATCCAAGTTCTAACATTTAATCCTCGGCTTATCTCCCCACGGGGTTCAGCGTAAAGAAGTCAGTTTTTTACCGTCTTCGGCGCCTTGCCCGCCTTCATCTGCTCCAATAACGGCGCACACTGATTTGGCTCACCACCACTGGGCGCTACTAATGCCAGCAAACCTGCCGCCGGCGCAGCGATCACGCCCAGCGCAACCATACCGGCGCCACGCAATAACAGCGGTACGGCTTTTACACCGGCATCCGGTTTGATGAACTTGCCACGCACATACAGCGGCGACCGCAGGGAAATCAACCGCCAGCCTTTTGATTCCGGGGTCACCGTGAGGTCCAGCTGCTCCGTCGCCATGTTCGCTGTGCCATCGACATAGATAATGGCGTTCTCGGTATCGAAGACAAAAAGCCGCGTCGTCGCCAGGCCCGTCTTGATGTCGAAGTCGGCCGCTGCGCAATTGATCTTCACTTCCCTGTCGCCGAAGATTTTACCGACGACGTAGTTGCCAACGTTCAACCCGGCCAGCTCCATCAACTCGCGGCTGATGGCGCCGTCATTGATCAACATTTTCAGGTTGCCATTCGCCGTGCCAAGCAGCTTGCCCACGGAGTTGCCGCGACCGCTGATGTCGGCGTCGCCGTTGAGCTCGCCGAAACTGGTCTTCATGGGTTCAAAAGTCGGGAACAGCTGTTTGAGTTTGAAACCCCGGGCGGTCAGCCTGGCCGTGCCTTCCAGCGGCTCGGTGTGACCATTGAGGCGGATTTGCGCATCCAGTTTGCCGCCTGCCACGCCAAAGCGCAGCGGCTCGAGACTGAGCACGCCGTCGTTGAGGATCAGATGGGTGTAGAGATCGTTAAACGGCAGCTGCTCACTGTGGACGATGCGCTTGCCGGTGAATTCGACATCGGCGTCCATGTCGCGCCAGCGCTCGGTCTTGAACTCTTCCACCGGCAGTACCTTGTCGGTCGGTTGCTTGCTTTCACCGCCACGAGCCTTTTGTTTGGCATTGGAATCCGCGCCGATTAGCGGCGCGAGGTCGGCGAACAGCAATTGATTGGAAACCAGTGCGCCACTGAGTTTCGGCCGTGGCTGACTGCCGACATAAGCGAGGCTGCCATGAATATCGCTTTCGCCGATCTTGCCGTTGAATTCTTCATAACGGAACACTGCGCCGTCGGGCTCATGCAACTTGGCGATCAGGTGGCCATCGGTTGCATAGGGCGGCGTATCCGGCAGCGTCACGCCGGTCAACGGGTAAAGGTTGCCGAGGCTGCTGCCGGCCAGTTTGAGGCGCAGGTCCAGAGCGCCAAGGTTGAGTGGGTCGGTAAGCGTGCCGGCCAGTTCGATGCGGGTGTCGGCAATTTCCACTTTGGCCTGGAGCGGGAACGGCCGTGCCGAGTCCCGCAGCGCCAGCAGACCGCCGATCTTGCCTTCGCCAGCGACCTTTTGCTGGTGATATTGACCTTTTACCTGCAGCCCGAATGCATAATCCTGCGGCGCGGAGCCCTTCTGCTGCGCGGATTTCGCCGCTTTGTCACCGACGATTTCGCCGAACGGGATCGGTTTTCCCAACGGATCGATGATCAGATCGAGCCGGGTTTTCAGCGTCTGGTCGTCGAGGGTGACGTGGCCTTTGTCGAAACCGATAGCACCGATGTCCACCACCCAATTTGACGGTTCGGCGTCCGGGTCCTTCGGATCGAACGTGAACGTCCAGTTGGCACGACCATCGGCCAGGCGCTGGAGCTGTGCATCCGGCTCGGTCAAATCGATGCGCGGGATCGTGACCCGCTGGGCCAACAAGGCCAACGGTGAAATGCGCAGTTCGACGCGTTTGAGCGTGACCATCTGCGGTTGCTTCGACCAGTCCGGGTTGCCAAGGCTCAGGTCCTCTGCCACCACATGCGGCCACGGCACCCAGGCACGCCAACCGCCCTCATCGTGTTCATGACGCCACACGACTGCGAGATTGCCATTGATCGCAAACGCTCGGTGCAGTTCTTCAGAAACTTTTTCGTTGATGGTCGGTTTGAGGCGGTTCCAGTCGAAGAACACGATGATCAGCACCAGCACGGCCAGCAGGACAACAAGACTGGCAAAGATCCAGGCAAAAATTTTCGGGGTGCGCGTCATTGCACAGGGCTCCTGATACGACTGAGCGCCCTGACTGCGACGCACATGTGAAATGTCAGGCCGCAACGGCCTGCCATGAAACCTAGGACTGGGGAATGGCCAGCAGGTTTAACTGAAATCGGCTTAACGCACAAATAATCGGCTGACAACATCCTGCCGACGCATTGCAGCGTTACCTCCTGCGCACGGTTGCGTGGCAAAGATGGGTCGAAAATACCCACTGCGGTGCACAATTGCTCGGCGGAAACACCTGTTCCAGAGCCTCGCAGCAGAACAATCAATTCCGTTGATTATTACCATTGCGTTTATGAACTTTTATATCGACTTATCGAGAGTAGCATTGCCCTCGTACCCACTTTATCGCCCTCCCAAGGAGCAACATAATCATGAAACGCCAATTACTGCTTAGTCTTACTCTTTCGATGCTGGCCAGCACCGCATTCGCCTTGCCCGCGGCTGACCAGGCTACTCCGCAAGTGAAATCCGGCTCGGTGTTCAGCCAGACCGTCGCCGCTGATGGTTCCGACCGCACTCCACAAGGTCAAACCCTGGCCGAAGGCGGTAACGATCGCCTGAAAGAAAAAGGCCTGATCACTGAAGGCGGCTCGGATCGTACCCCACAAGGTCAAATCCTGGCTGAAGGCGGTTCCGATCGCACGCCACAAGGTCAGACCCTCGCCGAAGGCGGTTCCGATCGTACACCACAAGGTCAGATCCTCGCCGAAGGTGGTGGTGATCGTGTCATCGAACGTAACAGCCGTTTGAGCTAAGCGCATGACGGCCCTGAAAAAAAGCCCAATCGCCGGATTGGGCTTTTGACTTTTAACTGCTTCAGTTTGTCGCCATTGCCCCGCGTAACCCCCGACAGGCGTTCGACGCCGGCAAAGTCTATTTGCTAGAGTGCGTCGCTGTCCCGTTCAGAAAACACCTTCGCAATGCTGCCCCGCGCCGAACAGAAACAACAAACCCGTAACGCCCTGATGGACGCTGCCCGTCATTTGATGGAATGCGGCCGCGGATTCGGCAGCCTGAGCCTGCGCGAAGTGGCGAAAACCGCCGGCATTGTCCCCACCGGTTTCTACCGGCATTTCGCCGACATGGATGAACTGGGTCTGGAACTGGTGAGCGAAGTCGGGCAAACCTTCCGTGAAACCATTCGCCTGGTGCGCCATAACGAGTTTGTGATGGGCGGCATCATTGACGCCTCCGTACGCATATTCCTCGACGTGGTGTCCGCCAACCGCTCGCAGTTTCTGTTTTTGGCCCGCGAGCAATACGGCGGCTCGCTGCCGGTGCGCCTGGCGATTGGACGATTGCGCGAAGACATCAGCTCAGATCTGGCAGCCGACTTGTCGCTCATGCCAAAACTCCAGCATCTGGACCTTGCGGCGTTGAGTGTGATGGCGGATCTGGTGGTGAAAAGCGTATTCGCTACCCTGCCAGACATCATTGATCCGCCGGCCGAGGACCTGCCCGGCCACTTGACGCCGCAAGCCAAGATCACTCAGCAGCTGCGATTTATCTTCATCGGGCTTAAACACTGGCAGGGTCTGGGCAGCACGGAGTAACTCCCCTCGTGCAGAGCAAGCTCGCGCCTTCATGAATCACGCTCTTCGCCACAAATTGGTGCCCGCACGGAATGACGCGCCCCAATTCAATGCGGGCATTCGGAATTTTTCGAACGCTCCTACGGCGCCGTAAGGCTTTTCCTACACATCGCTCTGATTGGCAAGCCCCTTGCTCTAGCCTGACTTACGTTCATTGCTGGAAGCTCTCCGATGCTGGTGATTCATCGCAGAATCAACCCTCGCCCCGTCTGGGCCACCGAGTTGCACCTGACATTCGAAGCCCGTAGCAAAAGCCGTTTGCGCTGTTTCAGTGCCGAGGGCGAAGACGTCGGGCTGTTCCTGGAGCGAGGTCAACCGCCGCTGCATGATGGCGAATGCCTTGAGGCGCAAGACGGCAGAATCGTCCGTGTCTGCGCGCGCTCCGAGCAACTGCTGCACGTCACCTGCGCCAATGCCTTTGAACTGACCCGCGCCGCTTATCACCTTGGCAATCGCCACGTCGCCCTGCAAGTCGGCGATGGCTGGCTGCGTTTACTCGACGATTACGTGCTCAAGGCGATGCTTGAACAGTTGGATGCCAACGTCGAAAACATCGAAGCACCGTTTCAACCCGAGCACGGTGCCTACGGCGGTGGCCATCACCATTCCCGGCACGGCGAGGAAGCTTTCAATTACGCGCCGAAACTGCACCAGTTCGGCGTGCGCCCATGAATCCAGCCTGGGCGCTGTTGCGTCTGGCCAGCCCGCAGCTGCCGATTGGCGGCTACAGCTATTCGCAAGGGCTGGAAATGGCTGTGGATAACGGCCGGGTGAACGATTGCGACAGCGCACGACGCTGGATCAGCGATCAATTATTGCTCAACCTGGCGCGCTTCGAAGCACCGCTCCTGCTTGCTCACTGCACAGCCGCGGCCGAGGAAAACTGGGGCGAGTTGTTGCAGCATTGCGAAGAGCACCGCGCCAGCCGCGAGACTCGGGAGTTGCATCAGGAGAGTCGGCAGATGGGCTATTCGCTGCAACAACTGCTCAACGGCCTGCCTGAACTGGATGCTCCGGCCCGTGCCTTTGTGCAGCAGCGTCCCGAACCGCACCTCGCCCTCGGCTGGGCGCTGGCAGCGCGTGCCTGGCAGATCAAACCGCAGGACGCGCTGGCAGCATGGCTGTGGAGCTGGCTGGAAAACCAATTGGCGGTGTTGATGAAAACCCTGCCGCTGGGCCAGCAAGCCGCACAACGCCTGACCAGCGAACTGCTGCCGTTGCTGCAACAAGCGCAACAGCACGCCAGCCAGATCAACCCCGAACATTACGGCAGCGCCGCTTTTGGCCTGTCCCTGGCAAGCATGGCCCACGAGCGCCAGTACAGCCGCCTGTTTCGTTCCTAGGGCCTTTCATCTTGGAGAATCACATGAACGCACAACCCTTGCGTGTCGGCATCGGCGGCCCGGTCGGCTCCGGCAAAACGGCCCTGACGTTGGCGCTGTGTCTGGCGCTGCGCGATCGCTACAACCTGGCCGTCGTCACCAATGACATTTACACCCGCGAAGACGCCGATTTTCTGGTGCGCAACGAAGCGCTCGCCCCTGAGCGGATTATCGGCGTGGAGACCGGCGGCTGCCCGCACACGGCGATCCGCGAAGACGCCTCGATCAACCTGGAGGCGGTGGATCAATTGAATCGGCGGTTTCCGGGGCTTGATCTGATTTTGGTGGAGTCCGGCGGCGACAACCTTTCGGCGACGTTCAGCCCGGAGCTGTCCGACCTGACGATCTACGTGATCGACGTCTCGGCCGGCGACAAGCTGCCACGCAAAGGCGGGCCGGGCATTTGCAAATCGGATCTGCTGGTGATCAACAAGATCGACCTTGCGCCACTGGTTGGCGCGTCACTGGAGATGATGGACGGCGACACGAAACGCATGCGCAACGGCAAGCCGTTTGTCTTCAGCAATCAGAAAACCGGGCTGGGGCTTGAGGAAATCATTGCCTTTATCGAACGCCAAGGCTTGCTGACCGCAGCCTGATCATTATTTTCAACAAGGAAGCTTCACCATGACATTCAAACGCATCCTCGGCGCAGTGGTCCTGCTGCTGTCACCCGCCATCGCCTTCGCCCACCCGGGTCATGGCGACAACGGCCTGATCGCCGGCATCAGCCACCCGATCGGTGGCCTCGATCATTTATTGGCCATGCTTGCCGTCGGTTTATGGGCCGCTCAGCAGCAAGGCACGGCACGTTGGGCGCTGCCGTGCACGTTTGTCGGCACGATGCTGATCGGCGGGTTGCTGGGCTTTGAAGGGCTGAATTTGCCGGCGCTGGAAAGCGGCATTGCCGCGTCGGTGCTGGCGCTGGGGCTGGCCGTTGCGCTGGCAGTGCGTCCGCCATTGAGCCTGGCCGTTGCGGCGACAGCAGTGTTTGCGCTGTTCCACGGCGTCGCGCATGGCCTGGAATTGCCCGACATGTCGAGCCCTTGGACCTATGCGGCAGGGTTCGTAGCGGCGACCGCGGCATTGCACGCCGCAGGTTACGCGGCGGTGCGGGTGTTGCCACGGGCGGCGGGGCCGTTGGTACGTCTGGCGGGAGCAGCTTCGGCGGCAACCGGGGTGTGGTTGTTGGCCGGCTGATTTCTTTATCGCCTCTCATGGCCTCATCGCGAGCAAGCTCGGCACAGTGGAATGCGCACTCTGTGGGAGCCGAGCTTGCTCGCGATAGCGGCCCGACACAGACCGCCTCTCTTCACCGGGCTCTCTGCTAACATGGCGCGCAATTAACCTGCCGTGACGACGCCAGCCAATGCCGCATCAACCCCGCTCCACTTCCCGGTCTGAACTGAACGTGCTCTTTACCTCGGTGCAACAGCATTTCAGGGACGTGATCGTGCCGCTCTGGCAGGGTCCCGGCTGGAATGCCGACATGGCGCTGCCCTACGAAGCACTCGACGCCGATCACCATCCGCTGCCGCCTCAACGCTACCGTGCCATGGCCTGCGCACGGCAGTTGTATGTGTTTTGCAGCCTGATCGGCGAGGTGCCAGGCGCCGAGGAACGTGCGGCGGCGTTGTTTCGCTCCCTGCAGCAACATTTTCACGACGCTGAACACGGTGGCTGGTTTTACAGCATTGACGCACAAGGCGCTCCGCTGGATCAGCGCAAGGATCTCTACACCCACGCCTTCATCCTGTTTGCCTGCGCCCATTATTGGGACAAGGTTCGCGAGCCGCTGGTGGAGTCGGTACTCAACGCCACACTTGAGGTGATCGCACAGCGTTTCTCGACAAACGACGGCCTCTACGAAGCCTGCCTGGAAGAGAACTGGTCTTCATTGGGCACAGGACCGCTGCAGAATCCGCTGATGCACTTGGCCGAAGCGTTTCTTGCGACGCTGTCGGTTCGCGAGGACGCTCAGGTGCAGCGTGCACTCGTCGATTTATGCACAGGGATGCACAGACGCTTTGTCGATCCACACCATGACGTGCTGATGGAAAAACCGTTGGGCGCTGTGGATAACTGGTTTGAACCGGGCCATCAGTTCGAGTGGTATTTCCTGCTGGAATCATCGCCGTTGTTGCGCGGTTCGCCATTGCACGCTTCACTCGACCGCGCCTTTGCCTTCACCGAGCAACGGGGCGTCGATGAATCAAGCGGCGCCGTACGGGCCATGTTGACGCTGGAGGGGCAAGTGAAAGATGCCACCCAGCGCATTTGGGCTCAAGCTGAATACCTGCGCGCGCTGACGTTACGACCCGGCAGCGATGCTGCAGTCATCCGCCAGTTGCAGGCTCTGCTGCAGCACTCTTTGCATGCGCATGGCTGGTATGAATGCCGCGATGAGAACGGTGAAGTGAGTCGCCGGGATATGCCGTCGACGACGCCTTATCATTTGGCGACCTGTTATCGCGGGTTGGCTGAATATCTCGCTGACTGAAAAGATAGTCATCGCGAGCAAGCTCGGCTCCCACAGGGTTTGCGTCGAATCGCTATTTGGCGAACGACACAAAACCTGTGGGAGCCGGGCTTGCCCGCGATGGCCGTTACACGGTCTTACGCCTTGTCACCACTGCGATCAATCGCAAACCCGCTCCACGACTGGCTCACCGGCATCAACTCAAGACTGTTGATGTTGATGTGCGCCGGCGCGTTCAGCACCCAGAAAATCGTGTCGGCGATGTCTTGCGGCTGGATCGGCTCGGCGCCGGCGTACGTGGCGTTGTAACGCTCCTGATCACCGGCAAATCGGACCAGCGAAAATTCGCTCTCGCACAGGCCGGGCTCAATATTGCTGACCCGAACGCCCGTCCCCTGCAAGTCGCAGCGCAGGTTCAACGAGAATTGTTTGACGAACGCCTTGCTCGCCCCATACACGTGGCTGCCCGGGTACGGGTAATTGCCGGCGACCGAGCCGAGGTTGATGATGCCGGCTCCACGGCCGTGGGCGATCAGCCGCGGCAACAACAGGCGCGTGCTGTACATCAGGCCTTTGATGTTGGTGTCGACCATTGTGTCCCAATCATCCAGATCGCACTTCGGCGCAGGGTCGACGCCAAGCGCGAGGCCAGCGTTGTTGATCAGCCCGCGCAATTTGGCGAAGGACGGCGGGAGATTGGCAATCGCCTCTTCCATGGCATTGCGATCCCGCACATCGAGCACGATGCCATGCACTTCGGTTTGCTTCGACAACTCGGCGCACAGCGCGCTCAGCCGTTCTTCACGACGGCCTGTCAGCACCAGATTCCAGCCAGCGTCGGCGAAACGACGGGCACAGGCTTCACCAAAACCGGAGGTCGCTCCAGTAATAAACAGGGTGTTGGACATCGTGTTCTCCTTGCTTCGGCCGACGCGCCGCCAGTGAAATAGAAAATCAGCTGGCAGCATGCCCGGCCTTGCAGGCAGCGGCAACCATTGCGCAACTGCTCAAATAATAACCAACCGACGCAGCGCCCTATGCTCCGTGGCTCGCAGCCATGTGCGCGCACCTTATCCACAGGCCGGTCCACAGTTTTCGGGGGCAAGTAAAAAGCCGCAAGCCGCTGTGCATATGGCTTTGCGAGCGTTTTCAGAAACTTTTTTGCTTGACCCTCGGATGTGCGCTGTGTAGCTCACGGCATTCTGCACGATGGACCGGTCAAACCGACGATGGCGCGAAGCCAGTAACTACGGACCTCAGCGGGGTCTTTCCAGAGTTTAACCACAGACTTATCCACAGGCTTTTCCACCCCGAGTCAATGGGATTTCAACCGCGACAAAATGATTGACAAACACCAGATTCGGCCACCACAAATCAGCTGATCAAAAATCAACCACACGTCTGTAAGCCGCGTTTCAAAAGGCCTGCAGCCATGTACCACCACGTTATTCACAGCCAGCTCCACAGCAAACGGGGACAAGTCAAAAGCGTGACAAAACAGGTATTTGCAGCGGCTTTATGTCGCGGTTTAAGAGCATGGCAAATTTGTTTTCCACAATTTCATAAAGCTCATAGGGGATACATGGGAGAGCGAGCTTGCTCGCGATGGCGGTGCTTCATCCAGCACATAGTTGGCCGGATGAGGCTATCGTGAGCAAGCTCACTCCCACAGGGGTCAGGGGTTATAAAAAAGCCCCGACGATCTGCTCGTCGGGGCTTGTGATGTTGCGACCGCGTCAATGCCCGCCGAGATAGGCGTTACGCACTTCCTCGTTAACCAGCAGTTCCTTGCCACTGCCAGTCAGACGGATCTCGCCGTTCACCATGACATACGCCCGGTCCGACAACTTGAGCGCGTGGTTGGCGTTCTGCTCGACGAGGAAAATGGTCATGCCGGTCTTCGCCAGCTCTCGCAGGGTGGCGAAAATCTGTTTCACCACGATCGGCGCCAGCCCCAGGCTCGGTTCATCGAGCAGCAAAAGCTTCGGCCTGCTCATCAGCGCACGGGCGATGGCGAGCATCTGCTGTTCGCCACCCGACATGGTCATGGCACGCTGCGTGCGCCGCTCCTCGAGCCGCGGAAACAGCTCGAACATGCGCTGCATGTCTTCCTTGGCGTACTTGTCGCCAATCGGAATGGTGCCCATCAGCAGGTTTTCCTCGACGGTCATGTCGGGGAATACCCGTCGGCCTTCGGGCGACTGCGCAATGCCGTGGGAGGCGATGTAGTGGGATGACTTGTGGGTGATGTCCACGCCCTGATACATGATCTGCCCGCCCGAGGCTCGCGGCTGGCCGAAAATCGACATCAGCAAGGTCGACTTGCCGGCGCCGTTGGAGCCGATCAGGCTGACGGTTTCACCTTCGTTGATCTGCAGCGAGACTTTCTTGAGGGCCTGGATCGGACCGTAAAACACGTCCAGCTCTTTCAGTTCGAGGATGGCACTCTTAGTCATACGAGCTCCTCTTCGTCAGCGCCCAGATAGGCTGCAATCACTTTCGGGTCGTTGCGAATGGCGTCGGGTCCGCCTTCGGCGATAACGATGCCGTGGTCCAGCACCACGATGTGGTCGGAAATGCTCATCACCATGCCCATGTCGTGTTCAATCAGCACCACGGTCAGATCGTGCTCGTCGCGCAGCAGACGGATCATCGCGCTCAGCGCTTCGGTTTCCTGAGGGTTGAGGCCGGCGGCCGGTTCGTCGAGGCAGATGATTTGCGGCCGGGTGCACATGGCCCGGGCAATCTCCAGACGGCGTTGCTGGCCGTAGGACAATTCACCGGCCAGCCGGTTGGCACACTCCACCAGATCGACGACTTCCAGCCAATAGAACGCGTGATCAAGCGCATCGCTTTCGGCTTTGCGATAACCCTTGGTGTTAAAAATGCCGGCCAGCAGATTGCGGTTGACCCACATGTGCTGGGCCACCAACAGGTTTTCCAGCACCGACATTTCCTTGAACAGGCGAATGTTCTGGAAGGTCCGCGCCAGACCCGCCCGGTTGACCAGGTGTGTGCCGCCGAACATCTTGTAGTACAGGCGACTCAGGAAGGACTTCGGCGAAACGAAATCGGCGGGTTTGAACGACTCACCCAACAATTGGATAACGTTGGTTTCTTCACCACGAACATTGAGTTCGATCTTGCCGCCAGACGCCTTGTAGAAACCGGTCAGGCAGTTGAACACCGTGGTCTTGCCGGCGCCGTTGGGGCCGATCAGGGCAAAAATCGAGTTACGGTGCACTTTCAGGCTGACATCGCTCAATGCCTTGATGCCGCCAAAATGCATCATCAGCTTCTCTACCGAGAGGACGACTTCGCTCATGGCGCTACTCCTTTACGCGGGGTCACACCGGTACGGCTGATCCGGATCAGGCCGCGCGGGCGCCAGATCATCATCAACACCATCAACACGCCGAACAGCAACACGCGGTATTCAGCAAAACCACGCAGCAGTTCCGGGGCAACGGTGAGCACGAACGCTGCGATCACCACGCCGATAGTCGAGCCCATACCACCCAGCACGACGATGGCGAGGATCAGTGCCGATTCGAAGAAGGTGAACGAGGTCGGGTTGACGAAGCCTTGGTAGGTGGCGAAAAACACCCCCGCCAAACCGGCCGTGGAAGCACCGATGGTGAACGCCGAGAGCTTCACCAGCACGTGGTTGAGGCCCATGGAACGGCAGGCGATTTCATCTTCGCGCAAGGCTTCCCAGGCGCGGCCGACCGGCATGCGGGTCAGGCGATGTTTGACGTACAGCACGACCAGTACGACCAGGAACAACACCGCGTAAATGAAGTAATACTTCACGTCGGGGTTGTAGGCGATGCCGAAGTACTCGTGAAAGGGAACACCGCCCTCCTTCGCCCGCTTGCCAAACTCCAGACCGAAGAAAGTCGGCAGCGGCGCCGCCATACCGTTTGGTCCGCCGGTCAGCGACAGCCAGTTGTTGAGTACCAGACGAATGATTTCACCGAAGCCCAGGGTGACGATGGCCAGGTAATCGCCATGCAGTCGCAGCACCGGAAACCCGAGGATGCAACCGGCGAGTCCGGCCATGATCGCTGCCAGTGGCAACACCGTCCAGAAACCCAGCCCCAGGTACTGATAACCCAGCGCCAGGCCATAGGCGCCGATGGCATAGAACGCCACATAGCCCAGATCGAGCAACCCGGCCAGGCCGACCACGATGTTCAGCCCCAGCCCCAGCAGCACGTAGATCAACCCCAGGATGACCACACCCAGCAGGTAGGAGTTGGAGAAGAACGGGAAGATCACCGCTACGACAATCAGCACCGGAATGACCCAGCGCAACCGGGATTTGTAATCGGGCGGCAATACATGCACGCCGGAGCCAGTGCTTTCAAAACCTTCGAGAATGCGCAGGCCTTTGGGCGTTTGCAGGAACAGACTCAGCGCAAAGCGGCCCGCCATGACGATGGCGACAATCCACGCCACCCGCGTCGTTTCCATGTTGAAACCGTAGCCGTCGAGGACCACGCCGACAATCGGCCCAAATACAATCAGCGCGACAAGGCCGGCGAGTATGGCGTCAACCAGGCTGCTTTTCAGATCTATGGTTTTTTGAGTGGTTGAAGACATCGCTTACACCTTCGACACAAGAGGACGGCCGAGCAGGCCTTGGGGCCGAAAGACCAGAACGAGAACGAGCAGCGAGAAGCTGAACACGTCTTTGTAGTCGGAATTGACCAGACCGGAGAACAGCGACTCGGAAATCCCGAGGATGATTCCGCCAAGCATCGCACCAGGCAGTGAGCCGATCCCGCCAAGCACCGCTGCAGTGAACGCCTTGATACCGATGATGAAGCCGGCATAGAAGTCGAATGTGCCGTAATTCATCGTGATCAGTACGCCGGCCAGCGCCGCCATCGCAGCACCGATGATGAACACATAGGAAATCACCCGGTCGGTGTTGATCCCCAGGATCGACGCCATCTTGCGATCTTGCTGGGTCGCACGGCACATGCGGCCGAGCTTGGTGTACTTGATGATGTAGGTCAGCAGGGCCATGCCGGCAAACGCGGCGATCAGGATGAACACTTTGGTGTAGGTCAATTGCACGAAACCGGTGCCGATGTCGACGCGCCAGGCGCCGGTCAGCAGGGTCGGAACGCCTTGTTGTTTGGCGCCCTGAGCAATCTGTGCGTAGTTTTGCAGGATCAGCGAGATACCGATGGCGCTGATCAGCGGCGCCAGGCGGGTAGAGTTGCGCAGCGGTTTGTAGGCGACGCGCTCGATGACCCAGCCATAAACCGCCGTTACCACAATGGTAAAGATCAGCGTGCCGAGCATCAGGAGCGGGAAGGATTCAATACCGAAGTATGCCAGCAGCGCCAGACTGATTGCCGCGAGGTAAGCGGAAATCATGTAAACCTCGCCGTGGGCGAAGTTGATCATGCCAATGATGCCATAGACCATTGTGTAGCCGATGGCGATCAGGCCATAGACCGACCCGAGGGTCAGGCCGTTGACCAGTTGCTGCAGGAAAATACCATCCATAACGCAATCTCACGCAGTGAGAACCTGCACACCGGGGGGGTGCGGTTCTTCTAAGGAAAATACAGATATACGTCGGAGCAATGTCAGCCACAATCCACCCGACCAGACCCGGATCCTGTAGGAGCGAGCCTGCTCGCGATAGCGTCATGACATTCAACACGGTTGTCGATTGTCAGTTCGTCATCGCGAGCAGACTCACTCCTACACGGAGTGCGTCAGATCAGGTGATCGCGTCAGCCCTTACTTCTGTTTTTCCAGCTGGTGGTATTTGCCGTCCTTGTCCCACTGGTAAACCACGTAGTCGGAGACTTTCAGGTCGCCCTTGGCGTCCCAGGTCTTATCGCCCATCACGGTTTTCACAGGGTTTTTCTTCAGCCACTCGGCGGCTTTCTCGCCGTTGTTGGACTTGGCGCCATTGAACGCGGCCGCCAGGGTTTGAACCGAGGCGTAGGCGTACAGGGTGTAGCCTTCAGGCTCGGTGCCTTTCTTGCGGAACTCGTCTACCACAGTCTTGCTGTCCGGCAGCAGGCGTGGGTCGGCGCCGAAAGTCATCAGCACGCCATCGACGAATTGCGGACCGCCGGCGGTGGTGACCAGCTCATCGGTGACGATACCGTCATCGGACATGAACTTGACGTCCTTGAGGCCTTGTTCACGCAATTGACGAACCAGCGGACCGGCTTCCGGGTGCAGACCGCCGAAGTAGACAACGTCGGCACCCGCGCCGCGGATTTTGGTAACGATGGTGCTGAAGTCTTTCTCGCCACGGGTCAGGCCTTCATACAACACAGGCTTCACACCGCGTTTTTCCAGCTGTGCCTTGGTTGCGTCTGCCAGCCCTTGGCCGTAGGTGTCCTTGTCATGCAGGACCACTACTTTTTTGCCTTTGAGCACGTCGACAATGTAGTCGCCGGCGACGATGCCTTGCTGGTCGTCACGCCCGCACATACGGAACATGGCGCTGAGGCCGCGTTCGGTTACCGCCGGGTTGGTCGAGCCTGGGGTAATTGCAATGATGCCTGCTTCGTCGTAGATCTCGGAGGCCGGGATGGTGGAAGAGGAGCAGAAGTGACCGACTACGCCGGCAACTTTCTGGTTGGTCAGGTCCTTGGCGACCGTCACAGCCTGTTTCGGTTCGCAGGCGTCATCGCCTTGTACCAGTACGATTTTTTCCCCGTTGACGCCGCCAGCTGCGTTGACCGCGTCGGCCGCAGCCTGTGCACCCTTCATGTACTGCTCGCCAAACGCCGCGTTGGCGCCTGTCATCGGACCTGCCACACCAATTTTTACATCGGCCTGCGCAAACGCAGAAACACCCAAAGCAGTCGCCACTGCGAGGGCCAGAAAGCCTTTCTTGTAAAACGTCTGGGACATGAGGTGGTGCTCCAAGGTTTTTTTTAGTTGGCACTGCGACTTCACCAAATGCTCAGAGCAAGTGCCGTGCCATCGGTTTTTTATTCTGAAAAAAGTCGCTGCGTTATTGTTATTTCGACTGTTTCGAGCCCATTTTCATTGAGCGTGCAACCGTCTAAACCGCTGAAGGTGAAACCGATAACTTTCTACGGCGCAACCCGTCTGCGCCATCATTGCAACCGCAGTGCGAAACGACGTGCAACCAACCTGTAACAATACGCGTCACCGAAGTGCACACCGCTGGTGCGCGGACTGCTACAACGCGCACCACTACAGGCTAGTCGCTAAGGCGAAAAGCGCAGCTTTCAGCAACATATTTCAACAATCAAATCACGATCCGCAAGCACTGGCCTGCGTGGTACAGGGAGAATCCGGCTTCATACAAACAGCTGCGCAGGCCCGCACCGGCCAGAGGCTGCATGGGTGCGAACGGAATCGGCAGCGCCTGCACATCGCCCTTGCACAGATAATCGGCAAAGGCTTTGCCCACCACCGTCCCCGTGGTCACTCCGCGCCCGTTGTAACCCGTGACCGCCACCAAACCGGGCGCGGGTTCAAAAAGGCGCATCAAATGATCGGGGGTGAACGCGATACAGCCCGTCCAGGTGCATTCCCATTCCACGGGTTTAAGGTACGGAAAATAATGCTGCTGGACACGATCGGCCCAGGCTTTGAGAAACCACGTCGGCTTCTGATTGCCGTTGCCGAGGCTGCCCAGCAACAGGCGCCCCTCTTTATCCCGGCGGATACTGCTGAGCACCTGGCGGGTGTCCCACGAACCCTGGCCACCCGGCAGGATTTGCGCAGCGGCCTCTTCGGTCAACGGCACCGAAGCGACTTGATAGTAATAACCGGGGAAGAAATTGCGCCGAAGCTCGGTCCAGTCTCCTTCCGTATAAGCGTTTGAGGCGATCACGACTTGCTCGGCCTGCACTGAGCCTTGTGCAGTTTGAACCGACCAGAACTGGCCCTGACGCTCGAGCCGGATCACCGGCGAATGATCGAACAGCTGGCCGCCCAGACCGATTGCCGCTTTTGCCAGCCCCGCTGTATACGCCATCGGATTGATCGTGCCGGCACGACGATCAAGCAGCGCCGCAGCGATTTTTTTCGTGCCAGTGGCCTGCTCGCACGCCTCGCCGGTCAGCAACTCGACTGGGGCGCCGCGGCGTTTCCACTGTTGTTCCCGACTGCGCAGGTCCGCTTCACCACGGGCGTTATGCGCCATGTGCAACGTGCCTTCGCGGCGCAACTGACAATCGATGGTGTATTTGTCCACGAGGCTGAACACCAGCGAAGGCGCTGCACCCAGCATGCGATTGAGCTGACTGCCCACCGCTTCGCCAAAACCGGCTTCAATCTCGTCCGGAGGGATCCACATCCCCGCGTTCACCAGCCCGACGTTGCGCCCGGAACCGCCGTGACCGGCGCGATGAGCTTCCAGCACACCCACCGTTTTGCCCTGCTCGAGCAAGTGCACCGCCGCCGACAGACCGGTGAAACCGGCGCCGATGACGCAAACGTCTACTTTGACTTCGCCCTGGAGCGCCGCGTTATCGGGTCGTTGCGGCGTTAGTTTTTCCCACAGACACTCTTCGCGTAACGGCATTGCCAGACTCCAAGGAAACCTAACCAACACACCATTAAATTGTGGGGGACCTTTGTGGCGAGGGGCCTTGGCCCCGTTCGGCTGCGAAGCAGTCGTGAACGATTGCACTCGGTGTACCTGATACACCGGAGTTGCAGGTTCAAGGGCCGCTTTGCGACCCAGCGGGGGCGAGCCCCCTCGCCACAAAGACTCGCTCCTGTAATGGGTTCACCACTCAGTCGAACGTAATCCCCTGCGCCAACGGCAATTCCAGCGAATAATTCACGGTGTTGGTCTGACGACGCATGTAGCCGCGCCATGCATCGGAGCCGGATTCGCGACCGCCTCCGGTTTCCTTCTCGCCACCAAACGCGCCGCCGATTTCCGCACCGCTCGGGCCGATGTTGACGTTGGCAATGCCGCAGTCGCTGCCCACCGCCGACATGAACTGCTCGGCTTCGCGCACGTCAGTGGTGAATATGCACGACGACAGGCCTTGCGGCACTTCGTTGTTCAGGCGCAGTGCTTCGTTGAAATCCTTGTAACCAATCACGTACAGGATCGGCGCGAAAGTTTCATGGCGAACCACATCACTCTGCTCGGGCATTTCGACAATCGCCGGGGAGACGTAATAGGCATTCGGGAACTGGTCTTGCAGCTGACGTTTACCGCCAAACACGCGACCACCTTCGCTGAGTGCCTGCTCCAGCGCGTCCTGCATGTTTTCAAAGCTGTGTTTGTCGATCAGCGGGCCGATCAGGTTGCCTTCCAGCGGGTTGCCGATGCGCACTTTGGAGTAGGCGGCTTTGAGACGGGTGACGATTTCTTCCTTCACCGATTCATGGGCGATCAGGCGACGCAGCGTGGTGCAGCGCTGGCCGGCGGTACCGACGGCGCTGAACAGAATCGCGCGCACGGCCATGTCCAGGTCGGCGCTTGGGCCGAGGATCATGGCGTTGTTACCGCCCAGCTCAAGAATGCTGCGGGCAAAACGTGCGGCGATTTTCGGCGCCACTTCGCGGCCCATGCGGGTGCTGCCGGTGGCGCTGATCAGCGCGACACGCGGGTCGTCGACCAACGCTTCGCCGGCATCGCGGCCGCCGATGATCACTTGGCTCAGGTGTGGCGGCGCATCGCTGAAATTCTTCAGAACGCGGTCGAACAGCGCCTGGCAGGCCAGCGCGGTCAGCGGGGTTTTTTCGGAAGGTTTCCAGATCACCGGGTTACCGCAAACCAGCGCCAGCGTTGTGTTCCAGGCCCAGACCGCGACCGGAAAGTTGAACGCACTGATAACGCCGACCACGCCCAGCGGGTGCCAGGTTTCACGCATGTGGTGACCAGGGCGTTCCGAAGCGATGGTCAAACCGTACAACTGACGGGACAGGCCCACGGCGAAATCGCAGATGTCGATCATTTCCTGCACTTCACCCAGGCCTTCCTGAGTGATCTTGCCGGCTTCCCAGGAGACCAGCTCGCCGAGGTCGGCCTTGTACTCACGAAGGATATCGCCCAGTTGACGCACCAGCTCACCACGGCGCGGGGCCGGAACCTTGCGCCACAATTCGAAAGCATGCTCTGCGCGACTGATGTGCTGCTCGACTTCGGCAGCGCTTTCCCAGTTCACAGCGGCGATCCGGCTGCCGTCAATCGGCGAATGCACCGGCACCTTGCCGTTCTGGTACAGGGCCGGGCTCACACCAAGACGATCAAGCAATGCGGCAACCATGGGTCACTCCTCAAGCGAAAACAGAAAACGTGCGGCCGGATGGATTCGGCCGATCAGGCTTATAGTTTTAGCGCTCCCCAGGTTACCCAACAAACGACCTTTAAGAGAGATATCATTCCGTTTATTCATGCTTTGAATAGTTGGCGTAAAAGAAACAAGAAAAAGGACCACCCATGTTGAATAAACGCTACCTGCCGTCGATCACTGCGCTCCAGTGTTTTGAGGCTGTGACCCGGCATCTGAGCTTCACCCGCGCCGCCGAAGAGCTGAACCTGACCCAGAGCGCCGTCAGCAAACAGGTGGCGCAGCTTGAGGAATTGCTCCAGCACCTGCTGTTTCGCCGGGTGCGCCGACGCCTGCAAATGACCCCGGCCGGTGATTTGTACCTGGTGGAAGTAAGGAAAATCCTTACGCAGGTCGAAATGTCGACTCATTACCTGCGTTCCTACGGCGGTGAAACCGAAGTCCTGCGCGTATCCACACCGCCGACCTTCGGCGCGCGCTGGCTGGTCCCACGTCTGAAGGGCTGGCGCTTGCGTCATCCGTCAATCCATCTGGACCTGTGCAGCGAACAGGAAGCCGATGACCTGCTACAAGGTCGCAGCGACCTGGCGTTTTATTTCGGCCAAGGCGCGCGCCCGCGCACGGAATGCCTGAAACTGTTCGGAGAAGAACTGGTGCCGGTTTGCGCGCCCGGCAGCCTGCCCGACACGCCTTTCAACGACCCGACGCAACTCGCCGACCTGGTGCTGTTGCAGAACGCGTCCCGACCTCAGGCGTGGCACGACTGGTTCGACAGTCAGGGCTACCACACCGAACACAGCTATCACGGCCCGCGCTTCGAAACCTTCTACATGTGCATTCGCGCTGCGCAGGTAGGCTGTGGCGTGGCGCTGCTGCCGCGGTTTCTGGTGGAAGAGGAATTGGCTGACGGCAAACTGGTCATTGCCTGGCAGCACGCGATGCCAAGTTCCGACGCCTATTACCTGGCCTACCCCGAACACTCGGCGGACGTGCCCAAGGTGCGCAATTTCGTGAAGTGGATGCTGGAGCAGATTGAAAGCCCGGACCTTTAAAGAAACGAGAAACTCTACAGGGTTATCCGTCGCCGGCGAAACTGGCGGCTTACAGGCACTACGCCCATTTATCAGACAGCTGCAATGCCGCGCCATCAGGGCCGCGGCCAGCCCGGAGATCCCCGTTATGAGCGATGTGTTTGCCGATCGTATCGTGCAGAACCTGCTCGACACCGACTTCTACAAACTGACGATGATGCAGGCGGTGCTGCACAACTACCCGAACGTGGAAGTCGAATGGGAGTTTCGTTGCCGCAACAGTGAGGATCTGCGCCCTTATCTGGCGGAAATCCGGTTCCAGATCGAGCGCCTGGCTGAGTTGAGCCTGAGCCCGGACCAGCTGAGTTTCATGGAGCGTATCAGCTTCATGAAACCGGACTTTCTGCGTTTTCTGGGGCTGTTTCGCTTCAACCTGCGTTACGTGCAAACCGGTATTGAGAACGGTGAACTGTTCATCCGCCTGCGCGGGCCCTGGCTGCACGTCATTTTGTTCGAAGTGCCGCTGCTCTCCATCGTCAGCGAAGTGCGCAATCGCTATCGCTACCGGGAAATCGTCCTGAAACAGGCCCGCGAGCAGCTCTATCGCAAATTCGACTGGCTGACTGCCAACGCTGGCAGCGACGAATTATCGGAATTGCAGGTAGCCGATTTCGGCACGCGTCGTCGCTTTTCTTTCCGCGTCCAGGAAGAAGTGGTCAACGTGCTCAAGCATGATTTCCCTGGACGGTTCGTCGGCACCAGTAACGTGCACCTGTCTCGCGAACTGGACATGAAACCGTTGGGCACCATGGCGCACGAGTGGATCATGGCGCACCAGCAACTCGGCCCGCGCCTGATCGACAGCCAGATCGCCGCGCTGGATTGCTGGGTGCGTGAATACCGTGGTTTGCTCGGGATCGCGCTGACCGATTGCATCACCACCGACGCTTTCCTCAACGATTTCGATCTGTATTTCGCCAAGCTTTTTGACGGCCTGCGTCATGATTCCGGTGACCCTGTTATCTGGGCCGAGAAGGCCATCGCCCATTACCACCGGCTCGGCATCGACCCGATGAGCAAGACGCTGGTGTTCTCCGACAGCTTGACGCTGCCCAGGTCGCTGGAGATTTTTCGGGCACTGCGCGGCCGGATCAATGTCAGTTTCGGTATCGGCACGAATCTGACGTGCGATATCCCGGGTGTCGAACCGATGAGCATCGTGCTTAAAATGGCTTCCTGCAATGGCCAACCCGTCGCCAAGATCTCGGACGAGCCGGGCAAGACACACTGCAAAGACCCCAATTTCGTCGCGTATTTGCGACACGTGTTCAAAGTTCCTGCCGCCCTTTCAAGCCCAACAAGCAAGGAGTGAATTCATGCAAGCCGTACAGCGTGAGATTGCCGAGCAGCTCAGTGTTCAACCGCCATTCGCCGACAGTGCTGCCCTTGAGGCTGAAGTCGTCCGGCGCATTTCGTTCATTCAAGAGTGCCTGGTCAACTCCGGGCTCAAAGCGTTGGTACTCGGCATCAGCGGCGGCGTCGACTCGCTGACTGCCGGGCTCATGGCCCAGCGAGCTGTGCGGGAATTGCGCGAGCGTAGTGGCGATAACAGTTACAAATTCATCGCCGTGCGCCTGCCTTACGGCGTTCAGTTTGACGAACAGGACGCTCAAGACTCAGTGGACTTCATCGGCCCGGACGAGCGCCACACCGTCAACATCGGCCCATCAGTCAAAGCCCTGGCCGGCGAAATCACGGCGTTCGAAGGTCAGCACGCGGTATCGGTGGATTTTGTTGTCGGCAATACCAAAGCGCGTATGCGCATGGTCGCGCAGTACGCGATCGCTGGCGCATGTCAGGGCCTGGTGATCGGCACCGACCACGCGGCAGAAGCGGTCATGGGTTTCTACACCAAGTTCGGCGACGGCGCCTGTGACCTGGCCCCGTTGAGCGGGCTGGTAAAAAACCAGGTGCGGGCGATTGCGCGCAATTTCGGCGCCCCGGAATCGCTGGTGGAAAAGATCCCGACCGCGGACCTCGAAGACCTGTCGCCGGGCAAACCGGACGAAGCGGCCCACGGCGTGACCTATGCCGAAATTGATGCGTTTCTACACGGCGAGCCTGTGGGCGAGGAAGCCTTCAAGATCATTTGCGATACGTACAGAAAAACTCATCACAAGCGCGTGATGCCGTTTGCACCATGAGTCAGGGGGCGTCTGAGCCGACGCCTTCGCGGGAAAGCCACGCTTGCACAGGTTTTGCGTCGCGCCCACTACGGGCTCCGACACAAAACCCGTGGGAGCGTGGCTTGCCCGCGAAGAACGATGACGCGGTCAACCGTCAGGCACAAAAAAGCGTCCCGTTCTGGACGCTTTTTTGTATACAAGATTCGCTTACTTCAGCGTAACCGTACCTTTCATCATCGAGATGTGGCCGGGGAACGAGCAGAAGAAACCGTATTTCTCGCCAGCCGCCAGCTTCGACACATCGAACGTCACCGAGTCGGTTTCCTTGGCACCGATGATTTTGGTGTGGGCTATGACGCGGGCGTCGCCATCTTTCAGGTAGCTCTTGTCGATCCCGGCGGCCAGGCCATCGGTGGCAATCGGCTGCATGTCGGCTTCCTTGCTCAGCACCCAGTTATGACCCATGACAGTTTTCGGCAAGCTGCCGGAGTGGGTCAATTCAACGGTGAACGTCTTGCAGCTCTGGTCGATTTCGATGGCTTTGGTGTTGAAGGTCATCTGGTCGGTGGAATCTACGATAGTCTTGCACTCGGCAGCCATCAGTTGGCTGCTGGCCAGTGTCAACAGGGATACCGCAACGAGTTTGGCAAACATGGTGAATCTCCAAGGCAGGGTTAATATGGACAGAAGACTGCCTGAAAACTTCGCAAGTTCCTATGACTTGAGTCAAAAATTGTATACAACTTTTTGGCTATGACCTCGATCAAGGCTATCTACCAACCAGACCTCTGGACAGGCCCTATCATCGGGCCATCATCTTCAAACGGAGTGTCCGACATGTTCATCAACAGCCTTATGTGCAGTTTGCTCGCCGCCTACGCCTGCGGCGCCAGTGGCACCTGTGGAACGCCCAAGCGCGACATTTAGATTCTGGATACAGCCCAATTGACCGGTTTTCTTGATCATATCGTCGGCGAAAGCTTCGTTCGCGGCGCGCACCGTGACATGCTGCAGGTAAGCGAAACACCGCAAACACTGCTCGATGCCCTGGACGCGTGGCAGCCGACATGGGTGCCAAAACGCACAGAGCAAAAACCCGGCTAACGGCTCGGCACCGATACAGGGCAGAATATGCGCCGCTCAACCTCACCTTCGACCCCAGAGGATCGCCCATGGCTAAACCTAATTATTCCTTCGCCAAACGTCAGAGAGACTTGGCCAAGGAGCAGAAGAAAGAGGAAAAGCTTCAGCGCAAGAAAGCTACAGCTGAAGAAGAAGCAGCAGCACTGAACCCGGATGCAGAAGGTGAAGTGGCCACACAAAGCGATGGTGAGACACCGAAAGATCAGGCGCCCGACGCCTGAAACCCTCAGGGCCCGATGATCTGATCAGGCCCACCGGATCTGTGTGTAGGAGCGAGCTTGCTCGCGAAAGTCTCGAAGACGGCGCGTTTTTCCAGACAGGACGCGTCATCGTTGACGTTCACCGCGAGCGAGTTCGCTCCTGCAAGGATCTTGTCAATCCAGTGGCATTACGGTGACCCGAACTTCCGGGTCGTGGTTACCGCCACCCAGAATCACCCCCCGCAACGGCGAAACATCGGAGAAATCCCGGCCCCAGGCCAGGGTGATGTGTTCCAGCGCCGGTTGCACATTGTTGGTCGGATCGAAATCCACCCAGCCCAGTACCGGGCAAAACACCGACACCCAGGCGTGCGAAGCATCGGCGCCGATCAGGCGTGGCTGACCGGGTGGTGGCAGGGTTAGCAAGTAACCGCTGACATAACGCGCCGCCAACCCGCGAGAGCGCACACACGCGAGCATCAAGTGCGCAAAATCCTGGCAAACCCCGCGCCGTCGCTCGAGCACTTCCACCAGCGGTGTCGCCACTTGCGTGGCTTGGGCATCGAATGTGAACTCGCTGAAAATCTTTTCCATTAGCGCCTGGACGCCCAGCAGCAGCGGCCGACCAGCAGGAAAACAGCTTTGCGAAAACTCGACGAAATTGCGCTTCAAATGCACATAGGGCGATTCGAATCGGTAGCGGCACGCTTCCAGCAGTTCGAGTGACATCGGCCGGCCGCTGTAAGCAAGGGCGCTGCAGGTGTCTTCCCATGCGGGTGACTGATTGAAATCCAGCGCAGGCCGCGCCAGCACCTCCACCGTTAGCCTGGCGTTGACCAGCAATTCATCGTGGGGGCGTTCGAAAGCCAGCCGTGTGAGCGGATTGCCGAATACATCCAGTTCATCCCGACGCGACGTCGGCTGCGGGCTGATCTGCAGTTGCCGGGCGCTGCACCTTTGCCATGCGCAGGGCCGAGGCCACAGGTGCGCCAATTGCTGCGCCAAGGACACCGGGCTGTCGTAGTGATAGTGGGTGTCGTGAAAAATCTGATAATGCGCGACCATCAGACCGATACCGTTCGCTGGCTGACATCATCGACATGGGCGAAATGACGCAACGCCAGCCGATCCGACACTTGCCCGCTGGCATCGGCGATGTCTTGCAGCATATCGGCCAGCCCATTGACGGCGGCGTCTACGCTGGCCGCACCGAACAGCGAATTCTCCAGGCAGCCCAGATCGAAACGCGCCAGGCGCTCGACCAGAGTCGGCAAAACCGTCTCGCGCGACGCGCCAAAGTCATCGTTCAAACGCTTGAGCGTGCGGGTCACCAGTTTCAGCTGGAACAGCACGGCGTGAGGATTTTGTTCATCCAGCAGCAACAGGTCCAACACCGGAATCAACTGCGCTACCGCCAGATAACGCGACCGGTAAGTGATGCTGCTGTTGCCCAATTCCAGCAGCCACTCCAGACCTCCTTGATCGAACGACCCTGGGCCACGCAGGAAACCCGCGAGGCTGGCGCTGAGAAACTGCAGGCGTTCGATCCGCCGACCGATCATCAGGAAGCGCCAGCCCTCGTCCCGCGTCATGTCGTCCAGGGCGAAACCGGACAGTGCCGCGAGCGACATCACCAGGCGGTTGAGAAAATCCAGCAGCTCGCCGAAGTCCGGCGCTTCGTTGTCCAGTTCCAGGGCTTCGCGCTGCAACTCCACCAGCGCTTGCCAGTTCTCCCGGGACAGTTTGCCGCGCACCTGGGACGCTGCCCACTGCAAGCGTTGCAGGTTGTCGCGCAGGCTGAACGGCCAGTCATCGCCCAGCAACGCCGCGAGCAACCGTGCCGACAGCTCGCCCTCCTCGGGCAACAGATTCAGCCGCTCGCCGAGATTGACCGCCGCCTGCAGCGCTTGCGGGTCATCGCCGTCGACATAGCGCGCCAGCATGATCCGCAGTAAACGCGCGCTGTCATCGCAACGCTCACAGTAGCGGCCGAACCAGAACAGGTTTTCCACCACCCGCGACGGCAGATAGGGATCGCGCCGCACCAGGTCATGCACGCTGATCGTACGTTGAGTCTGCCATTGCTCGCCACTCGGGGGCTGATCGCCCAGCACCCAGGTGTCCTTGCTCGCACCGCCGCGCTGCATCGACACCACTTCGGCATCCGCGTCGGCCGCGACGCGGGTCAAACCGCCGGGCAATACTCGATAGCCCTCACGACTGGCCACTGCGTACATGCGCATGCCGATGGCCCGGGGTTGCAGCTGCGCGGCTTCAGGCTGCCAGATCGGCGCGTGAGACAGCTGCGCGAGTTCTTGCGCGACATAGGCGTATGGCCGCGCCTGCATGCGTTCGGCAAGCGCCTGTCGCTGGGCTTCGTTCAACTCGCGTCCCCACACCGGCGTGAAGTTTTGCGAAGGGAACGCCGGTTTGATCAGCAATTGCGGCAGCTTTTCCAGTGCCTGCGCCAGCACCGGCGGTTCACCGCACCACCAGGTCGCAATGGACGGCAGGATCAGTTCATCACCGAACAAAAACCGGTTGATCTTCGGCAGGAAACCCAGCAGCCCGGGCGACTCCAGCACACCACTTCCCAAGGCATTGGCGACCAGCACCCGGCCGCGCCGTACGGCCTCAAGCAATCCGGGTACGCCGAGCGCCGAATCGGTACGCAGTTCGAGCGGGTCACAGAAGTCATCGTCGAGCCGACGCATGATCGCGTGCACCCTTCGCAGACCGTTCAAGGTTTTCAGGTACACCGTGGCGTCGCGCACCGTGAGGTCGCCGCCCTCCACCAACGGGTAACCGAGCTGCCGCGCCAGATAGATGTGTTCGAAATAGCTTTCGTTGAAGCGGCCCGGCGTCAGCAGCACCACCAGCGGCACTTCATTGTCGCTGGGTGCCTGCCGCGCCAGGGTTTCCTGCAGCGTGCGGAAAAACCCCGCCAGATGCTGCACCTTCAGATCACGGTACAACTCGGGAAAGGCCCGCGACACGATCGTGCGATTTTCCAGCGCGTAGCCGGCGCCGGAGGGTGCTTGCGTACGGTCTGCCGTCACCCACCAGCGACCGTCGGGGGTGCGTGCAAGATCCACCGCATAAAGGTGCAGAAAAACCTCGTCGGGCGGCGCGATACCCTGACAGGGCCAGAGAAAATTGTTATGCCCGAACACCAGTTCCGCTGGCAGCAAGCCTTCGGCGATCAACCGCTGCGGGCCGTACAAATCCGCTAACACTGCATTCAGGAGCCGCGCCCGCTGAGCGATTCCGGCCGATAGCAGCGCCCACTCATCGGCGCTGATGACGTGCGGCAGCAGGTCCAGTTCCCACGGTCGATCAGCCCCTTTGGGGTCGGCGTAGACGTTATAGGTGACGCCGTTTTCCTGAATCTGACGGTTCAACAATGCCTGACGCTGCAGCAACTGCGCCGGCGTGCTGCGCTGCAGATAGTCGAACAGCCGACGCCAATGCGCACGCACGGCGCCACTGTCGTCGAGCAGTTCGTGATAAGTGCCCGCCGTCAGCGGGTAGCGGTCTAGCAGATCAGGCATGGAACACTCGGCAGACAGCGAGGAACGGTCAGACTAACGCAGGCTCATGACACCCTGACAGACAAAAAATCCGAGCGTCGCGCAGGGATTAGAAACGTCGCAGATCGAGCGTCAGGGGTAGCTCGTCGCTGATTTCTGCAATGGGCACAGGAAGTTTCCCGGGACTGTGTCCGATACGGAAAAAACGCGCCATGCGCCGGCTCTCGGCCTCGTTCGCGTTTACCGGCAGGCTGTCGTAATTGCGTCCACCCGGATGGGCCACGTGGTACTGACAGCCACCCAGCGAGCGTTGCATCCAGGTGTCGAGCAGGTCGAACACCAGGGGGGCATGCACCGGGATGGTCGGTTGCAGGCCGTTGGCCGGTTGCCACGCGCGAAAACGTACGCCAGCGACAAATTCGCCCACTCGTCCGGTCGACTGCAGAGGCACGGGGATCCCATTGCACGTCAGCAGATAACGCTGCGGCGGCAAGCCGGTGAGCTTGACCTGCAAGCGCTCCAGGGACGAATCCACATAGCGTACGGTGCCACCGACCGCGCCCTCCTCACCCAGCACATGCCAGGGTTCGAGGGCCTGGCGCACTTCAAGCTCGATACCACTGACCGCATAATCGCCCACCTTGGGAAAGCGAAACTCCAAGTGCGCGGCGAACCATTCGGCCCGCAGCGGATAACCGGCTGTATTGAGATCGACGATGACATCGGCGAAATCCTGCTCGATGAAGTGCGGCAGCAGGAAGCGGTCATGCAGCTCTGTGCCCCATCGCACCAACTTTTGCGGCGCATAGGGCTCGCGCCAGAATCGCGCGACCAACGCTCGCAGCAACAGTTGCTGAGCCAGGCTCATCTGCGCATGGGGGGGCATTTCAAAGGCGCGCAGCTCGAGCAGACCCAGGCGACCGGTCGGCCCGTCTGGCGAGTAAAGCTTGTCGATGCAGAATTCGGCGCGATGGGTATTGCCCGTTACATCGATCAGCAAGTTGCGCAGCAGCCGGTCCACCCGCCAGGGCGGGCAGTCCTCGCCCGGCGCAGGCATTTGCGCAAACGCGATTTCCAGCTCGTACAACGCATCGTTACGCGCCTCGTCGACGCGCGGCGCTTGAGACGTCGGGCCGATGAATAATCCGGAAAACAGGTAGGACAAGGACGGGTGGTTGTGCCAGTAACTGATCAGACTGCGCAGCAGATCCGGACGGCGCAGAAACGGTGAGTCAGCCGGCGTCGCGCCGCCGAGGACAAAATGATTGCCGCCGCCGGTGCCGGTGTGGCGGCCGTCGATCATGAATTTCTCGGTGGTCAGGCGGGTCTGACGGGCCTCTTCGTAGAGGAATTCAGTGCGCTCAACCAACTCATCCCAGGTCGCCGATGGCTGTACATTAACCTCGATCACACCCGGGTCAGGCGTGATGCGAAAGTTGCTCAGACGCGGATCGCTCGGCGGTTCATAGCCTTCGAGCAACACCGTGCAACGCAGTTCTTCGGCGCTGGCTTCGATCGCCGCGACCAGTTCCAGATAATCTTCAACCCGCTCCAGCGGCGGCATGAACAGGTAGAGCCGCCCTTCCCTCGCCTCGGCACAAAACGCGGTGCGGGTCAGCCAGTCGGCGGATTCATCAAAGTTCGGTTTGCGTTCATCCGCATCAGCGGGAGTCTGCAAAAGCGCGTTGTCGGCCAGCGGCGGGAAATCCTGATTCGCATCGGTGGGGTGGATGAACGGATAGTCCGCCGCTTTCACCCACGGCTGCGAACCCAGTGGCAGTCGATAGCCCAACGACGAATCCCCCGGCACCAGTCGGCAATGTTCGTCACGCAGGTACCAGGGACCGCTTTGCCATTGATCACCCTTGGCCGTTCGTGCCAGCGGCAAAACGTGCCCAATGACCTTTCCGAGGCCTTGATTGAAGACTTTGCGCAGACGCGCGCGCTCCAACGGCTCTTCCAGACGCGAGTCTTGGGCGCTGACGTTCTGCGGCAAAGTCCCTTCGCGCCAGAGGTAATAGAGATTGTCCTCGTAGGCCGGGAAAACAAAACGTGTCGGGATTTGCAGGCGCTCGGCGACGCTGGTGAGAAATCGCCCGGCTAGCGCGCTATCGGCGCCGTAATCCAGCTGTTCGTCAGCGATCAACGCACTGTTGTGCCAAATCGGCACACCGTCCCGGCGCCAATAGCAATTGAGCGACCACCGCGGAAGTTGCTCGCCGGGGTACCACTTGCCCTGCCCGAAATGCACCAGGCCCTTGGGCGCGTAATGCTTACGCATGCGTTGAAACAGCTCGGCAGACAACCGGCGTTTGTCTGCGCCCAGCGCGGCGGTGTTCCACTCTTCAGCGTCGGGGTCATCAATGGAAACGAACGTCGGCTCGCCGCCCATCGTCAGGCGGACGTCGCCTTCCAGCAAGTCGGCATCGATCTGCCGGCCCAGCGCCTGAATCGCCTGCCACTGCGCTTCGGTGTAGGGCTTTGTAACCCGCGGCGCCTCCCAGATCCGCTCCACGGACATCTCGTGGCTGAAGTCGCATTGGCAAGGTTCCACCAGCCCCGTGATCGGTGCCGCAGAGCCGGGATCGGGACTACAGGCCAACGGAATGTGTCCTTCACCGGCAAACAGCCCGGAGGTCGCATCCAGGCCGATCCAGCCCGCACCGGGCAAATAGACTTCGCACCAGGCATGCAGGTCGGTGAAGTCCACCTCGGTGCCCGACGGGCCATCAAGGCTTTTGACGTCGGCGGTGAGTTGAATCAGATAACCAGAAACGAAACGTGCCGCCAACCCGAGATTACGCAGCAGCTGCACCAGCAGCCACGCCGAGTCGCGGCAGGAACCGCAGGCATGCTCCAGCGTGTGTTCGGGCGTCTGCACGCCGGGTTCCATGCGAATCAGGTAACCGATGTCATCGCTTACACGCTGGTTGAGCGCGACCAGAAAATCCACGCTGGGCAGCGGTGTGCGGTCGATGCTGTCCAGGTACGCCTTGAACGTCGGCGTGAGGGGCAGGGTTTCAAGGTAGGGCGCCAGCTCTTTGCGCTCGTCCGCTGCGTAGGCGAACGGGATTTTCTCCGCGTACGGCTCCAGAAAGAAATCGAAAGGGTTGAAAACCGCCATCTCGGCAATCAGATCAACTTCAATGCGCAGCTCGCTGGTTTTTTCCGCAAACACCAACCGCGCCAGGTAATTGCCTTGGGGGTCTTGCTGCCAGTTGATGAAATGCTTCTCTGGCGTGACTTTCAGCGCGTAGGAAAGCACCCGCGTACGACTGTGAGCAGCCGGCCGGAGACGCACGATTTGCGGACCGAGTTCGACGGCGCGGTCGTAGCGGTAATGCGTGACGTGGTGCAATGCGACATGAATCGACACGGCGTGCCTCCTGCGAGCCTTGAGCATACTCAAGAACGCGCAAGAGTTATGCCATGCAGAGGCGGCGGGACATTCGGTGCTGGGTGGCGGGGGTGCAGCACCAAAACCGGGCGCTGTTAGAAATGAGGCGGATTGAGGTGCACACAAATGTGGCGATCGGCCGCGTTATGCGCTGGCTGTATCGGCGTCTTCGCGAGCAAGCTCACTCCCACAGGAGACGGCATTCCAGGGTGGGAGCGGGCTTGCCCGCGAAGAGGCCAGTAAATCCAACACAACTTTCAGCTCGGACCAAACGCAAAACGCCAACCCGAAGGTTGGCGTTCTGTTAACAGCGCTCAGTGTTTAGCGTGGTACGACCGGCTTGCGCGCAGGCTTGGGCCCTTTGCCTTTCGCCGCGTCCTTACGGTCTTTGGCTGCCTGCTGGTTGCGGGCGAATGCCGCTGCCTTGGCCTGCTCACGCTTGTCCCACGAGTTACCGCCATCACTGGCGCGTGGCGGCAGCCCGGTGTGCTGCGTAAGAATCTTCGTGGTCTTCTCACCGGCCACTTTGTGGCTGCCCGCTGGTGTCGAGTTTTTGCGACGGGCGCTCTGGTAGCTGTCGGTAGCCGGCTGATGCAGCGGGATCAGCTGATTCTTGCCCGGCCCGATCAAATCGGCGCGGCCCATGCGGGTCAGCGCTTCGCGCAGCATTGGCCAGCCTTTTGGGTCGTGATAGCGCAAGAACGCCTTGTGCAGACGACGCTGCTCTTCGCTCTTGACGATGGTCACCGCATCGCTCTTGTACGTCACTTTGCGCAACGGGTTTTTGCCCGAGTGGTACATCGCGGTCGCGGTGGCCATCGGCGACGGGTAGAACGCCTGCACCTGATCAGCGCGGAAGCCATTACCCTTGAGCCACAGGGCCAGGTTCATCATGTCTTCGTCTGTGGTGCCCGGGTGGGCCGCGATGAAGTAAGGAATCAGGTACTGCTCTTTGCCGGCTTCCTTGGTGTACTTCTCGAACATGCGCTTGAATTTGTCATAGCTGCCGATGCCCGGTTTCATCATCTGGTTGAGCGGACCTTCCTCGGTGTGTTCCGGGGCGATCTTGAGGTATCCACCGACGTGGTGGGTCACCAGCTCCTTGACGTATTCCGGCGATTCGACCGCGAGGTCGTAGCGCAGTCCGGAAGCGATGAGGATTTTCTTCACACCGGGCAACGCACGGGCGCTGCGATACAGCTGGATCAGCGACGAATGATCAGTGTTCAGATTCGGGCAGATACCCGGGAACACGCATGAAGGCTTGCGGCACGCGGATTCAATTTCCGGGCTCTTGCAGGCGATGCGGTACATGTTCGCGGTCGGTCCGCCGAGGTCGGAGATCACCCCGGTGAAGCCCGGCACTTTGTCGCGAATCTCTTCGATTTCTCGAATGATCGACTCTTCGGAGCGATTCTGGATGATTCGGCCTTCGTGCTCGGTGATCGAGCAGAAGGTGCAGCCGCCGAAACAGCCACGCATGATGTTCACCGAGAAACGGATCATGTCGTACGCAGGAATTTTTTCCTTGCCATACGCCGGGTGCGGAACGCGGGCGTACGGCATGCCGAACACGTAGTCCATTTCTTCAGTGGTCATCGGAATCGGCGGCGGGTTGAACCAGACGTCGACTTCGCCATGCTTCTGCACCAGCGCGCGGGCGTTACCCGGGTTGGTTTCCAGATGGAGCACGCGGTTGGCGTGAGCGTAAAGAACGGCGTCGCCACGGACCTTCTCAACCGATGGCAGACGAATCACAGTCTTGTCGCGGGTCATTTTCGGGCTGGCGAGAATTTGCACAACCTTGGCTTCGCTCGGGTCTTCAACCGGCCCTTTTTCCTGCTCGATCGCACACGCCTGAGTATCCTGGGTGTTCACGTACGGGTTGATGATTTTGTCGACCTTGCCCGGACGATCAATACGCGTGGAGTCGACTTCGTACCAATCCTTGGGCGTATCACGACGAATGAACGCGGTGCCGCGCACGTCAGTAATGTCTTCGATCCTGTGCCCGTAGGACAGACGCTGGGCGACTTCGACAATTGCACGCTCGGCATTGCCGTACAGCAGGATGTCGGCGCAGGCATCAATCAGGATCGAGTTGCGCACACGGTCCTGCCAGTAATCGTAGTGAGCGATGCGGCGCAGGGAAGCTTCGATGCCGCCAAGCACGATCGGTACGTTTTTGTAGGCTTCCTTGCAACGCTGGCTGTACACCAGGCTCGCGCGGTCCGGACGTTTGCCCGCCATGCCACCCGGGGTGTAAGCATCATCGGAACGGATTTTCTTGTCGGCGGTGTAGCGGTTGATCATCGAATCCATGTTGCCGGCCGCGACGCCGAAAAACAGATTCGGCTCGCCGAGCTTCATGAAGTCATCTTTGGACTGCCAGTTGGGCTGCGCGATGATCCCGACGCGGAAGCCCTGGGACTCTAGCAGCCGGCCGATGATCGCCATGCCGAACGACGGATGGTCGACGTACGCGTCACCGGTGACGATGATGATGTCGCAGGAATCCCAGCCAAGCTGATCCATCTCCTCCCTGCTCATCGGCAGGAACGGCGCTGGGCCGAAACATTCGGCCCAGTACTTGGGATAGTCAAATAACGGCTTGGCTGTTTGCATGACGATGACCGGTGTTGAGATGAAAAATCGCGGGCGCGGAATATAGCACAAAATTTGATCAATTCCGACGGCCATGGTCGGAAATCGCGGCGGCTATTTGCTGGAAGTTTGCATTAGAACTGTGTGGCGAGGGGGCTTGCCTCTGTCCGGCTGCGGAGCAGTCGTTAAAAAGTTCGGCATCCGGTTCGGCTGGATGGGTATTGGGGCCGCTTCGCGGCCCAACGGGGGCAAGCCCCCTCGCCACAGAAACCACCTTGCTACAGAAGCCCCTTGCCACAGCCTCTCTCTCTTACAGAAGCTCGTCGCCACAGGTCTGCCGTTACTCGTCGTCGAAGTTGTAACTACCCGGTGCGAGGTTTTCGAAGCGCGTGTACTTGCCGATGAACGCCAGCCGAGAGGTGCCGATGGGTCCGTTCCGCTGCTTGCCGATGATGATCTCAGCGATGCCTTTGTGCTCGGTTTCGGGATGGTAGACCTCATCCCGGTACACAAACATGATCACGTCAGCATCCTGCTCGATCGCTCCGGATTCCCGGAGGTCGGAGTTGATTGGGCGTTTGTTCGGCCGTTGTTCAAGGGATCGGTTGAGCTGGGACAATGCCACTACGGGGCAATTGAACTCCTTGGCCAAGGCTTTGAGGGAGCGCGAGATCTCGGAAATCTCGTTGGTCCGGTTATCGCCCCCAGAGCCGGGGATCTGCATTAGCTGCAGGTAGTCGATCATGATCAGCGCGACATCGCCATGCTCACGCACCAGACGCCGGGTTCGCGCGCGCATTTCCGACGGGCTGATACCTGCCGTGTCATCAATGAACAGCTTGCGATCATTAAGCAGGTTGACCGCCGAGGTCAGGCGCGGCCAATCGTCATCGTCCAGGCGACCGGCACGAACCTTGGTCTGATCGATCCGGCCAAGGGACGACAACATACGCATGATCAGCGATTCGCCTGGCATCTCCAGCGAGTAAACCAGTACACACTTGTCGCTGCGTAATACGGCGTTCTCCACCAGGTTCATCGCGAAGGTGGTTTTACCCATGGATGGACGGCCGGCGACGATGATCAGGTCAGACGGCTGCAAGCCGCTGGTTTTTTCATCGAGGTCGGTGTAACCGGTGGACAGGCCGGTGATGGCGTTGTCGGTGTTGAACAAGGTGTCGATGCGGTCGATCGCTTTGGTCAACAGATCGTTCACGCTCACCGGGCCGCCGGTTTTCGGCCGGGCCTCGGCAATCTGGAAGATCTGGCGTTCGGCTTCGTCGAGAATCTCTTCCGCAGTGCGGCCTTCCGGGTTGAAGGCGCTGTCGGCGATTTCGGTGGCGATGCCGATCAACTGGCGCAACGTTGCCCGGGCGCGAACGATCTGGGCATAGGCCTTGATGTTGGCGACCGATGGCGTGTTCTTCGCCAGCTCACCGAGGTAACCGAGGCCGCCGACTTGCGAGGTCTGACCTTCCTTGTCCAGTTGCTCGGCCAGGGTCACCACGTCGATTGGTGAATTCTGGTCGGCGAGCTTGGCGATCGCGCGGAAAATCAGGCGGTGGTCATGTCGATAGAAATCGCCGTCAGAGACTTGATCGAGCACGCGTTCCCAGGCGTTGTTGTCCAGCATCAGACCACCGAGCACGGCCTGTTCGGCCTCGATGGAATGCGGCGGCACCTTCAGGGCAGCGGTTTGCAGATCGTATTGCTCGGGAGCGGAGATATCGTTCATGGCCACTTGAATGTTGGTTGTGAAAAGCAGGGGTTACAGAAAGACAAAGGGCACGACCTGTAAACAGGATCGTGCCCGATGTTACCGACAAGCACCCGAGGGTGCCAGCCGACAAGTGCTGCTTAAGCTGCTACCACGACAACGCGTACGGTGGCTTCAACTTCGGCGTGCAGGTGCACGGCTACGTCGAATTCACCTACGTTGCGGATGGTGCCGTTCGGCAGACGAACTTCGCTCTTCTGCACTTCAACGCCGGAGGCGGTCAGTGCGTCAGCGATGTCGTGAGTACCGATCGAACCGAACAGCTTGCCTTCGTCGCCAGCGGTGGCAGTGATAGTCACCTCCAGCTCAGCCAGTTGGGCGGCACGGCTTTCAGCCGAGGTCTTGCGGTCTGCTGCGGCTTTTTCCAGCTCAGCGCGACGCTCTTCGAACGCAGCCAGGTTGGCAGCGGTCGCAGCGGTAGCTTTGCCATAAGGCAGCAGGTAGTTACGACCGTAACCGGCCTTAACGTTTACTTTGTCACCCAGGTTGCCCAGGTTGGTGACTTTTTCCAGAAGGATCAGTTGCATGTGAAAATCCTCTTAACTTTTAACCTTCACCGTTCGCGCTATCGGCATCTTTCGGTGCCGAACGACCGCGAAAATCAATCAGGCTGTCGACGATGGCCAAGACCACCAGCAACGGATAGATCAGCTGCATGAACAGCAACAGCGTGACGTACAACCCCACCAACCAGAACCTGGCCAGTCGCTTCTGCGCCACCAGCCCGTGAATCAGGGCCAGCCCGGCAATCACCAGCGGCACGCTGCACAACGGCGTCAACATGGCCATCTGCGGACCGATATTCGGCCCCAGAAGCATGCACGCCAGCAGCAACATCGCTGGTAGAAGCGGAAAGCGGATGGCGCGAAACTCGCGACCAAAACCGCCCGGGTTGTACAACAACGCCTGCCAGTAGCGCCCGACAATCAGGCTCAGCACACTGACGATTTGCAACAAGGCCGCAATCAGGCCGGTCAGGACCGGTGCAATCAGGGACGCAAAATGCGCTTGCTCGTCTACCGACAACTTCTGGTAGACATCACCGAGCAGCGACGGCATGACTTTGATCAAAGCCTGCGCCAGCAACTCGATTTGGGGAGCGAAAACCGTCCCCAGCACCACCGAAAACACCACTCCCATCGCTATGCTGACCAGCAGCACGCGGTTCCAGGATTCGCTTGCGCGCAAAACCAACGCAAGGCTCCAAGACCCCAGCATCACCAGAAGTGAGCGTGGGTCATCGGCGTAAAGCCACCAGACCAGGGCCGGCAGCAGTCCCAGAGCAAGAACGCTTGTGGCGTCCTTCAATCCGCGCCGCAGGAGCACAAAGCATCCCGCGGCAGCACCCAACCAATACAACAACGGCAATGCCGCGCATCCAGCCACTACAAGAGTGGCCTGCATGCGGCCGCGCATGATGAACTCAGCTATGGCTCGCATGCATTCAATCCTTTGCTACGTGTCGACTGCCCGGTCTCAGCGGCCGTGGCTGTCGGTGTAGGCCAGCAGGGCCAGGAAGCGGGCGCGCTTGATAGCGGTGGCCAGCTGACGCTGATAACGAGCTTTGGTACCGGTGATGCGGCTTGGAACGATTTTGCCGGTCTCGGATACATAAGCTTTCAGAGTGTTGAGATCTTTGTAATCGATCTCCTTCACGTCTTCAGCGGTGAAGCGGCAGAATTTACGACGACGGAAGAAACGTGCCATGTAATAGGCTCCTCAAAAGGTCCGTGGATTACTCGTCAGCGTTATCGCTGTTGTCGCTGTCATCACCATCAGCGCTATCAGCGCCTTCGTGCTCAGGACGGTCGCGACGCTCACGGCGCTCACTGCGGTTTTCTTCAGCCTTGAGCATCTCGGATTGGCCGGTAACGGCTTCTTCGCGACGGATGACCAGGTTACGGATCACTGCATCGTTGTAGCGGAAGTTGTCTTCCAGCTCGGCCAGAGCCTTGCCAGTGCACTCAACGTTCAGCATCACGTAGTGAGCCTTGTGAACATTGTTGATTGCGTAGGCCAGTTGACGACGGCCCCAATCTTCCAGACGGTGGATTTTGCCGCCGTCTTCTTCGATCAGCTTGGTGTAACGCTCAACCATGCCGCCGACTTGCTCGCTTTGATCCGGGTGGACCAAAAAGATGATTTCGTAATGACGCATGAATGCTCCTTACGGGTTGTAGCCTGCCGCTCAACAGCGGTCAGACAAGGAGTGAATGACACTAATGGACTTGCTGACGATGGACACATGCGTGCCTGCCGTCACAGCAAGGGGCGCAATTGTAGAGAAGGGGCAGAAGAGGCGCAAGGCAATTGGTGATTATTTGAACAGCAGCTTCAAGCTTCAAGCTTCAAGCCCAAGCAATCCGCTTTGGCTTGAAGCTTACAGCTAGACGTTTACGACTTGCGCGAAGCGCTTGCCTTGACACCGCGCTGGCGCTGGGCTTCGAACAGGCACACGCCAGTCGCCACGGAAACATTGAGGCTGCTGACGCTGCCCGTCATCGGCAAATGCACCAGATAGTCGCAAAGATCGCGGGTCAGACGGCGCATGCCACTGCCCTCAGCGCCCATGATCAAGATAGTTGGGCCGGTCATGTCTTGCTGGTACAAGCTCTGCTCGGCCTCACCAGCCGTACCGACGACCCACAAACCACGTTGCTTGAGTTTTTCAAGGGTCCGCGCCAGGTTGGTCACGGCGACCAACGGAATCACTTCTGCCGCGCCACAAGCGACTTTCCGTACCGTCGGCGTCAGCGTGGCCGACTTGTCCTTCGGCACGATCACCGCCAACGCACCGGCCGCATCGGCCGAGCGCAGGCAAGCGCCCAGGTTGTGCGGATCGGTCACGCCATCGAGCACCAGCAGCAGCGGTGCGCCTTCGGTGCGATCGAGCAGCTCGTCGAGCATCGCTTCGCCCCAGACCTGGCTTGGACTCACGTCCGCAACCACGCCTTGGTGCACGCCCTCAACCCACGCGTCGAGTTCACGACGTTCGGCATTGCCGACGGCAACACGGTTTTGGCTTGCCAGCTCGATCAACGTCTGAACGCGCGGATCACTGCGACCTTCGGCCAGCCAGATCTGCTTGACGCGTTTCGGGTGGTGACGCAACAACGCTTCTACCGCATGCACGCCGTAGATTTTTTCCAGACTCATGATTTAGCCTTAGGTTTACGTGCCCCACCGCTCTTGGCTGGAGCCGAACCCGCTTTTGGCGGGCCTTTACGGTGTTTGCTTGGCTTGCTGCCGGAAGCCTTGTCAGGCGCCGACCGTCCGGTCTTTCCCTCAGACGCCGCTTTACCACCGCTTTTCGCTTCAGACAATAAAGCCTGTTTCAATTCACGGCTCTTGCGCAGCTCGGCGTTTTTGGCGGCCGCATCGCTTGGGCGATAGGCCTCGACAGCCTTCTCCTTGGCAGGACGACGACCGCTCTTTGCAGTGGCCGGCTCTGCGGCGGTCTTGCCCGCGGATTTGCCGGCAGGCTCGGTTTTTTCGGTTCCACGCTTTTTGCGGCCAATGGGCGCGCTGATGGTTTTTTCCGCCATCTCGAAGTCGATCTTGCGCTCGTCCAGGTCGACGCGCATCACGCGTACTTCAACGGTGTCGCCAAGGCGGAAGCTGCGACCGGTACGCTCACCGGCGAGGCGGTGATGCACAGGATCGAAGTGGTAGTAATCGCCCGGCAGCGCGGTGACGTGCACCAGGCCCTCGACGTAGATATCGGTCAGCTCGACGAACAGGCCAAAACCGGTCACGGCGGTGATCACGCCCGGGAACGACTCACCCACGCGGTCTTTCATGAATTCGCACTTGAGCCAGTTAACGACATCGCGGGTCGCTTCGTCGGCACGGCGCTCGCTCATCGAGCACTGTTCGCCGAGCTGCTCCAGGGCCGCCTCATCGTAGGGATAGATGCGCGCTTTCGGAATGGTCATCGCGCCGGCACGGCGAACGTGCGGGGTGTCCATTTTCGAGTGGATGACGCTGCGGATCGCACGATGCGTGAGCAAGTCCGGGTAGCGACGGATAGGCGATGTAAAGTGGGTATAGGCTTCGTAATTCAGGCCGAAGTGGCCCTGGTTATCAGCGCTGTACACCGCCTGACTCAACGAACGCAGCATGACGGTCTGGATCAGATGGAAATCCGGACGGTCCTTGATGCTGGCCAGCAATGCCTGGTAATCCTTCGGCGACGGGCCATCCTTGCCTTTGTGCAGGGACAGGCCAAGCTCGCCGAGGAACGCGCGCAATTTTTCCAGACGCTCCGGCGGCGGGCCGTTGTGAACGCGATACAACGCGGGAATTTCGTGTTTCTTGAGGAATTCAGCGGTGGCCACGTTGGCCGCCAGCATGCATTCCTCGATGAGTTTGTGAGCATCGTTACGAACGGTCGGACGGATTTCGGCAATCTTGCGCTCGGTGCCGAAGATGATCCGGGTTTCCTGCGTTTCGAAATCAATCGCGCCACGCACGTGACGCGCGCCCAGCAGCACTTTGTACAGCGCGTAAAGTTGCTTGAGGTGCGGCAGAACGTCGTTGTACTCGCCGCGAAGCTGACGTGCTTCGGTGAGTTTGGGCGTCTCCAGCATCGCGCTGACCTTGTTGTAGGTCAGGCGCGCGTGGGAGTGGATCACCGCTTCGTAGAAGCAGTAATCCGTCATCTCGCCGGTTTTCGAGATGGTCATCTCGCACACCATCGCCAGGCGATCGACATGCGGGTTCAACGAGCACAGGCCATTGGAGAGCTGCTCAGGCAGCATCGGCACCACGCGTTCCGGGAAGTACACGGAGTTGCCGCGAACCTGGGATTCGTTATCCAGCGCAGAACCGATTTTCACGTAGCTGGAAACGTCAGCAATCGCCACGTACAACTTCCAGCCGCCGGAGAACAGGCGCAGCTTGCCTGGTTTGGCTTCGCAGTAGACCGCGTCATCGAAGTCGCGCGCATCTTCACCGTCGATCGTCACGAACGGCAGATGGCGCAAATCGATGCGCTTCTCTTTGTCCTTTTCTTCGACTTCCGGCTTGAGCTTGGCAGCTTCTTTCAAGACCGCTTCAGGCCATACGTGCGGAATATCGTATGCGCGCAGGGCGACATCGATTTCCATGCCCGGCGCCATGTAGTTGCCCACAACTTCAACCACGTCGCCTTGCGGCTGGAAGCGTGGGGTCGGCCAGTGAGTGATCTTCACTTCGACAAACTGACCGATCTTGGCGTTGGCGTTGCGACCCGGTGTCACCAGCACTTCCTGCTGGATTTTCGGATTGTCCGCCACCACGAAGCCGATCCCGCCCTCTTCGAAATAGCGACCGACGATGGTTTCGTGAGCGCGGGTCACGACTTCGACGATCATGCCCTCGCGACGACCGCGACGGTCCAGACCGGAAACACGGGCCAGGGCGCGGTCGCCATCGAATACAAGACGCATCTGCGCCGGGCTCATGAACAGATCGTCGCTGCCGTCGTCCGGCACCAGGAAGCCGAAGCCGTCGCGGTGCCCGCTGATGCGGCCCAGGATCAAGTCAAGCTTGTCCACCGGCGCGTACGTGCCACGACGGGTATAGATGAGTTGAGCGTCGCGCTCCATGGCGCGCAGACGGCGGCGCAAGGCTTCGATCTGGTCTTCCGTGGTCAGACCAAACTCTTCGACCAGCTGCTCGCGGTTAGCAGGCGAACCCCGATCAGCAAGGTGCTGAAGGATCAGTTCGCGGCTAGGAATAGGGTTTTCGTATTTTTCCGCTTCACGAGCGGCCTCGGGATCGAGGGACTGCCAATCGGCCATTAGAGAGTTTTCACCTTGTCTATATGCGGGTTAGTTTGGCATAGGCGTAATGAAACGGGAAATTTCAGGCGGTGACAGCCCATCTAAAGCCCTTTATCGACGCCCGGATGCTGATTTAAAGACCACTGGTAAAAATTTCAAGGTTTTTTTGATGCCGGGGGTTTACAGTTAAAATGACGCTCCGTATAGTGCGCGCCATTGACGACGCAGACGCGTTGCCGATACTGCCCAGATGGTGAAATTGGTAGACACGCCAGCTTCAGGTGCTGGTGACCGCAAGGTCGTGGAAGTTCGAGTCTTCTTCTGGGCACCAATTTCGAGCTTGAGATTAGATCAATTTCAAGACTCATACAAAAACCCGCGAAAGCGGGTTTTTTGCATTCCCGGCTGCTGATTTATTAAAACCAAATCAGGGGTTTACAGATCAAAATGCGCTCCGTATAGTGCGCCACATCAACAGCGGCAACGCTTGCGATAAATGCCCAGATGGTGAAATTGGTAGACACGCCAGCTTCAGGTGCTGGTGACCGCAAGGTCGTGGAAGTTCGAGTCTTCTTCTGGGCACCAATTCAAATTCAAGATTCCGATCTTGAGTTTCCCGAAAACCCGCGAAAGCGGGTTTTTGTGTTTCTGGCGTTCAGAAATCCTTAAGCCACCCATTTCCTGTAGAAAAAGGCTTTTGTGGCGAGGGGGCTCGCCCCCGTTCGGCTGCGAAGCAGTCGCCGTCCTGAAATGCGGGCACCCACCTGGACGAGGGTCGCTTCGCGACCCAACGGGGGCAAGCCCCCTCACCACAGCAAGCCCCCTCACCACAGCAAGCCCCCTCGCCACAGCAAGCCCTACTCGCCACAGCAAGCTCCCTCGCCAGCAAGCCCCCTCACCACAGCAAGTGCCCTCGCCACAGGGTTCAGCGTCAACCTCGCAGCGACACTCCCCAGCCTCGCAAAGCGCACTTGAGAAACAATATCGTTTATGATTGTTTCAAAGTATTGCAATGTGACAAGTGAGGAACCCTGCGAATGATGTTTCGAAATACCCTGCGCCGCGGCCTGAGCATTACCCTGCTCGGCCTGGCCATCGCTTCCCCCCTTACCCAGGCGGCCGATCCGGTTTCGCTGACACTCTATAACGGTCAACACAAGGAAGTCGGCGACGCCGTCGCCAAGGCGTTCGAAGCCAAGACCGGCATTCACGTCAACGTGCGAAAAGGCAGCAGCAACCAGCTCGCCAGCCAAGTCGTCGAAGAAGGTGATCGCTCCCCCGCCGACGTTATCTACACCGAAGAATCGCCTCCCTTGAACAAGCTCGGCGAACAAGGCCTGCTGGCCCAGACCGATGCCGCCACCCTCGCCGTCCTGCCAAAGGACTACGTTGCCGGCAATGGCACCTGGATCGGTATCACCGCGCGCGTTCGCGTGGTTGCGTTTAATCCAAATCTGATCGACGAAAAAGATCTGCCAACATCGGTGATGGAATTCTCCGACCCTAAATGGCAAGGCAAGGTTGGCTTCGTGCCCACCAGCGGCGCGTTTCAGGAACAGGCCGTGGCAATCATCAAAGTGCACGGCAGAGACGCTGCTGAAGAATGGCTGACCGGCCTGCGCGCGTTCGGCAAGACTTACAGCAACAACATGGTTGCCCTCAAGGCTGTGGAAAACGGCGAAGTCGCGACCGTGCTGGTGAACAACTACTACTGGTTTGCCCTGCAGCGCGAAAAAGGTCAGCTCGATTCGAAACTGCACTACTTCACCGGCGGTGACGTCGGCGGATTGATCACTGTCTCCAGCGCAGCCGTGCTGAAATCCAGCAAGCACCCTAAAGAAGCCCAGCAGTTTCTTGCCTACATGGCCAGCGAAGAAGGTCAGCGCGTGATCACCCAGACCACCGCCGAATACCCGCTGCACAAAGGCATGGAATCGGATCGCGGCCTCAAGCCGTTCAGCGAGCTCCAAGCGCCGAAAGTCACTCCGGCAGACCTCGGCAACGCCGAAGAAGCCCTGGACCTGGAACGTGACGTTGGCTTGAACTGATGAGCGTATCGTTGTCCGCCCCCGCCACGCGCGGGAGTGAAGTGCCACGGCCCAAGCGGCCCTCCATTTGGCTGGTGCTGCCGGTTTTGTTGCTGGTCATGCTCAGCCTGTTGCCGCTCGCCTACGTCGGACTGAAAACCTGGCAAGCAGGCTGGGCTGAAGCCGTGCATCTGTTGTGGCGACCGTATGTGTTCGGTTTGTTGCGCAATACGCTGGCGTTGATGATCGGCGTAACCGTCGCCTGCGGCGTGATCGGTCTGTCGCTGGCCTGGTTGCTGGAGCGCAGCAACTTACCGGGTCGGCGGATCTGGGGCGTGATTCTTTGCCTGCCGTTTGCGGTCCCGGCATTTGTCAGCAGTTTTACCTGGGTATCCCTGAGCGCGAACTTCGAGGGCCTGGGAGGGGCGATCCTGGTGATGACCCTGTCCAAGTACCCGCTGATTTTTCTGCCGGTCGCGGCGACCCTGCGCAATCTTGATCCTTCGCTGGAAGAGTCGGCCCGCACGCTGGGGCATAATCGTGTCGGCGTGTTTTTCCGCGTCACCCTGCCACTGCTCTGGCCGTCGTTGCTGGCAGGTTCACTGCTGATTGCGCTGCACATGCTGGTGGAATTCGGCGCATTGTCGATCATTGGCCTGCAAACCTTCACGACGGCAATTTATCAACAGTTCGAACTGGAATTCAGCAACGCCAATGCGGCGATGTTGTCGGCGGTGCTCTTGGCGCTGTGCCTGATGCTGCTGTGGTTTGAATTGCGGCTTCGCGGCAAGGGCCGACATGTGCGCACCGGCCAAGGCGCGGCACGGCGTGCGGCGCAAGTGCAACTGGGGCCTTGGGCTGCCGCCGCGCAGCTTTACTGCCTGGTGCTCGCCATCATTGGCAGCGGTGTGCCGCTGGGGATGTTGGCGTATTGGCTGGCGGTCGGTTCGTCCGCGGCGTTTCCGGTGGCGGCGATCAGCGAAGCGCTGCTGTCGTCTCTGGCATTGTCGCTGGGCGGCGCGGCGCTGTGTCTGGTGCTCGCTGTACCGGTCGGATTACTGGTGGTGCGCTACAAAGGGCGATTGGCGATCTGGGCCGAGCGCTTGCCGTATCTGCTGCATGCGCTGCCCGGGCTGGTAATTGCGCTGACGTTGGTGTATTTCGCCCTGCACTATGTGCCGGTGCTGTACCAGACTTCGGCCTTGTTGTTGATTGCCTATGCATTGTTGTTTTTACCGCTGGCTCAGGCCCCTGTCCGCACGGCGCTGAACAAGGCGACGCCGCAGCTCGAAGAAGCGGCCCGCACGCTGGGCGCATCGTCTTTCACCGCGTTCTGCCGGGTGACGTTGCCGATTATTTTCCCGGCACTGGGTGCGGCATTTGCACTGGTGTTTCTGGATGCGATGAAGGAGCTGACGGCGACGCTGCTGCTGAGTCCGACCGGGCTGAACACGCTGGCGACAGAGGTGTGGGCGCATACCGCGAATGTCGAGTTTGCGGCGGCGGCGCCCTATGCGGCGTTGTTGATATTGGTGTCGGGGTTGCCGGTTTATCTACTGACGACGCGGATGTATCTGAGCCGCTGATAAAAGATCGCAGGCTGCGATCTTTTGATCTTAAGCCCTGAACTGCCCCAGACTCGCCTTTAACTGCGCCGCCAAACCATCCAGCACTTTGCCACTGGCCGTGGTTTCCACCACCGCCTGAGCCGCCTTCTCGGCCTGGGCATGAATCGTCTCGACCCGACCGCGCACCGCCTGCGCACCTTGCGCCTGATGCGCCGCGGCCTGCGTCGCCAGACCAATCGCCGCATGCACCTGCTCGACCGACACCTGCACCGACTGCTGCAACCGCGCACTGTCACGCAAAACAAGCAGCCCTTCGCTGGCCTGACGCCCGGCCTGTCCAATTGCCGCCACCGCTTCCCGCGCCCCTTGTTGCAACGCGACAATGTGCGCCTGAATGTCGCCGGTGGAGCTTTGCGTCTTGCTTGCCAACGCCCGCACCTCATCCGCTACCACAGCGAATCCACGACCGGTCTCGCCGGCACGCGCCGCTTCGATGGCGGCGTTCAGCGCCAGCAAGTTGGTTTGCTCGGCGATTCCGTGAATCACCGTCAACACCACTTCAATCTGTTCACTTTGCTGCGCGAGCCGCTCGATGACTTTCGCCCCGGTATCGACCTGCCCGGCCAATGCCTCAATCAAACTGCCGACCTTCGCCGACGTCCGGGTGTTTTCATCTGTGGCCGAGCGAATGTCCACGACCTGCTGCAAGGCTGCCTGCATGGCGTGACTTTCAGACTGGGCTTCATCCGCCATCTGCGACAGGGCGCGCAGACTTTCCGCCACTTCGTCGCGCTGCATGCCGGCCGCCGCATCGGCTCCAGCATTGCGCAACGTCATGGCACCGATTTCAACGCCGGTACGCTGAGCCACATCGCCCGCCTCGCGCACGATCGGCTGCAACTTGTCCACAAAGCGATTGACCGCCGACGCCATGTCACCGATTTCATCCTTGCTGTTGATCTGTACGCGCTTGGTCAAGTCGCCTTCGCCAGCGGCCAGATCGTCCATTGCAGCGATCAGCATTTTCAGACGATTGACCACGCGACGGCCGAGCACCACGGCCAGCAACAGCAACACGCCCAAACCGACCAGCGCCAGGCCCATGCCGATACGCCAGCGCAAGGTTGTTGCCGCTTCCTGAACGGTGTCGGTGGTATTGACTTGCATTTGGGAGGCGGTGGCTTGCGCCGATGTCAGACGCGCGCGCATCGCGGTGGCGCTGTCAGCGGCAGCTCCCTTGAGGCTGTCCCCGACCAGCTGATCGCTGCTGGCGATCAACGCCGAGAAACGCTTGTCCAGCGCCGCCAGATCGGTCTCGACGGAAGCCGTGGAGACCCCCATCAAGACCTTGCCGATTTCCACGCCGTTAGGGTTGATCGACGCTTCAAGGTAATAAACCGATGGATCGTTTTTCGCCGCGTCGAGGACTTTGTCCAGCGCTCGCTCACCCTGGCCTTTTTCCAGAAGCGCCTTGTTGATCGGGTTTTCCCGGTTCAGATAACGGGTCAAATGCTGTCCGGTCGCGTCGTCGTAGACCACGAATAACACGTTGGGATTACGCTGCGCCCTGCGGGCGAATTCGGACAGGGTGGGCACGTCGCTGTCCCACATGGCACGAGGCGCGACCGAGGCCAGCAGCTGCGCCATATCGTTGGCGGAATCCTTCAGGTCCTTTTCCAGCGTCGCCCGCAGTTGCGCCTGCTCGTCCTTCAAACGCGAGGACAACCCGGCAGTCAGACGCTGGCGGGTGTTGGTCGAGAGTGCGTCCAGGCTCGAGGTCACTTCGCGCCCAGCCTGTTCCAGTTCCCCGGACAGCTTTTGACTGTCGGCACCCAGTCGCACACCCAGATCGGCTTCCAGTGCAGTCACCGTGCTCCGGGTCAGAGCGACCGCCACCAGCACCTGCACCAAAAGAGCGATACCAAGCGTAACGAACACAGGTCGCAACAAACGGCTTTGTAACAATGAGAGAACGGCTGACACGTGGAATCCCTCGGCTTTGGCGCCATTAAATTGATGGCACGCTGGTAGCGATGCTTTTATTCAACATCACAGCAAAGGTCATGCCGTCCGGAGGGCAGATACGACAAAGGGCCCAATCAAGGGCCCTTTGTCTTTTACATCAACAGCTTATTAAGCGAACGGGTGCCGCAGAACGATGGTTTCGTTGCGATCGGGGCCCGTCGAAATAATGTCGATCGGCGCACCGATCAGCTCTTCAACACGCTTGATGTAGGCACGCGCGTTGGCTGGCAGCTCTTCCAGGGTTTTGGCACCCACGGTCGACTCGGTCCAGCCCGGCACTTCTTCATACACAGGTTGCAGACCGGCGTAGCTGTCGGCGTCAGTCGGGGCAACATCATTACCTTCTGCATCTTTATAGCCGATGCAGATGTTGATGGTTTCCAGACCGTCGAGTACATCCAGCTTGGTCAGGCAGATGCCCGAGATGCTGTTCACATCGATAGCGCGACGCAGGATAACGGCGTCGAACCAGCCGCAACGACGGGCACGGCCGGTCGTCGCGCCGAACTCGTGACCTTGCTTGGCCAGGTGCGCGCCTACGTCGTCAAACAGCTCAGTCGGAAAAGGACCCGAACCTACGCGAGTGGTGTAAGCCTTGGTGATGCCCAGGATGTAGTCCAGGAACATGGGGCCAACGCCCGAACCGGTAGCAACGCCACCCGCAGTGGTGTTGGAGCTGGTCACGTACGGATAAGTACCGTGGTCGATGTCGAGCAACGAGCCCTGGGCGCCTTCGAACATGATGTCTTTGCCGGCGCGACGCAGGTCGTGCAACTCGGCCGTCACGTCCAGCATCAGCGGCTTGAGCAGCTCGGCGTATGCTTTACATTCAGCCAGGGTCTTGTCGAATTCAATGGCTGGCTCTTTGTAATAACCCACCAGCATGAAGTTGTGGTAATCCACCAGTTCACGCAGCTTGTCTTCAAACCGAGGCATGTTGAGCAGGTCGCCAACACGCAAGCCACGACGCGCAACCTTGTCTTCGTAGGCCGGGCCGATGCCGCGACCGGTGGTACCGATCTTCAGCTCGCCACGGGCCTTTTCACGGGCTTGGTCCAGCGCAACGTGGAAGGACAGGATCAGCGGGCAGGACGGGCTGATGCGCAGACGCTCGCGCACCGGTACGCCTTTCTCCTCCAGCTTGATGATTTCCCGCAGCAGCGCGTCGGGTGCAACCACCACGCCGTTACCGATCAGGCACTGCACGCCTTCGCGCAGCACGCCCGAGGGGATCAGGTGCAAAACGGTTTTTTCGCCGTCGATCACCAGCGTGTGACCCGCGTTGTGGCCACCCTGGTAGCGCACTACGGCGGCAGCATGTTCGGTCAGCAGATCAACGATCTTGCCTTTGCCCTCATCACCCCATTGGGTGCCCAGGACTACGACATTCTTACCCATAACACTTGTCCTCATTCGCGCAAACTTGGTGCCGGCCACGGGCCGACAGGAAAACTCAAGAAGCCAGTGGCGAGACTTGCCACAGCCCGTTCTGCTGAATCAATTGCCGGTCGCAGTCCGCTTCACGGGCGGCGGCCAAAGGTTGTCCAGGCAAGGCCTGAACCACACGCTGACCCTCACTGCGCAACTGGCAAACCTGCTGCCAGAGTGTTGCATCCGTACTGTCCGGCACCCAGATACCGCCAGACGGTAGCTCGATATCAGCACGCCCCAGGGTCACCAGGGTTTTCAAATCGGTGGAAAAACCGGTTGCCGGCCGCGCGCGACCGAAGTCGGCGCCGATGTCGTCGTAACGACCGCCCTGAGCGATGGACTGGCCAACACCCGGCACGAACACGGCAAACACTACACCGGTGTGATAGTGGTAGCCGCGCAGCTCGCCCAGATCGAAATACAGCGACAGCTCCGGAAAACGCACGGACAAACGCTCGGCAATCGCCAGCAAATCGTCCAGGGCTGCCAGCACAGGTGCCGGCGCATCGGCCAGACGATCACGCGCCGCGGCCAGTACCTCACGACCGCCACACAGATCGACCAACGCCCGCAGCATGCCCGACAGATCGGCAGGTAGGCCTTCGGTCAAGGTAATGACCTCGTCGATGGCCTTGCGTTGCAATGCGTCGAACAACTGCTGCTCGACTTCACCGGACAAACCGGCGGCGCGGGCCAGGCCGCGATAAATGCCGACATGGCCGAGGTCCATGTGCACATCAGGCACATCGGCCAGTTGCAGCATGGCCAGCATCAAGCTGATGACTTCCACGTCGCTGCTCGGGCTCGCATCACCATACAACTCGGCACCCAACTGAATCGGGCTGCGCGAGGACGACAAGGCGCGCGGCTGAGCGTGCAGCACACTGCCGGCGTAGCACAGGCGACTCGGGCCTTCGCGACGCAGAGTGTGCGCATCGATGCGCGCCACCTGCGGCGTGATGTCGGCACGGAAGCCCATCTGCCGGCCTGATTGCGGGTCGATGACCTTGAAAGTACGCAAATCGAGGTCCGAGCCCGCGCCGGTCAGCAGGGATTCGAGGTACTCGATATGGGGAGTCACGACAAACTCGTAACCCCAGCTCTGGAACAGATCCAACACCTGGCGGCGCGCTACTTCAATACGCGCCGCTTCCGGTGGCAGCACTTCTTCGATGCCATCTGGCAGCAGCCAGCGGTCTACCGTTGCCATTACGCCATTCCCCTATGATCCGGGCAGCAAGCCTTTGGGCGAGCCTTGAGTGAAGCAGAAAATGATCGGCCCATGAGCAAACCACGCGCATGAACAACGCGGCAAAAAACCTGAATCGGCTTCGCCAACCACTTTCCTCGAAAAACCTGTCGAGTCATTCAACCCGGTCGCCTGCATGTACAGCAATCAAACATGCAGACGCAAAAAAGCCGGGAATTTCCCGGCTGCCGCATCATACACCCGTTTTCCCAAAGGATCACCCCGCCCGAGGTTTTAGCCGCCAGGCGGGGGACATTTCAGGTCACAGGATTATCAAGGTTTGGCTTTTTCCAGGTAACGGAAGAAGTCGCTGCTTGGGTCAAGGACCATGACGTCGGATTTGTTCGCGAAGCTTTCACGGTAGGCGCGCAGACTACGGTAGAAACCATAGAACTCCTGATCCTGACCGTATGCGTTGGAGTAGATCGCAGCAGCCTGGGCATCACCGTCACCGCGAACCTCTTCGGATTCACGATAGGCTTCAGCCAGCAGCACGCGGCGTTGACGATCGGCGTCGGCACGAATGCCTTCCGCCAGCTCGTTACCCTTGGCGCGGTGCTCACGAGCTTCACGCTCACGCTCGGAGCTCATGCGCTCGAACACGCTACGGTTCACTTCCTTTGGCAGATCGATGGCTTTGACCCGAACATCAACCACTTCGATGCCCAGCTCTTTTTCCGCCATCTTGTTCAGTGAAGCCGTAATATCGGTCATCAGCGCATCACGCTCACCGGACACCACTTCGTGCAGCGTGCGCTTACCGAACTGGTCACGAAGACCCGATTCCAGACGACGCGACAGACGCTCATCGGCGATCTGCTTCAGACCGGATGTCGCAGTGTAGTAACGCTCTGCGTCCTTCACGCGCCATTTGGCGTAGGCATCGACCATGACGGCTTTCTTTTCCAGCGTCAGGAAGCGTTGCGTCGGTGCATCCAGCGTCATCAGGCGTGCGTCGAATTTACGCACCTGGTTAACGTAAGGCACTTTCACATGCAGGCCCGGCTGAACGTCGGCCTGAACCACGCGACCAAATTGCAGCAGCACCGCACGCTCGGTCTGAGCCACGATGTAGAAGCAATTCCAGGCTGCAATCGCCAGAACGACGACAACAATTAGAGTGATCAGCGATTTATTGCTCATCAGCGACTCTCCCTGGTACGTGCCGGCTGTTGTTGCAGATCAGCTGCGGCACGTGCATTCGCTTCATTGCTGGTGGCTGCCGCACCGCTCACGGGAGCAGTGGTGTTGCGACCACTTTCGACCATCTTGTCCAGCGGCAAGTACAGCAGATTGTTCTGGCCATTCTTGTTGCCGGTCACGAGAACCTTGCTGGTGTTGCTGAAGACTTCCTGCATGGTGTCCAGATACAGACGCTCGCGGGTGACTTCAGGGGCCTTGCGATACTCGCTCACCAGTTTGGTAAAGCGATCGGCTTCACCCTTGGCACGCGAGACGGTTTCATCGCGATAACCGTTGGCATCCTCGAGGATGCGCTGGGCCTGACCACGGGCTTCCGGCACGACGCCGTTGGCATAGGTTTCCGCCTGGTTACGCGAACGCTGCTCGTCTTCACGGGCGCGAATCACGTCATCGAAGGCTTCCTGCACTTCACGCGGTGCCGCTGCGCTCTGTACGTTGACCTGGGTGACGGTGATACCGGTGCGATAGGTATCCATGAAGCGTTGCAGACGCTCCTTGATTTCGCTGGCCATCAACTCACGACCTTCGGTCAGTACCTGATCCATGGCGGTGGAACCCACCACATGGCGCAAGGCACTTTCGGTCGCGTGCTGCAGACTGATTTCCGGCTGATCAACGCTCAGCACAAAGTCCTGCAGGTTGCTGATTCTGTACTGCACGGTCAGCGGCACTTCGACGATGTTCTCGTCTTCAGTCAGCATTTGACCTTGCTTGGTGTAGGCCCGCTCACGCGTGACGTTTTCCATGTACTTGCGATCGATCGGCGGGAAATAGATGTTCAGACCCGGGCCAACCGTTTCGTAGTACTTACCGAAGCGCAGCACGACGGCTTGCTCCTGCTCGTCGACAACGTAGACCGCGCTGTACAGCCATACGGCCGCCAATACGACAAGAGCGATGCCGAGCAGACCGCCGAAGCCGCCACTCCTGCCCGAACCACCGCCATCGTCACCCCGTTTCTTACCACCACCGAACAACCCGTTCAGGCTTTCCTGCAGCTTTCGGAAGGCCTCGTCGAGATCCGGTGGTCCCTTGCGGTCGCCGTTATTGCGGCGCTTGCCACCCCAAGGATCCTGATTATTCGAGTTGCCACCCGGCTCATTCCAAGCCATAGCGCTCTCCATCTGATAAAGCAAAGACGCACCCACGGCGCGCCGACCAATGCTACAGAATGCCTGTCACCACGGCACAACCGCTTTCTCAGGCTTTTATTGCAAAGTGTGTTGCTCGATGAATTCCATCGGCTGCAATCCCTCGCGGCTCACCAGTCGATTCAACTCGATGCGTGGCAAACGAACGGCCAGCAGGCAGATGCCTTCTTCGTCGTGTTCTTCTTTCTGTACCGCACCCAACTCGAAAAACTGCGCACGCAGTCGAGCAAAACGTTGTGGCAAGCGCAGGGTGCCAATGAACAACTCACTGCCCAGCAACTCGGAAATGGCTTGTTCAAGCAATTCCAGACCACTGCCATCACGCGCCGACAGCCACACCCTAAGGGGTTTGCCGTTTTCGTCGCGCTGGATTTGTGGCTCGACGCCTTCTAGCAAATCGAGTTTGTTATAGACCTCAAGGATCGGCAAGTCCTGAGCACCAATCTCACCCAGCACCACCATAACCTGCTCGATCTGCAACATGCGATCCGGTTCGGCCGCATCGATCACGTGCAGCAGCAGATCGGAGTTGCTCGACTCTTCGAGAGTCGATCGAAATGCCTCAACCAGCTTGTGCGGCAAGTGACGAATGAAACCCACGGTGTCGGCCAGGACAATTGGCCCCAGGTCGTTTAATTCAAGACGGCGCAAGGTCGGGTCCAGCGTGGCGAACAGCTGGTCAGCCGCATACACGTCAGATTTCGTCACGTTGTTGAACAGCGTGGATTTACCGGCGTTGGTATACCCCACCAGCGACACGGTAGGGATATCCGCACGCGTGCGGCCACGGCGCGATTGTTCGCGCTGGCTGCGCACTTTTTCCAGGCGGGCCTTGATCTGTCGCAAGCGAACCCGCAGCAAACGGCGGTCGGTTTCCAGTTGGGTTTCACCCGGGCCCCGCATGCCGATACCGCCACCTTGACGCTCAAGGTGAGTCCAGCCGCGAACCAGCCGGGTGCTCATGTGGTCAAGCTGGGCCAGTTCGACCTGGAGCTTGCCTTCATGAGTACGGGCGCGCTGGGCAAAAATATCGAGAATCAGACCGGTACGGTCGATCACGCGACACTCGAAAACACGTTCGAGGTTACGTTCCTGACTGGGTGTGAGGACGTGATTGAAGATCACCAGGTCTGCCTTTTCGGCATGGACCAGATCGCGCAATTCCTCGACCTTGCCGCTGCCGATCAGGAACTTGGCGGTAGGCCGATGACGCGGCACGTTGAAAAACGCAACGGTCTCGGCGCCGGCCGAATTAGCCAATTCCTGAAACTCCTGCGGATCTTCGCGCGCCTCAGGGTCCTGTCCATCCAAGTGAACGAGGATTACTCGCTCACCACCACCGTGGCGCTCAAAGAACAAAGGAGACTCCTATCAGGCGTTACCTGGCTCAGCGTCACCGGCTTCGGATTCGGTTGCGCTAGGCAGACGAATTGGACGAACCGGCACCACTGTAGAGATAGCGTGTTTGTAAACCATCTGGCTGACGGTGTTTTTCAGCAGGATAACGAACTGGTCGAAGGACTCGATCGTGCCTTGCAGTTTGATCCCGTTGACCAGGTAGATGGAAACCCCCACTTTCTCTTTACGTAAAGTATTCAAGTAAGGGTCTTGTAGCGAATGCCCTTTTGACATGTGCCGCACTCCTTTAAGGATTCAATATAAAAAATAGGTAAACAGATGGCTTGTGACCGTCACACCCCCAAGGATAGACGGCAATTGCAAGGACTCAGCTCAATATGGAGATGGTCCCCAGGTATTTCAAGGCGCGCGGCAGATTGTCGCAATCCAGACTGTCCAGCCAATGCAAGTCAGCCCAACTGCGCAGCCAGGTGAACTGGCGCTTCGCCAATTGGCGCGTGGCAATGATTCCACGCTCCTGCATCTCGGCTTGCGTCAGCTTGCCATCCAGGTAGTCCCAGACTTGTCGGTAGCCTACCGCACGTATAGACGGCAACCCTGAATGCAGGTCACTCCGCTCACGCAGGGCTACGACCTCGTCAATGAATCCCTGTTCCAACATTACAGTGAATCTTTGTTTAATTCGCTCGTGCAATACCTGGCGATCTGTCGGAGCAATGGCCAGGTTCGCGACAGTATAGGGTAATTGTTGCAGTCCCGAAGCGGCTGCTTCGGTACTTTGCGCACTTTGTCTGCGCCGCAGCTCGGTCATGCTCTGACCACTCACGCGATAAACTTCCAGGGCCCGACTGAGGCGCTGGGGATCATTGGGATGAATACGCGCAGCAGAGACCGGGTCGATGGCCGCCAATTGCGCATGCAGGGCTTGCCAGCCATGGCGTGCGGCTTCTTCTTCGATCTGTGCACGCACCTGGGCATCGGCGGCCGGCATGTCCGCCAGACCTTCGACCAACGCCTTGTAATAGAGCATCGTGCCGCCCACCAACAGCGGAATCTTGCCGCGCGCGGTGACCTCGGCCATCGCTTGAAGGGCATCTCTACGGAAATCGGCCGCCGAATAACTCTCTGCCGGATCCAGAATGTCGATCAGGCGATGTGGAAATTGGGCCAGAAGTTCTTTCGAAGGTTTGGCCGTGCCGATGTCCATGTCGCGATAAACCAGTGCCGAGTCGACACTGATCAACTCGCACGGCAGAACTCTCGTCAGTTCGATGGCCAGATCGGTCTTGCCCGCCGCAGTCGGGCCCATCAGGAAAATCGCAGGAGGGAGCTGGCTCATCAACGACCGCGCAGGAACAGTTTGTCCAGATCGTCCAGGCCCAACTGGGTCCATGTCGGTCGGCCGTGGTTGCATTGACCGCTGCGCTCGGTATTTTCCATATCGCGCAGCAGACCGTTCATTTCCGGCAAGGCCAGTCGCCGATTTGCCCGAACCGCGCCATGGCAGGCCATGGTGCCGAGCAGCTCGTTAAGATGAGCCTGAATTCGATCGCTGGTGCCGTACTCCATCAAATCTGCCAGAACGTCGCTCACCAGCCGATTGGCCTCTGCCTGCTTGAGCAACGCAGGAATCTGGCGAATCGCCAATGTCTCGGGGCCGAGCCGCTGCAACTCGAAACCCAGGCGTTGAAACCAGGCGATGTTTTCTTCGGCGCAATCGGCTTCGCGCTGACTGACGGCCAGGGATTCCGGTACCAGCAGCGGCTGACCGCTCAGACCTTCGCTGGCCATGGCAATTTTGAGGCGCTCGTACATGATCCGCTCGTGGGCGGCGTGCATGTCCACCAGCACCAGGCCCTGAGCGTTCTCGGACAGAATATAGATGCCCTTGAGCTGCGCCAGTGCATAACCCAGCGGCGGAATATCGTCTTGCCCGGCCGGCAGCGCTACGGCGTTGGCTTCAGGCAGCGGAGCGAAAAACTCCCGGTACGCCGCTTGGGCCTCCGCAACGGGAACGCCGGATTGCGGCTGCGGCTTGTACTGATACTGGTAACCGGCGCCGGCACCCGAGCCTGCCGCCGTGTTGAACGACGGTTGAGCCTGAGGATGCTCCAGCAGCGCATTGGCGGCCAGGCGCATTTCGCCTTGCGGACCAAATTCACCCGCCTCGGCCCCGGTCGGCCGAACGATGGCCGTCGCGATCGGCGCGGCCAGATGATCGTCCGGGCGCACATCGCCCAAGGCGCGGTGTAACGTCCCGTAAAGAAAATCGTGAACCATGCGTCCGTCACGGAAGCGCACTTCGTGCTTGGTTGGGTGCACGTTGACGTCAACGCCGGCCGGATCCACTTCGAAAAACAGCACGAACGTAGGATGGCGCCCATTGAACAGCACATCGCGATAGGCCTGGCGCACCGCGTGGGCGACAAGTTTGTCGCGCACCGCACGGCCGTTAACAAAGAAATACTGCAAGTCGGCCTGGCTGCGGTTGAACGTCGGCAAACCGACCCAGCCCCACAAATGCAGACCATTGCGTTCGATCTCGATCGGCAACGCCTGCTCGAGAAACCCTGAACCGCAAATCGCCGCCACACGCCGGGCGCGAGCCGCATCGTCGTGGGCTTCATGCAGGCTGAGGATGGTCTTGCCGTTGTGACGCAAGTGAAACGCCACGTCGAAGCGCGCCAGCGCCAGACGTTTGATGACCTCTTGCAAGTGATCGAATTCGGTTTTTTCGGTCTTGAGAAACTTGCGTCGCGCCGGGGTGTTGAAGAACAGATCGCGCACTTCCACCGACGTACCGACCGGATGTGCGGCCGGCTGTACCCGAGGCGCCATGTCACGGCCTTCGGTCTCCACCTGCCAGGCCTGCTCGGCTTCACGGGTGCGCGAGGTCAGGGTCAGGCGTGCGACAGAGCTGATCGATGCCAGGGCTTCACCGCGAAAACCCAGGCTCATGACCTGCTCAAGGTCTTCCAGGTTGCGAATCTTGCTGGTGGCGTGACGCGCCAGGGCCAGCGGCAAATCATCGGCAGAAATGCCGCTGCCATCGTCGCGCACCCGCAGCAGCTTGACGCCGCCCTGCTCGACATCGACGTCGATACGTCTGGCGCCGGAATCGAGGCTGTTTTCCAGCAGCTCCTTGATCACCGAAGCCGGGCGTTCGACCACCTCGCCCGCCGCGATCTGGTTCGCCAGTCGCGGGCTGAGCAGCTCTATGCGAGCGCCGTTGATGACCACTTGATTCATTCTTTGGCCGCCAGCTCGGCGCCGGGAATAGTCAGGTGCTGACCAGCTTTCAAGTCGTCGCTTTTCAGATTATTGGCGCTGCGCAGCGACGCCGGTGAGACTTGATAGCGCACGGCAATCATCGCCAGCGTCTCGCCCGGATTCACCCGGTGATCGCGCGGGCCTTGGGCAATGCCCCCGGAATCACGCAACCAGGCGATATACGTGCCCGGTGGCGGATTTTGCTGGAAGAACTGACGCACACCGCTGCTGATCGAACGGGCCAGCGCCTGCTGATGGCTCGCGGCTGCCAGTTTCGAGGCTTCGTTGGCGTTGGAGATAAACCCGGTTTCCACCAGAATCGATGGGATGTCCGGTGACTTCAGCACCATGAACCCCGCCTGTTCCACGCGCTGTTTGTGCAACGGCGTAACCCGACCGATGTTGGTCAGGACTTTCTGGCCGACGTTGAGGCTGGAGGTCAGGGAGGCGGTCATCGACAGGTCGAGCAACACGCCGGCCAGCATACGGTCCTTGTCATCGAGGCTGACGTTGCCAGCACCACCGATCAGGTCGGAACGGTTTTCGCTGTCGGCCAGCCAACGGGCCGTTTCCGAAGTGGCGCCGCGATCAGACAAGGCGAACACCGATGCCCCGAAGGCTGCCTTTGAAGGCGCCGCATCGGCGTGAATCGAGACGAACAGATCGGCGCCCTTCTTGCGCGCGATTTCCGTACGGCCGCGCAGGGGGATGAAGTAGTCGCCGGTGCGGGTCAGTTCGGCGCGGAAGCCTTTAATCCCGTTGACCTGCCGCTGCAGCTCACGAGCGATCGCCAGCACCACGTCTTTTTCGCGCTGACCACGAGAGCCCGAGGCGCCCGGGTCTTCACCGCCGTGACCGGCATCGATGACAACAACGATATCGCGCTTGCCGGCCGGGGCTGGCGGCAGTTTGACCGGCGGATCAATCGGGGTGACCGGCACCGGAGCAACTTTGGCGACATTGGTCGGCACCGGAATCGGCGCGGCATCGGCGGCATTGTCGAACAGGTCGACCACCAGGCGATTGCCGTACTGCGCGTTCGGCGCCAGGCTGAAGCTTTTCGGCGTGACGGCTTTTTTCAGGTCGATGACCACGCGCAGGTCGGTCGGCGTACGCTGCGCCGAGCGCATGGCGGTAATGGGTGTGTTCGAGGCGTTGACGTTCAGGGGAGCGCCAAGGCTGGCGCCGTTGATGTCGATGACCAGCCGATCGGGTGACGTCAGGGTAAAGACGCTGTGCTGCACCGGCCCTGTCAGGTCAAACACCAGCCGTGTGTTGTCGGGCGCCCGCCACAAGCGAACACTGTTGACCTTCGTCTCGGCCACAGCATCGACGGTCACCGCCAAAAACAACAACCCTACGGCAGCTACCATCGCGCGAAAGCGCATACCTGACCCCATCATTTAATTGGATTCCAATGCCAAAGCGGCACACCACGACTCGCCACGCGAGCCCTGGGACAAAATTTTCAGCGACCGGCCGCTGTCTTGCGGGCTAATGGTAATGGTCAGGTCGGGCTTTGGCAAAAAGCCTGCACCCTTCTGGGGCCATTCGATCAAGCACAAGGCGTCATCTTCAAAGTAGTCGCGGATGCCCAGGAACTCGAGTTCTTCAGGATCGACCAGTCGATAAAGGTCGAAATGGAAGGCGCGGATGTCGCCGATTTCGTAAGGCTCGACCAACGTGAACGTCGGACTTTTTACCGCGCCCACATGCCCCAAACCCCGGATAATGCCCCGCGACAGCGTGGTTTTGCCTGCGCCCAGATCCCCTTCAAGAAAAATCAGACCGTGCCCTTCGGTGGTTTTCGCGATACGCGTGCCAAACGCGGTCATCGCCTCTTCATCGGCCAGATACAGGATTACTTCAGACACGGTGCTTGCTCCTCCAACAACTGACGAATGGCTGGAATCAAATCACTGGCCGCCAGCCCACGGCCCGATTTACCTTGCTGCGCGCCGGCATTGGCATGCAACCAGACGCCCAGACACGCCGCCTCGAACGCAGCCATGCCCTGAGCGCGCAGAGCACCGATCAGCCCGGCGAGGACATCGCCCAAACCGGCGGTCGCCATGGCGGGATGCCCCTGATGACACACTGCCAGACGCCCGTCGGGACTGGCAATCAGGCTGCCGGCTCCTTTCAAGACCACCACAGCTGCATACTTTTTGCTCAGCGCATGGGCCGCAGCCGGGCGGTCGGCCTGCACCTCGGCCGTCGATATCCCCAGTAACCGCGACGCTTCGCCCGGATGCGGGGTGATCACGCAATCCTTGGACAGGCGAGCGAACTGTTCAGACAACAGATTCAGCGCGTCGGCATCCCAGACTTGCGGCAGCGGGGCATTGGCCGCGGCCGACAACAGGCTGCGCCCCCAAGCCCCCTGCCCCAGACCCGGGCCGACGACTAATACGGATACTTTGTCGAGCAAACCCATCAACTGATTGGCCGAGGAGGTGCCGAGCACCATGGCTTCGGGAATTCTGGCCAGCGCGGCCGCCACGTGTTCACTGCGAGTGGCGACCGATACCATGCCGGCGCCACTGAGCAAGGCACTTTGCGCGCTCAGCAGGATGGCGCCACCGAAACCGCGATCGCCGCCGATCAACAATACGTGGCCAAATTGACCTTTATGAGCAGTCGCCTCACGAGCCGCCAGACGAGGCAGATTGCTGAATGTCAGACGACGGGCATTGATGTCGATCCCGCTCAAATGCTCCGCCTCGGCTTGCAGATCATTGAATACCAGCTCGCCGGTCACATCCGCCGCATCGCCGGTGAACAGGCCGACCTTCAGACCAATAAACGTCACAGTCAAATCAGCCCGAACCGCTGCACCGAGCAAGCGACCGGTGTCGGCACACAGGCCCGAAGGAATATCCACAGCCGCCACCGGCAAGCCGCTGGAATTGATCGCTGCGATCACGCTGGCGTACGGCTCTCGAACCTCACCACTCACACCGATGCCCAGCAACGCGTCCAGAACAATACCGCGCAATTGGGCCTGCGCACTCCACGTTTGAACGACGACACCTTCGGCCAGCGCTTCGGCGTGAGCCCGCGCTGCATCACCTTGCAAACGCTGCGGCTCACCCGCCGCCAGCACCCGCACGTGCCAACCGGCCCGCTGTGCTAAAAGCGCCACAAGATAACCATCGCCGGCATTGTGGCCATGCCCGGTCACCACACTCAATTCGTTTGCCGTCGGCCACTGACGCACCAGCGCCCGCCAGGTCGCGCGCGCGGCACGCTGCATCAGTTCGAAGCCCGGCGTGCCGGCCGCGATCAGGCTCGCATCGATGGCGCGGACTTGCGCGGCACTGTACAGCGCGTCGGGTAAATCATCTTTAGTGTGCGGCATGCGTCTTCGGGCTCCGATGTCTGGCAGAATTATACGCACCTCAGCTCCGGTTTCTCTCGCCTCATGCCCGCTATTACCACAGACCTGCCCGCCCTCGCCCAATCCGTCAAGGACTGGGGCCGCGAGCTGGGCTTTCAGCAAGTCGGCATCAGCGGCCTCGACCTCGCCGAGCATGAGCAGCATTTGCAGCGCTGGCTCGATGCCGGCTACCACGGCGAAATGGACTACATGGGCGCCCACGGCACCAAGCGTTCGCATCCAGAAGAACTGGTTCCGGGCACGTTGCGCGTGGTTTCCCTGCGCATGGATTACCTGCCGGGCGACACCGAAATGGCCAAACGCCTGGCAGAACCGGAAAAAGCCTACGTCTCGCGTTACGCCTTGGGCCGCGATTACCACAAATTGATCCGTAAACGCGTGCAACAACTGGCAGAGAAGATTCAAGCCGTGATCGGTCCATTCGGCTACCGCGCGTTTGTCGACAGTGCGCCGGTACTGGAAAAAGCCATCGCCGAGCAGGCCGGGCTCGGATGGATTGGTAAAAACACTTTGGTATTGAATCGCAAGGCCGGCAGCTATTTTTTCCTCGCCGAACTGTTCGTCGATCTGCCACTGCCGGTGGATCCGCCGCACAGCAGCGAACATTGCGGCCGCTGCACCGCGTGCCTGGATATCTGCCCGACAAACGCCTTCGTTGGCCCCTATGTGCTTGACGCTCGGCGCTGCATTTCCTACCTGACCATCGAACTGAAAAGCGCGATCCCCGAAGACTTGCGGCCCTTGATCGGCAATCGGGTATTTGGCTGCGACGATTGCCAGATCGTTTGCCCGTGGAACCGCTTCGCCCGCCCTACCGGGGAGACCGACTTCAAGCCACGGCACAATCTGGACAATGCCGGGTTAGCGCAATTGTTCATGTGGGATGAAGAAAAGTTTTTGAGCAGCACCGAAGGCTCGCCGTTGCGCAGAGCCGGTTATGAACGCTGGCTGCGTAATCTGGCGGTGGGGCTGGGCAATGCGCCATCGAGCATTCCAGTGCTGGAAGCGCTCAAGGCCCGGCGCGACTATCCCTCAGAATTGGTCCGCGAACACGTCGAGTGGGCCCTCAAACAACACGGACTTTTGTAGCAGCTGCAAGGGACGAGTCGGGTCAGGTTTCGTCGTTGTAAACGAACTTGGGCATTTCCCAATGGAACCGGATCGCCAGCAGGCGCAACAGGAAGCCACCGAACAGGGTCACCAGAATCGCCTGTTCGCCCGGTAATTGCAGATGGAGACACAGCATGTAACACCACGCGGCGGCAAACGAGACGCTGGCGTAGAGTTCGCGACGGAAGATCAGCGGAATGTCGTTGCAGAAGATGTCTCGCAAGATGCCACCGAAGACACCGGTGATCACGCCGCTGACCGACGCCACCAGCATGCCGTGGCCCATCTCCAGTGCGGTCATGCAACCGATCAACGTGAACGCCACCAGCCCAACGGCATCGAGCACGAGAAACAACGAGCGCAGATGGCGCATCCAGCGCGCAGCGAACACGGTGAACATCGCTGCAATGGACGTCAGCACCAGGTATTCCGGGTGTTTGACCCAGGTCAGCGGGTAGTGCCCCAGCAGCACGTCGCGGACCGATCCCCCACCCAGTGCGGTGATGCAGGCAATCAGCACCACACCAAACCAGTCCATGCCGCGGCGCCCGGCAGACAGGGCGCCGGTCATGGCTTCGGCGGTGATGGCGATCAGGTAGAGCATCAGCAGCATGGCGGCGATCCTTGCGGGAAGGCGCGCAGTCTAGCCATTTCGGTGTGGCACCAAAAGAGGGCGTTACACCCAGTCACACCCTTGCAGGAGCCTGCTTGCTCGCGAAGAGGCCGTTGAGGACACCATCGTCAAGCCGGCTCCTGCAATCCGTATCTGCATTCAGAATTTGATGAAATGCTTGCGGTAATGCTGCAGTTCGGCAATCGATTCACGGATGTCGTCCAGTGCCAGGTGCGTGCTGCCCTTCTGGAAACTGTCGCGCACGTCCGGCGCCCAGCGAGCGGCGAGCTCCTTCAAGGTCGAGACGTCGAGATTGCGGTAGTGGAAGTAGCTTTCCAGCGATTTCATGTGGGTATAAAGGAAGCGACGGTCCTGGCAGATGCTGTTGCCGCAGATGGGCGACTTGCCCTTCGGCACCCACTTCTCCAGGAAAGCGATGGTCTCGGCTTCAGCGTCGGCCATGCTGATGCGGCTGTCCCGCACGCGTTGAGTCAGGCCTGAGCCGCCATGTTGACGGGTATTCCATTCGTCCATGCCCGCGAGGATTTCGTCGCTGTGGTGAATGGCAATCACCGGACCTTCGGCCAGGGTGTTCAGGTCGCTGTCGGTCACAATGGTGGCCATCTCGATGATGACGTCGGTATCAGGGTTCAGACCGGTCATTTCCAGGTCGATCCAGATCAGATTCTGCGGGTTTTGCATGTGTCGGCTCCTAGGCAATGCTGCGCAGTTTAGCCTAGGCAAGTGGCCGGGCGTGCTAAACTCGCGGCCGTTTTATCCAATCGCTGCATTCTTGATACGGAACACCCATGGCCAAACGCCAACTCAATCGTCGTCAAAACTGGCGCATCGAAAAAATTCAGGGCGAGCGCGCTGCCCGCGCCGCCAAACGCGAGTCCTCGGCTGTCGAGGCACTTGAGGGCGGCGACCTGGGCCCGGAACAGACCGGCCTGGTGATCGCGCACTTTGGTGTGCAAGTCGAGGTTGAAGCGCTAGAAGGCGAACTGGCCGGCCAGGTTTCCCGCTGCCATTTGCGCGCCAACCTGCCGGCGCTGGTCACCGGCGATCAGGTGGTCTGGCGTGCCGGCAACCAGGGCATCGGCGTGATCGTGGCGCAACTGCCGCGTAAAACAGAGCTGCGCCGACCGGATAGCCGTGGCCAGCTCAAGCCGGTGGCGGCCAACGTCGACATGATCGTCATTGTCTTCGCGCCCTTGCCAGAACCGCACGCCAACCTGATCGACCGCTACCTGGTCGCCGCCGAGCACGCCGGCATTCGCCCGCTGCTGTTGCTGAACAAATTCGACCTGATCGACGAGCAAAACGCTCCTGCGTTGAATGCCTTGCTGGCGGTTTACCGCACGTTGGGTTATCCGGTGCTGGAAGTCTCGGCGCACCACGGCAATGGCATGGAGCAACTTCAAGAGCAACTGGACGGGCGCATCAGTGTGTTCGTCGGGCAGTCCGGCGTCGGCAAGTCGTCGTTGGTCAACAGCCTGCTGCCAGAAGTCGAAACCCGCGTTGGCCCCTTGTCCGAGCTGTCCGGCCAGGGCACTCACACCACGACAACCGCGCGCCTGTTCCACTTCCCCGGTGGCGGCGAGCTGATCGACTCCCCGGGTATCCGCGAATTCGGCCTGGGCCATGTCAGCCGCGCCGACGTCGAAGCGGGTTTCATCGAGTTCAACGACCTGATCGGCACCTGCCGCTTCCGTGACTGCAAGCACGACCGCGAACCTGGTTGTGCCTTGCTCAAAGCGCTGGAAGAAGGCCGTGTACAACAGCAACGAATGAACAGTTACCGCTCGATCATCGCCAGTTTGCCTGAAAGCAGCTATTAAACAGACGCACTTGCCGCCTCGACACCGACGAGGCGGCGAGTTGCCTGTTATCTCCTGGCCGTTGCCCACTCTTCAAACGTCAGAGCCGTCTGTAGGACGAGCGTCTGTTTTCCTGTAAGGCAATTCTCTTTATTCGCCCTGGCCTTGTGGCGATCTTCCAACTGCATACATTCAGTCCCTCTTCGCACTTGGCGAGACCGAGGGAAAGCCATGCAGACCTGTCATTTGTTCATCAGTCATTCGTGGAATAACGCCACCAAACACGACCGGCTGATCGAAATGCTCACCGATAACACCAAAAGCACCGTCAATGCCATTGAACAGCACACGGCGGTGTAACCATGCGCAAAGGACTGTTCATCGGTATCAACCATTACGCCCATGTAACGCCAGTGAGCGGTTGCACCAACGATGCGATGGCTATGGCCTCCGTGTTGGAGCGCCACGCCAACGGACGCCCCAACCCGTTCGACCCCAGCTACGAACCGACGGTCGCCAATTTCGACCCCGACAGCGGTGAAATCTTCAGCCAGCTGCAATAGTGCAACCGCCACATCAAGGGACACTTCTGATGCCAGTGTTTATCAGCTACCGCCATACCGACCGCAAATACGCGTTAACCATCAACGATCGCCTGGTGCGGGCGAACATCAAAACTTATCTGGATGTGCTGGATACCGAATCCCAACACACCGACGACATCACGGCCGTGATCACACGCAATATCACCGAATGCACGCATTTGCTGGCGGTGGTGTCGAACGAGACGGCGCAATCGTGGTGGGTGCCATTTGAAATCGGTGAGGCGACCATCAGTAATCGCAGGATTTGTTCGTTCAAGATTGGTCATAGCGACCTGCCGCTGTACCTCGATAAATGGCCGACGCTGAGCGGTGAGGCGGATATCAATTTTTTTATTGACGCTTATCGTGAAGAGACGCTGTCCAGCCGCTCGATGGGGCTGGAATCGTTTAGCGAGTCGATTCGCAGTGTGTATAAGCGAGATGCCGATGTGTTTCACGACAATCTGAAAAGACGGATTCGGCGGGGGTTTTGATGGTTGGATCCAGGTCGGAGTGTGTACATATGGAAATTGATCCTGATCTGGCTGTTGATCTTGATCTGCCGCGTCGGAAGGCCGAGCGCAGGACCGGAGCGAGGGTACCCTGAGCCTGAGCGAAGGGCCGTACGTCAGCGGCGCAAGCGCTTGGTTACTTGGGGCCGGGCCGCGTAGGCGTTTCCAAGTGACCCGCTGTAAAAGCGGAACCAATAGAAGCCATCACCCCAAAAACGGATATGTACACCTTCAAACCCAAGTCGCCTGACCTGCCGCCTTCGCGAGCAAGCTCTGCTCCTACAGTTGGATCAGCGCCCGCGGCGAATCAGGTGGCCTACAAACCAAACTCCAACCCCTACGGCTTCGCCGGTTCGACCGGCTTGGGCGCAACGTCATCAAACAGATTCAATCGCTCACGAAGTTCATGCGCGGGCACCGGTTGTTGGTCTTCCGGCAAGGCATTCGGGTCGACCGGTGCGGCTGGAACACCGGGTGCTTCGCCTGGTGCGGTCTGCCCCGGGATCGGCGCAGGGTCCGCACCTTGAGCACCTTCGATGGCGGCTTGCGCTTTTCTCGTCAACACGACGATGTCGATACGACGGTTGACCGGATTGAACGGGCTCTCCCGATCAAACAATGCCGACGACGCATAACCCACCACACGCGCCACTTGCGACTCCGGATAACTGCCGGCAACCAGCGCACGACGCGCCGCGTTGGCACGGTTGGCCGACAGTTCCCAGTTACCGAATTCACCCGTGCCGGTATACGGCTTGGCATCGGTGTGACCACTGATGCTGATCTTGTTCGGCACCGCTTTGATGGTGTCGGCCATGGCGAGCAGAATGTCTTCGAAGTACGGTTTCAGCCGCGCACTGCCCGAGTCGAACATCGGCCGGTTTTCGGCGTCCATGATCTGGATGCGCAAACCGTTCGGGGTGATCTCGAACAGGATCTGGTCTTTGAATTTCTGTAGCTGAGGGTTCTCGTCAACTTTGTTTTGCAGTTCTTGCAGCAACAGCTCAAGACGCTCCTTCTCGACCATCTCGGCCATGCCTTCGACCTGCTCGGCGTCGACAGTGACCTTGTCCGGCTGCGGCTGAGACTTCACTTCCGGATTAAGCGTGTTTTCCGGAGCCAGCGTTGGCGAGCCGCCCAGATCGATGATGTACGGCGTACCGCTTTCGGAAAAACCGACCGGGTCCTTGAAGTAGCCGGCAATGGCGATCTTCTGTTCAGGCGTTGCGGTGGACAGCAGCCACAGCACCAGGAAGAACGCCATCATCGCCGTCGCAAAGTCGGCAAAGGCGATTTTCCAGGCGCCCCCGTGATGCCCACCGGCGATGCGCTTGATGCGCTTGATGATTATCGGCTGGTTATTTTCCATTACTCAGCGACCACGAACCGCTTGTTCCAGCTCGGCAAAGCTGGGACGGTGTGCCGGGTACAGAACCTTGCGACCGAATTCCACCGCCAATGACGGCGGCATGCCGGAGGCCGACGCGACCAGCGAGGCCTTGATGGCTTCGTAGATGTTCAACTCTTCCTTGGCATCGTGCGCCAGGGAAGTGGCCAGCGGACCAAAAAAACCGTACGCCGCGAGGATACCGAAGAAGGTCCCCACTAACGCTGCACCCACGTGCATGCCGATGGCGGCCTGGTCGCCTTCGCCCAAAGAAGCCATGGTCACCACGATCCCCAATACCGCCGCAACGATACCGAAACCAGGCAGGGCATCGGCAATGCCGTTCACCGCGTGGGACGGGTGCTCGAGGTCTTCCTTGAGGCTGTAGAGTTCCATGTCGAACAGGCCTTCGAGTTCGTGCGGGGCCATGTTGCCGGAGGACATGATGCGCAGGTAATCGCAGACGAACGCGGTCATGCGCTCGTCTTTGAGCACGGACGGGTACTTGGCGAAAATCGGGCTTGCCGAGGCATCTTCGATGTCGCCTTCGATGGCCATCATGCCTTCGCGGCGGCTCTTGTTGAGGATCTCGTAAATCAATCCCAACACTTCGAGATAAAAGGCGTGATTGAATCGCGAGCCGAACATGCTCAAGGATTTCTTGAGTACATGCATGGTCATGTAGCCGGGGTTGGCTTGCAAAAATGCGCCAAGGGCCGCGCCACCGATAATCAGCACTTCGAAGGGCTGGATAAGGGCGGCAATCTTGCCGTGGGAGAGCACGTATCCGCCGAGCACGCTCGCGAACACGACGATGATGCCGATTATTTTAGCCATAGGTAGGGGAGCACTTAATGAGTCGGGTTCAAGGTCATATTCGGAAGTTGAAAAATCTCTTCTTCTCCTTATCGGCAAAACTGCGCCAGACTATAGCCCGTTAAGGCGAAAAGCCAATCTGGCCCGATCCGGGCATCGGTAAAGCAGACGAAGATAGCGTCCAATCATGGCTAATGAAACGAACGTTGCAACGCCGAAACCGAGCACACTCCAAGGCTGGATCAAGCTGCTCGACGGCGTCCGTCTGCCGGTTCCGCAAACCAGCCACGACCGTGTTTGCAAGGCCATTGGCGACCATCGCAGTTCGCTGCGCGATATCGCCGACCTGATGCAGGACAGCCCTGCCCTGGCGTTGAGCGTGATTCGTGAAGCCAATCGGCACACGCAAGGGAGCATGACCGAGCCGGCGGAAAACCTTGAGGTGGCGATCACTCGTCTCGGCCTCAAGCGCACTGAAGAACTGCTCGAGCGACTGCCCGCCCAGCCAGCGGCGCAGATCCCGGTCGCCCTGCGCCAGTTGCAACTGATCAGCCAGCACGCGACCCAACAGGCCAATGGCTTTTTTGCCGCGCGCCTGGCGCGATTGTGGCAAGACATCCATTGGGGCAGCCTGCTGTTTCTTTCGCCGCTGTGGCCAATGGCACTCACACATCCCAAGTTGCTCGAAGAATGGGAACTGCGCGTCATCCATAAGGGTGAGTCGGCGCGCAAGGTCGAGCAGCAATTGTTCGGCGTGCGTCTACTGGCCATTTGTCAGGCGCTGGTGGACGTCTGGCACTTGCCGATCTGGGTGCAGCAGGGTTATCGGTTGTTGCTCAGCGAGCAGCGGGAGTTGGTCAAAGTGCTGCGGATTGCGCGTGACAGCGACCATCCGTTGCGCCAGCAAAACCGACTCGACGACGACCCGACCCTGCGCCGCTGGCTCAATCAGCCGGCCAATACCGTATTGCTGGCCAACGGCCTGGCACTGTCGGCGCAACACGCCTGGAACAGCCCACACAGTAAGCGCTGGCAATACCTGACCAGTCTTTATCTGCAAATGCCGATGGACGACGTTCTTCAGCAGTTGCACCAACAGGCCGCCAACAGCGCGCGGCAGCACGCCATGCCCGATCTCTGGCACCCGGCCGTTGCCCTGCTCTGGCCCACCGGTGCTCACCGCATCCACGCCGGCTTGCGCCCCGCCGCAGCGCCAACGGCCGTTGACCTGGCGCGGTGGCGCAAACAGTGCGCCGAGCTGTTGGTCGAGCCGAGTCGTTTTACCAACGCCATGCACCTGACCACGTCTGCCCGCGATGCGCTGGTCGCGTGCGGCATGCGCCGGGTGATGATTTTGATGGCCGATCGCACGCACGCCAATCTGCGCGTGCACCAGATCGCCGGTTTGCCAAAAGAAACGGCCAACCTGAATTTTGTGGTGAGCCAGAGCAAGTTGTTGCAACGCCTGCTCTCGCAACAGGCGCAAGTGCGTCTGACCCCGGACAACACGGCGCAATTTTCCGCGTTGCTGCCGGCCAGCCTGCGCTCGCAGTTTGCTGGCGAACACTTGCTGATGCGCTCACTGGTCAACAACGGCCGCGTGATCATGATCGTAGTGGCTGATCAGGGCGGCGGGCCGTTCTGCGAGATCACCGTGCAAGCCTTCGGTAAAACCGCGCAGTGCATCGAGAAGGCCTTGCACAGCTTTAGCCACCGAGGCCAATGACCCTGCGTTACAATCCCCATTTTTGTGCTCTGGAGACCTCACATGTCTGACTTCTCTGGCTTGGCTCTGGTGATCGAGCCGAGCGACCTGCTCGCCCGGCTCGACGCCCGCGAGCTGATACTGGTCGACCTGACCAGCAGCGCCCGCTATGCCGAGGGGCATATCCCCGGCGCGCGTTTTGTCGATCCGAAACGCACGCAATTGGGTCAACTGCCAGCGCCTGGGCTGATGCCGCCACCGGCCGCACTTGAAGCGCTGTTTGGTGAGCTGGGCCACAACAAGGACGCGGTTTACGTGGTCTATGACGACGAAGGCGGCGGTTGGGCCGGTCGGTTTATCTGGCTGCTGGATGTCATCGGCCACAAAAATTACCACTATGTAGATGGCGGTCTGTTGTCGTGGCTGGCGGAAGGTTTGCCGTTGTCAACCGACGTGCCTGCCCCGGTCGGCGGCCCGGTGAGCCTGACCCTGCACGACGAACCCACCGCTACCCGCGAATACCTGCAAAGCCGTCTTGGCGCCGCCGACCTGGCGGTGTGGGATGCTCGCGGCCCGCTGGAATATTCCGGTGAAAAAGTTCTGGCGGCCAAGGCCGGGCACATTCCCGGCGCGGTCAATTTCGAATGGACAGCAGGGATGGATCAGGCGCGCCAACTGCGCATCCGCACCGACATGCCGCAGATCCTCGAACAACTCGGGATCAGCAAAGACAAGGAAATTATCACCCACTGCCAGACTCACCATCGCTCTGGCTTCACTTATCTGGTGGCCAAATCCCTCGGGTATCCGCGGGTCAAAGGCTACGCCGGCTCCTGGGGCGAATGGGGCAACCATCCCGACACCCCCGTAGAGATTTAAGGTTTTTAAAGGACCGTTCATGAAGAAGCATTTGTTTATCCTCAGCCAATACCTGCTGCCCCATCACCTGCTTTCACGGTTGGCCGGCTGCATCGCCGAATGCCGCGTACGCTGGTTCAAGAATGCTTTCACAGCGTGGTTCGCCAAACGCTATCAGGTGGACATGTCGCAGGCGCTGGTCGAAGACCTGACCGCCTACGAACATTTCAACGCTTTTTTCACCCGTGCTCTGAAAGACGGGGCGCGTCCTCTGGACTCAACGCCAGGCGCGATCCTCAGCCCTGCCGACGGCGCGGTCAGCCAGCTCGGACCGATCGAGCACGGTCGCGTGTTCCAGGCCAAAGGCCACAGCTTCAGCGTGCTGGAATTGCTCGGTGGCGACGCGGCCAACGCGGCGCCGTTCATGGGCGGCGACTTCGCGACCATTTACCTGTCGCCGAAGGACTATCACCGCGTGCACATGCCGTTGGCCGGCACCCTGCGCGAAATGGTCTACATCCCGGGCCGAATTTTCTCGGTCAACCAGACCACCGCCGAAAACGTGCCGGAACTGTTCGCCCGCAACGAGCGTGTCGCGTGCATTTTCGACACCGAGCGTGGCCCGATGGCCGTGGTGCTGGTTGGCGCGATGATCGTGGCATCGATTGAAACCGTGTGGGCGGGACTGGTCACACCACCAAAACGCGAGCTGAAAACCTTCCGCTACGACGAAGCCGCCCGTGCGCCTATCCACCTGGAGAAAGGTGCGGAATTGGGTCGCTTCAAACTCGGTTCGACGGCGGTCGTGCTGTTCGGCCCGGATCAGGTGAAGTGGGCTGAAGAGCTCGCGGCCGGTTCGCCGGTGCAGATGGGCCAGGGCCTGGGCTTGCCGCAAGTCTGACTCAGCGCCTCTGCGCCACCTCCCGTAGGACCTGCCGCGGGCTGTGATCTTTTGATCTCGCTTTAAATGCGAAAGATCGCAGCCTGCGGCAGCTCCTACCGTTCCGATTCTGCTATGGTTTTTGGCATGAATGACTCCAATACCCGTCTCCTGCTACGAGCGCCGATCCCGACGCAAACGCGTCTGTCGTTCTGCGATGCGACGCCGCGCGATCTGAAACGCTGGATCGCCAACTTGCCCAAAGCCAACATCGGCGAGACGGCTCGCCAGCTCTACCAAGGCTTGAGCGAACTCAACCAGTTGCTGACGCCCAGCGACAACCGTCTGCAAATGCTCGAACTGCTGCGGCCCGAGGTGTATTACGTCTGCAAGCACCTGGAGCGGCACTTTCTGCACCAGGCAATTGTGCTCGACGAACGCTCGCGCAAGATCGCCAACCTCTGCCAGGCGCTTCAGGGCCATTTGGCGATTGGCTACAAACAGATCGTCGCGCGCATTGCGCCGCGCTTGAGCAAAGACCGTGCACCCTTGCTGACACAGGCGCTGCAAAGGGCGATTCACTGCCTCAACGGCCCGCTGATCCGCGCCACCCAGCTTTACAGCCCGGTGCCGGAAGGCTTGTGGCTGGACCTGCATCAGCTTTATCGAATTGCCTGCACCCATCGGCTGCAGCATGTCAGCGTGCGGGATGAGCTGGCCAGCCAGACGCATCAACTGAGCGTCGAACACACTTACGTGGCAGCACTGCTGCTGGGCGCAGCGCGCTGTAATCAGCTGCGCCAGAACCAGATCGCACGGCTTGCCGAAGTGCTGGAGCCGTGGAGCCAATGGCTCCAACTGCAACCGGAAAAACCGGCTATCGGCCTGTTCGCCGTCGCGGCGCAGCTGGATATCGGGCCGCGTTACCGCACGAAATTTCGCGCCGAGCAGCAAGAGACGTTACTCGGCATCGACCCGCAACCGCTGGTGGCGGCCATCGAAGCCCATCTGCACAAAACCGACAGTGCGACGCCGCTGCCGGTGCCGGCCGGCTTGAGCACAGACACGTTGCAGCACTTGCATGCGGCCTGGGGTCAGGCGGCCGAACGCAGCTTTCAGCGCACCGCCAGTCAAGGCACATTGAACGTATGCGTGGGCATGAGCGCGCTGCATTTTTATCTGGGCGGGCAACGTTCGTTCAGCGACATCCTGAAGAATCCGGTGTCTCGTCCTGCGTACTTTGCCGCAACATCGCCGACCAGCCGGGAAAAGGATCCATGGAGCCATGCCTTCGATGCCGCGCCCCAAGGCACCGCCGATGCCTTGTTGCCTTACGAAGAAATCGAATACCCGCAGCTGCAGAACGATGACAGCCATGATGCAGCGGATCGCAACCGGCAATTCCCGACTTACCCGCTGCCGGTAGTCAATCATAGTCCTGGCGGTTATTGCCTGGCGTGGCCTGGGGCAGTACCTGCCGAGTTGCAGGCCGGAGAGATGGTCGGCATCGAAGATTCAGCCGGGCAAGGCTGGAGCATCGCCGTGGTGCGCTGGATTCGTCAGGTCCGTGGTGGCGGCACGCAAATGGGCATCGAGCAAGTCGCGCCCTACGCCGAACCTTGCGGGTTGCAGCTGGTGCGCACGCGCGACGATCACAGTCAGTATCTTCGGGGTCTGTTATTGCCGGCAATCAGTGCGATCGATCTGCCAGCGACGCTGCTCGCGCCTCGACTGCCCTTCGAAGAAGGCAACAAGGTGGTGATCAACACCAACGGTGAAGAGCGGCGCGCCGGGCTGGATCGGCGGGTGGCGAGCACCAACAGCTTCAACCAGTTCGCCTATCGTTCGCTGGAGACAGCCAGAACCGAAAACGCCGCAGGCGGCGTGGTCAGTGTGGAAGAAGATTTTGATTCGTTGTGGAAGACGCTTTGATGTGAGGGGGGGGCCGCTTCGCGGCCCCACGGGGGCAAGCCCCCTCGCCACAGCAAGCCCCCTCGCCACAGCAAGCCCCCTCGCCACAGCAAGCCCCCTCGCCACGGCAAGCCCCTTTGCCACAGCAAGCCTCATCGCCACAGCAAGCCCCTTTGCCACAGCAAACTCGCTCGCCACAAAGCCCTCTGAGTCAGAGCAGACTCAGAGCTGCCCGTCACGATCCCGGAAACCCAACAAATACAGCACGCCATCCAGCCCCAACGTGGAAATCGCCTGCTTGGCCGATTGCTTCACCAGCGGCTTGGCGCGGAACGCTACGCCCAGCCCGGCGATCGCCAGCATCGGCAAATCGTTGGCACCGTCGCCGACCGCGATGGTCTGCTCCAGTCGCAAGCCCTCCTTGTGCGCCAGCTCCTTCAGCAAATCAGCCTTGCGCTGCGCATCGACAATCGGTTCCACCGCCACGCCGGTGACCTTGCCGTCGACCACTTCCAGCTCGTTGGCGAATACGTAATCAATGCCCAATTTAGCCTGCAACTGCTTGGCAAAATACGTGAAGCCGCCCGATAGAATCGCCGTCTTGTAGCCCAACCGCTTGAGCTCGGCGAACAGGGTTTCAGCGCCTTCGGTCAGGCGCAGCGAGGCGCCGATCGAGTCCAGCACGCTGACGTCCAGCCCTTGCAGCAGCGCCAGACGCTCCTTGAAGCTGGCGCGGAAATCCAGCTCGCCGGCCATGGCCCGCTCGGTGATGGCTGACACCTGATCACCCACGCCGGCCGCTTTCGCCAATTCGTCGATGACTTCCGCTTCGATCAGCGTCGAGTCCATGTCGAACACCGCCAGGCGACGGTTGCGGCGGAACAGCGAATCTTCCTGAAAGGCGATATCGACATTCAATTCCTGCGCGACGCTGAGGAATTCGGCGCGCAGCGCCTGCGAATCTGCCGCTTCGCCACGCACGGAAAACTCGATGCAGCCCTTGCCCTTGTCGGCCGGGGTATCCAGCGGCATGCGGCCGGACAAACGATCAATGTGATCGATGTTCAGCCCGTATTTGGCGGTGATGGAACTCACGCGCTGTAACTGCTCGGCCGTCACTTTGCGCGTCAACAGGGTGACAATGTGGCGCTTCTTGCCCTGATTGCCGACCCACTGCTGGTAATCCTCTTCGGAAACCGGCGTGAAACGTACTTGCTGATCCAGCTCGTAGCCCTTGAACAAAATGTCCTTGAGCACCGACTTGCCGTGCTCGGTGTCGGGGATTTCAACCAGGATGCCGAACGACAGGGTGTCGTGGATCACCGCCTGACCGATGTCGAGAATGCTCACACCACCCTGGGCCAGAACACCGGTAATGGCCGCAGTCAGACCCGGACGGTCGACTCCCGTGATGTTTATCAGGACGATTTCGCGCAAGGCGCACCCCCGCAGGTGGAAAAAAATCGCATTCTACCCACATTCAGTGACCATCGGGCACCGTCAACGCTTTGCCGGTACTGGGCCTGTCGCTATACTGCGCGTCAACTTCACGGACCAAGAGCCGAGCTCAAGTGAACCGGCCCACGCCAGTAAAAACCGATAACTTCTTTCTGCTGATCTTCCGTGCACTGCGTCATCGCCGTGTACCGATTGCATTGCGCATCGCCAGCCACAACGTGATCCTGGTCGCTCTGGCCCTGGTGATCTACGCCTGTGTGATGGGTTTGCAGTTCAAGCAGGCCATGCACGAACAAGCCGATGCCCTGGGCGAAAGCCTGACCACGCAGACCGCTACCTCGGCGACCGAGCTGTTGGTGTCCAACGACATCCTCAGCCTCAACGTGCTGCTCAACAACCTGACCAAAAACAAGCTGGTCGCCCACGCGGCCATCTACAGTCCGGATAACCGCATCCTTGCCGAAGCCGGTCAGCGCCCCAAGCACAGCCTGCTGGGCGAAGCCGAGGGCATGTATCAGAGCAAGATCACCTTTCAGGATGTAACCGCCGGCCAGCTGCGCATTAGTCTGGACATGGATCAGTTCCAGCAGCCGATGACCATCAGCCTGCAGAGCATGGGCATTCTCAGCGCCATTCTGCTCGCCCTCGCGCTGGCCTTGAGCTTGCGTCTGGGCCGCAATCTGACCACGCCGCTGATGCAACTGCGTGTGTGGCTGCGCAACATCGACGAATACACCCCCGGCACCGGTCGCCAGGACGAGATCGGCGACCTGGCTCGCCAGCTGCACGCCAGCTACGCGCCGGAACCGGTTGCACCGGAACCCGAGCCCGAGCCCGAGTTCGATGACGTCGAGAACGATGACCAAGCCGACCCGGCTTTTGAAGTGCGTAACCTGCGCGATCCGAGCTTTGACGAGAGTCGCCCGGTAGCAGCGTTGAAGCCTGCGCCCAAGCGCGTCGTCAGCACCGTTGAAGATGACGATGACGACGAGGACCCGTTCGCCGACCTGCGCGACGTATCCGTAGACAGTTCGCCAAAACCGCTGGTAAAGCCGCAACCTTCGAACGTGCCGCAACACAGTGCCGTGCTCGCCGTGCAACTGGGCGCTCAGGACCAGCTGCGTCGTTTGCCGCGCGCGCGTCTGGAAGAACTGCTCAAACGCTACCGCGATTGCCTCGATCAGGCGGCGTCGCTGTACGAGAGTGAACTGCACACACTGAATGACGGCAGCACGCTGATGCTGTTCCACAGCGAAAACAGTGGCGACGATTACCTGACCAATGCGATCTGCTGCGGTGAATTGCTCCGGGCGCTGGGTCACCAGTTGCAGATCGAAGTCGCTGACAGCGGCATCACCCTGCAATTGCAGTTGGGTCTGACCCTGGGTGACGAGCTGTTCGGCCTGAGCCAGATCGACCTGCTGCTGACCGAGCCGGCCCAGGACGCCCTGGCCTTATCGCAACACAGCCGCAATCTGTTGCTGGTGGAACGCAAGATCAACGACGACCCGCTGATCCGCCAGCGTGCGCGGATTCGTCCGATTGCCAGCCCTGAAGGTGCGTGCTGCGTAGAACGATTGATGGAGCCGTACCCGTCGATGCTGGAGCGACAATTGGCGCGGATGCATGAGCGTCGGGCTTAAGCCAAAGCCCTGATGTGAAGAAGCCCGCAGACAAATGATTGTCTGCGGGCTTTTTGTTGCCTGCCTGATCCCTTTCGCGAGCAAGCTCGCTCCCACATTCGACCGGGTTCCTTCAAGTGAAATCCGATTAAATGTAGGAGCGAGCTTGCTCGCGAAGCGGCCAGCCGACACGACGATATCTACGCACAGAAACGACAAAACCCGCACTGGGCGGGCTTTGTTATCAATCATTCCAGGCTCAGAACCTGAACACTTCCATGTCCGTGCGAATTGGCGAAGCCATCGGAATCTTTGGCTGCTTGTCCTGCTCTTTTGCCGGCGCAGCGGGTTTGGCCGCCGGCTTGCGTGTCTCGGCGATTGGCGGCTGATTAGCCAGTGGCTTGAGCGCCACCGATAATTGCTGGGCCAGGCGCTGCAGCAACAGGCCCTGTGCCTGGACCTGAGCAGCCGTACCGCCCGCATGCTGTTCCTGCAAATGGACGATGCGGTTATCGCGCACCTTGCCGCGACGGTCGATCAGGCGCCATTGCGCATCAAGGATCGCCGGCTGGGACTCTCCTGAATCCAGACGGGTGATGGTCAAAAGAACCTGGACATCCGGGGTGAAGCCACCGGTTGCCGGCGACAGCACTACGCGCTGACTATCCAGATGCCCCGCGACCTGGCGCAGCAACAGTTGGTCGATATCGGATGAAAGGCTGCCAGCCCAGCGGCCGTCGGTGGACGCCTGCAAGCTGCCATCCGGCTGACGCTGAAGCAGGGTTTCACGCTGCAGGTAATCAGCCAGGGTGACCGGACCCAGCAAAACCGCCATGCCTGTGCTTTGCGCAGGCGGCGCCGGACTGCCGCTGTCCAGCTGATACAGCGACACCGGTTGATGTACGCTGCAACCCGCCAGGCCAAGAACGCCGGCGAGCATCAAAATAAAAGGAAGGCGCAGAGCAGTCATCGTCCCATCCAGGTGGCTGCCACAAGGCTAACCACAGTGAAAATACTCAATAAATATGAAGAACGCTCGGCCACGCCGGCGCTGGAAAGGGCATATCATCCGTGAATATTCCTCCCGACTCCAGCGCCAAAGCGTCGATCTGCGCGTTATTTCGCAGGTCGAGCGCTCTAGGGAGGGCGTCCTCGGCTAATTGAGGTTTTCGACGAGCAGTGCATCCACTCGCTGGAAGCCACGGGGCAACTTGTTACCCCGACGCCCTCGCTCACCTTTGTAATGTTCAAGGTCGTCCGCTTTAAGCGACAACGTACGTTTTCCGGCCTGCAGCACCAAGGTAGCGCCTTCCGGCAGAACTGCAATGTCGGTGACGTATTCTTCGCGGCTGGCTACGCGTTCACCGGAAATCCCGATGATCTTGTTGCCCTTGCCCTTGCCCAATTGTGGCAGATCGCTGATCTTGAAGATCAACAGACGACCCTCGGTCGTCACCGATGCCAGCCAGTTATTCTCGCGATCAGACACCGGACGCGGCAGGATAACCCTGGAATTGTTCGGCAGACTCAACAGCGCCTTGCCGGCCTTGTTCTTCGCCTGGAAGTCTTCGCCCTTGACCACAAACCCGTAACCGGCGTCGGAGGCGATGACGTACAGCGAATCGTCTTCGGGCATCAGCACGCATTCGAAGCTTGCACCCGGCGGCGGCGTCAGGCGGCCGGTCAACGGTTCGCCCTGGCCACGGGCCGATGGCAACGTGTGCGACGGCACCGAATAACTGCGCCCGGTGGAGTCGATAAACACTGCGAACTGGTTGGAACGTCCCGGCGCCAATGCTTTGAAACCGTCCCCGGCTTTATAGGAAAGCCCGGTAGCATCAATGTCATGCCCTTTGGCGGAGCGAACCCAGCCTTTTTCCGAGAGCACGACGGTTACTTTCTCGTTCGGCAGCAGGTCGTGCTCGGTCAGCGCCTTGGCTTCTGCACGTTCGACAATAGGCGAACGACGATCATCACCGTAGGTTTCGGCATCCTTGATCAGTTCGGTGCGCACCAGTTTTTTCAGTTTGGCTTCGCTGCTCAGCAGGGCTTGCAGCTTGGCTTGTTCCTTGAGCAGTTCATCCTGCTCGGCACGCAACTTCATCTCTTCCAGTCGCGCCAACTGACGCAAACGGGTATCGAGAATGTAGTCGGCCTGGATTTCGCTGAGGGCGAAGCGCGCGATCAACGCAGCTTTGGGGTGTTCCTCGGTGCGGATGATGTGGATCACTTCATCCAGGTTGAGGTAAGCAATCAACAAACCGTCCAACAGGTGCAGGCGACGCTCGACCTTGTCGAGGCGGAATTGCAGACGCCGACGCACGGTCCGCACGCGGAATTCCAGCCATTCCACCAACAGCGCGCGCAGGTTTTTCAGCTGCGGCTTGCCGTCCAGACCAATGATGTTGATGTTGACCCGGTAGCTCGATTCCAGCTCGGTGCTGGCGAACAGGTGCTGCATCAACGCGTCGTGGTCGAAATTTTTCCGTGCGCCCGGGATGATCACGATGCGGCATGGGTTTTCGTGATCGGATTCATCACGCAAATCGGCAATCTGCGGCGCCTTGGATGGCTTGGCCTGCATCATGGCTGCGATCTGTTCCAGCACTTTGGCGCCGGAAACCTGATGCGGCAGCGCGGTGACAATAATGTCGCCGTCTTCGACGTGATACACGGCGCGCATGCGCACTGAGCCGCGCCCGGTTTCGTAGATTTTCAGCAGGTCGGCGCGCGGCGTGATGATTTCCGCTTCGGTCGGGTAATCCGGGCCCTGAATGTGTTCGCAGAGTTGTTCAACCGTGGCTTTCGGCTCGTCCAGCAAGCGAACGCAAGCGGTCGCCACTTCGCGCAGGTTGTGCGGCGGCACATCGGTGGCCATGCCGACGGCAATGCCGGTGGTGCCGTTGAGCAGGATGTTCGGCAAACGCGCCGGCAACACCAGCGGTTCGTCGAGGGTGCCGTCGAAGTTCGGACCCCAGTCCGCCGTGCCCTGGCCCAGTTCGCTGAGCAGCACTTCGGAATAACGCGACAGCCGCGCTTCGGTGTAACGCATGGCGGCGAAGGATTTTGGATCATCCGGAGCGCCCCAGTTGCCCTGACCGTCGACCAGTGTGTAGCGGTAGCTGAAGGGCTGGGCCATCAGGACCATGGCTTCGTAGCAGGCGGAGTCGCCGTGCGGGTGAAACTTGCCGAGCACGTCACCAACGGTCCGCGCCGATTTCTTGTGTTTGGAGTCGGCGTCCAGCCCCAACTCGCTCATGGCGTAAATAATGCGCCGCTGTACCGGTTTCAGGCCGTCGCCGATATGCGGCAAGGCACGGTCCATGATCACGTACATGGAATAGTTGAGGTAGGCACTTTCGGTGAAGTCAGCCAGCGATCGGCGTTCAATGCCGTCTAAGCTGTCTGCAAGGATGTCGCTCATGCGGGCCTCATCGGTTCGTTGTCTGGCGCAGCAGCATGGTGCCACCGCGCTGGGTAAATTCAAGTTGGTTCAGTGCGCTCATGCCGAGCAGCACCTGATTGCCTTCAAGGCCTGGCACGACAAGCCCGCGAATATCGCGCAAGACAATGTCGCCCAGTTGCAATTGCTGGATACGAGTCCGATAGCCTTCGGTTCGGCCACTGGCAGTGCTCAAGGTCACTGCAAAACCTTTTTCGAGCTTGAGCCGTTCGGCAAGGCCGCCGGGAATGGCGACATCGGTCGCTCCGGTATCGAGCATTAAATCCACCGGCTGACCGTTGATCTGGCCGCTGGCAACGAAGTGGCCCTGACGGTTGCCGACCAGTTTCACTTCGATGAAACCTTCGCCCTGCTCCGAGCTGACCACCGCATTGGGATTGTGCTGACGCTGCTCCCACTGGCCGAAAAAGCGTGTGGCCAGAAACAGCGCCGCGCACCACGCCAGCACCATCAGCACGCGGCCGATGCGTTTGCCCGGCGTTTGCTGGCTCATGGCTTGGCACTCCAGCCACCTTCGGGCGCGGCGAAACGCCAGACCACCGGGCGCTGCTCGCCATCAGCGCGGGGGGTGAAATTGTTGTCGATGCCGACCCAGGCGCCTTGCGCGTCTACTACCAGCGCTTCTGCCAGCCCGTAGGGTTGTGGATAGCGTCGATCGGGCAGCATCGCCTCATCGGCAAACGACCAGCAACGCTCGACCTTGGCGGTTTGCGCGTCGCGGCGGCAGATCTCCAGGTCGAAGCGCTCAAGGGTGAACAACTTGCCGTTGAACAAAGACAGATCAGCGAAATCCCGCGCTACCACGTTGGTTTTGCTGAATTGCGGCGGCTGCATTTCCTTGCCGGCTTCGCTGAGCAACACGCAGCTGCCGTCGCAATTCCAGACAGTTTGCTTGCGCTTGAGCAAAAGCAAACCGCGCCGCTCACGCTCGGCGGCCAGCCATAAATGATCGCCAGCCGGGTTGATCGCCAGCCCCTCGAACAACGAGTTGAAGTTCAGCAACAAACCGCTGGCGCGTGCTTCGCGAACCAGCATCGGCGAAATCTTCAGCCATGACGCCGGCCCGAACAGCGGCACTTGCAGGACGGCGGCATGCGCCTCGCTGACGATATAGCGCGTGCCGATGCTGTCGCAGGTGATGCCTTCGAAATCCAGATTCCCGCCGCGCACGAATGACGCCACCCAGGTCCGCGAGCGCAAGCCCCAGGGCAACCCGCTGTCGGGCACCGGCGGTGCGTCGATGTGCACGGTTTCGGCTTGCCAGGTGCTTTGGCCGGTATCGAGGCGGTAGATCTGCGCGTCATCGCGGTCCGACACCGTCCACATGTCCTTGCCGCACTGCGCCAACCCGGACAGGTTGCCGCCGTGCATGCCGTCCACCGGGTGCTCGGACACCAGGCGCAACTGTGGAGCCGGGGCGGCCAACGCCGACAGCGAACTCACAAGCAACGCACAGGCCAAGGCAAAACCAACCCGCATCAGCCAAGAACCTCGGCCAGGTTGCCTTTGGATTCGAGCCAGGTCTTGCGGTCGCCGGCGCGTTTCTTGGCCAGCAGCATGTCCATCATTTCTGCGGTGGCTTCGTAGGTGTCACCGAGCGTCAGTTGCACCAGGCGCCGGGTGTTCGGGTCCATGGTGGTTTCACGCAGCTGCGGCGGGTTCATTTCACCCAGCCCCTTGAATCGGGTCACCTGCACCTTTCCGCGTTTTTTCTCGGCGACCAGACGATCGAGGATGCCATCGCGCTCCGCTTCGTCCAGGGCGTAATAAATTTCCTTGCCGAGGTCGATCCGGTACAGCGGCGGCATTGCGACGTAGACATGACCGGCATCCACCAATGGGCGGAAATGCTGGACAAACAAGGCGCAGAGCAGCGTCGCAATGTGCAGACCGTCGGAGTCGGCGTCGGCGAGGATGCAGATCTTGCCATAACGCAGCTGACTCAAGTCCGCCGCGCCCGGATCAACGCCGATGGCCACGGCGATGTTGTGCACTTCCTGGCTGGCCAGCACTTCGCTGCCGTCCACTTCCCAGGTGTTCAGAATCTTGCCGCGCAACGGCAGGATCGCTTGAAACTCTTTGTCCCGCGCCTGCTTGGCCGAACCGCCGGCGGAATCACCTTCCACCAGGAACAGCTCGGAACGCATCGGGTCCTGCCCGGCACAGTCCGCGAGTTTGCCCGGCAACGCCGGCCCCGCCGTAATACGCTTGCGCTCGACCTTTTTGCTGGCTTTCAGACGACGGCCGGCGTTGTTGATCGCCAGCTCGGCCAGCAGCATGCCGGTTTCCGGGTGGGCGTTGAGCCACAGGCTGAAGGCGTCCTTGACCACGCCGGAGACAAACGCCGCTGCCTCACGGGAGGACAGGCGTTCCTTGGTCTGGCCGGAAAATTGCGGCTCCTGCATTTTCATCGACAAGACGAAGGCGATGCGTTCCCAGACGTCTTCCGGCGCCAGCTTCACGCCGCGCGGCAACAGGCTGCGGAATTCACAGAATTCGCGCATGGCATCCAGCAAGCCCTGACGCAAACCGTTGACGTGGGTACCGCCCTGCGCCGTCGGGATCAGGTTGACGTAGCTTTCCTGCACGCTGTCGCCGCCTTCGGGCAACCACAACAGCGCCCAGTCCACCGCTTCCTTGTTGCCGGCCAGGCTGCCGCAGAACGGCTCATTGGGCAGACGTTCGAATTCGCTGACCGCATCCACGAGGTACGAGCGCAGGCCGTCTTCGTAATGCCACTCGACTTTCTCGCCGGTGCCTTTGTCTTCGAAGCTGACCAGCAGGCCCGGACATAAAACGGCTTTGGCCTTGAGCACGTGCTTGAGACGGCTGATGGAGAATTTCGGCGAATCGAAATATTTCGGGTCCGGGGCAAAAAACACGCTGGTGCCGGTGTTGCGTTTGCCAACAGTGCCGACCACTTCAAGATCGGTGTTCTTGTAACCGTCGGCAAAAGTCATCTGGTATTCGTTGCCGTCACGCTTCACGCGTACCCGCACTTCGGTCGACAAGGCGTTGACCACGGAAATACCCACCCCGTGCAGACCGCCGGAGAACTGATAGTTCTTGTTGGAAAACTTGCCACCCGCATGAAGCTTGGTGAGGATCAGCTCGACCCCGGAAACGCCTTCTTCCGGGTGAATGTCCACCGGCATGCCCCGGCCGTCATCGCTGACTTCCAGGGAGTGATCGGCGTGCAGGATGACCTGTACCGAGGTGGCGTGGCCGGCCAGGGCTTCGTCGACGCTGTTGTCGATGACTTCCTGGGCGAGGTGGTTCGGCCGACTGGTGTCGGTGTACATGCCGGGGCGTTTGCGCACCGGGTCGAGGCCCGAGAGGACTTCGATGGCGTCGGCGTTATAGGAGCTAGCGCTGGGAGTGGCCATAGGGTCTCGTCGTCAGTGTCTGTAGAAAATAGGGGCTGTCAAAGGAGCGACGATTCACAGTGCAGCGAAATCGATCGCCTGGTACACGTCTGCGCCGATGCCGGCAAAACTCAGCATTGCCGGCAGTTGCGCGGCAAAGCCCTGAAAACTGTGATCGCCACCGGCCTGGATGCGCAGGGCGCAGGCGCGGTAATACTGCTGGGCGAGGCGATAATCGAGCGTTTCATCACCGGTTTGCAACCATACCTGAAACCGCTGCGGGTCCTGAGGCGCCGGCACTTCCAGTTCGGCAAGGGCCGTGACGTGGTCGTGGGTCAGCTCCCAGGTTTCTTCGGTGTACAGGTTTTTCTGCGTTCCCAGATACCCGTCAAACATACGGTGCGGGCTGACGGCAGGGTTGATCAACAGAGCCTTGAGGCCATGGCGCTCGGCCAGGTGAGTCGCATAGTAGCCGCCGAGTGAGCTGCCGACCAGCAATGGCCGCCCCAGCTGCGAAATCGCCTCTTCGAGCTGACCGATGGCCTCGCGCGGATAGTGATGAAGCGCCGGAACGCGCAAATGATCACTCAAGCCCAGGCGGCCCATCACATCGATTAACTGGCAGGCCTTCTTCGACGAAGGTGCGCTGTTGAAACCGTGGATATAAAGGATCGAACCGGACATCTGAGCTCCCTGTGCGTCGGTCAAAGAGACGGAGTTTACAGGGTGTTTGGGGAATCGGGGATATCCGTGGAATTGATGCCGTCCGAGCGGACGCCATCGCCAGCAGGCTGGCTCCCACAGGGTTCTGTGCACGACGCAGATTCAATGTGGGAGCCAGCCTGCTGGCGATGGCAGCACCGCAGATATTCAGTAGCCGTTTGAGCCGTAATCGACCTCAAATTCGAAACCCGTTACGCGTTCCACGCCGGTTTCGAGCTGGCCATCAGGCAGCAGTCGCAGCCACCGATACCCCGGAGCTTGCTTACCCACCTTGAAATCGTCGCTGCCCGGCTCGAACTGAATGCAGGTCGATGGCGAAGCCATCAGACGCACGCCGTTACGAATCTGCTCGATTTCCTGATGCACATGCCCCCAGAGCACCGCGCGCACTTGCGGAAACCGGTCGAGCACGGCGAACAATGCTTCAGGATTGCGCAATCCGATCGGCTCCATCCAGGCACAACCGATGGACACAGGGTGATGGTGGAAACACACCAGGTGATGGCGCTCCGGCGTCTCACTCAGCGAGCAGGCCAGCAGTTGCAACTGTTCGTCCTGCAGAAACCCGGGCACCGAGCCCGGTACCGCTGAATCGAGCAAGGTCACGCGCCATTTGCCGACGTCCACCACCGGGTCCAGCAACGCAGTCTGCACCGCAGCCTCGGCCATGATTTGCGGTTCATCGTGATTGCCCGGAATCCACCGGGCCGGCGCATCGAGTTGGCGGGTCAGATCGCGAAACTGCTGATAAGACTCCAGCGTACCATCCTGGGAAATATCGCCACTGGCGATGATCAGGTCAATGTGCGGCTGCTGCTGCCTGACCAGCTCGATCACCTGCTGCAAGCTCTCGCGCGTATTCATGCCCAGCAACGTACCGTCCGCTCCGGCAAACAAGTGGCTGTCGGAAAGCTGCACCAGCAGCACCGAATCGGCAGTAGACAATGTGGATACGCTCGGCAAGGCGTTCTCCCAGGGCGAACAAGGGATGAATGAATGCCGCGATTATGCTGGGGGATGGGCAAAAGAGGAACGCGTGAATCTGACGCAGTTCACACTTAGCGCACGACTTCGTACTCATGTCCCAGCGCGAGACAATGGCTCAACCACTCGCCGAGGAACAGGTTCAGCTGGGCCTTTTCGTCCGGCTGGTGCATTGCGGCGTTCGGGTAAGGATAGATGCCGCGGAAGCGTCGTGCATGTTCGGCGCTGACCACTTCGGCCATGCAGGCGTCGTGATAGACCTGAACTTCCAGCTGCGGTACCGGCAACCAGGGCAGGCTGTGTTCCTGGCGTACTTGCAACGTCGTGGTGTAAGGGCAGACCTGCAGCACTTCGAGAGCGAGCACACCCAGCATTTGATCGCCATGGGTCACGGCAATGCGCCGCGCCGCCGGTTCGCTGCGCATGTCCGGCAGCAGTCGCATGAGACGCGCGTAGTTGGCCTCGCACGCGGCTTGCAGCCCCACGAGGTCTACCCGATAGCGATCGCGCAGCTTGTTTACGACCATAACCCCCTCACTTCAGCGCGGTTCAGCGCCAACCATTGCAAGGCAATGATGCTGGCCGCGTTGGCAATACGTCCGTCGCGCACGGCTTGCAGGGCATCTTCGAAGGCCCACACCGTCACGCGAATATCTTCCGCTTCTTCCTCCAGCCCATGCAGGCCGCCGGCCCCGGTTGTCTCGCAACGCCCGAGGAATAAATGCACGAATTCATTGCTGCCGCCCGGCGACGGGAAATATCTGGTCATCGGCCACAGCGCCCCGAATACCAGCCCAGCTTCCTCCTGCGCTTCGCGGTGAGCAACTTCTTCCGGCACTTCATCCTTGTCGATCAGACCGGCGACCAGCTCGATCAGCCAAGGGTTATCGGTCTTGCCCATGGCGCCCACGCGAAACTGCTCGATCAGCACCACTTCGTCACGCTGCGGGTCATACGGCAGCACACAGACGGCGTCATGGCGGACGAACACTTCCCGGTTGATTTCGCGGCTCATGCCCCCGGCGAACAACTCGTGGCGCAAGTGCACACGGTCGAGCTTGTAAAAGCCCTCGTAGCACTTTTCGCGCCGCACGATCTCGACGGCGGACGGAATGGCGTTGGCAAAATCAGTCATGACAATCCTCGTTTAAACAAATCCGTTGCGAAGCTCCAGCCTCGACTTCGCGCCATCCTAACGCGCGGGTGACATTTGATGCAGCCCCTTTCCAGCAAGCGGGATAGACGGTGAGGGCGAAACCAACTCTAATGAGCTTAGTGGCGAACTGATTCCCTCGCTGACAGTCGAAGCGGGTAACTTTTCGCCTTTCCCTGTTTTATGAAGGACGCCCATGTCGCTTTTTAAAATCGCCTCCGTGGCTGCAATCGCCCTGACCCTGGGCGCCTGCCAGAGTTTGTTCCAGCCCACTTTCCGGGCACCGCTGGAAACCACCCGAGACGCCTCCGAACAACTGAAACCCGGTTGCGCCAGTCAGGATTGCCCGCTGGTGAACATCGACACGCTGCGTTTTCCGGGCGAACCGCAACTGGATGGCATCGTTGAAAAACGCCTGCTGCAAATGACCCGCACCGCGCCCGATGCACCGGTAGCGCCAACCCTGGCAGCCTATCGCGACGAGTTCCTGCGCAACGCCGGCCCGCGCAACAGCAGCTACCTGCAAGCGAAGGTACGCGAGCAGCATGACGGCTTGGTGATCATCGAATTCTCCAGCTACCTGGACACCGGCGGTGCCCATGGCACGCCGGGTCGCAGTTTCATCAACTATTCGCGCCAACAGCATAAAGTGCTGACCCTGTCGGACATGTTGCTGCCAGGCCAGGAAGAAGCGTTCTGGAAAGCCGCGCAGGTGGCACACAACAGCTGGCTGATCAGCACCAAGCTCGATCAGGAACCGGAATTCCTCAAACAATGGCAATTTCAGAAAACCCAGAACGTGGCACTGACCTACGGCGGCGTGATCCTCAAGTACGAAACCAGCACCATCGCCCCGTATGCGCTGGGTCACGTCGAATTGAAGATCCCTTATCCGCGCCTGAATGGCATTCTCAAGCCCGAGCTGTTTCCCGGCCGTAGCTGAGGGCGCTCACAGGCTGATAGCTACAAGTTTCAAGCTTCAAGCTGCAAGTAAAAGCGGGCGTGACGCGTGCTTTAAACTTGCCGCTTGCCGCTTGCCGCTTAAACTTTCTTATAAAGCTGACTGCCTTCCTGCTTGAAGCGCTCAGCCTGCTCCGCCAATCCTTGGGCAACGTCGGCGTCGACGGTTTCGATGCGCTGGTTGGCCGCGTACTCGCGGACTTCCTGGGTGATCTTCATCGAGCAGAATTTCGGCCCGCACATCGAGCAGAAATGCGCGACCTTGGCCGAATCCTTCGGCAGGGTTTCATCGTGATACGAGCGCGCCGTATCCGGGTCCAGCCCCAGGTTGAACTGGTCTTCCCAGCGGAATTCGAAGCGCGCCTTGCTCAAGGCATTGTCACGAATCTGCGCACCCGGATGACCTTTGGCGAGGTCGGCAGCATGCGCCGCGATCTTGTAGGTGATGATCCCGGTCTTCACGTCATCCTTGTTCGGCAGGCCCAGGTGTTCCTTGGGCGTGACGTAGCACAGCATCGCGCACCCGAACCAGCCGATCATCGCCGCACCGATGCCGGAGGTGATGTGGTCGTAGCCCGGCGCGATGTCGGTGGTCAGCGGGCCGAGGGTGTAGAACGGCGCCTCGTCGCAGCACTCGAGCTGCTTGTCCATGTTCTCTTTGATCAACTGCATCGGCACGTGGCCGGGGCCTTCGATCATGCATTGCACGTCGTGTTTCCAGGCGATCCTGGTCAGCTCGCCGAGGGTTTCCAGCTCGCCGAATTGCGCGGCATCGTTGGCGTCGGCAATCGAGCCCGGACGCAGGCCATCGCCCAGCGAGAAGCTGACGTCGTAGGCCTTCATGATTTCGCAGATGTCTTCGAAATGGGTGTAGAGGAAGTTCTCTTTGTGATGCGCCAGGCACCACTTGGCCATGATCGAACCGCCACGGGAGACGATGCCGGTCACGCGCTTGGCGGTCAGCGGCACGTAGCGCAGCAGCACGCCGGCGTGGATGGTGAAATAGTCGACGCCCTGCTCGGCCTGTTCGATCAGCGTGTCGCGGAACAGCTCCCAGGTCAGGTCTTCGGCTGCGCCGCCGACTTTTTCCAGCGCCTGATAAATCGGCACGGTGCCGATCGGCACCGGCGAGTTGCGAATGATCCACTCGCGGGTTTCGTGAATGTGTTTGCCGGTGGACAAGTCCATGACCGTGTCCGAACCCCAGCGAATGCCCCAGGTCAGTTTCGCCACTTCTTCTTCGATGGACGAACCGAGGGCGCTGTTGCCGATGTTGCCGTTGATCTTCACCAGGAAGTTACGGCCGATGATCATCGGTTCCAGTTCGGTGTGGTTGATGTTGGCCGGAATGATTGCGCGACCGCGGGCGATCTCGTCACGGACAAATTCGGGAGTGATGATTTTCGGAACGCTGGCGCCAAAGCTGTGGCCGGCATGTTGCTGGTCCAGCAGGCCAGCCGCGCGAGCAACTTCAAGCTTCATGTTTTCGCGGATGGCGACGTATTCCATCTCGGCGGTAATGATGCCTTTGCGCGCATAGTGCATCTGGCTGACATTGGCCCCGGCCTTGGCGCGGCGCGGGTTGTTGACGTGGGCGAAACGCAGCTTGGTCAGCTCGGCATCGGCGAGACGTTCCTGGCCGAAATTGGAGCTCAGGCCCGGCAGGCGCTCGGTGTCGCCACGGGATTCGATCCACGGCGAACGCACATCGGCGAGGCCTTTGCGCACGTCGATGATGACGTTGGGGTCGGTGTACGGGCCCGAGGTGTCGTACACGACGACAGGCGCGTTGATCTCGCCACCGAAGTCGGTCGGCGTCACGTCGAGGCTGATTTCGCGCATCGGCACGAGGATGTCCGGACGCGAGCCCTGGACGTAGATTTTTTGCGAGCGGGTAAACGGCTGAACAGACTGTTGATCGACTTGTGCCGAGTCACTCAGGTTCGTTGTGTTTTTTAGTTTTATCGTCATCACGGGCTCTCCAGACAACATCCAGGCAGTGGATTTTTGTCGGAGCGAACCTGTAAACGAATGGAAGCACGGGCGCTGGTGTAACCAGCAGTGCTGTGCTCAGTGCTCGAGGGTGTTCGATTGTCGAACAACATCCCGGACGAAGCACAAGAGGACTCGCCGGGTGACGAGAAATCTTGTTCCCTACGCAGGCGCTAACCTGATCAGGTTCAACGGGATCCGAAATTATTCGATCTCAGCCTCATAGCAAGGCACCCCGACAAGAACCCGGCCAGTCTAGACACAACTGACAAAGAACGCCAACACCGCAGTAAACACCGTGATGAATGGCGCAATTACAGGATTGTTGCCGAACGTGCGCGCAACTACACTCGCTACGCCGCGCAGCAGATTGATGCTGCGCTTTCGACATAGACAACGTCGCGCTGTGAACCGGCGCCAATTTTCAGTGTAATTTTTTGGGATGGCCGCATGCTGCGCAAACTTTCACTGGCCCTTGCCGTGTCTTGTGCTTCCAATGGAATGGCCTGGGCTGCCGAAGCGCCCCTATCCACCTATACCGACCTGGTCAGCGTTTATCAGGAAGCGGTCGACAACAACGCTGACCTCGCCGCTGCCCGCGCGCAATATGGCGCGCAAAAAGAAGTCGTGCCCCAGGCCCGTGCCGGGCTGCTGCCGAACCTGTCCGGTGGTGGCCAGGTGGCCAACGTGCGCACCGACATCAATCAACCGTCGGCAGTGGCCAACCGCAGCGCCAACTCTTATCAGGCGACGCTTTCCCAGCCGCTGTTTCGCGCCGATCGCTGGTTCCAGTATCAGGCGGCCAAGGACGTCAACGAGCAAGCTGCGCTGCAACTGTCGGCGACCGAGCAGAACCTGATTCTGCAAAGCGCCGAGAGCTATTTCAATGTGCTGCGCAGTCAGGACAACCTGGCCTCGACCAAGGCCGAAGAAGCCGCTTTCAAGCGTCAGCTGGATCAGTCCAACGAGCGCTTCGACGTCGGCCTGTCGGACAAGACCGATGTGCTGCAATCCCAGGCCAGCTACGACACCGCGCGGGCCAACCGGATTGTCGCGCAGCGTCAGGTGGATGATGCATTCGAGGCGTTGATCACCCTGACCAACCGTCAGTACAACTCGATTCAAGGCATCGTCCACACTTTGCCGATTCTGCCGCCAGCACCGAATGACGCCAAGTCGTGGGTCGACACGGCGGCCCGACAGAACCTCAATCTGCTGGCCAGCAACTACGCCGTTAGCGCCGCTGAAGAAACCCTCCGGCAGCGCAAGGCCGGGCATGCACCGACCGTGGATGCGGTAGCGCGCTATGAAAAGGGCGACAACGATTCGTTTGGCTTCAGCAACCCCAACGCGTTCGGCCAGGCTTACGGTGGCCCGGTCGAGCAACGCACCCTGGCGCTGCAACTGAATATTCCGATCTACAGCGGCGGCCTGACCAGCTCACAGGTGCGCGAGTCGTACGCGCGCCTGAATCAGACCGAGCAACAGCGTGAAGGCTTGCGCCGGCAAGTGGTGGAGAACACCCGCAACCTGCACCGCGCGGTGAATACCGATGTGGAACAGGTACAGGCGCGCAAGCAGTCGATCATCTCCAACCAGAGCGCGGTGGAAGCGACCGAAATCGGTTATCAGGTGGGCACGCGCAATATCGTCGATGTACTGGACGCCCAGCGCCAGCTGTACACATCCGTGCGCAATTACAACAACACCCGTTACGACTACATCCTCGACAACCTGCGCCTGAAGCAAGCGGCCGGCACGTTGAACCCGGGGGATCTGGAGGACCTGAAGCGTTATCTCAAGGCCGACTACAACCCGGACAAGGATTTCCTCCCGCCGGATCTGGCCAAGGCTGCGGCCGAGCAACTCAAGGCCCGGCCTTAACCTCCGAATGGAATACATTCTGAGGCGAGATCAAACGCCCCAACCCATCCAGCAATCGCTGCAACGCACCCTGATTACGCCGCATCACCTGCAACCCCGCCTCTGCCATCCGCTGCGCATCGCGCGGCAATTCGAACAGGCGCTGCACCGCCAGCGCCAGGCTTTCGGCATCGTCCACTTCCTGCAACGCTCCAGCATTACGCAACTGCGCGGCGATTTCGAGGAAGTTGAACAGGTGCGGGCCGCTGAGCACTGGTTTGGCCAGCGCCGCCGGTTCCAGCAAGTTATGCCCACCATTGGCCACCAGACTTCCACCGACGAACGCGGTATCGGCCAACGCATAGAGAAACAACAATTCACCCATGGTGTCGCCAAGCAACACCGAAGTGCTGGCAGTCACCGCCTCGTCGGAAGATCGACGCACCGTGGCGAAACCCTGCTGCTGGCACAACTCGAACACGGCGTTGAAACGCTCGGGATGGCGTGGCACCAGAATCAGCAACGCATCGGGATGATCTGTCAACAACCGCCGATGGGCCGCCAGCACCACTTCATCCTCACCGTCGTGGGTGCTCGCAGCAATCCATACCGGGCGCTCTTGCGCCTGCCACTGGCCGCGTAAAGCGGCGGCGCGCTCAAGCAATTGCGGATCGATGGTCAGGTCGAATTTGATCGAGCCGGTGACTTCGACGGTTTGCGCACGGGCGCCCAGATCGCGGAAGCGCCGGGCCTCTGCTTCGGTTTGCACGGCAAACAGGCTCATCTCCGCGAGCATCGGGCCGGTCAGCTTTCTGAAACGCCCGTAACCTCTGGCCGAACGCTCGGACAATCGTGCATTGGCCAGGGCCACCGGAATCCCGCGTCTGGCGCATTGATGAATGTGGTTGGGCCACAACTCGGTCTCCATGATGACGGCCAGTTTCGGCTGAACCCGATCAAGAAACCGTGCCGCTGCACACGGCAAATCGTAGGGCAGATAGCAGTGCTGAATGCGCGGCTCGTTGGCGAACAGTGCCTGTATGCGCTCCGACCCGGTCGGGGTCATGCAGGTCACGGTGACCGGCAGCGCCGGGTAGCGTTGCAACAAGGCACGAATCATCGGCGCAGCGGCAATGCTCTCACCCACGGACACCGCGTGCACCCAAATGCCACCGGGTTGCATCGTCGGCAGGCCGACGGAAAACCGCTCACCGATGCGCTTGGCATACGCCGGCGCCTTGCGCGAGCGCAGCCACAGCCGAATCGCTACCAGTGGCAGCCCCAGGTAAAACAGCGCGGTGTAGAGAGTTCTATTCATGGCGGCGGAGTTTATCGGCTTTTGTCACCGATCGCCTGCAAGTGCACGGCAAAACGTTCCGCCAGCCAACGGGCGGCCGGGCCCAAAGGCTCATCGCGGCGCCACACCAGTTCCACGATAAGCGCCGGCGGCGTCCATTCGCTGAGCAATTCGACCATTTGCCCCTGATACGCCGGATATTGCACCACGTGCCGTGGCAACCACGCCCAGCCGAGGCCACGGACCAGCCATTCGGCCATCACGTAAAAACTGTCGGCCCGCCACACCTGCGGGCTGGCGGGCTCGCTGCCCGGGTACACGCTGGATTGTGTGGACATCAGCAGTTGCCGGTGTTGCGCCAATAACTGACGGTCCACCTGATGTCGTTGCGCAAGCGGATGGCCCACACCGCACACCGTAACCATCTCGACACTGCCCAGCACCCGCCGCTCCAGAGCTTCGGAAATCTGGTCGTGATAAAACAGCAAGCCCAGGTCGGCCCGGCGCTCCACCAGTTTGCGTGCCACCTCGCCCTGTGCGGCGCTGGTCAGTTGCACCTCCAGGCTGGGGAATGTGTCGGCCAGCGCCTCGAAGCTTTCGATGATCGGCTGATACGGCATCGCTTCGTCCTGCGCCACGCGCAAACGAGCCTCCTGACCGCGCATCATGGCCAGCGCCCGACCGTTGAGGCGCTCGCACTGGCGCAGTACTTCCCGCGCCTCGTCGAGCAGCGCGTGGCCCGCCTCGGTAAGTTTCGGCTGGCGACCGCAACTACGCTCGAACAGATTCACACCCAGATCCGCCTCGAGCATTGCAATCGAACTGCTGACAGCTGATTGCGCTTTACGCAGATCACGCGCAACGGCCGAGAACGAGCGACGCTCCGCCACGCTGACGAACAGGCGTAGCTGCTCGAGATTCCATTGCACGCGCATAAGCCATCTCCCAAACAGATAGGTAATGACTTTACCGCATCTAAACAATCTCTAGAATGCCGATCTCATCAGCAACACTTCACACGAGGATGCATCCATGACCGCTTATTACTACCTGGCCATTGCCATCTGCGCAGAAGTGATCGCCACTGTTTCGATGAAAGCTGTCAAAGGGTTCAGCACGCCATTGCCGTTGGTTCTGGTTATTGTCGGTTATGGCATTGCCTTCTGGATGCTGACTCTGGTGGTACGCAGCGTGCCGGTGGGCGTGGCTTACGCCGTGTGGGCCGGGATGGGGATCGTGATGGTCAGCGTCGCGGCGCTGTTCATTTACGGACAAAAACTGGACGTGCCGGCGATGTTGGGGATGGCGTTGATCGTGCTCGGCGTGGTGGTGATCCAGCTGTTCTCGAAAACCGCAGGACACTGACGTCCCCTGTAATTGGATGGACTCGCCCAAGCCGAGGCGTCAATGCGCCACGGCGCAGCAGTCGTCCGATTTGGCCAGTAACCGCAGGCGTGGACTTCGTCCCCGAACGCAGCCTGCGGCAGCTGCTACAAATATGGCGCCCGGCATGAATCTGTATACTGCGCCCTCGTCTTGAACACTGAGGTCGCTGCATGCCATCTGTTATTTCCACCGACGTTCTGATTGTCGGCGCTGGTGTCGCCGGCCTCTGGCTCAATGCGCGCCTGCGCCGCCAAGGGTTTTCGACCGTGTTGGTGGAAAGCGCCACGCTCGGTGGCGGGCAGAGCATGAAGTCACAGGGCATCATTCATGGCGGCGCCAAATACGCCTTGCACGGCGCACTGACCGGCGCCTCGGAAGCCATCGCCGACATGCCAAGGCGCTGGCGCGAAGCCCTTGCCGGCAACGGCGAACTGGACCTGTCCGGCGTACGCCTGCTGTCCGAAGCCCATTACCTGTGGTCCCCGGGCACGCTCGCCGGCAACCTCACCAGTTTCTTCGCCAGTAAAGCCGTACGTGGCCGAGTCGATCAGGTCACAGGCGATCAACTGCCACCCGCCCTGCAGGACAAGCGTTTCAAGGGCAAAGTCTATCGCTTGGCGGAACTGGTGGTTGATGTGCCGAGTTTGATCCAGCGACTTGCAGATCTTGGAGGCGACAGCTTGCTCGCCGGGCAATCGATCGCACCGCTGCTCGAAGGTGGAAAACTGGTCGGGCTGAACGTCGATGAGCACGAGATTCGCGCCCAGCGCATCGTCCTCAGCGCCGGTGCCGGCACAGCAGCCTTGCTCGAAACGCTCGGTATCAGTCGCCCGGCCATGCAGCGCCGGCCGCTGCACATGATCATTGCCAAAGGCCCTGGCCTTAAACCGCTGTATGCCCACTGCCTGGGCGGCGGAACCAAACCGCGCATCACCATTACCACGCATCCGACGGCTGATGGCCAATGGGTCTGGTACCTCGGCGGTGACATCGCCGAAACCGACGGGGTCAACCGTCAACCGGCCGAGCAGATTGCCACCGCACAGAAAGAACTCGCTCAATTGTTGCCATGGATCGACCTGAGTACGGCGCAATGGGCGACATTGCGCGTAGACCGCGCCGAACCGCTGCAAACCGGCCTGACCCGCCCGGACAATGCATTCCTGGCCGAAGAAGGCCGACTGCTGGTCGGCTGGCCGACCAAACTGGCGCTGGCACCGGACTTTGCCGATCGGGTCATCGCAAACCTTGAGCGCGACGGCATCCAGCCGACCCAGACAGCGCCTTTGCCCGACTTGCCAAAACCACCAATGGGCATCCCCGCCTGGGAGCAACTGCTGCCATGAGCCAACCGACACTGCACGAACTCCATCGCCCGCTGGGCAGCACCGGCCTTTCTGTGTCGCCGTTGGGTCTGGGCACGGTGAAACTCGGCCGTGACCAAGGCGTGAAATACCCCAACGGTTTCAAGATCCCCGACGACGACGAAGCACGCAGGCTGCTCACGTTCGCGCGTAATCTGGGCATCAACCTGATCGACACCGCCCCGGCTTACGGTCGCAGCGAAGAACGCCTCGGCCCGTTACTGCAGGGTCAACGCAAAGACTGGGTGATCGTCAGCAAGGTCGGTGAAGAATTTGCCGACGGGCAATCGAGCCATGATTTCAGTGCCGCGCACACACGGCTCTCGGTGGAGCGCAGTCTGCAACGCCTGCAAACGGATTTCATCGACCTGGTGTTGGTGCACTCCGACGGCAACGACCTGGCGATTCTTGAAGGCAGCGAAGTTTACGCCACCCTCGCCGCGCTCAAGGCCGAAGGTAAAATTCGCGGCTTCGGTTTCTCCGGCAAAACCGTCGAAGGTGGTTTGAAGGCTCTGGAACAGGGTGATTGCGCAATGGTCACCTACAATCTGAACGAACAGAACGAGAGGCCGGTGATTGACTATGCTGCTGCACACGGCAAAGCCATCCTGGTGAAAAAAGCATTGGCCAGCGGCCATGTGTGCCTGAGCCCGGGCGTTGACCCGGTGCGCGCCAGCTTCGAGCTGTTGTTTGAACGTCCGGGTATTGCCAGTGCTATTGTCGGGACCATCAATCCGCTGCACCTCGGCCACAATGTCGCAACCGTTGCCAACGTCCTTCGTAGAAACTGATGCCGCGCATGCGGCCCTTAAGCAGGAGCCGACATGCCGCGCACGCTCATCAGAAAGAATCCGAGCAACTTCAAGACCCTGCCGTTATCCGTCGAAGCGACTCCCGAAGGCTTGAGTTATCAGAGCGTCGGGATGCCGCTCAATTTCGCGCAAACCCTGCAACGCCGCCGCCCGGTCACCGTAACCGACCCTGAACGATTCGCACTGGAGCTGGCCAATCTTGGGGTGTCGGTGCGATTGACCCTGCACTGGCAGAATCGCGATTACTGGATTCTGGTGCGCCAGCGTCGGCAAGACCGTGGCGATGTGGTGCTCAAGCTGATTTCCGGATATGTACCGGCTCATGAGCTCAACCTGCCGCTGCACACCGCAATTCAGGAAATTGCCGAAGAGTGCATGCTGGAAACCCCGGAAGGCTGGCTTGGCGGACGCTTCAATGACACCTGGCTGCCGGCGCCCTACGCCGCCGCGCTGCACTATCGCGAAGCTCTGCCATTTCGTTTGACGCCGTTGTCCGGCGCGCCACGCCCGGTACGGTGCGGCCACCTGCAACTGCTGGAGCGTCCGTGGGCGTATGTGCATTTGCCGACTGCATCATTGCAACTGATTTATGACTTGCGACTCGACGTGCCAAAGGAAGCCAAATCCCTGAGTCTGTTCCATGTTGACGAACGACTGGAGGGGGATCAATTGGTGACCCGGCTGGATCGCAAGCGCCCCGATCTGTATTTGATGCCACTGCAGGACGGCCAGCCAATGGCCGAACTGTATACGTTGAAAAAGGATCAGCTTTATCCGGCGAGTACCCGCGGGTTGTACCTGGCGGAAAGTTTTGCCCGGCAGGAGGGCTGGCTGGTGCGCGACGAGCGAATTCGCTGGAAGGATTGGGTACAGCAGCAGGGTCTGAGTCCACCGGGGAAGAAATCCGGATTAGCCCGATTAGGCGGGAAGGCCAAGCAACTGCTGAAGAAGATCGTACCGCGCAAAAAGGCCAGCTCTTGAAAGCAAAAGATCGTCCGTTCGGACGATCTTTGACTTTACGATTCAGGTGATGCCGAAACAGCACCTACGACTGGCGGATTTTTTCGACAATTGCCGTGGTCGAGCTGTTTTCCACCAACCCCAGCACTTTTACGACCCCACCATACGCACTGACGATGTCCGCACCGACCACTTGCTCGATCCCGTAATCGCCACCCTTGACCAGCACGTCCGGCTTGACCTCGCGCAGCAGGTTTTCCGGTGTGCCTTCAGCGAAGCTGATCACCCAGTCCACCGCGCCCAGACCTGCGAGAACAGCCATGCGGCGGTCAACGCTGTTGATCGGACGGCCTGGCCCTTTCAGTCGACTGACCGATGCATCGTCATTGACCGCGACGATCAGACGGTCGCCTTGGGCCCGCGCTTGCTCGAGGTAGGTCACGTGGCCGGCGTGGAGGATGTCGAAGCAACCGTTGGTGAAGACGATCCGCTCTTTGTGCGCACGCGCATCGTCGACCGCCAGCAGCAGTTGTTCGAGGCCCAGCACTCCGCGCTCGGAACCTTCCTCACGCTGGATGGCGCGACGCAGTTCCGGGGCGCTGATGGCCGCCGTACCGAGCTTGCCGACAACGATGCCCGCCGCCAGATTGGCTAGGGCCACCGCGTGCGGCAGCTCTTCACCTGCGGCGATTGCGGCAGCCAGAGTGGAGATCACCGTGTCACCGGCACCGGTCACGTCAAACACTTCGCGCGCGCGCGCTGGCAAATGCAGCGCCGGATGGTCCGGGCGCAGCAGGGTCATGCCGTGCTCGCCGCGGGTCACCAGCAATGCGCCGAGATCCAGGTCGTGCATCAACTGCGCGCCTTTGCTCACAAGGTCGTGCTCATCGGCGCAACCGCCGACGATGGTTTCGAATTCGCTGAGGTTGGGCGTAATCAGGCTCGCGCCCCGGTAGATCGAGAAATCCTTGCCCTTGGGGTCGGCCAGTACCGGAATGCCCCGGGCACGGGCAGCCTGAATCAGCATCTGGTGATTCTTCAGCGCGCCTTTGCCGTAGTCGGACAGCACCAGCACCTTGATACCTTCGAGCAGCTCTTCGACTTGCTCGCCTAACGCCAGCGCGTCGGTGGCGAAGGGTTCTTCGAAGTCGATACGCAGCAGCTGCTGGTGCCGGCTCATGACCCGCAGCTTGACGATGGTCGGCTGATGCGCAATGCGCTGAAACAGTGCCCGTACGCCGGCGCCGTTGAGGCTATTGACCAGACTGTCGGCGGCTTCATCGTCGCCGGTCACGCCGACCAGGGAAGCAGGTGCGCCGAGAGCGGCAATGTTCAACGCAACGTTGGCGGCACCGCCCGGGCGGTCCTCGATTTGCTCGACCTTGACCACCGGAACAGGTGCCTCAGGTGAAATCCGCGAGGTACCACCATGCCAGTAACGGTCGAGCATGACATCGCCGACCACCAAGACAGGCGCTTGATCGAATCGCGGCATGGACAACTTCATGGAGCAACCCACATACAAAATGAACAGGGGCGCGATATTAGCACAGGGTTGGCAAGAGCTTGCGCAGCGGCTTTATCGGGCTGGCGCCAAGAAGTGTAAATGTTCACGTTCAAACAATTACATCCGGATACCCAAGGGTACTCCGGATGTTTTTATCGATACCGAAACTCTCCTGACCAGCATGCCGCAGCGGGGTCAGGTGATGCCGAGCGGAGCAGGCTCGTCCAGCCCCATGGCGTGCAGGCGCGAATAGTAACCGCCCTCGGCCAGCAGTTGAGCATGAGTACCACGCTCGACAATTTCACCGTGATCCATGACCAGAATCAGGTCTGCTTTCTCGATGGTAGACAGCCGGTGCGCAATCACCAGCGTTGTGCGACCTTTCATGACCTTGTCCAGCGCCGCCTGGATGTGACGCTCCGACTCTGTATCCAGGGCCGAAGTGGCTTCATCGAGAATCAGCAGCGGCGCGTTTTTCAGCAATGCGCGGGCAATCGCCAGACGCTGGCGCTGGCCGCCGGACAGCAATACGCCGTTCTCGCCGACGTCCGTGTCCAGCCCTTGTGGCAGCTGAGCGATAAAGTCCATTGCATTGGCGTCTGCCGCGGCTTTCTCGATGTCCTCACGCGGAGCGCCGGCCAGGTCTCCATAAGCAATGTTATTGGCGACCGTGTCATTGAACAGCGTGACGTGTTGGGTCACCTGAGCGACATGGCGTCGCAGGTTGCGCAGGCGATAGTCTTCAATTTCCACGTCATCGAGCAAAATCTCACCGGTTTCGTGGTGGTAAAAACGCGGAATCAACGCGGCGAGGGTCGACTTGCCGCTGCCGGAGCGCCCTACCAGTGCAATCATCTGCCCCGGCGCCGCGGTGAAGCTGATGTTTTTCAGCACTTCACGGTCGGTCCCGGGGTAAGTGAAGCTCAAGTTGCGTACTTCCAGATGGCCATTGACCCGATCTTTCTCGACAGTACCCTTATCGACTTCGGGTTCGACGTCCAGCTGCTCGAAGATACTTTCTGCGCCGGCGACGCCTTTCTGAATCGTCGAACTGACTTCCGACAGCTGCCGAATTGGCTTCGGCAACAGGCCTGCGGCGGTGATATAGGCCACCAGGTCACCGGCGGTCGCATCGCCGCGCAGAAACAGCACCAGGAACATCAGCACCGCCATGGCCGTATAGATCACCAGCTGCAGCATCGGGGTGTAGACCGCTCCGGTCTTGGTCATGCGCAGCTGTTTGTCGGTGTTGCTGTGGCTGGCCTTGGCAAAACGCTGCTGTTCGTAGCTTTCGCCACCGAAACTGCGGACCACGCGATAACCCTGAATGGTCTCTGACGCGACGTGAGTAACGTCACCCATGGCCACCTGGATTTTCTTGCTCTGCTTGCGAAATTTCTTGCTGGTATTGCCAACCATGAACGCGATCACCGGCAGAATCGCCAGCATCACCAGCGTCAGCTTCCAGTTCATCCACACCAGGTAGGCAAACAGGAATACCACGGTCAGCCCTTCGCGGATGACCACCTTGATGGCGTCCGTGGCGGCGCCGGTGACCATGGTCACGTTGAACGTAATGCGTGAGATCAGGTGCCCGGAATTATGGGTGTCGAAATAACGGTTTGGCAGCACCAGCAACTTGTTGAACAACTCGACGCGCAGATCGTGTACCAACCCCAGCGAGACTTTCGCCAGGTAGTAATTACCCAGGAACGACCCGAGGCCCTGCCATGCGGCAATCAGGATGATCAGCAACGGCACCGCCATCAGCAGCTGCAGATCTTTCAAATATGGCACGTTGGGGAACAGCACGGCTTGCGGGTTGCTCAGACCATCGACGAAATACTTGAGAATCCCCGCCAGCATTGGCTGGGTGGAGGCAAAGATCACGAAGCCCACGATACTCAGGAGGAAAAGGCCCACATAGGGTTTCACATACCCCAACAGCCGAAAATAAATTTTCAGGCTGGATTCCTGTCCCGCTTTGGGCGGTGCGTCACTCATCGTAGAGCTCACTGGTTAGGTAGAACGCGAAATTTTATCACAAGCACCGGGATTGCCCCGCACCCAGACCAAAACACTGGCCAGGCCCACGGGCAGCCACGTGATGAACCATTCGGGCCGCGGTGTTCCGGTCAGGTTGGCGGCATCGAATTGCAGGGCCAGCGAGGAAAATAACCAGATGCCGATGACGCCTTGACCATAAATCGTTGCCCGGGCTTTCCAGGCCTCGCGCAGCACCGCAAGCCACACCGTGCACCACAACAACAGCCCCGGCAGCCCCAGCTCGATGGCCACATGGGTGAACAGATTGTGCGTGTGATCGAACAGCACACCTTCGGCCAATACCCTGTAGTTTCCGCCCAGACCAATGCCCAGCCAGGGATTCTCAGCAATCATATGCAAACTGGAGACCAGTATCTGCGGGCGAAAGGAAACACCGCGTGCCATGACCAAAGGCTCGAAAACCCAGAACGCCAACATGGCCACTGCCAGCGCCGCGACAGCGATGACCCGACTGCGCTGGTCGCGACACCAGATCGGCATCGCAAGGACCGTGAGCAGCAGCGCCAACGCCGCGCCTCGACTCTGGCTCAGCATTACGAACACGCACAGAAAGCTCAGCGCTATCACCCAACCCACCTGCATCCAGCGCGAGCGTGGCACCCAATGGAGAAGCCAGACGGCGGCCAGACCAATGACATAACCGCCCAGAATCGGATGCGACAACTCGCCCAATCCTTCGACACGCGCAACCCAGCCGTTTTGATTGATCCCGTAAAACCGGATGATGGCCATCAGCGCAGTGACCGCCAACCCGATACCGCCCCATTGCATGAGGCGAATCACCCGCTCGGAGCGGCCATTGGCAAACACCGGGAAAAACAGCAGGAACAGCATGATGTAGAGCAGACGCTTGGCTTCACGGCCCGGCTCTTCGGCATTCGTCCACGAAAGACTGATCAGCGACCAGATCAGCAACCCGAGCATCGGCAAATACACCCAGCGTTGCTCCCGGAGCAATTCCACGACCCGGACCCGCGCCGACCAGCAAAACACCAGGGCTGGCAACCAGAGCAAGGCGATCAGGCCTTGTTGGAAGATCTTGTTCGTAGGCGCGAGTGCAATGGCCAGCAGAAACCACAACAACCCCACCGTCATCCATGTTTGCGCCCAGCGTGTTTCGTGCATCAGATTGCTCCTGAAAGAGTTCACCCGATAACCCGGATGGTTAAAGCCGACACTTTTCGGCATCATTGCCTGCTACTGTGCCCCGCCATTTCAACAAGGCTTCTTACGATGCAATGCTCCCGCCTTCCACAAGACGCACTGGATCAAATGATTGAAGGCGCCAGAATACTGGAGGCCGACGGCTTTGGGCCGAAAGTCTACCTGTTACAGGATGGGAATATGCTCAAAGTGTTTCGGCGCAAGCGTCTGTTCTCTTCAGCGCTGTTTCGCCCGTATTCGAAACGCTTTATCGACAATGTCGCCAAACTGCAAACGCGCGGCGTGCCGACCTTGCAAGTCCTGCAATTTCATCGACTGCCGGCTCCAGGCATGACCGCTGTGCTTTACCGGCCACTGGCCGGAGAAACCCTGCGCCAAATCTCCGAGAAGCAGGATTTCAACTGGCAACAGACGCTACCGGCCCTGACCGGGTTGATACACCGCCTGCACCAGTCGGGAATCTATTTCCGCTCCTTGCACCTGGGCAACATCGTGGTCACACCGGACAACCAGATGGGCCTGATCGATGTAGCGGATATGCGCTTCTTTCGAGGACCTTTGCCCAAACGCCTGGTCAAGCGCAACCTGCAGCACTTCGCTCGCTATATTGCGCGTGAAAAGCTGAACGACACCTTTCCAATGCAATCATTGGAAAGGGCAGTGCTGGCATCATGAAAGCAATGCACGGGCGTCCTGACTGAAACGCAGCCAGGCGTCCTCGGGAGACAGCACCTTGTATTGATCGGCGGCGATTTGTTCAGGGGAAACGCTGAAGGCTTTGACGATGGCATCGCTCCAGCCACGCGCATCGTCAACCGGGGCATACCAGCCGGCGCTGGCCAATTGTTCGCGAAATACCGGCAGCTCGCTGGCCAGCACGGGAACGCCCGCCATGACCGCTTCCTGCATGATCAGCCCCAGCCCTTCGCTCAAGGATGGAATCGCTACCCAGTCAAACGCGCGGTAGAGCTGCGCGGCGTCGTCCAGATGGCCCGGCAACAAGACGTTGTCGCGCAAGCCCTGTTGCTCGACGCGCGCTTCAAGCGTGGCTCGCGCCGACCCTTCGCCAATGATCACCAGTCGCAGATCGGGACGCTCACGTAGCGCCGCGGCGAAAGCGTCGAGCAGGCAGGCGAAGCCTTTTTCCGCGACCAGGCGCCCCACCGCACCCAGCACCGGCGTGCCATCCTGGGGCAATCCCAGACGGCTGCGGGCTTGTTGTCGAGAAAATGCGGCGGCGCGAAAGGCCACAGGATCAAAGGCACTGCGCAATGTCATGACCGGCATTTGCAGTTCATGGCTCAACGAAGCCGCAAGCGTATTCGATACCGCAGCCAGGGTGAGTCGACCTGGCGCAAGTCTGTGAAACAGACCTGGATCAGCCGCATAGAGGCGTGACGACCCGTGAAAAATCACCACGGCGCGGATATGCGGCAGGTCTTCGAGTAACGGCAACAACGTGCGCGCGACACCCAAGCCGTCAATCAGCAGCACCCGGGCATCACTGTCCTTCAAGGCTTTGTGAAACCTGGCCATCATCCAGGGTCTGGTCAAGCGCCAGATATGCCGCCCCTTTAACCGGGCGGATGACAGTCTCCACTCCGTGGCTTCATCAACATTGCCGCCGCAACCGGCCGCCGAGCCTTGCAGCAACCAGGTTTTGATCGGCATGGAAGGGTCCGCTTGGGACAATATCTGCTGATGCACCTTGTGGATCGAGGCAAACGGCGCGCCGCCGGCCCACATGACGTTGAGAATACTCATAGGCGCAGGAGCCAATGTCGGGAAATCTGCAAACGAGCTGCGGTGCACCTAGTTGATAAACCAGCCAATGCAGACTCCCAGCAACAAAAATAATGCGGACCTGATCTGTTCGCGACGACTGCGGCGGGCCTTGCGTTGCCGCTCGGCAGGCGTCTGCACGTGTTCACCGAAACCGGTATGCAAAACGGCGTCAGCTTCGAGCGTCACGGCGTTCAGGTTGAGCTGTGCATAGCGTTGTGAGAGTGCCTTCTCGCCACCGTGCGCAGAAAACGGGGCACACAACCGATATTCCTTGACCCGGCGTAACCCGGGATTGAGCGAGAAGCCCTGCCATTCCGGTTTTTCGGAGATCAACGGGTAGCAGGCCACGCCGCCGATGACTTCTCTTTCTCCACGATGAATGTAGGGGCTGTGCACCTTCAAGTCGTAAATATAGTTGCGCAGCCAGACCTGGAGGATTTCCTCACGCGCATCGAGAATGATCATCGAGTCCTCGACGAACCCCGAGCGATAGAACTGCCAGTCGTCTTCGCAATGGAAGATGTACGGCGTCTTGACGTGCTCATAGGCCAGGTCGATGGACGCCAGTTGACCCAGCTTCGGGCGATTGACGAATACCGTGCAATGATCCTTCCAGTGAGCGGGAATGATCGCGCGAACGCCCTCGTCGCCGGCATCTTCGGTGATGAAGACCTCACGAATGGCAGCCGTGTTGAACCGATCAAAGCTGTCGAGCGTTGCCTTGAGCAAATCCAGCCGGCCACAACTCGTGACCACCAATGTAATGTTGCTTTGTTGTGAAAATTGCACCTGATTCTCAATAAAGTCGGAGTCGGCAGCAATATCAATCGCCGAGTGGCCCGTGTCAAATGCCCAAATTCAGGCGAACTGTTTCGAGGAAACTCAACGGCGCACGCGCACGCAATGCCGGCTCGATCGCCTCAACGATCCGCTGACCGATTCGCGCAAAGCTGAACTGGCTGACCGCCAGGTCACGACCGTTGCACGCAATACGCTGCGCCAGCTCCGGATCCGCGCGTAACCTGCGCAACTTTTCCTGGAGCTGTGCAATGTCCTGATAGAACACCACGTTGTGCATATCCTGCAGGCCCAATGCATTACTTTCGGCCGCGCCCTGATCATAGGCGAGCAGCACACAGCCGCAAGCCATGGCTTCGAAATTCTTGATCATGAACTCGCCCATGCCGACATCGGCGCTGACGAAAAAGCGTATGCGGTTGAGCGTGTCACGGTACTCGTCACCCGAATTGGTGCGGGTTACAACCAAGGGTTCGACACCTGCCAACTCATCAAGCAGTGCCTTGCGACCACTGTAGGCGCCGCTGCTGGTGCTGCCCACAAACGCCAGTTCGATATCGCGCTCGCGGCCCTGGTCCTGCAACAACGCCTGGTCGTAACCTTTGGGAACGAAAACGGCGTCAAACCCTTCACCGCGCAAGCGTTCGCCAACCACGAAACCGGAGGTGATGATTCGGGCCCACGGCATACGCCGATAATGCGCACTGAACTTGCCGGTGTACTTGCACGCAATGTAGTTCTGGTAGGCGTCGTGCTCAAGAATCACCAGATTGGGGATGGTACGAATGAACCCGGCCTGGCGAATCTCCTGCTTGAAGCGCAGAAAGAACACGATGCGGTCATACCGTGACACGTCGACCTCACGACGGAAGTAGCCACGCAGGTTGCGTTGCTCCTCACTGCCGAGCCAGCGCATCTCGCATTCGCAGTGCGCGGCAACGCCTTCGTACAAGCGGTCAAGAATGGCTCGCTGATCTTTCTGGACCAGAAATAAAACTTTCATCGTCTTCCTTGCTCCAGCATCAAGCCCTCGGCTCACGTTCGATGACGAAGGGCAGATGCCAGAAAACGTCACGCACCGCGCGATCGGAAAAGCGCTCGTGCAAGCGGTCGAGCATCAGCTGCGCACACTGCTGACGCTCCTGATCATCCATGGCGGCCAGTCGTTGCAGGCCCTGGGCCATGCGCTCGGCATCGCCCAGCGGGAACAGAATGCCGACGCCTTCGACCACTTCCTTCGCGCCACCGCACGCGGTCACGAGCAACGGCAAACCGGCCGCCATCGCCTCCAGCAGCACCATGCCGAAAGGTTCGTGATCGGAGCTCAAGGCGAACACATCGAATGCGCGAAAATAGCGCCGGGCTTCGGGAACCTGGCCAAGGAACAGCACACGGTCGGCGACCCCCAGTTCGTGGGCCAGCGCCTTCAGGTCCTGCTCCAACCGGCCAACGCCGAGAATCGCCAATTGGCTGTTCGCGGGCAAACACGGTAACGCCGCGGCAAACCCACGCAGTAACGTGGCCTGGTCCTTGTCAGGATGCAGCCTGCCAACGTTGCCGACAATCCAGGCATCCATCGACAAACCAAGGGCTTCCCGGGCTTCGCGAACCGACACCTGGCTGTCCTGCAAGGCCTGCACATCGATGCGGTTATAGAGCGTCTGGATTTGTCCGGCAGGCCATTTCGGCAGGCTGTTGCGGATGTCATCGCGCACCGCATCGGATACCCCGAGCAGACTCAGGCGCTTGCGGAAAATACCGGCGAAGAGTTTGCGTGTGCCGCGCGTGTAGTCGCCCAGCGCATGATGCACGCCAATCACCGGCAAAGACGTCCCCAGCAGGGCGATGTAGATCGGCTTGGAACGGTGAGCGATACAAAAACTGAAATTGCGCGAAGCCGCGATCTTGCGCAGGTCGCTGATGGCGCCCAGCTTCAGGCCGCGAATGGCTTTGGAGCTGTATTCCATGAACAGCACTTCGTCGCTGGAGCAGCCCGCGGCGACGTCGGCATCGGCGGCCCCGGTCAAAAAAACCGTGGTCACTCGATAACCGGTCCCCGCGAACAGGCTGGCGTACTGCCGTGCGCAATCCAGAAACGGCCCGTCATAGCCGTGGCAGAACTGCAACACATGGCGCTCAGCCGAGCGTGTCATAAGCGTCCGCGCCCTCTTTGACCACCAGAATGTCTTCCATGATCAGGTACTGCAGGTCGGAACCGAAGAACATGTTCAAGGCATCGGTCGGCGAGCAGATCATCGGTTCGCCGCGACGGTTGAGCGAGGTGTTCAGCGACACGCCATTACCGGTCAGCACTTCGAGGGCTTTCATCATGTCGTAGTAGCGCGGATTGTATTCGCGCTTGAGCACCTGGGCCCGGGAAGTGCCATCTTCGTGGACGACTTCCGGCACGCGGGTCTTCCACTCTTCGGCAACTTCGAAAGTGAAGGTCATGAAGGGCGCCGGGTGATCGATCTTGATCATTTGTGGAGCGACCGTGTCGAGCATCGAGGGGCAGAAGGGCCTCCAGCGCTCGCGGAACTTGATCTGGTGGTTGATCCGGTCGGCCACGCCGGTCGCGCTTGGGCAACCGATGATCGAACGACCGCCCAAGGCACGCGGACCGAATTCCATGCGCCCCTGGAACCACGCCACCGGGTTGCCATCGACCATGATTTTGGCGATGTTTTCCGGCATGTTCTCAAGCTTGCGCCACACCGGTTTGCTCGGGTGACGGGCGCAGGCAGCGAGGACGTCTTCGTTGCTGTATGACGGGCCGAGGTAGACGTGCTCCATCTTCTCGACCGGAACGCCACGGGCATGAGAAACATAAGCCGCAGCACCGACTGCAGTACCGGCATCGCCGGAGGCAGGCTGAACGAACAGCTCTTTGACGTCATCGCGAGCGATGATTTTCTGGTTCAGCTTGACGTTCAACGCACAGCCACCGGCGAAGGCCAGTTTGCCGGTTTCCTTGAGTACGTCGCCCAGGTAATGGTCGATCATCTGCAACGCCAGTTTCTCGAACAGCGCTTGCATGCTCGCGGCGTAGTGGATGTAAGGCTCGTCGGCGATGTCGCCTTCGCGCTTCGGTCCCAGCCACTCGATCAGTTTTGGCGAGAAGTAAAAACCCTTGCCCTTCTCTTTATAGCGACGCAGGCCGATGACGTTGGCGTAATCGGTGTTGATCACCAGCTCGCCATTTTCAAACGAGGCCAGACGCGAGAAGTCATACTTGCCGGCATCGCCGTACGGCGCCATGCCCATGACCTTGAATTCACCGTCGAGCATCTCGAAACCGAGGAACTCGGTGATTGCGCCGTACAGGCCACCCAAGGAGTCCGGATCGAAGAATTCCTTGATCTTGTGGATCTTGCCGTTCTCGCCGTAACCGAAGAAGGTCGTGGCGTATTCACCCTTGCCATCGATCCCGAGGATCGCGGTTTTTTCTTTGAAACCGGAGCAATGGTAGGCACTGGAGGCGTGGGCGAGGTGATGCTCGACCGGCTCGATCCTGATTTTCTTCGGATCGAAGCCCAGTTGCTCGAGGCACCAGACGATCTTGTTGCGGTAGCGCTTGTAGCGACGGTTGCCCATCAGGATCGCGTCGAGTGCGCGGTCCGGGGCGTACCAGTAACGCTTGGCGTAGTGCCAGCGCGCCTTGCCGAACAGGCTGATTGGCGCGAATGGAATCGCCACCACGTCGACGTCCGACGGTTTGATGCCGGCCTGTTCGAGGCAAAACTTCGCCGATTCGTAAGGCATGCGGTTCTTTGCATGTTTATCGCGCACGAAGCGCTCTTCTTCAGCTGCAGCGACCAGCTTGCCGTCAATGTACAACGCTGCTGAAGGATCATGGCTAAGGGCGCCGGACAGGCCAAGAATCGTCAATGCCACAGGGGTCTAGCCTCTTAAGTCTGCATGCAGGCGCAACGCGCCTCAAAAATTAATGTGCCTTCGCAAAGGGGCGACGGGCAGCTAAAGGGCGGGATTATAGCGTAAACATGGCAGGAAAGACCCAGCGGTAATTGCCCGTATGAGGAAGATGCCGGGAAAGCACATGAAGCCTTCTATCCACGGCCTGCCCGCCAGTAAATGCCGAGATTGCCGTGCGCTGCCTGCCGATAGATCGTGTAGGGCAGCGCCACGGTGTCCAGAACGCCGGACAGAGTGATGTCCAGAAGAACAAACGGAATCAGTACGCCGGTCGGGTCGGGCGGCGCATTCAACAGGCAAAAATCGTAGGCCAGACCGCTGTAGATTCGCGGGACGGACTGACAGTAGGTTTTCTGTTTCCTGAGACCTCGGGCGGCGTCTTCGTCACCTTGCAGCACTGTGAGAACCGTTCCGCAACCGGTCAAAGCCAGTGAGCAGACGCCGAGCATGACAGCCGTTTTTATGGTCAAGATTTGCCCTCCGAGAACGTCAGGGCAAGCTACCATCGGACTAATTCAGGACACAGTTCACGAGTTCCGAGAATCACGTAGGACGTTTCACCAAGCCGTGTTCACTCGCCCGATCAGTTCAGGCAGTGCTGGAAACGTCGCGGGGCAAGCGCTGATCGATCAGCTGATACAGCGCACTGCTCGACGGCCAGTTACGCATGAACCGCGCCCGATCGCGTGCGTAGGCCGGGGCGAAACTTTCCACTGAGCCGTGCTGGCGCATCGAATCCAGATCGATGAGCACCCAGCGATTGTCTTGCCAGAACAGGTTGTGGCCCTTGAAGTCGCCGTGGCTGATGCGCTCGCGAATCAGCTCGGCAAACAAGTGATCCAGCGCCGCCAGCTCGGCTTCGGGCGCGTCGCCCCGTTCAACGTAAGGCGCAAAACGCTCGATGACATCCGGACCGGACAAGTGCTCGGTCACCAGGTAAGCCCGACTGCGCAATCCGAGAAAGCGTTTTTCGAGCATCGCCAGGGGTTTTGGCGTGGCGATACCCAGGAACGCCAACCGATGGCCTTCGCGCCAGGAATGCCAGGCTCGACTTGGGCGCCAGAAACGCTTGAGCCAATGAGCGAACCCTTTGATGTTGTAGCGCTTGATCAGCAATGTGCGAGCGCCGACCTCGACCTTGCCGACACTGGCCGTGCCACCGGTCTTGTACAGGTGACCCTGTTCGAGCAACACATCGGCCTGTTCCAGCACCCGCAGCATCGCCGCCTCCTCATCGCGACGTGTCGCCCGCAAACCGAACGGCCCGCGCTGAACGCTGAACAACGTACAGTCGCGACCGGCCTTGGCCAGAAAATCCTTGAGGCGCCAGGCGCGGACTTTGTCGATCTGCTTTTGCAACGCCTCCATGGGCAACGCATGCTCGCCATTGCTCAACAGGTAATACACCAGCAATTCTTCGGTGAAGGGCTCCAGCGACTTGGGTAGCTGGGCGAAAAACACCCCGAGATTTTCCAGCACTTTCTGGCGCGACAACGGTTGGCCCGGCGTTTCGGCACGGATCCCGGCACCGTCGATCAAGTACAGTCGCCCGCCCTGGCGTAGCAGATTGTCCAGATGCAAGTCCTCCTGCCACAGGCCTTTGCGGTGCATTTGCCCGACCGCGCCCAAGGCATCGGCCAACACCCTCGATTGCTCATCGGCCAGCATCGGCAAATGCTCGACCTGTTGCCAGGCGCCTCCGAGGCTTTCGGCATTTTCCAGAAAATCGAACAGCAGCCAGCCGCCGTCGCCATCCTTCAAACCGTCGGCCAACAGCTGCGGCGTGGTCAGCCCCTGCGCGGCGAGCAAGCGCACGCCGCCCAGCTCGCGTTGAAAATGCCGCGCAGCCTTACTGCCCACCAATAACTTGGCCAGCACCGGGCGACTGCGCCAGACGCCGGCGCCGACATAGCGCTGGCCCGGCAACACCCGCAACAGACTCAACAACTGCAACTCGGCAGGCCCGGCCGCATCGGCCAGGGTAATGCTCAGGGGCAGGTCAGGTTGGCGGCCGGCGTTTTTCAGTTCGGACAATCGCATCAGTTAGCCCCCTTGTAACTGCGCCGCGCGGTCAGGCGCGTCAGCCAGCCGTCGATCAGCGAAGCGTCCTGCGGTTGCTCGAGATAGGCCGCGAGCAACTCGCGCAGCTGCGCTTCGCTCCATTCTGGCGCGCGCCGCGTCAACGGCTCCAGATCCTTGACCCGATCACGCCGACCGAACAACAGAGGCCGGGTTTTTTCCAGGTCAATCAGCCGGGCCACGTATCCGTCGTGAGCAACCTGAAGAAATATGTGTTTTGGATAAAAGCAGCCGTGAACCTGCCGTGCACCGTGCAGACGTCGGGCCAGCCGGCCACAGGCCTGCAAAATCCCCGACTGCTGCGCCGCGCTCAGGTCCGACCAATGCTGCAACAGCGAATCCAGGTCATCCCAGCCGTCGAGCGCGCGGGTCAGCAAAATCGCCCGGACTTCACCGTCGACCCTGCGCTCACCGAAGTACGACGCCTTCAGCGCCGGAATGCCAAGCTTCTCGTAGCGACTGATATTGCGAAACTCACGGGCAAAGCTCGGCTCACCCAACGGCGCATGCAACGTATGCATTTGGTAGTTGCTCTGGCGCTTGAGGTAGAACCCCTGCCCCTCCAGGTCCAGACGGGACACACTGCTCCAGCCTCCGCGCACGTTGTTGGGCTCGTCCACCGCCTCGAGCTCTCTGGCCCACAGCGCGTCAAAGGTACCGAGGCCATGGCGCTCAAGCAGCGCACGGTCTTCAGCGGCGAGAAAATCTGTCATTCACGACCCTCGAAAAATCTCAGCACATGACGAATGCGCTTTTTATCCGCGGCATCGAGCCGGGGCTGCTGCCGGTATTGCAAGTAAAAACGCAGACGCTGAGTCGCCGACAACTGATATTTGGCAACCTTGTCGAGACACGCGAGGTCTTTGGTAATGCGGTACTTGAGCCAGAAACCGCGCCAGAAATCACCGTTCGGGCAGTCGATCAGGAACAGTCGCGCCTGATCGTCGATCAGCAAGTTGCGCCACTTCAAATCGTTATGCGTGAAGCGGTGGTCATGCATGATCCGGGTATAGCCGGCCAGTTGACGACTGACGGTGTCGACCCAGGCGCGGTCCGCCAGTTTCGGATCGTGACGTTCGGCAAGGGCCGACAAATCTTCGGTATGCGGCAATTCACGGGTGATCATCGCCCCGCGATCGTAGGTCGCGCCGCGCCGTTCCAGGCCCCAGGCCACCACTTCGGCGGTGGGGATGCCCCACTTGGCGAAGCGTTTGAGATTCTGCCATTCGGCTTTCACCCGGGGTTTGCCCAGGTACCGCCGCAGGCCTTTACCGGCGCCCACGTAGCGCTTGACGTAATAGTTGACGCCATTGCGCTGCACGCGGATGACTTCGGACAACGGATCACGCGTCAAACGCTCGCCTTGCAGGGCGAACACTGCATCCAGGCTACCGAAATCGTCAGCCAGAGCGCCATAGGCCGGTTCCAGATTCCAACCCGACATCAGAGCGCATTCCCGTAGCGCTGTTTGCGGTCGTAGAGCTTGTCGGCCTTGCTTTGCAACCACACCAGCAAACCACTTTCCTCGCTCAGGATCTGGCGCAGGGGGCGCTGAAAATAGCCCTTGAGGAAACGCAACTTGTCGCGCCGGGTCAGGCCGATATCCATCGCGGAAAAATACAGCGCTGCCAAGTCTTTGTTCCGCCAACGCGCGGGAATCGTGGGGCGGGTCTGGGCGCGGTGCAGGTCGATGACCGAGAGCTTCAGGTCGTGGGCGGTCACCGGCTTGTCGGTGTGCAACAGGAAGTGGCAGATGTAGCAGTCGCGATGGTTCACCCCCGCACGGTGCATCATGCCGGTCATGCGTGCGACTTCGGCGATCAGCGCGCGCTTGAGTGTCGGCTCGGGAGGCTGCGCCGGCCAATCCATGCAAAAATCTTCAAGACTGATGGTGGGCGCCAATTCTTCGGTGATGATGAACGAATCATGGTCCGCCGGGTTGGTACCCTTTTCGCCGTAGGCGACGGCGGTCATGGTCGGTACGCCGACTTCCTGCAGGCGCTGGATGGCAGCCCATTCCTGCCCCGCGCCAAGTACCGGCAGCTTGGCCGTCAGCAGGTTCTTGAAAATCTCGCGCCAGCCGATGCCATGGTGAATCTTTACGAAAAAGCCTTCGCCATTCACTTCGGTACGCAAGGTGCGGCGCGCTTCCAGCGCGCGGTAAACCTCGCCCTCGAGTCCTTCGACTTCGACGAACGGGTCGCGTCCGGCCCAGAGGCTTTTGAACGGTTCAGCCAGCATCAACTTCATTAAGCGTGCTCCGCCAGAATCACATCGGCCGCGTGTTGCGGCATGCTGTAGAGGTCGGCCGTTTCGGCATAGGACAGACCGTTGCGGCTCCAGGCCGCCCGTGCAGTTGCGTCGTTCAACATGTCGGTCAGGTAGCGCGTCAATTGCGCCTGATCGAATGGCTGATCCAGTACCAGACCGGCTTCCGCCTCGGCGATGTAATGGGCGTAGCCACAGACCGCGCTGACCAGCACCGGCAGCCCGGCCACCAAGGCTTCAAGCAACACGGTCCCGGTGTTTTCGTTGTACGCCGGATGAATCAAAACGTCGGCGCCGAGCAGGAAACGCGGAATATCGCTACGGCCCTTGAGAAACGTGACATTGTCGCCGAGCCCCAAGGTGGCGCTCTGCATCTGGAACAATTTGGGGTCATCCTGGCCAATTACAAACAGTCGGGTGCGTTTCTTCAGATCAGCGGGCAATGCCGCCACTGCCTTGAGGCTGCGATCGACGCCTTTGGTCTTGAACCCGGAGCCTATCTGTACCAGCAACAGGTCATCGTCTTCGAGGTTGAATTCGCGACGGAAATCGGCGCGGATCTCAGCGGCATTGGCCGGCGCGCGACGATCCTGGGAAATGCCCGGCGGGAGCAGATGGAAGCGTTCCAGCGGTGTGTCGTAATGTTTGATGAACAGGGGTTGCTGAACCTCGGAGATCATCAATATTTCAGTTTTGGCGCTCTTGGCGAACACCGCACGCTCGTATTCGGCGAAGTGCCGGTAGCGGCCCCAGCGCCGGTACAGCGAATTGCGCAGGTTCTGCGCCTTGTCTTCGAAGCAGCCATCGGCGGCGTAGTAAACGTCGAGCCCCGGCATCTTGTTAAAGCCGATCAGACGGTCCACCGGACGCTTGGCCAGATCGGCCTCCATCCATTCGCTGAGTTTTTCGTTGCGGCGGTGATTGAAGAAGGCTTTGACCGGCGCCACGAGCACTTCGAAACCCGGCGGCACTTCGCCTTCCCAGATCAAGGTGTAGACGCGAATCTGATGGCCGCGCTGCTGGCATTCCAGGGCGATGCGCATGAAATCACGCTGCAGGCCGCCGAACGGAAAATATTTGTACAAGACGAATGCCAACTGCATCAGCGCAGCTCCTCAGCCAGTAACAACGTGCTCAGTCGGGTGGCGACACGCTCGGGATTCAGGCGCGTGAAGCACAGTGGCCACTCGCGTTTCAGGTCGAACTGACGGGCATCTTCGGCCGTCGGTTGATAGGTGCATTTCTTTTGCAGGCACGGCGCGCATGGCCAATCGCTGGCGACGTGAATCTGCGCCTTGCCATAGGCACCGGTCAGGCCGGGATTGGTGGGACCGAAAAGTGACAGCGTCGGTACGTCGAGGGCCGCGGCGAGATGACCCAGACCGGTGTCTACCGCGACGCAAGCCTGCGCACCGGCAAGCACTTTGCCGACGCCCGCCAGATTCAGTTTCGGCAGCACTTCAACGTGGCGCATGTCCTTGGCGATGCGTTCGGCCCGGGCTTTTTCAGCCGGACTGCCCCACGCCAGTTTCACACCGACACCCAGATAGCCGACTCGCTCGGCCAGTTCACGCCAGTAGGCTTCGGGCCAGTGTTTGGTGTCCCACGTGGTGCCATGCAGGAACAGCACGTACGGATTCTTACGCGGCAGCTCCACCAGCCGTTCGACGTTCAGGCCGTAATCGCCCAGGCCTTTGGGCAAGTCGTACCCCAGGGCAATGGCGAACAACTGACGGACACGCTCCACTGCGTGCTGACCCCGGGCAACTGCCAGACGCCGATTGTAAAATCGCGCGGCCATCGGCTCGCGTGCCGAGCTTTTGTCGAGACCGGCCACCGGAGCTTTGACGTAACGGGTCAGCCAGGCGCTTTTCAGCAACCCTTGCGCGTCGATCACCAGATCGTATTTCGTGGCCCGAACGCTTTGCTTGAAACGTTTCCATTCGCCGCTTTTGAGGGTTTGCCAGATGTTCTTGCGCCAGCGCCGGATTGCCACTGGAATCACTTTACCCACAGCCGGGTGCCAGGTGGGGATTTCGGCGAAGCCTTCTTCCACGACCCAGTCGAATGTGATTCCGGGAATCGCCCGGGCTGCATCGGTCAACGCTGGCAACGCGTGAATCACATCGCCCAGCGAAGATGTCTTGATCAACAGAACCCGCAAACTATTGGACCTCGACCACAGTGCCCTGCAACCGCTGCAAGGCTTCGTTCACCGCTTGCGGCATAAGTTGGCGCAGGCAATTGTAATGACCGAACCGGCATGTGCGGTCGAAGCATGGGCTGCATTCGATGCCCAGGCGCACGATTTCGACGTGCTCGGCCAGCGGCGGAGTGAAGCCCGGCGAAGTCGAGCCGTACACCGCCACCAAAGGCCGGTTCAACGCGGCGGCAACGTGCATCAGGCCGGAATCGTTGGACACCACCGAGTCGGCGCAAGACAACAGATCAATGGCTTCGGCGAGGGAAGTGCCGCCGCTGAGGTTCACCGATTCTTCGCGCAAACCGGGAATCAGCCGCGCGCGGATGTCTTCACCGACGGCGTGATCGTTTTTCGAACCGAACAGCCAGACTTGCCAGCCTTCGCGAATTTTCGCTTCGGCGACCTGAGCGTAATGCTCGGACGGCCAGCGTTTGGATTCGCCAAACTCGGCGCCGGGACACAGGGCCAGGACCGGGCGATCGAGGCTCAAGCCGAATTTCGCCAAGGCCGCTTCGCGGGTCACCGGGTTAATCTGCAGGGTCGGTCGCGGATACGGTTTCGGCAGCTCGAGGCCGGGCTCGTAAGCCAGGGCCATGAAACGTTCGATCATCAGCGGATAACGTTCTTTATCCAGCGTACGCACGTCGTTGAGCAGGCCGTAGCGAAACTCGCCACGCCAGCCGGTGCGCTTCGCGATGCCGGCGAAGAACGGCACCAGCGCCGACTTCAGGGAATTGGGCAGCAGGATCGCCTGGTCGTACTGACCGGCCAGGGACTTGCCGATGCGCCGGCGCGTCGCCAGCTCCAGCACGCCGTGACCGAGCGGAAAGCTCAACGCCTGACGCACTTGGGGCATGCGCTCAAGAATCGGCCGGCTCCACTCGGGGGCCAGCACGTCGATTTCGCACTGCGGATGGCGCTGTTTGAGGCACTGAAACAGTGTCTGCGCCATCACCATGTCACCGACCCAACTGGGCCCAACGATCAGAATTTTCATGTGGTTTCCAAAAACGAACCGGGGAGGCATACGCCTCCCCGCCTCGAGAATTCTACAAAACGCCTGCAAATCCACTGTGGGAGCGAGCTTGCTCGCGATGTGGCCGCCCCATACAACATTTATGCTGACTGTCAGACCGCCATCGCGAGCAAGCTCGCTCCCACAAGGGCATCAGGTGTTTCAAATAACCGGTTTCAGCTTAGCCCCAACTCACGCCAGATTCGCATGACCTGCCGGCGCTCATCCGCGAACTGATCGCCCGGAATCACTCCGGGGTCTTTCTGCAATGCCTGCCGGTGCGCGGCTGAGCGGTAGGCTTTATAGGCCTCGCGCAGCAGAGCGGCGTCCTCGGCGGGCATCAGCCCTTCATGCTCCAGCTCTTCCAGAATGCGGATGTTATCTGTCCAGCGCAGCAAGGGCGAGTGTGCTTGCGACCACGCCAGGGCGGCGTATTGCACCATAAATTCAATATCGACGATACCTCCGGCGTCCTGCTTGAGATCGAACGGCGCCGTGGGCTCGAATGCATTTGCTGCGGTGCCGGCCGCGGTGCTCCTGGTGCCGAGGTTATCGCGCATCTTTGTGCGCATCTCGCTGACTTCCTGACGCAATGTCGGCAGGTCCCGCGGACGGCCCAATATCACCGCGCGGACCTTCTCGAATGCCTGACCGACATCCTGACTTCCGACCAGCACCCGCGCGCGCACCAGCGCTTGATGCTCCCAGGTCCAGGCCTCATTTTCCTGATAGCGGGCAAAGGCCCCGAGCGAGCTGACCAACAGGCCGGAAGCGCCGGACGGCCGCAGGCGCATATCCACTTCATACAGCTGGCCAGAGTTGGTCTGGGCCGTGAGCAAGTGAATGATTCGCTGCCCCAGCCGAGTGAAGAATTGTGCACCGTCGATGGGTTTCGGCCCGTCGGTTTCAGCCTGCGGATCGCCGTCGTGGATGAACACCAGATCGAGGTCCGAACCATGCCCCAGTTCCAGTCCGCCGACTTTGCCGTAACCGACAATGATGAAGCCTGGATCGCAGAAACTGCCGTCGTTGCGCAGGGGTGTTCCATATTTGGCCACGGTCTGGCGCCACGCCAGCGCCATCACCTGCTCGAGAATCGCTTCAGCGAGCCAGGTCAGATAATCGCTGACTTTCATCAACGGCAGGCTGCCGGCGATTTCCGAAGCGGCCACCCGCAAGCGGTGCGCCAGTTTGAAATGGCGCAGCGCTTCCATTTGTTGTTCGAGGTCATCTTCGGGAATGCGCGTCAGACGCTCACGTAATTCGGCGGCGAGCTCCGGTGCCAAGGGCGGCTTGAACAACCGGCCTTCGTTGAGCAGCTCGTCAAGCAGCAGCGGGAAGCGGGTGATTTGCTCGGCGATCCATGGGCTCGCCGCGCACAGTGTCAGCAAGCGTCGCAGTGCGCCGGGGTTTTCGGTCAGCAACACCAGGTACGCGGAACGCCGGGCAACCGCTTCCACCAGGGGCAAGACCCGCTCCAACACCAGATCAGGGTTGGCGTGCTCCACGGCCTGCGCCAGCAATCGAGGGATAAATGCGTCCAGACGCTCGCGCCCAAGACGTTGCATCGCCCGCAATTGCGGGCTGGCGCGCAGCGCGGCCAGGGCTTTCAGCGCCTTGGTCGCGTCGACGAAACCGCCCTCGCCCAATTGACGGCAGGCGGCTTCTTCATCCTGAGCCTCTTCCCACAACGGTAGCCATTCACCGCCGACCACGACTTCGCTCTCGGTGCCCTCCTCTTCGTCCGGATCGGCAATCACCTGCCCGAAGTGCCACGCCACGCGACCGCGCCAATGCATCAGTTGCTGGTGGAAGGCCGGCCAATCGTCGAAACCGAGCATGAAGGCGATGCGCGCCTGATCCTCTGCGCCGTCCGGCAGCATCTGCGTCTGACGATCGGCAATCGCCTGAATCGCGTGCTCGGTGTAACGCAGGAATTCATAGCCTTCGCGCAGCTCGCTCACCACCGCGGGCGGCAGGTAACCCTGGCCTTCGAGCGTGCTCAATACTTTTAATAGCGGACGCTGCTGCAGGCTGAGGTCGCGGCCGCCGTGAATCAGCTGGAACGCCTGCGCGATAAACTCCACCTCACGAATGCCACCCGAGCCGAGTTTGATGTTGTCGGCCATCCCTTTGCGCCGCACTTCCTGCTGAATCAGCTGCTTCATGGTGCGCAGCGCTTCGATGGCGGAAAAATCCAGATACCGCCGATAAACGAACGGACGCAACATCTCTTGCAGTTGCGCACCGGCGGCCTGATCGCCGGCCACGACCCGCGACTTGATCATCGCGTAACGTTCCCAGTCGCGACCCTGATCCTGGTAATACTGCTCCAGCGCGTTGAAGCTCAGCACCAGCGCGCCGGATGAGCCGTAAGGGCGCAGACGCATGTCGACGCGAAAGACGAAACCGTCGACGGTCATCGGGTCCAGCGCTTTGATCAGCCGTTGGCCGAGACGGATGAAAAATTCCTGGTTATCCAGCGAGCGCTTCACGCCCACGGTTTCGCCGCCCTCGGGGTAGGCGAAGATCAGATCGATGTCGGACGACAGATTGAGCTCGACCGCACCAAGCTTGCCCATGCCGAGGATGACCATTTGCTGCGGCTCGCCGCTGCGTCGGCCGGTGGGCACGCCGAATTGCTGACAGTGGCGCGCGTACAGCCATTGATACGCCTGATCGATGCTCGCGTCGGCCATGTCGGAAAGGTCGCGACAGGTCTGGATCAGATCGGCCTGGCGGTTGAGGTCACGCCAGATGATCCGCACCTGATGACGGGTGCGCTGGCGGCGCAATACCCGCCCGAGTTCATCTTCGCTTTCAGCGGCATTCGCCGCCGCCGCGATCTGTGCGCATAACTCGCCAGGGGCAAAACTGCGGTCCAGTTCGCCGGACTGCACCAGCGCCAGCAACATCAAAGGGTCACGCACACTTTGTTCAATGACAAAATCGCTGGCAGCCGTCACGCGGGCGAACTGCGCCCAGCGCTCTGGCGTCCAGGCGGACAGCGCTTGATCGTCATCCAGTTCGGCGACGGCCGCGCGCAAAGACTGCTCGGCACGGGTGACAAACGGCAGGAGAATGCCGGGCAGTTCGGCAAGCGTAGGCAGGCTCATGGTCTATCCTTGATCGGCGTGTGGAGGGCTGCATGTAGTGAATTTTCAGAAAGCACTACGCGACCGACTGTCGAACAAAAGTTAGAAATAGCTGAAATTTCTTTATTGTTGGCAGCGAGCATCAAGCATTCACCTTTTTCGGTTGGCAAACGACCAACCTTAACGATTATTCTCACAACGGAGCTGGAGGCCACAAGCCGCTCATCTGTAGTTTTACTACTCGTATATACATTCGGATAGCTGAAATGCTCAATGATTTGTAGTAAAACTACACGCCGCCGGAACCTACCTCTCGGCAATCCAAGAATTTATATCGTCTGCCCACAAGGCCAGTCGCAAACTCAGGCAACCGATTCTGGAAGCCTTTCCGCCCTGGAGCAAGCCATGCAAGACCTCGATCCCGTCGAAACCCAGGAATGGCTGGACGCCCTGGAATCGGTTCTCGACAAAGAAGGCGAAGACCGCGCTCATTATCTGATGACCCGTTTGGGCGAACTCGCAACCCGCAGCGGTTCGCAATTGCCTTACGCCATCACCACGCCATACCGCAACACCATTCCCGTTACCCACGAAGCACGCATGCCTGGCGACCTGTTCATGGAACGCCGCATTCGCTCGCTGGTACGCTGGAACGCGATGGCCATGGTGATGCGCACGAACCTGAAAGATTCTGACCTGGGCGGTCACATCTCCAGCTTCGCCTCCAGCGCAACCTTGTACGACATCGGCTTCAACTATTTCTTCCAGGCCCCGACCGACGAACACGGCGGCGACCTGATCTACTTCCAGGGCCACACCTCGCCAGGCGTTTACGCCCGCGCATTCATGGAAGGCCGCATCACCGAAGACCAGATGAACAACTTCCGCCAGGAAGTGGACGGTCAGGGCCTGTCGTCCTATCCGCACCCTTGGCTGATGCCTGACTTCTGGCAGTTCCCGACCGTTTCCATGGGTCTGGGCCCGATCCAGGCGATCTACCAGGCTCGCTTCATGAAGTACCTGGAAGCCCGTGGTTTCATTCCGCAAGGCAAGCAGAAAGTCTGGTGCTTCCTGGGCGACGGCGAGTGCGACGAGCCGGAATCCCTGGGCGCGATCTCGCTGGCTGGCCGCGAGAAGCTCGACAACCTGATCTTCGTCATCAACTGTAACCTGCAGCGCCTCGACGGCCCGGTTCGCGGCAACGGCAAGATCATCCAGGAACTCGAAGGCGTGTTCCGCGGTGCTCAGTGGAACGTGACCAAAGTCATCTGGGGCCGTTTCTGGGACCCACTGCTGGCCAAAGACGTCGACGGTATCCTGCAACGTCGCATGGACGAAGTCATCGACGGCGAGTACCAGAATTACAAAGCCAAAGACGGCGCATTCGTGCGTGAACACTTCTTCAACACGCCTGAACTCAAGGCGATGGTTGCGGACCTGTCCGACGACGAAATCTGGAAACTCAACCGTGGCGGCCACGACCCGTACAAGGTCTACGCGGCGTACCACGAAGCGGTCAATCACAAAGAACAACCCACCGTCATCCTGGCCAAGACCATCAAGGGTTATGGCACCGGTGCCGGCGAAGCGAAAAACACCGCGCACAACACCAAGAAAGTCGATGTCGACAGCCTGAAGTTGTTCCGCGACCGTTTCGACATTCCGGTGCGCGACGAAGAACTGGAAAACCTGCCGTTCTTCAAGCCTGAGCCGAACAGCGCCGAAGCCCGTTACCTGAGCGAGCGCCGCACCGCACTGGGCGGTTTCGTGCCACAGCGTCGCGCCAAGAGCTTCGACATCCCGACACCGCCGCTCGATACCCTCAAGGCTATCCTGGACGGCTCGGGCGACCGTGAAATTTCCACCACCATGGCTTTTGTGCGGATTCTCGCGCAGCTGGTCAAGGACAAGGAGATCGGTTCGCGCATCGTGCCGATCATCCCGGACGAAGCCCGTACCTTCGGCATGGAAGGCATGTTCCGTCAGTTGGGCATCTACTCCTCCGTCGGCCAGCTTTACGAGCCAGTCGATAAAGACCAGGTGATGTTCTACAAGGAAGACAAGAAGGGCCAGATTCTCGAAGAAGGCATCAACGAAGCGGGCGCCATGAGCTCCTTCATCGCTGCCGGTACTTCGTACTCCAGCCACAACCAGCCAATGCTGCCGTTCTACATCTTCTACTCGATGTTCGGCTTCCAGCGTATCGGCGACCTCGCCTGGGCCGCTGGCGACAGCCGCACCCGTGGCTTCCTGATCGGCGGCACCGCCGGTCGGACCACGCTGAACGGCGAAGGCCTGCAACACGAAGACGGTCACAGCCACATCCTGGCTGCCACCATCCCGAACTGCCGCACCTTTGATCCAACTTACGGCTACGAGCTGGCGGTGATCATTCAGGACGGCATGAAGAAGATGACCGAACAGCAGCAAGACGTTTTCTATTACATCACCGTGATGAACGAGTCCTACCAGCAGCCTGCCATGCCGGCCGGTGTTGAAGAAGGCATCATCAAGGGCATGTACCTGCTTGAAGAGGACACCCGCGAAGCGGCGCACCACGTTCAGCTGATGGGCTCCGGCACCATCCTGCGTGAAGTTCGCGAAGCGGCGAAGATTCTGCGTGAACAGTTCAATGTCGGCGCTGACGTGTGGAGCGTTACCAGCTTCAACGAATTGCGTCGCGATGGCCTGGCCGTCGAGCGCAGCAACCGTCTGCACCCGGGCCAGAAACCACAGCTGAGCTACGTCGAGCAGTGCCTGAACGGCCGTCAAGGTCCGGTCATTGCGTCTACCGACTACATGAAGATGTTCGCTGAGCAGATCCGCCAGTGGGTCCCGTCCAAGGAATTCAAAGTCCTGGGCACCGACGGTTTCGGCCGCAGTGACAGCCGCAAGAAGCTGCGTCACTTCTTCGAAGTCGATCGTCATTTCGTGGTGTTGGCAGCCCTTGAAGCATTGGCTGACCGAGGCGATATCGAACCTAAAGTGGTGGCTGAAGCCATCGCCAAGTTCGGCATCGACCCGGAAAAACGCAACCCACTGGACTGCTGAGGAGACACCCTGTGAGCGAACTCATTCGCGTACCTGACATCGGCAGCGGTGAAGGTGAAGTAATTGAACTGTTTGTGAAGGTCGGCGACCGTATCGAAGCCGAGCAAAGCATTCTGACGCTGGAATCGGACAAGGCGAGCATGGAAGTGCCTGCACCCAAAGCCGGTATCGTCAAAAGCCTGAAAGTCAAACTGGGCGATCGCTTGAAAGAAGGCGACGAGTTGCTGGAGCTGGAAGTCGAAGGTGCTGCGCAAGCGGCTCCTGCGGCTGACGCGGCTCCTGCGGCCAAGGCTGAAGAGAAACCGGCGGCAGCTTCTGCTGCTCCGGCCGTGGCGCCTGCTGCTGCACCCGCGGCCGCCTCGGTTCAGCAAGTGCACGTGCCGGACATCGGTTCGTCGGGCAAGGCCCAGATCATCGAGATCCAGGTCAGGGTCGGCGATACCGTCGAGGCTGATCAGTCGCTGATCACCCTCGAATCCGACAAGGCCAGCATGGAAATCCCGTCGCCTGCCGCTGGCGTGGTCAAAGCCATCAGCGTCAAGCTCAACGACGAAGTCGGTACTGGCGACCTGATTCTGGACCTGGAAGTGGCGGGTGCTGCGGCACCGGTCGCTGCCGTGCCAGCTCAGGCTGCTGCGCCGGCTGCCGCTGCTGCTCCGGCGCCTGCCGCTGCTCCGGTTGCGCCGGCTGCCGACACCGTTCAGGACATCCACGTGCCGGACATTGGTTCGTCGGGCAAGGCCAAGATCATCGAAGTGCTGGTCAAGGCTGGCGACACCGTCACCGCCGATCAGTCGCTGATCACTCTGGAATCCGACAAGGCGAGCATGGAAATCCCATCGCCTGCCGCTGGCGTCGTGGAAAGTGTTTCGATCAAGCTGGACGACGAAGTCGGTACCGGCGACCTGATCCTCAAGCTCAAAGTCAAAGGCGCGGCGCCTGCAGCTGCTCCGGCTCCAGCCGCTGCAGCACCCGCGCCTGCGGCCGCCAAGGCTGAAGCAGCCCCTGCGGCCGCTGCTCCGGCACCCGCCGCGCCGGCTGCTGCGCCAGCCAAACCGGGCGCCAAGGTTCACGCAGGCCCGGCGGTACGCCAACTGGCCCGCGAATTCGGCGTCGAGCTGAGCGCAGTCAGCTCAAGCGGCCCGCACGGTCGTGTGCTGAAAGAAGACGTGCAGGTTTATGTCAAAGCCATGATGCAGAAGGCCAAGGAAGCACCGGCCGCTGCTGGCGGTACGACCGGTGGCGCGGGCATTCCGCCGATTCCGGCAGTGGACTTCAGCCGTTTCGGCGAAACCGAAGAAGTGCCGATGACTCGCCTGATGCAAATCGGCGCGTCGAGCCTGCACCGCAGCTGGTTGAACATTCCACACGTGACTCAGTTCGATTCGGCTGATATCACCGAGCTGGAAGCGTTCCGCATCGCGCAGAAAGCCGTTGCAGAGAAAGCCGGCGTCAAGCTGACCATTCTGCCGCTGCTGCTCAAATCCTGCGCGCACCTGCTCAAGGAACTGCCGGACTTCAACAGTTCGCTGGCGCCAAGCGGCAAGGCAATCATCCGCAAGAAGTACGTGAACATCGGCTTCGCCGTCGACACTCCTGAAGGCTTGCTGGTACCGGTCATCAAGAATGTCGACCAGAAGAGCCTGCTGCAACTGGCTGCCGAGGCCGCTGCGCTGGCCGCCAAAGCCCGCGACAAGAAGCTCACCGCTGACGACATGCAAGGCGCCTGCTTCACCATTTCCAGCCTCGGCCACATTGGCGGCACCGGCTTCACGCCGATCGTCAACGCGCCGGAAGTGGCGATCCTGGGTGTTTCCAAGGCGACCATTCAGCCCGTCTGGGACGGCAAAGCCTTCCAGCCGAAGCTGATGCTGCCATTGTCGCTGTCCTACGATCACCGTGTGATCAACGGCGCCGCTGCTGCACGCTTCACCAAGCGTCTGAGCGACCTGCTGGCGGACATCCGCACCATCCTGCTGTAACAGCGACCGGCCCTCTTCACTCGAGGGCCGATTGCGATCCACGTTTTCCGAGCGCCACGCTCGTACCTCAACCCCGTCAATTTGGCGGGGCTTTTTTTTGCCTGCGTTTTTAACGTGAAACCGCTTCCTACTTTTGTAGCTGACATCACCTACAACTCACATCCATTTCGGCTCAATCTTTTTCAAGGTTCAATACTTAGGCTTGGTTAAGTCTTCAAGACGAGTAAAACCTGAAATTCAAATGAACTTCGAATGGACTCGATCATGCTGAAACCTACCGTCGGACCAATTATTGGCCACACCACTTCTCACCACGCGCGCATTCTTCTGCGCGGCGAACATCAACAAAACTCCGTGGCATTTGCGGGCATCCGTTATCGACGAGCTCGCGAACAACAGTGGTCACAAGGTACGTTCGCGCAACTGGCATCATCGCGGGACATGGCGGAAATCATTGTATTAAACGATCTCGCCGCCAACACGGAATACGAATACCAGGCAGGCTGGTTCAGTCCCATGAACCCGATGCACACGGTTGATTCGGTACAGGAATTGCCGTTGCAATGGCCCAAGGATCTTTACCGTTTTCGTACATTGTCGAACCAACTCAAGGTCCCAAGAGCTTATATCGTGGGCTCCTGTCGTTATTTGCGGATGACCGCGGGCCTACCTTCGGCACCGCATTTGGGCGACCGCATTTTTGCTTCGATCAATAATCTGGTACAGCGTGCAGAACCCGCCATCAGCGCAATGCTGATGACTGGGGATCAAATTTACGTCGACGACTTGCATATCATTGCGCCCGACCGCGAATACAAAGAAATACTAACCAAGTATCGGACAGCGTTCTCTCAGCCGCATATAAGCAAGTTGATGTCGGGCGTACCCACTTACATGATCCTTGATGATCACGAAATTGAAGACAACTGGCCCGCCAAGAAGAATGACAATGATGAATCTCTGTACAAGAACGCCATCGCCGCTTATGAACTGTACCAGGCCAGTCACAGCCCTGCGCCCATGCTGTTGGCCGACGGGAAGGTCAGCCCTGATCTTGACCGCTATTGGTATCAATTCGCCGACGGCGATATCGAATGGTTTGTCACCGACAGTCGCACCCGACGAAATTTATCAGCGGGCAATCGGCGCATCCTCGACGCTGAACAGGAGCAGGCCCTGTGCACATGGCTGATCACCAGCCCCGCACGGGTGAAAATGGTGGTCACCAGTGTCATGTTCTACCCCGACCGAAAACGCCTGGGCGATGACGCCTGGAAGGCGTTCCCCGAGCAACGCCTACGGCTGCTGGAAACCGTTCGTACACGTCGGCTCAAAAACGTCTTCTTCGTCTCCGGCGATGTGCATGGCTCCCTGACGAGTCGACTGACCCACAGTGCAGACCCGGACTTCGAGGTTCACACCATCGTGTCGTCGCCTCTGTGCAACAGTAGAATGCTGCCGTACGCCAAGGCATCGACGTTCATTCTCGACCAGCCACTGGCCAGAACGGCCGCTGGGAATTACCGGCATGAATTGACCAGCCAAGTGATCAGCCAGGATAACTTTGCCCATCTGGTCGTTGATGCCGAGCAAATTCACGTCAATTACCATGATCGCGACGGCAAATTGCTGCAGTCGATAGCCATAGCGCTTCGATGATTTTTCGGCTGAAACCATTAGTTTCAGCCGTGCGCTGGAGAAATCATCCCGCCTGCCGACATATTCTTATAGCACTTGGCCTTCATGTCTCTTGTCAGTCGGTGTTGCAATGATGCAACCTTGCCGCAGACAACAGACAAGAGGGCGAGAGCCCGGCGCGATCAGCATAATCGAAGCGAGTTTCCCTCCCTATGAAAAGCCAACCTGATGCCACCAGCCGTATGGTGGCCGAGGTAGTGACGCAATTGCCCGTGCCCTCGCGGCTCGGCATGCTGCGTTTCGAACGGCTGAATGAACCTAGCTGGGCGCTGCTGTTCCTCGATCCCAACTGCGAGCGCCAGTTCGGTTTGCCGGCCGTCGAGCTATGCGCCCTGATCGGCTCGCCCTACGCCAGCCTGATGGAGCCGGAAGCACGTTATCAGCTGCACGACGCCGTCCAGCAGCAACTGACGGAAAGTTCGCATTACCTGATCCGCTACACCCTGCACACGGCCGCCGGGTCGTTGAGCCTGCTGGAAGTCGGCGAACGCTATCGCCAACACAATCGACACCTGTTGCGCGGCTACCTGATGGTCGTCGACGGAATGTTCGAGGGTGAGCCGCTGCCGGCCGCGCTCGATCTCGAAACCCAGAATTCACGACTGCAAATCGCCCTGGAACTCAATCAGCGAGCACAGCAGGAACAGCTCCTGCATCTGGACCGTGTGCGCGCGCAACAAGACCTGATTCTACTGCTGACTCGCCAGCGCTACAGCAACGGCAACTCCCTGCAGGAAGCCGCCAAACTGATCACCCGCAGTGCCTGCGACATTTACGAAATCGACTGCGCCAGCCTGTGGAATCTCGACGGCTCAATGCTGGTGCCGATCTCCGCTTATCACCGCGCGCCCGGCGACTACCTGATGCCCGAGCCAATCGACATCAGTGGCTTCCCGGATTATCTCGAAGCATTGCAGAGCAGCCGCGCGATCGACGCGCACAATGCCATGGACGATCCGCGCACCCGAGGGATGGCTGAAAGCCTGCGACCGCGCGATGTGAACGCCATGCTCGACGCCAGTATCCGCGTCGACGGGCAAGTGGTGGGCGTGCTGTGCCTGGAGCAAATCGGTGCCACCCGCGCCTGGCAATCCGACGAAATCGCCTTCGCGGGCGAGCTGGCCGACCAGTTTGCTCAGGTCATCAACAATCACAACCGTCGCACCGCCACCAGCGCCTTGCACTTGTTCCAGCGGGCCGTGGAGCAAAGCGCCAACGCTTTCCTGCTGGTCAATTGCGACGGCGTGGTCGAATACGTAAACCCGAGTTTCACGGCGATCACTCAGTACACCACCGAAGAGGTCCACGGCCAGCGGCTGTCGGAACTGCCGGCGCTGGAGAATCTCAGCGAGTTGCTGTTCGACGCGCCCTCCGCACTGGCCAAAAGCAACAGCTGGCAGGGCGAGTTCAAAAGCCGGCGGAAAAACCTCGAACCGTACTGGGGCCAGTTGTCGATTTCCAAAGTCTACGGTGACAACCGGGAGCTGACGCACTACATCGGCATCTACGAAGACATCACTCAGACCAAACTCGCCCAACAGCGCATCGAGCGCCTGGCCTACACCGACAACCTGACCAATCTCGGCAATCGCCCCTCATTCATTCGCAACCTCGATGAACGCTTCGCCCGCGACACCGACACGCCAATTTGCCTGGTGCTGGTGGACATCGACAACTTCAAGCGCATCAACGACAGCCTCGGCCATCAGACCGGCGACAAACTGCTGATCAGTCTCGCCCGCCGCTTGCGCAACAGCCTGAGCCCGAGCGGCAGCCTGGCACGTTTTGCCAGTAACGAATTCGCCGTATTGCTGGACAACACCGACCTCTTGGAAGGCCAGCAAATCGCCAACCTGTTACTGGCGACGCTCGACAAGCCGATGTTCGTCGACAACCAGCTGATCAGCGTGACCGGCTCCGTTGGCCTCGCCTGTGCGCCGCTGCACGGTCGCGACCCGCAAACCCTGATGCGCAACGCCGGCCTCGCGCTGCACAAGGCCAAGGCCAATGGCAAACATCAGGTTCAGGTGTTCACCGAAACCCTGAACGCAGAGGCCAGTTACAAACTCTTTGTCGAAAACAACCTGCGACGCGCCCTGACGCAAAACGAGCTGGACGTGTTTTATCAGCCCAAGCTCTGCCTGCGCAGCGGCCGCTTGCTGGGGATGGAAGCACTGCTGCGCTGGAACCATCCGGAAAAAGGCATGATCCGCCCGGACCAGTTCATCAGCGTCGCTGAAGAAACCGGGCTGATCATTCCGATCGGCAAGTGGATCGCCCGTCAGGCGTGCCGAATGAGCAAAGCACTGACCGCCGCCGGCCTGGGCGATCTGCAGGTCGCGATCAACCTGTCGCCGAAACAGTTTTCCGACCCGGATCTGGTCGCATCGATTGCCAACATTCTCAAGGAAGAAGCGTTGCCGGGCCGGCTGCTGGAGCTGGAGCTGACTGAAGGCCTGCTGCTGGAAGCCACCGAAGACACCCATTTGCAGCTCGACCAGCTCAAGCGCCTGGGCCTGACGCTGGCCATGGATGACTTTGGCACCGGTTACTCGTCGCTCAGCTACTTGAAAAAATTCCCGATCGACATCATCAAGATTGACCGAAGCTTCATCCACGAAATCCCGGACAACCAGGATGACATGGAGATCACCTCCGCCGTGATCGCCATGGCGCATAACCTCAAACTCAAGGTCGTGGCTGAAGGCATCGAGACTGCCGAGCAGTTGGCCTTCCTGCGCCGTCACCGTTGCGATGTCGGCCAAGGCTATCTATTCGACCGTCCGATTCCGGGCTCGGAGCTGGTTGAGAAGCTCAAACGCTACCCTCGCGGGCCGCTGGTCTGACATCGACATGCCCATGCGGTAGTGCGTAACCGGGCAGCTTTGGGCACACTGGCGGTCTGACTTCCAACCTTTCAACCTGACTGAGGGGACTGAACATGGTCTTGCGCTCGGAAATTCTGGTGAACAAAAACGTGCTACCAACTAAAGAACAGGCTCTGCCTGGCCGCGAAACCCCGATGAACCTGCCGGAACGACACTTCGTCCACGATGCTCCCCTGCTCGGCCCATTCGTAACGGACGTGGATTTCGCGATCTTCGGTCTGGGCTGTTTCTGGGGTGCAGAACGCAAGTTCTGGCAGCGCGAAGGCGTGGTCAGCACCGTGGTCGGATATGCCGGCGGCTTCACGCCAAACCCGACGTATGAAGAAGTCTGCTCAGGCCTGACCGGCCACAGCGAAGTCGTGCTCGTCGTTTACGAGCCGGCGAAAGTCAGTTACGAAGAGTTGCTGAAAATGTTTTGGGAATTACACAACCCGACCCAGGGCATGCGTCAGGGCAACGACATTGGTACTCAATACCGCTCGGTGATCTACGCCACCAATCCGACGCAACTGGAAGCGGCCAAACGCAGCGCGCAAGTGTTTCAGGCTGAGCTGACCAAGGCTGGGAAAGGCACCATCACCACGGAAATCGACGAAGCTCCAACGGTCTACTTCGCCGAGACGTATCACCAGCAGTATCTGGCGAAGAATCCGGAAGGGTATTGCGGGATTGGCGGCACGGGCGTGACGTGCCCGATTTAAAAATAGCTACAAGCGGCAGGCTTCAAGCTTCAAGCGAAATGCCCTGCGTACTTCGCTTTTACTTGTAGCTTGCCGCTTGCAACTTGCCGCTGCTACTCGGCAATCAGCCAATCCATCTGCCAGCCACCCTGAGTTTGCCCAAGCTTTTTCGACAACCACGGCAACAACTCACGCAACTCCTCTTCCAGCCCCCACGGCGGATTCGCAACGGCCAACCCCGAGCCATTCAGACTGTTCGGCGTGTCCAGCGGATGCACCAGCAACTCCACCCGCAACAACTTCGGCGCGCCGGTGCCGGCCAAATCCTGGTAGAACCGTCGCAACATGCGCTGGTCCTTGACCGGATACCAGATCGCCGCCACGGTTTGACGCATTCGTCCAACCGCTTCTTTAAGCGACGCAGCACAACGCTGCATCTCATCGAGCTGTTCGAACGGCGGATCGATCAACATCAACGCCCGCTTCTCCTGCACCGGCAACATCGCGCGCGGCACATGCCAGCCCTCACCCAGATGCACCTTCACACGTCGGTCGCCGGCCATGTTGTCCTTGAGCAACACCCCGTCTTGCGGGTGCTTCTCGTTGAGCATCACCCGGTCCTGCGGCCGCGTCAGACGCCGCGCCAACTCGGGTGATCCCGGGTAATAACGCAGCTGCCCATCGGGGTTCATGTCATGCAGAACCTTCATGTAATCAGCGGTCAACGCCGGCAGATCCGGCTGATCCCACAAACGCGCAATGCCCTCCAGATATTCGCCGGTACGACTCGCCTGATCGCCCTGCAGGTCATACAGACCAATGCCGGCGTGCGTGTCGAGATAAGCAAACGGCTGCTCCTTGCGCGACATCAAGGCGATGAGGCGGGTCAAGGTCAGGTGTTTGAACACATCGGCGTGATTGCCGGCATGGAAGGCGTGACGATAATTCATGATTGCTCCTGCGAAGGCCGAGGAGTTTACCTTGTAAGGCGGCGAACGTCAGGGGGTGAAGGCTGAGCGGCCGGATGCTGCCCACAAAACCGTGGCAAGGGTGCTTGCCAACCAAAACCCCGGACCATTCATGAAACCTCATGGCTACAAACACATGCCCCCGAAAAATATGTCTTGGAAACAAACAATAGACTCAACAAGGTCTGGCCCCGCGAAATACAAGCACGGTATTGATGTAGAGCAGCTGGAAAGAGATGCTTATAAAACCGGGTAACCGGTCACCAATGGCAAACCTTGGAGAGTCAAAGAATATGACACTGAATTGGTGCTGGTGAGGGAAAGCCAAGTCGTTGGGTGCGTTTGGAGTTAAGTGGGCGGACGATACACAACCACCCAATTTCCCAGAATGAGTTCAGGAAGCTTCAAAAATGATCGACTTAACGTTTATTACAGGACGCATTTCTCATGATGATCTCTCGACGCTGAGAAACGATGATTTGAGTAGTCAGGTGGGCAATCTCAAGGAAGATATGCTGCAAGTTGAGTATTCAGCCTTTTTGCTCCTGGATGTCGGATGGTATCCGTCGTTTGATCTAGATGGTTGTTTTCAACTTAGAGTTATAAAAAATTACGATTGGGATGAACCGCTTTATTTGTCAAAAGCTGATTCAGTTCCGCTACTCCTAACAGAGTTGGTCGCTGCACAAGACAAAATCGGGCGGGTCACTGCTGAAATCGAATGCTAGGGGCGGAGGGGGGAGTCTTGACCGTGAAGGCGGTCTTTATGACGAGGGGGCTGGCCCCCGCTGGGCTGCGAAGCAGTCCTGAATCTACTACCGCGAGTAAAGTAGAAGCCAACCGACATGGCCGACCCCATGCTTGGCAAGAAACCACATAACATTCACTGACAATCAAGGCTGATATATTTATCGTTGCACTCATCTCTTTTCTTCGGTAACCGTGAACAGCGGATACTCTCTCAACGACTGTCGCATTCCCACTCATTGATAATCGACCCCCTCACAATGAAGAGAGGATGCAAGAAAACAAAATTAAAATGGAACGCGCGTCAAATACACCGAAGGATCTCGAAGAGTCAAAAATGATGCAGTGAAATTTATCGACGAGGAAGCTGAAGTAGCCGAAACCACGGTCCGAGAATTTTTCTTGGCGATAGACAACCTAAAAATCTCATCTGTCGGCAGATTTTTAATCATCAAACCTTCAAATTCACTACAACTTATTCCAATGCGACAGGCATTATATTCATTCAACACCCATTTTTTGGGTGGCTTATCCGGGAGATCTCTAATATCAAACGCGAGCGTCACTACTGACTGATTATTATCAACAACTATTGAAAACAGCTTTATCTCATCAATCAGCACTCGACCGCTGAATACCATGCAAAAAAAAGCGCTGCCATCGAGCTCATTCCAATACTTCATACTTATCTCCTGAAAGGATAGTGATCGTTCGTATTTGGGACCTTTCCGTTTCTTTGGTTATCAAAAGGCCGAATGTTAAAATGTGACCCTTGATCACCTCTGCCGTTATCCCCATCAAATTTGTGACCAGCGGCATGATCTTGTAAGATCAACTTGAAACCGTCTTCTCTAGTGAACAAGTATTGCCTGGTTCTGATGGGCATTCCGGTGCTATCCAAAATATTCTTTCCGTTTATATCAGTCATGTTGGCATAGATAAATTGACTCGGCCTGCCACTGACATCATCTAGCTGTATATCCGGCTGCTGACTCCTTGGAATGCCAGCGTCAGTCTTGGCCCGGCGGAAGGCGCCTCGTCTAGAGATACTTGGTAATTCGGGCTCGCCCATTGGACAAGGCGTGAGACCCTGGGTATCCGGCGGGCAGTTCCCGCTCAACCCAAGCGGATCCACCCACCCCGTCGGATTCGGCGCATACCGATACTGATTCAGCCCACCCGCCAGCTTCACCGGATCCGGCGTCAGGTAGCGGCCGACATTCGGATAATAGTACCGATGCCGGTTGTAGTGCAGGCCGCTTTCTGTGTCGAAGTATTGGCCTTGAAACCGCAGCGGCTGGTCGAGCTGCTCGCCGCTACCGTGTACGAGATCAGTTACTTTGCCGTAGGCGTTGTACGTCGCTGACCAGACGATTTCGCCGCTGTAATCCGTCAGCTCCTGCGGCGTGCCGAGATGGTCGAGCTGGTAATAAAACGGGCACGCTTTCTTCGGGCCTTTGCCGTCGAGCATGGCCAGCGGACGGAAGCTGCCGGGCTCGTAAACGTAGCTGCGGTAGTGGCTTTTACTGCTTTCGGCGACGAGGTTGTCGCCTTGCCAGAAAAACTCTGTGGTCTGCCCGTCGTAGGTTTTGCTGATGCGGCGGCCGAACGCGTCGTAGCGGTAGCTTGCGCTGCGACCGTCCGGAGTTGTGACGCCGATCAGGCGGTGCTGGCTGTCGTAACGGTATTCGGTGACGAGCTTTTGCGCGGTGCCGCGGCGCTCGCGGATGAGGTTGCCGAAGGCGTCGTAGTCGTAATGGCGGTCGCCCTGCATCAGCAGGCGGTTGCCTTTGAAGGTGGTTGGGCCGGGGCGGTCCTGCATCAGCAGGTTGCCGGCCGGGTCGTGGGCGAAGCTTTCGGGTTTTTGATCGCGGGTGTGACGGACGCGGGTCAGGCGGTTGAGCGGGTCGTAGTAATAGCTGCGCTGGCCATGACGGCTGTCGGCGACAGTTGCCAGGTTGCCATTGACCGCATAGCTGTAGTGGCGCATGTACAGCGGGCGAGTCGGCTGGTTAACCGCGTGGGCCTGCAGCCGGCCCTGTTCGTCGTAGTGGTATTGGCTGGTGAGCACGCCCTGTTGCCGGGTTTGCTCACGACCGAAAACAAACTGATGGGTCGTGAGCCGCGCCCCGTTGAGATCGATGCCCGTCAGCGCGCCACCCTTGGCACGCTGATAATCCAGTTTGCTGCCATCCGGCAGACGCATCCGCTTGAGCTGGCCACAGGCGTCGTAACCGTAACGCAGCGTGCCCCAGCCCTGATGCTCGGTGATCAGCCGGTCCTGAAGGTCGTACTCGAATTCCAGCGGGTGATCGTGGCCGTCGTCGACGCCGATCAGTCGACCAAGCGTGTCATAGCGATAGGTGACCTTGACCCCGTCGGGCAAGGTTTTAACCAGCAAACGCCCGGCCGGGTCCCGCTCATACGCGGTAAGCAAAACCGAACCGTCGTCACCCAACTCGGTCTTTTCCAGCAACTGTCCGTTCAGGTCGTAGGCATAGGCCGTACGCCGCCCGTCGAAGCCTGTTTCCTGTCGGATCAATCCACCGGGCGTGTAGTCCAGCTGATATTTTGCCCCGGATTCGTTCTCGATCTCCGTCAGCAAGAGCTGCGCGTTGTCGTAGCGATACTTGAGCTGCGTGCCGTCGGGATTGATTCGCCGGCTGACCAGGTGCAAGTCGTCGGCATATTCATAACGGGTGATGCGCCCCAGTTCGTCGCGCTCGGCGGTGATCTGGCCGTAGGCGTTGTAGCTGTAAGCGCGCGTCGCCCCTGTAGGCAAAGTCGTCTGCAGCAGTCGGCCAATGGCGTCCCAGTGGTACCGGGTGACGGCACCGTGTTCGTCCTGCCGGGTAGTCTGGCGTCCCAGTACATCGTAGGAAAACCGCCGCACACCGCCATCCGGCAGCGTTTCTTCGACCAATTGGCCCAGAGCGTTCCACACCAGCAGATGCCCGCTGGTGTCGGGGTAACGAATTGTTTGCAGTTGCCCTTTGTCGTCGTAGAAATAGCGGGTGACCTGACCGTCCGGGTCAGTCGCTTCAGTGACATCGCCCTGGGCGTTACGCTGATAGGTCCACACCGCTTTGCCGCGATAGCGTGCGTGCAGGAAACCGTTGCGGTATTCGTAGGACGTCGGCTCCTCGTCCGGTGGAATCAGCGCCACCAAGCGTCCGACGTTGTCGTAGCGGTATTCGGTGATGGCGCCGAGCGCATCCTGTTCGGCGATCAGCTGCCCCTGATCGTCATACGCCTTGAGTTGCTCACCGCCATCCAGCCCGACCCGGCGCACCAGCCGCGCCCGATCATCGTGCTGATAAACCTCCTCGCTGCCGTCACCATTGAAAACAGTGACACTGCCGGCGTCATCCCAGACATAACGCGCCTCCATCTGCGCGAACGACGCCCAATGCCGAATACATCGCGCCGCCTTGCCGGACTTTTCCCACTCCCAAAAGAAACTCGCCCCACCGGCCAGTTGCCGCTGCAGGATGACGTGCTGGTCGTCGTAGTCGTAACGCTCGCTCTCACCGGCCGCGTTGGTCGCTTCGATCAGCCGATGACAGGCGTCGTAGCGGTAGGACACCAGCGTCTGCTCGGTCTGCCAGGCTTCCTCCAGACTGGGCGCTGACACGAACACCTGGTAATCAACTGCGATCAAATGGCTGCGGTCATAACGCAGCAGCAAGGCCCGGCCAGCACCGTTATCCAGCTGTTGAATACGGTCCTGGCGATCGCGCGTAATACGCAAGCGGTTACCGTACGCATCGCTGATCGCCGTCAATCGGCCATCGTGAAAGTGATAAAACCGCGTCAGTTCGCCGGCCTGCGCGAGGATCAGTTCTTCGCCCGACCCCCCCAGATAAATCGCCGCGCGCGACAAACTGTTATGAATCGCCGGACGTTCAGCGCTGGGCAACGGAAACGTCGTACGCCGGTTTTCATGGTCGACCCAGACCACCGAGTCGCCGACGATCTCCAGGCGATGCGACAGCGAATGGCTCCAGCCAAACCCCAACCCGCCATCGATCTCCACGGCGCTGGTGCGGTAGAGTCGGGTGAAGTCGAACGGCAACACGCCGTCCAGAGTCCCATCAACCAGCGTCAGCAATTCCTCGCCGGTGACCATCGATACCGGGCACTTGTTGGTCGCGGTTTTATCTGCAGATTCGGTACTGTCGCCGTTAGGGTTTTTCGCCTGATCCGGCGCGTTGTCGAAGTGTTCATCCTGCTTGATCGTGGTGTTGCGCTTCGCCTTCCAGCGCAGTTGCATGCGTCCCTTTTTAATCCCCGCCGCAACGCCCCGCGCGGCAACCGTCTTGTAACGATCTACATACGTCATGAAGTTATTGATGATCGTGAAGATCGCCTTAACGAAACCCACAACAGCGTCGAGAATTCGCCCGCCATAGTGGGCAAGTCGCCGGCCCAAGTAAGCGATGCCAATGCCCGCGCCGGCGAAAGTCAGAACAATCCCGATCAGAATGTCGATCAGCAACTGCACTACAACCATTGAAAGCGCTTCCGCCGTTTTGCCGGCAATATCGCTGGGCGGCAGCATGTCCAGCCAAAGACTGGCAGTGCGCAGCAACAGGCATAACGCCGCTTCATCGCTGGCCAGCAACTGAACCTTTGCCATCGTTGCCGGAAATTGTTCCGCCAGTTCGGCCAGCTGATTGGCACCCTCGCCCAGCCGCTCGGCATACTTGCGAGGGTCTTGGAGAATGTCCGAGAGCAAACTGATGCTGTCCCAGACACCGGTAATCGCCGCCCAACTTCCCGCAAGCATTCCATTGCCCACCGCGGCAGAAGTCGACTGCGACCAGCGCGGCTTGAATGCATCCCACTCGGTGCGCAACCAGCCGCTCAACTCCAGGGTCAAGCCGTCGTAGGATTTAAAAAGCTCATCAACCTGCTCTGGCGTTACTTCGCTCTGAACATGAACCCGGTAGAACTTGCCGGGTAATCCTCTGAACTCTCCCTTGCCGTGTTCATTCAGCGTAACGACCTTCTTCTCGCTGCCATCCTTGGCAATGACATCGACCTGGATATTGCCCAGCGGAATGTCATGAACCGACTCAAACTTGCTCTCGATCTGCAGAATCCCGTTGTCAGGACACTGCGCAACCGTGGAGAAAAAGTTGTCATCACTGCTGCCGACCGACGTGGTCGTATCGCCCAGCTTTATAACTCGCTCCATGGCCATCAACGAGGGGATGTCCATAAAGCGGCTGAACTTGTCGGCGCTCTGGCTTACAGCACCTTCCAGTTGCTGGCGATACAAACTCAACGTGTCTTTAAAACCGTCGAGTTCCTGCTCAATCCGAACGATCTGAGCCATCAGTCCAGTTCCGCGATCAGATATTCCACCAACGCGGCTTTCGGTACTGGCGGTAGTTCGGGTGTTTCAAGAAAGAGCGCAATCTTGTGCGTCAAAACAACGGGCGAAAACGCTTCGCAAAGATCAGGCCGGTCTTCGCTCAGCCACTGGATCAAGTTACTGACCAGCGTTTTGTTGGAGTGCCGGGCAAGTTGCTCAAGCAAAATCGCTGGAACTTCCCACCATGGAAAAACCCGAGCAGTGCTCAGCGCAGCGCCGCCCACCTTCAGCGACTGACCGTTGATCAAGCAACGCCCAATCACCGGCAGTAGTTGAGCAGCATCGACGTCGCAATCCTGAAGAATCGGCAACAGATAACGCCCGTCCCAGAAGCGGAAAAACACTGCGTTGCCGTTCGGCAGCAAGACTTGCGTCAAGCTGCGGAGATGCTCGACCACTGCTTCCAGTGGAGCAGAGGAAACCGCCAGCCAACCCCAGTCCTGTGATTGAGTCGTAGCAACCCACTGCAGAAACTCACTACCAGCGGGAACGATTCCTACATAAGGCATCACCGCTTCCCACTCGGCATACGCGGTAGCGGTCCAGATCGGACGAGGCGCCTGCCGGGGATGTGCACGCTGCCAGGCTTTGAACACTTGTGCAGCACTGGCGCTACCAAACACCGCGAATATCTGTTCGGAGGGCTTTACGGGCTGTTGCTCCAGCCAGGCATGAGGAGACAGGCGATCAGGCTGCACAGACGCCTCCTTTACAGCGCTCGCATTCTTCGCAGAACGGTGCATCGCTCTTGAGGCTGAGGATCTGAGCCGCACTCAGCGCAGACAGTTGCCTGGCAGTATCGGGAACACCCATGGCCGGCATGAGCGCCCCGCCGAGTTGTATCGGCACACTACTGAAGATCCCCGCCGGACCGATATTGATCCAGTGCCCGCCCGCCTGAATCGAAGCATTAACGCCAGCGTCGATCACAATCTGCTCTGCGGCAGACACCTGATACTGCCCGCTGGCCTTTACCTGCTGGCTGCTGACGCTGATGTGCCGATCGCCCTGAACGCGCAAGCTATCGCCGCCACCGATGTCGACGCGGCGCTGGTTTCCTACTTCGATGAACGAATCCTGCAGCACATGCTGCGTCCAGTTTCGCTGCGCGCGCAGGCAGATTTCCTCGGCGCCTTTACGGTCCTCGATGCGCAATTCGTTGTAACCACCGCCTCCGGGACTACTCTGGCTGCGGAAAATGCTGCGAGTCTTGTCGGCCGGCAGGTCGAGGGGCACCGGCGTAGCGGCGTTAGGCAGGCACCCCACAATCAGTGGCTTGTCAGCATCGGCGTTTACAAAACCTACCAGTACTTCCATGCCAACCCGCGGAATCATCACACTGCCGTAACGGTCATGCGCCCAACCGGTGGCCACCCGCAGCCAGCAACTGGAATGCTCGTTGAATTGCCCGTCGCGGTCCCATCGCAGCTGAACCTTGACCCGCCCATATTCATCGCAATGGATTTCGCTGTTTGTCGGGCCAGTGACCGTCGCAGACTGGTAACCCGCCACGTGGGGTTTCTCGATCAGCGGCGCGCGAAACGAAACGTCCCACGGCGTTGCCAGAAAAGTATTGCGATAGCCTTGGAGTTCCCCCTCGCAGCCGCTCCCGAGAGTTTCTTCCAGCACTTGGGGCTGACGGCCCTGATGCTCGATCTCGGTGATCAGCCACAGGTCATTCCATTCCTGCCGGGGGTGATTACCCAACTCCAGAAAATGTCCGCTGATCAATGTCGCCTGATCGCTGTCGCCCTGCGCCTGGCGGGCGTCAGCGTTATGGCGTTGCAAAGCGCGCACGGCCAACTGCTTGCCGCGTTCGCGCTCGGTGAACTGACCGGGAAATTGATAATGTTCCAGTGCGGGCAACTGCTGATTATCAGTCGTACCGTCGAGTTGCAGACGAGGTTTATGAAAATCGTAATCACGCAGGACGACCGCAGTTGGGCGGGTCTCCAGCTGTACGTTGAAACGTTTGATTGCAGGCGCCTCGGCAACCATGCCGCCACCGGGCAGGTATGGGACGGGTTCTGGCAACCGGGGGAAAACCGTCTGATCATCGCCAAACACCAGCACGTGGCCATCAGGACTGTGCTGAAAATGGTAGTGAATACCGAGCTCGGCACACAGACGCTGGATAAACGTCAGATCGCTCTCGGCGTACTGCACGCAATACTCGCGCTCGGGATAATCGCTGCCGAGTTGAAACTCGAAAGCATCGCGCTGGATGCCGTGGTCTTTAAGGATGTGCTCGATGATCACCGGCACACTTTTATGCTGGAAAATCCGTTGGTTGATTCGCTGACCCAGATAGGTCAGATGCGGGACCAGGCTGACGTGATAGTGCGTCAGACGCTTCCCGCAGTCGCCTTGACCTACGCGATAAATCTGACCGTGAACTCCAGAGTTCTGTGGACCGAAACTTAGAAATGCCTGACGGTGCAGCAGGCTTTCGAGCTCGATGTCGGGCCGTTCGCAGACGAGTTTCAGGTCAAAACGGAAGGGTTGGCTGATGGCTTCCTTTCCCGTGAACTCAAGCACCTTGAGCTCATTCTGGTCGCCGTCGATGGTCAACGTGAAACGCGCCTGGTTGGCAGAAGTGGACATCCGATGTGTCTCTGCAGAATGAAGACCGGCGATTCTGCATGAGCGACAAGGGCTACCGAGGGCGGGACAGGGAAATCAGATTTATCCTGCTTCTTTAGAGATTCTTCCTTCAAAGATAAGGGTGTTCAGCTACAGACACCTCCTTCAATTGCACCACCAGGTGCGCTGCAACCCATCCAGCAAAGCAAAAAAAAACGGCCCGCCTCCAGAGGGAAGCAGGCCGTTTTCATGTTCGGCAATCGCTCAGAGCATCAGCTCATCGCAATCATTTGTTCAGGCGGAAATCAGCCTCTGCAGCTTCAAAACGCTGAAGCATGCCTTGAGTCGGTGCGCCCATTTTGCTGACAAAGTAGATCGCCAGACTGGCGAAGATGAAGCCCGGGATAATTTCGTACAGACCGAGCAGCTCGAAGTGTTTCCACACGATCACGGTGATCGCGCCGACCAGGATGCCAGCCAGTGCGCCGTTGCGGGTCATGTCTTTCCAGATCACGGAGATCAGCACGACCGGACCAAACGCAGCACCGAAACCAGCCCAGGCATAGCTGACCAGACCGAGTACGCGGTTTTCCGGGTTAGCAGCCATCGCGATAGCGATCAAGGCAACCAACAGCACCATCAAGCGGCCGACCCAGACCAGCTCAACCTGGGAAGCGGATTTGCGCAGGAAAGTTTTGTAGAAGTCTTCGGTCAGGGCGCTGGAGCACACCAGCAACTGGCAGCTCAAGGTGCTCATGACAGCAGCCAGAATCGCCGATAGCAGGACACCGGCAACCCATGGGTTGAACAGGAGTTTGGCCAGTTCAATGAACACACGCTCAGGGTTTTCGGTCACAGGACCTGCCACTTCCGGGTGCGCCGAGAAGTAGGCAATACCGAAGAATCCTACAGCGACGGTGCCGCCCAGGCACAGGATCATCCAGGCCATGGAAATGCGACGCGCCTTGGCAATCGACTTGACCGAATCTGCCGCCATGAAACGCGCAAGGATGTGCGGCTGGCCGAAGTAGCCAAGGCCCCAGCCCATCAGCGAAATCACGCCGACGAAGGTGGTGTTTTTCAGCATGTCGAAGTTGCTTGGATCTTGCGCTTCGATGGCCAGGAACGTGGTATCGACGCCGCCGGTGGCCAGCAGCACGATGATCGGCGTCAGCAACAACGCGAAAATCATCAGCGTGGCTTGTACGGTGTCGGTCCAGCTCACGGCCAGGAATCCGCCGACAAAGGTGTAGGCAATCGTCGCCGCAGCACCGGCCCACAGCGCTGTCTCGTAGGACATGCCGAAGGTGCTTTCGAACAAACGGGCGCCTGCAACGATGCCGGATGCGCAATAGATGGTGAAGAACACCAGGATTACGACCGCAGAGATAATCCGCAGCAGACCGCTTTTATCTTCGAAACGGCTGGAGAAGTAATCCGGCAGGGTCAGTGCATCGCCGTTGTGTTCGGTCTGCACGCGCAGACGGCCGGCGACGAACAGCCAGTTCAGGTAGGCACCAACGATCAGGCCGATGGCGATCCAGCTTTCCGACAGACCGGACATGTAAATGGCGCCCGGCAGGCCCATCAACAACCAGCCGCTCATGTCGGAGGCGCCGGCGGACAATGCAGTCACGACGCTGCCCAGGCTGCGACCGCCCAGAATATAGTCAGAAAGGTTGTTGGTGGAGCGATAGGCCATGAAGCCGATCAGCACCATTGCTGCGATGTAGATCACGAAGGTGATCAAGGTTGGATTGCTAACGCTCATTGAGTTACGCCCTGGCTTTGTTTTTATGTAGCGGCGGTTTTTGTAAACCGCTCGCAAACGACGACGTTTGACAGACGATTGTAGACCCACGCATTTATGACTGATGTTTCCCCAGGAAAGCCATCAGCCGGTGCACCAGACTTCAAGGTCGGTTGCACCTTCGCCGCGAATGCTATTCAACAAAGCAAATAAGGTGCAACCAGTTTCTCCAGAATAAGTTGCACCTCATCGCAAATATCGGACAAACGCGCTTTTTTGCTCCCTTTTAGCGCAGTCCCGGGGTTGGCTATAAGCAAAAGCACCAAGCAGGCGCAGTACTTTCGTTGCGAAATTTATTTCCTGACGAGCTGCGCATAATTCCGACAAAAAAGGGTTGCACCCGGTTGCACCTCGAAGTGCGCACGGCTAATCTTGCCGCCAGCTGATGCCACGCAGTCGTGGCAACCATGAGGATAAAAATATGGCTACCACCACCCTTGGGGTCAAACTTGACGACCCGACCCGCGAGCGCCTGAAGGCGGCCGCGACCTCGATTGATCGCACGCCGCACTGGCTGATCAAACAGGCGATTTTCAATTACCTGGAAAAACTCGAGGGTGGTGCAACCCTGACCGAGCTCAATGGTTTGGCCAAAGATGCCGACGACCTGGTGGATGCGCCACTGGATCACGCGCATCAGTGCTTCCTTGAATTCGCCGAAAGCATCCTGCCGCAATCAGTGCTGCGCGCCTCGATTACTGCCGCTTACCGCCGCCCCGAGCCGGAAGTCGTGCCGATGCTGATCGAGCAGGCGCGCCTGCCGGCTGCCATGGCAGAAGCCACCAACAAGCTCGCCGCGTCGATTGCCGAAAAACTGCGCAATCAGAAAAGCGCTGGCGGCCGTGCCGGCATTGTTCAGGGCCTGTTGCAGGAATTTTCCCTGTCGTCCCAGGAAGGCGTGGCGCTGATGTGCCTGGCGGAGGCGCTGCTGCGTATTCCGGACAAAGGCACCCGTGATGCCCTGATCCGCGACAAGATCAGCACCGGAAACTGGCATCCGCACCTGGGCAACAGCCCGTCGCTGTTCGTCAACGCCGCTACCTGGGGCTTGCTGCTGACCGGCAAACTGGTCGCCACCCATAACGAAGCCGGCCTGACTTCGTCACTGAGCCGCATCATCGGCAAGAGCGGCGAGCCGATGATCCGCAAGGGCGTCGACATGGCCATGCGCCTGATGGGCGAGCAGTTCGTTACCGGCGAAACCATCGCCGAAGCCCTGGCCAATGCCAGCAAGTTTGAAAGCAAGGGTTTCCGCTATTCCTACGACATGCTGGGTGAAGCGGCACTCACCGAGCACGACGCGCAGAAATACCTCGCCTCGTACGAGCAAGCCATCCACTCGATCGGTAAAGCGTCCCACGGCCGTGGGATTTATGAAGGACCGGGCATTTCCATCAAGCTGTCGGCACTGCACCCGCGCTACAGCCGCGCGCAGTACGAACGTGTGATGCAAGAGTTGTATCCGCGTCTGCTGTCGCTGACCTTGCTGGCCAAGCAATACGACATCGGTCTGAATATCGACGCCGAAGAAGCCGATCGTCTCGAACTGTCGCTGGATCTGCTTGAGCGCCTGTGTTTCGAGCCGCAACTGAGCGGCTGGAACGGCATCGGTTTCGTCATCCAGGCTTATCAAAAGCGTTGCCCGTATGTGATCGACTACGTGATTGACCTGGCTCGTCGCAGCCGTCATCGCCTGATGATCCGTCTGGTGAAGGGCGCGTACTGGGACAGCGAAATCAAGCGCGCCCAGGTTGAAGGCCTGGAAGGCTATCCGGTCTACACCCGCAAGGTGTACACCGACGTTTCCTACATCGCCTGCGCGCGCAAACTGCTGTCGGTGCCGGAAGTCATCTACCCGCAATTCGCTACGCATAACGCTCACACCCTGTCGGCCATTTACCACATCGCCGGTCAGAACTATTACCCGGGTCAGTACGAGTTCCAGTGCCTGCACGGCATGGGCGAACCGCTGTACGAACAGGTCGTAGGCAAAGTCTCCGAAGGCAAGCTGAATCGTCCGTGCCGCGTGTACGCGCCGGTCGGCACTCACGAAACCCTGTTGGCGTACCTGGTGCGTCGCCTGCTGGAAAACGGCGCGAACACCTCGTTCGTCAACCGCATCGCCGACCAATCCATTTCCATTCAGGAATTGGTGGCCGATCCAGTGGCCAGCATCGAGCAGATGGCGACGCTGGAAGGCGGCTTCGGCTTACCACACCCGCGTATCCCGCTGCCGCGTGATCTTTATGGCGTCGAGCGCGCCAACTCCAGCGGCATCGACATGGCCAACGAACATCGTCTGGCCTCGCTGTCGTGTGCACTGCTGGCGACGGCTCATAACGACTGGAAAGCCGCGCCGATGCTTGGCTGCGATTCCAGCACCGAAACCCCTTCTGCCGTGCTGAACCCTTCCGACCTGCGCGACGTGGTCGGTCATGTTCAGGAAGCGACAGTCGAAGATGTCGACAATGCGATTCAGTGCGCCCTGAATGCTGCGCCGATCTGGCAGGCGACACCGCCGGCTGAACGTGCCGCGATCCTCGAACGTGCCGCCGATTTGATGGAAGGCGAAATTCAGCCGCTGATGGGTTTGTTGGCTCGCGAAGCCGGCAAGACCTTCGCCAACGCCATCGCCGAAGTGCGCGAAGCCGTGGATTTCCTGCGCTATTACGCGGTGCAGGCACGCCACGATTTCACCAACGACGCCCACCGTCCATTGGGTCCGGTGGTGTGCATCAGCCCGTGGAACTTCCCGCTGGCAATCTTCAGCGGCCAGGTCGCTGCAGCATTGGCCGCCGGTAACCCGGTACTGGCCAAACCCGCGGAACAAACCCCGCTGGTGGCTGCACAAGCCGTGCGTCTGCTGCTCGAAGCCGGGATTCCGCAAGGCGTGCTGCAACTGTTGCCGGGCCGTGGCGAAACCGTTGGCGCCCGTCTGGTCGGCGACGATCGGGTCAAAGGCGTGATGTTCACCGGTTCCACCGAAGTCGCTCGCTTGCTGCAACGCAATGTCGCCGGTCGTCTGGATGCGCAGGGTCGTCCGATCCCGCTGATCGCCGAAACCGGTGGCCAGAACGCAATGATCGTCGACTCCTCGGCACTCACCGAACAAGTCGTGATCGACGTCGTTTCGTCGGCTTTCGACAGCGCCGGCCAACGTTGCTCGGCACTGCGCGTCTTGTGCTTGCAGGAAGATTCCGCGGACCGTGTCATCGAAATGCTCAAAGGTGCCATGGCTGAATCCCGGCTCGGCAACCCTGAGCGGCTGTCCGTGGACATCGGCCCGGTGATCGACGCCGAAGCCAAGGCCGGCATCGAAAAACACATCCAGGCCATGCGTGACAAAGGTCGTAACGTGTATCAGGTGGCGATCGCCGATTCCGACGAAGTCAAACGCGGCACCTTCGTGATGCCAACGCTGATCGAGCTGGAAAGCTTTGATGAGTTGCAGCGCGAAATCTTCGGGCCGGTGCTTCACGTGGTTCGCTACAAGCGCAAAGACATCGACCAGTTGATCGGTCAGATCAATGCGTCGGGTTACGGTTTGACCCTGGGTGTGCACACTCGCATCGACGAGACCATCGCCAAGGTGATCGACAACGTCAATGCCGGTAACGTCTATGTGAACCGCAACATCGTCGGTGCTGTGGTTGGCGTGCAACCGTTCGGCGGCGAAGGTTTGTCGGGTACCGGTCCAAAAGCCGGTGGTCCGTTGTATCTCTACCGTCTGTTGTCGACGCGTCCTGCCGATGCAATCGAACAATCCTTCGCTCGCGGTGATGCTATCGCGGCACCGGACGTTCGTCTGCGCGATGCCATGAGCAAACCGCTGACCGCATTGAAAGCCTGGGCTGACAGCCACAAGTTCGCCGACCTGAGCGCTCTGTGCGTGCAGTTCGCGGCGCAATCGCAAAGCGGGATCACGCGCCAGTTGGCAGGCCCGACCGGCGAGCGCAACAGTTACGCCATCCTGCCCCGCGAACACGTGCTGTGCCTGGCAGACGTCGAAGGCGACCTGCTGACTCAGCTGGCGGCGGTCCTGGCCGTGGGCGGTTCGGCCGTGTGGCCGGAGACTGAGCTGACCAAAGCCGTGTTCGCCCGTTTGCCGAAGGACGTTCAGGCGAAGATCAAGCGGGTTGCCGACTGGGGCAAGGACGAAGTGGTGTTCGATGCCGTTCTGCATCACGGTCATTCCGACCAGTTGCGTGCAACGTGCCAGCAAGTGGCCAAGCGTGCCGGCGCTATCGTCGGCGTTCACGGGTTGTCCCAGGGCGAAACCAACATTGCGCTGGAGCGTCTGGTCATCGAGCGGGCGTTGAGCGTTAACACGGCTGCTGCTGGAGGCAATGCCAGTCTGATGACGATAGGTTAAGCAACAGCTGCAAGTTATAAGCTGCAAGCTGCAAGTAGAAGCAACTGCTCTTACTTGCAGCTTGCAGCTTGTAGCTTTTGCCGCCCCATCACCCCAATCTATCTTCCTTCCCCATTTTTATAAGTCTCCCTAGACTGCGGCATACTTTTTAAAGGTAGTCCGCCATGTCCGAGACGTTGCTCAGTTCCCGCAATCTGGCTTTCGAGCTGTACGAAGTCCTCGACGCCGAGGGCCTGACTCAGCGTGAGCGTTTCGCCGAGCACAATCGCGAGACATTCGATGCAGCGATCGGCACCGCGCGCAGCATCGCCGAAAAATTCTTCGCCCCGCACAATCGCAAGAACGACGAAAACGAGCCGCGTTATGAAGACGGTCAGGCGATTCTGATTCCCGAAGTGAAACCGGCGGTGGATGCCTTCCTCGAAGCCGGCTTCCTCAACGCCGCGCGCAGTTTCGACGCAGGCGGCATGCAACTTCCTACGCTGTTGTCGCAGGCTTGCTTTGCGCATTTTCAGTCGGCCAACGCGGCCTCGACGTCGTACCCGTTCCTGACCATGGGCGCGGCCAACCTGATCGAAAGCTTCGGTACCGATGAGCAGAAGCAACGCTTCCTGCAACCGATGATCGACGGCCGCTTCTTCGGCACCATGGCGCTGACCGAACCGCACGCGGGTTCATCGTTGTCGGATATTCGTACACGCGCCGAGCCTGCGTCCGACGGTACGTATCGACTCAAGGGCAACAAGATCTTCATCTCCGGCGGCGATCACCCGTTGTCAGAGAACATCGTGCACATGGTTCTGGCCAAACTGCCGGATGCGCCTGCCGGGGTGAAGGGGATTTCGCTGTTCATCGTGCCGAAATTCCTGGTGAACGATGACGGTAGCCTCGGCGAGCGTAACGATGTGTTGCTGGCCGGGCTTTTCCACAAGATGGGCTGGCGCGGCACGACCTCTACCGCGCTGAACTTCGGCGATCACGGCGAATGCATTGGTTATCTGGTGGGCAAGCCGCACCAGGGCCTGAGCTACATGTTCCAGATGATGAATGAGGCGCGGATTGGCGTCGGCATGGGCGCGGTAATGCTCGGCTATGCCGGTTATCTGTATTCGCTGGAATACGCCCGCGAACGCCCCCAAGGTCGCGTGCCGGACAGCAAAGACCCGAACACCGCACCGGTGGCGATCATCCAGCACGCCGACGTCAAGCGCATGCTGCTGACCCAGAAAGCGTATGTCGAAGGCTCGTTCGACCTTGGGCTGTACGCAGCTCGGCTGTTCGACGACACAACGACCCTTGAGACTGAAACCCTGCGCAAACAGGCTCACGAACTGCTGGATCTGCTCACGCCGATCGTCAAATCCTGGCCGTCGGAGTTTTGTCTGAAGGCTAACGAGCTGGCTATCCAGATTCTTGGCGGCCACGGCTACACCCGCGAATACCCGGTGGAACAGTACTACCGTGACAACCGCCTGAACCCGATCCACGAAGGCACCCATGGGATTCAGTCACTGGACTTGCTGGGTCGTAAACTGGCGCAGAACGGTGGTGCGGGGCTCAAACAATTGATCCGCTTGATAGCCGATACCGCGCAACGCGCGCAAGCGTTTGAATCGCTGACACCGCTGCGTGAGCCGCTGGAGCAACTGGTGGCCCGTTTGCAAACCGTCACCATTGGTTTACTCACCGACCTGGGGCAAGGCAAGGTCAACAGCAGCCTGGCGAACTCGGCGCTGTACCTGAAAGTGTTTGGGCACGCGGTGATTGGCTGGCGCTGGCTGGAGCAGGCGATTCGCGCCGAGGAAGGGTTGGCCAAAGGCAATGCCGCGGACGCGAGTTTCTATAAAGGCAAGCTGCAGGCGGCGCGCTATTTCCTGACGTGGGAAGTACCGGGTTGTCATCACGAGCTGGCGATTCTCGAGGCCCGGGATGATGTGTGTCCGGGGATGCAGGATGAGTGGTTTTGATCTGACATAGTTCGAGTATTGGGCACAAAAAGATCGCCGCCTCGTTTCACTCGACAGCTCCTACAGAGGGTTGAGTGATACGAGGCTGCGATTTTTGAGCTTGATCTTTTAGCTCAACTTGAACCCACCCATCTGTCGCGCCAGGTCATCGGCCAGGCGCTGCAACATCTGACAATCTTCCCGACAGGCTCTCACCTCTCCCGCCGTGGCGTGCGCCAGATCGGAAATCCCCTGCACGTTGCGGTTGATTTCTTCGGTCACCGCCGATTGCTCTTCCGTGGCAGTCGCCACTTGATGGTTCATGTCGCTGATCCGCTCGACCTGCCCGGTAATCGCCGTTAACGAAGCGCCGGTGCGCTGGCTCGACTCAACACCGGTGCCAGTCGCCGCCTGCCCGGTGTGCATCGACGAGACCGCATTCTCCGCGCCTTGCTTGAGGCTGCCGATCATCTGCTGGATTTCGTCAGTGGACGACTGCGTGCGCCGCGCCAGTGTGCGCACTTCATCGGCGACCATATAAATGCCAACCACAATCAGGATTGCTGACCAGCAGGGCGGAGCCCATACTCAGGATCAACTGCCATTGAATACTGCGTCGCCAGAACTGCATGCTGCACCCCCAAAGAACAAGAGGCTGAAACCCTGCAACAGCCGTGCCGATTGTATACAAACAATCGGCGACTTTATTCTCTGATTGTGCGCAATCGATCAGGCCTGATTGATCGTCCTGGAAATCACTTCAACCGTGGCGCTGACTTGCTCTTGATAACGGTCGAGTTCGCGTTTGTGCTGCTTTTTCATTTCGATCTGCTGAGAACACAGATTCATGGCGGCAAGTACCAGCAAGCGGTCGCCGATCAGCGTCGGGTATTTTTTCTTGGTATCGGCCAAAGCGGCTTTCAACATCAGGGCAGCGTCCAGCAGGGTCTGCTCTTCCCCGGCCGGCGCCTTGATCGAATAGTCCTCTCCCATAATGGAGACGACTTTTACCTCTGCGGCGCCGGCAGTCATGCGTTGACCGGACCGGCGCTGACGCGCTCAACCAGCGCCTGAATGCGCGCGGCGGTAGCACCGTGTTTTTCTTCCTGCTCCATCAGGCTCAGTTGCAGGGTTTCGTTTTCATCCTTGGCCTGAGCCAACTCGGCGCTCAGGGTTTGATTGGTGCCGAGCAAGGTCTGGTTCTGCTGCACCAGGTCGCTGACCAACTGTTCCAACTGGCTTAGGGATGCTTCCAACATTTTGATTTTCCAGGCATTTTCAAAGGGCGCGTACGATAAAGAAAAGTCACCGCGGATGCCAGGGTAATCGGGCGCAAAGCCTTGATTTTGCTGGCGGGCGACGGATTCCGCGAACTTTACAGACTGTGATTGACCCATCTGGTTCCTGCACTTCGTCGCCCGATCAAAAGCGGCGCACTTGTAGGCGCGAAGCTTTCTCGCGAAGGACGTTAACGATAACGCGCTCTGTCAGGATCGACTCCTTGCCTGAACGTTTTCCGCGAGCCAGCTTCGCCCCTACAGATAAAGGGCTCGTGCGACAAAAGCGCACAGGACCTCAAGACTTTATTCGCATGACCGATAAGTCACCCATACGTAAGTCTCCAGCGTCGCACGGATGCGCCCTTCTCGGTGAACACCATGTCCCTTCGTAATATCAACATCGCCCCCCGGGCGTTCCTCGGCTTTGCCTTGATTGGCGGCCTGATGCTGGTCCTGGGCGTGTTTGCGCTGAATCAGATGAGCAAGATCCGCGGCGCAGGCCAGGACATCGCCTTGACGAGCGTGCCGAGCATCAAAAGCCTGGATGAATTCACTCAGCTGACGTTGCGCCTGCGGGTGCTGTCGTACCGCTTGCTGGTGAACCGCGAGCCGGATGTTCAACAGAAAACCTTCGAACTGTTCGATTTGCGCAATCAGCAGATTCGCGATGCTCAACGGGTTTACGAGCCACTCATCAGTGATCCGCAGGAACGCGCCGCGTATGATCAATACGTGCAGTTGCTGGCGCAGTATCGCCAACTGGAAGAGCGGATGAAGGCGCTCTCGCGCAACAATCAGGTGGATGAACTGCGCAGCATGCTCAACAGCGAACTGCTTTCGAATTCGGAAGCGGTGAACGCGGCCCTCGCCAAATTGCTTGAGATCAACACCCGACAAATCGAAGCCACCGACGCCCGTGCCGGCGAGCAGTATTCGACATCGCTCAATCTGGTGATCACTTTGCTGGTCATCGCCAGCGCCCTGACCTTGCTGTTTGCCTGGCTGCTGACCAACAGCATCACCAAGCCAATCGCCAAGGCGTTGAGCGCGGCCGAAGACATTGCCGAAGGCAATCTGACCCGCCCGATCACCGTGGATGGCAAAGATGAAGCCGGACGCCTGTTGCTGGCCATGTCGAAGATGCAGGAAAAACTGCGCGACACGCTGCAGCGCATTTCCGGATCGGCTACTCAACTGGCCTCCGCTGCGGAAGAACTCAACAGCGTCACCGACGAAAGCGCGCGCGGCCTGACCCAGCAGAATAATGAAATCGAACAGGCTGCTACCGCGGTCAACGAGATGACCAGCGCAGTGGAAGAAGTGGCGCGCAACGCGGTGAGCACTTCCGAGGCGTCGAAAAACGCCACGACCTCTGCCGGCGATGGCCGTGATCTGGTTCAGGAAACCGTTACCGCCATCGAACGCATGAGCGCTGACGTGCAAAGCACTGCCAGCCTGATTGGCGACCTGGCCAACGAGTCCCGTGACATCGGTAAAGTGCTGGATGTGATTCGCGGTCTGGCGGATCAGACCAATCTGCTCGCTTTGAATGCTGCGATCGAGGCCGCACGCGCCGGTGAAGCGGGTCGCGGTTTTGCAGTGGTTGCCGATGAAGTGCGCGCGCTGGCGCATCGCACCCAGCAGTCGACCAGTGAAATCGAACGCATGATCGGTAGCATTCAGAGCGGCACCGAACACGCAGTGGATTCGATGCGCAACAGCACCGAACGCGCCGAGTCGACGCTGAACATTGCGCGCGGCGCGGGGATGTCGCTGGACACGATCAACAGCGCCATCGTCGAGATCAACGAGCGCAACCTGGTCATCGCCAGCGCCGCCGAAGAGCAGGCGCAGGTGGCTCGGGAAGTGGATCGCAACCTGGTCAACATTCGTGATCTTTCAGTGCAGTCGGCCACCGGCGCCAATCAGACCAGTGCTGCGAGCAACGAGCTGTCGCGCCTGGCGCTGGATTTGAACAATATGGTGGGACGATTCAGCCTCTAAACGAGAATTGCGTCACGGCCAAAAGATCGCAGCCTGCGGCAGCTACAGGGTGTAGGTGAACCCGTTGGCTGAGATCTTTTAATCTGCAAAAGCTTTTTGACAGCATCACATTTCAACAGGTTAGAATCGCTGGCACGCAGACTGCATGGTCAGTCTGTGCCCGCCCCTTTCGGTTTCTGGAGTAACGCCATTGAATGCGACGACCATCAACAGCCTGTTCTTGATCGGCGCGTTGCTGGTGGGTGCGAGCATTCTGGTGAGCTCCCTGTCATCGCGCCTCGGCATCCCGATTCTGGTGATCATCCTGGCCGTAGGCATGGCCGCCGGCGTCGATGGCGGCGGGATTATTTTCAATAATTACCCTACTGCCTATCTGGTCGGCAACCTCGCCCTGGCGATCATTCTGCTCGACGGTGGCATGCGCACCCGGGTCTCAAGTTTTCGCGTGGCGTTATGGCCGGCGTTGTCGCTGGCCACGGTCGGGGTTTTGATCACCACCGGGTTGACCGGCATGGCCGCCGCCTGGCTGTTCGACCTGAACATGATGCAAGGCCTGTTGATCGGCGCCATTGTCGGCTCCACCGATGCGGCGGCAGTGTTCTCGCTGCTGGGCGGCAAGGGCTTGAACGAGCGGGTTTCCGCCACCCTCGAAATCGAATCCGGCAGTAACGATCCAATGGCGGTGTTCCTTACCGTCACCCTGATCGACATGCTCGCCAGCGGCGAAACCGGTCTGCACTGGAATCTGCTGGTGCATCTGGTACGAGAGTTCGGCATCGGCGGCGTGATCGGTTTGGGCGGCGGCTGGGTCATGCTACAACTGGTCAACCGGATCAACCTGGCCACCGGTCTGTACCCAATCCTGTTGATCGCCGGCGGTCTGGTGGTATTTGCTCTGACCAACGCCTTGCACGGCAGTGGCTTCCTCGCCGTCTACCTGTGCGGTCTGGTCATCGGTAATCGTCCGGTGCGCAGCCGCCACGGCATGCTGCACATGCTTGACGGGATGGCCTGGCTGGCGCAAATCGGCATGTTCCTGGTGCTGGGTCTGCTGGTCACCCCACATGATTTGCTGCCGATAGCCTTGCCGGCCCTCGGCCTGGCGCTGTGGATGATTCTGTTTGCCCGCCCGCTGTCGGTGATCGTCGGCCTGCTGCCATTCAAAGCGTTTCACGGACGCGAAAAGGTGTTCATTGCCTGGGTCGGTCTGCGCGGTGCGGTCCCGATCATTCTGGCGGTGTTCCCGCTGATGGCCGGGCTGCCCAACGCGCAGCTGTATTTCAACCTGGCATTTTTTATCGTGCTGGTCTCGCTGCTGGTTCAGGGCACCAGCTTGCCGTGGGTAGCGAAACTGCTGAAAGTGACCGTTCCGCCAGATCCCGCGCCGATTTCCCGAGCCGCGCTGGAAGTACACGTTACCAGCGAGTGGGAACTGTTCGTTTATCGCCTCGGCGCCGAGAAATGGTGCATCGGCTCACCGCTGCGCGAACTGAAAATGCCGGAAGGCACGCGCATCGCGGCCCTGTTTCGTGGCCAACAATTGCTCCATCCGTCGGGTAGTACGGTGCTCGAAGTTGATGATTTACTGTGTGTTATCGGCCATGAACACAACCTTCCGGCCCTCGGAAAACTGTTCAGCCAGGCCCCGCAACGGGGTCTGGATTTACGCTTTTTCGGCGACTTCGTACTCGAAGGAGACGCCCAGCTGGCCGCGGTTGCTGCTCTGTACGGGTTGAAGGTCGAAGGCATCGATCCGGACATGTCACTGGCACGCTTCATTGCCCAGAAAGTGGGCGGTGCGCCAGTAGTCGGTGACCAGGTGGAATGGAACAACACCATCTGGACGGTCGCGGTCATGGACGGGAACAAGATCGGCAAAGTGGGCGTCAGATTCCCCGAAGGAAGTCGCCCAGGCCCGGGCTTGTTCCTCTAAACTCCACTCTTCACCTCGTTTTCGATCGGTCACTATGTCAACCCTGCGCAACTTTTTCATCATGGCCCTGCTGGGCTTGAGTCTTTCTGTCGGCCCTTTGCATGCAGCCGAACCACCCACCAGCGAATCCGTGCAAGCGAGCCTGGACAAGATTGCCGATCGCAAATTGCCGGAAGCCGATCAAAAAGCCCTGCAAAGCATTCTGCAAGGCACGCTGACCCAACTCGCGAACCAGCGTGATTACGAGCAGAAGCTGGTCGCGCTGAAACAGCAGCTTGCCACCGCGCCAAAACAGAACATCGAAAACCAGCGCGAACTCACTCGGCTCAAGGCCACCAGTGAATTACCGGTGGCGCAGCGTTATGCCAAGGAGTCGATTCAGCAGCTGGAGCAGAAGCTGACTGAGCGCTCGACTCAGCAAAGCGATGTGCAGAAGGCGCTGGCCGAGGCCAACAGCCTCGTCATCACCGCGCAAACTCGTCCCGAGCGTGCTCAAGCGGAGATTTCCACCAGCCAGACGCGGATCCAGCAGATCAATAATCTGCTCAAGGCCGGCAAAGAGAACGGCAAGACCCTGAGCGGCGAGCAACGTGATCAGCTCAACGCCGAGCTTGCAGCCCTCAATGCACTTATTCCGCTGCGTCGCCAGGAACTGGCCGGCAACAGCCAGTTGCAGGATCTGGGCAACAGCCAGCATGACTTGCTCACGGAGAAATCCGATCGCCTGGACAAGGAAATCCAGGAACTGCAGACCCTGATCAATCAGAAGCGTCTGGCGCAGTCTCAGGAAACGGTGACCCAACAGTCCATCGAGGCGCAGAAATCAGGCGGCAGCGCGTTGCTGGCGACCGAAAGCGCGGCGAACCTCAAGCTTTCCGACTATCTGCTCAAAAGCACCGATCGCCTCAACGAAGTCACTCAGCAGAACCTGCAGACCAAGCAACAACTGGACAATGTGACCCAGAGCGATTCCGCCCTGGATGAGCAAATCAACGTGCTCAAGGGCAGCCTGCTGCTCTCCAAAATTCTCTACAAGCAAAAGCAGGCGCTGCCCAAACTCACGGTCGATCGGGATCTGGCGGACCAGATCGCCGACATTCGGCTGTATCAATTCGAAGTCAGCCAGCAACGTGAATTGCTGAGCAACCCGGCGACCTACGTCGATAATCTGCTGGCGGCGCAACCGCCTGAACAAGTCACGCCGCAATTGCGCAAAAGCCTGCTGGAACTGGCCATGACCCGGGCCGACCTGCTGGAGCGGCTCAACCGCGAATTGAGCGCTGTACTCAACGAATCGATCACCCTGCAACTCAATCAGAAGCAACTGCTGAGCACCGCACAAAGCCTGCGCGCGACGCTGGATGAGCAGATGTTCTGGATTCCCAGCAACAAACCGCTCGATCCAGAATGGATGCGCGGCGTGCCAGAGCGCCTGGAACGCCAGGTGACTACACTGCCGTGGGCATCCAGCTTGAGCGAACTGACCGACGGCCTGACCCAACGGCCGTTGCTGTTCCTGCCGTTGGCATTGCTGATTGGCGCATTGCTGTGGCGGCGCAACAGCCTCTACGCCCGCCTGAACAAGATTCACCAGGACATCGGCCACTTCAAACGCGACAGCCAGTGGCACACGCCACAAGCGATTCTGTTCAATATTTTGCTGGCGATGCCGGTTTCCCTGGGCCTTGCCCTGTGCGGCCTCGCCCTGCAAATCGACGCTCGCGGGCAAAACGCCAGCATGGGCGCGGCGCTGCTGCAGATGGCCCAGGCGTGGCTGGTGTTCTACACCGCTTACCGGATCCTGGCGCCGGGCGGCGTTGCGGAGCTGCACTTTCGCTGGGAAAAACCTCAGGTCGAGTTCCTTCAGGGCTGGGTGCGCCGACTCGGGTTGGTGGTAATGGCGCTGGTGGCAGTGGTCGCCGTTGCCGAGTTGCAACCGGCAGCGCTGGCCGATGATGTGCTGGGCATGCCTGTCGTGTTGATCTGCTACGCCTTGATGGCCTGGTTGCTCGGCCGTCTGCTGATCAGCAGCCCGACGCATCAGAATACGTCGCTGTTTCGCAAAGCACTGGGAGTGCTGTTCACCGCGCTGCCCATCGCTTTGTTCGTCGCTGTGTGTTTCGGCTATTACTACACCGCGCTCAAACTCAGTGACCGCCTGATCAACACCCTTTACCTGCTGATGTTCTGGCTAGTCATCGAAGCCACGTTCGTACGCTTCCTCAGCGTTGCGGCACGGCGCCTGGCTTATCAACGGGCACTGACCAAACGTCAGGCGGCGAAAGAGGCCGGCGACGGCGAAGTGGTGATTGAAGAGCCGACGCTGGACATCGAAAAGGTCAACGAACAGTCCCTGCGCCTGATTCGCCTGGCGTTGCTGGGCGGCTTTATCGCCGGTTTGTACTGGGTCTGGTCCGATCTGATTTCAGTGTTCTCGTACCTGGACAACATCACCCTGTACGAATACACCAGCGGCACTGGCGCCAACATGAGCATGGTGCCGATCAGCATCGGCGACATGCTGGGGGCGGTGATCATCATCGGCATCACGTTCGCTTTCGCCCGAAACCTCCCGGGCCTGCTGGAAGTTCTGGTGCTGTCGAAAATGAACCTGGCTCAGGGCAGCGCTTACGCGACGACGACCTTGCTTTCCTACGTCATCGCCGGCGTCGGTTTCGTCTCGACCTTGTCGACCCTCGGCGTCAGCTGGGACAAGCTGCAGTGGCTGGTGGCGGCGCTTTCGGTAGGTCTGGGTTTCGGCATGCAGGAGATTTTCGCCAACTTCATCTCCGGCATCATGATCCTGTTCGAGCGCCCGGTGCGCATCGGTGACACGATCACCATCGGCAACCTGTCGGGCACGGTGAGCAAAATCCGCATCCGCGCCACAACCATTACCGACTTCGACCGCAAAGACATCATTGTCCCGAACAAAACGTTCATTACCGGGCAATTGATCAACTGGTCGCTGACCGACACCGTCACCCGCGTGACGCTCAAGCTCGGTGTGGATTACGGCTCGGACCTGGACCTGGTCAAGGAACTGCTGCTCAAAGCCGCCCGGGAAAATCCGCGGGTCCTCAAGGAACCGGAACCGCTGGTGTACTTCCTCAACTTCGGCGAAAGCACCCTCGATCACGAGTTGCGCATGCACGTGCGTGATCTCGGCGACCGCAACCCGGTGCTCGATGAGGTCAACCGCTTCATCAATCGCGAGTTCAAGAAACAGCACATCAATATTTCTTTCCGGCAAATGGAGGTTTATCTGAAGAACCTTCAAGGTCAGGAATACAAAATGGTGCCCATTGAATCGGAAAAGAAAACCATCGCACCGGTGAAAGATGCCGAGCCTGTGCAAGCGCCGCCGGCCGCCAAGCTCGACTAACCGCGATATCCGCAGCAGAATGCCCAGACATTCTGCTGGAGAAGGCCCTTGAAAGCCCTCGACGAACTGACCTTCGATAACCGCTTCGCCCGCCTCGGCGATGCGTTTTCCGCGCATGTGCTGCCCGAGCCCATCGATAACCCGCGGCTGATCGTGGCCAGCCCCGTTGCCATGGCGCTACTTGATCTCGACCCGGCCGCGGCCGACACCGCAGAGTTCGCCGAGCTGTTCAGCGGTCATAAACTCTGGGCAGAGGCGGTGCCGCGGGCGATGGTCTATTCCGGGCACCAGTTCGGCTCTTACAACCCGCAACTCGGCGACGGTCGCGGCCTGTTATTGGGCGAGGTCTACAATGAGGCCGGGGAACACTGGGACCTGCACCTCAAAGGCGCGGGCCAGACGCCTTTTTCGCGGATGGGCGATGGCCGCGCCGTGTTGCGTTCGTCGATCCGCGAGTTCCTTGCCTCTGAAGCGCTGCATGCACTGAACATCCCGACCACTCGCGCCCTGTGTGTGATCGGTTCCGACACGCCGGTGTGGCGCGAAAAACAGGAACGCGCGGCGATGGTCCTGCGGCTGGCTCCCAGCCACGTGCGCTTCGGCCATTTCGAATATTTCTATTACACCAAACGCCCCGAACAGCAGAAAGAGCTCGGCGACCACGTACTCGCCGCGCATTTTCCGGAATGCCTCGAGCAGCCCGAACCGTACCTGGCCATGTTCCGCCAAATCGTCGAGCGCAATGCCGAACTGATCGCCAAATGGCAGGCCTATGGTTTCTGCCACGGCGTGATGAACACCGATAACATGTCGATCCTGGGCATTACTTTCGATTTCGGCCCGTTTGCCTTTCTTGATGATTTCGATGCGCAGTTCATCTGCAACCATTCCGACGATCAGGGCCGCTATTCTTTCAGCAACCAGGTGCCGATCGGCCAGTGGAATCTCAGCGCGCTCGCCCAGGCGCTGACGCCGTTCATCAGCGTCGAAGCCTTGCGCGAAACGCTTGGCCTGTACCTGCCGTTGTTCCAGGCGCATTACCTTGACCTGATGCGCCGCCGCCTCGGGTTGACCACCGCCGAGGATGACGATCAGGCATTGCTGGAAAGCCTGTTGCAGCTGATGCAGAACAGTGGCGTCGACTACAGCCTGTTCTTCCGCCGGCTCGGTAATGAGTCGCCGGAGCAGGCCATCGCTCGACTGCGCGACGATTTTGTCGACATCAAGGGTTTTGATGCCTGGGGCGCGCTTTATATCGCCCGGGTAGCCCGCGAAGGCGAGCCCGATCAAGAGCGGCGCCGCCTACGGATGCACGCGGTCAACCCGCTGTACATTCTGCGCAACTATCTGGCGCAAAAGGCCATTGATGCGGCGGAAAGTGGCGACTATTCGGAAGTTCGGCGCCTGCATGGGGTGCTGAGCAATCCGTTTGAAGAGCAGCCGGGAATGGAGAGCTACGCCGAACGACCACCGGAGTGGGGCAAGCATCTGGAGATCAGTTGTTCTTCTTGAAATTTTTCAAATAAAGGCATCCACAGAAACGCCAAAGCGCTCGGCCAACCAGCGAATTTGCCGCAGGTTGAGCTGACGCTTGCCGCTCAGAATCTCGGATACTACTGATTGAGGACCGACACCGGGCAGGTCGCTTTGGCTCAGGTGGTGTTCGCGCATCAGGTAGCCGAGAACCGGCGGGTCAGGCAACAAAAGGTGTTGACTGTACAGGCCCCATCGCCGGCAGGATTTCTCCCACAAGGATCAGGCGTTTTCCAGCAGGTTATGCAAATCAACAAACTGCTGAGTCAGCTTGTGCCGCGGATCCAGGTGAATCAGCGGCGTATTGGTCTGGTGCGATTCACGCATGCGCACCGAACTGCCCAGATATACCGGCAATACCGGCAAGCCCTCGGCGATCAGCTCATCGAGGATCTGCTGAGGCAGACTGGCACGCGCCTGGAACTGGTTGACCACAATCCCTTCCACTTCCAGCCCTTCGTTATGGTCTTCCTTCAATTCCTCGATTTCAGCGAGCAGGCCATACAGCGCCTGACGCGAGAAGCTGTCGCAATCGAACGGGATCAGCACGCGATCGGCGGCGATCAAGGCCGACACCGCATAAAAATTCAGCGCCGGGGGCGTATCGAGGTAGATGCGTTCGTAATCTTCGTCCAGCTCCTCCAGCAACTTTCGCAATTTGTTGATCTTGTGTTTCGCCTCAAGCTTGGGTTGCAAGTCGGCCAGCTCGGCGGTCGCGGTGATGACGTGAAGGTTATCGAACGGGGTTTCGTAAATATCGACTTTGTTTTTCTTCGAGAAAGGGCCGGAAGACAGCGTCTGCTTGAAGAAATCGGCAATGCCCATGGGGATGTCATTGCCGGTTAGCCCGGTCAGGTATTGAGTGGAATTGGCCTGGGCATCGAGATCCACCAATAAGGTGCGATAGCCCTCGCTGGCGCTGACCGCCGCCAGATTGCAGGCAATGCTGGATTTGCCCACGCCACCCTTCTGATTGAACACCACACGCCGCATGTCAAAACCTCCGTGTATCAAAGAATTGCCCGAGTGTAGTAGTCCGAAGCGCTGCTTCGCTACCTCGTCGGGATTGGGACTACAGAATCATCGCCAATCTCACACTGCGGAGTTGAAAACTCGACGCATATTTGAGGACCGGAGCCGACAGATTTTCCCGCGGCAATGTGGATAATGGCCAAACGACAGCTCTGCGCAGAACATCCGGTACATTTCGCTGAGCAAAATCTCACCAATATTTGCTACACACCCGCAGCAACGGGATAATGCGCGCCACTCGGCGCCTGGCGCCACGTCAGGGGAATCGCGGCTTGGCGATTCACCACGTCAAGAACAGCCCGCAGGGGCGGGATGAATGCTGTGATCAACTTCAACATCGCCCAATGGCGCGCGTGGGCTCCCGGGTTCGAAAGCGTGGACGATTGGCAGACCTGGAGCCGACAACCGGTCGTGCTTCAGGGCAGCGATGCCGCCCCCGACGTCTCGTTTCTGCCGGCCATGCAACGTCGGCGCCTCAGTCGGCTGGCGCGAATGGCGTTCAGCGTCGGTTGGCCCTTGGCCGATGGTCGACACGACCTACCGTTGGTCTTTATTTCCCGTCACGGCGAAACCCCACGCACCTTCGAAATTTTAAGTGATCTGGCCGCCGATCAGCCGTTGTCGCCCACCCAGTTCAGTCTGTCAGTGCATAACGCCGTAATCGGCCTGTGGTCGATCATGCGCGGCGAAACCAGCGAAATGACTGCCCTCGCCGCTGCCGGCGATGGCCTTGAACATGGCATGCTAGAGGCCGCCGCGCTGCTGAATGAAGGCGCACCGGCCGTCTTGCTGATTGTTACGGAAGAGCAGCCACCCGAAGCCTATTCGGCCTGGATCCATGACGTGCCGTTCCCTTACGCGGTGGCGCTGCTGCTCACCCCGGGCAACGACTGGCAACTGTCGCTGGGCAGTACCGCAGGTGAAGTGCCCTCCGCCCACTGGCCCCATGCCCTGAATCTCTTGCGTACTCTGCTCGGCCAGCAGACCACCTGCCAACATGCCTGGAAAAAGCGCGTATGGACCTGGCAACGCAACCTGTAAACGGAAAAAACCGCGACGCCTATTACTGGCGTCTGCTGGCCACCGCCGCAAGCTTCACCTTGTTCGGGTTGGGCGGGCTGTGCCTGCGTGTGCTGATTTTCCCGCTGCTGAGCTGCTTTCCCGGGGATGCGCAGGCCCATCGCCTGCGAGCACGGCGCACGGTCAGCCGCTGCTTCTGGTTTTTTGTCCAGTTCATGGCCCGCACCGGGGTACTGACTTACGACATTCAAGGCGCGGAAAAACTCGGTCGGCCTGGCCAGATGATCGTTGCCAATCATCCGTCGCTGATCGATGTGGTCTTCCTGATCGGCCTGGTGCGCCACGCCAACTGCGTGGTCAAGCAAAGCCTCTGGGAAAACCCGTTCACTCGCGGCCCACTGCGCTGCACCGAATACATCAGCAACGATGGCAGCATGGACATGCTCGACGCCGCGGCTGACGCGCTGAAAAGCGGCCAGACGCTGATCATTTTTCCCGAGGGCACCCGCACCCAGCCCGGCGAACCGCCGTCCTTTCATCGGGGCGGAGCGGCAATTGCAGTGCGCGGTGCGAACATCCTCACCCCGGTGATCATCAAGGTCAGCCCCACCACCTTGACCAAGGCCGAACCCTGGTATCGGATCCCGAAATGCCGCGTGCACTTCAGTTTTCGTGTCGGGGCCGATATAGACCCACAGGCCTTCGCTGCGCTGGGCCCTGCACCGCAAGCCTCGCGCAAGCTTAATGACTACCTGCATCACTACTACATCAAGGAGCTCGCCGAAGATGAGCGATCTGCACCGTGACATAAAGAAACTCATCATCGACGCTCTGGGGCTCGAAGACATCAGCGCCGACGACATTGGTGACGATCAGGCATTGTTCGGCGACGGCCTGGGGCTGGACTCCGTCGATGCTCTGGAACTCGGCCTGGCGATCCAGAAAAAATACGGCATCAAAATTGATGCGGACGCCAAGGACACGCGTAATCATTTCAGCAACGTGGCGAGCCTTGCGGCATTTGTCACTGCAAAACAGGCAGCTTGAGACCGGACCATGCAAACTCGTGACGACATTTTCAACACCTTGCGCGATGCCCTGGTCGAACTGTTCGAGCTGGAGCCTGAACGTGTGAGCCTGGATTCCAACCTGTATCAGGATCTGGAAATCGACAGCATTGATGCCGTCGACCTGATTGATCACATCAAGCGTCAGACCGGCAAGAAAATCGCTGCCGAAGAATTCAAATCCGTGCGCACGGTCGGCGACGTGGTTGAGGCGGTCTACCGTCTGGTTCAACCCGCCGCATGAGCCGAATGATCGGCCTCGGCCTGCTGCTGGCGGGCCTGCTGTACCCCTTCGCGGTGTATTTCGGCCTGGAACATTTCGCACCGTGGCAGTTTGGTCTGCTGCTGGGCAGCCTGTGGCTGGCTCGCGCGTTGTTCGGGGCGCGGCGCCCGGGCAGCTTGTGGATGGCAATCAGCGCGATCGTTTTCTGCCTGTTGCTGGCCGTGTTCGACAGTCCGCTGTTGCTGCGCTGGTACCCGGTGCTGATCAGCGCATTCATGCTCGGGCTGTTCGGTTTGAGCCTGAAATATGGCCCGCCAATGATCGAACGCCTGGCGCGCTTGCGCGAACCGCGCTTGCCACACAAGGCGATTGTCTACACCCGTCAGGTAACAATCGTCTGGTGTGTGTTTTTCCTGTGTAACGGCCTGCTCGCCGCCGCCCTCACTCTCTGGGCGCCGCTGAGCTGGTGGCTGTTGTACACCGGCCTGATTTCCTACGGACTGATGGGCCTGCTGTTTGCCATTGAATGGCTGATACGACAACGGGTACGAGGCCACCCATGAATTGGATAAAACTTGAGCAACTGTTGCTCAAGGCACAACCGGAGCGTGCCGTGACGGCCGACCCGGCGTTGGATCACGCGCAGCTGTGCGCCAGGGCATTGAGCCTGGCCGCCGGTTTGCAAGCCCAGGGCGTGCAGCGTATTGCCGTGCACCTCGAAGACGCCGCCGACCTGGCAATTGCCTTGCTGGGTGCCTGGCGTGCCGGGGTCAGCGTGCTGCTGCCTGCCGACCTGCAAGCCCGCACGCGCCTGCGCTGGTCAGAAGAAGTCGATCTTTGGCTGACCGATCAGGCTGATGACGCGCAGGTGAGTGATTACCTGCATCCCCCATTGCCGGCGACCGCGCTCGATCTGGATCGCTGCGTCCTGAGTTTGTGTACCTCCGGTTCCAGCGGCGAGCCCAAGCGCATCGACAAAACAGTGCGCCAATTGGCCAACGAGGTCGAAGCGCTGGAGCAGTTGTGGGGCGCAGACCTCGGCAACGCCTGCGTCATCGGCAGTGTTGCGAGCCAGCACATTTACGGCCTGCTGTTTCGGGTAGTGTGGCCGCTGTGCGCCGGGCGGCCGTTCGTGCGCAAGCAACTGGCTTTCCCGGAAGATCTGCAACGCGCCAGCCGCGACCATCCGGCATTCGCCTGGGTCGCCAGCCCGGCGCTGCTCAAACGCATGGGCGAAAACCTCGACTGGCCAGCGTTGAGCGCAGTCAGCCGGGTCTTTTCTTCCGGCGGAGCCCTACCGCTCGAGGCGGCGCAGGGTCTTCATCAGCGCCTGCAGCAATGGCCGACGGAAATCCTTGGCAGCTCTGAAACCGGTGGCATTGCCTGGCGCCAGGGCGATGAACTCTGGCAACCCTTCGCCGGTGTTGAATTGAGCCAGGATGCCGACGGCGCGCTGCTGATCGCTTCGCCTTACTTGCCGTCCGGGCATGTCGAGCACACAGCGGACGCCGCGCGCATCGAGGCTGATGGCCGTTTCCAGTTGCTGGGAAGGCTCGACCGAATCGTCAAACTGGAAGAAAAACGAATCTCGCTGCCCATGCTGGAACAGGCGCTGATGGATCATGAATGGGTCGCTGAAGCGCGTCTGGGCGTGGTTCGGGAAAATCGCGCCTCGCTCGGGGCCGTACTGGTGCTGAGCGAGTCAGGCCTGCACGCTCTGCGCAACCAGGGGCGACGCACCGTTACCGAGGATTTGCGGCAGCACTTGCGCCAGCACTGTGAGGCCCTTGCCTTGCCGCGACGCTGGCGCCTGCTGCGGCAGCTGCCGTTGAACGCTCAAGGCAAACTGCCTCAGGCCGAGATCGAAGCCCTGCTGCTGGCACCTCGCCCGCAAACACCGCAAGTGCTGCAACAGGTTGAAGCCGAGGGCGAATGGAACCTGCACATCGCCGTGCCGCCAGACCTTGCATACTTCAGCGGACATTTCCCGCAGACGCCAGTATTGCCCGGCGTGGTTCAGGTGGATTGGGCGCTGAACCTGGCTCAGCGACTGATGGAGCTACCCGGGAAGTTTGCCGGCATGGAAGTTTTGAAATTCCAGCAACTGGTGCGCCCCGGTGATGAAATCCATCTGCACCTGCGCTTCGACGCCAGCCGCAACAAGCTGTATTTCTCATACCGTAACGAAACGGCCACCTGTTCCAGCGGACGAATTTTACTGGAGAACGCCCGTGGCTGAGTCGAGAGCGTTTGTAGCAGCTGCCGAAGGCTGCGTCCGGGCGCGAAGCGGTCGTCATTCGGCGCTCGCCGTATGTCGAAATAATCAGCGTGGTCTCGAGGCGAGCGCTGCGCACTCGGACCCAGGCTTCGCCAGCTGCTACACGGGCGGGGCGGAACGTTATGCATAAGCCCTGCGCCATCGTGCCGGTTTACAACCACGAAACCGCGATTACCCGCGTTGTGGAGGCGCTGATCACCTGCGGCCTGCCGTGCATTCTGGTGGACGATGCCAGCGATCAACCCTGCGCCAGGGTGCTGGACCAACTGGCGGCGCGCGAGGGCGTCCATTTGATCCGTCTCGCTGCCAATCAGGGCAAGGGCGGCGCCGTCATGACCGGCCTGCGCGAAGCTTCGCGCCTGGGCTTCAGTCATGCCTTGCAGGTCGACGCCGACGGTCAGCACGATCTGCAGGGTGTGGCCGCCTTCATCGAACAATCCCGCGCGCATCCGGCTTCCGTGATTTGCGGCTATCCGCAATACGATGCCAGCGTGCCGAAAGGCCGTTTGTACGCACGGTACCTGACCCATGTGATGGTCTGGATCAACACCTTGTCGCTGCAGATCCGCGATTCCATGTGCGGCTTCCGCGTTTACCCGCTGCCCCCCACGCTCGCGCTGATCGACACCGCCAAAATTGGCAAACGCATGGACTTCGACTCCGACATTCTGGTGCGTCTGGCATGGCGCAACCAGCCGATGCACTGGCTGCCGACCAAGGTTCACTACCCGCTGGACGGGGTTTCGCATTTCCGGATGTTCCACGACAACGTACTGATTTCCAGTATGCACACGCGCCTGTTCTTCGGCATGTTGCTGCGGGCACCGGCCATCCTCTGGCGGCGGTGGCGAACATGAGCGGCGAGAGCGATAAAAAGCACTGGGCGGACCGTCAGGAGCGTGGCAGTTTCTGGCTGATGAAATTCACCGCGACCGCCGCCAAAGTGCTCGGTCGTCGACTCTTGAGTCCGCTGCTGTACGCCATCGTCCTGTACTTTTTTCTGTTTGGCCGCAGTGCCCGCCACAGCGCCTGGCAATACCAGCAACGGCTTGCCGACTGGAGTGGCCGCAGTGAATTGCGCCCGACCCACTGGCGCGTATTCGGCCAGTTCATGGCATTTGCGGACTCGATGCTCGACAAACTCGACGTGTGGAATGGCAAGTTGAGCATCGGGCAGATCGAAATCGTCGACCCGGCGCTTCTGCGTAATCAGCTGCGCGGCAGCCGCGGGCAATTGCTGGTGGGCGCGCATCTGGGCAATCTCGAGGTCTGCCGCGCGCTGGCCGAGATCGGCGAACAAGTCACCATGAACGTGCTGGTGCACACCAAGCACGCCGAGCAGTTCAACCGCCTTTTGGGCGAAGCCGGCGCAACCAATCTGCGATTGATTCAGGTCAGCGAACTGGACCCGCTGATCATGCTGCAATTGCATGAGCGCCTGGAGCGTGGCGAATGGCTGGCGATTGCCGGGGATCGTGTGCCGTTGCACGGTGGGCGCAGCGTAACGGTGGATTTCCTCGGTCATCCGGCGGCGTTCCCGCAAGGCCCATGGTTGTTGGCGGGACTGCTCAAGTGCCGGGTGAATCTGCTGCTGTGCCTGAAGAAACCGACAGGCGCGTATCGACTGACCCTGGAGCCATTCGCCGACGCCGTGGTGTGGAAGCGCAGCGACCGCGAGCAGGTCATTCATCAGTGGACCTCCCGCTACGCCGAACGCCTGGGCCACTATTGCCTGGAAGCGCCTCAACAATGGTTCAACTTTTACCCTTTCTGGAAGACCGATGACGACGCCAACGCTTGAGCCGGTAACCTTCGGCGAACTCCCTTTGCGCATCGAAGACGTGCTGGCCGCAGCCAACCGTCAGGTGCCAACGCAGTTGCAATGCGACGCCGTGTACCGCGAGCGCATCGCCAAGGGCGCACGCTTTCTTGATTCCCTGCTGGACAAGGAAGGCGTGATTTATGGCGTGACCACCGGTTATGGCGATTCCTGCGTGGTCGCCGTGCCGCTGCACCACGTCGAAGCGTTGCCACGTCACCTCTACACATTCCACGGCTGCGGCCTGGGTAAATTGCTTGATGCTCAGGCGACTCGTGCGGTGCTCGCCGCGCGTTTGCAGTCGCTGTGCCACGGCGTGTCCGGGGTGCGCGTCGAACTGCTGGAACGCCTTCAGGCCTTCCTGCACCACGACATCCTGCCGCTGATCCCGGAAGAAGGCTCGGTGGGCGCCAGCGGTGATCTGACGCCTCTGTCGTATGTTGCCGCAACACTGTCCGGCGAGCGTGAAGTGGTGTTTCGCGGTGAGCGTCGCCAAGCGGCGGACGTCCATCGCGAACTGGGCTGGCAACCACTGGTGCTGCGTCCCAAAGAAGCGCTGGCGTTGATGAACGGCACTGCGGTGATGACCGGCCTGGCGTGCCTCGCTTTCGCGCGTGCCGATTACCTGCTGCAACTGGCCACGCGCATCACTGCGCTGAACGTCGTCGCTTTGCAGGGCAACCCGGAGCACTTCGACGAGCGACTGTTCGCCGCCAAACCTCATCCGGGCCAGATGCAGGTCGCCGCCTGGTTGCGCAAGGACCTGGCGATCGATGCGCCCACCGCGCCGCTGCATCGCCTGCAGGACCGCTATTCCCTGCGTTGCGCGCCCCACGTCCTCGGTGTACTGGCCGACAGCCTGAACTGGCTGCGCTCGTTCATCGAGATCGAGCTCAACAGCGCCAACGACAACCCGATCATCGACGCCGAAGCCGAACGCGTGCTGCACGGCGGGCATTTCTACGGCGGCCACATCGCGTTCGCCATGGACAGCCTGAAAAACCTGGTGGCCAACGTCGCCGACCTGCTCGACCGTCAACTCGCCTTGCTGGTGGACGAACGCTACAACCATGGCTTGCCGAGCAATTTGTCCGGCGCCACCGCAGATCGCGCGATGCTCAACCACGGTTTCAAAGCCGTGCAGATCGGCACCAGCGCCTGGACCGCCGAAGCGTTGAAAAATACCCTGCCGGCCAGCGTGTTCTCGCGCTCCACCGAATGTCACAACCAGGACAAGGTGAGCATGGGCACCATCGCCGCCCGCGATGCGATTCGTGTGCTGGAGCTGACCGAACAGGTCGCTGCCGCCACCCTGCTTGCGGCTAATCAGGGCGTGTGGCTGCGCAGCAAGGCCGAGAATGCGCGCCCGCTGCCGCCCGCGCTTGCAGCCATGCACGAGGAGCTGGCCAGGGACTTCCCGCCGGTCATTGAAGATCGCGCTCTGGAAGGCGAATTGCGCCTGTGCCTGAAACGAATCGCCGAGCAACACTGGAGGCTGCATGCGTAGCAAGGGAGTGCTTCATGTCGATACGGAAATCCTCGTGCCGTTTTTCGACGTCGACACCATGAATGTCGTGTGGCATGGCCATTACGTCAAATACCTCGAAATTGCCCGCTGTGCGTTGCTGGACAGGATCGGCCACAACTACACCGCGATGGTCGACTCGGGTTATGCCTGGCCGGTGATCGACCTGCAACTGCGTTATGTGCGCGGCGCCGTCTTCGGGCAGAAGCTCAACGTGCGGGCCAATCTGGTGGAGTGGGAGAGCCGTCTGAAAATCAATTATCTGATCAGCGACCAGCAAACCGGCGAACGGTTGACTCGCGCTTGCACCGTGCAAGTCGCCGTCGAGATGAGCAGCCGCGAAATGCAATTGGCCTCGCCGAAGGTCTTCACCGATGCTGTTGAAAGGGCGCTGCCATGATTTTCTGTTACCCCCGTTCTCCTGTGGGAGCGAGCTTGCTCGCGAAAAACGTCCGGGCAGCGCGCTCACTCAGGCAGCACGCGTTATCGTTGACGTCCATCGCGAGCAAGCTCGCTCCTACAGCGCTGTGCATGTTGCTGGGCATTCCAGGCCTGGCACAGGCATTCGATCTGCAACAACTCAGTGATCAATTGGCCAGACCCGAGGTCATCCACGGCAACTTCACTCAGGAAAAACACCTGCGCGCGCTGCCCAAGCCGCTGACCAGCACGGGCACGTTTGTGCTGTCGAAACAGCATGGCCTGCTGTGGCTGCTGAAAACGCCTTTGCAGCAGGACTACCGCATCAACGCCAAAGGCATCGCCCGCCGTGACGCCAATGGCTGGCAGATGTTGCCGGGCAAAAGTGCCGGCGCTGAGCAAAACCGTTTGTTCCTCGCGGTGCTGCAGGGCGACAGCAGCGGGTTGCAGCGCGACTTCGCGCTGTCGTTGAACGGCAGTGCACAGGACTGGCAGCTCACGCTGATCCCGCGTTCGCTGCTGCTCAAGCAAGTGTTCAATCAGATCAACATCGCCGGGGGCGATCTTGTGCGCAGCATCGAACTGCTCGAAACCCAGGGCGACAGCACACTGCTGCGCATGCAGGACAGCACCAGCGCGCAACCGTTGAGCGATACGGAGAAACATGACTTTGCCGAGTGAACGGATGCTCCCACGGCTGTTTTTGATCCTGCTGCTGGCGGTGCTCGCGCTGGCTGGCTGGCAATGGCGTGACGGTGCCCCGTTGTCGGCCAACCTGATGGAACTGGTGCCGGGCACCGCGCCGGACGCACTGGAACTGCGCGCCGAACAGCGCATGCAAGAACCGTTGAATCGGGAAATGCTGGTGCTGGTCGGTCATGCCGATCGCCAGCAAGCAGTGGCCATGGCGCAGAAACTCGGCGAGAAATGGCAAGCCAGCGGCGTGTTTGAAAAGATCCAGTGGAACCTGCAAGCAGACTTGCCGGCGCTGCGCACACAATTGCTACAGGGGCGGCTGGCGATGCTGGCGGCGGAGGATCGCCAGCAACTCATCGAACATCCCGACACGTTCATTCAGCAACGGGTGCAATCGCTATTCGATCCGTTCAGCGGTTTTGGCCTGGTGCCCAGCCAGGACGACTGGCTGGGCCTGACCGGGCGAATCCAGAGTAGCCAGCCGCAACACGGTACGGTGCAGCTGGACATCGGCAGCGGCGCACTGATCGCCGATGCCGAGGGCAAGAGCTGGGTATTGCTGCGCGCCAAGACCACCGGCGACGCGTTCGACATGAACCTGCCGCTGCGCGTTGCCGATCTGCTCGAGCAAGCCCGCGCGGACGCGGCAAAGTCGGACGTGCAACTGCTGGCTGCCAGCGGCTTGCTGTACGCGGCGGCCGGTCAACAACAGGCCACCCGCGAAATGACCTGGGTCGGCGGCGGTGCCACGATCGGGGTTCTGCTACTGCTGGTGCTGGCGTTCCGGCGCTGGCGGGTATTGCTCGCGTTTGTGCCCGTACTGGTCGGCATGCTGTTCGGCGCCGTGGCTTGCGTGGCGCTGTTCGGCCACATGCACGTGATGACCCTGGTGCTGGGTTCGAGCCTGATCGGTGTCGCCGTCGACTACCCGCTGCACTACCTGTCCAAGAGTTGGAGCCTGAAACCCTGGCACAGCTGGCCGGCACTGCGCCTGACGTTACCCGGCCTGACGCTGAGCCTGATCACCAGTTGCATCGGTTACCTGGCGCTGGCGTGGACACCCTTCCCGGCGCTCACGCAAATCGCCATATTTTCCGCCGCCGGCCTGATCGGCGCTTACCTGTCGGCAGTGTGCCTGTTGCCAGCGCTGCTTAAAGGCGTGGACCTGCGTCCGGCACAATGGCCGCTGCAGATATCCGAGTGCCTGCTGGGTATTCGCGAAGCCCTGCTCAAGCGCATCAGCACGCCGGCGTTACTGACGATGCTGATCGCTTTCTGCGTCGGCGGCGTGCTGCAGCTCGACAGCAAAAACGACATTCGTCAGTGGGTCGGTGCACCGCAGCAACTGACCGACGAAGCGCAGACCATCGCACGCGTCACCGGCTACCAACCCACCAGCCAGTTTTTTCTGGTGCGAGCCACCGATCAGCAGCAATTGCTCGAACGCTTGAGTGCCTTGAGCGAGCGACTGGACCAACTGGTCAATCTGGAAAAGCTGCAGGGCTACCTGTCACTCGATCAACTGGTCAATCAGCCAAGCGAACAACACGCCGTGCGTGAGGCGCTGAAAAAATTGCCGCAATTCTGGCAGCCGTTGCTCGACCTCGGCGTACCGGCCGCTGCGCTGCAAACTGAATTGTCGAACTTGCAAGCGCTGCCCGCCGAAGACATCGACGGCGCGCTGATCGGTCCTCTGGCCGAACCGTATCGCGCGCTGTGGTTGGGCGCGAATGAAGATGGCGTGGCGGCGATGGTCAGCCTGCAAGGCCTCAATAATCCCGCGCTGCTGCGGGTGCAGGCGCTGGATCTGCCGGGCGTGAAACTGGTGGATCGCCTGGATGAATTGAACGCAGTATTTGCCCAGACGCAGATCAGCGCCGCTGAACTGAAACTGGCCTCGTGCGTGCTGATCGTGCTGGTGCTGGTCCTGCCATTCGGCTGGGGGGGTGCCCTGCGAATCGTCACCCTGCCGCTGTTGGCGGCTTTGTGCAGCCTCGCCAGCCTTGGCTGGCTTGGGCAGCCGCTGACGTTGTTCAGCCTGTTCGGCCTGCTGCTGGTGACGGCGATCAGCGTCGACTACGCGATCCTCATGCGCGAACAGGTCGGCGGCGCCGCAGTGAGCTTGCTGGGCACCTTGCTCGCGGCACTGACGACGTGGCTGTCGTTTGGTTTGCTGGCGGTGTCGAGCACGCCGGCGGTGAGCAACTTCGGCCTGTCAGTGAGCCTGGGCCTTGCCTTCAGTTTCATGCTGGCGCCGTGGGCCGGGCGTCAGGTGCATGCCGCCACTGTCGCGGAGCCCGCCGCATGATGGTCATTTTGTTCTGGGTAATGGCATGGGTGCTTTTTGCCGTGGCGACTCGCGTTGGTCGACATTTCGGCTTGATCCCGATCGTCAGCCAGTTGCTGCTGGCGACGCTCGGTTTGCCGCTGTTGATGTATTTCTGGATCGAACCCCAGTGGCAACTGAGCGGCGCTGCACTGGTCGCGCCGATCTGGCTGAAAAGCTTCTACAGCCTGAGTTTCGCGCTGTTGCTGGGCTACATTCTCAGCGACGTGATCGATCTGCGTCTGGATCGCCAGAGCCTCAAAATTGCCCTGCCCAGTTTTTGCGTGCCTTTCGCCTGCGGTCTGGCGACGGCGATCTGGTTGCTGCCGCCGCAGCCGTGGATCAGTTCGCTGGCGGTCGGATTGCTGTTCGCTATTACTGCAATTCCGGTGTTGTACCTGTACCTGTTGCACATCGGTTATCCAGCCGCCGCCACCCGCCGACTGGTGCAAACCGCAATCCTCATCGACCTGACGTGCTGGACGCTGTTTGCGTTCGCTCAGGGCAGCCTGCACCTGGGCAGTCTGCTGTTGCCATTGGCCTGCGCGTGCGTGCCTGTGCTGTTGCGGATAATCGGCTTGCGCCAGCCGCGGCTGTACAGTGGATGTTTCTTCGCGCTGCTGGTGGTGGCAGAGCACTACAAACTGAATGCGTTGATCGTGGGCATCGGCTATTTGCTGTGCATGGCGGCGTTGAAAATACCGCTGGTGCTGCCGATCCCGGCCGTCTGGATGAATCGTTTGCAGAGCTGGATCGCGATCCCGTTGATCCTGACGTTCGGCATCGTCCAGATCAACGTCCACAGCGCCATGGACAGCCTGAACTCGCTGCAGTTGGCGGCGCTGTTGCTGCTGCCGATTGCCAGCAAATTGCTCGGCAACTGGCTGGGTCTGGGTTGGGCCGGCGCATCGTTTGCAGGCGCCAGTCGCTGGCGTGAAAGTGTGCTGCTGAATATTCGCGGTTTGAGCGAGATCGTCTTCCTCAACCTGCTGCTGCAACAACAACTCATCAGCCCACCGCTGTATTTTGCGCTGATGCTGATGGGCCTGATCGCCACACTGCTGCCGGCACTCGCCGGCATGCACCGCATCCCTTTGAAAACTGCCATACCGGCAAGGAGCCCCCATGCCAACCGTTGAAATGGAACGTCGTCAGGTAGTCGTCATCGGTGCCGGCCCGTCCGGGGCCATTGCCGCTGCGCTGCTCAAACGCAAGGGGCACGACGTGCTGGTGATCGAACGTCAGCATTTCCCGAGGTTCTCGATCGGCGAAAGCCTGCTCTCGCATTGCCTGGACTTCGTCGAAGAAGCCGGCATGCTCGAAGCGGTCAACGCCGCCGGTTTCCAGCTGAAAACCGGCGCCGCGTTCGCCTGGGGCGAGCAGTACAGCGCCTTCGATTTCGGTGACACCTTCAGCAACGGCAAGCCAACCACTTTTCAGGTCCAGCGGGCCGATTTCGATAAATTGCTGGCGGATCAGGCGGCGCTGCAGGGCGTTGAAATTCGCTATGGCGAAGCGATCGTCAGCGTCGACATCGAGCAAGCGAAACCGCAACTCGGCGTGCTCCGCGAGGATGGCAGCGAGTACCGCATCGAGGCTGACTTCATGCTCGACGCCAGCGGGTACGGCCGGGTCCTCCCGCGTTTGCTCGACCTTGAAGCACCGTCGAATTTTCCGGTGCGCCAGGCGGTGTTCACTCACGTCGAAGACCACATCGACCACCCGACCTTCGACCGCACGAAAATCCTCGTCACCACTCACCCGACCCAACGCGATGTGTGGTTCTGGACGATCCCGTTCAGCGATGGCCGGTGCTCGGTGGGCGTGGTCGCGGCGGCAGAACACTTCGAAGGTCGCAGCGATAATCTGGATGAGTGCCTGCGCGGTTTCATCGCCGAAACGCCAAGCTTGTCCGGCGTGCTGGACAACGCGGTGTGGGATACCCCGGCGCGCACCATCGGCGGCTACTCGGCCAACGTCAAAACCCTGCACGGTCCGGGATTTGCGCTGCTGGGCAATGCGGCGGAATTTCTCGACCCGGTGTTCTCGTCCGGCGTGACCATCGCCATGCGTTCGGCGAGCATGGCCGCCGGTGTGCTGCACCGCCAATTGCAAGGCGAACGTGTCGACTGGCAGACCGAGTTCGCCCAACCGCTCAAGCGCGGCGTCGACACGTTCCGCTGCTACGTCGAAGGCTGGTACGCCGGGACGTTTCAGGACGTGATCTATCATGCCGGCGGCTCGGCAGAGATTCGCCGCATGATCTGCTCGATCCTGGCCGGTTACGCCTGGGATGAACGCAATCCGTTTGTCAGCGAAGCCAAGCGCCGGCTGCGCATGCTCTCGGAAATCTGCGCGAGTGATGCGTCGTGAGCTACCTGAGCGATAACTACGTTGAAGAGACCCGCTTCGGTTTCTGGTTCCTGCGCAGCCACACGTGGCAGCACCATGTGTTGCGCGTAGCGATCAACGATTTGCGCAGCCTGTTCAGCGAACCTTTGCCTGCACATCCAGTATTGCTGGATGCCGGTTGCGGTCAGGGCAAATCGTTCCAGTACTTGCGCCAGACTTTCGCGCCCCAGCGCCTGATCGGCGTCGATGCCGACCCGCACAGCCTGGCGTTGAGCGGCGAAGAAGCGGCTCGGCAGGGCATGCACGTGGAGCTGATCGGCAGCGACTGCGCGACGCTTGCGGTGCCGGATGCCAGCGTGGATTTGCTGTTCTGCCACCAGACATTTCATCATCTGGTAGAGCAGGAAAAAGCACTGACGGAGTTTTACCGCGTGCTCAAGCCGGGCGGTTATCTGCTGTTCGCCGAATCCACCGAGGCCTACATTGATACGTGGGTGATCCGCTGGTTGTTCCGTCATCCGATGCAGGTGCAGAAGAGCGCCGCGGGATACCTGGAAATGATCCGCCGCGAGGGTTTCGAGTTCGAGCCGCAGAACGTGTCGTATCCATACTTGTGGTGGAGCCGCGCCAAGGATTTCGGCCTGCTTGAACGTTTGGGTCTGCGCCGACCGAAGCCTTTTGGCCAACGGCAGGAAACCCTGGTCAATGTCGTGGCGCGCAAGCCGTTGGAAGGTGTCGAGTGATGTCAGGTGCCAACAACCTCTGTGGGAGCGAGCTTGCTCGCGATAGCGGCGTGTCAGTCGATACGTGTGCCGGACTTGCCGCCGTCATCGCGAGCAAGCTCGCTCCCACAGAGTATGGGGTGATCCCGCGATTGTTGCTTTTTGCCATGGCATTGCTCCTCAGCGCCTGCGCCAGCCAGGCGCCGCTGCCTGAGCGGACGCCGAATCTGCCGTTGCCGCAGCAGCTGCACATCCAGCGCATCGAGGGCGATCAGCGTCAGGACTGGGTGTTGGTGATTGCACGTGAAGGGCAGGCGATTCGCTGGTCGATGATGGACCTGCTGGGCATTCCGCAGGCGCGGCAGAAACTGATCGACGGCGAATGGCAGGCCGACGGTTTGCTGCCACCCAATCCCGAAGCCCGGGAGCTGTTCGCGGCGATAGTGTTCGCGCTGACACCCCAGGATCAATTGCGCGGCAACTATCGCGCTGCATGGCAGCGCGGCGCGCAGCGTTCCCTGCCCGGGCACTGGGATGTGCGTTACTCCCAGCCGTCGAGTTTTCAATTGAACCTGTCCAAAGGTCCGCATTATTTAGTCTCGCCCCTGAGCGGTGAAATGCCATGACTGCCTACCTCAACGCCCTCGGCGTCATTTGTGCGCTGGGCCGCGACAAGCAGGAAGTCGCGCGTAACCTGTTCGCCGGCGATTGCTCGGGCATGCGCAGCGAGACCGGCTGGGTGCCGGAACGCTCATTGCCGGTGGCCGCCGTGCGCGGCGAACTGGCGACGATTCCGGCAGAATTGGCCAACCAGAACAGCCGCAACAATCAGTTGCTGCTGGAAGCCGCATTGCAGATTCGCGATGACATCGAGCGAGCAATCCAGACTTATGGTCGCGACCGTATCGGCGTGATTCTCGGCACCAGTACTTCGGGTATCGACGAAGCCAGCCGCGGGCTCGCTCACTACATCCGTGAGCAGCAGTTCCCGGCCGATTATAACTATCAGCAACAGGAACTGGGCGCGCCGGCGAACTTTCTCGCTGACTGGCTGCAACTGAGCGGCCCGGCCTACGTGATTTCCACCGCCTGCACCTCCAGTGCGCGGGCGCTGATGAGCGCTCAGCGCCTGCTGGACCTGGGCGTGTGCGATGCGGTGCTATGCGGCGGTGTGGACAGTTTGTGCAAGCTCACGCTCAATGGTTTCTCCGCCCTGGAAGCAGTGTCAGAGCAACGCTGCAACCCGTTCTCGGCGAACCGTAACGGGATCAATATCGGCGAAGCCGCGGTGCTTTTCCTGATGACCAAACGCGCAGGCGACGGCTCACCGATCGCCCTGCTGGGCGGCGGCGCCAGCTCCGACGCTCATCACATTTCCGCTCCGGAGCCGACCGGCCGCGGTGCGCTGCAAGCGATGCGCAAAGCCTTGAGCCGCGCCAGCCTGCTACCTGAGCACATTGATTATCTGAACCTGCATGGCACGGCTACTCCGCACAACGACGCCATGGAAAGCCTCGCGGTCTCGACGCTGTTCCCGGCCGGTGTGCCGTGTTCGTCGAGCAAACCGATGACCGGTCATACCCTCGGTGCGGCGGGTGCGCTGGAAGCGGCTTTTTGCTGGCTGAGCCTGAGCGCCGCCAATCCGGAACACGCACTGGCGCCGCATGTCTGGGACGGCCAGCCCGATCCTGACCTGCCGGCCCTGAAGTGGGTGACCCCGGCCGATCGTCTGGCGTCCATTGCACCTCGCTATCTGATGAGCAACTCGTTCGCTTTCGGTGGCAACAACGTCAGCCTGATTATCGGAGACGCCCCATGATTGACTGGCCGCTCGCCGAGTTGCTGCCCCACGCTGGCGACATGATCCTCATCGAGCAGATCCTGTCGTTCGATGACGAGCAAATTCACACTCGCCTCACGGTCAAGCCCGGTGGCTTGTTCAACCGCCCCGACGGCAGCCTGCCGGCCTGGGTCGGCATCGAGTTGATGGCGCAGAGCGTGGCCGCGTACGCCGGCTGCCATGCACGCCAGCGTGGCGATGCGGTGGCGCTTGGGTTTCTGCTTGGCACGCGAAAATTCGAATGCAACGTCGAGCACTTTCCCGTCGGCAGCGAGTTGACCATTCACGGTATTCGCTCGCTGGAAGACGACAACGGCATGGGCGTTTTCGAATGCCATCTCACTGCACCCGGCATTCACGCCAGCGCGCGTCTGAACGTGTATCGACCGCCGCAGGCTGTCCAATATCTTGATGAATCCAAAGGAATCCAGTCATGACTGAGTCCGTATTGGTCACCGGTTCCAGCCGTGGCATCGGCCGCGCCATCGCCTTGCGTCTGGCCCGGGCCGGGCACGACATCGTGCTGCATTGCCGTAGCGGTCTGGCAGATGCCGCCGCCGTGCAGGGCGAAATCCAGGCACTGGGGCGCAACGCGCGGGTCCTGCAATTCGACGTGTCCGACCGTGCCAACTGCAAAGCCATTCTCGAAGCCGATGTTGAAGCACATGGCGCCTACTACGGCGTGGTGCTCAACGCCGGCCTGACCCGTGATGGTGCTTTTCCGGCACTGAGCGAGGATGACTGGGACGTGGTGATGCGCACCAACCTCGACGGTTTTTATAACGTGCTGCACCCGGTGATGATGCCGATGATTCGTCGTCGCGCTGCCGGGCGGATTGTCTGCATCACCTCGGTGTCCGGCCTGATCGGCAACCGCGGGCAGGTCAACTACAGCGCTTCGAAAGCGGGGCTGATCGGTGCGGCGAAAGCGTTGGCGATCGAACTGGGCAAGCGCAAGATTACCGTTAACTGCGTCGCACCCGGGCTGATCGACACGGCGATGCTCGATGAAAACGTGCCGGTGGAGGAACTGATGAAAATGATCCCCGCGCAACGCATGGGCACGCCTGAAGAGGTGGCCGGTGCAGTCAATTTTCTGATGTCGGCGGAAGCGTCTTACATCACCCGGCAGGTTCTGGCCGTCAACGGAGGCCTGTGCTGATGAAGCGCGTAGTCGTCACCGGCATGGCCGGCATCACCTCACTGGGCAGCGACTGGAAAACCATCGCCGGTCACTTCGCGGCCAACCGCAGCGGCATTCGGCGGATGGACGAGTGGGATCGTTTTACCGAACTCAACACACGTCTGGCCGGGCCGATCGATGATTTCAAGGTGCCGAGTCACTGGACTCGCAAGCAACTGCGCAGCATGGGCCGCGTCTCGCGCCTGGCCGTGGGTGCGGCCGAGCGGGCGCTGGCCGACGCCGGCCTGCTCGGCGACGAATCGATCAAGGACGGGCGCATGGGCGTCGCGTGCGGTTCGTCTACCGGCAGCACGGACGAAATCAAGGCGTTCGGCAACATGCTGCTCAACTCGGTGGCCGAAGGCTTGAACGCCAACTCCTACGTGCGCATGATGCCGCACACCACCGCAGCGAATATCAGCATATTCTTCGGCCTCACCGGCCGGCTGATCCCGACATCCAGCGCCTGCACCAGCGGCAGCCAGGGCATCGGTTACGCGTATGAGTCGATCAAGTTTGGCCGGCTACCGCTCATGCTTGCGGGCGGCGCGGAAGAGCTGTGTCCCACCGAAGCCATGGTCTTCGACGCGCTCTACGCCACCAGCCTGAAAAACGATGCGCCACAGACATCGCCTCGCCCTTACGACAGCGGTCGCGATGGCCTGGTGATCGGTGAAGGCGGCGGCATGCTGGTGCTCGAAGAGCTCGAACACGCACTGGCACGTGGCGCGCATATTCATGCCGAACTCGTCGGTTTTGGCAGCAATGCCGACGGTCAGCACACCACGCGCCCGGAGCAGGTGACCATGCGCCGGGCGATGGAACTGGCGTTGGAAGATGCCGGTTTGCAACCATCGGATATTGGCTACGTGAACGGCCATGGTACAGCGACCGAACAAGGCGACATCGCTGAAACGCTGGCCACCAGTGCGTTGTTCGGCGAGCACATGCCGATCAGTTCGCAGAAGAGTTTTCTCGGCCACACGCTGGGCGCCTGCGGTGCGCTGGAATCCTGGTTCAGCATTGAAATGATGAATCGCGATCTGTACGTGCACACCTTCAATCTCGACGACGTCGATCCGCACTGCGGCAAGCTTGATTATTTGCGCGGCGAGTTCCGGCAGATGAGCAATCAATACGTCATGAACAACAACTTTGCCTTCGGCGGCGTCAACACTTCGCTGATCTTCCGTCGCTGGTCGTAACCTGAAAAATCAAGGTCAAGGAGACCTCCATGCACTTAAAAAAAATCGCTACCGCCGCCACCTTGTTGATCTGCACCCTCCCGGCCGTCAGTCAGGCACGTGACACCGCCGTTTATCTGCCACTGGACAAAGCCGTTGCCGAAGCCACTCGCGCCGGCAAAATTGACGGGAGCGTGAAGTTCTACCTGGCGGGCAATACCCCTGCCGGCCCGGTCACCGTCTTGAGCGCGGGCGCGGTCACCAACAAGAAAACCAACGCCTTCAACAAGTCTGACGAAGTCGCCTGTGAATGGGTTGCACAGTCGGCCATCATCAGCCTGCACCAGGCCGCCAAAAACGCCGGCGCCAACGCGGTGACCAACATCGTCAGTTTCTACAAAAGCAACGAGCGCAAGGATGCCAAAAACTACGAATGCCACGCCGGCGCGATCATGGCGGGGGTTGCGTTGAAAGGTGATCTGGCGAAGGTTCAGTAAGGGCGGAGTGTGCGAGCGCTATCGCTCGCTGCAACGACGCACAACCTGCAGCAGCGGGCGCAGCCTGCGTCTGGCCGCATCAGCTGTGCAGCGGTCGTTAACCAGTAAAGCGCAGTCAAAACAACAGGTCGCATCAGCCGTTGATGCGGCTGCTGCGCAACCGGACGCAGGCTTCGCCAGCTACTACGGGAACTGTGTTGTTTTCAGGGTAATCGTTTCACTTGCTGGGACAGAAAGTCCCAGTCACCCCTTCCATCGGCTCAACCCTGCTCGTCAACAACTCCACGAACGCCCTCGCCATCGGCGACTTCTGGTCCTTGCGTTGCACCAGCCACACCGCTGATACCGCTGCGGGATCCAGCAATGGTCGATAGACCACACCGTCAATGCGCATCCGCTGATACGACGCGGGCAACACCGAGACCCCCAACCCTGCCGCAACCAGGCCGATGATGGTCATGGCCTCCCCAGCTTCCTGAGCAAAGTGCGGGCTGAATCCCGCGTCCCGCGCCAGGTTGAGCAACTGCGCGTACAGACCACTGCCGTAACTGCGCGGGAAAAATACGAACGGCTCGAGCGCCAATGCCGACAGGAACAAACCTTCCTCGCTCCCGCTGACCAGCGGATGTTTGGAACTGAGCACCGCCACCAGCGGTTCACGCATCAATTCCACGACACAAAGCGAGTCCGGCAAGCCCAGCGGCCGCATGATCCCCACTTCAATCGATTCATCCACCAGCGCATCGGCAACCTGGGTGCTACTCATTTCCCGCAGGTGCAGGTGCACCGCCGGAAACCGCTGGCGAAAGGCGAAAATCGCCTGCGGGATGGTCGAATTGAACGGTGCGGATGAAGTAAAACCGATCTTCAATTCACCCAACTCGCCCAACTGCGCGCGCCTCGCCACATCGGCTGCCTTGTCGACTTGCGCCAGCACCAGTCGCGCCTCTTGCAGAAACAACCGCCCAGCCTCGCTCAGCTCGACCCGACGATTGGTTCGCTCAAACAACCGCGCGCCCACCTCCTGTTCCAGCGCTTGAATCTGCTGGCTCAGGGGCGGTTGCGAGATGCCCAGCACCTGAGCGGCGCGGCCGAAGTGCAGTTCTTCGGCGACGGCGATGAAGTAGCGCAGGTGACGCAATTCCATGAAGACTCCATTAGGTCGCAAAACATCTCAAACAGGTCGAACAATATATTGGATTGAATCATTAGGCGGCTATATGCTTTTTTCCATTGCCTGACCGGCTGCCCCCTCCGAGGTCTGACGTGAAAACTGCTGTTGCTCCACTCGCCCATGAAGTCCCGCCTGCTGCGCTGGATGATGTCGTCGCCGAGCTCAAGGAGATCTACATCGAGAAAGGCACGCCGATGTTCATGCGCACGGTGCTGGCGCTGTTCTGTGGCGGCTTTGCGACGTTTGCGCTGCTCTACTGCGTGCAACCGATGATGCCGTTGCTGTCCCACGAGTACTCGATCAACGCAGCGCAGAGCAGCCTGATTCTTTCGGTCGCCACCGGCATGCTCGCCTTTGGTCTGCTGATCACCGGCCCGATCTCGGACCGGGTCGGACGCAAACCGGTCATGGTCGCGGCGCTGTTTGCCGCGGCCCTGTGCACCCTTGCCAGTTCGATGATGCCGAGCTGGCACGGGGTGCTGCTGATGCGTGCGTTGATCGGCTTGTCGTTGAGTGGTCTGGCGGCGGTCGCCATGACTTACCTGAGCGAGGAAATCCACCCGCAACACATCGGTCTCGCGATGGGCTTGTATATTGCTGGCAACGCCATCGGCGGCATGAGCGGACGCTTGATTACCGGGGTATTGATCGATTTCGTCAGTTGGCACATGGCGATGCTGGTCATTGGCGCACTGGCGTTGATCGCAGCGGCGGTGTTCTGGAAGATCCTCCCGCAGTCGCGCAACTTCCGCCCCCGCTCGCTGCACCCGCGCAGCCTGATCGACGGCTTCACCCAGCACTTTCGCGATGCCGGCCTGCCGCTGTTGTTTCTCGAAGCGTTCGTCCTGATGGGCGCGTTTGTCACGCTGTTCAACTACATCGGCTATCGCCTGCTGGCTGCGCCGTACAACATGGACCAGGCCTACGTCGGCCTGCTGTCGGTGGTGTACCTGTCCGGCATTTACAGCTCGGCGAAAATCGGTGCACTGGTGGACCGGCTCGGACGCCGCAAGGTTCTATGGGCGACCATCGCTGTGATGCTTGTGGGCCTCGGCCTGACCCTGTTTACGCCGCTGCCGCTGGTGATCATGGGCATGCTGATTTTCACCTTCGGCTTCTTTGGCGCACATTCGGTGGCGAGCAGCTGGATCGGCCGTCGCGCCCTCAAAGCCAAAGGGCAGGCCTCTTCGCTCTATCTGTTCAGTTACTACGCCGGGTCGAGTATTGCGGGGACGGCGGGCGGGGCGTTCTGGCACCTGGGCGGGTGGAACGGGATCGGGCTGTTCATCGCAGCGTTGCTGGTGGTGGCGTTGTTGATTGCGTTGAAGCTGGCGAAATTGCCGTTGCTGCCGGGAAGCACCCCGACTACCTGAGCACCAGCCGAGCCTCAAGCACCGCATCACGCTTTTCCAGGGTCAGCGAATGCAGCGCAACGCCTTCACGCTCTATGCGGTCCAGCCACTGCAGCAACGCTTTTGCATCACCACTGAGGGTCAGACGCAATCCCTCGTTGTCGGCTTCCATTTGAGCAATGTCCAGCCCCGCCACTGTCGTGCTTTCACTGACGTGCAGTGACAAGGGTTGGGTGATGGCGGATAGCTTGCCTTGCGGCTGCGCCTGCTGCAGCTGGACTGACAGCTGTTGTTGCTGCAGATATTGACGCTCGGCGCTTGCCAAACGCTGGCGTGTCGGCTGCCAGATCAGACTGAACGCCACGACCACCAGTAAAAAAATGCCCAACGCTTGCAGCAGCCGTTGCTCGCGACGGGAAATACCTCGCCATATTGCCTTCATGCCTCATCCTCCACGCTCAGGGTCGCCTGCACCCGGTCGCTCTGTTTACTCGCACTGTCGAGGCTAATGGGCATGCCCTGTTGACGTCCGCGCTCGCGCAGTTGCTCAAGCTCGGCAAAGCTGTTGGCGGTCAGCAGGATTTTCCAGCCACCACCGACGCGATATTCGATTCGCCGAACCTCGACGTGGCTGGCACCGACGACTTGCTCAACCAGTTTCACCAGACCGCTGATACGCGTGTTCTGTGGTTCAATACGCGGGCTCTGGAGCATTTTCAGTTGCGTTGCAACATCAACGATGCGCTGCTGATCCGGGTACAGCGCTTTGAAGCGATCTTCGTTCCGGCCGGCGAGGTGTTGAGTTTCACTGGCAAGGAAACGAATTCGTGTTTCACCGGCCGCCCAGGTCATCAGCAACAAAGTCAGCAGCGCCAGACACGCCGGACGCCAAGGCAGACGTTTTCGACGCGCAGCGAAATCGCCCTGCATCAGATCGATTGCCTGTGTGTTTCGCGCAGTCATCCATTGCTCGAACGCATCTGTTCCCTGACGCTCGTCGAGCCATAGCGCGTCGTTGGACAAGGCCGGTCCAAGCAGCTGCAGATCAGCCTTCGAAAGCGCCATGCGCACATTAAGCGCTCCACCCAATAGCCAACGCCCGAACCACCAAACGCCCCGCGGTTGATCGGCGGGTAAAAGATCGGCATCGACGAACACTGAACGCGCCTCAATGCCCGACTCCGCCAGCAATGCCAGAACCCTGGCAAATCGATCACGATTGATCGCCATCAGCGGATAACGCCCGTCCCGGTCACGCGGGCCTGCGCTCAGATGCAACTGTTCCAGCGGCTCGCTTAACTGATCTTCCACCGAAAACACCAGGGTTGGCGTGCTCGGCCGGCGTCGGGACGGCCACGGATCAGTGCGTACCCAACTGCACAACTCCATTGGCAACATGACCATGATCGTTTGGCCCTGCAACGTCTGCGCGACTTGATTCAGCGGCAACAACTGCCGCTGACCGGCCCCTGACCACACGCAGCAAGGCCACTCGTTCGACGCCTCGGCGCAACCTTCGGGGGTGAGGTAAAGCCAGGTATTCATCGCGACATCTCGGGGCTGCTAAAAGGAAGAAAACGTCGTTGCAGGACGCTCAGACGATGGGTCTTGAGGTCGCGTTCGACATCGGTGGCGAGCCGCAATGTGCGCTGGCGCTGGGACACTTTTACGGTGATTCGGAACCAGCGACTGCCGATGCCGAGGCCATGGCTGCTCAGGGTCGCATCGGCGAGAAGCGGGTCGTGCGTGAACGCTTGAACGCTTGCCCATGCGCGGGTGGAACGCTGGCGTACCAGTGCGTCCGCCGTTGCCGCCTCCAGGCCATCGAGTGTTTGCAACACCAGCGTCGGGGCGGTGTTTACGTTCAACGCCGCCTCCTTGGGCAGCAACGCCACCCAAGGTTCGAGTTGTTGCAGCAACTGCCCGTCGACGCCTGGCAGAAGCCGCAGCTGGCTCAGTTCGCGCAAAGCCCCCACCTGTTCCAGCTCCAGCGGCGGCAGACCGAGCAAGGCCAACAAGCGCGCCCAGCGGCCGAGAGTCACCTGATCGATTTTGCCCTCGAGCAACAGCGAATTGAGATTGAACCGTCCGGCCAGGTCTTCGATTGCAACGTCGACTTGTGCGTCCTCCAAAGCGAAATCGGGGGCCGAGCGCGCCCAGTCCTGAGTCAGGTCGACGCTTTTCTGCCCGGCTGCTGCCGCCGCTGATGCTTCCTGCAGCAGCGCCAGCGCCCATGTTTCACCGGCCATGGCGAGCTGGCGCAGATGGAGTTGCTGCAGCTGTTGCCCACTGCTTTGCAGCGACACTCGATGGTCACGCAGCAAGGCGCCGGTGATCAGTAGCGCCAGGCTCATGACCAGCAAGACACTGATCAAGGCGATGCCACGTTGCCGACCGTTCATGGCAATGCACCGGGCAACAGCAACACGCGACGGATCGATTCGAAGCGCCCGGTCGACACCTGCAGTTCCAACGCCATGGGTGCCTTCGAACCACGCTCGGCCGGCCAATCGCTGCGCCATCCGCCTTCAGCGGCGAACAGCCGCCAGCTCAGATGCTGAACATCGTCGAGCAGCTTTTGCCGCTGCACCACTGGAATGTGTTCAGCCTGGCTCTCACGCCAGAGCGTGCCATTGACGAGTCGATAGCTCAGCGTTTGCCGTTCACTGCGCGGCTGATCCAGTGGATTACGCCAGTTGCTGCGCTGCAATTGCAGCACGCCCGTCGTCAACACAACAGGCTGCTCGGTGGCCTGCAGCAGATCGCGCTCGATCACCGCCACGGCCCGTTGCAGGCTGCGGAACTCATTTTCGTGAGCAGCAACGCTCTGTTGCGTGCGGACTACGGTGTCGAATAATCGCCAACTGGCGAGCCCCAACACAGCGAAAATTGCCAGAGCGATTACCAGTTCCAGCAGGGTAAAGCCAAGTTGCCTATTCATGACGGGCGGGTATCCAGCCACTGGCGCGATGGACCGTCTGCTCGCCACCGGCAAGGCCTACGTCAATATCGACCTGAAGCAGGCGCTGATCACTTGCGGTGCTGACGCGTTGTTGCAGCAGCCAATCGCGACGATTCATCGCCACAATATCTTGCGATTGACCGACCGCCACCCCGGACTGCAGGCGCAATTCGTTCAACTGATTATCCGCCAACCACGCGGCAACCAGCCGCTCCTCCACCCGACCGGTCTGTTTGACGACATATTGACTGGCCGATAGCGCAGCCGCCGCCAACGTCGAAAAAATCGCCAACGCAACCATGATTTCCAGCAAGGTAAACCCGCGCATGCGCGACACCGACACCCTCTTAACCATCGATCACTGCCTCGCCGATGCCGTCGCTGGAAAGGTTAAGCCACGTCGTGTCTGCACTGGCGAAGGTCAGCGAAAAAGCGCTGGTTTCATCGCTGCTGAGCATCAGCAATTGCGGTGGTCCGTCGTCGACGCCCAGGTCCACGAATTGACTGTCCACCTCAAGTTGCGGTCGCAGATTTTCCGGCCATCGATTTAACGCCGCGAGCGGCTGCCAGCCCTCACCTTCCAGAGCCATCGCCCGATACCCGTCAACGCTGAGGCGCAAACCATATTCCTGCCCTTCGAGCACCGCTCGTTCACGCAGCTGCTGGATCATGCCGGCGATGCCTTCTGCTTCCTGCCGGGCCTGACGCGCCGGATTCGGCCCGGTGGCAAAACTCACCATGCCCAGCAGCACCCCGATCAAGACAATCACGATCATCAATTCGAGCAAGGTGAATCCCCGGCAACGCTGTCGCATCAGTCAGCCGTCCAGTTGCCGATGTCGGCGGCATGGCCTTCGCCACCGGCAACACCGTCGGACCCCAACGAGTACAGGTCGTAGCTGCCATCAACGGATTGAACACCCGGATTGAGGAATTGATAAGGCGTGCCCCACGGGTCCACCGGAAGGCTTTTCAGGTATCCCTGAGGGTTCCAGTTCCGCGCAGCGGGCGTGCCCGAAGGACGTTTGCTCAACGCTTCGAGCCCTTGTTGCGTCGAGGGATAGTGAGAGTTGTCGAGGCGGTACATTTCCAGCGCAGTGGCAATCGCCTGGACATCGATTTTGGCCGCGGTGACTTTGGCCTGATCGGGCCGGCTCATGAACTGCGGCACCACGATGGCCCCGAGCACACCGATGACGACGACCACCACCATGATTTCGATCAGGGTAAAACCGCGCTGGGCGAGAGGCGTGTTGTTGCGTAAGGATTTCATGGATCAATTCACCAACTGATTGAGGCTGAGAATCGGTAGAAGAATGGCCATGACGATGAGCAGCACGACGCCACCCATCACCACCAGCATGGCCGGTTCGAAAAGACTGACGACCAGTGCGATACGTGCCGCCAGGCTGCTTTCCTGTTGTTCGGCAGCGCGCACCAGCATCTGGTCAAGTTCGCCGGCACGTTCGCCGCTGGCGATCATGTGCAGCATCATCGGCGGGATGTCGCCGCTCAGTTCCAGGCCTCGGGTCAGGGTGCCGCCTTCGCGAACCGAGCGCGCGACGTCGACCATGCGGGCGCGAATCGTCAGGTTGCCGATCACCGCAGCGGCGATCTCCAGCGCGTCTACCAGCGGCACGGCACTCTTGCCGAGAATCGCCAACGTGCTGGCAAATCGCGCCGCTTCCATCGCTCGCAACACCTCGCCGGCAACCGGGATTTGCAACGCCAGCCGATGCCAGCGCAGACGCCATTCGGGTTGGCGCAAACTCCAGCGCCAAAGGCTGATCAACGCTCCCAAAACGCCTGTGACCAGCAGTCCATGGTTACGCAAACCGTCACTCAGGCCGATCAGCGCCTGGGTGAGCCAAGGCAGCGGTTGACCGCTGTCGACGAAAATTTTCACCACGTCGGGCACCACGTAACCGAGCAGAAAACCGACAATTGCCACACTCGCCAGCATCAGAATCAGCGGGTAAACCAAGGCCATCTGGATTTTTTGCCGCGAGGCCTGACGCGCCTGGGTGTAGGCTGCCAACTGTTCCAGCACCTGGCCCAAATGCCCGGAACGTTCCCCTGCCGCGACGGTGGCGCGAAACAATTCAGGGAACGCTTTGGGGAACTGCCCGAGCGCCATCGACAGAGCATGGCCCTCCATCACCCGACTCCGGACCACCGACAGCACGCCCGCGACCTTGCGCCTGGCGCTCTGTTTGGCCACGGCCTCCAGCGCTTCTTCCAGCGGCAATCCCGCCTGAATCAGAGTGGACAGCTGCAAAGTCAGCAACGCCAGATCCGCCGCACTCATGCGCGCGCCGCGAGGCTGAGCGCCTGAACCGGCGGCACTCGCCACCTCACTCAGCTCCAGCAGCCACAGGCCGCGCTCACGCATCAGCTGTCGCGCATGGCGTGGACTGTCGGCTTCCAGGCGCCCTTTGCAGCGTCGGCCGTCAGCATCGTCAGCGCGGTAATCGAAGGTCGGCAACGTTTACTACTCCTGAGTGACTCGCAGCAGTTCGTCCAGACTGGTCACACCGTCCAGCACCCGTTGCCGACCGTCCTGAAACAGGCTGCGCGACAGCTTGCGTGTTTCCTGGAGCAACGCCTGCTCGCTGGCGCCTTGATGGATGAGGGCGGACACTGCCGGGGTGATGCTGATCAGCTCGTAGATCCCGATACGGCCTCGATAACCGTGCTGACAGCGCTCACAGCCCACCGCCGAGAACAGTTGCGGCGATGTCGAAGCGCTCAGTCCCAGACGCTGGCACTGCAAGGCATCGGCGCTGGACGCCACCTTGCAATGCGGACACAACCTGCGCAGTAAACGCTGCGCCAGGACGCCCACCAGCGATGACGCCAGCAGGTAGGGATCGACGCCCATGTCCACCAGCCGCGTGACCGCGCCCACCGCGCTGTTGGTGTGCAAGGTCGAGAGCACCAGATGCCCGGTCAACGACGCCTGCACGGCGATTTCCGCGGTTTCGCGATCACGGATTTCGCCGACCATCACCACGTCCGGGTCCTGACGCAGTATCGCCCGCAAGCCGCGGGCGAATGTCATGTCCACTTTGGGATTGACCGGCATCTGCCCGACGCCGGGCAGGTGATATTCGATGGGATCTTCGACCGTCAGAATGTTGCGCGTCTGATCATTGAGGCTGCTCAGCGCGGCATACAGGCTGGTGGTCTTGCCGGAACCGGTCGGGCCGGTCACCAGCAGGATGCCGTGAGGTTTGGCGAGCAGTTGGCGCAACACGGCGAGCGTGTCTTCGGGCATGCCCAGTCGTGGCAACTCAAGGCGTCCCGCCTGTTTATCGAGGAGGCGCAGCACTACCCGTTCACCGTGCGCAGAAGGCAATGTCGAGACCCGCACATCGACCTCATGCCCGGCCAGCCGCAGCGCTATTCGACCATCCTGCGGCACACGTTTTTCCGCAATGTCCAGGCGCGCCATGACTTTGATTCGCGACACCAGCAAGGTCGCCAGCTCTCGTCGCGGTCGCAGCATTTCGCGCAGTTGCCCATCGATCCGCATCCGCACCGAGAGGTACTGCTCGAAGGTTTCCAGGTGCACGTCCGAAGCTTGCTCGCGCACCGCTTCGCTGAGCAGGGCGTTGATCAAGCGGATGATCGGCGCATCGCCTTGCTGCTCCAGCAAGTCGGCGGTCTGCGGCACTTGATCGACCAGGCTGAGCAAGTCGAGTTCGTCGTCCAGCCCTTGCGCAACCTGCTCCGCCGCGCTCTGTCCTTCGCGGTAAGCGACGGCCAGACGCTTGGCGAATTCTTCAGCTTCGAGCATTCTCAGAGGCAGATCCCGGCCGCACACCCTGCGCGCTTCAGCCACTGCGGTCAGCGGCGTATCGGCACGTAATGCGAGGATCGGTTCAGGTCCTTCGCGCTCCAGCAACACGCCAAAACGCCGGGCGAAGCCGAACGGTAATTGCGTAGGGCTGCCACCCGTTTCGTTCATGGAGCCACCGGCGTTTGTTTGCGCAAATCGAACACGGGTGCATCGCTGACCGGGTCGAACAAGTGGCGCGATTCTGCGGGCAGCAGCAAGGAATTGTTGCCCTGCGCACCCGGCTGGCTCAAGTCGCGCAGCGCGTTGTAGCGCTGCTGGCTCACATCCGCCAGGTCTTCTCTGCTGCGCACGATGGTCGGTCGCAGGAACACCATCAGATTACTTTTGGTTTGCGTATCCCGGCTCCAGCGAAACAGTGCGCCCAGATAAGGAATGTCCCGTAGTAACGGCACACCGCTGCGCTGGGTGCGCACACTGTCGCGAATCAAACCGCCGATCACGATGATCTCGCCATCGTCCGCGAGGATGGTGCTCTTGAGCGCGCGTTTGTTGGTGATCAAATCGGAAGAATCGATGCCGGAAACCGAGGGCGCAATGTCCGAAGCCTCTTGCTCCACCTCCAGACGTAACGTTGATCCTTCGTTGATATACGGCTTTATCTTCAGACTGATGCCAACGTCCTTGCGCTCGACGGTGGTGAACGGATTATCCGCGCCGTCACTGCCGGTGGTGTAAGAGCCTGTCTTGAACGGGACATTTTGGCCGACGATGATTTCGGCTTGCTGATTGTCCAGCGTCAGCAGGCTTGGCGTGGATAGCAGGTTGCTGCGCGTGTTGCTGGCCAGCGCCGATATCAATGCTCCGAAGCGGTCGCCGCCCAGCTGCAGGACCGCGCCTTCCGGTGCAGATTTTGTTTCGTCAAAGTTCAGGCCACCCACGATCGGAATATCAGTGCCGGGAAAATTGATGAAGCCTTTGGCACTGCCGGTATTCAAGCCCCACTGGACACCCACGGCTTCAGCGATGTCGCCGGAAATTTCGACGATGGCGGCATGGATCAGCACCTGGGCTCGCGGCTGGTCCAACTGGCGGACGATGTTTTCGATGGTGCGAATCTGTGCAGGCTCGGCGATCAGCACCAGGGCATTCTGACTTTCGTCAGCCTTGATCATGAACGTCGCGCTGGGAGAATTATCCTTGGCACCACTGATGGCGGATGCCTGTTTTCTGACCTGCCCCATGGTTTCCAGCACCTCGGCCAATTGCTTGGCATCGCTGTGGCGCAAACGAATAACGCGGGCATTGTCGAGGTTCGCGGTCGCCGGGGTATCAAGACCGCGAGCAAGGTCGAGCAGGCGCTGCCGAACGGCGGTTGGGCCAATGAGAATCAGCCGATTGGTACGGCTGTCGGCCAGCACCTGGATCGCCGTATCAGCGTTGCGCTTGCCCAGCGAGGATTCGATGATGGTCGCCACATCCGCGGCTTGGGCGTGACGTAATTGCACCACGGCATGCAGGTTGTTCTGACCGGAATCGAGCTGAGCCACGACCTTGGCGATACGGCCGACATTGGCGGCAGTATCGGTGACGACCAGCGCGTTCGCCGAAACGGACGGGCCGACATAGCCGTTGACCGAGACCAGCGGCCGCACCAGACCGGCAATGTCCGACGCGCTGCTGGTGTCGAGTTCGATGACCTGAGTGATGAACTGCGATGGCGTGGCATTCGTCGTCATGCCTTGGCCCGCTCGGCTCTTGGCTTCGGTGACCGGCGTGATCAGGATTCGGTCGCCTTCATCAATGACCGTGAAGTTGTGGGCATCCAGCACCGAATAGAACAACCGGCGAACGCCTTCGCGGTCGAGGGCTTTTTGAGACATGACAGTGATGCGCCCGCTCACTCTGGGGTCGAGCACTACCGTTGTGCCGAGAATGGTCGAGAACTCTTCGACGATATCGCGCAGTTCGGCATTGTTCATCGCCAGCTGCCACTTTTGTTCCTCCGCCCGCAGCAGGCCGGGAACGCTCGCCAACGTAAAAATGCCAAATAAAAACAGGGAGCGCAGCATCTGCGCGCCGGTGAAGCTGTTCATGGGATTGATCACTCTGACTGCCCGGAAAGCGGGCGTAAAAAACGCGTTGAAACGGCGGGCGCCGATGTCTGTTTTGGCGCTTCGAACGGACGCAGAAAAGGTGCGGTGGCTGGCTGCAGCGCCAACAGTTCTTCGCGCCCCTTGTTCCACAGCACAACCTGAGTGACCTCGACCCGACGCAGGACACTGCCGCCCGGCAATTGCTCACCCACCTGATAGAGGCGCGGGCCTTGCGCGTCTGCCAACAGCGCTTTGGAGAGGCCGTTGCTCTGAATGAAACTGGCATGCAAAGTCAGCGGCTCCGCGCTGGGCAACGGCGATGCTTCAGCCGTCAGGCCGAGCAATGTAGCGATAGCCGTCGTATTCAAAGGTGCAGGGGCAGGCACCAGCGACGCCGGAGCGATGCCTGGTATCGCCAATGTCATGCTTTCGCGAAAGCGCATCTCCTGCCAAAACAAAAACACCACGTAGCCAATGGGCAGAACCAGAAGGCAGCTGTTTCGCAGGTAAATGCCGAGACGCTCGATTGTCCACGTCCTATGTTTCGCGACTGGATCAACCAAGGTGTTCACTTTGACGATTGAGGCTCGGGGACTCGAAGCTGGCTCCACAAAATGTGCAGGCCAGCGTCCAGCCAATGACCGCCGCCGGCAGCCGGTGCAACCAGACTCGCAGGGTGGAATAATCCAATGTGATCATTTTCAGCTCGGTATATCAGAAGAAAAGTCCTTCTGGCGATCCGTCGCGGATCGCCAGAAGTGTTACGAGGTGGGCTTAGAGTTTGTCCCACGCCATTTGCCAGTGCGCACCGACGCCTGGTTCAAAACCGTTGGCGGTCGGGGTGTACTGCTTGCAGTAGCCGGACTCAGGGAATGGCTTGCACTCGAAGACTTCATTGGTCTTGGGCTGCAATACTTTGGTACCCGCGGTGTACCCACTGACGCCTTCGGGGAAAACGAAGTCATAGTCGGCACCGGCACCCTCACCGGTGAGGGTGGTTGGCTGGGTATCCTGGCGAGTGGTGCGCCCGTCAAGAGTGGTGCCAATCAGTGTCAGGGTGTGTTTGCCGGGGTTGCTGCGAACGTCCATGACCAATTGGGCAGTGCCGCTGTCCACTTGGGCCGAGGTCGTGCCGACAGGCTTGTTGCTCTCATCGAACAAGGTCGCTTCGACGTTCATCTTGCGATTGGCGATCATGCTGAAATCGACTTTGACTCGGCCCTTGTCCAGAACGTATTCAGTTTGCTGAGAAGCGATCGACATGCGGGCTGCCGCGTCTTCCTTCATGTCCAGCTGCACTTCGTAGCGGGTCACGCCGCTTTCTTTTTGCGCGTACAGGCTGTTGTTGCCTTTCACCGGCTCGATGTTGCCGTTTTCATCACGTACACCGGCGCGTACAAGGGTGTGGGTCGCGTTGATTTTTTCGGCCAGTTTGAAAGACCAGTTGTCAGGCAGGCCTTGCTCGGCGGTGTCGATGGAGGTTTCGACGCTGTATTGCGTGCTTTCCCCGTCGGCTGTGAAGGCCCGTGCCTTGACCTTGTCACCGACCAATAGCCCTGTCGAAGGGGAGATGCCCCCTACAGCAGACCAACCGCCAGGCAGCGAAGGTTCAGCAAGGATATTGACATCGGTCGCGTTGTAGAACGCCGCGTCGGTGTCACCAACTGTCCAGATGGCCAGGATGACATGGTGGCCCGATTTGTCTTCAGGCACGGTGCAGTTGTGTTTCGTGCCGGAGACCGGCAACTGGTCGCCGCCGTCAATGGTGCAGAACGGCGTGCTTTCAAAGGAGGCACGTTTCAGCGATTCGTTCGGGTTCCAGCCATTGCGGGTAATGAAATACTCGTGTTTGGTCGTTCGATGAGCAGCGGTGTATTGCCACTGGAAGTCGATGTTGCGTTCCTTGATTTCAGTCAGCTGCCACCGGGCGGCGGACTGGGCGTCCATGGCTGAGAACCTCGGAGTGCCGCCACTGGCGATTTTGCCATCGACCGGCCCCTGCAACGGAGCACCGCCGACGCCTGCCGGGAAGCCCTTGAACGTTTCACCGACAGCTTGCGGCTCGTATTGAGCGCCACCGCAGTCGGTGTTAACGCCTTTTTGGCAAAGCAATGCCCGCGAAGGCGGTACGTCCAGATAGCCGTGAGCAGAAACAGATTGCGAAGCGAGCATTGCCGATATCAGGATCACTGAAGAGGTGCAGGTGGTGAATGCACTGCTCTTCTTGAAATTATTATTCATGACGTATTCCAGACTGCTTATCGAAGGTAAGGCGCCTGAGGCGCCAATTTTTGCGATATAGCCGGGTGCGGAGGGCACCGAGCTACGGGCCGGAACGTTACGGAAATACTTTTGATCCCGATGTAGGAATAATCTCAAGACATGACGAGAAACGTCGCGGCATGCGGCAGGAAACAGCTACCTGTGCGGCCATCTGAGGCAGAGTGAAAACACTCCTTCAACCAGTGATGTTTTATCTACGAGTTTTTCCTTGCGCGCATAAAAAAGCCTGCCCGGCACTCGTCCGGACAGGCGTCAGATACTGCAGAATCAGTTACTCGTGATACGGCGCCGACAACTCATGCACTGCGCGCAAGAACGCGCCGGCGTGCTCCGGATCGACTTCCGGGGTGATGCCATGGCCGAGGTTGAACACATGGCCGCTGCCTTTGCCGTAGCTGGCGAGAATCCGCCCCACTTCCGTACGAATGGCCTCCGGTTTGGCGTACAGCACGGTCGGGTCCATGTTGCCTTGCAAGGCAACTTTTTCGCCGACGCGCGCACGGGCGTTGCCGATGTCGCACGTCCAGTCCAGGCCCAGTGCGTCGGCACCGGCGTCGGCAATGCTTTCCAGCCACAGGCCGCCGTTCTTGGTGAACAGGATAACCGGCACTTTACGGCCTTCGTGTTCACGGATCAGGCCGCTGACGATTTTACGCATGTAGGCCAGGGAGAACTCCTGGTACGCCGCCGCCGAGAGGTTGCCGCCCCAGGTGTCGAAGATCTGCACCGCTTGAGCGCCAGCCTTGATTTGGCCGTTGAGGTAGCTGGTGACCGATTGTGCGAGCTTGTCCAGCAGCAGGTGCATGGCTTGCGGGTTGTCGTAGAGCATGGCCTTGGTCTTGCGGAAGTCTTTCGACGAACCGCCTTCGACCATGTAAGTAGCGAGAGTCCACGGGCTGCCGGAGAAACCGATCAGCGGCACACGGCCGTTCAGTTCGCGGCGAATGGTGCTGACCGCGTCCATGACGTAGCCGAGGTCTTTGTGCGGATCAGGAATCGGCAGGGCTTCGATGTCGGCCATCGTGCTGACGACTTTCTTGAAGCGCGGACCTTCACCGGTTTCGAAGTACAGGCCCTGGCCCATCGCGTCGGGGATGGTCAGGATGTCCGAGAAGAGGATCGCCGCGTCCAGCTGCGGATAGCGGTCGAGCGGTTGCATGGTGACTTCGCAAGCGAACTCCGGGTTCATGCACAGGCTCATGAAGTCACCGGCCTTGGCGCGACTGGCGCGGTATTCCGGGAGGTAGCGGCCAGCCTGACGCATCATCCAGACAGGCGTGACGTCTACGGGTTGCTTGAGCAGGGCACGAAGGAAACGGTCGTTCTTCAGGGCAGTCATGTCGGCATCCGGAAAAAAAGTGCGGGCATTTTCTCAGAGCGAGACGGAGAAAGACAGTGACTAGCGGCAAGTTAAAAGCGCGGTTGCTTCAACTTGCCGCTTGCAGCTTATAGCTCGAAGCTGGCGTCGTCAGACGCCCAGATAATCCAGTATCCCTTCAGCCGCATTGCGGCCTTCGAAGATCGCCGTCACCACCAGGTCAGAACCACGAACCATGTCCCCGCCGGCGAAGATTTTCGGGTTGCTGGTCTGGTGCTTGTACTGACCTTGCTCCGGCGCCACGACACGGCCCTGGCTGTCGGTCTGGATGCTGTACTGCTCGAACCAGGAAGCCGGGCTCGGGCGGAAACCGAAAGCGATCACCACAGCGTCGGCCGGGATAATCTCTTCGGAACCCGGGATCGGCTCGGGGCTGCGGCGGCCACGGGCGTCCGGTTCGCCGAGACGGGTCTCGACCACTTTGACGCCTTCGACATGATCCTCACCAACGATGGCGATCGGCTGGCGGTTGTAGAGGAACCTCACGCCTTCTTCCTTGGCGTTCTTCACCTCTTTGCGCGAACCCGGCATGTTTGCTTCGTCACGACGATAGGCGCAGGTCACTGATTTGGCGCCCTGACGAATCGACGTACGGTTGCAGTCCATCGCTGTGTCGCCGCCGCCCAAGACCACAACCCTTTTGCCTTTCATGTCGACGAAATCTTCCGGCGACTTTTCAAAGCCCAGGTTTCGGTTGACGTTGGCAATCAGGAAATCCAGCGCGTCGTGCACGCCGGGCAAATCTTCACCAGCGAAGCCGCCTTTCATGTAGGTATAAGTACCCATGCCCATGAACACGGCATCGTACTCGGCGAGCAGTTGCTCAATGGTCACGTCCTTGCCCACCTCAGTGTTCAGGCGGAACTCGATGCCCATGCCGGTGAAGACTTCGCGGCGATTGCTCAGCACGGTCTTTTCCAGCTTGAACTCGGGGATGCCGAAGGTCAGCAGACCGCCGATTTCCGGGTTCTTGTCGAACACCACCGGGGTCACCCCGCCGCGCACCAGCACGTCGGCACAACCCAGGCCAGCGGGGCCCGCACCGATGATCGCAACACGCTTGCCGGTCGGTACGACCTTGGACATGTCTGGGCGCCAGCCCATGGCGAACGCCGTGTCGGTGATGTACTTCTCGACCGAGCCGATGGTCACCGCGCCGAAACCGTCGTTGAGGGTGCAGGCACCTTCACACAGACGATCCTGCGGGCACACGCGCCCACAAACCTCCGGCAGCGTGTTGGTCTGATGCGACAACTCGGCGGCCTGAAGAATGTTGCCCTCGGCCACCAGTTTGAGCCAGTTAGGAATGAAGTTGTGCACCGGGCACTTCCATTCGCAATACGGGTTTCCGCAACCCAGGCAGCGGTGAGCCTGATCGGCCGAGTGCTGTGGTTTAAAGGGTTCGTAGATTTCCACGAACTCTTTCTTGCGTTGACGCAACAGTTTCTTCTTCGGATCTTTGCGCCCGACGTCGAGGAATTGGAAGTCGTTGCTAAGACGGTCGGTCATTCTTCAAAAACTCCTGGCAGCAGCTTCAAGCTACAAGCTTGAAGCTGCAATAAAATCACTTTGCAGGCACATCGCGCACTGCTGTTAGCTTGCGGCTTGAAGCTTGCCGTCTGCAGCTGCGTCGTTTACTGCGGACTGGCACGAGTACTGGAGAGCAACGTTTTCAAACTCGCCGCCTTAGGTTTGACGAGCCAGAAACGACGCAAATAATCATCGAGGTTTTCAGCGAGGTTACGACCCCACTCGCTGTCGGTTTCCTCGACGTATTCGTCCAGCACGCGTTGCAGGTGGCTGCGATAGGCTTCCATCGCTTCGCCACTGATCCGCTGGATTTCCACCAGTTCGTGGTTGACCCGGTCAACGAAAGTGTTGTCCTGATCGAGCACGTAGGCGAAACCGCCGGTCATGCCTGAGCCGAAGTTGTAACCGGTCTTGCCCAGCACGCAGACGAAACCACCGGTCATGTATTCGCAGCAGTGATCGCCGGTGCCTTCCACCACGGTGTGAGCACCGGAGTTACGGACTGCGAAACGCTCGCCCGCGGTGCCCGCGGCGAACAGCTTGCCGCCGGTGGCGCCGTAGAGGCAGGTGTTGCCGATGATGGCGCTGTCCTGAGTCTTGTAGATGCTGCCCTTCGGCGGAACGATGACCAGTTTGCCGCCGGTCATGCCCTTGCCAACGTAGTCATTGGCGTCGCCTTCCAGGTACATGTGCAGGCCGCCGGCGTTCCATACACCGAAGCTCTGGCCCGCGGTGCCTTTGAAGCGGAACGTGATCGGTGCGTTGGCCATGCCCTGGTTGCCATGCTTGCGCGCGATTTCCCCGGAGATCCGCGCGCCGATGGAACGGTCGCAGTTGCAGATATCCAGGGCAAAATCGGCGCCGCACATGTCGTTGATCGCCGAGGTCGCCAAGCCGACCATCTTCTCGGCCAGCAAGCCCTTGTCGAACGGCGGGTTGCGCTCGACCTGGCAGAACTGTGGTTTGTCCGCCGGGATGTGATCGCTGCCGAGCAACGGCGTCAGGTCCAGATGATTCTGCTTGGCGGTCTGGCCTTCGAGGATTTCCAGCAGATCGGTACGCCCGATCAACTCTTCGAGGGAGCGCACACCCAGTTTCGCCAGCCACTCACGGGTCTCTTCGGCGACGTAGGTGAAGAAATTCACCACCATGTCGACGGTGCCGATGTAGTGGTCCTTGCGCAGCTTCTCGTTCTGGGTCGCAACGCCCGTGGCGCAGTTGTTCAGGTGGCAGATGCGCAGGTATTTGCAGCCCAGCGCGATCATCGGCGCAGTGCCGAAGCCGAAGCTTTCAGCGCCGAGGATGGCCGCCTTGATCACGTCGAGGCCGGTTTTCAAACCGCCGTCGGTTTGCACCCGGACTTTGCCGCGCAGGTCGTTGCCACGCAGGGTCTGGTGAGTTTCGGCCAAACCGAGTTCCCACGGCGCGCCGGCATATTTGATCGAAGTCAGCGGCGATGCACCGGTGCCGCCGTCGTAACCGGAGATGGTGATCAAGTCCGCGTAGGCCTTGGCCACACCGGCCGCGATGGTACCGACGCCCGCTTCCGCGACCAGTTTCACCGAAACCAGCGCCTGCGGATTGACTTGTTTCAAGTCGAAAATCAGCTGCGACAAGTCTTCAATCGAATAGATGTCGTGGTGCGGCGGTGGCGAAATCAGAGTCACGCCCGGCACCGCATAACGCAGCTTGGCGATCAGGCCGTTGACCTTGCCGCCCGGCAATTGACCGCCCTCGCCAGGCTTGGCGCCTTGAGCGACCTTGATCTGCAGCACTTCAGCGTTGACCAGGTATTCCGGGGTCACCCCGAAACGGCCGGTGGCAACTTGCTTGATTTTCGAGCTCTTGATGGTGCCGTAGCGCGCCGGGTCTTCGCCGCCTTCGCCGGAGTTGGAGCGCGCGCCGAGGCGGTTCATCGCTTCAGCCAGGGCTTCGTGAGCTTCCGGCGACAGCGCTCCCAACGAGATGCCGGCCGAGTCGAAGCGCTTGAGTACCGACTCCAGCGGTTCGATCTCGCTGATGTCCAGCGCGGTGTCGAGGGTTTTGACCTTGAACAGGTCGCGGATCATCGACACCGGGCGGTTGTCCACCAGCGCTGTGTATTCCTTGAACTTGCTGTAGTCGCCTTGCTGCACAGCAGCTTGCAGGGTGTTGACCACGTCCGGGTTGTAGGCGTGATATTCGCCACCGTGGACGAACTTCAGCAATCCGCCCTGCTGGATCGGCTTGCGCGGGCTCCAGGCTTCGGTGGCCAGCGCTTTCTGCTCGGCTTCGATGTCGACGAAACGCGCGCCTTTGATGCGGCTCGGCACGCCACGAAAGCTCAGGTCGCAAACCTCTTCAGACAGGCCGATGGCTTCGAACAGCTGAGCACCCCGGTACGAAGCGATGGTGGAAATACCCATCTTCGACAGGATCTTCAGCAGGCCTTTGGTAATGCCTTTGCGGTAGTTCTTGAACACTTCATAGAGGTCGCCCAGCACTTCGCCGGTGCGGATCAGGTCGCCCAGCACTTCGTACGCCAGGAACGGATAAACCGCCGAGGCGCCGAAGCCGATCAATACCGCGAAATGATGCGGATCGCGGGCAGTGGCGGTTTCCACAAGGATATTGGAATCGCAACGCAGGCCTTTTTCGGTTAAACGGTGATGCACCGCGCCGGTGGCCAGGGAAGCGTGAATCGGCAACTTGCCCGGGGCGATGTGACGGTCGCTCAGCACAATCTGGGTGCGACCGGCGCGCACGGCTTCTTCAGCCTGATCGGCGACATTGCGCACCGCCGCTTCAAGGCCGACGCTTTCGTCGTAGTTGAGGTCGATGACCTGACGCTCGAAGCCCGGACGATCAAGGTTCATCAGCGAGCGCCACTTGGCCGGGGAAATGACCGGCGAGCTGAGGATCACGCGCGAGGCGTGTTCCGGCGACTCCTGGAAAATGTTGCGCTCGGCACCGAGGCAGATTTCCAGCGACATGACGATGGCTTCACGCAACGGGTCAATCGGCGGGTTGGTCACCTGCGCGAACTGCTGACGGAAGTAATCGTATGGCGTGCGCACGCGCTGGGACAGCACGGCCATCGGCGTGTCGTCGCCCATCGAACCGACGGCTTCGTAGCCTTGCTCGCCGAGCGGACGCAGCACCTGGTCGCGCTCCTCGAACGTGACCTGATACATCTTCATGTACTGCTTGAGCCGGTCGACATCGTAGAAAGCCGAACCGTGGTCGTTGTCTTCCATGGTCGCCTGAATACGCAGGGCATTCTTGCGCAGCCATTGTTTGTACGGATGACGCGACTTCAGGCGGTTGTCGATAGCATCAGTGTCGAGGATCTGACCGGTTTCGGTGTCCACGGCAAAGATCTGGCCCGGTCCGACACGGCCTTTGGCAATCACGTCTTCAGGCTGGTAATTCCAGACACCGATTTCCGAGGCGAGCGTGATGAAACCGTTTTTGGTGGTCACCCAACGCGCCGGGCGCAGACCGTTACGGTCGAGCAGGCACACCGCGTAGCGACCATCGGTCATTACCACGCCGGCAGGACCGTCCCACGGCTCCATGTGCATCGAGTTGTATTCGTAAAACGCACGCAGGTCCGGGTCCATGGTTTCGACGTTCTGCCACGCAGGCGGAATGATCATCCGCACGCCGCGGAACAGGTCGATGCCACCGGTGACCATCAACTCGAGCATGTTGTCCATGCTCGATGAGTCGGAACCGACGCGGTTCACCAGCGGGCCGAGTTCTTCCAGATCCATCAGATCGTTGGTGAACTTGGTGCGACGGGCTTGAGCCCAGTTGCGGTTGCCGGTGATGGTGTTGATTTCGCCGTTGTGGGCGAGGAAGCGGAATGGCTGAGCCAGCGGCCATTTCGGCAGCGTATTGGTGGAAAAGCGCTGGTGGAATACGCAAATCGAGGTTTGCAGGCGCTGATCGCTGAGGTCTGGATAGAAGGCGGTCAGGTCCGCCGGCATCATCAGACCCTTATAAATGATGGTCTTGTGAGAAAAGCTGCAGATGTAGTGATCGACGTCGGCGGCATTGGCCACGGACGAACGACGACGGGCGCTGAACAACTTGATCGCCATGTCCTGATCACTCAGGCCTTCACCGCCGATGAACACCTGTTCGATCAGCGGCAGGCGCTCGTGAGCCAGTCGACCGAGGACGCTGGTATCGATCGGCACTTTGCGCCAGCCGAACAGCGTCAGGCCTTCGGCCAGAATCTCGCGGTTCATGTTCTCGCGAGCGGCCTCGGCTTTGACCGGATCCTGATTGAAAAAGACCATGCCCACGGCGTATTGCCTGGGCAGTTCTGCACCGAAGGTTTCCTGGGCGATGGCTCGCAAAAACACATCCGGCTTTTGAATCAGCAGACCGCAACCGTCACCGGTCTTGCCGTCGGCGTTGATCCCACCGCGGTGGGTCATGCAGGTCAGGGCCTCGATGGCCGTTTGCAAAAGGGTATGACTAGGCTCGCCCTGCATATGGGCAATCAGGCCGAAACCACAGTTATCCTTGAATTCATCTGGTTGGTACAGACCTGCTTTCATAGACACTTTCTCACCAGGCTGCCTCTTTTCGAGGCAAATTTCTTTTCAATTCAACCACTTGCAATCCGCGCCGAACGTACGCCGGCTTAGCGGGGGCAAAAGGGTGGTCATTGTACACAGCGACACAGACGCTCACAAATTTGACGACGAACTGTCGCAAATCCATGTCGCATTTGTGAAAGGTTTAAAGCGATCTGCTGTGCTAGTCAAAACTTTTTTAGTTCTGACCGCAACGACTCAAAGACTACTGTGACGCAGACACCACAACGCACGCGGCCCGAGAGTCGCATGCATTGCAGAAATTTTGAGGTGCCGGGAGAGGCGGCCTGGGTAAGGCCGCCGAATCTTCAGCGAGTTGTTGCCAGTTCCTGTTGGACGCTGGCGACAGTGCGAGGCCAAGGTTTACCAGCCTGAACCTTCGCTGGCAAGGCCTTGATGGCGCTGAGGGCTGCATCGCGGCTGCCGAAGCTGCCGTAGGTGATGACGTAAAGCGGTTTGCCGTTGAGCACTTTCTTGAAATAACGGTACTCGCCGCCCTGCTCTTTCACGAAGTTTTGCGCAGAGGCTTCGGAGCTGGTGCCGAGGATCTGCACCACGTAGTTGCTGGTTGGCTGGCCCGCGTACCAGGTGCCGCCGGCAGCCTTGGCCACAGTGGTCGGCTTCTCGGCAGGTTTGGCAGCGGCGGCGGGTGCCGGAGCGGGCTTGGCGGCAGGCGCCGGGATTGGCGCTGGCTTGGCCGTCGCAATTTGCGTTGGCGCCGGGGTCGGTGCCGGTGTCGGCTTGGCGGCAGGTGCAGTTGGCGCAGGGCCGGCCGGAATGCCGGCAGGCGGAGCGGTGGTGGTCACGGTTGGCGGCGTGTCGCTTGAGCCTTCCACCGGTACACCGTCGTCGCCTTCGGTGATGCCACCCGCCGCTTCGGCCAGCGGACCACGCATGACTGGCTGCGAGTTGCCAACCAACGGCAATGGCATCGGTTGCGAGTTACCGGCAAATTCGACAGCGGGAGCACCGCCGTCGTTTTGTTGTGGCGTGCCCTGACCCAGCGGCAGCTGCGCCTGTTCATTGGCAGGAGCGCCAGTGGTCGGTGCTTTGCTGCGACCCGGCATCAACCAGGCGGCGGCTACCGCGACCACGACTACGGCGGAAATCGCCAATACGTGTTTCTTCGGCATGTTGAACCCCATACTTGGACGCTTGACCGCTGAGCGGCTGGCAATCATGACTTCGATCAGTGCATCGCGAGCGACCTGGTTGATGTTGCCCGGCCAGCCGTCGGAGCTTTCGTGAATATCAGAGATCTGATCTGCGGTGAAAAGTTCGATACCCCGACCGGCACCTTCGAGGCGCTGATCCAGGTACTCACGGGTTTCTTCTTCGGTGTACGGCTGCAGTTCGATAATGTGGAAGCGCTCTTCTTCAAGGCTCAGCGCCTCCAGCTGAGCGATCAGCGACGACTCGCCGAACAGGAACACATGCGGGCGACCTTCCGGCGCACCTGCGGCCAGTTCCATCAACGCTTCGAGCGCGGATTCGTCGAGTTGCTCGGCGTCGTCCACCAGCAGATAGACTTCCTGCCCCGTCAAGGCCAGCTGAACCACCTGAGAGAGGATAGGGCCGATCTCTGCCTGAGCGACGTTCAACGCCTGCGCCACCTGGCGCAGCACGCCAGCCGCATCACCGGCGCCACGGGCGGAGACCACCACGCTTTGCACCGATTGCTTGTTGGTACTGGCCACAAGCGCCTGACGCAGCAGAGTCTTGCCGCTGCCATGCGGACCGGTCACCACCAGCAATAGCTGGCTGTAACGAGCCAGGTGATGCAGCTGCCCGAGCACCGGTTTACGCTGGGCCGGGAAAAACTTGAAGCCAGGCACCCGTGGAGCGAAAGGGTCGTGACTCAACTGGAAATGGCCGAGGAAAGCCTCGTCGGCATGCAAACTAGTCATCGGGATCTATTAACCTTTAAGCTGAGCCAGAGCGCGGTAATCCGCTTCCAGCGTGGCCTGTAAAACTTCTTTCGGATAATCGTCGGTCACCACCGCTTCGCCCATGTGGCGCAGCAGCACCAGGCGCAAACGACCGTCGATCACTTTCTTGTCAATTGCCATGTGTTCGAGGAAATCGGCTGGGGTCATTTCTTCAGGCGGAACCACGGGCAGACCGGCACGTTGAAACAGACGGATGCCGCGATCACGCTCTTGCTCGCTGATCCAGCCCAGGCGCGTCGACATTTCCAGCGCCATGACGGTGCCAGCAGCCACCGCCTCACCATGCAGCCACACACCATAGCCCATGTGCGTCTCGATGGCGTGCCCGAAGGTATGGCCCAGATTCAACGTAGCCCGTACACCGGTTTCCTTCTCGTCGGCACCGACCACTTCAGCCTTGGCCGCGCAAGAACGCTCGATGGCATGGGTCAGAGCAACCTGATCCAAAGCTCGCAGGCGATCAACATTCTCTTCGAGCCAGGTCAGGAAAGGCTCATCGCATATCAAGCCGTATTTGATGACTTCCGCCAGCCCGGCCGACAGTTCGCGAGCAGGCAAGGTGTTGAGTGTGGCGGTGTCGATCAGCACAACGTTCGGCTGATAGAACGCGCCGACCATGTTCTTGCCCAGCGGATGATTGATGCCGGTTTTGCCACCCACCGACGAATCGACCTGTGACAACAGTGTGGTCGGGACCTGAATGAAATCGACGCCGCGCTGATAGCACGCAGCGGCAAAACCTGCCATGTCGCCGATGACGCCGCCACCGAGGGCAATCACCGTGGTACGACGATCGTGCCGTGCGGTCAGCAAGCCGTCGAATATCAGTTGCAGGGTTTCCCAGGTCTTGAATGATTCGCCGTCGGGCAGCACTACGCAAACCACCGAAAACTGCTCAAGGCTGCGGGTCAGACGCTCGAGGTACAACGGCGCTACGGTTTCGTTGGAGATGATCGCCACTTGCCGCCCGCGAATATGCGGAGCCAGTAGCTCAGGCTGATCCAACAGACCTTCGCCAATATGAATCGGGTAGCTGCGCTCGCCTAGATCGACCTTGAGTGTCTGCATGTGTCCCCACAGTGAAGATGGAATCAGGCGTGTCCTGCCCGGAAAATCGAATGTCTACGGCATCTGCCGGTGCCACGCCGTTGTCAGCCCACCGCCAAAACGTCGAACCGGCCTGGCGGGACGCCGAGAATAGCGCATTTCACGCTGCGCTTTAACGCGGCGGCAGTTGCTGCAGGCGGTCTAGAATATCAAGCACTACCATTCTCGGCGGCCGCTCATCGGTTTCCACCACCAGGTCGGCGATTTCCCGATAAAGCGGGTCGCGAAGCTCCAGCAGATCTCTGAGGGTTTTGGCGGGATCGGCTGTACGCAGCAACGGCCGGTTACGGTCACGGGCAGTCCGCCCGACTTGCTGTTCGACTGAGGCATGCAGATAAACCACTCGACCACCGGCATGCAGCGCCCGGCGATTGGCCTCACGCATCACGGCACCGCCACCGGTCGCCAGGACCACGCCATCACACGTGCACAGCTCGGCAATCATTGCCTGCTCGCGATCGCGAAAGCCCGGTTCGCCTTCCTTATCGAAGATCCACGGGATATTGGCGCCCGTGCGCAATTCAATTTCCTTATCGGAATCTTTGAACGGCAGGCGCAGCTCTTTGGCCAACAACCGGCCGATGGTGCTTTTTCCAGCCCCCATCGGTCCAACAAGAATCAAATTTCGCACAGAATCAATGACTCACAGCAATCGCCTGATTGTTCATGATACGCGGAGTGAGAAATACCAGCAGCTCGGATTTTTTCTCCGAAACCACGTCACGCCGGAAAAGGCGGCCAAGATACGGCACATCACCGAGAAATGGCACCTTATCTACAACCTTGCTCTGAGTATTGGAGAAAACACCGCCAATCACGATGGTCTCGCCATCATTCACAAGAACCTTGGCGTTGACTTCGTTTTTCTTGATGGGCGGCACGTCCTGCACCTTGTTCAGATAATCCGGCTCATCCTTGGTGACCTTGACCTCCATGATGATGCGGTTATCCGGGGTGATTTGCGGCGTCACCTCCAAAGACAGGGATGCTTCCTTGAACGACACCGAAGTGGCGCCGCTGGAGCTGGCTTCCTGATACGGAATCTCCGTGCCCTTGAGGATTTTCGCGGTTTCCTTGTCGGACGTGACTACCTTGGGTTGCGAGACGATTTCGCCGTTGCCGGTCTTTTCCATCGCCGTCAGCTCCAGGTCGAGCAGTACATTGTCCGTGATGAAGGCAATGCCGATCCCCGAGGTACTGCCCGAGGTCCCCAGGTCAACGAACGGCGTGTTCGTGCCGGTGCTGCCCGGCGTGCCAATAGTGGTGGAAGAGCCATCGACTCCGGAACCGTTCCAGTTGCCTTTTTGCACCGAACCACCCCAGCGCACGCCCAGGCTCTTGTCGTAATCAACGTTCGCTTCGACGATCCGCGCTTCGATCATCACCTGCCGCACCGGAATATCCAGTTGCGCGACGATGCGGCGCAGCTCGTCCAGGCGATCCTGGGTCTGGTAGGCAATGATGTTGTTGGTGCGCTCATCCACGGTAATCGAACCGCGCTCGTCAACCTTCGCTTCGGCACTGGTCACTGACTGGAACAACTTGGCGATATCGGCTGCCTTGGCGTAATTGACCTGCAGCAGTTCACGGCGCAGCGGCGCCAGGTCGGCGATCTGTTTCTGTGATTCCAGCTCCTGACGCTCACGGGCCGCGATTTCCTCTGCCGGCGCAACGAGCAGAACATTGCCAATCTTGCGTTTATCCAGACCCTTGGTTTTCAGCACCAGGTCCAGCGCCTGATCCCATGGCACATTCTGCAAGCGCAGCGTAATGCCGCCCTGCACTGTGTCGCTGGCCACCAGATTGAGATTGGTGAAATCGGCGATCAGCTGCAGCACGGAACGTACATCAATGTCCTGGAAGTTCAGCGAAAGCTTTTCGCCCGTATAGGCAAACCGCTCGGTGTTACGCTTCTGCAAGTCGTCGACGGTCATCGGGCGAATGCTGACGGTCAGCTTGTTGTCGGTTTGATAAGTGGAGTAGTCGAAGGCACCACTGGGTTCGATGGTGATCGTGGCGCGGTCACCCGTGGCGCTGGCATTGACGAACTGCACCGGAGTCGCGAAGTCCTTCACGTCCAGGCGCACCCGCAGCGGCTCGGGCAATTGCGTACGGGTGAAACCGAGGACGATCTTGCCATCGCGCTCTTGAATATCCGGGGCAATGGACGGGTCGGACAGGTCAATGACCACGTTCCCTTCACCTTGGGTGCCGCGTTGAAAATCGACACCACGAATGGCCTTGGCCACCGGTGCATACGTTCTGGCCGGGACGGCGACGAGGGTAGCCGCGCGCGACACCGCCGATGTGGCGGCAGGCCGGGCGGCCGTGGTACCGGCACCCCGCCCGATGACCACAAACAGATTATTGCCCTCGACACGCGAGGTGTAGGGCGCCGGTTGCGTGAGGTTGATGATCAACCGCGTGCGATCCTTGGCCTCCACGACCGTGGCGCTACGAGCATTGCCGGCACCGAGGTCGCGAGTCTTGCTGACCAGTTGACTGACCACGCCGGGCAGATCAAGGGCGATACGTGCGGGTTGTTCAGTCGTGTAGCCGTGCGGTGCCGGTGGCGCACTATCGAACGACAACTTCAACTCGACGCGATCCCCCGGCAGCGCGGCGACGTCCAGCGCTTTGAGGTTGGCCGCTTGTGCCATCGGTGACTGCAACGCTATCCATAGCGAAACCCCGAGGGCGGTGAAAATCCTGATCATTATTCGAGTTCCACTATGAGTGCTCTTTCAAAGGGATGGTTCGCGGCCGTTCCAGCCAGGCGCCTTCGCCATCCGGAACGATTTCTACCACATCGACTTGCGAGCCGCTGATGGCGACGATGCGCCCATCATTGCGACCCAGATAGTCGCCAACTTTCAACCGATGCACACCCCCTGCCCCGCGCAACAACGCAAAGGAGCCAGCGGCATTGGAGATCGTACCGACCATTTCAAACTGCTCGATGTTAAAACCTTCGAGGTATTGCCTGGCCCGATCGGGATCGGGTTTGACGTTTCGCGAGCCTGCCTTCCGACCGGCGATGTCCACCCGCACCTGACGGGAAAACGGGCTGCGCAGGTTTGAAGCGCTGTAGGTGAACGTCGGGTAGGACTGAAAGACAGGTGTGGGTTCGATCTTGCCCGGGGCGCGCAGCCGCACCTCGTTCATGTACGCGTCAAGGTCGTTGAAGTCACTGCCGCCGTCACAACCGGCGAGACTCAGCACCAAGAAGATCAACGTCAAGGCTCGAATCGGGCTCATTCTTGCAGCCCTTTGTCGTTGTAGCGATAGGTCTTGGCGAGGATGCTCATGCGCAGTTTCGAGCCACCTTCGGGATTGGCGGCTGCGATGTCGAAATCATGCAACGTGACGATCCGCGGCAACCCGGCCACACCACTGACGAAAGTGGCCAGGTCGTGATAGGCGCCTGTGACGGTGATCTGGATCGGCAATTCGATGTAGAACTGCTGAGTGACCTCCGGCAGCAATTTGATCTCTTCGAATTCCAGGCCACTGCCCAACCCCGTGCGGGTGATGTCCTCAAGCAAACCGGGCACTTCGGTGTCGCTGGGCAATTGCCGCAACAGCACACCAAATGAGTTCTCCATTTCTTTCATCTGCTGGACATACCGCTCCAGATTCGCCGCCATGTGCGCTTTGTTGGCGAATTGCATTCGAAGCGTCGACTCTTCTTCGCGTTTGAGATCAAGCTGGGTTTCAAGGTCGCTGACGGAAAAGTTGTAGCCCAGCGCCAACACCAGAACCGCCAGCCCAATACACGCCAGCGCTTTGATGGCAGGCGGCCAGGAGCCCATGTTGTTGGTGTCCAGATCGTTGATGTCGATCTTGCGCAGCCCTTCGAACCATTGGGCCAGACTCATTGAGCAGCCTCCACGGCGGCGGGCTGGGTCTGACGCACTGTCAATTGAAAGACGTTCGCCTGGTCCAGTTGCCCGGCGGTGGTCGCCTTGACCTCGGTGAGGGTGGGAGCATCGAACCAGTCCGATGCGTCGAGATTGCGCATCAGGTCGGAAACGCGATTGTTGGACTCTGCCGCGCCTGTGACAGAAAGGGTTTTGCCGTCCATTTTCACTTCGGTGAAATACACGCCGTCCGGCAAGGTCCGCGCCAACTGGTCGAAGATTCGCCCACTGATCGGCCGGTTACCCTGAAGATCCTGGATGATGCGCATGCGCTCGACCAGTTGCTGGCGCCGAGCCTTCAGTTCGCTGATCTGTTTGATACGTTCATCGACCACGGTGATTTGTTTGCCAATGTAATCGTTTCGGGCAATCTGCCGGTCAATGGCATCGCTGATGGCCCTGTCCGCGATCAGTATCGCCCCGACCGCGCCCACCAATACACCGGCGAGTGCCAGTAAAAAGCGTTTACGGCGCTCTTCGCGCAGTTCGTCGCGCCAGGGTAAAAGATTGATCCGCGCCATCAGTCGAAACTCCTCAGCGCAAGTCCGCAGGCGATCATCAATGCCGGAGCGTCGCTGGCCAGGGCCCCCGCGTTGACTTTGCTGCCAAGTGTCATATCGGCAAACGGGTTGGCCACTTGAGTCGGTGTGCCCAAACGCTGTTCGATCATCCGATCCAGACCGGGGACGGACGCAGTGCCGCCCGCCAGCAAAATGTGATCGACCGCATTGTACTGCCCGGAGGCAAAGAAAAACTGCAACGAGCGCGACACTTGCTGCACCACCGCGTCACGAAACGGCTGCAACACTTCGCTGACGTAATCGTCCGGCAAGCCACCCTGCTTCTTTGCGAGCCCTGCCTGCTCGACGGTCAGGCCGTAACGCCGCTGGATCTCTTCCGTCAATTGGCGCCCCCCGAACAGCTGTTCGCGGGTGTAGATGATTCGACCGTTGTGCAACACGCTGAGGGTGGTCATGGTGGCGCCGATATCGACTATGGCAACCGTCAGGAGCGTCTGGGCAGCGCCCAGGTGACCGGCGAACAAACCAAAAGAACGCTCCAGCGCGTAAGCCTCGACATCCACCACACGAGCGGTCAGCCCGGCCAGCGCCAGCGCGGCTTCGCGGACTTCGACGTTCTCTTTGCGGCACGCGGCCAGCAGCACGTTGACCCGCTCCGGATTGCGCGCAGAAGGCCCCTGGACTTCGAAGTCGATGGCGACTTCGTCCAGCGGATAAGGAATGTATTGATCCGCCTCGATCTTCAGCTGGTTTTCCATTTCATCGTCGGAAAGACCTGCGTCCATCTCGATGGTTTTGGTGATGACAGCAGACCCTGCGACCGCAACGGCGACGTTCTTGAGACTGGTCTTGGCCTTGAGCAACACGCGCGCCAATGCCTGCCCCACTCCGTCGAGTTCGGCAATGTTCTTCTCGACGACGGCGCTGGCGGGCAACGGCTCCACGGCATAGGCCTCGACCCGGTAACGGTCGCCGTGGCGGCTCAACTCCAGAAGCTTCACCGACGTGGAACTGATGTCGATACCCAGAAGCGTATTGGCCTTTTTATTGAAGAGTCCTAGCACTACCAATTCCCTATGACTTTCCGTGAGTTACGGACTCTGAATCGCCCATTGTGTTCAATCCGCCCGTCTTGACATCAGCGCAAATGACGCTCGCGCTGGAAAAACTGCTTATAATGCCCAGCGATTTTTTCCGCTTTTTATTACGAGCGCGGGCCGTTCTTCTTTTTACCTGAACGCCTGATGCCACACTCATTTTTCACCCTGGATATCTCAAAGCCTTGATTCGTCTGCTGAAGTTTTTCGGTTGGTCCATCGTCGCCGTATTCTGCGGACTGCTCCTTGGTCTAAGCGGCGCGTTTCTTTACCTTAGCCCTGGATTGCCGTCAGTGGAGACACTGAGAAGCATTCAGTTGCAGATCCCGCTGCGCGTGTACAGCAGCGACGACAAGTTAATCGCAGAATTTGGCGAAATGCGCCGCACTCCGATCCGGTTCGCCGACATTCCCCCCAATTTCATTAATGCGTTACTAAGTGCTGAAGACGACAACTTTGCCAATCACTACGGTGTCGATCCAGGCAGTTTGATGCGTGCGGCGACACAATTGGTAAAAAGCGGACACATTCAGTCGGGCGGTAGCACCATCACCATGCAAGTGGCGAAGAATTTCTTCCTCACCAGCGAGCGCAGCTTCTCACGCAAGACGACTGAAATCCTCCTGGCGCTGCAGATCGAACGGCAGCTGACCAAGGACGAAATCCTCGAGTTGTACGTCAACAAGATCTATCTGGGCAACCGGGCCTACGGCATCGAAGCGGCGGCGCAGGTGTATTACGGCAAATCGATTCGCGATGTCAGCCTGGCGCAGATGGCGATGATCGCCGGCCTGCCCAAGGCCCCGTCGCGCTTCAACCCGCTGGCCAACCCGGCACGCAGCAAGGAGCGTCGCGACTGGATTCTGGGGCGCATGTACAAGCTTGGCAAGATCACCGAAGCCGACTACACCACCGCTATCAATGAGCCACTAAACGCCAGTTATCACGTACCGACGCCGGAAGTGAACGCGCCCTACATCGCTGAAATGGCTCGCGCCGAAATGGTCGGTCGCTATGGGAGCGATGCCTATACCGAGGGTTTCCGCGTCACCACCACCGTGCCGAGCAACCTTCAGGAAATGGCCAATACCGCACTCCACGAAGGGCTGATGACTTACGATCAGCGCCACGGTTATCGCGGCCCCGAATCGCGCCTGCCGGGCAAAACCCGTGAAGCCTGGGCGGCCGAGCTGACCAAGCAACGCACGATCAGCAGCCTCGAGCCGGCCATCGTGCTCCAGGTTGAAAAGAACGGCCTGCAAGTGTTGACCCGCACCGGCGAGCAACACGTCAGCTGGGACACCATGAAATGGGCGCGGCCGTTCCTCAACACCAACAGCATGGGCCCCAACCCGAAGCAGCCTGCTGATGTCGCGCAGGTCGGCGACCTGGTTCGCGTACAGCGTCAGCCGGACAACTCGCTCAAGTTCAGCCAGATTCCGCAAGCGCAAGGTGCGCTGGTGTCGCTTGATCCGCAAAACGGCGCCATTCGTTCGCTGGTCGGCGGTTTCGCTTTCGAGCAGAGCAACTACAACCGTGCGCTGCAGGCAAAGCGTCAGCCGGGCTCGAGTTTCAAGCCATTCGTTTACAGCGCGGCGCTGGACAATGGCTACACGGCGGCCAGCCTGGTAAACGATGCGCCGATCGTGTTCGTCGACGAATACCTCGACAAGGTCTGGCGCCCGAAGAATGATACCAACACGTTCCTTGGCCCGATCCGCCTGCGCGAAGGGCTGTACAAGTCGCGCAACCTGGTTTCGATCCGTCTGGTACAGGCGCTGGGCATCGATCGCACCATCGACTACATCAGCAAGTTCGGTTTCAACAAACAGGACTTGCCGCGCAACCTGTCGCTGGCGCTGGGTACTGCAACCCTGACACCGATGGAAATCGCCACTGGCTGGAGCACTTTTGCCAACGGCGGTTACAAAATCACTCCCTATATCATCGACAAGATCGACAGCCGCAACGGCGACACCTTGTTCGTGGCCAATCCGCCAAGCGTGCCGAAAGGCGAGGTTGCTGCAGATGGCATTGCCGCGCCGGCAGCCGACGCCTTTACGGTCAATGCAGCGTCTGATGCCACACCGGGTGCACCGGCGGCGCCAGCGCCTGTCGTGGCCGAGCGCATTGTCGATGGCCGCACCACATACATCCTCAACAGCATGCTCGAAGACGTGATCAAACTCGGTACCGGCCGCCGCGCACTGGCGCTGGGTCGCAGCGACATCGCGGGCAAGACCGGTACGACCAACGAGTCCAAAGACGCCTGGTTCTCGGGTTACAACGCCGATTACGTGACCACGGTCTGGACCGGCTTCGATCAGCCTGAAAGCCTGGGTCGTCGTGAGTTCGGCGGCACCGTGGCACTGCCGATCTGGATGAACTACATGGCTGCCGCGCTCAAGGACAAGCCGCCACACACGCTGGCAGAGCCGGAGGGCTTGTTAAGTCTGCGGGTTGATCCGGTCAGCGGCCGCGCCGCGACGCCTGGCACACCGGGGGCGTATTTTGAGCTGTTCAAGGCTGAAGACACGCCGCCGTCGGCCAGTGAGCTGGGCAGCGGAAGCGTGCCGGGCAGCCCGTTGCCGGCGGATGAAGTGGCGCCGATCGATTTGTTTTAGGGAAGCAGCGGCAAGCGGCAAGCAGAAGCTGAACACTTAGCTTTTAGCTTTTAGCTTGAAGCTTGAAGCTTGAATCTTGAATCTTGCAGCTGCAGCCCCCTCCCATAAAAAAACCCAGCACCAGGCTGGGTTTTTTATGCGCGCTGCTTTTATCCGTTGAACACGTCATCCACGCTTTTCAGCGGGTAATTCTTCGGATACGGCAGGGTCGCCACCCCGGTCTCGATTGCGGCTTTGGCCACGGCATCGGAGATCAGGGTGATCAGACGGGCATCCATTGGCTTGGGAATGATGTACTCACGACCGAATTCCAGCTTGATGCCGCCGTAGGCGTCGCAGACTTCCTGAGGGACTGGCAGTTTGGCCAGTTCACGCAGGGCGTTGGCCGCTGCCACTTTCATTTCTTCGTTGATGCGCTTGGCGCGAACGTCCAGAGCACCACGGAAGATGAACGGGAAGCCCAATACGTTGTTGACCTGGTTCGGGTAGTCCGAACGGCCGGTCGCCATGATCACGTCGCTACGGGTAGCGTGAGCCAGCTCCGGGGAGATTTCCGGATCCGGGTTCGAGCAGGCGAACACGATCGGGTTGGCCGCCATGGATTTCAGGCCTTCGGGGCTGAGCAGGTTCGGCCCGGACAGGCCAACGAACACGTCAGCACCGGCAAGTGCGTCAGCCAGGGTGCGCTTCTCGGTCGCGTGGGCGAAAACAGCTTTGTACTGGTTCAGGTCATCACGGCCGGAGTGAATCACACCGGTACGGTCAACCATGTAGATGTTTTCGATGTTGGCACCCATGCTCACCAGCAGTTTCATGCAGGAGATGGCAGCTGCACCAGCGCCCAGGCAAACGATTTTGGCTTCAGCGAGGGTTTTGCCGGCGATTTCCAGGGCGTTGATCATGCCGGCCGCGGTGACGATCGCGGTGCCGTGCTGGTCATCGTGGAATACCGGGATGTCGCACTGCTCGATCAGAGCGCGCTCGATCTCAAAGCACTCAGGTGCCTTGATGTCTTCCAGATTGATACCACCGAAGGTGATGGAAATACGTTTGACGGTGTCGATGAAGGCTTGCGGGCTTTCGGAATCGACTTCGATGTCGAAAACGTCGATGCCGGCAAAGCGCTTGAACAGCACGCCTTTACCTTCCATGACTGGCTTGGAGGCCAATGGACCGAGGTTACCCAGGCCCAGAATCGCGGTGCCATCGGAAATGACTGCAACCAGGTTGCCCTTGCCGGTGTATTTGTAGGCCAGTTCAGGATCGCGGGCGATTTCGCGTACTGGTTCGGCTACGCCGGGGCTGTAAGCCAGCGACAGGTCGCGGGCGGTAGCGGTGGCCTTGGTGAGCTCGACACTCAGCTTACCTGGACGAGGATGGGCGTGATATTCGAGAGCGGCAGTTTTCAAATCAGACATGTGGGCATTCCGCTTTTACTGTTGGACAGACTGGTCAGCGAGGATACGCGCCTCGCAAAGTCCCCACAAGACTGGCCAGTCACCCCTGTCAAGCGCCCGCCCTTCAGACTTTGGGCCAAGAGCCACGAAACACAAGGGCTGGACTGTTCACAATCAGAGATAAAAATGTCTACAATTTTTATTTCTGCTCGCCATCAATCATCGCCGGATCCGTCAATGGCAGCAGCCACCGCGCTTGCCCGGGTTTTAATCCGCCGCGTCGCGAACGATCGACAATCCATCCACGCGCCTCGACTTGCCTGCCTTTGAGTCGCTCAAGCGCGGCCATGTCGAACTTCCCTGACACATTGGGTGCCACGCGCAATACAACCGAGTCCTGCAACTCGATCCAGATACCGCCCCGATTGCGTTGAATACTGCTCACCCGACCGCTGAGCACGGCGAAACCTGAAGCGCTGATCTGCCCGGATTTCACCACCGGCGACTGCCGCCAGACACCGAGCCCGGCCTGACGCGCAGTGCGTTCCGCCGCTTGCTGACAGGCGACCAGGTCGACATTCGGTGCCACGGCCACTTGAAAGCCCAAGCCTTCGGCGAGCATCTGCGCTTCCAGATTGTTGCCATCGGAACCGTAGAGATGGGCCAGGGTTCGACCGTAATGGTCCTTGCTTTCTTTACCCGCAAGCAGACCGAGCCGCCCATCGCTGGCGGCCACCAGGGCTTCCAGACGTTTGCGCGCCACGACGGCGAACGGCTCGTCGGAACGGCCCTTCTTGCCGAGCTCGGGCGTATTCAAACCGATCATGCGCACGCTGCGACCATCGCTCAGACGCACCGTGTCACCATCCACCACGCGCTGCACCGTCACAGGCACCAGGCCGGTCGGGGTCGGGCAGAAGGCCTGGGCGTTGGAAAGCCAAATCGCGGACACAAAAAAGGCGCCCGCGAGGGACGCCTTTTTCAACAGCAAGGAAAAGCCCACCGGGCCTTTCAACCTTACTCTGCAGCAGCAGGAGCTTTGGCTTTGCCAAAAGCACCGAAACGGTCTGCGAAGCGCTGTACACGGCCGCCAGTATCCAGAGTTTTCTGCTTACCGGTGTAGAACGGGTGGCACTCGTTGCATACGTCAGTACCCAGTGGCTTGCACAGGTTCGAACGAGTTTCGAACTTGTTACCGCAGCTGCAAGTGACTTCGATGGTTTCGTACGCTGGATGGATATCGGCTTTCATGGTGTATTCCTCAGGCTAGCGTGCCGCCACTCAACACTATTGTTGAATACCGCACGTAATTAGGCCGCGGATTCTACCAGACAATGCTGTTCGCGCAAGCTGTCGCTTCTACCGACCGTCTGCTAGGCTCCCGACCTGATACCCGCTGCCACAATCAATCTGCATTCGACTTCCATTACTGTCCGTTTATAGAGATCCCCCCGCGTGCCCGACGCCATTTTGCGCCTTGCCTTGCCTTCGCCGCTGCGCCGCCTGTTCGATTACCGCGCCCCGGCCGGAGTCCTGCGCGACCAGTTGCACCCCGGCATGCGCTTGCGGGTGCCGTTCGGCCGGCGCGAGATGATCGGGATTCTGGTGGAGGTCGCCGACACCAGCGAGGTCCCGGCGCAAAAGCTCAAGCCCGCGCTGGCGCTGCTCGACGCCACCCCGCCGCTGCCAGCGGCGCTGTTCAAGCTCTGTTTGTGGACGTCCCAGTATTATCAGCACAGCCTGGGCGACACGTTGAGTTGGGCGCTGCCGGTATTGCTGCGCCAGGGCGAACTGGCCGAAGCCCGGCAGGAACGCTTCTGGTCTGCCGCCCCCGGCGCCAGCCTCGATGACCCGCGTATCGCCCGCGCACCGCGCCAGCGTGAAGCCTTGGGTACGCTGGCGCAGCACCCCCATGGCGTCGCCCATCAGTTGCTCAGCAAACTGATGCTGAGCAAGGACAGCCTTGATCTGTTGCTGGCCAAAGGGCTGGTACAGGTGGAAATCCGAAAACATGCCCCCGGCGCCCGGCACGAACACTGGCTGGCCCAGCCGGAGCTGCCCCTCAACCCGGAACAGCGCGCCGCTTATGAAGCGATTCGCGCCGGATTCGACAGTTATCACGCGTTTCTGCTGGCCGGCGTCACCGGCAGCGGCAAGACCGAAGTCTATTTGCAGCTGATTCGCGAGACCCTTGAAGCGGGCAAACAAGCCTTGGTGTTGATCCCGGAAATCAACCTCGGCCCACAGACACTGGCGCGTTTCGAACAACGCTTCAACGCGCGCATTGCGCTGATCCACTCGGCGGTCAACGATCGCGAACGCCTGGACGCCTGGCTCGCCGCCCGCGATGGCGATGCCGATATCATTATCGGCACCCGCTCCGCACTGTTCACGCCAATGAAAAATCCCGGCCTTATCATCATCGATGAAGAGCATGACGGCTCCTATAAACAGCAGGAAGGCCTGCGCTATCACGCTCGTGATCTGGCCCTGGTCCGCGCCCGGCAGGAAAACATCCCGATTGTGCTCGGTTCTGCCACGCCTTCGCTGGAAAGCCTGCATAACGCCTACACTGGCCGGTACGGATTGCTACGCCTGAACGAGCGCGCGGGCGGTGCCAAGCAACCGCGGTTCCTGCGTCTGGATGTGAAAAGTCGTCCGCTCGACAGCGGCATCTCCGGACCGATGCAGCAAGCTATCGGTCAGACGCTCGCCGCAGGCCAGCAGGTTCTGGTGTTCCTCAACCGCCGCGGTTTTGCCCCGACGTTGTTGTGCCACGACTGCGGCTGGATGTCCGAATGCCAACGTTGCGATGCGCGCATGACCGTGCACCAGCGCTCCGCTGAACTGCGTTGCCACCATTGCGGCTACGTCGAACGCGTGCCCCGTCATTGTCCGAAATGCAACAAAGTGGATCTGCGCCCGGTTGGCGCTGGCACGGAGCGCGCTGAAGAACGATTGGCCATTCTGTTTCCGGACTTTCCTGTATTGCGGGTCGATCGCGACAGCACCTCGCGCAAGGACGCGATGAATCAGCTGTTCGCGACCATTCAAAAAGGCCATCCGTGCATATTGGTCGGCACGCAAATGCTCGCCAAAGGCCACCATTTTCCACGGGTGACGCTGGTGTCGATTCTCGACGCCGACGGTGGATTGTTCTCCGGCGACTTTCGCGCCAGTGAACGCATGGCGCAACTGATTGTGCAGGTCGCGGGCCGTGCAGGACGCGCTGAAGAACCGGGCAGAGTGATCATTCAGACGCATCTGGCCGACCATCCGTTGCTGGTGCAGTTGACCGAACAAGGCTATTTCGCCTTCGCCGAACAAGCGCTCAGCGAGCGCCGTTCGGCCGGCCTGCCGCCGTTTTCGCACCTGGCACTGCTTCGCGCAGAGGCGCACAAACCCGGGCAGGCTGAAAGCTTTCTCGATGAGGCGTGCAGCGAGGCCGAGCGCTTGCTGGCCGAGCAGAATCTGACCGGTATCGAGTTGCTGGGGCCAGTGCCGGCGCCGATGGAGCGCCGAGCCGGGCGATATCGTGCACAGTTGTTGCTGCAAGCCACAGCCCGGGCGCCGCTGCATCGATTGCTCGCCAGTTGGCTGCTGGCGCTGGAGCAAATGCCGAGCGGGCGCGCGGTGCGCTGGTCGCTGGATGTCGACCCTGTGGATTTGTATTGATTTCAACATCGCCATCGCGAGCAGGCTCGCTCCCACAATGGGTCTGTGGTGTTCATTGGTTTTGTGATTGACGCCTATCCCCTGTGGGAGCGAGCCTGCTCGCGATGGGACCCGGTTTGTCACCACATATCCACAACCTGCCCGCTATAGTTGGCAAGCCCGCGTTCGCAACGGATAATGCCCAGTTTTTCCACCAGCGCATTGAAGCGCCGCCGCGCTTGCGGTCGAAAGAGAAGACCATGAAAGACACCATTCGCCAGCTGATCCAACAAGCCATCACCCAACTCGTCAACGAAGGTGTGTTGCCTGAAGGCCTGTCGCCGGCGATCCAGGTGGAAAACTCCCGCGACAAGAAAAACGGCGATTTCGCCAGCAACATCGCCATGATGCTGGCTAAACCGGCGGGCATGAAACCTCGCGATCTGGCCGAGAAAATCATTGCCGCGCTGCCGGCCGACGAAAACGTCGCCAAAGCCGAAATCGCCGGTCCGGGCTTCCTCAATTTCTTCCAGAACACTCAGGCTCTTGCCAGCCGTCTCGACGCCGCACTGGCTGACGGGCACATTGGCGTGCGCAAGGCCGGTCCGGCACAACGCACCGTGGTCGATCTGTCCGCACCCAACCTGGCCAAAGAAATGCACGTCGGCCATCTGCGCTCGACCATCATTGGCGACGGAGTTGCCCGCGTTCTCGAGTTTTTGGGCGACGAAGTGATCCGGCAGAACCACGTGGGGGACTGGGGCACCCAGTTCGGCATGCTGATGGCGTACCTGCAGGACAATCCAATCACCAGCGACGAGCTGGCGGACCTGGAAAACTTTTACCGCGCCGCCAAGCAACGCTTCGACGAATCCACCGAATTTGCCGACCGCGCCCGTGGTCTGGTGGTCAAGCTGCAAGCCGGCGATGCCGATTGCCTGGCCTTGTGGAGCAAATTCAAAGATATCTCGCTGTCGCACTGCCAGAAAATCTACGAACTGCTCAACGTCAAACTGACCATGGCCGACGTGATGGGCGAAAGCGCTTACAACGACGACCTGGTCAATGTGGTGAACGACCTCAAGGCTGCCGGCATGCTGGTCGAAAGCAACGGCGCGCAGTGCGTGTTCCTCGACGAGTTCAAGAACGCCGATGGCGATCCGCTGCCGGTGATCATCGTCAAGGCTGATGGCGGCTACCTGTACGCCACCACTGACCTGGCAGCCGTGCGCTACCGCAGCGGCAAGCTGAAGGCGGATCGCGCGCTGTATTTCGTCGATCAGCGTCAGGCGCTGCACTTCCAGCAAGTGTTCGCCCTGGCCCGCAAGGCCGGCTTCGTGACCCATCCCATGGAAATGGAACACATGGGCTTCGGCACCATGAACGGCGCTGATGGCCGCCCTTTCAAAACCCGCGACGGCGGCACCGTGAAGCTGATCGACCTGCTGACCGAAGCCCAGGAACGCGCTTACGCCCTGGTAAAGGATAAAAACCCCGAACTGGCCGAAGCCGAACTGCGCAACATCGCCAAAGTCGTGGGCATTGGCGCGGTGAAGTACGCTGACCTGTCCAAGCACCGCACCAGCGACTACAGCTTCAACTTCGACCTGATGCTGAATTTCGAAGGCAACACCGCGCCGTACCTGCTGTATGCCTACACCCGCGTGGCCGGCGTATTCCGCAAACTCGGCAAGGATTTCAGCGAAGTCGAAGGGCAGATCGTCCTCGAAGCGACGCACGAACACGAACTGGCCGCCAAACTGGCGCAATTGGGCGAGGTGCTCAACAACGTCTGCGACAAAGGCACGCCGCACATTCTGTGCACCTACCTGTACGATGTCGCCGGCCTGTTCTCCAGCTTCTACGAGAACTGCCCGATCCTCAGCGCTGAAACCCCGGAGCAAATGCAAAGCCGTCTGCGCCTTGCCGCGCTGACCGGCCGCACCCTCAAGCAAGGCCTGGAACTCTTGGGTCTGGAAACACTGGAGCGTATGTAAGTTGGCTGCCAAGAAAAAACCTGCACCCAAGCGTGGCGCCAGCCGTTACCAAGCTCCTGCGAAGCAACCGATTCCGGGTTGGCTGTGGATGGCGATCGGCCTCACGGTCGGCGCGTTCCTCGTATTCCTGATGAAGCTGGAGCCGGGCAAGGGCAGCGAAAGCGTCAAGCGCGAGAAGATCGAGCAGCAGAAAGCGAGCAAGATTGCCGAGGCGAACAAGACTCCACCGAGCCCGACGCAACCGGTGAAGCCGAAGTACGACTTCTACACCTTGTTGCCGGAGTCCGAAGTCATCGTCCCGCCGGATGCCGTGCCGGAGAAAACCCCGCCGATGCCGGCCGTACCGACTACGCCGGTCACGCCTGCGGAAGCGGCGAAAATCGACACCGCGCGTGCACAGGCTGCACTGGCCGGCATCACCCCGCCGCCGGCCCCGCCTGTAGCGAAAGCGGCACCGGTGACCAGGTTTTTCCTGCAGGCCGGTTCGTTCCGCAAAGAGGCTGATGCCGACAAGGTACGTGCGCAGATTATCCTGCTCGGTCAGGCGGTAGCGGTTGAATCCGGAACCGTCAAAGACGAGACCTGGTATCGGGTTCTGGTCGGGCCGTTCAGCAACCGTGAGCAATTGACCACGGCACAGAAACAACTGGCCGGCGCGGGTTTTAGCAACCTTTTGCTACAACAACGCCAGAACCGCTGACTGATATTGCTGGCCACCCAAATTTGAGGTGAGCCACAACCCTGTGGTGAGGGGATTTATCCCCGTTCGGCTGCGAGGCAGTCGCAAAACTGTTGTTCGCGGTGTATCTGATACGCCGCGACCGCAGCTTCCAGGGCCGCTTCGCGACCCAACGGGGATAAATTCCCTCACCACAGTCATCACTCGCCGCTCGTCTCTCTGCGCTCTCGTCGGTTGAAATCCTCTCCACCACCCCCATATGAGTTGGCATAAGGCATTTTCGCCCCGCTGCGTGGAGACTCTCCCTTGACCACCATCGTTTCAGTTCGCCGCCACGGCAAAGTCGTCATGGGCGGCGACGGCCAGGTTTCTCTCGGCAATACCGTGATGAAAGGCAATGCGAAAAAAGTTCGTCGCCTGTACCACGGGCAAGTCATTGCCGGTTTTGCCGGGGCTACCGCAGACGCCTTCACCCTTTTTGAACGATTTGAAGGCCAGCTCGAAAAACATCAGGGCCACCTCGTGCGCGCCGCCGTCGAGCTCGCCAAAGAATGGCGAACCGACCGCTCCCTCAGCCGCCTCGAAGCCATGCTCGCGGTCGCCAACAAGGATGCGTCGCTGATCATCACCGGTAACGGCGATGTCGTTGAGCCTGAAGAAGGCCTGATCGCCATGGGTTCCGGCGGCGGCTACGCTCAAGCGGCTGCAAGCGCCCTGCTCAAGCGTACCGATTTATCGGCCCGGGATATCGTTGAAACGGCGCTCGGCATTGCCGGCGACATCTGCGTTTTCACCAACCATACCTTTACCATTGAGGAGCAGGACCTCGCAGAAGAAGCCTGATTCGGCGTTAACGCCACGGCTCACTTTTGCTGGAGGACCGCAAATATTATGTCCATGACTCCCCGTGAAATCGTCCACGAACTCAATCGCCATATCATCGGCCAGGACGATGCCAAGCGCGCCGTCGCCATCGCCCTGCGTAATCGCTGGCGCCGGATGCAACTGCCGGAAGAATTGCGCGTTGAAGTCACGCCGAAGAACATTCTGATGATCGGCCCGACCGGTGTCGGTAAAACCGAAATCGCCCGTCGGTTGGCGAGACTGGCCAACGCGCCGTTCATCAAGGTCGAAGCAACCAAATTCACCGAAGTCGGCTATGTCGGGCGCGACGTCGAATCGATCATTCGTGACCTGGCCGACGCGGCCATCAAACTGTTTCGCGAACAGGAAATCACCAAGGTTCGCCACCGCGCCGAAGACGCCGCTGAAGAGCGCATCCTCGATGCGTTGCTGCCACCTGCCCGCATGGGCTTCAACAACGCAGACGCCGGGTCGCCGGCTGATTCCAACACCCGCCAACTGTTCCGCAAGCGCCTGCGCGAAGGGCAGCTGGATGACAAGGAAATAGAAATCGAAGTCGCCGAAATGGCCGGTGTCGATATCTCCGCGCCGCCAGGCATGGAAGAGATGACCAACCAATTGCAAAGCCTGTTCGCCAACATGGGCAAAGGCAAACGCAAGAGCCGCAAGCTCAAGGTCAAGGAAGCGCTGAAACTGGTGCGCGAGGAAGAAGCCGGGCGCCTGGTCAATGAAGAAGAGTTGAAGGCCAGGGCGCTGGAAGCGGTCGAGCAGCACGGCATCGTGTTCATCGACGAAATCGACAAAGTGGCCAAGCGCGGCAATGTTGGCGGCGCCGATGTCTCCCGCGAAGGCGTGCAACGTGATCTGCTGCCGCTGATCGAAGGCTGCACGGTCAACACCAAACTGGGCATGGTGAAGACCGACCACATTCTGTTCATCGCCTCCGGCGCCTTCCATTTGAGCAAGCCGAGCGATCTGGTGCCCGAACTGCAAGGCCGTCTGCCGATCCGTGTGGAACTCAAGGCGCTGACGCCGGGCGATTTCGAACGCATTCTCAGCGAGCCGCACGCCTCGCTCACGGAGCAATACTGCGCGCTGCTGAAAACTGAAGGCTTGATCATCGAATTCAAGCCGGATGGCATCAAACGGATCGCCGAGATTGCCTGGCAGGTCAACGAGAAGACCGAGAACATCGGTGCCCGTCGCCTGCACACCCTGCTCGAGCGTCTGCTCGAAGAGGTGTCGTTCAGCGCTGGGGATCTGGCCAGCGCGCATGACGAAAAAGCGATCATGATCGACGCCGAATACGTCAACAGCCACCTGGGTGAATTGGCCCAGAACGAAGACCTGTCGCGCTACATTCTGTAGAGCTGCAAGGCGCCAGCTACAAGCTGCAAGCCGATCAAGTTAAGCTTGCAGCTTGTAGCTTGCCGCCCGAGGCCGTTCCTATGATTCCCACCGACATCAAACTGCATACAGCATCGAAAACCCTTTCGCTCAAGTACGCGTCCGGCGAGGAATTTCACCTGCCCGCCGAATTCCTGCGCGTGCACTCTCCTTCCGCCGAGGTCCAGGGCCACGGCAAACCTGTCCTGCAATTTGGCAAGATCGGCGTCGGCCTGACCAAGGTCGAACCGGCCGGTCAGTACGCGCTTAAACTGACTTTCGACGACGGTCATGACAGCGGCCTGTTCACCTGGGAATACCTCTATCAGCTGGGTGTGCGCCAGGATGATCTGTGGAACGATTATCTTGGTGAATTGAAAGCCGCCGGGAAAACCCGCGATCCGAACGAGTCTGTCGTCAAGCTGATGCTCTAGTCCGAGCCTCTTGCTCTTTAGGGGGTATTTTCTAACTCCATTTGCTTGAATGCCTGGCCGCGAGGGCAGTCATTGGCCTGCTTGCGAAAAAAATTAAACTCGGGTAACCAATGGAGCTGGCAAGTTCCCTGCAGTGCTCTCTGAATTGAAAAGCAGCGGCAGAATCAACGGTCACCCCGAGCAGTGGTGCCTGGCATCAGCTGTGTGACTACACAGCAGGACCTGGCACTCGCCTCAGGACAATGGAGCGTCGTAGATGAGTAAACAGAATAACGATGACTTGAAGTATCAGGCCTCGGAAAACACTCTCGGGCTGAATCCTGTCGTTGGGCTACGTGGAAAGGATCTACTGGCTTCTGCTCGAATGGTGCTCAGGCAAGCCATCAAACAACCGATTCACAGCGCCAAACATGTTGCGCATTTTGGCCTGGAATTGAAGAACGTGCTGTTCGGCAAATCCGAACTGCAACCGGCCAGCGACGATCGACGCTTTGCCGATCCGGCGTGGAGCCAGAACCCCCTTTACAAACGTTATCTGCAAACGTATCTGGCGTGGCGCAAGGAGCTTCACGAATGGGTCGACGACAGTAACTTGCCGCCCAAGGATGTCGCGCGCGGGCACTTCGTGATCAACCTCATGACCGAAGCCATGGCCCCGACCAACAGCGCGGCCAACCCGGCAGCGCTCAAACGTTTCTTCGATACGGGCGGCAAGAGCCTGCTCGACGGCCTTTCGCACCTCGCCAAAGACCTGGTGCACAACGGCGGCATGCCCAGCCAGGTCAACATGGGCGCGTTCGAAGTTGGCAAGAGTCTGGGTGTTACCGAAGGTGCGGTGGTGTTTCGCAACGACGTGCTGGAGCTGATCCAGTACCGCCCGATCACCGAGCAAGTGCATGAGCGGCCCTTGCTGGTGGTACCACCGCAAATCAACAAGTTCTACGTATTCGATCTAAGCCCGGACAAGAGCCTGACGCGCTTCTGCCTGCGTAACAACGTGCAGACCTTCATTGTCAGCTGGCGCAACCCGACCAAGGAGCAGCGTGAATGGGGACTTTCTACGTACATTGAAGCGCTCAAGGAAGCCGTCGATGTGGTCACCGCGATTACCGGCAGCAAAGACGTGAACATGCTCGGCGCGTGCTCGGGTGGCATCACCTGCACCGCCCTGCTCGGCCATTACGCGGCAATCGGCGAGAACAAAGTCAACGCTCTAACGCTGCTGGTGAGCGTGCTCGACACCACACTGGACAGCGACGTAGCGCTGTTCGTCGATGAGCAGACTCTGGAGGCCGCCAAGCGCCATTCCTATCAGGCGGGCGTGCTGGAAGGACGGGACATGGCGAAGGTGTTTGCCTGGATGCGCCCCAACGATCTGATCTGGAATTACTGGGTCAACAACTACCTGCTTGGCAATGAGCCGCCGGTGTTCGACATCCTGTTCTGGAACAACGACACCACCCGGTTGCCTGCGGCGTTTCATGGCGACCTGATCGAGATGTTCAAAAACAACCCGCTGATCCGCCCCCATGCACTGGAAGTGTGCGGCACGGCGATCGATTTGAAGCAGGTCACTGCGGACATTTTCTGCCTGGCCGGCACCAACGACCACATCACGCCGTGGAAATCCTGCTACAAGTCTGCGCAATTGTTTGGCGGCAACGTCGAGTTCGTGCTGTCCAGCAGCGGACATATCCAAAGCATTCTGAACCCGCCCGGTAACCCGAAGTCACGGTATATGACCAGCAGCGAAATGCCGGACAAGGCTGAAGAGTGGCAGGAGAATTCGACCAAGCACACCGATTCCTGGTGGCTGCACTGGCAGGCATGGCAAGCCGAACGGTCGGGCAGCCTGAAAAAGGCGCCGACCAGACTGGGCAACAAGAATTACACGGCCGGCGCAGCCGCGCCGGGCACCTATGTACATGAAAGATAGCGGCAAGCCGTAAGCCACAAGCAGCAAGCGACGCACGTTTCGCTTGCAGCTTGCAGCGTGCAGCTGCTCCTCGCTAACCCGCAGGGTTTGAAACATGCCGCAACCGTTCATTTTTCGTACTGTCGACCTGGATGGCCAGACGCTCCGCACGGCGGTACGCCCCGGCAAGCCTCACTTGACGCCCTTGCTGGTGTTCAATGGCATCGGCGCCAACCTGGAGCTGGTGTTCCCATTCGTCGCGGCGCTGGACCCGGACCTCGAAGTGATCGCCTTCGACGTTCCCGGGGTGGGTGGCTCGTCGACGCCAAACCGGCCCTATCGCTTTCCGGGCCTGGCCAAACTCACGGCGCGGATGCTCGATTACCTCGATTACGGCCAGGTCAACGTGATCGGCGTTTCGTGGGGCGGCGCCCTTGCCCAGCAATTTGCCTACGACTATCCCGAGCGGTGCAAGAAGCTGGTGCTGGCGGCCACCGCGGCGGGAGCGGTGATGGTGCCGGGCAAGCCGAAAGTCTTGTGGATGATGGCCAGCCCGCGGCGTTACATCCAGCCTTCCCACGTGATCCGCATTGCCCCGATGATCTACGGCGGCGCGTTTCGGCGCGATCCGACCCTCGCTGCCCGGCACGCTGCGAAGGTCCGCTCGGCAGGCAAGCTCGGCTATTACTGGCAACTGTTCGCCGGTCTTGGCTGGACCAGCATTCACTGGTTGCACAAGATCAATCAGCCGACGCTGGTGCTGGCCGGCGACGACGATCCGCTGATACCGTTGATCAACATGCGCGTGCTGGCCTGGCGAATTCCCAACGCCGAGCTGCACGTCATCGATGACGGGCATCTGTTTTTGATCACCCGCGCCGAAGCGGTGGCGCCGATCATCATGCGATTCCTTCAGGAAGAACGGCAGCGTGCCGTGATGCATCCGCAACCGGCGCCACTGGGCAATTAATCATCCCGGATCGGTTCGGCAGGAAGTCGCACTGCGCAACAACCCGTTACAGCGTCTATGGTGTTCTGGTTCGGTGTGTTTGTTTTTGGCCTGAAGACGAAGGAGTGTTGAGTCATGCGCGACAGACCCGCAAGGGCGCCTCTAACGACGCCCGCCACGTATATCAATGCTCAGACTGCAATCACTGGTGTGCGCGGTCGGGACATGATGTCGACGCTGCGCAGCGTCGCCGCCCATGGTTTGCAACACCCGCTGCACACCGCCCGCCACGCCTTGAAACTGGGGGGTCAATTGGGTCGTGTGCTGCTCGGTGAAACCCTGTACCCGACCAATCCGCAAGACGCTCGCTTTGCCGATCCGGCATGGAGCCTCAACCCGTTTTATCGTCGCAGCCTGCAGGCCTACCTGGCTTGGCAAAAGCAGGTTAAAAACTGGATCGACGAAAGCGCCATGAACCCGGAGGATCGCGCCCGCGCGCATTTTGCTTTCTCCTTGTTCAACGACGCTATGGCGCCGTCCAACACCCTGCTCAATCCGTTGGCGGTCAAAGAGATCTTCAACTCCGGGGGCAACAGCCTGGTGCGCGGCATCAGCCACCTGCTGGACGATTTCCTGCACAACGACGGCCTGCCACGGCAGGTCACCAGGCAGGCCTTTGAAGTCGGCAGAACAGTGGCTACTACGCCGGGCTCGGTGGTGTTTCGCAATGAAATGCTCGAGCTGATCCAGTACAAGCCGATGAGCGAAAAGCAGTATTCCAAACCCTTGTTGATCGTGCCGCCGCAAATCAACAAGTACTACATTTTCGATTTGAGCCCGCACAACAGTTTCGTGCAGTACGCCCTGAAAAACGGTCTGCAAACCTTCGTGATCAGCTGGCGCAATCCGGATATCCGCCACCGTGAATGGGGACTGTCGACTTACGTCGAAGCTGCGCAAGAAGCGATGAATGTGTGCCGGGCGATTACCGGCGCCCGCGAGGTCAACCTGATGGGCGCTTGCGCCGGTGGCTTGACCATCGCCGCACTGCAAGGACATCTGCATGCAAAGCGCCAGCAACGACGAGTGTCCAGCGCGACGTACCTGGTGAGCCTGCTCGATAGCCAGATGGACACGCCGGCGAGTCTGTTCGCCGATGAGCAAACGCTGGAGGCGGCCAAGCGTCGCTCCTATCAGAAGGGCGTGCTCGACGGTCGTGACATGGCCAAGGTGTTCGCCTGGATGCGCCCCAACGATTTGATCTGGAGTTATTTCATCAATAATTACTTGTTGGGCAAGGAGCCGCCGGCGTTCGACATCCTTTACTGGAATAACGACAACACGCGCTTGCCGGCCGCCCTGCATGGCGACCTGCTGGACTTTTTCAAGCACAACCCGCTGAGCCATCCGGGCGGCCTCGAAGTGTGCGGCACCTCGATCGACTTGCAGAAAGTCACGGTGGACAGTTTCAGCGTCGCCGGAATCAACGATCACATCACGCCGTGGGATGCGGTGTATCGCTCCATGTTGTTGCTGGGCGGCGAGCGGCGCTTCGTGCTGTCCAACAGCGGCCACGTGCAGAGCATTCTCAACCCGCCGTCAAACGCGAAAGCCACGTACATCGAAGGCGCAAAACTGAGCAGTGACCCGCGCGCCTGGTACTTCGACGCCAAACCCGTCGAGGGCAGTTGGTGGCCGCAATGGTTGAGCTGGATTCAAGAGCGTTCGGGCGCACAAAAGCCGACGCACATGACGCTTGGAAACCAGAATTATCCACCGATGGAGGCGGCGCCCGGTACGTACGTGCGGGTCCGCTGACGTGCAACGAACCCTTAAGAAGACTGGATGAAAACCCGCGACCGGATTCTCGAATGTGCTTTGCAGCTGTTCAATCAAAAAGGCGAACCGAACGTCTCCACCATGGAAGTTGCCAACGAAATGGGCATCAGCCCGGGCAACCTGTATTACCACTTTCATGGCAAGGAACCGCTGATCCTCGGTCTGTTCGAGCGATTCCAGGCCGAACTGGCGCCGCTGCTGGATCCGCCCCCGGAGGTGGAACTGGCGCCGGAAGACTACTGGCTGTTTTTGCATCTGATCGTGGAACGGCTGGCTCAGTACCGTTTCCTGTTTCAGGACCTGTCGAACCTGGCGGGCCGTTTGCCGAAACTGGCGAAAGGGATTCGCAACCTGCTCAATGCGCTGAAGCGTACGCTGGCTTCATTGCTGGCGCGGTTACAGGCCCGAGGGCAATTGGTCAGCGACACCCAGGCGCTGGGGCAACTGGTGGAGCACATCACCATGACGCTGCTGTTCTCGTTGGACTATCAGCGCATTCTGGGTCGCCAGGGCGAAGTCGGATTGGTGGTATATCAGATCATGATGCTGGTCGCGCCGCACCTGTTGCCGGCGGTGAAGGCGACGACTGAGCAGTTGGCGTTGCAGTATCTGCAAGAACATTGATCTTTTGCGATGCACACAACAACGCCCGACCTTTGCAGGCCGGGCGTTTTCTTGGGGCCTGGAGTCAGGACTGACTGGTTGACGTCGACGGAGTCTGAGCAGCAGTCGGGGCTGCAGTCGTGGTTGGCGCAGCAGCGGAGTTGGTAGTGCTGGCCGAAGTCGCCGCGGCCGGTTTTGGCGCGGCAGCTTTCGGCGCTGCCGGTTTTTTCACCGCGGGCTTCTTCGCTGCTGCAGGTTTTGCTGCAGGCTTGGTCGCCGGTTTTGCCGCTGCGGTTTTAGCAGCAGGTTTGGCAGTGGCTGGTTTGGCAGCAGCTTTCGTGGCTGGCTTGGGTGCCGCTTTTGCTGCAATCGACTTGGCTGCGGATTTGGCTGCCGGTTTCGCTGCGGCGGTTTTGGAAGCAACAGTCCTGGTCGCAGTCTTCGCCGCAGAGGCTGCTTTGCCAGCCGTCTTGGCAACCGGTTTGGCGACAGTCTTGGCCAATGGCTTGGCAGCGGACTTGGTTGCAGGTTTGGCGGCAGCGGTTTTCGACGCTACAGGCGCGACCTTGGCACCGGTGAGTTTCTCGATCTGCCGGGTCAGGGTATCGACCTTGCTGTGCAGCGCTTTGACTTCGTTGCGACTCGGTACGCCCAGACGCGAAATGGCGCTGTTCAGCCGTTTGTCGAATGCACCTTCGAGCTCATCCCACTTGCCCAGTGCGCGGTCCTTCACGCCACTGATGCGCGACTTTGCCGTTGTAGCGGAGTCACGGGCGGAATCGACTTTATCGCCGACTGCATTCTTGGCCAGTTTCTCGGCCTTCTCGCCGTCTTTAACCAAAGTATCGAAGAGTTTGCTGCCGTCAGTGTCGATCTTCGAGTACACGCCTAAACCAGCCAGCCAGATTTTGCGGGAGTAATCTTCGACTTTCCCAATCCACGAGCTGCCGTCTTTATCGGTGTTCTTTTTACCAGCCATCCCGTTCTCCTTAAGATTTACGCGCGACGCGTTCGAGCAATGCCGTCAGTTCATCGAGCTTAGCAGAGAGTGTCTCAACGTCATGTTTAGACGGAATGCCAATACGATTCAAGGCACTTGCAACGCGCGAGTCAAAAGCTTTCTCGACCCTGTCGAGTTGGACTTCGACCTTGCCTTTGAAAGTACTCACTTCACTCTTCGCGTCATCGATCTCGGCGTTAGCGGCTTCCAGTTTTTCAGCCACTACTTTTTTGCCTTCCTTTTCAACAATTTGACCAGCGTTGATCAACTCCTGGAAGTACTCGCTGCTCTCTTGGCCGACCTTGGTGTAAGCGCCCAGGCCTGCCAGCCAGATCTTGCGGGCATAGGATTTGACGTCGCTTCGAGCTGGAGCCGGTGCGTCGATTTTTTTCTTAAAAATAACTTTGGCCATGGTGCACCTCACGCGCAGAAGGATTGAGGAACTGCCCGTGAAAGTGTCGGGCTCAGGCACAAAGTAGGGGGAATAATTAGAAACGGCACCCTAACAACTGACATGAAATCTTATGCACACCGCAGAACAACTGTGGGAGCGAGCTTGCTCGCGATGGCAGTGTGTCAAGCCACATTTGGTCGCCTGACACGCCCTCATCGCGAGCAAGCTCGCTCCCACTGTTTCTGCATCCACAAAGTCAAACCGGGATTAGACCAACGCTTTGTCGAGGGCCTTCTCGATCTCGGCTTTGATCGTGCCGCTCATGGCCGACATCAACAGGCCGAGTTCAACATCGACCCTGATCAAGTCATCGCTGACATGCACTGCACCTTTCACGCCGGAGCGCTTGAGATTTAGCGTGTCGCCGGACCACTGCGGCTCCAGGCCGTATTGATCGGAGAGTTTCTGCGCCAACTTGTCCGCCTTCTCGCGGGCGCCTTCCTTGCCCAGGTCGTGGGTACGTTCAACACTGATACGGGCCATTGCATGACTCCTGTTAAATAAATACTTCCCGAGCATCTTGACCGTCTCTGCGGCAAAACGTCCCGGTGGTTGCCTATCTTAGCTTCAGCCTTGCCAAGACAAAGCAGGCCACCGGGATTAGAATGTCCCGCATTCTCTTTTGGTGACAGCGATATGACTGATCAGCGCAAAGGCAGCGATGCCGAACCCACCACTCACTTCGGCTTCAAAAACGTTCCGGAAAGCCAGAAAGCGGAAAAAGTCGCTGAGGTGTTCCACTCCGTAGCCGCCAAATACGACTTGATGAACGACCTCCTGTCAGGCGGCATGCACCGTCTGTGGAAGCGTTTCGCAATCGAACTGTCGGGCGTTCGCAGTGGCAACCGCGTGCTCGACATCGCCGGCGGCACCGGCGATCTGACCAAAAAATTCTCGCATCTCGTCGGCCCGACCGGCCAGGTGGTATTGGCCGACATCAACGAGTCCATGCTCAAGGTCGGTCGCGACCGTCTGCTGGACCTGGGCGTGGCCGGCAACGTCGAATTCGTTCAGGCCGACGCTGAAAAGCTGCCGTTCCCGGACAACCATTTCGACTGCGTGACCATCGCGTTCGGTCTGCGCAACGTGACGCACAAGGAAGATGCCCTGCGCTCCATGCTGCGCGTACTCAAGCCGGGCGGCCGTCTGTTGGTGCTGGAATTCTCCAAACCGACCAACGCGCTGATGTCCAAAGCCTACGACGCCTACTCGTTCGCGTTCATGCCGTTGATGGGCAAGCTGATCACCAACGACTCGGAAAGCTATCGCTACCTGGCCGAATCGATCCGCATGCACCCGAATCAGGAAACCCTGAAGTCGATGATGGTCGAGGCCGGTTTCGACCGCGTGACCTATCACAACATGACCGCAGGCATTGTCGCCTTGCACCGCGGCATCAAGCCCTGATGTTGCTGGCCGGGCTGCTCGCCAGCGTGGAACTCGGTGTAAACCGGGTGTTGCGTCTCGACAGCACCGCGCTGCCGCGTCTGGCGCATTTGAGCGGCAAAGTGATTGCCGTCGAATGCCGCAGCCCGGCGCTCAGCGTGTTTATCCTGCCGAGTGATGAAGGCCTGATGCTCGCGTCGCAGTGGGAGTCCGGCGCCGATTGCACATTGCGCGCGCCGGCCTCAAGCCTGTTGCAACTGGCGATGAGCAAGGACAAGACCGCCGTCCTGCACGGCCCGGAAGTCGAACTCGACGGCGACAGCGGCGTGTTGCTGGAGCTGGTGGCGATTCTTCAGGACCTCGAGCTGGACTGGGAGTACGAACTCTCGCGCTGGCTCGGCCCGATCGCCACGCCCCTGGTGGGCGGTCACCTGCGCAACCGCGCTCGCTGGTATCAGCAGGGTTTTACCGCCCTTGGCCAGAACATCGGCGAATACCTGGCCGAAGAGTCGCGCACCCTCGTGGGTCAGCGCGAAGCCGAAGCCCGTTTCAGTGAACTCGACCAGATCAAGCTCGATCTGGAACGTCTCGAGGCGCGTTTCCAGCGCCTTTCCCGATCCCTCGACCCAAGCGATAACGCATGAAGCTGCTTGCCGTCCGCCGTTTGTTGCGCATCCAGCGCGTTGTGATTCGCTACCGCCTCGATGACTTGCTGTTCGCGTTGCCGCTGCCGTGGTTTCTGTTGGCGTTGCGCTATGCACTGCCGTGGCGCTGGTTTCCGCGCAAGACGCTGGAGCTCAGCCGCGGGGCGCGTTTGCGTCTGGCGTTGCAGGACCTCGGGCCGATTTTCATCAAGTTCGGGCAGATTCTGTCCACCCGTCGCGACCTGCTGCCCGAAGACATCGCCGATGAACTGATGATGTTGCAGGACCGCGTACCGCCGTTCGACTCGCAAGTGTCCATCAGGCTGATCGAAGAACAGCTCGGCAAAAAAATCAGCGAAGTGTTCAGCCGTTTCGACGTTGCACCGCTGGCCTCGGCCTCGGTGGCACAGGTGCACGCGGCGCAGTTGAAAACCGGTGAAGAAGTCGTGGTCAAGGTGATACGACCGGGCCTGAAACCGATCATTGCGCAGGACCTGGCGTGGCTGTTCATTCTTGCCCGCGCCGCCGAAAAGCTCTCTGCCGACGCACGCCTGCTGCACCCGGTGGACGTGGTGCAGGACTACGAGAAAACCATCTACGACGAACTCGACCTGCTGCGCGAGGCGGCCAACGCCAGCCAATTGAAGCGCAACTTCGAAGGTTCGCCGCTGCTGTACGTGCCGCAAGTCTATTGGGACTGGTGCCGGCCGAAAGTGCTGGTGATGGAGCGCATCTATGGCATTCAGGTAACCGACCTCGCGACACTGGCCGATCAACGCACCGACATGAAAATGCTCGCCGAGCGCGGCGTGGAGATCTTCTTCACCCAAGTGTTCCGCGACAGCTTCTTCCATGCCGACATGCACCCCGGCAACATTTTCGTCAGCACGGTAAACCCCTGGAGTCCGCAGTACATTGCCATCGACTGCGGCATCGTCGGCAGCCTGACGCCGGAAGATCAGGATTACCTGGCGCGCAATCTGTTTGCATTTTTCAAGCGCGACTACCGTCGCGTCGCGCAATTGCACATCGACTCCGGCTGGGTGCCGGCTGAGACCAAACTCAACGAGTTCGAAGCGGCGATCCGCACGGTCTGCGAGCCGATCTTCGAAAAACCGTTAAAAGATATTTCCTTCGGCCAGGTGCTGATGCGCCTGTTCCAGACCGCACGACGCTTCAACATGGAAGTGCAGCCGCAGCTGGTGCTGTTGCAGAAAACCCTGTTGAACATCGAAGGGCTGGGCCGTCAGCTGTACCCCGATCTGGACCTGTGGAACACCGCGCAGCCTTTCCTTGAACGCTGGATGCGCGAGCGGGTCAGCCCGAAAGCCGTGCTCGGCAACGTGCAGAGCCAGTTCGAGCAACTGCCGCACCTGGCCAACATGGCGCGTGACCTGCTCGAACGCATGTCGCAACCACACGCCTACGACCCGCCGCCCCCGTGGCACCGGCGCCGTGATGACTGGTTCCTGCGCCTGCTCGGCACCGCGCATCTGGCCGGTGGCGCGGTACTCGCGATCGGCGGACCGTTGAACGGACTGGCTTACTGGCCGGCTGCACTCATGATGGCCGTGGGTTTGTATCTGGTCGTGCGTCGATAGCACGAATCAGCTGCAAGCGATAAGCTTCAAGCTTCAAGCTTCAAGCTTCAAGCTTCAAGCACTTTGGCCACACGACGCAGATTGTTTTTTACTTGCAGCTTGAAGCTTAGAGCTTGAGGCTGCTTCAGGAACTGAAGATGAAAAACTGGCTGGACGAGATCAAGTGGGACGCTGACGGCCTGGTGCCGGCAATCGCTCAGGATCACAAGACCGGGCGCGTCCTCATGATGGCCTGGATGAATCGTGAAGCCCTGCAATTGACGGCGGATGAAAACCGCGCCATTTACTGGTCACGTTCCCGTGCCAGGCTGTGGCGCAAGGGCGAAGAGTCCGGCCACGTGCAGGTCCTGCATGAGATGCGCCTGGACTGCGATGCCGACGTGATCGTCCTGATGGTCGAGCAGATCGGCGACATCGCCTGCCACACCGGCCGCCAGAGCTGCTTCTATCGCGTCTTCGAAAACGGCGAGTGGAAAACCGTCGACCCGGTGCTCAAAGACCCGCACGCCATCTATTGCGCAGGACATGACTGATGACACCTCCCATGAGTGACACGTTGACCCGTCTGGCCGAAGTGCTGGAAGAGCGCAAAGGCGCCGCCGCTGACAGCTCGTATGTCGCCAGCCTTTATCACAAGGGTTTGAACAAGATTCTGGAGAAAGTCGGCGAAGAGTCGGTCGAAACCATCCTTGCCGCCAAGGACGCTGCCATCAGTGGCGACTGCAGCGATGTGATCTACGAGACCGCCGATTTGTGGTTCCACAGCATGGTCATGCTCGCCCAGCTGGGGCAGCATCCGCAGGCTGTACTCGATGAGCTTGACCGTCGATTCGGTCTGTCCGGACACGCCGAGAAAGCCTCGCGCCCGTCCGCCTGAACATCTATTTGAGAGGAGCAACACCATGGGCATTTTTGACTGGAAACACTGGATCGTCATCCTGGTAGTGGTGGTGCTGGTGTTCGGCACCAAAAAGCTGAAAAACCTCGGCACTGACGTCGGCGAGTCGATCAAGGGCTTTCGCAAAGCCATGAACGACGATGAAAAACCAGCCGATCCAACCGTCACCCCGGCGCAACCGGTTCCGCCTGCTCAGCCTGTGCATCCACAGGCGGCCCAGCCGGTGAACCCGCCGCACACCATCGACGTGCAGGCGCAGAAAGTCGAAGAGCCAACCCGTAAAGACGTGTGAGCACTGACTAATGTTTGGTATCAGCTTCTCTGAATTGCTGCTCGTCGGCCTCGTTGCGCTGTTGGTGCTGGGCCCCGAGCGTCTGCCGGGGGCCGCGCGCACTGCCGGCCTGTGGGTCGGCCGGCTGAAACGCAGTTTCAACGCGATCAAGCAGGAAGTTGAGCGTGAAATCGGTGCCGACGAGATCCGTCGGCAATTGCACAACGAACACATTCTGTCGCTGGAGCAGGAGGCGCGGAAGATTTTCACGCCGACTCAGCAGGAGCCAACGCCGGTTCCGCCGGTCGAGCCCGTTGCACCGCAGACCATTCACGCGCCAAAGGTAGACGCTGCGCCCGTGACCGCCCCGCCAGCGACCACCGTTGAACCCGCGCCGACAGCGCCATCCGCCGCGCCCGTCACCCCGGCGCCTCACGATCCCCCTTTGCCGCCGCGAGCCTCATGAGCGATCTTCCTGAAAACGACCAGCACATGCCGCTGGTGTCGCACCTTACCGAGCTGCGTAGCCGTCTGCTGCGCTGCGTAGCGGCGATCTTCATCATTTTTGCAGGGCTGTTCGCCTTCACCCAGCAGATCTACACCTTTGTTTCCACGCCGCTGCGTCAGTACCTGCCAACCGGCGCGACAATGATTGCCACCGACGTATCGTCACCCTTTCTGACGCCGTTGAAGCTGACCATGATGGTTTCGCTGTTCCTGGCGATCCCGGTGATCCTGCATCAGATCTGGGGCTTCATCGCGCCAGGCCTGTACAAGCATGAAAAGCGCATTGCGGTGCCGCTGCTGGTGTCCAGCATTCTGCTGTTCTACACCGGCATGGCGTTCGCCTATTTCCTCGTGTTCCCGTTGATCTTCCAGTTCTTCGCCGCCGCCACTCCGGCCGGCGTGGAAATGATGACCGACATCGCCAGCTACCTCGATTTCGTCATGACGCTGTTCTTCGCGTTCGGTGTGGCCTTTGAAATTCCGGTGGCCGTGGTCTTGCTGGTATGGATTGGCGTGGTCAACGTTGCCTATCTGAAGAAGATCCGTCCGTATGTGATCATCGGCTGCTTTGTGGTCGGCATGATCCTGACGCCGCCGGACATTTTCTCGCAGACGCTGCTGGCGGTGCCGATGTGGCTGCTGTTCGAAATCGGCATTCTGTTCGGCAGTCTGATCAGCAAGCGCGGTGACCATCCTGACGATCAGCCGGTTGACGATCACAACGACCAGCCACCAGCGACTCAAGCGTGAACCTGCTGCTGCTCGAAGACGCCGATTTCATTGCGGCCGACCGGGTGATCCTGCGTGATCGTCGTCTGACCCACATGCAGGACGTCCATCGCTGCGAAGTAGGTGACAGCATGCGGGTCGGACGCATCGGCGGCATGATGGGCTCGGCCGAAGTGCTGCGCCTGGCCGCCGATGAAGCCGAACTGCGCGTCACGCTTGATCAATCGCCTCCGGCCAAGCTGCCATTGACGTTGATCCTGGCCCTGCCACGCCCGAAAATGTTGCGCAGAGTGTTTCAGACCGTGGCCGCCATGGGCGTGCCGCGCATCGTGCTGGTGAACAGCTATCGCGTCGAGAAGAGCTTTTGGCAGACGCCGTTTCTCGAGCCCGAGGCCGTTCGCGAGCAGCTGATACTGGGTCTGGAACAGGCGCGCGACAGCGTCCTGCCGGAAATCGTCATCGAGAAGCGTTTCAAGCCATTTGTTGAGGATCGTCTGCCGGGGATTGCCGAAGGCACGCTCGGGCTGGTCGGCCATCCCGGCAATTACCCGCCCTGCCCGCGCGGCCTGGACGAGCCCGTCACCCTGGCCATCGGCCCGGAAGGTGGCTGGATTCCTTACGAGATCGACCTGCTGGCCAGGTCCGGTCTGCAACCGGTGCAATTGGGCGAGCGCATCCTGCGCGTCGAGACCGCCGTGACTGCACTGCTCGCCCGCCTGTTCTGACCCGACCTTGATATAGACCCAAAGCCCTGTGGGAGCGAGCTTGCTCGCGATAGCGGACTGCCAGATAACTCAGTTGCTGACTGGCCCGGCGCTATCGCGAGCAAGCTCGCTCCCACAGGTTTCGGTATTGCCCACCCATTGGGGGGTGTCTACAGATTGCCCTCCGCCGGCCGATACAGCCTCCATAAACACCAACTTGTGGTCTGTGGGAGTTGCAGCATGTACGGATGGCTAGCCGAGAAACTGGGAAACGTCAGCGTTAATCGCAAACTGGGTATCGGCTTCGGTCTGGTGCTGCTTCTGACGTTATTGATCACCTTCACCGGCTGGACCGGTCTGAGCGAGGTGATGAAGCGCGGGGACAAGTTGGGTTTTATTTCCAGCCTCAATGACCTCAGCAAAGAACTGCGCATTGCCCGTCAGGCTTACGAGATGCATCGTGGCGAACAAGGCCCGGAGGCCGTCAACGAGCTGCTGGGCAAACTCGACAGCGGACTGAAGACCGCGCGCACGCTCATCGAGCAACCGTCCGACGTCGCGTTGATCGACCAGCAACTGGCTGCCGTCGCCGAATACAAACGTGCATTCGGCACGATGATCCAGGCCAGCGCACAGCGCGAAGACGCCCGCAGCAAACTCGGGGCGAACGCCGATAATGCGGTGACCAAAGTCGCCAATGTCGAGCAGTCCATGCTGCAAGGCGACAGCATTGCGCAGTTCAATAGCGTGGTCGATCTGAGCAAGCAGCTGCAGCAAGCGCGCTATCAAGTGCGCGGCTACACCTATAGCGCCAGGGCCGATGCTGAACAACCGGCACTGGACGCTATCGACGCTGCGCTGAAAACCCTCGGCAGCCTGACCACCAGTCTTCCCGAGCAGTACGCTGCCAACCTGCAACAGGCCGGCGAATCGTTGAAGACCTATCGCGCCGCCGTCAGCCAGTTCCGCGACTCACAAACAGCCAATGCTGTCGCCCTCAAAAGCATGAGCGCGCAAGGCGATATTCTGATTGATGCCAGCATGAAACTCACGGTTTCACAGACCGTCGTCCGGGATACCGACGCGGCCCGCGCCAAAAACATGTTGTGGTTGGCCACTGCCCTGGCGCTGGTGATCAGTCTGTTCGCGGCATGGTTCATCACTCGCCAGATCGTCACGCCGCTGAACGAAACGCTCAAGGTCGCCGAGCGTATCGCGGCCGGCGATTTGACGCACAACCTGACCTCCCAACGCCGTGATGAACTCGGCCAATTGCAGCGCGCAATCCAGAGCATGACGGAAGGCCTGCGCGTGCTGATCAGCGGTATCGGCGAGGGCGTCACCCAGATCGCCAGCGCTGCCGAAGAGTTGTCGGCCGTCACCGAGCAGACCAGCGCCGGGGTCAATAGCCAGAAGATCGAGACCGATCAGGTGGCGACCGCCATGAACGAAATGACCGCCACCGTGCAGGAAGTCGCACGCAACGCCGAAGAAGCTTCCGAAGCTGCCGTGGCTGCCGACCAGCAAGCCCGCGAGGGTGACAAAGTGGTCGGCGAGGCCATTGCGCAGATCGAGCGCCTGGCGCTCGAAGTCGGCAACTCAACCGAAGCCATGGGGCATCTCAAGCGCGAGAGCGACAAGATTGGCAGCGTGCTCGACGTGATCAAATCCGTCGCCCAGCAAACCAACCTGCTGGCGCTCAACGCTGCCATCGAAGCGGCCCGAGCCGGTGAGGCCGGGCGCGGTTTTGCGGTGGTCGCCGACGAAGTCCGCAGCCTCGCCCAGCGCACGCAGAAATCCACGGAAGAAATCGAAGAACTCATCATTGGCCTGCAAACCGGCACGCAGCAAGTGGCGACCATCATGGACAACAGCCGCAGCCTCACCGACAGCAGCGTGGAGCTGACCCGTCGTGCCGGCGGCTCACTGGAAAGCATTACCCGCACCGTGTCGGCCATTCAGTCGATGAACCAGCAGATCGCCGCGGCAGCGGAGCAGCAAAGTGCGGTGGCTGAGGAGATCAACCGTAGCGTGTTGAACGTGCGCGACGTCTCGGAGCAGACCTCTGCAGCGAGCGAAGAGACAGCGGCCTCCAGCGTTGAGCTGGCGCGGTTGGGGACGCATCTTCAGATGTTGGTGGGCAAGTTCAGGATCTGACCTGCACAGGACCGCAGATGGGGACCCTCTGCGGTCCCCGGCAGGGTCAACCTCCGACGCTGTCGAACCGATTAAACAAGCGATAAACAACGTTCAGCACCAAGCCAGATGTGACAACTACCGCACACAAAAATATTGAAACGAACGCAGTGAGACCGTTATATAAGGCGTCCAGGGCCACGGACGCGAACACAATCATCGGCAGCGCCGCGACTAAAAAATACAAAAGCGCTTTCGAATAAAAATTCTCGGGCAGTAACGCAAATGTGAATACCGAGGCGTGGATATAGTCAACAGGCAATTCACGCTGGGTGATGAACGAAAACGAACTCAGACCTAACAAAAACGTAATACCCGCCACTACGCCGGCCAGCAGTGCAACTACATACAGGCTCGTGTTAAACGCACTGACAGCGAAGGGAAAAAAATCAATTTTATTCGAAAGAATGCAGAGTGCCGTCAGCAGCAGCGCGACCAGCAAATAATGAACTTCAGACCACCTGAACAAAATCAACACGAGGACGTTGACCGGCCTGACCAGCAGCGTATCGACCCGACCCAAAGTCAATTGTCGAAAAAAACCCGTGATTGCCGAGCTGAAGAAACTAATGATCAATCCACCCAAAGCGTACGACATAAAAAAAATCAGCAGCCAGTTGGTATGATTTTTATCACTGTCGACTAATGAACTGATGACATCGAAGAAGATGAATTGCAGGCTATAGAGCGTCAACAGTGCCAAGACCGCACCCACCAGATTTATTTTATATCTGGCCTCTTCCTTTACCGCGTTCAAAACCAACGTAAGTATATGCATTTAACCCCCTACACCAGAATATTTGTTACTCGCGCGCCTGAACGTAACTTTACAGGCGCAAAGCAAAATCAAAGACCAAACGACGTACAGGCATAAGAGTTCGGTTAACAAATGGCTGCTAGGACGTAACAGAAATTCGGCAGGACCACTGATAATGAGACGAAATGGGTTGTATCGCATTAATGGTTCCAGATAGGCCGGCCAGTAGTCAATCGGCAACAACGTTCCGCCGATGACACTGGCTAAAACCACCTGAAAGCTCAGTGTCATATCAGGCCTGGTTAGCCAGAACGCCGATAGTGACATCAAGAAACCTAACAAGTAACAGAAAAACAAGTTAATGACGCTGAATGCGACGAATCCCAGAACACCCACTCCCGCTCCCCACCAAATAGTCACGCCCACGGCAATCAACAAGACAGGAATGTAATAGAGAAGGCTGGCACCCACAAAAATGAATAGATTGAACCGAAAGTAATTGATCGGCTTGATAAAGAAACCTTCCAATAAACCCTCGTGCACATGGCTAGACACCCGGAGAATAAGATCATACGCATTATTCAATCGATTAAGCGCCAATACCGCCACATAATAAAGGTACGTTTCCTCCAGACTGTAGTTGGGCAATGTGGACGATTCAGCATAAACGAAGCGCCAAATTGCAAATTGAATAAAAAACGGGACCCCGGTGGCGATCACGAGATCGGTGATCAACATGGACCGATCCCTGTAGATGGAAAGTAGACCTGTCTGTACGAGTTTCAAATAAGCTGCACTATTCACAAGCTACTCACTCGACCATGTCTTGAAGAGGTTAATGACGTTACTCTCAAAATCCATTGCTGAGACATCGAAATCGTACGAGGTGTCTTTGAACCTGTCAAAAACCGCGCCTAATGACGCTCTCGGTACAAAGTAGGTCAATTGATCCTGACCATCATTGAGGATTTTTATACCGGGATACTCACCCATAATCGTCTTGAAGAGCATGAGACTTGCCGCGCCTGATTCCGCTTCACGTGTTGTGACAGTCAACTTCGTGTTCATATTGAAACTCGTGCTTAATTCACGCATTGACCCATCAAAACGAACGCGTCCTTTATCAACGATGATGGCATCGTCGCAACACGACTCTATATCGCCCAAATCGTGACTCGTGAGAAAAATGGAAAGATTGCTATGGCGCCGCTTATAATTCAAATACTTGCGTATCTCATATTTGGATGTCACATCCAGTCCAACGGTCGGCTCATCGAGAAAGATAAGTTTGGGCGAATGCAATAAATTTAACGTCAACTCACATTTGACCCGCTCACCCAAGCTAAGATTTCGCACAGGTTTGAAAAGAACCTTCTCCAGGTTGAGCGCTTCCGCCAGTTCGGCAAGCCTGTTTTTGTAGTCATCATCTCGTATCCGGTAAATCTCTTTATACGTATCGAAACTGGTTTTTACCGGAAGATCCCACCACAAAGATGTCTTGTGTCCAAATACGACGCCTATTTGCCGAAGAAACTCCTTTTCCCGAATAGCAGGATCATGCCCGAGAACTCTCACAAGCCCTGAAGTGGGTTTTTGTATGCCGCACAAAATCTTGATCAAACTTGATTTGCCCGCCCCGTTCGGACCAATAAACCCGACCGCCGCGCCTTGGGCAACTGTAAAATTCACAGCATTCAATGCCTTGAACGATGTATAGCTGGGTTTTACCAAGTGCTTGAACCATTGCATGATACTGCTGGATTCTTTAACCAAATAATAATTCTTATCAACCGTCGTCACATCAATTAAGTTTTCCATAGCGACCCCAATTTCAAACGAGTACCGGAGCAATCAAACATTTTTTTAGTGCGTCAAGCTTCCAGTCAACAAACAAAGCGCTCTACCGTTGAACGAGAGGGCCAACTTAACGCACTTCCCATTCTCGAACGATGCTTCTGCGCTTGTAGGATTTTTGCTCGGGTAGAGCCTTAACTTCCAGGTGTAGAAGCTGAATTGTGTAACCGAACAAAGTTGATAGACGGGCACGCAGGTCGTATAAGACTTGCGTAATATCTTTTTGTGGCGCGCCCATATAGCAAGTAAGCAACTCTATTGTGTCTGGGCCTTTTTGTATGAGCCGGAATTCTGCCAATGTTCTGTCACCGGCGAGCAATATATCGTCCACTGCCGCAAGAATTGAGGCGCTAGGCACGAGTCTGTGTTCGCGAGTACGAAAAGCATCATCGCGCCGGCCGTTTATTTCTTCAAGCGATGCACAAAAACTACCACAGGCACAAGGTGTGCAATCCGCCATCCCCTTCGCTACATCACCGTGATCATATCGAATCAGTGGCATCAACTCATTAGTTAACCCCGTACAGATCACATTTCCAAAACCTTGATCGTCCCTATGCACAATTTCAAGGTAGGCGCTGTCTTCGGCTACATGATATCGCCCGTGCTTGCACTGCGTCGCTATCATGCCAATTTCTTCAGAACTGTATTCATCAAAAATGGGCACACCTAACGCTTCCGAATAATAGGATCGTTCTAGCTGCGTACTGGTTTCAGAATTTGTCAGGATTGCTTCTACGCCGCTCCTTTTAAGTTCGTTTTTATGCTGAAGTATAATCGGCAAGTAGCTAGGCAAGGTGACTACCAGACGAGGTCGCAGTAACAGCAAGTGTTCGCCCAGTGGAGTATCCGCAAGTATATCCGGGAGCTGGAATGTTCTGTATTTTCCATGAAGTGATGACACAGCCAACCCGGAGTGGTGGATCAAATAGATCCAGTCATGCTCATGTAATGGACGCTGCAGGCATGAACTATAGAAACGCAGCGCATGCAGATAATCCGTTACGACATAGTCATCATCTCTGTAGATTGTAAAAGGTTTTCCACTTGAGCCGGAAGTCCTGGCGGTTCGCGCACTGTTCGTGTCGCCTCGTGAATTGGCTCGTGCGCTATCATCGAAACTACTGAGATGCGCCTTGGAAACGATTGGCAGGCGCTCAAAATCGGCGAAGCTCGATATACAGCCCTCAACGTATCCACACGCGCCGTAAAACTCTCTGTAAAAGGGAACATTTCTATACGCATTATCAACCAGGGTTTGAATCCTTGATAACTGCCAGGCCCTTATGTCGGATTGAGACTGCCGTAAAAAGTCCTGCATGGCGCCCATGCTCGTCGACCAGCGCCGGAGCGCTTGCCCCTGAAGTTCATGATTATCAGTAGCCAGCTTGAATGCTTGCGCCGCTAACGCCTGGATTTTCCTCAAATTGCCCGTGTGCGCCTGTGAACCATAGATCGGTTCCGATGCGTGGAAATCGCCCATTAGAATATTCCCGTGCTTTATAAACACCTGGCTGTTACGCCAGAACCTTATTATTTGGAGCTTTGATATATCCAGCGTTCATTCGTGGAAATCACACATCAAAAATATTAACTGGACGCTTGTATGTAAATCGCCAATAGTGATGATGCTTCATAACTAATACTCATTTCTTCAAGGATGAAGACATAGCCATGACGAACTTCAACAAGCTGGTTCCAGAGCTGATCGTTTCAGACATAAAAGCAAGTTTGAAATTCTATTGCAAAGCACTCGGATTCAAGATCGAGTACGAAAGGCCGGAAGTCGGGTTTGCGTTCATATCGTATAACGGCAGCCAACTGATGCTGGACCAAGACAACGCCGAGGCTTCACCATGGCGAATAGAACCTTTAGAACACCCCTATGGGAGAGGGATGAACCTCTCCATCGACTGTCCGGATGTAGCCGCGCTGGCAAGAATAGCGACCGTATCCGGTTATCCACTCCATAAGCCCGTAGAAACATGCTGGTATAGGGAGAATAAATCTCTCCTTGGCGAAAGTAATTTTCTTGTACTGGATCCGGACGGCTATTTGCTCCGATTTGCACAAGCGTTGGGTTCCAGACCGGTGCCGCGCGATGAGCTGTGATTCTTAAACTCACTCACCTAACTCTCGGTATTTTTATTCTGCCGATTTCTGAGGCCTGGACGTTACCGGGCTTCAAAAATCGGTCAATCAACGTATTATTACCGCGGACGATTGCGTGCAAATTCTACAATCCGCGACGCAGCCTGAATAAACATCTTATCGATGGTGTCTTTTTCCTGCGCCGCCAAATGCGACGTTACGACCAAACTCTTGCCAGGCAATCCGAGCAGACCGTAAGGGTCATTATATTGACCGTGATTCGCGACCCACTCATTGTAATAGCCGTCCATAAAACAAAAGGCTTCGGAATTGCCTAAGAGGTACCTCTTCAATGCGACGGGGCAAATGACATTTGAATCAGAAAGATTAAATATTTTCAGCGTAGTCGATGCATTATCTAACACCGTGTCATCAATGAGGTGACAGGTCTCAGAACAACTCGTGACAAGAATGCATAACACATCAACGGAACTTACCATTTCATTTAATGATTCAAATCGCAGGCCTGACGACTCCTCCAGCTCAGGCTTTTGGCTTCTGGACCAGTAGCTCATGTTTTTGCAGCCCAGTAGATGAAGCTGATTGACCATCTCGGTGCCGATGCCACCCATGCCTACAAAACCGAAGCTCAGATTCGGCAAAGAACGCCAAGGTGTTTGAACCCATTGTGAACCATCTTTTACGCGTTCGACGCTGTCAAATACGTTTGCCATGCACGCCGTCACCATGGCCAACGTGAACTCAACCACCGCATGGACATTCATATTCGGAGTATTGGCGATGCGTATCCCTTTTAGCGCTGCGTACTCCATGTCAACGAAACTTGCAGTGCCGGTTCCCATCACCACCAGATTTTCCAGCTTGGGTGCGCGGTCAATAAACTCGGGGGATAAATACTCCGGGCCACCCAAAATATAATCGGTCACCTCAGGCAAGACATTCAGAATTTGCTGCTCATCAGTCGGACGAGAAATATGGATTAGCTCAAATCCTGTTGGAAATAGACTTGCCGAAACAGGAAAATCTCCTGTTATCAATACCTTTCTCAACATATAACCTCCGCTAACATTTTATTTTCCGGGTTATTGCATCCCTTAAGCCCTGCGAGCGCGTCTTTTAAACGCAACATCGAGGGCCCGAATTGGTCTTCAGGTTTGAAAAGTGCAATTCTGATCCGATGGTTTCCCGCAACTTGATGGCTATTCCAGTAAAAATATCTTCCGGGCAAGACGGCAACGCTGTGTTTTGCAAGATATCCGGTTAATTCAAGATCGGACAATCCAGTTTTTTCTATGTCAAGCCACATGACTGTCATGGTGGAGAGAGGCTCGACCGCCACGATAGTCGCCAGTGAATTCTCAAGCGCTGCCGTGGCTATCTGGATATGTCTGGAAATGATGGATTGCATATACGATAGCCCCCCTCTCTGGAGGGTCTCATCGATAAATGCGATGATCACTCTCAATGCGAAGTTGGAACAGCACAAATATATTTCTTCATAAATGTTACGAATGGTATGTGCCAAATCAGCGCTATATGAAAGCAGACTGGCTTTGGCATCCAGTGTCGGCCACTGCTTGCCAGTGTCCTCCAGAATGATAAAGGAACAGCCCTTTTTCAAAAGTAGCTCATACTCGTCAATGCTGGTTTTGTGACAGAAACGAAATGAAGTATCAAGTACTAATACCACCTCGAGCCGACTGCATAGTTCGACAATACCCGACATCGCGGTAGAGTCGATCACCACGCCTGTCGGATTATTTGGATTAACCAGAAATAATACATCCAGATTTTTTTCGTGTATAAATTCTTCCAGCAAAATCAGATTGGCAAGTAGGTCTTCAGCAATGGCCTCAAGCTCTACTTCTCTGCGACGTAACAACTGCGCTAGATTGTCAAACGTCGGTTCCACCAATCCCACCTTGTAGCTCATGCATCGCGCCCAGGCACCGATAATGTCGATGCTATTGGAAGCAGTGGGACATATTGAAAAAATTTCGTGTCGTTTTAATCCCTCAAGACCAAAATACTCCGCAAATTTGTTCTTGAAAATTTTCTCCATTTCTGGAATGGGAACTTCAATAGCTGATTGCCACAGAGTGGGCAGTTCCGACAATACTGAATTAAAATGCTTTTCCGCCGAGATATAGCTGTGCCCGTCCGCAAGATTGTATTGCGCCGACAAGCCAAAAACTTCAAGTTCGGTCAAATTACTATGTTCATGACTGGGCGACATCTTCATTGGCATATTAGCCCCACTAGACTGTTTGGGTTTAGTAATTAATTAACCAGATCCAGCCGTTGAATCCTAATAATCAAAAATCTAACTGTAAAGTTCGAGCAGGCCGGATCTATCTGTCCAAATATTTCAAACTTTTTTGATTACACCATGCCGATGTAATCAATCATTACTGCGCACCTGTTATTTGTTCGACTAGTTACACGATAAAACGAACAAAGCAAATGTCTGTTACTTCATCCTTTTAACCAGCGCCAATCGTTCGGCTCATATCGAATATATTCCGCGCGATTAGTTTCAGGGTGATTCCTGGTCTTTGAGCGCCTGTCTTATTGTGTTGCATTTCACAAGAAACAATTTGCATGACGATTTTCTGCAAAGCCACACGTCAGCGACTACTTATAAAGTTCACGCGTCTATCAGCTGTTCAACCAGGGAGATAGCTCGCCAAACCTGGCAGTTCTACCAGTAGACCTCATGTTCAATGCAGTAGAAGCTGTCCCTTTCTTGCCAATGGTAATGATCCATGCGTCACCCTCCTGTACGACCATCTGTTCGCTACCAATATGATGCAATCGATCGCTTGGTCAGTCGTCTGCCCGCCGGGCAGCAAAAGCAGGATCGTTTCTATCAGAAAGACCAGATGGTGACGGATATTCAGGGGGCTGTTCAGCACCGGATTTTTCAATGCCAGGAAGCGGTGCTGGCAGAACTGCACATGGAGGGTATTCGACGCATTTTGTTGCTGATGACCGATAAGCAACGCTCTGTCATGCAGAGTGCCTACAGCCAGTTCAGGTACACGCCATATGGTCACCGCACAGTCCAATCCGGGTTGCCTGCTCTCTTCGGTTACAACGGCGAATGTCCAGACCCGCACACCGGGCATTACTTGCTAGGGAATGGGCACCGGGCTTTCAATCCGTCACTCATGCGCTTCAATAGCTCCGACAGCTTGAGCCCATTCGGGGACGGCGGCTTGAATTGCTATGCGTATTGCTCGGGAGATCCTGTCAATCGCTCCGACCCCACGGGACGGTCATGGTATGGGTGGGCCTGGTTTCTGAATTCAGCGGTAGGCTTTGCGGGGGAATATCTTGTTCGGTTCACCCCAAAATCGCTGGTTTCGGGGTTCAAGGGTAAGGCTTTCGGTGGTGCTACTTCAGCCATGGCGTCAGTAGGAGGGTTAGGAGCGTCTGTACTTTATCTGGCCATGAACCGCATTGAGGCTGCCCTTCCCGACTCCCCGGCGAACGACCCTCTGTTCTATGCGTTTTTGACCGCCAGCACATTCGGCACTCTTTCGGGAGCAGGTTATACCCTGCACAAACTCGCACGACGGGGGCCAAAGACTCCGCAACGATTGGATCGAGCCATGTCCGCCCCCAATATTGGTCGATCGGCGAGTACTTTTTCTCGTGCACCGTCTACCGTACATCCGTCAGGCGCACGCCTGGCACGATCACAGTCGCAACCTGATATTGGTCACGACTTCGGGAGCAACAACCCACGCTCCGCCTCGAATACGAATCTGCAACAGTTCGACATGCGGCGTAAATTCGAAGCGGGTGCTTTCAGACATAAACCGCTGGTTGCAACACAACCTGCTTCCAGCACGCGCATCCGGCAGTTGCCTTAGCGCAAAAAAAACCCCGCTTTCGCGGGGTTTTTCATTAGCGTCAAGCCAGCTGAGGCTGCGCACTTAGCGGTTTGAGCGGCAGAAGCGGCGCATGAGGGTCGGCTTTCACCGATTGACGCCAGGCTTGCAGCCATTCCGGGTGGCCTTCGTTCCAGACCTGCTCATGCAGACGACCCAGCGCTACCGGATCGCTCAGCAAGTGCACACGCTCATTGTTGGTCAATCCTGAAGGACCCACCTTCAGTGCATGACGGACACGCTCGATACGCAACCATTCAATTGGCTCGGCCTGACCGTGACGGGAGGTCGCCAGCGAGCACGCCAGAGCGTTCTGCTGCGGGTCGACAACCGAGCGGATGAAGCCGTCGTTCAAAGCGTGATAGCGGTTTTCGTGCGTGTACTTGTCAGTGTCGAGCAGCGCCTGTGGCGGATTGTATTCCTCGGGAATCAGGAACAGGCTCTCGTCCCGGGACTTGAGGCCCAGGCCAACCCGGCTGGAGATCACCGACACCGGAATCGACAACATCAGCGAACCGACGATTGGCACCAGCCACCACAGAAAGCTCGGGTTCAGCCAGATCACCAGCAGCGCCCAGAAGAAACCCAGCAGCGTTTGCGGACCGTGGCGCTTGACTGCCTCGCTCCATGGCGTTGAGTCGTCATCACGCTGTGGCGAGTTCCAGGTCGCCGCCCAGCCGAGGAACGCGGCGAGGACAAAACGGGTGTGGAAGATCATGCGCACCGGTGCCAGCAGTACCGAAAACAGCATCTCCAGCAGCATCGACAGCGTCACCTTGAACTTGCCGCCGAACTCTTTAGCGCCCTTGGCCCAGATCAGGATGATGCTCAACAACTTCGGCAGGAACAGCAGCACGATGGTCGTGGAGAATAGCGCGATGGCTTTGTCGGGTTGCCATTGTGGCCACAACGGATACAGCTGACGCGGCTCCAGGAAGTACTGCGGTTCCATCAGCGTGTTGACCGCCAGCAGCGCCGTCGACAGCACCAGAAAGAAGAACCACAAAGGTGCCGACAGGTAGGACATCACGCCGGTCAGGAATACCGCACGGTGCACCGGGTGCATGCCCTTGACCAAAAACAGGCGGAAGTTCATCAGGTTGCCGTGGCACCAGCGACGGTCACGCTTGAGTTCGTCCAGAAGGTTGGGCGGCAGTTCTTCGTAGCTGCCCGGCAAATCGTAGGCAATCCACACGCCCCAACCGGCACGACGCATCAGCGCAGCTTCGACGAAGTCGTGGGACAGAATCGCACCGGCAAACGCACCTTTACCCGGCAACGGCGCCAAGGCGCAGTGCTCGATGAACGGCTTCATGCGGATGATCGCGTTGTGGCCCCAATAGTGCGATTCGCCCAACTGCCAGAAGTGCAGACCGGCGGTAAAGAGTGGGCCGTATACACGGGTTGCGAATTGCTGCATGCGCGCGTACAGCGTGTCCATGCCCGACGCACGCGGCGCGGTCTGGATAATCCCGGCGTCCGGCGTGGCTTCCATCAAGCGCACCAGACTGGACAGGCAATCGCCGCTCATCACCGAGTCGGCGTCGAGCACAACCATGTACTTGTAGTCGCCGCCCCAGCGGCGGCAGAAGTCGTCGAGGTTACCGCTTTTGCGTTTGACGCGACGACGCCGGCGACGATAGAAGATCTTGCCGAAGCCTTTGGCCTCGCGGCAGACATCCAGCCACGCCTGCTGTTCGGCAACGCAGATGTCGGCATCGTTACTGTCACTGAGGACAAAAAAGTCGAAGCGATCCAGGTTGCCCGAGGCCGCAACAGACTCAAACGTCGCCCGCAAACCGGCGAACACCCGAGGCACGTCTTCGTTGCAGATCGGCATCACCAGAGCGGTGCGCGCATCCATGGGAATCGGCTCGTTGCCAGCGCTTTTGCCGGAAATACGGTATTTGTCATGGCCGGTGAGCAACTCGAGGAAGCCCATCAATGCCGTCCAGAAACCGGCCGATACCCAGCAAAACAGAATCCCGAACAGAATCAGGATGCTGGTTTGCAGTGCATACGGCAGGACCTGGGTAACCGTTTGCAGGAACGGCTGGTGCAGGATTTCGTCAAGGCTGACGAACGACCAGCCCTGATACGGCATGATGCCTTTCATGTACCAGCCGGCGACAATGGTCTGGCCCAGCATCAGTACCAGCAGGATATAGCGACGGATCGAGCCGACCGTGCGCCAGCGGGCCGCCGGCAACACGTTCGCATCCTTGGGTAACGGCGGCGGATTGGTGCGACCGGTCAGGCGGCGCCAGCCGCGCACCAGAATATTGGTACGCCACGGCTCCGGCACGACTTTGGTCCGACGAATCGGCGGTGTGGCCTTGAGAACCACCCGACCGCTGGCATCCATCGCCAGCATTTCCGCTTCTTCGAGTTCTGCAGCACTGTTCAAAGTCAGACGTTTGCCGACCGAAGCTTGGGCAGCCTCGGCCGGAGCGTCGAAGGTGGAGGACGACAGACGCTGGTGCAGTTCACTGAACGACTGGCAGCCCGCGAGTTCCGCGCGCTGCTCGTCGTTCATCGGTAGATGCGCCAGATACTCGGCAAGCGTCTCGGGCTGGACTTGAGAATTACTCATCGGCAGGCAACTGGTAGCTCCAGGTCTCGGTCAGGACTTCTTCAGTCGGTGCCGATTCCGGTGTGACTGGGGCCGCTTCGGCAGCGACTGGCTGCTTGGCGTCTTTGTTGTCCTGTTCCTTGGTCGGGGAGACTGGCTTGGCTTCGGCCTGTTTGGCGTCGGCTAGCTTGGCCTCGGTCAGCTTGGCTTCCTTGTCCTCTTTCTCCTGCTGCTTCGCAGCGACCTTATCGGCCTTGGCAACGGAGGAATTGGAGGTCGGCAGTGTCTTGGCCAGATCGGCCGTGACAATGTTTTTGACTAGTGCAGCACGCATCTCGGTGGCCTTGCTCGGGTCCTTGATCTTCATGCGCAGGGTCAGGCGCCAGCCTTTGGTGTCCGGATTGTAACGAACGCTGTTCTCGACCAGTTCGGCATTGTCGCCGACGCTGACCTGACTGCGAACATCGGTGTCGTCCGGCAGTGCCAGCAACGACGGGCCTTCGAAGTCGACCAGATAAGCAACGCTGCCATCCGGTTGACGGATCAGGTTGGACTGTTTGACGTCGCCGGTGGAACGCAGGGTCTGTTTGACCCAGGCGCTGTCAGGTGCGTGCAGCGCGGCTTCGTCGATGGTCCAGTGCATGCGATAGGCAACGTCCAGCGGCTGGCCTGGCTCGGGCAGTTTTTCCGGGCTCCAGAAGGCAACGATGTTGTCGTTGGTTTCGTCGGCTGTCGGGATTTCCACCAGGTCTACAGAACCCTTGCCCCAATCGCCTTTCGGTTCGATCCAGGCACTTGGGCGCTTGTCGTAGCGATCGTCGAGGTCTTCGTAGTGACTGAATTCACGGCCCCGTTGCAGCAAGCCGAAACCACGCGGGTTCTCGATCGAGAAGTTGCTGACGGACAGGTGTTTAGGGTTGTTCAGTGGACGCCAGATCCACTCGCCGTTGCCGGCATGGATCGACAGACCGCTGGAGTCGTGTAGCTCGCGACGATAGTTGAGCACCTTGGACGGCTGATTGGCGCCGAACAGGAACATGCTGGTCAGCGGCGCGACGCCAAGCTTTGTGACCTTGTCACGCAGGAACATGCGAGCCTTGACGTCGACCACGGTGTCGCTGCCAGGACGCAGGGTCAGGCGATAGGCACCGGTGGCGCGCGGCGAGTCCAGCAGCGCGAAAATCACCAGATGCTTGTCGCCCGGCTTCGGCTGTTGAATCCAGAACTCGGTGAAACGCGGAAATTCTTCGCCGGACGGCAGAGCGGTATCGATCGCCATACCGCGAGCGGACAGACCATAGGTGTGCCCCTTGCCGACAACGCGGAAGTAACTCGCGCCAAGCATGGTCATGATTTCGTCTTGCTTGTCGGCCTTGTTGACCGGGTAGAGCACACGGAAACCGGCATAACCCAGTTGCTCGGTGGCTTTCGGATCAAACTGCACGTCGCCGAAATCAAAACGAGTCGGGTCGTATTTGATTTCCTGGACGGTGTTGGCCGTGATTTCGTTGATCTTCACCGGCGTATCGAAATGCATACCCTGGTGATAGAACGACAGCTTGAACGGGGTTTTCTGCTCGGCCCATTCAGCTTTTTCGGTGCGGAAACGAATTTTCTGATAGTCCGCGAATTTCATTTCGCGGAATTCGTTCGGCAGATTACTGCGCGGGGCTTCGTACTTCTGCCCGGCCAGCTCTTTCGCCTTGACCGACACATCCTCCAGATTGAATGCCCAAAGCTGGCCGGTGCCAAGCAGGCAGAGCAGTGCAGAGCCCGCTACCAGAGCGCTTCGGAACCGTTTGGCAGTCAATTTTGGTGCATTACAGGGACTAACAATCACGAGCAACCCTCGCCGAAAACAGATCAAAAAACCAACGGCCAGTTAAAGTGCCAGCACGCAGTGCGGTAAAAAAACCGACCTTGCCAGCGACTCTTGCCAAGTTGGCGAGCATTGTTCCGACTCCCATGGGGCAAAATGATTCCCCAACGGGCCCAGGACAAGTCTCTACCCAAGTCAAAAACGGACCAACGAACGCCGATCCCCGCAGCGCGCGATTATCTAGCAGGCCGCGTTACAACGCATCAGGCCTCACCAAGTATTTTTCGCGAAAAAGCCCGGTTTACAGGCTAAAAACGCTTAAAAAGTTGTTTCGAACGCTTTTAGGTCTGTAACAGAAATGTCACCGGGCCATCATTGACCAGGTGGACCTGCATATCGGCGCCGAATCTACCTGATGCCACAGTGCCATGCACCTGTTTAGCTCTGTCTGACAAATAGTCGAACAATTCCTCGCCCAAGGCCGGAGGGGCAGCCGTCGAAAAACCCGGACGCAGCCCGCTTCTGGTGTCGGCGGCCAGGGTGAACTGAGAAACCAGCAGCAAACCGCCACCGACATCAGCCAGGGACAAGTTCATCTTGCCCTCGGCGTCACTGAATACACGATAGTTAAGCAGCTTGTGCAAAAGTTTGTCGGCACTGGCGCGAGTGTCATCGGGCTCCACCGCGACCAACACCAGCAAACCCTGACCAACAGCACCGACCACCTCGCCCGCCACCTCGACTCGTGCGCCACTCACGCGTTGCAGGAGGCCTTTCATGCTTCGTCGGGAGACAGGTCGAGCAGGCGCCGCGCCATCTGATTGGCAGCACGCACCAATGCGTCGGTAATGCCCGGTTCCGAGGCAGCATGGCCAGCATCGCGGATGACCTGCAGCTCGCTGTTCGGCCAGTTCTGATGCAGCTCCCAAGCATTGTCGAGCGGGCAGATCACGTCGTAGCGGCCATGGACAATCACACCCGGCAGATGCGCGATCTTGCCCATGTCGCGAATCAGCTGGTCCGGTTCGAGGAACGCGTTGTTGCTGAAGTAATGACATTCGATGCGGGCGATGGACAACGCGCGCTGCGGCTCGGAGAAGCGGTCAACCACCAACGGGTTCGGGCGCAGGGTGGCCGTGCGACCTTCCCACATGGACCAGGCCTTCGCCGCGTGCATCTGGGCGATCTGGTCATTGCCGACCAGACGTCGATGGAACGCCGAGAGCAAGTCATCGCGCTCATCCAGCGGGATCGGTGCGATGTAGTCCTGCCAGTAATCGGGGAACAGGCGACTGGCGCCCGCTTGGTAGAACCATTCGATTTCCTGCGGGCGGCAGAGAAAAATCCCGCGCAGAATCAGGCCGTGCACACGCTCCGGATGGGTTTGCGCGTAGGCCAGTGCCAGAGTCGAGCCCCACGAGCCGCCAAACAGCACCCATTTGTCGATGCCCAGGTGCAGGCGAATTCGCTCAAGGTCGGCGACCAGGTCCCAGGTGGTGTTGTTTTCCAGGCTGGCGTGGGGCGTCGAACGACCGCAGCCGCGCTGGTCGAAGGTGACAATGCGATACAGATTGGGATCGAAATAGCAGCGGCTTTGCGCATCACATCCGGCACCGGGGCCGCCGTGGATGAACACCACCGGCAAACCTTCCGGTGAGCCGCTTTCGTCTACGTACAGGGTGTGGGTTTCATCGACAGCCAGATCATGCCGGGCGTGGGGTTTGATCTGCGGGTACAAAGTCTGCATTGCGCGCTCCGTAAGGGGTCGAGGTCATCCCTGGGGGGACTTCTGGAATTCTGCCGTTCGGCATCATAAACCCGATTTACGAGAATGAGCACGATCCCTGTGGGAGTGAGCCTGCTCGCGATGGTCTTAAATGATCACGCGTCAATCCGACACCCCATGGCGCCTTCTGATTTTTCGCGAGCAGGCTCGCTCCCACAGGGTTTTGAAGTGCGCCCCAAAACCTGGACACCGGTTGGCTAAGCTATCGCGAACTGCGCCCTGTACGCTACAGGGCTCAGTCCGCCCAGTTTCATCTTGATTCGATCATGGTTGTAGTAACGGATGTATTCATCCAGCCCGGCTTGCAACTGGGCCACGCTGTCGAAGCGCTCGCGGTAGAAATATTCAGACTTCAATGTGCCAAAAAAGCTCTCCATCGTCGCGTTGTCCAGGCAGTTTCCCTTGCGCGACATGCTTTGTTCCAGGCCCGCTTTTTCCAGGCGTTCCCGGTAATCCGGGTAGCGGTAGTGCCAGCCTTGATCGGAGTGCAGCAGGGGCTTGGCAGTCTCAGGTAGCCGCTCCAGAGCCTTCTCCAGCATGTCACCCACCAAGGTATAGCGAGGCCGGGTGGCGGTCTGATAAGCGACAATTTCGCCGTTGTAGAGATCCAGCACCGGAGACAAGTACAACTTTTCACCCGCCACTTTGAACTCGGTGACATCCGTGACCCATTTCTGATTCGGCTGCCCGGCCTCGAAATCGCGAGCCAGCGTGTTGGGCGAGGCTTCGCCCATCAGCCCGCGGTATGAGCGGTATTTCTTCGGGCGCACCGTGCACTTGAGACCCAATTCGTCCATCAGCCTTCGCACCGTTTTACTGTTAACCATCTGGCCGATGTTACGTAGCGCAGCAGTCATCCGACGATAGCCATAACGCCCCTTATGAGTGGCCTGGATGCTCTGGATAGCGGCTTTCAGTGAGGCGAACCGATCTCCACTCGCCATTGCCTTGGCTTGATAGTAGTAAGTGCTGCGTGGCAGGTCGGCGGCTTCAAGCAGCTCATCGAGCGCAAAATGCTCTCGCAACTCAGTAACTAGCGTGGTTTTTTGCCGACGGCTTTCGCCTGCTCCTGCCTTTTCTTCTCCTCCCTGAACTCTTTGAGCTTTTTTAGCCAGGCATTCTCCACCTGGAGCTTGCGAAGCTTGATCAGCAACTCTGCGTGCGAAAGGTCATCATCACTTGGCGATGTCGGGTCAGGAATCTTGTCAGGTGGCAGGGTCATGGCGGTGTTCAATCCTTTCCCTGCAGACAGGGCTTCGAAGCCGCCACTGTAATACCGCTGCTGCCATCTGCCCACCTGGCTTGAGTTGCCAAGATTGAAAAGGGCCGCGACGCGACGTAAAGACAGCTTGTCTCGCCACATGCGCTGTAGAACGCCGAGTTTGAACTCAGGGCTGTAGACCCTGCTGCGAACCTTCAGGCTGGCATCACCATGCAACCGGTAGGCCTCCACCCAGCGGCGAAGCAAGGTAGGGTCCATCTGGAATTGGGCAGCTATGAAGCGAAAACCTCTGCCTCGCTCGAGAAAAGCGGTGATAGCAGACAACTTGAATTGCGATGTGTACTGACTCATGAAAACACCCCAGAGATTGGATTGGATGTCCAACTTCTGGGGCGCACTTCATTTAGCGCTTGTAGCGTTGTTCGCCCCAGGCCAATAACCCTTGCAACAATTCCCGGAGTACCACCTGCGTTGGCTCTGCCAGATCAGGGCGATACCGGAACGGTACGAATTCTTCCATATAGGTGGACTGGCACAACTCCAGCTGCACAGCATGGATATTTTCGGCCGGGTTGCCGTAATGCCGGGTGATGTGACCGCCTTTGAAGCGCCCATTGAGCACATGGCTGTATTCGGCATGCTGCGCGCAGATCGATTCCAATTGCGTTGCCAACTGCGGGTCGCAACTGGCGCCATTGAAGGTGCCCAGGTTGAAGTCCGGTAGTTTGCCGTCGAACAGGTGCGGGATGATCGAGCGGATCGAGTGCGCATCGAACAGCAACGCATAACCGAACTCGGCTTTCAGTCGCGCCAGCTCGTTGTGCAACGTGCTGTGGTACGGCGTCCAGATCTTCTGCAGATAACTCGCGCGCTCCGCTGCCGACGGTTCCAAGCCGTCGCGAAACAATGGAATGCCATCGAATAACGTTGCCGGGTATAAGCCGGTGGTGGCGCCGGCATATAAAGGCTTGTCGTCAGACGGCCGGTTCAGGTCGATGACGAATCGCGAATATTCGGCGGCCAGCGTACTGGCGCCCAATGTGTCGGCGAATTCATACAGCGTGGGGATATGCCAGTCGGTGTCCGGCAGGCTTTTCGCATCGCCGATCAGCCCGGCCTCTACCGCCGGCGTCAGGCGCAATCCGGCGTGGGGCATGCTGATCAGCAGCGGCACACGGCCTTGTTTGAAGTTCAGAACCTTGTCCACAACTGCTCTCCTACAGATTCGTTTCGACGCCGTGACGCACGACGCGTTTTTCCAGATCGCCGCCCAACCAGTACGACAGGTCGGCAGGACGATCGATTTGCCAGGCAACGAAATCCGCCACTTTGCCGTTTTCCAGCGAGCCGTGAGTGTCGGCCATTCCCAGCGCTGCGGCGGCATGAATCGTCGCGCCGGCCAGCGCTTCTTCCGGGGTCATGCGCAAACAGGTGCACGCCATGTTCAGCATCAGGCGTAAAGACAGTGCCGGCGATGTGCCGGGATTGAGGTCGCTGGCGATGGCGATTTTCACCCCGTGCTTGCGCAGCGCGTCCATGGGCGGCAATTGAGTTTCACGCAGGAAGTAGAACGCGCCGGGGAGCAACACGGCGACCGTGCCAGAGGCCGCCATGGCGATGGCGTCGGCTTCGGTCATGAATTCCAGATGATCGGCCGACAAGGCGTGATATTTCGCCGCCAGACTTGAGCCGTTGAGCGACGACAATTGCTCGGCGTGCAACTTCACCGGCAAGCCCAGCTGTTTCGCGGCGATGAACACTCGCTCAACCTGCGCGGGCGTAAACGCCAGGTGTTCGCAGAACGCATCGACGGCATCCACCAGACCTTCAGCGGCGAGCGCCGGAAGCATCTGCGTGCAGATGTGGTCGATGTAGTCGTCGGCGCGATCCGTGTATTCCGGCGGCATGGCGTGGGCGGCCAGGCAGGTGCTGCGCACGCTGACCGGCAGTTCCGCGCCGAGACGACGTATCACCCGCAGGATTTTTCGCTCACTGGCCAGGTCGAGGCCATAGCCGGATTTCATTTCGACAGTGGTCACGCCGTCGCGCATCAGGCTTTTCAAGCGCTTGGCGGCGCTGGCGAACAGTTCGTCCTCAGTTGCGGCACGGGTAGCGCGCACGGAGCTGGCAATGCCGCCGCCGGCGGCTGCGATGTCGGCATAGTTGACGCCTTGCAGACGCTGCTCGAATTCACCGCTGCGGTTACCGCCGAACACCGTGTGCGTGTGACAGTCGATCAGGCCCGGGGTGACCCAGGCGCCGTTCAAATCGCGAACCGCCGAATAGTCACCCGGCGGCAGTTCAGCGTGGGGGCCGATCCACTCGATGTGCGCACCGGAGGTCACGATGGCGGCATCCTCGATGATCGAGTAGACGCCTTGCGCCATGGTCGCGACGTGGCAGTTGTGCCAGAGGGTTTTCATCCCAAATCTCCATCAAATTCAAAATCGAATCGCGAGCAAGCTCGCTCCCACAATGAATCTCCAGTGCTCAACCGATCTCTGTGGGCACCGGCCTGAATGGAACTTCAGTGATCGCACATCCCTGTGGGAGCCAGCCTGCTGGCGATGGGGCCATCACAGGCTGGGCAAAATGTTCGTCGTGATCAGCTCGTTCAGGCAACGCGTCGCCAACAGCTCGGTGGCCGCATTGATATCCGGCGCAAAAAACCGGTCTTTCTCATAAAACGGCACTTCTGCCCGCAAAATCGCACGGGCCTTTTCCAGCTTCGCCGAGGTCTTCAGACCCTCACGCAAATCCAGACCCTGACACGCCGCCAGCCATTCCACCGCCAGCACGCCGCGAGTGTTTTCCGCCATTTCCCACAACCGCTTGCCGGCCGCCGGGGCCATGGACACGTGGTCTTCCTGGTTGGCCGAAGTCGGCAGGCTGTCTACCGAATGCGGATGCGACAACGCCTTGTTTTCGCTGGCCAGCGCCGCCGCCGTGACCTGGGCGATCATGAAACCGGAATTGACGCCGCCATTGGCCACCAGAAACGGCGGCAGTTGCGACATGTGCTTGTCCATCATCAACGAAATGCGGCGCTCGCTCAGCGAGGCGATCTCGGCAATCGCCAGCGCCATGTTGTCCGCTGCCATCGCCACGGGCTCGGCGTGGAAGTTACCGCCAGAGATCACGTCGCCTTCAGCGGCGAACACCAACGGGTTGTCGGACACTGCGTTGGCTTCGACCGCGAGCACTTCGGCCGCCTGACGGAACTGGGTCAGGCAGGCGCCCATGACCTGCGGCTGACAACGCAGGGAATACGGGTCCTGAACCTTGTCGCAATTGTGGTGCGAATCGGACACTTCACTGCGCTCGCCGAGCAAATCTCGATAGGCGGCTGCGGCGTCGATCTGGCCTTTCTGGCCACGGGCGGCATGGATGCGTGCATCGAATGGCGAGCGTGAGCCCAACACCGCTTCAACCGTGAGGGCGCCCAGCGCGACGGCGCCGGCAAACAGATCTTCACCTTCAAACAAACCGCGCAATGCATAAGCGGTGGACACCTGCGTGCCATTGAGCAGTGCCAGACCTTCTTTCGCCGCTAATGTCAACGGCGTGAGACCGGCGACTTTCAGCGCTTCGGTCGCGTCCAGCCATTCGCCCTGGTAGCGCGCCTTGCCCTCGCCCAACAGCACCAGCGACATGTGCGCCAACGGTGCGAGGTCGCCGGAAGCACCCACCGAACCCTTCAGCGGGATGTGCGGGTACACCTCGGCGTTGATCAGTGCGATCAGCGCATCGATCACCACCCGGCGAATCCCGGAAAAACCCCGGCTCAGGCTGTTGACCTTGAGCACCATGACCAGCCGCACCAAGGCATCGCTGATCGGTTCGCCGACACCGGCGGCATGCGACAACACCAGTGAGCGCTGGAGGTTTTCCAGGTCTTCGCTGGCAATGCGCGTCGAGGCGAGCAGGCCGAAACCGGTGTTGATGCCGTAGGCGGTGCGGTTTTCGGCCAGGATCTGCTCCACGCAGGCAACGCTGGCTTCGATTTGCGCCGAGGCGCTGTCGTCGAGGGTGATCCGCACCGGTTGCTGATAAATGTCACGCAGTTGGGCAAGGCTCAGTTGGCCGGGAATCAGGTTAAGCGCAGTCATTCAAATGCTCCTTCAAGAGTGTGTTATTAACGACCAGTCGCTCCGGAGCATTCCGTTATCCGTCGCCTCCCGTCGCTTGGACGATCCGCGCCTTGGCACGCTGGTATGGATGTGGTCAGTGCAAACCAGGCAGCGCGTTGCGTAGCCGGTCGGGGTCTTTCAGAACGCTGGCAGCGGCGGCAATATCCGGCGCCAGCCAACGGTCCTGATCGTAGGCCGGCACCTGTTCGCGCAGCAGTCGCCACGCGATATCGGTGCCGGCGCCGAAGCGTTGTTCCTTGAGAAATTCGAAGGCCTGGGCTGCCAGCAAGTATTCGATGGCGAGGATCTGCGTGCAGTTCTCCAGGGTGCGATGCAGCTTCAGCGCCGCGTTGGTGCCCATGCTCAGGTGATCTTCCTGCAGGCCCGAGGTGACGAAATTGTCGAGCACCGCGGGTTGCGCCAATTGGCGGTTTTGCGCACACAGTGACGCGGCGACGTATTGCACAATCATCATTCCCGAATTCACCCCCGGATTAGCGACCAGAAATGCCGGCAAACCGCTAACGTGCGGGTTGATCAAACGGTCGAGACGACGTTCGGCGATGGAGCCGGTTTCGGCCATCGCAATCGCCAGCAAATCCGCCGCCAGCGCGACCGATTGGCCATGCGGGTTGGCTTGGGACATCACCCGATAGGCCTGCGGCGTGCCCAGCAACAGCGGGTTGTCGGTGCAGCCATTGAGCTCGATTTCGATCTGTTTTGTAGCGTGCTCAAGCTGATCGCGGGCAGCGCCGTGAACCTGCGGAATCGAGCGGATGCTCAACGCATCCTGGGTGCGAATGCCCTCGCTCGAGGCGATCACTTCACTGCCCGCCAGCAACGATCGCAGGTTGATGCCGACCTGTTGCATGCCCGGATGCGGCTTGAGTGCAATGATCTCGGCATCGAACGCGGCAATCTGCCCGCGTTGCGCTTCGAAACTCATCGCACCGATCACGTCGGCCCACTGCAGTAGCCGCGTCGCATCGGCGATCGCCAGGCAGCTCAGGCCGGTCATGCACGGCGTACCGTTGACCAGGCACAAACCGTCTTTGGCGCCGAGCGGAACCGGCTGCAAATCTTCTTCAGCCAACGCCTGTTGCGCCGGCACAATCTGCCCGCGATAGCTGACGTCGCCGACACCCAGCAGCGCGATGCCGATATGGGCCATGTGGGTCAGGTAGCCCACTGAACCTTGCGACGGCACTTGCGGGGTGATGCCGCGATTGAGCAGCGCCAGCAAGGCTTCCACCACTTGGCGGTGCAGGCCGGATTTGCCCTGGCTGAAGTTGATGATCGCCGCGCACATGATCGCGCGGGTCTGTTCGTCGGTCAGCGCAGGGCCTACACCGCAGGCGTGGCTGAGCAGCGTGTTGCGCGACAGTTGGCTGAGTTGTTCGCCCTTGAGCGAGACATTGCACAGCGCGCCCAGGCCGGTGTTGACCCCGTAGGCGCGCTCGCCACTGGCGACAATGCGCTGGACGATGGCCTGAGCGTTTTCAATGCGCGCCCAGGCGTCTGCGGACAGATCGAGCGGCGCGCCGTGACGAGCTACGGCGACCACATCCTGCCAACGCAACGTGGCGTTGTCGATAACGATTTTTTCAGCCTGGGACATCGCAAGCCTCATACCAATTCTGTTGATGCATGAAATCCTGTGGTGGCTGGTTTTGGGGCGGCTTCGCCACCCAACGGGGATAAATCCCCTCGCCACAGAAGCAGTCCAGGTTCAGACGACCGCAGCCCGCCGCTGAACAAACCGGTCCACATACTCATCCGCCGGCGAATGCAGAATCTCGCGCGGTGTGCCCACCTGAATCAGGCGCCCATCCTTGAGGATCGCGATGCGGTTACCAATCCGCACCGCTTCGTCGAGGTCGTGAGTGATGAAGACGATGGTCTTGTGCAGGGTCTTTTGCAGTTCCAGCAACTGGTCCTGCATTTCGGCGCGAATCAACGGGTCGAGGGCGCTGAACGCTTCGTCCATCAGAATGATGTCGGTGTCCGCCGCCAGGGCGCGGGCCAGGCCGACACGCTGGCGCATGCCACCGGAGAGCTGATGCGGGTATTTGTTTTCGTAGCCCTTGAGTCCCACTGTGTTGATCCAGTGCAACGCGCGTTCGCTGCACATCTGCTTGCTCTCGCCGCGCACTTTCAGGCCGTATCCGACGTTATCCAGCACGGTTTTGTGCGGCAGCAATCCGAAGCTCTGGAACACCATGCTGATCTTGTGCCGGCGAAATTCGCGCAGGGCTTCCATGTCGTATTGCAGGATGTCCACGCCGTCCACCAGGATCGCGCCGCTGGTGGGGTCGATCAGGCGATTGAAGTGGCGCACCAGAGTGGATTTGCCCGAACCGGACAGGCCCATGATCACAAAAATCTCACCGGTGCCGATGCTTAACGACAAGTCGTTCACGCCGACTACGCACCCGGTGTCGGCGAGCACCTGATCCTTGGTTTTGCCCTGCCCGACCATGGCCAGCGCTTCCCTGGAACGATTGCCGAAAATCTTGAAGACGTTTTTGACTTCGATCTTGCTGATGGCTTCGCTGCTCATTTGCTCACCTCATGCCGTGGCCGACCATACGCCTGAGTAATGCGGTCGATGACCACTGCCAGAATCACGATCGCCAGACCGGCTTCAAGACCGCGTCCAACGTTGAGGGTCTGAATCCCCACCAGCACGTCTTCGCCCAAACCACGGGCACCGATCATCGAGGCAATCACCACCATCGACAGGGCCATCATGGTGGTCTGATTGATCCCCGCCATGATGCTCGGCAGCGCCAGCGGCAATTGCACACCAAACAGCTGCTGCCAACGGTTGGCACCGAACGCATTGATCGCTTCCATCACTTCGCCGTCGACCTGACGAATACCCAGATCGGTCAGGCGGATCAGCGGCGGTGCGGCGTAGATCACCGTCGCGAAAATCGCCGGGACCTTGCCCAGACCGAACAGCATCAGCACCGGGATCAGGTACACGAAGCTCGGCATGGTCTGCATGATGTCCAGCAGGGGCATCAGCACCGAACGCAGGCGATTGCTGCGCGCCGAGAGAATGCCCAGCGGGATGCCGATCAGCACCGAAATGACCGTCGCCACCATCATCAGCGCCAGCGTCTGCATCAGCTTGTCCCAGAGGCCGACCGCGCCCACCAGAAACAGCAAACCGACGATGACGGCAGTGGTCACCACTTTGCGCGTGGCGTGCCAGGCAACACCGGCAACAATAGCGAGCATCAGCCACCAGGGCGCCGCTCGCAGCAGGCCTTCCAGATTGACGATGGCCCAGAGCAACGTATCAGAGATGCTGCGGAACACGTCGCCGTAATTGGTGACCAGCGAATCGACCCAACTGTTGACCCAGTCGGCGATGGAAAAGGTAAAGCGTTCGGGAAACATAGGAGACTCTCAATCAAGGGGTTGCGATCAAGCATTCGACTGCCGCTGCCGGCAGTCGAAGCGCTCGACCTACAAGGCCGCGTCGATCTTTTTGGCTGCGTCTTCGCTCACCCATGCATGCCAGACTTCAGGATGTTCCTTGAGGAAGATTTTCGCCAGTTTCGGCGAAGTGATCCGCTCCTTGGCCATGCGCCCCAAGTTCTGGTTGAGCAGGTCGATCGGCAAGTGGACCTTTTCCAGCACGGCCACCAGTTCCGGGGCTTCGTCGTGGAAAGTTCTGGACAGGCCGACCTTGATGGTCACGCTCTTGTCCACGCCAGGTTGTTCTTCGAGTTTGACCAGGTCGACCTGGCCCATCAGCGGCGTCGGCGACCAGTAGTAGAACAGGATCGGCTCGCCACGCTTGTAGCTCGACAATACCGCTGCATCCAGCGCCGGACCGGTACCGGGGCGGAAGTTGGTGTAGGTGCTTTCCAGACCGTAGCTCTTGAGCATTTCGCTGTTGTCCAGCTCACAGGTCCAGCCGGCCGGGCAGTTGTAGAACCGGCCTTTGGACGGTTCTTCCTGATCCTTGAAAACGGCTGCGTATTTGGCCAGGTCGGCAATGTTTTTCAGGTCGGGTGCCTTGGCTTCCAGCTTGCGGCTGGCATCGCCTTCGATCACGTAGCGCGGCACGTACCAGCCTTCGATGGCGCCAGTGACCGGAGCGCCGACACCAACGACCTTGCCGGCCTTTTCCGCCTTGTTCCACACTTCGCTGCGGCCGACCCATTCTTCGGCGAACACCTGAATGTCATTGCTGCTCAGGGCGTTTTCCATGGTGATGGAGTTGCCCGGCAAACTGTCGGTCTTGCAGTCGTAGCCTTTCTCCAGAACGATTTGCAGCACGTCGGTCAGCAGCATGCCGCTTTCCCAGTTCAGGCCGGCGAACTTCACCGGTTTGCCCGATTCGCACCAGCCCGCCGCCTGAGTGGCGCCGGCACCGGTCAGCAGGCCCATGGCAAGCAATGCGGTCAGCAGGGTCTTGTTGGATTTCATTGTCGTGACGCTCCTAATCATGAATTGGCTTACGGCAGTCAAGAGGCATCCAGCCCTGTCCACGTCCCAATCAGGCCTGCGCTGCAGCGCGACCGACCACTTTTGTTTCAGGTTGTGCACCACTGTCCTGCTCGACCGGCAGAATCAGATGATCGGGCACCGTACCGTGCCATCGTTTCGCACACAGGTAATACAGGGCTGCGGGTAGCACCAGACCGATGATCCAGGAGATATCCACGCCACCCAGCGTTTCGACCAACGGACCGGTATAGAACTTGGTCGCAATGAAAGGCAATTGCACCAATACACCGAAGACATACACGCTGATACCCAGGGCGTTCCAGCGGCCATAGCGACCGTTCGGATCGGCCAGCGCCGGCACGTCATAGCGCTCGCGAGTGATGCAGTAGTAGTCCACCAGGTTGATTGCGCTCCAGGGTGTGAAGAACGCCAGCAGGAACAGAATGAAAGACTTGAACGCGCCCAGGAACGAATGCTGACCGAGCAACGCGACCAAGGTCGCAGTGCCCACGATAACCAGCACGAAGACCAGACGCTGCAAGCGCGTGACGTGCAGGTGACCACGAAACCCGCTGATGATCGTCGCAATGCACATGAAGCTGCCGTAGGAGTTCAGCGTGGAAATGGTGACCTTGCCAAACGCAATGCTGAAGTACAGCAGCGCCGCGGTTGCACCGGTGCCGCCCAGACCAACGATGTAGGCGACTTCGTGCCCGGCGAATTGACCGTTGGCCGACGCGGCGGCAAATACACCGAGGATCATCGCCACCTGGGCGCCAATGACCGAGCCGGCACCGGCGGCGAAAAAGGTTTTCACCGAGGAAATATTGCTCGGCAGGTAGCGTGAATAGTCCGCCACGTAGGGGCCGAAGGCGATCTGCCAGGACGCCGCGAGCGACACGGACAGCAGAAAGCTGCTCCAGCTGAAATGGCGGATTTGCAGGAGTGCGCCCACGTCCGTTTGGCTCATCAGACGGTAGAACAGGTAGATAAAGGCAATTACGCCAATGACGCTGGCGACCCGGCCGATGAAGTGAATCACCCGATAGCCGAGCACCGTGACCAACACGATCACACTGGCGAAAATGAGGATGCCGACGCTGTCGCTGACCCCGAACAACTGGCCCAGCGCCTGCCCGGAAAGCACGGTGCCCGTTGCGGTGAAGCCCAGGTACATCAAACAGACCAACACGATGGGGATGGCCGCGCCATACACGCCAAACTGTACCCGGCTGGAAATCATCTGCGGCAGGCCAAGCTTCGGCCCTTGTGCCGCGTGCAAGGCCATTACCCCGCCGCCGATCAGTTGGCCGATCAGCAAACCGATCAACGACCAGAAAACATCGCCGCCCAGCACCACGGCCAGGGCACCGGTGACAATCGCGGTGATTTGCAGGTTGGCGCCCAGCCACAGGGTGAACTGACTCATCAGACGACCGTGTCTTTCCGCCTCCGGGATGTAGTCGATCGAACGCCTTTCGATCAACGATTTACTGCCTGCACGATCGTTGTTAACAGCCATGATTCAACCTCTGTGGATTGTTCCTGGAATTCGACTCGTTTTGCTTTTCCTGTGGGAGCGAGCCTGCTCGCGAAGGCGCCAGCACATCTAACATTGATGCTGATTGACCCACCGCTTTCGCGAGCAGGCTCGCTCCCACATTAAGCACTTCTCCAGATTTGTATTACTTGCCGGTAATCATCGGCAGGTTCAGACCCTGCTCCTTGGCGCAATCGATCGCGATCTGGTAACCCGCATCGGCGTGGCGCATGACACCGGTCGCCGGATCGTTGTGCAGCACGCGCGCAATTCGCTCGGCGGCTTCATCCGTACCGTCGCAGACGATCACCATGCCCGAGTGCTGCGAGAAACCCATGCCGACGCCGCCGCCATGATGCAGGGAAACCCAGGTCGCACCGCTCGCCGTATTCAGCAGAGCGTTGAGCAACGGCCAGTCAGACACGGCATCGGAACCGTCCTGCATCGATTCGGTTTCGCGGTTCGGGCTGGCCACCGAACCGGAGTCCAGGTGGTCGCGACCGATTACGATAGGTGCGGACAATTCACCGCTGCGCACCATTTCGTTGAACGCCAGGCCGAGCCTGGCGCGCAGGCCCAGACCCACCCAGCAGATACGTGCCGGCAAACCCTGGAAGCTGATGCGCTCGCGGGCCATGTCCAGCCAGTTATGCAAGTGCGCATCGTCCGGGATCAGCTCTTTGACTTTGGCGTCGGTCTTGTAGATGTCCTCGGCGTTACCCGACAGTGCCGCCCAACGGAACGGGCCAATGCCACGGCAGAACAGCGGACGGATGTAAGCCGGTACGAAGCCCGGGAAGTCGAAGGCGTTTTCCACCCCTTCTTCCTGCGCCATCTGACGGATGTTGTTGCCGTAGTCGAAGGTCGGAATGCCCATCTTCTGGAATTCCAGCATCGCTTTCACGTGCACGGCCATCGATTGCTTGGCGGCTTTGACCACGGCGGCGGGCTCGGTCTTGGCGCGAGCGCGATACTCTTCCCAGGTCCAGCCGGCCGGCAGGTAACCGTTGAGCGGGTCGTGGGCGCTGGTCTGGTCGGTGACCATGTCCGGACGCACGCCGCGTTTGACCAGCTCCGGCAGAATTTCAGCGGCGTTACCCAGCAGCGCGATGGAAATCGCTTTGCCTTCCTTGGTGTACTTGTCGATGCGCGCCAGCGCGTCGTCGAGGTCGGTGGCTTGCTCGTCGACATAGCGGCTGTTCAAACGGAAATCGATGCTGACCTGCTGGCATTCGATGGTCAGCGAGCAGGCGCCGGCCAAAGTCGCGGCCAGTGGTTGAGCGCCGCCCATGCCGCCAAGGCCTGCGGTCAGCACCCAGCGACCTTCCAGATCGTCGTTGTAATGTTGGCGACCGGCTTCAACGAAGGTTTCGTAAGTGCCCTGGACGATGCCCTGGCTGCCGATATAGATCCAGCTGCCGGCAGTCATCTGGCCATACATGGCCAGGCCTTTGGCATCGAGCTCGTTGAAGTGCTCCCAGCTCGCCCAATGCGGAACGAGGTTGGAGTTGGCAATCAGCACGCGTGGCGCATTGCTGTGCGTTTTGAACACGCCGACCGGTTTGCCCGATTGCACCAGCAGGGTCTCGTCGTCATTCAGGTTGGTCAGACTCTCGACGATCTTGTCGTAGCATTCCCAGTTACGCGCCGCACGCCCGATACCGCCGTAAACCACCAGTTCTTTAGGGTTCTCGGCGACTTCCGGGTCGAGGTTGTTCATCAACATGCGCAGCGGCGCTTCGGTCAGCCAGCTCTTGGCGGTCAGCGTGTTACCGCGGGCGGCACGGATTTCAACGTCACGGCGCCTGGTGAAAGATGCGGTCGTAGATTTATTGTCAGTCACGAAAAAGACTCCTCAGCGATCAATTCAAACCAGCCCTGGCAGTGGGCAAGCAGCCTGCGCGCCTTGTTGCGTCGCAAGCGAATCAGTGGACGCTGCGGAGAATCTGGTTCGACTCATACGCATACGTCTTTACTTGTACATACAAGCATATGCAATCGAGCGGCCAACTTTATGAAACGATCTTTTGAGAAAACCGGCGCAGGGCTGGAGAGCGCCTGAACCAAGGGTTCTGGCGAAGATGAAATTTTTTGGAGGGGGATTTAGCAGAGGGGTCGCTGTTGATTTCCAACCGTAGCTTTGCGCCACGCTGGGGCGTTCGGTAACAAGATGGTGCGTGATGGGAAACAGGTAAAAAATCGGTTTTGTGGCGAGGGGGCTTGGCGAAGCGTCGCCAAGCCCCCTCGCCACAGTCAATCCCCTCGCCACAGTGGATTTGTTCAGCAGTTGATCAGCGTGCAGTCAGCTCGATTACGCAGCAGGCACCGGTACTGGAGACTTCCAGCAGGCCAGTGTTACCGTCGTATTGCAGGCAATCATGGCGACGCAGTTGTGAGGCGCTGTTACCAACTTTGACTTCCAGCGCATCGGTCACGCTGAACACCAACACAGTCCCCGCCGAACTGAAAAACCGCTGCTCACCTTTCAGCCACTGCAAACGCGCGCTGTAACGCTCCGGCGCGTAAATCAGGTTGAAATCACGGATAGGCCCGCCGAGCAATGTGCAGGACACCTGGCTTTCGCCACCGAAGGCAAACGGGTCCAGCGGTAACAACGGCCGAGTGTCGTGACCATCAACCCGCAAGTTCATGCCTTCGCCTTCCAGCACGGTTATCACCCGCTGGTAGCCGGCAAACGTGGAAAAGTCGCCCGATTCGCCGATGTCGGCAATCGACAAGCGCCAGCCAAACCCATCGAGACCCGTTCCCGCATCGCGGGTGATTTCTTCTGTGCTGCCGCCGCCGTTTTTCCACGGCATACGTGGATAGTCGACCGCGCGCCAAACCTTCAATTCGCTCATTTCTGGCTCTTTATTTATGGAACCGCCCTTCCAGACGATGACGGGAACCCGGGTGGATCAAACGGGCGGCGGTCACTGGCTGACGGCCCGACCAGGTGCGGCGACGAATCAGCAGGCAGGGCTCGCCCTTTTCAATCTGCAGCAACTTGCATTCGGACGCCTCGGCCAGAATCGCCTCGACCACATGCTCGCCCTCGGTCAGCGGCGCGACCTGGTTCAGGTAGGCGTAAGGGGTTTGCAGGGTGAAGTCCTGCTTGAGGTAATCCGGCGCCACCAGCGCGTTGACGAAACGATCTTCGATTTGCACCGCAATATCGTTTTCGAAATGCACGATCAGCGAGTGAAAGACTTTCTGCCCTTCGCGCATGTCCAGTGCCAGCGCACGCTCGGAGCCCGCGGCCTCTTCTTCGAGGGTGATGACTTTGCAGGTATGGCGATGACCGCGTGAGGCGATCTCGTCGGCGATGTTGTGCACTTCAAACAGGGCCGACTGACTTTTCGGCTCGGCGACGAAAGTGCCGACGCCTTGCATGCGCACCAGCAGACCGTCGGCAGTCATTTCACGCAGGGCGCGGTTGATGGTCATGCGGCTGAAACCCAGCTGACTGACCAGCTCGCTTTCCGACGGAACGCGGTAATGCGGCGGCCAGTTTCCACTGTCGATCTGCTGGGTGATCATCTGTTTTACGCGCGCGTACAAGGGCGCCGGACTGTCGCCCATGTTCGCGGCCAACGGTGACACTGGAGGCGGAGTCGGCACGGTAAATCCTTGGTCATCTGAGAATGGTTGCTAGCTTGCCGGAGTTTACCGGGCAGGCAAACGTCTGTATATGTATATACAAATAACACACGATGGGGTGCTGAACATGTCCGCCTTCTTTGCCGAACGCGCACTGCTGCCTGATGGATGGGCCAATAACGTACGCGTTGAGGTCAGCGGCGATGGCGTTATAACCCGTATCCAGGCCGATTCCCACGCACATGGCGCCGAACGGTTGAACGGTCCGCTGCTGCCGGGGATGCCGAATCTGCACTCACACGCGTTCCAGCGAGCGATGGCCGGGCTGGCGGAAGTGGCGGGCAACCCGAACGACAGTTTCTGGACCTGGCGCGATCTGATGTATCGGCTCGTCGGAAAAATCAGCCCGGATCAGCTCGGTGTCATCGCCCGTCAGCTGTACATCGAAATGCTCAAGGCCGGTTACACTTCGGTTGCGGAATTCCATTACGTTCATCACGACGCCAGCGGTCAGCCTTACACCGATCCGGCCGAGCTGGCGCTGCAAATCAGCCAGGCCGCGCGGTCTGCGGGCATCGGCCTGACCCTGCTGCCGGTGCTCTACAGCCATTCCGGTTTCGGCGGCCAGGCCCCGAACGACGGTCAGCGCCGGTTTATCAACAGCACCGAAAACTATTTGAAGCTGCAAGCGCATTTGCAGCCGATTCTGGCAAAGCAACCGGCGCAATCGCTGGGTTTGTGTTTCCACTCATTGCGTGCAGTCACGCCACAACAAATCAGTGAAGTCCTGGCGGCCAGCGACAAGCAGTGCCCGGTGCACATTCACATCGCCGAACAGCAGAAGGAAGTCGACGACTGCCTGAGCTGGAGTGGTCGCCGTCCGTTGCAATGGCTCTACGAAAACGCCGAGGTCGATCAGCGCTGGTGCCTGGTTCACGCCACCCACGCCAACCCGGAAGAGGTGACGCTGATGGCCAACAGTCGCGCCATCGCCGGTTTGTGCCTGACCACCGAGGCCAATCTGGGCGACGGTATTTTCCCGGCTGTGGACTTTCTCGGCCAAGGTGGACGCATGGGCATCGGCTCCGACAGCCATGTGTCATTGAGTGTGGTGGAAGAGTTGCGTTGGCTGGAATATGGCCAGCGCCTGCGCGATCAGCGGCGTAACCGTTTGTACGGCGCGGACCAGCCGATGGTTGGCCGAACGTTATACGACGCGGCACTGGAAGGTGGCACTCAGGCGCTGGGGCAACCGATTGGGGCGCTGGAAGTTGGCAAGCGGGCAGATTGGCTGGTGCTCGATGGCAACGATCCGTACCTGGCGACAGCCACAGGCGACGGGATTCTGAATCGCTGGTTGTTCGCTGGCGGCGATCGCCAGGTGCGGGACGTAGTGGTCAATGGACAGTGGGTCGTGCGGGACGGGCGCCATGCCGGCGAAGAGGAGAGCACCCGCGCCTTTACTCAGGTCCTGCGCGAACTTTTGGGCTGACATCAAAAAATTGTGGGAGTGAGCCTGCTCGCGATAGCGCCATCAGCCTCAACATCAATGCTGGCTGACAGTCCGCTATCGCGAGCAGGCTCACTCCCACAATGGATCTTTGCCGGTCGTCAGTGCGACGTCTTGGCCATCTGCGTCTCCGACGCGCGCCAGATCAGTCGCGTGGTGTCGTAACCCTGCTGGCGCGCCTTGCTCAGCAGGTCTTCGCGCACTACGCCGCTGACCGATGGTGACCGCGACAGTAGCCATAGATACTTGCGACTGGGGTCGCCGACGATGGCGGTCTTGTAATCATCACTGACGTACAGCACCCAATATTGCCCCTTCGCCACGCCGGGTAATAAACGCGAGAACCAGGTATCAAACTCGACCCACAGCTTGTCGGTCTTGCCCGGCACCTGCGGGTACGCCGTGCCTTTAGCCTCTTCCCACTGCCAGTTTTCAGTCAGGCAGCGGTTCAATACCAATACGTTGCCATCCGGTTTGAGGGTGTAATGGGCTTCGGATTGCGCGCAGTTGCGCTGGAAATACATCGGTAGCCGGGCCAGTTCGTACCAGGTCCCTTGGTACTTCTTCAGGTTGACGCTGTCGACGGTTTTCGGCGCCAGTGTATCTTCGCCAGAAGTGGCGCAGCCGGCCAAAACCAGGCCGGCAAAAAACAGGATCAATAACCGCTTCATTGTTTTTCTCCCGTGGGCGTCAGCCCCGGTTTACTTCAGACCTTGGCCGGAAAACATCAGCACTTTGTCACCGGCATACTGCACGCTGATAAAGCTGTTTTTGTCGCCCCAGGTGCAACTGGACATGCCGAGCGCGCCCGAGCAATCCGTGGCTTTGCCCAGCAAGGTTTCCACCTCTGACTTGGGCATACCGGCCTCCAGCTTGGAATAATTTTCCTGATTGACCTTGCTGCAAGCGGTCAGCAGCACGCAGAACGACAACAAGGCGATGGATCGCAGCGACATGGTGAACTCCTGGAGCGAAGGGGGCTGGCAGGCTGCCAGGCAAACCTTAGAAGAGAAATCCCCTGTCTGGTTCCCCGACCGTGGGGCTATTTGTAAGGCCGCTCGTCCGGCATTTCTTAAATATCAGGAACTTTTCTCGGGTATTGAGCATTTCGTCGCAAATACCGAAAGGTGCCTAATCTTTGACGCTTCGCAGTCGACACATTATGTAGAGACAGATTCGCCCCAACACCAGCCCCCTCCGCGGTAGCTCAACCCATGACCAGAAACATGAAATTCAGCCACAAGATCCTGCTGGCTGCCGCCCTCGTGGTGGCCGTTGCATTCGCTTGTTTCATAATGTTCAACGACTACCGGCAGCGCCAGACTCTGCGCAGCAGCACCGAAACGTCGATGCAGGAGCTTGGCAGCCTGACCACCAGCAATATTCAAACCTGGCTTGAAAGCCGCATCCAGTTGCTGCAGTCGTTGTCTCAGCAGATCGCCGTAGACGGCAGTGCGCCGGCCGATCTCAAACGCGCCATCGACCTGCCGGCATACACCAGCAATTTTCAGTTGAGCTACTTTGGCGGCACCGACGGCGTGATGTTCTCCATCCCGGCCGGTAATCGCGCCGCCGACTACGACCCACGCGCGCGCGGCTGGTACAAAGCGGCCAACAGTGCACAGCAGACCATCGTCACCGAACCCTACATAGCGGCGTCTTCCGGCAAACTGGTGATCACGGTTGCCACACCCGTGAAACGTGAAGGCCAGATGATCGGCGTCGCCGGTGCGGACATCGACCTGTCCAGCGTCAGTGCAATCATCAACTTGCTGAACTTCGGTGGCCACGGTCATGCCTTTATTGTCGGCGCCGACGGCAAGATCCTGATTCACCCGGACAGCAAACTGGTGCTGAAGAATCTGGCCGAGGCTTACCCGAACGGCGCGCCGCAGGTCAGCCCGGGCATGAAAGAAGTCGAGATCGACGGCCAGCGCCAGTTCATCTCTTTCACCCACGTCAACGGCGTGCCGTCGGCGGACTGGTATGTCGCGCTGGTGCTGGACCAGGACACCGCGTTCGCAATGCTCAGCGAATTCCGGACGTCGGCGATCATCGCCATGGTCATCGCGGTGGTGATCATCATTGCGCTGCTGGGCATGCTGATCAGTTTCCTGATGCAGCCGCTGCTGACCATGGGCCGCGCGATGCATGACATTGCCGAAGGTGAAGGTGACCTGACCAAACGCCTGACCATTCATGGCCAGGATGAATTCGGCGCGCTGGGCACCTCGTTCAACCGGTTTGTGGAACGTATTCATACCTCGATTCGTGAAGTGTCTTCGGCCACCGGCCAGGTCAACGAAGTCGCCCTGCGCGTGGTTGCCGCGTCGAATTCATCGATGTTCAACTCCGACCAGCAAGCCTCGCGCACCAGCAGTGTCGCCGCCGCGATCAACCAGCTCGGCGCCGCCGCTCAGGAAATCGCCCAGAACGCCGCCCTCGCCTCTCAGCATTCCAGCGACGCGCGCGCACTGGCTGAAGACGGCCAACACGTGGTGGATAAAACCATCACGGCAATGCAGCAGCTCTCGGCGAAGATCAGCGATTCATGCGGCAATATCGAAACGCTCAACAGCAACACCGTCAACATCGGGCAGATTCTGGAAGTGATCACCAGCATCTCGCAGCAGACCAACCTGCTGGCCTTGAACGCCGCCATCGAGGCCGCCCGCGCCGGCGAAGCGGGACGCGGTTTTGCGGTGGTCGCCGATGAAGTTCGCAACCTCGCTCACCGCACGCAGGATTCGGCCCAGCAGGTGCAGAAGATGATCGAGGAACTGCAAGTCGGCGCCCGCGAAGCGGTCATCACCATGACCGACAGTCAGCGTCAAAGCGAAAGCAGTGTCGGCATTGCCAATCAGGCGGGCGAGCGTCTGGGCAGCGTGACCCAGCGTATCGGCGAAATCGACGGCATGAACCAGTCCGTAGCTACCGCAACCGAAGAGCAAACGGCGGTGGTGGAGTCGATCAATGTCGACATCACCGAGATCAACATGCTGAATCAGGAAGGTGTGGAGAATTTGCATTCAACGTTGCGAGCCTGCTCGGACCTGGAGCAGCAGGCGGCGCGGTTGAAGCAGTTGGTGGGTAGTTTCAGGATTTAAGGCGCTTTCACTGGCCTCATCGCCCGCAGGCTGGCTCCCAGAGGGGATTTGTGACCGACACAAACCAAATGTGGGAGCCACCCTGCTGGCGATGGCGGCATCAGCAACAACGAAGCATTAGAATCTGGAACCAGGCTGCGCAAGAAACGCCAACTCCTCAGCCGTCGACTCCCGCCCCAGCACCGCATTCCTGTGCGGAAACCGTCCAAACCGCGCAATGACCTTTTGATGCTTCTCGGCAAAGTCCAGGTAATCGGCAAACAATGCCCGATCGGCCTCCGGCTGCTGCGCGAGCAGATCGATGTAGCGCGAGACGGCTTCGTTTTGCACGGCCAGGTTTTCGCAATGTTCGAACACCAGGTAGATGAACACACGCTGTATCGGCTGCAACCGCCTATCAAAATCCGCGGCAATGCCTTGAGCCACCAGTGCTTGAGCCCGGTGGTCACCTGAAAAGGATTGAGGAGAATCGCGATAGATCATGCGCGGCAATTGATCGAGCAACAGCACCAGTGCCAGCCAACCCTCGGGGCGTTGCGCCCACTCGGTCAATTCGCCGGCCAGCGCCTGCTCGACCCGGCCTCCGAAACGCGTCTGCGCTTCGAGGTCCTGGCTGTCGCGTTTGCCGAACCACAACCTGCCCTTGTCAGCCACTGTCTCTTGCGGTGATTCGGCGGAACCGAACCACCATTCGAGCAATGGCTGCCAGGGCGCGGTCATGTTTATTCCTTGTGGTAAGCCGTGACGCGTGCGACTTCTTCTTTCGATCCGAGGAACACCGCTACGCGCTGGTGCAGGCCTTCGGGCTGAATGTCGAGGATGCGCTGATGGCCGTCGGTGGACGCACCGCCCGCTTGCTCGACCAGAAATGACATAGGGTTGGCTTCGTACATCAGGCGCAATTTGCCCGGCTTGGACGGCTCGCGGCTGTCGCGTGGGTACATGAACAGACCGCCACGCGTCAGGATACGGTGCACATCGGCAACCATCGCGGCGACCCAGCGCATGTTGTAGTTCTTTTTCAACGGGCCTTCATCACCCGCCAGCAGTTCGTCGACATAACGTTGTACCGGCGCTTCCCAGTGACGCTGGTTGGACGAGTTGATGGCGAATTCCTGGGTGGTCTCAGGAATGGTAATGTCTTCGTGGGTCAGTACGAAGCTGCCCATTTCACGGTCCAGCGTGAAGCCTTTGACGCCGTCGCCCAGGGTGAGTACGAGCATGGTCTGCGGGCCGTAGATGGCATAGCCGGCCGCTACTTGTTCGGTGCCTGGTTGCAGGAACGCTTTTTCATTCAGGGCTTCGTTCTGGCTGAGGTACTCGCTCGGGCAACGCAGTACCGAGAAAATGGTGCCGACCGGGGCGTTGATGTCGATGTTCGACGAACCGTCCAGTGGGTCGAACACCAACAGGTACGCGCCTTTCGGGTATTTGCCCGGAATCTGGTAGGCATTGTCCATTTCTTCGGACGCCATGCCGGCCAGGTGACCGCCCCATTCGTTGGCTTCGAGCAGAATCTCGTTGGAAATCACGTCGAGTTTCTTCTGCACTTCGCCTTGGACGTTTTCAGTGCCCATGCTGCCCAGAACACCACCCAGGGCGCCTTTGGACACGGCGTGGCTGATTTCTTTACAGGCGCGCGCCACCACTTCGATCAGGAAACGCAGATCGGCAGGCGTGTTGTTGCTACGGGTCTGCTCAATCAGATAGCGACTCAGGGTAACGCGGGACATGGAAGGCTCCGTGGAATGGGGGGCTGAAAACCCGCGCAGTTTAGCGCGAGTCGGGGTGCATTGGCTCCTATCAGACGTGCTCCGCCCAAGAGAGTTCATGCGTCGGGTTTAGCGTAGTTGGAAACGGATGCCGTGGACTGAGGATTGATGGCAATTTTTCGAGAGAATCTTCGCCTGGAAGCCCGACTGCGCGGGCAGGTGTTGCCGATATCCCCAGGCGCACTGGCCGCGCAGGCGTACAGCAGATCGCAGCCTGCGACAGTCAACGTTCACCCTGGAGGGTGAAGAATGACTGCCAAAGGCTGCGATCTTGTCCGGCGCGCCAGCATTTTGAGCAGTAGCGGGTTTACTCCAACGCTTTCCAGATATCCGTAGCGTACTCGCGGATGGTCCGGTCGGACGAGAACCAGCCCATGCGCGAGGTGTTCAATACTGCCGAACGCCACCACGCCTGCGAATCATGCCAATGCGCTTCGACACGCATCTGCGCCTCCCAGTAGGAATCGAAATCGGCACAGACCAAGAACCGGTCGTAGTCGATCAACGAATCGATGAGCCCGGCATAACGCGACGGATCATCCGGCGAGAACACCCCGCCGCGGATCGCTTGCAGCACGTCATTCAAGCGATGCGATGCGGCAATGTCCGGCGTCGCGTTGAACTCGTGATTCTGCTTGCGCGCCTCCACTTGCTGCGCGCTCAGGCCGAAAATGAACATGTGCTCGGCACCGATGCGCTCGCACATTTCCACGTTCGCACCATCCAGCGTGCCGATGGTCAAGGCACCGTTCAGGCCGAATTTCATGTTGCTGGTGCCCGAGGCCTCGAAACCTGCGGTGGAAATCTGCTCCGACAAATCCGCCGCCGGAATAATGCTTTCGGCCAGGCTGACGTTGTAATTGGGCAGGAACACCACTTTGAGCAAGCCGCGCACGGTCGGGTCATTGTTGACCACGCGAGCGATGTCGTTGGTCAGCTTGATGATCAGCTTGGCCTGGTGATAACTGGCGGCGGCCTTGCCGGCGAAGATCTTCACGCGCGGCACCCAGTCGATTTCCGGCTCGGCACGAATCGCCTGATAAAGCGCAACGGTGTGCAGCAGGTTGAGCAACTGCCGTTTGTATTCGTGGATGCGCTTGACCTGCACGTCGAACATCGCCGCCGGGTTAACCGCCACGCCGAGCCGCTCGTGAATAATGTAAGCCAGGGCTTTCTTGCTGTGCAGACGCTGTTCGGCGAAAGCTTTGCGAAATGCCGGTTGCTCGGCGAACGGCTCCAGATCGAGCAAGCGTTCTTCCGGGTTATCCAGCAACTGCGGCCCGAGTGCATCGACCATCATCGAGGTCAGTTCCGGGTTGGCTTGATACAGCCAGCGGCGGAAGGTGATGCCGTTGGTCTTGTTGTTGATTCGCTCCGGGTAAAGTTTGTGCAGCTCGGAGAACACGGTTTTGCGCATCAATTGTGTGTGCAGCCCGGACACGCCGTTGACGCTGTGCGAGCCGAGGAACGCCAGGTTCCCCATGCGCACGCGGCGACCGTTGTCTTCTTCGATCAACGACACGGCGCGCAGCACGTCAAAGTCGTGAATGCCTTTGCTGCGCAGCGAATCGATGTGCTGAGCGTTGATCAGATAAATGATCTGCATGTGCCGCGGCAGCATGCGTTCCATCAGACCGACCGGCCAGGTTTCCAGCGCTTCGGGCAACAGCGTGTGGTTGGTGTACGAGAGCGTATCCACCGTAACCTGCCATGCCGCATCCCACGCCACGCCATACACGTCGACCAGCTGACGCATCAGCTCGGCCACCGCAATCGAGGGGTGAGTGTCGTTGAGCTGAATCGCTGCGTGATCGCCCAACGTCAGGACGGATGCGTGCATGTTGCGATGACGCCGCAGCAAGTCTTGCAACGACGCTGCGACAAAGAAATATTCCTGACGCAGCCGCAGTTCCTGGCCAGCCTCGGTGCTGTCCGCCGGGTAAAGCACGCGGGAAATACTTTCGGCCCGGGCAACTTCCGCCACGGCGCCCAAATGGTCACCGGCGTTGAAGCGTTCCAGGTGCAGGTCTTCCACGGCGCGGGCGCGCCACAGGCGCAAGGTGTTCACGCTCGCACCGCGCCAGCCGACCACCGGCGTGTCGTACGCGATGGCCCGCACGGTTTCCGCCGGGGTCCAGACTTGTTTGGTTTTGCCCGACTCTTCGGTGACCGTTTCGACACTGCCGCCGAAACCGATCGGATACACCACTTCTGGTCGCTCGAATTCCCACGGGTTGCCGAAATCCAGCCAGTGCTCGGTCTGCTCCTGCTGCCAGCCATCGACGATGGCCTGGCGGAACAAACCGTGTTCGTAACGAATGCCATAGCCGTGCCCGGCAATGCCGAGGGTGGACATGCTTTCCATGAAGCACGCGGCCAGACGCCCGAGGCCGCCGTTGCCCAGCGCGGCATCAGGTTCGAGCAAGCGGATGCGTTCAATGTCGACGCCGAGCTCGGTCATGGCTTCGCGGGCAACGTCGAGCAGGCCGAGGTTGCTCAAGCTGTCGTAGAGCAACCGGCCGATGAGGAATTCGAGGGAAAGGTAGTAAACCCGTTTCTGACCTTTGCGGTAGATCTGCCGGGTGTGGTCCATCCAGTGCTCGACCATGTGGTCGCGCGCTGCCAGTGCAATGGCTTCGAACCAGTCGTGGTCGAAGGCGTGATCCGGGTCTTTGCCCACCGCGTAGGTGAGTTTGGTCAAGACGGCATCGCGAAATGCGGCCACCTCTGCTTCGCGAACAAGTGGTTCTTGAGTCATCGATAGGACCTCGAGCGAGCGTGAAGTTTCTGAGCCTAGACGCTCTGACAGGCAGCCGACGCGCTTGTTCGGCAGTTTTCCCTGATAGTGCGAAATCTGTCGCCATTACATTGGCAGGTGCCTGAATCAATGCAGGGGGCGTGCCGAAAAACCCGAGTTTTCGCACCGCCCGGGGAAAAATCCGGCGAAAGGTTGTTCAAAAATCCACCGGTCCCGGTATGATCGCGCGCCCTGATGCACACGCTGGTAACAACCGATGATGAAGTCCAACCTGATCGCTGCCGCCGAGATCGATCGCCTCGATACCTGGGCCAAGTATTCTGCGCCGATGTGCGGCTCTTGCGTATCCAGCTGCTGCACGCTGCCGGTCGAGGTCAAGATCAAGGATCTGATCCGCATTGGCATCGTCGATGAATTCGAGCGCGGCGAACCGGCGAAGAACATCGCCAAGCGTTTGCAGAAGGAAGGGATTGTCGAGCGCTACAACCAGAAATCGGAAATCTTCACGTTGCAGCGCATGAGCAATAACGATTGCCTGTACCTGGATCGTAAAAGCCGTCTGTGCACTATTTATGAAAAGCGGCCGGATACTTGCCGCAATCACCCGAAGATCGGCCCGCGGCCGGGGTATTGCGCTTACAAGCCCAAAGAAGTGGCGCGCGAGACCAGCAGCTCCCGCCGTACCCTCGAGAAGTTTTGATCCAACATTTCGCCGTCTGACCGGGCCTCATCGCGAGCAGGCTCACTCCCACAGAGTTCGGCGGTGTCCACAGGTTTTGTGAACACCACACTTCACTGTAGGAGTGAGCCTGCTCGCGATGGGGCCAGCCCATTGAACACACAAACCCCAGACAAACAAAAACGCCCCCGATCTCGCGATCGGGGGCGTTTTTTCAAGCGCTAACTAAGTCGAAACTCAGTTGCCGCTTTTCTTGGCAGCGCGGGTACGCTCGCTTTCGCCCAGGATCTTCTTGCGAAGACGGATGGACTTGGGAGTGACTTCGCACAATTCGTCTTCTTGAACGAATTCCAGAGCCTGCTCCAGGGTGAAGCGGATAGGCGGAACCAGTGCGATGGTTTCGTCTTTACCCGAAGCACGCATGTTGTCGAGCTTCTTGCCTTTGGTTGGGTTGACGCCCAGGTCGTTGTCGCGGCTGTTGATGCCGACGATTTGACCTTCGTACACGTCTTCACCGTGACCCAGGAACAGTTTGCCGCGAGCCTGCAGGGTTTCCAGCGAGTAAGTCAGAGCCTTACCGGTGGCAACCGAAACCAGCACGCCGTTCTGACGACCGGACATGTCGCCGGATTTCATCACGTCGTAACGGTCGAAGATCGAGGTCAGGATGCCTGCACCGGAGGTCAGGGTCAGGAACTCGTTACGGAAACCGATCAGGCCACGCGCCGGGATGTTGTACTCAAGGCGCACACGGCCCTTGCCATCCGGAACCATGTTGGTCAGGTCGCCCTTTCGGATACCGATCTGTTCCATGATCGAACCTTGCGATTCTTCCGGCAGGTCGATGGTCACGTTTTCGTACGGTTCGTGCTTGACGCCGTCAACCATACGGATGATCACTTCCGGACGACCCACACCCATTTCGAAGCCTTCGCGACGCATGGTTTCGATCAGTACCGAGAGGTGCAGCTCACCACGGCCGGAGACTTTGAACTTGTCGGCGGTGTCGCCTTCTTCAACGCGCAGAGCCACGTTGTAGAGCAGTTCCTTGTCCAGACGTTCCTTGATGTTACGGGACGTCACGAACTTGCCTTCTTTACCGCAGAAAGGCGAGTCGTTTACCTGGAAGGTCATGGAAACGGTCGGCTCGTCAACGGTCAGCGGCTTCATCGCTTCAACGTTCAACGGGTCGCACAGAGTGTCCGAGATGAACAGCTGATCGAAACCGCTGATGCAGACGATGTCGCCGGCAGCTGCTTCGTCAACGTCGATACGGTGCAGACCGTGGTGCCCCATCAGCTTCAGGATACGACCGTTACGCTTCTTGCCGTCGGCGTCGATGGCGATAACCGGAGTGTTCGGCTTGATGCGGCCACGAGCGATACGGCCAACGCCGATAACACCCAGGAAGCTGTTGTAGTCCAGAGCCGAGATTTGCATCTGGAACGGACCGTCACGGTCAACTTGCGGCGCAGGTACGTTGTCGACGATCGACTGGTACAGCGGGGTCATGTCTTCAGCCATGTCGGTGTGTTCCAGACCGGCAATGCCGTTCAGGGCCGAGGCGTAGACGACTTTGAAGTCCAGCTGTTCTTCGGTGGCACCGAGGTTGTCGAACAGGTCGAAGATCTGGTCCAGAACCCAGTCCGGACGCGCGCCTGGACGGTCAACCTTGTTGATCACCACGATTGGACGCAGGCCGGCTTCGAAAGCCTTCTTGGTCACGAAACGGGTTTGCGGCATAGGGCCGTCTTGAGCGTCAACCAGCAGCAGAACGGAGTCAACCATCGACATCACGCGTTCAACTTCGCCGCCGAAGTCGGCGTGGCCCGGGGTGTCCACGATGTTGATGTGGTAGCCGTTCCAGTTGATGGCGGTGTTTTTCGCCAGAATGGTAATACCGCGCTCTTTCTCCTGGTCGTTGGAGTCCATCACGCGCTCGTCGTTGAGCTCGTTGCGCTCCAGGGTGCCGGATTGACGCAAGAGTTTGTCTACCAGGGTGGTTTTACCGTGGTCAACGTGAGCAATGATGGCGATGTTGCGTAGATTTTCGATCACTTGTGTATCTCGATCAGAGGATTCGGTGTGCTGACAAGTCTTGGCAGCGATTAACAGTAGAGTCAGGCCTTGCCGTTACAGCTTGACGGCAGAGTCGGGGGGCCGGTGACGCAGGCCACAGGCAAACAGCCCCGGGCTCTTAGCTCGGTCGATAAACGCGCACATTGGCATGCCCCTCACTGAGCAAATGGTGGGCATGCAGGCGACTCATCACGCCTTTGTCGCAATACAGCAGGTACTGGCGAGTAGGGTCCAGTTCCTTGAAACGAGCGTTCAATGCATAAAACGGCATCGCTTGTACCTCAACGCCAGCGAGCTCCAGCGGCTCGTCTTCAGCGGCATCCTGATGGCGGATGTCGATGATGATCTGGCCCGCGAGTGCTTCGCTGACTTCTTCGATCTGCAAGTCCTGGCCCAATTCGTCGATCACGCGATCGATCGGCACCAGTTTGGCGTTCTCGAGCGCCCGCTCAAGGACTGCCATGTCGAATTCTTTCTCTTCATGCTCCACGCGAGGACGCTTGGCGTGGGTCTTGGGGTTCACCGAGATGACCCCACAGTATTCCGGCATGTGCTTGGCGAAATCGGCAGTCCCGATTTCGTTGGCCAGGTCGATGATGTCCTGCTTGTGACTGGCGATCAGCGGACGCAAGACCAGCTTGTCGGTCACGCAGTCGATCACGGACAGGTTTGGCAATGTCTGGCTCGACACCTGGGAAATCGCTTCACCGGTGACCAGCGCTTCGATCTCCAGCCGATCGGCAATACGGGAAGCAGCGCGCAACATCATACGCTTCAAAACTACACCCATATGACTGTTATCGACTTTCCCCAGAATTTCTCCCAGGACTTCCTCAAACGGCACACTGACAAATAACACGCGTTGGGAGCTGCCGTACTTCTTCCAGATGAAGTGCGCGACTTCCATGACGCCCAGTTCATGGGCCCGCCCGCCCAGATTGAAGAAACAAAAATGACTCATCAGGCCGCGACGCATGATCTGGTAAGCCGCGACAGTGGAATCGAACCCGCCGGACATCAGCACAAGCGTCTGTTCCAGGGCACCCAGCGGGTAACCACCGATGCTGTTGTGCTGGTTGTGGATAACGAACAACCGTTTGTCGCGAATTTCGATGCGAACTTCGATTTCCGGCGCTTTCAGCGAAATTCCGGCAGCGCCACACTGACGACGCAGTTGGCTGCCGACGTATTTCTCGACGTCCATCGAAGTGAATTCATGCTTGCCGGCACGCTTGCAGCGCACCGAAAAAATCTTGCCGGCCAATGCATCACCGAAGTGCAGTTTGCACTTGGCGACGATGTCGTCGAAGTCACCCAACGGGTATTCGTCAACCTGCAGGAAATGCGCGATACCGGGCATGCAGCTCAGCCGCTCGGTCATCTCTTTCAGCGCTTTGGCCTCGGTGACACGGGTTTCCAGCTCGAGATTGTCCCACACACCGTTCACCACCACCGCCGGGTCCAGGTCACGGAGCACGGTGCGGATATTTTTGGCCAACTGGCGGATGAAACGCATCCGTACCGGGCGGCTTTTGATGGTGATCTCGGGGAAGACTTTTACGATTAGTTTCATGAAAACAGCGCGCGCTGGGCCAGCCGAAAAAGGGGGGCGCGGATTATAGCGGAAATTGCTCAAGGTTTAACCAGTTAATGTGCAGAAGGTTTTCCGTGCACCAAAACGGGTCGTTTGCAGATTAAAGCGCGACATAACAGGGCGATTAATTTAGCCTCGACGCATTAATGGCCTTAATAAGCGTGATATTGGGGCAAAAAACCCATGCTGGGGCACTGGCATGCAATTTGCTCCCTTGTGAGGCAGGTTGCCTTGGCAGAGTATTCGCGCCGGCATCACCACTATTAAGGGCATCCACTACCCGCCCTAATTCACCCGGAGGACACTATGTCGAAGTCGGTTCAACTCATCAAAGATCATGACGTCAAGTGGATTGATCTGCGCTTCACGGACACCAAAGGCACTCAGCACCACGTGACCATGCCGGCTCGCGATGCGCTGGAAGACGACTTCTTCGAAGTTGGCAAGATGTTCGACGGTTCCTCCATCGCTGGCTGGAAAGGCATCGAAGCCTCCGACATGATCCTGCTGCCGGATGACGATTCTGCCGTTCTCGATCCTTTCACTGAAGAGCCGACCCTGATCCTGGTCTGCGACATCATCGAACCTTCGACCATGCAAGGTTACGATCGCGATCCGCGTGCCATCGCCCACCGCGCCGAGGAATACCTGAAAACCACCGGTATCGGTGACACCGTATTCTGCGGTCCTGAGCCAGAGTTTTTCATCTTCGACGAAGTGAAGTTCAAGTCCGACATCTCCGGCTCCATGTTCAAAATCTTCTCCGAGCAAGGCTCGTGGATGTCCGACCAGGACGTGGAAGGCGGCAACCGTGGCCACCGTCCAGGCGTGAAAGGCGGCTACTTCCCGGTTCCGCCGTTCGACCACGACCATGAAATCCGCACCTCGATGTGCAACGCGCTGGAAGAAATGGGTCAGGTCGTTGAAGTTCACCACCACGAGGTGGCAACTGCCGGTCAGAACGAAATCGGTGTCAAGTTCAACACCCTGGTGAAGAAAGCTGACGAAGTTCAGACGCTGAAATATGTTGTGCACAACGTTGCCGACGCTTACGGCCGCACCGCTACCTTCATGCCCAAGCCGCTGTACGGCGACAACGGTTCGGGTATGCACGTGCACATGTCCATCTCCAAAGATGGCAAGAACACCTTCGCTGGCGAAGGCTATGCCGGCCTGTCGGAAACCGCTCTGTACTTCATCGGCGGCATCATCAAGCACGGCAAGGCCCTGAACGGCTTCACCAACCCGGCTACCAACTCCTACAAGCGTCTGGTGCCAGGCTTCGAAGCTCCGGTAATGCTGGCCTACTCGGCGCGCAACCGTTCCGCCTCGATCCGTATTCCATACGTCAACAGCCCTAAAGGCCGTCGTATCGAGGCACGTTTCCCGGATCCGGCTGCCAACCCGTACCTGGCTTTCGCAGCGCTGCTGATGGCTGGCCTGGACGGCATCCAGAACAAGATCCACCCTGGCGACGCTGCCGACAAAAACCTGTACGACCTGCCGCCTGAAGAGGCGAAAGAGATCCCACAAGTGTGCGGCAGCCTGAAAGAAGCCCTGGAAGAACTGGACAAGGGTCGTGCGTTCCTGACCAAAGGCGGCGTGTTCTCCGACGATTTCATCGACGCTTACATCGCTCTGAAAAGCGAAGAAGAAATCAAGGTCCGCACCTTCGTACACCCACTGGAATATGAGCTGTACTACAGCTGCTGATCCGGTAGCGCCTGCGCGAGCGGCGTGAAGAGAGAGGCCTCCTTCGGGAGGTCTTTTTTGTGGCTGCGTTTTACAGCCCGGCGATACCCCCCTGCGAGCTTGCTCGCGATAGCGCTGTGTCAGTCAGCACCCATGTAAAATGTACGACCGAATCGCGAGCAGGCTCGCTCCCACAGGAAACTGCGCCGTCTGACGAATAGCAAAAATTCATGCCCGGATGTTTACAGCTTGGGCCAACTGCCGACCGTGGCCTATGCTGCAAGCCAACGCTTTGAGATCGGGTTAATGTTATGGGTCGTGGTTTTCTATTTGTCCTGCTGCTGATCGCCCTGCCCGCCGCAGCTCAGATTTACAAATACACCGACGCCGACGGCAACACCGCCTACAGCAATCAGCCGCCCGACGGCGTGAGGGCCGAAGCGGTCGAATTGCCGCCACTCAACAGTGTTGAGTCACAACAGCCGACTGCCCCTGTGCCTGCCACCGAAGCCAACAGCCGCGAGCAACCGCGGAGTGCCTACGAGATACTCGAGCTGACCAACCTGCCCACCACTGAAGCGCTGCGCGCCAACAACGGCACGTTTACCGTGAATGTACTGATAAAGCCGCGCCTGCAAGGTCCACACCTGTTCAGACTGGTGCTGGACGATCAACCCTACGGCCAGCCGAGCAACGTGCCGATTCTGCAACTGGTCAACATCGATCGCGGCACACACAGTCTCGCGGTCCAGGTCATCAGCGGCGAAGCGGTTGTCCAACAGAGTCCATCCGTGACCTTCACCCTTCAACGAGTGCATACGCCATGAGGTTGTGGCTGCTGATCGCTTGCCTGATTGCGCTACCGGCATCGGCGCAGGTATTCACTTACATCGACGCCCAGGGCAATCGGGTTTTCACCGATCAGCCGGGGTCGGGCAACGCCAAACGCGTGCCGTTGGCGCCGAGCAATCGCATGTCAGCCAACCCGACCAGCGCCGCGCCAGCGGTTGCCGAGCAGAAGCCCACGGCCAAACCGTCCTTTCACTACAACATGCTCCGGCTGCTGATTCCCGAGCCCGACGCCACGGTCCGCAGTACTGCCGGCGAACTCATCGTCAGCGCCACCAGCGAACCCGGCCTGCAACGCGGCCATCGTTATCGATTGCTACTGGACGGCCAACCCACCGGCGAGCCCGGCGCCAGTCCGGTTTTCGCGCTCACCGATATTGATCGTGGCACGCACAACCTGTCCGTCGAGATTGTTGACGAGCAGGGACGCACCGTGGAGCGCACCGCCAATCAACCCTTCCACATGTTGCGCATTTCCCTCGCGCAGAAACGTCAGGTCAAACCCTGCGCCCTCGCGGATTACGGCCAACGGCCAGAATGCCCGCTGAAAGACAAACCTGAAGAAGAAAAAAATCCCTTTTTGCGTTTCTTCTAACCTCGATGCAGCTCCCGCACTATATTGGTGCGATACGGTTTGACGGAACCTCATCGCCACCCATTTTGGTTCGGAAATAGCCGCGAGAGCTGGCAGAACGCCACGCAAACGAGCGTTAAACACCCGTTTCAGGGTTTCACCGCTTCTTTTCGGAGCCTTGGTTTGTTTTTTGCATTTTCCCTGCATCGGCGCGTTATTCCTGCGCATGCCCTGCTCCAAAAGAGGTCCTGATGACCATAAGCGACGCACTGCACCGACTGTTGCTAGACAACCTGACCACCGCCACCATCCTGCTGGATGCCGAGCTGCATCTGGAATACATGAACCCGGCGGCGGAAATGCTTTTGGCCATCAGCGGCCAGCGAAGTCATGGGCAATTCATCAGCGAACTGTTTACCGAATCTCCCGAGGCACTCAACTCCCTGCGTCAGGCCGTTGAGCACGCGCACCCTTTTACAAAACGCGAAGCGATGCTCACTGCCCTGACCGGTCAGACACTGACGGTCGATTACGCGGTAACGCCGATCCTGGCCAATGCCGCCACCAAGTTGTTACTGGAAGTGCACCCGCGCGATCGTTTGTTGCGGATCACCAAGGAAGAGGCGCAGTTGTCGAAGCAGGAAACCAGCAAGATGCTGGTTCGCGGGCTCGCTCACGAGATCAAGAACCCGCTAGGCGGAATTCGCGGCGCCGCACAACTGCTGGCCCGCGAACTACCGGAAGAGAGCCTGCGCGACTACACCAACGTCATTATTGAAGAAGCCGATCGCCTGCGTAATCTGGTCGATCGCATGCTCGGCTCGAACAAACTGCCGTCGCTGGCCATGTGCAACATTCATGAGGTGCTGGAAAGGGTCTCGCACCTGGTTGAGGCGGAAAGCCAAGGCTGCATCACTCTGGCCCGCGACTACGACCCGAGCATCCCTGACGTAACGATCGACCGCGAACAAATGATTCAGGCCGTCTTGAACATCGTGCGCAACGCGATGCAGGCCATTAGCAGCCAGAACGAATTACGCCTGGGCCGCATCACTCTGCGCACCCGCGCCATGCGCCAGTTCACCATCGGCCACGTGCGCCATCGCCTGGTCACCAAGATCGAGATCATCGATAACGGTCCCGGCATCCCTGCCGAGCTGCAGGAAACCATTTTCTTCCCTATGGTAAGCGGTCGTCCGGACGGTACCGGGCTGGGCCTGGCCATTACCCAGAACATCATCAGCCAGCACCATGGCCTGATCGAGTGCGACAGCCACGCAGGCCAGACCACGTTCTCGATCTTTCTGCCACTGGAACAAGGAGCCACATCGACATGAGCCGTAGTGAAACCGTGTGGATCGTCGATGACGACCGATCAATCCGTTGGGTCCTGGAAAAAGCCTTGCAGCAGGAAGGCATGACCACGCAGAGCTTCGACAGCGCCGATGGCGTGATGAGCCGACTGGCGCGCCAGCAACCGGACGTGATCATTTCCGACATCCGCATGCCCGGCGCCAGCGGTCTGGACCTGCTGGCGCGGATTCGCGAGCAACACCCTCGGCTGCCTGTGATCATCATGACGGCGCACTCGGACCTGGACAGCGCGGTTGCGTCCTATCAGGGCGGCGCCTTTGAATACCTGCCAAAACCGTTCGATGTCGACGAGGCGGTGTCGCTGGTCAAGCGCGCCAACCAGCACGCACAAGAGCAGCAAGGCCTGGAAGTACCTGTCGCGCTGACCCGTACACCGGAAATCATCGGCGAAGCGCCTGCGATGCAGGAAGTGTTTCGCGCCATCGGCCGCTTGAGCCACTCCAACATCACCGTGCTGATCAACGGCGAATCCGGTACCGGTAAAGAGCTGGTGGCCCACGCTTTGCACCGTCACAGCCCGCGAGCAGCATCGCCGTTCATTGCTTTGAACATGGCGGCGATTCCGAAAGATTTGATGGAATCCGAGCTGTTCGGCCACGAAAAAGGCGCGTTCACCGGCGCGGCCAACCTGCGTCGCGGTCGTTTTGAACAGGCTGACGGCGGCACGCTGTTTCTCGATGAAATCGGCGACATGCCAGCGGATACGCAGACTCGATTGCTGCGCGTTTTGGCCGATGGCGAGTTCTACCGCGTTGGCGGTCACATGCCGGTTAAAGTCGATGTACGGATCATCGCCGCCACTCACCAGAACCTGGAAACCCTGGTGCAGGCCGGCAAATTCCGTGAGGACTTGTTTCATCGTCTCAACGTTATCCGCATTCATATCCCACGATTATCGGATCGTCGCGAAGATATTCCGACCCTGGCCAGGCATTTCCTCAGCCGCGCGGCGCAAGAGATGGCGGTCGAGCCGAAACTGCTGAAAAGCGAGACCGAGGAATACCTCAAGAACCTGCCGTGGGGCGGCAACGTGCGTCAGCTGGAAAACACCTGCCGCTGGATCACGGTGATGGCATCGGGTCGAGAGGTGCACATCGGCGACCTGCCGCCGGAGCTGCTGAACCTGCCGCAAGATTCGGCACCTGTGACCAACTGGGAGCAAGCGTTGCGTCAGTGGGCCGATCAGGCACTGGCGCGTGGCCAGTCGAGTCTGCTCGATAGCGCGGTGCCGACGTTCGAGCGGATCATGATCGAGACAGCATTGAAACATACGGCCGGGCGGCGTCGTGATGCGGCGGTTTTGTTGGGCTGGGGACGTAATACCCTGACGCGCAAGATCAAGGAACTGGGAATGAAGGTCGATGGTGGGGATGAGGATGAGGGGGAAGAGGGTTAAGCGGCGTGTAGATCTTCGCTGACTGTTACAGCCCATCGCGAGCAAGCTCGCTCCTACAGTCGATTTCAGTGTTTTCGCGCATACGTGAACGCCCCTGAACCCTGTGGGAGCGAGCTTGCTCGCGATGCTTTTGGGGCACGGCGCACCGACTGAATGCATCGTGAACCGCAATCGCGCACAACCACTGATTCGACACCCCGCCCCTATGCACAATCAAACCCGATCGAAAAAACACGAAAGCCCCGCAATACGGGGTTTTCGCCGTTTTGCAGCGGTTCCTGTTTCGAATTGTTAAAAGCTGGCACGCCCCCTGCAATGGTCCATTCAGTGATTTGGTTCACTACCCGGTTTCGGGGACCTTGGTACAGGCAGGCCGGGGATTCCCCTCTTTACATCGGACTCGCACCACACATGGCACCGAGTCCTGCCGTTTTGGGGCCCTTGATACAGGCAGGTCAGGGGTTCCTTCTTTACACCGGCTCACGACGAAATACGCGAGCCCTCCCGTTTCGGGAACCTTGGTACAGGCAGGCCGGGGATTCCCTCTTTATTTCTCTCGGAGATGGATCTCCAGCCGCCAACGGTCATCGACCTCACTGCCGGACCATTCGCCCTGCAGCGGCCGGGCGGCCACGACCGACAGCAACAGCCCTCCATCACTCAAACGCACTCGCCAGTTCGCGCTCTTGTCGTTGAGCTTCAGCTGGCCTTTCTGCGCCTTGCCTTCAGCCTCGAACAGCAACGCCAGGCTGCCGTCGACAAATTCGCCGTGGGATTTGGGCTCGTTGTTGAACCACACCACCAAGCCGTCACTGGTCACCTCGACCTGCTGCAATTGGCTGGGGTCGGGTGTGGTCAGGCGACCGATCATCAGCCCGGTCATCACGCCGACAATCACCAGCGAACCCATGACCCGTGGCAATAGTTTCGATCGATCACCCACAGGCGGCGTAGAATGCCGCTCATCTTTATCTTCGGAGCCGTGCATGTTTCACGTCATCCTTTTCCAACCAGAAATTCCGCCGAATACCGGCAACGTTATCAGGTTGTGCGCCAACAGTGGCTGCCACCTGCATTTGATCGAGCCGCTGGGTTTCGAGATGGACGACAAGCGTCTGCGTCGGGCCGGTCTCGATTACCACGAGTATGCCACCCTGCAACGTCATGCGGACCTTGCCAGCTGCCTCGAAAGCCTCGGCCATCCTCGGCTGTTCGCCTTCACCACCAAAGGCTCGAGGCTGTTCCACGATGCCAGTTTCGCCGAGGGTGACGCGTTTCTGTTCGGCCCGGAAAGCCGGGGGCTGCCGGCCGAAGTGCTGGATGCCTTGCCCGGCGAGCAACGTTTGCGCCTGCCGATGCGTGAAGGCTGCCGCAGCCTGAACCTGTCGAACACCGTGGCGGTTGCGGTATACGAAGGTTGGCGTCAGCTCGGATTCAAGTAACACCGCATAACAAATGTGGGAGTGAGCCTGCTCGCGATAGCGGTGTGTCAGCTGACTTAAATGTCGTCTGACACTCCTTAATCGCGAGCAGGCTCACTCCCACACGGGTGTCGCTGCGCAGCTTATTGAACGGTCGGAGTCTCGCCAGCCGCCTGCATGCGCTGCAGTTCTTGCGCGTACAGCGCGTCGAAGTTCACCGGAGCCAGCATCAGGGCCGGGAACGAGCCGCGGGTGACCAGGCTGTCCAGGGTTTCGCGGGCATACGGGAACAGGATGTTCGGGCAGAACGCGCCAAGCGTGTGGCTCATCGATGCGTCGTCGAGGTTCTTGATCAGGAAGATGCCGGCTTGTTGCACTTCAGCAATGAAAGCCACTTCTTCACCGTTCTTCACGGTAACCGACAAGGTCAGCACGACTTCGTGGAAGTCACCTTCCAATGCCTTTTGACGGGTGTTCAGATCCAGACCGACGCTTGGCTCCCATTGCTGGCGGAAGATCGCCGGGCTTTTCGGGGCTTCGAAGGACAAGTCACGCACGTAGATGCGCTGCAAGGAAAATTGCGGTGCGGTTTCTTCTTCGCTGGCTGCAGTGTTCTGTTGGTCAGTCATCTCGGATCCTTTCTGATCTCGGGGTCTTATAGGGAAGGCGTTCAGGCCTTGAGCAGCGCGTCGAGCTTGCCGGCGCGCTCCAGGGCAAACAAATCATCACAGCCGCCGACGTGGCGCTCGCCGATCCAGATTTGCGGCACGGATGTGCGCCCCGCTCTCTGGGCCATCGCAGCGCGCACCTGCGGCTTGCCATCGACCTTTATCTCTTCGAAAGCCACGCCTTTGTTCTCGAGCAGGTACTTGGCTCGCGAGCAGTAAGGGCAGTAATCGCTGGAGTAGACGACGACGTTGCTCATATCACTTCACCAAGGGCAGGTTGTCGCCTTTCCAGCTGGAAATACCGCCGGAAAGCTTGGCGGCGGTGAAGCCGGACTTCATCAGTTCGCGGGCATGCGTGCCAGCGGTCTGGCCCATGGCGTCGACCAGAATAATGGTCTTGGACTTGTGCTTTTCCAGTTCGCCAACGCGAGCGGTCAGCTTGTCGTGAGGGATGTTCAACGCGCCGACGATGTGACCCGCGGCGAAATCCTTGACCGGACGAATATCGATCACCACGCCGGCGTCCTTATTGACCAGCCCGGTCAGTTCACCGGTGCTGAGGCTGCGACCGCCGCCTTGCATCTGGTAAGCGATCAACAACGCCAGCAGTACGACGAAAATACCGACGAGCAGATAGTGGTTAGTGGCGAATTGAATCAGGTTAGCAACCATCGAAGGAGGTTCCAGGGCGTTAAAATGTCGGCCAGTATACACAGCCACTATGGTGGGCCAAACCCCGTCCGGCGGTGACGGCGTCGGAACTTAGCTTTAAACTGCGACTCCCTTTTTCCGTTGCCCTCTTTTAACTCAGCCACGAGTGGAATCCATGACTACCACGCCTAAACCTTTGGTCCTGATTATTCTCGACGGCTTCGGTCACAGTGAGAGCCCGGAATCCAACGCTGTCCTTGCTGCCAGGAAGCCCGTGCTGGACCGCCTGTGTGCCACCGTTCCGAACGGCCTGATCTCTGGAAGCGGCATGGATGTCGGTCTGCCGGATGGCCAGATGGGCAATTCCGAAGTGGGCCACATGAACCTCGGTGCTGGCCGCGTTGTGTATCAGGACTTTACGCGGGTGACCAAGTCGATCCGCGACGGCGAGTTTTTCGAGAACCCGACCATCGTCGCTGCCGTCGACAAGGCCGTTGCCGCCGGCAAAGCAGTGCACTTCATGGGCCTGCTGTCCGACGGCGGCGTTCACAGCCACCAGGACCACCTGGTCGCCATGGCCGAACTGGCTTACAAGCGCGGTGCCGAAAAAATTTACCTGCACGCCTTCCTCGACGGCCGCGACACGCCGCCGAAAAGTGCGCAATCGTCCATCGAATTGCTCGACGCAGCGTTTCAGGCGCTGGGCAAGGGTCGGATCGCCAGCATCATCGGCCGCTACTTCGCCATGGACCGCGACAACCGTTGGGACCGCGTGTCCCAGGCGTACAACCTGATCGTTGACGGCAATGGCCAATTCAATGCCGCCACCGCGCAGGAAGGCCTTGATGCTGCGTATGCCCGTGGCGAGAGTGACGAGTTCGTCAAAGCCACCTCCATTGGTGAGCCGGTAAAAGTCGAGGACGGCGATGCCGTCGTCTTCATGAATTTCCGTGCCGACCGCGCTCGCGAACTGACCCGCGTATTCGTGGAAGACGACTTCAAGGAATTCGAGCGCGCGCGTCAGCCGAGCCTCGCCGGCTTCGTCATGCTCACTCAATACGCCGCCAGCATCCCCGCGCCATCGGCATTCGCTGCCGGCAGCCTGGACAACGTGCTGGGCGACTACCTGGCGAAGAACGGCAAGACGCAACTGCGCATCGCCGAAACCGAAAAGTACGCGCACGTCACCTTCTTCTTCTCCGGCGGCCGCGAAGAACCGTTTCCAGGCGAAGAACGCATTCTTATCCCGTCGCCGAAAGTCGCCACCTATGATTTGCAGCCGGAAATGAGCGCGCCGCAGGTGACCGACCGCATCGTCGATGCCATTGAAAACCAGCGCTACGACGTGATCGTCGTCAATTACGCCAACGGCGACATGGTCGGCCACAGCGGCGTATTCGCCGCTGCCGTCAAAGCGGTGGAATGCCTGGACCTGTGCGTTGGCCGCATTGTCGAGGCGCTGGACAAGGTCGGCGGCGAAGCGTTGATCACCGCGGACCACGGCAACGTCGAGCAAATGTCCGACGAGTCCACCGGTCAGGCCCACACCGCGCATACCACCGAGCCGGTGCCGTTCATATATGTCGGCAAGCGTGACCTCAAGGTGCGTGATGGCGGCGTGCTGGCGGATGTCGCGCCGACCATGCTGATGTTGCTGGGGCTTGAAAAACCGGCGGAGATGACCGGGACTTCGATACTGGTGTAAGCAGTCTCTTCAGACACCGCCAAACCCTGTGGAAGCCTGTGTGGCGAGGGGGCTTGCCCCCGTTCGGCTGCGTGGCAGTCGTAAAACCATTGCATGCGGTGTACCTGATACACCGCGATTGCAGATTTTGGGTCCGCTTCGCGACCCAACGGGCGCAAGCCCCTTCGCCACACAAGCTCTGTCCCGCATTGGTTTTCAGTGTTTTTCCGGCCAGTTATCACACAGCCCCAATTGGGCGTTTTTTTTGCAGCGCTTGGCGGGCATACTAGGCCGTCCCTTTCCCTGGTGTCGCCCGCCTCTATGCTCCGCGTCCTGATTGCCCTTGCCTTGACCTGCCTGCTCCAACCGGCCTTCGCCGACGAGCGTGCGCAAACCCAACAACAGTTGGACGCCACGCGTCAGGACATTGCCGAGCTGAAAAAACTGCTGGGCAAGTTGCAGGAAGAGAAATCGGGGGTGCAGAAAGACCTCAAGGGCACCGAGACCGAGATGGGCAAGCTCGAAAAGCAGGTCGAAGCCCTGCAGAAAGAGCTGAAGAAAAGCGAATCCGAGCTGGACCGTCTCGACACCGAGAAAAAAAAACTCCAGAGCGCGCGCATTGAACAGCAGCGACTGATCGCCATTCAGGCCCGCGCGGCCTACCAAAACGGCCGTCAGGAGTACTTGAAGTTGCTGCTCAACCAGCAGAATCCGGAAAAATTCGCCCGCACCCTTACCTATTACGACTATCTGAGCCAGGCCCGCCTGGAGCAGTTGAAGAATTTCAACGAAACCTTGCGCCAGCTGGCCAACGTCGAAAAAGACATCGCCCTGCAACAGGCGCAGTTGCTGGTGCAGAAAAGCAGCCTCGACAGCCAGCGCGAAGAACTCGATAAAGTCCGCAAGGAGCGCCAGCAGGTATTGGCCAAGCTCAATGTCGACGTAAAGGCTCGCGATCAAAAGCTCGCCGCGCGAGAGCAGGACCAGGCAGACCTGTCGAAAGTCCTTAAAACCATCGAAGAAACCCTGGCCCGTCAGGCTCGTGAGGCAGAAGAGGCGCGGCAAAAAGCGCTGATCGCCCAGCAGGAAGCCGAAAAAAAGCGTTTACGTGAGGCTCAGGCTGCAGCAGATGCTGGCGCCACTGATGCCCCACGCAAACCCGTCAAATCAACCCCCGGCGTTTTGGTTTCCAGCGCCGGCGAAACCTTTGGCGGCCCTTTTGCGTCAAGCCGGGGCAAACTTCCATGGCCGGTTGATGGTCGACTGCTTGCGCGTTTCGGTGAGTCCCGTGGCGACGATACCCGCACCAAGTGGGACGGTGTGATGATCAGCGCCTCCGCGGGCAGCCAGGTTCACGCGGTGCATGGCGGTCGCGTGGTGTTTGCCGACTGGTTGCGCGGTGCCGGGCTGCTGGTGATTCTGGACCATGGCAACGGTTTTTTGAGTCTGTACGGCCACAACCAGACGCTGCTCAAGTCTGCGGGTGACGTGGTTAAAGCAGGCGAGTCCATCTCCACTGTGGGTAGCAGTGGCGGGCAGGACACGCCAGCACTGTATTTCGCTATTCGTCAGCAGGGTCACCCGAGTGATCCGGCGCAATGGTGCCGCGCGCAAGGATAGGCGTTGAGTCACCAACATTAGGAGTTCGTTCGACATGCTGCATTTGTCCCGCCTTACCTCGCTGGCCCTGACGATCGCCCTGGTGATCGGCGCGCCTCTGGCGTTCGCTGCCCAGCCGGCTCCGGCAGTCGCGCCTGCGGGCACCGCTGCAACCACCAAGTCCCCGTTGCCGCTGGAAGAGTTGCGCACGTTTGCCGAGGTCATGGACCGGATCAAGGCGGCGTATGTCGAACCGGTCGACGACAAGACGCTGCTGGAGAACGCGATCAAAGGCATGCTCAGCAACCTTGATCCGCACTCCGCTTACCTGGGCCCGGAAGATTTCGCCGAATTGCAGGAGAGCACCAGCGGTGAGTTTGGCGGCTTGGGGATCGAAGTCGGCGCCGAAGACGGGTTCATCAAAGTGGTTTCACCCATCGATGACACCCCCGCCTCCAAGGCTGGCATTCAGTCCGGTGATTTCATCGTCAAGATCAACGGCCAGCCGACGCGCGGCCAAAGCATGACCGAAGCCGTGGACAAGATGCGCGGCAAAATCGGTGAGAAAATCACCCTCACGTTGGTGCGCGACGGCGGCACACCGTTCGACGTGACCCTGGCCCGCGCAATCATTCAAGTGAAAAGCGTCAAGGCGCAGTTGCTGGAGTCGGGCTACGGCTACATCCGTATTACCCAATTTCAGGTCAAGACCGGCGATGAAGTCTCCAAGGCGCTGGCGAAATTGCGCAAGGACAACGGCAAGAAGCTCAACGGCATCATCCTCGACCTGCGCAACAACCCGGGCGGCGTGCTGCAAGCAGCGGTGGAAGTGGTCGATCACTTCATCACCAAAGGCCTGATCGTTTACACCAAGGGCCGTATCGCCAATTCCGAGCTGCGCTTCTCCGCCACCGGCAAGGATGAAAGCGAAGCCGTTCCAATGGTGGCGTTGATCAACGGTGGCAGCGCTTCGGCTTCGGAGATCGTCGCCGGCGCTTTGCAGGACCAGAAACGCGCAGTGGTCATGGGCACCAACAGTTTCGGCAAAGGCTCTGTGCAAACGGTATTGCCGCTGAACAACGAACGCGCATTGAAGATCACCACGGCGCTGTATTACACGCCAAACGGTCGCTCGATTCAGGCGCAGGGCATCGTCCCGGACATCGAAGTGCGCAAGGCCAGGATCACCAGCGAGCAGGACAGCGAATACTTCAAGGAAGCCGATCTGCAAGGCCACCTGGGCAATGGCAACGGCGGCGCCGACAAACCGACGGGTTCCGGTGCCAAAGCCAAGGCGATGCCGCAGGACGACGATTACCAGCTGGCCCAGGCCCTGAGCCTGCTCAAAGGGCTGAGCATTACGTCCGGCCGCTGAGATGCGCTGGCGGTTAGTCCTCGGTCTGCTGTGCTGTCTGGCGGGTGTTGCGCATGCATCCCCCGCCCCGCAAAAAGCCTATCTGAGTTTGATCATCGACGACCTGGGGCAAAATCTGCCTCGGGATCGCCGCGTGCTGGCCCTGCCCGGCCCGGTAACGGCGGCGGTCATGCCCGACACACCCCACGCCACCGAATTTGCCCGCGAAGCCCATCGCGCCGGCAAGATTGTGATCCTGCACATGCCGATGGACCCAGCCACCGGCCCGTTCGCCTGGCACCCCGAGCTGCCCATCGCGGAACTTGAGAAGCGTCTGAATGCCGCGCTCAAGGTCGTGCCCTGCACTGCAGGCATCAATAATCACATGGGCAGCCGCATGACCGCGCAACCGGCGGCCATGGCGTGGCTGATGGCGGACTTGCAGCGCCGACACAAGATCTTTGTCGACAGCCGCACCAGTGCGCAAACCGTGGCCGCCGCCGAGGCGCAGAAGATCGGCCTGGCGAGTGTGTCGCGGGATGTGTTTCTGGATGACGAGCGCACGGAAGAAGCCATTTTCACTCAGCTGCAAACGGCGATCAGCCTGGCACGGCGGCAGGGTTCAGCGGTGATGATCGGGCATCCGTATCCGCAGACATTGGCTGTGCTGGAACGTGAACTGCCGAAGTTGAAGGCTCAGGGAATCGACTGGATCGACATCAAAATGATGGTCAGCGTGCGTGGCAATCGCGCAATGGCCGGGCATGGGAAGGATGGGGTGTACCGGTAATTCGCTACTCCACAAGACACTGTGGGAGTGAGCTTGCTCGCGATTGCGATATGTCAGGCAATATTGATGTCGACTGACACGCCCCCATCGCGAGCAAGCTCGCTCCCACACTTGATGGCCGGGTGTCAGAGATACCGCGCCATGATCTGCTCGACCACGCCTTCCTTGCGCAGCTGATCGAGGGCCGCTTGCAACCTGGCAACGGTTTCGTCCGGCACGTCTTTGTTCAGGGCCAGGTACAACTCGGCGCTGTTGAAACGCAGTACGGTCTTGAGCCCGGTCACGCCGTCCTGGCGCGCAAGGTAACGACCGGCCGGATCTCCGGTGGCCCACAGATCAATCTGACCGCTCACCAGTTTCTTCGCATTATCCTGATCGCGCAGGACGACGATGGGCTTGAGCCCCTGCTTGGTCAGCGTTTCGGCAATCGCGTCGCCCTTGTACGCGCCGATCTTGAACTTGCGTGCGTCATCCAGGCTTGCCAGGCTGATCTTGCTGTCCGCGTTGGCCAGCATGATCCAGTCATCCGGACCAATCGGGCCGACCCATTTGAACAGCTTCTCGCGGTCCGGCAAGCGCGCCATCACGAACACGCCGTAACCGGGTTTCTCCAGGGCGAGTTTGTAAATCCGCTCCCAGGGGAAACGCAGCGTCAGGCTGTAAGTCATGCCGGCACGTTTGAACATCTCACGAACGACGTCCACGGCGATGCCGTTGATGTTCTCGTCCTGAGCGAAGTTCTTGCCGTTTTTCGCCATGTTGTAAGGCGGGAAATTTTCGGTCAGCAACACCAGGTCGGTGTCGGGGTTTTCTGCAGCGTGCACGCCATTGACGAGCAACACAGCAGCACTGGTGAGAGCGAGAAGAAGGCGTTTGAGCATGTCTGGCTACCGAAATCCATGGCGTACCCAAGAGTGCCTTGAGCCCGCCATGATGTCCACTGGCCTGTACGGAATGTTTAGCGCATCACGATGCCCCGATGAGCCATGTAAGCTTTGGCTTCCTGCACGGTGTATTCGCCAAAGTGGAAAATACTCGCCGCCAGTACCGCACTGGCATGGCCTTCGATGATGCCGTCGGCGAGATGTTGCAGGTTGCCAACGCCGCCCGAAGCAATCACCGGAATGCCCAGCGCATCGCTGATGGCGCGGGTTACGCCCAGGTCGAAGCCGTTTTTCATGCCGTCCTGATCCATGCTGGTCAGGAGGATTTCGCCAGCGCCCAGCGCTTCCATTTTCTTCGCCCACTCAACGGCATCGAGACCGGTGGGTTTGCGACCGCCATGGGTGAAGATTTCCCAGCGCGGGGTTTCGGCAGGTCCCGAGACCTTCTTTGCATCGATGGCGACGACGATGCATTGCGAACCGAAATGCTGCGCCGCTTCCCCGACGAATTCAGGATTGAACACGGCAGCGGTGTTGATCGACACCTTGTCCGCGCCGGCATTGAGCAGGTTGCGAATGTCCTGCACGGTACGCACGCCACCGCCCACGGTCAGCGGGATGAAGACCTGGCTGGCCATGCGCTCCACGGTGTGCAGCGTAGTATCGCGGCCGTCGACGCTGGCGGTGATGTCGAGAAAGGTAATCTCGTCCGCGCCCTGCTCGTCATAGCGACGGGCGATTTCCACCGGGTCACCGGCGTCGCGAATATTCTCGAACTTCACACCTTTGACAACCCGGCCGTTATCCACGTCCAGGCAAGGGATGATGCGTTTGGCCAGAGCCATGCTTAATCTCCGATTAAGAGTTGCAAGCTTCAAGCTACAAGCTGCAAGAAAGAGCGGATCGCGGTCGCGCTTCTAACTTGCAGCTTACAGCTTGGAGCCGGTCGCGTAGCTGTCACAAAAAGCCTGTGCTTGCGCCACATCCAGCGTGCCTTCATAAATCGCGCGACCTGTAATTGCGCCGATGATGCCCGGCGCCTTCGCATCGAGCAGCGACTTGATGTCGCCGAGGTTGTGGATGCCACCGGAGGCGATCACCGGGATTTTCGTGGCAGCGGCCAGGGCGGCGGTGAACGGTACGTTGCAGCCCTGCATCATGCCGTCTTTGGCGATGTCGGTATAAACGATCGCAGACACGCCGTCAGCCTCGAATTGCCTGGCCAGATCAATGACCTGAACCGTGCTGATTTCAGCCCAGCCATCGGTGGCGACGAAACCGTCCTTGGCGTCCAGACCGACGATGACTTTTCCCGGGAACGCGCGACAGGCTTCAGCAACGAAGGCCGGATCTTTCACGGCCTTGGTGCCGATGATCACGTAGCTCACGCCCGCTTTCACATAGTGCTCGATGGTTTCCAGGGAGCGAATGCCGCCGCCGATCTGAATCGGCAGGTGCGGGTAGCGTTTGGCGATGGCGGTGACCACTTCGCCGTTTACCGGCTGGCCCTCGAAGGCGCCGTTGAGGTCGACCAGATGCAGACGGCGGCAACCGCCCTCCACCCACTTGGCAGCCATGCTCACCGGATCATCGGAGAACACTGTGGAATCTTCCATGCGGCCCTGGCGCAGACGAACACAGGCACCGTCCTTGAGATCGATAGCGGGAATAATTAGCATGCTTTTCCTTCGTCAAAGAGCTGCAAGCTGCAAGCCATAAGCTGCAAGCGCGCACGCGTGGATACTTCTTGCAGCTTGAAGCTTGAAGCTTGCCGCTGCCCTAATTCTTTTCGAGCGCCCACAGGTCGCTTTCAATGCTTTCGAACCTCTCTTTGAGGTGCGTCTGCACATCGAAAATCGCCCTGTTGTAATAGTGCGGAGCAATTTTACGGGTAAACAGCTCAAGGATTTCGGCCGCTTCGAACGAACCCAGATCCAGTTCGAAGCGCTCCTCCATGAAGCGCTTGATCTTGTGATTGGCGTCGCTCTCCTGCTCGGGAGTGAGGGTCAGGATCGGCGGCTTCGACTTCTTGACGGCCATTTACCAGCGACCGTCCCACGCGGCGAAGTTCTGCAGCAGTTGCAGGCCATGGGTATGGCTTTTCTCCGGGTGAAACTGCACGGCGAAACGCGAGCCCTCAGCCAGCGCTGCGGCGAAATCGACACCGTAGTGACCGCCGCCCACCACCTGCCGCGCGTTGCCGGCCGCGATGTAATAGCTGTGCACGAAGTAGAAACGCGCCAGGTCCGGAATGTCGTGCCACAGCGGGTGACTGACCGTCTGCTTCACCTGGTTCCAGCCCATGTGCGGGACTTTCAAATGCTCGCCGTCTTCGTGCAGGTCTTTGCCAAAGAACTTCACTGCGCCCGGAAACAGGCCGATGCAGTCGACGCCATCGTTCTCTTCACTGCTGTCGAGCAGGGCTTGCATGCCGACGCAGATGCCAAGGAACGGACGATCCTTGCTGACTTCACGCACCAGAGAATCAAATCCCAGGCGACGGATCTCCGCCATGCAGTCGCGAATCGCGCCGACGCCGGGAAACACTACCCGGTCGGCTTCGCGAATCACATTGGCATCGCTGGTGATCAGGACCTTCCCGGCACCGACGTGCTCGAGGGCCTTGGCCACCGAGTGCAGGTTGCCCATGCCGTAATCGATTACCGCGACCGTCTGCATTACAGAACGCCTTTGGTCGACGGCATCTGACCGGCCATGCGGTCATCCAGCTCGACGGCCATGCGCAGTGCGCGGCCGAAAGCCTTGAACACGGTTTCGATCTGGTGGTGGGTGTTGTGTCCACGCAGATTGTCGATGTGCAGGGTCACGTTGGCGTGGTTGACGAAGCCCTGGAAGAACTCCTGGAACAGGTCAACGTCGAAACCGCCGACGGTGGCGCGGGTGTAGGGAACATGCATTTGCAGACCGGGACGGCCGGAGAAATCGATCACCACGCGCGACAGCGCTTCATCGAGCGGCACGTAAGCGTGACCGTAGCGACGGATGCCTTTTTTGTCGCCGATGGCTTTGGTGAACGCTTGACCGAGGGTGATACCGACGTCTTCCACGGTGTGGTGGTCGTCGATATGCAGGTCGCCCTTGCTGACGATATCAAGGTCGATCAGCCCGTGACGGGCGATCTGGTCCAGCATGTGCTCAAGAAAAGGCACACCGATATCAAACCGGGCCTTTCCGGTGCCATCCAGGTTGATCGAGGCTTTAATCTGGGTTTCCAGAGTGTCGCGCTCGACTGACGCCATACGTTCGGCCATCACCAGCTCCGCAAATCATTGGGCGAAAAAGGCAGCCATTATAGGGGCGCGGGCGGGAAACAGAAACACGGGAGGTGATATCGCTGACGGAGTGAATTCCGGGGTGTGGCGGGTAGACATGTCCATACAAGCAGATCAGGCGGGTTACAAAACGACTGTGGGAGCGAGCTTGCTCGCGATGAGGCCATCACATTCAACATTTCTGTCGACTGTAAGGCCGCTATCGCGAGCAAGCTCGCTCCCACAGGTCATGCGTCAAGCAGGTAGCTTAGTTGAACAGCACCGCCGTCTTCTGCAGCGTCACCCAGACACCCCAGGCCAACGGAATGCCCACCACCAGCCACGCAGCAATCGCCAGCGGCTTGGTGCCCGGCGCCGCTTTCCACTCCAGCACGGTGCTGGCATCGGCGCCCTTGTCGTGACCCAGCGCCTGTTCGGCAGCCAGTTCAGCGTCGGTCATGAAGTACTTGTCCGCCACCGGACGCACCAGCAGGTTGCAGATGAAACCCAGCACCAGCAGGCCCGCGAGGATGTACAGGGTGATGTCGTAAGCTGCCGCGCGTTCGACGCCGATGCTCAATTGATATTCACGCAGGTAGTTCACCAGCACCGGACCCAACACGCCCGCCGCCGCCCACGCCGTCAACAGACGACCGTGAATCGCGCCGACCATTTGCGTACCGAACAAATCGGCCAGGTAAGCCGGAACGGTTGCGAAACCGCCGCCATACATCGACAGAATGATGCAGAACGCCGCCACGAACAGCGCAACGTTGCCCAGGTGCCCCAGGTTCGGGATCAGTGCATACAGGGCGAAGCCCAATGCGAAGAACACAAAATAGGTGTTTTTTCGGCCCAGGTAATCCGAGAACGATGCCCAGAAGAACCGCCCGCCGATGTTGAACAGGCTCAGCAAACCGGTGAAGCCGGCAGCAATCGCAGCGATCGATGCAAGTTGGCCGGCGTCCAGCTGACCAAACGCCTGATCAGTGCCCAGCAATTTGCCGCCAAACACTTCCTGCAACAGCGGCGAAGCCATGCCGAGGATGCCAATACCCGCAGATACGTTCAGGCACAGCACCAGCCAGACCAGACGGAATTGCGGTGTTTTCCACGCCACATTCACGTGCACGTGACGATGGGTGATCATCGCGTTCGCGGCTTTTTTCGCCGGGGCGGTCCAGCCTTCAGGCTTCCAGCCGGTTGGCGGCACGCGGTAGGACAGCGCGCCGCCGATCATGAACACGAAATAGATCGCGGCCATCACCAGGAAGCTCTGCCATACGCCGACGCTGGTTGGCGAGGCGAAGTGGCTCATCAGGGATGCAGCCAGTGGAGCACCGACCATCGCACCACCGCCGAACCCCATGATCGCCATGCCGGTCGCCATGCCGCGTTTGTCCGGGAACCACTTGATCAGGGTCGAGACCGGCGAGATGTAGCCCAGGCCCAGGCCGATACCGCCAATGACGCCGGAGCCGATCCACATCAACCAGATCTGATGCGTGTAGACGCCGAGCGCTGAAATCAGCAGGCCGCCACACCAGCACAACGCCGAGACAACACCGGCCTTGCGCGGCCCGGCGTGTTCCAGCCAGCCGCCCCAGATCGCAGCCGAACAGCCGAGAAAGATGAAGAACAGGGTGTAGATCCAGCCGAGCATGGAAATCGGCCAGTCACATTGCGACGAAAACACTTGTTCGATGAAACCCATTTCCGGCGCGCAGGCTACTGCCTTGGTCACGCCCAAGGCTTTGGACAGTGGCAACCAGAACACCGAAAAGCCGTAGGCCATGCCGATGCAAAGGTGGATGGCCAGCGCGGCCGGTGGTACCAGCCATCGGTTGAAACCGGGCTTGGCGATAATGCGCTCCTTGGACAGGAACGCTGGCTGGTCGGCGCTGAAGCCGTCCGCCGTGGTACTCGTGCTCATTGTGTATCCCCCAATTATTAATAGGGTTCGCCAGCCACTGCTCAACCCAGCCTTATGCACACGCATGACTGTTTTATTGGTTGAAGCTCCAATTTGGTGCGACAGCATGCCGCAGAAGGACGGACGAACCGGCAGAGGTTACCATCTGAACGTGACAGAAAAACCAATCTGATATCACTTTTTGCAAGCCATGCGACTGGCCGGGTGCTGGAGCTGCCCCAAGGAACCGCCAGGCCGATCATCGTCGCGCCAGATGCACTGCCGAGGTGATCGCTGACCGGTCATGTGATTTGGAGCGCTATACTCCCCGGCTAAATTTGAATTCGACTAACTACAAGGACTCGCCCATGAAAGCGTTCGGCAAAATCCTGGGTCTGGTACTTCTCGGGCTGTTGCTGATCATTGTGGCGCTGGGCTTTGCCCTGACCCACCTCTTCGATCCCAACGACTATAAAGACGAGATTCGCCAGATAGCCCGCGATAAGGCTCACATCGAGCTGACGCTCAATGGCGATATCGGCTGGAGCCTGTTCCCATGGCTGGGCCTGGAGCTGCATGAAGCCAGTGTCGCAACCCTGAACAAGCCCACCGAGCCCTTCGCCGATCTGCAAATGCTCGGCTTGTCGGTTCGGGTATTGCCACTGCTGCGCCGCGAAGTGCAGATGAGCGATGTCCGCGTAGAAGGCCTGAACCTGCGCCTGAACCGCGACAAGGATGGTCACGGCAACTGGGAAGACATTGGCAAGGCGCCGTCCGATCCCGCCACCGCGCCGACTGCCGGTGAAGCCGCACCTGACACCACCGCCAAGGCGGAAAAACCGGCGCAGCCGATCCGGCTCGACATCGACAGCCTGACCGTCAACAACGCTCGCGTTGAATACACCGACGAAAAAACCGGCAAGCTGTTCAGTGCTGAAAGCATCCAGCTGAGTACCGGCCCGGTACATGATTCGACCAATATCCCGGTAAAACTCACGGCATTCCTGGGCAGCAACCAGCCCGTGCTACGCGTGCGTACCGAGCTTAACGGCGAGTTGCGCTTCGAACGCGCGTTGCAGCGCTACAAACTCGAAGACATGAAATTGTCCGCAGAAGTGTCTGGCGAGCCGTTGCAGGGCAAGACCTTGACCTTCGCCGCGCAAGGTCAGCTCCTGCTGGATAAAGCAGCGAACGTCGCCGAATGGACCGGTATTAAGATCTCCGCCAACCAATTGCGCGCACTCGGTGAGCTGAAGGTCAACGACCTCGACAAAACGCCGCAGATCACTGGCGGTATTTCGATCGCCCAGTTCGATTTGGCGAAATTTGTCGACAGCATCGGCCAGAAGCTTCCAGCAATGGCCGAAGGCAGCCTGAGTAAGGTCGAACTGGTCAGCCGCGTGTCAGGCACCCCGAAAAGCCTCTCGCTGGACAACATCAATCTGACAGTCGACGACAGCAGCTTCAGTGGCCGCATTGCCATTGAGGATTTCGCCAAGCAATCGCTGCGCGCCATCCTCAAAGCCGACACCTTTAACGTCGACCGCTATTTGCCACCGAAGTCCGCCGAAGCCAGCAGTGCAACGCAAGTGCGTCAGGCCGAAGTGGCCAGCACCGAAGCCGACGCCATGGCCGGTGCGGGTAGCACGCCGCTGCCGGCAAAACCCACCACAGGCGCCTGGAGCACCGAGCGTTTGCTGCCGGTGGAGCGCCTGAGCAAGCTCGACGTCGACGCCGACCTGACTTTCGGCCTGCTGACCCTGGACAAATTGCCGATTCAGAATGCCGCGCTCAAGGCCACCGGCCAGGGCGGTTTGCTGACCCTCGAGAATTTGCGCGGCGATCTGTACAACGGCAACTTTGAAGCCAAGGGCACCCTGGACGTGCGTCAACCGGTACCCGCGTTGAGCATGCAGACGAATATCAGCAAAGTCCCGGTGGAAAAAATCCTCGAAAGCCAGGGTAAAAACCCGCCGGTCCAGGGTTTGATCACCCTCAACAGCAATCTGACCGGCAGCGGTAATAGCCAGAAGGCGCTGATCGAAAGCCTCAATGGCAATGCCAGCTTCGTCATCAACAACGGCGTGCTGCTCAACGCCAACCTCGAACAGCAACTTTGCAAAGGCATCGCCACGCTCAACCGCAAAATCCTGAGCGGCGAGCCACGCGGCAAGGACACACCGTTCCAGGAGCTCAACGGGAACCTGACTTTCCATAACGGCGTCGCCAGCAATCCGGATTTGCGGGTTCGTATCCCCGGCATGACCGTAAAGGGTGACGGCGACGTCGATCTGCGTGTGCTGGGCATGGATTACCGCGTGGGCATTATCGTCGAGGGCGACAAAAGCGACATGCCCGATCCGGCCTGCCAGGTTAACGAGAAATTCGTCGGCATCGAATGGCCGCTACGCTGCCGCGGGCCACTGGAACTCGGCGCCAAGGCGTGCCGCCTCGACAACGAACGCATGGGCCAGGTCGCCTCCAAACTGGCCGGCGACAAACTCAGCGAAAAAATTGACGAGAAACTTGGCGACAAGGTCAGCCCTGAGCTGAAAGACGCGCTGAAGGGGCTGTTCAAGCGATGAGAGCGGAGCAGTTTTCAGCGGCCGTACTGGACTGGTACGACCGCCACGGCCGCCACGATTTACCCTGGCAGCAAGGCATCACGCCCTATCGGGTGTGGGTCTCGGAAATCATGTTGCAGCAAACCCAGGTCAGCACCGTACTGAATTACTTCGACCGGTTCATGGCGTCCCTGCCGACGGTCGAAGCTCTGGCCGCCGCCCCGGAAGATGAAGTCCTGCACCTGTGGACGGGCCTGGGCTATTACACCCGCGCGCGAAACTTGCAGAAAACCGCAAAAATCGTCGTTGCCGAATACGGCGGAGAGTTTCCGCGCGATGTCGAAAAACTGGTCGAGCTGCCGGGGATCGGCCTGTCCACCGCGGGCGCGATCGCCAGCTTGAGCATGGGTTTGCGGGCGCCGATTCTGGATGGCAACGTCAAACGCGTCCTGGCACGCTTCACCGCGCAAGAGGGTTATCCCGGCGAGCCGAAGGTGGCCAAGCAGCTGTGGGCGAATGCCGAGCGCTTCACACCGCATGATCGAGTCAATGCCTATACGCAGGCGATGATGGATCTGGGCGCGACGCTGTGTACGCGCAGCAAACCGAGTTGCCTGTTGTGTCCGCTGGAAAAGGGCTGCGAAGCGCACCTGCTTGGCCTGGAAACCCGCTACCCGATCCCCAAGCCGCGCAAGGCCGTGCCGCAAAAACGAACATTGATGCCGATGCTCGCCAACGATGACGGCGCGATTCTGCTCTACCGGCGTCCTTCCACAGGCTTGTGGGGCGGTCTGTGGAGCTTGCCCGAACTCGACGACCTTGATGACCTGCAGCATCTGGCAACACAGCACTCGCTGGAACTGGGCACGCAACAAGCGCTGCCGAGTCTGGTGCACACTTTCAGCCATTTTCAGTTATCCATTGAACCCTGGCTGGTTCAGGTTCAGGAGGCCGGCCATCACGTGGCCGAGGCCGACTGGCTCTGGTATAACCTCGCCACCCCGCCGCGCCTGGGCCTTGCCGCCCCGGTCAAAACCTTGCTCGAACGCGCGGCCGCCGTATTGAACGCAGGAGAGTCGTCATGACCCGCACCATCATGTGCCGCAAGTACAAAGAAGAATTGCCCGCCCTTGAGCGCGCTCCGTTCCCGGGTGCCAAAGGCCAGGACATTTTCGATCACGTCTCGGCCAAGGCCTGGGCGGACTGGCAAAAACACCAGACCCTGCTGATCAATGAAAAACGCCTGAACATGATGAACGCCGAAGACCGTAAATATCTGCAGGGCGAGATGGACAAGTTCTTTTCCGGCGAGGAATACGCCAAGGCCGACGGCTACGTGCCACCGGCTGAATAATCCCGCTGTCTTTGGGGGTCGGATCGTAAGCGACGGTAATAATTAAATATTTTTTGAAAACTTGCTTGACGACCCTCTGAAAAACCCGTTTAATGCGCCCCGTTGCCCAGATAGCTCAGTCGGTAGAGCAGGGGATTGAAAATCCCCGTGTCGGCGGTTCGATTCCGTCTCTGGGCACCAAATACCGAAAACCCTGAATCGCAAGATTCAGGGTTTTTTTATGCCCGGGATTTGATTACGGGTCTGGCAACTCATCCGGTTTGCCATAGCCCTGCCTGCTGAAACGGACTACAGGCTGTACTCCTTGAGCCCTGCTCGCAGTCGGCGTGGTCCCGCAAAATCAACCGAACCTTCCTTCCGATTTAACAGCCGCGCCCGGCATCTTCTACCTGACTTCCTTGCAATGATTTCCATCTGTTCATTTGGCGGTGGAAGACTTCATGAGCGTACCCGGACCTGGCAATACTCAAGACTCGCACCTCGACACACTGCTCGGTGATTTGGGCAAGCTGATCCGCGAGGCACGACTGAAAATTCTGCGCACGATTGATACCGTTCAGGTGCAAACCTGCTGGCAGATCGGCAGGCATATCGTGGAATTCGAGCAGGAGGGGGCTCGGCGTGCGGGGTACGGTAAACGTTTGCTTCCAACCCTCGCGATCAACCTGACTGGCCAGTTCGGCAAAGGATTTGACGAACGCAACCTGCGCTATATGCGGGATTTCTATCAGACTTTTCCAATTTGGGGCGCACTGCGTTCCGAATTGAGCTGGACACATTATCGCCGACTGCTCCGCGTAGAGAATGATCACGCCAGACATTGGTACATGAACGAGTCGGCCGTTCAAAACTGGTCCAGTCGAGCTTTGGAACGTCAGATCAACACGCTCTATTACGAGCGCCTGCTGGTAAGCCGCGACCGGCCCGCCGTTGAGCAGGAGGCCTACACCAACCTTCAGCAAATGAACGCACAACCCAGAGATTTCATCAGGGATCCGGTGATGCTTGAATTTCTAGGCCTGCCCAATGCAGGCCTTACGCAGGAAACCAGTCTTGAACAGGCATTGATCAATCAACTTCAAGCCTTCTTGCTCGAGCTGGGCAAAGGCTTCGCGTTCATCGCCCGGCAGCAACGGATCAGCACAGAGAGCAAAGACTTTTACATCGACCTGGTGTTCTACAATTACCTGCTCAAGTGCTTTGTCATTTTTGATCTCAAACGGGGTGAGTTGACCCATCAGGACGTAGGGCAGATGGACATGTACGTGCGCATGTATGACGACTTGAAACGCGGCCCGGAGGATGGTCCGACCGTCGGGATTATTCTTTGCGCACAAAAAGACGAGTCGGTAGTGCGTTATTCAATACTCGAAGGTCATGAACAATTGTTCGCCAGCAAGTACAAGCTTGTACTGCCGAGTGAAGAAGAATTGCGTGCGGAACTGGATCGCGAACGCGCGGCAATCGAAGAGCGGCGACTCGCCCAGAGCACTTGATAACGACTATCGTTGACAGCCACCGGCAAAGGTCGCACCTGATGAATCTGCAGGACATCGCACTGCCCGCCACTCAAGTCGAGTCGCCGCCAGCAAAGTTCGTTCCCGGCCACCCCTTCCAAGAGCCCGCCGCAGACGGCTACACCCTTGGCGGTTTCACCTGGCGGCATTCGTCTCAAGACATCACACGTCCAGTGGTGATCATCAACGCCGCCACCTCGGTCCGCTGCCGGCATTACTCGCGCTTCGCCGATTATCTTTTCGCCAACGGCTTCGACGTTATCACTTTCGATTACCGCGGCATCGGCGAGTCGCGACCGTTATCGCTGAGACGATTGCACGCGTCGTGGTCCGATTGGGGCGTTTTGGACTTCGAGGCAATGCTCAAGCGTGCCGAGCGTGAATTTCCTGGTCAACCCATAGATGTCGTAGGCCACAGCTTTGGTGGCTGTGCTGCAGGCTTGGGCGCATCCGGGCAAGTCATACGGAACATGGTCACCGTCGGTGCGCAATTCGCTTATTGGCGTGACTACGCCCCGGCGCATCGCTGGCGAATGTTCGGCAAGTGGCACATCGCGATGCCTTTGTTAACGATGCTCTGCGGCTACTTCCCCGGCAAACGCCTCGGCTGGCTCGAAGATACGCCCGCTGGCGTCGTCCGCGACTGGAGCACACCGACAGCGCGGTACGAATTGCGCCCCAGTGGCAAGCGAATCCACGCTGTCAGCGGCCAACTACCTTTCGCCGATGTCAGCGCGAAAATCCTCGCCATCAGCATCACAGACGACCCTTACGGTACGATCCCAGCCATCGAACGCCTGCTCGATTACTTCATCAACAGCGCAAAGACCCATCTGCGCATCGCCCCTGAAGACATCGGCGAACAGGAAGTCGGACATTTCGCCTTTTTTCGCAGCGCATACCAAGCCACACTATGGCCCATTGCATTGTGCTGGTTGCAGAACGGCGAGCTGGCCCCCGATACACCCGGGCGGACAGTGCCACGCAGTCAATCCCTTTAACGTACGACGGATCAAAAACCCATGGCTTCCGCCAACAAACAGCAAAAACGCGCCACCCGCGCCAAAGCCAAGGCCAAGCAGAACCGCACCCAGCGTGCTGCCGCGCCGGTTGAGCTGGACCCGAATGATGATCGCATCGACTTTGAGTCGGTGGACCTGACCGACCTGTTCAAAGAAATGATCGACGCGGAAAAGATCAGTCAGCAAGCCATGTGCAAAGCGTTCCTTGAACACCCACTGCTCGCACTCGTGCTGCAGCAGGAAGGTGAAGAAACCGCGACAGACTTCATCATCGGCGCGTTGATCGAGTATCGCCAATGGTCCACCGAAACAGACGAAGCCGGCGCGCTGGCCTGGATCGAATCCCCAGCCTTCCAGGTTGATTACGTAGCGGCATCCGAAGCCATCGCGGGCCAAAATCCACAGAAACCAGACTGAGTTCCCATGGCCTCCCTGAACAAGCAACAGAAACGCGCAAAGCGCGCCAAGATCAAAGCCAAGCAAATCAATATCCACGGCAGAAAACCTGCCGCCCTGGAGGATGACCTCGGTGAGATCGGCGAACCGATCCCGGAATACACCCTGAAGATGTTCAGCAAAATGCGCGACGCAGAAGCCAACAGCCGTGGCGACATGCTGCAGGTTCTGCTGTCGGAACTCGCTGGAATCATCAGTGACCAGCCCGAACTGCTGGACATGGAAAACGCCGATAATGAAGCCATGGCCGCCACTCACCTGGCCGCCGACATGCTGATCGATTACCGCATGTGGGCCGACGGCATGGACCGCGAGGCCGCACAGGCCTGGCTGACCGATCCGCAATTCATCACGGATTTCAGTACCGCGCTGGACAGCTATCGCCAAACGCTGGATGGGCAGGAAGCAAAGGGCGAGTAATACGCGCTTGCAAACAAAAACGGCCGTCTGTCATCCCTGACAGCGGCCGTTTTGCGTCACCCCAAACACATCAATTCAGCGCAACTGCCCCGACTCTTTGCATCTTGCGACGCCGGGACACGATCAGCCCGGCAGCGACTACCAGCACACTCAGCAAACCGGTGGCGAGGATTTCCACGCGATGGGCTTCCTGGAACAGCATGATCGTCAGCACTGCGACAATGAACACGATGACGGCGTACGTCAGACCTGGAAACAACCACATCTGAAACTCGACTTTCTCGCCAGCCGCCTTGCGTTTCTGACGCATGCGCAACTGGGAAACCGCGATCACCAGGTACACCAGCAATGCGATGGCGCCGGAGCTGGCCAGGAGGAATTCGAACACCGCGGCCGGCGCGACGTAGTTGGCGAAAACCGCGAGAAATGCAGCGGCGGTGGACAGCATCACTGCCCAGTAAGGCGTGCCGCTGCGATTGGTGCGCGTGGAGAGGGTCGGCGCGTCGCCGCGTTTGCCCAGCGAAAACATCATCCGCGAGGCGGTGTAGAGCGCCGAGTTCAGGCAACTGGTGACGGCGACCAACACGACGATGTCGACGATCAGCTTGGCGTTAGCAATGCCCATGCGCTCGAGCACCGTCTGATAGGAACCGACGCTGGCCAGTACCGGGTCGTTCCAAGGCACCAGCGCCACAACGATGAAAATCGACACGAGGTAGAACAGGCCGATCCGCCAGATCACCGAGTTGGTCGCCTTGGTGATTTGCTTGCCGGGGTCTTTGGATTCCGCCGCAGCGATGGTCACGATCTCTGTGCCCATAAAGGAGAACATGGTGGTCAGCATGGCGGCGAGTACAGCGCCCATGCCGTTCGGCAGGAAACCCTGAGTATCGAACAGGTGCGAAACACCGCTGACCTGGCTGCTCGGCAGCAAGCCGAAGATGGCCAGAACTCCCAGCACGATGAAGCCGATGATCGCGATGACCTTGATCAGAGCAAACCAGAATTCGAACTCACCGTAATTCTTCACACTGAACAGATTGGTCGCGGTCAGTAGCAGTGTGATCACCAGCGTGAAAGCCCAGATCGCGATGTTCGGGAACCACGCATGCAGAATAGTCGCCGCGGCGTTGGCTTCCAGCGGAATCACCAGCACCCAGAACCACCAGTACAACCAGCCAATGGTAAAACCGGCCCAATGTCCAATCGCACGATCGGCGTAGGTCGAGAAAGAGCCCGTGTCCGGCGACGCCACGGCCATTTCACCCAGCATGCGCATCACCAGCACGACTAACGTACCGGCAGCCGCGTAAGCCAGCAGCACGGCAGGACCTGCCGCAGCGATGGCATGGCCCGAGCCGACGAACAGGCCGGCACCGATAACCCCGGCGATCGACAGCATGGTCACATGACGCGGTTTGAGCCCCTGTTCGAGGCCGTTGGAGCTTGAATTACTGCTCATAAAACTACCTTTGTAAGGGAAAGCGGTGTACGTCCATCCCGCTGAGGATTCTTTCTCGTAAAAAGAAACCAACGGGGCGTTTCTTATTCTGCACGCAATAATTACGCCAAAATGTAACAAAGTCTGTAAAGCCGTGGGATGCGGACTGACTGGACAGTCATCCCAAGTCATTGAGAACAATGGCAATTCGCCAGAACGTTACCCTGTGACTCACTTTGAGAACGTATAGGCGCACCAGAAACACAACGAAAAAAGCCACTCGCGCCATAAAAGTGCAGTTCAGCTACGTTTGTCCGGATAGCGCTTCCAACACCCTGCCAAAGGTGGCAACATCGCGCCTTTTTTTACGCGACACCTACAGCGTCTTATTTTAGAGAAGGCTTCAAACAGCTGTTCGGTTGATAGCAGCGCGACAGTCTGCTGCGCCGATGCGACACCCGACCGCACGCCACCCGTTTACCGCTCCAACCGCTGTTGGCTGCGATTCAGACGCTATGCTAGCTTGGCCGCCTCGCCAGGAAGGCCGCTAACAGCAGGAGCGAAATACTATGAGGAACGCACATGGCTGAGGCCACGCCCGCGCTTGAAATCCGCAACTTGCACAAACGCTACGGCCAGCTTGAGGTGCTCAAGGGCATCTCGCTGACCGCCCGCGACGGCGATGTGATCTCGATCCTGGGTTCCTCCGGTTCCGGCAAATCCACGTTCCTGCGTTGCATCAACCTGCTGGAAAACCCGCATCAGGGTCAGATCCTGGTGGCTGGCGAAGAACTCAAGCTGAAGGCCGCGAAGAACGGCGAACTGGTGGCTGCCGACGGCAAGCAGATCAATCGCCTGCGCAGTGAGATCGGTTTTGTGTTTCAAAATTTCAACCTGTGGCCGCACATGAGCGTGCTCGACAACATCATCGAGGCCCCGCGACGCGTGCTCGGTCAGAGCAAAGCCCAGGCCATCGAAGTTGCCGAAGCCTTGCTGGCCAAGGTCGGCATCGCCGACAAGCGCCACGCCTACCCCGCCGAACTGTCCGGCGGCCAGCAGCAACGAGCGGCCATCGCTCGCACACTGGCGATGCAGCCCAAGGTGATTCTGTTTGACGAGCCCACTTCCGCTCTTGACCCGGAAATGGTCCAGGAAGTACTTAATGTCATCCGCGCATTGGCCGAAGAAGGCCGCACCATGTTGCTCGTGACCCATGAAATGGGCTTTGCCCGTCAGGTCTCCAGCGAAGTGGTGTTCCTCCACCAGGGCCTGGTCGAAGAACAAGGATCGCCACAGCAGGTGTTCGACAACCCGCTTTCGGCGCGCTGCAAACAATTCATGTCCAGCAACCGCTAACGGAGCTACCCGCATGCAGAACTTCAAAAAAATCTTCCTGGCAGCCGCCGTCACCCTGGCGTTCAGCGCCGGTGCCGCCGCCGAGACCTTGAAGATGGGCATCGAAGCGGCTTACCCGCCGTTCAACAACAAAGATGCCAGCGGCAACGTCGTCGGCTTCGACAAGGAAATCGGCGACGCGCTGTGCGCCAAGATGAAGGTTGAATGCACCGTGGTCACCTCTGACTGGGACGGCATCATCCCGGCCCTGAACGCGAAGAAGTTCGACTTCCTGATCTCTTCGATGTCGATCACCGACGAGCGCAAGCAAGCGGTGGACTTCACCGACCCGTACTACTCCAACAAGCTGCAATTCATCGCGCCGAAAAACGTCGAATTCAAAACCGACAAGGATTCCCTGCAAGGCAAAGTGATCGGCGCACAACGTGCGACCCTCGCCGGCACCTGGATGGAAGACAACATGGAGGGCGTTGAAGTCAAACTCTACGACACCCAGGAAAACGCCTACCTCGACCTGACCTCGGGTCGTCTCGACGGCATTCTGGCCGACAAGTACGTCAACTATGAGTGGCTGAAAAGCGAAGCCGGCAAGTCCTACGAATTCAAAGGCGATCCGGTGGAAGAAAGCGACAAGATCGGCATCGCTGTACGAAAAGGCGATGCGATCCGCGAGAAGCTGAACATCGCTCTGAAAGAAATCGTTGCCGACGGCACCTACAAGAAAATCAACGACAAGTACTTTCCGTTCAGCATCTATTGATTCTGACCTGCCGGACCGGCGCCGTTCTCTGACGGCGCCGGTCCCCTGCATTGCCTGCCGCGATTGAAAAGAATTCCATGACTATCGATCTCTACGGATTCGGCCCCGCGCTCGCCGCTGGCGCGCTGATGACTGTGAAACTGGCACTCTCGGCCTTGTGTCTCGGGCTGGTGCTCGGTCTGCTCGGCGCCTTGGCCAAGACTTCTGCGTACAAGCCGCTGCAATGGCTTGGCGGCACGTATTCAACGTTGGTTCGCGGCATTCCGGAATTGCTCTGGGTACTGCTGATCTACTTCGGCACGGTCAATCTGATGCGTGCCCTGGGCGAATTTTTCGGCAAGCCCGACCTCGAACTCAACGCGTTCGCTGCTGGCGTTATTGCGCTGGGGCTGTGCTTTGGCGCGTATGCCACAGAAGTTTTCCGGGGTGCAATTCTGGCGATCCCCAAAGGTCACCGTGAAGCGGGCGTCGCGTTGGGCCTGTCGAAATTTCGCATCCTTACCAAGCTGATCATGCCGCAGATGTGGCGAATCGCCCTGCCCGGCCTGGGCAATCTGTTCATGATTCTGATGAAGGACACCGCGCTGGTGTCGGTGATCGGTCTGGAAGAAATCATGCGCCACGCACAAATTGGCGTGACCGTGTCCAAGCAACCTTTCACCTTCTATATGGTGGCGGCGTTCATGTACCTGGGCCTGACAATTCTGGCCATGACCGGCATGCACTTCATGGAAAAACGCGCCGCTCGCGGCTTCGCGAGGAGCACCCAATGAACTGGGAAGTCATCATCAAGTGGCTGCCGAAACTGGCCCAAGGCGCAACGCTGACCCTGGAGCTGGTGGCCATCGCCGTGATCGCCGGGTTGCTGCTGGCGATCCCGCTGGGCATCGCGCGCTCATCGCGTCTGTGGTACGTGCGCGCTTTTCCCTACGCTTACATCTTCTTTTTCCGTGGTACGCCGTTATTGGTTCAGCTGTTCCTGGTCTACTACGGCCTGGCGCAGTTCGACGCGATTCGCAGCAGTTCAATGTGGCCGTACCTGCGCAACCCGTTCTGGTGCGCGACCGCCACCATGACGCTGCACACGGCTGCGTACATTGCCGAGATCCTGCGCGGTTCGATTCAGGCGATTCCCAAGGGCGAGATCGAAGCCGCGCGGGCGCTGGGCATGTCCCGCGCCAAAGCGATGTTCTACATCATCCTGCCCCGCGCCACCCGCATCGGCCTGCCCGCGTACAGCAACGAAGTGATCCTGATGCTTAAAGCCAGCGCCCTGGCCAGCACCGTGACGTTGCTGGAGTTGACCGGCATGGCACGCACCATCATTGCCCGGACTTACCTGCCGGTAGAGATCTTTTTCGCCGCCGGCATGTTCTATTTGCTGATGGCGTTTGTGCTGGTCCGCGGCTTCAAGCTGCTGGAGCGCTGGCTACGCGTCGATGCCTGCCAGGGACGCTGATTCCTGCGTGTTGACGGGCGAGGAGCTGCTCGCCCGCTTCATGGCGCTGGATGACTTTCTGACACAGCATCAGGCGCTGTGGAAGCCTCGGCCGTTCACGCATCTGCATCTGCCTTGGGAAGCGTCCTGCCCGCAATTGTCTGACTGGCTACGGCGTCGGTCGTTGGAAGATGCTGAAAGCGCCCATAACCAACCTGCACTTCTCAATGCGCCAGAACCCTTTGCTTGCCTGGCGGCCATGTCGCTGGAACTGAGTGCGGTCGGTGAATTGCCTTCGTTTGAACTCGAAGCGGCAGGCCATCGCCTGAACGTCGATGTGCCAGGGCGCAAGTGGCAGCAGATCGAGGCGTTTGCCAGTCGGTTGATCTTTGCCGCAGCGCCGGTGCATTGGCTGGATTGGTGTTCGGGCAAAGGTCACTTGGGTCGACGATTGTTGCAACCTTCTCAACAGCTCACATGCCTGGAATACGATGCGGCATTGGTAGCCAGTGGGCAGGCTCTCAGTCAGCGTCATCAGCTGCATGCGCGGCATGTCGAACAGGATGTTCTAGCGCCTGGCGTTTCCTCCTTATTGAACGCCGTGCACACACCAGTCGCGTTGCACGCCTGCGGTGATCTGCACGTAAGGCTGATCCAGCTGGCCAACGAGGCGGGTTGCAAACAACTGGCCATCGCACCTTGCTGTTACAACCGGATTAGCCAGACGGCTTACCAACCGATGTCCGGCGCGGGTTCGAGATCCGACTTACAGCTTTCACTCGACGATCTGTCGCTACCGGCCAGTGAAACCGTTACCGCCGGTGCCCGTGTCAGACGTCAGCGTGATACCTCAATGGCGCGGCGCCTGGGTTTCGACCTGCTGCAGCGAGAACTGCGCGGTGTTGATGAATATCTACCGACCCCTTCAATACCAAGCTCATGGCTGGATAAATCATTCGCTGAATACTGCCATCATCTGGCCGCGCTGAAAGAGTTATCCACACCCTGCGCGCGAGACTGGACAGCGCTTGAAGCCGCTGGTTGGCAGCGATTGGCCGAGGTCCGCAATCTTGAACTGCTGCGCGGAATTTTCCGCCGCCCGCTTGAGCTCTGGCTGGTCATTGATCGGGCGCTTTTCCTTCGTGAGCAGGGTTACCAAATTCGCCTTGGAACCTTCTGCGCAGCGCCCCTGACGCCGCGCAATCTCATGCTGCTTGCAGAAAAACCTTAACGCCCACAGCCTGTGGATAACTCTGTTGATGAAATTATACTGGATCCAATATTTACAGCTGTTTCATGGCTGAAACTACGCTGTTCAGTTTTCGTACACTTGCATAAAAAACCACAAAAACAGGCATTTGCGTCCTAAGTGAGAACGGATCCACAAAATCGCCTTTCAAGCTTTAATACGTTTGGCGCGTTGTGCATAAGCGTTAAGCCGAAACAACATAAACAGATTTCCAGCGTCGACTATCTGCCCCAAGCGCCGGGATTCCTTGGCTGGAAGTCGTTGAGCGATGAAAGGAAAAACAGCCGCTTGCTACGGATTCGCCGAGGTGTTTTCCTGGCTCGCGAGCCTTACATGAGACCGTCGCAAAAATAGTCTGAATTCAGGGGTTTACAGAACGATTCCAATCGCTATAATCGTCGCCCTAACACGCCGGTATAGCTCAGTTGGTAGAGCAACTGACTTGTAATCAGTAGGTCCCGGGTTCGACTCCTGGTGCCGGCACCATACAAGGTTCCAGAGAAGGCTTTCAAAATCTCTGAAACCCCCGAGAAACCCGCCTGCTGCCGTAATGCTGTTCACTTAAGCATTTGAGCTCACGCCGAGGTTCCTCGGAAATCCGATGCCGGATATCTGGCATCGGATTTTTTATGTCTGTTCATCAGCATCTGCTCGACCTCGGCGACCTTTTCAACTTCTCTGACTTAAGCACCTCCACTCAAAATATCCCCGTTGAGTGGGTTGCATCCGCCTTGGATCTTTCCAGCCAGGCAACCATCAGGCGACGGCGCTTACCCGCCGACCAAGTGCTCTGGCTTGTGCTTGGAATGGCGTTGTTTCGCGACGAGCCGGTGCACGAGGTCGCGAGGCGGCTCAATATCTGCGCTCAAGGCTTGGCCACAGATCATCTGCTGGCCCGTAGCGGGGTGACAGAGGCTCGTAAACGGCTTGGTGCGGATCCAGTCGAGTGGAATTTTTCGCAAAACCTTCGCTCAATGGGGCTCCGAGCGCTGCAGCGAAGGGCTGTTTTTGGATCACCGCCCAAGGCCTTCGAGGCCACATGCAAAATCTCACCAGTCACAAAGTCCACGCTCTCCAGATAAACAACCGCCTGCGCAATATCGCTGATCTCACCCATATGCCCGACCGGGTTAAGCGGATGGTGAACACACCTATCCGATCTTTACCGCTTGTCGTAACGCTTCCGTGCCTCGTTAAACCCCTCCGACTGCTCGATCACCCATGTCCACAGCGGAATCATCTGCACCAATAATCCCATTCCAAGCTCGGTCAGAGCATATTCGACACGCAAGGGCTTCTCGCCAAAATCGCAACGAGAGATCAGCCCGTCGCGCTCCAGCTGGCGCAGCGTGTGAGTGAGCATGCGTTGAGTGACGCCCTGCAATCGGCGACGTAACTCCGCGTGTCGCAAGGGGCTGGTCACACCCAGCGCATGCACCACGCCTAGCGACCATCGGTTACCGGAATGGCTGAGGATATCGCGCTTGAGACCATCCTCATCCTCGCTAAGCGCGCGACAGGCATTCTGTGAAAGCCGCACGATTTCCTGAGCCTCCAGGCCGCTCGGTATCACCGATGTACCTACTTTTTGCGCTTCGATGTCCATGACAAGATTCCCAGCTTCAAGTACGTCAAACAGGGGCTCACCATGCAGGCTGCTATTTCAAACGTCAAACAACGTATTCTGGTATTAGGGGCCGGCGAACTGGGGCTTGCCGTATTGCAAGGACTGGCCGGCCGATCAACCGAACCGGCGAGCATTACTGTGCTGCTGCGTCAAACCACTGTGCAGAACTCGTCCATGGAAAAACAACAGGATATCCAAACCATCAGGAAGCTAGGGGTTGCCATTGAGACAGCCGACATCACCAATGCTTCCGTCGAAGAGCTTGCTGCGGTACTGGGACGCTTCGAAACAGTGATCAGCTGCGTAGGGTTTGCTGCGGGCCGTGGCACTCAGCGTAAACTGACTGAAGCCGCGCTCACGTCTGGGGTGAAACGCTATATTCCATGGCAGTTCGGCGTTGATTACGACTTGATTGGCCGTGGCAGCCCTCAAGATCTGTTCGACGAGCAACTGGATGTTCGCGACCTTTTACGCGCTCAATCTCGGACTGAATGGGTGATTATTTCCACCGGTATGTTCACCAGCTTCCTATTCAATCCAGCTTTCGGAGTCGTTGACCTGACCGCCGGACAGGTCAATGCGCTGGGCAGCTTTGAAACCAAGGTTACGGTAACAACACCGGAAGACATAGGCACGCTCACCGCCGCCATTTTGCTGCACAGCCCGCGCCTTATTAATCAAGTTGTTTACACCGCTGGTGACACCCTCACCTATGGCGCGTTGGCTGATTTGGTTGAGCGAGTCACCGAACGGAAAGTCGAGCGCCGAGAGCTTAGCGTGCAGCAGTTGCTAGCAGACCTTGCAGAAAAACCTGACGATAATCTAAGAAAATACCGGGCAGTTTTTGCTATGGGCCGAGGTGTGGCGTGGGACGTGGCGAGGACATTCAACGCAATACATGGATTACCAGTGACAAACGCAGAACAATGGGCGCAATCAAGTCTGCGTCATAGTTAAGGTCGGCAGACGCGCGTTGAGTAGCTGAAAAAACGCCAATTCTTATGGCAGGAGTCGTTCGATTTCGCTCACTCGCCGCATCGTCAGTCGAGTCAACACATCCCTCATAAAGTAAACGCACCTTGCTCAGATTGGGCAGGCGTCCACCGATGCGGGAGTAGTTGCTGGATCTCGCTCGCCCGCTGCGTCGGCAGACGCGTGAGGACGTCTTTTAAATAAGCATATGGATCATGCCCATTCAGCCGCGCAGACTGGATCAAGTTCATAATCGCCGCAGCTCGTTTCCCGCTGCGTAGCGACCCTGCGAAGAGCCAGTTCTTACGCCCAAGAGCCCACGGTCGGATCTGGTTCTCGGCCCAGTTGTTGTCAATCGGAACGGCGCCGTCATCAAGATAGCGCGACAGCTTGTGCGTTAGCGGCTCCTCTGGTTCAAGCGCTGGAGTCTGATACTTGGCGGCATGTACGTTATCTACTGACATTTTTTGTAGTGCGCTCATTTGATTGTTACGGTGACTTTGCCTTTTGATCTGCCCTGCTCCACGTACCGCAACGCCTCTGCAGTCGATTCAAAAGGGAAGGAACGATCGATGACCGGTTTGATGACGCCAGCCTCGATAAGCGAGGTGATTTTTTGCAGTTGTATCCCGTCGGCACGCATAAACAAAAATGCATAGCTCACCCCATGTTTGCGGGCTTTTCTGCGAATACCGCTGCTCAGCAGGCGCATGACTTGCCCCAGCAGCCAGGACAAGCCTTGCTCTTGGGCAAATCGCGCGGTCGGCGGCCCCGAAAGGGAAATGAGCTGTCCGCCAGGTTTGAGAACCTTGACCGATTTCTCCAGTACATCGGCGCCGAGGCTGTTCAACACCACATCGAAATCACGCAACTCGTTTGCAAAATCCTGCTGTTTGTAATCGATGACCACATCCGCCCCGAGTGCTTTGACCCATTCGACATTCGCCGTGCTGGTGGTGGTCGCGACGAAGGCGCCGAGGTGTTTGGCGAGCTGGATGGCATGCGTGCCGACACCGCCGGATCCGGCATGAATCAACACCTTCTGGCCTTTTTTCACCTGGGCGGTCTCAACCAGCGCCTGCCAGGCCGTCAGGACAGCCAAGGGGATGGAAGCCGCTTCGGCCATGTCGAGATTCGAGGGTTTCAGCGCGAGCGCGTTTTCGTTCACGGCGATCAGTTCAGCAAACGTCCCGATCCGTGCCTCGGGAGGACGTGCGTAGACTTCATCTCCTGGCTTGAATCGCTTCACCGCCGAACCCGTGCGAACGACCACTCCGGCCAGGTCATTGCCTAATACCAATGGAAATGTATAGGGCAGGATCAGTTTGAACTCCCCCGTTTTGATCTTCGAGTCCAACGGGTTCACGCTCGTTGCATGCACCTGGATCAGAACGTCATGCACACCAACCGCAGGGTCGGGCACTTCCCCAATCATTCCGTTGTGCTTGCCATAGCGGTCGATAAAAAATGCCATCATGTTGCAGCTGCTCTTGTCGGTGGAATGAGAATGGGGCGCGGCCCCGACAACGTTGATGCGATTAGACGTGCGGCTGTCAGGAGTCGAGGAACGCCATAGCCTTGGCCACGAAATCGGTATGGTGCTGAAAAATGCTGCCGTGCCCGGCGTCCGGGTAAATGATCAGTTGCGCGTTGGGGATTCGCTTCGCCAGCTCAATCGAGTTCACGGTGGGCACCATGATGTCGTTGTCCCCGTTGGCTATCAGGGTCAGCATCCGCAAGCGACCGAGATCTTGCGGCGCTTGCTTGCCCCACGCAGTAATGGCTTTGAACTGCCGAAAAAACGCGCCGGGGGTCGGGCCTTTGCTCCGGTTGTGCTGGCGTTCTTTCAAACGTTGCAAATACTCGGACGCGGCACGTTGGCCGTTGGCTGTAGTAGTAAAGAACAGGTAGAACTTGGGGTCTCGTAGCGTCAGCAAACCTTTGATCATCAATGGCCAGGTCACCGAACCGACGCTGTCGATGCCTGTACCACCGGCCGGTCCGGTTCCGGCGAGGATCAATCTGCGCACTCGTTCGGGTGCTTTCAGGGCGATGTCTTGGGCGACGAAGCCGCCGAGTGAAAAGCCGAGCAGGTCAGCCTTGTCAAAACCCAGCGCACGAATCAGGCCGATTGCATCGTCAGCCATCTCACCGACGGTCAATGGCGCGGCGCCGCCCGAGCCACCGATACCGCGGTAATCAGTAGTGATGACACGTCGGTTTTGTGCCAGACCGTCGATGATCCTGGGGTCAAAGTTATCCATCACTGCTCCCCAATGGTTGAACATGACCAGCGGGACCTCCGTCCTGGGTCCCAGGTCACGATAGGCGAAGGGTATCCCGCCAATCAGAACCGACTGGTTCGCCGCGCTGATAAATGACGACTGCGAACCTGGGTGATTGCATGCAGCTATAAGGGTCATGTTTACTCCGTCCGATTGCGGGGCGAGGCCGACCTGCTCGACATGGGTCAGACTTGAGTCAAATAGCGTTGCGCCACGGCGGACTGCCTGATCTGCGACAACAGACCCTGACGCGCGGTTTGCAGGGCATCCCAGCGCTCGCCTTCATGCAGCGGAGGAATGGTCACCGGTTCGCGACGGTCGAAGCCAACCAGTGCGGCATCGACCAGATCCCCCACTTCCATGATTTCGCTCAAGGTGTTGATGTCGATACCGGCGCGATCCCAAATCTCCGTGCGGGTGGCGGCGGGCAATACGGCTTGCACATAAACACCCTGAGGCGAAAGTTCCAGGCTTAGGCCTTGGGAAAGGAACAGCACAAACGCCTTGGTCGCCCCATAGACCGACATGCCGAACTCAGGCGCCAGACCCACCACCGAACCGATGTTGATGATCGCGCCTTCACCTGCTTTGGCCAGGCGTGGCGCGATGGCGCTGGCGAGCCGCACCAGCGCGGTGGTGTTGAGGGCCACCAGTTGCGCAACGCTGTCGGTGCTTTGCTCGATGAAGTTGCCGGACTGTGCGGCGCCGGCATTGTTGACGAGGATGCCGATGCGCGCGTCATCCCGCAGGCGCGTTTCGACGGAGTGCAGGTCGCTGAGTTGAGTCAGGTCGGCCTGAAGCACTTCAATGGCGACTTTGTGTTCGTCATGCAACGTTGCGGCGAGCGCTTCCAGGCGCGAGTGGTCGCGGGCGACCAACACCAGATCATGCCCCCGTTGAGCGAAACGCTCGGCGTAAACCGCGCCGATGCCGGTGGAAGCGCCAGTGATGAGAACGGTAGGGCGAGTAGTCATGATGTCAGCTCTTCTCAGGAACATGGATTGGGATTGATGCACGAATAAAACCAGGCTCGATCAGCCAGTGCCTAGTTCGCGGGAGCGCTTGATTCGGCATGCGTCGGGTAGTCGATGTATCCCGCCGCACCGCCGCCGTAGAGCGTGGAGGGGTCGAAGGCGGACAGTGGCGCACCGGTCTTGAGCCGCTCCACCAGATCAGGGTTGCCGATAAAAGGGCGGCCAAAAGCGATCAGGTCGGCCTTGTCATGCGCAAGGCGTGCCGTGGCCAAATCCAGGTCATAGCCGTTGTTGGCGATGTAAGTGTTCTTGAAGCGCTGGCGCAAGGCGTCGAAATCAAAGGGCGCCACGTCGCGTGGCCCACCGGTCGCGCCTTCGACGACGTGCAGATAAACGATGTTCAGAGCATTGAGTTGGTCGACGATGTAATCGAACTGAGCCTGTGGATCACTGCTCCATACACCATTGGCCGGCGAGACAGGCGAAAGGCGAATGCCCGTGCGATCAGCACCAATCTCGGCGGCCACTGCGGCCGTCACTTCCAGCAGCAGGCGCGCACGGTTTGCGATTGAGCCGCCGTAGGCATCAGTACGCAGGTTGGCGCCGTCCTTGATGAACTGATCCAGCAAATAGCCGTTTGCACCGTGGATTTCCACGCCGTCGAAGCCTGCCACAATGGCGTTTGCCGCCGCTTGGCGGAAATCGTTAACGATGCCCGGCAGTTCGTCAGTCTCCAGCGCTCGCGGCTCGGAAACGTCCTCGAAGCGATTGTTGACGAACACCTTGGTCGCGGGACGAAGCGCGGAAGGGGCTACCGGCGCCGCGCCTTGCTGTTGCAGATCCACGTGGGAAACACGGCCCACATGCCACAGTTGCAGGAAAATTCTCCCGCCCTTGGCGTGCACGGCATCGGTCACCTTGCGCCATCCCTCTATCTGCGGCTGCGTGTAAATGCCCGGGGTATCCTGATAGCCCTGTCCCTGCTGCGAGATCTGCGAGGCTTCGGAAATTAGCAAGCCCGCGCTGGCCCGCTGGCTGTAATAGGCAGCAGCAAACTCACTCGGCACAAAGCCTTGGCCTGCGCGATTGCGCGTCAGTGGAGCGAGAACCACGCGGTTCGACAGCGTCAGGGCGCCAAGCATGTAGGGAGTAAACAGATTCAGGTCGCTCATGGGTGTTTGTTCCGTGCCCGTTGGTAAATGGTCATATCGTTTGAGATTAGGATGATGATCGAAATCTAAACTGTCAACGATTTTGATTATGATCAACATCTATGTATCATCAGCCGATGAATTTCAGCGGTAGCGAGGTATCGAACATGCGAGTGTCCAAGGCCCAGGCCCAGGCAAATCGGGAGCACATCGTCGAAACGGCCTCAGTCGTGTTTCGCGAGCGCGGTTTTGACGGTGTCGGCGTGGCCGACCTGATGGCCGCCGCCGGTTTCACTCATGGCGGTTTCTACAAACATTTCGGTTCGAAGGCTGACCTGATGGCCGAAGCCTCGGCCAACAGTCTTGCGCACTCACTGGCCAGCGCCGAAGCTTTGAGCGTGAAGGATTTCATCGATGTGTATGTGTCCAGGGATCATCGCGACGGGCGCGCCACGGGTTGCACCATGGCGGCGTTGTGCGGTGACGCGGCGCGTCAGTCGGGCGATTTGAAGTCGGCATTCGCTGAAGGCATCGAGCGCACGTTGCAAACGCTCGGCGAAAAATACCGGACCGGGCCGGATGCGGCGCCGAGTGAGGCGAGGGTGAAAATGATCGACCTGCTGGCGCGAGCGGTCGGCGCGATCATGTTATCGCGCGCCTGTCCTGACGACTCGGCGTTGGCCGATGAAATTCTGGCGGTGTGTCACGCGCAAATGACCGCATCATTATCTATTCAATCTTAGATTCAGTCGTAGAGGGGTCAGATGGATGTCGCACAAAGCGCACTGACTCGCGTTCATTTCGTCGTTGGACGACACGCCTGTCGCCACGGCAGCCTTTGGCGGATTCCTGCCTATTCTCTACGGTCAGAGATTCCTACGGACAGTCTGTCAGCTTGTCCAACAACGAAGCCCTCATACGAGGGCTTTGATGTTTCTGTATTCAGATAATTGCGCTCTCAGTGCCCCGCACTCTGCCCCCCACCCACACGACTTCCTTGATTGCCTGTCTGGCCCTTATCTGAGCGCGCAAATACCGCGACTCTTCACGCATCTGTTCGGTGATGGTGCGGCGAATGACATTGGACATGAAAACAACATGCGGCCCCAGGTTCGGCTAGCGCCACACTCGGCGGGCTTGATCCTCGCCGGTAAATTCAATATTCGAGACCACGCCATCAGGATATTGCGTACGAGTACTGGCGAATGCCACCTGGTCTCGTATGCCATGCAATGAGCGGTTTTGAAACCTGATCCAGCACGCTGTCATACAGACGCCGCTCAGCAGAGTCGTCGGTGATAACAGCTGAAATCGGAAGAATCACCGGGTCTGGAATGGCTCCATCACGACGCAGAATATCGTTGATCGGGAAGCGATGGACCCGGCCGTTGCCATCGGCCAGCGGATGGATATAAACGAACGCGAACGCTGCTACAGCACTGCGCATGACCGGGGATTGCCCTCGAGTGCGATTCAGAAAGACACGAATGCCTTTCCCGAACCATTCGGGGTTTTATCGAGTTTGTACAAACTCAACCAATCATCAAAAAACGTTGATCGGGTAATCCACAAACACGCGTACTTCGTTACCGCTGACGTTGTATTCACTCGATTTCTGCGACACGCGCAGAGCCGAGCTGCGCAGCCGGACGCTGAGGTCTTTGGCCGGGCCGGTTTGTACGACGTACTTGAACTGGTTGAAGATTTCGCGCTCTGTGCCGCCTTCGCTGGTGGAGGTGGTGATGTTGTCGCCACGCACGTAAGCGAAGTTGTAGGTCAGGCCTGGCACACCGAAGTGGGTGAAGTCGAGGCCGTAGCCCAGCTGCCAGCTGCGTTCGTCTTCGGCGTTGAAGTCGGACCAGTAGGAGTTCGCCAGGTAGATGGTGTTGCCGCCGTCGCCGACGCGACCCTGGTCCCGCTGATAACCGCCGTAGGCATAACCAAGGTTGCTGTCACCGGTGCTGCGCTGGTGCGCGAGCGTGAACGAGTGCGGGCCGGTAGCGAACACGGCTGCCAGGCTCCAGATCTTGTTATCGTCGCCGGTGGCGCCGCTTTCCCGGACGTAGGACTCGTCCAGTTTGGTGCGGTAGCCGTTGAAGTCCAGCGTCAACGACTGATCCTTGTCGATCGGGAACACGTAATTGGCATTTACGTATTGCTTCTTCAACACATCTTCAACATCGGAGGCGTAAAGCGCTGCCTTGAACTGCTCGGTGAACTGGTAGCTACCGCCCAACACATTGATCGACTTCAAGCCACCGCTGTCACGGCCTTCAGCGCTCTTGCGCGATTCGGCAGTGAAACGACCGGCATTCAGTTCCAGGCCTTTGATCTCTTTCGAGGTGATCAAAGTGCCGGTGTAGCTTTCCGGGAGTAGACGCACGTTGTCATAGCTCAGCACTGGCAGGGACGGCATCTGATCACCGTACGTCAACGTCGTGCTGGAGAAACGGAACTTGACCGCCGCGCCCGCCTTGGACAAATCGTCGGCCGCGTTGCCGCTTTCACCCTTTTTGAAAAAATCGATGCCCTGTGCGCCCGTGCGACCCTTGCCGCCGTCCAGGCGCAGTGCGTACAGACCAAAAGCGTCCACACCGACACCAATGGTGCCCTGGGTGAAACCGGACGAGAACGTACCGATGGCGGCTTGGCCCCACTCGGCTTTGTCCTCACGCGTGTCCTTGTAGTCTCGATTCATATAAGCATTGCGCAGCAGCACTTTCAGGCTGCTGTCTTCTTTGAATCCCCTGGATTCGGCCTGGTCGTTTGCCATGGCCTGTGTAGCGCTCAACATCCCCAGAGCGATCAAGCTGATCCGCTTAGTCAACATTTATTCTTTTCCTGATTACGGGTTGATACGCACTGCGTCGAACGGTTGAAACGGCGCTATCGCACTCTTTTTTCACCGTGAAACAAAAAGGCCCGCGCACGAGAATTCATGGCGGGCCTTTTTATTATTTTTTCGGGCATGGCGGTTCGCCACAGGCGTTGGAGCGAATCCTAGTCGCGCCATTTGCCATGTGTCAATTTCATGAATCATCTGAGAATAGGTCGAAATCGTCTAAGAAACGACACTGTTCCCGACCGCAAGAGTCGACTAGCTGTTTTTGCGGAGGAAACTTCCGAAGTAAAAAAAAGCGCTGCCATCCCGGCAGCGCTCCGATCAAGCCGTTGTGCTAGCTATCCTTCCATTACATCCCGCAATGCATCCAGTTCTGCTTCACTGAAAAAACCGGCCGGGTAGCGCTCGATGATCATCCGGCGCGGATCGGGTTTCCTGAGCTGACGCGTTCCATTGGATTTCAACCAGTGCGCCAGAATCTGGAGCGATTCGCTGTTTACTGCCAAGGGATGCAACGCCCGCTCGCCCATTACGTTCACTTCGGCGTTCATTTGCGCTCTCTCCTGGGTTGTGAGCGGCTAACTTATCCGAGGTTTATGACAGAACAACGAAGTTCTCCCCCTCACCTGTTTCACGTTAGGACTGATTCAAGAGCTGTGCCAATCTGCTGGCTCCGATGAATGACACCTGCAAAAAAACCCGCAGTCCTGACGGGCTGCGGGTTTCTTCCACGCGTTGCATTTGACACTGCACAAAGGCTGATTCTTCAATCCGCTCAGGCTGTTACGACGGCACTCACTCTTTGTGCGGAGCGGGCTGTTGTTGGGTAAGGCAGTGGATATTCCCGCCTCCCAGTAACAGTTCACGACCCGGTACCATCACCACTTCGTGCTGCGCAAATAAACTCTGCAGAATTTCCTTGGCCGGGCCATCCATCGGGTCGTCGAAACTCGGCGCAATGATGCCGCCGTTGACGATCAGGAAGTTCACGTATGACCCCGCCAACCGCACGCTTGGATTGCGTTCCTGTGTGCCGTCTACCGGATCGACACCGGCGCACTCCTCTTCGGTTGCGTACAGTGGACCCGGAATCGGCATTTTATGCACGATGAACGAGCGCCCCTTGGCGTCGGTGCTGCTTTCCAGCACTTTCATTGCAGCCTGACAACGTGGGTAGTTCGGATCTTGCGGGTCATCGGTCCAGGCCAGTAATACTTCGCCTGGGCGCACGTAACAGCAGAAGTTATCCACATGCCCATCGGTCTCGTCGTTGAACAAACCGTCAGGCAGCCAGATGATTTTATCCACAGCCAGATTCGCGCTGAGCACCGCTTCGATTTCTGCACGGTCCATGTGTGGGTTGCGATTGCGGTTGAGCAGGCATTCTTCGGTGGTGATCAGCGTGCCTTCACCATCGACGTGAATCGACCCGCCTTCGAGCACGAAGCCCTCGGTGCGATAGCGCTGGCTGCGTTCGATTTCGAGGATCTTGCCACCGACCTGGGAATCGCGATTCCAGGGCGAGTACAGGCCGCCATCAAAACCACCCCACGAGTTGAAATCCCAGTTCACACCGCGGACTTCACCGTTGTTATTGATCACGAACGTCGGACCCGTGTCGCGGACCCAAGCGTCGTCGCTGGACATTTCGACGACCCGAATGTTGGGCACGTCGAGACGGGCGCGAGCGTTTTCGTACTGACCGGCAGATACCGCCACGGTCACAGGTTCGAAACGCGCGATGGCCTTTGCCACCGCGACGTGTGCGGCTTGCGCCGGTTTGCCGCCCAGGCGCCAGTTGTCCGGGCGCTCCGGCCAGATCATCCAGGTCTGGGTTTGCGGCGCCCACTCGGCCGGCATGTAAAAGCCATCAGCGCGAGGGGTGCTGTTCAAAGTGGTCATGCGATCAGGACTCCAGGGAACCGTCGAGGGTCTTCAGTGTGCCATACAGGTTGGGGCGGCGGTCACGGAACGATCCCCATGCACTGCGGATATGCTCCAGCTCATCAAGATCGAAGCGATGAACCAGCACGCCTTCTTCGGTCTCATTCAACTCTTGTACCTTCTCGCCGAACTGATTGGCGATAAATGAAGAGCCATAAAACGTGATGTCGTAGCCATCCTGCTCTTCGTTACCGATGCGATTGCTGGCGATCAGCGGCATCAGGTTGGCACCGGCATGGCCTTGTTGCACGCGTTGCCAATGGTCCCGGGAGGAAATGGTCTTGTCATGGGGCTCGCTGCCGATGGCGGTCGGGTAAAAAAGAAGTTCCGCCCCCAGCAACGCCATGCTCCGCGCGCACTCCGGAAACCACTGATCCCAACAGATGCCCACGCCAATTTTCGCGTAACGGGTGTTCCACACTTTGAAGCCGGTATCGCCAGGATTGAAATAGTACTTCTCGTGATAGCCCGGTCCGTCCGGTATATGGCTTTTACGATAAATCCCGAGGTTGGAACCGTCGGCGTCAATGATCGCGATGCTGTTGAAACGCGCGCGGCCCGCCAGCTCGTAGAAGCTGATTGGCAGCACCACCTGCAGTTCCCTGGCGACTTTCTGGAAGTGCCTGATGGCGACGTTTTCTTCCACCCTCGTTGCCAGTTGCAAGTAATCCGGATTGGGTTTCTGGCAGAAATACGGCGCCTCGAACAGTTCCTGAATCAGGATGATCTGAGCACCCTTGGCTGCAGCCTCGCGAACCAGCTTCTCGGCGGTCTCGATATTGGCTTCAAGGTCCCACGAACAGGCCATCTGGGTGGCGGCAACGGTAACGATACGGCTCATGAATCATCTCCGGGCAGTGGCGATGGGTCGATGCTGGCGTCGACCATGACAGAAACGGACGCACGGGCAGCTGCAGTCGCCAGTGTGCAATGGCCACTTTATAACCGATAAAAATCGACTTTAAAAGGAATTTATGAACGATTACATTCTAATAGGTCTATTTTCCCCGATAACAATCGATATTTCTTGGAAGATTTGATCGTTACCCTACAAGCCTTCGTCCAATACCTTCGCCAGCATATCGACGAAAAAATCCACACTTCGACGCGAGGTCACCATGGGCGGCTTGATCTTCAGGACGTTGAGGTAATCCCCCGTCGGCTGCATGAAAATTCCCAGTTCCCGGAGCCGATCACACAGTGCCGTAGTTTCTTCCGTTGCCGGTTCCAGGGTCTCACGATTGCGGATCAGCTCGACACCCAGATAAAAACCGGAACCGTGCACTGCGCCCACCAACGGATGAATATCGATCAGCGCTTCAAGACGTTTCTTGAAATAACCGCCGACCACTTGGGCGTTTTCCCAAAGTTTCTCCTCCTCCATGACATCGAGCACCGCCATGCCGATCTGGCAACTGACCGGACTACCACCCGCCGACGAGAAAAAATAACCCTCGGCCTCCAGCGCTTCGGCGATTTCCCGGCGAGTGATCACCGCGCCCAAGGGTTGTCCGTTGCCCATGCCTTTGGCCATGGTGATGATGTCGGGCACTACACCCTGCTCCTCAAAACCCCAGAAAAATTTGCCCATGCGGCCATAGCCCACTTGCACCTCATCGGCAATGCACACGCCACCGTTGGCGCGGACCAACCCGTAGACCTGCTTCAAATAACCCGCCGGCAGCGAGATACCACCGGCATTGCCGTACACCGGTTCACAGATGAAACCGGCGAGCTGGCGACCTTGCGAGGCGATTTTCGCCAGATTGTGCTCGACGCTGCGCACATAGTCCGGCGCGCAGTCTGCTCCCCGGAATTCACCGCGATAAGTGTTCGGTGCCGGCACCGGATGCACCCAGTCTGGACGACTGCTTAATGCCTTGGGATTGTCGGCAATCGAGGTCGAGACGGCATCCGCGCCCACCGTCCAGCCGTGGTAAGCCTCCAGCACACTGACCACGTCGCGTCCGCCGCTGTAAGCCCACGCCAGGCGAATGGCCAGGTCATTGGCTTCGCTGCCGCTGTTGACCAGGAAGACCCGGTCCATGGAGTCGGGCGACAACTTCAACAAGCGCTCGGAAAACTCGGCAACAGCTGCGTAGTTGAATCGCGAATTGGTGTTGAGCAACGACCACTGGCGACTGGCGACGGCGGCCATGCGCGGATGGCCATGACCAAGCACTGCCACATTGTTGAGCATGTCGAGGTAGGAGCGGCCCTGCATGTCGATCAGGTGATTGCGCCAGCCGCGTTCGATGCGCGGCGGGTCCAGGTAATAATGCTTCTGGGTACGCGCGAAACTGGCATCGCGACGCGCCAGCAATGTCTGGGCGTCGAGCTCGGGCTCGGCGTCGCAGGCGAGCCCCAGCAACATCGCGGGTGACGGACATAACGTCTGCCAGGCTGCCGCGCGTGATGGTGTGCAGAACAGCGGTGAATCCGGCACAGGGCCACGGCACAGTTGCACTGTCAAAGGTCCGCTGACGGTCCCCAATACCTGGCCGGCGGCCAACGCTTCCCCCGTGTGCGGCGATGGGGTCACGCCCGACATTCGCACGCTCAGTTGGGGGCCATCCAGGTGCAGCACACCTGCCGCCGGCTGATGAAGCTCGCCAGCAAACGGCGAGGCTACCTCGGTGCCGTGGGGCACCCGTAACTCGACATGTAATGCAAAGGTGTCCGGTTCCGCAGCACTGTCCGGGCGAGTTCGTGACAACCGGTACTGACCATAACGACTCGCCGCCAAGCCATGCGCTGTCGCAGCTTCGCTCAGCAGACGCTGGTCGATACCGGCTTCTTCCCAGTTTCCCGCCTCAAAATGCGCGCTGAGTACACCAAGATCAATGAGAGCAAACTCACGCCCCACCAGGCTTGGCAGCATCGGTGCAAACACTTCGCTTTCCAGGCCCGGCAAACTCTGCCCGACCGAGCGGAGGATCGCTGCCTCCATCAGTTCCAATGGCACCGAGGTGGCCACACGGAAGATTTCCCACTCGTGAACCAGATTGTCACGACTGTATTGATTCCCCGGATCAATGCTGACCTGCTGTTCGCCACTGAGCACCAGCACCGCCGCCCGCGCGATGATCAACGGCCACAACGCCAGTAATTCCTCATGTTGCAGCGGATTGACCGAGTGATAGGCCTCAATTGCCGGCAGGATATAAAAAGGATCACCCGCAGCGTGATGCAGCAGGGCTGCGCAAGTGACCGATAAATCGGTGATACGCCAGGTACGGATCAGGTCGCCGAAATCGATCACGCCCTGCAGTTGCCGCTGCCGTTGGGCATTGCGCTGCCAGACGACGTTGTCATCGGTGATGTCCATGTGGATGGCCTGCACCGGCAATTTTTCTATCAAGGGCTGAAGATGCCGCTTGGCCTTTTCGGCAACCCTGGTGATATGCGCTCGCTGCAGATCATCGGTAATCACCGGCAACAAGTGAGCGATCAACGCGTTGGCGTGACGAGCGTCCCATTGAAGGGTGCGTTCGAGTCCGGGGTGATCGAAGCCGGCCAGGGCCAGGGCCATCTCGCCGCAGAGCCGCCCAAAACCCGCCACCACCGGACCGGGCAGATGATCGAGGTGCGTCAGTGACTGACCATCGATGTACTCGAGCAGGCGTACATGCAAAACCTGATCAGCGACCACCAGCGACAGCAGATCTTCACCGGCCTTGCCCGGGATCACCTTCGGCACAGGGACACTGGAATGCTCTGCCAGATGCTTGAGCCCGGCATGCTGCGCCTGCAGCTCCAGCGCCGAATAATCACCCCGGCAGATTTTCAGGATGAACCGGCCTTGTTCACTGTCGACCCGGAAGTTGAGGTCCTGTTGACTGCCCAATGCGTGCAGCCTGCCGCTTATCCCGTAATGCTCTGCAAGCAGCTCCAGCGCCTGCTGCTCGGTAACCTGCGGGCTTGGCAAACTGGCGCGATGAATCAACGTGGCGAGCGGCATGCAACGACCCCTGAAATGTTATTAGGCGCTTATATCGCCACTGCTTTGGACGATGCGCAAGTACCTTATACCGGTTGCAGAGAGTCTGGAGCACGGCGCGCGGGCATCGGCCCTCCGTCCGAATTTTCCTACATGAATCTCGGATTGCCTTCTTCTTGTCCGCGCTTCAGTCTCTGCGCCAAGGATTTTACAACCGTAAAGGAATGAGCCCTCGCATGACTCGACGCCGCCTCATGAGTTCTAGCATTGGTACTTCGGCGAAGTCGACTGACCAGGTCTCCCGCTAGCCCTGAACATTGGTACTCGCATCGGCCGGCTCCTTGCGCAAGAATGTCGGCCATTGATGCCTACTGCTGGAGAATCACATGAATGTTGTCACGACCGACCTGCCCGGCGTTCTGATCCTTGAATCCAAGGTATTTGGTGACGAGCGCGGCTTCCTTTATGAAAGCTTCAATGCCCGGTCTTTCAAGGAAGCGACGGGGCTGGATGTGCAATTTGTTCAGGACAACCATTCCCGTTCGCAAAAAGGCGTTTTGCGCGGCCTGCATTACCAACTGGAAAACACTCAAGGCAAACTGGTTCGAGTGACGGCTGGTGAAGTGCTCGATGTGGTGGTGGATATTCGCCGCAGCTCGTCGCATTTTGGCCAATGGGTCGCCGTGCGGCTATCCGCCGAGAACCGTCGCCAAATGTGGGTGCCAGAAGGTTTCGCCCATGGTTTTGTGGTACTGAGCGATTTCGCCGAGTTTCTTTACAAGACCACCGATTACTACACGCCCTCCGCCGAGCGCAGCATTCGCTGGGACGACCCCGATCTGGCGATAGACTGGCAACTGGACGGAGCACCGCAACTGTCCGGCAAGGATCAAGTCGCTGCGCTCTTCAAGGACGCTGAAGTCTTTTCCTGAATCGTTGTGCGAAATTTCACCTCGGCACCTGCCTTGGCCACGGCGCGCAGACTGCGCTCGCAAGCCTAGGCATAATGCGCCTGTACCCACAGGCGCTCGATGCTCATGACTCCAACCCTCCCCCGCAGACCCCGTTGGCGCAGCCTGGCCTTGCTTGCGCTATGTCTGGCGCCTTTGCTGTGGCCGCTGGAGCATCTGGCCGAGCGGTATTACCGCAGTGAACTGGCCGGGCAAAATCGGCAGACGCTGGATCTGTATGTCGCCAACCTGCTGGGCACCCTGCACCGTTACGAAGTATTGCCACAGATCGTCGGCGACTTGCCCGCCCTGCGTGCTGCTCTCGCGGCGCCGGACGACGGCGTGACACAAGGCAATGCCAACCGATTCCTGAAGAACATCAGCGCGCAGACCGGCGCCGAAGTCATGTACTTGATGGACACCGCGGGCAAAACGCTGGCGGCGTCCAACTGGGACAAGCACGACAGTTTTGTCGGGCGCAACTTCGCCTTCCGTCCTTATTTCAGCGAAGCAATGGCCGGGCGTCTGGGACGCTTCTTTGGGCTGGGCACGACCTCGGCCAAGCGTGGTTACTTCTTTGCTGCGGCGGTGCGTGACCGGGAGAAAATCGTCGGCGTGCTGGTGGTCAAGGTTGACCTCGACCACACCGAAAGCCTGTGGGGCAAAACCCCGGAACAACTACTGGTGACCGACCACAACGGCGTGGTCATCCTCACGTCTCGGCCAGAATGGCGATTCCGCGCGACCCGTCTCTTGAGCGACGCGGAGCGTAAAGCGATCATCGCCATTCAACCCTATCCAACCCGTGATCCGAAACCGTTGAATCTCAATTCGGGCGCCTGGCTGACCCAGACGCAACAGATCGATGAGACAGGCTGGAGCGTCAGCATCCTCGCGCCCCGCACCCTGATCGATCGGCCGGTGCGAACAGTGGTGGCAATCGGCGCCGCGACCCTGCTGGTGCTGATGCTACTGCTGGGCCTGATGATGCAGCGGCGCCGGCATTACCTCGAACGTATCGCCTTCGAGGCCAAGGCCCGGCGTGAACTGGAAGGCCGGGTTGCCGAGCGGACCAGCGATCTGGAAGGCCTCAACCGTCGGCTCAAGGAAGAAGTGCTGGAACGCGAACAGGCCCAGCAGGAACTGGTCCGCGCTCAGGATGATCTGGTGCAGGCGGGCAAGTTGTCGGCGCTGGGCACGATGTCGGCGAGCATCAGCCACGAACTCAATCAACCGCTCGCAGCGATTCGCAGCTATGCGGAAAACGCCGAGGTGCTGCTCGATCATCAGCGCACTGACGACGCACGGGGTAATCTCAAACTCATCAGCGAACTGACCGGACGAATGTCGTCGATCATTGCTCACCTGCGTGCCTTCGCCCGTCGCGACCGCCACGCTCCGGAAAGCGTTGCCCTGCAACCGGCACTCGACGACGCCCTGGCGCTACTGGCCAAACGCAGACGGAGCATGGAAGTCGAGCTGGTCCGCGACCTGCCCGCCGCAGCGTTGTGGGTCGAAGCGGGAGAGACCCGTCTGCGGCAGGTGCTCGGCAATCTGCTCGCGAACGCGCTCGACGCCCTGACGGAAAAAGGCCCGCCACGTAAACTCTGGTTGAGCGCGCAGTCCACCGCCGACGGCGTCACGCTGTACATTCGCGACAACGGCCCGGGCTTTTGCATGGAAGCGCTGGGTCGTGCCAGTGAGCCTTTTTACACCACCAAGACCCGCACCCAGGGTCTTGGCCTGGGGCTGGCAATCTGCGAAACCCTGATGCGTGCGTTCGGCGGTGAGTTGTCGTTCGCCAATCACAAGGACGGCGGCGCCCTGATCACTCTGAAATTGCGCGCAGGCGCTCCGGGCGTAAGCCTGCAACCGTCCGAGGACCGAAGTGCATGAGCATCGATAACCGCATCCAGGTCGTATTGATCGACGACGATCCGCATCTGCGCCAGGCATTGAGCCAGACGCTGGATCTGGCCGGCCTGAAGATTTTGCCACTCGCCGAGGCCAAGGGGCTGGCCGCGCAACTCGAACGCGATTGGCCGGGCGTGGTGGTCAGCGACATCCGCATGCCGGGCATGGATGGTCTCGAGCTGCTGAGCGAACTGCATGCGCAAGACCCCGAGCTGCCAGTGCTGCTGATCACTGGCCACGGCGATGTGCCGCTGGCGGTCCAGGCCATGCGCGCCGGGGCATATGACTTTCTGGAAAAACCTTTCGCCAGCGACGCCCTGCTCGACAGCGTTCGCCGCGCTCTGGCATTGCGCCAACTTGTGCTGGATAACCGCAGCTTGCGCCTGGCCCTGAGCGATCGCAATGAGCTCAGCACTCGCCTGGTGGGACATTCGCCTTCCATGCGACGCCTGCGCGAGCAGATCGGCGCACTGGCGGCGACCAGGGCCGATGTGCTGATTCTGGGTGAAACCGGCGCCGGCAAAGAAGTCGTCGCCCGTGCGCTGCATGACCTGTCGAACCGGCGTAACGGTCCGTTCGTGGCGATAAACGCCGGGGCACTGGCTGAATCGGTGGTGGAAAGCGAGCTGTTCGGACACGAGCCGGGCGCCTTCACTGGCGCGCAAAAACGTCGCATCGGCAAGTTCGAATTCGCCAACGGCGGCACGCTGTTTCTCGATGAAATCGAAAGCATGAGCCTCGATGTGCAGGTCAAATTGTTGCGAATGCTGCAGGAGCGCGTCGTCGAACGCCTGGGGGGTAATCAACTCATCCCGTTGGATATCCGCATCATCGCCGCCACCAAGGAAGACCTGCGCCAGTCTGCAGACCAAGGGCGTTTTCGCGCCGACTTGTATTACCGCTTGAACGTCGCACCGCTGCGTATTCCGCCACTGCGCGAGCGTGGCGAAGACGCACTCATGCTGTTTCAGCATTTTGCCGACGAGGCCAGCGCCCGTCACGGTCTGCCGCCGCAAGAACTACAACCCGGCCACCGCGCGCCGTTGCTGCGTCACACCTGGCCCGGCAACGTGCGCGAACTGCAAAATGCGGCGGAACGGTTTGCCCTGGGTCTGGAACTGGCACTGGATGACGGCGCGCAGGACGGCGCAGTCGGCGTGACGGTGGCGACGGTCGGCGGCGGCCTCAGCGAGCAAGTCGAGAATTTCGAAAAATCCTTGATCGCCGCCGAACTTGCATGCTCCCACAGCTCGGTGCGCAGCCTCGCCGAAGCCCTCGGGATACCGCGTAAAACCTTGCACGACAAATTGCGCAAGCACGGGTTGAATTTCGCCGACGCTGGCGCCGGCAGCCACGCCGATGAATCTGATTGAGCTACCGTCCAATCATGCCCTTCACACACAAGGCCCGCACATGAACCGCGACAGCAGCGATCTGGAATACATCCTGCACAACGATATTCCGCTGACACGGGACATGGGTCTCAAGGTGCTCGGCTGGCAGGATCAACGACTGCGCCTGCATCTTCCACTGGCAGCCAACGTCAACCACAAGAGCACCATGTTCGGCGGCAGTTTGTATTGCGGCGCAGTTCTGGCCGGTTGGGGCTGGCTGCATCTGCGCCTGCGCGAAGAAGGAATTGAGGACGGCCACATTGTTATTCAGGAAGGTCAGATAAGTTATCCACTGCCGGTGACGACCGATGCGATTGCCATCTGTCAGGCGCCGAGTGCGGCCGTATGGAAGAAGTTTTTGCTGATGTATGAGCGTTATGGGCGAGCGCGGCTGACGTTGCATTCAAGAATCGTGAATGCCGACAGTGATGAAGATGCTGTGAGGTTTACCGGGCAGTTCGTTCTGCATCGTTAATGGAAAAGTCCGCAGCCTCGCTCGCGAGACAGCTCCTGCGAGAACACGGCGTGACTGTAGGGGCTGTCTCGCGAAGCGAGGCTGCGATCTTGACCCTCAGCTGCGCGCCAGCTCCAGCAGCTTGCCACGCCAGGTCGCTTTAGCCGGCAGCGCCAGGAAAAACTCATTCAGCAATGACTCCCGCGCCGGATAGCTGAACGACGCACCGCCAAGATCGAGCACCTCACCCCCCGCACCTTCCAGCACTCCCTGCGCCGCAGCCGTATCCCACTGCGAAGTCGGCGCCAGACGCGGATAACAATCCGCCGCCCCTTCGGCCAAAAGACAGAACTTCAGCGAACTGCCAATAGTGGCCAATTTCAGTTCACCCAGACTGTCACTCAGCCCCGCCAGCAATCGCTCTTGCTCGGGACTTGAATGCCGACGGCTGGCGACCACCGTAAAGCGCTCACCCGCGCCTGGCTCCGTGCGGACCTGAATCGGCTTCGGTTCACTGCCGTAATCACCTCGCCAAGCCCCCAGACCGGTTCCGCCGACGTAGAAACGTCCATTGGTCGGCATCGTCACCACACCAAACACCACCCTGCCCTGCTCGATCAGCGCGATGTTGACGGTGAACTCCTCACTGCCGCAAATGAATTCCTTGGTGCCGTCCAAAGGATCGACCAGCCACCAGCGCTGCCATCCGGCTCTGACACTCTGAGGAATGTCTGCGTCTTCCTCGGACAACACCGCAATATTGGGGTCCAGCGCCGTCAGCCCTGCGAGAATCAGATGGTGAGCGGCCAGGTCGGCAGCCGTCACAGGTGAGTCATCCGCCTTGGCAGTCACCTCGGTGTTGGTGCGCCAGAAAGGCAGGATCGCCTCGCCAGCTTTCAGCGCCAGTTCAATAACCGGTGCCATCAACGGGTGCGGGAAATTCATGGCAGGAAGACCCCACGCTGAGTCAGCAGATCCCGGGCCAGATACAGCGCCGCCAAGGCACGGCCTTCGGTGAATTTCGGGTTCTGCGCCAATGCCGACAACTCGCGCAAATTGATCGTCTCAACGCCCATCGGCTCTGGCTCGTCACCCTCGAGTCGCTCTTCGTACAAATCAGTGGCCAGTACCACCTGGATTTTCTGGCTCATGTAACCGGGCGACAACGACAGCTCGGTCAGATGTTCCAGTTGCCGTGCGCCGTAGCCGGCTTCTTCCTTGAGCTCACGCTCGGCCGCCGCCAGCACATCTTCGCCAGGCTCGATCAGGCCTTTAGGCAACGACAACTCATACTCATCGGTGCCTCCACAGTATTCCTCGACCAGCACCGCGTGATCCGCATCGAGCATCGCCACGATCATCACCGCGCCATAACCGGCGCCCTTGCCGACCAATCGCTCGTAAGTACGCTCAACACCGTTGGAAAAACGCAACTTCAGCTCTTCAACGCAAAACAACCGGCTGGCGGCGACAATCTCGCGGGCGAGGATGGTGGGTTTCTGGCGCATGAGGGGCTCCTTGGCGATAGCGGGTTACTATACCCGGCCTATCCTGATTGTTGACCCCGCCTATCTTTTTTACCGCTGGAGATGTTTTTTATGTCCGCCCTGCCCTGGCATGAAATCGACACCGTTTTGCTGGACATGGACGGCACGTTGCTCGACCTGCACTTCGACAACCATTTCTGGCTCGAGCACCTGCCTCAACGCTACGCCGAGTTGCATGGTGTGAGTCGGGCGATGGCAGAAATGGAGTTGCAGCCGCTGTTCGAGCGGCATGCAGGCCAATTGCAATGGTATTGCCTGGACTTCTGGAGCGCCGAACTGAAGTTGCCGGTGCGCGAGCTGAAACTGGAAACGGCACACCTGATTGCGCTCCGCCCGGATGCCGACACCTTTCTTGCGGCAATCAAAAAGGCCGGCAAACGCGTGGTGATGATCACCAATGCGCACCGTGATTCTCTGTCGTTGAAACTGGAAAGGATCGAGCTGGCGCCGTACTTCGAGCGGTTGATCAGCTCTCACGATTACGGCTTTCCTAAAGAAGACCCGCAATTCTGGCATGCCTTGCAGGCGGACCTCGACTTCGACCCGGCTCGCAGCCTGTTTATAGACGACACGTTGCCGATCCTGCGCAGTGCGCGGGCGTTCGGGGTGGCGCATTTGTTGGCAGTGAGTGAGCCGGACAGTCGTAAAGGCCCAAAAGATACGGGGGAGTTTGCGGCGGTGGGAGATTACCGGGAGTTGATTGCCGGGCTTTAGACCGCGTCAGCAGCATCGCGGGCAAGCCTTGCTCCTAAACCTGTGGGCGCAAGGCTTGCCCGCGATTGCTATCACGCGGATTTAAAGATTACTCAGGAATACGCAACGACTGGCCTGGGTAAATCTTGTTCGGGTCTTTTAGCATCGGCTTGTTGGCTTCAAAGATTTTCTGATACTTGTTCGGATCGCCATAGACACGCTTCGAAATGGCACTCAGCGTATCGCCCTTCTCTACAGTGACGAACTTCGCAGCTGTAGCGACAGGCCCGGTGACGGTGATCTGGTCATCAACCCCGTCGATACCCGCCACATTGCCCAGCGCCAGAAGGATTTTTTCCTTCTCTTCCTGAGTCGACGCTTCGCCGGTAGCGATAACTTTCTCGCCTTCGACTTTCACCTGAATCTTGGAAGTGTCGATGCCTGTCAGGGCATCCTTGACGTGCTTGGTCAATGCCTCGCTGTTGGCTTCGGCCTTGTCGGGCGTCAACGCATCGAGAATTTTCTCACCTGCATCTTTCAAAAAGCTGAAAAGGCTCATCGTGTGCTCTCCATGGTATTTAAGGTGTCCGGACGCCAAAGACTAGACCAAGCCTGCAATGCGCGGTTCCAAACCGATCAATGACGTCCGTCCGGTGCAAGCGCTAGAATCCGACCCTTACCGCGCCCATGGAGCGAAGATGGACATCAAGCAGCTGAAATTCCTCATCGCTCTCGATGAAACCCGCCATTTTGGCCAGGCCGCGGCGCGCTGTCACATCACTCAGCCCACACTGTCCATGCGGTTGCGCAGCCTTGAAGAAGAACTCGAACTGCCGCTGGTCAATCGCGGTCAGCGCTTCGAAAGTTTCACCGCCCCGGGCGAGCGTGTGCTGGCATGGGCGCGCACGGTGCTGGCGGCTTACGATGGTTTGCAGGCCGAAGCCGCAGCGTGTCGGGGCAATCTGGTCGGTACATTGCGCTTAGGTGTGGTGCCGTTGTCGAGTTTCGATCCACTGCTGTTGATGCAACGGTTGCACACCGAGCACCCGAATCTGCGCTTTGAATTGTCGGCATTGAGTTCCGAACAGATCCTCGAACAACTGGCCAATAACCGTCTCGACCTCGGTGTGTCGTATCTGGACCGGCTGGACAGCGAACGTTTTGACTCGCTGGCTTTCAGCGAAACCCGTATGGGCCTGCTGTACGATCAACGCTTTTTCAGCTTCGGCGAGGCACCGCTGAGCTGGGAAGCGTTGATTGACTTGCCGCTGGGCATGCTGACCAGCGGCATGCACTTCCGCCAGTCCATCGACCACAATTTTCACAGCCGAGGCCTGACTCCGCAGCCTTTGCTGCAAACCGACGCCGTGCATCAACTTTTACAAGCCGTGCACGGCGGCTTGTGTTGCGCCGTGATGCCGCTGGACGGCGGCCTGGAAAATCTCACCGATCATTTGCGTCTGCAGCCGATTGAAAACGCGCAAACCCTCGCCCGGCTGGGGTTGATCATGCGTCGCAGTGCGCCTCGATCAGCCTTGGCGGAAGCGTGTTTTGCGCTCTATCAGCAATCGCCAGCCGACTCTTGATCGACGTCATCTATCGGTACATCAGTATTAGCGATTAGACGCGACCTATTGACGCGCCTAGGCTTAAAGCTGACCAACCCGTCGGTGATGCCTCATGAACGCCAAGCGCCCTGCCTGCGCGGCGCCAGCTCTCGAAACGCCCGCGCCCGCCGCCAGCCAGACTTACACATACTGCGACCTGCAACACATCGAATCAGCCACCACAGAGTTGGCCGAGGAAGTGGCGTTGGCGATTGCCTATAACGGCATCAGTCAGGCGGTTATGCTGGTCACGCCGACGGACCTTGAAGACTTTATTGTCGGCTTCAGCCTGGGCAGCGGCATCATTGAAGATCCCTCCGACCTCTACGACCTGCAGCTGAGCGGCTCGGGCTCGGCACAGTATGCGCAAGTGACCATTGCCAATCGCGCCTTCTGGAACCTCAAGCAACAGCGTCGGCAACTGGCCGGCACCAGCGGGTGCGGGCTGTGCGGCGTGGAAGCGCTCGAGCAGGCGTTACCCGATCTCAATGTGCTGCCCGGCGCACCACTGCCACCCGCCGAATGGCTCGATGGATTACGCCAGCGTATCGGTGCGTTTCAACCACTGGGCCAGCATTGTGGCGCGGTGCATGCAGCGGTGTTCATGAATGCTCGGGGCGAATTGGTACTGGGCCGTGAAGACATCGGTCGACATAACGCCCTCGACAAGCTGATTGGCGGGTTGATCCGCCAGAAAATCCCGACTGGCGGCGGCCTGGCGGTTGTCACCAGTCGCTGCAGCCTCGAATTAATTCAGAAAGTACTGCGCGCGGGCATCCAGACCCTGGTCAGCCTGTCGTCGCCCACGGGCCTTGCCGTGCAATGGGCCCGTCGCCATAACCTGAATCTCATCCACCTTCCGCAGAAAAGTGCGCCGCGGGTCTACAGCCCAGCGTTGGAGAAACAAGCGTGAGTCAACATCGTCAAGCCGATCAAAAACCCGTCCCCCGCTACAAGCCTTACAAGGGCCCGGCCGGCGGCTGGGGCGCACTGATCAGTGTGGCCCAAGCCTGGTTGACCAGCGACAACGCGCTGAAAAACCTGCGCATCATGCTCAAGACCAACCAGAATGGCGGCTTCGACTGCCCAGGTTGTGCCTGGGGCGATTCTCCGGAAAAAGGGATGGTGATGTTCTGTGAGAACGGCGCCAAAGCGGTGAACTGGGAAGCGACCAAACGCCGTGTCGACGGTGCGTTTTTTGCCAGACACAGCGTCAGCGCGTTGCTGGAACAAAGTGACTACTGGCTGGAATATCAGGGTCGTCTGACCGAGCCGATGAGCTATGACGCTGAAACCGATCGCTACAAGCCGATCAGTTGGGAAGCGGCCTTCGCTTTGATCGCCAAGCATCTTCAAGGTTTGTCGAGCCCGAATCAGGCTGAGTTCTACACCTCGGGTCGCGCGAGCAACGAAGCCGCGTATCTGTATCAGCTGTTCGTGCGTGCTTTTGGTACCAACAATTTTCCCGACTGCTCGAATATGTGCCACGAGGCTAGTGGTGTGGCGTTGGCGCAAAGTGTTGGCGTCGGCAAAGGTACCGTAACCTTCAACGATTTCGAACATGCCGATGCCATTTTCGTCTGGGGCCAGAACCCTGGCACCAACCATCCGCGGATGCTCGAACCGCTGCGCGAAGCGGTTAAACGCGGGGCTCAAGTAGTCTGTATCAATCCGCTGAAAGAGCGCGGTCTGGAACGCTTTCAGCATCCACAGCACCCGATCGAAATGCTCACCAACGGTGACAAGCCGACCAATACTGCGTATTTCCGCCCGGCTTTGGGCGGCGACATGGCCGTGCTGCGCGGTATGGCCAAGTTTCTCCTGCAGTGGGAGCGCGACGCGCAGAAGACCGGCGCGCCGGCCGTGTTCGATCACGACTTCCTGAATGAACACAGCGTCAACGTGCTGGAATACCTGGGTGTCATCGACGATACCCCATGGGAGCAGATCGTCGAGCAGTCCGGCCTGCCCTTGGTAGAAATCGAGCAAGCGGCGCGCATGTACGCCAAAGGCAAGAATGTGATCATGTGCTGGGCGATGGGCATCACCCAGCATCGGCATTCGGTGGCAACCATTCAGGAAATCGCTAACCTGATGCTGCTGCGCGGCAATATCGGTCGGCCCGGTGCCGGCCTTTGTCCCGTACGCGGCCACAGTAACGTGCAGGGCGACCGCACAATGGGCATCAACGAGCGTCCACCCGTGGCCTTCCTTGATTCTCTGGAACGGCGCTTGCAGTTCAAGGTGCCGCGTGACAATGGCCATAACGTGGTCGAGGCGATTCACGCAATGGCCGATGGCCGCGCGAAGGTATTCATCGCCCTGGGTGGCAACTTCGCTCAAGCGACTCCGGACAGCCATCGCACATTCAAGGCACTGACCAACTGCGACCTGACGGTGCAGATCAGCACCAAGCTGAATCGCAGCCATCTGGCCCATGGCAAGCAAGCGCTGATTTTGCCGTGCCTTGGCCGTACCGATATCGATATACAGACTGAAGGTGCGCAAGCGGTGACCGTGGAAGACTCGTTCAGCATGGTGCATGCGTCCAACGGCCAGTTGCAGCCGCTGTCGAATCAGATGCGCTCGGAACCGTCGATTATTGCCGGTATTGCGGCTGCAACACTGGGCAGCAAACCAGTGGACTGGAGTTGGCTGGTCGCCGATTACAGCCGCATCCGCGATCTGATTGCCGACACCATCCCGGGCTTCAAGGAGTTCAACGAGAAGATCAAAATCCCTGGCGGTTTTTACCTCGGCAACAGCGCTGGCGCCCGTCGCTGGAACACGCCGTCGGGTCGCGCCAATTTTCGCCCCAACATGCTGCCCAAAGACCTGGTGCACGAACGCACCCGCGCAACCGGCGTATTACCGGATTTGATCATGCAGTCGATGCGCTCGCACGATCAGTACAACACCACGATCTATGGCCTCGACGACCGCTATCGTGGGGTAAAGGGTCAGCGGGACGTACTGTTTGTGAATGAGGCGGACATCATTCGCCTGGGCTTCAAACCGGGGCAGAAGGCCGACATCGTTTCCATCTGGGATGATGGCCGTGAGCGTCGGGTGAAGGGGTTCACGCTGCTGGCGTTTGATATTCCGGCAGGGCAGGCCGCTGCATATTACCCCGAGGTGAATCCATTGGTGCCGCTGGAAAGCACGGGTGATAGCAGTCATACGCCGACATCGAAGTTTGTCGCAATTCGACTGGAGGCGCCGAGCGAAACCGGATTGATCATGGCCAGGTCGGCTTGATGCAATAGCGGCTCCAGCCGCATTTGTGCAACACTCGAAATACTTTCCCGTCGCCCGCAAAAAAGGCCGTTTTTTCAAAAAAACGGCCTGTCTCAAGTAGCTAAAGACCGACGAAAAACGCTTAAGTTCCCCAGTTAAAACAGTAACTTGGAGAATTGTGTACAAGTCGTGTTACTCGTCGGATTTCGATTGTCACAATCATGAGACCGCCTCAGGATCGCGTCGTCATCCCCTTGAGGTTTCTCTATGAAGTTCTCCTCGATTCTCTTGTTGTCCCTTGGCCTTGTCAGTGGTTTCGCATCTGCAGGCGGCACCACCGAAGCGGGCGTGGGCGGCGCATTGGGCGGGGTTTTGGGCTCGGTCGTCGGTCAGTCGTTAGGCGGCAATACAGGTTCCACCATCGGCGCAGCCTTGGGCGGTGCGGGTGGTAGCGCAGTCGGCGCAGACAAACGCAGCCGTGGCGAAGCCGCTATCGGCGGTGCGTTGGGCGCAGCAGGCGGCAACGTGGTCGGTCGCAGCCTCGGCGGCAGCACCGGCAGCCTGATCGGTTCCGCGGCAGGCGGCGGCGCCGGCGGCGCGCTGGGCAACTACATGGGCAACAAAAGCGACGATGACGATGATCGACGCTCCCATCGTGGTGGCGATCGTCGCTACTACCGAGATGGCCATCCCGGCCGCGGTCATGCTTATGGGCATCGCAAGCACAAGAAACACTACCGTCATGATGATTGAGGCTTAACCATCCGTTGACGAGTAATGAAAATCGCAGCCTTCGGGTTGCGATTTTTTTTGTCGCTCAAACCACCAGGCGCTCTAGTGCCACGCGTAATGCGGCAGGAATCGCAACCGGGTGATTCGATGCACGATCCACAAACACATGCACGAAGCGACCCGCTGCGCAGGCCTCGGCATCGCCGGCCTTGAATACCGCCAGCTCGTATTGCACTGAGCTGTTACCCAGCTTGCCGACGCGCAAGCCAATTTCTATCCGGTCTGGAAAGGCGATTGAGGCGAAGTAATCACAGGCTGAACTCACCACAAAACCGACTACTTCGCCGTCATGGATATCCAGCCCACCGACTTCGATCAGGTAGGTGTTCACAGCGGTGTCGAAAAAACTGTAATAGGTGACGTTATTGATGTGGCCGTAAGCATCGTTGTCGTGCCAGCGCGTGGTGACCGGCTGGAAATGCGGGTAATCGGCGCGTTGGGGTATAGGGTTGGACATCGATGTCTGTTCCTGGAGTGGGATGGCAATCCTGAGTTAAACGGCGAATTTCTTTCCTGCGCAAGCCAGCTCGCCGATCAACCGCGCGGGCTTCCATTGATCACCCTGGCGAGTCTCAAGTGCCAGCAACCGCTGATGAATATCTGCCAGACCTTGCTGATCCGCCCATGCCATCGGCCCGCCCTTGTCCGCCGGGAATCCATAACCATTGAGGTAAACCAGATCGATGTCGTGTGCCGAGTCGGCGATTCCTTCCTGAAGAATCTTCGCCCCTTCGTTGACCAGCGCCAGCAAGCATCGCTCCAGAATCTCCTCAGGGGCGATCTCACGACGCTGGAAGCCCAATTCTTCGCTGACCTTCAGCACCAGCGCATCGACTTCCACATCATGCTCGGCCTGACGGCTGCCCGCCTCGTAATGGTAATAGCCGTTGCCACTTTTCTGGCCAAAACGACCCAGCTCGCACAGCCGGTTATCAACCTGTACTTGCGGAGCATCCTGACCTTTGCCGGACAACTCACGAGCGCGCCATTCCAGGTCGATTCCGACCACGTCGTACATGCGGAACGGCCCCATCGCAAATCCGAATGCCTGGAGCGCCGCATCGATTTGATATGGATAAGCGCCTTCGAGCAGCATTTTGCGTGCTTCGAGGACATACGGGTGCAGCATGCGATTGCCGATAAAGCCGTGACAGTTGCCCGATACCACGCTCACTTTGCCCATGCGCTGACCCAACGCCAGGGCCGCATCAAGCACTTCCGGCAAAGTCTGGGAACCGCGAACGATTTCCAGCAGCTTCATGATATGTGCCGGACTGAAGAAATGCAGGCCCAGCACTTGGGTGGGGCGGCGAGTGACGGCCGCAATGGCGTCGATATCCAGCGCTGAAGTATTACTCGCCAGAAGGGCTTCGGGTTTGAGCAAACCATCCAGTTCACGAAAAATTTTCTGTTTCAACTCAAGATTTTCGTAGACCGCTTCAATCACCAGGTCGACATCGCGAATGGCGGCGTAATCGGCTGCCGCTGTAACGCGCGCAATCCGCGACTGCGCTTCAGCCTCATCAATCCGCCCTTGGCGCACGTTATGGGCGTAGGTCTCCGCCACGCTGGCAAGCGCCTGCGCCAGCATCTGGGGATTGTTGTCAACCCACTGCACCGCAACCCCGGCATTGGCCAGGCAGATGACAATGCCACGGCCCATGGTGCCCGCGCCAATAACGGCGGCGCGCTGAATATCGAACGGTGTCTGGCTCATGATTGTTCTCTTGTTGGCGATCCATGGACAGCCCTCACCATAATCACCCGCCGTCCATTTTTGAAATTTATTCCTGTGATGAGGGACATTCAGCGGATGGATGCATTCTGTAAGCAGGGTGCAAACCTGAAGCAAAGCTTGTTCACAAAGAGGCCACCAGGTTCAACGCCTGTGTTGCATGCGAGTACGCTTTCGCGAGCAAGCTTCGGCCCCACAGGAATTTCACTGGCCCGAGAGATGTTGCTCAGCCCACTTGCGTACTTCGCCATACGGATACGACTCCAGCCCTGCAAACCCGGGAATAGACCGCGCCTTTAGCCTGGTAAACAACGGCACGCTGATACCGCACAAGAACCTGGTCACCCGCTCCGCTGAGGCTAGATAGCCTGTGTGCTGCTCATGCCTGTGGATAAAATCAGTGCATATCGCCTCGAAGTTTTTATCCACAAGGGCTGGAAGTTCGGGCGGCGAAGGGAGTTGCGCGACATTCCCGTGACACACCGAACAATGTCCACATTGCTGCGGCGCGTTTTCATCGCCAAAGTATTCGGCCAAGCGATATCCCAGACAGCGATCGGTCGCGAAAAGCGCCAGCATGGCGTGAATACGCGCGACCTCTGTGTGTTCATGCCGGGAGAAATAGCGATGCAATTCGGCACTGAGCTCCTGACTGTCGAAGTCCGTTTGCAGAAGGCTGTAAACCTCGGTCATTTGTTTGCTTTCCAGCTCAACCCAGCCCTTCTCCTGAAAATAATCGAGCGCTTTGACCACACGGTTGCGCTCGGCTTGATGCTGTTCGTACAACGCGTCGAAATTCACCGTGGCCCATGTCCGCGCACGGGGAGAGGTCTGGATGATTGCCGCCACAAAATCTCTGCGCTCGCCTTCAAAGCGCGCCAGCAACTCTTCGGGCTCCTGCAAATATTTGAAGCGATACTCAGCGTAATAGGCGTAACGCGGAGCGATGATCTTGCGCAGTTCCAGTTGCACCAGCAACGTCTTGAGCGGTAGCTGGCGAATGTTGCTGTGATCCGCCAGCGGCCCCAGCAGAAATTCCCACTGACCGTGCGGCGCCGCTGCCTGCAATTCGTCGAGGACGTAACGGATGCCGTCGATTTCCGGCGTGTCGCCGTAGACGAAGTTTTCCAGGACGTTGAGGCTGTCGCGGTTCGCCAGGACGAGGCAATCCGAAGGCTGCCCGTCACGCCCGGCCCGGCCGATTTCCTGACTGTAGTTTTCGATGGATTTGGGCAAGTCGAAATGCACCACGTTCCTGATGTCGCTCTTGTCGATGCCCATTCCGAATGCAATCGTGGCGACGATACAACTGGAATGGCCGCCCATGAAACGTTTCTGGATACTTTCACGTTGCTCGTGAGGCAAGCCGGCGTGATAAGCCTCAGCCTGAATGCCGTTGCGTTCCAGATGCTCGGCGATGTGTTCGGCGGTTTTTTGCAGGGTGACGTAGACGATGCTCGGTTGACCGGGGCGCTCGCTCATCCACTCAACAAGGCGTTGGCGCTTGTCTTGCCCACGTACTGGTTCGACCAACAGGTTAAGGTTGGGCCGATAGAAGCCCGTGGTCACCACGTCCTCGGGGGCAATGGCGAATTTCGCCTGCATATCGGCGATCACTTGCGGAGTGGCAGTGGCCGTCAGCAGCAGCGTCTGAGGGATATTGAACTGACGCTGATAATCCGGAAGTTTAAGGTAATCAGGCCGAAAGTTATGGCCCCATTCCGAGATGCAATGCGCCTCATCCACAACCAGGAGCGAGATTTGCACTTGCTGCAGGAAATTACGGAAACGCTCGTTTTTCAGACGCTCGACCGAAATCATCAGAATCTTCAGTTCGCCGGACCTGGCGCGAGCCATCACATCACTCGCATCGTCACGACTCTGCGCGGAGTCGATGCTGCCTGCGCAAATGCCATGACGTTGCAGAAACGCCAGCTGGTCCTGCATCAATGCCAACAGCGGCGAGACCACCAGGGTCAGGTGCGGCAGCAACACGGCCGACAATTGATAGCAAAGCGACTTGCCCGAGCCGGTCGGGAAAATCGCCGCCGCCGAGCGCCCTGCCAGCACAGCGTTGATCGCCGCTTCCTGACCGGGACGAAACTGTGGATAACCGAAAACCTGTTCGAGGGTATTGTGCATAAGCTGTCACTCCGTTGACCGCTGCGAAGCCCAAAGCCTAGCCGATGATTGCAGCGCGTCGAGAAAAGGTCGGGGTAAAAACGATACGGGATGATACCGCGTCCATCAGGCCAACCCTTCGCCACAGACTGAAACAAACGGGGCACGTTGCCTCCCTGACGCCTGCCCTTTATACCGGTAAGGTATACCTTCAAAAAACCTCTGCGCGCGACGCTCAACTCGGCAGGAAAGCCCGAAGTACGCGAAGACTCACGAAGGAACGACCATGCTCCAACGACCTGTTTTTTTACCCGCAGCCGTGCTTGCATTACTTTTGTTGCTGAGCGGCTGCCTGGCAAATCCGACCCAGCCGTCCATCAAGCCGAACCCGTTCGAGACACTCGAATATCAGCGCCAACAGGGCCTGGCCATTATCAACGCATCAGCCCTTTACGCCCGAGGCGGTACAGGCCAGGACGTCGCCGTGGCCCTTGTCGACTCAGGACTGAGCAGCAATTTGCCGGAATTTCAGGGACGAATCGCTGATCCGGGTTTTGACTATGTCGAGAACCGTGTCGGCACCTTTGATCGCGTGGGTCACGGGACCCAGATGGCTGGCATTCTCGCCGCCAACAAAGATGATCAGGGCATGCACGGCGTTGCATTCAACGCACTGCTGATCCCATTCCGTTTCGGCGACGACAACGAGCCATTTTTTTTCGACACCGAGATAGCACAATCCTGGCAGGCCGGTTTTGACAAGGGAGCACGCATCCTCAATAACTCGTGGGCCAATGCCATTCCGGCGACAGAGATCAATGAGGCTCGTTACAAGCAGGTTATGCCGCAGGCGTTGGTGACGGCCCGAAAGCTGGTTGAGGATGGTGCTGTTTTTGTCTTCCCGACGGGTAACGAACTTAAGCGGGAACCGTTGGCCGAACCCGGTTTGCCGCTCGCCCTGCCGGAACTGGAAAAGGGCTGGATCGCCGTGGTTGCACTGAAAAACGACGGCAGCGCCATCAGTGCCAAATCCAACTATTGCGGCGTGGCAGCGGCTTGGTGCATTGCCGTACCTGGCGGTGATTCCGGCGCAGGGCAAGGTTTGCTGACGACCAGCAAGGACGGGAAATACGTACAGACAGCCGGCACCTCGCCTGCTGCCGCCATGGTTAGCGGCGCACTGGCAGCATTGCAAAGCCTGTATCCCGAAATGACCGCGCAGCAAGTGCGCGAACGCCTGCTGGCAACGGCAAACCGGAAAGGAATCTATGCCAACAGTGAGGCATACGGTCGAGGGTTAATGGATCTGGACGCGGCCTCGCGCCAGGCTTCGGTCTCCGCGCTCGACTGAGTGGAAATGGGTGGTACCGCGTCGGCAGGTTTTGCCTTCCCAGTTTTTCCTGACAGTGGGTAGGTGGATTACCCCTAAGTGCTAAACCTGCACTTTCGAAATCCCCTACAGATTTTGACGTACAAGAGCTGAATTCCTGCGCGATTCGCCTGAGAATCACGTAGGAAGTGTCACCTGTATGGATGCGCTATAAAAAGTCCGAGGAAACGCGTAGGACGGATACCCGAAGGCCGTCAAAACGCCTACACACTCCGTCCATTGCGCCTGTATTGCCGCAACGCGTCGCGCCCCTCATAGTTTCTGCCGCAGCTGAAACAGCGTGTCGGCCTGCCCGACTTCTTACAGGACTGACTTAGATGCAAGACCGCTATCGCCCACTCAAAAGCAGCTACAGCGACACCCCCGTCCTGGTTATTGACACCGAGGCCGACCCACACGAAATTCTCGACGCCGCCCGTCAACGTATCCGCGCCGCCAGCGACCTGCTCGAAACGCTTTATTGCCTGTGCTTCAACCAGGCCGATTCAAGCGATATCCCCAACATCGTCAGCGCGCTTTACCTGCTCACTCAAGACGGACGCGACCTGCTCGAAATCGCCCACCAGCGTCTGCCAAAAATCACTGCATGAAGCGCAACCAAAAAACTCTGGATCGGAGATCCGTTAGATATCTCACCACCGTAGATTTAACCAGCGCACACAAAAAAAAGCCGCCCCAAAGCAGGCTGTGTGAAAACGCAGCCTGTGCCGGTCAAAAGCAAATGCCCCGACTTGTCGGGGCATTTGCTTTTCCGGTTTTGAAAAGCAAAAAAGGGCTTTTCAGCCCATCAATTCCATCATTCTCCGCACACCCAGCACGTTTATGGCTCTTTTCAGGTTGTACGTTTGTATCGCAAGCGCCATTTCCGTTCGAGCGCCTTTCAGTTGACGCAGTAAAAACCTGGCGTTGCCCATAGACCATTGCTTCAGGTTCCCAAACGGATGCTCAACGATAGATCGCCGCTGGCTCATCATGTCTCGATTGGCTTTCATGCGCCGTTCCATTCGTTCAAATGCGGCTTCGTGGGCATGACGCGTGACGTATCGGCGTTCGGCCTTGGTACATCGGTTTTTCAGCGGACAAACAGTGCAGTCGTCGACGGCGGCGTGATAGACCCGGTCTCCTTTGTTGAGGGCTTTAAGCGTGAGTATCTTGCCGTTTGGGCATTGATAGTTGTCACTTTCTTCGTGGTAATGGAAGAGTGTGCGATCAAAGTTTTGCTCTTCATCACCCTTGGTATTAACGGCTCGGTTTGGCGGGACATAGGGAGTGATGCCAGCGTCTTCACATGCCTGGAATTGACTGCCGTTGGAGTAACCCGCATCAGCAATGACACTGAGTTTGGCCTGCTCCAGCGCCTCTTGGGTAGCCTTGGCCATCGGCTCCAGTTGGCGGTTATCGGTTCCTTCCTGAGTCACTTCATGGTGCACGATCAGGCAGTGTTTTGCGTCAACCGCACTTTGAACGTTATAGGAAATACGCGAGCCTGAAGGGGTGCGCATTTTTTGCGCGTCGGACTCACCCACCACATGCTGCACCAGACCTTGAGCTTGCATCAGCACTTGGCAGGTCTGGTTATTGGCCTTTTTTATCTTCAGTTTCTCAAGCGCCGTCTGCACAGCAGAACGATCAATAGCTTCTTTGTGCTCGCCGCGATCAGCTTCATCAAGCTGAGCCAGATAGTGCGCAATACGCTTGTCGAGCTTTGCCTCGCGCTGTTGGAGCTTTTTAGGGGTGATCTGTTTTCGGTTCGAAGCCACGGCCTGGAACTTGCTGCCATCGATGGCCACCAACTCGCCAGCAATCAGGCCGGCTCCCCGACAAAATCGAACAAACGCACGGCATGTCGCGACAAAAGCTGCGCTGTTGTCGCGCCGGAAGTCGGCGATGGTTTTAAAGTCCGGAGCTAATCGGCCCAACATCCACATGACCTCGACGTTGCGCTGACACTCCGCTTCCAGCCGCCTGGAGGATCGAATTTGTTGGAAATAGCCGTAAAGATAGAGTTTAAGCAGGTCGCCGGGATGGTACGAAGGGCGCCCGGTTGCTTTGGGAGCAGCTTTGTCGAACCCGAGTTGCTCAAGGTCCAGCAGAGAAATGTACGCCTCGATCACCCGAACCAGATGGTCTTCGGGAATGAGTTCGTCCAGTGAGACTGGAAACAGAGTGCCCTGCGTACGATCTTCACCTTGGATGTAGCGCATAAGAAAAATGCCCGTATCTTGCGATACGGGCATTTTCTTAAACCCGGCGGCAGATTGCTAGGTTTTCACACAGCCTGCAAAGGACGGCTTTTTTTCATTACATCAAACCAACCTTACAACTTTGGCCCGGCAGCTTTGATCGCGTCGCTCACTTCGAACTTCTTGAAGTTCTCAACAAACAGACCGGCCAGTGCTTTCGCGGCCTCGTCATAAGCGGCCTTGTCAGCCCAGGTGTTACGCGGGTTCAACAAACCAGTCTCAACACCCGGCACAGCCAAAGGCACGTCGAGGTTGATGGTGTCGAGATGCTCGGTTTCTGCACCGATCAACGCGCCACTCTGAATCGCTGCGATCACGCCGCGAGTAGTCGGGATGTTGAAGCGTTTGCCGACGCCGTAGCCACCACCGGTCCAGCCGGTGTTGACCAGATAGACCTTGGAGCCGAAGCCGCGGATGCGTTTGATCAGCAGCTCGGCGTATTCGCCGGCCGGACGCGGGAAGAACGGCGCGCCGAAGCAGGTGGAGAAAGTCGACTTAATGCCGCTGCCGGAACCCATTTCGGTCGAGCCCACCAGAGCGGTGTAGCCGGACAGGAAGTGGTAGGCCGCTTGTTCTTCGCTGAGGATCGAGACTGGCGGCAGCACGCCAGTCAGGTCGCAGGTCAGGAAGATAACCGCGTTTGGCTCGCCACCGAGGTTCTTCTCGGAACGCTTGGCAACGTGCTCCAGCGGGTAGGCGGCGCGGCTGTTCTGGGTCAGGCTGACATCAACATAGTCAGCGTGCTTGGCGTCATCGATAACGACGTTTTCCAGGACTGCGCCGTGCTTGATGGCTTTCCAGATGACCGGCTCGTTCTTCTCGGAGAGGTCGATGCACTTGGCGTAGCAGCCACCTTCGATGTTGAAAACAACGCCTTCGCCCCAGCCGTGTTCGTCGTCACCGATCAGGTAACGGCTTTCGTCGGCGGACAGGGTGGTTTTACCAGTGCCGGACAGACCGAAAAACAGGGTTACATCGCCCGCTTCACCAATGTTCGCAGCGCAGTGCATAGGCAGCACGTCGGCGGCCGGCAGCAGGAAGTTCTGCACCGAGAACATGGCTTTTTTCATTTCCCCGGCGTAGCGCATGCCGGCAATCAGCACTTTTTTCTGTGCGAAGTTGAGGATCACGCAACCATCGGAGTTGGTGCCATCACGCTCCGGTACGCATTCGAAGTTGGCAACGTTGAGCACCTGCCACTCTTCACGACCAGCCGGGTTGTACTGGGCGGGATTAATGAACAGGCACCGGCCGAACAGGTTCTGCCAGGCAGTCTGCGTGGTCATCTTGACGGCCAGGTAGTGATCTTCCGAAGCGCCTACATGCACGTGGGAAACAAAATGTTCTTGCGCGTTGTTGAACGCCTCGACGCGAGCCCACAAGGCATCGAACTTGTCGGCCGGAAACTTGCGGTTGATCGGGCCCCAGGCGATTGCGTCCTGAGTGCTCGGCTCTTCAACGATGAAGCGATCGACTGGCGAGCGACCGGTGCGGTGACCGGTGCGAACAACCAGCGCGCCGGTATCGGCAAGCTCGCCTTCACCGCGGTTCAGGGCTTCTTTGACCAGATCATCAACACTCAGATCGGTGTACACGGCGTTATTGGCTTGCGTCATGAGATTCCCCGTCGGCCAGTGGCCGAGTGCTCCAAACGTTTTGTAGTAGAAAGTCGTGCACTACTACCGCGAAAAAAGTGGCCCGGATTATGCCAGAAAAGCCCAAAAAGAGTAGGGCCCTCCCGTCGTAACGGCGTAATTCCGGCGCTTCCCAGTGAATTTACCTGCGCTGAACCGTTTTAGTGACGGGTATCTGACGGCGTGTCGACGCCCGCTCCCGCGAATAATTGAGCGATATCAGCGGCGTCAAACAGGTAGCGCTGGTTGCAGAACTGGCAGTCGATCTCGATGTTGCCACCGTGTTCAACCACCAGGTCCTGCGCATCCTCCAGTCCCAAACTGACCAGAGCATTGGCCGAACGTTCGCGCGAGCAGCTGCAGCGGAAGCGCAATTTCTGCACGTCGAACAGGCGGACCTGCTCTTCGTGATAGAGACGATGCAGCACGGTTTCGTTGTCCAGGCTGAGCAATTCATCAGCGGTCAGCGTACTGCCCAGGGCCGTGATGTGCTGCCAACTGGCGGCGCGGTCCTCTTCATCTTTCAAGCGGTCAGCCGGCAATTGCTGCAGCAGCAGGCCACGCGCGCGACGACCGTCGGCATAAAGCCAGAAACGCGTGCCCACTTGCTGCGACATGACAAAATAATTGGTAAAGCACTCGGACAAAGTCTCGCCGTCCAGATCCACGATGCCCTGGTAGCGCTGGCCCTGGGTTGGATCGATGGTGAGCGCCAGGACGCCTTTGGGCATCAGGTCGGCAAGCGTTGCATCAGGGGCGATTTGATCCGCCTCATAACGCGCCAGGCCTCGAATCTCCCGCTCACTGCTGCACTCGATCATCAACAACGGTACCGGACCGTCGGAACGCGCCTGGAGAATGAGCAAACCGTCAAATTTCAGCGTGCCAACGAGCAAGGATGCGGCCGTCATAAGCTCGCCAAGCAGTTGCGCGACCGGCTCTGGATACGGGTGCTTGGCGAGGACTTCGGCGTAGCTACGTTCCAACGAAACCAGCTCGCCGCGGGTGTCGCTGTCATCGAAAATGAAGCGTTGGGTGTAGTCGGAATCCGTTAGATCGGTCATAGGTCTGGGTATCTGAAGTAATGACAAAAATGATTACAAAAGTGAAAAACACGCCTTTGCCGCACCACTTGGTGCGCACTGTTCAGCCAAGCGAAGCATTTTATGAACAATCCGGTGCTGTTCCAAGCAAGGTGGAACGTCCACCGATTGGCGTAATGCAATGCTGCTATTGGCACTGCTGGCATCTTGGTTATGGTCCACGCGCCAGATAGTGTGTGTGATTTTCGACGAGTGGCTGTTTAAGCTGATTAATTCGTCCCGTACTCACCCCGATATGGCTGTGGGTCTGAGCAATTGCAAGGCGGCGATGTGTCTGAGGCCTCGCCCATATTCGCTCGCTTCACTCGTCGCTGCTATTCCCATGAAATTTAAACAAGTCCCGACGCTGCTTCTTGCTCGGTTTGCCGTCCGTACTCACGCCCAGCGAGCCGGCCTTGCGCATGGCTGCGGCCGCTTCTCGCTTGGCGATACTGGCGTCGGTTTCGGCATACAGCGTTTGAGCTTGCGGCGCGCCACGGCGCACGATAGACAAGGCCTGGACGACCACTGTCCGTTCCTCGAAGCCCATCCGAATCTGAAATTCGTCGCCAATCTTCGGCTCCTTGCCCGGTTTACAGCGGTCGCCCCGGCAATGCACCTTGCCACTCTCGATGGCCGCCTTGGCCAAGGCACGTGTTTTGTAAAAACGCGCCGCCCATAACCACTTATCGAGACGGACCTTGTCGTCCTCTTCCTGTTTTTGTGTCACTGGAATTCCTCTTTTAGCCCATAGTCGGAACTGTACTACCGTTTCTGTCGGGCGCAACAATCCCGCCCTCCAGATAGAATGAGATCAAGCCGACTCACCGGCATGGAGTGATCAAATGACTGTATTTCCGTCTTCATTGACCTCGCCCAAGACGGGTTGCCAAGGGTGTCAACAGAGCGAACCGTTGGGCTTTGATTTTGCCTTCGCTTATCAGCCGATCGTCGATCTGCGAGACCGCTCGATTTTTGCCAATGAAGCACTGGTGCGCGGGACCGCGGGGGAAGGGGCATTCTCAGTGCTCGATCAGGTCACGGAAGAAAACCGATACCGCTTCGACCAGCTCTGCCGGATCCGGGCCATTGAAGGTGCGGCGAACTTAAATATGCAGACACACTTGTCGATCAACTTCATGCCCAGCGCCGTGTACCGTCCGCAGCTGTGTATCCGCAGCACATTGGAAGCGGCGAAAAAACACGACTTCCCGATTGAACGACTGATTTTCGAAACCCTCGAAAGTGATCACGTGGATAACTATCGCCATTTGACTAATATTCTGCGTGAATACCGCGAATTCGGCTTCAAGACCGCCATCGACGACTTTGGGGCGGGCTACTCGGGGCTCAGTCTGCTGGCAGATTTCCAACCGGACCTGATCAAGATCGACATGGCGCTGATACGCGATATCGACCGTGATCGTGTCCGTCAGGTCATCGTCCGGGGGATTGTCACAATGTGTGCGGAGCTGAACGTTACAGTGATCGCCGAAGGCATCGAAAGCGCTGGTGAACGGGATTTCCTGGCTGACTGTGGAATTTTTCTGATGCAGGGTTACTGGTTCGCCAAACCTGCATTCAAAGCGTTGGCTCAGGTTCAAGCTGAAGCCTGGGCGCGATAACTGCCGGTTTTTCCTATTGAAAACATTTGACCATTTGACCGTTGTCGGTCTGCGCGAGTGGATTGCGCTCCCTGATCTGGGAGTCGCGGGCCTGCGAGCCAAAATCGACACCGGGGCCAGCACCTCCAGCTTGCATGCCACCGACATCGAACCATTCGAGCGCGACGGTGAACGCTGGGTGCGTTTTACAGCGCATCTGGGCACGGTGGTGCAATTGCGTCATCGCCGCTGTGAAGCGCCGCTGGTGACGAAGAAAACCATCAAAAGCTCCAACGGCCACGCGCAGATGCGTTACGTGGTCAGCACCACCCTGGCCCTCGGTGATCGGGTTTGGCGGGTAGAGTTCACCCTCGCCTGCCGCAAGTCCATGCGATATCGCCTGTTACTCGGCTCCAAAGCCCTGATCGACGGACAGTTAGTGGTCAATCCGGGGATCAAATACGTACAAGACAAGCCGGTGTTCCCGGTATCTACCTCCTCCACAGGTGTTGCATGAAGATCGCTGTGCTGTCGCGCAATCCGCGTCTGTATTCCACCCGGCGTCTGGTCGAAGCCGGTACCGAGCGTGGACATGAAATGGTGGTGATCGACACCCTGCGCGCCTATATGAACATCGCCAGCCACAAGCCGCAGATTCACTACCGCGGCAAACCGCTGGAAGGCTTCGATGCGGTGATCCCGCGGATCGGTGCGTCGGTGACATTTTATGGCTGCGCAGTGCTGCGCCAGTTTGAAATGATGGGGGTGTTTCCGCTGAACGAGTCGGTGGCCATCGCCCGCTCCCGGGACAAATTACGTTCGCTGCAATTGCTCTCGCGTCGCGGGATTGGTTTGCCGGTGACAGGTTTTGCGCACTCCCCCGACGACATTCCCGACTTGATCGCCATGGTCAACGGCGCGCCGCTGGTGATCAAAGTACTCGAAGGTACGCAGGGCATCGGCGTGGTGCTGTGTGAAACCGCCACGGCGGCAGAGTCGGTGATCGAGGCATTCATGGGCCTCAAGCAAAACATCATGGTTCAGGAATACATCAAGGAAGCGGGCGGCGCTGATATTCGCTGTTTTGTGGTCGGCGACAAAGTGATCGCGGCGATGAAACGTCAGGCCAAACCGGGGGAATTTCGGTCCAATCTGCATCGCGGCGGGAGTGCGAGCCTGATAAAAATCACGCCCGAAGAGCGGATGACGGCGTTGCGCGCCGCCAAGGTGATGGGGTTGGCCGTGGCGGGTGTGGATATCTTGCGCTCCAATCACGGACCGCTGGTGATGGAAGTGAATTCGTCGCCGGGACTGGAGGGTATCGAGACCACCACCGGAAAGAATGTAGCGGGGATTATTATTGAGCATCTCGAGAAAAATGGCGGGCCGAACATGACCCGGACCAAAGGGAAGGGGTAAAGGCAGCTATAAGTTGCAAGCTGCAAGCTGCAAGCTGCAAGTCAAAGCAGAAGCAAACGCCGCTTTTGCTTGAAGCTTGAAGCTTGAAGCTTGAAGCTTGAAGCTGCTTTTATACCGCGTCTCTAGGCAGCATCAAACCAAGCGGCAACCGCACCCGCGCTTCCAGCCCGCCGCCGGCGCGGTTGCGCAGTTCGACATTGCCGCCATGCATCGAAGCGATTCTCTTGACGATCGCCAGGCCCAGCCCGGTCCCCTTGCCACCGCGAGCACGATCACCCCGGGTAAATGGATTGAAAATAGCCTCAAGTTCCGACGGATCGATCCCCGCCCCGCGATCCATGACACTCAGCACTACATACGGCGCGTTGACATCGCCGGACACATACGCCGCCACTTCCACCCCGCTACCGGCGTGATTCAAGGCGTTGCCGATCAGGTTATTCAGCAGCCGCTTCATCGACACCCGGCGCAGCGGAAATGGCTGAATCGGCTCGAGCCGCAACTGCACTTTCTGTTCATTCTGGTTATACGGCGCAGCCACTTCTCGCACCAGCTCGGTCAGATCGACCTCTTCCACGGACTCGTCCCGACCATCGCGAATGAACGCCAGGAACTGGTCGAGAATCGCGTCCATGTCCTCGATGTCACGAACCATGTCGTCCGACAGATCACTGTGGTCGCCCATCAGCTCCAGAGACAGGCGCAACCGCGTGAGCGGCGTGCGCAGATCGTGAGATACCCCGGCCAGCATCAGCTCGCGCTCACGGCCGGCCTGCTCGACGTCTTCGGCCATCTGGTTGAAGGCGCGATACACCTCGGTCATTTCACTGGGCGTGTCGCTGATCGGCAGGCGCACGCTGCGGCCCTGCCCCAGCTGCCTGGCGGCATAAACCAGACGCTTCAAAGGTTGGTTGAGTTGACTGACGAAGATCCAGGCCGAGGCGGTCGACAACAAACCGATGGCAAGAAACCAGCCGAGCACGTTCCAGATTTTCTGGCCACGCAGAGGATGCGGATACAGCGGCACCTTCAGCCAGCCATCGCCCAGGCTGGGCGCCCGGACCCAAAGCGCTGGCGGTGAATGCATGCGCAACCGCACCTCGGTGTCGGCGCCCAGTTCGGCCTGCATCTGCCGTTGATAGATTTCGCTGTAGGGCCAGTGCTGCTCGCCCGCCGGCACCCCTGCGCCCACCACCCGAATCAACGTCGCCGCTTCGGCAATCTTGTCGCGGTTGTTTTCATCTGCGGCCCAATACGCGCGCAGCGTCAGGGCGACGCCGTGGCTGTATTGGCGGTCCACCAGCACATCTTCGTTCATCAGCAGATAAACCAGGGTCAACGCCTTGGAGAACAGGACGACGATGAGCACCAGCCACAGGGTGCGGGAGAAAAAACTCTGGGGGAACCAAACGGGGGTTTTCATGAATAACCGCTACACACTTGCAGGAGCGAGCGATGCTCGCACATTGCGGATCGCGAGTCTGCGGACATCGAAGTCCGCCCACCCGCTCCTACAAATCGCCGATCACTTGGTGGCGGCGCCATCCGGGACGAACACGTAGCCCACGCCCCAGACAGTCTGGATGTAGCGTGGCTTGGATGGATCAGGTTCGATCATCCGGCGCAGACGGGAAATCTGCACGTCGATGGAGCGCTCCAGGGCGTCCCACTCACGACCACGGGCCAGGTTCATCAGTTTGTCGCGGGTCAACGGCTGACGCGCATTCATGACCAATGCCTTGAGCACGGCGAACTCGCCGGTGGTAAGCATGTGCACTTCGTCGCCGCGCTTGAGTTCGCGGGTGGCCAGGGACAGCTCGTAGTCACCGAAGGTCACGCTTTCGTCTTCGCTGCCTGGGGCGCCCGGCACTGGAGCCGATTGACGACGCAAGACCGCTTTGACGCGTGCCATCAACTCGTCGGGGTTGAACGGCTTGGCCAGGTAATCGTCGGCGCCCAGTTCCAGGCCCTTGATCCGGCTCAGCTCATCACCCTTGGCGGTAAGCATGATGATAGGAATCTGGTTGTTCGCGGTGCGCAGACGGCGGCAAGCGGTCAGACCGTCTTCGCCAGGCAGCATCAGGTCGAGGACGACCAGATTGAACACTTCTCGCGCCAGCAAGCGGTCCATCTGTTCGGTGTTCGGTACCGCGCGAGCGCGATAGCCCTTGCTGACGAAAAAGCGTTCCAGCAGGCTGCTGAGCCCTGGATCGTCGTCAACAATAAGAATTTTTTCGCCTTCAGCAATGTTTGCAGTGCTGCTCATTGGATGCTCCTTTGATCTCGGCGCGCATTATGGCGTAGCTGCCGTTATACGCACCGTGTGCATTGTTAGCAGATTTTTCCTTCACCGCCAGAATTCCGGGCATTGTACCTACAGCCTGCGATGCCCCCCCGAATGATAGAACGCTGGTTATAATGCGCGGCCTTTTGTGTCAGGCAACGTCTGATTTCTGCCGCGGCCGCCGCTTTTTATTTTCATGGCGGCGGCAGTAAATGTTCGATTTCACGGGTCAACGGGATGCCTGTTGATCCAGGTAGCGGCGCTGGCCAGGCCGCTCAACCAGACTCGCCGCGCCTTTATTCCCGTGCCTGCGAGCCTGCTTTCACAATTTGTCAGGTGGTTTTATGGACAGCATCAACAGCCGCATCGCCGAGGAACTCGGCGTACGCCCACAACAGGTCGAAGCGGCCGTCGCGCTACTCGATGAAGGCTCTACCGTTCCCTTCATCGCCCGTTACCGGAAAGAAGTGACCGGCAGCCTCGATGACATCCAGCTGCGTCATCTGGAAGAGCGTCTGCGCTACCTGCGAGAACTCGACGAACGGCGCATCAGCATCCTTGCCAGCATTGATGAGCAAGGCAAGCTGACCCCGCAACTGGAGCGCGACATCAAGCTCGCCGACACCAAGACCCGCCTCGAAGACTTGTACCTGCCGTACAAACAGAAGCGCCGCACCAAAGGCCAGATCGCCCTGGAAGCCGGCCTCGGCGATTTGGCGGACAGTTTGTTCAACGACCCGACCCTGAGCCCGGACACCGAAGCCGCGCGCTTCATCAACGCCGAAAAAGGCGTGGCCGATGTGAAGGCTGCCCTCGAAGGCGCCAAATACATCCTCATGGAGCGTTTCGCGGAAGATGCCAGCCTGCTCGACAAACTGCGCAGCTACCTGAAGCAGGAAGCCACTCTGAGTGCCCGCGTTATCGCCGGCAAGGAAGAGGAAGGCGCCAAGTTCCGCGATTATTTCGAACACGACGAACCGCTGAAAAGCATGCCTTCGCACCGCGCGCTGGCAATTTTCCGTGGCCGTAACGAAGGCATTCTCAGCTCCGCGCTGAAAGTCGGCGATGAGCTGCCCGGCACCATGCACCCGTGCGAAGGCATGATTGGCCAGCAGTTCGGCATCCAGAACCAGAACCGCGCCGCGGACAAATGGCTGGGCGAAGTGGTGCGCTGGACCTGGAAGGTCAAGCTTTACACGCACCTTGAAACCGACCTGCTCGGCGAACTGCGCGATGGCGCGGAAACCGAGGCGATCAATGTATTCGCGCATAACCTGCACGACCTGTTGCTGTCGGCGCCGGCCGGGCCGCGCGCCACGCTGGGCCTCGACCCGGGCCTGCGCACCGGTTGCAAGGTCGCCGTGGTCGACTCCACCGGCAAATTGCTCGATCACGCCACGGTTTACCCGCACGTGCCGCACAACAAGTGGGACCAGACGCTCGCGATTCTGGCCGCCCTGTGCGCCAAGCACGCCGTGGACCTGATCGCCATCGGCAACGGCACGGCCAGCCGTGAAACCGACAAGCTCGCCGCTGAACTGATCAAGAAATACCCGGCCATGAAGTTGACCAAAGTCATGGTCTCGGAGGCCGGCGCATCGGTTTACTCGGCCTCGGAACTGGCCTCCAAAGAATTTCCGGACCTTGACGTGTCGATTCGTGGCGCGGTGTCGATTGCCCGGCGCTTGCAGGATCCGCTTGCGGAGCTGGTGAAAATCGATCCGAAATCCATCGGTGTCGGTCAGTACCAGCACGACGTGTCGCAGCTGAAACTGGCGCGCGGTCTCGACGCTGTAGTCGAGGACTGCGTGAACGCCGTCGGTGTCGACGTGAACACCGCATCGGTTGCGCTGCTGGCGCGCATCTCCGGCCTCAACGCGACGCTGGCGCAAAACATCGTCAGCCACCGCGACGAACACGGCGCGTTCAAAACCCGTGCAGCGTTGAAAAAAGTCGCTCGTCTGGGCGAAAAAACCTTCGAACAGGCCGCCGGGTTTCTGCGCGTCATGAATGGCGACAACCCTCTGGATTCGTCGGCAGTTCACCCGGAAGCCTACCCGTTGGTGCAACGTATTGCCGCTGAAACCGATCGGGACATTCGTTCTCTCATCGGCGACGCCGCGTTCCTCAAGCGCCTCGATCCGAAGAAATACACCGACGAAACCTTCGGCCTGCCGACGGTCACCGACATTCTGCAAGAGCTGGAAAAACCGGGTCGCGATCCGCGTCCTGAATTCAAGACTGCCGAATTTCAGGAAGGGGTCGAAGAGCTCAAGGACCTGCAACCGGGAATGATCCTGGAAGGCGTGGTGACCAACGTGACGAACTTCGGCGCGTTCGTCGATATCGGCGTGCATCAGGACGGTTTGGTGCACATCTCTGCGCTTTCGGAGAAGTTCATCAAGGACCCGCGTGAAGCGGTGAAGGCCGGTGATGTGGTGAAAGTGAAGGTCATGGAAGTCGACATCCCGCGTAAACGCGTTGGCCTGTCGATGCGCATGAGTGACACGCCGGGCGAGAAAATCGACGGGGCTCGCGGCGCGCGTCCGGGCTCGGCGCCACGCCAGTCGCAGAACAGCGCACCGCGCAAGGACACCGCCACGGCGGCGCCGGCCAACAATCCAATGGCCTCGCTGTTCGCCAACGCCAAGCAGTTGAAGAAACGCTGATGGACATCCCGGCCGACCTGACCGAAAGCGCTTATTTCAAGCTGCTCGGTTGCCGCTTGCACGGCCTCGACACCGGGGTGGCGCAAGTCGCCCTGGCGTTGGCGCCCGAGTTGCGCAATCGGGGCAGCAAGCTGCACGGTGGGGCCTTGTTCAGTCTGGTGGACATCGCCATGGGGCTGGCTTGTTCCAGCTCCCACGGCTTTGATCAACAGAGTGCGACCATCGAATGCAAGATCAACTATATTCGCGCCGTTTCCGAGGGCGATGTGATGTGCACGGCGCGGGTGATTCACCCGGGTCGGCGCACGCTGGTGGTCGAAGCCGAAGTGATGCAGGGCGAAAAACTTGTCGCTAAAGCGCAAGGCACGTTCGCTGTCCTGTAGCGAGATGTCACCGATTTGAGTTAATTTCGGCGCTATGACCGCAGCGCCGAAGTTCCTTGTTGGAAGTTCTGTGGCGAGGGGGCCTGCCCCCGTTTGAGTGCGCAGCACTCACAAGATCCCGGAAATTCAGGGATTTTGGGGCTGCTTCGCAACCCAACGGGGGCAAGCCCCCTCGCCACAGGTCAATCCCACAGGGATTGTGGCGACTTGGCTGACTGACATTGGTCGGAACGGCCCGAAAACCAGGCGAAAACGCCAGTTTTAACTTCACCCTTGTAGACCGTCTTGCCCACCCCCATATTGGGGCGACTGACGCGTGAAGGAATCCAACTTGAGCGAACTTCTCAACCGCCGCCTGGCTCTGCTCGGCGAGCGCGCTAACCTCTCTCTGCTCGAGCAGTGTCTTCACGGGATCGAACGTGAATGCCTGCGCGTAACCGGCGAAGGTCGCCTGGCGCAAACGCCGCACCCGGAAGAATTGGGTTCCGCGCTGACCAACGAACAGATCACCACTGACTATTCGGAGTCGCTGCTGGAGTTCATCACGCCTGCCCTGCCCGACCCGGCGGACACGCTGGCGAGCCTGGACAGGATTCACCGCTTTGCCTACAGCAAGCTCGGCACCGAGTACCTGTGGAGTCCATCGATGCCGTGCCCGTTGCCGGCCGAGGAAGACATCCCGATCGCGTATTACGGCACTTCCAACATCGGTCAGCTCAAGTATGTGTATCGCAAGGGCTTGGCCTTGCGGTACGGCAAGACCATGCAGTGCATCGCCGGGATTCACTACAACTTTTCCCTGCCGGAAAAACTCTGGCCGCTCCTCAAGGCGTCCGAAGGCTTCGTCGGCACCGACCGCGATTATCAGTCGTCGGCCTACATCGCGATGATCCGCAATTTCCGTCGCTACAGCTGGTTGCTGATGTACCTGTTCGGTGCCTCCCCTGCGCTGGACGCCGGTTTCCTGCGCGGCCGTTCGCACCAGTTGGAACAACTGGACCCGGACACGTTGTATTTACCCTATGCGACCAGCCTGCGCATGAGCGATCTGGGTTACCAGAGCAACGCCCAGGCCGGCTTGACTCCGTGCTACAACGATCTGACCAGCTACACCGACAGTCTGCGCAAAGCCGTGGCGACACCGTACGCGCCGTATGTTGAAATCGGTACACATCAGGACGGTGAGTGGGTTCAGCTCAACACCAACATCCTGCAGATCGAAAACGAGTACTACTCCAATATTCGTCCCAAGCGCGTGACCTACACCGGCGAGCGGCCGATTCAGGCATTGGCGGCCCGGGGCATTCAGTACGTCGAAGTGCGTTGCCTGGACATCAACCCGTTCCTGCCGATGGGCATCGACCTCACCGAGTCGCGATTCCTCGACGCATTCCTGTTGTATTGCGCGTTGAACGACAGCCCGCTGCTGACCAACAATTCCTGCAGCAACGCGACCTCCAACTTCCTTACCGTGGTCAAGGAAGGGCGCCGTCCGGGATTGCAACTGCAGCGCGACGGTCAAGCGGTCGAATTGAAAGAGTGGGCAGCGCAACTGCTGGAGCACATTGCCCCGCTCGCAGCGTTGCTGGATCAGAGCCATGGCGGCGAGAATCATAGCCAGGCACTGGACGCACAGTTGGACAAGGTCAAAGACCCTTCACTGACACCTTCTGCTCGGGTATTGGCAGCGATGGCGGAACACAAGGAGAGCTTCAGCCAGTTCTCGCTACGCCAGAGCCAGGCGCATGCAGAATTCTTCCGCAGCGAGCCGTTGAGCGCGCAGGAACAGGCCACCTTTGAAGAGCGGGCGCGTTCGTCGCTGGTTGAGCAGGTGGAGCTGGAGCGCAACGAGGTCGGCGATTTCGATGTGTTCGTCGGGTCTTATCAGGCGAGTATTCTGGCGATTAGTAATTAACTGCAATCCCCTTTATTACAGGGTTTTCTGTGGCGAGGGGATTTATCCCCTCGCCACAAAAGCGCTTTACAACTACCCTGCCCAAGAATTTTCCACTCATAAGCTAATTCGAAAAAGTTATTTATTTTCGTATTCTTAGATCATTTAGTCTCCTTTCACACCGATCATCGGTTGCCTGACTAGGAGCTCTTTCCCATGAAACTGCACTTCCCTCTTCGCCTCCTGGCGGCCGCTTCGTTGGCTGCGGCGAGTTTCTTCGCTCAGGCAGCCGATGTCACCGTCGCGTACCAGACCACTGTGGATCCCGCGAAAGTCGCCCAGGCTGACGGCACTTACGAAAAAGCCACTAACGCCAAAATCGACTGGCGCAAATTCGATAACGGTGCCGACATCATTGCCGCAATCGCCTCCGGCGACGTGCAGATCGGCTACCTCGGTTCCAGCCCGCTCACCGCCGCCATCACTCGCAAAGTCCCGGTTGAAACTTTCCTCATCGCCACCCAGATCGGCGCGGCCGAAGCACTCGTTGCCCGCGATGGTTCCGGGATCAAGACTCCACAGGACCTGATCGGCAAGAAAATCGCGGTGCCCTTCGTCTCCACAGGGCATTACAGCCTGCTCGCCGCGCTGAAGCACTGGAACATCGACCCGTCGAAAGTGACCGTGCTCAATCTTGCGCCACCGGCGATTATCGCCGCGTGGAAACGTGGTGACATCGACGCCACCTACGTCTGGGACCCGGCGCTCGGTGTGGCCAAGGAAAACGGCAAAGTGCTGATCACTTCCGGCGAACTGGCCAAATTCGGCGCGCCGACGTTCGATGCCTGGATAGTGCGCAAGGATTTCGCCGAGAAACATCCGCAAATCGTCACCGCGTTCGCCAAAGTCACCCTGGACGCCTACGCCGATTACCGCAAAGACCCGCATGCCTGGCTTGCCAATCAATCCAACGTCGACAAGCTGGTGAAGTTGTCCGGCGCCAAGGCCAGCGATATACCGCTGCTGCTGCAAGGCAACGTCTACCCGCTGGCGGCTGATCAGGTGAGCACCCTCGGTGCGCCGACCACCAAGGCCATCACCGATACGGCGGTGTTTCTCAAGGAACAAGGCAAGGTCGAGGCCGTGCTGCCGGACTACGCGCCCTTCGTCAGCGCCAAGTTCATCACTCACTGATCGGGAGCGAATTGCGATGGCGTTGCTACAGCTGGAGCGCATCAGCGCACAGTACCCCGGCAGTCCGGAACCGGTACTGGCGGACATTTCCCTCACCCTCGGGCCGCAGCAATTGCTGGTTGCGCTCGGCCCATCCGGCAGTGGCAAGACTTCGCTGTTGAACCTGATCGCCGGCTTCGTCGAGCCCAGCGCCGGGCGTATCACCCTGGATGGGGTGCCGGTCAAAGGCCCGAGTGCCGAGCGCGGCGTGGTGTTTCAGGACGATGCCTTGTTGCCGTGGCAAGACGTGCTGGCCAACGTCGCTTTCGGGCTGGAACTGGCCGGCGTGCCGCGGGAGCAACGCGAAGTGCGCGCCCGGGAAATGCTCGCGCTGGTCGACCTGTCCGGTTTCGAACAGCGGCGCATCTGGCAACTGTCGGGTGGTCAGAAACAGCGTGTCGGCCTCGCCCGTGCGCTGGCTGCCGACCCGCGCGTGTTGCTCATGGATGAGCCCTTCGGCGCACTCGATGCATTCACTCGCGAACAGATGCAGGAGTTGCTTCTGCAAGTCTGGCAGCGCACCGCCAAACCGGTGTTCCTGATTACCCACGACATCGAAGAAGCAGTATTCCTCGCCACGGACCTGATTCTGTTGGCGCCGAATCCGGGGAAAATTGTCGAGCGCCTGAGCCTGGATTTCGGTCAGCGTTATGCGGCCGGCGAGTCCGCACGGGCGATCAAGTCCGATCCGCGCTTCATCGAAACCCGCGAACACGTGCTCGCCAAAGTGTTCTCCCAACGCAGCGCTGCCACGCAGCAGGAGCGCGCATGAGCAGCTATCAAATTCCCGCGGTAACCGCGCAACACGGCTCGACAGTGATGCCGGTGCGTCGCAGCTTGAGCACTCGCTGGATCAGCGTGCTGACGCTGCTCGCGCTGATTGCCTTGTGGTGGGCGGTCACCGCTACCGGCACGATCGAACCCTTGTTCCTGCCGCCACCGTCTGCCGTGCTGCAAAAAGGCTGGCTGCTGGCGACCAGCGGCTACATGGATTCAACCTTGTGGCAGCACTTGGGCGCGAGCCTCGGCCGCATCGGCCTTGGATTGGGCTTTGCCGTGTTGACCGCCGTGCCCGTGGGCATCGCCATCGGTGCCAATCGCATCGCCCGTGGCGTGCTCGATCCGCTGATCGAGTTCTACCGCCCTATTCCGCCGCTGGCCTATCTGCCGCTCATCGTGATCTGGTGCGGCATCGGTGAGTTGTCGAAAGTGCTGCTGATCTACCTGGCGATATTCGCCCCGATTGCCATCGCCACCGCAACGGGGGTGCGCACCGTCGACCCGGCCAAATTGCGCGCCGCGCAGTCGTTGGGCGCAACGCGGGCGCAGTTGATTCGCCATGTGATTTTGCCGAGTGCGTTGCCGGATATCTTGACCGGCGTGCGCATTGGTCTGGGCGTCGGCTGGTCGACGCTGGTCGCCGCCGAACTGATCGCGGCCACCAGCGGTTTGGGCTTCATGGTGCAGTCGGCCGCACAGTTTCTGGTCACCGATGTGGTGGTGCTGGGGATTCTGGTGATCGCGCTGATTGCCTTCGCCATGGAAATGGGCCTGCGTGCCCTGCAGCGCAGACTCGTGCCGTGGCATGGCCAGGCGCATTAACGGTTTGTCATTGACCATGCCGACAGTTCGGCACCCGGATGAAGAGAACGACCATGAGCAATCCGACCATCGTCCCGCTCGGCTACGCGCTGGGCGCCCAAATCAGCGGCATCGACATCAGCCAGTCGCTGAGCCTGAAGCAACGCGACGCCATCGAGCAGGCGCTGCTCAAGCATCAAGTGCTGTTCTTTCGCGACCAGCCGATTACCCCACAGCAACAAGCCCGTTTCGCCGCCCACTTCGGCGATTTGCACATTCATCCGATCTACCCGAATGTGCCGGAGCAACCGCAAGTGCTGATCCTCGACACCGCCGTCACCGACGTGCGCGACAACGCGATCTGGCACACCGATGTTACGTTTCTGCCGACCCCGGCGATGGGCGCAGTGCTCAGCGCGAAATTGCTGCCGGAGTTTGGCGGCGACACGTTGTGGGCCAGCGGCATCGCGGCGTACGAAGCGTTGTCGGCACCGATGAAAACCTTGCTGGAGGGGCTGACGGCTACACACGATTTCACTCTTTCGTTTCCGCTGGAGCGCTATGGCAACACGCCGGAAGCGCTGGCCCAGTGGGAAGAAGCACGCCGCAGAAATCCCCCGTTGTCGCACCCGGTGATTCGCACGCACCCGGTGAGCGGACGGCGATCGCTGTTTGTCAGCGAAGGTTTCACGTCGAGGATCAATGAGTTGTCGGAAACCGAAAGCGAAACGGTCTTGAAGTTTTTGTTCGCCCACGCCACCCGGCCGGAATTCACCATCCGCTGGCGCTGGCAGAAGGACGATGTGGCGTTCTGGGATAACCGCGTGACCCAGCATTACGCCGTGGACGATTACCGGCCGGCGCGTCGGGTAATGCAGCGCGCGACGGTGTTGGGGGATGTGCCGTTTTTCAGGTAAACCTTGATACCGTCATTGGCCGGGCTTGCTCGCGAAGGCGGCATAACAGGCGCCAGATATTCCGGCGCCGTACACTTATTCCGCAGTCGACGGTTTCTCCCACAAATTAATCCCGCCTTCCTGCGCAAACCGGTCAATCTCCGCCAGTTCTTCTGCGCTGAAGCTCAGATTTTTCAACGCGCCGACGTTCTCGATAATCTGCTCAGGCCGGCTCGCGCCGATCAGCGCCGAGGTCACGCGCGGGTCACGCAGCGTCCACGCCAGCGCCAATTGCGCCAGGCTTTGCCCGCGCCGCTTGGCGATTTCGTTCAGCGCCCGGACATGTTCAATATTGGCATCGGACAAATGCGCAGCCTGCAACGAACCACCCCCCGGACGATTGACCCGCGCATCCTTCGGAATGCCGTTCAGGTATTTATCGGTCAACAAACCCTGAGCCAGTGGCGTGAAGGCAATGACGCCGGTGCCGAGCTCATCGGTGGTATCGAGCAAATCCTTTTCGACCCAACGATTGAGCAGGTTGTACGCCGGCTGGTGAATCAGCAGCGGCACTTTCCACTCTTTCAGCAGCGCTGCCATTTCCCGGGTTTTAACGCCCGAATAGGACGAGATGCCGATGTACAACGCCTTGCCCTGCTGCACAGCGGTAGCCAGGGCGCTGGCGGTTTCTTCCAGTGGCGTGTCGGGGTCAAAGCGGTGCGAGTAGAAAATATCGACATAGTCCAGGCCCAGACGCTGCAGGCTCTGGTCGAGGCTGGCCAGCACGTATTTACGCGAGCCGCCGCCCTGTCCGTAAGGGCCGGGCCACATGTCCCAACCGGCCTTGCTGGAGATGATCAGTTCGTCGCGGTACTGCTTGAAATCTTCGCGCAGCAATCGGCCAAAATTGATTTCGGCGCTGCCGTATGGCGGGCCGTAGTTGTTGGCCAGGTCGAAATGGTTGATGCCCAGATCGAAAGCGGTGCGCAGCAGCGCGCGCTGAGTGTCGATAGGCGTGCTGTCGCCGAAGTTGTGCCACAGGCCCAGGGACAGTGCCGGCAGCACCAGACCGCTGCGACCGACGCGGCGGTAAGGGATGGAGTCGTAGCGGTTTTCGTCAGCGGTGTAGGTCATCGAATCCTCTCTTGTTTGTCTTGAACCTGGTATCGACTGCTTCGCGAGTTGCCCAGCATACGCCCAGACAAACGCCGATAAACTTCGGACTCTATAAAAAGCTGAAACGTTTCACAGATTTCACCTTTGGCGGCCCTCTGGCGCCTCCGAGCCCGGCAGGGGCTGCTGAAGGCTGCGATCTTTTGATCTCAACCGGCCCCCGCAAACACCTCCGCCAACCAATCCACAAACACCCGAACCCGTGGCGACATGTGTCGGTTATGCGGATAGAGCACGGAAACCGGCATGGACGGGGGCGGTGTGTCCATGAGGACTTCCTGCACCAGGCCCTGGGCAATCCTGGTTTCCATCCGGTAATGCGGGCACTGGATCAGGCCCAGTCCGGCGATGGCTGAGGCGGCGTAAATTTCTGCGCCAAACACTGACAACGCGCTGTCGATGGCGACTTCCCTCAGCTCGCCGTCGACCATGAATTCAAACGGAAACAATTTGGCGGTGGTGCGCGAGACATAGTTCACCGCGCGATGATGCTTCAGGTCTTCGAGGGTCTTCGGTTCGCCGAATTTGCGCAGGTAAGCCGGGCTGGCGCAGGTGATCTGGCGCAGACTGGCCACGCGTTTGCCGATCAGTGCCGAGTCGCTCAACGTGCCGGCGCGCAGCACGCAATCGACGCCTTCGGCAATCAGGTCGACAAAGCGATCGGACTCGCTGATCGACAATTCGATCTGCGGGTAGCGCGCCATGAACAGCGGCAACGCCGGTATCACAAAACTTTTTGCCAACGTGCCGTGCAGGTCGACCCGTAGCCGGCCTTTGGGGGCGCAGCCGCGAAAGGCCACTTCGGCCTCTTCCAACTCCGCCAGCAGTTGCACACACCGCAAGTAATACGCCTCACCGTCCAGAGTCGGTCGCACTTTGCGCGTACTGCGCTCGAGCAAACGTGTGCCCAGCCAGGCTTCGAATTGATTCAGCGTATGAGTGAGGGTCGCACGCGGCAGATTCAGGTCTTCGGCGGCGAGGGTGAAGCTGCTGCGCTCGTAGATGCGCACGAACGCTTTCATCGCTTTGACTTGATCCACGGCGTACTCCACAGGTTTGGATTGTTGGCGATTATTGAACAGTCAAGTCAACTTTCGAGCATTTATCCGCCGCAGTAAACATGTGAATCTGACATCACCCCCAACAAACACCTTAAAAGGAATCACCGCCATGACGACTCAAATCTCCAACGTTGCCATCGTGACCGGCGCCTCCCGCGGCATCGGCGCCGTCATCGCCAGACAACTGGCCAGCGAAGGTTTCGCTGTCGCCATCAACTACGCCAGCAGCGCCACCGAAGCCTCGAAGCTGGTTGTAGAACTGCGTCAGGCCGGGCATCAAGCCATAGCGATCAAGGCTGACGTGTCCAATGCCGACGACGTACGCCGGATGTTCGAAGAAACCGAAGCACAACTGGGCAAGGTCGATGTGTTGGTCAACAACGCCGGCATCCTCGAAGTGATGCCGCTGGCACAGCACACCGACGAGCTGTTCGAACAGACCTTCAACATCCATGCGCGTGGCACCTTCAACACCCTGCGCGAAGCGGCGACACGCCTGAACAGCGGCGGTCGAATCATCAATTTTTCCAGCAGCACCGTTGGCATGAACCTGCCCGGCTACGCGGTGTACATCGCCAGCAAAGCGGCCGTGGAATCCCTGACTCAGGTGTTCGCCAAGGAAATGCGCGGTCGCAACATCACGGTCAATGCCGTCGCACCGGGGCCGGTGGCCACCGACTTGTTCCTGCACGGCAAGAGTGAAGAGCAGATCCAGACGTTCGCCAAGATGCCGCCACTGGAGCGTCTTGCGCAGCCGCAAGACATTTCGCGCGTTGTTTCCTTCCTCGTCGGCCCTGATTCGGCGTGGGTAAACGGCCAGATTCTGCGCGTCAACGGCGGGCTGGTTTAAGACGCCTTACCCAACATTTAAAGGAGTGATGACCATGAACCAGGCAGCTCAAGGCGCGACCCGCAACGCGCAATCGAAATGGATGTTCACGTTGGTTACCGCCGTGGCAGTACATCGTCGCCTGCTTTCTGGGCCGGCACATCGGCCGACGTAGCGTGCAGTGAGGCCTATGCTCGATATGAAAGCGCATTGGTATTGAGGACCTGATCAGCGTCAATCCCTAAGGATTCAAGCGCAACAGATTTCTAAAGGGGGAACCCATCATGCACACCACCATCATCATCACCTTCGGCCTGATTCTCCTGGCGCTGATGCTGTTCATCGGCGAGAAAATCGGTTTCAGCCGCCACACGCTGACCTACAGTTTCATCATCCTGTGGCTGGCACTGACAATGATTAATGGCGCAATCGGCGTGGTCACTGCCGGCCAATCCGTGACAACGGAACTGGTGGTCGGCAGTGTGGTGTTCGGCATTCCGGTGGCGGCACTGGTGCTGTTCATGGTGATGAGCAGCGAAGCCTGAGCGCCACCGGTTTTGCGGTCAACGCACCAGATGCAGGAACTGCATGTGGCGTTCGTACTGATCGAGGATGTCGTTGATGACCTGTTCCTTGGTGTAGCCCACCAGGTCGTAGTCCTGACTGCCCTCGCTCAAATGCACTTCCGCGCGGTGGTAACGGCGGTTGTTGAGTTGCTTGGAACCCATGCCGCCACGGGCGAACGACGGCGTGAAGTAGCCACGCATCTGCACTTGATAGATGAACGGATGCTGTTCGCCATGGCCGATTTCCAGGCTGACGCTGTCATTCGACGGATCAGGCTGAGTGACCACATTCAAACCCTTCTCGACGAACACCGCCGTCACCTCTTCGATCGCCGGGCGCACCGTGGTCTCGAGGAAGCGGTACACCTCGTCACGAGACGGGAAGTGCACAGCCTGACTCAAGCGCTGACGCCAGCCACCGCGCCGCGAACCTGAGACCGGCGCCAGCGAATGCATCTGCGCGATCTGCTTCTGCGATTCCAGATGGAACGCCTTGTGCAGACCCCACATCATCAGCAGCAGAATCATCGAGAACGGCAGCGACGTCAGCACCACCGCCGATTTCAGCGCATCGATGCTGCCGGAGAACAGCAGCGCACTGGTGATCAGCGCGGTCATCGCGCCCCAGAACACCCGCAGCCATTTCGGCCCGTCTTCATCCGGGTTGCCGCCCTTGGCCGACAGGGTCGACAACACCACGGTGCCGGAGTCGGCCGAGGTGACGAAGAACACGAAGCTGATAAACACCGTGACCGCAATCACGGTTTTGCTCCACGGGTAGGTTTCCAGCAGCAGGTAGAGCGTCATCGACGGGTTTTCGATGGCCGACATGCCGAGCGCGCTCATGCCGTGGTTGAGCACTTGATCGATGGCGCTGTTGCCGAAGATCGACATCCACGCCAGGGTGAAACCGAGTGGAATCAACAGCACGCCGAAGACGAATTCGCGGATCGTCCGACCGCGGGAAATCCGCGCGATGAACAGGCCCACAAACGGCGACCATGCGATCCACCACGCCCAATAGAACACGGTCCAGCCGCCCAGCCAGTCGCTCGGTTTGTCGTAGGCGTAGAGGTCGAAGCTTTTCATCGGCAACGCGCCGAGGTAGTCGCCGATGTTCTGGATCAAGGTGTTCAGCAGGTGCTGCGTCGGGCCGGCGAACAACACGAACAGCAGCAGCGCACAGGCCAGCAGCATGTTGATGTCGGACATCACCCGCACACCTTTATCGACGCCGGACACCGCGACGATGATCGCCGCGCCCATCATCAGCGTGATCAGACCGACTTGAATCCACTGGGTGTGAGCGATGCCGAACAAATAGTCCAGACCGGAATTAAGGTGCAACACACCAAAACCCATGTCCGCGCCGAGGCCGAACACCGTGGCAATGATGCCGAAGCCGTCCACGGCGTAACCGATCGGGCCGTTGATGCGCTTGCCGATCAGCGGGTAAAGCGCCGAACGCAGGGCCAGCGGCAAGTTGTGGCGATAGGCGAAATAGGCCAGCGCCATGCCGACAAAAGCGAACACGCCCCAGCCATGCAGGCCCCAGTGCAGAAACAGAATTTGCATGGCCTGACGCGCAGCATCGGCAGTACCGGCCTCACCCTGCGGAGGTTGCGACAGGTGGGTCAGCGGTTCGGAGACACAAAAGAAGAACAGCGTGATGCTGATGCCGGCCGCGAAGAGCATGCCGGCCCAGGACAGGTAACTGAATTCGGGCTCGTCGTGGTCGGCACCGAGCTTGATCTTGCCGTAGCCGGACAAGGCGGTGACCACCACGAAGACCAGATACAGCGTCATCGCGAGCATGTAGTACCAGCCGACCGTGTTCGCCGCCCAGTTTTGCGCTTCAAGAAGCCAGGCGCCGGCCTGTTCCGGCACGGCAATGACGACAATGCCGAACAGCAGAATGAACGTCGCGGCGAAGTAGAACACCGGCGGATTCATGCGGACCTGGCCGCTTGGAGGAAGAGACGAAGTACTCATGAAACGGGCACCTCGCGGGGGTGAAACGGGGCTATCGGTAACGGACTCGGCAAGGGCAAGCCTCCTGTCTTGAACGGGCAGCAAACCAGTGGTTTAACTTGAATGAGTGTTCAAGTTAAACACGAATAGGCCGCCAGGGACTAATCGCAAGGCTCGGCGGTACGCTATGTACGCTAGCTCAAGGAAGGGTATGAGGGGCGATTTGCGGGATTCGTTCAGAGGGAATTCAGCTGAATGCCAGTATTTCAATCCTGCTTGAAACCATCGCGGGCAAGCCACGTTCCCACAGGATTTGTAGCGTTCAAAAATTTTCGGCTCGACACCGAACCAGTGTGGGAGCGTGGCTGCTCTGGGCGGCACTCCGACGATGGCGCCAGCGAGGACACTAAAGATTGCGCAGCTTACTTCTGCATCCCGTCATCGTGCTGCAAATTCGCCTGCGTCAGGTTACACCCCGCCGGCACGCTGCGGGTCAGCCAGACGTTGCCGCCAATCGTCGAACCCTTGCCAATGGTGATCCGCCCCAGAATCGTCGCACCGGCATAAATCACCACGTCGTCCTCGACAATCGGATGCCGCGGATGGCCCTTCTGCAACTGTCCGTCTTCATCCGCCGGGAAGCGTTTGGCGCCGAGCGTCACGGCCTGATAGATCCGCACGCGCTCGCCGATGATCGCAGTCTCGCCGATCACCACGCCCGTCCCGTGATCGATAAAGAAACTGCGCCCGATCTGCGCACCGGGATGAATGTCGATGCCCGTCGCCGAATGGGCGATCTCCGCGCTGATCCGCGCCAGCAACGGCAGCCCGGCCCGGTACAAATGATGGGCGAGACGATGGTGGATCACCGCCAGAATTCCCGGATAGCACAGCAGCACTTCATCTACGCTGCGGGCCGCCGGATCGCCGTGATAGGCCGCCAGCACGTCGGTATCCAGCAAGCTGCGCAGGCCGGGCAAGGCAAGTGCGAAATCCTGAATGATCTGTAGGGTACGCGCTTCAACTTCGGTGTCGGCCGCGAGACTGTGGCGAGCGGCGTAACGCAATTCGAGGCGTGCCTGAGCGAGCAAGGCATTCAGCGCAACGTCCAGCGTATGGCCTACGTAAAAATCCTCGCTCTCCTCGCGTAGGTTCACCGGCCCCAGGCGCATCGGGAACAGCGCGCCACACAACGAATCGAGAATCTCCGCCATCGCTGCCCGGGACGGCAACTCGCGGCCACCCTGCTCGCCGCTGACCCGGCCGTTCTGCGCACGCCACTGATCGCGCGCGCTGCGCAACCGGCTGACGATGGTCTGCAATTGCCAATGGCTGGAACGCTCGCTCACGATTGAAACTCCTCTGGGGCGGCCGGACTGCCTGACCGCGCTGACGGCAATTACTTTACGGCAAGGTCTTGACGGCGAATTAAGAACCGATTGTGCTGTGCTCAGCACCTTTGGCTATAAGTGGATGGCGCGGTTGCCCCGTCAGATAGGCGTGCTTATAGTCCTGCATCACCCTGCGCCAGTACGGATCCCATGATCAAACAACAGCTCGACCGCTTCGACCGCCTGCATCTGCTTACCCACCCTACTGCGCTGGAAAAACTCGAGCGCCTCTCCACATGGCTGGGCCGGGATGTGTACGTCAAACGCGACGACCTGACGCCCCTGGCAATGGGCGGCAACAAACTGCGCAAGCTCGAATACCTGGGCGCGGATGCCCTTGCACAGGGCGCCGATACGCTGATCACCGCCGGCGCGCTGCAATCCAATCACGTGCGCCAGACTGCCGCTCTGGCAGCACGCCTGGGTCTTGGTTGCGTCGCGTTGCTGGAAAATCCGATAGGCACGGACGATGCCAATTACATCGGTAACGGCAATCGGCTGCTGCTGGACTTGTTTGACGCCAAAGTCGAGTTCGTGGAAAACCTCGATAACGCCGACGATCAACTGCAAGCTCTGGCCGCCCGGCTGCGCAACAGCGGCAAGAAGCCCTATCTCGTTCCTATCGGTGGTTCCAACGCGCTCGGCGCGCTGGGTTATGTCCGCGCGGGCCTGGAGCTGGCCGAGCAGATCAAGGACACCGGCCTGACATTCGCCGCCATCGTGCTCGCCTCTGGCAGCGCCGGTACTCACAGCGGATTGGCGCTGGCCTTGAGCGAAGCACTGCCAGATCTGCCTGTGATCGGCGTGACGGTTTCCCGTAGCGATGAAGACCAGCGGCCGAAGGTGCAGGGGCTGGCGGAACGCACCGCTGACTTGCTCGGCGTGAACCTGCCGGAGAGTTTCAAGGTGCAATTGTGGGACGAATACTTTGGCCCGCGTTATGGCGAGCCGAACGCCGGTACGCTGGCGGCGGTGAAGTTGATGGCGACTCAGGAGGGCTTGCTCCTGGACCCGGTTTACACCGGCAAGGCCATGGCCGGCTTGCTGGACGGGATTGGGCGTGGGCGCTTCGATGAAGGCCCGATTATCTTTCTGCATACCGGTGGGGCGCCGGCGTTGTTCGCGTACAAGGATTTCCTGTAGGCGATAGCCTGTGGTCTCGTGCGAACTACATATTCGATAAGAGAATAACAAAAACAATATTTAGTATTTTCCTATCTAAAAGCCGCACTCTATAGTCGCGCCGCAAGCGAATTTGCCGCGAGACGCATACGCTGCTTTTAAGGCAGGATATCGCAGTCGTCCATATCCTGTTTTTGCCAAATTTCCTAAAAACGTCTTCATAAGAAAACACAGGGGCTTGTCATGAATTTCTCCGCACTACGTCGAAATCTGCTGGTGGGTTCGCTGGGGCTGGCACTCAGCGCCGGCCTGTGGGGGCAAGCGATTGCCGGTGAGCAGCTGCAGAAAATCAAGGACGCTGGCGTGATCAACGTCGGCCTGGAAGGCACTTACCCGCCGTTCAGTTTCGTCGATGCCGACGGCAAACTGTCCGGCTTCGAGGTGGAGTTTTCCGAAGCCCTGGCCAAAGAGCTGGGCGTGAAGGTCAAACTGCAACCGACCAAATGGGACGGCATCCTCCCGGCGCTGGAATCCAAACGTCTGGACGCGGTGGTCAACCAGGTGACCATCTCTGAGGAGCGCAAGAAGAAGTATGACTTCTCCACGCCGTACACCGTCTCCGGCATTCAGACGCTGGTTCTGACCAAGAATAAGGACAGCATCAAGACCGCCGCCGACCTGGGTGGCAAAAAAGTCGGCGTGGGCCTGGGCACCAACTACGAGCAGTGGCTCAAAGCCAACGTGCCAAGCGCTGACATCCGCACTTATGAAGATGATCCGACCAAATTCCAGGACCTGCGTGTTGGCCGCATCGACGCCATCCTGATCGATCGTCTCGCCGCGCTGGAATACGCCAGAAAGGCCAAGGACACCACCGCTGCCGGCGAAGCGTTCTCTCGTCAGGAAGCCGGTGTGACCCTGCGCAAAGGCGAGCCTGAACTGCTGGCAGAAGTGAACAAGGCCATCGACAAGCTGCGTGCCGACGGTACGTTGAAAAAGCTTTCGGAAAAATACTTCAGCGCTGACGTCACTCAATAATGGAAGAGGCTTTCCAACTCGTAATGGATTCCGCGCCCTTCCTGTTGAAGGGCGCGTATTACACGGTAGTCCTCAGCCTGGGCGGTATGTTCTTCGGGCTGCTGATGGGCTTCGGCCTGGCGTTGATGCGCCTGTCGCGCTTCAAACTGGTGAGCTGGATTGCGCGCATCTACGTGTCGTTTTTCCGCGGCACGCCGTTGCTGGTGCAACTCTTCGTGATCTATTACGGCTTGCCGCAACTGGGCATCGAACTTGATCCATTGCCCGCCGCCCTGATTGGCTTCTCGCTGAACATGGCGGCCTACGCCTGCGAAATCCTGCGTGCAGCGATCAGCTCAATCGAGCGTGGCCAGTGGGAAGCGGCGGCAAGCATCGGCATGACCCGGGCACAAACCTTGCGCCGGGCGATTCTGCCGCAAGCGATGCGCACAGCCCTGCCGCCGCTGGGCAACAGCTTCATTTCGCTGGTCAAGGACACAGCGCTGGCTGCCACCATCCAGGTGCCGGAACTGTTCCGCCAAGCGCAACTGATCACCGCTCGCACTTTCGAAATTTTCACCATGTACCTTGCCGCCGCGCTGATCTACTGGATTCTGGCCACGGTGCTCTCGCACCTGCAGAACAAGCTGGAAGAGCGGGTCAATCGGCACGATCAGGAGTCCTGACCCAATGATTGTCGTGGAAAAACTGACAAAGCAGTTCAAGGGTCAAGTGGTGCTCAACGGCATCGATCTGCAAGTAAAGGAAGGCGAGGTGGTCGCAATCATCGGGCCTAGCGGTTCGGGCAAAACCACGTTCCTGCGCTGCCTCAATTTTCTTGAAGAACCCACGAGCGGCCGGATCAAGGTCGGCGACATCGAGATCGATGGCAGCCGCCCGCTGAACCAGCAGCAAACCCTGGTGCGACGTTTGCGCCAGCACGTGGGTTTCGTCTTCCAGAATTTCAACCTGTTCCCTCACCGCACCGCGCTGGAAAACGTGATCGAAGGACCGATCGTGGTAAAAAAAATGGCCCCGGCCGAAGCAATTGCCCTGGGCAAAAAGCTCTTGGCGCGTGTGGGTCTGGCGGGCAAGGAAGACGCTTACCCGCGTCGACTGTCAGGTGGTCAACAGCAGCGCGTGGCGATTGCCCGGGCGCTGGCGATGGAGCCGGAAGTGATCCTGTTCGACGAGCCCACCTCGGCGCTCGATCCGGAGCTGGTCGGCGAAGTGCTGGCGACTATTCGCAGCCTGGCCGAAGAGCGACGCACCATGGTGATCGTCACCCACGAAATGGGTTTTGCTCGTGACGTCGCCAACCGTGTGGTGTTTTTCGATAAGGGCGTGATTGTCGAGCAGGGCGAAGCAAAAGAATTGTTTGCCAATCCAAAAGAAGAACGGACCAGACAGTTTCTCAGCAAGTTCCTTACTAACACTCATCACTGAGTTCAATCGAAGACGTTAACTTCCATGGATGGAAGCTTCTGTTTTTATCTTTTGTATCCATCGCTCCAACACATTTAACTCCAACACAATAACTTGATTTTGTAGATTCGAGCGGTACATATATATGTCCTGCTACAGTTTCTATTGCTTAAAATCAGACAAACCCATCGTTCTGCTGACTGAATGAAAATCGCCATTCCAGCACGTAGAGCCTTGGTTTTGCGGGCATGTTCGACAAAACGACGGCGCGGATTAACTGCTGCGTGTAGGAACTTTCTGAATAACACAAGATATCGAGCGCAACTAATAACTACTATTGACAACTATTAAGCCGACCTCTTATCTAGTCAACTTCAGATGTCATTCTTTGCACACACTCGTTCTTCACAGCGATAAAGAACCGTTCGTTATGCTGCAGCTTTTTACTCTATCTCCAGAAACGGACTTCGCCGCAAGACTTCAAGGAGAAACCCATGAAAAACCATTCCCACACAACCGACCTTGCGGCACCTATCGTGGCGCAATCACATAAAAGCGGTATCAATATCACCTCGGCGGCGCATCTGCTGATCGATGTGGCGCCCTATTCCGGGATGGATGAGGGCGACCTGATCGAACTGTTCTGGGACAACTGCTATGTGGCGTCGAAGGTGCTGAGCGCAAATGACATCGGTAAAACCGTCGCTTTGCGGGTGCCGGAAAGCTTCATCGGCAATGGCTCTTCACGCATTCACTACCGACTGATGCAGGTTGGCCGCGGGCCGGCGCAGTCGCCGACTACGCGGGTACAGGTCAAGCTCGATTGCCCGGGCGGTCAATCATTGACGCTGTACGCAGATGAAAACCAGTGTCTGGCGCCGGTGCACATTCCCGAGACCATCCGCCGCAAAGGCGTCAATCCGAACCAGATCAAGCGCGGCGTCCCCCTGACCATCGAGCCCTACCTGAACATGGCCGTCGACGACGAAATCACCTTGCGCTGGGGCGATATGCGCATGGACCTGCCCAAGCTCACCGACAGTGACATGGGCCAACCGATCCAGGTCTGGGTGCCTGCGGCAATCATTCTCGAGGCCGGCGAAGACCCGCGGCTGGAAGTGAGCTATTGCATCCTCGACCGGGTGGGCAACAACTCTCGCTGGGCACCGGCGCGCACACTGAAGGTGGGTTGCGCGAATCCGTATCTGAAAGTCCCGAAGGGACTGCTGATGGCCGCCGAACCCCGCAGACGCTGACTCCCACGGGGGTTGAGTACCCTCTTCTATCCATATTCCTATAAGTTCGTTTATTAATTTTTTATACACGCTTAGGGTATATACACCGGACCACCGGACATTCTTGTTTTCACGTCGCCGTTTTTTACGGCGACCCCATGAGATGTGAGGTAGGTATGGTCCGGAACACAATCACCCCAGTGCAGATCGCCAGGGCATTGCGTGCAGCCAAGGAGCGGCACTGATGTCCAGTCTGGCAGATGCAGTCATCCAGAGTGATCTGGATATCGCCCCGTTGTTGTTGCCCGCGCAAATCCTGCGCAATGACGCGCAAGCCATCAAGGCAGCCCATGAGCTGGCGCAAGCCGCCCGCGTGCAAGCGGCTAAACGTGACCGTCAGCGCAAGTTGCCTTGGTCGGAAATCGAACAGTTCACCCGCAGCGGTCTGGGCAGCATTGCCATCCCGCGCGAGTACGGTGGCCCGCAGGTGTCCTTCGTCACCGTCGCTGACGTGTTCGCGATCATTTCCGCAGCCGATCCGGCGCTCGGGCAGATCCCGCAGAACCAGTTCGGCATTCTCAACCTGGTCCTCGGTTGCGCCACTGACGGGCAGAAAAAACAGCTGTTCAAAAGCGTGCTGGAAGGCTGGCGCATCGGCAACGCTGGCCCGGAACGCGGCACCAAAAACACCCTGGCACTGAACGCGAGAATCACAGCAGACGCTGACAGCTTTGTCATCAGCGGGCAGAAGTTTTATTCCACCGGCGCGCTGTTTGCGCACTGGGTCGCGGTCAAAGCGATGAACGACGAGGGCAAACAAGTGCTGGCCTTCGTCCGTCGCGGGACGCCAGGCCTGCGCATCGTTGATGACTGGTCCGGTTTCGGCCAGCGCACCACCGCCAGCGGCACTCTTTTGCTCAACAACGTGCGAGTCGACGCCGAGCTGGTGGTGGATAACTGGAAGATCAATGACGCGCCTAATATTCAGGGCGCCGTGTCGCAGCTGATCCAGGCGGCCATCGATGCCGGCATCGCTCGCGGGGCCATCGAGGACGCCATCGAGTTCGTGAAAACCCGCGCACGACCGTGGATCGATGCCAAAGTCGAGCGCGCCAGTGACGACCTGTATGTCATCGCCGACATCGGCAAACTGAAAATCGAATTGCACGCGGCCGAAGCACTGCTGCGCAAAGCCGGGCGCGTGCTCGATCAGGTCAGCGCGGCACCGATCACCGCCGAATCCGCCGCGCGCGCATCGATTGCCGTGGCCGAAGCCAAAGTGCTGACCACCGAGATCTCGTTACTGGCCAGCGAGAAGCTCTTCGAACTGGCCGGCAGTCGCGCCACCCTCGCCGAGTTCAACCTTGATCGTCACTGGCGCAATGCACGGGTGCACACCCTCCACGATCCGGTGCGGTGGAAATATCACGCCGTTGGCAACTATCACCTGAACGGCGCGCTTCCCGCTCGCCATTCCTGGATCTGACGTCAAGCATTTGGAGAAATACATGACGCTTTCTCACCACGTCGCGGTCATCACCAGCGATGAGCAAGCCTTGATTGTCGCCAGCGACCTTGCCGACGATTTCAAACGTGACAGCGCCCTGCGCGACCGCGAGCGGCGTTTGCCTAACCCGGAACTTGAAGTGTTTTCCCGCTCGGGCCTGTGGGGCATCAGCGTGCCCAAGGCGTATGGCGGGGCAGGCGTTTCCAACGTCACGCTGGCCAAGGTAATCGCCCTGATCGCCCAGGCTGACGGCTCGCTCGGGCAGATTCCGCAGAACCATTTCTACGCCCTCGAAGTGCTGCGCGTGAACGGTAGCGTCGCGCAGCAAAAACGCCTTTACGCCGAAGTGCTGGCCGGCCAGCGCTTCGGCAATGCCTTGGCCGAACTCGGTACCAGAACGGCTCACGACCGCATCACCAGCCTTGCCCGTGCTGGCGACGGTTATCGCATCAACGGCCGCAAGTTCTACGCTACGGGCGCCCTTTATGCGCAGCGCATCCCGACCTCGGTGGTGGATGAAAACGGTGTGCAGCAACTGGCGTTCGTGCCGCGCGACAGCACAGGTTTGACCGTCATCGACGACTGGAGTGGTTTCGGCCAACGCACCACCGGCAGCGGTTCGGTTGTGTTCGAAGACGTGTACGTCGCGGCCGAAGATGTCATCCCTTTCCAGAGCGCTTTCCAGCGCCCGACGCCGGTAGGCCCGCTTGCGCAAATCCTTCACGCGGCCATCGATACCGGCATTGCCCGCGCCGCGTACGAAGATGCGCTGCGTTTTGTGCGCACTAAAACCCGCCCCTGGATCGACGCCACCCATGACAAAGCCACCGACGATCCACTGACCCTGAAGAGTTTCGGTCACCTGAGCATTCGCCTGCACGCGGCCGAAGCGCTGCTGGAACGCGCCGGCGAATTTCTCGACGAGGCCCAGGCGCAAACCAATGCCGAGACAGTCGCCGCAGCGTCCATTGCCGTCGCCGAAGCGCGCGCCCTCAGTACCGAGATTTCGCTCGCCGCCGGCAGCACGCTTTTTGAACTGGCCGGCAGTCAGGCAACGTTGGTGGAGCATGGTCTGGACCGGCATTGGCGCAACGCGCGGGTGCACACGCTGCACGATCCGGTGCGCTGGAAATATCACGCCGTCGGCAATTATTACCTCAACGATGAAAACCCGCCGCTGCGGGGGACCATCTGATGACCGGCGCGAAAAAGAAGATCCTGCTCAACGCGTTCAACATGAATTGCATCGGCCACATCAACCATGGTTTGTGGACGCATCCTCGGGACACCTCGACGCAATACAACACCCTCGAATACTGGACCGAACTGGCGCAACTTCTGGAGCGTGGGCTGTTCGACGGGTTGTTCATCGCCGACATTGTCGGGGTGTACGACGTCTACCAGAACTCGGTGGACGTGCCGCTGAAAGAATCGATCCAGCTGCCGGTCAACGACCCGCTTTTGCTGGTTTCGGCAATGGCCGCCGTCACCCGAAATCTCGGTTTCGGCCTCACCGCCAACCTGACATACGAGCCGCCGTACCTGTTTGCCCGACGCATGTCGACGCTCGACCACCTGAGCCGTGGCCGCGTCGGCTGGAACATTGTCACCGGCTACCTCGACAGCGCCGCCAAAGCTATGGGCCTGAGTGAACAGGGCGAACACGACCGACGTTACGACCAGGCCGATGAATACCTTGAGGTGCTCTACAAACTGTGGGAAGGCAGCTGGGAAAACGGCGCGGTGCTCAACGATCCGAAGCAGCGGATTTACGCCGAGCCGGGCAAAGTGCACAAGGTCGAGCACAAGGGTGAGTTCTATCAGGTCGAGGGCTATCACCTCTGCGAACCTTCACCGCAACGCACGCCGGTGCTGTTCCAGGCCGGCAGTTCCGATCGCGGTTTGCAGTTTGCCGGGCGGCACGCCGAGTGCGTATTCATCAGCGGTCAGAACAAGCCGTCGACCAAGGTTCAGGTGGACAAGGTTCGCGCCAGCGCGGCCGAAGCGGGCCGAAATCACGAGGACATCAAAGTCTTCATGGGTTTGAACGTGATTGTCGGCGCGACCGAAGCGCTTGCGTGGGCCAAGCACGCCGAATACCTGAGCTACGCCAGTGCCGAGGCCGGCGTGGCGCATTTTTCGGCATCCACCGGGATCGATTTTTCCGAATACGCCATCGACGAACCGATCCAGTACGTGAAGAGCAATGCGATCCAGTCGGCCACCCGACATCTGCAGAACAACGACTGGACCCGCCGCAAATTACTCGAGCAACACGCTCTCGGTGGTCGCTACATCACCGTGGTCGGTTCACCGGAGCAGGTGGCCGATGAGCTGGAATCGTGGATCGCCGAAACCGGGCTGGATGGTTTCAACCTGACACGGATCGTCACGCCGGAAAGCTATGTGGATTTTATTGATCTGGTGATTCCCGAGTTGCAGCGTCGTGGGTCGTACAAGACCGCTTATGACGAGGGCAGCCTGCGCGAGAAGCTGTTTCACGGCGAAGCGTATTTGCCTGAGCGACATACAGGCTCGGTTTACCGCCGCTAAAAGCTTCGCGGGCAAGCCTCGCTCCCACAGGGATTGTGTGAACACCAAAATCCACTGGGGAGCGGGCTTGCTCGCGAAGAGGCCCGCCCAAGCACCCAAAAATGTATGCACTGACTGGAAAACTCATCATGAAAAAGACCCGTCTCTCTCACCCGGTCAAAGCACTGGCCCTGGCCCTTGGCCTCTTCAGCTCCATCACTTTCGCCGCCGACGCGCCGCTCAAGGTTGGCACCACTGCCGCCTTCGCGATCCCGCTGGAAGCTGCCGTCGAAGAGGCCAGCAAACAAGGCCTCAAGGTCGAGCTCGTGGAGTTCAGCGACTGGATCGCCCCCAACGTCAGCCTCGCGTCCGGCGACATCGACGTGAATTACTTCCAGCACATCCCGTTCCTGGAGAACGCCAAAGCCGCTGCCGGTTTTGACCTGGTGCCGTTCGCGCCAGGCGTCATCAACAACGTCGGCCTCTACTCGAAACACTACAAAAGCTTCGACGAATTGCCCGAAGGCGCCAGCGTCGCCATCGCCAACGACCCGATCAACAGCGGTCGTGGCTTGCAACTGCTGGCCAAGGCCGGGCTGATCACACTCAAGCCGGGCGTGGGTTACAAGGCGACCGAAGAAGACATCATCGCCAATCCGAAGAAGATCAAAATCCTTCAGGTCGAAGCCGTGCAACTGGTGCGGGCCTACGATGACGCGGACCTGGTGCAGGGTTACCCGGCCTACATTCGCCTGTCGAAAACCTTCGATGCCGGCTCGGCGCTGCTGTTCGACGGCCTTGATCACAAGGAATACGTGATTCAGTTCGTGATTCAGCCGGAAAGCAAAACCGACCCGCGGCTGATCAGATTCGTCGACATCTATCAGCATTCGCCAGCCGTTCGTGCGGCCCTTGATAAAGCGCATGGCAAACTCTATCAAGCCGGCTGGGAAAGCTGAGCATGACGGCCGCCATCCAACGGCAACTGGAAATTCCAGAGCCCCAGCAAGCCCGACAGACCCCATTGCACCCGGACCTGAACCGTGCACATGTGCGTTTCATCGGTCTGGGCAAAACCTACAACGGTCAGCAAGGCCCGGTGGCAGCGTTGCACGGCATTGACCTGGCCATCCAGCACGGTGAAGTCTTCGGCATCATCGGCCGCAGCGGTGCCGGCAAGTCGTCGCTGATCCGCACCATCAACCGCCTCGAACAACCGAGCACGGGACGCGTGCTGATCGATCAGGTGGACATCGGCGAGTTCGATGAAAGCAGCCTGGTCAAACTGCGGCGACGGATCGGCATGATTTTTCAGCACTTCAACCTGATGTCGGCCAAGACCGTGTGGCAGAACGTTGAGCTGCCCTTGAAAGTCGCCGGCGTACCGAAAGAAAAACGCGAGCAGAAAGTGCGTGAGTTGTTGGAATTGGTCGGTCTGGAATCGAAACACAACGCCTATCCGGCACAGCTGTCGGGCGGCCAGAAACAGCGTGTCGGCATTGCGCGGGCGCTGGTTCACGACCCGCAGATTTTGCTATGTGACGAAGCCACTTGCGCGCTCGATCCGCAAACCACGCAATCGATCCTCGGCCTGCTTCGCCAGATCAATCAGCGCCTGGGCCTGACCATCGTGTTGATCACCCACGAGATGGCGGTGATTCGCGATATCTGTGATCGGGTGGCGGTGCTGGAGCATGGGCGCATCGTCGAGCAAGGGCCGGTGTGGGAAGTGTTCGGCAACCCGCAACATGAGGTCAGCCAGACCTTGCTCGCGCCGCTGCAACACACCTTGCCGGAGGAACTGCAGAATAGCCTTCAGGCTCATCCGCAGTCTGGCGATGCCAGCGTCGTGCTGCGACTGCGTTTCACCGGCAGCGCGACCAAAGAGCCGGATCTGGCAGCGCTGTTTGCGGCGCTCGGCGGGCGCGTGCGTTTATTGCACGGGGGCGTGGAACGGATTCAGGGGCATGCACTCGGGCAACTGGTGTTGGCGGTGACGGAGTCATCCCTGGGTGCCGACCAGCTGCGTCAGAGCGCCAGTCGTTGGGCACAACAGGTGGAGGTGCTCGGTTATGTGGTTTGATCGCTTGCTGCAGGGCTTCATCGATACCTTTTTGATGGTTGGCGTGTCATCACTGATCGCACTGCTGGCGGGCATTCCGCTGGCGGTGATTCTGGTCACCAGCTCAAAGGGCGGCATTTACCAGGCACCGGCGCTGAACCGCGCACTGGGCGCATTCGTGAATTTGTTTCGCTCGATTCCGTTCCTCATTCTGATGGTCGCGCTGATTCCGTTTACCCGGCTGATCGTCGGCACCACCTACGGCGTGTGGGCGGCTGTGGTGCCGTTGACCATCGCTGCCACGCCGTTTTTTGCGCGGATCGCCGAAGTCAGTTTGCGCGAGGTCGATCACGGCTTGATCGAAGCCGCGCAGGCGATGGGCTGCCGGCGCTGGCACATCGTCTGGCACGTGCTGTTGCCCGAGGCACTGCCGGGAATTGTCGGGGGTTTCACGATCACGCTGGTGACCATGATCAACTCGTCCGCCATGGCCGGGGCGATCGGCGCGGGTGGGCTGGGGGATATTGCCTATCGGTACGGGTATCAGCGCTTTGACAGCCAGATCATGTTGACGGTGATTGTGTTGCTGGTGGTGTTAGTGGCGATGATTCAGTTAGGCGGGGATCGCTTGGCTCGGGGGTTGAACAAGCGCTGAGTCCGGGCTTGATCGTCGTTGTCAGAGCAATCGCAATCGCGAGCAGGCTCGCTCCCACATGGGTTCTGCGCCGGGCTCGAATTTGCCCTGCGCTGAAGATCACCTGTGGGAGCGAGCCTGCTCGCGATTGGCTGCGCAGCAGCCGCCCGGCTCATGGCGTATATTCGGCAAATCCAACTGCCTGCGTAGCCCGACCATGAAGCAGACCCGCACCGACCTCGAACACATCACCGCTACCACCCTCGGCCATTACAATTCGGTCGCCGAAGGTTTTCGCGAGGGGACGCGCGATCACGATGTCAGTCAAAACATCGATGCGCTGTTGCGGCATATCAACGGTGAAGCGCCTTTCGACATTCTCGACTTCGGCTGCGGCCCCGGTCGCGACCTGCAAACCTTCACGCGCATGGGCCACACCGCCGTCGGTCTCGATGGCTCGGAAAAATTTGCGCAGATGGCGCGTGGAGACAGCGGTTGCGAGGTCTGGCAGCAGGACTTTTTGAAGCTGGATCTGCCGAACGAGCGCTTCGACGGAATTTTTGCCAACGCGGTGCTGTTTCATATTCCGCGCCAGGAGTTGCCACGGGTGTTGCAAGAGCTGCGCGCTACGCTCAAACCCGGTGGAGTGTTATTCAGTTCCAACCCGCGTGGCGAGAATCAGGAAGGCTGGAATGGGCCGCGGTATGGGGCCTATCACGATCTTCAGGGGTGGCAGCAATTGCTGACAACCGCGGGGTTTGTGGAGCTGGAACATTACTACCGGCCGGCCGGGCTGCCGCGAGAGCAGCAGCCCTGGTTAGCGAGTGTCTGGCGCAAAGTGTGAAGCCTTGAGACTTTTGTCGCCTGAGCTGACGCCTTCGCGGGCAAGCCTCGCTCCCACAGGTATTTACGTCGTTCCCAAAATCCGGGGCCGCCATGAAATCCGTGGGAGCGTGGCTTGCCCGCGATGAGCGCGAAGCGCTCGCCTTATTGCGCAGACTCTTGCTTGGGCTCGCGAATCTTGTACCAGGCCACATAGAGTGCCGGCAAAAACAGCAGCGTCAGCAGTGTCGCAATAACGATCCCGCCTATCATTGCGTACGCCATCGGCCCCCAGAACACTTCGCGGGCGATCGGAATCATCCCCAGACTTGCCGCCGCAGCGGTCAGCAGAATCGGACGACGCCGATGTTCTGTGGCTTGCACCACCGCATCCCAGGGAGAAGAGCCTTCCTTTTCGTAAGCGTCGATCTGCGTCACCAGAATCACCGAGTTGCGGATGATGATGCCGATCAGCGCGAGGATCCCCAGGATTGCCACGAAGCCCATCGGCGTCCCCGTCGGGATCAGCGCCAGCACCACGCCGATCAGGCCAAGCGGCGCGACGCTGGCCACCAGAAACATCTTCTGCACGCTGTGCAACTGGATCATCAGGAAGGTCGCCATCAAAAACAGCATCAACGGCACGACCTTGGCAATCGGCCCCTGAGCCTTGCCGCTTTCCTCGACTGTACCGCCGGTAGCGACTTTGTAACCGACTGGCAAACCCGCGGCGAATTTGTCGATGGCGGGTTTGAGTTGCTTGACCAGGTCGGTCGGCTGAATCTCGTCGCGCACCGCCGCCTTGATGGTGATAGTCGGCTTGCGGTCGCGGCGCCACACCAGCGGCTGCTCCAGCTCATAACGTACGGTGGCGAAGGCCAGCAGCGGTATCGAGGTGCCGCTCGGCGTGACGATTTGCAGGTTCTGCAATGTCTCGGGCGTGCCACGTTCTGCATCGACCGCACGACCGACCACGTTGATCAGGTAGATATCGTCGTTGACCTGGGTCACCGGCGCGCCGACCACGATGCTGTTCATCAGGTTGGCCACGTCTTCTGACGACAGACCCAACTGGCGCGCCCTGTCCTGGGCGATGTCGATCCGCAGGACTTTGCCGGGCTCGTTCCAGTCGTAAATGATCTCGCCGATGTGAGAGTTCTTGTCCAGTTCGGTGGCCAGCTCGATCGCATGTTTGCGCACTTGATCGATGTCTTTGCCGCTGACCCGATACTGAATCGGCCGCCCCACCGGCGGGCCCATTTCCAGCGCCTGCACGTAGCTGCCGATGCCGACGAATTCCTTGCGCAAACGCTCGTTCAGGCGCGCGCTCAGGGCCGCACGCGATTCCAGCCCTTTGCTGACGATGACCAGTTGCGCGTAGTACGGGTTCTGCAATTGCTGGTCCAGCGGCAGGTAAAAACGGATCGCCCCTTCGCCGATGTAAGTGCTCCAGCGCACGATATCCGGATCGCCTTTGAGCGATTCTTCCAGCTTGTCGACCGCCTTGCGGGTTTCGGCGATCGAGGCGTTCTGCGGCAGGTTCAGATCGACCAGAATTTCCGGTCGGTCTGACGACGGGAAGAACTGGTTCTGCACAAACTGCATGGAAAACACCGAGGCGGCGAACAGCGCAATCGTGATACCGATCGCCCACCAGCGATTACGCATCGCCCACAACATGCCGCCATTGAAGGCGCGGCCGATGCGTCCCGGCTCTTCGTTGTGCGGCTTAACGTTGGCGCTGAGGATGTGCACGCCGATCACCGGCGCGAACAGCACCGCAACGATCCACGACACCAGCATGGCCACGGCAATCACCGCAAACAGCGTGAAGGTGTACTCGCCGGCCGAGCTGGCATTGAGACCAATCGGCACGAAACCGGCGACCGTCACCAGCGTGCCGGTGAGCATCGGGAACGCGGTTGAGGTGTAGGCAAACGTTGCCGCCTGCTCTTTGGTTTCACCCATTTCCAGGCGCGTGACCATCATCTCGACCGTGATCATCGCGTCGTCCACCAGCAGGCCGAGCGCGATGATCAATGCACCGAGGGAAATCCGCTGCATGGTGATGCCGCTGTATTCCATGAAGACGAACACCATCGCCAGCACCAGCGGAATCGAGCACGCCACCACCAGCCCGGCACGCACGCCGAGGCTGATGAAGCTGACGATCAGCACAATCACCACCGCTTCGAACAACGCACTGGTGAAACCGCCGACGGCTTCTTCCACCACTTCGGCCTGATCCGAGACTTTGTGCACGCCGACGCCGACCGGCAAATCGGCGGTCAGCTCATCCATGCGCTGGTGCAGCGCCTTGCCGAATTCCTGAATGTTGCCGCCCTTCTTCATCGCAATCGCCAGGCCAATGCCGGGCTGGCCGTTGAAGCGAAATTGCGGCGTTGACGGGTCGACGTAACCACGACTGATTTCTGCAATATCGGCAAGGCGATAAAAGCGGTCGTTGAGCCTCAGGTTGACGTTCGCCAGGTCCTTCTCCGATTCGAACTGCCCCGTGGTGCGCACGGAAATCCGCTCCGGACCTGCCTCGATCACCCCGGCCGGGGTCACTGCGTTTTGCGATTGCAGGCTCTGCACGACCTGGCCCTGATCGATACCCAGTGCGGCCAGTTTGCGCGTGGAGAAATTCAGGTAGAGCACTTCGTCCTGCTCGCCCACCATTTCGACTTTACCGAGCCCTGGCACCTCGCGAATTTCGGCACGCACTTGCTCGACGTAATCGCGCAACTGACGCATCGACAAACCGTCGGAGGTGAAGGCGTAAACCGAGCCGAACACGTCACCGAACTCGTCGTTGAATCCCGGCCCTTGCAGGCCTTGAGGGAAGTCGCCGCGAATGTCGTTGATCTTCTTGCGCACCTGATACCAGATGTCCGGGATGTCCTTGGCGCTGGTGGTGTCGCGCAGGTACACGAACACCGTCGATTCGCCGGGGCGGGTGTAGCTTTTCACGTAATCGAGGGAGTCGAGTTCCTCGAGTTTTTTCTCGATGCGGTCAGTGACTTGCTTGAGGGTTTCTTCCTGGGTCGCGCCGGGCCAGCGGGTCTGGATCACCATGGTTTTGATGGTGAACGAGGGGTCTTCTTCGCGACCGAGGTTCATGTACGAGAACACGCCCATCAGCAGCGCGACGAACATCAGATACCAGACAAATGACTGATGCTTGAGGGCCCATTCGGATAAATTGAAACTCCCTTTCATTGCGGGCTTTCCTCGTCGATTTTCACTTTCTGGCCGGGTTTGAGGCTGTTCACGCCAGCACTGACAATACGCTCGCCGGCCTTCACGCTGTTGGTCAGGACCACGCGGCTGTCGGTGCGGCTGATGAGGGTGACATCCCGCGGGGAGACGGTTTGGGTTTTTGGATCGACGAGCCAGATGCGCGTCTTGCCCTCGACTTCCTGCAGCACGCTCACCGGCAATTCGATGCGCGGTTTGATCGCCGAGCTGAGCGTCACGCTGATCGCCGTGCCCAGGCGAAAACCGGGCGGTGTGTCGGTCAGCGTCAAGCGCGCGCGCCGGGTGCGGGTGGCGCTTTGTGCCTGAGGTTCGATTTCGCGAACGATGGCAGTGGTGGTGATGCTCGGGTCCAGTTGCGCGGCGACCTGAAAGACCACGTCGGCAGGCAACTGTTCGACCAGCGTGTCGGGCAGGTCGATCACCGCTTCCTTGATGTCTGGTTGCGCCAGTGTGACGACCTGCTGGCCGGCCGTGACCACTTGCCCGGCCTCGGCATTCCACGCGGTGACGATGGATTTTTGATCGGTGCGCAATTGGACGTAATCGAGTTGGTCTTTGGCCTGATCGACAGCAGCTTTCGCTTGGTCCAGTGAGGCTTGAGTAGTTTTCAGATCGGTCTGGGCGATGTCCAGTTGCGCCTGCGCACCGACACCGCGATTGAACAATTGCTGCTGACGGCGTGCATTCGCCTGAGCATTGATGAACTGCGCCTGAACGCGGGCAAGATCACCCTGAGCCGAACGCAACTGGTTCTGCTGATCGGTGGGATCGAGCGTCGCGAGCAAGGCGCCCTTCTCGACTTCGGCGCCGACATCGACGTTACGACTGGCGATGCGCCCCGGCACACGAAAGCCCAGATTGCTTTCATAACGAGCCTGGATGCTGCCGGCGAAACGGCCAAGGGTTTCTTCGTTCAATGCCTGAACCTTGACCGACAACACCGGGCGTACCGGCTCCGGCGGTGCTTCTTCCTTCGAGCAGGCCGCGAGCAGCACGCCCGCGACTACCAGCCACAAACGCTTCATGGCTGGTCTCCTTCCGCAAGATCCTTGTAGGTGTTTTCGGCGATTTCCACCTTCACGCCGGGGTGCAACAACTGGCCGCCAGCGATCACGACTTTTTCACCCCCCTTGAGGCCCTCGCTGATGACCACGTGCCCGGTGAGGTATCGGCCGACAGTGACCGTGTGCAATTGCGCCTTGCCTTCGGCATCAATCAGCCACACCGCCGGATCGCTGAGTTTTTTGGTCAGTGCCGACCACGGCAATTCGACCGCCGATTTACCCGGCGTCCTGGCGGTGGCGCTGACCACCGAACCGAGTTGCATGCCATGCGGCAGATGATCGAGGGTCACTTTGACTTGCACCGTGCCGGTCTGCGCCGACACCGCCGGGGTGATTTCCCGAACAGTGCCGGTGGTTTTGATCGACGGGTTGTCCAGCAAGCTGACCTCCACGGTTTTATCCGAAGGCGCCTCGCTCAACAGCGATTCATAGACGTTGAAAACGGCGTCGCGCTCACCGTCCCGGGCCAGACTGAAAATCGGCACCGTGGCCTGTACCACCTGGCCGACTTCAGCCTGCCGCGCCGTGATCACGCCTGGCGCGTCGGCAATCAGCGCGGTGTAGCTCAACTGATCGCGGGCGTTGGCCAGTTGCGCCCGGGCCGCCGCCAGCGCGCTTTGACTGCTGCGCAACGCGGCTTGAGCGGAATCGTATTCGCTCTTGCTGGTATAGCCCTTGGGCAGGAGTTTTTCCTGGCGTACAAACGCGGCAGCGGTCTGTTGGACCCGCGCCTGTTCAGCCGCAACTTGCGCTTGCGCTGAATTGACATTGGTCTGCAGGTCTTTGGGATCAAGTTTTGCCAGCACCTGTCTGGCCGTCACGCGATCACCCACGTCGACCATACGCTGAATGATCTTGCCCCCCACGCGAAACGACAGTTCAGTCTGAACCCGCGCCTGGACATCGCCGGTGAGCGTCACCGACGCGGCATAATCCGTGGATTTGACGGCTTGCACGAACACCCGTGGACGGTCCTTTTCAACCTGTGGTTTATCACCACATGCGCTGAGCAATGTCAGCAGGCTCAGGCCAACCACTGTTTTCAATCGGGGACCAGCCATGCAGACTCCTTTGCGTTGTACGGACGTGCCAGTGACGATACGACTGTGAGCTTAGAACAGGGTTCAACAGGCGCACAGGTTTGCTTCACACTCTGCGGGGACCAGCCTGACGGCTGCTTATAGGGAAGCTTCTCATGCTCAAAACGCTCGCGGTAGCCAATTACCGCTCGATCAACAAATTGGTGATTCCGCTGGGCCGGCTCAATCTGATTACCGGCCCCAACGGCAGTGGCAAATCCAATCTCTATCGGGCGCTGCGCCTGTTGGCGGAAACCGCCCAGGGCGGCGTGGTGAATGCGTTGGCCCGTGAAGGCGGGCTGGGTTCAACGTTTTGGGCCGGTCCGGAAAACATCACCCGGCGCATGCGCAACGGTGAAGTGCCGATCGAAGCCACCGTTCGCCCCGGCGTCAGACGCTTGCGTCTGGGGTTTGCTGGCGAAGATTTCAGCTACGCCATCGCCCTGGGCCTTCCAGAGCCCAGCCTTTCAGCGTTTTCGCTGGACCCGGAAATCAAGAAGGAATGCATCTGGAGCGGTCCGTTCTACCGCCCCGCCAGCCTGCTGGTGGAGCGCAATGGCCCGATGATTCGTGCGCGCGAAGGCCGCATCTGGGAAGTGCTGGCGCAGCACACCCCGATATTCGACAGTTTGTTTGATCAGGTCGGCAGCTTCCGAACCTCGCCGGAAGTCATGCAACTGCGCGAGTTCATTCGCCGCTGGCGATTTTACGATCACTTTCGCAGCGACGCCGATGCGCCGGTTCGTCAGCCGCAACTGGGCACGCGCACCCCGGTGCTGCATCACGACGGACGAGACCTGGCGGCCGCGCTGCAAACGATTCGCGAAATCGGCGACCCGCAAGCCCTGCAACTGGCGATCAGCGACGCTTTCCCCGGCGCAAGACTGAACATCGCCACATTGCAAGGCGGGCGGTTCGCCATCGAGTTTTTTCAGGAAGGGCTGTTGCGACCGTTGTCGGCGGCCGAACTGTCGGACGGAACGTTGCGCTATTTACTGTTGGTCGCGGCACTTTTGACGCCACGGCCACCGTCATTGATGGTGCTGAACGAGCCGGAAACCAGCCTGCATCCGGACCTGTTACCGGCACTGGCGCGGCTGATCATCCGCGCGTCGCAGCAGTGTCAGGTGTGGGTGGTTTCCCATGCGCGCCGGTTGATCTCGGCGCTGCAGGAAGACCCGGAATGCAATTGCATTGTGCTGGAAAAAACCCTGGGCCAGACCGGCCTCGTCGGACAACGGCTGCTGGACGAGCCGGCGTGGTATTGGCCGGATTGAGCGAAGCTGGTTCGGCTCTGCATTTACAAGGCGTAGCGAAGATGATGAATCTACCGTAAATGCCAGGTTTCCTATTGGTTGCGGATTGTCGGGATTTTATCTTCGGGGAAACTGAAGCTGCCCCTGGCAGTCGACCCCGGACTCGGCGGTGGAGCCGGTGGTGGAGGAGTGAGAGGAGGTGCTGAAGGTATTGGGGTTGTTGGTGGCGTCTGTTGACCGGACAAAGTCACCGAGGCCTTACCGTCTTTCACATACTTCACCAGCGCAGGGTTGGTCTTCGGATCTCGAGCAGCCCAGTAGGAACCGCCTCGCGCAAGCAGTGCTGCAGAACCCGCTAACAACGTCCCCCAGGCTAAATATTTGAGCGCAGGGGAGTCTGGGTCGACCTCTTGAGTAACCGCTCGAGCCACCCCAAACCCGGCCCCCAGCGCCGCCAATGGTCCTGCTAATCCGCCGGAAACGGCCCCGACCTTAAGTCTCGCGGACTGTCCTGATTTCAAAATACCCGCGCGAAGCGCGCTTCGGGCGACCATAAACGGTACGGCTGGAAACAGAGTGACCAGGGAGGTTGCCAATACAACACCACTGAGAATAATCCCGACCAGGTTGAGCTCCGAGACTCTCCCCGTTGGGTCACTGCGATTTACCGGATCTCCCAAACAATACGCATACGGATTCAACCCACCGCGCCCAAACGGGCTCAGCTCGTCCGGACTGTTGAAGCGCATCAGCACCGGGTTGAACGCCCGACGGCCATTGCCCAGCAAATAATGACCCGTGAGCGGATCAAGCGCTTCGCCGGCAAACCCCAAAAGACTGCCAAGACCACTTTCGACCCCACGGTGGCCGTAAGGCGAATACACCTGCGGCACCGATCCGCCGGCCTCGGTAACCTGCAACACGGAGCGCAGCAGATCTGTGGTCAGCAACTGACTTTTGATGCCATCGCCGTCGCGCGACTGCAGCGCAAGTAGTTGATTGCCCTGCTGCAACACGCTCTGGCTTGAAGCACCCTGGAGCTCGTTTGCCAAGCGCTCCCGGCAGTAGAATCTGTGCCGAGGTGGTTGTCCCGTGGGCTCAACCACGGTCAGCAGATCCAGCGGATTGTAGCGGTAATGACACAAGTTGACCCTTGACGCGCCCATCAGGAAATCCCCCGTAAAGCCATCAGCTTGCACCCGATTCCCAGGCTCGAACACCTAGTAAAAGTGATAGTCGGGCGAAATAATCGAGGCATTGCGGCGAAGAGGAAGACGACTATTTTCCCTACCTCCGTAGGAAATATCTTTTTTTCTGAATACCCCTCCAAGGACGCACGCCTTTTGGCCAGACTCACGGCCCTACCCTTCGCAAGGAAGAGAACGTGGCTGACGTAAAAGTACCGCAACGCCTGGAACCGCAGGACATTTTGAAACTGCTGGTGGCGTTACGAAGGGCATTAAAGACCAGGTTGGCCTGAAACTTCGGGTCGAGCACGCTCGCTCCGACAGGAAATGTTCATCCACAAAAAACCCGACGCTATTGCTAGTCGTCGGGGTTTTATCTGGCAGGGATCGATACGGCGTCGAATCAGAACGCCGGCAATACCGCGCCGCTGTACTTCTTCTCGATGAAAGCTTTCACTTCAGGGCTGGTCAATGCTTTGGCCAGTTTCTGAATGGCTGCACTGTCCTTGTTGTCCGCACGTGCCACCAGGAAGTTCACGTAAGGCGAGTCAGCGCCTTCGATGACCAGCGCGTCTTTGGCCGGGTTCAGGCCTGCTTCCAGCGCGTAGTTGGTGTTGATCATGTCCAGGTCGACCTGATCCAGCACACGCGGGAGCATGGCCGATTCCAGTTCCTTGAACTTGAAGTTGTGCGGGTTTTTGGCGATGTCTTTCGGCGTGGCCAAGGCGTTTTTCGGATCTTTGAGCTCGATCAGGCCCGCCTTCTGCAGCAGGATCAGAGCACGGCCGCTGTTGCTGCCTTCGTTCGGGATGGCAATGGTCGCGCCGTCTTTCAACTCGGCCAGGGATTTGACCTTCTTCGAGTAGCCGCCGAACGGTTCAACGTGAACACCGATCACGGTCACCAGGTTGGTGCCTTTGCCTTGATTAAAGCTGTTCAGGTACGGCAGGGTCTGGAAGTAGTTGGCGTCCAGACGCTTCTGATCGACCTGTACGTTTGGCTGAACGTAGTCGGTAAAGACTTTGATTTCCAGGTCCACGCCTTCTTTGGCAAGGGCTGGTTTGATCAGTTCGAGAATCTCGGCGTGCGGAACCGGGGTCGCCGCCACTACCAGTTTTTCGCCAGCATTCGCCAGACCCGCGGTCAGGGCAGCCGCCAATGCGGTGAACAACAGAACCTTTTTCATGCAGTGTCCTTATCGAAAATCACGGTCGTCATCGACGACGGCTTGTTTAGTACGAGTGCCAGTGAAGTGCTATCGCTGGCGTGACGCGGACAATACCGGGATTTTTTATTCCGGAACAATATCTTTTATTCACTTTCATATTCCATTTTGTTCATACAAAGAACACTTTCGTTGTACCAGCTGCCGAAGGCTGCGTCCGACTGCGCAGCAGTCGTAAAAAAGGACATTGGAATTCTGCGTGAAACTGCGGTGTGAAGGTGACGAGCGCTTCGCGCTCGGACGCTGCCTTCGGCAGCTGCTACATACTCTGCGCCAACCTTTGCAGCAGATGCTTCAATTCGGATCGCTCGGTGGGCGTGCCGTTTTTGATAATGTGGGTCGCCTGCTGTTCGATGTGCAGCCGCGAGGCCTGAGGCTCAGGCAAGTTCAAATGCGCCGGCAGGATCTCGTCCCCGGTACTCACCAGCAACGCAAAATGGATGACGTTTTCCAGCTCCCGCGTATTGCCCGGCCAGCTGTGTTGCTCCAGTACCTGCTGCGCCGCCTCGCTGATCAAGGGCACCGGTAGATCGAGCCGCTGGCTGTAGATGCCGAGAAAATATTCGGACAGCGACAAGATGTCGCCGACCCGCTCGCGCAATGCCGGCAAGTGGAGCTGGCCCTCGCTGAGGTAGTGGTAAAGGCGCTCATGAAATTTCCCGGCGGCCACCGCTTGCGCCAGATCAATGCTGGTGGCAGCGACCAGACGCACGTCCACCGGGCTCGGTTGATGCGCACCCACGCGAGTGACTTCGTGATTCTCCAAAGCCGCGAGCAACTTGATCTGAATCGGCAGCGGCAAATCGCCAATCTCATCCAGATACAACGTGCCGCCATTGGCCGAACCGAACCAGCCGGCGCGACTGCTGGCCGATCCGCTGTAGCTGCCAGCCGCATAACCGAACAATTCGGCGTCGGCATAGGTCGGGCTGATCGCGCCGCAATTGACCGAAACGAACAACCCGCCGCGATCGCTCGCACGATGAATATGCCGCGCAAGCAACTCTTTACCGCTGCCGGTTTCGCCGCGGATCAACACCGAGATCGAACGCGGTGAAAGTTGCTCGAGTTCCTGGCGCAGCTGCCGCGAGCGCGGATCGACAAAGACCAATGCTTTGGCGCGAATGCTCAGCGGGCTTTTTTCTGCATCGGGAAAGGTCAGCAGTGGCTGACCGAAGGCTTCAATACTCATGGCAGGCTCCCGCCCGAAACCGTCGGAAGACGGGGGCGTATAGAAAAAACGATGCTCAAGCGCGACGCAGGGCGTGATGTTCCATACGGTTTTGCAGGCGATAGAGATACGCGAAACCTTGCTCCCAGCGCTGATGCCCGGACTTCACATTGATGTGCCCGGCGCCTGCAAGAATCCCTGCCTCGGCACCCCAATTGCGCGCCAGCTCGAGCGCGCGTGGTGCACTGACGGCACTGTCGTTGTCGGAGCTGACGACCTGGCTGGGAAAAGGCAGAAGATCGGTCGGGATTGGCGCGAAGTTGCGCAGGGCCGGTGCGCAGGCCGGGCGCTCGACATCTGCCGGCGCCACCAGCAACGCACCGCGCACCTGCCGCAAAAACTGCAGGGGAGCACTCGCGGCCCAATGCGCGACGGTGATGCAGCCCAGGCTGTGGGCGATGAGAATCACCGGTGTGCTGTCGGCGGCAATCGCTTCGGCGAGCGCCGCGACCCAGTCTTCACGTCGCGGCGTCAGCCAATCGTCCTGCTCGACCCGGGCGCTGTTTGGCAGGTTATTCTGCCAATGGCTTTGCCAATGATCCTCCGGCGATCCTTGCCAGCCCGGCACGATCAGGTAGCGAATTGATTCGTTGCGCATGGGGAGCTCTCCTGCGGCGTGTCTGTTCCTGAAGAAGTATAAAGACGAGAGTTATATTCGTTAAGGAATAAGAAGCTATTTATTAAGATCCTTATCGAATAACACACCCCCCCTTACCGGATTAATCCTGTGAAATAAAAAAGGGACCGCACCCTGCCAAGGAGACGGCCCCTGCAAACTCAATGTCTTGTGTAATCAACTCCGACGACAGTCGCACATCAATCTTTATCCCATAAAGGAATACTTAATTAGATCGCTAGAACTACATCACATAAATAGTCTACGTTGGCAAAGCCGCAACACCCCACGCTTGCGTTCATCGTATAGGCAGTTCAGGTCAGATTGATGACGGAACCTTGAGCTTGCTCCCCATGTTGATCAAACAGATGTGACTGGCACCTTTCGGGTAACAGGATTGTCCCCCTGCACAAACCGGTTCGCCCTCGCAAACGTCCCGAAATCATTAAACCGCACACCCATTTCCCGCATGACCTGATGCGCCACCGGCACGGTCAACTGGCGGATGTAAAACGGCTCCTTGACCACAAAATGATGGACCCCGTGGCTGCTGCCGAAGTTGAAGCAGAACGCCTGCAGCGGCCACATCCACCATGGGTTCAGCACCTGCGTCTGCTGGATCACGTTGCCCGGCTCGACGTCGCCGTAGTAATGCATGTTCGAACTGACAAAGTGCAGACAAAACGTGCGCAACACGTTCGGTCCGATGATCACGACGACCGCAATATCGATCACCTGCATAACCGCCAATGTAGTCGCCGACCATTCAATCGGACTGTCCAGCAACCCGACGACACCGTTGGCCGCATGGAAACCGAGGAACACGTACCACGCCCCCCAATGCAGCAACGCCAGCGGTGCATAAACCACCGCCACGCGCTTGATGATGCTGAACTTGCGCGCCCAGGTTTTCGCCCGAAGCATACGGATGAAGGCCGACATCACGTTGTCGCCGACCATCAACAACCGCGCAAAACCCCAAGGTTCGCCATTGGTGATCGCCCGCTCTTCCAAGTCCGCTTCAGTGCCCGAGAATTTGTGATGGTTGAGGTGCAAGTGCCGGCGAATCCACGGATTGATCGTGCTTGGCCGCGCCAGCCAGACCAGGCCCATCATCACGTTGTGCGGCACGCGCTGCTTGCGAAAGTACATGCTGTGAATCAGATCGTGTTCCAGCTCGTGGGTCAGCGAGGCGAAGAATGCGTTGAGCAACAGACACACCCACCCGGCCATGTGACCGTTGAAATAGAGCGTCGCCGAGGCAATCATGCCGGCCAGCGCGAACGCCAGAATGCCTGCGCCGAGGGCGTCCTGATGGTTCAGAATCGGGTAGCGCTGACGCAATTCCACGCCTTTGGCCAGCACCACTTCGCGAATATGCGCAGATCGCTGGGCTGCATTCAGTCGCTGGGGACTTGCAGAAGTACCGTCCATGCTTCCATCCTCTGGTTATAGGTGTTTGCATCTTGCCGTGTGAAGCGGCACATCGTGGTAGCCGTGAACGCCAACCTGTTGACCGGAAGCGCCAATCAGCATGACTGAACCAACCTCCCTCGCCAGCTGGACCCGTGCCCTGCGCAAGCAACTGGATGCGCTGGGTCTGGACAGCACCGACCTGTGCCACCAGGCGGGGCTCGACCCGCAATTGATGGACGACCCTAACGCCCGTTACCCGTTGTCGGGCACCACGCGCCTATGGGAAATCGCCGTTCAGGTCAGTGGCGATCCGGCAATCGGCTTGCGCGTGTCGCGTTTTGTCAGCCCCACCACCTTTCATGCGCTCGGCTATGCACTGGTCGCCAGCGCCAGCTTGCGCGAGGTGTTCGAGCGCATCGTGCGTTATCACCAGGTGGTCAGCGATGCCCTGGAACTGGAGCTGACCCGTGGCGACGACCGCTATCGATTCCACCTGAAAATCCCGGCCGGTAACCCGGCGCCGGCGTTCGAAGCGATTGACGCGTTCAGCGCGATTTACGTGCGCACCTGCCGCAATCGCCTCGGTCGCGACTACGCGCCGCTGGCGGTGTATTTGCGCCGTCCTGAACCCGTCGACGCGCACCAGTGGCACAACGTCTTCCGCTCGCCGGTGTACTTTGCGGCGGATGAAGATTGCCTGGAATTTTCTCTGACGGACTTCGAGAGCCATCTGGACGACGCCAATCCGGAACTGGCAGAACACAACGAAACAGTGCTCAAACGTACGCTGGCCCAGCTCAAGCCGTTGACCTGGGAACGCAAGGTGCGCGACGCGATTGAAGAGCACCTGCCGGAAGGCGAACCGAGCGCCGAACACATCGCCCGGACATTGCACCTGAGCTTGCGCAGCTTGCAGCGTCATCTGGCGGACGAAGGTTGCCGGTTCGATACGCTGCTCAACGAAAGCCGCGAGAATCTCGCGCTGCTGCACCTGCGTGATCCGCATTGCTCGTTGAGCGAGATCAGTTATTTGCTCGGGTTTGCCGATACCAGCAGTTTCAACCGGGCGTTCAAGCGCTGGACGGGGATGACGCCGGGGCAGTTTCGGGATGGGTTGCGGTGATTGAACTGGAAGTGTATCGACTGTGCCGGCCCCCTCAACTCAACACAAACCCCAACCCAAACACCGTTCCGGTTTGACCACTGCTCACCCGCACCTGTCCGCCATGCAACGCCATGATCGAACTGACAATTGCCAACCCCAACCCGCCTGAATCCCCCGGTTCCGCTCGCGAGGGGTCAACACGGTAAAACCGGTCAAACACTTTGCCCAGATGCAGCGGCGCAATGGCCGGGCCGACGTTGTGCACTTCCAACCAGGCCATCGAGGACTCGTCGCGCCGCTGCAAGGTGATCACAGAGCCCTTATCGGCATGTCGCACCGCATTAGCCAGCAAGTTACCAAGAGCGCGCTGCAACAGCATCTGATCCGCCAGCAGTTGACCCCATAAAGCATTTTGCAGGCGAATGTCCCGATCGTCTGCCAGCGCTTCGAAGTAATCGCAGAGTTCATCGCCGACGCTGGCCAGGTCCAGCACGCGCACGTCCAGGGCGCGTTCGGCCTGTTCGGCGCGGGCAAGGAACATCAGGTTTTCGGCCATGCGCTTGAGCCGCTCGAACTCCTCCATGTTGGAGGCGAGCACTTCCTGATATTCCGCCGTGCTGCGCGGTTGATTCAGCGCCAGGCCATTACTGCCCAGCAGGTTATGCAGCGGCGTGCGGATTTCGTGAGCGAGGTCGGCGGAGAATTGCGACAGCCGTTGAAAGCCATCCTCCAGACGGGTCAGCATGCCGTTCAAGGCGTGCACGGGCTCGTGCAGTTCCGCCGGAATGCCTGTCGCCGGCAACCGTTGATCGAGGCTGCGCAGGTCGATGCCACGGACCGCTTCGCTCAGCTGCCGCAGCGGTCGCAAGCCGCGCCGCAACAACATCAGGCCCAATGCGAATGCCAACACCGCGCCCAGGCTCACCGCCAGATACAGCTGCATCCGGTAGCTGGCGAGCATGTGTTCGCGTTCGCTCAATACCTTGCCGGCAGTCACCGTCAACGCTTCGCCGCTCGGCCCTTTGGCCTGCCCGGACAACAACGCCACCGCCACACCGTCCGGTGCTTGCCAGGTGATGACGTCGCTGCGTTGTGGCGCTCGCTGCGGGGCAATCGCGTCCAAAGCGGGAAGCGTTTGCTGGCGCGGGTTGATGCCGATGACAGTCGAGCCATCGGCCCGCGTCACCCGCAACAAACTGTCCTGATTGCCGAGCATGTTCTGGTACAAACGCGGCCGTGCCTGCAAGGCGTCGAGGCTGTCACTGTCGGCGAGAAGCGCGCGCACTTGCTCCAGTCGACCGAGCAAGGCGAGGTCGTCACGGTAGGCGATTTCCGAGGCCAGCGAACGGTAGAGAAATACCCCGATTACGCTCAGCACCAACGCACAAACGGCAGCAAACGCCAGCGCCAGCCGCCAGGCGATGGAGTCAGAGCGCATCGTCCGGTGCTTCCAGTTGATAGCCAACACCGCGCACTGTGTGGATCAATTTCGGCATGTACGGGTCATCAACCTTGGAACGCAAGCGACGCACCGCGACTTCCACCATGTTGGTGTCGCTGTCGAAATTCAGATTCCATACCTGTGAGGCAATCAGCGTGCGCGACAGGACTTCACCCTCGCGACTGGCGAGCAATTGCAGCAGGGCGAATTCCTTGTTGGTCAGGCTGATGCGTTGCCCGCCGCGACTGACCCGGCGGCGCAGAACATCAATTTCGAGGTCGGCGATGCTGTACGACTCGGCTTCGCGCATCGGCCCGCGCCGCAGCAAGGTGCGCACCCGCGCGAGCAATTCGGCGAAGGCGAACGGCTTGAGCAAATAATCGTCGGCGCCCAGCTCGAGGCCACGAACGCGATCCTCGATGGCGTCCTTGGCCGTCAGAAACAGCACCGGCGTCGCTCCGCGCTGGCGAATCAGTTGCAGCAATTGCCAGCCGTTGAGGCCTGGCAGCATCACATCAAGAATGATCAGGTCATATTCCTGCTGCTCAATGAAATAACGCCCATCGAGTCCATTCAGCGCTACGTCCACGGCAAAACCTGACTCCCCCAGACCCTTGGCCAGGAAGTTCGCGGTTTTGGCTTCATCTTCAACGACCAGCAAACGCATGGCACACCTCTATTATTCAGACGTACAGGCTAGGCGTCTTCGGCGCCGTTGCCCATTACAAACTTGTAATCCTGCCGACGAGGTTCTGACGGGAAGGGCTGCGTAAGGTGGCGACCTCGACTAACGGAGCTTGGCCATGCTGTTCAAAACCCTCGTCACAAGCCTTGCACTCGGCCTGGTCGGTAGCGCTTTTGCCGCACCCCAATTGCCTCGCCACGCCGACCTCGACCTGCGCACCGCCAGGTCGCTGGCCGACGCCACGCTGGCTCATTGCACCGGCACCGTCTCGGTGCTCGATCGCGGCGGCCATCTGCTGGTAACCCTGCGCGCCGACGGCATCGGCTCGCACAACACCGCCGCCAGTCAGCGCAAAGCCTACACCGCGCTGTCGACGAAAACCCCAACCCGTTTGTTCGCCGAGCGGGCGCGCAGCAACGCGGAGGCTGCCAACCTCAACACCCTCGGCGAACTGCTGTTACTGGGCGGCGGCGTGCCGTTGTTTGCCGGCGATGAACTGGTCGGCGCACTCGGCGTAGCCGGTTCGGGCGGTGCCGAGCAGGACGAAAATTGCGCCATCAAAGCGGCTGACACTGTCGGCCTGTCGATCAAAAAACCCCTCTGAGGACTGCACCATGAATACCCTGCGCATGACCCTGGCCGCTATTGGCCTGAGCAGCCTGTCAACGCTGGCCCTCGCCGCCGGCAACCCGCTGAGCGTGCACGTGCTCAATCTGGAAAACGGGCTGCCCTCACCGGGCATCAACGTGACCCTGGAAAAACACGTCGGCCAGAACTGGCAGCCGCTGGCCGAAGGCACTACCAACGAACAGGGGCGCATTGCCGAATTGTTCCCGGCCAAACAGCCCTTTGAAGCGGGGGAATATCGCGTGGTGTTCAAGACGGGCGAGTATTTCAAGAAGACCGAACACGAGACGTTCTTTCCGCAAATCCCGGTGATTTTTGAGGTGAAGCAGACGGATCAGCACTATCACATTCCGCTGCTGTTGAGCCCTTACGGTTTCTCGACGTATCGCGGTTCGTAGGCCCCTTCCCAGACCAGAACGGTGCCGGGTCAGGGAGTCGCCAACACCCGTAACCGTTCAGCATCGACGATTTCTATTTCGCCGTACCTGAGCGCCAGGATCCCCTGGCTCTGCAACTCGTTGAGGATTTGATGCGCACCGAACCTTCGAGTACGGCGTACAACCCGCACGGCGGATCACCGCGCTTGAACAATCGCTGCCCGCACGCCAGCTTCCGCACCCGCGCGGCCGTGAGCAGACTATCCTGTAACGAAACAGGCAAATGGCTGAACCACTGCCCCCTCATCAAATGCGAACGCCAAACCTGCATGCCCAAATAAAAACTCCTGGAGATTGTCGCCTGGCTGACAGAGCCACCTCTGCACCCGGGGCATGATCCATCACCCTACAGGAGGAATGACAATGAAAAGCCTCGTCGACCATCTCAGTCAATACGCCACTTACCACCGCGATCCGCGCAATATTGCCACGCATTTTGTCGGCATTCCGCTGATTGTCGTGGCTGTGGCCGTGTTGCTTTCGCGTCCGCAGTGGATGGGAGGCTGGCTTTCTCCAGCCATGCTGGTGGCGCTGGCGTCGGCGTGGTTTTACCTGCGGCTGGAATTGCGTCTCGGACTGTTGATGAGCGCATTGTTGGGGCTGTGCGTCTGGGCGGGCCAGGTACTCGCGCAGCAAAGCACGCTGGTGTGGCTGGCGAGCGGTCTGGGGATGTTTGTGGTCGGCTGGGCGATTCAGTTTGTCGGTCATCACTACGAAGGGCGCAAACCGGCGTTTGTCGATGATGTGACCGGGTTGATCGTCGGGCCGTTGTTCGTGGTGGCAGAGCTGGCGTTTTTGCTGGGCTTGCGGCGTGAATTGAAAGAGCAGATCGAGGCGCGGGCGGGTGGTGTGCGGGTCAATCCGAAGCGGGCTGCGGCGTAGATCGCTTTCGCGGGCAAGCCTCGCTCCCACAGTAGGTCGATGTTGAACAACAAATCTGTCAACAATCCCGAAACCTGTGGGAGCGAGGCTTGCCCGCGAAGCCTTTGATCTTAGAGGTTGGCGATTTTCTGCCAGACCTTCGGCTTGAAGAACAACGTCTCCCCCTTTGACAGCCCGGTCAGGCTGTCGTGATCCTTCACCACTTCCGCTTCGATCAACTCGCTCTGCCCTTCGACCTTCAGCGTCACGCGCGTGGTCGCGCCCAGCGGACGAATATCGCGAACTTCAGCAGCGTGATGGTCTTCCAGCTCATGACGCGACAGCGACACTTCGTGCGGGCGGAACAGGACGTGGTTGTCTTCACCCAGATGCAGGCGGTTGGAGTCACCAAGGAAGTGATAAACGAAATCACTGGCCGGGTTTTCGTAAACGTCGCCCGGTGAGCCGATCTGCTCGATCACACCTTTGTTCATCACCACGATGCGGTCGGCCACTTCCATGGCTTCTTCCTGGTCGTGGGTCACGAACACCGAGGTCAGGTTGATGTCCTCGTGCAGCCGCGCCAACCAGCGGCGCAGCTCTTTGCGGACCTTGGCATCGAGCGCACCAAAAGGCTCATCGAGCAGCAAAACCTTAGGCTCCACCGCCAGCGCGCGGGCCAGCGCAATGCGCTGACGCTGGCCACCGGAGAGTTGCTCGGGGTAACGGTCCGACAGCCAGTCCAGCTGCACCATGTTCAGCAGTTCATGGACTTTTTCCGCGATCCGGCTCTCGCTCGGTCGCTGGTTTTTTGGCTTCATGCGCAGGCCGAACGCGACGTTGTCGAACACGGTCATGTGGCGGAACAACGCGTAATGCTGGAACACGAAACCGACGTTGCGATCACGCACGTCGTGGCCGGAAACGTCCTCGCCGTGAAAAACGATGCTGCCCTGATCCGGCGTTTCCAGACCGGCGATGATCCGCAACAACGTGGTCTTGCCGCAGCCGGACGGGCCGAGCAGCGCGACAAGTTCGCCGCTCTGAATGTCCAGGCTGATGTTGTCCAGCGCCTTGAACGCGTTGAAATTCTTGCTGACGTTACGCACTTCGATCGACATGAATTATTCCTCCGCGGCGCTGGCGCGCAGGCGGTTAATACGGTTTTCGCTCCACTGCTTCAGCAGCAGGATGAAGAGCGCCATGATCAGCAACAGGCTCGCCACGGCGAACGCGGCCACGTGGTTGTATTCGTTGTAGAGGATCTCGACGTGCAACGGCAAGGTGTTGGTCACCCCGCGAATGTGCCCGGAAACCACCGACACCGCACCGAACTCACCCATCGCCCGCGCAGTACACAGCACCACGCCGTAGATCAGGCCCCATTTGATATTGGGAACGGTGACGTGCCAGAACATTTGCCAGCCGTTGGCGCCGAGCAGGCGCGCGGCCTCCTCTTCCTGAGTGCCCTGCTCCTGCATCAGCGGGATCAACTCGCGCGCGACAAACGGTACGGTGACGAAGATCGTCGCCAGCACGATGCCTGGCAAAGCGAAGACGATCTGAATGTCATGTTCCTGCAGCCACGGCCCGAACAGGCCTTGTGCCCCGAACATCAGCACATAAACCAGACCGGCGATCACCGGCGAAACCGAGAACGGCAAGTCGATCAGAGTCACCAGAATGCTCTTGCCACGGAACGAATATTTGCTCACGCACCACGCCGCGCTGACGCCGAACACCAGGTTCAGCGGCACCGAAATCAAGACGGCGATCACCGTAAGCTTCAAGGCGGAAAGTGCATCGGGCTCAAAAATCGCCGTGAAAAATGCGCCGATCCCCATCTTCAAACCCTGGGATACCACGATCACCAGCGGCAACAGCAAAAAGAGCGCAAAAATCAGCCAGCCAAGGCCGATCAAAACGCGACGCGATGAGGCACTGCCACGGCGTGAAGCGTTCGAGGAAGCAGCAGCAATAGACGATTGGGACATGTGTGCGCCTCCTTATGGGGTTTCGATGCGCCGCTGCAGCAAGTTGATCAGCAGCAACAGAATGAAAGAAACCACCAGCATCAGTACACCAATGGAGGTAGCGCCGGTGTAATCATACTGGTCCAGTTTGACCATGATGAGCAGCGGCAGAATTTCGGTTTTCATCGGCATGTTACCAGCGATGAAAATCACCGAACCATACTCGCCGACCCCGCGGGCAAAGGCCAAAGCGAAACCGGTCAACCAGGCAGGCAGCAAGGCGGGAACCAGAATGTGGCGAAAAACCTGCAACGGTTTCGCCCCCAGGCATGCCGCTGCTTCTTCCACTTCACGGGGGATATCGGCCAATACTGGCTGTACGGTACGTACCACGAAAGGCAGGGTGACGAACGTCAGCGCCAGCGTGATGCCCAGGGGGGTATACGCGATCTTGAACCCCAGGTCGGCCGCGAACTGACCCACCCAGCCGTTCGGCGCGTAGAGCGCGGTCAAGGCGATACCGGCCACCGCAGTAGGCAACGCGAACGGCAGGTCGATCATCGCATCGATGATTTTTCGCCCCGGGAACGTGTAGCGCACCAGCACCCAGGCGAGCAACGTGCCGATGATGCCGTTGATGATCGCGGCACAGAGCGCGGTGCCGAAGCTCAGCTTCAACGCCGCCAGCACGCGAGGCGCCGAAATGATCGTCCAGAACTGATCCCAGGTGAGTTGAGCGGCATGCACGAACATCGCCGCCAGTGGAATGAGCACAATCAGACTGAGGTACACCAAGGTGTAACCCAGCGTCAGCCCGAAGCCGGGTATGACGGGGGAGATACGACGCGACATAAAAGTCCCTGGTTGAGAACGCGCAAAGCCCCAACGGTCAGTTTGGGGCTCGTTGATGGCTAATGCAGATTACTGCGCCTGATAGATCTGGTCGAACACGCCACCGTCATTGAAGAACTTCGGTTGAGCGTTTTTCCAGCCGCCGAAGTCCTTGTCGATGGTCACCAGCTCCAGGTTCGGGAACTGCTGGGCATACTTGGCGGCCACATCCTTGTCCCGTGGACGATAAAAGTTTTTCGCGGCGATTTCCTGGCCAGCCGGGCTGTAAAGGTGCTTGAGGTACGCTTCGGCGATCTCGGCGTTGCCTTTCTTTTCGGCGTTTTTGTCGACCACTGCCACCGGTGGCTCGGCGAGAATCGACAGGGAAGGCACGACGATGTCGAACTTGTCCGCACCGCCGTCTTCTTTCAGCGCCAGAAACGCTTCGTTCTCCCACGCCAGCAGCACGTCGCCCTGACCATTGTTGACGAAGGTGATGGTCGAACCGCGCGCGCCGGTGTCCAGTACCGGAACGTGTTTGAACAAGGTCTGTACGTATTCTTTGGCCTTGGCTTCGTCACCGCCATTGGCTTTCAGACCGTAGGCCCAGGCCGCGAGGAAATTCCAGCGTGCACCACCGGAGGTTTTCGGATTCGGAGTGATCACTTCCACGCCGCTCTTGGTCAGATCGCCCCAATCCTTGATGCCTTTAGGGTTGCCCTTGCGCACCAGGAAAACGATGGTCGAGGTGTACGGCGTGCTCGCTTGCGGCAGACGCTTCTGCCAATCCGCCGGCAGGGTCTTGCCCAGTTTGGCGATCTCGTCGATATCACCGGCCAACGCCAGCGTCACCACGTCGGCGCGCAAACCGTCGATGACCGCACGGCCCTGCTTGCCTGAACCACCATGGGACTGCTGGATTTTCACGTTGTCGCCGGCGTGGTCTTTCTTCCAGAAATTGACGAACTCGGCGTTGTATTCCTGATACAGCTCGCGAGTCGGGTCGTACGACACGTTAAGCAGCTCGTAATCCTTGGCAACCGCAGAACCCGCAAAAAGGGCACTGGCCAACGCGGCCAAAGCGAAATGACGAATCGACGACATGGTGAAAGCTCCTGAAATTCTGGGTGTGTTGGCTTTTTTATAGTGGCTGGAAGCAGGTCGCCGGAAGTCTCAGCCCGGCTTGTTGCTCGGGTTTTGCAGACGGAATTTTTCTTTGCGTTCGATCTGCACCACTTGAGCGTTATGCACAGTGATTTCCACAGCGCCAAAGCGCAGGTCGCGCAGGGCACTCTGGATTTCACGCAAAATGGTGGCTTCGTCTTGACCGTCAACGCTACGCAGGGATGCGCTCATGTTGCTGCTCCTTCGACTGAGAGGTTGCCTGGCAGTGGGCGGCACTGCCTGCGGCGTGAGAGCAATATAGATAAGCGCGGATATTCTTAAAAAGACTATTTAAGAATGTTTATATAACCTAAATTCAGGGGCGCAAAGGTTGTTCAGGGAGCCGGCGTCCCTGATCACCCAAATCCCCTGTGAGTTGTGCTGGACGATGGTTTCCCTAAACCACCAAATCCCTGTGAGTTGTGCTGGAAGACGATTACCCTGGATACCCAAATCCCCTGTGGCGAGGGGACTTGTCCCCGTTGGGTCGCGCAGCGGCCCCACATTTTGTTGCGCCTGCTGCGCATGCGAGCGGGGCGGTGCGGCATGTCGACAACCCCCCTCGCCACAACGGCAGAAGTTGCGCTCAGCCAAAATCCAGCTGCTCAGCCGGCACCGGGCGGCCAAACCAGTAGCCCTGAGCCAATTCGCAACCCTGCTCAAGCAGAAAAGCGGCCTGGTCGGCCTGCTCGATTCCCTCGGCATGCACTTGCATGCCCATGCTCTGCGCCAACGCTATGATCACCCGCACAATCGCCGCATCGTCCTCATCCCACGGCAACCCGGCCACGAATCCCTGATCGATCTTGAGCTTCTGCACCGGCAGGCGCTTGAGTCGAAGCAACGACGAATAACCCGTGCCGAAATCATCAATGGCCAGCCGCACCCCCAATTCGCGCAATCGGTGCATCTGCTCCAGTGCAACTTCCGGGTCATCCATCAGCGCACTTTCGGTCACCTCCAGCTCCAGGAACGCCGGCTCCAGCCCGGTTTCGTGCAGCACCTGCGCCACTTGCCGATACAGCTCCCGGCGGGCGAACAGGCGCGATGAAACATTCACCGCGACAAACGACAACACCACCCCCGCCTGCTGCCATCGGCACATCTGCTGACAGGCCTGGCGCATCACCCAGGCATCGATCTCGGCGATCAGCCCGGTACGTTCGGCAATGGGGATGAATTCTGCCGGCGACACCAGTCCGCGTTGCGGATGCTCCCAGCGCACCAACGCCTCCACACCAATAAGGCGGCGGCTCCGCAAGTCATGAACCGGCTGGAAATACACGCGCAATTCATCCTGCTCCAGCGCACGGTGCAATTCGAACGCCGTCTCCACCCGCTGCTGCGCATGAGCGGTCAATTCCTCGGTGTAAAGCGCATAGCCGTTGCGCCCCGTGCTTTTCGTCTTGAACAGGGCGGAATCAGCGTTGCGCAGCAGATGTTCGGCGTTCAACGCATCACCGGGAAACAGGCTGATACCAATGCTGGCGTTAATGAACAGTGCATGCCCACCCATTTCAAATGGCTGCTTGAGCGCATCGAGGATCCGCTGGGCCAGCGCGGCGGCGTGTGCGAGCTGCTGACAACTCTCGGCCAGCACCGCAAACTCGTCACCACTCAGGCGCGCCACCGTTATGCCAGGGGCGAACAGTGCAGACAGGCGCTCGGCCACCGCCTTGAGCAACTGGTCGCCAATGGTATGCCCGAGACTGTCGTTGATCATTTGGAAATGATCCAGATCGACCAGCAACAATGCGCAGCTGCGCTTGTGCAGTTGCGCCAAAGCCAACGCCTGCTGGGCGCGATCGGTAAATAACAAACGGTTGGGCAGATCGGTCAGCGGATCGTGGTGGGCCAGATGCTTGAGTTCATGCTCGGAATCCTTGATCGCGCTGATGTCGGAGAACACGGCGACGTAATGGCTGACATCCCCCTCGTCATCATGAACCAGGCGGATAGTCTGCCACTGCGGGTAAATTTCGCCGCTCTTGCGGCGATTCCAGATTTCCCCGCTCCATTCGCCGCAACTCCCCAGCCTCTTGAACAATGACTCATAAAACGCTGGTGGGTGATGGCCGGATTTGAACAGACTGGGATTGCGGCCCAGAACCTCGTCACTTTGATAACCGGTAATCTCGATAAAAGCGCGGTTTACGTGAACGATCACGCCAGTTTTGTCGGTGACCAGCACCCCTTCGCGCGTGCAATCGAACACGGCAGCGGCCTGGCGCAAACGCGCGCGGTCGTCGGACCGTTCGGGCACTCTGGCATCGACTCTGAAAAAACGAAAAAAACGCGCTGGTGCGAAAAAGACAAGCCCGGCGGTGAGCACCACCCAGGCATAACCGTTGATCAGTTCCCACTGCAGCAGCCCGCGTGAGCTATCGAAGAAACTGTTCATTAAATAGCTACTGACTTGCAGCCAAATGATGGAAATCAACAAATAAAGCAGTATTGCTCGCAAAGCATCGCGATTAAAGGCAGACATACGGCATTCCATGTCCCTACAAACAAAGCGGAATTATAGAGCAAAGAAACATTCAGCCACTCTTATCTGAAAGGGCGACTGGTTTTATCTGTGGTCTCAGAGATAATGCACCGGCTATTCTTCACTTTTTGAGGGCCCATTAGCCTATGTGGTACGAAGGTTTTCTCGGTTTGTCGCCCTGGTCACTGGTGGCAGTCACCTTACTGATGACCCACGTCACGATTATCGGCGTCACGGTTTATCTGCATCGCTATTCAGCCCATCGCTCGCTTGAGCTACATGGCGGCCTGAAACATTTTTTTCGCTTCTGGCTGTGGTTGACCACGGCGCAGAACACCCGCGAGTGGACCGCTATCCACCGCAAGCATCACGCCAAATGCGAAACCGTCGATGACCCGCACAGCCCGGTCATCAAAGGTTTGTCCACGGTCCTGCGCAAGGGTGCCGAGCTTTATCGCTCCGAGGCAGAGAACCCGGAGACCCTGCGCATCTACGGCAAGAACTGCCCGGAAGACTGGATCGAGCGCAACCTCTACAGTCGTTTTCCGCTGCTCGGCATCGCAATCATGGGCGTCATCGATCTGCTGCTGTTTGGCACCATCGGCATCACCATCTGGGCCATTCAGATGATGTGGATCCCGGTCTGGGCGGCCGGCGTGGTCAATGGCCTGGGCCATGCTATCGGCTACCGCAATTTCGAATGCCGGGATGCGGCGACCAATCTGGTGCCCTGGGGCATCCTGATCGGTGGCGAAGAACTGCATAACAACCATCACACCTATCCCAACTCGGCAAAACTGTCGGTAAAAAAATGGGAGTTCGACCTCGGTTGGGCGTGGATCCAGGTCTTCAGCTTTCTGCGCCTGGCCAAGGTGCAGCGGGTTGCGCCTATCGCCCATCGGGTGGAGGGTAAAGGCAGCCTGGACATGGACACTGCCATGGCGATCCTCAACAACCGTTTTCAGATCATGGCTCAGTACCGCAAGCTGGTTATCGCGCCGCTGGTCAAACAGGAACTGGAAAAGGTCGATCACTCGGTCCGTCACCAGTTTCACCGGGCCAAACGCCTGCTCTCGCGTGAAACCAGCCTGCTGGATGACAAGCATCACGTGCGCATCCAGACCATGCTGGAGCACAGTCACGCGCTGAAAGTCATTTATGAGAAACGCCTGGCCCTGCAGCAGATCTGGCTCAAAACCAGCACCAACGGGCACGATATGCTCGCCGCCATCAAGGACTGGATCCAGGAGGCCGAAGCCAGCGGCATTCAATCCCTGCGTGACTTCGCCGACCAGTTGAAAACCTACTCACTGCGCCCAGCTACAGTCTGACGCCGTTGATCGGTGCGCCCCGCATGGGGCGCCTCGCTCCGGAACTTCGTTACAAATCTCCTATCTCAAAGACACTTCGCCACCACGGCGGGCTTAACTGTAGCCGCTGTCGAATGAGCGGCACATCCCATGAGATTTGTGTCGATGGTCAACAAGAACCTGCAAGACTCATCTTTACCCCAGTGGCCCGAAGCCGCACAAACCTTGATGGCGCTGATGCACGCTCAAGGAGAGGTGGCTCGCCTCAGCGAACGTGAACAGCTCTTCAGCTCCCTGCTGGTGAGCGTCAACGCGGTGCTTTGGGCATTCAACTGGGAAACCCGCCAGGTTCTCTACGTCAGCCCCGCCTATGAGCGTATTTTCGGTCATTCTGCTGGTCAGTTGCTCTCGGACTACAACCAGTGGCGTGACAGTATTCACCCCGATGATCTCGATTACGCCGAGCGCAGTCTTGCCGAAGTGCTGGACAAAGGTGCCGTCGAAGACCGCGAATACCGCATTATCACCGCCGACGGACAAGTGCGTTGGCTTAGCGACAAGTGCTTCATCAACCGGCAGGCAGAGCCAGGCAAACCGGTGATCATTGTCGGCATTGCCGAAGACATCACCGAAAAGAAGCACATGGAATCCGAGTTGCATCGCCTGGCCACCACTGATGTCCTGACCCAAAGCAGCAATCGCCGGCATTTTTTCGACTGCGCCCACCGCGAATTCGACCATGCACGCCAGCACGGCACGCCCCTCGCCTTTTTGTTGCTGGACATTGATGATTTCAAAAAGATCAACGACACCTATGGCCACCCCGAGGGTGACACCGTGTTGCAGCGGATTGCGGAAACGGGTCGTGAGACGTTGCGCCGTGGCGATGTGTTCGGACGCATCGGGGGTGAAGAGTTTGCGGCGGTTTTTCCAGGCTGCGCACCGGATATGGCGATGCAGGTGGCAGAGCGTCTGCAAAAGGAAATCCAGCGATTGAGCTTCAGCCATGACGGCGAGCCATTCGGCATCACCGTTAGCCAGGGTTTGACCAGCATGACCGCCGAGGATGAAAGCGTTGAAGCCTTGTTTGCCCGGGCGGATGCGGCGATGTATGAGGCCAAGCGTCAGGGCAAAAACCGGATTATCGCTGCCTGATGGGCGAACACAGGACTCCTGTGGGAGCAAACGACTTCTTATTTTTTACGTAATCGCATCAACTCCGGCAGACCTATTTTCAGCAACCGAGCCGTGCGGCTTCTGGCAAGCTCCTCGATACCTTCCTGCTCGGTCAGAAGTGCCAGCTGCGCAGCCATGCTCATCACCAGCGCCTCGCGCGAATAAACCCCGCCGCCGAGCTGATACGCCGCTGCAATCAGCTCTCGTAACTCCAGAGGCAATCGCCAGCGCGTGCGCAACGCCGAGCCGTAACCCGCGCCGAAATCGGCCAGCGCATTGCCGACATCCTCCCGGTCATCCAGCTCCCCGCCGGCCTGCTTCCATTCCTGCAAACAGCGCAGCAAGGCCAGATCGCCCAGTCGGTGCAGCAGGCCTGCGCAATAACAACGATCCTGATCGAGGTCCAGCAAACGCGCCAACCTCCGCGCATATTCGGCAGTGTGCAGCGACAACGCCCAGTAACGCTCGGCGTAATCCGCCAGGTAAGGATCGCTCAGACGCGCACTGCGCCTGAGCGCCAACCCCACAATCAGGTTCATGCTCTGCCCGGCACCCAAACGATGCAACGCTTGAGACAAGGTTTGAACTGCCGTCCCATGGTGCTGCGCCGCGCTATTGGCGGCGGCCACCAGTACCGCGGTGATCTGCGGATCGGAACGGGTCTCGTCATGCAGCCTGGTCAGGTCGAGACCACCGGGATTGAGGCTGCGCTCGACCGCCCGCTGCACGTCCGTCATCAGTGGGGCGCCGTCGGCCAGTTCGCGGCGGCGCTCAAGATAAACCGACAGCGTCATGCCCGGCGCCAGCACGGGCACTTCACAGCAAACCTCTTCCCCGGCGTTGAGCAGCAAACCTTGCAGACGCTGGGTCAGATTCTCCATGTTCAATGGTCTGGTCAGATACGCCGTGGGCGCCAGCGGCAAGGCTTCACGCACGCTGGCGCTGTCGTTGCGGTTGCTCATCAAAATGAAGGGCAGCGGCGGATTGCGTTTACGCTGACGAACATTGCGCAGAACATGCAAGCCGTCCACGCCCGGCAATTCCCAATCGACGATGACCAGGTCGTACGGACTTTCCGCCAAGAGCGCCATCGCTTCGTGGCCATCGGCGCACACGTCCAGGCGCACATCACAGCGCACACTGAGCAACACTTGTTTGAGCAGGTCGCGCGACCAGGGGTCGGCCTCGGCAATCAATACCCTGGGTATAGCAGGCAAAACGACGGCAGTCATGCAACAGGCTCCCTCTCGATGTCTGCACCTTAGTCAAAGCTGGCCACTCAAAACAGCACGAGTATTTGCGGGATACAAAAAAACCCGCCGAAGCGGGTTTATTTGTCGATCAGTTCACACATTCACCGAGGCAATCAATCACAGCTCGCAGAAGCACTCTTCGATGATCGCCAGACCTTTGTCCAGTTGCTCGTCCGGCGACGTCAGCGGCACCAGGACGCGCAGAACGTTGCCGTAAGTGCCGCAGGACAGCAGGATCAGGCCCTTGTCGCGCGCCTTGGCCACCACAGATGCCACAGCAGCAGCGTTCGGCTTGTGGCTGTCGCCGTCGACGAACAGCTCGACGGCAATCATCGCGCCCAGGGCACGCACTTCGCCGATCACCGGGTACTTGGACTGGATGGCCTTGAGGCCAGTGACCAGACGCTCGCCGACTGCCTTGCAGCGGTCCAGCAGGTGTTCTTCCTCGAACACTTCCATCACGGCCAGCGCCGCCGCGCAAGCGATCGGGCTGCCGGCGTAGGTGCCGCCCAGGCCGCCCGGAGCGATCGCATCCATGTACTCGGCCTTGCCGCACACACCGGCGAGCGGGAAGCCGCCAGCAATGGATTTGGCGAAAGTGGTCAGGTCGGCGCAAACGCCCATCTGCTCCATGGCGAAGAAAGTGCCGGTACGGCCAGCGCCAGTCTGCACTTCGTCAGCGATCAGCAGAATGCCGTGCTGGTCGCACAGCGCACGCAGACGCTTCATGAACTCTTTAGGCGCGACGTAGAAGCCGCCTTCGCCTTGCACCGGCTCGATGATGATGGCAGCGATGTCACGCGGCTCGGCGTCATTCTTGAAAATGCGTTCGATGCTGGCGATCGAATCGTCGATGCTCACACCGTGCAGTTCATTCGGGTACAGCGCGCGGAACACGCCGCCCGGCATCAGGCCCATGCCGGCCGAATAAGGCACGACTTTGCCGGTCAGGCCCAGGGTCATCATGGTGCGGCCATGGTAAGCGCCGGTGAACGCGATCACACCAGCACGGCCAGTGGCGGCACGGGCGATCTTCACGGCATTTTCGACGGCTTCGGAACCCGTGGTAACCAGCAGGGTTTTTTTGTCGAAATCACCCGGAACCTTGGCGTTGATTTTTTCGCACAGCTCTACGTACGGTTCGTACGCCAGCACCTGGAAGCAGGTGTGAGTCAGCTTGTTCAGTTGCTCGGTCACGGCGGCGATGATTTTCGGGTGCACGTGGCCGGTGTTCAGCACAGCGATACCGCCAGCGAAGTCGATGAACTCGCGACCTTCAACGTCGGTCACGGTGGCGTTCTTGGCGGACTCGGCGAAAATCGGGTGAATCTGGCCAACACCGCGCGGTACAGCGGCTTCGCGGCGTTTCATCAGGGAAGCGTTAGTCTTGCTCATACAGTCCTCATTCGCCGCTCATCGGGCGGCGTGATTCAAGGAAAATGGGCGGGGAGGCCACTGCAGCAGCATGCGATGATCGACTGCTACAGCGTTCCCGGCCACAGAGAAAATTCCGGATGAAACGCAGAAAGGGTCAGCGCTCTCGTGCCCTTTCCGCTTATTGCAGTACCCGTCTTCCGGGCTTAGATGCCCAGGCAGAGGTATTTGATTTCCAGGTAATCTTCAATGCCGTACTTGGAGCCTTCACGGCCCAGGCCCGACGCCTTGATGCCGCCGAACGGCGCAACTTCGTTGGAGATCAACCCGGTGTTGACGCCGACCATACCGTATTCCAGAGCTTCCGCCACACGGAACACACGGCCCAGGTCACGCGCATAGAAGTACGAAGCCAGACCGAACTCGGTGTCGTTCGACATCGCGATCACTTCGGCTTCATCTTTGAATCGGAACAGCGGAGCCAATGGACCGAAAGTTTCTTCCTTGGCTACGGCTGCGTTGTTCGGCACGTTGGTCAGGATGGTCGGCTCGAAGAAATTACCTTCGATGGACTTGCCGCCGGACAGCACGGTTGCACCTTTGCTGACGGCATCAGCGATGTGCTCTTGAACCTTGGCCACGGCTTTTTCATCGATCAGCGGACCGGTAGTGGTGCCGTCTTCCAGACCGTTGCCGATCTTGAGCTTGGCCACCGCCACTTTCAGCTTCTCGGCGAACGCGTCGTAGACTGAATCCTGAATGTACAAACGGTTGGCGCAGACGCAGGTCTGGCCGTTGTTGCGGTATTTGGAAATGATCGCGCCTTCGACGGCCTTATCCAGGTCCGCATCGTCGAACACGATGAATGGCGCGTTGCCGCCCAGTTCCAGCGACACTTTCTTGATGTCCTTGGCACATTCAGCCATCAGCTGACGGCCGATTTCGGTTGAGCCAGTGAAGGACAATTTACGCACGATCGGGTTGCTGGTCAGCTCGCTGCCGATGTCGCCGGCGCTGCCCGAAACCACGCTGAACACGCCGTCGGGAATGCCGGCACGCTGCGCCAGTTCAGCCAGTGCAAATGCGGAAAACGGGGTTTGCGACGCAGGCTTGAGCACCATGGTGCAACCCGCCGCCAAAGCTGGGCCGGCTTTACGGGTGATCATTGCGGCCGGGAAGTTCCACGGGGTGATCGCTGCGGTCACGCCGATGGGTTGCTTGATCACGATCAGACGCTTGTCTGGCTGGTGGCCGGGGATCACGTCGCCGTAAACGCGCTTGGCTTCTTCGGCAAACCACTCGATGAAGGACGCAGCGTAAACGATTTCGCCCTTGGCTTCGGCCAATGGCTTGCCCTGCTCCATCGTCATCAGACGCGCGAGGTCGTCCTGGTTCTCGATGATCAGCTCGAACCAGCGACGCAGCTTGTTCGCGCGATCCTTGGCGGTCAGTGCACGCCAGGCCGGCAGCGCTTTGTCCGCGGCTTCGATCGCACGGCGGGTTTCGGCAGCGCCCATTTTCGGCACGGTGCCCAGAATTTCGCCCGTTGCCGGGTTGTTGACCTTGATCGTCTGACCATTGTCCGCATCAACCCAAGCGCCATCGATAAAGGCTTGCTGGCGGAACAACTGGGTGTCTTTAAGCTGCATGTCGGCTTTCCTTAACAGCACCGCGGCACGCGCGGAGCAAATTATGATTGTAGAAAGGCGCCTCTTAGGCTGCCGTCAGGGAAATCATTCACCGGGCTGAAGCACATAAATAGCGCACGGAATGAACTCGCGCGGTTCAGCACCCAGACAAGAGCGTTTGAAATCTCAAACGAATCCTAGGATCAAAGGGGGTAAAGGACAATAGGCTGTTCGAAAAAAAGAACGAAAACGGCGCATTTGCCCAAATTTTCAGATCAGCGTAGCCAACACAGGTTACGCTTTGAGAAAGCGTTGTCGATTCAGCGGCATGGACGCCTGCAGTGCATATGAGTATCATGGCGCCCGCTTGCACCAGTAGCTCAGCTGGATAGAGTACTGCCCTCCGAAGGCAGGGGTCGTGGGTTCGAATCCCGCCTGGTGCACCATATTGTAGAAGCGAGAAAGCCTCAGACTGAAAGGTCTGGGGCTTTTTTATTTGTGCTGTCACACGGGCTTTGCTCGCCCGCTCGAGCTTGGCGCAAGTTTTCACATAATCAGCGACGGCCTCTTCAAAAGCAGCTCGGAGCTCCTGCACCGATTCGCCATGAAATCCAACGATATCTCTGATACCAGCAATGTGGCCGACAAAGAGGCCATCTGCCTCACTCCATCGAATTCGGGCGGCAAAACCTGTGCAGCTCATTATGGTCATGGGGTCACATACTTAAGTAAAACCGAACCTGTGAATCTGCGAAATTATTCGTGTTATATCCCTAACATAAACATTCAAAGTCCACCCTGACACCCATTGGAATTAGGCCAGCGGAGCAATCACAGCGCCTAAACTGGTGTCGCCAAGGTTCTTCGGTTTGCCCGGCCCCGATCATAAGCCACCTTTTTTTTCAAATGCTAGCGAGTACTCGATACAAGTCTGGGAAGCTTGAGGCAATTGGTTGGATAAACTCAGCAAAACTATTTTTCGCCCGGCGTACTTCACGCTCTCCAGAATACTTCCCCGAGAAATGGACCAAAGGGAACGTTATGCGTTTGATACGGAATGTCGAGAAAGGCCTCCTGCCCACCGAAAACCCTGATATTGCTGCCCGCTTGGTGGAGGACGCGCTGATGCGAGGTCGCCACAACATCTACGGCCTGGCGATCTTTGAAAGCCGATACCGCATCAGCAGCGATAGCGAGATTGTCGAGGCCGTCCGAAATGGCAGTCTGCTGCTGGTGAACGAACGCTTTGCCAGCTCAGGCGGTGGCTTCATGGCTAGATCAGCGCCAGCGCCAGAACCGGTATACATCCCTCCAAAAGATCCATGGCCACACGAGAAGCCCCGAGACGATCAGGTCTTTGCCAAATCCTGCATCCCCGCCAACTGGTCTAGCGCTAAAGCGGGCACTATTCCGGAGCCAGCCTCGAACTTCGGATCGGTGATGGTTGCGGGCGCGATGCTCCTTCCGTCTGCCAGCACCGCTGTGGCGATGGCTCTCGGCGCCGATTTGGGGCTAGGTCGCATCGCCGGTGGCGGGATTCTGCAAAAGCGTCTGAATTGGGCAATACGCGGCGCAGGTGGGCCTGCCAGTGTTTTCATATTGGGCATGCTTCCGGCCAAAATGGGTGACGGCACGCTCCATACCGACGAACAACTGCGCAGCATGACCCGCGCACCGACTCGAGTACGTTTTAAGTTTCGTCGCGATGCCGACGGCGTATTACAGGTCTATGGAATCCATACAACCGCATCAGGCGACGACACGGTACGCACGGTACAGGCCACATGGAACGCCGATAAAACCGCACTGGAGGCTAAGCTAAATGGCATCACAATTCTGTGGACGCCTCAGCGTGGGCCACTGGGGCAGATGCCTCGGCTGATCTATCCCGATAGCAGCGGTGAACAACTTGGCACCATCCTGGTACACCCGATCCCGGAGAACATTGACAGCCAGATAGATGGGTTTCCCGGGGAAGACATCACTACGGAAGATTGTATTCTGGTGTTCCCGGCCGACACGGGATTGAAGTCGATGTACGTGGTGTTCGCCCGACCGGTTGGCGGCGACCACAGCTACCATCCAGCTCCCAAAACACTGCCGGCCTTTCCGGAGGCTAAACGTGCGAAAAAAATGTCGGCCGTTCAAGGCGGAGGCAAAAGCGAAGTCGTTGGAAAGATCAGAAAGGCAGGATTTATGAATGGGATTATGAGAACGGCAGAGTTGAACTCTACGACAGGCAAGGCAAACATCTAGGAGAGTTCGACCCCGATACGGGAGAACGTACAAAGGATGCCGAACCAGGTCGCACTACACCAAAGTGATACGGGAGAAGAATAATGTTTTTAGAGATTACCGGGTTTCTTGCAGGAGACAGCGAAGACGACTCAATCAAATTTGAGTTCGACGTAAATCCTGAATTTGAGCAAGCAGTTATGGACGTATTGGGCTGGGAGAGCTTGGCGGCCGAAGCGAATGGCGAGCTTCCACTGACCAGCGAGCAGGTCCAACAACTGGAAATTGCGATCCAACAGTCATTACCAAAAGAACTGGAATTATTCATCGGTGTACGGGCATAGGAACCCGCAAATGCGACATGAAATTCTTGCGTTCGATAAGAAAACCGAGCAACTGGTTTTCACCATTGATATCCCCGCCGACCACCTCGGTGAACTGACGGAGCTGATGGCTTGGACAGAGACTGAAGACTCCATCTACGAATATGACCTTTCACCAGAGCAGGTGAGTCGCCTTGAAAGCATCATCGGTAGAATGTTCAGTACTCCTGATTACATCTTTCAGCTGTCCTGTTCCGCTTGATGGCATAGCGTGGGAGGTTCTTCTGTATTCAGTGTTCATGTGCACTCTGACAATCGTCGTTGCTATTCACTCGACTCCCAAGGTTGCAGGTGATCTGCCTGCACGCTACCCTTGCGCCGCCGCTGCCAATTCAGCGGCCGGGCTTGGTAACCCGATGGAATAAAGGCGCAACAGCGCCCCCAACACGATTGCAGGCGTTTTTTTTCGTCTGTGATCTTGTGTTATGGCGGCTGTGCGTGGGACGTCTTCGGACGTGCCGGTTTCCTTGATTCCCCGGTTTACCAACCTGCGCACAGTTGCCACCCATTCGCTTGGTATCGAATGTGCGGCGACTTCTAAAATCAAGGAGTGAACAATGCGCAGCATCGATCCGTTCAAAACTCGGCTCATTCTTCAACGCGATTTTGAATCGCAGTCCCACCGAACCTCCATCAACGGAGGTGGCAAATGACCGATCCATCAGCACTCAAAACCATCGGCTTGACGCCGGCCATCTATTGCTCGGATCAGGCGGTGTTTCATGTCACTCGCGGTGTGCCTCTGGGCGACGCGTTGTCCATGGCTTCCGACTTTCTGTTCCTCGCCAAAGCGCTTTCCAAAGATGCTGCCTACGATAGAGAAAGTGATCGCCACGCGTGGGCTGCCCATTATTTGACGGCGCTGAGCAAAGCGTTGGTTGATGATGTGGCGAAAGTGCTGACGCGCAAGCAACCCATCGCAGATTAGTGAACACATACATTTGAAATGCGCCCCGAATTTTCGGGGCCTCTACATCTGCGGATGTGGGTGCGATCAGGGATTGGTTTTCCACTGTGTTGTGGCTTCACTCTCTGAGAAGTGTTTTCACTCCGTCGTCCAATCGAACTCGTCGTAATCATCATCCTTGTCGTCCTCAACCACTTCATCATCAAGAACGTCTTCCTCCAGCGCCTCTTCCGCCTGCTTTGCCAGCAGAAATTCCTTGCGACTCTCAGTCACGGCCCGCCGCAGTTCTTCGCCTTTGACCGGGCAACTGAGCATTTGGGCGATGCGGTCTATTTTTTTTGCCACGGCATCCTCCAACGCATCGGCTATAGGCCGATAGTGCGCGCTTTCGGGGGGTGATGCCAAATCGCGACGCACTTGTTCATTCAGTTTTTTTGCAATTTATTAAACCGGGAGGGAGATCTGGCCGGGGTGACGCTTACTTGGAACGGCCATCAAATCGTGCGCCGTCTGCTGTTGTCCGGTCTTCTGCACTTTCGGCTTTCAACCCCGTTATGCGTGGCTTTCCCATATCGATTTCAGACTATTCGTACATCTTGAGCGCTTATTCTTGGAGTAAGGTCCAGTTGTCTATTTTCGATCAGGGTCTGGTCGGCTGAACGACCGCGACCTTGCTTTGGCCTCCCTGAATGGAGGTTCTTTGTACGCAAAACAAGGAAGTCTCATGGCAAGTGATCAAGGCCCAGGCCCAACCCCGAATGACCCACACATTAAAGCCGAAGAACCGTCCCCCGATCGTGCGCGGGCCGCTCCAGCGACTCAAACCCACGAATATACGCCGTCTTCACACCCTGCCTCTGTGCATCAAACAAAACCGCCACCACTGATCACTCCCGAGATCCGGCTGCCTTTCGCCAGTCCGCCACCACGTTCCGATAGCGATCAGTTGCGCACGCATGCTCTTGCGTGGGCGCAGCGATATGGTTTGATCGGGCGCCGGGGTGCGCATCGGCTAAGCACCACTGCGCTGCTCGACCTGGGGATGGCGTTGTGCGGCGGAGCTGCGACGCACCGAGCGCAGATTCTGGTGTGCTGGTATCTGTGGGCGCTCACTCTCGATGACCGCATCGATGACGGACCCTGGGCGGAAAACGGTGCGTTGGAACGTTTCATCTGCGCGGTGCAGGCTGTGACGGAGAACGATTGTGCTGATCCGTGCGCTGAAATCGGCCGATTTGATGACCCAATGCTCGTCGCTTTGGCCGATGATCTGTGGCCGAGGACCAGGACCTGGGGTGGCGAGCGTTGGCGACAAAGGCTCGTGCAGCATTTGATCCGGCATTTGCGGGCGCAGGCGACGCTGGTACGAATGCGGGAAACCGACTCGGCGCTCACGTTGGCCGAGTATCTTCCATTGCGCCGGGATTCATTCGGCGCCCTGTTCTTCTTTGATCTCATCGATGCCGCCGAAACGCTCGACCCCTACCAGGAATCAGCGGACATCCATTGGTGGACCGCGCTGCGCGAACACAGTGCCGATATCATTGCCTGGACGAACGATATCCATTCGATCGCCAAAGATGTGGTGTGTGGGGAGCGCTTCAACCTGGTGTCGATACTGGCGGACACTGCTGGCATCGACTGGCCTGCCGCAATCGAATCCGCTCATCAAAGGGTGAACACGGCGGTCGCACAATTCACCGCAGTCGCGGTTCGGCATGCAAATCACCGGCCGTGCGCCGCGACCAACCCGGACCGGTTGCGTCAGGTTGTCCGAGCAGCGGGGGACTGGCACCAGAGCGTGTCCCGCTATCACCTGCATGCCGCCGATGCTACGCCGCAGGACCACCGGAAAGTGGACCTCGAGCTCACGCCGCCGACCCTGAAATCCCGACAGTTCGAAATCGACCCCTACCCCTTGTATGAGCGTTTACGTACCACCCTACCGATCGTATACGACGAGCCCACGGATGTGTGGCTGGTCAGTCGGCACGTGGATGTCAAAGCCGCATTGACCCATCCCGGGGCGAGCAACAACAACTACGCCTGGCAGATCGGACCGCTGCTGGGACACACCATTGTCGCTATGGACGGCGGCGAACACGCTCAGCACCGGGCGTTGCTTAGCCCATCATTTCGCAGCAAGGCCGTCGCAGTGCTCGAAGCCGCCATCACCTCGGTCACCAACGACCTGTTGGCGCGCATGCACGGTCGAGCTCAGGTGGACCTGATTGCCGATTTCACCGCCGCGTTGCCGGTGCGGGTGATGGCTCAAGCGCTGGGTCTGCCGGCTGAAACCTGCGAGGAGGTTGAGCAGCTAAAGAGCTGGTGTGCCGTAGGCTTCGCCTACATGGGCAACTATCGACAGGACCCGGCACTGTTGACCGGCGGGTTATCCAACCGGGACAGTTTCTACGATTTCATCCAGCCGCATATCGACGCCCGCCGTGCTGCACCCAAAGACGATTTGATCTCGCAACTGCTGGCGTCACGAATTGACGGTCAGCCGTTGTCCGACACGTTAGTGCGGGGCTATTGCGCGATCTTGATGACTGCGGGTAGCGAGACCAGTCACGGCGCCCTGGCGAACCTGATCGTCAACCTGCTGAACGAGCCCGGCCTCAAAGATGCGGTGATGGCCAACCCGGACTTGATGGACAATGCCTTCGCCGAAACCCTGCGACGCAACCCACCCCTGCAACTCGTACTCCGGGAGGCCCGTGAATCGCTGGAACTGCCTTCGGGAACGATTCCTGCCGGCGCGACCCTGGCCTGTCTGATCGGTTCGGCCAACCGTGATCCGAACCAATTCACCGACCCGGACACATTCAATATGTGGCGCACCCATCAGGCGACAAGCCATTTCGCCTTTGGCGCGGGCCGTCACTTCTGCCTGGGACATAGGCTGGCGCAGATGGAGATCACCATCGGCGCCCGAATGCTGCTGCAGACGTTTCCAAATGTGCGCTGGGCCCCAGGTTTCCAGCCCACGGAACGCGGATTCCTCAACCGCTGCCCTGATCGACTGGAGGTCGTCCTGTGACTACCACTGCCCCAGCCCAAGACCCCGGCTACACCAGCAGTTATCTGGGGGATCAGCATGCCGGCCAACTGGCACGGCTACAAACCCTGGAGCGTGCCTTTGACCCGTTGAGTCAAACGGTATTTGATCGGCTGGATCTTGCGGCCAAGCCCGCCATCCTCGATCTCGGTGCGGGTGCCGGATCGCTCGCTGGCTGGCTGGCCAGGCGATATCCCGACGCGACTGTAACGGCCACCGACATCGATACCCGATTCCTCACCGATATACCCGGCATTAGGGTGATCGCCCATAACGCCGCGACCGAGGATTTTCCGGCTGCCTCTTTTGACGTGGTGCACGCTCGGGCGCTTCTGTGTCACCTCACTGAACGCGAAGACGTATTGACGCGAGCCGTCACCTGGGTCCGCCCGGGTGGCTGGTTGGTGATCGAAGACGTGAGTCTGCAACCGAGCTTGAGAACGACGAACCCGTTATTTCGAAAAGTCGCCCGGGCCGGAGTCACGCTCCTGCAGCAGTCAATCGGTTCCGACATGCTCTGGGCCGATACGCTTCCCGGGCGATTACGTGACCGGGGACTTTCCAACATTGGTCACCGCACACTCGAAGGCCGAATCGGCGACAACAGCCCCGCCGATACCTTCTGGGCTGCAACCACCGCACAGGCCGGGCCAGCGCTGCTCAAACTCGGGCTACTCACGCAGAACGACCTTGACGCCATGGCCAGCCTGCGGGCCGATCCAGAGTTCACCGATGCAGCTTTGACATTGATCAGCGCTTGGGGACAAGTCCCCGAACTTGCGTAGAACGGCGTGGCGCGCCGCTGGCACATCGACAGCACCCGAGCGGCGGCGCGTAAATGCACCAAAGGGGATACAGAATGGCGAACGATGTAGTGCTGGTGGATGCACAGGATGTACAGGTCGGTGTGTGTGACAAACGCCTCGCACACCTGGGAGCGGGGCGGCTTCATCGTGCATTTTCCGTGCATTTGATTGACAGCGCTGGGCGTCATCTACTTCAACGTCGCGCTGCAGGGAAAATGCTCTGGCCTGGCTTCTGGTCGAACGCCTGCTGCAGTCATCCGGCACCTGGGGAGACAATCATGGATGCCGCGTCTCGTCGTCTGCGCGAAGAGCTGGGAGTCACCGCCTCCTGCCGTTTTTTATACAGTTTTGAGTACCATGCCAGCTTTGGTTCTGTTGGAGCGGAACACGAATTTTGTCATGTATTGGTTGCTCAATCCGACGCGGTGGTTTCCCCGTCTGCCGAAGAAGTCAGCGAGATCAAGTGGCAAACCCGCGCCGAAATATCACACCAGCTTTCAGAGGCTGAAGCGCAGTTCACGCCCTGGTTTCTCATGGAGTGGCATCGCCTGATAGCGGAGCATCCTTCGTTCGATACACCCACCTTGCAGGAATAAACGAAACACCGCGGTTCTCGCCTGGCGAGAGCCGATCCGTTACTGCGCCAGTTTGCTCATGACGAAGCCGACAAATTCTTCGACTGTCATTTTCTGGCCGTTGAACTCCACCTGATTGTTGGCGTAGTGCAGCTTGGTCACGATGTGGGTGCCTTCAGCCTTGGCGAACTGTGAACCCACAGCCATGGCACCGAACATGTCCGCTGTCGCAGTCGCTTGATCGGCGACGAGCCTGGCGTCGGTCTGACCGTCGATCTGGCCTTGCACGCTCAACAGATCAACCAACATCGGTTTGGACACGTGCAGATTGAGATCCAACAGCGCAATCAGCTGTTTGGTCAACTGGTCTGGCGGCAGATCCATGGACTGCGGCTTGGTCAGGTCGAGCACCAGATTGGCGCGGCTTTCACCGTTGGTGGTTTTAAAGGACAGATTCTCCAACGCCACTTGAGGACCGGCGGCCAGCAATTTTTCCAGACCGGTTTTGACCTGTGCCTCTTCGGCCGGGGTCAGAACGAGTTCAGGCGCCGGTTCACCCGCCGCAGCGGCCTCGGCGGCAGCTTTCTCGTACGGCTGCAGTTTGGTCTGATAAACCTGCATCAGTGACATGCTCGCCGGAATGTCGAGGTTTTTCAGACTCATGGCCATCTGCGCCGAACCGATAATCTTGCCGTTCAGCGACACTTCACCGACCTTGTAATCGGCACGCCCGGAAGCACTGGTGCCCGACTCTTCGGTGTGGTTCTTCATCTCGAACTTTTTCACGCCCAACACCGATTGCTTCGCGCCGAATGTGGTTTTGCTGTCGGTCAGTTCAATGGTGTTTTCGCCGGTGTAATAACCGTACGTACTTTTGACCAGGTTGCTGGCAACGGTCAGGCCGTTCAGCTCAACCTTCATCGGCGTCTGGTCTTCCGCCAACGTTGTCAGTACGAGGTTGTCCATGTAGCCATCGGCTTTGACTTTCTGCGCCTGGGCGTTGGCCGCGACGTCCATGTTCAGGCCGGAGAATTTCAGATTCGAATTGGCATCCAGCGCCATGTCCAGCGGCAGCAACTGCAGCGTGCCGTTGGTGGAGTTGTCATAGCCGATGTTGACCAACCCGGTAAGCGGCGATTTGTCCTTGGCGGCGGCGAACCACTTCTCGGTGAGCGGTGTTCTTTCCAGTTCATAGTGACTGGTGGCCATGACCGGCAGCCACTTCAGCGACACCAGGCGCGAGAACGGCAGAGGGCCGTGTTCGATGTTGTCGACAAACAGCAACTCGACCGGCGCTTCGCCGAACATTTCGCCTTCGCCCTTGAGGCGGTAATGCGCGGTGCTGCTGAACACGTGGCGCTCCAGCGACACCAGCTCCAGCGAGGCGGTGCCGTTGGAACCGACCAGCGCAGCTTGCAATTCCTTGTTGGCGTCGGCGATCGCGGTGTTCAGGACCCCTTCGATCTTGGTGCCGGTGTACCAGGCCCCCCCCGCGCTGATTGCACCGATGGCTACGACAATACCAAGAAGCACGCCTGCTGATTTATTCATAATGACCCGATCAATGTCCGTAGTTGAAATGCGGTCGTCTTCCCTGAACCCGTGACGGGTTTGGACACGACTGTGCTGAAAGTGCGGTGGAGATTAGCATCCGCGACGTCGCACGACCCAATGTTTAAAGGTTAAAGAGTGTCTATGGACTGCGGGCATCGGACGAGAGTTTCGCAGGAAATGGAATGGCCATCGCGTGCAAGGCATAACGCTGGACAACAATCAGGAATACTGAACCTCTATCTCATCGAGCTGATGATCAAAGCGCTTTAAACGCGCGGTCCACGTATACACCAGCACCTCGAAATCGCGGTTGATCACCGCCCCGCCCGTCACCTGCGCGCGGGTGTCGCAGAAATCCAGCTGATAACGTTCCCGCGCCATCGCGGTCGCGACATCGGAGAGTTCGCGGGCGTTGTTGAGCCAGTGCCAGTCTTCGTCGGCGATTTGCTTGTCCAGTTCCAGGCATTGCTTCTTGAGGGTTTCGAGGCTTTTTTCCAGCGGCGTGCCGGTAAGCTCGCCCATGACTTCCTGAAAGGTGCGCCCCGGTTGCCAGTAACTGCCCCAGAAATACCGATCAAATACCGTTTCGACGCGACGCAGAGCGACCTTGGTGTCCCAGATCAACACCCGGGTTTTGCCACGTTCGCATTGTCTTTTCTGGATGCGCCGACTCTGCACCGACGACCACGCCACCACGACGATTGCCATCACCGCGATCAGGGCCGCGACGCTGTCGAGGAAAATCAGCGCCGTGTCGAGTTGATGCGCCAGCATGATGCCGTAGAAATAAGTGGCCGAGAGCAGCACCAGTGCCGCGATTGCGCACCAGAAGCCGGGAGCATAAGGGTTTCTCATTATTGTGTCCCCATGACCAACGCAAGCCTTGATCGATGAAATCGGCTAGCGATCCCATCAAGTCAAAGCATAGCAATGGGCTCAGGGTTTGCCGGGGTTTGGCGCTTGCGTTCGTCCGCTTTCCCAACCACCGCCCAAGGCCAGGAACAAGTCGATCTGACTCATCGCCACCTGGGTGTTGGCGACCGCCAGTTGCGCCCGTACGTCGGTGTAAGTGCGAGTGGCCTGCAGGTCGGCCAGAAACGAAGCGCGACCCGCGGTAAAGAATCGATGCGTCTGGTCGGCGGCCAGTTGCGCCGACTGCTCGGCATCCGCCAGGGCATCGCGGCGCTGCAGCAGCGCGGAATACTGGGCGAGGCCGGTCTGGGTCTCGCGAATCGCGTTGAGCACCACGCCGTCAAAATGTGCCAGCGCGCCCTGGCTCATGGCTTCGGCTTCGCGGATTCGAGCCCGTGAGCCGTTCGACGGGACGGTCCAGGTCAGCAGCGGGCCAAACCCCCAGCGATTGGCCGCCGGTTTGCCGAGATTTTCCAGCAGACCAACAGTGCCGATGCTCGCACCGATGCTGATGTCCGGGTACAACTCGCCGGTGGCAATGCCGATGCCGGCAGTCGCGGCGGCCAGTCGGCGTTCGGCCTGGCGCACATCGGGACGTCGTTTGAGCAGGGTTGCACCGTCGCCCACTGGCAACAGCTGAGTGATTTTCGGCAGTTCGGCGCACGCATCGGTACCGGCGGGCAACTGGTCGAGCGGTTTGGCCAGCAGCATGGACAGACGGAACAGCCCGGCCTGACGTGCCGCTTCGTAGCGGGGCATGTCGGCGCGCAAGGATTTGAATTGGGTTTGTGAGCGCGTGACCTGGGTTTCATCGCCCCGCCCGGCGTCGCGCAGGCGCTGCGTCAGCGCGGTGCTCTGGGCTTGCAGGTCGAGGGAATGCCGGGCGATTTCCTCTTCCTCATTTGCGGCGCAGACTTGGGTGTAGGCGCGCACAACGTCCGCCACCAAAGTGATGCGTGCGGTATCAGCCGCGGCTTGAGTGGCGTCGGCATTGGCTTTCGCCGCCTCGATGCCGCGCTGCAAAGTGCCGAACAGGTCAAATTGATACGAAGTGGTGATGCCAATGTCGCCGACGTTCGCCACCGGTACTTTGTCGGCGAGCAAAAATGCTTCGCCGGATTCCTGCAAACGCTGCGCGCCGATCTTCACGCCGCCACTCCAGCCGCCGGCCGCTTGCGCTTCGTCAACCTGCGCGCGAGCCCGGGCCAGGTTGGCCGCCGCCACGCGCAAATCCGTGTTGGACGCCATGGCCTGCTGCACCAGTTGATCCAGACGCGGGTCCTGATACAGCCGCCACCAATCGCCGGGCACCGGCGCCGACACGACGTTTCTGTGGTCCACCGCCAGCGTGCCCTGCAAATCTTCGCGATGAACCGCGGCGGTCTCCGGCAACTCATAATCCGGCCCCACCACCTGACAGGCCGACAGCAGCAAGCCCAATCCGGCAACCGCCAAACCTGACGCCTGGCTCATCGCGCGGGCTCCCCGGTCTGGTCGTCGATGATCGACACCGTCGCCGTGCGCCCGGCAATCATGCGGAAGTCCGCGGGTACCTCGTCGAACGCGATTCTCACCGGAATCCGCTGCGCCAGCCGCACCCAGCTGAACGCCGGATTAACATTGGGCAGCAGGTTGCTGCCGCTGCTGCGGTCGCGGTCTTCAATGCCGGCGACGATGCTTTCCACATGCCCCCGCAGCCGCGCCCGGTCGCCGATCACGCGGATATCGACGCTTTGGCCGACATGGATGCCGTCCAGTTTGGTCTCTTCGAAATAGCCGTCGATATGGAAAGAATTGCTGTCGACCACGGACAGCACCGGCCGTCCGGCCGTGACGAATTCCTGCGAGCGCGGCGCGCGGTCGTTGACGTAGCCGTCGACCGGGCTGCGAATGGTCGAGCGATCGAGGTTGAGCTGCGCACTGTCGACCGCCACTTGCGCCTCCATCAATGCCACTTCGGCGCGGGCAACGCGCGACTGGCTTTCTTCCAGTTGCTCGCCCGGCACCAGATTGCCGAGGCCGCGGTTTCGCTTGTTTTCCCGCTGCGCCTGGGCGAGCGTTTCCTGACGATCAGCCACGGCTGCCTTGGCTTGGCGCAGCGCCAGTTTGAAGCGGTCCTGATCGATGCTGAACAGCACCTGACCGCGCTTCACCCACTGGTTATCGCGCACTTGCACGTGCTGGATCAGCCCGGAGACGTCCGGCGCAATCTGCACGATGTCGGCGCGGATGTGCCCATCGCGGGTCCACGGGGCGAACATGTAATACATCACCATGCGCCAGACAACGACGATGGCGAAGCTGACGATCAGCAAGGTCAGGACCACGCGCCCAAGAGTCAAAAACGGTTTTTTCATGTCATCAGGTATCGACTGAGTGAATCCACGGCGCCAAGCAGCAAGGCGTAGAGAGCCACGTTGAACAATGCCCGGTGCCAGACCAGACGGTAAAAGTGCAGACGCGTCAGCAACCCGTGCACCAGCAGGAACAACAGGTACGTAATGCCCATCAGCACCAGCAGCGTGGGCAGGAAAACCCCGCTGATGTCCAGATCACCGATCATAAAGGCGCTCCATCGATGCCATGGGGAAGCGGTTCTTCACGTTCGCCATTGCCGACGAATTCGACCCCCGGCAACAAGGCCAGGCGCAAACCGCTCAGGGCGTGCAGCAGGTGCAGGCGGGCGCCGTCATCGCACTCGGTGTTGAGCGCACGACGGGTGCGGTCGAGGGTCATCAGCAGTGGGCTCGGCGCCGGCAAACGTTCGCCGGCCTTGAGGCAGGCTTTGAAATACTCGCCAACTTCCGCGACCACTTGCTGCAGCAACCGCCGCGGTGCGCCCGCCACGCGCGGCGTATACGCGAGCAAGTCGAGCAGGTTCAGCGCCACGCGGACCTCTCGCAGCGCAATGCCGGTGTCCTGGCCGGTCATCGCCAGACGCGGCAGATGCTGCATCAATCGATCGAGGATCTGCACACCCAACTGCCGATGTTCGGCCAGCGACGCCGGTTCGGTGAGGCTGACAATATCGCGCCAACTGAAACGGGTCAGGCGCTTGGCCGCCAGCTCTGCACCGAATGGCCGCGCCACCAGCGTCCAGATAAAGGCGAACAGAAGGCCCACCGGACCGGCCAGATTGGAATTGGCAAAGCTGAGAAAATCCGCGTCATAAGCGCCCTGAATGCTGATGAAGGACGAGGTGTTGACCAGTGTCAGCAGCATGCCCAGATAAAACTGCGGCTTGACCGTCAGCGTGCCGATGCAAATGAACGGCACCGCAAATGCCAGTACCAGCATCGGAAAATCATGCAAATTGGGCAGCACCAGAAACAGGTACAGACTGGCAAACAGCACCGACATCGCCGTCCAGAAAAAGAACCGGTAGATCTGCGGCGCCGGGTCGTCCATCGAGGCGAAGAAACTGCACGCCACCGCCGCCAGAATCACCGCCGCACCGCCGTCGGTCCAGCCGAGCAGAATCCACAGCACCGAGGCGACAATGATCGCCAACACCGTGGACGCCGCCGAATAGAGCATCAAACCGCGGTCTAAAAACGGCGCCAGGCGACCGAGCCGCCAGTGGCGATACACCGCACGCCAGTTGTCCTGGCTTTCACACTCGATGGCGTATTGCAGGCTGCGGCAGTCCTGCCACAAATCGATCCACTCGCCCAGCCGGTACAACGCGTTGGAGAACAACAGGTGCTTTCGCTCATCAAGTGCTTCGGCCGACGGTTGCAGCGCTTCCAGTTGATCCTTCAACGCCTGCCAGCGATCAGGGTCGGCGTCTTTGTGATCGAGCCATTCGCGGGTCGCCGCCAGTAACCGGGAGAATTGATCGACCAGCTCGGGCGTACGCCGCTCCAGCGCGTAGAGCGCGTCGTCGAGGGCATCGATCACCGGCAGCAGATGAATCATGCGGCCACGCAGTTCCTTCGTATTGCGCACGGTTTGCGGACGCGCCCCCTCGTGCGGCAACTGGCCGATCATCAATTCGAGGGTGTTGAACGTCGCGACCATGGAGCCGCGCAACGCACTGACTTCATCCGGCTGCACTGCGCGGCTGAGGAAGCGCAGGCTGTAGGTGCAAGCATCGGCAAACCATTTGTTCACCGAATCGTTGAACACCGGCGCCAGCCTTCGCGGCCAGAACATCGCACCCACCACCGCAGCCACTGCGATGCCGAGAAAGATTTCTTCGGTCCGCGCTTCGGCCACGTCCCACACCGCCAAGGGGTTATCCACCACCGGCAGAGCGATCAGCGGCAAGGTGTAACCGGCGAGCATCAACGCGTAACTGTTGGCGGTGCGCAAATGCAGCGAGAGGAACAGCAGAATGCCGGTCCACAGCGCAATGACTACCACCAGCACGTAAGGGCTCTGGACAAACATCGGCACGAAAAACACCGCTGCGGCAGCGCCCATCAAGGTGCCAACCGCGCGGTACAAGGCTTTGGAACTGGTGGGCCCGACAAACGGGCTGGAGACGATGTAGACCGTGGCCATCGCCCAGTAAGGACGCGGCATTTGCATGAGCATGGCGATGTACAACGCAATCATCGACGCAGCGAAGGTGCGCACGCCGTAGAACCAGTCGCGCGCGGGCGGGACGCCGGTAAAGAAACCGCTCACCGGCTCACCGTCGACGGCGAATTTGCGGTCTCGAAGGCTTGCAAGACTCGAAGCGCCGCTTCCAGGTCACTCTGGGCAATGCCTTCAAGCACTTCGTTGCGCAAGCGCACCAGCTCATTCTCGACCGCTTGCACCAGCACTCGCCCGGCGTCGGTCAAGCTCAGGCATTTGGCGCGGCGGTCATGTTCGTCTTCCGTCCGACAGACATAGCCGGCGTGACACAACTGATCGAGCAACCGCACCAGCGACGGGCTTTCCATCCCGGCAGCCTGCGCCACCGTCACTTGGCGAACACCCTCACCGAGGCGCCCGATCATCAACAACGGGACGGCGCAGGCTTCGGAGATTCCATAGTTGACCAGCGTGCTCTGGCAGATTTTCCGCCAATGACGGGCGGCCACCACCATGGAGCTGCTGATGTTCATCTGAAGAGCGTCGAGGTTGTTCGGCACGAGAGGATGCACACACTGTTAGTTTGCTAACTATCAGTGTGAAGGATGACGGGAAAGTTGGTCAAGTTTTGAAACAATTTAGCGAAATAGATCGCCCGCGAACATTATCGCCTCTTGGCCCGCTCGTATATCGCGCTGCGCTCGCGCTTTCCGACTGCGACCACCGATACAACCAGACGCTTATCAATGACTTCGTAAACAAGCCTGTAACCGGAAGATTTCAATTTGATTTTGTAGCAGTCCGCCATTCCGTGCAGCGCATCCGCAGGAATGCGCGGCCCTTCAAGTCGTTCTGCCAGTTTCTTTTTGAATTGCTCGCGCAATGTATGCCCAAGCTTGTCCCATTCCTTGCGCGCCGAAGGAAGAAATTCGAGCTTATAACTCATCCAAACTGACCGGGACTGGCGTCTCATGCTGACGAGAACGGACAATTTCTGCCAGATCGAGATCGTCAAGACGCTCCATCATCGCTTCAAAAACCTCCGCCGGCACCATATAACCCATGACGCGGTTGTGATTGAGCACTGCGACGGGGCCACCATGCGCGCCATTCAGAACCGCAGAGGGGTTTTTCTTCAATTCAGAGACGCTGACGGCCATATCGGCCAACACATTTTGCATAATTAAGACCTCAATTCAGGTCTCGATTCTGGTTGATTAGACGCGACGTGGCAACCGTGCGCCGACAAGAAGTTACGAACTCGCTATCCTCCCCGCCCCTTCCTCAGCAGCACATTCAATTGATCCACCACCACCGCCCAATCCGCGTCATCGAGGATTTCGTCTCGCAAAAGCTGCGACTGGCTCTCGCTCCAGAAAAACGCGTCGGCCAGGTGCAGTTCAGGTTTGAGCGGCGAATGGCTGGCAATGAATTGGTCAATGCTGACGGCGTCGTCCGGCAAGCCAAGTTGTTTGAACAGGGAAGGCAGGCTGTGTGTTGGCGATTCCATGTTCGGTTCCTTCAATGAATTCAGAAAGTAGGTGACCGCTGCGCAGTCAATCGCGGGCAAGCCACGCTCCCACAGTAAACCGCCGGACAGACACCCTGCACACACATCCGCCTATCACTGTGGGAGCGTGGCTTGCCCGCGATAGCGATATAACGGACAGCGCAAAACACCAATGACACGACGCTCTGTACCGCTGTCATACATGCCGGAAAGTCTAGGCTGGTTCTCCAGTCACCGCGCAAAATCTGCCGGCCGGGCGATCCTGCAATCCGATCAAAAATTGTCCGACCCGCGCTCGACTAGACTGTATAGAAGAATCACCTCAGGCGCTCCCGGAGGGTCGAGTGAACATTTACCGTTACGCCCCTGCACTGGTGCTGATCGTGAGCGGGTCGGCCTTCGCCGCGGACAGCGCCCTGTGGGGCACTGATCCCCTCGGTTGGTGGTTGATCGCCTTGGGCATCGGCTGCCTGGTCGCAGAAGTGGCGCTGCCCAATTACGGCGTGATCGGTCTTGGCGGCATCGTGATGTTCGTGATCGGCGCGGTCATTCTGACCAACGCGCAACTGCCGGTGCCGATAATGATCGGCCTGGGCCTGTTCAGCGCTGCGTTGCTGGTCGTCCTGCTGATCCGCGCACTGAAAACAAGACCGCGCAGCACCGTCAGTGGCGACGCGGGTCTGGTGGGCAGCATCACCGCAGTGATGGCATTGCAGGCCGGCAACGCCTGCAACGGTTGGGTCCACCTGCAAGGCGAGCAATGGCAAGTGCTCAGCGCCACACCGCTGCAACCCGGGCAGAAAGTCCGGGTGGTCGCACGCAAGGGATTACTGCTGGAAGTGGCCGCGGCTGATGCGGCGTCGGGTGGAGAATGATCATGGGTTTGCAACTGGGATTCGCCGCGCTGTTGCTGTTATTGATCGTGCTGGCGGCAGCGACCTTCCGCATTCTGCGCGAATATGAGCGTGGCGTGGTGTTCCAGCTGGGACGTTTCTGGCAGGTCAAAGGCCCCGGGCTGATTTTGCTGATTCCGGTGGTGCAGCAAATGGTCCGTGTGGACCTGCGCACCATCGTCCTCGACGTGCCGCCGCAAGACGTGATCACGCGTGACAACGTCTCGGTCAAGGTCAACGCGGTGCTGTACTTCCGTGTCCTCGATCCGCAGAAGGCAATCATTCAGGTTGAAGACTTTCTCGTGGCCACCAGCCAGTTGGCCCAGACCACCTTGCGCGCGGTGTTGGGCAAGCATGAACTGGATGAATTGCTGGCGGAGCGCGAGCGGTTGAACGTCGATATCCAGCAAGTGCTCGACGCCCAGACCGATGCCTGGGGTATCAAAGTAGCCAATGTCGAGATCAAACACGTCGATCTCAATGAGTCGATGGTGCGCGCCATCGCCAGACAAGCCGAAGCCGAGCGCGAACGCCGGGCCAAGGTGATCCATGCCGAAGGCGAACTGCAGGCCTCGGAAAAACTCATGCAGGCCGCCGAAATGCTCGGACGCCAGCCGGGCGCCATGCAGTTGCGGTACATGCAAACGTTGAGTTCGATTGCCGGCGATAAAACCACCACCATCGTCTTTCCGCTGCCGATCGAATTGCTCAAGGGGATGGCGGATTTGTCGCAAAAGCCTTGATACGCATAGTGGATTACGGCGCGTGGGAGTTATCCAGCGCTGACTGCGATTCCGGTGGCATCCGCAGACAACTCACCGCTGCATCCCCCACCGCTTCACCGTCACCCGCTCCAGCGTATCAAACACCAGATTCTCCACCAGCAACCCGATCAGGATCACCACCGCCAACCCGGCAAACACCTTGTCCGTGTACAGCTCATTGCGATTCTGGAAAATGTACCAGCCCAACCCCCCTTTGCCGCTGGTGGCACCGAACACCAGCTCGGCCGCAATCAAGGTGCGCCAGGCAAACGCCCAGCCGATTTTCAAACCGGCAAGAATCGACGGCAGTGCTGCGGGAATCAGGATAAACAGCACGAAACGCATGCCTTTCAAGCCGTAATTGCGCCCGGCCATGCGCAAGGTTTCCGAAACCCCAAGAAACCCGGCGTAGGTGTTTAGCGCCAACGCCCATAGCACCGAATGCACCAGCACGAATATCAGGCTGTTCTGCCCCAATCCGAACCACAACAGGGCCAGTGGCAGCAGTGCAATTGCCGGCAGCGGATTGAACATCGAGGTCAGCGTGCTCAACAAATCGCGGCCCACTTGCGTCGATACAGCCAGCGTCGTGAGAGCAAATGCCAGCACGATGCCGATCAGATATCCCTTGAGCAACACCACCAGCGAAATCCACACCTTGCTCAGCAGCTCGCCGCTGAGCAGGCCTTCATACAACGCGCTGCCGGTCTGCAAAAAGCTCGGCAACAGCAGGTCGTTGTTCTGGATTCGGGCGACCACCTCCCAAAGCACCGCAAGCAACACCAGAATCAGGCTTTTACGCAGCCAACCCTGTTGCCACAGGCGTTGACCAAGCGGCAATGCGCGCTCGATGGAAACGCTCGTCAGCGGCTGTAAAACGGTTTCGAATTCTTCTCGCGCAGATGATGACTGGCTCATCGGGCACTCCTCTCAATGGCTCAATAAGCGATGCGAATGTCGGCAAAATCCAGTTCGCGCTCGGGCGCTGCAGACTGACCTTCATCGAAGAGCAGCCGGTGAATACGTCGCGCCGATTCCTGAAACGCGACGCCGCCGAGGCTGTGCAAATCGTATTGATGACTGTGGACTTCCGCTCGCACGCGGCCAGGATGCGGCGACAACAGCAGAATGCGGTTGCCCACCACCAATGCCTCTTCAATCGAGTGAGTGACGAACAGGAGCGTGAAACGCACCTCCTCCCATAGCAGCAATAATTCTTCCTGCATCTTGCGTCGGGTCAGCGCATCGAGCGCGGCGAAGGGTTCGTCCATCAGCAGGATTTTTGGCTGCATCGCCAGCGCGCGGGCAATGGCGACCCGTGCTTTCATGCCGCCGGACAAGGTGTGCGGATAGGCATCCGCAAACGCCGCCAGCCCGACCTTGTCGAGGTAGTGCAGCGCCCGCTCCTCAGCTTCTTTGCGCTTCAGGGTTTTCGATGCGAGCAGCGGAAACATCACGTTCTGTTTGACGGTTTTCCACGGCGGCAGCTGATCGAATTCTTGAAACACCACGATCCGGTCCGGCCCCGGGGCGTGGACGGTTTGCCCTTGCAGGCGAATCTCACCCTCGACAGGCTGGATGAACCCGGCGACGGCCTTGAGCAACGTGGATTTACCGCACCCGGAAGGACCGAGCAGCACGAAGCGGTCGGCCGGATCGATTTCAAAACTGACTTGGTGGGTCGCCCGAACCACACGCTGTGGCGTGCGGTATTCGAGGCTGACTGTGTCGACCGACAGCAACGCCTGGGCTGCTGCGTTCGGTTTGCTGACCGTGTGGCCTTGCAAAAAAGCATTCATGTCCGTCAGCTCCCTTGCAGCGGTTTGGCATCCTGGAAGAAGTAATCCTTCCATGAATCCGGCTTGTTCTTGAGCGCGCCGACCCGGTAGAGAAACTCTGCAAGTGGATAGGTATTTTTCGGTGTGACGCTGAATTCGTATTGCGGGTTATCGATGATCTTCAGTAATGCGCCACGGTCGATTTTCGCCTGGGTGACACGGATGTAGGTGTCTGCTGCAGCACCTTTGTCGTTCTGGGCAAACTGCGCCGCTTCGGTCAGCGCCTCGACGAAGGCCTTGTAGGTTTTCGGGTTCTCGTTGCGAAATCTCTCCGTGGCGAACAGCACCGTCGGTGAATTCGGGCCCAGCAGTTCATAGGTGTTCAGCACCACATGAACATTAGGGTTGGCGAGTGCCTGATCCTGGAACGGCGGGTTGGAGAAGTGTCCGCTCAGTTCAGTGCCACCGGCAATCAACGCCGCCGTCGCATCGGGGTGTGGAACAGCGATGGTGTATTTGTCCAGGCGATTGAATTCCTTGTCACCCCACTGCCTGGCGGCCGCGTATTGGAGAAAACGCGACTGCACCGAAACACCCACCGCAGGCACCGCGATGCGGTCCTTCTCGGTGAAGTCGGCAATGGTTTTGACCTTGGGATTGTTGCTCACCAGGTAGTAGGGGAAGTTGCCCAGCGAAGCCACGGCTTTGACATTCTGCTTGCCGTGGGTGCGGTCCCAGATCGTCAGCAACGGGCCAACGCCCGCTCCGGCAATATCAATCGAGCCCGAGAGCAATGCATCGTTGACCGCCGCGCCGCCGGACAGCTGGGTCCAGTCAACCTTGATGTCGATGCCCTCCTGCTTGCCGTACTTCTCGATCAGGTTTTGATCGCGTACCACGTTAAGCAGCAGATAAACGATGCCGAACTGTTCGGCGATGCGAATTTCACCTTCGGCATGGGCCACGGTCGGCGCCACCAGGCTGCCGGCGATCAGGCTGAAACCCAAACCGATGGCAGCGGCCAGCGGCGCAAATGGATGACGTTTGGACATAATCAATCTCCAACAGATCAGAAAGGCGCGTCGCCCTGGATAGTGGTGCGATACAACTTGCGGCGCAGATGAGCTGGGCATCCGGCGGCGAGGTGGATCAGCGATCGGTTATCCCAGAACACCAGGTCGTGGGGCTGCCATTGATGGCGGTAGATGTTTTCGGGCAGCACGCTGTGGGCGTACAACTCGTCGAGCAGCTGCTGACTCTCGTCCTCCGGCAAGCCGACGATGCGCGTGGTGAAGCCTTCACTGACAAACAATGCCTTGCGGCCGTTTTCCGGATGCGTGCGAACGATGGGATGCACGACTTCGGCGACCTGAGCGAGCTGCTCGGGGGTCAGCGTCGGTCGCCAGTTGCCTTCGAATTTGGTCTCGCTGTAGCGCGCCGTGTAGGAATGCGCCGCCGAGCGCCCTTCAACCGCGTTGCGCAGGGCAGCAGGCAGGTTGTCCCAGGCTTTGTGCATGTCGGCGAACAGGGTGTCGCCGCCCTCCGACGGCAATTCCTGCGCATGCAACATCGAGCCCAGGCTCGGCAGCTGTTTATAGGAAAGATCGGAGTGCCAGAATTTGCCGGCATCACCGAGGCCAATGGCTTGGCCGTTTTCGATGATGTTGGAAACGATGAGGATTTCCGGATGCCCGGCCAGCAAAAACTGTTTAAGTACGTGTATCTGCAATACGCCGAATCGGCGGCTGAAATCGATGTGCTGCTTCGGGGTAATACGCTGGTCACGCAAGACCACGACGTGATATTCAAGGTGCGCGCGATGGATGCGGGCAAAGTCTTCGTCATTGATCGGACGGGACAGGTCCAGGCCGACGATTTCGGCACCGACAGCGCCGCTGAACGGACGTATATCGAAAACTGGCGGCACAACGGCTTGAGTTGCAGAGACGACAGACATAAATCACTCCCACGCACGGCACGCTCAAGGCGCGCGTCGATCAGAAACTCACGGATGTTCCGTGTCGGTTTGTGTCGTGCGGCGCGCCGATTGGTCGGCAGGTACGCAGGAAGCTGACTTTATAGGTATAAGAACGCTATTCTAAATACCGTTAGAGAATAATCATATGGCTGATTTCGCCTATGATGCTGACAGGATGAAACGGCTCCACGACTGAGGGATGTTCAATGTTCTACGTGCAACGCAATGCGCAAGGCCAACTGATGCGCGTGGAAGCTCAGGCTTACGCCAATTTCAGCGAAACGCTGCCGGCTGACCATCCCGACGTTCAGGCCTGGTTCGCCAGCGAGGTGGTTGCAAGCAATCTCAGACAACTCAAGCAGAGCGACCTGGACATGATCCGGGTGCTCGATGACTTGATTCAGGTATTGACCGATAAAGGCGTGATATGTGTGACCGACCTGCCGGCAGCGGCACAGGCCAAGCTGATGGACCGCTCCCAGGCGCGGGAGGCGCTGGGTGGATTGAGCCACCTGGTGGATGACGACGACGCGGGGCTGATCTAGCCCTTCAAGGGTTTCAGCAGCTGAGCTGGCGCCTTACTGCCAAGGCTTCGGCTCACCCACCAACCGACCTTGCACCCCATAAATCCCCATCTCGCGAATCACCGACAATTCCCCTTGCGTCTCGACCCGCTCGGCAATCAACGGCAGATCAATGCTGTGCGCCGCACGCTGGATTGCCTCGATAAACAGGCGCTTGTCCCCTTCCCGATCAATCGCCCTGATATAGCTGCCATCAACCTTCAGATACGCCAGGCCGAGACGCGCGAGGTTACCGATCATGCTGAAGCGGCCCCCAAAATGTTGCAGGCTCAACGAGAACCCCAGTTCACGCAGCCGCCGCGTCAACGCCTCCAGGCTCGCTTGATCCGGCAGTTGCTCCTCGCCGATTTCCAGCGTCAGCCGTGAACCCATGTTGGAATGCGCGCGCAACATATCGAGAATTTTGTTCAGCGCCTGCGGGTCGGTCAGGGTTGCCGAGGAGAGGTTCAACGCCAGCGACGCCTCATGACCGGTCATTTGATTGAGCACCAGGTCCAGCATCAGGCGATCGAGGCGGGCGGTCCAGCCGAACCGCTCGAGCCACGGCAGGAATCGTCCGGCGGGAATCACCTGGCCCTGTTCGTCGATCAGGCGCGAAAGCACTTTGTAATGCAGCACCAGCGTCGTGTCCTGGCTGGCCACCACCGGTTGAAAATACAATTCGAGACGCCGCTGACTCAACGCCTGATCAAGCAAACTGTGCCAGGCGTGATGGTCTTCGCCAACGGTCGCGCAGGCGCTGTGATCAAGGCACACCCAGGTGGAATCGCCTTGCCCCTCGGCTTGGGCCAACGCCTGGTCCGCCAAGCCGATGACCGCTTGCGGCGTGTCACCATGGGCAAATGGCGCGAGCCCGATGGACGCCACCGAAATTACATCCGTGGCGCCGGTGGCGTGCAGGCTGGCGAGAGCGTTTTCCAGGGACTGCGCCAATTGCAGTGCCTCGGTACGCACCAGACCGGGCGCCAGCACGGCGAACTCGCCACCGCGCACCCGCGTCACCAGGTTCAGCGTTTCCGGGTACTTGGCGCATACACGCGAGAGTTGCTGGCCGACGGCTTTGAGCAACTCGTCCGTATGCTGGCCGCCCAGACGTTGATTCAATCCAGCCAGATCCCTGACCCTCAGCAGCATCAGATACCCTGAACTGGCCTGTTCCGGATTGCTCACCCGCGCGTTCAACTGCATTTCGAAATAGCGCCGGTTGGCCAGCCCGGTCAACGCATCCTGATAAGACTCATCGCGCAGCTTCTCGCTGCGTTCGGCCTCTTCCTGAAACAACGCCTTGAGCTTTTCGACCATCTGATTCATGGCCTGCACCACCCGGCGCAGTTCCGGCGTGCGCGGCAAATCGCGCAGGCTGAGGAATTCACGGCGAGCAATGGCGTGGGATTGCTCGACCATGTAATCCAGTGGCTTGAGTTGCCGACGCAGCAGCATCGCGCCCAACCCCGCACTGACCGCTCCACACAGCAGCAACCAGCCAAGGCTGCCCAGCGCGCTTTGCCACAGCTTGGCGAGTGCAAACATCGGGTGGCTGACCACTTCCACTCGCGCGGCCTGCTCCCAGCCGCGGCTGATGATCGCGTCGCCGCCGGCCGGCTCAAGACCAATCAATCTGACGAACCAGTCCGGTACATTATTCACCGCCGGGATGCCGCTGCGCTCGACCAGCGTCTTGTTGTTCGAAACATCTACCACCCGAATGCTCGCGTAATAACCGCTGTCGAAAATCGAGCTGACCAGCAATTCCACCATCGCCGGATCATCAATATTCGGGGTCAATGACAGCGCCAGCGCGGTCGCCGCATCCTGGGCGTGGGAGCGCAATTGATTGACGTACTGAGCGCGCGAGCTTTCGAGGCTGACCATGAAGCTGCCAGTGAAGGCGACCACCAGGAACAGACAGATAGCAATCAACAGCTGTTTGAACAAAGACATCTCAACGCGTGCTCCTAGTTAGTCGTCTCGACCGGAAAACCTTCTGCCTGCATTTTTTTCAACACATCCTGCCAGCGCGACAAACGCTTGGTATCGCTTACTTTCTTATTGCCCTTCGCACCCGGCAACCATACCCCTTCGGCATTGAAAGAGTAGACGGGCAAAAGATCGGTTCGCTGGCTCGCAGGCTTTATCGAATCGATCAAGCTGTCGAGTACCAGCGGCATGGCGTCAGGGCTGGCATAGTAAGTCAGCACCATATGAGCGCGGTTCAGGCTCACGGCTTTGACGTAAGTGATGCGCAACTTGGCGCTGGAAACGCCCAGGCGGCGCAAACTGAAGTACTTGGCGATCGCGTAATCCTCGCAGTCCCCGGCACCTTTCCACAGCGCTTCGATCGGCGTTTCCCAGTAGTCGACCGCATGCCACAAATCAGTGTCTTCTTCGTACCGTACCTGCCTGTTGAAGAACTGGTTGACCACATTGAGCTGCTCCAGCTCGCTGATCTGCTTTTGCGTGGCCAGCAACTGTTGCCAGGCATCGATGCGCCGCTGGCCATCGCCCAGGGGCCCGTATAAGGCCTGCGCCTTGCGGCTGATCACGGAAAAATCCCAATCGGCATGCAGACCGCCCGGCAAAACGCCGGCGAGCAGCAACGCGCAGCACAGCCAGCGCAATATCCGAGGGATCGCGAAACTTACCGACAATGCAAGACGTCCAGGTAGGCAGGTGGAATCGATTGATGTTGAAGGTTAGCCGGTTAAAAGACAATGGCACGGTGCGATCACCGTCGACCGACTAAGCTGGAGAATGAACTGTGGTGGGTTTGACATCCCGGCGGGCACTCACTAGTGTCCCCTCGGATCCAGAATTTACAGTCAGGGTGCGCTTCGTGACACACAAGCCCAATCCGCTCCATAGCATCAAGGTGAACGCACCTATCCCCGCGCACCTGGCCCGCTCGGTGATAGAAGAAACCCTGCGCGCAGCGATTCTCGATGGTCGCATCCCGTGCGGTACGGCGCTTCGCCAACAAGACCTGGCCGATCTGTTCGGCGTCAGTCGCATGCCCGTACGTGAAGCCTTGCGCCAGCTCGAAGCGCAATCGCTGCTCAATGTCATCGCCCATAAAGGCGCGGTGGTAGCGCCATTGGTTCAGGGCGATGCAGTGGAAACCTACGCGCTGCGAATTTTGCTCGAGTCAGAAGCCTTGCGTCTGTCGATCCCCTTGCTCACCGACGAGGACATGGAACTGGCCGCGCGCTATATCGACGAGCTGGAAACAGAGCACGATTACACCGAGATCGGGAGGCTCAATCGCCTCTTCCACATGGCGCTGTACGCCAAGGCGCCCAACCGCCGGCTTCTACGCCTGGTGGAAGACGGGCTGAACGAAGAAGAACGCTTCCTGCGTTTCAATCTGGAAGCGATGGGGCTGGGCAAGCTTTCCCAGGAAGATCACCGTGCCATGCTGCAAGCCGTGAAAGACCGCGACATCGAACGTTCGGTGAAGATGCTTGAATCGCACCTCAATCGTGGCGTCGAGGTCATTACCCGCTACCTGGCCAGTCCAGAAGCTCAAAACAGAAAAACCTCGAGATAATCGCAGTGCCTTTCGGCGAGCAGGTCCATCTGCTTGCCCACTCCTGATCCAGCCTGCGCACCAGCAAACCACGCGTTAATTCAGGCTCGCTCCTGCCGACGCGTCAGTGATAGCGGCTGCCTTGAATTACGCTCACTCTTGGACTGCTTATGCACGATCAACGGCTGACGCTTCGCGTCTGCCCATCAAGAACCTACGGAAGGAGTCTTGTCACGGGAAAGGAAGCTGCGGCGTCTCGCCAACTTCCACCTCAAACCACCTCAATGATGTGCCATTTGAAAGTTGCTTCGAGTGAGGCATTCACTCTTTATTTTAATTCTGACTTATATAAGCCGGAAGGAGTAACTACGCCAAAATAAAACCTCTTCCGGAAGTTTTACTGGAACTTGTCGCGCCCTGATAATTACCGGCTTTAAATAATACAAAAATAACTTGCCCGAAACTTTCTTCATGTATTAGTTTTCATCAGCCGCCACCGAACCCGGCGCAACACCGCATAACGCATGGCTCTGCCGACGAATCCACGTTATTTCGTTCGAGGAACTCGTTCGCCAAGAGAAAACTTACAGAAACCAACAAGACACTTCCCCCCACTGTTATTCAGACGACTAAAGGTCACACAATGAATCCAACAAGGCACCGTCTAGATCAGAAGAAACTGGAACTTGGCGCCCATCCTGTTTTCTCTGAGATACATTCACTTCCGGTATTACGACGGTTTATGGAAGCGCATGTTTTTGCAGTATGGGATTTCATGTCGCTGACCAAACGGCTGCAACAGGAACTGACCTGCGTTCAGCTGCCATGGTTGCCGCCGCGAGATCCAGAGGCGGCACGGTTGATCAACGAGATTGTACTGGGCGAAGAGTCCGATGACCGTCTGACAAACGGCCATTCCAGTCATTTCGAGTTGTACCTGGATGCAATGCGCGAAGTGGGCGCAAATACAGCGGCCATCGAACGCTTCATCCGCCTGCAACAAGAGGGCGTCAGCTACGACGTGGCGTTGCAGAGCGTCGACGTCGCGCCGGCCACTGCGCGTTTTGTGCGGCACACCTTGCACACCGCGCTGAACGCGCCTGGTCATAGCGTGGCGGCGGCATTTCTGCATGGTCGAGAGAGTGTCATCCCGCAGATGTTCCAGCGGATTCTCGACGACTGGGGCATCGGCATCGAGCAGGCGCCGACCTTCCGTTATTACTTGCAGCGGCACATCGACGTCGACTCCGAAGACCACGGCCCAGCGGCGGAAGAACTGCTCGCCCGGTTGGTGGAGGGTGATCCGCAACGCGAGAAAGATGTTTACGCCAGCGCCATTGCGGCCGTGGAGAGCCGTCTCGCGCTATGGGACGGTCTGCGCCTGAGCATGCACGAGCCGGCTGCGCAGGTGAACGCATGAACGCTGCCGATTACCAATCCTTTGCCGAGGCCTGGGAAAGCCACGCCACCATCCGCACCCGCCCGCGCCGCATTTTGGAGAACGACGAAAAACTGATTTATCCGTTGAGCCGCCAACCGCTGGTACTAAACGAAACCTTCCTGCGCGAATGCCCCGGGCAACGCGATTTCGCCCTGGTGCAGACGCTCTACAAATTCATCAACGACGTGGTGATTTTCGAAACCGAAATCGTCGACAAGACCGCCCGCAACATCGCCAAAAACCGTTTTCCAGTGGCCTTCCCGTTCGCCTGTCGCTACGACGCGATGACCGTGGTGGTGGACGAGGATTACCACGCGCTGGTGGCGATGGACTTCATGCAACAAACCGTCGCCATGACCGGCATCTCACCGATCGAGCTGCCGGGCGAAATCGAGCTGAGCCGGGCGATTCCGGCCGCCGTCGCACTCGCCCCCGAGCACTTGCGCGGTGTGATCGAGTTGATCTGCGTAGCCATTGCCGAGAACACCGTGACCGGCGATGTGGCGGCGTTCGCAAAAGACGACACGGTCAAGCAATCGATCAAGGGCTTGATGGCCGATCACCTGCTTGACGAGGGTCGGCACTCGGGATTCTGGTCACGTCTGGTGCGTATCTACTGGCAAACCGCGAACGAAAATGACCGCCAATGCGTCGCGCAGATTCTGCCGGTGTTCATCGGCCATTACCTGACCAACGACATCCAGAAATCGTTCGACTTGCGCCTGATTCAATCCCTGCAGATCAGTGACACCGTGCGCGGCGCGCTCAGTAGCGAAGTGTCCGCAATGGCTTTCCCGATCAGCCGACATCATCCCTTGGTCGCCAACATCGTGCGTTTTTTTCGCAACAGTTCGTTGCTGGATTCGCCGTGTATTCAGGTCGCCTTGAGCGATTACCTGGTTTAACGAGGAGCACTGCATGAGACGTCTCGACATTTTGCTTATCGGTCGTAGCCAGGCGTTGGCCGACCTGGCCCTCGAACTTGAACATCACGGGCATACGGTGAGGCGGTCGACGGCTCTCGACGTGCAACCGCCAGACCAGTTTCACCTGTGGATCGACGATGCGAGCCTGCCCCTGCAGAATTTTGACAATACGCCGCGGCTCACAGTGTGCCTGGGGGTCAGCGTGCCGGGCCGGTCTGGATTGCCGCCGCTGGACCTGCTGTGTCTGTACGGTTCGAGACTGCTCAGTCGTGTGCCGATTGCCGACGAACCGTCAGGTAACGGACAGGCCCTGCGTCAGCGCACGGTCGCCGAGCTGGTAGATCACGTGGCATTGCTGGTCAGCCGTTTTTCGCGGGACGCGGAGTATTTCCTGCAGGCCGAGCCTGCGACCCCAGTCGATGTTGAAAAGGTGGAGGGTTTGCTGTTCCTACAAAACCTGGCCTACGTCCACCGCTTCAACGCGACAGCAGAGCCCGGGCTGCTGGAAATCGCCCGGCTTCCAATCATTAAGCGACTCGAACAGCGCTTCATAGAGTCCGCCGACCGACCAGCCTTGCATATCGCCGGCACAAGCCTGACCTATCGTCAATTGCACGCTCACAGCTGCGCGATTCAGCAGCGCTTGCAAGCCGTTTCAGGGCAGCACGAAGGGCCGATGGTGGTGGGGATTTGTTTGCCAAAATGCAGCGCCTTGTACGCCGGGATTCTGGCGATTCTTGGCAGCGGCGCTGTTTACCTGCCGCTGGAACCTGACCACCCCTTGGAGCGTCAGCGTTACATTCTGGCGGATGCAGGGGCGGTGTTGTTGCTGCACGACGGCCAGCACCCACTCGCGACCGAGATGCCCGGCCTGGACATCACCGCAATCGACCCTGAAAAGCTGGCCATCGATCAACCACTGATGCGCCGGCAACTGGCCCCGGAGGCTCCGTGCATGGCGCTTTATACCTCGGGCACCACGGGCCGTCCAAAAGGCGTGTTGCTCAGCCAGGCAAACCTGGCGCACTTCACCGCGTGGTACGCCGCCTATGTGCAACTGGACGAGCGCAGCCGTGTGTTGCAGTTCTCGTCGCTGGGTTTCGATTCCTCGCTGATTGATATCTTTCCGACCCTGTTGCAAGGCGCCGCGCTGGTCGTGCCCAACGACGATCAACGGCGTGACCCGCTGCAACTGGTCGAACTCATCCGCCAGCAGAAATTGAGCCACGCGTTTGTGCCGCCAGCGTTGTTGAGCATTCTGCCGCTGGATCAACTGCAGGGGCTCGATCACGTGATGACCGGCGGTGATGTCTGCGAGCCCTGGGTTATCGAGCAACTGACCCGCGAGGGCAAGCTCTACAACCTTTACGGCCCGACCGAAGCCACTGTACTGATCACTGCAAGACAACTGCGCCACGGTGACAATAACCGCACCCTCGGCGCACCGATCGCCAATAGCCAGATATTGATTCTGGATGAAAATTTGCAGCCGGTCGCCGAGCAAGTCGTCGCAGAGCTGTTTATCGTCGGGCCGGGTGTGTGCCTGGGTTATCTGAACAATCCGCAGCAGACGGCTGAACGGTATCTGAATCTCAGACTGCCGGATGGGCGGTGTTTGCGGGCCTATCGCACCGGCGATACGGGCAAGTGGACGGCAGACGGGATCGAGCTGTGCGGCCGGTTGGACAATCAGGTAAAGATCCGTGGGTTTAGGGTCGAGCCGGAAGAAATTGAGCGCTGCCTGCGTGATAGTCAGTTGTACCGGCAGGTGACGGTGGCCATCGACCTTCAACGACGGATTCTCGTATTCCTTGCGCAACCTCGGGAGGAACAACCGGGTGCCGCACTTGAAGCATTGAAGACGCACGCGAGGCAATTTCTGCCTGACTATATGCAGCCCACGGCGTGGATGGAACTGGCAAGTATGCCCTTTGCCAGCAACGGCAAGGTGGATCGCAAGGCTCTGCTGGAGTTGCCCGTCAACATCGTCGATAACCCGCAACGGCGTGGGCCGGCCAGCGCCGACGAAGCGCTGTTGGTCGACATCTGGGCCGAGCTGCTGGAATTGCCGACCAGCGAGATTTCTACCGACGAAAGCTTCTTCAATCTGGGCGGCCATTCGATTTTGCTGTCGCGCATGTTGCTGCGCTTGCGGGAAGAGTTCGGTCGCAGCATCTCCATCAACCGCTTCATCGAACTGCCGACCATCGCAAAGCTGGCAACACTGGTCCGTGGCAATGGCACCGAGGAAGTACTGAGCCAACAGGCACTGGCCGATGCCTGCCGTGAACTGGATCTGCAGACTTTACCGGTCAGTCGCATGGGCGACGTGCACAAAGTCATCGTTACCGGCGCCAACAGCTTTGTCGGCGTTCACATCGTCGAAGCATTGCTGGCGTGGGGGGCGAGTGAAGTGGCTTGTCTGGTACGCGAAGGCGCGGGGAAAACGGCGGCTGAACGGTTCACTCAGTCGCTGCGAGACAATCGTTTGGAGCACCTGGATATGAGCCGGGTGCGCGTGTATACGGCGGATATCACGCGCCCATCGCTAGGGCTTTCGGCAAACGACTACGAGCGTCTTGACCAGGAATATGGCGCACTGGTGCACAACGCGGCGTACGTCAATCACGTGCTCGATTACGAGTCGCTGGCCAGAGACAACGTTGAACCAATATTCGAATGCTTGCGATTGTGCGAGGGACGCAGTAAAAAAATCTTCAACTTCGTTTCCACGCTATCAGCGTCGAGCACAATCGCCAGCGATGGCAGGGTGCTCGAATTACCCGCGGCTCCGACTCCTCCGATCTTCATCAAGAATGGCTACAACCTGTCGAAGTGGGTCGCCGAACGCATCCTGGAGCGCGCGCGCGAGCGGGGTGTGCGGGTCAATCTGTACCGCCCCGGCAACATCAGTTTCAACAGTGTGAGTGGTGTCTGCCAACCGCACAAAAACCGTTTGATGTTGATGCTCAAGGGGTCAATCCAACTGGGACAAGTCCCGGAGTTCGCGCTCAACTTTGATTTGATGCCGGTGGACTTTCTCGCCCGTTTCATCGCCTTCCATGCCGGCCGCCATCAGCCTGAAAAGGCGGTATTCAACCTGCACAATCCGCGACCTTTGAGCTGGGACACCTATGTCGCCTCCTTTCGCGAAACCGGTCGGGAGTTCTCCATGGTCAGCGTTGCCGACTGGCAGCAACAGCTAAGTCGGGTTGATAGCAACAACGCGCTGTTTGGCGTGCTCGGTTTCTACCTCAATGGCTTTGAAGAAGACATTGGCGACATCTCGATGATCGGAAATGCCAACGCCCACGCCGGCGTACGGCGAATGGGCGCGTGCTACCCGGAAAAATCTGCGGCACTGCTGCGGCGGGGATGCGACTACCTCAAAGAAATCAACTTCATCTAAGTCACTCAAGCGGAGCAATATCATGAAAAATCTGCAACCCGATACCCTCGTCAGAAATCCCCAAGGCTGCCAGGTTGTATCGTCCGTAGAAGTACCGGCGGGAGCATCTAAGGTCTGGGCAATAGTCGGCAACTTTGCTGGCTTCGACGCCTTTATTCCAGCGTTGTCGCACATCGAGATGACGGGCGAAGGCGTCTCGTCCCTGCGCAAGAAGTTCTTTAGTGACGGCAATCTGGTGGTCGAGCAATTGAACTCGCGAGACGACCAGGCGCTGAACATGACCTGGTCAACAATCTATAACACCTTGGGCGTGGCCAACCTGTGGGCAGCGATGAGTGTTGAGCCGTTGAGTGCAGACACTTCACGCGCGACCTGGACGATCATTGCCGAACCGGTGCAAACCGGTGAAGTTGAGCTACCGGCGTTCAAGGCATTCGTGCAGGGGTTTGCGGACGATGCGATGGGGAATGTTTTGAAGTTATTCACGTAAGGCTCGTATTGAACAGTGCTTGTCCGGCACCTTCACGGGCAGGGCCGCCTCTAACCAGACCAAAACGACAAAACCCCTGTCTGCGTTAGCAGACAGGGGTTCTGGGATTAAATCTTGACGATGACCTACTCTCACATGGGGAAACCCCACACTACCATCGGCGATGCATCGTTTCACTGCTGAGTTCGGGATGGGATCAGGTGGTTCCAATGCTCTATGGTCGTCAAGAAATTCTGTGACCTGCCCGTTACAAGAACGTGCCGGTAAAAATTGGTGACTTCTACTAAAACAAAACCCCTACCTGCATACGCAGATAGGGGTTTTGGAATTTAATCTTGACGATGACCTACTCTCACATGGGGAAACCCCACACTACCATCGGCGATGCATCGTTTCACTGCTGAGTTCGGGATGGGATCAGGTGGTTCCAATGCTCTATGGTCGTCAAGAAATTCGGTAGCCAGGTCGTGGGCCTTTTCAGGTTCACGCTCCAGCGAATGGGTATGCGATAGTTTGTGTGCTGCTGGTGAGTACAACCTGCGAACTTTCGGTTCATGTCGTCTTCACACACCGCAATCTGGTGCTCTTTCGCTTGTTAGCTCAAAGCCTGCAAATTGCTTGGGTGTTATATGGTCAAGCCTCACGGGCAATTAGTATTGGTTAGCTCAACGCCTCACAGCGCTTACACACCCAACCTATCAACGTCGTAGTCTTCGACGGCCCTTCAGGGGACTCAAGGTCCCAGTGAGATCTCATCTTGAGGCTAGTTTCCCGCTTAGATGCTTTCAGCGGTTATCTATTCCGAACATAGCTACCCGGCAATGCCACTGGCGTGACAACCGGAACACCAGAGGTTCGTCCACTCCGGTCCTCTCGTACTAGGAGCAGCCCCTCTCAAATCTCAAACGTCCACGGCAGATAGGGACCGAACTGTCTCACGACGTTCTAAACCCAGCTCGCGTACCACTTTAAATGGCGAACAGCCATACCCTTGGGACCGGCTTCAGCCCCAGGATGTGATGAGCCGACATCGAGGTGCCAAACACCGCCGTCGATATGAACTCTTGGGCGGTATCAGCCTGTTATCCCCGGAGTACCTTTTATCCGTTGAGCGATGGCCCTTCCATACAGAACCACCGGATCACTAAGACCTACTTTCGTACCTGCTCGACGTGTCTGTCTCGCAGTCAAGCGCGCTTTTGCCTTTATACTCTACGACCGATTTCCGACCGGTCTGAGCGCACCTTCGTACTCCTCCGTTACTCTTTAGGAGGAGACCGCCCCAGTCAAACTACCCACCATACACTGTCCTCGATCCGGATAACGGACCTGAGTTAGAACCTCAAAGTTGCCAGGGTGGTATTTCAAGGTTGGCTCCACGCGAACTGGCGTCCACGCTTCAAAGCCTCCCACCTATCCTACACAAGCAAATTCAAAGTCCAGTGCAAAGCTATAGTAAAGGTTCACGGGGTCTTTCCGTCTAGCCGCGGATACACTGCATCTTCACAGCGATTTCAATTTCACTGAGTCTCGGGTGGAGACAGCGCCGCCATCGTTACGCCATTCGTGCAGGTCGGAACTTACCCGACAAGGAATTTCGCTACCTTAGGACCGTTATAGTTACGGCCGCCGTTTACCGGGGCTTCGATCAAGAGCTTCGCGTTAGCTAACCCCATCAATTAACCTTCCGGCACCGGGCAGGCGTCACACCCTATACGTCCACTTTCGTGTTTGCAGAGTGCTGTGTTTTTAATAAACAGTCGCAGCGGCCTGGTATCTTCGACCGGCATGAGCTTACGGAGCAAGTCCTTCACCCTCACCGGCGCACCTTCTCCCGAAGTTACGGTGCCATTTTGCCTAGTTCCTTCACCCGAGTTCTCTCAAGCGCCTTGGTATTCTCTACCCAACCACCTGTGTCGGTTTGGGGTACGGTTCCTGGTTACCTGAAGCTTAGAAGCTTTTCTTGGAAGCATGGCATCAACCACTTCGTGTTCTAAAAGAACACTCGTCATCAGCTCTCGGCCTTAAGATCCCGGATTTACCTAAGATCTCAGCCTACCACCTTAAACTTGGACAACCAACGCCAAGCTGGCCTAGCCTTCTCCGTCCCTCCATCGCAATAACCAGAAGTACAGGAATATTAACCTGTTTTCCATCGACTACGCTTTTCAGCCTCGCCTTAGGGACCGACTAACCCTGCGTCGATTAACGTTGCGCAGGAAACCTTGGTCTTTCGGCGTGGGTGTTTTTCACACCCATTGTCGTTACTCATGTCAGCATTCGCACTTCTGATACCTCCAGCAAGCTTCTCAACTCACCTTCACAGGCTTACAGAACGCTCCTCTACCGCATCACCTAAGTGATACCCGTAGCTTCGGTGTATGGTTTGAGCCCCGTTACATCTTCCGCGCAGGCCGACTCGACTAGTGAGCTATTACGCTTTCTTTAAAGGGTGGCTGCTTCTAAGCCAACCTCCTAGCTGTCTAAGCCTTCCCACATCGTTTCCCACTTAACCATAACTTTGGGACCTTAGCTGACGGTCTGGGTTGTTTCCCTTTTCACGACGGACGTTAGCACCCGCCGTGTGTCTCCCATGCTCGGCACTTGTAGGTATTCGGAGTTTGCATCGGTTTGGTAAGTCGGGATGACCCCCTAGCCGAAACAGTGCTCTACCCCCTACAGTGATACATGAGGCGCTACCTAAATAGCTTTCGAGGAGAACCAGCTATCTCCGAGCTTGATTAGCCTTTCACTCCGATCCACAGGTCATCCGCTAACTTTTCAACGGTAGTCGGTTCGGTCCTCCAGTTAGTGTTACCCAACCTTCAACCTGCCCATGGATAGATCGCCCGGTTTCGGGTCTATTCCCAGCGACTAGACGCCCTATTAAGACTCGCTTTCGCTACGCCTCCCCTATTCGGTTAAGCTCGCCACTGAAAATAAGTCGCTGACCCATTATACAAAAGGTACGCAGTCACCCAACAAAGTGGGCTCCCACTGCTTGTACGCATACGGTTTCAGGATCTATTTCACTCCCCTCTCCGGGGTTCTTTTCGCCTTTCCCTCACGGTACTAGTTCACTATCGGTCAGTCAGTAGTATTTAGCCTTGGAGGATGGTCCCCCCATATTCAGACAAAGTTTCTCGTGCTCCGTCCTACTCGATTTCATGACAATAAGATTTTCGCGTACAGGGCTATCACCCACTATGGCCGCACTTTCCAGAGCGTTCCGCTAATCTTAAAGCCACTTAAGGGCTAGTCCCCGTTCGCTCGCCACTACTAAGGGAATCTCGGTTGATTTCTTTTCCTCAGGGTACTTAGATGTTTCAGTTCCCCTGGTTCGCTTCTTAAGCCTATGTATTCAGCTTAAGATACCTAACTTGTGTTAGGTGGGTTCCCCCATTCAGACATCTCCGGATCAAAGTCTGTTTGCCGACTCCCCGAAGCTTTTCGCAGGCTACCACGTCTTTCATCGCCTCTGACTGCCAAGGCATCCACCGTATGCGCTTCTTCACTTGACCATATAACCCCAAGCAATCTGGTTATACTGTGAAGACGACATTCGCCGAAAATTCGCAATACTCTTAAGAGCAACTCACAAATTTTACCTTAGCCTGAGCCCCACCAGTGAAAGTGGGGGCCAGTCTATCTTTCTATCACATACCCAAATTTTTAAAGAACGATCTAATCAAAGACTAGAAATCAATATTCTCGATGGAATACTCATTTCTAAACTCTAACGGCACAAAGCAGTTTATGGTGGAGCCAAGCGGGATCGAACCGCTGACCTCCTGCGTGCAAGGCAGGCGCTCTCCCAGCTGAGCTATGGCCCCATAACAAAATTGGTGGGTCTGGGCAGATTCGAACTGCCGACCTCACCCTTATCAGGGGTGCGCTCTAACCAACTGAGCTACAGACCCAATTTCGAGCTTGTAACTGTTAGCCATGAGCTATCAGCTTGGAGCTTAAAGCTGCTTCTATCGTCTTCTTCAATGAATCAAGCAATTCGTGTGGGAGCTCATGGAGCAGCTGATGTCGTCGATTAAGGAGGTGATCCAGCCGCAGGTTCCCCTACGGCTACCTTGTTACGACTTCACCCCAGTCATGAATCACACCGTGGTAACCGTCCTCCCGAAGGTTAGACTAGCTACTTCTGGTGCAACCCACTCCCATGGTGTGACGGGCGGTGTGTACAAGGCCCGGGAACGTATTCACCGCGACATTCTGATTCGCGATTACTAGCGATTCCGACTTCACGCAGTCGAGTTGCAGACTGCGATCCGGACTACGATCGGTTTTCTGGGATTAGCTCCACCTCGCGGCTTGGCAACCCTCTGTACCGACCATTGTAGCACGTGTGTAGCCCAGGCCGTAAGGGCCATGATGACTTGACGTCATCCCCACCTTCCTCCGGTTTGTCACCGGCAGTCTCCTTAGAGTGCCCACCATAACGTGCTGGTAACTAAGGACAAGGGTTGCGCTCGTTACGGGACTTAACCCAACATCTCACGACACGAGCTGACGACAGCCATGCAGCACCTGTCTCAATGTTCCCGAAGGCACCAATCCATCTCTGGAAAGTTCATTGGATGTCAAGGCCTGGTAAGGTTCTTCGCGTTGCTTCGAATTAAACCACATGCTCCACCGCTTGTGCGGGCCCCCGTCAATTCATTTGAGTTTTAACCTTGCGGCCGTACTCCCCAGGCGGTCAACTTAATGCGTTAGCTGCGCCACTAAGAGCTCAAGGCTCCCAACGGCTAGTTGACATCGTTTACGGCGTGGACTACCAGGGTATCTAATCCTGTTTGCTCCCCACGCTTTCGCACCTCAGTGTCAGTATCAGTCCAGGTGGTCGCCTTCGCCACTGGTGTTCCTTCCTATATCTACGCATTTCACCGCTACACAGGAAATTCCACCACCCTCTACCATACTCTAGCTTGTCAGTTTTGAATGCAGTTCCCAGGTTGAGCCCGGGGATTTCACATCCAACTTAACAAACCACCTACGCGCGCTTTACGCCCAGTAATTCCGATTAACGCTTGCACCCTCTGTATTACCGCGGCTGCTGGCACAGAGTTAGCCGGTGCTTATTCTGTCGGTAACGTCAAAACAGCAAAGTATTAATTTACTGCCCTTCCTCCCAACTTAAAGTGCTTTACAATCCGAAGACCTTCTTCACACACGCGGCATGGCTGGATCAGGCTTTCGCCCATTGTCCAATATTCCCCACTGCTGCCTCCCGTAGGAGTCTGGACCGTGTCTCAGTTCCAGTGTGACTGATCATCCTCTCAGACCAGTTACGGATCGTCGCCTTGGTGAGCCATTACCTCACCAACTAGCTAATCCGACCTAGGCTCATCTGATAGCGCAAGGCCCGAAGGTCCCCTGCTTTCTCCCGTAGGACGTATGCGGTATTAGCGTCCGTTTCCGAGCGTTATCCCCCACTACCAGGCAGATTCCTAGGCATTACTCACCCGTCCGCCGCTCTCAAGAGAAGCAAGCTTCTCTCTACCGCTCGACTTGCATGTGTTAGGCCTGCCGCCAGCGTTCAATCTGAGCCATGATCAAACTCTTCAGTTCAAACATCTTTGGGTTTTTAAGAAACCCTAAACTTGGCTCAGCAATCGTTGGTTACATCTTTGATTTCTCGCGGAGTAACTTGTGATGCTGATAATCTTGTTGACTATCAGTCTGACTCCACAAGCACCCACACGAATTGCTTGATTCAGTTGTTAAAGAGCGGTTGGTTAAGATCTTTCGTCTCAACCGAGGCGCGCATTTTACAGCGCTCCGTGTATCTGTCAAGCGGTTATTTCAAGAAGTTTTCAAAGTTTCGCTTGGAAATCCTTAACAACTTCAACCACTTGCGCTTCCGATCTCTCGTTAGCGGGAGGCGAATTCTACAGCGTTACTCGCTGCTGTCAACACCTCTTTTTCTCCGCTTTCGACCGAGAAGATCGAATCGTCAAAAGAGCCCAATAACACCGCCCTTTCAACTCCTTCCAGGCTTCGATGATCTGAAGCAAGCTGCTGTCGAAAACTGCGCAACTCATTGTTTACCAAGGAGTTTTCCGTTTCGACTGCGCCGGAAGTGGGGCGAATTATAGACCTCCAGAATTTGCCGTCAACCCCTAATTACGCTTTTCTATCAATAACTTGCGGAAAGAACAGAAACAGCCAGTTTGCCTTCTATATAGAGGGCCTGAACCTGCCGTCGATATCGTCTATAAGAAGGAGGCGCAGTCAAAGAACACCCGCGTCCCCAAGAGCCGCTATCGCGCGAGCATCCATGCCCAACACCCGCTGCAGCACGTCCAGCGTATGCTCACCCAACAACGGCGGCGCATTACGGTATTCGACAGGCGTTTTGGACAGCCGAATGGGGCTCGCCACTTGCGGCACCATCCCCGCCAGCACATGAGGCAATTCGATAGCCAGGCCACGCGCCTTGACCTGGGGATCAGCAAACACCTGCGCCAGATCATTGATCGGACCACACGGCACCCCCGCCTGCTCTAATTGCGCGACCCACTCTGCAGTAGTCTTGAACACAGTCGCCTGCCTTATCAACGGAATCAGCACCGCCCTATTCGCCACTCGCAACTTGTTGGTGGCAAAGCGGGGGTCATCTGCCCACTGCGGCTGACCCGCCACCTCTGCGAACTTGCGAAATTGCCCGTCATTGCCCACGGTGAGGATGAAATCGCCATCCGCTGTAGGAAAATCCTGGTAGGGAACAATGTTCGGGTGCGCATTACCCAACCGCTTCGGTGCGTTCCCTGTACTCAGATAATTCATCGCCTGATTAGCCAGGCACGCCACCTGAACATCCAGCAATGCCATATCGATGTGTTGACCGCCGCCGACATGTTCCCGATGAGCAAGCGCGGCAAGAATCGCAACAGTTGAATACAGCCCGGTGAGAATGTCCGTCAACGCCACGCCGACTTTCACCGGCCCCGCTCCATCATCCCCTTCAGGACGACCGGTGAGGCTCATCAAACCGCCCAACCCCTGAATCATGAAGTCGTAACCCGCGCGCTTGGCATACGGGCCGGTCTGGCCAAACCCCGTGATCGAGCAATAGATCAACCGCGGGTTGGCGGCCTTGAGCGACTCATAGTCCAACCCATATGCCGCCAGACCTCCCACCTTGAAATTCTCGATCAGAATGTCAGATTTGGCTGCCAGCTCCCTTACCAGTGCCTGCCCTTCAGGGCGGGTGAAATCGATGGTCACCGATTGCTTGTTTCGGTTAGCGGACAGGTAGTAGGCGGCCTCAGTGGTGTTCTCGCCATAGGCATCCTTCAAGAAAGGAGGCCCCCAGGCGCGTGTGTCATCGCCACTACCCGGACGCTCGACCTTGATCACCTCAGCGCCAAGGTCCGCCAGTATCTGCCCGGCCCAAGGCCCGGCCAATACCCGAGACAAATCCAGTACCCGCAGATGCGAAAGCGCGCCCATGCCGTTCTCCTGTTAATAGAACGCCTGGATGCCGGTCTGTGCACGACCAAGGATCAGTGCATGCACGTCGTGAGTACCCTCATAGGTATTCACCACTTCCAGATTGACCAGGTGACGCGCCACGCCGAATTCATCGGAGATACCGTTGCCACCCAGCATGTCACGCGCCATGCGCGCGATATCCAGCGACTTGCCGCAGGAATTACGCTTCATCATTGAAGTGATCTCGACCGCCGCTGTGCCCTCATCCTTCATCCGACCCAGTCGCAGGCAACCTTGCAACGCCAAGGTGATTTCGGTTTGCATGTCGGCCAGTTTTTTCTGGATCAGCTGAGTAGCGGCCAACGGGCGACCAAACTGCTGACGGTCCAGCGTGTACTGGCGAGCGGTGTGCCAGCAGAATTCTGCAGCGCCCAGTGCGCCCCAGGAAATACCATAGCGGGCCGAGTTCAGACAGGTAAAAGGACCTTTCAAACCACGGACGTCCGGGAAGATGTTCTCCTCGGGGACAAACACGTTGTCCATGACAATCTCCCCGGTGATGGACGCACGCAGACCGACCTTGCCGTGAATGGCGGGGGCGCTCAGGCCTTTCCAGCCTTTTTCCAGGACAAAGCCACGAATGTCCCCCGCATCGTCCTTGCCCCAAACCACGAACACATCGGCGATCGGGCTGTTGGTGATCCACATCTTGCTGCCGGTCAGGCTGTAGCCGCCTTCCACTTTGCGCGCACGAGTAATCATCGCGCCCGGGTCAGAACCATGGTCAGGCTCTGTCAGACCGAAGCAGCCAATCCATTCACCGGTCGCCAGTTTCGGCAGATATTTCTGCTTCTGGGTTTCTGTACCAAACTCGTTGATTGGCACCATCACCAGCGAGGATTGCACGCTCATCATTGAGCGGTAGCCCGAATCGACGCGCTCCACTTCACGAGCAATCAATCCGTAACTGACGTAGTTCAACCCGCTGCCGCCGTACTGCTCAGGGATAGTGGCACCCAGCAGGCCGACTTCACCCATCTCGCGGAAGATCGCCGGGTCAGTCTTTTCATGGCGGAAAGCTTCAAGAACGCGCGGCGCGAGCTTCTGCTGAGCGAATTGCTCGGCGGTGTCGCGGATCATGCGTTCTTCTTCGGTGAGCTGTTGATCCAGCAGCAGGGGATCGATCCAGTTGAAGCTAGCTTTGCCACCCATGAGTGTTTCCTCTCGAATCGGGTCAAATAACGTGCGTTGATGCTAGGCGCGGTTCAATGCATGCGCAAACGAGGATTTCGCATACTGTTGTGCTAATTTCTCACTCCGAAACATCGAGTAGCGGCCTGGAAGCTGTTTATATGTGAGGTTGACGTACATGCGCAGAAAGATACCCAGCACGACTGCCCTCATCAGCTTTGAAGCCGCAGCCCGCCATGAGAGCTTTAGCAAGGCAGCCCAGGAGCTTTCTCTCACTCAAGGCGCAATTTGCCGACAGATCGCCAGTCTTGAAGATTTCCTGGGGGTGGAATTGTTCAGACGCTCCCGACGTGGAGTGAAGTTGACGGAGGCCGGGCTTTCCTACAGTCGCAGGGTTGCGACCCAACTGGATGCCGTTGAACGAGACACGCTGTCGGTGATGGGCCAGCAGGGCGCCAACGTGATCGAATTGGCCGTGGTGCCAACCTTTGGCACTCAATGGTTGCTGCCCAGACTAAAAGACTTCCAGCAAAAACACCCTGAAGTGACGGTCAATCTCACCAACCGCACCCGTCCCTTCCTGTTCGCCGACACCGACTTCGATGCCGCTATCTACTTCGGTGACGCGGATTGGTCGGGTACCGAATCCCACAGATTGATGGGCGAAAATCCGATGCCGGTGTGCAGCCCCGTCCTGCTCGGCGAGAGGGCAACGTTTACACCCACTGAAATCGCTGAACTGCCATTGCTGCAACAAACTACCCGCCCCTATGCATGGCGTCAGTGGTTCGACTCGCAACACCTCAACATTCCCCGAGACATGACAGGCCCTCGCTACGAGCTATTCTCCATGCTTGCCCAAGCGGCCATGCATGACATGGGCATTGCGCTGATCCCGCCGTTCCTGATTCAGCGTGAATTGATGGAGAAGCGCCTCGTGATTGCCAACATTCAGGCTCTGGCAAGCGTGAAGGCGTATTACCTGATGATTCCTGAGCGAAAGGTTGAATCGGCCTCAATGAAGGCGTTCCGGGACTGGCTGGTAACTCAGGCGCATAGCTATAGCCCAGAACAATAGAGGCTTACAGATGATTATTGACCCCGTAGTCAGTCAATTCAGATCCCTACAGATATAAGTATTTGTCGCATATTCACAGACTGTATTATTGCCTGCACAAACGTTCTAGAAGCGCCTGAACACGTGGCCTACAGCCTTCACCCCGCAGCAATGTCGCTCCATTCACGCTACCGATACGTTAATTTTTTATTTTTGGCTAATAGCGTTGCCGGGCGCGGCCCGCAAGGGATTCGCTCGAGTAGTTGCGACATTCGGTCACGGGGTGACTTGTAGTTAATTTTCCGTCACCCGTCATAATCCCTTGAAGGGCACAAAGTTCGCCTGCAAAATGCCGCGCCCCGCGCTGATTCGCGGGATCGTGCTGATCGGCCGCCCCAGCCGCACCCTCCGCAGTGCCTGGGTTTACTTAACAAGATCACGCAGGAGATTTGACGTGCACATTGGTGTTCCTCTCGAAACCCAAACGGGTGAAACGCGGGTTGCTGCAACCCCGGAAACCATCAAGAAGCTGATCGGCCAAGGTCATAGGATTACCGTTCAAAGCGGCGCCGGCATTAATGCCAGTGTCGTCGACAGCGCTTATGAAGCGGCAGGTGCAACTATTGGCAGCGTCACCGATGCGTTTGGTGCCGAGCTGATTCTAAAGGTGGTCGCCCCCAGCGACAGCGAGCTGGTGCTGATAAAGAGCGGCACTGTTGTGGTTGGCATGCTCAACCCGTTCAGCAATGAAACCATTTCCAAACTGGCCGAGTGCGGGATTACCGCCTTCGCACTGGAAGCCGCGCCGCGAACTTCCCGCGCCCAGAGTCTGGATGTGTTGTCGTCTCAGGCGAACATTGCCGGTTACAAAGCCGTCCTGCTCGCCGCGCACCACTATCCACGCTTCATGCCAATGCTGATGACCGCTGCAGGCACCGTAAAAGCGGCGCGCGTACTGATTCTGGGCGCTGGCGTGGCCGGTTTGCAGGCGATCGCCACTGCCAAGCGGCTGGGTGCTGTAATCGAAGCGTCTGATGTGCGGCCCGCGGTTAAAGAACAGATCGAATCCCTCGGGGCCAAATTCGTCGATGTACCCTACGAAACCGAAGAAGAGCGCGAGTGCGCCGTCGGTGTCGGCGGTTATGCGCGACCAATGCCGGCCAGCTGGATGCAGCGCCAGGCCCTGGCGGTGCACGAACGCGCCAAACAGGCTGACATCGTTATCACCACCGCACTGATCCCGGGGCGCAAGGCGCCGACGCTGTTGAGCGCCGAAACGGTGGCGCAGATGAAACCGGGTTCTGTGGTCATCGACCTCGCTGCCGCGCAAGGGGGCAACTGCCCGCTGACCGTGGCCGATCAGATCGTCGTCGAGAATGGCGTGACCATTTGCGGTCCGACCAATCTGGCCGGCGCGGTCGCAGCAGACGCCTCGGCTTTGTACGCGCGCAACCTGCTGGACTTCCTTAAGCTGGTCTTCAACAAGGAAGGCCAATTCGAAGTGAACCTGGAAGACGATATCGTCGCCGCGTGCCTGATGTGCCGCGACGGCCAAGTCATCCGCAAAAACGCCTAAGCAGGGATTCAGACGATGGAAGAGCTTATCTCCCCCGGTATCTACAACCTGATCATCTTCGTGCTGGCGATTTATGTCGGTTATCACGTGGTCTGGAATGTAACACCAGCACTGCACACGCCATTGATGGCGGTGACCAACGCAATTTCGGCGATCGTCATCGTAGGCGCGATGCTGGCAGCAGCGCTGACCGTCACGCCGCTGGGCAAAACCATGGGCACCCTGGCGGTCGCGCTGGCGGCGGTCAACGTATTTGGTGGTTTCCTGGTCACCCGCCGAATGCTTGAGATGTTCAAGAAAAAAGCCCCGAAAGTAAAAGAAGAGGCGCCAAAGTAATGAGCATGAATCTCGTAACGACGCTCTACTTGATTGCGTCCATCTGTTTCATCCAGGCGCTGAAAGGCCTTTCGCACCCGACTACGTCGCGGCGCGGCAACCTGTTCGGCATGCTCGGCATGGGCCTGGCGATTCTGACCACCGTAGGCCTGATCTATAAGCTCGGCGCGCTCGCTTTAGAACAAGGCGGCGCAACTGCTGGCATCGGTTACGTCATCGTCGGCTTGCTGGTGGGCGGCACCGCCGGTTCGATCATGGCCAAACGTGTTGAAATGACCAAGATGCCGGAACTGGTCGCCTTCATGCACAGCATGATCGGTCTGGCAGCGGTATTCATCGCTATCGCAGCGGTGGTTGAGCCGCAATCGCTGGGTATCGTCAAACAGCTGGGCGATGCGATTCCGGCGGGCAACCGTCTGGAGCTGTTCCTCGGCGCCGCTATCGGTGCAATCACCTTCTCCGGATCGGTGATCGCCTTCGGCAAGCTGTCGGGCAAGTACAAGTTCCGCCTGTTTCAAGGCGCACCCGTACAGTTTGGCGGTCAGCACAAGCTGAATCTGTTGCTGGGCCTTGCCACTTTGGCGCTGGGCGTCACCTTCATGCTGACCGGTAGCCTGAGCGCTTTCGCTCTGATGCTGGTCCTGGCGTTTGTGATGGGTGTGCTGATCATCATCCCGATCGGTGGCGCAGACATGCCGGTGGTGGTGTCGATGCTCAACAGCTACTCCGGCTGGGCAGCCGCGGGGATCGGCTTTTCGCTGAACAACTCGATGCTGATCATCGCCGGCTCGCTGGTAGGTTCGTCCGGTGCGATCCTCTCGTACATCATGTGCAAGGCAATGAACCGTTCCTTCTTTAATGTACTGCTGGGTGGCTTCGGCAATACCGCCGACGCAGGTCCCGCAGGTGAGAAAGAAGCTCGCCCGGTCAAATCCGGCTCGGCTGATGATGCAACCTTCCTGCTGACCAATGCCGACACCGTGATCATCGTTCCAGGCTATGGCCTGGCGGTCGCCCGCGCTCAGCATGCGCTGAAGGAACTGACGGAAAAACTGACCCATCGCGGCGTGACCGTGAAGTACGCGATCCACCCGGTCGCGGGCCGCATGCCGGGGCACATGAACGTCCTGCTGGCCGAGGCCGAAGTGCCTTATGACCAGGTGTTCGAGATGGAGGACATCAACTCCGAGTTCGGTCAGGCGGATGTGGTGCTGGTCCTCGGCGCCAACGATGTGGTCAACCCGGCCGCGAAGAACGACCCGAAATCGCCAATCGCCGGCATGCCGATTCTCGAAGCCTTCAAAGCCAAAACGATCATCGTCAACAAGCGCTCGATGGCCAGCGGCTACGCCGGGTTGGATAACGAGCTGTTCTATCTGGACAAGACCATGATGGTTTTTGGCGACGCCAAGAAAGTCATCGAGGACATGGTCAAAGCCGTGGAGTAACACGTTCGGCAAAACAAACGCCCCGACATCTCGGGGCGTTTTTGTTTGCATCTGTTACCGATCCGGTAACGATGTTTTGTCTGAAAGCCGCGAAATAGACGCCTCGAATGCGACCTTTGTAGCGGGACGCCCCCCACTGAATTCACTAGACTGCGGACCTTGCTTTCGTCATCCGAGAAAACTTCCATGTACCGTGATCGTATTCGCCTGTCTTCGTTGTTGGATAAAGTGATGAGCGCCGCAGATGCAGCAGCGCTGATTGAAGACGGCATGACCGTCGGCATGAGTGGTTTCACTCGTGCCGGCGAGGCCAAGGCCGTGCCGCACGCATTGGCAGAACGCGCCAAAATCACCCCGCTGAAAATTACCCTGATGACGGGTGCGAGTCTGGGCAACGACCTCGACAAGCAGCTCACCGAAGCTGGCGTATTGTCGCGACGTATGCCGTTTCAGGTCGATAGCACGCTGCGCAAGGCCATTAATGCCGGCGAAGTGATGTTCATCGATCAGCACCTTTCAGAAACGGTGGAGCAGTTACGTAATCAGCAGCTCAAGCTTCCCGACATTGCAGTGATCGAAGCCGTTGCAATCACCGAACAGGGCCATATCGTGCCGACGACATCGGTGGGTAACTCGGCCAGCTTCGCTATTTTCGCCAAGCAGGTGATCGTCGAGATCAACATGGCACACGACCCGAATCTCGAAGGCCTGCACGACATCTATATCCCCACTTACCGGCCAACGCGTACGCCGATCCCGTTGGTGAAAGTCGACGATCGCATTGGCAGCAGCGCGATACCGATTCCGCCGGAAAAGATTGTCGCCATCGTGATCACCAACCAGCCCGACTCGCCGTCAACCGTGCTGCCGCCGGACGTTGATACCCAAGCCATTGCCAACCACCTGATCGACTTCTTCAAACAGGAAGTAGCCGCCAGCCGTATGACCAACAAGCTCGGCCCCTTGCAGGCCGGCATTGGCACCATCGCCAATTCGGTGATGTGCGGGCTGATCGATTCGCCGTTCGAAGAACTGACCATGTACTCCGAGGTGTTGCAGGATTCGACTTTTGACCTGATTGACGCCGGCAAACTGAGTTTCGCCTCGGGCAGTTCGATTACCTTGTCGAGCCGTCGCAATGCCGATGTGTTTGGCAATCTGGGGCGCTACAAAGACAAGTTGATTCTGCGCCCCCAGGAGATCTCCAACCATCCGGAAGTGGTGCGGCGGCTCGGCATAATCGGCATTAACACTGCCTTGGAATTCGACCTGTACGGTAACGTCAACTCTACCCACGTGTGCGGCACGCGAATGATGAACGGGATCGGCGGCTCAGGCGATTTTGCACGCAATGCGCATTTGGCGATCTTCGTCACCAAATCGATTGCCAAGGGCGGTGCGATTTCCAGCGTGGTGCCTATGGTCAGCCATGTCGATCACACCGAACATGACGTAGACATTCTCGTGACCGAGACAGGTTTGGCGGATCTGCGCGGTCTGGCCCCGCGCGAGCGGGCTCGTGTGATCATCGATAACTGTGTCCATCCGGCCTATCGTCAGGCCCTGGAGGACTACTTTACAGCTGCTTGCGCAATCGGCGGGCACACGCCGCATATTCTGCGCGATGCCCTGAGCTGGCACATCAACCTGGAAGAAACCGGAAAAATGCTACCGTCGTGATTACAACGGCGCAGCTGCAGACACAGTTTTGATCCAGGCCGTACCCAGCGCGCTGCGAAAAACTGTACTGCTGTACGGGTCTTTTCCTACAGCTTCAGCCTACGAACACCTTCCAAAAGCGCTTTAACGCACTATATCAGTGCAGACAGGTACAGTTGCCTCAAAATTGACCAGTACACCGCCCTTTAACAGTTAACTGGTCTCTCACAATACAGGTGAACTGTATCTAGAGAGACTGGCCAAACGAGAGGATCATTGGCATCAGTTAAACCACTACCTAATCCCGCCACAAGCGGAAGGATGTCAACCATGGAACGTACACTCAGTTCCGACCTGTTCTTTGAAAACACTGATGCAAAAACTCAAGCTTCCATGCCTTTGCGCGTTATCGCCAACCTGATGTTGTGGCAGCGCCGCATCTCCAGCCGCCATCAACTGGCTCGTCTGGACTCGCGTCTGCTGGCGGACGCCGGTATCAGCGAAGCACAACGCTATGAAGAGCTGAGCAAGCCGTTCTGGCGCTAAATCAGCGTCGCTGGCTCTGACCCAACGGGTCCTCCGCCAGCACCGAATTCAAAAAACAAAACCCGTCGCGGGAAACCGCGGCGGGTTTTGTCGTTTATGGGCACCAAATTCATGACTGGTACAGTTCTTAATAATGTTGAATCTACCGGTACAATTTCACAATTTGGCATTAATTGGCTTTGCGAAGCGATTCCAGGCTGTGCGGATTGCAGCGGACAGGCCTAAAATCAGCGCAGAAGTAGCGCGCGACGTGTAACTGACGTCTGATCCCCACAGTCCCACTTCTAATCAGATCAATCACAGGAGTTACACCATGTCCCGTCTTCGCCTGCTCAGCGCTGCAGCCTTGCTCGCCGTGGCCGCCAATTCCAACGCTTCCAGCTTCATTGTGACCACTGACTCCATCGTCGGCGCACTGAAGGCCACTTCAGACGCAACTTCGGATATTACGTCCTCTTTTCGCGACGACAAGATTGTTCGCGCAGCCCGGGACGATGCGGCCAGTTTCGTTGCCAGCGAAGGGGCCATTCGCGGCGTGAAGCTGGAAAGTGCGCTTGACCATATCCGCGTACGAGCGCCGCAACTGAACGCAACGGACTCACAGTTGGCCCAGGCTATTTTGACTCTGTAACGCCGTACTGACGGGACACGCCTCGCGTGTCCCGATGTTTCGAAACTGGCTCTGGATCGACCGTTGCGCTAGCCTTGGTGCTCATTTCCTGTCATCGAGCCCCATGCGTTTTTCTCAAATTTTTCTGCTCCTGCCTGTTTTGGCGACCTGCTGGACATCTTCGGCCCACGCCTACGATGCGTTTAATCTGTCTACTCAAGGCATCGTAGCCACCAGCTATGCCTCGAGCATGGTGACCTCCGCCCCGTTCGACCGTAAGCTGCTGCTCGATGCGCAGGATGACGCGGCGGCGTTCATTGCCAGTGACGGCGAACTGCGAGGCGCGCGCCTGGAATCCGCACTGAGTTACCTGCGCAGAACCGAGCCGAAACTTCCTGCCAGCGACCTTGAACTGGCGCAGGCAATTCTCGTCCAATAGTTATCCTAATTTTTGCGGAGTCGTTCCATGCGTAGCCCTTTGATCGCTGCTGTCCTTGGCCTTCTGTTCATTGCCGATATGGCCCAGGCGCAGACCCTGGTTGCCACCAGTAACATCCTGGTCAATGCCACCCGCCGCACCATTGATTTCACTTCTGACACCACAACTTCCATTCGCGACTCGAAAATCATCCGCGAAGCCCATGATGACGCCGCCAGTTTTGTGGCCAGCGATGGCGACATCCGTGGCGCGAACCTCGAAGCAGCTTTTGGCACACTGCGTGCCCGGGTTCCGCAAGCGCGTGACGCAAGCGATCAGGTGCTCGCCGAAGCCATTCTCGCACTGTGAAACCATTGTTCGCCTGGCTGCTGGCCGGGGTGCTGTTGCTGCTCGGCAACACGGCCCAGGCTGGCCTGCAATTAAAGCTCAAGGCCGAGGGTCTGAGCCCTGCGCAACAACAGGCCAGCCAGGCGTTGCTCGATGAAGCCATGCAGGCACTGCCGCCCAGATTCATCGAGCAACTCGATCGGCGCATCGATGTCGGCTGGACCGATAAAATGCCCGGCAACGCTTATGGCCAGGCGTCACTGGTATCCGAGCTCGACCTCAATCGCAACCTGCTCGACAGCCTCACGGATGGCAGCGCTGCCACGCAGAAAACCCATCGACCTCACGGCACCGTTCGCCGGGAAATGCTTGCGACGGTCCTGCACGAACTCACCCACATTTACGACCGCTCGCGTTTGTGGCCTGCCGCTGAACGGACGTTGATTGTGCGCTGCACACAACGCAGCAGCAGTTCAGGCCTGATCGGCATTCCAGACCAATGTCGCGGGCAATCGGATCGACGCTTCACCCTTAGCGACGATCCGCGTCTGCTGGATCTGGCTGGCTGGCCGCAATACGTGGGTCGTCGCGGCGAACGCGAGCAGCACAACCGACAAGTTGCCCGCAGCCCGGATCTGTACGAAACCAGCAGCCCCAAGGAATTTGTAGCGGTCAACATGGAGTATTTCCTGCTTGATCCGAGCTATGCCTGCCGCCGCCCGGCGTTGTATCGCTATTACAAAGACCATTTTGGCTGGGCCCCTGCTGCCCAAGCCACGTGCGGCAAGTCCTTCGCTTTCCTCAATGCCGGTAACGATTTTGCCAAGCAGCCGCTGGGACAAGTCGATCCGGAGCGCGTCTACGCCGTCGATTACCTGCTCGCCGAGGCCAACCAGAATTGGGTCAGCCGCTGGGGCCACAGCATGTTGCGTCTGGTGATCTGCGCCCCCGGTCGGCCACGGGGTCCGGATTGTCGACTGGACCTGGACCAGCACCTGGTTCTGTCTTATCGCGCCTTCGTGGGCGATGTGCAGCTGTCGAGTTGGGACGGCTTGGTGGGCAAATATCCCTCGCGCCTGTTCGTTCTGCCGCTGGCGCAAGTCATCGATGAATACACCAAAACCGAACTGCGTAGCCTGGCCTCGGTTCCGTTGAACCTGTCACGCCAGGAAGTGGAAGACGTGGTGGAACACGCCGCCGAAATGCACTGGAGTTACGACGGTAACTATTTCTTCCTGTCCAACAACTGCGCCGTTGAAGGCCTGAAATTACTGCGCAGCGGCTCCAACAATTCGCAACTGGTCGGCCTCGACAGCATCATGCCCAACGGCTTGCTTGAAGTGCTCAAAGGCCGCGGGCTGGCGGACACCAGCGTGCTGGATGATCCTCGCGAAGCACTTCGTCTGGGCTATCGCTTCGACTCCTTCCGGGACCGCTATCAAGCGATGTTCGAAGTGCTGAAGAAGCATCTGCCGATCAAACAGGAAAAAGTTGAAGACTGGTTATCCCTGAAGGCCGAAGAACGTCGACCGTGGATCGATCAGGCTGACCTGCGCACCAGCGCGGCATTGCTGTTGCTCGAACAAGCCAGTTTCCGTCAGCAAATGGTGTTGGCTCAGGACGAGGTCAAGCAGCGCTATCTCGGGGCCCGGGAGCTGAAAAATGGCGGCATGGACAAGGCCAACGCGACCTTGCAGCAGATTCTCGCCAACAGTGGTTTCCTCAGCCGCCCCGCGGAATTGTTGGGTACTGGCGGTTATGGGTTACCTCAACCGAGCGAATGGCAGCGGCTGGAATCGGAAAGCAGTCTGCGCCAGAAGCAGCTGCAGGCGCTGACCGGGGATCTGGACAAGGAAGTGAGGGCATTGCTGGAGCCAAGCCGTGCAGCGGAAATGGCTGCTAACGAAGCCAACCTGAAGCAGGTGGGCGAGCATTTGCGCAAGCTGCACAAGGCGGCGGGCGGTCTGGAGTTGCCCTGAAAAAGAAAAGATCGTCCGCCGGCTCAGGCCGCATTCGGACGATCTTTTTTATTGCGCTCTTACGCCGCAGCAGTACCACGGGCGTTTCGCACACCATTGGCCAATGCAGCACAAAGGCTCAACACCCCATCAATCGCTTGTGCCGGTGTGTCGGCCATCGCGATGTGATCGATCAATGCAGATCCCACGACAACACCATCTGCCAAACGCGCGATCGATGCGGCTTGTTCCGGTGTGCGAATGCCAAAACCGATGCTGATCGGCAGATCGGTGTGACGACGCAAACGGGCGACTGCTTCTTCCACATGTTCCAGCGTCGCGGCGCCAGCGCCGGTCACACCGGCCACCGACACGTAATAGACGAAACCGGAGCTGCCGTTCAATACGGTTGGCAGACGAATGTCATCGGTAGTCGGCGTGGTCAGACGGATGAAGTCCAGCCCCGCAGCCTGCGCCGGTTCGCACAACTCGCTGTTATGCTCGGGCGGCAGGTCGACCACGATCAGGCCATCGACCCCCGCCTCTTTTGCGTCAGCAATAAAACGCGTTACGCCATACATGTGAATCGGGTTGAAGTAACCCATCAGCACCAGCGGCGTTTCGCTGTTGCCTTCGCGGAACTCACGAACCATTTGCAGGGTTTTCGCCAGATTTTGCCTGGCAGCCAATGCGCGGATGTTAGCCAGCTGGATCGCCGGGCCGTCAGCCATGGGATCGGTGAAGGGCATGCCCAACTCGATCACATCGGCGCCCGCACCGGGCAACCCTTTGAGGATCGCGAGTGACGTCTCATAGCTCGGGTCGCCGGCAGTAACGAAGGTGACCAGAGCTGCGCGATTCTGTTGCTTGAGTTCGGCAAAACGTGTTTGCAGGCGGCTCATCAGTGTTTCTCCTGCCGGGAGCGCTCTTGTTGAGCCTGCTCCATATGGTGCATGACGGTTTGCATGTCTTTGTCGCCGCGACCGGACAGGTTGATCACCGTCAGGTGATCCTTCGGCAGCTTCGGTGCGCGTTTGAACACTTCAGCCAAAGCATGGGCGCTTTCCAGAGCTGGAATAATTCCTTCCAGGCGGCAGCATTTATGGAAGGCATCGAGGGCTTCGTCGTCGGTCACCGAGGTGTATTGAACGCGACCGATGTCATGCAACCAGGCGTGTTCCGGGCCGATACCCGGGTAGTCGAGGCCGGCGGAAATCGAATGAGCGTCGATGATCTGGCCATCGTCGTCTTGCAACAGAAACGTGCGGTTGCCGTGCAGCACACCGGGTACGCCACCGTTCAGGCTCGCGGCGTGCTTGCCGGTTTCGATACCGTGTCCAGCCGCTTCGACACCGATGATCTCGACACTTTTGTCGTCGAGGAACGGGTGGAACAGGCCCATGGCATTGGAGCCGCCACCGATACAGGCGACCAGGCTGTCCGGAAGACGACCTTCCTGAGCTTGCAACTGGTCCCGGGTTTCTTTGCCAATAACTGCCTGGAAGTCGCGGACCATGGCTGGATACGGATGCGGACCCGCGACGGTGCCGATCAGGTAGAAAGTGCTGTCGACGTTGGTGACCCAGTCGCGAAGCGCTTCGTTCATCGCATCCTTAAGCGTGCCGGTACCGGCAACAACAGGAATGACTTCGGCCCCCAGCAGCTTCATACGGAAGACGTTGGCCTGCTGGCGCTCGATGTCGGTGGTGCCCATATAGATCACGCAATCCAGACCGAAACGTGCGGCGACGGTGGCGGTTGCCACACCGTGCATGCCGGCGCCGGTCTCGGCAATGATGCGTTTTTTGCCCATGCGCCGCGCCAGCAGAATCTGGCCGATGCAGTTATTGATCTTGTGCGCGCCTGTGTGATTGAGCTCTTCTCGCTTGAGATAAATCTTCGCGCCGCCGCAAAACTCTGTCAGACGTTCGGCAAAATACAGTGGGCTGGGACGTCCGACATAGTCGCGCTGGAAGTAGGCCAATTCCTCTTTGAACGCCGGATCTTCTTTGGCTCCTTCATATTCGCGAGCCAGTTCGAGGATCAACGGCATCAGGGTCTCAGCGACGTAGCGGCCGCCGAAATCGCCAAACAGGCCGTTAACGTCGGGGCCGTTGCGCAGATTGGTCTGGGTCATGAGTCGCTCCAGTTGAATGCATGAGATAACAATGACCCAACTCTACCCCTGACGCCGTACTGTGAAAACCGATAAGATCACCACAACCTGTCAGGAAAACTCACAGATCCCATGAGCCACGACCTTCCGCCACTCAACGCCCTTCGCGCCTTCGAAGCCACTGCTCGTTTGAACAGTGTCAGTCAGGCAGCTGAACAATTGCACGTGACGCACGGTGCGGTCAGCCGACAATTGAAACTGCTTGAGGAACACCTCGGTGTTAGCCTTTTCGTCAAGGATGGGCGCGGCCTTAAACTCACAGGTGCAGGCAGTCGCTTGCGCGACGCCAGTACTGAGGCGTTCGAACGATTGCGCACCGCGTGTGCCGAACTGACGCAAAGCAGCGCGGATGCCCCGTTCGTCCTCGGTTGCTCTGGGAGTCTGCTGGCACGCTGGTTCATACCGCGGCTGGGACGGTTGAATGCGGATTTGCCGGACCTGCGCCTGCACCTGTCCGCCGGCGAAGGCGATCTCGACCCTCGCCGTCCTGGACTGGACGCGCTATTGGTGTTCGCCGAACCTCCGTGGCCAGCAGACATGCAAGTTTACGAATTGACCAGCGAACGCATCGGTCCAGTCCTGAGCCCGCGATATGCCGGTTACGTAACCCTGAAGGATGCGCCCGCAATCGCGCTGCTGGACGAGCCGCTGCTTCACACCACCTCCCGCCCACAGGCCTGGCCAAGTTGGGCGCAACAAAGCGGCCTCGACGCCAAAGCGTTGAAGTTCGGTCAGGGTTTCGAGCATCTGTATTATCTGCTGGAGGCAGCGGTGGCGGGGTTAGGCGTGGCGATTGCGCCTGAACCGCTGGTGGCCGAGGATTTGAAGGCCGGTCGCCTGGTCGCACCGTGGGGCTTCAGTGAAACTGCGGCGCAACTGGCGTTATGGCTACCCAAGCGCGCCGCGGATGGGCGCGCCAGGCAGTTGGCGCAGTGGTTAAAAAATGAGCTGCGCCAAACGGATCAGTTGCCGCGTTTGCACAGCAAGTAAGCCGCCAGCAGACCCACAGCGCCGACTGCGACGCCTGCGGTAGTCCAAGGGTGCTCCTGGGCGTAATCGCGAGTCGCAATCCCGGTTTCGCGGGTTTTGACTTTGACTTCTTCATACGCATCGCTGAGCAGATGGCGCGAATGCTTCAGCGCGTTCTCAGCGTTGGTTTTCAAGACGGTGAGGGTTTTACGCGACTCGTCGGAAGCGTCGTCCTTCAGATTTTCCAAAGACTTCAGCAGACTCTCGATCTCGGCTTCCATGCTTTGCAATGAGGCTTTACGTAAAGAAGTGTTGGCCATGGTGGCTCTCCTGCATTGGTGATGAGTGGCGTGTGTTGGATGGGACTGCGGTGGTGCGAGAAAGTGCAGTAAATCTGAACTTCCATGTCGCAATTGCCCACAGAAGAATTAGGAAAAATCACTGCTAGGCTGTATTCAAACCCGAGGAGAACGCTATGACCGATCACCACACCTACAAGAAGATCGAGCTTGTCGGCTCGTCCGTGAGCAGCATCGAGGACGCAATCAACAACGCGCTGGCCGAAGCCAACAAGACCATCAAGAATCTGGAATGGTTTGAAGTGACCGAAACCCGTGGGCACATCGAAAACGGCAAAGCCGCCCATTTCCAGGTGACGCTAAAGGTCGGCTTCCGTATTGCCAGCAGCTGAGATTGAGCCAGCTTCTGAACTTGCGCGCTGGCCGAATGCCATAGGGAATGGCAAAACGCTACATAAGTACATCCGGCGTGTTGTCGGATGTCCCTGATGATCCGACCAGGAATGCAAATGATGAAGAATTTTGTTTTAGCGTTAGGTTTGTTAAGCCTTGCCGGTACAGCGTTTGCTGAAGGCAAGCCATGCGAAGAGTTGAAGGCTGAGATCGCCGCGAAAATCGATGCCAAAGGCGCATCGAACTACTCACTGGACATTGTCGACAAAGGCACCGCAGCTGATGGGAAGGTCGTCGGCACCTGCGAGAAGGGCACCAAGGAAATCGTCTACAAAAGAGGCTGATTTCCCGATTAATTAAAAAAACCGACGCACGACGTCGGCTTTTTTATGCCTGCGGATCAGCCTTTCATCACCTGCGCCAACAGCTCATACGAATGTACGCGATCAGCGTGTTCGTAAAGATCACAGGTGAAGATCAGCTCGTCCGCCTGCGTCTGCTCGACAAGAACGTCCAGCTTCGCACGGATTTTTTCAGGACTGCCCACCATCGCAAGGCCGAGGAAATCGCCCACCGCTTCCTTCTCATGCGGCAACCACAGACCGTCCATGGAGTTCACCGGAGGGCGCTGCACCAGGCTCTGTCCGCGCATGAGCGCGAGAATGCGCTGGTAGACCGACGTCGCCAGGTAATCCGCCTGCTCATCCGTGTCAGCCGCCACCAAGGGAACGCCGAGCATGACGTAAGGTTTATCCAGCACCGCCGAAGGCTTGAAGTGATTGCGATAGACGCGAATCGCCTCATGCATGAAGCGCGGTGCGAAATGGGATGCGAAGGCGTAGGGCAAACCGCGCTGACCAGCCAGCTGCGCACTGAACAGGCTCGAGCCCAGCAGCCAGACCGGGACATTGGTGTTAGTGCCCGGCATGGCGATGACACGTTGATCCGCAGTTCGCGGGCCGAGGTAATGCATCAGCTCCGCAACATCTTCCGGAAAATCGTCAGCGCTACCAGAACGTTCACGGCGCAGGGCGCGGGCAGTCATTTGGTCCGACCCGGGCGCACGGCCCAGGCCCAAGTCGATACGGCCCGGATAAAGGCTTTCGAGCGTGCCGAACTGCTCGGCGATCACCAGCGGTGCGTGGTTAGGCAGCATTACACCGCCCGAGCCGACGCGAATGGTCGATGTACCACCGGCCAGGTAACCAAGCAGCACCGAGGTTGCCGAACTGGCGATACCGTCCATGTTGTGGTGCTCGGCCACCCAGAAACGGTTGTAGCCGAATTTTTCTACACGCTGCGCCAGGTCCAGCGAGTTGCGCAAGGACTCCGCCGGGCTGCCATTTTCGCGCACGGGCACCAGGTCAAGTGCTGAGAATTTGATATCGGACAGATGTTTCATAAGCCTGCTTCTCCAATGTGAGGTCGCAGGTTTTTTCTTGAAAACGAAAACCTGACGAATCCATAAGCGTGTTCATGCAATGAGGGCATATACCCGAGATTCAATAGCCGAGGCAAAATTTCCTACGAAAATGGTAGGACTAATCAGATCGGGTGAACTTTGCATCACCGTCTATCCTCAGAACCCTAACAACCGAAATCCCCAAGGCGCGATGCTTCGCGCCCGAACTCCAAGAGGCAGATATGGCTATTACCAAGAAAGCATCGGCACATTGGGAAGGTGACCTGAAAACCGGCATCGGCTCGATTTCCACTGAAACCGGCGTGCTCAGAGAAGCGCCCTACGGCTTCAAAGCGCGTTTCGAAGGCGGTAAAGGTACAAATCCTGAAGAGCTGATCGGTGCTGCCCACGCCGGCTGTTTCTCGATGGCGTTTTCGATGATTCTCGGCGACGCCGGTTTCACGGCTGACAGCATCGATACCAACGCCGAAGTGACTTTGGATCAAGTCGAAGGGGGTTTTGCGATTACGGCGGTGAAGCTGATCCTTAAAGCGAAGATCCCGGGTGTCAACCAGGCGCAATTCGAGGAGCTGAGCAACAAGGCCAAAGAAGGTTGCCCGGTTTCGAAAGTGCTGAACGCGAAAATCAGCCTGGAGGCGACGCTGATCAGCTGATTCAGTAAGTTGCAATACAGGATCGCAGCCTTCGACAGGCTGCGATTTTTTTGTCCTGAAACAAAACCCCGCCAGCGTCGATGTGGTCCAATAAATGACAGCAGCTGAAGCGCACTTTCCATGCGCGCTGCATCAAGGAGCTTCAACCATGAAACGTTTTGCCCTGGCGGTTTTCTGCAGTGCGCTGGCAACGTCGGCGTTCGCGGCACCCAAAGACTGTGAAGAACTCAAGAAAGAGATTGAAGTAACTATTCAGGCAAACGCAGTGCCCTCCTACACGTTGGAAATTGTTTCCAAGGAAGAAGCGGACAAACATGACGTAGCCATGGTCGTGGGTAGATGCGAGAACGGAACCAAAGGCATCATCTATCAAAGAAACGACGCTTGATCACCTTTAGGTAATGCAGTAAGCCTGCCGATCTTCCGCCACAATTTCACGCTTGGCGTTGTACAGGCGGGCACTGGGGGTAAACGAAACAGACCGGCCTTCCAGCACATAGCGCTGGCCAGCTTCGAAATGATCGTAGCTGATGGTCAGATAACACAACCGTTCCGCGGGACTGCTCATTGAGCCCATGCCACCGCCACCGGGCACTTCAAAGTCGAAGCGTACGATCAGCTCATGACTGCCCGGAGTGACCTGGAAATAACGTCCGTCGCTCAATCGCTGATTGTCCAGACGCTCGGCCATCAGCAGCTTATCGTTCGGGAATGGCGTCGAGAACTCCACCCACGCCATCTGCGGGTTAACCGCCGGTAGCGGGCTCGTGCAGCCAGTCATCACACTGGCGGCCAGTAACAACGTCAAACTGCGCATGATCAATGTCCCGATGCCTAGTCATTCAGCATAGCGCTGTTCAAGTACGTTGGCAGCCTGCGGGCGTGCCTTGGCCAATCACTTTTCGGTGTTGGTCATAGAGCTTTGCCCACGGCCGAAACCCAATGTTTCCCGCTTGCAGTTGGTACTTCTGCCCAGCGTTGAAATCGTTGAATTTCACGTTCAACTGGCAGTCGCGCCACAGTGGTTCGGCATCAGGACCGATGTTGGTCGGCTGAACCGGGAATTGATAACGCACAGTCAACTCATGGCTGCCGGGCTGCACCTCGAAATAGCGCTTGTCAGTAGCGGCCTTGTCGTCGACCTCCACAGCCTGCAGCGCGGTATCTTCCTGCTGCGGATGAAGATCAATCCAGGCTTGCGCCGGATCCTGTTGAGGCAAGCCGAAACCAGCGCAGCCGGTCAGCATCAATAAGCCTCCCGTCAGCATCATCTTACGCATAGCGGAGCTCCAGTCAGGCGGGATAGTCTTGCGGGCAGACTTTCCAGGGATGATTTTATTTTGATCAGGCCGCTTCCAAGCCTTGGGTTACTTGATCGCGTTTTACGCGTTTTGTTTCCGGGTGTGATGTTTTTGTTGCTCAGCGGGTGCACCAGCGTCAGCTATTACGGCCAACTGGCCAGTGGTCAGCTGCAGCTGTTGAACGCTCGCGTGCCGGTCGCAGACGTCATCGCCGATCCTGCCCGCGATGAAAAACTGCGAGCCCATCTGGCCCAGTCGCAAAAGGCCCGGACGTTTGCCAGCGAGCATTTGCATCTGCCGGATAACCAGAGTTATCGCCTGTATGCCGACATTGGTCGGCCTTACGTCGTCTGGAACGTCTTTGCCACGCCGGAATTTTCCCTGGCGCCGCAGAACCACTGTTTTCCCATCGCCGGCTGCGTCGCTTACCGAGGTTATTACAACCAGAATGCGGCTCGCGGCGAGGCTGCATTGATGCAGCTGCAAGGTATGGACGTGGCGATCGGCGGCGTCGAGGCTTATTCGACGCTCGGCTGGTTCAACGATCCGATTATGAGTTCGATGATGGGTTGGGGAGACGAGCGGCTGGCGACGCTGATCTTTCATGAACTGGCGCATCAGCGTATCTATGTGAAGGATGACACCGAGTTCAACGAGTCTTTCGCCACGTTCGTGGAACAGGAAGGCACGCGACAGTGGCGGGCATTTCGCGGCATGCCGCCGGCGGACGACGCGCGGGCGCGGCAGCGGGAGCAGTTTATTCAGTTGGTGCTGGAGGCCCGCTCCCGGCTTGAACGGCTGTACGCCCAGCCACTGGCTGCTGAGGAAATGCGCAAGCGTAAAGCCACCGAATTCGAACGACTCCGCACCGAGTATCGCCAGTTGCGCGACTGCCAATGGGCGGGAGACAAACGTTATGACGCGTGGATTTATGCACCTATGAACAATGCCCGTTTGTTGCCGTTTGGTTTATATGATCAATGGGTGCCGGCATTTGCTGCGTTGTTTCGGCAGATGGGCGGGGACTGGATGAAGTTTTATGCGGCAGCCGAAAAGCTGGGCGCACTGCCGGTTGCGCAACGCAAAGCAGCGATGAAGGTATTGGCAGGAGCGGGAATTTGAGGGGATTTGGCAGTCGCCTTCGCGGGCGAGCCTTGCGCCCGCAGGCGGGTCGTGCAAAATCCGTGAGCAAGGCTTGCCCGCGGTGGCGTCCTTCAACCCAACCTTACCCGCAGCCCATGTTGCCAAGGGCGAATTCGTTAACCCCGCAAAAACGCCCGATGCATCTCATCCAGCGTCTCGAAATGGTATGTCGGCCGTTCCGCGCTCAGTTCTTCCCGGCTGCCAAACCCATAACCCACGGCGGCGGCGTGCAAGCCGTTGCTGCGCGCGCCGATCAGGTCGTGCTTGCGGTCGCCGATCATCAGCGTGTTGGCCGGGGCAAGGTCTTCTTCCGCCATCAGATGCGCAATCAGTTCGACCTTGTTGGTGCGGGTGCCATCCAGTTCGCTGCCGTAAATCACCTTGAAGTGTTTGGCGAAGTCAAAGTGTCGGGCGATTTCCCGGGCGAAAATCCACGGCTTGGACGTGGCGATATACAGCTGTCGTCCTTGGGCGCCGAGCGTTTCCAGTAGCGGTGTAACGCCATCGAACACACGGTTTTCATATAGCCCGGTGACTTTAAATCGCTCGCGGTAGAAATTCACCGCTTGCCAGGCCTTGGCTTCGTCGAAGTTGTAGAACTGCATGAACGCCTGCAATAACGGCGGACCGATGAAGTGTTCGAGCCTGGTCAGGTCGGGTTCATCGATTCCCAGTTTGCTCAAGGCGAACTGGATCGAACGGGTGATGCCTTCTCGCGGATCGGTCAGCGTGCCATCAAGGTCGAACAAAATCGTTTGGTAATGCATGAAAATTCCTGAGCAGTCGCGGGATGATTCAATCTTTGTCGTAGCCTTCGGCCAGGTGCAGATTCTTGAGCTTCACGTAATTCGCCGCGCTGTAGGTGAAAAAAGCTTTTTCCTTGTCCGTCAGCGGGCGGATCTGTTTGACCGGGCTGCCGACATAAAGAAATCCGCTGTCCAGACGCTTGCCCGGTGGCACCAGACTGCCGGCACCGATGATCACGTCGTCGGCAACCACCGCACCGTCCATAACGATGCTGCCCATGCCGATCAGCACCCGACTGCCAACGGTGCAGCCATGCAGCATGACTTTGTGCGCGATGGTCACGTCATCGCCGATCAGGCACGCGAAGCCATCGGGGTTGAACGGGCCGGCGTGGGTGATATGCAACACGCAGCCATCCTGCACGCTGGTGCGGGCGCCGATGCGGATACGGTGCATGTCGCCACGGATCACCGTCAGCGGCCAGACCGAGCTGTCTTCGCCGATTTCGACGTCGCCGATTACCACCGCCGAGCTGTCGACAAAAGCGCCTTTGCCAAGCAGCGGCGTGTGATTCTGATACGTGCGAAGGGTCACGATAGGCTCTCTCTCTTTTGCTGATAGCTGCGGTGAACGTCGATTGTAATTAAGATGGGCGCATGTTTCTTCCAGCCAAGGTGCCAAACGTGAGCGTGAACAACCCTCTTTTGCAGTCCTACGACCTGCCGCCGTTCTCGGCGATCCGGGCCGAACACGTGCAACCGGCCATTGAACAGATCCTGGCTGACAACCGCGCCGCCATTATCGAAATCCTCAAAACCCAGGGCAAACAACCGACCTGGGCCGGCCTGGTGCTGGCGATGGACGAGCTCAATGATCGATTGGGCGCGGCCTGGAGCCCGGTCAGTCACTTGAACGCCGTGTGCAACAGCGCCGAATTGCGCGAAGCCTATGAATCCTGCCTGCCAGCCCTCAGCGCCTACTCGACCGAGATGGGCCAGAACCGCGAGCTGTTTCAGGCCTTCGAGGCCCTGGCGCACAGCCCGCAAGCAGCGGGTTTCGACGTGGCGCAAAAAACCATCCTGGAACACTCGCTGCGCGACTTCCGTTTGTCGGGTATCGACCTGCCGCCTGCCGAGCAGCAGCGCTACGCCGAGGTGCAAAGCAAATTGTCCGAACTGGGCAGTCGTTTCTCCAATCAGTTGCTCGACGCCACGCAAGCCTGGACCAAACACGTTACCGATGAGGCCGCCCTCGCCGGTCTGACGGATTCGGCCAAAGCGCAGATGGCGGCAGCGGCGCAGGCCAAAGGCCTCGACGGCTTCCTCATTACCCTGGAATTCCCGAGCTACTACGCGGTGATGACCTACGCGCACGACCGCGCGCTGCGCGAAGAAGTCTACGCCGCCTACTGCACCCGCGCCTCGGACCAAGGCCCAAATGCCGGTCAGAACGACAACGGCCCGGTCATGGAAGAAATTCTCGACCTGCGCCAGGAGCTGGCAAAACTGCTGGGCTTCGCCAGTTTCTCGGAGCTGAGCCTGGCCACCAAAATGGCTGAATCCAGCGATCAGGTGCTGACTTTCCTGCGTGACCTGGCCAAGCGCAGCAAGCCGTTCGCCGCTCAGGACCTGGAGCAGCTCAAAGCCTACGCGGCCGAACAAGGCTGCCCGGACCTGCAAAGCTGGGACAGCGGCTTCTACGGTGAAAAACTGCGCGAACAGCGCTACAGCGTTGCCCAGGAAGCCCTTCGCGCCTACTTCCCGATCGATAAAGTGCTGGGCGGCCTGTTCGCTATCGTCCAGCGCCTGTACGGCATCGAGATCGCCGAACAAAAAGGTTTTGACACCTGGCACCCGGATGTTCGCCTGTTCGAGATCAAGGAGAACGGCCAACACGTCGGCCGTTTCTTCTTCGACCTTTACGCTCGCGCGAACAAGCGCGGTGGTGCCTGGATGGACGGCGCTCGCGACCGTCGCCGTACCGCCGAAGGCGTGCTGCAAAGCCCGGTGGCCAATCTGGTGTGCAACTTTACCCCGGCCGACAGCGGTAAACCGGCGCTGCTGACTCACGATGAAGTCACGACCCTGTTTCACGAATTCGGGCACGGCCTGCATCACCTGCTGACCCGCGTCGATCATGCCGGCGTGTCCGGCATCAACGGTGTGGCCTGGGATGCGGTCGAGTTGCCGAGTCAGTTCATGGAAAACTGGTGCTGGGAGCCGGAAGGTCTGGCACTGATTTCCGGTCACTACGAAACCGGCGAGCCGTTGCCCCAGGATCTGCTGGAAAAAATGCTCGCGGCGAAGAATTTCCAGTCCGGCCTGATGATGGTGCGCCAGCTGGAATTCTCGCTGTTCGACTTCGAACTGCACGCCACCCGCGGCGATGGCCGCAGCCCGCTGCAGGTACTCGAAGGCGTGCGGGACGAAGTTTCGGTCATGCGTCCACCCGCCTACAACCGGTTCCCCAATAGCTTCGCGCACATCTTCGCCGGCGGTTATGCGGCTGGCTACTACAGCTACAAATGGGCTGAAGTGCTGTCGGCCGACGCGTTCTCGAAATTCGAAGAGGACGGCGTGCTTAACGCTGAAACCGGTCGCGCCTTCCGTGAAGCGATCCTCGCCCGCGGTGGCTCTCAGGAGCCAATGGTGCTGTTCGTCGACTTTCGTGGCCGTGCGCCCTCAATTGACGCACTCTTGCGTCATAGCGGCCTGAGTGCGGACGCCGCAGCATGAGTGAGGGGCCAGTGATCACTAAAAAACGCTTCATCGCCGGGGCCGTCTGCCCCGCATGCAGCGAACCGGACAAGTTGCGGATGTGGAGCGAAAATGATGTTCCGCACCGTGAGTGTGTGGCCTGCGGGTATGCCGACACGCTGAATGAACAAGGCCTGTCCGTGCCGAAAGAGTTGGGCACCCGGGTCAATACTTCCGCGTTGAAAGCTCCGGATACCAAAGTGCAGGCTGTGCAGTTTTTCCCCAATCCCAAGTTGAAGAAAAAGCACGAATGAACAATCCCGCCTCTTACGCCGTAACGGCGTAAAAGGCGGTAACTATGTACCACCCTTCCCCCGCGCTTCCTGAGTAGGCTGACCCATTCAGCCCTCACTCAAGGAAGACGCCATGACTCAAACCAATCCACTGCTGCAGAAATGGACACTGCCGCCCTGGACGATGATCCGCGCCGAACATCTCGTGCCGGCCATCGAGACAATAATCTCTGAAAACCGGCAGGCCCTGGCCGCCGTCATCGCCAGCCAAACCGTATTCCCGACCTGGGACGACCTGGTCATAGCTGTCGATGAAATGGATGCGCGTCTCGCCGAAGCCATGACCGTCATCGAAACCCTCGACGGGGTGAACGTCGACGACGCAGCCTGGCTGATGGCGAATATTAAAAGTCGCAATGCTGCCGTACGGTACAAGTCCGAGAAGATGAACAACAGACCGTTGTTCGAGACTTATCAGCAGCTGGCAAACAGTCCGATTGCGCTGAACTTCGATGAGCCTCGTCAGGTTGCGCTTGGCAATATCCTGCGGACATTCCGGATGTCCGGAATTGATTTGAATGCCCAACAACAGCAAGTACTCGTGCGCACCCATGAGGCTATCGGCGTGTTCGAAAGCCTGTTCATCAAGCAACTGGAAATCGCCACGCAAGCCTGGGAGAAACGCTTCGATGATGAGGCGCGACTCAACGGCTTGTCCCCGGCCATGAAAGCGAGCCTTGCTTTCAATGCGCAAAAGGAGGGCCACGACGGCTGGCTGATGCGGCTGGACCAAAACACTTACCTGCAAGTGATGACCCATGCCGAGGATCGGGCGCTTCGCGAAGAGTACTTCATCGCCTACACGACCCGGGCTTCGGATCAAGGTCCCCACGCGGGCCAATACGACAACGGTCCGGTGCTGGAGTCGCTGTTGGCCCTGCGCCAACGTAAAGCGCAATTGCTGGGGTATGCAAACTTTGCGCAACTGGGGCTGGCAACAAAAATGGCCGAATCCGAAGCGCACGTCAGCGCGTTTCTGCGCCACCAAATCGCATTGTTAACACCGGAAATTGAAAGCGATGCCCAGGCACTCAAGGCCTTCGCGCTTGATTACAACATTGCCGACATCCAGCCTTGGGATCGTGACTACCTTGCCGAACAATTGCGTCAACACACGCAGGCCGGTGCGCTGAAAAACCTGAAATCCTATTTCCCGCTGGATGGAACTTTGCGCCGATTGTGCCTGTTCAGCGAGCGCATGTTCGGGATCAGGATTATCGAACAAAAGGCGTTCTTTCAATGGCACGAAGATGTTCGATTGTTTGAGGTCAGCGAGCACGATCGCGTGGTCGGGCACATCTACTTTGATCCTTTCCACCGAGACGGGGCAGCGGATTATGCCTGGACTGCGACATTACGAAACCGGCATGGCGACGCCGAAGGTCAAGTGACATTGCCCATTGCCATTCTTTACGGCAACTTCACGCAGGGCTTTGCTGACAAGCCTTGCCTGCTCGTGCATCAGGATTTGCGGGTGCTATTTCATGAGTTTGGTCATTGCCTGCAGCAAGTGCTGACGCGCACACCCCACTACACCCTCTCGGGGATCTCCGGATTCGCCCGGGACGGTGCCGAATTCACCGGTCAGGTGTTCGAACTCTGGTGTCAGTCGAAAGAGTTTTTGCTATGGCTCGCAGCGGATTATCAAACAGGAGCGCGTTTGAGCGAGGAGCGAGTCGAACGGGCACTGGTTGCTACTCAGACTCAGACCAGCTGGCAAACCGCGGAGCTGCTGATGGGCGCGCTCTTCGACTTTGAATTGCATCGCAGCCACGGCGATGGCCGCAGCGTGCAGCAAGTGTTCGACGACATTCAACAAGAGATCCCGTCCCTGCAACTGCCGAGCTCTTGCCGGTTCGCCAACAGCTTTGACTATATGGTGACGGGTTACGAGGCTTCGTTTTATGCCTATAAGTGGTCAGGGGTACTGGCGTCTGAAGCTTTCAAACGGTTTGAACGAGACGGCGTCTTCAATGTGGAAGCAGGAAGGGCCTTTCGAGAGGCATTCTTTTCACCGGGTAATTCGCGCTCTCTGCTAACTTCGCTTGAAGTGTTTCTTGAACGACCCATTGATGAAGATCTTTTTCCAATTCCTCAAGCACCTGAACAACGATAATCAGCCAACGCTACATTGGGGCTTTAAACAAATAAACCTGCATGAGCACTCATGCAGGTTTATTTGATTTTTAGGGGTTCACGATGCTGGAATAAGCTTTCGCCAGCGTCAACAGCCTGGCCTTGTCGTCATTGTCTATATCGCCATCTCCATCAACATCACTGTTGAGCGATTTGATGCTGAATGAACGCCCGCCATCATTGGAGACCGCATCAACGTAGACCGAATCCACCAATACGTCCTTTACCGCGCCGAGTTCGGCGTCCCAGCCCGATTGCTTGCGCGCGAGTTGCATGGAAACCCGTGCTTCTTGCGGATTGGTAATATTTGGAGCCAACAGTTGTAAAAAGATACCGCGCCGATTGAAAAACGACATGATCAAATTCCATTTTAATAATAAATTAATATTAAGTAGTGCCGACCAGATACTACTAAGCCTTAATCCTTACACGCTATTCGTTATATGTTTCCCGTCATTGCGCCAAGTTGCATGAAGTTCAAAGTACCGCACGTTTTGAGCGCAGGCGCCGAATGGTACTCGCCGATCTTGCGATCCTCGGATACTGTATGCACATACAGCTAGAGAGTTCCGCCCATGACCCTGCCCTTGCCACCCCGCGGCCGCGGCACAGCGACCAATCCACACAACCGTTTTGCCCCCAATCGCTCGGTGGCCGAGGACGATGGCTGGCATCAGGAAGCACCCGTCACCCAAGGAACCGAGGTGCGCATCGAAACGGCGAAAACCATCATCACCCGCAACAGTTCGCCAGACTTGCCGTTTGATCGCTCGATCAATCCCTATCGGGGCTGCGAGCACGGCTGCATTTACTGTTACGCCCGGCCCAGTCACGCCTACTGGGACATGTCACCGGGGCTGGATTTCGAAACAAAACTGATCGCCAAGACTAATGCCGCCGATGTTCTCGAAGAACAGCTTTCCCGACGCGGCTATCAATGCGCGCCGATCGCGTTGGGCACCAACACAGATCCCTATCAGCCGATTGAGCGCGAGCACCGCATCACCCGCAAAACCCTCGAAGTGCTGCTGCGCTATCGCCACCCGGTAACCATCGTCACCAAGGGCTCGCTGATTCTTCGTGACCTCGACCTGTTGGCTGAATTGGCGGAGCAACGCCTGGTGGCCGTGATGATCAGCCTGACCACGCTGGACGATGAACTGAAACGGATTCTCGAGCCTCGCGCAGCAGCACCCAAAGCCCGCTTGCGGGCAATTCGCGTCATGCGGGAAGCGGGTATTCCAGTCGGGGTGCTGTGTTCGCCCATGATTCCGATGATCAATGACAGCGAACTTGAAAGCTTGCTGACGCAGGCCCACGCCGCCGGCGCGCAGAGTGCCGCTTACATGATGCTGCGCCTGCCGCTGGAAGTGGCGCCGCTGTTCGAAGAATGGCTGGCGGCGCATTACCCGCAACGCGCCGCTCATGTGCTGAGCCTGATCCGCCAAAGCCGCGGTGGCGAACTGTATGACAGTCGGTTTGGCGTTCGCATGCGCGGTGAAGGGCCGTTTGCAGACCTGCTGGCTCAGCGCTTTGCCAAAGCCATCAAACGTTTGGGGATCAACCGGCGGGACGGCTACACTCTGGACTGCGGTTCCTTTTGTCCGCCGGGTCGCCAGATGTCATTGATTTGAGGACAATTGACCTACCGTTGAGTAGCAGAAAGATTGCCCGGACGTTGAGCGGTCACGTTTCTGTGACCTGGAACACACGTTTTAGAGCGGTTTATTCAGTTTGAGTTAAGTTTCGACAGCTACCTTGTTCATCGAGTGACTGACGGGTCGGTGCTTCTGACCTGAATGTTTTTTTAAACAGCCACTGGCTTCCAACCGGACAAACGGGAACATTCCCTGATTCCGCCAATGAGGATGAATCATGAGTGACAAGGATAAACAGCCGTTGGCTGCGTCGGCTTCAGCCCAACCACAGGCGGAGACCGCCGATGCAGCGCTGCAGCATATCGTTGACGGCTTTTTGCACTTTCATCACGAAGTCTTTCCGCAACAGGAAGAACTCTTCAAGAAACTCGCCACGGCCCAGAGCCCACGAGCGATGTTCATTGCGTGCGCCGATTCGCGCATCGTTCCTGAACTGATTACCCAAAGTGCCCCCGGCGACCTGTTTGTCACCCGCAACGTTGGCAACGTGGTACCGCCATACGGGCAGATGAATGGTGGCGTGTCGACCGCGATCGAGTACGCGGTACTCGCGTTGGGCGTGCAGCACATCATCATCTGCGGACATTCCGATTGTGGCGCCATGCGTGCGGTGCTCAACCCGCAAAGCCTTGAAAAAATGCCGACGGTCAAAGCCTGGCTACGCCACGCCGAAGTGGCCAAAACCATGGTCTCTGAAAACTGCAGTTGCGCAAACGAGAGCGAAAGCATGCAGATTCTCACCGAAGAGAATGTGATCGCTCAGCTGCAACATCTGCGCACGCATCCGTCGGTGGCCTCCCGCGTGGCCAATGGTCAGCTGTTCATCCATGGTTGGGTCTACAGCATTGAAACCAGCGAAATCAAAGCTTACGACGCGGATCAGGGTCGTTTCCTGCCGCTCGATGGCAGCCACCCGATTCCGGTGGCGACGCCCAAAGCGCGCTTCTAAATCCTCCTAAATACCCTGTGTGGTGAAACCGTGTCTGCCGATCAGGCAGCACGGCTTCGCCATGCCTGAAGAAAACTTCGGGAGAGTCACCATGCGTGCTGCACAACTCAAAGCTGTCCTGCCACGGGAGCTACTGGCTTCGGTGGTTGTCTTCCTGGTCGCCCTGCCCCTGTGCATGGGCATCGCCATCGCCTCGGGGCTACCGCCCGCCAAAGGCCTGATCACCGGCATCATCGGTGGCCTGGTGGTGGGCTGGATCGCCGGGTCGCCGCTGCAAGTCAGTGGTCCCGCCGCTGGCCTGGCTGTGCTGGTGTTCGAACTGGTGCGCCAACATGGCATCGACATGCTCGGACCGATTCTGCTGCTGGCGGGCTTTCTGCAATTGGTCGCCGGACGCCTGAAACTGGGTTGCTGGTTTCGCGTGACGGCGCCAGCGGTGGTCTACGGCATGCTCGCCGGTATCGGCGTGTTGATCGTGCTGTCGCAGGTGCACGTGATGCTCGATGCGGTACCCCAGCCCTCGGGGCTGGATAACCTGGCGGCGTTCCCGGCAGCCATCGCCCAGGCGATTCCATCGTTCGGCTGGCAGGCCGGTCTGCTGGGCTTGTCGACCATTGCCGTGATGTACCTCTGGGAAAAATTGCGTCCGCACTCTCTACGCTTCGTACCCGGAGCCTTGCTCGGTGTCGGCCTGGCCACGGTCGCCAGCCTGGTATTGGCGTTGCAGGTCAAGCGTGTGGAGGTCCCGGCGAATCTTGCTGAGGCCATTGATTGGCTCAAACCTGCGGATTTACTCAATTTGGCCGACCCGACCCTGCTGATCGCCGCGTTCGCCGTGGCGTTCATTGCCAGCGCCGAGACATTGCTGTCCGCAGCCGCCGTCGATCGCATGCACAGTGGGCCGCGTTCGGATTTTGATCGGGAGCTGTCCGCGCAAGGTGTCGGCAACATGCTTTGCGCACTGCTCGGCGCACTGCCGATGACAGGGGTGATCGTACGCAGTTCAGCCAACGTGCAAGCTGGCGCCACCACGCGCATGTCGACGATCTTCCACGGCCTCTGGCTGCTGGCCTTCGTTTTGCTGTTGTCGAGCCTGCTGCAAAGCATTCCGGTGGCAAGCCTGGCAGGCGTCCTGGTGTACACCGGTTTCAAACTGGTCGATCTCAAAACCTTCCGCGGCCTGGGCCGTTATGGGCGGATGCCGATGTTCACCTATGCCGCGACTGCGCTGGCAATCATCTTCACCGACTTGCTGACCGGCGTGCTCATCGGCTTCGGCCTGACGCTGGCCAAACTCGCCTGGAAAGCCTCGCGCCTGAAGATCAGCCTGATCGATTTGCCCAAGGAGGGTGAGATGGAGCTGCGCCTGGTGGGTGCCGCGACCTTTCTGAAGGTGCCGGCATTAACGCAAGTTTTGGGGACGATTCCCGCTGGCGCGACCGTTCATGTGCCGCTCAATAACCTGAGCTACATCGATCATTCGTGCCTGGAACTGCTGGAGGAATGGGGGCGGGCCAATGCGGCGAAAGGCTCAACGCTCGTGATCGAGGCACGCGGGCTGAAGCGCAGGCTGGAGGGGCGCTTGCGCACCACCACCGGCGTGGGTTCAGCGGCATAAAAAACATATGAATGGTGGGAGCGAGCTTGCTCGCGAAAGCGAAGTGTCAGTCGACATCAATGTTAAATGATCGACCGCATTCGCGAGCAAGCCCTCTCCCACAGGGGTATCGGTGGCCCTGAATGTCAGGCAGCTGGCTGATCCAGCTCCAGACTCAACCCCAGACGACGCGACATGCATGGCCAGCGCTTCCATGCGGTGCCGGTGTCGGGGCTGCTGAGTTTTTCGCGGTACGCTTCCACCGACTCCAGCGCAAAGCTGTCGTCGTCGAGCATTTCGTCTACCGCATGATGCACCGCCTCGTCGAGCTGGTTGGCGAACTCTTCACCGATCAACTGGTGAGCAATCAGGTTGGCCACCGTCATGTCCAACGGGATCAGCGGCTGGCCAAAATGCTTGATGTACAGATCGTTGACCTCTTCGACAAACCGATGCGCCAGGTACGCTTCATCCAGCAGGCTGTCGAGGCCGACGTGCCCCGCCATGATCGTCGGCGGTTGAAGGAAATACTGCTCGGCGATTTTCAGCACCGGTTTGATTTGCGATTCGATACCCGCTTGCTTTGCCACTTCATTGGCTGCTTCCAGCAGATCAGGCACTTCATCGATGTAAGCGGCGACAAAACGCGTCAGCACGCCATTGGCATCGGCTTCCGGTAGCTGAATCGAAGGGTGTAGATGAGGCAGTTTGCTTTCCAGCTGACGGCTCAGCAGGCCGGTGTAGGCTTCATGTTGTTGGGCTTTTTGGATCTGCTCGCGCAATGCGGCGGTGTTCATGAAAACTCCAGGATACAAAGGCAATGAAATGGGAAAGACATAACTTAGCTGGCTTACGAAAAATGCTAAGACGCATTTGTCATAATTGTTTCATCCTTGAGACATCGCTGTTATATCCATTTGCCGCCACTCGTCTGCATCCTTCTCCATTCGTGACCTTGAGCGCAAGTCTGAGGGGTTTCAGATCATTTGCGCGAGCACATTGCGAGGTGCCGGTCGCTGTCTATACTCGGGTTGGAATGGAGTTAGCTGATGACGCCCGACTGCACACGCAGCAAGGCCCGGCAATCAAGTTCGTAGTCTGAGACAGCCGCTCCCTTGCCGCAGGTGAAAGCCGGCGGGATAACAAGAACGATAAGGGGAACCCGCAATGATGCGACATCCACATGTCTGGATGGGCCTCCTGTTGTGGTCGGTTTTCAGCCCTGCGCACGCCGCATGGACTGTGAATATGGCGCCGGGAGCGACTGAAATCAGTCACGCAGTGTTTGACCTGCACATGATCATTTTCTGGATCTGTGTAGTGATCGGCATCATCGTCTTCGGCGCCATGTTCTGGTCGATGATTCTTCACCGTCGCTCGACCGGGCAGGTGGCGGCAAAATTTCATGAAAACACGACCGTAGAAGTGCTCTGGACCATCGTGCCCCTGTTGATTCTGGTGGTCATGGCGGTGCCTGCGACAGCGACCCTGATCAAGATGTATGACAGCAGCGAACCGGATATCGATATCCAGGTCACGGGCTATCAGTGGAAGTGGCACTACAAATACCTCGGTCAGGACGTCGAATTTTTCAGCAACCTGACCACCCCCGCCGATCAGATCCACAACAAGGAAGCCAAGGGCGAGCACTATTTGCTCGAGGTCGACAAGCCGCTGGTGCTGCCGATCGGCGCCAAAGTGCGCTTTCTGGTGACCTCCGCTGACGTCATCCACTCCTGGTGGGTACCGGCCTTTGCGGTCAAGCGCGATGCGATTCCCGGGTTCGTCAACGAGGCCTGGACCCGTGTCGACAAACCCGGCATCTACCGCGGTCAATGCGCCGAGCTGTGCGGCAAGGATCACGGCTTCATGCCGATTGTGGTTGAGGTCAAAGAGCAGGCCGAATACGAAAAATGGCTGGGCGAACGCAAGACTGAAGCCGCTCAACTTAAAGAGCTGACCAGCAAGGAATGGACCCTCGAAGAGCTCAAGGAGCGCGGCGCCAAGGTCTATCAAACCACCTGCGTGGCCTGCCACCAGGCTGAGGGCCAGGGGCTGCCGCCGATGTTCCCCGCGCTCAAGGGCTCAAAAATCGCCACTGGCCCGATCAAGGATCACCTGAACATCGTCTTCCACGGCAAGCCGGGCACCTCGATGGCGGCCTTTGGGAAACAGTTGTCGGAAGTCGATATCGCAGCGGTCGTGACCTACGAACGCAACGCCTGGGGCAATAACAAGGGCGACATGCTCACGCCCAAAGAAGTGCTGGAACTGAAACAGGCGGAAAGCAAATGACCCGCTCTATTGCGCACTTCAGGAATTGGCCGGGGCACTGCGTCCCGACCTGCCCAGCCCATCTGTTTACAGGAGACAAGCCATGAGCGCCGTCATCGATGACCATGGTCATGCCGACCACGCCCACGGCCCAGCCAAAGGCCTGATGCGCTGGGTCCTGACCACCAATCACAAGGACATCGGCACACTGTATTTGTGGTTCGCGTTCACCATGTTTTTGCTCGGCGGCTCATTCGCCATGGTGATCCGCGCCGAACTGTTCCAGCCGGGGCTGCAAATCGTCCAGCCGGAATTTTTCAACCAGATGACCACCATGCACGGGCTGATCATGGTCTTCGGTGCGGTGATGCCGGCGTTTGTCGGCCTGGCCAACTGGATGATCCCGTTGATGATCGGCGCGCCGGACATGGCCCTGCCGCGCATGAACAACTTCAGTTTCTGGCTGTTGCCAGCGGCATTCGGCATGCTGATCTCGACCTTGTTCACCGCCGGTGGCGGACCGAACTTCGGCTGGACCTTCTACGCGCCGCTATCAACGACTTACGCACCGGAAAGCGTGACGTTCTTCATCTTTGCCATTCACCTGATGGGCATCAGTTCGATCATGGGCGCGATCAATGTGGTCGCGACCATTCTCAACCTGCGCGCGCCGGGCATGACGCTGATGAAAATGCCGCTGTTCGTCTGGACCTGGCTGATTACCGCTTTCCTGCTGATCGCAGTGATGCCGGTGCTGGCCGGCTGCGTGACGATGATGCTGATGGACATCCACTTCGGCACCAGTTTCTTCAGCGCAGCCGGTGGTGGTGATCCGGTGTTGTTCCAGCACGTGTTCTGGTTCTTCGGGCATCCCGAGGTGTACATCATGATCCTGCCGGCCTTCGGTGCCGTCAGCTCGATCATTCCGGCGTTTTCGCGCAAGCCGCTGTTCGGTTACACCTCGATGGTTTACGCGACGGCGGCCATTGCGTTCCTGTCGTTTATTGTCTGGGCGCACCACATGTTCGTGGTCGGCATACCGCTGGTGGGCGAACTGTTCTTCATGTATGCCACCATGCTGATCGCGGTGCCCACCGGAGTGAAGGTGTTCAACTGGGCCAGCACCATGTGGCAGGGCTCGCTGACGTTCGAGACACCGATGCTGTTCGCGGTGGCCTTCGTGATTCTGTTTTCCATCGGCGGCTTCTCCGGCCTGATGCTGGCCATCGCCCCGGCGGACTTCCAGTACCAGGACACCTATTTTGTGGTTGCGCACTTCCACTACGTGCTGGTGCCCGGGGCGATTTTCGGGATCTTCGCGTCCGCGTATTACTGGCTGCCGAAATGGACCGGCCACATGTATGACGAAACCCTTGGCAAGCTGCATTTCTGGTTGTCCTTCGTCGGCATGAACATGGCGTTCTTCCCGATGCATTTTGTCGGCCTGGCCGGCATGCCGCGGCGGATCCCGGACTACAACCTGCAATTCGCCGATTTCAACATGGTCTCCTCAATCGGTGCATTCCTGTTCGGCGCCACGCAGATCTTCTTCCTGTTTATCGTGATCAAGACTATTCGCGGCGGTGCGCCGGCTCCAGCCAAGCCGTGGGATGGCGCGGAAGGTCTGGAATGGAGCGTGCCGTCCCCGGCGCCATATCACACCTTTACTACGCCGCCGGAAGTGAAATGAACACCCTGACTTTCGGAATTGCCGAAGCTGTTGTGGCGAGGGGGCTCGCCCCCGCTGGGGCGCGAAGCGGCCCTGAAATTGATGCATCGGTTATGTCTGATGCACCGCAGTTGCCGGGTTTGGGGCCGCTTCGCGACCCAGCGGGGGCGAGCCCCCTCGCCACAGAGAATTCGGCGAGCCCCCTCGCCACAGAGGCTTTGGCAAGCCCCCTCGCCACGGGGCTGTCGGTAGGAGTTTGGAACCATGGCTGATTCAATTTCAATGAAAAAGCTGATCACGCGCCTGTTGCTGGTGGTGGTGGCGATGTTCATTTTCGGTTTTGCCCTGGTGCCGATCTACGACGTGATGTGCAAGGCGTTTGGCATCAACGGCAAAACGGGTGGGCAGTATGACGGTGAACAAACGGTGGATACCTCGCGCCAGGTGCGCGTGCAATTTCTGTCGACCAACTCTGCCGACATGACATGGAATTTCTACCCCAAGAGCGACGAGCTGACCGCCAATCCGGGAGCGGTCAACGAGATGGTCTTCATCGCCCATAACCCGACTGATCGGCCGATGAGCGCCCAGGCCGTACCCAGCATCGCGCCGAGCAACGCCGCGGCGTACTTCCACAAGACCGAATGTTTCTGCTTTACCCAGCAAGTGTTGCAACCCGGTGAGCGGATCGAGATGCCAGTACGGTTCATCGTCGATCGCGACATGCCCAAGGAAGTGAAGCACCTCACGCTGTCTTACACGCTGTTCGATATCACCGCCCGACATCCTCCGGTAGCCGTCAACACTGGCGGCTGAGCGTGCCCGATAAGGAGAACAATAAATGGCAACTCATGAGCATTATTACGTCCCGGCGCAAAGCAAATGGCCGATCATCGCCACGATCGCCCTGTTCATCACGGTGTTCGGCCTGGCGACATGGTTCAATGACCTGAAGGCGGCACGCCCGGAATCCCACGGCCCGCTGATCTTTTTCGTCGGTAGCCTGCTGGTCGCGTACATGTTGTTCGGCTGGTTCGGCACGGTGATCAAGGAAAGCCGCCAGGGCTTGTACAGCCCGCAGATGGACCGCTCGTTCCGCTGGGGCATGAGCTGGTTCATCTTCTCGGAGGTGATGTTCTTCTTCGCCTTCTTCGGGGCGCTGTTTTATGTGCGCGTCCTCGCCGGTCCGGCGCTGGGAGGTGAAGGCCCCAAAGGCATGGCCCACATGCTCTGGCCGGCATTCGAGTTCACCTGGCCGCTGCTCAACAATCCGGACCCGAAACTGTTCCCCGCGCCCAAAGACGTCATCAGCCCGTGGGGCTTGCCGCTGCTCAACACTGTGTTGCTGGTGAGTTCCAGCGTCACCATCACCTTCGCCCACCATGCCTTGAAAAAAGGCCATCGCGGCGCGCTGAAACTCTGGCTGGCCATTACGGTTTTGCTGGGCTGCGCATTTCTCGGCTTCCAGGTCGAAGAATACGTCCACGCCTATAAAGAGCTGGGCCTGACCCTGGGTTCCGGCATCTACGGCGCGACGTTCTTCATGCTCACCGGCTTCCACGGCGCCCACGTAACCATCGGCACCATCATTTTGTTCGTGATGCTGATGCGCATCCTGCGTGGGCACTTCGACAACGAGCACCAGTTCGGTTTCGAGGCGGCGAGTTGGTATTGGCACTTCGTGGATGTGGTATGGATCGGGTTGTTCTTCTTCGTTTATGTGCTTTAGGAGCAGCGGCAAGCGGCAAGCTTCAAGTTTGAAGCGCACGAAGCTTGAGGCTTATAGCTTGCAGCTTGCAGCTACCAGGGAACCTGGGACACCAGCTGGCCGCTGAGGAATCCCCAGGCAATCAAGCCAACGGTGATTGCGGCCAGGGCGACACGAACACTCAAGGCAATGACAAGGCGGTTTGAGCGGCTGTCGTCCTTGACCAGAAAAAACAAGCCGCTGAACAGGCTGACAACCGTGGCAAACAGCATCAGACCGATGACTGTTTTGAGCATGGCAAGGCTCCCGGGGGAAAGGCGATGCACTTGAGTATAGCTATCGCGACCAACGACTTTCTGGCGACGTCATGAAGCGCTTTCGGCCGGGCGTCGTGCCGACCCTGGTGGTCGCGGTCCTGCTGCCCGTGATGGTGGCACTCGGTTGCTGGCAACTGAGCCGGGGTGCGGAAAAAACGGCGCTGCTGCACACCTATGCCGAACGCCAGGCAGCCGAACCGATGCCCGCCAACACGCTGCCGGGTCTTGAAGACCCGGCCTTTCGCCGCGTGCGTTTGCACGGTCAATTCGATGCTGCCCACAGTTTGTTGCTGGACAACCGTCAGCGTGGCGGCAAGGTCGGCGTGGAATTGCTGCAACCGTTTCAGGATCAGGCCACCGGGCTGTGGATACTGGTCAATCGCGGCTGGCTGCCATGGCCGGATCGGCGCACACCGCCGCCATTCAGCACGCCTGAACACGCCCTGAGTCTCGACGCCTGGGTTTACGTGCCCCCCGGCGCCACATTTCAGCTGCATGCCGACCCGCGCACCGACACCTGGCCGCAGCTGGTCACCGCCATCGAACCGGCCCGACTTTGGGCCACGCTCGACCGTGAAGGTTTTGCCCACGAATTACGCGCTGAACCCGGCGCGTTCACGTATCTGGCCGATTGGCCGGTCGTGGCCATGGGCCCGGAAAAACACCTCGCTTACGCCGTGCAATGGTTCGCCATGGCGATCGCCCTGCTCGGCCTCTATCTCTATCTCGGCTGGCATAACGCAAAGGAGAAACACCATGGGAGCGGCCATGAATCCACCCAGCATGTCTGAGGCGAAAACGCCGTTGAACCGGCGCAAGGGACGCCTGCAGTTATTGCTGATTCTGCTGGGCGTCGTCGGCCCGATGATCCTTGCCACCGGCATGTACAAGTTGCAGTTCTGGGTGCCGGAGGGCCGCAGCTATCACGGTGAACTGATCGGCAATGGCCAGACCCGCGCCGACCTCGGCGTGCAGGCGCAGGAAGCTCGATGGCAGTTGCTGGTGACCGCACCCAAAGGCTGTTCGGTGGACTGCCAGCAACTGGTTTATCTGGCGCGGCAAATCCAGATCGGCCTCGGTCGTGAAGCCGGGCGCGCCAGCCACGCGCTGGCTGCGGCGCAACCGCTGAGCACTGATTACGACGCCAAGCTGACGCGCGAATATCCGCAACTGCAGCGTTATCCACTGGACCTCACCACATTCAGCAAGGCCACGGGGGATCAGGCGATACCGCAGCTGTGGATCATCGACCCTCACGGCAATCTGGTGCTGCGCTACGACCCCACGGTCAAAGGCAAAGACCTGTTCAACGACCTGCGCCACCTGTTGAAACTGTCGAACATCGGATAAGGGCATCGTCATGGCCAAACCTGGATTTCGCCTCGCGCTGTTTGCCACACTGCTGGCATTGATTGTGGTGTTGCTCGGCGCTTATACCCGCCTGACCCACGCCGGCCTTGGCTGTCCGGACTGGCCCGGCTGCTATGGTTTTATCAGCGTGCCGAAAAGCGAAGCCCAGCTGGCCCATGCCGAATTGCATTTCCCGGACGCTCCGGTCGAGGCTCACAAGGGCTGGAACGAGATGATCCATCGCTATTTCGCCGGTACCCTCGGCCTGCTGATTGCGGTGCTGGCCGGGCGCGCATGGATGCATCGGCGTGATCCCGGCCAACCGGTGAAGTTGCCGTTGTTTCTGCTGGCGGTGGTGATCGCTCAAGCGGCGTTCGGCATGTGGACGGTGACGCTCAAGCTGTGGCCGCAAGTGGTCACTGGACACTTGCTCGGCGGTTTCGCAACGTTAAGCCTGTTGTTTCTGCTGACCTTGCGCCTGTCCGCCGTGCTACCGGCGCTCACCGTGCCCAGACGCTTGCAGCACTGGGCGACGGCCGCCCTGCTGCTGGTGATTGCGCAGATTGCCCTCGGCGGCTGGGTCAGCTCCAACTACGCGGCGGTGGCCTGCATCGACTTCCCGACCTGCCACGGCGAATGGCTGCCATCGGCCGACTTCGCCAACGGTTTCCACCTGACACAGCACATCGGTCCCAACTACCTCGGCGGGCAACTGGATAGCGATGCGCGCACGGCGATTCATCTGACTCACCGTGTCGGCGCGTTGCTGGTGACGCTGGTGCTACTCGGTCTGGCGTGGCAGCTGAAGGTGGTCGGCATGAGCCGTCTGGCCAAAATGGTCCTGATCGCCCTCGCCGTGCAGATCATGCTCGGTATCAGCAATGTGCTGTTCCATCTGCCGCTGCCGGTGGCGGTCGCCCACAACGCCGGTGGCGCCGCGCTGTTACTGACGATGGTGCTGGTCAATTATCACGCGCGAACCAGCCTGGTTCGGGTCAGGCAACAACGCTTTGCTCGCTGGCGGTTCAGCCCGCGTAAACACACGGCCGGGCCTATAACAATAAAAGGAGAAATGCCATGGCGACTCTGATTGGCGAACGTCACAGCCTGGCGATCTGGCGTGATTACCTGGAGCTCACCAAGCCGAAAGTCGTGGTGCTGATGCTGATCACTTCGCTGGTCGGCATGTTTCTGGCGACCCGCGCCGGGGTCCCCTGGACGGTGCTGGTCTTCGGCAATCTGGGGATTGCGCTGTGTGCGGGTGGTGCGGCGGCGGTCAATCATGTGGTCGACCGGCGCATCGATGCGGTCATGGCGCGCACGCATAAACGACCCTTGGCTGAAGGCCGGGTATCACCCGCCGCCGCGCTGACATTCGCGCTGGTATTGGCAGTGCTGGGTCAGGCCTTGCTGCTGACGTTTACCAACCCGCTGACCGCCTGGCTGACCCTTGCCTCATTGCTCGGTTACGCGGTGGTGTACACCGGGTTTCTCAAGCGCGCGACGCCGCAGAATATTGTCATCGGCGGCCTCGCCGGTGCCGCCCCGCCGCTGCTGGGCTGGACGGCTGCCACCGGTCATGTCAGCGCCGAACCGCTGTTGCTGGTGCTGATCATTTTCGCCTGGACCCCGCCGCACTTCTGGGCACTGGCCATCCATCGCAAAGAGGAATACGCCAAGGCCGACATTCCCATGCTGCCGGTCACCCATGGCGAGCACTACACCAAAGTGCACATTCTGCTTTATACCTTTGTCCTGTTGGCCGTAAGCCTGCTGCCTTACGTGATCCACATGAGCGGCATGCTCTACCTGGTCTGCGCACTGGCCCTGGGCGCGAGGTTTCTGCAATGGGCCATCGTGCTGTACCGTGGCACTCGGCCGCACGCGGCGATCAACACCTTCAAGTACTCTATCTACTACTTGTTCCTGCTGTTTATCGCGCTGCTCGTAGATCACTACCTACTGTTGAACCTATGACCCGAACCCAGAAAACCGTCTTCATCCTCGTCGCCCTGGTCGCACTCATCCTGGGCCTGACCATCAACAAAGTGCTGTCCGGCAAGGGTCAGGGCGATCCGACGGCACTGATCGATGCCGGGATTATCCTGTTGCCGCAAAGCCGCAACATGCCCGATGTGACGATGACCGATCAGGACGGCAAGCCGGTACTGGTCAACGAGTTGAAAGACAAGTGGAGCCTGCTGTTCTTCGGCTACACCTTCTGTCCGGACATCTGCCCGACCACCCTCGCGCAATTGCGCCAGATCAAGAGCGAATTGCCGGCAGACGTCAGGGACAAGCTGCAGATCATTCTGGTCAGCGTCGACCCAAACCGCGACACACCCAAGCAACTCAAGCAGTACCTGGGTTATTTCGATCCGCAGTTCATTGGCTTGACGCCGACCTCGATCGAAGACGTGCAAACATTCGCCAACGCAGTGAGCATCCCGTTTATCCCGGCGGACACCAGCAAGCCCAATTACACGGTAGATCACAGTGGCAACCTGGCAGTGATCGGCCCGGACGGGACGCAACGCGGGTTTATCCGGGCGCCGTTGAATAACCAGAAACTGGTGGCGCAGTTGCCGGTGATGCTCAAGCGCCAATGAGGCTGAGACCCATCTGTGGTGAGGCCACAAAATTTACGCATAAAAAATGGGGCGCAATCAATGCGCCCCATTTGTCGTTACCGCTTCAAATCAGAACGCCGGCACGACCGCGCCTTTGTACTTCTCGATAATGAACGCTTTGACTTCCGGGCTGTGCAGCGCAGCAATCAGCTTCTGCATGGCGGCGCTGTCCTTGTCTTCCGGGCGCGCCACGAGGATGTTCACGTACGGCGAATCGCTGCCTTCGATGACCAGTGCGTCCTTGGCCGGATCCAGCTTGGCTTCCAGCGCGTAGTTGGTGTTGATCAGCGCCAGGTCGACCTGGGTCAACACGCGAGGAATGGTCGCCGCTTCCAGTTCACGGAATTTCAGGTCTTTGGAGTTTTCGGTGATGTCCTTGACGGTCGACAGGATATCGTTTGAATTCTTCAACTTGATCAGGCCGGCCCGCGCCAGCAGCAACAGTGCGCGGCCGCCATTGGTGGCGTCATTGGGGATCACCACGTTGGCGCCGCCAGGCAATTGCGTCAGCGCCTTGTATTTGCTCGAGTAAGCGCCCAATGGCTCAAGGTGCACGCCGGCAACCGACACCAGGTTGGTGCCCTTGGCCTTGTTGAATTCATCGAGGTACGGCTGGTGCTGGAAGAAGTTGGCGTCGAGGCGCTTTTCGGCCACTTGCACGTTCGGCTGAATGTAGTCGGTGAAGACTTTCACCTTCAGGTCTACGCCTTCCTTGGCCAGAGCCGGTTTGACGAATTCGAGGATTTCCGCGTGCGGCACCGGGGTGGCCGCGACAGTCAACGTGTCGGCGTGAGCGGAAAAAGCTGCAACGGCAGCGAATGCAACGAGTAGTTTTTTCATTCAGCTAACTCCTTGTGGGCGCCATCCGGCGCCTGCCAGCGAATGGCCGGCGCATGCATTTCATTAAAACTTATTTACGTGAGAAGTGGACGACCAGCTTGTCACCCACGGTTTGCAGCACTTGCACCAATACCAGCAACAACACCACGGTAACGACCATCACGTCGGTCTGGAAACGCTGATAACCGAAGCGAATCGCGAGGTCACCCAGGCCACCTGCGCCGACCACACCGGCCATGGCCGTGTAGGACACCAGTGTAATGGCTGTCACCGTGATCGCCGCGAAGATGCCCGGGCGCGCTTCCGGCAACAGCGCATTGGTGATGATCTGGCGCGTGGTCGCGCCCATCGCCTGGGTCGCCTCGATAATGCCGCGATCGACTTCACGCAGGGCGGTTTCCACCAGTCGCGCAAAGAAAGGCGTGGCGCCTACCACCAGGGGCGGGATGGCGCCGGCTACACCGAGGGACGTGCCGGTGATCATCACGGTGAACGGAATCATCACGATCAAAAGAATGATGAAGGGCAGCGAACGCAGAATGTTCACCATCAGCGACAGCATCGCGTAGATGCCTTTGGCTTCGAGCAACTGCCGCGGGCTGCAGAGGAACAACAGCACGCCCAGAGGCAGGCCCAGCAAAACGGTGAACAACAGCGAACCGAACAGCATCAGCAGGGTGTCGCCGGTCGCCAGCCAGATTTCGAACCAGTCGATATTGGCAAAGAATGCAGTCAGGGCTTCCATCAGCGCAGCACCTCCATATGGACGTCGGCCGCGGTGAAGCGGGCAAAGGCCGCCTCCATGTCGCCGCCGGTGACCGCCAGGGTCAGTTGGCCGTAAGGCACGTCTTTGATGCGGTCGATGCGACCGGCGAGGATGCTGTAATCCACGCCGGTTTCGCGAGCGACGGTGCCGAGCAATGGCGCGTAGGTCGCTTCGCCCTGGAACGTCAGACGCACGATGCGGCCCGGTACATGAGCGAAATCATCGCGCTGTTCGCTTTCATCGATTTGCTCGCTTTCCTGCACGAAGCGCTTGGTGGTCGGGTGTTTAGGGTGCAGAAACACCTCTGCGACCGAGCCTTGCTCAACGATCACGCCAGCGTCCATTACGGCCACCTGATCGCAGACCCGGCGGATCACGTCCATCTCGTGAGTGATCAGCACGATGGTCAGTTTCAGCTCACGATTGATCTCGGCCAGCAGCTGCAGGACCGACGCAGTGGTCTGCGGGTCCAGTGCGCTGGTGGCTTCGTCGCACAACAGAATCTTTGGTTTGGTGGCCAGGGCGCGGGCGATGCCGACGCGTTGCTTCTGACCGCCGGACAATTGTGCCGGATACTTTTTGGCGTGGTCAGACAGGCCGACTCGCGCCAGCAGCTGCGCGACGCGCACATCAATTTCGCTGCGCGACAGCTCGCCGGCCAGGGTCAACGGCAATGCAACGTTGTCGGCCACGGTCTTGGAGGCCAACAAATTGAAGTGCTGGAAGATCATCCCGACCTGCTGACGGAAACGCCGCAGGCTGTTGGCGTCGAGCGCGGTGACTTCTTCGCCGTCGACGAAAATCTTGCCGCCGCTGGAGTTTTCCAGGCGATTGATCAGACGCAGCAGGGTACTTTTTCCCGCACCGGAATGACCGATCAGGCCGAAGACCTGACCGTTCTCAATCGACAGACTGGTCGGATGCAGGGCGGGAATATCCCTACCGGCGACGCGGTAGGTTTTGTGGACGTTTTGAAACTCGATCACGTAGCGAACCTTGTGGGGCGCGTTGGAAAAGGATCAGCGTTTAGCCGGGCGCGCATTTTAGCCTGTCCGTATAGAGGTTCTTAGCATTTATTTCGCATTGATCCTGTCATTTGGCAATAACGCGATCAAAGGTAAGAAAAAAGGAACGCCGCAAAAGCCCGTCAGTCACTAATAAAGCAACTCGCAACGCCCCCGGTGCCGCGACTGGGGAACGCCCAAACATCCTGGCTACGACGGGAATCGCAACGAGGAGTTTACGACTGATGAGTACGAACAAACCTGCCGCCCCAACAAGCGCGCTTGCCGGGACGAACACCCTGGACCGCAGCAACACCAATGCCAAGCTGGAAAGCCTGGAACAATTTCGCTCCGATGCAACCGAGCAGGCCCTGCGCACTAACCAGGGCGTGAAGATTGCGGATAACCAGAACACCCTGAAAGTGGGCGCTCGCGGCCCTTCGCTGCTGGAAGACTTCATCATGCGTGAAAAAATCACGCACTTTGACCATGAACGCATTCCTGAGCGCATCGTCCATGCTCGCGGTACCGGCGCTCATGGCTATTTTCAGAGCTACGACAATCATTCCGTACTGACCAAGGCCGGTTTCCTGCAGGACCCGGCGAAACAGACCCCGGTGTTCGTGCGTTTTTCCACAGTGCAGGGCCCGCGTGGCTCCGGCGATACCGTGCGCGACGTCCGCGGTTTTGCGGTGAAATTTTTCACCGACGAAGGCAACTTCGATCTGGTCGGCAACAACATGCCGGTGTTCTTCATTCAGGACGCCATCAAATTTCCCGACTTCGTGCACGCGGTAAAACCTGAACCGCACAACGAAATCCCCACCGGCGGCTCGGCTCACGATACGTTCTGGGATTTTGTCTCGCTGGTGCCGGAATCGGCGCACATGGTGATCTGGGCGATGTCCGACCGGGCGATCCCGAAAAGCCTGCGCAGCATGCAGGGCTTCGGCGTGCACACGTTCCGCCTCATCAACGCGGAGGGTAAATCCCGTTTCGTCAAATTCCACTGGCGCCCGTCTGCCGGGACCTGCTCGCTGGTCTGGGATGAAGCTCAGAAACTGGCCGGTAAAGACACCGATTACCACCGTCGCGATCTGTGGGAAGCGATCGAGATGGGCGATTATCCGGAATGGGAACTGGGCGTACAGATCGTCGAGGAGGAAAACGAACATTCCTTCGATTTCGACATTCTCGACCCGACCAAAATCATTCCCGAAGAAACCGTACCGATCACGCCCCTGGGCAAAATGGTGCTCAACCGTAACCCGGACAACTTCTTCGCTGAAGTCGAGCAAGTGGCTTTTTGCCCTGGTCATATCGTGCCGGGCATCGATTTCTCCAACGATCCGCTGCTGCAAGGTCGACTGTTTTCCTACACCGACACGCAGATCAGCCGACTCGGTGGGCCGAACTTCCATGAAATCCCGATCAACCGCCCAGTCGCACCGTTCCACAACGGTCAGCGGGATGGGTTGCATCGCACCACCATCGACAAGGGACGGGCTTCCTACGAGCCGAACTCCATCGACGGTGGCTGGCCGAAAGAGACCCCGCCTGCTGCACAGGATGGCGGCTTCGAATCGTATCCAGAGCGCATCGACGCGAACAAGATTCGTCAACGCAGCGAGTCGTTCGGCGATCACTTCTCGCAAGCCCGGCTGTTCTTCCACAGCATGAGCAAACACGAGCAGGAGCACATCATCGCGGCGTACAGCTTCGAGCTGGGCAAAGTCGAGCGTGAGTACATCCGCGCCCGTGAAGTGAATGAGATTCTCGCCAACATCGATCTGGAACTGGCAGCCCGCGTTGCGAAGAACCTTGGCCTGCCAGCGCCGAAAGCGGGCACCGTCGATGTACCGAAGACCTCTTTGGACCGTTCGCCGGCGCTGAGCCAGGTCAACCTGCTGCCGGGTGACATCAAGACCCGAAAAGTCGCGATTCTGGCGGCCAACGGTGTCGATAGTGCGGCAATTGATGCGATGAAAGCGGCGCTTAAAGCGGAAGGCGCGCATGCCAAATTGCTTGGCCCGACTTCAGCGCCGGTGACCACCGCTGACGGCAAATCGCTGGCAGTTGATGCGTCAACGGAAGGCCTGCCGTCCATTGCGTTCGATGCGGTGTTTGTACCGGGTGGCGCAGCGTCGATCAAGGCGTTGAGCGGTGATGGTGTCGCGTTGCACTACGTGCTCGAAGCCTACAAGCACTTGAAAGCAATTGCCCTGCACGGCGAGGCCAGGCAGTTGCTGGATGTGCTGAAACTGGAGGTCGACGCGGGGTTGCTGGTGGGGACGGATGCGAGCTTGATCAAACCGTTCTTTGCTGCCATTGCCCAGCATCGGGTCTGGGATCGCGAGCCGAAAGCCAAGGCTGTTCCGGCTTAAGGTTTTGCTGCGATAGCAAGGACGCTGTCGCGGGCACGCCCCCTCCCACTTTCAATCTGCGGTTCACACAATTCTGTGACCGACTGAGATCAATTGTGGGAGCGAGCTTGCTCGCGATGTTGTCAAGGCTTACGCGGACTCAATACCACCTGCGCCGGAATATTGCGTAACAACTGTTTCTCAAGATTCAGCTCAAACTCCGAATCCAGTTTTTTCACACGCTTGCTCAGCAACGTGGTCAACCAAGGGAAATCCTGGTTGCGCGGCGCCTGAATGCTCACGTCACACTCATAATTCACCACGTCGGCGGCAATAGCGTCCAACTGCCGGCGAAGCTTGGCCATATCGGTGAGATTCAAAGCCACCGTGGTACTTTCCGCCGTTGGATCGATCACCTTTGCGGGCGGTTTGGCTTCGGCCGCCTGAAGGGCAGCTTCAGCCTTTTCCAGCTCGGCCTTGCGTGCTTGCGCGATGGCTCCATTGACTCCGCCAGTCAAGGCCGGGGCTTTGGGCATCAACACCCGAGCGCGGCTTAACGCCGTGGCGGCCGCGTTCACGTCACCTTTCTGAAGGACGATCTGGCTACGCCGCAGATAGGCTTCAGCCAGTTGGCGCTGATATTGCTCCAGAGACTGGTCATTCGGTGACTCGGCCTGCAATGCGGCCAGTTGCCCTTCGGCGGTGGCCAACTCGCTGCTGGCCAGGCTTTGCTCAAGCTGTGCGATAGCCGTAGCCCGTGCGTCGGGGGCTTCGGTAGCCGCCGGCGGCGTGCTTTGACATGCACCCAGCAGCAGAGAAAATGCGACAAGGAGCAGATAACGGGAGGCGAACGGCTTCATTCCTGCGACTCTCTATTTGCGCAAAAAACGAGCAAGTCTACACCCCTCGACGGGGCAGAACAAAACTCAGCAGAAACAACGCGGCCGCCACCACTACAATCGATGGGCCCGCCGGAGTGTCCTTGAACCACGACAGGGCCAACCCGCCACACACCGCGAGCATGCCCAGCAGGCTCGCGCCCAGGGCCATCTGCTCCGGCGACCGGGCGTGACGCTGTGCCGCAGCCGCCGGGATGATCAACAGTGAAGTAATGAGCAATACCCCAACGATCTTCATCGCCACAGCGATCACCACCGCGATCAACAGCATCAGCGTCAGGCGCAACGCCGGCACCGGCAAGCCTTCTACTCTGGCCAATTCCTCATGGACGGTGATCGCCAGCAGCGGTCGCCACAACGCAATCAAGAGTCCCAAAACAGCCGCGCTGCCGCCGAGAATCCACGCCAGATCGGTTGGACTGATCGCCAGCAGGTCGCCGAACAGATAGGCCATCAGGTCGATCCGCACTTCGTGCATGAAGCTTAGTACCACCAAGCCCAAAGAGAGCGTGCTGGGTGCGAGAATTCCCAAAAGAGTGTCAGACGCCAGCGGCTGGCGCTGTTGCAATGTCACCAGCAATACCGCCAGGAGCAGACAGCCTACCGTCACCGCCACCGTCGGGCTGACGTCCAGCACAAAGCCCAGGGCCACGCCGAGTAACGCAGCATGCGAAAGGGTGTCGCCAAAATAAGCCATGCGTCGCCAGACCACGAACGATCCCAACGGGCCCGCGACCACCGCCAAAGACAGACCTGCAAGCAGGGCGTAGAGCAGAAAATCAGCCATGCTTGCAGCCATCTCCGTGAACGTGGGGTTGGGCCGTTGGGGCCGCAGTGACAACCGAGCCATGCAGATCGTGGGCATGATCGTGATGGTGGTGATAAATCGCCAGGCTTTGTGCGTTCTTTCCGAACAGCTCGACGAAAGCCGGATCGCCGCTGACTTGTTCGGGGTGTCCGGAGCAGCAAACGTGGCGATTGAGGCAGACCACCTGATCGGTAGTGCTCATCACCAGATGCAAATCGTGGGAAACCATCAATACGCCACAGCCGTGGCGGTCGCGCAAACGGGTGATCAGGCTGTACAGCTCGGCCTGACCGGCGACATCCACACCTTGCACAGGCTCATCGAGCACCAGCAGCTGCGGCTCGCGCAACAGCGCACGCGCCAGCAGCACCCGTTGCATTTCTCCGCCGGAAACACTTTGCACCGGGCTGTCGATCACGTGCTCGGCGCCGACTTCCTTGAGCGCTGCCAGGGCGCGATTGCGGTCGACACCCGGCACCAGACGCAGGAAACGCAAAACCGACAGCGGCAACGTCGGATCGACGTGAAGTTTTTGCGGCATGTAACCCACACGCAGCTTCGGCTTGCGCCAGACGCTGCCGTTGTCGGGCTTTAACAGGCCGAGTACGGCGCGCACCAGCGTGGTCTTGCCGGCGCCGTTGGGCCCGATCAGTGTGACGATCTGCCCGGGCTCGACACTCAGCTGAATATTGTCCAGCACGTTTTGCCCGGCAAACGTGACCGTGACCTGCTCGAGACGGATCAGCGCGTTGCTCATCAAGCCCCCTGGCAACCCGAGCAGAGCCCGACCACTTCAACGGTCTGGCTTTCAACAATGAAGCCGACATCCAGGGCGCTGCTGACGATCGCGTCGCTGATGGATTTCTGTTCCAGCTCAATGGCGGCGTGGCATTCGCGGCAAATCAGAAACTGGCCCTGATGCGCGTGTTCCGGATGATTGCAACCAACGAAGGCATTCAATGAAGAGATCCGATGAACCAGGCCATTTTCCAGGAGGAAATCCAGCGCACGGTAAACCGTCGGTGGGGCGGCGCGGCGCCCGTCCTGCTCGCTGAGCACAGCCAGAATGTCGTAGGCACCCAGCGGTTTGTGACTTTGCCAGACCAGTTCCAGCACCCGCCGTCGCAGGGCGGTCAGGCGCAGGCCTTGACGGGCGCACAAGGCATCGGCCTCCGACAAAGCGCTGTGAACGCAATGAGAATGGTCGTGGGGACGGCTGGCTATCGGAGTTTTTGGCATGGGCGGCGACGAGTTTTGTGAGAGACGTTATTATGTTACCCGTTCTCGCCTCTTCGAGTGGTCATCGTGTCCCGACTTTTTTCTGTCTTTGTCGCTTTTCTCGCAAGTTTCCTGTTGATCGGTTCGGCCCATGCCGACGTGAAGGTGCTGACCAGCATCAAGCCGCTGCAGCTGATTGCTGCGGCCGTGCAGGACGGTGTGGCGATACCGCAAGTGCTGCTGCCGCCCGGTGCATCGCCGCATAATTACGCGTTGCGCCCTTCCGACGTACGGAAGGTGCAATCGGTCGATCTGCTGTACTGGATTGGCCCGGACATGGAAGGCTTCATGCCGCGAGTGTTGAACGGCCGTACATCGCCAAGCGTGGCAGTGCAGACCCTTCCCGGGATGAAACTGCGCCGTTTCGCCGAAGACAGTCACTCCCACACTGAAGAAGCGGACGACCACGATCACGACCACCGCCCCGGCAGCCTGGACTCGCATTTGTGGTTATCACCCGTCAACGCTCGAGTGATCGCCGCAAAGATGGCCGCTGACCTCAGTGCCGCCGATCCCGCCAACGCGGCACGGTATCAAAGCAACCTGAAAGCATTCGGTGAGCGCCTGGATGCTCTGGATCTGCGTTTGAAGGCGCGTCTGGCGGGGATAGCCGGCAAGCCGTATTTCGTCTTCCATGAAGCGTTCGATTACTTCGAGGAAGCTTACGGGCTCAAGCACGCTGGCGTATTCAGCGTGGCCGCAGAGGTTCAACCTGGCGCCCAGCATGTAGCGGCGATGCGTACGCGATTGCAGGAAGTGGGCAAGACGTGTGTGTTCAGTGAACCGCCTCTGCGTCCGCGGCTGGCGGAAACGCTGGTGGCAGGTTTACCGGTGAAACTGGCGGAGCTGGACGCACTCGGCGGATACACGCCGGCGACTGCTCAGGGGTATGAGCAGCTGCTGGAGAAGTTGGGCAACGATCTGGCGGGGTGCCTGGAGTCGCTTTAAGTTTTCCAATACTTCCAAGCAGAACCATTGGGCACTATTTGGGGTTGCTCCGCATCCCAACGGGGCGGTGCGACGTTTCGCCAAGCCCCCTCGCCACAATTCAAAGGGCAAACGGCAGCGGTGTGCTGACTTTCTGCCGCTGCGCCAGACGCCGCTGAAATTCCATCGGGTCATGAATCAACACGTCCTGGCCGGCGAAAGATTGCGCCGCAATCAATCGCGACAACCAGAATCGCACGCAGGCTACGCGCAGCATGGTCGGCCACGACTCGGCCTCGGCCGCCGTGAACGGACGCAGTGAAGCGTACGCCCCCAGCAATGCCCTCGCTCGCGGCCCGTCGATGACGCCGTCATCGTCCGAACACCAGTCATTCAACGCAATGGCCACGTCGTACAACATCGGACCCGAGCAGGCATTGTAGAAATCGATCAAACCGGTCAGGTGCGTGCCTTCGAACATTGCGTTGTCGCGGAACAAATCGGCGTGAATATTGGCGCGTGGCAATCCCAGTATTTTCGCTTTCTGCTGGGCGATTTCTTCCAGCGCACGCTGCAGCAGGCCTCGCTGCTCATCATTGAGGTGCGACAGCAGTTGCGTGCCCTCTTCCTCCATCCAGTCCAGCCCGCGATCGGTTTTGCGCTTGATCATGTTGTCGCGGGTCGCCAGATGCAAATGACCCAGTAACTCGCCGACCTGAGCACAATGCTGCGCGTTGGCCTGCTTGATGTGCTTGCCGGCCAGGCGCGGCTGCAACAGGGCAGGCTTGCCGGCCAACTCGCGCAAGGCAACGCCGTCGGTGGTGCGCAACGCGTAAGGCACCGGCAAGTCGGCGCCGTGCAGCACGTCGAGCAGCTCGATGAAGAATGGCATCTCCTGCACCGGCCCGCGTTCCACCAGCGTCAGGACGAATTCGCCTTGCTCCAAGCTGATGAAAAAATTGGTGTTTTCGCTACCGGCAGCTATACCCTGAAAATCAAGCAGGCGGCCGAGCCCGTAAGGGACGAGAAAGGTTTCCAGCTCGGGCCGAGCCAGCGGGGTGAACACAGACATGATTGAACTGCCAGTACGGGCGCCGCTGTTTGAGCCAGCGCCGGTTTAAATTAAGAAACTATTTCCACTCGAAAATCTTCCACGACGGAATCAGCATATCCGGCTGGTCCGAGCGGATGAAGTTTGCATCGGTTCCGTCTGCACGCACCAGAAAGTATGACGGTGCCCCTTTGGGTGTGACCTTGATCGCATACAGGAAACCGTTTTGGCGGTATTCCTCAATAACCTTGTCCCCTTCCGTGCGGATCGTGACGTCAGGATCGGATGTCGGCGCATCGTCGGCAGCCATGACAGCCAGCGGTGCGATTGCAAACAAGCCAGCCAGCAGCAAGCGATTCAGTGTGCGCATGATAACCTTGTCCCTTTGTCGTCAACGGTCCCGCTATTCTAGCGCCGGACCCGCCGAAAAGGTTGATCGTGCTCATGAGCCAAGCCCCCCTCGTCCTGGTGGACGGTTCTTCTTACCTCTATCGCGCCTTTCATGCGCTGCCACCGCTGACCACATCCCGAGGCCTGCCGACCGGTGCGGTCAAGGGCGTGTTGAACATGCTCAAGAGTCTGCGCAAGCAGTACCCCGACAGCCCGTTCGCCGTGGTGTTCGACGCCAAGGGTGGGACATTTCGCGATGACATGTACGCCCAATACAAAGCCAACCGTCCGAGCATGCCCGACGACATGCGCGTCCAGATCGAGCCGCTGCACCAGAGCGTGAAGGCCTTGGGCTTCCCGCTGCTGTGCGTCGATGGCGTCGAGGCCGATGATGTGATCGGCACCCTGGCCCGCAGCAGCGCGGCGTCCGACCGTCCGGTGGTTATCTCCACGGGCGACAAAGACATGGCGCAACTGGTCGACGGGCACATTACCTTGGTCAACACCATGACCGGTAGCGCGCTGGACGTCGAAGGCGTGAAAGAGAAATTCGGCGTCGCTCCCGAGCAGATCATCGATTATCTGGCGCTGATGGGCGATTCTTCCGACAACATCCCGGGCGTTCCAGGCATCGGGCCAAAGACCGCGTCCGGCCTGCTGATGGGCGTCAACGGTGGCTTGAAAGAGCTGTATGCGCAGCTCGATAGAGTACCGACGCTGCCTATTCGTGGCGCGAAAACCCTGCCGGCCAAGCTTGAAGAACACCGGGAGATGGCCTTCCTGTCCTATCAACTGGCGACGATCAAAATCGACGTGCCGCTGGATATCGGCCTCGATGACCTGCAGATGGGTCAACCGGATCACGACAAACTCGCCGAGCTCTACGCGCTGCTGGAATTCAAGAGCTGGTCCGACGAGAACCAGCGCGACGCCAAACGCTCCGGTCAGGAAATTGTCGAGGTCGCGGAGGCGCAACCGGCGGACGCTGTCGAAACCCGCTACGAAACCATCCTCGATCAAGCGCGCTTCGACGTCTGGCTGAACAAGCTCGACAAGGCGCCGCTGATCGCCATCGTCACCGAAACCAACGGTATCGATGCGCAACACGCGCAATTGGTGGGGCTGGCGTTTTCCGTTGCAGCCAACGAAGCCGCCTACATTCCGCTGACGCATTCCTATATGGGCGTGCCGGATCAACTGGACCGTGACAGCGTGCTGCGGGCCCTCAAACCGCTGCTGGAAAACCCGCAGAAGCTGAAAGTCGGCCAGCACGCCAAATTCGAAATCAACATCCTCGCCAACTGCGCGATCGGCGGTGATCAGGGCAACGGGATCATTGTTCAGGGCATTGCATACGACACGATGCTCGAGTCCTACGTACTCGACTCGACCGCTACGCGGCACGACATGGACAGCCTGGCACTGAAATACCTGGGCCAGAGCAAAACCGACCTTCAGGACATCGCCGGCAAGGGTGTTAAACAGCTGAGCTTCGACCAGATTTCCCTGGAACTGGCCGGTCCTTACGCGGCTGAAGATGCCGATGTCACCTTCCGTCTGCATCTGGCCTTGCAGGAAAAACTCGCGGCCACGCCGAGCCTTGCCAACGTGCTCAACGAAATCGAAATGCCATTGATGCCTGTACTGGCGCGAATCGAACGCCAGGGTGCGCTGGTCGATGCCAACCTGCTGGGCATCCAGAGCGTCGAATTGGGCGAGAAACTGGTGGCGCTCGAGCGCGAGGCGTTCGCCATCGCCGGCGAGGAATTCAACCTCGGCTCACCGAAGCAATTGGGCGTGATTCTTTACGAAAAACTGGGCTTGCCGGTGCTCAGCAAAACCGCCAAAGGCCAGGCTTCCACGGCCGAAGCGGTGTTGGCCGAGTTGGCCGAGCAGGATTATCCGCTGCCAAAAGTGCTGATGCAGTACCGTTCGCTGAGCAAGCTGAAAAGCACGTACACCGACCGCCTGCCAGAACAGATCAACACCCGCACCGGCCGTATCCACACGACTTATCAACAGGCCGTCGCCGCCACGGGGCGCTTGTCGTCGATCGATCCCAACCTGCAGAACATCCCTATCCGCACCGCTGAAGGCCGCCGGATTCGTCAGGCGTTCGTCGCGCCAAAAGGCTACAAACTGTTGGCCGCCGACTATTCGCAGATCGAACTGCGGATCATGGCACACCTGGCCAAGGACGAAGGTTTGCTGCACGCCTTCCGTAACGACCTCGATGTGCATCGCGCCACCGCCGCAGAGGTGTTCGGGGTTGAGCTGGCGGATGTCACCACGGATCAGCGCCGCAGTGCCAAGGCGATCAACTTCGGTTTGATCTACGGCATGAGCGCTTTTGGTCTGGCCAAGCAGATTGGTGTGGATCGCAAGCAATCCCAGGCGTATATCGACCGTTACTTTGCTCGCTATCCGGGCGTGCTGGAATATATGGAGCGCACCCGCGCGCAAGCGGCCGAGCAGGGTTTCGTTGAAACCATCTTCGGTCGCCGCCTGTACCTGCCGGAAATCAATGCGAAGAACCCGGCATTGCGCAAAGGCGCCGAACGCACGGCAATTAACGCACCGATGCAAGGCACAGCGGCGGACATCATCAAGAAAGCCATGGTCGCGGTGGATGACTGGCTGACTTCATCTGGACTTGACGCCAAAGTCATCCTGCAGGTGCACGATGAATTGGTCCTTGAAGTCCGCGAAGACCTGGTCGACAAGGTTCGGGAAGACATTCGTCAGTACATGAGCCAGGCGGCGAAGCTCGATGTGCCGCTGCTGGTCGACGTGGGCGTGGGCAACAACTGGGATGAGGCTCACTAGCCCCTTGTGGGGCCGAGCTTGCTCGCGATTAATGAGAGAACCCTGCCGAGGGTCAGGGATTTCAGCATTGTCGTTTTGAAACATCACGAGCAAGCTCGCTCCCACAGGGATACGACCAACTCAGGAGTCGATCCGTTTTATTTCAAATGGTTTTGGATCCGCCGAGGAACTAAACCTGTGAACCCCTACTCATAGCAACTGAATGGCTGGTGAAGCCGTTCTATGCTCCTATGTTGTGTTAAGTGTTGGCAGATATCCGGACCCCGCCCTAGCGGTCCGGAGTTTGAGCCCCGGAACTTCCCCCTCCCCACAAGAAGTCCGGGGTTTTTTTTGCCTGCGATTTACTGTTCAACGGGCTCCGCGCCTTTATCCGCCAACGCCATCCAGCCTGCCAGTACCGTGTAGGCATCTTCCAGGCCCAAGCGTTTTGGCGCCGAGAACAGCTGGATGCTGATCGCATCGCCCCAACCTTTACGGATCTCGGCCTGAACCTTGAGCAGCACGTTTTTTGCTGCGCCGTAGGTCAGCTTGTCCGCTTTGGTCAGCAGAATGTGCATCGGCATGCCGCTGGCGACCGCCCAATCAAGCATCAGCAGGTCGAAATCGGTCATTGGATGACGGATGTCCATCATCAGGATCAGCCCTTTCAGACTCTCGCGCCCACCCAGATATGCTTCCAGGTGACGCTGCCAGTGCAACTTCAACGGAATAGGTACTTTCGCGTAACCGTAACCCGGCAGGTCGACCAGACGACGATCATCGTCTAGCTTGAAGAAGTTCAAGAGCTGCGTGCGGCCCGGGGTTTTCGAGGTCCGCGCCAGGCTGGCGTGGGTCAGGGTGTTCAAAGCGCTGGATTTACCAGCATTGGAACGGCCGGCGAAAGCCACTTCAAAGCCTTCGTCGTCGGGGCATTGATCGACTTTGGCAGCACTGAGCATGAAGGTGGACTGTTGGCACAGGCCGAGGATGGGATTCTTGAGTTGCATGGGATTTCCGATGTGGGCGGCGCCGGGAATGGACGCAGCAAGCGGTGTCGTTTCCGTTTCAGTGACGCCAGTATATAATGCCGCAGATTTTGTGTGCGCTTTGTCCCAGCGTAGGATGAGGTTCACGAGAGCGATTGACCTTGATTGCGCATTAGAACGCAGAACGCTCTCAACCCTGAAAAGGTCGTTTTATGACGAAATGGCTGCTAGCTGCCGGTGTCTTGATGCCGCTTTACAGCGCTCAGGCTACACAGGATCCGGAAGCTGTGTACAACCGTGTTTGTGGTGCCTGTCATTCCGGCCAACTACCCATGGCGCCGAAAAAGGGCGACCGGGAAGCCTGGACGCCAAGACTGGCGAAAGGTATGGAGACGCTGGTGCAACACGTGACCCAGGGTTTCAAGGCGATGCCGCCGCGTGGTTTGTGCATGGACTGCAGTGCCGAGGATTACCAGGCCATCATCCAGTGGATGAGCGAGTGATCCCGGTCCATAACTCTTTAACCCTTAGCCGTAGTTGGATTAGCTGATGAACAAATTGATCGTGAGTCTGCTGTTGACCGTGGGGATCTCGGGCGTAGCCCATGCTGCAGGTGATGCAACTGCTGGCCAGGCGAAAGCCGCAGTATGTGGCGCCTGTCATGGCCCGGATGGCAATAGCATGGCGCCTAACTTTCCGAAACTGGCAGGCCAGGGCGAGCGTTATCTGAACAAGCAGCTGCATGACATCAAGTCGGGCAAACGTGTGGTCCTTGAAATGACCGGCCTGCTGACCAACATGAGCGATCAGGACCTGGCGGATATGTCTGCCTACTTCGCCAGCCAGAAAGGCAGCGTTGGCGCCGCCGACCCGAAAATCGTGGCTCGGGGTGAAGCATTGTTCCGCGGTGGGGACCTGGCCAAGGGTCTGCCAGCCTGCACCGGTTGCCACTCGCCAAAAGGCGAAGGCAACGCTCCGGCAGGCTTCCCGCACCTGGGCGGCCAGCATGCCCAGTACATCGCCAAGCAACTGACCGACTTCCGCAAGGAAGAAGGCGGTCGTAACAACGACGGCGATACCAAAACCATGCAGACCATCGCCAAGCGCCTGAGCGACGAAGATATCGCTGCGGTGTCCAGCTACATTCAGGGCCTGCACTAGGACTGGCAATCGAGCGTCAAGCGGGAGGTACACCTGCTGCAACGTTAACGCTCGATTAATCCGTCGCAGCAAGTATAAAAAGGGTGGCTCAGGCTGCCCTTTTTTGTGGCCGCTGCCGTTACACTACAGAACTCAAGCCCGCCATGACCTGTCTGAAAACAGGTCGCGCGAGGCGACCCCATTGTCCAGGAGTAAAGCATGCGTAATCTGATCATCAGCGCCGCACTCGTCGCTGCCAGCCTGTTCGGCATGACTGCCCAAGCCGCCGAAGCACCCGCTGCACCTTACGTTGAACTGACCAACCCGGTTCCGGTTGCAGTGCCAGGCAAGATCGAAGTCGTGGAGCTGTTCTGGTATGGCTGCCCGCATTGCTACAAATTCGAGCCAGTGATCAATCCCTGGGTCGAAAAACTGCCCGCAGACGTGAATTTTCGCCGTATCCCGGCCATGTTCGGCGGCCCATGGGACGCCCACGGGCAAATGTTCCTGACTCTTGAATCGATGGGTGTAGAACACAACGTTCACGCTGCGGTATTCAAGGCAATTCAGGAAGAACACAAAAAACTGGCCACCGCGGAAGAAATGGCTGAATTTCTCGCCACTCAAGGCGTAGACAAGGACAAATTCCTCGCCACGTTCAACTCCTTCGCCATCAAGGGCCAGGTTGTTCAAGCTCGCGAACTGGCCAAGAAATACCAGGTCACCGGTGTGCCTACCATGGTCGTCAACGGTAAATACCGTTTTGACATCGGCTCCGCCGGCGGCGCCGAACAAGCCCTGCAGCTGGCCGACAAACTGGTCGATCAAGAGCGGGCGGCAACCAAGGCTGCTGCCAACTAAGCGCGGCGACCGCCATGCGCCGCTGGAAAAATGAACGCGTCGTTGGCCTGCATGATCCACGGGTCAACGAGCATCATCTGGAATCGACGGGCCTGCCCGCAGACAGCCGTCTGCGTTTGCTCAGTTTCAACATCCAGGTGGGCATCAGTACCGAACGCTATCGGCATTACCTGACCCGGGGCTGGCAACATCTGTTGCCGCACATCGGGCGGGCCGACAACCTGCAAAAGATCGGCAACCTGCTGGGCGACTTCGATCTGGTCGCCTTGCAGGAGGCCGATGGCGGCAGCCTGCGATCAGGCTACGTCAACCAGGTCGAGCATCTGGCCCAATTGGGCGCCTTCCCTTACTGGTATCAACAACTCAATCGCAATCTCGGACGTCTCGGCCAGCACAGTAATGGCGTGCTGAGCCGCCTGCGTCCGTGGGCGATCGAAGATCATCCGCTACCGGGGCCAAAAGGTCGCGGGGCCATTCTGGTGCGATTCGGCGAAGGCCCGGAAGCGCTGGTGGTGGTCATGATGCACCTTGCACTTGGCGCACGTACGCGCAGCATGCAGCTGGCGTATATCCGCGAGTTGATCAGCGGTTACAGGCATCAGGTGTTGATGGGTGACATGAACACCCACGCCAGTGATCTGCTGCAAAATTCGCCGTTGCGTGACCTTGGCCTGATCGCACCACAACTGGAGGCCACCTTCCCCAGCTGGCGTCCGCAGCGCTGCCTGGACCATATTCTGCTGAGCCCGACGCTGACCCTTGAAAAGGTCGAAGTGCTCGCACATCCCATTTCCGATCACCTGCCGGTCGCGGTAGAGATTCGTCTGCCGGGTTCGCTCACGGCTGATGCATTCCCCGCGTTGAGTCCTGCCCATCGCGGAACCCTTGAATGAGCGACGAAGCACAGCGCTGGAAAGAGAAATACCTCAAAAGCATCGAACAACAGGAAAAGCTTGAGCGGCGCTGGGAGGTTCGGCTCGACCTGTTGCGTCGCGGGCTGGTTCGCAGCACCCTCGCAGCCGAAGGCACGGACCGCGCAGTCGATCAATGCATGAAGGAAATGCGCGACGTCATCCGCACCGATGACATGGACGCCGGCCTGGCCGCCCTGCTCCCCCGGCTGGAAAAAGCCGTCCTCGATTCCGAACAACGTCGCGAAACCCGCGTCAGTCAGACCAGCGCCGCGCTGTCTGCGCTGGTAACGCAGTTGCAGACGTTACCGTTGCCCCGCGAAGTCAGCCGGCCCCTGAAAAGTTTCGCCAAGCAACTGGACGAACGCGTCAGCCACGCCCGCGAGATTCCGCTATTGCTCAGCGAACTCAGCGGCTTGCAGGGCAAGGCGTTGAGTCGGGTGGAGCCCCCCGCAGAACCCGAGCGCCCGGGTTTATTGCAGCGATTGTTCGGCAGTCGGGATGCGGATGAAATGGCGCCGCAGACGGCCCTCGCTACCAGCTTGGCTCCTGAGCCTCTGCCTGTTGAAGCGATCGACGCCCCGGCTCCGCAACCATCGCCAGCACTCGTTGAACCTGCCGATTCCACCGATAAACCCCTGGCACTGCCGGTTGTGGCCGCCTTCGTCGAATCAGTGGCACCTGGTACACCTGCGCCCGTCGAAACCGCCGCGTTCGCCCCCGCTGTCGAAGAGCTGCAACCGGCACATACCGCGCAAAACCAGCGCCAACCCGATAGGGCTCCAACAGTACCTGCGGACATCGCCCCGCCGCTGCAAGTCCTGCCAAGCGACAATCCAGACGAACTGGCGGTGGCGCTGTATCTCGACCGCTTACCCCTGCCACCGGCCATGGCCCAAGCGCTGGCGGCCATCGATCCAGAGCAGGCGGAACAGGACATTCTCTACGCACTGCCGGATTCGCCCGAGCCGTCTTACAGTTCGGTCGCCAAACACATTGAAGAGACGTTGCTTGGTTTGCTCGACGATCTGTCGCTGCCGGAACGGCACCGGCCGCAAGCCGAAGCCATGCGCGATCGCTTGCAAAACGGCCTGAACTGGTACGAACTGCTGCCGATTCTCGACGATCTGGCCACCCTGATGCTTGCCATTACCGACAGCGGCCAGCATGAATTCGAAGCGTATCTGCAACAACTCAACGAACGTCTGGAAGCCTTCCAGAGCAACCTGCGAGCCGCCAGCGATGGCCATGCGGACAGCCGCTCTGCGGCGCGCCAGATGGACACGCAGATTCGTGAACAGGTCGACGGACTGCAAAGCAGCATGCAGGAGGCCGCCGATCTGGAAGGACTCAAGCATGTGCTGGAGAATCATCTGGAAGGCTTGCTCGGCACGATGGACCAACACCGCCAGCAACGCGACGAGCGCGAGCAGGAAGTGGCGGCCCGTCTGCAAGGGCTTGCCGAGCGCGTCGCCCATATGGAGCACGAAGCCATGGGTTACCGCGAGCACCTCGAAGAACAGCGTCAAAAAGCCTTGATCGACCCCCTGACCGGGTTGCCTAACCGCGCCGCCTGGGGCGAGCGGCTCGAGCAGGAAATCAGTCAATGGCAGCAACACGGCAACACGCTTCTGCTGGCCATACTCGACCTCGACCACTTCAAGCGCATCAACGACAACTACGGCCATCTTGCCGGCGACAAGGTGTTGAAGATCATTGCCAGCGTGTTGCGCAAACGCCTGCGCGCGACGGACTTCATTGCGCGTTTCGGCGGAGAAGAATTTGTCCTGCTGTTGCCTGCAACCGTTCCGGCCACGGGCGTGAAGCTTCTCGAAAATCTGCGAGCCTCGATTGAAGCCTGCCCTTTCCACTTCAAGGGTGAGCCAGTCACTATCACCCTCTCGATGGGATTAACCGCTTTCAAGCCGGGGGAACACAGTGATGTTGTGCTCAAAAGAGCCGATCAGGCCCTTTATCGAGCGAAACACGCCGGCAGAAACCGCGTCGAATCGGGCTGACCTCAAGTGTTCCAGACTTGAGCCAATCGAAGCGCCACCGTCGACGCCTGTTCGGCACTGGCGATGTTAGTGAAGCCGAGAAGCAGACCATGCGCAGGGTTGGCTTCCAGGTACCACTGTGACAGCGGTTCGACGGCGATGCCTACGGTCCGGGCACGCTGGGCGAACGCGATATCGTCCCCTTCAGTAAGGCCGGCGACCAAGTGCATGCCACCTGCTTGAGGGTTTATCTGCAGGCGATCGGCGAACTGTTGATGCAACGCTTCGACCAGCCATTGACGGCGGTGGGCGTAGAGGCTGCGCATTTTCTTTAAATGGCGCGCGAAGTGACCCTTGTTCAGGAATGCGCTGACGGTCGCTTGAAGAAGGTAAGGGCAGTGATTATGCAGACGATCCGCTTGGCGAGCGAATGCTTGAGTCTGTTCGGCGGGCACCACCAGATAAGCCAGTCGCAGCCCTGGGAAGAGAACTTTGCTGAACGTGCCGGTATAAAGCACTCTGCCCTGATGGTCGAGGCTTTTGAGGGCTGGCAAGGGTTTGCCCTGGTAGCGGTATTCACTGTCGTAATCATCCTCAATGATCCAGCTCCCTTGGCGGTTTGCCCAGTCCAGCAGTGCCAACCGGCGTGGCAGTGACAGCGACACGCCCAGAGGGCTTTGGTGGGTCGGCGTGACCACGGCGAAACGCGCATCCGGAGCGCGGGCGATGCCTTGCGCGACGTCCATGCCTTGATCGTCCACTGGAACGGGCACCAACTGTGTGCCCGCTTCCAACAAGGCATTCCTGGCCATGAAGTAGCCGGGTTCTTCCATCCAGCATTTTTCGCCCGGGCGCATCAACGTGTGGCTGATCAGGTCGAGGCAGGCCCGATAGCCTGCGCACACGAAAATCTGATCGGGGTGGCAGGCGATACCCCTGGAAATCCCCAAGTAGGACGCGATCGCTGCGCGCAACGGTGCATAGCCTCGCGAGTCCGGGTAGATAAGGCCTTCCAGGCCTGTCTGTCGCAGTTGACGGCCTGCCAGTCTTGTCCAGAGTTTGCGTGGAAAGGCATCCAGCGCGGGAAGACCCATTTGCAGCGCTAGCGGCAGCGTTCCGAAATGGGTGGCTTGGTACGTCGCGCAAGCCGCTGGAGCGCGATGTATGGACGAAGATACAAGCGTCAGGTGCGGTGTCACAATCGTCCCGGCTGCCCCGCGTGCAATCAAATAACCCTCGCCGATCAGCAACTGATAGGCCGCTTCCACGGTTCCGCGCGCCAGGTTTAGTTCCGCCGCCAGCGCGCGAACGGCAGGCACCCGATCTCCCGGGCTCAGGCGTCCATCAGCAATGGACTCACGAAACCTCTGATAAAGCTGGCGATAGATCGGCGCAGACTGGAGGCGGTCTACTTCGAAAGGAACCATCATGGCCTGGTCGTTTACGCAACTTTTGGTCCTGTAGCTTAAGTCATCGCCGCTCTAAAGTGGGTCATCTCTTTTCAGTGGACGACAAACATGCCTTACACACTTAAACACCTCGATAACGAGGAAGCCGTTGGGCTCAGTTTCGACCTGATGCGTGTCTTGCGGCCGCACATCGCCACCCCCGCTGCCTATGTAGCGCAGGTGGCTCGGCAGGCCGAGCAGGGCTATCGGTTACTCGCAGCGTGGGACGGCGAGCGCATCGTCGGCCTGGCGGGTTACCGCGAGCTGGAAAACCTGCTCTACGGGCGTTTCATCTACGTCGATGACCTGGTCGTCAGCCCAGATCTTCAGCGCAGCGGCTTGGGCGCGCGGCTGTTGACCGCAGTGCGTCATGAAGCCGCGCAGCGACAATGTGATCACTTTGTTCTGGATACCGGCCTGCATATGCCCTTGGCGCAACGATTCTATTTTCGTCAGGGGTTGCTGGCCCGTGGCATGCACTTCACCCAGAGACTTCGGGGTGGGGAATTGGCATGAACAATGTCCTGTTGATCAACGCCAGCCCGCATGGGCAGGTTTCCCATGCGAACCAGTTAGCCCTGGAACTGGTGACATCCCTGCGCCAACGCTATCCGAACCTCGAACTGATTGAACGCGACCTGGGTACGAATCCTTTGCCACCGCTGAGCATGGACTACGCCCACGGCCTGACCATCGCCACGCCATTCGACGCACCGCCGTTCGAGGTGTCTGAAGGGCTGATCGGCGAGCTGGAGCACAGCGATGCCCTGATCATTGCGACTCCTATGCACAACTTCACGCTTCCGGCCGCGCTCAAGCTCTGGATCGACTATGTCCTGCGCATTCACCGGACGTTCAGTTCCAGGCCGGAGGGCAAGGTCGGTCTACTGAAGGACCGCCCGGTGCGGGTATTGGTGGGTTCCGGCGGCTTTCATCAGGGCGAACGGGCACGCCAGCCGGATTTTCTAACGCCTTACCTGCGCCAGGTGCTTAACACCCTCGGCCTGTTCGACCTGCAGTTCACTTATCTACAGGGATTGGTGTTCGGTGAAGAGGCTGTCCGTGCAACGATCGAAGAGGCCCGGACCGCACTGTCACGGGAGCCACTGTTCAACAACCTCGTTTGCGCTTGATCACTTTTTTCTACACCGGAGTTTCACCATGAGCCAACTCAGACTGCCATTTGCGTCTCTGTCGCCTGCCGCCTATCAAGGCCTGCTCGCCACCAATACCGCGCTGGCCGCGAGCCGGCTGGGTTTGCCATTACTTGAAATGGTGTATTTGCGTGTCTCGCAGATCAACGGCTGCTCGTTCTGCCTGGGCAAGCATTCACAGACCCTGCGCGAGTGTGAGGTGGCGCAGGAAAAGCTGGATTGCCTCGCAGGCTGGCGAGTCAGCGAAATGTTCAACGAGCGCGAGTGCGCTGCCCTGGCATGGGCCGAGGCACTCACCCATGTCAGCGAGAAGGGCGCGCCAGACGAGTTATACGCTCCTCTGAAAGCGCACTTCTCAGACGTCGAGATTTCCGATCTGACATTGGCCGTGTCCTTGATGAATGCCTTCAACCGACTGGCGGTGGGGATGAAGCTCTAAGAGCGAGGGACCGTCGACCTTGTCAGGGTTCTACCGCTGGTTCAACGGTCTTCTTGGCCTCAAGCACACGGTAGTGGTCAATCTTGTCTTGCAGTGCAGCAACGGCCTTTTGCATGGCAGCAACTTCGGCCTGTACATCCTGTAAATGACTTTCCAGCATCTGGCGGCGTTCGGTAACCGTTGAATCCCCGGCGCTGCGCAGCCTGGCGAATGTTTGCATTTTGCCGATGGTCATGTGAGTGGTGCGTAAACGCAGCAGAAACTCCAGCCACGCCATATCAGTCGGCGCATAAAGCCGTTGCCCGCCGGCCGTACGGGCGACAGGTGCCAACAGGCCGATGCGTTCGTAGTAGCGCAGGGTATAGGCCGTGAGGCCGGTGCGCCTGGCGACCTGGTCAATCGTCTGGTAGGCGTTCATAAGCGCAATCCTTAGCCATCGGTGTTCGGCAATGCAGTGGCCCGTTCACTCGGAAAGTGCGGCAACAATTTTGATGCCCCGTTTGGCAAACACTTCCCGCGCTGCGCTGATGCCATTTAACGCGCTTGGAAAGCCCGCATACACTGCCATCTGGATGATGATTTCAACAATTTCCTCTGGTTTGCAACCCACATTCAGCGCCCCCTCTATATGCACCTTGAGTTGGAGCTGCGCGTTCCCCAATGCGGTGAGGGCCGAGATGGTTGCCAGCTCGCGTGTGCACAGAGCGACACCCGGCCTGGAAAACACATCACCATAGGCGAAATCGACTATCCAATCACCCAGCTCGGGCGAGATATCGCCAAGCGAATTGACCACGGTGTTGCCGGTGGCCCCGGTAATTCTTTCCAGGGTCGCTATCCCCTTCACTCGTCGACTATCCGGTTCAGTGGCCGACACTGGAATTGCGAATGCTGAAAGCACGAGCCCGGTTACAACACTCAGTTTTCTTAATACCATGACCTGTCTCCTTGTTTAGCCGCTCAACGTACCTGGCCGTTTTGGCGGTGCAACAAGAAGGCTATTGGTTAGAGCGCGCTCTAAGTCAAGCGCTGGGTGTGACGTACAATTGTTCTCCGAATTTTGCAGCCTCCCCCCTTCAGGCGAGGCTGTACGTTACACTGTTGCATTACTGTCACTCGCGTGCTGCCCTTGCCATGAAATTTCTTGCTTTCGTCACGTCGCTGATTCTGCTGGCCGGTTGCGCCAGCGGTCCTCGAATCGATACCCGTCACGCTTCCGTCAATTACGACAGTCGCATTCAGTTTGTGGTGGTGCATTACACCTCTGCCTCGCTGGAGCGCTCACTGCAATTGTTAACCCATGGCGAAGTCAGCAGCCATTACCTGATCGGTGATGACAAGAACGCCACGATCTACAAGCTGATGGATGAAAGTCTGCGCGCCTGGCATGCCGGAGAAAGCGAGTGGCAAGGCCGAACCTGGCTGAACTCAAGCTCCATCGGCATCGAGATCGTTAACCCGGGCTTCAAGGAAAATCCTGACGGCAGCCGCCTCTGGTACCCCTACAGCGAAGCGCAACTTCAATCGTTGATCGTCCTGCTCAAAGACATCAGCAAACGTTACTCGATCAATCCCCGCAACATCATCGGCCACAGCGACATTGCGCCGCTGCGCAAGCTCGATCCGGGGCCGCTGTTCCCGTGGAAGCGCCTGGCCGCCGAAGGTCTTGGTGTGTGGCCCAATGAACAGGCCGTGGCGCGGCAGCAGCAGCAATTCAATGCCAGATTGCCGGACATTGGCTGGTTCCAGGGGCAACTGGCCCGCCTGGGCTATGCGACGCCACAAACCGGCGAGCTGGATGTCGCTACCCGCCATGTGTTGTCGGCGTTTCAAATGCACTTCCGCCCTGCCCGATTCGACGGCCTGCCCGATGCGCAAACTGCCGCGCTGTTAACGGTTCTGAACCAGACAAAATAATGACGACCGCCCGACGGTCAGGGCGTTTTCTCAATCAGCAGCTATAACTCATTGGTAATTCTTTGGATTCCCTAGATGACAGTTGCTCGAGAGACGTTACGTAGCTGGTTCTATCGCCCGTGGTTTTTGGCGATGCTGGCTGCTGCCTTGAGTGCGACGCTGCTGATGGCCCTCAGTCTTTTTGTCGCCATGCGCCAGGTCGAGCTGAATGAAAGTCAGGAGATGAATGCCCAGGGCGAGCGCTTTCTGGCACGGCTCGAGCAATTGTTCGGTCAGCTACGCGAGAGCCTTGATGACCTCGAGGCGCAGCCGCTGCGAGGTTGCGATGACGAGATGATCGCGACACTGCAGCAGGTCACCTTCAACTACCGTTTCGTCTATGAAGCCGCTTATATGGATGCCTCGCGCATCTGTTCCAATCGCCCGCGTCAGGAAGGGTTGTCACTGACTCGCGCGCCGGATATCCAGGGGCCGACCTACAGTTACTGGTTGAACACCACCACCGAACCCGATGAAAACCGTGCGGCGCTGATGCTTGGGCGCGGTAATTTCCGCGCGGCGACATCCCGCGGGCACCTGACCGACATGGTCGACCTGTCCCCGGGAAGCAGCCTGCTGGTGGTGCTCGACCATGGCTCGCGGGCAATTCCGGTGCTGGGCACTGCGCAGCGATGGCCACCCACTGCTCCTTGGCCGCCGGGCAATCGCGATGCGCTGCAAGTCACCGAAACCCGCTTGATTTACCGCATGCCGACCAACAATCCTGAGTACCAATTGGTGTTGATTACCCCGCGCAGCGGCACTTATGTGCCTGCAGTCTGGTGGTGGCTGCTGCCCGGCAGTCTGGCGCTGGGCGGGTTGATGGGTTTTCTGGTGTTTTTGCTGGTGCGTCAGCGTCAGTCGCTGGATGCCGAACTGGCTGGCGCGATACGGCGCGGCGAATTGCAGGTGCTTTATCAACCGATCTTCGATCTCGACAGCCGTAATTGCGTCGGCGCCGAAGCCCTGCTGCGCTGGCGTCGACCGGACGGCACGCTGACCAGCCCCGACCTGTTCATCCCGATGGCCGAAAACACCGGGCAGATCCGTCAGATGACCGACTTTGTCCTGCAACGCCTGCTTGAACAGCTGGGGCTTTTGTTGCGCGCCAATCCTCACCTGTACATTTCAGTCAACCTGGCCGCCTGCGACGTCATGGTGCCGCGCATCGGTCAAGTGATGGCGCGCTTGCTGACACTGCATCGGGTGGCCGCCCGGCAAATCGCCTTCGAGGTCACCGAGCGTGGCCTGGTCGATGTAGTTGTCGCACGGGAAAACCTGCAGGCCCTGCGCGATGTCGGGCATCAAGTGCTGATTGATGATTTTGGGACCGGGTATTGCAGCCTCGCCTACCTGCAGACACTGCCGGTGGATTGTCTGAAAATCGACAAGGCCTTCATCGATGCACTGGGACACGATGCCGCCAGCAGCGGCGTGGCGCCACACATCATTCACATGGCTCAGGCCCTGCAGCTCAAGGTGATTGCCGAAGGCATCGAGCATGAAGCGCAAGCCGCTTTTCTCAGCAGCGAGGGGGTTAAATTTGGTCAGGGCTGGTTGTTCGCCCATGCATTGAGCGCCGTGCAGTTCATCGAACTCATTACCCGAGGTCGGCGCCTGGCCGGACGGCGCATCGATGACGAAGCGTAAAAGGACTTACACCGCCAACGCCATGTAGAACTGAGTCCCCTGCCCCGGCCGCGAATAAACGCCCATTCGCCCGCCATGCAGTTGCACGATTTCCTTGCACAGTGCCAGACCCAGCCCGGCGCCGCCCTTTTTGCGGCCAACCTGCACGAACGGCTCGAAGATGCGCCCCTGCTGGCCGTACGCGATGCCCTCGCCGTTGTCTTCGACGCTAATGATCACCCGCTCCCCGTGACGCCGGGCCTGCAAGCGAATCTGCCCGTCCGTGTCGGTATGGCGAAGTGCATTATCGATCAGATTGTCGAGCACCCGGTCCAGTTGCGGCTGATCAGCCTGCAGCCAAGGCAGAGGGCCCTGCACCTCCACCAACAGATCAATGCCCCGCTCGCCGGCGACATCGGCAAAACGCGAGCGTGCCTGCTCCAGCAATTCGTCGATGGAACACGGCGCCAGTGTGAGTTTTTGCAAACCGTTCTGATAGCGGGAGAAATTCAGCAAATCGTTGATCAACTGCATCAAGCGCTGCATTTCTTCGTTGACGGTATCAAGCAGATCGGCTTCCCGTGAATCGGCCGGGAAATGCGCACGCTCGCGAAACAGGCCGAAGGCCATGTGCATGCCGGTCACCGGCGTGCGCAGTTCATGGGAGGCGCGCAGGACAAACTCGCTGCGCACTCGCTCGAAAGCACGCTGCTCGGTCACGTCATGCAACACCATCACGGCGCCGAGAATATGACCTTGTGTGTGGCTGACCGGGGTCAGGCTGTAGGTCAGCAAGCGCGATTCGCCGTCCACTTCAATACTGAGATCTTCGGGCGCCCGCTCCAGGGTGCCGCCGCGCAGCACCAAGTGCAGCTGCGCATCAAGTTCGGGACGTTTCAGCGCCGAACCCAATCCCTGACCCAAACGGTCGCTGTCCCAACCCAACTGGCGCTGAGCCACCGGGTTCAGGTGTTCGAGATGGCCATCGCGGTCGATCATCAACAAGCCATCGTCGATGCTGTCGAGCACCGCTTGCAGACGCTGTTGGCCTGCGAGCAGTTCGTCGACATTGGTGGCCTGGTGCTGACGCAGCGCCTCGGCCATGATCCCGAACCGCTGGGTCAACTGATTCATTTCCACCGCGGAGGAAATCGGCAGCGTCACTTCAAAGTTGCCCTGCCCGATGTCATCCGCCGCCTGCACCAGCGCCTCTATTGGCGCACCAAAACGCCGCGCGATCGCATGGGCGGTGATGAAGCCGATAATCAACACCGCCAGCCCGACCAGGCCCAATGTGCCGGCAATCAGCAGCGCGCGCTCACGGGCCTTGCGCTGGGTGGCGTCGATGTTATCCAGCGCTTGCTTGTTCTCGATGATCAGGCCATTGCGCAGGACATTGAATTTTTCGGTGAGGTCTTGATTGCCGCTGAGCACATGAGCCGGATCGCGAGACTGGTCGAGCGCCTTCAGAAAATTCTGGTAATCAGTTTTCGCCTGGACAAAACCATATTGGCTGTTGCTGCTGCCGTGCTCATGGGCGATACCCTGATCGAGTAACTGGAAATAATGCTGCCTGGACGCCTCAAACGCCGCAGGATCGGGTTTCTCGCCGAGCATCAGAATCAGTTGATCACCCAGGGTTTGACGCAGCTTCAGGCCCAAATTGAGGGTCACGAAGTTGTTGCGAATCAGCACTTCCTGCGTGGTGCTCATCTGCATCACGCTGACCAGGCCGAGTAACAGACCGAGCAACGCCACGGTGATCAGTGCGGAAATACTCAGGAAGAGCCGTGTTCGCAGCTTCATCGCCAGTTTCATCGGGGCAGGCTCACAGGTTGTACTGCTTGCGTTTTCGATACAGCGTTGAAGCGTCAATCCCGAGGGTTTTGGCAGCCTGGTCAAGGGTATCGGCAGTGGCCAGCACTGCGCCGATGTGGGCCTTTTCCAACTCATCCAGGCTCAACGCCGCGCCGATGCGTGGCGCATTGTTGACTGGCGTCTCGGCCATGCCCAAGTGAGTGATTTCGACCTTCTCCTGCGGGCAAATGATGCTCGCCCGCTCCACCACGTTGCGCAACTCACGAATGTTGCCGGGCCAGCGGTAACCGAGTAGCGCTTCACGTGCCTCTTCGCTGAAGCCGCGCGCCGGCCGCGCATATTCCTTGACGAACCGAGCGAGGAAACGGTCCGCCAGGTTGAGGATGTCCTCGCGTCGTTCGCGCAATGGCGGCAGGTGCAAAGTGATGACGTTCAATCGATAGAGCAAATCTTCGCGAAAGCGCCCGTCGCGGACCATGTCTTCCAGATTCAGGTTAGTCGCGGCGAGAATTCGCACATCAGCCCGGCGGGTGACCGGGTCGCCGATACGTTCATACTCCTTGTCCTGAATAAAACGCAGCAATTTGGGCTGCAACGCCAAGGGAAAATCGCCGATCTCGTCGAGAAACAGCGTACCACCGTCCGCTTGATTCACCCGGCCCAAGGTACTCTCGCTGGCGCCGGTAAACGCGCCGCGGGTGTGACCGAACAGCTCGCTTTCCATCAATTCAGTGGTCAAGGATGGGCAGTTGATGGTCACGCATGACTTCTTCGCCCGCTTGCTCCAGCCGTGGATCGCTTGCGACAACTCGCCTTTACCGGTGCCCGACTCGCCCAGAATCAGGATATTGGCGTCTGTAGCGGCGACCTGACGGGCTGTTTCCAGCACCACTTTCATGGCCGGGCTGTGGGAATCGAGGCCGTCCTTGGGTTTGCGTACTTCGCCTTCGAGGGCTTCGAGTCGAGCCGACAGCTGGCGCACTTCAAGTTGCTTGGCGGTGGCCAGACGCAATTGATCGGGGCTGCAAGGCTTGACCAGGTAATCAGCGGCGCCCGCCTGGATGGCATCTACCGCGGTATCGACGGCCGAGTGAGCCGTGACTATAACCACCCGCATCCACGGCGCCTGAATACGCATCTGCGCCAGTACATCAAGGCCATTGTCTTCACCGAGGCGCAGATCAAGGAAGCAAAGGTCGAATACCTGACGTTGCAACAGCGCTTCGGCCTGGGTTGCACTGTTGGCAGTGGCAACGCTGTAGCCCTCGTCTTCAAGGCAATAACGAAAAGTACGCAGGATGGCGGACTCATCGTCCACCAGCAGAATGCGGCCTTGATTCTCAGTGGCTGATTCCATCTTTCCTACGCTCCTTACTGAATGATCTTGGTTAGTCCCGGAAAAATCGGGCAAGTTGCATGGTTGATTCTGGTCGATTTCGGCCACCTCGGGGTAGCTCTCTCCTTACCCTACGGCTAATCCACTGATTTTGTTGTTTTTTTATCGGATAAGCGGCCCGAAGGCGAGTTCTGAAGTCCGGTTCTGACATTCACTCCCTGTCAGCAATTCAAAAATAATGAAAACTCCTACGAATTTATCGTGCATTACGCACGACCGCAAAAGGACCATCGTGCAGGATGCGTCCGATAAATATTTATATCGACTGCTAACTTATTGATTTATATAGGTTTTACTGAACATAAAAAACTGGCATGCAGGCTGCAATGCTCTGGCTATTCAAGGCATTCCAGCGATGCCTTCTACCCAATTCACCCAATGTGGGAGGAGCTCCAGGATGAATCGCCAACGTGCCGCCCAATTGCGTATCTCGCCACTGCATATCCAGCAAGGTCTGTTTGCTGTTCTGGCGCTGCTGATCACCTTGATCGCCGGCCAGCAGTATCAGCGTTGGGAGCAGAGCCAGCAGCAAGAAGCGCCACGCGTGTCGATTCACTATCCGATGCAAACCCATTTCAGTGCCGTCAGCAGTACTGCTGCCGAAAGCGGCGTCATGCGAATGATGGATGTCGACCAGGCTCAGGCCGTTGACGATATGCCGCAACAGGAACGTTGGGTTTTTTAAGTAAACGTACTTGGCGAGCTGCAGGCGCCGGGAAAAGCACCACAAGCACTACCTCAAAATAGAAACGTAAGGAGAATCACCATGTTGAGTTGGGCAATCACATTCTTGATCATTGCCATCATCGCTGCAGTGTTGGGCTTTGGTGGTATCGCGGGCACCGCCACGGGTATCGCCAAGATTCTCTTTGTCGTGTTCCTGGTGATGTTTGTTGTTTCGTTCTTCTTTGGCCGCCGCGGTCGAGGTTGAAGATGAATGTTTCACTGAAAATGCTGGCAGCCGCTCTGTTTCTGGGCGGCAGTGCCATGGCATCGGCGGCCAATGACGGCCAGGCGCGGGTCAACGAGTTGTTGAATGCCGACCCGCAATACCGCGAAACATGGACCGACGTGGTTAAAAAGGAAGAGCGGCTGCCGGAATGGGTGATGAACCTCTCCGGGGACGCCGAGCAAATGAATGCAGTCGAAGAGGATGGCGACAAGTATCTGGTAGGGCCGCTGTGTGAAACGCAGAGTACTTGCTTGAACAAACGCTTGATCGTGGCATTCAGCTTCGACAAAGACGACGCCTACGGCATGCTGGTTGAAGTGCCTGCTGGGCTGCCAGCCGACAAGTCGCCAACGCGACATGCTGACTACCGCTTCCTGGGCAAACCAGACGAAGGTATGCAGAAGTTGTTGATGGAACAGCTGAAAAAAGATCCAAACTGGTATTGATTCGAAAACTTGAGAGAAGCCACGCGGCTTCTTTCGAAATGCGCTACCTGAAGCAGGTTTGCGCATGACCAGGGGGTCGGGACGTTCTGCCTGTTTCAGGGGCGGAGTGACCTACGGGCACAAGGAGTGCCTGCGCGAGGGCCGGGTCAGGTAATAGCTGCGTCGCAGGTTCGCCGGGCAGAGTGTTCGACGGACTTGCGAAGAGCTTATGCGCCATATGCGCTACAGCCAGGGTGAACCATTCGGATTCGCCGACACCTTTTTGTAATCCATCCAAAAATTTGAATTTCGATTTATGTCGATGATCGATTACGACCGTATATCGAGAAAAAACGCTTGTTTTATATGGAAATTTTCGCGACGAAACTTTGAAAATCTCTGAAAGTTGACCTCTCTGATACCACTAAAAATGGACTCTACGGCCCCTGATGTGGCCGGTTCACGGCACTTATGTTTGCCAAAATGTCGTATTCGAACCGGTTGGGACGCGACTATGTAACAAAAAAACTCATGCCGATTCGGCATAGGGTAGTCGTTTACGGCATTAGACGTCGCTTCCTTGCATCGGAATAGTTGCGCCTTTTTTCACCTGCCAGAGAACCGTGAAAACGCGATCCGCAGGCACCTTATACGGGGGCAGATGCGCAGAATTTTTCGCCACGGGCGTTCCAGTTCCTGCATCTGTCTGAGTCAAACGCAAGTAAGGGTAAAGATATGAAGAAGGCAAAAATCAGCCTCGCCTGGCAGATCCTGATCGGTCTGGTGTTGGGGATTGCAATTGGTGCGTTGCTCAACCACTTCAGTGCCGAGAAAGCCTGGTGGATCAGCAACGTCCTGCAACCGGCAGGCGATATCTTTATCCGTCTGATCAAGATGATCGTGATTCCAATCGTGATCTCGTCGCTGATCGTTGGTATCGCCGGTGTCGGCGATGCAAAGAAGCTTGGCAGCATCGGTCTGAAGACCATTCTTTACTTCGAGGTTGTCACCACGATCGCCATCGTTGTCGGCCTGGTGCTGGCCAACGTGTTCCATCCCGGTGCCGGCATCGACATGAGCACCCTCGGTACGGTGGATATTTCCAAGTACCAGGCGACAGCTGCCGAGGTTCAACATGAACACGCGTTCATCGAAACCATCCTCAACCTGATCCCTTCGAACATCTTCGCCGCCGTCGCCCGTGGCGAGATGCTGCCGATCATTTTCTTCTCTGTGCTATTCGGTCTTGGCCTGTCGAGCCTCAAACCAGAACTGCGCGACCCGCTGGTGACGATGTTCCAGGGCGTGTCGGAAAGCATGTTCAAAGTCACCCACATGATCATGAACTACGCCCCGATTGGCGTTTTCGCACTGATCGCTGTGACCGTGGCCAACTTCGGTTTCGCTTCGCTGCTGCCGCTGGCCAAACTGGTGATCCTGGTTTACGTCGCCATCATCTTCTTCGCTTTCGTGGTGCTGGGGCTGATCGCGCGTCTGTTCGGGTTTTCGGTGCTCAAGCTGATGCGCATCTTCAAGGATGAGCTGGTGCTGGCTTACTCCACCGCCAGTTCTGAAACCGTGCTGCCGCGCGTTATCGAAAAGATGGAAGCGTACGGCGCACCGAAAGCGATCTGCAGCTTTGTGGTGCCAACCGGTTACTCGTTCAACCTCGACGGTTCTACCCTGTACCAGAGCATTGCCGCGATCTTCATTGCCCAGCTGTACGGCATCGATTTGTCGATCAGTCAGCAATTGCTGTTGGTGCTGACCCTGATGGTCACCTCCAAAGGCATTGCCGGTGTACCGGGCGTGTCCTTTGTGGTGTTGCTGGCAACGCTGGGCAGCGTCGGTATTCCGCTGGAGGGCCTGGCATTCATCGCCGGTGTCGACCGCATCATGGACATGGCGCGGACCGCATTGAACGTGATCGGCAACGCACTGGCCGTGCTGGTCATCTCCCGCTGGGAAGGCATGTACGACGACGCGAAGGGCGAACGCTACTGGAATTCCCTGCCGCACTGGCGCAGCAAAGACCCAATGCCAGTGGGTGAAACTTCCCGCAGCTAATGCAAAACCTGTGCGGACCTGGCTTTTGCGTGGGAGCCGGCTTGCTCGCGATAGCGCTGGATCAGTCGACATTAATGATGCCTGTGAGTCAGTCATCGCGAGCAAGCTCGCTCCCACAGGGATCCACATAAGCAGTTCCAAACAAACCCCGGAGAAAATCCGGGGTTTGTCGTTTCTGGCGACCCCGCTATCATTCGCCGCATTCTTTGGGGGATACAACTGATGCTCAATGGCCTGTGGCTTGGCTTCTTCATCGTGGCAGCCGTGTCGGCGCTGGCGCAGTGGCTGATCGGCGGTAACGCCGGAATCTTTGCGGCGATGGTAGAAAGCATCTTCGCCATGGCCAAGTTGTCGGTCGAGGTCATGGTCCTGCTATTCGGCACCCTCACACTGTGGCTGGGGTTTCTGCGAATTGCCGAGAAAGCCGGAATCGTCGAGTGGCTGGCCAAGGCGCTGGGCCCACTGTTTCTGCGGTTGATGCCGGAAGTGCCAGCCGGTCACCCGGCCATCGGCCTGATCACCCTCAACTTCGCCGCGAACGGGCTTGGCCTGGACAACGCCGCCACGCCGATCGGCCTCAAGGCCATGAAAGCGCTGCAGGAACTCAACCCCAGCGCCACCATCGCCAGCAACGCGCAGATCCTGTTTCTGGTGCTCAACGCGTCCTCCCTGACGCTTCTGCCGGTGACGATCTTCATGTATCGCGCCCAGCAAGGCGCGCCGGACCCGACGCTGGTGTTCCTGCCAATCCTGCTCGCTACCAGTTGCTCGACGCTGGTCGGCCTGTTGTCGGTGGCGTTCATGCAACGCCTGCGGCTGTGGGACCCGGTGGTGCTTGCCTACTTGATACCCGGTGCTCTCGCACTCGGTGCGTTCATGGCCTTGCTGGCGACGCTCTCGGCGACCGCGCTGGCGGGCTTGTCTTCGATCCTCGGCAACCTGACGCTGTTCGGGCTGATCATGATGTTCCTGATCGTCGGTGCACTGCGCAAGGTCAAGGTCTACGAAGCGTTCGTCGAAGGCGCGAAAGAAGGTTTCGACGTAGCGAAAAATCTGCTGCCGTATCTGGTCGCGATGCTGTGTGCGGTTGGCGTGCTGCGCGCATCCGGCGCTCTGGACTTCGGCCTCGATGGGATCCGGCATTTAGTGGAATGGGCCGGCTGGGACACCCGATTCGTCGATGCGCTGCCGACAGCCATGGTCAAACCGTTCTCCGGCAGCGCGGCGCGGGCGATGCTGATCGAAACCATGCAGACGTCCGGCGTGGACAGCTTCCCGGCACTGGTGGCGGCGACAGTGCAGGGCAGTACCGAAACGACGTTCTATGTGTTGGCGGTGTATTTCGGCGCGGTAGGCATTCAGCGGGCACGCCACGCCGTGGGGTGTGCATTGCTGGCGGAATTGGCCGGGGTACTGGGCGCTATCGGGGTTTGCTACTGGTTCTTTGGTTAACCCAAAACCTTGTAGCCGCTGGCGGAGCCTGCGGCTACAGGGGCTGCGTGGTATTCCTGACGGGCGGGGCGATTGTCTGGCCTTGCTCAACCGCCCAGTTCACTACCTGCGCGGTCAAGCGGTCGCTGGCCTGACCGAACCCGGCCACCACCGCCGGCACTTGCACGTCGCTCAGCGATTGCCTCACTTCAAAGCGGCGACTCGCCAGAATGCGCTGGTCGTAACCACGCACCAGCAAGGCGTCCAGACGCACCACGACACTCGCGGTGCTGCCCTGATATTCGGTCTGGAATGCCTGCAAATTCCCGCCCAGCTCCAGGTCCGCCTGAAAGTTGCTGTCGTCGGTACTCAACAACGACACCCGACCATCGCGCTGAAAACCATCGAGCAGACGATTGCGCAACAGCACCGGCGCCGGATCGCTCCAGCGCGAGGCGGCGTAGGTGCTGATCAGATCGCCTTGCGCAATCACAGCGATTTTCGGGCTGTTCAATATTTCGCTGGACTGCAGTTTGTTCAAACGCAACGACCAGCGCTGCGCCATGCCGTTGTTCAGTGCAGGACTTTGCGCCGACGGCAAGCGATAGACATCCGATGGCGTGGACTCGGGCAGGATAGAGCACGCACCGGTCAGCGCAACAGCAGCGAGGAGGGCAAAGAGGCGCAGCTTCATGGCGTGAATTCCTTGTTCTTGTCGTTGCCCAGCAGGTAACCGCCGGGGTTGGCTTCCAGTCGCCGGGAAATCGCCCGCAACGACGACAGCGTCTCGCGCAGCTCGCGAATGGCCGGGCCCAGGCCGTTCAGACCTTGCATGCCGCTGTTGAGTGAATGCTCGTTGGTGGTCAGCAGCGTGTTGATCGTCGCGCTGCTGTGCTCCAGCGACTTCATCGCCTGCTCGGCACTGCCGAACATTTCTTTGCCCTGATCATTGAGCAAGCCGTTGGCGTTGCGCATCAGCGCCGCCGTCTGCTCCAGCGTCGCCGATGCCTGCTTGCCGACGGCGCCCAGTTGCTGCATGGCCTGGCGGATGTCGCCGCGTTGATCGGCGATGGTCCCGGTGGTTTGTTCCAGATGCTCGAGGGTCTTGCTGATGCGCTCGACGTTCTGCTCGGAGAACATCTGGTTGGCGTTGTGCATGAGGGTGCTCACGCCAGACATCAAATCATTGCTCTCGTTGAGCAAACGGGCGATAGGCGAGGGCGATGCAATGATGGTTGGAAGGTTGCCGTCCTTGCCTTCCAGAGTCGGGCTTTGCGGAGTGCCGCCGCTGAGCTGGATGATCGAGGTGCCGGTGATACCGGTCAGTGCCAGTTTGGCCTGCGTATCCTGCTTGATCGGCGTGTCGCCGCCGAGGCGGATCCGCGCCAGGACCCGACGCGGATCTTTAGGGTCCAGGCGCAGAGTCACCACATCGCCAACCTTGATCCCGCTGTACTGCACGGCGCTGCCAGGCGACAAGCCGCTGACCGCCTCATTGAAGACAACCTCGTAATCCTTGAACTGGGTATCGACGCTGGACTTGGCCAGCCAAAGGCCGAAGAGCAGGGCGCCCGCCACCACGATCACGGTGAACAGACCAATCAAAACATGATGGGCTCGGGTTTCCATGTCAGACCTCGTTGAGCTGTTGGGCGGCGGTCAGCGCCGCGCGGCCGCGAGGGCCATGGAAGTATTCGTGAATCCACGGATCGTCGGTTTCCGAGACCACATCGATGGCGTCCGCCACCAGCACTTTTTTCTGCGCCAGCACCGCCACACGGTCGGTAATGGTGTAAAGCGTATCGAGGTCGTGAGTGATCAGAAAGACACTCAGGCCCAACGCATCACGCAAGGTCAGGATCAACTGATCGAATGCCGCGGCACCAATCGGATCAAGGCCAGCAGTGGGTTCATCAAGAAACAGGATATCCGGATCGAGCGCCAGTGCGCGGGCCAGCGCCGCACGCTTGATCATGCCGCCGGACAGCGACGCGGGGTACTTGTCGGCCGCCGACAGCGGCAAACCCGCCAATGCCAGTTTCACCGCCGCCAGATGTTCGGCATCGTCGCGGCTAAGGCCCGCGTGTTCGATCAGTGGCAGGGCGACGTTCTCGGTGACGGTCAACGAAGAAAACAGCGCGCCTTTCTGGAACAGCACGCCAAAACGCCGTTCAACCAGCGAGCGCTCATGTTCGGACAGCGTCGGCAGGTTTTTGCCAAACACCCTGACCACCCCTTCGCTGGGCTGACGCAAGCCGACAATGCTGCGCAGCAACACCGATTTGCCGCTGCCGGACCCGCCCACCACGGCCAGGATCTCGCCTTTGTACAAGTCCAGATCCAGGTTCTCGTGCACGCTCTGGCTGCCGAAACGATTGCACAGCCCGCGCACTTCGATCACCACCTCAGAGGGCGCTCGGGATTGACGACTCACCAGCCCATCTCCATGAAGAACAGCGCGGCGATGGCGTCCAGGACGATCACCACGAAAATCGACTGCACCACGCTCGACGTGGTGTGCGCGCCGACGGACTCGGCGCTGCCGCTGACCTTGAAACCCTCAAGGCAACCGATCGCCGCAATCAGAAAGGCGAAAACCGGTGCTTTGACCATGCCCACCAGAAAGTGCTGAACGCCGATGTCGGCCTGCAGCAGCGAGAGGAACATCGCCGGCGAAATATCCAGTGACACCGCACACACTACGCCACCGCCGATGATCCCCGAGAGCATCGCAACAAAGGTCAGCATTGGCAGCGCCACCAGCAGCGCCAGCACTCTGGGCACCACCAGCAACTCCATCGGATCGAGGCCCAACGTGCGGATTGCGTCGATTTCTTCGTTGGCCTTCATCGAGCCGATTTGCGCAGTGAACGCGCTGGCGGTACGCCCGGCCATCAGGATGGCGGTCAGCAACACGGCGAATTCGCGCAGGAAGGAAAAGGCCACCAGGTCCACGGTGAAGATGGTCGCCCCGAAACTGGCCAACACCGTAGCGCCGAGAAATGCCACGACGGCGCCCACCAGAAAGGTGAGGAGGGCGACGATGGGCGCGGCGTCCAGGCCGGTCTGCTCGATGTGGGCGACCATGGGCGTCAGGCGCCAGCGCTTGGGGCGCAACAGGCCACGCGCGATGGTCTCCAGGATCAGTCCGACAAACCCCAGCAGTTGCAGGGTGTCCTGCCAGACCGCATCGACTGCGCGGCCAATGCGCGTCAGCAGCTGAATGCCGACGTTGATTTCCGGCTCCCTGATCGGCACGCAGAAGTCGGTCATCGAGCAATACACCGTCTGCAACAACGCACGGTCGGCGGCCGACAACGTGCAGTCCGGGTGCTCGGCGGATTTGCCGAGGCGCTCGGAGCCGAGCAACTCCACCAACAACGACGCGCCCGCGGTGTCGAGCGCGCCAAGGTCGTTGAGGTCGACGTGGGTGTTGTCGGTGTATTGGCCGCGAAGTTTGTCGCTCAGGTTTTTCAGCGCCGCGTAATGGGCGAGCGTCCAGTCACCCGTGATGCGCAATTGCGCAGGGGTGTACGTGGTGTCCAGTCGGGCATCGCCGGCCAATGGGCTGCTGATCATAAGCTCCGTGCTTGCGTGGCTATTGCGCAGCATTACGTAATATCACGAACCGCCCGACTTTTCTTTGACCGGTGTGCTGTCCGTGATCTCGAAGCGCAACACGCCGATCAGTTGGCCATCTTCGGTCAGCACGCGCACCTGCCACTTGCCCGCCGGGTTGCCGGGGAAATTCCGTTTATGGGTCCAGGCGCGATAGCCTTCCTTGCGTCCGCCGTGAATATCCAGCGCAATGCGGTCGACCTCTTTGCCGTTGAACTGCCAGACGTGATAAATCCGCTCGTCGAGGCCGCGCGGGGCGTTGATCGCCGTATAGGCGTACAAGCCGTCGCCGCTTATCTGCTCAGCGCTGACTCGGTCCAGACTCTTGCCGGGCGTGCGATCCTGCATTTGGGTGCTGATCGCCACGTCGGTCATCCACAACGTGGCCGGCGGTACCCACGAACGCAGCACCCAACCGACGCCGCCAATGCCCACGGTGATGCAGAGAATCGCCAGGGCGTTGCGCAGCGTGCGGATCGGGAAGATCGACGCCAGGCTGGGAAACGACAGCAGCACGGAGATCCCCAGTGCCAGTTTGAAGCTTTGTGAAGTGGTCAGGTGCAGGATGACGGGCAGGGCGGTGAGCAGGGCGGCAAATAGCGTCAGGGTGTGCAAGGCCAGAAACGCCCAGCGCCTCGGCGCGAGCCATTTGTAGTAGATCGGGTCGATGATGGAAATCATAGCCGCGAGGCAGAGCATGCCGGTGAAGAAAAACTGGCCGCTGTTCCAGGTGGTGGTGATGAAGAAGAACGGCAAAACGAAAAACAGGCTTTCCTGGTGGATCATTTGCGTGCCGTAACGCAGTAAAGGCTGAGGAATTTCGCGTTTGAAAATTTTTGCGAAAAGCCGGGTCATGCTGTTTTCCAGCATCAACCAGATCCAGCTGATCAGCATGATGATGGCGATCCAGGACGCCAGGCTTTGCTGGCGATCGACCAGCATGAAACTGCCGACCCCGGAAATGAATCCGCCGAGCGCAATCACGCCTGGATAGCGCTTCATCAACTCCAGAATGCGTTGTAGGTACACGGTCATTTTCTGCATTCGGCGATTCACAATAGTCGTGGGGAAAACCCTCGCCAGAGTACCGCCCGGCGAGGCGGCGTGGCGAGGAACGCGTTTATGTAGCAGCTGCCGAAGGCTGCGTCCGGGGACGAAGTCCTCGCCAACAAGACCCATATGATTTGCCTGACATACCAGGTGTCAGGGTTTACGACAGCTTCGCCGTCGGTCGCAGCCTTCGGCAGCTGCTACGGGGAAGGCCGCGCTCTTCGGTGCACACGCCAACTCAACAACACCAGCACGACCAGCCCCAACACCCCCGCAATCGCCAAAACAAACTGATCATCGCTCATCAGCGGCTTCTCGATGCGCAGATAACCCGGCTGCATGAGCAATTCGCGCATCGCCTTGTTGGACTCGGCCAGCGTCACGCTTTTGAGTTCCCTGGCAGGGTCGGCAAAACGGCCGTCCTGATAATTACCCAAGGCACTCCAGTAGTAATCGGCCAGTGCGCTGTTGCCTTGAACCGCCCAGGCTTGACGGGCGATGGCCGCCTGTTTAAGTCGTTCGAACGTCTCGGCATTCAAGCCGTCCTTGAGCAAATCGGCTTTCAACTGTTCCAGCACTTGCTCCGCTTCGGGCACGCTATCGCGTTCCAGATCAGCGTTGAGGCTCATGAAGCCAACCCCGCCAAACACTTCGCGCTCGGCCGACGGGCCGTAGGACAAGCCATGAGCCAGGCGCAGCTGGCGATAAAGCGCCCAGTCCAGATAGTCCTTGAGCAAATCGAAGGTTTGATCGTGCTGATTTTCCAGCATCGGTTCGGGCACCAGCCAATGCAGCTTGGCGCTGTCGCCGACCAGACCCTGGCTCAAGGTGCGTTCATGCGCTGCGCTGGCGTTGATTTGCGGAAGAGGCGGGTGATCGGTCGGGTCCACCGGTTCAAGTGCGCCCCAGGCCCGCTCCAGATACGCCGGAAGCAAACGCTCAAGATCGCCGACGATAATCAGGGTCATATTGTTGGGTGCATACCAGGCCGCGCGCGCAGTTTCGAGTTGCTCGCGGGTCAGGTGGTCGACTTCGGCGCGCTCGGGGCATTTCAGGCCGAGCTCCACCGCCAGTTGATTGCTGGCCGTGTGGCCGAGGTCCTGGCGATCGAGCCAGCGTTGCAGGTGCGTGTAGTGACCACCGTCTTCGCGCTCGACCACTTGTTTGGCGGCGTTGATGGCGTTGTCATCGATGCGTGTCTGGGTCAGTAAAGCGAGGAGAAGGTCGAGGACTTTGCGCTGGTTCTTCGCCGGCGCTTCGATGACGAAAGTGGTGTCGGCGTTGCTGGTGAAGGCGTTCCATTCACCGCCCAGCGCCTGCATGCGTTCTTCCAGACCGCCTTCGCCGGTGGCGTCGATGCCGCTGAACAGCAGGTGCTCAAGCAGGTGCGGCAGCTCTTTGTCGTTGCAACCGAAATCATCGATGCCAACCCCGACCACCAGGCGGATCGCTACGTGCCCGCGTTCCGTGCCGGGTTTGAGCAGCAATTGCAGGCCATTGGGCAGCGTGTAGCCTTCGACCTGAAAACGATCCAGGGCGAACGCGGGGATTGAGCCAAGCAACAGACAGGCGAGCAACAGACAACGCATAACGAGCTTCCATTACGACTGATTGGAGGTCCGTGCCGCTTTGCGCGCAGCCATCGCGAGCAGGTTCACCCCCCCAGGCGTGCGTTACACCGTAGATCCCTGAGGGAGCCAGCCTGCTGGCAATGTCTTGAACCGGAACCAAAGTTACTGACTAACCCCGCCGCCAGTCGTTCAAGGCGAATGCGTGATGTCGGCCAAATCGTCCACCACCAGCGCGCCGGTGTCGGACGTTTCCAGCACCACATAGGCGCTGCTGCAAAATAGCGAATTCAGGCGCTTCATGTCGGCTATCAATTCCAGGTGCAGCGAACTGGTCTCGATGCTTTGCACCACCTTGCGTTGCAGACGGCTGACATGTGCGTGGGCGAGGCGGCGTTCCTGCGCGCGAAAACGGCGTTTCTCGCGCAACAACTGGCGCGCGCTTTCCTTGTCCGCGCTGAGAAACACTGACAATCCCAAGCGCAGGTTGGCAATTAACTGACTGTGCAGTCCCGCCAACTCTTCCAGACCGACTTCGGAAAACGACCGTCGCTGCGAGGTTTTTTGCTGCTGCACTTTACGCAGCATGCGGTCGATCAGGTCACTGGCCAGTTTAAGGTTGATCGCCAGTTCGATGGTTTCCGCCCAGCGACGGCTGTCGTGATCGCTGAGGTCTTCGCGGGGCATTTGCGCCAAATACAGCTTGATGGCGCTGTAGAGCGATTCGACGTCATCGGTCAGACGTCGAATTTCCTGGGTCACGGCAGTCTGCTTGCCGCTTAACACATCGAGCATGGCTTGGAGCATGTTGTCGATCAGGTCACCGATGCGTAACGTTTCCCGGGCCGCGTTAGCCAGCGCCAGGCTTGGCGTGACAAGCGCCGTCGGGTCGAGATGACGGGGCTTGGCGGTGCCGTTGGTTTCCGGCCGCTGCGGCAGCAACCAGGCGCAAAGCCTGGCCATCGGCCCGACGCTGGGCAGCAGGATCAGGCAACGCGCAGTGTTGTAGAGCAGGTGAAAACCGATGACCATTTCCTGTGGACTGAAGTCCAGGCTGTCGATCCAGTGCGCCAGCGGGTCGAGTACCGGGATGATCAACAACAGGCCTATCAGCTTGTACAACAGACTGCCCAGCGCAACCTGGCGCCCGGCGGCGTTCTGCATGCTGGTGCTCATGAACGCGAGAATGCCGCTGCCGATGTTGGCTCCGATCACCAGGCCGATCGCCACCGGCAAACTGATCACGGCTGCACCGGCCAGCGTTGCGGTCAACAGGACGGCGGCGAGACTGGAGTAGGAAATCATCGCGAAGAGCGCGCCGACCAGGGCGTCGAGCAAAATGTCACCGGTCAGCGAGGCGAAAATCACTTTCACGCCTTGGGCCTGAGTGATCGGCGCCGCCGCTTCGACAATCAGTTGTAGCGCCAGAATGATCAGCCCCAGACCGATACTGACGCGGCCCATTTGCCCGAGGCGGGTCTGTTTGCGCGACAGAAAGAAAATCACCCCGAGGAAGATCAGCAGCGGCGATAACCAGGAAAGGTCGAGCGTCAGCACCCGCGCCATCAACGCGGTACCGACGTCGGCACCTAGCATGGTCGCCAGCGCCGGAGTCAGCGCCATCAGGCCCTGACCGACAAACGAGGTGACGAGCATGGCGGTTGCGTTGCTGCTCTGGACCATCGCGGTCACGATGATGCCGGCAATAAACGCCCAGCCGCGTTTGGACATGTTCTGGCCGATCACATGGCGCAGATTGGAACCGTAAACCCGCAGGATGCCGGTTCGGACGATGTGCGTGCCCCAGATCAGCAGGGCCACGGCAGACAGGAGATTGAGCAGGGTGAGCATACGGGCCCCCTGGGGTGGTAGCGTCCCAACGGGACAAGTTGAAGGTGCCGCGACGATCTACGTTGGTTTACTTAAGCTGTAGTTGGCTAACGGTCCGGGCGCCAGCATCGCATAGCTAAAGAAGTGATTGAAACAAAAGTGTCATGGAGCCAGAGCTTTGCAGCGGCACAAAACAAAGTGGGAGCGAGCCTGCTCGCGATAGGGCCATCAGATACAGCATATGCTGACTGAAGAACCGCTATCGCGAGCAGGCTCGCTCCCACAGGTTTTGCCTAACCGGCAAACATCGCGGTTACTGCCCAGGAACATCCTTGCGCAGTTTGACCGGATCCTGCTGTTTGCGTTTTTTCGCCATCGCGGTGCGCATCTTGATGTTGATTGCTTCCACCGCCAGCGAGAATGCCATCGCGAAATACACATAGCCTTTTGGCAGGTGCACTTCGAAGGATTCGGCGATCAACACGGTACCCACCAGGAGCAGGAACGACAACGCCAGCATTTTCAGCGACGGGTGCTTGTCGATGAACGCGCTGATGGTGCCAGCCGCGAGCATCATTACCAGTACCGCGACAACGATTGCAGCGACCATGACCGGTACATGGGAGACCATGCCGACCGCGGTGATCACCGAGTCCAGCGAGAAGACGATGTCGATGATCGCAATCTGGATGATGGTGTAGAGGAAGTTGCCGCCCTTGACGCTCGGCTCGTCGTGCGTTTCATCTTCGCCTTCCAGTGCGTGATACATCTCTTGCGAGCTCTTCCACAACAGGAATAGACCACCGAAGAACAGGATCAGGTCACGCCCGGAAATCCCCTGGCCGAACAGTTCGAACAGGTCGGCGGTAAGACGCATGACCCAGGTGATCGACAGCAGCAACAGGATTCGCGTGACCATGGCCAGCGCCAGGCCGAAAATTCGGGTGCGCTGCTGCATGTGCTTGGGCATGCGGCTGACCAGGATCGAAATCATGATGATGTTATCGATACCCAGGACGATTTCCAGGGCGGTCAGTGTCAAGAAGGCAACCCAGATCTCAGGGTTGGTCAGCCATTCCATGTGTATTCCTTTGAGCAATTATTAAACAACGAAGGGTCCCGACTTCAAACCACAAAGCCTGGACCCGTCGTCATGAGTCTTGGGCTTATAGAGTGCTGAACAGTGGAAAAATCCCCATCAGCAATGCGGCGACCAGTATGCACAGGCAAACCAGCACTGCCCACTTCAGCGTGAAACGCTGGTGATCGCCGAAATCGATCCCGGCCAGCGCCACCAACAGGTAAGTCGATGGTACCAGCGGGCTCAACAAGTGGACGGGCTGACCGACGATCGAGGCACGTGCCATTTCCACCGCGGTTATACCGTAATGACTGGCGGCTTCGGCAAGTACCGGTAACACGCCGTAATAAAATGCATCGTTCGACATGAAAAATGTAAACGGCATGCTCACCAATGCGGTGATGACCGCCAGATACGGACCGAGGAAGTCCGGGATCACTGCCAGCAAGCTCTTCGACATCGCGTCGACCATGCCGGTGCCGGAGAGGATGCCGGTGAAAATCCCCGCCGCGAAGATCAGGCCGACCACCGCCAGGACGCTGCCGGAGTGGGCAGCGATGCGATCCTTCTGCATTTGCAGGCAAGGGTAGTTGACGATCATCGCGATGCTGAACGCCACCATGAACAGCACCGGCAGCGGCAACAGACCGGCAACCAGGGTGCACATCAACACCAGCGTAAGGGCGGCGTTGAACCAGATCAGTTTCGGACGGCGGGCATCCGGAAATTGCGAGACGCTGATTTCGCTGTGATCGATCTCATCGCCCACCAGGTGCAGCTCGCCAAGACGCGCACGTTCGCGCATGCCGTAGAAGTAAGCGATCGCCAGAATGGCGACCACACCCGCCAGCATGGCCGGCACCATCGGCACGAAAATATCCGAAGGGTCGACGTGCAGCGCACTGGCGGCACGCGCAGTCGGGCCGCCCCACGGTGTCATGTTCATTACGCCACCGGCGAGGATGATCAGGCCGGCCATGATCCGCGGGCTCATGCCGATGCGGCTGTACAGCGGCAACATGGCGGCGACGCAGATCATGTAGGTGGTGGCGCCGTCACCGTCGAGGGAGACGACCAGCGCCAGCACGGCAGTGCCGATCGACACTTTCAGCGGGTCGCCCTTGACCAGTTTGAGGATCTTGCGCACCGCCGGGTCGAACAGACCGGAGTCGATCATCAAGGCGAAGTAGAGGATGGCGAACATCAGCATCACGCCGGTCGGCGCAAGTTTGGTGATGCCTTCGAGCATCATCGGACCGATTTTCGGCGCAAAACCGCCGAACAGCGCAAACACAATCGGGATGATGATCAGAGCGATCAGCGCGGACAGGCGCTTGGTCATGATCAGGAACATGAACGTGATGACCATGGCGAAGCCAAGGAAAGTCAGCATGGGAATACTCCAGGCGTAGCGCGGCTAGGGAATGGGCGAACCGGGTGAGGTCAGCGCAGAACGGGAAGCACGAAACGTACGGACGGAGTGACAGCGAAGCGGCGGGTTGCGAAGGACATCAGGATCACCATTGTTGTTGTTAAAAGGGCCGTGCGAGCGATAAAAAACTGGCATTGGCCACCGGTCTGTTGCCGGCAGTGAGGGCGATCCTAATCGCGCAAGCTTTCACCGACCTTTCGCCGATGAAAGCAATGACCGGAAGTACAACCGGTCGTCGGACGGGTTGTGTGGTGCTATTTGATCAAAACATCGACAGATTCAACGGCCGCACGGCCCCCATCCAGATCGCATGATCGGTGTGGTCGAGCAAATCGTTGCCGGTATCCGGGTGCAGGAAAATCACCAGGCCTTTGCGGTTGAGCGCCAGCCACGGCAACACGTCACCGATCTGCTGCGGCTCGAAAGCCAGTTGGCAGCTCCAGTCGGGATGCGGTCCCACCGGCTGCTCATGCACCCGTCCCATTTTAACCGGGAACAACTGCGCCGCCTGCTCGCACAAGGTGCGCGCCTGATCGATGGTGCCGGCATCGAAATAGACGTGAGCGTGATAGCCCTTGATCGCTTGCATCGGGTAACCCTCCAAATCTTCGAACCCTCAACGATACGCACAGGTCACACGCCATATACGCATACCAACAGGGGACCTCGGCCATGAAAAATGCAGAAACCCAAGTCGTGAAAGTGGTGCTCTATGGTGCCATGAGTAGCCTGGGCAGTGCGCTGATGGCTGAAATGCTGCGCCGTCAGCATGAAGTGATCGCGATACTCGATGACCTGACGGCACTTGCGCCGCGGCCCGGCTTGCGCGCCAAAAGCGGTGATCTGTTTGACGCCGAGCGGGTCAAGCAGAGCGTCGCGGGTTGTTCCGCAGTCGTTTGTCTGCTGGACGCTCCCGGGCTGCCGTTCAATAGCGAGCATGTGGAGAAAGTCGTTCCGGGACCGGTGGAACAGGTGTTGGCCGTGGATGCACTCATCGACGGCATGCAGGCTGCCGGCATCGCCAGATTGTTTGTAGTGGGGGACTTCGAACTGCTGGATGACCCTGAGATCGAGGACCGGCTGCAGCGTCACGCCGCCGAAGAAATTCGAGAAGCGCTGGAAAGCAGCGGTCTGCAGTGGACGCTGGTGAACGCGCCGCGCAGCGTTGCGGGGCTGACGATTGAGCATTTCAGCCACGTGAGCACCAGTCTGGAACCAGGGCTCAAGGAACAGCTCGAGCGCTTGAACCGCGTAGCGGTGGGGATTGCCGACGAGCTCCACCTCAATCTGCACGTGGGTGAGCATGTGAATTTTGTTGCGGCCTCGCCTTGAAGAGTCAAACCGCGATCGAAGGCAGCGGCAGGCCGTTCAACGATTGCGCACTGCTGGCCTGCTCGGTCATCAGCCAGTCGACGAACGTCTGGACCAGTTCTGCGCGGCGCTTGCGCTGCGGCAGGACCACGTAATAGCCCAACCGTGAGATGACCGTGTCCGCAACCGGTCGGCACAACAGACCTTGCGCCAGCAAGTTATCCACAAGGTGCCGCCAACCGATCGCCACACCTTGACCGCCAATGGCTGCCTGAATCAACAACGTGTAATTGTCGAAACGCAATTGCCCGGGCGCTGGCGCCGAAGTAATGCCCAGCTCGCGAAACACGCCACTCCAATCGAACCAGTCGCTGCTGTTCTCCCCGCGCAGGTGCAGAAGAGGCAAATCCAGCAAGGCTTGCGCGGGCAAAGGCAACGGACGGTCCTTCAATAACAGGGGGCTGCACACCGGGAATACTTCCTCACTGAACAGCCAGTGACTGACGCCCTGTTTAAAACGCCCATTACCAAACAATATGGCCACGTCGATATCGGTGCGCAGCATGTTATGGCTGCGCTCACTGGTCACCAGGCTGACGTCTACCTGAGGATGGGCTGCGTGAAAACGGTGCAGGCGGGGCATCAACCAATAAGCGGCAAATGCAAAATCGGTAGCGACTTGCAGCACTTCATGTTGGTGCTGCGCACTGATCGCATGGAGCCCGGCGTCAATACTCTGCAAACCAGACTGCACCTGCGCGAACAGAATCGTCCCGGCCTCAGTCAGCTCGATGCCGCGATAGATGCGATCGAACAATCGCGTACCGAGCTGTTCTTCAAGCCGCTTGATTTGCTGGCTGATGGCCGGTTGCGTGGTCCCGAGCTCCCTCGCCGCAGCGGTGAAACTTCGCTGCCTCGCCGCAGCTTCAAAAGCTCGAAGCAGATCCAGCGACAAATCACCCAACGCTTCATACATAAGCTGTGCTTATCCTAGTCATTGCCTGACATGGGCTTTACCACAACATGCGTGGAATCCATGCTCGATTGCAGCACTGTCGCATAAATATTCACTATGGAATGTCGCGATCACATGAAGCGCAAAAATATTCTTTTCATCATGGCCGATCAAATGGCCGCGCCAATGTTGCCGTTTTACGGCCCTTCGCCTGTCAAACTGCCTAATCTCAGCCGCCTCGCCGCCGAAGGCGTGGTGTTCGACGCCGCTTACTGCAACAGCCCGCTGTGTGCGCCGTCGCGATTCACCCTGGTCAGCGGTCAGTTGCCGAGCAAGATCGGCGCCTACGACAACGCTGCCGACTTCCCCGCCGACGTGCCAACGTATGCACATTACCTGCGTCGCCTCGGTTACCGCACCGCGCTCTCGGGCAAGATGCACTTCTGCGGCCCGGATCAGTTGCACGGTTATGAAGAACGTCTGACCAGTGATATCTACCCGGCCGACTATGGCTGGTCGGTGAACTGGGACGAGCCCGACGTGCGCCCGACCTGGTTCCACAATATGTCGTCGGTGCTGCAGGCCGGGCCATGCGTGCGCACCAATCAGCTGGATTTCGATGAAGAAGTGGTGTTCAAGGCCCGGCAATATCTGTTTGATCACATTCGCGAAGACGGTGAGCAGCCGTTTTGCCTGACGGTATCGATGACTCACCCACACGATCCGTACACCATTCCCAAGCCTTTTTGGGACATGTACAACGATGCTGATATCCCGATGCCTGCTACGCCGGACCAGGCCGACCTCGATCCGCACTCGCAGCGTCTGCTCAAGGTTTACGACTTGTGGGACAAGCCGCTGCCTGTGGACAAGATTCGCGACGCACGACGCGCCTACTTTGGTGCATGCAGTTATATCGACAGTAACGTCGGCAAACTTCTGCAAACACTCGAAGATACCGGGCTGATCAACGACACCATCATTGTCTTTTCCGGCGACCACGGCGATATGCTCGGCGAGCGTGGCCTCTGGTACAAAATGCACTGGTTCGAGATGGCCGCCCGCGTGCCGCTGCTGATCAGTGCGCCGGGACAATTTGGCGCCGGTCGTGTCAGCGCCGCAGTTTCGACGGCGGACTTGTTGCCGACATTTGTCGAACTGGCCGGTGGCTCACTGGAACCTGGCTTGCCGCTGGATGGGCGTTCGCTGGTCTCGCATCTGCAAGGGCAGGGCGGCCACGATGAAGTGTTTGGCGAGTACATGGCCGAAGGCACTATCAGCCCGCTGATGATGATTCGCCGTGGCGCTTACAAATTCATCTACAGCGAAGACGACCCTTGCCTACTCTTTGACGTGCACAACGACCCGCGCGAACAGGAAGAACTGAGTCAGTCGCCGCAACATCGGCCACTGTTCGAAGAATTTCTTGCCCAGGCCCGGGCCAAGTGGAACATCCCGGCGATCCACCAGCAGGTGCTGGCCAGCCAGCGCCGCCGGCGCTTCGTCGCCGAGGCACTGACGGTCGGCAAGCTGAAGAGCTGGGACCACCAGCCAATGGTCGACGCCAGTCAGCAGTACATGCGCAACCACATTGATCTGGACGATCTGGAGCGCAAAGCACGTTATCCACAACCCTGCCAAAACCAATAATGTTAAGGGGAAGTCCATGCAAAAGTTATCCACAGCGCTGACGATAAGCCTGCTGGCGCTCGGCAGCGCATCGGTTTATGCCGAGCAGAGCTGCGAAACGGTGAAGATGGCCGATCCTGGCTGGAGCGATATTGCGGCAACGAACGCCATCACCGGGTTTCTGCTGGACGGCATGGGCTACAAGGCCAAAGTCGACACCCTGGCCGTGCCGATTACTTTTGGCGGGCTCAAGGATGGTCAGGTGGATGTATTCCTGGGCAACTGGATGCCGGCGCAGCAGGGCTTCTACGACAAGTTTGTCGCCACGGGCGATGTCAAGCAGTTGGCGAAAAATCTGGACGGCACGCAATTCACATTGGCCGTGCCAGATTATGTCTGGGACGCAGGTGTGCATAACTTTGCCGACCTGAACAAATTCGCTGACAAGTTCGACAAGAAGATCTACGGGATAGGCTCGGGCGCGCCGGCAAACATTTCGCTGCAAGAGATCATCAAAAAGAACGACTTCAACATGGGTCAGTGGAAACTGGTCGAGTCCAGCGAGCAGGCGATGCTGGCTGAAGTGTCGCGAGCGGTGAAAAAACAGAAGTTCGTGACCTTCCTGGGCTGGACGCCCCACCCGATGAACGTGCAGTTGAAAATGCATTATCTGAAGGGCGGGGAAAAGTACTTCGGTGACACCGGCAGCGTTCATACATTGACGCGCAAAGGTTATGCACAGGCCTGTCCCAACGTCGGCAAGCTGTTAACCAACCTGAGTTTTACCCAGGAGATGGAGAACAGCATCATGGCTGAAGTGGTGAACAAGAAAGTCAGCAATGCTCAAGCGGCCAAGGCATGGATCAAGGCGAATCCGGCGGTGCTGGACAAGTGGCTGGATGGCGTGAAGACCGTTGACGGTAAAGAGGCTTTGGCGGCAGTGAAAGCCAAACTCTGATGCCTCCTATTGATCGTTCCTGCGCTTTGCGCAGTAACGATCAGCACGGGGGCCTGTTACCTTTGCGCAAACTCCAGCCCGAGAGGATCCATGGCATTACCGAGCCGCCATTCACTGTTTCCATTCCTCAGCTGGATGCCCCGGCAGACTCGCGCCAGCGTCGGTCGCGACCTGATCGTCGGCCTCAGCGGCGCAATTCTTGCGTTGCCGCAATCCATTGCCTACGCCCTGATTGCCGGTCTCCCACCTGAATACGGCTTGTACGCAGCGATCATTCCGGTACTGATTGCCTGCCTGTGGGGTTCCTCGTGGCATTTGATCTGCGGCCCCACTGCGGCCATTTCAATTGTCCTGTACGCCAGCGTCAGCCCTCTGGCCGTACCCGCGTCACAGGACTACGTCACCTTGATACTGCTTCTGACATTCCTCGCGGGCATTTTCCAGTGGCTGCTGGGCCTATTGCGTTTCGGCGCTCTGGTGAATTTTGTTTCGCATTCGGTGGTGCTCGGTTTCACCCTCGGTGCAGCGGTAGTCATTGCCGTCGGGCAAATGCCCAACCTGCTGGGGCTGGACGTGCCTAACCAGGCCACGGCGCTGGACAGTTTTTTGATGCTTTTCAAGCACCTGGGTGAGGCAGACAACCCTTCGCTGGCGCTGGGCCTGGCAACTGTGGTGGTCGGTATGACGTTGAAAATGCTGCTGCCGCGCTGGCCGACATTGTTGATCACTCTGGTGTTAAGCGCACTGTTGGTGTGGCTGTGGCCCTCGATGTTCGGCCATGTGCACCTGGTGAGCGCTTTTGTCGGGCGTTTGCCGCCGTTCAGTCCGCTGCCGCTGGACCTTGACCTGATCCTGCGCCTGCTGCCCAGTGCCGTGGCCGTCGGCATGCTCGGGCTGGTGACAAGCCTGTCAATTGCCCGCTCGCTGTCCGCGCGTTCGCAACAAATGCTCGATGCGAATCAGGAAGTCCGCGCTCAGGGATTATCGAACATTGTCGGCGCGGTGTTTTCAGGGTCGTTGTCCGCCGGTTCCTTCACCCGTTCGGGGCTTGGCTACGAAGCGGGCGCCTGCTCACCTTTGGCAGGGGTTTTTTCGGCCATGTGGGTCGCCTTGTTCGCCCTTTTCGGGGCGGGCCTGATCGCGCACATTCCGATCCCGGCCATGGCGGGCAGTATTCTGTTGATCGCCTGGGGGTTGATTGATCATCGTGGTATCCGCGCCTTGTTGCGGGTCAGTCGCGCCGAGTTCGTGGTCATGGCCCTGACCTGTATCGCCACCTTACTGCTGGAACTGCAGACGGCAATTTACGCGGGCGTGCTGGCGTCGCTGTTTTTCTATCTGAAACGCACCTCTCAGCCTCGCGTTCAGCACTGGCGCAATGGCGATGAAGATGTGCTGCGTGTCGGGGGTTCGATCTTCTTCGGCGCCAGCCATTATCTGCAGGTGCGCCTGCAGCGGATGCACGCCGCGCGCGTGGTGATCGAGGCGCAGCAGATCAATTTCATCGACTACTCGGGGGTGGAAATGCTGCATCAGGAAGCGCGGCGGTTACTCAAGCAGGACCGCAGCCTGACGTTGCGCGGGGCGAGAGCGCCGGTGATCGAAGAGCTGAGAAAACTCGAAGGCGCGCAGAAGTGCCCCATCCGGTTTGAGGATTGAATGAACCCACTTTTAGGAGCGCAGAACCGCTCGCTCCAAAAGTCTATTCGGCTAGCTGGCGGCGCAGCTGGGCCAGTACCGGCGCCGTGTCCGGGCGCACGCCGCGCCAGAGGAAGAACGCTTCTGCCGCTTGCTCGGCCAGCATTCCCAGGCCATCCATCGTCACCGCCGCACCATGCTCCGTAGCCCATCGGCAGAACGAAGTCGGCTCTTTGCCGTACATCATGTCGTAACACACCGTCTCGCCCGCCTGGATCAGGCTGCTGGCAATGGGCGGCACGTCACCGGTCAGGCTCGCGGACGTTGCGTTGATGATCAGATCGACCGGCTCCTGTAACCAATCGAAACCGCTGGCCGACACCGGCCCAAGGTCGGCGAACAACTCGGCCAGCAACTCGGCTTTTTCCACCGTGCGATTAGCGATAATCACCGAGGCAGGCCGCTTGGCCAGCAAAGGTTCCAATGCACCGCGCACCGCGCCCCCGGCTCCGAGCAATAAAATGCGTTTGCCGGTGAGACTGAAACCGGCATTGACCGTCAGGTCGCGCACCAGTCCGGCGCCATCGGTGTTGTCACCCAGTAACGAGCCATCGGCCAGTTTGCTTAGGGTATTCACGGCGCCGGCACGCTGTGCCCGTGCGGTCAGGCTGTGCGCCAGACGAAACGCTTCTTCCTTGAACGGCACCGTTACGTTCGCACCGCGACCTTCGCGGAAAAATGCCAAAGCGAAATCGGAAAAGTCTTCAAGAGGCGCAAGGGAAGTCGTGTAGTCCAGTTTCTCCCCGGTTTGCTCGGCGAACAAACGGTGAATCATGGGTGATTTGCTGTGGCCAATCGGGTTGCCGAACACAACGTAACGGTCCATCGGGATTCCTCGTTCAGGCTTCGGCCAACCAATCGCGGTCTTGCAGGAAATAGTCGGTGAGCCGTGCTTCTTCGCTGCCGGGCTCGGCTTTCCAGTCGTAGCCCCAGCGAACCTGCGGCGGCAGCGACATCAGGATCGACTCGGTACGCCCGCCCGATTGCAGGCCGAACAGCGTGCCACGGTCATAAACCAGGTTGAATTCGACATAGCGGCCGCGGCGAAACTCTTGAAACTCGCGCTGTCTGGCGGTGAACGCATCGTTCTTGCGACGCTGCACGATCGGCAGATACGCGTCGATGTAGGCGTCGCCGATGGCGCGCATGAAAGCGAAACTGGTGTCGAAGTCCCATTCGTTCAGGTCATCGAAAAACAGACCGCCGATGCCGCGCGGCTCGTGGCGATGCCTGATGTGGAAATAGCTGTCGCACCAGGCTTTATAGCGTGCATACACATCCGGGCCGAAGGACGCGCAGGCCTGCTCGGCGACTCGGTGCCAATGCACGCAGTCTTCTTCAACGCCGTAGTAAGGCGTCAGGTCAAAGCCGCCGCCGAACCACCAGACCGGTTCTTCTCCCTCTTTTTCGGCGATGAAGAAGCGTACGTTGGCGTGGGACGTCGGCACATGCGGATTGTGCGGATGAATCACCAGCGACACGCCCAGCGCTTCAAAGCCGCGCCCGGCCAGTTCTGGTCGATGAGCGCTGGCGGACGGTGGGAGACCGCTGCCAAACACGTGGGAAAAGTTGACGCCGCCCTTTTCGATCAGCGCGCCGTTTTCCAGCACGCGGGTGCGACCGCCACCGCCAGCCGGTCGGGTCCAGGCGTCTTCAACGAACTGCGTGCCGCCGTCTTCGGCCTCCAGCGCAGTGCAGATGCGGTCTTGCAGGTCGAGCAGGTAGGCTTTCACGGCCTCGGTGCGGGTCGTCATGTCATCACCTTGAATCGGGCAAAGCAGCGCGGCACTGAGGCCGGCGGCAAATTGCTGCAGAGGATAACACCGCCGCATGTGTCACCGCAGTTGACGAAGATCAAGCTTAGGAGTCCGATAGAGCACTTCGCAAAACGACCCAGGGAGAGTGTTGATGGCAAAGCGTATCCAGTTCCGCGCACACGGCGGCCCCGAAGTGCTCGAGTATGTCGATTACCAACCCGCCGAGCCCGGTCCGCAGCAAGTCCGCGTGAGCAACAAAGCGGTCGGCCTGAACTTCATCGACACGTACTACCGCAGCGGCCTCTACCCGCCGCCGGCGCTGCCATCGGGACTCGGCGCGGAAGGCGCGGGCGTGGTCGAAGCGGTGGGCAGCGAAGTGACCCGTTTTAATGTGGGTGATCGCGTGGCTTACGGCAGCGGTCCATTGGGCGCTTATAGCGACATTCACGTTCTGCCGGAAGCCAATCTGGTGCATCTGCCGGACGCGATCAGCTTCGAACAGGCCGCCGGGGTGATGCTCAAGGGGCTGACCGTGCAGTACTTGCTGCGTCAGACCTATGAACTCAAGGGTGGCGAAACCATTCTGTTCCACGCCGCCGCTGGGGGTGTCGGTTCATTGGCATGCCAATGGGCCAAATCCCTGGGCGTGAAGTTGATCGGCACGGTCAGCTCGGCGGAAAAAGCTGCACTGGCAAAAGCCAATGGCGCTTGGGCGACCATCGATTACAGCCATGAAAATGTCGCACAACGGGTTCTGGAATTGACTGACGGCAAAAAAGTCCCGGTGGTGTATGACGGAGTCGGCAAAGATACCTGGCTGACGTCGCTCGACAGTGTTGCGCCGCGTGGTCTGGTGGTGAGTTTCGGCAATGCGTCGGGCGCCGTGGATGGTGTGAACCTGGGGATTCTGGCAGCGAAAGGCTCGCTGTACGTCACGCGGCCGACCCTGGCAACTTACGCCAACAACGCCGAAAACCTGCAACACATGGCCGACGAGCTGTTCGAGATGATCAGCAGCGGCAAGCTGAAAGTGGACATTAGCCAGCAATATCCACTGGCAGAAGCGGCGAAAGCGCAGACCGAGTTGTCGGCACGGCGTACGACTGGCTCGACCATTTTGTTGCCATAAGATTTAGGGTGTCTACAAGGGCCTCTTCGCGAGCAAGCCCGCTGCCACAGTAGATCTGCAGTGAGCACAGATTCTGTGTTCCACATTGATCGAAAGTGGCAGCGGGCTCGCTCGCGAATGGGGCCGCCTCGGTCTCAATCCGGGCGAATGACGTTGCCGGTCGCCAGATCGCGAATCACGCTCGGATTCTTGCGCCCGCCCAGATTTCCCCCCAGCACCAGATCGATCTGCCCACGGAAATACTGCTCGACGCGAATTCGCGTGCGCGCCGCCGGCCGGCCTTGCGGGTTTGCCGACGTCGATACCAGCGGGCCGACCACCGCGCACAAATCACGCACCAGCGGATGATCGCTGACCCGTAGCGCCACCGTTTCGTGCACCCCGGTGATCCACTGCGGCAACATATTCTGGTGCGGCACCAGCCAGGTATTCGGGCCCGGCCAGGTGCTGGCCATGCGGTCCATCCACAATTCAGGGAAGTCGTCGAACAGGAAGTCAAACTGGCGGATGTTGTCGGCCACCAGAATCAGGCCTTTATCCACCGCCCGCCCCTTGATCAGCAACAGACGTTCCACTGCTTCCTCGTCCCACGGGTCGCACCCCAGGCCCCAGACCGCTTCGGTTGGATAGGCAATGACCGCCCCTGCGCGAATGGCTTGCGCGGCTTGTTGCACACGCCAACTGTTGACCATGAAAAACTCTCCGGAATTAAGCTCTGCGCAGTTTACCGATCTTCCGTGTAAAACCTAGCTCACCCGCGCAAACCAGCGTCCGCTTTCACAGACTGCGCGACCATCGAGCTCCAGCTCGGTCAACGCCGCCAGCACTTTGGGTAACGACCAGCCGCTGCTGTCTGCCAGCGCTTCACTGGTGTGAGGGGCGGCATGCAGAAGCATCAGTAGCGGATGAGACAACGACGGCGCATCCAGAGACAACGGCAACTGTTGCCAGCCGCGCAAAGCCTCGAGGATATGCTCGATGGTTTCAACCAACACGGCACCGTCGCGAATCAACTGATGACAACCGCGGGCACCCGGGTGATGAATCGAACCCGGAATCGCATACACCTCGCGTCCTTGCTCCGCCGCCAGCCTTGCAGTGATCAAGGAGCCGCTGGCCACACTGGCTTCAACCACCAGCACGCCAAGGGACAAACCGCTGATGATCCGGTTGCGCCGGGGGAAGTTGCTGGCGGTGGGCCCGGCGTCCAGCGGGAACTCGGAAAGCACCGCACTGCCGGACGCAATCATGGCATCGGCCAATCGCCGGTTGCGCTGTGGATAAAACTTTTCAAGTCCCGTGCCAAGTACACCGACCGTTTGCCCGCCAACGTTCAACGCAGCCTGGTGTGCAGCGGCATCGATACCCAGGGCAAGGCCGCTGGTGATCACGAAACCGGCGCTGGCAAGGCTGCGCGAAAACGCGGCCGCCGTGTCCATGCCGGGACGCGATGCACTGCGACTGCCCACCATCGCCAGCTGCGGTTTTTCCAGAATACCGGGGTCACCGGCCACGAATAACAGCGGTGGCGCGCCACTGATTTCCGCCAGCAAGGCGGGGTAGTCAGGCTGGTCCCACATCAGCAAATGCTGGCCCGGACGCTCCAACCAGGCCAACGCATGGCTGGCGCCATCGCGAACGTCACTTGATCGTCTGGCCTCTGAACAGGCCAACGGAAGACCCAAAGCACGCCAGGCGCTGGCAGGTGCCGCGAGTGCGCTGGACGCGGAGCCGAACGCCTCCAGCAGTTTCCTGAAACGCGCCGGCCCCAACTCAGGCAAACGATGCAGACGTAAACGAGCTTCCAGCTCCGCAGGGGAAACGGGTACAAAACAAGACGGCGACATGGATCATCCTTGATCGTTAGGAGCCCCGTTCAAACGGGAATAAGCTGTGGATAACTCTGTTGGTAACTTGTGGAGCAGGCTAAGGATTTCGAACTTTGTCCAGCACCGCCAAAGAGCGTGATGCATTCAACACCAGACCGTAACTGAGCTTGTCGTAGGTGCGAAAAACCATCAGCAGGCCGGCACGTTCATCGGGGATTTTCAGGGGCTGACCGGTGATTCGGTCTCGCACCGTTTCGCCGGTTTTCATCACGACCAGCACATTGCCCTCGGCGAGCCCGTCGCGCTGCCCCTTGTTCAACGTGACCACGTCCATTGCACCGATCTGCGTCACGCCACGTGGCACATCGATAATCAGGCCCTCGATATCGGTGAGGGGGGCGCTGGGCATGAATGTCGAATTGATCGAGCGTTCTTCACTGCTGAACAAACGGTCGCCGAGACGAACTTCCTGCGTGGTGCGCTGCAGCGCCAACGTTGCGACGTCACCCTCGGTGGCAACTATTTCACCGCTACCGATATCGTCAGCGTTGATGCCCAGGAATTCCTTGGTTTGCGGGTCGGTATAAACCTTGCCCTGACGGAAGATTCCATAGACCGGTTGAGTCGTATCAAACTGGCCGCGCGCGAAAATACGATCACCGGTACCACTGAGCACACGTTCGGCATCGCCCGCGACGATGTACGGCGCCTGGTCGAAGTCTTCGGCCTTGTCGACGATGCGATTGCTCAGCAGGAAGCTGTTGATCGACTTCAAGGGGATGCTCGGTATGGCATCGGCCACCGGCGAGCTGCGCACCTTCGGCGATAGCTTGATCGTGCCCCTGGAAGCGCCGCGACCCAGCGTCAGACGCGGCTGACCGTTGACGTAGACCAGCGTGAGCAAATCTCCGGGATAGATCAGGTTGGGGTTTTCGATCTGTGGATTGACCTGCCACAGTTCCGGCCATTTCCACGGCTCACGGAGAAATTTTCCCGATATGTCCCAGAGTGTGTCCCCGGTGACCACCGTGTATTGCTGTGGAAAACCTTCCCTGAGCTGCACTTGCCCGTGCGCGAAACCGGCCGAAGCCAGAAGGAGCAGGGCGAGTAGTGATTTCCTCATGCGGTGAATCCCTTTATTATGTGCGTTCGCGTGAAACGCCAGAGCCTTCGTGGCTCGCTCCTGGCTTTTTTCAGGGAAGACTTTGCTCAAAAGGCTTCATGAAATAAAGGGGGAGCTACGTTTCACAACGGTAGCCGGCAGCTTCGGACTCGCCAGGCCATCGACCCGACTTTACCTCACACGTGCAGCAAATACGCTTATGGCCATTTTAGACATCCTCGAATTTCCCGACTCGCGTCTGCGCACTATCGCCAAACCTGTGGCCGTAGTGGACGACGAAGTGCGTCAGTTGGTCGATGATATGTTTGAAACAATGTATGAAGCGCCAGGCATCGGCCTCGCCGCGACCCAGGTCAACGTGCATAAACGTATCGTCGTGATGGACCTCTCCGAAGATCGCAGCGAACCGCGGGTGTTCATCAACCCGGAATTCGAAACCCTGACCGACGAGATGGAGCAATATCAGGAAGGCTGCCTCTCGGTGCCGGGCTTCTACGAAAACGTCGATCGCCCGCAAAAGGTCAAAATCAAGGCGCTGGACCGCGACGGCAAGCCTTACGAACTGATCGCCGAAGGCCTGCTCGCCGTGTGCATTCAGCACGAATGCGACCACCTCAACGGCAAACTGTTCGTCGATTACCTGTCCAGCCTCAAACGCGACCGAATCAAGAAAAAACTGGAAAAGCTGCATCGCCAGAACGCTTGATGCCCTCCTTTGCAAAGGCTTGCTGCGGCAAGCCTTTTTCTTTTGCGACTGCTTTGTAATAGAGAGTTTCCATGACTGAGCCACTGCGCATCGTTTTCGCCGGCACCCCGGAGTTCGCCGCCGAACACCTCAAGGCCCTGCTCGCCAGCCCTTACGAGATCGTCGCGGTTTACACCCAGCCGGATCGCCCGGCGGGCCGTGGGCAAAAGCTGATGCCAAGCCCTGTCAAACAGCTCGCACTGGAAAACAACCTGCCGGTGCTGCAACCACCCACATTGCGTAACGAAGATGCGCAAACGGAGCTGGCCGCGCTTAAACCGGATTTGCTGGTGGTGGTCGCCTACGGTCTGATCTTGCCGCAGGTGGTGCTGGATATCCCGCGCCTGGGCTGCATCAACAGTCACGCGTCGCTGCTGCCGCGCTGGCGGGGTGCAGCGCCGATCCAGCGTGCGGTCGAAGCGGGCGACGCTGAAAGTGGCGTGACCGTGATGCGCATGGAGCTGGGCCTCGACACCGGGCCGATGCTGCTCAAAGTCACCACGCCGATCAGCGCCGATGATACCGGTGGAAGCCTGCACGACCGTCTGGCTGAAATCGGTCCACCGGCGGTGCTTGAAGCCATCGCCGGCCTCGCTTGCGCGAGTCTTGCCGGCGAAGTGCAGGATGACAGCCTCGCCACGTACGCGCATAAGTTGAACAAGGACGAAGCGCGCATCGACTGGAGTCGCCCGGCAATTGAGCTGGAGCGCCTGGTCCGCGCCTTCAATCCATGGCCGATCACGCATAGCACGCTCAATGGCGAAGCTCTGAAAGTGCTGGCCGCGAGCCTCGCTGAAGGACAGGGCACGCCGGGGGCAATCCTCAGCGCCAGCAAGGACGGCCTGATCGTCGCCTGCGGCGAGCAAGCGTTGCGCCTGACGCGCGTGCAATTGCCGGGTGGCAAGGCGCTTAATTTCAGCGATCTGTTCAACAGCCGTCGTGAGAAATTCGCGGTCGGCACTGTTCTCGGGCAAGCGGTATCCGGTCAAACGGCGGGCGCTCAATGAACCCACGTCTGGCCGCCGCCAAGGCACTTGCCGCAGTTATAAACGGAAAAGCCTCACTCAACAGTTCGCTGCCGACGCAAATGGACAAGGTTGAAGACCGTGATCGCGGTTTCACCCAGGATCTGGCATTCGGCACGGCCCGTTGGCAGCCGCGTTTGTCGGCGCTGGCGGCGAAGTTGCTGCAGAAACCTTTCAAGGCGGCGGACGCCGATGTCGAGGCGCTGCTGCTCGTCGGCCTCTACCAGTTGCTCTACACCCGCGTGCCAGCCCACGCCGCTATCGGTGAAACTGTCGGTTGCGCCGACAAGTTGAAAAAGCCATGGGCCAAGGCACTGCTCAACGCCGTGCTGCGCCGCGCCCAACGGGAAAGCGAAACGCTGCTCGCCGAACTGGAGCACGATCCGGTGGTGCGTACCGCCCATCCGCGCTGGCTGCAGAAATCCTTGAAGGCGTTCTGGCCGGAGCAGTGGGAAGCCATTTGCGCGGCAAACAATGCGCACCCGCCGATGATTCTGCGGGTCAATCGCCGTCATCACAGTCGCGATGCCTATCTCGGCTTGCTCAGCGACGCCAGCATTGCCGCTTCGCCATGCATCTACAGCCCGGACGGCATCATTCTCGACGCCGCTGCCGACGTGCGCAGCCTGCCTGGTTTTGCCGAAGGCTGGATCAGTGTGCAGGACGAAGCGGCGCAACTCGCCGCCGATCTGCTCGATCTGGCGCCCGGCCAACGCGTGCTCGACGCCTGCTGCGCACCGGGCGGCAAAACCTGCCACATTCTTGAAGCCGAGCCTGCGCTGGCCGGCGTCGTCGCCGTGGACCTGGAAGCCAAGCGTCTGGTGCGCGTACGGGAAAACCTTGCCCGCTTGCGGCTGAGCGCCGAACTCATTGCAGCAGACGGTCGCGATACCGCCACCTGGTGGGACGGCAAGCCCTTTCAACGCATTCTGCTCGACGCACCGTGCTCGGCGACCGGCGTGATTCGCCGCCATCCGGACATCAAGCTGACCCGCCAACCGGATGACATCGCCGCACTGGCGGTGTTGCAAGGCGAATTGCTCGACGCCCTGTGGATAACACTGGAAGTCGGCGGCATCCTGCTCTACGCAACATGCTCCACGCTGCCAACTGAAAACACTGAAGTCATCGAAGCCTTCCTCGCCCGCACACCGGGTGCGCGGGAACTGGACCTCGCGACGACCGCCGGCATCAAACAGCCGCACGGTCGCCAACTGCTGGCCCAGGAAGGCGGACACGACGGATTTTATTACGCCAAGCTGATCAAGATCGCCGCCGCGCGCGGTTAACCGCTTTAAAGGAGTGAACGGATGAAAATCATCATCCTTGGCGCAGGGCAGGTCGGCGGTTCGCTGGCAGAACACTTGGCCAGCGAAGCCAACGACATCACCGTGGTCGACACCGACGGCGAACGCCTGCGCGACCTCGGTGATCGTCTCGACATCCGCACCGTGCAAGGACGCGGCTCATTGCCGACAGTGCTGCGTCAGGCGGGCGCGGATGATGCCGACATGCTCGTGGCCGTGACCAACAGTGACGAAACCAACATGGTCGCCTGTCAGGTCGCCCATACCCTGTTTCACACGCCGACCAAGATCGCCCGGGTTCGTGAAGCCGCCTATCTCACGCGCTCCGAACTGTTCGACAACGAGGCGATTCCCGTCGATGTGTTGATCAGCCCGGAACAGGTGGTTACCAATTACATCAAGCGCCTGATCCAGCACCCGGGCGCACTGCAGGTGATCGACTTCGCCGAAGGCAAAGCGCAGCTGGTGGCGGTGAAGGCATATTATGGCGGCCTGCTGGTGGGTCAGCAGTTGCGTCAGTTGCGCGAGCACATGCCAAATGTCGAAACCCGCGTGGCCGCAATTTTTCGCCGTGACCGGCCGATCCTGCCTCAGGGCGATACGGTGATCGAAGCGGACGACGAAGTGTTCTTCATCGCCGCCAAGGCGAACATCCGTGCGGTGATGAGTGAAATGCGCCGCCTCGATGAAACCTACAAACGCATCGTCATCGCTGGCGGCGGGCAGATTGGCGAGCGCCTGGCCGAAGCTATCGAAAGCCGTTACCAGGTGAAGATCATCGAGATGAACCCGGCTCGCTGCCGTCATCTCTCGGACACCCTCGACAGTACCGTGGTGTTACAGGGCAGCGCCTCTGACCGTGATTTGCTGATGGAAGAAAACATCGCCGACGCCGATATCTTCCTCGCGCTAACCAACGATGACGAAGCCAACATCATGTCGTCGCTGCTGGCCAAGCGCCTGGGCGCGAAGAAAGTGATGACCATCATCAACAACCCGGCGTATGTCGACCTGATTCAGGGCGGCGATATCGATATCGCCATCAGCCCGCAACTGGCGACCATCGGCACTTTGCTGGCGCATGTTCGGCGCGGTGACATCGTCAGCGTGCATTCACTGCGTCGGGGTGCGGCGGAGGCCATAGAGGCCATCGCCCATGGTGACGAGAAGTCGAGCAAGGTGATTGGCAAGGCGATCGAAAACATCGGCCTGCCACCGGGCACCACGATTGGCGCCATCATTCGTGATGAAGAGGTGATCATTGCCCACGACGATACGGTCATCGAGACGGGTGATCACGTGATTCTGTTCCTTGTGGATAAAAAGCATATTCGCGATGTGGAGAAGTTGTTCCACGTCGGGTTGAGCTTTTTCTGATGATCGAATCCCTGGAAAAAATGCTCGCCAAGGGTGTGGATAACTCGTTGCTGCGCTTCGGCCTGGGCAAGGGTTATCTGGACTTGAAGGAGAACACCAAGGCGGCGGAGCATTTGCGCAAGTGCGTCGAGTTCGATCCGAAATATTCGGCGGCGTGGAAGTTGTTGGGCAAGGCGCATCAAGGGTTGGGCGATGCCGCTGCGGCGCGGCTGGCGTGGGAGAAGGGCATCGAAGCAGCCCAGGCCCATGGCGACAAGCAAGCGGAAAAAGAGATGAACACATTTCTCAAGAAGCTGGACAAACACCGGTAGCGAGCTTGCTCGCGAAGCACTCAACAGCACCGCATACATTCAGCGTGTACGCGTTATCGTTATCGATTTTCGCGAGCAAGTTCGCTCCTTGTACAGTGAGCGGGTAGCCGTCAGTACCAGCGCTCCTCACCCGGCGGACGCTTTTTGAAACGCTTCATGCTCCACATGTACTGGCTCGGATAAGCCCGCACATAGCGCTCAACCACCTTGCTCATGGCCGCGCAGGATGTTTCGGTGTCAGTGCTGTACATCGCTTCCGGTGCTGCTTCAAGGATCACTTTGTAGCCCGAGCCATCCGGCAGCCGCAGCGCATGCAGGAACACACCAACGGCTTTTCCGCCCGCCAGCATGTTCGGAACAAATTTGCTGGTCAGCGCCTGAGTGGCGAAGAAAGGCACGAAGATTCCGGCGGATTCGGACGGTTCCGGGTCAGCGGGAATGCCCACCGCCCCCCCTTTGCGCACTTCCTTGATGACACTGAGAATGCCTTCCTTGGTGGACGCCGCAACTTTGTTGCCTAACTGCACGCGCTGCTTGCGCAGCAAATCATCCACTGCCTTGAGTTTCGGCGGACGGTAGAAAATGATCGGCTTGCACTGGCTGCAGTAGAAGTGATTCAACACTTCCCAGTTACCCAGATGACTGGTGATGCCGACCACGCCTTTGCCGGAGGCGAGGGCATCCTTCAAGACTTCGAGCCCCTCGACTTCGCGAACCAGATCGATGGAGCGCTGGGCCGGCCAGATCCATGCACAAGCGCTTTCGGTCAGGGACTTGCCGATGTCTTTCAGGCTCTGGCCGACCAGACGCTCACGCTCTGCCGGGTCCATGTCGGGGAAGCATTTGGAAAGATTGATCCGCACCACTTCGCGGGAGCGATTGGGGGTTTTCCACATGACCCAGCCTATTGCCGAGCCCACCGCTTGCACCGCTCGCCAAGGCAGCAGCGCAAACAGCCGAAGAGCGCCTACCAGCAAGGCGCCTTTGAACTTTTCCACAGGTCACTCCTGATCTTGTGCTGTGCGGGGCGGCTATTCTAACCACCGTTCGCCAGGACCGCGTAACGATCGCAGTCCTGAGTGTGGTCCATGACCATGCCCGAAGCCTGCATCAACGCGTAACAAATGGTCGGACCGACAAACGTGAAACCGGCCTTTTTCAGGCCTTTGCTCATTTCCACGGCAACCGGCGTAACAGCCGGCACTTCGCTGCGATCCTTGAAATGATTGGTCACTGTCTGGCCGCCGACAAACGACCAGAGGAATTTCACCGGGTCTTCCAGCGCCAGCCAGGCCTGCGCATTGCGTCGGGCGGCATTGAGTTTGAGCCGATTACGGATGATCCCGGGATCGAGCATCAATTCATCTATTTGCGCATCGCTCATCTGCGCCACGCGTTGTACGTCAAAGCCGAACAGCACCTGGCGATAACGCTCACGCTTGCGCAGCACGGTGATCCAGGAAAGGCCGGCCTGGAACCCTTCGAGCAAAAGCAACTCGAACAAACCCTGCGCATCGCGTAGCGGCGTGCCCCACTCCTGATCGTGATAAGCCATGTATAACGGATCTTCGGTGCACCAAAAGCAGCGTGGCATAAGGCTCCAGGGGGCGTGCGCAGGAACGAATCGGGTATACTCCCGCTCTTTAAATCGCAGCCCAAGAAACAGGTGAATTTCGTGAGCCAGCCTACGCCAGCCGTGCGTACCTTCCAAGACTTGATCCTCGCCCTCCAGCAATACTGGGCCGAGCAAGGTTGCGTGGTACTTCAGCCCTACGATATGGAAGTAGGCGCCGGCACTTTCCACACTGCCACGTTTCTGCGCGCCATCGGCCCGGAAACCTGGAACGCCGCTTATGTGCAGCCCAGTCGCCGTCCGACTGACGGCCGCTACGGCGAAAACCCGAACCGTCTGCAGCACTACTACCAGTTCCAGGTGGTACTGAAGCCGAACCCGGACAACTTCCAGGAGTTGTACCTGGGCTCCCTCAAGCACGTCGGTCTGGACCCCTTGGTCCACGACATCCGCTTCGTCGAAGACAACTGGGAATCGCCGACACTGGGCGCCTGGGGTCTGGGCTGGGAAGTCTGGCTCAACGGCATGGAAGTGACGCAGTTCACCTACTTCCAGCAAGCGGGCGGCATCGAATGCTACCCGGTGACCGGCGAGATCACTTACGGTCTGGAGCGTCTGGCCATGTACCTGCAGGGCGTGGATTCGGTCTACGACCTGGTCTGGGCTGACGGCCCGATGGGCAAAGTCACCTACGGCGACGTGTTCCACCAGAACGAAGTGGAGCAGTCGACGTACAACTTCGAGCACGCCAACGTCGAGAAGCTGTTCGAACTGTTCGACTTCTACGAAAGCGAAGCCAAGCGCCTGATCGAACTCGATCAGCCACTGCCGCTGCCGAGCTACGAAATGGTCCTGAAGGCGTCCCATACCTTCAACCTGCTGGATGCGCGCCGGGCAATTTCCGTGACTGCGCGTCAGCAATACATCCTGCGTGTGCGCACCCTGGCGCGTTCCGTTGCGCAAGCCTATCTGCTGGCGCGCGCCAAGCTGGGCTTCCCGATGGCGACCCCGGACCTGCGTGACGAAGTACTGGCCAAGCTGGAGGCTGCACAATGAGTGCTCAAGATTTTCTGGTTGAACTGGGCACCGAAGAACTGCCACCCAAAGCCCTCAACACTCTGGCTGACGCGTTCCTTGCCGGTATCGACAAGGGCCTGCACGCTGCCGGTCTGAACTACGAAACCAAAACCGTCTACGCCGCGCCTCGTCGGCTGGCTGTACTGATCACGGCGCTGGCCACCCAGCAACCGGATCGAAGCATCAATCTTGATGGCCCGCCACGTCAGGCTGCGTTCGATGCAGACGGCAATCCCACGCAAGCGGCTCTTGGTTTTGCCAAGAAGTGCGGCGTCGATCTGAGCGAAATCGATCAGAGCGGCCCGAAACTGCGTTACAGCCAAAGCATCGCCGGCAAGCCGACCGCCAGCCTGCTGCCGACCATTGTCGAAGACTCGCTGAACGACCTGCCGATCCCGAAGCGCATGCGCTGGGGTGCGCGCAAGGAAGAGTTCGTACGCCCGACTCAGTGGCTGGTCATGCTGCTCGGTGACCAGGTCATCGATTGCACAATCCTTGCGCAGAAGTCCGGTCGCGACTCTCGCGGTCATCGTTTTCATCATCCGCAAAGCGTGCGCATCACCTCGCCTGCCAACTACCTGGGCGACCTGCGTGCCGCTTACGTGCTGGCCGATGCCAATGAGCGTCGCGCACTGATCGGCAAGCGCACCGAAGAACTGGCGACCCTGCAGGAAGGTACTGCGATCGTTCCGCCAGCGTTGCTCGATGAGGTCACTGCGCTGGTCGAATGGCCGGTGCCGCTGGTGTGCTCGTTCGAAGAACGTTTCCTGGATGTGCCGCAGGAAGCGCTGATCACCACGATGCAGGACAACCAGAAGTATTTCTGCCTGCTGGACGCTGACGGCAAGTTGCTGCCACGTTTCATTACCGTGGCCAACATCGAAAGCAAAGACCCGCAGCAGATCATCGCCGGTAACGAGAAAGTGGTTCGCCCACGCCTGACCGACGCCGAGTTCTTCTTCAAGCAAGACAAGAAGCAGAAACTCGAAGACTTCAACCTGCGCCTGCAGAATGTGGTGTTCCAGGAAAAACTCGGCAGCGTTTACGACAAGGCCGAGCGTGTCTCCAAACTGGCCGCGTTCATCGCGCAGCGCATCGGCGGCAACGCAGCCTGGGCCACCCGTGCAGGCTTGCTTTCCAAGTGCGACCTGGCCACTGAAATGGTCGGCGAGTTCCCGGAGATGCAAGGTGTCGCCGGTTACTACTACGCCGTCAATGACGGCGAGCCACAAGAAGTCGCGCTGGCGCTGAACGAGCAATACATGCCACGGGGTGCTGGCGCTGAACTGCCGACTACCTTGACCGGTGCGGCCGTGGCCATCGCCGACAAGCTCGACACGTTGGTGGGCATTTTCGGTATCGGCATGCTGCCCACCGGTAGCAAAGACCCCTATGCCCTGCGTCGTGCAGCGCTGGGCGTGCTGCGCATCCTGATCGACAAGAAGCTCGACCTTGACCTGAACGACGCCGTGGCATTCGCGGTGAACGCATTCGGCAGCAAAGTGAAGTCGGCCGGCCTCAACGAGGCAGTGCTGGAATTCATCTTCGACCGTCTGCGCGCGCGTTACGAAGATGAAGGCGTGGACGTCGGCACTTACCTGTCGGTGCGTGCGTTGAAGCCTGGATCTGCGCTGGACTTCGATCAGCGTGTGCAAGCGGTGGAAGCGTTCCGCAAATTGCCGGAAGCCGCTGCGCTGGCCGCCGTCAACAAGCGCGTTTCGAACTTGTTGAGCAAGGTTGAGGGCAACGTTCCATCGGTCGTGGAAGCCAAGTACTTCGACAACGCCAACGAGTTCTCCCTGTATTCGGCGATCCAGCAGGCGGACCAGGCCGTGCAACCCATGGCGGCTGCGCGTCAGTACAGTGAATCGTTGGCGCGTCTGGCTGCATTGCGCGAGCCGGTGGATGCGTTCTTCGAAGCGGTGATGGTCAACGCCGAAGATGCCAACGTCCGCGCCAACCGCTATGCGTTGCTGGCGCGTCTACGTGGCTTGTTCCTCGGCGTCGCCGATATTTCCTTGCTGGGGTAAGACCGTTTGAAACTGCTGATTCTCGATCGGGACGGGGTGATCAACTACGACTCCGACGCTTACATCAAGTCGGTTGATGAGTGGAATCCGCTCCCCGGCTCGATCGAGGCCATCGCGCAATTGAGCAAGGCCGGCTGGACCGTGGCAGTAGCTACCAACCAGTCCGGCATTGCCCGCGGCTATTACGACATTGCCACCCTGGATGGCATGCACGAGCGTTTGCGTGCGCTGGTGGCAGAGCAGGGCGGTGAAGTCGGGCTCATCGTCTATTGCCCGCATGGGCCGGACGATGGCTGCGATTGTCGCAAACCAAAACCCGGAATGCTGAAAACCATCGCCGCTCACTATGAGGTGGCGCTCAGCGGTCTCTGGTTCGTTGGCGACAGCCTTGGTGACCTGGAGGCTGCCAAAGCCGTCGATTCACAGCCAGTTTTAGTAAAGACCGGAAAAGGCAAAAAGACCTTGGGCAAGACCCTTCCGGCAGGCACCCTGATTTTTGACGATCTGGCGGCGATTGCCGCAGAACTTATCCACAATTAGAGCGTTTTCGAGACTCCTGACCAAGGATTGATCGGGATTGCGCTTTATAAAGACGGGCAGAGCCCGCAACGGTAAACGTCACCATGTCGATACTGCAGGCCATCAGAACATTCCTCTTTTACCTGCTGCTGGGCACCAGCTCGTTGCTCTGGTGCACCCTGAGCTTTTTTATCGCGCCTTTTTTGCCATTCAAGGCGCGGTATCGCTTCATCAATGTTTACTGGTGTCGTTGTGCGTTATGGCTGAGCAAGGTCTTTCTGGGGATCAGCTATGAGATCAAGGGCGCTGAGAACGTGCCTGATCAGCCTTGCGTGATTCAGGCCAATCACCAGAGCACTTGGGAAACGTTTTTTCTATCTGCGTACTTTGAACCGTTGAGCCAGGTGCTCAAGCGGTCGTTGCTGTTTGTGCCGTTTTTTGGCTGGGCAATGGCGATGCTGCGGCCGATTGCTATTGATCGCGATAACCCGAAAGCGGCTCTGAAGCATGTGGCCAAAAAAGGCGATGAATTGCTCAAGGACGGTGTCTGGGTGTTGATCTTCCCTGAAGGCACGCGCGTCCCCTACGGCACCATTGGCAAATTCTCTCGCGGTGGAACGGCGTTGGCGGTCAACGCCGCACTTCCAGTGCTGCCCATTGCACACAATGCTGGCAAATTTTGGCCGAAAAGCGGTTGGGCGAAGAAGCGGGGCGTGATCACTGTAATTATTGGCGAACCAATGTATGCAGAGGGCAGTGGGCCCCGTGCAATTGCCGCGCTCAACGACAGGGTTCAAGCCTGGAATGAACAGATGCAGCGAGAGATGGGTTCGTTACCTCCGGCACCACAGGCACCTGTTTGTGCTGATCAAATCGCTGTCTGAAATTTGTGGATAACCTGTGTACCGTTTTCCCGTAAACCTGAACCTTTAAGCTATAAACCTATGATTTACATACATATTTCTTAAGCTCATAAAATACCAAAAACCGTGCATAAGTTTTTTAGAGACATAAAAAACCGGCTCATATAGCCGGTTTTTTTGCGCTAGCGTTTTGAGCAGAAGAGTCAGCTACCGATTGGCGCGCGCCAGTCATCGGAACCAGAAGTACCGCATACCTCGTGCGTCCAGGTTATTTTTCGGTAGGTGAAGTACACGTCTTCCAGATGCGTGAAATGTGCCATGTTAGGATCCTGGCAACTCGGCATTCTCGTCTGTACATCGACAATTACTGCGTCGTTGAGCTCAATGCTGAAGTAGTGCTCTTGAGTGCCCGCTGAGGATGTCCGATACCAGGCAATGTGACAGTTGTCCAGGACTTCGCCACTTGTCAGTGCGTTTAAAATCAGGGGTGAGGACTTATCAAATACTTTCGAAATCATCAAAGGCTTATGGACCCTCTGGCCGGTTGGTTGGCCTGATTGGGGATCCCGTGGAATGATTATCTGATGACTGAATGCCTGGACCAGAATCTGGTCTTCGTGCCCTTCCTGGTACACGTTGCCCACCGATTCCTGTGTGAATGCCCCGGCAGTGATCAAGCCCTGACTATTTCCATTTATGACTAAATACGCAGGTGTTGGCATAGCTGCATTCCCTTTTCGATATCCCAAAATTGATGCCCTCGTAGGCAATGCGTACGAGGAGGCCGTAGGATAAGTAGGTCACGGAATGCCGTATGTAGGACGGTTCTGTGAAGCGCAGAGGCATTGCGACCGCGTGCCATGCGATAAAGCTCGGGAGGCTTACCCGGCGGACTCCCAGCACAGAATCTCAACAAAAAAAAACCAGCGCTAATGCGCTGGCGTTTTTTGTTTTGCAGGTCCGCCAGATCAGAAATCCAGGTTAGACACCGCCAGAGCATTGCTCTCGATGAAGTCACGACGAGGCTCGACCGCATCACCCATCAGGGTGTTGAAGATCTGGTCCGCGCCAATGGCGTCTTCGATGGTGACTTTAAGCATCCGGCGCTGGCTAGGGTCCATAGTGGTTTCCCACAGCTGGTCCGGGTTCATCTCGCCCAGACCTTTGTAGCGCTGGATGGTGTGACGCTTGGTGCTTTCAGCCATCAACCATTCAAGGGCTTCCTTGAACTCGGTCACCGGCTTCTTGCGCTCGCCACGCTGGATGTAAGCGCCGTCGTCCAGCAAAGTGCTCAGTTGAGCGCCCAGCGAAACCACAGTCTTGTAATCGTTGCTGCCGAAGAAGTCGCGGTTGAAGGTGACGTAGTTCGACAAGCCATGGGAGATCAGCTCAACCTCCGGCAGCCAGACGTTACGTTCACGGTCTTCACGCAGACTGGCTTTGTACACCAGGCCGGACTTCTCGACTGTGCGCAGACGCACTTCGTACTTGGCTAGCCAATCCTGCATCGCTGCGTGATCGGACAGTTGTTCCATGCTGACCGCCGGCAGGTAGATGAAGTGCTCGGTCAGCTCCTGTGGGTACAGGCGCGACAGACGCTTGAGAGTCTTCATCACCAGACGGAAATCATTTACCAGCCGCTCGAGCGCTTCGCCAGAAATGCCAGGCGCGTCTTCGTTCAGGTGCAGGCTCGCATCTTCCAGGGCCGACTGCGTCATGTACTCTTCCATGGCGTCGTCGTCTTTGATGTATTGCTCTTGCTTGCCTTTCTTGACCTTGTACAGCGGCGGTTGAGCAATGTAGATGTAACCACGCTCGATCAACTCTGGCAGCTGACGGAAGAAGAACGTCAGCAACAAGGTGCGGATGTGCGAACCGTCGACGTCAGCATCGGTCATGATGATGATGTTGTGATAACGCAACTTGTCGATGTTGTATTCGTCGCGGCCGATGCCGCAGCCCAACGCGGTGATCAAGGTGCCCACTTCCTGCGAAGAGATCATCTTGTCGAAACGCGCCTTCTCGACGTTGAGGATCTTGCCCTTTAGCGGCAGGATGGCCTGGGTGCGACGGTTACGTCCCTGCTTGGCGGAGCCGCCAGCAGAGTCACCTTCCACGAGGTACAGTTCGGAGAGGGCAGGGTCTTTTTCCTGGCAGTCCGCTAACTTGCCCGGCAGCCCGGCGATGTCCAGCGCACCTTTGCGGCGGGTCATCTCACGAGCCTTGCGCGCGGCTTCACGTGCACGCGCTGCGTCGATCATCTTGCCGACGACCAGTTTGGCTTCGTTCGGATTTTCCAGCAGGAAGTCGGAGAAGTACTTGCCCATCTCCTGTTCGACAGCGGTCTTCACTTCGGAAGACACCAGCTTGTCCTTGGTCTGGGAACTGAACTTGGGATCCGGAACTTTCACCGAAATGATCGCGGTCAGCCCTTCACGCGCATCGTCACCGGTAGTCGCAACCTTGTGCTTCTTCGCCAGACCTTCGGCTTCGATGTAGGTGTTGAGGTTACGTGTCAACGCGGAACGGAAGCCCACCAGGTGGGTGCCGCCGTCGCGCTGTGGAATATTGTTGGTGAAGCACAACAGATTCTCGTTGAAGCTGTCGTTCCATTGCAGGGCGATTTCCACGCCGATGCCGTCTTCACGTTGAATGTTGAAATGAAACACCTGGTTGACCGGGGTCTTGTTGGTGTTCAGGTACTCAACAAACGCACGCAGGCCGCCTTCGTATTTGAACAGCTCTTCCTTGCCGCTGCGCTCGTCCTTGAGGACGATACCGACACCGGAGTTCAGGAAGGACAGTTCACGAATCCGTTTGGCCAGAATGTCCCAGCTGAAGTGGATGTTTTTGAAGGTCTGGTCGGACGGCTTGAAGTGGATCTGGGTACCGGTGGTCTCGCTCTCGCCAACGATCTTCATTGGCTCTTGCGGAACACCGTGGACGTAAGTCTGCTCCCAGATCTTGCCGCTGCGACGAACCGTGAGGATGAGCTCTTCAGACAAGGCGTTAACGACCGAGACACCTACTCCGTGCAGACCGCCGGATACTTTGTAGGAGTTGTCGTCGAACTTACCGCCGGCGTGCAGCACGGTCATGATGACTTCTGCAGCCGAGACGCCTTCTTCTTTGTGCACGTCTACCGGAATGCCACGACCGTTGTCGCGAACGGTGATGGATTCGTCCGGGTGGATGGTGATGCTGATGTCGTCGCAATGGCCAGCCAATGCTTCGTCGATCGAGTTATCAACCACCTCGAACACCATGTGGTGGAGACCGCTGCCATCGTCGGTGTCACCAATGTACATACCGGGACGTTTGCGTACGGCATCCAGGCCTTTCAGCACTTTAATGCTCGTTGAGTCGTACGTATTTTCTTCGCTCAATGCCTTCACTCCCGATGGTCGTGGGTCTGGGTGATACGGCCCTGTTCCACGTGGAACAGAGCGACCGGCGTTTCCGTCCGCCAGCCTTCCCTCAATAATTCGTGATCTACGCAGGTGATAAACACCTGGCAGCGTAAGTCTTCCAGCAAGCGGCAAAGTGCGCGACGGTGGTGCTCGTCCAGTTCGGAAGGCAAGTCATCCACCAGATAAATACACTGCCCTCGACGGGCTTGACTGACCAGATGGCCTTGGGCAATCCGCAATGCACAGACCACCAACTTCTGCTGACCGCGGGACAGTATGTCCGCTGCGTTATGTGCACCCAGACGAAGGCGCAAATCAGCTCGTTGCGGTCCAGCCTGTGTATGACCCATTTGCTGATCCCGTTGCAGAGATCCGGCAAGCACCGCACTCAGCTCACGGTCCTTGTCCCAACCCCGGTAATAGCTGAGCGTCAAACCTTCAAGCTCCACCAGCTCGCTCAAGGTCTGCTCAAAGACTGGTTTCAAGGCTTTGATATAAGCGCGGCGGTATTCATCGATCTCAACGCTGGCCTGGCACAGTTCTCTGTCCCAAACCGCTTGCGAAACGGCGTCAAGTGTACCATGCCGCAGCCAAGAGTTTCTCTGGCGCAGAGCCTTCTGCAAGCGTTGCCACGTGGACATGAAACGTGGTTCCACGTGGAACACGCCCCAGTCCAGAAACTGACGGCGAATCTTTGGCGCACCCTCCAGCAGGCGGAAGCTGTCCGGGTTAATCAACTGCAGCGGCAGAATTTCCGCCAATTGCGCTGCACTTCGCGCGTTCTGGCCATCAATGCGAATCTGGAAGTCGCCCTGACGGTCGCGCGAAATTCCCAAAGCACTGTGACCACCCTCCGCCAATTCAACCTGACCAAAAACCGTACACGCCAACTGCTCGTACTGAATAACGGGAAGCAATCGGGTACTACGGAACGATCGGGCGAGCCCCAGCAAGTGTATGGCTTCCAGCACGCTGGTTTTGCCGCTGCCGTTGGCGCCGTAAAGAATATTGATTCGGGGGGAGGGGGAGAAGGTCACCGGGTGCAGATTGCGCACCGCGGTGACCGAAACGCGACTTAAGGACATCTAGCTTCTGCTGGAATGATTACAGACGCATCGGCATGACAACGTACGCCGAGTCGTCGTTGTCGGACTCTTGCACCAATGCGCTGCTGTTGGAGTCAGAGAGAATCAGGCGGACCTGTTCAGTGGTCATTACGCCCAGCACGTCGAGCAAATAGCTGACGTTAAAGCCGATTTCCAGGTTGCCACCGTTGTACTCAACGCCCACTTCTTCTTCCGCTTCTTCCTGCTCCGGGTTGTTCGCCTGGATCTTCAGCTGGCCGTTAGCCAGCTGCAGACGGATACCGCGGTACTTTTCGTTGGAAAGAATCGCCGTGCGGCTGAACGCTTCTCGCAGGGCCTGACGGTCGCCCAGTACAAGTTTGTCGCCACCCTTGGGCAAGACGCGCTCGTAGTCCGGGAATTTGCCATCGACCAGCTTCGAGGTGAAGGTGAACTCGCCCGTGGTTGCACGAATGTGGTGTTGACCGAGGACAATGCTGACAATGCCGTCCGGTTCCGTCAGCAAACGTGCAAGCTCAAGGATGCCCTTGCGCGGCACGATGACCTGGTGACGATCAGGCTGACCGATGTCGGCCTGCATCGAGCACATGGCCAGACGGTGACCATCGGTAGCCACGGCTCGAATGATCCCGGCAGAGACTTCCAGCAGCATGCCGTTCAAATAATAACGAACGTCTTGCTGGGCCATGGCGAAGCTGGTGCGTTCGATCAAACGGCGCAGCTTGCTTTGCTCCAGGCTGCAGGTCAGCGAGCCCGGACCTTCTTCCACGGTAGGGAAATCATCGGCCGGCAAGGTCGACAGGGTGAAACGGCTGCGCCCGGCTTTGACCACCAGTTTCTGCTCATCGACCTTGATGTCGATCAGTGCATCGTTTGGCAAGCTTTTACAGATGTCCATCAGCTTGCGCGCGGGCACTGTGATCGAACCTGGATCGGCAGGCTCTTCGAGCTGTACGCGGCCGACCAGCTCGACTTCCAGGTCGGTACCAGTCAGTGACAACTGCTGGCCGTCGACAACCAGCAGCACGTTTGAGAGCACCGGCAAGGTCTGTCGGCGTTCGACAACGCCTGCGACCAGTTGCAGGGGTTTCAACAGGGCTTCGCGTTGAATGGTGAAATGCATGGTCTAGTCCCTTGCCTTAATAAGCTGCGCTGGTGTCATCAGGTAGTCAGTGTACGCAGCAGGTTCTTGTAGTCCTCGCGAATGTCCGCGTCGGATTCCTTGAGTTCATTGATCTTGCGGCAGGCGTGCAAAACAGTCGTATGGTCGCGGCCGCCAAACACATCGCCAATTTCCGGCAGGCTGTGGTTAGTCAACTCCTTGGACAACGCCATGGCAACCTGACGCGGACGAGCGACCGAACGTGAACGACGCTTGGACAGCAAGTCGGAAATCTTGATTTTGTAGTACTCGGCGACCGTGCGCTGAATGTTATCCACAGAAACCAGCTTGTCTTGCAGTGCCAGCAGATCCTTGAGGGATTCGCGAATAAGCTCGATGGTGATGTCGCGCCCCATGAAGTGCGAGTGTGCGATGACACGCTTGAGTGCACCTTCCAGCTCGCGAACGTTGGAACGTATGCGCTGGGCAATGAAGAAGGCGGCGTCGTGCGGCAGATCGACTTTCGCCTGATCGGCCTTTTTCATCAGGATCGCGACCCTTGTCTCCAGCTCCGGCGGCTCGACGGCAACCGTGAGGCCCCAGCCAAAGCGCGATTTCAAGCGCTCTTCCAGTCCTTCGATCTCTTTCGGATAGCGGTCACTCGTGAGAATGACCTGCTGGCCACCCTCAAGCAGGGCGTTGAAGGTATGGAAGAACTCTTCCTGAGAGCGCTCCTTGCGGGCAAAAAACTGAATGTCATCGATCAGCAGTGCATCCACCGAACGGTAGAAGCGCTTGAACTCGTTGATTGCATTCAGTTGCAGCGCCTTGACCATGTCAGCCACGAAACGCTCCGAATGCAGGTACACGACCTTGGCATTCGGATTCTTCTTTAATAGGTGGTTACCTACCGCGTGCATCAAGTGAGTCTTACCCAGACCGACGCCGCCGTACAGGAAAAGCGGGTTGTAACCGTGCTTGGGGTTATCCGCAACCTGCCAGGCAGCTGCGCGGGCCAATTGGTTGGACTTACCCTCGACGAAATTTTCGAAGGTGAAGGTGCGGTTCAGGTAACTGGTGTGCTTGAGCGCACCCTCAACCTGAACCGTGCGCTGCTCGGAGCGAATTGGGGCTTGCTGTGAGCTGGCGCCGGCCATCGGGTCGAAACTGTCGCGAGACGGCTCTTCGCTCATGTCGGCAACTTTCTGCGTCGAACGCTTGGCCGGTGCCGCCGATGGAGCGACTTGCGGCGCGCTTGCCGGTGCGTGAGCAGTTTGAGCCTTGGACGCCGCAGCAGCCAGTGGCGCATTGGGTGCAGCACGCGGAACGGAACTGCGTTTGCTCCCTATTAACAAGGAGAGCACAGGCGCAAGGCCATTGCCATGTTCGTCCAGCAGTTCCATGACACGGCCCAGATACTTCTCGTTAACCCAGTCGAGAACAAAACGGTTCGGCGCGTAGACACGCAGTTCGTCGCCTTCGGCTTCGACCTGTAGTGGACGGATCCAAGTGTTGAATTGTTGGGCAGGCAGCTCGTCGCGCAAAAGCTCTACGCACTGCTGCCAAAGTTCCACTGACACGGATATCCCCTAAGTCGAAAGCCGGTGAGGCAAAAACAAGCGGCCATTGTAGCGATGAGACGCCGACTTATCCACACGAAGGTTGCCTTGAAACCACGAAGATTGACCGATGCGCAGGTAAAAAAGACGACCAATGGTCTGTGAATAAGCCCTGTGGATAACCCCGCTTGAGCTCGTTGCACAAGTGGAGGCGAAACCCGGTGGATAACCGGCCTGTGGATAAGCCTGCCTTTCACACACAGGTTATCCGATAGCACAGCACAGCATGACAACCGTTTTCCACGGTAGTTGTCATTCTCTGTACAGCACGTGTTTTAAGGCTTGGAATAGGTTATCCACAGAAGATCGTCCGCCTAGCTTTTATAAGCTTTACAGAAAAGCTTTAAATACTTTCTTTCTTAATTTTTATATTGAGTGATGGATGAGGGCGGAAAATCCTTCACGTATCTATTTATACGGAAACGCTGGTTGGAAATTGACCTGAGCCCTTGCTTTCTCTAGAATCCCCGGTCTCTTAAAACGGGGGCCATTCCGGCCCGTTGTGGACGAACCAGGTAACACGACAATGAAACGTACTTTCCAACCAAGCACTATCAAACGCGCTCGTACTCACGGCTTCCGTGCTCGCATGGCAACCAAGAACGGTCGTGCCGTCCTGTCGCGTCGTCGCGCCAAAGGTCGTGCGCGTCTGGCAGTTTGATAATCCGGCACTGGAGGTGAGTCAGGACTTCAGTCGGGAAAAGCGTCTGCTTACTCCCCGGCATTTCAAGGCAGTCTTTGACTCCCCTACCGGCAAGGTTCCGGGGAAAAATCTCCTGCTCCTTGCGCGCAATAACGATCTTGATCACCCCCGTCTCGGGCTGGTTATCGGGAAAAAGAGCGTCAAGCTCTCCGTCGAGCGCAATCGCCTCAAACGTCTGATGCGCGAATCGTTTCGTCTGAACCAGGATTCACTGGTCGGATGGGACATTGTTATCGTCGCGCGCAAAGGTTTGGGGGACGTAGAAAACCCCGAATTGATTCAGCATTTCGGCAAACTCTGGAAGCGTCTGGCACGCAGCACGCCAGTACCAGCAGTCAAAACCGAAACTGCAGGGGTAGACAGTCCCGATGCGTAAACTGGCACTCGTTCCGATCCAGTTTTATCGCTATGCCATCAGTCCTTTGATGGCCAGTCACTGTCGTTTCTACCCCAGCTGTTCCTGCTACGCGCTGGAAGCCATAGAAAATCATGGTCTTCTGCGCGGTGGCTGGCTGACCTTTCGTCGTTTAGGTCGCTGTCATCCGTGGAATCCCGGTGGTTATGACCCGGTTCCACCTATCCCTACCTCCCGTTCTTCTTCGATGGCCGAGTAATCATGGATATCAAACGCACGATCCTGATCGTCGCCCTGGCAATCGTGTCCTACGTTATGGTTCTTAAATGGAACCAGGACTATGGCCAGACTGCCCTGCCGACTCAGAATGTTGCTTCCAGTACTACCGCACCGGGTCTACCGGACACGGCGACTGGCAATAATGCTTCCGTCAGTGACGACATTCCCCGCGCCGCAAGCGATACCGGCGCTACTGCACCTGCCGAATCTCCGGTCGCTGCGAGCAAAGACCTCATCCAGATCAAAACGGATGTGCTCGATCTGGCAGTCGATCCACAAGGTGGCGATGTTGCCCAGCTGAAATTGCCGCTGTATCCACGTCGCCAGGACCATCCGGAAATTCCGTTTCAGCTGTTTGATAACGGCGGCGAACTGACTTATCTGGCGCAAAGCGGCCTGATCGGCACCCATGGCCCGGACGCAAGCCCGGCCGGTCGTCCGGTTTACTCTTCGGAGAAGAAAGTTTATCAACTGGCTGATGGTCAGGACCAACTGGTCGTGGACCTGAAGTTCAGCAAGGACGGCGTCAATTACATCAAGCGTTTCACCCTCAAACGCGGCCTGTATGACGTTACCGTTTCCTACTTGATCGATAACCAGAGCACGCAGCCCTGGTCGGGTGCAATGTTCGCGCAGCTGAAGCGTGACGCCAGCGCCGATCCGTCATCGACAACGGCCACCGGCACCGCGACTTATCTGGGCGCAGCCCTGTGGACAAGTGGCGAGCCGTACAAAAAAGTGTCCATGAAGGATATGGACAAGGCGCAGTTGAAGGAAACCGTGAGCGGTGGTTGGGTTGCCTGGTTGCAGCACTACTTCGTGACGGCGTGGATTCCCGCCAAGGGCGAAAACAACGTCGTCCAGACCCGCAAAGACAGCAAAGGCAACTACATCATCGGTTACACCGGCCCGGCAATCTCCGTCGCGCCAGGTGCCAAAGCCGAAACCAGTGCCGTTCTTTACGCCGGTCCGAAAAGCCAGGCGGTACTCAAAGAGTTATCCCCAGGTCTGGAGCTGACTGTCGATTACGGCATCCTGTGGTTCATTGCCCAGCCCATTTTCTGGCTGCTGCAACATATCCACGCGCTCGTCGGCAACTGGGGCTGGTCGATCATTTTCCTGACCATGCTGATCAAAGGGATCTTCTTCCCGTTGTCGGCCGCCAGCTATAAATCCATGGCGCGCATGCGTGCAGTGGCGCCTAAACTGGCCGCGCTCAAAGAACAACATGGCGATGACCGGCAGAAAATGTCGCAAGCCATGATGGAGCTGTACAAGAAAGAGAAGATCAATCCGCTGGGGGGTTGCTTGCCAATCCTGGTGCAGATGCCGGTTTTCCTTTCGCTGTACTGGGTTCTGCTGGAAAGCGTTGAAATGCGGCAGGCGCCGTTCATGCTGTGGATTACCGACCTGTCGATCAAGGATCCGTTCTTCATTCTGCCGATCATCATGGGCGCAACCATGTTTATTCAGCAGCAGTTGAACCCGACCCCTCCGGACCCGATGCAGGCGAAGGTCATGAAGATGATGCCGATTATCTTCACCTTCTTCTTCCTGTGGTTCCCTGCGGGTCTGGTGCTGTACTGGGTTGTGAACAACGTACTGTCCATCGCGCAGCAGTGGTACATCACGCGTAAAGTCGAAGCGGCTACCAAGAAAGCCGAGGCGTAACTTGCTCTGTGGATAACCACTCAAAACGCCCCCTAGTGGGGCGTTTTGCTATCTGTCACTTTTATCGGGATACTGTTGTATGAGCATTCCTCGTGAAACCATCGCTGCCGTCGCTACCGCTCAAGGTCGCGGCGGCGTAGGCATTGTCCGTATTTCCGGGCCGTTGGCGAGTCTGGCGGCCAAGGCTTTCAGTGGCCGCGAACTCAAGCCGCGGTTTGCCCATTACGGTCCTTTTTTTGATGGTAATGATGAAGTTCTGGATCAGGGCATCGCATTGTATTTCCCCGGACCAAACTCATTTACCGGCGAAGATGTGCTGGAACTGCAGGGGCACGGCGGCCCGGTTGTGCTGGATATGCTGCTCAAGCATTGCCTCGAACTAGGTTGTCGGCTGGCGCGCCCGGGGGAGTTCAGCGAACGCGCCTTTCTCAATGACAAACTCGACCTGGCGCAAGCTGAAGCCATTGCTGATTTGATTGAGGCCAGTTCTGCGCAGGCAGCGCGCAATGCATTGCGTTCATTGCAGGGCGCCTTTTCGGAGCGTGTGCATAACCTCACCGAGCAACTGATCGGACTGCGGATCTATGTCGAGGCCGCAATCGACTTCCCCGAAGAAGAAATCGATTTTCTCGCTGATGGCCACGTCCTTGCCATGCTCGATAAAGTGCGCGACGAGTTATCCACCGTATTGCGCGAAGCCGGGCAGGGCGCACTGCTTCGTGATGGCATGACAGTGGTGATTGCCGGACGGCCAAACGCAGGCAAATCCAGCCTGTTGAATGCACTGGCCGGGCGTGAAGCCGCGATCGTTACGGAAATCGCGGGCACTACCCGGGACATTCTCCGCGAACATATCCACATCGACGGTATGCCACTGCACGTGGTCGACACGGCGGGCTTGCGCGATACCGACGATCATGTGGAGAAGATAGGCGTTGAACGGGCGCTGAAAGCCATTGGTGAAGCCGATCGCGTGTTGTTGGTCGTCGATGCCACAGCACCTGAAGCGCTGGATCCGTTCGCTTTGTGGCCTGAATTTCTTGAAATACGTCCGGATCCGGCGAAGGTCACTCTGATCCGTAACAAGGCCGATCTGACCGGCGAAGCCATTGCAATGCAGGTCAGTGACGATGGCCACGTGACCCTGAGCCTGAGCGCCAGGGCAGCCGGTGAAGGGCTGGAATTGTTGCGCGAACATCTCAAGGCCTGCATGGGCTACGAGCAGACCTCTGAGAGCAGCTTCAGTGCACGCAGGCGTCACCTTGAGGCGCTGCGCAACGCAAGTGCTTCGCTGGAGCATGGCCGAGCGCAGCTGACCCTGGCGGGTGCCGGCGAACTTCTGGCCGAAGACTTGCGCCAGGCACAGCATTCTTTGGGTGAAATTACCGGCGCATTCAGCTCCGATGATTTATTGGGGCGGATTTTTTCCAGCTTCTGCATCGGCAAATAGCCCCTTCGTAGTCCACAGACAGGCCATTCGCGCCTGTCTGCTCCCCCTTTTATCCAGAATTTCTCATCCAGTCCTGAGCAGATCCTCTGCTTTGGCGAATTTCGCCTGCGCGAAAAGCGTGTGGCTGATGATTTTATCTCGATTAAGCCCTGTGAGTAACTGCCACTAAGGCCAGTTGATAACAGGCCTTGAAAACTGGATATAAACCTGTCTGTGGATAACACTGCCTTTAATCCACAGGCTTAGGCCCGTTATCCAACGGCCTCCTTGCTACATGGCCACAGGGTTTTGAATCGCTGTACATCTTGATAATGAAGGCTTGCAGCGTTCTATCCACAGAAAAGGTGTTCAATAGAAATAAACATAAAAACAAAGATTTAATAAATTTCTTTCTTTTTAATTTCTATAATCGAGACTTTTCCACAGCTGGTTAAATTTTGTTCAGAGGGTTCTTTAGGAAGGGTGAATTCCCTATACTTGCCGACCAGGTGAAAAACCTGAGCTCAAACTATTTCTGATTACCTGACTGAAGCAGGCACGAGGTGCGTGGTGGATTTCCCTTCCCGTTTTGAAGTGATCGTCATCGGTGGCGGTCATGCCGGTACCGAGGCAGCACTGGCGTCTGCACGCATGGGGGCAAAAACCCTGTTGCTGACGCATAACGTGGAAACCCTCGGTGCAATGAGTTGCAACCCGGCCATTGGCGGAATCGGCAAAAGCCATCTGGTCAAGGAAATCGACGCCCTTGGCGGCGCGATGGCCATGGCCACCGACAAGGGTGGTATCCAGTTTCGCGTGTTGAACAGCCGCAAAGGCCCGGCAGTTCGGGCTACTCGTGCTCAGGCCGACCGCATCCTGTACAAGGCCGCTGTCCGCGAAACATTGGAAAATCAGACGAACCTGTGGATATTTCAACAAGCCGCTGATGACCTGATCGTCGAGCAGGACCAGGTTCGCGGCGTCATTACCCAAATGGGTCTGCGTTTCTTCGCCGACTCGGTGGTATTGACCACCGGTACGTTCCTCGGCGGACTTATCCACATCGGCATGCAGAATTATTCTGGTGGCCGCGCGGGGGATCCGCCCTCAATCGCCCTTGCTCACCGTCTGCGCGAACTGCCACTGCGAGTAGGCCGTCTGAAAACGGGGACGCCGCCACGTATTGACGGCCGTACTGTCGATTTCTCGGTGATGACCGAGCAGGCAGGCGATACGCCGATCCCCGTCATGTCGTTCATGGGCTCCAGGGAAGAGCACCCGAAACAGGTCAGCTGCTGGATCACTCACACCAACGCCCGGACTCACGAAATCATCGCGGCCAACCTCGACCGTTCGCCGATGTATTCCGATGCAGGTTTGATCGAAGGCATCGGCCCGCGTTATTGCCCGTCGATCGAAGACAAGATTCATCGCTTTGCCGACAAGGAAAGCCATCAGGTCTTTATCGAACCGGAAGGTCTGACCACTCACGAGCTGTACCCGAACGGGATATCCACGTCCTTGCCGTTCGACGTGCAACTGCAGATCGTGCAATCAATCCGTGGCATGGAAAACGCGCACATCGTTCGCCCTGGTTACGCCATCGAGTACGATTATTTTGATCCGCGTGACCTGAAGTACAGCCTTGAAACCAAGGTGATTGGTGGCCTTTTTTTCGCCGGGCAAATCAACGGCACCACCGGTTACGAAGAAGCTGGCGCACAAGGTTTGCTCGCCGGTGCCAACGCTGCGCTGCGTGCCCAGGGCAAAGAAGCCTGGTGTCCGCGTCGCGACGAGGCGTACATCGGCGTGCTGGTGGATGACCTGATTACGCTCGGAACCCAAGAGCCTTACCGGATGTTTACGTCCCGGGCGGAATACCGTTTGATCCTGCGCGAGGACAACGCTGACCTGCGCTTGACTGAAAAAGGCCGCGAACTGGGTCTGGTCGATGATGCCCGTTGGGCCGCGTTCTGCACCAAGCGCGAAAGCATTGCGCTGGAAGAACAGCGTCTGAAAAGCACCTGGGTTCGTCCGGGCACCGAGCAAGGTGATGCGATTTCCGAAAAGTTTGGAACACCACTGACGCACGAGTACAACTTGCTCAATCTGCTCAGCCGTCCGGAAATCGACTATGCAGGCCTGATTTCTGTGACTGGCGGGGGGGCGCAAGATCCGCAAGTTGCCGAGCAGGTCGAGATCAAGACCAAATACGCCGGTTACATCGACCGCCAGCAGGATGAAATCGCTCGACTACGGGCCAGTGAAAACACCAAACTGCCTGTGGATATCGATTACACGAATATTTCCGGTCTATCCAAAGAGATACAGAGCAAGCTCGGCGCGACCCGTCCTGAGACATTGGGCCAGGCGTCGCGCATCCCCGGCGTCACTCCGGCAGCGATTTCGCTGTTGATGATTCATTTGAAAAAACGCGGCGCGGGCCGTCAGTTGGAGCAAAGCGCTTGAGTTCGTTGGTCACCTCGCAACACGCCGAAGAGTTATCCACAGGTGCCCGCCAACTTGGCGTCACGTTGACTGAGATCCGGCACGCGCAGTTGCTGGGTTATTTGGCCCTGTTGATCAAATGGAACAAGGCGTACAACCTGACTGCCGTTCGCGATCCCGATGAAATGGTCTCGCGTCACCTGCTCGATAGTTTGAGTGTGATGTCGTTCATCGAAAACGGTCGCTGGCTGGACGTCGGCAGTGGCGGTGGCATGCCGGGCATTCCGTTGGCAATTCTGTTCCCGGACTCTCAAGTGACCTGTCTGGACAGCAACGGCAAGAAAACCCGCTTCCTGACCCAGGTCAAACTCGAACTGAAACTGGATAACCTGCAAGTTATCCACAGTCGCGTGGAAGCATTCCAGCCTGCGCAGCCATTTAACGGGATCATCTCCCGGGCGTTCAGCAGCATGGAAAACTTCAGCAACTGGACCCGCCACCTCGGCGATGCCGATACACGCTGGCTGGCAATGAAGGGCGTTCATCCGGCCGATGAGCTGGTAGCATTGCCGGCAGATTTTTACCTCGATAGCGAACACGCCTTGGCGGTACCTGGTTGCCAAGGCCAACGCCATCTGCTGATACTGCGCCGCACGGCATGATTGGGAACACACGCAAGAATGGCTAAGGTATTCGCGATAGCGAACCAAAAGGGTGGTGTGGGTAAAACCACCACCTGTATCAACCTCGCAGCTTCACTGGTCGCTACCAAGCGACGGGTGCTGTTGATCGATCTCGATCCACAGGGCAACGCCACCATGGGTAGCGGTGTGGATAAACACGGGCTGGAAAACTCGATATACGACGTGTTGATCGGCGAATGCGACCTGGCTCAGGCCATGCACTATTCCGAGCACGGTGGTTATCAGCTGTTGCCAGCCAACCGCGACCTGACCGCCGCGGAAGTCGTGCTGCTGGAAATGCAGATGAAGGAAAGCCGTCTGCGCAGCGCTTTGGCACCGATTCGTGAAAACTACGACTACATTCTGATCGACTGCCCGCCTTCGCTGTCGATGCTCACCCTCAACGCACTCGTGGCCGCCGATGGGGTCATCATCCCCATGCAGTGCGAGTACTTTGCACTGGAAGGCTTGAGCGACCTTGTGGATAACATCAAGCGAATCGCTGAACTGCTTAACCCGAACCTGAAAGTCGAGGGCCTGCTGCGGACCATGTACGACCCGCGCCTGAGCCTGATGAATGACGTCTCGGCACAGCTCAAGGAACATTTCGGCGATCAGCTCTACGACACCGTGATCCCGCGCAACATCCGCCTTGCCGAAGCCCCCAGTTATGGCATGCCGGCGTTGGCGTACGACAAGTCGTCGCGGGGCGCTATTGCCTATCTTGCATTGGCGGGCGAGATGGTTCGCCGTCAGCGCAAAAACTCACGCACCGTCGCCGCCCAGCCAACTTAAGGAATCCCCATGGCCGTCAAGAAACGAGGTCTCGGACGTGGACTGGATGCGCTGCTGAGCGGTCCGACTGTCAGCTCGCTGGAAGAACAGGCGGTGCAAGCCGATCAGCGTGAACTGCAGCATTTGCCGCTGGACCTGATCCAGCGCGGCAAATACCAGCCACGCCGGGACATGGACCCGCAGGCACTGGAAGAGCTGGCGAATTCGATCAAGGCCCAAGGCGTGATGCAGCCTATCGTGGTGCGCCCGATCGGCAGTGGTCGCTTCGAGATCATCGCCGGCGAACGTCGCTGGCGCGCCAGCCAGCAGGCAGGCCAGGAAACCATCCCGGCGATGGTGCGCGATGTTCCGGATGAAACCGCCATCGCCATGGCGCTGATCGAAAACATACAGCGCGAAGACCTCAACCCGATCGAAGAAGCCGTGGCTTTGCAGCGCTTGCAGCAGGAATTCCAGCTGACTCAACAACAAGTGGCCGAGGCGGTGGGCAAGTCGCGGGTCACGGTTGCCAACCTGCTGCGCTTGATTGCGTTGCCGGAAGTCATCAAAACCATGCTGTCGCACGGTGATTTGGAAATGGGTCATGCACGTGCTTTGCTCGGTTTACCGGAAAATCAACAGGTTGAAGGGGCGCGACACGTTGTCGCACGGGGCCTGACGGTGCGCCAAACCGAGGCACTGGTTCGCCAGTGGCTCAATGGAAAACCGGAGCCGCTGGAACCGTCCAAACCGGACCCGGATATCGCACGACTCGAGCAGCGCCTGGCCGAGCGCCTAGGCTCTGCGGTGCAGATTCGCCACGGAAAGAAAGGCAAAGGGCAGCTGGTGATCGGTTATAACTCCCTGGATGAACTTCAAGGTGTGCTCGCACACATCCGCTGAAACATTTACTCATGTAGCGTGCAGTCGGAAATCACTACCTGACAGTTGAATAGGGGCAGAAGCGCCCCTATACTCTGCGCGCATTTTGTCGGCACAAATTATGCCAAGTTATTGAATTGTGGCAGCCGACCATTGGGGAGCAAATGTGATGGAAAGCCGCACGCCAAACCGCTTGCCGTTCCATCGCCTGGCAGTATTTCCGGTGTTGATGGCTCAATTCGTGGTGTTGCTCATTGCCGCTTTGGCGCTCTGGCAATGGCACGGAGTCGTTGCCGGGTACTCGGGACTTTGCGGAGGCCTGATAGCCTTGCTGCCCAATGTTTATTTCGCTCACAGGGCATTTCGGTTTTCCGGCGCCCGAGCAGCCCAAGCCATCGTCCGGTCTTTTTACGCCGGCGAGGCGGGCAAACTGATTTTGACGGCAGTGCTCTTTGCATTGACGTTCGCAGGTGTGAAGCCATTGGCGCCGATAGCTGTATTCGGTGTCTTCGTGTTGACCCAACTGGTCAGCTGGTTCGCGCCCCTGCTGATGAGAACAAGACTTTCGAGACCTTAGGGCGTTTGAGGCAACCATGGCAGAGACAACCGCTTCGGGCTATATCCAGCACCACTTGCAGAACCTGACCTTCGGTCAGCACCCAACTGGCGGGTGGGGTTTTGCCCACACCGCAGCAGAAGCCAAAGAAATGGGCTTCTGGGCTTTCCACGTCGATACCCTCGGCTGGTCGGTCGCGTTGGGTCTGATCTTCGTTCTTCTTTTCCGCATGGCGGCGAAGAAGGCGACTTCCGGTCAGCCTGGTGCTTTGCAGAACTTCGTTGAAGTATTGGTCGAATTCGTCGATGGCAGCGTGAAAGACAGCTTCCATGGCCGTAGCCCGGTGATTGCACCGTTGGCACTGACCATCTTCGTCTGGGTCTTCCTGATGAACGCTGTCGACCTGATCCCGGTCGACTGGATTCCTCAGCTGGCCATCCTGATCAGTGGCGATGCGCACATTCCATTCCGTGCGGTATCGACCACTGACCCGAACGCCACCCTGGGCATGGCCCTGTCGGTGTTCGCGTTGATCATTTTCTACAGCATCAAGGTCAAGGGCATCGGCGGCTTCATCGGCGAACTGACCCTGCACCCGTTTGGCAGCAAGAACATTTTCCTGCAAGCGCTGCTGATTCCGGTCAACTTCCTGCTGGAGTTCGTGACGCTGATCGCCAAGCCAATTTCGCTGGCATTGCGTCTGTTCGGCAACATGTACGCCGGCGAACTGGTCTTCATTCTGATTGCTGTGATGTTCGGCAGCGGTCTGCTCTGGCTTAGCGGCCTGGGCGTAGTTCTGCAGTGGGCGTGGGCTGTGTTCCACATCCTGATCATTACCCTGCAGGCGTTTATCTTCATGATGCTCACCATCGTTTATCTGTCGATGGCGCACGAAGAGAACCATTAAGACCCGTCTCGACTGGTCTGATGTCCCACCCGATGAAACGGGTGGGTGCCCACCGGGCATGAAACGATTTGTTTTACCGCTTTAAAATCTAAAAAACCTAAACCATACGACGTAAAAGTCGGGAGGAAAGATGGAAACTGTAGTTGGTCTAACCGCTATCGCTGTTGCACTGTTGATCGGCCTGGGCGCACTGGGTACCGCAATTGGTTTCGGCCTGTTGGGTGGCAAGTTCCTGGAAGGCGCAGCGCGTCAGCCAGAGATGGTTCCAATGCTGCAAGTCAAAATGTTCATCGTTGCCGGTCTGCTCGACGCCGTAACCATGATCGGTGTTGGTATCGCTCTGTTCTTCACCTTCGCGAACCCATTCGTTGGTCAACTCGCTGGCTAATCACTCGAACCTTCGAGTGATTGGTTTGATGTGCAACGAACGAGCGAGGTGTTGGCGTGAACATTAATGCAACCCTGATTGGCCAGTCCGTTGCGTTCTTCATTTTTGTACTGTTTTGCATGAAGTTCGTGTGGCCTCCGGTCATCGCGGCTTTGCACGAACGTCAGAAGAAGATCGCGGATGGACTGGACGCTGCCGCCCGAGCAGCTCGCGACCTGGAGTTGGCCCAAGATAAAGCGGGTCAACAACTGCGCGAAGCTAAGGCTCAAGCAGCTGAAATCATTGAGCAGGCCAAGAAACGCGGTAACCAGATCGTTGAAGAGGCTGTTGAAAAAGCCCGTATCGACGCTGACCGTGTGAAGGTTCAGGCTCAGGCCGAGATCGAGCAGGAACTGAACAGTGTCAAAGATGCGCTGCGTACCCAACTGGGTGCTCTGGCCGTCGGCGGCGCCGAGAAGATCCTGGGTGCCACAATCGATCAAAACGCGCACGCGGAGCTGGTAAACAAACTGGCTGCTGAAATTTAAGCGAGGGCGATCATGGCAGAATTGACCACGTTGGCCCGACCTTACGCTAAGGCAGCCTTCGAGCACGCCCAGGCCCACCAGCAACTGGCCTCTTGGTCAGCCATGCTCGGCCTGGCTGCAGCAGTGTCGCAAGACGACACCATGCAGCGCGTGCTCAAGGCCCCGCGACTGACGAGCGCAGACAAGGCCGCCACGTTTATTGACGTGTGCGGCGACAAGTTTGATGTGAAGGCACAGAACTTCATCAACGTCGTTGCCGAAAACGACCGTCTCCCGCTTTTGCCGGAGATCGCCGCTCTGTTTGACCTGTACAAGGCCGAACAAGAGAAATCGGTAGACGTTGAAGTGACCAGTGCTTTTGCATTGAACCAAGAACAGCAAGACAAACTCGCCAAGGTTCTCAGTGCACGACTCAACCGGGAAGTGCGCCTGCAAGTCGAGGAAGACAAGTCCCTTATCGGGGGCATTGTCATCCGCGCCGGCGACCTGGTTATCGATGGCTCGGTTCGCGGGAAACTCGCAAACCTTGCCGAAGCATTGAAATCTTGAGTTTGAAGGGGCAGCAGAGCAATGCAGCAACTCAATCCTTCCGAAATAAGTGAAATTATCAAGGGCCGCATCGACAAGCTCGATGTGACCTCCCAAGCCCGTAACGAAGGCACTGTCGTCAGCGTATCTGACGGTATCGTGCGGATTCACGGTCTGGCCGACGTCATGTACGGCGAGATGATCGAGTTTCCGGGCGGCGTCTTCGGTATGGCTCTCAACCTCGAGCAAGACTCTGTAGGTGCCGTCGTATTGGGCTCCTACCAGTCTCTGGCTGAAGGCATGAGCGCCAAGTGCACCGGCCGCATCCTCGAAGTTCCGGTTGGTAAGGAACTGCTGGGTCGCGTAGTCGACGCACTGGGTAACCCTGTTGACGGCAAAGGTCCGCTGAACAACACCGAGACCGATGCGGTCGAGAAAGTTGCTCCTGGCGTGATCTGGCGTAAGTCGGTAGACCAGCCTGTACAGACTGGCTACAAAGCTGTCGATGCCATGATTCCTGTCGGCCGTGGCCAGCGTGAGCTGATCATCGGTGACCGTCAGATCGGTAAAACCGCTCTGGCGATCGACGCGATCATCAACCAGAAAAACAGCGGCATTTTCTGCGTCTACGTAGCGATCGGTCAGAAGCAATCGACTATCGCCAACGTGGTTCGCAAGCTGGAAGAAAACGGCGCGCTGGCTAACACCATCGTTGTCGCGGCGAGCGCTTCGGAATCTGCAGCACTGCAGTTCCTGGCTCCGTACTCCGGTTGCACCATGGGTGAATTCTTCCGCGACCGCGGTGAAGACGCGCTGATCGTTTATGACGATCTGTCCAAGCAAGCAGTGGCTTACCGCCAGATTTCCCTGCTGCTGCGCCGTCCGCCAGGCCGTGAAGCTTACCCAGGCGACGTGTTCTATCTCCACTCCCGTCTGCTGGAGCGCGCATCTCGCGTTTCGGAAGAATACGTAGAGAAGTTCACCAACGGCGCAGTGACCGGCAAAACCGGTTCCCTGACCGCACTGCCGATCATCGAAACCCAGGCTGGCGACGTTTCCGCGTTCGTTCCGACCAACGTGATTTCCATCACCGACGGTCAGATCTTCCTGGAATCGGCCATGTTCAACTCCGGGATCCGTCCTGCTGTGAACGCCGGTGTTTCGGTATCCCGTGTGGGTGGTGCCGCTCAGACCAAGATCATCAAGAAGCTCTCCGGTGGTATCCGTACCGCTCTGGCTCAGTACCGTGAACTGGCGGCATTCGCCCAGTTCGCTTCTGATCTGGACGAAGCGACCCGTAAGCAACTTGAGCATGGTCAGCGCGTTACCGAGCTGATGAAGCAGAAGCAATACGCACCAATGTCGATCGCTGACATGGCGCTGTCGCTATATGCCGCTGAGCGTGGGTTCCTGACTGACGTTGAAATCGCCAAGATCGGCAGCTTCGAACAAGCGCTGATTGCTTTCTTCAACCGCGATCACGCCGACTTGATGGCGAAGATCAACGTGAAGGGTGACTTCAATGACGAAATCGACGCTGGCATGAAAGCCGGTATCGAGAAGTTCAAGGCCACCCAAACCTGGTAAGCCGCAGCGGGAGCCGCAAGGCTCCCGCTTGCTAACCTGATAGGTGTTACATGGCAGGCGCAAAAGAGATTCGCAGTAAGATTGCGAGCATCAAAAGCACGCAAAAGATTACCAGCGCCATGGAAAAAGTGGCGGTCAGTAAAATGCGCAAGGCACAAATGCGCATGGCTGCTAGCCGTCCTTACGCGGAGCGCATCCGCCAGGTTATTGGTCATCTGGCCAACGCCAACCCGGAATATCGCCACCCGTTCATGATCGACCGTGAAGTAAAGCGCGTCGGCTATGTCGTGGTGAGCAGCGACCGTGGTCTGTGTGGTGGCTTGAACACCAACCTGTTCAAGGCTTTGGTCAAGGACATGGCGGTAAACCGCGAAAACGGCGTCGAGATCGATCTGTGTGTAGTTGGTAGCAAGGGTGCGGCTTTCTTCCGCAACTTCGGCGGTAACGTCGTAGCAGCTATCAGCCACCTGGGCGAAGAGCCGTCGATCAATGACCTGATCGGCAGCGTCAAGGTGATGCTGGATGCCTACCTGGATGGCCGTATTGATCGCCTGTCCGTGGTGTCCAACAAGTTCATCAACACCATGACGCAACAGCCTACGGTGGAGCAGTTGATTCCATTGGTGGCAACCACGGAACAGGAACTCAAGCACCACTGGGATTATCTGTACGAACCGGACGCCAAAGAGCTGCTTGATGGCTTGATGGTCCGCTACGTGGAGTCGCAGGTCTACCAGGCGGTGGTCGAGAACAACGCGGCTGAACAGGCTGCGCGGATGATCGCGATGAAGAACGCTACCGACAACGCCGGTGATTTGATCAGCGATTTGCAGCTGGTCTACAACAAGGCGCGTCAGGCTGCGATCACCCAAGAGATCTCGGAAATCGTCGGCGGCGCTGCCGCGGTTTAACGGTTCAAATATTCAGAGGATCCAGCTATGAGTAGCGGACGTATCGTTCAAATCATCGGCGCCGTTATCGACGTGGAATTTCCACGCGACAGCGTACCGAGCATCTACAACGCGCTGAAAGTACTGAGCGCGGCCGAAACCACCCTGGAAGTTCAGCAGCAGCTGGGCGACGGCGTGGTTCGTACCATTGCGATGGGTTCCACCGAGGGCTTGAAGCGCGGTCTGGAAGTCACCGACTCCGGCGCAGCCATTTCCGTACCGGTCGGTAAAGCGACGCTGGGCCGGATCATGGACGTTCTGGGTAACCCGATCGACGAAGCGGGTCCAATCGACACCGAAGAGCGCTGGGGCATTCACCGTCCTGCGCCAACCTTCGCTGAACAAGCGGGCGGCAACGACCTGCTGGAAACCGGCATCAAGGTAATCGACCTGGTTTGCCCGTTCGCCAAGGGCGGTAAAGTCGGTCTGTTCGGTGGTGCCGGTGTAGGCAAAACCGTAAACATGATGGAACTGATCCGTAACATCGCCATCGAGCACAGCGGTTATTCCGTGTTCGCCGGTGTGGGTGAGCGTACTCGTGAGGGTAACGATTTCTACCACGAGATGAAGGATTCCAACGTTCTGGACAAAGTGGCACTGGTTTACGGTCAGATGAACGAGCCGCCGGGTAACCGTCTGCGCGTAGCCCTGACCGGCCTGACCATGGCCGAGAAGTTCCGTGACGAAGGTAACGACGTTCTGCTGTTCGTCGACAACATCTATCGTTACACCCTAGCCGGTACTGAAGTATCCGCACTGCTGGGCCGTATGCCTTCCGCAGTAGGTTACCAGCCGACCCTGGCCGAAGAGATGGGTACACTGCAAGAGCGTATCACTTCGACCAAAAACGGTTCGATCACCTCGATCCAGGCGGTATACGTACCGGCGGATGACTTGACTGACCCGTCGCCAGCGACCACCTTCGCCCACTTGGACGCTACCGTCGTTCTGTCCCGTGACATCGCCTCCCTGGGTATCTACCCGGCGGTCGATCCACTCGACTCGACTTCGCGTCAGCTGGACCCGAACGTGATCGGCCAGGACCACTACGACACCGCTCGCGGCGTCCAGTATGTTCTGCAGCGTTACAAAGAACTGAAGGACATCATTGCGATCCTGGGTATGGACGAGCTGTCGGAAGCCGACAAGCAGTTGGTAAACCGCGCTCGTAAGATCCAGCGTTTCTTGTCGCAGCCGTTCTTCGTGGCTGAAGTCTTCACCGGTGCTTCGGGTAAATACGTTTCCCTGAAAGATACCATTGCTGGCTTCAAAGGCATCCTCAACGGTGACTACGACCACCTGCCAGAACAAGCGTTCTACATGGTAGGCGGCATCGAAGAAGCGATCGAGAAAGCCAAGAAACTGTAATCCCGGCGCCCGGTAACGGGCGCTAATTTAGTTTGAGGCAATCAGATGGCTATGACAGTCCATTGCGATATCGTCAGTGCGGAAGGGGAAATCTTCTCCGGCCTGGTCGAGATGGTGATTGCGCACGGTGCACTCGGTGATCTTGGTATCGCCCTGGGCCACGCGCCGCTGATCACTAATCTCAAGCCGGGTCCGATCCGCCTGGTCAAGCAGGGCGGGGAAGAGGAGGTGTATTACATCTCCGGTGGTTTCCTCGAGGTTCAGCCGAACATGGTCAAGGTTCTTGCCGACACCGTGCAGCGTGCTGCCGACCTGGACGAAGCCTCCGCTCAGGAAGCCGTTAAGGCTGCCGAGAAGGCCTTGCATGAGCGGGGCGCGGAATTCGATTACGGTTCTGCTGCCGCACGTCTGGCCGAGGCAACAGCTCAGCTGCGCACCGTCCAGCAGATCCGCAAGAAGTTTGGCCACTAACAGGCCATCACTTGTTGCGCGATTGATAAAAAAGGGTAGCCTCGGCTACCCTTTTTTCTTTTCCGTTTTTCATAAACCCGGTCACAGCCGCTGACCACCCAGGATTGGTAGCCAGTCATGTCTCTCGAAATCGTTATTCTCGCTGCTGGCCAGGGCACTCGCATGCGTTCAGCGTTGCCGAAAGTCCTGCATCCGATTGCCGGCAACTCGATGCTCGGTCATGTTATCCACAGCGCCCGGCAACTTGATCCGCAGCGCATCCACGTGGTGATCGGCCACGGTGCCGATGCCGTGCGTGATCGTCTGGCTGCCGATGATCTGAATTTCGTCCTGCAGGACAAACAGCTGGGTACCGGCCACGCCGTGGCTCAGGCCGTTCCGTTCATTGAAGCCGATACCGTGTTGATTCTTTACGGTGACGTGCCATTGATCGAAGTCGAGACCTTGCAGCGCTTGCTCAAGCAAGTTGCGCCCCGGCAGCTTGGGTTGCTGACGGTTGAGCTGGACGACCCGACAGGCTACGGCCGTATCGTGCGCGACGCCGATGGCAAAGTAACAGCCATCGTTGAGCAGAAAGATGCCAACGAAGCTCAGTGCGCGATCACGGAAGGCAACACCGGAATTCTGGCGCTGCCTTTCGCGCAACTGGGTGGCTGGATGAGTCGTCTGTCCAACAACAACGCTCAAGGCGAGTATTACCTGACCGACGTGATTGCGATGGCGGTCAGCGATGGCTTGGTGGTTGCTACCGAACAACCTCACGATGCGATGGAAGTGCAGGGCGCCAACGACCGTAAGCAGCTGTCCGAACTTGAGCGTCACTATCAGCTGCGCGCCGGCCGCCGGCTGATGGCCCAAGGTGTCACCTTGCGCGACCCGGCGCGTTTTGATGTTCGCGGTGAAGTCAGCGTCGGGCGTGACGTGCTGATTGACATCAACGTGATACTCGAAGGCAAGGTTGTCATTGAGGACGATGTTGTCATCGGCCCCAATTGTGTGATCAAGGACAGCACGCTGCGCAAAGGCGCAGTGATCAAAGCCAACAGTCATATTGACGGCGCGATTCTCGGCGAAGGCAGCGATGCCGGACCATTCGCTCGTCTGCGTCCGGGTACGGTGCTGGATGCACGTGCGCATGTGGGTAACTTCGTCGAGTTGAAAAACGCTCACCTGGGCGAAGATGCCAAAGCAGGCCATCTGACTTATCTGGGCGATGCCGAGGTAGGCGCGCGTACCAACGTCGGCGCCGGCACGATCACTTGCAACTATGACGGTGCCAACAAGTGGAAAACCGTATTGGGCGAGGACGTGTTTATCGGCTCCAACAACTCGCTGGTGGCGCCTGTGGATATCTCGAGCGGTGCGACCACCGCAGCCGGCTCTACCATCACCCAGAATGTGGATAACTCCCAACTGGCTGTTGCGCGCGCGCGCCAACGCAACATCGACGGCTGGAAACGGCCGGAAAAAATCAAAAAGTAGGTTATCCACACCCCTTTAGGAGCCGGCTTGCTGGCGATCGGAGCGATGCGATGTATCGCAATCACCGAATCGCCAGCGAGACGGCTCCTATAGTTTTTATCGCCTCCCGCTTGACGAAGTTTCGCTAATAGGTTTTGATTGCTTACGTTATCTTTCGAATCGAAATTTACTGATCATGTCGAAACGCAATACGCCCCAACGTCGCCATAACATCATTGCCTTGCTCACCGAGCAGGGCGAGGTGAGTGTGGACGAGTTGGCCAAGCGTTTTGAAACTTCGGAAGTTACGATTCGAAAGGATCTCGCAGCACTGGAAACCCATGGCTTGCTGATGCGTCGTTACGGCGGTGCAATCACCATGCCTCAAGAGCTCGTGGCTGATGTCGGGCAGCCCGTTTCAAAACACAAACAGGCGATTGCCCGTGCCGCAGTATCGCGGATTCGCGAACACGCCCGAATCATCATCGACAGCGGCAGCACCACCGCGGCAATGATTCCCGAGCTTGGCCAACAGCCCGGTCTGGTGGTCATGACCAACTCTCTGCACGTCGCCAAATCTTTGAGCGAACTGGAACACGAGCCGGTGCTGTTGATGACCGGCGGCACCTGGGACCCGCACTCCGAGTCTTTCCAGGGCCAGGTCGCCGAGCAAGTACTACGCTCCTACGACTTCGACCAATTGTTCATCGGTGCCGATGGCATCGATCTGTTGCGCGGTACCACGACCTTCAACGAATTGCTCGGGCTGAGCCGTGTCATGGCTGAAGTCGCCCGGGAAGTGGTGGTGATGGTCGAGGCCGACAAGATCGGCCGCAAGATTCCCAACCTGGAACTGCCTTGGGGCAGCGTCCATACCCTTATTACAGATGATCGGCTTCCACTCGAGGCACGCGATCAGATCCAGGCCCGCGGCATTAATTTGATTTGCGCGTCTGTCAGTCAGGAGAAATAGCATGTGTGGAATTGTTGGCGCAGTCGCAGAACGTAACATCACCGCCATCCTGCTCGAAGGCCTCAAGCGCCTGGAATACCGTGGTTATGACAGCGCCGGCGTCGCGGTCTACACCAACGACGAAAAAATCGAACGCACCCGCCGCCCGGGCAAAGTCAGCGAGCTGGAAATTGCACTCCAAGCCGAGCCGCTGATCGGCCGCCTCGGTATCGCGCACACTCGCTGGGCCACTCATGGCGCGCCGTGCGAACGCAATGCTCATCCACACTTCTCCGGTGATCTGGCGGTGGTGCATAACGGCATCATCGAAAACCACGAAGCCCTGCGTGAACAGCTCAAAGCCCTGGGTTACGTGTTTACGTCGGACACCGACACCGAGGTGATCGCTCACCTGCTGAACCACAAGCTCAAGGATCTGCAGGATCTGACCATTGCCCTCAAGGCGACTGTCAAAGAATTGCACGGTGCTTACGGTTTGGCCGTGATCAGCGCCAGGCAGCCGGATCGTCTGGTCGCTGCCCGCAGCGGCAGCCCGCTGGTCATCGGTTTGGGCATGGGCGAAAACTTCCTCGCCTCCGACCAATTGGCCCTGCGTCAGGTCACCGACCGTTTCATGTACCTGGAAGAAGGCGATATCGCCGAGATCCGTCGCGACAACGTGCAAATCTGGGACGTCAAAGGCCAGGCCGTCGAGCGTGAAACCGTGCAGTACCGCGACGGTGCGGAAGCTGCCGACAAGGGCGAATTCCGCCACTTCATGCTCAAGGAAATCCACGAGCAACCGGCCGTTGTGCAGCGCACCCTCGAGGGTCGCTTGAGCCCGAACGGCGTATTGGTGCAGGCATTCGGTCCACAGGCTGCCGAGCTGTTCGCCAAAGTGCGCAACGTGCAGATCGTTGCCTGCGGCACCAGTTATCACGCGGGTATGGTTGCGCGTTACTGGCTGGAAGAACTGGCCGGCATCCCGTGCCAGGTGGAAGTTGCCAGTGAATTCCGCTACCGCAAGGTTGTGGTGCAAGCCGACACGTTGTTCGTGACCATTTCTCAGTCGGGCGAAACCGCTGACACACTGGCTGCCCTGCGCAACGCCAAGGAGCTAGGTTTCCTTGCGAGCCTGGCCATCTGCAACGTCGGCATCAGCTCGCTGGTACGCGAATCCGACCTGACGCTGTTGACTCAGGCAGGTCGCGAAATCGGTGTAGCTTCCACCAAAGCGTTCACCACGCAACTGGTTGGTCTGTTGTTGCTGACCCTGTCGCTGGGTCAGGTGCGCGGCAACTTGGGCGAGGGCGTCGAAGCCACTCTGGTTGAAGAGTTGCGTCGTCTGCCGACTCGACTTGGTGAAGCATTGGCGATGGATAGCACTGTCGAGAAAATCGCCGAGCTGTTCGCCGAGAAAAATCACACCCTGTTCCTCGGTCGCGGTGCGCAATTTCCAGTGGCCATGGAGGGGGCTCTCAAGCTCAAGGAAATCTCCTACATCCATGCCGAAGCTTATCCAGCCGGTGAACTGAAACACGGGCCATTGGCGCTTGTGGATAACGACATGCCGGTGGTGACCGTTGCACCGAACAACGAGCTCCTGGAAAAACTGAAATCCAACCTCCAGGAAGTCCGCGCCCGGGGCGGCGAGCTGATCGTCTTCGCCGACGAGCAGGCTGGCATGACCAATGGTGAAGGCACGCACGTTGTCCACATGCCGCACATTCACGACATCCTCTCGCCAATCCTTTACACCATCCCGTTGCAGTTGCTTTCCTACTACGTCGCGGTGCTTAAAGGTACGGACGTTGATCAGCCGCGCAACCTGGCGAAATCGGTGACTGTGGAATAAGTTATCTACAGCGTGAGGGTCGTTGGTTTTAGACAATAAAAACTGTCGCAGAAGATTGGAGGCCGAGCAGTCTCCTTCCTCTGCCACAGGCTTCCCTATTCTCTACGTCGCCTGCCGATATAGGTTGTCCGTCCCTTCTTCCATACCTCGATGTCGTCATTCCCTCTGACCTGATCGCCAATTCCTTGTACTCCCGTGGGGTTGGGTCGGAGCGAGGCCATCCCCAAATTGACAGACTTATTACATTATTCGCATATACGCTTTTCCAGTGTCTCTGGAAAATTCTGCTGAGTGATATCCTTCGAGCCCCGTAACAAGCTGGCTTTAGATGATTCTGTTCGGCAGTGGCCGGACCTTTCAGAATTATCTGGCGCATGGGCTTTACCTCGTATCTGAAAAAACATATATTCGCTAAATCGTATATGTGCCGAGATTTCACGATGACCGGTAAAGTCCGTGTTCTGTTCGTTTGTACTGCCAACGCTGCCCGCTCGCAGCTGGCCCAAGCGCTGCTGAGGCATACCGATTCGGAGCATTTCGAAGCGTTCAGCGCCGGCACCATTCCAACTCAGGTCGATCAGCGCACCTTGGATGCCCTCATCCATCTCGGGGTGAGTACCGAAGGTTTGCGCAGCAAGGCCGTGGACGAGTTCCGGGGTGAGCGTTTCGATTACGTCATCACGTTGTGCGATAAAGCAGCAGCGGAGTGCCAACCGTTACCGGGTGCTGGGGAGGTATTGGCTTGGAGTTTTGAGGATCCGGTCGCCAGCACCAAGCCCGACGCATTCCGTCACACGCTTCACGAAATTCATGAGCGCATCAAGATGTTCGTCTTGGTCAAAACCAAACGCTGAGAATCAATATGGCTGACCATCTGACACCGACCACTGTTTTCAAATGCCTGGCTGACGACACCCGTGTCCGCACCATGCTGCTCATCACCCGTGAAGGTGAGCTTTGTGTCTGCGAGCTGACCTGCGCGCTGGACGAGAGCCAGCCAAAGATCTCCAGGCACCTGGCGCAATTGCGCACGTGTGGCCTGTTATCAGATCGTCGGCAAGGCCAATGGGTTTATTACCGCCTGCACCCGAATCTTCCTGATTGGGTTCATCACGTGCTGACGACAGTGCTGGATAGCAGCAAGCACTGGTTGAGCCCCGATGCCAAACGCCTCGATGAAATGGGGGACCGTCCCGCACGAGCCGTCGCTTGCTGTGAAAGCAAAATCGCCTGATGGCGCCTGAACCTACGAGACCGCTCGATGAAAATCCTCTTTCTCTGCACTGCCAATAGCTGCCGCAGCATCCTCTGTGAAGCGGTCTTCAATCACTTGGCACCCCAAGGCCTGAAAGCCTACAGCGCTGGCAGCAAGCCTAAAGGTGAAGTTCATCCGATCAGTCTCAAAACCCTGGAGAAAGCGGGCATTTCCACGCAAGGCCTGTTCAGCAAGTCCAGTGATGAGCATGCAAAACTGGCACCGGACTTTGTCATTACTGTGTGTGACAAAGCCGCCGGTGAAGCGTGCCCGGTATTCTTTGGCCCCGCTGTAAAAGGTCACTGGGGGCTGGCTGACCCATCGGATCTGCAAGGAACACCAGAGCAGGTTCAGGCCGCATTCGATGCAACGCTGGAACAAACAGGACACGCCTCACGGCTTTCCTTGCTCTTGCGCTTTCCCAACTGAGTGCCGAACAGCTTAAGGCAGAGCTGGCTATGATTGGCACGCTTTAACCACCGGAGCAATGATCTTGAGCAAAAGCCGTCTTTCATTCCTGGACCGTTACCTGACGCTATGGATATTTATCGCCATGGCCCTGGGCATCTCTTTGGGGAGCGTGTTCGAAGGCTGGCCGCAGTGGCTCAACAGTCTTTCTGTGGGCACAACCAACGTCCCCATCGCTATCGGCTTGATTGTGATGATGTATCCGCCTTTGGCCAAAGTGCGTTATGAGGAACTGCCGGAAGTCTTCAAGGACAAGCGCATCCTCGTTTTGTCTTTGGTGCAAAACTGGGTGATCGGCCCGGTCTTGATGTTCGCATTGGCGATCATTTTCCTGCGGGACCAGCCGGAATATATGACGGGCCTTATTCTGATCGGCCTGGCTCGTTGCATCGCGATGGTGCTGGTCTGGAATCAGATAGCGGGCGGCAACAATCAGTACGTCGCCGGGCTGGTGGCGTTCAACAGCATCTTCCAGATCCTGTTTTTCAGCGTATACGCCTGGGTCTTCCTTGGACTGCTGCCGCCGCTGTTCGGACTGCAAGGCAGTGTGATCGAGATCAACTTTGTCACCATCGCCGAGTCGGTTCTGATTTACCTGGGGGTGCCGTTCCTGGTGGGCTTCCTGACTCGCAAGATCCTTATCGCCCGTAAAGGTGAGGCCTGGTTTCAGGAGCGCTTCATTCCAAAAATCAGTCCGCTCACGCTGGTCGCATTGCTGTTGACCATCGTGGCCATGTTCAGCCTCAAGGGTGATGTGGTGCTGCAATTGCCGCTTGATGTACTGCGCATCGCGATTCCTCTGACTATCTACTTTGTCGTCATGTTTTTCATCAGCTTCTGGATGGGCAAATGGCTCAAGGCTGATTACCCACGCACCACGGCACTGGCGTTCACCGCCGCGAGCAACAATTTCGAATTGGCGATTGCCGTGGCCATTGCCACCTTCGGCCTTGCGTCCCCGGTCGCTTTCGCCACGGTGATTGGCCCGTTGGTGGAGGTGCCGGTACTGATTGCTCTGGTCAGTGTGGCTCTCTGGTTGAAACGCCGCTGGTTCGATGAATCCAAGAGCGCCATTGCGCAGGACAAAGACTATGTTTGATAACCACATCCCCCAGCTCGATACCGAATTGGCCGATCTCCCATCGGCGGACAAGCTCGGTATCGAAAAAATCTCCACCCACAAGCCGCGCATTTTGCTGCTGTACGGATCGACCCGTGAACGCTCTTTCAGTCGCCTGATGGTCGAAGAGGCCGCCCGGTTGCTGGAGCACTTCGGCGCCGAGGCGCGGGTTTTTAATCCGTCGGGTTTGCCGCTGCCCGATGACGCACCCAACGATCATCCCCGTGTGAGGGAATTGCGCGAGCTGATGTTGTGGTCCGAGGGGCAGGTCTGGTGTTCTCCAGAACGTCACGGCTCCATGAGCGCGGTCTTCAAGGCTCAAATCGACTGGGTGCCACTGGCTATGGGCGCGGTGCGTCCAACCCAGGGCAAAACCCTTGCTGTCATGCAAGTGTGCGGTGGCTCGCAGTCGTTCAACGTGGTCAATCAACTGCGGGTGCTGGGACGCTGGATGCGCATGTTCACCATCCCCAACCAATCCTCCGTGCCGAAGGCCTACATGGAGTTCGACGATAACGGCCGGATGAAACCTTCACCGTTCTACGACCGCGTCGTGGATGTGATGGAAGAGTTGGTGAAATTCACGCTGTTGCTTCGCGACCGTCAGGACTATCTGGTCGACCGTTATTCCGAGCGCAAGGAATCAGCGGAAGAACTCATGCAACGTGTCAATCAGCGCTCCATCTGAGGATTTTCACGCGCCATTCAATATCCTGCCCACATTGAATACATCGGCCAGTTCGACACCAGACGAACTCCCACTGACTCCCAGATTCGGAGCACAACAACATGACTATCAAAGTTGGCATCAATGGTTTTGGCCGGATCGGTCGCCTCGCGCTGCGAGCAGCCTGGAGCTGGCCGGAGTTCGAGTTCGTGCATATCAATGATCCGGCAGGCGATGCGGCGACCCATGCGCATCTGTTGAACTTCGACTCGATACATGGCCGTTGGAATGACCAGGCCGAGTCCGAGGGCAACAGCATCGTCATCGACGGCAAGCGGATCAAGGTGACGGCCCACAAGGCTATTGCCGATACCGACTGGTCGGACTGCGATCTGGTGATTGAAGCCAGCGGCAAGATGAAGAGCGTCGCTGTGCTTCAGGCTTACCTCGACCAAGGCGTGAAGCGCGTGGTGGTCTGCGCCCCCGTGAAGGAAAAAAGCGCGCTGAACGTCGTCATGGGCGTCAATCATCAGCTGTTCAATGCGGCGGAACATCGCATCGTCACCGCTGCTTCGTGCACCACCAACTGTCTGGCGCCAGTGGTCAAGGTCATCCACGAGAAGCTGGGTATTCGTCACGGTTCGATCACGACCATCCACGACCTGACCAACACCCAAAGCATCCTGGATCAGCCCCACAAGGATCTGCGTCGGGCACGCGCATCGGGCATGAGCCTCATTCCTACCAGTACCGGTTCGGCCACCGCCATTGCGGAAATCTTCCCGGAGCTGCGCGGACGCCTCAATGGTCACGCCGTACGGGTGCCGCTGGCCAACGCTTCGTTGACTGACTGCGTCTTTGAAGTCGAGCGTGCGACCACGGTCGAGGAGGTGAATCAACTTCTCAAAGAAGCTTCCGAGAACGAGCTGAAAGACATCCTCGGTTTCGAGGAGCGTCCACTGGTGTCCATCGACTACCGCACCGATCCGCGTTCGTCGATTATCGATGCGCTGTCGACCATGGTTATCAACGGCACTCAGGTCAAAATCTATGCGTGGTACGACAACGAGTGGGGCTACGCCAACCGTACCGTCGAGCTGGCTAAAATGGTTGGTCTGGCAGTTTAAGGAGCGGTTATGAAAGCGTTGTCAGCCCTCGCTCCGCAAGTGCGGCAGTACCTGCTCGTTACGGGCAACTACTGGGCCTTCACCCTCACCGACGGCGCCCTGCGCATGTTGGTGGTCCTGCACTTTCACGCGCTGGGCTACAGCCCGCTGCAAATCGCGGCGTTGTTTCTGTTCTACGAAATCTTTGGGGTAATCACCAACCTGGTGGGTGGCTACCTCGGCGCCCGGCTAGGGCTGAACCGGACCATGAACATCGGACTGGGCATCCAGGTCGCAGCGCTGCTGATGCTGACGGTTCCGGCTGCCTGGCTAACCATCCCGTGGGTTATGGTTGCTCAGGCGCTGTCGGGGATTGCCAAAGACCTGAACAAGATGAGTGCCAAAAGCTCCATCAAGCTGCTGGTTCCGGATGGGCAGCAGGGGCAGCTGTACAAGTGGGTGGCAATCCTCACCGGTTCGAAAAACGCACTTAAAGGGGTTGGCTTCTTTCTCGGCGGAGCCTTGTTGGCCTTGATTGGATTCAAAGGCGCGTTACTGGTCATGGCGGGTGTCTTGGCGCTGATCTGGATCGGTAGTGTGATTCTGTTGAAGAAAGATTTGGGCAAGGCAAAAGCTAAACCCAGGTTTCGCGACATCCTGTCCAAGAGTCGGGCGATCAATATCCTCTCGGCGGCGCGGATGTTTCTGTTCGGTGCCCGCGATGTCTGGTTTGTGGTGGCCCTGCCGGTGTACCTGAGCAGAGTGTTTGGCTGGGACTTCTGGAAAGTCGGCGGTTTCCTTGCAGCCTGGGTGATTGGCTACGGCATCGTGCAGTCTTTGGCGCCCAACATCACCGGCAAAAAACAGGGCCGCGTGCCGGATGGTCGAGCGGCCTTGTGGTGGGCACTCGCTCTCGCGGGATTGCCGGCAGCGATAGCTCTCGGCCTCAGTACAGGAATGTCCCAACAGGTCGTCTTGCTCGGCGGACTGATGGTTTTCGGCGCACTGTTCGCGGTGAACTCCTCGCTGCACAGTTACCTGATCGTCTCCTATGCCAAGGAAGATGGCGTATCGCTGGATGTGGGTTTCTATTACATGTCGAATGCCATGGGGCGGCTGATCGGTACGGTGCTGTCCGGCTGGGTTTATCAAGTGTATGGGCTGGGGGCGTGTTTGTGGATATCGAGCGCCTTCGTGTTGCTGGCCGCCCTGATTTCTATCGCCCTACCTCGGCATGCCCAAGCGATATGAAGCCGTTCGATCCTGGCGACGATACGCGGCGTTATAGTCCGACGCCGACGCGATGTTTTCGTAGTTGCCGCAGCTGCCAAGTACCGATGGACGATAGTATTTCTGGAAAAAAGAAACGCTGTGGTGTATCCACATTCCTTTACGCCCCATATAGGCTGATTCATGACGCAAACAATCCACATCGCTGCTGCTCTATTGATCGGCGACGATGGCAAGACTCTGTTGGTGCGCAAGCGCAACACTGTTTTTTTCATGCAACCGGGGGGCAAGATTGAACCGGGTGAACGGGCGGTACAGGCTTTGGTCCGCGAACTTGACGAAGAACTCGGAATTGAGCTCGATACTACCCGCGCGCAGTTTTTAGGCGCATTCAGCGCCCCGGCAGCCAACGAACCCGGTTTCGAAGTGCACTGCGAGTTGTTTCAGATCGCAGTCAGCGGCCCGGTCAACATCGCTGCCGAGATAGAGGAGGCGATTTGGGTCGACCGTCATAGCTACGCGCAATTACAGTTGGCACCATTGACGCTCGATCACGTGATGCCGATTTACTTAAACCTCGGTTAAATTTGACCTGAACATTCAGCCGCTGCATGACGCAATGGTAAACCGAGGACATGTCCATTGGACCGCTTTCAGGAAATGCAGGTTTTCGTGGCTGTCGCTCAGGACCAGGGCTTTTCTGCGGCGGCTCGACGCCTGGGCATGTCGGCTGCGAGTGTCACCCGCGCCGTCGCAGCGCTGGAGAATCGTATTGGCACGCCGTTGCTCACGCGGACCACGCGCACTGTGTTTTTGAGTGAGGCTGGTCAACGCTACCTCGAAGATTGTCGGAGAATTCTCAGCGAGGTGCAGGAGGCGGAGGATTCGGCAGCGGGAAGCCATACCCAGCCGCGTGGGCAGCTTTCGATTACTGCATCGGTGTTGTTCGGGGAACTGTTCATAACACCGGTGATGGTGGATTACCTGAGCCGGTTTCCCGACGTCACGATCAACGCTTTGATCGTTGATCGTGTGGTGAGCATGGTGGAGGAGGGCATTGATGTCGCCGTGCGTATCGCCGAGTTGCCCGACAGCAATCAGCATGCGATCCGTGTGGGGGAGATTCGTCGGGTGATTTGCGCCTCACCGAATTGTCTGGCGGTTCACGGCCGGCCACAGCACCCTCAAGAGCTTGCTCATCTGCCGATCGTTGCAACCTCGGCGATTGGTCAGCAGCGGAGTTGGCCTTTTCTGCACGCCGGTACGCCGCTGACTGTGCGCCCCGAGGCGCGACTGGTGGTGACCTCAAATCAGGCAGCGATCACCGCCGCCTGCCTGGGCGCAGGCTTCACCCGGGTGCTGTCTTATCAGGTTGCCAGGCAAGTGGCGGCCGGGGATCTGGAAATTGTACTGGCCGATTTCGAACTGCCTCCGCTACCTGTTCATGTGATCTATCAGGGTGGGCGCAATGCACCCGCGCGAGTGCGCAGCTTCGTCGATCTTGTCGTGCAAACGCTGCGCAATCATCCCGCGCTGCATAGCTGAGTCTGGCGTGTTATTGCATGGGCTGAAATAACGGATTGCACCGCGTGGTGATTCTGTTGGCGAGATGGCGAGAGGAAGATGGGCAGCCATTGGCGTTGATCTTCCTGAATAGCGCCACCCCCCAGCGGAGTCGACCATGCAAGCCATCAAACTCTACAACTTCCCGCGTTCCGGCCACGCTCACCGTGTGGAACTGATGCTATCGCTGATGCAATTGCCGACCGAGCTGATATTTGTCGACCTGGCGAAAGGCGCGCATAAACAACCTGACTATCTGGCGATCAACCCGCTGGGTCAGGTGCCAGCCATTGATGACCAAGGTGTGGTGCTCGCCGATTCCAATGCGATTCTGGTGTACCTGGCGCAGAAATACGGTCAAGGTCATTGGTTGCCTGCTGATCCGGTTGGCGCGGCGAAAGTGCAGCGCTGGCTGTCGATCGCTGCCGGGCCGATTGCCTTCGGTCCTGCCAGAGCGCGGCTGATAACGGTGTTCGGCGCCTCATATAACGCTGAGGAAGTCATCGCTTACGCCCACACCTGGCTGCAGATGATTGATCAGGAGCTAGCTGGAGCTGCATTCCTGGTCGGCGACGAACCCACCATCGCCGATGTCGCTGCGTACAGTTATATCGCTCATGCACCTGAAGGCAATGTCTCCCTGGATGACTACGCGAATATTCATGCGTGGCTGGCGCGGGTCGAAGCCTTGCCCGGTTTTGTCGGTATGCCGCGCACGGCGGTCGGCCTGCAAGCAACTGCCTGAAGCTGTCGGCCCGACATGTTCGGGCCGAAACGCTGCGCCATCGCAGGGGAGAAGTCGTTATGGATCGTTCACCGTGGCATGCAGGCGAGAAGCAGTTGCAGGAACGCGTGGGTGTCGCCGAGCGCATGGAAGCATTCGGCCGAAGAGTCATTCGCAGCGAAATGCCTGATCAGCATCGCAATTTCTACCAGCAGTTGCCGTTCATGGTGTACGGCGCGGTCGATCCGCAAGGCAATCCTTGGGCCAGCATTCTTGAAGGGGAGCCTGGCTTCGCTCATTCCCCGGCACCGGGCACACTGCGTTTCAGCAGCTTGCCAGCCGCCGATGACCCGGCGCAATTGAGCGATGGCGCGGCAATCGGATTGCTCGGAATTGAGTTGCACACCCGCCGCCGCAACCGCATCAATGGTCGCATCAATACGCTGTCTTCATATGGGTTCGATGTGTCGGTCGAGCAATCTTTCGGCAACTGCCCGCAGTACATTCAGCTGCGCCAGTTTCACTCGGTGCCTTTGGCGACTCCGTCCACACGGCTTGTTTCACACCTCGACAGTCTGGACGAAGCGGCAGTCGCCATGATCAATGCCTCCGATACTTTTTTCGTCGCCAGTTATGTGGATATTTCCGATGAGCGATCCGTGGACGTGTCCCATCGAGGCGGTCAGGCCGGTTTTGTCCGGGTGGAAGATAATCGGCTGACCATTCCGGATTTCGCCGGCAACCTGCACTTCAATACCTTGGGTAATCTGCTACTGAATCCCCGTGCCGGTTTGTTGTTCATCGATTTTGAAACCGGTGATCTGCTGCATTTGTATGGCCGAACCGAGCTTGTCCTTGCTGGGCCTGAAATTGATGCCTTCCAGGGTGCAGAACGGTTCTGGATGTTCCACGTGGAACGCGTGATTCGTCGGCCTGCTGCATTGGCCTTGCGGTGGCGATTCGACGGCGTGTCACCCAATAGTCTGATGACCGGCACATGGGATCAGGCGAATGCCCGGCTGCAGGCACAGGCTTTGGGCGATCGTTGGCGGCTGCTGCGTGTTGCTCGGATTGAGCAGGAAAGCCACAGCATTCGATCGATCTATCTGGAGCCAACCGATCATGCCGGGTTGCCTGTATTCCAGGCAGGGCAACATTTGCCCGTGCGATTCAACATCGACGGAGCGGTGCACATTCGCACCTACAGCCTGTCGAGCGCGCCATCCGATGACTTTTTCCGCATCAGTGTCAAACGCGAAGGCGTGGTATCCATGCATTTGCACGATCAGCTGGAGGTGGGTGATCTTCTGGAGGCGCGAGCACCGCAAGGGCATTTCACCGTTTCGGCGCACGAGCGCAGACCCTTGGTTTTACTCGCTGCAGGGGTAGGTATTACGCCGTTGTTATCGATGTTGCGGGAAGTGGTTTATCAAGGCCTGCGCACACGGCACATTCGTCCTACGTGGATTTTGCAGAGTTCACGCACTTTGGCCGATCAGCCGTTTCGCGTGGAAGTGGATCGTTTACTGGAAAGCGCCGGGGGCGCGGTGCGGATGCTGCGCCTGCTCAGTCAGCCGGAAACCGACGCGCGGGAGGGTGAAGGCTTCGATCGGATCGGGCGCATCGACACCGCACTATTGAACAGTGTCCTGGAGGGCGGAGACTACGATCAGGTGGATTTTGTGCTGTGCGGGCCAGGCAGTTTTACCCAAGGTCTTTATGACAGTCTGCGAGAGATGGCTGTTCGCGATGCAAGAATACACGCCGAAACATTCGGGCCTTCGACTCTACGTCGGCAACCGGACCCCGATGCCGTCGTGATCCAACAGCCACCGGCAGCCACAACCTCAATGTCGGTCGTTTTCCAGCGTTCGGCGAAAGAAGCGCGCTGGCATCCGAACGGCGGTAGTTTGCTGGAGTTGGCGGAAAGCCGGGGTTTGCAACCCGAGTTCAGTTGTCGCGGCGGCTCGTGCGGTACGTGCAAAACCCGTCTGATCAGTGGGCTGGTCAGTTATCCACAGCCGCCAGCCGGGGTTCCGGATGAAGGGCAGGTGCTGATTTGCTGTGCGATTCCGGCGCAAGGCTCGCAGCCTCTGGTGCTGGACCTGTAGCATCTGGCAGACGCTGCTTGGGGCAGTCTCCAAGGATGCTTTATGGTTTTTCTTGCTCGTCTGTCGATTTTGCTAGTGGTGTTGGCGCCGCTGTGTGGCTGCAAGCCAGGTGAAACGCCGCCGCTCGATCAGCACGTCTACGTCTGGCAGCGGCAATGGACGCCGGCTCACGAAACGGCACTGCGCGAAAGCCGATCCGACTTTTCCACTTTGCGGGTATTAGCTCTGCAGGCATTTCCCCGGGAAGGCTGGGTGCGGGCACGCATAAACCCGGCGTTGCTCAAAGCCGATGGTCGGCCACTGATTGCGGTGGTCCGACTCGATGGCCAATTGCACGCACTCGATCAGGAAGAAATCACAGCGCAGATCCGACAGCTGCTCAGTGCTTGGGCGGCGCAGGGATTGATCATCTCGGGTGTAGAAATCGATCACGACGCCGGTACGGCCCGGCTAAGGGAATATCGGAAACTGCTGGTGAACGTGCGCGGCGTGCTGCCGGCCTCGCTACCGCTGAGCATCACCGCTTTACCTTCCTGGCTCGACAGTCATGAATTGCCAGCGCTGTTGGACTCGGTCGACAGTAGCGTTCTGCAAGTGCACGCGGTGAGCGATCCACGAAGCGGTCTGTTCGATCCGTTCAAGGCAAGGAAGTGGGCGATCCGGTGGAGCAGCGTAACGGCCAAACCCTTTTATCTGGCGCTGCCGGCCTACGGTGTCGCGCTATTGCCCGGCGACGGTGTCCCGCTCGTGGAAAGCGAAGTTGCACTTGAGCAAGGGGGAGAGCGGCGGGAGTTGCTGGCTGATCCGCAGCAGTTGAGTCGACTCGCGGCAGACTTGCGCGACAACCCGCCGACACATTTGGCGGGCTTGATCTGGTTCCGCCTGCCGTTGAGCACTGATCGCAGGGCGTGGAGCCTGACGACGCTGCGCGCAGTGGCGCAGGGTGTGGCGCTCGACAACCGCTTGACGGTGAAGCTGTCCAGTCATCAAGGCCTGTATGACATCAGTCTGAGCAATCAGGGCAACCTTGACAGTGCCTGGCCCGAACGTCTGACGCTCGCCGTGCAAGGTTGCGAAGGCGCGGACGCGTTGGCCGGTTACGCGTTGCAACAGAGTCCGGAACTGCTTACCTTCACCCGCCTGCGTGAAGGCCGGATACTGGCCGGCGGACAGCGCGCCATCGGCTGGGCGCGCTGCGCATCGATTGACCAAGGAAATTCGAATGTTGACCCGTAACTGGCCCCGCCATCTGCTGTGTCTTGGTCTGGGCTTCCCGTTGGGAACGGCCGTGGCGTGCGGCCCGGATTTCCCGATGCGCCTGCTCGACAATCGTGGGCAGTCGCTGGCGGAGTTGCCGGAAGGCAATTTCCGGTTCGAAGTCAGTCGTCTCGGGCAAGCTGTCAACGGTTTGAAAAAAATCGCTGTGCCCGTCGGCGAGAGTGCTGCGCTGGACCTCGCAGAACAGCGCAATCTAGCGGAATCGGCTGGGCTGTCCGCTCAACAGCAAGCTCTGATCAGGCACCTGCGCACCTTGACCGATGCTCACGATGTCGAGATTCAAGGCGCGAGTCTGTCCAGTGAGGTCAGGCTTTATCTGGCGGGCGCTGTTGCTTTCAACGCTGGCGATTATCCCCTGGCCGTCGATTATTTTCAGCGTGTGCTCACGCTTGCGCCGCAGCAGCGCGCTTTACGCAGCACCTGGGCAGCTTACTCGTTGGGCCGTGCGCTGTTTGCGATGAGCGCTGAAGCGGACGCCTCGCCAGATTTGTTCGATCACTCGCAGAAGGCCTTCGAGCTGACGCGACAACTGAGCATCGATGGTTTCAGCGACCCACTGGAACTGGGTGTGGCCAGCCTCGGTGAGCAAGCGCGTGTAGCGCTCGGTTCCGGTGACTGGAGCAGGGCCATCGATCTTTACGCCACACAAAATGCCCAGGGTTCGGCGGTGGGTTACACCTCGCTGAAGTTGCTGGTGGCCCAGCTGAGCTCGATGCCGGACGATCAATTGTCCTCGTTGCTGCAGCACAAGCCGGTGCAACAATTGATCACGGCATCGTTGATCAGCCGACTCGGCTGGTCATTCGGTGAGCAACCGCCCAACGAAAAGAAGCTAATCAAACTCCTGCAAAGCAGCACCCGTGGCACCTTCGAGAATGCTGATCGTCTGGCAGCGGTCAGTTACCAACAAGGTGATTACGGCAATGCCAAAGCGCTCCTTGAGCACGCAGGGGATGGCGGACTGGCGTGGTGGCTGCGGGCAAAACTGGCCGTGCGAGACGGCGACAAATTGGCTGCGGCCGCGGCCTACGCGAGGGCAGCTAAAGCCTTCCCGCAAGACGAGTCCTGGGGCGAGCGACGCACACTGGACTGGAATATCGAATCGCTGCAACCCAGATGCAGGGTCGAAGGCGAAAGTGCAATTCTTGCGTTGCAGCGCGGGGATTACCTTCAGGCGTTTGATCAACTGTATCGCAGTAATGGCATTTACTGGTTTGACGCCGCCACCGTTGCCGAACGTGTGCTGAGCGTGGATGAGCTCAAGCAATACGTGGACAACCACGTACCGGCGCCGCCTGCGCTGAGTCAGCAGGACCGGGACAACTACGTACCTGTGGCGGTGGCTGCAAGATTGCGTGATCTGCTCGGGCGACGCCTGCTTCGAGAAGAGCGCTATGAGGAGGCACCGGGATACTTTGGCGATGTCGATCTGCAACACAAGGCCAGGGCTTATGGTCAGCAGCGCAAGGAAGCACAAGCAGCCTGGTGGCCGACGACGCGTGCGGCGGCATTGTACAATTCGGCGTGGATGGCGCGCGATTGGGGCATGGACATCATCAGTTATGAGATGGCTCCGGATTACGCCACGTTCGGCGGCAATTACAGTTTCCAGACGACCCCGCTGCGTGTAGGGTCGCTGGTGTCTGAGGATGAAGTCCAGCGTCAGCAGGAGAATGCCGCGCAGCCTGATCAACGCTATCACTACCGGTTTGTCGCGAACGCCCTGGCCAATCGCGCCGCGGATAATCTGCCGCGCTCCAGCCAGGCGTTCGCGGCTGTGCTGTGCGCGGCGACGGGATGGAATACCGATGAGCAAGAAAAAGCGCTGTTCTATCGACGCTACGTGAAGGAAGGTCCGTACGTGCAATGGGCGCTGTTCTTTGGCGAGCAATGCCAACACCCGGACTTCCAGAACGCCGACAAACGTTACGTGACCCAGGCATTGAGCCCGATCCACGCTGCACTGAGACCTTATAAAAAGCCGCTGCAATACGGTAGCGTGATCGCGTTCACGGCTGCGGCATTGTGGCTGATCATCCGTCGCAAGCGAGTGCAGCGGGCCTGATCACGCCTGCTGCACGAAGGTCAGGCGCATGGCAAATCCAATCAGCAGGCTGCCAAACAGCCATTGTTGCAATCGCTGCGCCCCAGGGTTGCGCTGCAGCCAGCGGCCAAGTGCTACGCCGGCGAATGCATAAGTGCTGTCGAAGACTAAACCGACCACCACCAGCGCCACGCCAAGGATGGCGAACTGGCCAAGCACCGATCCGGCGTGCGGTTCGATAAACTGCGGCAGTAGCACCGAGCAGAACAGCAGCGCCTTCGGGTTGAGCAGATTGGTCAGTAGTCCGCGCTGGATGGCTGCACGCCACTGAGTCGGTCCAGGATTTGATGCCGCGCTTTCAGCAGGCGGGAGCAGCGTGGTTCTCAGGCATTGAATGCCGATCCATAGCAGGTAAGCGGCGCCGGCGTAACGCACCACGTCGAACGTCCAGGGTGCCGCTTTGAACAGTGCCGCCAGACCCAGCGCGGCCAATGCCACGTGGCAGGCACGGGCGACACCTAAACCGATCGCGGTAGCCAAGGCCGAGCCTTTGCCGTGACGGGCGCCAGTCTGTAGCAGCAAAATCATGTCCGGGCCCGGAAGTAAAAAAACCACCGCCAACGCCATCAAAAACGGCCAGAGTTCGCTCACGTTCAGCTCCTTGTGCATCGTCAGTTCGATGCCAGAGTGTATGGCGCATTGGCAGGGCAGGTGGTTGCGTAGTCAGGCGGTAATCGGGCTAGTATTGGCACAGCGGACCGCCTTCGGCGGTTCGGACTATCAGGATCTGCCAATTTGAAACTGGATGCTTTTGACCGCAAGATTCTGGCCGCTTTGCAACGCGATGGCCGGCTTAGCAACGTGCAACTGGCCGACGAGATTGGCCTGTCGGCCTCGCCGTGTTTGCGCAGGGTGAGGATGCTCGAAGAAGCGGGCGTGATTCGAGGCTATCAGGCGATTCTGGATCGAGACGAAGTGGGGCTCGGCCTGACCATTTTCGTGGGGGTCAAAGTGGAACGCCATAACGACGAACGCGCAGAAGCCTTTCGCCTGGCAGTCACGGCATTGCCTGAAGTGATTTCGGCGTTCCTGGTGTCAGGAGAATCCGACTTTCTGCTACAGATAGTCGTGCCGGATTTGCGCAGTTATGACCGCTTTCTCTCGGAGAGATTATTGAAGCTGCCAGGCATCAGTGATATCCGCAGCAACTTCGCGATCAATACAGTGAAAGCGCCTGGGGCATTACCGCTGGCACATCTGCCGTAAAGCTGATGGCTGCTTCGCCATTGCGCGTCTTTCGCTGGCCGTCGAAAACTTGCCTCTAATCCAGTCGCCTTTGTTTGCAAAAAGAGGTTCCACGTGGAACAAATATCAGTATCTGAAGGCTGGCTTATGGAAAACGCTATTTGATCGATAGCCCGCTATTTTCCACCGATGGTCTACCCTCAAGTTAGACGTCTGAAACAAGGGGGATTTTCCATGCTCTCGCAACTTCCACCGGCCTTACAGAATCTGCAGCTACCGCTTCGCCTGCGACTCTGGGATGGCCACGAATTCAATCTGGGGCCAACGCCCAGCGTCACGATTGTGGTAAAGGACCCACAAATGGTTACCCAGTTTACGCACCCGAGCCTGGACGCTCTCGGGGCCGCGTTCGTGGAGGGCAAGCTCGAGCTTGAGGGCTCGATCAGCGACGTGATCCGGGTGTGTGATGAGTGGAGCCAGGCATTGCTGAATGAGGGCGATGACAATCAACCAGTGCGTACCGTGCATGACAAGGAAACGGACGCCAAAGCTATTTCGTACCATTACGACCTTTCCAATGCCTTTTATCAGCTCTGGCTCGACAGCGACATGGCCTATTCCTGTGCCTATTTCGAGACGGGCAGTGAATCCCTTGAACAAGCGCAGCAAGCAAAATTTCGCCATTTGTGTCGCAAGTTGCGGCTGCAGCCGGGCGAATACCTTCTTGACGTAGGCTGCGGTTGGGGTGGGCTCGCTCGGTACGCCGCCAGGGAATTCGGCGTAAAAGTCTTCGGTATCACGCTTAGCAAAGAACAACTCGACCTCGCTCGTGAGCGGGTAATGGCCGAAGGTCTTGAGGATCTGATTGAACTGCAACTGCTCGACTATCGCGATCTTCCGCAGGACGGTCGCTTCGATAAAGTCGTCAGCGTCGGCATGTTCGAACACGTCGGCCACGCGAATCTTCACGAGTACTGCAAAACCTTGTTCGGCGCAGTAAAGGACGGCGGGCTGGTAATGAATCATGGCATCACGGCCAAGCACACGGACGGGCGTCCGGTCGGACGTGGTGCCGGGGAGTTCATTGAGAAGTACGTGTTTCCCAATGGCGAGCTACCGCACCTGTCGATGATCTCAGCCGAAATTAGTGAAGTCGGTCTGGAGATTGTCGACGTTGAAAGCTTGCGTCTGCATTACGCTCGTACGCTCGACCATTGGAGCGAACGGCTTGAAGACAATCTGGAAACCGCCTCAAAGCTGGTGCCAGAGCAGGTTTTGCGAATCTGGCGGCTGTACCTGGCCGGATGCGCTTATGCGTTTGCTCGAGGCTGGATCAACCTGCACCAGATCCTTGCCGTGAAGGCACACACCGATGGCAGTCATGAACTGCCCTGGACCCGCGACGACATCTACACACCCTAGAGAATCGGTGAGATTAATCGGGCGACTCGCATGCCAAGCTGCTGCAAGCGGCGCGTCTCCCGACGATCTTGGGCGGCGATTTCCAGCGCGTATGCAAAATCATCGTTGAGCATCTGCTCCACTTTGGCCGCGAATGCGCGGTCGACCGTGAGCAACATCACTTCAAAATTGAGCCGGAACGAACGGTTATCCATGTTGGCACTGCCGATTGCGCTGATTTCGCTGTCGATCAACACGACCTTTTGATGCAGGAAACCTGGCTCGTAGCGAAACACGCGCACACCGGCACGCACGGCTTCGAAGGCGTAGAGGCTGGAAGCTGCGTAAACGATCCGGTGATCGGGCCTCGACGGCAAGAGTATTCGCACGTCGACCCCGCGCAATACTGCAAGCCGCAAAGCGGCGAATACCGCTTCATCAGGAATGAAATATGGACTGGTGATCCACACGCGTTCGGTCGCTGCGTGGATAGCTTCAACGAAGAACAGTGAGCAGGTCTCATAGGAATCGGCCGGGCCGCTGGCGAGTAATTGGCAGAGCACGCCATCTTCCGGATACGTGTCGGGCAGGATCAGCGGTGGCAGTGAGCGCGCGGCCCAGAACCAGTCTTCGGCGAACGATTCCTGCATACACGCCACTACAGGTCCGCTCACCCGCACGTGGGTATCGCGCCAGGGCGCCAGCGGGGGCTGCTCGCCCATGTATTCGTCGCCTACGTTATGACCGCCAACGAAGCCTACAACGCCATCGACCACGACAATCTTGCGGTGATTACGGAAGTTGACCTGGAAGCGATTGAGCCAGCCGCTACGCGTGGCGAACGCTTTGACTTCCACTCCGGCATCCCGCAGCGGCTGCACAAAGCTGTGGGGCAAGGAGTGGCTGCCGATGCGGTCGTACAGCAGGAAGACAGCCACGCCTTCGGCAGCTTTTTCCAGCAACAATGTCTGCAAACGCCGGCCGAGCCGATCATCGTGGATGATGAAGAATTGAATCAGCACGGCTTCTTTGGCGCCTCGGATGGCTTCGAATATCGATTCGAACGTCGCATGCCCATTGATCAGCAGTTGCACTTCGTTGTTTGCCAGGCATGGCATGCGTCCCAGCTTCGGCATGGCTCTCAGCGATGCATACGCGCTGGAAGCGCGCGCGGTCAATGCTTCCTCAACCCAGGGTCGCCAGTTCAGCTCGGAGATGGCTGTGCGCATTTCCTCGTTGGCTTGGCGCCGCGCGTGAATATAGCCATCGAAGGTACTGCTGCCGAATACCAGATACGGAATGAGCGTGAGGTAAGGCATGAAAAAAAGTGACAATGCCCAGGCGATGGCGCCTTGCGCTGTACGGACGGTCAATACGGCATGGATCGCAGCGATCATGCCCAAGGTGTGAATCAATGCGATCAGGTAACCGAAAACATGCGGGCCGAAATAATCCATGGGGCAGCCTTGCTCCTGAAGATTCAATGCTTAACAGACCATGTTCCGTGCAGAATGTCGCTATTTAATTGGCCCATGAACCGATGCTGGCGGTTGACGTCTAACGGCCACTACTGATCAGGAGTTACACGATGAACGTACGTCTGCTGGGTTTGGCCGTGGCTTTTGGTCTGACACTTCCCGTCGCTGCCCAAGCGCAAATGTTACAACCCGGGTTGTGGGAACTGACCTCAAGCAACATGAAAGTCGATGACCAGAATTTGCCTGACCTGCAACTAATTCTCGGCCAGATTCAGAGCCAGATGACCCCCGAGCAGCGCGCGCAGCTGGAGAAACAGGGCATCACCATGGGCGGTAAAGGCATCCGTGCTTGCCTGACGCCAGAACAAGTGAAGTCTGACAACATCCCGTTGACCGACCCGCAGTCGGGTTGCACGCAACAGATCACCGAGCGCACGGGTAACCAGTGGAAATTCCGCTTCAGCTGCCCGAAAGCGCAAGGCGCGGGTGTCGCAACGTTCCTTAGCGATCGTGAATTCACCACCAAGGTGAATGGCACCTTTAACGCGACCGGTATTCAGCAAAAGGGTAGTCTTGATACTCGCGCTGTCTGGTTGGGCAAGGAATGCGGAACAGTCAAACCGCGCGCTTGAAGTGGTGACTGCACTTCAGATCAGCATTCATTCTGCAATGCGTTGCAGGCGCGCACCCAATCCACATGGGTGCGCGCTACGCCCTTGGCAGATCACCTGAAGGGTTGTTGCCAATCATGCGGCCTCCCAGTTCCACCGGCTTACTGCTACGGCATCATGAGCGTGCAGGCTTTCGCTGTGGATCACGCGGAGGTGGAAGCCCTTGATTCCCGGAGACCGCTTGAGCGCTACGTTCAACCGTCGCGCCGCATCTTCGCAAAACATCAGATTCTGTCCATTGGCCAACGCGAATGCCTGCTCGTCGGAACGTTTTACGGCGGTTTGCACGGCTGTTCCCAACGCTGCTTCTGCGTCATTGATAACGGCCACCAGCGGCAGATTGTCCAGATAATCGTCAAGGCGAACGTGTACGTACGCACAACTGCGCTGGCTATGGGGCGTTGCGACGATGCCGTTCGGCGAACCTAACCATGCCAATACGTCAGCATGCCGCAGTGACCGGTTGGCGAAATCATCGATGAATTGCTGTTGGACCAGTTGCCTTGCCAGCGCGGCGGAGCAAGGGCACGTCGAGGAGTAGGGAATTTCCATATCAAGTTCCACGTGGAACATCTCGTTTTGAAGCGAGGCGGCCACGGTGACGGGATAGCTTTTCCATCCCGATAAGGGGCTGATTAGCGCAGGCCTGCTCAACAGCAACTCTGTGCGTATTTTCAGGTGAGCGTTGCTTGAAAGGCCTTCCTGGGAGTCGAGAAAGCGTTCCAGCAAACGCCGTAGCAGTGTCGGCGTGAGGTCCTCGTCCTCAAGTATTCCAAGTGCGAGATAGAGCCGCGACATGTGAATGCCGCGAGTCTCACCTTGATCAAGACTCACGCCGACGTCAGCTTTCGCACTCATTCGTTGTCCGTCAAACATGACCGGCAGGGCGATGCCGTGCATGCCCACCCAGTCGAGCGGCACCGGGGTGTGCGAGGCCTGGGCGGCGATATCCGGGAGCGTTAGCGCATTCATGAGCAATTCCGTCGTGGAAATCGATTAGTATATGTTATGTTATTACATCTAAATCGACCACGCCTTTTTGCCGAGCGATCATTTTTGCTGGCCTTTGAGGGCGCCTGCTCATACTCCCCATGAGGAAAACACGATGCCCAATCGACTCCCTGTCACGGTCCTTTCAGGCTTTCTCGGCGCTGGCAAAAGCACGCTGCTCAACTACGTGCTGCGTAACCGTGAAAATCTCCGGGTCGCTGTCATCGTCAACGACATGAGCGAGATCAATATCGACGCCAGCGAGGTCCAGCGCGACGTCAGCCTGAACCGTGCTGAGGAAAAACTTGTAGAGATGAGCAACGGCTGCATCTGCTGTACGTTGCGCGAGGACCTGCTGGAAGAGGTGAGCAAGCTCGCCAAAGAAGGGCGTTTTGATTACTTGTTGATCGAGTCCACCGGGATTTCCGAGCCTCTGCCTGTGGCAGAAACCTTCACCTTTCGCGATGACAGCGGCCAGAGTCTGGCCGATATTGCCCGGCTCGATACCATGGTCACCGTCGTCGACGGGATGAATTTCCTTCTGGATTACCAGGCCGCCGAGAGCCTTGCGTCACGTGGAGAAACGCTGGGTGATGCGGATGAACGTTCCATTACTGACCTGCTGATCGAGCAAATCGAATTCGCCGACGTCATTCTGATCAGCAAGATTGATTTGATCGGCGGCCACGAGCGCCAGGAGCTGATTGCGATACTTCAGCGACTCAACTCACAGGCAGAGATTATCCCGATGGTCATGGGTGAAATTGCGCTGCGCAAGATCCTCAACACCGGTCGTTTCGACTTCGATAAAGCCGCACAGGCGCCGGGCTGGTTGCGTGAAATGCGAGGTGAACATGTGCCGGAAACCGTTGAATATGGCATTGCCAGTATGGCCTACCGGGCGCGCAGACCCTTCCATCCGCAACGCTTTTTTGACTTTATCGAAGGGCACTGGACCAATGGCAAACTGCTGCGCTCGAAAGGTTTTTTCTGGTTGGCGAGCAAGCACATGGATGCGGGCAGCTGGTCCCAGGCAGGTGGCCTGATGCGCTACGGATTTGCCGGTCGCTGGTGGCGTTTCGTCTCGAAAGACCAATGGCCCGAGGATGCGCAAAGCACGGCTTCAATCATGAAACACTGGAATGAAACCACCGGTGATTGCCGGCAGGAGCTGGTTTTCATCGGCCAAAACATCGACTTTGCACTGCTCACCGCTGCGCTGGATCACTGCCTGTTAACCGATGCTGAAATGGCTTCAGGTGTGACAGCCTGGCAGCTGCTACCTGACCCGTTTGGTCCATGGCAGGATGACGAAGCGGCGTAGGGTCCGCGTCGCCCTCAAGGCTTAAGCCAGGAACCCTGGCTCTGATCCTGGCAAAAAGGCTTCAAATAAGCCGCATCCGTGGCCACGCCGTAATAGTGAATGTCCTGCCGGTAAGGCATGTTGGCAACTTGCGCGTTGCTGCACACGCCAAAGGCGCCGGCAGGGCACTCATCGACGTACTCCACCTCGACTTTCTGCCCCGGCAGGTTGGGCTGGCAGAAGCCATCAGCGAAGAGCTTCTGCGGGATGCTGCGGTTTTGCTGGCAGACCTTCACGTCGAGACGTTCAGCTGTACTATGTACCACACATGCCTGAGCCAACACTTCCCCTGACATAAAAGCCAATAACAAGGACAATCCCCTCAACCACATTGTGCCTCCTCAGATAACCTCATCATGCTCCAGAACATTCCCACACACGTGATTGCCGGGCCACTGGGCGCGGGCAAAACCAGCCTGATCCAACATCTGTTGACGCAGCGTCCGCCGAATGAACGCTGGGCGGTGCTGATCAACGAGTTCGGCCAGATCGGACTCGACGCTGCGTTGCTCACCCAGGATGACGAGGGTATCGCATTGGGGGAAGTGGCCGGCGGGTGTTTGTGTTGCGTCAACGGAGCGCCGTTTCAGATCGGTCTTGGACGATTGTTGCGCAAGGCGCGGCCGGACCGCTTGTTTATCGAGCCGTCCGGGCTGGGCCACCCGGCGCAATTGCTCGCGCAGTTGAGCGAGGCGCCCTGGCTTGGCGTACTGAACGTGCAACCGTGCGTGTTGGTGCTGGACGCTCAGGCGCTCGCCGCCGGCAAACGCTTGCAAACGGCGCAGCAGGGCGCGTTGAGCAGCGCCGGATTATTGTTGCTCAACAAGTGTGAAACACTCGATGAAGCCACCCGCGAGCGTATCGTTTCACTGTTGCCCCCGCTTCCCCTTTTCTGGACCCGTCACGCCGTCCTGCCTTTGGAAAACCTGCCAGGATTCGGTACGAAAGCGCTGGCGGGTCTGGATAACTTGGTGGTCCCACAGGGTTTGGCCCAGATGGCGGCCGTTTGGTCCGATCCTTCGCTGCCCATTTGTCTGAACAACGCGCAGGAGGGCAGCTGGAGCATTGGCTGGCGCTGGCATCCTGCGCAGCTTCTCGAGTCTGCGCGGATCTTTGAATGGCTTCAGGGCTTGCAGTGGCGGCGGGCGAAGGTGGTTATCCACAGCCGTCAGGGTTGGGTGTCGGCCAATGCGCTGGATAATTCGGATCTGGAGTGGAAGCCCAGTGAGTGGCGGCAGGATTCGCGAATCGAGTTGATCTTCAGCGAGCCGCAAGATGTGGATGCACTGCACGCAGCGCTGCTCAATTGCCGTTCGAGTTGACTTGACTCAAGGACGCCACTTGGTGTGTTCCTGCCGCCACTGATTCAATTCGATGACCTCGGCACGGGGCTTCACCACATCGTCAACAACCGGCGTGTCGTCAAAAGGCATCGGGTAGGGCGCCAGTTCGATCTGCGCACTGTGCGCGCCGAATTGGGTAATGGTGCCGACATGGCGCGTCTCGCCGGTCACCGTGAATTCAAAGTTGTACACGCGGGCCAGGCGTCTGCGGCCATTGGCGTCCTTGATGAACGCGATTTTCTTCAACGCAACGTTGCCGTCCAGCAGCTCGATACCGAGTTTGTCGCAATGTTGCTTGACCCGCTCCAACGCCCGTTCGCGCAAGCCATGGTTGTGCCACAGCCACGCGCCGCCAGCGGCGAGCAGCATCAGCACGAAGATATTTCCGAGGGTCAGCATCAGCAGGGTGCTCCAACAAGATAGCGTCAGCTTAACTGCCCCGCCGGTGTGTCGTACAGGCTGCGTTTCGTCGCATACTGCGCGTCTTGAATTTAACCGTTTTACGGAACTGACGCATGAAACGTACGCCTCATCTGCTCGCCATCCAGTCCCACGTGGTGTTTGGCCACGCCGGTAACAGCGCGGCGGTTTTCCCGATGCAGCGACTCGGGGTCAATGTCTGGCCGCTCAACACCGTGCAGTTCTCCAATCACACACAATATGGTCAGTGGAGCGGCGAGGTCTTGGCGCCGCAGCAGATCCCTGCGTTGATCGAAGGCATCGCCGCCATCGGCGAGCTGGGCAACTGCGACGCCGTGCTGTCCGGTTACCTTGGCAGCGCGGCCCAGGGGCGGGCTATCCTCACTGGGGTGGCGCGCATCAAGTCAACGAATCCGAAAGCGTTGTACCTGTGCGACCCGGTGATGGGGCACCCGGAAAAAGGCTGCAGCGTGCCGGCCGAAGTCAGCGATTTCCTGCTGGAAGAAGCCGCTGCCATGGCCGACTTCATGTGCCCCAATCAGCTGGAGCTGGACAGCTTTTCAGGGCGCAAGCCGCACTCGCTGTTCGACTGCCTGGCCATGGCGCGCGCCTTGTTGGCGCGCGGCCCGCAAGCGGTGCTGGTCAAACATCTGGACTACCCCGGTAAACCAGCGGATGTTTTTGAGATGTTGCTAGTGACCGGCGAGGGAAATTGGCATCTGCGCCGTCCGCTGTTGGCATTCCCGCGTCAACCGGTGGGTGTGGGCGATCTGACTTCAGGGTTGTTTCTAGCGCGTGTGCTGTTGGGCGATAGCCTGGTGGAGGCCTTTGAGTTTGCGGCGGCGGCGGTGCATGAGGTGCTGCTGGAAACCCAGGCCTGCGCCAGTTACGAACTGCAGCTGGTGCGAGCGCAAGACCGAATTGCCCATCCGCGGGTACGGTTCGAGGCGACGGCGATCACTTTGTAAGCGGGCTGCGACGAAAAGATCGCAGCCTTCGGCAGATCCTGAGGGGCGCCGCTCAAGATCTGTGCTTCACACGTCGCCTTTGATTTCCTGATATCGCTTTTCCAGCTCCTGCCGGATCTGCCGACGCTGCTGAGCCTGGATAAAGCGGCGTTTGTCTTCGCTGTTCTGCGGTTGCAGCGGCGGGACGACGGCCGGTTTGCGTTGGTCGTCCACCGCGACCATCGTGAAAAAGCAGCTGTTGGTGTGCCGCACCGAGCGCTCGCGGATGTTTTCGGTCACTACCTTGATGCCGACTTCCATGGACGTGTTGCCGGTGTAGTTGACCGACGCCAGAAAGGTCACCAGTTCACCCACGTGAATAGGTTCGCGGAAAATCACCTGATCCACCGACAGTGTCACCACATAGCGACCGGCGTAACGGCTGGCGCAGGCGTAGGCGACTTCGTCCAGGTACTTGAGCAGGGTGCCGCCGTGAACATTGCCAGAGAAGTTGGCCATGTCGGGGGTCATCAATACCGTCATCGACAGCTGGGCGTTTCCGGGTTCCATAGCGTTCTCAAGGTTCAGGGCAGGTTCGGAGAAAGTGCACCTCTACGGGTGCCTGACGGGTTTTTGCAAACCACAGATATCGGGACGCCAGGCATGACGTCGCCGTCACGCCAAATCGATCTGTTTCCATATATTGCACCGCCTTTCTGCCGGAAGTCGCGGTGTTACCCTGCGAATGCTCGTTTCAAGGGCGATTCCTACGCGTAAACCGGATTTTTACTCTGCTCCGTCAGACATTTCCCGCGTCTGACGACTGAGCTTTGTCCCCAAGGAGCCCACACCATGCATGCCGTCAGTTTTATTCAGGATCTGGCAGTGATCATGTTGGTCGCGGGTGTGGTGACAGTGCTCTTTCATCGCTTCAAACAGCCAGTGGTCCTGGGTTACATCGTCGCGGGCTTCATCATCGGCCCGCATACACCGCCGTTCGGCCTGATCCACGATGAAGAAACCATCAAGACACTCGCCGAGCTGGGGGTGATTTTCCTGATGTTCTGTCTGGGTCTCGAGTTCAGCCTGCGCAAGTTGTTCAAGGTCGGCGCCACGGCGTTTATCGCCGCGTTCCTTGAAATCGTGCTGATGATCTGGATTGGCTATGAGATTGGCCGCTGGTTTGACTGGAACACGATGGACTCGCTGTTCCTTGGCGCGATCCTGGCGATCTCCTCGACCACCATCATCGTCAAAGCGCTCAACGACTTGAAGATGAAAAACGAACGTTTCGCCCAGTTGATCTTTGGTGTGTTGATCGTCGAGGACATCCTTGGCATCGGCATCATCGCTTTGCTCTCGAGCATCGCGGTCAGCGGTACGGTGAGTTCCGGTGAAGTGTTCTCCACGGTTGGCAAACTGTCGCTGTTCATGATCGTCGCCTTGGTCATCGGCATTCTGCTGGTGCCGCGCCTGCTGGCCTATGTCGCCAGGTTCGAAAGCAACGAGATGCTGCTGATCACGGTGTTGGGGCTGTGTTTTGGTTTCTGTCTGCTGGTGGTCAAACTCGAGTACAGCATGGTGCTCGGCGCGTTTCTGATTGGCGCGATCATGGCCGAATCCCGGCAGTTGTTGAAGATCGAAAGGTTGGTCGAACCGGTTCGCGACCTCTTCAGCGCCATCTTTTTCGTGGCGATCGGGCTGATGCTCGATCCGATGATCCTGCTGGAATATGCCTGGCCAATCGCCGTGATTACCTTGGCCGTGGTGCTCGGCAAGATGTTGTCCTGCGGCTTGGGCGCCTTCATCGCCGGCAATGACGGACGCACCTCACTGCGCGTGGGGATGGGGCTTTCACAGATTGGTGAATTCTCCTTCATCATCGCGTCGCTGGGGATCACCCTGCAGGTCACCAGCAACTTTCTTTATCCGGTGGCGGTAGCGGTTTCCGTGCTGACCACACTGCTGACGCCGTACCTGATTCGCGCGGCCGATCCATTATCGATCAAACTGGCCGCCGTCATGCCACAACGGCTGGGCCGCGTGTTGAGCATGTACGGGGAATGGCTGCGCAGCATTCAGCCGCAGGGCGAGGGTGCGCTGCTGGCATCAATGATCCGGCGGATTCTGTTGCAGGTGGGGGTCAATCTGGCACTGGTGATAGCGATTTTCTTTTCCGGTGCTTTTTTTGCCGAGCGCATGTCGGCCTATCTTCAGGACTGGATCAGCGATCCGAGCTGGCAGAAGGCGTTGATCTGGGGTGGGGCGCTACTGCTGTCGCTGCCATTCCTGATTGCGGCTTACCGCAAGCTCAAGGCGCTGTCGATGTTGCTGGCGGAGATGGGCGTGAAGCCGGAAATGGCGGGGCGCCATACGGAGCGAGTGCGTCGAGTGATCGCCGAGGTCATTCCGATCCTCTCGCTGCTGGTGATTTTCCTGCTGTTGGCAGCCCTGTCGGCGAGTATCTTGCCGACCAACAAGTTACTGATGTTGATCGCCGTGGTCGCGGCTGCTGTCGCGGCACTGCTGTGGCGGTGGTTCATCCGCGTGCATACGCGGATGCAAGTGGCGCTGCTTGAAACGCTGGACAACCACAAGGATTCCTCAACCCACTAATCCCTGTAGCCGCTGCCAAAGGCTGCGTCAGCCGCTACAGGTTTACGATTGCTCAGCTTTCCAGCCACACGTCCCGCGCCCAGTGCCAAACCGATTCCCAGGTTTCTTCAGCGATCAACTCTTCCTCGGCCTGCCACAGCACCACGGTCCCGTCTTCTTCGACACAGTAGTAGTCGTCGCCGTCCTGACAGATCGGGATGAGGCTGCGATCTACTCCGGCATCCCAGGCATTGGCGGCTACGTCCGGCAGATAGGTATGCGACTGCGGATCGGTGACGGTTACCGGCTCCAGGCTGCCGTAGACCACGTCGCTGACCGTCAGCAAAAACTCTCTGAAGACAAACGGAATGTCGATGAACAGCTGTTCTTCGATTTCAACCAGAAGGTCTTCGTCGGGCAACTCCAAGGGGACCGGTACAGGTTCGTTGGCTTCACGTAGTTGTTCGATGATTTCTTCCACGTCCGGGATCCTCTGGCTGGTGGCGCGGTTTGGTTGGGGCGGTTTATACGGTAGCTCGCAATAGATGCAACCGTGAAATAGAAAACCCCGGCCAACGGCCGGGGCTTTTTATTGCGACACGTTTACTGCAGGTATGTTCAGCCGTTCTGGCGGATACCGGCTACCAGCCAAGGCTGGTTCTCGCCTTGTGGGCGTTCCATGTTCCAGCTTTCGCTGAACGCTTCGCCCTGGTCGAAACGGGAAGTCTTCGACAGACCGCTGAAGGTCAGGGTAGCGATGGTCTTGTCCGCACGATCATCGACGCCGTCCAGCTGAACGCTGAGGTTATCAATGTAGGTGGACTGGAAACCATCACCCAGATCCGCACGTTCACGCTTGAGGAACTCAAGCAGTTGCGGGGTCACGAACTCGGAGATCTTGTCCATTTCGTTGGCATCCCAGTGCTGCTGAAGCGACTGGAAGTGGTTGCGGGCCGCTTCAATGAAGTTGTTTTCATTGAACCAGGCTGGCGCGTTGATCACCGGGCGAGCGGCTACAGGTGCGGCCGAACCGCCGAAGATTGAACCCATGCCTGCTGGCTTCTGCTCGAACACTTCACGCTGCATCGGAGCGCCGGCTGGAGCCAGATGCGACTGCTGCTTGCGACGACGAGCGGCGATGAAACGGAAGACCAGGAAGGCGATGACCGCCATGATCAGGATATCGAAGATCTGCATGCCCTCGAAGCCGCCACCCATGAACATGGAAGCGAGAAGACCACCGGCAGCGATACCGGCGAGAGGGCCGAGCCAGCGCGAAGCACCGCCCGCTTTGGCGGCAGCGCCAGCGGCACCGGCCGCACCGGCAGTGGCAGCAGCGCCACCGGCGGCAGAAGAAGGAGCCATTTGGCTGGTCTGGTGAGTCGGCGCAGCGCCAGAGCTCTTGCCGCCACCAAAGCGCTTGGCGTTGGCGTCGAGGCTCATCGTCAGGCCGATGCACAACGCCATGGCGATGCTAAGAAAACGTTTCATAGAGGGAATTCCCATTTGTGGAAGGCACGCGCGCCATGTTGCACAGGTGAAGTGTTGCTGGCTAGCGGCAGAGTGTTTCGGGCTTTTGCCTGACAGGTGTAGTTCAGCTCCAGTCAGCGCTGTAAGCCCTGTTAACGTTGGTCTGTAGGACGGACGAATAAGTTCTGTAGGAATTAATCCAGTGGAAGCCCAGCTTACTCCCACACTGGATTATCCGTCGTCTAAATCGCTTCGAGCTTGGCGTAACCCAGCATCAGCCACTTGCTGCCTTCGCTGAAATTCACCTGCACCCGGGCCTGAGCACCGGCGCCTTCGAAGTTGAGGATGACACCGTCGCCAAACACCGAATGCCGCACGGCCTGGCCCAGACTGAAACCGGTGTCCGGGATTTCGCTGCCGCCAAACAGGCTGCTGGAGCTCTGCTGCTGGCCGCCCCCGAACGGACGGCTGACGCTGTTGGACAAGCGTACTTCCTGAATCAGGCCTTTGGGTACTTCACGTACGAAACGCGACACCTTGTTGTAGGTTTCGCTGCCATACAGGCGGCGGGTTTCTGCGTATGTCATCACCAGGTTCTGCATGGCCCGGGTGATGCCGACATAGGCAAGACGGCGTTCTTCCTCAAGACGGCCGGGTTCCTCCAGACTCATCTTGTGCGGGAACAAGCCTTCTTCCATGCCCACCAGGAACACATAGGGGAACTCCAGGCCTTTGGCGCTGTGCAGCGTCATCAACTGGATGCTGTCTTCATGCTCTTCGGCTTGAGTATCTCCGGCTTCCAGTGAGGCATGACCCAGAAAGGCCGCCAGTGGCGTGAGGTCTTCCTCTTCTTCGGCATTCTCGAAGTTGCGCGCGGCGCTGACCAGTTCCTCAAGGTTTTCCACCCGAGCCTGGCCTTTCTCGCCTTTTTCAGCCTGGTGATAGGCGATCAAGCCTGATTGTTCGATGACGGTCTGGGTCATCAAGTGCAAAGGCATCTCCATGCACTTGGCGGCAAGGTTTTCGATCAGTTCGACAAATGCCCCGAGCGCGCCGGCAGCGCGACCGGTCAAACCCTTATTGGCCACGAGCTGGCGCATGGCTTCCCACATCGAGACGTGGCTATGGCGCGCGTGTTCGCGAATCGCTTCGACAGTTTTTTCGCCGATGCCACGTGCCGGCACGTTGATCACCCGTTCCAGCGCCGCGTCGTTGCCACGTCCTTCCAGCAAACGCAGGTAGGCCATGGCGTTTTTGATTTCAGCGCGTTCGAAAAAGCGTTGACCGCCATAAATGCGATACGGGATACGCTCGCGCAGCAAGGCTTCTTCCAAAACGCGCGATTGGGCGTTCGAGCGGTACAAAATCGCAATATCACTGCGAGCGAGGCCTGTTTTGAGCGCACTTTCGATGGTTTCCACCACGTAGCGTGCTTCGTCATGTTCGTTGAAAGCGGCGTAGAGATTGATCGCTTCGCCTTCGCCGCCGTCGGTCCACAGCTCTTTGCCCATCCGCCCGGTATTGTTGGCGATCAGGGCGTTCGCAGCCTTGAGAATGCCGGCGGTGGAGCGATAGTTCTGCTCCAGACGAATCACTTCGGCATCCGGGAAATCATCGGAGTACTGATAGATATTTTCGATTTTCGCGCCGCGCCAGCCGTAGATCGACTGATCGTCATCGCCGACCACCATCAAGCTGTCGCCACCCTTGGCCAGCAGGCGCAACCAGGCGTACTGCACGGCGTTGGTGTCCTGGAACTCGTCCACCAGAATGTGCCGGAAGCGCTTTTGATAGTGCGCGAGCAGACCAGGGTTATCGCGCCACAGGTCGAGGGCGCGCAGCAGCAACTCGGAGAAATCGATCACACCCGCCCGGGCGCACGCAGCCTCATAGGCTTCATAAATGCTGCGCATGGTCGACAGGAACAGGTCGCCGCTGGCCTGAATGTGCTGCGGCCGCAGACCTTCGTCTTTCTGCCCGTTGATGAACCACTGCGCCTGACGGACCGGCCAGCGTTGTTCGTCCAGTCCCAGCTCGCGAATGACCCGCTTGACCAGCCGTTGCTGATCGTCGCTGTCGAGAATCTGGAAAGTCTGGCTCAGCCCGGCTTCCTGCCAGTGCGCCCGCAGCAAGCGGTGCGCCAGGCCGTGGAAGGTGCCGACCCACATGCCGGCAGGGTTGATCCCCATCAGTTGCTCGATGCGATGACGCATCTCGGCGGCGGCCTTGTTGGTGAACGTCACCGACAGGATCGAATGGGGCGAGGCGTTCTCGACCTGGATCAACCAGGCGATACGGTGCACCAGCACTCGGGTTTTACCGGAACCAGCACCGGCCAGGACCAACTGACGACCCACGGCGGCGGCTACGGCCTGACGTTGGGCATCGTTGAGGGAGTTCAGCAGAAGGGAGAGATCATCGCGCATCGGGGCATTCTAGGGGGCCGCGCCACACCGGGCAAACATCGCTTTGCTTCAGCCGATGAAAGATGCATGCGGGACGACCGGTCAGTCACCGGCTACAGCCATTGGCAGCCCTAGCCTGCAGGGTTTCAGGCAGGCAAATGCGGCCAGGGCTTTCGTCGAATATATGCTTCGGAGCTGTTTGGTAAGGCCATTGGCTTGTGTATGCTCCGTCCACGTTCCGGGCTCACGCTCGTCATTATAAGAACAAGAACTACGCCTATGACCGTCAGTTTCGACCTGTCGGGCCCCACTGTGGAGCCGCGGGTTATTCGCAAACAGTACGCCATGGAAATGGCGGTCGAGCGCACGCGCTTGCTGTACCAGGGCTCGCTGTTGCCGACGCTGTTCATGCTGATCAATGGTCTGGTGTGTGCGTGGCTGCTGTGGAGCCCGCAGCGCTATTTCGAGGTGAGTGTCTGGCTGGTGTGGTTGCTGTCTCTGGTGGCACTGCGAGTGATCCAGGTTGCGGCTTTCGATTCGGCTATTCCCAACCGCCAGGCCCATCCGGTCTGGCGACGCATGTTCATGCTGGGCTCGGCCATGACCGGCCTGACGTTGGCCGGGGCCGGCATTGCCCTGGTGCCCGTCGACAACTTCATGCAACAAGCCTGGGTGTTCGGCCTGATTGGCGCGGCGGCATTGTCGGCCAGCGTGGCGTATGCCGTCAGTCTGCCTGCCTTCCTGTCTTTTACCTTGCCCTGTCTGCTGCCGGCGATAGCCTATCTGTTCTGGGGGGGTGACGAACTGGGGCAGGGTTGGGGCTGGTTTGGTCTGATTTTGCTCGGATCGCTGAGCGTGGTCGCCTGGCAGGTCAATCGCCTGATTGATCGTGAGTTGCTGCGACGCTTCCAGAATCAATCCTTGATCGAGCACTTGCGCAAAGCACAAGGCTGCAGCGACCAGCTCAACCATGCGCTGGCCAAGGAAATCGACCAGCGGCGCCGGGCCGAAAAGGAATTGCTCGACATTCAGGTCGGCCTTGAAGGCCACGTTGCCCAGCGCAACCTGGAGCTCGAAGCGGCAACCCAGGCGCTGAGCAAAAGTGAAGCACGGCTTGCCCTTGCGTTGAAGGCCAGTGAGCTAGGCCTCTGGGACTGGAACCTGCAGACCGACGAAGTCCATCACACCCAGATTCAAGAACTGTTCGGCCTGGCGCCGGAATTCGTCACGGCCCTGTTGCGTCACCTCAAACCGCGTTTGCATCCCGACGACGTTCCTGCTCTCAAGCGCGCGCTGGTCGAGCATTTGAAGGGTCGAAGCGAGGATTACCAGATCGAGTACCGCGTGCGCCATGGCGACGGCCACTGGGTGTGGATCGAGGACCGTGGTCGTGCGGTTGAGCGCAGCGAAGATGGCCGGGTCATCCGCATGGTCGGCACGCGCCGCGATGTCAGCGCCAGTAAAAAGCTGGAGGAACAGCGGCAACTGGCGGCCACTGTGTTCGAAGCCGCGAGTGAAGGCATCGTGATTTTCGATCCGGATTACACGCTGATCGCCATCAATCAGGCCTTCAGCCGCGTCACCGGCTATGACATTAAAGACATGCTGGGTCGCAACGTCGTCGAGTTGCCGTGCAGTCGCGATGCCCGTCGGCATTACGCGGTCATTCATCAAGCGCTGGAGCAGACCGGCAGCTGGCAGGGTGAGTTGATCGAAACGCGCAAGAATGGCGAGCTGTACCCGCAGTGGCTGCAATTGAGCGCCGTACGCGATACCCGTGGAAATGTCAGCCACATCGTAGGGTTTTTCGCCGATTTGTCGGCACGACGTGAGTCCGAAGAACGCATGCGCTACCTGACGCACTATGACGAACTGACGGGGCTGGCCAATCGCTCGCTGTTTCGCGAACGGTTGCACGAAGCCCATCAGCGCATGCGTCAGGGCGGTCGCAGCCTGGCGCTGCTGCATATCAACCTGGATCGATTCAAGTTGCTTAATGACAGCCTCGGTCATGACATTGCCGATCAACTGTTGCAGAAAATGGCCCGGCGCCTGATAAACGCGGTGCCGGAGGCGGACACCATCGCGCGAATATCCGGCGATGAGTTTGCCGTACTGTTCGACACTTATGGCAACTTATCCAGTCTGGCCCGAGTGGCGACTCGTTTGTCGACCAAGTTGCGTTTGCCGGTGACTGTCGAAGGGCACGAGCTGGTCGTGAGCGCGTCCATGGGTATCAGCATGTTGCCGGACAATGCACGGGAAATATCTGCGTTGGTCAGTCAGTCGAACATCGCCATGCAACACGCCAAACATCTGGGCGGCAACAATTTCCAGTTCTACACCGACAGCCTGCAAGCCAGCACCCTCGAGCGTCTGCAGCTGGAAAACCAGTTGCGCAAAGCCATCGAAGAGAATCAGCTGAAAGTGTTTTATCAGCCGAAGCTGTGCCTCTCCACAGGTCGGTTGAATGCGGCAGAGGCGCTGGTGCGCTGGGATCATCCGGTGATGGGCAGTGTGCCGCCAGGAGAATTCATCGGGCTGGCAGAGGAAGCCGGGCTGATCGGCCCAATCGGCGAATTCGTCCTGCGTCAGGCGTGCTGGCAAGCCTGCGTATGGCAGCGCCAGGGTCTGCAGCCGATCCGCGTGTCGGTCAATCTGTCAGTGCATCAACTGCGCCAGGGCAAACTGGTCAGCCTGGTGCGGCAGGTGCTGGAAGAGACCGGCCTGGCGCCGCAATACCTCGAACTGGAACTCACGGAAAGTCAGTTGCTGGACAGCGTCGAGCACATCATTGCCACGTTTCAGCAGTTGCGCAATCTGGGCGTAAAGCTGGCGATTGACGATTTCGGCACGGGTTACTCGTCGTTGAGTTACCTCAAGCGGATCCCGGTGGACTACGTGAAGATCGATCAGGCGTTTATCCGTGGGCTGGGCGATGGCAGTGAGGATGCGGCAATTACCCGGGCGATCATTGCGATGGCTCACGGTTTGTCGTTGAAAGTCGTTGCCGAGGGTGTGGAGCGTGCGGAACAGCTTGCGTTTTTGAAAGCCGAGCGCTGCGATGAGGTTCAGGGTTATCTGGTGAGTCGGCCGGTCGAGGCAGATGATTTGGCGAACTTGCTGAGAGAGCAATATAAGAACTGAAAGAACCCTGCAAATGAGTGCCTCTCCACCGTTACAAGATGGAGAGGCGATGCCGCTTAATGAGTGATGTCTACTTTGTCGATGTGATGAACAAGTTCGCCTTCACAGAAGATACTCACGCCGGTGACCGTCAAGTCGCCCGCGACTTTATATTCCACGGGTTTATCGGTCACCACTTGCAAAGCGACTTCACTGGAAGTTACAAGTTTCAACTCCAGTCGAAGATCGAAAGATTTGTCCTGAAGCGGGCAGAAAACCAGCGTCGGGGTAATGCCCGTGTGCGCTACGGTAACAGTGCCGGTCGTGCGAAAAAAAGCGTCACCAGGCATGCGATTGATTTGTGCAGCCCAGTTTTTAGTTTGAATACTCATAGGTTGTAGCTCCATAGTTAAGTTAATTGCTTCCTGCCAGTGCACTCTAACTGAAGCAACTTTTTTGTTGTGGGCGTTTTGCCGTTCAAATTGTAATGTCGTGTGTGGTTAGTTGCGGGTGTGGCGTTTTAATCTGACTTGCCAGTATATGGTTAGTCTGTTTGACGCTTTTGTCCCGCATTAGCGTCAGATGCCCGCTCAACGCTAACCCTGTGCGCTACATGGAAGGCCGGGCACGGCGGCTCTGGGGATCGGTTACGTTTTGAGCAGGCAAAAAGCCAATTCATGTAGTATAACTACAAGCGTGCTACATCCCCGGCACCTGCCAATAACAAAGAGTCCACCCCTTGAATTTGCTGCAACACATCGCCCAGTCACGCCACCTGTTACGCAAGTCGGAGCTCAAGGTCGCCGACCATGTGCTGCTTGATCCTGCGGCGGTGATGCACAGTTCCATGGCCGATCTGGCCCACAGCGTGGGCATCAGCGAGCCAACCATCGTGCGTTTTTGCCGCGCTATCGGTTGCTCGGGTTTTCAGGATCTGAAACTGAAGCTGGCGCAAAGCCTGGCGGCGGGGGCGAGTTTCGGCCAGTTTGCGATCCATGAAGACGACTCGGTCGCCGACTACAGCCTGAAGATTTTCGACACCACGCTGCACACGCTGATGGAGGTTCGCGAGAGGCTCGATCCGGTGGAATTGCAGCGCGCCGTGACGCTCATGTCCCAGGCGCAACGGGTGGAATTTTATGGTTTTGGCGCCTCGGGCGCGGTGGCGGCCGATGCCCAGCACAAGTTCTTTCGGCTGTTGCTGACTGCGGCGGCGTATTCCGATCCGCACATGCAGGCGATGTCGGCGGTGACGCTGAAACCGACCGACGTGGCGATCTGCATTTCCCAGTCCGGGCGCTCCAAGGATCTGCTGATCACTGCGAACCTGGTGCGCGAAAGCGGCGCTTCATTGATCACTTTGTGCCCGAGCCAGACGCCGTTGGCCGAGCTGTCGACCGTCAATCTGGCGATTGATGTGCATGAAGATACCGAGATCTATACACCGCTGACCTCCCGAATCGCGCACCTCGTGGTGATCGACGTGTTGGCGATGGGCGTGGCAATGGCGCGAGGGCCGAGCCTGGTCAACCACCTCAAGAGCGTCAAGCGCAGTCTGCGTAGTTTGCGGCTGTCGCCCAAGTCGGTGAAAGCGCTGGACGACTGAATCAAGGCAACATGCGACCCCTGTGGCGAGGGGATTTTTCCCGTTCGGCTGCGAAGCAGTCGCAAAACTCTCGCAAGCAGCGTAGTACCTGGTTGTCCAGGAGGCCGCTGCGCAGCCACACGGGGGCAAGCCCCCTCGCCACAATGAATATCGCCATGGCAGAAACATTCATCTGCTTGTCACCCACCCGCTACCAAACCGTCATCTACTGCGCCTATCTTGAAACTCCCGCAAACGCCTTGGGAGACTCGAAATGGCCCAGCCCTACGAAGAACGCAACAGCGCCGTCAAAACCCGTCGTCAGCAGGAAGATCAGCGCCGCATGGAATTTCGCCGCGCGATCGAGGATCGTTGCGAGCGCCGTCAGTTGCTGGCCGAAATCGGCGATTTCCCGGACGATCTGGAACTCAATTACTGGCAGACAGCACCGGTAACTTCCCGTCGAAGCGCTCAACCAGCGCGCTGATCTGCACCCGCTCGCTACGGATAAACGCAAGGAACGCGTGAGCAACCGGTGACAGCCGCTTCGCCTTGGCCTGCACCAGGCACCAGCTACGGTACAAAGGCAGCTCTTCGACCGGCAACTCAATCAGCGCGCCGGTCGCCAACTCAAGGTTCAGGGCGTGGCGCGTCAACAGCGCCAGGCCCAGACCCGCCAGCACACATTCACGCTGCGCCTCCGCCGACGCGACCTCCTGGGTCTGCGTGAAGTGCACGCGTTTTTCCTTGAAATATTCCTCGCAGGCCAGCCGCGTGCCTGAGCCCGGTTCGCGCAGCAGCAATGTGTAAGGTTCCAGATCCTGCAGGCGCAACGGGCCCATGTGGCTGAGCGGATGATCCGGGGGGGCCACGGCGATGATCGGGTTGTTGAGAAACGGCAGAAACTCCAGGCCCATGTCCTGCGGGACCATCGACATGATCACCAGGTCATCACGATTGTCCGAGAGTCGCCGAATGACTTGCCCGCGATTGACTACCGTCAGGTGCAGGTTCACTTCCGGGTGCTGCCGTTTGAACGCGGCGAACAGGTGCGGGACGAAGTACTTGGCGCTGGATTCGACCGCCAGTTTTAACTGACCCTGTAATGATCCCTGCATGTCCGACAGCTGCATATCGAGATTCTCAAGACGCCCGAAAATGTCGCGACTGGCGCGCTGCAGCGCTTCCGCCGCTTCAGTCATGTAGAGTTTTTTGCCCACATAATCGAACAATGGCTGACCGATCAGCTCTTCGAGTTGACGGATCTGCAAGCTCACGGCAGGTTGTGTGAGCGACATCTCTTCGGCTGCTCGACTATAAGACCTCAGATCACAGACTTCGTTGAAAATCTGCAATTGACGCAATGTCATACGCATCAAGGACTTACGCATAGTCGAGTGTCTCTGTCAGGCGGCTGATGCGACAACTATAAGTCTTTGCTTATAGCTATCCCAATTATTAATCATTTTTGTTAATCCCTTGCGGGGGCTAGTGTGGGGTTGCGACTAAATGGAAACATTTGGTCACGCGTCGACCTGGTCTAGCAGGTCGTGGGTGCCACCGGCTCAAGGGAAACTCCAAGTGATAACAAAGATCCTGATCGCCAACCGTGGTGAGATTGCCGTACGAATCGTGCGGGCCTGCGCCGAGATGGGCATTCGCTCGGTCGCGGTTTTTTCTGACGCCGACCGCCATGCCCTGCACGTGAAGCGTGCGGATGAAGCCCACAGCATCGGACCCGATCCGTTGGCGGGTTACCTTAACCCCCGCAAATTGGTGAACCTGGCCGTAGAAACCGGCTGCGATGCGTTGCACCCCGGCTACGGATTTCTGTCAGAAAACGCCGAGCTGGCGGAAATCTGCGCCGAGCGCGGAATCAAATTCATTGGTCCATCGGCTGAAGTCATTCGCCGCATGGGCGACAAGACCGAAGCACGCCGCAGCATGATCAAGGCGGGCGTGCCGGTCACACCGGGCACTGAAGGCAACGTCGCAGGTATTGAAGAGGCGCTGGTTGAAGGCGATCGGATCGGTTATCCGGTGATGCTCAAAGCCACCTCCGGCGGCGGCGGTCGCGGCATTCGTCGTTGCAACAGCCGCGAAGAACTTGAACAGGCGTTCCCCCGCGTCATTTCCGAAGCCACCAAGGCGTTCGGATCGGCCGAAGTGTTTCTGGAAAAATGCATCGTCAATCCGAAACACATCGAAGCGCAGATTCTCGGCGACAGCTTCGGCAATGTGGTGCACCTGTTCGAGCGTGACTGCTCGATCCAGCGCCGTAATCAGAAATTGATCGAGATCGCACCGAGCCCGCAACTTACTCCGGAACAGCGCGCCTACATCGGTGACCTGTCGGTGCGTGCGGCCAAGGCTGTCGGTTACGAGAACGCCGGCACCGTGGAGTTCCTGCTCGCTGAAGGTGAGGTGTACTTCATGGAGATGAACACCCGGGTTCAGGTCGAGCACACCATCACTGAAGAAATCACCGGCATCGACATCGTCCGCGAGCAGATTCGCATCGCGTCCGGGCTGCCGCTTTCGGTTAAGCAGGAAGACATCCATCACCGTGGTTTCGCCCTGCAATTCCGGATCAACGCCGAAGACCCGAAAAACAACTTTCTCCCCAGTTTCGGCAAGATTACACGTTACTACGCACCCGGTGGCCCTGGCGTGCGCACTGACACGGCGATCTACACCGGCTACACCATTCCTCCGTTCTACGATTCGATGTGCCTGAAACTGGTGGTGTGGGCGCTGACCTGGGAAGAGGCGATGGACCGTGGCTTGCGCGCCCTCGACGACATGCGTCTGCAAGGGGTCAAGACCACTGCAGCGTACTATCAGGAAATCCTGCGCAACCCGGAATTTCGTAGTGGTCAGTTCAACACCAGCTTCGTTGAAAGCCATCCGGAACTGACCAACTACTCGATCAAGCGCAAACCCGAAGAGCTGGCCCTGGCCATCGCCACCGCCATCGCCGCACACGCAGGCTTATGAATGAGCAGCTGCAAGCTTTTAGCGGTAAGCGGCAAGTAAGAGCAGATTGGCTTTTGCTTGCGGCTTGTAGCTGGCAGCTTGCCGCCTTGAGGAGATACCAATGAGCAAAAAGATCTTCGTCACCGACACAATCCTGCGCGACGCCCACCAATCGCTGCTCGCCACTCGCATGCGCACCGAAGACATGCTGCCGATCTGCGACAAGCTCGACAAAGTCGGCTACTGGTCGCTGGAATGCTGGGGCGGTGCAACGTTTGACGCCTGTATGCGTTTCCTCAAGGAAGACCCGTGGGAGCGCCTGCGCCAATTGCGCGCCGCGCTGCCTAATACGCGTCTGCAAATGCTTCTGCGTGGCCAGAACCTGCTCGGCTATCGTCATTACAGCGACGACGTGGTCAAGGCTTTCGTCGCCAAGGCAGCGGTCAATGGCATCGACGTGTTCCGCATCTTCGACGCGATGAACGACGTGCGTAACCTGCGCGTGGCCATCGAGGCGGTGAAAGCCGCCGGCAAACACGCTCAAGGCACCATCGCATACACCACCAGTCCGGTGCACACCATCGACGCGTTCGTGGCACAGGCCAAACAGATGGAAGCCATGGGCTGCGATTCGGTCGCTATCAAGGACATGGCCGGTTTGCTGACCCCGTATGCCACGGGCGAGTTGGTCAAGGCTCTAAAAAGCGAGCAGTCGCTACCGGTCTTCATCCACTCCCACGACACCGCCGGCCTGGCCACCATGTGTCAACTCAAGGCCATCGAAAACGGCGCCGACCACATCGACACCGCCATCTCAAGTTTCGCCTCCGGTACCAGCCACCCAGGCACCGAGTCGATGGTCGCGGCCCTCAAAGGCAGTGAATACGACACCGGCCTCAACCTGGAACTGTTGCAAGAGATCGGCTTGTACTTCTACGCCGTGCGCAAGAAGTATCACCAGTTCGAAAGCGAATTCACCGCCGTTGATACCCGTGTGCAAGTCAACCAGGTGCCGGGCGGGATGATTTCCAACCTGGCCAACCAGTTGAAAGAGCAGGGCGCCTTGAACCGCATGAGCGAAGTGCTCGCTGAAATCCCGCGCGTTCGCGAAGACCTCGGTTTTCCGCCACTGGTGACGCCGACCTCGCAGATCGTCGGCACCCAGGCCTTCTTCAACGTGCTGGCTGGCGAGCGCTACAAGACCATCACCAACGAAGTGAAGCTTTACCTGCAAGGCGGCTACGGCAAGGCGCCGGGCACCGTGAATGAAAAACTGCGTCGTCAGGCGATTGGGAGTGAAGACGTGATCGACGTCCGTCCGGCGGATCTGCTGAAGCCGGAGATGACCAGGCTGCGTAACGATATCGGTGCCTTGGCCAAGTCCGAAGAAGACGTGCTGACCTACGCGATGTTCCCGGACATCGGGCGCAAATTCCTGGAAGAACGTGCCGCCGGCACGCTGACACCTGAAGTGCTGCTGCCGATTCCGGAAGCGGGCGCGGTGACCTCTGCCGGTGGCGAAGGCGTACCGACCGAATTCGTCATCGATGTCCACGGTGAAACCTACCGCGTCGACATCACCGGTGTCGGCGTCAAGGCTGAGGGCAAGCGTCATTTCTATCTGTCCATCGACGGCATGCCCGAAGAAGTGGTGTTCGAGCCGCTCAACGAATTTGTCAGCGGCGGCAGCAGCAAGCGCAAGCAAGCCACTGCACCGGGCCACGTCAGCACCACCATGCCGGGCAACATCGTCGACGTGCTGGTGAGTGAAGGCGATACGGTCAAGGCCGGACAGGCTGTGCTGATCACCGAAGCCATGAAAATGGAAACCGAGGTCCAGGCAGCTGTCTCCGGCAAAGTCACCGCCATTCACGTGGCCAAAGGCGACCGGGTGAACCCCGGCGAAATCCTGATCGAAATCGAAGGCTGAGTTAGCAGCCTCGATCTACCGCTTTAAACCTCGGGGGGGCATGTGCTCCCCTTTTTTTTCGCCCGGGTTTTGTCGATTGACGAGTTAGAAGCTCATTCGCCACCGGCCCGTGACACCATGGTTTCGACTGTCCGTGCCGACTTCACCATTGAGGCCAATGCCGAGCGAATGTCTGGCCGACACGGCCAGATCCAGCCCGGCATCCACCAGCAGGCTGTTACGGTCCTGCGCCGCACCCGCCACCGTGAAGTCGCGGCTGCCCGTCACCAGTCGTTGGCGGGTCTGGTTGTCGATTTCGCCATAGGTGTGCTTCCAGCCGGCACTGAATCGCGGGATCAGTTGCAGACCGTTGTCCAGAGTATTGAGCCTGGCCAGACGCAGCCCGAAGGTGCTGCTGATGTTGTCCTGCGTCTGGCCGTGGATTTGCAAAGCCGCCGCTCCGCCTTTTTCCGTGTAGCTGTCGCGTTGATAGCGTTGATAGCCGATGCCTGCAAACGGCTCAATGCTGGTGTTGGCAACGTCCAGTTTGTAACCCAGTTCAGCAAAAGCCTGCTGGGAGTTGGCGTCGTAACGGCCCTTGAGGCGGTCGCTGAAACCGTTGAAGGCAACACGACGTTTGCTGGTCGCGTCGTGTTGGCTGTACGCGGCACCGAGACGCAGCGACACAGGCCCGCTTTGGCGCAGGGCGTAAGCGCCCAAGTGCCAGCTGTCAAGATCGCCATCGAGTCCACGGCTGTCCAGACGCGTGTCGGATTTACCGCCGATCATCCCCAGGCGCCATGCTTCACCGACGCTCCAGTCCGCGCCCAGTACCAGACCTTTGGTGGAATGTTTCAGGGCATCCATATCGCGATCGAGTGTTCCGCCATGACCCAGGGTTTGTAGCCAGACTCTGCCGGTGGCTTCGCTGCCAGCAGCGAGACGTGGCGCATTACGCGCGCCTGATTTGTCGAAGCTGCGGTCAAGCTGGCGCATGGCCGAGAGCATGGTGGCGCCGATCGGGGCGTCGCTATTGAGGGTGGCCTTGGCCAGATTGGCGGTATTGCCGCTGGCCAGTTGTTCAAGTGCGCGGGAGGCAGTGAGTTTGTCGCTGCGCAGCAGGGCGGCGATGGCGGCATTTTTGGGCGTGGCGGCTGCTTTCGGTGCGGCAGCGGTTGCAGCGACTGTGGGTTGAACTGCGACGGGTTGAACAACGACAGGTTGAGCGGCGGCTTGAGCGACGGCGCCAGCGGGCGATTCGGCGGCGATAGGGGCGCTCATGGTGACAGCGGGCGCGACTGCGGGGTAATCCTCAGTTACCTCGGCGGCGGCCGTTTGCGTAACAACTTCGGCAGGCAGGACCGGTTGATCCGGTTCGATAATGGGTTCCTGCGGGGCAACAATGGCGGTGGCATTTTCAGCAGATGGAATCGGCAACTCGGTGATGGGCAGGGTGTTTTCAGGCGTTTCCCGGGACTGAATTACATGAGTTGGCTCTTCGATATTCGCGCCTAGTTCGCGTGCGTTTTCGGAGGTACCCAAACTTGCGATGGTCACTGCGTTACGCACAAATATCAGATCCACTGTCGTGCCCGGATACTCAAGCGTGTGATCCAGGAAGGCCAGATCATTGATGACGTTCCCAAACTCACCCTCTACTTTTCCGGCTTCCAGAATCCTGTGCCCGGTGGTCAGCGAGTAGTCCTTGGGAGCGACAATGTTCAGCGTGGCTTTACCGAGACTGGCGGTACCCTCGACGAGCATCGTGCTACTTGAACCGTCGGCACCCACCTCGTAGCTCAGTTCTGCAGACTTGGTGAGGTTCAGATCACCATCGACCCTGGGAGCACCGTTCACCCCACCTACATAAACCTTGCCGTTTACCTCGAGTGAGCCCGCAACGCCGTCACCCGCGTAAGAGCCTTTTTTATCAATCTTGACGGCCCCGGCGATTGAGCCCTTGTTGAGCATTGCACCTTGAACCAATGCACGTCCGGCAAGATTTCCCTCATTGATCAGGGTCGCCTTAGGACGCACCACCACACCGCTGCCAAAGTCGTCAGAGCTTTTCACGGTCCAGGTGTTGCGTTTGACCTCCAGTCCATTGAAATGTCGAGTGTCCTCCAGCGTTCCGCCGATTGTGGTATCCAGTTGCAGAAAATTATCACCGCCACCGCCGTCTATGGACCCGTTGATGGTCGCCCGGCCTGACACTATGACCAGGTTGTTTTCTTCACCGAAGGTCCGGTTTTCACCCTCTGTTGGTTTACTGATCGACACGGGAACAGTGTCGGCATGTTTGATAAACGCATCCAGTTGCGCCAGGAGTTGGTCCGGGGTGTTCACAACGGAAACGGCATCGCTCGGCAACTCTTGAGCCAGCGAAAAATCAGCACAACCCAGCCCCAGCGCAATCGCCAGTGCAAGATGATGTGGACGGTATTTAGGTTGAACGGGCATCGAATTTGGCCTCTGTTGACAGGAGGCCAAACTCTAAAAGAAGGCGGATTTTGCTGATGTCAGGCGGTTCTGCCAGCCGCGCAGGCTTTGTCGAAGCGGTTTGCAGAAAAAGTGCTGGTTGCAGCGCGGCGATGGTTTTTGCTGATGATGGAGCGCAGCAATGACCTACACCCCATCAACACACCAGCACTTTTCGTACAGTCAAAAACTCATTTGCCACTGCCCAATCAACCCATGATTGCGACTGTTGCTGCCGAGCTCGCCGCTATAGCCGACGCCCACCGAATGACGGGCCGAAAGGGCCAGATCCACCCCGGCCTCCACCACCAGGCTGTCTCGATCCAGCGAGCTGCCGTCAACGCTGAATGCCGTGCCCCCGACCACAAATGCCTGGCGGGTCGAGTTGCTGACATCGCCGTACGTGTGCTTCCAGCCGGCAGTCATGCGCGGTGTCAGGCTCATGCCATTGTCGAGAGTGCTCAGGTGCGCCAGTCGTACGCCGAGGGTGCTGTTGAAGTTGTCCTGGGTTTGCCCGTCGACCTGCAAGGCAGCGGCACCCCCTTTTTCCTCATAGCTATCGCGGTGATAACGCTGGTAGCCGACACTGGCAAAGGGTTCTGCGCTGAGGCGGCCGTTGCCCATTGCGTAGCCGAGCTCGGCGAAGGCTTGCTGGCTGTCGGCGTCGTAATCACCCTTGGGCCGGTCGCTGAAACCGTTGAAGGCAACGGTGCGTTTGCTTTCACCCTGATGGCCGCTCCAGGCGGCACCCAGACGCAAGGCAAACGGGCCACTCTGACGCAATGCGTAAACGCCGGCATGCCAGCTTTCGACGTTGCCATCGACACCCGTGGCGTCCAGATCCGTCTTCGAATAACCGCCGAGTACGCCCAGACGCCATTGCGGATCGAGCGCCCAATCGGCGCCGAGCACGCTGCCTTTGGTGCGCTGCTCAAGGCCGCTGCTGCCGTGTTCGCCGTCGAGCTTGCCGTAGCCGCCGATGCCTTGCAGCCAGAGTCTTCCCCGAGCGTTCGGGTCGTTGAGGTTGCGCGCCGCGGACGGTACGCCGGTGGCGGCGAGCAAAGGCGTGTCGTGCTGGTCGACGCTCGCCAGCAATCCTGAACCGCCACCCATTTGCTGCATCGCCGACAGCATGCTGCCACCGATCTGGCTGCTGGCGGCCAGTGTTGCGCTCGTCAGGTTGGCGTTGCTCGCGCCGGCCAGTTGTTCGATAGCGTGGCCGGCGGTGGCGCCGGTGGTGTTGAGCAACGCGTTGTAGAGCGTATTGTGCTTGCCCATCGACGCCAGACTGTTGGCCGCATTGCTGCCGTTGGCGGTGTCGGCGAATTGGTTGAAAGCGATGTCGTTGCGTGTGTAGGTCAGATCGACCTCGGTGGGCGAGTAGTCGAGGGTCGGCGTGAGGAACGCATAATCGCTGGTGACGCTGCCGAAGGTGCCGTCGATGCTCGTGGCTTGCAGCACCGTAAAGCGGCTCTGCCAAGGCCAGGTTCCATTGCCCGGGTTCACCGCCAATGTTGCGCCATTCAGACGGGCGACGCCGCCGACCTGTATCGGTGCGCTGCTGCCGTCGGCGTTGACGCCGTAGGCCAGAGTCGAGCCGCTGCCCATGGTCAGGTCACCGACGACCGTCGCCGTGCCCAGCCGGGTATCGGTGCGCAGGGTTCCGTTGACCAACAGATTGCCCACCGAACCGCCACCGGCGTACATGCCGCCCGAGTCGACAGTCAGATCACCGGCAATTGCCCCCTGATTGATCAGGGTCGCACCGTTGCGCACCGCGCCGCCGTCACTGAAATCACCTTGCCCGGCAAGTGTCCACGCGCCTTGTCGGACCTCCAGCCATTCGAAATTCCGGCTGGCCGCCAAACGGCCGCCGGCCGGGTCGTTCATCACCACACGATCGTATCCTGTGCCACCGTCGACCACACCGACAAAGCGGCTGCCGTCGCGCAACACAAGCTCGTCGTTCCCACCGCCCATATCCAGGGCCAAACCGTTACTGCCGCTGATGGTGCCGCCGTTTATGACGCGGTCGTCATACTCGCCCACCAGTTTCACGCCGAAGCCGCCGAGGCCCTGGATAGTGCCGAAGTTTTCCAGCGTGGTCGCTGCCACGCCCGCGCCGCCGCTGCCATCGTCGACCAGGATGGCACTGGTGGCGCCGCTGATCAGTGCGTCTTTGGCGTTCAAGACGTAACCGCCGCCCAATGCGATGCCTTCGCTGCCATTGGCAAAACCGCCCTTGTCCACGCCGCCCGCGCCGATGCCTTGGATGACGCCGTAGTTTTCGATGTGCGCGAGGCTGTCGATGTCCACGCCATCGCCGTCACCGTTTGCTTGCAGCCCGGAATAGGCGCCCGTGATAGTGCCGTGGTTGATTACCGTGCCGTCGCCGTCGGAGCCGAAGCCCGAGCCGTTGCGGCCAGTGATGGTCCCATAATTGGTGAGCGTGGCGCCGAGATCGGTGGTGATGCCATGCCGACCACCGGAAATTGTCCCGTAGTTGGTCACGGCCACACCGGTCGCGGTGTCGATGTCGATACCGTCGAATTTGTCATCGGCAATCTTGGAGTTCCCGGTGGAAATCTCGCCGTAGTTGGTAATGGCCGCGTTGGCGCCGGTCTTCATGCCGTCGCTGGCGTCGCCGCGAATCAGACCCCCCGCGCGGTTGATGATCGTTGTGCTTGCGCCATCGCTGCGCAGCGCATCAAGGTCCAGGCCCTGTCCAGTGCTGGAGCGAATCAGCCCGCTGTTGTCGATCAACAACGTGCCGCTGGCAAAATTGCTGTCGATGCGCAGCGCATCGTTAGCGCCCAGGATTTGTCCGTCAGCGCGGTTGTAGAGGCTGTAATTGCGCGCTTTGGTGAGGTCGCCACTGCTGTCGATTGCCCGCCCGCCCGTGGAAATGATCTTGCCCGCGTTGTCGATCATCACGCCGGCACCGCTGGTGCTGTCCTTCAGGCTCACCGTTTTGCCACTGTTGGTGATGCTGCCGGGTGCCGAAATCTTCAGCAGGTCGCTGCCGCCAAGGGTTTGCGCGGCGGTCGTGGCATTGTCGATTTGCACGGTTTTGGCATGGACCGATGTGCTCACCAAAAGAGCGATGGTCAGGGCAAGACGCTGCGGTAAGAAGGGCATGAACGAACGGCCTTTTCGTTATAAGCGGGCCGTCCTGTATAGCGGATGGTTTTTACAGATTGATGTCTGTGTCATGCGACGACTCTGCACTTTGTTGCGCTTTCTCTTCATTCGCCTGGGTATTTACGCAATTTAATGCATTTATTCGAGCGCGAGCCGGAAAAGGGCTTCGAAGGCGCCTGCCGATTTGGATACAAGACGGGCTACATAGCCGATAACCTTGAATCGATCGATCTGCCATTCAGCAAAGCAGTCAGTGCCAGCATCCCATTGGACTGGGATAACGCTTCGCTGGAAAAGGCGCCGAAGTTGCTCATGTCGCAAGGCCGCGACGGGTTGCTGTATCCCGATGCAGTGCTGGATGACGATCAGGTGGTTCAGCACTGGTGTGTGAAATTTGCCCGCAACCGGGCCGCGAAATGGCGCGCCGTATGCGAAGCATTGTCGGTAATCGGTGACCCGGAGGCGCTGTTCGAAGGTCTGCGAGACGACGCCAATCGCTTCCTGGCTTTGCCGGACATTCTCTCTGCCAGTGGCCTTCCCGAAGTCACCCTGAACCATCCTGCGATTGCCTTGAGAAACCTCGAACAACGCCTGCAGCGCTGGGGGCTGAAATGACCCTCTCCATTGACGCCCGCGCATTAGTGATCGCAAGCATTCAGGACGGGCTGGCCCAAGGCACGCTTGAGATTGGCGAGGCCGTGCGCCGATTGCGGGTCGAGGTCACGGGGTTGCACCAAAGCCAGTTCGCCAAAATGTGCAAAATCTCGGTGCGGACCCTTGTGCACATCGAGCATGGCGAAGGCAATCAGACGCTGAAATCGTTGAACTCGGTGTTTCGTCCTTTTGGCTTGAAGATGGGCGTGGTGCGTATTCGACGCGATTTGAGTTAACGGCATACCCGGCGCCGAAGCGCAGTTGTTCCCACGCTAAAGACGTGGGAACAGTTGTTCAGGCGCGGCACTCGGCCAGCGTTTTCACCTGCCCCGAACCCGCCTGGTTCTCATCGCCCAGCCAGCGTTCAAACCCTGCGCCAATCGCCGGCCATTCCCAATCCAGCATTGAATACCACGCGGTGTCACGGTTCTGTCCCTTGACCACCATGTGCTGGCGGAACACGCCTTCAAAACTGAAACCGAGGCGCTCGGCCGCGTATTTGGAGCGGGCGTTGCCGTTATTGCACTTCCATTCCAGACGCCGGTTGCCCAGCGCGAAAGATTCCTTCGCCAGCAGGTAAACCGCTTCGGTACTTTTCGGTGAACGTTGCATCGGAGCGCCGAAGGTCACGTGGCCGATTTCGACACGGCCCTGGGCCGGCACGATCGACATCAAGCTCAGAAGGCCCTGCGCTTCACCGCTGGCACGGTCGATCACACTGAAGAAGTACGGATCGCTGCTCGCCGTGTGATTGTTCAGCCAGTCGTTGAAACCGGCACGCTCCGCAAAAGGGCCATAAGGCAGATAGTCCCATAGCTTCGGATCGGCGCCCGGGCCTTGCAGGGCATTCCACAAATCGTCGCCATGACGCGCCGGGTCGAGTTTTTCCAGGCGAATGAATCGCCCTTCGAGGGTTTGTACCGACGGCGCCGGAACGCCTTTCCAGTCGGCGAGGGAGGTCGACATGGTGTTCTCCATAAACCTTAAAGGCTTTTACGAAACTGAATGAAACCAGGGCGTTCGGCGATGCGCTCGTATAGCTGGATCGCGGTGGCATTGGTTTCGTGGGTCAGCCAGTGGACTTTGCAGCAACCGTCCGCTCTGGCGGTGGTGTAGACGTATTCGATCAAATGCCGACCCACGCCGATGCCACGCGTTTCTGGCGTTACCAGCAGGTCTTGCAGGTAGCAGGAGTTTTCGATGCTCCAGTTCGATCGATGGTAGATGAAGTGCACCATGCCCAGCGCCTTGCCGTCCGCCCAGGCCAACGCGGCGTGGGTTGGCTCGTTCGGGTCGAGCATACGCTGCCAGGTGCTCTGGGTGACGGCTTGGGGCAATTCGCTGTTGTAGAAACGCAAGTAGGCTTGCCACAGCGGCAGCCAGGCGGCGTGATCGTCGGCGGTGACCTGGCGAATGTCGATCTGAGTCATGTTCATTCCTGAAGCATCAAGTGGGCGAGAGCCTGGTCCTGCGTATCGGGGCTGGCGAAAAGCCCTGCGCGCACGCCGGCAATGTCTGCGCTGCTGCGGTTTTGACTGAGCTTGCGTTTGCCGTCCAGTCGCTGGATCGGCAGCGTGAACCCGACGATGGCCCTGAGCATACCGTCGATGTAATCAGCGGGTGCGTCGGCGACTTTCCAAGGATCCGCGCGGCCGGTTTCATGATGATCCGTCAACGCACTTACCAGGTTGAGCAGCCGCTCGGCATCGGTGAACACTTCAGCAGTGCCATATGCGTGCACCGCGACGTAATTCCAGGTGGGCACCACTTTGCCGTGTTCGGCTTTACCCGGATAAAACCCCGGGCTGACGTAGGCGTCGGCGCCGGCAAATATCACCAGCGCTTCAGCACCGTTCTGCATAACCTTCCATTGCGGATTGGCCCGGGCGAAATGGCCGTAAAGCGTGCCGTTGGGCCCTTCATCAGGCCGAAACAGCAAGGGTAGATGACTGGCTTGCAGACCTTCATCGCCGTGGCTCACCACCATGGCGAGGCGGCATTGGGCGATGTGCGTTTTCAGTAAATCCCAATCGTTGATGGCAAAGCTGCTGGGGTTGTACATGGAAAAATTCCTTGGCGTATGCCTTCATCCTAGGCAGGCTAATGGTCTGTTGTAAGAGCCATTAACGGTCCATTTCATAGGTCCATTGCCATGAGCGAATCGCCAATGTCGTTGCCGTTTAACCCGGCGGGTATCGAACTCGACAGGCGCCGGGGCTTGAGCCTTCAGCTGTATCAGGCGCTGCGGTTGCGGGTGCTGGATGGGCGCCTGGCCAGTGGCACTCGACTGCCGGCCAGTCGTGATCTGGCGGCGTCTCTGGCGATTTCCCGCAACAGTGTGGTGCGAGCATACGATCAGCTCTACGCGGAAGGGTTCATCGAAGGGCGTGTGGGTGACGGAACTTACGTCGCACGCATTGCGCAAACCGTGCTCCCCGGAAAAAAATTATCCACAAATCCATCCACAGTGTTTTCAACAGGGTTACCCACAACCTTATCCACAAAATGCCTGAATTTACCTGTCATTTCATCCAGCCAGGTTATCCACAGCAGCGCATTGGGGCGGGTCGAAAATAACCATTTGGCGCTGCCGCCAAGCGGACCGCCACGGGCCTTTCGCGTCGGTGTACCCGCATTTGATTTGTTCCCGTTTGAGGTGTGGGCCAAGCTGAACGCGACGTTTTGGCGAAAACCCGATTTACAGCAGCTGTGTTATGGGCATCCGGCAGGCGACGAACGCCTGCGTGAGCTGATCGCCGCTTATTTGCGCAGTTCACGGGGTTTGCAGTGCTCGGCTGAGCAAATAGTGATCACCAGTGGCGCACAGCAGGGGATTAGCCTTTGTGCACAGCTGTTGGTGGAGCCGGGCGATGGTGTCGCGGTAGAAAATCCGGGGTATCGGGCGGCGGGTCATGCGTTCGCGGTGGCGGGCGCGCGGCTGCATGGGGTCGCGGTGGACAGTGAAGGTATCGACTGTGCCCGATTGGCGGCACTCGATGAGTGTCGCCTGGCGTATGTCACACCCTCGCATCAATACCCGACGGGCGTGGTGATGAGCCTGGCGCGACGTCTGGAATTGCTGGCCTGGGCTGCGCGGACACAGGGCTGGATCGTCGAGGACGACTACGATGGCGAATACCGTTACAGCGGCGCGCCATTGGCACCGTTAGCGGCGCTCGATCAGCAGGGCCGGGTTTTGTACGTCGGGACCTTTGGCAAAGTTGCTTTTCCTGCGCTGCGTCTGGGGTATCTGGTGTTACCGCCCGCGCTGGTGCAGGCGTTCTCGCAACGTCGGGCAGTGGACGTGCGGCATTCGGAAGTCAGCACGCAAGCGGTGATGGCCGAGTTCATGGCCGCCGGGCATTTTCAGCGGCATATCCGTCGTATGCGCCGGGCGGCATTGAGCCGACGCAATACGTTGCTGGCCGGTTGGCCGCGGGGCGTCACCGGCCTCGGCAGCCTGCCTCCTGTCGCCGCGGGGCTGCACCTGACGGTGGCGGTCGACTCTTACGCTCGCGAGCAGGCGCTCGTCGAAAAAGCCGCCCGTGTCGATGTCGAGATCAATGCGCTGAGCAGTTACTGGTTACCGGATTCGCCGCAGAACCAGGACCAGCGCGCCGGCCTGGTCCTGGGTTTTGCCGCGGTGCCTGACGCTGCGATCCTCGAAGCACTGGCGCGTTTGCAGCGGGTTTGGCGGTCCTGACACCGGGTCGTCAGATATCTTCTTGCGGCTCGAGGTCCAGAAACAGCTTTCGCAGATCCCAGTCGTTGATCTTGCGCAAGACGCCGTCCACCGGCTCGACAGCGGTGAGTGCTTTTCGCTGATCCTCCAGTAGCGTCTTCAGGTAGTTGTCCGACACTTTCAAGTGCGCGGTAGTAGGACTTTGCGCAGGGGTTTTCAGGTGCTCGTAATGAAAGTGAGCCACCCAGAGCTCCTCATTGTCACGGCTCTTGTCCAGAATCCGGTATTCCTGAAAATAGTCGCCCAGCTGTTTCGTCCTGATTCGGCCTTTGTCGCGGCGGATTTCGATCTGATCGTTCTCATGCATCCATCGCAACGTGCTCTGCGTGGGCTTTCTTAATTTGTAGAGGCTGGCGCGAACACTTTTTCCGGATTCGCGCATCCGCGCCGCCGCCGTCCGCAGCTCCGTGCCGAGGCTGGCCACCGGAAATTCCCGGCTTCGGGCCAGAACCTGGTCGACGCTGGCAGCGCTGTGTTCAAGCCGGGTGGCTTGTTGATCGAATATGTCCTGCATGTCCGCCGGGATTCGCGAAGGCCGGTAAGCGTCTTTCAACGTCCGCGCGATGAAGGCGTCGGCGTCCTGACTCAACGTCAATCCGTTGCTGATGATGTCGCGGTCATCCAGCACTGGAGACGGCCGCGGTCGATCCGTCAGTGTGATCGAATCGAGCGCCTCATCGAGCGTCGGTGTCGCCTGACCGCCAGAGGGCTGACGGGGCCGGGTCTTCCTCACCTTGGCGGCTGGACGTGGCGCGTTTGACTTCGACGGCCCGGCCGACGCGCTTGATTGCAGTGGTTGGTATTCGTCCAGCAAAGACGAGCGCAGGGTTTGCGCGTTGAGCGAGAACTCGTCCAGAAGCTCGCGCAGGCGATCGATTCGGGCCTGTTTCAAGAGACCGGGGTAGGTTTCGGGCAGATCCTTGAATTGCTGATCGACGTCGGCCAATGTTTCTATCAACTGACTCAGCTCCTCAATCTGATCCTGCGCGGGTTCTTCGGTAGTTCTCTTCAGGATTTTCGAGATCCGCTGAGCGGCGTCCGCACCCCGGATCACCAAGTGCCCGACGTCGTCTCGCGCCTGCGTCGTGTGCTCACTGGTCTGGTCCTCCATACACAATTCCTGAGCCACACCGATTTCGTTGGCTTTGACTTCCCATTCGGTAAATGAAGGCATGAGTTTGCGCAGGCTGGCGGCTTTCTCTATTCCCGGCCGCCCAAGCGCTCGCATAGCCTCCAGGCCCGCCGCTGAAATGTGCAGTTTTTCCACCATTGCCTGGCTCAGGTCCGTGACCTGCTGGACGTGTTTGAGAAAGTCGGTTCGCGACAACTCACCCCGCTCCGGGGTAGAACGCAACACACTGATTGCTTTGGAATAGTCGTATTTCTTCAGCGCAAACCAGATCGAAATGTGCTTTTGCAACTCGGTGTGCATCCTCAGAGAATCGTAGAGGTAGCTGGGGCCGCCGCCCAACGAGTGCCATTCCCGGAGCTGCTCCAGTGCGTTCTGATAAGCCTCAGTCATGGCCTCGACTTTCTCCAGGTAGACAATGCTCAGGCGTCTGTAATTATCCTCATCCTCATCCTCTTGGACATTGCCCAGTTCTGTCTGCGCCTTGATAACTTCGTTATTTTTCAGTTGTTCGATCCCTTCCTCGTCGTCCTCCCCGACTTTTTTGTGCTGGAATTTATCCAGCTGTTGTTTCAGCTCTTGCTTGCGCAGTTCTTTCGCCGCTTTCAGCGCTTTGAGACGGTTTTTCGGGCCTCCGCCCTTCAATCGCAGGCGCAGGTCCAGCACCCACCGGCCGTCCTGATCGCTGGCCAGGAAAGGGCCGTTTTTTTGCAGGTTGCCCGGATCGACGATGCGCACCTGGTCATCTTCATCCACCTCGACATTGAACCAGCGCTGGCCGACCTTGGCGTAACGCTGCTGTCCAACACGGTGCAAATAGCGAGGTGTCTGGTCAGACGGGCCCCCCTCATCGGTGTCCAGCTCCGGGGGCGTGACCGCCAGTGCATCCAGATAGGTCGCGAGTTTTTCAGGCGTCAGACGCGGGACTGCACCGCCGGTTTCTACCAGGGATTGATGGGTCGAGGGGAGCGCGCCGACCAAAGCATTGACGTCCAGCGCTACCGTGGTAGCCAGGGGTGGCTCGACGATTTCTGCCAAAGGCTCTTTGGCGCGGCGGGGTTTGCCGGACAGCGCGTTGCGGCGCATCACCGCGTGGTGACTCAGTAAAATACCCATTGCCAACAGGATGTCGGATTCGGATTTCCACTGCACGAAGGTGTCCCCGCGCTCGTGGGCCTCCAGGGTTTGCTGGATTTGCTCGATGATCTGCCAGGCCCAGACGGCGGAGCCCACGGCGCCGCTGAGAAAGTTGGTGACGGCACCGAACAGGGCCCAGCTGCTGTCTTTGAGCAGTGTCCAGCGGCGCTCCGAATTGGATTGCGACTGGCGATCTGCCAGGGCGACCAGCGCCTTTGCATTGCTGCTGAACAGGCGGGTGAGCACGTCGCCGGTGATCGCATCAGAAGCCAGCGATACGCGGCCGAACTGGTCCGCGCGCCGGAGCGGGTTGACCAGTTGTTCCGTGATGGCCCAAGGAGACGGCAGACCCACCGGAAAGACAAACTGCGCATATTCAAAGCTCAGTGTTTTATCGGGCAGCCACGCGAGTACCGAGTCGCGCAGGTCGCCGGGCTGATGCAGGGCGTACAGCAGATTTTGTCGCGAGGGAAACTGCAGCAGTGGCTGGTCCTGCATCGGCCGGTAAAGCAGACACGGGCCGCTGTGCTCGTTGCGAGGGCTGATGATGAACATGTTGGTTACGGTGTCGCTGGATTTGATCAAGCGGTGCTGCGGCGTCATCGCCAGCGGATAAATCTGGATGGGATCGACCGCCTCGGCAGCAGGCTCCAGCCATCTGCAGATGTACTGATAGCCGCGCTCGTCGATGCCGGCTTCGTGTCTGATCTTCCCCTCCAGTGCCTTGAGCGGTAATAACCAGCGCAATTGCTCACGATAAAAACGAGCCTGACGGGCCGACGTGACCGGGTCATCGATCAGCGTTTTCTTGATCAATGCCGGATACGCGCTGCCCACGTCCACAGCCGCAGCGATGCGGGTCAGATACGCGGGCGTCAGCCAGGCCGGAAGCTGTACGGCGTTTTTAAAGGATAGGTTCGCCAGGTAGGGTTCTTCATTCGCCAGTGCGAACTCGCCCAGTGTTTCGGTGTACTCGTCCAGCGGATTAGGCAAGGTGAAACTGTCCACGGTGAAGCTGTTGGTGACCCTGATGCGTAGCTGATCCCACGGCAGTGACGCAGCACCTGTCGCCTGCTCATCGGCCGTGATGGCGTCACACATCGCTTTGTGGGCGAACTGGCTGATGGAGGGGATCTCGGCTCTGGCGATTCGGTGTGCGGGGTCGCCATACAGATGCCCCAGACCGGTGATGTAATGGCGATAATCGTCGATGTCCTTGGGCGATGCATCGCGCAGCCAGTCGGGAATGGCCGCATCCAGTTGCTTGTAGCGGGCTTGCTCGAATGAATCCGACCCGCTTTCGCGCTCGGCTGGCTCTGGGGCATCCACGCCATCGCCGAGTGAGCCAATGCTGTCGATCTGCGCCGAAATCAGCGCCCACGTCATATGATCGAATACGTTGCCATCGGGCTCGAACAAGCGCCACTCCAGCGACGCCTGTGTCCCGGGATCGAGCCGCTCGGGCAGGGTTTTGCCCAGTTGCTCCAGTGAACCGAACGACTCATAGCCACGATCGATCGTGTACATCACGATGAGCTGCCGACCGCGGCACTTGCCCTTGATCACCAGATAACCGGCGATCAGCAGGTGCCGGGGGAGGTTTTTCTCGACGCTGTCGATGTCGATCAGGCAGGCCTGAATCTCTGAAAAATCAGTGTTGAGCGGTTTGCGCGTGGCTCGACCCGGGGCGATGGCGACTTCGCGGGCCATCGCGCACTCGTCGGCATCCCAGCCCTTGACCTGCTTGACCTTCACGGCCTTTGCCAACGAATCGGAAAAATTTTGCCAGCGGGTCACTCCGTGTTTCTTCTGATTCCACAGATGAAGCTGGCGTTCCTGGAGTTCGACGAACAATAGCGCTGCGGCGTCGTTGAGCGTGTTGGCGATGTCTTCGATACCCACCGAGAGTTGCACCGGGTTGTCGGCGTGCGGTTCCCGCGTCAGGAAGTGTTCGCCTTCGAGGTAATCGGCTCTGGTGCCGAAAAGACTGTGCCGAACCAGCGCATGGGTCAGTGATTCATAGCGCGTCGGCAGGCTGACAACCTGACCATCGCTGATCGACCATTGCGGACTGCCGACCATCACTTTGTCGGGGTCGATGTCCAGCTCGCCATAGTGCGCCTTCAGCATTCGTCGCAGCAGGGGCGCAGCGACCTCGCTGAGCAAGGGGCTGTGACTGATCTGGCTGACCAGATGGTTTTTTTCCACCAGCGGCTGGTTTTCACCGTCGTTGGGCGGGTGGTCTGTCATGGTTGTATTCCTTCGATGTGTGGGCAGGACGCAGGCGTCGGTCCTGGCGTTGGCATCGAAGGTAAAAGGCCTCACGGCCTGAAGTGCGGTAACTAATTATCGCAGGCAAAAAAACGGAGCGGACGCCACTGACGCCTGCCCCGTTGTGTCGCTTAGCCTTTGTTTCAGGTCCCGGACTTGATCTTGGTCCAGGCCCGGGTCCGCGCACGCTCGGCATCGCGCGGCAACGGTTGCAAGGTGTACAGCGTGCCCATTGCCGCGTCGGTCGGGTACAGGTTCGGATTGTTGCGAATCGCCGGGTCGACCCTCTCGGTGGCATCCTTGTTCGGGTTCGGGTAACCGACAAAATCGCTGACCGGCGCAATCACTTGCGGTTGCAGCAAGTAGTTGATGAAGGTGTAGGCGTCTTGCGGATTCTTCGCGCCTTTGGGGATGGCGAGCATGTCGAACCAGATCGGTGCGCCTTCTTTCGGCAGACGCATGTCCACGGTCACGCCGTTTTTGGCTTCCTTGGCGCGGTTGGCGGCCTGGGAGAAACTGCCCGAGTAACCGACGGCAACGCAGATGTCACCGTTGGCAATGTCGGCCATGTATTTGGAGGAATGGAAGTAGGTGACGTACGGGCGGATTTTCATCAGCAGCGCTTCAGCCTTTTCGTAGTCCGCCGGCTTCGCGCTGTTCGGGTCGAGGCCAAGATGCTGCAGGGCCAGCGGCAGGATTTCCGACGGCGAGTCGAGCAGGGCGACGCCGCATTGTTTGAGCTTGCTGAGGTTTTCTTGCTTGAAGATCAGGTCCCAACTGTCCACGGGCGCATTGTCGCCAAGGGCTGCCTTGATCTTGTCCGGGTTGAAGCCGATGAGGATGGTCCCGTACATGTACGGCACGGCGAATTTGTTGCCCGGGTCGTTGGCTTCGATCAGCTTCATCAGCTTGGGATCGAGGTGTTTCCAGTTGGGCAATTTGCTGCGATCCAGCGGCTGAAAAACCCCGGCCTCGATCTGTTTGGCCAGGAACACGTTCGACGGCACCACCACGTCGTAACCGGAGTTGCCGGTCAACAGCTTGGCTTCCAGCGCTTCGTTGGTGTCGAAGATGTCGTAGACCAGTTTGGTCTGGGTGTTTTGCGCCTTGAAATCGTCCAGCGCTTTGGGCGTGATGTAGTCGAACCAGTTGTAGACGCGCAACGTTCGCTCTTCAGCCTGCGCCGCACCACCGAGCACCGCAGCGCAAAGCACGGGCGCGATAAAACGCTTGAGTGTGTTCATTCTTCTAATTCCTCATTGGGCGCTTTCAAAACCTTCGAGAACGTTCACGGCATTGATGCCGATTTCTTCGACCGCGTAGCCGCCTTCCATCACGAACAGCGTCGGTTTGCCGAGCCGGGCAATGCGCTCGCCCATGGCCAGGTAGTCCGGGCTGTCGAGCTTGAATTGCGAGATCGGATCGTCCTTGAACGTATCGACGCCCAGGGAGACCACGACGATGTCGGCGGCGTATTTGTCGATCTGCTGACAGGCCTGGTCGAGGGCTGCACTCCACGTCTCCCAACCGGAGCCGGCGGGCAGAGGGTAGTTGAAGTTGAAACCTTCGCCGGCGCCTTCACCGGGCTCATCGTCATAACCGAGGAAAAACGGAAACTCGGCTTCCGGATGACCGTGGATCGAGGTGAACAGCACGTCGCTGCGTTCGTAGAAAATTGACTGCGTGCCGTTGCCGTGATGGTAATCGACGTCCAGGATGGCGATTTTTTCATGGCCCTGGTCGAGGAACGCCTGAGCAGCAATGGCGGCGTTGTTGAGGTAGCAATAACCACCCATCAAATCGCTGGCGGCGTGATGTCCCGGTGGGCGACACAACGCGAAGGCACTGCGGGCGCCGCGCTGGATTTCAGCCTGGGCGGTGAGCGCTACCTGGGCTGCGCTGTACGCGGCCTGCCAGGTGCCGACGGTGATCGGAGCGCCGCCGTCGAAGCTGTAATAGCCGAGCTGGCCGTGCAGGCTGGTCGGCATGATTCGGCGCAAGGTGCGGGCCGGCCAGGTGTAAGGCAGCAAGTCACCGTCGGTGTTGAATTCGGTCCAGCGGGCCCAGGCGCCTTTGAAGAAGTCGAGGTAGTCGCGGCTGTGAATGCGCGCGATGGGGTCAAGACCGAAATCCGTCGGTGCCTGGACGGGACCGAGGTTTTGGGTTTGTACGCGTTGCAATACATGATCGGCACGCGACGGCATTTCGAAGCAGGGCATCAGTTGCCCGTCCATCAATTCACAACGGCCGTGGTGGAGGTGGTGATCGTCCGAGTAGATCGTCAGCATTTTCTTGTTCTCCGCGGGCTGATTCGGTTGAACACAGTCTTGCGTCGGAACACTTTTGAGAGAACGGCAGGAGCGGCCAAAAGGGGATTGAAATGGCCAAAAAGCATGACCGAAAATCGCCCCTTTATGGCGCAGGCGCGATTTGATTGCCTGCTTGAAGGCTCTGATCAGAATCCGGTGCGCCATAGTGGATAGCCAGCCAGACTGTCGCTACGTCAGGCGCCGTCCACGCGACTCTGTGGCGACACTGGGCCGGGATGTTCACAAAGTCACCTGCGTGCAGTTCCCGACACTGGGACTCACCTTCAAATTGCAGACCCGCGGCTCCCTTCAGTACAAGGACCCACTCACCCTGGGGCTGGCAGTACCAAAAATCTGGCGGGCTTGATTGTCCGGTAGACACGATGCGCTCAATACGGATACCCGGTTGAGCGAGCAACGCTTCGAATGTTTCACTTTCAGCATTGCGCGCAGCGTCCGGAAAATCCGTGAACAGGTTGGTGATCATCCTGGCCATTCCTTTTATGTGATTTTTCAGGGGCGAAACTGGCTCGGCGCTACGCCGCTCCAGCGGACAAATGCGTGGCGAAAGCTCGCGGTCTCGCTGAACCCCAGCGCCTCGGCAATCCGGTGGATCGGCATCCGGTCTTCACAGAGCAGTTGCTTGGCCTGCTCGAACCGCAGCTCGTCGAGCAGTTCCTGATAGCTGCACCCCAAGTCCTTGAGGTGTCGGCGTAGCGTGCGGGCCGAACAGTTCATCTGCACGGCCAGGCCTTCCAGACCCGGCGCCGCGTTCAACTGCGCACGCAGCAATTGCCGAATCCGTCCCAGCCACGCCTGGCGCCCGGTGAACTCGATGTTCTGTTTGCGGCAGCGCTCGGCCATCGCCTGATGCGTGATGACATCGGCGAGGGGCAGCGGCTGATCGAGCCAGCGCCGGTCAAAGGCAAACGCATTGTTCGACGCCTGAAAGTGTAATGGGCAGTCGAAATGTTCGGCATAGGTGGCTTGATAATCCGGGGCGGCGTGTTCGAAGCGAGCGCCGATCAGCGGCAGTTTGTGGCCCAGCAGGTCTTCGCAGATAACCTTGAGCGACACCAGGCAGAATTCGGCGTTAAACACTGCCAGCGCGGGATTCTCCCGGTAATCGGCGGCGACGAACCACACTTGCTCGGCGTCATCCTCGAGGTTCAATTCGAAAAGTGTTCCCAATAGCGCCGGATAACGCATCGCCAACCGCAAAGCGTCACCGAAGGTGGCACTGGTGAGCAGGGCATAGCCAAGCATTCCGTACGAGGAAACGTGCATGCGCCGGCCCAGCTCCAGGCCGATATCGCGCTTGAGCGCGACAGCGTTGGCACAGACCTGCATTTCCTGATGGGTGGTGATGCGCGTGTCTGCCCGGTGTAAATCCTCCGCGCTGATGCCGCTGCCAGCGAGCAATGCTTCGCTGGACAAGCCTTCGGCCTTGAAGGTGTTGAGCACCAGGGAGACGGCGTTAAGGGTGGTGAGGTGGGAGTGGAGCATGGGGTGTTCCAGCCTTGGGATGCTGAAACGGCAGCAAGTTATGTGCCGCGGCACTTTGTCGAAGCCGGGTTGTTGGCGGAGAACGGTAACGCGATAAATCCGCCATACCGCATGGGCCGAATGGCCAGCAAGCCGGCTTCTACAGGGTCAGCTCAGTTCGCCGCAGAGGTCGAGTTCGACCAGCCGGCGCACTTCTGCCGTATCGAGCCCTGCACCCAGCAATCCATGCAACTTGCCGAATGCCGCTTCACGGGTCATGCCACCACCAGACAGCACGCCGGCGCCACGCAGCCGGCTACCGGCCTCATAGACGTCCAGCTCAACGCCACCTTCGTGGCATTGCGTGACCGCCACCACCACTACGCCGTTGTCGCGTGCCCGCGAGAGCGCGGCGAGAAACTCGGGGTTGTCGCTCGGCCCGGTACCGCTGCCGTAACACTCCAGCACCAGGCCTTGAATGCCGCTGTTGAGCACAGCATCGAGCAGCTCGACGCCAACGCCGGGAAACAGTGGCAGCACCGCGACGTTGGCTAATTGCTTGTGTTTGCGGTAATGCAGTTCAACCGGCAGCGCCGAAGCTTTCACGCCACCGCCCTGACGCTCCAGCCGCTTGAACGGATGACGCCCGAAACTGCGCACTTTCGCGCACCGCGTCGGGTCCAGCAATTCGCCGTGGAAATACAGGTGAACGCCCGGTGCCACGCCCTGACCCAGAGCGACCAGCGCACCACCGAGATTTTCCCACGCATCGCTGTCCGCCACGCCCGCCGGCAACATTGAACCGGTAAAGCAAACGCGGGCTTGCAGGCCGAGCAACTGGAAACTCATGGCCGCCGCGCTGTAGGCGAGGGTGTCGGTGCCATGCAGGATCAGCACGCTGTCGCAGCCTTGCACATCCACCGCATCGACCACCGCTTCACGCAGTTGCTGCCAGTACGCCGGGCTCATGTTGGCGCTGTCGATCAGCGGCGACATCTCGCGAAAGCGCCACTGCGGCACCGCAAGTTCAGGCTGGCTGTGCAGATACTCACGCATCCGCGCTTCGAAACCGGACGCTGGGGCCAGGCCGTTGGCGCTGGCCTGCATGCCGATGGTGCCACCGGTGTAGAGCACCATGACGTGCTGAGCGGCTGGGTAGTTGTTGGGAATCATCTGGGAGCCTCCGCAAAAGATGACCTGTGGGAGCGAGCAAGCTCGCTCCCACAGGTCAGGCACTTTAACTGACGGGCGCAGGCCTGCGCTCGTCGTTTGGCGATCAGCGTTGCGCTGCGGGTACGCCTTGCGGTTCGGCTTCAGCCTTGGCTGCGGTAGGCGGCGGATTGGCGGGCCAGGCGTTCAAGTCCAGGTCCAGATCCGGGAATTTGCTCGAATCGAACACCGGCGTCTTGATCCCGGCGGCGCGCTGGTCATCGTAATCACGCAGGACGCGCATGGCGATCTTGAACAGCAGGAACAACGCGATCAGGTTCACGAACGCCAGCAGGGTCATGGTGATGTCGGCAAACGCGAACACCGTGCCGAGGTTTTCGATGGCGCCCCAGTAGATCAGCACCAGCACCAAAGCGCGATAAGCCATGAGCGCCGCGCGGTTTTCACCGATCAGGAAACGCAGATTGCTCTCACCCAGATAGTAGTTGTAGAGGATCGAGGTAAACACGAACAACGACAAGGCGACGGAGATGAAGCTGCGGCCCCAGTCACCGACCACCGCGGCCAGCGAGTTTTGCGTCAGCGCAATACCATCGCCTTCGAAACCCGGCGTGTAGAAACCCGACAGCAGAATCAGCAACGCGGTGCAGGTGCAGATCACGAACGTATCGAGAAAGACGCTGAACGCCTGGACCACACCTTGCGCCACCGGGTGCTCGACCGATGCCACTGCGGCCACGTTCGGCGCACTGCCCAGGCCCGCTTCGTTGGCGAACACGCCGCGCTTCACGCCCATGATGATGGCGCTGCCGACCAGCCCGCCGAACGCCTGATCCAGTCCGAAGGCGCTTTTCACAATCGTCATCAGCATCGCCGGGACCTGATCGAATTGCAGCACGATCACGTAAATGGTCACACCGATGTACACCAGGGTTTTCACCGGTACCAGCAGGTCAGCAACTTTGGCGATGCGCTTGATCCCGCCGAAGAATACCAATCCCAGCAAAACGGCCAAGGCTGCACCCGTGTACGTTGGATCAAGTTTGAATGCGTTCTGCAGGGAGTGAGTCACGGCGTGGGATTGCAGGCCGTTGAAGGCAAAACCGAAGGTCACCAGCAGCAGGAACGCCATGACCATGCCCAGCCAGCGTTTTTGCAAACCATGTTGAATGTAGTAGGACGGGCCGCCGCGATAACTGCCGTCGGAGTCGAAGCGCTTGTAGAGCTGGCCGAGGGAGCACTCGAAAAAGCTGCTGGACATGCCGACCAGCGCAGTCACCCACATCCAGAACACCGCGCCCGGGCCACCCATGGTGACGGCGATGCCGACCCCGGCGATGTTGCCCGCGCCGACGCGACCGGCGAGGCTCAGCATCAGCGCCTGAAACGAACTGAGCTGGCCGGCGCTGCTTTTGAGGCTGTCGCGGAACACCGCAAACATGTGAAAGAAGTGGCGCAGTTGGACGAAACGCGAGCGGATCGTGAAGTAGCCACCGAGCCCGACAATGAGCACGATCAGTACTTTCTCTGAGAGGAAGCCGTTGATGACTTCGAGCATGGAGTATTCCTCGCTGTTTTTTATGTAAGCAAAAGCTGGACGGTAGGAAACATCGTGTTACACCGGTTTGCGCACGGCAAACAGGCGGGGCAGAGGTTTCGTCCCGGTTCCAAATCGCGGGTTTGTTGTTAGTTCGGGTATCGCATGGGTTAAAGCCTCGTTAACGACGACCACTCATGCGAAGAGGGGCGGCACTATACCGATCAGTGCGGCGTCCGTCTGCACGGGTTTGGTGCGAGAAACGAAAGCGAGTTGCTTTTGTGGGCGCGGGCTTGCTCGCAAAAGCGGTGTGTCAACCCACATCAATTCCGCAGACAAGCCCCTTCGCGAGCAAGCCCGCTCCCACACGTTTTTGAAGTGCTGCGGATGAAAAAAAAGGGCCTGGGGAATAAATCCCCAAGCCCTCAAAAGGTGAGAGGTGTCTAGTCCCTCGACCTGGTGAGCGTGTGCAGCGTTCGGTCAAGCCTTCAAAGGCACCAGACGCGGAGCAATCATGTTTTCCGGGCGCAGGATGTCGGCGAGCATTTCTTCGTCGAGCAAGCCTTCTTCGCGCACCAGTTCCAGCACGCCACGGCCGCTTTCGAGGGCGATACGGGCGATGCGGGTGGCGTTTTCGTAGCCGATGTAAGGGTTCAGCGCGGTGACCAGGCCGATCGAATGTTCGACCAGTTCACGGCAGCGGGCTTCGTTGGCGGTGATGCCGACGATGCAGTGCTCGCGCAGCATGTCCATGGCACGTTGCAGCAGGCGGATCGAGTCGAAGATCTTGAAGGCGATCAGCGGCTCCATCACGTTCAGTTGCAGCTGGCCGCCTTCGGCCGCAATGGTCAGCGCCAGGTCGTTGCCGATGATCTGAAACGCCACCTGGTTAACCGCTTCCGGAATCACCGGGTTGACCTTGCCGGGCATGATCGAACTGCCCGGCTGCCGCGCTGGCAGGTTGATTTCGTTGATGCCGGTGCGTGGGCCGCTGGAGAGCAGACGCAAGTCGTTGCAGATCTTCGACAGCTTGACCGCAGTACGCTTGAGCATGCCGGAGAACAGCACGAAGGCACCCATGTCGGAAGTGGCTTCGATCAGGTCGGCCGCTGGAACCAGCGGTTGTCCGCTGATCAGTGCCAGACGCTGAACGGCCAGGTGCTGGTAACGCGGGTCGGCGTTGATGCCGGTGCCGATCGCGGTGCCGCCCAGGTTCACTTCAGTGAGCAGTTCAGGTGCGAGGGATTTCAGACGCGCCAGGTCTTCGCCCAGGGTCGTGGCGAACGCACGGAATTCCTGACCAAGGGTCATCGGCACGGCATCTTGCAGCTGGGTACGACCCATCTTCAGCACGTGGCCGAATTCTTCACCTTTGGCAGCGAATGCCTGAATCAGGCTGTCGAGGCTGGCCAGCAACGCGTCGTGACCCAGCAGCAGACCCAGGCGGATAGCGGTCGGGTAGGCGTCGTTGGTCGATTGCGCCATGTTCACGTCGTTGTTGGGGTGCAGGTATTGGTATTCGCCCTTCTGGTGACCCATGGCCTCCAGCGCGATGTTGGCGATGACTTCGTTGGCATTCATGTTGGTCGAAGTGCCAGCGCCGCCTTGAATCATGTCCACCACGAACTCTTCGTGGAAATCGCCGCGGATCAATCGTGCACAGGCTTCGCTGATGGCAGCGTGCTTGGCTTCGCTCAGATGACCCAGCTCACGGTTGGCGTCAGCGGCGGCCTGTTTGACCATGGCCAGACCGACAACCAGCTTCGGGTAATGCGAAATCGGGACGCCGGAGAGACGGAAGTTGTTTACCGCTCGCAGGGTCTGGATGCCGTAATACGCTTGAGCCGGTACTTCGAGTACGCCAAGCAGGTCTTTTTCTGTGCGGAATGATGCAGCGGAGGACATGATAGAAATCATCTCGATAAGAACCCGGTCTGTGCCGGAACACCGCAAATGCTAGGCTTGTGGAGATTTTTCGGCCAATGCTATTAAGCGCTGGCCTATGCACATTCGGCATAATGCCGATGTGACGCCGACTTCGCGGCGAGCGTGTGAGCTAATTTGGTGCGTGTCCGGGAGGACGTGATGAATCTGGAAAGTAAATGGCTTGAGGACTTCAGTGCTCTGGCCGCCACCCGCAGCTTCTCTCAGGCGGCGGAGCGACGCTTCGTGACTCAGCCGGCGTTCAGTCGGCGAATCCGCAGCCTGGAAGCGGCGCTTGGGCTGCAACTGGTCAACCGTTCGCGCACGCCGATCGAGCTGACAGCGGCGGGCCAGTTGTTTCTGGTCACCGCAAGAACCGTGGTCGAACAGCTCGGTGAAGTGCTGCGCCATCTTCATCATCTGGAGGGCGGGCAGGGCGAAGTGATGCAAGTCGCAGCGGCGCACTCTCTGGCGCTGGGTTTCTTTCCGCGCTGGATCGCGCAGTTGCGTAACGAAGGTTTGAATATTGCCACGCGGTTGGTGGCGACCAACGTCGGCGATGCTGTGCACGCTCTGCGCGAGGGCGGATGCGATTTGATGCTGGCGTTCTACGATCCGGACGCCGCCATGCAGATGGACCCGGAAATCTTCCCGTCGCTGCACCTCGGCCAGACCGAAATGCTCCCGGTCTGCGCCGCTGATGCCAAGGGCAAGCCGCTGTTCGATCTGGAAGGTGACGCCAGTGTGCCATTGCTCGCCTATAGCGCCGGAGCATTTCTGGGGCGATCAGTGAACCTGTTGCTGCGCCAGCGTGCGCTGCGCTTCACCACCATTTACGAAACCGCCATGGCCGACAGCCTGAAGAGCATGGCGCTGGAAGGGCTGGGAATTGCCTGGGTTCCGCAGCTGAGCGTGCGCGCCGAACTGGCTCGCGGCGAGCTGGTGGTCTGCGGCGGCCCGCAATGGCATGTGCCGCTGGAGATTCGCCTGTATCGCTGCGCGCTGGTGCGCAAGGCGAATGTGCGGTTGCTGTGGCGCAAGCTGGAAGGTGGCGCGGCGCAAGGTACAACCGGTTCCTGAGACCGCTGAGGATCAAATGTGGGAGCGAGCCTGCTCGCGAAAGCGGTGTGTCAGGCAACATTGAGGTCGGCTGATGCGCCGCCTTCGCGAGCAGGCTCGCTCCTACAGGGGATTTGTAGTGTATTTGATTGACCTTCGAGTCAATAAAACCGGGCATTTGCGCCGTATGACAGATGGTCGCAATGGGGGCTGTTTATCTGCTTTATTGAGGTATACTGCGCGGCCTTCGGCCGGCTCGACTGGCCAAAATTCGTACAACAAGCCACGCTTTTTTGCGTGGCTTGTTGTTTTTTGACGCGCCTGCGGGCGCCCAGAGAGAAGAGGCACGACGATGAGCGCACTGGTTGGCGTGATCATGGGCTCCAAGTCCGATTGGTCCACCCTTAGCCACACCGCCGATATGCTGGAAAAGCTCGGCATCCCTTACGAGGTGAAAGTGGTGTCTGCCCACCGCACCCCGGACCTGCTGTTCCAGTACGCCGAAGAGGCCGAAGCGCGTGGCATCGAGGTGATCATCGCCGGTGCCGGTGGCGCGGCCCATCTGCCTGGCATGTGTGCGGCCAAGACCCACCTGCCGGTACTGGGCGTGCCAGTGCAGTCGTCGATGCTCTCGGGTGTCGATTCACTGCTTTCCATCGTGCAGATGCCGGCGGGCATTCCGGTTGCCACCCTGGCCATCGGCAAGGCGGGCGCGATCAACGCCGCGTTGCTGTCGGCGAGCATTCTGGGCGCCAAGCATCCGCAGTTCCACGACGTGCTGAAAACCTTCCGCGCTGAGCAGACGGACAGCGTTCTGGACAATCCAGACCCACGCATCGCCTGAGGTTGTTGACGATGAAGATCGGTGTAATCGGTGGCGGCCAGTTGGGCCGCATGTTGGCGCTGGCGGGTACTCCGCTGGGCATGAACTTCGCTTTTCTGGACCCGGCGCCGGATGCTTGCGCAGCCGCCCTGGGCGAGCACCTGCGGGCCGATTACGGCGATCAGGATCATCTGCGCCAGCTGGCCGATGAAGTCGATCTGGTGACCTTCGAGTTCGAAAGCGTCCCGGCGGAAACCGTCGCATTCCTTTCGCAGTTCGTGCCGGTCTACCCGAGTGCTGATGCCCTGCGCATCGCCCGCGATCGCTGGTTCGAGAAAAGCATGTTCAAGGACCTGGGCATTCCAACGCCTGCATTCGCCGATATCCAGTCGCAAGCCGATCTGGACGCCGCAGTGGCCTCTATCGGTCTGCCTGCCGTGCTGAAAACCCGCACGCTGGGTTACGACGGCAAGGGTCAGAAAGTCCTGCGCACGCCTGAAGACGTGGTCGATACGTTCGCCGAACTCGGCAGCGTGGCTTGCCTGCTGGAAGGCTTCGTACCGTTCACGGGCGAAGTTTCGCTGATCGCCGTGCGTGCTCGCGACGGTGAGACGAAGTTTTATCCACTGGTTCACAACACCCATGACAGCGGCATTCTCAAGCTGTCCGTGGCCAGCACCGATCACCCGCTGCAAGCGTTGGCGGAAGATTATTCCAGCCGCGTGCTCAAGCAGTTGAATTATGTCGGCGTGATGGCGTTCGAGTTCTTTGAAGTCGACGGCGGCCTCAAGGCCAACGAAATCGCCCCGCGCGTGCACAACTCCGGGCACTGGACCACCGAAGGCGCCGAGTGCAGCCAGTTCGAGAATCACCTGCGAGCAGTTGCCGGTCTGCCGTTGGGCTCCACCGCCAAGGTCGGCGAGAGCGCGATGGTCAACTTCATCGGTAAAGTGCCCGACACCGAAAAAGTCCTGGCCATTGCCGATTGCCATCTGCATCACTATGGCAAGGCCTTCAAGGCCGGCCGTAAGGTCGGTCACGCCAACCTGCGTTGTGCAGACCGTCAAACCCTGGCTGAGCAGATTCTGAAGGTCGAAGCGCTCATCGCCCAATAGTTTCCTGCAGTATGGGCGGAACCATTCAGGGGCCGCCGTTCTCTCATGGCAGTATGCGAAAGTCTGACTAGGCTTATAGCCATTCAAATCTGAGGGAAATGCCATGGGAATTATCGGAACCATCTTTATCGGCTTGATCGTCGGCCTGCTGGCCCGGTTCCTGAAACCGGGTGATGACAAAATGGGCTGGATCATGACCATCCTGCTCGGTATCGGCGGTTCGCTGGCGGCCACCTATGGCGGCCAGGCTCTGGGCATCTATCGTGCCGGCGAAGGCGCAGGCTTCCTGGGTGCGCTGGTTGGCGCCGTGGTGCTGCTGGTGATCTACGGTTTGATCAGAAAGCGCTGATCCAGGCGACAACGCCCTCTCTGCCAATCGTGCAGGGAGGGCTAGAATGCTCGGCGTTTCACCGTCCTTTCTTTTGCCGAGCACCGACATGCGCCGTTTTTTACTGACCTTCCTGATACTTTGTTCGGGCCTTGCCCATGCCGGCGATTTGCCGGAAACCGACTGGCTCGACCTGATGCCCAAGTCGGATCAGAAGGCCCTCGAGGCCATGCCCGAAATCGATCACGACTCCCCCGAAGCCAATGGCACCTTTACCGAAAAAGGTGGCATGAAGCAGAGCAAGGGCTTGCCGGCCGTGATGTATTCGACCAAAACCGTGCCGTCGATGAACGACAAGAGCATTCGTCTGGGGGGCTATCCGGTGCCGCTGGAGTCCGACGCTGCCGGTCGCAGCACATTGTTTTTCCTCGTGCCCTACCCGGGCGCCTGCATCCACGTGCCGCCGCCACCGCCTAATCAGTTGGTGCTGGTGCGTTTTCCGAAGGGGTTGAAGCTGGACGACATCTACACGCCGTTGTGGGTGACCGGCACGCTGAAAATAGAAAAGGTCAACAATGACCTGGCTGACGCGGCGTACGCGCTGGACGCGGAGAAAGTGCGGGTGGTACAGGAATCGGATTTGTAATTCGGGGTTGGTTTGAAAGATCGCAGCCCCGTCGTTTGAAGCAGGAGCTGTCGAGTGAAGCGAGGCTGCGATCTTTTGATCTTAAAAAATTATGCTGCCAATGCTCACACCCAGCGTATGGTTCCCACCCGGTGCCAACGTGACCACGTCATCCATCACATTCGCCGTCTCGATGCACAGCATCCGCTGCCAGCCGTCATCCGCCATATCGCTGAACGCCGCCGCACGATCGATCCACGGATTCCAGATTACCGCCGAGCGCGATCCGCTGCTGGTCAGCTCGACACGCCGTTCCCACGCTGGATCAACGATGGTCAGTTGCGCAGGCACATCGAGATAGATTCGGTCGGTCTCGCCGGTAAACCGCAGATCACCCACCTGAGGCTTGATCTTCCAGTCATCCAGGGTCTCGATGTAACGCAAGCCATCCAGTCCTTCGACATGCACATTGCGCACATCGCTGACGGCGAAATAGCTGTGCAACGCCTGGCTGATGGTGACCTCTTCGGCCCCTTGGTTATGACTGGTCAGGCTGATGTGCAGTTGCTCGTCCAGGCGCAGGCTCAGCTTTAAATCGACCTGATGCGGCCAACCCGGCAAACCACCTTCGGGGTAGGGCAGGACAAACTCCACCTTCAGGCACTCACCTTCGGTTTCGATACCGCCCAGTTGCCAGTCCATCGTCCGTACCAGACCGTGAGCCGGCGCTTCTTCATGACTGACGCGCATCGCCTGAACGCTCTGCGGGTTGCGCGAGAGATTGCCAAACCACGGCCAGCACACCGGTACACCGGCGCGGATGCTCTTGCCGGTCTTGAACACGGCCTCGTCGTTCAGCCAGATCAGCGGCGGCTGTCCGGCCAACTGATAACTGAGGATGTGCGCGCCTTGCTGGGCCACCAGCAATTCCGCCTGACCGTGGCGTATGCGCCAGCAGTTCAGGTCGTCCAGTTTCATGGCTTCAACGTTGGGCGTGCTCATGGGGCAACTCTCGATCAGGGACAATGACTGCAATGGACCGCAGAACGGTCACCGCGTTTAACGCTGTCTGGCTTAACGAGCTCTGGAAGGCACCGAGCGGGTACGGCCGCTGCCATCGATGGCAACAAATACGAACACCGCTTCGGTCACTTTGCGCCATTCGCTGGACAGGGGGTCGTCGCTCCATACTTCGACCATCATCTGAATCGAGCTACGGCCGATTTCCAGCGCCTGGGTATAAAAGGAGAGCTGCGCGCCCACTGCCACAGGGACCAGAAACGCCATCCGATCAATCGCAACCGTTGCCACCCGGCCGCCCGCAACTTTGCTGGCCATCGCGGTGCCCGCCAAATCCATCTGCGCCACCAGCCAGCCGCCGAAAATATCGCCAAAGCCGTTGGTTTCGCGGGGGAGCGCGGTGATTTGCAGGGCCAGGTCGCCCTGCGGAATTGGATCTTCTTGTTCGAGCTCTATCATGCCGGGGGTGCCTCTGACCCGTGACTCTTCATTGGTATAGCGGGTAAGTAGCCGTCTTGGAAAAACGATCGAGCCTCGAACATACGCTGTTCGCAATGTTTTTCGTAAGGCGCCTAAAGGGAAACTCTGCGAAATCGCCTGTGAAGCGGGCAGGCGTTTTCGCACAGCAACCCTTTCAATCTGTTGCAGGATCGCGAGTATATCGGTCGGTAGACTCCGAGACGACCGTCCGGTTCTGATTTTGACCGTCAATTACGCACCTCCATGTGCTTTTTCGAACAATTTGTTATCGTGCCGAACCGCCCAAGCCTCTGCCAGCGTTGTCGAGGCTGCAGATTCGACTATAAGAGAAGCCCTTGCCATGACCATAGCGCCCTCCAGCGTCGCGCAACCGACCCAGCCCGCGCGTCCCTTGACCCGCAACGACTACAAGACCTTATCGCTGTCCGCCCTGGGCGGCGCGCTGGAGTTCTACGACTTCATCATTTTCGTGTTTTTCGCCACAGTGGTCGGCAAGCTGTTCTTTCCGGCCGACATGCCCGAGTGGCTGCGCCTTATGCAGACGTTCGGCATCTTCGCTGCCGGCTACCTGGCGCGGCCGTTGGGTGGCATCGTCATGGCGCACTTTGGCGATCTGCTGGGCCGCAAAAAGATGTTCACCCTGAGCATTTTCATGATGGCGGTACCGACCCTGATCATGGGGTTGCTGCCGACGTATGCGCAGATCGGCATGTGGGCACCGATCCTGTTGCTGCTGATGCGGGTGATTCAGGGCGCGGCAATTGGCGGGGAAGTGCCGGGCGCGTGGGTATTCGTTTCTGAACATGTGCCGCAGCGGCACATCGGTTACGCCTGCGGCACCCTGACCAGCGGTTTGACCGCGGGCATTTTGCTGGGCTCGCTGGTGGCCACGGCGATCAACAGTATTTACACGCCGGTGGAAGTCTCGGATTACGCCTGGCGAATCCCGTTCCTGCTGGGCGGTGTGTTCGGCTTGTTCTCGGTCTACCTGCGTCGCTGGTTGCACGAGACGCCGGTGTTTGCCGAGCTGCAATTACGCAAGGCCTTGGCCGAAGAAGTGCCGCTGCGCGCGGTGTTGCGTGATCATCGCGGGGCGATTCTGATTTCGATGCTGCTGACGTGGTTGCTGTCGGCAGGTGTTGTGGTGCTGATCCTGATGACGCCAACTGTGCTGCAGACGGTCTACCAGTTTTCGCCAACCACGGCCCTGCAGTCCAACAGCATTGCGATCGTGTTCCTGAGCATCGGCTGCATCATCGCCGGTGCCCTGGCGGACCGCTTCGGTGCAGGCCGGGTATTTGTCTTCGGCTGCGCCGGGTTGCTGGTCAGCTCCTGGACTTTCTACCACAGCCTGGCGGATCACCCGAACTGGCTATTCCCGCTGTACGCGCTGACGGGATTTTTGGTCGGCACCATCGGTGCGGTGCCGTACGTGATGGTCAAAGCGTTCCCGCCAGTGGTGCGGTTCAGCGGTTTGTCGTTTTCGTACAACGTCGCCTACGCCATCTTCGGCGGCCTCACGCCAATGATCGTCAGCCTGCTCCTGAAAGAAAGCCCGATGGGCCCGGCCTATTACGTGGCGGTGCTGTGCGGCGTGGGGATTGCGGTGGGTGGGTATCTTTGGAAGAAGGGGCGCTGATCTCGACTTCTTTATCGTTTGCACTGGCCCCATCGCCAGCAGGCTGGCTCCCACATGGGTTCTATGCGCACTTCAGATCCCTGTAGGAGCTAGCCTGCTAGCGATCGGGCGCCTTGATTATTCAATGCAAACCAAATGATGGCCTTTCATCCAATTGTCATATTTCAGCCATAGAGTGTTCACACGGCCTGCTGATACTTGGCCCCGACTTAAACACCCTATCTGCTAGGAGTAAGGCATGAAACTGAAGCGTTTGATGGCGGCAATGACTTTTGTCGCTGCTGGCGTTGCGACTGCCAACGCGGTTGCCGCTGTTGACCCTGCTATCCCGAGCTACACCAAGACCACTGGTGTGTCGGGCAACCTGTCCAGCGTCGGTTCCGATACCCTGGCCAACCTCATGACCCTCTGGGCCGAGAACTACAAAAAAGAATACCCGAACGTAAATATCCAGATTCAGGCCGCCGGTTCGTCCACCGCGCCACCTGCGCTGACTGAAGGCACCGCTAACCTGGGCCCGATGAGCCGCAAGATGAAGGACAACGAGCTGCAAGCCTTCGAAACCAAATATGGCTACAAGCCAACCGCTATCCCGGTTGCCGTGGATGCCTTGGCGGTGTTCGTGCACAAGGATAACCCGATCAAGGGTCTGACCATGGAACAAGTCGACGCGATTTTCTCGTCCACTCGTCTGTGCGGCGGTAAAGCCGACGTGAAAACCTGGGGTGATCTGGGTGTGACTGGCGACCTGGCGAACAAGCCGGTTCAATTGTTCGGTCGTAACTCGGTATCCGGCACCTATGGCTACTTCAAAGAAGAAGCCCTGTGCAAAGGTGACTTCAAAGCCAACGTCAACGAACAGCCAGGCTCGGCTTCGGTTGTGCAATCGATCAGCTCTTCGCTGAACGGCGTGGGTTACTCGGGCATCGGTTACAAGACCGCTAGCGTAAAGACAGTGGCTCTGGCTAAAAAAGGCACCACCGAGTTCGTCGAAGACACCGAAGAAAACGCCCTGAACGGCAAGTATCCGCTGTCGCGTTTCCTCTACGTTTACGTCAACAAAGCTCCGAACAAGCCTCTGGCGCCGCTGGAAGCCGAGTTCGTGAAGCTGATTCTGTCCAAACAGGGTCAGGAAGTTGTGGTGAAAGACGGCTACATCCCGCTGCCGGCCAAGGTTGCTGCCAAAGCACTGGCTGACCTGGGCTTGCAGGAAGGCGCCAACGTAGTAAAAAAGTAAAACCCTGATCCGGGGCTAGCCCCGGATCTGTAGGAGCTGTCGAGTGAAACGAGGCTGCGATCTTTTGACCTGGCTTTAACCGCAAGATCAAAAGATCGCAGCCTCGATACCCTCGACAGCTCCTACAGAAGCCGGGTTGCCCGGCCCTCAACTTTCAGTCCGCTGCCTGTCCCTGCAGGCGGCGGATTTGTCGCGTCACTGCACTGTCATCTTTCTGTCATACAGGATCGCTAGGGTGTGCGCATGAATGATCTGGCCAATTCTCCAATGACTACAAATCCCCCCAAGCGGATTGACTTCAATACGCCTGAGTTGCAACGCAAGCGCCGTATTCGTGCGCTCAAGGATCGCTTCACGCGCTGGTACGTTCTGATCGGCGGGCTGGCGGTGCTGGCAGCGATCACCCTGATCTTCTTCTTTCTTGCCTACGTGGTTGCGCCACTGTTCAAGGGTGCCGACCTGGAAGTGCAGGATGCGATCGCTCCGGCGTGGATGCAGGACGCTGGCAAGCCATTGATGATTTCCCTCGAAGAACAGAATCAGGTGGCCATGCGTGTGTCCGACAGGGGCCAGGCACTGTTCTTCGATATCGACAGCGGCGCCGAACTCAAGCGCGTCGACCTGCCGGTTCCGGCCGGGGCCAGCGTTACCGCCATCGGCGAAGACCAACCCGGCCAACCGCTGGTGGCCGTGGGTTTCTCCAACGGTCAGGCGCTGGTGTTTCGCCACACCTATAAAGTCTCCTACCCGGACGGCAAGAAAACCATTTCGCCGGCTATCGAATACCCGTATGGCGAGACACCGATTGCGCTCAACGAGGCGGGTGGGACACTGGAGCACGTCAGTCTCAACGCGACCGATTCGACCCTGATGCTGGTGGGTTCCACGGGTTCGCAACTCAACGTTCTGTCGCTCACCAGCGAAGAGAACATGATGACGGGCGAAGTGACCAACGAGCAGAAGCGCATCGAGCTGCCGCAGATGACCGAACCGGTGAAGAACATCTTCGTCGACCCGCGCCAACAGTGGCTGTACGTGATCAACGGTCGTGCACAAGCCGACGTATTCAGCCTGCGCGACAAGAGCCTTAACGGTCGCTACAAACTGCTCGAGAACGGCGATGACCAAATCACCGCCAGTGCTCAGCTGGTGGGCGGTATCTCGTTGATTCTCGGCGATTCCAAGGGCAACCTGGCCCAGTGGTTCATGGCGCGGGATGCGGACGGCGAGTCGCGTTTGAAGCAGATTCGTACCTTCCACATGGGCAGCGCGCCGATCGTCGAAATCACCGCCGAAGAGCGCCGCAAAGGTTTCGTCGCGCTGGATGCTTCCGGCAAGCTTGGCGTGTTCCACAGCACCGCTCACCGCACGCTGCTTGTCGATCAAGTGGTCGAAGGCCAAGGCATTTTCGGTCTGTCGCCACGGGCTAACCGGATCATCGTGGAGCAGGGCGGCAAGCTGCAACCGTTGCTGCTGGATAACCCGCACCCGGAAGTTTCCTGGAGCGCGCTGTGGAGCAAGGTCTGGTACGAAAACTACGACGAACCTAAATACGTCTGGCAATCGACCGCCGCCAACACCGATTTCGAACCCAAAATGAGCCTCGCGCCGCTGACCTTCGGGACGCTGAAGGCCGCGTTCTACGCCATGCTGCTGGCCGCGCCACTGGCCGTTGCCGCCGCAATCTACACCGCTTACTTCATGGCCCCGAGCCTGCGCCGCAAGGTCAAACCGGTCATCGAATTGATGGAAGCGATGCCGACGGTGATCCTCGGTTTCTTCGCCGGTCTGTTCCTCGCGCCCTATGTCGAAGGGCATCTGCCGGGCATCTTCAGCCTGCTGATGTTGTTGCCGATCGGCATTCTGTTGGCCGGTTTCATCTTCAGTCGCCTGCCCGAGTCGATCCGCCTGAAAGTGCCGGACGGCTGGGAAAGCGCGATGCTGATCCCGGTCATCCTGTTCATCGGTTGGCTCTCGCTGTACATGAGCCCGTACATGGAAAACTGGTTCTTCGGTGGCGACATGCGCATGTGGATTTCCCACGACCTGGGCATTACCTACGACCAGCGCAATGCACTGGTGGTGGGCCTGGCCATGGGCTTCGCAGTGATCCCGAACATCTATTCCATCGCCGAAGACGCCGTATTCAGCGTACCGCGCGGCCTCACCCTCGGTTCCCTGGCCCTCGGTGCCACGCCGTGGCAGACCATGACGCGGGTGGTGATCCTTACCGCCAGCCCGGGTATTTTCTCGGCGCTGATGATCGGCATGGGCCGTGCGGTCGGGGAAACCATGATCGTGCTGATGGCCACCGGTAACACGCCGGTCATGGAAATGAATCTGTTTGAAGGTCTGCGTACGCTGGCCGCCAACGTCGCGGTGGAAATGCCCGAATCGGAAGTCGGCGGCAGCCACTACCGCGTGCTGTTCCTCTCGGCGCTGGTGCTGCTGCTGTTCACCTTTGTCATGAACACCCTCGCGGAACTGATTCGTCAGCGTCTGCGCAAGAAATACTCGTCGCTTTAAGAAAGGTAGAAGTCTGTGAAACAGAACTCCCTGAACGGATGGTTCAAGAGCGGCGCCCCTGGCGTCTGGATCAGCGGTGGCGCGGTGTCCATCGCGGTCATCATGACCATTGGCCTGCTGGCAGTGATTGCCGTGCGCGGTCTGGGTCACTTCTGGCCGGCGGACCTGGTGCATGCCAGCTACAACGTGCCGGGCCAGGCCAATCACCTGGTGATCGGCGAAATAGTGCAAAAAGAACAAGTGCCGCGCGAGCGTCTGAAAAGCGCAGGTTTGCCGGTGCCGGACGAAGGCCCGGAGTTCATGACCCGCGAGCTGATCAAGGTCGGCAACCGTGACCTGAACGGCAACGACTTCACCTGGATCGTCGGCGAGTGGCTGACCAACCAGACGACGCCGCCGGAACTGATGGCCATTGAACGTCGCGAGTGGGGCAACTTTTACGGTTACCTGGTCAACGTCAAAGAGAGCGGCAAAGTCATCGCTGAAGGCGAAGCCGCGTGGCCGGAACTGCAGGCGCGGGTCGCTCGCGTCAACGAGCTCGCTGCCCAGCTCAAGTCCCTGGAAAAAATCGACATCGGCGCCATCAACGCCGGCCTCGAACGCATCCGCTTGCAAGGTCGCAAACTGGAGCTTTCCGGTACGCTGGACGCCGCTGCACAAGCCGACATGGACGCTGATCGTGCAGAGTTGAACGCACGCTATCAGGACATCGAAGCACGCCTGGCCGATTTGCATGCCCAGTTCAACCGCGACAGCCTCACCGCCCGCGATGCCAACGGTAAAGAAGTGGTGATCGACATCGGCAAAGTGGTTCACGCCTTCCAGCCGAACGCGATGGGCACCTTCACCAAGATCAGCTTTTATTTCAGCAAGGTCTGGGAATTCCTGAGCGACGACCCGCGTGAAGCGAACACCGAAGGCGGGATCTTCCCGGCAATTTTCGGCACCGTGATGATGACGTTGATCATGGCGATGATCGTGACCCCGTTCGGTGTGCTGGCAGCGGTTTACCTGCGCGAGTACGCCAAACAGAACGCATTGACCCGGATCATCCGTATCGCGGTCAACAACCTGGCCGGTGTGCCGGCAATCGTTTACGGCGTGTTCGGCCTGGGCTTCTTCGTGTACGTTCTGGGCGGCTCGGTCGACCGCTTGTTCTTCCCGGAAGCATTGCCGGCGCCGACCTTCGGTACACCGGGCCTGCTCTGGGCTTCCCTGACCCTGGCGCTGCTGGCGGTGCCGGTGGTCATCGTGGCCACAGAAGAAGGCCTGGCGCGGATTCCGCGCACTGTGCGTGAAGGTTCGCTGGCGCTTGGCGCGACCAAGGCTGAAACCTTGTGGAAGATCGTGCTGCCAATGGCCAGCCCGGCGATGATGACCGGCATGATTCTCGCCGTGGCGCGTGCCGCGGGCGAAGTAGCGCCGCTGATGCTGGTGGGCGTGGTGAAACTGGCCCCGTCGCTGCCGCTGGATGGCAACTACCCCTACCTGCACCTTGACCAGAAGATCATGCACCTTGGCTTCCATATTTATGACGTCGGCTTCCAGAGCCCTAACGTCGAAGCCGCGCGGCCGCTGGTGTACGCCACAGCGTTCCTGCTGGTGCTGGTGATCGCGACACTGAACCTGTCGGCCGTTTACATCCGCAACCACCTGCGCGAGAAGTACAAAGCGCTGGATAGCTAAAGCCATTAGCCACAAGCGGCAAGCTACCAGCCGCTTTTGCTCAAATCTTGCAGCTTGCAGCTTGACGCTGGCAGCTACGAACGGAGTGAGACCATGCAGCATGAAAATCACACCCACGGCATCAACATGTCTGCCCTGGGTCGCGACAAGCAGAGCCTGAGCCTCGAGCAGGAAACCGTGGCTATCGAAGTGCCGGGCCTGAGCCTGTTCTACGGCGACAAACAAGCGCTGTACGACGTCAGCCTGAACATTCCGAAACAGCGCGTGACTGCGTTCATCGGCCCGTCCGGCTGCGGCAAGTCAACGCTGCTGCGTACGTTCAACCGCATGAACGATCTGGTCGACGGCTGCCGCGTTGAAGGCGCGATCAACCTCTACGGCAACAACATCTACCGCAAGGGCGAAGACGTTGCCGAGTTGCGTCGGCGCGTTGGCATGGTGTTTCAGAAGCCTAACCCGTTTCCGAAAACCATCTACGAAAACGTGGTGTACGGCCTGCGGATTCAGGGCATCAACAAGAAGCGTATTCTCGATGAAGCCGTTGAGTGGGCGCTGAAAGGCGCGGCGCTGTGGGACGAGGTCAAAGACCGTCTGCATGAATCGGCACTGGGCTTGTCCGGTGGTCAACAGCAACGTCTGGTGATCGCGCGCACCATCGCCGTGGAGCCGGAAGTGCTGCTGCTCGATGAACCGTGCTCGGCACTCGACCCGATCTCGACGCTGAAAGTCGAAGAGCTGATCTACGAACTGAAATCGAAGTTCACCATCGTCATCGTGACCCACAACATGCAGCAAGCTGCGCGGGTTTCCGACTACACGGCGTTCATGTACATGGGCAAGCTGGTGGAATTCGGCGATACCGATACGCTGTTCACCAACCCGGCGAAGAAGCAGACCGAAGATTACATTACCGGTCGTTACGGCTAGCCATGCAGCCGCAAGCTTCAAGCGGCAAGACAGAAGCTGTGAGATCAGGACCTACATTTAACTGCTTGAAGCTTGCGGCTTGAAGCTTGCAACTTTCGCGGAGCGAACAACATGATTTCTAAGGAAGGCCTTACCCACCACATTTCCGCGCAGTTCAACGCCGAACTCGAAGAAGTGCGCAGCCATCTCCTGGCCATGGGCGGGCTGGTGGAGAAGCAGGTCAATGACGCGGTGACCGCGCTGATCGAGGCCGACTCCGGTCTGGCCCAGCAGGTTCGCGAGATCGACGACCAGATCAACCAGATGGAACGCAACATCGACGAAGAATGCCTGCGCATTCTGGCTCGTCGTCAGCCTGCGGCCTCTGACTTGCGGCTGATCATCAGCATCTCCAAGTCGGTGATCGACCTGGAGCGCATCGGTGATGAAGCGACCAAGATCGCCCGTCGCGCGATTCAGTTGTGTGAAGAAGGCGAAGCGCCGCGCGGTTACGTCGAGGTGCGGCACATCGGCGACCAGGTGCGCAACATGGTCCGCGATGCGCTGGACGCTTTTGCCCGCTTCGACGCCGATCTGGCGTTGTCGGTGGCGCAATACGACAAGATCATCGACCGCGAATACAAGACGGCGCTGCGCGAACTGGCCACCTACATGATGGAAGATCCGCGCTCTATCTCGCGGGTTCTGAGCATTATCTGGGTGCTGCGTTCGCTGGAGCGCATCGGCGACCACGCGCGCAATATCTCCGAGCTGGTGATTTACCTGGTGCGTGGCACCGACGTACGTCACCTGGGCCTCAAGCGCATGAAGGAAGAAGTTGAGGGCACAAGTGGTGAAAACGCTAATGTTCCAGGCGTAGCGGACGATAAGTAAGATTGCCCTGGTAAAGCGCCCGGCCTTATGGCCGGGCGTTTTCGTTTACGGGCTTGCGAATTCGAATGCAGCACCCGCGAACGAAAAGTCCCGGCGTGACTGAAGCTTTTTGGCAAAGTGCCATCAGATAAGGCGGTAGCCTTGCCGGGATTTTTTATAGGGGTGATGGATGAGTAAGGTCAGTGTGTTGGTCGTGGACGATGCGTCGTTCATTCGTGACCTGGTGAAAAAATGCCTGCGCAATTACTTCCCGGGCATCCGCATTGAAGATGCGGTCAACGGCAAGAAAGCTCAGTCGATTCTGGCCCGCGAAGCGTTCGACCTGGTCCTGTGCGACTGGGAAATGCCGGAAATGTCCGGCCTGGAACTGCTGACCTGGTGCCGCGAGCAGGACAACCTCAAGACCATGCCCTTCGTGATGGTGACCAGCCGTGGCGACAAAGAGAACGTTGTGCAGGCGATTCAGGCCGGCGTTTCCGGTTACGTCAGCAAACCTTTCACGAATGAACAACTGCTGACCAAGGTCAAGCAGGCGCTGAACAAGGTTGGCAAGCTCGACACGTTGATGAACAGCGCTCCGACCAAGATGAACTCGGCCTTCGGCAACGATTCCCTGAGTGCATTGACCGGTGGCAAGGCTGCCGCGGTGGGCGTTGTGGCGGCACCGGTGGCTGTCGCCAGACCTGCTGCTGTCGCACCTGCCCCAGCGGCCAGTGCGCCGTCTCGAGGCTTGCTCAACAGCCCGCCGGTCAAGGCAGCGCCTGCTCCGGCCGCGCCTGCCAGCGGCCGTGGTCAAGGCCAGCTGCGTTTGCCAAATGGCATTCAACAATGCGTGATCAAGGCCCTGAGCCTCAAGGAAGCGTTGCTGGTGGTGAAACGCACCGAGGCGCTGCCGCAAATCCTCGACAGCGCAGTGCTCGATATGGAACAGGGCGAAAATGCTGAAGTCGCGCGTTTAAATGGTTACCTGCACGCCATCGTGGCGTTCGAGCAGAAACCGGACAGCGAGTGGCTGCAACTGACTTTCCGCTTCGTGGACCAGGACGCGCAGAAGCTCGACTACATCTCGCGCCTGATCGCGCGCGGAACAGCGCAGAAGCATTTCATTCCTGGCGCGTAATCTTCGTCGCATGACGGCTCGCCATCGTCGGAACGCCGTCCGGAGCAAGTTTGCTCCCACATTGTCCTATGTGGGAGCGAGGCTTGCCCGCGAAGGGGCCACTCCATCCACCGTTCATCTCCCAACCTGCCGATTTGAAACATCTACCCGCTACCCGGGTCCATTGCACCTGCTAGGCTCCCACCCAAGTCTCACTCGACAGATACCTGCCCATGCTCGCGCGCCTGTTATTGTTCTGTGGTCTGTTCGTGGCCTGCACGTCGGCCTTGGCCATGACCATCTACAAGTCCAAAGACGCCAATGGCGTGGTCTCCTACAGCGACCGCCCCACGAAAGGCTCCAAGGTGTTCGTTTTTCGTGATCGCATGGAAGAACACCTCGAGCGACAGGTGTACCTCGACATCCAGAAGCACAAAGGCGCGGACAGTGTGTTCGTGCGCAACGACCTGTACGCTCCCGTCGAAATCGAGCTGAGCTTCTCCGGACTGAAAAACGTCAGCGGGGCACCGAGCCGGCCGATCCGGCGGGTCATGCCGGCGCGCAGCCGGATCCGCCTGGCGCTGCTCACGCCAGAACAGACCGGTCGGCCGCTCGTGTATGTCCCGAAGTTCGAATATTCCCTGGGCGACCCTTCAGGCACCGCCATGGCCTATCGATACCCGTTGCCGTGGCGCGGCGGCCCGTTTCGTCTGAGTCAGGGCGCCAACGGCCAATACAGTCACTACGGAGCGAAAAATCGCTACGCGATGGACATCGCCATGCCCGAAGGCACACCGATCATCGCGTCACGCGGCGGCATCGTGGTGAAAACCGAGAATAGACAGACCGGCCGCGGTACCGACCCGGCAGGCAATTTCGTGCGGGTGTTGCACGATGACGGGACGATGGGCGTCTATCTGCACCTGCAGAGGGGCTCGGTAAGCGTGCGCGAGGGGCAGCGGGTGTCGGTGGGCAGTGCCTTGGCGTTGTCGGGCAACACCGGCAACAGCAGCGGGCCGCACCTGCATTTCGTGGTGCAGCGCAATACCGGGTTGGGGCTGGTATCGATCCCGTTTCAGTTCGTCCAACCGGTGGGCAATCTGCCGAATTTTGCGCTGGGTAAACAATGAAGCCTGCTCGTCACAACAGCCGTTTCGCCACAAACGCCCCTCAGCCGTGATCAACCCAGCATCAACACCTTGGCCAACACGATCTTCGGCCCTTTCATTTTCTTGATGATGATCCGCAGGCCTTCGACTTCCAGCACTTCTTCCTCTTCCGGCACACGCTTGAGGCTGTCGTAAACCAGCCCGGCAAGGGTCTCGGCTTCGACGTGATCGAGGTCGATGCCCAGCAAACGCTCAACCTTGAACAACGGCGTATCACCGCGAACCAGTAACTTGCCCGGCTGATAAGCGAGGATCCCGCGCTCCGCCTTGCGGTGTTCGTCCTGGATGTCGCCGACCAACACTTCCAGCACGTCTTCCATGGTCAGGTAGCCGATGATATTACCGTCGGCCTCCTCAACCAGCGCGAAGTGCGAACCGCCCTTGCGGAACTGCTCGAGCAATTGCGATAACGGCATGTGGCGCGACACCCGCTCCAGCGGCCGGGTTAGCTCGGCGAGGTTGAACGACTCGGGAATGTGGTCCAGCGCGGCCAGTTCCAGCAGCAGATCCTTGATGTGCAACAGCCCGACGAACTCCTGAGTGTCACTGTCATAAACCGGGTAGCGGCTGAACTTGTGGCGACGGAACATCGCCAGGATTTCCTTGAGCGGCGCGTTGAATTCCAGCATCACCAGGTCTTCGCGGGAATTGGCCCAGTCGACCACTTCCAGCTCGCCCATCTCTACCGCCGACGCCAGCACACGCATGCCTTGGTCGCTGGGGTCCTGGCCACGGCTGGAGTGCAGGATCAGTTTCAGTTCTTCACGGCTGTAATGGTGTTCGTGGTGCGGGCCGGGTTCACCTTGGCCGGCGATCCGCAGAATCGCGTTGGCGCTGGCGTTGAGCAGGTAAATGGCCGGGTACATTGCCCAGTAGAACAAGTACAGCGGCACGGCGGTCCAGAGTGACAGCAGCTCGGGTTTGCGGATGGCCCAGGACTTTGGCGCGAGTTCACCGACCACAATGTGCAGGTACGAAATGATGAAAAACGCGGTGAAGAACGACACGCCCTTGACCACCTCGGGGGACTCCACGCCCGCCGCGCTCAGGACCGGCTCGAGGATGTGCGCGAACGCCGGTTCACCGACCCAGCCCAGGCCCAGCGAGGCAAGGGTGATACCCAACTGACACGCCGACAGATAGGCATCGAGTTGACTGTGCACGGTGCGCAGGATGTGCCCGCGCCAGCCGTTTTTCTCAGCGATGGCTTCGACCCGGGTCGAGCGCAATTTGACCATGGCGAATTCCGCCGCAACGAAAAAGCCGTTGAGCAAAACCAGGATCAAAGCAAAAAGAATCATGCCGAAATCGGCGAAGAGTGTCGCGAGGGTCAAGCCAGGGGAAGGGTCCATGATGGAGTTTTGCGGGTTCCGTGTATTCGAATAGGGGATTGATGCGGTGCCTGAAAGGCAGGCACAAGTCAGCCAATGTAGCGGCTGACTCGGCGATTGCCTAGTGGAGTGTGCTGACCGGTATCAATCCAATGTGCTGATCACCAGGGATTTGCTTACCTGGGCGGGTGCAAAATGGCAGGTGAACGTACTGCCGTGGCCAGGCACGCTGCTGATTTCCATGCGTGCGCGGTGACGTAGCAACACATGTTTTACGATCGCCAGACCGAGGCCTGTGCCGCCGGTATTGGAGTTGCGGCTGGAATCGACGCGGTAGAAACGCTCGGTCAGGCGCGGCAGGTGTTTGCTGTCGATACCAATGCCGGAGTCCTGCACGCTCAAGTGCGCACCTTGCTCGTCGCCCCACCAGCGAATGCGGATATTGCCTTCGGCTGGGGTGTATTTCACCGCGTTGAACACCAGGTTGGAGAATGCGCTGCGCAATTCGGCTTCGCTGCCTTTGAGCAGAATCGTCGGATCGGCTTCCAGCGTGATGTGCTGGTTTTTCTGGCCGGACAGCTGCTGTGCGTCGCCTTTGATCGATTGCAGCAAGCCATCGATGGCCACCGGCTGGTTGTCCGACGGGTAATCGGTGGCTTCCAGCTTGGCCAGCAGCAGCAGGTCGTTGAGCAATGTCTGCATGCGCCCGCCTTGTTGCTGCATCTGTTGCAGGGCACGGGTCCAGCGCGGGTTCACTTCCTCGACGTTGTCGAGCAGGGTTTCCAGATAGCCGCAGATCACCGTCAGCGGCGTGCGCAGTTCGTGGGAAACATTGGCGATAAAATCCTTGCGCATCTGTTCCAGCTGATGGATGCGCGTCACGTCACGCACCAGCATCAGATGTTCGTTGTTGCCGTAACGGGTGATGTACAGCTGAATGCGCACGCGGTCATTGGTCGGCGAGGGAATTTCCAGCGGTTCGGCGTAGTTGTCCTGCTCGAAATATTCCTTGAAGCGCGGATGGCGTACCAGATTGGTGACCGGCTGGCCGCTGTCCTGGGGAGTCTTCAGGCCCAGCAGGGTCTCCGCTGCGCGGTTCCACCATTCCAGGTTGCCGTCGCTGTCGAGCATGATCACCGCGTCTTTGAGCGCGGCCGTGGATTCCTGGACCCGATCGATTACCGCTTGCAGACGCCCGCGCACGCGTTGGTCGCGACGCTGCAGGTGATAGATGCTGTCGAACACCTCGCCCCACAGGCCGTAGCCATCGGGCGGTGCTTCATCGGGTTGGTGCAGGCGCAGCCATTCGTGCAGCCGCAGCAATTGCTTGAGGGTCCAGGCCAGATAAAGGCCCAGCCCAGCAGCGAGGCTCCAACCGTAATAGCCGGTCAACAGGCCGATCACCAGGCAGACGGTGACCAGCAACAGCATGTGGCGAATCAGGATGCCATGCCAGTTTTGGTTCACGTGTACGCGCGTCCTTGAAGAAAAACAGCTTCCAGCTTCAAGCCTCAAGCGGCAAGTTTGAAGCGGTCTGGCTTTAGCTTGCCGCTTGAAGCTTGCAACTTGTAGCTGCCGTCATGCTTTGGTGGAAAACCGATAGCCGGTGCCGCGCACGGTTTGTACCAGATTTTCGTAAGCATCGCCGAGGGCTTTGCGCAGACGACGAATGTGCACGTCGACGGTGCGCTCTTCGACATAGACATTGCCGCCCCAGACCTGATCCAGCAACTGTCCACGGGTGTAGGCGCGTTCCTGGTGCGTCATGAAGAATTGCAGCAGGCGATATTCGGTCGGGCCCATCTCGGCCGGTTTGCCGTCGATGGTCACGCGGTGGCTGATTGGGTCCAGTAGCAGGCCGCCGACTTCAATCGGCGCTTCGCCGTCGGTAGGTCCGGCACGGCGCAGCACGGCTTTGAGGCGCGCGACCAGCTCGCGGGGGGAAAACGGTTTGGTGATGTAATCGTCCGCGCCAACTTCCAGGCCCTGGATTTTGTTGTCCTCTTCGCCCTTGGCGGTCAGCATGATGATCGGGATATCCCCGGTCAGCTCATCGCGCTTGAGGCGGCGCGCCAGTTCGATGCCGGACGTGCCCGGCAGCATCCAGTCGAGCAGGATCAGGTCTGGTTTGCGGTCGACGATGATCGCGTGAGCCTGTTGCGAATTCTCGGCTTCCAGGCAGTCATAGCCAGCCATTTCCAACGCCACCGCGATCATTTCGCGAATGGGCGCTTCGTCGTCGACGATCAGAATGCTCCTGCCAACCATGCCGTTAATCCTCTTGTCATTTAACTGTCTTGCGCCGCATTAGATAACGGAATTATTGCAGTCGTGTGACAGTATTTTAGTCGTCCGGCGATTGCAGGGATCCTGAACTAAGCTTTAAGTCCGAATCCTGACAACCACAAAAGGAAGGTTTCCATGAAGCACATCGCTCAATCCTGCAAGGCTGTAGTGCTGGCGGCCGCGCTATCGCTGCCGACTATGGCCTTCGCCGCAGACCCGGGCATGGTTCAAGATGGCATGTTGGTGGACCACAAGGGCATGGCGCTGTACACCTTCGACAACGACACGGGCGGCAAGTCGGCGTGCACCGGCAAGTGTGCAGAAAACTGGCCACCGCTGAAGGCGAGCGAATCAGACAAGCCTGAAGGCAAGTGGACCACCATCAAGCGTGACGACGGCACGATGCAGTGGGCCTTCGACGGCAAACCGCTGTACTACTTCGTTCAGGACAAGAAGCCGGGCGACAAGACTGGCGACAAGAAAATGGACAAGTGGCACATCATCACCAACACCGGACCGAAAATGTAACCTGTAGCAGGCGGCGAGGCCTCGGGCCGCGTTCGGACGTTCGGCAGCGCGGCAGTCGTGAATTCTGTGCATGCGGTCTACCTGAGACAGCGCCGAGGCAGAGTTTACGACTGCTGCGCAGCCTGCGGCAGCTGCTACATGGAGCGGCTTGTTCAACGCAGTCCGTAATCCAGCACAATCCCCGCAAAAATCGCCAACCCGGCCCAGTGATTGTGCAAAAACGCTTTGAAGCAACGCATCCGGTCCTTGCCACGGGTGTACCAGAACTCCCAGGCAAAACAGCCCGCCGCCGCCAGCAAGCCCAAGTGGAACCAGCCGCCCAGTTCGAACTTCGCCCCGGCCAGCAGCAGGCAACCCAGCGCCAGCCCTTGCAAGGTCAGAATGATCACCCGGTCCGATTCGCCGAACAGAATCGCCGTGGATTTCACGCCGATCTTCAAGTCGTCATCGCGATCGGTCATCGCGTAATAAGTGTCGTAACCGACCGTCCACAGCAGATTGGCGATATACAACAGCCATGCCGCTGCCGGCAGCTCGCCCGTTTCCGCCGTAAACGCCATCGGCATGCCCCATGAAAACGCCGCGCCCAGCACCACTTGCGGGTAATAGGTGTAGCGCTTCATGAACGGATAACTGAAGGCCAGCGCCAAACCGCCCAGTGAGAGCCAGATGGTCGTGGTGTTTGTGCACAGCACCAGCAGGAAACTTACGCCCATCAGCAGCGCGAAAAACACCAAGGCTTCTTTGGAACTGATCCGACCGCTCACCAATGGTCGCTGCTCAGTGCGTTTCACATGGCCATCGACCTTGCGGTCCGCCCAGTCGTTGATCACACAACCGCCGGCACGGGTCAGCACGACGCCGAGCACGAAAATCACGATATTGGCCATCGACGGTGAACCCTCACCGGCAATCCACAACGCCCACAATGTCGGCCACAGCAGCAGGTAAATGCCAATCGGCTTGTCCATGCGCGTCAGCTGAATGAAGTCCCAGGCGCGCGGATTCAGCCGATTCAGAGACTTGAGCAGGCTTTGGTACATCAGCAGTTCTCCGGATGCGCGCGGGCGGCCAGCCACAGGGACGGCAGGAAAATCTCGGCCACCAGTACGCTCAAGGCGCCCCGGTCGAAGCGCGAGCGTCGGCCCCACAATTGAGCAACCCGGCATTCGCTCGGCAGCCATTGCTCAGGGTAGTGACAGACCTCGATGGCCCGACGCTCAAATGCCCGGTCACAAAACAGCAACTCGCCCAGCGAGCGACTGCCCAGTTCATTCATGTGCAAACCGTCGCCCTGCAATGCGCTGCGCGATGCCACGCTGCGAGCGAATACCCACGGCTCACCGTGGCCGCGCAAATACACCTCGCGCACCCAGCCTTCGCTGCCTGCTGTCAGGCTCAACGCCGCGCATTCGTCGTCACGCAGGGCTTGCCAGCCTTCAAACAGCGGCGTCACGCTGAACGCGTCATTGGACAAGCGGGTCAGTCGGCGGGTCAGCGAGCCTTCGTCGAACAGCCAGTCCAGCGTCGGGGCATCGGGGAGGGGTGTCAGTTGGCTTTGAGGCAGCCAGAGTGGGGCGTTTGAGTGTTGCACAATGAGTCATTATTGGCAGCAAATGAGGTGGCGAGCTTACCATGTCGGTCGGCGATTTTGATGGATCCGACGGGCCATTGCGTTGAACAGGCTTGCATCTGCCGGGTCCGATCAGTACAAAACGCCCTGAGCCGGACGGCAACGCTGCAACCATCGACCGTTCGCGCCGGTAAAAGCCTGAATCCTGAGGATGTACCTGAATGAAAAAGTGGCAATGTGTAGTCTGCGGCCTCATCTATAACGAAGCCGACGGCTGGCCGGATGACGGCATTGCGCCGGGCACCCTGTGGCAAGACGTACCGGAAGACTGGCTGTGCCCTGACTGCGGCGTCGGCAAGATGGATTTCGAAATGATCGAAATCAACTGAGTCATTAAAGGAGTAAGGCATGAACGCACCTGTCGTGATCATCGGCACCGGCCTGGCGGGTTACAACCTGGCCCGGGAGTTTCGCAAACTCGATGGCGAAACCCCGCTGCTGTTGATGACCGCTGATGACGGGCGTTCTTACTCCAAGCCAATGCTCTCCACCGGATTTGGCAAAAACAAGGATGCCGACGGCTTGAGCATGGCCGAACCTGGCGCCATGGCCGAGCAGCTGAAAGCCGAGGTGCGCACCCACACCCGCATCAGCGGCATCGACCCTGGCCACAAGCGCCTGTGGATCGGCGAAGAGTCGGTAATTTATCGCGACCTGATCCTGGCGTGGGGTGCCGAAACTGTACGCGTGCCAATCGAAGGCGATGCGGCCGACGCGGTGTTCCCGATCAACGACCTCGAAGATTACGCGCGTTTTCGCGCGGCAGCGGCGGGCAAACGCCGGGTACTGGTGCTGGGCGCAGGGCTGATTGGTTGTGAATTTGCCAACGACCTCATCCTCGGTGGTTACGAAGTGCAACTGGTTGCACCGTGCGAGCAGGTGATGCCGACCTTGCTGCACCCGGCGGCGGCCGCTGCGGTTCAGGCGGGGCTGGAAAGCCTGGGTGCGCGGTTCCATCTCGGTCCGGTGCTCAATCGATTGCAGCATGTCGCCGATGGCCTGGACGCGCATTTATCGGACGGGCAAGTGATCCCTTGCGACGTTGTGGTCAGCGCCATCGGCCTGCGCCCCCGCGTCGATCTGGCGGCCGCTGCCGGTCTCCAGATCAATCGTGGCGTGATGGTCGACCGTCAGTTGAAAACCTCTCACGCCAATATCTATGCCTTGGGCGATTGCGCCGAGGTCGATGGGTTGAATCTTTTGTACGTCTTGCCCCTGATGAGCTGTGCGCGAGCACTGGCACAAACCCTCGCCGGCAATCCGACTTCGGTCAGCTATGGCCCGATGCCGATCACGGTGAAAACACCGGTTTGCCCGCTGGTGGTTTCCCCGCCGCCACGGGGCCTGGAAGGTGTCTGGACCGTCGAAGGGCAGGGCGCCGACCTCAAGGTTTTATGTCGCGATGCCGCTGGTCAACTGCTGGGTTATGCCCTGACCGGCACGGCCGTGATGGAAAAACTGGCCCTGAACAAACAGCTTCCAGCCTTGCTGGCGTAAATACAGGTCGTTCTGTCGGAATCACCCCTGTTTTGCCTGCACAAAGGTCGCGCCGAGACTGGCGCGGCACCCCGCTGCATGCCATTCTCACTCCCGTCTGCCGCAGAGTAGAGCACCTGCGGCGCTTTGGTCGCTGTCCCAACGAGGACAGCACGGACATAACAACAAAAAACCGTCAAAGGGGCTTCACTTATGCGTAAACCAGAACTCGCCGCAGCCATTGCTGAAAAAGCCGATCTCACCAAAGAACAGGCCAACCGCGTCCTCAACGCCGTCCTCGAAGAAATCACCGGCGCCCTGCACCGCAAGGACAGCGTGACGCTGGTCGGCTTCGGCACCTTCCTGCAACGTCATCGCGGCGCCCGCACCGGCAAAAACCCGCAAACCGGTGAGCCTGTGAAAATCAAGGCCAGCAACACCGTTGCGTTCAAGCCGGGCAAGTCATTGAAGGACAGTGTTAATCCTTAAATGTATGAACTCCCTTTATTGTGGAGTGATGATTGTTTGAGAAATGGGCATGCCAATGACGTTGGCTGTCCATTTTTTATGCCTGCGTTATTAACCTGGTTCCTTGTTGGACTGATTTATACAGAGTGGAAATAATTTTCTGTTTTGCTTGATTCCCAGGTAGTGGGCCGGTTGGTGAACAAAGCGCTATGACGATGGTGGCACTTTCCTCTCTTCTTACTATCTTGCCCACATAGGCAGAAGGCGTCGGCTTCTTTCGGAAGCATCCTACATTTAATCTTTCCTGGTTTTGCCATGCTTCCAGCGCCTCGGGTAGTTCAACCGCAGGCGGATACCCGCGTTCCGCTGGCGGCTCCAGCAAGCATCTTTTCAGCCAGTGGAGCAGCGAGTTAAATATTAAACAGGTATCAGGGATTCCCTGAAGCTATCTAGGGAAATCCCCTACGAGATAAAACGAAACTTCATCTTGTTGTTTAACTAGATGCTTGCTAGTGGCCATCATCGTGAGTACGATGCGCGCACTTGTAAGAGCACGATCTCAATTGGATGAGACTTTTCGCAGCTCTTGATACGGTTTCAACGCCCTGTGTAATTCCAATCGGCGTACGACTGTAATTCAAACCAAAGGCCAAGGATGTCCTACTCAAGCAAACTTTCTGCACATTATCTTGAACTCGCTAAAGCCTCTGTTTCCAGAGAGAATTTTGCGGGCGAGGATGTTCGCTTTTCGAGCGAATATGAGGCATTGGAAGGCGAGCTGAGCAAAGCCTCGTCGATGCACGAGAGCGGTCAGATCGACTGGCTGAAAATCCGTGAAAACAGTGAAAATCTGCTGCGCACCCAGTCCAAGGATTTGCGTGTTGGCGCCTGGCTGACCTGGGCCTTGTACCAGCGTGAATCCTTCCAGGGTCTGCTCGCCGGTCTCGGTTTGCTGCACTACTTGTGCGAGAACCATTGGCCCGAGCTGCACCCGGCCAAGGCCAGAACCCGCGCCGCCTCTGTCAGCTGGCTGGTGCCGCGGCTTGAGCAAGTGCTCACCGAAAAAATCGCGATCAAGGAGCAGCTGCCGCTGTTCCGCCGTCTGGTAGAGCATCTGGAAGGCCTCGACGCGGCATGCACCGAGCATTTGGGCGACGATGCGCCTTTGCTGCTGCCGCTTTCCCGTCGTCTGAAGAGCATGGTGCAGCGCGCTGCCGACAACCAGCCGGAGCCCGGTGTAGTCAGCACCGCCGTGGCTCAGGTCAAGCAAGCCGCCACGCAACTGTTCACCCCCGGCGCTGCGATCGACAACGAAAAAGACGCCCACAAAGCCCTGCGCGCCCAGCAGGAAAACGCGCGTCCGTTGTGCGCCTGGTGGCTCAAACATAAAGCCACCGACCTGCGAGCCTTGCGCCTCAACCGCACGCTGCTGTGGCTGCCCATCGACGCGATGCCCGAGCGCAACGCGGAGCAGATCACCCTGCTGCGTGGCCTGCCGGTCGACAAGCTCAAGGCCTATCAGGAGCGTTACGATCAGGCCAAATATGCAGACCTGCTGGTGGAACTGGAGGCGAGTCTGGCGAAGGCGCCGTTCTGGTTCGATGGTCAGCGAATGGTCTGGGAATGCCTGCAGGGGCTCAACGCCGAGATGGCGATGCGCGAAGTGGAAATCCACTTCGCGCTTTTGATTCAGCGGCTGCCCGGCATCATCGAGTTGCGATTCCACGACGGTGTCCCGTTCGCCGATCCGGCCACTCGCGCCTGGATCAGTGGCAGTGTCATGCCGCACCTGCAGGCAGCCAGCGCGCCGCGCAAAGTCGAAGTGGCCGATACACAGCCGGCCTGGGAGCTGGCGCTCGAAGAAGTCTTGCCGATCCTGCGCAAGGACGGCCTGAAGGCCGCCGTGCAGATTCTCAAGCAAGGCCTGCAAAGTGCCCAGGGCGGACGCGCCCGCTTCTTCTGGCAGTTCGCCCTCGCACGGCTGTGCTTCATGGCCAAAAAATACGAACTGGCCAGGACCCAACTCGAAACCCTCGACCACACATTACAGGACTCAGGCCTGAACGCCTGGGAGCCCGATCTTGCGCTGCAAGTGCTGCATTTACTGCATAGCTGCTGCGAGTTGTTGCCGCAGAACCATGCCGTCCGTGAACGCAAGGAAGAGATATATCGCAGGCTGTGCCACCTCGACCTCGAAGTGGTGCTCGAATAGGCCCCAGGGCCACAATCGCAAGGAGAAAAGCCATGGCCAAAGAAGGCTCGGTAGCCCCCAAGGAACGCATCAACGTCACGTTCAAACCTGCCACCGGTGGTGCCCAGGAAGAGATCGAACTGCCGTTGAAACTACTGGCAATCGGTGACTACACCCACCGCAAGGACGAACGCAAAGTCGAAGATCGCAAGCCGATCAGCATCGACAAGACCACCTTCGACGAAGTGCTGGCCAAGCAAGAGCTGACCCTGAACTTGAACGTGCCGAATCGTCTGCAGGAAGAGGGCAGCACTGAAGAGCTGGGCGTTCGGTTGCGCGTCAACTCGATGAAAGACTTCAATCCGGCCTCGCTGGTCGATCAAGTGCCCGAGCTGAAAAAGCTGATGGAACTGCGCGATGCACTGGTGGCCCTCAAAGGCCCGCTGGGTAATGCGCCGGCGTTCCGCAAAGCCATCGAAGGCGTGCTCGCCGACGACGAATCCCGCGGTCGCGTACTGGGCGAACTGGGCCTGAACGCCGCAGCCCAGGACGCCTGAGTCCCCATCAGCCAAGGAAGCCAACGCTATGAGCAAGAGTGCAGCGCAGCAAAAGACTACCGAGAATGGCGAATACAGCCTTCTCGACAGCATCATCGCCGAGACCCGCCTGACGCCGGATGACGAAGCCTACGACATCGCCAAGCGCGGAGTGTCGGCCTTCATCGAAGAGCTGCTCAAGCCGCAGAACAGCGGTGAGCCGGTCAAAAAAGCCATGGTTGACCGCATGATCGCCGAGATCGATGCCAAGCTCAGCCGTCAGATGGATGAGATCCTGCATCACCCTGATTTCCAGTCCCTGGAATCGTCGTGGCGTGGCCTGCAGTTGCTGGTCGACCGCACCAATTTCCGCGAAAACATCAAGATCGAAATCCTCAACGTCTCCAAAGAAGACCTGCTGGACGATTTCGAAGATTCGCCGGAAGTGATGCAGTCTGGCCTGTATAAGCACATCTACACCGCTGAATACGGTCAGTTCGGTGGTCAGCCGGTCGGCGCAATCATCGCCAACTACTACATGTCCCCAAGCTCGCCGGACGTGAAACTGATGCAGTACGTGTCCAGCGTTGCCTGCATGTCTCACGCACCGTTCATTGCTGCGGCCGGTCCGAAGTTCTTTGGTCTGGAAAGCTTCACCGGTTTGCCGGACCTGAAGGATCTGAAAGACCATTTCGAAGGCCCGCAATTCGCCAAATGGCAGAGTTTCCGCGAGTCGGAAGACTCCCGTTACGTTGGTCTGACCGTGCCGCGCTTCCTGCTGCGCAACCCGTACGACCCGGAAGAAAACCCGGTCAAGTCGTTCGTGTACAAAGAGACCGTCGCCAACAGTCACGAGCACTACCTGTGGGGCAATACGGCCTACGCGTTCGGCACCAAACTGACCGACAGCTTCGCCAAATTCCGCTGGTGCCCGAACATCATTGGCCCACAAAGCGGTGGCGCGGTTGAAGACCTGCCGTTGCACCACTTCGAAAGCATGGGCGAAATCGAAACCAAGATTCCTACCGAAGTCCTGGTGAGCGACCGTCGTGAATACGAACTGGCCGAGGAAGGCTTCATCTCCCTGACCATGCGCAAAGGCTCCGACAACGCGGCGTTCTTCTCCGCGAGCTCGGTGCAGAAGCCGAAGTTCTTCGGCATCAGCGCAGAAGGCAAGGTTGCAGAGCTGAACTACAAGCTCGGCACCCAACTGCCGTACATGATGATCGTCAACCGCCTGGCTCACTACTTGAAAGTGCTGCAGCGCGAGCAACTCGGTTCGTGGAAAGAGCGTACCGACCTCGAGCTGGAACTCAACAAGTGGATCCGTCAGTACGTCGCCGATCAGGAAAACCCGAGCGCCGAAGTGCGTGGCCGTCGTCCGCTGCGCGCTGCCCAGATCATCGTCAGCGATGTCGAAGGCGAGCCTGGCTGGTACCGCGTCAGCTTGAATGTGCGCCCGCACTTCAAGTACATGGGTGCCGATTTCACCCTGTCGCTGGTTGGCAAGCTGGACAAAGAGTAAGCGGAGCTGACTCATGACTGGATACGGCAGCCTTTTCGAACGCCTGGGCGGCGACGCGCAAAAACGCGTCGGCTGGAGCCGCGAGGTTTCTGCCATGGCGTCCGTGGCTGCCCATCTGGCCAAGATGCTCAGCACCCGTGCGGGCAGCGTGCAAACGCTGTCCGATTACGGGCTACCCGATCTCAATGACATGCGCCTGAGCCTGCACGACTCCCTGAGTCAGGCCCGTCTGGCTATCGAAACATTCATCGAAGCCTACGAGCCACGCCTGAGCAATGTGCGTGTCATTTCCCTGCCGCGTGAACACGATCAGCTTCGTCTGTCCTTCAGCATCGAAGGCTTGCTGGAAGTTGATGGTTTCAAGCGTCAGGTCAGTTTCGCCGCGCGCCTGGATGGCAGCGGTCAGGTCAAGGTCAACTAAGGAGATTCGCATGTCCGGCAAACCCGCAGCACGCGTCACCGACCCTACAGCTTGCCCGCTCCCCGGCCACGGCACCAACCCGATCGCCGCCGGTTCCGGCGACGTATTCTTCGACGGCCTCGCGGCCGCCCGCGAAGGCGATGCCTCCGCGTGTGGTGGTGCGATGGTCGGCGGCCTGGCCTCGACGGTAAAAATCAACGGCAAGTCTGCTGTTACCGTCGATTCTGAAGGTACGCATGGCAACAAGGTTACGGCTGGGTCATCGACGGTGATTATTGGTAACTCGCATTCGCCGGCGCCGTTTGTAGCGCCGTTGCCGGTGGAGATCAAATGGCCATTTGATGAACACTTCGTGATCAATTGCCAGGATACCGGCAAGCCAATGGCTGGCGTGGCGTACACGTTGAAAACCGCCTCGGGAAAGATCATCAGCGGGGTTACCGGCGCTGATGGAAAGACCCGGAAAATTTCTTCCGCTCAGGCCGAGGCTGTGGAGTTGCTCATCGAGCAGCAAACCGAAGTGTTGATCGGCTGAGCATCGCTTTCTGGTGCAGCAAGCGTTTAAGGATAGGACGTTGATATGGCAGACACAGTAGTAGCCTCAAGCCTGACCCCCGCCAGCAATAAGGCCGGACAGCCTACTGCCGTGCGACTTTTCAAGGTCAGCGATATTCCCGGCGCGATGGACAAGATGAAATGGCCGGTTGCTGCGGCATTGATGCGTCACTGGTTCAACGGTGCTCCCTGGAACAACGCCAGCGGTGGAATGGAAACAGAAGAGAAAGAGCGCACACGGCCAGTGCCCGACCAGTACATCGAAGAAAGTATTGTCAAGATGAACTGGGTGCTGACGTTCAAAAAGCCTGAGGAGACGCGTCAAGTGCTCAAGGCTGCCTGGAATAACGCGAGGGCCATGCCCGAAATACGCACAAAAATACTGCGTGCATTTGGCAATTCCGGGCCTGGTTGTTATCCAGTGGCGTTCAACGGTAAAGGCCGTACTGCCGAGAAGTTCGGCTATTTCAATTCGCGTGCGGTCAACTTCGGTCAGTTCGGTGGTGGCGAGCTGGACGAGCTCCGCGGTGCGTTGGCCAACTTCAATATGCGCGTCATTGCCGAGGGGGTGGTGAACGTCTTTGACAAGAAGATTGTATTTGTCGCCGATCGCCTGGGTTACTACGTCGAAGATAACTACGACTTCAGCGACGGTGACGATTTTGTCAGCCAGCCCCTCGGCTATTGGAATTTTGACGGCGTCGCCGGGGTGGTCGAAGCCAGTGCGCAGAATATGGCAGTCGATCAGCAAATGGCTGCCATCGGGCGGTCATCTGTCTTTGGCATGAGCGACGCGGCACAGAAGCAGTTCTTCGAAGCGGCGAACAGACGATTTTTCCTTATTCAGAACAAGCATTTTGTGGCGTATAGAACGCAGTTTTCCAAGGGTGGGGACTTCAAGCTCTTCTCCGATATTTTCTACGAAACCATCGCGCCGGTTTCCATTGAGTTGGTAAAGAACTGATGAACGCTAAAAAAGCAGCCTTGTTCGTCGGTTTACTGGTCGTTGCAATCGGCCTGTTTGGCGTTGCTCTGAACAATCTTTTCAAGCGTCCGGCCAGTAGCTCGCTCGTCAGCGAGTCGGGTAATTATTTCATTGAAAACGTGCCCGTCAGAGGATGGCTGGTGCCGTTTGATGATTTGGCGTATCTGCGAATTACCGACAAGCAGGATTCCAACGCTGTTTTTCGATCGCCTTTGTACCCACGAAGCGCGGTGGACATGAGTACCCATGAGGACGATGTCATTGTGGGAATAGTCTGGATCGATTTTTACAAACGCGATCAGCACTTCGGCATCAGGGTGCCGGAATGGAAATCGCATTGGCTCAACAGCTTTATCAGTAATACCTCGTTCGAGATTGTCGGGGCTGATTGAGGGAGCGGCAGAACATTGGCAATGAGATGACTGAACAGACCGCTCTGATCGACAGGATTTGCTTTAGATGAGTTCCACTACCAGGCAGGTAACCCGTGTCCTTTAACCACTACTACCAAAGCGAACTCACCGCACTTCGCCAGTTAGGTCGTCGATTCGCCGAGCGTAGCCCGGCGCTGGCGCCTTTCCTCGGGCAGGCCGGGCGGGATCCGGACGTGGAGCGGTTGCTGGAAGGTTTTGCGTTCCTGACCGGTCGCCTGCGTCAGAAGCTCGATGACGAACTGCCCGAACTCAGCCATTCGCTGATGCACCTGCTGTGGCCCAACTACATGCGACCGCTCCCGGCGTTCAGCATTTTGCAGTTCGACCCACTGAAGCGGTCAGGCCCTGCGCTGATGGTCGAGCGCGATACGCCGGTCGAGAGCGTGCCGATCAATGACGTGCGTTGCCGTTTCCGTACTTGCTACCCGACCGAAGTGTTGCCGCTGGATCTGGCTGCACTGAATTATTCGGTGAAGGGCGACGGTTCGCTGCTGAGCCTGCGCCTGGAAATGACCGCCGACGGTCACCTCGGCGAACTGGAACTGAGTCGTCTGCGCCTGCACTTTGCCGGCGAGCGCTACATCAGTCAGATGCTGTACCTCAGCCTGTTGCGCAATCTCGGCGGCATTGAGCTGATTCCGCTCGACGGCGCCGGCAAACCCCTCAACGGCGTCAATGGCTCCCCGATGGCGTTCAAGATGCCCGGCGACCGTGTGCAGCCGGTGGGTTTCGCCGAAGAAGAAGCGTTGATCCCGTACCCGCTGAACACCTTTCGCGGCTATCGCTACCTACAGGAATATTTTGCCTTCCAGGACAAATTCCTCTTCGTCGATATCAACGGTCTGGATCTGCTCAAGGCGTTGCCCGAAGACACGCTCAAGCAAGTGCGCGGTCTCGAATTGCGCTTCGATATCCGCAAGAGCGGCATCCAGCGTCTGCGCCCGACGCTGGACAACGTGAAGCTCTACTGCACGCCCATCGTCAACCTGTTCAAGCACGATGCATTGCCGATTCGCCTCGACGGCAAGCAGGACGAATACCTGTTGCTGCCGGCCGAATACGACCTGGAAAACTGTGGCGTGTTTTCGGTTGAAACCGTGACGGGCTGGAAGCCCGGTGGCCTCGGTTACCAGGCCTACGTGCCGTTCGAATCCTTCGAGCACGATCCGAGTTTCGATGTGCCCAACAGCCGTCCGCATTACAGCATCCGCCAGCGGTCTTCTTCGCTGCACGACGGCCTCGACACGCACCTGAGCTTCGGCATTCGCCACACCGAGGCGCATGAAACGCTGTCCATCGAGCTGATGTGCACCAACCAGAATCTGCCGCGCAAGCTCAAGCTCGGCGACATTTGCGTCGCCTGCGAAGACACCCCGGAGTTCCTCGGCTTCCGCAACATCACACCGGCCACACCGAGTTATGCGCCGCCGCTGAACCGTGACTTCCTCTGGAAGCTGATCAGCAACATGTCGCTTAACTATTTGTCACTGGCCGACGTCAATGCGTTGAAGGTGATTCTCGAAACTTACGACCTGCCGCGCTACTACGACCAGCATGCGGAGAAAGTCAGTAAACGCCTGCTCGGCGGGCTCAAGTCGATCAAACATCAACACGTCGACCGGCTGCACCGAGGGTTGCCGGTGCGCGGCTTGCGCACCGAGCTGACCATCGACCCGGAAGGCTATATCGGCGAGGGCGATCTGTTCGTGTTCGCTTCGGTTCTTAACGAGTTTTTCGCGCTTTACGCCAGCCTCAATTCGTACCACGAGCTACGAGTAAAAAGCACACAGGGAGAGGTGTACCAATGGACACCACGTATGGGCCTGCAGCCCCTGCTTTAAGCGGGCTAACCCGGGTAATACGCGAGTACTCGCTGTTTCAGGCCGTGCTGCTGGTGGTTGACCGGCTGCGCGAGGCACACCCGCACCTGAGCGAAGACGATTTGTACGATCAGCTGGAATTCCAGGCCAACCCGAGCCTGGGGTTCCCCGGCAGCGACGTCGATCGTGTGGAGTTTTTCCACGAGCACGGGCAGATGCGCGCGCGCCTGCGTTTCAACCTGATTGGCCTGGTCGGATCCGGCTCGCCACTGCCCGCGTTCTACGGCGAGCAGGCCCTGGGGGACAGCGAAGACGGCAACCCTACGCGCAATTTTCTCGACCTGTTCCACCATCGCCTGCAACGGCTGATGCTGCCGATCTGGCGCAAGTACCGTTACCGGGCGAGCTTCCAGAGCGGCGCGCTCGATCCCTTCTCGGCGCAGCTGTTCGCCCTGATCGGCCTCGGTGGCGAGGAGATTCGCAAGGCCCAGGAGCTGAACTGGAAACGTCTGCTGCCGTACCTCGGCCTGCTCAGCTTGCGGGCGCACTCGGCGGCGCTGATCGAAGCGGTCCTGCGTTACTACTTCAAGCACGCCGAACTGACCATCGAGCAGTGCATCGAGCGCCGCGTGGAAATTCTCGACGAGCAGCGCAATCGTTTGGGCCGCGCCAACAGCCTGCTCGGCGAAGACCTGGTGCTGGGCGAACACGTGCGCGACCGCAGCGGCAAATTCCGCATTCACATCCGCGAACTCGACTGGCAGCGCTTTCACGAATTCCTGCCGATCGGCTTCGGTTACCAGCCGCTGTGCGCGCTGGTGCGGTTCACTCTGCGTGACCCGCTTGATTACGACATTCGCCTGGTATTGCGCCAGGAAGAAATCCGCGAACTGCGCATCGGTGAGCAGAACGCCTGTCGCCTGGGATGGACCAGTTGGCTGGGCCGCGAAAAAGCGGACGGCGTGGTGACCCTGGGCAGCAAAATTCATTAAGGAAAATGGCCAATGATCAACGTAGACCTGCAACAACTGATTCAGGCGCTGGACGCCGAAACCCGCCGTGATCTGGAAAGTTCGGCCGAGCGCTGCGTCGCCCGCGGCGGCAGCAAGATCCTTGTCGAAGACTTGCTGCTCGGCCTGCTGGAGCGTCCGCAAGGCTTGCTCGCACGCGCCCTGCAAGACGCCGAGGTGGATGCCGGCGAACTGAGCGCCGCGTTGCAATCGCGGGTCGAGCACAGCGCTTCGCGCAATCCGGTATTTGCCCCGGAACTGGTGCAGTGGCTGCAAGACGCGTTGCTGGTGGCCAACCTTGAATTGGGTCAAAGCCAGGTCGAACAAGCGGCGCTGATTCTCGCGCTGCTGCGCAACCCGATGCGCTACGCGGGCAGCCGCTATCAGTCGTTGCTGGCCAAACTGAACATCGAGCGTCTGAAAGAATTTGCCCTGTCGCAGAAAGAGCAGCAGGCCACCGGCAAGCCTGCCGGGCCGGGTGAATCACTGCTGCAGCGCTTCACCCACAACCTGACCCAACAGGCCCGCGACGGCAAACTTGACCCGGTATTGTGCCGCGATGGCGCGATCCGGCAGATGGTCGACATCCTCGCCCGTCGTCGCAAGAACAACCCGATCGTGGTTGGTGAAGCCGGTGTCGGTAAAACCGCGATCGTCGAAGGCCTGGCCTCGCGCATCGCGGCCGGCGAAGTGCCGCAAGTGTTGAAAGGCGTGGAATTGCTGTCGCTGGACATGGGCCTGTTGCAGGCCGGTGCCAGTGTCAAAGGTGAGTTTGAGCGTCGCTTGAAAGGTGTGATCGACGAAGTCAAAGCCTCGCCGAAACCGATCATCATCTTCATCGATGAAGCGCACACGCTGATCGGCGCGGGCGGCAATGCCGGCGGCTCCGACGCGGCCAACCTGCTCAAACCTGCACTGGCGCGTGGCGAATTGCGCACCATTGCTGCAACTACGTGGGCGGAGTACAAAAAATATTTCGAAAAAGACCCGGCGCTGGCCCGTCGTTTTCAACCGGTGCAACTGCACGAACCGACGGTCAGCGAAGCGGTGACCATCCTTCGTGGTCTGGCTCAGGTTTACGAAAAGAGCCACGGCATCTATCTGCGCGATGACGCAGTGGTGGCCGCGGCCGAGCTGTCCGCACGTTACCTCGCCGGACGCCAACTGCCGGACAAAGCCGTCGACGTGCTCGACACCGCCTGCGCCCGTGTCCGCATCAGCCTCGCTGCCGCCCCGCAAAGCCTGGAGCGCCTGCGCGGTGAACTGGCTGAAGGTGGACGTCAGCGCCGGGCGCTGCGGCGCGATGCCGATGCCGGTTTGCTGATCGATCACGAAGCGCTCGAGGTATTGGAAGATCGCCTGGCCGCGGCTGAAGAGGACATGCTCGCGCTTGAAACGCTGTGGACAGAGCAGAAAGCACTCGCTGAGCGCTTGCTGGATCTGCGTCAGCAACTGGCCAAGGCGCGCGAAGCGGCTGCTGTTGAACCAGTCGTCATGGTCGACGAAGACGCCGAAGGCAGCGTCATCGAAACCCTGCGGGTAGACGAAGCGCAAAGCGTCGAAAGTCTGGAAACCGCGCTCAACGAAACCCATAAGGCCCTGACCGCAGCGCAAATCACAGAACGTCTGGTGAGCTTCGAAGTGTGCCCGCGGTTGGTCGCCGAAGTGATCAGCGCCTGGACCGGCGTGCCCTTGGCGCAACTGGCCCGCGAGCACAACGCCAAGGTCGCCAGTTTCGCCACCGACTTGCGCACGCGCATCCGTGGTCAGGAGCAAGCCGTTCACGCCCTCGACCGATCGATGCGTGCCACCGCTGCCGGTTTGAACAAGCCGGATGCGCCAGTGGGCGTGTTTCTGCTGGTCGGTCCGAGCGGCGTCGGCAAGACCGAAACCGCGCTGGCCTTGGCCGACTTGCTGTACGGCGGTGATCGTTTCATCACCACCATCAACATGTCCGAGTTCCAGGAGAAACACACCGTTTCGCGTCTGATCGGTGCGCCGCCAGGCTACGTCGGTTACGGCGAAGGCGGCATGCTCACCGAGGCCGTACGGCAGAAACCGTACTCGGTTGTGTTGCTCGATGAAATCGAAAAAGCCGACCCGGACGTGCTCAACCTGTTCTATCAAATCTTCGACAAGGGCGTGGCCAACGACGGCGAAGGGCGCGAGATCGATTTCCGCAACACGTTGATCCTGATGACTTCCAACCTGGGCAGCGACCGTATCAGCGAACTCTGCGAAAACGGCGCGCGGCCAAGCGCCGAAGTGCTTGAAGAAACCATCCGCCCGGTGCTCAGCAAACATTTCAAACCGGCACTGCTGGCACGCATGCGGGTGGTGCCTTATTACCCGGTCGGCGGCCCGGTGCTGCGCGAATTGATCGAGATCAAACTGGATCGTTTGGGCGAGCGGCTGAACCGTCGTCAGCTGGATTTCACCTACTCGCAAGACCTCGTCGATCACCTCGCCGAACGCTGCACGCAGAGCGACAGCGGTGCGCGATTGATCGATCACTTGCTCGACCTGCACGTGCTGCCGCTGGTGGCCGACCGTTTGCTGGACGCCATGGCCAGGGGTGAAAGCCTCAAGCGTGTTCACGCGACGCTCGACGGCAGCGCCAGCGTGACCTGCGAGTTCGCCTGAGGTGGGTGTGATGTTCACGCAAGTGCCGCAACCGCTGGTGTATGCCGAAGCCTTGCTGGCGCAATTTTCCAGTCTGTCTCGCGCGGCAGACGGCGCGGCGCTGCTGGGTGACTTTGTGCGTGGGGTCGCGTCGCTCAGTGGCTGTGAATTGACGCAGTTGTACCTGCTGGACGCGACGCACACTTGCCTGGGGATGAACGCCGAATGCCTCAACGGCATTCTGCAACCCCGAGAAGCGGCGAGCCTGCCGGCGGATTACAACGGTGAACAACTGCTGCAATTTGCCCTGTGTCAGAACCGTGTGGTGAGCCTCGGTGAACTGAGTGGCAGCTTGCACGAAACCAGTTTTCTGCCGCCGCAGGCCATACCGTGGCAGTCGTTGCTGTGCGTGCCGCTGGTCAATCAGCAAAAGCAAGTCGAGGGCCTGCTGTTGTGCGCCACGCGCCGCCGCATCGACCTTCAAGGGTTTGCCGAATCACTCTCGCAGCTCGGCTCGTTCGTGCTCGGGCAGCTGCGTTTGCTGCACCGTCTGCGCCGTCCTGCGGATGATTCGAAACCCGCGCCGTTGAGCGCGCCCAGTGCCAGCGGTTACGGCTTGATCGGCAAGAGCAAAGCCATGCGCGAAACCTATTCGCTGATCAGCAAAGTCCTGCACAGCCCCTATACCGTTTTGCTGCGCGGTGAAACCGGCACCGGCAAGGAAGTGGTCGCGCGCGCCATTCACGACTGCGGCCCACGCCGCTCCCAGGCGTTCATCGTGCAGAACTGCGCGGCTTTCCCTGAGAACCTGCTGGAAAGCGAGCTGTTTGGCTATCGCAAAGGTGCCTTCACCGGCGCTGATCGCGACCGCGCCGGTCTGTTTGACGCGGCCAACGGCGGCACCTTGTTGCTTGATGAAATCGGTGACATGCCGCTGTCTCTGCAAGCCAAGTTGCTGCGCGTGCTGCAGGAAGGCGAGATTCGACCGCTGGGCTCCAACGACACCCACAAAATCGACGTGCGCATCATCGCCGCGACTCACCGCGATTTGTCAGTGCTGGTCAGCGAAGGCAAATTTCGCGAGGACTTGTACTACCGCCTCGCGCAATTCCCGATCGAGCTGCCGGCTTTGCGCCAACGTGAAGGCGACATCCTCGACCTGGCTCGCCATTTCGCCGACAAGACCTGCTCGTTTCTGCAACGCGACGCGGTGCGTTGGTCCGATGCGGCGCTCGATCACCTGTCTGGTTATGCCTTCCCCGGCAACGTGCGCGAACTCAAAGGTCTGGTCGAACGCGCGGTGCTGCTGTGCGAGGGCGGCGAGTTGCTGGCCGAGCACTTCTCCCTGCGCATGGAGGCCGTACCGGAAGACAACAGCCTGAATCTGCGCGAGCGTCTGGAGCAAGTCGAACGCAGCCTGCTGCTCGACTGCCTGCGCAAGAACGATGGCAACCAAACCCTCGCCGCCCGCGAACTCGGGCTGCCGCGCCGCACGCTGCTGTACCGCCTCGGGCGGTTGAATATCAATCTGGGTGACTTCGATGGCTGACCATAACTTTTGCCACCCAAACACTGTGGTTGGAATGCTCTCTGTGGCCAATGGGGTTCCTGTGGTGAGGGGGATCTGCTCTGAGTTCCGGATTAGAGCCTCCCAATCAACCTCATTCGCTTCTAACAGCGCCACCCAAACGGGTCGGCGCTTTATGCTGTCTACCTCTGGAGACCCTCTGATGTCTGTTCGTCACTGGCAAGCCGTTGTGCTGACCCTCGTCGTTCTATGTGGCCTCGGCGGCTGTAGCGGCAACTACAAATTCAACGACAACACCTATCGCCCGTTGGGTGATCCGCAGGCGGTCAATCGCGGCAAGTGACCGCAAGGAGTATCACCATGGAACTGGTTTTCGAAATGCTCAACACCAAGCAGTTCGTGCCTACGGAGTTGTGCCAGAAGACGTTCAAGCAGGCCGGCGGCGTGATCGGTCGGGGCGAGGATTGCGACTGGATCATCCCCGACCGCAAGCGTCACCTGTCCAATCACCACGCGATGATCAGCTACCGCGACGGCTCGTTTTTCCTGACCGATATCAGCAGCAACGGTATTGCAGACAGCGAAAGCGGCGCGCGCCTGCGCAAGGGCGAGGCGATGCGCATCGAACACGGCAATGTCTACGTGCTGGGTGATTTCGAGATTCGTGCGCGCCTCGTGCGCGACCCGGCGACGTTCGACGTTGAGGTCGGTCGGCCGCAAGCGGCGGGCAGCATCATCCCGGACGACGCGTTTCTTGATCTCGATCCGTTGAACGCACTGGATCAGCAGGAGCGTGTGTACTCGGAAATCGACGAACTGATTTCCCCGAGCACCCACATCGAGGACACCCGTCAGCGCGCCGACTATGCGCGCATCGACATGGAAAGCCTGATGGTCCCCGAGCTGATCGACGCGCCCGCAGAGCCTGTTCCCGCTCCGGCGCCGAAGGCCGTCGAGCGTCAGTCCGAAGGTTTCTGGGAGCAATTCGGTTCGGCACTGGGCGTCGACCTCAAAGGTCTCGACCACGATACCCGCGAAGCCGTGGCGCTGAACGCGGCACGCCTGCTCAGGCAGAGCGTCGGCGGTTTGCAGCAGAGCCTGCGTACGCGCAGCGAGTTGAAAAACGAACTGCGCCTGGCGCAGACCACCGTGCAGGGCACGCAGAAAAACCCGCTGAAATTTGCCGTCGATGCCAGTGAAGCGCTGGGTATGTTGCTGCACCCGAACAAGCCCGGGCAAATGCCGGCCGAGCAGTCAATCTCCCGTGCCTTTCGCGATTTGCAGGCGCATCAGGTGGCCCTGCTGAGCGCCAGCCGCGCCGCTGTTCGCGGCACGCTGGAGCACTTTTCGCCTGAACAGCTGACGTTGCGTTTCGAGCGCGATACCAAGCCGTTGCTGGCCACGTCCGGGAGCCGCTGGCGCGCTTACGGGCGTTATCACCAGGCCCTGCGCCAGGACGATGACTGGAGCGAGCGCTTGCTGGCGCGCGACTTCGCTCAGGCCTACGAAGAACAGATCCGCCTGATTTCCACCCTTCACACCGACCACCAAGGATGATGCGCATGTCTCGCAGCTCGACCGCTATTTTCAAGACGCTGACGGCATGTGCGGCGCTGGTGCTGCTTAGCGCCTGCTCGTCGCTGTCGCCGTATTCCCACGTGACCAAAGTCAACCTCAAGCTCACGGCCAGCGATCAGCTGAACCCGGACCTCAACGGACGCCCGTCGCCGATTGTCGTGCGCCTGTTCGAACTCAAGCACCCGGTGACCTTCGAGAACGCCGACTTCTTCAGCCTCTACGAGCGTGCCAAGGAATCTCTCGCCCCGGACCTGGTGGCCAGCGAAGAACTTGAGCTGCGCCCGGGTGAAACCGTCGAACTCAAGCTCAGCGTGGAAGAGGGTAGCCGCTACGTCGGCATCCTCGCCGCCTACCGCGACCTGCCGGAAACCCAGTGGCGTTACACGGTGCAAGTCACCCCGGTGGCGCTCACCGAGGCGGATCTGACCCTCGACCAGGCCGGTATTCGCAACAGCAACGAAACGCTCGCCAAGGCAGCTGACTGATCATGAAATCCCATAAAGTCATTTGGCAGGAAGGCATGCTGCTGCGTCCGCAGCACTTTCAGCATAACGATCGCTATTACGATCACCAGATGAAAACCCGCACGCAGTTGCTGGGCAGCTACACCTGGGGTTTTCTGAATCTTGATATCGACCTGCAGTTCCTCAACATGGGCAAACTGGTGATCAGCCAGGCCTCGGGGATTTTGCCGGACGGCAGCCTGTTCGAGCTGGGCGGCAACACCGAGCCGTTGGCGCTGGACGTGCCGCCGAACACGGGCAACACACCGATTTATCTGGCGCTGCCGCTGGTCACTGGTAACCACATCGAAGCGCGTCGTCCGGAGCAATCGGACGTGCTCGCGCGCTACACCGCGTACGAAGCCGAAGTCGCCGACTCCAACGCTGGCGACGATTCCGTCAGTCAGGTCAGCTGTGGCCGGCCGGACTTCAAGCTGTTGCTCGGCGAGCAGCAGAGCGATCAGGCTTACGTAAAGCTGAAAATCTGCGACGTGCTCGACACCACGCCTGACGGCGTTATCAGCCTCGATCCGGATTTCGTGCCGACCTACATTCAGGCGCATGCCTCCAGCTATTTGCTGTCGTGCCTCAAAGAAGTCATCAGCATGCTCGGCCATCGCGGCGACACCATTGCCGAGCGTATCCGCTCCAACGGCAAGGTCGGTGGCGCGGAAGTCGGTGACTTCATGATGCTGCAACTGATCAATCGCACCGAACTGTTGCTGCGTCACTATCTCGGCCTGGAGCAGGTTCATCCGGAAGAGTTGTACCGCACGCTGCTGACCATGCTCGGCGATCTGGCGACGTTCTCCAGCGACAGCAAACGGCCGCGTCTGGACAGTCGTTATCAACACAGCGATCAGGGGGCGAGCTTTCGCAAACTGATGGAAGCGATTCGGCAGGTGCTGTCGATGGTGCTCGAACAGCACGCCATCGAACTGGTCCTGCAGGCCCGTCAATACGGGATCATCGTCTCGCCGCTGCATGACCACAAGCTGCTGGGTTCGGCCTCGTTCGTGCTCGCCGCCAGTGCCAACTGCGATTCCGAAGAACTGCGCCATCGCTTGCCGGCGCACCTCAAGGTCGGCCCGGTGGAGCGCATTCGCCAACTGGTCAACCTGCACCTGCCCGGCATCAAGGTCAAACCGTTGCCGGTGGCCCCGCGGCAGATCGCGTTTCACTCCAACAAAACCTATTTCATTCTCGAACTCAGTTCCGAAGACCTGGCACAACTGGAGCGCTCCGGCGGCTTCGCGTTCCACGTGTCCGGCGAATTCGCCGAGCTTGAACTGAAATTCTGGGCCATCAGGAACTGACCGACATGATCAAGGACATGGAACACCATCAGGACGATAAAACCGTCTTGCTCGACCGTCAGGGCCACGGGCCGGCGCAGAGTCCGCTGACTGATTTTGCTGCGCCGCCACGCTTTGAACAGCTCGAAGAGCGGATGATTTACGCCGCGCGTCTGCGGCCTGCGGAATCGTTCAACATCAGCCTCAATTCGCTGGTGGCCGCCAGCTCCGATCTGCTCTCGGAAGTGGTGCGGCTCAAGCACAGCGACTCCCGCGAAGACATGCACGCGCTCAACCAGCGACTGACCGCCGGGCTCAAACTGTTTGAAGTGCGTGCGCTGCACAACGGCGCCGAAAGCAGCCAGGTGATGGCCGCGCGTTACGTGCTCTGCACAGTGGTTGACGAAGCTGTCGTCACCACCCCGTGGGGAAACGAAAGCGAGTGGTCGCAGATGAGCCTGCTCAGCAGCTTCCACAATGAAACCTTCGGCGGTGAGAAGTTTTTCCAGCTGCTGGATCGCCTGTCGAAAAACCCGGTCAAGCACCTGCCGATGCTGGAACTGATGTACCTGTGCCTGTCGCTCGGTTTCGAGGGCAAGTACCGCGTGCAGGCGCGCGGCATGCTTGAGCTTGAAGGCATCCGCGACGCTTTGTATCGACAGATTCGTCAGTTGCGTGGCGACGTGCCGCGCGAACTTTCGCCGCATTGGGAAGGCTTGAACGATCAGCGCCGCAGCCTGGTGCGGATCGTACCGGCGTGGATGGTGGTGCTGTTCACCGTGGTCTGCCTGGTGGTGATGTACTCGGGTTTTGCCTGGGTCTTGGGCGAACAACGCGAAACCGTTCTGCAACCTTATCAGCAGCTTGATCAGGCCGCGGTCCAGCCGCAGTCGCAGCCGTAAACAGGGACGTGTGATGAAAAAGTTTTTCAAGAAAGTCGGCGCACTCTTGCGCCAGACCTGGGTCTGGACCTTGCTGGTCGTGCTGTTGCTTGCGCTGCTGGTGTGGTTCGTCGGGCCGCTGCTGGCGGTGGACGACTACAAGTTCTGGGAAGGTTCAACCTCCCGCCTGCTGACCATCAGTGTGCTGTTCCTGATCTGGGGCCTGACCATGGTCTTCGTCAGCTGGCGCGCCGGCGTGCGCAAGAAGGCTATCGAAGACACCGAAGACGGCCAGGATCGTATCCGCCGTGAAGAGCTGATGGACGATGAGCAGAAAGAGCTTCGCATGCGCTTCAAGGATGCGTTGAAAACCCTGAAGACTTCCAGCTTGTACCGTGGTCGCAGCGAGCGCTGGCGCGGTGACTTGCCGTGGTATTTGCTGATTGGTCCGCAGGGCAGTGGCAAGACCAGTCTGCTGGACTTCTCGGGGCTGGAATTTCCGATCAACAGGATCGACCGCAAGCTGACTCGCGACACCCTTGGCACCCGTCATTGCGATTGGTATTTCGCCGATCACGGTGTGCTGATCGACACAGCCGGGCGCTACCTGACCCAGCAGGATGCCGAAGTCGATGGCAGCGCCTGGAACACCTTGCTTGACCTGTTGCGCAAGCGTCGTCGCAGTCGTCCATTGAATGGTGTGCTGGTGACCATTCCCGTGGAAACCCTGCTGGGCAGCAGCGAACAGGATCTGGACACCCTGGCTCGCCAGGTACGCGCGCGCCTGCAGGATGTCCATCAAAAGCTGCACGTCGACGTGCCGGTTTATCTGGTGCTGAGCAAGGCCGACAAACTGCTCGGGTTTGATGAGTTCTTCGATCAACTGACCCGCGAAGAAAGCGATCAGGTGCTCGGCACCAGTTTCCGCAAAGATCAGAGCGGCACCGATGTGGCGGTATTGCGCGCAGAGTTCGAAGAACTGCTGCGTCGCCTGAACAGCCAGGTGATCATGCGCATGCACCAGGAGCGCGACACTCAGCGCCGTGGCCGCATCCTCGACTTCCCGCATCAGCTGGGACAGATCGGCGAGCGCCTGTGCCTGTTCGTCGACATGGCGTTCACCGGCAACCGTTACCAGCGTGTCAGCCAGTTGCGCGGGTTCTACCTGACCAGCGCACCGCACCTGACCGAGGAAATGGACCAGACCACCGCCGGCATCGGCGCGAATCTGGGGATTGATTCCGGTATGTTGCCGACCTTGCGCAGCGGTCGTTCGCGGTTCATTCACCACTTGCTCAGCCGGGTGATTTTCCCCGAGGCGGATCTGGCGGGTCTGGATCAGCGTGAACGCAGCCGCATTCATTGGGGTCAGCGTGCGTTATATGTGGGCGCGTTGGCGGCGCTGGGCCTGTTCGGTCTGCTGTGGGCCAGTGGTTTCTCGGCCAACTACGAGCGACTGGAGCACCTGCGCGACCTCGCGCAAAACTGGACGCAACAGCGCGTGATTTTGACCGCTCGTGATGATTCCATGGCAGTGCTCAAGCCGCTCGACAGCAGCTACGCGGCGACCCGGGTTTTCCCGAACAAGGCTGACGTGGCGTACCACGAACGCGGTGGCCTGTATCAGGGTGAAGAGGTTGATCCTGTCGTCCAATCGGCGTACGAGCGCGAGCTGGAAACCCAGCTGCTGCCCAAAGTCGCAGCGCTGCTCGAAGGGCAGATCCGCGCCAATATGAAGGACCGCGAACGCCTGCTTAACAGCCTGCGCGCGTACCTGATGCTGAACATGAAAGATCGCCGCGATGCAGCATGGCTCAAGGATTGGGTTGCCACTGACTGGTCCCTGCGTTACGCCGGCAATACGGCGGTGCAAAACGGTTTGAACACCCATTTCGAGCGTTTGCTCAAGCAGCCGTTTATCTACCCGCTGAACGATGAACTGGTGGCTCAGGCACGTCAGGTATTGCGCAGCGAGTCGCTGGCGAACGTGGTTTACCGGATGCTGCGCGAGCAGGCCCGCAACCTGCCGGAATACCGTTTCAGCCAACACCTGGGCCCGCAGGGTGCGCTGTTTGTCGGCACCGACTACGTGATCCCGGGCTTCTACACGCAGCAGGGTTACGCGCAGTATTTCTCGATCCAGGGCTCGGCGCTGGTCACCGATATCCTGCGCGACAACTGGGTCCTGGGCGAAGGTTCGGGCATCAGCGGCATGGACTTGCGTCGCCTGATGGTCGAGCTGGAGCAGTTGTATTTCCGCGACTACGCGAACTTCTGGAGTGAAGCGGTCGGTCAGGTGGCTCTCCCTCCGATCAATGATGCGGGCGAGGGCGCCGAGCAACTGGCGGGCCTGACCTCGGCTAATTCGCCGGTCCTGCAGTTGCTGGTGGAAGTGCGCGAAAACACCCGATTCCCGGTGATCGCGGACAGCGCTGACGAAGCAGCCGAGGCCGCAGACAAACTCGCAGAGAAGGGCGGCAAACTCGGCAAACTGGCCGCTGCCGCAGCGGATAAAGCGTCGGATATGGCCAAGAACCTGCCCGACACTGCGAAAAAATCCCTGCAACGGCGCTTCGAACCGCTGCACCGTTTGCTGGACGACAACAACGGCCCGGCCGCTGATTTGACCCCGGCGCTGACCGCGCTCAACGACCTGCAACTGCAGCTGGCCAGCCTCGCGCGTGCCAGTGCGCCCGAGCAGGCCGCTTTTGAAATGGCCAAGACCCGCATGAGTGGCCAACGCGATGCGCTGAGCAATCTGCGCAACGCCTCGAACCGTCTGCCGCGTCCGGTCAGCGTGTGGTTCAACGTGCTGGCCGAAGATACCTGGCGCCTGGTGCTGAACGATTCCTACCAGTACCTGAACCAGCGCTATCAGAGCGAGCTGTACAGCTTCTACGGCAAGGCGATCAACAAGCGCTACCCGTTCAGCGCCCACAGCACCAGCGACGTGGCGATCAGCGATTTCCGTGAGTTCTTCAAGGCTCAGGGCATCGCCGACCGTTTCTTCGATAACTACCTGCGTCCCTTCGTCAGCGGCGATCCGGGCAACTACCGTTTGCGCAGCATCGACGGTCACAGCATGCCGATCTCCAAGGTTTACCTCGATCAGATGGCCGCGGCCCAAGTGATCCGCCAGAGCTTCTTCTCGATCAACCCGGCCGAGCCGCAGGTGCAGTTCAAACTCGAGCCGTACACCCTCGATCCGGCGGTCAGCCGATCCGAGTTCAAGTTCGGCGACAAGACTATTGAATACCGTCACGGCCCGATCGTGCCGGTGTCGTTCAAATGGCCGACCGATGTTGAAGACGGTCGCACCAGTCTGGTCATGGATCGCATGGCCGGGCGTCCGATCGGCATCGAGAAAAACACCGGTCCATGGTCGCTGTTCCGTTTGTTCGACCTGATGCAGACCGAGTACCTGAGCGGTCGCGACGTGCTGGTTTTGAAAGCTGACGTGGGTGGCCTGCGCGCCAATTACCTGCTCAGCAGCCAGCGCACACCGAACCCGTTCGACATGGGCGTGTTGCGCACCTTCCGTATGCCGGTGCAGCTCTGATGCGGGTTGCCAGTCCCTGGCGCAGCGCTGCGCGTACCGACGCCGGCAAGGTTCGGGCGCGCAACGAAGATGCTTTTCTCGACTGTCCACAGCAGGGGCTGTGGGCGGTCGCGGATGGCATGGGCGGTCATCAGGGGGGCGACATCGCCAGTCAATTGATCGTCGCCAGCCTGGCGGAACTGCCGCTGCAGGAGGATTTCGATGCACGCCTCAAAGACATTCGCCAGTGTCTGCACTGGCTGAACCGCCGCCTGGGGCAGGAGTTGACCGTCACCGCCGGGCGTCACGACAGCATCATGGGCAGTACCGTGGTGGCGCTGCTGGTGGAAGGCAATCGCGCAGCCTGCATCTGGGCCGGCGACAGCCGCTGCTACCTGTGGCGCGGCCAGCGTTTGTATCAACTGTCCAAGGATCATTCGCTGCAGCAGCAACTCATCGACGAACAGCAAATGAGCCTGGAGGACGCGCGTGCGCATCCTTCGGCCCAGGCCTTGACCCGCGCGGTCGGGGCGGCCGAGCAACTGACTCTGGATGTGCTCGAGCTCGAGGTGTATCCCGGCGATGCGTTTCTGTTGTGCAGCGATGGTTTGTACAACGGGTTGAGCAGCGACGCCTTGGGCAATGCGCTGAGCCTGACCGCGCCGCACATCGCGCTGGAGCGCCTGTTCGACGGCGCCCTGCGTGGCTCGGCGCGTGACAACCTGACCGCTGTGGTGATCCGCCAATGACTCAACTCATGCCGCCGCTCGACGACCTGCGGGTGAGCGAAGAGCAAGCCAGCAACCTGACTTACTTTGCGTTCGCCAAAGCCCATAACGCACAACCTGCGCTGACCCCGACCAAGGCCAGCGTCGGTGAGTTGCCCGACGTGTTGGCAGGCCGTTACCGCATCGAGCGTCTGCTGGGCGCCGGAGGCATGGGCGCGGTCTACCGCGCACGGGATCTGCTGAGCGAACAGTTCGGCGACCCCGACCCTTACATCGCGCTGAAAATCCTCAGCGAAGAATTTGCCGAATCGCCGGATGCGAGCGCCTTGCTGTACAGCGAGTTCGCCCTGATCCGGCGTCTGCGCCACGACAACGTGTTGCGTTTGCACAGCTTTGAAGTGGACACCGATTGCCAGCGCGCCTTCATCACCATGGAGCTCATGCGTGGGCTGACCCTGGACAAACTGCTCTGCGAACGGCCGCTGGGCCTGCCGTGGAAAGAACTGCGCGACATCGCGCTACCGCTGCTCGACGCGCTGGCCCATGCCCACGCTCGCGGCGTGCTGCACGGCGACATGAAACCGAGCAACGTGATGCTCAGCGAAGACGGCGTGCGCCTGTTCGATTTCGGTCTGGGCCAGGCCGAGGAGGGCATTCTGCCCGGCCTGCCGCACCTGAGCCGCAACCGTTTCAACGCCTGGACCCCGGGCTACGCCGCCGCGGAACTGCTCGACGGCCAACGTTTGTCGACCAGTGCCGACGTCTACGGCGTCGCCTGTGTGATTTACGAATTGGCGGGCGGCAAACACCCGTTCCGGCGCATGCCCTCGACCGAAGCGCGCGAGGCCCGGCTCGACCGCGAGCTGCACGCACCGCGCAATCTGCCAAAACACTGCTGGCCAGCGCTGCGCACGGCGCTGGCATTCGATGCGGCTGATCGCACGATCAGCGCCGCACAACTGCGTGACACCATGGGCGCCACCTCGACTTTGCTGCAGCGTCTGCGACTTCGGGCGTAACGGATGACTACCGAACAGGGAGCAAGCAATGTTCAATCCAGCTAACGAAACGCATTTCAGCCTGAGCGTGAAAGATTACGACGGTAACCTGCAAGTGTTGTCGTTCACCGGCACCGAGGGCATCAGCCAGCCGTATCGTTTCGACATCGAACTGGTGAGCGAAAACCCGGATCTGGACCTGGAAAAGCTGTTGCACAAACAGGCATTTCTGGCACTCGATCCGCAAGGAAGTGGCATCCACGGCCAGATCTACCGCGTCGCCCAAGGTGATGCCGGCAAGCGCCTGACCCGCTACAAAATCTCCCTGGTGCCGCAACTGCAATACCTGCATCACCGCACCAACCAGCGCATTTACCAGCAGATGTCCGCGCCGAAAATCATCGCGCTGATCCTCGAAGAACACGGCATCAAGGGCAACGCCTACAGCTTTCAGCTCAGCCAGCCTTGCCCGGACCGCGACTACTGCGTGCAGTACGACGAAACCGACCTGCACTTCGTCCAGCGCCTGTGCGAAGAGGAAGGGATTCACTACCACTTCCAGCACAGCACCGACGGCCATCTGTTGGTATTCGGCGACGACCAGACCGTGTTCCGCAAACTTGGGCAACCCACCGCCTACGTGCAGGGCAGCGGCATGGTCGCTGACGAACCGGTGATCAAAGGCTTCAAGCTGCGCCTGGAAACCCGCACCAGCCGAATCACTCGCCGCGATTACGATTTCGAAAAACCACGCCTGCAACTCGAAGCTGCCTACAAGCCTGATGTGCAGAGCGAAGAGCCAGACCTCGAAGATTACGACTACCCCGGCCGCTTCCTCGACCGCGCGCGGGGCAAATTCCTCAGCCAGCGCGCCCTCGAACGCCACCGCGCCGACTACCAGCAAGCCGAGGGCAACGGCGACCAGACACGCCTGATCAGCGGCCATTTCCTGGAGATGTCCGACCACCCGCGCACCGAGTGGAACGACCTCTGGCTGCTCACCGAAATCGTCCATGAAGGCAAACAGCCGCAAGTCCTCGAAGAGTCGGTGACCAGCGACACTACCGCAAACAAAGACGACTTCCACCAAGGCTACCGCAACCGCTTCCTCGCCACCCCGTGGGCGGTGTTCTACCGCCCGGCGCTGGAGCACCCCAAACCGCGTGTCCTCGGCAGCCAGACCGCCCTAGTCACCGGCCCCAAAGGCGAAGAAATCCACTGCGACCAGTACGGCCGCATCAAGGTGCAGTTCCACTGGGACCGCATCGGTGCGGCCGACGACAAAACCAGCTGCTGGATGCGTGTTTCTTCAAGCTGGGCGGGGGATCGCTATGGCGCCATCGTCATCCCGCGCATCGGCATGGAAGTCCTCGTCACCTTCCTCGAAGGCGATCCCGACCAGCCGTTGGTGACCGGTTGCCTGTACCACAAGGAAAACCCCGTCCCCTACGACCTGCCGGCAAACAAAACCCGCAGCGTCTTCAAAACCCTCAGCTCACCGGGCGGCGGCGGGTACAACGAACTGCGCATCGAAGACAAGAAAGGCGCGGAACAGATCTACCTCCACGCCCAGCGTGACTGGGATGAAAACATCGAGCACGACCAGAAAATCCGCGTCGGCAACGAACGCCACGACACGGTGGAAAAGAACACCTACACCGAGCTCAAAGCCGAAGAGCACCGCACCACGATTGCAGATCGAAAAGTCGAAGTGCGACTCGATGATCACCTGACGATTGGGCAGAACCAGCATGTGAAGCTGGGCACCGCACAGCTGACCAGCGTCGGGAGAGAGATTCACCTGAAGGCTGGGGCGAAGATTGTGATTGAGGCTGGGGCCGAGCTGACGATCAAGGGTGGTGGCAGTTTTATCAAGCTGGACGCGGGTGGGATTACGGTGGTTGGTCCGGTGGTGAAGATTAATGCCGGTGGGTCGGCGGGGAATGGGACGGGGATCGGGATTAAGCCTCCGATGTTGCCGGGGGCGGCGGATAAGGACAAGGCGGGGAGTTTGATGGATCAGGCGTTGGGGAATGCGGTGCCTGAGAAAGTTAAACCGAAAGCTTTTTTTGTGTTTTCTGAGTGATGAGTGTCGTGATGACGAACAATCGAGTGCGGCATTTAGGTATGAATTGGTTGGTGCTGCTGGCCTTGGGGATGGGTTCAGATGCTTTTGCGGCGCAGTGTCCGAGTCATGACTTCGCCGGTTTCGTAAAAGAGTTCTCGGTCACGCCTGAGGTGCAGAAAGCGTTTACGGCTTCGCCAGTGATCGAACAAACGGTAGTCGCCACCGGGTCCACACCGCGAGTGGTGCAGAAGCAATTGAAGGTGCTGGATGCTCAGTCGTTGGCGGTACTTTCGCCAGACCACATCGAGAAGTCTAAATTGGGCATCAACGTTCAGCTGCCGAACCAGGTGTTCGTACGTGATCAAAAGGGCGAAGTTTTAAAGATCTTCACGTTTAAGCACGCCGACTGCTGGACGTTGGATCGCATTGAAGATTGGTCGCTTGAGAAGGTGATGGATACTCGAGATGTGAAGTCGAATGCTGGTGCTCGCGCGCTGAAACGTGGCGCGCTCTACAACCAACTAGGCATCGTTACTGAGTCGGCCTCCTCCGCTCAGCTGTACGTCTCGGCGCTGGATAGCTATTTAGACGGTGCGGAACAGGGCTCCGCAGAGGCGGCCTTTGCCGCTGCGGGAATCAGTCTGTCCGGACAGGCGCCGCGATTGGCGAACGCGAAAATTCTAGATCTACTTGTCACCGCATCGAAGAGTGTGCCGGACGCCGGTTTGGCGCTAGCCGATTTTTATTGTGATGAAGGTAATTACGAAGAGACGCGAGCCTGCATTAATCCAGAGAAATCATTGAGTGCGATTGTGGAGTCGGCACGTTTGGGATCTACGGCGGCATTGATCCAGTTAGGGAGCGCCTACGAAACAGGTGTCATTGTCCCGAGCGATTTGCCCAGAGCCTTGGCTTGTTACAAAGAGGCCGAGAAGAAGCATCACGAGGCCGGGCCGCGCGGGGTCGAGCGGTTAACTACCCAAGGCATCGTTGCCAATAACTCAATTTATTGCCTTTAAAGCAGGACGCTACCGATGAGCACAGGATTACTCGAGCAACGGGTCAACTACCCGCAAACCGGATATGAATACGGTTATGGTGATAACGGAAACGTAGATGCTGATAGCGATGGTCGTAAGGAAATCGATTGCTCACACCTGCTGAATCGCATGCTTCGCGACGCGGGCTACACCATTCCTTATAGAACCACCGGGGCGTTAGCGTCAGATACCACACATTTTGAAGTGATCGCGCTCGGCAATGTCCAGCCGGGTGATATTGCGCTATGGACAACACTGGGCCACACCGGCGTAATCGAAGAAATGGACGTCACCCACACCAAAGGCAAATTTTTTGGCTCGCAAACTTCGACCGGCCCTAAGTCCGCAAAATACGGCGCTGGCAGCGGGTACTGGCCCATGCCAAACAAGTATTTGCGACCCAAGGCTCAATACCAAAGTGGAGCGCAGCCAACGGCAGCACCCCCTCCAGCTCAAACCTCTGCTGTAGCACCAACAGCATCGCCCGTGATGAATTTTCAATATCCGTTTAGAAAGGCTGACGGAAAGCAGTTCACTGATGCGGAAGACGTTTACAAAGCGCTTGAAGCTGAAACCTCAGGCCACTATTTGCTGGGCAGCAATAAGTTCTGGCATGGCGGTATCCACATCAGTGACAAAAGTGCACCGCAGTGCGTGCTCAATGAGCCCATACGTTGCATGGCTGATGGAGAGGTCGTTGCATATCGTCTGAATCAGGATTACCTGGAGTCGACCTTTGGTGACAACGAGAAAAAGCTGAAGTACTCCAACTCCTTCTGCCTTGTGCGACACGAGTATAAATCTGCGCCTAACCCGGAAGAGGGTGCGAATAAAGGTAAGCAAAACAAGCTGAATTTCTACAGCCTTTACATGCATTTGCTGCCTTTTAAGCGCTATCCGCTATCCCCGGATGAAACGCCCAAACCGAAGGTGACCATGAAGGTCGGGGACTTCAAGGCGTATGACGAGGCGCCTTTGTCGAGCGATATAACCTCACCCGGTAAAGTGGCGAACGGGACCAAGCTTGAAGTTCTTGAGCAGAAGGATGTCAACAACATCACCTACGCCAAGGGCAAAATTCTTTCCGGCAGCGTGAAGGCTGGTCCGCTTAAAGTTCGCGAGGTTGGAACCGAAATTTGGTTCGCTTATTTGAAGGATGGTGAGCCATACAAAAACTCTCAACACCACCGTATTTGGTCTGCAGACGTCATACCAGAGCGCGCCCGGCCAAATTACTGGCAAGGAAAAGTTAAAGCCAGGGCGACTAAACGGCTACCTATACGCCAGAGTCCGACGAATCCAACAAACGGACAGCCTGCTGGTGCGCCCGTCGATGGCGGCCTGGAGCTGGCGGTCAATAGCGTTATCGAGTTCGATAGCAAGGAAGTCGTTAACCTCGTGGTTGGCAATGTATTGCGACGCATGGCCCCATGCACGCTGGTGTCTGGCGGCGTTTGGCAGCCAACAGGGAATGCACCGCCGACATTCTGGACAATCGTCGAAAACGATCCAGCAAGTCAGCATGTGCACTGGGATGTTGTTACTCCAACGGACTTTGATAGGGTTGTATCAACCGGCATTGGCATCAAGGCTGGCGATCCGATCGGCTATCTAGGGCTAACTGAAAATCTCACAGGCGAAGACGGCGGTGTGACCAGTAAGTATCAGGTTCATGTCGAGATTTTTACTGCCGAATCGGACGTCAAAGACTTCCTGAAGAACGCTGCCGGTTTGAAAATAGGCAAGCAATACCTGCACTTGCTGACCGGAACTGAGCTCAAGAAAACAGCACCAGCGACGGGCACGACAGTGCTCAAACTCGACCATGCTGTCGACCTTAGTAAAGCTCTGGTGATAAAAGAAGGTACTGAAGACTGGTACAAGGTCAGTGTGACCGAGGACGGTCAACCGGTCAGCGGAATTGTGAAGAAAGCAGGCGCCCAGATCGTAACTCAGCACGACTGGGAAAAACTGGGGTTCCAGATTGTTGAAGAAACAAACGCCACCGCGGATGGTTTCCTTGATCCCGAAGACATGCCGCAGTTCTTCAAAGACTTGTTCGCAAAAATTGACGCCAATCACGACGGCCAAGTTGACGCAGCTGAGCTCACGAATGAGTTAAAAAATGCTGAAACACGATCACGCTGGTCGAAGCTGATCGCTCATCATCCGACCGAATGGAAGGACACAGCGGACTCTGCGAAGTGGAGCAAACTGGATCAGCTATTGGAAACCTCCCCGAAGACGTTGAGGCATGAAAAAGAGCGTATTGGTGGCTACGTTTTTTGGAATGAGCTCACTGGGAAAGCTGCTGTCAGTGCGAGCTTGCTTTGGCATTTTCATCCTGTCGCGTTTGTTGAAAATTTGTTGAGTGCAGGATGTTGTGAACTGAATGTAACCAATTTCAGAAGTATTTTTGGAGGGGCACGATTATTCACGGCGCAGAACATGCCTACCAATTGTGACGCCTACAACGTTGATCCGCAGAAATTCATAGGTTTGCTGAATACTGCATTTTCCGTCAACGGATTCGATAAATGTATTTATAAAATGCACTTTTTGGCTCAGTGCTATCATGAAAGTGATCATTTTAGAACGACGAAGGAGTATGCGAGCGGTAATGATTATGATCTGAGCGTGCATCCGGCAAGCGTCTGCGTAACTCAGGGGGCGAACAGTCGTACCTGCAAGCGGCATCACCAAATTATGCAATCAGGAAACACCACGATAGGGGGTGGGCCGAAATATAAAGGCAAAGGCCTGATTCAAATTACCTGGAAGAGCGCGTACGAAAAATACAAGGAGTACACTGGCCTCGATTGTGTTGCCAATCCGGAGATTGTTTCTCAGAGTATAGAGCACGCAGTCAAAGTATCTTTTTGGTTCTGGACTGTCTTTAAAGGTGAGAATCTAAACAAAAAAATTGATCGATACTATCAGGAGCTGAATGCACAAGGTGGTTTGTCGGTCGAGGAAATAGATAATGAAGTTGTAAGGAAAATAACAAAAGTCGTGAACGGTGGTGCTAACCATTTAGCGGAGCGGCAAGCGCTTTTCAAAAAAATCAAAGGTGAATTAAAATGAGGGCGTCTTTAGCATTCCTCGCAGGTGCGGCTTTTTTTTCTACTGCTGCATATGCTGAGTTTAGAAGTGTCGTTATCAAACCTGAGAGTGAATATGCGCTGCCCGCTATTTGCGTGGGTTCTAATAGTGAAATTCAGCTGAAAGGGGAGCGCATCAGTGTTGTCAAAGCGTCTGGTGAGAGCTACAACCTTGGTCTGGATGAGCAATTGGAAGATCTTTCAATATTTTTCGGCTCATACAAAAGTTCAGATGTGTGTATTTTGGCCCTCAAATATGCCGAAAATGATGTAAATGAAAGTTTTTCTCTTTTTGTCTTCAAGGAGGATGCCGATCAGTTCAAAGCATCCGCCGTCCGCATGATATCGAACCCTGACTTCACTGACGACATAATCAGAAGCAATTATAACGAAGGGCCTGTTACTCATAACGACCAGTTGTGTTTTTCACGGGCTATAAAGGATTACTACTTTTGCGAAAAGCGTGAACAATTTGCTGAGAAACTTGAAAAACGGCAGAGGTGTGATGAGTCGTCTTGCTCCGATTCTGAAATTGTTAATGAAGGCACATCCGAACCAGTGATCGCGGTCATAGCTGCGACGAAAGCCTATTTGTCCGATAAAGGTGACGACTCAAAATTCGTTCTGCGGAAAGCTTATTTGGTAAAGGGCGATCAAGTTTTATTGAGTGATTTTTTTCAAGGCGGCGACGAACTCTACTATAAAATAATTTATGCTGGAAAAACAAAGACCGTGGGATGGGTTCCCGCCGCACTGCTGCATATCAAACATTAGTCGCTTGTAGGCGTTAAAGTGACTCTTGAATGCGCATTGTGCTGACTGACTCATTGAGTAAAAAGTTAACAATGCATTTAAATGCTCAGTAACGCCTCAAGAAACGCCAAAAAAAGGGAACTCGATGTTCCCTTTTGTATCTGCGTTTTCGCTAGATTTTCGCTGTGCGCTCCGTCCGACTCGAGCAATCAATGTGATCCATGCCGAGTGCTGTTAGCCGTTCAGCTGTGGAAAGATCATCAGCAAAACCACCCCCGCGATTAATCACCCAACCCCCCATTTTCCTTTAGACTTGCCCCCTCCCAGGAAGACCTCAGGACACGGAATGCCAGTCCCCTCAAACACCCTTCGCTCCGCGCTCATGGTTTGGCTGTATGCCGCCGCCATGGTGCATCTGCTCGTCGGCGTTGTGCTGACCTGGGCGGGCCATTCGGGATTGCTCGATGGCTACTTGCTGACCATCGAACAAGCCTTCTGGGCAGCCGACGCCGCACCCATCACCGCCCGTGCCCAACAAGTCTGGTGGGTTGCGATATTCGGCGCCACGCTGCAGAGCTTTTCCCTCTACATGCTTGCCCTCGTGAGCATCGGACATCGACTGAGAAGTCCGGCGGCGTGGGGCTGGTTGATTGCTGGCATCGTGCTGTGGGCGCCGCAAGATATGTGGATCTCCGCTCAGGCGCGCGTCTGGTCGCACCTGTCGGTCGACAGTTTGGCGCTGCTCACCCTGCTGCCGCCGCTGATCTGGCTCTATCGTCATGACCGTCGCGCCATCGCGGCAAACACAACGCCGAGCGAGTCGGCAAAGCCTTGAAGCGCGTTCACGATCTGGCCTGAGGACCGTCCATGAGCAAGCCTCTGATGTACCTGCTGGCCGGCAACGGTGGCACCGCCGAGTGGTGGGATGATGCGTTGCCGCATTTTCAGCGCTATCAAATGGTGCCACTCGAGCTGCCGGGTTTCGGCAACAATCCGCAAGCCCCGTGCCAAGACTTTAGCGCTTACGCCCAGGCGTTGCTGACGGCGACGGTCAAGGGCAGCGCGATTATTGCGGTCGGGGTCAACGCGTTGCTGGTGCTGCATGCACTGCAACGCCAGCCCGGGCACTTTTGCCGCAGTGTTCTGTTGGCGCCAGTGGGGGCTTTTCTGTGGCAGAGACGGCTGCCGGCGTTGATGTCGCCGCTGGCGATTCGCAAGACCATTCACTGGCTGCTGTCGAACAAGCCCGCGCTGTTTGCGCACAAGTTTTCCAACCAGACCTGGACGCCTGCGCAGTATCAGCGCATGGGCGCCGGGTACGCACGTTGTCGCGCGTTTGTGCCGTACTGGGACTTGGTGCGCGCTGACACCGCGTTGCCGCTGCTGGAGTGGATCACCGACCCGATCGAGCTGGTCTGGGGTGATCAGGACAATGTGCTGGGCATCGAACAGGCCGCCGCATGGTCGGCCATTCTGGCCCGCGCTGATCTGAGCGTCAGCCTGAAAGCCGGTTGGGGGCATTACCCGTGGAACGACTTGCCAGCCGAATTTGCCGAGTGGCTGGAGTCGGGCCCGCGCGGGTTCGTCGCCCACACCAAGGGTGGTCGGTTGCGCCTGGCCGAGTTGGCCGGGCAAGCGGTGCCGCCAGCGCTGTCGCTCAACGCGTGTGATGATTCACGTTTGCCGGCGTTCCTTGCGAGCCAACCGAACGCGACATGGGCGGTGCGTTCCTCGAGTTACGGCGAGGATCAGGCCGATGCGGCGAATGCCGGTTTGAGCACTACATTCCTGCGTGAACCCACTCACAACGTGCCGGCGCGCATTGCCCAATTGTGCGCGGCGGGCGTTGAAGAGGTGGTCGTGCAGCGCTTCATCACGCCGCAGTTGTCCGGCATCGCTTTTGTGCGTCACCTGTCGGTGGAACTGGAATGGGTACAAGGGCATCTCGAGTCGCTGGCCGATGGTCAGGTGAGTCCTGAGCGCGCCGTTATTTCCCGGCTTGGCGGCTCGTGGAGCAGCGACACTTTCAAGCCGTCACACGGTTTGACTGCTGACCTGCTGTGGGACTTTCTGCAGAATGTTCTGCGGGTGTTTCACTATGTGGCCGGCGACGTTGAATGGGCCTGGGACGGTAATCAACTGTGGCTGTTGCAATACCGGCCAATCAGCGACTACGGCTGGCGTCGTCATCTGACGGCCGCCACCATCGCCGAGATCCTGCCGCCACAGCCAAGCGTCCTGGTGGAGTACGCACAAAGGCGTGCAACGGCCAGTATTCCGGCGATCATGGCGCGTTGGGATTCGCGGGTGTTGCAGGATAACGAGCCGTTCACCGCGGTGTTTGGCGGCGCATCGTATATCAACAATGACCTGTTTCTTGCGCGGTTGGCCGATTGGGGTATCTCTGCCAGCAGTTACGCCGGTGAGGTGGGCGGTGCGACGCCGCCGCTGCCTTGGCGACCGCTGCGTCTGGTGCGTTCGCTGCCATTGTTTTTGCGCATGCAACGCATCGCGCGAGGGCATTTGCTAACGCTGGAAAAGCAGTTGCGCCACTTCGACGAAGAACTGGCCGGGCTGATCACCCAAGGTGCCAACGGCCAACAACTGGCGGATTGGTTCACGCGGTTCTATGTGTTCGTGGTGCAAGGCAACCTGTGCATCGCCACTGCGTTGGGGAGCAGTGGCGGCGATCTGCTAGGGCGGCCGCCGACCGCCTATGACGACCTTGATAACAGCCCGCATCGACTGCCCTGGGAAACCGATCCCGCCACGCCGCGCCCGGCCCTGTCGGATCTGCCATTACAGGCGTTTCCCCAATGGTCGGGCCTTGTCCGTGTGGCCCATACGACGGGCCTGCCGGGACTGCGCGGTTATTACCTGCAAGTGCGCGAGTGGTACCGCGACAACTTGATGCGGGTGTTCTTCCGTCTGCACCACGCCATGCCGATGGCCGACTGAGCGTATTGGTTTGCGCCACATCCAGACATTCGGACCCGCGCCGGTAGCTTCTGGCAGGACGGCCGTGAGGGCACCGAGCAAGCAACAGGTTTCATGATTGATCCGGGGCAGGTGCAAGGCATTCTCGGTGACGACATTTTGCTTGAAGACACGCTCGACCCAGGACGCCACGCGAATTACCAAAATGCGCGGGCGGTGATTGCGCGCATGGGCGGGCGCTTGTCCCACGGTTCGACATTGCTGCGCGAGTTGCGCAAACCTTCGGCGGTACTGCCTCACGTCGATGTCGCGTGGCTGGGATGTGAGGTGCTGTATCGCGATGGTGAGTTGACGTTGGTGCGATAGTTTCTGGAGCGAATTAAAGATCGCCGACAGAGACTGGCAATCATCAGTTGCAAACTGACTTGGCAGTCATTGACAGCAAAAACCATTCGATCTTCTTCAAATACGAGTCGATAGTGCCGCCACTCACTTAAGCCGCTACACTGCCGCCCGCCGTTCATTTCTTCTTGAGGCTGCACGCATGAAATTTCGTTTTCTTCTGTGGATGCTGGGTTTGCTGATGGGTAAGGCCAGTCGGACCAATCCCGCGTTTCAGCAGCAGCTGGGTGATAAGGAATTAGTCTTCCAGCTTCAAACCCTGGACGGGAAAGTCGCGCGGCATTTCTTTGTGAAGAATCAGCGCATCACCAGCAAATCGGGCATGTACCCCGAGCCGGCGTTCGCGATCGCGTTCAAGGATGCGGCGTATGGCTTCGCCACGATGCAGGCGAAGAATAAGCAGCTGGCGTTCATGACAGGGATTCAGGACAAGTCGATTCAGATCAAGGGCAACCCGGCGTTGGTAATCTGGTTTCAGGGGTTGACCAAGTATTTGAAACCGCGCAAGGCCAAGCCGAAGGCTTGAGGTCAATGGTTAACCCTGTGGCGAGGGGACTTGTCCCCGTTCGACTGCGGAGCAGTCGCAACCGGACAACACTGTACGCCTGATACAACACCCTCTCCGACTTCAGGGCCGCTTCGCAGCCCAGGGGGGCGATGCGGCGTTCCGACAAGTCCCCTTGCCACAGGGTTTGTAGTGAATCAGGCAGACCGAGGTAGGTTTTTCGCGGGCAAGCCTTGCTCCCACTGGAGAGGCTTGCCTGCGAATGCTTTCAGGGCTGTGTGAATTGCGAGGCGAGTTCGCGCAGCAAAACTTCAGCCTCAAGCACTTTGGTAACGACGTCATCGGCCTTATCGCGTGTCAGCCCCAGGCGCTCCAGCAGGGCGTCGGGGATGTCTTCATCCGGGCCCGAGCCGACGTTGCGGCTGCGCAGCAGACGTACCGCCAGGCAAACCAGATTCGGGTATTCGGCGAAGGCGCCGTCGTAGTTCGGGTCGTGCTGGAAGCGCAGCGCAGTGGCCAGTTCTTCGGGCATGTCCCAGTAGCGCATCAACCATGAGCCGATCTGTTCGCGGCTGATGCCCAGCAAGTGTTGCTCGACGTAGCTGTGGCACAGGTGCGGGTTGACCTCCAGGTGACGGCAGATCAGCGAAAAGTGTGGCGGGAACACGTGGGCCAGCAGCAAGTAGCCAAAGTTGTGCAACAGGCCGGAAAGGTAGGTCAGGCCGGCTTCCGGGCGTTGCGCGCGCGGCATGGCGCGGGTCAGGCCTTCGATGACGGCGGCGGTGTAGATCGATTGGTGCCAGTACGGCGTGGTGTGTTGGGGGTGGTCTTTGGGCAGGCTCAGGGTTTTGCCCAAGGCAAGGCCCAGCGCGAGGTTGATCACCAGGTCGAAACCCAGCACCCGCACGATCGCATCTTCTACTGAACGAATCTTGCCCGGCGAAGCGTAGTACGGCGACGCGGCCCAGCTGACGACTTGTGCGGCCAGCGCCGGGTCGGTTTCGACCACGCCGGTAATGTCGTCGATGGTGGCATTGGGGTCGACGCGCAGCTTGATGATCTTCTGCGCGGTCTCGGCCAGCGGCGGAATTTCGATGGTCGCTTCGAGGCGTTGCTGAATGCGTCGTGCGGTGAATGCTTGAACGGCCTGGGTGATTTCCTTGCCGTCGTCGTCGGGGCGATCGAGGTTCGGCCGGATGCTGGTCAGGTTCTCGCCAAATTTGGCGGCGCTGGCCTTGGTCAGCATGGTTTTGAAATCATCGCTGGAGATTTCCAGCAACACCCCCGGCTCACCCGAGTTGATCAGCAACTTGGGCTCGCGCAGCAGGGTTTCTTCGTACAGACACGGCGAACTCGTCAACGCGGGCAACCCCGGCAGCAGGCTCAGGTTGTGTTTGCCGAGCATCTTCACCAGGCGTTCGGTGGACACCGCCGTGAGGCGCCGACCGGTGAGTTCAGTGAGGCGATTGAGGTCGAGCAGTTGGCTTTGCGGAAACAGGATCATCAGCGACCCCACGGCATCATCGAGCAAAACCGCCTGCACTTTGCGCGAGGCGTTCAAGCCGTGATGGTCGAGGACTTCTTCGTAAGCGATACCCAGCTTTTCCAGCAGCATCCGAATAACAGACGGAGCATGCGGGGTTTCGGGGGCAAGGGCAGCTTCAGTCATTAGTCTGTGTCCGTATTCAAACATTCGTTGGAGTATAACCAGCTTGTTTAACGGCAGGGTCCAGAAACTGCGACCGTGCTCACACTTGTCCGTATTGCTGCCCATGGCGCAGCCAGCGGTCGAGCAGCGGGCTGACGTGATCCGGCCAGCGCTCGAGCAATGCCTGGGCGGCGTCGCGCACGGCGGGCAGCAGATCGGCGTCGCGCATCAGGTCCGCGACCTTGAATTGAAGCAGGCCGGTCTGGCGCGTGCCGAGCATTTCACCGGGGCCGCGCAGTTCGAGGTCTTTCTCGGCAATGACGAAGCCGTCGTTGGTTTCGCGCATGATGCCCAAGCGTTGACGGCCAATCTGCGACAGCGGCGGATGGTAGAGCAGCACACAATGGCTGGCGGCGCTGCCTCGACCGACGCGGCCACGCAACTGGTGCAACTGCGCCAGGCCGAGACGCTCGGGATTTTCAATGATCATCAGGCTGGCGTTCGGCACATCGACGCCGACTTCGATCACTGTGGTGGCTACCAGCAATTGCAGATTGCCGGCTTTGAACTCAGCCATGACTGCAGCTTTTTCCACCGGCTTCATGCGACCGTGGATCAGGCCAACCTTTAGCTCACCCAGTGCAGCGGTGAGGTCTTCATAAGTCGTTTCGGCGGCCTGGCAGGTCAGCTCTTCCGACTCTTCGATCAGGGTGCAGACCCAATAGGCCTGACGCCCCTCGGCACAAGCGCCGCGTACCCGTTCGATGACTTCAACGCGACGTGTGTCGGTCACCAGCACGGTGTTGACGGGCGTACGGCCGGGCGGCAGTTCATCGAGAATCGAGGTGTCGAGGTCGGCGTAGGCGCTCATGGCCAGCGTGCGCGGAATCGGCGTGGCGGTCATGATCAATTGATGCGGGCACATGCGCCCGCCGACGCCTTTTTGCCGCAGCGCCAGGCGTTGTTGCACGCCGAAGCGGTGTTGTTCGTCGATGATCACCAGTGCGAGGTTCTTGAACTTCACTTCGTCCTGAAACAACGCATGCGTGCCGACCACCATCGGTGTGCCGCTGGCAATCTGCTCCAGCGCGGCGACGCGGTTCTTGCCTTTGAGTTTGCCGGCCAGCCACGCGACTTCGATGCCCAGCGGTTCGAGCCAGCGCTTGAAGGTGATGAAGTGCTGCTCGGCAAGAATTTCGGTGGGCGCCATCAGCGCGACCTGATAACCCGCTTCCAACGCCTGCAACGCGGCAAGGGCGGCGACCACTGTTTTCCCGGCGCCAACATCGCCCTGAATCAGGCGCAACATCGGCTCGTGTTGACTAAGGTCGTAGGCGATTTCGTTGCCGACGCGCTGTTGAGCGCCGGTCGGAGCGAAGCCCAGATTGGCCAGATATCTGGCCGGCAGCTGAGTGGCTTTGGGCATCGCCGGTGCGCGCAGCGAGCGCATGCTTTCGCGCAAACGTTGTTGGGACAGTTGATGAGTGAGCAATTCTTCGAAAGCCAGGCGGTGCTGCGCCCAATGATGACCAAGCGCGAGTTCGTCGACGTCGGCATCGGCAGGCGGGTGATGCAGATAACGGATCGCATCGGCCAGTGGCGCCAGTTGGTAGTCGCGAGCGAGTTCGGTTGGCAGCCAATCGGGAAGGCTGGTCGGGCCGAGCATGGTCAGGGTTTGCATGCACAACTGGCGCAAACGTTGCTGGGTCAGGCCTTCGGTCAGCGGGTAGACCGGCGTCAGGGTTTCATCCACCGGCGGCGGTTCGTCGCCGGTGATGGCGCGGTATTCCGGGTGGTAGATTTCCAGCCCTGATGCACCGGGCCGCGCTTCGCCGTAACAGCGAATCCGCGTGCCGCGCTTGAGGCCTTCTTTCTGCGCGTTGCTGAAATGGTAAAAGCGCAGGCTGAGGCCACCGGTGCCGTCCTGCAAACGCACGACGAGACTGCGCCGGCGGCCCATGACCACATCGGCGCCGCTGACGGTGCCTTCGATCACGGCATCCTGCCCCGGGCGCAGATGGCCAATTGGGACCACGCGAGTCCGGTCCTGATAACGCAGGGGCAGGTGAAACAGCACGTCCTGCAGATTTTCCAGGCCGACCTTGGCCAGTTTCTCGGCCATGGCTTCACCGACACCCTTGAGCGCCGTCACCGATACTTGCGACAACTCGGCCATGACAGTCGCTTAGCCGGCAACCACCGGCGCTGGCGGCTTGGCCACCGAGCACAGGCGGATCGAATCAGCGAGTATCTCAATCGCTTTGGGCCGCGGGAAACTCGCGCGCCAGGCGATGGCCACTGTACGAAACGGCACCGGTGGCGTCAGCGGGCGGACTTCGATTACGCCAGGGGCGTAGTGATGGCTGTCGACGGCGGAGAGCGGCAGGATCGAGATGCCCAAGCCGGAGGCGACCATGTGGCGAATGGTTTCCAGGGAGCTGGATTCCACCGTGGTGTGCTTGGCGCCGTCGTTGCCTTTGGTCAGGGTCGGGCAGGCTTCCAGCACTTGATCGCGGAAACAGTGGCCTTCACCGAGCAGCAGCAGGCTCTTGTCATTGAGCAGGCTGGCGTCGATGGATTCTTTTTGCGTCCACGGGTGTTGAGCCGGCATCAGCACGTAGAACGGTTCGTCATAGAGCTGCAGCGTCAGCACGTCAGCTTCGTTGAACGGCAGGGCGATGATGATCGCGTCCAGCTCGCCGTTGCGCAGTTTGTCGCGCAGCACGTGGGTGAAATTTTCCTCGATGTACAACGGCATCTGCGGAGCGACCCGGTGCAGTTGCGGAATCAGGTGCGGAAACAGGTAGGGGCCAACGGTGTAGATCGCGCCGACTTTCAGCGGAGCGGTCAGCTGGTTTTTGCCGGCCTGCGCCAGTTCGCGAATGCCTTGAGCTTGCTCGAGCACTTTTTGCGCTTGAGCCACGATGCCTTCGCCAACCGGGGTCAGGCGCACGGCGCTCTTGCTGCGCTCGAAAATCAGCACACCGAGTTCGTCTTCCAGCTTTTTCACGCCCACCGAGAGAGTCGGTTGACTGACGTGGCAACGCTCGGCCGCGTGGCCGAAATGCTGCTCTTGGGCGAGGGTAACGATGTAGCGTAATTCAGTAAGGGTCATGGCGAGCGTCCGTGAAGTTGCGAGCCAAGCATAACGGCTGCAATCGATAGACGCACGTTATCAGACAGAGTGTGGTGAGTGACACCGGGCAATGCGCGTTTGGCAGTGGCAGACACACAAAAGGCACCTTTCGGTGCCCCTAGCCATATTTCCTTTTGTAGCAGCAGGCGTAGCCTGCGTCCGGCTGCTACGGAGATCGCTTTAACGGCGGCGTTTTTCCAGGGAATACACAAACGGTGCAACGATTTCGATCGAGCCGTTGGTCAACATGTCGGCCGGAGGTTTGGGCAGCGGCTGCGCTCGCTTGATCATTTCCAGTGTCGCGCGGTCGAGATCGGCGTTGCCGGAGAGGCCCACCAGTTCGAACGACAAGACACTGCCTTCGGCGTCCACCACGAAGCGCAGACGGTTCAACCCTTCCTTGCCGCGTGACTGAGCACTGGCCGGGTACTTTTTGTACTTGGCCAAGTGCGCGAGCAGGCTGCCTTGCCAGCTGGCCTTGGCTGCTTGCTGCGCCGCCGATGGCACGGGTGCCGATTGTGCGGATTTTTCCGTTGGTGTCTGGGTCGGTTGCGCGTCGCTCGGTTTTTCCTCGGTCGGCTTCTCCTTCGGCGGCTCCGGTTTTTTCTCCACGGGCTTGGGCGGTTGCGGTTTTGGCTTCGGCTTGGGTTTTGGCTTGGGCACCGCAATTTCGGCTTTCGGCGCTTCGGCCAGCTTGGGCATCGGCGGCTCTTCCACCGGCGTCGGCGGCTGCGGTGGCGTGATCACCTTTGGCGGTGCAGGCGGTGGCGGGGCCGGAACCGGCGCCAACTCGACCATCATCGCCTGCGGCGGCAGTTCGATGGGCGGGCGAGACGACCAGTTCAACGCCAGCGCAATGGCCAGCGCATGGACGCCCAGCACCACGGCCAGACTCCCGCTGTAACGCGTCAGCTTTTGGCGCGTCGTGATCATTTCTTGGCTGCCGTCTCGAGTCCGACCAGGCCGACTTTCAGGTAACCGGCGGCGCGCAAGGCATCCATCACGCTCATCAGGTCACCGTAATCCACGCCTTTATCGGCCTGGAAGAAGATCGTCGTGTCTTTCTTGCCTTTGGTGCGGGCGTCCAGCGTGGCGCCGAGTGTCTCGGCCTTCACTTCGTCCTCACCCAGGAACAGTCGCTGGTCAGCCTTGACGCTGAGAAATACCGGCTTCTCTGGCCGTGGCGCCGGTTTGGCGGTGGAAGCGGGCAGGTCGACCTTGATGTCTACGGTCGCCAATGGCGCGGCCACCATGAAAATGATCAACAGCACCAGCATCACGTCGATGAACGGCGTGACGTTGATTTCGTGATTCTCGACCAGATCGTCGTCTGCGCCTTCTTTCAAATGCAAGCCCATGGCGGATTACCCTACTTTGGCCACATGCGGTTGCGTGGAGCGCTCGGCTGTTGGCAGGTGATCGAGATCACGGCTGACCAGCAGCAGGACTTCCGCCGACGCATCCGACACCTGAGCCTTGTAACCGGCAATGGAGCGGGCAAACACGTTGTAGATCACCACCGCCGGGATTGCAGCGACCAGACCCAGCGCAGTGGCCAGCAACGCCTCGGCAATACCCGGCGCTACGACGGCGAGGTTGGTGGTCTGGGTTTTGGCGATGCCGATGAAGCTGTTCATGATGCCCCACACGGTGCCGAACAGGCCTACAAACGGCGCGGTGGAACCGATGGTGGCCAGTACGCCGGTGCCGCTGCTCATGTTGCGGCCGCACGCGGCAACCAGACGCTCGAGGCGGAAGCTCACGCGTTCCTTGATGCCTTCTTTTTCACGGCTGTTGGCCGACAGGCGCATCTCTTCCAGCGCGTCGTGCACCAGCAGGTTGGCAAGGGTGCCCGGCTTGGTCGCCGAAGCGCTGGCTTCCCTGAGCGTGGTGGCTTTTTTCAGGTGGGCGATTTCATTGCGCAGACGACGCTTGGCGCCCATCAGCTCGAAGCCTTTGGCGATCCAGATGGTCCAGGTGATGATCGAAGCGATGGCCAGACCGATCATCACGATTTTCACGATGATGTCGGCGTTCTGGTACATGCCCCAAGGGGACAGGTCGTGTGCCATGCCCAGGGTGTTGTCGGCTTCGAGCACTTCAGGCGCGTCTTCGGCGGGGGCGTCCACGGCTTGTGCGGGATCAGCGGCCACCGGGGTCACGACCGGAGCGGCCTGATCAACAGGTGCGGGCGCTGGAGCGGCTTGGGTCGCGGGAGAGGCAGGAGCCTGGGCATCAGCGAAGGCGGCAGTGGGCGCCAGCATCAAGCCGAGCAGCAGGGCGGCCACAGCGCGCCATGCGCGAGGTCGTTTGGTTGGCGAAGCGGGGAAATGATTGCGTGTCATGCTGGCCGGACCTGAGAGAAAAAGAGGGTAAATGTTCTTCCAGGCCTCGAGGGCCGAGAACAAAAGTGGCGGGCATTATTGCAAGTAATTCTTGTTAACAAAAGTAATACAGTAACTTTTTTTACTTCTTTGCTAGCCGCTCGTCCATTGCCGGCGCTAGTCTGTGCCTTTGCGATAGGAGTTTCTGGATGTCCGCGCCATCTGTTTTGATTGCCGGCTGCGGTGATGTCGGCAGCCGTCTGGCCACGCAACTACTGGCTTTGGGATGGGAAGTTCATGGCTTGCGCCGGGACGTGTCACGTTTGCCCCAGGGCGTGATCGGTGTGGCCGGCGATTTGTTCAATGAAGACTGCCCCGCCACCTGGCCGGTGGGTGCAGTGGATTACCTGGTGTATTGCGCGGCTGCCACCGATCATGATGAAGCAGGCTATCGCGCAGCGTACGTGCAGGGTTTGCAGCATGTACTGAGCTGGCTCGACGATTATGGGCAAGTGCCCAATCGCTTGCTGTTCGTTTCCAGCAGCAGCGTGTACGGCCAGCAGGAAGGTGAATGGGTCGACGAAACCTCACCGGCAGTGCCGGGCAGCGGTTATTCAGGCCGGTTGATGCTGGAAGCCGAACAAGTGGCGCTCGACAGCGGCATCCCCGCCAGCATCGTACGCTTGACCGGCATCTACGGCCCAGGCCGGGAATGGCTGCTGACACAGGTGCGGCGCGGTTATCGCGTGGCGATCGATCCGCCGCTGTATGGCAATCGTATTCATGCCGACGATGCGGCGGGTTTGATGGCGTATTTGCTTGAGGCGGACCGCCGCGGCCAGGCGCTGGATGATATCTATATCGGCGTCGACGATGCGCCTGCACCGCTGGCGGAAGTGGTGAACTGGTTGCGTGAGTATCTGGGTGTAACGGACTGGGCTGACGATGCGAGCGTGCGACGGGCGGGGAGCAAGCGCTGCAGCAACGCACGTGCGAAAGCGCTTGGCTGGACGCCCACGTATCCGACCTATCGCGAAGGCTATGCCGCGATCCTCGAAGGTCGCTGCTGACTTTCGAATACGCCAAACAACGTAGGAGTCAGCGACCTGACTCCTACGTTGTTTGGCGTCAACCTCAAAAGCAGATCACTGCTTCTCCAGCAACCACTTGCGCTCGCCCGGCGTGAACGATGGCATCTCGTCCGCTTGTGCGGTGTTGACGGCTTGCAGGATCTCCAGCTCTTTGCCCTTGCGGTTAAAAATCCAGGCATTGCCCTGACCGTTCAATTGCAACCACAGGCTGTCGTTGCCGCTGCTCATTGAAGCGCAATCGCCGGCCAGGCACAGCGCATAGCGGTCAGCACCGGGCAAGCCGGCCACTTGGCCATCCGCTTGAAACTGCACGGTATTGCCGATGCCGGGGCCACTGATGACTTTCCAGCTGCCGCCCATGTAAGCGGTATACAGCGCACGTTCGAAGGTCGACCCGAAGGGCGCGCCGTCGGGTGCCGGAATCTGCGGTCGGTCGAAAACCTGCTCGGGCTCGTTCTCGCTGGCTGCCTGAGTCAGTTGCTTGCCGTCACGTTTGAGCTCGCTGCCGGAGCTGCCATAAAAATCGACTTTCCAGGCGCCGGACGCTTCGCCCAGCAGCTTGCCGTCGACGTTTTCAAAGCCATTGGTGTAGCGGGCCTGAGCGGCCTTGGTGTTGACGTCCCACTCCAGGTTTGGACCATAAGCCTGAAGCGCTTCGCGCAGAGGGACGCCTTTGGAGGCTGCATCGATCGCCACCTGATTGATCCAGGTGCCGCTGATATCACGATCGGCAGGATCGCTGGCACAACCGCCCAGAAACAGGGCGACCAGCGAGAGAGCTAGCGCTTGGCGCATGTTGGAATCCTTTCAGAACGCTTCGTTGCCTACATCGACGGCGCAGCCTTTGAAGCTGCGCCGGACGCTTTACTCGATAACCAGAATGGCATCCATTTCAACCTGCGAACCCTTTGGCAGGGCTGCTACACCGATGGCGGCGCGGGCAGGGTAAGGCTGCTCGAAGTACTTGCCCATGATCTCGTTGACCTTGGCGAAGTGGCTCAAATCGGTAAGGAAGATGTTGAGTTTGACGATGTCCTTGAACGAGCCGCCGGCAGCTTCGGCCACGGACTTGAGGTTCTCGAACACCTGAACGGTCTGGGCTTCGAAGCCCTCAACCAGTTCCATCGTTTCAGGGTCCAGAGGAATCTGGCCCGACATGTAAACGGTGTTGCCAGCCTTGATCGCCTGGGAGTAAGTGCCGATGGCTGCCGGGGCCTTGTCGCTGGTGATAACAGTCTTGGTCATGAATGACTCCTTGTAATGGTGGCTTATGCGCGCATGCGGGTGATGCGAATCACGCCGGTCAGTGCACGCAGTTTCTTGATCACGCGGGCCAGGTGCACGCGGTCGTGCACGCTGACGACCAGTTGGACCACGCTGATGCGACCATCGCGTTCATCCATGCTGATTTTTTCGATGTTGCCGTCGGCGGCGTTGACACTGCTGGCGAGCAAGGCAATCAGCCCGCGTTGATGTTCCAGCTCCACACGCAGCTCGACGTTGAATTCGCCGGTGACATCCTTGGCCCATGAAAGCTGAATGCATTTTTCCGGGTTATGGCGGATTTCACTGATGTTGCGACAATTGTCCAGGTGCACAACCATGCCTTTGCCAGCAGAAAGGTGACCGACAATCGGATCGCCCGGGATCGGCGTACAACATTTGGCGTAGCTGAGCACCAGGCCTTCGGTGCCGCGAATGGCCAATGGACCTTCGGCCCCAGGCAACTGTTCGCCTTCGCCGAGCAAGCGCCGGGCGACCACATAAGCCATGCGATTGCCCAGTCCGATGTCTTCGAGCAGGTCTTCGATCAGCTCCAGCCGATACTCGGTGAGCATCGCCTTGACGCGTTCCGCCGGGACTTTGTCCAGGGCACTGTCAAAACCGTTGAGGACCTTGTTCAGCAGGCGTTCGCCGAGGCTGATCGACTCGGAACGGCGCTGCAGTTTCAATGCATGGCGGATGTGCGTCCGCGCCTTGCCGGTGACGACAAAGTTGAGCCACGCCGGATTCGGCCTTGCACCGGGAGCGCTGACGATCTCGACCGTGGAGCCGCTTTGCAGCGGCTCGGACAGCGGTGCCAGGCGTCTATTGATCCGACAGGCGATGCAACTGTTGCCGACGTCGGTGTGCACCGCGTATGCGAAATCGACCGCCGTGGAGCCCTTGGGCAATTCCATGATCCGGCCTTTGGGCGTGAACACATAGACCTCGTCCGGGAACAGGTCGATTTTCACGCTTTCGATGAATTCCAGCGAATTGCCGGCGCGCTGCTGCATTTCCAGAACGCCTTTGACCCACTGGCGGGCGCGGGCATGGGTGCCTTTGGGTTGCTCGTCACCGCTGGATTTGTACAGCCAGTGGGCGGCGATGCCGTTGTTGGCCATCTCTTCCATTTCACGGGTGCGGATCTGAATTTCGATCGGAACACCGTGCATGCCGAACAACGTGGTGTGCAGCGACTGGTAGCCATTGGCCTTGGGTATCGCGATGTAATCCTTGAAGCGACCCGGTAACGGTTTGTACAAATTATGCACAGCACCCAGTACGCGGTAGCAGGTATCGACCTTGTCGACGATGATCCGGAACGCATAGACATCCATGATCTCGTTGAAGGCCCGGCGCTTGCCGCGCATTTTCTTGTAAATGCCGTAGAGGTGTTTCTGGCGCCCGCTGACTTCTCCCTGGATTTCATCAATTGCCAGGCAATGGCTCAGGGATTCTTCGATCTTGTTGACGATTTCCTTGCGGTTGCCCCGGGCGCGCTTGACGGCCTGGTTGATCCGCGCCGAACGCATCGGGTGCATGGCCTTGAAGCCAAGGTCTTCGAATTCTATGCGAATGGCGTGCATGCCCAGCCGGTTGGCAATGGGTGCATAGATTTCCAGGGTTTCCTTGGCGATCCGCCGTCGCTTTTCGCCGGACAGGACCTCCAGCGTGCGCATGTTGTGCAGGCGATCGGCCAGTTTGACCAGGATCACGCGAATGTCGCGCGCCATGGCCATGGCCATTTTCTGGAAGTTTTCCGCCTGGGCTTCGGCTTTGGTCTCGAAATTCATCTGGGTCAGTTTGCTGACCCCATCGACCAGTTCGGCCACGGTTTCGCCGAATTGCGCTTGCAGCGCTTCCTTGGCGATACCGGTGTCTTCGATCACGTCATGCAGCATCGCCGCCATCAAACTCTGATGGTCCATGTGCATGTCGGCAAGAATATTCGCCACGGCAAGAGGATGCGTGACATACGCCTCACCGCTACGGCGGCGTTGACCGTCGTGAGCCTGTTCGGCGTAGAAGTACGCTCGGCGGACCAGGTTGACCTGGTCCGTGCCGAGGTAGGTCGATAAGCGATCGGCGAGGGCGTCTATGCTCGGCATGATGACTCCTGCCATTCGCTGTGACCCCGCGCCGTGCTACGTCGACCAGGCATAGGCTTAAACGGCCTCGTTGGACTCGTCCTCGAACGCTGCGAACAGCGGTTCGTCTTCGACGATTTCTGCATTGGCGATGAACTCGTAGCTCATCAGGCCTTCGGCGATTTCGCGCAAGGCGACAACGGTAGGCTTGTCGTTTTCTACTGGGACCAATGGCTCTTTGCCGCCGGTGGCCAGTTGACGGGCACGCTTGGTAGAGAGCATGACCAGCTCAAAGCGGTTTTCCACGTGTTCTAGGCAGTCTTCAACGGTTACGCGGGCCATGGTATTCCTCGGAGCGAATGCAATATGCGCGCTGCCCGGTTGGGCGAGCGGACTGAACAGTTTAAAAAATCACCAGCGATTAGGGAAGCGCTGATTTTTTGAGCAGACCTTCAACGCGCTGCAAGTGCCAATGTAAAGCCCTTGCAGCAGTTTTGGGAAGCCCCGGTCAGCCGAGCAATTCAGCCAAAAGTTTGCCGTTGCGCTGTTGCTGGCGCTTCTGATGCAGCTGATTGGCGCGGAAAATCGCCTGCAGATCGCGCAGCGCATGGGCGAAATCGTCGTTGATGATCAGGTAGTCATAGTCGACGTAATGGCTCATTTCGCTGACGGCTTCACGCATCCGCCCATCGATGATTTCGTCACTGTCCTGGCCACGGTTGGTCAGGCGCTGGTGCAGAGCCTGCAGGGATGGCGGCAGAATGAAGATCGAACGGGCTTGTGGCATCAGCTTGCGCACTTGCTCGGCGCCTTGCCAGTCGATCTCCAGAATCAGGTCGTGACCTTCATCCAGCGTCTGCTGCAGATGACTCTGCGAAGTGCCATAGAGATTGCCGAAAACCTCGGCACGCTCCAGGAAATCACCGTGTTCGATCATCTTCACGAAATCGCCGCGTTCAACGAAGTGATAATTCACCCCGTTCACTTCGCCCGGACGCATGGCGCGGGTGGTGTGGGAAACCGATACGCGAATCTCTTGATCAGCGTCGGTGAGGGCCTTGACCAGGCTGCTCTTGCCCGCGCCCGAAGGAGCGGAAATGATGTACAGGGTGCCGGTGCTGTGGGTCATGTCGGGTTTGCCTTACTCAATATTCTGCACTTGTTCGCGCATCTGCTCGATCAACACTTTGAGGTTGACCGCCGCCTGGGTGCTGCGCGGGTCGAAGGCTTTGGAGCCCAGTGTGTTGGCTTCGCGGTTGAGCTCCTGCATCAGGAAGTCGAGGCGCCGGCCGGCCGCGCCGCCGGACTTGAGCACCCGGCGAACTTCGATGATGTGAGTGCTCAGGCGATCCAGTTCTTCAGCCACGTCGCTTTTTTGCGCGAGCATGACCATTTCCTGTTCCAGACGTTGCGGGTCCATCTCGGCCTTCATGTCGGCAAAGCGGTCGAGGACTTTCTGGCGTTGCGTGGCGAGCATCTGCGGGACAAGCGTGCGCAGGGTTACCACGTCTTCTTCAATCGAACTCAGACGATCATTGATCAAGCGTGCCAGCTCCGCGCCTTCACGTTCGCGGCCGGCCTTAAGCTCGTCAAGGCCTTCGTTGAACAGCGCCAGGGCCTGAGCATTCAGCGCTTGCGGATCGCTTGCATCGCCGACCAGTACGCCGGGCCAGGCCAGCACTTCCAGCGGGTTGAGCGCTGCCGGGTTCTTGATGAGGCCGGCGATGGTTTCGGCGGCCGCAACCAATTGCGCGGCCCTCGCCTGGTCCACCTGTAACGGTTTGTCGGTGTTTTCTTCAGTGAAGCGCAGGGTGCATTCGAGCTTGCCCCGGGAGATGCCTTGGCGAAGCGCTTCGCGGACCGCGCCTTCGAGGTCGCGAAACGATTCCGGCAGGCGCAGATGCGGCTCCAGATAGCGGCTATTGACCGAGCGCAGTTCCCAGCTCAGCGTGCCTTGAGTGCCCGCTTTTTCTACGCGGGCGAAGGCGGTCATGCTGTGCACCATGGAGGTACCTCGCAATGCAGGTCGACGCTGACCCAAGGGGTCGCGGACCTGCAATCTGTGAATGAAAGCCGACAGGCAGCAAAGGCGCAGGATTGTAGCGCAGTGGAGCGGATGCGCCTAAACACACGCTGTGACAAAACCCCTGCAGTCCGTCGGCTATGCTCTGTTCAGGGCCTTCAATCGTCGGGCGGATTGATTAGAAGTGCCCAGTACCGGCGCACGGCTCTATAATGCTCGGCAGTTTTCCGTCCTCCGTACAGGTATTCCCTATGAAACGTCCAAGTGGTCGCGCTGCCGATCAGCTCCGCTCGATCCGCATTACCCGCAACTACACCAAACACGCCGAGGGATCTGTACTGGTCGAGTTCGGTGATACCAAGGTCATCTGCACGGTCAGCGTCGAAAACGGCGTGCCGCGTTTTCTCAAGGGGCAGGGTCAGGGCTGGTTGACCGCCGAATACGGCATGCTGCCGCGGGCGACCGGCGAGCGTAACCAGCGTGAAGCGAGCCGTGGCAAGCAGGGTGGGCGTACCCTGGAAATCCAGCGTCTGATCGGTCGTTCGTTGCGCGCGTCCCTGGACATGTCGAAACTGGGCGATGTGACCCTGTATGTCGACTGTGACGTGATCCAGGCCGACGGCGGTACGCGTACCGCCTCCATCACCGGCGCCATGGTTGCGCTGGTCGACGCCTTGAAAGTCATCAAGAAGCGCGGCGGCCTCAAGGGCGGCGACCCGCTCAAGCAAATGATTGCCGCCGTTTCGGTGGGCATGTATCAGGGCGAGCCGGTGCTCGATCTCGACTACCTGGAAGACTCGGCTGCCGAAACCGACCTGAACGTTGTGATGACCAGCGCCGGCGGTTTTATCGAAGTTCAAGGTACCGCTGAAGGCGCGCCGTTCCAGCCGGAAGACCTCAACGCCATGCTCGAACTGGCGAAGAAAGGCATGACTGAAATCTTCGAACTGCAAAAAGCCGCTTTGGCCGACTGATTGATCCGTTTCAGGCAAGGAGACCGCCATGAGCGACGAGCAAGAGCTGCTTCCGGTTCCGACCAAAGAGGTTCGGCAGTGGGCGATGTTTTGTCACCTTTCTGCGTTCCTGGGTGTCTGGTTGCCATTCGGGCATTTGATTGGGCCGTTGATACTCTGGCAGTGGAAACGTGACAGCGATCCGTACATCGATGCGCAGGGCAAGGAAGCGCTGAATTTTCAGATCACGGTAGCCTTGGTGTCGGGTATTTGTTATCTGCTGATGCTGGTGTTGATAGGTTTTGCGCTGCTGCCGCTGGTACTGATCGGCGCGATGGTTTTGTCCATCATTGCCGGGCTCAAGGCCAATGAAGGGGTGCCTTATCGGTATCCGTTCACATGGCGCTTGGTTAAATAACGAGCGGTGCTTCCTTGTTAGATAAATGCCCCGACGTGTCGGGGCATTTTTTTTGCAAAGCTTTTGTTGTGCCTTAAATTAGTTACTGTTTGTGTATTCCATCTTAGTATCGACTTAATAGCAATATATTCTAAATACATCTTTGGTCACAAACTCTGGCGGCATATCGGGATTGAATACTTGGCAATCGGATTTAGCGATTGATAAAGTTGCGCCGGGTTTTATTTGTAATGAAATATCTCGATACGTTCAGGCCAGTGAAGGTCCTTGAATAAAAGTCTAATCAGTGTTGAGGAATCTCGACCTGTCTCCGAGGCGTGCCCAGGTAAAAAGTGCGTCTCTGAACATGTAAAACAAGAGTATCCAATGTTGCAGCTCGATTTTTATGGAACGCTGGTAGCGGCTTCTTTAGTTCTGTTACTGGGCCGTGGACTGGTCGCGCGAATCGGTTTTTTGCGTGCCTACAATATCCCCGAGCCCGTAGCAGGCGGTCTGGTAGTAGCGGTTATCCTCCTGGTTCTGCGAGCCTTTGAGGTCGAAGTTCGATTCGACACTTCATTGCAGACGCCTTTGATGCTGGCATTCTTCGCCACAATCGGTTTGAGCGCCGACTTCGCCAGCTTGAAGAAAGGCGGGCGGACAGTAGGGATTTTCCTGCTGGTGGTCATTGGGCTTCTGGTGGTCCAGAACGCCTTGGGCATAAGCCTGGCAACGGCCTTGGGCCTTGATCCGCTGATGGGTTTGTTAACTGGCTCGATCACCTTGTCAGGCGGTCATGGTACCGGCGCCGCATGGGGCGCGACGTTTAGCGAGCAGTATGGTCTGGCCTCTGCATCCGAGCTTGCCCTGGCTTCTGCAACATTTGGTCTGGTGCTGGGCGGCTTGATTGGCGGTCCGGTGGCGCGTCTGCTTATCAAGCGTGTCCAGACGCCTGGCCTGGAGCAGGAAAAGCCACGGCTGCCCAAAGGCTTTGAGCAGCCCAACAAAGAGCGCTCGATTACTCCTTTTTCGTTTATCGAGACGCTCGCGCTGATCTCCGTAAGCTTGCTGGCCGGCACTCTCTTGAATGACCTGCTTCGCGACACCGCGTTCGCGTTGCCGACGTTTGTTTGCGTCTTGTTTGTCGGTGTGCTTTTAAGGAACAGCCTGTCGGCGTTTGGCTTGTATCAAGTATTCGAGCGTGAAGTTTCGGTATTGGGCAATGTAAGTCTCTCGCTGTTTCTGGCGATCGCTCTAATGTCCCTGAAGTTGTGGGATCTGGCTGCGATGGCGTTGCCGATCTTCATCATTCTGGCTGCCCAGGCGTTGGTTATGGCGCTCTTCGCAATTTTCGTGACATTCAGAGTCATGGGCAGTAATTACGATGCGGCCGTATTGGCGGCAGGGCATTGCGGTTTTGGACTGGGCGCGACGCCCACTGCGATTGCAAACATGCAAGCGGTGACTCAGCGTTACGGACCCTCGCAGACTGCGTTTTTAGTAGTGCCAATGGTAGGCGCGTTCTTTATCGACATCGTCAACGTCATCGTGATCAAGTTGTACCTGGCGCTGCCATTTTTCGCCGCTGTTTGAAGTCGGGGTCCACACCCGTAATAGCGCACAATAAAAATGCCCGTATCTTGCGATACGGGCATTTTTATAACTGGCAAATTGTTAGATGGTCAGCGTCCAGTCATAGTCCACGATCAGCGGTGCATGCTGCGAGAACCGCGGCTGACGTGGCAGGCGCGCACTGCGTACAAAACGGCGCAGGCCCGGCGTCAACAACTGGTAGTCGAAACGCCAGCCAAGGTTCAGCATTTCCGCCTGTTCGTTGTCCGGCCACCAGCTGTACTGGTCGCCTTCACGGCTGACTTCGCGCAAGGCGTCGACATAACCCATGTTGCCGACAATCTCGTCCAGCCAGGCACGTTCAGGTGCCAGGAAGCCCGGAGACTGCTGGCTGTCACGCCAGTTCTTGATATCCAGCTTTTGCTGCGCCACGTACAGCGAGCCACAATAAATGTACTCGCGCCGTTTGCGCCGCTGTTTATCCAGATAACGGCCGAAATCGTCCATTAGCTTGAATTTCTGGTTCAAGTCTTCATCGCCGTTCTGCCCCGAAGGAAGCAGCAAGGTCGCGATGCTGACCTTGTCGAAATCGGCTTGCAGGTAGCGCCCGTAGCGGTCGGCCGTCTCGAAGCCGAGACCGCTGATGACTGCCTTCGGTTGCAACCGCGAATACAAAGCCACGCCACCTTGGGCGGGTACTTCGGCTTCGCAGGCATAAAGGAAGTAGCCATCCAGTTGGAAAGCTGGATCGTCCAGTTCAAAGGCGGAGGCGCGGGTGTCCTGCAGGCAGATGACGTCGGCATTCTGTGCTTGCAGCCAACTGAGCAAACCTCGCTCCACTGCAGCCTGAATACCATTGACGTTCACACTGATGATCCGCATAAATGGCCCCAAAAATCGCGTGCGTGTATGATACACGGCGTCAAGCTAATTAGCTAAATCCGTGGTATTTGGGGTTTTTTTCATGCAGGCGTATCAGCGCGATTTTATTCGTTTTGCCATCGATCGCGGGGTTTTGCGCTTCGGTGAGTTCACCCTGAAGTCCGGGCGCACCAGTCCTTACTTCTTCAATGCCGGTCTGTTCAACAGCGGTTCTGCACTGGCCCAGCTGGGTCGTTTCTATGCGGCGGCCATCACCGAGAGCGGCATCCCGTTCGACGTGTTGTTTGGTCCTGCGTATAAAGGTATCCCGTTGGCGGCGACCACCGCGGTTGCGCTGGCCGAGCATCACGAACGTGACTTGCCATGGTGCTTCAACCGCAAGGAAGCCAAGGCTCACGGTGAGGGCGGCAGCCTGGTTGGCGCGCCGTTGACCGGTGAGGTGCTGATCATCGACGACGTGATCACTGCCGGCACCGCAATACGCGAAGTCATGCAGATCATTGCATCCCAGGAAGGGGCGAAAGCGGCGGGCGTGCTGATCGCCCTTAACCGTCAGGAGCGTGGCAACGGTGAGTTGTCCGCCATTCAGGAAGTTGAGCGTGATTTCGGTATCCCGGTGATCAGCATCGTTTCGCTGAATCAGGTGCTGGAATTCCTGGCGGACGATCCGCAGCTAAAGCAGCACCTGCCAGCCGTCGAAGCCTACCGGGCCCGGTTCGGCGTCTAACTGCTTTTCCCTGTGGGAGCGAGCTTGCTCGCGATGAGGCCATAACATTCGACATTATCATTGACTGTCAAGCCGCTATCGCGAGCAAGCTCGCCCCCACAGGGATTGCAGGCAAAAAAAGACCCCGTTCAACCAGGCTGAGCGGGGTCTTTTTGTATCCATTGCTTAGTGACGCTTGCGATTGCTGATCAGGGTGCCCACGCCGGTATCGGTGAAGATTTCCAGCAATACCGCGTTTGGTACGCGCCCGTCGATGATGTGCGAGGTGGCGACGCCGCCTTGTACCGCTTCCAGCGCGCAACGGATCTTCGGCAGCATGCCGCCGTAAATCGTGCCGTCGGCGATCAGTTCGTCAACTTGCTGAGTTGTCAGGCCCGTCAAAACTGTGCCCTGCTTGTCCATAAGGCCGGCAATGTTGGTCAGCAGCATCAGCTTTTCAGCCTTCAGCGCTTCGGCGACTTTACCAGCCACCAGGTCAGCGTTGATGTTGTACGACTCGCCGTTGGCGCCGACGCCGATGGGCGCGATCACCGGGATGAAATCGCCTTTGACCAGCAGGTTCAGCAAATCGGTGTTGATCCCGACTACTTCGCCCACTTGCCCGATGTCGATGATTTCCGGTTGGGTCATCTCTGGCGTCTGGCGGGTCACGGTGAGCTTCTTCGCACGAATCAGCTCGGCGTCTTTGCCGGTCAGGCCGATGGCGCTGCCGCCATGACGGTTGATCAGGTTGACGATGTCCTTGTTGACCTGGCCGCCGAGAACCATCTCCACCACGTCCATGGTCTGCGCATCAGTGACGCGCATGCCATCAATGAAGTGGCTCTCGATCGACAGCCGCTTGAGCAGGTCGCCGATTTGCGGGCCGCCGCCGTGAACGACTACCGGGTTGATGCCCACGGCTTTCATCAGCACGATGTCGCGGGCGAACCCGGTTTTCAGCTCCTCGCTTTCCATCGCGTTGCCGCCGTATTTGATCACCAGCGTCTTGCCGACATAGCGTCGGATGTAAGGCAGCGCTTCGGACAGGACCTTGGCGGTGTTGGCGGCGGCTTCGCGTTCGAGGGTCATTCAGGGCTCCGGCACTTCGATAAAAGGCGCTTCAATAAATCAAAACGGTAGTTGGAGATCAGGTGCAACACGCTTGAGCTGGACTTTGAAAACGTCCTTGATGCGCTGCAATTCCGCCTCGTCATCGGCCTCGAAACGCAGCACCAGCACCGGTGTGGTGTTGGATGCGCGCACCAGGCCCCAGCCTTTGGCGTAATCGACTCGCACGCCGTCGATGGTGGTCAGGTCGGCGCCTTCACCCCACTGCGCGTCGTGCAAGGCATCAATGATGCTGAATTTGCTCTCTTCGGTCACATGGATATTGATTTCAGGCGTGGAAATATCGTTCGGGAATGTGGCGAACAGCTCTTCTGCGGTGGATTTTTCTTTACTGAGAATTTCCAGCAGACGTGCGGCGCTGTAAATACCATCGTCGAAACCGAACCAGCGTTCCTTGAAGAAGATGTGCCCGCTCATTTCACCGGCCAGCAAGGCGCCGGTTTGCTTCATTTTCTTTTTGATCAACGAGTGACCGGTCTTCCACATTAGCGGGCGGCCGCCGTATTCCTTGATCAGCGGCGTCAGGCGACGGGTGCATTTGACGTCGAAGATGATCTCCGCGTCCGGATTGCGCGCGACGACGTCACGGGCGAACAGCATCAACAAACGATCCGGATAGACGATGTTGCCGGTGTTGGTCACCACGCCGACGCGGTCGCCGTCGCCGTCGAATGCCAGGCCGATATCGGCGTTGGTTTCCTTGACCTTGGCGATCAGATCAACGAGGTTTTCAGGCTTGCCGGGATCCGGGTGGTGGTTCGGGAAGTTGCCATCGACGTCGCAGAACAGCGGGATGACTTCGCAGTTCAGCGCTTCGATCAGTTGCGGGGCGATCACGCCGGCCGCACCGTTGCCGCAGTCGACAACGACCTTGAGGCGACGGGCCAGTTTGATGTCCTGGACGATTTCAGTGTTGTAGCGGTCGAGGATCTCGACCTGGGTGATGCTGCCCGGGCCGCTGCTCAGATTATTGGTCTTGAGGCGGTCGTGCAGGGCTTGAATCTGTTCGTTGGCCAGGGTGTCGCCGGCAATGACGATCTTGAAGCCGTTGTAGTTCGCCGGGTTGTGGCTGCCGGTCAGCATCACGCCTGTTTTGCCGGCGAGTACGTTGGCGGCGTAGTACAACGCCGGCGTTGGCACCAGGCCCACATCGCTGACGTGGCAACCGGCCTCGGCCAGGCCTTTGATCAATTGCTCGACCAGCTCAGGCCCGGACAGACGGCCATCGCGACCCACGCTAACGTTCGGTTCACCTTGGGACAAACTCTGTGCGCCGATAGCGCGACCGAGCCAGTAGGCAGTTTCAGCATTCAGGAACTCCGGAACGGTGCCGCGGATGTCATAAGCACGGAAAATACTGGCCGGGAAGTTGGGTGCGACTTGGGCGGGGGTGTTCATCTGAGGAAATACTCCATCTCGAAAGTGACCAGACTAGCCTGCGAAATGCTCGGGGGCTGGCTCAAACTGAAGGATATGACGGCATTTTTCACTGAGAGTTCGTGGTGCGAAAAGCCATGACATCGGTTTCAGTAAGCATAGGGCGGGCCAATGCCTTGATATCAGTGTTAAACCTTCCAGATGACATCTGTGCAATTTGTGACGAGGCAGCGTGCTTCCGGTGACGGGGCGGCACTCCAGCGCGAGCAAGCTCGCTCGCCACTGGGGTGCAGCTGTCAGCTCAGTGACTGCCGGAATGTCCGAAACCGCCCGCGCCCCGTTCGGTTTCAATGAACTCTTCCACCATCTCGAAATGCGCCTGAACCACCGGCACCAGCACCAGTTGCGCAAGACGTTCGCCGACGACCATATTGAAATCGGTCTGGCCACGGTTCCAGCACGACACCATCAGCGGGCCCTGATAATCAGAGTCGATCAGACCGACCAGGTTGCCCAGCACGATGCCGTGCTTATGGCCCAGCCCGGAGCGCGGCAGGATCAGCGCGGCCAGGCCCGGATCGCCAATGTAGACGGACAGGCCGGTCGGAATCAGCACGGTTTCGCCCGGCTTGATCACGATGTCCTGGTCCAGCATGGCGCGCAGGTCGAGGCCTGCGGAGCCGGGAGTGGCGTACTGCGGCAGCGGAAACTCGCTGCCGATGCGTGGGTCGAGGATCTTGGCTTGCAAAGCGTGCATGGAAATTAAACCTGGTTCAGACGGTCGGCGATAAAAGTGATCAGCTGGCGAGCGATTTTGCTCTTGCTGGTCTGGGCGAAAAGTGTGGCGTGAAGCTCTCGGTCGATCACGCTGAAAGCGTTTTCTTCGCTATTGAAGCCAATACTCGGATTGGCGACGTCGTTGGCGACGATCAGATCGAGGTTCTTGTCTTTCAATTTTCGGGCCGCGTAATCGAGCAAGTGCTCGGTTTCGGCTGCGAAACCGACACTGAATGGACGGTCGGGGCGAGTGGCGATGGTGGCCAGGATGTCCGGGTTGCGAACCATTTGTAGCAACAAGCCGTCGCCGCTCGCAGGATCTTTCTTGAGTTTTTGCGGGGCGACGACTTCGGGACGGTAATCCGCAACCGCTGCCGAGGCGATGAATACGTCGCAGGGGATCGCCGCTTCGCAAGCAGCGAGCATGTCGCGGGCGCTGACCACGTCGATACGGGTGACGCGATCCGGCGTCGGCAGGTGCACCGGGCCAGTGATCAGCGTGACGCGGGCGCCGGCTTCTACCGCGGCCTCTGCCAGGGCAAAGCCCATTTTGCCGGAGCTGTGGTTGGTGATGTAGCGCACCGGGTCGATGTTTTCCTGGGTCGGGCCGGCGGTGATCAGCACGTGTTTGCCGGTCAGTGCCTGGCGCTGGAAGCAATCGGCCGCGCACTGGGCGAGTTCGACGGCTTCAAGCATGCGACCAAAACCAACGTCGCCACACGCCTGGCTACCGGAGGCCGGCCCGAACACCTTGAGCGCGCGGCTTTCGAGGGTTTGCAGGTTGGCCTGGGTCGCCGGGTCGCGCCACATGGCCTGATTCATCGCCGGGGCCACGGCCACTATGGCGTCGGTGGCCAGCACCAGCGTGGTCAGCAGATCGTCAGCAATACCTTGAGCCAGGCGCGCGATCAGGTCCGCCGTCGCCGGGGCGATCAGCACCATGTCCGCCCACTTGGCCAGTTCGATGTGGCCCATCGCGGCTTCGGCGGCCGGGTCCAGCAGGTCCAGATGCACCGGGTGGCCGGACAATGCCTGCATGGTCAGCGGGGTGATGAATTCGCTGCCGCCACGGGTCATGACCACGCGCACTTCAGCGCCTTGATCGATCAGTCGGCGAACCAGATCGGCGCTCTTGTAGGCAGCAATGCCGCCGCCGACGCCCAGAACAATGCGTTTCCGATACAGCCGCTGCATAGGTCTGCCTTTCATTTCGTTGATGACTGCGTGGCGATACCCCCTCCCCAGGAGTGAAACCGCTCGCAAAAAAGATGGGCTAAGATATCACAGCGACCGCTACGGAACAGCGGCGCCCACAGACAGGGAGGTGCTATGAGTATTCGTGACTGGCCGGCAGCCGAGCGGCCGCGGGAGAGATTGCTGGAGTTGGGCTCGGCGAGCCTTTCAGACGCCGAGCTGCTGGCGATTTTTCTAAGAACGGGCGTGTCCGGTAAAAGTGCTGTCGATCTGGCACGACACTTGTTGAATCAGTTCGGCGGTCTGCGTTCGCTGATGGAGGCTGATCAACAAGCGTTCAGCGGACAGTCAGGACTCGGGCCAGCGAAATTTGCCCAGATGCAGGCGGTTCTGGAAATGGGCCGGCGGCATCTGGCCGAAAGGGCGCGGCATAAATCGGCGCTGGAAAATCCCCAGGCCGTTCGTGATTACCTGAAGTCGATGCTACGCCATGAGCCCCACGAGGTGTTTGGTTGTCTGTTTCTGGACTCCAGGCACCAGGTACTGAGTTTTGAAGCGTTATTTCGCGGCACGATCGACTGCACGAGCGTGCATCCCCGTCAGGTGGTCAAGCGCGCTCTGGCGCATAATGCTGCCGCCGTCATCCTCTGCCACAACCATCCTTCGGGTAACACCAATCCCAGTGAAGCCGATCGCACGCTGACCAAGCGCTTGCAAGAAGCACTCGATCTGATCGATGTACGGGTGCTCGACCATTTCATTATCGGCGATGGTGAGCCGCTGTCGATGGCCGAGTATGGGTGGATGTGAAAGGAACAAACTGCATGTTGCGAGCGTCAAGCCCCAAGCCAAAGCTGTCGTGAGGACTGCTCCAGCTCGTCGCTTGCAGCTTAGGGCTTGAGGCTCACTCTGGCGTAATCCTGGCGTCCGAACGGGCTCACCGAATAACCCTCGACGCCTTTGCGCATCAGTGCGAAGGCGGTCGGATGAGCCAGCGGCACCCAGAGGGCCTGCTGCTGAATCTGTGTCTGAGCCTGTTCGTAGAGTTTGGTGCGCACGCCTTGTTCGGATGTGGTCTTGCCGGCACTGATCAGCTTGTCCAGATCCTGGTTGCAATACCGGGCGAAGTTGGTGCCGGACTTGACCGCGGCGCAGGAAAATTGCGGCGTGAGAAAGTTGTCGGGGTCACCGTTGTCGCCTGCCCAGCCCATGAACAGCAAGTCATGTTCACCGGCTTTGGCACGGCGAATTACCTCGCCCCATTCGATCACCCGAATTTCGGCCTGAATGCCTATTTTCGCCAGGTCGGATTGCAGCATCTGCGCGCCCAGGCTTGGGTTGGGATTCAACAGGCTGCCGGACGGCCGGGTCCAGATGGTGGTCTGGAAGCCATCCTTCAAACCGGCCTTCGCCATCAACGCCTTGGCCTTTTCCACATCATGGGCATAACTTGGCAAGCCTTTGGCGTAGCTCCAGGTATTGGGCGGGTAAGGGCCGCTGGCGGGTTCTGCGGTATCTTCGAACACGGCTTTGACGTAGTTGGCCTTGTCGAATGCCAGGTTGATGGCCTGACGTACTTCCGGCTTGTCCAGCGGCGGATGCTGGCTGTTGATGGCGACGAACGCGGTCATGAAAGCGTCGGTCTTTTCTACTTTCAGGGTCGGCTCTTTCTGCGCGGACTGTACGTCCAGCGGTTTCGGCGATAGCGCGATCTGACACTCGTTGCGGCGAAGTTTCTGCAAGCGCACGTTGGCGTCCGGTGTGATCGCGAAGATCAACGGGTCTACCGCAGGCTTGCCGCGGAAGTAGTCCGGGTTGGCTTTGTAACGTACGGAAGCATCTTTCTGAAAACGCGTGAAGATGAACGGACCGCTGCCGACCGGATGGCTATTGAGCTTTTCAGGCGTGCCAGCCTTCATCAGCTTGTCCGCGTATTCGGCGGAGTAGATTGAAGCAAAGCCCATGCTGAGCGTCGGCAGGAACGTCGAGTCCGGGTGGTCGAGTGTGAAGCGCACCGTCAGCGGATCCAGCGCGTCGATCTTCTTGATCAGCGCGGGGAGCTGCATCGATTGCGCGTGCGGGAAGCCGCTTTGGGCTATTTTGTGCCACGGGTTTGCCGGATCGAGCATGCGGTCGAAGCTGAACTTAACGTCTTCTGCGGTCAGCTCGCGGGAGGGGCTGAAATAGTCGGTGCGGTGGAATTTCACCTGCGGATGCAATTTGAAGACATAGGTCAGACCGTCAGCGGAAACGTCCCAACTGTCGGCGAGGCCGGCAACCACTTTGCCACTGGCTGTGTCGAAGTCCACCAGGCGATTCATCAGCACGTCAGCCGACGCATTGGTGGTGGTCAGTGAGTTGTATTGCACCACGTCGAACCCTTCAGGACTGGCCTCGGTACAAACACTGAGTGCGGCAGCCTGCGCCAATGGGCTCAGCAGAAGAGGGGCGAGCAACAGCGGTAGGGCAGCGAGGCGCATGGTCGGATTCCTTTACAGATCGAAGGCCCATCTGCAAGTGCAGTCTGGAAAAGGGTTACCCTAGTGGGCTCTTTTGCAAATGACTATCCCCTTTTTCATTTTAAGCGGACTATGTGCGATTGTTTTCAGTGCGTGGTTGCCGATGGAAGCGCCAGATCGGCGCGCTGTTCGATTTTCTGCGACGAGCGGTAAATATCGACGACAGCCTTTGTTCAAGGCACTCGGAGTCTGTAAATCGGGGTTTTTGTCGATTCTGCTCACACCGATTGTTGTTGCTTTCCAGTCTTTCTGGTATAAAGCAGCGCTCTTTTCTAGGGGCCCGGTTCCTTCATTGTAGGTGTAGCCGGTAAGACCTCTAAAGAAACGCGGCGCCTGGCGCCAAATGACTGAGAGATTAAGCGGCCAACCCATGCCGGGTTGGGCATGTGGTTTTAGAGGGCTGAGGCATGTCGAGAGTATGTCAAGTTACCGGTAAGGGTCCGGTGACTGGGAATAACATTTCCCACGCAAACAACAAAACCCGTCGTCGTTTCCTGCCGAACCTGCAGCATCACCGCTTCTGGGTTGAAGAAGAGAAACGTTTCGTGCGTCTGCGCGTATCTGCCAAAGGCATGCGTATCATCGACAAGCGTGGCATCACTGTCGTGCTGGCCGAAATCCGCAAAGCTGGCAAGATCTAAGGGGAGCTAATCATGCGTGAATTGATTCGTTTGATTTCGAGCGCCGGTACTGGTCACTTCTACACTACCGACAAGAACAAGCGTACTACTCCGGACAAAATCGAGATCAAGAAATTTGATCCGGTTGTTCGCAAGCACGTGATCTACAAGGAAGGCAAAATCAAGTAATTGATTTTCCCTCTTACGAAAAAGGCCCGTATCGCGAGATACGGGCCTTTTTTGTGCCTGATGGTTCTGCGTTGCCTGTCAGGACCTCATCGCGAGCAAGCTCGCTCCCACAGGTTTTGTGCTCGACACAGGTCCCTGGGAGCGAGCTTGCTCGCGATGAGGCCGGTACAAACAACACAAATCTTCAGGCCTTCTGTTCAAACGCCACATATATCTTGCGGCACGTTTCCAGCACTTCCCATGTGCCCCGGAACCCCGCCGGAATCACAAAACGATCGCCTGCGCGCACGGTCTTGCTGTTGCCATCGTTGTCACGCAGCACTGAAACGCCCTGAACGATCTCGCAGTATTCATGTTCGGTGAAGTTCACGTGCCACTGGCCGACGGCGCCTTCCCATACGCCAGCATTCAGCTGGCCGCACGGGCTGTTGTAGTGGTTGTACACCAGCTGTTGCGGGTCGCCCTTCAGGATTTTCGCCTGATCCGGGCTGTAGCGCTCGGGCTCGGTAGTGGCCTGGCTGAAGTCGACGATGTCCTGGATGCTCATTGTTGTAATCCCCCGTGATTGCGGCGCGAGTGGCTGAAGGTACTTAATTGCCCGGAGTCTATGTTTATTAAAATGAACACCGCAAGGCCGTTTACCGACCTTATGTCAAATATATTGAAACAACCCCGGCCTGTGGTTTAGGGTGGCGGTTGCCTTGCGGCGAAATTCAGGCTGGCCGGGCAGAATTGCTGGGAACGTCCGCGAAGAACGCGGAGCGCTCGTATTCAACAAGAGGAGGACACTCGTATGACCACCCTGACTCGTGCCGATTGGGAGCAGCGTGCTCGCGATCTGAAGATCGAAGGCCGCGCCTACATTAATGGCGAATACACCGATGCCGTCTCCAGCGAGACCTTCGAGTGCATCAGCCCGGTCGATGGCCGTCTGCTCGGCAAGATTGCCAGCTGTGACGCCGCCGACGCCCAGCGCGCCGTCGAGAACGCTCGCGCTACGTTCAATTCCGGCACCTGGTCGCGCCTGGCGCCGAGCAAGCGCAAAGCCACCATGATTCGTTTTGCCGACTTGCTGAAACAGCACGCCGAAGAGCTCGCGCTGCTGGAAACCCTCGACATGGGCAAGCCGATCAGCGACTCGCTGTACATCGATATTCCCGGCGCGGCGCAAGCCCTGAGCTGGAGCGGTGAGGCCATCGACAAGATCTACGACGAAGTCGCCGCCACCCCGCACGATCAGTTGGGTCTGGTCACCCGCGAGCCAGTTGGCGTTGTCGGTGCCATCGTGCCGTGGAACTTCCCGCTGATGATGGCTTGCTGGAAACTCGGTCCGGCGCTGTCCACCGGTAACTCGGTGATACTCAAGCCGTCGGAAAAATCCCCGCTGACCGCCATCCGCATCGCTGCTCTGGCCGTTGAAGCCGGCATCCCGAAAGGCGTCCTCAACGTGCTGCCAGGTTACGGTCACACGGTCGGCAAGGCGCTGGCCCTGCACAATGATGTCGACACCCTGGTGTTCACCGGTTCGACCAAGATCGCCAAGCAACTGCTGATCTACTCCGGCGAGTCGAACATGAAGCGCGTCTGGCTTGAAGCCGGCGGTAAAAGCCCGAATATCGTCTTTGCCGACGCCCCGGACCTGCAAGCTGCGGCCGAAGCGGCTGCCGGCGCCATTGCTTTCAATCAGGGCGAAGTGTGCACCGCCGGTTCGCGCCTGCTGGTCGAGCGATCGATCAAGGACACCTTCCTGCCGCTGGTGATCGAAGCGCTGAAAACCTGGAAACCGGGCAATCCGTTGGACCCGGACACCAACGTCGGCGCGCTGGTGGACACTCAGCAGATGAACACCGTGCTGTCGTACATCGAGTCCGGCCACACCGACGGCGCCAAACTGGTGGCAGGCGGCAAGCGCACGCTGCAGGAAACCGGCGGCACCTACGTTGAGCCGACGATTTTCGACGGGGTGAACAACGCGATGAAGATCGCTCAGGAAGAAATCTTTGGCCCGGTGCTGTCGGTCATTGCCTTCGATACCGCCGAGGAAGCCATCCAGATCGCCAACGACACGCCTTACGGTTTGGCCGCGGCGGTGTGGACCAAGGACATCTCCAAGGCGCACCTGACCGCTCGGGCCTTGCGCGCCGGTAGTGTGTGGGTCAATCAATACGACGGCGGTGACATGACGGCGCCGTTTGGCGGCTTCAAGCAATCGGGCAACGGTCGTGACAAGTCGCTGCACGCGTTCGACAAATACACCGAGCTGAAGGCGACCTGGATCAAGCTGTAAGTCATATAGCGAGATCCCCTGTGGGAGCGGGCTTGCTCGCGATAGCGGTCTGACAGTCGACGTCAATGTTGAATGTGCAACTGCTATCGCGAGCAAGCTCGCTCCCACATTGGTTTGCGCTGTATAAAAAATTATCCACAGGAGCGTGGAGCATGCGTTGGGCGACTTATTTCGCCGTGTTGGCATCCGTCTTGAGCGTTGGCCTGGCCCTGGGCGTGAGCATGCCGCTGGTGTCGTTTCGTCTGGAGGGCTGGGGTTACGGCTCATTCGCTATCGGCGTAATGGCCGCGATGCCGGCGATTGGCGTGCTGGTGGGGGCTAAGATCTCCAGTCACCTGGCCGCACGGTTCGGCACCGCCAACCTCATGCGCCTTTGTCTATGGGCCGGCGCGCTGTCCATCGGGCTGCTCGCGTTGCTGCCGAGCTATCCGGTCTGGCTGCTGCTGCGGCTTATGATCGGGGTGATCCTGACCCTGGTGTTCATTCTCGGCGAAAGCTGGATCAACCAACTGGTGGTCGAGCAATGGCGCGGCCGACTGGTGGCGTTGTACGGCAGCAGTTATGCGCTGAGCCAGTTGGCCGGCCCTCTGCTGCTGGGCGTTCTGGGTACCGACCACGATTACGGATTCTGGGTCGGCGTCGTGTTGCTGATGACAGCGCCCCTGCTGTTGCTGGGGCGCAGCGGCGCGCCGAGCAGTGAAGCCTGCAGCGTCACGTTCAGCGATCTGCTGGAATTCTGCCGTGGCCTGCCGGCGATTGCGTGGGCGGTGTCGTTGTTCGCAGCGTTCGAAGCGATGATTCTTACACTGCTGCCGGTGTATTGCCTGCGTCAGGGTTTCAGCACGGACATCGCTTTGGCGATGGTCAGCACCGTGGTGGTAGGCGATGCCCTGTTGCAATTGCCGATCGGCGCGCTGGCGGATCGACTGTCGCGGCGCACATTGTTCAGCGGTTGCGCGGTGATCCTGCTGGTGTCCAGTCTGGCTATCCCGTTGCTGATCGATACGCTGATGATCTGGCCGCTGTGGGTGTTGTTTGGCGCCAGTGCCGGGGGACTGTTCACCTTGTCGCTGATCCTGATTGGCGAGCGTTATCGCGACGATGCGCTGGTGCGAGCCAATGCGCACATTGCGCAATTGTGGGGGATCGGATGTTTGATTGGTCCGCTGGCTGCCGGTGCCGGCAGTCAATGGATCAGTGGGCATGCGTTACCATTATTGATGGCGGCCGGAGCGTTGGGGCTGGTGATTCTGTTGACCCGTCAAGGCGCGTTCGGAACTGCACAACCGGCTTAGATTAAAGATCAAAAGATCGCAGCCTCGTTGCACTCGACAGCTCGTACAGGACACGATCCCATGCAGGAGCTGCCGAAGGCTGCGATCTTGGCGATATAAAGCTACAGCATCCGCTCCAGCCCAACCGCCGTGCTGAACCAGGAATTGAACCGCCGCCAAAAGCTACCCGGTTCCCTGGTCAGCGTGTGCATTTTGCCGTCGTCTTCGGTGACCCACACGACCTTGCCGTCCTTAAGCTTCGCTTGATAACTCAGCGCTGGCGCCATGCCTTCCATGGCCGCGCGGTGCACATGTGCGGCCAACTCCGGACTATCTACAAGAACGCCGACTTCGGTATTCCACAGCACTGAGCGCGGGTCGAAGTTGAACGAGCCGATGAAGGACTTCTGCTGATCGAAAATAATCGCCTTGCTGTGCAGGCTGGAATCAGAACCTTTGGAGGACCTGCCGTAGAAGATGGGTCCGCTGCCACCGCCTTCCCCTGGCTGGCGACGCAATTCAAACAGTTTGACGCCATGTTCGAGCAGCGCCTTGCGGTAGGGCGCGTAACCGCCATGTACGGCTGGCACGTCAGTGGCTTCCAGTGAATTGGTCAACAAACTCACTGAGACGCCGGCATCAGCGCGACCGGTGAGGTAAACCAGCCCCGGCTCGCCAGGCACAAAATAGGCCGAAATCAGCACCAGGTCCTTGCTGACGCCTCTCAGCTCAGGCGCCAGCTGCGTGGTCAGCAGCAAATGCGGGTCCGGTTCACCCTTGGACAAGACTTTGCTCGGCGCATCCCACAACGCCTGGTTCCAGGCCCAGATCAGCTCGCGGCGCCAAATGTCCATACGTGGGTTGGTGGTGAACGTCATCAGTTGCTGATACAGCGCATGGTTTTGTTTGCGCGTTTCCTCCAGCGATTCTTCCAGGCGTGTCCGGCTGTTCTGCAGGTCCTTGCGGGTCGGCTTGCTCGACAAAAATTCATCGATCGGTTTGCTCAGTGCACTGTTCCAATACTGATCGAAACTGTGTCCCAGTTGCTCGGCGACCGGGCCAATGCCGAGCATGTCGATGTCAGTGAAATTCAGATTGGGCTCGGCATCGAAATATTCATCGCCCAGATTACGCCCGCCGACGATCGCCGCGCTGTTGTCCGCCAGCCAGAGTTTGTTGTGCATGCGTCGGTGTTGCAGCGACAGGTCGAACAGTCGGCCCATCGCCCGCGTCACGCCGGTGGCGCGACCGAGATGCAGCGGATTGAACAGGCGAATCTGGATCTGCGGATGCGCCGCCAGTGTGCCGATGATCCAGTCCAGGCCATCGCTGGTGGTGTCGTCCAGGAGAATGCGCACGCGCACGCCACGGTCGGCCGCCTTGAGCAATTCGTCCACCAGCATCCGCGTGCTGATGCCGTCGTGGACGATGTAGTACTGCAAGTCGAGGCTGCTTTGCGCGTTGCGGATCAGCTCTGCGCGGGCGATGAAGGCTTCACTGCTGTTGGACAGCAGGCGAAATCCCGATTTGCCCTCGTGGGGCGCGGCTTGAGCCCGGATCGAACGACCAAAAGCAGAATCACTGGCAGGCAGCGCCTGACTCGGTTCACGTTGAACGTCGAAACTGGCGCAACCGCCAAGGAACGAGGCGAGAAGGAGGAGAGCAAGCAGGGGCTGTCTGAATCTCACGTAGGATCGTTCCGGTTGGCGGGTGTCGACATAGGACGCTGATTTCCCGATAAAGGTCAGTTCGTGAAGCTGTCAGTTTCTGCGAGTAGCAGGACCGCTGCCGCGCCGACCTTGCGTACCGCTTCTTCGATTTGTGGTGTTGGTTTGGCGGCGTAGTTCATCCGCAGGCAATTGCGGTATTTGCCCGAGGCGGAAAAAATACTCCCAACGGCAATCTGCACCCCTTGGTCATGCAAGGCGCGATTGAGTTTCAATGTGTCGAAACCTTCCGGCAATTCCACCCAGAGCATGAAGCTCCCCTGCGGGCGACTGGCCCGGGTACCGACCGGGAAATAACGCGTCACCCAATCGATCATCACGTCACGATTGCGCTGGTATTGCGTACGCATGCGGCGCAAATGCGGTTCGAAATGCCCGCCCTGGAGGAATTCGGCGATGGCAATCTGCGGTTGTGGCGCGGTCGAGCCGGTGCTGATGTATTTCATGTGCAGCACCCGCTCCAGATATCGGCCCGGCGCGACCCAACCAATCCGTAGCCCTGGCGCCAGCGTCTTGGAAAACGAACTGCACAGCAGGACACGGCCGTCTTCGTCGAAGGATTTGATCGTGCGCGGGCGCGGATAGGTGTAGGACAGTTCGCCATACACATCGTCCTCGATGATCGCTACGTCAAAACGCTGGGCGAGCGTCAGCAGCGCGCGTTTGCGCGACTCCGGCATGATGTAGCCCAACGGATTGTTGCAGTTGGGCGTCAACTGTATGACTTTGATCGGCCACTGTTCGAGGGCCAGTTCCAGAGCATCGAGGCTGATGCCGGTGAGTGGGTCGGTGGGAATTTCAAGGGCCTTCATGTTCAGGCCCTTGAGCGTTTGCATGGCGCCGTGAAAGCTTGGTGAATCGACCGCAACGATGTCGCCCGGTTCGCAAATCGCGCGCACGCTGGTGGACAGCGCTTCGTGGCAGCCGGTGGTGATCACCAGGTCGTTGGCCGTCAATTGGCAACCGGAGTCGAGCATCAGCCGGGCAATCTGTTCACGCAGTTCGAGGGTGCCGTGAATGTTGTCGTAATACAGACCGGGCATGTCCTGTCGGCGGCTGATACGCGCCAGGTTGCGCAGCAGTGGTTTCATGGTCGCTGTCGTGATGTCCGGCATGCCGCGGCCGAGTTGAACCACATCTTTGCGCGGCACCGCGCGGATCAGCTCCAGCACCTGGTCCCATTGCGAAATGTCCACGGGCCGCTGGGCCGGACGGCCGATCGCAGGCAGCTCCGGCAAGTCCCGACTGACCGGCACAAAGTAACCGGATTTGGGTTTGGGCATCGCCAGGCCGCTGTCTTCCAGCACGCGATAGGCTTGCTGCACCGTGCTCAGGCTGACGCCATGTTCCACGCTCAACGCCCGCACCGAAGGCAGCCGGTCGCCGGGACGGTAGAAGCCTTGTTCGATACGCGTGCCGAGCAATTCGGCAAGGTTGACGTAGAGAGTCATGATGCAGTCTCGAAGTTATCAAGCACTAACCAGTACAGATGGAGCGATAAAACACGATTCAGAGACGAATGTGGCGAATCTGTATGGATTTAATACAGCCTGTTTGAATCTGTAACGTTTTAAATCGTAAATGCATCATGAAAGCTCTGGCTACCCATGTAAACAGGAGCAATCAAAATGAACGGCTTGAGCGATGTGCGGCTGACGTTACACAGTCAGGAGCTGGCAGCAGGGCAAATCGACGGCATGCGCGAGGCACTGATGCGCAACGCGCCGTGCGGCCTGAGTCGCTGGGGCTTGTTCTGGCATCGTCTGCACACGCGCAAGGCGTTGCTGGAGCTGACGCCGGAGCAGTTACGTGACGTTGGTTTAAGTCGGGAACAGGCCCGGGAGGAGGGGCTGAAGCCTTTCTGGAAGGTCTAGTAATGATTGTTCCCACGCAGAAGCGTGGGAACAATCAATTCAGACCAACTCTTTAAACCGGTGCCACAACATTCCCAGCGCCAACAATGGCGAGCGTAAATGCTTACCGCCGGGAAACGTCATGTGCGGCACCTGCGCGAACAGGTCAAATCCACCGCTGTGCTGCCCACTGATCGCCTCGGCCAAGAGTTTGCCCGCCAGGTGCGTGGCATTCACGCCGTGGCCGGAATAAGCCTGCGCGTAATACACATTCGGCTGGTCCTTGAGCCGGCCGATCTGCGGTAGACGGTTGGCGCCGATACCAATCATTCCGCCCCACTGATAATCAATCTTCACGTCGGCCAGCTGCGGGAAAACTTCGAGCATCTTCGGGCGCATGTACGCAGCGATGTCTTTCGGGTCGCGACCTGAATAGTGGCAGGCACCACCAAACAGCAAGCGCCGATCCGGCGAGAGCCGGTAATAATCCAGCGCAACCCGTTGATCGCAGACCGCCATGTTCTGCGGCAACAATGAGTGTGCCACTTCTTCACTCAAAGGCTGGGTGGCGATGATGTAACTGCCGGCGGGTAATACCTTGCCGCTGAGGTGTGGATTGAGTTGATTGAGGTAGGCGTTGCAGCCCAGCACCAGGGTGTTGGCGCGTACCGAGCCTTGAGCGGTATGGACCCTGACTTGCGGACCGTAATCGATACGAATCACCGCCGAATCCTCAAACAATTTCGCGCCCATCTGTTGAGCGGCCGCCGCTTCGCCCAGGGCCAGATTCAGCGGATGCAAGTGCCCTGAACCCATATCGATCAGGCCGCCAACATACCGGTCGGAGCCCACCACCGCACGCATTTCGTGAGCCTGCAGCAAGCGGGTTTCATAAGGGTAACCAAGGTCGCGCAGTTCATCGGCGTCTTCGGCGAAACCGTCCAGATCGCGAGGTTTGTTGGCGAGATCGCAGTAACCCCACGTCAAGTCGCAGGCAATCTGAAAACGCTCGACCCGTTGTCGGACGATTTCCACCGCTTCCAGTCCCATGAGTTTCATCTGACGTACGCCGTGCGTACCGATCACGTTGGCGAACTGATCGAGGCCGTGACCGACCCCGCGAATCAGCTGCCCGCCGTTACGCCCGCTGGCGCCCCAGCCGATCTTGTGCGCTTCGAGCAACACCACGCTGAGGCCGCGCTCACTCAATTCCAGTGCCGTGTTCAGCCCGGAGAAACCGCCACCGACCACGCATACGTCTGCCACCACTTCGCCTTCGAGCACTGGCAGTTCAGGCTGCGGCAGGCTGCTGGCGGCGTAGTAAGAAGCGGTGTGCTGGGCACGGGTAGTCATGCGCGTCATCCTGGTTCGGCTGTCTGAAAAATTTGACGGAGGATAAGCCGGACCTTCCGGCACGGGCAACACTGGTCGTCTGTGACTGTCTGGGCAGGGTCTTTTGCTGCAGAATCACGCTCTATTTCGCTTTGGGTCACCGGTTCGATGAGCTGCAATCGTCAGAAAATCCACACGCTTCGGCAGCAGATTCCCTCGTTCGAGTGCGTACCCGGCTGTCATGACTGTTGCGGTCCGGTGACCACCTCGCCCGAAGAGATGTCGCGCCTGCCGCGCAAAACCCGCGCCGAGCAGGATGCGGCAATGGATGAGCTCAACTGTGTGCATCTCGGGCCGAATGGCTGCACTGTGTATGACGAGCGACCACTGATCTGTCGACTTTTCGGCACCACCAAAACGTTGCCATGCCCCAACGGCCGCGGGCCGGTGGAGTTGATTCATCCACGGGTTGAGAAGCAGATTCATCAGTACATGGCGGCAACTCGCCAGGTCCTCGTTTGATTCTTCAGTTAGACCGGGTCGCCTGTAATCGCTAGCAGGCTAGCTCCCACAAGGGATCTGTGTCAGGCACAGAATTGGGGCCGGTGAAGATCCACTGTGGGAGCTCGCCTGCTAGCAATGGGGATCGAACAGACACCACAGGGGTTCAATCCGGAATCGGCAAACTCAAACTTTCCTTCACCTCTTCCATCACGATATAGCTCTTGGATTCGCGCACATGTGGCAGCTTGAGCAAGATATCGCCGAGCAACTTGCGGTACGAAGCCATCTCGGAAATCCGTGCCTTCACCAGATAGTCGAAATCCCCTGACACCAGGTGGCATTCCAGTACATGCGGCAGTTTCAGCACCGCGCGTCGGAACTCTTCGAAAGTATCGCCGGATTTGTAGTCGAGACTGATCTCGACGAACACCAGCAGACTACCCTTGAGGTGCTGCGGGTTAAGCCGGGCGTTGTAGCCCATGATGATCCCTTCGCGCTCGAGGCGGCGGACCCGCTCGGTACACGGCGTGGTCGAGAGCCCGACTTTTTCTCCCAGCTCGGTGAAGGAGATGCGCCCGTCCGCTTGCAGGATGCGCAGGATGTTGCGGTCGATCTTGTCCAGCTCACGTTTGGTCTGAGTGTTGGTCCGCATAGGGGATGCGCCTCCGTGAAATGCGTTTTTGCCGAGAATTGTCGCCAAATATAGGTGCTTATATAGTGAAAAGCACTGGCTGATCTTTTTTACACTGCCCACATCTACGGTCTGAACAACAAACGTCAGCGGCGAACCGCGATGAGGGATTGAAAAATGCGCGTTATGGTCTTGGGTAGCGGCGTCATCGGCACCACCAGTGCTTATTACCTGGCGCGTGCCGGGTTTGAAGTGGTGGTGGTGGACCGCCAGCCTGCCGCGGCCATGGAGACCAGTTTTGCCAACGCCGGGCAGGTCTCACCGGGATATGCCTCGCCGTGGGCCGCGCCGGGCGTGCCACTCAAGGCCATCAAATGGCTGCTGCAGCGCCACGCACCGCTGGCGATCAAGGCCACGGCCGACATCGACCAGTATCTATGGATGGCGCAAATGCTGCGCAACTGCACCGCCAGCCGTTATGCGGTCAACAAGGAGCGCATGGTTCGTCTGTCCGAGTACAGCCGCGATTGCCTTGACGAATTGCGTGCTGAAACCGGCATTGCCTACGAAGGCCGCAGCCTGGGTACTACTCAGTTGTTCCGCACCCAGGCTCAGCTCGATGGCGCCGCGAAAGACATCGCCGTGCTGAAAGAGTCCGGTGTGCCGTTCGAGCTACTGGACCGCGCCGGCATTGCACGCGTAGAGCCGGCGCTGGCCAGCGTCACCGATATTCTGGCCGGCGCCCTGCGACTGCCGAACGACCAGACCGGCGACTGCCAGATGTTCACCACACGTCTGGCAGAAATGGCCGTCAAACTCGGCGTGCAGTTCCGTTACGGCCAGGACATTCAGCGCCTCGACTTTGCCGGTGATCGCATCAACGGCGTGTGGATTGATGGCAAGCTGGAAACCGCTGATCGCTACGTGCTCGCACTCGGCAGCTACTCGCCGCAATTGCTCAAGCCGTTGGGCATCAAGGCGCCGGTGTATCCGCTCAAGGGTTACTCGCTGACCGTGCCGATTACCAATCCGGCGATGGCACCGACTTCGACCATTCTCGATGAGACCTACAAGGTCGCGATCACCCGTTTCGACAACCGTATCCGAGTGGGCGGCATGGCGGAGATTGCCGGTTTTGACCTGTCGTTGAACCCGCGTCGGCGTGAAACCCTGGAGATGATCGTCAACGATCTTTATCCTCAGGGCGGCGATCTGGCCCAGGCAAGCTTCTGGACCGGTCTGCGGCCGACCACGCCGGACGGAACGCCGATTGTTGGCGCGACGCCATTCAGTAACCTGTTCCTGAACACCGGTCATGGCACGCTAGGCTGGACCATGGCGTGTGGTTCCGGTCGCTTGCTGGCCGATCTGATGGCGAAGAAGTCTCCGCAGATCAGTGCCGAAGGCCTCGATATCTCCCGTTACGGCAGCAAAATTCAGGAGTCCGCAAAACATGTCAATCCAGCGCCAGCTCACCAATGAGCGCATGAGCCAGATCGTGATTCATCGCGAGCACAGGCTGTGCGAACCGGAAATTCTGGTCGAGCTGTCGGTTGTAGCCGCTCTGCCATAAAGCCTGTCAGAAAGATCCCTCTCCCGGTGCTGTTGGCGGTTAACGCCGTCAGCCAGCGCCGGTTTTCATTCCAATGACCGCCTAGAAGTCTGCCGCCATGCGTCCAGCCCGTGCCCTGATCGACCTTCAAGCCCTGCGTCAAAACTACCGTATCGCCCGTGAAATCACCGGGGCCAAGGCCCTCGCCGTGATCAAGGCGGACGCCTACGGCCATGGCGCGGTGCGTTGCGCCCAAGCGCTGGAAGCCGAGGCGGATGGATTTGCCGTGGCCTGTATCGAGGAAGCGCTGGAGCTTCGCGCTGCGGGCATTCGAGCGCCGGTGCTGTTGCTGGAAGGTTTTTTCGAAGCCGACGAACTGCCGCTGATTGTCGAGCATGATTTCTGGTGCGTCGTGCATTCGCTGTGGCAGCTTGAAGCCATCGAGAAGTCGACGCTGAAAACGCCGATCAATGTCTGGCTCAAGCTCGATTCGGGCATGCACCGCGTGGGTCTGCATCCCAAGGACTATCAGGCCGCTTACCAGCGGCTGCTGGCCAGCGGCAAGGTTGCCAAGGTTGTGTTGATGAGTCACTTCGCCCGCGCCGATGAGCTGCACTGTCAGGCCAGTGTCGAGCAGGTCGGAGTGTTTGAAGCTGCGCGCCAGGGGCTGACGGCCGAGGTCAGTTTGCGCAATTCGCCGGCCGTGCTCGGTTGGCCGCAGATCCACAGCGATTGGGTGCGTCCCGGCATCATGCTCTACGGCGCAACGCCCTTTGAAGAGGCCAGCGATGTGGCCTCCCGTTTGCAGCCGGTGATGACCCTGGAATCGAAAGTGATCTGCGTACGTGAGCTGCCAGCCGGAGAGCCGATCGGCTATGGCGCCAGGTTCATCACTCACAAGCCGATGCGCGTTGGCGTGGTAGCCATGGGGTATGCCGATGGCTATCCGCGTCAGGCGCTGACCGGTACGCCGGTGCTGGTCGCCGGCCAACGCAGCCAACTGATTGGCCGAGTGTCGATGGACATGCTGTGCATTGATTTGACCGATGTGCCCCAAGCGGGTCTGGGTGCGACCGTCGAGTTGTGGGGCAAAAACATTCTGGCCAGCGACGTGGCTGCCGCTGCTGACACTATTCCTTACCAGATTTTCTGTAACCTGCGCCGGGTGCCAATGCTCTATTCCGAGGGCTGAAGGCGGACGGTACTCACCGGAAGTCGCCTCGCTGAACAGGATTCAGGCCAAAGTGTTGTAAATACTGAACGCTGTCGCCATGATAACGCTCAATATTCCAACAAATTGAATCCTGGAGGCGCAAGCATTGGACGTCGGTGAACGACTGCAATCCATCCGTAAGCTCAAAGGCCTTTCGCAACGTGAACTCGCCAAGCGCGCGGGCGTTACCAATAGCACCATCTCGATGATCGAGAAAAACAGCGTCAGCCCCTCGATCAGCTCGTTGCGTAAAGTGTTGGGCGGGATTCCCATGTCCATGGTCGAGTTCTTTTCCGAAGAAATCCTGCAGGAAACGCCGACCCAGATCGTCTACAAAGCCAACGAACTGATCGACATTTCCGATGGCGCCGTGACCATGAAGCTCGTCGGCCGGGCGCACCCGAGCCGCGCTATTGCATTCCTCAATGAAATCTACCCGCCCGGTGCTGACACCGGTGACGAGATGCTCACCCACGAGGGCGAAGAAACCGGGATTCTGGTCGAAGGGCGACTTGAGCTGGTCGTCGGGCTGGAAACTTTTGTTCTCGAAGCGGGCGACAGCTACTACTTTGAAAGTAGCAAGCCGCACCGTTTCCGCAATCCGTTCGACGCACCAGCGCGGCTGATCAGCGCAGCCACACCGGCGAATTTCTGACAGAAGAGTCGACCTGCCAGCAGCATCAAGGCGCCCCCACCGATTTACCGCCCGGCAACAAGACCCCTTCGACTTTGGGGTTGTTTCAGTGCGACGGGGTTACCGCTATACTTGCGCCCGCCTGCGAACCGTGGCCGTAGGCGTGACTAGCCACCATTGAGGGTGAACGCGTGAACCTAATTATGAAAATGCTGGCTGCACCAGCAACCGTATTGGCCCTTTGGGCTGTCAGCGCTCAAGCTGCGACTAATGACGATATTGCCAAACGCCTTGAGCCCGTAGGCCAGGTTTGCGTGACTGGTCAAGAGTGCAAAGGCATGGAAGTCGTTGCGTCGGCAGGCGGCGGTGATGCCAAAACCCCTGATTCCGTGATTGCAAAGCACTGCAACGCTTGCCACGGCACCGGCCTGCTAGGCGCGCCGAAAGTGGGTGATGGCGCCGCCTGGGGCGAGCGCTCCAAAAAGGAAGGCGGTATTGACGGCCTGCTCGCCAAGGCGATCTCCGGTATCAATGCCATGCCGCCAAAAGGCACATGTGCCGATTGCACCGACGCCGATCTGAAAGCGGCCATCGAGAAGATGTCCGGCTTGAAATAAGCGTTCATGCTCAGCAAAAACCGCTTTCGAGCGGTTTTTTTGTTTCTTCTGTTTTGTCCTGAATAAGTACGCAAAGTCTGTTCAATGCAGTAAAGACCCGGCAAGCTCGGTCCAACCCCAATTCACGGAATGTAAGGGAGGATCAGATGGTGCAGCTGTGTTCTATCGAACAAGCGGTCGATGACGTGCTGGAACGGTTGCCGGCGCATATCCATATGGGTCTGCCTCTGGGATTGGGCAAACCCAATCACTTCGTCAACGCGCTCTATCGTCGCATCGCGCAACTGCCCGAGCGGCAACTGACGATCTACACCGCACTGTGCCTGGGACGTCCTTCCTTGGGCGACGGTCTGCAGAAGCGCTTCATCGAGCCTTTCATCGAGCGCGTTTACGGCGACTACCCGGAGCTGGATTTTCTCGCCGGGCTGCACAAAGACAATCTGCCGCCCAACATTCACGTTCAACAGTTTTTCATGCTGCCCGGCAGCCTGCTCAACAGCGCGGCCGCGCAGCAGGATTATGTCAGCAGCAATTACAGCCACGCTGCCCGCGACATTAACGCCGCAGGGTTGAACCTGGTGGCGCAGATGGTCGCCAGCCACAGTGAACATCCCGACCGCTTCAGCTTGAGCTGCAACCCGGACATCACCCTTGACCTGTTGCCCATGATCGAAAAACGTCGGGCGGCGGGGGAGACGATTCTGGTGGTTGGCCAAGTGCACAACGACTTGCCCTACATGCCGGGCGACGCCGAAATCGGCATCGACGGGTTTGACTTGCTGATCGATGAAAAAGACAGCAGCACGCTGTTTTCCACGCCGAACATGCCGGTGGGTTTTCAGGATCATTTCATTGGGTTGCACGCCAGTACGCTGGTGCGCGACGGTGGCACGCTGCAGATCGGCATCGGTTCCATGGGCGACGCGCTGACCGCAGCATTGCTCGCGCGCCAGGCGGATAACGCCGGTTACAAAGCGTTGCTGGCGGACATCAATCTCAGCCAGTGGGCGCAATTGATCGATCGCGAGGGTGGCGTCGAACCGTTCGCCAAAGGCCTGTACGGCTGCAGTGAAATGTTCGTCAACGGCTTGCTGGTATTGGCCGATGCCGGAATCATCCGGCGCAAGGTCTACCCGGACGTGCCGACCCAGCAACAGGCGAACGCGGGCACTCTCGATGAAGCCGCGCAAACGGACGGCATCTCGGTGCATGGCGGGTTTTTCCTCGGGCCGCGGACGTTCTACGAGCGCCTTGGCGAATTGCCGCAAAGTAAACGCCTTGAATTCAACATGACCCGCATCAGCTACATCAACGAGCTTTACGGACAGGAAGAACTCAAACGCCTGCAGCGTCTGGATGCGCGGTTCATCAACACGGTGTTCACCATGACCTTGCTGGGTGCCGGCGTCGCCGATCAGCTGGAAGACGGGCGGGTGCTCAGCGGTGTCGGCGGGCAGTACAACTTCGTCGCCCAGGGCCACGCGCTGGAGGGCGCACGCTCGATCCTGTTGTTGCGCAGCTGGCGCGAGGCGGGCGGCGAAGTCAGCTCCAATATCGTTTGGGATTACGGCCATTGCACGATCCCGCGCCATTTGCGCGACATTGTGGTCACCGAATACGGCATCGCCGATCTGCGCGGCAAGACCGATGCGGCGGTGATAGAAGCGTTGCTCAATATCAGCGATTCACGGTTTCAGTCAGGCTTGATCGAGCAAGCGCAGACCGTTGGCAAGTTGCCGAAAAACTTCCGCCTCGATCCGCGCTTTGCCGATAACTACCCTGAACGGCTGCAGAGCATTCAGGCGCAACATCCAAACCTGTTTCCTGAATACCCGCTGGGCTGTGATTTCACGGCCGAAGAACGGGATCTGTTGCGGGCGCTGAACTGGCTGAAGAGCAAGTTCAAGCTCACGGAGATTCTGGAATTGGGTAAAGCGGCGCTGGATGCACCGGAGCCGTCGCAGTTTCCTGCGCACTTGGAGCGTATGCAGCTCACCCATCCGGAAGGCCTGAAGGACGACCTGTTCCAGCGGTTGCTACTCACCGGCCTCAAAGCCACCGCGCAGTAACAGCCAACACAAACCAACTGTGGGAGCGAGCTTGCTCGCGATGGCGGCCTGACAGTCGACATTGGTGTTGACTGTTATGACCCTATCGCGAGCAAGCTCGCTCCCACATTGATTTTGCAAGGCTGCGGCTTACTCGATAAAAGTGACCACGCCATCCTTCAGCGACTGAACGCGAGCCAACGACTCAACGCGATAACCCTGCGAATCCAGCTCGGCACGACCACCCTGGAACGACTTCTCGATCACGATGCCAAGACCGGCGACGGTTGCGCCGGCCTGTTTGATGATCGAGATCAGCGCCTGCGACGCCTTTCCGTTGGCCAGAAAATCATCGATGATCAGCACGCGGTCGCTACTGGTCAGGTGGCGCGGGGAGATGGCCACGGTGCTTTCGGTTTGCTTGGTGAACGAGTAAACGGTCGCCGACAGCAGGTTTTCAGTCAGGGTCAGTGACTGTTGCTTGCGGGCGAAGATCACGGGCACGCCGAGGTTCAGACCGGTCATGATCGCCGGTGCAATGCCCGAGGCTTCGATGGTGACAATCTTGGTGATGCCCGAATCCTTGAACAACGTGGCGAATTCGTCGCCGATCAGCTTCATCAGGGCCGGGTCGATCTGGTGGTTCAGAAACGCGTCAACTTTCAGGACCTGATCGGAAAGCACGATGCCTTCTTCGCGAATTTTCTTGTGCAGTGCTTCCATGAAGCTTTCCTCTAATGACGCGTATGCGCCTGAGATCGTAAAAAAGTGTGGTTAAAAAAACGCGATTCTAGCGCTTTAGCATCGCCCGTATATCGGCTAATGCCGTATTGCCGCGAACGGCTTTGACTTCGACCGGCGTGTCGTCGTTGCCTTCCCACGCCAGGTCGTCTGGCGGCAGCTCATCAAGAAAGCGGCTCGGCAAGCAATCGATGATCTCGCCGTATTGCTTGCGCTTGGCGGCAAACGTGAAGGCCAGCGTCTGACGTGCGCGAGTAATGCCGACGTAGGCCAGGCGACGTTCTTCTTCGATGGTGTCGGCTTCGATGCTGGAGCGGTGCGGAAGGATTTCCTCTTCCATGCCCATGATGAACACGTAGGGAAATTCCAGACCCTTGGAGGCGTGCAAGGTCATCATCTGCACGCCTTCAGCACCGTCTTCCTCTTCCTGCTGACGCTCCAGCATGTCGCGCAGGACCAGTTTGCCGATGGCATCTTCGACGGTCATCTCGCCGTCTTCGTCTTTCTCGAGGGTATTTTTCAACGCCTCGATCAGAAACCAGACGTTGCCCATGCGGTAGTCGGCGGCCTTGTCGCTGGAGCTGTTGGTGCGCAGCCAGTTCTCGTAGTCGATGTCCATGACCATGCTGCGCAGCGCCGAAATCGGGTCTTCGCCGGCGCACTGCTCGCGAACCTTGTCCATGAAGCGCTTGAAGCGCGACAGGCGATCGGTGAAGCGCGTGTCCAGATGCTCGCCCAGACCGATTTCGTCGGTCGCGGCGTACATGGAAATCTTGCGCTCGGTGGCGTAGTTGCCAAGTTTTTCCAGCGTGGTCGAACCGATTTCGCGGCGGGGGACGTTGATCACGCGCAGGAAAGCGTTGTCGTCGTCCGGGTTCACGATCAGGCGGAAGTAGGCCATCAGGTCTTTCACTTCCTGACGTCCGAAAAAGCTGTTGCCGCCCGACAGGCGATATGGAATCTGGTGGTGCTGCAGCTTCAACTCGATCAGCTTGGCCTGGTAGTTACCGCGGTACAGAATCGCGAAATCGCTGTAAGGCCGGTCGGTGCGCAAATGCAGGGTCAACAACTCGACGGCCACACGTTCGGCTTCGGCGTCTTCATTGCGGCAGCGGATCACGCGGATCTCGTCACCGTGGCCCATCTCGCTCCACAGCTGTTTTTCAAACTCGTGCGGGTTGTTCGAGATGAGCACGTTGGCGCAGCGCAGGATGCGGCTGGTGGAGCGGTAGTTCTGCTCGAGCATGACGACTTTCAGGGACGGGTAATCGTCCTTGAGCAACATCAGGTTTTCCGGCCGTGCACCGCGCCAGGCGTAAATCGACTGGTCGTCGTCACCCACCACAGTGAACTGATTGCGTTTGCCGATCAGCAGCTTCACCAGCAAATACTGGCTGGCGTTGGTGTCCTGATATTCGTCCACCAGCAGGTAGCGGACTTTGTTCTGCCACTTTTCGAGGATGTCGGCATGTTCCTGAAACAGCTTTACCGGCAGCAGGATCAGGTCGTCGAAGTCCACCGCGTTGAACGCCTTGAGCGTGCGTTGGTAATGGGTGTAGACGATTGCCGCAGTCTGTTCCTTGGGGTTGCGCGCGTTTTCCAGTGCTTCGGGCGGCAGGATCAGGTCGTTTTTCCACGAGCCGATCATGTTCTTGATCTCGTCGACGCCGTCGTCGCCCGAGTATTCCTTCTGCATGATGTCGGTCATCAGGGATTTGACATCGGCTTCGTCAAAAATCGAGAAGCCCGGCTTGTAGCCCAGCCGCACGTGTTCCTTGCGGATGATGTTCAGGCCCAGATTGTGAAACGTGCACACCGTGAGACCGCGGCCTTCGCCGCCCTTGAGCAGCGTGCCGACCCGTTCCTTCATCTCGCGCGCGGCCTTGTTGGTGAAGGTCATGGCGACGATGTACTGGGCGCGGATGCCGCAGTTCTGGATCAGGTGCGCGATCTTGCGCGTGATCACGCTGGTCTTGCCGGAGCCCGCGCCGGCGAGCACCAAAAGAGGGCCGCCGACGTAGCTCACGGCTTCTTGCTGCCGGGGATTGAGTCGGGACAT